>NZ_JAOAMU010000010.1 GCF_025154075.1 Chryseobacterium herbae
ACAAAACTGTATGAGACTTTTTAATAAAAACTGGCGGCGGCCTACTCTCCCGCTTTCGCAGTACCATCGGCGCTGGTGGGCTTAACTTCTGTGTTCGGAATGGGAACAGGTGAGCCCCACCGCTAAAACCACCCTAAAGAAGGTATATAAGGTTGCAGGTTGTAGATAATAGGTGCAGGGAATACCTGCTACCTGATAACTAAGATCTGCTACCTGTTTTATATCGATAAAAACATTCACAAAGACAAAACCTTTACTGCGCATAAAAGGCCTATATATAGCAACCATAGGCTATAAATCTACGGGTAATTAGTACTACTTGGCTATGACATTACTGCCTTTACACCTATAGCCTATCAACGTCGTCATCTCCAACGACCCTTAAAAGATGTCTCATCTTGAGGCGAGTTTCGCACTTATATGCTTTCAGTGCTTATCTCTTCCAAACGTAGCTACTCAGCGGTGCTCCTGGCGGAACAACTGATACACCAGAGGTTTGTTCAATTCGGTCCTCTCGTACTAGAATCAAGCCCTCTCAAACATCTAACGCCCGCAATAGATAGAGACCGAACTGTCTCACGACGTTCTGAACCCAGCTCGCGTGCCACTTTAATGGGCGAACAGCCCAACCCTTGGGACCTTCTCCAGCCCCAGGATGTGACGAGCCGACATCGAGGTGCCGAACCTCCCCGTCGATGTGAGCTCTTGGGGGAGACTAGCCTGTTATCCCCGGAGTACCTTTTATCCTATGAGCGATGGCCCTTCCATACGGAACCACCGGATCACTATGTCCTGCTTTCGCACCTGATCGACTTGTTGGTCTCACAGTCAAGCACCCTTATGCCATTACACTCTACGCACGGTTACCAAGCGTGCTGAGGGTACCTTTGAAAGCCTCCGTTACTCTTTTGGAGGCGACCACCCCAGTCAAACTACCCACCACGCAATGTCCTTCCGTTAAGAAGTTAGGCTCCAAGTAAGTAAAGGGTGGTATTTCAACGTTGGCTCCACGAACACTAGCGTGCCCGCTTCAAAGCCTCCCACCTATCCTACACATTACTTACTCAAAGTCAATACGAAGTTATAGTAAAGGTTCACAGGGTCTTTTCGTCCCATTGCGGGTACTCGGCATCTTCACCGAGACTACAATTTCACAGAGCTCATGGTTGAGACAGTGCCCAGATCGTTACACCATTCGTGCAGGTCGGAACTTACCCGACAAGGAATTTCGCTACCTTAGGACCGTTATAGTTACGGCCGCCGTTTACTGGGGCTTCAGTTAATGCCTTCGATTTGACTCTAAGCACCTTCCTTAACCTTCCAGCACCGGGCAGGTGTCAGACCCTATACTGCATCTTTCGATTTTGCAGAGTCCTGTGTTTTTGATAAACAGTCGCCTGGGCCTCTTTACTGCGGCCAGCATTGCTGCTGGCGTCTCTTCTCCCGAAGTTACGAGACTATTTTGCCTAGTTCCTTAACCATGATTCACTCTAGCACCTTAGGATTCTCTCCTCGACTACCTGTGTCGGTTTTGGTACGGGTTGCTTCACTTCGGCTTTTCTTGGAAGCACTTTCCCTACAACAACTTCGCCCGAAGGCTAGGTCTTGACTATTCCGTCAGTCTCCAGTAAGTACGGCACTCCGTCCCCTTTTTAGTGTGAGCAAGTATGGGAATATTAACCCATTGTCCATCCACTACCCCTTTCGGGTTCGCGTTAGGTCCCGACTAACCCTCAGCTGATTAGCATGGCTGAGGAAACCTTAGTCTTTCGGTGAGCGGGTTTCTCGCCCGCTTTATCGTTACTTATGCCTACATTTTCTTTTCTATCCGCTCCACAATACCTCACGATACTGCTTCGGCGCAAATAGAATGCTCTCCTACCAGATATACCCCTAGGGTATAAATCCATAGCTTCGGTAATATGTTTATGCCCGATTATTATCCATGCCGGACCGCTCGACTAGTGAGCTGTTACGCACTCTTTAAATGAATGGCTGCTTCCAAGCCAACATCCTAGCTGTCAATGCAGTCCAACCGCGTTGCTTCAACTTAACATATATTTGGGGACCTTAGCTGTTGGTCTGGGTTCTTTCCCTCTCGGACATGGACCTTAGCACCCATGCCCTCACTGCCGTAGAACATTTATTAGCATTCGGAGTTTGTCAGGAATTGGTAGGCGATGAAACCCCCGCATCCAATCAGTAGCTCTACCTCTAATAAACTTATATACGACGCTGCACCTAAATGCATTTCGGAGAGTACGAGCTATCTCCCAGTTTGATTGGCCTTTCACCCCTACCCACAGGTCATCCGAAGACTTTTCAACGTCAACCGGTTCGGTCCTCCACTCTGTGTTACCAGAGCTTCAACCTGCCCATGGGTAGATCACAAGGTTTCGCGTCTAATCCTGCTAACTAAGCGCCCTATTCAGACTCGCTTTCGCTCCGGCTCCGGACCTTAAGTCCTTAACCTCGCTAGCAAAATTAACTCGTAGGCTCATTATGCAAAAGGCACGCCGTCACCCAACTTGTGGGCTCCGACCGCTTGTAGGCGTACGGTTTCAGGTTCTATTTCACCCTTCTATTCGAAGTGCTTTTCACCTTTCCTTCACAGTACTTGTTCACTATCGGTCTTTCAGGAGTATTTAGCCTTGGAGGATGGTCCCCCCATATTCAGACAGGATTTCACGTGTCCCGCCCTACTCATTTATCATCCAAATATGCCTTTCAAATACGGGGCTATCACCCTCTATGGCTGTTCTTTCCAGAACATTCTTTTAAACATATAAAGACTTTTGGGCTAATCCGCTTTCGCTCGCCGCTACTTACGGAATCTCTTCGATTTCTTTTCCTCCGGGTACTTAGATGTTTCAGTTCTCCGGGTTTGCTCTCTAATAAATTAGAGTGACATGTCTTCAACATGCCGGGTTGCCCCATTCGGACATCTGCGGATCAATTCGTGTGTGCCGATCCCCGCAGCTTTTCGCAGCTTACCGCGTCCTTCTTCGCCTCTGAAAGCCTAGGCATCCGCCATACGCCCTTAACGATTTCTTTCCTATTTTTTGTTACTCAAGCGCTTCTATGCGCTCGGTTTTCTCTTTGTGATATTTTTACCGTTAATGTCAATGATCTTAATGTCTTCTTTTCAGCTTGATGAACGAATATTGTTATTGGCTCTATTCGTAACTTTTAAATCAAACTTCCAAAACTGTGGAGAATAAGGGAGTCGAACCCTTGACCTCCTGCGTGCAAGGCAGGCGCTCTAGCCAGCTGAGCTAATTCCCCCTCTAGTCAGATGTTAGATGTTAGTAATTAGATATTAGTATAAACTAATCTCTAAATTCTAATTTCTAACCTCTATTTCAATTAGTAGTCTCGGGCAGGCTCGAACTGCCGACCTCTACATTATCAGTGTAGCGCTCTAACCAGCTGAGCTACGAGACTTCATTAATTCTGAATCTTGAATGATGGATTTTGAATCTAATCCAAAATTCATAATTTAAAATTCATAATCTCTCTCCCTCTGATACTAATTTCTAGTGGGTTTTGTATTTTTATAATATATAGCAACCAAATAAAAAACTAAAGCTTTTCTTTAAGCAGAATCAATGTACATTTAAGTACTAATTTTGTTTATCGTCTAAAAGACGCTCTAAAATGAGATGTTCCAGCCGCACCTTCCGGTACGGCTACCTTGTTACGACTTAGCCCTAGTTACCTGTTTTACCCTAGGCAGCTCCTATTACGGTCACCGACTTCAGGTACCCCAGACTTCCATGGCTTGACGGGCGGTGTGTACAAGGCCCGGGAACGTATTCACCGCGCCATGGCTGATGCGCGATTACTAGCGATTCCAGCTTCATAGAGTCGAGTTGCAGACTCCAATCCGAACTGAGACCAGCTTTCGAGATTCGCATCCAGTCACCTGGTAGCTGCCCTCTGTACTGGCCATTGTATTACGTGTGTGGCCCAAGGCGTAAGGGCCGTGATGATTTGACGTCATCCCCACCTTCCTCTCTACTTGCGTAGGCAGTCTCACTAGAGTCCCCAACTTAATGATGGCAACTAGTGACAGGGGTTGCGCTCGTTGCAGGACTTAACCTAACACCTCACGGCACGAGCTGACGACAACCATGCAGCACCTTGAAAAATGTCCGAAGAAAAGTCTATTTCTAAACCTGTCATTTCCCATTTAAGCCTTGGTAAGGTTCCTCGCGTATCATCGAATTAAACCACATAATCCACCGCTTGTGCGGGCCCCCGTCAATTCCTTTGAGTTTCAGACTTGCGTCCGTACTCCCCAGGTGGCTAACTTATCACTTTCGCTTAGTCTCTGAATCCGAAAACCCAAAAACGAGTTAGCATCGTTTACGGCGTGGACTACCAGGGTATCTAATCCTGTTCGCTCCCCACGCTTTCGTCCATCAGCGTCAGTTGTTGCTTAGTAACCTGCCTTCGCAATTGGTGTTCTAAGTAATATCTATGCATTTCACCGCTACACTACTTATTCCAGCTACTTCAACAACACTCAAGACTTGCAGTATCAATGGCAGTTTCACAGTTGAGCTGTGAGATTTCACCACTGACTTACAAATCCGCCTACGGACCCTTTAAACCCAATAAATCCGGATAACGCTTGCACCCTCCGTATTACCGCGGCTGCTGGCACGGAGTTAGCCGGTGCTTATTCGTATAGTACCTTCAGCTAGATACACGTATCTAGGTTTATCCCTATACAAAAGAAGTTTACAACCCATAGGGCCGTCGTCCTTCACGCGGGATGGCTGGATCAGGCTCTCACCCATTGTCCAATATTCCTCACTGCTGCCTCCCGTAGGAGTCTGGTCCGTGTCTCAGTACCAGTGTGGGGGATCACCCTCTCAGGCCCCCTAAAGATCGTAGACTTGGTGAGCCGTTACCTCACCAACTATCTAATCTTGCGCGTGCCCATCTTTATCCACCGGAGTTTTCAATATCAAGTGATGCCACTTAATATATTATGGGGTATTAATCTTCCTTTCGAAAGGCTATCCCCCTGATAAAGGCAGGTTGCACACGTGTTCCGCACCCGTGCGCCGCTCTCAGTCTCCCGAAGGAAACCTACCGCTCGGCTTGCATGTGTTAGGCCTCCCGCTAGCGTTCATCCTGAGCCAGGATCAAACTCTCCATTGTATGTTTTTCCTGACCCGCTCAAAGTTTTATTTACGCTTTAGTTTTTTCTTACTTGGTTGTATATTGTATGTCAATGATCTTTTTTCTTTCCGCAATGTATAAGGAAGCTTTTCTGTCGTTCTGTTCCTTATTTGCGGTTGCAAAAGTAATTATTTATTTTTAATCGACCAAATGTTTCCGGAGAAAATTTTAAAGTTTTTTAAGTAACCTTAATCCCTCCTTAACCTCAATCTTTACTCGCTTCTGCTCCCCGTTTAACCGGACTGCAAAGATACAAACTTTTTTGATTCCCGCAACTTTTATTTCTAAAAATTTTAAGAAGCTTTCTCGTCTACATCCCTTAAGCTCGTTTAAATTATTATGCTTATCTAAAAGCTCTTCTGTGCTAC
>NZ_JAOAMU010000001.1:0-209980 GCF_025154075.1 Chryseobacterium herbae
TTTTTTGTGTTTTTTTTTTTTTTTTTTTTTTTTTTTTTTTTTGTTTTTTTTTTTTTTTTTTTTTGTTTTTGTGGGGGGGGGGGGGGCCCCCCCCCCCCCCCCCCGAAACTCTCCCCACTTATTTATTGAAATTCTTAATCACTTTAACTCTCACATTAACTTCCCATACATGTTAATGGTTTCTTACAAAAAAGAAAACCGGCAGATAGGTCTGCCGGTCTAAAAAAACAAAAATTGATATGGATATGATTAGATAAGTGTTTCTATTGTTTAATGATCTTTTCAGTGATGCTTTTTTTATCTCTGGTGTAGATCTTGATCAGGTAAGTTCCGGATGTAAGGCTGTCCATATTGACAACGCCGGATGTACCTTCTGTAAGTTTCTGTCCTGCTAAATTATAGACTTCGTATTTCTCAAGTCCTTCTCCAGTCTTCACATGTACAGAGCCTGATGTAGGGTTAGGATATATTCTTGCTGAAGATTTCTTGGTTACCTCAGAGGTTGCCAGATTGGAAGCCAATATATTGACACTATAATCCTCTGTCTGTCCAGCTCTTAAGCCATTATCACAGGCTGTATTAATTGAATTCGCTGCATTTGGATTCGAATAGGCTGCTGTATTTGTGTTTTTAAGAACTCTCATTCTTGTAGCTCCAGGTGTTGCATTGGCAGGAACTGCAATCGCTCCTGTAATGGTCATTGCATTGAATGGATTAGCTGCGCCCAATCTTCCGATAGTAAAGCTTTCTCCTACATCACCAAAACTACCATTCTTATTAAAATCAATAAAAACCACAACATCACTTGGAAATGTACTGGAAGGGCCTTTCACAGAGATCTGATAAGTGTTTCCAGCTTTAACATCCGTAGACAGTGAAATGAAATTTTCATAAGCCTGTGTAGTTCCGGTTTGTGAAGGTGATGTATTATTGATCGTTCCAAAGCTGACGTTGGTGATCATATTACTGTCGGACCCATATTGAAATGTGGGAGTACAATACTGCGCATTCATCATCAAATAGAACATTACAGCAGAAAGAGTAGATAATTTCTTCATTTATTCCTTTATTTTGTTGAGACAAATTTATATTTATTTAGAATCAATAAAAATAAGAAACGAATGACATTTGTCACCTTTTCCGGAATATTTTAAAAACGGAAAAGAGAAAATAGATTAATCTATTGAAAATCCAACAAATACAGCAGTCAACAAAGAAATAAAATTCCTTTGAATAGTTGAAATTGATAAGTACATTTGTGAAAATGATTACGTTCTGGACAGCTGATCCAGCTTTTTCAGCAGGGTTGGCATTCGGTAAGAGCCATGCATTTGTTCTACCTTAGGAAGTATTTTATCTACATCTGCTCCCATTGCCGTAAGAAATAGCGGAGTTTTACTTTCTCCTCTTAAAACATTTCTTCTTTGAGAATCCGGTGCGGCAAATTCATTCTTTGCAATTCCGATGATCGGGTATTTTTGATCCAAAGCTTCATACAAATAGCCTCCCAGACCAATTTTCCCATCATTATCAAGAGTAACATAACCATCGACAATAATAAGATCGTCTTCTTTCAATTCAATCGTTTTCAGTAAACTCAGGATGCAGGGTAGTTCCCTTTTGTAAAATGCACCACTCTCATAAGCAGAGATAATGTCTGTTTTTTCAGTAAAAAAATTGGATTCATTCTCAGAAGTCCAGTTTTCAAAGGCGATACATACGGTATTCGCATAATCGTCATAATAATAAGTATCAAAAGCGTAAATCATAATTCCTTTTCGTCATTAAAAAAATTCACCGAAATGCCACAAAATCCCGGACGGATCATGTACAAAGCATTCCTTTCCCCACTCCATGGTTCGTACAGGTGTAAGCCTTACACCTTCATATTTTTTGGTAAGGTTTAAATAAACAAGTTCCTTCCAGAACTCATCCGTATTCTCCACTTCCATAAAGATCATCGTATTGTCTATCCAGTCTTTAGCATAATAATCCTGAAGATAGAAACCAGTTTCCTGTCTTTTAAATAAGGACAATTTAGGCTCGAGAATCACTTCTTCAAATCCAAGATCTCTGTAAAAGCTTCTGCTTACCTCGAAGTTTTCAGCTCCAATAAACGGTCTGATGGATTTTACCCCTTGTGTCATGATCTTTTGTTTTTCCAGTTATTAAAAGTCATTTCAAACTTGATTTCTTTTCCGTGAGTTCCTGCTTCCTGCCATCCGGACTTTCTGTAGAATGTTTCGGCTCTCGTCCCCGGATCTGTTCCCAACCAGACATCGTCCTGAGTTTGTTCAAAGTACCAGTCGAGCATAATGTCATGAAGTTGTCGTCCAATGCCTAGGTTTTCAAAATCAGGATGCAGAAAAAGTGCCCCGATATTATTTTCTTTCAGGTCTACAATGGAGAAACCGACAATCTGAGACTCAATTTCACACACCCAGCCTTTTCCTCTTTCGAATAGAAATTCTTTACAATCCGAATCTGTAACCAGTGCAGGATCAGAAAGCATATTCTCTTTCACGGAGTTTCTTACGAGCTGGATCTGTGGAATGTCTTCTGGTCTGGCTTCGCGGATGGCTGTTTTCATTGAATTAAAATGTATTATGATTTTATCACAATTTTGGCTAAAGCCCAATGGTTATTGGCTATTTTTATAAAACGAGCTAAAGCCCGTTCCTATTGAATATAAACCGTTTTAATTGAATATAGGTTTGAATATTATACGGATAGTGTTGGTCAGCGCAAAGGCGCAATGGTTTAATATCCTTACCGTTTATAAGGCGCAATGATTTTATCTCTGATAAAATTTATGCTGCTGAAAAATATTTTTAAATGATTTAAATAAATGATTTAAAGATATTTATATACTTTTATTTAAAGCAATTTATTTTCGCGCCTTTTCGCTGATCCAACAAAGTATTTTATTTCTTATCCACTACAATTCTCTCTGCTCTGTTGGCAATTTCCCAAGCTGTAGCAAAAACAAGTTGTGCTCTTTTCTCAAGTAAAGGATAATCAATTTTCTCGGGATCATCCGTCGGTTTGTGATAATCTTCATGGATACCGTCAAAGAAAAAGGCTACCGGCACATTGTTTTTAGCAAAATTATAGTGGTCTGAACGGTAGTATAGCTGCTCCGGATCTGCCGGATCGTCATATTTATAGTTTAATTCTAAATTATTCGTCTTCTTATTTGCTGCCTCATTGATCACTTTTAGCTGAGAACTCAACATTTCCGAACCAATGACATAGACGTATTGTTTTCCTCTGTTTTCGGCATCATCACGGCCTATCATGTCAATATTCAGATCGACCACCGTGTTGGCAAGGGGGAATACTGGATTGCTGGTATAGAATTCAGATCCGAACAGACCATGCTCCTCTCCTGTTACATGAAGGAATAGAATTGATCTTTTTGGCCCTTTTCCTGCCTTTTTAGCTTCCTGAAAAGCTTTTGCAATCTGCATTACCGCTACCGTTCCGCTTCCATCATCATCCGCTCCGTTGTATACCACTCCATTTTTGGTTCCCACGTGGTCGTAATGTGCTGAAATCACCACTATTTCCTCAGGTTTCTCACTTCCTTCGATAAAAGCCAGGATATTTTCAGAATCAGGAAGATTTCCGCCTCCTCTTTTTTTCATGAAATCGGCAGGAACCTTCTGATAATAGGATCCCAATGCCTTTGGAGGATTAATTCCCAGGCTTTTATAGTAATTAATCATATACTCACCCGCCTTCTTTTGCCCAGGACTTCCTGTATCTCTTCCTTCCATTTCGTCAGAAGCGATCACATATAAGTTTTTCTTTAATTCATCAGCCTTAATAGTCTTATAGGCAGACAGAAATGCTTTGTCGCCTTTAGCTACAGAAGTAGACTGTGCCGAGGCTCCTTCAGAAGTTTTCGCTGTTCCGCAGCTGACTACTAAAGCCAGACCCAACAACGGGATAAGTATTTTTTTCATATGATAATAATTTTCTTAAAAATAACAAATTTTTATTGAATTCAGATGTGATGCACTGACAGTAATGTTTTTTTTAAATATTGTCAAAGGTTTCATATTCATAGACAATCCCAAGAATACTTTCTGTAGCATGATGTGGTTAAAGGATTTTTAATAACCGGAAATGAAGTTATTATAGAATTTAATAATCGTAAAGACAAAAAAATCAATATTTCATGAATCAAAAACGAAATATAAATAAAGATTCATTAAAGAAAACAATATATTTTTATGATTCAATTTAACGGATGTCTATTTTTCTTATATTTGACATAAATGCAAAATAGATGGAAAGAATTTACGGATTCACACATTATTCGTTTTTCACGGAAATGTCTGAGCTCGCGTCCAAAAATAACAGCTTCGACCTTTCTTTGGGGCTTCCCGATTTTGATATCGACAGCCGGTTAAAAACATTTCTGATGGAAGCTGCAGATCATCAATGCCATCAATATGAGCCGCTTGCAGGAAATCCTTTACTCATCAAAAATATTATTGCATTCAATACAGCACGAGTAAACAGTATCCAGCTTAAGGAAAATGAGATCACTATTATTCCCTGTGCAACTTTTGCTTTACATACCGCCCTTAAATCTATTTTAAATCAGGGAGATGAAGTGATTATTATTCAACCTTCCTACTACACATACGGACCTTCGGTGGTCTTAAACGGAGGTGTTCCTGTTTATTATGATCTTGAGCATGATTTCACCATCAACTGGGAAAAGTTTCAACTCTGTATTTCTGAAAAAACAAAAGCTATTATCGTTAATTCACCTCAAAATCCTACAGGAACAATCTGGAAGCAAAGCGACTGGAACCAGCTGTACGAATTAATAAAACATCAGGAAATCTACCTCATTTCAGAAGAAATCTACGACACGTATTGTTATGATGGGGTTGAACATTACAGTTCTTTTCTTCATCCGGAACTGAAAAAAAGAACTTTCTGTATTTTTTCTTTCGGGAAAATGTTTCATACTTCCGGCTGGAAGGTAAGTTATTTGCTCGCTTCCGAAGATCTGACGGCAAAATTCAGATGTCATCAGCAGTATATATCCTACAGCGCCAATGCGCCTGCTCAGTATGCTCTTGCAAAATATCTTGAAGTATTTGATTCTTCTGAAAACCGCCGGATTATGCAGGGTAAAAGAGATATTTTTAATGAAATGATTGCCTTTACGCCTTTAGAAGCTACAAAAAAAGCTGAAGGAAGTGTTTTTCAGGTCGTTAATTTCAGGAATGTTTCCAAAACAATGACGGATGTAGAATTTTCGAAATGGCTGACCGTAGAAAAAAAAACAGCTTGTCTGCCACTTTCTGCTTTTTATAATTCCCAGCAGAACTCAGATTATGTCCGGTTCAGTTTTGCAAAAAAAGATGAAGTGATTATTCAGGCTTTGGAGCATTTGCAAAAATATCTTTAGACAAGTATTAATTCGAAATATATTGCGATGCAAGAAGTGGTATTGTATTTTTTTTAACCACGGATTTCACGGATTGACACGGATGATTATGGTTAAGTTTTAGCTTACACTTAATGTCGTTATCGATAAAAAAAGCACCGTCTTATTACAGGCGGTGCTTCTTATATTTGCTTAAGAATTGATTTTAAAGGGCAAGAACTCTTACGTCAATTCTTCTGTTTTTTGCTTTACATTCATCGGTATCATTGGCTTCACAAACAGGATGCTGAGAGCCGTAGCCCGCTGCCTCTACTCTGTCTGAAGGAATTCCCAATTCAAGCAGCTTTAGTTTAGCGGTCTGAGCTCTGAGATTGGATAGTTTCTGATTACTTTCTTCATTTCCTGTGCTATCTGTGTAGCCTCCTAACTTTATTTTCAAATCAGGATAAGCATTGAGAATTTCAGCAAGATTATTCAACTGTAATTCTGAACCGGCCTTCAGATCACTGGATCCGGTCTGGAAGTACAGATTTTCCACGGTATACCAGTTATTAGGATCAATGACTTTCTGATCTTTTTGTTGTACAGCAGTATACAATTGAAACAGTCTGCTTCCTTCTCCCAACGTGATTGTTTTTCCACCTTTCAGTTTAATTTCCTGAATATTTCCGGTTTCATATACAAAATCTCCGTTTTCGTTCAGATGTCCTTTGATTTCTTGTGGAGAAGCAGGAACTGTTTGAAGCTGTGCGTGGCCTGTCGTTGAACTGGCATTGGAAGCTCTTGTCAAACTCTCCAGCTTAGCTTTTCTATTGGCTTCAATTTTATCTTTATGAAGTACTGCCAATGTGGGTGCAATCACCAATGAAACAATAGACATCAGCTTGATCAGGATGTTCATGGATGGTCCTGAAGTATCTTTAAACGGATCTCCTACCGTATCTCCCGTTACGGAAGCTTTATGTGGCTCTGAACCTTTATAATAAGTCTGACCGTTGATGTCCACTCCTTTTTCAAATGATTTTTTAGCATTATCCCAGGCACCACCCGCATTGTTCTGGAACATTCCCATCAGAACACCACATACGGTAGCTCCAGCTAAGAATCCTCCCAATACCTCAGGTCCGAAGATAAACCCTACCAAAATAGGTGAAATAATAGTGATCGCCCCTGGAAGCATCATTTTTCGGATGGATGCATCTGTAGAAATAGCCACGCACTTTTCATATTCAGGCTGTGCTTTTCCTTCGAGAATTCCCGGAATTTCGCGGAACTGTCTTCTTACTTCTTCCACCATAGCCATTGCAGCCTGTCCTACTGCTGTAATCGCAAGTGAAGAGAATATGAATGGGATCATTCCTCCGACAAATAATCCTGCCAGAACGTCTGCTCTGTAAATATCAATTCCGTCAATGCCTGCAATTCCTACAAAGGCTGCAAATAAAGCTAATGCCGTCAATGCTGCAGAAGCAATGGCAAATCCTTTTCCACTGGCTGCTGTAGTGTTTCCAACAGCGTCCAGGATATCTGTTTTTTCACGGACTTCTTTGGGAAGCTCACTCATTTCAGCAATTCCCCCTGCGTTATCTGCTATAGGCCCGAAAGCATCAATAGCAAGCTGCATCGCAGTAGTTGCCATCATTCCGGCAGCTGCAATAGCGACTCCGTAAAGTCCGGCACATAAATAAGATCCGTAAATACCACCTGCCAGTACAAGGATTGGAAGCAATGTAGACTCCATTCCAACGGCAAGACCTCCGATAATATTGGTTGCATGACCTGTAGAAGACTGTCTCACAATACTGGAAACCGGTCTTTTACCCATGGCTGTATAATATTCTGTAATGATACTCATTAAAGTACCCACAACAAGTCCTACCATAATCGCTCCGAAAACACCCATCTTCGTAAACTCATGTTCTCTGAGTGTCATTTTTTCAGGAAGAAGATAGTTGACCAGGAAATAGGAAGAAATAGCTGTGATCACAATACTTCCCCAGTTCCCCAAATTCAGAGCATTCTGTACACTTGAAGTGGATGAACCTTCATTATCATTGATTCTTACAAACAAAGTCCCGATCATAGAGAAAATGATTCCTGTTCCAGCAATAAGCATCGGAAGGAGAATCGGTGCAAAACCTCCGAACGCATCATCGGACATTGTTTCTCTACCCAGAACCATTGTTGCCAATACAGTAGCGACATACGAACCGAATAAATCGGCTCCCATTCCTGCTACATCTCCTACGTTATCTCCCACGTTATCCGCAATAGTCGCTGGATTTCTCGGGTCATCTTCAGGAATTCCTGCTTCTACTTTTCCTACCAGGTCGGCACCTACGTCAGCAGCTTTAGTATAAATACCACCACCCACTCTGGCAAAAAGTGCAATCGATTCTGCACCCAGAGAAAATCCGGTAAGAATTTCAATCGTTTTTTCCATTTCGTGGGAATCTACCGTTGAATCCGGAGCAAAGATCTGTTTAATGATCAGAAAGAGAGCACCCAAACCAAGAACTGCCAGTCCGGCAACACCCATCCCCATCACGGAACCTCCTGTAAAGGAAACTTTTAATGCTTTCGAAAGTGAGGTTCTTGCAGCTTCTGCCGTTCTTACATTGGCTTTCGTAGCGATCTTCATCCCGATAAAGCCGGCAAGAGCGGAAAATACAGCTCCAACGGCAAAGGCAAGCCCGATACTCCAGTGAGAATTGGAATTGGTGGATCCCATTATAGCGAGAAGTATAGACACTACAATTACGAAATAGGTTAAAATCTTGTACTCAGCCTTTAGAAAGGCCATGGCACCGTCAGCGATATGTCCGCTGATTATTTTCATTTTCTCGTTTCCGGCATTCTGTTTACTCACCCAGTTACTCTGCAGGAAAGTATACAACAAGGCGACAACGCCGAAGACCGGAATTAAATAGAACAAATCCATAGTTTATTATTTTAATATTAATAAATAGTAATTAGTTTTATAAATATAACAAAAAATCCATTGTTTTATTAAGTCTTGTTCTATAATATATTTTTCCGGAAATTTAAAACATCACAAAAAGTAGATTGTTCGAAAGCATTAATTTATTTAATCATTCCAATATTTCTTATTGATATCAATTGCAAAAAATGAAAATAAGTTTGGTGAGAAATCAGCCCATTGATCTAAAGGAAGAAGGGGATCTATTGAGAAGCTACTTATTTGCACAAAAAAAGGCAGATGAAAATTCACCTGCCTTTATTATAATTTTGGAGCTTTCTATTAACCTCCGAATTTTTCTGCGTAATCTTTTTGAGAAGCTTTGATCACTTTTTTAGCATGCTCAGCTCCGTATACCTCATGAATTCTACATTTTGCAGGCTCATCCGGTAAGTTTTTATACGTTAAGAAATAGTGCATTAATCTCTTTACTTCCGCTTCAGGAAGTTCAGCAATGTCTCTGAAATGTCCGAAAGCATGGTCACCGATCATCACTGCAACGATTTTATCATCCGCTTCACCTCCATCGATCATTTTGAATCCACCGATTGGAATAGCTTCCATTAATAATCCTCCAGAATGAATATTGTGAGAGCTTAATACACAGATATCAAGCGGGTCATGATCACCTTCTGTTACATCATCAGCTCCGGCTTCTACAGCCAGCTTCATTACTTCATTGTGGCAGTATGTTCTTGGAACAAACCCATATAAAGCGGGAATGATATTAGAAAATTTCTGAGGTCTGTCTACCTTTAAAAATCCTGTTTCTTTATCTACTTCATATTTAATTGTATCTGAAGGAACGATTTCCACGAATACATTGACAACATTTGGCGCATCTTCTCCTGCAGAAACCCCGTGCCATGGATGTGCTTTAAAATTTGGAATCATTATTTATCTGTTATTTTTTAAGTTATAATTAAAATTTCTCTTCTAAGGTCTTCTATAGTGGCAGCGATATAGTCATCCCCGTCCATATAGTTCATGATGAAAATGGTTTTGAATTCTTCAAGATCTGCATTAGCATTCAGCCCTTCATAGGTTTTGTGAAGTAAATCTATCAAAGCATTTTTGGAATCTACGATATTCTTCCATGAATTTTTCGTAACATACAGCTGCTGTGAAGTATTGTATTCAAACTCATCATTGATGGTTTTTTCCGTAAGAAAGATGAATTCGTTCGGAGCCAGCTCCTTATCAAACTTCTGAATAAGGTTTGAAGGTTTCATCCTTTCCAGAAACAAAGTCATTCTTTCGTAAGAATGGGCTTTATTTTCAGCATTCGATTTTACAGAAAGAAGTTTGATCTCCTGATTCTTAAGGCTGATATACGAATGTACAAATTGTCTCAGCAAAACCAGAAAAGGAATTGCGATAATCAATGCAAAAGCATACGGTAAATATCCTGAAAAACTACCCATAATTTTAGACCGCAAAATTACTAATTATTTTCCGGCTTCTAAAGCGTTTTTAAATATATCGGTCTTAGAATTTTGAATATAAATCAGAGACATGATAATGAGGAGATAAAAACCGATCATCATTCTGTTGGCCAGGCTGGGAAAAATGAAATATCTAAGAAAAACAGATGCATAAATAGCACCGAAAAACAGACACTGCGTCCAACTTTTCCTACTGTTCGCCGAAAATTTATTGGCCAGAATGATCACAATAAATAACAGTAAGATCGGGAAATAGGAACCGTTGAAATCTAGTAATATGGCTTTTTTGATATAATTCAGATAATCCGGAAGATTAAATGGATCCGGGTTTGATATGGGATAGATCTGGACTTTCGTAAACTGGTTCATCACCAAAGTAGACCATGAGATCTGATTGAAATACTGGATCAGAAAGAAGGAAAGGAAAATATATCCGTAAGAAATGAACAATTTAGAACGGCTTATTTGAAGACTGTTTCTGTAAAAATAAATCAAAATATAAAGAAATGAATACAAAATAAAATACTCCGGTCTCGTTAAAATACAAAGCATTGCAAAAACTGTAGCCCACAGGTGATTTTTCCTCACTGCAAAAATATAAAAGCTTAGTAACAGCAATAAGCATGATAAACTGTCTGCCGAAGCATGTCTGCTGGCCTCCAGAAGTGGCTTGAATAAAGAAATTAAAATGGTGATGATAAAAGCTAAGGGATAATTTTTTAAAACCCTGATCAGATAACAGAATATTAAAACCAGAATAGCAACAAAAGAAAGGATGGAAGTTAAAGATATGGCAAGCGAAGCTTTAAATCCCAGTTTAAAGAATATCCAGTTGACAAAATTATAAAAAGGCTTCACTGAAAATAGTTGCAGTTCCTCTCCGTATGCTTTAGGATTTTCGGACAAGACTTTATAATAAGTATTCTCTCCGATCGCAATCTCTTCATCCTGAGGGGTAATTCCAAAAATCTTCGGATTCGTTCCTTTGAGTTCTGTATATACCTTTTTATGAATATCCTCTATTTTCATATCAGGATATTCTGCTTTGTAAACAAGTCCTACATAAGCCTCAATATCAACATTGTAATACTGATGGGTATACAGATAGTATGACATCAGGCAGAGATAGATTGAAAGTATAAAAACAAAAATATTTTTAGTTTTCTTCATTTACATCTTGTTTATTCAGTAGAATGCAAAAGTAAAAAAACTATTCTATTGCCCGTTACTATTAAGCTTTTTTATTCTGTATGACAGAATCTGATGGTTTGAAAACCCGATGGATTACAACTCAAAAAGTGCAGGCCTCTGTGTCACTTCATGATAACATACACTGTTTTCATCAAAAAAGTGATACACAAGGCTTTTTCTTGTTCTGTTCTTATCTGTATGAGGCTCGCCGCCGTGGAGAATATTGGCATGCCATATCAGCATATCTCCTTTTTTAGCTTTAAAGATTTCTTTTTTCAGACCTAATTCCTTGACTTTTTCCTCCAAAAATTCTTCGTAAGCTCTGTAGCTTTTCTTACCGATTCGTATGGTATCACCTTCGTTTTCATAATCTGAATTAAGGAAATAAGGAAGTTTATGGCTTTGGGGAATATAGTGAAGAGCACCGTTGGTTTCATCCACATCTTCCAAGGCGATCCATACTCCAAGAAGTCCGCCCAGCGGATAAGTCGTCATGTGAATACTGTCAGAATGCGTTTTCTGCTGACTGCCATTAATAAAATTGATACTCTGGAAAAGTTTGGCTTTACCATCTAATAGGACGGACAGAAAGTCCACGAGGTTCTTATTATTTCCAATATTTTTAATGATCTCAGAATGATGAATCGCAAACATCAGTTTTCCGCCGTAAATGAATTTGAGCGTACCGTCTTCCATCAGCTTTTCAATTTCATTGTTGATTTTGTCGGCATCATCTGTACTGATAAAATTCCTTAAAATCATATACCCGTTATCGTCATACCGCATGGCACTCTCTTTACTTTCCACAGATAATTCTTTGAAAAATTCGGTATTGACAAGTTTTTCCTGATTAATCGCTCGTTTTGAGGCAGGAAGGTGGGCAAAATCGGAACTGGAAATACTGGAAAAGTAATTTTTACTTATCCCGTATTTCCTGTACAAAGGAATATTATGCTGTAATTTTTTCTTATTGAAAAAATTATAAATGACATAGGGCAGTTTATATTGTCGGATCTGCTTTAGCATAGCTGAAATATTAGAAATAAATACTTGATAAAGGTAACGAATAATATCTAATTAAAACCGTTCTAAATAGCAATTTCCATATGATAATTATCCTAAAATCTTTCCTCTTATCACAAATGAAGCATAGTCTCTGACCAATACTTTCTTTGAATTCTCAATGACTGAATAAGGTTTCAATTCGGGTCTGAAACCACGGAAAAATTCTTCAATGCTTGGGAGATTTCCTCCTTCAAAATCAAAAACACAGTTTCCTATATTTTCTTTGATCACATGATCGATCAGTACCGATGCTCCAGCCATTTTAATGTATTTCTTGTTATTGAAATTTCCTAAAAGAGCGATCGTATGATAATCTGAATACGTAGCAATCATATTCGTGATCTCATGATGATAGTAGAAAGCTGAGAATTTGAGGTGTTTCAGTGAATAAAATGCTTCAAGAGTTTTAAGTAAAGCCAAGGCATCATGTTCCTTATCCAGCCCTACCACATGCTGTTCTATAAATTCTTTCGCTTCCAGATAGCTGATTTCTTTGATCTCCGAATTTTCAATTACTTCAGCATCCAGCCGTAGCTTTCTTTTCCTTTTAGGTGAATATCTGGTAAAAACATTGGCATAATCATCAGCGTACAAAATAAAATTCTTTTTTGAGCTTAGTTTTGTTTCAAAACTATTAGTTTCATTAAAATAATATACTCTTATCAGATAATTCTTCTGCAGAAAACTAAGGAACTTCTCATTAATCTTTTGGTCATCTTTTACAGAGAATATACCAAGCTGCTGGCACATCAAGGGATTGTGTACGATTTTTATTCCGTTTTTATAGATAAAGGGAACAGGCATCACCGCTTCGTAATCATTATACACCAGGAGATCCCATTTTTTATCAGTCGTTATATCCAGGAAAGTTTTGGATGCAGAATACTTTCTTTGTTCTGAATTTTCCAGGCAGTCTGCATATTTTTTAAAATCAATCCCGGTATATTTAACTCTTCTAATCATAATAATCCTTCATCTGAGAAACTGCAGTAGGTATCCTGTGTAATAATGATATGGTCTAAAAGCTGGATGCTTAATGTGTTTCCTGCTTCTTTTATTTTTTGGGTGATAACAATATCTTCTTTGCTTGGTTTCAGGCTTCCTGACGGATGATTGTGGGCTATAATAATGCCTGTTGAAAAATGATCAAGAGCTGTTTTAAACAAAATTCTTACATCCACGATAGACTGGCTTATTCCTCCTTGTGTAAGCTTTGAGATATGAATCACTTTATTACTTTGATTCAGAAAGACGGCCCAAAATTCCTCAGTCCTTAAATCTGACAGATGATTTTTAAGAATAAGATAGGCATCACTGCTGTTTGAAATGATCGGTCTGTAAGGAATTTCCTGAACGGATCTTCTTCTTCCGATCTCTAATGCTGCAATAATAGAAACGGCCTTCACCTCACCCACTCCTTTAAATCTCATTAAATCCTTACTGGAAAGCAGGCTCAGCTGGTGCCAGTTGTTATTAACGGATGCCAGAATCTTTCTTGCCAGTTCCAGGGCGCTTTCGTCTCTGCTTCCACTTCCCATGATGATGGCCAGAAGTTCAGAATCGGAAAGTGAATTCTTACCTTTTAGTAAAAACTTTTCTCTGGGTCTGTCGTCTTCGGCAAGAAACTTTATAGTCATGATTTAGATATTAGAAGTTACAGATATTAGTTAGAAATTACAAGTTATAAGCTTTATATGACGTGAATAGTGCTAATAAAATGCACACAGTATAACCGGCTTTTTAGATTCGTCAAGATATTTTGCAGTCTGGACTAATGCTTTCGGAGAAAGCATCGGGCATCCTAAGCTTAAGCAGGCAGGACTTTCATCTTCCTGATCCGGAACACACCCTAAAGAATGCAGTACTATGGCTCGCTGCATGGCATTGCTATTGGTAGCATCTAAACCATTCAACCGATAAGCTTTTCCAAATTTACCATTGTAGCTGCCTAAAATTTCATATTTCCCAAGCGAAGACTGATACGAGCCTTCCGTGTTACTGAATTTGAGAGTTTCTGAATTCTGAATTACAGATCCTGAACCATGAGAAACAACTGCTTTCTGTACTATTTTATCGTTTTTAAGATCGTAGACAAAGTATCTGTATTTCCCAGAATTTGTTTTAAAGTTAATAAAAACAGCCAGATCCTGATTATAGTTTTTTCCCTTTACAAAATTCTTAATTTCCAGAATCTTTGCTGCAGGAATAATTGAAGATATATTATTTTCCTGAGATTCTGCTCTTGAGCAGGAAATAATAAAAAGAAACAGGAAAATAAACTTTTTCATTAGATAATGGTTTTTTATTCTACGATCATTCCATCTTTCATAATCAGCTTTCGGTCTGTGATTTCTGCAAGATTCGGGTTATGGGTTACAATCACAAAGGTCTGATTATACTTGTCTCTCAAATCAAAAAACAGCCGGTGAAGATCATCAGCATTCTTTGAATCCAGGTTTCCTGTAGGCTCATCCGCAAAAATAATTTTTGGAGAATTGATTAAAGCTCTTGCTACAGCAACTCTTTGTGCTTCTCCTCCGGACAGCTGATTAGGCTTATGATTCAGTCTTTGTTCTATTCTAAGATCTTCAAATAAAGCATATGCCTTATCTAAGGCCTCTTTTTCATTGGCACCTCCTATTTTCGTTGGAAGCAAAACATTTTCTAAAGCGGTAAATTCCGGAAGCAGCTGGTGAAACTGAAATACAAAACCAATATTCTGATTTCTGAATTTCGAAAGCTGTTTATCATTCATATTGATAAAAGACTCCCCTGCAATGCTTATTTCCGTATTATATTTACTGGAATTGCTTGGAAGATCCAAAGTTCCTAAGATCTGAAGCAATGTAGACTTTCCCGCTCCGGATTCTCCTACAATAGAAACAACTTCACCCATTTTGATATGGATATCTACTCCTTTCAATACTTCTAAATTCCCATAAGACTTATGGATATTACTCGCTCTAATCATAATTCAAAAGTACTAATTTGATTTTAAAGTTCAGCCATAAAACTCAAATCTCCACAACTTTTTTAAAGAAAAAAATACATAAAAGTGATATTTTAAAAACAGAATATGTATATCGTTTTGAATATTATTACAACTAAGAAATAAAAAACGCATCACTATTTGAATACCCGAAAATCAATTAGCAAAATCAAATTTTGAAATAAAATTATTTCTTACAAAAAACCAATTACATTTACCCATAATAAAAACAAAAAACCTCTCAAATTGAGAGGTTTTAATATTTTACAATCCGGACTGTTACAGTAACAGTGTTAAAGGACTTTCCAGATATGTTTTTAAAGTCTGTAAGAACTGAGCTCCGGTAGCACCGTCCACCACTCTGTGGTCACATGCTAATGAAAGCTTCATGATATTTCCTACTACGATCTGACCGTCTTTAACAATCGGTTTTTCAATGATCGCACCTACAGAAAGAATCGCAGAATTCGGCTGGTTGATGATACTTGTAAATGTTTCGATTCCGAACATACCCAGATTTGAGATCGAGAATGTAGAACCTTCCATTTCATTTGCTTTAAGACCTTTGCTTTTCGCTCTTGAAGCCATATCTTTCACCGCTGCAGAGATCTGCGTGTAGTTCATCTGATCTGTATTTTTAAGTACAGGAACTACTAATCCGTCAGGGATAGCCACTGCTACACCCACATTGATATTTCCTCTGTGGATGATCTTGTCTCCCGCCCAGCTTGAATTTACCTGTGGATGTTTTCTTAAAGCTACAGCAGTTGCCTTAATGATCATATCATTGAAAGAGATTTTAGTATCCGGTAAAGAATTGATTTCTTTTCTGGCCTCAATCGCTTTATCCATGTTGATCTCTACCATCAGATAATAGTGAGGCGCAGAGAATTTACTTTCAGCAAGACGTTTTGCAATAATATTTCTTACCTGAGAGTTTGGAGTCTCTGTATCTTCACCCTGAACGAAGCTCAATGCAACCGGAGCTGCTGCCGGAGCAGAAGCAGAAGGTTGAGCCTGTGCCTGAGAAGGCTGATAGTTTTCAATATCTTTTTTAACAATTCTTCCATTTTCTCCAGAACCATTTACACTGTGGATATCAACGCCTTTGTCCTGAGCCATTTTCTTAGCCAATGGAGAAATCGCTACTCTGTCAGAAGATGAAGAACTAACTGTTGGAGCTGCCTTTTCTTCTGCTTTAGCTTCAGGTTTTTGTTCCGCAGGTTTTTCAGAAGTCTGAGCCGCCGCTTTTGGAGCACCTACTGCAGAAATATCTGTTCCTTCTGGACCGATAATCGCTAAAACTGAATCTACAGGAGCCGCACCACCTTCTTCTACACCTTGCTTCAACAATACTCCGTTGAATTCAGATTCAAAATCCTGAACTGCTTTATCTGTTTCGATCTCAGCAAGAAGATCTCCTTCTTTTACTGTATCGCCTACGTTTTTGTGCCATTTTGCTACTTTACCTTCTGTCATAGTATCAGAAAGTCTTGGCATGGTAATAATTTCTACACCGGCAGGAACTTCAGCAGTGGTCTGCTCAACGCTGGTAGCTTTATTTTCTGTTTTTGATTCTTCTTCAGATTTTTTCTCTTCAGAACCACCCGCAGCAGCAGCAGCAGCTCCACCGGTTAGTCCTGAAATATCTTCTCCTTCATTTCCTATAATCGCTAAAACAGAATCTACAGCAGCGGCAGCGCCTTCTTCTACACCTACGTATAAAAGAGTTCCGTTAATTTCAGATTCGAAATCCTGAACAGCTTTATCTGTTTCAATTTCGGCTAAAATATCTCCTTCTTTTACTGTATCTCCTACTTTTTTATGCCATTTCGCCACTTTCCCTTCCGTCATAGTGTCGGAAAGTCGGGGCATCGTAATTACTTCTGCCATAATTTATTGTGTTAATTTGTTAATATGATGATGTGATGATAAGAACAGTGAACATGGTATGTACACATCATCTATCATCGAATCAGCAAATTATTTTAGTTTTCTAATTTATCTAAGAATGGGTAATTTTCCTGAGCATAAACATATTCGTAAACCTTGTCTGCATCCGGATAAGGAGAGTTTTCCATGAACTCGATACACTCGTCCACAAAATCTCTTGATTTGTTGTCTACAGCTTCCAAGTCAGCTTCTGTAGCCCATCCGTTTTCAAGAATCCTATGTTTTACCAGCTCCATTGGATCGTCATTCTTATGAATAGCTACTTCTTCCTTGCTTCTGTAAGGTTCAGCATCAGACATAGAGTGTCCTCTGTAACGGTATGTTCTGGCTTCAATAAAAGTAGGTCCGTCTCCTCTTCTTGCTCTTTCAATGGCTTCGTAAGCTGCTTCAGCTACTTTTTCAGGATCCATTGCATCTACGGCAAGGCAAGGCATTTCGTATCCAAGACCTAATTTATAGATATCTTCGTGGTTGGCAGTTCTTTTCACAGAAGTTCCCATGGCATACTGGTTGTTTTCAACCACAAATACTACAGGAAGTTTCCAGTTCATCGCCATATTGAATGTTTCGTGAAGCGATCCCTGTCTCGCTGCTCCATCTCCGAAGAAACAGATGTTCACTGCTTTTCTGTCATAATACTTATCTGCAAAAGCAATTCCGGCTCCCAAAGGAATCTGTCCTCCTACAATACCGTGTCCACCATAGAAACGGTGCTCTTTGCTGAAAATGTGCATAGAACCACCCATACCTCCGGATGTTCCTGTAGCTTTTCCACAAAGTTCCGCCATGATTCTCTTAGGATCTACTCCCATCGCCATTGGATGGATGTGGCATCTGTAAGCAGTAATCATACTGTCCTTCGTTAAATCCATTGCATGCGTGAAGCCGGCAGGGATAGCCTCCTGACCGTTATACAAATGTAAAAAACCTCTGATCTTTTGTTTTAGATAAAGAGAACGGCATTTGTCTTCAAACCTTCTCCACATTGTCATATCTTCATACCACTTCAGGTATACCTCTTTAGAAAATTCTTTCATGTGCTAGCTCTTGCTTTTTTATGATGAATATTTGAGCAAAATTATAAAAAAAACTTTGTTTTTATCGTATACATCCTAATTGTTTTTTTGCTTATAGTGTTATATTTGAATTTTAAACTTGAACATGGACGAAAAACAGCCTTTACTGGTACATAAAATTTCAAAAGTCATCTCAGATTTTTTCAATCCGCTTGTTTCTTTATTTATTTTCTTTATCTATATGAGTCTAAGAGAATATTCATTAAAAGACTCTATTCTGTATTTTACCCCTATATTATTAATGATCATAGCACCTGTTGTTATTTGGTTGGTATGGAATGTAAAAACCGGAAGGTATACGAATATGGATGTTTCAGACCGTGTACAAAGGAAAACGCTGTACATCTTCATCGCAGCGTGCGTCGTTGCCTATCTGATTTTCCACTATTTCAGAAACGGATATATCGATCTTGTCATGCTTTTTATCCTGATTCTGATTTTCACCATGCAGATCAGCAATTTTTTTATTAAAAGCTCGATGCATACTGCTTTTAATGTATTTGTAGCCGCCTTGTTTTTCACCCTGAACTGGAAAGCCGGACTGATATGGCTGGGGATCGCTGCTTTAGTGGGACTAACAAGGATTATTTTAAAAAGACATACGGTAAAGGAAGTATTTATGGGTGCCGGAATAGCATTTGTGGTATCTTTTATTTATCTTTATTGCAATATACAATTTCAACATTAAGAACATTCTATGAAAATAAATCATCTTACCGCTGCTGAGGAGAATTTTATGAAGCTGTTTTGGAAGCTTGAATCTTTTTACCTTAAAGACATCATGGAGCAGCATCCTGAACCGAAGCCGCATCAGAACACCGTTTCCACGTACCTAAAAATACTGGTGGAAAAAGGCTATATCACGACTCAAAAAGAAGGAAGGATCTTTAAATATACGGTCGTAGTTCCGTCTGAGGAATACCGGAAATTCCTGTTAAAAGAGCTTTCCCATAATTTTTTTAATGATTCAGGAAAGGAAATTCTGGAGTTTTTATTTAACGAAAAATTAATATCCCAGAACGACCTTAAGAATTATTTTGACCCTAAAATAGAAATCGTTCCTTCAAAAATCGAAGAACCGAAATTTGAGTACGCAGAAGAAATCTTGAACCCTAAAAAAGTGAAAAAGGTAAAAGCAAAAGACAAAGACAGTAAGGATAATAAAGATAAGGACAAAAAGAAAAAGAAGAAAAAGGACTAGTCACAAAATACACATATCATGAAAACGAAATTCCAGGAAATAACCGGAAAAGCGCAGGATGTCATCTTACGTTATCCGATGGTTTTACTCATGGCTCTGCTTTCTTCAATCGGGGCTGTTCTGACCGTAAATAACAGGTACGACCGCGAATTTTTCTTTACCCATTCAAAATTCATTGCCTGCTGCTGTCTTGGAATTTCTTTAATGTTTGCTTTAAAAATCCTTTCACAAAGAATTGGAAAAAGATTGTTACTGGAAGTACTGGGAACCGCTTTTCTGATAGGCTTTTTTTTCATTCTGCCTCATAAAGAAAAAGACTTTACAGAAGTTCATGGCTTCATTATTGCCATTACGTTTCTTCTGTCTCATTTACTGGTTTCTTTTGCCGCATTTTTAGAAAAAAACAAAGAACTTAATTTCTGGCAGTACAATAAGAATCTTTTCGTGAATATCTTTCTGACAGCGGTATTCACTGGAGTACTAACAGGTGGTGTTGAGCTGGCAATTCTGGCTGTAGATAAATTATTTGATTTTAATTTCAATGACAACCTTTATATAGACACGTTTTACGTTTTAGCTATTTTCGGAAGCTGTTTTATCTTTCTGCTATTCAATGAGACGGGCTTAGGCTATCTTGAAAAGGACGGAACTTACCCCGTGATTTTAAAATTTTTCACCCAATTTGTTTTGATCCCTCTGCTTTTCATCTATCTGATCATTCTTTATATTTATTCATTTAAAATAATCATCAACTGGGAGCTTCCACGCGGCTGGGTTTCTTATCTGGTACTCGCCTATAGTATTGTTGGAATTCTTGCACTCCTACTCGTATATCCGCTTAAAGAAGAAAAGGCGAAATCATGGGTGAAAGTATTTTCAAAACTGTTTTACTACACCATTATTCCATTAATTGTCTTGTTATTTACGGCGATATTTACAAGAATCTTAGAATACGGCTATACAGAACCCAGATACTTTGTATTATTACTGGCTTTATGGCTCCTGAGTGTAGTCGTTTATTTTATATGGAATAAAAAAGCAAGTATAAAATTCATTCCGATCAGTTTATTTGCATTTGGTGTTTTTTCCTTGATTTTTCCTTATCTGAATGCATTCAGCGTTGCAAAAAGAAGCCAGAAAAATGAATTGGTTGCGCTGCTGGAAAACAATAAACTTTTAGTGAATAATAAGATCAATTTCGAGAAGAAAATTTCCGATATGCTGGTTGATGAAATTGCTGATAAATTTGGCTTTCTGGCGGAAAGAAAGCAGAAAGATTTCCTGCTTAATCTTGTGGATCCCGAGACAAAGAGCCTCTTAGCCAAGGATTTTGAAAGTCCTACTTCGTGGGGAATTAACAACAGTATCAGAAATGCATTTACGCATGTAGATAAAATTTCAGATATTTCAAAGTTCGAAAGACTTGTTTTGGAATCTGAAACGAAAGTCACTTCTATTCAAGGCTATCAATACTTAATCAATTTTAACAGCTATAATCAGGAATCAAGCAATATCAATGGAGACACATTTCTGATAGATAACCAGAAAGAGACCAATAATTCACGTACTATAAAAGTGGTTCTCAATTCTAAAGAAGCAATAGATTTCAGTTCAGCAATGAACACACTATTCGAAAAAAATAAAGGTAAAACGGAAACCGTACTACTGAAAGATATTTCTATGGAAAGTGATCTGGGTAAATACCATATCAAAATTATTTTCCCAAATATTTCAAGAGATAAAGCCCCTCACAGCAAACAATACAATATGTTCTATGAGGATGCAGTTATGCTAATCAAAGAGAAATAAATATAAAGCCGTTTCATAGTTGTGAAACGGCTTTTTTGTTTTACCTCTATTTTTTCATCCTTTTTAACACGTTCGCTTAGTCAAATCAATCTTGATTGATTCCGTCTTTGCAATCCTTAAAGTATACATGGTTAATGTAAAATCTTTGCGTGAAAAAAACATTACTGTTAATGGATCAATCTCAAAAGCCGAAGCAGATAAAGTTTATTTTTCTAACGCAAACCAAAATTATCCTATCGTTTATAAAGGGAAGCCAAGGTGGAATCAATTTCATTGATTCTGAGGAAGGGAAATGGATATATAATGATGGTAAAAGATCTGCTCTATCTGTATAATCCACGAGAGTAATTAATTTTTGTTTAGTCGATAAATTTCATACATGATCCGAAATATTCCCAACTACTGATGCAAAAAAAAATATCCCTTTCTAAAAAGGGATAAATAATGCATAAAAAAAGCGGCTAAAAAGCCGCCTTATATTTTTACCAACGATTTCCGCCGCCGTTACCACCACGGCTGTTTCCACCACCGTAGCCGCTACCGCCGCCTCTATTGTTGTTTCCTCCGTAACCACCTCCTCTGTTGTTGTCAAAGCTTCTTCTTGGCTTTTCTTCTCTTGGCTTAGCTTCAGATACGTTCAACTCTTTTCCGTTGAATTCTTTCTGGTTAAGAGCTTCGATAGCTTGCTTTCCTTCTTCATCACCCATTTCTACAAAACCGAAACCTCTTGAACGGCCAGTTTCTCTGTCTGTAACGATTTTAGCTGATGATACATCACCAAATTCTGCGAATAGATCGTGCAACTCATATTCTTTAGTTGCGTAATTGATGTTTGAAACAAAAATGTTCATTTTAAATAAAAATTAAAAATTAATAAAAATTTGATATATAAGAGAAAAACAACATAAATTAATGAACAAATATTGATTCCAAATATAAACGTATGCAAGATACAATTAATAAATTAAAATCAAAGTTTTTTTTTAAGTATTTACCATGCTCTATTGAAATTATACGTTAATTTTATTTTTTATCATCAATTAAGTATTGTTATTCAATAAATTTTTACCGAAATTCGCTTAAAGTTAAAGTTAGTTAACATAATAAAAAACAGTTCAGGAATCCTGCCGGAACAGCAAATATAACCCAATATAATCACTATGTCTATTATAATAAACCTTGATGTGATGATGGCCAAGAGGAAAATGTCACTGAATGAGCTTTCAGAAAGGATAAATCTCACCCTGTCCAATATCTCAAATCTAAAGACAGGAAAAGCCAAAGCCATCCGCTTCAGCACCCTGGATTCCATATGCAAAGCCCTGGACTGCCAGCCCGGAGATATTCTGGAGTTCCGGGAATAATCCATACTGAACATTAAATAAATTTGTATCCCTAATCTCTATACCTAATATATATATGATGCACACCACCAATTACACCAATACTTTTATTGAAATCGCCGACGATTGCCCCGTCTCAAAGGCTGAAACACCTCCCGAAAAGAAAATAAAGACGTTGGCCAGTCTTCAATATGAGCAAATTGTAAAAGAGCCTTACCGGTATTCTTCTGATGATATTGTTTTTGAATGCTATGCTGTAAAAAATGATATTTCTGACAGTGAAAAGTCACAGGCAAGAATTGATTTCTTTTCTAAAGGTCAACCTTGCCTCAGATCCTCCCCTTTGGCCAAACGTTACGGATTCGGAATCCATCATAATGAAGATAGCAAAGTCGCCATTTTTCCGGTTGAAAGTGACGAATATCAAAAGTTTTTACATGATAGCACCATCAAAAAGGTAAAAGCCATGCGCTCCAAGAAAATATGATTGAGAAAATGAATCATTTCCTTCAGATCAGTAAATACAGTTTCCTTGATAAACCCAGTTTTTAACACTAAATTTGTGAAGCAAATTATTAAAAGATGAACTACCATACCAGAAAATGGGTAAAACCCGAAGACCTGAACCCGAATCATTCTCTTTTTGGAGGAAGACTTTTACAGTGGATTGACGAAGAAGCCGCATTGTATGCCATTATTCAATTGGAAAATACAAAAGTAGTGACGAAATTTATTTCAGAGATCAATTTTGTAAGCTCTGCCAAACAGGGAGACATTATAGAAATAGGGATTGAAGCTACACACTTCGGTTCTTCTTCCGTAACCTTAAAATGTGATGTAAGAAATAAAATGACCCACCAGACCATTATCACAGTAGACAAAATTGTAATGGTGAACCTGGACAGTGAAGGAAATCCTGCACCGCACGGAAAAACACAGATCGAATTCGTAAAAGACAGATTGAGCAAACCATGAAAATTTTCATTAAAAACATGGTGTGCAACCGCTGCATTTCCGCGGTAGAAAAAATATTCAGTGAAGCAGATGTGAACCTACATTCCATCACATTGGGAGAAGTAGAGACTGAAACGGATATTCCTGCGGAAAAAATGCTGGCTCTAGAAAAAAAGCTTCTCGAAACGGGTTTTGAAAGGATTATGGATTCTGCCCATCAATTGGTTGATAAGATCAAAAACAGGATCATTCTCAAAATCAGTGAACTGGATATTGATGAAGATTTTCTTCTTTCGGATTTTTTAAGTTCAAAGATTCATAAGGACTACAGCTCCCTTTCCAAAACCTTTTCCCAAAACGAAAATATTACCCTGGAACAGTTCTTTATCCTTCATAAAATTGAAAAGGTAAAAGAACTGCTTCTTTATAATGAATTTACCCTTACCGAAATTGCCGGAAAGCTTGGCTATAAAAGTGTTCAGCACCTTTCTTCCCAATTCCGGAATATTACAGGTTTTACTCCTACAGAATTCAAAAAACTGAAGGATCATCAAAGGAAGACTCTGGACAGCTTCTGAGTTGGAGGGTTTGAGTGTCTTAGGGTTTGAGTGTCGGAGTGTGGGAGAGTTTGTGCGTAAGCGTGTTTTAAATCACACTACTCAATTACTACAATATCAGACATTCTTAAACCCTCACCCGAAACTCGTACCCTGAAACTCGCACCCCGCTTCCCGAAACTCTAAAACTCTCCAACACTCCCACACTCCGACACTCAAACCCTCCCACACTCCAACTCTAAAACGCTCAATCCCAGTCACGGCAAAATTCTATAACTATTATCCTTAAATTTATAACAGCCTTAGCCATTCATTTTGGACATTTGTACTATAAATTCAAGGATCATGAACAGACACTATACTATACTCGGAATGACGTGCTCCGGTTGTCAGAAAAAAATTTCTGAAAAACTCAACAGTGTTGAGGGAGTAACGGCCGATGTCAATCTGGAAACCCATACGGCAACCATCACTTCCGATAAGGAAATCGAAATTTCAGTTTTAAATAATGCTTTAGGAGATAAATACAGACTTGAAGACCCTAAGAAACCTGAAATTACATTTGTAAAGCCTCAGGACAGGGTTTCACCATCTTCGGTCTATTACTGCCCGATGGAATGTGAAGGTGACAAAGTATATTTCAAACAAGGCGAAAGATGTCCGGACTGTAAAATGTATCTGGTTCCCATCGAGGAAAAACATGCTAAGGACCCCAATCATAAACCAACCTATTCTTCAACTTATCTTCCGGAAAACTTCAAAGACAACGTAGGAAAACACTATTGCCCGATGTTCTGCGAAGGCGATAAAGTGTATGATGAAAAAGGCGACTGTCCGGTTTGTCATATGCATCTGGAAGACATCACAGAAGATCTGGCCAAAAATGCGGCTTCTCATAATCACCAGCACGCTCATTCCCATCATAATCATCACGACCACAGCCATCATCATGAAGCACCGAAAGTTACTGATGATATGGCTGGAAAGTATTATTGTCCTATGTATTGTGAAGGTGACAAAACCTATGATTCCAACGTAGGATGTCCTGTCTGCGGAATGGATTTGGTAAAATATCCTGAAAAGAAAACCGCAAAATATACCTGTCCCATGCACCCGGAGATCATTCGTGACGAGCCTGGTGACTGCCCGATCTGCGGAATGGATCTGGTAAGAATGCCCGACAATGAAGGTGATGAAGAGGATGAAACTTATAATATTTTAAAAAAGAAATTCTTCATTTCTCTGGCCTTTACCGTTCCTGTTTTTATTCTTTCGATGGGTGGAATGTTTATTAATTTTCCTTTTTCTCGTAAAATACAGGGATTCATAGAGCTTGCCCTTACGCTTCCTGTTCTTTTTTATTCAGGATGGTTTATTCTGAAAAGAGGTTGGGTTTCATTCAAAACCTGGAATTTAAATATGTTCAGTCTGATTGCTTTGGGCGTTGCTGCAGCATTTATCTTCAGTATCGTGGCATTAGCATTTCCGGATATTATTCCTCACGAAATCAGAGGGCACAATCATGAAATTCCACTTTATTTTGAGGCAGTCTGTGTGATTTTGACCCTTGTAATCTTGGGACAATTAATGGAAGCTGCAGCCCATAAAAAAACAGGAAATGCGATCAAGGAACTCATGAATCTTTCTCCGGACGAAGCCAATCTTATCGTGAACGGAGAAGAAAAAAGAGTATTGCTTTCTCAGGTGAAAATCGGAGATTTTTTAAAAGTAAAACCGGGTGAAAAAATCCCTGTTGATGGGAAGATCACTGAAGGAGCTTCTTTAGTAGATGAAAGCATGATCACCGGAGAACCCATGCCTGTAGAGAAAAGTATTGATGACAGGGTTTCTTCAGGAACGATCAATGGGAATAAAGTATTCATCATGAAAGCCGAAAAAGTAGGCGATGAAACTCTTCTTTCCCAGATCATCAAAATGGTAAATGAAGCCAGCCGAAGCAGAGCACCTATCCAGAAACTGACCGACAAGGTTTCCAAAGTTTTTGTTCCGGTTGTGATTCTGATTGCGGTTCTGACGTTTGTTCTATGGCAATTTTTCGGACCGGAAGGAAAGAGAAGTTTATTTGCGTTCGTGAATGCTGTTGCAGTTTTAATTGTAGCGTGTCCTTGTGCACTTGGATTAGCCACACCAATGTCTCTGATGGTAGGAATCGGGAAAGGAGCCAAAAGCGGCATCCTGATCAAAAACGCAGAAGCCTTGGAACAAATGCATAAAGTAAATGTTCTGATCACTGATAAAACGGGAACATTAACAGAAGGAAAACCGTCTGTAGAATATATCGAAACTTCAGGAAACGGAGACAAAAATGAAATTTTAAAACTAGCCTTTTCTCTTAATCAAAATTCGGAACACCCGTTGTCCAATGCGGTGATCAAAAAAGCAAAAGAAGAAAATTTAACGGCTGAAAAGGTAGATCAGTTTGAAAATATCTCAGGAAAAGGAGTTCAGGGAAATATCAATGGAAAAACGGTCTATTTAGGAAACGAAAGCCTTCTGATCTCAAGCAACCTTTCCATTCCGCAGGAATTAAAACAGAAAGCGGTAGAAGTACAGTCGAAGGCACATACCATCTCTTATATCGCTCAGGATAAAAATGTATTAGGCTTCATCAGCTTTACCGATAAAATTAAAGAGACTTCCAAAAAAGCAGTTCAGCGCCTGATGAATGAGGGAATTGATGTCATTATGATGACCGGAGACAATGAACACACAGCTAAAGCAGTTGCCGAAGAATTAGGAATTAAACATTATAAAGCAGGCTGCCTTCCGGAAGACAAATTGAATGAGGTTAAGAAACTACAGCAGCAAGGAAAAATCGTAGCGATGACCGGCGACGGAATCAATGACTCCCCTGCTCTGGCTCAATCTAATGTAGGAATTGCGATGGGAACCGGAACTGATGTTGCCATGGAAAGTGCAGAGATCACGTTATTGAAAGGAGATATTTTAGGAGTCGCAAAAGCAAAACTCTTAAGTGAAAAACTTCTTAAAAACATCAAGGAAAACCTGTTTTTTGCATTCATCTATAATGTATTGGGTATTCCGGTAGCGGCAGGATTATTGTATCCTTTCTTTGGAATACTGTTATCACCCATGATCGCAGCCGCCGCAATGAGTGTCAGTTCACTATCTGTTATTCTGAATTCACTGCGCTTAAATTCTGTAGATCTGGATGCGGATGTAAAATAGAAAACATGAAAAAAGGAAGTCTTTACATTGGATGTTCGGGATTTTATAATAACGACTGGAAAGGGGCGCTATATCCTGAAAACGCCCAAAGTAAAGACTTTCTTACTTTATATTCCGAGGTTTTCAATACGGTGGAGATCAATTCTACGTTTTACAGAAAACCTACCGCAAAAACACTTCTAAAATGGCATGATGAAACGCCCGACGATTTTAAGTTCTTCATCAAAATTCCGAAAGCCATTTCCCATGAAAAACGTCTGAAAGAAGCCAAAGAAGATATTTCGGAATTCTGCGCCCATATTCAGGCTCACTTAAAAGAAAAGCTTTCCGGGTTTCTGTATCAGTTTCCGCCGTCTTTTAAAAAATCGCAGGAAAATATGGACTTGATTGTATCCAACCTTGATTTTAAATATGCAAATGTCATTGAATTCCGCCATGAATCCTGGTGGACGGATGAAATTTTTACTCTTTTAAAAGATCATAATATCATTTTTTCCGGGGTAAGCTTTCCTGGTAATCTTCCTGAAGATTTAATCATCAATCATCCTGAAATCCTCTATTATAGGCTCCATGGAAAACCGGTCCTTTATAAATCCGAGTACAGCTCAGAATTCATTGATGCTATTGCGGAAAAAATCAAACAATCAGAAAGAAAAGCATTTATATTTTTCAATAATACCTGGGGAACTGCTGCGATTAAGAATGCGCTGTATCTTAAGAAAATTTTAGAGAAATAATTTATTTTTCTATCAAAACATCCACATTAATGGAAGGCTCTCCTGCTGAGAACTTTTTCCATTCCCCAAAATAATTTCGGTAATAGGTATTTTTAGAAAACGCGAAAATATTTCCTCCCAAAAAAAGTTTCCCTTTAAAATCTTCGGAAGCCCTTACGGAAACAAAGAAATCCTCATTCAACCAAATGCTTTTATCATTCAGATCTAAAGAAATGGTATTGTCCCGAATATCTTCTTTGGTTATCGTTAACTTCAACGTTTCATTCATCATTGATTCTCCCGGAAAATCACCTGCAGATTTTTGAATATCAAAGATCAGAGTAATAGGTTCCTCAATGGCAAAAGAAGAGAGATTAAGATTGATCTTTTTTACCTTTAGTTTTCTTTGGTTCTTAATCTTTATAGCATATTCTCTGAAAATTTTCTTTACATCCTGAGAATCATAACCGCAATACACTCTTTTTGAATTTCTGGTTCCAAAATTCTTTTGAGAATATTTTTTTGGAATAATATTGACATTTTCAATTTCAAATGCTTTTTTATTGAGTGAAATATCATATTTCTGTAAAGCTTCAAAATCTGAAATCTTGATCTTAAAAGGTTCGTATCCGTTTACCTCTACTTTCAATATTTTATTTTTATCTAAACCTGTAATATCAATAAGGTATTTTCCTTCCTGATCGGTAATACTTCCGGTATCTTCATTCTCAATTCCGATTCTGGCATCTGTAATGGGCTGATGCTTTTCTGAAAAGATGGTTCCTGAAATCTTCTGAGCAGATAAATTGGCCGTAACCAGAAGAATAAATAGATATTTAAAATTCATCAGATAAAATAATTCCCGAATATAGGAAGAATAAGGAAACCTCAATACAAATAGAAAAAATAAATGGATTTACTATTTATAAATGTTAAAATTAACAAATACAAAAACATAATCTACAAACCCGCTATTCTATCTGAAATATGCTTTAAAATAAAGTCCTTAAAATAAACTTAAAAAGTAAAAATTTAACAAATGATGGCATATAATTTGTTAACATTTCAGCACTATTTTAACGATTTTTAACTATTTAAATCTCCATTATCTTTATGAAAAAAAAATTTGGGGAAAAGTCAAGAAACATGACTTTTCTTGGGATGACTGCATTGATGAGTGCGGCCTCACTTGTATTCAACAGCTGTAATGACAAAACCGATGTGAAAGAATCTGCTCAGATTATTTCACAGGAACATCCCACCGTACAAACGGTCCCCCAAATAGATGATGAGAGCGTAGAAACCGATAAAAGAATTATCTACCTTACTTTTGATGATGGTCCCAACCAAGGAACGGAAAATCTTCTTAAAATCTTAAACAAAAGAAATGTTTGTGCGACTGCTTTTCTGGTAGGGAAACATGCCTATGGAAGCAAGAGACAGAAAGATGATTTGGAGCTGCTGAAAAGCAACCCTCTGATCGAACTGGCCAATCACAGCTTTACCCATGCCCATAACAAATACACAGATTTTTACAAAAATGCCGATGCTGTTGTCCGTGATTTTGACATCGCAAAAGACAGTCTGAAGCTTTACGATAAAATAGCAAGAACTCCGGGCAGAAATATCTGGAGACTGAACAATATTAACGTTACGGATATTAAAGGCTCAACCGATGCCGCCAATGGCCTTAGAAAAGCAGGCTACAAAGTAATCGGATGGGATCTTGAATGGAGACCTTCTCAAAAAATGACTTTGAAAGGCAGCCACGAAGCCATGATCAAAAAGGTAGACAGTATTTTCCTTAATGATCTGGAAAAAACATCAAGACACCTGGTTTTCCTTACCCATGACCAATATCTGAGAGATGCAGATTCTATCAATGAGCTGGACATGTTTATTGAAAAGCTGCAAAAAAGCAACAAATTTGTGTTCAGGAAGATCTCGCAGTATCCGAAGATTAATGATATTCTGAATTAAATGTAACAATGTAATAATCTAACAGTGTAACAATTGAATGATGCAGGAATACATTACATTGGTGGTAAACTAGCAACTAGCAACTAGCAACTAGCAACTAGCAACTAGCAACTAGCAACTAGCAAAAGTCAATAACTATTTTACAGATTCATTAGTTTTTTCCTTTTATAATTCAGAAATTTGCATTTATGGGTATTCAAGAAAATTATACAGCAATAAAAGATCAGCTTCCGGCGGGAGTTCAGTTGGTAGCAGTTTCAAAAACGCATCCGGTTGAGGCTGTGCAGGAGGTTTATGATCTGGGACAGAAAGTTTTTGGCGAAAACAAAGTTCAGGAGCTAATGGAGAAATATCCTCTCCTGCCCAAAGATATAGAATGGCACCTGATCGGGCATCTGCAGACGAATAAAGTAAAACACATCGCTCCTTTCATTGATACCATCCAAAGTGTGGACTCAGAAAAACTTCTGGCTGAGATCAGTAAAGAAGCAGGGAAGAACGACAGAACGATTAAGGTATTGCTTCAGGTGAAAATTGCGGCTGAGGAAAGTAAATTCGGACTTGAGATAGATGAGGCGAAATTTCTATTTCAAAAATATATTGACGGGGGATTTTCCAATGTCGAAATTACTGGACTTATGGGCATGGCCACATTTACGGATGATAAAGATCAGGTAAAAAGTGAATTTTTAATTTTAAAAGGGCTTTTTGATGAATTAAATCAGTTAAAAACACTTAAAACATTATCTATGGGAATGAGTGATGATTTCCCTTCTGCCATTGAATGCGGTGCCAATTCCGTGAGGGTTGGATCTGCTATTTTCGGGAGAAGAGATTACTCAAAATAGTATATTTAGGTATGGTTTTTGCTAATAATTGAATCAAAAAATCTAAATTTGCAACTATGCAAAAAATCCTTATTGTAGAAGACGAAAAAGCAATCTCGGGAGTATTACACAGTATCCTTTCTGATGAACTTACCGATTACGAATTTGTTATCGCTGAAGATGGCCTTGAGGGCTACAAACAGATAGAAAAAGAAGATTTCGCATTGGTGATCTCCGATATCAAGATGCCTAAACTTTCCGGAACGGAACTTTTAAAGCAAAGCATGATCTTGAAGCCTGAAAGTACATTTGTGATGATCTCGGGCCATGCAGACATCGATTCTGCTGTTTCCTGTTTAAAGGAAGGTGCATACGACTTTATTTCCAAACCTATCGATATCAACAGACTGATTACAAGCGTTAAAAATGCTTTAGCTAAAGAAAGTCTGAAAAAGGAAAATAAAAATCTCCAAACTGAAAATAAGACCTTAAAAAGAAAGGTCAACAAAAAATACCAGATGATCGGTGATTCTCCTGCTTTGAAAAAAATTCAGGATATGATCGAAAAAGTAGCTGTTTCCGATGCCAGAGTTCTGATTACCGGACCAAATGGAGCAGGAAAAGAGTTGGTAGCTCATGCTATTCACAACCAAAGTGAGCGTGCAAGAGGTCCTATGATTGAGGTCAACTGTGCGGCTATTCCGTCTGAACTTATTGAATCTGAACTTTTCGGGCACGTAAAAGGTTCTTTTACAGGCGCTATTAAAGACAAGCAGGGAAAATTTGAGCAGGCTAACGGAGGTACCATCTTTTTGGATGAGATCGGAGATATGAGTCTTATTGCTCAGGCTAAAGTCTTGAGAGCATTGCAGGAAAGCAAAGTTTCTCCTGTGGGAAGCGATAAGGAAATAAAAGTTGATGTAAGAGTCATTGCAGCAACCAATAAAAACATGCAGAAGGAAATTGAGGAAGGGAAATTCAGGGAAGACCTTTACCACAGGCTTTCTGTGATTGAAATCTACGTTCCACCATTGGATGACAGAAAAGATGATATCAAATTGTTAGTAGATCATTTTTCCGGTATGATTGCCGATGAACATGGTACTGCCGTGAAAAAATTTGATGATAAAGCAATTGATGCGCTTAAAGTGCTTTCATGGACCGGAAATATCAGAGAACTGAGAAATGTTGTGGAAAGATTAATTATTCTTGGCGGAAATTCTGTTTCCGAGGAGGATGTTGCAAGTTTTGTAAGGAAATAATTTAATTAAACATTAAATATATTATAAAAATTTGCAGTAGCCTTACTGCAAATTTTTTTTTGACCTTTTTTAAGTATTAAACTATATATGAATCATAAAATATTATGAGCTTTTTAAACAAAAACTACACGAAAGAATGCCTGACTCTGGCTCTACCTGTAATGCTTACGCAGGTGGGGCAGGTCTCGGTGAATTTGTTCGACAATATTATTGTCGGAAAACTTTTAGGTGCAGATGCCCTTGCTTCTGTTTCATTGGGAAATGCTGTGTTTTTCTCGGTGTTTGTATTGGCGCTGGGATTTTCATTTGCTATTCCTCCGCTGGTTTCTGAAGCACACTCCAAGCAGGACCACGGAACTATTAATTCTGTATTCAGCCACGGATTCGTGATCAATATGTCTGTGGGAATTATTTTAACGGCCGTTTTGCTTTTGGGAATGCCACTACTCTATCAATCCGGGCAGCCGGCAAAGATCATTCCTAATACGGTAGATTTCCTGGGCATTATGGCGATCAGTATGATCCCGTTTATGGCTTTTCAGACGCTTCGTGAGGTTTCCGAAGGACTTTCCTATACCATAGGCGTAACCAAGGCTACGATCATTGCGAATATCATCAACATTGTCCTGAACTATGTTTTAATCAAAGGGATCTGGATCTTTCCGGAAATGGGTGTAAAAGGTTCAGCTTTAGCAACATTGATCTCCAGAATTTTCATGGTGGTTTTCTTGTATGTTGTATTGGTGAAAGAGAAAAAAACAAGACGCTATATCAAAGATTTTTCTTTAAAAATACAGGTGTTCTCCAAAAATATGTTCGATAAAATGGTGAAACTGGGTCTGCCAACTGCTTTACAGATGTTCTTTGAAGTAACGGCTTTTGCAGGTGCTGCCTTTATCTGTGGACTGATCTCCGCTCACGATATTGCTTCTCACCAGATCGCCTTGAGTATGGCTTCATTTACCTTCAACCTTTGTGTAGGATTCAGTGTGGCTTCAACGGTCATGATCGGAAGAAAGCTGGGTGAACAAAATTTTGTTGAATTAAGAAAAGTCGGGATCAATAACCTGAAGATATCTTTTATTTTCATGTGTATCTGCGGATTGTTCTTTGTTCTGGGAAGAAATATCCTTCCGACTTTCTTTACTAAAAAAGAAGAAGTTGAAGTGATTATGCTGGCTTCAAAACTAATGATTATCGCAGCCTTATTCCAGCTTTCAGATGGGATTCAGGTAACGGCTTTAGGGATGCTGAGAGGTCTTCAGGATGTAAAAATTCCATCGATCTATACTTTTATCGCCTACTGGGTGATTACGATTCCTTTAGGGTATTTCTTGTGCGTCACTTTAAAAATGGGTGCTTTCGGAATGTGGATCGCTTTAGGATTGGGACTTACCGTTTCAGCGGTTTTCCTGGTGAAACGATTTCTCAATATGTCCGCGAAGAGAATTAAGCAGAATTAAGAGGTTGGAAGCAGGAAGAAGGAGGATGGAAGTTACTATAGGGTTTTTCATTTCTGATAGTTTGGTGAAATTTAATCAGCAAAAAAACCGATTAAAACCGCATTGTAATTATCCCTGAGGTTGAATAACTTCTCTATTCCCACTTCGGTGTTTCGAACATTATAAAAATTTTAATAAAAAAGCTGCGCGAAGTCTTCGACTTCGCGCAGCTTTTTATATTTTTGGCCTCGCTATTAAACAGAATCAATAAAAATCATGAAAAAAATTATATGCCTGCTCGCTTTGTATGCAGGTTCATTCTATCAATCACAAACCAACAGATTTATTTATGAACTTCAGTACCGGAAAGAGGGTTCGGAAGATTACAGACAAAATCTTATGAATCTTGATATCAGCCCAAAATCCGTCAAGTTTTATGATCAAAAATTTGCAGATTATGATTCCATCAACAAAAAGGCAAATACTGCTGTTTCGAGATACAGTACAAGAACAGATCAGGTTATTGAAAGAGCACCCAATTCATTTAAAAACAAATGGTACAGAGACTTTTTTGAGTATTTTGTAGTGAATACCAATGACGAAATGACCTGGAAACTGCTTCAGGAAACCCAACAATACAATGGCTATAAGCTTCAAAAAGCAACCACTGATTTCGGAGGCAGAACATGGAATGCATGGTTTTGTAATGAGGTAAACATTAAAGAAGGTCCGTATAAATTCAGAGGACTTCCCGGTCTGATCTTTATTCTGGAAGACACGGATAAAAATTTCATCTATAAACTGATCAGCAATAAAAAGCTGGACACCGAATATGACACTAAAGAATTCGTAGAAACCCATTATGGAAAACCGGCGATCCCTATTTCCAACGAGAAATTTAATAAGTACATCGAAGATTTTTACGAAAATCCGACAAGGACGTTAGCAGAAAGTATAAAAAACGGTCAGAAAACCTCTTTTAAGAACGAAAGTATAGAAACGATTGAAGAGCTCAACAGCAAAAAAGCAATGCTTCAGAACGGGATAAAAAGCCGTTATATTTACATTGAAAGGGATAAGGAACCTTCTTTTAAAACGAAATAACTTTTTTAAAAATGGATTTAAGTATAGAAGAAATACGAAGACATGCTATCTTCGATCCTACATTTGGAAGATTAGAAATCATTATTGAAGGTTTAAATAAGGCAATAGTATATTTCAGAGGAAGCGAACTGGCAATTGACTGGTGGGGCTCATTGGACGAGAAAAAGGAATATGAGTCCATGTACAAACTTGCAATTTTAGCCATTGAAGACTATTTAAGATTAACAATAAAGGATTTTTTTGACATTCATGAAGAAAAAGATTATATACCTGTTTATAAATCCGAGCCCCATATTGATCTGATTTTTCTTTTAGCTGATTATATAAAATCAAATTCAAAAGCATCCGAAGAATCATTCAGCAAGTTTGATCTAAATATAGATGACTATCCTATTTATCATGGTATTGTAATCCTGAATAAAGATCAAGATTTAAATGAAATTCTCAAAAAACTGAAGGAGTATAGAGCTAAGCTTATCGATTTAAAATATCCGGAATAGATCTGATTCTATTCCTTACGAATTTCGCGAAGTCTCCGACTTCGCGAAATTCATTTTATATCAATTACCCAACCCTTTTCCCTAAAATCGTCAAGCTCCTTTCTATCCCGTCCAGAACCGCTACGTTGGGAAACATTCCCCATTCTTCAAATCCGAAATATCTGAAGAGTTTCATACTGGCCTCATTATGAGAAAAGATAAATCCGAGAAGCGTTTTAATTCCCAAGCCGGGTGCCCGATAGATGCAGTATTCCATTACTTTTTTTCCAAAGCCTTTTCCTCTGCAGGATTCGTCCAGATAAATACTCATTTCAACCGTTCCATTGTATGCGGGTCTTCCATAAAACGAGGAAAAACTTACCCAACCAACTGTTTCATGATTATTTTCAATAATCCAAAGCGGTCTTGTTTCAGGATTGTGTTCTTCAAACCATTCTTTTCTGCTTTCTACAGACACATTTTCAGTATCTGCAGTCACCAGTCTTGAAGGAATGGTAGAATTGTAGATCTCAACTATCTTTTCTAAATCTTTCAGGTCAGCATCTCTGAATTGTAAGTCTTGCATTTTATAGGTTCGGTTTTATTTCTCTACAAAAATAAGAAGTAAAAAACTTTTAAGGGTAGAGATTCAATCAATAATTGCAACTAATGTTGGGATGGAAGTTGGAAGAGGGAGGATGGAAGTTACTGTTCGGCTTTCATTTAAACAACCTGGTGAAATTTAGTAAAGTAAAAACAGTACTAGCTGTGTTTTCGCACTCCATAACTTCCCTCTTCCATCCTCCACCTTCCCTACTTTATTTACCCAAATTCTTCAGCGTCCTGTTCAGACTTCTCACCGTAATTCCCAGGTAAGCCGCCATATCTTCTTTTGAAATCTCAATTTCCTCTTGTTTCTGGAGTTCAAGAAGTTGGGATAAAGTGTGTTCAGCCGCATACAATTGTTGGTATGAAGCTCTTTTGGAGGTGTTCACGATTCGTTCTGCAAAAACGTCCAGCAGGAGATTATTCAGGGGAAGGTCGCTTTTGATTAATGATTTGAAATACGGTATAGCGATGGCATAAACGGTTACGTCGGTTACTGCTTCAATACTGCAGAGACAGGGAATATTACGAATCTGTTCTATTTCACCGATGATCTCCCCTTTTCCCAGGAATTCAACAATATATTCTTTGTCATTTTCTTCAACTAAAAAACATTTTGTAATTCCTTCTTTGATGAGCATTATTTTAGAAGGGTTTTCATTCTGGGCCAATATCCTTTCCCCTTTGGAAAAAGATCTTATGATGATATCTTCTTTACGTTCCTGCTTTCCGTAAAGATCTTCTGCATAGTTTAAAAACAACTGATTCGTTCGTAACATATTATATCCGGGACAAATGTCCTTTGGTGATTGAATTTTTATACTGAATTTTGTTGGGAGAAAAATACAAAAGTAAAATGAATAATCATATAACGACCATCGCCTTTGATGCAGATGATACCCTTTGGATCAATGAACCTTATTTTCAGGAAGCGGAAAAGGAATTCTGTGTGCTGCTCGAAGATTATCTCCCACAGCATTCTGTATCTCAGGAATTATTTAAAACTGAAATGCAGAACCTTCATCTGTATGGTTACGGTGTAAAAGGTTTTATGCTCTGTATGATCGAAACGGTGAGCAGAGTTTCGGGTGGTATGGCATCGATGCTGTTGATCAACCGAACTGTTGAAATCGGTCAGGAACTTCTTCAGAAACCCATAGAATTGCTGGATGGTGTCACCGACACATTAGATGCATTAAAAGGAAAATACAGACTCGTTGTGGCCACAAAAGGAGATCTGCTGGATCAGGAACGGAAACTTAAAAATTCAGGATTGCAGGAATATTTCCACCATATCGAAATTATGAGTGACAAGAAAGAAAGTGATTATCAAAAGCTATTGAAACACCTAGACTGTAAACCTGAGCACTTCCTGATGCTTGGAAATTCTATCAAGTCAGATATTCTGCCCGTCCTGGAAATCGGAGGTTTTGCAGCACATATCCCTTACCATGTGACATGGAGCCATGAACAGCATAACCATCATCTGGAACATGATCATTTTATGGAACTGAAAAGTATTGATGAAGTGTTGAAATACTTATAAATAAAATTAATTAAGACTTTTTAGGAAGTCAAAAAACATAAAAAAAGCCCGTTCCAATCATGAACGGGCTTTCTCTCAAATTATTTTATTTCTTTAAACACTTCTCAAGGAACTGATCCTGTTCCCATAAAAGGTGTAGAATATTTTCTTTGGCCACATAACCATGGGCTTCTTTTGGAAGAAGAACCATTTTCACAGGAGCGCCCAGGTTTTTCAGAGCCTGGAAATATCTTTCTGTCTGTAGAGTGAAAGTTCCCGGATTATTATCCGCATCACCATGAATTAAAAGCAATGGCGTTTTCATTTTGTCTGCATTCATGAATGGAGACATCGTGTTATAGATCTCCGGAATATCCCAGTAATTTCTCTGCTCGCTCTGGAAACCAAATGGAGTCAGCGTTCTGTTGTATGCCCCACTTCTGGCAATTCCACATGCGAAAAGCTTAGAATGAGTTAATAGATTGGCGGTCATAAAAGCACCATAAGAATGTCCTCCTACAGCCACTTTCTTCTTGTCAATATAGCCTAACTGATCCACCGCATTGATCGCCGCTTCAGCATTGGCTACCAACTGTGGAATGAAAGTATCATTCGGTTCTGTTTTTCCTTCTCCGATGATCGGGAATGCAGCGTCATCCAGTACGGCATACCCTTTCGTTGTCCAGTATACGAAAGATCCGTAGTACGGGAATGTAAAGTCATTCGGGTTCTGGGTATTCTGACCTGCTGTGTTTTTATCTTTATATTCCGTTGGATAAGCCCAGATCAGCAAAGGAAGCTTTTCTGTCTTAGCTTTTCTGTCATAATTGGCAGGCAAATAAAGTGTTCCCGTTAAAGTAACACCATCGTTTCTTTTATAGGTGATCACTTCTTTGTAAACATCTTTAATGCTTTCAAAAGGGTTTGCAAATTGAGTTACTGCTTCTGCTTTATTGGATTTAATATTCTTTTTAAAATAGTTCGGATAAAGGCTTGGAGACTGTTGAGTCGTTAAAATTTCACCTTTCGACGCATTAAGGATATCAATGATCTCTTCTTTACCATTCTTAACGTTAGAAGTATAAAGCCTTTTCTTTTTAAGCGACTTCACGTCCATTTCGTCGATGAAAGGATGCTGTCCGTCTTTGGTAAATCCATCTCCGATCAGATAGGTTTTCCCTCCTTTCATATCAATGACATACCTTCCATACTGGTTTTTCGTGGTATTAAAATTCCCCGGATCGCTGTAAACATCCTGATAATTTCTGTCATCAAAAACTTTGGATTCGCCATTATTAAGATCCACCAAGTAAGATTTTGTATTTCTTGTGTCGTACCAGCCCTCAGAAACTACGGCATAATGATCATTGGTCCAACTTACGCCTTCATATCTCTGTTTTGTCTTAAAGAATGATTTTGGAGCAGCAGCAAACGGCGCTTCCCACGTAAAGATCTCATCTCTGTATTCTGCAGGTTTTGACTGGTCACCTCCATCCAATGCCTGAGCAAATAATAAGGTTGCCGGTGCATCACTTCTCCAGCCCATACTTCTTTTTCCTTCTCTGACAGATGAAAATCCTTTCGGCATGATCTCATTCAATGGAACATCGTTTACTACTTTTACAGCATTTCCTTTCATGTCGTAAACGGTAGCTGTCAACGGGAATCTGCTTAACGGAACGATATATGAAAATGGTTTCTTAATCACCGTAGTCATTAAATAATTTCCGTCAGGAGAAAAGCTTAAACCGGAATACATATCCTGGTCCTTCACTTTTTTAAGGTTTCCACTAAGATCTACGTTATAGATTTCGGAAGCCGTAAGAACCTCAAAATTCTTTTCATCCTGAGGATTTTTTAAAAGATCCTGGTACGTTCTGTTTTGAGAAACTTTACCGTCCGCCGTGGAAACGATAGGTCCCGTAGGAAGATCTTTGCTGGCATCGATCAAAGCAGGTCTGTTCTGAGGAAGTGTTCTGATCAGAATACTCTGAGAATCATTGTACCAAACATAAGGAGATCCTAAATTAGCATTCAGATTATCAGATGTGATTTTTTTAGCAGAAGCCGTTTCCATATCTATCACCCAAAGCTCTACTCCTTTTGCAGTAGTATTGGTAAATGCCAGTTTCTTTTCGTCCGGCGAAAATGAAGTGTATGTAATTTTAGCATTAGCAGGCAGATTGCTTACCTGAACTTCATTTTTATCATTGATCTTTCTGATCTTCAGATTATTCGAATAAGTCGCACTGCTTGAAATATTGGTAACCGGATTGATCCTTAAACCGGCAAGCTTCATTTCCTGCTGGTTAAGATCTTCCAGTGTTTTATAGGTTGGACGGTATGTGAAAACTACCCAGTCTTTTTTGCTATTCATCAGAACGCTTGGAGGTCTTTCGTAATCTGCTAATTTCAGAATCTCGGCAGAAGGTTTTTGATAAGTAATACTCTCCTGTGCATCATAGAAATTGAGAAATGCCAGAAGGCAAATAGTCAGTTTTATCTTCATATAAATTCATTTTCTACGAATGTAGTGATTTTTGGAATATAACTAAAACTGTTAATTTTTAATACACAATGATGTGATATAATTTAAAAACTTTATATTCGTAAGATCAAATTAATTCAATATTCATTATGAAAAATTTAAAGAAATTATCCAAGAGAGATCTTAAAACAATTATTGGAGGAAGTGCACCTTCATGTGATTTCGATTACAAAGCGTGCGTTACGGGAAGAGATGAAAACGGAGCCCCAATATGGGATTGCTTACCGCCATCATATCCTTGTTAATCCTAAAAGAAATAAAAAAGAGCATTAGTTATCTAATGCTCTTTCTTTATATTTTCAAGACCGAATTACCAGTCTGAAGCTCTTCTTCTTTTTTCTATCATATGATCCACCGATACTTTTCCGGCGCCAAACGCCATCAGGAGAAGATAAACGGACAGATAAATAAGACTCATTTCTCTTTTCTCAAAAGGATCTGCTCCATGAACCATGAAAGCGGCTATGACCATTGTAAAGATCAGAAAACCTAAAGAAATCCTTGTAAAAAGTCCTAATATCAGAAGTATTGAACAGGCAAATTCAGCAATAACCGTCAGAACCAAAGTCACCAAAGGACCTAATCCTAAAAAGTCATAAAATTCTATTTTACCGCCTTCCAGAAGCATCTGCAACTTGGGGAAACCGTGAGAAAGCATCGCAAAACCTACAAACACCCTCACAACGAATAAAATAATATCTTTAGGTACTGAGCTGGAATTTGACTTGAAATAGTTCATTTACTAAAAATTTAGACTAAAGATAATAAAAATCTTTTAATAGAACGGAATCACAAGCGTTTTTAGTTTATCTGTACCCGAAGTTTTTCAAATCCCTGTCGTTTTTACGCCAGTCTTTTTTCACCTTCACAAAAAGGTTCAAATGAATTTTCTTGGAAAAGAATTTTTCCAGATCCAGCCTGGCTTCAGTTCCTACTTTTTTGATCGCCTCTCCCTTGTGTCCGATGATAATTCCTTTTTGGGTATCTCTTTCCACATAAATAATAGAATCGATGAAAATAATTCCTTCTTTCTCTTTAAACTGTTCGGTCACCACCTCTACAGAATAAGGAATTTCTTTTTCATAGTTTAAAAGGATTTTTTCACGAATGGCCTCATTTACGAAAAATCTTTCAGGTTTATCCGTGTATTGTTCCTTGTCATAATAAGGAGGGCTCTCCGGAAGCAGAGATCTTAATTTCGGCAGAATGATATCCGTATTGAATGCATTCAGGGCAGAAATAGGAAGGATCTCAGCTTTTGGAATCCTGTTGTGCCACTCTTCTACCAGTTTTTCAAGTCCTTCCTGGTTGGTCTGGTCTACTTTATTCAGCAGAAGCAATACCGGAACCGGGATCTTGTTCAGTTTATCAATTAAAAATTCTGAAGGTTCAGCTTTGTCAGTGACGTCTACAATGAATAAAAATACATCGGCATCCTGTAAAGAATCCTTTACAAAATCCATCATTTTCTCCTGAAGACCATACTTCGCGTCTAAAACTCCGGGAGTATCTGAAAATACGATTTGCAGGTCCTCTTCATTATAAATTCCAAAAATTCTGTGGCGGGTTGTCTGAGCCTTCTGCGTTACTATCGCCAGTTTCTCTCCCATTAATTGATTTAATAAGGTAGATTTTCCGGCATTAGGCTTTCCGACTATGTTTACAAATCCAGCTTTATGCATATAAATAATATTACGAACTGCAAAGTTAGTAAAACAAAACTGGTCTTCACGGTATAAGTCGGTTTTTAAAAGAAAAAAGCTTAATCCTTTCAAAAAATCTGTAGATATTATTGATTTGGATGATTCCTTCTTATATTTATCTGATTAATTTAGAAATTGAATCCAATACAGTTGTATTGCATCTCCTAAAACCAATACTTTTGACCTTATAAATTCACTTTATGGATATAGACCAGATCCTCGACCGTATTGATGTACTTCCGGAAGCCTCCAAAGCCTCTCTGAAAAAGCATATCACGGAAGTATCCCATCCCAAATCTTTCTGCCTCATGGAAGCGGATAAGATCATTCCTCATATCTATTTTATCAGGAAAGGTATTGTGCGTGCCTACGCTTCCACTGCCGATAATGATATTACGTTCTGGTTTGGGAGTGAAGGGGAAACCATTGTTTCCATGAAAAGCTATGTGGAAGATAAACCGGGTTATGAAAGCATTGAACTTCTCGAAGACTGCGATTTGTATATCCTGGAAACGGAAAGCCTGAGAAAATTGTTCAACGAAGATATCCACATCGCCAATTGGGGGAGAAAATTTGCAGAAAAAGAATTGGTGAAAACAGAAGAACTGATCATTTCAAGACAATTTAAAACATCTCTGGAACGCTATAAAGACCTCATGACCAATAAAACGGATCTTTTGAAAAGAGTTCAGCTGGGTCATATTGCGTCCTATCTTGGAATCACGCAGGTGAGTTTGAGCAGGATCAGGGCGGAAATTAAATAAGTTTCGGGGTTACACGATTCGTGTTATAGGTTAAGAATTGAGATCTATTTCATTTTTTAACAAATGTAAAATTGTTTCTGCTTTCAAATGCGGAAATTTGCAGGAGAGAAAATCAAAAAAAATGAATTGGATTATTTTAATCATCGCCGGAATATTTGAAGTGGCCTTTGCCTCTTGTTTAGGAAAAGCCAAAGAAACCTCCGGATCTGAGATGTATTACTGGTATACCGGCTTTCTGGTTACTATGACGATCAGTATGCTCCTTCTGATCAAGGCTACCCAAACGCTTCCTATTGGAACGGCTTATGCGGTATGGACAGGAATAGGAGCAGTAGGAACAGCCCTGATGGGAATTTTCTTTTTTAAAGATCCCGTAAGCTTTTGGAGAATATTTTTCATTGTCACCTTAATTGGTTCTGTTATAGGATTAAAATCTGCTTCTCACTAAGAGTAATAAACGACTTCTATCTATATTAAATATCCCCGTCTTCGAATCTGAAGACGGGGATATTGTTTTATTTCTTTAAAACTACAGGTAAGATCTCGTTGTGTCTCAACCCGTATTTTTTGATTTCATCTTCTGAAAAATTCTGTGAATAGAAGTTCGGTTCTGTTTCGAAACCGGCTTTCCTCAAACGGTCGAAATAATCCATTCCATACCAGCGGACGTGGTCGTACTGCCCGAAATGTTTCTGACGTTCTTTGGGATCTTTGATGGAAAAATCTTCATAGGTTTTCTCCAGAGAATTCCGCATCGGAACCTGGAAAATCCCCCAGCCGCCCGGCCTCATCACTCGGTAAAGCTCACTGATCGCTTTAGCATCATCTTCTATATGTTCCAGAACATGGTTGCAAAAAACAATGTCAAAGCTTTCATCAGCAAAAGGTAAATTGAGTATATCGGCTTTCACATCTACGATGGGAGAATAGAGATCTGCAGAAATATAATCCAGATTTTTCATCATCTTAAATTTCCGCAGAAATTCCTGCTCGGGAGCAATGTGCAGAACTTTTGCATTCTTAATAAAAAAATCGGTCTCATTCTGAAGATACAGCCACATCTGGCGGTGTCTCTCCAGACTCAAAGTTCCCGGAGACAATGCATTTTCACGCTGCTTTCCATAACCGTAGGGAAGGAATTTCCGGTAAGATTTTCCATCGATAGGGTCATAAAAATTATCTCCTTTGAAAAACTGATAGATAAGAGGCCTGGCCCAGATACTCATTTTGATAAGCATTGGACGAGGTATTTTATTCAGTAAAAGTTTGGTTACTTTTTTCATTAAAAATCCAATTGGAATGGCTTCTCTTCATCACTTACGATGCCTAAAGCTTCGTAAACATATTTGAATGTGGAAAGCAATACCGGTTTACCATTGATCACTGCTACGTCATGCTCAAAATGCGCAGAAGGCAGATTATCCAAAGTAGTCACTGTCCAGCCGTCATTATGGAATTTCACTTTTTCCGTTCCAAGATTCACCATCGGTTCAATTGCTATGGCAAGACCATCTTTGATTACTTTTCCGCTTCCCTGTTTTCCGTAATTCGGAACCTGTGGATCTTCATGCATCTTTCTTCCAAGACCGTGCCCTACAAGCTCTTTTACAACACCGTAACCTTCTTTTTCACAATGTGCTTGGATCGCATGGGAGATATCTCCTATCCTTTTCCCTCTCATACACTGCGCAATTCCTTTGTAAAGGGATTCTTTGGTTACCTGCAGTAATTTTTTAACCTCAGGTTTCACTTCCCCGATCTCGAATGTATAGGCATGATCTCCAACAAAACCGTTCAGGACCACCCCACAGTCTACGGAAAGAACATCTCCTTCCTGGATAATATCATTATTGGGAAAACCGTGAACTACCTGATCATTTGGAGAAATACACAAAGAATTAGGGAAACCGCCATATCCTAAGAAAGCAGGTTCAGCTCCGTGATCTTTGATAAAATCATGAGCCAGCTTATCAAGATATAAAGTATTGATTCCCGGTTTTATTTCTTTAGCAAGCATTCCCAGTGTTTTTGAAACCAGGTGTGCACTCTCCTTCATGAGGCGTAGTTCCTCTATTGTTTTTAATTGAATCATTGTATTAATTTACCAATGTATTAATGTACCAGTGTAACAATTTCACCAACAGATTATTGTTACATTGTTATACTATTAAATTGTTATATTGTATTAATTTACTAATGTATGAATGTACCAGTGTAACAATTTCACCAACAGATTATTGTTATATTGTTACACTGTTATATTGTTACATTATTATATTATTTTTCTACCAGAAAAGTCCTTTTTTCTTTTCTTTTTTAAGTTTTGAGTAAGCCAGCACTTCTTTTCCTTCTACACGGAATTCTATTCTGTCCTGGATAATATTGTAAATTTCGCCCCAGCCTGGAAATCCGCCCAGATTTCTGTCATCAATGAACCAGTCTGCATCTAATTTTCTGGATTGATTTTCAGAATCGAAGACCTCGCCATCAAAGCTTGAATTCACGGCATAAAATTCCACCCCATTGTTTTTGCAGAATTCTACAGCTTCATCTAAAGTCTTTCCATGTCTGTAGGTCCAGAGGATTAATCTGTACCCTTCTGCCTGAAGTCTTTTTAAGGTTTCGAAAGCGAAAGTTTTTGTTTTACCAATTGCCGGGTATGCGTCATCCACGATGGTTCCGTCAAAATCAACAGCAATTTTTTTATTATTTAACATTTTGTACCTTTTTTAGCTTTGCAAAGATAAGAAATAAAAAGAGTGCCGAAAACGATGGCACTCTTAAGTTTTTATAATTTAATGATATCCGGAATTAGCTTTTCACCCATTTGAACTGGAACTGTAAATCCGGCGTTGAAATTCTATCTGTAATTTTCTGAAGTCTCGCAGGAAGTTTCATTAAATATTCCTGAGCTTTTTCAGCTTTTTCATTAAGACCTTTTACATGCTCAATCTTCCATTCATCCAATAAGTCTTTCATAATATTGATGTAATCCTGACCTGTATAGACCATACATCTTTGTGCTGCATCCGAGAAATGGCCCCAAAGCTCTCCGGCTTTCTGACCAGACTGTCTCATCATGTGAGCCGGCATTACGATCTTTTTACGCATCATATCTTCAAATGCAAGGATCATTTCTGACGGATCTATTTCTAAAATTCTAGCCACGAAATATTTGTACGCTTTTGCATGTCTTGCCTCATCTGCTGCAATCACACCACACATTTTCGCCAATTTTCCGTTTCCTGACTGTTTTGCCAAAGTTCCTACTCTTCTGTGAGAGATATTGGTTGCTGTTTCCTGAAAGCTTGTATACACGAAGTTTCTGTAAGGATCCATACTGGTTCCTAAATCGAAACCGTCGTTAATTAAATATTGAGTCGTCACTTCCAATTCTCGCATATTTACTCTTCCACACAAATAAAGATATTTGCCTAAAAGATCTCCATGTCTGTTCTCTTCACCAGTCCATGCTCTTACCCAGTTTGCCCAGCCGATTTCTTTCTGCTCCTGGTCAACTCCGTCTACACCCATCAACCATGACTCATAAGAAGGTAATGCCTCCTCAGTGATACAGTCTCCTATAAGCGTTACGAAAAGATCATAAGGCATTTCACGGGCAAAAGTCTGAATTTCTTCCAGATCATATTTAAAATCAGCACTTGACGGATCCGGAAGATAATCGGAAGGCTGCCAGATTTTTTCAATTGGCGTTAAAAATTTATCCAGAAAAGAACCAACCTCCTTTTCCAATATTCCCATTACTTCTTTTCTGACAAGCTTTTGATACATTTTACTATATGGATTTTAATTTACAAAGATATGATTTATTTATTATTTGTCGCATAATAACATATGCAACCCATACGATGACTGATATAAATCATACAAAAATGCCGCCATCTATATAATAACGGCATTTTTGGGACATTATTATTGAATTTTTAGCTGACTAAAATATCACCTGTCATTATTTCCGGAATTTCCACTCCCATTACTTTTAAAATAGTCGGAGCGACATCACCTAGTTTTCCCGGTTTCAGATTCCAGGTATGCTCTTTATCCATTACTATAAATGGTACCAGGTTCGTGGAATGCTGCGTGTTTGGGGTTCCATCCGGGTTGATCATTACATCTGAATTTCCGTGGTCTGCGAGAATAAATACGGCATATCCGTTTTCATAAGCGGCTGTTGCCACTTTTTCAATGCATTGATCTACAGTTTCTGCAGCTTTTACAGCGGCTTCAAAAACTCCGGTGTGGCCTACCATATCGGTATTGGCAAAATTCAGGCAGACAAAATCAGCGGTTCCGTTTTCAAGCTCGGGTACAATGATATTTGTGATATCATACGCAGACATTTCCGGCTTAAGATCATAGGTAGGAACATCTTTCGGACTTGGACACAGCAGTCTTCTTTCCCCGTTGAACACTTCCTCTCTACCTCCAGAGAAAAAGAATGTTACGTGAGGATATTTTTCTGTTTCAGCAATTCTGATCTGCGTTTTACCGTTTCTCTCAAGGATTTCTCCCATGGTTTCTTTCAATACTTCTTCATCGAACACAACCTGTACATTCTGATAGGTTTTGTCATAATTGGTTAAAGTAATATAATGAAGGTTCAGTTTACGCATAAAAAAGTCCGGGAAATCTTTCTGGGTAAGAACCTCTGTAATCTCTCGTCCTCTGTCTGTACGGAAATTGAAACAGATCACCACATCACCATCAATAATTTTGGCGATGGGAACTACATTTCCTGTTTCTGTTGTTTTAACCAGGATAATAGGTTGTAAGAACTCATCGGTCACATTGTTGTCATAAGAAGATTTAATGGCAGCCAAAGCATCTGTTGTCTGCAATCCTACTCCGTCTACCAAGGCATCATAAGCCAGTTTTACACGCTCCCATCTCTTATCACGGTCCATGGCATAATATCTTCCGATTACCGTGGCAAGTTTACCTACTGTGGTTGTCATATGGTCCTGAAGCTCCTCTATAAATCCTAGTCCTGAATGCGGATCACAGTCTCTTCCATCCGTAAAAGCATGGACGAAAACATTTTCATGCAGTCCGAATTCCTGAGCGGCCGTTAATAAACCTTTTAAGTGATTGATATGTGAGTGTACTCCCCCATTGGAAACCAGTCCGATGAAGTGTAGTTTTTTATTTTCTCTTTTAGCGTATTCAAAGGCGTCCTGAATGACCTGCTGTTGTCCCAGTGTTCCGTTTTCCACGGCCATATTCAGTTTTACAAGATTCTGATAAACGACTCTTCCAGCACCTAGATTCATGTGTCCTACTTCAGAATTCCCCATCTGTCCCAGCGGAAGCCCCACAGCCAAACCACTGGCTTCAAGTGTAGTATGTGGATATTTTTGATAACAGCTGTCTATAAATGGAGTGTTTGCTTTGTCTAAGGCAGACACCTCTGGATTCGTTCCCAGTCCCCATCCGTCAAGGATTGCTAATATTGCTTTTTTTGACATTTCGTATAACTTTTTGTTACACAAATTTACCTAATTTCCGATGAATGGAAGAATTTGAAAGGTTTATTTTAACAACATCAGGATAAAAACAGTACATATTATTAGTAAAGAATCTATGAATGCTTTGCTTTTTTGATCTCGCGCGAATTTCGCTGATGGGGCAGATTTTTATTTAAATTATTCTATATTTATACCTACTACTAACATTTAAACTATTCCCTATGTTGGCTGAGGCACTCGAAGCCAACATCTGTGGTGACTGCGAGTACCTCAGTCACCAGCTTTATTCACAGTGTTATTGAGTTTTCCTGTATTTTTTGCGTTAAAATATTATCGGCTGAACTGACGCGCTTTTATAAATTATTATTTAATTTTGCTTTATGGATTTACGAGATCAGTTAAAGAACCTTTTTCCTGAGCATGAGGAAAAGGATTTTGAGATGCCTAAGGAACAATTTAAGCAGCAGGAACCTTTGGTGTGCAAATTTGAGAAGAAAGGCAGAAACGGTAAGCCTGTAACGATTGTTGAGGGTTGGGAAGGCAGCGAGGAAGATTTGAAGAAAATCTCAAAAAAAATAAAAACCACCCTGGGAATAGGCGGTTCAGAGAAAGATGGAACGATCATTATTCAGGGCGATAATCGTGATAAGATAATGGATATCCTTAAAGAGATGGGATATAAAACCAAAAGAGTCGGCGGATAGATCTAGAAATAGATCTGGGTGTCCGGCATCAGGTTTTTTAATCGTTCAATCTTTGTTTTTTCTATAGGGTTTCCTGTAAGAATAAGGGTTTTAAGCTTTTTTAGCTGCCCGATCTCTGCAGGAATGTCTTTCAGATTATTATTAGCCAGATTCATACTGGTTATATTTTTCAGTCCCTTTATTTCAGGGGATATTTCTGTGATATGATTGTCACTTGCGTTCAAAAATTCAAGATTCTTAGCCTTGAACAGGTTTTCCGGCAGCTTTACAATAGCATTCTGCTGCAGCTCCAGGTATTTTAAATGTTTAGGAAAAGATAAGTTTCCCAAGTCGTTGATCTGATTTTCAGACAGGTTTAAAAATTTAAGATTTTTGATTTTGTCTAAACGGTCAGCAATACTGCTGATCTGGTTTCCCTGAAGGTTAATTTCTTCCAAAGCAGGAATTTCCATCAATGCCTCGGGAAAGACATTGAGGTTATTGGCATCAAAATGCACGGCCTTTAAGTTTTGAAGCTTTGCAATATTCGGATTAATGCTTGTCAGGCTGTTGAGATTCATAGAAAATGTGTTCAGCTTTTTCAGATTTCCTATTTCATCAGGAATGTATTTGATGCTGTTTTCATTCACATTTAAAATTTCCAGTTCGCTTAAAGCAAAGATCTCCTGATCCATTTTTTCAAGCTTATTTCCCATGATATTCAGAAAGAACAGAGCGTTCAGTTTTGAGATCTGTGGAGGAAGGTTAAATAATCCTTTTTCTCTGAAACTCATACTGTAAACGGTATTTTTACTGTTTAAAGCCTCATCGATATTGGTAAACGTGGGATATTTTACAGGATCGATCTGTGCTTTTGTAAGACAGAGAGAGCATACGGAAATCAATAGAACAAGCTTTTTCATAGAGATAAATTTCGGGCGGCGGCTTCGCCGCCGCCCGAAATGGGTATTAATAATTTACTTTTTAACTAATTTCACAGTCTTCTGGAAACCTCCTTCTGCTTCAATGTTCAGAATCAGAATGCGGGATCCTTCAAGCTGATGGGTAAAATCAAGATCCAATGATCTGTTCAGTCCACTGAATTTCTTCGTGTACACCATTTTTCCATCCATGCTGTAAGCCGTTACTGAAATGTCTTTCAATCCTTTTGGAGAATTGATCTTAACCATTCCTGAAGTAGGATTCGGAGCTACCTCAACGGTAGTTTCTGCATTGTGAGTGTCAACTGTTCCCAATGCTCCGGCTGTTCCTAAGTTTTGTTTTAAAGCGATAACGATCGTAGCTGATTTTCCTCTGTAGTCAATTGTGTTTCCGGTAGCATCGATATCTGTAGAAATCGTAGAATCAGGGTGCTGGATTGAGAAGAAGCCGAATTTATGATCAGGTGTAAATGTCAGTCCTGTCGGCTCAGATCCTGCCGGCATTGACGCGAACAATCTCACTTTAGGATTAGCCTGCGTATGATCAGGAGCAATTACCCAGATGTAATTTTTTCCACCATCCTGAAGAACCCAAAGGTTACCAAGCTCATCAAACGTCAGGTTATCATTTCCGTCACCCCAAGCTTCGCTTTTCATCCCCTGAGGGGTATTGAAAGAGTAAGATGTGGAAGCGCCTCCTGCAAAAGTTTCTACCTGAGAAGCTGTCGTTCCATTATCCTGAAGACGGTATATTTTATCTAATCCTTTTGCTGTAAAGTAGATTTTTCCATCCAACGGGCTGATGTCTACATCTTCCACTCCGTTAAATCTTGTTCCTCCTAATGACTGAGCAAGAGCTGTCGTGTTATTCTGGTCAGCTTTTATTTTATTCGGAACCTGAATCCATGTGGCTGTAGTTCCTACCGGATCTCCTGAAGCGCTTAATCCCTGATCTAATTTTAATACATAAAGATTTCCGGAAGCAAGGTTGTTCGGCGTATCCATTATATATTTATAAACCATGTGCGTACCTCCATCTTCTCCGTAATAAGCTGTAGTTCCTGCATTATTTACCACAACATTCTCGTGGTTCATAATTCCCATCTGCCACAGTTTTCCTTTGGATCCGTCCGTATTTTTAGAAGAAACCTGAGCCGTAGCCGGATCAATTTCCACTAACCATCCGTAATCTTTATAACCATCACTGTTTACATCATTGGAAGTCACAGATTCTTCTGCCGTAACAATTGTTCCCCAAGGAGTAACTCCCCCTGAACAGTTTCTGATCGTCTGAACTAAGCTTGGATCCGAGAAGCTTACCGCTCTTGATTTCGTCAGCTGCCAAAGTTTGGTAGAGGCATTATAGTTAATTTCAGCCATCGTCACTCCTCCAGGATTCGTTTCGTGGTTGACGGAAAGATATCCGTTGGTACTGCTTCCTGTTTTGGCAACATAACCCGTAAAGTCATTCTGACCTCCTACCATTCCACCTCCTTCAGTGTAATTGTCGCCTTCTTTTAAGATAAGCTGGTATTTATGTTCAGCCGGGATGATCAGTTTATTGGTTTGTGCCGTAGGAACAATAGACGTAAAACAGCTGATATGCGTTCCTGTACATGCCGGAGGAGGCGTCACAGTAGCTGTTGTTTTTAAATAAGCATCGATTCTAAGATCTGAGCTGGTTCCTGTTCTGTTGTGAAGTTCTACAGAAATCCTGTTGGTTCCGTTTATAAATTTAGATTTCGGAATAGAGAAAATATTATAAACGCTCTCTGCTGCACCATCTATTGTGGTAACGGAAGGGGTATTGAAAGCAATAGTACCTGCAGGCATATTGTCTCTTACGACTTCTACTCCATTCAGATACACAACGATTCCATCATCTCTCATCACTCCCAGTTCCATATTGTCTGAAAGCGTTGATAAATCCACTGTGAAATCTTTAGCAAAATAAGCTGCTGTAAGACCTGAGCTGATGGTGGTGGTCACGGGATCCCCATATCCTAAAGGCCCGTTTCCTGTAGTCCATGCAGAGATATCAAAAGTCTGGTCTTTCCATGGATCTGCCAGAGCTTGGTTGTTATCTTTATAGCTCCAGGAAGAGTTTTTGTTGAATAAAAAAGTCTGCGCCTGTACGCTAAAGCCAGCGACCATTGCCAACGCCGCAATTGTAAGTAATTTTTTCTTCATTTCTTATGATTTATTAGACCTTGCAAAACTATTTTTTTAGCGCGAAACCTCTGTTAATAGGACTTTAAATATAGATCAGGGAATATTAATTAATCTGGAACGTAATGTTAAGGGGATTAAATAATTGTTAAATAATTTGGGTTACGGAATGCGGGTTTCGGGATATGTGGTACTAGAATTAAATTTCGGTTTTAATAAATGATTAATGATTTATACTATGGTGTGTATCATTTCATAAATCTACCCCCGAAATCCAGACCCGAAACCCACATCACGTACCTCGAAAACCCGTACCCTGTATCCCGAAACCCAACTACTTAGCTCGGCTAATGTCCGTCAGAGAATTCAGGAATGCGATGACCTGTTTAATTTCCGTTTTTGTAAGTTCCAGTTTATCCGGTGGAAGTGTTTGGTTTTTCATCTTTAGGCCTAATCCTTCTCCTCCGCCCTCGTTGTAGAAATCCATTACTTCTTCCAGTGTGTTGAAAGCACCATTGTGGAAATAAGGTTTTGTAAGCGCGATATTTCTTACGGTAACCGTTTTGAAGGAATAATCATAGATCCATGACTTTTCTTTTTTTACGGGACTATTTCCTCTACCCAGATCGGAATCCAGTTCAATGGGAAGCTGATTGATCGGTTTTGTGGTTACGCCTAAAACTTCAGATTCGTTTTCATTAAAGAAAGGAGGCACAAGACCGGAAAAATGCGGTGCAAAGTGGCATGTAGCGCAATTGGCCTTTCCCATAAACAGGTTGTAGCCTTTTTTGACATCATCCGAAACGTCTTTTTCATTTCTCATAAAACGGTCAAAATCACTATCAAAAGAATATAGGGACGCGGCATAAGAGCTTAGTGCTTTGGAAAAATTCTCTTTATTTATTTTACCGTCTTTAAAAGCTGAACGGAAAGCTTTTTTATACTCAGGTTTTGTCTTTAATTTTTTAATGATGTCTTCATAGCTGGTATTAAATTCATCATCATTGTAGATGACGTGTTCTGCCTGCTGTTCCAGATAAAATGCACGAAGGTCGTAGAAAAACCTTTTCGCAAAAACGGCATTGTACAGAGACGGAGAATTTCTTAATACCGTTTTCCCTTCCACATTGCTCGGTGATTTTGCTTTAAGGTCTGTAAAAGCATTTTCCTGCAAATGACAGGCAGCGCAACTCATTTTACCGTTTTGACTTAAATTCTGGTCATAGAAAATAGATTTCCCTAAACTGCGCAGGTCTGCATTATCTTCAGAAGACTGCAACAATGTGTAGAAATAGGGATCCAGAAAATCACTGCTGAAAAGATTTTTGCTCTTTACATTCCATCCGGAAAATTCTTTGAGATCATCCTCTCTTCCGTCCCATTTTCCAAATTCTTCATACAAAGGCTGAATGTATTTTTTGTAAAACTCAATCCGGTCAAAAGTTTCAAAATCTTTGTTCGCAGACAAATAACTAATTCCTTCGGTAAGAACCTGATTGGCTTTCTGAACGTTATAGTTTTTGAAATAGGCATCGTCGTTGATGTATTTTTTAATTCCCGTCAGGGCATGACTGGCTTCTTCAGAGATATTCAGGGAACCGGGCGTATCAAAACCCGTCACTCCAAGGGTATAAATTCTGATCAGTTCGATCCTCAACGGTAGTGTTTTGTTGTTTCCACGGCTCAAACCGTTCTTTACCGTGCTCAGATAAAAGCTGGAATACGAGTTGTACAGGAAGTCTGTAATGGTTTTTATCTTATCTTTTTCGTCTGCAGCTTCATCGGAAAAAATCAGTTCATCCAATACCTGAAGTCCTTCCGGTGGCAATGTATAGGCCGAGGTTCCTGCAGCTTCAATATGAAAAAGCGGAGCCGCATTAAGGTGGGTTTTTGTAAATTCGGGATAATGATAAGCGATATAAAATTCTATTTCTTTAAATGAATTTCTTGTAGCACTTAAAGAATTCCGGAGCTCTTCAATGGAAATCTGGTCATCCGAGAATTTATATACATCTGATTTAAGCTGATCAAGCCTGTTTTTAAAATCTGACAGACCTTTATTGACAAAGGTATTTTCATTTTCTTCTCCCTTATCAATCGGGTTAAAAGACATGACAGCAAAACCTATCAACACAATCACAGCTAGCAGCGGATACAATCTCATGAATTTTTAGCGGCAAAAGTACCGTTCCGATGTTATGGTAAGTTTAACGTTAGATTAAAAAATGTTTACGTTTTCAAACAAGGATTGCAAAGATGAAGCGCTTTTAAACACAAATTCCACAAATAATTTCACAAATAACACGGCTATAATAGGCAAAGAAATTTGTGTAATCAGCTTAATCTGTGGGAGATTTTTAAGGAAGCAGTTTCTGATTTGAACCACAACCACATCCCGCGATGTAATGAGCGGCTAAAATTTCCGACAAAAAGTCTCAAATCTCCTATTCTGAAATCTGATGTCTGAAATCTGATGTCTAAAAAAAATCTTATCCCGAATTCAGGTTAATTTAAAATTTCACAAAGCTATTTTTAAAGCGTAAAAATCTACAAACAGCAGTTTCTTATAAAAATATTTTTATTAATTTTAAACCCCGAAATCAAATTCATTATACTTAAGTACGGATGACTTCTTCAAGCCGGGTTTAAAAAATGATGACGAAAGATATTGGGCGAGGATTTTTTTAACATCATTTCAGCAGATTAAAACAAAATATTATTATGAAAACAAAATTACTATTCGCTCTTGCGGCGAGTTTCCTTTCAATTCTTACCTTTTCACAGAAAAAGAAAAACAAAGAAATGGCCGTTTACGCAGAGAAAAAGGGGAATGATTATTATCTGATCCGTCTGGAAGAAGACAAACCTGTTCCCAATGTTTATGTGTATTCAAACGGGGTAATAAAACCTTATAAAAACTACACAGACCTTAAGGATATTGTGATGGATTTTCCAGGAATGATGAGTTCCAATAATTCTACTAAAGAAGAAATGGTCTCTGTCATGAAAAAAGGAGATAAGTTCTACGAGATCACTTCTCAGCGAAAAGATCCGAACAATTTTGAAAAAACCATTATCACGGTTTATGAAATATTCCAGGGACAGAAAAGAATCGTAGAGGAATATGACACGATCTATGACCTTGCCGGATCTCCTTACAAAGACGCTATTTTCATTAATTAAAAACAAAAAAATTATACTATTATGCTAAACAAACTTGCTGCCTCAGAGCTGGTGCTGAATGATGACGGAAGTGTATACCACTTAAATCTTTTGCCTGAAGATATTGCTGATAAGATCATCCTTGTGGGAGATCCGGACAGAGTAGCAAAAGTTTCAAAGTATTTTGACAATGTAGAGATCAAAAAAAATAAAAGAGAATTCTACACCCACACCGGAACTTTGCGTGGAGAAAGAATTACGGTAATGTCTACCGGTATCGGAACTGAAAACATCGATATCGTGATGAATGAGCTTGATGCTTTGGTGAATATTGATCTTCAGAACAAGGAATTCAAAACTGAGCACAAAGCCCTTGAACTTTTCCGTATGGGAACATGTGGAAGTGTAAACCCTGATGTGCAGGTAGATAATATGCTGGTAACCCAGAATGTTGTAGGTCTGGACGGATTGATGCATTTCTACCAGGATTACAGTTTTGAGAACGAATTTTCGAAAAATTTCATAGAGAAATTCCCTTATGAAAAAATAAAACCGATGCTTTATTTCTCAGATTGGGCAGAGGAAATGGGAGAATATTACAAAGATGCCAAATACCATGGTAATACGGCTACTTTCCCGGGATTTTATGCTCCACAGGGAAGACAGCTTCGTTTAAAGGCACTTGACGACAAGTTCTTAGAAACATTGAATGATCTTGGCGTAACCAACTTTGAAATGGAAACCTCAGCGATCTACGCTCTTTCAAAATTATTAGGCCACAAGGCGATTACTGTGAATAACGTTATTGCCAACAGAAGACGTGGGGAATTCTCTGCAGATCACCATGCCTCTGAGAAAAACCTTATTGATTGGGTATTGGAAAGAATTATTAAATAAAACATTTTAGGTCCTCAGACCTGGAGTTCAAACCTTATAGGTTTTAAAAACCTATAAGGTTTACTTTAAAAAAAATATTTTGTTATAAAATTGATCTTAATGAAACGCTTTCGGATCGGGATGTTTACATACAAAATCCAACTCTGAAATGAGTTTTGAAGACGAAATGATTTTTCCTTCATGTATTGCTTCTTCAGCAGACGGAAGATTTTTCTGAGCATTGATCACCTGAGCTTTTGACGGGTGCTGTGGTGCTGCTACATTATATAATTTTCCTTCTGATCCCTTTTCAATCATAACTTCAATCACATTACAAATATCTTCATAATGGATGTGATTCACCGGAGCTTCCAGGTTGGAAATCGTATAATTTTTCAAAAGTCGGTTATCTCCCATCAATCCAGCCAATCTCAAAATATTGACCTGCGGATAAGCGCTTTTAATCATTCTTTCTCCCTGAACCTGATCTGAAGAAAGACTTTCTTCGTTATATTCACCCGGAATATCCGGATATACACCGGTAGAGCTCATCACAAACATCTGTCCGTGAAAATCACCGATAAACGATAATAAATGTTGAATTCTGTTATACAAAGAACTTGCACAGCAGCTTTTTCCGGAAAGCGGAATCGTGATAATGACAACATCCATAGCTTTGATTTCATTCCACTGTGTGATTTTTTCCTCCAATTGAAAATCAGGGAAGCTGGCGAGAGAAGCATTAAAACCTCGGGAAGACAGCTCAGCAACTTTATCATTTGTCGTTGCAGTTGTATACATCTGGTATTTGTCCGACATTGAACCAGCAATTCTGGATCCCAGCCAGCCAAAGCCTATAATTCCTATTTTCTTCATAAATTTCAAGGGTCTGCATTAATGATCCAATCCTTTTCTTCTATATTTAAATAGAACCGGATAGATCATCAGCAAAAATAAATCAATTTATGATGCCCACAATTTTTTATTTAGAGGGATTAGGGAATATCTGACATCTGATGTCTAATATCTGATATCTGATATCTAGTTTTCAAACTCCTAAAACTCATTAATCATCACATAAAAATGCCCCGAATATAAACTTTCCGTATTTCCGGAGATATTGGTCAGATTGATGATTACACTTGAGGTAGAGGTCATTCTAGGGTTTGAAATTGAGAATGAAGTATTGCCCGCAAAATCACCCGCCGGAGAAACGACAATCGCTGCTCTTGTGGAACCGGGTTGCATATGGGAAGGAATAGGAATTTCCATGGTTACAGATCTTCCCGGAGCCAAGTTGTTCACAGAAACCGATGGCCAGGCTTCAAAGCTGATCTGATTTTTCTGTACATTTCCCTTTTCGCCCAGTTTGTACGGTCCATTTACATCTATTTTAGCAGATGTATTGGGTTTTCCTGTGCCAATACCAATATTTGCATTATTATCTCCGATAACAATGGCATTAGTCTGTGAAGTTACAGCTCCATAACCTACCGCTGTAGAAAACTGCCCCAAAGCATTGGCTCCGGATCCTATTGCTGTTGAATTCTGATTATTGGTGATTGTATTATATCCTACCGCTGTTTCGCTGTTGGAAGTTGTTTTTGCATTATATCCTACCGCCGTCGACTGAAAACCGGATGCTGTAGAGTTTTTCCCTAAAGCTGTTGCATCGTTGATCGTTGTTTTAGCATTATAACCCACCGCGATCGACTGGAAACCGGATGCGTCTGCATTATTTCCTACTGCTGTAGCTTCATTTACGGTTACTTTGGCATTAAAACCTACCGCCGTTGACTGATATCCTGAAATTTTAGAATTTGCTCCTAATGCAACAGATTCATTCGCAGTCACTGAAGTATTGGTTCCGATAGCAACTCCCTGATAAGCACTGCTGGAATTCCCAAGGGCTATACCGTTTTGTGCCGCATTGGCTGCCGTTCCGAAACTTATTGAGTTATTGATACCCAGTCTTCCCACTGTTGTAGAGTTTACTTTAAACACAAGGTCATCTGAAGTATTGGTTCCTAAAGAAAGATTGGTATGTTCTCCGCCAGAGTTTCCACTGTTGGTAGCGGAATTATTCCAAACAGCTAATGGAGTCACACCTCCACTGGTTCCGTTTCCGGTATTTGCAGAAATCATGTTCCATCTGGATTTGCTCCAATAGTAAAAACCGGTGTCTGCTAAGGTTCCCGATCCGTTATTCCAAACGATAAGGCCTTCAGCAGGATTCTTTATCGTAGTATGATCTGTAGATGATGTAAGGGCAACACTTGGAAGCAGCATCCCTTTATTCTTTGAATTGATCTGTAACATAGCTGAAGGATCCGGATTAGGAGTTCCAATCCCCACCTGTGCTTGAATTAAAATTGTAAAGAATAAAAAAAGAGAAAAGAGCTGAAGTTTAAATTTGCTTTGCATCACGGTATTAATGATGGTTTATTTTTTGAGGATGCAAATATACGAATTTATAATAAAATAGCGTATTTTTTATTAAATTCATAATAAACACACTTATTAGTGAGTAAACCATCCTTTAATCACTATTAAATGAAATATTTTCAAATATTAAGCCAACGTAAATCCCCTTCCGATAGACATTGAACAGCTTTTAAAATTTTAATTTAAAGTCATTTAATTATATTATTTATAAAAAATATCACTAAAAATTGAATAAAATAGAATTTCCTACTTTCTAATGAAACAGCTTTCCAAATGATCATTGACCATTCCGGTTGCCTGCATATGGGCATAAACTACAGTAGACCCCATAAATTTGAAACCTCTTTTCTTAAGATCTTTTGCCAGAAGATCGGAAATTTCTGTCGTAGCCGGAACATCTGATAAAGCCTGAGGTGCATTATCCAGTGGCTTTCCTCCTACAAAGTCCCAGATGTACGCTGAAAAACTTCCAAACTCCTTCTGTACCTCCTGAAACTTCTGTGCATTGGTTACTGTAGCTTTTATTTTTAGCCGGTTTCTAATAATTCCGGAGTCATTCATAAGCTCTTCTATTTTCTCATCATGATAAAGAGCTATTTTCTCAAAATTAAAATCATCAAAAGCTTTTTTGAAATTTCCCCTTTTAGAAAGAATGGTGTACCAGCTCAATCCCGCCTGAAAACTTTCAAGGACGAGAAACTCAAAGATGGTTTTGTCATCATATACTGGTCTTCCCCACTCTTCATCGTGGTATTTGCGATAGAGATCATCTTTTTCACACCACCCGCAGCGTATTTTTTTCATAGTCGTTCAATTTTAATTAAAGTTAGTATTGATTTAGAAAAGTATAACAAAAGATTAAGAAAAGTTTAACAATAGCCACAGTTTTTAGGAATGGTTCTTGTTTAATTACTGGTACACAACAATAAAATATTACATATTATGAACAATTCAGAATACAACAAAGCGGAAGATGCAGTAAACAATACGGAAAATTCTTTAAAGAATGCAGCAGACAATGCAAAGTGGAAAATTGAAGATCTGGCAGCCAAAGCAAAAGATTATATCAACGAAAAAAAAGACAGTGATCAGGAAGCCACTCAGGAGGACTGGCTAGACAAAGTGAAAAACAACTTTTCTGATACATGGGATGATATTAAAGATAAAGCCAATGATGCCTGGGAAAAAACCAAAGATGCAGCAGAAGATGTAAAAGCAGAATGGAATAAGAAAACCAATTAGAATTTCAGTCATATAAATATTTTCAAAAAAATGGAGTCTTAAATTAATAAGGCTCCATTTTTATTATGTCGCAAACACAAATTATTGCTACATTTGTATTTAAATAAACATTAAAAAATTATGTCATACGGTCTACTTAAAGGCAAAAAGGGAATTATTTTTGGAGCCCTTAATGAGCAATCTATCGCGTGGAAAGTTGCAGAAAGATGTCATGAAGAAGGTGCTGAATTTATCCTATCCAATGCTCCTATTGCTTTGAGAATGGGAGAACTTAATGGTTTAGCTGAAAAAACAGGTTCTGAAGTGATCGCTGCAGATGCTACTTCTATAGAAGATCTTGAAAAACTTTTTGATGCTGCTGTTGCCAAATATGGTAAAATAGATTTTATCCTTCATTCAATAGGCATGTCCGTAAATGTAAGAAAAGGAAAGCATTATACTGAAATGAACTACGACTGGTTAGAAAAAGGCTGGGATATTTCATCCGTTTCTTTCCATAAAGTAATGCGTGTAGCTTATGAGAAAGACTGCATGAATGAGTGGGGAAGCATTTTAGCACTTACGTATATTGCTGCTCAGAGAACTTTCCCTGATTACAATGATATGTCTGACAATAAATCATATTTAGAAAGCATCGCAAGAACATTCGGATATTATTGGGGTGAAAGAAAAGTACGTGTCAATACAATTTCCCAGTCTCCTACTCCTACTACAGCAGGAAGTGGCGTGAAAGGTTTCGGTGGTTTCTTAGGTTTTGCCGAGGAAATGTCTCCGCTAGGAAATGCTACAGCTCTTGACTGTGCCAACTATTGCGTAACCCTATTCTCTGATCTTACTCAAAAAGTAACGATGCAGAATCTTTTCCACGACGGAGGTTTCAGCAATACGGGAGTTACTCAGAAGGTAATTGACAGATATGGTGAATAACTGATCTGAAATAACTATACAATAAACCGGCGGCCTCTTTGAGGCCGCCGGTTCTGTTTAAAATAATGTTAATATGAGGAAATTTATTTATTTTTCAAATTGTTCTTTTGTCTTAAAACAAAATGAACCAAAAGTTCAAGGCTGGAATCTTCTGCTAAAAATTAAAACTTGCTCCTAAAATTCCCAAATTGACTCTCGTCGTTCGTCGAACCACTTCGTTAGGTTTTGCGCGGGTTCATCACTACTGCTTCGATTCAATATTTCGTCCGCGTTCAAACAGTGGGAATTTTTTAACGGATCAAGTTTTAATTTTCTTAACGCTACAGCTTCCTAGGCCAGTGGTGTCATTAATAACTCAATGGAAGTCTTATTAGCAAAATCTTTTCCACAAGAAGGTTAATCGACAAATATGGTGAATAAATGATCTGAAATAACTATACAATAAACCGGCGGCCTCAAAGAGGCCGCCGGTTCTGTTTAAAATAATGTTGATATGAAGAAATTTATTTATTTTTCAAATTGTTCTTTTGTCTTAAAACAAAATGAACCAAAAATTCAAGGCTGGAATCTTCTGCTAAAAATTAAAACTTGCTCCTAAAATTCCCAAACTCACGCGGGTTCATCACTACTGCTTCGATTCAATATTTCGTCCGCGTTCAAACAGTGGGAATTTTTTAACGGATCAAGTTTTAATTTTCTTAACGCTACAGCTTCCTAGGCCAGTGGTGTCATCAATAACTCAATGGAAGTCTCAAATTAACTTCTCTCTTCAAGCTTTAAACTTATAAGATAACCGTTTGGATAGAGTGTGCCGGTGCGGATAATTTAGCCGACATTCCTTCGATCCAAAGGTTGGTTTCAATATCGTTTTCGGAATCATTCATAATGACGGTGACCAGCTGACCGTTTTCATTCATGAAAGTGGTAGAAGTAAGGGCAACTCTGTTTGATGAACTTCCGATTCGCTGAGCATTGGGCTTAATATACTTTGATACATGACCTACATAGTAATATTCATAAGTATAATGTACTTCTCCCGTTTTTGTATCTGCAATGATAGGCGCAAAACAAAAGTTCCCTACGTGGTTGGGTCCTCCGGTTTCATCCAGCAATACATTCCAGTCGGTCCATAAAGCGGTTCCTTTGTTGAAATCATTAAGCATATTCTTTCCATACAATTCTCCCAGACTTACATCATAAATTCCGGACATCTTGAACTGTTCTTTACATCCTTCTGTAAAGGCCAGGAATTTATCCGGAAAAGCTCTCTGCGTTTCTGCTAAGTTATCGAAAAGCTGTGTTTTGTTGTTCCAGGTTTCATACCAGTGGTATCCAATTCCGTGGGCATATTTTGACGTTTCAGGATCACTTAAAGTCGTGGTTGCTCTCTGGTAAATCAGGTCTCTGTTGTGATCCCAGATCATTACTTTTTTGTCTTTGTAACCGTTTTTCCAAAGTGTTGGTCCTAAATTATTTTTAAGAAATTCTCCTTCTTCCTCCGCAGAATAAATACATGACTCCCAGCTTTGAGTAGCCATCGGCTCATTCTGTACCGTCAGTCCCCAGATATTGATTCCTCTTTTTTCATATTCTTTGATGAATTTAATATAATAATCCGCCCAGGTTTGGTAATACTGGTTTTCCAGCCTTCCTCCTTTGTACAGACTTTTATTGGATTTCATCCATGCCGGCGGACTCCATGGAGAGAAGTAAAACGTGAAATCTTTCCCAATCGCTTTCTGAGCTTCTTTGATCATCGGGATCTTATACTTTTCGTCATGGGCTACATTGAAGGTTTTTAAAGCCGTATCATTGTCTTCCACGTACGTATAAGAATCACTGGAGAAGTCGCATGAATTCATATTGGTACGGACTACCGTATAACCCAGTCCGTTTTTCCCAAAGTAAGCTTCCAGAATTTCTTTCTGCTTGTTCTTCGGCATTTTATAAAAGGTTTCAGCAGATGCATCCGTGATGGCCCCACCTATTCCAATCAGTTTCTGGTATTTAAAATCCGGATCCACAAAGATACAGGCATCTGTTTCTTTAGGTTGCCCGAATTTTTCAAATTTAATCATTCCTTTATCCGCCATCTTTTCGTTGGTTTTGGAATTGGTTAAAATCACTTTCGCTGTTTTCCCTGCATTCTTCTTCCAGTAGTTCTGTGCATTAGCATTTACAAATGCACCTACCGCCAAACAGCTTACAATTAGTTTCTTCATAATCTTTTTCTTTCTGTTTTTGGACTTTACCGCCCTCGCTTCATTATTTATTTTGATAAACTCTTACATAATCTATATAATATTTTTGCGGAAAAATACGATCATCAATTCCTTCTTTTCCGCCCCAGAAGCCACCGACCGCCAAATTTAAAATAATAAAATAAGGTTGATCAAAAGGCCATGCTTCATAAGTTTTCTCTTTGTTTTCATATGTGAAAAACTTCTGTCCGTCGATATAGACATCAATCTTTTCCGGTGTCCAATCCGCTTTATAGACATGAAAGTTTTCGCTTACGTCTTTCACCACCAAAGTATCCGTTTTCTGGGTTCCTTGAATATGGTTATACTTTTTGGTGTGTACCGAAGCATGAACAGATCCCTGATTGAAACCCACATGCTCCATAATATCCAGTTCGCCGTCATCCGGCCATTTCTTCATCTTTTCACTCATCATCCAGATGGCAGGCCAGGTCCCGCGACCCTTGGGAAGCTTCGCTCTCACTTCTATTGTTCCGTATTGAAAGGAGAATTTCCCTTTGGTTAAAAGCTTTGCAGATGTATATTTATTCTTTTCCCAGTTTTCTTTTCGGGCTTCAATAACAAGATTTCCGCCTTCCATTCTGGCATTTTCAAGTCTGTTCTTGGTATAAAACTGAGCTTCCTGGTTTCCGTAGCCATCTCCTCCTGCATCATAATTCCATTTTAATGAATCCGGAAGACCTTTTCCGTTAAATTCATCGCTCCATATCAGTTTCTTCCCGGAATGTGTTTTTTTGGAAACACAGTTTGCCATGGAAAACAGGATTAATCCCGTTGCGAAAAGTTGAATGATATGTTGGAGTTTGATTTTCATTGATGGATCAATATTTTAGATTTTGGCTGAAGCCGTTTTTTTTTCGTTGTGTTAAGTTAAGCGGGCTAAAGCCCGCTCCTATTGAATATATTTCGTTTTTGATTTGATGCTGTTCTTTGAATGTCTTTTGGTTTTATTGTTGACGATTTCTAAATATTGTTCCTCAAAGCGGGCTAAAGCCCGCTCCTAGTGAATATATTTCGTTTTTGATTTGATGCTGTTCTTTGAATGTCATTTGGTTTTATTGTTGACGATTTCTAAATATTGTTCCTCAAAGTAGGCTAAAGCCCGCTTCTATTGAATATTTATTGAGTCCAGGTGATTCTTTTTGTCTGTACATTTTGAGAATCGGTTCCGACCATGATATCGAATTCACCACTTTCCCAGTCAAAATTTAATTGGTCATCGAAAAATTTCAGATCTTCCGTAGTCAGTTTGAAATCTACTTTTCTGCTTTCTCCTTTTTTAATGAATACCTTTTGGAATCCTTTTAGTTCTTTCACAGGTCTGACCACTTTTCCAAAAAGATCTCTGATATAAAGCTGTACCACTTCTTCACCGTCGTATTTTCCGGTATTGGAAACCGTCACGCTTATATTTAATGTCTGATTTCCTTTAAGATTTACAGAATTTAAAACCATATCGGAATATTTAAAATCCGTATAGCTTAAACCGTAGCCAAACGGAAATTTAGGATCGTTATCAAGATCGATATATGCAGAAACATAATTTCTGTCTGTATTATTTTTAGCCGGTCTTCCAGTGTTGTAATGATTGTAATAGACCGGAATCTGTCCTTCTGTTCTCGGGAAGCTCATCGGAAGTTTTCCGCCTGGATTCACAGTTCCGAACAGAACATCTGCAATAGAATTTCCCGCTTCCGTTCCCAGCCACCAGTTATAGGTTATAGCCGGAATATGATCCGCAGCCCAGTTGAAAATCAGAGGTCTTCCGGCATTGATCATTAAAACGATTGGTTTTCCGGTCTTCGCAATTTCTTTAAGCAACTCTTCCTGAACCCCTGTAAAACCAATGCTGCTTCGGCTTTTTGCTTCACCGCTCATCGCATGTCCTTCACCTAAAGTCATAATCACAACATCTGCTTTTTTTGCAGTTTCTATTGCTTCGGCAAACATAGATCTGTCCTGATCATCGGCATTACAGCCTTTTGCAAATAATAAGGTTGAATTTTTGTCCAGTTGATTTTTAATTCCATCAAACTGTGAAACAATCCTTTGATTATCATCTTTAAATGCAATGGACCAGAATCCGTGATTGGCAACCGTTTCTTTTCCGAAAGGTCCGATCAGGGCAACTGTCTTCACTGTTTTTGAAAGCGGAAGAATATTTCCCTGGTTTTTAAGAAGGACGATACTTTTAGAACCAAATTCTCTTCCGAATTTTCTGTTTTCCTGATTATCGGTCTGTTCTTTCTGTCTCTTTTCATTGCTGAATCTATATGGATCATCGAAAAGTCCCATCTCGAATTTTTTGGCTAAAATTCTGCCTGCTGCATCGTCTACCCATTTTGCGTCTACTTTTCCTTCCTTGACCAATTTTGGTAGTTCCGTCATATACACACGGCTTTCCATATCCATATCACTGCCGCCCAGAATGGCTCTTTCGGCGGCTTCATTAGCATCTTTGGCATACCCATGAGGGATCATTTCCCCGATACTTCCCCAGTCTGAAACTACAAAACCTTTATAATTCCATTTTCCTTTTAACAATTCTCTTTGGATATATTGGTTGGCTGTGGCAGGAATTCCATTGATATCATTGAAAGAATTCATGAATGTGGCTACTCCTGCGTTGGCTGCTGCTTTGAATGGAGGCAAATAAGTTTCATGCAGCTGTCTTAAACTCATATCCACAGAATTATAATCTCGTCCGCCGACTGCTGCCCCGTAAGCCGCAAAATGCTTGGCACAGGCCATTACAGCATCAAGACTTCCCAAACCTTTTCCCTGAAATCCTGTGATCCGGGCCAAGCCAATTTGAGTTCCCAGATACGTATCCTCTCCGGAACCTTCCATTACTCTGCCCCATCTCGGATCTCTGGCAACATCTACCATGGGTGCAAAGGTCCAGTGGATACCATATGCAGAGGCTTCTGTTGCTGCAATTCTTTCTGATTTTTCTATCATTCCAAGATCCCAGCTTGCTGCCTGACCTATGTTGACAGGAAAAGTCGTTCTATAACCATGAATAACATCTTGCCCGAACAGCAAAGGAATTTTCAGTCTTGACTGTTGAGCCAGCTTCTGGAATGCTCTTGTTTCATCTGCCCCGGCTACGTTCAGCATGGAGCCTACTTTTCCTTTTTTTATTTCTTCCAAAACGGCTGCAGAATTGGATTTCTGAGGTCCGGTGGCATATTCAAATCCGCTGTACTGGACCATCTGTCCTACTTTTTCCTCCAGGGTCATTTTAGAAAGAAGCTCTGCCACTTTCTGATCCACCGTTTTCTGCCCGTAAGCATTCATTCCCAGCGCTGAGCAGGCTAGTAAGAAATATACTTTTTTCATACGATTATATTAAAAAACATAAGTCGCTGCCGAATTTCCTGAAAGAATGACGGGAGCGGTCTTTCCGTTATATTTGATATTAAAACTTTCCTCTGCACTGTTTCCATTCTGGATAATCAATACAGTTTTCCCGGCCGGGGTTTTAAATGCCGCCGTAGAAAGGGTTTCTGTTTGTGTAGAAGCAATACGCTGAGAGCCTGCAGGCACGAATTTGGAAGCGTGTGCAATGATGTAGTAGGAAACATTTCTGGTGAAATTTTCACTGTCTGAAACCGTTATTGCTCCTTTACATTCCGTACATCCGCCCTCTGTGTGAGGTTTATACTGCGGATCATTCGCTACATTCCATTCCAAAGCAATACTGCTCCAGTTTCTCATAGAACCGATGATTACATTTTTAATGTGCCAGTTCAGGTCTTCGTTAAAAGTCCCTTTCGATCCCGTCCACTGCTCGGTAAAATACAAATTTTTATCGGGAAACGCGTTGTGTACGGTGCTTAAAGCTGAAATATCTCCCTCATACAAATGGAAGGCTGAGCCGTCAATATACCGATAGGCTTCGGGATCTTTCAGAATATCAAGGGCGTATTCCGGTTTGTTGCAGTTATGATCGTAGACTACAATCTTTGTCTTGATAGTATTGGCTTTAAACACTGGTCCTAAATGACCTTTGATAAAATCTCTCTGCTGCTCAGACGGCATAAAGAGACTCGGATTGTTTCCCGGATGGAGCGGTTCGTTCTGAGGAGTGACTGCATCAATGGTAATTCCCTCTTTTTTCATTCCCAGAATATATTTTGCAAAATAGTCTGCATACACGCTGTAGAATTCGGGTTTTAAGCTTCCGCCTTTTGATTTACCGTTATCTTTCATCCAAACCGGAGGTGACCACGGGGCTGCAATGATTTTAATTTTAGGATTAATCGCTAAAATCTCTTTCAACATGGCGATCAGATCTTTGTCGTTAGCCAGACTGAATTTTGAAAGAGTTGGATCTGTCTCTCCTTCCGGAAGTTCATCGTAAGAGAAAACCCGGCCATCAAGATCGGAAGCTCCGATGCTTAATCTCAGATAGCTGATAGAAATCGAATTCTTATCTTTTCCGAAAAGTTCGTTCAATAAAGCTTTCCTCTTTGCCGTTGAAAGACGGTTGATTACTTCTACGCTGCCTCCTGTGAGGGTATATCCAAAACCGTCAACATATTGAAACTTCTGAGTGTCATCAATTTCAATATTTTGCCAGCTGTTCGTATTTCCCCCAAATTTAATCGGAGTTTGCGGCTGTAATTTTACACTTTCATTGCCTTTGGTAAGCCAGGACTGTACGTCATTTTCTTTACCGGCTCCCACCGAAGCACACGATAAAGGAAAAAGTACCACGCCGCAAAGCAGCGCGGTACCTTTAAAAAAGAAACTATATAAACTGTGAAACTTCATGTTTTAATAAAAAGGATTTTGTTTTAAAGCTGTGTTGTTCAGCTCATTGAAAGGAATTGGAAGAATTTCGTTCTTACCGGCCTTAAATCCTCTTGTTCCTAACTTAGCCGGTGCATCTCCCCATCTTACCAGGTCGAACCATCTATGTCCTTCTCCTACCAATTCTCTTCTTCTTTCATCCTTGATGGCCTGCATAGAAACAGAAACCGGAGTAAGTCCTACCCTTGCTCTTACCGCATCCAGTAATGCCTGAGCTCTTCCTCCTGCACCGCCCAATGCTTCAGCTTCCATTAAATAGGTGTCTGCTAATCTGATGGCAATATAATTCTGACGGAAATTCAATTCTGTAGGTCCGGGAAGATTGGATTTATCTGCATTTCTCGGAAGATATTTATTCAGGAAATATCCTGTATCTCTGAATCCGGGAGAATAAGTAATCTTACCATCTTCTTTGAATTTTTTACCATTGAATATTGTGGCATCCAAACGCGGATCTCCCTGCATGAAATTAAACAGATCGTCCGTCACCGGATTGAATCCCCAGCTTGCATAAATATCGGGAGCATCATTATTAGGAACAGTGGCAACACGTCCGTAAGATTTAATCCCCAGCATGACATTGATTGAATTTCCTTCGTCCTTACCTGTACCCCAAAACGGCCAGTCTGCATTACTTACGTTGGTGTGCATTACTTCAAGGACTGATTCTGTGGTGAATTTATTATCTACTTTCCATAAGTCTGCAAAATTGCCTACTAATTTGTACCCATACTGGCTTGTCTGCCCAGGTGTACCATTGACCTGCTCAAATTGAGCAGCAGCTTCCGGGTTTTTCTTATCATATAAATAGATTTTCCCCAAAATAGCTCTCGCCGTGCCCTGTGTAATTCGTCCTTTTTCACTGGCTCCGGATGCCGTCATCATAAGATCCGGTAAAGCGGAAAGAATATCAGATTCTATTTGGGCATATACTTTCGCAGGATCTTCCTGTGGGATATTGTAGTAATTATCTGTAGGCAGAACAGGCTTCAGGATAAGAGGAATATTTTTGAACATTTTTAATAATTCAAAATAATATAATGATCTCAACACTTTGGCTTCGGCAATAAATCTTCTTCTCGTCAGATCATTCATCGTAGCATTTGGAATCCTGTCCAGCAAAAGATTGGCATTTGCAATTCCCTGATAATAATTTTTCCAATAACTTTCAGGCATGATGATCGAATTGAGAGAATAGTTGGAGAATCCCTGAATTCCCGCACCGTCTGAAGAGTTTCCTCCTCCGGAATAGAAATCGTCAGAAGCTCCATTGAAGAACGTTACCATATTTTCAAATCCGCCGGAATATTTTCTCAGCATATCATACGTAGCAACCAGACCACTGAATGCCTGTTCTTCATTTTTGAAATAGTTGCTTGAATCAAAAGTACCGGTATTCTTTACATCTTCCAGATTTCCACTGTCACAAGATACCGCTCCGAAACTAAGACCTGTCAGTAATACAACAGATACACTCTTATATATAAATCTATTATTTCTCATTTTTTTAGTTATTAAAATTGAACATTAGCTCCAAAAAGAAAAGTTCTGGCCTGCGGGTAGAAAGCTCTGTCTATCCCGAAAGTATCTCCTCCTGCAATTTCAGGATCGTAGCCGGTGTATTTTGTAAAAGTCACAAGATTTTCTCCTGTCACATAGAATCTGATTTTGGAAGCTCCGATTGTTTTAGATACTTCTTTCGAAAGCGTATACCCGATCTGAACCAGTTTCAGACGTAAATAATCTCCGTTCTGAAGATAGTAATCAGACATTCTTGTGTAATTCTGATTATCATCATTTCTGGTCACTCTTGCTATGCTGTTGGATGTCCCCTCACCGGTCCACCGGTCTAAAATAGAGGTCTGGTAGTTGGCTTCCTGAATATCAAGTCTTCTCAGTCCCTGGAAAATTTTATTACCAGCCTGTCCCTGAGCAAATATCATCATATCAAAATTTTTGTAATTCATATTCAATGTGAATCCGAATGTATATTTTGGTACAGAATTACCCAGATTCACGTAATCTTTTTCATCAATTACTCCATCTCCGTTGGCATCCAGTCTTTTGAAATCTCCTGGTTTTGCATTAGCCTGAATTAAGCCTCCGGTTGAATTTCTATAGGCATCAACTTCTGCCTGGTTTTGAAAAATACCCAGATTCTGGTAACCATAGAAAGAACCATAGGATTCGCCCACCTGCAATCTGGAAACATTACCCAGGGTTTGGAATGAAGCAAAATTCACATAAGGTTTATTGTCTTCCAGTCTTGTAATTTCGTTTTTCAAATAGGCAAAATTACCGTTAGCAGAAATTCCGAAATCTCCCCAGCTCTTTTTGTATCCTAAGCTTACTTCTATCCCGTCATTGTTCATATCCCCAATGTTTCTGAAAGGATTCTGATTTAATCCTAAATAACCGGGAAGTTCAACTCTTCTCAGAATATCCGTACTTTTTTTTCTGTACACATCCACACTCAGATCAAAATTTCTTAAAATCTTAAGATCTGCCGCGATGTTAAACTGCGATGTTCTTTCCCATTTCAAATCGGGATTCTCAAGTGTACTTGGTGCATACCCTACGCGGATGATATTATCTCCGAAAGTATAATTAGTTCCTGCAACCAGGAAATTAGCAAACTGGAAATCATCAATAGCATCATTTCCTAATATACCATAACCTCCTCTCAGTTTAAAGCTGGTCACCACTTTGTTCTCCGGCCAAAAACTTTCATTAGATACATTCCAGCCTAAAGACATGGCCGGAAAGTTCCCCCAATGGTTGTTGCTTCCAAATTTTGAAGAACCATCCCTACGAATTGTTCCTGTGAAAAGGTATCTGCTATCATAATCGTACACTACTCTGGCAAAATAAGAAGCCTTGTGGGTTTGTTTTCCATCCCAGGCGTTTCCTTTTTTGTTTTCCGGAGCCACATCAAAATTGAAAGATGCATCTTCCCAGTTATTGACAGGAAGGTAAGAGAATGTTGTACTTTGTCCGGAAGAAATATTAAATTCATAATATCCCTGACCCAATAGCACATTTAAGCTGTGTAGTCCAAACTTATTTTGATAGGTAAGCGTATTTTCGGTACTCCACTCAAATTTTTTGTCGATCTGTCTGAATAAACTGTTAAAATCATTTTTATTGGCTGTGCTCAAATAATTGGTAGGTGTAAATGCCTGATTTCCCCAATAAGAAAGCTTCCCGTTCATGCTTGTTTTAAAACTGATGTTCTTATTGAATTTCAATTCCGCAAAAACATTGGCTATTAAATCATCGGACCATTTGTATCTCCCTAACTGAGTTTGTCTGAAAGCTAATGGATTGGTCATTTCCTTACTTACATATTGCGAGATCCCGTAAGGATTTCCATAAGGATCTCTTACATAATTGGGGTTATTAAGATAATCACTAAAGTTCGGCTGGTTTTCAATACCGTTAGTTACCACTACCGGTGTCAACGGATCAAGATTGATGGCAGAACTCAACGGACCACCGAATTCTCCATTATCAGTAACCCCTTGGGATCTTGTATGCGTATATGCGAATGTTTGACCTACCGTTAAAAAGTCGAGTACTTTATGCGTGGAATTTAATCTGGCATTAATTCTTTTATAATTTGAAATATCTCTTAGTACGATACCCTGCTGATCATAATATCCAAAGGATGAATAAAAAGTAGATTTATCATTTCCTCCACTGATACTGAATTCATGGGATTGACGTTGGGCACTATTAAAAATCTGTTTTTGCCAGTCTGTTCCGGCTCCATATGATGCGGGATTTCCCAGTACCGGTGTCAGTCCGTCATTAAGATAAGCCTCGTTCATGATGGTTGCGTATTGAGAACCATTCAGAAGGTCCAGTTTATTTGCAGCACTTCCAACACCAAAAAAGCCATTATATGAAAGATTTAATCTTCCTTTGGCTCCTTTTTTAGTGGTAATCAAGACGACCCCTTTGGCAGCTGAAACTCCGTAAATAGCAGCTGAAGCTCCATCTTTAAGAATCTCCATTCCTTCAATATCGGATTGGTTAAGCCATCCAATATTGTCCACTACAATTCCGTCTACCACCCATAAAGGATCATTACTTCCCGCTCCAAAACTTGTGATTCCACGTACACGAACTGTCGCTGCGGTTCCGGGCTGTCCTGAGTTTGAAATCACACTCACACCGGCTGCACGTCCCTGCATAATCTGCTCAGGTCTTCCTGCGGTAGGAGAATTTTCAATATCGGCAGCTTTTACACTTGATATTGCTCCTGTCACATTGCTTTTTTTCTGGCTGCCGTAACCAATCATCACGACCTCCTCGATTTTATTCTCTTTCGGAACAGTGTCCTTTACGCTGGTCTGGGCGTTGAAGTTCGCTGTAAAATACAGCACAGCAACCACCCCCAGGTTTCTTGATATTCTTAGATTCATATACAGTTAGTTTTTTAATTCTCAAATTGAGACAATAAAAATATATTTTTTTTTAATTAATTAACATTGTATTCACAATTATTTTAATTTTTCGTTTATTTTTGGGACTTTAAAGCCCTATATTCGCGTCATAATTCATAAAATTATCTTAAAAACTCAATTTAAAAAGTCCCCAAAATGACAGCCAACCTTCCCAGAATCTCCCTTCCCTTAAAACTGACCTTCCTTATCTTTTCAATGGTTTTAAACTGTATGGGCATTGTGATTCTTCAACTTTCGGAAGAAAAAATCACTTATGAAAAACTGGGGTTTCTGGAATCATTCAAGGATCTGCCCATCGCATTTATTTCACTTTTTGCGGTGAATTTTATCAGGAAAACCGGCACTAAAAGAGCGCTTATTTCTGCACTGGTTATTGTGGGGATTTGTTCATGTCTCCTGCCCTTTGTTCAGGATTTTTGGTTTTATAAAGTTTGGTTTGCGATTATCGGGACCTGTTTTGCGGTTGGTAAGATTTGTGTTTTCGGGATTATCAGGAATAATATTTCGGATGAGAAGTCTCTTGCCAAGATGATGAACAGCGTAGAAGCCTCATTTATGGTAGGAATTTTTGTAGTCAATACCGGATTCGGCTGGCTCATTTCAAGTCAGTATTCCGAGTTCTGGAAATTCGGATTTCTATCTATATCTGTGCTTTGTGCTGTAACTATTTATTTATTTTCAAAATTAAATATCTCAGAAGCCAAAAAAACGGAGCGTAAAAGTCTTATTTCAGAACTTTCGGTATTTGCAACCCCTGCAACTCTGGTGTTTCTTGGCGTTGTTTTCTTTATCGTTTTTGTAGAACAGGGATTTAATTCGTGGCTTCCTTCATTTTATAAAAACCACCTGAATGTCAACTCATTCTTTGCCCTGCAGGCCACCTCTTTTCTTGCTCTTTTTTCGTATGCGGGAAGAACCATAACCGCTAACGTCATTCACAGATTTTCGTTATCGAAATATTATGTTTTATGTATTTCATTAATTATTGCTGTGCTCCTCATGATTTTAGGAATTCAGTATTTTGATTCTGTGAATTCCAGTATTATTCTATTTTTATTTCCTGTGATCGGGCTTTTTCTTTCACCGCTTTATCCTGTGATCAATTCAAAAATGATTGCTAAGATTGAGAAAGAAAAAATCAACCTGTTTACATCCCTAATTGTGATTTTCTCATCTCTGGGTAGCTCTGTCAGCTCTATTATTATGGCTGTTCTGTTCGAAAAACAGCTGCTAAACTACTATCCGCTGTATATATTACTTGCTGTTTCTGTGCTTTTTACGGTGAGTTTAATATATTTTAGGCTTGCAGGAAAGAAATTATAGAAAATAATTTTATTTTTACTCCCATGAAAATCAAGGACACCAAAAACAAAGAAACCCTTCAGGAACTTATTGATACAAAAGATTTTGTAGCACACGTATCTGTTGACTGCACGATATTTGGTTTTCACAATAATATTTTGAAGGTTTTGCTTTTAAAGTACCACGATCTGGATCTGTGGTCGCTCCCGGGCGGTTTTGTTTTTAATGATGAAGACCTCCGTGAAGCTGCCGCCAGAGTATTGTATGAAAGAACCCAACTTCAGAATCTTTTCCTAAAACAATTCCATACTTTCGGAAGGATAGACCGTACGGAAAATAATGTACATCAGATTCTTCTTAATAATAAAGGAATTGAGGTTCCCAAAGATCACTGGATCTTCCAGAGATTTATTACAGTTGGATATTGCAGCCTTATCGATTTTTCCATTGCGAACACTTTTCCGGATGCTTTTAACGAAAGCTGTGAATGGTTCGAAGTCAATAAATTGCCCAAGATGGCTTTTGATCATGACAGAGTCATAGAAACCGGCCTTGAATATTTAAGGATGAATATCAATACCGAGGTGGCTGCCAGCAATCTTCTTCCGGAGAAATTTACCATGAAAGATCTTCAGTCGCTGTATGAAACTATTTTAAACCAGAAATTCAGAAGAAATAATTTCCAGCGCAAGATATTAAGCTTAAATATTCTGGACAGATTGGAGAAACTTTACGACGGTTCAGCTAACAAAGCTCCGTATCTCTATAAGTTCAAAACTAAGGTACACAATGCTGCCAATCAGTATCCTATCTCCAATGATGAGGAATCTTAGGAGACCCAATTTTAAGTAAAATTCTGCCAGCCTTTATTTATCTCTCTGAGAATCAAAGGCAATAAAGATTTTCAAAAAAATTTTTCAAACCACACGAAAAGTATTACTTTTAGACAAATCAAAAAAATCATGTCATATTATCCTCTTACAAGCATTCCAGACTACTACGGAATTGATGCTTTACTTACTGAAGAACACAAACTGATCCGTCAATCGGTAAGAGATTGGGTGGAGAGTTTTGTAATGCCGCAGATTGATCAGGCCGCGCAAAATCATACAGATATTCCGGGCTTAATGAAAGAATTGGGAAAAATCGGAGCTTTAGGTCCATATATTCCGGTTGAGTACGGCGGTTCAGGGTTAGATCAGATTTCTTATGGTTTGATCATGCAGGAATTGGAAAGAGGAGATTCTGCGGTACGTTCTGCTGCTTCGGTACAGAGCTCGCTGGTGATGTTCCCTATTAATGAATTCGGTTCTGAAGAACAGAAGAAAAAATACCTTCCTCACCTTGCTGCGGGAGAAATGATCGGGTCTTTCGGATTGACGGAGCCTAACCATGGTTCTGACCCAAGTTCTATGGAAACCTATTTCAAAGATATGGGCGACCATTATCTTCTGAACGGTGCTAAAATGTGGATCACGAATTCTCCTGTCTGCGATATTGCTGTAATCTGGGCAAAAAATGAAGAAGGAAAAATCCAGGGATTAATTGTTGAAAGAGGAATGGAAGGTTTCACCACTCCGGAAACTCATAATAAATGGAGCTTAAGAGCATCGAAAACCGGAGAACTGGTATTCAATGATGTGAAAGTTCCTAAAGAAAACTTACTTCCGGGTGTAACCGGACTAAAAGGACCACTATCTTGTTTAAATTCAGCAAGATACGGAATATCTTGGGGCGTAATCGGTGCAGCGATTGACTGCTACTGTACAGCCGTTCAGTATTCCAAAGAAAGAAGACAGTTTGGAAAGCCGATCGGTTCTTTCCAGCTTCAGCAGAAGAAATTGGCTGAATTCTTAACGGAAATCACAAAAGCACAATTGCTTTGTCTTCAGTTAGGACATCTTAAAAACGACCATAAAGCAAGTCCAGCACAGATCTCAATGGCTAAACGTAACAACGTGAAAATGGCGATTGATATTGCACGAGAATCAAGACAGATCCTTGGCGGAATGGGAATCATGGGTGAATTCCCAATGATGAGACACGCAGCCAACCTGGAATCTGTGATCACTTACGAAGGTACACACGATGTACATTTACTGATCACCGGTTTAGATATTACTGGAATCAACGCTTTTTAATTAAAAGCTAAAATATACGGAAAAGGAGTCCGGCCGAATGGCCGGACTCCTTCTTTTACTCACTTTGCGGGGAACTTGTATTCAATGAATAATTATTGATGTATTAATATTCTAACGGTTTTGTTAAAAATATCTAATTTAATCTCAATAAAAAATATTGATATGAAAAAACTATCCACGCTTTTATTAGGTTTAACAGCTCCGTTCTTTTTTGCCCAACAGGCAGGAGACCTTGTGAACGTTGAACAAAAACTGGATCTGACTCCGCAGGGTGTCGTTAATTTTATCGCCAACAGCCTTGGCGAACAGAATGCTCCGGATTTCGTCAGTTACCTGAATGGCTTCAACGTAGGTCTTAAAGGTTACAAGATCACCTATTACACTAAAAATGAAAATAACGTTCTCGTAAAAGCTACGGGACTGCTGATGTATCCTAACCTCAATTTTAAGCTCTCTACCGTAGTTTCTGACCACGGAACCACAGACAGCAGGGATAATGTTCCTTCCAACTTTAAAGGGGCTTTAACCGCCGGATTTGTGGTAGAACTTTCTTACGTCCTTAACGGATATATTTTAATGGCTCCTGACTACGTTGGTATGGGAACCGGAGACGGTGTTCATCCTTACGTAGATTACGCTACAGAGGCCGGTGCTACTATCGATTTCGTAACTGCAGCCAATAAAGTTCTGGCTCAGCAGGGAATCAAACGTTATGATGAATATTTCCTTGCTGGTTATTCTCAGGGCGCTCATGCTGCCATGTCAACCTTAAAAAAACTCAATATTTCCAATCCTACCAATCTGAAGTTCAAGTATGCCTATATGGGAGACGGACCTTATGATTTTTCAGGAGTAACTTTAAACAAAGGAGTTCTGGAGAAAGATTTTTATCCGTTTACCTCGTTCCTGGCTAATGTTGTCCATTCCTGTAACAATATGGGCTATAAAAGCTATACCAACGACATTTCCGAGGTTATCTCTCCGGAATATCTGGATAAATACAACTATCATGTCGTTCAGGATAACGGAGGCCTTCTTTGGGGACCGGTGATATGGAGAAAGCTTTTCACTCAGAATTTCATCAACGAAACAACCAACAATCTTAACAGTAAGTTCAGACAATGCTTAAAACCTAAAGATGTGTATGACTGGTACAACAAAACACCGATGACGTTAGGGCATTCTTCTGTTGACCTGGCCATTCCACCTGAAAACACTACTAAAACCATTGATGTTCAGCGTGGCTACTACGCCTGGTGGGATCTGAACAAATACAAACTGGATTCATTCTTTTGGGGACCTTTAGGACATGTTGGAGGAATTGTTCCGTTCACATTGGCATCCAATGCAAAATTCAATACACTCAGAAGCGGAGGCCTTTTGAATCAATGGGCGATCCTGACTTCAAAACAGCAGGGAAACACTAACCCGGAAACCACAACTTCGCTCTACTCTTCTCAATTAAAACCGGATCTTGGAAACATGCAGCTGGTTGGAATTACAGATTTCAATCAGGAAAAAGCGGCAAGCAAGTCAGCGGCAGGCAACAATTTATCTTCATTGAAAGACGGGGTTTACCTTCTTAAGGTACAGGAAAACAATGATCAGAAATTACTTCCGTACGTTAAAAATACCCCTATAGAAGTTCCTGAAAATGAGATCATACAGTCTGAAAACAACGGTCTTTTAAAACTGAAACTTCCTCAGGAAGAATTGATTGCAGTTAATGTTTTTGATGAAAATAAAAACCTGTTAAAAACAGTATCTCAGGAACAGTATACTTCAGACGGAGGAATTAACACAAAAGATATTGACAATCAAAATAATACCTTTGAAATCGTTACCCAATATTATAATCTGCAGTTCAAAAAAACACTGACAGACCGTTCACTAGCTAATAAAGCTGAAATATTTACGAGAAACCGTCAGATCGTTGCAAGAGCAGATAATGGTATTAAAAACATCAGCATCTACAGCATTTCCGGTGCACTGATTTTGCAGCAGGAAGTTAATAAATCAGAATTTGAATCAAAAAGCCTGGAATCAGGAATTTATGTTGTTCAAATGAGTGATAACGATGGAAAAATAACCAACAAAAAAGTAAAACTATAAGACAAAGACGCTTGTATATTCTTCATTTCAAATTGAGTGCACTTCAGCAATGAGGTGCATTTTTTAATTCGAATAAGTCCTGATGTTTTCAATAAAGCTAAGATCCGGATTCAGAATTTCGAGGATCAGGTTTTTCACGGACATCATGGCATCATCAATACTTCCTTTTTCAAACTGCAAAGAAACCACTCCTTTTTTAGCTTCTGCAAAACTCCAGATTCCCGTTTCGATAGGAAGTCCCCAGAACTCCGGAAGATTCTGTACCACATAATGATAAATGCACAGCTGCAAAGCCTGTTTTCTTTCGCTGTTGTGGAAATAGTCAGTAACGTTGTTTTCGTCTATTTTTACCGTAAGATTTTTGATTTTCGCGGTTTTATAATCGATAATCCTTAATGTTCCGTTCAGGCGATCTATCCGGTCAATAAATCCTAAGAATGAAATTTTATCATGGCCATCAAGATAAAAATCTACATTTTCAAACCTTTTTTCAATGTCTAAAATCTCCAGCGTATTACCACTTCTTACCAGTTCAAGATCATGGTTGAGAACATTTTCAATCACTTTTTTGGCGATCGCTCTGTGGATGTAGTTCATCCCTTTTTCATAGAACTCCGGCTGGTGTTTCAGCTTTTCAATCGCCACATTAATGTATTGATCTATATCTTTAATTGAATTCTGTAAATCCTTTTCTTTTAAAACCTTACATTTTAGTAATTCATATACTTCTTGAAGTGAATAGTGAACTAAATTTCCGTAGTTTTTAACCGACAATTCTTCTTCAATTTCATCCGTTTCCGAAGTCTTCAATATCTTCGAAAGATAAAAATCAATCGGATTATAAAGGTAGCTGGTCAGGTGAGATGCAGATACTTTTTCCTTCCACTTCTCAAGTCTTTCCATTACAATTTCCGTCTTCGGAATTTCTATAGGCATGGAAGCAATCGGCTCGGAAGAATTCTCAATAATAAGATGCTCTATCGGATGGGAACTCTCCATTTCGATCTGCGTAATGAAACGGCTCTTCTCTCCGGTATTCACTCCGGAACTGAGTGCATTGTATAGCAAATGGACATTTTGAGAATCCTGAATCAGTCTGTAAAAATGATAGGCATAAATACTGTCGTTTTCCAGGAATGTATGAAGATCAAAATACCTTCTGATATCAAACGGAATATACGTGTTCTGCGAATTCCCCAAAGGAAGTTTTCCTTCATTCACCGAAAGCATGATCACATTTTCAAAGTTTAAAAGACGGGTTTCCAGAAGTCCCATGATCTGAAGTCCGCGAAGTGGCTCTCCCTGAAAATCTATACTCTCAGAATTCACATGCTGGTTGATCAGAATTTCAAGCGTTTCCATTTTGATCTCAAAATCATATGGACTCACCTGGTTTTTAATGATTCTGAAGGCATTTTCAAAATGGGAAACGTTTTCATACTGGATGTCATCTATTTCCAGCCACTTGATGTCGCGGCAGAAACTGATCAGCATATCCAGATAAACGCCGGTATGATCCGCTTTTTTAAGAAGGCCATAATATGAAAGCCCGCTCAGAAGTTCTTCTAAAAGCTTTCTTGATATGTAAACAATATTCCTCTCCTCTATTTTCGTTCTGAAATTACTGATAATCGTTTCATCTTCAGCAGATTTCGGAAGTTCTTCAAGGATCGGAAAAATATCTCTGTAGTAATAGGAAGACTTGTTTTTCTCCAGTTGCTTCTGAAGATAAAAAAGCTGTTTTACCGCATTGGAAAAGGAAAGATTCTTCAGCGGAAAACCCATGGTAATATTCAGGTTATCAACTTCATACATGACATCCAGACTTGCAGGAAGTAAATTCTCATCCAGCAATACCACTGCTGTATTGGAATAGGTCTTGTTTTCAATTTCCTTAAAAATTTCAGGCAGCACTTTCGTCTGCGTTACATTTCCGGAAACTTCGTAGACTTTTATATTTTTAGGCTGGTTAAAATCATCCTCAATCCACTGAAAAGCTCTGTCATCATCAAATTCTTTCCACATTTTATGGTTTCGGAGAAATTTCCCCGCTTCCTGTCTTTCATCATCAAAATAATAACGGTCAGCCTGAAAGAAACACTGTGCTTTATTCCACTGCAGCAGGCTTCTTACCAGCTTCTCTTCCACTGGCGTGAATGCATTGAAACCACAGAAAACGAAATGTTCGGAAGTGTTTTTAGCAAAATCTACAATCTTCGATTTAGCTGTTTCGTGAATCATACCGGAAGTTGCCCAATTCTTTTCCTTCAGCTTTTTCTTTAAGACAGGAAGAAAAATGTTCATATTCTGCCAGAAATTTAGGAATTTCTTACGCGGAACGTCATCATCTTCCCCCAGATCCTGAGCCCATTCTTTGATTCGCTCTTCATCAAACATATACTGTAAAACAGCTTCATCACTATCAGAGAACTTCAGGATATCGTCCCAGTCCTTCTGAAGGGTCGGAAACCACTTTAAAAAGTCCGCAAAATCATCTTTTGGGATAAGACCAAGGTTCCGATACACATCAAAGGCAAAAAGCCACAGAGAGATTCCCTGAACCGGCTGTTTGTCTGCAATCCTGTCGATCAGTTCTTCTACTGTAAAAAAATTGGGCAGGAATCCTGAATAATTGTTTTCTTCCAGGATCTGCCTGATGAATACGATGGGACGCTTTCCGGGCAGAACGATGTTAAACTCAGACAGGTCCGGATTTTGGGCCAGCAGTTCGTGGATGATCTTATTGAGGAATTTCAAGAGACTTTATAGCTTTTTAAGTGGTCTATTTCTTCAGCGATGAGGGCATTGTATTCTGCCTGTTTTTCTTTATTGATCCCATGCTCAGTGATCTTGTCATAGGAGATCTGAAAATTCTTGTAATCGTTTGATATTTTTTGATACAGTGTTTTAAAATTTTTATCGTAATCACCAGAGGTTTTGATCTTTTCCTCCACTTCTTTCCTTAATCTTCTGGCAAATAATTCCGCGATATCGAAATGTTTCTGCTCATGAAGGAGAATATAGTCATTCATCCTTTTAGTATCTTTCCAGGATCTGTCTACATTGAAAATAGCCGTAATCTCAATTTTTACAGAAGATTTTGGATTGGTAGATTTTACTACAGAATATTCCCAGCCACAATGGGTATAAGCGGCTACATCAGGATTATTTTTCCTGTTCACCGGACTTTTAAAATCCTCCCAAACGAGTTTCCTGTCTTCGTTCCAGATGATTTTCTGTCCGAAAAGGGTATTCAAAGCAAGCAGGCAGAAAAGTGAAATCAGTTTCATTATTATTCAACTACAATTGTTTTGGTGATCCAGCTGCTGTCCCCGTTCCAGAATTTAAAAATATATGTTCCGGTTTGTCGCGGGCTAAAATTGATCTGGCTTGCTCCTACATGAGCGGATTGTGCGCAAGGTCCTTCAGCAGTGTATTTGTAAGCGGTAACAGATCTTCCGAGGCTGCTGTCATGAATATAATCATATCCGTAAAACCCTTCACATTGGGACGGATAGGTAGAATACGTCTTAATGCTCTGTATTGTATACACATCCATGGTATCTTTCATGACCTTCACACTGTCGATCCTGATTCTTGCTATGGATTGTATGGTCTGGTAATCATCATCTTCACAGGAGACAAAAACCAGCCCTGAAAACAATACGGAAAATCCAAATTTCAAAAGATTTTTCATACCCTCTAATTTACCGATTATTAATAAAAATTCAGTAAAAATTGTCCCTTAATTTTATAAAATTAAGAACTAAAATTACCTTTTGATACATAAATCACTTTTTTAGTATCAAAAAATTCTTCATCAAAATAGTTTTTAAGGTTGAATATTTCACATTTAATTCCGGCCAGTTCTTCAGCAAGATCGCCGCCTTTTAAATATAAAACTCCATTATGTTTGGGATTTATCTGTTCTTTTTCAAATTTTCCTTTCAGCCATCTCAGGAATTCCGGCATTTGGGTCACTGCACGGCTCACTACAAAATGGAATTTTTCTTTCACCTTTTCTGCTCTTCCGTGAATAGCCGTAAGGTTTGTCAGTCCGATTCCTTCTGCCACAGCTTTCACCACTGTGATCTTTTTTCCGATAGAATCTACCAACGTAAATTGGGTCTCCGGAAACAAAATCGCTAAAGGAATTCCCGGGAAACCTCCGCCGGTTCCGATGTCCAGAACTTTTGTACCAGGAGCAAATTCCATTATTTTAGCAATTCCCAAAGAATGCAGAACGTGCTTTTCATAGAGCGATTCCATATCTTTTCTGGAGATCACATTGATTTTTTCATTCCATTCATTGTACAATTCTTCCAATTGGTTAAACTGTTCGATCTGCTTCTCTGTAAGATCCGGAAAGTATTTTAATAGTAACGACGCTGCCATATGAATTATTATAATCCGCAAAAATAAGTTTTATTTCCATTGTATTCAAATCGAGTTGTCTTGATTTGGCCTTAATTTATCCTTTCCAATCATCTCGCAATACCCGGAATAACGGGAACGCTTAGATTTCCATACTGATCAACCGCCTGTACAGCAAAAATATAATTATCCTTGGAAAGTGGAATTTTAATGGTCAGCTCCTTGGTCCATATCTTTTTCTGCCACACAGAGCTATCAGTCTCTCTCATAAGAATATAATATCCTGCCGGCACTCCGGATTTTGGCTTTTCCCATTGCAACGTGGTAGAATTGGTGAGTTCCTTCACTTTTATTTCTACCTTTTCAGGTTTTGAAGTGGCTTTGGCGAGACTGGCCAGAACAGCAATATTCGCGGCCACATTTCTTTTCAGATAACTGTAATCGATAAACTCAGGAAGATCACCATATTGTTTGTTATTTTCCACTCTTACATCCTGATGCTGGTGGTCATAATTTTCATAATACTCGGTAAGTCTCACCGAAGGATAGCCTCCATTGACAAAGCTGGAATGATCGCCTCCGCGCAGAAACCTGTCGTTTCTGTAAATCAATTTTACTTCAAGTCCTTTCACATATTTTTCTGCAACTTCTTTGATGTAACGGGCTAATTGCCGGGATTCACCGTCGTTTTCAAGCCCGATATTTCTTATGTTCAATGCTTTTTTATCCAAGTCTGCATAAGGCAGCCCTTCACTGAAAACTCTAAGGGTCCGGTTGTTGATTTCTCCGGTTTCTCCGGCTTTTGGATTTCCGATCATGTCATTATTCAGGACGGCTTCTATCTGCAGGTTTTCTTTTTTAGCTTTCTCTGCCAAAAGTTTGGATCCAAGCAGCGATTGCTCTTCTCCGGAAAAAGTAACGAAAATAAAAGAAGCCGGAAATGAAGATCTGCTCAGAATTCTTGCGGCTTCGATGACTGCGCTTACTCCACTGCCATCATCATTGGCGCCGGGAGCAAATGAGGTCCTGTTCATTACATCCGTCACCCTTGAATCCAGATGTGCTGAAATCAGGAAAATTCTTTTATCATTAGGATCTGTACCTTTCAGAAAAGCGATTGGATTTCCCAGATTGGTCACCTTGTCTACCCGTTTCCCATCGGGCTGAATATCTTCATGCTGCAAGTACACGTCCATCCTCCCGCCGGAGTTTTTGGCATATTCTTTAAATTTTCCGAGCACCCAGTTCCTTGCCGCTCCTATTCCCTGATTCTTATCGTCTACTGAACTCAAAGTATGTCTGGTATGAAAGCCTACAAGTTTGCTGATGTAAGATTGTAGAGAATCCGAACTTACTTCAGAAACGTATTTCTTTATTTTATCGTCTTTTGAATGGGTCTGTGAAAAACCTACAAAAGGAATCAGCAACAGAAGAAGAGAATATTTCATAGGATGGGTATAAGAAGGATTAAATATACAAAACATAGACTAAGTTCAGGATAAGATATTCTGTTTTTACAGGGTCTGTGGAAGAGTTGTTGTTGGAGTACGCTAAGGCGCAAGGTTTTTAAACTTCATGAGTATTTAAGACGCAAGAAAATAAAAGATTTTCAGCAAGAGTGAAGATGAGATTGCTTCGTCGCTACGCTCCTCGCAATGACATTGGTATACAGTTTTATCAGAGATAAAATCCTTGCGCCTTACAGCATAATCCTTTCCTATTTCTTTGCGACTTTGCGAAAACCAACACTGCATTAAATTTTAATTTAAATAATATCTTGTTGGAAAAATGCTAAGAACGCAAAGACTTCAAACACAAACAAAGGTTAAAACACTGAAAACCAAATGCTTTTTCACTATGCAAAATATAAAACCGTGAATTATGACGCGATCAATTGTGTTTCAGATAAAATTCAAAAAAAAGACCGTCTTTCGGCAGTCTCTGTTTATTTTTAATCTTTTTCAATCGGATTATTGGTCATTCTGAGCTTCTTCGCAATCAGAGCATCCATCTGTTTTCCGCTTTTCTTCAGTTCATTGTAATCCAGTTTGGTTACATAACCGTCTTTCAGTTCAAGCCCAATGACGCCTGCTTTGGAATCTACACTCATGCCGGCAATATCATCTACAGCAGTAAAGGTGTAATTTTTAATCAATTTCCTGTATTCAGTATTGGTCATCTGCTTATTGTTTTTAGGAATAAAAGAAGTCACTGTACTGATTTTTTTAATCTGAATCAAATCAAAAACATGATTATTTTCATTGTCTTTCACAGAAACAACAAGTCCCGGAAGTCCAGTGAATTTATAAGGACCATCACTCACCGGAAAGTCTTTGCTGAACCACGCTTCCCATTTTCTGCCTTTATAATCTGCTACTGCTTTCTGGCAGTTCATATTATTGATTTTTTTGAAATCATTCTCAATTTTCCACTTCGGAGCTTCATTATCTGAAGTTATAATGCTTACGGTTTTGTATTTGTCGTAAAAATTGATCGTCTTTTGAGCATAGTCTTTTTCTACAATATAGTTCAGATTACGGTCATATTGCCTGCTTTTTAAAAGGGCCGGATAGCTTTTATCAGCATTATAGGTGGAATCCCGTTCATATTTTACGCCATTCTGGAAATACGATTTTTTCCCATCCGTATCCAGATTCATATAATCTGTTATTACTGAATCTTTCTTCGCCGCATCGGGTTTCATTTTATATTCGTAAACAAAACGGTAGCTCTGGGCCGAAAAGAAAGAAGCCCATAATAAAAACAAAAGTCTGTACATTTTAGATGATATATTGTTAAAATACTCTTGAACACAGGCTGAATCAGCCATTTCCAAATCTAGCGAATAAATTGAAACCTGACAAAAATCTTTTTTTCAGTCTTACTTTTATTTCCCGGCAAAACGTTTTTATTATATATTTGTTAAAATTCAAAAAGACCCACATGGATAAACTTTCAGATAGAGTAAAGAGATTAGGTTACTCACAGACTTTCGTCATGTCAAACAAAGCAAGAGAAATGAAGGCCGCCGGCATTGATGTGATTAGTCTTACGCTCGGCGAACCGGATTTTGATGTGCCGGATAATATCAAACAGGCCGCTTTTGATGCCATTAACCAAAATTACAGCCACTACTCACCTGTTCCGGGGTTTATTGAACTTCGTGAAGCGGTAGCCCATAAATTAAAAAGAGACAACAATCTTGAATATAAGCCTTCGCAGATCTGTGTTTCCAACGGAGCTAAGCAGGCGATTCTAAATGTACTTGCCTCCGTTATCAATGACGGGGATGAAGTATTGCTTCCTGCTCCTTATTGGGTAAGCTACGATGAAATGGTGAAAATGATGGGTGGGACTTCCGTCATGCTTCCGACTTCTTATGTTACAGATTTCAAAATAACGGCTGAGCAGCTTGAAGAATCCATTACGGATAAAACAAAAGCGATTCTTTTCAGTTCTCCGTGTAATCCATCCGGTGGGTATTATACGTATGACGAATTAAAATCGATGGCGAAAGTCATTGCTAAATATCCTCATGTGACCGTGATTTCAGATGAAATCTATGAGTACATCAATTACGAAACAAAAACGACTTCTATCGCTCAGTTTCCGGAAATATACGAACAGACCGCTGTGATCAACGGAATGTCTAAGGCATTTGCGATGACTGGATGGAGAATCGGGTATTCTGCCTGTCCGGAATGGCTGGCGAAAGCTTGTGAAAAGATCCAGGGACAGATGACCAGCGGAGCGAATACGATGGCACAGAGAGCTTCCATTACCGCTTTGAAAACAGATCCTTCTGAATATAAATACATGATCGATGCTTTCCAGAAAAGAAGAGATCTTGTGTATGATCTGATGAAAGAAATTCCAGGATTTAAAGTTGTGCTTCCAAAGGCTGCCTTTTATTTCTTCCCGGATGTTTCCCATTATATCGGAAAAACACTGAACGGCACGGAGATTAAAGATTCCGATGATTTCGCGATGCTCTTACTGGAGCATGCTCACGTGGGTTGTGTAGGTGGTGTTTCTTTCGGAAGTCCTGAATGCATCCGTTTCTCTTACGCAGCTTCTGAAGAAGACCTTAGAGGAGCGATGAAAAGGATCAAGGAATTGTTAGCGCCTTTCAATTCATAAATTTAATTTAGACTTGTTAAAAACTTGATATAAACTAAACAAAAAGCTCTGATTTCAGGGCTTTTTTCTTTAAATCTATTAAAAACAATTATAGATTTTATTTATCGATATTCATTTGTTCGATAGATGAAATATTTATATATTTGCACTAGAAATTTAAATATAAAAACAGAAAATTATGTCTTTAGTAGGAAAAAAATTCCCAAATGTAACAATCGATGCTATGTCTGAAATGGGTGACGATCTTAGAGTCAACATCCTTGAAGAAGCTACTTCTAACCAACAAAAAGTAATCTTATTCTGGTATCCAAAAGATTTCACTTTCGTATGCCCTACAGAGCTTCACGCTTTTCAGGATGCTTTAGGTGAATTTGCTAAAAGAAACACTAAAGTAATCGGTGCTTCTTGTGATACCAACGAAGTGCACTTTGCATGGTTGAACACAGCAAAAGATAATGGAGGTATCGAAGGGGTAACTTACCCGCTTTTAGCTGATACTCACAGACAGCTAGCTAACATCTTAGGAATCGTAGACCAGGATTTCGAATACAATGAAGATGGAGAGGAAACTTTCACAGGTTCTAATGTAACGTACAGAGCGACTTATCTTATCGACGAAACTGGAAAAATATTCCATGAGTCTGTAAACGATATGCCTTTAGGAAGAAACGTGAAAGAATATTTAAGATTAATTGATGCTTACACACACGTTCAGAAACACGGTGAAGTATGTCCTGCCAACTGGGAAGAAGGAAAAGATGCAATGAAAGCAGACAGAACTTCTACAGCAGAATACTTAGCTAAGAACTAATCAAAACACTATAACAATGTAGCAATTGCACACTAATATAGCAATATAAGAGTGTAACAATATAGCAGTGTAACAATGTAACAATATTTAAAATCCAATATTTTAATTGTTACACTGGTACATTATCCAATTGCTACATTGTTAAATTTCATAAAATTTAACTTATGTACACAGAATTAACAGAAGATACCTTACAAAATATCGTTAACGACAATGAAAAAGTAGTGGTTCAGTACGGCGCAACATGGTGCGGAAACTGCAGAATCATGAAGCCTAAATTTAAAAAACTGGCATCAGAAAACGAAGAAATTCCATTTTTATATGTAGATGCTGAAAAGCTTCCTGAAAGCAGAAAATTAGCTACTGTAGATAACCTTCCTACTTTCGCAGTTTTCAAAAACGGTGAATTGGTGAATCAGGTACAGAGCAACCAGGCGGAAAGTTTAATTAACCTTTTTAACGAATTACAATAATGAAATTACCCGTAATCAGACAGTTTTATCAGAACCAGACTCCTGAGAATCTTGAAAAAACATTAGAGGTTTTAGAAAGCTTCTGCGAATTCAGAGGAACCAGTGAAGAAGATCTAAACGTAGCCGGAGAACTGATCACCAATATCTGTGGTGCTTTGGAAGTACACGCCAGCGTTCAGAACGGAATGAGCGAAAAAGACGCTTTAAATTCTTTTGCACAGAAGGTCTTAGGATCTATTGATAAATAGTTTTTTTCTTTATTGAATCATTTAAAGATTTAATAATTAAAAGATTAAAAACACAGTACTACTGAGGATTTCCTCGATACTATATTTTCTCCATTCTTTAATTTCAATTGATAACACGTGCTTCAAAGCTTCTGTAATATGCCATTGCTGATGCGGTTGCCGTTGTTTATATAGCTTAAAGAATCCTATTAAAAATCCCGGTGAATGTCATCAGGATTTTTTGGGTTTCTTTATTTTATTAAAACACTAATTGCACAAATATTTTACACTAATGACACGAATGCTTTAGTCCGTAAATTGTGATATTTGTGAAATCATTTGTGGTATTTGTGGTTAAAAATTTAAACAATGAAGCATTCAAAGATTTAAAGATTACAAACAAAAAAAACCTGATGAATGAATCACCAGGATTGTATATTGAAGTTAGAATTATGTTTTAAAACTCATCATTCATAACTTAAAACTCATACCTAAATTTAGCTTCTTCTGCTCATAAAGATTCTAAGAATATACCAGAACAACAGCATAATAGAGGCGAAAAGCTGTAAAGATGCTCCCACATATTGTCCCGTCGTATAGACATTTTTAAGCTTGCTGGTTTCATACAAAATACTCGCAGAAGCCAACACCATCATTCCTACCGAGAACCAAAGCCCCAGGTTGAATCCGAAAATAGCTCCTGCTACAATCAATCCAATCGAAAGAAAACCTCCGATAATGATGATATTTCTTAAAAATGAAAAATCTCTTTTAGAAGTAAACGCGATCAGTGAAAGTCCTGCAAACATTGCAATCGTCAACATCGCCGCCTGGAAAATAATATTTCCTCCACCCTGCATTCCCGCTGCTATGTAAAGCATTGGCATAAAGATCAGCGCTTCCAGAATGATATAAAATCCTAATCCGAAATACTGCGTCGTTCTGCTCTGTGAAAGCGACCATTTGGAAGCCAGCATAGAAGCCAGCCAGAAAACACCGATGATCAGCAACCATGTATATTTCTGCCCGAACATCATCGCAATGATTTCTGGTGGTACTGTTTTCACTAAAATAGTTTCAACCCCGATAAACGCAAGGATTGATAAAGCAACATGTAAGTACGTTTTTCTGTAAAAAGATGCCTTTTCCACTTCTGAGGAATGAGCAACTAAAACATCTGTCATCATAGTTAGTATTTTTTTATTTGAATATTAAATTATTTATCTTTCTTCGCCGGCATCACTCCAAGGATCTTTCCATCCTCTTCAAATACAGCCATGATCACTTCTTTTGAAGAAGAATCTCCAGCGTATTTATAATTGATACTTGGCAAACTGGAGCCATCCATTAATTTATGATAGCCCGTTTTTAAAATTTCCAGCTTTTTATTCACATCAAAGCCTTCCTTCACCTTTTTCAGAACGTCATCCGTAACGATTTCTTTCACTTTTTCTGAAAGAAGCGCGTCAACAGCCGGACGATTCGAAGATTTAAGTGCTTCAACAAACTTGAGAAAATTGTCATTATACAGATTGATCTTCTCTTTGCTCAGCTGTGCAGGCACCTCTTTCTGAGTCTTCTCAACCTTTACTCCGGTCACTTTCTGAGCAAACATCAGTTGTGCTGCAAGCAATGTAAGTCCTAAAAATATTTTCTTCATAATCTATTTTGATATTTGGTGAAATAAGTGAGTTAAGATACGAAAATCAGACCACTTCCAAAAATTTCATCGTATCTACATTATCTGCATACGTATTGAGAGCCGGATGCTGTGCCTCTCCAAATGGAATAGAATCCAATCCAAGCTCGTTTTTAGCCACGATACACTGAATATCCTGCTCATTTTCAGCGATGAAAGTTTTCACTTCATCAATCGATGAATATCGGCTGAAATTAATTACAGAAAGCGGACTGAAAAGCTTATCATCCTCTTTCAACATCACAAAATTATTATCCCAGAACAAATCACGGTTCAGAAGGTAAACCGCCCTGTTATAATCGTAATTGTTGGCGTATTTATGATGATTGATGATATCCTGGAATCCAGTAAAACTTTCAAACAGTCTGTCGATTACAAAATCCTCAGGAATAAAAATTCTTGTCACATTTCTGCATCCAAGCCCGAAATATCTGAAAATATCTTCGGCCAGAAGCTGAAGTTCTTCAGGAGTTTCATCTCCTTTCAAAACCGCCGCAGAAGTTCTGTTTTTTCTGATGATGCTCAAATGATCTTTAAAATAATATTCAAGATATCTCGCGGTGTTGTTGCTTCCTGTCGCAATCACCGCATCGAAATTTTCCAGTTTTTCAACAAATTCAAATTGAACAGCACCACCGGAAAACTCATTCCATTTTTCCAACAGGAACGGAACCATTCGTTTATCCTTCGAAGATAATTTGATTAATGGAATGTGACCGCTTAGAACCACGGATATTACATCGTGAAGTCCAACCAGAGGAATGTTCCCTGCCAGGATCAGTCCTACTCTTTTTGAAGCTTTTGAAACGGAATAATTTCCGATCCAGTTATTTATATTTTCCTGACTTAGCAGCTGGGTCCATTCATTCAGAGCAAACTTCTGGTTTTCCATGGTGAACCACGGGTTTTCTATTTCGGATCTTTTCAGCAATGATTCAAACTCGTTATCATGATCATTATAATCCGCTGAATCCTTTGATAAAAACTCTTTTATATACTCGCTTAACTTAATAAGTCCTAAAACTTGATTTTCGATATTCATAATTACTTTTAAATTGGGGAATATTTTGTAATTTTGTGCAAATTTAAAAAAAATTAGCGATGGCTATTAAAATAACTGATGAATGCATTAATTGTGGTGCCTGTGAGCCGGAATGCCCAAATAATGCGATATATGAAGGGGCCGTAGACTGGAAAGCTTCTGAAGGTACTGCTCTTGCAGGTACTATTACCTTGCCGTCAGGACTTACTGTAGACGCAGATTCGCCACAGGAACCTGTGAGTGATGATGTATATTTCATTGTAACTGACAAATGTACGGAATGTAAAGGATTCCATGAAGAACCTCAGTGTGCAGCGGTCTGCCCGGTAGATTGTTGTGTTCCTGATGAAGATCACGTAGAATCTGATGAAGCGCTGCTTAATAAAAAAGCGTTCTTACACGGTGAATAATAAAGGCTCCGTCTCAGCGTTGAGGCGGTTTTTTTAACTATAAATTTCAAAGAATCTAGTAAAATATCAATAACAAAACCGCAAGTCCGTAAAATTCTTGCACAACCAAAAAAGTAAAAATATGAGCAAAAAGCACAACTTCAGCGCAGGGCCATGCATCTTACCTCAGGAGGTATTCGAAAAATCAGCAGAAGCTATTTTAGATTTCAACGGTATTGGATTGTCTCTTCTTGAAATTTCGCACAGAAGCAAGGATTTTGTTGCTGTAATGGACGAAGCGCGTGCCATTGTGAAAAGACTGATGAACCTTGGTGATGATTATGAAGTACTTTATTTAGGAGGCGGTGCAAGCCTGCAGTTTGCGATGGTTCCTTACAACCTATTGAAAGTAGGCGGAAAAGCAGCTTACACCGATACGGGAACATGGGCGGCAGGAGCTGTGAAAGAAGCTAAAAAATTAGGAACAGTGAATGTGGTAGGTTCTTCCAAAGAAGAAAACTATTCTTTCATTCCTAAAAATTATACCGTGGGTTCAGAATATGATTATTTCCACTGCACATCGAACAATACCATCTATGGAACTCAGATGAAATCTTTCCCGGAAGTTGATACGCTGATGGTTTGCGATATGAGTTCTGATATTTTCTCAAGACAATTGGATTTTTCTAAATTTGATCTGATTTACGCCGGAGCTCAGAAAAATATGGGACCTGCAGGGGTAACTTTAGTGGTTATCAAAAAAGAAATTCTTGGAAAAACCGGAAGAGAAAATATGCTGTCTATACTGGATTATTCTCAGCATATTTCAAAAGAATCCATGTATAATACCCCACCTGTTTTCCCTGTTTACGCCTCTCTTCTTACGTTACAGTATTTAGAAAAGAATGGCGGTATTGCAGCAGCGGAAGCAAGAAATGAAGCGAAAGCAAAATTGTTATATGATGAGATTGACAACAATCCTCTTTTTGAAACGTTCTGTGTAAAAGAAGACCGTTCTCTGATGAATGTTTCTTTCAAACTATTAGACGAGAGCAAAAAAGAAGAATTTGACAATGCATGGAAAGCTGCGGGAATCAGTGGATTGAACGGACACAGAAGTCTTGGCGGATACAGAGCAAGTTTATACAACGCTTTACCTATTGAAAGTGTGCAGGTTCTGGTTGATGTGATGAGATCAATTAAATAATTTAAGCATAAAAAAATTCAAAGATTGAAAGATGCAGAGCAGTTAATAAAAATTTATTAATTTGCGCCCCGATTTAATAATGATTAAACATCTGAATTTTTCAATCTTTAAATCTAAATAACACATGAAAGTTTTAGCAAACGACGGAATCTCAAAAACAGGAGAACTGGCCCTTACAGAAGCAGGATTTGAAGTCTTGCCCAACAGAGTGGCACAGGATCACGTGATCAATTTCATTAATGAAAACAACGTGGATATTCTTTTGGTAAGAAGCGCGACGAAAGTAAGACAGGACATGATCGATGCATGCCCCAGCCTAAAGATCATAGGACGCGGAGGTATCGGAATGGATAATATTGACGTAGATTATGCTAAAAGCAAAGGCATCAAAGTGATCAACACGCCTACAGCATCTTCAAAATCAGTAGCTGAACTTGTTTTCGGACACTTTTTCGCACTGGCAAGATTCCTTCACGAATCGAACCGGCTGATGCCATTGGAAGGGGAAACTCATTTCAATGCCATGAAAAAGTCGTTCAGCAAAGCATATGAACTTTCAGGAAAAACACTTGGAGTGATCGGCTTTGGAAGTATAGGTCAGGAAGTGGTAAAAATAGGAATTGCATTAGGGATGAAAATCAAAGTATTGACAAAAAATCCAAAGACAAAAGTTCTTAGCCTGGACTTTTTCGACGGACAGAGTCTGAATTTTGAGATCACTTCCACCAATGATATGGATGCTTTCCTTAAAGATACCGACTTCATCAGCATCAATACTCCAAAAACGAATGAATATATCATAGACACGCCTCAGTTTGAAAAAATGAAAGACGGCGTCTACATCGTGAATACTGCAAGAGGCGGTGTCATCAATGAAGTAACCCTTCTGGATTTCATCGAATCTGAAAAAGTGGCGGGAGCGGCACTGGACGTTTTTGAAAACGAACCAAGTCCGGAACTTCCTCTGCTGATGAATCCTGCGCTATCCCTTTCTCCTCACGTAGGAGGAAACACAGTGGATGCCCAGGAAAAAATCGGCGCAGAACTTGCAGAACAAATTATTAAGCTACAAAAAGAAACCATAAGATAAAATATGCCTGTTTTTAAACCTTTCCGTGGAATCAGACCTCATAAAGACTTTGAGAGCACTTTCCCTACGCATCCGCTGGACAATTTCACCCAAGAGGAGATTGCAGAGAAAGCTCAAGTTGAAAATACTTACATCAACATGATTAAACCCTATGTTGTAAGTAAATCTAAAGATATTGACCGGAATTTGAGGAAGATCCGTTCAACGTTTGAAGAACTTCTGGATGAAAAGAAACTGATCCAGGACAGTTCTGCGTACTATCTTTATGAGCAGATCTACCCCAACAAACAAATTTTCAGAGGCTTGCTTGGATTAGCGAGTATTGAAGATTTCTGGAACGGAAAGATCAAAAGACATGAAAGTACCATTCCACAGAAAAAGGAAAAACTGGCTCATTATCTGGAAAAAGTAAGCCTTCAGGCTGAACCGGTACTTCTTACCTATCCTTCGAATTCCAAGATTGAACTTCTGATGAATCATGAAGAGAAGAATGTTCCTATTTTCAACCATATCGATTCTATCGGGATCAGACATAAAATATGGAGAATAGACAACCGTCTGAAACTTCAGCAGTTCAAGGAAGTAATTGATCAGATCGACTCTTTCTACATTGCAGATGGTCACCACAGGATCGGATCTACCGCTCTGAATGCCAAGCATCACAAAGAAAAAAATAAGAGACACAACGGTACGGAAGCCTATAATTTTGTATACAGTTTCATCGTATCCAACCAATCGATCAAGATCCACGATTACAACAGGATCTTAAGCGACCTTAACGGACTTTCCAGTGAAGAGTTCTTAAAAGAACTGGACCAGTATTTCCTGATCCACGAAAAAGGTGAAACATCCTATTTCCCTTCTCAGAAATTCCATATATCGATGTATCTGGAAGGTAAGTTCTACTCGCTTCATGTGAAGCATGATCTCCGTTCAAGAGAAATGTCGCTGGACAATCTTGACCATCATCTTTTAGACAAATACATTTTCAAAAATATCCTTAAAATAGAAAATTCAGACAGCTCTGAGAAAATCTCCTATGCAAAAGGAACTTCCAATCTTCAGGGTATTAACTATTTAAAGGAGAAAATAGACAGTGGAGAAGGAAAAGTCGGTTTTGGAATCTATCCGGTAAGTTTCAACGATATGATTAAAATTTCAGATCTGAAGCTGAGCATGCCTCCAAAATGTACATTCATCGAACCAAAATTGATTACAGCACTGTTAATGTACGATATGAAACCTTAATAAATTACTAATTTTTCCCTACTTTTATAAGCGGAAAAAGAAAGGTAAATAAAAAATGAAAAAAATCTTCATTATACTTCCACTCTTTTTGAGTGGATTTTTATTTTCTCAAAAAAAGCCACAGAAAAAACCTGTAAAAAAGGTTACTATGGCGAAATTCAACTACCACGATGAATTTAAAAAGATCTCGGATGAGATCATGACCAACGGCGCAGCCTACGAAAATCTAGGAGAACTTACCAAAGGAATCGGTCCACGATTCAGTGGAACTTCCGGCTATATAAAAGCGGTGGAATGGGCAGAAAAAAAGCTCAAATCTATCGGCATTGAAATGATCTGGAGAATGGAAGCTAAAGCTCCGGTCTGGATAAGAGGAAGAGAATCCTTAGAGATAAAAACCGCTAATGGAGAATGGAAAAACATCAGAATGCTGTCTTTCGGAAATTCTGAAGGAACAGGCGGAAAAGATCTTACGGGGGATATTGTTTTAATCAATTCAACTTCTGAACTTAATGCTATGTCCGTGGGGCAATTGAAAGGTAAAATAGTTTTCGCTAATCTTCCAATGGATCCAAAGATCATTAATACAAATGATTCTTATCTGGCGACTGCAAAATCCAAATTAATTTCTGCTTCCGTGATTGCAAAAACAGGAGCAAAAGCTTTAATTATAAGATCGTTAACAACAGCAATGGATGATACACCTCATGCCAAAATGGTGTATTACGAACCTGATGACAAAGTAAGAATTCCTGCCCTATCCATTGGAGTAAGATCTGCTGACGAATTAGAAAAATTACTGAAAAATCAAAAGATTACCGCCAAAATAAATATGACTGCACAGTCAAAAGGCGACACTACTAATCCCAATATTATTGCTGAAATCCAAGGTAAAAAGGATGCTAAAGTGATCGTTTTAGGAGCTCAGTTAGACTCGTGGGATTTTGGGGAAGGCGCTATTGATGACGGAACCGGTATTGCACAGTGCATTGAAGTTTTAAGAACATTCAAAGCGCTTGGTATTGAAAATAATCATACGATAAGAGTTGTCTTTTATGCCAACAGCGAAAACGGAGGACAAGGACGCGAAATGTATGCAGCATATGTGAAAAAAAGGGATGAAAAACATGTTTTTGCTTTAGGAACAGATGCGGGAGGATATTCACCAAGAGGATTTTCCTTAGATATGCCGCCACAAAGACGAAAGCAGATTTTCGAATGGAAAAATTATTTCCTTCCTTACGGGATTTATGATTTTGACCAGACTGAAGCTATTCAAGATATATCCCCACTGAAAAAGCTGGATATTCCTTTGGCTGAACTGGTCGTAGATACTCAAAGGTACTTCGACTACCATCACTCTGAACAAGATACTTTCGATAAAGTGAACAAAAGAGAACTTCTTTTGGGAGCTGTAGCCATGACACAGCTGATTTTTATGATCGATAAAAACTGGTAATATGAAAAAGATCGTCATCCTTTCCTTTTTATTAGCAGGAATGACTGTTTTCGGACAGTCTAAAGAAGATTCCATCCAGTTCAGTACCATCTCTACGGAAATTCTGAACAACGGAAAAGGCTATACCGAATTAAAAGACCTTACCAAAAACATTGGAAACCGTCTGAGCGGAACCGAAGCTTATGAAAAATCGGTGAAATGGGCAGAACAAAAACTACGTGATGCCGGAGCTGATAAAGTATGGCTTCAGGAAGTGATGATTCCGGTTTGGGTCAGAGGAAAAGAATCTCTGCAAATCAAAACGGCAGATGGAACATGGAAGAAACTGAAAATGCTTTCACTGGGAAATTCTGAAGGGACAGACGGAAAAGATGTATCGGGCGAAATTATTATGGTGAGATCTTTAGAGGAATATGACAAGCTTCCTGCATCTCAAGTAAAGGATAAGATCGTATTCTTTAACTACCCTTTTAATCAGTCACATGTACAGACTTTTATTTCTTATAGAGAAGCCTCAGCTTACCGACGTTCTGCAGCGAATTTAACGGCTCAGAAAGGTGGAAAGTTTGCTATCATCAGGTCTTTATCTTCAGCATTTGACGATGTTCCCCATACGGGTAATATGCGGTATGATGATAATATTTCCAAGGTACCGGCCGTGACTATCGGAAACACAACAGCAGATGAGCTGGAACTATTATTAAAAAATAAAAAAATTACGGCAAAACTCAACTCCAACTGTGGGATGAAGGGTGAGAAGCTCTCCCACTCTGTTATTGGCGAAATAACCGGTAAAAAAGACCAGAGCGTTATCGTGGTCGGAGGACACCTGGATTCCTGGGATGTAGGTGAAGGAGCGCATGACGACGGTGCGGGCATTGTGCAGAGCATTGAGGTTTTAAGAACATTTAAGAAATTAGGAATACAAAATAACCATACCATCAGAGCGGTCTGTTTTGCAAACGAAGAAAACGGAACGAAAGGTGGAAAGCAATATGGAAAAACAGCGAAGGAAAGTAATGAGAAGCATCTTTTTGCAATAGAATCCGATGCAGGAGGTTTTTCTCCAAGAGGAATTTCCCTGGAAATGGATGACAACAACAGAAAACAGATCCAAAGCTGGGTCAATCTGTTCCTGCCTTACGGAGTCTACAACTTTGAAGGAAAATATTCAGGTTCAGATATTGCTCCGCTGCATGAAATGGGAGTTCCAACGGCAGAACTCGTTCCTGATCCTCAGCGTTATTTTGACATTCACCATACAGAAGAAGACACCTTTGAAAAAGTCAACCGCAGAGAACTCCTTCTGGGCGCAGCGGTAATGACTCAACTTATTTATATGATCGATAAAAACTGGTAAACTATGAAAAAGATAATTGGCACTTCATTATTATTTTTAGGAATGGCTGCTTTTGGCCAGTCTAAAGAAGATTCGATACAATTCAGTAAAATTTCTACGGAAATTCTGAACAACGGAAAAGGTTATACTGAATTAAAAGATCTTACCAAAAGCATAGGTCACCGTCTAAGTGGTTCTGCAGCGTATGATAAAGCCGTAAAATGGGCAGAACAGAAGCTTCGCGATGCCGGAGCCGACAAGGTATGGCTTCAGGAAGTGATGGTTCCGGTATGGACCAGAGGAAAGGAATCCCTGCAAATTAAAACAGCAGACGGAAAATGGAAAAACCTGAAGATGCTTTCATTGGGAAATTCTGAAGGTACAGGCGGAAAAGATGTTTCCGGTGAGATCATCATCGTGAAATCTATGGAGGAATATGACAAGCTTTCAGCAGATCAAGTAAAGGATAAGATTGTGTTCTTTAACTATGCTTTCAATCAATCTTTTGTGGAAACATTCAGAGGTTATGGCGATGCTGCAAAATATAGGGTAACTGCTGCTTCATTAACCGCTAAAAAAGGTGGAAAGTTTGCCATCGTAAGATCTTTGTCTTCAGCCTTTGACGATGTTCCGCATACCGGAGCGATGCGCTATGAGGATAAAGTTTTAAAGATTCCGGCTATAGCCATCGGAAGTACTACGGCAGACGAACTTGAAACGCTTTTAAAAACGCAGAAAATTACCGCAAAATTAAACTCAAACTGTGGAATGAAGGGTGAGAAGCTCTCCCACTCTGTTATTGGCGAAATAACGGGTAAAAAAGACCAAAGCGTCATTGTAGTCGGAGGACATCTGGATTCCTGGGATGTAGGCGAAGGAGCACACGATGACGGTGCCGGAATTGTTCAGAGCATTGAAGTTTTGAGAACGTTTAAAAAATTAGGCCTTCAAAATAATCATACCATCAGAGTCGTTTGTTTCGCTAATGAAGAAAATGGCGTAAAAGGCGGTATCCAATACGGAAAAACAGTAAAAGAAAAGAACGAGAAACATATTTTTGCCCTGGAATCTGATGCCGGAGGTTTTGCTCCGAGAGGTATTGCTTTGGAAATGGATGATCAAAAAAGAAATCAGATCAAAAGCTGGACTGGCTTGTTCCTGCCTTATGGTGTTTACAATTTTGAAGGCAAATATTCGGGAACGGATATTTACCCGCTTCACGATATGGGAGTTCCTACCGCTGAATTAGTTCCGGATTCCCAGAGGTATTTCGATATCCATCATACGGAAGAGGATACTTTTGAAAAAGTGAACAGAAGAGAGCTTCTTTTGGGCGCTACGGCTATGACGCAGATGGTTTATATGATTGATAAGAACTGGTAGGATTTTACCTTTAAAATACTTTAGCCTTTACAAGTGAAAGATGTTGTCAACAGGTTGATTTTGATGAAGCTAACGTCTTGTCATGATTAACTTGTTGATTTTTTATTTAATCTGTATGTGAAAAATCTCCCGCAGATTCCTCAGATCGCGCAGATTTTATTATCGTGAATATAAAAATCTTTGATTTTTAAAAGACTTATGTGAACTTTCTATTTTCAAAGCATTCACTTTAAAATAACTAAAGTGTCAAAAAACTTTTGTGACTTTTGTGGTTAAATAATTTCACAGATTCTACACAGTTGTTACTTTTTCAGCTTTTTCATTATTCTTTTGTATTTGAATTCATAAAGAAAGCTTTTCCAGTAATGCCTTAATCCACCACCAGATTCCCAGTTAATATCAAATTTGTCTCCATCCAAAGAATAACCAGGCTGTGTAATCTTAGCATGAAGCATCGGCGGATTATCTTTTATTTTTTCATAATAATCAAGCTCCATATTTGATTTTCTGAAATATTGAATTTCGATAATCGTTTCTTTCTGTAATGCTTTAAAAATGTAAAGATTAATATCATACAGATCCTGATATTCTTTCTTTACTACTTCAATAACAGCATCTAATGGTAACGGCGTTTTATATCGATTGATCTTACTTTTCAATTTTCTCCGTTCCCGAAAATCCGCTCCAAATTCACTAAAATCTGAAACGATGAAAGTAAGTTGATGGGATATTTTATTCCAGCATTGTTCTTCTGCCAGCTCTATAAGTCTAGCAGCAATACTCTTTATATTTTCTTCTAAACTTTCCGGAGTCACTTATTACAGATTTATGCAAACTTAAAGTTACTTAATCATAAAAACAAGTTGAAATATTCACTTTGGCATGAAATTCGCAAGCTAAATCATTGAAAAAAAATTATTTAAGCACAAACGATGAGAAAAGGTTTCCGCAGAATATTCAGTTTCCGCTGAGCCGGAATAAGGCTATCATTATTTTTGATATCACCCTTTTTCCTTAGATACCGTATACAACGGAAGAGATAATCCCTTTATCAATTCCATTTTTACGATGCAAACTGTGTACGGTGTCAAAGCTCATGAATCCTTTGTCGGGATTCAATACTGCTTTTAAATTAAAATTTTCTGGGTAACTTAAAGTATACCCTGATGTAAGACAATCAAACGGCCATATGATCATGACCTTAGCCAAGTACAACCATGATCCGTGCGCTATTAATGTATAACGGAATAATTCCGGACCGTTCTATGAAAGGACGGAAAACAGATGTATAACCCTTAAAAAGAGATTATGATGAGAGATTTTTTTGAAATGATTTTTAAGAGAAATGAAGATGCCGCAAAAATGAATATCTGGAGCCTTATGCTTCTGCTAAGCTTTGCTGTTTTTTCCGTATTGGTATATTTTATATATGCTACAAAACCAGGTTTTAACAGTTTAATAGTATATGTAACTGCATTTGCAGCTTATCTGGGCTTTGGACTTGTATTTATCAGCTCCCTTACCGGAAAAATGAATTCTTCCCAAATGAGGAAGAAATCCAGACACGCATAACTTTAATTTCAATTTTACTAGAAAGCCGTTCAATGAATTTGAACGGCTTTTTTTATTGATCTGCAGTTTTATGATGACTTCTAAGAATATTTAATCTCGCGCAGATTTTCCAGACTGCATTATTTTAAACCATTAAGATCAATGAAGATGATAAGGAAAATTAAGAAAAAAATCAGCTGATTTTTTTAAGTGATGCCACTTAAAGCAAAGCTTAGCTTAAATGCTCTTAAAAGCTTAAAAAGCTAAATGTTTCAAGTTGAAAAAGATTGGCGATTTATATTTTTTTAAGCACAAAAGGCACAAAAGTTTTTACTCTTAAACACTTTAGTTTTAAAAATTTTACCGTCCTGGAAACAATAAGATCACATAAGTAGAAAATCAAAGAGTTTCATAAGAACTTATGTGTACTTTCTATGCGCAATCTATTTAACTTCAAAAATGACTAAAGTGTTTAATAAGTTTTTGTGACTTTTGTGGTTGAAAATTTTTGTTTAGTCTCCAAAAGTCATACACGCATACATGCACCAACCCTAAAACTCTAAGACTCTCAAACCCTCAAACACGAAATCACACTTTCAAAAACTCCTTCTTCTCCAATTTCACCTCTATCACCTTTCCATCTCTTCTGATCTTCACATGGATGGCATTTTGCCCACTTTCAACTCTGTTGAGGAAATAGTGGCAGGCGCCATCTTTATCCAGGTTTTCCAGGTTGGTATTGTTGATGCTGATGATCGCGTCCCCTACTTTTAATGGGAAATTTTCTTCCTGAAATACGAAAGCAACGGTGGGTTTTGCATCTATAAAGCGATATCCGAATCCGAAAGACTCCAGTTTGGCCGGTTCATTTTTAATGCGTTTCATGTAGATTTTATTTCCGGTCCAGTCGAGGATGAAAATAAAGTTTTTAAAGAAATCATTTCCGATCAGGCTTGTGCTTCCGGTAGCGATAATTTCATTTAAAAAACTTTCATTACCCAAAGACAAACCTGCCGTCCTGAAAATATAGCCCGGAGCGGGTTTTGCAGCCCCATATGCACCCACTGAGTTCGTTCCATAGACTTCTACACTTTTTAAAGCTTTTTCGGCGTTATACGCGTTGTCTGCGATTTTTAATCTTCCGGAAAATCCGGTATCAAAGGTTAGATCTATTTTTTTGCCTTGTAAATCGGTTTCTACAACAGGAGTTTTCTGTGCTCTCGGACTAAAGGGAATAACAATATCGAAATCTGCGGGGTTAAACTGAGCAAGATCTTTTGACGCTTCCATTGAGTTTTCCGAGTAATTGATTTTCCAGAACAGCTTCGCCATTTGGTTTGCTCCCAGAATACCGTCTATTTTAAAACAACTCAATTCTGAAATACTGAAATCCATCACCACAGCTCCTACATCCTTGAAAACGGCTTTATCAACGGTCATTTCCGGCAGAATGGTAAAAATCTGTTCGTGTTTATTTTTCTGTGAATCCTTTACGGTACTTCTGTGTTTTTTCTCCAGTCCCAGCTCAGTATAAACCGCCGTAGAAATCACGGTTGGCGCGCCAGTATCAAATAGAAAATTGTAAGACTTCCCGTTAATGCTTACCTGTACAAAAGGCAGATCATTGGCAAATCTAAGGTTAATCTTTTCTACCGGATTCTGAAGCTGTACTTCCCCGCTTTTGAAGAATTTCTTCCCTTGGGCGGAAATGGTGGTTGTGGAGAGAATGAGAAGCGTGTAGAGGATTTTTTTCATGTGGATAATTTACCACGAAAATAAAGCTTTTTATGGATTTTGGAAATGAAAAAAATAAGTTCACGGATGGAAATTTTATTTTTCCAATTGTAAGACTTGAAAATCTACACCTATCGCACGCATCTGTCTCGATAAATCTATTAGAGTAAATTTAGCAATATTTGAATCAAACTTTTCAATATTACTATACAAGCTTCTTTTTTTCTTAGCTGCATCTAAAACAGACAAAACAAAAACAATTTTTTTATTTTTAAATAAATTTATAAATTCCTCTTGATCAATTGTATTAAATTGCTTTTTGACTTTTTTATAATAATCATCTTTCCCTGTGTAATTAAATGACTTTTCATATAATTTTCTTAAGTAAGCGTAATCTAATCTTGAATCTTCTTCTATCTTTTTTGCAGAAATCAAAACTTGATTGCAAAGATCTCTCATAGAGTTGTCAAAGCCCTTTTTTACATGGTAAAAATAAACTATATTATTAATTTCATCAATTTTCATTAAGTCACATGCTTCAATATTCAATGGCGTAATTTTATCAAAAACATAAGTGTTTTTATATCCTAAATGGCTTGCATTGAATTCATTCTCGTTTCCAGAAGACCACTTGTTTAATGGTGAACTCTTATATTTATTTTCACTTAAAAAAATTTTAACCTGATTATTTACATTTTCAACAAAGGACTTTTTAACAATGTACCAATCTTTTTCGATGAAAAAATAAGAGCTTCCCTCATAAGTAATTTCAGTACAAAAATGATCTATAAGCTTGTCGAGTGTTAGTGTATTTCCATTTTCATCAAAAGTCTCAATATATGAGTTTAACATTACTTTTTTGAATTCATTATATTCTAATGGTTCTTCCAATTTTTCATCTAAAATTTCAAATACTGACTGGACTTCTCGAATAATTCCGTCTGTTTCTTTTTCTAAGTTAGCTTTTCCCAATTTAAAATATAACAGACTATACGAAGCATAAAAATATCTTTCAAATTCTTTATTACTGATTTCCACACTAAAAAAATTATTTCTATCACTATAATTATTATAGATCTTTTTTAATATCTCATCAAATAAAGTATCAAGTAAAACCTTATCAGTTCGCGTTATTTTCTCGATACTATTTATCTCAATAATATTAGAATCATCTTCAAACAACTTCTCACATTTTTCAATTATTTTCAAAAGTTCTTTAAATGATATGGATTTCTTCAATAAAAAAGAATTTTTTACAACACAAATACTGTTAGTTTTAATATCAGTATGTTTAAAACCAAATTTTTCAACAAGAGTTTTTTTATCTATTAGAGCATCGAGTTCATTATAGATTTTAGAATAATCTTCATTTTCGTATAAATTGTAATCTTTTCTGAAAATTTTAATTTCACCTTGAACTCCTCCTGTCAAATTACGTTCTTTTGTTGCTCGTAGTGCCTTGTCATCCAATTTAATGATTCTTGACAAAATTTGGATTCCAAAATCTGTTGTCGCAATTTCTTGAATTGTCAAATGTGCATAACCACCTGTTGATGAATAAATTTTTCCAGTTTTGTTACTTTTAAAAAAAAGTATATAGCTTTCGGAAATAGATTCTTCAAGTTCTAATATCTTTTCTTCTGCTAACGATATTGATCTTATAAAATCTTTCCATTTAATTCTGTTTTCAGCTCTTTTGTAAAACAATTTAATCTCATAAGCATCATTTAGATTTTGTTTTATCTTTTGCTCATCATATCCTTTATTTCTTAAAAACAATTTTAAATATTTAAAGTCAATTGACTTTATTTGAACCCCTGTTTTGGTTTTTACCATAATTTTATCTCTTAGAAGATAAATATTATTTTGAATTTTTTCACTCATATTAACTATTCTTTAGTCTGCTTAATTTTGAAATCAATAAGTTTATTTATTAACATTATTCTATAGTCTTGAATTTCCATAGAATCATGCTTGTTCATATTTTTCAAAAGATTTTGATACTTATCCATAAGAGGATTTATTTTCTCATTAACTTTCGAAGGTGAAAGTTTTTTACTAACACCTTTTTCCATCCAACCTTGAACTTCGTTAAGAATTATTACAGCTTCTTTCTTATTAAGATCACTTGAATCTATTATAGTTACATTTTCTATTCTATCTGTATTTATCTTTTTGTTACAGGCAGTCACTAAAGTAATGAACGTTAAAAATGTGATGACTTTTTTCATTAGATATTTGGTTATTAACTTTTTCAAATCTAAATAATACCATATAATAGTACCTTACGGGAATCCGTATTCTATCCTTATTTTCAAACATTTACATATAAAAACAAAAAAAAGCCGTCCTCACGGACGGCTTTCAATATTTTAGATTCTCAATTACTGTACTTTCACAAGCTCAACATCGAAAACTAACCAAGCGTTTGGTGGAATAACACCTCCTGCTCCTCTTTCTCCATAAGCCATAGCCGGTGGGATCAATAAGGTAGCCGTTTCGCCCTCTTTAAGCAATAGGATTCCTTCATCCCATCCTTTGATTACTCTTCCCATTCCGATTGGAATTTCGATAGGCTCGTTTCTTTTGAATGAAGAATCGAATTCTGTACCATCGATTAATTTACCTGCATAGTGTACAGATACATTGTCACCAGATTTAGGAGCTTTTGCACCTGCCACTGTTTTTGTGATTTTGTAGTATAATCCTGATTCAGTTTTCTGCATTCCAGTTTTAAGGTTTTCTACCATTTTGTCCTGGTTAGCTTTGAATTCTTCTTCTTTTTTCTTTTTGTCAGCCTCTTCTTTAGCGATATAGGCTTTATTGTTTTCTGCGATTTTAGCTTTTCCTTCCGTGAAAGTTTTTGCTGCATCGTAGTTTTTGTAAGCATCACCTTTTCCGAAAATAGAAACTTTCTCTAAAACGATATCAGTTTTAGGCTTGTCCTGAGCTCCTTTTTCTACGTTAGCAATCGCATCGATCACATCATTACCTTTTACCACTTTTCCGAAGATCGTGTGTCTTCCGTCTAACCAAGGGGTAGCCACTTCAGTGATGAAGAACTGAGAACCGTTCGTGTTAGGTCCGGAATTCGCCATAGAAAGGATTCCTTTACTTGTATGTTTAAGGTCGTTTTTCTCGTCCTCGAATTTATATCCCGGATCTCCCATTCCTGTTCCCTGAGGATCACCTCCCTGGATCATGAAATCTTTGATCACTCTGTGGAAAATAGTTCCGTCATAAAAAGGAACTCCTTTTCCCTTAGCTTTGTTATCTATTTTCCCTTCTGCAAGACCGATAAAATTGGCTACAGTTACTGGTGCTTTTTTGTCTTCGAACTGCACGATCAGGTTTCCTTTAGAAGTCTGAAGATTTGCATAAAGTCCGTCATTAAGACCTTCGTAAGTTTCTTTGTCTACGTTCATTTTTTTATAGATTGGGGTACAACTCATCAGCGAGATACTTGCCGCTGCCAGAATTATATTCTTGTTAAACAATTTCATTATTTATAGAGCTTTTAATTTTATGATTAATGGTATATCGTTGTCTATATTCTTTTCGTCTCCAAAAGTCCCGTAGGCCAGTGAAGAAGGTACCAAAAGCGTTACTTCCTCTCCATCATGCATAAAACGCAAAGCATTCTCTACCGCTTTCAGTTCATCAAAATGCCCGAATCTGGCATCTCTTCTTTCAAAAGGTTTATCGTAGATCTTGGTTTCATCAAAATCATACAGATCATAAGAATAAGAGATCGGCGTATCATCCGCTCTTCTTGTTCTCTGATCAAAACCTTCAACCGTTACCCAGTAATTAAGCTGTGTAGGATAATACTTCACAGACTGACCCTTGATCCAATCCTGGATCTGGCCCCGTTCTATCGTATTCAGATTCCTCATCCTTTCCCTGGAAACATCCAGATCTTGCTGGCTCAATACTCCGCCAATGGGAGGACGGGCCTCGGGTGCTTTCCGGTTACAGCTTAGCAGGCATACTGCTGATATGAAGAGTAATTTTTTCATAAACTTTTGCGAAAATACGCATTTCGGGGAAATATTGTTCAATAGGTTTTAAAAAATTTTGGAGAAAATGGTGAAGAATTTCCGGGAAATTGGATTGTGGGAGATTTAAAGGTTAAAAAAATTCAAGAATTTAAAAAATTCACACACAAAAGTTTCTTTCGAGCACTTCATTTTATTTAAAATTTACAGATTTTACTCCAAAAAAGTACACTTAAGTTTTATAACAAAATCTGCTCAATTGGTTTGATCTGCGAGAAACTTTTTAAACCATTAAGCCTTTTTAAGTTTTTAAGAATATTTAAGCTAAACTTCGCTTTAAGTGATGTTGTGCAGCTTAAAAAATCCATTGGGTTTTCTCTTAACTTTTCTTATGATCTTCATTGATCTTAATGGTTCAAAATAATCTCCCGCAGATTTCACAGATGACACAAATTCTAGCTTTTGAGCTTTTTAAAAAAAAAAAATCACCCCATAAAGAGGTGATCCTATATTTTGTTATTGGAATATTATTGAATGGTCACTTTAATCATCTGTGGTAGTGAAGGAAGTGTATTAAATTGATTTGGATTCGCTAACTGCTGTACCGGCTGGCTTTCCGTTTGCGCCGGCTGGGATCCGATATGTGCCCCAGGATAAGAACTCATCAGGGTTCCGTTGTCAAAAAGTCCCATAATTGAAGAAATATCTCCTCTTGTTGAACCGTCTACTCCATTATTAGTGGCTGCAATGAACCAGTCATTGGATTGTGCGTACATCATAGCCAATGCAATACGGTCTCCTTTACGGGCAGAAATGGTCTGTGAGGCTTTACCACCATTGCTCCCGTTGATTCTGGGCTGTAAAATATTGGTCGTTGGATCTTTAAGAACAAATACTTCTTTTACACCGGGTTTTGTTTTAAGGAAATTCGCCAGAACATCTGCGTTCCCTTGTTGGGAAAGTTCCTTCAGGCCTTGTCCGCGGTCATTCTCTCCTGTTTTAAAGATAGGATTCTCATTACCACTGTATACTACGACCACAACTGGCGAGAAAGCAGAAGCAGGACCCGTAATACCAGTAAGATACTGAGTTAAAGGGGTTACTTTTCCAGTTTCGGCAAGATCGGTCAATCCGTTGGCTGACAGCTTACCCGGCGAAAAAATAGGATCTTCTTTTACAATGGTCGTTCCTGAGCTATGAGATACCGCCCAGACTCCCGCACTGATAGGGGTTTCATTGGCTGTGCCGCCAGAGGTATTGGTTAATTTTAAAGTGAATTTCGTGCCTCCGTCATGGGTAAGCTCAGCTTTCAATAATTGTGAAGCAGGAACGCCTAATGCAATTTCCGAAACATTTAATTGAGGAGATTCTGCTGTACCCGGAGGAGTAAACGGAGCTGCAGCAGCTTGATTGACACGTGTCCCGTTATCCCAAAGCCTGATCTGTGAAGATACATTACCGGTTACCGGATCACCATTATCCTGATATAGTTTTATACCCGGGTTGGCAGGAGCAAAAAAAAGATCATAACTCTTTCCGTACATGGCAGCAAAGCTTATTGCCTGGCCTTTTCCTGCATAAAAGCTAAAAGAAGTAGATTCGCCCGGATTAAGAACTGGTGATGAACCCGCATTCTGAAAAGTTCCGAACTGTGACAGAGATTTACTTTCAATTACATTTTCTACGGTGATTACGGCTGAATCATTAACCGCCATTTCTCCATCATCATCACTGCTGCATGAGGAAAAAGCTAAAACGCTCATTAAAGAAAGCAGACCAAAAGGGAGTTTGAACTTTACAAATTGCATAGTATTCTAAATTTTCTGAAAAATTACCAATATTTAACGAGAAAATAAAAAAACCGGCAGAATAAATTTCCGCCGGTCCTATTATTGAGTCAAATAATGTTTAAATTAAACAGTCTCCAAAACATCTTTTTCAACCACAACTCTCCATCCGAAAGAATCTTCGCTAAGGTTGTTCTGAAGGTCTGTAAGATCTTTTTTAAGAATTGCTGCATAGCTCTCCTCATCAGATAATCTTGGAAGTTCAAGCTTTACTCCCTGATATCCTAAAGCCTGGAATATAGTAGTTACCACTGCTGTTCCAACTCCCCAAACTTCTTTCAATGTTCCGTTTTTCTGAGCTTCTACTACAGTTTTTACTGCTACAGGCTCTATTTTCACTTCAATTCCTCTTTTCTTAGCCAATTGGATGAAGCTGTCTCTTGTTACTCCGTCAAGGATTTTTTCAGAAGTAGGCGGCGTATAGATCGTATCGTTAATTCTTACAAATACGTTCATCGTTCCGCTTTCCTCGAAATACTCATGAGTAGCGTCATCTGTCCAGATGATCTGCTCATATCCTTCTTCAATAGCAAGCTGTGTAGGATAGAAAGAAGCGGCATAGTTCCCTGCTGCTTTAGCTGAACCTACTCCTCCGCTGGCTGCTCTTGAATAATGATCTGAAATTTTTACAGAAACAGGTTCTGAATAGTAGCTTTTCGCCGGTGTTGCAACGATGGCAAACATATATTTATTGGCAACTCTTGCTTTTAGAGCTTCCTCTGTAGCAAAAATCAAAGGTCTGATATATAAGGACATTCCTTCTCCCTGTGGAATCCAGTTTCTGTCGATATCTACCAATGCCTTTAATCCGTCTAAAAACATTTCCTCAGTTACTTCAGGCATTGCCAGACGGCTTGCTGATTTATTGATGCGTTCAAAATTCTTTTCTGGTCTGAAAAGGAAAACCTGCCCGTCTTTGTCTTTATAAGCTTTCATACCTTCAAAACAAGCTTGTCCGTAGTTTACACCCATCATGGCCGGAGTAAATGGTATAGGACCGTAAGGAACCAATTTTACATCACCCCATTTTCCATTTTCATACTCACATATCACCATATGGTCAATAAAAGTACTTCCAAATGAAAAATTGTTCGGATCAAAGTCCGAAAGTCTGGAGTTTTCAGTTTTTTGAATTATCATTTTTAAAAATTTTTACGATGTTCTACAAATTTAACATAATTTTCTAAATATAAAAATTTTGGAGTAAATTTGACAAAAAAATAGCTTGAAAAGAGAGATTAAGACCACAAATGATGGTAGTAAAACATTGTTTATCAATGATTTAAATGAAAACTACCATTCTCATCATGGAGCGCTTCAGGAAGCAGAACATGTGTTTATCAAAAATGGATTAAATCAATTAAATGATTGCGAAATTAATATTCTAGAACTCGGTTTTGGAACAGGTTTGAATGTTTTGGTAACAATTAATGAATATTTAAAAACTGACAAAAATCATGTCATCAACTATTTTTCGCTCGAAAAATACCCCATAAATGAATCTGAAATTAATGATTTAGCCTACTTTGAGCATTTTGATAACCCGGAATTCAAAAATATTTATCAAAAAATTCATCAGGCTGAATGGGGAAAATCCACTGAAATCATTTCCGGTTTTAATCTGAAAAAGATAGAATGCGACTTCTTTGACCTGAAAACCATAGACTTACCTAAAATCAACATTGTCTATTTCGACTGTTTCGGAGCGAGAGTACAGCCGGACCTTTGGGAAAAACCGCTGTTTGAAATGGTTTCCGACAAAATGTCCGTTAACGGTTTGTTAACAACCTACTCTTCTAAAGGAAGTGTCAGAAGAATTCTAAAGGAGCTTAATTTTAAAGTAGAGAAGAAACAGGGACCTCCGGGAAAACGCGAGATGATTAATGCTATAAAAATGGAAGATCAGGAAAATCCTGAAAGCTAGACAACCTATGAAACCCATAGATAAATTTGCAGATTCCTATATTGGCCCTTTCCACTTATTTCCTTATTTTAGCTATACAAAATAGTATATATGATTGATAAGATCAACATTAGAGTGTATGCATGTGCAGTAAAAGATAAAAAAGTACTGACCCTGTTTGAAGAATATGCCGGTGAACCTTTAATGAAATTTCCGGGAGGAGGTTTGGAATTCGGAGAAAGCCTAATAGAATGTCTTCACCGTGAATTTGATGAAGAACTGAATGTAAAGATAGAAGTTGTAGAACATTTTTATACGCAGGAAGACTTTCTGGCTTCCCGTTTCAGAGAAAATGAACAACTGCTTACCATATATTATATAGTCAACATTACCACCGAAGAAGACTTCCTCATCCTTGATCCATGTATTGAAAGAACAGAATGGATCGACATCGACACTCCGGATAATCCTTTTCCACTTCCGATCGACAGAATCGTATTCGATAAATTAAAAGAAAAATTCCTGTAAGCGACTTACAGGAATTTTATATGTATTCTTTTATTTTTTGACTTTAAAATCTCCGGATCCGGGATAAGGCTGCAGATATCCGGAATTCCAGTTGGACTGAAGTAACGACTCTATAAACTCGTCTGTTCTGTTCTTATGTGGGTTGTATTGGTCTTTCAGATCAATATCCGCCATCTTCCCTTTTACATTCCACCAGAAAGCACTCCATCCGCCTCTCATTTCTTTAATGATCTCATAAACGTTTTTTCCGGTTGCCCTGTTCATCAGCTTGGCAAAAACCTGGCCTTCCGTAGTGGTAAGATCCCTAAGCTGCTTTTCATACTGGTCGGCAAGCATATTCTGTCGCTCTTTTACAAATTTCCTTTTGGCTTTGCTGTCCATATCAGTCATATCAGCCTGAATGTCTCTGTACTGCTGAAGTGCAGTGACAAACAGCGGATAAACCCTGTTCAGCTTTTTATTAAGGAAATAATAGTAATTTTTATCCAGCTGATTATTAAACCGCGGTTTATTGACAAGAACCAACTCATCAAGCACTACTACAGGTTCACCATTAATTTCATAAACCTTGATCTTTTGACGTTCATCATAATAGTACTTATTACCGAACTCATCAGTTTTTAAAGATTCAGCAGGATATTGGTTAAGAGGTTTTGCTACAATAGAATCCTTCTGACCAAAAACACTGACTCCCAAAAAGAAGATAAAAAGACAGACAATCTTAGTAAAATTCATTATTTTTACACTTATAATAACAAAAATTACACGCAAAAATCATTCCCTTTTATGAAATTTGAAAAGAAATCTTTAAAATTTTTAGAAAATTACCTAAACACCTCTTCACCAACAGGTTACGAACATAAAGGACAAAAAATATGGATGGACTACATCCGACCTTATGTAGATAAAATTGAAGTAGATCATTACGGAACTTGCTATGGGATAGTCAATCCGGAGGCCGAATTTAAAGTAGTGATTGAAGCTCATGCTGATGAGATCTCATGGTACGTCAATTACATTACAGACGACGGATTAATCTATGTAATCCGAAATGGAGGCTCAGATCAGACCATTGCCCCTTCAAAAGTCGTTCATATCCACGGTGAAAACGGAATTGTAAAAGGAGTCTTCGGATGGCCTGCCATTCATACGAGAACCAATCAAAATGAACCGGTTCCGAAAATTGAAAATATCTTCATCGACTGTGGTGCAGTTTCCAAAAAGGAAGTAGAGGAAATGGGGATTTATGTGGGATGCATGATCACTTATCCGGACGAATTCTTTGAAATGAATGACAGATATTTCGTCTGCAGAGCATTAGACAACAGAATCGGAGGTTTTATGATCGCGGAAGTGGCCAGACTTTTAAAAGAAAATAAGAAAACAATTCCTTTCGGGCTGTATATCACCAATTCCGTACAGGAAGAAGTCGGTTTATATGGTGCTGATATGATCGCTGATACCATTAAGCCTAATATCGCCATCGTTACAGACGTTACCCACGATACCACTACCCCAATGATCGAGAAGAAGAAAGAAGGTGATCAGAAGTGTGGCGATGGACCTGTGGTTTTCTTTGCGCCAAGCGTTCACCATACGATCCGAGAATTGATTATTGACACTGCAAAAGCTAAGAAAATTCCTTTCCAGAGAGCAGCTGCCAGCAGATCTACAGGAACGGATACCGATGCCTTTGCCCACTCTAATGGCGGCGTACCAAGTGCATTAATTTCCCTACCTTTGCGCTATATGCATACAACGGTAGAAATGGTCTCTAAAGAAGATGTAGGCAACGTGATCAAGCTAATCTACGAAACACTTCTGAAGATTAAGCCGGAGATGAAACTGAAGTATCACTAATAAAGACACCAGATTTCAGACATCAGATAACAGACTTTAATGATTGTGTTTACTTATCCACTTTAAGAGTCTGACATCTGATATCTTGCATCTGACATCTAAAATCTAAGTAAAAATGAAAACGAAGCTTATTGCTCCTTCCCTTTTATCCGCAGACTTTGGGAATCTGCAAAGAGACATTGAAATGCTGAATAATTCCCAGGCAGACTGGTTCCACATCGATGTGATGGACGGAAGATTTGTACCCAACATTTCATTTGGTTTTCCCGTGATGAAAACTGTTCAGCAGCATGCTAAAAAATTCGTGGACGTTCATTTGATGATCGTGGAACCGGATAAGTATGTAGATGAATTTATCAATCACGGTGCAGATCTTATCTCTGTGCATTATGAAGCATGCACACATCTTCATAGAACGATTCACCATATTCAGAGCAGAGGCGCAAAAGCAGGCGTTGTTTTGAATCCATCCACTCCGGTTCTGATGCTTGAAGACATCATCGCTGATGTAGATCTTGTTCTCTTGATGAGTGTAAATCCAGGATTCGGAGGACAAAAATTCATTGAAAACACGTACAAAAAAATTGCGGAAACTAAGGATCTTATCCTGAGCAATAATTCTACAGCTTTAATTGAAATTGATGGCGGAGTCAATCTTGAAAACGCATCAAAATTATTCGAAGCAGGTGCAGACGTACTTGTTGCCGGAAATGCAGTTTTCTCTGCAGAAAGCCCGGAAAGAACAATTGAATTGCTGAAAATTTAAACGTTTTTAAAATATAGTCATACGAAAAGGCAGCTGAATCAGCTGCCTTTTCTTCTAAAAAAATATATGGGTTATTAGTCTACCTGTTGAAAATTAAAGCTCAGATCTCCTCCGTTATAATCCTGCGAGATATTGGTTGGAAAAACCTGGGATGAAGTTGACAGCCATCTGTATTCCAGAAATTTTATATTTCCTGCAGTAACCGGATAGACTGCATTGGTGTTATCGGGTTTATTATTCTTGTACCAGTCATTGGAATTCATCGTAATCATGTACTTTTTATCTTTTTCCAAAGCAAGCGCTTCAATCGCTTTCGTCAATAGAGTATTCGATGTCGCTACATTGACTACCTCTGTTCTTAAGATTGTTTTAGAAGTGTAATCCCAGATGGTAATTTTCAAGGCTGGATTCACATCCGGCAGTTTCACGGTAATAGCATTGATCTTTCCTTTTACATTAGGAGAAAATACGAGACCGAATTCATAATTTCCGGCATTGATAAAATTGGTGACTGTGGTAAATCCTGTAGTTTCATGGTACTTATTTAATGGATTCTCCTCAGCATACACGATGGGTTGTGGAACAGCCTCATCTTCATCTTTACTGCAGCTTGCAGTCATCAATACTGAGCTGAGAGCTATTGCTTTACATAAATTTTTAAGAGATAATGATCTCAAAGCGAAAAATACTTCTAAATGTTTCATGGGTTTTAATTTTAATAATTGATAGAGCAAAGATTAAAATAACCCGGAAGTAAAACATCAGGAAAAACACCTATTGAGAGGAGCTATTGCACCGTTTTTTGTTTCAGTCTAAAACTTGGGGAGTAAGTATAAATACAAACCTCATAGGTTTCTTTATTTAAAATATGCCTTTTGATTTTCAGAATATTTTATTTAAAGCCACAAAAGACCGTTTATAATGATGTACTTTCGCAGATTTAGCTGATGGAACAGATTCTAATTTCACGCTTTTTTAAACATTAAGATCTATGAAGGATGTAAGATTAGTTAAGAAAAAATCAAATGATTTTTTAAGCTATACTTCTTAAAGCGAAGCTAAAACTTAATATTCTTAAAAACTTAACAGAATCTTAATGGTTTGAATTTTTTCTCCCCAAGTTTTGAGACTGAACCGTTTTGCACATGATTCTTTTTTTTGCAATCGTAATTAAAAAAATAAAAAGGCAGCTCTTGCGGGCTACCTTTCTTCTTGCGGAATTTGAGCTTATGTGGTTATTAGTTTTTTTGTCGTAAGACTTAGTGCTTTAGATTCCCAGTGCTATTACTTATGTAAAAGTCCTAATAAAACCCTATATGATGCATCCGTATAAATACTGAATTATACCATTAAGTATTTATACGTAATCTCTTAAGTTATTGCTGCAAATGCTTGCTCCAGATGCATGCAGAAGCCACTAAAGCAATACTTATCACCGAAAATACGGTTCTCACATTGTTTAAAAGATTCCACCTGTTTTCAAAACTGTCGCGCATCTGCTTCACTACATCTGCTGTAGATCCGGTGATATCAAACTTATCCAGCATGTCATTCAAAGGAACATTTCCGGCAATGGTTACTCCAAAAACGCCTATCAGATAAGCTGCAGACGCCAACAAAAGAAAGATAAAAGCCGGCTGATCTCCCCGGAACAGAAAAGTAGTTACCGGAAGTAGAATTGCAGTTCCCATAAAACTCAGAAAAAATACCGGATTAAGGATTTCCCGGTTAATGCTCTGCATAGACTTCAGATATTCCGAATCCGAAAGTTTGCCCAGTCCGAGCACTACAGAACATGAATAGGCATAAAAAAGCCCAGCGATCAAAGCCGTAAGCACGGCAGTAATTAGTAAAAATACCGTTGTCATTTTCATATATTTTGATTTGTGATAAAAACGCAAAAGAAATCCTAGTAAGGATTCCATTTTTTGATAATTTGCTGTGCGGTAATGATCATTTCTTCGTCCCAGTTTTCCGGTTTGAAATAATGAAAATTCCGGTTTTTAATAGCTTCGGTACTGTTTCCGTCAAACAACAGCCTGGTCAGCTCTGTCTGCTCATCGTGAAACAACAGATCTTCAATCGGTTGTGCATAGGTACTATTTTTTCTGTTCCAAATTTTCTCATGATCAACCGGATGATCTGAAAATTCAATAATTTCTTTAACCCGGTTAAAATCATCGAAAAAAAACTCTTTTTCAGCCTCTGTATTTAATGTATGCCCAAGCCTTTCAATAATAACATATTCTGGATGACATTGAATTAGCACTTCAGGCAACATCTGTAGTATTTCTTCCGGAATGCGGTCATCATGCGTATCTCTCCTTACCGGTTTCTTTCCGTAAGCACTTTCCTGCCAGCTTCCTCCTGAAAGATGAATTTCTTTCACTTTTTCTAAAGGATAAAGTTTGATTATCTCCTTCATATCAACTTCAAAATTGCAGGACTGACAGTAGATATTGTGAAGATCCAGAATAAGAAAGCCATCAATATCCTCTACCAGCTTATCGAGAAATTCGCCCTGTTCTTTTACATCATCCAGAGAAAATGAAAAAGCTAGGTTTTCAACTCCCACGGGAATTTCTACAGCATCCTGAAGCCTTATCAATCTGTCTTTTCCTATCTCAAGCGTTTTTGGGAGCAATGGAACCGGTAGCGGAACGCCTTGATGAAAGTTCTCGGTGTTCATAAAACCGAAATGTTCTGTAATATGATTGTATTTTCTTCGACTTACCTCTTCTTTTAATTTCTTAAGCCAGGTTTCCTGCCTGTCCGTCCATCTCGCATCAAAAAGAGAATAGTAAACACCATGGCCTAAAAGCCTGTTATTTCCTGCGTAAAAATCCAGAAGACCGGAAAGCCATTCCGGTTCTTCCACATCATAAAAGGTGTCAAAAGACCACTCCAATACCTCCACAGAATGAGTTTGCAGGATAGGAAGTATCGCGGAAACAAAATCTGCTTCCGGCATCATAGACAGTCCCAACAACGGCTTTTTCATAGACTATCCCATTCCGCAGGCCGGACATCCGCCACCATATTTCAGGATAGTATCTCTTTTCACAACCTTTGTAGGTTCGGCTTTTACAGTCTTGGGGGAATCCATTTTTTTCACTTTTTTCACGGACTTAGCTCCCTTTTTCACAGGTTTTGTCGTTTGTCCGGATACACTTACAGCCAATAAGCTGGCCATTACTAATGCTGGAATTTTCATATTCTATTTTTAATGAAACTTACAATAAGTATTCCATTTATGATTATGTTAAAAATACAATAATTCAACGTATAAAATTTTGAATTTTAAAGTTTAGACTTAATATTTTATTATTGAAGTTAAGATTCAGCTTCATTATCCAAAAATCAGATCTTCTTTGTTTATATTTAGGCTTTAAATTAAAAAGGAAAATGAAAAACAGGAGGATCCAGGCCTTTTTCTTAGGACTATTATCTATATCATGTACTCTTCAAGCTCAAACAAAGCCGGCAACCGACACAAAAATGGAATGGTTTAAAAATGCCAAATTGGGTATATTTATCCACTGGGGCATTTATTCTGTGGATGGAATTTCTGAATCATGGTCGTTTTTCAATAATTATATCAATCATGAGAATTACATGAAACAATTGAACGGGTTTTCAGCTTCTCAATACAGACCAAATGAATGGACCAATCTGATCAAAGAATCCGGTGCTCAATATGCTGTAATCACCACCAAACATCATGACGGCGTTGCTCTGTGGAATTCAAAAGCTGAAAAATCCATCACGATCCCTGCTCATTCCCTGGCAAAAAAGGATGTCATGACTCCTTTCGTTAATAGCCTTAAAAAATCAGGATTGAAAACCGGACTTTATTTCTCCCTTCCCGACTGGAGTCACCCTTATTATGACAACAACACCCGTACAAAAAAGCGTTATGACCTCAAAAATGATCCTGATCGATGGCAGCAATTCGTCACTTATTACCAGACACAACTTGGCGAGCTCTCTTCTCAGTACAATCCCGACCTGTTATGGTTCGATGGCGATTGGGAACACACTCCTGAGGAATGGAAAGCGACGCAGACCTTGGATTTATTGAAAAAATACAATCCGGATATCATTGTTAATTCACGACTTAACAAACATGGCGACTACGACACTCCCGAACAGGGAATTCCCGTTGTAAGTCCTCAACAAAAGTATTGGGAGCTCTGCTATACCATGAACGATTCCTGGGGATACCAGCCTGATGATGAAAATTACAAAACACCGAATATGATCGTCCGAACGTTGGCAGATGTTATCAGTATGGGAGGAAATCTGCTTCTTGATATCGGACCAAAATCTGATGGTACTATTCCGGAAAAACAGGCTGAAATCCTTAGAAATCTCGGAAGATGGACCTCAAAAAACAAAGAAGCCATCTATGGAACAAGCCAAGGTCTTCCATTTGAAAACTTTAAGGGAAAATCTTCGTTTTCAGGAACAGGAAAATCGGTTTTCCTATATCTTGAAGAAGCCAAAGATTTTGTGAAAGTATATGGTTTAAACAATAAACCGGACGCTGTAAGAATTGTCGGAGACGATCATGCTCAAGTCAATTTCAGTTTTACGCATGATAAAACAATGACTATTGATCTTTCGAACGTGAAGTTTGATCAGGATGTTACCACTGTAGAACTTGTTTTTAAAGAAAAGCCGCTTTTCCTGAAGAACTTCCCGACAGACTCTTATTCTCTTACTGACATTCTTGAGCAAAAAAACACCAAAATGGCAGCTTATGACCTTGCCAGCCTTTTGTATAGCGGAAATAATCTCCTGAACGGTTCAGGACTTACCAGCGACGGACAGGATATGAAAATTTCAAAAACGTCCAAAACCAACCTAGAAACTTTGCAATGGGTCAGCAAACATGCCGAAGCATTATATGAAACAGGAAAAGGGTTACCAGAAGGACATTATTCCGGAATGAGCACCCTTTCGAAAGACAGGCAGACCGTTTATCTCTTTGTTGAAGGAACCCCCACAGGTACTGTAGCTTTGAAAGGGGTAAAAAATGGCATCGCAAGGATCAGAATTGTGGGCGAAGGATCGATCATCAGTCATAAGATCTATAATAAACTTTATTGGAGCAATACTCCGGGAATTATTTACATAGACCTTCCAAAAAACAGAATTGATAAAAACATGACCGTTATTGCCATACTATTGGATAAACCTTTAGATCTGTACAATGAGAAGGTCGGCGCCATTGAAAATAATTTATAATCTATTATTCAAGACATTATGTCATAAAAAAAATCCAGAGACCATGCTCTGGATTTATATTTTGAGGTAGTTTTTCTTAGAAAATCTCTCTTCCTGAAAAATGGAATTGAGCCTCGATAAGAGCGTTCTCGTCAGAATCTGAACCGTGAACAGCGTTTTCACCGATGCTTCTTGCAAACATTTTTCTGATCGTACCTTCCGCTGCATCTGCAGGGTTTGTAGCACCGATCAATGTTCTGAAGTCTTCTACTGCATTATTTTTTTCTAAAACAGCAGCTACGATAGGACCTGAACTCATGAATTCTACCAATTCTCCGTAAAACGGTCTTTCAGCGTGAACTTCATAGAATTTTTTAGCATCAGCTACAGTAAGCTGAGTTAATTTTAATGCTTTGATCTTAAAACCTCCTTCTGCGATCTTACCTAATATAGCACCGATATGTCCGTCTGCAACTGCATCAGGCTTAATCATAGTGAATGTAATGTTAGACATAAATGTATATTTTTTTAATGCCGCAAAATTACAAAAAATATCTTTGATTTTTATTTTAATTTTTTTTTAACATAAAAATAACTTTTATTAAGAAATACAGAAAAAACTTTGGCACAGTAATTGTTAATTCTATTACGATTCTCATGTTTAATTTGAGTTTTCATGGTTATTAGTTTTTACCCAGCTTCGGCTGGGTTTTTTATTTGTAAAAATTTAACCATTATATTGCGAATGTGATAATTTTTAAAACCCATTAAAATCATATTAATACCTTATTGCTTCTATTTCAATCAATGGCATAAAATTAATTTTTTAATATTTTTTTGGTCTCTTTTCCGTAACACTCTATTAATTTCAAAAACCAGCCCTATCTGACCAAATAATTAGGACAAAAGGTGGAGTTATTCTTAAAATCGGCCCGCTTTTTCCTACAGAAGAAATTCTGACTACAAAAAAAATAGCTTTTTTCAGAGCCGGTTCAAAAATACCAGAAGTAATTTATCCTTGTCAAGGTTTTGAAATCCTGACAAGGATAATATCCAGATAGCAGTTTACATTCTCTTGGTTCAGAATCTGATCATTTTTTGAAGATTTCAAGTCATGAAAATTCGCTTAGATTAATCTGTCAATCTAAGGTTCTTACAAAATATCGTTGTTAATTGGGAATATGTTTATTTTTGAGCAGCTTCTTCCGCCTCTTCCATCAGTTTTATGTAGTTGGCATAACGGGAATACTGGATTTCTCCGGTTTCAAGGGAATCGAGAACAGCACATTTGGGCTCATTAATGTGAAGACAGTTGTGAAACTTACATTCTTTTCTTTTCTTGAAGATCTCAGGGAAATAATGCTGCACCTCTTCTTTTTCAATGTCGATCATGGCAAATTCACGTACACCCGGCGTATCGATCACATTACCGCCAAAGTCCCAGAAATGCATCTGAGCAAAAGTGGTGGTATGTTTTCCTTTTAGGTGGGAATCTGAAATTTCAGAAGTTTTTAAGTTCAATCCCGGTTGCAATGCATTAACCAGAGTAGATTTTCCACACCCTGAATGTCCGAAGAATACAGAGGTCCTGTCTTTAAGAAGATCCTGAAGCTGATCAAAATTCAATCTGGAATAAGAAGAGATTTCTAAAGTATCATACCCGATTTCCTGATAAAGGAATTCAATATCCTTCACCAGTTCTATTTCTTCTTCGTTCAGAACGTCGATTTTATTGAACAGGATTAAAGGGGTAATATTATATGCTTCGCAGCACGCCAGGAATCTGTCAAGGAATCCCAAAGAAGTTTCAGGATGTTTTAAAGTAAAGATGAAACAGGCAAGATCTATATTGGAAGCAATGATATGGGCTTCTTTTGAAAGGTTTACGGATTTTCTGATCAGGTAATTGGTACGTGGTTCTATTTTGGTAATCCACGCAACATCATCCTGCTCCAACTGAAATTCCACAAAATCTCCTACGGCAAGCGGATTGGTCAGTCTTGTCTTGATGAGTTTGAATTTACCCCGGATTCTGGCTTCGAAAATTTTGTCTGTTCCGAATTCCATCACCTGGTACCAGCTGCCTGTAGATTTAATGATTTTTCCTTTCATATGATAATTGACTGCAAAGATAAGCAATTAGGGCTTAGGGTTCAGGATATAGTTGAAAACAAATCATATAATTTTCCTTTAATCCAGATGCCCTAAGCCCTAATATTATTGGTTTAAAAGACTCAAGACAGTTTCCCAATCTCTAATCCCAAATCCCACAATTCTTATCCTATTTATCTTTCGATCATAATACTGTTCTGTACCTCAATAGATTCTTCGTGAATCGCTTTGAAAACTTTCTCAATAAATTCCTGAGACATTCCGGTTTCCTTCGCTTTCTGATTGGCGTATTCTGTGATCACTTTCCATCTTTCCGGCTGGAAGATCGCAATGTCATTCTCTTTTTTAAGCTTACCAATCTTTTCAGAGATCTTCATTCTTTGGGAAAGAAGTTCAATCAACTGGAAGTCAAGATCAGAAATAAGCGTTCTGTGTCTTCCCATTTCGTTGTCGAAACCTGCAAGACCTGAATTTCTTACTTTTAAGTTGCCGATCAGTTGTGCCAATACTTCCGGAGTAATCTGCTGTGAAGCATCGCTCCAAGCCTCATCAGGATTGCTATGTGTTTCAATGATCGCTCCCTGGTATCCTACGTTAAGTGCTTCCTGTGTAATATCTGCAAGACCTGTTCTGTTTCCGCAGATGTGTGAAGGGTCGATCAACATTGGAATATTGGGAAACTGGCTCTTGAAATCAAGGGCAATCTGCCAGTTCGGGTTGTTTCTGTATTTTGTTTTCTGGTATGTCGAGAATCCTCTGTGAATTACCCCAAGATTTTTAATGTCTTGTCCTAAAAGTCTTTCCAAAGCACCGATCCATAAAGCAAGATCCGGGTTTACCGGGTTTTTCACGAATACCGGCTTGTCTGTTCCTCTTAATGCCATCGCGATTTCCTGAACTGTGAAAGGGTTTACCGTAGAACGTGCACCGATCCACAGAACATCAACATCAGCTTCCAGGGCTGCAAATACGTGGTGGGCGTTCGCTACTTCTGTAGCCGTCTTGAATCCGTATTCTTCCTTTACTTTTTTAAGCCAGTTCAGACCGATTACTCCTACTCCTTCAAAACCGTTCGGCTTGGTACGAGGCTTCCAGATTCCAGCACGGAAAATAGATACCTGCGCATTGGTTTCTCTTATTCTTCTGGCGGTTTCAAGCATCTGAGCTTCACTTTCCGCGCTGCATGGTCCCGCGATCATTAAAGGCTGTGAAAGCTCATTGATCCACTCGTTTTTTACATCTATTAAATTCATATTTTTAAATTTATTGTTTTTATTTTTTTAGATTAACAGCAATAGTCCTTTCATTATAAAATTTACTTTATAATTCTTTTCAAAAAATGCCGTTCAAAATGGTTTAAAGGAATCAGGAAAATAAAAGGACTTTAATTCTCCTGTATTTTTTGGAAAGAAATTCAGTTAGCAGTACCAATAAAATCGATAATACGTTCTGAAATTTCTATAATAGACAGCAGAAAAACTAAAATAACCGCTAAAGAAATTAGCGGGTGAAGGAGACAGATATGGGTTTGATAATCTTTCCACCTGGATTCTGAAACTTTTGTTCGTTTAGTTTTAAATCTGATTTGTTTTTGTCAAAAACTTATTTTTCACAAAATATTTGACAAAGATATAAAAAAACTGATTCTCACAAAAAAAAATTGAGATAAATACAAAAAAATTAGGTCAGATCAAACTTCATTAAATCGTCAAGATCCTTTAAAAGCGGGTTTTTTTCGATAAATTTTTCGAAAATTTTTCTTTTGGTCACCACTTCGATCTTGAGATTATCGAAATCTCTCTGGTAATCTATATCAATAGAATGATTGTGAACCTTTGTCTTGAAATGATTGAAGAATTCTCCTGCGATCTTGTCAAATTCCACCTTGGCAGAATCTGAAGGATATAAAACTTTAATAGTATGCTCGCCAGATTTGACCAGCTTAAATGCTTTTACGGCATTAAAGATAAAGCTGTTTCTTTTCTGAAGCTGTTTGAGCATAAGATTCCATTCCATCTGCAGATCTGTTTCCGTGAAATGGTTCTGGGGAAGATTTTCAGTTCTTACCACTACGGTTTCTTCTTTTACTTCTTTGTCCTCTTTATTCAGAAAAGAATTAATGCTGAAGCCTGAAGAGACTCCCTGTCTTGATAAGGGTTTTGTGGTTTTAACAGTATTTTCCTGAACGGGTTCAGGCTGCTGAGCAGGTTTCTCTGCTACGGGTTCTTTTTTCTCGGGGGCTTTTTCCGGGATCTTCACTTCCTGTTTCTCACTGAGAAACGGGGCCAGTATTAAGAACTTTTTTTTTTAGTATCGCCTAAATTAGCTGTCAGGGAAGACAGCTGCATCAATGCAATTTCTACTGTAAGTCTTGGATTCTTTGAATTCTTATAATTGATATCCGCATGATTGCAGATCTCGACGGCGTCGATGAGCTGCTGGGCATTCCATTTCTGGCTTTGCTCTACGAATTTCACCTTTGTCCTCTCCCCGACTTCAATAAGTTCTATGGTCCGTGCATTCTGGGCCATCATCAGATCTCTGAAATGATTTCCTAAGCCTGCAATGAAAATATGGGGATCGAAGCCTTTTTTCACAATATCATTAAAGGCGAAAAGCACATCGGGTATTTTGTTTTCTTTGGCCAGATCCACTATATTGAGATACTGGTCATAATCCAGGATGTTCAGAACTTCTGCCGCTTTAGCCAGGGTAATATTTTTCTGGGAAAAGGTGGAAAGCCTGTCAAAAATGGAAAGTGCATCTCTTAAAGCACCGTCAGCTTTCTGAGCAATCAGATAAAGCGCATCATCTTCGTACTGGATATTTTCTTTTTGGGCTATATTTTTTAAATGTCCCTGGATATCTTCAATGGTAATCCTCTTGAAGTCATAAATCTGGCAGCGCGATAAAATGGTAGGAATTATTTTGTGCTTCTCTGTAGTCGCCAAAATAAAAATAGCGTGCGCCGGCGGTTCTTCAAGTGTTTTAAGGAAAGCATTGAACGCCGCAGAAGACAGCATGTGCACCTCATCGATAATATAAACTTTATATTTACCTACCTGAGGCGCAAAGCGGACCTGATCTATCAGTTCTCTGATATCATCCACGGAATTGTTGGACGCCGCATCCAATTCATAGATGTTGTAGGCGAAGCCGTCTTCTGAAACAGAACCGTCCTTTTCATTGATCTTTCGGGCCAGGATTCTGGCACATGTAGTTTTACCTACACCCCTTGGACCGCAGAAAAGTAGGGCCTGAGCCAGCTGATTTTCCTCAATAGCGTGTTCCAGCGTATCTGTAATATGAGATTGCCCTACTACAGTGTCAAACTGCTGGGGACGGTATTTTCTTGCAGATACGATAAAATTTTCCATTGGTCAAAAATAAGAAATATAGTTTTAATTTGAAAATTAAAAGTTTTCAAATATCAACAAAAACTGATTTTCGATAAAATTGGAAAACTTTTAATCATTACTTTTTTTCTGATAAAAATAATCTATGATCTCAACAATCACTTTTTCAACTTCAGATCTACCTTCATCAGTTCTCATATCAATACCACAGAATTCTGTTCCATTGTAGGCAGGGAATAGGTTCAAATAATAAACTCCGGCAACCACCAAAGCTAACATGGCTCTTAACCTTGTCGCATCTTCTCCGAAGTAAGGATCTGTAACATTCTCAAATAAATTAGCTCCTACTTCTTCTCTTTGCTTTAGGATATTTTTGAGTATAGGCTTGCTTTCGGAAAGTTCCCAAAGAATAATCTTTTGCAGTTCTTTATTTTTTTTCAAGCTCTCGAATTGCGCCAAAATCCCCTGAGTCAGAACCTCTTTACCTTTTCCGATATTGACTTCTTCTTCAATATTCGGGCTGAATTTGGTCCAGTAATCCTGGGATTTTATATACTCGTCAATCAGCTTATCAGTACTTCCAAAGTACTCATAGATCAGCTTTTTGTCGAAACCGGCTACTGCTGCAATCTTACTTACTTTCAGACCTGAGTATCCTTTTACTCTTAAAATTTTACCAACTGCTGCGAGCAGTTTCTGCTTTGTTTTTTCTTTGTCCCTAATGGGGCCTTGCACTACTTTTCTGGGCATAATTTATTATTTTTTTGCAATATGCAATTTTTTATTAATATCATCAAAAACATTCAGTGTTTTGTCTAAATGTTCTTTTTCGTGTCGAGCTGTTACCGTCATCCTGATACGCGCATCTTTTCGAGGTACGGCAGGATACATTATAGGATTTGTATAGACTCCTTCTTCAAGCAATATTCTCCCAATATCCCACATTTTACTTTGATCTCCAATTTTCACAGGAATGATAGCTGAGCAGGTGATACCGGTATCTAAACCAAGATCATTAAGCCCTGTTTTAAAATAATTGATATTATCCCACAGTTTATCTTTCCAGAATGGTTCTTCATCAATCAAATCAATTGCTTTCAAAATTCCGAAGGAAGAAGGGGGTGCTGTTACTGAGAAAATATGCTGTCTGGACTGGAACTTAAGGAATGATGCTATTTTTTTATTAGCAATCACATATCCTCCCAAGTTACCAAAAGTTTTACTACATGTTCCTGTTATAAAATCTACCTTATCCAATAAACCATCGTCCTCAAGGGCTCCTCTTCCGGTTTTTCCCATTACTCCTACACCATGTGCATCATCTACCATGAGATAAGCATTGTATTTTTTTACAAGATCATAGATTTCTTTAGCTCGTGAAGTGTCCCCTTCCTGAGAGTAAACTCCATCTAAGATAACTAGCTTCGTACGGTACGTATTCTCAGATACCTTCAAAACATGTTCCAAAGCTTCCAAATTATTGTGAGGAAATGTTTTTTTATTTGTAAAAGCACATCCTTCGTGTACACTGGCATGTACTCCCATGTCTAAAATAGCGATATCTTCCTTCTGCATTAATATCTGCAAAGTAGCGCTATTAGCTGCATATCCGGTGGTAAATAATATCACCTCTTCCTCATCTCTTCCAAAAAAATCAGCAATCTTTTTTTCTATCGCATTATGATAATCAAAATATCCACCGATCAGGGGTGATGCACCTGTTCCTGTTCCATATTTTTCAATTCCTTCAATGGCGGCCTCTTTTACTTTCGGATGTTGTGTAAATCCTAAATAATCACTGGAGACAAAACTTACATAGTTTTTATTTTGGTTGGCAATATCTATATTTAATGTTGCATTGCTGCCTGACGTATTTTTCAGTCTGTAATTCATATGTCCTCTGGACTTCATATGGTCCAGGAATTCATAAAAATAATTCGCTCTTTGGGCAATATCATAATCTGATATATTCTCAAAATCTTTAAAAGTTGCTGTTTCAAAATCGATACTCATCCTTAATGGTGTTAGTGTTAGTGTTAGTTGTTTGTATATATTAGTTGTTTGAAGAAACAAATATATGATTATTTAAAGCTTGTAAAATCTATCCATTATATTAAATATTACACATTATAAAAGACGTTTACCTTATGATCTGATAATCAAATCACTTTGCTTATCCATATATCTATTGAGTGTTTCAAGGGTTAGTTATTTTTTTAATGAATCTAAATTTAACAAAAAAAAAACAACAATAAATCACTATTTTCAAATAAATCACAAAAAAAAGACAAATGTTTTCACAATTGTCTCATTACTAAAATATTATTTTTAAAATTTAATTTCCGGATGTTAAAATTTCTTAAAATCAAGGAGCTTCAAAAAGACTTTTTACCTCTTTTTTCTGAATTTTTACCCGCTCGATTGGCTATTCTTTCGGAATGCTCCGGGCGTAGTGCCCGTCATCTTTTTAAAAAACTTGGAAAAGTTGGACGGATCATAAGTAAATACCCTTGCAATTTCAGCAATAGACTGGTCTGAATCTGTAATCATCATTTTGGCTTCATGGATGATTTTCTCATCATAAAAGTAACACGGATGTTGGCCTTTTTCTTTTTTCACGGTATCCGTAAGGTGGGTATGGGAAACGGCAAGCTGCGCGGCAATTTCATTGAGCTCCATAAATTCAGGAACAGATCCGGAAAGAACGTCCTGAATATGTTTATCCAGAAAAGCAAAATACTGCATGGTAATCTCTTCGCTTCTTTTCATCTCGTTATCATCATTGGTTTATAGTAAAATTTTAATCTATAAAGTTAAAGATAAGAATAAAAAAAGCATGGTGAACTTTTCGGATGTTTAGAGAAAAATCACGGCGTAGTCTTTAATAAAAGCTGTCTTTAAAGGCTTGCACGGAATTTTTCACATTCAGTTTTTCAAGGATGTTCTGGCGGTGCCTGCTTACCGTGTTGACGCTTATCGACAGATATTCTGCAATTTCCTTACTGGCAAAACCCTCCCCTACATATTTTAAGATTTCAAGTTCTCTTTTGGAAAGAATGCTCTGATAATCCAGCTTGTCTTTTACCATCACTTCTCCCTTAATGGTATTAATAATCATAAAATCGGAAATCAGAGGTTGTGTCTGAACCAGAGCAGTGTGATAAAGACAGAGCGCAAACCTTAGTTTCCCGTTATTTGGTGAATAGACGTAGTACATGCGATGTTTTACCAGCCTGTATTCATCATTTTTATCTTTCATCCTGATCTTTGAAAGAACGCAGTAGTCTGCCCGGAGTTCGGCATCCAGGGAATCCATCAGTTCATAAAACCTCAGTTCGTGGATGTATTTTTTAAGCCGGTCTTCCGGATGGATTTTCTTAATGATTTCTTCTTCCCAGATTGAATTGATTTCTGCGGGATTTTCTTCCATACTTAAACCCAGTTCCAGCGCAGCCTTCGATTTGTATACATAACTTTTGTCCGCCTGCATATCGCTTAAAACCGACACCGCCCCTTCCATCTGCGCGTAGATCAAGGCTCTCTGTTTATATACTTCAATATCAAGCTGACATTTTCTAGTTGTTTTATCAAGAAGCCGGCTGTTCAGTTTATCTATGATCTCCATAAATGGTTATTTATCAGTATTGGCAGAATATAGGTTTAATTCTACTTTTGCTAAAGTAATAATTTACGCCCAGCTAAAGAGAATGAAGAGAATTGTTTTAAGTTTTTGTACTGTTTTATTGGTCCAGACGGCCTTTGCACAAACATTGGAAAAGATGAACTGGTTCAATGAACCTGAAAAATGGGAGATCAAAAACAACAGTTTATCGATGTCCGTTACTCCGCAGAGTGATTACTGGAGAATTTCCCACTACGGATTCACAGTAGATGATGCCCCTTTTTATTATACGACTTACGGAGGTGAATTTGAAGCCAAAGTAAAGATCAGCGGGAATTACAAAGCGCGGTTTGACCAGATGGGACTGATGCTGAGAACAGATGAAAAAAACTATATAAAAGCCGGAATCGAATTCGTAGACGGAAAATACAATCTCAGCACCGTCGTTACCCATGGAACCAGCGACTGGAGCGTCATTACATTAGACAAAATCCCATCCGCGGTATGGATCAAAGCTGTACGGAGACTTGATGCGGTGGAAGTATTCTATTCTTTTGATGACAAAAATTATACGATGATGCGCAACGCCTATCTTCAGGACAATGCTCCTGTGATGGTAGGTTTAATGGCGGCATGTCCGGACGGAAACGGCTTCACCGCAGTTTTTGAAGGTTTCAAAGTAAAACACCTTCCCGACCAACGCAGGCTGAAATGGCTTGAAAACAATCAATAGCGATTGAATCTTTGTTCAATATACAGTCAATTTTTATTCACCTCCCCTCTTGGGAGGTTTTTTGTTTTTTCAACCTAATGCTATGACAAAAAAAATCCGGATACTGAAAAGCATTCCGGACTGATTAGAATATAAAAAAGGTATGCATAAAGCTCACACTAAAAAAGCACATGCAGTTTTGAACAGCCGGTCTTCCTTTGATATAAAAGGCTGAAATCGTATGAGGGAACAAGTCATTCAGCCATTGCATCTGTGCTTTTAGAATTCACCTGTCTGATCATTTAAATTCCGCAGAAATCTCAGTTCGGGAACTTTTAAAACTGCCACCCAAAGATAAAGTGCCTCAACCTATTACTGAAATAAAATCTGTAGAATAATATTTCACTGTTTGTAGAAAAATACCTACAGACTTATAGTAATACTACCCTCATTTTATCAGATAAAATCCACATCAAATATCTTTTATTATGATAATTTATGCGTATAAAATCACTAATTTTACATCCTGATCCAAATCTGTTTAATTACAAAACACAAAACGTAGAAATATTTAATGAAAAAAAATTATATTCAGCTATTCCCAACTCTTAAAAAAACTTCGACTTGTACAATGACTATTACTAATATTTTTTCGCATTAATCACGCGGAAAAGCATAGATCATTTATGCAATTATGAAGGATTGGACATCGTTTTCTGTACTATTGTTTCCAAACATATACAGGCAGCGTCATATTTCCACGGAATATATTAATGACAACGGACTTTTGCCAAGGGTAAAAACCATTGTCAGGAAGTGTTATGGTTTTATCCCAGGTTCCACCGAAACGGAAACCGGACGCTATGACCTACCCCACTTTTTTACTACCAAAAACCATCAAAAACTAATTATAATAACCGCCGATACAAAAACGGGAAGGGCTGATGGACAAATCAGTGGCCATAAAAGCCTGTTGAACAATCCGGAAACTAAGTCTTCTGATTGGAAAAACAAAGGCTCTGGCTGCGTTTTGTCTTTCATGTCATCAAAAAAATTAATCCCTGAATTAATTTCAGACCTACCATCCCACCGGAACTATCGTTGAATTACTCTTATTAAAGCCCATTTTTATGAACGAACGAATACTAATCGCTGATGATCACTATGTTGTAAGAGCAGGAACTGCTTTAGTGTTGGAGTCCGCCTATCCAAAGCTCAAAATAGATTTTGCAGAAAACTATGAACAGGTGCAGAAACATCTCTCTGACCGTCATTATGATCTGCTGCTTCTGGATATTGATATGCCCGGAACTCAGTATAAAAAAATGATTTCTGAACTTAAAAGTATTCAGGAAAGCCTGAAAATCCTTATATTTTCAGGGTATGACAAAGATGTTGCCATACAATATATCCGCGAAGGTGCTGAAGGTTACCTCAGCAAGCAGAGCAGTGAGGAAGAGATCAGAGAAGCTGTAAAATCTGTTATCGAGAAGGGTTATTATTATCCCGGTGAGCTGATAGGGCTCATTATCCAGAATAAAAAAAGCAATCCCGCTGAAAAGCTGTCGTCCCGTGAATATGAGATCTTTACATTGCTGGCGAGCGGCAATGGAAATCTTGAGATCGGAAATAAACTGGATATCCAGATGTCTACCGTAAGTACTTATAAAAAAAGGATATTTCAAAAACTGAATATCAGCAATATTGCAGAGCTGATCAAAGTGCATGAAATGATGCATTAATGATTTAGGAAATCGGATCATTGTTTTTTAAAATTGGGACCGAATCTCTCATGAGAAATCAGGTCCCGGTACAAAAACAAATTAGAATCGGACTTGCAGACGATCATCCATATATCAGCAAAATGCAGCACTGATCGGTTTTACCAATAAACCTGATTGAATAAAGCGTTTTCAGGATTGAAAAAATATCATGAACTTTACACAACATTAATTTCTATAAAAACCACAGCGTTTTTAATTGTAAAAAATCATGGATCTATCTGAAAAAGCGGAAAAAGGAAGCCAGCGTTTCCGGTATATCAAACTTTGTATTTTCTTTTCGGGACTTTCCGTATTTGCACAGCTTTATCTTTTTCAGCCGATGCTTCCTACGGTCTCAGAATATTTCAAAACAACAGCCGGTGACAGTTCCCTTCTGGTATCTTCTTCCACAATAGGAATGGCCATAGGCTTACTGTTCTTCGCTTTTAAGGCCGATAGTTATTCAAGGAAAAAACTGATGACGTTTTCTCTGGTTTCATCTGCATTGCTTACCATAATCTCAGCATGGATGCCAAGTCTCAGTTTGCTGATTGCGACAGGTGTTTTAAAAGGCTTTGTGGTTTCCGGAGTTTCAGCGGTGGCCCTCGCCTACCTGACTGAGGAAGTTCATATTTCTGTCGTTGGTCTTGCCATCAGCATGTATCTCAGTGGAAATACCATTGGTGGCATGAGCGGAAGAATATTGGCAACGATTTTAGCGGGAGAATTCGGTTGGCGGAATGCTGTTCTGATTATAGGGATAGAAAGCCTGATATTGGGCCTGGTCTTCTGGAGGCTGTTTCCCGAATCTAAATTCTTTAATCCTCAGAAAACGGATTATTCTCTCAAAGTCAAACAGATGAGAAAGTTCCTTACCGATTCTTATATGCTGCGCTTGTACTGCATCGCTGCTTTGCTGATGGGTACTTTTGTAAGTGTTTATAATTATCTGACATTCAGACTGGAAGATCAACCTTTTTCGTTGAGCCATTTTGTCATTGCATTCATATTTTTGATGTATATTTTCGGAGTCTTCGGTACCATGATTACAAGCAGACTTTCAAAAAGATTCAGCCGTAATCTCATTCTGAAAGGTTCGGTTCTGTTTATGTTCTCAGGAACTTTACTTTTGTTATCGGAAAATATTTATGTTGTAATTTTTGGTCTTGGGCTATTTACACTGGCTTTTTTCGCAGCTCACACTATGGCCAGCCAGATGACTGCACTTCATGCAAAACACGGAAAATCTTCAGCGACCTCTATTTACTGGCTGTTTTACTACTTCGGATCCAGTATTCTGGGAAGTGGTACCGGATACATTCTTCATGCCTTTTCGTGGCCTGTTTTTATCATGGTTCTTTTATTTTCGGTAGGAATTTCATTTGTATTGGCGTTCAGAAACAGAGATTTGGGAGCAGTTAAGGTTATTTAACAGAGAATACATACCACACAACTACCATATTTTATTTTCGAATATCCTTTAATTTTAAGAAACAACGGTATTATTTTAACATATAATTAATTATTTATAGAAAAAATTAACAAAACATTCAAAAACACAAACGTTTTACTCTAATGCAGGGCATAATATTTGCAAGTACTTAAGGACCACACACCTTTCTAAACTCACAATATTATGAACGCAGCAGATCTTAAAATTAAAAACTTAGTTGAATACAAAAACCAGACGTATACGATCACTGAAATCTTTCATGGCAGAAACCATGATTATTTTGTAAAAATCGAGAATGACATTCAAAGTATTTCAGTTCCCGCAGATGCGATTACGCCCATTCAGATAACAGAAGAATGGCTTGAAAAATTTGGTTTTTTACGAACGTACAGCTCAGAGCAGAGAATCCGTTATGAAAGACCGGAAGCGTTTATCAAATATGACATTGATTTAAGTTCAAAAAAGATCCTGGAAGGCCTGAAAATATATGGGAATTCCATCAAATGCAGGTATATCCATGAGTTTCAGAATATTTTTTCATGTCTATTCGGAAAGGAGCCTGCGACATCCAGTTTCGGACTGTTGAAGGCTGAGTCTTAGTTTATCATGTTTATTATAAAGAAACCGTTGCATTTTGTGCAGCGGTTTTGTTTTTATGCTTTTTGAACTAAGTTAAAAATAGTTCGAATTCTAAAATTAAAGAGAAATTTTTTTTTTCACGCAAAGCTTGATTTTTAATACCGCATATTTTGAGGAGTGCAAAGAGGAAATCAATTGCATTGATTTGATTAAGCGAACGTTTTACTGAAAATTTGACTAGGCGCTCTCCAGTACTTTTGAGGCCGTATATCCCATCCACACATCAACAAATCATCGCATCAGCACATCATCAAATCAACCCCTGCTTCTGAAGCCTCTTCAGCTTAGCCTTTTCCCTCTGCTCTTTACGGAAATCCCAGGGCGAAACAGCTTTTTTATCCTGCCATAATCCCAGCTTTTTTGTCTTTGCTTTAGTCTGCATCGCTCCCAGATCCGTATCTTTGGAATAAGCATAATACCACCACCCATATCCGGCCTTTATAATCTCCGCTGAAAGATATTTCCCGTTGTCGTAGTAAACTTTTGCCACTGAACGTCCATAACGGTCCTTATTGGTTTCTGTAAACATGATTTTTTTAGCAAAAATCTGATCGGAGGTAAATTTTTTGGCATTTTTTCCGAAGGGCTGCCGGTTTTCAGGGCAGTCTACTTCTGCCAGCCGAAGTTTCTTTTGTACATTCCCGTCTAATAAAACGGTGACCGTATCTCCATCTGAAATCCCAACTACTTTTCCCGTCGTCTGTGAGAAAAATGAAAGAGGAAAACATACCCACGCATATAGAAAAATTTTCATGGTGCGAAATTATGTATTTATTTCGGAAACCCTCTGATGCAGGGAGTTTTTTTATCTATTTCACTTTTAAAACATCCAGATAGTTCAGATTTCAGACATCAGACTTTTAAGTTAAGGTGAAGTAATGTTAAAGGTGAATTTTGCTTCGCAAGTGAATGGTGGCTTCGAGAACCTCAGCCGCCAGAGATATTTGTCCTTTATTTAAACAAGTCACAACAATACAGCAGCTAGCAACTCATCAACTCTCAAACCGCACCCCCGTAACTCTCAGTATGCTGTACAAATTCCAGTCTGAAAGCTTTGGGACTTTTTCCACGCTGGGCTTTAAAGAATTTATTAAGATGGCTTTCATCCGTAAAACCGAGTTCATCCGCAATTTCAGTAATTCTTCTGTCACTGTGTTTCAGGCGATGCTCTATTAAAGTTGTTTTATAGTTATTGACGTACGACTGCAGGGTTTCGCCGCTGTGTTTTTTGAAATATTTCCCGAGATAGTTCTCCGAAAATCCAAACGCTTTGCTGATGCTTTCCGTACGGATCATTTCAGGCTCGTAAATATTACTTTGAATATAGTTTAAGATATTGATAATGCGTGATTCGGAGGTTTCATCTATTTTCTGAGGCAGATATTTGGCAATATTTCGGGCTACCACTACGATAAGGGTGTTGACCAATTGAGCCGTGATATCACCATGGTAAACATCTCTGTTCACAGCCTCCCGGATAAGCGCTTCTACAATTGGGCGAATGAGTGTCTTGTCACTTTGATTTTTCAAAATACAGCCCGGTTTATGATTGGCGTTTTCCATTATAAATTCCAACCGCTGGATATTTTCTTTCGAAATGCTGCTGTCTTTTAAATAGATATTACTGAACTGCAAAAAGAAAAACCTCGTTGTCGTGTCGATCCAGAACTGGCTGCAGTCCTGAGGGGTCAGCAAAAACATATGGTTGCTGGAATACGAAAAGCTGTGTTTATTAATACAGTGGCTTCCCGTCCCCGATAATATAAAAACAAGCTCGAAAAAATTCTTCCGGCTTTCTTTCTCCGGAAATACATCCAGGGTTTCAAAATGAATGCTGTAAGGCTGATATAATACATCGCGGTTCATACAAATCGTATTTTAATGACAAGGGCAAAAATATACAAAAACATGGAAACAATATACCATTAATCTGCTCAAAATCAGTATAATTTTGCTTTATCTAATACAAATTACGATTTATGAGAAAATCATTACCGGGTATCATACTGTTCACTATACTGTCAGTTTCATTACATGCACAGCAGACTGAAGATAAAATTTACCACTACTCTTCCATGGACGCCATGAGAAACGGAGTATATACCGGAGACATTACTGTAAAGGAATTAAAACAAAAAGGGGACTTCGGACTGGGCACCTATAATTTTCTGGATGGTGAACTGATCGCGCTGGATGGCAACATATACCGAATTGCAACCAATGGATCCGTGGAATTGGCCAATGAAAAAAGAAAGGTTCCGTTTGGCTCATTTACTTTTTTCAGAAAAGATAAATCTCTGACACTTGAGCAAATTAAAACCGTTGAAGATCTTCTGCAGAAATTACCTGAGATTTTACCTTCCAGAAACCGGTTTTATGCCATAAAAATTGAAGCGACATTCAGCAGTTTAACATTGGGCGGAGCAGTAAAGGTGGATGAAGAAGATACCACAGGTATTGCCGCTTTTATGAAGACAAGACCATTGTACAAAAAGCAGAATATCAAGGGAACTCTTGTAGGTTTTTACAATCCCGGCTATGCAGGTGGTCTGGATTTATCACCGTTTCATTTTCATTTTCTGTCAGAGGACAAAACAGCAGGCGGACATTTGTTAGATGGAACTTTTTCTGAGACAAAAATTACTGTACAGCTCGACGAGAAAAATGTTTACGAAATTATATTACCCAACACTAATGATGCCGGTTACCAGCGAACCTGGACCTCTTCGGAAGCAAAAGCTCAGTATTAAATTTAAAAAATAAATATTCAATCTCATGAAGACAAAACAATCAATTCTTTTACCACTGGTTCTGTTCTCTTTCAGCTTACTCTCTGCCCAGCAAAAGGTTCTGCAAACCGATTTCAATAAAGGAACCTGGGAACAGGTGGGTAAAGGCTTACAGCGGAAATGGGTTTCGGGCTCGGAAAGCACTTTTGCATTCTGGAAAATGGATAAAGGAGCTCATGTTCCGCCACACCAGCATCCCAATGAACAGGTAACCTATATTACAAAAGGAAGCGTTAAGGTTCTGATGAATAATAAGGAATATATCGTAAAATCAGGCGGTGTCCTGATTATTCCGGCCAATATCACCCACGAGTTTTTCTGTCTGGAAGACGGTACCGAAGATCTGGACTTTTTCACACCTGTCCGTAAAGACTGGACGGATGGAACCGCATCCTATTTTAAGCAACTGGGAAACCCGCTTGAAGTCGTGGCACAGTTTGATGAGATGAGGCCCGGAAATGTAGCGGTAAGTAATAATGGACGTGTGTTTGCCACCATTCACCCTTTAGCATCTCCAAAACTGCAGCTGGTAGAAATCGTCAATGGAAAACCAGTGCCATTCCCTTCGAAAGAATTGCAGAAAAACGGCGGGCCAGCAGACAATAATAAATTTGATACTCCTCTGGGCGTAACGGTAGATAAAGAAAACCGCCTCTGGATGATTGATATGGGACTTGAACTTGGGAAAACCCGTCTTTGGTGTTTTGATCTAAAGAAAAATAAAGTGGTGGAAAAAATTGAACTGCCTGCTGATATTGCGCCCAAAGGAAGTTTTGTACAGGATGTCGCTATAGACGAAAAAAACGGCTGGGCTTATCTTGCTGACATTTCCAATCCCGGCATCATTGCTTTAAACCTGAAAACAAAAAAAGCCAGAAGATTCAGCGGGCATGAGGCTTTACAGTCTGAAGATGTCGATATGATCATCGATGGAAAGGTAATCGATTTTGATGGAAAACCATCCCGCGTTGGGATCAATCCTATAACGCTTTCCTATGACAAAGAAACCATCTTTTTTGGAGCTATGAATGGTACTACGTGGTATCAGGTTCCAGCCAAGCTTTTCCGGGAAAATTCTGATGATCAAACGATCGGTAATGCCATTCAAAAATTTGGAGATAAACCTGTAAGCGACGGTGTGGCTACAGACCAACATGGCAATCATTACATTACCAATCTGGGCGAACACAGTATCAGCAAACTGGCTGCAAACGGACAGCTGAGTGAAGTGATTAAAGACGGAAAATTAAAGTGGCCGGACAATGTAGCGGTTTCTGAAGACGGATACCTATATATTTCGGTGAATCAGCTGGACAGCACCACTGCGTTTTCGGGTGATCAGGATAAGGGGAAGTCGCCTTATTTTATTTACAGGATCAAGCTTTGAACAGATTGATGACGACCCCGTCAAAAATTCTTTAAATTTTCGCCACCCCACCGACAGAGGGGAATTTTTCCACATCCAATTGAGATTATCACTACCATTGAGATTTTTCGAAAAGTAATTAATAATAAATTTTAAACAATATGACTGACGAACAATTTTTATCAACAGCCGTTTTAAAAGCTAAAGAAGGAAAAAGAACAGCCTTAAAAGGGGCTTTGTCACAACTTATAAACCCCACACGCAGCGAACCTGGATGCCTTTACTATATTCTTTTTGAGGATAAAAATAATGCCGGTACTTTTTATATGCGTGAGGCATTTAAAGATACAGCAGCATTTGAGTTTCATACTCAAACTGTTCATTTTAAAAACTTTGCAGCACAGATGGATGAGCTGATGAGAGAACCTATCCAACTGATTGAACTGAAACAGGTTTCGGACATTGATTAATGTAACCAGAGTTTAGGTTTGAGCAAGTAATGAGTTATAAGTTTTAGTGGTAAGAGATAAGATATTTGGGATCACTTGCAAATCTTTGAAGAGATCATGTTTTTACACGCAAAGCTTCATCATGTTAACGTTTAGTTTTGAGGAAGGGAAAGAGTTCGACTGCGTCGATGATGAAGCTCATGGATAAAATGCTTGCTTCGTCGAATCAATCTTTGATTGATTCCATTCTTTGCATCTCTCAAAACTATGCAGTAATAGAATATAACTTTGCGTATAAAAACTTATCTGCTCCCAGGTTTTGAAATTAATCAAGTATATGGATGTAAAAGGCAGTTCCTCGTTTGAGCACGAAACCCTTATCCCGAAACAAATGTCTTATCCCGAACTCAGGTTATAACCCCGTCTTCAGTACTTTTAACAATTCCGTTTGCTGGATAACATCGTTTTTACTGTTGATCAGGTTATAATTGGCCTGAAGCCAGTTGTTTCTCACAACAAAGAAGGTATAGGCATCCATGAGACCTTCTTTGTATTTTTCTTCTGATTTCTGAAAAGACAGTTTCTGATTTTCAAAATTAGCTTCTAAAAGACTGTATTTTTCCTGAGCATTTAAATATTGAGCTTTTATGGAATTGATGCTTTGGGTAAGATTGTTGACAATCAATTCTTTATCATAAGTAGAATTAATCACATTCAATTTGGCAACTTCCACATTGTTTTTGACCTGAAACTTATTAAAAATCGGAATATTAAGTCCAAAAGACACGGATTGGTTTTTGTTTTGGCTAAACTGATCTGAAAAACTGGCAGTTGAAGCATTATTATTTAGAGATTTATTATAAAAAGTAGACCAGCTATAGCTTCCGTTGAGGGTTGGTAAATAAGCTGATCCTGCAAGATCTACCGTTTTTTCCTGAGCTTTGATTTCCGCAAGAACAGTCTGGTATGCCGGATTATTTTCCAGTAGTCTTTTGGTAAAATCAGCCTGATTGAAATCATCTTCCGCTAAAGCCTCCTCATTATTCGTCACAAAATCCATAGAGTCCTGAGGAATGGCTAAAGCGTTAAGAAGATTTATTTTGGCCAGATCGCGTTGATTTTTTGCGCTTACCCATTGTTCCTGCAATGTGCCTAAGTTGGCTTTTATGTCATAAATATCACTTTTTGAGCGGCTTCCTATTTCCACTTCTTTTTCTGTCCGCTTAATTTGCTCTTCAATCCCTAAAATCTGAGTTTCCAGGACATCAAGCCAGCTTTTGCTGTTTTGATAGATAAAAAACGTTTGAATGACATTCAGTTTCACTTCATTCTGAGCTCTTCTAAGCCTGTAGGAGCTGGTTTCTTTGTTGAGCTTTGAAAGAGAAATATTCACATAATTCCGCCAGTTGAAAAGCTCAATATTGGCCTGAGCCTTCAGCTGGTCGTATTGTGTATTCAGCACTTCTCTCTGATTACTGGACTGATTAATGGATGATCCGAAACTATAGCTATGATCAACGCCAGCTTCTATGGAAGGCAATAACATTCCCTTTGAGGCTGCAATCTGATGATCATTTTTCTTTATATTGACCGTTGCCTGTTTTACCAGCGGATGATTGGCCGCAGCATAATCCAGACACTGCTGAAGATTCCACGATTGCTGTGCAGGAAATAGCCCCACAAAAAATATGAAGATTAGATTTTTCATGTACAAGATGAATTTAAATGTATTTTGAAGAAAATAAGTACCTAGAATGAAAATCATTCATATTTAAGATACTTCACAAGGCTTACTTTTGTTGCTTTATAGGCTTTAATACTCACGACAGCGAATGTTAAAATAAGCAGTGTAAGAAGACTTACAATGAATGGCCAAACCGGCATATCTATTCTGTAAGCAAAGTCTTTCAGCCATTCGTTCATCAGATAATAACTGATCGGAACGCTTATAATAACCGCTGTTAATGTAATCCAAAGGAATTGTTTGGTCAGTCCCATGATTAAAATTCCGTCTGAAGCACCCAAAGTCTTTTTAATCGCTACATCTTTCAGCTTCTGTTCGATCATCAGTGAAGACAGGGCAAATAATCCTAACAAAGCCACCATCAAAACCATGGCATTCAGAATTGTGAAAAGGGTTTCCTGTTTCTGGTATCTTTCAAAGGTTTTGGCAAATCTCTGATCGATAAAAAAGTAATCAAAAGGATATCCCGGTTCTACCGAGCCTGACCAGTATTTTTTAATTCTGTTTACCGTACCTTCAATATCATCCGGTTTTATTTTCAGCTGAATATTATAAACAAACATTTTTTTCCAGTCTGTTTCCCTGTAATGAAAAAATACAGTAGGTTCTATTTCCGATCTTAAACTTCTGAAATTAAAATCTTTTACGATGCCTACAATATGGTATTTTATACTGTCAAATCCCGGACGGATTTCATTCTTTAAAGCCTCGTCGTCATTCCAGCCAAATCTTCTGACAAAAGCTTCGTTGACCAAAGCGGTATTAATGGTATCAGAGGTAAGATTCGGGTCCAGCCAACGTCCTTTTTTCAATTTTACATTCATAAACTGAAGGTAATTGTAATCCATAGATCCGTGCTGAGCCTGGATACTTTGATTCATAAAATCAACATTCGAACTGCTGGACCTGTTGGTTCCGGGAACAATTTCTCCATAAGAAACTGCATCCACTCCCTGTATCTTGCTCATTTCAGTTCTTAATCTTTCGTATTTCAGCCAAGGTTTTGGGCTAAACTCCCTGAAGTTGACAATCAATATTTGTTTTCCGCTGTAGCCCAAATCTTTGTTCATCATATGTTTCACCTGTTGATTCACGATCAATCCGCCAATAATAAAGAATGATGAAATAATAAGCTGTAAAGTAAGAATTCCGTTTCTAAGCCAAATTCCGTGTTTACTTCTTGCGAAATTTCCTTTCAGAGTTTCTATCGCTTTGAAGTTGGACAGATACATGGCCGGAATCAATCCGGAGATCAATGTTACCATGATGACCATGACAAAGGAATAAAAGTAGACATGCCAGTCATTCATCTTCATTTCCTTATCAAAAAACTTGTTGAAGCTTGGTAAAAGAAGCTCTGTTAAGGCCAGCGAAAGCAGATAAGAAGCGATACAAAGAACAAAAGTTTCCAGTAAAAACTGAACAATAAGATTGGATTTTGTACTGCCAATGGCTTTCCTTACCCCGATTTCTTTAGCCCTCTGAGAAGCCTGTGCCGTTTTCAGGTTGATGAAATTAATAGCTGATAAAACAACAATTAAAACAGAAAGCGTAAACAATATCATTAAGGTTTTGAAATCAGGTACTCCAAACCATGATGCTTTTGCGTGGAGTTTTACTTGATCAAGAGGCGTGAGCAGACTGTCCGTAGGACCATACAGATCCAGATACTGCTGAGGGGTCAGTCCATCGGAATCCTTATCCAGTTTTGCCCTGTATTCAAAAATATCGGTTATAAATTTTTGTCGTAAAGTAGAAGGATCTGTCCCTTTTTTAAGCATAAAAAAACACCCAAAATTGAAATTTCCCCAATTATTTTCATCATCTTTAATCTGTTGTACGGGATTGAGAACAAATTCAGGTTTGATCTGGCTGTTTTCTTTTGGTAGCTCGTAAACAGCTGTTACGACATAATTTTTGTTGTCAAATTTGACACTTTCTCCTGCAACATTGGTTGTCCCGAAAAGGTTTTTGGCAGCAGTTGTCGAAAGTGCGATGACACCATCTCCTTTTAATGCATTTTTATAGCTTCCGGAAACCAGTTTAAAAGGGAAAAAATTAAAAAAATGTTCACTCGCAGTCAATCCATCCTGCTGATAGGCCGTTTTATTTTTCGTGGTCATTTTAAATCCTATTCCTGAGCTATTGAACAAAACATAGTCCTCTACTCCCGGAATTACATCTTTGGCACGTCTTGCCATTGGAACCGAAAGATTATTCCCGTAAGAATTCTCTTTCTTATGATACGTCTGGAAATAGTAGATCTCGTTCTTTTTAGGATTCCATTTTTCGAATGACTCTTCATCATTCCAATGCAGCAGAATCAGCATAAATCCGGTAAGTCCAACCGTAAGTCCAAATAAATTGATTGCGGTAGACAGCCAGTTCTTTTTATAATTGATGAAAGCAATTTTAAGCCAGTTATTAAGCATGATCGTATAATTTTGTAAGTAATGAAGGTACATGTTCAACTGGATTCAGGTCGAAAATACACCTGCCATCCAGGAAACTGAGTTCCACGGTTATTAGTTTTTTACAATATAATGAGTTAAGAATGTTCCAATTACTGGAGCTCCTGTGCATCCGCCTTTTCGAAAACATCTCTTCTTTGGGAAGCATGTTCTTCGTTAAATATTTCCCCATCCTTCATATTCACAATTCTGGAAGCAAAACCTGCATCGTAAGAAGAGTGCGTTACCATGACAATGGTAGAGCCTTCTCTGTGAAGTTCTGCCAGGAGATTCATCACCTCATTTCCGTTGGAACTGTCAAGATTTCCGGTAGGTTCATCGGCAAGAATCAATTGAGGTTTTGTCACCAAAGCTCTTGCAACGGCCGCCCTTTGCTGCTGACCTCCCGAAAGCTGCTGGGGATAATGCTTGGCACGGTGACCGATATTAATTTGCTCCATAATTTCCTCTACCCTTCTTTTTCTTTCAGAAGAGGAAACGCCGTTATAAATTAATGGTAGTTCTATATTTTCGTACACACTAAGCTCATCTATCAGATTAAAATTCTGGAAAATGAAGCCTATATTTTTCTTTCGGATAGCCGATTTCTTTTTCTCTCCTGCTTTTACAGTTTCCACTTCTCCAAATTTGTAAGACCCCGTGGAAGCATCATCCAGCAGGCCGAGAATATTAAGAAATGTAGATTTTCCACAGCCTGAAGGCCCCATTATGGCTACAAACTCCCCTTCTTTGATATGAAGACTGATGTTATTCAAAGCATTGGTCTGTACATCTTCAGTTTTATAGATTTTAGAAAGATTCTGAACGTTGATCATTTTAATTCTTATTTAAATGTGAAGGTTAATTATTTTTATTTTTTAATCTCAAGGATTTCGTATTTTTTAATATCTGAATAGTCAGATGTAATCACTGTTTCACCGCTTTTCAGTCCTGAAACTACTTCGTAAAATAAAGGATTTTCGCGCCCTAAAACAACGTTTCTTTTTTCTGCTTTATTTCCTTTGACCACGAAGATCCATTTTCCGTTGGTATCTTTATAAAAATTACCTTTTGGAACCATGACACTCTGGGTATCAGCAGAAAGTTTGAGCTTTACACCAAAGGTCATCCCTATTTTCAGGTTTTGAGGTTTTACATCTGTAAAGTTAAGTTCTACAGAAAACTGTCCGTCTTTTACTTCCGGTAAAATTTTAGTGATGATCACCTGGTATGATTTACCATCATTCTCCAGGCTTCCTTTGATTCCGTTTTGAAGTTTATTGATGTAATATTCATCTACTTTGGCCACTAATTTATAGCCATCCATCAAATCAATTTTACCAATACTCTGGCCCGTTGTCAGGTTTTCCCCTATCGAAACATTAAATGATGACAATCTACCTGAAGCCGGAGCCATGATGAGGAAATTGTTTTTATTGGAATGCAGGATCTGACGGCTTTTCTCCATTTGACCGATAGAAGAATTAATAGCAGACATTTGAGAGCTTCTGGATTTTTTTTCAGTAAAAGCACCCTTTTCTACGATTGATTTTCTTTGTTTCTGGTAATTCAGATTCTGCAGACTGATATCATAATCGGTCTTTTTTCCGATCTCAGCGTCATACAGACGTTTTTGCAGATTAAACGACTGTAAGGCCGTGTTATAATCATTCTGGGACTGCAACAATTCTTTGTCCTGAACGAATTCCTGATTTTTAAGTTCAAGAAGTGTACTTCTCATCTGGCTGATCTGCTGCATGATTCCCGTTTCCTGATTCAGATAATTAAACTCTGTATTCGGGTTGTAGACTCTTGCAATAGGTTGTCCTTTCGTGAGGATCTGCCCATCTTCCGCAAATTTTTCCTTTATGGCGCCACCTTCCAGAACATTCACCAGGGATGAGTTTAAAGATTGTGTCTGTGCGGTGAGCATCAGCATGTCTTCAAATTTTCCACGGCTGACTTCTTCTATCTGAATGTCTTCCGCTGAAATATTATACGTCTTTTTCTGTTTCATGAAATACAGACTGAACAGTGATCCTGCCACTATAATCGTCAATCCGATTAAAACAATTTTCAATGTCGATTTCTTTTTTACTATTTTCGTATCCATAATTAAGATAACTCGTTTGCTTACAATTAATTACACAATCCAGATGCCAGTAAATTATAAATCTGTAAGTGATTGACAATCTGAAATAAAGCTTTAAACCCGTTGGTTAAAACTGTTCATTATCGGACACTTTTTGTGCGGAAATGAACACTTAAGCTTTACATTTGTGTAAGGAGTTCTCTGTTTAATTAATTTTTTAAATAATATGCGTAAAAAAGAAGCCCATATATTGATTGTAGATGATGATGAAGATATTTTATTTTCTGCAAGAGTCTGGCTCAAGAAATTTTTCTCGGAAGTAAGCTGCCTCAGCCAGCCCACAAAAGTTCTGAAATTTATCGTTGAACATCAAATCGATGCGGTTGTTTTAGACATGAATTTCCGGAAGGGATTTGAAAGTGGTCAGGATGGTCTGTACTGGATGAATGAGATTAAAACCCTTGAACCCCAGCTGCCTGTCATTCTGATGACGGCTTACGGAGAAGTGGAATTAGCGATCGAAGGTTTAAAAAAGGGAGCTTCCGATTTTATCCTCAAACCATGGAATAATGAAAAACTGTATGCTTCTGTGAATCTTGCCGTAGATCTTTCACGGAAAAATAAAAAGCTGAGCCAATGGGAAAATATCAATCAAAAAAGCAATCAGTATCAGCTGGACAGTCATTCGCCGAAAATGCAGGAGATTCTTGAACAGATCAAAAAGGTTTCTCCAACTGACGCCAATATTCTTCTTCTGGGTGAAAATGGAACGGGAAAATATGTTTTGGCGGAATCTATTCATGAGCAATCAGACAGAAAGAATGAGCCTTTTGTCCACATCGATTTAGGAAGTATTTCTGAAAATCTTTTCGAAGCTGAATTATTCGGATATAAGAAGGGAGCCTTTACAGATGCGCATCAGGATTATGCCGGAAAAATAGAAAACACCCAGAACGGAACTGTTTTTCTGGACGAAATTGGTAACCTTCCTCTTCAGCTCCAAACTAAACTCCTTAGTTTGATCCAGAACAGAAAACTTTCCAGAATTGGTGAGACGAAGGAAAGGATGCTGGATGTACGTTTTATTTTTGCAACCAATGAAAATCTGAAAAAAGCAGTGGCGGAAAACCGTTTCCGTCAGGATTTATACTACAGGATCAATACGGTGGAGATTAATATTCCCGCCTTGAGAGAAAGGCAGGAGGATATCAATCTTCTGGCCACCTATTTCTTAGACCGATATAAGCAGAAATACCATAAGCCGAATTTAGAATTATCTGAAAACTTATTATCCCAGCTAAAAAATTATCCATGGCCCGGAAATATCCGTGAACTGGACCATTGTATAGAAAGAAGCGTAATTTTATCCAATGATAAAAGTCTTCAGCTGCTGATGCCCCAACTGGAAGAACAGGAAAATACAATCACCAACCTGAATATTGAAGACATGGAAGAAATACTCATCAAAAAAGCGCTGAAAAAGCATCAGGGCAACATATCTTTGGCTGCCGAAGACCTTGGACTCTCCAGAGCGGCTTTGTACAGAAGGATGGAAAAATTCGGACTATAGTTGAATCTACATATACATTTCAATGAGTAAAAATAATTACATCTGGCTAATTTATATTTCATTGGCCATCGCATGCGGAATATTGGGTTATCATTTTTTCATGTTGGAAAAATGGATAAATGTGCTTCTTTTTTCTGCTCTGGTGCTGATTTTAGTTATTTTAGCCAATTCCTCATTTTTATCTCAGATTACAAAAGCAGAGAAAATTATTCAATCCATTATTAAAAAAGATTTTTCATTATTTCCAAAGGAAGAAGGTTCTGAGCTTATGAGCAGCAGTATACAACTGTATTATCAGAGCAAAAACGAACACCTTTCTCTATCTTCCTATAAACTGCTGTATGAGAGTATTTTAGACCAAATAGACACGGGTCTGATGATTTTATCTGAAACCGATAACGAGTGGAAAGTATTTTATGTGAATCCTACCTTTCTGAATATTCTTGAAATTCCAAAATACAATTCATGGAAGCTGTATGCCGCTAAAATTCCCGAATTTTATAAAATTATTGAGGAGACGAATTATGAAAGCTGGCAGGAATTTCTTGACATTTCTATCCGCCAGAATGCGAAACAGTCTTTTTCCATGAGAACGAAACAGGTGAAAAATGTTCAGCACAGCTTCTTCATCATTACTTTGGAATCTGTTCAGAAAATTATTGAACAGAAAGAAAAACTGGCCTGGAACAATCTTATGAAAGTCATTTCTCATGAACTTTTAAATACATTAACTCCGGTCAACAGTCTTATCCAAAACCTGGAATACATTAGTAATCAAGAAACGGTAAACAAGGAAGATCAGGAAGAAATGAAAGAAAGTCTGATGATTATTACTTCAAAATCAAAACAGCTCCTCAATTTCGTTGACAATTACCGTCAGGTGGCGGAACTCCCAAAACCTATCCTTAAAAATGTATCGCTGAAAACAATTACAGAATCTGCGGTTGATTTCTTAAAACATGAATTTGAAAAGAATCATATTCAAGTGGTTTTAGACCTGGAAGAACACTTTGTTTCCGCAGATGTGAAAATGATTGAACGAAGCATTATCAACCTTTATCTTAACGCTATATTTGCGGTCTCAGAAAAGGAAGAAAAGATTATTAAAACATCCATAAAATCTCAAAACAACAGGGTTATTTTAACCTTAACGGACAATGGTTCCGGCATTACCGATGAGATTAAAAATAAAATATTTCTTCCGTTTTTTACCACAAGAAACGGAGGCTCCGGAATTGGTTTAACCCTTTCCAAAAGTATTATGGAAGCCCATCGGGGCTATCTTATCTATCATGCACAGGAGGAAGGAAGCTCCTTTGAGATGTGGTTTTTACAATAGAAAAAATTCAGGATTTTTAAGATTACGAAAATGTTTTAAAATTTCGCGCAGATTAATCAGATAACGCAGATTTTACTTTATTAATCTGCTTTATTCGTATCATCAGCGTGAGCAAAGAGAAATTATTTCCGGATTTTAATGAAATGTTTTTTATTAACCACGGATTACACGGATTTTCACAGATGTTTACGTTTATTAGACTGTTGAATTTGAAAGCATAAAAAAAGGAGCTCATCCTTATGGACAGCTCCTCTTTTTCTGTGTTAAACGACCTTCAAATACCAAAACTTCTCTATAGTAATTTGTGTTTTTTTAATAGTGGCTTTCGAGAAATTCAGCCAAAGGTCATGCATACACCTTATATTAATTCATCACTTAGCGTTTTAAGCAATTATAGTTTTATAACTTTACACCTACAATTACCCTTATTCATTCGCATAGAACTAAAATTCTTTTCAGATTCTAATTTTATGCGTTTTTTTCATTTGTTGTTTTTGTTGGTACAAAGTAACGACATTGCCCGCTACAATGACGGACAAATGGCATCGATATATATCGATAAAGGCATAGATGTTTATCGATTTAATGGTCTGAATAGTGGGAAAAATTTAGAGCGGACTATAGAAATCCTAGATTTTATGGTGTGTTTTGACCAGATCGATCAGTTCAACAAGGTTTTCTATTTTTAATTTCTCAAATATATTTTTTTTGATCGTACTTACCGTATTCTGCTTGATATTCAAGTGATTGGCAATTTCCAGGTTTCCATTCCCTTCTGCGTACATTTCTGCAATCTGCAATTCTCGGTTCGTTAAACGGCTCAGCGGATTGATCAGATCCGGGTTGTGAACAAACTGAACCATCAAATTCCGGGATAACGGAGAAAAATATTCTCCTTTTTGTACCATTTCTGTGATGGCCTGCCTTATCTCCTCTTCTTCACTTAATTTACTTACATACCCGTTAGCGCCGGCTTTAATAAATTTAAGGACGTGCAGATCTTCTTCAAGGCCTGTAAACATCAGGATTTTAATATGGGGATTCGCCGTTTTCATCTGCGACAGGATATGCAGACTGTTCCCATCCGGAAAATGGGCATCGATTACGGCTATTTCCACTCCTTTTGATACTATCAGTTCCACGATCTGCAATAAAGACGAGGTTTGATAGATCCTGGCATTCGGAACGATTTCGTCTATAAGAATCGCCATTCCCTGGCGTACAATGCTGTGATCATCCGCTAAAAGGAATACCATCTCTTTATCTTCAATTGGCTCCTCCATTATTATTGATATTTAAATTGATACTGAATGTTACTTTTGTTCCTTTATGCAATTTACTTGAAACCGCTATCTCTCCGTCGAAAAGCTCGATGATTTCTTTGCATAAACTCAGTCCAAGACCGGCTCCAAAATTATTAATTTCGTCTGATATCATTCCCTGATAATACGGTTCAAAAATTTTATCCAGGTCAGATTCTGATATTCCTACCCCTGTATCTGCTACGGTTGTAGTCAGAGTGATTGTATTGGCACCTTTCATTTCGGTGGCCATGGAAAGATCGATCTGACCGTTTTCTGTGAATTTATTGGCATTTCCCAGAATGTTCATAAAGATCTGGTTCATTTTAATATTGTCTGAGCTTACCACAATGTTTTCAGGGATTCTGTCTGTGACCAAAAATTTATTGTTCCTTGTTTCAATGTAAGGCGTGATGGCTGTTGTAATAGAATTAATTTCATCTTTAAGATTAAAGACCGTTTTATTAAGTTGTTTTTGAGCCTCCTGATTTTTTGTGTACTCTAATATCTGGTTCGATTGAATCAACAATGTACTATTGGTGAATTTTATCGACTTCAGATAGTCTTTCGTGGTCTCATCTTTCGTGGTTCTGTTGATCTTATCAATAAAAATGTTAATAATTTTCAACGGAGACATCAGTTCATGGCTCAGCATTCCCAGAATTCTGTTCTTAAAGGTAAGGCTCTTTTTAATTTCCTTATTCGCGGCATTAAGTCTTAATTCGTAGATGAACGCCATTCTGGTGAAATACATGATCAGGATCGATACGATAAACATCAGGACCATTAATCCCAGGACCAGATACTTTCTGATTCTGTTATTATCCGAACTCTGCTGATTGTATTCTTTTTCCAGCTCTGATTTAAAGTCTTTGATGGCTTTTTCATACACATTAATCAAGCCGTTGCTATACACCAAGAGTTTACTGAAATTATTGTAAAAATGGGCATTGTCCCGCTGACTTTTAACCGCAGACTGCTGAACCTTCCGCACCTCATCCGAATAATGCTTATCCATAGATTTGATGGCATTGTCCATTTCCGATTTTACATTGGAAATATCTACCGTTTTATTATTGGTCATCGTGATCACCGTGCTTTCTTTCTGCACTTCCACTTTCCCTGATATCGCATCTTTCAGACGTCCCATAAAACCTTTCTTTTTAATGGTGTCAGAATAGGTATGGGTTTGTATTTTCAGATCTTCAAAGTTATTTTTATACTTCTTCAGTTCGTATGGCTTCTCCTCCACTTTTGCAGGCGGGTTCAGAGAAGACTGGTAGGCCGAATCGATCAGTACTTTCAGTTTTTTAACTTCCAGGGTATCTTTTTTCTGCAAAGCCAGATTGTTTTTCAATCTTGGACGGAGACTTTCGTACTCTCCTATTTTGTCAAAATTAGTTTTAAGTTTCTTAATGGACTGGAAATACAGTTGAAGGTCTTTGTCATCCTGACTGACCATATATTTCTGTAGATAATTTTGGGCATCCATGAAATCTTTTCTCGAATCATCAGTCAGTCCACCCAGAGCGCGGCTCTCCTCCAGCTGATCTTTAATGAACTTCAGTTTCTTTTCATTGACAAATTCGTTGTAAAAAAATATGGCTATAATGACCTGTATCAATAAAATACATAGGATCAGTGAGTAATGAACAATCTTCCTCAATTTAAAATTTAAGAATTTATTTTTCATATCTATTTATCAGCTAAATTAATTTTCTGATTACTTAAGTCTGTGGGCATTAGTTTTAACGATATAATTTACAACAAAAAATCCAGTAATGCGTTCATAACATTCAATAGGCAAAGTTAAAGTAATTTTTGGCTTATTTCCTCAGTAATTGGCTGATATAAACCCGAAATTTAATTATGTCACGCATCAAAACATGCTCCGTTTCAGGGGTCCAATTTGTGTAAGTCATCAAAAAAACACCAGGTTATCCTGAAAATAAAATTTATAATTACATTATGAAACAAATAATTCACACAAAGCCTTCAAAGCACTATAGATAAACGATTTCTAAGAATACATGAAAAATATACGCGTGAATATCTACAAGAAAAAAACAATGCCGGATGAACCGATAATTATAAAAAATTGATCCTTATTTTGACCAGTCGTGATAAACATTGTACTTCATGCCAACATAAAGTATATTTGTATCATACTATTGCGATATGAATGCACAGGAAATTCTGAGAACCCACATTAACAAGGTTGTTGATCTTACTGATGAACAGTTTGATTATTTTTTCTCCCTGTTTAAGCCTGTATCTTTTAAGAAAGGTCAGATCCTCATCAGTGAAGGTCAGGACGTGGATCATGAATATTTTGTTCTGGATGGCTGTTTAAAGACATTTTACACCAATGACAGCCTGAAAATGCACATTCTCCAGTTCGCAACCAGTCAATGGTGGGCCTCCGACTACAATGCGCTGTACAATGATGAGAAAGCTTCTTTCGGCGTGGATTGTGTTGCAGATGCCCAAACCCTCTGCCTTTACAGCGAAGACCGGGAAAAAGTATGCCGGGAAATCCATGAAGTTGAGCATTTTCTGCGCTGGCGTTCCAACAGAGGTTATGTAGGATTGCAGAAAAGAATACTGTCGCTCCTGAATAATAATGCACGCAGCCGGTATGAAGAATTAATGGCCCAACATCCCGAGCTGTACAATCTCGTACCCAAACATTTAATAGCCGCCTATCTGGGCGTTTCAAGAGAAACCCTGAGCCGCCTGTATCATTCCTAAATAAGTGATCCAGATCACAAAAAGAACATACTTTACCGTAAAGTGACATAGGTCACACCATAATCTTCCTTTTTTGCTCCAAATTCGTATTGTTATTTAAAGACAAAACAATGGAACAACCTATTCCTGTGAGTATGAATGTTCCGGACAATTTTTTGTCTTTTCAAACCCTACACAATAATTTGTAATTTTTAAAATTCAATACAATGAAAACAACAGACTTCAAAGTACTTTTCGTACTTACATCACACGATCAACTGGGCAATACCGGACATAAAACAGGTTTTTGGTCGGAAGAACTTGCCGCTCCCTATTATTCATTAACGGACGCTGGCGTTCAGGTTACCCTTGCTTCCCCGCTGGGTGGCAGACCTCCTCTGGACCCGAAAAGTGAACTTCCTGATTTCCAAACCGATGAAACCAGACGTTTTGATGCAGATGAAGCCTTACAGGAAAAATTATCTCACACCGTAAAACTTAGTGAGGTAAAAGAGGAAGATTATGATGCTGTCTTTTATCCGGGCGGCCATGGACCGCTTTGGGATCTTACCAATGATGAAAACTCGATTGCTCTGATTGAAGCATTTTACAGAAAAGGTAAGCCTGTGGCAGCGGTTTGTCACGCTCCGGGCGTATTAAGATTCGTGAAAAATGAAGACGGTTCTCCATTGGTACAGGGAAAACAGGTGACCGGATTTGCCAACAGCGAAGAGGAAGCTGTGCAACTGACTGATATCGTTCCTTACCTGGTAGAAGATGAACTGAAAAAACTGGGTGGAATTTACAGCAAAACGGAGGACTGGCAAAGCTATGTGGTCAAAGACGGACATTTAATTACAGGACAAAATCCGGGATCATCCACTGCAGTGGCGCAGAAATTACTTGACTTACTGAACAGTCAAAATTAATAAGGGTTTTATCATTATGAAGTTTAGATATCCGCGGCCTGCATGTTCCATGCAGGCCGCGGATTTTATATTCCACACGTGCGGAATTCCCTTAAATAAGTTTTATAAATTCTTGATTTTTATCAAGAGGAGCTCTCCTATATTCCTCTACTTTTATCAAAAAATTAATTAATACTATTGTTATGTTTATAGGACACTTCGGACTTTCATTCGCTGCTAAAAAATTGGCCCCAAAGGTTTCATTAGGAACTCTTTTTATCGCGACCCAGTTTGTAGATCTTCTTTGGCCATTCCTGCTTATTTTCAATATTGAAAAAGTGGCTATTGTGCCGGGTTATACGGAAACCAATGCTTTTGAATTTCTCTTTTACCCTTATACACACAGTTTATTGATGAATATGGTTTGGGGAATAGTGATAGGATTTATCTATTGGTTGATCAAGCGGGACAAACGAGGATCTGTTATTGTTGGGCTTTGCGTATTCAGCCACTGGTTTCTGGATGTGATTGTGCATGTAGCGGACTTACCTTTAACTCCCTTCAGCGATTATAAAGTGGGACTTGGTCTCTGGAATCACTTAGCCGCTACTCTGGTCATTGAAACAGCCCTGTTCATGATAGGTACAGCTATTTATATCACTTGTACAAAAGCCAAAAATAAAATAGGAAAATGGGGACTCTGGACGTTGGTTGTTTTACTTTTAGCCATTCATTTCGGAAATGCATTTGGACCTGCTCCATCCAATTCAATAATGACGTTATTCGTGTCTTCTGTAATTGCATCTGCACTCATTATTTCGCTCTCGTACTGGGTAGATAAAAACAGAGAAATGAAAGGATGATCATCGTTTTTTTAATCCGAAACTTCTATCAGGAATTTTCAATCTGGCGTTTTCTTATCCTGCTGAATGTTTCAGCGGTCATCCCCAGAACAGAGGCTATATATTGCAAAGGAACCTGATTAAACAATGCTTTGTTATATTGAAAATAGGCGTAATATCTTTCTTCTGCACTCATTGATAAGTGGGAGAAAACCCGTTCTTCCATCATGGTAAAGCATTTGACGATAAATCTTTTTTCAATCTCAATCCATTTAGGGAATTCTTTGCAAAGTTTGCGGTAGTTTTCTTTGGTGATGGTTAATAGTTGAGTGTCAGTCAGAGCCTGTATCGTCCAGCGGTTGGGCTGATCAAAAAAGAAACCCATCACTTCCGTTATCAGGTAATTTTCTGTAGAAATCCATTGTGTGATCTCCTTTCCATCCGACAAAGTATAAACCCTCAGAATGCCGGATTGGACGATGCTTAACTTGTTACAGACTTTATCTGATTCTGTGAAAATATCGTTTTTCTGAAGCTTTTCTTCAGTAAAATAGGAATACAGCATTTCCAGTTCCTGATCCGTCAGCTGTCCAAAATGTTCCTGAATTAATTTGTTAAAATTTTGCACGAAAGATATTTGTAATTGGTAAGAAGGTTCAAATATACAGAATAGTTTTTCAGTATAATTTTCTGATGACACCTATTTTGCTACCTCATCCGTTCAATTTTAAATGACCATTCAAAGCATTTCATTCTTTATATTTGGATGAATATGATAAAAAAAATATTTTCCACGGTAGTCCTGCTGAATCTTTTTTATTCCTGTCAGTCTCAGGATTCTAAAGTTGTTTTGATTGATAAGCTGGACAAAAGCTTCAAGGTTGCTCAATTTTATGAACCAAAGCTGAAAAAAACAGATGAACTTTTATCTTCTGATGTAAAAAAGATGGATAAAAAAGCGGCAAAAAAAGCTTTGGAGGCTGCGATGTTCGCCAAAGATACGCTGGCTTTTTATAAATCAAACGGAAGATTACCCTCTGAATTTTATGTAGAATCTACCAACGACTGGATGTCGAGGAAAGAGAAACCTGTCAAATACTTTGGGTATGCATACAGCACGGTTGCTTACGATGAAGAAAAAGACACGCTCGCTATCTTAAATAAAGTCGCATTTCCTTCTTTGGGCATGACAGAAAATAATAAAGGGGAATTCGTTTATTTACTGGCTACCAAAACCTCAAAAAATAAAAATGATATGGCCAATATCCTGGGTTTCCTGAAAAAGAATTGTACCCGCGTGAATATTGAAGATCAGTCATCAGAAAAAGTAAGCTGCTGGGAAGATAAAAACTTCTATTATGTGCTGTCCGCAACAGATGGAAAGAAAGAGGAAATTCTCTCCTACGATCCTTCAGGAAATAAGAATTCAAAAACCGTGGATATTACAGACATCCGTTTAAAAATATATTCTAAAGACTATGTTCAGACGATGAGGAATGAGAAAGCCTATCTGCCGGATTATTTACCGAATCATAAAGAGAAATAGAGATGGAAGCCGGAAGAGGGAGGCTGGAAGTTAATATGGGTTGTGTAATCTTTGGAAGCCATTAATTTAAATCCAAACTCGATTTATTTCTTCAACATCAATAACTTCCCTCTTCCAGCTTCAGACTTCCCTACTTATTAAAAGAACTCCTGAATTCCACAGGGGAAAGATTTGTCTTGCTTTTAAATAGTTTCGTGAAGGACTGCGGATGTTCAAAACCCAGTTCATAGGCAATTTCACTGATTGATAAATCTGTTACAGACAGTTTTTCTTTAGCCTTTTCAATTAATTTGTCATGAATAATTTGCTGGGTACTTTGTCCTGTAAGTGTTTTAAGGAGCCTGCTCAGGTAGTTGGAAGATACATGAAGTTCATCCGCAACCCATTGCACGGTGGGTAATCCTGTTGAAACCAGATCATTATTTTTAAAATATCTACTCAGTAGATCTTCTAAACGGTCAAGGGTTTTATGATTGATGATTTTCCTTGTGATAAACTGCCGTTCATAAAATCTTTCCGAATAATTGAGCAAAGTTTCAATGTGGGAAATAATGATATTCTGACTGAATTTATCAATAGCAGCATGATATTCCTGTTGAATATTTTCTATAATTCCGTTGATCATTTTTTCTTCTTTATGGGAAAGAAACAAAGCTTCATTCACCGAATAGCCGAAAAAATCATATTGTTTTATGGTTTTTGCAAGAGAGGTATTCCATAAAAAGTCCGGATGAATCAATAACATCCACCCGGATTTTTCTGTCTGAGAATCTGTATCAGCCTCAATTCTGAAGACCTGATGGGGAGCAATGAAAAACATCGTTCCTTCATCGAAATCATAAGCCTGCTGCCCGTATTTCAATTGCCCATTAATTCCAATTTTCAGAGAAATCATATAAAAATCCAGCATCCAGTTGACCTCCCCAATATCAGCGGGTCTCTTCACCGAATTATAGTCAACAACGCTGATCATTGGATGTTCAGGTGGTTCCAATCCCCTTGAACGGTGAAATTCTGTGATGGTTTTTATCCTTTGTGTTGTGCGTTGTTCCATAGGAATAAAGTTACGATTAGATTTTAGATTTTTAGATTTCAGACACGAGATTTCAGATACGAGACTTTTAGGTTAAGGTTGAGATTGATGTTAGAAATGTCAATGGCGGCTTCGAGAGCCTCAGCCGCCAGAGATATTTGTCATTACTTTAACTGAGAGTAACAATGAAACAGCAACAGACAACCCGTAACGCGCTCACTCTAAAACTCTCCGACACTCACACCCCGATAGGCAACAGCAAATTCTTTTGCAAAATCAGCCAGCTTTACTTTTCCTAAAACAGGTTGATGAATATTGTAATCTTCATACAATACACCACTTCCCTGGCTTGCCTGAGTTTCTACAAACCCTTTTGCTACCTGCTCATTGAACCCGATTTTCAGCCAGTTTTGCAATAATTCTTCGTCCCGTATGACGTTCCATTTTAAATCCGGTTGACCAATCGCTTCACCCAAAGCTTTTGCAATTTCATTCGGTGAAACTTCATCACTTGCCACGTAACGGATAGTCCTTCCTTCAAATGGTTTTTCCATCTCTTCAGCAATCACATCCGCAATATCCAGCGGTGAAACCCATGGTTCTTTTCGGTCACCACCCCAGTTGGAAATAATAGCCCCCTTATTTTTAATGGTATTGATGAACGAAAACATATTGAAGTAAATACCCACCGGACGGATACATTTAATGGCAACATCCTCCGGCAACTGTTTCAAAATCTGTTCTACATGATGATGAAAAACAATAATTCCGGTCCCCTGATCCGTGTGCGCGCCGATACTGCTGAGATGAACAATCTTTTTCACCCCCGACTGTTCTACCGCTGTTCTGTAAGCATCACCAATTTTGATGATGGAGCCCATAAAATCAACACTTTTATCAAACAGATCTCCGGCGGCTTCCATGGTTTCCATTAAATAAACGATGTCCGCTCCTTTAAATGTTTCAGTCAGGAAATCTGCATCAAACATGCTTCCTGTAGCGGCTTTTGCACCGAGATTTTCAATAGCTGCGGTTCTTTCTGCATGGCTGCTGATCACCGTCACAGCATGTCCTCTTTGTACAAGTTGTTCCGTAAGTGGCTTCCCGATGTTCCCAATGGAACCTGTTAAAACAATATTCATTTTTTATCTTTTTTGTTGGTGTAAAATTCTGAATATCTCCTAAAACAGGCTTATCCTAATCTATCTTCTTCTTAGCCAAAAACGAACTCTGTATATTATATTTCAATCAGAATGATAATAAAGACAATCTTTAAACACAAAAAAGGACAAATCAATGATTTGTCCTTTTATATTTATCAGCTCAATCCTACTGGTGCTGCTCAATTTTAGCCTTTGGTCTGTACTTTTTATCTAACTCCCGAACCAAATCCATCGTTGTGGATGAAAGAACATAGGCGTTCTTATCTTTTTTCGATGCCTTATCGTATAAATAAACAAACCTGAAAGGGTCATCAACATGTTTGATCAATTCTTTTTTATACCCTGCTTTTTCTATGATGGCAGACATATAACATCCCGGAACATGACCATTAGTGTTCCCTGTATTAATCAGCTTATTAATCTTTAATGTAGACCGGTCCAATGGTTTTACAGACAATAGCGAATCTATATTTTTAATGGCTTTCGCTCCGTCTGCAATAAATTCTTCGCGCGTCCCTCTCTGATATTCCAATAACTTCACTGCATCTTTACCTTCATATATTTTATCAGTAAGATCGGCACTTCCTTCATTCAGAATTCTTTGAAGCAGACCAACAATTACGGCATCCTGATCTTCCACGTCAAATACAAGCTGTGGCCTCAGTACATGATGAAACTCGTGGCCTCCCATAGCTCCCATTCTATTCATATCATGAAAATAAGCCGACAGCAGGGTATATACCATCCAGCTATTCTTTACATGGGCATCATTGTGGATAGGGATAATAGTCACTTTCAGTTCAGGCGCCGTTTTCTGATACTGTTTGGGAAGCATCTGATACGTATACTGATAGCACGTATCAAAATAATGTTTAGGATCTTTTTTAATATCGACGAGGTATTTTTTCATTTGATCTTCATTGACCTTATACTCATTGACAATATAATACCACCAATTGTTCATCGGTTTTTTCAGTCTTTTCTGTAACTCGGCACTGTTTTTTGGCATATAGACCGTTTCCATGGCCTTTCTGTAATTCTCTATATAAGCACTGTCAACACCCTGATCATTCAGATAGACCTGTATGGCTTCATTTTTTAAAAATTGATTCCAGGTTTTCTTGTCAAGAGGTTTATCATTTTTCAAGTCCTGAGTAATTTTAAAATATTCCCAGCATGTGCTGTCATCGAAGGTTTGGGAATAGACTATCTGAGAAGACAGAAAAGCAAACAAAGTCAATATAATTTGTTTAATCATTGATTTATTTTTTTAATGAATGTTATGTGGCTAAAATACAATAAAACCCAGCAGATATAACGATCTCAGGTAAAACAATTAAAAATAATACAGTATTGCTTTTATTGTATGAAATTTATTACAGCAAAGACTTATTCAGCGAAGGTTGAATAGCTGTCTGTCGTTATAAAAAAATCTCCTATCGCCCCCATTAGTATTTTCTATATTCATAAGGAGATCTTCCTATGATATTTCCCTAACTTGTATCCTTTAAAACAATTAAAGAAATACAAAATACATGCAGATCATTTTCAGTTGAATTTATAATGTTTTTACTGTTACAGAAACTAAATTCTAATGATTATCGTACGTATTTAAAAGCAAACAACAGCAAAAATAGCTTCATCATTTTATGACGAATAAAGATTTTAATGCCCGGAAAGGGTTTACATTCAGCAGACATGTTCCGGAAGAGATCTCGCACTTCGACCGGATCTTTGATGTTTTCAAAGATTTGCTGACCCATACTTCAGGGGATATTGAGGAAGCCTTTGAATGGCTCGATGTGCTGGATAAAGAATATGATATTTTTACCGATGAATATTCCCTTCAGGACTTTGAAGAGGATTTGAAAAAGCGCGGCTATATCAAAGAGGAAGAGGATGATTCCAAAGATGGCAATTCCGGAACGGGAAAAGGAAAAAACATCCTGACCGCCAAACTGGAGGCTGCTTTACGGGAGTATGCCCTGGATCAGATTTTCGGAAAACTCAAAAAAAGCGGCGCAGGAAATCACCGGACCACCAAAACCGGAGTGGGCGATGAACGTGACGGCGAAAACCGTTCCTTTCAATACGGAGACGATCTGTCCACGGTGAACATGACCGAAAGCTTAAAAAACGCACAGATCAATAATGGAATTTCTGACCTCCGCCTTACGGAAGACGATCTTATCGTAGAGGAAACCAAACACAAGGCCCAAATGAGCACTGTGCTGATGATCGATATCAGTCACTCTATGGTTTTATACGGTGAAGACCGAATTACACCAGCCAAAAAAGTGGCGATGGCTTTAGTGGAATTAATCAACCGGAAATATCCTAAAGATTCCATAGACATTATTGTCTTCGGAAACGAGGCCTGGCCGATCAAAATTAAGGATCTCCCCTATTTAAAAGTAGGTCCTTATCACACCAATACGGTGGCTGGTCTGGAACTGGCAATGGATATTCTTCGCAGAAAAAGAAATACCAACAAGCAGATTTTTATGATCACCGACGGAAAGCCAAGCTGTATTCAGCTGCCTACCGGAGAATTTTATATGAACAGCAACGGCCTGGATGAACTGATTGTTTCCCAGTGCCTCAACAGAGCGGCCCAAGCCCGAAAACTAAAAATTCCGATCACCACTTTTATGATCGCCCAGGATCCTTATCTGCGTAAATTTGTGGAAGCTTTCACCGCACAAAATAAAGGAAAAGCTTTTTTAACAGGGCTTTCGGGGCTGGGACAAATGATTTTTGAAGATTACGAAAAAAACAGGATAAAGAGGATATAGATTTTTAGATACAAGACATGAGACTAAGAGACACGAGACTTGAGATTTCTAATTATTCTATTCAATAATTACTATTACTTAAAAAGAAAATGAAAAACGATATTACATTTAAAGAATTAAAAAAGTCCGGGTATACGGATAAAACGATCAATCAGGAAATTCAGGCCAATTTAATTGCAAAAATTAAAGCGAAAGAGCCGGTATTCGAAGGACTTTGGGGTTATGAAGACTCTGTGGTTCCCCAACTGAAAAAGGCTATTCTTGCCGGTCACCACATCAATCTTTTAGGGTTACGTGGACAGGCTAAAACCAGAATTGCGAGAAGTATGGTGAACCTTCTTGATGAATACATGCCTGTCGTAAAAGGCTCTGAAATCAATGACAGTCCGTTTCAGCCTATTTCAAAATATGCAAGAGATCTCATTGCGGAACATGGCGATGAAACCCCGATTTCATGGGTACACCGTTCCAACCGTTTCTTTGAAAAGCTGGCTACCCCTGACGTGAATGTTGCCGATTTAATTGGGGACATCGATCCTATCAAAGCTGCGACCTTAAAACTCCCTTATTCCGATGAGCGTGTTTTACATTACGGGATGATTCCGCGTGCCAACCGTTCTATATTTGTCCTGAATGAACTTCCGGATTTACAAGCCAGAATTCAGGTTTCTTTATTCAATATTCTGCAGGAAGGAGATATCCAGATCCGTGGATTTCAATTGAGAATGCCCCTTGATATTCAGTTTGTCTTTACGGCCAACCCTGAAGATTATACCAACAGAGGAAGCATTGTGACCCCGTTGAAAGACAGAATCGGGTCCCAGATTTTCACCCATTACCCTAAAACCATTGCGCTTGCCAGACAGATCACGGAACAGGAAGCCTTAATTTCGGCTGAAGACCGTTCGCAGATACAGATCCCGGGATTGGCCAAAGATCTTTTGGAAGAAGTCGCTTTTGTAGCCCGCGACAGTGAATATGTAGATGCAAAAAGTGGGGTCAGTGCACGTCTTACCATCAGTGCGATGGAAAACTTAGTGGCTGCAGCCAAATTGCGTCTGATTGAATCCGACACAGAAAAAACAACCGTTCGTCTTCTTGATTTTATGTCTATCATTCCATCCATTACCGGGAAAATTGAACTCGTGTATGAAGGTGAGCAGGAAGGCGCAGATTATGTCGCGAAAGTATTAATTGACCAAGCCGTGATGATCCAGTTTGAAACCCTGTTCCCGCGCATATCCAAGCTGGAAAAAGAGGGAATAAAAACGCCATACACCGATCTGATCAAATGGTTTAACAAGAATCATCTTGAGCTCAATTATACGGATACCGATGAGGAATTCTATGCTAAACTCAACAGCATAACCCCTTTGGTAGAAGTCGTGGAAGAAAATACTTCAGAATTGAGCAAAGAAGATCAGGATTTCTGCAAAGAACTGGTTTTATGGGCATTGACCATCAGCAAAAAATTAGACAAATCTGAAAACCAGTCTGCTTTCACTTTTGATTCTGCTGGAATCGGACAATATTTACGTAACTAGTAGAATAAGAACACCTTCATCAATTATTTGGTGAATGCATTTCAAATAAAAACAAAACCCTTCAGCTTTCAACCTGAAGGGCTTTTTGTGGCTTACAGACTACAACGTAATCTGAAAACCACTAACAACAACAAATGAACACATACTTGTTAAATCTTCTGATCAGTAAATCAGCGGCACTTCATTCATACGGTTTCCTATATATTCTTCAAAAACCTATTGAGATCCGATTCTTTACCGATATTCATCTTGGATTTTATTCTGGTCTTGTACACCCTTGAGCTTCCTTCGGTAATATTTTCCAAAATAGCAATCTCTTTGGAAGACAGACCCAATTTATAGTAAATACAGAATTTAATTTCATTATTGGTGAGATCCGGGAATGTCTTTGAAAGTTTGGTGATCAGTTGCTTATTTTCAGCAGAGCTTTCGTTAATCAGATCATTATTATTCCGGTCGATCTGAATCAGATTATTGATTCTTACAAAGAGATCGTTCATCGTTTGTTCAGCATCCGCATTTTTGGCTTTCTTGATATTCTTGATGTATTCTAAGAACGTTTTTTCGGTTTCTATTTTAAGATTGAGATTAAGGTGCATATTGCTGATCTTTTCTTCCTGTTGTTTGACATCCTGCTCCAGAATTTTTTTATTTTTGATCAGAATTATTTTTTCTTTCTCTGCCAGTTCTTTTTCTTTTTTACTGGCACTTCGGATGATGTATATAATTCCTCCGAAAATAATGATGAAAACAGATGCTACAGCCAGAATGAGTCTGTTATTGAATTTCTGATCGTCTATACTTCGCTTTTGTTTCTGTATAAGATCTTTGATCAGAAAATTGTTTAAAATATCTGAGACATACGTGAGGTTTCTTTGCTGCTGCTGGTCATTCTGATCATGAAGTCCTCTCAATTTTTTACATAAACCCCGCAGCTGATCAGGATAATTAATCTTAAGATAATACGACTGCAGCATTTCGAAAATCATTATTTTATGGGAAATATTTTTCACTTTGGGTTCAATAGACATCCCGTAGTTCACGACTTCCTGCATTTTGGAAGTTTGCCCCGTGTCATGATACAGATTAAACAGTTCCAGAATGTTTTCAACCGCTCCATTATAAAAGTACTTTCTGTTTTTATTAAACTGATACTCCTGCAGCAGCAAAGATTCTGCTATGGCATATTCTTTTCTTTTATAATAATACAGCCCTTTGTTGGATTGCAGATAGATCAGGAAAGCCTGTTCATCCGAATTCAGTTTTTTCTGGCTTTCGAGAATCTGTATGGCTCTGTTGGTCTCTTTTAAAGCAAGATCCTGTTTTCCCATTTTGTCATAGCACAATCCGAAATTATTATACATGGAAGAAACAAAAATTAAATCTTTCCGGCTTGAGGTTAAATTTTTAAGGCTTTTTGTGAAATAGACCATCGCTTCGGAATAATTTTTCTTATTGTAAAAAAGCCGGCCTTTCAAATGATAGAGATGCGGCAGATAATATTTTTTACCGTTCTTTTCATCCAGCTCGATGGCTTTATTCAGAAACTCCATAGCAAGCTTCGGAGACCGTGTTTCGAACTGAAAGGCAAGATTGAAATTACAGGCCATGCTGATGTAGTCGTATTCGTTATTGTTCAGGATCAGAAGATCATAGACAATGGGAATCTGCTTAATCGGATCCTCATCTTCATCGCTGAAACAAAAAAATAGCTCAACGTACTTACTGCTGATCAGATATTTCCGGTCCCCGGTCTGTTTGTATTTTTCCAGTTCTCTGTTTTTCATAGCCACTACTTTGGGTAAATGGCTGCTTATTTGGGTAACCTCATCATTGATCGCTTTAAAATAAGCATCTGCTTTGTCATTTTTCGGGGATTGGCAGGACAGGCCACAAATAAGCAGTAAAAACAGTAATAAATAGTGTTTTTTTTTCATCGTGTTGTGTTTTTATTAAAGTCAGTTGACATCAGAAATGCCTGACCTCTGCTGACCGTTATAGAGCTGGACCCATCTTATTACGGATAACCATCGTATTTCCTGTAATCAAATAAGGTATTTCTAAAATTGATATTGTACAGACCGGACCTGATGCTTGTAAAATCGGTGATCAGATAGGTAACAATCATGCGCCACTTTTTGACAGGCGGAGCTTTTGCAATTTCAAAACTCCGGTGCATCCTTTTGATATGGATCCTTACTTTTTCAGGAATGCTTTTCTCCTTCCGGGACCATCTGTAGATCTCCTCCCAAAGCAGGCTTCTTGAAATGGCGGGATCTACCATCCGGGTATCCACTCTCGTGATCCTGTTGTTTTCATGGACTCCCCTTACGGCAACAGCCTCATCAATACTTCCGGCATACAGTTTAAGATAATAGGAAAGGCGGATCAGAAATTCCGTGTCTTCATGAAGATGCAGGTGATGTTTGAAAAGCACATCTGTTTTTTTCATCAGAGCCTCTCTGCGCACCGTAAGCGTATCAATGCTGAACAGTCCGAAGCTTCCCAGCAGATAAAGCTGGCCCAAAAAAACATTTTCGGGAGAATGTTTTTTATACACTGTTGTCAGTTTATCTTCAAATACACCGTAATACTTCTCTTTCACCCTTTCCGAATAGTATTCCACACCAAGGGCTCCATATACGCCATCTACCATTGGATTTTTAAAAAGTTCTTTTTCGGCATCAAACCGGTTCGGAAGAAAATAATCATCTGCATCCAGAAACGCTATACCATCTCCCGATGCCATCCGTATGCCCAGGTTTCTGCTCGCTCCCGCTCCGTGATTCTTCTTGTCGTCATGCTGATACAGCTTCACCCTTTCATATTTTTCGGCAAGCACCCGGCAGACTTTCAGAGAATGATCGGGGGAATCATCTTCAATAAGGAGGATTTCGGATACTTCTCTGAACTGCAGAGCAGATTCTACCGCCTGCGAGACATATTTTCCCGCATTATAAACAGGAATGATCACTGAAATTTTCATTGTACACTTTCAAAAACTAATGATAACCGTGGTTATTTGCCTGAGTAAATCCTGTTTTTTTATGGCTTTCCATCTGATGAGATCAGAAGAAAGACGAATCCCTAACTGACTGAAAATAAGACTAAAAGTATAGCCGGAAACCAGAGCCGCCGGCTATACAACAAATCACTCACTAAGAAATAAAAAAAACCAGACAGGACCCCAAAAAAACAATTTAAACATGAAAAATAACCTATGAATTTCCTGTCTGGTAGGGTAAACTGATAAACATTTTTTTCCACCTGGCGATCGTATTTCTGCTGATCTTGAAATAGTTGGCCAGTTGTGTATTATTAAGATTCTTCGTTTTCTGATAATCCAGGATCTCCAGGATGTCCGATCGGTCATAGGACCGGTGCTGCTGGTTCAGTTTAAACGTGCTTTTTTCCTGTGCGGGAAAAATTAAGGTATTGATCTGCAGAACGTCCTGTACGGATAAGGTCGCTTTAGACAGGATCTTTTGGCAGAAGCTTTTCTTTTCCGGAAACTTCAGATTCAGAAGGTCCGTATATATTTTTTTGTAGTCAGGTTTTTGCGATTTTTCCATAGGTGGTTTTGGTTTTAATGCTGATGACCATATCATTTTCAAAGCTGATAACGAGAAAGCTTTTCCGGAAAAAAAAGTTTCTGTGCAGAAAATACACCCACACATTGTCCGGATAAAAATTAAACTCATCACCAAACTTTTTGATCATCTCTTTTTTTGTTAGCCCTAAAAGTTCAATATGCTGATTATTTGTGTTTTTCATGAGATAGGGAGGATTAACAGTTAACAGGGATTATATTATTTTTTATGCTTGGCGACCCATTTGTACAATGTTGTTTTGGGAATATTGTATTCATTCTGGATCTCAAGCTTCGTTTTCTTTCCGGTTTCCAGGAGTTCCATCATAAAATCTATGATCTCTATGGTGTATACGTTTTTCCTGAATTGGGGAAGAGACGTTTCCTTAGGCTTTGCGCTACTGCCGGGCGGAGAATATAGGATCAGATGGTGAGAATAGATTCTGAAAAAATCATATTCCAGAAGCTTACTCCATCTCAGAAGCAGGTCGCAGTCCAGGCTGTCAGATTCATACATCTGCAGGACTCTTTCTTCGGGAGCATCCAGAAAATTGCAGATTCTGGTCATCTCGATCTTGTCCTCTACCACTTTTTGCTTGAGTAAAGCGCCTATTTTTATTTCTTTAAAATTCTGTATCATATGTATGGATTATGGGAGGATCATCTGTTTCTTAACGCCTTTAATCAGGCAGACGCCCAATAAACAAACCAGTGAAAAAGTCACTGAGGTAATGGACATTAAGAATCAGGCTGACTGTAATGGGATGAATGATCTGCCCGGTTCATGGGTACCGTACTGCCGGATTGCTGTTTTTTTGCTGAAACATTCAAAGCAGAACCGGATCCGGGGGTATTGATGCCCACCTGAGCAATCCTATAAGACACCGCTACGAGTGCGGCAATTCCGATGGGTAAACTATTTTTTTTCATTGTGTGTATTTTTTTTTGCATCCTTAATGCTGAGACAAAACTACCGATGAAATGCATACGTTGATTATTTTTGGTGTTAACTCATTGTTATCAACAATCCCTATTTTGCTACTTTTTCGTTAACTTTAAATTTTATAAAATACTGATTTTCAATAATTTAAATTTTAAAACGTGTTAACTTTATAAATCTGCTAAAACCGGCTCTATTTCGTAGGATTTTTGAATAAACATCCGAAAAAAATCCATTTCGAAAGCAGGCTGCCGTTTTAATTAACCTGAATTCGGGATAAACCATTTCTGTTTTTAATAAGATAAAGAAGTCTGAAGCCCAAAGAGAAAAGATATTGAAACTCCAAAGCCAGAACTCTGGCGTACTTGTATGACATTTTTAAGACTGCTTCATCAAATGGTATGGTAGCTGTTAAAAATGAATATCCCATACTAACTTCCAGCGCTCTACTTCTGATTTTCTTAATCCCTTTAGCCAAAGCAGACCACATTTAAAAATATACACGGGGAAAGGTTGCTTAGCTAAAGGTTATTAAGAATCAGTCTGATCATACATGGATCAATGATGTATTCAGATTATTTGTGTGTTTAGAATCGTATCTGCTTCGGGTAAATTCTTTTAATAGGTCTTTTGATCATGACCAACCATTGAAAGAAAACCGCATCATATCATTTCTTTTTTTTCATACGAATGAATTCTTCACTCATTTTAATGATCAGCTTTTAATTATTATACACCATTACCTGCATTTTGGTAAGCATTGCTTCTGTATCACCGTTATAGCCATTATAAACACTAGGAACGAAATTAACCGTAGCACCACCAGCCCATGCGCTGTACTGAATTTTAAACGTATATGTTCCAGCGGGCAGGCTCACCGATTTAAGAAAAGTGACAGGAACCGGCATGTTGGCCAAACTTAAGCCTACGGCATTATTTGTTGCAAATACTCCGGCTTTAGAGGCATAAGCTGAAGATATTTTCACCCCATTCTGTAAAAGAGAAAAAACGCCTTGGCTTGTGTTACCATCTGATACTACTGCATATCCCAAAATTGTAAATAAAAAAGTTTGGGTATGTCCAGTGGGAACTGTTAAAGTAATCGTTACTCCTGGAACATCAGCTGTAGTACCGTTCGCAACGCTTAGTGCTGTGGTTCCCTGTACATAATTGGCAGAAGCAATCGTTCCGCTTGCGGTATTCAGAGTTTGCCACGAAGGCGCAGCTCCTGCTCCGTTGGAGGTAAGAATCTGTCCTGTAGTTCCGGCACTTCCTGCGGTGGTGGCAGTTCCTCCTACATTCAGTTCATTGGTGACCTGAAGACCTCCCGCTACATGCAGTTTTCTCTGAGGTGTAGTCGTTCCTGCTCCTATATTTCCGGTAGTTTGCATCAGAATATTTCCGGCACCTTTGGCATTAAGGTTTAAATTGATATTGGCATCGGTTCCTCTGGACTGGATTCCTGTCCAGCCTATCCCGACTCCCTGAGTAAGATTGGAGTGGGTAAATGTAGCAATGCTATAGTCGTTGCTGCTGGATCCGTCTACCACGCTTAGCGCCTCCCCTGGAGTCGTGGTACCAATTCCTACCCTGCCGGTTCCTGTGATACGCATCAGCTCATTGGAAGTTGTCGTAGACGTGCCGGCATAAAAAGCATGGCTGGCGGAGGTACCATCCAACTGGTAACGTAATACGGAGCTGTTAATTCCGAGTCCATAATATTGATGGTCATTATTTGCCGTTTCATAAAGAACCATCTTACGATTACCCTCTGTATTGGCAAATTGTAACGGAGCATGGGGCGTCGTGGTACCAATACCTACATTGCCTGTGGTTCCATTGGTCTGCATGATTATATTTCCCGTACCTTTTGCATTGAGGTTCAGATCCACATTGGTACTGGATCCTCTGGATTGTACTCCTTCCCAGCCTATCCCTACTCCCTTAGTAAGATTAGAGTGGGTAAATGTGGCAATACTATAATTATTATTGCTGGATCCGTCTACGATGCTTAGCGCCTCTCCAGGAGCTGCAGTACCGATACCTATCCTGTTATTGGTAGCGTCTACAGATAAGGTAGTTCCGTCTACTGAAAATGCATTGGTGGCTGTCCCCGTAAAAGCAAGGGTATTGGAGCCTTGCGTCACTGTTCTGTTTCCGGCAAGCGTTCCGTCGTTGGTGTAGATATTGGTATTCGTGTCTGCACCCAGCTTGGTCCATGCGGTTCCGTTATAATAGTAATACCCGATGGCATCGATATTCGCGGCGGTACCCGTAGCGGTTCCTGTGGCAATACTGTTCACATACACCAAAGTGGAAGTAGCAACCCCCGTCATACTCTGGGCTCTCTGCCGATCAACTCTCGGGATTAAAAGTCCTTCCGCAGTAGTGGTAGTACCTGTGCCATTTTTGGCGCTAACGTCTAGCGTTGAAGAAGGAGTAGTGGTATTAATCCCCACATTACCCGTAGTTCCGCTGTTTTGCATAATGAGATGTCCGCCTCCTTTTGCATTAAGATGCAAAGCGACATCTGTTCTGGTTCCGATTGATTGTATCCCTTCCCAGCCAATCCCTATCCCCGCAGTAAGATTGTTTGCTCTAAACGAAGCAATGCCATTATACTGGTTAGTATCTACGCCGTCAACGATACTTAGTGCCTGTCCTGGGGCTGCCGTACCTACCCCCACTCTATTATTCTCGGCATCTACAGACAAGGTAGTCCCGTCTACGGAAAATGCATTGGTGGCTGTACCGGTAAAAGCAAGAGTATTGGCGCCCTGGGTAACAATTCTGTTTGCAGCAAGCGTTCCGTCGTTGGTATAGATATTGGTATTCGTATCCGCACCCAGCTTGGTCCATGCGGTCCCGTTATAATAGTAATACCCGATCGCATCGATATTCGCGGCCGTACCGGTTGCGGTTCCTGTAGCAATGCTGTTGACGTACACCAAAGTGGAAGTAGGGACACCCGTCATGCTTTGGGCCCGCTGACGATCCACTCTCGGAATCAAAAGACCTTCAGCAGTAGTCGTAGTGCCCGTTGCGTTTTTAGCGGTAACATCTAATGTAGAGGTGGGCGTAGGCGTGTTGATACCCACCTGAGCATTTACTTGTTGCACAGAACCCAGTGCAATCATGACAATTGGTAGAATAAATTTTTTCATATGCTTAATTTTTTTTCTGCCTCCTTAAGGCGGGAACAAAATTAATTATGCAGTATGTGTTTTCAAGATTTTTAGCGTTAACACTTTGTTAGCAAAAAGCTGTTTTTTAGTACTTTTTTGTTAACTTTTTAATTTACAAAACACTGATTTTCAGTATTTTAATTTTTAAAATGCGTTAACATCATCAATAGGCCAAAAACCGGTTGTATTCCGATCAATTCTGATTGAAAATTCGAAAAAATTACTTTTCAAAGGCAGGCTGTTGTTTAATTAACCTGAATTTGGGATAAAACATTTCTGTTTTTAATAAGATAACGAAGTCTGAAGTTCGAAGAGAGAAGGTATTGAAACTCCAAAGGCAAAACTCTGGCGTAGTTGTATTTAATTTTTAAGACTTCTTCCTCAAATGGTAGGGCAGCTGTTAAAAATGAGTGTCCAATACATGGAGAGGAGTATCTTTTCTTAACCCCTTTAACTAAGCAGACAAAACAGATGAATAAAATGGGAGAAAAAAGAAAAAGTCGCTTAGCTAAAGGAAATTAAGAATGGATCTGAGGTCAATGGGATGAATGATGTACTCAGATTATTTGTGTGTTTAGAATCGTATCTGTTTTCAGAGCGCATTGTATTCGCTTTTGAGAAGGAAGGAAGGAAGGAAGGAAGGAAGAGATGGAAGACGGAAGCTGGAAGAGGGAAGTTATTGAAGTGGTAAAAGATAAATCTCCCCTGGTTTTTATTATTTTTTTAAGACTACTCCATCAAATAGTATGGCAACTGTTAAAAATGAATGTCCAATACTAGCTTCCCGCCTCCACCTTCCCTCTTCCATCTATTTCAATCTTAATTCTCTTAACCCGAACTCAGGCTATTTATGTTTTAAATGGGATTTCAGCGCCTCAATTTCCTGCTGTTGTTTCTGAACGATTTCCCGCAGTTCCTGAACAGCTTTGGTAAGCACCACCGTCATTTCCGGGTAGTTGACACTTAGTGTTTTCATCTCGTCGCTGGCTGTGGTTACCAGTTCAGGCATGGATGCCTTGATCTCCTGCGCCACAAAACCGATTTTCTTGTCTTTGCTCACTTGTTCATCTTTATATCTGTAGTTGATCGTACGTACGCCCAGCACCTCTTTCAGGCCATAGACATTATTGGTAATCTCTTTTTTCAGCCTGATATCGGATGGGGTATTGTACGCATTGGCCAAAACATTTCCATTCACATGCAACCTTTGAGTAGGAGCTGCCGTTCCAATCCCTACATTACCGGTTCCGCTGGTCTGCATGACAATATGCTCGGTTCCTCTCGCATTAAGGTGTAAAGGCACATTTACCCTGGTTCCGACTGACTGTATCCCTTCCCATCCAATGCTTATCCCAGCCGTGAGGTTGTTGGCTACAAACGACGCAATACCATTTAGTTGGTTGCCATTTCCGGCATCTACCACACTCAATGCCTGCAACGGAGTCGCAGTGCCAATACCCACCCTGCCCGTAGTTCCGTTGGTCTGCATGATAATATCTCCCGTTCCTCTTGCATTGAGTCCCAGGTTGACATTCGCATTAGTCCCGATAGACTGTATGCCGCCAAAGCCAATGCCCACGCCCTGGGTAAGGTTGTTGTTGGAAAACGAAGCAATACCATTAAACTGATTGGCGTTTCCGGCGTCTACCACACTTACCCTCTGCCCCGGAGTTGTAGTGCCGACACCTACATTACCCGTGGTTCCGCTGTTCTGCATGATAAGGTTTCCGGCTCCCTTTGCATTAAGATGTAAAGGGATATCCGTCCGGCTTCCCACGGTCTGTATACCTTCCCATCCAATGCTTACTCCCGCTGTGAGATTATTCGCGAAAAAAGAAGCAATGCCATTAAATTGGTTGGTGTTTCCGGCGTCTACCACCCCAAGTGCCTGTCCCGGAGCTGCGGTACCTACACCGACCCTGTTATTGGTAGCATCTACAGATAAGGTAGTCCCATCCACAGAAAATGCATTGATCGCTGTGCCGTTGAAAGCAAGGGTATTGGTACCCTGGGTAACGATTCTGTTTCCGGCAAGAGTACCGTCATTCGTGTAGATATTGGTATTCGTATCTGAACCCAGCTTTGCCCAGGCTGTCCCGTTATAAAAGTAATACCCGATCGCATCGATATTCGACGCGGTACCCGTTGCGGTTCCTGTGACAATACTGTTCACGTATACCAAAGTGGAAGTAGGGACACCGGTCATGCTTTGAGCTCTTTCCCTGTCCACTCTCGGAATCAAAAGGCCTTCCGCCTTAGTCGTAGTACCCGTGGCATTTTTGGCCGTAACGTCTAACGTTGAAGAAGGGGTTGTCGTATTGATCCCCACATTTCCTGTGGTTCCGCTATTCTGCATGATGAGATGTCCGGCTCCCTTTGCATTAAGATGTAAAGGGATATCCGTCCGGCTTCCCACGGTCTGTATACCTTCCCATCCGATGCCTACTCCTGCTGTGAGATTATTGGCGGAAAACGAAGCAATGCCGTTAAATTGATTGGTGTTTCCGGCGTCTACCACACCAAGCGCCTGTCCCGGAGCTGCGGTACCTACACCCACTCTATTATTCTCGGCATCTACAGAAAGTGTAGTCCCATCCACAGAAAATGCATTGGTCGCTGAGCCGGTAAAAGCAAGGGTATTGGCTCCCTGGGTAACGATTCTGTTTCCAGCTAGAGTACCGTTGTTCGTGTAGATATTGGTATTGGAGTCTGAGCCCAGCTTGGCCCAGGCGGTCCCGTTATAAAAGTAATACCCGATCGCATCGATATTAGCGGCAATACCACTTGCCGTTCCTGTAGCGATACTGTTCACATATACCAAAGTGGAAGTAGGGACACCGGTCATGCTTTGGGCTCTCTCCCTGTCCACTCTCGGAATCAAAAGGCCTTCCGCTTTAGTCGTAGTACCCGTTGCATTTTTGGCCGTAACGTCGAACGTCGAAGAAGGGGTTGTCGTATTGATCCCCACATTTCCTGTGGTTCCGCTGTTCTGCATGATGAGATGTCCGGCCCCTTTTGCGTTAAGATGTAAAGGGATATCCGTCCTGCTTCCCACAGTCTGTATACCTTCCCATCCGATGCCTACTCCTGCCGTGAGATTATTCGCGGAAAACGAAGCAATACCGTTAAATTGGTTGGTGTTTCCGGCGTCTACCACCCCAAGTGCCTGTCCCGGAGCTGCGGTACCTACACCCACTCTATTATTCTCGGCATCTACAGAAAGTGTAGTCCCATCTACAGAAAAAGCGTTGATCGCCGTGCCGGTAAAAGCAAGGGTATTAGCGGCCTGGGTAACGATTCTGTTTCCGGCAAGGGTACCGTCGTTCGTGTAGATATTGGTATTCGTGTCTGAACCCAGCTTTGCCCATGCGGTCCCGTTATAAAAGTAATATCCGATCGCATCGATATTCGCCGCCGTGCCCGTTGCGGTTCCTGTAGCGATACTGTTGACATACACCAAAGTGGAAGTAGGGACACCGGTCATGCTTTGGGCCCTCTGACGGTCTATTCTGGGAATCAAAAGGCCCTCCGGGGTGGTGGTTGTGCCCGTTGCGTTTTTGGCAATAACGTCCAGCGTTGAGGCAGGTGCCGTGGTGTTGATACCCACCTGAGCTTTTGCCTGATGGATACATCCTGATGCAACAATGATAATTGGTAGGATAATTTTTTTCATACAGTTAGATTTTTGTTCTTAGCATTTTAAGTGCCGGAACAAAACTAAGAGACCGTTGGTATTTTAGAGAATTTCAGTGTTAATACTTTGTTAACAGAAAATGGTTTTTCCCTGTTATTTCGTTAATTTTTTATTTTACAAAACTTTAAGAATCAAAACTTTACATTATAAAACATGTTAAATATTCAGCTTTGCTTTCTACTGGCTCCGTTCTATTCTCATGTTCAACAGAAACCTGAAGGAATCACTTTCAGAAGCAGGTCGCAGGCTAAACTGCCCGATTCATGCACCTACCTGCCAGAATTTTTCTTCGGGAGCCTCCGGATAATTGAATTTTTTTGTCATTTTGATCTTGCTCTATGAAACTTATGGACACAGGAGGCGTCAGTTTCTTAGCCCCTTTACCTAAAAACAAGAAAAAAAGGCAAATAGCTAAAGGCAATTAAAAAATCAGTCTGACCATACATGGGATTAATTATTATGGGTGCGAGGTTCGGGTTGCGGAATTCGTGTTCGAGGCTTGGAGCTTGAGAGTAAATGAATGTTTTTTTTCATCATCCTTCATTTTCACTTACAAAACATGGATCATCATTATCTTAATTTTTAAAATAGGTTAACCCGGTAATCGGGTCTAAAAAAACCTTCAACCAAGCTGATCTATTTATCAAGGGAATGATAACAGGCTTAGTTGAAGGAGAAAATAAACAGGGTCTTCTACCTTATGAGGCATTAAAAAAAAATAGCTTTGTGAACTTTCTGTACGCTGTACTGTACAATTGCGTTTGCTTAAGTTGCACAGCATATCATCATTGTGTGTATTAGAATCTAAATTGTTGTGTTGTGTTTTTAATCATTGGTTTTAATTTCCCAAATAAACAATGGCAAATGTAGCTCCGGCACCCACATCATGCGAATTGGCATTTTGCTCGTAACCAATGGTAATCACTGATCCTGCATCGATATAAGTAGTCATGGTGCCTCCTCTGCGGATATAGTTTCCTCCACTTGTATCGGCCTGTTCGTAAAAAGGAAAACGCTCGCCACCGACTTTAAAAAGCCAGACAATCCTGTACGCAGCATTGCTTGCTTTAATAGCGGCAAACATAGAGACCTGATAGTAGCCTGAAGTGGGAACAGTATAGCTGTTATTCCCTGTATCCCATCCGCCGCCGGGATTTCTGATAGAACCAAAACCAAGACTTTTAAATCCATTTCCCGAGTTGGTTTGAACGCCTGAAGTTCTGCCTGATGCCACTACTCTTGAAATAAATCCGCCAGCATCCGGACTTTCCCATTGTGGGGCAGTATTAGCGCCTCTTGAAGTCAGTACCTGTCCGGTTGTTCCTGCACTTCCTGCGGTGGTAGCACTTCCTCCTACATTCAGCTCATTAGTGACTTGAAGACCTCCGGCTACATGCAGCTTTCTCTGAGGACTGGTAGTTCCCGCTCCTATGTTTCCACTGGTCTGCATCAGAATGTTCCCGGAACCTTTGGCATTGAGGTTTAAATTGATATTGGCATCGGTTCCTCTGGACTGGATTCCTGTCCAGCCTATCCCTACTCCCTGGGTAAGATTGGAGTGGGTAAATGTAGCAATGCTATAATCGTTGCTGCTGGATCCGTCTACTACGGTTAATGCATTCCCAGGAGCCGTGGTACCAATACCTATCCTGTTATTGGTAGCATCTACAGAAAAGGTAGTCCCATCTACGGAAAATGCATTAGTGGCTGTACCCGTAAAAGCAAGGGTATTGGCACCCTGGGTAACAATTCTGTTTCCGGCAAGCGTTCCGTCGTTGCTATAAATATTGGTACTGGTGGCTGCGGAGCCCCATGAAGGCGCTGCTCCTGCTCCGTTAGAGGTAAGAACCTGTCCGGTGGTTCCGGCACTTCCTGCGGCGGTAGCACTTCCTCCTACATTCAGTTCATTGGTGACCTGAAGACCTCCCGCTACATGCAGCTTTCTCTGAGGCGTAGTCGTTCCAGCTCCTATATTTCCCGTGGTCTGCATCAGAATATTTCCGGCACCTTTGGCGTTGAGGTTTAAATTGATATTGGCATCGGTTCCTCTGGACTGGATTCCTGTCCAGCCTATCCCTACTCCCTGAGTAAGATTGGAGTGGGTAAATGTAGCAATGCTATAGTCGTTGCTGCTGGATCCGTCTACTACACTTAGCGCCTCTCCCGGAGCCGTGGTACCAATCCCCACTCTGCCTGTTCCTGTGATACGCATCAGCTCATTGGAAGTTGTCGTAGACGTGCCGGCATAAAAAGCATGGCTGGCGGAGGTACCATCCAACTGGTAACGTAATACGGAGCTGTTAATTCCGAGTCCATAATATTGATGGTCATTATTTGCCGTTTCATAAAGAACCATCTTACGATTACCCTCTGTATTGGCAAATTGTAACGGAGCATGGGGCGTCGTGGTACCAATACCTACATTGCCTGTGGTTCCATTGGTCTGCATGATTATATTTCCCGTACCTTTTGCATTGAGGTTCAGATCCACATTGGTACTGGATCCTCTGGATTGTACTCCTTCCCAGCCTATCCCTACTCCCTTAGTAAGATTAGAGTGGGTAAATGTGGCAATACTATAATTATTATTGCTGGATCCGTCTACGATGCTTAGCGCCTCTCCTGGAGCGGCAGTGCCGATACCTATTCTGTTATTGGTAGCGTCTACAGATAAGGTAGTTCCGTCTACAGAAAAAGCATTGGTAGCTGTACCCGTAAAAGCAAGGGTATTAGCACCCTGGGTAACAATTCTATTTCCGGCAAGTGTTCCGTCGTTGGTGTAGATATTGGTATTCGTGTCTGAACCCAGCTTGGTCCATGCGGTACCATTATAATAGTAATACCCGATCGCATCAATATTTGCAGCCGTCCCCGTTGCGGTTCCTGTAGCAATGCTGTTCACATACACCAAAGTGGAAGTAGGGACACCGGTCATGCTTTGAGCCCGCTGACGATCTACTCTCGGAATCAAAAGACCTTCCGCTTTGGTCGTAGTACCTGTTGCATTTTTGGCGCTAATGTCTAACGTTGACGAAGGTGCCGTGGTATTGATCCCCACGTTTCCTGTCGTCCCGCTGTTCTGCATCACAATGTGTCCTGCACCTTTCGCATTGAGGCTTAAACTGGCATCAGCTTTTGTCCCCACACTCTGTATTCCTTCCCAGCCTATCCCGACTCCCTGGGTAAGATTGGAGTGGGTAAATGTGGCAATACCAAAATTGTTGTTGCTGGATCCGTCTACGATGCTTAGCGCCTGTCCCGGAGCAGCAGTACCTATACCTACTCTATTATTCTCGGCATCTACAGACAAGGTAGTTCCGTCTACAGAAAAGGCATTGGTGGCTGTACCCGTAAAAGCAAGGGTATTCGCACCTTGGGTAACAATTCTGTTTCCAGCAAGCGTTCCGTCTGCGGTGTAGATGTTTGTGCTTCCTCCGGTTGTCAGCTTGGTCCATGCGGTTCCGTTATAATAGTAATACCCGATCGCATCGATATTTGCAGCCGTACCGGTTGCGGTTCCTGTAGCAATACTGTTCACGTACACCAAAGTGGAAGTAGGGACATCTGTCATGCTTTGGGCTCTCTGACGATCCACTCTGGGAATCAGAAGCCCTTCTGCAGTCTTGGCAGTGCCTGTCGCTTCTTTAGCGGTAATATCAAACGTAGAGGTAGGTGTAGGGGTGTTTATACCCACCTGAGCATTCACCTGTTGCACACATCCTAGTGCAACAAGTACAATTGGTAAAATAATTTTTTTCATGTGTATATTTTTTTGCATCCTTAATGCTGAGACCCAACTCCTGTTAAAGTCCCTCGTCAATTATTAGCATTAACAATTGACATTTCTTTATGTTTTTTAAATTTTTTAAACTTTCAAAATACTGATCCTCCCTATTTTATTTTTAAAATCCGTTCACTTGAACATACAGTTTAAATACCATGAACTAAGCTGGCCTATTCGATCAGAGAAATGGTTACGGGCTTAGTTGAAGGAGAAATAAACAGGTTTGCTAAGATCTTAAGAGCCAAATCCTCAACAGGATGGGCAAACAGATTTTGGAAGTATCATCTTGCGTGTATCAGCATCTGCTCAAGTCTATATCAAGTCTATACATTCTGCATTCTTACGATTGCCGGTTAAATTTTTGATGTTCACTATACTGATACATAGGACCCGACCGTATCCATATTAGGTGTGGTCCCAATCAGGATTCATGTCGTGAAACTGTTTACGCAGAACCGGGAAGAAACAGGGACATTGATTATGTCCTGCGCCTTCTGCCTGTCAACTCCGGGAATGAGAAACCCTTCCGTTGTAGTGGCAGCACCTGTAGCATTTTTTGCGGTACTGTCTGAGGATGTGGTGGTATTTATACTCACCTGAGCATTTACCTGTTGCACCCATACCAGTGCAACAATTACGATTAGTAAAATAATTTTTTTCATTGTGTATATTTTTTTTGCATCCTTAATGCTGGGACAAAACTAAAGGTGAAATTGATACTTTGAGAATTTTTAATGTTAACTCATTGTTATCAAAAAGTAATTTTTTATCGTTTTTTTGTTAACAATTTATTTTTTAAAACCTTAATTATCAATATTTTAAATTCAAAACGCGTTAACTTTATGACTATACTGAAAACCTCTTGTATCCTCTGTTAATTATGAATAAAAAACTGAAAAACGACTCCTATTACTGCTTTGAAATGTATTTTTTTCATATTTTAAGACTGCCTGAAATGGCAGAAAAGCGAATAATTTAAAAAGAATCATTTTTTTTGACCTTTTATACCTAAAAATCAGATGGAATACAAAATCACTCCGGACGAAAACATGAAAAGATTATTCTTCAATCATATGGCCTTTATGAAATACGGTTTGCAGAATATAGGGACTGGACGGGTTTTCGATCTTATGATACTGCAGAATCCTTGATATCAAGTCATCTCCCAAGGACATGCATTGCTATAAAAGCTACCATAGCAGAACATTTCATCTGCTAAAAAAATCCCGAATATGAAATCCGGGATCTTTTTGGTACAGGTTGTCTTAAAAATTTACTTTATGGGTAGATTAAGGCCCTGATTGAAGATGTCATTGTTTCCAGAAGCTCCACACTTTACCATTAAACACAGCCAGCATTTTTGATGCTGTATCATACACCAGCATTCCCGGTGCCGGATTGATGATGTTAAGATGCGGATTGGCTACTTTCGGCAGTACCATCGCTTTATGGGTATCTTCAAGTACAAGTATGCCGGATATTGTGTTTAAAGTGCCTATGGTTGTTTTGGCATTGGTATTTTCTGTTTCGGTTATCTGAAGGGTATTTCCTTCCATACCTGTTTCAGGATCTATGGTAGTTCCAGCACTATTTCCTGAAAGATCTTTCCATCCTGCCATATATTTTACTTTTACTTTATAATCGGTAAGGTCATAAATGATGGAGCCGTTGGCAGGCAAGACCACACCTGCTGCGGCAGTTACCCATGGAAGAATGATTCCCCGGTTCTCCGTTCCAAAATCAAGAGATACGGAATGAGACGCCACGGACTGCCTACCGATGGCCACCTGCCCTGAAACAAAGACAGAAAGTGGAAAGAGACTTATAACTAATATTTTTTTCATTGTTCGATACATTAAATTTATGGACAGGCTTGAGTATTAAGGCAGGTCCACCCCACTGCTGTCCCACTGGTGTTAATCTGGAGACAATCGAGGGTGGTATTGTACAGCAGCATCCCTTCCACAAGCTCTGCTGCAGGAATTGCTGAAATCTGGACAGTCGTAAGCCGGTTGGGAACAAAACCTTTGGTATTGGCTTCCATGGCAATCCAGCCCCCTTTTCTCAGCATTGGCCAGTTATCGTTGTCTTTTCCCGCCCGTGGCAGAGCGGTAATCCCATAATTGGTCTGTAGTACAGCACCGTCTGTTAGAGCCGGTTTAAAACAATAGCAGTTCCGGACCGTGCTATCAGCAGCCTCTCCGATTCCCTGTCCCATATCTCCACCTATATCAGCTGCCCCACCTGAGTCAACAAGAACAGGGACTCCTCTGGTATCTACATTTCCAGGTATTACACCGTTCAGATCCATCTGTAGCGGAGTGACATTCTCATCTCCTTCAACAGCGTCAAAGCAGCCGTCTCCATCCGAATCAAGATCCAGATAATCGGGGGTTCCGTCATGGTCCAGATCATTTCCTGCGCATGCAGACTGGGTAGCCACAAAAGCCCAGATATTGGCAAAAAGTCTATCGTTGTTGGACGTTATTGAATTTCCTGCCGTAACCCCTCCTACAGTGGTAAAAATATCAACATCAGCGACCATCAGGTCATTGTATTTGGCATCCAGATATATTACGGCTCTGCTATTGGCATCAAAAGCAATAGCGTTGGCAAAACACGAAGTGGTACCCGAAGTAAAATAAGCCTGAAAAGAACCCGCCTGATTAAATGATGCCACATTTCCAAAAGGGCCGGTGAAAATTCTGGTGGAGCCTGCGAAACTTGCCGGACTGTCAGGGTTTACATTACCTGAAAAAATATCTGCCCCCCATGCTTTTGTCTGCAATTGGGTGGCTATTACAAAATTCTTTAATGAATCATCCGACCAGTCTCTGATCTCGCTGAATTCAGCATTGGACAGGTACGAGGTGGTATTGTTATCTATTCCGCCCAGAAAAACAGCATTCAGATTTAAGCTGTTTAAGCTGGCCTTAGTGATAGGATTGGCAGCAATGGGAACCAATACGATACTGGCTTTCACCGTTCCCGCAGGACCGAAATTGGCAGGATTGGTGAGTTTAAGAGCTCCTGATCCGCTCATATAGGCCCCGTCAAATGTATACCCGTTAAAACCGGGCTGGGTATCTAAATCTCTGGCATTGGGTATGTATCCTATGCGGATGGTTTGTGATGATAAGGTACAGCTATTTTCGATGATATCTAATATGCCGTCATTGTCGCTATCCAGATCACATTCGTCTTTTACAGAGTCTTCATCATGGTCCTGACAGGCCGATACACTGCTATCGGCTGAAGAACCTATTCCCTGCCCCTCATCTCCTCCTATATCAGCTTTCCCCCCTGAATTAACCAGGAAAGGAATTCCGTGACGATCGACTGTTCCGAGTATTTTACCGGTAGCATCGATTTGGGCAGCAAAAACGGTTTCATCTCCTTCAATCGCATCAAAGCACCCATCGCCATCAGAATCGAGGTCCAGATAATTGGGTATTCCGTCCCCATCCGGATCATTCCCTGCACAGGCGGACTGGCTGGCTACAAAAGCCCAGAGATTGGCAAACAGCCGGTCGTTATTGGAAGATATGGCATTTCCTGATGTCACCCCTCCTACTGTGGTAAAAATATCTACATCAGCAATAATAAGATCGTTATACTGAGTATCCAGGTACATCACATTTCTATGCTTTCCGTCCACAGCGGAATAAGCTGTAAAACAGGGGTTAATTGCTGATTTGAAATAGGCCTGAACATTACCTGCCTGATTAAATGTTTTTATATTTCCAAAGGGGCCGTTGAAAATTTTATTTCCTCCGGCAAGGCTGACAGGAGTATTGGGATTGATATTGCCGGTTCTGATATCGGCGCCCCACGAAAGGGTTTGGAATTGGGTTGTCACTACAAAATTCTTAGGGGAATCATCCGACCAGTCTTTGATGGAGAAAAACTCACTATCTGACAGGTAGGACGTTAAATTATTATCTATCCCACCTAAAAATACAGCATTCAAATTTAAACCGGTTAAACTGGCTTTAGTAATAGGATTGGCATTTATCGGGACCAGTACAATCGTTGCTTTGACGATACCGGAAGGACCGAAATTGGCTGGATTAGTGAGTTTTAATGCTCCAGACCCGTTCATATAGGCCCCGTCAAATGTATACCCGTTGGAACCGGATTGGGTATCCAAATCTCTGGAATTGGGTATGTATCCTATGCGGATGGTCTGCCCGGATAAAGTACAGGTATTTTCAGCAATATCCGGAATACCATCATTGTCATCATCAAAATCACAGTCATTCTGTATTGTATCTCCATCACTATCCTGCCCGTAAACGACAGTAAACCCGATGAGCCAAACTAAAAAAAAGGTCATTAATTTTTTTCTCATAAATACTATATTACATCTGTCCAATTTTTTGATATCATTTTAACAAAAAATTCGATTGGGAAATTACTGCCATGAAAAGGATATCCGGTTTTGTAAAACCATTATAAGTTGTTAACAGAAAAAACAATTCACTAAAAAAAATGTTAGCTTTTAAAAATTCGAAAACCTAAATATCAACAACTTAATAACAAAATTGTGTTAATAATGGTCTGTGGTTATTTTATAAAAAACTTAAAGAAGGCAGGTGTAAGTTATCCTTTGAATGGACAGTTTTAGCTGAATATATTCTTTAAAATTACCTTGTGAAATAGCCTGCCCAATATTTGCTATACCCAATCCTTTCACTTTTTAGTCATTTTGTTATGATCAAAATATGTTTCGCAAGATTATTATTTAACCTGTTCAATAACGGATAAGTGTAATAGGAATAAATGTATAAAAGTCGTGGGATTCCCGATGTACAGAGCAATGAAATAGTCTGCCGGTAAAAACTAAAAAAATTCTTAAAAGTAGTTTTAGAAATTGGTGCTTTTCAGCAGAGAAAAACAGTTTCGAATCATGCGGAGTTTTTCATTGAAAAGTATAAACCTTAGCCTCAGATTCAAAAAGCGAACCTTCTGTAAAATACAGAAGGTTCTATTAAATGCTTTAAGGATGAAAAAAAATTAATTAACTTGTTAAATATAACATATTTTACTATACAAAACCAGCAATAATGCGGCTTTAAAGCAATTAGTCCGGAACCATTATTATTTTAAATAATTATTCACTTTTTTTTGAATTAAAAACAATTTTCGGTCTTGTTTATTAAATTTTGTAAAGCCCAGTTTTTCAAAAAATCGTCAAATCAGTATTTAAAATGACAGAATTCAGGCAGGAAAAGGTCATTTTTCTATTCCTTCTTTTAAATTGGGTATAAAAAGCTGTTGTTCCTATCAGTATTCTCTTTGAAATATACTTTATAAATATGACCACTTTTTTTCCGGATATTGAATACAATGCCATTTCAAGGAAGCTGTCAATTTCACACGGTCCCTCACTCCTGTTTAAGCAGATTCTTCTCACGTTAGCCTCGTGATTTTAATGAAAAATACAACACAAATAACCTATTTTTAAGATAAATATTTAATAATATTTGATTTTGATTGAATAAAATTGATTAATTTCGGATCGTACTAAATCTAAATCATATGAAAAATTTGAAAAAAATCGCAAGACAGGAAATGAAAACCATCAAAGGAGGTATTAACTGCCCGGGTGGACAAATATGCTTAATCAACGGAAAATGGCAATGTACGGCATACGACGGATGTGGCGGCGGAAACCAACCTTAAATTTTAAGTTTAACCCAATTACTTTATTATGAAAAATTCTAAGAAAATCTCAAGAGATCAGCTGAAGAATATCAATGGCGGAGCAGTAAGTTGCTCCGGAACTTGCTGTCCACCTCCGGGAATAAAAAGATGTCCCTGGGTGATTTGTATAGCACCATGTGAAATATTGAGCTAAACTTTAAAAAGACAGCCATTCTCTGATCTATATGATCATTCACAAATTAAAGCCTTAGAATCAATGATTCTAAGGCTTTTTTGTGGAGAGACAAAGTCCATCTACTATTTTAATGAAGGACTGAAAAATTTCAATCCATATACTTTATAACATCAGCTTTTCATAAGCAGAAGCGATTTTTTTCGACAAAATAAATGCCGGAAAAGATCTCCCCGTCATTTTTTCTTTTGCCTTACGGAAACTTTCAATAGTTGGAGGCCTAAAACTCGGATCGGGAAAGAAATTCAGTGATTATGCATCTCTTTTTGATACCATTTAAAGGTTATCAATGTGGGGACTATTCAATTATCACCCAAATTTAAATGTACATCTGGCCCTAAACGCGGACTTTCTTCTTTGTCATATTCTTTGTTAATCCTTGGCAGGTATGAGCCCGTAGCGTTTGACAATGGCCAAAAATACTATACCAAAAATTACACCAGCTACACCATACAGGCATCTATAATATCTGGGGTATTGAGTACGGGTATCCAAATTTCATATATAAAATTGCCGATTATACCTATAATGCATAATATATATATTCTATTTAGCGGTAAACCGGATAATAAAGCAAAATAACCACTGGAAACAAGCAAGTAGGTAAGCGAAAAATTTGAAATGTGTGAGAAAAAATCCGGAACATATTTCAATAACATTGCAGGCTGGAGTTTGGGATCATTTCTAATTGAAATTAATATGCATGCCCCAATAAGTAATAAAAGATATGAAATTGTGGTGAAAGTCTTTGGTTTAACAACCCATGAGTGATTTAACATTTGTATTTATTTTTAAAATCATTTGCGAAAACAACACACTTTTAATCATTTAACTATTTAATATTCAACATATTGAACTCAATAAATTGCACAGAAATCCTGTCACAAAATTACAGTGCTTGTCCAACTTATTGCCCGTGAGAGCAGCCAGGTTAAGATTTGATTAAAATGAGATCTTAAATATAATAAGTTTTACATAATCCTTGTTCATAAAATTCATGGATAATATAAGTTCTCAAAAAAATAAAGAAGATAATGTTAAAAACCAACCTCTTTCCTGCCAATAAGATACTTCTGAAAAAAAATATTTCTTTAATTCAATTTTATGGAAATTTTATTTCCTACCCAGATTTAAAATAGCACTTTTTGAGCTTTTAATAAATTAGATCACTAAGTTTGAAAACCGTCTCTTTCTGATGAGAGGCGTTTAAACCGTTCTCATCAATGCCCTATTTATCTTATTTTTATTTGAAAAATATCATAATTTAGTCCAAACTAAAATGAGTTTTATAATCGTTGTAGTAAGCACTTTAATCGGTTTATTTGGGGTTTGTATTAAGAACAAACTTTAGGTTTGCAAAATCCGTATTGGCTTCAACTAAAGTACAAATTCCGTTGCTGTATGTGTAAGTAGTAGTGTTTCCGTTCGGCAGATCGATCCTGTATTTTTTGGAATTAATCTTCTGAATAGGAATCATTTTTTGGAATTTTTCCGAAAAAACAGATTTTATATTTCCCGGCTCATTAAAATACAGACTTGCAGTAGAGCTGAAGATAGACTGTTTTAGAGAGCCATTGGCGCCATCTTTGTCCGAAAGATTATAAAAACTTCCATTCCAGGTAGCGGTATTGTTTACTTTTAGTTTCCCGTTCATTGTTCGGTACAGTTTGGCCTGCTGCAGTATATTTTGTTTAAAAGTGACCCCCATTTTGTCGTAAATTTCAATACTGTAAAGGATTTTCACTTTAGCCCGGGATTCAAAAATATATTCAGTGATATCGTCTTTTAAAGAACGTTCCACACGGATATTGCCAATGGTTTTATCGTCTTTTATAATAGAATAATTCAGATATTCTTTGGTAACAGGTGTTGCAATATCGGGTTGAAAATAATTGAACATCATCATCGAAAAAATCAGGAGTGTTTTCATTGTTTTTTATTTTTTTAAATAATGGCCTTCTTTATAGGGGTATATTGATGGTCTGAAATGGATTTTTGCTGAGTGAAAAATGATCAGTCTAAAATACCTTCATAAGTATCGAACTGATATGATGCAAAATTAAGCTCAGGAAAAGCTTAGAATGTTCCGCAGGATAAATGCGAACCCATTACTCTTATCCAATTTAACTATTTGAAAACAAACCACTTAAACACATACTGCGTTCCAATTTATAATCATGAACCTTGTTTTTTTAAATTCTGAAGGTGTAAGATGGCATTTTTTAAAAGTAGAAGCTGATATGAATGGGAATTTTTCTTAAGAAGCCGGCAAGTATTAAAAAAAAATAAACTGGACCGGAAAACATCCATTTATTCTTCATTATTTTGCTCTCGCTTAATTACAGTATCAGGAAACAAAGCACCATTGGTTTTTCCTTATATAATTCTCAATAAAAACATCCTTTAATGAAAAAGGTTGTACTTACGTTGTTATATAATTTACTGTACATTTATCATTATTATAAATTAATATTTAACTCATATGGCTGATACCGTTATTTTAACTGAAGGAGCAGAATTTGATCACGTTATACAAGAGGTTTCGAAATATATCCACCTTTATGTAATGGCATTTGGAAAGGAAGAACGAACCATAATTCGCATAGATAAACGTGAAAGAATGTATGGTGGAAAGGGAATTGTATATATGATACAAATGTTTGATCAGAACGAATTAACCAATAATCGTCTGGGTGCATATATGGTATTATTGAGTCAGGGAGATGAATCCGGGTTTCACACCCACAATGAAAAAAATGAAGAAGAATTGTATGTCGTAATACATGGAACCGGAGAGTATCGTGAAAGAACCGGAACACAAGGACCGGAACGAAAAAAAAAGCTTCAAAAAGGAGATATTACAGCGATCAGTTCCACAGGCTATCATTCTATTGAAAATACAGAAGATGAGCCTTTGATCATGTTTGTTATTACCACTAACAATCCATAGTAAACTGTAATACTGGCAAAAAGAAAAAACCTGCAATTTTAAATAATTGCAGGTTTTAATAGCTTTTGAAGCATTTTTTGAGTTTTACTCTTGCTTTTCAGCGGAGAGAGAGGGATTCGAACCCCCGGACCTGTTACAGTCAATAGTTTTCAAGACTATCGCAATCGACCACTCTGCCATCTCTCCTGAATAACGGCTGTACCGTCGTTTTCAGTGGTGCAAATATATAAAGTTTTTTGAAACTGACAAAATATTTTCAGCACTTTCTGAAAAAATATTATCCGGCCGCGTAAATCATCACTTTCCTATCAGAATTCCCTTTCACAGAGAGCATTTGCAATGACCTGATACAGAATAAAATTCAAGGATTTGATTTATTTTGCCTGGCCAATATCAAGTTTGTCGAATTTCCCTTCATTATTTTTATGAAATTTAAAGTACGTACGAAATGTACCCCACTTCCCTGCCTGAAAACTTCCGTAATTATCTTTACCCTCGTTTTCCACTTTGTCGATACTCAAAAATTTTTCCGTTCCCAGAACATTTGAAAAGAAAGATTTAAAATCTACCGGATTGCCGTCATCTGTCATCAGTGGATTTTCAATGAAGAATCCGTACCACCTTTCATTGCCGTCCTGCAGGGCCTGTATGGCCTGCTTTACTGCATCATCCGTTATTTTTGATAAATCCATATTCTTTTGGTTTTGTGTTGTTATTATTTTCCGGGACACTTTTTCCTGTATTTTTTGTCCGTACGCTGCACATGACAGGCAAAAAACAGCCGTAACAAGGAAGTCTCTTTTCATATTTTTACTGTTTTAAAGGATGCTGAAAATAAATAATGAGCAGATTGAGAAGCAAAAAAGGAATTTCAATCATGGCTCCCTTAAAATCTCTGTCCTGCAGCTGAAAACAGATGATCAGCAATATTCCTGCAGCCATCAGGAAATTTCCCCATAAAAAAGTTTTAGGAAATAAAATCAGTACCGCAGCGATAATGGTTATCGCACCATTGATCATCAATGCGGTTTTGCTAAAGCTCCATTTTCCAAACATAGTGATTATTTCCGGCTTGCCCATCCACATAGCCGTTCCCTGCTTTATTCCCATAAAAACAGCAGTCAGGATAAATAAAGAGTTGATTATTTTTAAAATCATTCGGTTGCTTTTTATACAAATATGCATCAAATGAATGATGTATGAATGGTGAATTTTTCGGAAATTGTCAATCTAAGGTATTTTATTTATTTTTATCCTGTAATATCTTAATGGCCCGAAATCCATCCTGTTTTAATTCTCCACGCATTATAATCTGTATCTTTCCCGTCTATTTCAAGAATATTTTCCACACCGGGAATTCTATCTATTTCTTCTTGAGAAAATAGAGGTAGGTTTACTTTCAGACGCTCTTCATTCAGACTGCTTTTATCTTCCACCGGATAAGGCGTTCCTTCCGAAGTCAGTTGCGTACCATATCGCTGGGGTTGGCTTTGAAAAACCTGGATTCTGTCATACAGGTAAGCTATATTTGACGGCTTAATATCATTCCTGTTTTCAACCATCAGGTGGTAACATGATTTCATCAGTTCCGGCTCACCGATAGCATGCTGAATGATTAACCATGCAGCATCGCTTGCCTCCGCCCCAACTTTTGAAATGGTCGGAAATCCGATTTCCCGGATCACTTCCCGGAGCTTTTCTCCATTTTGTCTGTGGATGACTTCCATTTCAGGATGATACCCTCCGTTAAGTTTCCCTTCAGAAGCAAGCCTTTCTCTTACGGAAAGGTCTTTTTCAGCGAGTGCAATTAATTCTTTTGAAAATAAGTCATTCATCATTATGGAGGAAATTTATTCAGTTCATCTTCCTTAAATATAAATGATCATTCATCAATCATCAATTATTTAAATAAGCTGTCACGTTCTATTCATTAAGTTTGTCTTCAAAAGAAATGCCATGCAGGAAAATTACAGCAGACTGCTTACCTATGCTTATGAATGAAGATTTTATACCATCTCGTTTTCATTTCTATTTTAAGTGATATGAAGATCAAGTGACAACTTAAAAGAGTATTTAAACTTACAAAAAAATCGCTACTGATTTATTTTTCTTGTTAACTAAAAATAATTCAAAATACTAAAAATCAACAATTTAATAAATATTTATTATTAACTCAGTCATCAAGACATAAAAATCATGTCCACTAAACAGTACATTTGGATCAGAGTAAGTTATCATTCTTGAACACAACTAAAAAGAAGCTTATGAAAAAAAAATCTATTTTGTTGAGTGCTTTACTGGCAGCTGGTATCGCTATTACACACGCTCAGACTCAGGAAGAAAGGGCTCGAATTGTCAGGGAAACGAATGTATCTGTTCTTGGAAGAATATCTAAGGAAAGTGCAGAACAATTTGCCCGTGAAAAAAAAGAAGCACTGGAATTTGCCAGAAAAAAAAATATTCCTGTTATCATCCGTAATAATGACGGCTCTACGAAGGAACTCATGAAAATAGAGGATGGAAGTCCTATTTATTATGCTACTAATAATGTTGATGCTGCGAGCTCCACAAGAACCAATCACTTACATTCCGGTGGTTCTTTAGGATTGAATCTGGCAGGTGAAAATATCCTTGTCGGAGTGTGGGATTCCGGCAAAGTACGAACAACTCATCAGGAATTTGGAAGTCGCGTTACAGTAGGTGACGGTGTCACTAATTTAAGTGACCACTCTACTCATGTTACCGGAATTATCGCTGCTGTAGGAACAGAAGCAAAAGCAAAAGGAATGGCCCCCAAAGTATTGATTAAGTCATACGATTTTGGTTCAGATATTTCAGAAATGTCAACCGCTGCCGCTGCCGGACTTTTAATATCCAACCATTCTTATGGGTATGACGGAGATAATTTAGCAGACTGGTATTTCGGAGCTTATATCAAAAAGTCTGCAGACATGGACAATGTTTTATTCAATGCACCCTATTATGTCATTTGCAATTCCGCGGGCAATGATGGTAATAAAGGTTATAATGAGACTCCGTTTGGAGGCACCACAGCTGTTTTTGATAATCTTACAGATACTTCTAATGCCAAAAATACCATTGTTGTGGCTAATGCAAAGGATGCAGTAATTGATGCCAACGGTAACCTTGTATCCGTATCTATAAACGCTTCCAGCAGCCAGGGACCTACTGACGATCTGCGTATTAAACCGGATATTACGGGTAATGGAACCTCACTCTATTCCTGTTTATCAAATTCTGATAATACCTACGCCAATAAAACCGGAACATCAATGGCTACCCCCAATGTATCGGGAACACTGGTATTGGTGAATGAACATTTCAAAAACCAAACAGGAAGCTATATGCTGGGAGCGGCATTGAAAGGTCTTGCCCTTCACACCGCAGATGATGCCGGAGATAGCGGACCTGATGCCAATTTCGGATGGGGCTTGTTGAACGCAAAAAGAATGGCGGAAACCATCAGTAACCGAAGTACCACAGCACTTATTACTGATAAAAAGTTAACCGGCAGTACCACAGAAACTGTGACAATTAATTCCGATGGGATCAATCCTGTGACGGCTTCAATCTCATGGTATGACCTTCCAGGGACAATACAAACCAGCAGTGATCTGAACAGCACAACCAAAAGACTTGTCAACGATCTTGATCTTCGTATTGTAAGCGAAAACGGGCAAACAATCTATTATCCATGGGCCCTTACAACCAGATCGACCAATGCCAAACAAGACAATAACAGTGACAATTTTGAACGTGTAGATGCTGGTGTCATTCCTGCCGGCAAATATTCTGTAGTGATCAATCATAAAGGGACTTTAACAGGCGGATCACAAAACTATACGCTTATCGTAACCGGAAGGACAATAGCTCCTGTTATTTTAAAAACAACAAAATCGGAGGTTTTTACAGAAACAAGCAACCGGTCAGATGTCTTGAAGATCTATCCTAATCCTGCCCAAAATGAAATTAATGTCCGCTTGAATTTAAAAGATAAAAAAGCTTCAATCAGGATTTTTGACGAATCAGGAAAACTGGTATTAAATCAGGTTGCTGTCAATGGGGAAAACAAAATTGACATTTCCAAGATTGCAACAGGCACCTATATTATTTCAGTCAATGACGGGGCTAACACTCAAAGTGAGAAGTTTATAAAACAATAGTTTTGACTAGTTTCATTATAGCAAATTTTAATATATTTTTTTTAGCCGGCCAGAAGAGTGATTGGGTTACTTCATGGCCGGTTTTTTTCCCGAAGATTACAATTGATGTTACCATGAAGACAGAAACCTTTATTTCAAAACCGGAAACGTTCTCAAAAATTCATTAAAACAATATTATATCAAAAGTTAGATTTAAGCAATTTTCTAAAGTATTTTTTTTAACCGGCCGGGATGAATAATTTAATTTACACCTGGCCGGTTTTTTATGCTCTAAGTTAATGCACTCCTATTTCAGCAAACTGTTCACAAATCCTTAAAACAATCGTAATCTATATTTCAGGTCACTTTCCAAACAGACGTTTAATTTTGTTCAGATTTAATATACTGTAATAAAGTGAAGAAAATTTTTACCTCTGTTTTATTTTGTGCGTCCTTATTTTTCTATGCACAAACCGGGACTGTCTCCGGAAATATAAATGATGATTCAAAACTATCGCTGCCAGGTGCAAAAATCTCTCTGATCCCGGGAAATATCTATACTACCTCTGATGATCATGGGAACTTTGTTTTTCTGAATGTTCCTCCAGGAAATTATACCATGAAAGTAGATTATCTGGGTTATGGAACCAGTGAATATAATGTAAATGTAGAATCTGAAAAGAATACAAGGCAGAACATTATTTTTACCAAAAAAGAAACAACTATTGCGGAAGTGGTAGTCACGGGATCTACTCTTAAAAATCAGGCAAGAGCACTGAACAAACAAAAAAACAATGCCAACATCACCAATGTGATTTCGTCTGACCAGATCGGACGTTTTCCTGACGCCAATATCGGGGATGCCTTAAAGCGCGTTCCCGGAATCACGATACAGAACGATCAGGGTGAAGCAAGGAATCTGATTATCCGTGGTCTGGCTCCTAATCTGAACTCCGTAACTTTAAACGGCGACAGAATTCCATCCGCAGAAGGTGACAACCGTAATGTTCAGATGGACCTTATTCCATCAGATATGATCTCTACCATTGAGGTTAATAAAACCCTGACTCCCGATATGGATGCCGACGCTATCGGTGGTTCTGTAAATCTCATCACCAGAGCTTCTCCTAACGGACAAAGAATATCAGCAACATTAGCCGGAGGATATAATCCGATCCGTGAAAAAGGAAATTATACGGCCGGATTCGTTTATGGGAACCGTTTTTTAAATAAGAAACTGGGCGCTGTTTTGAGTTTCTCCTATAACAACAATAATTTCGGCTCAGACAATATTGAACCAACATGGAGCCTTGCGAATGATGCTGCACAGACTGCTTATATCAGCAAAATGGGTGTCCGTTATTATAATGAGCACCGCATCAGACACAGTTTTGATCTGAATATGGATTATGAATTTAATTCCAAGAACAAGATCTACGCTTCAGCGATGTACAATTTCCGAACGGATAAGGAAAACCGTTTTGCATTAGGCTATAAAATAAAACCTGTTTATAATAGTGATGAAACCGAAGTTACAGGCTGGAAAGGAAGTATTACCCGACAGAATAAAGGCGGAGATGCAGACAATGACAACACGCGTCTGGAAAGACAAAAAGTACAGAATTATGCTTTAAGAGGAGAACATCTTCTGGGTTCAAAAATCGATCTTGACTGGTCTATGAACTATGCCACAGCAAGCGAAAAGAAGCCTCATGAACGATATATAGAGTTTGAAAATGCAAAAATGAATTTCTCTTCTGACCTGGGCGATCCGGGAAGACCGATGATCACTCCCCTTTCTGCAGATAATCTGGGCGTTTATCAATTAAGCGATCTTTCGGATTCGAATAGTTTTACACAGGAAAAAGAGTTTGGAGCCAAGGTGAATGTCCGTTTTCCATTTTCCGTTATTGAAAATCAAAAAGGAAGGCTTCGTGCAGGTTTGCGTTTGCGTTTAAAAGAAAAAGAACGAAACAATGATTATTATGCTTTTGAACCTTTAAATAATATGGGAAGCCTGCTGTCTGTTCCCACGCTTCATTTTGACGGTCAAAATTTCCAACCTGGGAATTATGTTCCGGGAACTTTCGTGAATCCTTCGTACATCGGTGGTTTAGATCTGTTTAATCCTAATTTATTTAAAGGAGAATCAAAACCTGAAGAATTCCTTTCCAGTAATTATACCGCGAAGGAGAATATTTATGCAGGATACGTAAGGTGGGATCAGGATTTCAATGACAAATTCTCAATGATCGTTGGCGCGCGCTTTGAAACAACAAAAATTGATTATACCGGAAATTATGTGTTGGATGAGGACGATCTGGCAGGAAAAATCAACCGAACCAACACCTATACCAATGTGCTTCCTAATTTGTCTTTCAAATATGTTCCGGTTCAGGATCTGGTGCTTCGTGCGGCATTTACAACAGCTTTGGCCCGTCCGAATTACTATTCACTGGTTCCTTATCTTAATGTTATTTCTGCAGATGAAACCATTGCAGCAGGAAATCCCGATTTAAAGGCAACGTATGCTTATAATTTTGATTTTATGGCGGAGAAATACTTTAAGTCGGTGGGGATTCTTTCAGGAGGTCTTTTTTACAAGAACCTTAAAGACTTTATTTACACGTCTTCGAGAAGAAATTATACCGCCGGGGATTTCGCGAATGATTTTGCGGGCCAGTCCAACCCTATTCCTGCGGGAGAAAATAACTGGAGATTTACCCAGCAGCGCAATGGTGACAATGTAGACATTTACGGTTTTGAAGTTGCGCTTCAGAGACAGCTGGACTTTATTCCGGGAGCTTTCTGGAAAGGCCTTGGAGTCTATGTTAACTATACTTATACAAAATCCAAAGCTAAAGGAATTACTAATGAAGATGGTGTAGAAAGAACGGATGTAGGTCTTCCGGGCGCTGCACCGCATATGTTCAACGGATCGCTTTCCTGGGAAAATAAACGTTTTTCGGTGAGGGTTTCTATGAATTATGCTTCTCATTATATTGATGAACTGGGTGGTAAATCATTTGAAGACCGTTATTATGATAAGCAGGTTTTCCTTGACGCCAATGCTTCATACAAGATTACAAACCAGCTGAGAGTTTTTGCAGAGGCAAATAATCTGACAAATCAGCCGTTACGTTATTATCAGGGAATTCAGAGCAGAACGGCACAGGTGGAATATTACAGACCGAGGTTCACTTTAGGAGTAAAATTTGATTTTTAAACGCATGAAAAAGATCCCATACATATTCGCTGTTTCAGTTTTACCTTTTGTGGTAAGCTGCAACACTCAACATTTAGGAAAAAACATAAAACCTTCCGTTATCACAGAAACCGTTATGCATGATACTGATGATCCGGCGATCTGGATCAATCCTGAAGATGCCTCAAAAAGTCTCGTGATCGGAACCGATAAAGATACAGATGGTGGACTTTATGCCTTCGATCTGAACGGAAAAATCATCAATAAAGTTCCGGGATTAAAACGTCCAAACAATGTAGATCTGGAATATGGCTTTATGCTGAACGGAAAGAAAACGGACATTGCAGCCGTTACCGAAAGGGAAACCAATACCGTAAAACTCTACCGTCTTCCTGATCTTAAAGAAGTAGGCCAATTTACCGTATTTGATGGTGAAGCGGAGCATGATCCGATGGGAATTTCAATGTATAAAAACCCGTCAACAGGAGAAATCTATGCTGTGGTAGGAAGAAAATCCGGTCCGGCTGACGGTTATCTTTGGCAGTATCAACTTTCTGAAAAAGATGGAAAAATCACAGGTGAAGTTGTCCGTAAATTTGGAAAATACAGCGGACTGAAAGAGATCGAAAGCATTGCTGTAGATGATGAAATGGGGTATATTTATTATTCTGATGAGCAATTTGGTGTGCATCAGTATTACGCAGATCCAGCGAAAGGAAATGAAGAACTTCTGGTTTTCGGAAAGGGTGATTTTAAATCTGATGTGGAAGGTATCTCCATCTACCCTACTTCTGCCCAAACAGGTTATATTCTGGTTTCCAACCAACAGAAAGATACTTTTAATGTATATCTGAGAGAAGATCCGGCAAAGGGAAAAATTGCAGAAATCCCGGTTTCTACCAGTGAAAGCGACGGTTCAGAGGTGACGAATGTGAATTTAGGACCTAAATTTCCTAAGGGGGTATTTGTAGCGATGAGTAATGGAAAAGTCTTCCATTTTTATGACTGGAGGATTATTGAGGAGAGAATTAAAGCTGCCGAACAAACCACTATTTCTGAATCAAAGTAGAATAATTACATTTTCACAGGCATAATTTGCTCTTTAGAGCGATAATTAGCCACTGCAATTGCGGTGGCTTTTTGATCAGCATCAGTGACCATTTATAGTATAATGATTGATTATAACAAACAAAAAGTTACCAATATCCTAAAAACCAAAACAGTAAATTAATTTATTACAATCATTTTTATATTTATTTTGATCGCGTATATAAAAAATCACTAATTTGGGACAAAATAAAAGCGGAATCTGAAAAGCTTATAAAAGAGTAGGAAAAACTAAAAAAATAATTCATGAAAAATCTTACAAAAATTTCGAGAGAGGGTTTAAAATCAGTTAAGGGAGGAACTAAAGAAGGATGTCCGGGACCTGGATCTCCGTTCTACCGTCCTTACGATTCACAGGAACAATGTGAAAGTGCCACAGGAAAAACCTGTTATTTTTTAGAGCAAGGCTATTGTTTCAATGAGGGATGGTTTGCTAATTAATTTTAAAAAAATCAACTTTTCTTTTAATACAAAATGCAGAATTAAAGTTCTGTGATCCAATAAAAAGCCAGCTTTAGGAGCTGGTTTTTCAATTTATGAAAGTTTGGATGTCTAAAATCGGACAGATAAATTACAAAACATGTCGTTTTATATTGTAGTTAGAAGTTTAATCAATATTTGAAAGCACTACATTAATAAAATCATAATCAATTGATAATCAAAATAATAAATCACTTCCATTCTTTATAATGAACTTTTATTTGCTGCTCTGCAAAACAATTTAGCAATTAAAATCATTAGTATTAAAATAATTGTATCTTTTCACCGTTGTACTAACACATTTTCCCACGTAAACCAACCATGAAAGCTGATCACTTTTTTGTTTAGTTTATGATAATTTCCTGGAGAAGCACCTGATTACGACACGGATCAAAAAAAACAACTTCTTATGAAATTATTTTCAGTATTAGAAATCAATACGCTACTAAAAGGTTATATAGTGGGCAGTACTTCACATTCAGTTTCTTCTCCGGAGCAAATAGAACTTGCCGGTAATCATCAAATTACTTTTATAGGTCATAAAAAATATGAGAAACTCTGGGAAGGGAGTAAGGCATCGGTAGCTGTTGTCAATAATGACATCTCTATTCAACCCGGTACCAACAGGGCATTTATAAAAGTTAATGATGCCGATCTTGCCATGTGTCAGCTTCTGGAATTGTTTGCGCCTCTTCATCCTCAGTTTGATACAGATATTCACCCTACTGCATCGGTGCATCCCACCGCTATTGTTGGCAAAGGTACCCATATCGGTGCAGGCACATACATTGGTCCTCATGTAGAACTAGGCGACAATGTGACTATTTACCCTAACGCTACTATTTTAGATCATAGCACAGTAGGTAAAAACAGTACGGTATGGAGCGGTGTTGTCATCCGGGAAAACTGCCATATTGGTAGAAACACGATATTACATCCTAATTCAACGATCGGTGCCGATGGTTTTGGGTTCAGGCCTTGTCCGGAAAGAGGATTGGCAAAGATTCCACAAATTGGTAATGTTGTCATTGGCGACTGGGTGGAAATTGGTGCCGGTGCATGTGTAGACCGGGGTAAATTCAGTTCTACTATTGTTGGTGATGGCTGCAAAATTGACAACCTTGTTCAAATAGGTCACAATAGTGTACTGGGCAAATTTTGTATTATGGCGGGCAACAGTGGCCTTGCAGGTAGTGTAACCCTAGGTGATCGTGTTATTATTGGCGGAAGCGCTTCTATTAAAGATCACACTACTATTGGTAGTGGTGCAATTATAGGCGCCGGATCCGGTGTTGTAGGTGATGTGCCGGCAGGTAAAACCTATCTTGGCTACCCTGCCGCTGAAGCGCGTACTACCCTAAAACAATGGGCTACAATTAAAAGGCTTGCTGGAAATAGTTAATTATATAACAGTTTCAACTAAAAAATAACCACTGCAAAAAACAGTGGCTTTATTTTTATGGAATGGTATGAACGGGATTTTTCTATCAAAACTTATTTTTGTTTTTAGTATTTCAGAATTACTGAACTTGTTTTACATTACCATTAATTAAAGTATAAAAAAAGAGTTTCCCCCCAATCCTTTTAATGATATAGTAATCATTATATGAATAACAGATAAATTTTTCCACTAATTTCTCTCCAGTTAAATTAGTTTTGATATAAAGAAATTTATTTTTAAATTTTACTTCTTTTGTGGTTAAATAAAAATCATTTCTGCCTTGTCTTCCGTCTTAATTCCCGCACCCGCAGAGTCAGCTGTTTACGCAGATCATTATGATATTGTCTGTAATTTTTGATGCTTCTTTCCAATTGTCTTTTATTGGCCAGATAATCTTCATACAGTTCACTCAATTCCGAGATCTTCGAGATCATATCAGAAGGCTGGATATCCGAAGTACCAGCTGTTTTCTTCAGGAGACCGCGGTAATACTCCATCCGGTCTGTAAGGCTGCTGTGAAATTTTGGTTCTATTCCCTGCATAGGCTGTTGATTTATGTATTAAAGCTTAAAAGGACGGTTACTTTCCGATGGCGGCAGAAGGTGTATCACTCTGAAATAAAATTTTAACGCCTTTGTCCAAAGCATCTTTGCCTGCTGATTTTGAATAAATACTGTTCAGGGCTGATGAAATTAATGCTTCTTCTGAATCTCCCAATGGAAGCAGCGGCAATGTGGCATATTCGCTGGCCGCAATCTGTGGAGCAATTCCGTTGCTGTAAGCTCCTTCCCCATTGGCATTAAAAACTTTATAAATCACCGGATGAAGCTGCCAGGAAATCTTTTTAGGCTTTCGTTTATCTTCCACCATAAATCCGGCCATATCTTTACCCAGCGTTACATCTCCTACCTGAACCACCTGCAAATAAGGTTTAAGATTATTGATCACAATTTCTGATGCAGAAGCCGTACTACTCGAACTCAGAACATAGACTTTATTCAGTCCCAGGGCGTTCGCTCGAAGGGTATTGAAATCGAGGGCAGTGGGATCATAAGCAATCTGCTGGGTAAATGTTCTTTTCACCTCACCTCCGTTTTTGTTTCCTTTGTACATAATGAATGGTGACGATGCTGTAATATTTGAAGGAATCAGGGAGCAGAGTGCCGCAGCTGAAGATACAGAACCACCGTAATTGTAACGGAGATCCACAATTAGCTCCTGCACTCCGGAAGCTTTGAATAAAGCGAATTTCTGGTTCAGCGCCGATGTCATTCCATCCGGAAAATCGTAGATGTAGAGATAGCCTGTCTTTTTACCGTTTTTTTCAAATATTTTTGACTCCAAAGGCTGTTCAAAAGAGTATCCATAATAAACTTTGATGTTCTTTTCATCCGCAACCGTTCCGTTTTTCCAGTTTCCTACCGTAAGATCTATCACGGTTTGGTCTTTAATTGATGAGGTTAATTGTTCTGCATTGGATGCCGTAATAGCCTGGCCGCTGATCTTTGTGATCATCATTCCTCTCTGCAGCCCCGAATTGAATGCCGGAGAGTTTTTCATAACCAGTTTAACTGTGGTCACCACATTTCCATTCGGTAGCTGTATTACTGCGTAATCAAAACCATACATATTCCGGACAGACCTCGGATAGGAAGAAGGATCCTGGGTATCTACCGCAAATGAAAAACGGTCCTGAGGTGACAGCAGACTTTTAAAGAAATCTTTCACAGGAAGATGGTAATCCGGTTTGCCCGGCATCTGATCTGCCCAGTAATAGTAACGCCTCATGCTGTCCTGCACCCAAAGGTTAACAGATTCTGTACTTCCGTCCGGGAAACCGGGACTCCCTTCATCATCATTATTGCATGATAAGACCAATAGGGAAACTGCAACAAGCAGCAACAGGTGATAATAAATATACTTCTTCATAGAAACGACTGGTATTACAGATAATCTGCTACATCGATATCTCCTTTGACCGTAAGGACACCATTTTCCATTTTTTCCTGAATCACGATCAGATTGGCTCCCATGTCCTGTTTTATTTTTACTTTAATGATTTCAGATCCGATATAGGGAGTGGAAGTTCCGGGTTTATAGAGCTCAAGATAAACCGGTGCTGTATTACTGAAATAGCTATATATTTTCACCTCTGTAAAACTCTTCTTCCCAATGTTGTCAAATTCTGCCAGCACTACTCCATTTTCTCTTTTCAGAATTCCTTTTACATTGGCTAATGTGGTACCGGAATACTCACCTAAGTTTGGAAAAATGAATTCAAATCCTACTTTTCCCAGATTAACCTGTGGTTTTACGGCTGAGGCCTGAAGAAAGATTCCAGGAAGATTGAAGAAGTTCAGGGTTTTGTAATCGTCGATATTATTGTAGGTCATATTATAATGGGCTACCTCAGCACCCGTTTCAGTGTTGTAGATTCCAAGTCTGTCTGTTTCGCCTTCATCTAAGACAAAATCAATTCTTGTTTCTATTTTATTGGTGTAAGAAGTGCTTCCGTTGATGGATACCGGTATTCCGTTCAATCTCAGCTGAAGAACGTCCGGCTTTGAATATCCTTTGATATTAACCTGAGCAGGTTTCTGAGATTTATCAAACGGCTGCATTACGCTGCTGTCTGCACAGGAAACGAATAGAGTGAAAAGTAAAAGTGCAATGAACTTATTCATTTATATAAATTTAAATTATAAAACCGGACTTAGAAATATTGCCCCGCCCGTTGATAAGCGGGACAATAGGATAATTATAAAAAAACTAAGTCAGATATGTTTATGGTCAAAAAAGTCTCTGCGGGGAAGCTTCAAATCATTTTTGACCGATTAAAGTTTTCATGTCAATTCCTGCAGAATGCTCTGTAGGTGGGTGGATAATGACTGTTTGGTTATTTTTTGATAAACTTCAGCCTTTCCGTTGTTTTTCCGTCAGAAACTTCAGCGATGTACATTCCTGCCTGCAATGAAGCTACATTCACAGATCTGTTATAAGGTACTGAAAGCACTTTCTGTCCGGCTACACTGTAGATATTCACCTCAGTTTTATTTTCATTAAAGCCTGGATTCAGTTGAAGCTGAAGGAATTCCTTTACCGGATTTTCCTTTATTTTAGTTAAATTTTCGTTCTTCTTTACATCCTTTGTTCCCAAAAATGTTGAAGCATAAATCGCCATTTCATCGATGTTAATATTCTGCAGATTGTTTCCTGTCGTTTTTCTGTTAGACCACATCGCGATGTAGATCTTTTTACCGGCAAAAGCAGAAATATCTATAAGGTTTTCTTTAAACTGAGTAAGATCAGCTGGAAAAGGGTTGCTGAGCGTTCCGGCTATAATTCTGTACGGACTTGGAATGTCATTTCCACTTCCATCTACGGTCATTGCCTGAAAGTCGGCCAATGTAGGAACGGGCTTCTGAGGAGTGCTTACATAAATAAACAAATCACGTCCGAAATTAAGATGTGTGGTTCTCTGTCTTCCGATATACGCTGCCAGATTGATGGTTCCGGATGCTCCTTCCAGATTGATCTGTGGAGAAATGATCCAGTCGTTTTCAGTAGCAAGGCTTGGAACTGTACCTGAAGGAACCAGACTTGTGGAATAGCGAAGCGTCCCGGAAGTACCATACGTGAGAGCGGTACCGCTTAAATAAATATTTTGTCCCTGTACCCATCCGTTTCCGTTATTGTTAAGGTCATGGGTAGTCCATCCCTGAAGATCAGCGGGTGTATCAAAAGAATTGCTCCATACCTGAAGCTGCGCTGCTGCTGCCTGAGATACCAATACAATAGATAATAAAAATAGTTTTTTCATAATACAGATTATTAGAGATTTTAAAAAAAAGCAGGGAAAGACATGGGAAGCTTCCCCTGCATTTAATGTTTTATTCTACAATAGAGAAGTCATATTTAGTCCATGTTCCCTGGAAGTTTCCACCATTTCTAGGAGATACGTTCCATGGTCCTTCGTTGAAGAACGGCTGGCTCATACCCCAAGATGAAGCGGTAGTTCCTGTCAATAGGTTGGCAGCAGGAATTCCTGATGTACCTGTACCTGTAACAGCAGTTGTAAATGCGTGTACCTGGATTGAGCTTAGGTTAGAAGCTGAAGTAAGTTCAGAACCTGTACCTTCTACTTTGATTCCAACAGGATATCCTGTCACTACAGCGTTATTCAACGTTAATTTTCCGTTTCTTCTGATGTGAATACCGTTTTCATAAAAAGATCCTGAAGGTGTTGGTGTAGTATATAACACACTAGTACGTGATCCTACGATAGTAAGATTGTTGATTACCGGATTGGTGATCAACGGTGTAGCAGTACCTGTTGCGTTATTATCCAATTCAATACCGTTCGTATCAGAAACACCACCACTTAAACTGTGTGTAGAGTTAGTATCTGCTAAAGCAAGTGCATTGGTAATGGTTCCTGTGTACCCGTTGTCGAAGTCAAAGTTATCATCATCCGCAGCAAAAGAAACCAGGTTAGAAGCATTCACTGTACCTCCGAAGAATTCGAAAGAGTCATCTTTACCGTAAGAAACCTGGATATGATCTAAAGTAGTACCATTTCCAACACCTCCTAAAGTAAGACCGTTGATCTCATTTCCTGAGTTAGGCGCTAAAAGATCGAATCCAGCAAATTCAATACGAACATATTTCAATGTACCTCCGTTGTGAGATGCATTGGAACCTCCGTAATAAAAATCTGAACCAGTTAATCCTTCAATTGTCTTAGTATCAGGTGTATTGGCAGGTGCATCACCTAAGATAATCACCCCACCGAAATCTCCAGGAGCAGCCGTTGTGTTTTCGTCTCCATCTAACAGTTTATAACTTGTAAAAATAATCGGCTGAGATTCTGTACCGGTAGCGTTGATCTGACCTGTTTTAGAGATTACTAAAACTCCTGTAGCGGTATTGGCTGCCTTTGGTTTTGCTTTAATGAAAGTTCCCGGCTGAATAGTTAATACTGCACCGTTCTTCACCGTTACAATACCATCAAGTTCTACAACACCACTCCATGTAGTGCTTGAAGTAATATCACCGCTTACCGTAGTTACAGGAAGAGAAGAAGCTGTAAGGTACTCAGCAGAAGCAGGCTTCATTTCAAAAGGAGAAGAAGAATCTGCAAGGTTATCATTTTGACAAGCAGTAAGAGATAATGCTGCAACAGCAATTAAAGTTAGTTTTTTCATTGTTATAATTTTTAGTAGACCCGGTTATATTATTTTTATGACCGAATTTTTAATATTTAGGAACATCCGCCTCTATATTCCTGCGATTTGGTTGTATAATCACCCTGCATTTCAGGAGGAGCTGTCCTGCCGGGGTTCCCTACTTATCCGCTGCTGTCCGGGAAAAAATAACAGCGGCCGGTTTTTATTGATCCTGTACTGCTGTGCGCATCATCAGTATTGATCCGGATCGTTCTCAGGTTTCCGAAACCTGTACATTGCATCAATGAGCTCTTTTTATTTTATTCTTTTCAAAACAGAAAATCAGTAATGAATTTTCTTTCTTTAAAGTTTTTTACTCTAAAATTGAAAAGTCATATTTTGTCCAAATTCCCTGGAAGTTCCCACAGTTTCTAGGTGATACATTCCATGGTCCATCGTTGAAGAACGGCTGGCTCATCCCCCAAAGTGAAACTGAAGTTCCTGCTAATAGGTTAGCAGTAGGAATTGATGTTGTTCCATAGCCTGTAACAGAAGTTGTAAATCCATGTACCTTAATCGTGCTGAAAGTAGATGCTGCAGAAAGTTCTGAACCTGTCCCTTCTACTTTGATTCCTACGGGATACCCCGTTATTATCGTATTATTTAATGTTAATTTCCCACTTCTTCTGATATGAATTCCGTTTTCATAGGCTCCACCTTGTGACGATCCTCCGCTTCTGACTCCAATAATTAGCATATTGCTGATTACAGGATTTGTAATTGGTTCTGTAGCTCTACCTGTAGAGTTATTATCAAGTTCAATCCCATTAGAATCAGAAACCCCACCGCTCATATTCGAAGAATGTAAAGAGTTGTAATCTGCCAGAGAAAGTGCGCAGTTAATATTTCCTGTGTATCCGTTATCAAAATCGAAATTATCATCCTGTGCAGCAAAAGAAATTAAATTTGAAGCATTGACCGTACCTCCATAAAATTCGAAAGAATCGTCCTTACTGTATGATACCTGAATATGGTCTAATGTAGTTCCGTTTCCTACCCCTGCTAGTGATAGAGCATTAATTTCATTACCGGAGTTTGGCCCTAAAAAATCATACCCTGCAAATTCTATACGTATGTATTTCATTATTCCTGCATTATGGCCTGGATTAGTCCCTCCGAAATAATAATCGCTGTAACCAATATTCAAACCTTCAACAGACGTTGTAGAAGGAACATTGGTAGGAGCATCACCCAACAGGATAATCCCGCCAAAATCTCCTGGAGCCGCAGTGGTATTTTCATCTCCATCCAACAGCTTATAACTTGTAAAAATAATAGGCTGCGATTCTGTACCTTGTGCATTGATCCTCCCTGTTTTTGATATTACAAGTACTCCTGTAGGACTATTCCCGTTATTTGGTTTTGCTTTTATATAGGTTCCAGGAAGAATTGTTAATGTAGCACCATCTTTAACCGTTACAATTCCATCGATTTCAATAATCCCACTCCATGTTGTATTGTAAGTAATATTACCACTCACGCCGGTTACAGGAAGTTCAGAAACTGTAATATATTCTGCAGAGGAAGCTTTTATCCCGAACGGAGCTGAAGAATCTGCTAAATTTTCATTCTGACAGGCTATAGAAAGTGCCGCTGCTGCTATTAAGATTAGTTTTTTCATTGTTGTAAGTTTTTAATCAATCCTTTATATGGTTATCCGTTTCAACAGATTTTAAAAAGTATAATTCACACTTAGACCTAATGTTCTTCCGCTGTAGGCACGAAACATGATTTTATCTATATTTTTGTCATATTTATTGGTGGCACCGGGTAACAATTCCCAGGCCTCCCTTTCTGTTGATATAGTACTTCCTGCTGATCCTTTCGGCACAGAATAAGAGTTGAAATTATTATAGAATTCTTTCACCCTGTTAAAAAGATTTTTCACATTGAATTTCAGTTCCAGGTTTCTATTTCTTAATAATTTATAGGACAGCTGGGCATCTGCGACGGCATAAGGACGCTGGATCTCTTCACCGTTGTATGCATAGCCTACCGTGATGTACTGATCTCCTTTGGCATTGTATAAAAAACTGGCTCCCAAACGGTTTCCGTCGTAGGTCATTCCTAAATTGTAGGCATAAGGAGTCTGTCCGTAAAGGGGTCTTTCCACTTCATAGGTTCTATCATTATCGCCTGTTTTGTATTGATCTTTAAAAGCGGTTACTTTCGTTATGTTGTATGTAAAATTTCCACTGATATACATCTTTTCTAAAAGAGACCCTTCAGCGATAAAACCAAGATTTTTTCGTACTTCTGCTTCTACCCCTTTCAGTTTTGCATTTTTGGAATTTCCATTATAAAGGTATAGGTTCCCCTCATCCGAAAGACGCCCTTCACGTTCAATAGGTTTGTTGATATCCTTGTAATATAATCCTGCAGAGAATATTTCTCCCAAACCGGGAAACCATTCAAATTTAAAATCATAATTATTGACTACTGACGAGGTCATTTCCGTATTGTAAATTAATCCGTTGGCTACCGGATCAAAATACGGAAGCCCTGTTCTTTCATTAAACTGAGGACGAATCACTGTTTTGTTGTAGGCCAGTCTTACATTAATCTTATTCGTCGGACTGTAAGTAAAATTTAAGGATGGCATCCACTGCCATGCTTTATCATCAATAGGAGCTTTTGTAATAATCTTATCATCCGTCAAATCTAGCTGCTGAGAAACAAGGTCATATTTAAAATATTCCGCACGAACTCCCCAAACCAACCTGAATATATTCTTCCACCTGTTGTCAAACATGACATAAAATGCATTTTGGGTTACTTTTCCTTCATACTTGTCATTTTTATACATAGGTTTTGTTTGCCAGCCTATTCCTCCCGGAACATATTTAGAACCATCAAACCATTGATTCAAAGAACCATACATCGATATAAAGCCTTTTTCACTATTGGGAACATCTCTGTTTTCATCCACCCGAAGAAAGAATTTCTGCTGTTGATTGGTATTATTTTTTATAACACCGGCATAGCCTGCTTTAATGTCAGTTTTAAAATTTCCCGTATCCAAATTCCATTTCAGGGAAGTTCCGTAGTTATAATCTGTTTCTTTATTGGCGATATATCCCCTGTAAAAATTAGAGGCTGAATTGTATACCATATGATAGGTAAGAATCTCGCTTCCCACGAAATCATATTGGCTCAGATACTGCGTGTAGTCTTTAGTATCAGATTTCACGCCTGTCCTTGCTGCAAACCAGTTGATATCTACATTTCCGATTTTGTGATTTCCCTCCAGTTTGTTCTGCAAAAGCGTCTGATAAATAGGATAATTGGTATTATCGGTATACGGTTTGTCCAGAGATTTGATCTGTGCAGGATCATTATTGGGAATAATTCCGTTGTAGAAATAATTATAGGATGCTTCCGCATTGGCGGCCATTCCGCTTCCTCCTGTATATTCATTCCAGCCTGTAACACGGGTCAGTGTATTGTCATAGATGTGCGTGTATGAATTACGGAAGGAAATTCTGTTTTTCCCCAGCTGTAATCCGAAATTCAACATTCCCGCCAGCGTAGAATTATAATTATAGGAAGCTCCTTTGTTTTTAAAATTGTAAAATACGATGGGATCAGTTCCATTTGCCTGCCAGTTAGGATCGTATGGAGCTGTGGTGTCCAGCCAGTTTCCTCTTCCCGTATGGTCAATATCCAGTTTATTCTGCTCGTTTCTTACCGTAAATGCTCCTGCAAATCCCCATTTGTTGTTATTTTTAAGGGCAAAGGTTCTTCCCAGTGCCAACTGCAGATTGGATCCCATATCAGCTTTTGTTTTGAAAGTGCTGAAGTTGTCATTGGTAAATCTTTTTGACTGTTCAAAAAATAAGGGATTGTTCCAGTCGGTCGGTTCAAGGCCTTTAGGAAAATCTCTTGTTCCGTCATCATATCCGAAATAATCATATTTCCCTTGCTTACGGGTCAGAAATTCTTTAAACGCCGACTGGTCATTATAAGAAGTTCCTACGCTTACCGTGGTAAAATTTTCATTGGGAATATCTTTGGTTCTTACTTCTACATAACCACCAGCAAAACTGGCATTCATATCCGGTGTTGCTGTTTTGCTCACCACGATGCTTTCCACCATTGCTGTGGGAATAATATCAAATGAAAAGTTCTGGTTATAAGCCTCAGTACTTGGAAGATTGATCCCGTCCATGGCAGCTGTATTCCACCGCTCTCCCATGGAACGTACCACTACATATTTATTGTCGATGGTCGTGATTCCCGTTACTCTTTTCAATGTTCCCCCAACGTCGTTATCAGGCGTTTTTGCGATCTGTTCAGCTGAGATTCCGTCACTCATCTGAGCCGCTTTTTTCTGTTGGGCCAGAAGTCCTGCCTGAGTATCTGCTTTTCGGGTTGCCGTAAGAACGACTTCTTTAATATCTGTTATCTTATCCGATGCCTGCTTCATTGCAAATGATACCGTACTGGTTTCATTGTTATTGACTGATAGTTTTTCTACCCTCAATGGGCTATATTTTGAAGCTTTTACAGTAAGGGTATAGATTCCTGAAGGAACATCCACTACAAAATCACCATTGTTATCCGTTAAGATGGTCTTCTTTGCTACCGTTACTTCAGCTCCGGCAACGGGATTTCCTACTTCATCCACTATTTTTCCTGAGATTTTTCCATCTCCTGTTACCGAGATGCCGTTTCCTTCATATTTTATTGAAATCAGGTCTCCACGGAGGCGGAATGCTACCGGAAGTCCGCTTGTAATATCTTTAAGACAGTTGTTGACAGAAGTATTTTCACATTTTACACCTTTTACTTTCAGTTCCTTAATATCCATTTTAGAATAGGCCAGCCTCATTCCCGTTTTTCCGGCAAAATCCTCCAGTACCTCAATGAGAGGTCTGCTTGCCGGGACAGCAAATGATACTTTCTGGACCAGTTCCTGTGCTTCGGCCGCTACCGTAAAAAATACTGCCGCAACGGTAAGACCGCATTTCAATCTTTTCATATGTTCAAGTTCTCTTATTAAAAGTTTTATTTTGTAGGGTTAATTCTGTAGGGTAATTTATTTTTTCAAGGTGTATATATGATCTTCTTTATGGACTTCCAGTCCCAATATAAATGCCAGCGCTTCCATATTTTCGTCAGCTGTACCTCCTGAAAAATCTGCTGTGATTCTTTTCTCTGCGGTTTCTTTAGGGTACACAATTTTAATTTTGTAGTTAGTCTGCATGACATCTGCTACTTCTTTGAATGAAACATCGTTGAAACTCAATGACAGTAATTCAGCTTTCTGCATTCCGGATTTTTTTTCTGTGGTCAATGATAGTACGGCTGCGGTATGGGCAATCCCGAAATTTGTCCACTTCTGATTAGGCTTCAGGTAAGAAACTTCTGTTCCTACTGATGATACGGCCACTTTTCCTTCATAAAGTTGTACAGACTTATCTTTTCCGGACTGGGAGATCTTAAAAACAGTTCCCAATACTTTCGTACTGAAACCGTCTGCACGCACAATGAATGGATGGATTTTTGATTTTGCCACGGAAAAAATGGCATCTCCTTTTAAATCCACAATTCTCGTGGAAGCAGGGAATGATTGGTCTACCGTAAGCTCTGCACCTTTCAGTAAGGTTACTACGGAACCGTCTGCCAGATAGACTTTCCGGTTTCCGGTTTCTGCTGTGTAAGTATCCGGCTTAAAGAAAGTAGTATAGGTAAGGATTCCTCCAACTGATAGTAGAAGTATCACTGCAGCTGCAGCGGTATAAGCGTATTTTCTAAATGGATAGATCGGGGTAGTTTTTACCGGTTTAATGAAATACAATTCCAGCGCAGACAAGATTCTTTCTTTAGATTCTTTCATATGAATCTTATCGAGATCTTTTTCTGACTGATTTTTCCACTGACTTAATAATTCATCTTCCTTTGCTGAGATTTTTTCTTCGGAAACTTCCCTCTGCCAGAGCTTAAAAACGAAGGCGGCAGTATTTTTATATTTTTGGCTTTTCATAAAATATTTCATGGTATTCACAGATACTTCTATCTATAAGACTATGAAAATGAAAAACTTCCCCAAGTGATTCTTAATATTGTATTCATATTAAAACCAGCTTGTTAACAATTTTAAGCCATTTATCTGTTTTCTCAACATTTGATTCACATTCCGGAGATATCTTTCAGAAATAATTAATCTTAGGATCCCCAAAGTTCATAAAAAGTTAATTTTCCTTTAGGTAATTTTGCGGTAACGATATGAAGACAACAGACTATACGATATTAAAGAAAATAAAATCAGGCGACCGTCCTGCATTCATGCTGCTTTACGAGCGGTATTGGGATAGTCTTTACCGTTTTGTTTTCATGAGAACGAGAGATAAGGAGATGTCTGAGGAACTGCTGCAGAACCTTTGGATCAAGATACTGGAGGATACTGCTTCCATACAGACCGACGAATCAGAAAGCGCAAAAGGCTATCTGCTCCGATACCTTCATTACAGGATTATCGATCATTACAACAGTTCTAAAAAGACACCGTCTACCATCAGTATCGATGAATATGATCCTACCGGCGAGATTGATATATCGGACACGGAATATTTTGAAATTATTGAAGAAAATGAGATCTCTGCTTTATTGCTGATGATCGATGAGGTCGTTTCCCAGCTTCCTTCTACGGAGCAGAGTGTGTATGACATGAGAATCAGAAGAAATATGTCTGTTGATGAAACGGCAGAAGCCCTTGGAATAAGCAATAAAACCGTCAGTAATAAATTAAGCAAAGCATTAGGGGAAATACGGGACCAGCTGAACCCGGAATACCAGTCTTCTAAAAAACTGGTATCTATTCTTGTATTGATGGAACTTCTGACGAAGTATTAAGCAGAGCAATTATTCGTACACCACATAATTTACCTTATCTACTCCTGTGTTACCAGATTTCTCATGGTAAGCATATACAATAAGTTCATAGTTTCCGGGAGTATTTAGCAGTTCACTTCCTTCAAACAGATTGGTAGAGACCAGTGATAGGGTAACATCTTTGAGATATTGGCCGTCTTTTTTAAGAATTCCCTTAACTTCAATTTCGTCGGAATTCCAGACTCCGTTTTTATCAACAACACATCCGCACATCATGACAATATTGGCCTGAAACGGAAACGGTTTTCCTTTAATGCTATTCAGTGAAATATACTGATGGGTTCTCGGTTTCAGGATATCAATGATAAATCCGGGAATTTCTAAAATGATTCCGTCGCCCAGAATATGTTTTCCCGGAATCAGCCATAGCTCGGTAGTTACGGTAGCTTGCGCCTGTTTATTGTTAAATGGCGAAACTATTTCAATACTTATAAATGTAGGTTCATTTATATCTATTGATGCTAGAAAACCTGCAGTCTGAGGATCGGTGATGGAAGTTCCCCTTGTTTTGGCTCCTTTCATGATCAGATCTGTATTTCCGGTGCTTCCGGTAGTATTTCCTTCCGCTAAAATCTGCTGATTTACTTTATTCCGGACAATAATATGGGCGCCTCCCAACGAGCTTCCGATAAATTTTGCATCCCTTGCTTTGGCCCTGATCATTATTTTGGTCTCTGCTGCAGAAAGTGTCAAGCCTGAGACAAGAAAAGCTACAATAAAAATAAGTGTTCTCATACAATATTTGTTTTTAAGTATTCTTTTTTAAATCTGTCATGAAAAGAGTCGTCTTTCAACCGGGAATCTATGCTGTCCAGATAAGCCAGAATTCCCAGATCATCGGAAAGAACCTGTAAAATTGCTTTCTCACAACTGTCCCAGATCTGCTCCAGCTGGGGAAGCATTTTGACGGCCTTTTCTGTAAGTGAGACCATCTGTTTCCGCTTGTCTGTACGATCTTTTTTAATAGCCAGATAATCTTTCTCCGCCATTTTTTTTACAATCGCGACTACCGAAGGATGGGAATATCCCAAAGGCTCGGCAATATCTACAATAGACATTTCTCTATTTTTTTGAAGCAGCATAAAAACGAGATACCAGTTAGGTTCTACATCAATATTCATTTCTTTGTAAAACTTCCTCACGTCATGGGACATCCGGTCGCTTATTCTTTTCAACCTGCTATCCAATGCTTTATAGCCTAATTCTTTGATAAAATCCTGATTCATTTCCTACTGATTTAAATACAAATATATAAATATAAAGCCAACTATATAGTTGACTTTATATTTATTTTGAAAATTTATTGATTTTGTTTAAAAAAGAAAAGGTAAGAATTGAAAGTTAAGATGCCAGATATGAGATTTCAGATATCAGAGATGAAATCAACAGTACAAAAACCCATTCACTCTAAACTCTCCACCTCTCAAACGCTTAACTTTAGTTCACTTGGTCATGGTTTAAGCTATTCTTCCTGTATTCTTTAGGCGTCATGTTTCTGTATTTCTTGAATAGTTTAGACAGATGGCTTTCATCACTGAACTGAAGTTCGTAGGCTATTTCGCTCAACCGGGCACTGCTGTATTTCAGATAAGTTTCCACCAGTTTCAAGCGGTAATCCAACAAATAATCCTGATAAGAAACCCCGGTATGCTGCTTAAAATATTCCCCGAAATAATTCCTTGAAATTCCAAAATGGTCTGCAATCACCTGAATTCTGGTCTTCTCCTTATCTTTCACATGCTCCTGAATATACGTGATGATTTTCATGATGGAAAAAGCTTTTCTGTTCTCTTTCAGATCAGAGGTTTCGCTTTCAATGATATTTCTGGCGATGAGATTCAGCAAAATGGAAATACAGTTCCGGATGATCAGATAATCATCCGTTTTATTCTTGTACTCTCTTGCAATCTGAAGAATAAGGGCTTCTGCAAAACGTTCATCATTCTTATTACGGAATACACATCCTGCCCTTGCATGATAATTATTGCTGATATACTGAAGTTTGTAGAGATTTTCGCAGCTTTCTATACGGTCGGCTTCCAGTCTTATTTTATCAATGAATTCAATAGGACACTGTATAACCACAAGTTCAGCATTTTCACTTTTAAATTGATACAGCTGATTTTGGGGAATAATAAAAAGCTTAGATTCCTTAAAAGTAATGATCCGCTCATCATATGTAAGTGTTCCATGCCCGTTCAGGACATAAACCAGGGAAAGAAAGGTTTTCGTCTTAAGTGAAATTTCCTCCTGACAAAGCTTGATTTCCTTCACATCAATACGTTCAACGGGTAATATCTTCATGCGTCAGTACTTATTTTTCCTCCAAAAGTACAATTTTACAGGTACAATAAGCGGGTAATTTTGCGAAAAAAATATGAATACTTATCCCAAACGCTGGCAGGCTCTCAGCTATCTGACCGCAGGCGCTTTTCTCTCGCCTCTGGATTATTTTATCGTCAATATGGCACTTCCTTCTATCAAAAAAGCCTTCAATGCCAGTGATCACCAGCTGCAGTTGGTCGTTGCTATTTACGGACTTACCTATGCGGCTCTTGTGGTTTGCGGAGGCCGATTGGGAGATGTATATGGCCGGAAGAAAATATTTATTCTGGGCTTATACCTCTTTTTGCTTTCTTCTCTTGCCTGCGCTTTTTCTCCTGATATTACATTTCTCATTATCGCGCGTCTGTTTCAAGGCGTTGGAGCTTCTTTTCTGGCGCCTCAGGTTCTTGCTTCCATCAGGGTTCTGTTCAGCAGTAATGAGCAGCCTAAGGCAGTCAGTATATTCAGTTCTGTATTCGGGCTGGCTTCCGTTGCGGGACAATTACTGGGAGGTTTTCTGCTTAATCTTCACTGGACCATGTTTTCATGGGAGATGGTATTTTTGGTTAACGTTCCCGTCACCATACTTTGCATCATCGGTATTCACTTTACTATGGATAATAATCGTGAAGAAACGAGACAAAACATTGATTTTACCGGAGCTTTCCTACTGATCACATCGTTGCTGATGCTCATCTGTCCCATTATTTTCGGCCGGAAATATGATTGGGCGTGGTGGATTTTTGTGATTCTATTATCAGGACTTTTACTGTTGATGGTGTTTTACAACTATGAAGTTAAATCATTACGTAAGAATAAGCCTGTATTGATAGATCCCAGTCTTTTGCAACACCGTCCATTCGTTCTCTGTCTTTTCATTATTTTCTTTTACAATTTCACATCAGGACTATTTATCTGTTATCCGTATTATCTGCAACAGTTTCTGCATCAGAATCCGGTAGATACAGGTTTGGCCATTATTCCTTATGGAATAGCTTTCTTTCTCGGGCCGCTCATTCTTTCAAAGATAAAGCGATCATCATATACCATGACATATGTGGGTTTAGGTCTGTTAATGACAGGATTCTCCCTGACTTCATTATTTATTTATATTCATGAAAAGCCTTCTTTTGAAACCGATATCAGTCTGTTTTTAGCGGGACTTGGCCATGGAATTATCATGCCCGTGATGATGCGTAAAGCGATTGCTTTGATCAGTAAAGAAAAAGCCGGCCAGGCTTCGGGTTTGGTCAGCATCAGTATACAGATAGGCAGTGTAACCGGTGGTACGATTATCGGAACGGTCTTTTTCAGTGCCATAGAATATTGGGGATTTCCTAAAGCTTTTGCCCTGGCTGTTTTGATGATTGGCGCAGTTCAGATCGTCGGAGTTTCCATCAATAAAACCCTGTTGAAACACAGTAAAGATTAATTTCGGGTTACGGGATTCGGGGTGAGAGAGTTTGAGAATAAATGAGTTGCTGGTTTGTAGTCAATAATATTCTTAGTCTCCCTCTAAACCTTTCTCAACCTTAGCCTGATATTTTAGTTCTTACCATTAATACAAAACATATATATTTAAACTTATGAATAACGAAGAAAAAATCATTAAAGAAATTAAAGAATCCCATACCGATATTGAAGCTTGGTTTCGTGGAACAGAAGATCAGAAAGGTCTTTACACCAAGCTTTTGGCTGGTTTTGATTCAGATTTTAAAATGATTAATGGCAATAATGATACAATCATTTTAGCTGCATTTTCAGAATGGCTTCCGGGAGCCTATGCGAAATTTCCGGATCGAAAGATTGTTCTCGAAAATATTGAAGTGCATGCTACAGAAAATCATGGATTGGCTTCCTATATTGAAATTCAGACGACAGGAAGTATGGTAACCCGTCGAAAATCGTCAGCTGCTTTTGTGATCCGTGAAAACAGGGCTTTCTGGCTTCATCTTATTGAAAAATGGATTTGATAATATTGTGGGATTGCAATTTAGGTTTTGGCTAAAGCCTTTGCCATAGGTATAAATTGAAAGCGGGCTAAAGCCCGCTCCTATTGAATATTTTTAGCCTTTGCAGAAAATCTTATCATTGATTTTAAAGAACATATCTGTAAACCAAAAAATTGACCTTGCGATTTTTAATAATTAAAATTGGACTAAGGCCTTTATCAGATCTATAAACTAAAAGCGGGCTAAAGCCCACTCCTATTGAATATTTTTAGCCTTTGCAGAAAATCTTGTCATTGATTGTAAATAACATATCTGTAAACCAAAAAATTGACCTTGCGATTTTTCATAATTAAGAT
>NZ_JAOAMU010000001.1:209990-827231 GCF_025154075.1 Chryseobacterium herbae
AGAAAATCTTGTCATTGATTGTAAATAACATATCTGTAAACCAAAAAATTGACCTTGCGATTTTTCATAATTAAGATTGGACTAAGGCCTTTATCAGATCTATAAACTAAAAGCGGGCTAAAGCCCACTCCTATTGAATATTTTTAGCCTTTGCAGAAAATCTTGTCATTGATTGTAAATAACATATCTGTAAACCAAAAAATTGACCTTGCGATTTTTCATAATTAAGATGGGACTAAGACCTTTATCAAATCTATAAACTAAAAGCGGGCTAAAGCCCACTCCTATTGATGTTTAATATAAATCTATCACCTTATACCTACTACCTGCTACCTAATATCTGCAACCTCCTACCTAAAAAATTCACCCACTTATTTTATACACACACCGCTGTCCGCCCGACAAAATGTGGTTTATTCTTTCCACCTGATAACTTTTACCGATCAGATTTTGGAAATTGGAGAGTTCAGCACGGCAAAATCCCTGGCATTCAGTGGCAGCGGCACAGATTGGGCAGTGATTTTCGATCAGGAAATAGTCATCCCCTTCTTTTGTCCATTCTGCCATATAGCCTTCTTCACTGCGGACTTTTACCAGTACGTCCAGTCGTTGCTCTAGAGATTCTGCTTTCACTAAGGCTTTTTCATAACGTTCATAAGTATTTTTTTCCCGGTCGTTAATCAAAAGATTCAATGCGTTTTCTCCCAGAAGATTTTTTACAGACCGAAGGATCTGAACCGTAACATCCGCATGAGAATCAGGAAATTGAGAAAGTCCTTTTTCTGTAAGCGTGTAGTAAGTAGATGGCCGTCCCACGCCTTCACTTTTGGTGATGGATCTGATGAGTCCTTCCTCAGCAAGATTCAGTAAATGCTTTCGCGCACCCTCCTTTGTAATAGAGAGTTCTTTAGAGATCAAAAGGGATGTTGCTTCTCCTCTCATCTTTAAAAACATCAGGATGCGGTCTACTGCCGGCTTCTTCATTTGACAATATTTTAGTTGTTTTATTTACTACAACAAATATAGTCATTTTCTATAATTTACCATTTAATTCATTAAATACATAAAAATCAAATCATTATATCAAAGTCAAACGAAAACATAAAACAACCAATAAGTTGTTTTATTAAAATATATGATTACCTTTGAAACACATTAATCAAAAAAATAAAAGAAATGAACTCATTTACATTACCTCAGCTTCCTTATGCTTATGATGCACTGGAACCATTTATAGATAAAGAAACCATGACCATCCATCATCAGCGTCACCATCAGGCGTATGTTGATAATTTGAATGCGGCATTAAAAGCAGCTGAAGAAACTTCTACCGACCTGGATTCCATCCTTCAGCGAATAAGTGAATACAGTCCGGCTATTAGAAACAACGGCGGTGGACATTATAATCACTCTTTATTCTGGGAAATTCTTTCTCCTCAACCAAAATTAAACCCTGACGGAAAACTGGCGGAAGCTATCAACACTACTTTTGGAAGTCTTGAAGATTTTAAAGCTGAAATGAAAAAAGCAGGTCTCGGACAATTTGGTTCAGGATGGGTATGGTTATATGTAAAATTCAATGGCTCAATCGCAATCACTTCTACACCCAATCAGGACAATCCCATGATGGATACCCAATCTGCCAACAGAGGTTTCCCGATCCTTGGAATAGATGTGTGGGAACATGCTTACTATCTTGCTTATCAGAATAAAAGAGCAGATTATCTTGAGTCTTTCTGGTCTGTTCTGAATTGGTCAGCTGTAGAAAAAAAATACGAAGAAGTGCTTTCAAAAATCAGATAAACAAGTTTAATATGACCTGAATTCGGGTTAGAAAAATTAAGATTAGGAAACTGGAAGGAGGTGTCTTGAAGTTACAATGAATTGAATCGTATCCTTGACAAGAATAATTCTCCAGACTTGGCCACGGAGTAGTTTATTTAGTGGCAAAAATTAATAAAACCTGGTTATAATATTTCTTTGGGATCTCAATAACTTTCCTCTTCCAACTTCAGGCTTCCTTACCTAGTTAATTACAGAATCAATTATGGATCAGAAAATTTTCATCAATAAAGCAGAAGCCTCAGGAATTATTGCTCTGGACCTTTTAAACTATAAACCCACTACAGAAATCGTAGAGCTGGATATTAAAGACTATCTTTTCATGGGAATGATTGTAAAGGAGAAAGAATTTAAAGAATCAATCGCTGCTGTAGATTTTTCTGTGTACAACGAAAAAGCTGTAGGAATTATCTGCTCTACAGATGCCATTATTCCACCATGGGCATTTATGATGTTAATGGAAAAACTGTCTCCTTATGCTGTTTACGCAGATTTAAACAGTGCGGAAACTATTCTGCTGGATCTCTGGAAACGGCGCCTGATGTATGCAGATCTTAAATGTTATAAAAACCAGAAAGTGGTCGTCAGGGCAAGCGCTGATTACGATCCATCACTCTATTTACTGGCGGCCGGATTACTGAAACCCTTGGTTAAAACGCTGATGTATGGCGAAATAGGCTTACCGAAAGTAATTTTTAAAAGTTAAAAAAACAATGAAAGCAATTATATTCAACGGCTCCCTGGAAAGAAGATCTGAGTCAACCTCGGGCAGAATTTCACGATACTTTGCAGAAAGACTTGAGAAATCAGGTGTCCAGAGTGAAATCTTTACATTGGCCGACTCAGGCATTCCTCTCTTTGATGTTACGCTGACCAAAACACCACTGGCAGTGCAGCGTATGACTCAGCTGTTTCTGGAAGCAGACATTCATTTCTGGCTTGCTCCTCTTTATCACGGAAGCATTCCCGGAGTGATGAAAAACTGCCTGGACTGGCTTGAAGTTACCTCGGGGTATGATCAACCGTACCTTACAGATAAAACGGTTGGACTGGTTTGCTGGGCAGACGGGCTGCATGCCATGCAGGGTATCAACACGATGGATGTTGTCGCCAAATCACTCCGTGCATGGCCTTTACCTTTCAGCGTTCCCGTGATGAGAACTGCATTATTCGATCATGAAGACCCCAAGAAAATATCTTCTCTGTACTCTGATAAATTCGATAAACTGATCAGCATTGCTACCACAAAAAGGATAGAAAAAATATAGTAAAACTAATAATTTAAGGACTATTAAAATTGACAGATTACAATGAAGGATGAAATTACAATCACAGTAAAAGATCAGGACGGAAATATCCATGAACTGATCTGTCCGCTGGAAATGGGACTTAGCCTTAAAGATATCTGTAAAGCTTACGAGTTGCCGATGGAAGCTATGTGAGGAGGAATGGTAATGTGTGCGACCTGTCACTGCTACATTCTGAATGAAACTGTTGTTCTGCCAGAAAAAGGTGATATGGAGGAGGCGCTCTTATCCGAACTTTTTACGACGCTCCCTTCCAGCAGATTTGCCTGTCAGATTCAGCTCACGGCTGAAATGGAAGGACTTTCCATAGAAATTGCACAGAATTAATTCACAAAAATAAAAGAAAACTGCTTAAGCATCGGACCGATCAATGCTTACAGCCTATTGTTTTTTTCATTTAAATTATGTTTAGACGGAGGGATTTCCCAAGCCAAAAAGGTCGAAAGGAAATCCCTTTTTTAAAATCACCATTTAAAATCTTACCTATTTATGGCAATTAAAATAACAGATGACTGCATCAACTGCGGAGCCTGCGAACCTGAATGTCCTAACTCAGCTATTTATGAAGGAGCTATCGATTGGCGCTGGCAGGACAAAACAAAACTTTCGGGGGAAGTTGTCTTTCCGGACGGAACAGAAATAGATGCAAGTAGCTTTCAACAGGCTTACTCAGATGATGTCTACTACATCGTACCCGGAAAATGCACGGAATGTAAAGGTTTTCATGAAGAACCACAATGTAAAACAGTTTGTCCCGTAGACTGTTGTGTAGACGATCCGGACCACCGTGAGACCGAAGAAACTCTGTTGGATCGTCAGCGATTTTTACATACAGAATAGAAGTCTTTTTGAAAGTCAGAAAGCTAACAGTTCTTAAAAAACAAATTCCTGTTAATCAGAATCTTGTCTTTTTTTTAGTTAACAAAATAAATGAAAAATACGTCAAGTTGTTAACAAGTTTTTAATGGTGGTTTTTTTATATCGATGATAAAGTTTTTTTAATTGCAGAGTTATTTAACTGAAATTAAAAGCTTTACACGTATGAAAAAACAATTACTTCTGACCAGTACATTAATCGCTTTTCTTGCTTCTGCACAAGATAATGCTGCTCTTCAAAGAGAATTTGAACGACAGAATAAGGAAAACAGCGAAAAATTTGACTTCTATATTTCAAAACAATATGGATCACGTGAAAAAACTCCGGAGATTCAAAAAGAAATTGAAGAAAAAAGAAGCCGGTTAGGAGGTTTTCTACCCAATGGAAAACCATTCTTTCTTCAGCCCCATGACATGGATCAAATCAAAAACTCCAATTCTGATTTTCTCCAAAACGGAACGGTAAGCGGTCTGACAGGATCTTTTAACGGGGAAAATATTAAATTTACCATTTTTGACGGTGGTGAAGCAGCCAACTCAGGCAGAGTATTCGCCGGGCATGTACTTTTTAACAATCTTCCCAACAGAATTACCAACAAAGAAGCATCAACCATGAATTACGGAGGACACGCCACTTCAGTTGCCGGATTCATCGGATCAAACGGACATACACAAACCATGACTTTTAACGACGGAAGTACCAGAGCCATTAATTTTCAGGGAATTGCCAAGAATTCACTGATTGATTCCTATACTTTCACCACCACTACTTTACCCGGTAATACTTCCACCAGTACTGTGTATCAAAAGATTCTAACGGCACAACCTAAAATATCCAATCACTCTTATGGTGTGGACGCCGGCTGGGATTTCCAACAAATCAATGGAGCAAATGCATGGGTATGGAATGGTGTTTTCACCAGTCCCTCCACATCTTATGATCTTCAGGGGACCTACTTTATAAACGATCAGAATTATGATCAGATTGTGTATGCCAATCCCTCTTATATTATTGTAAAATCAGCTGGAAATGGCTATGGAGGCGGATCTGGACCTTCAACAACTCCCAAGTACTATACAGACAATAATAATAACCCTATTCAATTTGCGGCAACAGACACCCTTCCGGCAGTAAATTGTGCATCGGGATTCGACTGCATTGGTCCGGGTTCTGTAGCCAAAAATATGATTATCGTAGGCGCTACCGATATTATTACAGCCAACGGGGGAAGATATACGACGGCGACAGACGTTATTCGTTCTGATTACAGCAATGCAGGACCGAGAGATGACGGCGCCGTAAAACCAGACATCGTTGCAGTAGGCACCAGTGTTGGCAGCCTAGTAACGGAGGAAAATTTAACGGGAAGTCAAAGCCTTACTGTAGGCAGTGGAACCTCGTATTCAGCACCGGCAGTAACCGGAATTATCGGACTTTGGACACAAATTAACAAGCAGCTTTTCGGCGGTGCAGAATTTAATGCAGCCTCCGCCAAAACATTAGTGGTGCATTCCGCTTTGGAAGCCGGCAATATCGGACCGGATCCGCAGTACGGATGGGGATTTATCGATGCTAAAAAAGGGGCAGAATTATTAGTGGGAAAATCAAATAATTCCATTCTTTTTAATGATGAAACTTTAACCAGCGGTACTCCTAATAAAAAGAGAGTTATTGCTTCAGGAAGCGAACCTTTAAAGGTAACTATTTCATGGGTTGATCCTGCGTATACCGTTTCTCCTACTTTAACATATGCCGATGCTCACAACAACAGAACTTCAAAATTAATCAATGATTTAGATGTAAGAATTATTGACACGACCACGAATACGGTTTATGAGCCTTGGAAATTAAACGCATTAAGCCCCATGACTCCAGCAACGAAAGGGGATAATACAGTTGACAATGTGGAACAGGTACTTATTCAGACCCCTGCAGCCGGACGGGAATATAGAATTGAAATTACCAATAAAGGGAGTCTGGTGAATGGTACCGGGGCCAGTGCTCCGCAAAACTATTCTATTCTTGTTTCAGGATATTCACAGGTTCTGGCTACGGATGAAGCAGCCAAAGAGCGGGATGATATTGCAGTGGTGCCTGCTATAACTAAAGATATCGTTAAAATAGTAAAAGCACCGCAAAAATCTGTGTACACGATTTATGATATATCGGGTAAAAAACTGCAGACGGGCATTATCAAAAGTGATCAGGAATCCCTGGATTTATCTTCCTATGCTAAGGGTATTTACATCATTGAAATTAAAACCGGAAAAATAAATATTTCTAAAAAAGTGATCAAAGAATAATTTCAGCTCGGCTTGAGTCGGATACAAACAATTCACAGTAAAAACCATAATATACTTTTTATAGATAACAGGCAGGAGATATTCTTTTTCTCATAGTACACTATTTAGAATTTAAATTTATATCCCGATTCTCCTGTCCTGTTTTTTATCACTGAATTAAATCAATTATGAAAAGGCTTTGATCTCATCATATATTTTCCGGGTAAAAGGCGTTGCGATGTCTAATTCCTTTCCGAAATTCAAAACGGCACCGCCCAATAATTCGAGTTCATTATTTTCTTTTCCTGAATTGACATCAAGCTGCAAAGAAGTGGGTGTTTCAAAAGGGAATGTCCCTGCTTTGGCAAATGTTTTCTGAATAATATCTTCGTCCAAAGTGATCATTTTTTTGTCAGCAATCATTTTAATCTCTTTCATGATCTCTGATGCTTCATGCTTTTGCCCATCATCCGTACAAACCGTTCCAATGGAAGAATTATGCTTCGCAGTTACCAGTCCGAAGCTGGCGATGAAAATATATTTGGTCCAGATATCTGTCAGTGAATTATCTTTAAAATCAAAGTCGATTTTACTTTCTTTCAGGACATCTACGATCCAGTCTATATCAGCAGAGAAATGTTGAGGATCTCTTCCTACGATCATTTTTCCCGTTTTTCCTTTATGCTCTACAACCCCTTTTTCTTTGATATGGGAAGCTACATAAAGACATGTCGGCAGAATAACGTGATCTGGAATTATTTTTCTTATTCTTTCGTAAATATCGGCACCGTTCATCATAGGAAGCAATACGGTATCCTTGCTGATGATGTCTTTAAGCTGCCTGCAGATATTTTCGAGATCATATTCTTTGACACAAATCAATACGAGGTCCGGATCTTTTACATCAGTTATATTCTGTTCTACAGCATCAGGAAACGTATGATTTACAGACTGTTCCGGTGAGATAAGAACCAGACCATTTTCCTTTACTTTTTTATACGTTTCACTTCGTGCGATAAAAGTTACCTTATATTTTTGGGAAGCCTCATTTTCCTGATTGATTTTAAAACCAAAATATCCGCCTACTCCACCTAATCCGGCCACTACAATATGTTTCTTAGTCATACATTAATTTTTAACAAAGATGGCTTTCAAATTTGAATATATCACTTGACAAATGCAAAGAAATTAGAAGGTACATTTTAGACATCAGATTTCAGACACAAGACATGAGACTTTTAGGTTGAGGTTAGAAATGGAAATAGTGAATTTTGCTTTGCAAGTGAATGGTGAATGATAAAGTCAAGATGTAAGAGATCAGATACAAACAGGCAATACTTTAACTATACCATTATGAACCAGCAACTAGCAACGTTATTTTAACTAGCAAATGACAACCAGCAACCCATCTAAACCTCTCAAACCCGTACGGTTACATTTTATTGATGTCCCGTCTGATCCGGCTCAAAGAACTGTCTTTGATCCCCAGATAGGATGCAATAACTTTCAACGGTACATGCTGGAAAATATCCGGATGCTTTTTCATCAGATTAAAATACCGTGTAGAAGCTTTCTGACTGGCCATTTCGATCAGCCGGTCGTGGATGCTGTAGTAATTCAGGACAAACAGCAGTCTGCTGAATTCTCTGAATTCCGGGATGTTATGAAAATTATGCTGTACATTTTCCAGACCAGTTTCCCAAAACGAACAGGCTGTAATCGTTTGGTAGGTTTCCTTGGCGGGCTGCTGTCTGAAGAAGGATAAAAAGTCATTGACAAAACAGGGTGCTACATATATATTAGTCGTGATTTCTTCATTGTCCTCATTCAGAATAAAGGAACGGACGTAGCCTTTTTCCAGGAAGAATGTCCTCGTACTGACCTCATCTTTATGCAGGACAACTTCATTCGCTTTGAGTTCGAAGGAACTAAAGGTTTCTGTAATTTTTTCAACCACCTCTTCTTTGATGTCAAATAAAGAATGGAAATAATGATTAATTGAGGACTTATTCATGATCATAAAGTGTCGCAACAAGAATCAAAATTAAGCAAAATCCGGAACATTTTCCTTTATTAATCGGTTTTATCAATAATTACTATCGAAACAATATGCACAACCGATTCAAAAAAATGAAGAAATTTGTGTCGTTCAAACAATTTATCATTTTAAAAATTATCTATATTGAAAACTCAGCCTGTCATTGCCATTCTTTTCCCTGGAGATATGGGAGTCCAAATAGCCAAAGCACTTATACACCATGATTTTAAAGTCATCACTGCAGGAGAAGGAAGATCGGCCCGGACCTTAGATAATATACAAAATTCAGGAATTACGGACACGTACTGTCTTCAGGATACCGTTGAGCAGGCGGATGTTATTCTTTCGCTTACCAGTCCGGAAGGAAGCCTAAAAATGGCGGAACATATAATTTTATGTCTGAAAACAACCCCAAACCGTCCTCTTTACGTGGATTTAAATTCTAATACGCCTGCTCTTGCCTCATCCATGGAAGAACTATTTTCGGCCATAGATGTTCCTTTTGTCAACGGAGCTGTAATGGGTGCTTCTAAGGATGTTCCGGACCATGCAGTGTTGGTCGTGAGTGGCATTTACAGACATCTGTTTATCAATTTATTTGCGTCTGTTTTTAAAATTAAGGATGCCGGTGAAAAAACTGAGGCGGCATCAGCTTACAAACTTTTATTTTCGATGGTGAATAAAGGAATGAACGCTCTCTTTTTTGAGACTATGACCGCAGCAGCCCATTTCGGAATCCTTGATGAACTGAATGAGAGTCTTCAGGAATTTCTTCCCGGAACTTATCAGGATCTCATTAAAACAACCCCCACCTATCCGCAACATATCTTGAGAAGGATTGATGAAATGAAAGGTCTGGCCGACATGCTGAAAAATGAAGGTCTCCCTCATATTATTGCTTCCGGAACTGCCGAAACTTTTGAGAGGGTTTCCAAATCAGGTATTTTTGAGAATGAAAACCCTAAAGGAGTTATAGAAACCTTACAGAATTTTAAAAAATGATCTGATAACAAGTAATCACCGATTTTTTTATTTGATATCAAATGAGTAAGAACAAAAAAGATCAAGCTCACCTTTTTTGTCATTGTTGTGCCTGAATATTGACTATGGTTATAATTTAGAACCTCAGTGTTTAAAATTCCTCCCAGCCTTCATTCTGCGGATCATATTTTGCAAATTCGCCGGTATCGGTAAATTCAGATGCCGTCATTCCCACTTCAAAAATGGAACTTTCACTTAGACTGGCATTGAAATACAACCCTTTCTCTGTTAATAAGGTATTTCCAAAATCTTCATCCGGATGACTGAAATGAAGCCCATAGTCATCTTCTCCTGTTAATTGATATTTGTACCTTAAAAGACGTTCTTTTAATCCTGTAACCTGTTTTTCCGTAAAGGGTACAAGATTTTCTTCCCTGTCAAAAAAGCTGTCATCATCAGCTGCCTGTTCTTTTTCTTTTGTTTCAACGGTGAATAACTGAATATTGTAGCTCATAAGCAAGGTGTGATTATTAATTGGCCAATATAATACTTTTGTAGGTATCTACGCGATCTCTTTCCCGATACATATTACAGAGGATCAGGAGTTCATACGTATTATATTCCTCAGCCTTTTCCAGAAGCTTTTCTGATATATTTCCGGGAGTCCCCAGAATAATATGATCCAGAATCTTAAAAAATTCTTCTTCATCTTCAGTTCCGAGAATCCTCTGTTCAATGGTTTCACTGGGAAGCAGCGCTTCAGGAGCCTGAATATGCCTTGCCTGCAGAAACTGGTAAGCCATTCCGTAGGCATTGTAGCGGGCCGATTTCAGATCTTCTGCCACTGAAACGGCAACGGCGACCTGTAGTGAAGGAACCGGACTATACTGATTTCTGTCAAATTTGTTTAGATACGTTTCCGTACTGTCCAATCCCTGGTCATTTCTCATAAAATCTGCATAGGAATACCCTACGCCATGTTTTGCGGCTTCTGTAGCAGACTGAATTCCGGAGCCCAGCCAAAGAATCTCAGGAAGGTGGGCAACATGTGTGGGTTGCGCAATAAGTCCGTCATAAATCCCTTTCTCTTCTTTAATATATTGTATGATTTCTTCAAGTTTGGTTTCCTGACTGGATAAAATAACAGGTCTGTGATTATTAAGCGCAGAAACGGCATCCTTTAAACCTCCCGGCGCTTTTCCCAGTCCCAGAATAAAACGCTCAGGATACAGGCTGCCGAGCATTTTGGCCCATTCCGCGATCTTATAGGCTGAATAATTCTTCATCATAATCCCTCCTGTTCCTACTTTGATGCGTTTGGTCTTACTTAATATTACTGCAGAAAGAATCTCTGGACTGGCGCTTCCATAGGCTTCCACACCGTGATGCTCAGAATAGATCACACGATGAAATCCTGCTTCATCTGCAAATACGGCGAGATCGATACTGTTCTTTAAGGCCTGTAAAGCACTTCCCTTTTCAATAGTTGGAGACTGATCCAGAATGCCCAATTTTAATTTCATACCGGCTGTTTACTTTTACTGTAAAACTAAAAATAATTTATAGATTGAGAGGCCTATATCTTTGAACTTAATGCTATGATTCGTGCTTTGACATACGTGATCTGCTCCTGTTCTTTCTCCGGATCCGGTTTGTTTTTCAGATACAGATTATAGTAAGTGACCGCATTTTTGGTCTGTTTCAGGTTGAAATCATAGAGAAGTCCCAAACGGTAATAAATTGTATGATTAGTATGATGAAACGTAAGACCTCTTTTATACGCCTCCAAAGCCTCTGAAAATCGATTTTTATTTTCATAAATGCCCGCTAAAGCAATATAATAAAGCTCTATATGCTTTGATATCCCTTCATCGATGGTTTTTTCAGCATACATGAGTGCATTATCATAATCCTTCAGCTCGCGATAACTCAAAGCCATATAATATAAAGTTCCTTCATTCTGAATCCCCAAATCTTCTAATGTTTTAAAAGCAGCTGCACATTTCTGATACTCTTTTAAATAGAAATAAGCCTGCCCCATCTCATTGATCACATTGGCATCCGCATCCTCCTTCATGAGCTTCTCTCCTGTTTCAATGACTTCTTTGTATTTTCCCAGCTGATTAGCCAAAGGAAGCTGTGCAGATTGTAATGTAAAGTTGGCGTTATCAGCATCGATAGCTATTTTGAGCACGTCATAGGCCCGTTGATACTGCTTAAGTTCACGGTAAGCTGCAGAGAGATCAAAAGCAACATCAGGATCCGTAGTATTCAAGGTATTGGCTTTTTTCAGATAACTCAGTTTTTCTTCAGCAGTATCTCCCAAACCCGCCAATTGTCTGTAGGCATTGAAATTAAGGCTGTCCAGCTGAACAATCTGTAAAAGGTAGGTTTTGGCTTTCGTTCCGTTCCCTCTTCTGGAATTGATATTTGCTAAACTGAATAAAACAGGAATATTATCGGGTTCTGCAGCATTCACTTTCAGGTAGTTTTTCTCTGCTTCCGGCAGCTTTCCCGACATCATGTGACAATAAGCCATTTGGGTCAATGCTTTGATGTCTTTCGTATCTTCAGGATAGATGCTTTGAAGATATTGGGCAGCTTCAGCATAGCGTTGGGATTCATAATACTCAAGGAGTTTTTCTTTATCGATTACCTGAGCCGTAAGAGTTGGAATGCTGAAAATAAAAAGACAGATGCAAAGCAGGATTTTCATATTTGTGATTTGTAACTAAATTATAAGTTATTTGAATATTTTCCAAATTTTACAATCAGATTATTCACGGATTAAAGACATAACTAAATTTCACTTAAGATCAATTATACCGATTTTTTGCTTTTAATTCCAGTTTTTTTGTAATTTAATTTTCTGAAAAAGCCGATCAAAAAATAGAACAACATTTCTATGAGCAACGAATTCTATTACCAATTTATCAAGCCTGATCCGTCTTTGGACAGCTTTGTAGAAAACATCGGTATGTTTCATAATCCGTCTGATACAGCAAAAGAAGTTGTTGTAATGCCTGACGGAAGAGTCGATCTGTTTTTTATGCGGTTCGGACCAGATGATCCATTCAATATTTTTCTCATCGGATTGGAAACGGCACCGGAACAGAGAGCTATCCTACCCGGAACTATCGCTTTTGTGGTCAGCTTCAGGCCAATCGCTGTTGAATATATTCTGAAAACTTCAATTGCGGATCTGCTCAATACGGCAAGAATTCTTCCCGATGACTTTTGGAATGTCACGACAGATGATCTCAAAGACCTTGAAACTTTCAACCAAAGAATATCTCAAATCGTAACGGAACTTTTACCGGAAACTATTGATGAAAGAAAACGAAAACTTTTCGACCTCATCTATTCATCAAACGGCGAGATGAGTGTAAAGGAACTTTCGGAACAGACAGGCTGGAGCAGCAGACAGATCAACCGTTATTTTAATCAGCAATTCGGACTTTCTCTAAAAGCCTATTCCACGATTCTGCGTTTCAGAGCATCTTTAGCGCATATTGCTGAAGGCAAGCTGTTTCCGGAACTCAACTTTACAGATCAGACTCATTTCATCAAAGAGATCAAAAAATTTTCAGGCGTACCTCCGAAAGAATTATCCAAAAACAAAAATGACCGATTTATACTATTATCCATACTGAAACAAAAATAATTTTGCATCAGTAAAATGAATGAAAATGTTAATAGAAAATAAATCAATTGCTATAGTAGGCGGAGGTCCCGGAGGATTGACGCTAGCCAGACTTTTACAGCTTAAAGGTGCTGACGTAAAAGTATATGAAAGAGACCTCAATAAAAATGCACGGGTACAGGGTTCCCCGCTCGATATGCATGAAGGATCCGGAATGGACGCCCTTCGAGGTGCCGATCTGCTGGACGAATTTAAAAAGAATTATCGTCCCGGTGCCGACAAAGCACTGATCGTGAATGAACATGCAGAAATAGTTTTCAGTGATCATGAAACGAAACCTGATGAAGATTTCGGAAATCAACATTTCCGTCCTGAAATTGACCGTGGACCGCTGAGAAATATGCTTCTGGATTCTTTACAGCCCGAAACCGTGGTATGGGACAGTCATTTTGTTTCCATGGAAGCACAAAACGGAGGCTGGCTGCTCCATTTCAAAAACGGTTATTCGGCCTACGCAGATATTGTGATTGCTGCGGATGGTGCCAATTCAAAAATCCGGCCTTATCTGACAGCTCTTAAGCCTATCTATTCTGGAATTTTAATGCTGGAAGGGAATGTTTACAATGCTGAAAAAGCGGCCCCGCATATCAAAGAGCTGATCAAAGATGGTAAAATAATGGCTTTCGGAAACAATAAAAACCTTCTGCTGGGTCAGAAAGGAAACGGCGATCTAGGATTCTATGCCAGCTTCAGAACAGATGAAAACTGGGCGAAGGAAAGCGGTCTTGATTTTTCTGATTCAAAAAAGATCCTGGAATGGTTCAAAAAAGAATATCCTGAATGGAGCGACATCTGGTACGAGCTTTTTGAAAATGCTTCAGTCCCATTTATTCCGCGCCCTATCTATTCGATGCCTTTGGATCAGACATGGGAAACTCAGTCTAATCTGACTCTTCTTGGTGATGCCGCTCATGTGATGCCTCCTTTTGCCGGAGAAGGCGCCAATATGGCGATGCTGGATGCCCTGGAACTCAGTGAATGTCTGACATCGGATCAATTCAGTACATTGCAGGAAGCTATTTCCCACTATGAGCACCAGATGCGTCAAAGAGCCGCTGAAGCCACTAAAGATTCTTTAGAAAATGGGGAAAAGATGCATTCTGAAACGGCACTGGCTACAATGTTGGAATTTTTCACCAGTCATTAAATTTTCACAAAATAACCCGAAAAGTTTTTGTCCGTACCTAAATTTTCAATAATTTACAGAATCAAAAGATCTATTTATGGAAATTACCTCTGTACAGTCATTTATTGATTATTATGAAAAAGTACGGGTCAGAACGCTTCGTCTCATTGAAGTGGTTCCGCCGGAGCATCTTGATTTTTCCTATAAACAGGGAAAATTTACAATTGGTGATCAGATCAGGCATATTGCTTCCATCGAAAGGTATATGTACGGTGAAACTATTTTAGGAAAAAAAAGTGCTTATCAGGGTTGCGGTAAGGAGTTGGCAGACGGGTATGACAATATCCTTGCTTTCTTTAATGAAATGCACAGACAGACGATAGAGATCATCAGCGGGCTATCTGATGAAGACCTCAACCGCAAATGTCTGACGCCTCCGGGAAATGAAATTTCTATCTGGAAATGGCTGAGAGCGATGATAGAACATGAGATCCACCACAGAGGCGAATTATATATCTATCTCAATCTTCTTGACGTGAAGACGCCACAGATCTATGGCTTTTCGGCTGAGGAGGTGCAGGATATGAGTGTGAGGTTGTAGTTACAGGGTACGGGTTTTTAGAGTTGCTGGTTGTTAGTTGCTGGTTAAAATACCGTTGCTGGTTCGTAATAAATACGTTAATACAATAATTGTCCTATCTCTAATATCTTGGTTCTTCGTTCTTAACTCTTACAACTTAAAAGTCTCATATCTCGTGTCTGATATCTGATATCTGATGTCTTATTATTAATATGCCGAAAGATCCAGCTCATCAAAATCTTTGATCTCCGAAAGGGTCATCAGTTTTGTTATTTTTAATTTTTTCCAGGTATCTTCGAATACTTCGTCACCGCTTTCTGCGCCTTCATTGACGTTGGTCTTGTCAAGCTGCTTTCCGGTTAGAAAATTTATACTGGTGGTACTGTTTACAGTGGGACCGGTATTGGAACTTTCATCATAACCTATCAGTTCAAAATCTGACTTTCCATATCTGAAAGTATACGTCAAGTAACCATATCTGCCATGGGCATAATGGATATACAGTTTTCCTTTTTCAGCGTAAACATCCAGTTCAGGCGCAAAATAAACACCCCCATCCTCGTTTTCTGAGGAGAAACAGGTTTCGTTCTTAGAAGCGAGCTCATACCCTTGGCCTTTTTTAAAAAGAATGATAATTCCACGGCGGTTGCGGTCCAGTTTTCCACGGGATTCGTCGTTGATAATATGAGCAGGATCTACTTTTTTGATGATGAGAATACAGTCTTCTGCTCCATCCTTATTTAAATCTCCGAAAGATTTCTCAAAAATTTTATAGCCTTGCGGTACAAATTCTGCGGGGTCTTTTTTCGTTTCAACAACAGGTTCAGCCTTTTCAGAATTGGTAACTGCCGTCATATTTGAAGTATTTTTATCACGAGATTGTGGCTTTTTGTCTTCCTTAGAGCATCCGCATATCAGGATGAGCAATAAAGGCAGCGCTGTGAACTTAAGAAAGCTTGGTGTATTTTTTTTCATGAATGATCAGGTTAGTCATACTGGCAGAGCCCAAATGTAAGCATTTCAGGAAATGTACCCAAAATACTTTTTTGAATCAGTTAAACCTAAATCCTGCCCTGAATTCTAAAGGAGCCATTTTTGTTTTCTTCTTAAACAAAGTACTGAAAGACTGTGCATGCTCAAATCCTAAACTGTAGGCAATTTCACTCACGGACAATTCAGTTGCAGACAGCTTTTCTTTAGCTTTACTGATGAGTTTTTCATGGATATGCTGTTGGGTATTCTGGCCTGTGTGGATCCGCAGAAGATCGCTCAGATAATTAGGCGAAAGATTCATGGCTTCAGCAATGAGATGTACGGTTAAAAGTCCTTTTTCTGCGGACTGCTCCTGATCAAAATAATCATTCAGAAATTTTTCAAACCTCGTCAACAGTTGCTGGCTGCCATTTTTTCGGGTAATAAACTGGCGCTCATAGAAACGATTGGAATAATTGAGTAGCAAATTGATTTGTGAGAGAATAATTTCCTGGGTATGCTGATCAATATGCTGACATTCCTTATCAATTTTCTGAAGAATCTCAATCAGGTTAGTTTCTTCATCTTCAGATAGATGCAAAGCTTCATTCACGGCATAGGAAAAGAATCCGTAACCGGAAATAGTATGCGCTAAAGGATGTCTCAATATAAAATCTTCATGGAAAATCAACAGATATCCTGCTCCGCATTCCATATTATGGAAGTCGAGATACTGCACCTGGTTGGGTGCAGTAAAACTCAGAACTCCTTTATCGTAATCATAATGCTGCTGACCGTATCTTACTTTTCCTTTTGATTCCCGTTTCAACGCAACACAGTAAAACCTGTTGACAAAACCTTTCCAGACCTCATCATCCAGAAATATGCTTTCTGATAAATTGATCACACTAACCAACGGATGTTTGGGTTCCGGCAGCGACAGTAAGCGGTGAAAAGCGGAAACAGAGTGAATGGTATTCATAGCTTATGATATAAGGTTTAATCTAAAAGCCCCATGCTGAACTCATCATACGGAGCACCTGTATCAGTTCCCAAAGGTACAATACTTTCCAGTTTTAAAAGATCATCTCCATTTAACTGAATTCCGGCCGCTTCAATATTCTGTTCTACGTATTTTCTGCGCTTGGTTCCGGGAATAGGGATGATGCCTTTACTGATGATCCACGCCAGAGCAAGCTGCGAAGACGTTATATTCTTTTCTGCCGCCATATTTTCTACTGCTTTTACAAGTTCAATATTCTTATAAAAATATTCTTCCTGGAATCGGGGAATTCCTCTTCTGAAATCATGCTCCGGAAGATCATCAATGGAACGGATCTGACCTGATAAAAAGCCACGTCCCAATGGTGAATAGGCCACAAAACCTATTCCCAGTTCTCTCAATGTTGCTAAAACTCCTTTTTCCTCTGCTGTTCTTTCAAATAAAGAATATTCACTTTGTACAGCGGTAACGGGATGAACGGCGTGTGCTCTTCTTACGGTTTCGGAAGATACCTCAGATAAACCTATATACCCTATTTTCCCTTCTTTAACCAGATCGCTCATTGCGCCAACGGTCTCTTCAATCGGAGTGTTTTTATCGAGGCGGTGCATGTAGTAAAGATCGATATAATCTGTTTTTAAATTTTTCAAGGATCTTTCGACTGCTTTTTTTACGTAATCTTTAGTTCCGTTGATGGCCCAGGTCACCTTATCGGAATCGTCTATTTCCCAGCCGAATTTCGTTGCAATAATGTACTGATCCCGGTTATTCCCCATAGCTTTGGCGATCAGCTGTTCATTTTTAAATGGTCCGTAAAGATCGGCGGTATCCAGAAAATTCCCACCTAATTCAATGGAACGGTGGATAGTGGCAATGGCTTCATTTTCATCTGCATGGCCGTACATATTGGCGTCTTCAAAACCGGTCATTCCCATGCAGCCTAAGCCGATATTGGGTATTGTCAGACCCTGATTTCCTAATTTTACCTGATTCAATTTCATACTGTTGATTTTTATTGATACAAAATTCAGAAGAAATAAGGAGGCGGATGTTTGCAGAATCACGAATGTTGTATGTAAATCACGGAATTGTATTTTTCTTAAACCAACAGCTTTTATCCTGTGCTTATTTACATTATTTCATCAGGAAAAGAATATTATTTAAAACGAAAAGAATATCCCGGTGAAAAGTTTTACATATATTTGAAAACAGACGGAAGCACAGATCAACTTCCGGATGATCTTAATTCTAACGATTAAAAAAATAGACATGAAAAAAGTAACAGGAATTGGAGGAATCCTTTTCAAATCAAAAGATCCGAACGCGATGAACGAATGGTATAAGGCCCACCTTGGTCTTGAAACAAGTCCGTATGGAACCAGCTTTGAATGGCGCGAAAGTGAAGATCCCAGCAAAAAAGGACTCACCCAATGGGCTCCTTTTGCAGAAACTACAAAATATTTCGAACCCTCAGATAGGGATTTCATGATCAATTACAGAGTGGAAAATCTGGAAGTTTTGCTGGAGGAATTGAAAAAGGAAAACGTTACGATCCTGGACAGTATTGAAACCTATGATTATGGAAAATTCCTTCACATTCTTGATCTTGAAGGGAATAAGATTCAGCTTTGGGAACCAATTGGGTAAACCATATATAAAATAGAAAGAGCCCGGTGCAATACCAGGCTCTTTCTTCACAAAAGGTACCATGAAATCTTTCTCCAGTTCAGAACAGGTGATTAATCTGTCTTTCAACCTGAAGCATCTCATTTTTTATTTCTTAATCAGCTTGGTGCTGTAAGTTTCAGTCTCACTGGTAATTGAAATGATGTACACGCCTTTCACCAATGCAGTGACATTAATTTTCTGTCCGTCCAGTTTTCCTTCCAATGCCAGTCTTCCGTCTGCACTGTAGATCTTGTAATCTGCTTTTCCTTTGATGTTTTTCACTTCTACATAGGTATCAGCAGGATTTGGATAAATTGAGAGTTCTGATTTTGTATTCTTAGTCTCACTGACAGCCAGTCCACCTGTGATCTTCACAGGGAGATCCATAATACCACCGGCTCCACTTGAAATTTCACCACATGCACTGCTTAATGCTGCTGATCCGTATTTAGCAACAACCCTCATTCTTAATAGCTTATCTCCTGAATAGGCGGCGGCAGGTACTGTGAAAATGATATCTCCGTAATTAATAGATGAAGCTCCGGCAGGAGAATTTCCTGAAGTTTGTCCTACTCTTTCAGAAACCTCAAATGCTCCGTTTCTATTATAGTCGATCCAAACAGAAATATTCACAGGTCTGTTGGTTCCGTAGCCGGGTGATGAACGGATCGTCGGTTTAAAGGTATATTGAGTACCTTTAGTCAGGTTGACTGTTTTTGTAAGATCCTCACTAAGATCTTTATACGTTCTGTATGTAGGATCATCGTAGTCGATGTTGGCTACACGTACTCTTCTAATGGCAGAGTAGTCTGATATTCCTGAATTAAGGATACAGTAGTCTACTCCTGTTGTTAAGCCTTTAGTTTTAAAAGCGTAATTGGCAGAGAAACTTCCCAGAACACTGTTGACAACAGCTGCTACCTGTGTTTCATAGTTCTTTTCATCTTCCAGACCGGTCAGTACCAAAGAATTCGTTGGGCTTGCAGCATTCTGCCAGTTGGTTTCACCTTGTTTTCTGTAATTAACAGAATAGCTATTGGCTCCAGGTACATTGTTCCACGATATTCTGGCTGTTGTTTTGAAAACTTCTTTTTCTATTGAAGAAACTCCCGTTGGAGCTGCTGCAGCCGACGTTGGAGCTGCTCCCACATTAATGGCAGGAGATACCGCGTAAAATACATTCCCCAATGAAGATATTCTCAGCTTAACTGCCCCCGTAAGATTGGCAGGCATCTGTGCTGTGTAACTTCCTGTATTTGGAACTGAAGCGGCAAGATCTGTCCATGTGATTCCGTTATCAGCTGTATAATCTATTTTTACATTGGCCACATTGTAAGGCGCATTATTTGTATTGGCTGCATCCCAGTTGATGGTATTGGATGCATTGTTATACAGCACACTAGCTGCTGTAAGTCCATTAAACTTGAATGGTCCGTCGTTTCCTACAGTTAATGTTACATCTGAAGAAGAAAGCATTGGACGCTGAGGGTTTTCATCTCTTACCGTTATGGCATATTTAAGCGTTCTCGGAATGTAAGAAACCGTTTCCCAATCCTGCTTGTTGGTCAAAGAACCATTCATTACAGTTTCCATTTTAGGGAAATATCTTCTTCCACTGGCTGTTCCTGTATAAGATCTGGTCAAAGCTCCCTGAGTATTATAGCCCCAACCGCTGTCTCCGGAAATGGTAGCTCCGGCTCCTACGCTGTCATTTTGCTCCCAGGTATATTTTATCGGATCATTTTGAGCGTCTATCGCATTAGCTTCCAGGTAGTAAGCGGTTCCCTTAGGAATGGTATAAGATGCGATCGGGGAAATAGCAGGTGCCGTGTTATTGTCAATGTCCAGCGCTGTACCACATGCTGCCTTCCCTTCCATATTCGTAAGGATCTGGTCAATACTCTTATAATGGAAATAAGAATTACTCACCATTTGAACATTATCGTTGGTAATTCCTGCGTAGGCCATAATCGTTGTTCCTCCTCCCGGTTCTACATTCGCTCCGCTATCTTCAGAATTGTGTGAGAAAGTATGGTTACCTCCAAACTGATGCCCCATTTCATGAGCTACATAATCAATATCGAAAGAATCTCCCTGAGGAATTGCATTGGCTGGGGAAGTAAATCCTGCGCCTTTATAGTTTGAAGGAATCCCAGAGTTATCCAGCGCTGTATCATCACTGCATACACATCCGATACAGCCAGCCATACCGCCACCACCTGAAGCTCCGAAAAGGTGACCGATATCAAACAGCCCGCTTCCTACATTGGTGCTGAGCGTAGTCATCAATTCGCCACTCCACAAAGCATCATCAACGCCAGGTCCTGAATCTGAATAAGGGTCAGTCGCAGCATTGGTATAAATAATTCCCGGCAGATCCTGAACCGTCAGGTGAATTCCAAAATCCTTTTCGAAAATCCCATTGACGCGGCTCATCGTATTGTTCATCGCTGTAAGAGCTCCCGCCGGAGTTCCGCCATGAAACTGGGTATATTCTCCTGTAACGGAAAGTGCCAGCCTGTATGTTCTGTATTTTGTACTGGAAGGTCTGCTGGTAATTCCTACGTTAGAAAGATTTTTTTTTCCGTTAGCCTCCAGCGTTTTTATTTCTTTGACATCTTTTTCAGTCATTCCACATTCAAAGCCATGTTCTCCCGTTGTTCTCTTTGTTTTATAGAAAACGCCGTACGTCTTTTTGTCCGCAGAAACGGGCTCTATAAACTGGAATACCCCGTCTTTGATGATCATAGACTGCATATCTGTAGGCGATGTGCTGAATCTTACATATTTGGAAGGATCATCTATACCGGCTCCGACATAAGAACCCAGCTGATATTTTTCTACCAGAGATTTTGCCATCACAGGATTACTGTATACCGCAAATTTTTCAATCTTCCCTTCTGCTGTAGGCAAAGATATAATCACAGGTTTTGCGTTCTTTCCTGTTTCTACAGCATCCTTCAGAAGATTTCTCAGGTTTGCAAGATCTACTCTGTACGCCTGTGTGATTTCAACATCTTTTCTGATTTCAGATACTTTCTGTCCTACCGGCTCCCATCTCTGGCCATATACAGCTGTAAATCCGGCCGCTAAAACACTAACTAATAAAATTTTCTTTTTCATAAAACGGATTAATATAAATAGGTGACTTAATTTAATCGAAGTCTAATCACTGATTAATGATCATTCATTGAAACCAACCTTATCAAAAACAAAGGTGTTTAGTTGTGAATAAATTTCATCAATAACGAAACTTCATTTAAAAAAATAAATCTATCATTATTGCAGTGAAACTATTATAAGCTCACCTACTACTCAGATACTTCCGTAACATAAAGCGCTTATTAACAAATGGTTAAAAATCAACCACATTTGACAGTATTTAACATAATTTTTTCTATACAATCGAAAATATGTAAGATAACTGCAGAAAAAGAAGAAGAAAAATAGAATATCCTCAGCTGAATTCTTTAAACCGAGCAAATGATTTAACCATTAAAAACTCAACTAATTGATGACAACCAATAAAAAAGCCACCTGACATAGTCGGGCAGCTATTCCAAATTTTTATTATTACGAATAATTGAAAAAATTATCCTGTTCAAAATTCTTATATATAAAAAAGAAATCCAAAAATCAACACTCTACTTGTGTACTACGACAAAAAGTAAAGCCAATAACTGATAAATAATCAAAAATGCCAGTCATTAAAAATTGAACGCTATTAAAAAAACATGATGATGATAATTCAGCTGGTATTTACCGGTATTACCTAACTAAAAACCAGCAATATAACCCTTTATAAATGCATCCAAATTGCTTATTAAAAATTAAGCAAAATTTGATAATTAATGAAAAAAAATAACAATGTAGTACCCATGTAGTATAATATTTTTTCTATTTTCTTAATAAAAAGCGCAAATTTGAAACAACAAACAACAAGTGGTGAAATGGGTTTTCAGTTATGATGGAAAAAAATATTTCGAAGGCTGTCTGATATGATCAGGCAGTTTTTTTTATCTAAAAAGGAAGGAGAAAGGAAGGAAGTCTGAAGATGGAAGTTACCGGGTTATGAGGTACGGGTTTTCGGGTTTGAGCGTCAGAGGGTTTTAGAGTTTTGCAGGTTGAAATAAAGTTCCGGATTGCGGATTTGTAGTAAATAATAAACTTAATCTCAGTCTGATGTCTTATATCTTGGTTTTTGAATCTATCATCGAGTCATTCAACCCGGATCTCGTTCCACGAAACCCGAAACCCATCTCACAGCAAGCTGTCAAAAAACTGATAGATATCTGTTTCCGTAGGAATGTTCAGTTTTTTTCTAAGTCTGTATTTTTTCTGCTGAACAGATCTGGGCTGAACCGAAGTATAGCCTGCAATATCTTTGGAAGTAAAATGAAGTTTCAGCATTGCACAGAAAACCAGATCCGAATTTTCAAGCTCAGGATTCAAAGCCAGTACATTTTCAATAAATCCGGGGTAGGCTTTTTTAAACGTGTCTAAAAATCCGGGGTCGTTTTTTTTCGCCAGCTCAATCACTTCTTCCCGGGTATTGTCATGCATCTGGTCTTTCAGCTGTTCTGCCTCGTATTTAAGTATGATCCGTTTATCTTTCAGCTGCCTGATGATCTTCCACAGATACATTCCAACCACCGATAGAATAAAAAGTGAAACAATGCACAAAAGCAGTATCTTACTTCTATGCTGTTCAGAATCGGTCTCGGTCTCCGTGATAAAGCCTTCCATGTCATTGTTGATCGCTTCCAGCAAAGCGGTATCAGACCTGCTTCTTTCCTCTGTATAGGCCTGTAAAAATAAAAGCGCCTTTTCCTTATCTCCCATACTCTCATACAGGGATTTAAGATCTGTATACACATATTTTGTATACTGAGCGAAGACATATTTCGTTTTCTTATTGATTTCCAATGCCTTCAACAGTGACTTTTCCGCTTTACCATACTGTTTAGTCATCATATAATATTCGCCAAGCACAGTATTGGCATTAAGAGCCACGCCATCAACCCTACCCTGCAGGTTAGATTTTTCTGCTATTGAAGACAGATAAAACCGTGCTGAATCCATATTTTTAAATCCATACAGATAAAGATCGCCGATAGCACATTCTATGCGTCCTGAATGGTCTAATTTCCCTGCTTTACGAAAATACTCCAACGCAGGATCGTACATCTTTTTCCTGTAAAAATAATCCCCGCGCTTATAGTAAATTTTAAAAAGAACATCATTGCGGAACGGCGAGTCTTTAGTATCTTTTATATAACTCATCGCCAAATCATTATACTCAAAAGATTTGTCCAATCGTTTAAGATGCAACTGAAAATTGCTAAAGTCATTGTAGAATTTGGCTTTGTGAATATTGCTTTTCGAATATTTAAGGAGTTTTTCAGCTTTATTAAAGAAAAATTCTGCTCTCTTATAATTTTCAAGGAGTATATTTACATTGCCGAGATTAAGAAAACATAATGCCTTTCCCTCGGCATAACTGATCTTTTCAGCTTTCTGATAGTAGTCTTTATTCAGTTTCATCAAAGCATCATAATTACCCGAAAGACGCAACTGTTCATTCTGTTTCAGTAAAGGGGTGTCAAAATCCTTTTCATATTGGTCAGGATCTTTACTGCAAGAAAGCAGGATGAAAAATAGTGCGAAAGTAAGACAGCGTATCATGATACGTTTTTGCATAAAGTTAATCAATAAAGGTATACAACCATTTTCCGGCTCCAAAATAAAACAGGGTCTTTAAATAGCATCTAAAAATTCATAGATATCCTGATCCCCTTCAATATTCAGTTTTTTTCGAATCCTGTACTTTTTCTGCTGAATAGATTTATGCTGAACAAACGTGTAGTCCGCTATTTCCTTGGAAGAAAAATGCAGTTTAAGCAGGGCACAAAAGGCCAGTTCAGAATTTTCAAGATAGGGATTGATGGTGAGCAGACTGGAGATAAACTCAGGATATAGTTCTTTAAATTTCATAAGGAAAGAAGAATCATTTCTTTTGGCCAGTTCCACCACTTCCTGATTTTTCTTTTCGTATACGCGGTTTTTAAGCGTATCGGTCTCTGTTTTAAGATTTTTTTTCTTGAGTTTTAAATACTGTATATTTTTCCAGACAGACATTCCGGATACCGAAAGGACGATAAGGGACAAAATTCCAATAACCCACAAATCATTTTCCCGTTTATCCGACTCTTTTTTGGCTTCAGCTATAAAGCTGTCTGTAGTAGTGTTGATGGCTGCAAATCTAGCCTCCGCGAGCCTGTTGTCCTCCTCCAGATATTTATTCAGATAAAAATAAGCCTTTTCTCTGTCTTTTTTCTTTTTGTAGAGATCTGCAAGGGCTTTGTATACCTCTTTAATGTGAAAAGAATAGGTAAGTCTGGTTTTTATACTGAGTTCCAATGCATTCTTCAGCATTTTCTCAGCTTCGTCGAAATGGTTGATTTCGTTATTGTAATACCCAACTGTATAGTAGATCCAAAGTCTTTCAACATCGGGTGTTTTGTGGCTGTTCATCATCTCTTCTGCCCGTAATGCATATATTCCTGCTGAATCCAGTTTGTTGGTATAGAGATGATACTGGGCCATCATACAGTTGGAATACGCAGACTTCTCCAAAGCATTCCCTTTGTGAAAATTTTTCAGTGAATTTCCAAACTGTCCTTTCCATGCAAAATAAGTTCCCCGATTGATATAAATTCGCGGCATCAGCTTCTTTTTAAGCTCTGAATCCGGTGCTTTTTTCAAAGAATAGAGTGCAGAATCACTATAAATGATCGCTTTATCATACTGCTTGAGATGTGAATAATAATGGGCATAACTGTCGTAAAATTTCGCCCTGTGAAAATTATTTTCCGATCTTTTGAGACTTTCTCCGGCCTTATCCAAAAGAATATGAGCCCTCTCATAGTCCCCTTCTGTAGAATTGACATTAGCAACGTTGAGAAAGCAAAGTCCTTTGCCCTCTTCATACCCCATTTTACCAGCTTTCTTAAAGTATTCCCCATTAAGGCGGACAAGCGCTTCAAATTCGCCGGAAGCATTCAGGTCATTATTCTTCCTGATTAACGGTACATCAAAGTCTTCTGTATGATCGTAGGTAGAAGTCTGGCTGCATGAAATAATAATAAATAATACAATCATCCGTAGTGTGCGGACTATCAAATTTTTCATAGTAGGATGGTGTTCATATACAATTTATCCGTTATTTTTTCAGGATTTTGCCTTTCTATGTAACTTGTCGTTTTTTCAATGCTTAACAGCTAGTATTAAACATATTAATGGTTTATTCGTTTTTTCGTTATAAATATACGCAAATTTAGTATTTCAATTGAATAAAAAACAGAAAACAAAAATATTAATTAGAAACATTCTTATTAAATGTATTAATTAAAAAAGACAATAATTAATTTTTTATTAAAAAGAATGATTTTATTTTAAAAATATTTCCTCAAATTTAATGAATACTACGAAAAAAAGTAATCTGAATTTTATTTTATATGAATATTAATTACCGCGTACTCTTACCTCACGAAAGCAAAAATTACAGAAACATCCGGCTGGAAAGTCTGGAAAAATTTCCGGAATCATTCGGAGCTGTTTATCAGGAAGCTTTACAAATTGAAAAGTTCAGAATGGAATCCGATATCGAGAATCAGACCCAGGGAAGATTTATGGCAGGCGCCTTTTCAGATGATGAACTGATCGGAATCTGTGCTTTTGTAAAAGAAGAAGACCACACAGGCAATATCTACCAGATGTATGTAAAAGAGCGTTTTCAGGGGAACAATATCGGTTTCGGGTTGATTCAGGCTGTGATTAAAGAAGCTTCCGAAAGGTTTCCCGGCATCACCATTTTCTTAGAAGTAACGGATAAAAATGAAAAAGTCTACAATCTGTACAGAAAAATCGGGTTTACAGAGGTCATTGATAGTAACTGGAAAAAAGAAAATTCCGGTAACACTCAACTTTATCTTCATACTGCAGATTAAATTAGACTGAGCAAGGGTCAAGAAAATTAAGTTTATAGGGCTAAAGATTCCTGTTAATATCCTTGCCAAGGATTCTCCCGACATAAGGATAAAGACAATTCCACCGAATCTCCGATTCGGTGGACTTTCAATTGTTTTTGAATCCTTTATCTATACAACAGGAGTTTCTTTTACGGATGTTTTTTTATTCAACTGGGTTTTATAAAACTTCAGCATAAAATTATAAATCACCAGCTCCTGCTTTCTGTGTTGGGAAACGAGCAGCCTGTTAAAGAACATATGAATTAAGCTTCCCACGTAACTGTCACGGTCTTCCCTGCCCTTTTCACTTAAAAGATTATCAAGCGAGAAAGAGTTCAGGAATGAATCAAACAGTCTGTAAACATTGGCTAATTCATTATTTTCCAACCCGATAGAGCTGTGAATCGACTGTTCGGATGCTTTATATTTTGTGGCTATTACTTTTGTCAGGGCTTTGTTGGAATTGAATTCCTGATTGAACTGGCTGCTCAACTGAGTGAAAAATTCCATTTTCCCATCCAGCGTATACGCAAACTTATCAAGCAGTTTATCTATGAAAACAGTTCCCGCCAGCCAGCGATCTTCAAACCCGGTCTCTTCAAGTTCCCTCAGCAGAAGCATGACCATGGTGCTTTCTTTACCGAAATACGTTTCAGAGAATTCAATGCCGGCATAATCATACCTTTCGAGCTCTCTTTTGTAAGTGGTGATTTCAAATGACTTGATGATATCCTGCTCAATGTATTTTTCCATCGCCTCCCGGATATGGGCAAACAGGTCGTTGTAGACCTCATAATTTTTGATAAAATACCTCAGTCTGATATGATTCCCCTTTTCGTTATACCGTATAAAGAAGAAGTTGTTGATCAGATCTTTTTCAAACAATTTTCCGTTCAGTTCAAAAAGTTCATTCCTGATCAGAGAGTCCATCTGCTGCTCGCCGGTGTAGATATTCATATATAAACATTCCGACAGCGGGGACAACTTGGAGCGGCTTCCGGAAAAGTCTTTAAACTCGAAATTCTGTTTTTCATCCTGTATGACAACAGGAATCAGAAGTTCAGAATAAAAAGGTTTCTCATCTGCGTTCAAAACATTGGAGTTTTCTGTGACCAAATCTTCCACTAAGGTAATTTTCCCTTTTTTCGAGATCATGGAAACGAAAAGACGGATAAAAACATCAGAGGAAAGATCAAACAGAAGTTTGTTGTCCCCTTCCACAAGATAAACATGGTCCGGAATTTTCCATTCTTCCCTGAATTTTTTGAATTCTGAGAAAAGGTCTTCTTCTTTTGCTTTTAAAAAGGTAAGATCGACTTGACTCAGATTCCAGGCAGCTTCTTTGACGATTACTTTTTCGATTTTAACACGAGGGGTAAATTTCGCAAAGGAATCTATAAAGCCCCATGAAAAGCTGATTGAGCAGTCCCATTGAACCTGGATCAGCGACAGAAATCTGTAAATATGAGACAGGTTCTGCAGCTGGAAGTTATGGGAATTACTCAAACGCGGAACGATGATCTTCCCGGTATTTTTATTTCTTAAAATCACCTCTTCACTTCGTATGGAAATGGTAATATCAGAGAGTTTTATGGTGTTTTTGATTGTATCGGAAGGTGCCGGAATATTGATCAGGATTTCATCTTTCAGATAGTTTTCCCTAACGACCAGATTCCCATGTCTTAAACTTGGAAGATCCACTATCTCAGCATATTCTACTGAATCATGCAGATTTTCATATTCTATTTCTACAATTTTTTCGGCCAGTTTCTGCAGCTTTTCAGAGCCATGGGTAAATCTTCCCATATTATTGACCGCACTGGATCCGAATGCCCCATGAATAGCCGTTGCCGTATGACCTTGATGATCTTTAAACAGGGTCATATTACAGTTTAGGGTCTGACTGAAAACCCTGGAATAAGAAGGTTTGAATTTTGCACATTCTTCTTTTGTCAATACAACCTCACTTTTCCCAAACTGAAGGGCATGCTGGTATTTGCTGAACAGATATTGATCAACTTCTGTAAATTTATAATCCTTTCCGCCTCCGGTCTGAAAAAGAATTCCATCCAAAAACGGTGTGGAAATACTGCTTACGCGATCGGTAAAAATCCCGAGCTCCGGGTCAATTACATGCAAAAGCGGAAGTTCCGATTCTCCATATTTATCTTTAAATTCATCAATAAACTGGGTCAGCGAAGCGTCTTTTTCTTTCCGTCTGGAATTCAGGTAAGACAGAGAAAGAAGTGTATTTCTTACATTGTGAAAGACTTTGCTGCTGATCTCCGCTTCACCGTCTCTGAAACTGGTTACATCAATATTCTGCATTTCATTCAAAAGCAGATTTTCGAGTTTTTCAGATGAACCGGCTTCTGATTCTTTGATCACGGTTTTAAGATTATTCTGAAGTTGAGTTACCTCTTCAATAATTTGATTAAGTGTTTTTTCTTTTTCTTTTATTGAAATAACTTCTTCATTATCTTTAAACTGTTTCATTTTTCCTATGAATGCCTCTACATACTGATTAGTGGCAGGTGACGGAAAAATATCCATCAACAAGACATTATTTTCAATCAATTCATAAAGATATTCTTCTACTTCATCACTTTCGTAGCCTTCTTCCTGAAGTTTTGCTGAAAGATCTTCAAAATAGATTCCCTGCCCGCTTTCTGAAAAGATATATTCCAGCACATCGTTGGATGCCACTGATGACAGTCTGTAATTCATCGAATATGGCTTGATGTACAGCTCATTATACCGAATATCATCCGCAATTGTGAAAGCCGTTTGATTAGGATACAAAAAACTGTACTTCCATAGGTTTTTACTGCTGCTGATCTCTCTGCTTAATTCATAGATGTAGCTCAGACTTATTCTCATACGGATTTCGCTCTCCTCTATTTCCACGGAAAATGTGTCGCCACCTTCCTTAAAATCACAAACACCATAGGTTGAAAACAGTCCGAACGGTGTAGATCTTGAGCAGTAGCGTACATAATATTTTACATAGCTGAAAAACATTTTCTCAGGAAGATCTTTGGTCTCTAAGGCTTTTGTAATTTCCTCAAATAAGTTTTTTGTGGCGTACAGAAGCGCCAGTCTGAAGTGTCCTGTAAAGGTTTTTCCCACAAACTTCAGTCCGTCCGTAGCAATATCTTTGATCTCACCGATAGGTTTAAGATCATCAATAGACCCGATGGGCGTCCTGAGGATCATTTTATCTATAAATTCAATGTTCATGGTCTAGTAAAAATAGTTTTTCTAATGGGTTTTTATAGTTTTCATGGGTTACAGCGTACAGCTGCAGAAGCAGTCCTGTGCGGCCTTCGAGGATGGTATCCTGTTCTATCCAGCCTTCACTGCCCAACCATGTTCTCATGCCGGTTTCGGGATGGCTGCCGATGCTAAGGGTATCCTGGGTCCAGAAATCTGTAGCTTTTTTAAAGGCTTCATTTCCCGTAACCCTGTACAGATATTGGTACATCATGATGAGCCCGGAACTGCCATGGCATAAGAATACATCTACAACGCCTGTTTTTCCATATTTTCTTTCCGTAGTTTTTAATAGTATTTTTTCAGCTTCCGAAACGCTTTCTTCATTTCCCAGAGCTTTACCGTAATGCAGCATTGCGATTCCCACGCTCAGATCGCCATAACACCAGGCCAGACGACTGCTGTCAGTGGCTATACGTTCTCCGTCGCGTACAGTGATAAAATTCGGGAAGCTTGAACCGTCGTAATCTCCCTGTACAGATCTGATGAAATTGTAGGATTTATCCAGCATCTCTCTAATGATTCCCTTCTCAATACCAGCCGTATACACATTACTGAGCAGGCTTATGATACTTGGAATTCCATGCGCAAAACCGAATGAAAAGCCTTCCACCTTACTGTAAAGACCTTTTGAGATCCAGGCAATTTTGTCTTCGTCTACCGGCACTGACAAGGATTTCAGCAGGTGAACCACTGTGATGATCCTGTCTTTTATTTTATGTTTAAAATCATCATCCGTGCTGAAAGAATATAGCTCAAGGCATAAGAACAGAACGCCCATAAAACCATGGAGATAATCGAAATTTCTTTTTCCGGCATAGTATTCCAGAAGATCATCGGCATACTCGGGAAATTCTTCGAAGGATTCTTCTATAGGCTCATCAAAATATTTATTTTTGGTAAGGTAAAAGATCAGATAATAGATGCCTACAGAACCGGAGCATAGAGAAAAGACCTTGTCATCCTGAAGTCCGTTGAGGGATTTATCAAGATAATGCTCAAACTTTTCAAATGCTTCACTGTCGTTAAACAGCTTATGCTTTTCGAAATAATACAGGGCCAGTCCGGGATATCCGGTGAAGATGCCCAGGTCTACAATATCTTCCTTGATCTCTTTTTCACAGATCTCAATCAGTTTTTTTAATTCATCTAGTTTTTCCATGCAGCATTTTTTTTCTGATCAGATACGCAATATAATAAATCACCAACAGCACAATAAACAGGATTAATGTCCCGAAAGCCACTTCCATGGTCGATTCAGAATTTCTGTATATTTCTATCAGTGAAACGGTTTCATAGTCTAAGTACATCAATAAGTTTATGGTGATGAAACTTATCAAAAAAAGGGTTATAATACGTTTGGTTTTCATAGTTTTTTGTTGATATAATTAATCGCTTCTTTCAGCTGGATATCCTCACCGCTAAGCAAGGAAGCTGCATCTTCCTGAACCAGAATATCAGGTCTGATTCCTGTTCTCTGAGTGGCACTGTAATCAGGCAGGAGAACCCCTATTCCACTCATCCGGATTTTCGTTTTTCCGGGTAGCCTGATCACCATCACATTTCCATTCGTCCCTGCTGTATAGTCGCCTAAAGTAACTGAATTTTTTATTGATTTCATAGCCAGAAGTATGCTTTCACCCTGACTTTGGGTATATTCGTTGATCAAAAGAACAACGGGTCCTCGGTACGCGTCTTTTTTAGAATCAGGAATATGCATTTTATTTTCTATGGTTCTCATCATTCCGGGATAGGTGACATCCGCACGGTATAAATTCATAGTTTGAAAAGGTCTGGTATCAAAATACTTGAGGAAATCTACCGCAATCTCATTAGGATAAGCCCGCAGATCAAAAATAATGGCTTTACTGTGACTGATTTTCTCAAAAGAAATCCTGAAGTTCCCCGAAAAAATATCATTGATTCTGATGTACCCGATATTTTTGTCTATCATTTTTGATACAGCCTTTCCGGCATTGCTTTTATATTCTTTTTCTTCGGTCTCCCTTGCCGTATTGATATGCGTTAAATGTTCCTGTATTCTCATCATCCTGTTTTGCCTCACAATATCCAGCTGAACTGTTTTCTTTCTGGAAAGTAACAACAACCGGTTAATATCACGGCTTAAAACAACATCATTTGATCCTGAAGTTTTTTCTTTTAAACTGTCCTGCACCGAAAGAATATCCTTCCCATTAATGGCCAATATTTCATCACCCTTTTTCAGTGCACTTTGAACGGAACCGATGATGAAACCTTTTATAAAAGTTTGTTCTTCTATGGTTTTTAAAACAGCATTTCCTACATATTTTCCGTCATACTCATCAGAATCTCCCATTTTAACAGCAACATGGCTGTCTTTTAATCTGGAACCGAATTGCTGAACCGCCGCATAATATGCCTGCTCATTTTTAGCATTGATGAATAGAGGCAGCATTTTAAAAAAGACCTCATTCCAAGTTGAGGAAATGCTCTGAAAATAAGGATAATAGTAGCGGGTAATATTCCACAGCTTACACAAGGAAAGGAAGCGTTTTGCAGGCGTAGTTTTTGATTCATCATAAAATAAAGAATCATCTTCAAAACTTAGCTCACCGTTGTCTTCAGCTGTCACGAGCCTTTCATCTGAATTCCGGTAAGATGTAGCAAGAAATTCTACTAATTTTTTTTTATTTTCCGGGTTAATGATTCCGGAAGTTTCAATCCAGTTTTTATCCGGCAGAAAACCACTATAAGATGGAGAAGATGGATTATGAGCTGGTAACTGAAAATCCCGTGAAATTAAAAGATTAAGATCTGCTTTGCCCGCCATGATTTTCTCATAGGCTTTGATAAGCGAGGCATCGGACGACCGAATGAAATCCCGATCGGATGAATGGTATTTTATGGCACCCCAGATTTTACACAGTTCCAGCAGCTCTTTCTCTTTTCCTGTCGCAGTGGAATCACTTATGATCCCTGGAATGCTATTGTAGAAAAGGACAGTGCCTTCTTTAGAGGTATTTCTTTTACTGAAAAAAAAGATCGCGATCAAAGCCGAAATAAGAATTCCGAAAAAAAATTTGATTTTCATAAAATGAACAGCTAAGAAGTTCCCGGCAGTATATCCATATAAAAACACAGATGATCTGTTAATTAAAACAAATCATCTGCAGCCAATAGTTAGCTATTTTTTACCACTTTGTACTGTGGAAGAAACCACACCATGTACAAGCTTTTCTGAAAGTTGTAGAACCTCCGTCAAAACACTTGTCATTAAATGTTGGGGTATCAAAATCTTTGGAAACACCTACTTCTTGTTCCAATTCTAATGCACCTCCTTTTACAGAGCTCTGCTCTACTTTTGTCAACTCATTGATAACTTTCTTATCAAATTTAAGTTTTGTTAATTTTTTCATGGTTGTTAATTATTTTAATTGCAGAACAAAAATAAAAAAATATTCCACATACAAAACAAAAAATCACGAAACAGGGAGGAATGCCATTTATTCAGGTTCGATGCAGGTTTCTTCTGGTAGGCTGTTTCATATAGCATTCCATATCACCAATCACCTACATTAAGCCACAGCGAAGGGAAAAACAATAACTGGTGAAAATATTTACTTAATAAAAATAACAGAATTTATTCATGAAAATAAATTAAAAAAAAATTAAAAAATGAACTAAAATAAGGTGACAATCGGTTTTTTGGTCGATTTTTCAGCTCAGCTGACTCCAATTACTTCACCGAATCCGTAGACCAGCACTCAAAAGTTACTTCAATCATCTCAGTTTTTAGTTTTGGCTTTACACGAAAAATCCGCCAAATTATGATTTGACGGATTTTGGATCTTATTGAAATACTCTACTTAAAGAAGTATCTATTTTACTGTGTTACCTTAATCATAGCTCTGGTAATCTGATCTTCTTTTTCTTTTGAATAGGTGGAATCAAAAGGATGCATTACATCAAACAGATATTGATAAAAAGGGGTAATTTTCTGTACATTTTCAGATTCCTTCGTTGCTTTTTCTTTGCCCATCTGCTGCAATTCTTTGATGAAAACGTTGAATTTCTTATCGATGGGCTCTATAGATTTCACTAAATAGGCATAGCCTTTCTCATTTTGCCCCAGCTTTTTATAAGCATCTGTAACTGCAGCTACCACCATAGAATATTCCATCGGTTTCACCCTCATTTGTCTGGCTGACTGCTTCTGGAATGTTGGAGAAAGGCTCAGGTAATAATCATATTCTTCGAAAATTTCTTTCTTAAGGATTTCAGCCAACTGAAGTCCCTTTTTCTCCTGACCTGCTATAATATATCCTGTCACCATAGAACTCAGCGAACGCGGATCATTGTATTTTTCTGCCGGAATTTCTTTTGAAACGAGATCTAATATCTCAAGTGCTTTTCCTTTCTGCCCGCTTAATGCCAATGCTGAAGCTGCTCTTCCTGCTGCCATTCTGTAAACCATGATATTGGAGGTGGCAGCTTCATCGTAATGAATACTGAGGTCTTTAAAATTTCCCCATCTGAAGTTTTTCACCACATGGTAAAGAGCATTCATATCTACCCTTCCCATATCACCGTCCGTACTTGGAGCGGAATGAATAGGCACGAGTTTGTAGCTGAAACCTTCAAACTGCAGGTATTCATCCAGATAAAAAATATTTTCGCCGTCGTAAACTCCTCCTGATGAAAAGTTGATGGGACGCTTCCAGTCGAAATTAGCAAGCATATCCATCATCATGAGGTTGTTTTTGTAAAGCGTATTGCCTTTATAGGTGATCATAATCTGGTTCACGACCTTCGGAAGATCGGCTTGAGTGATGATTCCGGCTTTTAATGCATTTTCCTTATTCACCGGAAGGATGAATTTATTAACGGGAAGGATATTGTATTCCTCAAATTTTTCCTCACCAAAGTACATTTTTAAAAGATGATCTTTTTCAGGAGATTTAAATTTCAGAAAGTTCATCGCTTCTTTCAAAGTTATAGAATCCTGCGTAAGGTATTTTCTAAACGCCGCGAATTCTGTATCCGGAACCCCTTGTTCTTTTAACATAGAGAAAACACCTTCCCAGTCTTCTTTCTTCATCATATAGATCTGATCATTGACACCGTCTCTATAATCATCGTGGGTCAGCTGGGTAGGAATTCCTGTTGCATTATAGGTTTTCCTTTTCACCTGATCAATATACCATGGAGTCGCTAAAAGCGTAAAGTTGACCGTTTTCACATCATCACGGAAGCGTTCCGTCTCCTGAATGGCCCACACCGGGAAAGTATCGTTGTCTCCATAGATGAAGATAATATCATCTTTAGAAAGTGATTTAAGGAATGAATAAGCATAATCCCGTGCCGCTGATTTTTTGCTTCGGTCATGCGGTACATAGTTCTGGAAGCCCATCATAAAGGGTACTCCCAATAATACGACACCTAAAACAAGATTAACAGAATTAGATTTCACTTTGGATTGGATAAACCATAAAATAGCACCTGCTCCAAGTCCGATCCAGATTGCAAATGCGTAAAACGAGCCTACCATCGCGTAATCCCTCTCTCTTACTTCAAAAGGTTTCACACCGGTATAAAAAACAATTCCGAAACTTGTTAAAACAAATAGTGAAAGAAGCGCATAGAATCTTCCGAAGTCTCTGTTTAACTGGAAGAAGAATCCTATCAGTCCTAATAGTAATGGTAAAAAGAAGAACTTCACCGTGCTGTCGTTTTTGAATTTAGCAGGCATTTTGTCCTGATTTCCCAGCAAAGCATTATCTATAAAAGAAATCCCTGAGATCCAATTTCCTCTCGTGTTTTCCATTTTCCCTTCAAGGTCATTCTGCCTTCCTACGAAGTTCCACATCAGGTATCTTACGAAATAATACCCGTTCTGAAAGGTGATGAAATAATCCATATTCTGAGCCAGTGAAGGCTTCTGAACATTGATCAGGTTATAGGGTTTTACTTTCAGATAATCTGCTGCTGTAATGGATTTATCTTCATATTTGGATCTTAATTCATCAAAGATCTGCTTCGCCTGAGGATTGTCTGCCACCTCTTCGTTATCGTAATTGAAGGTGAAATCCGGAGCTCCGTACATCGAAATATAGTTGGCCATGACATCTTTGTCCTGATTGAACATTCTCGGCAGTAAGCTGATCTGGGATTTACCGAAAACATAGTTGAAACGGTCTCCGGTTTTTCTGTAGGTTCCCGTTTTCTCATCTTTTTCGTAGATCTCCCCTGTTTTATTGGTTTTGAAACTTCCGTCTTCATTTTTTTCAATTCCGTTCGCATCAAGAAAAGCGGTATAATTTTGTCCGTAAATGGTTGGCCAGTCACCGTATTGTTCTCTGTTGTAATAATCCAGCATACCGATTGCCGTATCCGGATCATTAAGGTTCATCGGAGGGTTTGCATTAGCTCTTACCGGAATCACCATCCAGCACGAAAAACCAACAACCATGTACACCACTGATAAAGCGATCGTCTGATACACATTTCTTTTGGCTTTTCTGGCATATTTAATCAGGAAGTAAGAGATGGCAGCCATCAGAACAAATGCCACTACCGTTCCTGAGTGGAAAGGAAGTCCGAGCCCGTTCACGAAGAATATTTCAAGTCTTCCGAACATCGTCATGATCAACGGGAATATAATTTTGAAAACAATGATTAAAATTCCCAGTGTGATCGCATTGGCCAAGATAAAATTTTTCCAGGTGAATTTGTAATTTCTTGCGTAATACACCAGACAAACAGCCGGAACCGCAAGCATACACATCATGTGAACCCCAACGGAAAGCCCCAGTATAAAGAAAATAAGAATGACCCATCTTTCATTATCTGCCGCTTTGTATTCGTTTTCCCATTTGGTCACGAGCCAGACCAGCAACGCGATAAACATGGAAGCCATGGAATATACTTCTCCTTCCACTGCAGAAAACCAGAACGAATCTGAGAACGTGAAGCACAATGCCCCAACAGCTCCGGCAAACAGAATCGAGATTTCCTGATGTTTTGTTATTTCTTCAAAGTCTTTATTTAAAAGCCTTCTTACAAAATGGGTAATGGTCCAGAACAGAAACAGAATGGTGAATGCACTGAACAGCGAAGATATCGAATTGATTACTATGGCATAATTCTCTTCATTCCCCAGTGCCAATATACTCGCTACAGCACCCACAATCTGGAATAAAGCTGCTCCGGGAGCGTGCGTTACTTCAAGTTTTGCAGCGGAGGAAATATACTCGCCGCAATCCCAGAAACTGAGGGAATGCTCCATCGTGGAGAGATAAGTAATCAGGGCAATTGTGAACATCACCCATCCTAAAACGGTGTTCCATTTTTTAAAAGACCAGTTCTTCATATACTATGTAATTTCAATACATAGTAAGACAACCCAGGCAGGTGAATTATTACATCATTATTTAAATATAATAGAATTCAGAAAGAATTTATTGTCTATTACTTCTACATTATCTCATCATTATGCAAAATTATTCTTTCCGCTGTCTACTAAATCTGATCTTATTTACTCCTTAATTCACCTATTTCTTCTACCAGTTTCGGGTATATTGTATGTAAATCGGCACCTCCTTTCGGTTCGCGGTTCATGCTTCGATCCATACCGTCGTAGTCGTTTTCAGGATATAATTCATATACCGTATCTTTTATGATGGACTCTTCATCATCATAGTTTTGGGCATAGGCATCATCGGCAACGTAAAGCAGTCCTTCCGCCCAGCAGTCTCCAACATTAAATCTGTATTTCCCACTTACAAACGATTGAATATCCGCTTTTATATCATCAAAAAATTCTTTTCCTTTTAAGATCAGCCAGCATCTGAAATAGATAAATCCGTCATCAGAAAGATAGTCATCAAAGACATATACTCCATTTTCTTTCTTAAAATCACACTCAAGAATGATTGAAAGTTCTGCTATTTCAGCCGTATACAATTCACTTAGTTTTTCCTGAAGTGTTTTTTCAAAAAGAATCATCCTTTCCTTTCCGAATTTAGATAAATAATCGGTCAGGTTTTCAATATGTTCCTCAATGTCATAGTCGCTCCAGTGGGCTTTTTTAAATTTGTTGGATTTCTCGATGGCTTCCCAAAAATAAATATCCGCCTTTTCATTATCCGAAAGTTCAACCTTCTGAGGAATGGCATCATTTTCCTGAATTTCAGTATAGCCTTTTTTGATTTTCTGATTAATCAGCTTTTCAGATTCCAGAATACATTCTTTTTCGTCGGCATATTCTTTAACTGTTTCCCGGCCTTTGGTTCCGGTTTTCCCAAAAGAGATTTTCTGCACATTTCCGGAACACTCAATATTCCAGAATTTGTCGGACAGTTCTTTCTGGTTGATAAAGTTTCTTTTCATAGGAGATTGTGATGGTATTTTTATTAAAAGAAAGTGAAACTACGAAAAAACAATCGAACCGGAAAGGAAGAATGTCCTGATGATGCAGGTTTTTAATGAAAAGTTAACCACAGATTACACGGATTTTCACAGATAATTACGTTGATTCTTTCTGGTTTTTGGGGAGTATTTTTTTTAAACGCAAAGTTTTAATCTAAAAATGTATAGTTTAAAGGTGAGCGAAGAGGTGTGACTGCGTCATTGAATAAGCGAGCATTATATCCATTCGCTTCATCGAATCAATTTAAATTGATTCTCCTCTTTGCATCCCTAAAAATATAAAGTATGATATTCAAACTTTGCGTTAAAAATGATACTGAGATTATTTATACAAATCTACTGCCCATTAAAGCCTTTTTAAACGCAAAGTTTTAGTGCTAAATGTAGAGTTTCAAGGCGAGCAAAGAAGTGTGACTGCGTCACTGAATGAGCGGACGTTTTCAAACGCTTCATCAAATCAATTTAAATTGATTCTCCTCTTTGTATTCCTAAAAATATAAAGCATTATATTCAAGCTTTGCGTTAAAAAAATCCTCCGAATTAATACGTATTGTTCAATCCTCCATCTAACGGAATACTGGTTCCCGTAAGGTAAGACGAATATTCTGATGCCAGGAAAGCGGCCAGATGACCATATTCTTCCGTTTTTCCAAGTCTTTTCATTGGAATTTTATGTTCTCTTGCTTTTTTGATTTCTTCTTTTGATTTCCCTGTCTGCTGGGACTCATGGCTGATCAGATTCTGAATACGCTCCGTATCAAAATATCCGGTTAAAATATTATTAACCGTGATCTGGTGCTGCGCCACTTCATTAGATAATGTCTTAGCCCATGCAATAACCGCCGAACGAATAGAATTTGAAAGGGATAGATTATTGATCGGTTCTTTTACAGACAGTGAAGACACATTAATGATACGTCCGTTCTTCTGTTGGATCATATTCGGTAAGGCAAGCAGCGTTGTTTCACAAACTGTTTTAAAAAGAAGGTCAAATGCTTTCTGATAATCATCCACGCCTTTATCTACAGCTAATCCCGGTTCCGGACCGTTGGTATTATTAACCAGAATGTCTACAGAATGATTTTTGAAATAATCAGAAATAATGGTTCTGTAGTTTTCAAAGTTGGAGAAATCCGCCACGAGATACTGATGCTTCTGATCAGAATTGATGACCGGAAGTGATGCCACCACGTCCTTAAGTTTCGTTTCATTACGAGCCATGACCGTAACATTGGCTCCGCATTTGGCAAGTTCCAAAGCTATTCCTAAACCTATTCCCTGTGTGGCTGCTCCTACTAAAGCATTTTTTGAAAAAAGCTGAATATTCATGAATTGATGGTATTACTGATTGATTACAGATAAATGTAGGAAAAAAGCTTTACATTCTGGTCAATGAACCATTAATAATTGTCGGATTTAAGCTTTCATTACTGAGGAAGTGCAGGAGGAAGTACTCTTTCCGGCTTTGTAGATAAAGTTCGTAAAAATGCTTCCAGCTGAGCGATTTCTACATCGGTAAGGTCCAGTAATCTTACAAAGCTTGATTTTTCTGAGGAAAGTGTAATGCCATGATGGACTGTTGACCGTTTTTGGGAATGTTCCGGATTTCCTCTGCTGTAAAACTGAATCACTTCTGTGAGTGTCGTCATAGAGCCATTGTGCATCCAAGGTCCTGTTCTTGAGACTTCACGGAGACCCGGCACCCGGAATTTTCCGGCATCTTCAGCTTTTTTGGTCACAAGATAACGGCCAAGATCTTCTTCTTTTGAACCTAATAAAGAAGTCCCGACATTTTCAAACTGATTATTGGAAAAATATCCCGAACTGTGACAATTCATACACTGCGCCTTGGTTCTGAAAAGATGCAGGCCCATTAACTCATCATCAGAATAGAGCTCTGCTTTTCCATCAATGAACTGATCGAATTTTGAAGTTCCGCTTTTAATTGTCCTTTCAAATGCTGCTATAGCTTTGGAAATCCTGTCCTTTGACACTTTTTTATCACCAAAAGCTTTTTCAAACAAGAGTTCGTAGCCCTTGATTTTGGCAATTTTTCCAGCTGCGAGATCAATATGACCGCTCATCTCCCTTTCATCCCGGATCGGCATTTCCGACTGTTCTTCAAGAGATGCAGCACGTCCGTCCCAGAATAATGATTTGGCGTACGCTACATTCAGAATACTCATAGCATTACGGATCCCAAGCTGTCTGTCGTGACCGAAAGAAAAGGTTCTATTATCACACCACCCGAGTTCAGGATCATGGCAGGAAGCACAGGCGATCTGATTGGATTTGGAAAGCCTCGGATCAAAGAAAAGTATTTTCCCCAATACGGCTTTGTCTTCAGAATAGGGATTATCTGTGGGAAACTGAATGTCAGGAAGATGGCCTATTTCAGCAAAATGGGGTTTTGCATCAGGATCTAAGATCGGTTTTGGCCATTTTGAAGAATCTCCGGAAGAATATAATTTCCTCAGTTCGGCCAAGAATGAGGCTTTCTCACGGATCTCCTTCTGAACACTGTTGCTGAAACAGTTATTCAAAAGGGAAACCGTAAGAAATGTAATTAACATCCAGCTTAGGACACTTTTCATGAGTCATGGAGTTTCGGCAAAAATAGGGAAACTGCGTGAGATGGAAGGCATCAGTTTTTAGATTTCAGATATGAGACATCAGATTTCAGACATCAGACACGAGACTCTTAAGTTAAGATTGAAATTGATGTTGGAAGATGTCAATGGTGAATTTTGCTTCGCAAGTGAATGGTGAATTTTAAAAACCAAGATGCTAGATGTCAGACACCAGACATGAGACTTTGATGCAGAGGTCAATGGTATAGGAATGGTGGCTTCGAGTTCCTCAGCCACCAGATATTGCACTCCTGATTGAATATTCCAATGAATAAGTGATATTCCAAATGGTGGCTGAGGCACTCGAAGCCACCATCACCTATAAACCCAATTTACTCTCAACCTCTTCACCTGAATTCAGCTTATTTAACAACCGTCGCTTCCAGCTCTACTTTTAAAGTTTCAAATAATCCGGTTACTTCCAGCATCGTTACGGCCTGTTCGATATTATGTTTTGCAATCCATTCCTGAAGGATCGGGAAATGGGGCCAAAGTTCTTTTGTGGAAGTCGTATAAATATTTAATCTGACGATTCCCTTACATTCATAATCTGCAGTTCTGATCACCTCTTCCAGATTGGCTATAGCCTGTTCCAGCTGGGATTTCATGTCTTTATCACTGGATGTTCCGTCCGGATCAATGGCGGCCTGACCGGAACAGTATAAAGTTCCTGAAACGTTTTTCACTTCCACTGCCTGGGAATAGCTTCTTTCTTCCTGCCATTTCCACGGATTTACGGTTCTTTTTTCTAATGTACTCATTGAATTTTGTTTTCTGTTTACATTACAAAATTGCTTAATAGGTACAATAAATCCGTGTGATTATGATCACGATTATGAAGTGAGAAAAATCACAAATCTACAAAGACAAACGGCTTAATGTTTCTCTGGAAACGCCCAGATAAGCGGCAAGAAGTGACTTGGGAACGCGCTGGATCAGGGAGGGATATTTTTCAACCAATTGTTCATACCGTTCTTTGATTCCCACCGTCATTGATGAAATGATACGCTGCTGAGCGGAAATAAATCCCATATACGCCTTTTCGAGAAAGAAATGTTCCAGTTTTGGAAATGCTTCACACAGTTTTCTGTAATCTTCGAGACGGAGACACAGTACTTCAGTATCTTCTATGCATTCCAGAGACATGGATGCTTTGGTCTGTTTGTAATACGCCTGAAAATCAGTTTCCCACCAATCTTCCATGGCAAATCCTACAATGTGTTCTTTCGCTGTGTCATCCGTATACACCAGCTTTAATAAACCTTTGATCACAAAATAATTGCATAGCACAAATTCCCCTTCCTGAATCAGGAACTGGTGTTTTTTATATTTTTTATAGGTGAAAAATGATAAAATATGTTCAAACTCCTCATCATTCAACGGAACAATTTTCTCGATATGGGTTCTTAACTTCGTAAACATTCTAAATTTCTGATGTATAAAAGTAATATTTTTCTGCACATTATCTATGCATCTTATGGTTTAGAATATTATATCATATAATTCTTTATATTTACAATAGAGACATTAAACTCTAACATTTTTTTGTCCCCCCAATCTTCTATCTTCCACATGCAGATGTAAAGTACAAAAGGGAAAATATAACAGTTGATCATTCATAAAATCAAAAGATATGAAATACAATCTGATCTTTATTTTACTGCTGTTTATAGGAAATCCGGTCTTTTCTCAACTGCAGACTTTACGAAAAATTGATGGTACGGCAGTAACTTCTTCGCAGATAGATCTCGTGGTAAGAAAACTTATGGATACGGCTCACATTCAAGGGCTCAATCTTGCGGTTCTGAATAACAATAAAACAGTATTTATAAAATCATATGGTTTTAGAAATAAGCCTGAAAAAGCATTGATGGACACCGCAACAATCGTATATGGTGCTTCATTAAGCAAAGCCGTTTTTGGATATCTGGTCATGAAACTGACGGAAGAAAACGTTTTAGCCCTCGATAAACCTCTCTATCAATATCTGAAAAAGCCAATTCCTGAATATGAATACTTTTCTGACCTTAAAGGAGACAGCAGATGGAAATCTATTACGGCAAGAATGTGCCTTGATCACACTACGGGACTTCCCAATGTAAGGTGGTTTCATCCGACAACCGGAAAGCAGGATACCATTGGAACCATGAAAATTTATTTCAATCCGGGAACAAAATATGCTTATTCCGGAGAAGGATTTAAGCTTCTCCAGCTGGTGGTGGAAGAAATTACAGGAAAAAATATAGATGAACTCGCCCGCGAAAAAATATTCAAACCTTTTGCAATGACCAGAACCGGGTTTATCTGGCATGAATCATTTGGAGATGACAATGTAGCAGTAGGACATATGAATAACGGTGATATTGACAAAAAAAAGAAACGTACCGAGCCTGTAGCCGGAGGTTCTATGATGACAACCATTGCAGATTATACCAAGTTTATTGAAAACATGATGCAGCAGAAAGGGCTGAGCAAAAAATTGTACAAGGAAATGCTTTCGCCACAGGTTGCCATTTATTCAAAAACTCAGTTCCCTCCCATTCAGGAAGAAACCACCACGGAAAATAATGCCATCCATCTTTCCTATGGCCTTGGCTGGGGATATTTGAAGTGCCCCCGTTATGGGAAAGCTTTCTTTAAAGAAGGCAACGGAATTTCCTGGAGGAATTATAATATCAATTTTCCGGAGAAAGGGATTTCAGTGGTCATTATGATCAACAGCGAAAATGGAGAAAAGGTATTTCAGGAACTTGTGGAAACCGTAGTTGGCGATACATGCATCCCATGGAAATGGCAGGACTATATTCCCTATAACCAAAAATAACTGACAAGTTTTAATATGTATTTTTAACGCTGAAATACAATTAATTTAAAATCAGATCTGCTTATTTTTGAGTCTCTGCATAAAATTCACTATAAAATTCAACCAAATCATCTAATGAAAACCCACGGTTCAGACCGCTGGTATTGGGCAGAACCCAAACGATGGAACCACAGAAATCTTCAGGTTGGAGACCCCATGAAATCTGTTTCTTTTTGGAGAAAGCCTGGTAAGCCGCTTTACCAAGAAATACAATATACCTGGGATGAAACTCTGTTATTTTCGTTTTAAAAAACTCCAAAGAACTGTCAAATTCATCTTTTGAAAGCTCATCAGCACGGGAAGTAGCTCTTGCTACGGCAGTGGTGAGACCCAATCCGAAATCTAAAATATCTCTGTCATTCTCAGCCTCAATCTGGTAGGATGTAAAACCTGACTGGTGCATTACTTTCCAAAACCGGTTGCTTCTTCCTGAAAAATGATGTCCGTCTTCAGCAGACTTCAAGCCTGGATTAATTCCGCAAAAAATAACGGTAAGGTCTTTGGCAATGATATCTTTTAACATAAATATGAGGCTATAATTATATGAATCCGGGTTTTCAAAGATCATCCTGAAAATCATCACAGACAGCAAGATAATATTTATTTTAAAAATAATCAATGATCATCTCTATTGTCGCTGATTATCAATTAAAAAAACTTAAAAAAAACAATTATGGCATGAATATTATTGTATATCATAAAAATACACCAAGATGGAAAATATGTTACAAAATATCGACCTGATCCATCGGTATCTGTCAGTCAGTATAGCGGATCAATTTCGTTTAAATGTAGATTTGGAGGGCGAATATATCTTTACACAGAATATTGTTTCTAAAAAGACGATCATCGCCACTACATTTTCGGATAAAATATTGTCTGATCGTCAACTGAAATTATTTTTATCAGCATTGATCACTGAAATTAATAATGGAAGATGCACCCTTGAACTGATCCGCGAAAGGATCCGAAATTTTGAAGGCATCAGACGACGTCCTACCAGAAGGATTATTTAGAAAAAAATCCCTACAAATACTGTAAGGATTCTTTTTTTTATTATAATTACAATTGATCATAAGATCTAATTCTTTATTTCTTTATCTGTTCTTTTGCCTTGAAACAAAATGAACCAAAAATTCAAGACTGGAAACTTCCACTAAAAATGAAATCTGTTCTCTAAAAATTCTAAAACTCATGCGGTAGCTATCTATGTTTAGAATCAATATTGGTTCCGCACTCAAACAATAGATTTTTTTTAACGTTCACAGAATTCATTTTCTTAACGTTCCATTTTCCAGGTCGCTTCTGAACCATTTTTTTAACTTAAAGGCTTCATAGGCAAAAGCTGTTCTTCTTTAGAGATAACAATTGATTTCAATCTATTATTTTAAATATTTAGCCACTTTATCTTCCAGATCATCCAGATTAAACGGTTTTGCCACATAATCATCGGCCTGAGCTTCTTCAGCCAGCCTCACGATATCATTATTGGCCGTCACATAGATGACAGGAATAGATTTGAACTCATCATGACTTTTTAAAAGTTTGGTCGCTTCTACCCCGCCAATCTTTGGGATCCAGTTGTCCATAAGAATAACATCCGGCTGAAACTGCGCCACTTTTTCCAATATGTCATGAGATGTTTCTGAAATTTCGACCTGATAACCATTCTCTTCGAAAATGATGGTAATAACTTCTAAAATAGTTGTATCATCATCAAAAATCAAAATTTTCTTTGTACTCATAGTAGTTCTATTTAAATCTTAAGTTTGTTTTAATTATTATTTACAGCTGATTGATATAATCTGCCAAATTATCCGGTTTAATGATCAGATCATAATCCACTTCCTGTACCGCATGTTTGGGCATATAATCTACCTCAGCGGTTTCCGGCTCCTGAATCCAGACTTTTCCTTTGTTCTTTTTAATAAATCCCAGACCTTCCACTCCATCAGCATTGGCTCCTGAAAGCAAAACGCCGACAAGGCTTTCGCCATACACTTCCGCCGCAGATTTGAAGGTTACATCAATTGACGGACGGGAATAGTTCATCTTTTCGGAAAAATCCAGCGACATCATTTTTTTGTTTTCGAACAGTAAATGATAATCCGCAGGGACTATATATATTTTATTAACTTCAATTTCCGTTTTGTCATCTACCTCAATTACCTCCATCGGTACAAACTGCTGCAGTAACGTCTGTAAAACATTGGTTGAGGATGCTTTACGGTGTACGACGAGCAGTATGGGGAAATTCAATTCGGTTTTTATTTTTTTCAGCATTTCCAGAATAACCTGCAGGCTTCCTGCTGATCCTCCTATCACTACCAGTTCTGTCTTTGTGTTTTTAGGTTCCATGGTCAATGTATTAAATGTGCTCTGTTTTTTTCCAGATTCGCTGGTCATCGACCTGGTGGTATACTTTATCCAGTTTTGAAAACCTCAGGGTTTCTTTTGAACCTAAAGCCAGATACCCCAAATTTTCAAGGCTGTTGTCAAAAAGCTGAAAGACGCGCTCCTGCAGTTCCCGGTCAAAATAGATCAGTACATTTCTGCAGATGATCAGTTGAAAACTGTTAAAAGAACTATCTGAAACCAGATTATGAGTGGATAATATCAACTTTTCCTGTAAGCTTTTATCAAACTTTACACTGTCATAATTCGCCGTATAATAATCTGAAAAATCCTTTTTTCCACCGGACAAAATATAGTTCTCTGAGTACAGTTTCATCTGCTGCAACGGAAAAACACCTGCTCTCGCGGTTTCCAAAACGGTAGGATTCAGATCTGTTCCGTAGATCAGTGATTTGTGGTAGAGATTGGCTTCCTTAAGCAAAATAGCCATTGAATAGGCTTCTTCACCGGTAGAACATCCCGCAACCCATATTCTGATCAACGGATAGGTTCCCAGCTGTGGCAAAATCTTTTCTCTGAGCTTTTTAAAGAACAGCGGATCCCGAAACATTTCGGTAACGTTCACTGTGATTTCTTCTACAAAACGTTTCAGGTATTCAGGATCATTGAGAACCGTATATCTCAGCTCCGCAAAACTGGTAAACCTGTCAATCAGACAGATCCTGTTGACCCGGCGTTTAAAAGAAGCCCTGCTATACTCGGAAAAATCATACCCATACATCTCATACACATCTTTTATCAAGTATTCTACCTCTTCATCTTTTACGATACTTGGTTCCAGCATTTATGACAGTTTTTCGATGGCAATCATTAACTGGTCTACGTCCACAGGTTTTGAAACATAGTCCTGAGCTCCCACATCCAGGCATTTCTGACGGTCTTCCGGCATGGCCTGAGCTGTAACGGAGATCACAGGAATCTGGCTTATATACGGTGTATTTCTAATCATTTTGATGGCTTCATACCCATCCATTTCGGGCATCATCATATCCATAAGGACGATGTCTATTGCCTTTTCTTTTAATATCTGAATGGCTTCCTGAGCCATTGTACAGCTTTCAATCTGATATCCTCTTGATTTCAGGGTCAGCTTCAGTGCAAATATATTACGTGGATCATCGTCCACAATCAAAATCTTCTTATTCATCATTTAACTTTCGTATAACCAGACGCGCAGTAAGGACAATAACTGATCGATATCCACCGGTTTTGAGATATAATCCGAAGCGCCTGCTACGATGCATTTTTCACGGTCGCCGATCATGGATTTCGCAGTCACCGCAATGATAGGAAGCCTTGTAAACATCGGCATCTTTCTGATTTCTCTTATGGTTTCGTAGCCATCCATTTCAGGCATCATCATATCCATTAAAATTACGTCTATGTCTTTATGTTCTTTGATCTGCTCTAAAGCGTGTTTTCCGTCCATAGCGACCACAACCTCCACTTTATATTTCTCCAGGGCTTTTGTCAAAGAGAAAATATTGCGGACATCATCATCGGTAATCAATATTTTTTTCCCGCTTAATACTTCCGTCAGTGATCCTAAAACTTTGTTTCGTACCGTTTCAATAGAGTTGTTTTTTTCTTCCACCAAATGTAAGAATAAACCGACTTCATCTAAAATTCTTTCGTAAGAATGGGCGGTTTTTACAACGATTGAATCTGCGTACTGCCTGATCTTAAGTTCTTCGGATTTGGATAAACTGTGTTCCGTAAAAATAATGATCGGCAGGTTTTCCAGTCCTTCGTGGCTCTTGATAGATTCAATCACTTTGTATTCGCTGCTTCTTGAATCTCCGATATCTAAAATCACACAGTCGATCTGGTCTGAAGTCAGTGCTTTAACACTGTCCTCCACATTGTTTTCTACGGATAAAGAAATATTGAAATTACTCAGATAGTATGATAGTGCTTTGGCGTGCTTGGCATTATGCTCTACGATTAAAACTTTCTGTGGAGACATCAGAAGCGCGTCTTCAATTTTCTTGAAAACATCTGTCATTTTATCTAAAGCCAGCGGTTTGTTAATGAAGTCAATAGCTCCTTTCATCAAGCTTTCTTTTTCAAGCTGCAGGACAGACATCATATGCACAGGAATATGTTTCGTCGCAGAATTGGATTTAAGCTCATCCATTACCTTCCAGCCGTCTTTAACCGGAAGCTGAACATCCAGTAAAATCGCCTGTGGATGGTACTGAACCGCTGCAGACAAGGCGTAATCTCCTCTTACCACCACAACTCCCTTATACTTGTTCATACGGGTGTACTTCAGAAGTGCTTTCGCAAAATTGATATCATCTTCTACGATTAAGATCACTTTATCTTCAGCAGTGATTCCATCACGGTCATCATCTACATCTTCAGGAATTTCCAGGTTCTCCAAATGCAATGCTGTTGAAGCTTCCGTATCTTCCAGGATATTCTGGATTTCTTCCACATCCTCACGAATGGTAGCCACCAGATGCTGGTCGTTTTCAGGCTGAATCACTTCAGAAACCGCTACTATTGGAATGATCAGGCTAAATTCACTTCCTTCATCCACTTTACTTTTCAGATTCAGTTCTCCACCTAGCAATCGTGCAATTTCACGGCTTATGGACAGTCCTAATCCGGTTCCGCCAAATCTACGACGTGTAGAGCCATCCGCCTGTTGGAATGCTTCAAAAATAATCGCCTGTTTCTCTTCCGGAATCCCGATTCCTGTATCTTTTACACTGAAAACAATGAAGTCTTTATTTTCTGTATCTTTTCTGATGTTTAAGCTAATACTTCCTTCCGTCGTAAACTTTATTGCATTTGATAAAAGGTTACGCAATACCTGATCTACACGGAGCCTGTCGGTCTCAATGGTCTTCTCGACCTCTTCATCCACATGAATATCAAATTTGATCTGCTTTTCCTGAATAATCGGGTTAAACAAACTTCTAAGGTCTCTGATGACATCATTGACTACCACATCCTGATATTCCAGGGTCATTTTACCGGATTCTATTTTGGCCAGATCTAAAATCTCATCAATAAGCGTCAACAGACTGCTTCCTGAGCTCTGGATCACTTTTGCAGATTCTACCTGATCTTCGTTAAGATTTTCGTCAGGATTTTCAGCCATCAATCTTGAAAGAAGCAGGATAGAATTCAATGGCGTTCTCAGTTCGTGGGACATATTGGCCAAAAACTCAGATTTATATTTGGTGCTTAAAGCAAGTTCTTCCACTTTTTTCTGGATCTCACCGTTCCTCTGAGCGATCATGTGGTTTCTTTCTTCTAGAAGTCTTGAACGCTCTTCCAGTTCGGCATTGGCCTGCATCAGCTCTTCCTGTTGTACTTTCAACTCTTCTTCAGAGGCCTGTAATTTTTGGGTCTGGGCTTCCAGTTCCGTATTCAGGTTTTCCAGTTCGGAATGTTGTACCTGCAGTTCTTCTGATTGCGCCTGGGTTTCTTCCAGTAACTGCTGTTCCTTTTCACGCCCTTTTGCTGCATTTAAAGCAATACCGATGTTTCTGCTGCATTCTTCGAAATAATCCAGTCTGTCCTGATCAAAATCTGAACCTGATCCCAATTCGAGTACGCCGATGCAATGTCCGTCCGCATGGATCGGAAGTAATAATATTCCGTTTATTTTTATTCTGCTGCTGGCGAAACTTGCTACGAAATCCTCTTCAAGAAGATTGTTGTACACCTGCATTTTTTCATTGGTAAAGGCCTGACCTACCATTCCCTCCCCTGGTTGGAATGTTTTCTTCATGGTATTTTCCAGACCAAAAGCTGTACTCAGCCTAAGCATTCCTTCATCAAACAAGTACAAAGCCCCGTTGATGCATTTTCCGTATTCTACAAGCTGGTTTAATGAGGCATTGGAAACTTCTTTCAATGATTTATTTCCAACTAAAGACTCGTTTAGTAAAGCAAGGCCCTTTTGGCGCCAGTCGCTTTTATTGATCTTATCAAAAGACTTCTTCAGTGATTCGGTCATGTGATTCAATGAATCTACAAGATCTCCTAAGTCGTCCTCTGAATTATCAACCACTTTCTGGCTATAATCACCATTGGCTACTCTATTCGCAATTTGCTGAATCGCGCTTACACGTCTGCTTATTTCAAGATCTTTTCCCCGTAATTCACTTTCTAATTTATCTCTTCGGATCAGATCTGCTCTCAGTTTAATATAGAAGAAAATGGTAACTACCACCGCTGCTATTGCCGAAACGAGAATGAACATCACCGTCGTGTTGGATGAACGGTTGAGATCTTTATTTTTAATTTCAAGCTGAGCTTCTTCGTACTGGACGAAATCGCGGACGATCTGACGGCATTTATCCATATAGCTTTTGCTCATCAGGATCTGCTGCTGCGTCATCACCATACCGTTTCTTCTGTTCTGAACAAACTGCTTTAAATTCTCCACATTGCTGTTCACATTTTTTTCTAAAGCATCCAGACGCTCGAGCTGTTTTGTATCTTTAATATCTAAAGCCTTCACACGCTCAAATGCCTTTGTATACTCGCCTAAACTACGGTTATAAGGTTCCAGAAAGTTTTCTCTGCCAGTAAGCTGATAGCCTCTGTTTCCTGTTTCGGCATCGAGTAAAGCAACGAGAACATCTTTTACTGCTGTTATTGATCTTCTGCTTTTTGACAGGCTTTCACGGTGATCCATCTGTTTCTGGATACTCATATAAGATGCCACTGAACTGGCAATCAGGATCAGTAATGATAATGCGACCCCAAACTGAAGATTTCTGATTATTTTTTTCGGCATGAGATTAATTTAAAGGTAAGGTGAAATAGAATGTAGACCCTTCTTCCAATTTACTGGATACGCCAATGGTTCCGTGATGCTGTTTGATGATCTCGGAACAGATAAACAGCCCGATTCCCATCCCCTGGAATTGCAATGATGATTCTTCTACGCGGTAAAATTTACGGAATACAGCATCCTGCTTAAAGTCGGGAATTCCTATTCCAAAGTCGGTGACACTCACTTTAACTTCCTGTTTTTCTTCATCTACAAACGCAGTGACGATAACCTGATTGTTTTGGGGAGAATATTTTATGGCATTGGTCAGGAAATTGATCAGAACCTGTTCTATGCGTATTTCATCAAAAGGAATCAGGATTTCAGGTTTTATTCCGTGTCGTTTTATTTTGACTTTATTTTCGTCATGGGTTTGTATAATGGTTTCAACTGCATTGTTGATCACGTTTTCAAGACTGGTTGGCTTTCTGTTGATTTTTAGCTTTCCGTTTTCTATTTTGGAAACATCAAGCAAATCGGTGATCAGCGTATTCAGTTTTTCAATCTGATCCTGAACTTTGCCCATAAATCCAGCTTCAGCGCTTTGCTTATCCAGTTTTAATTTACGGTCCAACAGCTGAACATAAGCTTTTATACTGGTTAAAGGTGTTTTCAGTTCGTGGCTGGCAATACTCAGGAATTCATCCTTTTCTTTTTCCACTTTTTTCTGATCATCGATGTCGGTAAATGTTCCTACCCAGTTTTTGATTCCATTGCCATCGTTTACCGGTGTTACTCTTAAAAGATGGTAGCGATAATCTCCGGAATCTATATTTTTTATTCTGACTTCAAGCTCAAGGGCTTTATTCTTTTTTCTGCAACGTTCAAATTCTTCTCTGATATTAAGGTCATCAGGATGAACTTCCGGAAAATCCAGATCTGACTCTGAGTATTGGTACCATTTAAGGTTCACAAATTCTATTTCTCCCTCTTCATTGAGTGTGAATGCAATCTGCGGCAGAGATTCCAGCATCAACTGAAAATGATCGATCTGCGACTTCATAGTCACCTGAGATTCTCTCCTACCTTTGACTTCCAGCTCCAGACTCTGCTGGGTCTTTTTCATGGCAAGACTCTGCTCCTGAAGGCTGTAAAAAGTTTTAACCTTAAGCAGCAAAATTTCAGGATCCACTGGTTTCGTTACATAATCCTTCCCGCCTGAGGCATAACCGCGGGTGATAAATTTCTTCTCTGTGCTTACCGCCGATAAAAATATAATAGGAACTTCTTTTGTTTTGCTATAATCAGCTAGTGTTTCAGCTACTTCAAACCCATCCATGCCGGGCATCTGCACATCCAAAATAATCAATGCATAATTATTTTTTATGGCTTTTCCTAATGCTTCCTCTCCGGAATCGGCTGTATCTACCTGAAAATCTTTGGATTCCAGCAGTTTTTTCAGTGAGTAAAGATTACTTTGGTTGTCATCAACAATTAAGATCATAAGATGAATCAGTACTTGGTGGTTTGTTTATAATTAATCCCGCCAAAAATACTCACAAAATTTCGAAAAACATTGATTTTTTAATCATTTTATGGCCACATACCACACATATATACTTATAAATCAATTTTTAAAAGAAATATTCACATACGCTTCTTTATAATCAAAAAAAAGCATCAATCTGTTAAATAATTGGCACCCAATAAGAGGTTTATTTATCCAAAAAAATCAGTCCCGCAAAAATACTACCCATTCCTGCAGTAAGTCTCTGATATCTTCTAATGGAAAAGCAGTTGGCTGACCATCAATTATAAAATCCGGATAATTAATTTGTAAATCCATATGCTCCAGCACCATTGATTCATAAGGTTCCCAGGCCGGATCGGGAGTGTGATCCAGATAGAAATTTACTTCTTTCAAAAGAAATTCAGTCTTTGAGATATTTAAATAGCGCAAAAATTGCAACAGGCTATTTTCATCAACGATGTTGTTTTTTCTGATACAATCATATCCAACATCACTGCCTGCCGGTACTTTCAGGAATTCCAGTCCGTACTGATCTTTTTTACTCATAGCTTCTTTTTATTCTGTGTTTAGTGAAAACCAATGTTTTTATTTTCTTAACCGGATTTCGGGATAAGACATTTGCTTTTATAATGAGTTGATCATCCAGTGAACCCTGTCAAGGTTTTGAACCTTGACAGGGTTAAATCAGCTTTTCTCTTCCAGCTTCCAGCTTCCAGCTATCTAACCGAACTCTGTTTATCATAATGTTTTTAAAACCTTTGCAGCGTTTTCATGTTTGGGATTGATCTCCAGAACTTTTTGGTAATTCTGTCTGGCTTTATCCTTTTGACCGGCCTTCAGGTAAGCTTCTCCCAAGCTGTCGTAGACATTTTCACTTTTAGGATACAGTGCCACATTTACCCGGAAAATGTCAATGGCTTTTGTGAAATCTTTATTCCGAAGCAAGGTGTAACCTACTCCGTTCAGATAACCCTCAGAGAGAAGGTCATTTCCGGCATCTTCAGTTTTAGCTTTCTGATAAGCTTCCAGACCTTTGTCATAATTTCCGTCCAGCACCCATTCTAAAGGAGCTTTCTCATCCGGTCCCATCTGTGCATCTGATGACCTTATTTTCCCATTGGAAAATACCTGTATGATATCTGTTTTTCCGGTATCCTTATTTTTCACAAATTTTACTGTAAAATCCCAGTCCCGAAATGCATACTTATTTTCTCCTACTTTAATCATTTCAACCGGAGTATCCATATTAGCAGAAGTCATCAGCTTGCCATTTTCACGATAGACTTTGTAAAAACCATATTTTCCACTTTTGTAACGTCCGACACTTTTGAAATCATCCTGATTTAAAGGCAATATTTTCTGAACCGGGCCATTAAATAAAGGCCAGTGATAGACTTCTGCCACCGAACGCACGAGTTCTTCTACAAACTCAGGTTTATTGGTATTGGTTAAAACGACCACTCCATCACCGCTTGTTTTACTGGCTATAAATCTGCTGGAAAACCCTTCATTCCAACCTCCGTGGTTAAAATACATATGTCCTCTTCTGTCTTCCAGAAAAATTCCCAATCCCATAAACGGATCAATAAAGGAAGTGGTAAACTGTTCTGCTGTCTTTTGTGAAATCACCGTGCTGCTTTTTCCGCTCAGGGTATTCTGAACATCAATGACGAATTTAGCCAGATCTTCGGGTGTAGTCCATAGACCGGCGGCAGCCTGTTCCGGATAAGTATGAGATTTTCCCTGAACTTTTACCCCGTCCTGATTATACGCCGTAGCCGCAAATTGGGACTGTGCTTCAGGCAGTGGCTGGGAAAATGTGCTGTTCTTCATATCCAGCGGTAGAAGTACTTTTTCTTTCATAATGGTGGTGAAATCCTTTCCTTCCAGATCGATAAGCATCTGCTGCAAAACGCAGTATCCGCCACCTGCATAACGGAAAGGTGTTCCCGGAGCTTTATCTACGAAAACAGCTGTGGTATTTGAAGGACTCTGACCATTTAAAACCTGAATTAAAGTAGGAATCGGTTTTCCGGCTTCATATCCCGGAAATCCACTCACGGTAAAACCTGCTGTATGGCTGACTATATTTTTAAAAGTGACTTTTTTCTCTTTGGTGAATTCATTTTCCGGAACTTTCCAGGATTTCAGGTAGGAATTGACATCAGCATCAGGATTGATCTTTCCAGCTTCAACTTCTGTCAATCCCGCATAAACACTGACCGGTTTACTCATAGATGCTGCCTGAAACAGTGTTTTGGAATTGACCAGAGTTTTAGATTCCACATCTGAAAAGCCATAGCTCTTCGCCCAGATCACTTTTGAATTTTTGATAACGGCAATGCTTACTCCCGGAACATTGTAATGCTTCATTCTGGATTCCAATGTCCACATAGGTTCACCCTGAAAACGGACGGCAGGTATTAATCCTGCTTCTACTTTAGCAATTTCGGTATTCAACTGGGATTTTGTCTGTGCAGATGCCGGAATATGCATCATTCCGATCATGAGTGCAGCGTATAGGGGAGCTTTGGTTTTCATTATATCTTTTGAAATTTAGTTTGTCAAAAATAGGTAAGTTTTTTACGTCTTGGCCGAATTTATCAGGCTTTTTTTAATCAGGAGGATATTGATTATATGACATTCTTGGTCCCTTTTTCATTACATCAATCTGTACTTTTTACGGTTCATTCTGGTATTTACTTTAAATAACTATTGAACAATCACTTATGTGGATAAAATCTTTTGTCCCTATTTATAATCTTGTTAATTTTTAATCCTTATGTTTACTATGAAAACACAGCATAACCAATACTTTCTTCAAAAATTGAAAGTAATAAAAATGTAATCCCATGAAACAATTATACCTCATAATGACGCTTTTAACCTGTTTTATTACCGCAGAAGCACAACAAAAATCATTTTCAGAGTATGAATCTAAACTGGATAATGCTTTAAAAAATTACAGCAAAAGTTCCAACTTTAAATATCTTGAGGATCTGGTGACTTATTTTAAAACGGCTAAAAAAATAAATCCAAAACACCTTACCAAAGATGTTACCGGTATTGCTATATTTTTAGATAACGGAAATCGTAATCTTAATCTATTTCCGGCAGTGTATACTTATGATAACGATAAAATAGATATTTCAGCTCTTCGATCTGGTGTTACTAAAATGCCGAATGATGACATGAAAGAATATGTAGATGCCTTTTTGAATAATTGGAGAAGCATCGGAAAAACAAAAGTCTTTAAATCATTATTAGTTGATCATCCTAAGGCAGAAAGCACTTATACTGAACTGCAAAACGAATATAAGGTATTCAGTCCAGCCGATGTTTCGTTTATTCGCGGCAATGATGACTGGATGTACGCCGTTAGCTTTGGAAGCGAGGGTATTATTATCTATGCTTTTAAATTAAGTCTGGCGGATGAAGAAATTTCAGGGAAGAAAGTGGTTGAGAAAATTAAACTTGAAAAAGAAGACGAGTTCACTGCTTTTTTAGAAAAATATCCGTTCGCCCATTCCTCTGATGACCACAACATCTATTCCTATATAAAACGTCTCAGGGAAAGTGGTCCCTTCAGCAAGGACAAAGAATTTTTAAAAAACACTGAAAGCTATACAAAAGGAATTAAGCGAGACAGTTTGGCCAATCAAGCTGCCATGTTTAATTATTTTCTCAAACTCAAATTCCCAAAAGAGCTTCTGGAAGATGGTGATGAGAACATTGATACTTATGGTCTTAAACATGTGTCTGCTCATACTTTGGGAGATTATTATTTTTCCAGACAGGATTACAACAAGGCTATTGAATATTATAAAAAAGCTGTTTTTGATTTTCCGCTTTCAAATGAATCCCGGGTTTGCAGTCATGTTGAAGATTTACTTTTATCGATTTCAACATCCTACAGACAATTGGGTAAAATCAATGATGCCTATGCTTCGCTATTGGGTATGATTTATTCCTGTGATTACATTTCAGGTGTTGAAGAGAAGAAGTTTAATCATTTCATCACACTTGATCAGGTAGATAAGAATCAGTTGAAAAAAGAAATAGATCAGTCATTAGTCACTTTTAAAAAATTAAAGAGCAATTATTACTCATTTACGTTTAGAAATACGACAAGCTTTTTTTATGTAAAAGACGAATTCATTAAAAACATAGCCAACCATATTACCGCAACTCATTTTTACAACTCATTGAAATAATCACTGCATCATTGCATACTGTTTCGGGTTCATTCCCACATGTTCTTTGAATATTTTTGAAAAATGACTCAGGTTGGTAAAACCGAGTTTATAGCCGACTTCTGAAACAGAATATTTCTTGTCTGTCAGCAGAAGAGCAGCTTCTTTCATCCTGAATTCCTGATAATAGCTGAATATACTGTCACCGAAAACCTGCTTAAACAGTCGTTTCAGTTTTGTGGGGCTCATTCCTGCATTGGCAGCCAGTTCTCCGATAACAGGAGGAATGTCGAGATGTTTGAGGGTTTGATCCCTTATTTTATAAAGCGTCTCTATATCATGACTATTCAGCGCATATATGCGTTTTTCGTCCCGCTTTTCCAGCTCCATCAGCAGCCTGCAGATCATTTCCTCTGCTTTAATTCTCATAAAAAACAGTTCGAAAGTTTCTCCAACCGATTCTGAAATAATCTCATCTACCACTTTCTGCAAAGAGGGGTAAATGATCTGCTCAAACAAATATGGCTGGGTATTTTCCAGGAGACTTTGTAAAACCGGTGACTTATCTGATGTACTAAACAATTGTCTCAAATAATCTGCCTCTACTTCAATATTAATGGTAGATGTATTGGAATGGATGGAAATAATTTCATCGGTATTGATGCGGCTGGTAGCAATTAAAACGGAAGGTATTTCCTTCGGATGTTTTCCTGCAGATAATGATTCGTTTTTTGGAAAAATGTTCTGGAACTTAAAAAATATTACCTTTTTGTCAGTATTCCGCTCCGTATTCTCAATGACAATGTCCTCATTCAGCTCATAGTTACTGATCAGCATCCTGATTTGCGTATTGAAGACAAATCCAGTACAGTATCCACTTCCAAATCCGGAAGGAATTTCTAATCTTCTGTTTTTTATTGCTGTTCCCAGTACATGGGCCAACTTTTGAAGAACGTTTGGGATAGTTTGATCATCTTTTTCCATAAAAGTCTTTTACGGCTATTTTTAAGTCTAATATAATTATTTTATTTCTAAAATGACCCTCAATTTTGTATTGATATTAAACAACACAAAAAATTATGTTACTTAAGAATAAAAAAACAGCCATTATCGGTGCAGGACCTGCCGGTCTCACATTAGCCAGATTACTACAACAGAACGGTGCAGATGTTACCGTTTACGAAAGAGATAGAGATCCACAAGCCAGAATCTGGGGTGGTACTCTGGATCTACACAAAGGTTCAGGTCAGGAAGCAATGAAAAAAGCAGGACTGCTGGACAATTACTATGCGCTGGCATTACCCATGGGTATTATCATGACTGATGAAAAAGGAGAAACCCTGTTCACGAAACAGTCTACTCCCGAAAATCAGTATGACAATCCTGAAATCAATAGAAATGTTTTGAGAAATATACTATTAGAAAGTTTAACCGTTGATACTGTAGTCTGGGACAAAAAATGTACCGGACTTGATGCTCTGGATGGAAAGTGGCTGCTGCATTTTGAAAACGGAATTCAGGAAACTGCAGATCTGGTTATCGGGGCGAATGGTGGAATGTCTGACGTAAGAGCATTTATTACAGACACTAAAGTTGAAGATACCGGCACCATGATCATCCAGGGAGATATTCCTCAACCCGAAACAGAATGTCCTGAATTTTATCAACTATGTCGTGGTAAAAGGCTGATGGCTGCTTATGGAGGCAACTTACTGGTGGTCAACCCCAACAATAACGGGGTATTGACCTACGGTGTGATTTTTAAAAAGCCTGGAGAATGGACAAATCATAATGAGTCTAATTTTCAGGATGCAAACCTCATCCGCTCCTTTCTTTTGGAAAGATTCGCTGATTGGGATGATCATTTCAAAAAATTATTCCTTTCTACAGCATCTTTTAGCTGTCTTCCGACCAGAAAATTCCCATTGGACCAACCGTGGAATAATGACCGTCCTTTGCCTATAACACTTATCGGAGATGCGGCTCATCTGATGCCTCCATTTGCAGGTCAGGGCGTGAATACCGGCTTACTGGATGCATTGATTTTATCCGAAAAATTCGCTAATGAATCCTATGAATCGTTGGAGGCTGCTATTACAAGCTATGAAGCAGAAATGTTTATCTATGCCCGTGAAGCACAATTAGCCTCAAGCACAAACGAAATTGAAATGCGCCAGCCTGATTTTTCTTTTAAACAACTGATTCAATAGAGAAATATGAGAAGGTAAGCGTCTTGGCGCGAAGTCTTCGACTTCGCGCCAAGACGCTCCATAAAAATTTAAAGATTACTTTTTTAGCAATACGTCAGAAGCCGTGATCATATATCCATCATCTGAAAGATCTTCCAACAGTATATTGGGAGTGAAGCCCTCGCCTACTTTGGCATATTCCTTTTTGTTACGGTCTACGATATTTCCTATTGTTAAAATAAGAAATGCTCCGTCAGAAAGTTTGTATTCCTGATTTCCGGAGGTCAGTCCCATTGTATTCTGCCCGATAACCGTTGTATTCTTTTGTCCGGCAAACGCAACCGTGCAGAATTCACCTGAACTTGATGTTTTTTTGTTGACCATTACGACAATTGGTTTCGTGATGCGCTGAGGAATTTTTTTGATGTTAAAATGATGGGCAAGCTGCTTACCTTCATACAGGTTTCCTTTGTCATCATAATCATAAAACGCATATTGACCTTCTGCATCTATGGTTCCGATTACATTTTTCTTGTCCAGCATTGGTGATAGAGCAGCAAACATGGGATAAAACATTCCTCCTTCATTGTCTCTGAGATCCAGAATCCAGCCTTTTGGTTTTTGGGCATTCAGCTCTTCAATTTTTTTATAAAATGTGTTGACAAACTCATCCCACTCTGCAAAATGATAACAGGCAATGCCGGGAAGTTTGATATAAGCAATTTGGTTTTCCGTCATTTTTGTTTCAATAACAGGAAATTCCTGACCGGTAGCTCTGTAACCCAATGTATAAGCCTTAACCATTTCCGGCGGAAAGAAATTGGAATGGGCATCTTTCAGGGTACCGAGTATGTTTTTAATAAGCGGATACGTTTCTCTGATGGTATGAATTTTTTTTGCTTTTTTGCGGGAGTCGGTGTAAAGGGAATCCCAGTTGATCCGATGTTTATTGACCGATTTAGCCTTCATAAGATCAAGTGCGCTGACTACGTAGTTCTTTACGCTGTCTGACTGCGCATTGGTATTGACCCCTGTAAACATCAGAAAACCGGTGATCAGAATGTAAAATCGTTTCATTATTATGGATTCATTGGAATCCGGTAAAGATAATCTTTTTGGTAAAAAATAAGCTGTGCAGAGTCGGACTTTGCACAGCTTGTTTGTTTATGACAGATTATTTTCTATTGATATGTTATCTGTCGATACATCGACTACAACAGCAAATCCTGCGGATGAAACCACTTGCAATTGTCCATTGTAATTACTAAATCTAAGGAAGGGATTTGATGATGAACTATAAAGTGACCATATCATAGTCCCATCCATATCAAGTTTCACTATAAAGCCTTCATTGCCCATTTCCCCTTCACCACAAACGAAAACGAACTTATTATCTATTATAATCTGATCATTGATCTGACAATTGGACCAAATATCGTCATCGTATTTTTCCACAATTTCATTCAGATCCGTTTCTCTTACTATACTCAAATAATATTCCTTCCCAAAGGTGTTTACTATTTCCTTATTCTCTTTAGACAAAATATCAATTATTTTAATACTTCCATCTGAAAAAACCATTGAATCTATTCCAACTAATTCTAAGAGGCTCCAGTGCTCTTGTAAGAGATTACTCATTTTCAAAATTATTGTTGGTATGAAGGTTCATTTTAGACCTATTTTCATCCTGATTTTTTTATTCAGGAAACAACTCCCTGAATGATTCAGTCATAAAAACAGGAATCCATATTCCTCGTTTCCAAACTATTTTGTTGATCAACAGTTTTTCCTTTATTTGATCTTCTATATTTTCCACTATATAATCCTTTTCTCTGGGTTCTATAATAAGCAGATAATCCTCGTCAGGTTCTTCGAACAAATCATCTTCTTTATCCACTAAAAAAATTGTATATAATTCTGTATCTCCACGGCCCTCTAATCTTCCTTTTTTATTAATAATATTAAGATTCATATTAAATGATTCTTCTATAACTTTTACCAAATCAGCAAATAAAATATTTCCTGCCAAAACTATATGCAATGCTTTATATTCCATAACTATACAAATTAATGATTTAAATGAACCTGAACATCCCCTGTCCTTCTAGCCATATCATCTAATTCAAACGTTCTAAAAATTCTAAAACCAAAAGGTTCCCCTTTAAAAGTGTTATTCGGAAATGCGGCTCTCAATTGCTTATCAATAGACGCCTCTATTTCTGCCATACCAGGTATAATACCCGCCTCCCTTCTCCTATTCGAGAACAATGGACTACTTGCCAAATAATCGCTTTTAATAAATCCATCAACATCAAAATTATTTGGATTCAACGGCTTCGACAAGCCCGGATCGTGTGCCTTACTAATTCCGCTTGCAACACTTCCTCTATAACCAATTGTTGCATTAGGATCTATTTCTTGAATTTGTGGCAAGTGAGATTGTAAAATAGAGTTTACCGTTTGTTGTATTGTACCCAAATCTCCAGATAAGCCAAACACATCCACCCAATTATTTGGATCACGGACGTATCCATATAAAGCCAATCCTCCATTCAACCCAATCGGGTCCTGGCTTAAGTAATTCCCACTCTCATTATCATAATACCGAAAGCGGTTATAAGCCAGTCCTGTTTCTTTATCAACATACTGTCCCTGATACAAAAACGGCACAAATTCATTATCTCCTTTTCGTAAAGAACCATACACATCCAGTTCCCTTTCCCACACAAGAATGCCTTCATGACCATAAGCATGCGTAGGTGTTCCGAGATAATCACTGATAATGCTAAACTCTTCTTCTCCAACAATTTTCCCACAAGGCACAAAACTTCCCTCCTGGTACAGCCAAGTTATTACATTTTCTGCAGATTCAGAAGCTTCCTCTACATTATTTTCTTCATCAATACTCAGCTTTGGTGGAAATTCCCCGTCATACTGCCATTCATGTAAAGGGACATTTCCATCCCATACCCAGCGGGTCACTTTATTTTTATACTGTTTGGCAATACGCCTTCCCAAAGGATCATATGAAAAACTGACTTCACCGCCCTGTGGCAATATCACTTTGGCAAGCATTCCATTTCCTTTCCATTCGTACTGCCAGCCGACGCCACTTCCCATCAGGCTGATTCCGTATTTATGTTCTACGGTAGAAGATGATACAGCTGCCCGTTGCGAACTTTTTCTGAATTCTTTAAAAATCAGGTTTCCTTCTGCATCGTAGTAGTAATTATACCGTATATCTGTCAGCAATTTTCCTCCCGGTCCATAGCTTCGGTCAGTTTGATTGGGTGTTTCAAAAAGGTTACCAATAGCATCCGGAGCTTTATAAATCGTATCCGTCTCCTTGCCACTTTGATACGTACCACTTACCAGATTATCCCACGCGTCATAATTGAAACTGGCGTTGGTTCCGATTATTTCATTGACCGTTTTCAGTAAACGATTCGCAGTTCCCCACGTATACCTTGTTCGGCTTTTTTCAATATTATGACTGTTGATGCTTCGACGAATCACCCGTCCTTGCTGATCATGCTCAGTAATCTGGCTAATACCACCGGTTAGATCGCGCTGTATTTCCAATCCTGTGGCATCATATTGCCACTGGGCTTTCCAGCTGCCGCTTTCCATGGTATTGAGCTGTCCAAAATGATCATACTGGCGGGTAATATTGGCTCCCAATGAACTTTCTGTCAATAAGGAATCGTTTTGTCTATCAACCGTTTTACTTACCCAATGCTGGCCCTGCTGTTCTTTAATGATGCGGCCATCTTTCCCGCGCTGTATTTTTATGCTGATATCTTGGTTTAATCCACCGATTAAAAATCCGTCCTTATTGTAACTGTATCCGGTGAATGAAAGGTCACTGTGCTGTTCGGCAATGATATTTCCAATGCCGTCATAGTCATATTCTGTCCAGCGGTTATCAGGGCGGACTACTTTTTTCACTCTGCCTGTCGCATCGCGCTCGTACTGACGGTGCAATCCATCAAATCCCCATTCACTGATCACATCGCCTACTCCGTCCAGCGCAAACCGGTACACCTCACCTTTTTCATTGCTGATGCTTTTTAACTGCAATTCGGTATCGTATCCGAATTTCACTGTACGATTGTTCTGGGTCCGGCTCAGTAAAATCCCTAAGCTGCCATATCTGAATCGCACATCATGTAAGTCATCCTTCGCATGAATAATATTATAGGAAGTATCATATTCGAAATAATGCTCATTCCCGTCGGATTCTTTTAAATAGATCACATTTCCGGCATCATCATATTGAAAAAACGTTAAATTTCCTCTTGGATCACGCTCGCTTATTACATTTCCCAATTCATCATAATCCCATTTGCTATAGGTTTCATTAGGATAAATCATCTGTACCAGCTGATGTGACTGGTCATAGAAAAAATGCACCGCACGGTTTTTGTCGTCCGTGATTTTTCTGAGGTGCTTATCTTTATACTGATAATGCAACTTTTCCCCGGAAGGAAGCTTCTTTTGAACAATCCGGTTCAATTCGTCATAGGTCCATTCTATTTCTGCACCTCCCGGACTTGTTATTTTAACTAAATTAAAAGCATCATCATATTGAAACTGACTCTGCCCGTTATTTTCGTTTTCAATTGTTTTTAATAAACCGTTTTCGGTGTACAGGTATTTCTGTGTGAAACCTTCCGCATTGATCATTAACTCAAGCTCCTGATACTGATTGTATTTCTGATGGGTAACACCCCCGTTTTCATCAATTATTTTATAGATCAGTTTACTCTCATCATAAAAGTATTCCGATGTAAAACCTAAACTGTTTTTAGTAACGGTATGTCCCTGATGATACTCTGTAAAATATTCCAGCACGCCGCCATCACCCCAGGTGTGGATACATTTTGCATCATCGCCTGCTCCTTCGTATTCCCAATAAAAATTCTGTCCGGTCTGGTTGGTCAGCTGAACCAATAAATGCCCCTGATAGCGGAAAAGCTTTTCTGCCCCAATCACGTCTTTATTGTGCACCATATTTCCCAGATCGTCATAGCTGTATTGGATATAGGTGATCTCCCGGTTTTCAGCAACGGTGTAGAGACGGGTAATGCGATGATCAGAATCGGTTTCTACCTTTATAATTTTGCCTGTACTGTCTGTTATCTTTTTTAAACATCCGTTGGAATGATAGTCTAAGGTTATTGTAAATCCGTCTGTGGTGGCTATTGAAGAAAGCATCCGATAGCCTTCCTGATTCAGCGCTCCATTAAACCTGTATTGTAATTTATCGGAATCCGTTAATAGATAGCCTCTTTCATCTTTGCTAAAGGTGAGCTGTTCTTTTCTGTTAAAATATTTTTCGCCTAAATCGAGCAACGGAACTACAGTTTCCCTCCCGTCTGACAAACGCACAGAAGCAAAATCATTACCCAGATCAAAAAGCCCCATATTGTAACTGTGATGCCAGTTAAAACCTAGCGGTCCGTTTACCTCAGCATCACTGTAGTAGGTTCGCTGCCATACAAATGGAATAGGTCCGGATAGCTCAATATCGGTGTTTGTGGAATATACTCTTCCGGTAGCAGCATCTACAGGTTCACCAAACAGGCGGCATTTTACCGGTTGTAGAACTTTTGCCAGCTTAGGTTTATTGGGTTCAATTCGGTGAATGAAATCCTGTAATTTATTGCCTGCTTTTTTCCATAATTTTCCCATTCCTTTCAAACCAAGACTCATAGCGAGCTGGAAAAGGTCAATAGTCGGTGGACCACCTGCTAAAACAGGTTTTCCGGCTGAAGTGATGATCAGTAGCATAGAAGTAGGTGCCATTAAAGCAACCTTTGGTTTTGGCTTTGTAATACGGAATGGTGCCGGAATTCCAATCAGGTTACATGATAAAGCCAGGTGAAACTGGGTACTGCACGGCCCGCCATCTGCCAAAACAGTGCTGCTACCCAAAAACATTTCAGAGCTTGCAATAGGTTTTACGATCGGAAACGGAATATGTAAAAAGATCCCCGGCAAATGCTGAATCCCTGTACCTGCATTAGCTACCCACTGTCCGTGAACCTGAACGGATGGTTTCATTCCATTGACAATAGCTGTACAAATGGAGCCTAAACTTGTTGGCGGTTCAGAGCCATCTGCCGGAGGAGCCGGAGGTTCAGGTAAAATGCTTGAAATAGCATTCATTACGGCGCTCATGATATCGAAAACCATTCCGATATGTGGCACCGGTAATAAAGGCATTGGCGGGAAAATAGTTTCATGGAAATCGATCCCGATAGCGAGATCAAAATACTTTCCTACAGGCATTCCGGGCATGGCAGGTAAAATACTGGCCATATCTTTCTGCAAATGATCCAGTTTGTTTTTGGCTTCTCCAAACAATTCACCGAAGCCTCTTCGCGGGGCGGGTGATGTGGCTACTTTTCCTATTAAATCAGACATAGGTTAGTTTTTAAGTTTTGATAATTGCTTTTTCCAAACGGACTGGTCCATTTTTAACGATGCTGAATCCACTCCAGCCTGCGCCAATAAAATTTCCCAATCATCCCCTAACCAATCTGCCAACTGCAGTTTTATTTCGTTTACTTCTGCGGGTGTTTTGATCTGTCCACCTAAATAAAGTGCCATAAAAGCCGCATGTAAAAAAGTAGACTGTCTTCTTACACTGATATCTAAATATGCTCCTGCCGCCAAAGAAAACAGTATATTTTCAAAGGCCTTCTGCACATTGTTTTTTTCGTAATAAATATGAGCGATAAGCCTGTTCGCCTCCATGATATAATAGACATCCTGACGTTCGGAGGCTTTGTCCGATAACTCCTCATAAATCAATAAGGCTGCATCTGTTTTTTTGTTTCCGTATAATAATGCGGCCTTTAAAAGCATGCATGATTTCCAGACCGGATATCCTGTAGCATCATCTTCCTGCATCGCTTTTGAGGATTCTTCAAGGGCTTTATCGGTATATTCTTCGCTTTTTTTAGCATTTTGTATGGCAAAATAGGCTTGTGATGCGACCAGTAAACCTGCTATTTTTGAAGATACCGTTCCAATCTCATCTGTGATATTTAAAAGACGTTTTACCTCTACATCTGTACGGTTCTGTATTTTTTTCGTGGTAGAATCCATAACCACAATAACTTGCTTTCTGAATCTGGCATCCGGATCTACCGTATTATAGCTGTCACTTGCTTTATACATTTCGTTTTTAATAGCTTCTGCCATTTTGAGCTTTGGATGCAGATAATGATAAAGAGATTCTCCGTTCTTTTTGCCCTGCAGTTCCACGCGTCTTTCTTCCGCAAGATCCATGGTTACGAGACGGAGATCATTCGGTACCGTTTCGATGACCTGCTGAAACCAATGGGCTATATTTTGTTTACTATGAGCCGAAAGAGGAAAATACAAACTGAAATAAAAATGTTCAGTCTGATCCGTTATACTTATCTTAAGGCGTTCCAGCTCGCTAAAAAGACTGGATATATTCGGAGGCAACTTAGTATCGGGAACAAAGGCTTCTCTGATCATATTGTTTTCCCAAAGGGCTCTGTGAAGATCTTTGTCTTTTTCCGGATGAGGTGTAAACCAGGTGAGGAATTCATTCCACAACTGTTCTTCAAACCATTCTCTGTTACCATTGTATTCGGTTTCAAAACGAAAAAAAATATCATTGGCTTCTCCCACAGGAGACTGCTCGATCTGCATAAACTTATCGATGATCTCCACATCTGCATACTGTGCCACCCAAACGGCCAGCTTCCATGACTGATTTTTTTCGGCTGCAGACCACAGATCTCTTAGTTTATAGTATTCCTGTGCAATTGAAGATGTTTCCATAATTAAGAATTCAGTTTAACCAGACCTCCTGTAATTATAGTCTCTCCATCTCCGTTCATTGAAACCTTGGCTCCGCTGATGCTGGTTTCTTTTCCTGTGATCTGGACTTCTTTGCTTCCGGATGCAGTAACTGTAACTCCGCTTACGGCTGCCACATTTTCTTTTGAACTCAGTTCTACTCCTGCTTTACCACTTCCAACAGAAACAATGGTATCACCTACCACATGGATGTTTTTAGCATGAATGGTAATGGTTTCATCCTCAATCACAATGGATGATTTCCCGTTGTCCAAAGAAATTTTCTTGCTGGCTACAGCGGAAATGGTATTGGTTCCGTCTACGGTGATTATATTTCCGCCTGATTTGTCTTTGATGGTGATCGCACCGGCATCATCAAGGCTTACGATATGTCCGCTTTTACTGCTGAGGCTTTTGATATTATTGCCCTGGCCGCCTCCGCCTCCAGCACCACCATGAAACATTCCGCCCATCACAAAAGGACGGTCCGGGTGCTGGTGAACAAAATTGACCATGATCTGATCATCCACTTCCGGAATGGCCATAAATCCACGGTTTTTACTTACTTTATCGCTGCTTCCTCCATCGGGCGTCATGACACGGATAAATTCTGTTGTATCGGGACCGTTTTGCCAGTCGAACTGTACCTGTACCCTTCCCTGATTGAGTGGATCCGTATTGGAAATAATCTTCGCAAATTGGGGTTCGGCTTTAGGATAATTAAACTGAGGTCTCGGCATAAATCCGGTATCGGCTGCAATGGCGTCAAAAGATCCTGTGTAATATCCTCTTGCATCTACTTCATGTCGTACTTCCGTCATCATGAGTTTTGTAAAATAGGACGTCTCATTGGTGTCCGGTTTACGCATTTCGATGTCTGCTGTACAGCCAGGATACAAAAAGGGTACGGAAGTAGTTCCGGAAGTGGTAAATACATCCACTGAGTTGCTTCCGGCAGCCCCTTTTTGGGAGACATCAATATCCATCACCTTTGAAGCCTTTATGGGGGCTATACTTAATGAGGGAGTGATGAATGTTTTTTCTGAAATTTCGTAAGCACGCCTCGCAATATCTGAGGTATGATTGATTTTTGAAGGTCCGGCTGTCAGTTTTTCGTTTTTACTGCTGTTATACCCGTAAAAAGAGGGCTTTACGTGCTGGGCTAACATTTTGATTTTCACATCAGCTACATTGCTGCCATACGTAAGCTTTATCGGTTTTTGCTGAGGGGGCAGTTTTCCGAAATGCAGAACTTCACCATCATAGAAAAACTGTTCTCCATAGGCTTCTGCCATTCTTGACAAATAATTATAATGGGTCTCATCATACTGCGAACTATAAGAAATATTCCCATACTGAGAGTCTACTCTGACATCGAATTTACTGGCTCCTAAGCCTTCTTTGATGACGTGATCTGCAATATTGTTCAAGCTTATATCCTGCTTCCCTCCAAAGCTTTGGGTATGGGGAGCTGAATCCAATAGGATCGTTGGGCTGTAGCCTGTAAGGATGACATTCCCAAGGCTTCCGTTATCCTGATCGAATCCTACTTCGGTAATCACTCCTACGAAGTTTCTTTCTGGGCCATCTTCTACATCTTTATATTTGAAAACGACGGTGATTCTTTTTCCCAGGAAACTTTGGGCTTCTTCCAGATTATGGTTTTCAGCGCTTCCGAGGGTATCGTGAGCAAGGGTAAGATCAAACTGATGATGTTTAACGGCACTTTGGGTCAGCTTAAAATGTTTGAAAAATTTGATCGGTTTTCCTTCGACAAAAATTTCAAGTTTGACCACTCTGTTTATTCCTGCAATGGCACTTTCAGGTATTGCCTGGGCATTGAAGATATTGGAGGTCGGCTGCTTAGCCCATACTTTATTTTCTATAACAGTCGGCGAATTTTGCAAAAAAGGCTGATTCATAAAGCTTTGCGCCGTATCACTTACTGTTTTTATCTGTGATATGGCCTTTTTAGAATCTTTAATTTTTGCAACTTTCTGGATATTGTCTGCTATGTCTATTTTATCGGCTATATCTATTTTAGCTGAATCTAGTCCCTTCTTGGACAGATTCTTTTCTTCTTGAAACATGGTATACTTTTTTTCGGTAGTGTGGATGTGAACAGGAATTTCTTCCATATTAGAAATAAGACCATTCGACTCATATGAATAATCGGTACTCCGCATCGGTCTCCGTTGCAAGTACAGTTTTGATTGTTCTGAGATGGTTCTGTCAGAGCCTTTTTAAGAGTAAACTCTGCCTAGCTGCTTATCATTGGCAGCTCCGGATCAATGCGGCTTTTTTTCATAAGTTTTTTCTGTGGTTTGGTAGTGGAAATTTATCACATAAAAAAATCACAGGCAAATGAATTAGCCCTTTTTTAGAAAATTGTCGTAGTTCTACGATTGAATTTAGGGGGAAAACACGGGATCACGGTGAGACAATAAAACCCTATGGATTAACACATTACAAATGCACAAAAATGATGAACATGTCTTTAATAATTGTAAATAGTGGAGAGCTCGCGATACTCCATTCCTTATTTGCATTTTGTAAGTATCTCCTCTTTTGTCATGTTAATTTTATTGCCGCTAGCAGACAGAGTGTCTATCTGATTTTGTTTAATTGCACTTGAAAAATCACAGTAATTTTCTAACCCGTTATTATCTATAATGAAGAGGTGATTTATTTTTCTGATGTTTGGCATCCTGATTTGTCCGTTGTAATGCGTATTTTCGTTCAATGCGAATAAACCGCTTACATTTTCAAGCTTTTCCAGATTGATTTCCTTTAAAGGCGATGAATATTCCACCGAGAAGTTTTTCACATTCTTCAGATTTTTAAAATTGTCTACTCTTTCAAGGCTGGTATTGATAATCTGAATGGTTTTGGTCTTCTCTATTTTATGAAAGGCGTCTAGTTTTTGTAATCCCGAATTCCCCGAAATAAAAATACTCCCGACCTCAGTTAAATTACTAAATCCTGTTATTTCAGTAAGTTTCACCTCATTAAAATCATTATTTCCAAAAACTAAGTCACCACTTATGGTAGCTAATTTTTCAAATGTACTGATTGTGTTTAATCCACAGCCGGATATAACAAAATCTCCGTTCACCTTTTCCAGATTTTCCAATCCTCTGACAGACTTCAGGTTTTCTAATCTTGTAATAAGCAGCCCGCCATTAATAATCCTTATACTTTTTAAAGCATCTAAATTGATTTCTTCTTTAGAAAATTCGGAAGAATTTATATCACAAATATTCATACTTCCATTAATAAAAGTATACTTATTTTTTCCAAATTCATCAATGTCTTTCTGAGTAATTAAATTGACGGTTCCCTGATAAACTTTATCATCTTTACCGGGAATTAAGTCTTTTTTCACCTTTATCTGTTCACTTTTCAATTCACTTTTTTTCTGTTCAGTTTTCTGAGAACAGGAAGTTTGAAAGATGATCCAGGCCAGAATGATTACAATTGATTTGATGGTCATTTTTAGAAATTTATTTGTGAAAGTTGGGTTGCTGATATTACTTAATGCTGCGGTTCAAAATAAGCAGTTCCTTATTTTTTGTTTTCTGCTCATCTGATAAGTAAAAGATAACGGCATACCTGTTTTCCTCTGTTTTGTTGATACTGGAAATAATCAGATCTTGCCTGTCAGTAGGAAGCATCTCATTAGTCAATATATTTCTATAGCCTTTTTCATTTTTGCTGTAGAATAATTCCAACAATTCATCATTTTTAATCGTGAACCAGCCGTTCCCAAATTCTCCGTTGAATTGGATGACCACAGTGTTTTCAGCAATTTTTACAGGCTGCCAAGTGTTGAAAAATTCATCACCGTTATCAGCTATAGCTTTAGTGGTACAGTGAAGATCCGGTGCGATGACCTCAACCGATATTTTACCTTCTTCTTCACAAAGGATGTATGAATTTTCATCGAAGGACAAGCTGAGTACCTCCCAAAACCATTCTTTATTGGGACTGATTAATCTTTCCCGTATTACATTTCCCAATTCATCAATCTGTCTGTGCAACCAACCTTTTTTATCATTGGCCAGTAAATGAATTTCACTGTTATTGATGACTATTTTATTGTTTCTCGGAAGGTCTATTTTGATGTTGTGCTTCTTTTTTATCTCATCATTTTTAAATTCAATGGAAAGCATTTTATCAGGCTTCGTTTCAGACCAGATATCTGCCTCATGAAAGATTGAAAACTGCTGCGTAACACCTATAAATCTCCCTGTAAAAGGTCTGTTTCCCTTCGGCAATTCAATATTTTCACGGTTAAAAACAGGAACACTGATTTCTAATTCTTTATCGGGATGATAAGGGACAAATGAAACATAATTTTCCTGAGCAGGACTTAAAAATAAGGTCGGTAAAATCCCGTCATCTTCCGCGAAATTTTCAGCATTTCCGTCTGTATCAATGATGGTGTAAACTAATTTATAGGTCCCTCTTTTATTGTAAACGTAATTAGCCGAAAGGGTTTTATCCCCGAAAGAAATACTTCCATGTGCGGAGACACCAGCTTCTGACACCAATGTGGTCAGTATTCCAAAATCTGTTTTTTTAATCGTTGATTCGTATGAATTTACTTGATCTGGGCTTTTCATAGGCTGTTTATTTTTGTATCACTCCAAACTTCTTATTTTTAAAATCGATGACCAGTATTTTATCAAGGAATAATACATTTCCGGTGAATCCAAAAATACCGTTATCATCAAAGAATTTCTGCGAACTTGCTGCTTTATCGCTGTAGTAAACGTATTCGTTTTTAACCTGATTTTTACCGAGATACATCTTTTTATTCATCTTTTTCTTATACATCTGATGAACGGATCCCCAGCTCGAAATTCCCAGAGAATCTGTGACAGGTTCTTTGGAATCCGTTATCAGTTCAGCGTATTTCGGAAAAGTAATTAAAGGAAAAGCACTGGAACCGGTATCGAACATAAGATATTCCGTTTTGTCACCAATGGTAAACGGGATCATTACCCTGTCGTCTTTATTAAATTTCGCAGGCAAGAATTCAGTTTTAGTCAGCAAACTTCCCGGAATCTCATCAAGAATAGCAATTTTCTGATTGGGATAATCAATAACTAATGTTTTATTGGCACAGAGATCAACGCCGATGGTACCAATGTGTTTAACTGTTTTAGTTTTTACAGAATCCAGGGGGATTTCTTTCCCGAAGCCGGGTAGTTTTACCACGGTCAAATTGGGAAATTTAACCTTGTCAAGATGCAGGGTTAGATTTTTATAGAGCGGAAATTTCTTTCCTTTAATCCGTAATGTATCTCTGGATTCCTTTAAATTAGGCGAAAAAGAAGCATAATGGGTGATGGATTTACCGTAAATAATCGTCGCAAACGCACCAAGATCAAACTGGGCATCAAATTGATAGGGCAAATTTTCAATCTGCAGCGGAATATTAATGTAGGCTTTATCAAAATAGCGGTTCCCGATGGAATCCCCTACCCATTTAAAACTGATCCATGGAATATTTTCCTTAGTCGCTTTCTTTTTCAACTGCTTCACACTTTGGGCAGATAAGCCGGAAAAGAAGCTAAACAACAGGAGAAAAACTATGAAATGGGCACGTTTTGACATAAAAATATAATGTGTTCGGAATTACGTTTACAGGAGTTACTAAGATAGATAAATTTCATTTCTACCCAACACCAACGTATAGAAATCCAGGAATTTGATTGATATTTTAAACTTATCATTCAAAATCTGATGATCAGATTAGCCCGGTTAGAATTACAAAAAATCAGAAAGAGAATCCAAAGAAGGTAAAGTAAATTTTTGCGCCGTTCAGAGGACGTGTAGTCAGAAAATCTCTCCATAAGGTTACAATTTCTTTGAAATCCTTTAAAGGTATACTGTTTACATAGCCCTGACGGTCATAAAAATCTACCAGATGATTACACATGATGATATCATCTACTGTCGCCGTATCGCTTTCAATTTCTAACGCAGGATCTGCCAAAGCTGCATTAATATCCGGCAGCAATGAATCGTTGATTTGTGATGCTGAGTCCCAACAGATTAAAAAACAGGTTAAACAATAATGATTAGTATCTATAGTTTTACTGTTTTTCTTTCCCCGGAATCCTTCCCAGCTCATGGTTTTATTTTCGAACTTCAGCGCATATGTATTGACCATATTCTGATCCATTAGAGGGCGTTTCAATTTTTGAGAGGCATTAGCTCTGCATTTAAATAATAATTAAAATCTGCTGATTTGCGGTTTTGTAAATTCTGAAAATTCTGAGCATCATAATACTCCCAATCCTGCTCATCCGAATGATTAGGCGTCATATCTGTTGCACATCTCAATGAACCGTCTTCATGATAAGAAAATTCTATACCCTCATATTTTTCACCATTCTTATCTGTATCATACCAGTATTTTTTGGTTCTTTCTTCTATCGGAAGATTAGTTTGATCATCTAAGATCTGTATGCATATATAGTGAGTGGATTCAAGATCTTCTGCATGATAAACATATTTTGAAATTAAAGGTCCATTACCATTTTTGAGTATATATGATCTATTGGTAACAATAATAAAATCTCCTTCAATAAGTCTTTCTTTAATTTGAAACTTTTCAGATTGGCTGCAAAGATAATTGAACACCTGTTCCTCGCCTTCATTATCATTAATGAAATATTGAATAAAATCTATCGTGTTATTAATGATGTGATGTTCTTCTTTAAATGGAAAATCAGATAAACTGTCAATTAGTTTAATCGTAAATTCTTTTAATTGAGAGGATTCTTCTTCAGTAATTTTTTCACCTGACAGATGATAATATTTTTTTATCATTTTGCTATTTTAAAAGATAGGTAAGGTTGTGGAATTCTTCATTCGTTATATATCAGCTTTTGAGCCAGCTTAAACATTCCGTGATCTGTCTTTTGCTGATAAACACATCTGAATTGATTTCAGGGGCAGGCGCCAGTTTCAGTTCTATTTTTTGGCTGGAATGCTTGATGATTTCAACAATTGCGTTTTTATTGATGATAAACTTACGGTTGATTTTGAAGAACAGCTGTGGATTCAGTTTATGGATCACGTCTTTGATGGTATCATCATAAATATAGGTTTGGTGGTCAACAGTCGTGAGAAAAAGGTATTTTCCCGAGGCAAAAAAATAGGCGGTATTCCCTTCATCTATTGATTTCAGTTTGTTCCCGTCGCGTACCATAAAACGTTTCATCAGTTCAGGGCCTTCTGCCTGGCGTAATGAGGAGATGGATCTGAGGACAGGTTCGGGATCGAAATTAGATCTGATGGAAATGAATTTTTGCAGTGCTTTATGCAAATCCTCCTCTTCAAAAGGTTTCAAAAGATAATCTATCGTGAAATGCCTGAACACCCTCATGGCATATTCGTCAAAAGCGGTTATGAAAATAATGGGCGTGAACAGTTCCACATCTTCAAAGATCTCCAGACTCATCCCATCACCGAGATGAATATCCATAAAGATAAGATCCGCTGAATGGTTTCCGAAGAAATCTATGGCCTGCTTTTTTGAACGCAGAACCACAGTCTCTGTCAAAGGGACTATGCTTTGTTTATCCAATAGATTTTTCAGATAATTAACAGCCAGCAGCTCATCTTCTATAATGGCAATTTTCATAACGGTACAAAAGTACAAAAAAACCGCTAAAACTATCCAGTTCAAGCGGTTTCAGGGGTTGTTATTATGAAATGTTATAAAAGAGGATTATTCTTCTTGGCACTCATTGGAAATTCTATAGTGTATCTCACATCATTCTGCTGAAGAATATAGTCAGTCCCATTCACTTTATGAGTGATTTTTCTCTGATCTGCTCTTCTTAAATCCATCCAGCGGTGGCCTTCCAGAGCAAATTCTCTGAACCTCTCCTCCAGTATAAAATTCATGAAATCTGAAGTGTTCATTGGATTGATCTGGCTTTGAACGGTAGCATATCCATCAGGTGTGTATCTGTTCTTTAACACTTTAAGGAGTGCCTCTTTAGCTTCGGTCAATCTGTTCAGTTTTAATAATGCTTCAGATTGTATAAAATACATCTCTGCTGTTCTGAAAGACACTCTGAAATCTGTGGTTCCACCTTTGATCACTTTGTATTTGCTACCATTTTTTTCAAAATAAAGACTAAACCTTTTGTCTGTTGTTGTATTATATTTTGAAGTCAGTTCTGTGGAAGCATAGGATACATTCTGCACGCCGATATTGAATGCATTATCCAAAGCCAAAATAGATTCTACGGAAGCATAATGGTTTGGCGCAGTAGCCGTCGTATTTAAATTGCTTAATTCTCCTTTAACGGCAAGCGTTTGCTCAGCATAGTTTAAAGCCTTGTTCCAGTCGCTTTGATAAAGAGCGGTTCTCGCCTGAAATGCTTTTAAAGCTACCTTTGAGAATCTGTAATTGATTCCTGCCGGCTGCTTCTCCTCTACCATAAGTCCCTCTGCCTTTGCCATATCCGCATTCACCTGATTATAAACTTCCTGTACGGAAGAAGGTTTCAATACCTGCTCAAGGTCAATTTCAAGGCTGATCGGCACTCCTCGGTCTGTAGCGGCTGTAGCACTGTTGTAAGGCTTCCCGTAGAGATTAACCATGTCAAAATATAAGTACGCACGAAGCGCATAAGCTTCTCCAAGGATCTGCTTTTTTTCAGGAGAATCTGCCATGGTTTTGCTTCCTTCGTTGATGATCTGATTCAGATAAAAATTCACTGAATAAAAGGTCACCCATGGAAACTCGGCTGTTGCCTGGTCATTATTTGAATCTTTCCACATCGCAATTTCGCGGTAGACATTAAATTCATTCAGACTTTCATCTACAGTCAGCTCATCTGTTCGCAGAGCGGTTAAAGATTTATGCACAGGATATTGGGAATAAGCTGATGTAAGTACTTTACGGTAATCCTCTACGCTCATCGGGATAATTTTCCCTTCAGGCTGAATATCTAAAAAACGGTCACATCCGATACTGGAAAAGCTTAAGGCTGCGATCGCAATGAATGTTGTAATTTTTCTCATTTTTTTCAAGTTTTAAAAAGAAACATTAAATCCTACTGTCACGGATTTGGTAATCGGCTGTGCATAGATGTTACCATAGGTTTCCGGATCAAAATATCCTTTGTACCCGTTACTAAACACAAAAAGGTTACGTCCTTCCACACTCAGTCTCAGACTGCTGATTCCCATGGGGCTGGTAAATTCTTTAGGCAGCGTATACCCTAAACGGATGCTGCTGATTCTTACATAGCTGATCTCCTTTGCCCATACATCAAGTAAGCTGTAGGCATTGGAACGGTTATCGGCAAACCATTTATTGGCCATCCATCCCGGATTGTTTTCCATATTGGGACTGGTGATCCCAGGAAGTGTTGCTCCGGCTTCGTAGATATCTTTGGTATAATTTCTCCCTCTGTCCAGATCCATTCCACGGTAAGAAGGAGTTCTCATTACCGTCTGCTTTAAATTAAAAGCTGCGGAAACCGTCAGATCAAAACTGTGTATTTTGAATGTGTTGATAATACCTCCGGTAAATTTTGGATCTCTGTCTCCTACATATGTGAACAGGTTCCTAAGCTCCTCGTTGGAAAGCTTCGTATCCACAAGCTGGCCAGGAAGGAAGTCTGCGTACACATCGTATAATTTGAAGAAATCTTCGGCTTTTACTTTTTCATTTCCTTTCCAGAACATCGGATTTCCGTTTTCATCCATTCCGGCTGTTTTTAGAGCAAATACAGCATTTACAGGAAGACCTTCTCTTGAGGGAAGCAAGGCATTGTTACGAGGCTGCTCGCTCAGTACTTTACTCTTGTTGTGCGCGAAGTTGATGGTCGTATTCCATTTGAAATTCTCCTTATCGATATTTCTTGTCGATAGCGCCAGTTCGAAACCTTTGTTGGTCAAGCTTCCCCAGTTCATCATCGTATATTCAAACCCGGTTTCGAGTGGCGTTTCTTTCATACTGATCATATCCGTTCCTTTTCTGCTGTAGATATCTGCGGTAAGGTTCACACGGTTCTTCAGCATTCCCATATCAAGACCAAAGTTGACGTTGGTTGTTTTTTCCCAACGAAGTTTATCGTTTGGAGGGCTGAGTACGTTAATCATATTCTCTTTACCTCCCGGAAGAATAGTGGTCTCCTTGTATTCACCGATAAAGAATGGTGACGTATTACGGTCTATATTCCCCTGCAGACCATAAGAAGCTCTTAATCTAAGGTTAGAAACAGCCGTCAGGTCCTTCATAAAGTTTTCTTTCGTTACCAGCCATGAACCTGATACGGCCCATATCGGCAGGTATTTATATTTTTTATTGACCCCGAATAAATTGGTTCCGTCATATCTTACACTTCCGAAGAAAGTATATTTCTGATCGAAAGTATAGGAAGCCGTCGCGAACATAGAAGCATAGGCGTTTTCAACAGGTGCCATTTCACGGTAGGTTTCGTATTTCTTATCTCCTGCAAAATTTGAACTTGGGAAAACGATAGGTGTCCCGGTTCTTGTCGTGCTGTTATACCCGAAAGCTCTGGTCAGTGTTGTATTGTCATTCGTTCTGCGAATTTCTGTTCCGGCCATCAAATCAATTTCATGTTTTGAATTGATTTTTGTGCTGTAGGCTGCCTGTAATTTCCAGTTGTACTGGAAAAATTCATTATCCCAGTTTTGTTTTACCCCTCCGTCGGGAAGGAAATAGCGGAATCCTCCATCTTTATAATAGCGCGTTCCCTCTTTCATTTTTCGGGTAGAGTACGTATTTTCAGCAGCAAATTTTTCTGTTTTGTTGCTGTCATACTGCATTCCGAACTGAGATGTAATCTTCAGGTCTTTGGTAATTTTATATTCTAAATCCAATATCCCTTTCAATGAACGGTTCTTTAGGGTATAGTTTGTATTTTCCCGTTCTTCCAGAAAGTTGAAAGGTACATAGGCATCTCTCAAACCATCGATATCCTGATCATATCTGTAGGATCCGTCTGCATTGTACGGGCTCAGGTAAGGATTGGCGTTTCTTGAATAATTGATAGGGTTGATAGAAGCATCAGCATCTGTTACAAACGATGTACGTTCGCTGCTGGTCCCGAAAATAGAGATCCCTGCGTTTAATTTATCGCTTAGTTTATAATTGTTTTTTAACGTCAGGTTATAACGTTCGAAACCTGTCCCGATCGTTGTTCCCTGCTCGTCATAATATCCTAAAGAGAAATAATAATCTGAACGGTCGCTCCCCCCGGAAACACTTAATCCGTACTGCTTATTGATAGCATTTCTGTACAATAATTTCCCCCAGTCTGTGGTATTGCTTCTTAAACCATCCAATTGCTGACGGGTCATTGAATTCAATGCGCCCAAACCTCCGCTTCTATAAGCATCAAGCTGTCCGTTTTTCGTTAGAATTCTCATCACTTCCCCTTTGTCGGCACGGTAGGTTAAATCTGCACGGCTCGCAAGCATTAATTCCAAATCCACTTTTTCAGAAGCATTCAGAAGGTTAAGCTTATCAAAATCCGGACGGGAGGTTACAAAAGTATCCGCTGAGAAATTAATTCTCATACTTCCTCTTTTCCCTTTTTTGGTGGTAATAGAGATCACCCCGTTTGCCGCTCTCGCTCCATAAATAGCAGTAGCTGCAGCATCTTTTAAAATGGTGATATCCTCTATATCATTAGGGTTTAAACCTGCAATAGAAAAATTCTGAAGCTGGTCTATATTGTCTTTATCGCTGAAGTTGGGAATATCATTTCCTTCTAAAGGAAGACCATCCACTACCCAAAGCGGATCCTGCGGACCTGAAAGAGAAGCCGTCCCTCTGATTCTGATTTTTGCAGGACTTCCGGGAGCTCCGGTTTCAGGAGTCACCACTACACCGGCGATCTGTCCTGCCATCATCTGGTCTACACTGGCAACACCGGCCTGGTTGATATTATCCATCTTCACCGTAGTAACGGCTGAAGTCTGCTTGCGTTTTTCAATTTTCTGATATCCGGTAATGATAACCTCCTGGATTTTATTTTTGTCTGAAACCTCAGGAATCAGTCTTACCGTATAATTGGTCTGCCCTTCACTGATCTGAATTACTCTGGACTCATAGCCCGGATAACTCACCAGTACAGCCTTGGTGTCTGCAGGAATTTCCAGGATAAACTTTCCGTTACTGTCGGTTACTGTTCCTACAGATACGCTTTCAATAATGCCTACCAGATCAGTTTTTGTAGAAACGGACTGGGTTTCTATCTTCACAGAAGCCCCGGAAATCACTGTTGTTGTATTTCCGTCTTCTATTTTTCCGGTAATGGTCTTCTTTTCCTGGGCCAATGCAACCTGAGCCGCCAAAAGAGGTAAAAGTATTAGAGTTTTTTTCATAGCTGATTATTTATTTAAAGCCTCTTTTATTCGGATGATCAAGTCTGCATAATGAGCCCTGGAAGCTTCATCTCCTTTATTCTTACTTTTATTTAATAAGTTCAATATTTTCTGTAGTTCCGCCCTTTTATAGGTAGTGACTTCAGATACTCGTTTCATTGATGAGTAGTTGATATTCCTCAAACCGTGGTCTTCTTCATGGAAATTACAGATCATCGGGATGTTCAGTGTGTTTTCTACCTTTAAGGCTTTCACTGCCGTTTTTTCAAATAATTTATTCACGGAAACAATCAAAGCATCTACATAGTTTTTCTGCGTCATCTTTTCAAGAATTGTCAGGCTTCCTTTTTTGTTGAAGACTGATCCACGAAGCTGGTCGAATAAATCTTCCACTGTGTAGATTTCTTCCTTTGAACCTGAAACTTCATTTTTCAACTGGTTTTCTATCATTCTCAGAAGTCTGTCATCCATCAGCAGGGAATAAATATTGGCATACTGCATTCCTCTTGCTAAGGTGTACGGAGTCTGCTCAAATGGTCCCATCGGGGAGTTTTTCACAGAATACGTTTTCTCCGTAATCGGGTTAAAGAATAACCATTCCGGAAGATTGATTGAGTTTTTAACCAAATAATCCACTGCTCTTTTCTGAATGTCAGCAGGTACCGCTTCATAGGCTTTTTTCTTGCTGCCGAAAACTGTATTATCCAGATAAATTCCTCCTACATTCGCCATCACATGACCTGTGTACAGATCCCACTGCCCGATAGCGCCCATATACAGTTTTCCTGCATCTGTGTACGTTTTTCCGTCTTCATACGTCCACTTCAGAAGGTTGTCTGCAACGATTCTTAAGTTTTTCATTCCGTATTCACTGGCCTTCATTGCATCATCTCCCAAATCTTCAGACTGCGAACGCGGATCGATGGTTTCCAGATAGCTCTGCTGCTCGCCATAGAAGTACAATGGATCATTTTCATGCTTTTCTATTAAATCTCTCAGCGCCTTTTTCTCTGCTGCTGCATCAGGATACCAACGATAACCCCATTCAATAGCATGTTTATCGTAAATCCCGATCTTCGGAGTGATCGCGGTTACTCCATCTTCAGGCTGCGCTACATAGTTGTATCGTGCATAGTCCATAATGGAAGGTGCAGTGCCACCCATTTTATCTGTAAACTCTTTCGAACGGAGAGATTCTACCGGAAAAGCAAAGGAAGATCCCATATTGTGCTTCAGTCCGAAGGTATGTCCCACTTCATGTGACGATACAAAACGGATAGCTTCGCCCATATGCTCATCGCTGAATACATTTCCGCGTGCTTTTTCATCTATCGGTCCGGTCTGAATTCTCATCCATTCCTGAAGAGAAGTCATCACATTGTGCCACCAGATGATATCCGATTCAATGATTTCACCACTTCTCGGGTCTACTACGGAAGGTCCCATCGCATTTGATTTTGGTGAAGCCACGTACGTAATCACCGAATATCTTACATCATCAATATCAAAGTCTTTATCGTTTTCATCCGGCATTTTTGCAATCACTGCATTTTTAAAGCCTGCCTTTTCAAAAGCGACCTGCCAGTCGAAAACACCTGCAATAATTTTCTCACGCCACTGGATAGGTGTTGCAGGGTCTATATAATAAATAATCGGTTTTTTGGGTTCTACCAGCTCGCCTCTTACATACTTTTCTTTATCTTCATCTTTAGGTTCCAAACGCCATCTGGTGATGAACAGCTTTTCATCCATTTTCTGCTGACGGTCGTTGAATGCCCAATGTTTTTCACTGAAAAATCCAACTCTTGCATCTCCAATTCTCGGCTGCATCGGTTCTTTGGAAAGCAATACCAGATTCGTGGTTACTCCAAGGGTTACCGGCAGATCTACTCCACCTTCATTCACGGATGTCGTCAGCTGAGATTTAACGACCAGGTTCTGAGGAAAGGTTTTTACGCCTTCGATGTAGGAAAGGTTGGACTTTACAGATCCTCCAAGCCCTACATTGGCCAAAACATCATTAAAGCTTTTCTGATTTCCGTCAAAAATCTTATTCACTTTAATGGCTACAGACGTAGAATCACTGTTCTGCGCTTCAATATCAAAAACCTCAATCACAGATTCTGAAAAGTTGTCTTTTACAGATTTTGTGATCACATCGTTTTTAGGTGATGATACCTGTGGCACCACTGTTTTCACCCACACCTTTTTGGCTACTGCATCGCGGTGGAAGGAAATTACTTTGTTTTCGTAGTTCATTCCTTTGTTCAGGCCGGCTTCATTCACCTGCATCGGTACCTGAGACAGTTTATTGACCACTAAAAACTGACGTCCCATTAAACTGTCCGGGATTTCAAAATATACATCGGTCTTCACCTGGATGGTATTAAAAAGGCCTTTTTTATACGTTCCTTTTTTAATCAGATCATCAATTTTCTTTGCTTTTTTTGATGAAGTATCTGTTTTCTCCGATTTTTCTTTATCTGTTTTTAATGTGTCTTTTTTCTGTGCCAGTACTGCCGGTGAGGCTAACGTGAGCCCTAAGTACAATGCAAGTCTGTAGTTCTTCATTACCATAGTCCGATTCATTCCAAATTATTATTAGATATCTCAGTTTCAGCTCGCAAAACTATACGTAAAGAAATAATATCAACAGCTTTAGGGAGTGAGAGGCAGTATTTCGGGAGTGAATGGATTTCATTTTTTATTCTAATAATGGCAAAATACATATGAAATATTCACCATCCACAGAAATATTAACAGAATTCTTTTTAAAAAAATCATAAACCTGATTCAAATAGTCAATTCCAAATTTGGCTCCCTGCACATCTTCACCCGTTTTGGGCTGCCAGGTATTTCTCACCGTGATTCCTTCATCGTCTACGGTGATGAGAATGTCCAATGGATGATCTATGGTCGCTATATTGTGCTTGATCGCATTTTCTACCAGCATCTGAAGAGACAGATAGGGAATGCGCTTTTCCAGACTTTTGGGATTATGTATGATCAGATCAAAGGTCAGTTCTTCATCAAACCTGCTTTTGAGAAGCTCCATATACTGTTGGATAAACTTGATTTCCTGGGCTACAGGCACGATATTTTCCTGTGGAGGCACGATAAGGTATCTGTAGATCTTGGAAAGATTCATGGTAAACCGCTGCGCATTGTCTTTATTGATCCCGATAAGCATATAAAGAGCGTTCAGCGAGTTGAAAAGGAAGTGCGGATTGATATTGTTTTTAAGTTGCTGAAGCTGATGGAGTGCTTCTACCCTGTGCATTTTCTCATTCTCAACCAGCAGCAGGTTTTTCTCGGACTGTATCTTTTCTTTTTCTTTATACGCCATGTTAGCCGCCCGATGAAATAAAATAAAAACAGCCACGATCAGAAATAAAGCCGCCAGAAAAATGTAGACCGTATACATCTTGGTATTGCTGACACTTTCATCGATCAGGAAATTCACATGATTGACCACAGCATAGCCATCGAAATTATCTGTTTTCAATGGTTTTACGAAACGGGTAACTTCCAGATTAAGATACTCCGAAACCCCGATTCCTTCTGTATAACCAGCTTTTGTGGTACTACATAGGGTATCTTTTAACTGGATATCCGTAAAATCAAAAATATTCCTTCCTAAATATTTCTTTTCCGGATGGGAAATGCAGATGCCTTCTTTGGTGAAAACATAGGCATAATTGTTCAGGCTTTTGTCTATATTGGAGAAATACTCATGAAGGTCGTTCAAGCTTACTGCAGAACCGTAATAGAGTACATTTTTCCTTGGCAATACGAGCGAGTCGTAGCTCACCCAATAAGTGGTGTCTTTCCGCGTGGTGAGGAAATCTCTGAAATGTCCGGATCTGTTGTTTTCTATTTTGGTGTACCTTGTATTTTCGGACTTCTTTGTAAGTACGTCTGATAAAGTACTGTTGCTTACAGATTTTCCGGAAGCAGCATCATAATAGGAATACCAACTGTATGGCAGCAGGCTCCCTTTCCTGTTCATATTATTCAAGACAGAAGAATATTCTTTATAGTTTTTCAAGCCGTCTTTCTGAATCAGGGCACGCAGCAGGTACTGGTATTCTTCTATATTTCTGAATTCTTTTTCCAGCGTTTCGTATTTCTGAAAAAAGGTTTTCTTGGCAAATCCTTCATTGTTTTTCCGACTGTCGCGGGTAATGAGGAAACTCAAAACAGCAAACGCAACCACCGCAATGAAACAGGCCGACAAAGCCGCTATATAAATAGATTTCTGGGCTAATATATATTTAAAATCAATTTTCATTCTTTTCTTCTATCCTTCATTGCATTCAATGATCAAATTATTAGAGTTTTATCATCAGGCTCTTCCTCTACATCCAATGGATGCATTTTTTGTGGTGTGTGATTTTGTAAGGTGTGTTATATGTTCTTTTGTCTTGAAATCAAAGATTCGACGTAGTCAAACAAAAGAACCAAAAGTTCAAAACCAGGTGAGATCAATTAAGAATCAACTTACGGTTATAGATTCATAAAACAGAGCGCTTTTTTAACGCAAAGTTTCATTCTCATAGTGCATATTTTAAAGGATGCAAAGAGGGAATCAATTGCATTGATTCGACTAAGCGAGCGTTCTATTCACCTGCTTAATCAGCCGATATCCTGATTTCCAGAAAAAATTACATCCTGTATCCGTGACTTTTATGTATAAAAAAGTTCCATTAGCCTTCTAATGGAATTAGTTTTTTCAGCGGAGATGGGGAAGATGATTGTCGAGCACCTAATAGCCCCTTTTAACCTTTCTTGATACCATTAAAAATTAAGCTGCAAATATACTATAAAATATTGAAAGCTTCTTTTAGCGAGTATTGCTGAAATCAAATAAAACCGCTTCATATGCTATCAGAGCTTATTATCCCTGGTTTTTCTTCTAACTTCCTCACTTCAAATACAAAAAAGAGGACCTTCATGCAGAAGATCCTCTTTTCCTATTGAAAGGGAATATCTTATCCCTTTTTCATTATTTTAAATTTAAAGTTTACTGATTCTTTTTGAAAAGTCCGGCCTTTATGTTTGAGCCTATCGAACCTTCTGCTAATTGCAGATAATTACGCTTACTCTGATCTTTTTCAATGTTTACCGTTTCGGTAGTTTGTACGTTTTTCATGGTCAGAAAATCTGTTGAAGTGGCATCATTACCACTTAACGGACCACTTCCGTAGCCTGCCAGATTGGTATAGCCTGCAAAAAGGGAATCAGAAGCTTTGTACCGGCGTGTACTTCCTTTTTCTCTTATCCATACTGTACTGCTGTTTGCTATGATGTTATGGTGAAAATCGAAATCGTCTCCATTGGTGCTTTGTGTCGTCCAGACGCCACTGAAATAACTGCCATATACCAGCGAATAACGCATGGCATTACGGCTGCCAGTCCCTCCATCGTTTTTCCAAAACACAACCGGATTTTTACAGTTGAAGAAGACACAATGATCGATAACCAAGCCATAACCATTAGCTATAACTCCAACGTGCAAAGGCAATACATCCCTATCTCCGGCAAACAGACATTGTGTTACGAGCAGATCGTCTAATTTTTTTCCATCACGCCATATGGGATAGGAACGACGCAGATTTTCACCATCCATATAAGAATAATCCGGACTGCCTGTAAATCGCAGACCTTCAATGGTGACATGGCTAACTTCCGGCTGTATCCCTTTTGCTTCTTCTCCGCCCACGCCCGGTATAAGCGGCACTGCTGTTACTACAACCGGCATTTTTTGGGGCGTCCACTCTGCATCGTCAGGCATCACTTCCGCACGAATGACAAGACGGTTTGTAAGGGTATACTTATCATTGGTGAACATCACGGTTTGAGTTAACAGATGTACACCTTCTGAAAGGACAATTGTGGTTGAACTCTGTTCTTTGTTTAAGTTGACACGCTTTGCGGCCTCCAGAAGGGTCTTTAACGGATGGGTCTTTAATCCGGAATTTGTATCGTTGCCAGTCTGAGGATTAACGTATAGCTGTTCTGCCTGTACGAACAATACGTTCATTACAAACAACAGAAGACTAAGTGTATATTTTATCATATTCCTTTTTTTTTGTAAAATTAGAATATTCACACGCTGTCAAAATGGTCATTTTATCTTTAAAATGGTCATTTATATTTTCTTTCGGTATTCTTGAGGTGTAGTACCGGTAAGCTTTTTAAAGAAACGGTTAAAATTAGATGGATCTGAAAATCCAAACTCGTAGGCAATCTCTTTTGCGGATTTGTTCTGGTAAAGCTGTTTCTTTATTTCTGAAATCAGTTTGTAATGAATCATTTGCTGAGCCGATAATCCACTAAATTGTCTGCAGATTTTATTAAGAAATCCAGAGCTTACATTCAGCATTTTGGAATAGCCTTCTACACTTCGATCCTCCACAAATTTCTTTTCCAGTAAAGATCGAAATCTATAAAAATCTGAATGAACATAAGTGTCTCTCTGAACATTGTAAACCCCTGCATAATATCGATTGAGAATAACCAATAACTGGTATAAAAGTGACCTGATCAAATGACTGCTATCATTCTGAAGCTGGTCAAACTCCTGTTGTATACCGTCTAAAAGTTCCAGACATTTGTCAAATGAAATCCCGGATAGCTGCATTTCTGTAGGACGTGAATATTGATGGAAATATTGAAACCGATACAGAAACAATTCATCCGAAAAAAAAAGATAGAGAAAGTCTTTTTCAAAGAACAATGTATAGCCCGTTACCTTTTCCTTAATTTCCCAACGACGCACCTGTCCGGGGCTTGTGAAAACAACAGTTCCCGGAGCTATTACTATCTTATTTTCGTCCAATGTAATAGTACCGGTTCCCTCTTCGATAAAAAGAATTTCGTAAAAACTAAGCTGATGCGACGTAGTATCTAACACATAATTTTTCAGTGTTTCGATACGTCCAATATCTAACAGCAGTTCTGAACCATACTTATATGGAAGAAAATGATATGTTTTAATTTTCGCGACTGATGCCATTTCTTTTTACAATTTCGTCTTGCTCTGTAGACGAGTTAAAAATACAAATTTCCATTGTCTTTTTAGGAACAAATGTCTTCCTGAGTCAAAGCATTAAGCACTTCATTTAATTTATAAAGACTTTATCCGGATGTATCTTTTATAACCTCGGACAATGTAATGAATACCCATCATTCACCTCTTTATAGTTTATTATTAACAAAATAGATATTTCGAGCTTGTTTTACATTTAATTCTTTGCGCTCTTAACTTCTATAGAGGAATTATTAAAGATAAATGTAAAATTCAACAAACAAATTCCTCCAACTGCTTTAAATATATCAACAGATTAGGAAAAATGACAATATAGTATCAAATAATGCAAAAAAAGACAAGCCCCAACACTGATATATATATTAACTTTAGGAATTGAGGCAATTATGAAGTAGTATATCAAAACTGATTAGGAAGGGATAGAAACTTTGTGAAACTATAGATTCAACAACATGTATTGTTATCATAAATTATTTACCTTTTTTTAATACACAAAAACCTATTACTTTAAATATATCATTATGAAAAAATTACTATTGTATTTCTTTGTTTTATGGGGATCGCTTGTATTTTCACAGCTTTATCAGGTTCCCGTATATTCAGGTACATCTTTGCAGCCGGCACAGCCCGGAGCTGAATTTTCAAAATTGCTTGACGGTGATAATACCACTATTTATCATTCCAAATGGTCTCAGAGCGGTATTCCGGATGAGCTTACATTTTATTTCACTTCAAATGTTACCAGCATTAAAAAACTGGTTTACACGCCCAGATCATCCGGTACAAACGGTATGTGGACCAATGTGAGTATTTCCTACAGTACACAGGCAGCTCCCAATACTTTCATTCCGGTAAGCAATAATTTAATTTGGGCAGCTAATGCTCAGGATAAGGAAGTTATTTTTCCAACAGCTATCCAGAATCCTTACATTATTAAAATTTATGTAAACGCAGGTGTAGGAAACTTCTCGAGCTGCGCTGAGATGAAATTCTTCTCCGAAACACAACCTGTCATTGCTGACGGTACGGACTGCATCATCAATACATCAGAACTAAGTGTAAATGGCGCCAACGATATAAAGGCCACCATTATCCCTGCAGGAACTACTGCATCATCTTACCAGTCGGGAGAAAATATTGATAAGTCTTATGATAATAATGTAAACACGCTGTATCACTCTTCGTATGGCAATACCATTTTTCCGGTAGTGTTAAATTACAGATTAGATGGGATCACTCCTATTGATTATCTGAAATACACGCCTAGAACCAGCGGCGACAACGGTCGGTTTGGAAGTGTGAGCATCAGTTATAATACTACGGCAAACAGCACGTTTGTTACTCTGATGTCGTTTGATTTTCAGTATTCTTCTTCTCCTGTGAATGTCTATTTTCCTAATCAGATTACTCCTTTAAATGTGAGGATTACTGTAAATAATGGCCAGGGAAATTTTGCAAGTTGTGCTGAAATGGGCTTTTACACAGCGGGCTCTTCAGGAACGGCAAATCTTTATACTCAGATTTTTGCAAACACTCTTTATTCAGCATTAAAGCCATCTGTTACTCAAGTAGATATCGATGGGATGACATCGCCGTTTTATAAAGGTTTGGCTCAGTGTCTGTTCAACAGAACTTATGTAAATAAATACAGGGTGCAGGATTATAAAGTGTATCCGCCCATTGCTGTTACTACAGGGAATTTAAAGGTGGGATCCGGCTACGACAGTTTTGAAAATCCTACAGGTATTGTGTTTGAGCAGGGAAATAAGGTGGCTATGTTTGCTCAGAATATCCCTGCAGGAGCCAGTATTTCATTGCAGGTGAAAGATTTTTCTACTGTTCTTGGCGGTACCACTTCCTATTATGAACTTCATAATGGTTTGAATGTATTTCAGCTGACCAACAGCGGCCTGGGATACATCAGTTATTATAATACCAATACATCATTGTCTGATATTAAGATCAATATTGTTTCCGGTAAGGTCAATGGCCTTTATCACTATCAGACCTCTGCACAAAGTGACTGGCAAACGGATCTTACGAATTCAGCCTATCCTATGATTGACGTTGTGGGTCAGCATTCTCATTTGGTTTATAAAAAAAGTATGCTGAAAAATTATGTTCCTTTTAGTCCTGCGGAACTTATTTCAAAATACGATCTTATTGTAAAAAATGAATGGTTGGTGATGGGATTGTATAAATATAATTTAGTTCCAAAAAACCGCATGTTCAGCTATAGTAATAATGGCGGAGGCTGGTATGCCGGCGGATTAGGTATCAATATGGATTCTGACTGGGGCGAAGAGAGTCTGGTTGATGTCAATCAATTGTCTTTATGGGGAATTGCGCATGAATTCGGACATATCAATCAGATCAGACCGGACATTAAATGGATTGGAACTACAGAGGTTACCAATAATATGCACAGTACATGGGTAGATTATCATCTGAATCCACAAAACGATGGAATGTCCCGTCTAGAAAGAGAATCTGTAGAACCAGCCACAGGAATGACCAGTATCGCGGGAGGAAGGATAAACGGAGCCATTTTGAATACAACTGTCAATCAGGAAGCATTACAAGGGAATACCAATACGGATGTTTTTAAAGTGCTGGTACCTTTCTGGCAGCTTGAACTGTATTATCAGCTGGCGGGAGCTTCAAGAAATGCCCCGGTTCTTTCCTTAAATTATCCAACCAATTATACAGGAGTAGATTATGCGCACTGGTTTGGTACGGTTGCCAACAAAGCAAGAAGTTACAATGCTTCAGGAGTTTCAAATGGTGAATTGCTGCTGAATTTTGTAAAAAATACCTGCGATGCAGTACAGGAAGATTTAACCGGCTTCTTCATTAAAACCGGATTTTTAAAACCAATAAACAGATCAATCGATGATTACGGCACCGGACAGCTTACCATTACGCAGGCTCAAATTGATGCCACTGTAGCATCCATACAGGCTAAGAACTATCAGACCCCTGTTTCACCGGTCATGCATTATATTTCATCCCGTAGTGTTGGGGCTTTCCGTAACCAGCTTCCTTTAAGCGGCCAGACAGGTCAGGGAGTTACTTTAAGCAATAATTATCTTACTGTACAGCACAGTGTTTGGAAAAATGCAGTGGCCTATGAAACATTCAATGCCAATAATCAATTGATTTATGTATCTGTTATAGGTACAGGTGATACTACCAATCAGACGACAAAAGTGTACTACCCTTCCAACGCTGCAGCTGTTTATGCAGTGGGTTATGACGGACAGAAAATTTTGGTTTATCCATCTTCCCCACCTGCAACATTGAGACTTACGGAAGTGGAAAACAAAGATTTTGAATTGATTGTTTATCCTAATCCCGTGGAGCAGAATGGTTCCATTCACATTCAATTAAAGAATGCTTCGGGAGAGTACAGTGCACAGATTTCCGGTATGGATAGTAAAGTATTATTCAGCTCAAAAGGAAGTCTTGAATCTATTGAAAAATCGATCAATGCAGATCTTTCTAAATATCCTGCAGGTACTTATTTACTTTCTCTTAAAGATGCCAAAGGCAATGTCTTTAAAACAGCAAAGATGATCAGAAAATAATAATTTTTGAATTTTTTTCAAGCAGAAAGCACAGATTTTTGGTCTGTGCTTTTTATATTTAAAAAGGATGACAAATGCCATCCTTATTGATGTTACTCAAAGTTTTATTTTAAAAATAAAAATCCCGGTGATAAATTGGATATTCTTTCTGGATAAGAGGAAATGTGCCTTCATATCTGAAAGGACTGATCCCGAATCCATAAAACAAATTGGCCTGGATTCTCGCTTTCAAATCAATAACACCTTTTCTTTCAGGAATAAGAACGACCCCCAGCGAAGGAACAGCAGATACTCTTCCTTTTAAACCCGAATTGGCTAAAGGAACAGTGATAAACATCAGACCGACAGCCCCTTTCGCTTCTACCCCAGCCTCCGCATTAACGTTGCCTTCCAGATTGGTGATCCTCAGATCGTCCTCTTTTTTCAGAGAAACATTCATGGATGGATTTCTTCCAACCAAAATATTAGCATTTCCTGTAATATCAAGAAGTTTAATCTGTGCTTTTCCTGTAGTGGCTATTCCTACAAACGGACCTGCTGAAACAGTCGGGCTCAATACAAGACCTGTAGGTCCCAGTACTATTGGCGCAATAGGAATATTAAGATAATCCGTTACACTAGCAGTATAACCCAGACTTCCCTGGATATTCGCAAAAGTCTGCAGGGCTATTTCGTCCATAATAAAGTTGATTTCAAAATTGGTTAATCTTCCGAAAGAAAAATCAATTTTATAATCAATTTTTGGAGTGAATCCTCCTTTTATATGAACATTGGATGCTACAGATACCGGACCTGCCTGTTGAGTAGGCAATGGAATTGTTTTATCAAAGTTGAAACGGTTGAATTCGATCAGTTTTTGTGATGCGTCTGCCGATTTTCTTTCAAGGTTTTCAATACCGTTCACCAGATTTGGAGTCGTGAAACCTTGCAAAGGAACATAATTAGCCATCTTTCCATTAATATTGATCGGTTTATTTTCAGCCGGATCATAGGTTCCGCTGATGGTTCCGCTATAAATAAATTCTTCAAGTTTTGCGCTTTCCGTTTGCACGAAGATCTGATTCTGCGCCTTAGATACGGAAGTAACTTTGGCAAGAATAGTATGTACCTGATCCCCTTCTAACTGGGTTCCGGTAATGATGCTTCCCGTATGGATACTGTCTGTTTGTGGTGAAGATCTGCTGAATATAATTTCATGATTATCGGTAGAAGAAATGGCCGAAATCGATTCCTCATTAAGAATAATCACATTTTTCTGCAGGGTAATATCCCCCATTTTTTTCAGATTTTGGGTTTCAGGCGCACCTAAAGTACCATTCCCTTCCGGTTCATTCTGTTCACAGGAAGTGAGCATCAGAAACGAAAATAAATAAAAGATGATCAGTAAAGATCCTTTTTCATAATTTTTTGATTTTTGGTAGTTATTTTTCATGCTGTCAAATATTTCACCTAAGTTAGAATTTAAAATTCCGATAACTTAATTTTTTGTTAAAATCTATTATGCAAACAATAAAGATCATTCAATCAATAGCTTAACATTTAGAAGCTATTCATTAATTTTGGACAGGCTTAAAATCTCGGTTTTATTTTTCTAACGCAAAGAAAATTATGATACGGCCTGTAAAGGAAAATAAAGACGGAACCAACATCATTGATTCTGATGAAGGGAATGGATACTGATCACATGATTTTTAAATTTCACGCAGATTAATCAGATGATGCAGATTTTTACTTTTGCACATCTGCTCTATCCATATCATCTGCGAGAGAAAAAATTCACCCCATTAAGATTTTGTTAAGCTTTTAAGAAAATTAGGTTTTAGCTTCGCGTTAAGACGGACAACTTAAAAAATCATTTGATTTTTTCTTATCACATAGGGTATAATAAAGTAGATAAAAACAAAAAAAACTTCAGATTGAATCTAAAGGTTTTGGTATATCTTAAGCGGATGAAGCGACTCGCCCCCCGTACCTTTTACAGTCAATAGTTTTCAAGACTATCGCAATCTCATCAAACTGCTGCCAGGCATCGTTTTTTGTTAAAGATTTTATTTCTTCAGTTCCATTTGAATAGTGTCCTTGTATAAAATCATTTTCCATTGCATTGAGTTATTTCTAAAATTGTTAATCTGAACAGGAATTGTGTCAGGTTTATTCGGATTCTTTTCGTAAGATATAACCTTAAAATTCTGTTCTTTATCATCGTGATGATATTTCATAAATAGTGAAGTATTCTCCACATACATATATGGATTCGGACAATAATACATTTTCCCTCTTTCTTCAATATAAATTGTTTTCCAGGCCAAAGTATCCTGTTGCCATTGATTTTCTTTAACCAATTTTCCATTACGTGTCATGGATGTGACTTTCCATTTTCCAAAATATTTTTTTGAAAGGTGGACGTCATAATTATAGTAAATAACAAACAATAAAGGAATTAGAATACATAACACACGAGCGATTGAGCGTGAAAAATGATTACCAATGGATGGCAGTCTGTTTTTGTATTGATTAAAGAAGTTTATGATATCAACTTTTTGCTGTAAAAACAGATTAATCAAGCCTAATGTTATCAGGATAGATGTAAATAAGGTAATTGGGCCAATACTATAAAAAACATTAATCAAAACAATGTTCAGCATGACAGGTAAAAGTATGGTAATGCCTAATAAAGTGGTACGTTTGAATAGCAAAAGAATAGCACCAATTATTTGAAACAAGGCCAAAATCACAGCAAGTCCGTAAGAAAATCCATAATATTTCCAGGTTAATTCCGGCCCCGTTAATACGCCTGATAAAGAATCATTTATATGATATGAATAATTAAAGTTGACTTCAAATATTTTTTGAAAGCCAAAATCCAACAGTAGAAACGCCATCCAATACCGTAACAGTGTTGAAAACCAGGAAATATATGGTATAGAATTAAAAGTTCCGTTATTTTCTTTTCTGTGCCAATAAATAGAAAAACCAATTGAGAATAGTATGGACAATCCTAATGCTAAAAATCCTACAGGAAATATAAACTGTGAAATTTCATAAGGTAAAAGAGGTAAGATGATAAAAAGAGCAGTATTTGTGGTACCAACAATGGCTAAAAATGATAATGAAAATTTCGAAACCCATTTTGTACTATTTATTACTTCGGCTGAATTCATAGATTTTTTTAAATTAATATTTTTTGGTTATTGTTTTTACAAAATGACGCCTAGCAATATTTTCCACGAAACAAAAGATATAAAAACTTCGTAAAAAAAACACCTATATCCACATTTCGTGACATTGCTCGCTAAGATAAATATTTATTTATGAATTAAGTAATTAATAAAAAAACTTTCATGGATGCCAAAGATCATGAGTAGGAGCTCTAAAAAAAAATACGAATTGGTAGACAGTCAAAACCCGAATAAAATTACCTTTTCTAAAATGGAAAATAAATCAGTGACCAGCCTTTTTCTGGTTCCATTATTTTTTAGCGTTTTTGGAAATTTCAGGCTCAATTTCAAAACTTGGGAAGTAAAATAAATACAATCAAACCTATAAGAGTCTGTTTAAAATTGATCTTAATTTTCTTAACCTCAATAAACTTTAGTCTATTTCTTAATTTAAACATTAAGGATTTAAGCAGTATGCTTATTGTTATGAATGAAGAAATCAATAAATTGATTTTTTTAAGTTCTTTAAGCACGCCATCTTTTAAGATCTTAATTTCTCTTTTTGCCTAGCCCCCAAGTTTTGAAACTGAGCCAACGTTGGTATGTTATTAAAGTGACTATTACACGTCATTCAGAAATAAAAAAACCTTAGAATAAAATATCCTAAGGTTTTTTTTGCGGAGAGAGGGATTCGAACCTCTCTTGTAAATGCTCTGTTTATGCTGCTTTTTCTAAATGAATCTAAAAGTGCCATGAAATTGCCACAATTCTATAGTATAGACTCAAATAATAAAATTTCTTATTCCTGCAAAATTATTACAACTTGAATCAAAGAACGCGTTAATTTCTTGCAGCAAATTTAATACTTTTTTTAGCTAACAACAAATTTTAATTATCCAGGAACCCTTAGCTAATAAAAGATTAAGTAGATATTCCTATCTCAGTAGTGAATCTTTCATCTTAATTAAGCTTGCCAATGCAATTTCAATATCATCTACAATTTCGTTTAATAAATCAGACGGTTCAGGTAAATTATCAAGATCCAGCATCTCATCATCTCTTAGCCAAGTCATGTCCAAGGAAGTTTTTGGATTTGCTAATATCTCTTCATAAGTAAATCTCCGCCATCTTCCTTCTAAATTATTCTCGGACCAAAATTCCGTACATTTACTTCGATCTTTTGCTTTAAAACATTCCACAAATCCACTAAGATTTTCATATTTAAGAGGATTCTTTTTTAGTGTATGCCTAATGTTACTTCTGTAGTCATAAAACCAGACCCCATCTTTGCTTGCTCTTTTTGACTCAGATTTTATATCGAAAATAATACATTAGCTTTTACTCCATTTGCATAAAAAATACCTGTAGGTAACCTCAGTATGGTGTGCAAATTAACTTTCTCTAATAGATTTTTTCTGACCGCCTCTCCAACTCCTCCTTCGAATAAAACATTATCCGGTAAAACAACCGCAGCTTTACCAGTTACGTTAAGCATTGATACAATATGTTGCAAAAAATTAAACTGTTTGTTAGTTGTAGTTACCCAAAAGTCTTTTCGATTGTATGTTAAGTCTTCGTTATCATCTTCGTCAATATTTCGTATTATAACACTGCTTTTTTTCCAAACGGCGGATTTGCTAACACATGATCAAACTTTTGGATTGGCTCATTTTTCAAAGCATCCCCACAGTAAATCGGTGGTTTACTTTTTAGATCACCGATGTTATGTAAAAAGAGATTCATTAAGCACAGCCTGCGTGTAGAAGGAACTATTTCCCATCCATAAAAGGTCTCATTTTCCAAAAAAAGCTTTTCCTTTCTACTTAATTTACTGTTATTCTGTAAATGTTCAATTGCAGAAAGAAAAAATCCCTCTGTTCCACAGGCTGGATCTGCGATAGTTTTCATAGGATGTGGATCTATACATTCCACGATTGCTCTTATCAGATCTCTTGGCGTGAAATATTGACCTGCTCCACTCTTTGTGTCCTGCGCATTTTTTTCCAAAAGCCCCTCATACATATCTCCTTTTGTATCAGTATCCATCTGTACCCAAGACTATATTCCAATCATTTTTACCAAACGTTCCAATTTAGCAGAATCTTGTATTTTATTTTGAGCTTTTGCAAATATCTGGCCTAGCATCCCAGGCTCTTTACCGAGGGTGTCTAGGAGAATTTCATAATGTTCTTTAAGTTTCGAACCTTTTTTATTAACTAAGCTTCCCCAGTTATAACTATTCGGTATTCCAGAAATCTTTTTTTGTGGACTTTTTTCGTACTCATCTGCCATTTTTTGTGATTGATAAACAGCTTTCAGGATATTATTCTCATACAATTACGATTCCTTCTTTTTCCTTCAATCCGCCTTCAACACCATTGAATTTGAATTTGGTAAGTACGCGGTTATTCTCGTCATTATAAAAACTACCTATCCTCCGCTTCCTTCCGTTTTCTCACACGATGCGAATGTTAAGAAAACAGCTACCAAACATATTAATTTCATATCGTCTAATATAAATAAAATTATGGACGAATATCATATACCATTCCTTGTTTATAGTTAAAGGAACCACCTGTATTATTCAAATAATTTGTCTGATAATAACCATTATCCAAGCCATTCCAGCCCCAGTTCATGTAACCGTAAAGGTAGCCATAAGCAGCTATAATCTGCCCTGTTTCATAATCCCAGTTGCAGGACCAAGCTAATTTTGCTCCTTCAACAACCCAGGCATGACCATTTGTATAGGAGCCGTTTACATTCTGTCCACCTCTCATGATAACAACTCTGCCTGCCTGCAATTCAGTCAACATTTTATCTCCATTAAAATCCATATATTTTGCGGAACTGTAACCAAAAGTATTTTTAAATGCACTAGCAACATCATTTTGCGTATTTGCACCAGATCCGTTGCATGTCCAGTCCATGTCAACGGCATCGCCAATGTGCTTCATCAATTTTGCTGTTTCAGCTGAAGGCGATGTAAGTGGCATAGCATTCCAGCTGTATTGTGATGGATAACTATAGTACCGCATAACTTGTCCCATAGCGGTAGCAACACACCCTACGGGAGGCTTTCCGTTGCTATAATTCATGCATGACATATATGGTAACTGGTCATTATAGCCTACACCTTGGCCCCAAGCCGAATTGATTTTGGGTGCGATATTAATCTCCTGATAATCACATGGTTCGACCTCGCAAACTGTTTTTACTGAAAATTCAGGGTCTAGCCCTCTAAATACTGCTGAAGGACATGGTCCATCCCACAATGGATTCACATTAGAAGTATTGACCGCCCTATCAGTATTGGTTTCTATATTTTGAACATATGTAACAGTAACATCTACCCAGTTTTTTAGTTCGGGACTAGTTTTATCGTTCAAAACAAAATTACCTTTCGCAGAGGATGCAAGAACAGGTACTGATCTTTTATCTGCTGCCAAAAGTATAAACCCGTTATTATCAACATAATTGATTATGTAAAACGCAGGGGTTTTCGCATTGGGATAAGCAAGAACCTCCTTGATTTGACGTTCTTTTAATTCTCTGTTATTTCCGCTCGCCTGTTTCGATCCAGATAAGGATATCTGGGATGCAAGACCTGCCAGTTTTCTGGCATCATTTACGGTAACGCCATATTTTTCATTTTTGTTAATCGACATATCATCTTGTTGACATGAAAGAAGGCCTAAACAGGCAACAAAAATTAAAAGGTACTTAAATACTTTCATAATGATTATTAGTTTAGATTAATATTGAATATAATTCACTTCTAAGTTAATTAAAATAACAATCTAATGTTTATTTACTTCTAATAACTACACTTTTAAGTAATTGAAGGTTATCTTTCCGACTGGTCTTATAATAAACCTCAGAAATAATGCTCAAAAGTAACACCGACAAATAGCGACTCAGTTGTCATTTTATTACACAGAAGAATGTGATAAATTTCTGCTCAAATACCTTTTTGAGATTTTTACTAGATTTAAAATTTGTCGCTTTATTTTGTGGACTAGACGATCTACTCCAATTTTTATTGTGTCTAACCTTGTTATTCCTATGGATCAAAGCCTTAAAATAACTACAGGATTAACCATATTTCTGCTAATTAGAGAATAGGAAAATACATTATAATTAAAATTTTTACAGAATTTCAATATATATTATTCATTTTACTATATTTACACCATGTAGTGAATTATTTCTACCGTCAGAAAATCTATGTGAAAATTCTGATCAATTTGAATGTCACAGCAATTCTTGCTGATATTTATTCCTTATTAGGATGTACCATCTTAATGTACCGTATCGACCTTTTTTTATAATATGATCGTTTTGTATTAATTCAGCCTGCGTTTATCGTTGTGCCAATCATTAATATGCACCCCATCTTTGGACTTACCCAATTATTTATTTGCAATTTGCTAAATAACCAATTTGCCAAACACTTGTAAATACTAAGTATTATGACTTTGGATCATCACATAAATCTTGAGGTGGATTATTCTAAGAAAACGTATAATGCCCAACGTTCAATGGGCAACTAACTAATACCTATTTAAACATGTTAAAAAACAGTTATCGCCTTTTAATGGCAAGTCTGGTTATGTTATTTCTTGTTACATCCTGTAATCAAGACAATAGTATTACTGAGCAAAATGAATCCAACACTTTGATAACCTCCAATGGCAAAATTGTCACCTTGAAATCAGGAGTTGAAGTTCTGCTAAAAGATGGAAAATATTACCTGTCTGATGACATTCTCCTATCTGATCTTCAACTGAAATCGCTGGAGGAACATGGTGATATAACGCCGCCAAATTCTGCGCCTCCCGGACCTGAACTTAAAGTACACCCTGTTACTGGCATGCCCTTATCAGCAGATGCAGGCAAAGCAGTAGGGCAATACCCCACTTCATATAATATGTGGGCTATGGTAAGGTATGTATATGGACCGAGTCTCTCATCGGTACAAAGAGAAATTATGAGGCTTGCCATTGAGCATTGGGAAGCCAATTCAAATGTGCGTTTCTATAACGCTACGGGAATGCCAACAGTTGATCCTACCTATGGTTTTGCCTATCCTTATATTGAATTTGTAAACGGCAACGATGTTAACAGTTCGCAAATCGGGCGCAATGCAAATGGCGGCAGACAGGAACTAAAGATTCAGAGTGCATCTTGGGCTTTCCCTGAAGTTGTGGGCAATGGAATTCACGAACTGGGACATGCTATCGGACTGGATCATGAGCATAACGCTAATGACAGAGATAATTTTATCAATTTAAACCTCAATAATGTACTGCCAGAAAAACGTTATAACTTCAACAGACGGACTACCAATTATCATCAGATCGGAGCAGTTGATTTTCAGTCTGTCATGATTTATGATTCGCAAGCTTTCGCCAGTAGTCCTAATTTAATAGTAATGACCAGAAAATCAGACGGCAGCACGTTTTCTGGAAATGATGTTACCTCTGGGACGGATAGGAAATGGGTTAATAACCTGTATATCCCTTATATTGCAAGGTCTGACGTTTACAGGGAACTTGCCGATATTGTTTATAAAACTGACAACACTGTTATGACCGCTCAGGAAAGACAACAGTTTCAAGCTCAGCTCAATAACGGGAATCCTTACCCCCCGGCCGGAGGAAGAATACCTAATGACCATAGTAGATATCAGTAAGCATCTTTTACAAGAAAAAAAATAAAAACATTTCACATACAAGAGATATATTTATAACTTTGCAGTGATTAAACCAAATAATATTTTATGAAAAATTTTATAATCGTAATCAATATTTTATTTCTCTCGCTTTTATTTGTTGGATGTAGTAAGGATGATGAGTCCAGTGTCAGAGAAGCAGAATTTGACATATCATCTGCTTATGTGGAGTGTAATGTAACATTTAATTCACCGGCTTCTCAAAAATGTCTGACCGTTACAGAATCTGGCCACTCAAATAGTTATACTATCGGCCAGGGCACTATAGCAGGATTTGATTATGAACCAGGTTACAAATACAGGGTAAATTTAAGGTTAATCAAAATTGCAAATCCTCCTTCTGATGGAAGTGATACAGAATATGAGCTTATAAAAGTCATCTCTAAAGTAAAAGTTGATTAGCCACCTTACTTAAGGATCGCCTTAAAAACTTGGGCTTCAATCTTCAATTATTATTATCCAGCCATTTAAGTAATTATGGCTGGATAATTTTTTATGTATACTTATTTCAATCGTTTTACAGAAACCTGCGTAACAGGACCTGAACCCGTAGAGCCCGTGCTTAAATACTTGAGTGTGTAATCTTGTGTATTTGTAGATCTAAAAGAATAAGTGCTTGCTGCCAACATCGGAATGGAGGTAATTAAAGTATAAGTTTCCAATCCGCCGGTTAGCGCAACATAATTATCATTTACTCTTGCCATCCAGCCTCCAGTGGTATTATTCCATATACCAATAACCGGTAATGTTCCATTGGTGTCTCCTTAAGTGACATAACAGGATTATCCTCGAACATTTTTTTAGCAGATTTAATGCTCAGACCAAATACTATTTCCCCATGGTTACGGACAGAAAGAGATCCGGATTCCAGTGTTCTTTTTTATATTTTAATATTTTTCAAAACTTTATTCAACAGCACTGTGAGTGTCTGCAATTCAGCATGATCTAAGACAGCCGAGACCTGATCAGTTACCGTTTTTCGGAAATCCTCAGAATTGTTGATCAAAAATTGACCTTTTTCTGTCGCAGAGAGATTAAATATTCTTCTGTCGGAGCTGCTTTGTTTCTGTTTGATGAGATCATTATTAATTAAAAATCTGATCTGTTTTGACACGGCAGCCTGGCTCACATTAAAGGCTTTAGATATCTGCTTTCCCGTCACCTCTTCTTTTCGGTATACATATTCTATTATATTGTAATGAGTTGCCGTTACCCCACTGATATTTCCTTTATTCATATTCGCCAGTATAAAACACTGCAAATCTGTAAAGACATCAAAAAAATCATCATTCTCTTGTTTCATGAAAAATACTTAACTTAGTTAACTATTAACAAAGTTAATAAAAATTATCATGAAAGAGATTATTATTACCCACGCCCGACAGAATAATTTGAAAAATATTTCATTACGCATCCCAAAGAACAAAATAACGGTCTTCACGGGAGTATCCGGATCCGGGAAATCATCTTTGGTATTTGAAACCATTGGAGCCGAAGCACAACGCCAGATTAACGAAACACAAAACAGCTTTGTCAGAAACCGTTTGCAACATTTCGGGGTTCCCAATGTTGATAAAATCGAGAATTTGAATGTTCCGTTTATTATCAATCAGAAAAGATTGGGTGGAAATGCACGTTCAACAGTCGGAACCGCTACGGACATTTATGCTTCTCTTCGATTACTTTTTTCCAGAATTGGAGAACCGTTTGTTGGATACTCCAACGTATTTTCATTTAACAATCCACAGGGAATGTGCCGTGAGTGCGAAGGATTGGGCTACGTACAGACGGTAAATGTTGACACTCTTTTTGACAAAAACAAATCGCTGAACGAAGGTGCCATACAGTTTCCGACATTTCAGCCCGGTGGATGGAGGCTGACCCGCTATATTCATTCAGGCTACTTTGATAATGATAAAAAACTCAGTGATTTCACCAAAAACGAATGGGAACTATTATTGAATGCAGAAGAGCACATCCCTAAAAAACCCAATAAAGAATGGGGAAAGACCGTAAAATATAAAGGAGTCATCCCAAGAATTGAAAACTCATTTCTAAAAAAAGATTCAAAAGAGAATGTAACCAGAAAAGATATTTTAAAGAAAGTCATCATTACTAAAGAATGCCCTGTCTGCAAAGGACAGCGTCTCAATTCAAAAGTACTGACCAGTAAAATAAGCGGTAAAAATATTGCAGACTGTACGGCTTTATCCATCGATGATTTACTCAGTTTTATCCAGAAAATACCTTCTAAAAAATATGTTTCTGTCATACAGGAACTTGAAAAAAAACTTCAAAACCTCCTTGATGTAGGTTTACAGTATCTGAGCCTGGACCGACAAACAGACACGCTTTCAGGAGGGGAATCCCAACGGATAAAAATGGTCAAACAGTTGGGGAATAGTCTTGTGGATTTATTATATATTTTCGATGAACCCAGTATTGGTCTTCATCCGAAAGATATTGACCAAATTGTGGATATCATCAAAAAAATAAGGGACAAGGGAAATACCGTCCTGATTGTGGAGCATGATCCGGATCTCATCAAAATAGCAGATCTGATCATTGATATGGGACCCGGTTCAGGAAAAAACGGAGGTGAAATCATGTATCAGGGAACCTTTAAAAGCTTAAAAAATGCGAAAGGCAAAACGGCCAGCTATTTCAGCAAAGAAAGGGTTTATAATACAAATCCCAGAACGGCAAAAGGCTTTCTTGAAATAAAAAATGGTCGTCTTCACAATTTAAAAAATATCAATATCAAAATACCTACCGGAATCATGACCGTAGTAACCGGTGTAGCGGGTTCAGGAAAAAGCACACTGATCAATAAAGTTTTACCTTTGTTCTACCCTCAGGTGACTGTAGTAGATCAGTCCGTTTTCACAGCGAGCAGCCGCTCAAATCTTTTAACCTATCTCAACCTGTCAAATACCGTACGGAAACTTTTTTCAAATGCCAACAATGTTTCTGAAAAACTTTTTAGCAGAAACGGAGAAGGCGCATGTCCGAATTGCAGAGGACTAGGAGTTGAAAAAATAGACCTTGCTTTTATGGATGATATTGAACAGCCTTGTGAAGTCTGCCACGGATCAGGATACAGGCCTGAAGTTTTACACTATCAATACAAAGAAAAAAATATCGCTGACATTATGAATATGACCGTGTTGGAAGCACTTCACTTTTTCCCGAAATCCGGTTTTGAACATGAACTTAGTCTGCTGATTAAATTAGGATTAGACTATCTGACGCTGGGACAAAGGCTGGACAGTTTTTCAGGTGGTGAAAGACAGCGTTTAAAGCTAACCAAAGAACTGAATCATACCGATCAAATCATTATTTTAGACGAACCCAGCACAGGACTTCATCCTATTGATAATGAAAAGCTCCTATCTTTCCTTGAGGAACTGGTTAATAAGGGAAATACCCTCATCGTTATTGAACATAATCTGGATATCATTGCTCAGGCCGACTGGATTATTGATATTGGTCCGGGAGCAGGAAAATTGGGTGGTAAGATTGTATTCGAAGGAACTGTAGAAAATTTGTTGTCTGCAAAAAATTCTGCAACATCTATTTATCTAAAAAAGCATCTGAAAGGAAAATAATTTTATTTATGCATAAAGCCAAAGTAAAAATTCCTGTCTTGATTGCCTTATTTTAAGGGATTTCTATTTTCCAAACCTTCCCCGATCTATTTAAAGCATTAACTGGTTCAAAATCTATTCCTGTGCTTAAATATCCTTTACCCGAATTTAAAATACCCCCATTTAATTCTCCTTTATGGTAAAACGTCATTATAGGGTCTGAAAAATCAGCCTTCAAAAGAGAGAATGAGAAAGTTTAATTTATTTTATATTAAAATCATTTAAAACAATATAAAAACACCTATTATTAAGTTTTTATTCCGAACTTCGGATTAAATAAAAACTTAATAAAAATAATTACATACTATTCAATGATTTACATATGAATACTATAACCCAATAAACAATTTGAAATTAATGAAAAAATATAGTATTCTTTTTCTTCTTCTTTGTTTTTCCAGTAGTCTCTTTGCGCAAGATTTGTATGTCCCCAGGAATATTAAGAAGGCGTATAAAAAAGAAACCCGTTCCCTATCGGGATCTCCTGGTTCTAATTACTGGCAAAATACAGGAATTTACAATATTCAAACAAAGGTTGATGCCATAAGTAAAGTAGTTTCAGGTAACGAAACAATTCAATATTCTAATAATAGCCCAGATACTTTGAAAGTTATTGCCATCAGATTTGTCAATAACCTTCATAAACCTGAAGCCCCACGTTCTGGGCTGGTATCTAAAGATTTTCTTACAACCGGGCTTGAGATCAAATCAATCCTTATTGATGGAATAAAATATGAAGTAAATAATGAAGAATGGGGAACAGTTAAAGACATTAAACTTAAAACTCCATTGCTTCCGAAATCTCAGGCTACCCTTCAGATAGAATGGCAATATCCGCTCTCTGTAGAGAGCGGACGAGAAGGACAAATTGACTCAAATACTTTCTACTGTGCTTACTCTTATCCACGAGTATCAGTGTACGATGATTATAATGGTTGGGACATCCTCCCTCATATTAACCGGCAGGAATTTTATAATGATTTCAATGATTATACTTTTTCCATTACAGCTCCTAGAAATTATGTAGTATGGGCTACAGGAAATTTTCTCAATCCTGAGGAAGTTTTACAGCCTGAAATACTCAAAAGATTCAAACAATCCCTGATGAGTGATCAGGTTTTACACATTGCTGATGCCAAAGAAATGCAAACAGGAATGGTCACCCAACAAAAAGACTGGAACACCTGGAAATTTAAAGCTGACCATATTACAGACTTTTGTTTTGCCCTTAGTAATCATTATGTATGGGATGCAGCGAGTGTTCCTTTAAAGACAAAACGGGTAAGTGTACAAACTGCTTACAATGCTGGAGCTAAGGATTTCGAGCGCTATACAGACTGGATGAAATACGACATTGATTGGTTCTACAAAAACTGGCCGGGTATTGAATACCCTTATCCTGTAATGACGGCTTTTCAAGGCTTTGCAGATATGGAGTATCCAATGATGGTGAACGACGGCAGTGTTCCTGATAATCTTATTGATTCCCGTTTGACATTGGATCACGAAGTGGCTCATACTTATTTTCCTTTCTATATGGGAATCAATGAGACCCGGTATGCTTTTATGGATGAAGGTTGGGCTTCTACCTTCGAATATCTTATTGGAATAAGTGAACATGGTGAAGAAACATCCAAAAATATTTACCAGAAATACAATGTAAAACAATGGATTAACGATCCATCAGCAGAAGAAGATCAGCCTATTATCTCAATGAGTACGCAACTCAGTGGAAGTGCTTATGGAAACAACACCTATGGAAAAGCTTCACTTTCTTATCTGGCATTGAAGAATTATCTTGGTGATACATTATTTAAAAAAGCACTTCATCATTATATCAACGATTGGAATGGCAAGCATCCTACTCCATGGGACTATTTTAATTCCATGAATAAGGGATCTGGAAAAAACCTGAATTGGTTTTGGAACAATTGGTTTTTCAGTAATTATTATATCGATTTAAAAATTGCATATACAAAACACAGTGGTGAACAACTCTCAGTGAACATTGAAAACCCTGGAGGATTTGCCATTCCTTTTGATGCTATTATTTTATATCAGGACGGAAGCAATACAAAAACTCACTTTTCACCAGTAGTTTGGGAGAAAAATCAGAAAAAGATAATAATAAAACTTCAAGCCATAAAAAAAATAAAATCCATAACCCTAGACGGTGGAATCTTTATGGATTATAATCCAGAAGACAATACAAAAATTTTCAAATAAGCTAAAATTCTTTTTTAGAAACATTTCTTCTTGATACATTAGGATTTTAAAACTCCTAGCTATTTTCATCCAAAATATTTACGCAATTTTAAATTTTTGTGAACCAAAAAAAAATTCACACTTAAGGGAAAACAAAATACATTTACTAGCTTGGGAGATACAGTTAATTATTTCTACTAACACTGTATTTGATTGTTTGATAATTTTAAAATTTAAACAATCAAATATCACTATGAAAACAAAAGAGTACGAATTCATTAAAAAACATTCTGTTTTATTGGATTCAACAGCAGAAAATGAAAGATCTGATTTATTCACCGATGTAAAACAAAGATGCTTCAAAAAGATTCCTCTATTTTTACTCTGTTCTACAATTATTTCTTTATCCTCACCTCATTTTAGAGCACAGACTAAAATCAGTGAATCTGTACATGAAAAACCTTATCCAGCTAATGAGATAATTTCCTTGTATGGTAAGGAGCGTAATGATCTTTCTGCTAATATCCAAAGAAAGTTTACGAATGCAACGCCAATTGAACTTTATTCAAAAGAAATCAAAGAAGTATTGACCGGTCAGGATTATTTTCCTGCGGATGTTTTTTTAAACGAAGATTATAAAACAAATGTAAAAGCACCTTCAGGTCATAATACCCAGGCTCGTCATTATGATGGGTGTGATGTTATTTTTGATGGGCAAATGCATAAGGGCCTTACTGTTCATGAGATCATTGACCAGTACACATTAAAGAATAAGATTACAGAAAGTGATTATCATTATGATAATATTTACTATATTTTCCGTGATGCTACAGGCAATACCCTTGCTACAGTATATTATATTGACAGAACAGTAGGATTTTTAAAGTCTGAATATAAGGTTGTGAGTACAGGAAGATCCCTTATCACATTTCCACTCCTTGTAGCTCCCAATCCTGCCAAACATATGATTAATATTACCTATCAGGTTGAAAAAGATAGCCAGGCCAGTCTCCAGATCGTAGATATGAATGGCCGTACTGCAGATACAGTATTCAGTGATAAGCAGATCAAGAGTGGGAAATATACTATTCAACACAACATCAACCTTCCAGCCGGCAATTATCTGATACAGTTCAATGCTCAGGGACAAGCGTCTGTTACTCGTAAAATCATTGTTCAATAAATTTCGGTCAATTATGAAAAAATTAATTATACTTTTAGCCTGTATGCTGTTAAATATGGCATGCACTTATGCACAATGTCCCAATGGAGATCTTGAAATGAACAATTTAACCAATTGGCAAGGATATAAAGGAAATAATGTTGGAGGTACGTTGAACTTATCTACTTTTACACAAGGTATTGCTCCGGATCAACACGCTGTTGTAAATACTGGTAACGATCCAATTGTAGGCAGCTCTTTACCAATGGTTGCTGAAGGGAGCAGTGCATTGCGTCTTGGAAATACGACTCAGGGTAAAGGTGCTGAGATTATGTCTTATACTTTTACGGCCAGCAATACCTTATCATTTATGTACGCGTTGGTTTTACAAGGTGCTCACTCGGATCCCAATCTTAATGGATTCTTCAGCTTCTGGATTAGTACGACCAATGATCTTGCTAACAGTACAGTTCCTGGCAATTTGGTAAATGCTCCTGTTAAAATAAATGCGGATGTATCCGATCCATTTTTCCGATCCATGATCTATAGTGGAAGTCCTCTTACTTGGAAGGAATGGCAGACGCAATGTATTTCCATACCTTCCCAATATGTTGGACAGCAGCTTACGATCTATTTTGCGACAGCAGATTGTAGTGAGGGTCAGCATTTTGGTTATGCTTATATCGATGCCGTATGCAAGCCTTTACTCTCTGTGCCTGTTCTCAACGGACCTTATGTTGCCTGTAATATTGAGGATCCAATTCTTTTTGACGGCAGTAGTACCTCAAATGAATCTCAATATGTATGGTCAGCTCAGGAATGTGATGCCGTTGGCAACCTGATCGGAACTCCACCTTTTGCAATAGTAAAAAACGGACCGGTAGGCAATTTTAGTCTTCGGTCTAATATGCCTAATTTACAATCCGGTCATTATTATAAAGTTAGACTTAGGGTTCGTAATTGTACCAGTGGTTGGGTGGAAGCCTCTAAAATTGTCAAAATTGAATATCCTCTCATTAAAACAAGTAATAAGGTGATCTGTTGTGGTTCAAGTATTAAATTAAGTGCCAATATTACTGCTCAAGGTAATGATATAGTAACCAATTATAAATGGTATGATGAAAACGGTAATTTTATTGGTAATGGATCGTTGTCATTTACTGGTCCTCCAGGCGGCCCCTTTATTCCATATAACGAGATTACAGTAACCCCTACCAGATGTACTAGATATCGTATTGCATTTGATTACAAAGGCTGCAAAAACGAAAAATGGGTCTATGTTACTGTTATTCAAAATGTAAAAGGAGGTTTTGCTTGTGTAAGCTATAATAATTGTACGGGGTTAGGTACAGTAAGATTTGATCCCTGGATAAAACTTTGTGGGACAGAAGCTGAAGTGGGACCGGATTACAGTTTCCATATGCAGCAGGCTACGAGCAATGTTAAATATTCCTGGAGTACAGGCAGTACAAGCGATACATCCGCTGTTACGGGAAATACTACCTCTACGGTTACCATAACAAGTGTTTGCGGAACCAATACTGCAACTATCAAACCTCCTGTTTTTACAGGTTCTTTTCCTGGTTTGTTTAAACCCACAGCCATGTCTGTGACCAATCCTTTTATAATTTATAACACGCTAATGAATCAATATGCTGCACCTGCTTACAATGCTTTTTCGTATGAGCTAAGTGTATATGATCGGTGGGGAAATCGTGTTTATTACAAGTATGAAACAACATGTTTAGGTTTTTATAATGGCCAGATTAGATGGGACGGCAGATACACACCTGATGCTAATGGTAATCCTGGTCCATATGTTAATATTCCTGGTGTATATTCATGGAATCTTAAACTTACCAATTGTAGTGGTACCGAAAACTTTACAGGTGATGTAAGCTTTATACAATAATCTTATTTAAAATAAAATTATTTGAAAAATACCCGCCACTTGTGTCGGGTATTCTTTTTCTGCATGAACTGAATACTCATATATAAAGAAGCTGAATTAAATTGTCATCCCTAGAGCCCTTAGTACTAATTTAATTTATATTTTAACGTTTTATTTGATTTGATTTAAATACATAATTAGTGCTTTAAAAAAAACTCCATGGCAAAAACGGATCTAACTTATTGGTTGCAAAGTTCATAAGATATCTTATGTTTTTTTGAAAAATGGGAAAGTATATATGGATTATAACAGACCTGTAACGTAATCGATCCTGTAGCTCTTATCTTGTTTTCAATTGTTTTCAAATAACTTATGTATATCGCCATATCCATCAGTCACTTAAGCGAAATAACTGCATCAAATCAGTCACAAAAGTATTCGAAGATAGGTCCTGTCATAATCACTTAACAGGAACATTTTTAGAAAAAAGTACTACGTTTTCTGGCGCCAAAAAATGACTACAAAGGACATTAAAAGACAGATGATCACAGTTAATATCTATTAGCAAATACATTTACCCAGCTAAAGATATTACTCAATGGAGCAAGTCACCAAAGATGATCTACGTAAGTTAAGCATTCAGCTATTGCACGATCTTGAAAGAATAATCAACAAAAAAATAACAACAGAAAATGGGAAGGAGCCTCAAGAATGGCTCCGTAGTAAATCAGTTCGACGAATAATGGATATTTCTCCTGCTACACTTCAAAATATTCGTATTGCCGGAAAAATCCGCTTCCGGAAAGTGATGGGGTCCTATTACTATAGCAGAACCGATTTACTAAAACTATTTGGAGATGACAACAAATAATTGTGAGCAGTGGCATTTATTTTTAGATTTCAAAAGTGCCACGAAGTTGCCATATAGTTTATGAGTGCTTTTGAAATTTTGGCTATACTGCCCAAAAACAAAAAACCTGCAATTAGTTAAAATTGCAGGTTTTAATACCTTTTAAGCATTTTTTGAGTTTTACTCTTGCTTTTCAGCGGAGAGAGAGGGATTCGAACCCCCGGACCTGTTACAGTCAATAGTTTTCAAGACTATCGCAATCGACCACTCTGCCATCTCTCCTGAATCACGGCTATACCGTTGTTTTCAGTGGTGCAAATATAAAACGATTTTATATTTCTGCAAAACTTTTCCCTGATAAATTTTAACTAAACTTAATAATAGGCTTAAAATCAGGGGAATTATTTTTTAGCGATTTGTTGAAACAATCTTCCTGCATTCGGTTCCTGAACTAAAACTGTAGTCTCAAAATACCTTGGGGACTTTTGTTTTGCTTAGAGCCGCTTCACCTCTTCCCTATCCACTATGGAAATAAAGCTGTTTTTCAGAAGATCCGCCGGATATACAAACTGATCTCCGTTTTCTCCCTTCACAACAATGGCACCCTGCTCATCGTTCAGGCATTTGTCCAGCTGAGTTTGCATTTCATTCAGTTTTCCCTCCTTTACATCAATGATGTAGGTTCCTGTGACGTGTTTTATTTTTATGATTTTGTTGTGCATGTTTGTTTTTGATTGGGGGATAAATTTAGGGATTTTAGTTTAAGTGGAATCAGAAATATTAGGGAATAACTTTAAGTATTCTTATAAATTAATTAATCTCTTTGATAGCTTTTTTTATATTTGTGAAAACTAATGATAAATGGCTGCCTTAAATAAAGAACAAATTGACACAGAATATAAACAATTACATGATGATCTTATAAGATTTGAAAAAGCCTTAATAACACAAATCCAGGAAATACTTTCAAGTAACAATATAACCCTTGGTTTTCCAATACAATTCAGAGTTAAAACAGTTAATTCTATTATTGAAAAACATGAATCGAAAAGGTTTACAATTAAAAAAAGCATACTGGAGCTTCAAGATTTAGTGGGATTTAGAATTGTAATGCTATTTAAGCGTGACATTGAGAAAGTAAATAACCTAATAGAGGATAACTTTGAAGTGATAAAGAAATATGACACTATTGATAAACTTTCACATGACCAATTCGGTTATTCTTCAAGACATTATATTATAAAGATAAATAAAGAATGGTGTAACGTCCCCACTTTTAAGAATCTAGATAAATACGAAGCTGAAATACAGATTAGAACGCTTTCTCAGCATAATTGGGCAGAAACTTCCAATGCATTACAATATAAAAATACTAATAATGTTCCTAAAGAGATACTGAGAACAATTGGAAGAGTGGCTGCCTTATTAGAAACTGTGGATTTAGAACTTGAAAGAACATTATTTGAAAGAGATGAATATAATAAAACAATTGTCCAAAATTTGGGGGAAGATAAAAAATTAGATATGGAAATACTAAAGATCGTTCTCGATAAAGCTTTTCCTGAGGATTATCTAAGAGATGTTGAGAACTATTCTGAATTATTATCAGACCTTTTTAATTTCGATATAATTAAAGTAGAAGATTTAGAATCTCTTATTAGAGAAAATATTAAATTTTCAGAAAACAAAGCCAATATAAGACACAGTAAAAGCGATGAATGGATTGAATATGATATTCTTATTGTAGATACTGTATCTGGAATTCTCGAATATATTTTATTTAATTACGATCATAATAAATGGCATACTTTGTATGGAAATCCGTAATAAGACAGCTCCTTAATTGTGGCTCTTATTTTTTAATATCCTTCTCAATTGCAAAGAAAAAATTTAATATAAGTTGATTTTTAGCACTTCTTTAATCGCTTCAAAAAGTAGATAATTTTTTTTCTATATTTGTACAAAACACACCGCACTCTATGGAAAAGCTAAGAACTCTAAGAAAACAAAGAGGCTATACGCAGGAGTATATGTCCAATATTATCGCTACCGATGTATCCAACTACAGCCGTAAAGAAAGCGGTGATGTCAGAATATTTGATGATGAGTGGGAGAAGCTGGCTAAAGCTTTGGACGTAAAGGTAGAAGACATTAAAGAAGAGAAACCTGGTAATACCGTCAATTTCAATGACTCGTCTACCAATTCAGGTCCGTTTCTAAATAATCATTACAACATCCCGGATTATATCTTAGAAAATCAGCAGGAATACATCAACCTCCTGAAACAACAGATAGAAGCCCTAACCGCTGAAAATAAGAAATTAAAATCCAGAAAATAGATCTGCACAACAGAACTCATTATAAAATAAAACTGCTCCATCGGAAGCAGTTTTTTTGTTTTAGCCCTCCAACTAGTGTTGGTCAGAAGAATTTTTCTTCCGGCCAACACTAGATTCTTAGTATCCATTTTTTTTTAATTATTTTTTATCGCAAAAGAAGACGATGATCTATTTTCTTTAAATGCTATTATTAAGATAAACAAAGGCGTAGACTTATCAATGTAAGACAAGGGCAATTCCTATTGTTGTATTTCTTAGAATAAGCGAAGCGGCTTTGTCTTTCCTAAAAAATTTAATAATATAATCTTTGTCTTTCTTTGCGATAAAAAATTTTAAAAAAAACTATCATTTTTGATCATGTAAAACTTTAAAAGATTCCATTTTTGGGTATTCATGGTCGGAGGAATTTTTCTTCCGGTCATCTACTAGGCCTCCGCCCCCTTCCATAACCGTTGGCAGCCCCTTGCCTAAGTCCCTCTACCCCCTTACCCAAGGGGGTATCTCCCCTTCCATAAGTGGATAAAACCCGTTCATCAACCGGGTCTAGGTCGTTCAGTAACGGCCTACAGACACTTACAAAGAGCCTGTAGCCACTTCAGGAACCGGAGAGAGCCCGTTTACAGACCATCAGGAGGGAGTTTAGAGCTGCCTGAAGGCTAAAACCTTCAAAACTGACGTCACAATCTGCGTCATCTGAGAAATCTGCGGGAGATCAAAAACTGAAGCTATAAGCTTTGGCTAAAGCCGGATGAAATTTTGACATCTATTTAAACGGGCTAAAGCCCGTTCCTATTGAATATAATGAGTTTCCGTTCAATGGAAAACCAAATATTTTTATGAAATTGCGGGGTTTATTTTACCATAAAAGTCACAAAATATTTTACTGCTAAACAATTTAGAACACTTTAGTTTCAAAAGTGTTATCATCCTGAACACTGTAAGTTCACATAAACAGAAAATCAAAGATTTTCATAAAAACTTAAGCGTACTTCTTATCCACAATGTATTTAACTTTAAAATAACTAAAGTGTTTAAAAAAGCGTTTGAGACTTTTGTGGTTTTGTATTTTTTATATCCCGCAGATCTCTCAGATGACGCAGATTTTTAAGCATTGCGCCTTAAAGCGAAGCTCCGCTTACTATTCTTAAAACCTTAAAATACCTTAATGGTTCAATTTTTATATCTCCAATAGATTGAGCATATTTCACAGATTAAAGTAAAACAAAAAAGCGCACCCACCGGGTACGCTCTATATTGTAAAAACTGAATATTAATGTAATTCAGCAAGATATTTCTCTGCATCCATCGCAGCCATACATCCGCTTCCTGCAGCAGTGATCGCTTGTCTGTAGATATGATCCTGAACATCTCCAGCCGCAAATACACCCGGAAGATTGGTTCTTGTAGATCCTTTTTCAGTAAGGATATATCCGTTTTCGTCAAGATCGATCTGTCCAACGAAGATATCGGTATTCGGCTTGTGACCGATGGCGATGAAAATCCCGTCTACATCAACTGAAGATTTCTCCTGAGTCTGATTGTTGATGATCATTGCTCTTTCTACCAGGCTGTTTTCACCTTCAATGCCTACTAATTCATGATTGAATTTCACTTCGATATTTGGTGTATTTTCCACTCTGTGGATCATGGCTTTAGAAGCTCTGAACACGTCTTTTCTTACCAGCATCGTTACTTTTTTCGTAAGCTTTGCAAGATAAGTCGCTTCTTCTGCCGCTGTATCTCCTGCTCCTACTACTACCACGTCTTTTCCTCTGTAGAAGAATCCGTCGCACGTAGCACATGCGGAAACACCACCTCCTGCATATTTCTTCTCATCATCAAGGCCAAGATATTTTGCTGTAGCCCCGGTAGAGATAATCACCGTTTTGGCCAGGATTTCCTTATTTCCTGCGTATAATTTGTGAACACCGCCTTCTTCTTTGGAGAATTCAGCTTTAGTGATCATTTCGTAATGAACTTTAGTCTCGAATCTTTCCGCCTGCTTCTGCAGATCCATCATCATTTCAGGCCCTGTAATCCCTGCCGGATATCCTGGAAAGTTATCAACCTCCGTAGTTGTGGTTAATTGTCCGCCCGGCTCCAAACCTGTGTATAATTCTGGTTTCAAGTCTGCTCTTGCCGCATAAATAGCCGCTGTAAAGCCAGAAGGCCCGGATCCAACGATCACACAATCTAAAATGTTTTGTTCCATAATTTACTTTGTTCAAAAAGATTTTAATTCAGACCGCTAATTTCGTAATTTTTACTGTTTTATTAAAGTATTTTTAATGATACTTGTCAATATGAAATATGTAGACTGTCAATTGGGTGGTATGTGTTTGAGTGTGGGAGGGTTTCGGAGTTGGAGAGTTTGAGAGTCGGAGAGTTTGAGGGTTTTAGAGTAAATGAGTTTGGGAAGCGTTGCTAGTTGCGGGTTGCGGGTTCTTAGGGTTAAGATACTTTGGATGCGGGTTTCGGGTTTCGGGATACGAGTTTTTTTGGTTTGAGAGGTTGTTAGTTGTTGCGGGCTCATAGTAATTAAGTTAATGAATTCAGCGTCTGATATCTGATGTCTTGTTTCTTAACTGATGTCTTGTATCCTATCTGTTGAGTAAAATCGAAAGACCATCATTTCAACCTTCGGCACAATCCCTAATCCCTAATCCCTAATCCCTACAACCTGCTACCTGTTACCTAATATCTGCTACCTAAAATTCACCATCCACTTCACCAGCTCATTTCCGTCTACGATATTCCAGGAGTGCGGGTGTCTTGTTCCGTTAGCTCGGATGCCTCGGTCCTTGGTTTGGATCAGTTCAGCCTGTGTATTTCCTGCTTTCAGTAATGTCTGATAGGCTTTTTCCAGTACGTAGGCGTTAAGTTCTTCGTAGGTTCTGTTTTTGTTTTCAAGCTGCCATTTGAGGTCTGGCTCGCAGTACAATCTTGTTTTAATATTCTTTAAATATTGGATATTGCCTTCATCAGGAGATGCAGACATTAAATAGGGTGAAAACATTTTATATTTTTCACGGCTGGTATCCGGTTTTCCTATTTCTTTTTCAAGAAGCTCCGTCAGGTACCTTCCCTCTTCTACAGCTTCGGGATCTGCATTTTTGGCTACATCTTTTTTGGCGTTATCATAGAGCTTTTCAAGATCGATGGGAGAATCTACTACCATCAGGCCTTTGGGTTGTAGAGGATCCTGATTTTTAATGAGGAAAGCCGTCATCAGAAGGGCGACATTTCCTCCACCGGAAAAACCTCCGATGTATATATTATCGGGCGAAATTTTGTTGCGTTTAAAAATCCTGTGTAAAGTTTTTGCGTACTCCTGCTTTTCGGATTCCGTTAAAAATAATTTCTGATTATAGTCTAAAAGAATCGTGGTGATGCCTTTCTTGTCGATGCCTTTCAAAAATCCGGCTTCAGTTTTTGTATGTTCTATATTACAGGGAAAACAGGGAAATAAAATAAGAACCGCTTTTTGATCCGGGGCAACAGTTAATTCATAATGACTACCCTCTATCGTCTGTCCAAAAATATTCTGCGTTGCAAAAACCATTAAAAACACAGATAAAACAGTAAGGAAAACACTTTTTCTCATATCAGCAAAAAAATAAAACCCTAAAACACTCCCATTCTAAAACGCTCCCACACTCATACTCCTTACACTTTCATCTTAATCTTATCCACATTGATAATCTTATACACAAGTTCCTTGATCAGTTCAGCCTCACTCATATTCACTGCTCCAAGGCCCTTTCCTTTCATATCAAATTCTCTTAAGATAGAAATAACTCTGGTGGCATGCTTTAAAGGATATAACCTCGCACTTTCCGCATAGTCTTTGATGAAATAGGGATTAACGCCCATTTGTGAAGCAATAGCCTGTGGTGATTGTCCCACCATGGTTTGGTAAATGATCACATTAGAAAAGTAGCTATACAGATTCGCCAGCATCATGACAAAAGGATTATTCTTTGGATTTTTGCCCATAAAATGAGCGATCCTGAAAGCGGCATCTGCATTTTTAGTCCCTAAAGCTTTCTGAAGTTCAAAGACGTTGTATTCTTTACTGATTCCGATATGGTTTTCTACAATCGTACCATCCAGCATTTCGCCTTCTCTAAGGATGATCTTCAGCTTGTTCAGCTCATTCGCAATTCTTGAAAGGTCGTTTCCTAGATATTCTGCCAGTAGATTGGAAATATTTGGGGCCGTTTTGATTTTCAGCGTTGCACATTCATCAGCGATCCATTTTGGAAGATTGGAGTCTCTTACTGATTCGCTTAAGAAAAGTGCTTTGGCTTTATCCAGTGCTTTTGTCGCCTTTTTTCTACTGTCCAGCTTCTTATGTTTATGGGCAAAAACAAGGACCGTTGAAGGAACCGGATTGTCCACATAGGTTTCCAGAATGCGGTTTTCATCCTCATTAAATTTCAGATCCTGAGCTTCCTTTACAATAATCACCTGCCTGTCACCCATCATCGGGAACTGTCTCGCAAGGGAAAGAATCTCCTGATAGGATGTATCTTTTCCGTACACTACAGTCTGGTTAAACGCTTTTTCATCTTCCTCCAGAAAATCGTGTTCAAGCACTTTTACGGCAGCATCAATAAAGTAAGGTTCTTCTCCGTGGAAAAAATAAATAGGTAAAACTTCTTTATTTTTAATATTTTTGAGGATTAAATCTAATTCTTTCATCTTATTAATGGAACTTCCAAAACTGAATTTTCAGGAAACTTTTGATTTTAAATTCAAGAAAGACAAAGATAAGTTTTTTATTTATGACTTAGTCCGCAAAACTTACCTTCTGCTCACTCCTGAAGAATGGGTACGCCAGCACTGGATCCACTATTATCTTACGGTAAAAGGCTATTCTCCATCTGCCCTGATCACTGAAAAAAAGATCCTACTGAACGGCCTTACCAAAAGAATCGACCTTCTGGTAACAGAAAAAACCGAACCCGTAATCCTGATCGAATGCAAAGCCCCACAGATCAAACTGACAGAGAAAACATTTGAACAGACTGCGAGGTATAATTCCATCATCGGAGCAAAAGAAATTATCCTGACGAATGGGCTGCACCACATTAATGCGTATTATGAAAATGAGCAGTATATTTTTTATAAACCTGAGTAAACTGCTGATTTTTTTTTAACCACAAAAGGCACAAAAGTTTTTGAACACTTAAGTAATAGAAAAATCTGCCTGATCTCTTTAATTTGCGCGAGGGAAAATTTTAAACCATTAAGGATCATTAAGCTTTTAAGTATATTAAGTTTAGCTTCGCTTTAAGATGTCCAGCTTATATGAACCCAGTGTTTACCGAATAAGGATCTTTTAAAATTTAAGTATTCTAAAGGGTTTAAATAGCAAAACTTTTGCGATTTTTGTAGTTCAATAAAATCAAAAAGTTTAAAAACATATATGGAAATTAAAAATATCATCTTCGATTTTGGTGGCGTTTTAATGGATTGGGATCCGAGGTATTTTTTCAAAGATTATTTCAATGACAATGAGAAAATGGAATACTTTCTGGAAAACATTGCTCAGTCTGAATGGAATGAGCAACAGGATAAAGGAAGAAGTCTGGCAGAAGGTACCGATATTCAGGTGAAAAAATTCCCGCAATGGGAAAAGGAACTCAGAGCCTATTACGACAATTGGACGGTGATGCTGAAAAGTGATATCCCACAAAATGTAGACATCTTAAGACGTTTAAAAAACACCGATTATCAATTGTTCGGGCTGACCAACTGGTCCGAAGAAACTTTCCCCTATGCGCTGGAAAACTACGATTTTTTTCAAATATTTAATGGGAAAATTGTGGTTTCAGGAACAGAAAAACTGATCAAACCGGATCCGGAAATCTGGCATATACTATTGGAAAGATACAATATCCAGGCAGGTGAATCTGTTTTCATTGATGATAATCCAAAGAATATTGAAATGGCTAAGACTTTAGGCTTTACCACCATCAAAATCAATCCTGATACGGATCTGGAGCAGGAACTGGCCAACCTTGGAATTAAGCTCTAAACGGTTCCTTCTTTTTATAATATACTATTAATCCTCATCGTAAGTTATTTTTATTAATTTAGATGAGGATTTTATGTCTGCAAATGGAATGAGCCTAACTCATGTTTTAGAGATTGCTTCGTTGCTTCGCTCCTCGCAATGACAATAGCGACAGTACAATCAGCTACATTTTATACTTTAATTAAATTACAATTATGATACGAACCCTTTTATTAACCGCATGCATTTTGAGCACAGGAACCGTTTTCAGCCAGAAACTTAAGACGATTTCTTATCAGGACGGTTCACAGAAACTGAATGGCCTGGTGACTTCCAACGCAGGTAAAAAACTTCCGGGAGTTCTGATCCTTCCCGCATGGAAAGGTATTGATGATGAAGCTAAAACTGCTGCCGCCGAACTTGAAAAACAAGGGTATATTGCTTTCATTGCTGATATTTACGGTGAAGGAAATATTCCGGCAGATAATGCTTCTGCAGGTAAAACGTCAGGATATTATAAACAAAATTACGATGCTTATCAGAAACGTATTTCTTTAGCTTTGGAACAATTGAAAAAAAATGGAGCCATTTCTGATAAAATTGCCGTGATTGGATATTGTTTTGGTGGAACAGGTGCTTTAGAATCTGCCAGAGGAAGCCTTCCTGTTGCCGGTGTTGTGTCTATTCACGGAAGTATCGGAAAAGATCAGACCCGAAAAAACGGACCTATTGCCACGAAAATCTTAGTTGAAAACCCTGCGGATGATAAAGGTGTAACTCCTGAGGATTACAATAATTTAATAAAGGAAATGAATGAAGGAAACGCCGACTGGCAGATCATCACATATGCCCATTCCAAGCATACATTCACCGATCCGAAGTCACCGGATTACAATGAAGTGATGGCCAAAAGAGCCTGGAATCATACGGTGATGTTTTTGAAGGAAATACTGAAATAAATTTCATTTATTTCAATGTAACAATGTATCAGTGTAACAATCTAGCAATGTATCAGTTTAACAATGTATCAATGTAACAGTGTAATAATGATTTTACCGGGAAATGTAATTGGTACATTGTTACACTGCTAGATTGGTACATTTTTAATTGGTATATTTTTAATCTTCTCTATTCACCAGTTCCATAGAAAACGCGGGAAGGCAAATGGCAATATAATCACATGGTTCTGAGAATGGGTTGCTGTAACGTACTCTTGCTCCTTTCTCGATCAGAATGCTCTCTCCTTTTTCAAGAATAACAATTTCTCCATCGATTTCAAACTGCTTTTTTCCGGAAATGATAAGGGTAAATTCATCAAATTCCGGAGTCTGATGTGGCTCACTCCAATCCGGTGGTGCCACCATGTGAGCGATGGACACATTTGAATTTCCTGTAGAATTCCCCCAGTGTTCTTCTATTAATTTTCCATCTGTCGTAGGCACTACAAATGGTGATTTCTGGATTTTGTATTTTTTCATGAGTGATCTTCTTTTTTTATTTCATAGACAAAATTGGTTCTTGTAGGCTCTGCAAAATAGGCCACTTCCTCTTCACCAATCTTCTGTCCACCAATCCTTTCCAAAGCAGTCTGGGAACGGATGTTCTCTTTGCCGATATGAAAATGTACTTTATCAACAAACTTAAAGATATAATCGAGCATCATTTTTTTCACTTTAGGATTGATTCCTTTTCCCCAGGATTTTGTTCCATAGAAAGTATATCCAATGAAAATACGGTTCTCAGCTTCATCATAATTATAAAAACGGGTGCTGCCGAGAACATCACCGGAGGATTTCTCTATGATTTTAAAAGCTCCTTCGCTTTCCATAGCACCTTTAAAAAAGCTCTCAAAAATTTCTCTCTGATAGCGGTTTTTATTAGGATGCTGTTCCCAAACCCGTGGATCGGAAGCCACTTCATATACAGACTCAAAATCCCCTTGTTGTAAGGGGATTAATTGATATTCTTCACTGTCTAAAACAGGTTGTATTGAAAATTTCATTGTCTAGCCTTTAGCTTTTGCTGCGTCTGCTTCAATTTTTTTGATTTCTTTCAGCTTATCTGAAATTTTGATTACCGCATCAGGTTTTGCCGGTTTTAAAGCAACCTCAGCCTGAGCCATATCCCACTTAATCACTAAGTTTCCTGAGTTTTCATCTGTAGGATTAAGGGTAATTTCAAACCATTCCTGCTTGTCTGCCAGTTTATTCACAGGGACCATAACATCTACGACATCCTGTTTTGGATCATAAGTATAAGCACCCCACTGCTGGAAGTCTTTATTTAATATTACTTTCCATTCTTTTTCTGTAGGTACGATGAAAAGACCATATGTTCCAGCTGGAACCATTTTCCCTCCGAAATTCACAGACTGTCCGAATGTGATTTTAGTCGATGAGTTCGCTCCTGCTCTCCAAACCTGTCCGTAAGGAACCAGTTCTCCAAAGATCTTACGTCCTTTCACTCCCGGTCTTCCATAATCAATGCTGATCTTAGACATTGAAAACTGCTGCTCTACCTTCTGACGCGGACTTGCAGCCGGTACAGAATAATCTTGAGCAAAACTTAAAGCCGAAGCTGATATGCAAAGTGCAAATAGTAACTTTTTCACGTGTAAATTTTTGCCTAAATTTACAAAAATCAAAACAAAATAGCCTTCTCTACTACCAATAATTTTTGCTTTCTCCAGATCTTCCTGCATAACCCTCCAGTTCTCCGTTTGAACCGATAACCCGGTGAAATAGTATTAGAATGGCAATTTTATTGATCCCGTTTAGCAACTATTTCTCCTATCAAAGAATATTCAAAAACTCTTTCTGCCTGAAGGATATGTCTGTCATTATGATAAATAACAAAACGAAAGGTATCTCCCAATTTAATTTTAATCAGTTTTGAAATGCTAACGCTGGTTTTTATTGTATTTAAATCAACACTGACTGCTTTTTCCAGCAAATCTAAAAATTGACTTTGCTGTCTGATAAATTTCTCCACTACACTTTTATCCAGTTGACTGTTGATGGGATCCATGCTTTTAAGAGTTTTCATTTTGTTTAATTTATCTTTCGGAAGCATCGATTTCGCAAAATAATTCCCCAAAAGTCCCGGTTTAAAAGCATTTGCAGGAGATGTTTTTGAAGAAGAAATTCGTTGAGTGATTTCGGGAATATAGAAATCTCCATAACGGTTGAGATGTTCAAGACATTCCAGCACGCTCCAGCTGCCATCTGAAATTCTGGAATTTAGTTTTTCATCAGTTTCCTTCAAAAGGTTTTCTGCATATTTTATATGGGCCTGAGTAAGCGTCTTCAACTCATCCAGTAATTGTGATGTAGACATTTTCATTGATAATTTTTATGCAAATTTCGGGATCGTTTTCTTCTTAAATCTTGATTGAACTCAAGATTTTTTAAGCCGTGATAAAGTTTCAGGCGACATTCTAAGGTAATTGGCAATATATTTATTCGGAACTTCCTGAAACAGTTTCGGACTTCTTTTTAAGACTCTTTCAAAACGTTCTTTGGGTGAATTCGTCAATAGGTCTTTTTCTCTTTCGAGCTGCTGCAGGACAAGATCTTCTAAAATTGAGATCCAAAACTTAAGATGTTCTTCATCAGATTGGATAAATGTATAGAAATCCTTCTTTGAAGTAACTCTTACACTTGTTTTTTTGATCGCCTGAATATAAAAATCAGAAGGTTTCCCGGATAGAAACGAATCCAAAGAGACAACAATATTTCCGGTATATCCGAAACGGATGATCCTTTCTTCATTTTCATCCATTATAAAAATCCGGACGCTGCCATTTTCTACAAAATAAATATCCGTATCGGTACTCCCTGAGATCTTCAGAAACTCATTCCGTTTGAATTCCTTCTTTTCCCAGTGCAGTCCGCTATTAAGCAGTTTTTGAATCATTTGATATTAATGTTTGCTTTTCCAAAGATAATAGGTAATTTTAAAATTCTGGATTTTAACCACTAATCACTTCATCATGTTCAAAAAAACAAGTCTTATCTTACTGTTTTCTGCAGGTTTTTTCAGCGTACATGCACAACAGACCATTCCTTTCAGACTCACGAAACACAATAATATCATCGTAAAAACTTTAGTGAATAAAAAGGATTCTCTGGATCTGATGTTTCAGATCGCCATGGAAGACGCTGCTATTTCACCGGAAAGACAACGAAAAGCAGATCATATTGTTTTTGACAAAGATGAAATCAGTGAAAACAATACGGTGCAGATTGGAAAATTAACATTGAATAACGTCCGTTTTTCAGACAATCAAATGGCTGGTCACGAGGCCGACGGAAAGATCGGAACTGTCCTGTTTGGAGGAAAAGCATTTAAAATCGATTACGACCATAATCAGTTTATTGTTTATGATAAAGCACCTGATGTGAAGGGCTACCAACCTATTGTCACCCTATATGATCACGAAGCTTTTTATATTGTAGCTGACAACGTTATTGACGGTGACAAACAACAGGAAGCCTATTTTGTACTTCAATCCGGATATTCAGGAGGATTGCTTTACAGTAACGATTTTGCTGCAGAAAAAGAACTGGATAAAAAACTGAAGATAACAGGCGAAAAAACTTTAAAAAACTCTAGTGGGAAAAGCATCATTACCAAGCAAGGTATACTTCCTTTCCTGAAAGTGGGAAACAGTGTTTTAAAAGATGTTTCAGCCGGATTTTTTATCGGTGATCTGAAAAAACAAACGGTTAATTATTTTGGCGCGGACCTTTTGCGAAGATTTAACTGGGTGTTTGATGCTGATAGAAAAACGGCGTATATCAAGCCGAGTAAGTATTTCTCGGAACCTTATTATAAGATTAACTGAGGATAAAATAAATAATACATGCTTCGACTCCGCTCAGCATGACAATTCTAATACTAACTGTTTTCTGTATGCTTTCATGCTGAGTACAAACTAAAGGTTTACGAACTAAGTTCACAAAGCATTTTTCATATCCGCATCTTGTTTTTTATTTCTCTCACGGATTTTGCAGATTAAATAAAAATAGTTTCAAATTAAATCACTGATTAACAACAAATAACCATGAAACAAAATGTTCTTCTTTTTATAGTCTGTACTTTTATTAATGTACTGATCGCCAATTTAGCATTAGTTATCATGGCTACAGATTTATCTCTTATCTATCTTATTCTTATATCATCAGGTATCTTTTTAATGTACAGTGTTGTATTTTACAGAATACATATACATCCCGGAATATCAGGAAAATGGAAACTGGCCGGTACTGCTATCGGTTTAAGTCTTTCAGCCTTGCTGCTTGCCTGCATTCTTACTTCAATTTCCACCCGTCTGGCCACGGACGGAATCATCATTGCAGGATTAAAAGGAATCATTCCTCTCTTTGTATTTGCGATCGTTGTTGCATCTCCTTTCTGGGTGATTTCCGCATTATTCAATTTTGTCTGTCTTCTGTTCATGAAACCAAAAATTAGATAGTTTTTTAATATTGGTTCTGAGACTAAGGATGAATATGAGATTGAGATTGAGATTGAGATTAACAAAATTAAAAGTTCTTCTGAAGAAACTCAAAGACTTTATCGAAATGTTGATACGGTTCGGAATGGACACCTTTGAATGGTATGTGTTCATAATGGTATTTAAAGTGATTCTTTTTCAATCTTTGAATGATTTTTTCAGACATTTCTGATGAAGGGCAGATTTCATCTTCTGTTCCGGACATCAGGAGAATCGGAGCTTTAATCTGTTCCACTTTGATAAGGGATTTTTGTTCAGATTCTTTATCCTGCAACATCGCTTCAAAGGCTTTTCTTATTTTCCGTTCCATCATAAAAGGGACCGCTGCTTCATTCACCGGAACAAAAGGAAGTTCTTTCCCGCCAAAAGTCCAGCTCGAAGTCGAAAAATGATCTGTATTTCCAGGAAAAACAGCATGACTTGCTGACAACCCGATGATACATGAAATATCAGGATAATAGCTTCCCAGAAGTAAAGCGAGGTCAGCTCCTCTCGAACCTCCTATAATGGCGACTTTATCTATATGGATTTTCTGTTTTGAAAGGCTTATAGCGTTATATACATCCTGTATTTCAATCTTTTCAAGTAGTTTTGGAGAATTCTTTGATCCGAAATAAGCCAGCGCAAGGAATGCATATCCTTTGTCTAAAAACTGATCTCTTACGGTTTTCCAATGTTTCGATGCCCAGGCATTTCCTCCTTCCGATCCTCCAAGTCCTACGACAAGACCCTTATTTTTTTTTGATGGCTGATACAAAATGGCATCCGTATTCTTTGAATAAATGGTATCCTGAGCTTTGGCAAGTGAGCATACAAACGTCAGGAGGCAGAAAATTTTAAATAGTAGTTTCATTGTTTTTTTAACAAAAATATCCCAGCGAATCCGGATAATTTTTGCTCTAGATCAAAAACTACTTTTCTGCCCGTAATCTGCTAAGCGTAGACTGGGTAATTCCGAGATAAGATGCCGTCATCCCAAGCGGAATTCTATGATAAATTCCTTTGTAAACGGTCAGGAAATGTTCATATTTTTCTTTCGCAGTAGTAAATCTTTGAGATGTAATCCGCTCCATCAGGTGCCCGAATACACTTCCCATAGACAATCTTGCATACCGCTCCATTTCAGGAAAATGATCGAATAAATAGCCAAGATCATTTATTTTGAGGCAGAAGGTTTCTGTTTTTTCAAGACAGTCAATGGAGTAGATATCTTTTGTTCGTCCTATAAAACTCTTTGGTGAATTAACCCATTCGCTTTCACTGGAGAAGTATTCGCTGATCTCTGTTCCGTCCTTCAGATAATAAGTTCTGGTTAACCCGTTCAGAATAAAATAACTTTTGGTGCAGATTTTATCAGCGTCGTGAAGAAGTTCTCCCTTTTCAAAAGTCTGAAAAGATAATCTGTCCAGCAATTCTTTTTTTAAAGTCTCGCTGAGCTTAATATATTGGCTGAAGTGATGTAGAACGGGGTCAAATTCTGAGGGCATGGTGGTGTTTTCTGTAAAGATATTTAAAATAAGATGGCGCCTTCCAGTTCCAGTAACTTTTGTTTCCTCCATATTCCTCCGGCATATCCTACCAGCTCACCATCTGAGCCTATCACCCGGTGACATGGAATAATAATCGCAATTTTATTAATTCCATTGGCTGTTCCTACAGCACGTACAGCTTTAGGATTACCCAAAAATTCAGACTGCTGTTTGTAGGTACGGGTTTCTCCTTTGGGGATTTCTGTTAAAAGTTGCCACACTTTTTTCTGAAAATCTGTTCCTGTAATATAAAGGGGAACCTCAAACGTAGTTCGTTTTCCCTCAAAATATTCATTCAGTTCGTTTTCCAGCAGTTCGAAATGTTTATTTTCACCCTGAACTATTTCTGCGTTCATCACTTTGGATAAATGGGCAAACTGCCGGTCTATATTTTTCCGATCCGTAAATTCGAGCAGACAAATTCCCTCTTCGCATGAACAGGCGAACATGGGTCCTAATGGGGTCTCAATTCTTTTCAGATCAATGATCGTCCGGCGACCTGTATTCTTAGGTGTGGTACCAATGACTTCTTTAAACCGTTCATTGAAGCCGCTTAAACTTTCATAGCCTGATTCCAGTGCCACTTCCATGATACTTTCACCGTTTTTTATTTTTTTGAATGCTTTATTCATTCTGAATTCTCTTTGAAAAGTATGAAAGGTCATTCCATGGTTTTTCAGAAACCATCGCCTGATCGTTACCGGTTCAATATTTCTTTCCAGAAGATCTGCGTCTTTGATCTTTAGTGATTCATGTTGCTGTAGTTCATCCAGCAAATCCTGAATGTAACGGGGTGTTTCATTCAATTTTTCAAGCGGTTTGCATATTTTACAAGGTCTGTAGCCATTTTCTATCGCTTTTTCGGTATTGATAAAAAATTCTACATTTCCTCTTTTGGGTTTTCTGGCCGTACAAGTGGGCCTGCAAAATATACCCGTGGTTTTTACAGCCATCCAGTAAATGCCTTCAAATGAGGAATCTTTTTCTAAAGATGCCCGATACATTCTTTCTTCTGTAAGTTTCATGATATCTAAAAAATCGGAGAAAAACTTCCGGCCTCTCCAATGGCTTTTATTGCGGTTTCCAATTGACTATAAATATAACTATTTAAGAAACTTCCTGATGAAATTCTTTTAACACCTAACTTTTTAAGGGTTTGAAAATCCGGAAGTTCAGGCATACACATCACACTGAATGGAAGCTTTGCCGTCTTAATAACGTTTTCAATATCCTGTACTTCGGTAATGCATGGAACAAAAATTCCATCTGCACCTACTTCCTCAATGATTTTTATACGATCTAAGGTTTCCTGTACTGCATGGTCTACAGCGAGAAGAAACGGATCTATTCTGACATTGATGAAAATATCAATATTCTGTTCTTTAAGTTGGAGAATGACTGCATTTAATTTTTCATGAAAATCATGTGTACTCAATAGTTTTCTGGTTCCATCAATGATGACGCTGTCTTCGATATTGATTCCAACGACACCAGCCTTTGCCAGTCTGGAAATGTTTAAAACAATTTCCTCCACCGTTTTTCCATAACCTCCTTCCAAATCTACGGACAAAGGAATGGTGATGGATTTCAAGGTTCTTTCAACGATATAAAAGTATTCATCAAAGCTCATGTTTTCGCCATCCTCGTATCCCAGACTAAATGCTACCGCAGAACTCGAGGTTGCTACTGCCTGATAGCCCAGTTTTTCATATGCTCTGGCGCTTTGTACATTCCAAACATTTCCTATTAATAATAGATCATCCTGCTGATGCAGTTCTCTGAATCTCTGAATTGCTGTCATTTTAATTTTTTATAAAAGTAAGGTGGATCCTGTTTTTATGCAACCGAAAAATGGACAAGTATTTTATATTCTTTTTACAGTACAATTAAAGCATCCTGGTTTTGCATTGTGTAAATGGATATATTCAATCTTTGGATTTTCCAGAATTTGTGAAAGTTTTTCTTTTAAAAATTTACCTTCAGAAACATCAGCAAAAATCATCATTGCCTCTTTATTATACCCCCGAAGTGAAAGCAATCTATGATTGAACATTACCGGAATTTCGTTGTTTTCATAAGTCTTTGTTGGTTGATTTGCCCTTACAAAAACAGGTCCATTAGCCCGATAGGGAGAATTGACATTGTGAAAATCATAGTTGAGGAGAAAAACCATTTCATCGATTTTAGCATCTTCCAAAGTAGTCCTGCAAGGAAAACCCGGGAATTTATCTACTATCATCTTTTTAATATGATTCTCTGCGAGTTCAGTTTCTGATAAATCATTCAAATATTCAAAATCTAAATGATTCAGTGCTTCAAATTTAAAATTATTCATTTCCTTTTTTTACAAATTTAAATTGGCACCGTTTATAGTACAACCGAAAAACGGACAAGTATTTTTTATCTCATTAAAAACAAAAACCTCGCAAGAAAACTCGCGGGGTTTGAAATATATGATCTGGTTCCGAAAATTACATCGTCTCCATTTTTTCATTAACAGAGATTACTATTAATCGTTCTTTACATTATTTAAGAAGTCTTGACTATTTATTAATTGCTGCACTAAATTGTCAATAGCCGGCGGTAGGAATTTTTCAAATTTAGATCCTTTCGTATTTGCTTTTCCGGTGATTAGATCAGTCCACACAACTTTCCCTTCAGTGTCAATCAATTGAAATTTAACTGTAATTTGGGGAATAAGCTGAACTGTTGAAAATCCTGAAATAGCTTCGTAATCTAATTTTTGCAATTCTGATTTTAGCGTAAAATTCTTATTATCATTACTTAATGAGATATTTTTTTCGCTAAGTCCGTTTTTTATGGCTTCTGTCAGAATTTCTGAGACAGGCTTTTCAGCCATATACGCGCCGGACATTGTTTGGTTGTACATATTTTTCTTGTAGAAAATAACTTTGTCATCCTGATACCCTCTTACATCCATCATAGGTTCAATCTGAACAATTTTACTGGAAGCCAATTTATTCTCAACTTTCAAATTTGATTGATAATTAATTTGCTGAACCGAATTTGATAATGCACAACTTGTCAAAGAAGTTAATGAAATACCCAAAACAAAAATTTTAAACATTGATTTCATTGATTTTTTCTGTATTATTTTATTATTTTTAATAGGGTGCAAATTTACATATTTTATCGATTTCATACTGCTTTTCCATCTAATTAACACTCAAAAATTTATCAATTAAAAACAAAAAAGCCCTTTAAATTTTACATTTAAAGCGCTTTTTTAAATTATTTTTTTTTGAATTACATCGTCTCCATTTTGAAACTCATGCTTTCAATTACTTTCAGGATGGCTTCTACTGTGTCCATGGATGTTAAACAAGGAACGCCGTTTTCCACACTCATTCTTCTGATCTGGAATCCGTCTCGTTCTACCTGCTTACCTTTGGTCATCGTATTCACAACATACTGCACTTTTCCTTTCTGGATCAGGTCGATCAGGTTGACATCATCTTCTCCGATTTTATATCCGATTTTACAAGGGATTCCTTGTTCTCCGAAGAATTTAGCCGTTCCTTCCGTTGCCCAGATTCTGAAACCAACTTCATGAAATCTTGCCGCAAGATCTGCAGCTTCCTGCTTGTGTTTATCAGCAACTGTGAACAAAATTGAACCGTGCATCGGAACTTTTCTTCCTGCCGCGATTAATCCTTTGTAAAGTGCTTTCTCCAATGTGGTGTCTTTCCCCATTACTTCTCCTGTAGACTTCATTTCTGGTCCCAGAGAGATATCAACTTTCGTCAGTTTTGAGAAAGAGAATACGGGAACTTTTACAAAGACTCCTTCTTTATTTGGAACTAGTCCGTTTTTGTACCCTAAATCTGTCAACTTCTGGCCTAAGATCGCTTTTGTTGCTAAGTTCGCCATAGGAACTTCAGTGATTTTAGACAGGAAAGGGACTGTTCTTGATGAACGTGGATTCACTTCGATCACATATACGTTTCCTTCGAAAAGAACGTACTGGATATTCATTAAACCAATCACATTCAATCCTTTTGCCAGTCTCTGGGTATAATCTACCAGGGTATCGATTTCCTCCTGCGAAACATTCTGAGGCGGATACACTGCAATAGAGTCTCCGGAGTGAACTCCCGCTCTTTCAATGTGTTCCATAATCCCAGGGATAATTACTGTTTCACCATCGCAGATTGCATCTACTTCCACTTCTTTTCCGGTAATGTAACGGTCTACCAAAACCGGGTGTTCCGGGCTTGCATCTACCGCAAATTCCATATAGTGAGCCAATTCGCTTTCTGTGTACACAATTTCCATGGCTCTACCTCCCAGTACATAACTTGGACGAACCAAAACCGGATAACCGATCTCGTTGGCAATTTTTATCGCTTCTTCTTTTGATGTTGACGTTTTTCCTAAAGGCTGTGGAATTCCCATTTCCTGAAGGGCTTTTTCAAACTTATCTCTGTTTTCTGCTCTGTCTAGATCTTCCAGTGAAGTTCCCAGAATTTTCACTCCGTAACTTGCCAGTTTGTCCGCTAAGTTGATTGCGGTCTGACCTCCGAACTGAACCACTACTCCCATTGGTTTTTCAAGATCAATAATGCTCATTACATCTTCTTCCGTTAAAGGTTCAAAGTATAATTTATCTGAAATTGAGAAATCCGTAGAAACCGTTTCAGGGTTGTTATTGATGATAATCGCTTCGTAACCTAATTCTTTGATGGCCCAAACCGAGTGAACTGTTGCGTAGTCAAACTCAACTCCCTGACCAATTCTGATAGGTCCTGAACCTAAAACGATTACTTTTTCTTTATCAGTTACAACACTTTCATTTTCTTCTTCATAAGTTCCGTAGAAATAAGGAGTTTCGCTTTCAAATTCCGCCGCACATGTGTCTACCATTTTGTAAACCGGTATCACGCCATTTTCTTTTCTGAAATTGTAAACTTCTCTCTGAGAAGATTCCCATAAGTGAGCGATATTCTGATCTGAGAATCCTAATTTTTTAGCCTGAATTAAAGTTTCTTTGTCGAATTTATTTGCCGCGATTACTTTTTCAAAGTCAACAAGTTTCTTTAATTTCCAGATGAAGAATTTATCAATCTTACTCCATTCTACAATTTGTTCCCAATCGTAACCTCTTCTTAAAGCGTCACAAATAATGAACAGTCTTTCGTCATCACAAACTCTGATTCTTCTTTCGATATCTTCTGGTGTTAACGCTGCAGCCTGTTTTGTTTTTAATCCTAAATGTCTTAAACCGGTTTCTAAAGAACGAACGGCTTTCTGTAAAGATTCCTCGAAGTTTCTTCCGATAGCCATTACTTCTCCGGTCGCTTTCATCTGTGTAGACAGTCTTCTGTCTGCCGTTTCGAATTTATCAAACGGGAATCTAGGGAATTTCGTTACCACATAGTCAAGGGCAGGCTCAAAACATGCGTATGTTTTTCCTGTCACAGGGTTCATGATCTCGTCAAGCGTTAAACCTACCGCGATCTTTGCTGCAATTTTCGCGATCGGATATCCTGTCGCCTTACTTGCCAATGCTGATGAACGGGAAACTCTAGGGTTCACCTCGATGATATAGTAGTTGAATGAGTGCGGGTCTAAAGCCAGCTGTACATTACATCCACCTTCAATTCCCAAGGCTCTGATGATCTTTAGGGAAGCATTTCTCAGTAACTGATATTCTCTGTCAGAAAGTGTCTGAGAAGGTGCCACTACGATGGAATCTCCCGTGTGAACTCCTACCGGATCAATATTTTCCATGTTACAAACCACAATCGCGTTGTCGTTCGCATCACGCATTACTTCGTATTCAATTTCTTTGAAACCTGCAATTGATCTTTCGATAAGACATTGCGTCACCGGACTGTATTTTAATCCTAGTTCAGCAATCTCCTTCAATTCAGCTTCCGTAGAGGCAATACCTCCTCCTGTTCCTCCCATCGTAAAGGCAGGACGAACAATCACCGGATATCCAATCTGTTCAGCAAAACGGATTGCTCCTTCTACTGTATTTACGATATCTGATTCAGGAACCGGTTCGTTAAGCTCTCTCATCAGCTCACGGAAAAGATCTCTGTCTTCCGCTCTGTTGATCGCAGAAAGTGTAGTTCCCAAAACTTCCACTTTACATTCTTCAAGAATTCCTGATTTTTCCAGTTCTACCGCCATATTCAGACCTGTCTGACCTCCAAGCGTTGGTAGCAAAGCATCCGGACGTTCTTTTCTGATGATGTGGCTTACAAACTGAAGTGAAATCGGCTCGATATATACTTTATCTGCGATTTCTACATCCGTCATAATCGTCGCAGGATTTGAATTAATCAAAATCACCTTGTAGCCTTCTTCTCTCAAAGACAGACAAGCCTGCGTTCCTGCGTAATCAAATTCAGCTGCCTGCCCGATGATGATGGGCCCTGAACCGATTACTAAAATTGTTTTTATATCGTTTCTTTTCATAGGTTTAAAATGTAACAATTTATCAATCTAACAGTGTAACAATGTTTACAAACCGTTTTCCTTTGATAAACTTGTGCTTAAAATTTTATAAATAATTTTCCCAATTTCTATGATCTGTGCTTCCAACTTATCTTCAAAAGGATAATTTTTGGAGTGTTTGCACAGATATAACCAATATTTTGTTTCTTCAAGTTCTTTGGCAGCAATTTTTATTTTATTCACAAAATCTTTTTTACTGTAGGGATTCTGTGCTTCAAAAGAATTGGCACCAATACTAGTTCCTGAACGTAATAACTGTTTAGCAATGACAAATTTCTTATTCTGCTCCAATAATTCGCAAAACTCAATAATATCTAAAGAGAATTTTACGGTTTTTCCAATTAAAGGATTGTTTTCGAAATTGATCATTTAATTATTGTTAAACTGTTACATTTTTAAATTGGTACATTAAATTGATGAACTCATCAAATAAGTAGTTCGCGTCTTCAGGCCCCGGGCTTGCTTCCGGGTGGTACTGAACGGAGAAGCAAGGGTGGATCTTGTGTTTAAGACCTTCGTTGGTTCTGTCGTTTAGGGCGATGTGAGTTTCGATTAGATCTGTATCTTTAAGACTTTCCTGATCTACTGCATAGCCGTGGTTTTGAGAAGTAATGGACACTTTGTTTTTCTCAAGATCCAGTACAGGGTGGTTTCCTCCTCTGTGTCCGAATTTTAACTTGAAAGTTTTCGCTCCACATGCTAGACCGATCAACTGATGTCCTAAACAGATTCCGAAGATCGGAACTTTTCCTAGTAATCCGCGGATCATTTCTAATGCTTTAGGGTTGTCTTCAGGGTCACCAGGACCATTTGAAAGCATAATTCCATCCGGATCCATTAGCAAAATCTCTTCTGCTGTGGTGTCGTGGGAAACTACAGTGATGTCGCAGTTTCTTTGAGACAGCTCTCTGATAATTCCTAATTTGGAACCAAAATCCACTAAAACAACTTTCAGTCCTCTTCCCGGATTGGCGTAAGCTGTTTTTGTAGAAACTGCTGCCACCTGATTGGTTGGGAAGTTAGTCCCTTTTAATTCTGTAACAACTTCGTTTTCATCAGCTTCAACGTTTACAATTTTTCCTTTCACAACTCCTGAATTACGTAGAATTCTGGTCAGTCTTCTGGTGTCGATTCCGGAAATTCCTGAAAGGTTTTTCTTTTTAAATAATTCCTCTAAAGTCATCTGAGTACGGAAATTGGAAGGAAGATCGCAAACTTCTTTTACGATAAGTCCTTTAATAGCAGGCTCGATGCTTTCATAATCATCACGGTTAATACCATAATTTCCGATAAGCGGATAGGTCATGCAAACAATCTGACCGCAGTATGACGGATCGGAGATCAACTCCTGATACCCTGTCATTCCGGTATTGAAAACTACTTCTCCGGCAGTTTCCAATTCTGCTCCGAAACCTTCTCCATGAAACACTTCACCGGACTCCAGTATTAATTTTTTCTTCATTTTTAAAAATTAGATATTAGATTTAAGAAGTTAGAAGTTAGACTTCCTCTTTCTGTTTTATTTTTTTCTTTTAAACCACCCCATCAAAGGGAGGCAATTTTTTTTATTTTCAAGACCCGGAACCCGAATCTCAAAACTCGTTACCTATTTAAAGGTGTACCCTTCTTTTTCCAGTGCTTCTTTCAGAATCGCCATTCTTGCGAAGACTCCGTTCTGCATCTGTTTGAACACTCTTGAACGATCGCATTCCACCAGATCGGTATCTATTTCAACCCCTCTGTTGATGGGTGCGGGATGCATGATGATCGCTTCTTTTTTCATTGCTTTTTCTCTGTCTTTCGTCAAACCGTATTTTCTGTGGTATTCAGAAGCGGTGTAACTCATTTTTGCATCGTGTCTTTCGTGCTGGATTCTTAACAGCATCAGAACATCTACTTCAGCGATCAGCTGATCAACCGGTAAATAGGTTCCGTTGATTAAAGCTCCTTCATCAAACCAGTGTTCAGGTCCTGAGAAATATACTTTAGCGCCTAATCTTCTCAATGCTTCAGCATTTGAATTGGCCACACGGCTGTGTTTTACATCTCCTACAATTCCTATTTTCAGTCCTTCAAATTTTCCAAATTCCTGATAGATGGTCATCAGATCCAGCATACATTGGGAAGGATGATTTCCTGTTCCATCTCCTCCGTTGATCATCGGAATTTTGATATTGCTCAATTCTTCAAAATATCTGTCTTTCTTATCTCTGATTACTACCAGATTCACTCCCAGGCTTTCAATAGTTTTTACAGTATCGTAAAGACTCTCCCCTTTGTTTACAGAACTGTGGGAAGCATCAAAAGGTACTACCTGCAGACCCAGTTTTCTTTCTGCGATGTCAAAGCTTGTCTTTGTTCTTGTACTGTCTTCAAAGAAAAGATTTGAGCAGAAAATTTCTCCTTCAATTTTTGCAGTTTTCCCGTTGGCAAAAGCCAGTGCTTCGGTCAGTATACTGTTGATTCTCTCTGTACTTAGTTCTGTAATCGTAAACATAATTCTTATTTTTTGAGCATAAAAAAAGCGAAGACAGGATCTTCGCTTAATAACAATAAATATCGTAAAGGGCGCTTTCGCCCGGTAAATCTAATGATATAAACACTCTTTTATTCATTAGGTGCAAAGATATAGTATTTTTACGAATCTACAAAACCAAATTTTCAAAAAAATTAAAACCTGTAATCTTTCCTTATTTTCATTTATAATTGATATTTTTGTTAAAACTCAACCCTACCTATGGATTTAAAAGACAAAATGATTCTCAGCATTATTCAGGAAGACTCTACGCTATCTGTAAAAGAAATTTCAGAAAGGATAGGTCTTACGTTTACTCCTACGTATGAAAGGATTAAACAACTGGAGAAACATGGCATCATTGAGAAATATGTCGGTCTTTTGAACCGTGAAAAACTAGGTTTGAATATTGTGGTCTACTGTAACGTCCGTCTTAAGGAGCAATCCCAGAAAGTACTGGAAACCTTTGAAAAAAACATTATGAAACATGATGAAGTTCAGGAAATCATCAGTCTTTCCGGCGAGTACGATTACATGCTTAAGATCATTGCAAAGGACATTAATTCCTATAATGATTTCGCAGTTAATGTGATCTCAAATATTCCTAATATTGGCCAGTATCACAGTTCTATCGTCCTTCACGAGGTGAAAAAATCGACTAAGTTTAAAATTGATCTGGAATAATTTTCATTTAAACTACTAGATGCTTCGACTTCGCTCAGCATGACATTTCTTATACTAAACGTCATTTTGTAGCGATGTCATGCTGAGCATAAACTATCGGTTTACAAACGAAGTTTACGAAGCATCAAGATAGTACTAACCCAATAATTTATTCTTCAGCTTATTAAACTGATATTCTATTTTGTCCAGACATAGATTTCCTATACTTCCCTGATGGCTGTGGTCAAGGTTTCCAACTTCAAACTCAAATTCATTATTTTCAATCTCCTGCCCTACTTTTACATAAGCATCGCGGAATGAACTTCCTTTTTTCACTTCTTCATTGATCTTCTCTACACTGAAAAGATACTTGTACTTCTCATCTTCCAGAATTCCGTCTTTCACCTGAATATTCGGAAGGGTATAACTTAAAATCTCCAGACATTCCTTTAACGAATCGATAGCCGGGAAAAGAATTTCTTTTGTCAGCTGTACGTCTCTGTGGTATCCTGACGGTAAATTATTGGTCAATAAGATAAGCTCATTCGGTAAGGACTGAATTCTGTTGCATCGTGCACGAACCAGCTCGAAAACATCCGGGTTCTTTTTGTGAGGCATAATACTGCTTCCTGTCGTAAATTCTTTCGGAAAGCTGATAAAATCAAAGTTCTGGCTTAAATACAAGCAGACATCGTAGGCAAACTTTCCAAGAGTTCCCGCCAAAGTAGCCATAGCCATAGACAGCATTTTCTCTGATTTTCCACGGGTCATCTGCGCGTACACAGAATTATAGTTCATCGACTGAAAACCTAAGTTATAGGTCGTGCTTTCTCTGTCAATAGGGAAAGAAGAACCATATCCTGCCGCTGAACCCAAAGGATTCTTATTGATGATATTCTTCACCGAAAACAACAGTTCAACATCATCTAACAATGCTTCAGCATAGGCTCCAAACCATAATCCAAACGATGATGGCATGGCAATCTGAAGATGGGTATAACCCGGAAGCAATTTATTTTTGTGCTGATCAGCCAGTTGGATTAAAATCTGGAAAAACTCATCAGTCAAAGCTGTAATCTCACGGATCTCATCCAATAAATAAAGTTTAATATCCAATAAAACCTGATCATTACGGGATCTTGCCGTATGGATTTTCTTTCCGGTATCACCCAATTTTTCAATGAGTATTGCTTCAATCTGAGAATGGATATCTTCCGCTTCTTTATCGATCTCAAAATTTCCGTTCTCAATATCTTTTAAAATATCTGTCAAAACAAAAAGCATCTGTTCTGATTCTTCACCGGAGATAATTCCGGTTTCTGCCAACATCTGGCAGTGCGCCATGGAACCTTTAACATCATATTTTGCTAAACGTTCGTCAAAGTCAAGATCTTTCCCGACTGTAAATTTGTTGACTAATATATTGGTGGCCAGGTCATCCTTTTGCCATATTTTTTTCATAATAATATTCTTTACAATATTTAATTCGTTTCAACCTGCTCAGCAAAGCCTCTTTAACTATAAAAAAACATCTCCGCATTGAAAAGTCTTCATTTTTAATTGTCTTTTTGCATAAATCCTTATTAAAAACTGAACTTTGATTGGCCTGCTGAGCGTGGTTAAAACATTTATTCTTTTAGATATTAGATGTTAGAAATTAGATGTTAGTATTACGGTGTATGTATCAATTTCCGGTATCTAACTTCTAATTTCTAGCCTCTAACTTCTCTCTATAAAACTTTTTCTAAGATCCTGATATAGATCTCAATTCCTTCCTCGATCTCTTTGATATAGATGTATTCATCTGCCGTGTGGGAGCGCCTACTGTCGCCGGGACCTATTTTCACGGATGTGCATGGAATAATGGCTTGATCGGATGATGTTGGTGAACCGTAAGTGGTCCTTCCGATTTCCAGACCTGCTTGTACAAACGGGTGATCCATTTCTATTTTTGAGGAATTTAACCTGAAAGATCTGGCCGTTAATGAAGATTTCATCTGCGACTGAATGATTTCAAAAGCTTCCTGATTGGAATATTCATCGGTAACCCTTACATCCAGAGTGAATGTACAGACTTCCGGAACTACATTATGCTGAACACCGGCATGAATTCCCGACAGCGTCACTTTAACTTCCCCTAAATAATCTGAAACCTTCGGAAATCTGTAATTCAGAATACGCTGAATATCTTCCATACATTTTACAATGGAGTTATCATCGTTCGGATGAGCAGCGTGAGAAGGAGTTCCTTTCATTTCCCCGTCTATCACCAAAAGTCCTTTTTCCGAGATCGCCAGATTCATCTGCGTGGGTTCTCCTACAATGGCAAGTCCGATGTTCGGAAGCTGTGGAAATAAGGCCTCAATTCCATCAAATCCTGAAATCTCCTCCTCTGCCGTCAACGCAATCACTAAATTATATTTTAAATCTTCTTTCTCATAAAAATGTAAAAAAACCTGAGCCATAGACACCAGAGAAGCTCCGGCATCATTACTTCCCAATCCGTACAGCTTTCCGTCCTGCTCAACCGGAAGAAACGGATCTAGTGTGTAGGCTTTATTCGGTTTTACTGTATCATGATGGGTGTTCAGTAAAATAGACGGCTTCAATATATCAAAGTTTTTATTGACTGCCCAGATGTTGTTTTTAAAACGTTTCGCAGGAATATGATGCTTGTTAAAAAAGTTCTCAATTTCTACGGATGTATTGTATTCATCCTTACTGAATGAAGGAATGGCAATCAGTTTTTTAAGCAATTCAACTGCTTGAGTCAGTAGCTCTTCTTTACTATAAACAGATTTCAGTTCCTCCATGATGATTTTCTATATGGTTTTTTAATTGGGTTTCTTTGATTAAGAATACCTTGTTTACATTATTTTTTACTGCTCCAAGAGCGTTTTCAAGTTTGGGTAAAATTCCCTTATGCAGCTTTCCTTCTTTTTTTAAAACAGAAAACTCTTCTTCAGATATTTTTTTTATAACAGATCCGGAATCTTCAATATCTTCCAAAACCCCTTCTTTATCAAAACAATACAACAATTCTACATCATATTTTGAAGATAAAGCCTGAGCCATGACCGAAGCAATCGTGTCTGCATTGGTGTTAAAAAGATTTCCTTTTTTGTCATGGGTAATGGCTGAAAAAACCGGTACAAGTTTAAGTTTAATCAATTTTGAGATCAATTTCCTGTTCACGCTTTTCTTCTCAATATCTCCTACAAATCCGAAATCTATTTCCGGATGCTCTCTTTTTTTGGCTTTAATCAAATTCGCATCAGCTCCGGAAAAACCCATTGCCCTACATTTTTTCTGCTGAAGTTTTGCCACAATATTTTTATTGATTCCTCCCGCATATACCATCGCCACAATATCCAATGTTTCTTTATCCGTGATTCTTCGCCCGTTGATCATTTTTTGTTCAACGCCTAATTTATCCGCCAGCGTAGTTGCTAATTTTCCGCCTCCATGAACCAAAATTTTCTTTTCCTTAATTTCAGAAAACTGCTCTAAAAATTGGTCCAGCAAATCCGGATCGTCGATCAGAGCTCCTCCTATTTTTATGATGTATAATTTTTCTTTCATTTTAATTGATAGGATTTCATCCTATCTTGGGTTAAATCGTTCCGTTGGAACTCTTTATGGATTTATGTTTGATTGATAGTTTGACAGGATTGCATCCTATTCTTGGCTAAATCGTTCTGTTGGAACTCTTTATGCGTTTATTTCATCTAGAATTTCGCTGAATACGGCTTGTGCAGAGAAAATTCGGTTTTTGGCCTGCTGATAAATGATGGAGTTTTTTCCGTCCATTACCTCATCGCTTAATTCTACATTACGACGGACAGGAAGACAGTGCATTACTTTACCATCGTTGGTGTTTTTCAGTTTTTCTCCGGTCAGCATCCAGTTTTCTTTTACTTCCGGCATGGCTGCATAGTCATCGAAAGACGACCAGTTTTTCACATAGACAAAATCGGCATCTTGTAAAGCTTCATCCTGATTATGAATCACTTTGATGTCTTTTGTGAAATTTTTATCCAGATCATAACCCTCAGGATTGGCGATTACGAAATCAACGTCCATTTCCTGCATCCATTCTGCAAAGGAATTTCCTACGGCCTGAGCAATCGGCTTGATGTGTGGCGCCCAGGTCAGAACTACTTTCGGTTTGCGTTCCTCCTTCCAGTTTTCTGTAATGGTAAGGCAGTCTGCCAGACTTTGAAGCGGGTGTCGCGTTGCGGATTCCAGAGAAATAACAGGTACTTTGGCGTGCTGCTCAAACTGACTCAGGATACTTTCGTTAACATCGTCTTCTTTAGATTTCATGCCCGCGAAACAACGCACTGCAATGATGTCACAATATTGATTTAATACTTCTATTGCATCTTTGATATGTTCAACGGTATCGCCATTCATTATGGCTCCGTCTGCAAATTCCAGATTCCAGGCTTCCTGGGCTGCGTTTAAAGTCAGGACATTCAATCCTAAGTTCTGTGCGGCGATCTGGCTGCTTAAACGGGTTCTTAAACTTGAATTTAAAAACACAAGGCCTATTGTTTTTCCCTTTCCTTTTTCCGGTTCGGAATTGGGGGTTTCTTTGATTTGTAAAGCTTTCTTTATGATTTCCTGTAAGTTTTTTACGTCGCTTACAGAGGTGAATTTTTTCATTTGATGAATTTTTTAATTAATTGTGATAATCATAACCCATTTATGGATTAAATCTTATCTAAAACTACTTTTAAAGCAACGACAAAAAGATCTGTTTCTTCTTTGCCGATATTAAGAGCCGGAAGGATCCTCAATACACTTTTGTCATTGGAATTTCCTGTAAAAATGTGATGATCGTACAATAGACTTTTCCTCACTTCAGAACAGTCCTGATCCAACTCTGCTCCAATCATTAAACCTTTCCTTCGAATGGATTTAATATGGGGAAAGTCTTTAATTTCGTTTTCAATATAGTCACCCATTTGCTGAGCATTGGCCATAAGATTTTCCTCCTTCATCACATCCAGAACAGCGATTGCTGCTGCACAGGCTAAGTGATTTCCCCCGAAAGTCGTTCCCAATAAACCGTTACTTGCCTCAAACTTTGGATGAATTAAAACACCTCCGATCGGGAAACCATTTCCCATTCCTTTGGCTGTCGTGATCATATCCGGTTCAATTCCAAATTCCTGATGGGCAAAGAAATATCCGCTTCTACCATATCCTGACTGGACTTCATCCAGAATCAATGCTGCGTCATATTTTTCACACAGTTCTTTAATTTTGGATAAGAACTCTGCTGTCGGGATCATAATTCCGCCTACACCCTGAATTCCTTCAATGATAACGGATGAAATTTCGCTTCCCTGAGCTTCAAAAATCTCTTCAAGCTGTTTGATATCATTCCACTCAGATTTAATAAATCTTTCAGAAAAATTAACCGGGGCGACAATTTTCGGATTATCTGTCACAGAAACCGCCGCAGAAGTTCTTCCGTGGAAGGATCCCGAGAAATAAAGCACTTTACTTTTTCCATTATGGAAAGAGGCCAGTTTCAATGCGTTTTCATTTGCTTCAGCTCCTGAATTACACAGAAAAAGATTGTAATCTTCATAACCTGAAAGCTTGCCCAATTTTTCGGCCAGTTCAATCTGCAATTCATTTTGAACCGAGTTTGAATAGAAAGATATTTTTTCCAGCTGCTCTTTCAATTGAGCTTGATAATGAGGATGATTGTGTCCGATGGAAATCACTGCGTGACCGCCATAGAAATCAAGGTATTTTTCGCCTTTATCGTCCCAAAGGAAAGAACCTTGGGCCTTTACCGGATTTATGTTGAATAATGGATATACGTTGAATAAATTCATGTCTTGTTATAAATAATAATTGATAAATGATTGTTGCGAGGTTCGGGTTACGTGATTCGAGTTTAAAAATTCACTATTGACTTATTGACCATTCACTTTTTTAAAATGCTACCGGCTTTAGGTTCAGTCCGAGGTTTTCTTCCCAACCCATCGCTATATTCATATTTTGTACCGCCTGTCCGGACGCTCCTTTCAACAAATTGTCAATCGCTGAGTGAATAACTGCTACATTCCCACTCTTTTCTATATGAATCACACAGCGATTGGTATTGACAACCTGCTTTAAATCAATTGCATTTTCACTTACCTTGACAAAAGGCTCCCCTTCATAAAAATCCTGATACAACTGAACGATATCTGAAAGTACTAAATCCGTTTTCACTGTAGAACTTGTAAAAATTCCTCTTGCAAAATCTCCTCTCCATGGAACAAAATTCAGACTGATATCTTTATGATTAAACGAAACTAACTGCTGTAAAATCTCTTCCACATGCTGATGGGTCATCGTTTTGTATGCCGAAATATTATCGTTCCTCCAGGTGAAATGTGTCGTTGCCTGCAAAGACTGACCCGCACCTGTAGAACCTGTAATTCCCGTCGTGTACACTTCATTCAACAACCCTTTTTCCGCTAACGGAAGAAGCGCCAATTGAATTGCTGTTGCAAAACATCCCGGATTGGCAATGCTTTTTGCACCTTTCAGATTTTTTTTATTGATTTCAGGAAGTCCGTAGATAAAATTTCTGTTTCCCAAACTTCCGTCCAAACGGAAATCATTTCCAAGATCAATGACTAAAGTCTCATCTTTTACTGGATTTTTAATAAGCCAGTTCTCACTCTCCTTATGAGGAAGACACAGAAATAAAATATCCACCTCTTCCGGTTGATCCGTTAAAACCTGCTCACAAACTGCCGTTAAATCCGGGTACAAATCTGAAATTTTTGTCCCCGAATTGGAACGGCTATATAAAAAACTCAATGACACATTGGGATGAAAAGCCAGCACACGGACCAATTCGCTTCCTGTGTAGCCGTTGGCGCCTACAATTCCTACTTTTTTCATATTTTAATGATATGATGATTTGATTATGATTGATAGGATTTTATCTTATCCTTGGGTAAATCGTTTTTATTGATAGGACTGCGTCCTATCCTGGGGTAAATCGTTCCGTTGGAACTCTTTATTCAGAGCTCTTTATTTTGAATTGATCTGGTGGTAGATATTTAAGGAATTGCTTACAATTTTTGTATATCCTTTTACATCTTCTCCTGTCCAGGCTCTGTTGGCTTCACCGTAACTTCCGAATTTATCAGACATCAGATCGTGCTTAGATTCAATTCCATTTAAAATAAACCTGTATGGATGAAGGGTTACAAATACTTTCCCGCTCACTGTTTCCTGAGAATCCGTTAAGAAAGATTCAATATTTCTCATCACAGGATCCAGGAATAATGCTTCATGAAGCCAGTTTCCATACCAGTCGGAAAGCTGAGACTTCATCATCTGCTGATATTTTGAAAGCGTATGTTTCTCCAACAAATGATGCGCTTTAATGATCACTGATGCCGCCGCTGCCTCAAATCCTACTCTTCCTTTGATTCCAACAATGGTATCTCCAACATGAATATCACGTCCGATTCCATAAGCGGAAGCCAGTTTTTCAATTTTTTGAATTGCCTTCACTGAATGTTCAAAATTTTCTCCATTGACAGCTACAACCTCGCCGTTTTTAAATTCAATTTCCAGTTCTGAAGGCTGGGTTTCTTTAATTTGAGATGGAAAAGCTTCTTCCGGAAGAGAATTTCGTGATGTCAACGTTTCTTTTCCTCCAACCGACGTTCCCCAAAGACCTTTATTCACAGAATATTGTGCTTTATGGAACTCCATTTCGTACCCATGATCTTTCAGGAATTCAATTTCTTCTTCACGGGACAGGTTCATATCACGGATTGGCGTGATGATCTCTATTTCCGGACACATCACCTGGAAAATCAAATCGAAACGGACCTGATCATTTCCGGCTCCCGTACTTCCGTGGGCAATAGCATCAGCACCCGTTTCAATGGCATATTTTGCAATTTCCTGTGCCTGAACCGTACGTTCCGCACTTACAGACAATGGATAAGTATTATTTTTCAGCACATTTCCGAAGATCAGATACTTTACGCAAGAATTATAATAATCCTCCTGAGCATCAACGCACCTGTATTCTTTCACCCCCAGATTGAAGGCTTTTTTCTCCAGTTCTTTTTCTTCTTCCTTAGAAAAACCTCCGGTATTTACAGTCACTGCATACACTTCATATCCCAGTGTTTCACTAAGATATTTAGCACAGTAAGAGGTATCCAAACCTCCGCTAAACGCTAAGACGACTTTCTTTTTCTCCATTGTACTCATCAATTTCGGACTGCTGAATTACAGTACCATTTACTTTATTATTATTTTCAGGAACGAAAAGCATCGCTGTACACAGACAGTTTTTACGTTCCTTTTTCATTAAAATTTCATAGTTCACACAGTTCTTGCACCCGCTCCAAAACTCTTCATCCTGAGTCAATTCAGAATAGATCACCGGCTTATAGCCTAGATCACTGTTGATTTTCATGACCGCAAGTCCTGTGGTTAAACCAAACACTTTCGCATTCGGATATTTTTCTCTAGATAATTGGAAAACTCTATTCTTAATCAAAGTGGCGACTCCTCTGTTCCTGTAATTCGGAGATACAATCAGTCCCGAATTGGCTACAAACTGACCGTGTGACCAGGTCTCAATGTAACAGAATCCTACCCATTCACCATTTTCAGTAGCAACCACAGCGTTACCATCTGAAATCTTTTTCGTTAAGTATTCGATGGATCGTTTTGCGATCCCCGTTCCTCTGCGCTGTGCTGAATCATACATTTCCTGCTGTATTTCACTTACATACATGAGATGTTCGCATGAGGAAATTTCTATTTCCATTTATTTATCTGATTTTTTTGGCAAATTTAAAGCATAATAACTTTAAAAACCAAATTAAAAAGATATTTTTTTTGATTTAAAGAAATAAACAGGTAATTTTATCTTTACAGAAAAATATAATTTTGCTAAATTATTATATATTTGCTAAAAACATATAGCTATGGAAAGTAAGTGTCCAAAATGCAGTGGTAGTACAATTGTAAAAAGCGGCATCATTAACGAAAAACAGCGTTTTCTCTGCAAAGACTGCAACTACTATTTCACCGTCAAAAAAATGGGAAAACAGATTGACGACTATTACGTAACCAAGGCGCTACAGCTCTATCTTGAAGGTTTAAGTTTCCGTGAAATAGAACGGATTATCGGCGTTTCTCACGTCACCATCAGTTCCTGGATCAAGAAATACAATATCACAAGACCACCCCATTCTGAATTCCATCCCGTTTATAAAATCCTAAAACAGAATGAATTAATTGAATACATCGCCAAAGAAGAGAATATTAAAAACTCGGGACTTATCATTACCCAGTTTGCGGATAAGTATATGTTGATTAAGTGGGAGAGATTTAAGAAGTAGGTAAGATTCAAGTAAGACATCAGATTTCAGATTTCAGACATAGGAATGGTGGCTTCGAGGGCCTCAGCCACCAAACATCTGTCATTTATTAATCAAAACTCAACTCACAACTTTCTCCTGACACATTCACTCTTCAACACTCAGACTCTCGAAATCTCAAACTCTCCAACCAAAAACCCGAAATCCGTAACTCGTAACTCGTAACTAAAAACCAGTCGGTTACAATAAAACTATACCATTACCACTAATATATATTAAATTTTTATAAATAAATTATTAATTACAATTTGGCTTTCACAAAAAACAACGCCAAAAATTGATAATTTATGAAGAAATTACTTGCATTTATTGGATTAGCCTTAATAAGCAGTTCTTTATATTCACAGGGTTCTCCTGATTACGGAGGCGGATTAAAATTAAACCTCAATCAGGAAGGAGATAAGTACATCAGATTTATTTTATGGGACCAGTTCTGGCTCAGAAATACCCAAATGAACCCGGGAAGTATGGTGGGCGGAGAAGCTGCCGACAATTCCTGGAGTCTGGGCAACCGAAGATTACGTGCTTTAATGTATGCCCAAATCTCTAAAAGATACATGATCCTGGCTCACTTTGGGATCAATAACCAGACCTTCATCAATGGTGGAGCTACGGGCACCACAGGAACAGGAGGTTACGGAAACGGAAAGAAACCACAGTTATTTTTTCATGATGCATGGAATGAATACGCAGTTATTTTACCTGGAGAAGCAGGAAAATTCAGTTTATCTTTAGGGGCCGGACTTCATTACTACATGGGACTTTCCCGAATGACAATGGCTTCAACACTAAACTTCCTTACCGTAGACTCTCCTATCTTCTCATGGCCGTTAATCGATAATTCAGACCAATTTGCAAGACAGCTCGGAATGTTTGCGAAAGGAAAATACGGAAAACTGGAATACCGTTTCAGCTTAAATAAACCATTTGCAACAGATTTAGCCCCGGTTAATGTTACAGATCCTTCAAGAGCTGCAGCTGTGGACAACAATGGAAACCCAAGCTTTTCAAAAGCGGGTTATGTTGAATACCAGTTCCTTGATGAAGAATCTAATACACTTCCTTTCAAGGTGGGCTCGTATTTAGGAACAAAGAAAGTTTTCAATGTGGGTGCCGGTTTTTATCATCAGGCCGACGGGACGAGAACTTCCATCAATTCCAATATTGAAAAACACGATATCACGCTCGTTGCCGTGGATGCTTTTGCAGATATTCCTTTGGGAAATGCCAAGCATAAAATGGCCGTTTCTGCCTATGCAGGATATTATAACTACAATTTCGGTCCTAACTACATAAGAAATCTGGGAACGATGAATATTGCAGCCAATGATCCTAATTTTGTAGGAAACAGAGCCATCGCAGGTCCCGGAAATTTACAACCGATGATCGGAACCGGGAATGTAGTATATGCTCAGGCGGGCTTACTTCTTCCGAATCAGGCAGAAAAACCGAAAATCAGAATACAGCCTTTCGCGGCATATACCCATAAAAGTTTTGAAGCGTTCGACAAATCATCTTCACAGTTTGATGTGGGCGCCAACTGGTTCATAGACGGACATCACGCAAAGATTACTACGCAATATTCCACAAGACCGGTTTATACCAGTCCTACGGAAAGCCCTTCTTCAAAAGGTGAATTCATTGTACAGTTTCAAATTTACCTTTAAACTCAGGATGAACTTAATATCTTAATCCATTAACATCAAAATCAATCAACATGAGCGAAAATCACCACGAAAACTACGAGAATATGACCGAACGGCAGAAAAATCGCACCATCTGGAGCGTGATCACCGCCTCATCACTCGGCACTCTGATAGAATGGTATGACTTTTATATTTTTGGAAGTTTAGCCATCGTTTTAGCGACCAAATTTTTCCCTGCTGATAATCCTACTGCCGCATTTTTATCTACTCTGGCGACTTTTGCAGCTGGGTTTGTCGTAAGGCCTTTCGGAGCTTTATTCTTCGGGAGATTAGGGGATATTATCGGAAGAAAATACACTTTCCTTGTCACATTGCTAATCATGGGATTTTCCACTTTCCTGATCGGATGTATTCCAGGATACGAAACAATAGGCTTCATGGCGCCAGTTTTAGTTTTAATCTTAAGACTTTTACAGGGTTTGGCATTAGGTGGAGAATACGGAGGTGCCGCAACTTATGTTGCAGAATATGCACAACCTCACAGAAGAGGCTACTGGACTTCATGGATTCAGACTACAGCTACTGCAGGACTTTTCATTTCATTAATTGTGATTTTAATTACTAAAAATACGTTATCTGCAGCAGAATTTGATTCCTGGGGATGGAGAGTTCCGTTCTGGATTTCAATTTTAATGGTGGGGGTCTCTTATTTCATCAGAAAAAACATGAAAGAATCTCCACTTTTTGCAAAGGCTAAGAGTGAAGGAAAAACTTCTAAAAATCCATTAAAAGAAAGCTTCGGGAATAAATTCAATTTCAAATTTGTTTTACTGGCACTATTCGGTGCTGCCATGGGTCAAGGTGTTATCTGGTATACCGGACAATTCTACGCCATGAGCTTCCTCCAGAAAGTAATGAATATAGATTCAATGCAGGTGGATTACTTAATGGCTACTGCCCTGTTAATGGGAACACCATTCTTCGTGTTCTTTGGCTGGCTCTCAGATAAAATCGGACGAAAAGCAATTATGATGACCGGTATGCTGATTGCGATTTTAGCCTACAGACCGATTTATGACAGCATGTACAAAAGTGTCAACATTGAAGCTAAAACGGTTGCAAACGATGGGATCAAGGAGACAAGAACCGCTGCCATTCACAAAGACATTGCATCGGACAGTTTAATTACATTTCACAAAGAAACGACGTACACAGACGGAACTTTCATTAAAAAAGACAGCATCGTACACTGGTCTGCAGCCGGTCCTGTGATGAAAGACGGAAAAGCGGAAGACCCTAAAGTCACAAAATCGATTACATTGAGTACTGATACAAGATGGTATCTGGTATTTCTGGTTTTCATTCAGGTATTGTTTGTAACTATGGTTTATGGTCCTATTGCAGCCTTCCTTGTTGAAATGTTCCCGGTTAGGATTCGCTACACTTCAATGTCTCTGCCTTATCATATCGGAAACGGGGTATTCGGAGGACTTCTTCCGGCAGTGGCCACTTATCTGGTGACTCAGGGGAAAGATGCAGGACATCCCACATGGTATCTGGAAGGGCTTTGGTATCCGATTGGAGTCGCCGCAGTCTGTTTAGTCATCGGATTGTTTTATCTTAAAAATAAGAATAATAATATTCATGATTAAACACCGAATCACTTAATTTTTTACTAATTTTAAAACTACTAAAATGAACGGACTAAAAAAAATATTAGGCATACTCTGGATCGCAGTGGCACTGGTGGTGGGATATTTCGGAACTACGGTTCTGGGAATTCCAAAGATCACTTCCGGAAAGCAGGAAGATCTGGTATTCGGGATCATCATCTTATTTGTACTGATGCCGATCATCTCGGGCGGACTGGCTATTTTCGGATACTATTCGCTGATAGGAGAATATTCAGACGATAAGATTTAATTTATAAAAGATTAATGATAATTGATGGGTGATAGTTTACTCATCAATTATCTTTTATCAATCATCATTTATGAAGAAAAGGCACGAACAAAAACTGATTATCCTGAGCATCGGACTGATGATGGCTTTCAGCATTCCTATTTCACTGCTTTTCAACAGTGAGAAAGATGTTTTTGGCTACCCGATGATTCTAATCTATCTGTTTGCGGTCTGGATGATTTCTATCATTATTTCTTTTGTAATCGTAAAAAAGTATGATGAGTAGTTTCGCGTTATTTGTTGTTGTTTTACTCTATCTCGCCCTTTTGTTCTTAGTTGCCCACCTGGCAGAGAAGAAGAAGAGCAAGCGGTGGATCAACAATCCTTACATCTACGCATTGTCTCTGGCGGTGTACTGCACAGCCTGGACGTACTACGGAAGCATAGGTGTTGCCGCTACCAGCGGACTAAATTACCTGCCGATTTACATTGGGCCTATTATGATTATTCCCGCTTGGATCTACATCAACACGAAGATTGTAAGAATTTCCAGAATCAACAAAATCAGCAGTCTTGCCGATTTCATCTCTTTACGATACGGAAACAGCAGAAGCTTCAGTGCGATTATTACAATTGTCTGTCTATTGGCCATCGTTCCTTATATCGGACTTCAGATCAAAGCAATTTCTGAAACCTTCCATTTGGTGACTGAAACTTCGATGTCCAGCAATATATTGACTGACAACGCAACGTTTGTAGTTGTTTTAATCGCCTTATTCTCATCCTATTACGGAACGCGGTATGTGGATGCTTCAGAAAAACGTCTGGGCATTATTTCCGCCATTGCCCTGGAAAGTTTCTTAAAGCTTTTCTTTATTATTATTTTAGGCATTTTTGTGATTTACTTCGTCTTCGACGGCTTTTCCGATATTTATGAAAAGGCCAGCAAGTTTGAAGATTTTAAAGAAAAAAATACATTCAACGGTATTGAGGGAGCTATGAACTGGATGGTTTTATGTATGATTTCTGCTACAGCTATCTGCATTCTGCCGAGACAATTTCACACGGCAATTATTGAGAACCGACAGGAAAAACACATCAGAACAGCGATCTGGTTTTTTCCTTTGTACTTATTGATTTTCACCATATTCATCTTCCCGATTGCGTGGGGAGGCAGACTTATTTTTGACGGAGAAAAAGTAAATCCGGAGTTTTATTCTATTCTAATTCCCCAATATTTTGACAATACTTTAATTACAGTTTTTGTATTTTTGGGTGGATTAAGTTCATGCATTTCGATGATCATTATTTCAGCCATCACGCTTTCCATTATGCTTTCCAATAACCTCATCATCCCTTACGGTTTGTTGGGGAAATTCAAATCAGACAACGAGGTTCGAAATACAAGGAACATCACAAACATCCGGAAATTCAGCATTTTTGCTTTAATTATCATGGCTTTTGTTTTCTATAAATATTTCATCCTGAAAACATCGCTGGATTCCGTAGGACTTATCTCATTTGTTGTCATCGCACAGCTGGCACCGTCTTTTTTCGGAGCGATATTCTGGAGAAGAGGAAGCTATAAAGGTGCTGTAGCAGGGCTTCTTGCAGGTTTGGCTATCTGTTATTTCGGATTGATTATTCCGCAGTATTATTTCTCATATAATCAGGAACTGAAAGGCGTTATCCGGGAAACGTATGATGCTTTCGGATTTTTCAATATTTCTTTTTTAAGCCGAATTCCGGAGATCTTTTTCTGGTCAATTTTTACCAACACAGCTTTATTTACCATTATTTCGGTAAGCGTTAAAGGAAACTACCGGGAAAGAAATTTCGCAGAATTATATGTAGATATTGATAAGCATATTTTAAATCATGAGAATGCTTTTGTCTGGCGCGGAACCGCTTACGTATCAGATATCAGGAATATTCTGGAAAGATTTTTAGGCAAGAATAAAACAGAACAGGCCTTAAGGATCTTCAATTTAAAATATAATATTGATTCTAAAACGGAAACCGCAGATTCAAGGTTTATCAAATTCTCTGAAAACCTTCTTGCTGGCAGGATCGGGACTGCATCTGCAAAAATTCTGATCGAAGGTGTGACCAAAGAGGATAAAATATCTTTAAGGGAAGTTTTAAATATTTTAGAGGAATCTAAAGAAAATATTACACTCAATAAAAAGCTCACGGAACAGTCTGAAGAATTACAAAAACTCTCTGATGATCTGAGAACAGCCAATGAGAACCTAATAGTGAAAGACCGTCAGAAAGACGACTTCCTGGATTCTGTTGCTCACGAATTAAGAACACCAATCACCGCCATTCGCTCTGCAGGAGAAATTCTGGCAGATGATGACGATATTCCAACGGATATCAAGCAGGAATTTTTAAACAACATCATCACGGAATCTGACAGACTCAGCGAGATCATCAACGATATTCTTTACCTTGACAAACTGGAGCACGGCGAAATTGCTCTGAACATCAAAGAAAATAATATTCTTGAAACCTACAAGAAAGCGTTAAATCCTCTACTCCATCTGATACAGCAGAAAAACATTCATTTAAGTGAAGTGAATCTCCTGAATCATCCTACATTTGAACATGACGAGGCGAGAATGATTCAGCTTTTCCAGAATATCCTCGGAAATGCTTTAAAATTCACCGATGAACAGGGAACTATACAAACCAAACTGTCTGAAAAAGAAGATTATCTGATCATCAGTATTTTTAACACCGGAAGACATATCCCGGAAGAAGATCTGGAGATGATCTTTGATAAATTTTATCAGTCAAAAAACCAGAATATTTTAAAACCTACAGGAAGCGGACTCGGACTGGCTATTTCAAAAAAAATTGTTCAGGCTCACAGCGGAACCATACGAGCAGAAAACAGCGGTCTGGGCGTAACTTTTACGATACGCATTCCTTACAACATACTACAAGAGATTATAAATGAAGTTGAACAAAACCAATAACCATCTATGAGAAAGATCATTATTGCCGATGACGAACACAAAATATTAATGTCGCTGGAATACAGCTTTAAGAAAAACGGCTACGACGTTTATATCGCAAGAGACGGAACAGAAGTTCTGGACTTCCTTACAACCATGGTTCCTGACGTCATCCTGCTGGACATCATGATGCCCAATCTGGACGGATACAGCGCCTTGGAAGCTATCAAAAAAGATGAAAGAATGAATGACACAAAAGTCATTTTTCTGAGCGCAAAAAACAATCCGAAAGATATTGAAAAAGGTTTGAAAATGGGCGCTGATGCGTATGTAACGAAGCCCTATTCCATTAAGAAGCTGATGCAGCAGATTGAGGAGATGTTTGGGTAGGGAGATTTCAGATTCCAGATTTCAGACACGAGATGTGAGACTTGAGATATCCTTGCCAAGGATAGAAAATTTAGGCTTACAGCTGAAATATCAGACAGTAGATTGAAAACAAAACGCTGACCTTCGTCTATTCGCATTAACAAAAACATGAAACACAAAAATTAATATGGACGCAGATACTCTGTTTAAACAAAGCATAGAAGACAAAGAAAATTTCTGGAAAGAACAGGCCAAAGAAATCCAATGGTTTGAGTTTCCGGAACAGATTCTTTCTAAAGATAAAAATGATTATCCGCAGTGGTATGCGGACGGAAAACTCAATATGTGTTATCTATGCATTGATCAACACATTGAAGATGGTTTTGGGGATCAGATTGCCATTGTCTATGATTCTCCGGTTACAGATCAGAAGAAAACCTATACGTTTAATCAGGCCAAAGAAGAAATATCAAAATTGGCAGGAGGGCTGGTGTCATTAAGTCTGCAAAAAGGAGATACAGCGGTTATTTACATGCCTATGATCCCGCAGGCTCTTTTTGCGATGCTGGCTTGCGCAAGAATTGGGGTTATTCACAATGTGGTTTTTGGAGGTTTTGCCCCGAATGAACTGGTCGTAAGAATTGATGACTGTAAACCAAAAGCATTGATCACCGCTACAGCCGGTGTAGAAATAGCCAGAAGGATTCCTTACTTGCCACTTGTTGAAAAAGCGATTGAACTGGCGCAGGATAAAGTCGACAATATCATAGTTTACAACAGAAAACTGGTAGACAATCAGGATGAAATGTTCGAAGGACTGATTGATTATGAAGCACTGGTTCAAAAATCAGAGCCTGTCGATTGTGTTTCCGTGGAATCTACGCATCCGCTATATTTGCTTTATACCTCAGGAACTACCGGAAAACCAAAAGGAATTGCACGGGATACCGGAGGTTACGCCACAGCTCTCAAATTTTCCATGAAATACATTTACGGAGTTGAACCCGGAGAAATCTATTGGGCAGCTTCGGATTTCGGTTGGGCGGTAGGCCACAGTTTTAGCGTCTATGGACCGTTGATCAATAGAAACACAACGATTATTTTTGAAGGAAAACCTATTATGACCCCTGATGCGGGTACGTTCTGGCGGATTATTTCAGAATACAAAGTCTCTACGATGTTTACAGCTCCGACAGCCATCAGAGCCATCAAAAAAGAAGACCCGAACGGTGAACTGGTTAAAAAATACGATCTGTCTCATTTCAAAAAACAGTTTCTGGCCGGAGAAAGATGTGATGTAGCGACTTTGGACTGGTTTGCAGAACATATTGGAGTTCCCGCTATCGATCATTGGTGGCAGACAGAATCCGGATGGCCTATGCTGGGATTAATGACTTTCGATGATCAATATAAAATTAAAAGAGCTTCCGCCGGAAAACCTATTCCGGGATATGATATCAAGATCTTTGATGAAAATGGATATGAACTCGACGCTCATCAGGAAGGTTATTTAATCATCAAACTTCCTCTTCCTCCAGGAGCACTTTTAGGCATCTGGAATGACAATGAGCGTTTTCAGAGCAGCTATCTATCGCAGTACAAAGGGTATTATTTCTCAGGAGACGGCGCTATTCGGGATGAAGACGGCTATATTTTCATTACCGGAAGAGTGGATGATGTGATCAATGTAGCCGGACACCGACTTTCCACCTCAGAAATGGAGGAAATTGTTTCATCACATCCCGATGTTGCAGAATGTGCTGTCGTAGGGATTGATGATGAATTGAGAGGACAGGTTCCTTTTGCTGCGGTTGTTTTGAAAAACGGGACCATCATCTCTGAAGAAGAAATAGAAAAAGATATCATCAGAATGGTTCGTGAAAAGATTGGCGCTGTGGCTTTTTTAAAAAACGCTATGGTTGTCAAACGCTTACCGAAAACCCGTTCCGGAAAGATCTTAAGGAAACTGATAAGAACGCTGCTGGATGAAAAATATTTTCAGATTCCATCAACCATTGATGATGAAAAAATCATTGAGGAAATTCAGGAAAAAATCAATGATTATAGGGCTTAAGCGATAAATTAAACATATATTTAATATTAATAAAATTCAAATTTCAAAAAAAGAAGGGATATGAGAAATTACTTAATTGAAGATCTGCCACATTATTTTGAAGAGTATAAAAAATCTATTAAAAATCCTAAGAAATTCTGGGATAAAATAGCCGATCAAAATTTTGTGTGGTACCAAAGATGGAGCAAGGTGGTTAAGTATGATATGAATGAAGCCAAAATCACATGGTTTAAGAATGCTAAATTAAATATCACCAAAAACTGCATAGACAGACATCTTGCGGTAAGAGGTGAAAAAACAGCGATCATCTGGGAACCCAACGACCCGAAAGAGCAAGCACAGCATATTTCCTACAATGAACTGTACAACCGCGTCAATAAAACGGCCAATGTTTTACGTGAAATGGGCATTGAAAAAGGCGACAGAGTCTGTATCTACCTTCCGATGATCCCCGAACTGGCTGTTACCATGCTGGCCTGCGCCAAACTGGGAGCCGTACATTCTGTGATCTTTGCAGGATTTTCCGCTTCTGCCGTAGCTTCAAGAGTCAACGACTGTAATGCCAAAATGATCATCACATCAGATGGAAGCTACAGAGGAAACAAAGTACTGGATCTGAAAACGATCGTAGATGAAGCATTGGAAAAAACACCCAGTGTAGACTCCGTTCTGGTAGTGAAAAGAACACACAACGAGATCAAAATGAAAGAAGGCAGAGACCACTGGATGGCTGATCTTTATGAAAAAGCCTCCGCTGATTTCGTGACCGTTATCATGGATGCAGAAGATCCTCTTTTCATCCTGTATACTTCAGGTTCTACCGGAAAACCAAAAGGAATGCTTCACACCTCCGCCGGCTATATGGTGTATACTGCCTACACGTTTAAAAATGTATTCAATTATAAAGAAAACGATATTTACTGGTGTACCGCAGATATCGGATGGATCACAGGACACTCGTACATTTTATACGGACCGCTCCTTAACGGGGCAACCACCGTTATTTTCGAAGGTGTACCTACGTATCCTGAACCGGACCGTTTTTGGGAAGTCATAGAAAAACATAAGATCACTCAATTCTATACCGCTCCTACCGCCATCCGTTCATTAGCTAAAGAAAGTACGGAATGGGTAGACAAACATGACCTGAGCACGCTGAAGGTAATCGGTTCCGTAGGTGAACCCATCAACGAAGAAGCATGGCACTGGTTCAACGACCATGTCGGAAAGAAAAAATGTCCGGTGGTTGATACCTGGTGGCAGACGGAAACAGGAGGCATCATGATCTCCCCGCTTCCATTCGTTACTCCAACCAAACCGACTTACGCTACCCTTCCGCTTCCTGGAATCCAGCCTGTCTTAATGGATGATAAACGCAATGAAATTACAGGAAATCAGGTGACCGGAAATCTCTGCATCCGCTTTCCATGGCCGGGAATCGCCAGAACGATCTGGGGCGACCACCAAAGATATAAAGAAACGTATTTCAGTGCGTTCCCAGGGAAATATTTCACGGGTGACGGTGCATTGAGGGATGAAGTCGGATACTACAGAATTACAGGCCGTGTAGATGATGTGATCATTGTTTCCGGACATAATCTGGGAACCGCCCCTATCGAAGACAGCATCAATGAGCATCCTGCCGTTGCAGAATCTGCGATCGTGGGTTATCCTCATGACATCAAAGGAAATGCTTTATATGGCTTTGTGATCTTAAAAGAAACCGGAGAAGGCCGTGATAAGGAAAATCTTAAAAAGGAGATCAATCAGCTGATTTCAGACCAGATAGGCCCTATTGCCAAACTTGATAAGATCCAGTTTGTTTCAGGGCTTCCGAAAACACGTTCAGGGAAAATTATGCGTAGAATCCTTAGAAAAATTGCGGAAGGAGATTTCAGTAATTTCGGAGATATTTCTACGCTGTTGAATCCGGAAATTGTGGAAGAAATCAAAAATGAAAGTATCAGTTAAGTAAATTGATCTAAACACCATAAAGTAAATGCGCAGAAAACCTCTGCGCATTTATTATTTTTAATCTGAGTCCGGATTAAGAAAATTAAGATTGATCAAGTTTTTTTAACGCAAAGCTTCATCTTGTTAATGTTCAGTTTTGAGGAAGGCAAAGACTGTGACTGCGTCACTGATGAAGCCACCGGTATAAAACATCCGCTTAATCGAATCGGTCAGAGATCGATTCCGTCTATGCAACCTTTAAACTACACATAATTCTTGTAAACCTTTGCGTTAAAAAAAATTATCTCATCCCCAAATTTTGAAATTGATCCGGTATATAGATGTAAAAGACAGTTCCCGGTTTAAACCACAAAACCCGCATCCCGAAACACTGAATACTGTGTTGATTTTCCGCAAAGCCGCAAAGAAATAATATATAAGGACTATGCTTTAAGGTGCCAGGATTTTATCTGCGATAAAATTGAATACCGCCGTCATTACGAGGAGCACAACGACGAAGCAATCTAACCCATTCTCCTTGCTGAAAATCTTTGATTTTCTCGCGCCTTTAAATATTCTCATTTTTGATCAAGCTTTGCGTCCTTTGCGTATGCCAAAAAACATTTTATTATTTCCTCATTAAAGCTAGATTGTTTTAAACGCAAAAGAGGTGCTAAGATGCATACTTTAAACATCCCGAGATCATTATAAAACAAATGTCTCATCCCGAACTCAGGTTAATTTAAGATATTGTAAAATTTAATGAAGTAGTTTTGTAGTTGTGTCTTTGGACTTCAACAACTTCCCTCTTCAAGCTTCCAGCTTCCTTACTCACTTCTTACTTTATTATTTTAATCGACTGCCTTCCCAGATTAGAGTGCACATCAAGAAGATAATTCCCTTTTGGATAATTGAAATCCAAAGAATATTTTTTCAATCCTTTAGCGCTGATATCATCTTTCAGAATATTTTTAATGAACTTTCCGGAAGCTTCGTACAATCCCACAACAATATGATCGGTATGTACATAATAAACATGGAGGTTCAGCTTATCTTTTACAGGATTCGGAGCGACTTCTACTTTCAGTTTTCTTTCCTGATTTTCACCAGGGTTTTCTTTAACATCCAAACTCCCTCTCGTCATCTTATAAATATTGGATCCGGCAGCAAAAGCAAGATTATTGTTGACAAAAAAGATTCTGTTCAAAGAGCCGCCTACTCCGGTATTGGTCCAGGTATTTCCACCGTCTAACGTTTCATAAAATCCGGTACTGTGACCGCCCATCCAGCCATGGGTTTCCGATATAAAACCAACAGCCTGTACGTAAGGATCCGGAAAATCCTTTGTTTCCCACGTAAACCCTCCGTTCACCGATTTAAGAAGCTTCCCTGCGTTTGTGGCTTCAGATTCAATAGCACAGAAAATTTTATTATGATCCAGAAGCTGCATTTTCCAGACAAATTCACTAGCGATATTGCTGTTATAAATCTTTGTCCAGCTTGCCCCGCCATCCAGCGTTTTAAGAATCACAGCTCCATCATTGTCACTTCCTGAAACAAAACCTACATTTTCGTTAATGAAAGTAATTTCCACCAAGGCATTGGCATAGGCAGACATATCAATATACTCCCATGTATTGCCACTGTCTGTAGATTTTATAATATAGGCAGGAGAAAACCATGCACCACAGCCATAAACAGTGGAAGTTCCTACACAGTCCAAACCGCAGATGGCAGCAGGATAAGGTGAAATACTGTTTACTTTCTGCCATGAATCTCCACCATCAATGGTTTTATAGAAACTGTTATTCAAAGTTCCCAGAAACCCAACATTTTCGTCAAGGAATTCTATATTCCGGTAATACTGATTAGCAGGTCCATTTACCGTCTTTTGTACCCAGGTATCGCCTCCATTTGTCGTTTTAAAAACAGCTCCACTTCCTCCGCGTACAGCCCAACCCAGGTTCTCATTCAGAAAAAATACATCATCATATCTTCCGGTTCCGTTAGAAGGCGGATAGGAAAAAGCAGTCCAGCTGTACTGCGCGTGCATCAATGAAGACAATAAGGAAAAAATAAATAAAATTTTTCTCATGGTAGATTAATTTTTACAAAAAACAAATTTGAATTATTTAAAACAAGTGTACAATACTTTTAAGCATGTAAAATTTAAACTTCATTAAAAACCAAACACGTGTTCAATAGACATTCCTAAACATTTTAACATTATATTATAGATAAAATAATAAATGCCAAGTTTTATTAAATTTATATTAGTTATATTAGAAAATATTTATTATCTTTAAGTACAATTTAAAAACTATTGCTTATGTCAAATATATTAGCTGGATTATTTGCACACCACAGCGATTACAAAAAGCTTGAAGCCGATCTGGAAAATTCAGGATTTGAAAATTCAGATTACATAGTATATCTTAATGGCTCTGAAACCTCTCAGTACCTGGCGAGTGTTGCGGTAAAAGATAATAACCAAACTGATGGCGCCCGGAATATTTTTAGCCAAAATTCAGTACTGAAGACCTATTTATTCGAGAATATGGGTATTGGGCAGGCGAATTACGATAATCTCAAAAGATTTATCGATGCCAGAAACAGAGCCGACATCCATAACAGCCCTGATGTGAAAATAAAGGCATCAAGCAGCGGCATGGATTCAGAAGTGAAATTCTGACAAAAAACATAAAATCTAATAACCGGAAATCCGCGGAGCGTTCTGCGGATTTTTTATGCGTGAAAAGTTTAAAAAATTTCGTATTTTCGTTTAAATATAGGCATTAGCACAAATGAGTTACGATTTAGAACAGGAAAATAAAGAGATCCTTGCCCGGTATAAGGATCTGATTTCTAATACATACAGAACGCTGGACGAGGAAAATAACAAGCTCATCCGGAAGGCATTCGATATTGCATTGGATGCTCACAAGGATCAAAGAAGAAAATCCGGCGAACCTTACATCTACCACCCCATTGCTGTTGCTAAAATTGTAGCAACCGAGATTGGTCTGGGAGCTACTTCCATTGCCTGTGCCCTGCTGCATGACGTGGTAGAGGATTCAGACTATACCTATGAGGATCTGAAAAAGATTTTTGGAGAAAAGATCGCCAATATTGTGAACGGGCTCACGAAGATCTCTATCATGAATCATCAGAACATTTCTGTACAGTCTGAAAATTACAGAAAACTTTTACTGACACTTTCCGAAGATTTCAGAGTAATTCTCATCAAAATTGCCGACCGCCTTCACAATATGCGAACGCTGGAAAGCATGGCTCCGGACAAGCAGAAAAAAATTGCTTCGGAGACGGTGTATATTTACGCTCCCATGGCGCACCGTCTGGGTCTGTATAATATCAAATCAGAGCTTGAAGATCTTTCATTAAAATATAACAGCCCGGAAGTTTACAACGAAATCACGGAGAAATTGGAATCTGCCAAAGAAAACCGTGAAAGATATATTGAAGAATTTAAAACCGAAGTTTCGGAAAGATTAAAAGAAGAAGGTTTAAACTTTAATATCAAAGGCCGCGCTAAAGCCATTTCTTCTATTTACAGGAAAATGCTGAAGCAAGGAGTTTCTTTCGAGGAAGTTTTTGACAATTATGCGATCAGGATTATTTATAAATCGGATGCAAAAAATGAAAAATTTCTTGCCTGGAAGATCTACTCTATTGTAACGGATGTTTATCACAGTAACCCTTCAAGGATGAGAGACTGGATCACACAACCCCGCTCTACTGGGTATGAGAGTCTCCATTTAACGGTTCTCGGTCCGGACAGAAAGTGGATCGAAGTGCAGATCCGTTCGGAAAGAATGAATGAGATTGCAGAAAAAGGAGTTGCTGCCCATTACAAATACAAAGAAGGCTACAAACAGAGCTCTGATGACCGTAATTTCGAAAGATGGGTAACGGAGATCCGTGAAGTTCTTGAACAGCAACAAAACCTTTCTACGTCTGAGCTTTTAGATAATATTAAACTCAATTTATATTCCAAGGAAGTATTTGTATTTACACCAAAAGGGGAAATTAAAATCCTTCCAACCAATGCTACGGCGCTGGATTTTGCTTTTTCCGTTCACTCTGACCTTGGGATGAAATGTCTCGGGGCAAAAATCAACGGAAAGCTGGTTCCTATTTCTTATGTTCTTCAAAATGGTGATCAGATCGACATTCTTTCCTCACAAAACCAGAAACCGAAGTCTGACTGGCTGGAATTTGTGGTTACATCCAAAGCGAAGTCCAAGATCAAAAGTTATCTGAATTCTCAGAAAAACCAGCTGGTAGAAGAAGGAAAAGAAATCCTCCAGAGAAAACTGCGTCATGCGAAGATCAATTTTAATGATGAAGAAGTCAACAAACTTCAGAAATTCTTTAATTTAAAAACATCACAGGAACTTTTCCTAAAATTTCAAAGCAACGAACTGGATGTCAGCAGCCTGAGAAAATATATTGAAAGTAAAAACGTATTCAATAATTTACTTTCCAGATTCAGAAAATCACCACCGAAAAACGTGCATTATGAGGAGCCGAAAGAGCAAAACCTCGACATGATCATTTTCGGGAAAGATGAAGAAAAGCTTAATTATTCCTACGCAAAATGCTGTACGGTAATTCCTGGTGATAAAATTTTCGGATTCATTACCATTTCAGACGGTATTAAAGTTCACAGCGACAACTGCCCGAATGCCATTAACCTGAGAGCTCAGTACGACTACCGTGTGATCCCTGCCAAATGGGTGAATGCAGAAAGCTTCAAGAATAGAGTGAAGATCGAAATCGAAGGTCTGGACAGAATGGGGATGATCAACGATATTACTACTGTGATCAGCGGCAGTATGGGAATGGATATGAAAAGTATGTCCATAGAATCCAACAACGGCATATTTACCGGGAATATCAATCTCGAAGTTAAAAATAAAGGTCAGCTGGAAGAAACATTTAAAAAACTTAAAAATATTGACGGAGTTTCAAGAGTGAGACGAGTACAATCATAAGCATGAATTTATCTCTATATTTTAAAAAATTTTTCAGCAGTAATCAGGCATCAGGAATTATCCTAATTTTTTGTGTACTGGTTTCATTATTAATCGCTAATTCGTCTGCAGGTGAAGGTTTCCAAAATTTTTTAGACAAAGAAGTGGGCACCCACCTTTTCCACCTTACCTATCCGGTCAGCATCTGGATCAATGATGGTCTTATGGCTGTTTTCTTTCTGCTTGTCGGACTGGAGATCAAACGGGAAATGGTGGAAGGAGAACTTTCTTCTTTTAAAAATGCTTCCCTTCCCATCTTTGCAGCTGTGGGCGGAATGTTGGTTCCTGCGGTGATCTATACCTTTTTCAATGCCGGGACGGATTATAGCAGCGGCTGGGGAATTCCTATGGCGACTGATATCGCTTTCTCACTGGCGATCATTTCAATGCTTGGAAAAAAGATCCCAAATTCGATCAAAATATTCCTTGCTGCACTGGCCATTGTAGATGATCTGGGTGCGATTCTGGTGATTGCTGTTTTCTATACGGAACAGATCCACTGGACGTATCTGTTGTTGTCTTTTGGAACGGCGGCTTTGTTATTTTTATTAAACTTTTTAAAGGTTACACGCCTTGTCTTTTATATTATTCCAGGATTGTTTTTATGGTATTTCCTGCATCATTCAGGGATTCATGCGACAATAGCAGGGGTTTTACTAGCTTTCTCCATTCCTACGAATGTTTCGAATGTAGATATTTCTCCTCTTGAAAAACTGGAGCATAAGCTTCATTTTCCGGTAAGCTTTCTGATCATGCCGATATTTGCCTTAACGAATACCAATATTACGTTTACCAGTGAAATGGTGGCGGGAGTTACGAGTACGTTAGGAATGGGAATTATCTGCGGGTTGATTTTAGGAAAACTCATCGGGATCAATCTGTTCTCGTTTATTGCCATTAAACTAAAACTCAGCTCTCTGCCTCAAAACAGTACATGGCCACAGATGGCTGGTGTCGGGCTGCTGGCTGGAATAGGATTTACGATGTCCATTTTTATTGCACTTCTTTCCTTTAAAGATGACATTCCGATTCAGGATGAGGCTAAATTTGCCATTCTGATCGCTTCATTTTTAGCGGCAGTTTTAGGATTCGTGATCTTAAGTATGAGTTCGAAGGAAGATGAAAATGCGGTGGAGAATTAATCTTTTTCCCTCTCTTCCAGCTTTCTTCGGTGTTCTTCGTCGCTTTCCAGATTCGGTTCTGTAATGGCTGCATGGTAACGAACTGCTTCTCTTTTAATTTCATCGGAAAGCAGTTTTTCTATCCTAAGTTTTCTCAGAGCCATATTCAATTCATTCCCGAAAAGGAGAAGATATACGTTGACATTCACCCAAACCATCAGAAGAATCATACTTCCAATGGATCCGTAAAGAACGTTATAACGGGCAATATCTTTTACATAAATCGCAAAGATAAAAGTCGTTAAAACAAACAGAACCGTCGTTAAAATAGCTCCGGGAATCGCCTGTCTGAATCTCGCAATTTTCACGGTACCCAACCAGTAGAAAAGGGTCAGAAGAATAAAATAAAAGACCGGAAAAGAGACAAATCCAATGATCTTGGAAAGGTTATTCACCAGCCACGAAATATCATAAGCTGGCGTGAATAGTTTCATAACAACCTCTACATAATATACCCCGAAAAGCGCTAGAAAAACAATGGTAATAAAGCCAATTGTAATAAAAAAGGAAAGAATAAATTCCTTTACATCAGTGAGTTTTTCGTCTGAGTTTTCATTAAATCCGTTGATGAGTGAAAAAGTCCCGTTAGTCGCAAAAACCAATGCCAGTACGATGGTCAGATTGCTGATCCCTTTCATATTCGGGATGATATTGGTTTCTATATATCCTCTTACATCGCCTTCCATATTGGATGGAAAAACGTTGTGCATCAGCACTTCAAAAATATAAAACTGAAGCTTATCATAGTGCGGCATATAGGGCAAAACGGAAAGTAAAAAGAGTAAAAAAGGAAAGAGACTGATGGTAAAACTCCAGGAAATGGCCGCCGCTTTTCTCCCGATATTCCCTTTGAAAATTCCGGAAATATAGATCTGAAACATCTGCCAAAGCGATATTCCGAGAACAGGAATATGTATGCCGTCAAAAAACTCTTGAATTTTCAAGATAAATCTGGGAATTTTAATACTCATCTATTTGGTGTATTTCACTTCATAAAGCAACACATTGATCTCCTTTAACAGAGAAACATCTGCTGTTTCACATAAGTCTTTGTACAAATATAAACATTTTCCTTATCCTTCCTATACCGCTGAAATTGATTGATGCGCATCAAACGTACAGAATATCTGTACTCCTCTCATTCCCTGAAAGGATATTATATTTGAAAAATAATGTAAGTCGCAAATTTTTTTCATCTGTTCAATAAAAGCTTTCTCGGAAATTTTATGCATTAAACTGTCGCAAATGATGATCCATATGCTTGTAAACAAAAATCCCGATCTCTTCTCTTTTCATCTTTCCAAAAAAGTCATGGATAAAATCAGGATTTGAATAATTTTCATACGCTAGGATTTGTTGCATCCATAGCTGTTTTTCGTATCCCGTATCACCATTCGTTTCTTTTATGGCAAAGCTGCCTGCAGGCACATTTTTCTTGATCGGGGTTTCATCTTTTACAAGACCTTTCAATGCCATTTTCCCAAACAGCCAGCCTAAAAATTCCTGCTTGTAGGTGTAGTGACTTTTTCCCATGATCCAGTCATTCCAGATTGTACAATGTCTCATCATCTGGAAAAGATTCATTTTCCCCCATTGGGCAGTATTCTTCTGTGAAAGCGTATCAATTCTTGTGATCAGCTCTTCTCTCGTGTTTTGGTCAAATATTGTTTTCATAACCGATTCTTTTTGTAAAGGTATTATGGTTTTTAAAAGATCCTGGTCCGTAAAAACGACATCCGACAGTGTGTTTTGTGCCAAAATTTATCTAACTTTATCCTCATATACGTACAGCGATGAAACATATTTCGATCATTATCTATGACGGTGTCCTGTCTACAGCCGTATCCAATACCGCTTCTCTACTGATGAGCGCCAATGAATCTGCCGTGAGAAAAGGGATTGATATTCCTTTTGAGATAGAGCTGATCGGTGTACAAAATAAAACCGTACAATCTAATCTTCCTCTGCAGTTCCATTGTACAAAAATGATCTCAGAAAAGTTTAATACTGATGTGATTATTATTCCTCCCATGAGCACGGACCTTACAGATATTGATTTCCTGCTGGCCAAAAACGAGGTTCTCATCAACTGGGTCAAAAGAAAATATCACGAAAAAGCACAACTGATCAGTCTGTGTACGGGAGCCTATTTCCTTGCAGAATCCGGTTTACTGGATCATATGCCGGCCACTTCACATTGGGGCGCCATGGAGGATCTGCAAAAAAGATATCCACTTATTGATTTCAAACCTGATCATGTGGTGACCCATTCAAAAGCAATCATCACAGGCGGAGGCGGCTTTTCATCTTTAAATGCGATGCTGTATTTTATTGAACAGAATTCCAGCAAAGAAATATCTGTTGAGCTGAGTAAACTCTATGCACTGGATTATGGACGGACCTCACAAAGTATTTTCACTGTTTTCTCGGGACAGCGGCTTCATGATGATGATCAAATTCATAAGGCACAGAGTTACATCGAGAAAACATTTAAAACGGACATCACCGTTGAGCAGATCGCCGGACAGGTCAATATGAGCAGACGTAATTTTATCCGTCGATTTAAAAATGCAACCCGATTAAACCCAATTGAATACATACAAAGGGTAAAAGTGGAAGCGGCCAAAAAAGCATTTGAAACCGGAGGGGCCAATATTGCAGATGTTACCTACAGCATGGGATATAATGATTTAAAGACATTCAGAACGGTTTTTAAAAAGATCACCGGGCTCACGCCGGTTGATTACAGAAATAAATTTAAGGGGCAGGAGATTAGCTATTAAGAGATTGAAGGCATTGAAAGATTTAAAAATTTAAAAATTACGGAATGGACCTTTCCTTAATATTTTTTACGGTTCACAGCTTCAGTCCTTTTCTTTAAAAATGGTATCTTTGCCTTTTGAAATCCTTTTATACATGCGAATCAGCTTACTTTGTATCGGTAAAACAGATGACAAGGAGATCACTTCTCTGATCAGCTATTATCTGACCCGACTTCCCAAACACTGGAACTTCGAGATCACAGAAATTCCTGATGTAAAAAATGCAAAAAACCTTTCTCCTGATCTTTTGAAAAAGGAAGAATCTAAGCTGTTCTTAAATTATATTGACAAGAACGACCTTGTCGTCATCCTTGACGAAAAAGGAAAACAGTTCACCAGCCGTGAATTTGCCCAGAAAATTGATACCTGGATGAATTCTTCGGTTAAGAAAGTTCATATCCTGATCGGAGGTGCTTACGGATTTTCAGAGGAGATTTATAGTAGAGCCAACGAAAAAATGTCATTATCTAAAATGACATTTACGCATCAGATGATTCGTTTATTTATCGTAGAACAGCTTTACAGGGCTGATCAGATTTTACAGGGAAAGCCTTATCATAATGATTAAAAATTTCCGGTTCTCAGAATGAATATTCTAAACTTTTAAACCGATCTGCCTTTTTGCTTCACCAATTACAAAAGCAACAGAATTAGCAATATTAAAGCTTCGGATCAGTTTTGACATTGGAATGGTGAGATGATTCCCGAAATGATCAAGAACTTCTTTACTTAAACCCACACTTTCCTTACCGAACACCAGCCAGTCGCCATCCTGAAATTCATTTTCCAGATAGGATTTTTCAGCATGTGAGCTCATTAGGAAAACACGGGAAGAATCCGGAATACAATTCATCCACTCCTCCACATTGGCATATTCTGAAACATCGAGATGCACCCAATAATCCAAACCTGACCGTTTCAGGTTTTTATCATTGATGACAAATCCAAAGGGATGTACTAAGTGTAATTTACTTTCTGTGCCTACACATAATCGTCCTATGTTACCTGTATTGTTGGGTATTTCGGGTTCTACAAGAACAATATTCAACATCTATATATCTTTCTTTATTAGGTTCAAAAATAGCCGAAACTATCTGTTTATTTTTACCGGTTTATTTGGGTTTTACAACACATTTAGCATAATAATCCGCTAAAATAGCCTTTTCATATCCTAGAGTGACTGCCCGGTCCAGATTTTCACAGGCTTCCTTAGGTTTTGCCGTATCAAATAAAATCAAAGCTTTGGTTACGTAAGAATGCGCAAATTTCGGATCAATGGAAATGGCTTTATTGACATCTGTGAGGGCTTCTTTAGGCTTTTTCATTTTGAAATACACGTCTGCTCTTCCGTTATAGAGAAGTGATTCCGGTTTTTCCGAGATAAGCTGGTTGTAATCTTTTAAAGCGCCATCCAAATCACCATTATTTTTTTTCAGATTGGCCAGTCCTGTTTTGGCATAAATATTATCCGGTGCAAAGGTTAGGATTTGCTTCAGATCATTTAGCGCAAGATCTTTTTTTCCCTGGCTGTCATAAATTTTGGAACGGGTAAGGTAAAATTCAGGATTTTCAGCATCGATGCTAAGACCGGTGGAAATGTATTCCAATGCTTTGGTTTTGTTTCCTTTCTGGCTATGTAATGAGGCGAGATTGGCATAAACCGGAGCCGACAAAGGATTAGCCTTTAAAGCTGAGTCATACGACCTCAGGGCCAATGCAGTTTTTCCCAGTCTTCTTTGGGCTGTCCCCAGACTATTGTAATATTCAGATTGATATTTCTGAATCTGCTCTTTCTCTGCCAGTTTGGTGTATTGCTCTTCGGCGCATTTATAGTCCGCTTTTTTGAAGCATTCTTCGGCTGTTTTTTTGTCCTGTGCGTAAAGGCTGAATGAGGTGCATAAGAATGCGGTCAGTAATAAAGTTTTTTTCATGAAGTTATAGTTTGTTTGTTGATGACTTTTTTGGCGAGTACTCCAAATATCACTCCCAATAAAGATCCAACAAACGCCCCCACCAAAATATCTATCGGGAAATGAACTCCTAAATATATTCGGCTATAAGAAACTACTACAGCCCATACAAATATAGCATATGGAAACCAATTGAGCTTCTTTTTCAATAAAATACTTAAATAAGCTGCCAGAAAGAAGGTATTGGACGCATGGGCAGAATAAAACCCGTACTGTCCGCCACACTTCACAATCCTCATATAATGTTCCAGACTTGGATCATGACAGGGCCGCAGCCTGGCCACTCCATATTTGAAAATACCGGCCAGCTGGTCTGAAACCGTAGCTCCAAGTGCAATGAATATAAGAATGAAAACTAAAGATTTTAGTTTATAGTTTTTGTATAAAAAGTAAAGAAATATAATATAAAGCGGTACCCAGATCCATGTGCTGGAAATCAGCATCCACAGCTGGTCGAAGGAAGTATCGCCCAAATTATTAAGGTATAGAAAAACCTTTTTGTCCTCCTGAATGATTTCCTCCATGAATTATCTGCTTACTGGCCCTTCGTAGGTTTCGTCGTCGGCAGGCTTTATTTTGGGAGGTTCATTAGTCGTCGAAGGTTCCGTTACGATATCTTTTTCAATGTCCTTCATGGGATTGAAGTCTTTTGCTGCATCTTTTACCTTCTCAATTTCACGCTTGATTTCAGAAACCGGATTATCAGTTTCTTTCATGATCTCAGTTTTAATGTCTTCCACTGCACCGCGCATTTTTCTAACGCCTGCCCCTAAGTCACGCGCTATCTGAGGAAGTTTATCCGGACCGAATAATACAACAATCGCCACCGCAATCAATGCCATTTCTCCAATGCTTAATTCCATGGGGTAAAATTACGAAAGTTTATACTATTTATTTACAGTAAACTAAAATTTTAAACAAATTTTAAGATTTTGACTCGAGTTCCGGCTTTCGGGGTACATGTTCCGGGGTTTTCGAGTTGGGGCGTTCATGAGTTTGAGGGTTGGAGAGTTTTAGTGTAAATTGGGTTTATAGGTGATGGTGGCTTCGAGTGCCTCAGCCACCATTTGGAATATCACTTATTCATTGGAATATTCAATCACGAGTGCAATATCTGGTGGCTGAGGTACCCGAAGCCACCATTCCTATATCTGAAATCTCATGTCTATTATAAAAATTCACCATTCACTTGCAAAGCAAAATTCACCATTGACATCTGTATCAAAGTCTCATGTCTCGTGTCTGACATCTGACATCTGACATCTGACATCTGACATCTGACATCTAGCATCTTGCTCCTCCCTTAACCTCTCCACAACTTTCCGTTAACAAATATTTAATTCAAATAAATGGGAGTTATAATTTATTTCATTATATTTATTACACACAAAATAATAAATATTTACTATGAAAAAACTTGTTACTACTTTCAAGCTTTTTGCCGTGATATCGGTACTTACGCTTACTGCCTGTCAGGATGACAACAGCGAAATGATGCAGGAATCTGCTGCAACCAAAGTATCATCTGCTGATCTCAAAAAGGAAATTACACCCGGATTAAAGGCTGTTCCGGAAAATGTTCAGACACAGATCAATGATTCCAAGAAAAACCTTGAACAGTATCTGAACAACGATCTGCAGATCACAGGAATTACTGTTTTAGGAAAGCTATCCACTCAAAAAGGTATTGAAATCTCTCAGGAATTAATTTCTGACAGAGATCAGTTTACAGCAGAAGGAAATATTCTTGCTCCGGAAACTGTAAAAGTGGGAAAAATCGGGACATTATTCTCCGGAGATCAATTGGCTGAGGCTCAAAAAGGGCTTAAAGAAGCGGCTTCAGAGCAAATCAAAACAGGGACTGAAGTTCTTGAAATTTCATGGAATCATAAAGGAGAGCAATTCACTTCTCTTTGTTTTTACAATGAATCAGGAATTATCTGGGACAATGTATTTGCCGGACTTGTGATGATGGACGCCAGAGGAACTACTGAAGTTTCTCCTACTGATGCTCAGGCGAAAGTGGCTTCAAAATGGTTCAAAGAATGGTGGACTGCCAAATGGCTTTGGGGTTCTAAAAGAGGAGAAATCGGGTATCAGATCACGATCTACTATTCCGGTTCTACGGTTTCTAATGTAGACGTTAGCGACTGGGGAAATATCAGCCTGGGTAAAGCAAAAAGCGAAAGTAAAGTTACGAAGAGAACCGGTGCCTACGGACAATGCAGATACGCACTTGGATTATGTACCCCTACAGGTTCTTTAAGCTTTAATTCAAGTAATTTCTCTGTATCGTTTTCCGGATTGGGAAGCAATGTAGTAAGCAACGGAACGAAATCACTTTATCCGTAAAAAACTCTTGAACACATTATTATATTTTTCAATAGAAGATGGGGAAGCTGTAGTGGCTTCCCTGTTTTATTGATGTATAAAAAAATTAAATGATTGGGTAAAATAATGGTTTAATTAAATAACCTTACTGCTGCAAACACTCCATAATTCTGTTTACTTTCTTTAAAAGGTCCGTAACTGTCAAAGTTGGCTCCCGCTCCAAAAGTGATGGTTTTATAACTCACCCCTACCCTTAGCATCAGATAACTCCGGGCATGTTCGCCGTCTTTTATCGTCTCGGAATACAACCCTTGGATTCGGGAATATCCTTTCCAGTTTTCACTGATTTTAGGTTTATACTCCATCATGACAAAACCTTCGGCAATACTGCTTTTCGAAAACCCTATAAACCTTGGATTGACAATCAATAAGAAATCATTAAAATTTTTAGAATACATGAAGCCGGCAGTCGGTCGAAGGCCTGTATTAGGAGTATAGTGAGAACCTCCTAGCAAACGAATATTTTTGAGAACCTCAAAGGTCAGATTAGCCTGAATCATCGCATCTTTGGAATTATCCTCATTCCATTTCGAAGAAATATTAGCCACACTGAAGAACCCCAGTTTTTTACTTCCTTCAAATGCTTTATTTACTGTCATCTGTGAAGCAAATCCTTTATTTCCAGCTAAAGCTTCAAATGATACCGGCGGATTGGTAGCTGGGATATTAGTCTGGGAATGAAACAGCAACGGAAATATTCCTGCTGCGAAAAGAATTATTTTTTTCATGTTTTAACCGTGATCAATTATATCCGCAAAATTCCGGATTACAGGAGAAAATGGTTAGAACAGATAAATCGATTATCAGGACAAATCAATCCCTTTCCGGTAATCCGAAGGGCTCGTCCCGCTATGTTTTTTGAAAAATCGTGAAAAGTAGGAAACATCTTCAACGCCTAGAGCAAAGGCAATTTCTGAGACAGAAAGATGGGGCAGCGATAACAGGGCTTTTGCTTCCATCAATAAAGATTCGTTGATAATTTCTGAAGCGGTTTTACCCGTTGTATTTTTCACCGTTTTATTGAGATGATTAGGAGAAACACTGAGCAGATCAGCATATTCCTTCACCGAATGTAAATTCTGAATCTGACTGGTGATCAATTTCCGGAAACGAAAAACCAATGTTTCATTCACTGAAAGATCATGGTGTGGAAGCTTTTCTATGAAATGCCGGATCTCTCCCAACAAAGTAAAAAGATACAAACGGATAAGATCCAGATTCCGGTTTTGTTGGTACAAAGACTCCATCTGCTGAAGGATCACAAAAATCCGCTCACGATGTTCCTGATCAAGAAACAAGGTTGGATCATAGATAATATCGGCATGATTTAATATATCCTGCAGGTATTTCAAACCAGGCCCGTCCGCAATGAAGTCATTGGAAAAGTGGCAGTAAAATCCTTCCACGTCAGGGGTATTATGGATAAATGTCCGGATCTTATGCGGAGGAAGGAGCATGATCATTCCTTCCTGTACATCAAATAGGCTTGAACATACCATTTTTTCGACGCTCCCCTTTCTGATGAATATAAAATCATTGACCGTTTTCCGATGCGGCTGGGAAGGAGTTCTGGCTTCTTGAAGTACCTGAAGAGGTTCTATAAAAAATTCATTCAGTTCTTTTTTTGCTGTACTTTTTTCTTCCCAATTTATATCCAGGATGGGTTTGAAATCATCAGGTTTATATTGAGGAATACGGCTCATAAGATCTGTTTGATTTAAAATATTTTTAGTATTTCAATTACTCTAATCAGAGTTTTTTGATCAGCTTTTTATCATTTTTCTGTTTCTGAAAAGCATAATAGGTCATCACCACACTTATTGCCATTAAAATAAACGCTAAGAAGAACGGTGCTCCCGAAAATTTAAAAGGTGCTTCATCATGGGTAAAAAAGTAAAACAGATTGGTCATCAATGGCGGTCCTACGATGGAAGTAGCACTCATTAAACTGGTCAATGCGCCTTGTAGTTCACCCTGTTCGTTGGATGGAACACTTTTCGTGATCACCGATTGAAGCGCAGGTCCACAAATTCCGCCTAAACAGTAAGGAACCAGGAAGGCAAACATCATCCAGCCTTCTGTAGCAAAAGCAAACAGAAGCATTCCAAATGCATACAGCGCCAATCCATAATAAATACTTTTTTCCTCGCCCAATCTTGGAGTTGTCCAGCGTATCAGAACACCCTGAACCAAACCTACTAAAAGCCCTACGACACCCAGTGAAATTCCAACCACCCTTTCCGTCCAGTTAAATTTATACATGGTAAAAAAGCTCCAATTGCTCTGTACGGCATGGCCTGCAATATAGATTAAGATAAGGGCAAAGATCAATGCTGAAATTTCCGGGTGCTTCCCTAAAAATTTAAATGAACCAATGGGATTCGCCCGTTTCCAGTCGAATTCTCTTCTTTTATCTTTATCTAAACTTTCAGGAAGAACAAAGTAACCGTAAAGGAAATTTAAAAGACACAAACCAGCCGCAGCATAGAAAGGCACTCTCGCTCCATAATGTCCCAAAACTCCACCTAATACGGGGCCGATAATAAATCCAAGACCAAATGCAGCTCCGATAAGTCCAAAGTTTTTAGCCCTATCTTCATCTGTAGAAATATCAGCAATATAAGCACTGGCCGTTGTTATACTGGCCCCTGTGATCCCGGCAATAACCCTTCCGAGAAAAAGCCACCAAATCGTTGGTGCAAGTGCCAGGAAAATATAATCTACCGCAAAACCGAAAAGTGAGATCAAGATAATAGGTCTCCTTCCGTATTTGTCACTCAGGTTTCCTACTACCGGAGAAAAGATAAACTGAGTAAATGCATAGGCAAAACCAAGCCAGCCACCATATTTCGCAGCTTCACTGATATCGGCATGAATGAGTTCCTCAATTAATTTGGGAACTACAGGAATAATGATTCCCCATCCTGTGATGTCGATGAGCAGAGTGATAAATATAAAGCCGATGGCTGCTTTTTTCCTTGAATTTTCCATAGTGCTGCAAAATTAATCAAATCTGAAATATAATGGTTCTAAATTGTGAGGGTTTCGGGTTACGGGATGCGAGTTTTTTCGGGATGCGAGTTTTTCGAGTTTCGGGGTACGGGGTTTGAGATGCAGATGCGAGATTTTAAGTACTTAGGTGAAATTTTGTATCAATTTAATCATCAAATAAAAAAAACAAGCCTCTCACTGCTCATATTTAAAAATTCTTATTCTCAAAAATCTACTCCCAAAAGGCGAGTAAATATAACTTTAAACCTTGAATTTTAAATATTAATTTTTTTAAATATAAATCCCAACCCTCGAAACTCGAAAAACTCTCAAACCTCGCATCCCGTAACCTGTAACCTGATCACAAAAAAAGACCGCTTCTTTCGAAACGGTCTTTACTTATTTATTGTAGTTGATCTTATTTTGAAGCAAGTACTTCTTTCGTACTTGTTGTTTTACCGTGTACCTCGTCTTCTTTTCCTGTCTTAAGGAAGTCGTACGCGATAGCCGATGCAATAAAGATGGATGAATAAGTACCGAATCCAATACCGATTAACATCGCAAACATAAATCCTCTTAAGTTATCACCACCAAAGATGAAGATCGCTAAGATAACAAGAATCGTTGTGAATGAAGTGTTGAACGTTCTACCCAATGTACTTGAGATAGAGTCATCAAATAATCCAGCTAACGTTAAAGCTTTTTTCTCTCTCAGGTATTCTCTAATTCTATCGAAGATAATAACGGTATCATTGATTGAGTAACCTAGTACCGTAAGTATTGCTGCAACGAAATCCTGATTGATCTCCATGTTGAACGGCATAAATTTGTGAAGCAATGAATAAGCTCCTAAAATAATTACCGCATCATGGAATAGTGCTACAACAGCACCCAATGAGAATTGCCATTTTCTAAATCTCAGTAAGATATAGATAAAGATACCCGCCAAAGCAGCTGCCACAGCAAGAATACCGTGAGTCTGGATATCATCTGCAACCGTAGGTCCTACTTTTTCAGAAGAAATAATTCCTGCGTGTTCTTTATCTGCAGATTTGAAATCATGAAGTGTTGTGTTAGCAGGTAAGTTAGCTTTTAACCCTTCGTATAATTTCTGTTCTACCGTTTGGTCAGCTTTTAAAGATTCATCTTCAATAAGGTAATCTGTAGAGATTTTCAGCTGTCGGTCGTTTCCGAACGTTTTAGCTTCTACAGAAGAGTTTTTACCGTCTTCAGTTTTGAATACTTTTACTAAGTTCTGTTCGATATCTTCAGCGTTGACCGCTTTATCGAATCTTACCACATAGTTTCTACCTCCTGTAAAGTCGATTCCATATTTGAATCCGTTAATAGCAATAGATGCTACACAAATTACGGTCAAAATACCTGAAATAATGTATGCATATTTTCTCTTTCCAATGAAATCGATCCATGTATTTCTGAATAGATTTTTCGTTGGAGCTGTCCAGACAGAAAGTTGTTTTCCTTTGTTCAGTCTTGAGAATATCATTACTCTTGAAAGCAATACAGACGTAAAGAATGTCATCAAGATACCAATTCCTAATGTCAAAGCAAATCCTTTAATAGGTCCTGTTCCGAATAAGAAAAGTACACCCGCTGTCAATAACGTCGTTAAGTGACCATCGACAATCGCGCTTAATGCATGTTTGAAACCATCTTTGTAAGCTTCTAAGATGCTCTTGCCTGCGAATAGTTCTTCTTTCGTTCTTTCGTAAATAATTACGTTCGTATCCACCGCCATGGCCATCGTAAGTACAATACCCGCAATACCAGGAAGCGTTAATGTAAAGTCTCCGGAATCCATAATTCCGAAAATATAGAATAAGTTTACAATCATTGCAATTACCGCGTACACACCTGCACCACCGTAATAGAAAATGATATAAACAATGATAATTAAAAATGCGATAGCAAATGAAATAACCCCTGCATTAATAGACTCCTGTCCTAATGATGGTCCTACTACGGTAGCCTGAACTACTTTTGCTCCTGCAGGTAATTTACCCGCTCCTAAAACGTCTACCAGTTCTTTAGCTTCCTCCTGAGAGAAGTTACCCGAGATCTGAGTTCTACCGTTAGGAATAGCGTTGACAACGTTTGGCGCAGTATATACTCTACCATCCAATGTTACCGCTACCGGCTTACCTACGTTTTTCTCTGTTAATGTTTTCCACTCTTTAGCACCTTTAGAATCCATCTGCATGTCTACCACTACTCTGCTCAGCTCATCATAGCTGATGCTTGCAGTTTCAACAGCACCATCTACAGGAGCTTTTTGGTTGATGTTACCTCTGATGGCATACAATACTAAACTTTCAGTATCTGTACCTTCAGGTTTGTAACCCCACATGAACTGTGTATATTTAATGTTGGAAGGACGTAAAGACTGACCTACTTTGCTGTTCAAAATTTTGTTTACAGCAGCTGTATCAGAAAGTTTTACACTTGCAACACCATTTGATCTTAGTTTGTCAAGGTTTAGAAGATTCATGAAGTTGATGTTCTTCGCAACTCCCATAGAATCACCTTTGATTCCCACCATTGTCGCCAATGTCTGGAAATATGGTGCGATTTCAGGAACCTGCTGTACTTCCCAGAACTGAAGTTTTGCGGAAGTCTGAAGCATTTTCTTCACTTTATCGATATCTTTCATACCAGGCATTTCAACAGAAATTCTCGCTGTACCAGGTACTCTCTGAACGTTTGGCTGCACCGCACCCATTTTATCGATTCTGGTTCTGATTACTTCGAAAGCTGTTCCTACAGAAAGATCAATTCTTCTCTTGATGATACTTTTTACCTGCTCATCAGAAGTATTGTACTTGATTTCTGATAAATTGGTATTCCCGAAAAGTTCAGGATCAGCAAGTTTAAGGTTCGTCCCTTTTACTTTGTTGATCGCCTCAAACTGATCAAAGAAGTTATCAATATAAGATCTTGTAGAATTCTTCTGAACTTCATCTGTTTTGTTTAAAGCCTCGATAAGAACAGGATTGGTAGAATAATTCGTTAAATCATTCACTAGGTCTCTTTGGTTGATTTCCAAAAGAACGTTGATCCCACCTTTCAAGTCAAGACCAAGTTTCATTTCCTTGTCTTTGGCTTTAGTGTAATAAAGTTTTGTGAATCCCAGGTTCAAAGTATCTTTAGAAAGTCTTGTAATTTCTTTCTGATACTTTTCCGGATTGTCTCCTGCAACAGCAGTTGCCTGCCTTTCAATTTTGCTGGCGTACCAAGTTGGTAATAGCTCATTTAAGCAAATTAACCCTAGTACAATAGCAACAATTGTAATAAGTCCTTTTCCTTGCATTTTGTTATAACTACGTTAAATTAAGTCGGCAAATATAATGATTTTATTATTATTTTATGAATTTTTTAACAGCAGAAATGGTTTATTTTCAGATATATCGGGGTTTTAATTTCTATTTAAGATTTAATAATTTTTCCTCCTTATCGTAATGAAATTTTCAAATTCCGATTGGTATAAAATTTTCATTCACTTATCAATACACTAAATATCAAAATATTATGAAAAAACTATTTTTTACTTTGTGCATCTTTTCTTCTTTAATTGCTAATTCTCAAAGCATTAATTTAGTAGAATTTGCGTCCGGACTTACCAGTCCCGTCGAGATTACGAATGCCAATGACACCCGGCTTTTCGTCGTCCAGCAGGACGGAATCATCAAGATCATCCAGCCCAACGGAACGATCAACAGCGCTGATTTTATGAACATCAGCTCCAAAGTTCTTTATGGAGGAGAACGGGGCCTTCTGGGTCTTGCCTTCCATCCCCAATATGCAACCAACGGATATTTCTTTGTGTATTACAACAACACAGCAGGAAATATTATCGTAGCGAGATATTCCGTAAACCCTACAAATCCGGACCTCGCAGATCCCACGACTGAAAAAATTCTTCTGAATATTCCAAAACCTTTTGACAATCACAATGGCGGAAGTATTCATTTTGCGCCCGATGGAAATCTTTGGATAGTGACAGGAGATGGTGGAAGCGGCGGAGATCCCGGCAACAATTCCCAAAATATCAATTCACTTCTGGGAAAAATGTTGAGGATTGATGTCAATGCCACAGGACCCTATAATATTCCACCCGGAAATCCTTTTGCAGGAACTTTAGTGACCGGAGCTGATGAAATCTGGTCGTATGGACTTAGAAATGCATGGAAATTTTCATTCGATACCACCACAGGAAATGTCATGATCGCTGATGTAGGTCAGGGACAGATTGAAGAAATTAACAGAATGCCCATTACACAGGCAGGAATCAATTACGGATGGCGCTGTTATGAAGGTAATAATGCTTACAATACGGCAGGATGCGCTGCGATGGCAACGATGACCTTCCCGGTAGCGGTGTATAACCATTCCGGAGGGAAATGTTCTATAACCGGCGGTTATGTGTACAGAGGAACCCAATATCCATCGCTTCAGGGGAAATATTTCTTTGCTGATTACTGTTCTACCCAGATCGGAATATTGAATACGGACAATTCTATTGTGTGGGGTCCGGCCAGTCCTGGAAATGATTTCTCTACTTTCGGGCAGAATTCTCAGAAAGAACTGTTTGTAGCAGCTGTATCCAGCGGGAAGATATTTAAAATCACCACCGGAACTCTGGGAACAGACGAAACTTCTGAATTTAATCCTATAAGCATTCACCCTAATCCGGCTTCTGAAAAAGTTTTCATTGAAGGCCTTACAGACAAAAACAGCACTGCAGACCTGATCAGTACAGAGGGGAAAATAGTTTTAGAGAAAGCTAAAATTGAAAATGACGGCAGTCTCGATATTACAGGAATTACTCCTGGAGCCTATTATCTGATTATAAAATCGGGAGATGTGAAATCTTACAGTCAGAAACTTATTATTAAATGATAGAATATTTTACTCAATAAAAAAGCGGTTCCGATGGAGCCGCTTTTGTTTTATATCGTCATAGAGAAAATTCTCGTTTCAGGTTTGTTTCTCATCATTCTGAGATCAAATACCATCGCGACGTTTCTCGTAAATGCTCTTCCTTTTTCTGTGATCTTGATTTGATTATCATAGATCTCCACCAGTTCATCCTTTTCCATTTCCTCCAGCATTTCAAATGCATTCTCCAATTCAGGGAACGAATTTTTATCCGTAAAGGTGGTTTCAAGCTGGCACATCAGATTCAGAATATGTCTTCTCACGGTAAGATCTTCTTCATCCAGAATATGACCTTTTACCACCGGAATCTGACCTTCTTCCACGATCTTCTGGTATTCTTCCACCGTTTTCACATTCTGGGCAAAAGCATACCACGAATCTGAAATGGCAGACATTCCAAGACCTACCATCAATTGCGTATTGCTTGATGTATAGCCCATAAAGTTTCTGTGCAGTTTTTTATGGATAAGAGATTGGTACAGATCATCGTGTTCCAGAGAAAAATGATCCATTCCTACCTCAATATATCCTAAATCCTCAAGAAGTTTTTTCCCGTCCTCATACAGACGACGCTTTTCTTCGCCGCTTGGAAGATCGTTTTCGTCGAAACCTCTCTGTCCTACTCCTTTCACCCACGGAACGTGTGCATAGGAATAGAATGCCAGTCGGTCCGGCTTAAGCTCCATTGTTTTTCTGATGGTATGCTCCATGGCATCCCAGCTTTGATGCGGAAGTCCGAAGACAAGATCATGGCTGATTCCACGGTAACCGATTTCCTTAGCCCATTCCGTGACATTTTTCACATTTTCAAAAGACTGAATTCTGTTGATGGCTTTCTGAACTTTAGGATCGTAATCCTGAACTCCAAAACTCACTCTTCTGAATCCAAGATCATATAAAGTCTGAAGATGGTCCCTTGTGGTATTATTCGGATGTCCTTCAAAAGAAAACTCAGGATGTTCTGCGATTTCTACCGTTTCAAAAATCCCTTCCAATAAGGTTTTTAAGTTTTTAGGTGAAAAAAATGTAGGTGTTCCACCTCCGAGGTGAAGTTCTTTCAGTTTCGGTTTCTCCTCAAAAAGCTCAAGATAGAGTTTCCACTCCTTTAAAACGCTTTCCAGATATGGAATTTCAACGCTGTGTTGTTTTGTAATACGCTTGTGACAGGCACAGAACGTACACAATGCCTCGCAGAAAGGCAGGTGAATATAAATAGAAATTCCCTCCTCTGCATTGCTCTCATGAAAAGACCTGATCACCGTCTCCCTCCACTTTTCGGGCGAAAATGTAGTTTCGTCCCAATAAGGAACAGTGGGATAAGAGGTGTAACGCGGTCCGGGAATATTATACTTATCTATTAAAGAATTCATTTCAAAATTTAAAATATTATCGAATCATGAAATTGGGACTAAACCAGTTTCATCCTGCAAAATTAACCATTAGTTATGAATTTTAAACCATGAAATATATTAGGCCGTATTTTATAATGAGTCTAAATACGGTGGTTACTGGAATTTCTCCAAGAATGATAAATTCTATACGTAAGATTTACAATTCTGATGCAGTTATTATTCTTTCTGTTAAAACTTTAGTCTCATCAAAGAAATCCTGTCTTTTCCAGCAAAAACAACGGTATTTCCATCTATCCAACTGCAAACAAAGAATCCTTTTTCATCAGAAATTTTCTTCCATGTTTTCCCGAAATCAGAAGAATAACTGATGTGTTGATCTCCCACCGAAATCATTTCTTTACCCCTGGAACCGGGTTTTATTTTTACACAGGTCGTGTAGCCTGCATTCTGTCCGGATGCCTGAATCTGCCAGCTTTTGCCACCATCATTCGTCGTAGCAATATTATTGACATTGGCGTCCTGTTTGGTATAATCTCCACCTACTGCAACTCCAAAGTTGTCATCATAAAAATCTATTGAATACATGCCCTGAGAAGATTCTCCCTGAATAAAAGGCGTGTTGAATGTTTCGATTTCTTCCGTTTTAAAATTTAATCTTAAAATCCGTGAAGATTTCCCTCCGGTGGCGATCCACAGATATTTTTTTGTTGAAGCGATATTGGTATTGCTTGCTGCAAATGCGGCTTCACCAGTGTTCAGCTGTATATTATTTTTGAACATACTCCACTTGCCATCTTTGTAGACAGCCAGCTTGAGCATATTATCCTTATCTGCATCACTGAAGGTATAAGCCAGCTTATCATTCACAAAATGAAAAGCATCATAAAAAGCAGTTTTCACGGTATCTGTAAACACAGTTTCTGATGTTAAACTTTTTTTATCAATCTTAAAGAAATAAGCCGGACTCTCAATATTAATTGCATAAAAAGAGTTTTTATCCTGAGCCAGCGTTCTGAATTGTAGCTTCTTTTCAGATAATCTGATCTGTTTCTGATTTTTGACATTCTTCAAATCAACAAACCCGAATTTAGAATCTGTTCCGCTATACCAGACTTTCCCGCCATCAACTTCCAGAGCTCTGATGCTTATTTTATCGTTAAGAATTGTCTCGAAACTTTCTATATGTTGAGAAAATGTAAAAATTCCCAGAAAGGAACATAAAATGAGGATTAGCTTTTTCATATAAGACAAAAATAAAAAAATCCGCAGTTATCTGCGGATTTTGATGGTATGTTTTTTAATCTAAATCATGTTTTTCCAAAGGCTCCTGTTCTGCTTTGAAAGTTTCTCCGTAGCCTCCGTTTTGAAGCTTAGAGTGCTTTTTACTGTACAGGAAGTATACAAAGAATCCGATAATCAGCCATGCGAAAGAATACATCTGTGCTTCTTTGCTTAGGTTAAAGATCAGATAAACGTTGATCGCAATACCTAAACAGGCAATAAGCGGTAAAGCCGGAACTTTAAAGTTTCTCTGTAAAGTAGGTTCTTTTACTCTCAATACCCAAACTGCTACACACACCATGGTAAACGCGAACAGAGTTCCGAAACTTGTCATGTGTGCAAGATCATTAATAGGAGTAAGAGAAGCTACGATAGCAATCACAACGCCTAAAATAAGAAGGTTTTTTGTAGGTACTCCTGTTTTAGGATTTACTTTTGAGAAAGTAGCCGGGATCAATCCGTCTTTAGACATTCCTAAGAAAATTCTTGACTGTCCCATGATCATTACCATCAATACGGAAATCAATCCTACAGTAGCAGCAATAGTGATAATGTATCCTGCCCATGCGTATCCTGCGATATCAAATGCATAAGCTACAGGAGCTTTGATCGCATCCGGATATTTTCCAAGTGGATTAAAGTCTGTATAATGCATCATTCCCGTTAATACTAAAGAAACAAGGATATATAAAAGTGTACAGATGATCAACGAAGCGATGATCGCAAATGGTACGTCTTTTTTAGGGTTAATAGCTTCTCCTGCCTGAGTGGAAACGGCATCAAAACCTACATAAGCAAAGAAAATTGCAGATGCTCCTGCGACTACTCCTCCTATACCGTAAGCGGAATGCGAGACCCCGTTTTCGGTGATGGTTGTAGGCTCAGGAATGAAAGGCATCCAGTTTTTAAAAGGATCAGCAGAATTTAAAATGATAAAAGCTCCGGCAATGATCACGAAAATAATAGCGGAAACCTTCAGTACAACAATGAAATTATTAGCTTTAGCAGCTCCTTTTGTTCCTCTTACTAAAATAGAGATCACAAGGAAAACAATTAAAAACGCGGGTAAGTTCATAGAGAAACCTGAATTTCCTGCTGCAATATAAGTCTGCGGATCTGTGGTAAGATAAGCAGGAAGGTGCAGCCCGAACATTTTGAGGAGTTTCGCAAAATATCCCGACCAGGAGACGGCGACGGTCATAGATCCCATAGCGTATTCCAGTATCAGCCCCCATCCTATGATCCAGGCGAAGATTTCCCCTACCGTTCCATAAGCGTAAGCATAAGCTGATCCTTCTACAGGAAGAATGGAAGCAAATTCTGCATAGCATAAAGCTGCAAATACGCAGGCTATTCCCGCGATAACAAATGAAAGTGCCAGTGCAGGCCCGGCATTATAATAAGCACCCGTACCCGTAAGTACAAAAATTCCTCCTCCAATGATTGCCCCGATTCCGATAGCAGTAAGGCTCCATTTTCCCAGAACGCGTTTCAGCTGGCTCTTTTTGATATCAGCTTCATAAGCGCTCATTGGCTTCTTAACCCAAATTTTAGACATGTTTTTTTATTTAATTAAAGATTTACGAAAATATAAAAATTTTACAAACCTTAACGTTTATTGATAAACTTTCGTGATTTATTTTAAATAAAAGGATTTAAAAAACTGATTTACACATTATTTAATTAATTTTCAAAAGTGTTAATTTTTGTTTATTTTTGATCGCATGAATTTATATGATCTTTTCGTAAAGCCTTATGAAAACTACAGTGCCATACAAATCCTGCTTGAAGCCTCTGGTACGGTTTTCGGAATTTTGAGCGTGTATTTTTCAATTAAAAAGAATATCTGGGTCTATCCTACAGGGATCATCTCCACGCTGATCTATGTCTACATTCTCTTTAATTTCGGGCTGCTTGGCGACTGTATGATCAACGTCTATTACACGGCGATGAGTGTTTACGGATGGATCTTATGGTCAAAAAATTCTAAAGACCACGTTCACGTGGATGTTTCCTGGGCTACCCATAAAGAAAGAATCTTTGCAGGTGTTCTTTTTATATTAAGTCTGGGACTGGTAACGCTGATCTATTATTACAAACCTTATATTGATAATCACTTTTCTATGCAGGGTACGAATTTAGGATTGTATCATCTTGACTGGGCCAATTGGCTGGATGTGATCACCACTTCTATATTTTTAGTAGGGATGTGGTTTATGGCCAGACAGCGCATTGAGAACTGGATTTTCTGGATCATCGGAGATTTTATTTGTATCCCAATGATGATTTTTAAGGAGCTTGGTATCACTTCGGTTCAATATTTGGTATTTACTATAATGGCGATCTTAGGATACGTCAATTGGAAAAAAAGTTTAAAAGAAAAAAGTACAATAAAGTCATGAAAAATTTACTTAAAATAGCATTCAGTATCGTTGCTATTAGTACTCTGACATCTTGTTTAGCTTACTCAGACGGATACGCAAACAACGGTGGTTACGGAGACCCATATTATAACAACGGAAATTATTATGCTCCTTCCGGTTATTACGGAAACGGCGGTTATTATGGAAATGACGGCTACTATTACAGAAATGACGTCAATTATTATTATGATAGTGGTGTTCCTTATTATTATTATAATTCAGGGAACAGCAGAAGAAAGGTATATGTAGAAAGAAAATCTAATTCTAATATAACTTCCCAAAGACCGAATAACGGATTCAGAGGCCAGCCTACAGGCAGTGGGAACAGTAACAGCAATGGAAACGGATTCAGAAATCCAAACAGCAGTTACAATAACGGTAACAACAACCAAAGACCACAAAGCAACAACGGAGGCTTCAGAAATCAATCGGGTGGAACGTATCAGAACAACCAGGGAAGCCAGAATAATCAGAGCAGTGGCGGTTTCAGAAATTCACAACAGAATAATCAGAACCAAAACCAGAACAGCACCAGAACGGAATCTTCCGGTGGGTTCAGAGGAAGCTCAAGCCCTCAGAACAACACTCAGCAAAACAGCAGTCCTACGAGACAGCCGTCCAGCGGAGGTGGATTTAGATAAAACGATTATAAATAAGAAAACGAACAGCTAACACTGTTCGTTTTTCATTTTAAATATATTAATTTTGCTCGTTAATTTTACACTAAATAATATGGAATTTTATAAATATCAGGGAACTGGAAATGATTTTGTGATGGTAGATAACCGTGATCTTCAGTTTCCCAAAGAGAAAGATCTTATTGAAAAACTATGTGACAGACGTTTCGGAATCGGGGCAGACGGACTGATCCTTCTGGAAAATGAAGGAGATTATGATTTCAAAATGGTCTACTATAATTCCGATGGCGGTGAAAGTACCATGTGTGGCAACGGCGGAAGATGCCTTGTAGCCTTCGCTTTCTTCCTGGATATTTTTGAAGATAAATGTAAATTCATTGCTACTGACGGTGAGCACGAAGCTGAAATTCATAATGGAATCATTAAATTAAAAATGATTGATGTAGATACTATTTCCGAAGACGGAGAAGATACAGTGATGAATACCGGATCGCCTCATTATGTAAGATACGTGGAAGATCTGGTGAATTACAATGTTTTTGCAGAAGGAAACGGCATCAGAAATTCAGAAAAATATAAGGAAAAAGGTATCAATGTGAATTTTGTTGAAAAATTTGATGATGATGAGATTTTCGTAAGAACCTATGAACGAGGCGTTGAGGACGAAACTTTCAGTTGCGGAACTGGAGTTACAGCTTCTGCTTTAACTTTTCTGCAAAAACACAATCTAATCTCTGTAAAAGTTAAAACTTTAGGTGGCGATCTTAAAGTTCATGCTGAGAAAAATGGAAATTCCTTTCAGAATATTTGGTTGGAAGGTCCGGCGAAGCAGGTTTTTAGAGGAAAAATAGATCTTATTTAAAAACAAACTTTTAATCAATTTTTTAATAATGAAAAAAACTGTTCTCGTTATCGCTCTTATTATTTTTGGAGCGGCAGGATTTTTTGGTTTGAGATTTTATAATAAATATTACGGCAACAATGTGGAAAAGGATGGCTATGTCTTAATTCCCCATAAAGCGGATTTGAAGCAGATCCTCGACTCCGTGGCTACGTATGTAAAAGATAAAGAAGCATTCGAAACTGTGGCCAGAGATAAAGATCTTGACAGGTATTTTAAGCCGGGCCGTTACCATTTCCAGTCGGGAGCAGGAAACACCAACCTGGTGAATATGATCAAGGCCGGAAATCAGGCCGAAAACAGCTTCAGAATCGGAGATTTCGGGGATATGTATCAGATGATCGGAAAGGTAACGAAAAAGACTGAGCTTGATTCTTTGCACTTCGTGAATGATCTGAATCAGGTAGCTGTAGAAAAAGGATATAAAAATGCAGAGGATTTAAAGAAATACTTCTTCATCGATACCTATAATTTCTTCTGGACCGTTAGTCCGCGAGAGTTTTTCAAAAAATTCGATGAGCAGTACAATGAGTTCTGGACAAGTGACAGAAAAAATCAGGAACAGCAGTCGGGTCTGAGCAGAGATCAGATTTATGCTTTGGCATCCATTGTTTATAAGGAATCGGGAGGAAAAAAGGATGAGATGAAAACGATCGCAGGGTTATACCTGAACCGTTACAGAAAAGACATGAAGCTCCAGTCTGATCCTACAGTGATTTATGCCATCAATAAGCAGACTAATTTCAAGGAACAGATCAAGCGGGTATTTTACAAACACCTGTCTACTCCATCGCCTTATAATACTTATGCTAACAAAGGAATCCCGCCGGGACCTATTTGTGTAGTAGACAAAAGCTCGGTAGATGCTGTTTTAAATGCAGAAAACAACAATTATATATTTATGTGTGCAGATCCGGCAAGGTTCGGCTATCATAAATTTACGGCCAGCGCAGAAGAGCATGCGATCAATGCAAAAGCTTATCAGGACTGGCTGAATTCAAAAAATATAAAATAGAAAACTAATTTAACTTTTATTTAACAATACGATAATTAACTTTTAACACTTACATACGACTTATACATCTATAAATAATACATAAATTATAATATTTTGAAAATCACCCCAATTAATGATTTCACAATGTTATAAGTTATACTTTCACGATTTTACACAAACAATACCTTATGAATCAGACGGAAATTGTCAACATTTTCACAAAAAAAACGCTAGCACTTACTTTTGTACTTTCGGCAGCTGCAATGGCATTTGCTCAGGATAAAGCAGGCGTTACGGGAATGATTGTCAACAAAAACAACCAGCCGGTTCCTTATGCTTCTGTGACGTTCAGCAATAAAGTGAACAAAGCATTAAGCGATGCTGTACTTACCGACGAAAATGGACAGTACAAGCTGGAATTAGCTCCTGGAAACTATGATATCACAGTAGAAGCCATCGACTACAAGAAGAGCACTATTACTAAAAATATTGCAGGCCCCGGAAACATCGGTGCTTTATCTATACAACCGGAAGCCACAACCACTCTGGATGGTAAAACACAGGAAATCCAGGGAGTAGTTATTACTGCTGCAGCCACGAAGCCTTATAAAGTGGAGCTTGACAAAAGAACTTACGACCCTTCTCAGGATATTGTAAGTAAAGGAGGAAATCTTCAGGATGTCCTTTCTAATGTTCCTTCTGTTTCTGTGGATACTGACGGTACTGTTTCGATGAGAGGTAGCTCCAATGTAAGATTTCTGATCAACGGAAAACCTTCTGCCCTTCTTGGAATAGATGATGGTGCCAATGCGCTTCAGAGTATTCCTGCAGACCAAATTGACAGAATTGAAGTGATAACGAATCCTTCTTCTAAATTTGAGGCAAGCGGTACAGCGGGTATTTTAAATATTATTTTAAAGAAAAGCAAGAAGACCGGTTTCAATGGTAGTGTTATCGGAACTTTAGGATATCTTCCTCAAACCAACCTGAATGCCAACCTTAACTGGAGAAAAGGAAATTTCACATGGTTTCTAAATGGTGGCGGAGGTTACAGAGAATCTAAAAATACCACAAGAACAGATGATTTTTTTACGAATGCAGCGAAAAGTAATGATTTAGTTACCAGAAATCAGGACTCTGAAACGAAGAGTAAAAACAATAACTATAATGCTTCTGCGGGTATTGTTTATGATATTTCTGAAAAAACATCGGTGAACGCTTCAGGAACCGTAAGGACTTTTGACAGTGAGAATTTTGGAAATATTGATTATAAATATTCTTATTTCACAGATCCGAATGGAGTTTCAAACAGAAACACTTTTGGAACCAATAATAATTTAGCCTTCCAGGGAGATTTTGGTTTGGATCATAAATTTGATGACAAAGGTCAGAATCTATCTTTATCATTAAGCTTACAAAGAAGCAGATCATACAATGATACAGACATTAATGAAACTCAAAACGGGGCATTTTTACTGAACAATATTGTTAACCAAAACACAGTTAACAAATCGGTTATAGGTAAAGCTGATTATGAATTACCGATTGGTGAAAATTCAAAGTTAGAGGCGGGTTACAGAATAGATATCAATACGAACGATTATAGTAATGATGTTTTGCAGAGTACCGCTCAGACTCCCACTTTAAGCTTCCTTAAGCCGTATACTTATGATGCCACTTATAAGGAGACTTTCAATGCTTTTTATTTACAGTTCAAAAGTAAAATAGGTAAATTAGGATATCAGTTAGGTGTAAGAGATGAATTATCCAGAGTAGATATTAATTATCAAAACCTTGATCCTACGAAACCAGCCATTGCTACAACCAAAAACTACAATAATTTATTTCCAAGCGTTTATTTAAGTTATGAGTTTGCAAAGGATAATCAGTTGTTGGTGAACTATACAAGAAGAATTGACCGTCCGAGATCATTCTTTATGATTCCTAACCCGAACTATAATGATAATCAAAATATTTTTGACGGAAATATAGATCTTAACCCATCATATGTAGATTCCTTCGAATTTGGATACAGTATTTCAAAAAAGAAATTTACAATCAACCCAACCTTGTATTACAGACATCAGACTGATGATACGAAAATGCTGGTATTCAATCTGAAAGAAAAATACCTTGATGCCAACCTGGTTGAGCGCGAGCGTATTGTATCTCATACAAAACCTATTAATCTAGGTACGGATGACCGTTTCGGTTTAGATTTAAACTTCAACTGGGATGCAACAAGCTGGTTGAAATTCTTAGGAAACGTGGATGTGTTTGGCTATAATACAAAAGGAAGCACTCTATATGACACCTTTGATAAAGACGGTAATCCTATTCAGGCTGTTGCCGATTTTAATGGTAAAGGTTTTTCAACAAGAGCGAGACTTTCGTCAACAATTAAAGTAGATAAAACATTCAGTTTCCAGCTACAGGGATTCTACAGAGGGGGCCAGAAAACGGCTTACCAGGATAGAAAAGACATGTATGCCATCAGTCTTGGTGCTTCTAAAACCATTTGGAAAGGTGACGGAACTTTAGCATTTAATGTTCAGGATATTTTTAATACAAGAGCAATGAGGTCTACAACATACACAGCCAATAGCGTAAGAGATTCTTACATGCAATGGCAACCAAGACAATTCTCCGTTTCTCTTACCTACAGATTCAAGCAGGGCGAGAAAGTAGAACAGCCTAAAAGGAAAAAAGACATCAACTCCAATGCATCTGGCGACGACCAGCAAGGTCCAATGTAATCATATTACACATAAAAAAAATCCCGAAAAATATTTTTCGGGATTTTTTTTTATTTTACGGTTTCTGTCTGTTCGGATTTTTCTTTTTCCGCTTCGTAGATTCTTCTTCTAAGGTCGCTGGTAGAAAACCTGTGATCTCTTTTGTTGTAAAAGATCTCAATTCCTTTCTCTTCACAATACCTTTTTCCGGTAAAATCTCTGTCCATATAATCATCACCAATGATCCTTACATCGATCACAAAAGATTTTAAAATATCCTGCAGATCTTCTTCTGTGTAATACGGAATGATCTCGTCTACGGCATTAACAGCCTTCAACTGGATGTATCTTTCTACAATGGTCTGGCTCGGCTTATTTTTATTCGGACGATCGTGAGACGGATCGATCTGAAGCCCTACAATTAAATAATCGCACACTGTTTTAGCTTCTTCAAGCATTTTGATATGCCCCGCATGAAGCAGGTCAAATGAGGAAAATGTAATCCCTATTTTTTGTGTTTTCATACTATTTTCAATTAATATCCCGTGACAGTCAACATTTCTTTACTCTGTAAAAAAAGTGAAGACTGAAGGAAATGATTTTGTAATTTGTTTTATAATCTGTTTTTTAAGTTCTTCTTTTAAACGGTCTGAGAATCCAGATACAGCTGCCATTTCCAGACTGTTCTCAAAGATTCCTCCAATGACGTCTCCGATTTCCAGTGAAGCTCTTTTTCAGCTTTGCGGACATCGGCATAAGCAACCGTAATATCACCCTCTCTTCTTGCACAGATCTGGTAAGGAACCTTCACATCATTAGCCGTTTCGAAAGCTTTCACCACTTCCAGTACCGATACTCCTTTTCCTGTTCCCAGGTTAAAAATATCAATCACTGTTTCATCACTACTCTGCATCAGCTTTTTCAGGGCACTTACATGAGCCTTGGCAAGATCAACCACATAAATATAATCACGGACCGGAGTTCCGTCTACCGTATCGTAATCATCACCCCAGATATTCAGTTTCTCACGAATTCCTGCAGCAGTCTGCATCACGTAAGGAACAAGATTGTTGGGAACTCCCATTGGAAGTTCGCCCAGTTTTCCTGAAGGATGAGCTCCAATCGGATTGAAATACCTCAGGAGGGAGATTCTTCTGTTGTAAGCTTTCGCAAAATCAGTTAAAATCTGCTCTCCCATCTGCTTGGTCTTTCCGTAAACACTTTCCGGAAGCTTCAGCGGTGTATTTTCATCGATCGGCATTTTTTCCGCCTGCCCGTACACCGTACAGGAGGAACTGAATATAAAATTAGAAAGACCTCTTTCTTTAAATTCCTGAAGAATATTGATCAGCGTGAATAAATTATTCTCGTAATAATCCACCGGTTTTACCTGGCTCTCTCCTACTGCTTTGGAAGCTGCAAAATTGATACATCCTTCGATCTGATGGGCATCAAAAACCTGAGTAAGGAGTTCTCTGCGTCTTAAATCGAAAGGGTAAAAAAACGGCTTTTTGCCTGTAATCTCTTCGATATTCTTTAAAATAAATCTTTCCGAGTTGGATAAATCGTCTACAATAACGACTTCAAAACCATCGTTAAGAAGCTCAACTACTGTGTGGGAACCGATGTATCCGAGTCCACCCGTAACAAGTACTGCCATTTTTTTGTAATATTTTTTTTAATCTGTGTGTTTTCCTATGTTTTCTATGTCGCTCTTCGCGGGCGTATGTCTAAAGTAATTTATAAGTAATATTGGTCCTATTAAAAACAAAGTAAGCCCAAATAAAAAAGAATAAATATATGCTCCCCATTTCTCATCATAATTAATATAAAAGCTCAGCGAACCTAAAATGATGATCGAAATCCCTGCAACGTTTAAATACATAAACATTTTTTTTGATTCTTTAAAAACATGTACAAATGTCACAATCAATAATGTAAATACTATGAAGTTTAAAAAATAAACAGGAATTCTAAATTGAATGTATTTTGCTACTAATCTATAACCTTTAAGTAAAACATTAATTACAAATACTCCATAGTAAATAATCCAACCTAAAATAAAAACAATTGTAAAAAAATAAGCAAACTTATTCTTAAGTATTCTTTCGTCGTGAAGCATACCTTATCTCATAAACTCAATCACCGCATCCGTAATATACTTCAGCTGCTCTTCGTCTAATTCAGTGTGCATTGGCAGAGAAATCACCTGCTCAAGAAGCTTATCTGTATTCACAAAATCAGCATCATTGCTTTCCTGGTAATACGCTTTCTGCTTTCTCAAAGCTACAGGATAATAAATCATAGCCGGAATTTCTTTCTCTGTAAGGAACTTTTGAAGCTCATTACGTTTTCCGTTCAGAATTCTCAAGGTATACTGGTGGAATACATGGGTAGAGTTTTCAGCTCTTTTTGGCGTTAAAATATTTTCGTTTCCTGCAAAAGCTTCGTCATAATAATCAGCTGCCTTTCTTCTTGCATCGTTGTAAGAATCAAGATTGGGTAGTTTTTTTCTTAAAACCGCCGCCTGAATGCTGTCCAGTCTTGAATTCACCCCTACCTCATCATGGTAATATCTTTCGTACATTCCATGGTTAACGATACCTCTTAAACGGTGTGCCAGCTCGTCATTATTGGTGGTAATAGCACCTCCGTCGCCATAGCATCCTAAATTTTTTGAAGGGAAAAATGAAGTTGTTCCCACAGTCGCCATTGTTCCTGCGTATTTTTGAGTCCCGTCTGAGAATGTATACTCTGAGCCTATTGCCTGAGCATTGTCCTCAATCACAAACAGGTTGTGTTCTTCAGCAATTTTAAGGATCTCCTCCATATTCGCACACTGTCCGAAAATATGTACAGGAATGATCGCTTTGGTTCTTGGCGTAATCGCTTTTTTAATTTCTTCTGTAGAGATTGTGAATGTATCGTAATCTACATCTACCAGCACTGATTTCAGTTTAAGCAAATGAATAACTTCTACTGTAGCGGCAAAAGTAAAATCGGCCGTGATTACTTCGTCACCTTCTTGAAGGTCTAAAGCCATCAGCGCGATCTGCAAAGCATCCGTTCCGTTTGCACACGGGATCACATGCTTTACATCTAAATAAGATTCCAATTCATTCTGGAAAGACTTTACTTCAGGGCCGTTGATAAAGGCCGCAGAATCCATTACATTTAAAACTGCATTGTCTACATCATTCTTTATTTTGTAATACTGACTTTGCAAGTCAACCATCTGAATTTTTTTCATAAATAAATATTTGTGTAAAAATAAGGAATTTAAAATCCTATCAAAAATTTTATTGATTTTGTTTTATCTTTATACAAAATAACTTTATGAAAAAACTTTTACTCTTTTGTCTTCTAGTGGGTTACTCTACCGCAAATGCACAGACAGAGCTTGTTTTTGTTTATTTTTCAGGCAAACCGAACAAAGCTGCTTTTTATGCCAATCCGCTTTCAGAACTGACCCAAAAATCCCTTAACAGACGTACCTCGCTGGGTATTCCGCTCAATGATCAGGATGCTCCCATCGAACAGTCCTATATCCAGAACCTTCAGAATCTTGGTTTTACCGTTACCGATTACTCCAAATGGCTCAACGGAGCGGCTGTCAATGCCACTCCTGCACAGATCACCATTCTGCAGGCACAGCCGTATGTTTCATCGGTAGGACGTTTTGCAAGAAATAATTCAACGGTTACCAAAACAGCAACCCATGACAAATGGAATACCTCTTCCGATACGCAGAAAAACCTTACCGTTTTTGATTACGGTTCCGGTTCTGCACAGATCGATCAAATCAATGTGAGACCTCTTCACCTGGCAGGATTTACAGGAACAGGTGTTTCCATCGCGGTTATTGATGCTGGATTTCCCTATGTCAATACGGGATCTGCTTTTGAAAGAATACGCACCAACAACCAGATCAAAGCCGTGTATGATTTTGTCACCAAAACAGACAACGTCTACAGTACATCCATCAGTAATCACGGATCTGCAGTTCTCGGTGCTATCGGAGGCTATATTAAAGATATTTTTGTAGGATCCGCTCCCGATGCAGACTTTTATCTTTACCGCAGTGAAAACGCTGTAGGTGAAATTCCTGAAGAGGAATTATACTGGATAGAAGCCGCTGAAGAGGCGGACAGAAAAGGCGTTGATATGATCACCTCATCTCTTGGGTACAATATTTTTGATGACACACGATACAGCTATACTTATTCCGATTTGAACGGAACAACTTCCTTCATCGCAAGAGCTGCTGAAATAGCAGTTAATAAAGGAATTTTTGTTCTCGCCGCTGCTGGAAATTCTGGTGTGCAGCCATGGCACTACCTGCTGACTCCAGCCGACAATGCTAAAGTTTTCACAATAGGATCAGTAGACTCTGCAGGAAATTCATCCGGATTTTCATCCTATGGTCCGAATTCCGTAGGTGTAGTAAAACCTGATGCAAGCGCAAGGGGAACAGCTTCTGCAACAGTCAATAACAGTACTTTAACTGCCGTTAACGGGACTTCCATCGCCACCCCAATTGCCGCAGGTGGTGTTGCGTGTTTCATTCAGGCTTTTCCTTCTATGAACAGGGAACAGATGAGAACAAAACTGAGACAAACGGCTTCTCTTTATCCAGGTCATACAGACCAGATGGGCTATGGTATTCTGAATTTTGGAAGCGTTTACAACCAAGTGTTGAATACTTCTGAGATCGTGAAAAAAGAAAAATTCGCCATCTTCCCGAATCCTGTAAAAAATATTCTGAATATTGCTTCTGAAGGTGATATCCAATCGCTGGAGGTCTTTGATAATTTAGGAAAACTGATCAGAAAAAATACCGGACTGAAATCTATAAAAGTGGAAGATTTCCCAAAAGGAACGTATTATCTGAAAATTCAGACGAAGGACCAGGTTTTCTATGAGAAATTTCTGAAGGAGTAGTTTAAAAAAAAACGCAAATTACACTAATATTTTGCACAAATATCACAAATTTGAATCTGTAACAGAAGTTATAGAAAATGAAATTTATTCCGTTTTTAATGGTAATAAAAGACAATAATTCTATTTTTATCTCCCACAGATTGCTCAGATGACACAGATTTTTACTGCATTCAATATATTCAATAGGAACGGGCTTTAGCCCGTTTTACTTTTAATCATCAATCCAATGGCTTCAGCCAAAACCTAAACTCATTTCACAAAATCATTGTGTTCATTAGTGAATCCATTTGTGTCATTTGTGTTTAAACAAAAAAAAAAAAACGCCTCTCAATCGAAAGGCGTTGTCTTATAAATTAAGCAGAGTTTCTACTCGCATTAATATTTCCAAATAATGATCTGGTCACCAGCTTTTCATAAGCTTCTTTATTGCCTTCTCCTTTTTGGATTTTCATCAATGCATACTGCTGAATACTCAACAGCGGAAGCACAATCTTCTCCCGAATCTTCACCGATTTTCTGGACAGCGGATCTTCTTCCTGCAGCATTTTAAATCCGGTAAGTTCAAGCATAATATCTCTTGAAAGGGTGTATTCATCAAATAATATATTCCAGAACGCGCCGAATTTTGGATTGCTTTTAATATAATAAGTCAGCGGAAAATAGGATTTATTCATACTCATCATCGAGTTCAGCACTAAGGTTTTAAAGAAATCAGAACCTTTATACAGTTCTTTTACTTCGTCCAGTCTTCCCTGCTCTTTCATCTGCTGCATCGCAAATCCGAATCCGAAAAATCCTGGAACATTCTGCTTCAGCTGCGACCATGAACCTACAAATGGAATCGCTCGAAGGTCCTCAAATTTCAATTCGCTGCCATTTCCTCTTTTGGACGGGCGGCTTCCGATATTGGTTTTACCATAATATTCCAGAGTACTCATTTCCTGGAGATATGGAACAAACATAGGGTGAGCTTTCAAGTCTGAATATTTTTTATAACTGATATCAGCTAACTCAGCGATCAGTTTTCTTTCTTTTTCTGTAAGGTCTTTTTTAGAATTTTTAAATACATCATTTTCCACTCCGGCAGTCAGAAGCTGCTCAAAATTGTATTTGGCCTGTTCTTTATTTCCAAAAATACTGGTAATCGTCTGTCCTTGTATAGTCAGCTCAATTTTATTGTTGGCAATGGTGTTTCCTTGTGAAGCATAAAAATCGTGGGTTTTCCCGCCGCCTCTTGCGGGTGGACCACCTCTGCCGTCGAAGAATACCACTTTAATTCCATTCTGAACGGAAAGTTTAGTTAAGACTTCTTTTGCCTTATAAATCTCCCAATTCGCCTTCAGATATCCACCGTCTTTTGTTCCGTCTGAAAAACCAAGCATAATCGTCTGTTGGTTTCCTCTGCGTTCAAGATGCTTTTTATACACCGGATTCTGATAAAGTTCGTTCATTACATGTTCAGAATTAGCAAGACCTTCCATCGTTTCAAAAAGAGGAACGATATCCATATTGATATCTTCATCCTGATAACCACAGATCTTAAAAAATGCATAGACATTCATCACATCTTTTACAGCATCGGAATTGGAAATAATGTAGCGGTTCATTCCTCTTTGACCATTCAGATCCTGGATCTCGGAAACCTGTGATACGGTCAGTAAAGTATCTTTAATGATGTCTTCAAACTGATCTGCATCTACCTTTTCACCAAGCTGAATCAGTGTATTGAATTTTTCTTCTTCAGAAGCTTCTGCACCTTCATATACTTTAGCAAAAACCTCATCGATTACTTTCTGATGAATCCTGCTATCCTGACGGACATCCAGTGTTGCAAAGTGAGTTCCGAAAATTTTCACACGGTCTCTGAAATTAACCAGAAGATCTAAAAACAGAGCATTGTGTTCATTCACCAATATCTTTTCCGCTTCATCCGTTTTTTTCAGAATATCGTCTGCTGTGATTATGTTTCCGTTAAAGATGGCTCCATACAATTCATCGCTCAATTGGGTCAGCACTTCAGAAACACCCCTGAAACTCAATCTTCTTCTGATAAATTTCAAATGACTGTAATAGGATTTCAGGATCGCGGAACGGAGCTCTTCTGCTACTCTTTTTGTAACATCAGCGGTCACAAACGGATTTCCGTCTCTGTCTCCGCCCGGCCAGAAACCCAGCTGAATGATATCTTCATGAAGATGGAAATGTCCGTTTCCAAAGGTCGTTCTGATCTTCGTAAACAGTTCTCCGATTGTATCATAATACACATATCTTAAATAGGAAATAATGCTAAGCGCCTCATCAATAGGCGTTGGTTTTTCTTTATTAACAAAAGGAGTTTTTCCCAGTTGCTGCAAAAGCATATCAATTTGTGTTACAGAATCACTGGTAATAGCGCCACGCAAGTCCTGAATAATTCTCTGTACCGAGCTTGGATAAAACTGGGTTGGATGCGCTGTAAACACAACTTTTACGGTAAAATCTTTCAGCTTTTCACGGACTTTTTCAAGCTTATGGTCCTGAAATGAACGTTCAAAAAGATTCGTCACCGTTCCACTGTCACTTTCGGAATGGAGATTGGGAAATGCAGCATCTTCAATACTGTCAAATAATACCACCTGTCTTTCAATGTACTGAATGATCTTAAAAAGCAGTTCAAGTTTCTGCTCTTCCGTTTGAAGGTCGGTATGGTTTTTAAAGAATTCTTCGACAATTTCCTCAGGGGTTTTGCCTTCTTCATATCCGTTTCGGCTTTCCTCGTAAAGGAATGGAAGAAGCATCCCGATATTGGTCATTTTATCATAAGGCAGGCTCATAAATAATGAATTGTAGATCTGGAACTTATTCTCCACGATCTGCCTGAATTTTTCTGCTCGTTGGTCGTGTATCATATAACAAATGTAATGGATTTTGGAATTAAATGAATTGACAAATGACAAAAAAATAAAGTGCCATGAATAAAATTATTTTACAGTTTTTTGATAAAATTAATTAGTTTTGGTGCCTAGGTTTTCTGTTTCCATGATCAAATTCAATTTCAAAGCCAATATCAATACATCCGGGACTGCAATCGACAAGAAAGGTTTAAAAATCATCTTAATTGTTTTTTCGCTATTTATTTTAATCGGTATAGCCATGTTTGTAGGCTTCTGGTCCTTTGCCTTCAGTAGGATCGATTATATACAAAACGCAAACGTGGAGCGGTACGAGCAGAAAAAAGCTATCGCTGCTCTTCCTGTTTTGAAATGTGTAGTCTATACGGATCAAACAATAACTTCCCCTGCATCCGGCGAAGAGGCGGCCCTTTATCTCCTGCGTGTTGGTAATGTAAAATCCTATATAGCTTCATCTGAGGCCCATTACGGCCAGTATAGAACTTATGAAAATTTCGACTACAATATGGTTGCGAGATATCCAAAAGGGACAAAGCTTTCTATCAACGGTAAATTATACCCCATTGATTTTAAACTCTGCATTATGGACAGTCTTGGCGGCGGAGAAACGCATTTCACTAAAGATATCTACAGTGCAAAAGCTCATGAAAAATACGATATACGGGTTTATAAAACTTCAGAAAACCTAAAAATGGATGCACTGAGAAATCTTCATCCGTGGATCAAGGATTATTATCATTCTTATAAAGGTTTGAAAAATATTTTAGTGCAAGAATATGTATTCAAAAATGGAGATTCTGTCTATATCAAAGGAAAGATAGAGCATAATAAAATTGTTCCGTTTGTGGAACATATGTTATATACTCCTTCGACATTAAGCGACAATCAGTAAACTATTCCGGAATATTCAGGAGTCGTCATCACATTCAGGTTTACAATAATTTTGAATACAACCATTTAATGATTAATTTTACTTTTCACAGAAATTAATCCAATGAAAAATATATTTATCTTTTTTTTAATGGCTTTTACTCTAACAGCCTGTGGTGAAGATTGCTATAATGCTCCCCAAACGATAGCTTTCAAGTTCGTAGATTCTAATAATGAAAATCTGATCACAAACGGAACGCTTGTTACTTATTCAATTAAAGATGAAAATCAGGTTGGAGTACAATTAACCAAAACATCCGAAGACATGATCATTTTAGAAAATGTGGGTGCTTATAATGGTACAAAAAATTACATTTTCTCCTCAAATATTAAAACTTTTAATTTTTCGATACAGTCGTCAGAATTTAAAGGAGGTTGTGATGGTTATCAGATCAATAAATTAACGTTTACGGGTGTAGGTATTGATGTCACAGATGAAAAAGGATACTATAAAATTGTCCTGCAGTAGAGAATTTTAGGTAGCAGGTAACAGATATTAGGTAGCAGGTTGTAGGGATTAGGACTTCTGCTGAAGGTTGAAATTATGGTCTTTCGATTTTAGTCAAGAGCTAAGAAACAAGATGCCGTATGCCAAACATCAGATTTCAGACACTGGTAGTGGTGGCTTCGAGGACCTCAGCCACCAGATACTGCACTCCTCATTGGATATTCCAACGAATGACTGATATTCCAAATGGTAGCTGAGGCTCCCGAAGCCACCATAAGACTCTCTCGCCCCTTCAGTTAAAATAAGAAAAGACTTTATAATGCATGTAATAAAAAGCTAAGTTACCATGTCTTATAACAAACAGTCCAATGAAAATCTTATTAAAATCATTTCTACTGATTATCGTTGTTATTTTCCCCAAAGATTATACAGCACAAAAGCGTTCTGACAGCATTGATACTTTCATCAGGCATAAAATGCAGGAATTGAAGATCCCCGGACTTCAATTGGCTATCATCAGAAATGATAAAATTGATCAGCTCAGCAGCTATGGGATGGCCAATATTGAACATCAGATTCCAACAAAAAACAATACTGTATTTTCAATCAACTCAATGACAAAAGCATTTGTTGGGGTTGCCATTATGCAGTTACAGGAACAGGGGAAATTAAAGACAGATGATGCTATTTCCAAATACCTCACTGATATTCCCGAAAGCTGGAAGAAAATAACCTTCAAACAACTTTTAAGTAACACATCCGGTCTTCCCAATAATATTGATCAAAAAGAACAGGTTTTGGGAGAAGGTATTGAAAGTAAAAACTGGGAAATCGTTAAAACCCTTCCGATGGAGTTTTCACCTGGTGAAAAATTCAGTTATAACCAAACGGGCTATTTTATCTTAGGAAAAATAATTACGCAGTTGAGCGGAATTCATTTCACAAAATTTATTGAAGACAATCAATTCAAACCTGCCAAGCTGCTTGTTACTCAATTTGGAGATTCCAATGATATTATTGAAAATAGTGCAGGGGCTTATTCCACGATTATCAATAACGACGGACAATGGATCAACGACGGAAAGCTTCACAACGTTTTCGCGACTTTCCCGCTCTTTTTCCGAACAGCTACGGGAATTATATCCTCAGCGGAAGATTTAAGCAAATGGCTTCTTGCTTTACAGGAAGGAAAACTGCTTAAAGATAAAAAAAGCATCAAAGAGCTTTTCACAACCATCAAACTCAATAACGGTGATGTAGGCGGTTTTAATAAACTCACGAATGGCTATGCTCTGGGATGGCCTACCGTTATAAGAGCTGAACACCCTGCCGTTGCCCCCGTTGGTGGCATGCGTTCTACTTTATTTGTATATCCTCAGGATCATTTGTCCATTGTGGTTTTAACCAATCTGCAGGGCTCAAATCCTGAATGGTTCATTGATGAAATTGCGGGATATTACCTACCGGATATGAAAGCTGAAAATGGTTTTGGGCTCAGTCCTCATATGAAAATGCTGTACTTACAAACTATTGCAGACGGTTATCAAAATGTAAGTTCGGTTTACCGGAAAATCAAAAAGAAAAACAAAAGCTTCACAGTGTCTGAAGATGAGATTAATTCATGGGGTTATCAGATGATAAACCGTAATCTTAAAAATGAAGCATTGGCTGTTTTCAGATTGAATACAGAATTATTTCCCAATAGCTCCAATGTTTTTGACAGTTATGGTGAAATATTAGATGTATTGGGACGTAAAGAAGAAGCCGTTGCAAATTATAAAAAATCATTACTACTCAATCCCGATAATACCAATGCGGCGAATTATTTAAAGGATAAAAAATAAATCTTCATCCATTTTCGTAAATTTGCCCAAAGCACTTCCTTTATGAGAATGATCGTCTTCGCTTCCCTGATCCTTTCCAATCTGTTTTTTGCGCAGACCACAGTTCCCGATGACTACAGGAAGATTCCGGATATTCTGGATACTACGGAATATTTGTACCCGTTTATTGTTCCGGACAAAGACTATGGTTACTGGAGAGTCCTTACCAATGACACTGATCCTGAAAAAGCAGTGATCTACGAAAGCCAGATGCCGGATTTTATGACCATTAATGAACCTCTTCCTGAAAAAGGCTTCTTCCAGCAATGTATCGGTATCCGATGCTTTTCCTACATCCTTGCCTGTAAAAAAGAAAGATCCGTTTATTTTTCCAGTGAGAAGCAGTTAAGAGATTTCATCGGAACAGTTGATAATCTTCCGGAAGCTGTTTTATTGGCTCAAACGTATGGTTTTTCCGTAGATACGAGCAATAAAGTAAGTAGCTCATATAAAATGGAGGACAGACATATCTATCTGTATGTTTCAAAATCTAAGGGATGTCCTGAAATCCGGGAATCATATTTGATAAAGATCAACAGAAAAACTGGTAAACTGGAATCAAAAAATAACGGTATCTATTTTAAAGCTGAAAATTGTAATCAGACCGTTTCCCCGTAAAAAACAAAGAGATCAATAGAAGTTTATCAGCTATGTTCTTATAGCAATGATAGCGACAATTTAAATCGTTATTATAAAACGCTGTGATAGTAATTTTAAAATTTCATTAACTCAGTTTTTGTATTGCTTTCCGTAAATTTGAATCCAATAAATTTAGAACAATGCTTAATTTCGAGTTTAAAAATCCAACAAAAATACTTTTCGGAAAAGGTGAAATCGCCAAGATCTCCCGTGAAGTTCCGAAAGATGCCAAAATATTAATGATCTACGGAGGCGGAAGCATCAAAAACAATGGTGTTTACGATCAGGTAAAAGAAGCTCTGAAGGATCATGATCTGTACGAATTCGGTGGTGTTCCCGCCAATCCTGAATACGAAGTACTGATCAATGCTTTAAGTGTTATCAAAGAAAAAAAGATCAACTATCTTCTTGCTGTGGGTGGAGGATCTGTCATCGACGGAACTAAATTCCTTTCAGCAGCAGCCAACTATGACGGCGAGCCCTGGGATATCCTTAGAAATTCGGTGAGAACTTTTGAAGGGGAAGGAATGCCATTCGGAAGTATTCTGACATTGCCGGCAACAGGTTCTGAAATGAATTCAGGCTATGTTATCTCAAGAAGGGAAACCAACGAGAAACTATCTTCAGGAGGTCCCGGTCTTTTCCCTCAGTTTTCAGTATTAGATCCGGAAGTAATCAGAACAATTCCTAAGAACCAGATCGTGAACGGGATCACAGATGCTTATACTCACGTTTTGGAACAGTATATGACTGCTCCATCTTCCGCAGATCTTCAGGAAAGAATCGCTGAAAGTATCCTCATCAGCCTTCAGGAAACCGCTCCTAAAGTACTGAAAGGTGATTTTGATTATAATGCGGCCGGAAACTTTATGTGGTGCTGTACAATGGCTCTGAATGGACTGATCCAGAAAGGAGTAATCACAGACTGGGCGGTGCACGCCATGGGACATGAACTGACTGCTTATTTCGGAATCGACCACGCAAGAACTTTAGCCGTGATTGCGCCTTCCCACTACCGTTATAATTTTGAAACAAAGAAAGGAAAACTGGCTCAGTACGCTGAAAGAGTCTGGGGAATCAAAGAAGGAACACTGGAAGAAAAAGCTGAACTGGGAATTAAAAAAATGGAGGAATTCTTCCACAGCCTGGATATCAAAACCAAACTTTCCGAATATACAGAAGAATATAAAGGAACTGCTGAAAGAGTGGAAAAAGCATTTACCGACAGAAACTGGTCAGGACTTGGCGAGTACAAAAAACTGACGCCTCAGGATGCTTATAAGATTGTGGAGATGAGTTATTAGGGGTGCGGGATTCGGGATTTTGAGTTTCGGGATTCGGGGTGAGAGAGTTTGAGAGTTTGAGAGTAAATGTGTTGAAGGGTTGCCGGTTGCTTGTTTGGAGTAATTAAGTTAATGAGTTATTGTCTGACGTCTGATGTCTGATGTCTGGCATCTTGGCTCTTGATTACCGGCTCTCACAACCTAAAACTCCCCATTCACTTGCGAAGCAAAATTGACAATTGACCTTACCAGAGACAAAAATTGTAAACTCTGACACATCCCCTGCAACCTAGCATCTGCTATCTGTTACCCATAAAAACCTTTCACTTTCCAAGCTTCATAATATAAAATCCTGTTATTTATAAACATTCGTTTAAAAAAGCAGGATTTCATTATAGATATTTCAAATTTATTTATATTTTAGCATATTCTAAAATTTGTGAAAATGAAAAAACAGCTACTTTTATTTGCCTTTTCTGCTTTAGCACTAACTTCCTGCAAAGATGACAACCTCGAAGCTTATGAGTTAGAGATGATGAGCGGAGACTGGAAGGTAAGCAAAATCCAGACTATTTCCGGAAAAGACAATAAAACAGTACTTTTAACTGAAACACCTTCCGACTGTGAAGCTAAAAATACGCTACATTTCAGAAGTGACTATTACACAAGCTTCACGTATTACTCCGGAACCGGCGCTAATTGTCAGATTAGCGGAAAAAATGAAGGACAGTTTACTTATAACGAAGAGTCTAAACTGTTGAGCATCAAAAATACCAATGATACCGAGAGATGGCACAGAGTGGAAGTCCTGACAAGCCAGGATCTGAAGCTGGCACAACTGTTCGGAGCTTACGACTACAACAACGACGGTACTGACGATCTGATCTACATTACCTACAAAAGATAAACACAGACTCCCGATAAAATCGGGAGTTTTTTATTACTTTTATCTGATATTTTAAAATTGACTCTAATGAAGAAGATTCTCTCGGTATTCCTATTGCTGTACTTTGCCTTATCCTTTTCTCAGGATAAAAAGTCAATGTTCTGGCAGGACATTCAGAATTTCAAAAAAGCCGATCAGGAAAACACCCCGCCCAAAAACGCCATCCTGCTGATAGGAAGTTCCTCTTTTACAAAATGGATAGATGTGGCCAGCTATTTCCCTGACAAAACAATTATCAACAGAGGTTTCGGAGGTTCAAGAATGACGGATCTTAATGATTTTGCTGATGATCTTTTAAATCCTTATCAGCCTAAACAGATCATCATCTATTGCGGCGATAATGATTTCGCAGACAACCATGACCTGAAGGCTGAAGTAGTCGTTAACAGGTTTAAAACATTCTACAAGAAAATCCGACAAAGATTTCCGGATATTGAAGTGGATTTCATCTCCATCAAATTTTCTCCGAGCCGCGAAATTCTATGGCCGCAGATGAAAGAAACGAATGAGAAAATCGCTGCATTCATGAAAAAGGAACCTAAGGCAGAGTTCATCGATATAACAAAAGCCATGGAAGATTCCAATGGAAAGGTAAGAAGAGATCTTTTCCTGGAAGATATGCTTCATCTGACTCCGGAAGGCTATGAAGTGTGGACGAAGGTCATGAAACCTTATATGAAATAATTTAAATAAAAATGATGAAAAAAAGAATATCCATTTTAATTTCAGTCTTTGCCTGTGTATCAGTTTTCGGACAGAAAAAAGAAAGCTTTGATAAACAAAAATTGATTCAGGAGCTTTCTGATAATGCGTGTAAATGTGCAGATTCAATTACTTTATTTAACAGAGATAAAAAAGACATTTTAAAAGATATCCATGCTTGTATTGATCAAAATGCAGGAGCACTACAGTTTGGAACATTAATAGGTAATGTTGAAACTTTAAAAGAAAATGCCCCTGTGGTCAATGGCAAAAAGGAGGTAAACCTGACCCTTAACACAGATAAAGATTCTCAACAATATATAGAAAGTTATAACGAGCTTGAGCGCTATCTGATGAAAAACTGCACAAGTATACAACATGCAACCAGAATAACAGAAACTAAATCTGAAGGACTTTCAAAAGATCCGATTGCTTTAGAATTCTATGAAAAGGCATTAGAGGCATCAAAAAAAGAAGACTGGGAGAATGCGATCAAAAACTATGAACAAGCTGTAAAAAAAGATCCTAAGTTCACTTATGCCTGGGACAATTTAGGGATCAATTACAGAAGAACCGGGGAATATGATAAAGCTCTTGATGCGTACAAAAAATCGCTTGAAATAGATCCTAAAGGTAAAATGCCTTTGCAGAACATTCCAATGGTTTACATTTACAAGAAAGACTTCCAAAAGGCAATTGAGGCATATTTAGCACTAGAAAAAATATATCCCGAAGATCCTGAAATGTATTACGGAATCGGTCAGGTATACCTTTCCGGTATTAAAGACAATGAAAAAGCATTGGACTATATCTGTAAAGCTTACAGAATTTATAACAATCAGAAATCTCCCTACAGGGCAGATGCAGAAACAGTGATATCATCCATCTATAAAATGATGAAGGAAAAAGGTGAAGTTGAAAAATTTAAAGAAATTTTGAAAAAAAACAATATAAATTTTCAATAAACCAAATCCAGCTTTGCTGTTTTTTGTTTTTTAAGAATACGCCATTACCAATCATTATCCCTTTTCCAGCATTTTTTAATCCGAATTCAGGTTTTTTCATTAATTTGTAGTACCAAACCCATTACAAACTGATATGAAAAGAATGATAATTGTATTCATTGCAGTTATTATTTCATGCGGTTCTGAAACAATAAAGTGAAACATTGATTACAGGAACTATGAAAAAATATAAGTTGACATTATGGCTGTCAGTTCTTGTCCTGACTTCCTGCCAAAAAGATGACCAGGCGGATTCTCCCGTTTTAGGAATGTGGAAAGCCACAAAAAACAGGATCATCTCGGGTAACAACAGCATGATCCTGTTACAAAATCCATTAACGGGCTGCGAGGCAAGTACTACTTACCAGTTCTGGTCCAACGGTGATTTTGAATACAGACAGTACTGCAGCACACCATCAATCCACGAAACGGGAACCTTCAGTTATGGTGAAAACAGTAATACTATTACCTTTTATATTACTACTGATGGTAATAATCAGCTGGGATCAGAGACATTATATGCACTCACCAACACCGAAATGCAGATTATCACTGGTAAATCTGACTATGATATGGATGGCGTTCAGGATACATCAGTCACTGTGTATACCAAACAGTAACATACTTTATCTAAACAAAAAAATCCCTGAACGGGATTTTTTTTATCTTTATTTCTTTTTCTTAGATTTTGATGTAGATATGGATTTCTGCTGAGCTCTGTTCGCTCCAAACTTCTTGGGTGCTTTTCTTTTTGAAGGTCCGCCCCAGTTTTCTTTTTTGTTTTTATCCTTTTTCTCGTGGAATGCTCCTCCTCCTTCATACAGTTTTACCTGTGCCGGATTTTTCATAATGATCACATCTTCTTCGGAAGCGATCTTCTTAGGATTTATTTTTACTTCTGCAGGGAAATCAGTAAACTTAAGATCTTTGTCCATCAATAACTCAATGTCAAGAACATAAGCTTCTTCTTTTTTAGTAACAAACGTAATTGCTTTACCGTCTTTATCTGCTCTACCCGTTCTACCTATTCTGTGAATATACTGTTCAGGAATTTCAGGGGTTTCAAAGTTGATAACGTGGGTAATATTTGAAATATCCAGACCTCTGGCCATTACGTCAGTGGTAATCAATCCTCTGACCTCTTCATTTTCAAATCTTTTCATGGCTTTAAGCCTGTAGTTCTGAGATTTGTTTGAGTGAATCACGTCAAATTGCTCAGGGAAAAGTTCATCAATTTTAGCAAAAAGAAGATCAGAATTTTTCTTATTATTCGTGAAAATCAACACCTTGGACATTTCATCTTCATTGGTCTTCAATAAATGCTCAAGAAGGTTAATCTTTGTATTAAAGTTTTCAACTTTATAACCGGACTGCTCAATTTTTTCAAGAGGCGTTCCTGATTTTGCCAGTGAAATTTCTATCGGACTCGCAAAATATTGGTCCAGCATTTCATCTACAGCTTCCGTCATGGTAGCCGAGAAAAGAATATTCTGTCTCTTCGGCTTCATCATTTCAAAAATATGGGTAAGCTGCGGTCTGAACCCTAAGTTTAGCATCTCATCAAACTCATCAATGATCAGCTTTTGAACTTCTCTTAATGAAATAGCGTTGTCAATGGCAAGGTCCATTACCCTACCCGGAGTTCCTACCAGAATATCACATCCATTGTTAAATAACAGTTTCTGTGTATTGATATTTTTCCCTCCATATATTCCGATCACCCTTGCGGTAATATTTTCTGTAAGTTTCTCAACAATTTCAGCTACCTGTACTACCAATTCTCTTGTAGGTACAAGGATCAAAACAGTAGGATTCCCGTTTTTGTTGTATTTCCATGTTTTAAGAACCGGCAGAAGATAAGCTAATGTTTTCCCGGTTCCGGTCTGTGCGATCCCCATTACATCTCTCCCGGAAAGTATAGGCCCAATGCTCTTTTCCTGAATAGGTGTAGGCTCGAATAATTCCAGATCCGCTAAAACATCAAGAATTTTAACCGGCAGGTCAAAATCCGCAAAAGTGAGTTTTTCCATGGTGCAAAGATAGGTATTTAAATTTAGAGGATTATCTTGTGTGAATGGTGAATTTTGCTTCGCAAGTGAATGGTGGCTTCGAGTTCCTCAGCCACCAGATATTGCGCTCCTGATTGAATATTCCATTGAATAAGTTGATATTCCAGATGGTGGCTGAGGAACTCGAAGCCACCATCACCTATAAACTCAATTTACACTAAGACTCTAAAACCCTCCGACTCTCAAACATGCCCCGAAGCTCAATTTACCTTCACGCTTGTACTCTTAATCCTGATATCATCATCTTCCCATTCGCTTGAGGTAATGATCACATATCCTTTCTTTTTAGGATCTTTTTTGATAGGAAATTTTTCTTCTTCCCATTGTGAACAGTGTGTAGAAATAGATGGTACCAAAGGTTTCCAACCGGTTTTACTTAGTGTATAGACATGAAAGCCATGCCAGCAGCTTGTACACCAGCCGGGATAAAAACCAACTTCATCTTTTCCATCTTCATTAAGGTCTCCCAGATTGTACAGTCCACCGTTATTGGCAGGTGAAATCGTAAACGATTTTATTTTTTGATCGCTGAAATAAATGGTGGTTTCACATTTTCCATCGCATTCATCCGTACAGTCGCTGACTTTTGTGTAGGCGTATTCTTTTGTCCCATTGCCGTCATAGTCGCCAAGAATTCCTTTTTCATCGGATTCCTGCGCTATGAACAATGCGCTGGAGAAAGTAAGGGTGGCTAAGATTAGTTTTTTCATGGTTTTTTTTTTGCGGGTTTCGAGTTTCGAGATGCGATTCTGATGTCTCATGTCTGAAATCTGATGTCTGATGTCTGATATTTAACTTCTATTTCCTGGCTACTCTCAATAAAAGTATCACGACCAATATCATAGAAAATATAAAGCCTAAAACCCCTACAACAGACAACTCTCCTATTCTGGGTCCGGATTCCGAAACAAAAACAATAGCCGTAGCAATAATGTTGGCTCCCAGAATCATGGCTAAAATTAAATTGATGACGCTTGATTTGATCAGCTGGTTGGTCTTTTCAATATTTTTAATTTCGCTGGATATCGTGAATTTATTGTCATCCAGTTTCTGGAGAACAGATCTGAGTTCTTTCGGAATTTCATCCACATTATCTGTGAAATTCAACATCCGGTCCATTCCGGTTTTTAAAAGATTCTTTGGTTTGATCTTATTGGTTAATATTTTTCTGGTGTACGGATGAAGGCTTTTTACAATATCAAGATCCGGATTGATCGTCCTTCCTACTCCTTCTATCAGGCTGATTCCTTTAAACAAAAGATAAAAATAGTCCGGCATATACAGCCTGTTATCTTTCAGAATATCTTTCATTTTATTGATGATCACCTGAACATTGATATCCTGCAGCGAGGAACTGTGAACAAAATTCAGAATGTCTTCTACATCATTTTCAAATCGTCTCTCGTCAGGAATTTCATAACTGACTGCCATTTTTTTAAGGTGACGTACAATTTTATGTGGATTTTTAGCGACAAAGCTTACAATCAGATTTTCGAGGATCTCCTTATCATTCGGTTGAATTTTTCCTACCGCACCAAAATCGATGAAAACAATTTTCCCATCCTTTTTGACTAAAATATTTCCGGCATGCGGATCGGCGTGAAAAAATCCGTAATCAAGAATCTGCGAAACAAACAGCCTCAATCCTACTTCGGAAACCTTTACAGGATCAATATTATTGGCTAAAAGTTCCGCTTTATCAGTAACCTTAATCCCATCAATAAATTCCATACAGAGAATATTGTTGTTGGAATAGTCCTCATAGATTTTGGGAACATAGGTTTCTTTATGGTTCTTAAAATTCCGTGCAAAATGCAGGATATTTTCCTTTTCGTTGATCAGGGAAACTTCCTCCAGTAAAGATTTTTCAAAAGTGGAAATCGCCTGTTTCAGATTGAGTTTTTCTCCGATTTCGGAATAGGCCGAGACCAGCTTTTCCAGATCTTTGATGAGCAGCAAATCATCTTCAATAACCGTTTGTACATCAGACTTTTTAAGTTTGAGGATGACAGGGCTGCCATCCATCAAAACAGCTTTATATACCTGTGCAATAGATGCTGTGGCCAAGGGTTCTTTCTGAATTTCCTGAAAATGGTCTTTGATGGATATATTGAATTCATTTTCAAGAATTTCTTCTACATCCATATCCACGGTATCCACTTTGTCCTGAAGCTTCTGCAGCTCCTGAATCAGTTCCGGCGGAAGAAGATCTTCCCGGTTACTGAATGTCTGTCCCAATTTTACAAAGGTAGGCCCGAGCTCTTCCAGCACCAGCCTGATTCTTTCATATACCGTTCCTTTAGAAATCACCTCGTCCGGATCAGCAGAGATGGGTTCCTGTTTATTTCCTGTATTCATTCTCGCCAGCATATCTTTAAATCCGTATTTACTCAGTACGGAAATTAGTCTGGCCGATCTTTTCAGTTTTCTTTGCTGTTTGTCAAACATATGTTTCTCAATAGTTGATGCAAATTACTCCAAAAATTGTTCCTATTGCTATTTTAATTTTTATTTGAACGGTAAATCTTAGAATGAAGCAGATATAGAATTGTCTTTTGATCTGGCTTTAAATGATGAGCTTTTAAAACTTTTTTTAATCTGCTCTATCTGTGTAATCTGCGAGAGAAAAGATTAATGGAGTATAGAACCGAGTGACTTGGGAATCTGATAGGACTGCATCCTATCTTGGGTTAAATCGCCACGTTGTGACTGGGTTTTCTCAGCAGATTTTAATTACAGGATTTTAAGGCTAAAAATGAGTCTGATCCTTTTTTATAACCCAAAAATTTACAAAAAAAAGCCGCCTGAAATGGCAGCTTTATTTGAAACAATATCTTAATAAGTTATTATCCTACTATTCTAACATTGTCTGCTTCAGGTCCTTTTTTACCTTCTTTAATATCAAATTCTACTGCCTGTCCTTCTTTCAAAGTTCTAAGGCCTGAAGACTGAATGGCTGAATGGTGGCAAAAAATATCGTTTCCGCCTCCGTCTGGTGTAATAAAACCAAAACCTTTTGTTTCGTTAAACCATTTTACTGTTCCTGTCATTATATTATATTTAAATTGATCAGTGAAGATAGTAATTTCATGAATATCCTGAAAAAAAAATACCACTCTTCTTTGATTTTTTTTTGTAACGTCCACAAAATAAAATAAATAAAAATGAAAAAAATTTACTGATACAATTATGTAAAAGGATTTTTTTATCTTTATCCTTAACAAATTACCAACTAACCTATAAAATTTTACAAAATGAAAAATTTACGTAACAGCAAACTTTCAAGAGAACAATTAAAAGGAATTTCAGGGAGCGGCATCGTTATCGGCAACTGTTCAAACAAGTGCTGCCCGGATGATGGAAGACCAAGATGCCCAAGACTGATCTGTCCTGCAGTAGTATGTCCTCAGCTAGCCTAAGAATTTGAAGAAATATTCAACAGAGAGCAGAAATCCATCTGCTCTTTTTTATTTTACGGGAGAAAGATCTTTAAATTGTCTATATTGAGCTCAAATGAGAAAAGACCAATTCTAGAAAATGAACGATACATTTGAAACTTTTAAACCTAAGAATTCATTGATCAAATCTTATGTTGATTATTATTATCTGGATATAAAACCGGATAATGTGATTACCGAATTTCAGTGTTTTCCTCATTTCAACAATACGATTTCTCTTTATCAATCCCATACCCAGGTAGAAAAAGGACATGTCATCTTCAATGAAGCTGCAAAACCATTCCAGATCTTCACTCCTATCAGGGAAAAAGTCCTCCATATTATACAATCCGGGAAAGTACATAGAATCGTTATCGTTTTTCATCCTCTGGGAATACAGCAGTTTTACAGACAGTTGAATTTTGCAGATTATATCACAGATTTTGAATTCCTCAGTCAACAAGAGCTGAATACACTTTTTTCAACAGAAGATCCGGAAGTCTTCACCAATCTTTTGGACAGTTGTCTAGAAAAGAGATTTAAAAATTTTGAAAATGCTATTCTTGAGCAGTCTATTGACTATATTTTCAGTCAGTGTGATGATTTTACGGTTGCAGAACTTTCCTCCAAATTAGGGATAAGCAGACAACACCTGAACAGGAATTTCCAGGCTCATTTAGGGGTTTCGGTAAAAAAATTCCATGAAATTGTGCTTTTCAGAAAAACCGTCAATGAGAAACTGTTTGAAAATCCGGATAGAAATTTCACAGAACTGGCGCATGAATTCAACTATAACGACCAGTCGCATTTTAACAAAGCTTATAAAAATTTTACCGAGAATTCTCCCAAAAGCTTTTTCGATAAAGGCACAATCCTGGGAAATCAGGATACATTCTGGTGTTTGCAGCCATAATTTGAAATGTTCCATTTTTACAATTTTTCACAGTCTTCAATGAATAACTTTGTCTCATCGAATTTTTAGATTGTATGAGATATTATTTAACGTTGAGCTTATTTCTGGTATGCCTTCTTGTCAACGGGCAGGAAAATTATTCAACTTTGACACAAAAAGCACTGGAAACGATGTGGAAAGCCAAAGATGAGACAGGTTACCAAAAATCACTGGACATGTATGAAGAGGCCTTTAAAATTTATCCTGACAGTATTGACGGGACAGGACTTTATAAAGCTTCCGTTTTGGCTTCAGAATTAAAAAATACAGATAAAGCTTTTAAATATCTTACCCCTCTTGCAAAAATGAAAGCTGATGAAGACGGATATCCCGGCTGGGGTTATGTGATTGGTGAATCTTCTAATGGTGAATACAAAAATTTACTTAATGATCCCAGATGGAAAACGCTTGTACAAGGCGCGGTGCGGGATAAAGAGCTTTTTTATAAAGATTTAAAGGAAATCCAGGATGAGTTTTTCAGAACAAAGGATTATTCTTTTGACGAAAAGGAAAACGCAGCTGTACTTTATTCCAAAATAAAGAATTCTTATCCTTATTTACCTAAAAAGCAGCAGAATTATTCCGTTTTATTTAAAGTAAATGATTCCACTAATACCTCCTATCTCGTTCATCTTCCCAAAGATTATGATCCTGGCAATAAGTATCCGGTTCTCTTTTTTCTTCATGGTGCCGTACGCAACAACGTTCTTACCGATTATCAGATGCCTGCGGAAAATCTTGGCGGTTGGAACAGGTTTTACACGAAATACGCAGATCTGAATCATGTTATCCTGGTTTTTCCGAAAGGTGGAAAAAAGTACAACTGGATGACTCCCGATGACGGATTTTTCATGATTCCGGAAATGCTGAAACAGATTAAAAAGACCATCAACGTAGATGATAATAAAGTCTTTATTTCCGGACATTCTAATGGAGCCACAGGTTCGTTTTCGTATCTTATGAAACAGCCTGGCCCATTTGCAGGGTTCTATGGATTTAATACATTTCCCAAAGTTTTTACAGGCGGAACTTTTATTGAAAATATAAAGAACCGTTCTTTCATTAACTTTTCTACCGATCAGGATTATTATTATCCCCCGAATGCCAATGATGATTTCACCAAACTGATGAAAGAAATCAAAGGTGATTATAAAGAACAGCGCAATAACGGATTTCCGCATTGGTTTCCACAGTTTGATGAATCGGAGCCGGCTGTCCAAACTGTTTTCAATGATTTAAAAAGCCGTAAAAGGAATCCGTTTCCAAAAGAAATAACCTGGGAATACGATGATAACAACTATGGAAATATGGATTGGATTTCTGATATGAAACTTGATACACTCCAATCCAAAGCCCAGTGGCACCAAGCATTAAATTTTAAAATCACAAAGTGGCTGAAATACGATAAGAATGACAGTCTGATCACTGAAAATGTAAATAAAAATGCCTTTGATTTCCCAAGAAAGTCAGGGAAGATAAAAGCTGTCTACACCGAAAACATCTTTAAGATCAAAACATCGTGTATACAATCTTTTTCCCTCAATATTTCTCCGGAAATGATTAATCCTGATAAAAAATTGAAGGTCTTTATCAATGGAAAGCTGTATTTCAATGGAAAAATAGAATATGACCGGAAGCTAATGCTCAGGAACTTTGAAAACAACAGAGATAGGGAACAGATCTGGATTTCTTCGCTGCATTTTAAGGTGTAAAATCATCAAACTAAAATATCCTGCCACATGACAGGATATTTTACATTTATTTAGAAGTCATTCACTATTGAGAATAAATTATAATTATACACTTCGACTTCGCTCAGTGTGACATTGCTAATAAAAGCCTGTTTTAGGTCTTACTTAAGGTAGGTTTCATAGAGGTCTTTTCTGCGGTCATTCATCACCTGAACGGAGCCGTTATGATGAAGATCTTTCAGTAAATTAAGGTCTACATCCACAATAAGAGTCATTTCCGTATTCGGAGTAGCCTCTCCTTTCACCGCATTGGATGGAAAAGCAAAATCTGAAGGCGTAAACACGGCAGCCTGACCAAACTGGATATCCATATTATTCACACCCGGAAGGTTTCCTACACAACCAGCAATAGCAACATAACATTCATTTTCGATGGCTCTCGCAGCGGCACAATGACGTACTCTGATGTAGGCATTCTGCGTGTCGGTAAGGTAAGGTACAAAGAGAATTTTCATTCCCTGATCGGCCAAAATCCTCGGCAATTCCGGAAATTCCACATCGTAGCAGATCACAAGACCTATTTTCCCGCAGTCGGTATCGAACACTCTGATCTCGTTTCCGCCCTTCATTCCGTAGTATTTTCTTTCATTTGGCGTGATGTGGATCTTTCGGTATTCATCGATCCGCCCGTCGCGGTGAAGCAAGTAACTTACATTGTACAAATCATTGTTATCAGGATCGAAAACAGGCATACTTCCGGAAATAATATTGACATTGTAGCTGATGGCCAGTTCGGAAATTTTCTTCTTGATATCCTCACTTAATTTGGCCAATTCGATCATACTGTCTCTTTCTGAAAGCTTGTTGAAAGGCGCCAACAGCGGCGTATTGAATAGTTCCGGGAAAAGGACAAAGTCCGATTTATAATCCCCCATCACATTGACAAAAAACTCAACCTGCTCATAAAATGCATCGATGTTTTTAAAATGCCTCATCTGCCACTGCACCAGTCCCAAACGGATGATGCTGTCCTGCATGGTATTGGGCTTTTTGCTGTAATAGATGTTGTTCCACTGCAACAAAACGGCATTTTCCAGAGATGATTCATCTTCCGGAAGGTATTTCTTCAGGATTTTTATGGGAAGGAAGTTGTTGGAAAGCTGGAAAGACAGCACTGGATCGTAAATTTCCTTGTCTCTGACTCTTCTGATGTATTCTCTCGGGGAAAGTTCGTCGCTGTATTTATGATAGTTCGGGATTCTTCCACCCAGAATGATCGATTTCAGATTAAGCAGTTCGCATAATTCTTTTCTGGCATCATAGAGTCTTCTTCCCAAACGCAGTTCACGAAACTCAGGATCTACAAAGACCTCAATTCCATAAAGAACATTTCCAGTTGAAAGGTGGGTATTGAATGTATAATTTCCTGTAATATCCACATAGGTATGATCATCTCCGAACTCGTCATAATTCACAATAATGGAGAGGGCTACGGCCGCTAGTTTTCCGTCTACCGTGATGCAGATCTGGCCTTTAGGAAATATTCTGGTGAGTTTTTCTATGCTTTTTTTAGACCAAATAGATTCGGACATTTGCGGATAAGCGCGTTTCATTGTTATTACCAATTCATCATAATCCTGAAGACTCAGGGCTCTTGTTTCTATTTGCATTTGACATAATTTTACTTAAATTTAGGGAAAAATAATCAGGAGAGAAACTTCTTATCAAAAACACATCTATAAAAATGAAACCATATGCCTTAGTTCTAGCTATAAGTCTCACGATTATTTTTATTTTAAGAATTTTTTATCCAGACTCAACAATCAATGTTTTACACAACTTAAACTTGTTTTCAGTATCTGAAATAAATACCCGAGAATTAAAACTTTTTGTGTATATCTATTTAATGGGGGCAATGTTATCAAATTATCTCATCTACCATAAACATATACTATTCAAGTTTATATATTGTTTATTAATTACTATCAATGTTTTACTTATCATTTTTTCGTTAAAACAATTCTAACCCAAATACTCCTCAATAAAGAGTCCATAGAACTTTAAAGCAATGGCTATTATCATACAAAATCAATCTGAATGCCCGATCTGCCATACTATTTTGTTTGATCATCAGAATATCGTTATGTTTCCGGCTTTCATACCCAATGTAAAAGATTCAATGTATTTGTTCAACGATGCTGGTATACATTATTCCTGCCTGGAAAAACATCCTTTGGGCACTAAGGCTTTAAAATTTGTGGAGAAAGTGATATTTAAAACAAGACCTAAAAACAGAATCTGCGATATTAGTGGAAACACAATAGATCTTCCTGAAAATCATTTATTTACCAATCTATTGACATCTAATGAAAAGGATGAACTGTATTCTTTCAACTTCATGAATATTGACATCCGAAATATTTCAAAATGGAAGGACAAACAGAATTTTATTGATGCCATTGAAAGGTTTGAGAAGGAGGAAAAATGGGAAACAATTGGACCGTTTAATTACTTAGAATATGTCTTGAAAAAATTAAAATCCCACCCTTAGACAGGCAGGATAATTTTATTTCGCGGTTATATGAGCTTCTTAAATTAGTTCACTACCCCAAATTTTTTATTTTTAAAATCAAGGACGACAATATTATTGACAAAAAATGCATTTCCTGTTAGGCCATCAACTTGCTCAGCTTTATTGAATTCCTGAAGTCTTTTGTTATCATTATACCAGGCATAATCATTTTCCAGTTTTCTTTTTCCAAGGTATACTTTTTCTTTAATCGGTCTGCCATAGAACTTTACTTTCTCACCCCATGAATTGGCTATAATTGTATCTGTTTTGGCGGTTTGATCAACCAGTGAAGTCCAGAGTTCTTTATTGGTATTGATCGGAAATAAGCTGGCTCCGGTATCGAACAGAAACCAATGGGTTTTGCCTGCAATAGTCAATGGAATATGGAGTCTGCCATTATTGGATTTGGCATCTACAAACGTGGCCACTTTTTTCCAATGACTGTCCAAAGAATCAAGCACACACATTCTTTTGTTAGGATAATCAATGATCAGGATTTTATTGTTAAACATATCTGCTCCTAAAGTTCCGATATGTTTTGGTTTCTTCGTAAATAAGGAATCTTTGACAATTTTATCCCCGTAATCCGCTTTATACACCAGATTATCTTTTGACAGTTTTCCTAAATGATAGATTAGTCCTTTTGTTTTGTACACATTTTTCCCTCCGTTATCCGTAGATTTCGAGCTTTCTATGATGAAGTTTTTGATGTCACTTTCTTTGTAATAGCTGTCTATTGTATTTCCGTAAATCAGAGTTGCATCGCTTCCAAGGTCGAATTGTAGAGTAAAATCTGCATTTAAATCATTCACTTTCACCGGAACGAGCATGGCTACTTTATCAAAATTCTTTCCTGAAATTTTTGCAGCATACCATGAAAATGGGAACCATGAATAGCTGTCGGCAGAAGAAATGTTTTTATTTGCAGCTGTGCAGCTAGTCAAAGCCCAGCTAAGGCCGATCATTATAAGCAGATGTTTTATTTTCATTTTCCGGAATATGAGTTTGGGCATTAAATGTATAATAATTCTGAGGATAAACAGTTTTTAATTTATTTTTCAATTACATTCTGAAAATCAATATTTTAAAACATAAAATAATATATATCAAGGAAGATTGTACTTTTAAAAAAATCATTCACTATTACTGAAAATTAATAAATCAACTTACACACTTCGACTTCGCTCAGTGTGACATTGCTAATAAGAGGCTGCTTTAGGAACTTTGTCAGTCTGAGCGCAGTCGAAGACTTTTTTACAATATCACTCCTACATGAACAACAAATAGGAATATCATTTAATACGAACAAAAAATCCTGCTTATAAAGATATAAACAGGATTTTTTTATTTTAAAGAAGTAGAGTAAGATTACTCCCACTCAATCGTTGCAGGTGGCTTGCTTGAAATATCGTAAGCTACTCTGTTGATTCCTCTTACTTCGTTGATGATTCTGCTGGATACCGTATCCAAAAACTCGTAGGGAAGTCTGCTCCACGTTGCCGTCATAAAGTCGATGGTGTTGGCAGAACGAACTACAGCAGTGTATTCATACGTTCTCTCGTCTCCCATTACTCCTACTGATTTTACAGGAAGAAGCACTACGAAAGCCTGAGATACTTTTTCGTAAAGATCGTTTTTGTATAATTCCTCAATGAAAATATCATCAGCTTCCTGAAGAATTTTCACTTTTTCAGCGTCTACAGCTCCTAATATTCTGATTCCTAATCCAGGACCCGGGAAAGGGTGTCTGTGTACCAAATGATGCGGAATACCTAACTCCTCACCTACTTTTCTTACTTCATCCTTGAAAAGCTCTCTTAGTGGCTCTAACAATTCGAATTCCATATCTTCAGGAAGTCCTCCTACATTGTGGTGAGACTTGATCACTGCAGATGGTCCGTTTACAGACTGGCTTTCAATAACATCAGGATAAATAGTTCCCTGAGCTAAGAATTTAGCACCCTCAATTTTATGGGATTCTTCATCAAAAACGTGAATAAATTCGTTTCCGATGATCTTTCTTTTCTGTTCCGGATCGTCTACTCCGGCCAGTTTTGAAAGGAATCTTTCTTTAGCATCAACCATTTTAATGTTCATATGGAAGTGCTCTCCATAGTTGTCCATTACTTTCTGGCCTTCTTCTTTTCTCAATAAACCTGTATCCACGAAGATACATGTCAGCTGATCACCGATCGCTTTGTGAATTAAAACCGCTGCTACAGAAGAATCAACTCCTCCTGAAAGACCAAGGATCACTCTGCTGTCTCCTACTTTTTCACGGATTTCTTCAACTGTTTTTTCGATATAGTTCGTCAGTTTCCAGTTTTTCTCAGCATCACAGATAGCAAAAACAAAGTTTTCAAGCATCTTTCCACCTTCTTCTGTGTGAGAAACTTCCGGGTGGAACTGTACGCAGTAGATTTTTCTGTCTTCATTTGAAATAGAAGCAATTACCCCTGATTTTGCGTTTAATTCAAAACCTGCCGGCAGTTCTCCTACTTCGTCAAAGTGACTCATCCATACGATAGAATTCTGAGTAACTCCTTTCAGCAAAGCATTTTCTTTGATGATATCCAGGTGCGCTTTTCCGTACTCTCCTTTTTCCCCTTTGTTTACTTTTCCGCCTAAAAGGTGAGCGGTAAGCTGCATTCCGTAACAAATTCCCAACACAGGAATTCCTTGTTCATACAGTTCTTTTTCTACCAGGTGAGCATTTTCTGCATTCACAGAACTTGGTCCTCCGGAAAGGATGATTCCTTTTGGCTGTTTTGCTAAAATATCCTGTAAAGGTGTATTGAAAGGGAGGATTTCAGAATATACGCCCATCTCACGGATTCTTCTTCCGATAAGCTGGTTGTACTGTGATCCGAAATCTAATATGATAATACCGTTGTTCATTTTATGTTATAAATGATAATTGATGATTGATTAATGATGAGAGCTTTTGGCCAATAGCTTTTGGCTTCTTGCTCTTAAAAGCTATAGGCTTTGTATCGCCTACTACTCTTTTAACTTTGTTACAAAAAAAGACTTGGAAACGTTCCAAATCTTTTTTCGTGATTTATTTTAAAACTTTCCGATGTCTTCTCTGTAGAATCCGTAATCGAAATGAATGTGGGCTGCATCTTCATATACTTTTTTGCGGGCATCGTCGTAAGTAGCTCCGGTAGCCACCACGTTCAGAACTCGTCCGCCGTTGGAAACCACTTTGTCGCCTTTTCTTACGGCACCTGCATAAAGAAGCTTAGAATGTTTCAGTTTGTCTTCTCCTACAATTTCGTACCCTGTTTCGATGTTTCTTGGGTAACCTCCTGAACACATTACAAGACATACTGCTTTTTCGTCTTTAAACTTAAGCTCGATATCTTTTCCATCCATACAATCCTGGATCACATCAAGAAGATTGTTTTCCATAAGTGCCATTAACACTTGAGTTTCCGGATCTCCAAATCTCATGTTGTACTCAAGAAGGTAAGTTCCGTTTTTAGTCACCATTAATCCGAAGAAAATGATTCCTTTAAAGCTGAATCCTTCTCCTTTAAGACCGTTAATGGTAGTTTCTAAGATATTTTTTTCAAAATCAGCGTAGTGCTCCTGCGTAAAATCAGGGCTTGGCGCTACAGATCCCATACCACCGGTATTTGGTCCTGTGTCACCGTTTCCAGCTTTTTTGTAATCTTTTGCAGCGATACATGGGAAAATCTTTTCACCGTTTGAGAATGCAATGATTGAAGCTTCAAAACCTTCTAAATATTCTTCAATAACCAGACGGATTCCGGCATCTCCATAAATTCTTCTGATCATGAAGTCGTGGATTGTAGCTTCAGCTTCTTCAAGATTGTCACAGATGACAACTCCTTTTCCACCTGCCAATCCACTAGCCTTAACCACTAAAGGATACTGCTGTGTCTGAACATATTCTTTAGCATCATTGTATGAATCAAATACTACAGCCTTAGCCGTTTTGATATCATAGGTCTGCATAAATTTCTTAGAGAAAGCTTTACTTCCTTCCAGACTTGCTACTTTTTGGTTCGGACCGAAAACTTTAAGATCATGCTTTTTGAATTCATCCTTCAACCCCGCTACAAGAGGAGCCTCAGGACCTACGATGGTAAGATCTACCTTCTCTTTAATTGCGAAATCTCTCAGTTCTTTAATCTCTGATAAATGAACGTTTTTTCCTATTACATCGGTGGTAGCATTACCGTTAGCAAAAAACATTTTAGAAATTCTTGGGTCATTCTGAAGCTTTGCTGCTAAAGCAGATTCTCTACCGCCTTCACCTATGATTAATATTCTCATACTTTATTTATTATCTAGTCTAATTTACAAATATATAATTTTGAATGCTATAAAAACCATCCCAAATTATTTTTTAATTCTATTTTAATTAGTGTAAAAAGTGTCTAACACCGGTAAACATCATTGGAATACCGTGCTCATTGGCAGCTTCAATACTGTCCTGATCTTTTACACTTCCGCCTGGCTGAATGATGGCTTTGATACCTTCCTTGGCGCAGAAATCCACTACATCACGGAAAGGGAAAAATGCGTCAGAAGCTAAAACAAGATCTCCTGAGAATTTCTCTTTTGCTCTTTCAATAGCCTGTTCAGTAGCCCAGATTCTGTTGACCTGTCCGCCACCGATTCCGAAAGCCTGAATACCATTGGAAACAACGATAGCATTTGATTTTACATACTTCACTACTCTCTGAGAGAAAAGAAGGGCCTTTTTCTGCTCTTCTGAAGGCTGTACATCCGTTACTACTTTGATATCGTCTGAGAAGTGAGAGTCGTTATCCTGAACCAGGATTCCTCCGTCAATTTTCACCCACGTTTGCTTGTCAGAAACCGGGTTAACGATTTTTATAATTCTAAGGTTTTTCTTTTTTCTTAAAACTTCAAGAGCCGCTTCATCAAAGTCCGGAGCCATTACGATCTCAAGGAACGTTTTGTTCAGTTCTTCAGCTGTTGCTGCATCGATCTTGTAGTTCATTGCAACAATTCCGCCAAAAATAGAAATCGGGTCACATTCGAAAGTTTTCTGATACGTTTCCAATGCAGAAGTTCCGATTGCTACTCCACAAGGCGTAGAGTGCTTCACAGCGCAACATGCCATTTCTTCTTTGAACTCAGTGACTACTTTCCAACAAAGGTCCATATCACGAAGGTTGTTGAAAGAAAGTTCTTTACCACCAAGCTGTTCGAAATCTTTCATCGCACCGTTCTCAAACGTAGAAACGTAGTAAGCTGCGGTTTGGTGAGGGTTTTCTCCATATCTTAAATCGGATGCTTTTTTGTAAGAAGCATTAAGATAAGCAGGATATTCTTCATCTAAAAGCATTCTTGAAATAGCCCCGTCATAAGCTGAAGTAAGGTTGAATACTTTTCCGGCCAGCTTTTTACGTGTTTCGATGTAGGTATCACCGTTCTGTTCCATTTCCAGTTTTACCGTTGCATAATCTTCCACATCGGTAATTACGGTAACAGAATCGAAATTCTTAGCCGCAGAACGAAGCATTGAAGGACCTCCGATATCGATAAATTCTACTTTCTCATGTAAAGAAATGTCTTTGTTTACATTTTCAAAGAAAGGATAAAGGTTTACGATCACCATGTCGATCAGGTCAATTCCGTGTTCCTGAACGGTTTTCATGTGCTCTTCATTGGAACGAACTGCTAAAAGACCTCCGTGAACTTTCGGGTGAAGGGTTTTCACTCTTCCATCCAGCATTTCAGGGAAATTGGTTACCTCATCGATCTGAATCGGATTTAAACCAGCGTCTTTCAAATGCTTGAACGTTCCTCCCGTAGAAATCAACTCATAATTCTGGGCTTCCAAGAACTGGGCGAATTCGATCAATCCGCTTTTGTCAGAAACACTGATTAAAACTCTCTTTTTACTCATTTTTACTTTTGATTTTTTTCGCATAGGATTTCATCCTATGTTTGTTTAAACCGTCCCGGGGATTTTTTAAAACATAGGATAAAAATCCTATGCTTGGCTAAATCGTCCCTTCGGGACTTTTGCTTTCAATTTTTACTTTTTACAGCTATTTCAAACTGTTGCCCGGTCTTTCACCCCCGGACTTACTTTTATTTACTTAGATTTCTTTTTTAATGTAACAATGGATCAGTCTAACAATGTAACAATGAATTCAATTGGTATACTGGTACATTGTTATATTGGTACATTGTTATTTAATTTCCTAAAACCTTATTGATTGCCTTTGGAAATATCTCATATTCAATATGATGTACTTTTTCTGCAACGGTTTCAGGAGTGTCTTCACCTGTCACTTCAAATGATTTCTGAAGAATAGCTTCCCCTTCATCGATTCCCGGAGTTACAAAATGTACGGTAGCTCCGCTTTCCTTTTCTTTAGCTTCAATAACCGCATGGTGAACATGCATTCCCCACATTCCTTTTCCTCCGAATTTCGGAAGCAGTGCCGGGTGGATATTGATGATCTTTCCGGTCCAGTTTTCACAGAATTCAGGTTTTAAAATGGAGAGGAATCCCGCCAATACAATAAGATCTGTATCTTTTGGAATTACATTCGCCAATTCACTACTAAAATTCTTTCCTCTTGGGATCAGAATATGGTCTATGTTATGATTTTTTGCTCTTTCAAGTCCGTAGCATTCTCTATCTGCCACTACCAGAGATACTTTTGCATTCTGGATTTCTCCGCTGTCAATGGTATCTATGATTCTCTGCAGATTGGTGCCGGAACCTGAAACGAGTATAACGATGTTTTTCATGTTTCTTAATGTAACAATGGATCAGTCTAGCAATGTAACAATGAATTCAATTGGTACACTGGTACATTGTTATATTGTTATATTGTTAAACTAATTTTCTCGGTTCCTTCTGTGATCTCTCCGATTTCGTAAGCATCATCTAAAAGGTGCAATACTTTTTCAGCGTGTTCAGCATCAGCAACGATGATCATTCCTACTCCCATATTGAAAGTTCCGAACATTTCTTCACGGGATACACCTCCTCTTTTTTCCAATTCAAGCATTACACTAGGAATTTTGATTGTGGCAGCATCGATAGAAGCACAAAGTCCTTCAGGAATAATTCTTGGTACATTTTCATAAAGACCACCTCCTGTAATGTGAGCAATACCGGAAACTTTAACTTCCTCCAATACTCTGTGGATGTCTTTATAATATAGTCTTGTTGGTACTAATAACGTTTCAAATAAAGGTTTTCCTTCAAATTCTTCTTCGAAGTTTGGGAATACTTTTCTTACCAATGAAAACCCGTTGGAGTGGAATCCTGAGCTAGGAAGGGCAATGATTTTATTTCCTGCCTTGATCGTAGAACCGTCAATGATCTGATCTTTTTCAACGATTCCTACACAGAATCCTGCAACATCATAATCTCCCGGCTGATACATTCCCGGCATTTCAGCAGTTTCACCACCAATCAATGCACAGTTGTTGTCCTTACATGCTTTTACCATTCCAAGAACGATCTCAGCGGCAATTTCGGAATCCAGCTTTCCACAAGCCAGATAATCTAAGAAAAATAATGGTTTTGCACCGTGGCAAAGAATATCATTGGCACACATGGCGAAACAGTCGATACCGATAGAATCGTATTGTTTGGTATCCAAAGCTACTTTAAGCTTCGTTCCTACACCGTCTGTTCCTGAAACCAGCACAGGATTTTTATATCCTCCGATCTCATAGAAAGCTCCAAAACTTCCCAAATGGTTCAATACATTTGAGTTGTGGGTCTCGCCTACTGCCTTTTTGATCTTGTCAACGGTTTTGTACCCTTCTTCTTTGTCTACGCCTGCTGATTTGTAAGTGTTGCTCATGTTTAATAATTTTATTAATGTAGCAATGTATCAGTTTAACAATGTAACAATCATTTTGTTTCGGAAACCAAAAAACTGGTATATTGATACATTGGTATATTGGTACATTTTTATTTCTATAATTACTTTTTATTCAGATTTTAGAAAATAAAAAAGCCGACAATCTTGGTAGATTATCGGCCGTTATTTTATCTCAGAATTTCAGAGCCCACAGTTTTCCCTTTCTCTGAGAAACATTCTTTAAAAGTGGTCTGAATTTTCATCTTATTTCTTTTTGCAAAAATAGTAATTTTAAATTAATATTCAAATTCTATTTTTCAAGGATGGTTTCAATGGCTGCAATCTTCTTAATTTTCTCTTTTAATTCGCTGTCTTTCTCGCCGTTAGAAATTTTCTGTTCAGCTTTGTCAAAGTTATCATTAAAGAAAGGAAGTGAGAAAGTTTCTACAATATTTCCTCCGTGGAAAGGGAAACGCTTCGATGCAGCTTCTAAAACACCTGCTCCACCTCTTCCTCCGGGAGATGTAGACATCAATAACATGGGTACTTCATTCCATACCGTTCTGTCTTTGATTCTCGATACCCAGTCGAACACATTTTTGAAGGCTGTAGAGTACGTTCCGTTGTGCTCAGGTAGTGAAACCAAAAGGAGATTGGCTCCGTCGATTTTTGATGCAAAATCATGCGCTTCCTGAGGAACTCCGCCTGCTAGTTCTCTTTCGTGCTTATAAATTGGCATTTCAAAAGGATTCAGGTCTACGACTTCTACGTCTGCATTCTCAAATAAGGATGATGCATAGGCTACTAACTGTCTGTTCATTGAAGCATCCGAATTGCTTCCTGCTATTGCTAAAACTTTCATTTATTGTTTATCTGTTTAATGTTTCTGATTATTATTTCAAATAAGCCGGTAAGTCCATGGGTACTTCCATTAATAAGATCTCAGCATCTTCTACGGCCTCGATATTAAAACTCTGAGTATCCCAGATTCCCAATCCGTCTCTTTCGCTCAAAACTCTGTCTCCTACCTTAGCGCTTCCTTTTAAAACAAAGACATACACTCCGTTTCCTTTTTTGTTGAGCATATAATTTTTGCCGTTTCCTGCTTTAAAATTAGCTAAATTAAACCATGCATCCTGATGAATCCAAACGCCGTCATCATTTTTATTGGGAGATAAAATCTGCTGGAATCCATTGATCTTTTCCCCTTCTTTAATGCTTTTCTGATCATATCTCGGCTCAACATTCAATTCTTTTGGAAAAACCCAGATCTGAAGAAATTTTACGGCTTCATCTTTATTTCTATTGTATTCGCTGTGCATTACACCGGTACCTGCGCTCATTACCTGGATTTCTCCTTTTTTGATAACGGCAGTAGTTCCCATTGAATCTTTATGTTCCAGATCACCTTCCAAAGGAATTGAAATAATTTCCATATCCTTATGAGGATGTGTTCCAAATCCCATTCCCTGTGAAACGGTATCGTCGTTCAATACTCTCAGCACTCCAAAATTCGTTCTGTCCTTATTTTGATAGTTGGCAAAACTGAAAGTGTGGTAGCTGTTTAACCAGCCGTGATCTGCGTGGCCTCTTGAATCTGCTTTATGATATACTGTTTTCATACTGTGATTATTTTATGGTACAAATGTAGGATATGGAGGTGTTTGAAAGTGTTGATGTAGGTTAAGAAAGGATTTTAAGCTGTAATAGAGGTGAAAATTATAATTGTTTTGGGTAATGTTTTTTGGTTAAATGCCAAGACGCAAGTTTTTTACTCTCCGGATAGTTTTAAGGCGCGAGGGTTTTATCAATGATAAAATTGATTGGGGATATTGATTAGTTTTAAAATGTTTTTTCATGTGCCGTTGATCCGGTGGTATTTTAAGTTTTGGCTAAAGCCTTTATCTATATGTTTAATTTGAAAGCGGGCTAAAGCCCACTCCTATTGAATTTTATATTCAAATTGATCCCTATTTATTTCTGTAATGCATTATTTTTTATCTCGCGTAGATTTTGCCGATTGAGCATATTTGTCAATGTTAATAAGCATTTATTTAGCTTTTTCAGGTTTTTCAGTTTCCGTGGGGGTTCCGAAAATATGTTTACGGTGGTTTTCACCCCAGTCTTTTAAGGATTCTACAACGGGGTGTAAGGTCTTTGTGTATTGTGTAGGGCAGTATTCAATGCTTACGGGATAGGTATCTTTAACGATTCTTTCAACCAAGCCGTTTTGCTCGAGTTCTTTTAATTCTTTGGCTAAAACTTTTGAGGTCAGCTTCGGAATGCTTCTTTCAATTTCTGTAAAACGTTTGTTTCCTGCATTTAAGGAAATAATAATCTGCAATTTCCATTTGCCGTTAATAACATCTAATGTATCGCGAACTGGCTTTAATGCCTGCATACAATCTTTATGGTTGTGCTGTTTTTCCATTTTTTTCACTTTCCTTTAGGTAACTGCTATACTTTGGAAAGTAAATTTACAATAATTTTGTCATTAATAAAAACGAAAAAAATTTAAAACAAAATGGCAAATATTTTAAATATCCAAACCAGCATCAGCGGAGAAAACTCTGTAAGCAATAAGCTTTCTCAAACTGTAATTAATCAGTTACTGGATAAAAACCCAAACAGCAAAGTTACTGTTCGTGATTTAGCTTTAAACCCAATTCCACATTTGGAAATTCATCATTTCAGTGCCTCCAGAATTCCGGACGAAGAAAAGAATGATGAACAGAAGGAAGCATCAAAATATTCTGACGAATCATTAAAAGAAATTCAGGAGGCTGATATTATTGTTATTGGGGTTCCTTTTTACAACTTCACTTTTCCTTCCACTTTAAAATCATGGATCGACAGTATAGCTGTTGCCGGAAAAACATTCTCTTATGCTGACGGAACTCCAAAAGGTCTTTTACAAAACAAGAAACTATATTTAAATATCTCCGTTGGCGGAATTTATGAAAACGGACTTATTGAGAATATGGAGCATTATTTAAAAACGTTATTCGGGTTCATTGGGATTACGGATGTGGAAGTTTTCAAATCTCAGGGAATGATGGTTCCTCAGCTGAAAGATGAGAATTTCTCGAAGACCGTGGCGGAAATTGAAACGGTTTTGGCGTAAGTAAGTTTTAATTGTTAAGATAGTAAGTCCTTTTTGACTTGCAGAAGATTTAAAAAAGGCTTTCTCACTTTTGAGATGGCCTTTTTTGTCGTGATCTATTGTTTTTGTGTTTGTTGAAATACGCAATGACGTAAGGTTTTTCTATTCTTCTGTTTTAAGGCGCAAGGATTTTATCGAAGATAAAATTGATTGAGGATATAGATTAGTTTTGAAATGTATTATTTTTTGATCTCTGGTGGATGGAGCAGGTTTTTAAAATGCGGACATTTGTGTTCGTTACAAAATAGATGTGAGAATATATTGAATCAAATTACCGGGATATCTTAAATTTTGGCTAAAGCCCAGATTGGCATGGATAATATAAAAGCGGGCTAAAGCCCGCTCCTATTGAATTTTATCGTAGATAATTGATTATAATGAGATTCGATTTCTCCGCGCTTCCATCTTCCATCTTTCATCTTCCATCTTCCCGCTTCTAACTTCTAACTTCTGTCCCCTAAAAATGCACCTGCTTAATCTCACCCTCAATTTCCTTAGGCATTTCGTCTTCCGATTTTACGAAGATCATGGTGACAATGGCTCCGATGAGCATGCATACGCCGCCAACTACAATATAATCTATGGCGCGGTTTCCGAAGAAATTGCTCACAATAGGCCCCCCAAATAATCCATTGATGATCTGGGGAATAACGATGAAGAAATTGAATATTCCCATATACACGCCCATTTTTCGTTGAGGAATTACCTCAATAAGCATCGCGTAAGGCATAGCAAGGATACTTGCCCACGCAAATCCCAGTCCTATCATGGAAATCCATAAAAGATTGGTGTCTTTAATAAAATACATGGAAATAAGACCTACACCTCCACATAGAAGCGCCAGTGCGTGGGTTTGCTTCTTTCCTATCTTTTTTGCGATCGGGGTTAATAAAAATGCGAATGGTATCGCCCACAGATTGTACATTCCGAATAGTTTTCCGGTCAGATCTCCTGCATTATTGAATGCTTTGGAATGGGTATCTTCAGGGGAAAGTCCGAAATGATGAGTTGCCAGGGCACTTGTGGTGAATACCCACATGGTGAATAAGGCGAACCACGAGAAGAACTGCACGGCACCCAGTTTTTTCATTTGTAAAGGAATTCCTGTGAAATCTTTAAAAATATCCGCGAATTTTGAAGGTTCCTGCGGAGCTTCTTTTCCGTCCTCAAATGCTGCAAATTCTTCCGGAGAATACTCTTTGGTGGTAAAAATAGTATACAGTATCGTCAGTAATAATATCCCGGCTCCTACATAAAAAGAGTAAATCACATTATCGGCGACAAACCCCTCCGGCGCTTCATTGGAGACTCCCATCGAGGTCAGTATTCCCGGAATATACGATCCTACCACAGCTCCAATTCCGATCAGAATAGTCTGCACCGAAAAACCCAGAGTTCCCTGATGTTTTGGGAGCATATCTCCCACCAAAGCTCTGAATGGTTCCATGGCAACATTAACAGAAGCGTCCATCATCGCAAGAAATAAAACAGCCAGCAGTAATGCATTAGCGGCAAAAAGATGAGTGACAGTGGCGGCATTGGGAAGAAGAATCAATCCAATTGCACATAAAACAGCTCCAATTAAAAAATACGGTTTTCTTCTGCCCAAAGGACTCCAGGTATTGTCACCCATATGCCCGATGATTGGCTGCACGATAAGTCCGGTAACGGGTGCTACCAGCCAGAACCATGATAGCTCATGAACATCGGCACCTAAATTGGCCAGAATTCTGCTCGCATTTCCGTTCTGCAGCCCGAAAGCCATCTGAATACCCAAAAATCCCATACTCATGTTGATGATCTGAGGCATGGAAAGATTCGGTTTTATTCTTCCTGAAGAAGTTTTCTGTACAGAATTCATCATTATTTTTTCAATTCTTTGATTAAGACATCCTCAATGGCTGCTTTTTCTAAAACTACTTTATCCACTACATCATTGGGAACGGTTACAGAAAGAACGTACTGTTTCACTTTCCACGTTCCGTTTATTTTTTCGACAACGCCTGAACCTCTGCAGATTTTCATCTGAGTATCCAGAACCTCATCGAACCATGCTAATTTTCCGTCTTTGCTGAAATAGATATTTCTTTTAAGTGAAGTAAAATTCCAGGTTTTCTTTTTATCAAAATAAGGTTTTGCCCACACCATAAAGGCTTTCTTGTCCCAGACTTCCGTAGCATCAGTTCCGATGAATGTAGATTCATCCGCAAAATAATTGAAATAGGTATCGAAATCTGATTTTGCAGCGGCTGTATTGAAACCATCCAGCATGGTTCCTATGGCTGTTTTATCTTTGTCAAATTTGGAACTGCCGGATTGGGCATTAATTCCTATAAAACCAAGCATGAAAAGTACAAGCGTACAGATAATTGTTATTTTTTTCATTATATAATTAATTTAGTTTTGGAGTTCAATGATCAGCGGAGTTTTTGCAGGTACGGAAAGGCTGTTTTCCATAGAAAATACTTTTTCTGAAATGACATCTTTACCTTTCGTCACCCCATTCAGTGATTCTGCAAAACGTTTTAAGTCTAACGTCTGATCTTTTTCATTATTGTTGATGATTATCATTACATTTTCTTTACCATCATATCTAAAATACACAAAAATGCCGTCCTGAGGAACGTAATTTTTAGTTTTTCCGTTATGAATCACATTTTTACCTTTTCTCCAGTTCAGTAATTTCTGGGTAAACTGATAAAATTCTTTCTGCTCAGGAGTCTGTGATGAAGGATTGAACGCATTATTTGCATCCGATTTCCATCCGCCCGGAAAATCTCTCCGGATATCTGCATCACCACCTTTGGTTTTGTCTCCTCTCATGCCTATTTCTGATCCGTAGTAGATCTGTGGAATACCTCTGACAGTAGAAATTATAGCCATTGCCATTTTGTAAGCTTTCGGATCGCCATTGAAGATTTCATTCCACCTTTCGGTGTCGTGATTTTCAAAGAAAACCAGGAGATTATTAATATCCGGATACAGGAAATCACTGGTAAAAACATTATAAAGCTTGATCATTCCACTGTCCCATCCTTCTTTTTCTTTAAGGGCTTTCGGCATATCGGCGAAGAGCATAAAATCCATCACAGATGGTAAGTTTGAATTATAACCCGCAGCTTCACCCGTTTTGGAATTTTTCTGCCACGCAGAGATCTGTCCCGCAGTATACAGCCATGTTTCCCCTACAATATTGAATTTCGGATATTCGTCGGTGATGGCTTTTGCCCAAGTGGCCATAGCTTCTTTATCGTTGTAAGGATACGTATCTACGCGCAAACCTCCCAGATCGGCATATTCTATCCACCAGATTGCATTTTGGGTCAGATATTTTAAGACCAGCGGATTTTTCTGATTGACATCGGGCATTGTTGTATCGAACCAGCCATCCAAGGCATATTTTTTATCGATTTCTGAAGCGTTGGTATCAAACTGAGTCGTTGTTTTATAATTGGAACGGTAAAATCCGTTGTTCCCTTCGTCAAACCAATGGATCCAGTCTTTTGAAGGCAGATCTTTGATCATCCAGTGAGAGACGCCCCAATGATTGGTCACATAATCCATGACCAGTTTCATGTTTCTTTTGTTCAGTTTTTGTGAAAGCTCGCGGTAGTCTTCATTGGTTCCATACCGTCCATCAATTTTGTACAGATCGGTTTGGGCATATCCGTGGTAGGAATATACTTTTTCATTGTCTTCATTCACGGGTGTCAACCAGACAGACGTTGCCCCAAGGTTTTGAATATAGTCGAGATTATTGATAATTCCGCGAAGATCGCCACCATGTCTTCCGTTTGGTAAGCTGCGATCATTTTTTTCGATGAGATCGGGTCTGGAATCATTTTTTTCATCGCCGTTGGCAAAACGGTCCGGCATAATGAGATACATGACATCTTTTGAGGTAAAAGATTCACGGTTTGCAGATCCGGCGGTTCTTTGTTTAAGCTCATAATCGTAAGAGCTTATATTTTTCTTTCCTTTTTTTATATTGATTTTAAACTTCGGAACATTGATTTCATTGGTATTAACGGTAATAAAAACATAGTTTAGATTTTCAACTTTTTTTATGTCTTTAATCCGAATACCATCGGAAAGTTCAATTTCATTTTGTGCAACATCTTTTCCATACACCAGAATCTGAAGTTCAGGATTTCTCATTCCTTTCCACCAGAAGGCAGGCTCCACCTTTTCTAAAGGTTTGGTTTGAGAAAAAGCGGCAGAAGCTATTGAAAGCGCGAATACAACATAGATTTTTTTCATGATTCGAAATCAGATTTCAATTTAATATTATATTTTGAAAAACAGGGTCAATTGGGTTCAATATATCTTTTATGCAATCATTTATTTCACCTCAATAAAAAATTAATGCCCCGAATCATTTTCCTAAGATAGAATGAGCCGGGGCATAATTTTTATCAATTTACCACTTAATTGACAGGCTTAACTGAAACTGCGAAACCGCCGCTTCTTGCCATCTTGAAGTTCAATTTAGATTTGCTGGTGATCTGTTTTTTGTAGATGTTATAGCTTTGAGGATTATCGATGTAATCTGCATCTTTTCCATCTTCGTAAACGGTTATCTCATATTTTTTTCCTTTATCCAGGAAAGAGAAATCTACGGTGTATTCACGCTTATTTTCATCGGTAATACCTCCTACGAACCAGTTTTCTGTTCCTTTTGCTTTTCTGGCTGTGATCACATAATCTCCCGGTTCTGCGGAAAGAATTTTGGTATCATCCCAGTCTGCCGCAACATCCTTGATGAACTGGAAGGCATCCATATGCTTTTTGTAGTTCTCCGGAAGGTCTGCCGCCATTTGGAGAGGCATATACATCGTTACATATAAAGCAAGTTGTTTTGCCAGGGTAGTTTTAACGAAACGTGTATCACCAGGGAAATAATAATCCAGTTTGGTCTGGAAAATCCCCGGCGTATAGTCCATAGATCCACCCATCCATCTTGTGAAAGGAAGAACGGTCTGGTGATCCGGTTTGTTTCCTCCGAATGCTTCATACTCCGTTCCTCTGGCTGCTTCTGCCGAAATATAGTTCGGGTAGGTACGGCTTTCCCCTGTAGGACGCACAGATTCATGGGAATTGACCATGATTTTATACTGGTTTGCTTTTTCTGCAATTCTGTAGTAATGGTTGATTGTCCACTGCGAATAATGATGTTCTCCTCTAGGAATGATATCGCCTACATATCCTGTTTTCACAGCATCATAGCCGTATTTATTCATCAGTTCAAAGGCTTTGTCCGCCCATCTTTCGTAGTTCGTTGCAGAACCTGAAGTTTCGTGGTGCATGATCAGCTTAATCCCTTTTGAATGGGCATAATCGTTCAGCATTTTAATATCAAAATCCGGGTATGGAGTGATAAAGTCGAAAACAAATTCTTTTGAATGACCGAACCAGTCTTCCCAACCGATATTCCAACCTTCAATCAACAATCCCTGAAAACCATTTTCAGCAGCGAAATCGATGTATTCTTTAACTTTTGTAGTATTTGCAGCATGTTTTCCGTTTGGCGTAAGCTTTGAAAAATCTGTTTTATCCACATGAACATTTTCTGCGGTAGAATAAGCCCACTGGGATTTTCCGATGATCATTTCCCACCATACGCCCATATATTTTGTAGGGTGAATATAGGAAGTGTCTGTGTATTTTGTAGGTTCGTTCAGGTTAAAGATCATTTTGGATTCCATCACTTCTTCTGCTTTCGGGGAAACAATAATGGTTCTCCACGGCGTCACAGATGGGGTTTGGATATATCCTTTTGCTCCTTGTCTGTCGGCAGTAAGGTGTGTTTTGAATTTAAAATTCTGAGCGTCCACTTCAAGATGGGAAGCCGGATAGTCTAAAACGGCTGCTTCCGCGACATTCACATACAATGGCTCCTTACCTTCTTTTTTAAGCATTAACGGAGACTGAACTGCATTTTTCACCAATCTTTGTGAAGCATTGGCATCGAATGCTTTGTCCCATTTGGAAGGAATTTCAGAGATCTTTGTTTCCTGGTACTGATATTCCTGGGAATCATAATCTGCTACCATCCACCAGGCTTTCATATCCGTAGGAAAATCGATTTCAGAATCTTCTTCTCTGATCACGAAATAGTTCAGGTTTTTCTGCTGTGGGAATTCATATCTGAATCCAAGACCATCATTAAACAGTCTGAACTTTACCACGATACTTCTGCTTGTAGAAGCCTGGTCCAGCGTAACTGCCAGCTCGTTATAATGATTGATATAGTTTTTCTTTTCACCCAGAACCGGCTGCCAGGTTTCGTTTTTGGAATCACGTTTTTCATCTGTTTTTGTGAATCCGTTGTTCAGATCAAATTTAGCATCGTCCGGTTTTGCAATTTCGGACGCAAATTTGATGGCTGAGTCTTTAAATAATCTTAATCCTAACTTAGAATCTTCTACCACCACAGCTCCGTTATACTTCAGATTGTAATACGGAACTCCTTCTTTAAGCTGAAAGTTCATTTCAAACTTTCCATCCGGTGATTTCAAAGACTGTGCTTTCACCCCCACGAACATCATTGAGAGCAGCATGGCTCCAACTGTAATTTTCTTCATAATGACTATTTATAAACTTAAAAATAGATAAAGTGCTGCGGTAAAGCAACACTTTACTGTATAAATTCGTTGTAATTTACTATTAAATGTATACTTTTCAGATATTTTAGTTAATGGGAACTACTGAAAATTCACCTGTTCCATCATTAAAATAAACATCATAATGATATGTCGTACCCAAAGGAATATTAGCACCACCTATAACGGCTGTTCCGAAAAATTCCTGAGCCACCCCCCAACTTGTTGCCCAAGCATGATTGGCTCTGAACTTAAATTCTCCGGCATTCAGCATTACATTTTTCTTCACCCATACGTGGGCATCAAAGGTAGACTGTTCCATATCAAGATCGGTATTCCATGTTCCGGAAGCTGTTCCGATCATAGAAATTGAGGTATAGGTAACAGCTGGCGGCGTAACTGGAACCAATGTATAGGTTAGTGCTACCGTATTGACTGTCAATTTATAATATCCTGCAGTCGCTACTGAAATATCACCTGATCCGCCACCTGCAACCAATGTTCCTGCAGAGCCTCCCATTCCATACTGAGTATCCCAGGTTCCCGGAGTTTTAATCAGCTTAAAAGCACCTGTAGTAAAGAAGCCTGTGTAGGTATAAGAGCCTGCTGTTACTGTTTTCTGTAAAGGATAAAGTTTGGCATTGGTCGCATCATTTGTCCATCCGCCTGCAGTAGCATTACCAATCAGATACAGATCTGTGAAAGCATACACTGGTCCTTTTTGATAAGGTGTAATATTTAGATCAAGAACATTTGAATAGAAAACTGCTGCTCCTACAGATGTTTGTAATCTGGACTCAATCTGATTAACCTGACCTGTTTTCGCCCCTAAATTCAACATGAGAGCGTTTAAGCCTGCATGGGTTAAAGTTCCTGTTACTGCATTATTATCTAATGAAAAAGTAACGCTGTTTTTAAACCCGGTTCCTTTAATTCCAAATTCTATCAGCTGCGATGAAACAACAGGAATGTTGAACGAAGATTTCGTCCATGTGAAATTAAGTGCGGTTTCAGATTCTGTATCTTTGTTAAGGACCACTGTATTTTTATCAACAGTCATTTTAGATGCAGCTGTTTCATTAAGAATGGCCTGATCTTCATCTTTCTCACAAGAGATGATAAGAAACCCGATCGCCAGGACCATACATATTTTAAAAAATTTTTTCATTTTCTGTTTTTTTTAATTAATACCCAGGATTCTGGATCAGATTAGGATTCGCTACAATATCTCTGTTCGGAATAGGAAAAAGGTTTCTGAAGCTTTCTACTGCTTTACCTTCTTTAACATTTCCTTTCCAAGGCCATAAATAATCCGCTGTCGTATATCTATTGAAACGGATAAGATCTGATCTTCTGGTTGTTTCCCATGACAGTTCTCTTGCTCTTTCATCTAAAATGAAGTTCAGGTTGATAGAAGTTACGTTTCCGTTGGTATTCCCGTAAGCACGCTCTCTCAGTTGATTAACGTAAGTAACCGCAGTTGCAACACTTCCTCCGGCACCACCTCTAAGAACAGTTTCCGCATACATCAGGTAAATATCTGCCAGACGATACAAAGGAATATCGGCTTCTACCCAGTTATCATGGGCACCGGGAGTTCCGCTACTTTTAATATTTTTATACTTAATAAATGCATATCCATCGGTAAAGACACCCAGATTATTAATTTCCAGATTCTGCCCTGAAGTAAAGAACCTTCCTCTTTTATCACTTCCATCAGTAGGGAACAAGCCTACGAATGCCTTTGTCGTTCTTAAACCAGCCCATCCGCCATTGACTCCAAACTCAGAGGCCTTCATATCCCCGCCTATTGAAGCATGAACAAGATAGGTGGTTCCACCGTTGGTCTGGGTATTGATTCCGTCAAAATTTACACTTAGAATTTGCTCAGGGTTATTGATATTGTTATCCGCAAGAAATAATTCGTCATATTTTGGTTTTAGAGAATAACCTGCTGCAATCACTTTGTTACAGTACGTGATACAGTCTGTATTTCTCTGCGTTCCTGTATATACTTCTGCATTCAGATATAACTTTGCCAACAATGACCAGGCTGCAGCTTTATCTGCTCTTCCGTATTCATTTGTTTTAGGATCTTTCAGTTCACCGGCTACTGCCAGGAGTTCGGACTCAATAAAGTCAAATAATGCTTTTCTTTCTATCCTCTGTGGAGGCGTTAAAGATCCCGGTACGTAAGTTTCGTCCACAAAAGGAACATTTCCAAACATATCGATAGCGTGATAATAAGACTGTGCTCTCAGGAAGCGGGCTTCTGTTCTCATCAGCTTAGCTTGCGCAAGATTGTCACCGGTAATATTATTTTCTGCTAATTTTGCATCGGTTACATTTCTCAAAAACTCATTACAGAAAGCAATTTCCGTATACACTCTGTAGTACATCGCTGCTATAAATTCGTTGGAAGAATCCCAGGTCATTTTATGAAGTGTGTGAAGGTTTCCGTCATTCCAGCCAATGACAGCTTCATCCGTAGTCAGTACATTCAGATTGTACAGTAATCTTGTGTATTGTGAAAATCCTCCATTGATTCCGTTGATATCGCTATCCGGCTGATCACCGTCACCACTGATCTGCCCTCCCATGGCAAAGCCTCCATACAGTTTTGCAAGAATATTTTTATAGTTTGAAAAATCTTTATAAATTGTTTTTGCAGTAGCATCCGTAATAGGCTCTCTTTCCAGATCATTGACACATGACGCTGCCGTCAGTAGAAATGCAGCAGAAAGAGGCAGTACTATATTTTTAAGTTTGATTGTATTTAGTTTCATCTCAGTTGTTATTTAAAATTGAAAGTTAAAGCCTAAAGAATAGATTCTTGGCATCTGATAATATCCGTTATCTATTCCCCCAAAAACCTCAGGATCTACTCCTGTATATTTCGTAATCACGAAAACGTTCTGAGCCATACCATATACTTTCAGGTTGCTTCCTTTAGAAAAAACTTCCCCGAAATTATAGCCAATATTAATATTATCCAATCTTAAGAACGACGCGTTTTCAACATAAATATCTGACTTATACTGAGGTACGGAAAATTTATATTCCGGAGCAGTGGAGAATACATTCTGAAGATATTCGTTGGTAGAGGCAGACTGCAATGAACTATTAGAAGCCATATTGTTATACACATAGTTTCCTAATACAGCTCTTGCGCTCAAGGCAAAGTCCCAGTTTTTATGGGAAACTTTCGTTGAGAATCCTAAAATAGCATCTGGGGTGGTGGATTTGTAATAATACATATCTTTCGTATTGATTACACCGTCCGCGTTTCTGTCTACATACGCTCCGTCTACAGGTTTTCCATTCGTATCATACACCTGCTGATATACCCAAAATGCATTGGGAGCATAGCCTACCGCATGAGCCTGGATTCTGTTTCCAGATCCTCCTTCGATACCTCCTACTTCCATATTGAAAAACTCATCAGCTCTGTCTTTCAGCTTGGTGATTACAGGCTTGTAGTGGGTTGCATTAAAGCTTACTTCCCAGGTTGTTTTTTCATTTTTAACAGGAATTACAGTAATACTCCCTTCGATTCCTTGATTCTTCATATCTCCCACATTCTGCCAGCTGGCATTGCTTAAACCTCCCGCAGGCTCGTCGGCATACACTAATAAATCCTTGGTATCTTTTCTGAAAAGGTCGATAGACCCGGTAATTCTGTTTTTAGCAAAACCATAATCTAAACCGATATTTTTTGTCGTAGTGGTTTCCCAGGTAAGATTTGGATTATAGTTGGTAGGTCTAAACATGAAATAGAATTCATTTCCAAACTGATAACCAGCTCCCGGATAACTTGGATTGTAAGAAGCAAAGGCTGGATAATTATTGGGTTTATTGCCATTCAGGGCTGGAAGTTCCTGCTGACCGGTTTTTCCCCATCCGGCTCTCAGTTTAAGTGTACTGATTGCAGAAATATTTTTGATGAAACTTTCCTCGTTAAGCTTCCAGGCTAAAGAAACCCCCGGAAAGACACCCCATACATTATCAGTAGTTCCGTTAAAGAATCTGGAAGAACCGTCTCTACGTACAGATCCTGAAATAACATACTTATTGGCTATGGTAAAAATAGCTCTCCCATAAAAGGATACCAACGTATTTTGAGTCTGGAAATCCAGGTCCTGCGCATTGATTCCTGTTCCTTTATAGGTAACAGCTCCAGGAATGTTCAAACGGAAATCCTGATAGGCATATCCTGCTGTAATGTCCACACTGGTATTGATCGCGCTTATATTTTTTACATAGTTAAAATAGGTTTCCAGAAGCTTGTTATTCTTTTCCATAGAATAAAAATTGGAACTCCCCTTATCACCATAACCCTGTCTTAAATTACCATCCTTAAATTTATGTCCTTCACTTTTAGTGTAATCATATCCGGCATTTACGTTAAAATGCAGGTCTGGAAGAAAGTGAAATTTATAATCTAACTGGATATTTCCCAATCCTCTGGTTACCGATGATACATCTCTTACGCCTTCAATCATTGCCAATGGGTTTGAATTGGCATTCACGTTATATCCAGTTGCAGATCCTGCATCCAACCACTCATAATAACCTCCGTATTTGGAGTTTCCTGAATATACTGGCTGAGTAGGGTCAAAATAGGTAGCCGCTTTGATCACTCCGCCATCTACAAAACGGTTATCCGTAAAGGTTCCTTTGGCATTCACATTCACAGATAAATGATTGTCAAAGAATTTAGGACTTAAGTTTAAACCTATTGAAGTTCTTCGGAATGAATTTGATTTTACAATACCATTCTGCTCATTATAACCTAATGATAAACGGTAAGGTAATCCTTTAATACCTCCAGAAAAGGCCACATTATTATCCGTACCCCAGGCTGCTTGATAAATCTGGTCCTGCCAGTTGGTGTCTGCATTTCCAAGCTTGGTTTTATAGCTGGCCGGTGCGTAGGTATTAACAAAGTCTCTGAATTCCTGTGCAGTCAGAACATCTACATTTCCCATTTTGGTGGACACTGAAGTCACAGTGGAAAAATTAAGCTTAAATTTTCCCGAAGTTCCTTTTTTGGTAGTAATCAAAATAACTCCATTGGAAGCCCTGTTACCATAAATGGCCGTAGCAGATGCATCTTTCAGGATGTCAAATGTTTCAATATCATTGGGATTAATTAATGATAAGGGATCAGAAACCCCGTTCATTCCTACAAAATCCTGCGGAACGCCGTCAATTACAATCAATGGAGAGTTTTCCCCGCTCAAAGAAGAAGTACCTCTGATTCTGATCTTGGTTCCTGACCCGGGAGCACCACTGTTGTTGGTGATCTGTACCCCTGGCGTTTTACCCTGAATCAGTTGTCCTGCAGAAACTGCTCCTCCGTTGAAGTCTTTTGCACTAACCGAAGTAATGGAACCTGTAAGGTCAGATCTCTTCTGCTTTCCGTACCCGATCAGCACCACCTCCTCAATCTTTTTCTCCTTATTGAGAGAGTCTTGGGTCTGTGCATGTATTATTGAACTGGCCAGTAAAAAAGCCGGTGCAATTTTTAATACCGTTGTAAAATTTTTCACAATATCGTTTTTTTAGTTTCGTTTTAAAAAGCTGTGTTAACAGTTTTGCAATTTATAAAAAAAATAGAATTATTATAATATTATTGAAAATTTGGATAATTTTACGTAAATTGCTTGACTATTTAAAACCAAATATCTGTTTTTCACATGATTACGTTAACGTATGCTTAGCATAATATGTATAAAATATCAACAAAATGTTAAACATCCGTTTAACTAAACTTAATATCAAACGCTTTCCAGAGTGGAAAAAACTTATTATATGGGAAGTTTAGGCGGTTTTAGGGAGATATTCCTTATCTTTGCAGTTAAAATTTTACTATAAATGTCAAACAGAAAGATGATTACGGCAGCTTTGCCTTATGCAAACGGACCGGTTCATATAGGACATTTGGCAGGTGTATATATTCCTGCGGATGTCTACGCAAGATTTCAGAGGAGATTAGGAAAAGATGTAGCGTTTATCTGCGGGTCGGATGAGCACGGAATTCCTATTACCATCAGAGCAAAAAAAGAAGGAGTAACGCCTCAGGATATCGTAGATAAATATCACGAAATCATTAAAAAATCTTTTTCGGATCTGGGAATTTCATTTGATGAGTATTCCAGAACAACTTCCAAAAAGCATTACGAAACCAGCCAGGATTTCTTCAAAGTTCTTTATGAAAAAGGGAAATTCACGGAAGAGGTTTCTGAGCAGTATTTTGATGAGCAGGCCGGAGAATTCCTGGCAGACCGATATATTGTAGGAACATGCCCGAACTGTGGCAACGAAAATGCTTACGGAGACCAGTGTGAAAAATGTGGTTCTACCCTATCCCCTTCAGAGCTGATCAATCCGAAATCCATGTTAAGCGGAAATGTTCCGATCCTTAAGGAAACCAAAAACTGGTATCTTCCTTTAAACGAATATGAAGACTTCCTAAACGAATGGATCATTGAAGGCCATAAAGACGACTGGAAACCGAATGTTTACGGACAGGTTAAATCATGGTTAAACGATGGTTTAAAGCCACGTGCCATGACCAGAGACCTCAACTGGGGCGTTCCTGTTCCACTTCCGAATGCAGAAGGAAAAGTGCTTTATGTTTGGTTTGATGCGCCTATCGGATATATTTCTTTCACTCAGGAATGGGCGGAGAAAAATGGAAAAGACTGGAAAGATTACTGGCAGAGCGAAAGCAGTGACCTGGTGCATTTCATCGGAAAGGATAATATTGTATTCCACTGTATTATTTTCCCTGCGATGATGAAGGCTCACGGTGATTATATCATGCCGAAAAATGTCCCTGCTTTTGAATTCTTAAACCTGGAGAACGACAAGATCTCAACGTCCAGAAACTGGGCGGTTTGGGCTCATGAATATGTAGAAGAATTCCCTGGACAGCAGGATGTTTTAAGATATGCCCTTCTTTCATCAGCTCCGGAAACAAAGGATAATAATTTTACATGGAAAGATTTCCAGACTAAAAATAATTCTGAGCTGGTAGGAATTTTCGGAAACTTTATCAATAGAGTGGCCGTTCTTATCCATAAATATTATGACGGTGTTGTTCCTCAGGGAGACGTCAACAGCCCTGAATTGGAAGAAATCAATAAAGCAGCTAAAGAAATTTCAGGATTCTTAGAAAATTATGAGTTCAGAAACGCATTGACTGCATTAATGAATCTTGCCCGTTTCGGAAACCAGTATCTTCAGGCTGAAGAACCTTGGAAAACGATTAAGGACAGTCCTGAAAAAGCAGCACAATCTCTATTTGTGGGAGCTCAGCTGGCTGTTGCTTTAGCTCAGTTATGTGAACCTTTCATGCCTTTCAGCTCTGAAAAACTTCTTACGATGTTTAATGCTGAACAGGTGAAATGGAGCGATGTTGAAACCCAATCTGTTTTAATAGAAACAGGTCATAAAATCAATGAAGCTTCTCTTCTTTTCTCAAAAATTGAAGACAGCGTCATCGAAGCTCAGATTGAAAAACTGGAACAGACCAAACAAAACAATAAAAAAACAAACCCTAACGCCAATCCTATGAAAGAAGAAATTTCTTTTGATGATTTTACTAAAATAGACCTTAGAACAGCAACCATTTTAGAAGCTGAAAAAGTTGAGAAAGCTGACAAATTATTAAAGTTCAAAGTAGATACCGGCGTTGATATCAGAACTGTGGTTTCAGGAGTTGCAGAAAGCTTCACACCGGAAGAGCTGATCGGAAAGCAGGTGATGATTTTACTGAACCTTGCTCCGAGAAAAATCAGAGGAATTGAGTCTCAGGGAATGTTCTTATTAACGACAAAACCAGACGGAAAACTATCTTTCGTAACACCGGATGACAGCAATGTAGAAAACGGTATTGAGATAGGATAAACCCTATATTTCCAGATAAAACAAAAGACACATGATTTTTCATGTGTCTTTTTTATTTTGTTTCTGTCATTGCGAGTGCAGTGAAGCAATCTCTTAAGTAAAGCTTAAACTTAATGATCTTAAAAACTTAATTTTAATCTTAATGGTTTAAAAATAATAACCATTAAGAAAGAGTTTAGTGATTAAGATTGCTTCGCTGTGTTCGCAATGACGAGGACACATTTACTTTTTTATCAGTTTTGCCAGGTAAGAATCTTCATCCTGCATTACTTTTTCTATGGTAAGGCCATTATTTTCAGCCGCATTTTTCAGGGTTTCAAAATCAAGATAGAGCCATTTGATAGGATCTTCAGATTCTCCTTTATAATGAACGATATAATCCAGTTCACCATAATAACCGCCGGCCGGTATATAAACGCCACCATCTTCATCACGGTCAAACATATACAGAATATCTGTACTGTCGATAATGATTTGTCCGTTATCACTTACTAGAGTGTGCAGTTTTTGAAGATAGGTATCAATTTTTTCCAGGCTTTCAAAAATCCCGGTTCCATTCATCAGAAGCAGAACCGTATCAAAAGTTTCTCCAGAAAAATTCAGCATATTTTCACATACCGCTTTTTTGATTCCTCTCAATTGGCAGACTTCAATAGATTTTGGTGAAATATCTAACGCTAAGACATCAAGATCTCTTTCATTCTGAAGATACAAAGCATGAGAACCTGCACCGGCTCCAATATCCAGTACTTTTCCCTGAGCAAGCTCAAGCGCTTTCTGCTCAATACCATTCATCTCTTCAAAATCTCTGAAAAGATAATTTACCGGAAGTTCATCCAGTTCCGAGATTGAAGTTTCCGTCTGCAGATCCTCAGGATTTTCGTTGTGAAAATAATCCCAGACTGCCTTACCCATTAAATCTTTCATTGTCGTCTTTAAAAGTGCAAAGATAGGAGTTTTCGGGTGAAGGTTGCAAGTTTCGGGTGTGCGTTTCGGGATACGGGATTAGAGATACGGGGTTTGGGTGAGAGTGTTTTTTAGTTGTCAGTTGCTGGTTTTTTAGTTGCTAGTTTGTAGTAATTAAGTTAATGAATTCAGCGTCTGATATCTGAAATCTCATATCTATTATAAAAAATTCACCATTGACAACTATCCCGCCTACAATCCAAACAAACAACCATAATTTAAACTACGGCCTATTCCCTGCAACCTGCTACCTATTATCTGCTACCTAACACCTGCCACCTACCCCATCGAATCCTTCTCCTTATGTCTATCCTTTTCCGATTCATTTTCTGCTACACCTGCTTTCCAGTAGGAATAGGCATTGAGCTCCTGAGCGGTCCAGTTTTTTTCTTTTCTGAGATAGGTACGGATTTCTTTAACGCTTGAAAATTCTGCTGCCACATAGCCGAATTTTGTAGTTTCCGGAAGGGTGATTTTTTTTACGGTATCAGCCATTTCGCTACTGATATGCGGAGTGGCGTTATGAAGCCATTTGAATTCAATATCAGCTTTGGTTTCAAGGGTTTGCTCATCTTCTTTTCCATGAACTTCAATGATGCAGACTCCTTTTGCTGTTTCCGTCAGGGTTTCCAACATGGCACTCAGAACAGGAATGGCAGTAGCATCTCCTACAAACAGGTACCATTCGGCTTCCGGATACATTTCTTTTGCTTCGGTTCTCATCATGATGCCCAATTTTGAACCGGCTTCGGATTCACGGGCCCATTTGGATGCAGGACCGCCATCGCCGTGGTCAACAAAATCAATGATCAGTTCATTCTTCTCAAGATCAATCCCTCTGTGGGTGTAGGTTCTTACGGCAGGAGCCACTTCTTTCGGAGGATACACCCATTGGCGGTTTTCATCCAGTGTCGGAAAATGAATTTCATCCAGACCTACAGGAGGAACAGCGATTTTATTATTGTCACCGATGGTTGTATTTTTAAACAAATGAGCTTCCGGAGTATACAGATAGACTCTGATATAATGATCAGTGATATACTCTTTTCTCGTCATTTCCGCAACAATGCGGCCTGTTTGAATTTTAGCCATAACTGAATTTTTAAAGTTAAAATCCGGCTTCCGTTGATGATGAGAAGCCGGATCTGTTATTATATGATGCATTTAAATCAAGACTAAACGGCTCGATTTAAATTTTTAAAAATCAAAGGTATAAGACAGGTTAAATGTTCTTCCTCTTCCTTTGTAGTTGAACAGTTCAGGAAGTCCGTAAGTGGAATATAAAACCTGGGAACGTTTGCTCCAGATGGTCTGATAATCGGTATTGAAAATATTCTGGATTCCAAAATTGAATTTACCCCAGTCGAAACGGTATCCTACCATTAAATCTGAAGTATTGTAACCATCGATTTCATTTTTAAGATCGTCCGTCAGTTTGAAATTCTGTAAAGACTGGAATCTGAATGACCAGCTTTTAACGTTATATCCGATGTAGGTAACCAATTTTGAAGGGGAAGCATTGTAAATTTCCTGCTTTTTCCATTCATCATTATTCTCAACCTCTGATTTAATCAAAAGTCCGCTGGCTCCGAAGTAAACCCCGTTGTTCATGGAGTAAGAAACCTCAGCTTCTATCCCCATATTTCTCAGCTTTAGATCATTGACAAGGATCTGGAATGTTTTTCTGTCAACAGTAACTGTTTTATCTGAATTGCTTAAGAAACCGGCGATCTGTCCTCTCAAACCACCTTTGTTGATACGATATCCCACTTCAAACTGATTGGTTTTGATAGCTTGTAGCGGCTGTTCTTTTACATTGATACTTGAAGTTACATCCCAGTTTGCACCGTTCAGTTTATAAACACCAATTCCGTAATATTTCGATGGATCTGCCAAGCTCACTCCCTGAGAAAATGTTCCCCAAGCCTGATGTTGTTCATTGAATTTGTAGAGTAAACCGGCATTGGCCAATGTTACATTATACGAGCTTTCTCCACCCGGAATAGCAGAAGCTGACCTTCCGTATCCCATGGCAACCTGAGTCTGCTGCACTGAACCTACAAAATCATCTACTTTTACATGGATATTCTGATATCGGATTCCTCCATTCAACTGAAGTTTAGGTAAGATATCGTATTTAGCCTGAACATATCCTGCGTAACTCTGAGAATTGTTGGTAGGATATCTTCCCAGGCTGTATTGAGTCTCATTGACCAAACCTCCGCTTGACATTGTTTTGGCAATATCATAGACCGACTGGGTTCCTTCGAATTTTTCAAGATCAACATCTACTCCATACGTCACATTCAGACTTTTCCATGATTTCGACAACAATGCTTTTACCCCAGAATAATAGGTGTCCTGTTGTGAAGAAGACATATAAGCAACAGGTAATGTACCAATTGCAACATTTCCAGGAAAAGGATAAAATCCTAACTTCTCTCCTCTCGCAGCCAACTGTACATACAGATCCTGACCTCCTAAAATATTGTTTCCGTTGTAGGCAACCGTTCCCATGAAACGTTCTGTTCCTACATTTTTATCGGATGAAAAACCGTCACGCATTTCCAGAAGTCCTGCATTCTTCGTTGTAAAAGCACTTAAATTCTGGCCTAAATAAAGACTTCTGTCTCCATTAAACTTAGAATTGTAATATTGAAGAGATGCGGTGATTTTATGCTTGTTATTAAATTTATAACCTCCTGTTGCCAATATATCAATAGACTGGTTGTACTGAAGATCGGTTTGAGTAATATCGGTTAAAACCTGGTTTTCATCGGCACCATAAACACCGCCATTCTGTTGGTAAGCAATGCCTAGTCTTCCGAAAAACTTCTCTCCTTTTACTGCAATAGCTTGTGCTGCACGGAAATCATGGTCGTCTTTGCCCATGAATCCTGTTCTTGCTCCCAATTCCGTTTCTCCGCTGATCCCGTTTTTAGGAGGTGTTTTTGTGATGATATTAATGATACCGCCGGTTGCATTCCCTCCGTAAATAGAACTGGCTCCGGAAAGCACTTCTATTCTTTCGATATTAAACGGATCAATAGCGTCCAGCTGGCGGCTGATGGCCCGGATACTGTTTAGCGAAACTCCGTCTATCATTACTAATGCAGAACGGCCTCTCATGTTCTGTCCGTAGTTGGTTCTTCCCTGTGGCCCAATGTCCATACTTGGAATCAGGATCGCAAGCATTTCTTTGATAGGAACTCCGCTTTTCGCCTGTTCCTGAATTTTTTCTTTCTGAACCACCCAGACCGTTCCCGGGATATCCGAGATCTTTGTCGGTTTTCTGGATGCCACGATCACTACATCATCAATCCTTTTGGAGGCTATAGAATCATTCGCTGTCTGGGAAAATACAATTCCCGAAGCTAACAGACCTATGAATGCATACTGCTTTTTCATTCTTTCTTCTCAAGTTTTATAAACCTCCAAATTTAATTTTTATTCTTTCTAAATAAAAACAGCAAGATATGAAATTATTCATATTTCATTAAAAAGAGCCTGAATCCGGGATAAGACATTTGTTTTTCTAATGATTTCAGGATGCTCAAAGTATACATCTGAGCACCTCATAACGTTTCAGGATGCGAGGTTTCCTAGTTCAAGCGAGGAACTGCCTTTTACATTTATACAATCTTTCAATTTCAAAACTTGGACGTGAGATAAGCCTTTTTTTAACGCAAAGATTTACAGTAATTATGCATAGTTTAAAGGTTGCAAAGACGGAATCGATCTTTGATCGATTCGATTAAGCGGATGTTTTATAACGGTAGCTTCATCAGTGACACGGTCACGACCTTTGCCTTCCTCAAAACTGAACGTTAGCAAAATGAACCTTTGCGTTAAAAAAAGCTTATATTTTCCTCAACTTTTACAAGTGATCCAATGTATTTTCAAGTCTAAAATTCCACACTTTTTCTCATGAAATAACTGAGCCCAAACTCAGGTTAAAAAGGCATGTTTTATCTATAGCCATAAAAACGTAAGATCCCGGACTTCGCAAAGCCAAGGATCTTACTCATGAAAAACAAGGTCTCTTTAAACCGCAGGCCCGGCTGCGTCTTTTATTTCTTCTAATAGTTGTTTCCGTTCACGGAGTCTTCTTCTCGCAATCACAGATTTACCACCAAGCACTCTAATGAATCTTAGATACTGGAATCTTTCTCTTCCGAAATGATGCGTCATCACATACAAGAGTACTCCAAAACCTACCAGAATAATGTAACCGAAGATCTTTTTGCCGGATACAATGATGGCATTCAGCTGAAGAGTTTTCATATTGGCTGCCAAAGTCTGCGGAGTAACCGTCATTCCATCGATATACACCGCAAGATCTCCTACTGCCGTAATCTGAAAACGATACTGAAACCATGAATACAGTGCTGAAAAGAATCCTACCGCCAGAAACGTTCTCCATACCAAAACCAGCCCGATCGCCGCCAGCATATCATCCATTTCAAGTTTGTCCAGGGTATAGAACCATACTGAAATAAACAGTGAACACATTCCGAATCCTTTTAAAAACATCGGCAGGTACCAGTTCTCATAATTGAATTCTAGAACCATCGAAAAGTACATAATCAATGCATACCCCATCATCGCCGAAAACCCCGAGAAGATGTACATTTTCAATGGTATTTCTTTTTTAAACCAGAATACGGCAATCACTCCTGCCAGGATAATTCCGGGAACCATGAGCAGATTCAGTCCTGCATTCGTCTGCTGATCATATCCGAGAACTCCTACCGCAAAGGTATTCTGAAGCGAAGTCGTTCCTAAGAACATTCCCAGCCACAACAGCATAAACAGGCCGTGCTGCACATTATTCTTTTTGAAAATTTTGAATGATAAATAAGGTCTTTTTAAGGTGAACTGACGAACTACAAGCAATGCAAAACTCACAAAAGCTGCAATACTCGCATTCATAATATTTTTAGAATTCCACCAGTCCTGCTGTTTCCCGAAAGAAAAAACATAAGCGGAAAACATAAACGTAGAAACAAACAGCATGATGCTCATCCAGTCAATGTAGTGCAACGGAACCTTTAATGCAAAATATTTATTGTGCATAAAGATCCAGTGAATTAAAGCCAGTATAAAACATAATACCGCTGCAATCACATAGAAATGCTGCCAGTTATAATTAATGGAAATCACCGCCGCATAATAAGCCGCCACCTGGTTCATCGCCAAAACAAAGGTGTAAAACAGTCCGTAAAACATTCCTCTGTTTCCAACCATCACCATAAGCGGAAGAAATAACTCAATGGTCACCATCATCTTTAAAAAACCAATTCCCAGAGCCGTAAATACAAAGATCATTGGCTGCATCGTTGTAGCATTAATATAACTCAACACCCCCAAAAGTACGAGCAGTACCGCCATTTTATCCCTGACCTTAAATCTCATCTTCAGTCTGATAACAATGGGCATACAAGCCCCCATTCCGATTGTGGTCGCATAATTCGCCCACATAAAATATTCTGTCATCGCTCCGGTACCGCTTACCAGATAACTGATGTTTCCGGTATACACCCCGCCAAGCGGCATCACCACTGCCAGTAGCAGTACGATGAGCAGCAGCTGTACGGGTTTTGGTACCCAGTCGTTATATAGTCCTTTGTTGTACATTTTTTTTTAGATACTAGATGTCAGATTTCAGATAACAGACTTTATTATTCCGTCCTCAATTTCTTCTTCAGTTAAAAGTCTGAGATCTGATATCTATTAGTCTTAATTTTATGTAGTTTATTTTATCAGATGCCAGATAGCAAACATTCATCATCCTCAATTCCTCACTCCAAAGTGTCTGATATCTGATATCTGATGTCTCTCAGTCTTAATTGATATTCACATTCATATTCATTCCCGCGCTCAGTTTTTCCAGATCTTCTTTTTTATTGGAAGTGCTGAATTCTATTCTTACCGGAATTCTCTGCTGTACTTTGATAAAGTTACCCGTAGAGTTGTCTGTTGGAACGCTGGAATATCTTGAACCTGTCGCTGCAGAGATAGCTGTGACTACGCCTTCAAATGTTTTTCCTCCCAAAGCATCAGCTGTCATCGTCATTTTTTGACCGATCTTAATATTCGGCATCTGTCTTTCCAGGAAGTTGGCTGTCACCCATTTCTGACCATTCAGAACAATGGTAGCGACCTGCTGTCCCGGTTGGATCAATTGTCCTTCAGAGATCGTTCTACGACCCATAATTCCGTCATATGGTGCTGTGATTACGGTATAGGAAAGATTAATTTTTGCCATATCCAGTGCTGCTTTCGTTCTTTTAATCTCAGCATCATTAATTCCCAATTTACTTCTTACTTCAGTGGTAGAAAGGTTAGCTGACTGCTTTTGATTGACCAAAGTTTCATACGCCGCTTTCTGAGCATCATATTCAGTTTTAATCTGATCGTATTGTTGTCTGGTCACCGCTTCTGCAGCGAGAAGATTTTTATATCGGTTTAAATTCTGCTCCGCGTTCCAAAGTCTGGCTTTTGCGCCTGCAATATTGGATTCCATCACACTTACGTTATTGGAAACGGTATTAACAGATGAACTTGTTGCCGATCTCTGTGCCATCGCATTCTGATAAGCTGCTTCTGCCTGACCCAGTTGGGTTAATATTTCATTTTTATCCAGAATAACCAGCGTATCTCCTTTTTTCACCTTCTGATGTTCAATGAATTTGATGTCTTTGATATATGCTGAAACTCTCGTATTGATCGGGTTAATGAATTCCTCTACCTGAGCCGCTTCCGTGTAGGTTTTGTCTCCAATGTGGAAATATTCACGGACCAGCCAGAAAAGCCCGAATCCAATCACCAGAAATACAACCGTATTGGAAATGATGGCTCTTATTTTATTTTTTTTGTTCTGTTTCTTTTTAACGGCTGCTCCTGATTGAGCCGGAGCGGCCTGGGTATTTTGAGTAGTTTGTTCCTTGTTTTCCATTATCTTGATTTTCAGTTTTTAAAATTAAAGCGTTCCTGAAGCCTTCAGCAGGTTATAATATTGATACAGCACATTGATCTCCGCATTGGCAAAATCCAGCTCCGACTGAAGTTTCTGATTCTGCGCATCGATCATTTCAGCCTGTACCGCCAATTGGTTTAAGTATTTAGCTTCCGTGATCTTGTAGTTTTCTTCTGCCAGTCTTTTTGAATCATTCAGGATGTCAGCCTGTTGGATCGATTCCTGGTATTTCACATACGCTGCATTCACTGCCATATCTACATTCTGCTGAACCAGTGTCACCGCATCGCCGGCCTGATTTTTCTGTAATTCACCAAGCTTTACTTTTTCTTTGGTCTTGTATAAATTATCGATATTATAGCTCAGTGAAACGCCAGCTTGCCATCCTCCGGAATACATATCCAAAACTGGATTTCTATTCGTAATCGGACGCTGTAAAGTGTACCCTCCGAAACCGGATAATGTTGGCATCTGATCTGTTTTAATAATTTCAATGTTCTTATCGGCAACATCAATATTTTTCTTTGCTGATTTCAACTGAGGATTGCTGTCATGAGCAAGATCCATGTAGTAATCTATCCCGATTCCGGATTCTTTATCCGTTAAACTTTCAACGGGAACGATTTCTGTTTCCGAAGGAAGTCCTAAGGCAATATTTAAATTGTAATTAAGAATCTTTTTATTATTCGTCAGCGTCAGAATACCCTGATCAAGATTTTTAATGGCTAGTTCTCCACGGATTACTTCATTACGGGTCACCATTCCTTGTTGATAGAATTTCTGGATATTTTTCAGACGTTCCTGAGCCAGTTTTTTATTATTTTCAAAAACGGTTTCCTGATTGAACATTTTATAAACGTCCAGATAATTGGAGATCACCAGAAATTTTACATCAAGTTTATTTTTTTCCAGATCCAGTTCAGAAAGCTGCTCACGCAGACCGGCCATTTCAATGGATTTGCTTACCAAACCTCCTTTAAAGATCAATTGGGTAGCCTGTACAGCATACGAGCTTCCGTAATGAGGCATCGGAATATTGGTTGAATTCGAAAAATCTTTATCGATAGCTACCGCATCTCCCAAATAGAACTGACTGGTAGATGCTGTGATGTTAGGAAGCTGCTGAAGTTTTGCAACATTTGTATTCTGTTTTGCAATGTCAATATTCTGGGCAGCCACTTTTAACTGCTGGTGGTTTTTCACAGCCAGATCGGCGGCTTCACCTGCGGTCATCTGTTTGATCTGTTGAGAAAAAAACAGCGCAGGGAATAGAGCTATCACGAGTGATAGTGCTGTTTTTATGTTATTTGTCATTTTACCTTGTTTTACGAATACAAAGTTACGGCGACAACAAATTCAATCAAATGTTTGAATTTTGGAAAAAGATGTTCAAATGTAAGATTTTAACTTTCGAATTGATGTCTGTACTGTCTGGGACTCACTTCCAGATGTTTTTTAAAAAAGTGGGAAAACGCATACTGATCACTGAAACCAAGGATAGAAGAAACTTCCGAAACCGGTTTATTGGAGGAGTTTAAAAGTACTTTTGCCTCATTCATCACAATCAAAGCGATGATCTGGCTGGCGGACTTCCCTGTAATGGATTTTACGACCGATGAAAGATGTCTGGTTGTAATCGATTGCCGCTCGGCATAAAACTCAACGGTTCTCTCTGTCAGATGATGTTCGGCAAGGTCTGTTAGGAATACAAAAACGATCTCTTCCTGTCTGGACATCTGATTCATGGAATAATTATCCTCTTTTGAAATAATTCCGGCCATCTGATAGCAGAAAACAGAGAAAAGATGCTCTACCATTTCCTTTTTATAGAGCATTTCGGTTTCTGAATCTAAAATATATTTGAGGAAATTGACGCTTTTCCAGACTACTTCCATTTCACTTTCGGGAAAAGGAACTCCCCTGTTCATCTGCTGGCGGAAATAGCGATACGTGATCAACCTGTTGAATTTCAGAGATAACGCGGAAATAAATTCTCTTTTGTAAGAAACCATCCTGGACTGGAAATCGCCGCTCACGGAAACCATCTCATAAATCGTCTGAGGATCGGTGACCATAAACATATTAGCTGAAAGCTCCAGATCGCTGAAATGCTGACGGAGTTTTATAGTACCCGATTTAATAAAAATAAAAGCAGGGTTTTCCGGACGGAAAGGTTTATCCGCAGAAATTCTCTCGAAAATATTATGCTGAGTGAAAATTTCAACACCGAATTTTTCTAAAGCTGACATAACACAAATGTAGCCAATATATTCTGCGCCTACAATAATTTAGTCTTCCAGAGAATAAACCGCAAAGCTTGCCAGCCAGTGATCTCCGCCATAATTCCCCTGAAATAGCATAGGAAGTCCGTTGGCTAAAAATACATCGGCTGTTTTCTTAAAGTCTTTTTTCAATGGATGCCCGTCAGGAAGCGCTTTTGAGATTCCTTTCATACACCACGCTTTGGAAAAAGAAAGTCCAACAAGATGAACGGTCTGATAATCGCTCAGATCACTGACAATCGGAATTTTCTCAATATTCTCTAAACTTCTCTTCTCGTAAAAGTTGTTCAGCCACAGGACAAATTCTTTTTGTGGCAATACCCTTCTCATCAGGTCTGCAATTTCAAGACTTGGCGAAAAGAAATCAGATCCGTCCGGTTCCAGATAAGCTGGTGTTTTCTGATCTTTACCGTAAAAATATTTCGCTTTTTCCTTGAGCTGGTTCTCGAATTTTACGTCATGATTCGCTTTAGCCCAATCGATGGCGAATGCCAGACCAAAAGCTGTATTGGGGTGAACTCCGGTTCTGTTCGGATAAGTCTGTTTAGGAAGATACGCTTTCCATGACTGTAAGATCTTATCTGTTAATGGTTTTAAATTTTCATGCCAGATCTTAGCTTTAGGATGATTCCAGGTGGTCAGCTCCTCATCCAGTTTCAGAAGCCACGCCCAACCATAGGTTCTTTCAAACGTTGTGGTCAGTTGATATTTTGTGAAATAATCAGCTTCGGCCTGTAGATTTTCTTTATTTAACGAATTGTCAAGAATTTTTTCAATGTCTTTTGCATTAGCCAGATTAGGTTTCGTCTTCAGCAATCTTACAAGCATCCAGTGTCCATGAACGGAGCTGTGCCAATCGAAACAGCCATAGAAGCTTGGGTGAAGATCTTTTGGAGTCAAAGTAACCTCGCCGGCGTTATTGATGATATGGGCTGTTTTATTTGGATATTCCTGATTAATGCAGTGAAGTGGTTTTTCCAGTAGTTTAGCTGCCATTTCATCGGTCAGTTTCGGAACTTCCTGGGCATATAGTAGGAATGGAGAAAATACGAATGCTAAAAGACTTTTTTTCATTCATTAAAAATAGAAAATAATTTAGATTTCAAATTATATTAACCTTTTATTTTCCTCAAGAATGAAAAAGAAAAAACAGATCATGTACATTGATCCAATTGAAAAATTTTTGATTTTCCTGCCCCTTAAATATCCATACAACTTAAAGCAAAAAAACATAGCATTCAAATTTTAATAATATTTTGTTGGAAAAACGCAAAGGAACGCAAAGCATGAACAAAATTGAGAATATTTTAAGGCGCAAAAAAATCAAAGATTTTTAGCAAGTTAACTGGCGTTTAATGAGCAGTATACAATTTTATCTGCGATAAAATCCTACCGCCTTAGCACATCATCTTTTCAAATTTATTTCCGCCCTTTTGCGTTTTTCCAACAAAAAAGCTTAATGATTAAATCACAGGTATTTTAATAAAATAGTATGAATTTTTAATAAAATTAAGTTTTAAGCATAATTTTTGATAAGCTTCTTTAAAAAATATTCATGAGAAAATTATTTTTACCTTTCTGCATACTCCTTTTGATGAGCGGATGCAAGAAATCCGAGCTGGATGTTGCCACTTCCTCTCCGTCCGCATCAGCTGATAAAGCAGTAGCCGTTGCTGATTATGAAATGGAAGCTTCTAAGTCACCACAAGTAGCTCCTTCAAATACGATCAGTGAAAAACTACTACCGGATGAAAATGTGTCTGCGCAACCCTCCGTAACCCCTAAAAAGATTGACACTATTGCCAAAAAAGTCATCAAAAACGGGAATATGAAACTCCAGGTGGGAGATATTAAAAAAGCTCAAAGTCAGGTGGCAAATATTCTGAAAAAAAATAATGCTTATATCCAAACGGAACAGTTCCAAAACACTGATGTAGACGATAATCTGGATCTGGTCATCCGTGTTCCGCATAAAAATTTCGATGCGCTGATCAATTCATTTTCTGACGGAGTAGGTTCTGTTTTGTCCAAAAATATTTCGTCTGATGATGTCACCGAAGAATATACCGATGTTTCCATCAAATTAGCCAATAAAAAAATCTATCTGGAAAAGTACCGTGATATGCTCAGAAGTGCTTCTACCACAAAAGATATGATTGAAATCCAAGAGAAAATCCGTGAACTTGAAGATGAAATAGATGTAGCAGAAGGCAGACTCCGTTTCATTGATGACCGGGTGAATTACAGCACACTCAATCTGAGTTTATACAAAGAAAAAGTAAGAAGCTCTGCCACTTCTAAAATTGGTTTTGGAAGCCGTTTCGGGGATTCTGTGACTGAAGGCTGGAATAGTTTTGTGAGCTTTCTGTTGGGAATTATTTCATTCTGGCCGTTTTTATTACTCATTCCAATCCTTATTTATCTGTGGAGAAAGTGGAGAGCGGGAAGAGCAAAATAATGCGAGGGTTCGAGATCCGAGGTTCGGGTTAGTAGCCAATCGTATCACTAGAGTAACTTTTCATATATAAATAAAAATCCGGATATCGCTGATATCCGGATTTTTACTGCACTATCAATGACTTAAGCATTGAAATAATCTTTAACCGTCTCGAGCACCTGCTCGTCCGACATTTTCTGCGCTGTATCTAATGTTATCGTAAGGTTTTTAAATTGAGCCGTATCGTGAAGATACTTTTTCAGCTCTTCCTGAATGGTTCCCGGGCCTGTAATATAGACTTCCTGGGAATTGGTCAGAAGATGCTCCACTTCTTTAAAGAACTTGACTCTGTTGGTACGTTCTGCATTATTCGCGGCATTTTCACTGGAGTTCCCATGCTGTATTTCCGCTTTTACCGGGCTGCAAAGGAAAAACTTGAATGCATTCTGAGCATCATGATTTTTTACTACCACTGCCTTTTCTGTATCGATCCAAAGTCCTGCTAATTTCTTGTCTGACATAATTTATTTTTTTTGGTGTTATACCCTATACAACACAAGAATGATGCAAAGCGGATGTTAAGGGCTGTTAAATGTTGAAAGAAGCTCAAAAAGGAATATTTTTAATCCTGTTAATGTTTTCTTTAAAAGCTATTAATAGAAAAGCCGCCTTACGATGAAGGCGGCGGCTGTTAATTATTTATTTTAATTTCTGAACTACTTTTTGATCGTTTTAGTGACACTTCCACCATCTTTATACTGAATTTTCACAAAATAAATTCCACGTTGAAGAGTACTAATATTTAAGCTGTTCTTTGAAACATTTCCGGAAGAAAGCATCTGAAGTCCCTGTGTATTGAATACCTTCACTTCACTGATTTTTCCGTAATAGCTTTCCGGTGCAAAATTAATCTGATCATCCGATACAATGACTGAAAGATCATCATCCTGACTATTTCGCCCTGCAACTGTACATTCCGGACCTTCATTGCAATTGCTTACCACTTTCCAGACGGCATTGCTTCCGGGTGCTTCTCCCGGATTAGCATACCATTTATTTTCCCAGATTTTGCAGGCATGGAATACCTTGGTACCTGCAGCTGCATAAGCTTTTGCCGGATTATAGGACTGAGATCCGCAATAGGTAACAGGACCGCTTGTCTGACAGTTCGGACCTTCAGTACATGCACTGATTTCCTCCCAAACCATATTGCTTCCTGGAAGTTCATTCGGATTAGCATACCATTTGTTTTTCCAGATTTTACAGGCATAGAATACACTTGTCTGAGCCGTTGGATAAGCATTGGCAGGATTATATTGCTGTGCTCCACAGTAGACCTGTCCATTTCCGCCTTCTATTTTTTTAGTCCTGATTTTTAATTCATTACTGGCATCGGAGATTTGATCGTTCTTCGCGACAGCTTTTATAGTGTAGCGGTATTCAGTATCTTGGACCAAACCTGTACGTAAGAAGCTGGTTTGTGTGGTTTCTGCAACCTTAACTCCATTTTCAAAGACCTGATAGTTTTTAATACCCAAAGTATGATTTGAAGCCATCCACATCAGCGAAACAGAGTTTTCAGTGGCTCCCATTGAGTGGAGGTTTGACGGAGCTACAGGTTTTTCAGGCGTGCTTTGGTCATTCGTCTTTACAATAAGCGGTGCGCTTTTCGGTGAGGTCAGTCCTGTAGAACCTTTCGCCTGTACTTCATAAGTATAATTCGTATTGGCAGATAAACCCTGGTCTTCAAATTCAGGAACGTTTACGGTCTGTATAGCCTGTCCGTTACGGAAAACCGTGTAAGAGGCAGCATCTGCTTGTGGTGTCCAGCCGATTTTTGCAGAAGAACTCGTTACACTTATTTTAGCCAATCCGGTTGGCATAGCGGGTTGCGTAGGTGTTACCGTAGACTGTACATTCACGTCGATTACATTATAAAATGCATTAGCCGTATCTGCAACATCCCAAACGGCGAGAATCACATGATATCCCTGGCGATTAGCCGGAATGGTAATATGATGCGGCGTATTATCCTGTGGTGGTGTCCCATTATGAACCACCTCGCCTATAAGCTCAAGGTTCTGACGGGAAAGCGGCTGATTGGGATTCCAGCCCGGTTTCGTCATATAATAATGCCATTTTGCTGTGGCGTGATAAGCGAGATACTTCCAGATAAAAGTATTCACGCCGGTTGTGATATTGGTTTTCTTCCATCGGTCAGCGGTTTGAATATCGAGAATAGTGTTCCCTCCTATACTTCCACTGGCAGAAGCAATCATTCCATCTGCCGGACCCAATGCCGGAAATCCTTTTTTGGCTTCAAGAGATCCCGGTTCATTAATGACGCTGCCATATATTCCCAATGCGGCGGTATATCCTAATGTAGCTTTATCCAGACTTCCCTGATAGCCCCGTGAAGCCGGACTCATCACATATCCATGGGCTGACAGCTGTGTTGAAGAAAATGCCAGAGCGCACAACAATAGTGCTGAAAAAAAAATTCTAAGTTTAATCATATTTAATTATTTAAGGTGTTTTATTACGGTTTGCTAATCCAGAGAAAAGACTCTACTCTATTTTCTAATCACCCGTTTTTTTGAAAACATGACAAATCCAGTATTTTCAAACCTGTGTATGATTAAAATTATGGGTGGATATTCTAAAGAATTTTTTGCTGATGTTTTACAAATTAAGCACTGCAAAACTTCTGAGATTAGCTTAGTTATTGAAGCATGGTAAACGGACCCGACAAAGCAATACTCAAATTTAAAAAAACATATGATAAATAATACAATTAATTAAAAATTAACATAAATAAATATAATTATGATTAATATTAATCAACATAAATCAATTATGTAAATAAATTATTCTATTTTAATATTTATTATGAATTATCTGCAAATTAAAAACATCACAAAACCACCGATCGCCACCACTTTTCTTAGTGTCAATCAGTGTTAAGAGATGGAATTGATGAGTGTAAATCCGAAAAAATTTTATCTTTTCAACCTTTTATTTTCCCAGTACGAATACTGCGGGAATTTTGTGAAGCTCCGGCTTTGCTTTTTTCCAATCGTTGATCGTTTTTGTCTGGATAAACTCATGTTCCGGATCGTTGATATTGGCTGCGATACAGAGCTTTGTGTTCGGAGACAAGAATTTGGTCAAATCTTCAAAAAGCGGATTATTCCTGTACGGAGTTTCCATAAAGATCTGAGAATATCCGGTTTGTTGTACCAGGCTTTCAAGACGCTGGATCTGCTTTTTCTTCTCACTTTTATCTATCGGAAGATAACCATGGAAGGTAAATTCCTGACCATTAAAGCCACTGGAAATCAAAGCTAAAATAATAGATGAAGGCCCTGAAAGTGGGATCACTCTGATATTTTTCTCATGACACCATTTCACAATAAGATTTCCGGGATCAGCGATACATGGAAGACCCGCCTCAGAAAGGAGTCCGAAATCCTTCCCCTGCATCATCAGGTTCTGAGCTTCTTTGATATCGGCATTTTCCGTGTATTTATCCAGTAGAAAAAGCTTCAGGTCTGACTGTTTCTTTTCGGGAGCAAAGAATTTCACCACTTTTCTGGCTGTTTTCTCGTTTTCTACAAAGAAATAATCCGTCTGCATGATGTATTCTTTCAAAACAGGTGAAAAATGAGTGATAGAAGTATTTTCAGATAGATAAGCTGGGAGTAAAAAAAGCATTTTATTGTTTTTTAGTTCTTTCTTGCAAAGAAGTTTGTTTGAAATGATGAGCGAGTTCAACGGAAAATGTAATGGCTGAAATTTCCCATTCGTCGTTTATTTTAACAAAGGTAAGAATTTCTTTCTCTGTGTAAAAATACCGCTTGCCTCAGCAGATACATTTAAGTCAGGATTTGTTTCTTAATAGCATCACAACCTCTGTCCAACAACTGGAAAACCTCTTCAAAATCTTTCATATCTCCCCAGTACGGATCGGGAACCTCAGCATTTTTGTGATCACCCGCAGCTTCCAGAAATAATGAAACTTTCTGACGCTGTTCTTCATTTCTAGTTTTTGAGATCACATCTTCATACACGTCAATATCCATGCAGTAGATCTTATCAAAAACCTCCAAATCCGCTTTGGTAATCGGTCTGGATTTCTGATTTGAAATATCAATATGATGATTAGCCGCTGTTTTTATTGCTCTTTTATCCGGATGCTTTCCTTCATGCATGGAAATTGTTCCTGCGGAGTCTACCAAAAAGTTTTCCGGGAGCTTTGTCTTCATAATTCCTTCTGCTAAAGGACTTCTGCAGATATTTCCGAGACAGACCATCAATATTTTCATATCGTTTTTTTAATTGAAAGATTAAATGATTTAATGATTAAAAGATTTCAGAACCATTGACCAGCCACAAAACTAAATAAAAAATGAAGAATAAAACTATTCTCCATTTCAATTTATTCAGATTAAATTATTTTCTATTTTTTGATTCTTTCTGCAAGATCTTTAACGTACTTCTTGACTTCTTTATCAATTTTCGACACATCTTTGATGGTGTCACAAGCGTACATTACTGTTGAATGGTCTTTTCCTCCCATTTCTTCACCGATCTTTGTAAAGGTGGCATTCGTTAGCTCTTTTGAGAAATACATCGCCAATTGTCTTGGTAGAGCGATTTCTCTTTTTCTTGTCTTGGAAAGAAGCTGTTCTTTTTTGATTCCAAAATAATCACATACCACTTCCTGAATATAAGGAATATTGATTACTTTTTTCTGGTTGGCTGCGATCTTATTGATGGTATCTTTCAGCAATTCAAGACTTAAGTCTGTTTTATAAACCGTAGAGTAAGCGATCACAGAGTTGATGACTCCGATCAGCTCTCTTACATTCGTTTTAGCTTCAGCAGCAAGGAAATCAAGCATATCTCCAGGAAGAACGATTCCGTCTCTGCTTAATTTATCTACAATGATCTGTCTTCTTGTAGAAAGATCCGGAGATTTGATTTCGGCAGAAAGTCCCCATTTGAAACGGGAAACAATTCTTTCCTGAATATCCATAATGTCAGCAGGCGCCTTATCAGAGGTAAGGATGATCTGCTTTCCGTTCTGGTGTAAATGATCAAAGATATGGAAGAAACTGTCCTGTGTCGCAGATTTACCGGACAGGAACTGAATATCATCAATGATCAAAACATCTACCATCTGGTAGAAGTTCGCAAACTCAGTTTGCTTATGGGCTTTCGCAGCAGAGATAAACTGCTGGATGAATTTCTCAGAAGACAGATAAAGAACTACTTTATCCGGAAACTGGCTTTTTACCTCAAGGCCTACAGCCTGTCCCAAGTGAGTCTTTCCTACTCCATATCCTCCGTGAAGAAATAATGGATTGAAAGCGGTTGCTCCTGGTCTTTTAGCAATAGATCTGGCTACTGTGGCAGCAAATTTATTACTTTCTCCTTCTATGTAATTATCGAAAGAATAGTCAGACTTCAGGTTCGAGTCTATATTTACTTTTCTTATTCCCGGAAGTACAAAAGGATTAACAATATTGGCAGAGAATCCTTGTGGCATCGTCTCCTGCATTTTTGGTGTAGGAACGCTTTTCCCCTTCATATTCATAGTCATTGGCTTTTCCTCTCCGGTAGGCCTGTTTTCCATGACAGAGTACCACAATTTCACTCCTTTTCCAAGATTTTTCTTCAGGGCAGCAGAAAGCAGGGATAGGTAATTATCCTCAATATATTCCTTGTAAAAATCGCTCGGCACTATAAGCGTAAGGTTATTGGCAACCAACGAAAGTGGCTGTACCTTATCGAATAGCATGTCGAAGGATTTTTCAAGCTTCTTTAGATCAGAATTGTCTTCAGCTGCGTTCAAATTATCCCGCATGAACTGAAGGCACTTCCGCCATATCATCATTAAATTTTCATCCATATTTATGCCCCGATTAGTTCGTTGTTAGTACTTTTTGTAGAAGGAAGACAAAGGTCCAATTTTTTCTTTTCAAAAAAAAATATTGCAGGTATTGATTATTTAAAAATATATTTGTATGTATAAATAAGGCACAAAAATGATACACACAACACACTCAATACGAGTACGTTACGGAGAAACAGACCCTATGAAATATGTGTACTATGGGAACTACGCACAGTACTTCGAGATTGGCAGAGTTGAACTGTTCAGAAACATTGGAATGGCATACGATGAAATTGAAAACCAAGGAATTTGGCTTCCTGTTTCGGACTATAAAATTAAATATCTCCGTCCGGCACTGTATGACCAAAAATTAGAAATCCACACTTATATTAAAAAAATTCCAGGGGTAAGAATAGAATTTGAATACGAAATTTTCAATGAGGAGCAGGTAAAAATCACCGAAGCCTCTACCACTCTTTTCTTTTTAGATGCAAAAACCAATAAAGTCATCAGGTGTCCGGATTTTCTGATGAAGCTGATTGAAGAGCACTGGAAAGAATAGGTTTTAGGGAGCAGACTTTAGGTAGAAGGTTGCAGATTTTAGGTTGTAGGTTGCAAGTGGTAAACTGAAGACCGGCGGTAGAAAATTGAAGGAACCTGATCATGAAAAGTGGTTGTTTTTAAACTAATTTGCATCTTTGTACTTCAAATTTGAATAATACTATTATCTACATTTATATACAATACATATGAAGATCGCCTTTTTGGGCCCTCATGCAAGTTTCACACAGCTTGCGGCCACACAGCTTTTTCCGGATGAAGAACTTCTGCCACAGGCTAATATTTTAGACTGTTTTAATGCCGTGGAGAATGGAGAAGCTGATCAAGCTGTAGTCCCTCTGGAAAATTCTATTGAGGGAACAGTTTCTATGACGCTGGATTATCTCTATAAAACTCCTTCTATCAAAATTGAAGCGGAAGGCGTAATGCCAATTGCCCACCACCTGATGATCCATCCGGAAAATAACATGGAGGAGGTAGAAAAAATTTATTCACATCCGCAAGCACTTGCACAGAGCTTTCACTTCCTGGACAGCCAATTTAAAGAAGTTACAAGACAGGATTTTTCATCAACTGCTGCAGCAGCAAAGTATGTTTCGGAAAATAAGGATTTGAAAATAGCTGCGGTTGCCAATCAGTTTGCGGCTAATTTATATGGGTTGAATATTGTCCACAGGAATATTCAGGATTTTGAACAGAACCATACCCGTTTTATCGTTATTTCCAAAAAACAAACGAAATATAACAACCCGGACCTTGAAGTTTTGGGAGAAAAATCCGGGATGCTGATTAATCTTCCGGAAGATCATCCTGGTGGACTGCATCAGGTTCTTTCCGTTTTCGCGTGGAGAAAAATGAACCTCAGCAAGATTGAATCCAGGACTCTGAAAACCGGACTCGGGAATTACTTCTTCTTTATCAATGTACAGGGAAAATGGGAAGATATCCTGCATGGAAACGCACTTCTCGAACTTCAATCGATCAACGCGGAGGTTGATTTCCTGGGAAATTATAAGGAATTTCTTCTTGAAAGCTAAAAAAATAAAACTATCGAAACCATTAAATTAACACTGCTCCAAAAGCAGTGTTTTTTTATTAAATTCCCCCACCAATAAAGGGATTACTGACATAATTGCAGCACAATCTGTCACAAAAAGTGACAATATAGAGTGATTTTTCAACACATATTAAATCATTAATACGTGATATATTAAATAAATTACATACTTTTACATCGGTTAAAAATTCTAAAATAAAGATTCATAACTATATTACGAAATATTAAACATCAATAATTAGAGATATAATTAAATTATTCTTATCTTTATCAAATTATAAATGAATAAATCATAAATAAGGCATGATTTTTGCATTATAAAATTTGAAAACTAATTAAAAAACTTACTCATGAAAACCAAAATTTACAGCTTATTCTTAGCTTTATCCGTCGTTCCCGTATTCTCACAAGTTGGAATTAATACTAGTACGCCAAGCGCTACGCTAGATGTAAACGGAACTATTAAGGTTCGAGACATTCCTTTAACCCCAGCTCTTCCAGGTTATGAAATTCTGGCACTCAATACCGGAAGTTCCCAGATAGCCAAAGTGGATCCCCAGTTGCTTTACAGTTCTACCGTGAATACCAGTGTTTATGCCGCCAAAAAAACTACAGGAATTAATCTTCTGAGTTTAGGTCTTTTCCCTGCTGGATTCAGGGCTGTCAACTTTGTAGCTTCTGAAAGATCAGTAGGATCTGCAGCATTGTTCTCGGATACGGATAATACATACATCATTCCATCAGATGGTGTCTATAATGTGGCATTTTCGTTCCGTTACGGTTCAGGTCTTCAGGCTGCTATTTTAACGAATACTCCGGGAATTGGTATCTTCAGAAACAGAGCGGGAGTAGGAACTCTTCTTGACAGCCGTTCATTCAGTGGTCTTACCATTCCGTTGCTTTTAAGTTTAACCATCTCTGAAAGCTCTATCAACTCCATGTATAGCTTCGAGGCGGGAGACAAAATCTCATTTGGACTTACAGGATCTTCTGCTCTAGACATCGGATTACTGGGAGCCAGTGTAGGATCTTTCTACGTTTACAAAGTTTCAAATTAATTAAGAACATAATTTAATCGCTCTGCACAGTTAATCCATCACAGAATATGTGATGGATTAATTTTTCTCAGGGGTTAAAAACATTTGCTCTATATTTGATAAAAACTAAAGAATGAGTGAAATTCTCCTGACGATATTAATTATAGCGGTCATCTTTATCTTCAGCCATCTTAATAATAAGATCAGAAGACTGGAGAAGGAAGTTGATGATCTGAATTCTAAAATCAAACAGCCTCATCAAAACATTCTTGTTCAGCAACGAAAAGAACAGGAGCATCTGCCTGTGATAGAAACAGCAACTTCTCATCCTGTGCAGGAACATACAGCGCACGAGGAAAGAATCACCGAAGAAACTCCTTTACGGTCTCAGCCGCAAAAAGACTGGATGCAACCTTTTTTTGACTTTTTAAAGCAAAACATTCTGACCATTGTTGGTATTTTCACACTCGTTCTTGGGATCGGTTATTTTGTCAAATACGCGATAGATAAAAACTGGATCGGAGAAACTCCGAGAGCAGGGCTGGGTCTGGCTGCCGGAGCAGGAATTATGCTCATTGGACATTTTCTACGGAAGAATTATGCCGTATTTGCCTCCATCATTACAGGAGGTGGAATTGCCGTTTTGTATTTTACAACCACCATCGCTTTCCGGGAATACCATTTGTTTACTCAGAATACAGCATTCGTTATTACTACTCTGATCACGATTGTTTCGATCGTCCTTGCCTATTATTATAAAAGTGAAGTATTAATTATTATTGCTCTATTGGGAGGATTTACCGCTCCACTGATGATCAGTACAGGACAGAGCAACTACCCTTTCCTTTTCACTTATCTCACCCTCCTTAATGTGGGTATGCTTGCCGCTTCCTTTCTTAAACACTGGAAAAGTGTGGGATGGACGGCTTATGCCTTTACCACTATTTACCTTTTTTACTGGACATCGGAACAAACTCAATTGCTCAGTATTGTCTTTTATATCATCAGTTACATTATTTTCTACCTATTTGCTCTTCAGGACTATTTCAAAAAAAATATTCTGTCGCCATGGGATACATTAATGCTTGTCCTGATCAATTTTTCGAGCATTATCGGCCTGATCTACATATTTAAAACATTGAGCTATGAACCGGTTATTATCTTCCCGCTTGCTTTTGCGGCAGTCAACGCTGTCCTTCTGGCAAGAGAATACGGAAAGAAAAGTTTTGGTTTCAGCTACTCCATTTTTGCAGCACTCACGATCAGTCTGATCACGGTAGCAGTGGCACTTCAGTTTAAAACCCATCTTATCACAAGCGTTTGGGCAGTAGAAGCCTCCCTTCTCCTTTATATCTGGAAAAAAAGCGGACATGGTATTTTCAAAACATGTTTCTATGTGCTGTTTCCTTTGGTCATCATCGCTCAGCTGATGACATGGTCGGAATATTTCAACACAGACAACATGAGCATTGTTTTCAATCCTGTATTTTTAACCAGCCTTGTGACGATTGCCACCACGATTCTCAATCTGTTTTTATTAAAAAGAATCAATGAGACAAGAAAACAGGAAGATAATTTCTTTGAAAACGTTTTCGCTGTTGTAAGCTATGGTATCATATATCTCGCCTTACTGCTGGAAATCATTTATCATATTTCGCATAGGCCGTGGTCCGCTATCACCAGTATCGGGCTTCTGTTCAGCATCTATTATATTTTCGCATTGATCCTGTTAAGGAAAAAGCTGGATATCGACACTACTATCCAGACCGGACTTACTTACCTGTTCCTTATTCTGATTGCTTTCAATGCTTCATTTGTTGCATCAGAAGTTGCTTCGGCAGTTTTATACAAAGAACTTAGTTTCGGTTTTTATATGATCCATTTCCTTCACTGGATTCCTTTTATATATATGGTATGGAATGCTTCTTCAATTCCAGACTTTTATAAAACAAATCTATCGTACTGGGCTATTTCAGTGACTATCGTCATTGCTGTAAGCTGTGGGTTTTACAATACCTATCTTGTAGGTTCTGTGAGTAACGTTTCCCTTCTTTATAAAGCCAAAGAGCATTTCAATATTCTCTATCTTCCTATTATATGGACTGTTCTGTCCAGTATTTTCATTTATATCAGTTTAAAAAAGAACATTCCCGAATACAGCAGAATCGGTTTTATCCTTTTCGGAATCATGATTCTGAAATTGTACAGCTATGATGTCTGGCAGATGGATAATATCTCAAGAATCACCGCATTTATTGTGCTGGGTATTATTTTATTATCGAGCTCTTTTACATTCCAAAGACTGAAGAATATTATTAAAAACATGGTAGATAAGAAAGAGGAGGAACACGAGAATTAAGCTAGAAGAATAAAACGAGTTAGTTATTGGCTAATTGGCTACAACTCTTCTTTTCCAGACTCCATGATCCTGTCTTAAAACAGAGGCTTAAATAGCACATTTCCAAAATTGAAAATCCCTAACAAAAGTTTTTATTCCTAAGCAATATTTAAAATATCATAAAAATTCATTCACATTTTGTAAAAATTAATTATATTTATCCAGTTTTTAACAGTTACATATTCCCGTTATGAAAAAAATACTCTACTCTTTTTTAATATTATCATCTGTAGCATTATCTGCGCAGAAGAATCCTGCTGTAAAATTTGCAGTTGCCAATGATATTGTCGGTACGGTTGGCATGTTCAATGCAAGAAAAGCTATTGTTCAAAGTTCAAATGCCTATAAAAGTGCTGCAGGACTTCCTCAAGGTTTAAAAAAATACAGTTTCCTTGCCGAAAGAGGACTTACAGAAGTAAAAATCAAAAACGGTTTTGAAGGTCTGGACAGAATATCTCTTGCTCAGCTGAACGAACAAAACGGGCTTCCTGAAAACACACCTGTTATGATCGAAGGTTACGAATTTCCTGACACGACCGTAAAGATCTACGGTGACATTATGGGCGGTACTGAAGTTAAAGATTATAACGGTAAGAAAACCCTTTTCTTAAAGGTAAGCAACCTCAAATAGATTGTACATAACTATATTATAATAAAAGGATACTCTCGCGGTATCCTTTTGTCATTTAATATCTGTTGCTCCATTTTTTCTTAAGCTCTTCGTAAATCTTCTTTTCCGTAGCATTGTTGCCGGGCTGATAAAGCTTTGCATTTCTAATTTCTTCCGGCAGAAAATCCTGATCTACAAAATTTCCTTCGTAAGAATGGGCATATTTATATTCTTTGCCGTAGTCCAGATCTTTCATAAGTTTGGTAGGTGCATTTCTAAGATGTAATGGTACAGGTAGATTACCGGTTTGTTTTACCAGAGCCAGCGCATCATTGATCGCCATATACGTTGAATTACTTTTAGGAGAAACAGCCAGATATACGGCGGTTTCACTTAGAATAATCCTTGATTCCGGGTTTCCGATCACATTCACCGCCTGGAAACAGTTATTCGCAATGACCAAAGCATTGGGATTAGCCAATCCGATATCTTCAGCGGCAAGAATCAGCATTCTACGGGCAATAAATTTGATATCTTCACCTCCTGCAATCATCCTTGCCAGCCAATAGACAGCACCGTTCGGGTCGCCACCGCGCATAGATTTTATGAAGGCTGAGATAATATCATAATGTTGCTCGCCGTTTTTATCATAGAGCGCCATCGTTTCCTGCAAAATATCCAGGACATCCACATTGCTGATCTCTTCCTTATTTGAATTCATGTATTGATTAAGAACCAGTTCCACTGAATTGATCAATTTTCTGGCATCTCCACCTGAATATTGGATGAACGCTTCTTTTTCTGCAATTTTAAAATGAGTTCCTTCGTCTTTATTGTATCTCTGTGAAGCCGTATCAATTAACTCTTCCAGTTTTTCATAGCTCAGCGCCTTCAAAATATAGACCTGGCTTCTTGATAAAAGAGCGGATACCACTTCAAAACTTGGATTCTCTGTAGTTGCCCCAATTAAAACAATCCATCCTTTCTCCACAGCATGCAAAAGTGAATCCTGCTGAGATTTATTAAACCTGTGGATCTCATCGATGAATAAAATGGGAGATTTTCCCGAAAATAAATTCTGTTTTTTAGCATCTTCAATAACATCGCGCACGTCTTTCACCCCTGAAGAAACTGCTGAAAGCTTATAAAACTTTCTTCCTGATTTTTCAGAAATGATTTCGGCCAGCGTTGTTTTCCCTGTTCCGGGAGGTCCCCAAAGAATGAGTGAATTCAGTGCATCGTTTTCGATCATCTTCCTGATCGTGCCTTTTTCGCCGGTAAGATGGTCCTGCCCAAGAACTTCTTCCAGGGTTTTCGGTCTTAATTTTTCGGCTAACGGAGTATTTTGGCTCAAGATATTTTATTTTTTTTGATGAACAGATTCAGGTTTTGTATCCCTGAAACTTATAACAAAATTAAACTAATTTTAAATTTTTTACCCTATTTTTGCATTGTTTTGAAACTTACATTCAATAAAATCATTAGTTTTCCTTTGGTAATTTTGATAAAAATTTACCAGTGGTTTATTTCGCCCTTACTTCCCAAAAACTGCCGTTACGAACCTACCTGCTCTCATTATATGGTGGAAGCGCTTCAGGTGCATGGTATTTTCAGAGGATTATGGATGGGCATTAAAAGAATTTCAAAATGTCACCCATGGGGAGGCAGTGGCTACGACCCTGTTCCGCCGAAAAATTTAAATCAGTAACAAACTATTAAATCAATAGAAATGAGTAACCTATTTTTCAGAATTTATCTCGTCTTATTTGCGTTTATCACCCAGTTCGCATTCGCCCAGGAATATCCGGGAGGTTTATCGGACGGAACTCTGAAAGTAAACGGAGCCGCCATTCCGGTCAAGATCTATTCTACCACAGAAGTCATTGATCTTAATGCTTTTCCTGAGAAAACGACGGACAGCAATGTTCTGGTCATCTTTAACGAGTCAAATTTTGAACCTGCTTATTTCGAATCAAGCATCATTACTTTAGCGAAATACAAAACTTTCAAATATCAGTTGTTCGATAAAAATTTCAAACTGATTGAAACTCCTGCTACAAAAGACAATATCACCGCTTTCAAATATGCTGTAAAGTCAGCAAAACCTATCACTGAATCTGAATCCGTAGCGCTGGAAACGCCTTTCAAAATCTGGGATCCTTCAAAAGGTATTCAGTTAGGACCGGTTACCCTGCATTTCTATAGTTTAATGTTTGTCTTTGCATTTGGTTTCGGATATTTTTTAATGCTGAGAATCTTCAAAATTGATAATGTCAACCAGAAATATCTGGAGCCGCTTTTCACGTGGACATTGATCGGAACTATTCTTGGTGCAAGATTAGGACATGTTATTTTCTATCAGCCGGAATTGTTTAAGCAGGATTTCTGGAGTGTATTTTTACCCATAAGCACTAAAAATGGGTTTAAATTCACAGGATTTTCAGGACTTGCGAGCCACGGCGCTACCATAGCTCTGATTTTCACTACTTTATATTATTCTTTTAAAATCATCAAGAAAAATCCTTTCTGGGTGTATGACAGAATCGGAATTGTGGTTGCTTTAGGCGGCGCTTTCGTAAGAATCGGTAATTTCTTCAATTCTGAAATCGTAGGAAAAGCTGTTGACCCTAATTCTCCACTGGCTATTCTTTTCCCTCAGCAGAGCAGTGAATACGGTGCTACCGTTCCACGTTATCCAGGCCAACTTCTTGAAGCTGTTGGATATTTCCTACTGTTCATCCTGTTATGGGTATTATACAGAAAAACAAATAAAAAATATCAGCAGGGATGGTTGTTCGGACTGTTCTTTATCATTCTTTGGGCTGTAAGATTCTTTGTAGAGTTCCTTAAAGAACCTCAGGGCGATGAGTTCATCCAGATCGGCGGACTGAATACGGGACAAGTGCTTTCCATTCCGTTTATGATCGCGGGAGTGGTTATTATGATTATTTCTAAGAAATTCAAAATTACTCAGGCAGAAAACGAAAAACCTGAACAATAAGAAATACAAAAATGAAAGGGCAAATTTACATCCAGTGAATTTGCCCTTTTTCTATTGGGATAAGAATCAAAATGTGAGATATTAGATATTAGATTTCAGACATCAGACGTCAGACGTCAGACTGAACCAGCAACTAGCAACTAGCAACTAGCAACTAGCAACTAGCAACTAGCAACTAGCAAAACTATTAAGTCTAAATCTCTCAAACACTCCGTCCCTCAAACTCTCAAACACTCTGACACTCTGACACTCTGACTCTCAAACTCTAAAACTCTAAAACACTCTGACTCTCAAACACTCTAAAGTTTCACACCATTTCTCTTGTTCAGTTCCTCGAAGACACTTCCAAACGTATTAATTACATCCGTGGGAAGCATAGATTCTTTGGAGTACTTTTCAGCCGCTAAATCAGCTGCTCTTCCATGAAGCCAAACTCCTAAAATACAGGCGTCTTCCTGAGAATATCCCTGAGCGAGAAGTGAAGTTAGAATTCCGGTAAGGATATCTCCGCTCCCACCTTTGGCAAGTCCTGCATTCCCTGTGATATTATAGAATACATTGCCGTCGGGGCTGACCACCTGTGTATGGTGATCTTTCAGCACAATATAGATATTCAATTCTGCAGCTTTTTCGCGAGCTAGCTTCAGTCTTTCAAAAGAGTTTTCCGTACTTCCGAATAACCTTTCAAATTCCTTTGGATGTGGTGTGATCACAGATTTCTCGGGAATCAGGTTTAAATTTTTAGGGTCTTTTGAGATAATGTTCAGTGCATCGGCATCCAAAACCAAGGGTTTATTGTATTTTTTCAGAAAATTCAGTAGTCCTTTCTGAGTCTTTTCATTGGTTCCCAATCCTGGTCCAACTCCGTAAACCGTTTCGTTTTCTGTTTCGAAATTTTCTATGAATTCATTTCCACCTTCCGTAAACATCGCTTCTGGACAGGATATCTGCAAAATTTCATAACCACATCTTGGCGCTAGTGTAAAGGTAAGACCGGCTCCTGTTTTCAGGGCAGATTGGGTGGCCAATACTGCAGCGCCCATTTTACCATAGCTTCCACCGGCAATGGTCACTTTTCCGTAGGTTCCTTTGTGTGAAAAATCCTGTCTGGGTTTAAAAATAGCATCGACAAGTTTTTCATTAATGACAAAATCTTTCGTAGTTTCTGTCTGTAAGTATCCTGAATGCAACCCTATATCCAAAATGATCACTTTCCCTGTGTATTTTCCTGTTTCGGGATGGAGAAAGCTCTTTTTCCAGCTTTGAAAGCTTAAAGTATAATCTGCTTTAAAAATCGCAACATCATTTTCAGGTATATCATCAGCGGGCAGACCTGAAGGAAGATCAATAGAAATTTTAATACAGTTTTCCTCATTCAGAACCTCAACCAACTCCTTAAAAATCCCTTCCAAAGGTCGTGACAAGCCGGTTCCAAACAGGGCATCAATGACAACAGTTTTAGCATCAAAATTATATTGCTCCGCTTCTTTAAATTCTCTCACCGAAATTCCTGAGAGATCCCGCAGGCGCTTTACATTGACCGAAGCATCATCTGAAAACTTACCTTTAGTATATTTTACAAAAACATCTACATCGAAGCCTTTCATATACAGTATTCTTGCAACGGCAAATCCATCGCCGCCATTGTTTCCGTTACCACAGAATATGGCAATTTTTTTGTGGTTTTTGCAGTTTTCGGAAATCCAGCCGGCCAATGCTTCAGAGGCTCTTTCCATAAGCTGTATGGAGGAAACAGGTTCGTGAGAAATCGTAAACGTGTCCCAGCGGCGTATTTGTTCTGCAGTAAATATTTTCATAAGATGGTCTCAAACTTTCAACCAAAATTACGAAAGTTCTATTTCTAAGCCAATGATATTAATAAAAATCCAATCATATTATGGTCCCTATGAAATATTTAATTGAAAGAATAATCTCACGTCTAAAATCTTTTTAAACACCATCTATAATTCAATGTTTATGGAATAAAAAAACTCTGAAAAGTAGCGTTTTTTACATTTTTTAATTATATTTTTGTGTGTATACTAATTAAAAAATATAAATTATGGGATTTGTTAAAGAATTTAGAGACTTTGCTTTTAAGGGCAATGTGCTTGACCTGGCTGTCGGTGTAATCATCGGTGGAGCATTCGGAAAAATCGTTTCCTCATTGGTAGAAGATGTAATCACTCCGCTTTTACTGAATCCGGCATTGAAAGCTGCAGGTGCAGAAAACATTTCAAAACTTTCATGGAATGGGGTTACTTACGGTAATTTCCTTTCTGCGGTGATCAGCTTCCTGTGTATCGCTATGGTACTTTTCTGGATCATCAAAGGTGCTAATAAAGTAGTTAAAAGAGAAGACGCTGCTCCAGCCGGACCTACTGCAGACCAACAATTGCTGACGGAGATCAGAGATCTTTTGAAAAGCAAAAACAATATATAAAATAGAAAAGACTGCCTTCTTAGGCAGTCTTTTTTTCTAATTACAGTTTTGATTTGTTCTTTTGCCTTAAAGCAAAATGAACCAAAAATTGTCTCCATAAAGTCGACGAATGTTATTTCAAGACTTAGAAACTTCCATTTAATTTTAGTACAGAAAAGAAAAGACCATCTCATTTAAGAGACAGTCTTCCTTTTATTTTTATCCGGTTCAGTGATTACTGAATCTGTAAAATACTTGAAATCTGTTCTGCCAGAGAAAGTCCGATCCTGTCCTGTGCTTCCAAAGTAGAAGCGCCGGTATGAGGCGTCAGAGAGATCTTTGAATGATTCAATATGGTTTTAGAAGGAGTAGGCTCATTGATGAATACATCCAATCCTGCAAATTTCACCTTACCTGAATCCAATGCCTCAATTAAAGCGGATTCGTCGATAACACCGCCTCTTGAGCAATTCACGATGGCAACACCGTCTTTCATCATATCAAATTCATTTTTCCCGATCATATATCCTTCTTTCTGAGCCGGAACGTGCAATGTAATGAAGTCCGAATGTTTCAGCACATCCTGAAGCGGTTCAGTTTCAATATCTACATTGATGAACTGATTGTTGTAAAATTTTACTTTAATGCTTGCTTTTCCTACATTACTATCTGCTGCCACTACTCTCATTCCTAATCCAAGAGCAATTCTTGCAACCTCCTGTCCTATTCTTCCCATTCCAACGATACCGATGGTTTTTCCTCTTAATTCGATACCAGCAGTATATGCTTTTTTAAGACCGGAAAATTCCGTATCCCCTACTAAAGGCATTTTTCTGTTTGAATCCTGTAGGAATCTCGCTCCTGAAAACAGATGAGCAAAAACAAGCTCCGCTACTGATTCTGAAGAAGCAGACGGCGTATTGATCACATGAATTCCTTTTTCTCTTGCATAATCCACATCAATATTATCCATTCCTACACCCCCACGTCCGATAATTTCAATCGACGGACATCCATCAATAATATCTTTTCTTACCTGTGTAGCACTCCTTACCAACAGGGTACGGATCTTATGCTCATTAATGTAATCTACCAAAAACTCCTGTGGAACTTTTGCAGTGATCACTTCAAACCCTTTCTCAGCCAGGGCATCAATTCCAGATTGATCCAGACCGTCATTTGCTAAAACTTTCATAAATACAATTGATATTAAAAGTGAAAAGATTTAAAAATTAAAGAATTTCAGTGCGTACACTTTGATCGTTCAATTTTTAAATCTTCGTATATGTTTTCTTAATCTTCTTTGAAAACTTCAATAGTTACCTGCTTTTCTACAAGGTCTGTAAATCTGCCTTTGTATCGTGTAGCTCTTACCAGGTGGTTGTCTATCCAGTGATAGTTGCCCCCTCTTGGTTTTCCGCAGAGTATGCTGTGGTATTTGAAGCCGTGCTTGTCCAGCCAATCGATGGTAATCTGCTTCAGATTTTCTGTTCTTGAAGTGAAGAAACAGATCTGGTGTCCTTCGTCATACCATTTATTTACTGTTTCAAGTGCATCCGGGTAAGGTTCGCAGGTCACCATTCTTTCCGGTTCTTCATTCGGAACATCGTCTGTAATGGTACCGTCTATGTCAATTAAATAATTTTTTACCCCGTCCTTAAGAATAGGACTTAAATGCTCTTTATATTCTAATTCCATCAGTAATTATTAAGATGCAAAGTTAAGTCTTTTATAAGTAAATGAGACATTAAACTTGGTTTAAGTTAAAAATTTACTACTAAAACTAGTATTTAATGTATAATATAAATAATTTATTCACATTTTGATCCCTTATGGTTAAAAATTTTCTCATTTATAATTTCATTTTCATAATGGCCTACTGCTTAATTACTGTTTAAAATCTATCTCCCAAACTGATCCGTAAACGATTTAAAGCATTCATTAAGGAAATACTGGAAGTGAGTTCTACAATCTCTTTTTCTGAAAACTCCTGCTTTAATTCTTCAAGTAAAAACTCCATATCTTCGCTTAAACCGGTCACAGCATCTCCCCATCTTAATACCAAAATCTGTTTACGGTCAAATGAAACGGAATGTTTATACCCCGGTATTTTATCAATTAAAGATAGCTCCATTCCCATTTCTCTTAATTCGTTAGCATGAAAACTACAGCAAAATGAACATCCGTTCAGCTGGGATATACGCAATTCGGCCAGTGCAATAAGTTTATTATCAATCTCAGAATTTCTAATGCTTGAATGCGCCTGATACAGGTACCCTACTGTCTTTTTTGAAATCTCTTTATAATCCATTCTTTTTTTTACAAAGTTACAAGTACAGCTGTTTTTAGAAGAGTATAAAAATCTGATCAATCAGTAAAAATAAAAGATATAACTTTGCAGAATACAGCATGGCAAAGCAATGGATCATATACAAGAGCTTATTGAAATAGAGATCACCGAACTCACTGAATGGAAAGACAGATTCCGCAAAAACAGTTTTTTTGAATTGGTATTTATTCTTAAAGGAAAAGGAATTCAAAGTATAGAGTACCGAACCCAGACTTATGAAAAGAATGATTTTTTTCTTTTACCATACTCTAAATGTCATGCCTATGAAATTTCGGAACCTACCACCTTCTTTTTTATCCGGTTTACAGAACATTATTTTAAAAATCTTAAGAATACCTCAATAGATTATTTACAATGGTATAGTAAGCTCAATTACATTATCGGGTTTTATGATTTCAATACGGGGCTTTATTTCAATGATGAAAAAGATAAAAGTCAGGTGAAAAAATTGTTTGAGATTATACTTATAGAAAAAGACCAGAAGTATGAGTATTCAGAAACATTAATTGCTAATACGTTGGCCTCGATCTTAACGATAATAAGTTCAAAATTAACTAAGTCAGTTGATGTACATAAGAAAAGTCATCACAGATTGGCAGACATTATTCAACATATCAATCAGAATATCGTTGATGAAAACAAGCTATCTATTCAATATCTCTCGGAGAAGTTTAACATTTCCAACAAGTATTTCAGTGAATATTTTAAAAGGAATGCTAATGAAACACTCAAAGAATACATTCAGAAAACAAAGCTCCAGATAGCAGTCAACAGAATAAAATATACCGAAGCACCTTTGCAGGAAATAGCATGGAGTCTTGGTTTTACAGACGGCAGCCATTTAAACAAAGCTCTGAAAAAACACCTTGGAGTAGCATCATCTGTTTTAAGAAAAGAGAAAAAATAGATTTTTATGTTAATTATCTTTATGACAATGGTCAAAAATTGAAGCCAAATTTAAACTTACTCTTCAAGAAGCATATTTTTTTTAATATTTACCCGCTTCACCCTTCAATTTCTGTCCTATGATGTTTATCCAAAAATTTTCAAAATACATTTATAAGGCTTACATTTGTAGAAATGGAAGAATTTGTAGTTTTAGTAAATCCTGAAGATGAAGTTTTGGGTCTTATGGAAAAGCAGCAGGCTCACATCAACGGTCTTCTGCACCGTGCTTTTTCCGTCTTTTTGTTCAACAGCAAAGGAGAGATGCTTCTTCAGAAAAGAGCGTCCGGAAAATACCATTCTCCCAATCAGTGGACCAATGCAGTATGCTCCCATCCGCGAGAAGGTGAAACTTATCTTGAGGGTGCAAAACGTAGAATAAAAGAGGAACTTGGAATTGAAGCTGAGCTTTCGGAAAAGTTTAATTTTATTTACAAAGCAGATGTAGGAGGTGGCCTTTGGGAACACGAACTCGACCACGTATTTGTAGGAAACCATGAAACGGATTTCAATTTAAATCCTGAAGAAGTGGAAGAAGTAAGATTCATTTCCACGGAAGATCTGGATAAGGAAATCGCTGAAAATCCCGGCCATTTTACAGAGTGGTTTAAAATTATCCTCGAAGAATATAAACACCATTTTTAATTGATGAAAAAAATACTGCTCGTATCCGCTTTTTTATCGGCAAGCTTATTTTTTGCCCAGAAAGCAAAAGTCTTTGACAGTCCCGGCTACTCGATCAATGTTCCGGAAGGCTGGCGATCTACCAATGACAGCGATATTGTGAATATTTTTCCTTCCAATGAGGTTGGAGCCATTACCATTTCAGAATATCACGGACTTGAGCTTCCAAAAGCAGATATGAAAAAGTTTATCCTGGCACTTTATAAATCTGAAGAGCCGGAAAGCAAAATAAAGGAAAACAAAGGCAGAAAAGGATATACAGAATATTTTTACGAATATTTTGATGAAAAGGAGAAACTGTTCTGGATCACCAGGGCATTTCAGAAGGACAAAGATCTGTATCTTATTTCCATCAACTGTGGCCAGAAATTCTGGAACGGAAATTATATGAGTCTATTCAACGAAACTTTCAACAGCTTTAAAATAAAGAAATAAAAATTAAATATGAAGAAAACAGCCTTATACGATAAACACGTTTCTTTGGGCGCTAAAATCGTACCTTTTGCAGGTTTTGAAATGCCTGTACAGTATTCTGGTGTAACGGAAGAGCATTTTGCGGTAAGAGAAAAAGCAGGATTATTCGATGTTTCGCACATGGGACAGTTTTTTATTGAAGGACCGGGATCTAAGGATCTTTTACAGTTTGTGACTACTAATAATGTAGATGCTCTTGAAAACGGAAAAGCTCAGTATTCTTGCCTTCCAAACGAAAACGGAGGAATCGTGGACGATCTTATTGTTTACAAAATGGAAGACGACAAATATTTTGTGGTGGTAAACGCGTCAAATATCGAAAAAGACTGGAATCATATCTCAAAATATAACACATTCGGTGCTCAGATGACCAATGCTTCTGATGCGATGTCATTATTAGCAGTTCAGGGACCTAGAGCTACAGAAATCCTTCAAAAGATTACAGAGACTAATCTTTCTGAAATCCCTTATTATAATTTTGCAGTAGGAAGTGTTGCTGGTGTAGAGAATGTGATCATTTCGAACACAGGATATACTGGAAGTGGTGGATTTGAGATCTACTTCAACAATGAAAACGCTGTTCAACTTTGGGATGCGATCATCAATGCTGGTGAAGCTGAAGGAATTGTTCCTGCAGGTCTTGCTGCAAGAGATACTTTAAGATTAGAAAAAGGTTTCTGTCTTTACGGAAATGATATTGATGATACCACTTCTCCTATTGAAGCAGGATTGGGATGGATCACGAAATTCGATAAAGATTTTGTTTCTAAAGAGACTTTCGCAAAACAGAAAGAAGAAGGGGTTACGAGAAAGCTTGTAGGCTTTGAACTTCAGGACAAAGGGGTTCCAAGACATGATTATCCGGTAGTGGATGCAGAAGGAAATGTAATCGGAAAAGTGACTTCAGGGACACAGTCTCCAATGAAAAAGATCGGTTTGGGTCTTGCTTATGTGGACAAACCTCATTTCAAACTGGGTTCTGAAATCTTTATTCAGGTAAGAAACAAGAACATTCCTGCAAAAGTAGTGAAAGCTCCTTTCGTATAATTGTTCAAAAAATATTAAAAAACAGGCTGTAATTTATTTTACAGCCTGTTTTTTTGTGATTAATAGCAGATACAGCAAACCTTTCTGTCCGGACTACAGGCATCCCCGACTCCAGGAGTATTGGAAATAACGCCGCCACCAGGCCCGCAAAGGGTAAAGCAGTTAACAATTGGTGGTCTTACGCCTCCCATAATTTCTTTTAATGCTGATCTTTTAAGATTCTTCGTTTTTAAAAAGTTTTTTGTCATGATTTTATTTTTTGGTGATATTAAATATAAGTATTTAATAATGAATTGTTTAAAAAAACACTGATAAATATTAATTCTTATCATTTTAAAATTATCCCGATTAAATAATCATAAAGTATAATTAAAGCTGAGTTAATAGACTTGTTCTTCCAATTATCTTTTTTTGCAGGGAAAAATAAATTGATGGAAAACAATAACTCAATCAACAGACGAAAATTTCTTAAACATTCATTGTTGGCTGCGGGAGGAATCCTGATAGCTCCTTTAATTGAAAGCTGTACCAATGATGATTTTACCGACATCGGAAATGCTCCGGATAATCTGAAAAATGCAGGATTTGAAACCGGGGTAGCCAGTTTTGATCCCTCAGAAACAGGAGTCATTATCTGGACAAGATATTCCACAGGTATTGATGCTGAAATTATCTGGGAAGTAAGCAGAAACAGCAATTTCTCCGATATAGTGAGGAAAGGGCAGGTCAATGTAACTTCAGTGAATGATTTCACAGTTGCAGTGGACGTTCAGAACATACCTTCCTATACAAAGTACTTTTACAGGTTTTACAATATTAAAACCAAAGAAAGCAGCATCACAGGAGAAACGCTCACTTTACCATCAAAAACAGATTCTGTAAACGAAGTGAAAATGGCTGTGGTTTCCTGTTCCAATTTTCCGGCAGGACTTTTCAATGTATATGGAGCAATAGCTCAATCCGAAGCCGATGTAGTGGTTCATCTAGGAGATTATATCTATGAATACGCTCCGGGACAGTATGGAACCAATCCTTACACCAATCAGCTGGGAAGAGCTCATCAACCCGCAAAGGAAATCCTTACTCTCGCCGATTACCGTGAAAGATACAGACAATACAGAGGAGACAAGAATCTTATGCTTCTTCATCAGAAGAAACCTTTTATCTGCGTTTGGGATGATCATGAATTTGCCAATGACACTTATAAATCCGGAGCAGAGAATCATCAGCCTAATGAAGGAAGTTTTGAGGTCAGAAAAATGGCTGCATTTCAGGCTTACAGCGAATATATTCCTTTAAAAACAGGCAAGGATCTGAGAATCTACAGAACCTTTAACTTCGGAAATATTGTTTCTCTTTATATGATGGACACAAGGGTAATCGCAAGAGATAAGCAGCTTGAATACTCGGATTATCTGGATGCTGCAGGAAACTTTGATCAGACACAGTTCAAAACTGATTTCTTAAGTCCCGGCAGAAGACTGATTGGGAGTGAGCAGATGCAGTGGCTGGGTTCTCAGATCAATGCAGATACTGCAAAATGGAAAGTATTGGGACAGCAGATCTTAATGACCAAAATGATGGTTCCTGCTGAAATGCTGATGGTATTAAATAAAATTCTCGCAGAAATAAAACAATACGGAAGTGCACAGCCTACGACGATGCTGTTGCTTAAAAACACCATTTCCCAGCTGATTGTTCTTAAAACGAGACAGCTACAACATGATCCAACACTTACCGCTCAGGAAATAGCAAGAATCACCACAACATTACCTTACAATCTGGATGCCTGGGATGGGTATTTCATGGAGAGAGAGCAGCTCTACTCTATTCTTGCCGGAAAAAAAGTAGTGGTACTGGCAGGAGACACCCACAATGCCTGGCTGGGGAAATTGACAGATGCACAGGGAAACTTCATAGGAACAGAGTTGGCTTGCAGCTCCGTATCTTCTCCCGGACTGGAAGGTTATCTGGGAATTACTTCCGATCCAACACAAGCTATAGAACTGGCTCAGGCGTTTTCGATACTTATAGATGATCTGGAGTATGCTAATCTCTATAAAAGAGGATATTTGCAGGTGAAATTTACTTCTGCAAGCTCACTGGCAGAATGGAAGTTTGTAGACAATGTGGTTTCAGAAACCTATACTGTTCTCACTGAAAAAACATACACGATCACATAATAATAAGGCTTTAATTTTCAATTTCTATAACACAAAGAGCTACGGAATTTATCTGTAGCTCTTTATTAAATTCATTTTCTGTTGATCAGATTTAGAATCTTATTTCGACAAGCTTGGTTTAATATCTTAATCTTCCACTCCAAAGAATTCTCTCAGAGCTTCTACATTCTTCTTATCATTTCCTACAAAAATTTCGTTATCCGTTATAAAAACCGGACGTTTCAGAAAGGTGTAATGATCCAAAAGAAGGTCCTTAAAATCTTTTTCTTCAAGAGATTTGGCATCCAGACCTCTTAGTTTAATCTGTGTAGATTTTTTGCTGAACAGTGCTTCGTATGATTTTGTTTTTTTATACATCGCGGCCAGCTCTTCTTCTGTCATGGGTTCTTTTTTGATTTCGCGAAGTTCCCAGTCTGCAAGGTCAAACTGTGCCAGGATTTTTCTGCAGGTATCGCATGTATTAAGATAGAATACTTTCTTCATTGTTATTTTTTAAATCTGTTATTCGTTAAATTTCCTTCTTCATTGAAGTTTCGTCTTTCAAAAGTAGGATTTAATCTAAAATTCTGGAAATTATTAAATAACTTTATTAAAATTTTATAAAGATGCAGAACAAGCCCATCACTTTTCAGTTTATTTCGGAGCCTTCAGACGTGAATTATGGAGGAAATGTACATGGAGGAAGCGTCATGAAATGGATCGATCAGGCAGGTTATGCGTGTGCCACAACATGGAGCGGAAATTATTCGGTAACCGTTTATGTGGGCGGGATCCGTTTCTATGAACCCATCAAAATCGGGGAAGTGGTAAAAGTAGATGCACAGGTGATTTATACCGGAAAATCGAGCATGCACATTTCGATCAATGTTTTCTCAAGAAACCTGAAACAGCCTACATTTGTTAAAAAAACCCATTGTATCATTGTTTTTGTTGCGGTAGATGAAAACGGCAAAAAACTTCCCGTCCCTGCATGGATCCCAGAAACTGAAGAGGAAAAACAGCAGGAACGCTATGCGAAACGTCTGATGAATCTCAGAACGCAGATTGAGGATGAAATGAAACCGTTTTTATAGATAAATCATTTCTGCCTTTTGCCCATAAATAACCGCTTCATGAGAAATATTTTTGCAATATCTGCCCTGTTTTTTATCACATTAGCTCAATCGCAGACCCATAGATTCATTTATGAGCTGCAATACAAAATGGATTCTACGGAAACCGGTTATGAAAAGCTGAATATGCTTTTGGATATTAGTCCAAAAGAGGTAAAATTTTATGGTCAGAATTTAGCAGTAACAGACTCTCTGAACAACAAGTTCGGCACCAATAATAGCCATACCGATATGTCTGGACAGGTGGTGAAAAGAAAGATCAATACTTTTGACAACGAAAATTTCATTGCCATTAAAGAAGGATATTATTCTTTTAAAACGATAGACAAAATCAGCTGGGTTATTTCAGATGAAACAAAGAAGGTCGAAAATTATACTCTTCAAAAAGCATCTACAAAGTTTGGAGGCCGGACGTGGACAGCATGGTTTTGCAAGGATATTCCGTTTAATGAAGGTCCTTACAAATTTCGTGGACTTCCGGGGCTGATTTTTGAACTGTCCGATTCCACGAAAAATTTCATCTATCATCTGGTTAAAAGCCAGAAACTCCCTGATATTTATTCTACCGACAATTTTGTAGAATCCAATTTCGGAAATAAAGCGGTACCGATTAATGAAAAGCAGAAGAACAAACTTATCATGGATTTTTATAATGATCCTTTTGCATTTGAAAGAAACAATTTCAACAAAGCGAATAACAATCTGAAGATTAATATCAACGGAAAAGAGATTCATACGGTAGATGAACTGAATACCCAAACCAAAAATATGCAGGAGGTAATCAGAAAATACAACAACCCTATAGAAGCAGACAAAGCTGTTCATTACAAAAAATAAGTATTTTGCAAATAAATTCTTATTTCTATCTTTGCATCACAAAAGGAAATGGTGCTCTTCCTTACCCAACCGCTTTACAAAAGCTGATGACGCCTGATTAAGAGATTATTAACCAATAACTGATCAGGATTATTATGTCAAAAAAACAACGGACACTTCATAGAAAAGCAGTTTTTCACACCCAATTATTTTTCAAAAAACACCCTGCTCTGCCTTATATTTCAAAATGGTTATGCATCAGTATGATTATTGGTGGTTTAGCCGGAACAGCTTCTGCAGGATTTTTACAGTCCCTGGAATGGGCAACCCAATTCAGAGAAAGTCACATCTGGCTCATTGCCCTGCTTCCTATTGCCGGTTTTCTTGTTGGGCTTTTATATCATTATTATGGAAAAGACGTAGAGGCGGGAAACAATCTGCTCATCGACAATATTCATGATCCAAAGGAAATTATTCCATTTAAAATGGCTCCATTTATTTATCTGGGAACCATTGTTACGCATTTCTTCGGGGGCTCGGCCGGTCGTGAGGGAACAGCTTTACAGATGGCAGGCGCTATTGCAGACCAGTTCAGCAAACCTTTCAAGCTTGACAAGAGTGAAAGGAAAATTCTGCTGATCGCTGCCATTGCCGCAGGTTTTGGATCTATTTTCGGAACACCATTGGCCGGAGCCGTTTTTGCACTGGAAGTTTTCCTGATTGGAAGAATACGGTACAATGCTATCTTCCCGGCTTTTGCTTCAGCTATTCTCGCAGACTTGACGACTAATCTCTGGAATGTCAAACATACCCATTATCACATCGATTTTATTCCTAAACTTGAATTTCTGCCCATTTTATACAGTATTCTCGCCGGAATTGCTTTTGGAATCTGTGCTGCAGGATTCAGCAGAATAATTCACTGGACAGGTTCTGTTTTTAAATCTAAGATAAAATACCCTCCGTTTCGTCCCGTAGTCGGTGGGATTATTGTTGCTGTGGCTGTTTTTGCCATGGGAACCACAAGATATATCGGACTGGGAATTCCTGTCATTCTGGAATCTTTTAAACAACAACTTCCACTCTATGATTTTGCTTTAAAAATGGTTTTTACGATTGTTACCCTTTCTGCAGGGTTTAAAGGTGGCGAAGTCACTCCTTTATTTTTCATCGGGGCTACTCTCGGCAGTGCGTTGTCTCTGTTTATTCCGTTACCATTCGGCTTGCTTGCAGGAATGGGCTTTGTAGCTGTTTTTGCCGGAGCTACCAATACTCCACTGGCCTGTATGTTGATGGGAATTGAGCTCTTCGGAGCAGAATCCGGCGTCTATGTCGCGATTGCCTGTGTGGTTTCCTACTTACTTTCCGGCCACAACAGTATTTATACAAAACAAAAGATTGGTGAAGCGAAAAACCGGAGATATGAAAGTGATGGAGACAAGTCTTTTTCGGATTTGTAAGGAGGTGCGGGTTTAATGAGATACGGGGTTTACGAGTTGCGAGATTACTAGTAGTGGGACACAGGTTTGACGGGGTTCAGATTTCCGAATTCTCATTTCTGCACAAAATGGCCCAAATCTCAAAATATACCAACTCTTAAACTCTACCGCGAAACCCGAAACTCGTAAACCCGAATCTCAAAACCCGAAACCCGCAACCCGTATAATTTTACTAAATTTGTTACCATAAGCTCCCCCCATGTTTGACTACAGATTAAAAGTTTTCCATACCGCTGCCTCAAGACTGAGTTTCACGAAAGCTGCTGAGGAACTTCATATTTCCCAACCGGCGGTAACCAAACACATTAAAGAAATTGAAAATCAGCTGGGTACAAAACTGTTTGATAGGAAAGGAACTTCCGTACATCTTACTCAAAGTGGACAAATTTTGTATGAATATGCAGAAAAAATCCGGAACCTCTACCGTGATCTGGAATTTGAGATCAGCCAGGTAAATGAACAGCACAAAGGAAAGCTGATTATCGGGGCCAGTACCAGCGTTGCCCAATATGTTTTGCCAGAACTCCTGGCCAAATTCAATACGTATTACAAAGACATTAAGATCGAACTGATCGCGCATAATACAGAAATTATTTCCGAACTTTTAAAAGAAGGGAAAATAGACCTCGGAATTATTGAAGGGGAATCTCAGTCTTCATTTTTTGACTATAAAATCTTTAAAGCTGATGAAATTGTTCTTACGGCAAAAGCTAATCATCCATTAGCCCAGAAAACTTTAAGTTTAAAAGATCTTTACGACTTAAATCTGATTTTCCGTGAACAGGGCTCCGGTACCCAGGAATTCATCCAAAACCGCTTAAAGGAAAAAGGAATCAACATCGAAGAGCTTAACACCGTTATGCAACTGGGAAGCAGCGAAAGCATCAAAAATTACCTTTTACATTCAGACTGCATGGCATTTCTGTCGATCAGCACCATTTTAAATGAATTAAAAAACAATACCCTAACCATTATTGATATCAAGAATTTCAGTATAGAAAGAAATTTCCACTTCATACTTCCGAAAGGAGAACAGTCGGAGGTGATTAAGCTTTTTTTGAGATTTGTGAGGAGTTAGGTGGCAGATGATAGGTTGCAGGGATTAGGATGGTGACGCAGTTTGAAACTTTGATCTTTTGATTTGATTTTAGACGGAGTAGAGTCAATGGTGAATTTTGCTTCGCAAGTGAATGGTGAATTTTTGGGCTAGATTTCAGATATTAGACGTCAGATTTCAGATATTAGACAACAGACAGCAGATGCAAAATATGGTATAGCTATAAACCAACAACGTTATTTTCAACCAGCAACTAGCAACTAGCAACTAGCAACTAGCAACTAGCAACTAGCAAAGTTACCCCTCTTCCAAACTCATTTACCCCAAACCTCTCAAACACTCCCACTCTCAAACCCTCAAACTCTCAAACTCTCTCACACCACAACCCATAACCAAAAGTTATCCATCATAATAAAATACGATTTACTTTGTAATACTATATTTCGGAATTTTGGAGTCTGATTTCAAAACTTATCTTATGAAAGAGCTCATCCAAAATGAAATGATCCGAAAAACGATTTTTATTATACTCGGTGTTGTATGTCTTACCCCATTAGTTTCCTCTCCTATAGCGCTGGCTTTGGGCTTTGGTTTAGCTGTTCTTATTGGAAATCCGTTTGAAAAGCATTTGCACAAATACATTCATCTGCTGCTTCAGATCTCTATTGTAGGGCTGGGTTTTGGGCTCAAACTCAATGAAGCACTTCAGGCGGGGAAAACAGGATTTATTTTAACGGTTGTCAGTATTTTTACAGTAATGGTTCTTGGATACATTTTAGGAAAGGTATTTAAGCTTGAGAAAAAGCTTTCTTATCTGATCTCTGCTGGAACTGCGATTTGTGGCGGAAGTGCTATTGCTGCTGTTTCTCCAATCATCAAGCCGGGTACAAAGGAAATTTCTTTAGGCCTTGCGATTATTTTCACCTTGAATTCTGTAGCATTGTTTATTTATCCGGCTATCGGGCATATGCTGCATCTTTCTCAGGAACAGTTCGGGCTTTGGTGCGCGGTGGGAATTCATGATACCAGCTCTGTGGTTGGTGCAGCCGGCAAATATGGAAATGAGGCTTTAAAAATAGCGACAACTGTGAAACTGGCCCGTGCCTTATGGATTATTCCGGTTTCTGTGATCACCATGTTTATTTTTAAAAACAAAGAGTCGAAAATTAAAATACCATGGTTTATCGGATGGTTTATCCTTGCTATTCTTCTGAATACTTATTTTCCTGTTTTTGATGGTTTGAGCAGTTCTGTCACTGCTGTGGCGAAATCAGGGCTGAATCTTACTTTATTCTTTATCGGGTCTACTCTTTCGATCCGGACTTTAAAAACGATAGGAATTAAGCCGCTGGCCGTGGCTGTTATTTTATGGATTACGATAAGTGTAGGGAGCTTGCTTTATATTATCAGTTGATTTTTTTAGTTCTCTTTTGTGTTTATTATTTTTAACCACAGATTGCACAGATTTTCACAGATGTTTGCGTTTTTCCAGCTGTAGAATTTTTATATAAAAGAGAATTTAATTTGTTTTTTAATTAATTTTCCTCCAATCTTTAAAATGACAAAAACCTTTTGGAAGGTCCCAAAAGGCTTTTGCGTATTAAATGTGGAAATGTTTCGTTTTCTTACTGAGATACAGTCTTAAATTGCAGACTCACCACAGTTGTATCCTTGTGTACAAGCAATGTGTTGTACGCAATACCAAGGTCCGGTTACAGAACCTGAACAACTGCATCCGCAAAGTGATAAATCAGGTTTTCCGCTGATTCCTCCGATAATGTTCTTTAGATCTGCTTTTCTTAATTTCTTAGCGTTTTTCATAGTGTGAAATGATTTGGTTTGAGATTAAACAATATAGTTTTGTTACCTTTCAAAGTTAAACAAATATTAATTATCCGCAACATAATTTAAATAAATTTTCAATAATACATTGATTCCATTACGTTTATTACGATATAACTGCAATTTTCAATCTTAACATTTCTTAAACAACATTAATTATTCGGTAAATTCCAGGTCTTTATTATGCGTTTCTGAAATAGTCAATGCCGAATAAAAGGCCAGGCCAAAGACAACAATTCCAACGATTGCCGCACTGATGATGACCGTGAAATTATTTTTCAGCAGATCAAATGCCAGGATCATCACCGGCACCAGACCTCTTACCATATTGGGAACGGTGGTGGTTGCCGTATTTCTGATATTCGTTCCAAACTGTTCTGCAGCGAGAGTCACAAACATCGCCCAATATCCGGTACCCAAGCCCAGCCAGACACAGAACATATAGTATTTCGTTTCGGTATTGGTATTTCCAAAGAGCATGATCGCCACTCCCACTATCGTGAACAACAACATATAAAAAATGGCCATTTTCCGCGATTTCAAAGCATGGGAAATAAAACCGCTCATCAGATCACCGACAGAAATACCTATATACGCCCACATAATGGCTTTTCCGGGATTCAGGTCCTTTATCCCAAATTCAGGAGCAAATTGATTGGCTAAAACGGCGAGAATCCCTATACAGTACCAGGTAGGCAATCCGACTGCAATGCATTTGAGATATCTGGTCAGACGGTCTTTATTGGTAAAGAAGGAGAGAAAATTGCCTTTTGAAACACTTTTATGCACGATATTTTTATAGATACCGGATTCTGAAACGCTGATTCTAAGCAACAGCAGCATGATTCCCATAATTCCTCCAATGATGTAGGAAATATTCCAGCCACCGGCTAATTCTACGGTAAGTTGTGCTACAACAGCCCCCATCAGTCCAAATCCGGCTACTACGGAAGTTCCGATGGCTCTTAAACTCTTCGGGAGGCTTTCAGAAACCAGGGTAATTCCGGCTCCAAGCTCTCCGGCGAGTCCTATTCCGGCAATAAACCTTAAACCCGCATATTGGTACACGAGATGCTCTTTCGGAAAGTAAGGCAGGAATCCACAGGCTATATTCGCCAGGGAATAGACTAATATGGAACCGAAAAGTACGGAAAGTCTTCCTTTTTTGTCTCCGAAGATTCCCCAGAACACGCCACCGATAAGAAGTCCTACCATCTGACAGTTGAGAATAAAGGTTCCATCGGCGTCAGGATTCAGGCCTAAAGCCTTTAAACTTGGAATTCTTACGATACCGAATAGAAGCAGGTCATAGATATCTACGAAATAGCCCAGCGCGGAAATGATAACGGGGATTGAAAAGATGTACTTCAGTTTTGAAGACAAGGACAGTTCTTGCATTTTTAAATTTTGATAAAAATAAAAAACCTTTCAATTTCTTGAAAGGTTTTTATACAATATCTTTATTCTGTTATTATCTTGCAATATTCACAGCTCTTGTTTCTCTGATTACCGTTACTTTTACCTGTCCCGGATACGTCAGTTCATTCTGGATCTTTTCAGAGATGTCGTAAGAAAGCTGGTTGGCTACTTCATCATTTACTTTTCCGCTTTCTACCATTACTCTCAGTTCTCTACCTGCCTGGATCGCATAAGCACTTGATACGCCATCGAAACTTAATGCAGCAGATTCAAGATCTTTCAGTCTCTGGATATAAGATTCAAGTACCTGTCTTCTTGCTCCCGGTCTGGCTCCTGAGATGGCATCAGCCACCTGGATGATCGGTGATAATAGTGACTTCATTTCAATTTCGTCGTGGTGAGCTCCGATCGCGTTAACGACTTCTGCATTTTCACCGTATTTTTCAGCCCACTGCATTCCCAGTAAAGCGTGAGGAAGTTCAGATTCCTGCTCAGGAACTTTACCGATATCGTGTAAAAGACCTGCTCTTTTCGCTAGTTTTACGTTCAATCCTAATTCAGCAGCCATCGTTGCAGCGATGTTCGCTACTTCTCTTGAGTGCTGTAGTAAGTTCTGTCCGTAAGAAGAACGGTATTTCATTCTACCTACAATCTTGATCAGTTCCGGGTGTAATCCGTGGATTCCTAAATCAATGATTGTTCTTTTTCCTACTTCAATGATCTCTTCTTCGATCTGTTTTTTTGTTTTTTCTACTACTTCTTCGATTCTTGCCGGGTGGATTCTTCCGTCCGTCACCAATCTGTGTAGGGATAATCTTGCGATCTCTCTTCTTACCGGATCAAAACATGAAAGAAGAATAGCTTCCGGAGTATCATCAACGATAATTTCCACGCCCGTCATTGCTTCCAAAGCACGGATGTTTCTACCTTCTCTACCAATGATTCTACCTTTTACTTCGTCAGATTCAATGTTGAAAACAGATACTGAATTTTCGATAGCCTGTTCTGTACCAATTCTCTGAATGGTCTGAACAACAATTTTTCTAGCTTCGTTCTTAGCGTTCAGCTGTGCTTCCTCCATAATGCTCTGAACGTGTGCCTGAGCTCTTGTTTTAGCTTCTGCCTTCATGGTTTCTACCAATTCTGCTTTAGCTTCTTCTGCGGTGTAATTGGCAATTTTCTCCAGGATCTCCACTTTTTTAGTGGTCGCTACCTCAAGTTCCTGCTGTTTTCTCTCTAAGATCTCATTCTTCTTAGCGTAATCTCCAATCTGCTTGTCAAGGTCTTTTTCAAGTTTTCCTGTCTTGCTAAGCTCGTCGTTAAGCTTATGTTCCTTGTCTTTGGTTCTTTTTTCCACCTCCTGCATTTTTTTCTCACGGGATTGAATATCCGCATCATGCTGAGATTTCAGTTCCAAAAATTTTTCTTTGGCCTGTAGGTTCTTTTCTTTCTTTATGGATTCAGCTTGAACATTTGCTTTTTCTATAAGGTTTTCGGCATTTTTCTTTGCATCATCTACAATAAATTTTGCCTTGGTATTCAGCGAGCTCTTAGAGAAAAGAATCCCTATCACTGCGCCAATAACTAAGCAAATAACGCCGACTATAATGGCTGTTGTCATAATATATATTGAGTTTTAATTGTCTTACACTTATTTAAATAAAAAAAACCTACAATAATTCAGTGATATAGAGTAAACTCCTAATCAACACGATTTGAACTGATTTCCACTGTCTGTAATCCGGGAGACCCGGCTCGCCATTCAGAGGACATTTGCTCGGTAATTGTTTAGCGTTGAGTTTACCTTTAATGTGTTAGAATTATTGTAGGCAGTCTGATGGGAAAAAAAATCTATTTCCCAATTTCATTCAACGACTGATTAATCTTCACTAATCTTTCGTTGGTAGAATTTATATTTTTTTCGTAGTTGAGAGAAACTACTTCTGCGTTGGTTCCCAGTTTAAGGGCACACATCGCCAAAGCGTCCTGTTTGTCTCTTACATCGAAGTTCTGTTCAAAATCTTTAATCATATTTTCGATCTGCTTTCCTACCTTACGCAGAGTTTCCTCCTCTGCGGCCGGCACGTTCAGCGGATATACCCTTCCTGCAATGTTGATGGTTATTCTTCTTACCTCCATTATAATCCACTGTTTTGAAGCTGCGCAATACAAAAGTCAATTTCTTTTACCAATCTGTTGATATGGTTTTTCATTAACCTGTTGTGTTCAGGATTTCCTGATATTGCTGAATAAAGCTTTATATTTTTTTGTTCTTCTGCTAATACCTGATTTCTTCTTCTTTCCTCATCATACTTCGTTTTCAGTTCTTCATGCTCAACACTTAAGTCTGCTAATCTTTCAGTAAGATTTTTATAATTCTTTTGTAAAAGGTAAATCTTTCTCTCTAATTCTGAAAAATTGTTTTCTAAATCTTGAAGCATTTCAGGTTTTCTATATTCTAACTAGCAACAAAAATAAAAAAATAATAACAGTAACAAAAATAAATGTCTCTATATTTTGATTTGCCATGAAAAAAGGAGATGCAGATGCACCTCCTTTTGTATTTTTAATGTGTATTTTCTTATTCAAATTTCAAAACAAACATCACTGCTCTTGTCTGAAGCGTAGACATTGCTGTCGCCCAGTATGGAGGTGTAGTCGCATTATCGGCTACTTTCTCGTTGTTCATGAAGAATGTTCCTCTGATGGCCGGAGTCAGTTTGAATTTATTGAAATAAAACTGAATTCCCATTTCAGCCGACCATGCAAAATTATGCGTAGTAGATCTGAAAACCTGCTGCATATTGTCATCCACAGAATCTGAATTGGACTGAAGGTTCACAATATAGTTCACCCCTCCTGCAATATAAGGTCTTGAATTGTACCATCTGTTACCATGAAGTTCCAATAATACAGGAATATCCACCAAAGTAGATTTAATCTCTCTTACTTTATCTTTTTCAGTTAAAGCAATTGGGAAAAAAGGTGGGTTAGTCAATGTTCCGGCAGCATACTGGTCATTGGACTGGGTGTTAAAAATCAACTGTCTTTGAGCAAATTGCAAGCCTGGCTCCAATCTTAGGTCCAGATTATCATTCAGTCTCCACTTGGCGATTAAACCAGCTCCGAAACTGTAGCTTTCTCTGGATTTTACAAGATTCTGATTACCTTCCGCACCATATCTTGGATGAAGGACGATACGGTAGTCTAGCCTGTTGCCATTCAAATAAAAACCCCAACTGAATTTCTGCTCGTCAAAGTCTTCCAACTTATCCATTCTGTTTCGGGTTCTGAATTGCGCATCTGCAAAAACTGCAATATTAACTGAGGCTAAAACCAGTGCTCTTAATAGAAATTTATTCATAGGTTACTTTGTTGCTTTATAAATTGTGGCTATACCTAAACTTAGCTTTTTATATTCTACTTTCTTAAATCCTGTATCTAAAAGAATTTGCTTCATCTTTTCCCCGAAAGGAAAAGCATTTACAGAATCCGGAAGGTATGTATACGCCCTATTATCTTTGGAAACCAGTCTGCCGATGGCAGGTAATACGTTTTTGAAATAAAACATATAAAATGGACCTAAGAACCCCTCAACCTTTGAAAACTCCAGTATATAAACACTCTTGTTATCTTTAACTACTCTTCTTAATTCTGCCAAACCTTTGGTAAGGTTTTCAAAATTCCTTACTCCAAATGCAACGGAAACAGCATCGAATCTATTGTCCTCGAAAGGTAAATTTTCTGCATCCCCTTTTTGCATGGAAATTTTGCCGTCTAATTTAAGTTTTTTTATTTTAATAACGCCAACATTCAGCATTTGTTGTGATAAATCTAAACCAATTACTTTTGCATCGGTTCCTTTTTCAATCGTGATTGCTAAATCTCCCGTTCCTGTAGCCACATCCAGCACTTCTTGCGGATCGTCTTTTTTCATCATTTTCACCAATGTATTCCTCCATAAAACATCTATTTTCATAGATAAAACATGATTCAGAAGGTCATACTTCGGTGCAATATTGTCGAACATATCCTCTACCTGGCTTTTTTTCGTAGCCTCAGAATTGTAGGGAGTAACTTTGGTAATATCTTTTGTCAAAACTTAAAACTTGTAATATTCTTTGTAATAATTCAGGAAATCCTGCTTTCTGAAAATCTTTGATCTCGATTCCACCTGCTGAATGTTTTTGATCACTTTATCGTAATCCTCATCCACATTGTAATAAAAATCTTCAGTATAAAGCTTGTTGAAGCGTCTTGCTCCTCCGAAATAAACTTTTCCGTCTATTGTGATTTTGTCCAGGGCCAAAAGTAATGAATCTTTTTTAAGATTGTACCCATAATATTGATCATTAATATAATAATCCTGATGAGCGATGTTAAGCAGCCCACGAATCTTATTCACTTCAAATGCAGAATCGTAGAGCATTTTTTTATTCTTATCGAAAACCTGGATCGAATTTTTCCCCTTTTTAATATCCACGTGAACATATTGTCCCGCTGAAATTATTCCCTCAGAACCGTTATTGATCTTAAAATAATAGGTATCGGGTGTAGGGTTGTCTACTATAAAATAATTTTTCTTGGCTAAAAAAAAGAAGTAGACCCCAAAAGCAACGATAAACACCACAGCTGCAATAAGTAAGCCTTTTAAGGACGAGTTGTTTTTCATACGATTGTAAAGTACAATTTTTGCAAATTTAATAATATTTTTAATTCTCCGTTATTAATATTAATTATTAACTTTGCATCTTTAAAAAATCATTTAAACGAATGCCGAATACGATCATTATTGGTTCCGGATCCTATATTCCTAACAGAATTATTGGTAGAGATTATTTCATGGATTCTGAGTTCTACACTGAAGACGGAGTTAAGATTGAAAAACCTGCTGAAGAAACCATCGCGAAGTTTGTAGAAATCACAGAAATAGAAAACAGAAGATTTATTGAAGACGATCTTTCCAACTCACAGATCGGTTCTGAAGCTGCCAAAGCAGCCCTGGAGGACGCGAAAATAGATGGCGAAGACCTTGACTATATCATTTACGCAAGCAATTTCGGAGAAGTTACTGTAGACGGATATGTGAATTTCATGCCTAATATGGCAGCAAGAGTGAAAAATAAGCTGGGCATTAAGAACAGAAAATGCATCACTTATGATATGATCTTCGGATGTCCGGGATGGGTGGAAGCCATGATCCTTGCAGACAACCTTATCAAGGCAAAAGCTGCCAAAACCATTCTTGTGGTAGGTGCAGAAACATTAAGCCGTGTTACGGATCCGCATGACAGAAACAGAATGATTTTTGCTGATGGCGCCGGTGCAGTGGTTGTACAGGCTACAGACCAGGAAAATGTAGGTATCATCGCGCACAACACGATCTGCGACAATGGTCCGGAACTGTGTTATCTTGAAAACGCTTCTTCTATTAACGCAAACGTAGATCAGAAACGTCTTTACGTAAGAATGCAGGGAAGAAAAATCTATGAATACGCGCTTAAAAATGTCCCTTCAGCCATTAAGGAAACCATTGAAGATGCAGGACTTTCCATTGAAAATATTGATAAAATCCTTATCCACCAGGCGAATGCAAAAATGGATTATGCCATGATCGAAAGACTTCACAAGCTTTATAATGTGAAAGATTACGACCACGCGATCTCTCCTATGACCATTCAGGACCTTGGAAACACATCTGTAGCAACCATTCCTACCATGTATGATTTAATAATTAAAGGAAAAATGACAGGTCAAACGTTTAAAGATAAAGGTAACATTGTGATGACGTCGGTAGGTGCCGGAATGAACATCAATGCTATCGTTTACAGATTTCCTTAAAATATTTAATTAACAAAAAAATATAAAGCACAGGGAAACATATTCTTTGTGCTTTTTTAGATTTATCATGCAGAGAAATTTTTTGATCATTGCCGCTATCTTTCTGGTTCTGGAAGTTTATATCTATCAGGCTATAAGAACATTAACAGATAATTTCTGGATCAGGCTTGGGTATTGGGTTGTATCTTTGACCGTTTACGCGATTTTCGCCTATGAAATTACTCATTTCCAAAGATCAGATAAAAGCTCTGTTAGGGTTCAGATCACCATTTCGTTATTCCTGATCTTTATACTCCCAAAAATCTTTGTGGTTCTGTTTTTATTAATTGATGATATTTTCAGAACCGGAGGATATTTAATCGGATTAACACAGCCTAAAGAAAACTTTTTCCCTGAAAGAAGGAAATTCCTGAGCATCGTTGGACTAGGCCTTGGAGGCGTTCTTTCTGCCCTTTTCATCGATGGAATTACGTTCGGAAAATACAGGCATACCGTAAGAAGAATCAAGGTGAAAATTCCGGGGCTTTCGAAAAACTTTGAAGGCTATAAAGTAATTCAGATTTCCGATGTACACAGCGGAAGTTTTTCAGACCCATCTAAACTTCAGCACGCTATTGACCTGATCAACGAACAGAATCCTGATCTAGTGCTTTTCACCGGGGATATGGTGAATAATATTTCTGATGAATTCAAGCCTTTCATTCCTCTATTTTCAAAGATAAAAGCCAAAGACGGCAAGCTTGCAGTGCTTGGAAACCACGATTACGGTGACTATGTAACGTGGACTTCTCTTGATGCCAAAAAGAAAAACCTCGACACCCTGATTGAATATGAAAGACAGGCAGGTTTTGATATGCTGAGAAATGAACACAGAGTAATCGAGAGAAACGGAGAAAAATTGTATATTCTTGGGGTTGAAAACTGGGGACTGAAACCATTCCCTCAATTCGGAAAGATTGACGATGCTTTAAAAGGCGTACCGGAATCTGCCCCAAAAATTCTGATGAGCCACGACCCTACCCATTTCGATTACGTAGTTAAAAAACACCCAGGAAACATCCATCTGACCCTTTCGGGACACACGCACGGAATGCAGTTCGGTTTAGATCTGAAAAACGTTAAATGGTCTCCCGTTCAGTACCGTTACCCAAAATGGGCCGATCTTTATGAAAGTGAAGGGAAAATGCTGTACGTGAACAGAGGCTTTGGTGTTCTGGGCTATCCGGGACGAGTTGGGGTATTGCCGGAGATTACTTTGTTTGAGCTGAGTTAGTTTTGAGTTTGAGAGTCTGAGAGTGAGAGAGTTTGAGAGCCTGGGGGTTTTAGAGTAGATGAGTTTGAAAGGGGATTGTCAAGTTGCTAGTTACCAGTTGCTAGTTGCTAGTTGCTAGTTGCTAGTTAAAATAACGTTCCGGGTTGCTGGCTTGTTGTAAATAAAATGCTCAATCTCAGTCTCAACCTTAGCCTGAAATCTGATGTCTGATGTCTGATGTCTGATGTCTGATGTCTAAAATCTATTCCAAAAACTCACCATTCACTTGCGAAGCAAAATTCACAATTGCCATCAATCAAGCTCAAAATCCAAATCAAAAGGCCATAATTTCAATCTTCCGCACAATCCCTAATCCCTACAACCTGCTACCTAATATCTGCCTCCTAAAAAATATAATCCTTCATCCGCGAAGTCGCCATATCGTGCTCATTCACCCAGGTAAGAAGAGCATCGAGTTTGTCTTCCATTTTCTTTCCTGAAAAGAGGCTTCGGTAAAATGGAATATCGAATCGGTATTTTTTAAAATCGGTGAACTGCCAGGAGTTTAGATAGATCAAAACAAAATCATCATTCTTCAGGGTTTCAAAAACCATACTCTGATAATAGTTCATCGGCAGGATCTGAAACACAAAATCATTATACGGCAACTGACTGTAAGGTGAGATACTTTCAGGCACAATACTCAGTCCATCCTCTTCATTAATCTCGGTATCTCTTTTCAGTCTTTTAAACGGAAAAAGAATATCTGCATTATCGATATTGGAGACGTAATTAAACTCCAGCGATTTCAGATTTTCCTGAGGCAGCTTATAATCTTTTTGTCGAATTCCTCTGACCTGTTTTTCCAGAAGATCCTGAATATTTTTTTTCACTTCTTCAATTTCCTGAAGATTTGAATTCAGATTATAAAAAGCAATTTCATGCCCTTTGGATGAAATTGCTTTTATTAAATTCTGCAGTTTTTCCGAGATAGAAATCTCCACAAAAAAACTGGCTTTGATGTCATGAATATCTAAAATCCGAAGAATAGCTTTTGTATTATCTTCCGTGATCTTCAGTCTCTCTTCATCAGAAATCTGTACGCCGTTTTTAGCTTCAGCCTGTATATTTAAGACGTTAAAAGTCAATAAAATCATTTAAATTAAATTTTAGATAACATTCATAATCATTTATAAATCAGATGTTAAAATAAAATTTATTTAAACATCAACTTTAAGTAATTAATTTTTATTCAATTTCACCTTAAGATTCTTGATCATGTCCTTCGACATTTCAGAAATTCCGAAATCATAGGTCAGTCCCCAGTCCTTTTTAGCCACAGAATCGTCGATAGATGCCGGCCATGAATCTGCAATCGCCTGTCTGAAATCCGGTTTGTAATCGATCGTAAATTCCGGTATTTCTTTCTTGATTTCTTCGGCAAGTTCCTTCGGCGTAAATGACATTCCTCCTAAATTATAAGACGAACGAACCGTAAGACTTTCCTTCGGAGCTTCCATTAATTTCAATGTTGCGTTGATCGCATCATCCATATAAAGCATCGGCATTCCTGTATCTTCAGAAATGAAACTTGTGTATTTCCCTTCCTCGATAGCTTCGTAAAAAATCTCAACAGCATAATCTGTAGTGCCACCTCCGGCAGGTGTTTTCCATGAAATTAGTCCCGGATATCTGATACTTCTTACATCTACTCCATACTTATCGAAATAATATTCGCACCACTTCTCTCCTGCCATTTTCGAAATTCCGTACACCGTAGTAGGATTTAAAACTACATCCTGCGCTACATCATGTTTCGGAATTCCTTTCCCGAACACAGCGATTGAACTAGGCCAGAAGATCTTTTTAAGAAGCCCTTCTTTTGCCATTTCACAAAAATGAAGAAGAGGTTCAAGATTCAATTTCCAGGCGAAAATAGGCTGCTTTTCTGAAGTTCCTGATAAAAGCGACGCCAGGTGGTACACTGTAGTGATCTCATAATCTTTGATCACCTGTCTTACCAGCTGCGTATTGGTAACATCCATTCTTTCGTAATGTCCGGCAGCGGTAATTCCCTTTTGCCATCTGTCCAATCCTGATGCTACTACATTATCAGCTCCGTGAATTTCAACTAGTCTGTTGGTCAATTCGGTGCCGATCTGTCCCAGAGCACCTGTAATCAATATTCTTTCCGTATAGGATTCCATTTTTAGATATTTTTTTTAGAGTTGTACAAAAGTAAAAAAATCATGCTTATCATAATAATAAAGCTGCGGTTAAAAACAGATTCTGAATAACTGTCAGGAAAAAATAATATTTAAGAGAAACCAATCATATTGACTATTCAATAAAAATTCATCAAAAAATACCTGACTCAATCTTCTTTTTCTCTATTAATAGCTTCATACATAGATATTCCATTTGTTTAACCAGCAACTATTTACATTAAAAAATTATCTACTTTTGTTCTAAACAAAATCTTATGAAGAAGCTTTTTATTGCAGCAGTGCTGTTTGGCGGTCATATGTACTGGGCTCAGTTCACTGATTTCAACATTATCAAGGAAGTAAAAATAAAAAATAAAGGCGCAGTGGTATCTGCTCATCCCCTAGCAAGTGAAGCAGGTGCAAAAATGATGAAGATGGGTGGAAATGCCTATGATGCTGTTGTTGCGACCCAATATGCGCTTGCCGTCGTTTATCCTCAGGCTGGAAATATCGGCGGTGGCGGTTTTTTAGTGGGAGTTAAAAATAATGGTGAAAAATTCACATTGGATTACAGAGAAACAGCTCCCAGGAAAGCCTCAAGGGACATGTACGTTGACAAAAATGGAAAAGCCAATACAGATCTTTCTCAATACGGAAGGCTCGCTGTAGGGATACCGGGAAGTATCGCTGGGTTTTATGCCACCTTGAAATATTGTAAACTTCCGATGGACAAAATCATCCAGCCAGCGATTGATTTAGCGGAAAAAGGGTTTGCCATCACAGAAATGGAAGCTGAAATGCTGAATACCCACAAAGAAAAATTCCTTAAACATAATACATCAGCTATCGCTTTTGTAAAAGATACTCCATGGAAATCGGGTGATATTCTGATACAGAAAGAACTGGCTGCTACGCTTAAATTAATTCAGAAACAGGGCGCAAAAGGATTTTACGAAGGAAAAACAGCTGAGCTTATGGTTTCCGAAATGAAAAAAGGAAACGGGATCATGACTTTGGAAGATCTCAAAAATTATAAAGCAGCAGAAAGAAAACCTTTGGAATTTGATTATAAAGGAAGCCGAGTGGTTACCATGCCTTTGCCTTCCAGCGGTGGTGTATTGCTTGCCCAAATGCTTACCATGGCCGGATATGAAAATCTGGAAAAGTATCAGCAGAATTCAACGGAAGCTGTACAGATCATGACGGAAGCGGAAAGAAGAGCTTTTGCAGACAGAGCAGAATATATGGGTGATCCTGATTTCATTGAAGATAAAACCACTTATCTGACTTCCGATGCATATTTGAAAAGCAGATGGAAAAGTTTTAGTTTCAACAAAGCCACACCGAGCTCTGAGGTAGGAAAAATCATCAGCCAACCGAATGAATCTACGCAAACCACTCATATTTCCGTGATCGATAAAGACGGAAACGCCGCTTCTGTGACGACTACCCTTAACGGATATTATGGAAGTAAAGTTGTGGTTTCAGGAGCAGGATTTTTTTTAAATAATGAAATGGATGACTTTTCTATCAAACCGGGAGTTCCAAATATGTTCGGAGCTGTTGGCGGAGAGGCCAATTCTATTCAGCCTAACAAAAGAATGCTTTCTTCTATGACTCCTACGATCCTGCTTAAAAACGGAAAACCTTATATGGTGGTGGGAACTCCCGGAGGAACTACCATTCCTACATCAGTTTATCAATCGATTGTAAATGTGGTAGATTTTAAACTGAATGCCAATATCTCTGTGAATGCTCCGAAATTCCATCATCAGTGGCTTCCGGAAAAAATAACGGTAGAAAATAATTTTCCTGAAAGTACGATTTCAGCCCTGAAAAGCAAAAATTATGTGATCGAAAAAATAAAATACATCGGAAAAACAGAACTGATTCTGATGGACGACAATGGAAACATTCATGCTGTGGCAGATGGCCGCGGAGATGATTCTGTTGCGGTAGAATAAATTGAGTTATAAATGCTATTAATGCTTCGACTCCGCTCAGCATGACAACGTTGATAAGTACGTCATGCTGAGCGGAGTCGAAGCATTTTTTGTTGCTGTAGCCATATTCAATCATAAGACTAAAATAACAATTGAAAACTTCCCAATCCTCCATCTCCCATCTTCCTTTCTTCCATCTTCTCTCAAAACCATCAATTTAACTGACTTTTGTCATGTTTTAAGATAAAAATTCTTAATTTTCCGGCTTCAAAATCTAAAAAAGAATCCTTTGAAATCGAAACCACTTTATCATCAGCTTTATTTTCAAGTCATTATAGCCATAGCAGCCGGTATCCTTTTAGGAAGGTTTTATCCCGAATTAGGTGAAAAAATGAAACCACTCGGCGACGGGTTCATCAAACTGGTGAAAATGATTATCGCTCCGGTGATTTTTATTACCCTGACTTTAGGAATTGCTCATATGACTGATCTCAAAAAAGTCGGCCGTATCGCTGTAAAAGCAATGATTTATTTCTTTACGTTCTCGACTTTGGCTCTGATCATCGGATTAATCGTCGGAAATCTTCTACAGCCGGGACACGGCTTAAATATTGACCCCGCTACTCTATCCGGCGATGTTTCGCAATATCAGCAAAAGGCTCACGACTCTACCCTGACCGGTTTTATCATGAATATTATTCCTGAAACACTTTTCAGTCCACTTGTTGGTGAAAATATACTTCAGGTACTTCTTATAGCTATTTTAATGGGTATTGCTCTGGTTTTAACCAAAGAGAAAAGTCAGAAAGTGACTGATTTCCTGCAGGATTTATCTACTCCTATTTTCAAAATTGTCCATATGCTGATGAAACTAGCTCCTATCGGGGCTTTTGGAGCAATGGCCTTCACCATCGGAAAATATGGTCTTCACTCGGTACTGAACCTGATATTTCTAGTAGGAACTTTCTATATTACGTCTGCCCTTTTCGTGGTATTGGTTTTGGGAGCGGTGGCCTGGTACAACGGATTCAGTATTTTTAAACTGATGTTTTATCTGAAAGAGGAACTTCTATTGGTTTTAGGAACCAGTTCTTCAGAATCCGCACTTCCGGGAATTATGGAAAAGCTAGAAAAGGCCGGTTGTTCGAGAGCTATTGTGGGACTGGTAGTTCCTACCGGATATTCCTTCAACCTGGATGGCACCAATATTTATATGACACTCGCTTCTCTATTTATCGCTCAGGCTCTGAATATTGATCTTCCTTTAGAAAAACAGTTAATGTTGCTTTTGGTAGCAATGTTAAGTTCAAAAGGAGCCGCAGGAGTTACAGGAGCAGGATTTGTGACACTAGCTGCAACATTGGCTGTCGTTCCCGAAATCCCGATTGCAGGAATGACTTTGATACTGGGAATTGACAAATTTATGAGCGAATGCAGAGCTTTAACGAACGTTGTTGGAAATTCTGTGGCTACGGTAGTTGTTGCCAACTGGGAAAAGCAGCTGGATAAGGAGCAGCTACAGTATTGTCTGAATCATCCGGCTGAGATTGAGAAGAAGCTGGAAGTTTGATGGTTTTCCGTTTAGGTTTTTGGTACTTTAATATTTTATTATTCAGATGGTTGGAAAAGCGCAAAAGGCGCAAAGCCCGATTAAAAATACGAATATTTTAAGGCGCAAGAAAATCAAAGATTTTCAGCCAGGAAGAAATGTGAACGATCAATATAACACAATCAATTTTATCGCAGATAAAATCCTAGCGCCTTAAAGCATAATCTTTTTAAATTTCTTTGCGGCTTTGCGATTAAACCAATTTAATACTTCCTTAAATAAATTACCATTTCATTAAAACAAGATTAGAAAGAGCTTTGTGCTAAAAATTTATTGAAATAAAAAGTTTTACCTTACAAAGGGCAGTTAACACTCAGCAAAATTTATCGTAAAACAAAATGTAGGTTTTAGCATTAAGAAATAAATAGAATTTAAACTAATTATTCTTTTTAACCACAGATGACAAAGATTCTCACGTATGATGACAGTAAATATTTTTGTGATTGTTCGTGTAACTTGTGTTTTAATTTTTAGATTTTGGCTAAAGCCGAATGAATAAGGGTTTATTTGTAAGGCGGGCTAAAGCCCACCCCTATTGAATTTCAAAATGATCGTTTTTGCCTTTACCTTTATCTTATACTAAAATATTCAGACTTGCGGGCAATACCTTCACATGAACCGGTGATTCTATTTTATTAAATTCACCATCGAGATGCCAGTTTTTGGTGGTTACTTTGAATGAAATTTCTGAAACGGGAAGATAGGTTACATATTCGTCATCCTTCAGTCTTTTGGTAAACATTCTGAAGGCAAAAAGAGCGGAATAGGTCAGCGGGAATTTCTTCACCAGTACCATATCAACCAATCCGTCACTTTTACTCGCGTTGGGAGCAATGTAAGCGTTATTTCCGAACTGACGGGTGTTAGCGATATTCAGCATCAGGTATCTTCCGTTGTACTGTTGGTAAGCTTCGTCGGTAAATTTAACCTTGATGGGTTTATAATTAAAGAATGTCTTCAGAGAGACTTTGATGTAATTTTTGAATCCACGGGTAGTTTTTTCAAACTCTTTGACTACTTTTCCATCAAACCCGGTGCCTGAAACGTTGATCGACAGTCTCTCATTTACTGTAAAAGTATCAATCTTCCTGAATGCTTTCGCTTTAATTTTCTCCAGAAGTTCATCCAGATTTTTATTAAATTTAGTCTCATTGGAAAAGCCATTCCCCGATCCTGCAGGAAATATAGCCAGAATTTTTTCTGTATTAATAAGATTTCTCGCCACAGTGGAGATCGTTCCGTCACCACCTATAGCAACAAAAATATCGACCTTGTCAAAATTAGCCTTAATAAAATCATCTGTCCCCGGAATAGATTCAGAGATATAATACAAAGGGTTGTCAACCTTTTTTTTGAGTTCGTCAAGAAACGGCTGATAATTTTTTTTGGCCGAAAAGGGATTAATGATAAAAGCTGCTTTCTCCATTACCGCAAAAATAGAAAATGCTTCCTGATCCGGAAGCATTAATTTACTTTATTTTCATTCTTTCTTTAAATTCTGCATTCAAAGTTCCCTTCAATTCATCCCAGGAAACCGGAATAACAATATCTCCTGCTGCAAAAGCGGCAATTTCGTACGGGCTGTAATGGAAATACAGGTTCTTCTGATCAAAATAGAAATTATTCGTGGCCGGAATCACTTCTACCAGCAGCATTTCTGAGTTTTTCACTTCTCCTTCAGCATCTGTTGTTCCACTTTTTACTTTATTAAGATTCTTCATCAACAGCGCTTCCAGTTTGGCTTTCGGCATGGAAGTCACATCTTTAAGTTCCAGTTTTCTATTGTTTTTAAGATCAAAAACTCTTTCTGAAAATCCAAAATTATCGTGGGCACCGCCTTCATATGAGCTCCATACATATCCGATATGCATATAATCATTCTCATTAGAGATCAAATCCATATAGGAATTGGTGTACCAGCTTTGGGCATACGAGACATCTGAAATCCAGTCTTTGCTTTCACTTTTCGTTGATTTGAAGTATTCATTTTTCTGATTATCAAGGTAGGCTTGCAGTCCTTTTTCAGAAAAGTCATTTATTCCCTGCTCATGAAAATAGATACTGTCTAATAATTTTTTTTCTTTCAAAGTTGGAAAAACGAGCAATTTTGAAGTAAATTTCACACTCAATGAGTCTGCAATCTTTGAAGAATCACTTACTTTTACAGAATCCACTGCAAATTTTTCAGGCTGCGCTGTCTCCATTTTATCAGAAGGTGCAGCTGTATTTTCCGCCTTTTTACAAGCTGAAAAAGCAAGAAAAGAAGAAACTGCCAGAACGGCAATCATATTTTTCATAATTTATTTTTCTATTGCTAATACAAAAACCATTCAAAAAATGAATGGTTTTGTAAATTTATTTTTATTTGATGTAAAAATCTAAACAGAAATAGTCTTTTATGATTTTTTAATCAGACTGATTACCTGGTTTTCACTTTTTGAAGCGGTACCCCAAATCTGTTTAAATGCAGGATAATATTCTTTAGGATAATCCGGACTTACAATTTTTGTTGTGGAGGTAACTTCCAGCTTATTTCCTTTCTGCTCGGCAACATAGCTGTACTCTATTTCTTTATCCTGGGTAACAATTTTTTTACTTTTAGGCATGCTTTCTATGACATAGCCGTCCGGTATTTCCAGAATTACTTTTTTCACTTTAGTATATGCAGATATAAAGTCTATAGGATATTTTCTCTCCTCTGTCTGGTCAAATTCATTAGAATTTTTGTTCAGGAAAAGCATTGGATTGATGATCATTTTTTTTCCTACTCGATCAATCATATTGTCTGAAGAGAATTTCATGGTACTTTCAAAATCTCCGTTTTCCAAAATTTTCGAATCAATGCCTGCAAAATCTATTGAAAAGTTGTCTTTATACTGTTTTTTGTATTTTTCAGCATTTTCATCATAACTTTCTTTAGCAAACATCGCATACGTACCGGTATCTTTATCAGAATATTTCCCGGAAATGCTTCCATCTTCATTGATTTTTGCTTCGGCTGTAAGATAATTAAAACTTGATGACAAGTTGGGCATCTGTATATGTAGTATTTTCTCTTTTGCGATCAAAATACCGTATTCATTCCAGTCTCTAGGCGGAAGATTGTTTGCAGAAGACTGTTTTGAGGTAGCATCATATAGCTGATAGCTGTCTTTTATTCTAACGGCAGCAATCACAAAGTTGGCACTATTCACACTTGGCGAAGCCAAATTGATAAGACCGTGGTCTACCGTGGAAATAATTAGCGGATCTGCCTTAAGTCCTGCTTCTCTCAACATGGTGACCAAAAAGAGATTAATTTCAGCGGCATTTCCTGTTTTGGTTTCCAACAGCTTTTTGATTCCTTCATCTGTAGATATGCCTCTGTCCTTATTCCAGATGAATGTATTTTTCACATATTCAAAAATGGCATCCGCCTTTTCTTTTTCAGATTTCATCTCTGAAACTGTTGCAGGAATACGTTCTTTAGCAAGTTTTGTTCTTTTCAATTCATCTCCGAAATCATTACTGAGGTAAAGCTTATCCTTGATTTCATCCCATGATGAAGAGTACATTTGTAGCTTTGAGAATAAGGTGGAGTGAAGTTCTGCACTTATTTTTGTCCGGTAGTTTTTGTCGTTTTTAATAAATTTTTCAGTTTTGAATCCTTTCAGATTTTCATATCCGAACCTGTATGTTTTATAATCCAGTCCATACATTGCCCTTTCTTCTATTTCTCTATATTTTGGGACTAATGATCCTGTATAATTTACATTGTAAGATATATTCACCGGTGTATCCAGAATATATTCCGTGTACAAAGATGGTACATCTGTTTCTATCACCACCTGCGGAACAGAATATAAAAACGGAGATAAAATCGCGTACTGATATTCAATAACGGATCCGTTCTTTACATTGGGAAAAGCAAATTTATTGATAGTCACAAACTTACTTTCTTTACTTTTATATTTTGAGCTTTTATCCACTTTTGTGGCTACAGAAGCACCATTCTCAAGGTTATAGGTAAATGCTTTTATCTTTTCCAATGTTTCTCTTTCCGAGCTCAGATAAAGCGGAATTTCAAGGTTCAGCCATTCTTCCGCCTTATCTTTATCATAGATTTTAACTCTGCTGAAAACGCTTTTACGGAGGTTTCCGGTAGCAGGATCAATATTAAAATGCACTGATCTGTATAAAATCTCGGCAGGAGCATTTTCATCCAGCAAAGATTTTGGTTTGGTAAGATCTGCATCGTTAAATTTAGGCGGATCCAGAAATTCATGTTTCTGACCGTTTACATAGGTCAAAATCCCGGAACAGAAAGCTATCAATAATGCTTTTTTCATACTTATGTTTAAATTTTAGTTATTAATATTTTAGAATTGTCCGTATTCATGGTTTTTTTACGGAAACTCACATAGTCGTTGTATTTCTCTTTTGGAAATATGCCTTTGTTTATTTTAATGAAACGGTTCACTTTTACTGATTCTCCGTTTTTCACAAGCGTAAGTTTGTAGGTTCCAAATTCAGAATTGATCGTCACATTTTGTGGAACTTCGTCTATTTTATAATTTTTTGGAAGTACAAAATCTATTTCATATTCATCCTCAAAAGACTGTCCTATTTCAAAAGGAAGCTCTCTGTTTTCATCAGCTTTGTAATGACTGTTAGAAAAAATAGGTACAGCTCTGAATATCAAGCTTTCTCCCGTAGATTTGGAATAATTATTAGCTTTAAAATCCATATTGAATTTTACAACAGCATTATCTTTATCATTCACAAAGTCTTTCATTTCCACTTTCTCAAAATTCAGAACATCAAATCTGCTTTTCATAGATTCAATTCTTTCTTTGGGTGACAAATAAGCATATGATAAATTACTGTCATACTGACTTCCGGTATATGCAAACTGGCCTTCTCCTTTTATGGTACTGTCTTCACTCAGGGTAATTTTTAAGATCTGCTTCTCTCTGTTTTGTTCCGCAGTATAGGTCGGTGTATTGATAAGTTCAATTCCTTTTTTGGTTACAGCAAGCACATTTCTGTCTGCAGTACTATAACCCAGATGATTAAAAGCAATCTGCTGGGAAGTATTTTCCAACCAGATATTTCCCTTTTCAGTAGGAACCATCAAAATGGCGTGATTTCCGCCCATCGCTGGAAAGTCAGGATCAAAAGAAACCTGAGATGCGCTGGAATTGATGACACAGTAATTAGATGGAATTCCGGCCTCATTCAACAGGGTTTTCATGTAATTAGTAAGTCCTTTACAGTCTCCATATCCTTTTTTATGCACTTCATCCGGAAGCATGGGTAGCCATCCGCCTATTCCCAATCCTACGAATATATACCTGGTTTTTGTCTGCATATACTGGTAGAGTTTTTTGACTTTTTCCTCGGTTGAACCTTCTAACTTTAAGGCAGCCACCTCAGCCTTAATAGCAGGGGTAGATGCAGAAACCGGCTCTACGAGATTGGTATAATACCAGGTTCCGAAATCTGTCCAGTTATTCAAAGTCCCTTGTTTTCCTTCCAGATTGAATTTAGCTAATGCAAAACTTACTTTCGGTAAAATTTTTACAGGCTGTGGAAGCATCTGGGCATCATCAATAGCCGGAACATTTTTATAGGAATATGTTTTTTCACTTCCGTTATCAGTTGTCAGTACGGAAGTATAGTCATATTTTGAAGGATACGTTTTGGTTCTGAGCTCGATCCCTGATTTATTGATTATTTTAAACTGCGCTTCTTCAAGAGATATATTGGGCGAAGAAAATGGTACAAAATCAGGAATGAAAATGGTATTATCATTGGTGATCTGATAAGAAAAATCAATGGTATACGGGTAATAAGCCGAAGTGTATGACAACCCCAAAATCCTGTTATCAGAATAAAAAACGCCCTGTGTATTGTTTGCAAAATCACCGAAATCAGATTTGGAAAAACTTTTCACCTTTTTTCCGGCCTCATCATAAACAGTAACCTTCACATCTGAAACATTATCTCCTTTTTGATAAGGTATATAAATCAAAGCTTTAGAGTCACCATCTTTATTTAAAACGGTCGTTACTGTATTGAACTGGTATTTAATTTCATCAATTTTATTAATTTGAGCCGTGGTAAAATCTTTTCTGATGACTACATCAGCATTTTTCTTTAAATTTTCAGGAATGGCAGATGCCGGATACGTTTGGGCAAAATATATCGAGGCGGTAGATAAAGCCCCTAGAATTAATATTTTCATCATTGCAGTTAAGTTTTTACGAGATAATTTATTAAATAATTTTGATCACTATTTTTTTTCCAGCGTGATCACCTGGTTTTCAAAATCTGATATAGCTTTCCATATCTGTTTGAAAAAAGGATAGTATTCTTTAGGATAATTTTGGCTTGCGACATTTACTTTTGAGGTAATTATTATCTTATTTCCGGTAGTTTCAACCTTGTACGTATAAGATATTTCCTTATCATCCGTAGCCATTTTTTTATCTTTGGGAAGACTTAAAATCTTATAATTCTCAGGAATGACCAGTTCAATTCTCTTTTCTTTTTCAAAGGCAGAGATAAAATCAATCTGATTCTTTCTTGCTTCAGGCTGGTCAAAAGATTCACTTTTCGTATTCAGAAATAATACAGGATTAATAACTACTTTATTTCCAACAACATCCATAAAACTATTACCGGAAAAAGCCATCTGAGACTCGAAATCACCATTCTCAAGAAGTTTAGACTCTACCTCCTTGATATCCGCATTGTAGTTGGAAGCAAAAGACTGGTTGTATTTATCTTTACTGGTATCGAACTCATCATAGGATTCTATGGCAAACATTCCATGATCTTTCTGTAAAAATGTTCCTTTTATGGTTGAATTTTCAATATCCAGGCTGGCTTTGATGATCTGTTCTTTTTTGCTGATATTCGTATTGGAATAGGACAGGTCTGTTCCTTTATTTTTTTCAAGAAGGATTCCAAAGTCATTCCAGTCCCTTTCCGGAAGAATATTTGCTTTTGAACTAAAAGAAGTCGCATCATAAAAATAGATCTGATTCTCAATTTTAACGGATGCCAACAAGAAATTAAAATACCTGAGACTTGGTGAAGCGATATTCAGAATTCCATTATCTACGGTAGAAATCAAAAGTGGATTGGCTTCAATACCTGCATTTCTTAAAAGCATAATCAGAAGGAGATTAATTTCTGCACTGTTTCCGGCTTTCGTCTTTATAAGCTGTTTAAGGCTTTGGGAGGTCAGTATGGCATCTTCTCTGTTCCATTTATAATGATCTTTTACAAAATTGAAAATTTTATCTGCTTTTTCTACGGAGCCGTAGCCCGTTTTAATTTTTTCCGGAAGTAGGTCATTCACATTACTCCTCAAAAATCCACCAAAATCATCACTTTTATCCAGCTGCTTTGCCACTTCGTTCCAATCCTTGGAATCAAAATAACTAAAATAGGTTCCTGAATATTTCTTTAATTCCGGCTTTACTTTCCCACGATATCGGTCCACATTCTTTACAAACTTTTCTTTCTGAACCGATTTTATATTTTCGTATCCAAAACGAAATACATTATACAGCGCACCAAAACGGTCTTCTATACTTGAAACATGATATTTAGGCGTTGTAATAGACCCCGTATTATTAAAATGGTAGGCCAGACGGTCATCCGGATATTCCAGATTATATTCCTGATAGATCACAGGAATATTATACTCAAGAAAATAATTCAGATTGACTACATTTTTGGTCACCAATTTATAGCTGTATTCAATGATTGACCCATCCAGAATATTGGGAACCGCAAGTTTATAGATTTTCAGACCTTTGGTGAAGTTTTCTTTCAGCTGCTCTTTTTTATCTATTGAAATCTTATCTACTTTGTTATTGGCCAGGTTATAGATTTTTACATCATATTTTTCCAGCTTATCTTCAGAAAACAGAGGGATTTCAATATTCAGCCATTCTTCCGCATTCTTTTTATCATAGATCTTGATCTTTGAATAATACTCCTTTTCTACCGTACCATCCGCCAAAAAATTATACCGAACAGAATTATAAAGTATTTCTGCGGGTGCTGTTTTTTCTATCAGTGAATTTGTTTTTTTTAGATCAGCTTCATCAAAAGCAGGCTGAACCAGAAATTTATGCTGTGTAAAAAATAGATTAAAGGCTAAACAGCAGATTGCTGTATTAAGTTTGCTGCTAATTCTCATATACTCTTTTCAGTCATTAAAAAAGAATTAATTTTTACAGAACTGCACAGCATTATTTTTTCAGCATATACTGAGGCTTCATGTAAAGCTCCGAAAACTAATTTTTTCATCATGGTTATTAAAATTGGGCAAAAATAATAAAATCTTAATAAATGTTAATTTTTTATTTTAATATAAATACGGATACTAAAGAAAAGCCTTCGTTATAGAAATCTGTTTATATTATGATTTAAACAATTTATATCTCTAAATAAGGATATTTTGTCATTTTTAAACTCAAATATTTTTAAAAATAATAATTTGTTAAATTTTCAAATTCTACAAAAAGACACAAAAAAAAGACTTCATTTCTGAAGTCTTTTATCTATTTCTTTATTAATTACTGATCATTTGGAATTCTGTTACTGTCATACTTATCACTGCTGAAAGCAAGAACAGGCACAAAAATGAACCCAAAGAAGAAAAGAAGAATGGTATAAACCGGAGTTTCTTTTCCAAAGGCTTTTGCCAATCTGTCATTTACCACCCATGAAGCAAATAAGTTCACAAAAGGAATCAGGAACAGGATGATCCACCAAATTGGTTTCTTAACAATATCAAGCAGCACGATGATATTATAGATTGGGATAAAAGCTGCCCATGCATCTTCTCTTCCTGCTTTCTGAAATATTTTATACATACAGTATCCATAAAATAGATAAGCCAGCAATCCGAAAATCATAGAGCCCATTCCCAGTCCTGCAGCAGCGGCACCAGACATTGCGTCAGCCCCGTCATAAGGGTCTGTTTGTAAAAGAGTTAACATATTATTATTTTTTATTGGTTTTCACCAAATATAGAAAAAGCTTCTAATAAATAGAAGCTTTTTTTCATATATTTTTAACAATAATTATGCGTCAATCTTAGCATACTTTGCATTTTTCTCGATAAATTCTCTTCTTGGTGGTACCTCATCTCCCATCAACATTGAGAATATGCTATCTGCTTCCACTGCATTATCAATGGTTACCTGCTTTAAGATTCTGTGTTCAGGGTTCAGGGTTGTTTCCCAAAGCTGCTCAGGATTCATTTCCCCAAGACCTTTATAACGCTGTACCTCTACACCTTTTCCGTCCGGAGCCATTTCCAAAGTAAATTCTTCACGCTCTTTCTCGTTGTAAGCATATATCTTTTTGTTTCCTTTCTTTAATAAATATAAAGGCGGCTGAGCAATATAGATATATCCGTTCTCGATAAGTTCCTTCATAAATCTGAAGAAGAAGGTAAGAATCAGGGTAGAAATGTGAGATCCGTCAATATCGGCATCGGTCATGATCACTACTTTATGATATCTCAGTTTAACCATATTCAGGGCCTTACTGTCTTCTTCCGTACCTACAGAAACTCCAAGAGCGGTATAGATATTTTTAATTTCCTCGTTGTCATATACTTTATGAAGCATTGATTTCTCAACGTTCAGAATCTTACCTCTTAATGGTAAAATAGCCTGGAAATGTCTGTCTCTACCTTGCTTAGCGGTTCCACCTGCGGAATCTCCCTCTACTAAGAATAGTTCAGATTCTGCCGGATCTTTAGACGAACAGTCGGATAATTTCCCTGGAAGTCCTGAACCTCCCATCGGAGATTTTCTCTGAACCATCTCACGGGCTTTCTTCGCTGCCTGTCTTGCTTTTGCAGCTAAAACTACCTTTTGAACGATAATTTTCGCTTCATTAGGATTTTCTTCAAGGAAATTAGAAAGCATTTCCCCTACAATTTTATCTACAGCTCCTGAAACTTCAGAGTTTCCTAGTTTCGTTTTGGTCTGTCCTTCAAACTGAGGCTCCATAACTTTTACAGAAATCACAGCGGTTAATCCTTCACGGAAGTCATCACCGGTAATTTCTACTTTTTCTTTCTGAGGAATACCCAGATCATCAGCATATTTCTTTAGTGTTCTTGTCAGAGCACGTCTGAAACCGGCAAGGTGAGTTCCCCCTTCATGGGTATTGATATTGTTTACGTAAGAGTGAAGATTCTCGCTGAATGACGTGTTATAACGCATCGCCACTTCTACAGGAATATCATCTCTTTCTGCTTCCATGAAGATCACATTCTCCATGATAGACTCTCTGTTTCCGTCGATATATTCTACAAACTCTTTCAGACCACCTTCAGAATGGAAAATTTCTGACGAGAATGTTCCGTCTTCGTTAGGATTTCTCTCATCAATAAGCGTTATCGTAATTCCTTTGTTAAGGAAAGCAAGTTCACGTAATCTTGTAGCAAGAGTATCGTAGTTGTAAACCGTTTCCTGAAAAATGGTAGCATCCGGCTGGAAGAACACTTCTGTTCCTCTTTCCTCGGTAGTTCCTATTTCAGCAACATCTGCAAGTGCTTTTCCTTCTGAATATTTTTGTTGATATAATTTACCGTTAAGGCTTACTGTAGCCACCAATAAAGTAGAAAGTGCATTCACACAAGATACCCCTACTCCGTGAAGACCTCCGGATACTTTGTAAGAATCTTTATCAAATTTCCCTCCTGCTCCGATTTTAGTCATGACAACCTCTAGAGCAGATTTTTGTTCTTTTTCGTGAAAATCTACAGGAATTCCTCTACCGTTATCTTTTACAGAGATACTCTCTCCTTCGTGGATGGTTACCAGAATGGTATCGCAATACCCTGCCAAAGCCTCGTCAATAGAGTTATCTACTACTTCATAAACCAAATGATGAAGACCTCTTACTCCTACATCTCCAATGTACATTGATGGTCTTAGTCGAACGTGTTCCATACCCTCTAAGGCCTGGATACTGCTAGCTGTATATTGTTTTTGACTCATATAAAATTAATAAATTTTGCCTAATGCAAAGACCTACAAATATCGTGATTTTTTTCGACTTATGAAAGTTAAAATATGTCAAAAAAGAGTAGAGTTTTTATCAAAACCAGAAGTCATGTTTTATCTAAAAAAGTTTAAAGTTATTACCTATTTCCCAAATAGCATCTGTATAAAATCATATTATACATCCGTATTTTATGCTTAAATTTATTTACTCAAAAGTTGATTATATGGATGATTTTATTGCAGCCCGCGCGCAGATGGCCCTCTCGCTGGGCTTTCATATCATTTTCGCCTGTGTGGGAATGGTGATGCCCTTTCTGATGGCCTTCGCTCACTGGAAATACCTTAAGACCAATAATGAAGTATACAAAGGCCTTACAAAAGCCTGGAGCAAAGGAGTTGCGATTCTGTTTGCTACCGGTGCCGTTTCAGGAACCATGCTTTCTTTTGAGCTTGGACTTTTGTGGCCGGGATTTATGAAACATGCCGGACCCATCTTCGGAATGCCGTTTTCTCTTGAGGGAACCGCATTTTTTATTGAAGCCATTGCCATCGGGTTCTTTTTATATGGCTGGGAAAAATTCAATAAATGGTTCCATTGGTTTTGTGGATTTCTGGTAGGTCTTAGCGGACTGGCTTCCGGTATTCTTGTGGTTGCGGCTAATGCATGGATGAATTCACCGACAGGTTTCGACTATATCAACGGACAATATTTAAATATAGATCCTATCAAAGCGATGTTTAATGATGCCTGGTTTCCACAGGCTCTTCATATGACGGTGGCTGCGTTCTGTGCGACAGGATTTGCCGTTGCAGGGGTTCACGCCTTTTTAATTATGAAGAAAAAGAATGTGGAATTTCATACGAAAGCATTCAGAATTGCAGCCGGATTTGCTTTAATCGGAGCATTTGGAGCACCATTAAGTGGTGACGTAGCTGCTAAATCCGTTGCGGAAAGACAGCCTATCAAACTTGCTGCAATGGAAGCTCACTTTGAAACTGAAAAAGGAGCCCCGTTCATTATCGGCGGAATTCCTGACCAGGACAAAGGTGAAGTAAAATATGCCATTAAAATTCCAAAAGTACTAAGCTTTTTGGTGAGCAATGATTTCAATCATGAAGTTAAAGGATTAAATGATTTCCCAAGAGACGAATGGCCGCCGGTAGCCGTTGTTCATTACGCTTTTCAGATTATGATCTTTTTCGGGGTGGTGATGATTATCATCGGAAGTATTTATCTGTATGCTTTCTTCTTTAAAAAGGAATGGCTGACTAAAAACTGGCTTTTAAAGACCTTTCTGTTCGCTACTCCTTTCGGATATATCGCTCTGGAAGCAGGATGGACAGTGACCGAAGTGGGAAGACAACCATGGATCATCTACGGAATTATGAAAACGGTAGATGCCGTGACCCCAATGCCGGGAATACAGTATTCTTTCTACTTCTTTACCGCTATTTTCGTGTCATTATCACTGATCATTATCTTCCTTTTAAAAAGACAGATCCAGATGGTACCTAAACTTTACGACCCTACAGACGCTCAGTTTAACGATAAAAACAAAAAATCATGATCTACGTTGTAATAGGATTTCTATGGCTTTCTATCTGCCTGTATATCATTTTGGGCGGCGCTGATTTCGGAGCCGGAATTGTAGAGCTGTTCACCCATAAAAAAGCCCGTCACAAAACCGAGGAGATCATGTATGAATCCATCGCGCCGGTATGGGAGGCTAATCATATGTGGCTGATCATCGCGATCGTGATCCTTTTTGTAGGATTTCCTGAGATTTACACTACGATGTCCACCTACCTTCATATTCCTCTGGTTCTGATGCTTTTAGGCATTATCGCAAGAGGAACCGCTTTTACTTTCAGACATTATGATGCCGTGAAAGACAATATGCAGGTTTTATATACGCAGGTTTTCTATTATGCAAGTCTGCTGACACCGTTTTTCTTAGGATTGATTGCTGCAGCAACGGTTTCACATTCCATCAATCCTGATGCAGTAGGATTTTTAGATTTATATATTTTCAGCTGGCTGAACTGGTTCGGTGTTTCTGTAGGTTTATTCACCGTATCATTATGCGCTTACCTGGCCTCGATATTTTCATTAAGAGAAACCCGTGATAAAGCTGATCTTACCCTGATGATCAAAAAATCCAGACAGACGATGGTTTTTGTAGTGGTCACAGGAATGCTGGTGTTTTTGACAGCTTATATTTCTGACATTCCTCTTGTGATGTGGGTATTTTCAAAACCGTTGGGAATTATGGCCATTTCCTTTGCAACAGTGGCTCTGGGACTGATCCTTCGTGCTCTGCATCGGCGAAAACTGCTTCCTGTACGGGCATTGGCAGGCTTTCAGATGGTGATGATTCTGATTGCAGCTACCTATCAGCATAATCCCGATATCATCCTGCTTGGAAACGGACAGCATCTTTCATTACTGGAACACATGGCTCCGCCAAAAACCATTAATGCTCTGGGTTGGGCACTCATGCTCGGTTCTTTGTTTATTCTTCCGTTTTTATTTTATCTGATGGCTTCATTCAGTAAGCAGAGAAAGTAAGATCTGGCTAAGGAAATAAAAAAACCGGTACAGAATGATTCTGTACCGGTTTATATTTATTTTATATCGTAAAGCTTACGCCAGTTTCATTAAAAGAACGTCGTCAATTTTCTCTACTTTCACCAAATTATTCTTAGTCAAAGTTTTAGACGCTTTATCCCACTTCTTACCGGAAAGCTGACTTTGTTGTTTTACATCATTCAATGCAACTTGCTCGCCTGACTTTAAGATTTCCAGAATCACTTTTTCATCTTCACCTAGTTCAATCTGAGGAACCGTTTTCTCCGGTCTCATCTGAGGGAAGAATAATACTTCCTGGATAGATGCATTGTTTGTCAAGAACATGATCAGTCTGTCCATCCCAATTCCTAATCCGGAAGTTGGAGGCATACCGTATTCCAATGCTCTTAAGAAATCCTGGTCAATGAACATCGCTTCATCATCTCCTCTTTCTGACAGAGCCATTTGAGATTCGAAACGCTCTCTCTGGTCAATCGGATCATTCAGCTCGGAATAGGCATTAGCAATTTCTTTTCCACAAACCATTAATTCAAAACGCTCTGTTAAACCTTCTTTGCTTCTGTGTTTCTTCGTCAATGGAGACATTTCGATCGGATAATCCGTGATGAATGTCGGCTGGATGAAGTTTCCTTCACACTTTTCACCGAAGATCTCATCAATTAATTTTCCTTTCCCCATCGTTTCATTCACGTCAATTCCGATAGATTTAGCAAAATCAAACAGTTCCTGCTCAGTTTTTCCGGTGATATCGAAACCTGTATATTTTTGGATCGCCTCGGTCATAGAAACTCTTGGATAAGGTGCTTTCCAGTTGATTGTATGTTCTCCGAAAGTAGATTCCGCACTTCCGTTCACCTGATTGGCACAGAATTCCAACAGTTTTTCTGTGAAATCCATCATCCAGTTGTAGTCTTTGTATGCGACATAGATTTCCATCGCTGTAAATTCAGGATTGTGGGTTCTGTCCATCCCTTCATTTCTGAAGTTTTTAGAGAACTCATACACCCCGTCAAAACCTCCAACAATTAGTCTTTTAAGATATAATTCGTTCGCGATTCTTAAATATAATGGAATATCTAAAGCATTATGGTGCGTGATAAACGGTTTTGCTGCCGCTCCTCCCGGAATCGACTGCAGGATTGGTGTTTCCACCTCAAAATATCCGGCATCGTTGAAGAAAGTTCTCATCGCATTGAACATTTTTGTTCTTTTCACGAAGATTTCTTTCACCTGAGGGTTAACCGTTAAATCTACATAACGCTGTCTGTATCTCAGTTCAGGATCATTAAATCCGTCGTGTACTACTCCATTTTCGTCAGTTCTTGGTTGAGGAAGCGGACGTAAAGCTTTAGTAAGAAGCGTAAAATTCTTTACTAAAATTGTCATTTCCCCTACCTGAGTAGTGAATAAAGTTCCTTCGATACCGATAATATCTCCGATGTCCAAAAGGTGTTTGTACACTTCATTATACAGTTCTTTGTCATCACCCGGACAGATCTCGTCTCTGTTGAAATAAACCTGGATCTTACCCTTAGAGTCCTGCAATTCAGCAAAAGAAGCCTTCCCCTGAATTCTGCGGGACATCAATCTACCAGCGATCTTCACCTGTTTATTCTCAGAAAAATCCTGTTTTATAGATTCTGTAGTATCTGTAATCGTATACTCCTCCGCAGGGAACGCATTTATTCCCATTTCAGTAAGCTTGTTCAGCTTTTCTCTTCTAATGATTTCTTGTTCTGATAATTGCATTTCTTATTTTTCTAAAAGCGTACAAATTTAGGCATTTTTAGTGATTTGTCAATGATGATTTTTTTAATTGTGAATGGTCAATGGGGAATTTGCTTCGCAGGGAATTTATTGATGGAGGTTATCATTAGAATTAAACGTTAAACGTGAATGGTGAATGGTCAATCTGCTTCGCAGTGAATTCGTTGATGAAGATTATCATTGGGACTAGCAGTTAAAAGTGAATAATGAATGGTCAATCTGCTTCGCAGTGAAGTTATTGATGGAGGTTATCATTGACGAATAACGGTTTAAATGTGAATGGTCAATTATGAATCTATTTCGTAGTGAATTTATTAGAGGATAGTATGAACAGTTTAAACCAACGCCATCAATTTTGAATGGGCTCGCAGGAAATTTCTTTGAACAAATTTATTATTGGCAATTGACTTGCGCTGCAAAATTCACAATTGAAATTACCTCCGGCCATTAAAACTATTCACCCAGAATACCATTCACCATTGACTTGCGAAGCAAAATTGACAATTCACTTTAAAACGAAGCTTTCCGATATTTCTGAGGAACAAAAGTCCATGCCAGCATTCTGCTTACTTTTTGGCCCTGAGCCATATCAATGGTTTTGACATCTAATGCTCTGACTTTCTTCAAAAGGGAATTCAGCTTAGGAAGATTATCTTTTTTAGAAACCAAACACGTAAACCAAAGCACCTGTGAGGAATACTGAGCACTTTCCTCAATCATTTTTGAGATAAAAGCTATTTCACCGCCTTCACACCACAATTCTGACTGCTGTCCGCCAAAATTAAGCAGAGGTTTTTTACCCTTAGATTTATTAATGTTTTTTGTTTTTCTGAGATTTCCCTTCATGGCAGATTCCTCGGAATCATGGAAAGGAGGATTGCACATAGAAAATGTAAAACGGTCACCGTCCTCGATGATATTTTTGAAGATATGATGAGAATCAGGCTGCTGTTTTAAATGAATAGCAGATGATAAATCCGGGTTTTCATCCAAAATACGCTGAGCATTTTCAAGAGAACTTTTATCAATATCTGTCCCAAGCATTTTCCAACCGTAAGATCTGTGGGCTAATAAAGGATAAACAAGATTTGCTCCTGTTCCGATATCTAAACCCGATACAGAAGTCCCGGTCGGGATTTCAGCCTGTTGTTCGCCTAAAAGATCTGCGATATAATGGATATAATCGGCACGTCCGGGAATAGGAGGACACAGATTAGTCTCAGGAATATCCCAGTTTTTAATGTTATAAAAATGTAAAAGTAGCGCCTGATTAAGCAGTTTGACCGCTTTGGGAAGACTAAAATTAATGGTCTTCGTTTCGTAAGCATTAACGAAGACATAGTGTTTCAGTTCTGGCACACAAGAAATAAGCTGATCAAAATCATAGGGATTGCGATGCAGATTTCTTGTGTGCAGACTGGATTTTTCAGTAGTCATATTTATTTTTTCTGACTCAAAATATATTCTACCATTTTTTTAGCATCTTCTTTAGACACCTGTGGATGAGGAGCCATCGGAACGCCTCCCCAAACTCCGCTTCCGCCTTCTATAATCTTCGAGGCCAGCATTTCAATATCTTTATCAGAATATTTCCCTGCGATCTCTTTATAAGAAGGTCCTATCATTCTCTCATTCACGGCATGGCATCCTGAGCAGTCTAATGTTTCGATGATCTGGTCACCTGAAAGATTAGCTTTTACCGGCTCTGAAACAGCGGATGTCTCAGAGGGTACACTTTGTGCCTCCGTATTTTCTTTTTTAGAACAGGATAGGATCAAAAATCCCAACGCTCCTGCCAAAAGGAGTTTTTTCATTATTTTTTAGCTGCAGTAGAATCTTTTTTCGCTGCTTCAGGAGTAGCTGGTGCAGGTGTTACAGCTGCAGCCGGAGCCGCTTTCTTAGCTGTAGAATCTACTACCGCCGGAGCATCTGGTTCTGGCAACATTGTATTGCTGTCCTGTAATGTATGATCCGGTTTCTTAGAACAGTTTACCACTAATAAACTTCCGATAAATGCAATTGCTAATACTTTTCTCATTATTTTTTCTAATAAAATTTAGACAAAAATATAAAAAATAAGCGTTTAAACTCATGACAAATGTTCACCTCATCTATATTTCTCTGGAAAATTAATGTTTAGATAATGATTATTTGTACCAATAGTTTTAAATTTAAGCTATGATTTTCGTCTCCAAAATTCTGTTTTTCACCAGTCATCATGGTTTTTATACCGTGATTATTCTTCTGGTGTTCTTTAGTCTGCTTTCTTTTGTGACCAAAAAAGCATGGTTTCTCGCTCCTATTATTCCTTTGGCTATATTGAATGGTGTCGCAGGACAGTATCTGAATGCCTGGTTTCTAAATAAATACGGTGTTGAAAGTACAGCTATTATCACTTCTGATGTAGAGACCAATTCCACACTGAATGAAATGTATATTCATGATTACGAAGCGATTGTCAAAAAACAGGACAGAAAATACGCCTCAACATTCTTTTCGACGACCAGCGCAACGATCTACCCCATTGAAAATGCCATCAGGATTCCGCAAATGGGACAGCATTTTCCGGTAAAATATATTCCGGGGTATGAGAAAAACATCGTGATTCTTTACTATCAGTCTGAGGAAGGAAACAAAATGCTGAAGTATGAAAAATTGGCCCCGGTAGAATCAGCGAAGATTAAATATGAAGCGGACAGAACGAATAGAGAATTCATTGAAGAATATATTGCCGCCCTGGAAGATTATCTAAAAACCTATGACAGTGAAGAATACAAAATAAAAATTGAAGAATTAAAAGCAGAGCTGAAGCAGCTTAAATAGAGAATTTTCATTTTAAGTTTTTTAATTTTTGGACTTTTTCTTGTTTTTGTATTAAAAAATTTTCTACATTTGTCCCATGTTTAATATGAGCAACAATATTTGGTGGTGGCTTTCAAACTCTTCGTCGGGTCTGGAGGTATTGTCATGTTGCTAAAGGTTTAGCAGAATAATTAAAATACACAATATATAGGCTTTGACGGATTCCGTTGAAGCCTTTTTTTTATTTCACCCACAACAAAAAAATACACGTCAGATGACCACTCAAAAAATTAAAATAAAAACCGATTCCAAAAAAACACTGGGAGACCTTTATACTCCCATGAATATCTATCTTCAGATCAGAGACCGATTCAGGGATACGATTCTTTTGGAAAGTTCAGACTCCAAGAACATTGACAATAATTTTTCTTTCATTGCCGTGAATGCTGTGGCAGGAATTGAAGTTAAAAACCTGACTGAGTTTGAAATCAAGCTTCCAGGTTTAGATCCTGTAAAACAATTAATCGGGGATAAAAATCTCGCGGATATCTTTGATGAATTTCAGAGTACTTTCGAGTGTGAAACTACACTTGATCCTATTGAACAGACCGCTCAGAGCCTTTTCGGATATACCAGTTTTGAAGCGGTGCAGTTCTTTGAAGACATTCATTTAAAGCCGCAGAGTCCGGAAGTGGAAATTCCAATTTTACGTTACAGATTATATCAATATGTGATTGCCATCAACCATTACAATGATGAAATGCATATTATTGAAAATCAGATTCCCGGTTTAAAATCTGATCTTTATCTGCTTGAAAATCTGATCAGAAACCAGAATACTCCGGTCTATCCTTTCGAAAAAGTAGAAAACGAAACTTCTAACCTTACCGATGAAGAATATATTGAACTGGTAAAAACAGCTCAGAAACACTGTATGAGAGGTGATGTATTCCAACTGGTGTTAAGCAGAAGGTTTGAACAGAAATTCAAAGGGGATGAATTCAATGTGTACCGTGCCCTTAGAAATATCAATCCATCGCCCTATCTTTTCTTTTTTGATTACGGAAATTATAAATTATTCGGATCAAGCCCTGAAAGTCAACTGATTATTAAGGACAACAAAGCCATCATCCACCCTATTGCAGGAACTTTTAAAAGAACCGGACATCTGGAAACGGATCTTCAGTCGATTGAGGCTTTGAAAAACGATCCAAAGGAAAACGCAGAACATACTATGCTGGTAGACCTTGCCAGAAATGATCTTGGAAAACTGGGCAAAAATGTAACTGTTACTAAACTTAAAGAGATTCAGCTTTTCTCACACGTAATTCATATGGTAAGCGAAGTGACCGCTGATCTTCCGGAAAACATCAATCCTCTTGATATGGTTTCCGCAACATTTCCGCAGGGAACTTTAAGCGGTGCGCCAAAACATAAAGCCCTTCAGCTAATCGATCAGTATGAAAAAGATTCCAGAGGATATTATGGAGGATGCATCGGGATGATCGGATTAAACGGAACCTGCAACCAGGCGATTATGATCCGTACTTTTTTAAGCAGAAACAATACTCTTTATTATCAGGCCGGAGCCGGACTGGTGGCAAAATCTGTCCCTGAAAATGAATTGCAGGAAGTGAACAATAAATTAAACGCCTTAAAAAAAGCGGTAGACAAAGCCGGAAAGATAGTGATGAGTTAAAAGTGATGAGTGATAAGTCAAAAATAACTAGCAACTAGCAAAACTACCCCAACCCATTAAAAAACAAAAAATGAGCAACAATATAAACCAACCGGAAACTCCTACTCAACTTAAAGTTCTGGTTTTTGATAACTACGACAGCTTCACCTACAACCTTGTCCAGATCATTGAACGAATTCTGGATCAAAAGGTAGATGTCGTTAGAAATGATCAGATCACCTTGGAAGAGATCGGGAAATATGATAAAATCATTCTCTCTCCGGGCCCCGGAATTCCTGAAGAAGCTGGAATATTACTCGATTTGATCAGAGAATATGCTTCTACTAAAAGTATTCTGGGTGTATGTCTTGGTCAACAGGCCATCGCAGAAGCTTTTGGAGGAAGCCTGATCAATCTTTCAGAAATTTTCCATGGGGTGGCAACGTCTGCCGAACTGGTTAAAGAAAATACAAAGATTTTCAGAAATCTGGCCTCAGGAATGGAAGTGGGAAGATACCACAGCTGGGCAGTCAATCCGGAAGGTTTCCCGGAAGAGCTTGAAATCACGGCTGTAGATAAGGACGGAATGATCATGGCCCTACAACATAAAACTTATGATGTGCACGGCGTACAGTTTCACCCGGAAAGCATTTTAACTCCGGATGGAGAAGTCATTATCAGAAATTTTTTACTGAACTGAGATGACTAAGGAAGAGTTTGAGCAGTTTCTTGCCAAAAAAGAAACATATAATCAAAACAGCAGAACCCAAAGTTCTGATGAAGAAGTTCTCCAGATCTATGCTTACATTTTGGAGCATGAGAACTGGGACAGCGATTGGTGGAGTGAATGCCATGGTACTGATCATGTCATAAGGCTCATTCAAAGTTCCAGTGAGAATATTCTTGAAAAAGTAAAAGAAGATGTTCGCAATTGGAGTGGTTTTCAAATCGAATTATTTGCCCAGTCTTTAATTTCAAGTTTAGAACTTGATTATAAAGTAAATGAAAGGATCACACTGTATTTAGAATTATTTGATTTCCCAAAACATGATTGTGATCTCTATATAATCTTTGATCAGTTACACATTAATTTAAATCTTGCAGACCAAGAAGTTTTAGAAAGACTTGCTGAGAAACTTAATTTCAGCTCAACTGAAGCTTTAATGCAATTTGTTTACCCGTAGAATTATGAAACCAACAGAAAACGATTACGCGACAACCATAAAAACTCCACAAATGAAAGAAATATTACAATACCTGTTCAATCATCACACTTTGTCTAAATCTGAGGCAAAGGCTACCATGATTGAGATTGCTCAGAATAAATTTAATCCGGCAGAAGTGACGGCCTTTATCAGCGTTTTTCTAATGCGGAATATTACCCTAAAAGAACTGGAAGGATTCAGGGAAGCTCTTCTGCAGATGGCAGTTCCCGTACATCTTGACCATCATGATACAATGGATATTGTGGGAACCGGAGGTGATGGCAAAAACACCATCAATATATCAACGCTGGCAAGTTTTGTTGTGGCCGGAACAGGACAGAAAGTGGCCAAACACGGAAATTACGGAGCATCTGCTACCACAGGATCATCTAATGTCATGGAAGAGCTTGGCTATCAGTTCAAAAACAATTCAGATGAGCTGAATAAAGATCTTGATCAAGCCAATATATGTTTTCTGCACGCTCCGTATTTTCATCCTGCCCTTCAGTCTGTAGGTGCTTTGAGAAAAGCATTGGGATTGAGAACGTTTTTCAATCTTCTGGGGCCGTTAGTCAATCCTGCCAAACCGAAATATTCCGTGATTGGTGTTTACAATCTTGAAATCGCAAGAATTTATCAATATCTGTTGCAGAAAGAAGAACGTGAATTTATCCTTGTCCACGGATTGGACGGTTATGATGAGATAAGTCTTACACAGGACAGCAAAATCATTACGAAAAACGGTGAAGAGATTTATTCAGCGGAAGATCTGGGATTTGAATCCGTAAGTCCGGAAAGTATTCTGGCGGGTGAAACCCCTCAGGAATCTGCAAAAATCTTCAGGAATATTCTGGAAGGAAACGGTTCAATACAACAGAACTCTGTAGTTCTTGCCAATGCATCGACTGCTCTCTTCCACACCCAGAAATTCGGGAGCTACGAAGATTGTCTCTTAATGGCCAAAGAAAGTCTGGAAAGCGGAAAAGCTTTGAGAAGCCTGGAATTACTGGTGAATGGATAACACTTTATAAACTATTCTCGAGCACATCTAACTTCTAATTTCTAACATCTAACTTCTACAAGGAAACATGACAATACTCGATACAATTATTGCAAGGAAAAAAGAAGAAATTGCAGTTTCAAAAGCTGAAATTTCAATTGACCGTCTGAAGAATTCTGATTTTTTTGGAAGAAAAACTTTTTCTCTGAAAGAATTTGTAAAAAATAAAAGCGGAATTATTGCTGAATTTAAAAGAAAATCTCCTTCAAAAGGAATCATCAATGATCAGGTTCAGCCTCTGGAAGTAACTTCTGCTTATGAAAATTTTGGAGCTTCCGGAATTTCAATTCTTACTGATAAAGATTTTTTTGGAGGAAGTTTTGATGATATTCTGAATGTAAGGAAGCGTATCAACATTCCAATTCTCAGAAAGGATTTTATGGTGGATGAATACCAGTTTTATGAAGCCAAAAGCATCGGAGCTGATGTGGTTTTATTGATTGCAGCGTGTTTATCTCCCAATCAGGTTCAGGAGTTCACAGAATTAGCACACGAACTGAATCTGGAAGTGTTATTGGAGATTCATACAGAAGAAGAGCTGAAACATTGCAATGCTAAAATTGATCTTGTGGGAATTAATAACAGAAATTTAAAAGACTTTAAAGTGGATCTTCAGCATTCAGTACAGTTAAAAGACCAGCTTCCAAAAGATGTTTTATCTGTCGCTGAAAGTGGCATTTATAATCTCGAAGATTTTAAATATTTAAAGGAAAAAGGATTCGACGGTTTCCTGATGGGAGAATATTTTATGATTAATGAGGATCCGGCGAAAGCGTTTGAAGAGTTTACTTTGGCGATTTGATGATTTGCTAATACGATGATTTGGTGATGTGATGATATGTTGATGTAATGATGAGAAAACAGAATGAATAACCTACGAAATAACAACTTTATGAATTTTATGAACCTGAAACCTGACACCAACAACTTGTTCCCTAAACTTAAAGTATGTGGTTTAACAAGACCTAATCAGATTGAGGAATTGATTTCCATGAAAGTAGATTTTCTTGGCTTTATTTTCTATGAAAAATCGCCCAGATATGTTCTGAATCATTTGAAACCAGAAGATATTGTTAAGATCAAGCATCAGGGAAAGACAGGCGTTTTTGTGAATGAAGAAATTGGCAGAATTGTTCAAATTGCAGAACAAGCAGGATTAAACCTGATTCAGTTGCACGGTAATGAAAGTGAAGATTTTATTATTGAATTAAGACAAAAACTACAGCCGGATATTAAAATCATAAAGGTGATCAGGATTGGGAATAATGATCAGGAGACCAGAGAAAAAGTAGAAAGTACAATCAATTCTCATCATTCTATTGTCGATTTTTTCCTTTTTGATACAGACGGAAAAGCATTTGGAGGAACAGGACAACAGTTCGACTGGACCTTATTAAATGAATTTGATATCCCACTCCCCTATCTTTTGAGCGGTGGAATTTCAGAGGAAAACATCGAAGATATCAGTCTTTTGAATCAAAAACCATTTGCCATTGATATCAATTCAAAATTTGAAATAGAACCTGGAAATAAAGACCTGGAAAAAATAAAAAAATTATTTCATAAGAGTCCCAAGGGGACGATTTAACAAAAGATCGGATACAGTCCGATTAATAGAAACACAGAAAAAATAAAAATTATATCGAAAGAGTCCCAAAGGGACGATTTAACATAGGATCGGATGTAATCCGATTAATATAAAAACACAAAATAAAATGCCCCAGTCCCTAGTAAAAAACTACATCCATATTGTTTTCAGTACAAAGTACCGGCAGGATTTCATTGATGAAGAAATAGAAAAAGAGTTGTTTTCTTATATTGCTGTGCTGTGTAAAGATTTTGAAAGTCCGGCCTTGCAGATAGGTGGAACTGATGATCATATTCATATTTTATGTCTTCTTTCACGGAAAATACCGTTGATGAAGCTGGTTCAGGAAATCAAAGCTCATTCTTCAAAATGGATGAAGACTAAAGGACCTCAATATGAAAACTTCTTTTGGCAGGATGGATATGCAGCCTTTTCAGTTTGCAGAGATGAAGTGAATAGGGTTACCAATTATATCAAAAACCAGCGGATTCATCATCAGAAACAAAAATTTAAGGATGAAGTGATTGAAATGCTGGAAAAACATCATATTGATTATGATGAAAAATACGTTTGGGATTGAATGCAATGATAGAAGTAAAGGACTTCATCCTTTACTATAGTTAAATCGTCCCTTCGGGACTCTCTAAAAAAATACACACTAAGATGATGAACATCCATCAGTTAAAAAAAACATTTTATAAAACCTTATTTCCGCCAAAATTCGGGAATAAAAAAATCCAGTCTCTGTATAATTTTGTTTCGCAAAATGATAGCGATACAGAATATTGGAGCATAGACGGGCAGTTGCAGGAATTTATAGGCATTATCAAAAGCTTTGATGAGGGTGATATCCAGTATTTCTTTGAAAGGATCAGTCTCTGGAACAGCTATTATCTGGTCATTATTTCTGACAAATTTTTAGACAGTCATGTCAGGGCGAATGTCAAATATGATCTCGGAAAGATTTATGCGAAGATTTTTTTGCTTTATGAAGATTCCGATCCGTATTTTTTAATTGACAATCTGGAAATTGCGGTCACGATGTATGAATCTAAAATAGATACAGGGACATTAATTGACCTCACCAGCAAAATTGAATTCATGCATCATAAAAAACTGATCACCAGACAGCAGCGTAATTACAACATCCATTTTATCAATAGTTTAATCGATGAATTATCAAATTAAAAAACCAGGCGAGCTGACCGATTCAGAAACAGGATTTATTCTGAACCTGTGGGAAGTCCCCGAATGGAGCGAGATGACACCTTCAGATTTTCGCACTTCCTTTAAAGATTCGGAATTTCATTTGCTGTTGGGCTTAGAAGGTGAAATACTGGCGGTTATCCGGCTTAATTTTGATTTTGTCCTGGAAATCTCCGGAAAACAATATTCTTTTGCGGAGGTGGTTGGTCTGGTTTCTGCTCAGGAGAAAAAAGGATACGAATCGCAGCTGGTCCGGTCTTTTACAGAAAATGTCATTCAGAGAAATCTTGAAACTATAGGATTCTGTTTTACAGATCTGCGCCCGCTTTACCATCGCTGTGATATTGAAATTTTGGAAGATAAAGCCAAAGCCATTCTTGAAAATGATGAAACCGGATGGATCAGCTCTGAAGATGATGATATTTTAATTTTTAATACTTCCGAAGAAACAAAAGAGCTGCTCAGACAGCTTGGCCCGGGAAACAATGCTTATTTAATCACTAAAGAATAATACAATGAATTATAAAAACCCTGATGAACACGGATATTATGGTGAATTCGGAGGCGCTTTCATCCCTGAAATGCTTTACCCGAATGTAGAAGAACTGCAGAAAAATTATCTTGAGATCATAGAATCCGAAGAGTTTCAGAATGAATACCAGGACCTGCTGAAAAACTATGTGGGACGTGCTACACCACTCTATTTCGCTAAGAATTTAAGCCATAAATACAATACTCATATCTATTTAAAAAGAGAAGACCTCAACCATACCGGAGCCCATAAAATCAACAATGCCCTGGGACAGGTTCTTTTAGCAAAACGTTTGGGGAAAACCAGGATTATTGCTGAAACCGGTGCCGGACAACATGGCGTGGCTACCGCTACGGCCTGTGCTTTACTGGGTCTGGAATGTATCGTTTATATGGGAGAAATCGACATCCAGCGACAGGCTCCGAATGTAGCAAGAATGAAAATGCTGGGGGCAGAAGTTATTCCAGCAATTTCAGGTTCAAAAACATTAAAAGACGCAGTAAATGAAGCCCTCAGAGACTGGATCAATAATCCTGTGACCACCCATTACGTTATCGGAAGCGTAGTAGGTCCTCATCCGTTTCCTGATTTGGTAGCCAGATTTCAAAGCATTATCTCAAAAGAGATCAGGGAACAATTGAAAGAGAAAATCGGAAGAGAAAATCCTGATTATGTGATCGCCTGTGTAGGCGGAGGAAGCAATGCAGCGGGTACTTTTTATCATTTTGTGGAAGAAAAAGAGGTGAAAATCATTGCTGCGGAAGCTGGCGGATTAGGTATTAATTCCGGAAAATCAGCTGCGACGACTTTTCTTGGAACATTAGGTGTTCTGCATGGAAGCAAAAGTCTTGTGATGCAAACCGGGGACGGTCAGGTTATTGAACCCCACTCGATCTCTGCCGGACTTGATTATCCGGGAATCGGGCCGTTTCATGCTCATTTATTTAAGGAAAAACGCGCTGAATTTTTCAGCATCAATGATGAGGAAGCCTTACAATCTGCTTTTGAACTGACAAAACTAGAAGGAATTATCCCGGCACTGGAAAGTTCTCATGCTCTGGCTGTTTTGAATAAGAAGAAATTTAATGAAAATGATATTGTCGTAATCTGCCTGAGCGGACGTGGGGATAAAGATATGGAAACGTATTTAAGAGAAATTAGAAGCTAGAGATTAGAAATTAGTCCTTTAACACCTCCAATTTATAATACCTCTTCTAACTTCTAATCTCTAATTTCTAACATCTATATTATAACAATGAAAAAACTAAACATATATTTCACAGCAGGAATTCCGCAATTGGAAGATACCGCTGATATTATAAGACTGATCCAGCAGTCCGGAGCGGATATGATGGAAATCGGAATGCCTTATTCTGATCCGGTGGCAGATGGACCGGTGATCCAGCAGGCTCATGAGCAGGCTCTAAAAAATGGAATGACGATTGAAAAACTGTTTTCTCAATTAAAAACCGTTAAAAACGAAATACAGATTCCCATTATTCTGATGGGTTATATCAACCCTGTTTTGAGTTTCGGATTTGAGGAGTTTTGCCGTGAATGTTCTGAAAGCGGAGTTTCGGGGCTTATCATTCCCGATCTTCCTCCTATTGAATTTGAAAACAATTATCAGCAGATCTTAAAAAAGTATAACCTTAATTTTACGTTTCTGGTAACTCCTGAAACTTCCGATGAAAGAATTCTGTATCTGGATTCTTTAAGTTCCGGTTTTCTGTACGCGGTAAGTTCGTCATCAACCACCGGAAATGACAATGCCGTTCTGAAAAATGAAAACTACTTGTCAAGACTAGCTTCTCTTCCGATTAAGAACACCGTGATGATCGGTTTCGGCATCAAATCTAAAGAAAATTTTGAAAATGTGACTGAAAAAGCAGACGGTGGAATTATCGGAACAGCCTTTGTGCATACGCTGTTGAATCATAAAGACTGGAAGAATACTGCCATAGATTTTATCCATTCTATAAAAGGTTAAAATTCACTAAATTTGTATGTCAGAAAAATGGCAGGACATCACAACTCCATATGGCCATTAAGAAAACAGACAGCAACGTATGAATACAAATCAAAATAAATCAGTAGAATTTGAAGATCTTGGTGTAAAAGAATATCAGCCAGCCTGGGATTATCAGGAGAGTCTGATGAAAAATATCATCGATACCAAAATTAAAAACCGCGATTTACCGGCAGAAGAACATATTACAACACCCAACCATTTCTTACTGGTGGAGCATCCTCATGTTTACACTTTGGGAAAAAGTGGTCACGAAGAGAATATGCTTGCCGGAATCGACAAACTGAAAGAAATTGATGCTACTTTCGTAAAAGTGAACCGTGGTGGAGATATCACTTATCATGGTTTCGGACAGATTGTAGGCTACCCTATTCTGGATCTTGAAAACTTCTTTACGGATATTCATTTGTATATGAGAAATCTGGAAGAGGTGATCATCAGGGCTATTGGTGAGTTTGGTCTCAAAGGAGAACGTTCACCGGGAGAAACCGGAGTTTGGCTGGATGTGGGAAAACCGTATGCCAGAAAAATCTGTGCGATGGGTGTGAAAGCCTCACGATGGGTAACGCTTCATGGTTTTGCCTTAAATGTCAATACTGATATGCGTTATTTTGAATACATTGTTCCTTGTGGAATCAAAGATAAGCAGGTAACTTCTGTAAAAAGAGAACTTGAAAGAGATCTGACCACCGAGGAAGTAGAAGATTTAAAAGCTAAGATCAGAAAGCATTTTGCAGATGTTTTCGGAGCTGAACTTGTCTATAAATAAGATATACTTTGCTATAAAAATAAAAACCGGCCGTAGTTCTACAGTCGGTTTTCTTTTTGTATTATTTAATGAGTTGTCATATATAGGGTATAGAACGCTTTGTTTCTTTAACGCAAAGGAATAATTAATATGATGGAAATTTAACAGTAGCAAAGAGAAATCAACTCCGTTGATTGACGAAGCTAAATATCTGATCTACGAAATCTGTGGAATCTGCGGGATTTTTTTTAAACGCAAAGAAAAACAAAGAATTAATTTTAATTTCTTTAAAGTAAGATAAACAAAGGCGTTTCACTTATTTCCGAAATACAAGATTTTCACATCAATCAAAACCTCTTAATTTTTGAGATTTTTCCGGTATTTTTTGTTTTACTCTTTTAAATGAAATGCCTTTGTTTACCCTTGCGATTATTAAACCTTTAAAACGGTATGCGGACATTTTATTATATGTTTAATTAGTAGCTTTGTTACCTTTTTACCTCTCAAAAACGTACCTCTTATTATTTTCTGCTTTCGATTTAGGTTTTACGATTATCGAAACCTTACCGATACATTGGTATTAAAAACCCATTACAATACCCTAAAACAAAGGTTTTATTCAAACATATGTTAAAATAATTAACATTTTATTGGAAAATAATTTGCCGATACACTATTTTTGTTTACTTTTAATATCACATTAAAGTGAACTATTTTTTTTGTTATTATTAAAAAACGACACACACCAAAACTTAGATAAATACATTTTATTACTAACCACCAAACTATGAAAATTATGAGAAAATTTCTGTTATCAATGATGGTATTCGTGGCAGCCTTGTCATTCAATGCCTGTAACGACTCTAATGCGGAACAGCAAATGAGTCAGAACGAAACGAGTAACAAAGCTTTGACGGATCTTGGAAAAACAATTCCTGTTGGGATAGAAGATGAAAACGGTACGCTAAAAGTATCTTTCATCGTTACAGCACAGTTCTATACCATCACGCCTACAAAGGAGAATGAAGCGTACATTAGCCTGATCAGAGAAGCGGTAAAAAACGAATCTCCTATCCAGGTTTTTATCAAGCCGAACACGCATGAAATTGCCAAAGTAGAAAAAGGAAGCGAGGAAGATGTTCGCTTTTTCAAATCTGCTTATACCAAAGAGGTTAAAAATGAAACAAACAAACTAACCAGCGTTCTTCCAAACGTAGCCACACTGAACAGTATGTTTAACCTTATCAAAAATCAGGCGTGCGGTACTTCTACAGCATCTTCGCCATGTATTACCTTCAGATATCCTGTAGATGGATGTTATGCAAGAGCTCACAAAATGAGACAAATCCTGATCAACAACGGTTACGACTGTGAAAAGCAGTTTGTATACGGAAACCTGAAAGCATCTACCGGTACTTGCTGCGTTGCATGGAGTTATCACGTGGCGATCCTGGTAAGCTATAAAAATGCATCAGGCGTTACTGAAAAAAGAATCATAGATCCTTCCCTGTTCCCTAGCGGACCTGTAACGGACACAGCATGGAGAAACGCTTGTATCAATACTACATGTGGATCTGCATCAGTATCTTCTTACGCTAATACAGCAGGAAATGTGTACTACAGAAGCCCTTCTAATTCTTATTTGTATGACAATAACTTAGTGAACACGAATTGTGTACTGACGATATTCTCATCACTTTCAGGATGTTCTCCATCACCGGCTCCAAATGTTGGCAGCTGTGGATTTTAATTAACTTATACAGCTTCTGCAGTTTTAATAACTTAATGGCAGGAGCTGTTTACTAAATATTTTTTCTATGAAACCCTGGACTTATATACTATTACTACTATTTATGATCACATCCTGTTCCGGAAGCTCAAGTTCACAGAACCTGACCTGGTATAATAACTCTGTCATCACTGATGTCACTGAAGATCCGGAAAAACCGGAAGAATTCACTCGTGTATCTATTGGAATAAGTCCGCAGATCTTTTACCTGTCTAAAAAGGCAGAAGATTATAAAGCCCTTCTGGAGAAAACAAGCCAGAGTAAAAAAAGAGGAAAAGCATATAATATAGGTATAGAAAATAATACGAATATTATTAAACAGGTGAATGAAATTCCGTGACAAGAATTTCTCCACCTTCCAATCGAAATACTGCACTTAAAGCAGGCCGATGAAAAAAACCAACCACTTCCTTTAAAATCCCCCATCACAGAGAATGATGGGGATTTTTAATTTATCTGATCACGGAAATTCCCGCATCTACCTTTAGCTCCGTACCGTGAATGTAAGAAGCCTCTTCAGAAGCCAGAAACAAGACAGCATGAGCAATCTCCTCCGGTTCACCCTGTCTTTTAAAAGGAATGGTAGGAATAATATCATGAACTGCACTTTCAATCTGTTCAGGATTTAAACCCGTATTGTTGAAAATATTTGTTTTAATATGACCGGGACTTATCCCATTGACTCTAATTCTACGTTCTGTAAGTTCCACCGCAAAAGTCTTTACAAAGGACTGCACCGCCGATTTGGCAGCAGAATATATTGAAAAATTGGGCATTGCAATTTCAGTAGCCACCGAGGTATTGAAAATGACTGAACTTCCTTTTCCCATTAACGGTAACATCTGCTGAACGGTAAAGAAAGGTCCTTTTACAAGCACATTGAACAGCTCGTCATAATGTTCTTCGTTCACATGTTCAATCGGAAAGAATTTTCCATATCCTGCGTTGGCAAAAAGTAGGTCAATGGTTTCCGTATATTTTTTCACCTCAGTTTGCAGATTCATAAGGTCTTTCATGTTTCCTGCATCTGAAACAATTCCGAAAGCGTGATTTCCCAGTTTATTTAATGCAGTATGTACTGTATCTTCACTTCGGCCTGTGATGATTGCTTTTCCACCTTCAGCAATGAACTGTTGCGCCGTTGCAAACCCCATTCCATTGGTTCCCCCTGTGATCAGGGCTGTTTTGTTTTTAAATCGTAGCATTATTTTCTGTTTAAAATTTCTATTACAAAGTTTCAAATAAAGGACATCTTAAAAAATCTGATTCCTGCTGAATTTACTTTCCCTCCCACTATTTAGCTTTTCTCTAAAATCGCGATAAATTAAATCTATTAAAATTAAATTGCACACAATTTAATTGATCGTACATTTGCTATAGAAATTCATCACCGGAATTTTTCGGGGTGATTAAATAAAGAAATATAATTTAAAACAATAGAAATGTCATTAATACAAGACTTACAATGGAGACACGCTGTGAAAGCTTATGATCCGTCAAAAAAAGTATCACAGGAAGATCTTAATACTATTTTAGAAGCAGCGAGATTGGCTCCTACTTCATCAGGACTTCAGCCTTTCCGTATCATTGTAGTGGAAAACCAGGAATTAAAAGAAAAAATGGTGGCCGGAGCTCTAAATCCTGAAGTGATGAAAGATTCCTCTCACGTTTTGGTATTTGCAGCGTGGGACAGCTACTCAAATGAAAAAATTGATAAAGTATATGACCATCATACCGATGTAAGAGAATTGCCACAAGGCCGTTTTGGAAGCTATACGGATATGCTTAAGCAAATGTATGGCAATCAGACTTCTGCGGAACATTTTGCGCATACAGCCCGTCAGACTTATATTGCTTTGGGGTTTGCTTTGGCTCAGGCTGCAGAATTAAAAATCGACAGTACACCTGCAGAAGGATTCAGTACTGAAGTGGTGGATGAAATTCTTGGATTAAAAGAATTAGGATTAAAAAGTGTCAGCCTTCTGTATCTTGGGTATAGAGATGAAGAAAAAGACTGGCTTTCAACGATGAAAAAAGTAAGAGTTCCTATGGAGGAATTCATCATCAAAAAGTAATATATTCACAACAAATCTTTCATGCTCAGCTTTATGGAAAATTCAAAATCGTTACAACTAGACAACCAGATCTGCTTTCCGCTTTATGTGATTGCAAAAGAGATTACGGGACTTTACCGGCCGTTTCTTGATGAGATCGACATTACGTATCCGCAGTATCTCGTTTTGATGGTATTATGGGAAAACGACGGTCTTGCAGTGAGCCATATCGGTGACAAACTTTTTCTGGACAGCGGAACTTTAACGCCACTTTTAAAAAGACTGGAGAATAAGGGAATCATCGACAGAAAACGAAAAAAAGAGGATGAAAGAGTCGTTGAAGTCTTCTTAACCGAAGCAGGGAAAAAGCTGCAGCAAAAGGCATGTGAAATTCCCGGAAAAATACAAAATAAGATCGGAGTAGAAACAGAAGATCTTATTCATCTTAAGGAAACTATCCAAAAAATATTAAACAAAATAGAAAAATAAATGAAAACGTTATATACAACACAAGTAACAGCACAGGGCGGAAGAAACGGCCATGTAAAAAGTGAAAACGGAGTTTTGGATCTTGAAGTAAGAATGCCTAAAGCTTTAGGTGGTGGTAATGATGATTTTGCCAATCCTGAAATGCTTTTTGCAGCTGGATATTCGGCTTGTTTTGATAGTGCGCTTAACAGAGTGATCAGTTTAGCTAAAACCAAAACAGGAGAAACCACGGTAACTGCTCAGATCAGCATCGGACAGATTGAAAACGGAGGTTTCGGTTTGGCTGCAGAATTAGATGTGAATATTCCCGGAGTTTCTATCGAAGAAGCGCAGGCTTTGACAGAAAAAGCACACCAGATTTGCCCGTATTCCAATGCAACAAGAGGTAATATGGAGGTGAAAATTGTGGTTACGAATAACTAAGTTTAATTCCTTTCATGAAATCAAATCTGTTTCTTTTCGAAACAGATTTTTTCGTTAAATAGGTTCTATTTTTATATATCCAGTATTTTAAAGATTGTTTTCAGGCTAAAATTATTTAATTTTATGGAACTATAATTTGGACCGACATAACCTTTTGAGACATTGTCTACTCCATCATAAAAATCACAATGATTAAATATTTATTCTTGATTCTGAGCTTTACTTTTCAAATGGGGAACTCACAAATCCTTAAACCTTTTGATAATGAAAAATGCCAATACTTTTCATATAAAATTAAAGGAAATGAAGCCGTAAAATTTGAATTTCTCAGTGAACAAGACTACAATAATTTAAAAACCAAAAAAATAAAGTTAAATCCAATCTTCAACTTAGAAAACCAAAATTTATTAACTGAATTTAAAACGAAGTTTCCAAAAGTTTTTCAAGATTCTTGTGCAACATTCTCTTTTTACGAAAACAACAAATTAAGGAAATCAAAATCCTGTAACATAAAATTTCGTCTTGTTGACAAAAAATCTGATTACTATATTTTTAAAATGTCTGGATTTGAAATATCAGGATTTTTATTATTTAATGAAAAAACTAAAATTTCACGAGTTACAGATAGTTTTCCTCAAATTTTAGAAAATGGGAAATATATTGCCAGTTTTGATAACGGATTAGACTCAACTACAATAAACTTTTATAAAAAAAGTGAGAAGAGTTATAATGAATATGAATTGAGTATAACACCAAGATTTAGGATTGATGAATATAATCTTTACAAAAATCCCTATGGAAATTTTGATGTATTCATTGCCGTATCTTCAAAAGGTCTTAAGTTGATTGAAGAGGGAAAGAATGGGGAAAAATATGAGTCTGATGAAAATAATGGTTGCCATTTGAAACTAAAAATAAGCTACTAAAAGATATCTTAATGAAACAATTCACTTTACTTCTAATGGTATTCTCTATATTGATTTCCTGCCATAAAGAAAACAAATCTGGCTTTGATTCCTCGGAAGAAAGTATAAAATCAGTATTGGAAAATTTTCCAATGATTGATAAAAAATTAGAAAAAGTAACAAAGGTTGATCTGGATTCCTTATCTATAACACTTTATAAAAATCCACAAAAAAAAGATTACGACGAAGTTTTAGTTTTTGAAAAGAACAAAAGATTTTATTCCATTCCATTCTTTTCAAATATGTATTTTGATTATTGGGATTTTACCAACGAAAAGCAACCTCAGCTTTATCCGAAAACCAATACAACTTTTGAAAAGCAAATGAAGATTTTAGTCACAGAGTTAAATTTAAAACCGGCAGACTTTACAATCCTGACAAAAGCAATGATGGGCAATATTTTAAATACTGAAACCAATCTCTATTTAAAACCAAAAATTTTCGAAAATTATGTTTATTCAACCTATAGAGTAGATAAATACAAAACGGAAGATTCCGATTCCTGTGTCAATAGAACTCAATCGGTTTTCAATCATATTCTGAAAGATTCAGAAAAAACAATCCGATACAATCAATACTTTTTAGATTCTGAAAATGGAAGAGTTTATGAGCTGATCAATGACTCCAGAAAAAGAGGTGAACTAAAATTTAAAATCAAAACATATAGAATTGACTGTTTTTCACACATCTTAAATATTTAAGATAGCTACCTTGACGATGCACTTAACAGAATCATCAATTTATTTAGAACCCTTTGACGGAAAGGACATCAGAGGTGAAACTTTCTGTTACGAGTAACCAAGCTTAATTTTTTTTAATTAAAATAAAATCTGTTTTCTTATGTAAGCAGATTTTTAACTAGTATACAAACAGCATGGACAGTAGTTTTTTAATCATTTTTATCTTAGGCATCCTGTACTTAATCATTAGATATTATACTCCAAAAATAAAGGGATATATTGGTGAACGACGGGTTTCTGAAATTCTTAAAAGATTAAACAATAAAGAATATATTGTCCTGAATAATATAGAATTAAAGATTAAAGGCTCCATTTCACAAATAGATCACATTATTGTTTCAGATTATGGAATATTCGTTATTGAAACCAAGAATTATAAAGGCTGGATTTTAGGCTATGAAAAAGACAGGTATTGGTTTCAGGTTATTTATAAGTACAGACGTAAGTTTTACAATCCTATTTTACAAAATCAGGGTCATATTTATGCTTTAAAACACGTCCTGAAAAACTATCCATATTTGCGATATTACTCAATAATTACATTTACAAAAAGGGCAACCCTCAAGACCAAAACATATACTGATGTTGTTTATACAAATAAGTTATTCAAAACCATAAAAAAATATGATTCAGCTTATGTAAATGAACGAACCAAGAACGAAATTGTCGCAACAATCCTCACTGCAAGGAAAAACAGTCGTACTGAAGATAAAAGAATAATAGCCAACTCTAATATCAACCGAAATATTTCATGCCCAGATTGTGGAGGAAACCTTATTAAACGAAATGGTCAATATGGATCTTTCTGGGGCTGTAGTAATTTCCCGAAATGTACATATACAAGAAACAATAGGTAAGGCTTCTATCAGATATTATCTCGTCGTAGAATCGCTTTTCTTAAAAGCATCCACTTTCTTATAAGAATCATTCTTCTCTTTTTCTTTTTTATCTGAAATCAGAATTCCGAAAAGGTGGTCTATTTCATGCTGGAAAATAACCGCCGTAAAACCTTCCACAATCTCTGAGTATTTCTGCCCTTTCAAATCCACATATTCCAGCTGAATAACTTTGCTTCTGTAAAACTGATCCCTGAATTCAGGAATGGATAAATCTCCCTCCGGGCCGAGGTTCTGTAGTTCTGATCTCCAGACAATCACCGGATTGATGAAATATTCTATTGGGTTTCCTTCTTTGTCAAAACGCTGCACCCAAATCACTTTTCTGTTGATTCCGACTTGTGGTGCCGCAATTCCTACTCCACCGTCTGTTGAGAGAAGAGATTCTTTCATTCTTTTCACTAAAACAGCGGTATTGGGATCCACCGGGCTGATTTCTGAAGAAAGATTTAATAAGGTTTTATGCTGATCAGCGTCTGTCGTCTGATAAATTGGCATTGCCGTATTGATATCCCCTTTATTAATGACCGAAATCTCACCAGGTGTCAACTTTTGTGCGTTGATAAAACCGATAAAAAGGATGAGTAGAAAAGGTATTTTTTTCATTTTTACTATTTGGAGCTACAAAGATAAATATTGTATTTTGAATAAACAGTAGACCTAAGCTAATGTAAGTGCCTGTCTATAAAAACTCCACGATTTTTTTTATAGGAAAAGTAATTATCATTTTCACTATATTTATTCTGCTAAATATATAGTTTATTACAATATTAAAAACACAGTTATGGCTGATTTAGAAATTCGTAAACATGCCAAGCAGGCATTAAGAGTCCTGACAGATAAAGAGAAAAAAAGTGTCTGGCATAAAATAAGAGAGTTCTTATTGGAAATATTCATCATCGTTTTTGCCGTATCACTTTCTATCTGGCTCCATGGGATCAGTGAGAAAAGACATCAGGCAGAAGAAGTAAGAGAGTTCCTCAGTGATCTGAAAGTTGATTTAGCCAATGACAGGCAAGAAATTTTAAATCTAAAAAAAGCATTTCCAGCAACCAATCCTGAAAAAATAAAGACGGATACAATCCGTATTAAAGATTCTCCGGCTAAGGGTACTCCGGTAGAAATTCAGCTACAAAGAATTATCAGAAGTTCAAACTTAGGAAACTATGAGGGGTTTAAATCCAGCGGGAATATTGCGTATATAAGCAACAAACCTTTAAAAAGAAAAATTTTAAAGTACTATGAGCAGGATATAAAATTATTAGAAGGCCTTGAAAAAACTTATAATAATCAAGTTGAAAGAATTGCTGATGAATTTCTGGATGCTAAATCACAGCATTTAAGGACGAATAATTTTCTCCTGGAAACCTACCGCCAAAGTGTTAATGAAAAATATGATCAGACTATTCTGGAAATCAATATCATTATAAAAGAAATTGATACTGAAATAAAATAAAAAAACGCACAAATTTTATAATTGTACCTGTAAAATTTGTGCGTCTTAGTTAAAGTGTTTTCGTCATATCTGCCGGAATGATCAGATTGAAATCTGTCGGGCTATATTCTTTCGCAGGAACTTTCAATTCAGGATCTTCGGATTCAAAAACAGAGATCACCGCCATTTTAAGATTCGGGTTCTTCTGCTTGATGTACCAGTAGATTCCACCGAATTCCTTGCTGTGATAGTTTCCGTTATAATGAATAAACGTTTTCCCAGCCTGCATACTTTTCAGGATAGATTCAGCCATGGTAGCATCTTTCGTCGCCTGTGCCGAGATGAAATTCATTACTTTCGTACCTTCTGCATGGTCTCCCATCATTGCTTTCATTTCCTGATAACCGGGAGTATCCAGCGTAACTTTAATCGGAAGCTGAGCAATATAAGTTTTCTCTTTATCACTCAATTTATTCAGAGATTCAAGACCTTCTTTTGCAGTCTGAGACGCATATTTCCTTGGAATATTGGTGGCGATAAAGTTCAGTTTTTTAGTTTTAGCAAAATCAACCAGTGGTTTGTAATCCGTCGCGTAATTGTTCCATAAGCGGGCGGAATCTTTTAATGTTTTAGCATCAAATTTTCCTTCCAGATATTGATTCAACTGAGCCTGGTTATCTCTTTCGAACATTTCTGCGCCCAGAATGATCTGTCCGTTTTTCTTTTGGAATAAACCTTCCGTCACCTTTAGCTGTAGCCAGTGGTTGATAGAACTGTTGTGATTTTCGCCAAAGAAAACCACATCATATTTAGCCAGTTCTTTAACCAGTTTTTCGGTCTTTACTTCTTTCCCTTTCTTATCATAAAACTGATAGGCTTTGATATCCTGCCCGCTTAATGAGCAAAAACCCGCCAGCAAAACGGCTATGAAAATATTCTTCATTTTTATTTTATTTAAATACAAATTACACAAATGTTTCTTCACAAATATCACAAATTTTTACGCTGATTTTAAACCACAAAAGACTTTTTAACACTTTAGTTATTTCAAAAGTCAAATACATTACGCACAAGAAGTACACTTAAGTTCTATGAAAATCAAAGATTTTCAGCTTATGTGCTCTTACCATTTTCAGGATTGTAAAGCTTTTAAAACTAAAGTGCTCTAAAGTGTTCAAATAAAAAGCTTTTGTGAGTTTTGTGGTTTAAAAAAATTTGCGAATAGAATTGATTTATTCTTCAGCAAATCCAGCGATCTGCTTCAAAACAAAAGGCCGTCTTGAATTAAAAAACAAAACGGCCCATTCAAAATTATCTAATTATTATTTCTCTAATTCTGCTACAAGATCTTTCCACTCCTGTAATTCAGGGATTCCCGGCTTTCTTTTTCCGAATAACTGGACGATGAAGTCTCCGTCCTTATTGAATACTTCGATAGCTGTTACTTCTCCGTCTTCAGTAGGTTTCTTCACGATCCATGCTTCTGCAATTTTCGTCACATCCAGGTGCAAATTGAAATCCGGATCCATTACATTGAACCACTGCTGGTGCCAAAGTGTTTTCTTTACGTTTCCTGTGTGGATCTGGATAATTCCTCTGTTTCCAACGAATACCATGATCGGGATATTCTTTTCTGAAGCATCTTCAAGAACATTCACCACTTTAGCATTATCGATTTTTTTAGCAAATCCTTCCGGAGCTAATCTCAATGCCTGAGTTCTGCTTACCCCGAATTTTCTTGTCATCATAAAGAAATCGTGGGTATCTTTTAATTCTGTCCATGCTTTTTTGAATCCTTCAGCATCAATTTCAGCATCTGCTTTTTCAGGAGCTTTTGGAGTCACTGCCTCCACAGCGAACACCTGATTCTGATCTTCTGCCTTAAACTGTTCTACAATAGCATCGAAAGCTGCTTCCTCACTGTTTTTTGTCAGGTAGATCTTATGAAGGGCAAGACCGTCTTTTCCGAAAAACTGAAGGCTTTTCTTGTCACCTTCCACTAGTGCGAATGCAGATTTCCAGTGGTTAAGGAATATTCTAAGGTCAATATCTTCTCCTACGAAAAGCTGTGCATGAGGGCTGCTGAAATCCCCGTTTTGGTAGATTCCTTTTCTTTCGTGCACACATTCGTCGTTGCGGGTAAGTGCCATCACTTTTCCAAGCTTCTCTGCTTCGGTAAGGATCGCAGGGAATTCAGAGTTCAGGACAGTAACGCCTTCTCCAATGCTTGTTACCAATAATTCAGCTTCGCTTACACCTAATTGTGCTGCAGCGTTTCTTATTCTTATATGTGGATTTTCTGCTTTCAGAGCTTCCCATTTTTCCTTTAGATCATTAACTAACGTGCTCATTATCTTATTTTTTTATGGTTAAAACTGTATAAATTCTGTGGATGGTTTCGTTTCCTGATTTGCTTTGAATATCTTCCTCTTTTTCAGAAATTTTCATTCTCTTGAAGTGGCTTTTGGAAACCAGTTCCTCCATTTCGCTGTTGCTGTACATGGTGAAATTGTATTCCGTAAACGGCAGGGTTTCCATGAATTTTCTCTGTCCGAAAGTAAGAACGAATGTTCCGTCATTCTTTAAAACTCTATAGATCTCATTGAGAAACTCAACCGGGTTTTCCCAGAAATAAACGGTATTGACGGTAAATATTTTATCAAACGTTTTATCTTCAAAAGGAAGTTTTTTTCCTTCGTACAATACAAAATCGGCCTGGCTTTCAAAGTCTTTATTCAGCTTTCTGGCTTCATTGTACATGGTTTCAGAAATATCTACTCCTGTATATTTCAGATTTTTAGCTCTGTTTAAAATATTTTTCAGATGTCCGGCATTTCCGTGCCCTATTTCAAGGAGGTGTTCATCATCTTCTATTAAAAGCGTTTTGATGCTTTCTAATGTCATGCTGATGTTGGTAGCGTTCATCATCTCGCCGATCTCAATTCCTTTTTCTCCCTGTGGATTGGCAAGGTTCTGAGCGAGGATTTTTAATTCATCTTTTTCCATGGTTATCCAAAAATGATCATTGGGTTATTGGTAATAGGGTGTTCGCAGATGGTGCACGGGAAATTATAGGCATGACTGATATTTTCAGCTGTGAATACTTCCTGTGGCGTTCCGTATGCGGAAACCTTTCCTGATTTCATTAATAAAATTTTGTCAGCAAACTGGGCTGCAAGATTAAGATCATGCAAAACAACAATAGCGCTGTTGGCTTTTTTGGTGAATTTTTTAATCATTTCCAACGCCTTATACTGATGTTTGATGTCTAAATTATTCAGTGGCTCATCCAGAAATACCAGTTTGTGGGCAATTTCATTGTCGAGCTGTGCCATTACTCTTGAAAGATGTACACGCTGTTTTTCGCCTCCGGACAGGGTATTGTATTCTCTGTCTTTAAGATGAAAAATGTCGGTTTCATACATCATATTATTCATGGCTTCAAGATCTTCTTTTCCGGGTTGGGCATCAAAATAAGGATACCTTCCCATCATGACAACATCTTTTACTTCAAGTGGAATATCATTGCTGTTGTGCTGGGAAAATTTAGCCTTATGCTGAGACAGTTCTTTCACATCCCATTGGGTGATCTCTTTATCTTTAAATAATATTTTCTGTCTGGATTTGATCTCATTAGCCAAAACGCTCAGCAAACTTGATTTTCCAGCTCCGTTCGGGCCTACAATGGCAAGAAATTTACCGTATTCAAGAGCAACATCTATCCCGTCCAGAATATGGAAATCTTTGTGTTTATAACTGATCTGATGCGCCTTTATCATTACAGAGATTTTTTGAATTTAATTAAAATAGCAATAAAAATAGGACCTCCCATCAGTGCCGTAAGAATCCCGATCGGAAGTTCCGATGGTTCTACAATGCTTCTGCTGAACGTATCTGCCGTCAGCAGTAATATACTTCCGCATATGGCTGATAAAGGCAGGATAAATGTGTAATTCGACTTAAATAGAAGTCTTAGAATGTAAGGGACAATAAGTCCTACAAATCCTATCGTTCCTGAAAATGCTACACACGTTCCCACCATTAATGCTACAATAATAATGATCTGCTTTTTAAGCTTTTCCACATTGATTCCTAAATGCTGTGCATCTTTTTCCCCAAGCATCATGGCATTTAAAGCCTTTCCTTTGGGAAGCAAAATGATGTAAGAAATGATCAGAACTACTGCTAAAATAATATTTTTCGTCCAGGTTGCCGCTGCCAGACTCCCCAGGTTCCAGAACGTAAGGTCTCTGAGCTGCTCATCTTTTGATATATAGATCAAAAATCCAGTGATCGAGAACCCGATTGCGGTAATAGCTACTCCAGAAAGGAGCATCATAACTACATTGGTTTTTCCGCCAGCCGTAGAAATCCTGTATACGAGCATCATGGATAAAAGGGAACCGATAAATGCTGCAATACCAACTATTGAAAATTGTACGGCTTCAGGAAGATACTGTTTGAAATGTCCTCCTAAAACAATGGCAATTGCCGCCAGCAGTGTGGCTCCCGATGTAAGACCTATCAGATCTCCTGTCGCCAGAGGATTTTTAAAAAGCCCCTGCAGACCGGTTCCTGAAACTGCCAGCATGCTTCCTATTAAAATCGCCATAATGATCCTTGCTGCGCGCACATCCCAGATCACATATTTGTTGCTTAAAGATAAGCCCGGATCTCCTTTTATATATTGCCATAAAACTTTGAAGGGTGATGTTCCTTCAAAGTCGTAGACTCCTGTATTAAGCGCCAGTACTGCTATAATGACAAGCAGTACGGCGCCTATAGTTAGATAAAAGTATAGTTTACTTTGTGTTCTCAATTAAAAGTTTGTTTAATCCTACTGCTGCTTCTCCTAGTCTAGGTCCGAACCCTGAAACTAACCCTCCATCCATTGCGATGATCTTCTTATTTTTACCTGCGTTGGTTTGTGCTACGCCCGGCATTTTAAGAGCTCCTTCGTTTCCACCTGCACCTTCAAGGCCGGTTGAAAAGAAGAATAAAACGTCCGGATTAGCTTTTACTACTGCTTCCGGTGTCAAAGGTTTGAAATCTTCGAAATCGGTTACGGCATTCTGTCCGCCGGCAAGGGTGATCAGTGCATCCATTGGCGTTTTTGTTCCTGAAACCATCAGCATGTTTCCTCTTGCATAGATGAATAATACTTTCGGCTTTTTAGCGATAGGCTGGATTTGCTTTAAATCAGCATCGATTTTATCATTTAATTTCTGATACTCTGTATTTCCAACAGCTTTTGCTACATCAGCAATCAATTTTTTAGTTCCTTCTACGGTATACTCCTGCTTGAAAACCTCAACTTTAATTCCTGAAGATTTGATCTTCGTCATCAATTCAGGATTGATATCTTTTTCTGAAGCTAAAATTAAAGTCGGATTTACCGCCATGATCGGCTCAATCGTTATTGATCTTACGTGACCCAAGCCTTTAGCTGTAGCTTTTAAAGTTTCAGGATAAGTGCTTGTCACGTCTGTTCCAACGATTTCTTTTTCGTGACCCAATGCACTTACAATCTCCGTAACGCCACCGCTTAATGTAACAATTTTGTTATTGCTTTTCGGAGCTTCAGCAGAGGTTTCTGTTGTATTTTCTTTTTTTGCTCCTTCTTCTTTTTTGCATGAATAAACTGCCATCAAAATGGAAGCTGCAAGGATTATTTTTTTCATGATATACGATTTATTTGATTGATTATAAAGGTTTGTACTCGAATTGAGGGAAGCCACGTTCACCTTCTACTCCAGTATTATCTGTTTTACTTTTTGTAAGTCTTGTAAACTTCAGTTTGAAATAAAATCCATCCGAATCTTTTAGAACATAAAAACGGTCACCGTAGACTTCAAGCCCATTAGTGCCTACCGGATTTCTCCAGTTTCCTCCAATGACACGGTGGTCGTTGTAAACAAGCTTAGAATCATTTACATCTGCCTTTTTAAAATTATTGTAAGCATCAATTCCTGAGCCTGAAGTAACTACAACTTCGTAAGCCCCTACTTTGCCAACATTGTTATTATTTACAAAATCCGCATAAATATAACTTCCCGCTCCCGTAATGGTATTGGTAAATACCGTAAAGCACAGATCCCATTTATTTTTTTCAGGCTGAATGAATACCGGTTTTTTATTTTTTAAACTAACGAAACTATAATTGTAAGCTGCATTTTTAGCTACTGTTACTTCATAATAGTTACTTCCGTCAAGATCTGCTGATTTCACCTTATAACCTTCTGCGGCTCTTGTGATCTGAACTTTTTTCCATCCTCTTGCATCACCACCTGTCATTACAGATCCTACAGCTATTGAACCTGAGTAGATTTCTTTACCCATATTCACAAGATATACTGCATTCTCGGAATCTACAGCTTTAATCTCTTCTATTGCAGTAGTTCCTGTTGGGAAATCACCTTTCACATCGTCAATATAAGCGACATTGGCAGGATTAAAATTAGCAACCTGTACCTGATTTTTCAAAGCAGTCACACTAGCTTCTGTTACCTGATTCAAAGTTGTAACGTTCGGAATTTTTCCGGCAGCCATCATGATTGATGAATTGATAACCACTTTAAAATTGGCTCCCGAATAGAATGCCAAATCCCAGTCTGTTCTTTTGGTAAGAGTTTGTACAGGTCCTTTTGTACCCGGATCTATTTCACTTAAGTCAATCCAAACCTGATTGGGCTGTGCGGCCCCTCCTACAGTGGGATCTCCTATAGCACCTTGAACAGGGGCTACTGCTACAGGATCTTCATTATCATTAATACAGGATTGAAAAACAAATGAAGCACCGAATAAAAGGCAAAATATTACTTTTTTCATTCTAATTCTTATTAAAAATTATAGTTTAAACGGGCAAAATAACTTCTGCCATAGAAAAGATTCTGTTTACCAGAACCAGCATTATGACTGTCACCTGCTACAGTTGTGTTTCTGATGCTGGATACATCAAAAATATTTTTTATTCCTAAAGCCAATTCAAAATGATCCTTAAAGAATGGCTGAGAAACTGTAAAATTCATCATATTAAAATCTCCGATTTCCCCAAGAACATACTGTCCCGGATCCAGTGGATCCTGAGCATTCGCTTTATGAACATATTGTCTGCTTACGCCTGAATATTTATAATAAAGTGCAAAAAGTGTCTTGGTTTTTGGAAGGGTATAATTCGCAGCTACATTAGCTTCTACATAAAAATTAAAGTCTTCCGGAGAATTAAGTTTTCCCGTATTCAGAGATTGTGAAATTCCTAGTGTAGAAACTCCCGCGTTAAAACTCAGGTTGTCTTTTCTAACATTGACACTTCCACCAAATAACAGTGATTTATAACTGTCAATATTTAAGTAAGTATATTTAAGAGGGCTGTTGCTGACAATTACACTTTCAATTCTGTTTTTCACATCAAGATACATTCCTGAAGCGCTGACGTTGAATTTCCAGTCATTAGCATTTTTGAGGTTATAATCCCAGAACAAACCTAGAGAATATCCCGTTTCCGGTTTAAGGTTTTCATTTCCTCTGATGTCGTGGTTATTGTCCACCATATAGGTATATAGCTCATCGTAAGTAGGAAATCTGTTTGCTGATCCGAAAACCCCACGGATATCTGACTTTTCATTAAAGTTATATCTTGCGGTCATTGAATAATTGAACTGAGAGTCAAATTTATCACTCAATGCCAATCTTGCTCCGGGACGTACAGAAAAACGATCTGTCAGCTTCCATTCTGCTGATAAGAAATTAGCGTAATTGAAAATTGTTCTGCTGATATCCTCTTTTCCTGTCATTCCGAAAGTTCCTGTAGTACTGCTCGCAAAACCTTTCGTTCTGTCTAATTCATATCCTAACTGAAAATTGATTTTTTCACTATTCAGGAAATTGCTAAACATACCTCTTGAATAAAAAACTTCTGATTTGTAGTAAGTTTCTTTAACGTTTCTTGATTTTTCAGTTCTGTTTGGAACATCGTATTTATAATCCTGATATTTTCTCTCCTGACTTTGATAAGAAAAATCTCCCGTATAGTTTATTCTTGAACCCAGTTTTGTCTGAATATTAAACTGGTGAATCCATCTTTTTGTGAAATAATCTTTATCATTTGACACATATGTTCTGTTTCCTTCACCCAATATATCTACCGTTACAAGCGGATTATAAAAATTCACGGTTTCGGTAAGGAAATTAACCTTGTAGAATAAAGATGTATTGTTTTTTGCATATCGAATCGCGGCATTGGTTATCAACTGGTCTTTTGGTTGCCATTCGTAACCTCTGGATGCTTTATCCGGATCAAAGAACTTGTACCCCTGATATTTCCCTTTGTATCCCTGAAAATCGTTGTGGTTGATATCAGCCGTAATAGTCCAATTTTCCGATAATTTATATCCGATATTTAAAGACTGGACGTGACGTCCGTTACCTTTTTTAAACCAGTCATAGTCTTTCCCTACGGTTTCTTCCTGTAAACTGGCAGAAAGATTAAACTTTTTCGCATAGTTCTTTTTGGTAATAATGTTGATAACACCTGCTACAGCGTTATTTCCATATTCTACTCCCATTGATCCTTTTACAATCTCGATTCGCTCGATATTATTTACATTAAGTTTTGTAAGGTCAACCAGGTTTCCCATTCCCTGATCGCTTACAACAGGAATATTATCAATAAGAACTTTAGTATATTCTCCACTCAACCCCATGATATTAGCGTTGGAGTCTCCGCTACTTCTATCGGGTTGTATTAAGATATTAAGATTTTGATTAAGAACCTCCGCTACATTTGTAACAGCCATATTCTTGATCTGTTCCGCATTAATAACTTCTACTTTATAAATGGATTTATTAATAGACTGTTGAGTATATTGTCCCGTAACGACAACTTCTTCTATTTTCTTCTGATTAAGAGAATCTTTTTCTTGTGCGTTCATCCATAAGGCTATGGATAATGATAGAACGGAAAGCACCTTCTTCTTCATAGAGTAAAAATTTTGGCAAATATAACGCTTTATTTAGAATAGTTAAAAATAATGAAAAATATTATTTATTTTTTTGCCTTTTTATCACAAATATCACTCTACAGAAGCACCTATATAAATGTTTTTAACCAAATATTGATATTTATCATGATTTTTTTCGTTCAAAATAAAATATGATGAAAAAATAGAATTATTAATGATAAACAGACAAATTAATGGAATACGCAGGTTGGAAGTTAGCAGCAGCCTTGTAACTTACGAAAGTCTCAATAATTTAACTGATTAACTTTAGTAAAAAGGGCAATAAAATAAGCCAGGAATTAAATTTTAATTTCAAACCATTTCCCTATTCCCTCTTCCATCTCCAATACTTGCGAATAATTTTATACTGAAAAACAACCGGTTTTATGTCTACAATAATAAAATTTGAATGTTAAATTTATGATTATTTAGAACAATTAAAAATTAATACTTATTTTTGTAGAATAATTCTAAATAAAGATACGCTATGAAATTAAAACTACTTTTAGGAACATTAATGTTGACGGCTTTTACAGCGAATGCACAAGTATCATCTATCAACGAAAATTTCAGCTCTTTTACTACAGGTGCAGGTTCATTACCTCAAAAGTCATGGAGTACTTTTCTACCTCCATCGTCAAATCCTACCAACCCTAGCTGGGTTCCTATGCTTACCGTTGAGCCCGGTACTGGAAACAGCTTTGTACAGGCGTATTCATTTTTTGCCGGAAATAAATCTTTCTATCTGATTACACCACAAATTGTTGCTCCCAATGGTTCTCAAACTTTATCATTCAGTTCAGCGCTTATCGGTGGTACACCCGGAGGAACAGGAACACTTGAAGTAGGTCTGGTAGCAAGCCCTACAGACATGTCTACGTTTACTCCTGTTGGAACTCTTATCAATCTTACATCTCCTACAGATGCTACGACAAGTTTTACCGTACCCGCTTCAGCTTACCAATACATTGCATTTAAATTTACAGCCTCTACAGTTCACGTAGCCTTACGTATGGATGATGTGGTATTAACGGCTGCCGGTGCACTAGGGGTTTCCGATCATTTGAAATCAAAAGATCAAGTAAAATTTGCCGTAAATGCTGATCATACTGCTCTTGAGTTTGTTTCAGCAAAAGCACCAAAAAGTATTGAAATCTACTCTGCAGCAGGACAGAAAGCTACAGAAGGAAAACTGAACGGACAAAGATTCGATATCAGTACACTTCACACAGGAGTTTACTATATCCTTATCGAAACGGCAGAAGGTTCACTCATAAAATCTAAGTTCATCAAAAAATAAGGTTTATTAGACAGTATCCCTTTATAAAGCCGGCTGGAAGTTTTCCAGCCGGCTCTTTTTATCTCAAAAAAATCAGTATTGATCATGAAATTGTAATGAAACAAGATAAATATCATGTTTTTATTTAGAATGATTAAAAATAATTATATACTTTTGTAGAATCATTCTAAATAAGGATACCTATAAATTTTACTTGTTATGAAAACAAAATTACTTTTGACTTCTTTGTTTGCACTTTCAGTTCAACAAACCGTACTGGCACAGACCGATGCTAATGGATATACGACAGTTAACCTGTCTATGGGGAGCAGTTACCAGAACCGCGTTTTTTTCGACTTTAGCGCTAATAATATAGTATCACAGCCCGCTAATTCATGGGATGTAGCTTTTTACAGAGCTTCTGCAACTAATTTTGGAACAAGAATTAATGATGCTTATGATATCAAAGTCTATCAGGCATCTGCCAATCCAGCTGACTGGAATACCATCACAAGCAATAGCGTAGCTTCTTACGGAGCTCCTCTTTTTAATGTTGACAATACGACCTATCTTCAGGAAGGTGCTTTTGAACAGGGTTCTGCCACCTATGGATGGGGAGAATATAACTCTGGAAACCACCATGTAGAAGGGAAAGTCATCTTCATTATGCAGTACGCTTCAGGAGCATCTGTTAAATTTATGATCGAAGATTATTTTGGAGGTTACACTTTTAAATATGCAAAATGGAATGCAGGTACCTCTTCATGGGATGCCACGCAGACTAAAACGATTGCCAACGGCACTGATGATGCTTATTTCAACTATTTCTCATTCGCTACCGGTGAAAAAGTGTCCAATCTTGAGCCTGCAAAAGCGAACTGGGATCTGATGTTTACCAGATATTACACTGATTACCCTTATACAGACCCACAAGGAAACCCACAAACAATGAAATACAGAATGTCCGGGGTTATCCAAAACTCGAATATTTCAGTAGCCAAAGTGAGACCTGAAACCCAGGCAACTGCCACATCTACTATTCCGGCATCAACAGCATTCTCCGGTAATATCACGACTATCGGACATTCATGGAAGCCGACTTCAGGAGTCTATGCTGATGCAGTATATTACGTAAAACAGGGTACCGACTACTACAGAATGTATTTTACTTCAAATGAAGGTACTCAAACCGGGAATATGTATTTCAAATACAAAAAGATAACAGCCACTCTGGGTATCACAGAAGTAAGCAAAAAAGCTTCTTTCGGGATCTATCCAAACCCAACAACGGCTGACAAAAAGGTAACAGTTCTTTTTGACGTTAAAGAGAAAGCCAACAATAAAGGAAGCATCGAGGTCTATGACCTTACAGGGAAAAAAGTACATACTGCAGAACTGACCAATCAGGCAGGTTTCTACAAGCAGGATCTGAACTTATCTCACCTTACTGCAGGAAATTATTTAGTAAAAATCACTTTCGGAGGCAGTACGGAAACGAAAAAACTTATCGTAAAATAAACTCAAAATTTTAATACTTTCTATTTTTTCTAATCAAAAGGCGGTTTCAGTATCTGAGACCGCCTTTTATATGATATTTTTTAATTGAAAGATTGAAGCATTTAAAGATTAAAATCCTTCAATTTCTAAATATCCAAATTCTTAAATTTTTAAATCCTTAATATCAATAAATCTTAAACCCCTTATACACCTCCGTAGCGCTTTCCATCATTTTTGAAGCGTCTTTACGGAAATTCAGAAGATGGTCCTGACCAAGATGCCTGCTATGGTGCTCAACGCTTTCCCACAGCTCGATCAGAAAGAAAGTTCCTTTGTTATCTTTATCCTCGATAAGGTCGTATTGAAGACATCCTTCCTCTTTCCTCGTCTCTTTTACCAGATTTTGAAAAAGCTCTACAGCGTCCATCAGATAGTTTTCATTAAACTTAAAAAGCGCTACTATATGTAAATTCATGTTCTATTATTTAATGGTGTAAAAGTAGAATATTTTCAAAACGAAAAATGTTTTTGAAGCATTTATTTTTCTACAAATATCACTTGGATTAATTAAAAACTGATTTATAAATAGTTATGGAACTCATTACAATCACAAGGATTCCAATGACTATGAACATTTTTTTCACAGGAAGCTTTGCAGTAAGCATGGCAGAAAAAGGAGCCGTGATAATTCCCCCTATTAAAAGTCCCAGGATAATATTCCAGTGCTGGATTCCCAGAGTCAGAAAGAAAGTGATGGCAGCCGTTATGGTCAGTATAAATTTAGCTACAGTAGAACTTCCCACTGCGAATCTCGGTGTGAATGCATTTTTGATCAGGGTTCCGGTCACCAATGGTCCCCAACCTCCGCCTGCAAATGAATCTATAAATCCACCAATGATCCCAAGTCTTGTAAGATTTGTCTTTCTTTTCATCGCCCGGTTTTGCTTCTCTTTAAAGGCATTGGACAGAATCTGAATTCCCAGATAAAGGGTATAGAAAGCGATAATGGTCTTGGTAATTTTGGCATAATATTCTCCCAGATACGTAAGGCTTACTGCTCCGACAATGGCACCGATGACCGCCGGAATCGCTAACTTTTTAACCAGACTTTTGCTTACATTTTTGAGTTTGATATGGCTTAAACTTCCCGCAGCCGTCGTAAAACTTTCCGCGGAATGGATGCTCGCACTGACAATATGAGGAGGAATATTAAGAAACAGAAGAGTTGTTGTACAGATCACGCCATAACCCATCCCCATGGATCCGGCTACAATTTCTGCCAGAACCCCTACCAGAAGCATCCAGTAGAAAATATAATGGTCCTTAGCTAAAATATTCAGCAGCTCATCCATATACCCCATTTCGTACATGGATAAAACGGCGATCAGCAGTACTGCAGCTGTAACAAAGAATACATTAAGTCTTATCTGAATTTTTCTTGAGATTATCATATTAAATATCATTGCAGCCCTGCTCTACCCTTTCAGTTCTACAAATCTTTCCGTTCGTAGAAACTTTTAAAACCTGCACAGAAGCAGTTTTTAGTGTGATTGGGTTATTTGGGCTACTGCAAATATCAAATAAAAATATTATCCTACCAAAAAAGTAGACTAATTATTCAAAAAAAAGGACCGGGTTAGTCAACCAGATCCATTAAAGTTTTTTTCTCGAGAATATTCAGTGATGCGTCCCGGACTTCAATAAGTACGTCATGCAGTCCGCAGTGGTCTTCGTTGCAGTCTTCACATTTTTCATAGAAATTCAGACTGACACAGGGAAGCATGGCAATAGGGCCATTCACCAGCCGGATAATCTTAGCCAGTTTCACATTTTCAGGATTTTCTCTCAGGAAGTATCCTCCTCCCTTTCCTTTTTTACTGTCAAGGATATCTGCTTTTTTTAATTCCAGCAGAATATTTTCTAAAAACTTTAAAGGGATCTTCTTACGTTCCGCAATTTCGGAAATAAGGACCGGGCCATCATTCCTTTTTTCTACAAGGTACGAAAGCGCTTTAAAAGCATATTGAGATTTTTTTGAAAGCATTACAGCAAAAATAAGAAAATAGTTTGAATTATATAAATGGAGAATGATGATCATAAAAAGTTAAATTCTCCAATTGATACATTAGCCTTCATAACGTTGTCCTTTTCCCATTAAATTCTTAAGTTTGTTCACATGTTCAGTAAACAAGAAGCACAACAGTTAAAAAAGGAGTTTTGGACGGCTTTTGGAAAGTCTTTTCCCAGAAAATGGCTCCTTTATGATACGAAGATCAAGGATATGTCCTTTAAATTTAATGCCGATAATAAAAAAGCAGAAGTTTCATTGGATATCGAAATGAAGGATGAAATCTTCAGGAATGCTTATTATGAGAAGATCTGGTCTTTGGAAGATATTTTGAAAGATTTTATAGGAGACTTTCAAAAAGAGGAATTTTTCACCCTTGACAATGGAAAAGTGATCAGTAAAATCTGGATTGAAAAACAAGGTGTTTCCGTGTTCAATAAAAATACGTGGCAGGAAATTTTTGAGTTTTTCTGGGAGAAAATGGATGGTTTTGAAAGGTTTTACTATGAATACGAGGACTTTATAAAAGATGTTTAATTTAAATAAAAGTATCAAACAGGCATAAAGAAACCAAATTTTATCTTTTTAATAAAACTAATAAAAATATTAGACCTCAATGTCTGTCTGAATGTACATTTAATCATGAAGAAATGCAGATTTTAGAACAATATAAGCTCTTTTTTGTAGACCATCCCTTCACTTTTCCCGGTGACAAGACGGTTAATATGAAAACAGCCATACATCGTGTGGACCTTGATTTCCTGGGGTGTTTTCCGCTATGGAGAACGGTAATCCCGAGACGCCATATATCTATGCTTCAGAGATGGAAATGGCATACCCGGACTTCTTATCAAAAAATCCTTATTATAAAAATTCAGATATAATTCTTTAATTCTCTGATTTTAAATATATTTGAACTTACAAAAACCCACTCCATGAAAACTGAATACAGAGACGAGAATTTCAGGCTCGTAGACAGCATCCATTCTTATGGTAAAAAATACAAATGGTACGTCATCCAGACCACCAGAATAAAACCCTAATATCCCCATACGGCGGATACTGATTCCGCTAAAGATAGCTGTACCCTACACTATTAACGAATTTCTATCACAACTGTACATATAATTGGCTTAACTCTTCAGGAACAGTAGTTCTGGGAAAAATTATGCGTGAAATTGCATAAAATTCCTAAAGCCAACTTAACCAATGCCAGATAATTCTATCTAAAGGCAGTGGGATTTCAGGATGTGCAAGATATTCACTATTTCTATGGACACAAACACAATGATAACACAACCTACAATAAACGACTAACATGAAAAAAGTATACAAAAACATTTTTGGAGAAGTTATTTCAAAAGCCAAAGCTGAAAAATTAGACGATTATCACTTATATTATTATGAAAAAGAGTCTGAGGTACTCAAAGAGATCGAGTTTCTCGCTGAAGATGAAATATATAGCATCAATTATTACATGAGCCCCGATGAAGAGGAGGCACAGATTGTGAACTATCTTAAAGAAAAATCCGACCTTTTTGATATTGAGCAAAGAGAATCTGCGGGAGACTTCATCATTGCCACCAACAAAATGTATTCGCTGGCCGTAGATGAAAATCCTTTGGTTTCAAAGACCGTTTTTTATCACAATGATCCTGAAAATTTTATCTGTTCTCAAATCTTTGATAATGAAACCCTTCAACCGGTACCTGAAAGAACAACGAAGTGCTGGTATGCTTCTGATGAAAACGGCGAAAAATATGCAGCCATTGAATTCAGTTACCAGGAAGACGGGAAATTGGAGCTTGCAATAGATAAAACACCCAATCCTGATAACGATGAGGAATGGGAACATTATGAATACGCTACGTTTAAAAATCTGCAGAACAGAATCGATGCGGATATAAGTTATTATAAGACAGCTGCCCTCCTTCCAAAAATGGCAGAAAAAGAATAAAATACATTAAAATTTTACCTAAAAAAAAACCAAATATTAGTTTATATTTTTCGTAATATAGTGAAATAAAACATGCCGGGTTTAAGAGTGATTCAGAACACTTTTGAACCCGGCATCACTATCAACTGCTAACTTATCAACCAATCACAATGGAAGAGAATTCGTTTGTATTTACCGATGGGAAGGATCCTAAAATGATCGAAGCGTATGAAAAAGCAAGAGAAACTTTTAAATATTTCTGGCGGGAGCAATCCTGGGAAAACAGAAGAATTATACCGGGCCTTGATCTTGCCTGCGTGAAGGCATCATTCAGCCAGGAAGATTCTGAAACCGGAGAAATTACCGTGGAACATATGTGGATCAATGAAATAGATTTTGACGGCGACACCGTAAGCGGTTTCCTGATCAATGAACCCAACGATCTTACGAATATACAGGCCGGAGATTATTTTGAAATTCCTCTGAATAAGATCAGCGACTGGTTGTTTGCCATTACCCCTGCAGCAAAGAAACCGAAAGGGCTTTCCAAACTGTTTTCCTCATCTGAAAATCCTTTACCGAAAACTTACGGCGGATTTACGATTCATAAAATGCGTGCCGATATGCCGGAAGATGAAAGAAGGGAGCATGATAATGCCTGGCAGCTTGATTTCGGCGATTTCAACGAGATACTGGTCGTGAATGAACAGAAGGAAAAGCCAGAAAACCTGACAGAGCATCCAATGAGTAAAAATATGGAGGGTGAATTCGTAAAATTTCTACAGGAATATCCTGACGAACTCACTAATACAGATGACAACGGCCTTACTTTGCTTCATAAAGAGACGATTGCCGGAAATTTAACTTCTGTAAAAATCACCCTGGAAGCCGGAGCTGACAAAAATATAAAATCGAAAAATGGAAAAACAGCCCTGGATTATGCACAACAACTGAATTGGGAGCACATTATTCCGGTTTTACAGGGATAAAAAATATTTTACCTGAGAATAATATATATAAAAGAGAAGCTTCGGTTTCTCTTTTTTTTGCTCCGTACTTGATTTTTGCTGATTATGTTTTCTTCAACAATCCTCAAATTTCATCACGAACGATTATAATGCGTCATGTTTTGTCGCTATGTGAGGATATCTTTACCTCATCAAAACTAAAGGTGATAAAATTCACATTAAATCTCATTAAAGAGATTTGCCTGCGTGTTAAAAAACGTTAAATTTGCGGCGATATTTAAAAAACTAAAATTAACTAAAAAACACAAATAGATGAAGATATTCTATTCCGGTGCATTGATCTTATGCACTCTTCTGGGGCTTTCTGCCCAGGAAGTATTGTGGCAGAAAGACATTAAGTCTTCTACACAGAATTTTCTAAGCCAGGTTACGGCAACCATTGATCAGCAATATCTTATTTCGGGAAGCTCGATTCATCCTTCGACAAGCTCAGGATCCAGCCAGACGCCAGCATCTAATAGCCAAAAGCAAAACAATGGTTACGATTTTCACTTAATCAAACTCAATCAGCAAGGTGAGCAGGTCTGGGAAAAATATTTCTCAGGGCAGAACCATGACTACCTCTCAGCTTCTGTAGCTACTCAGGAAGGAGGATTTCTTCTGTCCGGAACCTCTTATTCCGGAAAAGGACTCGATAAAAAAGAAGATTCAAAAGGCGGATCTGATATCTGGCTGATCAGAATCAATGAATTCGGAGATGAGCTTTGGCAAAAAACACTGGGAAGCTCTTCTGATGAGGAAGCCAGGTCAGTTATTCAAACTACGGATCTTGGATTTTTTGTAGCTGGAAACAGACAAAGTTCCCTTCCCTTCGACTACGCTCAGGGTAAACTGCCTCAGGGAACTAGCGGGTACGGTTCAAAAGATGTTTGGATTTCCAGATTGGATAAAAATGGGAAGGTTCTTTCTGAAACTATTTTGGGAGGAAAAGGTCTGGACGAAGTGGAAAAAATGATTCCTACGAGAGATGGTGGAGCATTGTTGGGAATTTACTCGAGGAGTTCCGAGATCCGGGTTTCAGGTTCTACAGATAAGTCGTCTGCAACAACCCCGCATCCCGTATCCCGAACTGCTAAATCTACAGAAAACTTCGGCGAGGGAGATTACTGGATTGTCAAGCTCGACAAAACCGGAAAAGTAGAATGGGAAAAGAATTTTGGAGGAAAAGGCGATGATCATATCAGAACATTGGCATTAACATCAGCTGGATATGTAATCGGTGGAGAATCCAGATCTGAAAGGTCAGGAAATAAAACGGTAGGGATTGAGGAAGGAACAGATTTATGGCTTATTTCTTTAAACGAAAGAGGTGATGAGATCTGGCAGAAATCCTTCAATTTCAAGAATAGAGATATTCTGATGGGAATGAGTGTCCTCCATTCAGCAGATGACAAATCTTCAAAAGGGATTCTTTTAGGAGGTTATACTCAGGCAGAAGGAAGGATTCAATCAGATGACGAAACATTCTGGATGCTGTATCTAAATCAGGATGGCCATGAAGAGTGGAGAAAATATGTAACAGGAGACAAGAGACAAAGAGAGGAGAGACTTTCAGATATTAAGTTAAACAGAGACGGTTCCATCATTCTTGCCGGAACGAGCGCTGAAGAACTTGGAAAAGAGAACTGGAAAATTATGAAGCTTGGAGACAGCCAGATTAATAAGCTGATTGAAAAACAGGATATCAAGATCTATCCGAATCCTGTTTCAGATTATGCTTACGTGGAAATAGGCTTTGACTTTAAAGAAGCGGATATTATGCTGTATGATATGGGTGGAAGACAGTTGCAGAACTTGAAAACTAAAAATAAAGTGACGAAGATTAATACTCAGAATTTGATTCAGGGGGCTTACTTGGTGACGATAAAAACAGATACGAATAAATCGGCGAACGCTAAACTTATTAAGAAATAAACAAAGATGAAAAAAATATCTATAAACATTTTGGCGTTGCCACTCTTTCTAACTATTGGAATACAGAAAGGGTACGCACAAAATAATCTTGGTGAAGTAGTAACCAATCCAATTGCTTCACCATCCATGGCATCACTATCCCGTTATTCAGATGTCCCTATTAATGAAGCTACAGGAATACCCAATATAAACATTCCGCTACTAAGCGTTCCGATGGCTGATAACGGAATGTCATTTCCGATCAGCTTAAGTTATAATGTCAAAAATTATGAAAATGCTGAGCGGATCAGTGATGTAGGCTTTGGGTGGTCTCTGTTGGGGACCAGTGTAATTTATAAAAAAATTATGGAAGATCTGGATGAATGCTATGATAATCCTGCCAGACCTGGCCATATCAATAATGAATTCGACGATCTCTATTATTATGCATTGCCGGGTTTATCCGGAAAGTTTAGAATCAAAAGAGATGTTATTGCCAATACATTCACGCTTATCAATCTTAGCCCGAACAATGCCAAAATAGACTATGTAAGAGATAATAATACAGCAACATTTAAGGCAGATCATTTCACTATAACGGCAGATAATGGCTATAAATATTATTTTAAGGAATATGATTACGGACAATATGCATGTCCAGATGCAATAGCGCCACATAGCTTTAAAACATCATATTTTTTGACAAAAATTGTTAATCCTATCGGGGTTGAGATCGCAACATTGCAATATGAAAAGAAAAATTACATTCTCAGTACTGGAAAAATTGTATACCAATATTGTAAAATAAAATCTATAAAAACCACAAAAGGAGAAATAGTATTTGATTTTGCCTATGATGAGAATTTAAAGGAGACAGTCAATGACCCTTTTACTTTGAATAAAATTAGCTTGAAAAACCCTGCTGGAGAGGTGCTATATAGCTATTTGACAGACAATAGTATTGTCATACATCCTTACGACGATCCCCTGAAAAGAAAACGTGTTTTAAACTCTATCAGAAAAAATGATAAAAATAATGTAAAAATTGAGCAGACATCCTTTGCTTATCAGCATGTGGCAGACGAAATAGGTCGTACGAGTGATGGCATTCTGGAAAAAATGATCCTTCCTACAGGAGGGGTTGTCAATTACAATTACGAAAATAACGAACAGTTTTTTGACTACAGCAATCCTGATCATTTGGCATCTCTGGACCAATATGGTTTTGACCCTGCCGTTCAGACTAAAGAAACTCTTATAAACTCTCCAATCAATACTCAAACTACCCAAACTTACAACTTCACCATCCCCGGAGATGTCAGTAAGGTTAAAAGATTTGAATTGGCCATAGATGTCTCAGACTTTACGTATCCGATTCCTCCAAATCCGGACCCTAATGACCCTTTTAATCCGCAATTGCCCCAACCTGACATTCATCCCAGTCTTACTTTTGTGTTGAAAAAAGGGAACCAGCAAATTGTGGACAAACAATTTACCTATTACTCCTCTCACGGTACCGTTGATATTACAGTTAATCCTGGGAATTATACCCTTGAAGTCTCTTCAGTGGATGGAGCGAAAGGTGTGGGCAGTTTCCAGGTTATTGGAAGAAAGTTTTTACCGGGACCTTTCAGAAACTCAATTGCTGCAGACGGAAAGAGAATTAAGAATATCAAATATTTTAAAAGTCTGTCAGAAACCACTCCGGAGAAAACCATAAACTATGGGTACGATTCTTTCACATTACCCAACAGCACCAGTGGCTATTTATTTTATAGTGAAAGAGATAGCCAAAATGACCCGAACACACCTTATATACTTTACAACAGTGTGAAAGTTTCGGAAAATGGTAAAGGATATATCAAAAAAACGTTTAAAACACCCGATGATTACCCAAAATACCAGAATGGAGGAACACCGCAGTTACCTACTTATTTTTGGCCGTATTATAACATTACAAGGGGTGGTCTGCCTTATAAAGAACAGATCTACGACGAACAGAATAAATTACTGATATCAAAAGAAATCAACTATGAGTTTGATACTTATTCCGATGTTGAATACAACTTAAATTTATTATTAAACGATTGGCAATTTAGTAAGCCTACCTACATAAAAAAAACGACCCAAAAGGATAAATTGTTTTATGCAAGTGGAAGGACCATAGACAATGAGTCGGAAACTCAGATTAGTAATTTAAATTTCAAACCAAACTATGCAAAATCAGTTGTTGATGGAGATATAAAAGAAAAACTAATGACTTATCCTCTAGGTTTATCGGGGTATACTCATCTGGAAAATGCATATATGACAGGAATACCTGTAATCATCGAGGAAAAGGAAAATGGCAAAACTCTGTCTAAGTCAAAAACAGTATTTGCTAATACTTCTTTATTACCAACATCTGTAATAGAAACCAATATAGCAGATGGGACTCCAAAAGAGAACTTAAAAATGGATCTCTATGATGACAGAGGAAATCTTCTCCAGTTTTCAAATTCCGGAGGATTTACTACTGCCCTGATTTATGGTTATGACAAGACTTCCTTAATTGCAAAAGTGGAAGGCGCAACCTATAGCCAGATAGCATCAATGGCCACTGATATTATTAATGCCTCAAACAACGATAATCTGAATTCTTCTACTGAATCTGCACTGATTACGGCTTTGGATAATTTTAGAAAGAATGCGGCATTAGCTAATTATCAGGTTACCACCTATACATACGATCCTCTGGTAGGCATTACCACTACGACACCTCCATCCGGTTTAAGGGAAATTTATGAATATGACCTTTCCGGAAAGCTTATAAAGGTAAAAAGAATGGAAAAAGATCCCGGGGGAACCATTACTTATAAAACATTAAAAGAGTTCCAATACAACTATAAACACTAATATAACCATGAAAAAGATTTTAAGTATTTCAAGCTTTTTGTTTGTAGCCATGTATTTTGCACAGACAAATCTCACCCCTTCTGAAAACTATGTGTACAGCAAGATCTGCCTTAATGGTGACTGTACAAAAGTTTCAGAAAGTGTACAGTATTTTGACAGTTGGGGAAAACCCATTCAGACGATTGATATAAAAGCAACCCCACAGGGAAAAGATTTGGTAGGTCATATTGAATATGATCAGTTTGGCAGACAGGCGAAAAGCTATCTTCCCATACCACAGGCCGGAACCCAGAATGGAGCCATTTACACATCCCCACTTTCCAATGCCCCTGCCGTATATGGTGCGGAAAAAATATATTCAGAGAAGATATTCGAAAACTCACCATTAGATAGGATAAACCAGCTTATACAAGCGGGAAATGACTGGTCCAATAAACCTGCTCATCTTAATTATGACGCCAATAGCGATGGTGAAGTCGTTAAGTATACCGTTACTACGTCCTGGTTTGAAGGAAGAACTAAATATGTTATCGATAATCCGGGTAGTTATAGTAGCGGAACTTTGTCGAAGAATACGGTCACCAATGAAGACGGGAATATAAGTATAGAATTCAAAAACAAAAAAGGACAAACGGTTCTTGTCAGAAAAAAGGATGGCAACCAGAATGTAGATACCCATTACATTTATGATGAATATGGGCAATTAGCCTATGTAATCCCTCCTCTGGCTTCACAATCCGGCTCGGTTGATGAGACTACATTAAATAATCTTTGCTATCAGTATCATTATGACGGCTGGCACAGGTTGGTTCAAAAGAAAGTTCCCGGAAAGGGTTGGGAATTTATTGTGTATGATAAACAAGATCGTATTGTAGCCGTACAGGATGAGGTGATGAGGCCCAAAGGACAGTGGATGTACACCAAATATGACCGCTTTGGACGAGTAGCATTTACCGGAATCAGTACAGGTGGAGAAAGAACCACAGAGCAAGCGAATGCCGACAGTTTTGGAAGCAACAATGTAACCAGAACTTCAAATGTTTTCTTTAATCGGGAGGGAATGGATGTCTACTATGACCCCAACTATACCTATCCTTATGTTAGCTGGGTAAAGCTTTTATCCGTCAATTATTATGACACCTACCCTGCTTATAGTTTTAATCCTGTTTTTCCCGGGATGATACTGGGACAGCCTGTTATTACCCATGCACAAAATGCTTCAGTGAATACGTTGGCGATGCCTACCTTAAGTCTTGTTAAAAATATCGAAGACGACAACTGGACTAAAAGTTATATATATTATGATAGCCAAAGAAGACCAATTGGAACTTATGCTATCAATCATTTGGGTGGCTATTCGAAAACAGAATCCGAGCTGGATTTTGCCAGTGTAACAAAGCTGGCTAAAGTATATCACAAAAGACTCAGTACAGATACCGAAAAAGTGATCTCTCAGACTTTTGAATATGATAGCCAGAACCGTCTGAAAAAGCAGTGGCATCAGATTGATGGCAATATGTCAGAACTGATGAAAGAAAACACTTACAATGAATTGTCACAGCTTACCGTTAAAAAAGTGGGAAATAACCTCCAAAGCATCAATTACACGTATAATGTAAGAGGTTCTTTAGTTAAGGTGAATGATCCTGCCAATCTCGGAACCCAATTATTTGGCTATGAAGTAAAGTATCAGAATCCTCAGGCTTCAAATGTTGCAGGAGGGAAATACAACGGAAATATTTCAGAAGTTGACTGGAAAATGGCCAGCGACAATACCCTTAAAAGATATTCATACGTTTATGATCCTCTGAACAGGCTTAAGGATGGGATTTATTCGGAACCCAATTCTACCAGTCCCTATAATAATAACTATAATGAACATGTATCTTACGACCTGAATGGGAACATCAAGACCTTAAAAAGAAATGCATTTCCTATTTTAGGAGCCACTTCAACCATGGTAGATGATCTTGTCTATCAGTATACAGGAAACCGTTTGGATAAGATCACCGAAAATTCTCTGAATGATACCGGCTATGAAGGTGGGAACAATATGATCGATTACGATCTGAATGGAAATATGATCACCATGAAGGATAAAGGCATTCAGACCATTAATTATAATTTTCTGAGCCTGCCGGATACTTTCGAAATTGTGCAGGCAACATGGGGAGAAACCGTGCGTTCTAATTTAAACTATCTGTACCGTGCAGACGGAACTAAGCTGAGAAAAACCTACACCAGTCAAAGAGATGGAAGAGGTAGCGTTCTAACAACGCGTATAACTGATTACTTAGATGGTTTCCAGTATTCTTATAGCGATGGAGGCGGAGGTATATGCGTGACATGCAGAACGGAAACCGCTTTTGAGGAACAGGCATTTAAAAACATCAATGAATTTCCGGGAATTGGTGGAACACCGGAATGGAAACTGGATTTTGTACCTACTGCAGAAGGCTTTTACAGTTTCACGGAAAACCGTTATATTTACCAGTACAGAGATCATCTAGGAAATGTAAGGGTAAGTTTTGCCAAAAACGGCACAGGTGCTCCTGAAATTTTAGATACCAGCAATTATTATCCTTTCGGACTAAACCATACCGGAGGAAACGGATTAAACAGTTCCGGTTTCGGAAGCTGGCAGAGCTATAAGTACAACGGAAAGGAGCTTCAGGAGACAGGAATGTATGATTACGGTGCCAGAATGTACATGTCAGATATTGGCAGATGGGGCGTAATCGACCCGATGGCTGAAAAAATGAGACGACACTCTCCATATAACTATGCTTTTAACAACCCTGTTAATTTTATAGATCCCGATGGAATGGCCCCTGGAAAAGCAGATGGACAGATAAGCTGGATGGATGGCTCCGGGCATTGGAACTTTGATCCTGCTACCACCATAATGGGTGGAGACTGGTTTGGGGGTGCTCAGAATATGTTCTCGCAAGATGGAGGAGGTGGAAGTGGATTTGGAGGAGGTGGCCCATCTTTTCGTTTCCCAGAGGGTATGGAAAAGTTCTACAAAGAGAATTATCCTGCTTTTTATAATTTAGTGGTAAATATTTTACCTAAAATCCTTAATGATAAGAATTTTTTAAATGCTTTTATGGATATAACAGGTATGACAGAAGATGAAGCCAGAAAAGCTTTTACTTACGGGCAAGGACCTACTCTTCAGGATTGGGAATCCTCCTCCTCTGAAGGGCAATATGATTACGCAGTAACTAAATTTATAGGAGATTTGCATAGTATTTCTATAGATAAGGAGGTGTTAAATTGGTTTGAAAATGCAGATAAAGATTTTAGCACTATAAATGGGCTAATAAATCTATTCTATATGACATCTCTTGTTGGACACGAGGGATCTCATTGGGGTAATAATATTAAGGGACCTGGAAATTCAACTATATTGAATAAATATAAAAATAACGAAGGAGTTTCTGAACATGGTAGAGCTTTTGAGTTTAAAATGCTCCAAAGTATGTATCCCGAAGCTAGGCCGGGAGGAGGATTAGATAATGGGAATTATGGAAGTGACATTTCAATATACTTAAAGGCTTACGTAAAGAAGAATTTTCAAATGTTGACCAATATTTATAAATAATAATAATAATAATAATAATAATAATAATAATAATAATAATAATAATAATAATAATAATAATGAAAATACTATGTTATTTACTGGTATGTATAAGTCTATATACTTCGTGTGGTTCACAAAGCAATACTAAATCAGACATATATAAAAATTTTACTGAACAATTTTTTACTAATAAAAATGTTTATAGAATTTTAAAGAAATATGCTCAAAATAATCAAATAAATATAACAGATTCAGATCAAAAACTAACTAATGAATTCTTAATGTTTAAAAATAACGATCTTACTATTAATATTAGTAATGAAAGAAAAAGTGGTAATGATTTCGCTGTTAAAAAAGTAATAATTGATAAAAATTTAGCATTTATAGTTTTATGGTATAAAGATACAACTACAGCAATATGCTTTTATCCAATAAAAAGTCAGTATACTCCTGATCTATGGATAATCGAAGAAATTACAACAAGGAGCATCAAATAGTCTTCTTATTATTACTGGGTTTTCAGCCAGTTAAGTTAGACAAATAAGCCCCCAGCTAGCGCGAGCGTCCTTTTAAAAATAAACCACTGTTTTTCGCAGTGGTTTTATTTTAAACAAAAAGAACTATTATATTTACAGATCACTTGATATCGAAGCTATTAAACAAAACAATGATGACCCATTTTGCGGCATGAAAACTCTCAATTATGAAAACATTTGATAAACATGAATTTATTTGTAATAGACATAGAAAGCGATTATCAAAGTTTAATTGATAAAAGATTTTACTACCCTATTAATAAATAACGACAACAGCAAAAATCCTAATACAATCTGCATTCAACGACCAACATCCTCTCTTACAACCGTCCCTAGCCCCATCCACAACCACCTCTACCCCCTTGAACAGGTGGCGACACCCCCTTACCCAAGGGGGTAGACAGGGTTCATTAAGGGGCTGTCGGCAGTTTACAAACGGCCTAAGAAGGCTTATCCAAGGGGTTCCATGGGCTTCCTAAGCGGGTAAAGACCGTTAGATAAGTAGCTCCGGAGACTTATTCAACGGCGTGACTTCATTAAGAACCAGCTGGGAACGCCTTAAGATCTCCTTTTCCCATCTCCATCCACGATCTGGTTACATCATTCATTGATTGGGCTACGTCTACCCTTTCCGATCCCACGATCTTTGTACCATCATTTAAACCCAATAAAAATGGAAACAAAAAAAGTATGGTTCGTAACAGGAGCCTCAAAAGGTCTGGGATTGGCCTTAGTAAAAAAATTATTAGAGAATAACTACCGTGTGGCTGCTGCTACCAGAAATGCACAGTCATTAATCTCAGAAATCGGAGAAACATCTGATGTATTCTTGCCCATTGAGCTCAACTTAACGGATAATGAAGATGTACAGTCAGCGGTCTCAAAAACGATAGAGCATTTCGGGCAGCTTGATGTAGTGGTCAACAATGCAGGATACGGGCAGATCGGTACACTGGAAGAACTTACAGACCGTGAAGCCAGAGCCAACTTCGATGTCAATGTATTTGGAACACTGAATGTGATCAGGAATGCAGTTCCTTATCTTCGTGAGAAGAAATCCGGACATATATTCAATATTTCTTCTATCGGAGGTTATTCCGGGAATTTTCCGGGCTGGGGAATCTATTGTGCGACTAAGTTTGCGGTAGCGGGATTAACTGAAGCACTGGCTGAAGAGATCAAAGAATTCGGTGTTCATGCCACAGTGGTTTATCCAGGTTATTTCCGTACTGATTTCTTAAGTAAAGATTCTGTGAAAACACCGGAACATCCAATCAAGGCTTATGAAACAGCCAGAAGTTCCGAGCAGGCACATCTTAACGAAATTAATGGCAATCAGCCCAATGATCCCGAAAAAGGAGCAGCAGCCATCATCGCACTCAGTAAAGAGCAGAATCCACCGGTTCATTTCTTATTGGGAAGCGGCACCGCTGAATTTCTGGATAATAAAATAAAGACCATTACAGCTGATGCAAAACAATGGGAAGCACTGACGATGTCTACGGTGATATAGCTTTAAAATCTAAATCCTTTGTCTATGTTCAGAATGACAATGACAAACCTATCATATGTTTTTCTTAGCACATGAACATGATGTATTAGAAATGTCATGCTGAGCATAAACTGAAGGTTTACGAACGGAGTTCATGAAGGATTTAGCAATAAATATTTTATACTTTATACATCACACAAATATCCTTCGGCTACGCTCAGGATGACAGTGCTAATACTACATTGCTTTACAATTGAAAGGAACTTACAAGACATCAAACCAAGCAAAACCAACCCCTTAACCAATAACTAGCAACTAGCAACTAGCAACTAGCAACTAGCAACTAAAATACTTTTCACATTAGACGTTTACTCAAAAAAAATTAAATTAGCATCATGAAATCTCCCTTCCGCTTCAATTCAATTTCAGAATTTCATGCCTTCTGTAATCTTCCCAATCCTGAGCATCCTTTGATCAGTCTGATTGATTACAGCAAGGTCAACTACCCCATGGATGACAATGAGTTGAAATGGATTCAAAATTTCTACTCCATTGGGCTTAAGCGAAATGTGAATGCGAAGTTCAACTATGGCCAGCAGGAATATGATTTTAATTCCGGAGTTTTATGTTTTGTGTCTCCGCTTCAATTTCTGAAACTGGAAATGAAGTCTGATGTAGTAGTAGAACCCACGGGTTGGCTGCTGGTGGTTCATCCGGATTTCCTCTGGAATACGCCGCTTGCAAAAAAGATAAAATCGTATGACTTTTTCAAATATAACGTCACTGAAGCGCTTTTCCTATCAGACAGGGAAGAAAAAATTGTCGTCGATGTTCTGAAAAATATAGAAAAAGAATACCAGTCGAATATCGATAAATTCTCTCAGGAGCTGATTGCTGCGCAGATTGAACTCCTTCTTATTTATTCCGAACGTTTTTATGAGCGGCAGTTTTTCACCCGGAAAAAATCCAGCCACGAGCTTTTGGAACGTTTTGAGGAAGTCCTTTCCCGGTATTTTGACAGCGGAAATCTCATAGAAAACGGAATTCCCTCTGTAAAATCCATTGCCGGAGAGATGAATATTTCTCCCAACTATCTAGGATCCCTATTGCGCATTCATACCCAACAAAATACGCAGCAGCATATCCAGAATAAACTGATCGATCTGGCTAAGGAACGCCTCAGCACCACTCACCTATCAGTAAGTGAAATTGCTTGTGAACTGGGGTTTGAGCATCCGCAGTCTTTTAGTAAGTTGTTTAAACAGAAAACGAATCAATCGCCACTGGAATTCAGGAAAATGTTCAATTGATAGATACGAATGTCTATTCAATTTAAACTTTACGTTTATTAAAACACGAACTGCACTAATATTTTCACGAATCACACCAATATACATGACGTAATCGTGTTATTTGTGAAAAAAAATTGTGGCATTTGTGGTTAAAAAAATTTTAAAATTCAGATGGTTTATTTTAACGCAAAGAAAATTATTATAATGTTCATAAAGGGAAGCAAAGACGTAATCAATTTCATTGATTCTGAGGAAGGGATTGCATACAGATTGCCTGATTTTAAAATTTCACGCAGATGAATCAGATGATGCAGATTTTTAATTTGTTAATCCGCTTGATCCGTATGATCTGCGAGAGAAAAGATTCAAATCATTAAGATTTCAAGAATATTAAGTTTTTGCTTTGCTTTAAGACGTACAACTTAAAAAATCAAATGATTTTTTCTTAACTAACCTTACATCTTTCATTGATCTTAATGTTAAAAAAAGCGTTAAATGGGAACCTTTTCCATCAACTAAATCTTTGAGAGGACATCAGAATAAACACCCTTTTGTGGTTTTAAAAAAAATATTTTAAAAACCAAAAGGTATATTTTATATAACGAAACCTTATAGGACATATAAAGGTTTGATTTATTTTTGATTTTACTCCACAAGTTTTTGAGGCTTAATTTTCATATCCCACATTAGCTTTTTCGCATCAACCTTTATATAACGTAAAGTCCCACCAATACAACAAAACCCTAAACAGCAATACATTAACCTCAAATCCCTCAGATAATTTACGTCAGAAAAATAAAAAAAACCATAAATTCACTACCTTAGGATTTAGATAAGTGGAATCCGAAAAGCTTTAAAAGAGTAGGAAAACCAAAAACTAATTATTATGAAAAAAATAATCCTACTCATCTTGATGCTGATCTTCGGAATTGCGTTGGCACAGAAAGTAAAAAAAGAAGAAAAAGTAAAAGACAAATTTGAATCGCGGCAGCCTCAGGATATGTCTGTTCCTCCGCCTCCGATGGTGGCTTTTCCTGCTCAATATCCCCAAGGCAACAAAGCCTTTATTGACAATGTGAAAAAGAATTTAAATGCAGATGCTCTTAAGGTTCTCGGTAAAGATTTAAAAACGAAAATCATCCTGAAAGTAAACTCAGAAGGTAATGTAATCAATGTCTCCACTTACGGAGGTGATGAAACCTTTAATACCGAAGTAAAAAAAGCAGCTGAAAAGGCGACTTACAACGTAAAATGGGAAGCCGGAAAAAACAACAGGGGCGAAAAAGTAATTGATATTGTGAACCTTCCGTTTAAATATTAAGGTAGCAGATAATAGGTAGTAGGTAGCAGGGATTAGGGAATGAACGGACTAAAGTCCGTTACTATTGATGTGAAAATCCCAAAGCTGACGAACTTACCAATGCTGGCGCGAGCGTCTCGCTCGTGCCCACAACCAATAAAAAACCACCATTTTTCACGGTGGTTTTTATATATTCTATCCAAACTTTCTTTTCCTCATCCAGAAGAATAATCCTCCCAACAGGCCTATTACTACTAAAGGCAGCAGTAAATTCAGCCATTGCCAGTTTGCTTTTTCCTCCGTGATTCGGTTTCTGTCCAGAAGTCTTTCTTCAATGTTTCTGTTTCTAAGCGCCATCAGATTGCTGTCATCCAGAAGATAATCCAAAGCGTTTCTCAGGAACTGCTCGTTTCCGAACTCCTGATTCGTCAGACGGTCAATTCCCATTGGAAGCGGCTCGCCTTTGTGCATTTTATTTCTTCCGACATCTCCGTCAGCAATCACGATCATTTTGTTTTCAGGACTCTGGCTTTTGAAACCCGGATATCCTTTTCTTTCAATTCTTGATGCGTAGGCAGAATTAAATTTCCCTTCCAATGCAACAGCAAAGATCTTAGGTTTGCTTGGTTTTTCCATTTGGCCAAGACTGTCTACACTGGCAATCTCTTTAAGGTCCACATAGTTCGGAACCTGTTTCAGAAGTGTTCTCTCACTGGATTCGAAGAGAACCTGTGTTTTTATATTTTTTCTTCCGCCCAAGGTATCAATAGAGGTCGGGAATTCAAATTTTACAGGGTTAATATTTTTCGTGATCGGATTATTGTTTTCAGCAATTCCAAGTGGAAAATACGGCCACGGAAGACTCGTATACTGAGGATTTCCTCCTACTTCACCGGTTACCAGTTTCAGCAGGGCAAATTTCTTTACATCCTTCACCAATGCCGGATTGATTCTGATTCCATAATTGAAAAAGAAATCCGTCATATTGATATCTACAGGGAAAGGCATTACCTTTTGAGATCTTGTCAGCGTATCCATTTCAGCATTTACGGCATCGATCATCCAAAGTGTTTTTCCGCCATTCATAATGAACTGGTCAAGAATTACTTTTTCGTTATCCGTGAATGCTTTTCTAGGTTTTGCAATTACCAAAGCGCTCATCTGCTTCAGTAACGGAAGATCTTCAAGAGTAAGTTCTGTCTGATTTTTTGGGACCACAGGACCTGCATCATAATTTTCCATCGCCAATTGCATAAAACCATGGAACTCTTCAGGACCAAGCTCATCCTGATTCACCAGAATTCCTACCTTCTTTCTCTTATCAGCCGCAATATTTTTGATATTGGAAACCAGACTGTATTCCAGACCTTCAATAGATCTGGTCAGCTGCTGATCTGCATCTATTCCTGCCTGTTGAACCACCAAAGGAATAGACACCCCCCTTTTATCATATTTGATAACAGCATAAGGGAAAAGCGTGATCTGTGAAATCTTGCCGTCTTTGACATCAGGAAGAACAGAAGGCTGCATCCCCATCGCCATCAGCGTGTCCCGGGACATTTTAGTTTTAATAGGATCGATGAATTTAAAATCGATCTTCGGATTGATCTTTCTGAACTCTTCCAGCATAAATCTGGTTTCACTCTGAAGCTGCTTAAAGCTTGCCGGAAAATCTCCTTCAAGATAAACATCTACTGTAAGCGGCTTTTTCACAGATTCCAGCACTTTTACCGTACTGTCCGAAAGCGTATATCTTTTTTCTTTTGTTAAGTCTAATCTGATTCCCGAATAGGTAAGCAGAATAACCAAAGGTACTATTACAATCAGGAAAATTCCTAATGGAGATTTAATATTGAACTTCTTCATCATACTACTTCTTTTTAGAGATAAAATGGTTGGACAATAATAACGTAGCACCGATGATCAGAACAAAATAGGCCACATCCTTAAGATCGATAAGACCTCTTGTAAAGCCTAGAAAATGCTGATAAAAACCTATATTCTGAAGAACAAAATCGGCACCGCCCAAAAGTTTGTAGCTCGCCAGCTGCTCTATTCCAAAGTACATGATGAAACACATGAAGACCCCTAAAAGGTAGGCCATAATCTGATTCTGCGATAACGAAGAAGCCAGAATTCCAACACCTGAGAACGCTGCAATCAGCACAATCAGTCCGATATAGCTTCCGAAGGTCATTCCAAGGTCAATATTCCCGGCTGGAACGCCCAAAACGTATACGGTATAAAGATAAATCAGTGACGGAATCAGGCATAAAACCCCAACAATCCATACTGAAAGAAACTTCCCTGTTACCAAGTCTGAAACTTTTAAAGGCTGCGAAAACAACCAGTTCAGTGTTCCCGTCTGCTGTTCTTCCGCGAAAGTCTTCATAGACAGTGCAGGAATAATAAACATCAGCAGCCATGGAACCAGTACGAAATAGCTCTGCAGAGAGGCCATTCCGATGTCGAAAATATTAGAATCATTCTCGAAAAAAAACAGGAAAAGAGCGGTTATCAGACTGAATGCGCCGATAATCACCCATGCGCTCCAGTTTCCAAAGTAACTCCAGAGTTCCTTTTTTAAAATTGCAATCATAGTTTTTCTGTGCAATGTAAAAGGTAAAATGTATTCATGTACATTCTACTTTCCACAATTATTTGTTTTTTTTATTTTTATTAACGAGTTTCACTGTCATCATGATCAGAAATACAAGAACGAAAAATCCGGCGATTAATTGCCACCAGTACTCAATAACTGAAGATTTCAGGATCACAGTAAACACCACAAGGAACAGAAGGAATGTAGCGATCTCGTTGGCTTGTCTCAGTTTGATATTAGGTGTTTCGATAGTCTGTCCGTTCAACTCTTTCAGTTTCAGTACTTTTTTCCAGCACCAGTAATGATAAACGGCAAGACCGATCAGGAAAGTCAGTTTTAAATGAAACCAGGGCATTTTCATCAGTCCGGTATTCAGAAAGATCATGACAATTCCGCAAACCGCCATTATCACACCTGCCGGAACAGTAATGATATTCCAAAGTCTTCTGGCCATGAAAGTATACTGTTCTCTAAGGATTTTCTTTTTTTCTTCAGCAAATTCATCCGTATCCTTATAGTAAACGAAAATTCTTACGAGATAAAAAATTCCCGCAAAATAGCTTACCATAAAAATGATATGCAGTGCTTTGATTATTGTATAAAGCATCAGTAGATATAAAAATTATTGATCGGTAGCGTCAACAGGCTGCATTTCCTGTAGCTTTACTCTTTTTGCACCGAGATTAACGTAATACTTCTCCAGCTTGTTCAGATGATCCTCACTGGTTTCCTTTCCTTTTACATGAAGGCTGTAATCACTCCAGATATTAATACAAAAAAGATCCTTAACTAAAAACCTGGTGTTAGATTGTTCAAAATTTTTAGAAAGAAATGCCTCCAGATCCTTTTTTGTTTTAAACTCATACACCATTACTCCACCGTCATTTCCTCTCGGATTATTATACGTGAAAGTGTAGAAATTTTTGATCACAGATGCGGTTTCCGGGTCTTCTATTTTTGAAATAATATCGGGATTATCCGTCACAAAAGGGATCTTTGTAATCCCGATATCTTTCATTTCTTTATCTATTGTAGCAGGTTTCATGCCCTGCAGTTCTACATTTTTAAGATCGAAATCCATAATGCTTTGTGCGGAGAAACTTTGAAAACATACAAAACCGATGATGAGAAGTATTTTTTTCATAAAACCTGTTTTAAATAGTTTAATATTTTTAATTAAGAAATAACACCAAGCTCTTTACCTACTTTTTCAAAAGCAGCAATTGCTTTGTCAAGGTGTGCTCTGGTGTGGGCAGCAGAAAGCTGTACTCTGATCCTTGCTTTTCCTTTCGGTACTACAGGATAAAAGAACCCGATCACATAAATTCCCTCATCCATAAGCTTTTCAGCCATTTTCTGAGCAAGAGGCGCGTCGTATAACATCACCGGAACAATCGCAGCATCGCCCTCAGGAATATCAAATCCTTTGGCTACCATTTCTTTTCTGAAATATTCAGCGTTTTCCATGACCTGATCACGAAGTGAAGTATCCTCAGAGATCATATCTAAGACTTTCAATGCAGCTCCTACGATACCAGGCGCTAATGAATTGGAAAATAAATAAGGACGGGAACGTTGTCTCAGCATATCGATGATCTCTTTTTTACCGGAAGTAAATCCTCCTAAAGCACCCCCTAAAGCCTTTCCTAGCGTAGACGTGATAATATCCACTCTGCCCATTACTTCATTGGCTTCGTGTGTCCCACGACCTGTTTTCCCGATGAAACCTGTAGCGTGAGAATCATCCACCATTACTAATGCATTGTATTTGTCAGCAAGGTCACAAACACCTTTCAGATCAGCTACAATACCATCCATAGAGAAAACTCCGTCGGTAACAATGATTTTGAAACGGTGATCTTTTTCAGAAGCAGCGATTAACTGTGCTTCCAGATCAGCCATATTATTGTTTTTATAACGGTATCTCGCTGATTTACAAAGACGTACTCCGTCAATAATTGAAGCGTGGTTCAGTTCGTCTGAAATAATGGCGTCTTCTTCAGTAAACAAAGGTTCAAAAACACCTCCGTTTGCATCAAAACATGCCGCATATAAAATCGTGTCTTCAAGACCTAAGAAATCCGCGATTTTTTTCTCTAATTGCTTGTGAATATCCTGTGTTCCGCAGATGAAACGTACAGATGACATACCGTAACCGTGAGATTCTATCATGTCCTGAGAGGCTTTCATGACCTCCGGATTGTTGGACAGACCCAGATAATTATTGGCACAAAAGTTCAGAAGCTTCTTTCCGTTAGCTTCTATTTCTGCACTCTGCTGGGAGGTGATGATTCTTTCTCTTTTATAAAGACCGTCATTTTCAATGTTTTGCAGTTCGTTCTGTAAATGTTGAAGATATTTTTCAGAGATCATTTTTTAGTAATTTTTTAGATGCGCTAATTTAATAAAAAGGTGTTAAAATATCAGCTTTTAAAAGTTTAATTCTAAAAATAGGGTTCAAATTCAGTTTTAACACAATTAGTCTACTAATTTAGTAGGATAATAATTATATTTGTGATCTAAACTGAGGAATATGAGACTGACTCCGATAGAAAAAGTAAAGACAATAAGTTCCCGAAGCTTTATACAGAATCATATGAAGCTGCGTCTTCCTGTTATTATGGAAGATTTCATCGATCCGGGAAGTCCTGCCTTTAAAAAGTGGAATTATGAATACTTTAAGGAAATAGCAGGAAATCAAAAAGTTAACATCTACGGAAGCGAGCTGGAATCTCTGGACAGAGTGGCCAGCAGCCCAATTGGGCAGACTACATTCTCAGAATATCTTGACCTGATCAGCACAACACCTACGGAACACAGACTGTTTTTATTCAATCTGCTCAACATCAGGCCGGAGCTTAAAGATGATCTTCATTATAACGATGTGACGAATGGGAAAATACTGAAATGGCTTCCTTTCATGTTCTTCGGCGGCGAAGGATCCATTACAAGAAATCACATCGATATTGATATGTCCCATGTTTTCATCACCCAGTTTCACGGCATCAAAAGGATCTGGCTTTTTCCGTGGGAACAGTCGGATCTGATGTATAAACTGCCTTACAACTTTCACAGCTTACCCAATATCAAAGATCCCGACTACAGGGAATTTCCTGCTCTTCTCTACTTAAATGGTTATGAAGCGCTGTTAAAGCCGGGTGAAACGCTCTACATCCCTTCCGGCTGGTGGCATTATATACAATATGAAACCGAAGGTTATTCCGTTTCTGTAAGGGCTCTTCCTTCTAGTCTCCTTGAAAAATGGCGCGGCTTCAAAAATATGGTCGTGACCAGAAATTTTGATAATATGATGCGAAAGCTTTTTAAAGAGAAATGGTTCAGATACAAAGTAAAAACCGCCAGAAAAAGAGCTGCCAGGGCTGCCAGAAGACACAAAAGCTTCCTGATCTAAAAACCTCATCATAATATGTTTAACCTTAAATTATTTTAACAATGGAATTACTGTACGCCATACTATCTGCTGAACGCGCTCATTATTTTTACTATCCGCTTTTTTAACCTCTTTATGGCTGGTGAAACTTTCCAGATCATTATCAGATAAACTCTCACCTGCTTTTGAACTTTTTTGGATACTATTTTACGTGACTGCTATTTCTAAGAATAACAAAAACGGACTCAAGGTCCGTTTTTGTTATTTAATCTAAATTCGTTAAAATAAAAAGATTGAAGTTACCGTTCGTATCCTTGTCAAGGTTTAAAACCTTGCCAAGGATAGTTCGAGACTTTTTTCCGGATTAGTTTATTGAAAAATTAATAAAACGTTATCCAATTCTGATTTTAGTTTCAAACACTTCCCTCTTCCAGCTTCAAACTTCCTGATTATTTTAATGCTTGACAAATTTCATATTTCTCTCCTGAACCGTAAAGATGTAGGTTCCCGGCACCAACTCTGAGATCTCAATTGATTTTCCAGGTTGATATACTGACTTTCTGATCAGCTTTCCATCTATAGAATAAATGGAATAATCAACTGATCGATCAACTCCTTTTAAGTACAGTTCATTCTTAGCCGGATTCGGATACAACGCAAAATCTTCTTTCTCTACGGAAGATACACTTAATGTATTATCCTGAACCACGGTAGAGTTCTTGTCCAGAATCTGATGTTCATAATTAAACTGAACACTTGTAACAGGGAAAGGAACCGTTTCAAGGAAGCCCTGATTATTCGAAGTGTGATTCAGAACAAAATAAGCGGTCTGCCCTCCGGCTCCATTGACTTTGATCGGTAATGGCATTTCAAAAAAGCTTACAGAAGCATTACTCTGGGTCTGTCCTGCTTTGAAGAAGATCTGATTTCCGGTCTGCTTCCATTTGATATTGTAGGTAGGATATCCTTGCCCATAGAGCCAGTCATTAAAAAACTCGGTGAGGTCTTTTCCACTGGATTGAAGAAATGAAGCTTTAAAATCTGCCGTACTTGCATAACCATAGGCTAAATCCGGTCTTGAATGATAGTCTTTTACGGCCTGGTAGAAAGCGGTATCACCCAAAATCCATTTGATCATTCTTACTATATATCCTCCTTTTGCATAAGAAAGTCTGCTGCTGAAGATTCGGTTTGAGTTGGAAAGTTCTGCATCCGAAACATAGGTACTTCCTCCGGGAGAACTGGTAATGGTATTTTTTTCATCAACCAGAAAACTCATAAACTGAGCATTGGTCATTAATAGTTTCTCATTCGCCAAATGTTCCCCGAAAGTGGCAAAACCTTCATTCAACCAGATATCATTCCATGTTGCACAGGTTACTTTATCTCCAAACCATTGGTGAGCAAGCTCATGAGCGATAATACTTCTACTCCAGCTCCCCATAGAAGACATAGTCTGATGCTCCATACCGCCACCCCATTGAAATTGCATATGCCCATACTTTTCATTACGGAAAGGATAAGGCCCAAAATAGGTTTCAAAGGTATCCATCACCTGTTTTGTCCATTCAATATTAGACATTGTCGTCGTATTGGAAGCGGTGGACGGAAATACGTAATTCACAAACGGAAACGGTGGGTTTCCGATGGTACTGTTTACTTTGGTAAAATTGGTAATCGAAAGCGCGATCAGATACGCTGCTGTGGGATATGCTGTTCTCCAAAAGGTCAGTTTCTTTGAACCGGGAAGTGTCGTTTCAGACATCAGTTTTCCGTTGGCAGCCACATTATACTGTGAAGGTGTTGTTATTTTAAAGTCGAATCGTTCAATTTTATCGTTAAGACTCTGCTTGGTAGGAAACCAATCCTGCGCACCATAAGGCTCACTTAATGTAGAGAGAACAGCTGTTCCGCCCTGGGTTCCATTAAAAAAAGCACTATTAGTCCCAGATGGAGCCCCGGAGTAATTGATCGTCAGAGAATCCAGTGTATTGGCAGGAATAGAAGCTGGAAAATCTATTTTCAACTCTTTTGTGGAAAGCTGTTGAAACGTTAGATCCGCTCCGTGGTATTTCACCTGAGAAACCGTAAGCGTATTGACAAAATCAAAATAGATACTGCTCATATTCTGATTAGGCTTAAAATGTGAGGTTACAGAACCTGAGATATTATAGACCGCGGGGTCCACAGCAATGTCCATTCTCTGATATTGAAGATCGTAATTTAAGGTATTAGGATTCACATTGTAAGAAGTCATTTTTTTTGCAAAGGATTTCTTTTCCATTGCAATCATTCCTTTCTTTTCAATATTGTGATCATGTGTATTCTGGCCATAGACCATCTGCGGCAGCAAGGCGCTCAGAATCAAAAGATAAAGTGTTTTCATTTCCCAAAAAAATTATTCGGTTAAATATAAATAAAAACCTTTTAATCTTGGATTAAAAGGTCAATTTTATGCAAATAGATATTTATACAAAAAACTATAACATTTTACTGCTTTTTTAGAATATTTATTTCACGATATATTCAATAACACATCATTTTTTTAATCGAAAACAAAGACAGATCACAATCATACTTTACAATTATTAGTACGTATCACTATACTATTGTGAATAAAAGAGATTATACAATGCATTTTTATTGTTTTATAAACTTTATATGTTGTTCATTAATGGTAAAAATATAAGCCCCCGGAACCAGTTCTGAAATTCCGATTGTTTTTCCAGACTGATAAACCGATTTTCTGATCAATTTTCCATCCGCAGAGTGAATAGAATACTGAGCAGTCTTATCAAAACCTTTCAGATACAATTCATTTTTTGCCGGGTTTGGATATAATGAAAATTCATCCTTCTGTACGGAAGAAACGCTTAATGTATTATCCTGAAGTACGGTAGAATTTTTCTCAAGAATCTGATAATCATAGTTGAATTCAACGCTGGCAACCGGGAAAGAAACCGTTTCTAAAAACCCTTGGTTATTAGCAGTATGATTCAGGGCAAAATAAGCAATCTCCCCTCCTGTTCCGTTGACTTTGATTGGTAATGGCATTTCAAAAAAGCTTACGGATGGGCTGCTTTGGGTTTGTGAAACTTTAAAAAAGATCTGGTTTCCAGTCTGTTTCCATTTTGTCGTATAGCTTGGATACCCTTCACCATACAACCAGTCATTAAAGAATCCTGTGAAATCTTTTCCTGTGGATTGTAAAAGCGATGCATTGAAATCTGCAGTTCTTACGTAACTGTAGGCTAAATTCGGTCTTCCGTGATAGTCTTTTACGGCCTGATAGAAAGCAGTGTCTCCTAAAATCCATTTAATCATTCTTAAGATATAGGCTCCTTTTGCATACGTCAGTCTGTTGCTGAAAATCCTGCTTACACTTGAAAGCTCTGAATCCGGAACATAAGTAGAACCATTGGGAGCGGAAGTGATATTATTGATCTCCCCCAACAGAAAATTCTTAAATTCTACGTTGGTCATCAGTAGTTTTTCATTGGCCAGCGTAGCACCGAATGTTGCAAAACCTTCATTCAGCCAGATATCATTCCATGCACCACAAGTCACTTTATCTCCGAACCACTGGTGAGCAAGCTCATGAGCGATCAGCCCTTTGCTCCAACTTCCCATAGATGACATGGTTTGGTGTTCCATTCCGCCGCCAAATTTGAACTCCATATGCCCGTATTTTTCGTTGCGGAAAGGATAAGGTCCGAAATAGGTCTCAAAAGTATTCATGACCTGCTTGGTCCACTCAATATTAGCCATACTGGTGGCATTGGCGTTGGTGGAAGGATATACATAATTCACAAACGGGAACGGCGGATTCCCGATCGTATCATTCAGTTTAACAAAATTGGTGATGGAAAGCGCGATCAGATAGGCTGCAGTAGGATACGCCGTTCTCCAGAACGTAAGTTTCTGATTTCCGGGAAGTGTGGTTTCAGACATCAGTTTTCCGTTGGCAGCCACATTATACTGTGAAGGTGTGGTGATTTTAAGATCAAACCTTTCAATTTTATCATTCATGCTCTGCTTTGTCGGAAACCAGTCCTGAGCTCCGTAAGGTTCACTTAAAGTGCATAAAATAGCAATTCCGCCCTGTGTCGTTGTATTGAAAGCATTTCCAACAGTGGGGGCTCCTGAGTAATGGATCGTGAGAGAATCAAGGGTATTGGCAGGAATAGAAGCGGGAAAATCGATCTTTACTTCTTTGGTAGGAAGCTGCTGGAATGTTAGGTTACTTCCATGGTACTGCACCTGAGAAACTACCATGATATCAGACAGATCGAAATAAATGCTGCTCATATTCTGATTCGGCTTGAAATGAGAAGTCACAGAACCTGAAATATTATACACCGCAGGATCCAGACTGACATTCATTCTCTGGTACTGAAGATCATAATTTAACGTGTTCGGATTGATATTGTAGGTGATCATTTTTTTCGTAAAAGCATTCATTTCTTTTGCGATCAGCCCCTTCATTTCAATATTGGGTTGTTGTTTCTGGCTAAAAAACTGCTGGGAGATTAAAAAGCCAAGAACTAAAAGATAAAATTTATTCATACTCAGGATATTAGATGTAACCAAAGATAAAAAAAACCTTCTAATCATTGATTAAAAGGTTTTTATAAATATTAAAATAAATATTGTTTAAAGATCGAGAGCCGGCTCAAGAATTTTTTCCATTCTTTTCTTCACCATATCTACAGATCCTGAATAATTGTTAACCATTAAAGAAAACACCAATGTTTTTCCTGAGTTCGTTTTCAGATATCCTGCTAACGTTTTCACTTTGTTTAAAGTTCCTGTTTTAGCAAAAACCTGTCCGTTTCCGGTACCAATGAACATTCTTTTCAACGTTCCGGACTGTCCTCCTACCGGCAGTGACGTGAAATACGTTTTATAATATTTCTCATCCATTAAAGAGGTCAGGAATTTTACCTGGGAAATTGGCGTTACGTTATTTCCTCTTGAAAGTCCGCTTCCATCCATATAATTCAGCCCGATCATATCGAAGCTTTCATTTTTAAGGTGGTTGGTTACTACTATTCTTCCTGATTCTGAAGTCTGGTCGCCCATTTTCTGGTAACCTACCGTTTTCAGTAAAGCTTCTGCCAGAGAATTGTCGCTGTGCTGATTGGTATAGAATACGATATCACCTAATGTCGGAGATTTATACGCTGCTACCAGTTTCCTGCTTTCAGGTGTTGCATCCGTCATTTTTGGGGTTACTTTTCCGGTCACTCCAATTCCGCTTTTTACTAATGTCGTTCTGAATGTATTGGCAAGATAAGCCGGAGCATCAGGAAGCTTTGTCGTTAAAACACCGTCGCCATCATACTTTTCAGCATACACCATCTGGTTGACATAAGGAGAAACGTAGAAATACTTTTTATCAGAAGCAAATCCTGATTTTTTCACGATCAGCTTTTCGTTGGCTGGATTAATTTCGCGGGTAGTTCCTACAGGCAGGTAGTAATTATTGTTTTCAAGCCATACAACATTTTCCGGAAGCATTGTAATATTGCCTTTGAAAAGCGCTGTCTGAATGATAATATCACCATTTACCTTTTTAATCCCTTCGCGGGAAAGTCCACTCATGAAGTCTGCAACAATGTCTCTGTACGACCACGCTCCTGCTTTATTGGTTCCTAAAGAAGGGTCTCCGCTGCCTATCAGATACAAATTTCCATTTAAAACTCCACTTTCATCAATAGTCCCTGAATATTCCAGCTGCGTCATCCAACGGTAGTTTTCGCCTAAAAGGTTCAACGCTGTTTCCGTGGTTAATAATTTGGTAGTAGAAGCCGGAACTAAGGGAGTATTTTCATTGTACGAAGAGATCACCTTCTTCGTTTTGGGGTCATACACTACGAATCCCCAACTTGCATTTTTCAGCACAGGATCCGCCATCATTGTGTTTACATTAATATCTACGAGCTCTTTGGCCGACAAAATCGTTTTCTCCGCTACCGAAGTAATGGGAGAAGGCAGATTCAAAGTATTCCTTTGACTATCGTAAGCCTGTGAGTAAAGAACTGTAGAAACGGTAGATTGAGCAAGGAATAACCCAGAAGCCAATACCGCTGCACTTGAAATATATTTTCTGTAATTTACCATCTATCTTTTTTTGGTTCCATAGTTTGACACTGTAAAAAATGATAAGTTAAATCATCCAATTAAAGAGCCAAACACTTAATCAACGACCAAAAGTAGAAATTATTGTCAGATAAAGGGTCACAGAAGTCTTATAAAAGACTGTAAAGTTTGTTAAAAATTGTTAAAAATCTACAATAACGTCTTTTTTAATACTTTGATAAGCAGTGATTTCATCAAATTCATTCAAACTCAGCAAAACCATTTTTTTAAATTCATCATACTTTTTCCCACGTGGAAGTTTAAGCATAATTTGGAATTGGTATAAATTATTAAGCCTTGCAATCTGCGCTCTTTCAGGTCCCAAAACACATTCTTCGGGAAGATATTTTCTTAAAATAGATCCTAAAAACTGGGAAGCGCGGTTCACTTTGTCTTCTTTCCGATGCTTCAGCTCGATCATAATCAGCTTTGTGAACGGTGGATAGTGGAATTTCTGACGTTCGGTAAGGATATATTTATAGATTTTCGCCGGGTTATTCATCTTGATCAGCTGAAAAACGGAATGATCAGGATTATAAGTCTGAATTAAAATTTTCCCTTTTCCGGAAACTCTTCCCGCTCTTCCGGATACCTGCGTGATCAGCTGATAGGCTCTTTCCTCCGCTCTGAAATCCTGTACATACAACAGGGAATCGGCTTTGGGAATGGTAACCAGTTCGATATGGTCAAAATCAAGACCTTTAGAAATCATCTGCGTTCCTACGATAATGTCTGTTTCGCCGTCTTCAATTTTCTCGTACAGCTTTTCATACGCAAATTTCTTACGCATGGAGTCTACATCCATTCTATCTACTTCATGATCAGGAAACAGTTTGGATACTTCTTCATGGATCTGCTCTACGCCCACTCCCCTTTCATTCAGGTTTTCGGACTGACATTTCGGGCAGCTTCTAGGCTTTGAGGCTCTCTGTCCGCAGTAGTGGCATTTCATTTCATTCGCAGCCTTGTGATAGGTCATTACGACATCACAGTTCGAACAGTAATTGACATAGCCGCAGGTTTCACATTCTATGACGTTGGCATAACCACGACGGTTATGAAGCACGATAGCCTGATTTTTTTCATCCACCGTTTTTTTAATCTCATCAATCAGGTGTAAAGAAAAGTTCCCGGAGACCTTTTTAGATTCCTGGGCTTCTTTAAAGTTGATGAGCTCGTATTCCGGCAGATTCACATTCCCGAATCTTTCATTCAGGAAGATATATTTTATTTTATCTTTTCTCGCATTGTAGTAGCTTTCTACAGAAGGCGTCGCCGATCCGAGGATCACACCTGCTCCATATAGATTTCCTAAAACCAGGGCAGCATCTTTTGCATTAAAATTAGGGGAAGATTCTCTTGGTCTGTATGCAGAATCATGTTCTTCATCCACAACGATCAGTCCAAGATCTTTAAACGGCAGAAACATGGCGTTTCGGGTGCCTATGAGAATTTTGATATCGTTCTGTTTGATTCTTCTCCAGACTTCTACCCGTTCAAAATCCGTTAGTTTCTGATGATAGAAACCGAGCTGTCTTCCGTATTTTTTTTCCAGCCTTTGGGTAATCTGTTTGGTAAGAGAAATTTCGGGAAGCAGGAACAGTACATTTTTCCCTTCCTGAATACATTCTTCGATTTTCTCTAAATAAATATGCGTTTTTCCTGAGGAAGTTACTCCATGCAGTAATACATTTTTCCCTTCTTCAAAGGCCTCATCTATTTCAATTTTAGCTTCTTTTTGCTCATCGGAAAGTTCTTCAAGCTCTTCAATTTCTCCTTGATAACTCTCGATCCTGTCTTTCTGCACATAATATTCTTCGACAAGACTTTTATCTACAAGCGCTTTAAAATGGGAGCTTCCGAAATACCCGTCTTCAAACAGTTCTGCTTTTTTGATCGGAATCTCCGGATGTTCCGTCTGTTTTTCTAAAATGGCAAGGAAAAGGTCTTTCTGCTTTGGAGCCTTATTTAATTTTAAAAGAATTTCTGTCAGATTCTGATTGCCCAAAACCTCATCATTAATCTTTACATACGCAACTTCCTTAGCTTTATATTTCTCTGCAATTTTTTCATCAATTTCAATATACTGCAGATCAATCAGGGAATTGATCGTTTTAATGATATCTTTTTTAGGAATAAAAGCTTCAATATCGGTCAGATTAATCAACTGACGAACTTCCAATGCCTGAATAAGGTACATTTCATTGACGTCCAGGTTTTCAAAATCAACTGTTATATTGGGTTTTAATTTTAAATAGGTTTCACTTTCCAGTTTTAAAGAGGAAGGAAATGCAAAACGGTAAATCTCCCCCAAACCGCACAGATAATAATCTGAAAGCCAGTTCCAGAAATTGATCTGCTCTTCGGGAAGGATCGGTTGGTCATCCAGAATACTGATGACTTCCTTGGCTACAAAATTTTCAGGCGTATTGTCATGAAGTTCAAAAACAATTCCCGTATAAATTTTCTTCCCACCAAACGGTACCAGCACACGCATTCCGGGCTGAATATCTGATATCAGCTCGTCAGGGACTTTATAGGTGAAAGATCCTTTTAAATTAAGTGGTAAAACGATTTGGACGTACTGCAAGGGAAAATTTTAAAGTGTAAAATTAGATTTTTCTTTAGAGAACTGCAATTTTTTGTTGAGATTGTGTTGGGGTATTGTTCGCAGCTGTGGTGAAATTTAAATTTTGGCTAAAGCCGTTTGATTTATTATTAAAATTGAACGGACTAAAGCCCGTTCCTCTTGAATATATCTGTCGTATCTACATCATACGGATGCTCATATTGGGCTAAAAGTTTCTCGCTGATTGAGCAAATTATACAGATTTAAAATACATAAGCTTCTGCTGAATCTGTTCCATCTGTGGGAGATTATTTTTAATTTGTATGATTTTTTAAACGCAAAGTTTAATTTAAAGAACGTTTAATTTTAAGAAGGTAAAGAGCTCGACTGTGTCGCTGATGAAGCTGCATAGTAAAACGCCTGCTTAGTCGAATCAATTTTATTGATTCCTTCTTTGCATTCCTTGCAATATGCGCCATCAAAATCGAACTTTGCGTAAAAAAGGCTAAAGCCCGTTCCTATTGAATATGTTTGTCATATCTACATCATATGGATGCTCATATTGGGCTAAAGGTTTCTCGCGGATTGAGCAAATTATACAGATTTAAAATACATAAGCCTCTGCTGAATCTGTACAATCTGCGAGAGATTATTTTTAATTTGTGCGATTTTTTAAACGCAAAGTTTTATAAAAAATGCTTTTGAACTTAAGGAGAGCAAAGAATTCGACGGCGTCGCTGATGAAGCTGCAGGGCAAAACGCCTGCTTAGTCGAATCAATATTCATTTTTTTTGCTCTGGTTGATAAATTTCAGTCTATTATTTTAGAAAAGCCATTCGGTGATTTGATACCAGACGGCAGAGGTTATGAATCCTACGAGAATACTGAAACCTATGATCAGATTGGTGAGCTTGGTATTTAGCCTGAATTGTTCGGCAATAATACTTGAGGTGACGACTGTAGGCATCGCGGCCTCAAATACGGTGATTTTTGCCACATCTCCTTTTATGTTAAGTAATAATGCTAATCCAAGTACGATTGCCGGAGCCAGGATCAATTTATAAAGCATGGAAACAGACATCTGAGGGATTAGTTTTTTCCAACCATTGAATTTAAGCTGGAGTCCAACGGAGAATAGTGCCAGCGGACTTACCGTTGCTGCCAGTTTATCGAAGAATGGTTCTGCAACAGTAAAATCAATAAACTGCGATAATACCAATGCCGCGATGCATCCAATTAATGGAGGAAATGTGATCAGTCTTTTCAGAATAAACAGGGCACTTACTTTTCCGGATCTGCTTCCTCCTTTTACGGCTGCAATAATTCCCATGGTGGAAAGGGCAAAAAACATGGTCTGATCACAGATGATCGCAATATTTAAAAGACTTTCACCATAAAAAGCACTGATCAAAGGAAAACCTATAAAGGACGTATTGCTGTATCCGCTCGTCAATTCCAATGTGCTTCTCGACCGTCTGGAGTAGCCTTTGCTTTTGCTGTAAAACATCATAAAGAAGAAACAGAAAACAGAGACCAGAAAAGTAGCAGCGATGGGGAACAGCATTTCTGTGGTCCATTTTACTTTGGGCAGATATTTAAAGGACACGGCAGGCAGAGCCAGATAAAGAATCCAGGTGTTAATTCCTTTGTGAGCATCGGGATGGATAGATTTTGTTGCCTTGAATACCATTCCTGCGATAATACACACTGCAATCAGAACAAAATTTACCATAATGTGTAAGAATAATTGGCAAAGTTACGGCTGATTTTTCAGTTATGGCCGCCAAAAATTAAATTTTAATGACAAAAATCTATTTTTATTTAAAATAAATTTAATTTGAATTAACGCAATTAAATTCAATAAGCATCACGTTTTGAGAATACTCCATCTCAACATAATTATTAAATATGATCAATTACTAATGTTAAATTTTAATATTTCATACATAATAAATCACAAAATATTGAATAAATTATTAATTTTACAAAACCACAAAAATTTTTAATATGAAAAGTAAACTAATGTCTTTAGCACTAGGCGTGCTATTCCTGTCCTCCTGTAATTCCAACGAGGACATCACCACTTCAACACCGGAACAGGCTTCCCAAAAACAGTACGCTCTGGGAGCCAGACTGGTGGATGAACAAACTTTTAACTCTTATGAAAAAACAGATGTTGATGCATTAACGCTTAAGTTTAAGGGGAAAAGTTCTGAGGCTGCCAAAGTAAGTCTTCCAAGCAGCTATTCTATTCCAAGTTCAACAGTTGGTAACCAGGGATCGGAAGGTTCGTGTGTTGCCTGGGCTACGGCTTATGCTGCAGCGAGCTCTCTTGAATTGAACTTTAAAGGGGTGACGCAAAGCAGAAGCCCCGAGTATGTTTACAACCAGATCAAAGTCGGTACATGCGCCCAGGGAGCTTATGTCACCGCAGGACTTAATCTGATTAAAAACCAGGGAGTCTGCAGCTGGAATGAAATGCCTTACACCGATGCGGGATGTTCTACCCAACCTAATGCAACGCAGAAAAACGCTGCTAGTTCCCACAAATTTACAAGCTGGGGAACGGTTAATAAAACTGACCTTGCAGGCGTAAAAAACCTACTGAGCATGAATCTTCCTATTGTCATTGCCATAAGTGTAGATGACAGTTTTTACAATATGGGAAGTACAGGATGGATCTGGAAAGCCCATTCCGGTCAGAACTATGGAGGACATGCGATTTGCGTTATCGGGTATGATGACAGCAAGCAGGCGTTTAAAGTTCAGAATTCCTGGGGAACCTCGTGGGGAAGCAGTGGATATTTCTGGATAGATTATACCTTCTTTGCAAAAACCTCTAATGGCGCCATTAATGAGAGTTATGTTGCATATGTTCAGTAAATAATTATCAGCACCAAATTATTATATATAGAAAGAAGCCTTCCAATAACTACGGAAGGTTTTTTGTTGTTGGATTATCGCAAAGGCGCTATTTTTTGCATGCTTTGTGTTGTAAGGCGCGAGGATTTTATCAAAGATAAAATTTTATGCTGTGGATTGTTGCTATGCTGATATTGAACTTTGGAAATAGTAAACCTCATACGTTTTTGAAACCTATGAGGTTTGTTTTTTGATGCTCGTGCAGATTCAGCTGATGATGCAGATTTTTGTTTTCTATTCCTGATTTAATTCTGTAAAGTATTCCAAAGGCTCATTACTTCGATATTTTTCAAAGGTTTAGAAAGTTTGACCTTTTTTGAAGTATGGGGAAGAAGGTCGAAGAAATTATCACTGAAATGGATGTCTCCGATCAGATAAATATCTTTTGCCAATACCTCTGTGGAAATTTCAATTTCATCCTGAGAAATTCTTTTGATCTTGATATTTGGTTGCGTCAGCTGCAGGTCTTTTGGTTTAGCAAAGAAATGGTTATTGACAGCGATGGTTTTTCCTTCTTTGTCTTTTAGCGTAAGCTGTAAAAAGCTTTTATTTTTTTCAGATTCAGCAATTAAATTTTTAATTTCAATAGGATCAAATTTTAGAATACTTTCCAATGCTTTTTCTTTTGAAAGGGCTTTGGTTTCTTTTAAAACCTTTCCGTCAAAATTCACTGCTTTGATTTCTAAATTAACATCAGTAAAATTCTTAATTCCATCATTAATGGCATAAAAATTTAAATTACCATCTTTTTCATCAGTTAAAATAACCTGTTGTTCAAAGCTTCGTTTCATCTGATATTGAAGGGCTTTCCAATTTCCTAAATAATCAATGGAAGACCATGAAACCACGGGCCAACAATCGTTCAGCTGCCAGTATAAAGTTCCCATATTATAAGATTTTGCACGACGATGGGCTTCTACAGCGATTCTCATTCCTCTCGCCTGCAGCAATTGGGAAATATAATTGTATTGTACAAAGTCTGTGGGAAGTTTATAGTCTCTTTTAATGTATTCGTTAATAATTTCCCAGCCTCTTCCATGTTTTTCATGAGCTTTTACGATAGGATTTTGTAAATTCAGATCGGGAGTTCCAGAAAACATGGACTTCATAGCTTCCAGGCTCGGCATTCCTTGAAAACCGTATTCAGACATAAAGCGGCCTACTTTTTCATTATAAATTTCAAATGGTTGCTCTCCCCACCAAACTCCCCAGTAATGGGAATCTCCTTCCGTAAGGCTTTCTTTATGTCCCCAACCGATGGATGGCGAACTGGGCCAGTAGATATTTTTTTCAGGAGTAAGATTTTCCTGTAACGCATTTGGAATCAAGTCCTGAAACAGCTTTTTATAATCCTTCCAAACCTGTAGGGAATCGTCTTTTGAATATTTGAACTGTTTTTGATATCCCCAGTTGACAATGGCTTCATCAACTTCATTATTCCCGCACCACAAAGCAATCGACGGATGATTCTGAAGTCTGTTCACCTGATCTTTTACTTCTTCTCGGACGTTGTTTAGAAAAGCTTCATCAGCCGGATAAAAGCTTCCTGCAAACATAAAATCCTGCCAAACCAGAATACCATTTTCGTCACAGGCTTTGTAGAATTCATCGTCTTCATAAATCCCACCGCCCCAGACACGAACCATATTCATATTGGCTTCTTTCATGTCTTTAATCAGTTTCCGGTATTTTTCTTTGCTTACTCTGGGGGGAAAACTGTCGGCAGGGATCCAGTTGGTTCCTTTCGCATACAAAGGTTTTCCATTGACTTTAAAATAGAACGATTTTCCTGTAGCATCTTTTTCCTGAACCAGTTCTACCGTTCTAAGTCCTACTTTTATATTTTTTTGGTCTAAAGTTGTCTTATTTTTTAAAAGTTCGATTTTAAAATCATGAAGATTCGCGTCTCCCCATCCGTTGGGCTGCCAGAGCTTGTACCCACTCATATCATAAGGAAGACGAATGGTGTTCATTCCTTTTTTAAGAGAAATGACCTTGTTCAATTGATTAATTTTCAAGCTATAATTCCCGGATTCCTCTGCATTAATCTCTATCTCAAAATTAAAATCTAAAATTTCATTTGAAAAGTTCTGATGGTATTTAACCGTTTCAATTTTCGCGAAATTCCAGAATTTCAATTGTATATCTTTCCAGATTCCTGCGGTCACTAACCTCGGTCCCCAATCCCATCCAAACTGATACTGAGATTTTCTCACAAAACTTCGGGGTGATTCCGGCATCGTAAACGGAACTTTTTTAGCAAATTCCTTTCCTTCATTCACTGCCGATTTGAATTTAATCTGCAAGTCATTATCCCCTTGTTTCAGGAACTCTTTCACGGGAACGTTCCATTTCCGGAACATATTGTCTGTCTTTTTCAACAGTTTCCCGTTCAGATAGGTCTCTGAGAAGGTATCAAGACCATTAAAAATCAACTCAATATGATCATTTTTGAGTTCTTTTGCGGATACTCTAAACGTCGTTTTATATTCCCAATCTTCATTTTCTATCCATTGAACCTTTTTTTCGTTTTCATCTTTGAAAGGATCAGGAATCACTTTATTCTCCATCAGATCAAGATGAACGGTACCCGGAATTTTTGCAGAAAGCCAAGTCTGCTCTTTCGTATTTTTGAACTGCCATTTCTCCGAAGACAAACTTCGTTCTGTAAGCTGTGCAGTCATCATTGTCTGAATAAAAAGGAAGATAAAAAGGATAGATTTATTCATTTAAGGAATTGATTTAGAAATTTTATAGTAAAAGTTTTAAACACTCATTTTGTCATTCCGAGGAACGAAGGAATCTGTATTATTTATTGAGATTCTTTCACTCCACTTTGTTTCGTTCAGAATGACAAACGCTGTTCATATCACTTCTAAAATTTAACTATTCTTCAAAGCAATAACCTCATCCGCAATAGCAAAAGCTCCACCATCCGTGATCGCTGAAGAATGAAAATAGCTAGCATTAGTAAATTCCCTTATTTCTTCAATATTGGTAGAGCGAAGACCTCCCCCAACAAGAATTTCAATCCTGCCATTGGAAAGTTCAACCAGTTTTTTCAAATTTTCTTTTCCTTCTGAAACATTGGGTTTCTGGCCTGACGTTAGAATTGTTTTAAAACCACAATCTATTACTTTTTCCAGAGAATCTTCAAGGTTTGTGGCGCGGTCAAAAGCGCGGTGGAAAGTACATGGAAGAGAACCTGCCAATTCAACTAAGACTTTGTTCTGTTCTACGCTCACCTTATCATTGTTGTCTAAAATCCCAAAAACAAAGCCATCTGCTCCTAAAGATTTCAACTGAACCAATTCTTTTTTCATCTGCTCAAATTCGGCTTCCGAATAGGTAAAATCTCCACCTCTTGGTCTGATCATTACAAAAATCGGAATATTAATTTTAATTCTGAGTTCTTTTACTGTTTCGAAATCGGGAGTTGTTCCGCCTTCGCTTAATCCGTCACATAATTCTATTCTGTCTGCTCCGTTTTCAAAAGCAATCATGGCTGATTCCGGATTGAAACATGCTATTTCTATTTTTGACATTTATTTTTTTGTTGAATGGTAAGAAAATATTTTTATTTCAGGGCAAATTCCGGCTTTTCAAGGCGGTTTCCTTTCTGATCATACACTGCGAAATTAAATCCGTCCTGGATGCAGTAAGATCCGTACTCTCCTTTTTTATTTAAAGCAATAAAGCCAACCTGAATATCTTTCAGATTTTTATTTCTTCTCTTAGCAATATTGACAATCCTTTCTACGGCTTCTTTGCAGGCCTGCTGAGGATTTCGGCCCTGTCTCATCAATTCAACCACAAGGTGTGTTCCTACGGTTCGGATCACTTCCTCGCCATGACCTGTAGCGGTAGCTGCTCCTACTTCATTGTCTACAAACAGACCCGCCCCGATAATCGGTGAATCTCCTACTCTGCCATGCATTTTAAAAGCCATTCCGCTTGTCGTACAGGCTCCGGAAAGGTTTCCCTGTGCATCAAGAGCAATCATTCCTATGGTGTCGTGATTTTCAATATTGGCAACAGGCTTATATTCGCTGGTTTTCAACCATTCTTTCCATTCTTTTTCAGATTCGGGAGTGAGGAGGTTTTCTTTTTTAAAGCCTTGAGAAAGGGCGAACTGTAAAGCTCCGTCTCCAACCAGCATTACGTGTGGTGTTTTTTCCATAACCGATCTTGCCACGGAAATAGGATTTTTGATATGCTCTAAACATGCAACGGAACCGATATTATAGTTTTCATCCATAATACAGGCATCAAGAGTTACTCTTCCGTCCCTGTCCGGACGTCCGCCATAGCCTACACTTCTTTCTGTAGGATCCAATTCTACCAGACGAACTCCTTTTTCTACTGCATCAAGGGCTTTTCCGCCTTTTCCAAGAATGGTCCAGGCTTCTTCATTGGCTTTCAGACCGAAATTCCATGTGGAAAGAACGATTGGCTTTCCAACTGTTTTAGAATGATCGGGTAAGTCTTTAGCGATGAGATCCAGAGGATTTACAGCAAGTGCCAGAGAAGCGGCTGCCGTTTTTTTGATGAAATTTCGTCTGCTTTGCATGTAAGATGTATTTGGCTTCCAAATTAGCAATTTTCCCGCTAGCATAAAAGGAAAAAAGACTACAGCAATTGCTCTGAAGTCTTTTTCTTATTTTTAATGATTAATGAATCAGTTTAGCATATAATCTGGTCATTTAACTTCGGGATTAATTTATTCCAATTTCATCTACAAAAAGCCACGCTTTTGAGTCAGCTCCGGGATTTCCGGCAGGAATAATACCTGCGTTTTCTATTTTCAGTTTGATGTATTTTGAATTCTGGCTTCCTACATTTAGCTTTATTTTTCCTTTTGAGCTCTGAATTTCGTCTTTTCCAATTTCCTTGATCATTTTAAAATTCTTACCGTCATCAGAAATAAAGATCTGTGCAGATTTCGCCAGATGGATCCAGCTTCCTTTATTCTCTAAAGTATTAAAATAAATTTCTGAAAAACCGGTCTTCTGACCAAGATCAATGGTTGCTACGACATCTTTTCCCTGAAAACCCAGCCATGTTTTACCCAGCTGTCTGGTATTCCCGATAATTCCATCCACTAAAGTAAAAGCTCCACCGAAAGAATAATTTTCACTTGGTTGCTGCTCTAAGGTTATTTTTTTTCCTGTAGATTTTGAAACTGTAAATTCCTGTGTAGAAACCGCACTTTTCAGTTTTCCCTCCTCGAAATAGGCAGATTTAACGGTTAAAGATTTAGAAATATTGATGGGTCCCTGATATACCTGTGAATTCAGAGAAGGTTCCGTTCCGTCTGTTGTATATCTAATTCCTTTTGGATCCTGTGAAACCGTAAGCTCATAAGAGATACCATTACTGGCAGGAATTACTTTTCCGGAGATATTGTAAATGCTTTTTGCATAATTCACCTTCATTTTGTCCAGAATTTTGAACTGGCTAATGACTCTGTTTTCAAATTCTTTATAATTTTTAGGATCTGCTGTTCCCCATCCAACTTCGGAAATCGCCATCAGTCTTGGAAAAATCATATATTGAACCTGCTTAAAATCTGTGATATATTCAGTCCATAAATTGGCCTGAACACCCATGATATATTTTGCCTGCTCTGCATTTAACTCTGAAGGAATAGGATTGTAAGAATACACTTTATCTAAAGGCGTAAACCCTCCAAAAGCATTAGGCTCCGACTGCGGATCTCCCTGATAATGGTCAAAATAGCAATAAGCTCCGGGTGTCATCACTGCGAAATGTCCAGATTTTGCAGCTTCAATTCCTCCGTTCACACCTGTCCAGCTCATCACAGCCGCGTTTGGTGCAAGACCACCTTCCAGGATTTCGTCCCAACCAATGATCTTTCTGCCTTTACTGTTGACATATTTTTCAATTCTGTGGATGAAATAGCTTTGAAGACCATGTTCATCTTTCAGATTATTTTTCTTAATCAATTCCTGGCAATGGGCACATTCTTTCCATCTTGTTTTCGGGCATTCATCGCCGCCGATGTGGATGTACTGGGAAGGAAATAACTTCATGACTTCATCAAGAACATTTTCCAGAAAGGTGAATGTTTCTTCTTTCGGGCAGAAAACATCGTCAAAAACGCCCCATTTTGTAGCAGATTCAAATGGTCCTTTTGTACATGCAAGTTCCGGATATGCAGATAAAGCGGCTAAAGCATGTCCCGGCATTTCTATTTCCGGAACGATGGTAATATGTCTCTGCTGAGCATATTTAACGACGTCTTTGATCTGTTCCTGAGTATAAAAGTATGGACCGTAAGGTTTTCCGTCAAATGTATTGTCTACATAAGCCCCGATCATTGATTCTTTACGTTTTGAACCGATCTCAGTCAGTTTCGGATATTTCTTAATTTCAATTCTCCAGCCCTGATCGTCTGTAAGGTGCCAGTGAAAGGTATTCAGCTTGTACATGGCCAGATAGTCGATGTACTGTTTTACTTCGTCAACACTGAAGAAATGACGGCAGACATCCAGGTGCATTCCGCGCCAGGCAAATTTTGGATTGTCTTTTATTTCCATAGCGGGAATAGTACCATCTTCTTTATGTTCTTCAAAAAGCTGGATCAAGGTTTGAAGAGCGAGAAAATAGCCTTGTTTGGTATCTGAACTTATAAAAACTCCTTTTGGAGAAATGTCAATGGAATAACTTTCTTTCTTACTTTCAGGATTAATCGGAATTTTCGGCTGCGGAACCTGTATATACATTACATGAACTTTTTCCGTACTGCTGCTCGACTGAAATTTAACCTGAGAACCCAGACGTTTTTTGAAATATTCTGTTTCTTCTTTCGGAAGTTTGTCGTTCAGGATCAAGGTTTCAGGAATAATAAATTGACCTTCCTGTATGGTTACGCTTTGAGGATAAGGAATTAAATTGGGCTTCATCTGAGCATTAAAAACAGTGGAAAAAAGAATTGAAAATATAAGAAGAAAACGTCGCATCTGGGTATGATTAAGGTTTTAGCTAATATAATTATTTTCTAAAACTCTTTGGAGCATTTTAACTTATTAAATAATAAAACATCTAAATTTGCAAAAAAATACAATGAGAAAAAGCATTTTACTGGCCGCAGGATTATTATTTTCAATTTCTGCACAGGCACAGCTCTTAGATCTCATCAAATCTACGGTTAAAACAAAAACCGGTGTTGATCTTGATAATCCGGCGAAACCTAAAACTCCAGCAACGACAACCACTACTTCAACCACTACGACTACTCCAACTAAAACCTCGCCCATTAATCTTGGAAGTCTTACTTCAACACAGATTTCTTTAGGATTAAAGGAAGCATTAAGCATTGGAGTGACTGATGGTGTAAAGAAACTAGCTCTGACAGACGGATTTTTAAAAAATGAAGCCGTAAAAATTTTAATGCCTGAAAAGCTAAGAAAGATTGATACTACGCTACGCTCTCTGGGAATGGGAAGTCTTGCAGATGAAGGGGTAAAATTATTAAACAGAGCTGCTGAGGATGCGGTGACGGAAGCTGCTCCTATTTTTACAAAAGCGATCACATCCATGACGATTACGGATGCTAAAAATATCTTGTTAAGCAGTGATAATGCAGCAACCAATTATCTACAGACCAAAACGCAAAGTCAGCTGTTCACCGCGTTTCAGCCTAAAGTGAAAGCTTCATTAGGAAAAGTAGGCGCCGATACGGTCTGGAAAAATCTGATCTCCAAATACAATACGTTCACCGGACAGGCTGTAACCACTGATCTTAACGAATATGTAACCACAGAAACCATTAATGGTGTTTTCAAAATGGTAGCGGAAAAGGAAAGCGGCATCAGAAATACGCCGGCAATGAGAACGACTTCTATTTTACAGAAGGTTTTTGGGGCACAGGACGGGAAATAGATGTTAGATATTAGAAACTAGATGTTAGTTTTAAGACTTGTCATTAAGATTTTTTAATGATATCATATTAAGCATCTTAGATTATATTTCAGTAATTATATTGAGTCCATTTAAAGCATAAAAAAGGCTGTCTCAGAAATTGAGACAGCCTTTTCTTTTGTCTTGAAACAAAAATTATATGATATGCTTCGACTCCGCTCAGCATGACATCGTTAAAAATCTACATATAGTATTAGAAATGTCATGCTTAGCATAAACAGAAGGTTTATGAACAAAGTTCACGAAGCATTTTCAATTATATTAGAATTGCATTTCAGGAATTTCACCTTCAATGATCAGATCAGCTTCTGTAGATTTTACGATGTGCTCCACAGAAACACCCGGTGCTCTTTCTACCAGTTTGAAACCTTCAGGAGTAACGTCTAATACTGCTAATTCAGTAACTACTCTTTTCACACAGTTAACGCCAGTAAGCGGAAGGGTACATTTTTTCAGGATCTTGCTTTCTCCAGCTTTGTTCACGTGCATCATCGCAACGATAATATTTTCTGCAGATGCTACCAGGTCCATTGCTCCACCCATTCCTTTTACCATTTTTCCCGGAATTTTCCAGTTGGCGATATCACCGTTCTCAGAAACTTCCATCGCTCCAAGGATGGTAAGATCTACTTTCTGACCGCGGATCATCCCGAAACTGAAGGCCGAATCGAAAAATGAGCCTCCCGGCAGAATAGTGATGGTTTGTTTTCCGGCATTGATGATATCGGCATCTTCTTCCCCTTCGAAAGGGAAAGGACCCATTCCGAGCACTCCGTTTTCACTCTGAAATTCTACGGAAATACCATCCGGAACATAGTTAGCCACCAATGTAGGGATTCCGATTCCCAGGTTTACATAATATCGGTCTTTCAGTTCTTTTGAAATCCTTTTAGCAATTTGTTCTTTTGTAAGCATAATAAAAACTTAGACTGCAATTTAATTCTTTTCACTTGAATACAAAAGGGCTTTGTTACTAAGGTTGAGATAAAGGTGAGGCAGGTGGCAGATAGCAGGTTCTAGGTTGCAGATATTAGGTAGCAGGTTGCAGGGATTAGGGACTAGGTGATAAGGGTTGAAATTATGGTCTTTTGATTGTAGTCAAGAATTAAGAAACAAAATTCCAGATGCAAAAAATAATATATCTATAAACCAGTAACTAGCAACTGACAACCTTCTTTCAAACTCATTTACTCTAAAACCCTCCGACGCTCCGACACTCAAACCCGTACCCCGCATCCCGTAACTTTCAGCTTCCAACCCCTTCATATTAATTTTCTTAACCGAAACTCAGCTTAATGCCATAAGTCAAAATAATATCTCTAATTTTGCAACATTATTTACTAGAATGAAAATACTTTTAAGATACCTTAAACCTTACCAGTGGTTGATCGCGCTTTCTTTGCTGCTGGCCACTATTAATCAGGTTTTTTCTTTATTTGCTCCGGCCATTACGGGTAATATCCTGGATCAGCTGGTTACGCATCCCAACTTTTTCGACAAGGAAAAACTCCTGCCGAGAAATCTGAATCAATATTTATACGGAAGTGGTGTTTATCACGGTATTTTTTACTTTCTGGGATTACTTATCGGAACAGCGATGGTGAGCAGAATTGCCAAAGCTTTTCAGGATTATGCGGTAAGCGTTATTACTCAAAAGTTTGGCGCAAAAATCTTTACAGACGGTTTAAAACACTCAATGGCATTGCCTTATCAGGAATTTGAGGATCAGAGGAGTGGTGAAACCTTATCTATTTTAACGAAAGTAAGAGAAGATACGGTGAAATTTATCACCAGCTTTATTAATATTTTCTTCGGAATTCTGGTCAGTATCATTTTCGTTTCTGTGTATGCGATCCGTTTACACTGGTCGATTATGCCTGTCTATATCTGTGGGATTTTCCTGATTGCTTTCATTACTAATTTATTGAGTAAAAGAATAAAAGGCATTCAGAAGAATATCGTTTCGGAAACTACGGCTTTAGCAGGAAGTACGACGGAAAGCTTAAGAAATATAGAAATTGTTAAAAGTTTAGGGTTAACGAATCAGGAAGTGATCCGTTTAAATAACAATACGTACAAAATCCTTGGACTTGAACTGAGAAAGGTGAAAAGCATCCGTTCTTTAAGTTTTATCCAGGGAACGATGGTCAATTTTCTTCAGCAGATGATTACTATGACGTTGTTACTTTTGATTTTTAAAAACATTGTCACTCCGGGACAATATCTGTCTCTGATGTTCTATGGATTTTTCATTTTCGGGCCGATGCAGGAAATCGGGAATATCATTATTTCTTACCGCGAAGCTGAGGCTTCTCTCCAGAATTTTGACAATTTAATGAAGAAGGAAGTGGAAGAAAAACCACTTCATCCGAAACAAATCGGGGCTATTGAAGAATTGGAATTTAAACACGTTTCTTTCAAACACCAGTCGGCTCAGTATAAAGCTTTAAATAATATCTCTTTTGATGTTAAAAATGGCGAAACCATTGCTTTTGTGGGACCGAGCGGTTCAGGGAAAAGTACGTTGGTCAAATTGCTGGTTGGGCTTTACAGGCCTCAGGAAGGCAATATCTTTTACAATGGGATTAATGGAAAAGAGTTTGATTTTGATGAACTGAGAAATCAAATTGGTTTTGTGACCCAGGATACTCAGCTTTTTGCAGGAACCATCAGGGAAAATCTTCTTTTTGTTAATCCTAATGCTACCGAAGCGGATCTGGAAATCGCATTAAAGAAATCCAGCTGTACTGCATTACTTGAAAGAGCCGAAAAAGGTATCGAAACGGTTATTGGTGAAGGCGGACTGAAACTGAGTGGCGGCGAAAAACAGAGAATTGCCATTGCGCGAGCACTTTTAAGAAAACCACACTTATTGATTTTTGATGAAGCAACTTCAGCTCTGGACAGCATCACAGAAGAGGAAATAACTTCTACCATCAAAGATATTTCCAAAGAAAAGGAACAGATCACCGTTCTTATTGCCCACCGTTTAAGCACGATTATGCATGCAGACAGAATCTATGTCCTTGAACGCGGACAGGTGATAGAAACAGGATCTCACAGCCATCTCATTGCCGAAAAAGGATTGTATTTCGCGATGTGGCGACAACAAATCGGAGAAAGAAAAAATCTTATTTCACAGGAATAAAAAAAGCGCTGAACATCTGTTTCAGCGCTTTTCTTTTATTGTTAAAACTGTATTTAAACAGAAATTAATCTTTCTGTCTTACCGTTCTTTGTTCAATTCTCTTTTCAAATTTCTCACCCTGGAAAATTCTCTGGATCATAATCCCGGGAATATGGATTTCGTTAGGATCTAATACACCCGGCTCTACCAATTCTTCCACTTCAGCAATAGTAATTTTTGCCGCACCCGCCATCGGATGGTTAAAATTCCTAGCAGAACCTTTAAAAATCAGGTTTCCAAGGTAGTCTCCTTTCCATGCTTTTACGATTGAGAAATCTGCTTTGTAAGCGTGTTCAAGGATATGAGGTTTTCCGTCAAAATCTTTTACTTCTTTCCCTTCTGCGATCTCTGTTCCGTAACCTGCAGGAGTGTAAAAAGCAGGAATTCCAGCCTGAGCTGCTCTGCATTTTTCTGCCAAAGTTCCCTGTGGTGTAAGCTCTACCTCTAGTTCTCCGGACAGCATCTGTCTTTCGAATTCAGCATTTTCGCCTACATATGAAGAGATCATTTTTTTTATCTGTCTTTTCTGAAGCAGCAATCCTAATCCAAAATCATCGACACCGGCGTTGTTTGAAATACAGGTTACGTCTTTCACATCGCTCTCTACCAAAGCATTTATTGAGTTTTCAGGGATACCGCACAGACCAAATCCGCCCAGCATTAAAGTCATTCCATCATTAATTCCTTCGATGGCTTCCTTTGCATTTTTTACTCTTTTATCTATCATGAAATATTAGATTTTCTGTCCGCTAAATTTAATCATTTTTCTCATATCTGCATTATTCAGAAATTTATTTGAATTCAGATCTAACTTTTGACGGATTCCGGCATCATAGTTTAAGTTAAATCCTTTAAACCATTTAAAAATTTAATTTATACCTCTATAATATGGAAAAGAATACTACCAGTAAATCCGGCGATCTATTTTATGTTATTTGCAGAATAAGCATCGGGCTGTTCTTTTTCATCACGGGTTTCAATAAACTTTTCCATCCGGTTTTTCAGGGTTACATGCTGAAAACCATTAGCAGTCTTGGTTTTTCTCATCCTCAGTTTATGGCTAATTTTGTAGCTTTTAATGAGGCGTTCTGGGGATTATTTTTACTGTTGGGGCTTTTAACGAGATTCAGTTCACTGTCTTTAATCGTCATCATGCTTGTGGCATTATTCACCAAAGACCTTCACTCTATTCCTTCTGAACTTGTTCCCGCAGATCCTGCCGTTGGAACCCGTTCTATGGACCCTTTCACATGGCTTACCTATTTCTTTTATCTGCCGCAGGTATTATTTATCATGCTGTTGGGCATGTTTTCTCTCAATGGATACAAAGCCTTTGGAATCGATCAATTGATCAGAAAGAAAAAGAAGGATTTCTTTTATTTGTAAAAACATTGAGCAGTAAAAGGCAAATCAATCCATTTTTCATAATATTCTTATAGTAAAATTTCTCAGGAAAAATTCCGTGATTTTACGGAGGTTTTATGCTTTCAATTCCCTTTATTTCTCGCTAAATTGACTTATATTTGACGTGATCAATCCAATGGTTATGACTATTTTTTATTGGTATGGATTGATCCTTCTATTCCACTTCAAATTATCACTACTGAATCATTTAAACTTTAATAAAAACATGAAAAAATTATTTACCTCCACGCTTCTTGCCCTGATTCTCAGCATCAGTGTAGGCGCACAGGAAAAAATCTATTTTGACGAAAACTGGGAGAAAACCACTCAGGATAAAATGGAATTCTACCGTGAAACTGAAAATAAAGGCAAGCTTACTTTAATTAAAGATTTTTATAAAAACGGTAAACCGCAGATGGAAGGTCTTGCTTCCAATACAACTCCTGGCAGCGAGGTCTATGAGGGAAAAGTGATCTGGTACAGCCCTGAAGGTAAAATAGTAAGCACAGCCACATTTTCTGGCGGAAAGCAGATAGGACCAGCCCAAATGTTTGATGAAAAAGGGAGACCTGTAGAAGATCTTGTGTATAAAGCAGACGGTACCTTTAAAGGAAAAATGTACACCTACAAAGACCCTGAACTCTCCTCTTTATACAACAGCATTACCATCTATGAGGATTCTGAGAATTTCAAAACGATAGCCTATGATGACGATATCAAAGGAATCCGATACGAAATCACTACAGACAACAAAGGAAAGTACGAAACTAAATATTACGGCGATAAAGGAAAACACATTGGCACAAGCAATGCCGGTAACTCCGACGACAATGTAGTAGTAGAATATTATTACGATCCGATGCGGGTATCCAAAATCGAAAAGCAGAAAAGTGACGGAACCATTAAAGAAAGCATCATCTATTCAAAGAGTGGAAAGATCCTTCAGGAAGATAAGAAAAACAAAAAAGACGGTTACAAAACAACCTATGATGAAACAGGGAAGAAAATAGGAAACCTGATCTACGTTTACGATAAGGAATCCAGTTATTATAAACCTCAGGACGGCGAAGATTATCAGTTCAGCTATGATCTGTCCGGCTTTACAGCGATCGATGTATATAAAGACGGATCTTTAATTCTGAATAAATATTTCGATGAAGATGGTAAATTATCTTCTGAAAAAGTACTAAAAGATGATATGGTACAGGAAATGAAATATTATCATCCGGACGGAAGGCTGAAAGGGACTATAACGTATAAGGATGACATGCCTTACAACGGTACCTTGTTTGAAGAACTTAACGAACAGCAATATAAGGACGGTATTTTAGTTCTTTCCAGGTCTTTCAGAGAGGATGAAAAGCTAAAATCCGAGAAAAAAATGAATGCCAAGCAGACCGGATATGATTCTACGGTTTATGATGATAAGGGAGCTATTATTTATACCTATAGCCAACCGTTGGAATCAACAGAGGGTTTCACCGCACAGATCGTACAGTATGCGAAAGGAAAACCCGGCAATAAAGCTGTTGTAAAAGACGGAGTTCTTCAGAGCGGAAAAATTAAGTATAAAACCGAATCGGGTTTAAAGGAAATGGAGCGTAGCGGAAAATGGATACTTTTAAAAGTTTATAATCCAGATGGAAAGCTTATTCAGGATTCAAAAATTCTTTCTGATACTGAACTTCAAGATCCTTACAATGCTTTGAGTTCGACTTTACAGGAGGATGATCTTCTGTATGAATTTTAAAAATAGTATTAAGTTTAATATAAAATCGGCTGTTGGTAATGGCCGATTTTTTTTGCGGAAAATTTAACCTTTTGTATCGTATTTTTTTGATGCAAAGAATGATTAATTATGCTAAAAATTTAAGGGTTGCAAAGAGGAATCAACTTCGTTGACTGGATGAAGCGAAATGTCTGAGTGCATGAAAAAATCTGCGAAATCTGTGGAATCTGCCGGATTTTTTTTAACGCAAAGAAATACAAAAAATTCATTTTTAATTTTTAATTTTTAATTTTTTAAAGTAAGATAAACAAAGGCGTTTCACTTATTTCCGAAATACAGGATTGTTACTCAAAATCAGAACTCTGAATGCTTGATATCTTTCCGGTGCTTTTTTGTTTTACTTTTTTAAATGAAATGCCATTGTTTATCTTTATTAAAATTGTTTCATTTCAAAAAAACTTTGTTTACCCTTGCGATTATTAAACTTTTAAAACGATATCAAAATATCAACACAAATACCGGAGAATTGAGAGATTTCCGGATATTTACTAAGCTGAAGTTGATCCCGTTAGTAATTTCTTTCATTCTGTTTCTGTTGAATAATGAGTTTTTATCATTTTCCATTAGATAAAAATACCAAAAACTAAACTAAAGTGTAAAGCATATGTAAAACTATTTATCTTTTTTTGCATTTAAAACTTAAACTGCTATGAATGAAGAATTTTGCTCAAACTGTAGACAAAATTTAAAACCGAAAAGAATAGACGGACATTACATCCTCCATGAAATCGAACACGTTTTACATTTTGACAGAGGTATTTTGTATACCATACGAGAGTTATTAATAAGACCCGGCGAAAACATCAGGAATTTTATCAGTGAAAACAGAAGCCGGCTTGTTAAACCAGTGATATTTATTATTGTTACATCATTAATTTACACCCTTATCAATCATTTTTTCCATATCGAAGAAAGCTATATAAAAATTGATGGTGCGGGAGATTCGAAGCTCAATGCCATTAATAATTGGGTTCAGGGTCATTATGGATATTCCAATATTATTATGGGTGCGTTTATCGCTTTTTGGCTAAAAATATTTTTCAGAAAATATGATTACAATTTTTTTGAAATACTGATCCTTCTGTGCTTTATTCTTGGAATGGAAATGCTGATTTTTTCTGTTTTTGCCATTGTTGAAGGAGTCACAAAATATTATCTGATGCAGATTGCTGCAGCGATCGTGTTTGTCTATTTTTCCTGGTCTGTAGGACAGTTTTTCGATAAAGGCAAGGTAGCCAGTTATTTTAAAGCCCTTGTTTCCTATGTATTGGGAATGATCACATTTGGTATTTCGATCATGATTTTAGGAGCTTTAATGAACTTAATTTCACATTAAAAAATAAAAGAGATGATCATTGTTATTTGTATTTTATTATTCCTCTTTGTATTAAATAGAAAAAGCAGGAAATAATTTTCCTGCTTTTTTCCAATATGTTGTTAGAATATTACTGTATTACCAGTTTTAAAGTAAATAATTTTCTTGTGTGTACTTTCACGAAGTATACGCCTTTCGGAAGATTTTCATTTACCAGAGAGAAACGTTGGTTGTTGATGTTTTTAGATTCATACAATAACTGTCCTGATGCCGATAACAGCTCAATTTTCTCAATTGGATAATCACTCTTGATGAAGGTAGGCTCACCCGGTTTCGTTGGATTCGGATAGATCACTACATTTTTCTCTGTGCTTTTCACTTCATCGGTTCCCAGTGTTCCGGAGGTTACCTGGAATTGTTTTCTGTTGGAAACTTCCGTATAAGAGTCATTCGTAAACATTACCATATAATAATTCCCCGGTGTTGTAGGAAGTGCTGTTCCCTGGATGGTTTTCGTTCCCTGAGTCACCCCATCGAAATACGTATATGAAACAAAATTATCATCCGGAGTCTGAACACTCTGAGGGTAAATTCCTAACCAGTCTTTGATAATCCCGGGAGAATCCGTCCAGGAAGCGGTAATATTTTCACCTAATGTATAGACCGGTTTGTTGATCCACAAATCTGTTACGATATCCCCTACTTTAAAGAATACCTTATCTCCTATTCCTGTATATCCGTCTTCAAGAAGATACTGGGCGTAATAATATCCTTTCGGAAGCCCTGTGAAATTCAATGTTCCAGCAGCCGTTGTTACATAGCTCCATTTGATGGCAGTATTGGTTCCCGGTGTCTGACCCATTTTATAAATCCCGATCCAGTCTTTCACCAAATTAGGTCCGTTACTATAATTAATGACAACCGTTCCTCCTACAGGATACGTATCTGCTGTAGCCTGTAGCACTACTTTCGGTCCTACATAGAAACTTTTTCTGCCTGTAATTTCAGTATATCCTCCATTAGCAAAGAAACCTGCAAAATACTGACCTTTATTAGCAAGACCATTCGTGAACACCGCTGTTCCCGCCGTTTGTCCGTTTGTGTAAATAAAGCCCTGAGAAGTTGTAGTCGCAGGAGTCTGTCCTTTTTTATAGATTCCAACCCAGTCCTGCTGATTTCCAGGCCCTCCGGTGTAAGTAGCCGTGATAGGCTCAGCTTGTGTATATTCAGTTTTGTCTAATGCAAAGGTAGGATTGGAAACCACACTTCCGGCAACCTCAAACTGTTTTACATCACTCCAGTCACTCCATTCCAGGTTTCTGTCTCTGTAACGAACCTTTACATAATAAGTACCGTTTGAGATAGAGTTCGCGGCAATGGTAGCTTTTGTAATATCAACTCCGGCATTTAAGTTTTTCGTTTTATCCGGTGTTCCGTTTCCGTCTTTTCCGAACCAGTTTTCATAATCACGGTAAAATTCTTTTTCAATGACTGAAAAATTCGCTGCCTTACTGATTTGGAACTGTGTCGTATTCAGAAGTTCTCCGTTGGATGATGCAAAAGCGCTTCCGTCAAGAGTCAAAGGTAACGTTACTGATGCAGAAAAAGTATTGGTAACAGATGGTTTTGAAGGTTTCGGCTGGTTTTTATACCTGTGGAAAGTATCTACCAGTTCATTTTGCTTCTTATTATATACACCACCGATTGAGTAGCATTCTATATCTACTTTCCCGGTCTGTACATCTACTTCCACGATCTGATAGGTCCAGTCGGTCAGTGTTTTCTGTACATCGTCAAAATCCTGCTCATTAGACATTCCCCAGTACTGGTCCCAGGCGGTACCTCCGGAAATGATCTGATAATTCGGAGTTTCTTTCAACTGACCTCTGTGGTATAAATGGTGGTGAGCTCCAACGTGCATTAAATATTTATTGGAAGTCGTCAGCAACGGCACTGCATTGTTTCTTACCCAAGTAGAAATATCTCCTACATACTGCTCAGCCTGATAAGGTCTGTGGCTCAAAGAGATGATCCAGTCTACTGTAGGATCAGCATTGGCTTCAGTCAGAATTTGAGAAAGCCAGGTCTGCTGTGCGGTTCCTGTATGTTCAGAACTTAAACTTACAAACAGAACGTTTCCAGCCTGTTGTGCATAATAATTTTCATTTCCTGATGCGATATTTTTATATTTAATTTCATCAATGTAGAAATGCGCGTAATAAGAATTCATCCCAAGCGTTCCATAGGTCTCATGGTTTCCTACTGTTGTCTGAATAGGAAGATATGGTGATAATTTGATGTTCTTTTTAAAATGGACATTTTCATAATGATCCAGTGTTCCCACGTCTACCTGGTCTCCTACCATAAAAGTAAGGGCGATATTATCTGAAGGATCTGTGCTGGCTCCAAATTTCTGTTTTAGTTTGTTAAAAGCATTCAGAGTCAATGTATCATACCTTGGTTCCGCTTTGATCTGGTTGTCCCCCATGATCAGGAAACGGATTTTTCCATCTGCCGTAGCAGCCTGTCCCGGAAGAGGAAGGGTTCTGAAATTATAAACCGCAGATTCTGCAGTTCCTGTCTTTATTTTATAATAGTATTTCGTGTTTGGCTGAAGACCGGCCACTTTTGCAGTGTGGTAATAATAGTTATTGTTATACCCTGTATCGGAAAAAATGTTTGTTGTTCCCGTAACCGTCACGTTCAGACTGGTTGGAGAGGTTCCGTAGATCATGGTTGTTTCGTTGTCAGAAGCTGTTTTCCAGTTGACAATCATCGAGTTTGGCGTCGGATTCTGCAGGTAGGGAAACAGGGCCTGCCCGAATGCCATCTGGACGGCAAAACAGAAAAAGAAGAAGTAATGTTTCATAATAGTTTACTTTTGTATAGATTTATTTCGATTTATAAATCAGGTCATTAAAAAAATAATGATCTGATTTTTTAATTTCGGGCAAAAGTAGACTTCCTATATAAACTATGCCTGCCGGGAACTTAAAGGAACTGTTAACTTTACGACAGATTTGGGGTGAAAAAATTATAGTTTTTAGTACATTAATTATTTGGTAGAATCAAAAAGTATTTTGTATCTTTGCGACCTGTTATTCAACCTCTGACGAAGAACGTGTAAGTTGCTTAGCTTTAACATTTTATTTTATTAATAATGGATTTATTAAAGTACGTACAAGACCAGTACATTACTAAAAAAGATTTCCCTGAATTCAAAGCAGGAGACACAATTACTGTGTATTACGAAATTAAAGAAGGACAAAAAACAAGAACTCAGTTCTTCAAAGGTACCGTTATCCAATTGAGAGGTACTGGCGCTACAAAAACTTTCACTATCAGAAAAATGAGTGGTGATGTAGGTGTAGAAAGAGTATTCCCTATCAACATGCCTGCACTTCAGAAAATTGAAGTTGACAGAAGAGGTAGCGTTAGAAGATCTAGAATTTATTACTTCAGAGACCTTAGAGGTAAAAAAGCTAGAATCAAGGATGCTGCTTACAAGAAAAAGTAATTCAGACAACAATACATACAAAAAGAGACTATCTATTCAGGTAGTCTCTTTTTATTTTGATATAATTGCGGGGCTTCGGGAACCTCAGCCTCCTTTTAGAGGGTACTTATGATTGGGCCAAATTCTGATAGGACTGCATCCAATCCTGGGCTGAATCGCCACGTTGCGGCTGGCTTTTCTCAGCAGTTTTTAACCTGGGATTTTCTTAAAGAAAGTATAGCTTAAAAAACCTTTAGATTGTATTTTAACTATTCTTGCTCTTTCAATAACCTTAATCTTAGCCTCGACCTTAGTCTTAATCTTAGTCTTTACCTCAACCTCATTTAATAAACTCGTACAGAGCACTAAAAAACTTAGGATACACTTCTATATGTGGAAGATGTCCGACATTTTCCAGCTCTATTAATTTTGAACCGGCAATTTCCAGCTGTGTCTTTTTTCCCAATTCCTGATACTGGCCCATTTTAGGCTGTAATTCTTTAGGTGCTCTATCTTTTCCTATTGCCGTCCTGTCTCTCGTTCCGATAATAAGCAATGTTGGCGTTTTGATATTTTTAAATTCATAACAGACAGGTTGATTGTAGATCATATCTGAAGTAAGCGCAGCATCCCAGGCTACCATTGGATAATCTTTGTGCAGCGTCCAGCCGGCAATAAGGTCCAGCCAAGGCTGATATTCATCTTTCCATTGATTATCATAATAGAATTTCATCTGATAATTTTTGTACGTTTCAGCTGTATTTTTCAGTTCCGACTGATACCCCTGATCTATGGTCTGGTAAGAAGCAAAAGTTTTATAATCTTCCAGTCCGATTGGATTTTCCAGAATCAGTTTCTGAACTTTTTCAGGATAAAGAAGGGTAAATCTCGTGGCTACCATTCCTCCCATGGAATGTCCTAGAACGATTACCTTCTCAATATGAAGTTTGTCCAAAACAGCTTTTGTATTCTCTGCCAGTTGTGAAAAAGAAAACTGATATCTATGCGGCTTAGAAGACTTTCCAAATCCGATCTGATCGGGAATAATTACCCTGAAACCTTTTTCTGAAAGGTCTTTCGCCGTCTTTTCCCAATAGGCTCCGTTGAAATTTTTTCCATGGAGAAGCATGATTGTTTTCCCGTTCGACTTTTGGGGCTGTACATCCATATAAGCCATTTTGAGATCATTATTCTGAGATTTGAGATCCAAATAGTGAACTTCATACGGATATTGATAATCAGACAACATGGCATCAAGTGGTTTTGTCTGTGAAAATAAGAAGGTAGGCACTGCAGCCAGCATGATTACAGCTACTGTCTTTCTGAAATAGGTCATGTAGTACTTTATTTTGGATATTAAAATTAATGAAACTCATCTAAAAATATTATTTTCCGGCATTTATTTTTTGGAGTTCCTCATAACTTTAATAGAATTTATATTTTATACCGTTCTTTTATAAAAACATTAACGCATATAATGTTTACGATGAAAAAGACAAACGTATATTTGAAAAAACTAATAAAATCCATCTTACTAGAATTATTCTTTTCTGCCAGATGATTTAACCATATCTTTTTATGCATGATAACAGCCCAATCTTACAAAATCAGCGGACACCCATAATTGATATTTTAAGAGGTTGGTCATTATTCAGTGTGGTCATTATGAATTATTCCACCATCTATACCTGGAATACCCATTCCGCTCAAACAGAAAGCGATCCATTAGCATCTTTTATTGAAAGTATCTCTGAGGTTATTTTAGGATCAAAAGGATGGACTTTACTGGCTGTATTATTTGGCTTCGGATTTTCAGTACTGCTAAAAAAGATTAGTGACAGCGGTCAGCCTGCCAGTTCTTTTTTTATCAAACGTATGTTGTGGCTGTTTGTCTTCGCCTTCATCAATACGCTTTTTTTCGGAGGTGATATTCTTAATGATTACGCTTTTATGGGCTTGATTTTGCTTATATTTTACCCCTTGAAGACCAGAAACCTTTTCATTTTTGGGATAACCATACTGCTGTTGACTCCTTTTCTACAGTCCTTTCTGGGAAGACATCATTTATTGTTTTCCCCTAAAAGTCGGGATCTGTTTTATCACTTCTATGATAAAAATACGTTTCTGGATCATGTAAAAGCCAATCTGGTGATGAGATACCAGTGGATGTTACGTCTCAGCTATTCAATTATCCTGCATCTGATACAGCTGGGTTGTTTTTTGATAGGTGCCGCTTTGCATCGGAGCCGTTTTTTCTATACTATAAATAATAATTCAAAGCTTTTAAAAAATCTATTCCGAATCAGTTTAAGCCTTTCAATAGTGCTTTTTTTTTCACAGCTTTTAATAGAAAAGTATGAGTGGACATTCAATACCTACTACAATCTATTTTATCCTGAAGTGCTCTCTATAATGACTTGTACAACTATCGGAATTATCTGGCTATACCAGACAGGAAAAGTCAAAAATATTTTTTCTGCTCTTCAGATAGCAGGTAAAATGACCCTTACCCATTACATTGTACAGAATATTATTTCATTTATTCTCTTCATCTGTTTAAAACCGGATTGGGCATTACACTGGTACATTCTGACAGCCATTCTGGTATTTATTCTGCAGATTTTCTTTAGCAGATGGTGGTTTAAAAGGTTTAATTATGGATTGCTTGAATGGCTTTGGCGGTCATTAAGCTATGGAAGAAGATTTCCTTTGAAAAAATAGAAAACCGTCTCAAAAGAAACGGTTTCCTATAAAATTTATTGATTATTATTTAAGCTACTTCAACTGCTTTTAATTCTTTTTTCGCGGGAAGATTCATCAGAACAATTGCAAAAAGGATCAGAATAATCCCTCCCCACTGTACCAATAAGACTTTTTCTCCTAATAAAACGAAAGCCATCGTCACTGAGACCGGAAGTTCGAGTGATGAAACAATACTTCCGAGGCCAAGTCCCGCATTCGGGAAACCTACATTGAATAAGATAGGCGGCACAATGGTTCCAAACAAAGCCAGAACAAATCCGTATGTCCAGAAAATGGAATAATTGAAAGAGTGAATATGCTCTGTATTGGCTGTAAAATTTAGGTATAATGATTTTAAACCATCAAAATACATCGGTCCGATTTGGGCAAAAAACAGGAATCCAAATATTACAATTGCGCCACCGGAAAGCATGATGATACTTTTTCTGAATACCGGAAGGTGGGTAGCCAGTGTATTGGATGTAAACATGGTCATGGTATATGATGCAGCAGCCATTAAGCCCCAAAAGACACCATGCCAGTCCAGCTCGATGTCCATATTAATCAGGTTTGTCGCTAAAATCGTTCCTACCAGTACGATAATCACGGAAACCACTTTTCTTGCATTAGGTAATTTCTTTGCGATGATACTTTCCACCACCACACTGAACCAAACGGACTGCATCAGCAACACAATCGCTATGGAAACATTGATATACTGAACTGCAATATAATAGAACAGACTCGTACAGCCTAAAGAGGTTCCGGCGATCATCAGCATTCTCACTTCTTTAGCACTCGGTGACGAAAGTTTCTGTTTGGATGTGATTGTCTGCATGAAATTCAGCAACAAAAGCCCAACCAACCCCATTACAAACTGAGCGGTAGTCACTTCAGAAGTGGTATAGCCGTCATGATAAGCCATTTTCACAAATGTGGCCAGCATTCCGTATATACTGGCACCGATCCCTACGAATAAAACTCCTTTGAGTATATTTTTCTTCTTCATAATTTTTTTTACAGCCTGCAAAGTTACAATATAATAATGAAAATACTGGGAGACGTCATTATGATAGATAAATAAAATCGCCGCAAGCAAGCTTGCGGCGACTCTCAAAAAATTGATTTATGTAGTAATTATTTCTTAACGATTACTTTAGATGAAGCTTCAAAACCAAGTCCTTTCACTTTTACCATATAGGTTCCGTTGATCAGGCCATTAGTAGAAACTGCTTTTCTGGCAACCGGTGAAATCTTATCTTCTGAAGAAACCAGTTTTCCAGACATATCATAGATCTCAAGGCTTACTTTTCCTATTGTACTGCTTGGGAAGTTGATATAGAACTCTTCTTTAGCAGGATTCGGATAGATAGAGATGGTATTTTTAGCTGCTTTTACTTCTTCTGTTGACAATGCAGAACATCCTTCAGGAAGAGCAAAGCTTTCCGTCTGGTCGTTGATGTTAGTCATAGACCCTGCTGCGGCAAGTGAACCCAAACCTCTTTTAGCAAAAACTCTCCAGATCATACATTTATCCACTCCTCCTGTTGTTGCCAATTCAGCCTGAAGGATCGCGTTTCTTCCATCGATAAACGTTGGATTACATACCTGCAGTTTCAATGCATCTGTTACTAACTGAAGTACTCTTGCACTTCCGCTGGTAGCATTAGCAGTTACGTCAGATGCATAGCCGTATTTCTCAACATATTTCCAGTTAAGATCCCAAAGCATGGTTGCCCAGATAAATCCGATAGAGTGAGAATTCGGGACAATAGCTGATCCATTGTTGAATTCCATCCCATTGGTTCTGCCGTACGTGTAGTTATTCACTGCAAAATCCGGTGAATATTTAGCCGGTCTGATTCCTAAGCCTGTAGTTGCCTGCCCGATAGGATACGTTCCCATTCCTCTGGCTACTGAAGCGTTATCTCCAGGTTTATTCGTAATCATTAATGCAAAGAAATCTGACCATCCTTCTCCCATCTGCTCTTTATCATCAGTTGAATTTAAACAGTTATACCCTGTCCCGGTCAGTCTGTTGGAGATTCCGTGACCATATTCATGGGCAACGATTCCGTTATCAAAACTTCCGTCGTATTTTGTATCTGCTCTTAAATCAACGTTGACAGGAATGCTTGCAGCTAATTTTGTTTTAATAAACTCTCCTTCAGCATTCGTTATTAATATTGTTGGTGTTGTTATGGTAATATCACTACCGGCCATATTGCCTAAAGTAGACCCATTTGCTGCGTTGTTATAGATAATTGTTCCTATGGCGCCTGCATTCTGTGCATTTTTTGTTTTTACACTAAAACCGCATGTTCCACCTCTTTCAACCAAACCAATTTTTCCGGCCAATTCTCCGGCAGGTAAAGCTGTACAGCCGTCAATAACACTGGCAAGTTTAACATCTCCGCTTACTGCTATATCATTCACAGGACGACCGAACTGAGCTACTCCTGCATTCACAATACGGTTTACTGCATCAGATGGTGCATTGTAGAACAATTTACGGTTTGAAACCAACCACAGATACATCTGCATAACGGGGTTGTAATTATCCGGGCCAGAGGCAAAATTGGCATTATTGAAGCCACCTCCGTCTTGTGACTGTGCAAAGACCTCATCATCATCCAGACCTCCGTTTCCAAAATTATTGCTCTGGAAGTTTCTGGCAGATTCAGTAAATCCGAATTTATAGAAAATATCATGTACCATATTACTTATATAGAATAAGTTTGTGGTGGCTGCTGATAAATTAGTATAAGTGAAAGCTGTTGAGCTATAAGGAAAATCGAAGTTTCTGGCTGCTCCTCCATCCGGAGACACACCGAAAGTCTGTTCGTTGTTATCTTTATCATCATAAGCGTACACATTATTTCCTCTTGTGGTTGTATAATGGGTAGTTACATTAGAATGCCATCCTTCCGGTGAGGAAGCAAGAATCCATGGATTGTTTACAACGGCTCTGGATCCGAATGTTGGTGATTCTACAGGTAAAGGAAAAACATTATAAGAAGCATTGTCCGGCGCCAAAGTAACCAGGTTGCCGGTATTGAAACGATAAGCATTTTCAACCTGCGGTAATGAAGCCATTGTATTTTCGTCATGAGCATACGCTTCATTATGGAAATTACATGAAAGGTTTAAATTAAGCTTGCTTAAAATTTTTCCTGTATTGGCATCAACAAGTATATTCCAGTGGTTTGTAGTTTTCGGCTCGTGTAAAATGTATTCGTACGCAAGTCTAAGATTCTGGCTCTCATCTGTTGTATATACCAGTCTCTGCTTTGCTGCAGTAAGTTTATTAGCTCCTTTTTCGAAAAAAGCCATAATCGGCAGCTCCGAAATATTCTCAGTCCCCAAATCGGCAGCTATTTTCTGTAGTGCATCTTCTTTTGTAATTCCTGCTGCTACAGACGTAGATACCTTATAATCTTTCAGAAAGTTATCAGAATAATAAACGACTTTATTATCTTTAACCAACACTGTTCCTGCAGAACCGTAAACAGGTATTCCGTTGTAGGTTTGCTGGAACTTTACAACATTTCCGTTCATTGACTTTGAAGCATCAATATTGTCAATGACGAAATTGGTAAGATCGTTCTTTTTATATTCTCTGATCTTGTTTTGAGAAATATAATCCTTAACTAGCTTCTCGTTATCTTGTGAAAATAAAGTAGAAGGAAATACTGCGAATGCAGCAAATAAAAGAGGTAGAGTTGTCTTTTTCATTTTTACTAATAAAGGCGCTAATTTACAAATAATTCACAATTAACATCATTTTTTAATAAATTATTTTAAAAAATAAAATGTTTTAAGAAAAAGAATCTCACCACAGGGATTTTTATTAATTCTACAATGAAGTGATAGCAGGCTATACAAAAAAAGCTGCCTCGAAAGACAGCTTAATTTTTTTATTTTTTGATTATTTTCTCTGAATAGATTTCGTTCTTATCACTTATAACATTAACAATATAAACTCCTTCTTTTCGGGAACTGATATCAATGTCTATTTCTTTTTCATTACGCAATACTTTATTGTACACTGCATTTCCACTCAAATCTCTGATTTCCAATCTTCCTGATTCAAGTTTGTTTTTCAGGATCACCTTAAACAATCCGTTAGTAGGATTTGGTGTCAGTTTGAAGATCTTTTCTCCTGCCAATGGCTTCGCAGCTCTCGGCACATGGCAATCCATGTTGATATCATAATCAAAATATGGATAGTTATTCCAGCTGTAAGCAATCTTATATGATCCATTTTGAAGATACACCATACTCAATCTGAACTTCTGCTCTCCTGTTGCTCCATTACTTACCGGATAATTAAAATCCGACGGCTGAAAATAATAATTGAAAAAATTACCGGCTCCAAAGGAAGGATTAAATATTATTGGAAATACAGTTCCATCCTGTACACTTACGAGCTCCAGTTTAAAATTCACCAAAGTAGCTCCGGCAGGAAGGTTGTAATACCCACCAATACCAGATGTACTCTCTATACATTCTCCCGGTTCATATCTGAAATTCACAGTCGCTAAGTTACCCGGGTCACAAATATTGGTAGCCAACTCCTTCCAGTAATCTACTTCCGTCTGTCCTATAGAAAAGCCATTGGGTCTGTTATAATACAGTCTTGGCAAAACACCATTATCAGGATCTGCAATATTGGTTTCCAATGGTCCATTATATAAGCCGCCTGCACTGGAAATAGATGCTGCAGCCTGTAATGCCTGAGTATTTGTATTGGCATGAATCATTGTAAACTGTGCCTGATGGCCAATTTTAAACTTCACCACATTCTCAAATGCCAAAGGGCTATTTAAGCCTGTATTATTATAATTGACAAGATATGAATCGTGAGGGGTTCCTGAGTTCCTTTCTGCATCTGTAAACACGACAATCTTTAGAGGCTGCCCAAGATTTAAAGTATTCTGACTGCTTACAATATCCGGGGTAAAAGCTCCGTTGAAAGCAGTTCCAATCAGATCCAAGGATTCATTAAAATAATCCCCAAAATCCAGACGTCTTTTAAAGTTTTGTGCGGTGAAACTATCATTGGTAAAATCACTTTCAATATAAATTAAGGCTTTATTTACTCCGGCCGGATTTCCGTATATTCCTGCTCCGTATTGTACAACAGCCACTCTGTTTCTGGGATTGCAGGCTAAAAGTTGCTCTATTAGTTTAACTGCGCCGCGTTTCATGTGAGCATAGCTATCATTAGTCGTAGATCCTCCATTATCGAGCATGATAACATAATCTGAGGATTGCTGGGCATTAAGATTACTCAATGACATTATACATGCCACGATGAAAAATAAGAATGTTTTTTTCATGGTTAAAATTTATTCATTAGTTAGGCTAAAAATAGTATAATTTTCATTAACCAGTGAAATAATTAACATAAATCCTATTTATTCATGAGAAATTCTAAATGGCAGGCCACAAAAAAAGCCGCTCTTACGAGCGGCTTCATATATTCAAATGGGTTAAAGATTATTTACCTTCTTCCATTTTTCTTTTCAATTCTGCTAATGCATCGATATCTCCAAGAGTTGATCTTTCTTCGTTGTTTGAAGAAGAAGATACGTTTCTAGAAGAAGAGTCTTTCATATTTTTCTTCTCTTCGTCTCTGAAGATTCCAGTATGAGAAACTACTACTCTTTTGAACTCTTTGTTGAATTCGATTACTTTGAACTGAGCATCTTCACCTTTCTTGATTTTAGATCCATCTTCTTTCTCTAATAATCTTGATGGGCAGAAAGCTTCTACTTCTACGTCTTCGAACTGTACAGAAGCTCCTTTATCGTGAACTTCTACAGCTTTACCAGCGTGGATAGTACCTTCAGCATATTTCGTTTCGAATTTATCCCAAGGGTTTTCAGTTAACTGCTTGTGACCTAGAGATAATCTTCTAGCTTGGATATCCAATTCTAGAACGATAACGTCTAATTTATCACCTACTGCACAGAACTCAGATGGGTGCTTGATTTTCTTAGTCCAAGAAAGATCAGAGATGTAGATTAATCCGTCGATACCTTCTTCTAACTCTACGAATACACCAAAGTTAGTGAAGTTTCTTACAGTTCCTACATGCTTAGATCCTACCGGATACTTAGTTTCGATATTTTCCCATGGATCTTTAGACAATTGCTTGATACCAAGAGAGATTTTTCTGTCTTCTCTATCTAAAGTTAATACTTCAGCTTCAACTTCATCACCTACTTTCACGAAATCTCCTGCAGATCTTAAGTGAGTAGACCAAGACATTTCAGAAACGTGGATTAATCCTTCTACACCTGGAGCGATTTCTACGAATGCACCATAGTCAGCAAGAACTACTACTTTTCCTTTTACTTTATCTCCAACTTTCATGTCAGCAGAAAGAGCATCCCAAGGATGAGCTTCTAATTGCTTCATACCTAACTGGATTCTTGTTTTCTCATCATCGAAATCAAGGATAACAACTTTCACAGTCTGTCCGTCCTCAAGAATTTCAGATGGGTGGTTCACTCTAGACCAAGAAAGGTCTGTAATGTGGATCAATCCATCTACACCTCCTAAGTCAATGAATACACCGTAAGAAGTAATATTCTTAACAGTACCTTCAAGAACCTGACCTTTTTCAAGCTGAGCGATGATTTCTTTTTTCTGACCTTCGATATCTGCTTCGATCAATGCTTTGTGAGATACAACTACGTTTTTGAACTCAGGGTTGATTTTCACAACTTTGAACTCCATAGTTTTACCTACGAACTGATCGTAATCTTTGATTGGCTTAACATCAATCTGAGAACCTGGTAAGAATGCTTCGATTCCGTGTACATCAACGATCATACCTCCTTTAGTTCTAGACTTAACAAAACCGTTAACGATTTCTCCAGTTTCGTGAAGTTCGTTTACTCTATCCCAAGCTTTAAGCGTTCTGGCTTTTCTGTGAGATAACTGTAACTGTCCAGTTTTGTCTTCTCTTCTGTCTACCATTACTTCCACATCATCACCTACTTTTAGGCCTGGGTTGTAACGGAATTCGTTAAGAGAAATAACACCTTCAGATTTGAAATCGATATCAACGATAGCTTCTTTATCCGTTAATCTTACAACTTTACCAGTGATAACATCGTTATCGTTCAAGCTGCTAAGAGATCCGTTATAGATTTCTTCTAAATCGCTTTTTTCTTTTCTCGCATCTGCATCAAGACCTGATTCGAATGAATCCCAATCAAATTGTTCTGGTGCTACGTTTTGGTTTAATAAAACCTCTGCTGAATTTGTCTCTTTTGACATTTTCTAATAAAATTTGTATTCCTTCTTTTTTAGTGGTCTGAATAAATGTGGATCTAAAAAATACGGAAGTAATTAATTTTTAATATTTTACCTTTTCAAACCTTTCACACAAAAGTGGGTGCAAAGATATGAATTTTATTTTATATTAACAATGGATTTTATATGCGATTCGGGATTCAAGTATGAGTGTTGTAGTGTTGTAGTGTTGTAGTGTTGTAGTGTTGAAGTGTTGAAGTGTTGAAAATACAAATCTCCTTTTTAATCTCTCTCAATCTTTACTTCTTTCTAAAGTTAAAGTCTGAAATCTGATGTCCGATGTCTGGCATCTTGGCTCCTTATCCCAAACTCAGATAAATATATTTCCAAAAAAGACTTTAACAAAATCATTTTTTTGTAATCAAAACACCAACATTCCTAAAAACTAACCAATGTATAGATATTTCCTTTTCATTTTTATCAGCCTGATTTCGTCCGGTATGACCACGATAAAAGCCTGTACTATATTTTCATGTTCAAGAGGTGGAGAAACATTCGCTGCGGCTAATGAAGATGATATGACTCCTTTTACAAGAATCTGGTATAATCCTGCCACAAAAGACCGCTTTGGATCCATCAGCTTCGGAGCTCCGGATATGCAGACCGCCGCTGCCATGAACGAATACGGTCTGTTCTATGATTTTGCAGCAGCCAATTACGATCTGAGTAAACTGAACCTTAAAAATCCTTACCAGGGAGATCTGATGTGGGAAATATTAGGAAAATGCAAAACCGTAAAAGAAGCCATGGTCTTTTTAAAGAAATATGACTATGCCATCTCTGCCAAAGTTCTGCTAGCTGATAAAGAAGGAAATTCTATCGTGATCACACCCGGAAAAATCATAGAAAAGACCGGCGACTTTCAGGTGAATTCCAACTGCAATATGATCAATGGAAAACTGTCTTGCAGAAGACCGGACATCGCCAACGAAATGCTTGCCGCTTCTAAGGAAAATAATATCGGGTTTTTGAAAACCATTTTAGATAAGACCCATCAGGAAGGCGAACTGAACACTTTATATTCTACCATCTGCGATCTCAAAAAAGGGATTATCTACGTCTATCTTTTTCACGACTACAATACCGTCTATAAAATTGATTTAAAATCAGAACTCAAAAAAGGCTACCGTATAGAAAACCTGGCAGATCATTTTCCTGCTTCATTTGCTTATGAAAACTTCTACAAAAACCATTCTTTATATCTTAAAGAATCCATTTTCAAAGAAATACAAGATAAAGGCGCAGACATCACCATCGACCGTTATATCGCAGAAAGCGAAAAATCAGATCCCAAAAATAAAAATCTGGACCCAGCTCTTCTCGAAGTGGCTTTACAACTGATTAAATACTCATGGAACGAGCACAATAACGGCGCTATGTGGGATTATTGGTTCAGCAAACCTAACGGATATGACATCAAACCCTATAAAGACACCCGTCTGAATTCTGCTGAAAAACTTTTAAAATACCTCTCCACCAAAGAAGAAAAAGATCTCAAGCTCCGCAATTTTATGTACGAAATGTCAGGCTTCATCAATTTCACCCAGGGAAACGCCAGTATCGCCAAGGAATTTTACGAAAAGGCCATTTCCAAACCGGAGGAAGCTTATCCTGTTACTTTATTGAGGGGGAAAGAGATGTTGAGCAGGTTGGCGAGATAGATGCAAGAGCCAAGATGGAGCCATTAGATTTCAGACATCAGATTTCAGATTTCAGACTAAGGTTGAGGTAAAGGTTTAGACTGAGATTAAGAATATTATTGACTCCACATGTAACCCAAACCCTTCAACTCTAAAACCCGAATCCCGCACCCCGTAACTCTAAAACTTCCCCACTCCAAACTTGCCCTCTAAATTTACTACCTTTGCAAAATGGAATTAGAATCAATTTATCAAAAACTGCAGATTCAGGATATGAATCAGATGCAGAAATCTACATATAAGACTACTGAAAACAATACGGATGTTGTTTTGTTATCTCCTACAGGTTCAGGGAAAACGCTGGCATTTTTATTTCCGGTTCTTCGAAACCTTAAAAAAGATGTTCAGGGAATTCAGGCTTTGATCCTGGTTCCGGCAAGGGAACTGGCCTTGCAGATTGAGCAGGTTTTCAAATCCATGGGAACTGATTTTAAAGTTTCGGTGTGTTATGGTGGTCATGATAAAAAAATTGAGGTCAATAATTTAATTGAAGCTCCGGCAGTTTTGATTGGAACTCCCGGAAGAGTCACTTACCATTTAAGAAATAACAATTTTGATCCTAAAACGATTAAAACTTTGGTTCTGGATGAGTTTGACAAGGCTTTGGAACTCGGCTTTCATGAGGACATGGAATATATTTCAGGTTCACTGAGTGGTCTTTCCCAAAGAATTTTAACCTCAGCAACAGCGATGGATGAAATTCCAGCGTTTACAGGTTTAAACAATGAAAAGATTATTGATTTTCTAAAATTAAGCGAGGTAAAACCGGATATTCAGTTGAGAAAAGTGATGACTATTTCTGAAGAGAAACTGGATACGCTGTTTAATTTAATCTGTAAAATCGGAAATAAAAGAACATTAATTTTCTGTAATCACCGTGAGGCTGTAGACCGTATTTCGGATCTTCTGGCTGAAAAAGGAATCGACAGGGAAACTTTCCATGGCGGTATGGAGCAGGATGAAAGAGAACGTGCCCTTCTGAAATTCAGAAATGATTCTGCAAGGATCTTAATCACTACAGATCTGGCTTCCCGCGGTCTGGATGTTCCTGAAGTGGAATCTATCGTTCATTACCAGCTTCCTCCGAAGGAAGATGCTTTCATCCACAGAAACGGGCGTACAGCCAGAATGAATGCAAAAGGTTTTGCCTACCTGATCATGACTGAAGATGAAAACTTCCCGTTCATTAAAAACAATACACCGGAAGAAAGTGTAAAAGATTTTAATACAGTTCCGGAGAAAACTCCTTTCCAGACTATTTATATCAGTGCCGGAAAAAAAGATAAGGTCAATAAAGTGGATATTGTGGGCTATCTTATCAAAAAAGGAGAACTGCAGAAAGAAGACATCGGAATCATTGAAGTGAAAGACACCACTTCTTACGTCGCAGTTTCCAGAAATAAAGTCAGCTTTGTTTTAAAGAAATTAAATACTGAAAAGCTGAAGGGCAAGAAAGTAAAAATGGAGGTTGCTTATTAATCGAATTCAAACATTTGAAATAAAAATAGAGGTCAGTATTTTACTGGCCTCTATTCGTGTTATACTACTAAAATAATTTATTTAATGATAAGTTTCTGGTTGTATACCCCTTTTGGTGAGTTGATATTGATCATATAGACCCCTTTAGAAACATTTAAATTAAATTCTTTGGTGTGATCGCCATTGCTTTGGTAGAAATCGGATGAGATCAGTCTGCCTGCAGTATCAAACAGGGTCACCTTCATTTCTCCGTTAAAATTTCTTGATTTAATAAAGAACTTACCATCACTAGGGTTAGGATAAATTTTAATATCATCTGCCCCCGGGGAAGAGATTTCTTTAGTGCCCAGCAGCTGTGTCCTCTGTGTACATACTTCAAGAGACCATCCTGTAATGGTTCCGATGCTTCCCAGGGAATTGTCAGTTGCAAAAAGTTTCCATTCTCCCTGAGCTTTATGCCCCTTAAAAATAGCTAAAGATTCAAATGATTTAGTCTCACCCTGGACTGGTGAAGCACATACTACGGCATTTCCGGTATCACTGAATGAGGCTGTAATTCCTGAGCTGTTCGAGCAGCTTCTGCTCCATATTAAAGCCGAAGAACCTACCGGACTCTGGATACCAACCGCAAGATGTCTTATGTTAGGATGGGTGATGGATGGGGTAACTTTAACCCGGGTAATAGTTCCTGTATTATTAACCATTAAAGGAGCTTTAACTATAGGTGCAGAAACACTTCCCCCTCCAGGTCCGTCCGTAATGGCTACGGGACTTCCGCTGTAAGTATAGGTTGTACAGGCTTCATCATTTACAGCATAATCAATCACAAAACTAGGACTCACAGCATAGTAAATATTACCTACAGCTTCGATCATAATAAAAGCGTTTGTTGAAGAAGATCCTGCAGGAACTGTTATCTGTTCACTTCCGTCATTAGGGGTATTGGCGGCAATTGTGGTAAATGTCTGGCCTCCGTCTGTAGACAGTTTAATATTGACATTAGCTGTACTAATAGGTGCTGCATTGGTAGCAGCCACATCCCAGGTTACATTAAATGCTCCCCCTGAAGCCAATGACTGTCCGAATATAGGAGATGTCACCTGAAAAGGTCCAGTGGCAGCATCTACTGTAACCACCATTGCATCTTTACTCGTTTGTGGATCAACCGGATTATTCGTTCTGAGGGTAACCGTGAAATTAAGACTTCTGGCTACGCTGGATACAGACTCCCATCTGGTGGTTAAAACTCCGGCAAGCACTTTATTAAAGTCCGGAAAATAACGTCCCGGAACACTTACAGGCATTAAAGATCTGAAGTTAGGTCCTGCAGATTTTGTAAGGAAAGCTATAGAATTCGCACCTGTATCAGAGTTCCCTGCAAGATCCATCTGTTCCCATATGTAAGTATAAGAAGCGGCATTGGCATCTGTTGTCGATGCTTTTAACACAAATGGAGTAGATTTGGGAATGGTATAATCCAAACCTGCATTCACAACAGGTGCAGGATTTGCAAAAGGGGTATTTGCACCACAGGCCACAGTGTTTATTTTGGTCTTGATTTCCGCAACATTAACAGTATGAAAATAGTCATCGGAATTGAACTGAACATCGTAGCTACCCCCTATAATTCCTGTATAAGCCATAATCGTGGTCCCGCTGCCAGGCTCTACCTCAGTAGCCCCCGATCCGTTAAGACTCACAGAGTAGCTGTGATTAGCCCCAAGCTGATGCCCCATTTCATGAGCCACATAGTCGATGTCAAAAGTATCTCCTTCAGGAAAATTAGATGCAGTCCATCCTCTTGACTTTGTGTTATCAATACAAATATCGCCGGGTGCATATCCGTTTGCGTTTTCTTTGTCAAAAATATGTCCCATATCATAATTCGCGGAGCCGATGATATTTGTTATTGCTGTTTGCGCTTGTGTATCTTGCTCATCCAATGGATCATATGGATCATTGGCAGTATCTACATAAATTACGGCGTCATTATTGGCTACAAGGTTAAAATGAAGCGAAAGATCTTTCTCAAAAACGGCATTTAAGCGGGTCAAAGATGCATTAATGGCAGCAAGAATCACTGCTTTTTTCTGTGCTTCCGTTGCTGTTGCGGGAGTTCCGGCAGCATTAAGATGATATTCGGCATATTCTCCTGTACAGGTAATAGCTAGTCTGAAAACATTAAAACCAGCCGTTTTTTTACTGGCAGCTTCGTTTTTTTTTCCGGAATTCTTTACCCCTGGTTTTTCGGGAGTAGTACATTCAAAATACTCCTTCTCCTGACCTCTTTTTGCTTTTGAATCAAAGACTGCATAAACCGTTCTGTCTTCAGAATAAGGTTCAATAAATTCGGAAAGCCCCGACCTTGTGATCATGGATGAAAATCCTACCGGTGACAGGCTAAATCTTAAGTATACGGAAGGATCGTTCAGACTGGTTCCCACATATGATTTGATATCCGGATATTTTTTCTGAAGTTCCGGATCCATATTGGAAGATTCCCAGACCTGAAATTTTTCAATCTTTCCCAAGGCTGTAGGAAGGAAGATGATCACTCCTTTGGATCCTGAAAAACGTTCCGGAACATCTTTAAGTAAAATTCTGAGCTGATAAGCATCTAAATAATATAAAGCCGCATATTCCAGCTTCTCCTGAGATTTCTTAACTTTTTGAGCTCTCAGTTCTGTTCTTGTCCATTGTGATGATCCAAAAAACGGAATCATTACTATAGCAATAAGTAAATAAAATTTCATATCTGTATTTTTAAAGGTGGTTTATACATTTTAATGAAAGCATCTTTTGGTAATTTAAGTTTAGCATTGACTGGAGATCTTAAACACTTTCACTTGTTACAAAAAAATAAAAAAATTCAATACAAAACACACATTATCAATAATATACAACAAGGTTTACGAAGATTTTTATAATTAACATAAATCATTCATAATAAATGTAAATAGCTTGTTGATTATCAATCAATTTAATCACATACAGGAATGACATTCTCAACTACTTAAAACCGAAATATCTGTATCTGATTTCAAAAATAATTGATCATTTCAGGGGTTTAAAAATGGTAAAACAAAAGGAGGCTATTATTCATAGTCTCCTTTATTGTATAGTCCTGTATCAATTTTCAGGACGGAATTAAATGGTAAAAAAATTATCTGGTTCCTCTCACTTTAGTGGGTAAAGTGTATACCGATTTTGAAGCGGTAATAAATAAAACATCATTGTTTTGTCCCCCAAAAGTGACATTGGACGTCCAGTCTTCTGCGATGGGAATATGGTACAATTTCTTTCCGTGACGGTTAAAGATATGCACTCCTTTTCCTGTTAAATAGAGATTTCCATGCTTATCCAGAGTCATACCGTCTGAACCCATCTCGCAAAACAGCTTTCTTTCAGACAATTTCCCTTCTCCAAGGATATCGTACACATAGGTTTTTCCTGCATCAATATCTGAAATATATAACTTTTTAAATATCTCGCTCCCTACGATTCCGTTTGGCTGCACAAAGGTTTCCAGCTTAATGGTCTTTCCGTCCTTTGTTCTGTAATAAAGACTTTTATGGGCTATTTCCTGCTTAAAATCTATCCAGTAATCCCTTTTATACAAGGGATCTGTAAAATACATTCCGCCGGACGCATCATTCCAGACATCATTGGGCCCGTTGAGTCTTTTCCCTTCAAAACCTTTCAGGATGACTTCTACTTTTTTATCTTTTGAAATTTTCCAGATCTCTCCCTGATCGTCAGAACACGTGATGAGGTTTCCGTCTTTATCGAAGTGAGTTCCGTTGGCCCTACCCGTTTTTCCTAAAAATTCTATAACCTTATTGGTTTTCCAGTCCCAGTAGTAGATCTTGTCATTAGGCTGGTCGGTGAAATAAACATTTCCATGTTGATCCGAAGACGGTCCTTCTGTAAAACTAAATTGATCCGAAACCTTCTTCGGCTGTACATCTTCATAAAACATGGTGTTGTAATTTACTGATTGACAGCTTAACAATGCGAAAACCAAACCAATCATACTTATTCTGCATATATTTTCCATTCTTCTTTTTTAAGGCCTTCAAATTTACATTTTGTAAAGTAAGATATCCTTTGTTAGACGGTAAAAATGACCCTACTTTTTCACATTTGCTTTTAAATGGTTAATTCCAGCTTCAAGCTGAGAATCAAACTTCGCAGGATATAAGGTATCATTCAGATTTCTTTCTACAACAATATGCGGCTTAATTCCGACTCCTATAAATTCTTCACCATCCGGCAGGGTCACTTTTTTGGTACAGATGATGGCAGAGCCATTTCCCGGCAATTCTATCTGAAGAGGCTGGCCAGTACTTCCATTGGAATAGCCACCCACTCTGGTTATATTTTTCTGATTGTAGAGATAAATCAAAAAGTCTTCTGCAGCTGAAGCCGTTAAAACACTTGTCAGCACAACGGTAGGAACCCTCAGCTTTTCTACAGGCTCTATAACCTGAGGTTTGTACTCAAATTCATGAAACTTGCTTCCTAAATAGGCTTTAAACAAATCAGTGGTCTCCTGTTTTGAAAGACCCCATTCAGATTTTCCACTGATCGTATCTTTTGGTGTAAGAAAGGAACCAAGAGCTCTTTCCGTCGGAATGATCTTCCTGCTGTAGTTTTTTGCCCCGTAAATGGTATCTCCTTTGACAAAATATTTTGCAATATTTTTTGAATTTTTCGAACTGCCGCCGCCGTTATTTCTGATATCTAAAATAATTCCTTTTGCATTCTTAAGTTCAGGCAGCCTGGATTCAAAGTCTTTTACAACGGAGGAATTTTCAAAGCTACTGATCTTTACATACGCCATATTATCTTTCAGCCATTTGAATTCAAAAACCGACTGATTGGGCAATGCTTCGGGGTTTACAGCTGTTTCCGCTGTTTTTGAATGGGTAAGATGCAGCTTTTTCACTTCTCCTTTTGGAGTTTTGATTTCGACGTCGTAAGTATCTCCATTGACTCCTTCCAACAGATTCACACCCGCTTTAAAATTGAGATAACTCACAGTAGAAGAAGAAATATAAGGTTTAACGAATTTATCCTGATAATCCGCTGTAGACAGCCCGTTCACTTTTATGATCTCACTTCCCAACGGGATCTCTTTTTCTTTGCTTTTATTGGTCCCGATCACATAAATCTTTCCCTGTACATTCATCAGGAAAAGCCTGTATTCTCCAAACATAGAAACCATGATCTGATTCTGGATATCCTCAGGAAAATAAACCTGTGTATGTCCATCTTTTAAAACAGCACATAATTTTTGAAGTTCTTTATAATACTGGTAATCATTTTCTGTTTTCTGAATGTTTATAATGGCTTCCCTGTATGTCTTGTCCCATTTTAATTGGTCCGTTTTGTACATGTAAACAAAATTGTAATCCACATCGCTCCAGAATTTAGATAATCCGTAGATTTTCTCATTAAGCGTCAATTTATTTGGAATCTGGGCCGATAATGATGAACAAATGACCAACAGAAGGCATAGAATAGAAATTATATTTTTCACGGATATCTTTTTTAGTAAAACCCGCCAAAGTGGAAAAGATGTATAGAAAACACTATGTAAATCTGTCTTTCCGCGGGTACGCTAAACTACAAAAAAAAATTGAAAACCCTGTATTTCAACCACTTCTAAAATCAAAACAATTTCCAGAGCAGCTGTCTCTACAATAGAACACAATGTCCCAATTGTCCTATTTTTGAAGCAGATGGTATTAGTTAAAAAACAGTTTTATCCGGACCTTTGCCACGGTAAGATCAACACTCCTTTTTCCTTGGTAAAACTGACTGAAAAAACAGCTTGATCGGGTCTTCAATATGACCTTAATACTTTTTTAACTTAACAAAAGTACCGCAATGAGTGCAGAATCAGGCAACAGCCAATTTGTAGAAATAGAAAACGATACGTTCAGGAATTCGGTGGGAACCATGGACGAAATGGGAAAAAGAAAATGGGTCTTTCCACGAAAACCAAAAGGAAAATATACCAACTACAGGAATTACGCAAGTTACATCATGCTTGCTATATTTTTCGGACTGCCGTTTGTAAAGATCAATGGTAATCCATTTCTTCTGATCAATGTGATCGACAGGAGGTTTTTCATTCTGGGGCAGCCTTTCTATCTTCAGGATTTCTTTATCCTGGCGCTGGGAGCAGTCACCTCCGTGATCTTCGTAATGCTTTTCACCGTCGTTTTTGGAAGAATATTCTGCGGATGGTTATGTCCTCAGACCCTTTTTATGGAAATGGTATTCCGGAAAATTGAATATTTGATCGAAGGTGACCGAAACAAGCAGATGAAGCTGGACAGACAGGAATGGGATGCTGAAAAAATCAGAAAAAGACTCATAAAATGGTCTGTTTTTGCATTCATTTCAATGATTATAGCTCATTTCATGTTCATGTATATTGTAGGATATGAGGAATTATTCAGGATTATGAGTGAAGGCCCGCAGGAGCACCCTTTGAAATTCATTACCATGATATTTTTCACCATGACCTTCTACTTTGTTTTCGCATGGCTCCGCGAGCAGGTTTGCACACTGGTATGCCCATACGGAAGACTTCAGGGCGTACTGATCGACAAACAGACGATCAACGTATATTATGATTTTAAAAGAGGAGAAGGCCGTTCAAAATGGAGAAATAACGAAGACCGCAAAGCGGCAGGTAAAGGAGACTGTATCGACTGTCATCAGTGTGTCGTAGTCTGCCCAACCGGTATTGACATCAGAAACGGACAGCAGCTGGAATGCGTCAACTGTACAGCCTGTATAGATGCCTGTGATGAAGTAATGGAAAAAGTAGGACTTCCAAAAGGACTGGTCCGCTATGCTACAGAAGCAGAAATTGAAAACCAGGACAGTTTCAAATTCACCTCAAGAATGAAAGTTACGACGGTATTTTTAGCCCTGTTAATAGGATTTTTAGGCTTCTTAATGTATGACCGCGGATCTATGGAAGCAAAATTCATTAAACCGGCAGGTTCTACGTTCTTTATTAAAGACGGTAAGATTACCAATACGTTTATCTATACTCTTTTAAATAAATCCAACGAGAAAAAGACCCTGACCATTAAAGTAATGACTCCTGCCCATGCAGAAATCTCCTATTTCGGTTCTGAAAAGATCATTCTGAAAGGAGATCAAATTCTGAAAGGGAACATCAATATTACCTTCCCTGAAGAAGACATTAAACTCTCCAAACAGAATATGGTCATTGGTGTATTTGATGAAAAGGGAGAAATGCTGGATTCATTTGAGACAACGTTTGAGGGGCCATTTAAGCTTTTGCTATAGATGTCAGACGTCAGATTTCAGATGGCATATGTTAGACTGGAGATGTGAGATAAAGGATGAGTGAGCACATATCTTGTGTCTTATATCTGAAATCTGACGTCTAAAATCTAGCATTTTTAAACCTTGTATTTTCTCATAAACTGAGTAGGAGTCATTCCGGAGCTTTTCCGGAATACTCTTACAAAGTAGGAATATTCTTCATATCCGAGTCTGAACGCAATGTCCACAAGATTTTCATCAAGGTACATAAGCATTCTTTTGGCTTCCAGCACTACCCTTTCGGTAATGACATCGGTTGCCGTTTTCTGAACAACGGTTTGCGCAATCCTGTTCAGGTGCTTTGGCGTAATTCCCAATAAGGATGCATAATGAGATATCGATTTCTGAGCTGTAAAATGCTGCTCTATCAGATTTTCAAAATCCTGATAATGCTTAAAATAAGAAAGACTGGCGGATGAAGAACGCATATCAATATCTTTTGAAAACAGTCTTGTCGCATTGATGAAAACTTGTGACATCAGCGAAAGAATGAATCCTTCTTTCATCACAGACTGAGATTGATGCTCTTTTCCCAGCTCCTGAAATAAACAGTCAGTTTTCGTTAATTCTACTGCATCAAGCTGCAATTTTCTGGGAAATGATACGGAACCAAAAAAAGGAAAATTTCTCAGCTTCTGACTTACATAATGCATTTCGTAAAACTCCTGTGAGCAGAAAAATATATACCCGTCAATATCTTCTGAAAGTTCCCAGCTGTGGATCTGTCCCGGAGACAGGAAGAAAAGACTTCCTTCAGACACGTCATACTTCTGAAAATCGATTTCATGAGTTCCTTTTCCTTTGGTAAAGAGAACAGCCGCATAGAAGTCATGGCGGTGCGGCTTTTCAATATGGCGATGCCCCACAACCAGATGTTCTTTCATGGTATTGAAATAAAAATCTGAAGTATTCCTGCCGGACTGGAAAAGCTCGATATGAAGGACAGAGATAGAATTCATTACTGATAATAAGCGGATCGTTGTTATGGTATAAAAGTACAGCAAAAAGAGAGATAACGCAAATCTGCATAAAAAAAGGACCGGTTTTCACCAGTCCTTCATTCAGAAATTATCATTCTGTTATTTGATCACAAGCTTCGTATTATAAGCTCCTTTTGAAGAATTAATGCTGATTACATAAACCCCTTTCGGAACATTAACATTGAACTCTTTTGTACTGTTGCCTTCGCTCTTATAGGCAGATGAGTATACCAGTCTTCCGCTGGCGTCAAACATACCTACCTTTACTTCTCCTTTTAAGTTTCTGGATTTGATAAAGAAATTACCATCACTTGGATTAGGATAAATCTTGATATCATCTGCCAATGGAGAAGAAACGTCATGAGTTCCCAAAGTCTGGGTTTCTCTTGTACACACTTCCAGAGACCATGCTGTCACAGTTCCTGCACTTCCAGGGTTATTGTCTGTGGCAAAAAGTTTCCATTCTCCCTGAGCTTTATGCCCTTTAAATATAGCTAAGGATTCATTTGATTTCGTTTCTCCTGCAAGAGGTGATGCACACGCTACAGCATTACCCGCTTCACTGAATGACGCTGTAATTCCTGACTGCCCTGAGCATTGTCTGTTCCAGAACAGGGCTGAAGATCCTACAGGACTTTCAATTCCTATGGCCAGCTGGCTGATGTTCGGATGGGTAACGGATGGCGTCACTTTTATTTTAGTAATGGTTCCTGTATTGTTGACCATTAAAGGAATATTGATTCTAGGTGCTGAGATACCTCCGCCGCCAGGACTGTCTGTAATGGCTACAGCCGGTCCATTGTAAGTATACGTATTACAAGCTTCACCTGTTACGTTATAATCTATCACAAAACTTGGACTTACCGCATAATACACATTTCCTACTGCTTCTACTAAAATATAGGCATTGGCAGAGATAGATCCTGCCGGAATTGTTACCTGCTCACTTCCGTCATTAGCGGTATTGGCAGCTATTGTGGTAAAGGTCTGTCCACCGTCTTTAGATAATTTAATATTAACATTGGCTGTGCTTACAGGAGCCTGATTGGTATTGGCAACATCCCAGGTCACATTAATGGTTCCTCCTGAAGCTAATGACTGACCGAATATCGGAGCCGTCACCTGAAAAGGACCGGACGCTGCATCTACTGTTAACACTGTGGCATCTTTGGAAACCTGTGGTTGCGCCGGACTGTTGTTTCTTACCGTAGCTGCAAAATTAAGACTTCTTGCTACACTTGAAACCGATTCCCAACGGGTTGATAAAACACCCGCCAATACTTTATTGAAATCAGGAAAATATCTTACCGAAGAAGTTATCGGGGTAAAAGATCTGAAAGTAGGTCCCGTAGGTTTTGCAGGATAAGCTGACGAAATATCACCAGCCCCGATCTGAGCTGCCGCAGCCTGATCTGCCTGTTCCCATGTATAGGTATAAGAAGCTGTATTGGCATCAGATGAGGTCGCTTTTAAAACAAACGGGGTAGATTTTGGAATTGTATAATCCGCACCGGCATTGACATCAGGAGCAGGGTTTGCAAAAGGTGCATTAACACCACAAACAATACTGTTTATTTTATTTTTAATCTGGGTAACACTGTTGGCATGAAAATAATCATTGGAATTGAACTGAACATCAGAAGCCGTTGTAATCCCTGTGTATGCCATTATTGTGCTGCCACTTCCCGGCTCCACTCTCTGATCCGCTTGTGCAGATCTGTAGGTATAAGAGTGTCCTGCACCCAGCTGGTGCCCCATTTCATGAGCTACATAATCTATATCGAATTTATCTCCTTCCGGAAAATTATGGGCAGTCCATCCTGCTCCTTTTGAGTTGTTGTTGCAGATGACACCTACGCCAGCAGATCCGTTACCTCCTTTTTTATCAATTAAATGACCCATATCATAATCCTCAGCAGCGATTCTTGCGGAAATCTGGGCATGAGCCTCGTTCGGGCCACCGTTTGTATAAGGATCTCCAGCCGGATCTAAAAATATAATCGTTTCATTGTTGGCGATAAGGTTAAAATGAAAAGAAAGATCTTTTTCAAAAACACCGTTCAGCCTGGTTAATGAGGCATTCATAGCAGCAAGAATCACTGCTTTTTTCTCTGCGTCAGTTGCTGTGGCCGGAGTACCTGCAGCTGTTAAATGGTATTGTGCATATTCTCCCGTACAGGATAAGGCAAGTCTGAAAATATTGAAACCTGCTGTTTTCTTACTTACGCTTTCGCTTTTTTTTTCTGCATCCTCTATGACAGAGCACTCAAAAGGTTCTTTATCCTGGCCTCTTCTGGCATTGGAGTCAAAAACGGCATATACTGTTCTGTCTTCGCTGTAAGGTTCAATGAATTCTGAGAGACCGGATCTGGTGATCATGGATGAAAATCCTACCGGCGACATGCTGAATCTTAAATAAACGGAAGGGTCATCTACACCGCTTCCTACATAGGATTTGATATCCGGATATTTTTTCTGAAGGGCTGGATCCATATTGGAAGATTCCCAAACCTGAAATCTTTCGATCTTTCCACCTGCTGTAGGAAGTGATACAATCACTCCTTTTGATCCTGAAAAACGCTCGGGAGCATCTTTTAATGAAAGCTTAAGCTGATTGGTATCTAAGGAATACAGACCTGCATATTCCAGTTTCTCCTGAGAAGGCTTCACTTTCTGCGCCCTTAAGGAGGTTTTGGTCCATTGTGCATGTCCTAAGAAAGGAAGCAACATCATGGAAAGAAAGAAATAGTTTTTCATAGAATAATATATTTTTTAGTGTAGGCTAATTTAACAAAAAACAATAACATAAAAAGCTCATTTCATGACTATTATAAATCAAATCCTCAAAAAAACGCTTCCATTAATCATAATATTAAATTTTATAAAAAAAATACATACAATATTCACAATTAGAGAAATTAATACTTCAATTACTCAGCTTCATCTATTTTATGTAAAAAAATATTCCAGCTATAACTATTTACTCACGCATATTTGCATCAGAGTTTAAAAAATATTTATCTTTGGCTTTTAGGATTCATACAATGAAGATAAATTTACCTGACAAACTGTATTATTCAATAGGAGAAGTGGCAAAGGCTTTTGATGTAAACACCTCACTAATACGGTATTGGGAACAGGAATTCCCCATCATCAAGCCTAAAAAGAACAAAAAAGGGAACCGTTACTTCACTCCGGAAGACATTAAGAATCTTCAAATGATCTATCATCTGGTAAAAGAAAAAGGCTATACACTGGATGGCGCAAGAATCGCTCTGACGACCAACAGTAAGATTTCCGAAACGGTAACTATCATTGACCGTCTTGAATTTATAAAGGCTGAGCTTCAGAAACTGAAAGCTTCCCTAGCAGACCAAGATTCTGAATAAACATTATAGCATCATAAAAAGCATCTTTTTAAAGGATGCTTTTGTTTTTTACTGCCCTATCCAGGATCACGTTCAAAACTTATGGGTTTATTTTTCTAACGCAAAGAAAAGCAAAGAATTGTTTCAAATTCTTTAAAATAAGATAAACAAAGGCGTTTCACTTATTTCCGAAATACAGGGTTTTCACTGAAAATCGGAACCTCTGAATTTGTGAGGCTTTATAGTGTTTTTTTGTTTTACTCTTTTTAAATGAAATGCCTTTGTTTATCTTTATTAAAATTGTTTCATTTTCAAAAAACTTTGTTTGCCCTTGCGATTATTAAACGTTTGAAACGATATCAAAGTATCAACGTGAATCCTATCTTTTTCCAATGACACATATTTTTACTTTTGTTCACCTGCTCTATCTACATGATCTGCGAGAGCAATTAATTTTTATTGAGTCCACAACTTATGCGCCTCATCTCCCAACTTCTTCTTCATTTCTTCAAATAATTCTATCTGAAAAGCATTCAAATGTAAATTAGAAATCATTTGAAAGTATTTGCTGTACAAAACAATTCATTATGCTTTTTCCCATTGCCCCGATTTGTTTTTATTGATAAGTTTACGGGATGATGAGAAAAAATGATTACCGGAAACTGGCATTCATGGGAATCCTGATGATTGTCCTGCTTGCGTTTCAGACTTATACAGGCAGGGGAAAAGAAGATTTCCCTGCAGTTACATTTATTACAGAGAGCTTAGCTTCTCTGAACCTGACAGACTTTGATCCTAATGAACTGGATGCAAAACAGTGGAAACTTTTAGGATTTTCTGAAAAACAGGTTTCTACCCTTCTCAATTATAAAAAAATTGTGGGAGGTCAGTTTACTTCGAAAGCACAATTTAAAAAGTGCTACGCCGTTTCCACTGAAAAATTCACTGAACTTGAATCTTACCTGCTGCTTCCTGAAACGGGCAAAGACCATTCTTCCAGAAAGTTTAAAGGCTATGAAAAGAAAGAGATTATCATTTCCGGAAAGTTCAATCCGGACAAACTTTCTGCTGCTCAATGGGTGAAGATGGGTTTCAGTGAAAGGCAAGCCGAAGCCATTGTAAAATATAAAAATTATTTGGGTGGAAGCTTTGTCAGCAAAGAAAAATTCAAAGAATGCTTTATCATCTCTTCGGAGAATTACAGCAAAATGGAACCTTATTTACTGCTCCCGGCAAAAACACCAGACGATTTTAAAAATTCAACTAAAAATTATGTTGTAAAATCCAGAATTGAGTACCGCAATTTTGATCCGAATATAACGGATTTAGAAGGTTGGAAGGCTTTAGGATTTTCAGAAAGACAGGCTCAGACGATTGTCAACTATCGAGACAGAAATCTAAGAGGAAGCTTTAAAACACCGGAAGATCTGCAGAAGTGTTTTGTGATCTCTCCTGAGAAATTCCAGGAATTAAAACCATATATCAAACTCAATCCTACTGTAGACAAAAAACAGGAAACTGATTTTTCAAAAATTGATTTAAATATGATTACATTCAAGCAGTTGCAGGAATTTGGCCTGGATGAAAGAAGTGCCGGATCGATGATTGGCTTTAGAAAAAAACTGAGAGGTTTTGTCAATAAACAGCAAATTTTAGACACCTATAATATTGATAAAGATTTGGTTCAAAAATTAATTTCTATTGCTCCACTGGATGTTTCAAATGTTCCTAAATATACTTTAACGGAAGCTCCTGAAGAATGGCTGAAAGATCATCCCTACTTCAAATATTCTGCTGACAAAATTATATTCTACCGGACTACTTATCATGATGATAAGAAAATTCTGAAGCTTTTAAAATTAAAGCCCGAATATGAGGAAAGAATGAAATTATATTTAAAATAACCTGAGAGCGGGTTTTAGAGAGTTATGAGTTTTGAATTATGAATTATGAGATTTAGGGTGAGTTTGGTTTCGGGGTGCGAGTTTCGAGTTTGAGAGTTTGAGGGTTTGAGAGTTTCAGTTGCTAGTTTATAGATATATCATGTTTCGCATCTGTTTGTCTGAAATCTGATGTCGATGTCTAATATCTGATGTTTGGAATCTTGTTTCTTAGCTCTTTACTGAAATCAAAAGACCATAATTTCAACCTACAGCACAATCCCTACAACCTGCGACCTAATATCTGCCACCTAAAACTCACCATTCACTTGCGAAGCAAAATTCACCATTGACATTTTTATTCCCAGTTGAAAGTCTGATGTCTGATGTCCAATGTCTGATGTCTGATGTCTGATGTCTAAAAAAATATCTTATCCCGAACTCAGGCTATTTTACATTTTAGTGGTGCATATAACTGCCGGGACCATTGGTACCTTCAATTGATTCAGGCAATATTCCGTATTTTGTTCGTAAATCGACTGTCCCTAAAGTTTTCCCCGTCTGGATTTCAATGACACTAATGGTGCCGGAATTTAAGTTAGGAATATCCAACAGGTTATTTTGTACGGCTACCACTTCTTTTCCTTTTTTGGTTGTAAAGAAAACCATATGATGTGCTCCTTTATCTGCAGTAAGGGTTTTTAAAAGCTTTAGTTGAGGAAGATTACTTATATCAAAGACCAAAACTTTTCCAGGATCTGCAAAACTTACGTAGAGCTTGCTGTTATCATCAATGTACATTTCGAGTGCCCAGCCTAATCCCTGTGTGCTTCCGTCAAATATTTTACTAAAAGCATCATATTTCTTGGTTGCAGCATTGTATGGAGCAATCCAGATATCACCGCCCAGCATTGTCGTTGCAAGGGCATATTGTGGGAATTTTCCACGGAGTAACAGAACCTCGACAGGACTGGAAAGATCCGTTTGTGAGTCTGCTACCAGATAGGTCTCTTTTAATTCATAAGTATTCATATCTAATAAAGTACAAGTGTTTCCCATTCCGGTAGTAAGATCCGGGTGAATGGTTGAGGTGACCATCATTATTCCTTTTTCCTCATTAACAGAAATACCATGCGGATACATAATAAATTGATTGGGATTGGCTTGAATCGGAGCTTTAATAGTTTTGATAAGCTGGTTATTATTGGCATTAAAAACACCTACACTCCCATCCTTCGGTCCTCCTGCTCCTCCCATAAAAGTCATAAAATATCTTCCGTCATTGGTGAAAAATAAATTTTCGCCTACCGTATTCTCCCCTGTATTAATAGGTGTTGCACTAACTAGTTTTGGCTGTCCATTTTTGTCTTTTTCCGTTTTTATCTGGTAAAGATAGCTTCCTCCTAAAGCAGTCGTGTATAATTTGTTCGCACCCTGATTATAATAAAGATGATGAGGCAGGACACCAACGCCTAATTCAAGTTTGCTGCTGATATGTCCAAAATTCGGAGCTTCAGGATCGAGCTCAATGACAGCGACTCCATCCTGTAATCCTTTCAAGCTTCTGTAATCAATGTAAAATGAAGAATCGTGCGGAAGATCCGGATTATGGTTATCATTTTGACAATTTGAAAATGCCAACAAAATAACAAAGGAAAGTGGAATAAATTTTAATTTCATAGTTTTTAGTTCTTTAATAGTTACTATTATAAATATAACAGATTTTCACTAACGAACTAAAAATATTACACCAATGTGTGAATTTTATTAAAATACAACACTTTATGTATCTTTTCTATTGCTTTTATTCAGATAGATTATCTGGAGAAAGAAGTTCTAATTTGCCTGACCAAAAAGCAGGAATAAAAAAAAGCAGGAGAATATCCCCTGCTTACCATCTTATTATTTATGATATAATCTTAATCGATTGTTTTGGCAGAATCAGAAAGAAGGTTGTTAAGCGAACCAAGTTCTTCTTCTGTAAGCTCACGCCATTTTCCCACCGGAAGATCCAGTTTAATATTCATGATGCGGATACGCTTCAGCTTTTTTACGTCATAGCCGAGATATTCGCACATTCTTCGGATCTGTCTGTTTAGCCCCTGGGTAAGAATGATACGGAAAGTCATGTCATCGATTCTTTCCACGTCACATTTTTTAGTGACTGTATCCAGGATCGGAACTCCATTCCTCATTTTATCAAGGAATTTGGGTGACATAGGCTTATCAAGACGTACAATATATTCTTTTTCGTGGTTGTTTCTTGCTCTAAGAATTTTGTTGACGATATCGCCATCGCTGGTCAACAGGATCAGACCTTCACTCGGTTTGTCCAGTCTTCCGATCGGGAAAATTCTTTTCGGATAGTTGATGTAGTCTACGATATTGTTTTTTTCACGTTTGGTGTCTGTTGTGCAGACAATCCCCACGGGTTTGTTAAAAGCGATATAAACAGGCTTATCCTGCGGCTCACGGACAGGTCGGCCATCTACTTCCACAAGATCTTCATCAGAAACTTTTGTCCCCATCTCAGGAACCTTTCCATTAATTGTAATTCTTCCTTCCTCCAAAAGTTTATCTGCGGCTCTTCTTGAACAGTAACCTACTTCTGATAAATATTTATTGATGCGCGTTTTTTCCATTAGTCTTCTCCGTAACCTGTATAATTTTTATTGCTGAAAATGGTAATTCCATAGCTTAAGCCAATGAAAAAGCCATTTGATTTCCCGTTGAGCTGATGTCCTTCAAAAGTAATTCCACCTTCCTGGCTCAGCCTTTTTGAATAGGAAACCATCATTCCAAGCCTTGCTCCCCAAAATTCAGAATCTGAAATTGCTGAATGATTAAGCTGCTTCCCGTAATTTAAATCGATATAAAAAGGACGGTCGCCCGGGCTGAATATGATCTTCGGCTGGATCATCCAGTAAACCAGGTGATAATTGTCTTCTATAAAGCTGTATTTAAATCCGGTTCCGAGTGCAAAGTTAGGAAGAAAATTGTAACCTCCAATGGCTGTGATACCATATGTCATTTTACCCACCCGTTTCGGCTCAATATACTGTGAATTGCTGAACTGATTATCTTTAGTCTGAAGATTCAGGCCTATATTCAATGAAGGGTTCACATAGAAACCCATTTTTTCTTTCTTTGCCTCTGTTTCCTGCGAAAAAAATATTGCAAAAGATAAGAGTCCTAAAACAAGGAGGAAATTTTTTATCATAAGCCTTCAAATCTGTATTCGTTTTCCAGAAAATCAGTTGTTGCATTCTCAATGGTATAATCCCCGATCTTTGTCCGTCTGAGCTGGGTCAGATATGCGCCTACTCCCAATTCCTGTCCGATATCATGAGCCAGACTTCTGATATAAGTTCCCTTTGAACATCCTACTGTAAAACTGACCAAAGGAAGATCAATCTTAATATCATTGATATAGAAAATCGTTGTTTTTCTGGATTTCATTTCTACTTCTTCCCCTGCTCTTGCCAGATTGTAGGCTCTCTGTCCGTCTATCTTTATCGCTGAATACACGGGAGGTTTCTGCTCGATTTCTCCAACGAATTTCCCCAGTGCCTCATTGATCTGCTCTTCTGTAATGTGAGCAAAATCCTGCTGAAGGATCTCAGGTTTTTCCGTATCATAGGATTCTGTCTGAACGCCTATTTTGATCTCTGTCCAGTATTCTTTGGGAGCATCCTGGATTTCCGGAATTTTCTTGGTGAATTTTCCGCAGCAGACAATGAGAAGTCCCGTAGCTCTGGGATCCAGAGTTCCTGCGTGACCTATTTTAAATTTCTTGGGAAGATTAAACTCTCTTTTGAGCTTATATTTCATTTTATTGACAGCCTGGAAAGAAGTCCAGTCCAAAGGTTTATCCAATAAAAATACATATCCTGATTGCAGTTCTTCAGCTGTCATTATTCTGTAATTTCTGTGATACTTACTAAGCTCGGAAGCTTATTGACCCTTTGTTTGCAGTCGGGACCGTTTTCCACATTCACAAAGCATTTTTTGTCTCCCATGAAGTAGTAGATGTTATGAAACGGATATACAGAATTATTCGGAACAATATTTACGGTGTAATTTTCCGGTAAATTAAATTTATAGCTGGTCTTATTAATCGCTGTAATTTTCTGACTGTAGCATTTTCCTTCTTTGGAATATTCCATAAAAGCTTTGTGATCCAGTTTTTCGTCCGGAACAAGCTCTTTACAGATCAGTAAATCCTGGGCTGTAGTAATCTTCTCTTTAAGTTCAACAACAAATTCTATTCTTTCCTTCGTATTATTTTTTACGAACAGCGTATGGGCCGGAGCGCATGAAACGATTAAGCCTGAAAAAGCCAGTATTTTTAGAATATTAGTCTTCATATGCTTATTTAAAGAAATAAAAATAAATCAACAGAGCGATTCCTACGAAAATACGGTACCAGCCCCAAGGTTTGAAACCATATTTGTTCAGCACCCCAATGAATGCCTTGATAGCGATCAATGCAACAATAAATGCAACAATATTTCCAATCACAAAGATCATAATGTGATCCTGAGACGCCATGATCATTTCATATCCTTTCTGAGGATGAGCCGTTTCTTTACCCCATGTTTTCAGGAAAACGGAATAAACCGTCACTGCAAGCATGGTTGGAACCGCTAAAAAGAATGAGAATTCTGCCGCAGCCTTTCTCGTGAGCCCCTGTGACATTCCTCCGATGATGGAAGCTGCACTACGGCTGGTTCCCGGCATCATCGCAAGACACTGCCAGAAGCCAATGGTAATGGCACTTCTTATCGTAATCCCTTTTTCATCGTCAATTTTAGGATTCTTAAACCATTTGTCGGCAAAAAGTAGAATGACTCCTCCCAGTACCAGTACTGAGGAAATAGCGATCTGATTTCCGAGAATAGCTTCAATTTTATCATCAAATAAATATCCCAAAACCAATGCAGGAACAACGGCAAAAGCAAGTTTGTAATAGAACTGAATATTTTTAAGATCAAAGAACTTCTTCCAATAGGCCACCACCACAGACAAAATGGCTCCAAACTGAATGGAAACCTGAAACATTTTCAGAAATTCATCATCCTGCAGGCCCAAAAGATTAGCCGCAAATCCCATGTGTGCCGTTGAAGAGATAGGAAGATACTCTGTAAGTCCTTCAATAATAGCAATAATGATTGCTTTAATTAAATCCATAATATTGTAAAAATTAAAAGATTAAGAGATTTTGAAATTCAGATGTTTCCGAATTTCTTAATCTCTTAATCCTTAAATAAAGTTTATATTTATTTTCTTTTTAAAATAGCATACACTTCTATGACGAAGCCTATCACTATAAACAGTGGTGCAATTCTGATCCTGCGGATGGAAAAAATATCATCATTCCATGAATTAGGATCAAATTTACCGTCTACTGTGTTTGCATCCGGCCCCATCATCAGCAGGAATCCCACTACGATAAATGCCAGCCCTATCAGCATCCACTTGAAGTTCTGCTGCCCGAAGTAAAAGGTACTTTCCTGTGGTACTTCGGTTTCTTTGCCAAACTCTGAAGCGGCCAGTTTATTTATTTTTTTGCTCATTATTAAGAGTAATATAGATCGTCAACGTTTGATTTTAAGAATCTCCATGTAGCGAAGATCGTACTTAAGACGGAAATAAATACGCCTACTCCAAGTACTAAAATAACTAACCAGAAATACTGATTATTGTCCTGTACGAAAGCGGAACCAATCTGACTTGTGAAATAATACCATACGCCACCAAGCGCCAGAAGTCCAATTGCAGAACCGATAGCACCTAAAATTACAGCTTCGATGATAAACGGCTTAAGGATAAACCTTCTTTTTGCCCCTACCAGCTGCATGGTTTTGATGATAAATCTTTTAGAGAAGATTTTCAGTCTGATGGAGTTGTTGATCAATACAACAGCCAGGATCAGGAAGAGAACAGAGAATCCTAAGATCCACTTTAAAATCCTGCTCAGGTTGTTGTAAACATCCACCATCAGCGTACTGTCATTTTTCACATCCACAATACCCGGAACGGACTTGATTATTTTAATCGCACCGTCAATTTTTGCAGGGTCTACATATTCAGGCTTCAGTGCTATTTCGATAGATGAAGGGAAAATATTTTCTTCAAAAAGCGCATCGCTGTCTATCCCCATCGTTTTCTTGGCTTCTTTAGCTGCCATCTCTCTTGAGATATAGGTCGCTTTTTTTACAGGAGCTAAGGTCTGTACCTTTTTAAAAGTTTCTTCCTCCAGTTTTGCAATTTTTACAGAATCTTTCGCGTCATAGTTTTCATCAAAATAAGCATTCACTACCAGCTGTTCTTTGATATAGTCAGAATATTTTTGGGCATTGATTAAAATAAGCCCCATTAATCCTAACAAAAATAACACTAAGGCAATACTTATTACTACTGTAATATTGCTAGACCGAAGCCTTTTCTTATTAAACTCATCTACAGATTTAGCCATTAATATTAAAATTTTTGGCTAAATTAGAAAAAAACTTCCGAAATTTGGGGAGAAATAAAGAAAATCATTGTTAATAAAATCATAAAAAACTTTGAGTGTAAAAGCAAAAAAACATCTTGGACAGCACTTTCTGACAGATGAAAATATCGCGAGAAAAATCGTGGAAGGTCTTAGTTTTGAAGACTATAAAAACATCATGGAAGTAGGTCCCGGAATGGGAGTCCTCACCAAATATCTGCTCGAGAAGGATCAGACCATCTACCTTGCCGAGATCGATACAGAATCTATTGAATACCTGAAAAAGAACTATTCAAAGGTCACAGAAAATACTTTTGTAGGAGATTTTCTGAAACAGGACTTTAATTTTATCAATGGGGAGCAGATCGCTATTATTGGTAATTTCCCGTACAACATTTCTTCACAGATTCTGTTTAAAATTGTTGACTACTATGGGCAGGTTCCTGAAATGGTAGGAATGTTCCAGAAGGAAGTCGCACAAAGAACGGCCGCCGTACCCAGAACTAAAGAGTACGGTATCCTGTCTGTCCTGATTCAGGCGTATTATGATGTGACCTACCTGTTCACCGTGCATGAAAACGTATTCAATCCGCCTCCGAAAGTAAAATCAGGGGTGATCAGACTTACAAGAAATCCAAAAGAAGGTCTGGCTGGAAACGAGATTCTTTTTAAGCAGATCGTGAAAGCAGGATTTAATCAGAGACGAAAGAAATTATCAAATTCCCTGAAAATACTGAATATTCCAGAGGCTTTAAAAACCCATGAATTCTTAGACAAAAGAGCGGAAGAGCTCAGCATTCTGGATTTTATAGGCTTTGCCAATCTCTGGAAGCAGAATCAATAAGGGGTTTCAAAAAAACAAAAAAGCCTTTCAAGTTTTCTTGAAAGGCTTTTTCTGTATGCTTTATCTTCTGTATGTTGATCTCTTATTCTCTGTTCTTAAGCATGATCCATCCGGACCAGTTCATCTGAACTTTAGACTTAGGATATTCGAAATTAAACTTATACCAGTACGTAGCTGTAGAGAGTTTTTTACCTCCTACAGTTCCATCCCATACCGGTTTTTCTTTGGAGAATCTGAACATTTCCACCCCATATCTGTCGAAGACGGATCCTGTGAAATTATTGAATCCTACAAGTGCTTTAAGATCCAGTACATCATTGACTCCATCGTCATTAGGGGTAATGATATTGTTGATCTGCAAGGTGTAGAAATCAAATGTTCCTACACAATGAGTCCCTACTCTTCTCACCTGTACCGTATAATTCGTGTTGTCTAAAAGATTGGTAAAAACATTAGAGTCCTGCCATGAAATCCCATTGTTTATAGAATACTCTAAAGTGCTTGGAGTATTGTTCATCAAAGGGTTTTCAGCAATAATCGTCACTGTTTTTTTAGCACTTTCATAACTGATTGCTGTTACGAACGGCGTCGCTGCACCCCCTACTTTCGCAGTGAATATTTTTTTACAGAATCCGTTATCTATTTCTACCGTATAAACTCCCCAGCTGTCCACCGTTATAGTCTGTGTGGCAGCTCCCGTACTCCACAAATATTTATAATTTGGTCCTGCGCCGGCATCTAAAACGACACGGTCACCCAGACACATTTCTACATCTTTCAGAGGAGAGGTAAGCTCCGGTGTAACCTCTACTCTTATGGTAGCAGGGTTTAATGAACGGCATCCTTTTGCTCCCACCGCATAAACAGTGAATGTTGTGGTCTGATACAAAGTTACAGTTTGTGTATTCCCTGTTCCCGGGAAGTTGGACCATTGATAGGTTACCCCACCTTCGGCAGTCAGTGTAACGGCTTCTCCCGGACATATTTTTATTCTGGAAGATTTCACACCTGCTATTGGCGTGGTTTCTTTAAGCAATTTTAATTCTATAAGCCTACTACAGAAACCTCCGTTTGAAACTACGGTGTAAAGGATCTGACCGTCTGTACCATTATAATTTAAAATATTCTGGATATTATTGGTATTCTGAGCGATTGCATCGGCCTGATTAACATAGAATTTAAATACAGCACCTGGTGTCGGGCTGATGGACGGCATCGCATTCGTAAGGTCAAAAGTAGTGATATCAGGAGTTGCACAAAGCAGCAATGTGGCATCCTGTGCCTGCGGAGTAGTTCCCCCGTGGATTACTATAGTTGCTTTCCCCGGACAAGGATTTCCCGGAACACTTACTTCAATGGTATAGGTTCCCGGCTGTACGGCTGTCACAGTGTTTGTGGTAGCACCCGGGATAGCAACTCCATTCAGGAACCATTTGTATAATAAGTTAGGATCGCTTACTGAAGCTGTGATCACCTGCGGTACATTATCACAGACATTGATATCTGAAGGTAAGGTAGCTCCGCTTGGATCTAAAAGCTCTACGCCGATATTAAATGATCCTCCCTCCAGAAATACAGCAGAATCATACACGTGATCCGGAAAAGAATAAGGGGTATAATCTGCAATCACCATCTTAAAGTGATATTCCTGGCCTGCCACTACAGTAGCTGTAGCAGTAAGAGGAACCGTTCTTCCTTCAAAATTGGTTTCGATATTGGTCGTATTGTATCCTCCGAAATATTGTTCATTAACGGCCCCGCAGGTTGTCCCAATCGCAGGGTGGATATTGGTAACACTTACAGGTCCGGCACCTCCAGGGAGTATAGCCATATTCTGGTAAGGCCCACCCGATGTAGGTCTAAGGAGGATAGCAAAAGCATCAGCATATTGGCAAGGAAATGAGCTGTAATATTCTTCTGATGCCAGTATATAATTAAATTTAATCTGAGAGGTTGTAGGGACAAAGTCAAATTCAAGAAGGACAGCATCAGCAAGTGTTCCTGTACCCCCAATCACCTGGGCAAGATCTGAATCTGTTCCTCCACCGTTATCATCACCTAAGTTTGTTTCAGCGTTATTCCCTGCTCTCTTGGCTTGCCCGGTAGAAAGGATAATACCATCTTTAAAAGGAAAATTGGTAGTTCCTTTATGAAAATACCCCCAAGATCTGTCAGCATTGGTGACTGCATGGTTGGGTGTTATCTTTACATTGGTCACACTGGGAGTCACACAGGTATTGGTTCCTGAAGATATAAGAACATCCTTTACCAATTGTGTAATAGAATATCCGGATTCCGGATATGGTGGAACATTGACATCGATAAAAGCTCCGGCTTTACTTGTAGAAGGAATGGTTTCCTTGTGCGGAATCCTGGGCTTACCATTTTGTGAATATAAAAGAGTCGAGGCGACTAAAAAAAATAAAAAAATTAGGAGATTTCTTCGCATAATACTTTTGTTTCAACAAATTTAATTTATTTTCAAACATATCGTATATTTTTTACTTTTTTTTTAATACAAAAAAAACAAACCTTCCAAATATGGAAGGTTTGTCTGTTAGTTCCTATTTTTTAACAATATCCAACCCGAACGCTGTTCAAGTTTTTTACTGGCTGGGTTTTCCCATTGTACTTTATACCAGTAGGTCCCTGTAGCGAGGTTCATACCTTTCAGTGATCCTCTCCAGATAGCATCGGTTTTTGTTGCTCTGAACAATTCTGCCCCATAGCGGTCAAAAACTGATGCTGCAAAATTATTATAACCACTGATTCCAGAGAAGTTTATCGTATCATTGATACCATCCATATTCGGTGTAATGGCGTTGCTGATCACAAATGTGAAGTAATCCAATGATGTACTGCATTTAGCATCTTTTTCCCTTACCATCAGATGATAATTTGTATTATCCAGAACATTATTGAAAATATTGGACGTCTGCCAAACCACACCTCCGTCTATCGAAAACTCTAAAACAGCTCCCGTAGGATTGCTGGCCGTAAGCGTGAGCACATGATTTTCATATACAATATTCGTAAACTTAGGCAGCTCCGGATTTAACAGTTTCCCTGTGAAAACCTTAGAACACACCCCGTTGCTGATGGTAACAGTATATGTTCCCGGAACGTTGGTTGATATCGTTTGGGTAGTTGCTCCCGTGCTCCATAAATACGTGTAATTAGGACCTGCACCAGCATCTAAGATTCCGGTATCTCCTGCACAGACGTACACATCTTTTAAGGTAGAAACAATGGCAGGTACTACTTCAATCGTCACTTTCGCAGGAAGCAAAGAGCTACACCCATTCCCTCCAAGTGCAAAAACTGAGTATTCTGTAGTCACTGTCGGAGTAACTACCTGCGTGTTTCCGTTTCCTGGAAGTCCTACCCAATTATAGGTAAATCCTCCGGTAGCGGTAAGGGTTACAGATTCTCCGGCACATATTTTTAATTTGGATGCAGAGACACCGGCAGTTGGCGGGCCTACAACAACAGTAACCGTGGCTGGAGTTGCAGAAATACATCCGTTAGCTGCTACTGCGAATACTGTATATACAGTGGTCACCGTTGGAGAAACCACCTGGGTATTTCCATTTCCTGGAAGTCCTACCCAATTATAAGTCACCCCACCAGAAGCAGTCAATATTACAGATTCTCCCAAACATATTCTTGGTTGTGAAGACACTACTGAAGCTGTTGGCAGTGTTGTATTTTGTGTTACAGTCACCGAGGCCGTGTACGTACAGCTTAAATTACCCGGTTGAGAAATATTCGTAACGGTAAGCGTATACACTCCACCTGCATTCACTACAGGATTAAGGGTATTTGCTCCCGATACAATATTTCCACCTCCCGTCGCTGTCCACGTAATGGTAGATCCTGCAGGCACTACGGATGCCGAAGCGTTTAATGTCGTCTGAGGGGTTGTACAGGTAATTTCCTGTGGTGCCGCTATCGTCAGTGTTGTTTCAGCGGTTCTCAATAATTGAAGCTCAACCACATAATGGCATCCTCCGTTTTTCACTAAAACATATATTGTTTGATTTCCTGGTGGCGCATACGCTGCAGGTGTTGCAATAAAATTGGTATTACCTGCGAGAGCATCAGCCTGGAGGATATAATAAGTAAATGTTACTCCACCTCCTGCAGTGGTGATCTGGCTCTGAGCAGTGGTAAGATCATAAGTCAGTCCCGGAGCGTAGCATTTATGCAATATGGCATTTTGTACCGTGATCGGTTGTGAAACCTCAATCGTGATTGTAGCAGGGTTTTGAGATACACATCCATTAGCCCCAACAGCAGTCACCGTATAGGTAGTGGTAGTGGTAGGTGTTACTGTTTGTGTATTTCCGGTTCCCGGAAGTGCGGTCCAGTTGTATGTTACACCTCCTGATGCAGTTAAAGTAACAGATTCACCGTTACAGATCTGTATTTTGCTTGCTGTAAGTCCTGTTACGGGTGGCGCACTGTCTCCTGTAACGGTCATGTTGGCTACTCCTGTACACACTACATTGCCCGGCTGAAAGGTATTTGATATCGTTAAGGTGTAAGTTCCCGGCGCGTTGATAACCGGAGTTAATGTATTCCCTCCTGAAACTATATTTCCTCCTGTCGTAGCCCAGCTGAAAACAGATCCGGCCGGATATACCGAAGCCGAAGCATCTAAAGTAGTCTGCGAACTGGCACAAGTTAATACTGCCGGAGGTAAAACTGAAGGGGCTATCTCCTGAGCTTTTATCAGCTGAAGTTCAGCTACTTTGGCACAGAATCCGGTTTTGACTCTGACATATACTGTTTGTGCTCCAGGGCTTGAATAGGTGGCAGGACTTGGAATGGTGCTTGCATTTCCGGCAAGTGCATCGGCCTGATTCACATAGTAATCAAATGTTGCTCCAGGGGTTGTGCTTATAGAAGCCTGTGCTGAAGGTAAATTAAAAATTGCGTTTCCGGCAGCATAACAGGCTGTCAGTACTGCATTCTGAACGGTAGGAGATGCTCCTCCCACTACGGTAATAGTTGCCGTTCCCGGACAGCTATTTCCCTGAATCAATACCTGTACACTGTAGACACCCGGTTGTGTGGCAGTATAGCTGGGACCTGTTGCATTGGTAATAGGATTATTATTAAAAAACCACTGATAAGTAACATTCGGGGCTTGTACAGAAGCTGTAAATGTTTGTGGTGTATTGTCACACATAGTGATTGTAGCAGGAAGCTGTACTCCGGCAGGATCCAGGATTTTTACCCCGATATCGAATGATCCCGCTTCAAGAAAAACGCCTGAATCGAAATTGGAATCCGAGTAATCCGCTAAAACCATTTTAAAATGATAGGTCTGACCCGGAACAACGGTTGCTTTTGCAATTAATGGTACCGTACGTCCGTCAAAGTTGGTCTCAATCATAGGGTTATTATTGATCCCTGCAAAATATTGCTGATTTACAGGACCACAACCCGCTGAGCCTCCGGAAATTGTCGGGTGAATATTAGTCACACTTACCGGGCCTGCTCCGTTGGGAAGTACCGCGAGATTCGTATAGTTAGGATCCGTGGATTTCTTTAACAGTAAAGCAAATCCGTCTGATATGTTACAGGCAAACTGATGGGCTGTATCGTATTCTTTGGAAGCGAATAAATATCTGAATGTAATTTCGGTAGAAGTAGGAATAAAATCGAATTCAATATAGGTGGCGTCTCTAAGTGAAGTGTTGCTTACATTCAATGCTGCAGCAAGATCTACATCTCCGGCAGAAGGAAGAGGATCACTTAATGACGTCTCGAGGCTATTCCCCGCTTTTCTTGCAAATCCTGTTGTAAGAACAATTCCTTTCGCAAACGGGAAAGCAGTAGTTCCTTTGTTAAAAAATCCCCAGCTGCGGTTCGGATCATTCACAGATAAATTAGGAGAAACGTTAACGTTGCTTACGTTTGCCGTGGAACAGGCTCCTCCGGATATCAGTACATCTTTCACCAGCTGTGTAATGCTGTAATTGGATTCCGGATAATTGGGCGTATTGACATCTATAAAAGCGCCGGCTTTCATGGAAGCTGGGTGTATCTTTTTTTTAGTTACTGCTGTTCTGTCTCTGTTTTGAGCAAAAACAGAACTTCCCAAGAGTACAAAAAATAAGGCCAAAAATAAACTTCCAATCCTCCTATTTAACATTTTATAGTATTTGAAACAAAAATACTATTTTTTTTGATTGAAATTCAATTTAAGGCAATTTACATTATTACTAATACAAGTTTATTTATTTTACAATATAGACTTACTTTAATTAAAAATAATAAAAAAGACTGGCAAAAATACCAGTCTTTGTACATATTGTATAAAAAAATTATTCCATATTTTTAAGAAGGATCCATCCTGTTTTCACAGCCATCTCTTTACTGGCAGGGTCCTCATAGGTCACCTGATACCAATAAGATGAAGTAGGAAGGCGTTTTCCCTGGAAATACCCATCCCAGTAAGGTCTGGTTTTAGCCGCTTTAAACACTTCTCTTCCATAGCGGTCGAAAACAAGACCTTTAAAGTCTTTATAACTGCTTACTCCACTGAAATCAATGATATCATTTACTTTGTCTCCGTTGGGTGTGATGACATTCTTCATAACGAATGTAAAATATTCAAGAAATCCTACACAACTGGTATTCTTCACTTTGACACGGATCGAAATGATCGTATTTTTAGGAACATTGGAGAATACATTGGATGACTGCCATGTGAAACCGTTATCTACAGAATATTCTAATGTTCCGTTACTCGGGTTACTTGCGGTAAGAACCATCGTCCCGTTAACGCTATAATCTACTTTTATAATTTGAGGAACCACAGCACGGATCACCTGAGTTTTAAATTCCTGAGAACAGACACCATTGCTGATCTTTACAGTATATTCTCCCGGAGTTCCCACGGTAATAGCCTGAGTAGTCTCACCGGTATTCCATTCGTAGGTATATCCAGGTCCTGATCCGGCATCTAAAAGAATCATATCACCTACGCAAATCTGGCCTCCTTTCAGAGAAGATACAATGGCAGGAACAACATCAATCGTAATGGTAGCCGGCTGCAGAGATCTGCATCCCTGCGCACCTATAGCATATACCGTATAGGTTGTCGTTTGAGTCGGGCTCACGGTTCTCACGCCTCCATTAGTTGAAGTATCACTCCATTGGTAGGTTACCCCACCGGAAGCGGTTATGATCAGAGATTCACCGGCACAGATTCTCATTCTTGGAGCAGTGACCTGAGCAATTGGGGTTTCTTCTCTTCTTAATGTCAGAGTAACAATTTTGCTACAGAAGGCTCCGTTGGAAACCAGGACATAAATAACCTGATTGTCTGTACCGTTATAGGCAGTAGTGTTGGTAATAAAATTGTTATTTTGTGCCTGCGCGTCAGTCTGACTGGCGTAGAAGCGGAATACAGCTCCCGGAGTGGTACTGATCTGAGGTTTTGTACTGTCCAGATTAAAAGTACTTAAAGCCGGAGTCGCACAAAGTTTGAGTGTTGCACTCTGAGCAGTAGGAGAAGTTCCTCCAATGATCGTAATGCTTGCTTTCTGACATTCCGTTCCGCCCACAAAAGTTTTCACTTCATATACTCCCGGAGCAGTGGCTATATATATTGCATTCGTTGCAAAAGGAATTAATACTCCGTCTTTGTACCATTTGTAAGTCATTCCGGGAACGGCTGTTACCTGTGCTTTTAAAACCTGTGGAGTATTGTCACACATATTCAATGTTTCTCCCAGAGGGTTTCCATTATTGTCAACAATAGTCATTCCGATATCAAAAGATCCACCCTGTAAAAATACAGCGGAATCATAACTATTGTCTATAGCATCTCCTAAAACCATTTTAAAATGATAAGTCTGGCCCGGAATAACAGTGGCAACTGCTTTAAGAGGTATAGTTCTTCCTATAAAATTGGTTTCTATATTCAGCGTATTCAATCCTCCGAAATACTGTTCGTTTTTAATTTCTGCGGCGCTACACCCTACTCCTGCCGGAACGATATTCGTTACGCTCACAGGCCCGTCTCCGTTAGGTAGAATAGCCAGATTTTCATAGGTAGGATCTCCAACTTTTTTAAGAAGAAGCGCAAAACCGTCTGCAAAATCACCACATGGATACCCGCTGGTATACTCTTCCGAAGCAAATAAATAATTAAACTTCACCTGATTACTGTTCGGCACAAAATCAAATTCCAGGGACACTATGTCTTTAAGGTTACCCGGTGGATTAATGGCTGCCACAAGATCTGGATCATTCATACCGGCACCCGGCACGACATCACTTAATGCTCCAGGTCCTTCCAGGCCGTTTCCGGCTCTTCTCGCTTTTCCTGTTACCAGAAGAAGTCCGTCAGTAAAAGGGAAACTGGTCGTTCCTTTGTTGAAATATCCCCAGGCTCTTTCTGTATCCGTTGAAAGCTGATTGGGAGATATGGTTACATTGCTCACATTGGGTGCTGCGCAGACAGATCCTCCGGAAATCAGCACTTTTTTTACAAGATCTTCTATTGTATAGCCGGAAGGCAGGTAAGTGGGTACATTTACATCTATGAATGCACCTGCTTTCTTACTTGCTGCACTAAACTTTTCAGGCTTTGGCTTTCTGTCTGCTCTTTGGGAAAATACCAAAACAGAAGCCATCAGAAACAGGGTAACTAAAAAGTATTTGTTCAATCTATAACTTAACATTTTATTATTGTTTGTTCAAATGTAGCAAAAATATCAATCAAAAACACCCCTTTTTAGTATGTTATCATAATTCACCATAGGTATTCGTAATAAATTTATTTTATAATTATATATTCCACAAAATTAGTAGAGTTGCATTTTTAATTTAAAAATCAACATAAAAAAAGCAGACCGGATCATGTATAGCGGTCTGCTTTTGTATTTTTGAGGATCATTTAACTTTCTTCTGTTTTTAGATCCGATTTCTTTTATTTTTTCAACTGCTCGATTTCATCTTTAAGCTGACTGATGATATCTTTTAGCGCTTTAATTTCATTTTTGTTGGAGCTTACATTGCTTTTAAGAATTACATTCTTAGCTCTTTCGTTGTGATCTTCATCATCTTCATCCTCGTTGATCTCTTCAATATCTTCCTGGATATCTTCAATGTCTTCATTGATCTCCTCAATATCTTCACTGATCTCTTCAATGTCTTCGCTGATCTCTTCAATATCTTCCTGAATATCTTCAATATCTTCACTGATCTCCTCGATGTCCTCCTGAATATCTTCAATTTTCTCGTGACTTTTATTCACTGACATCTGAATGAAAATAGCCAGATAAATCGCTTCCAGAGAAACTACCGTAGTAAGAATCAAAAGCATTTTGTCGAACTCAACCAGATTGAGCATCGGTAAAAGAAATGAAGTGACAAAGAATAAGGTATGAACGATGAGTGACGGAATAGAACCGACCCACCACGTAATACCATTGGCTATTTTTTCTAAGATTTCCGTTTTTTCGATTTCTGTTTTTTCGGTTTCTTTTTTCATCCTTTCCTAATGTTATAAGAGTTCTTTGGTCACACCCAGTCCAAATAAGGCAAAATCATATTTAGCAGGATCGTTCTCATCAAATTTTCTGATAGCAATATCCAGTTCTTCCACCGTCTTCCAGTCATTCTGCGTTCTGGAAACCAAACCGAGCTTTCTCGACATATTTCCCGTATGAACATCTAACGGAATAGACAGGTGTTTCTGATCTATATTTTTCCAAATACCGAAATCCACCCCATGTTTATCTTTTCTCACCATCCAGCGCAGGAACATAATGATCCTTTTGGAGGAAGAATTTTTATACGGCGAGCTGACATGTTTATGACTTCTGTGCTTCTCCGTTTCCAGAAAACGGCTTCTGAATCTTTCAATAGCATGAAGAAAATTGGTTTCCTGATCTTTTACCAAGAATAAATTCTCAATGCTTTCATTTTCCCGGTAAATTTTATTGAATTGCCTGATAAAGTAAGCAAAATCCTGGCCGTTAAAAGTCCTGTGAATACTTTTGTCCTGAAGGGCTTCCAGATCTTTTTCGGAATAATTCAGTACAAAATCATACGGGGAATTTCCCATGACGTCAAGCATTTTCTCTGCGGATTTAATAATCGATTTCCGGTTTCCCCAGGAAATAGTTGCCGCCAGAAAACCTGCAATTTCCACGTCCTGCTTTAAAGAAAAACGGTGTGGAATCTGTATCGGGTCATCTTCAATAAAATCAAGGCTGTTGTACTGGTCTGCTTTTTCGTTCAAAAAGCTTTTTAATTCTTCAAAATTAAGCATACAGGTTTAAATTTTTACACTTTCCAGCGCTTTTGGAAGGAAGGTATTAGGAAAAATAGTTCTGGCCTCATCCGTAAATACCGTAAGGTCTCCATATCGGTTTGAAAAATGTCCCAGGATAAGTTTCCCCACTTCAGCTTTCTGAGCAATTGTTGCTGCTTCCAAAGCCGTTGAATGTCCGGTATAATCCGCCATCTCTTTCAGATCATGAAGGAAAGTAGATTCATGATATAGAACGGTTACATTTTTAATAATCGGCAACACCGTTTCAAGATAACGGGTATCACTGCAAAACGCATAAGAAACCGGAGGTGCCGGATCCAGGGTCAGTATTTCATTTTTAAGAACGTATCCGTCGCTCAGTACAAAGTCTTTTCCTGCTTTTATATTGTGGTAATCACAGCTTTCTATTTCGCTGTATTTGGCGATTTCCTTCATATTGAGATGTCTGTCTTTCGGTTTTTCTTTAAATAGATAACCGTTACAGTATATTCTGTGATCCAAAGGAATGGTATATACTTCTACCCTGCTGTCTTCATAGATCTTTTCGGAAGAGTCTTTATCCAGCTCGTGATAAATAACGTCAAAACCGCGATGCGTTTCTGTAATCGTAAAGATGGTTTCCAGCATTTTTTTAATGCCTTTCGGACCATAAACATGAATAGGAGTATCCCTTCCAAGCAAACGGAAAGACGCAATAAGCCCCGGCAAACCGAAACAATGGTCGCCGTGCAGGTGTGATATAAAGATATGATTGATCTTTGAAAATCTTGCTTTCGCTTTTCTCAGCTGTACCTGTGTTCCCTCTCCACAATCGATCAGGAAGTGTCTTTCTTCTATTTCCAGCAGCTGGGCTGTGGGTGAAGAATTGATGGTCGGAATAGCTGAGTTAAAGCCCAGTATCGTTAAATAAGTACTCAAATCAATAGTTTATTGAAACAAATGTACGAATGAAAATCTAAACATAGGTTTAGAATTAATCTTTTACTTTCAGAAACTCCAGGAACAGATCCAATGCCTGTTTACGGTGGCTGATTCTGTTTTTATCTTCCGGATTCATTTCCGCAAAAGTCATGTCATAACTTTCAGGAACGAAGATCGGATCATAGCCGAATCCTTTATGGCCTTTATTTTCCGTCAATAAATTTCCATGAGCTTTGCCCTCAAAATAGCGGGCTCCGTTTTCATCATAATAACATAAAACAGTAATGAAATAGGCTTTCCTGTTGTTTTCACCTTTCAATTCGCTTAAAACTTTTTCGATGTTTTTAGCAAAATCGTGGTCTCCGGCATAACGGGCGGAAAAAATTCCGGGTCTGCCGTCTAAAGCTTCCACTACAAGTCCGCTGTCGTCCCCCAAGCTGGGAATTCCGGTTTTCTCAAAACAGTACTTTGCTTTGATCAGGGCATTGGCATTGAAAGAATCGCCATCTTCTACGATTTCTTCGTGAATATTATAATCTGTAAGGCTTTTTACTGTAAAATCATTTCCCAGAATCTGCTGGATCTCTTCTTTTTTGTGTACGTTGTGCGTAGCAACCAATAATTCCATATCTATATTCATTTTTGCTCAATTCGTTTGTCCGTATGTTAGTTACGGCTCATTTACTCTTGTTATCCATTAAATTTCAGCGTAATGCACTTTATTCTTCTTCATAAAAAGGTAGTAGAATAATGAAAAAAGAACAATTCCGACGGCTAAAATAACCCATTCGGAAATTTTCAAAGCATCTGCAAAACTTTCGCTTTTGGTGTAAGTCACCAGCATTGAAGAACACAGGTTGTTAAATCCGTGCAGCAGCATCGGCAGCAACAGGGATTTTGTTTTATAATAGACTAATCCCAAAACACCGCCCAATAATACTGCCCCTACAAACTGCCATGGATTTCCGTGGATCACCCCAAAGATAACGGATGCATAAAAAATCGCTCTTTTAGGATCTACACCTTTATTCATTAAACCTTTCTGGATAATTCCTCTGAAAATAATCTCTTCAAAAATCGGGGCCATAATCACCGTCATGATGATCATAATGACAGGTTCAAAAGTAAGTTGCTCCATCAGCTGGGCAAAATATTCATAATACTTTCCCCAAAACGGTCCTGTGATAGGAATAAGTGAGGTGATAAATTCTGAGATAAACATCATCCCGAGCATCATAGGAAATATCAGGAGATAGGTGTAAAAATTGGTAGGCGAAAAGTTGAAATTCAGTTTTTTTCCTGTGCTTGGTCTCACAATAAAAAAATCAAAAAAAGCAATTGCTGTCAAAAAACCAACAGCGTTTGTCAGCATTAAAAACCAGTCTTTCAGTTCAAGGTTTTCTCTGAAAGCAATTTTCCAGAAACTCCCAAAAAAGGTAACAGCCATTGTTCCTATGAATAATCCTGCCACCAGGACAAGCCCACCGATCCATGTGAACGTAAACTTCGGATACCTGCTATTTTCCATGCTTTTCTCTGTAAAAAATTTATGAAAACAAAGATAATTTTTTTGAAAGCCTTAAGCAACTAAAAAAGGAAATACTTATTTTCGCCTATTCATCACAATCACAGCCAGAATGAACTCAGAAAAGTTTTTCCAAAGTTTAGAATCTAAAATCAGCACATTTCCGACATTCATACTTCAGACACTTCTTTATGGCGTATTGCTTTTCGGTTGTGGTTTTCTTATCCTTCTTCCCGCGTATGGAATTTACAAAAGAGGTATTGAAGTGATGCTTATTCCGGCATTAATCTGTTTCCCTATAGGATTTGGCATTTTAATTCCTTCTGTAAAGCATTATATCATCAAAAGAAATCTTACAGCAAGTAAAATTATCATTAATGAAACCGGAATTCTTTATTGTAATTCAAAAAATGAAGCTGTAAAAAAAATACTGTACGCCGATCTTGTTGCTTCCGGAAAAGAATTTGACATTTCATCACACAACACCCGAAATTCGGGAATCATTCCGCTGCTCGAAGTGTTCATAAAATCTGAAAAAGAAGCCCCAAATTCTTTATATGTTGAAATGGCTCTTCCACTCCATGTCATCAAAGACCGTTATACACTGTACGCTCGTTTTCTACAAGGAATCAGTATTTTCCGACCGGATCTGAAAATTGCTCCTCAGGTTTTTCATAGCTATTTCATTGACCCGGAAACATGGAAAATAGATCGAAAAAGTGAAGGTTTTACACTTCTGTTCGTTATATTAGCAGCCTTTTCAATCTGTGGACTTATACTCTGGCTGGTATTTTATTTTACTTAAAAAGAGAAGCCAAACTGAGGTTGAGACTAAGGTTTAGACAGTAGCTAAATATGTAAACCCTGAAACTCTAAAACTCGAATCCCGTACCCCCTCACCCATTTATTCAGTAAATTATTTGAAAACCTCGCAAAAAATCCCGATTTTTGCAACTTCAAAATACACTATGTCAGACTTAATCAAAGAAATACAAAAAAGAAAGACTTTCGGGATCATTTCCCACCCGGATGCCGGAAAAACAACCCTTACGGAAAAATTACTTCTTTTCGGGGGTGCTATTCAGGAAGCCGGTGCGGTAAAGTCCAACAAAATAAAAAAAGGAGCTACCTCCGACTTTATGGAAATCGAAAGACAGAGAGGGATCTCTGTAGCGACTTCCGTATTGGCTTTTGAATATAAAGACCACAAAATAAACATCCTGGATACACCGGGTCACAAAGATTTTGCTGAAGATACTTACAGAACTTTAACTGCCGTAGATTCCGTTATCGTTGTTATCGACGTTGCAAAAGGGGTTGAGGAACAGACTGAAAAATTGGTGAAGGTCTGCAGAATGAGAAACATCCCTATGCTTGTTTTCATTAATAAGCTTGACCGTGAAGGTAAGGATGCCTTTGATCTTTTGGATGAGGTGGAGCAGAAATTAGGATTAAGAGTGGTTCCATTATCCATTCCGATTGGGATGGGAAGTGACTTCCAGGGAATTTATAATATCTGGGAAAATAATATCCAGCTTTTCCTTGAAGAAAAGAAACAGAAAGTAGGTGAAACGATTAAGTTTGACGATATCAATGATCCTTCAATTGACGAGGTGATCGGAGAAAAAGCTGCTCAGAATCTAAGAGAAGAACTGGAACTTGTACAGTCTGTATATCCTGAGTTCAGCCGTGATGATTATATGGCAGGCGATCTGCAGCCGGTATTTTTCGGTTCTGCTTTGAATAATTTCGGAGTACGTGAGTTATTGGATGCATTTATTGAAATTGCCCCAATGCCTCAGCCTAAAGAAAGTGATACGCGTCTTGTAAAGCCTGAAGAAAGTACTTTTACAGGATTCGTTTTCAAGATCCACGCGAATATGGATCCGAAACATAGAGACCGATTGGCCTTTGTGAAAATTGTTTCGGGAACATTCAAAAGAAATGAAAATTATTTATTGGTAAGAGAAGGTAAAAAAATGAAGTTCTCTTCCCCGAATGCCTTCTTCGCCGACAAAAAGGAGGTTGTGGACGAAAGTTTCCCGGGAGATATTGTAGGCCTTCATGATACCGGAAGTTTCAGAATCGGTGATACCCTGACAGGAGGTGAAAAATTGAGCTTTAAAGGGGTTCCAAGCTTCTCTCCGGAGCATTTCCGTTATATCAACAACAGTGATCCACTTAAAGCTAAGCAACTGGCAAAAGGTATTGATCAGCTGATGGATGAGGGGGTTGCCCAGTTATTTACCCTGGAAATGAACAACAGAAAGATCATAGGAACAGTAGGTGCGCTTCAATACGAGGTTATTCAATACCGTCTGGAGCATGAGTACGGTGCAAAATGTACCTACGAACCTCTTTCCATGCATAAGGCATGTTGGGTGGAAGCTGATGAGAAATCTGATGAATTTAGAGAGTTTGCAAGACTGAAGCAGCGTTTCCTTGCCAGAGATAAATACGATCAGCTGGTATTCCTGGCAGATTCTTCATTTACAATTCATATGACACAGGAAAAATTCCCGAATGTGAAGCTGCATTTTATCAGTGAATTTAATAATGAGTAATATTAAACCCATAAAAAAGAAAAAACCGTTCATATGAACGGTTTTTTTTATTGAATCTATTGAGATGATTTACTTTGGTACCATCATTAATTTCTTGACAATTTTTTCTCCATCTACCTTAACATGAATCATGTAGGATTCGGTAGGTAAATGTTTTAAGTTAATCTGTTCCAGATCCTGGTCAAATATATATTTGGTCTTTTTAGGAACAACCAGTTTTCCATCCATTGAAAATATTTCGTAAGAAATAACATAAGGACGCAATGGAGCCTGTCTAGGGAAATCTGCTTTAATATAAACATAACCATCGTTGGAAGGCACAGGATATATCATCAGTCCCTGGTAAATTCTTGTAGGTATTATCGGATTTGTCGGATTTGGACCCGGATCTACTATAACAGCTGAATTAATTGTAAAATTTTGTGAATTAACATTTAAAAATACATTATCCACAGCTTTCACCATAATTCTGGCATTGTTCGAAACTGTTCCAAGACCGGCCGGAACAGTATAATTATAAGTTCCACTGTTAGGAGTACTTGCCACCAAAACAGTTGGGAAAGTAAGACCTCCGTCTTTTGACAACAGGATCGTTACATTAGGTGTGCTTACAGGTGCAGCTGTTGTATTGGCAACATCCCATGTAATGGCATATGACTGACCTTGAGTCCAAACAACTCCCGCAGCGTTTTGTGAAGTAACCACGAAAGGTCCCGCCGCATTGACAACGGTAAGTTTCACATCATCACGTCCTGTCTGCCCTCCCAGAGGATTATTATCTCTTACAAGAACTGAAAAATTAAGATCTCTTCCTGCGGAGGCAAGCTTCTCCCATGCTCTCACATCTGTAGGAGTTACAATGGCAGGGTTATAGCCGGAAACAATGGTTGACAGTCTGGGAAAGTATCTTGAAGGCGACGCTGTTGGCATTACAGACCTGAAAAGAGGTCCTACTGCATTGGTCGGTTGAGGCGGCTGAGTCGCAACCCCAAAATCAGTTTGTTCCCAGGTATAGGTAAGCGCATCATTATCTGCATCTGTAGCAGTTGCCGTTAACATGAACGGTGTACTCTTCGGTATACTTTTGTCCAAGCCAGCATTGGCAATGGGCTCTGTATTGGCAATAGGCGTTTTTACACCACAGTTAGAGGTTGTTCCTGAAGTTAATCTGTTATACATTTCTGCGATGCTTACTGCGTGAAAATAAGCATCACTATGAGGCTGTACATTGGGAGCACAAATACCCGCGTATCCCATAATAGAGCTGGCACTTCCCGGCTCTATGGATGTAGGTGTATTTCTGTTACAACCATTATTTTGCGTATGGTTGGCTCCAAACTGATGTCCCATTTCATGGGCTACGTAGTCTATTACAAAAGGATCTCCTACCGGAACCGCAGAACCTGTAACTCCACCCGCCTTGCTATTTCCACAAATTGAAGGAGTAGCTGCTAAGCCATTATCATTTCCTGCATTTGCCTGAAAGAACAAGTGTCCTATATCGTAGTTGGCAGCACCAATAATAGTATTGGTAACTGTGATATTTTCATTTAACATCTGGCCGGCATCCAGGGTATTAAAAGTATCTGTACTGATAAAGAATAAAGAATCTGTATTCGGAATAAGCTGCAATCTTACTGAAATATCTTTTTCAAAAACTTCATTTAATCTTGTTACAGCCAGGTTAACAGCCGCAAGAACTGCTGTTTTTTTCTGAGCATCCGTTCCTGAACCTACACCAGCCTGTCCTGCAATATAAGCCGTATATTCTGTTGTCGTTGTAATGGCCAGCCTGTACTTCCTGAGTAATCCATCAATAACTGTTTTCTGAACATTTAAAGCTGATTCATTCCGTTCATTATTTTCATTAAAAAGACATTCAAACTGATTGGGAGATGAAGCCTTTTTTCTGTCATAAAGTTTATAAACGTTATTATCTTTTGTATAGGAATCGATATAATAAATTCCCTGATTATTTCTGATCATACCATTAAATCCAAAATAAGGATCTATAGTAAACTTTAAAACTGCTGATTGGTCACCTTTTTTAAATCCAGTATAAGAACGGATCTCAGAATATCTGTTCTGAAGGTCTGGATGCATCGTTGATGATTCGAAAACCTCGTAGGTATCAAAGCCCCCTTCAAGGTTTGGAAAATTCAACAGCACTCCTTTTTGAGACAGATGGAGGTCACTGTCCGGCAAGTTTTTAAGTTGATTTTGAATCTCACTGACATTAAGTTTAAACAAAGTGAAATCAGTAATCTTTACATTACTTTCACGAATTTCACTGTTGCTCTTTGAGTCAGGTTTTTTCCAATAATTTTTTTGAGCAAACCCTACTGCTGAAAACATGAGTAAGGTTCCCAAAACCAGTAATTTTTTCTTCATCTATTTATTTTGTTTAAATTAAGAGGTTATTAGCTTAACACCTGAAGGAGTTTTCCCTTCTATTTTAAGAATCAGTATGGGATTCTTTTCTTTGTTCAATAAATATTCTTCGTTATTAATTTCTTTGTAATAAACATTTAAAACAGATTTCTCTACTTCTATCTTCTCTATTTCAATATCTCCGTATGGCTGTGTTTTCAATTTGGGTTTCAACACAAGCAGAAACTCACCTTCAGATAATGTCGGAATTGGCGCCGACCGGGAAAACCTCTTATCTTCCATTAAACGGTATAGTTTTATGGTTTCCTCAAAAGACTGTAAAATGGTATACTCTTTTAATGGTATATCTCTATTCAGTCTTCTTACTTCTGAAAATTGGAGTTCATTAGTATTTCTACTCATTACTGATTCTGTTTTAACCATGTTTTTTGTAGCAGAAACATTTGTACAACCTAACCCGCTACCAAATCCAAACAGAAGCAACAAAAAGATCAACAAAAATACTCTTTTCATTATCAAAATATTAATACACAAATGTAAATATTCAAAAGGTAAATTATAAATATTTTTGAAAAAACTATCAAATAACTATTAAATTAACCAAAAAATACAATAATGAGTTGTTAAAATTATACAATTATTTGAAAATAACTAATAATTTAAATAATAAAAGCAAATACCAACCTCGTACTTTTATAAAAATGCATCTGTAAACAGCTTGTTATACATATACCATATTGGTTAAAGACGAGCAGAAATCTATTCATCCGTTAAAAAGCATGCAATCCATTAAACTTTCCCATAGATTTTCTTATTTCTAACTGAAAACACACATGAGTTCACCTTCAAATTCTTTGTAAATCTTTTGTAAAATCAAAACAAAACACTGACAACAAGCTAATTACGATTTTACCAGCACAATACTTTTCATTTACAAAAGTTTGGGGCTTTTCACCGCTAATTTTACTTCATCAAAAAAATAACGTTATGAAAAAGTTCATATTACTCGTGGTGGTATCAGGCAGTTTTATTATGTGTAAAAAAGCAGAAGGTACCCAATCAAAAATAGAAGATACCTTACATGCAGCGGACAGTGCGACTGCGGCTGTAAATGAAACCGTTAATTCTATTAATAATACAGCAGATAAAGTTCTGGATTCAGCGAATGTCCGAATAAAGGATTTTGAAGATGCTAAAGGTGAAATTCAGCAGAAAATAGAAAACACTTCAAAAATAGTAGATTCATTGTCTGATAAAATTACATCTACGAAACTGGAATCTAAAATTGAGAAAAAAGATTCAGCAGAGAAAAAAAATGAAAAGATCGTTGTGAATGTTCCGGCTCCGAAGGTGATCAAAGAAACCAAAATCATATACAAGGACAAGCCGAAAAACGACAGCTACGAACTCAATGCGAAAAACAGAATGGTAAAAACCGGATTGCTATCAGTAAAGGCCGATAATGCCGATACCGTGAAAGAATTGGTGAGGGAAGAAACCGTAAGAAACAACGGGTACGTAAAAAGTGAAGAGCTTACCTATATTACCGCAGAGCCTGTCAGAAGGGAATCTTCCTACACGGAAAACACTCAGAGGGTATATTATATGGATATAAAAGTTCCGATTCAGAATTTCGACGGTTTAATGAATGATCTTAGTGATATCGGTGATATTGAAACCAAGAACATACAGGTGACCGGAAATAACTACGCAGACAATACCCTATGCACGATAACGGTAACACTTACCGATAAATCTGACATTGAAAAAGAACCTAAAACTTTCGGTGGAAAATCACTGGCAGCCATTTCATCCGGCTGGGGAGTAATCACATCTGCCTTTCTTTTCCTTCTGCCTCTATGGCCACTATTCATAATTGGCGGGATAGGATACTATTTCTACAAGAAGAAAAACAAAAAAACTACCGACGACCATCCTCAATAAAACAGAATCCATCGAAAGGTGGATTTTTTTAATATTTTTTTAATGAATAAAAAATTTAAACTCATTACTTCTTCCTATATTTATATTTACTAAGATAAGCATAGTAATATCCGGATATGAGATGTACATTCCGGTATAAATCAGGAAAAATAAGAATAATATCGCTTGAAAGAGCGCTTATATATTATTAAAGTAAGTGGTTTGTAAATGAAAGGCTCCCATATGGGAGCCTTTCGCTATTTCATGTTCACTACTTTGTCTACAACAAACTTTGTGTTTCCTCTCCACGGAAGTGATCCGTTGTATTCTTTGTAATGAAGATCAAAAGTTTTACCGCTGTTGGTTTCCAACTGTTTAAAAATCTCAGAATCTTCTACAGAAAATTCAAACTCGTAGCTTGTAATGGTTCCTGTTTTCCCTTTTCCAAAACCTTCCTGGATCAATTTTCCTTCATAGGTTTTGAAGACATAGCCTTTTTTCATGGCATAATTCAGGTAGCCGGACTTTACGCCCTCTCCAAAAACGAAAAAGTACTTGTACCATACAAAAACGCTTACCAGAAGAAGGACTACGCCCAGACTGATCCACAAAGTTTTTTTCATAAGCAGTGTGTTTTATATTTATTATTTTGCGATGCTTCTTGAAATCACAATTTTCTGGATTTCAGAAGTACCTTCGTAGATTTGCGTGATCTTCGCATCTCTCATCATTCTTTCTACGTGGTATTCTTTCACGTATCCGTATCCACCGTGGATCTGTACCGCTTCAATAGTGGTATCCATTGCTACCTGAGAAGCGTATAGTTTTGCCATAGCTCCACTTTCAGAAATATCTTTACCTGCATCTTTCTCACATGCAGCTTTGAAACATAACATTCTTGCAGCCGTGATCTGAGTAGCCATATCTGCTAGTTTAAACGCGATCGCCTGGTGATTGATGATCTCCGTTTTGAAAGCTTTTCTTGTTTTAGCATATTTTAAAGCCAATTCGTAAGCTCCTGAAGCAATTCCTAAAGCCTGAGAAGCAATACCTATTCTTCCTCCGTTCAATACTGCCATTGCAAAATTGAAGCCGAAACCGTCTTCCCCGATTCTGTTTTCTTTAGGCACTTTTACATTATTGAAGATCAAAGAGTGTGTATCACTTCCTCTGATTCCCAATTTGTCTTCTTTTACTCCTACTTCAAAACCTTCCCATCCTCTTTCTACGATGAAAGCGTTGATTCCTTTATGTTTTTTCTCAGGATCCGTTTGTGCAATTACAATATAGTAAGAAGCTGTTCCACCGTTAGTGATCCAGTTTTTAATACCGTTTAAAAGGTAGTAATCTCCTTTATCTTCTGCTGTTGTTTTTTGAGAAGTAGCATCAGAACCCGCTTCAGGCTCAGATAATGCGAAAGCTCCAATTACCTTTCCGCTTGCAAGAGGTGTAAGGTATTTCACTTTCTGTTCTTCGGAAGCAAATTTTTCAAGACCTGCACATACCAATGAGTTGTTTACAGACATTACCACAGCTGCAGAAGCATCTATTTTTGCGATCTCCTCCATTGCCAGGACGTAAGAAACACTGTCCATACCGGCACCTCCGTATTTAGGATCCACCATCATTCCTAAAAGTCCCATCTCTCCCATTTTCTTTACTTGCTCTGTAGGGAATTTCTGGTCGCGGTCTCTTTCGATAACTTCAGGAAATAGTTCATTTTGTGCAAAATCTCTTGCAGCCTGCTGAATCATCAGCTGTTCTTCCGATAAATTAAAGTCCATAAAAAATAATAATTAGATAGCCGTAAATTTACACTTTTTAACGAAATCTGAAAATAGAATTAGAAATTAGGGAGCAGGTGGCAGGGATTGGATAGCAGGGATCAGAGACAGAAGATAATACAAACCAAAATTAAGGGTAAGGTTAAATGATATATAGCATCGGTATTTTTTATATAATGATCATGAATTCTTTGTTTGTTATGGCAGGCATTCAATTAATTTTCAATTGGTGATTTCTGATTACTACAATTAAAAAAAATGCTTATATTTAAAATTCTTTAAAAATTGCTTAAAAAATCATGACGATCAAAAGATTATTCGATATTCCACACTACGCTTTAGAAAAATTTCCTAAAACGGATATGTTTGTTACCAAATATCAGGGCGAATGGAAAAAAACTTCAACGTTAGAGTTTATCAATCAAGGAAATAAAATATCCAGAGGCCTTTTGAAACTGGGTATAAAACCGGGAGATAAGATTGCTCTGATCACTACCAATTCACGTACAGAATGGGCGGTAATGGATTTCGGACTATCTCAGATCGGTGTAGTTTCTGTGCCTGTATATCCGAGTATTTCTGCTGAAGATTATGAATTTATCTTTAATAATGCTGAAATACAATATTGCTTTGTTTCTGATAAAGAACTTCTGACGAAAGTGATGAAGGTAAAACATAATATTCCCTCTTTACAGGGTATTTTCACTTTCGATGTAATAAGCGGAGCTGCTAACTGGCGGGAAATTCTGGATCTTGGAGAAGATGATTCTACCCAAATTGAAGTGGAAGATCTTTCCAATGCTATCAATTCTGAGGATCTGGCTACGATTATTTATACTTCAGGAACAACGGGAAGACCAAAAGGAGTTATGTTGACCCATCATAATATCGTTTCCAACGTTCTGGGTTCAATTCCAAGAATTCCTAAGCGAAAAAGCCTGGATTACAAGGATTCCAGAGCATTGAGCTTCCTTCCGATCTGTCATATTTTCGAAAGAATGCTTTTCTATCTGTATCAGTACAATGGATTCTCGATCTATTTCGCTGAAAGCATCGATAAAATGGGGGAAAACATCAAAGAAGTGAAACCTCACTATATGACTGTGGTGCCAAGACTGGTAGAAAAAGTATACGATAAAATCTACAATACAGGTTCTTCTGCGGGCGGGCTGAAATCTAAAATATTCTTTTGGGCATTAAATCTGATCAGCAAAAAGAAAACCATTTCGAAACCATCCGGATTGCAGGAAATCATTGCCGATAAGTTGGTATTTTCCAAGTGGAGAGAAGGTATGGGAGGCGAAATCATTACACTGGTTTCCGGTTCTGCTGCTTTGTCCACAAGACTAAATATGATGTTCCAGAATGCCGGAATTCCTATTCTGGAAGGCTACGGACTGACAGAAACTTCACCGGTAATAGCTGTCAACAGTTTTGAAAAAATGAAGGTTGGAACCGTGGGTGTACCTTTGGACAACTTACAGGTGAAGATCCAAGAAGATGGTGAAATTACAGTAAAAGGACCTTCTATTTTTAAAGGCTATTTTAAAGCTGAAGAAATGACCAGAGAAGCTTTTACAGAAGACGGATTCTTTAAAACAGGAGACATCGGGCATATTGATGCGGAAGGATTCCTTCAGATCACCGACCGTAAAAAAGAAATGTTCAAGACCTCAGGAGGGAAATACATCGCTCCACAAACTATTGAAAACCAAGCGAAAGCTTCAAAATTCATAGAGCAGATCATGGTGGTAGGTGATGGAGAAAAAATGCCGTGTGCTCTGGTACAGCCTGATTTTGAATTTGCTAAAAACTGGGCCATGAGAAACAACCTGAATATCGGTTCTACTCCGGCAGAAATTGCCAAAAGCCCTGAATTAAAAGAAAGAATTGAAAAAGAAATAGAAGGCATCAACGAGCATCTCGGAAACTGGGAAAAGATCAAAAGAATTGAGCTTACCCCGGAAGTCTGGGCCATCGAGACAGGACTTCTGACGCCTACTTTAAAGTTGAAAAGAAAAGCGGTCAAAGAGAAATTCATGGATCTGTACAATAAAATGTACGAGCATCACGATTAAAAATACGATGAGCTGTTTCAAATGAAGCAGCTTTTTTTATGTTTTGGCTAAAGCCTGGGATAAGGTATTAAATTGATGGAGGTAAACATGAACGGGCTAAAGCCCGTTCCTATTGAATTTTTGTAATGATTAAGCATTTATAAGGCTGTCGAAATAAATGGAAATTGTTTCTTTTTTCTGGGGTCATACAACGGGCTAAAGCCCGTTTCTATTGAATTTTTGTAATGATTTAGCGTTTATAAGGCTGTCGAAATAAATGGAATTTGCTTCGTCCCGTGATAAGACAACGGGCTAAAGCCCGTTCCTATTGAATTTTTGTAATGATTAAGCGTTTATAAGGTTGTCGAAATAAATGGAATTTGCTTCGTTTTGGGATGAGACAACGGGCTAAAGCCCATTTCTATTGAATTTTTGTAATGATTAAGCATTTATAAGGCTGCCGAAATAAATGGAATTTGCTTCGTCCCGTGATAAGACAACGGGCTAAAGCCCGTTTCTATTGAATATCTACCGTAATTCAATATTTCAAAGCATCCTATTAAACAAAAAAAGTGCTTCATTGCTGAAGCACTTTTTATATGGTTTGAATTGTAATTAAAATTTAATTACCGATTTCATTCTGTCGTTTTCTTCCATTACCAATTCGTCATCAACCAGGATTTTTCCTGAATGCTCATCGATAATAATTTTCTTTCTCTGAGCGATTTCCATCTGCTTCTGAGGAGGAATCGTGAAGAATGACCCTTTCGGTGCTCCTCTTTCCAATCCTACTACCGCAAGTCCGTTGATAGAGCTCTTTCTGATTCTGGTATATGAAGCCAACAATCTTTCGTCGATCTTACCTGCATACTCTTTAGACTGCTCTATTAAGTACTCTTCTTCTTTTTGAGTTTCAGATACAAGACCATCCAATTCTTCTTTTTTGAATTTTAAATGGTTTTTAAGATCATCTATTTTTCCGTTAAGTTCGCTTAAAGTTTCATTTTTGTGAGCAATTTTAACTCCAAATTCTTTAATTCTTTTTTCAGCAAGCTGAATTTCCAGATCCTGGAATTCCATTTCTTTTCCTAATGCTTCAAACTCTTTATTGTTTCTTACATTATCCTGCTGAGATTTGTATTTTTCAATTAAAGTTTTTGCATGGTTGATCACTTCATGCTTAGTTTTGATCTGGTCGTCCTGATCTTTGATGTCTGCATGAAATTTTTCAGCTCTTTTTTCAAGTCCTTCAATCTCAATTTCAAGATCTTCAACTTCAATTGGCAATTCTCCTCTGGTATTTCGGATTTCATCCAATCTTGAATCAATGATCTGCAAATCGTATAAAGCTCTTAATTTTTCTTCAACTGAAATATCGTTGGTTTTTGCCATATTTAAATGAAATAATTTACTGGGTTTGTTTTTTCAATAGATTTTGAAATTGCAAATGTACTAAATTTTTGTGATAAAATTTCAAATAATTGTTGAGTTACAAATTGTTCTGATTCATAATGGCCTATGTCACAAATCATCATTTTGGATTCTGCCAGAAAATAGTCGTGGTATTTAATATCTCCGGTAAGGTAAGCATCACATTTTTGGGATAATGCAGCCTTGATTCCACTTGCTCCTGATCCACCAAGAACGCCTACTCTTTTGATTTTTTTATTGGTAAAATCAGAATGTTTGATCAGTTCCAGTCCGAATTTTTCTTTCACGAATCTTAAAAAATCCTGTTCATCCATTCCTTCCTCCAAATCACCATACATTCCCAAACCTATATGCTGGTTCTCGTTCTCCAGCTGATACACCTGATAAGCCACTTCTTCATATGGATGCGCTGCCTTCAAAGCTGAAATAATTCTACCCTGTTTGTAGCTTTCAAAAATTACGGAAATCATATCTTCATCTGCATTTTCACGAACATCTTGCTGCCCTGAGAATGGATTGGAACCTTCTGTGGGTCTGAATGTCCCGTTTCCATTGAGCGTGAAGCTGCATTCGTCGTAAAACCCTATATTTCCTGCTCCTGCAGAGAAAAGAGCTTCTTTTACCTGTTCAGAATGATCTTTCGGGACAAAGACCGTCAGCTGTTTTAAATTATTTTTTTTAGGCTGAAGAATTTTCAGATTCTTTAATCCCAGCTGGCTGCAGATTCCATGATTTACACCAAAGAAATCGTTATCAAATGCAGTATGGATGGCGTAGATTGCAATTTTATTCTCAATCGCTTTTAGTACGGCTCTTTCCACATAATTCTTTCCGGTCAGCGATTTTAATCCTGAAAAAATAATGGGATGAAAACATACGATCAGATTGCAGTTTTTCTGAATAGCCTCATCCACAACATTCTCCAATGCATCGTGGCAGACCAGTATCCCGCTAACATTTCGATCCGGAGATCCGCACAGCAATCCTACATTGTCAAAATCTTCTGCCTGCTGCAGCGGAATACGGTGCTCTATTTTTGAAATTACTTCGCTTATTGTCATTTTATTCTGTATGTTTGCTACGAAAATAACGATAATTTGTTAATTTTAAAAAACATTAAAAATGGAAAGAGAACACAATCTTGTTCCTGAAGACAAGCTTTGGAAAAGGTTTCTTTACAGGGTCATTTACCGTGCCGACACCAAACTCGGGAAGTTATTTGACATTACATTATTATCTCTGATCCTTATAAGTACCGCCATTATTATGATGGAAAGCGTACCTCAACTCGATAAAAGGTTTCACAGAACCTTTCTGATCCTGGAATGGATTATTTCCATTTTCTTTACCGCCGAATACTGGATGCGTATCAGTGTAGTAAAGAATAAGAAAAACTATATTTTTAGTTTCTTCGGAATCATTGATTTTCTGGCATTGGTTCCTTTTTTCCTCAGCTTTTTCTTTCCCGTGACCAAATATTTCCTGATTTTCAGAATGCTGAGAATGCTGAGAGTTTTCAGAATTTTCAATCTTCTGGATTTTATGAATGACGGTTACCTCATCGTAAGAGCCTTAAAGCACAGTTCCAGAAAGATCTATATTTTCCTTTTATTTCTGATTATTTTCTCTGTGATCGTGGGCTCCCTGATGTTTATGGTGGAAGGCGGAAGGCCTGGTTTTGAAACCATTCCACAATCTATTTACTGGGCCGTGGTTACGGTAACGACTGTTGGTTACGGAGATGTCTCTCCTATTACACCGATGGGCAAGTTTTTTGCCGTTATTCTTATGCTTGCCGGTTATTCCATCATCGCAGTTCCTACTGGAATTGTGACTGCCGAAATGAGAAATAAAAGACAGAATCTGGAAAAGATCTGCGAGCAGTGCGGTAATGAAGATATCGATGACGACGCAAGATACTGCAAACAGTGTGGCAAGAAATTAGCTTAGTATTTGGTATTGATATGAATCTATTAACCAAATACCACAAAAATCATGGAACCACAAAAGAAAAATAAACCCAATAGTCTGGTCATTATCCTTTTTTCCTTAATTGTATTAATGATCGTCATCTATTTTATCCTTGTTCTGTTTTTCCCTACGATCTTTGAGCATATGAATACGGGAGATATACAGCCGGTACCCAATAAGTGATGAGTGATAAATGATGGGCAATGAGTGATATAAAAAGACGGCTGGTGCCGTCTTTTTTTTAGAGTGATGATTTTTTCTTTTTATTTCAGTTAATTATACCATACATGATCTAAAATTCCATTTTTCTATAAAAATATTTCTCACAAAAAAAAGACGGATAAAAATATCCGTCTTTACAATTTTCTATAATTTTAATTTATTTCTTAATGGCTTTAATGCTTTGCTTGGAACCGTCTTTCATATTCAATGTCACGAAATACAATCCCTGTTTCAGATCTCCCAGATGAAGTGCTGAAGAAGGATTATCGATGGTTTTCACCAATCTTCCTGATACATCGGAAACAGAAACTGATTTTACAAGATCTGCTTTTGAAATGTTCAATACATCTGTGAACGGATTCGGATATGCTTTAATCGTTTCTTTTACTCCTGCAACTTCAGATGTTGCCAGCGATGAAGATTCTACTTTGAAATTATCCACGAAGAACTGGTAGTCTTCCGGATCATTTACCGTTCCGTCAGAAGCATAGAATGCAAAAACCGTATTCGCTCCTGTGTAAGAAGTCAGATTATAAGAATAGGTAGTCGAAGTATTGGATGGTGCGTTTGCCGCATCCCATGTTTGCAGAACAGTCCAGGTAGTTCCTCCATCCCCGGATACAAGAAACTGAATGATATCATCAGATCCCATACCGGATGCAGTGGTGTCCAGAAACTCTGTAACTCCGTAATCAAATTTAACCTGATATCCACCTGCTGAAAGATTGAAAGGTACCGTCTTCAGCCATGCTGCGGTACCGGTGAAATAAAGATTAATCTTAGCAGAATTGTTACCATCTCCTGCATTCAGGAAGTCTCCGTCATTCCAAAATTCTTCTGTATCATTAGGTCCTGTGGAAGCATCTCCACCTGAAGCCTGTTCCCAGCAATTGCCCGGGAATGTTGTAAAATCATTGGTGTAAGTTACCGTAGGTACAATAACGGCACATTCGGTTGTAAATGATGTTCCTACAGACCATGCACTTTTATCGGTAGCGCTGCATACGGATCTTACCCATACATAATAATTAGTGGCGGGAGAAAGTGAAGATAATGATGCCGTAAGAGCAGATGCTCCTACACTTCCGGTGGCGGCAGTAGTACTTGTTGGTCCTGTACTTGTGTCAGAGTAATAATATTCATATCCTACGCCAACGGTGCTTGTAGGGGCTGTCCACGAAATAGAAGCTGAATTTGAAGTAATGGTACTTGAAGATAAATTCCCCGGTGAAAGGCAACTTGGAGCAGCTCCGATAGCTACAGTATAATCATGTGCTTCTCCGTACCCTGACGTATTACAAGGCTCTGGCTGACTGGAATAGCGATCTCCCACTCGCATTCTGTAAGTTCCGGGTGTAGCTGTTAAAGGAATACTGATGGTCCCGTTTGTCACCGAACTTGTGTCTGATCCGGTGCTGCTTGCTTCGGTCACCAACTCGGGTGCTACATCATCAAAGGTTCCGTTATTATCAAAATCAATCCAGACCCTAATATTCTGATTTTCATAACCATGGGTAATAGAAAAGGCGTAATTAACACCGGCATTCATGGTAATGGTCTGAGTGGTGTAATCTCCGTAAGCTCCCTGAGAACATCCTGTATCCAGGTGACTAAATCCGGCTGCCGGAATCGTAAAGCTGTTAATCACATCTCCTCCGGCGCACCCACTCGAAAATTCAGGGATACAATAGGTTTGCGCAAATGCTGACGCGCTAATCATTAACAGATTCGCAAGTAAAATCTTTTTCATGTAATATTATTTTATGGTATGGGCTAATTTAATAAAAAAAATACAACAATATGATTTTTTAAATTAAAAAATCATGGCTTTCATTCGTCCATTATTATGATCTGAATGATCGTTATTTTTGATAGCCCATTCGAAACAACGATTACTCCTATTTTCAAAATTTCTGAAACAGTAAATCTATGTCTGAGCCTACTAAATAAAAAAAACAGCAACTTTTCAGCTGCTGTTCTGTATTATATGGTTAATAAAATTTTATTTCTTAATGGCTTTAATGGTCTGTTTGGATCCGTCTTTCATGTTGAGGGTGACCAAATACATTCCTTGTTTCAAATCTCCTAACTGAAGGGCTGAAGAAGGATTATCTATGGTTTTTACCGCTCTCCCGGCCGGGTCAGTAATTGATACTGATTTCACTTTAGAAACATCAGAAATATGCAGTGTATCTTCAAAAGGATTCGGATAGATTGTAAGGCTGTTCTCTTTTTTAACGTCAGAAGTCCCCATTGTAACGCAATCCTGTGTCACAGAAATCGTATATCTTCCAAATTGAGCCGCAAAATAACCTGACAATAATACGTAATATGTGGTGCCCGCTGTAGCATTGAACGTTACAGTAGATGCATCATGAAGATTGGCACCAGCACATCCGCTGTCGGCATATCCAACTCCTGAAACGTTGCTTACACACGTCAGACCTGAACAGCTGCCTGAATACACTCTTAAATAACTGTCAAATTCAGACCCACAAGCATTTATAGTAACAGGCCCTGTTGCATTGGCTGTTACAGTATACCATACCCCTTTCAGATTTGCTGAACTGCTACCACAAGCACTGCCAGGTAAAGTGTCACTGGCAGCAAGCGCATTGTTACCTTCTACTGTTCCACCACATGGAATTGCTATTGCCGTATCACAGGTATCGTTAGCAGGGACTACCGGTGTTGTGACACAGATGCTGAAATTCGAAGTTGTCGTCGCTGTGTCTGTTTCAGAGTAAACTCTTACATAGTACACCTCGCCTACTGCTAAATTCTGTAATAAAACATTTGAATTGCCAGACCCTCCATATTTACACTCTACCGCTGTCAAACTTCCACAAGATCCTGAATACACCTGTACCGCTGTAGCATTATCCGTATAATTTATCGTTACCAAATGAGTTGTCGCAGTAGCTGTAAACGAATACCAGACATCATCATTAATTCCATAAGAAGCACATGTAGGAGCAGTTTCTGTACTTTGAGTAGCTCCGTTGGTTATACCATTTAAAGGATTCGTACAAACTTCTGTACTGCTTACTGGTAATGAAACTGCATTAGCACACTCATCATTAGCAGGTAACTGAGCCGTTGTAAAGGAAATTTCTGTACATCCCGAAGCCTCACCGATGGCATTATACGGAGTAACAGTCGCATAATAAGTAGTCGCTGCATTGAGTACTCCCGGTATATTAAAGGTAGCCACGTCTCCTGCATCACTGTTATTGACAATATCCGTTCCTCCGCTGGTTGTGCCTACTTTAATTTTATACCCTGTAGCGGAAGATAGGAGGTTCCAATTCAGCATACCATCTGAATTTACTCCTGTAGCTCCATTTGCAGGTTCGGTAATTGATGTACAGGGAGGTGGTATGGTAGGATATGCATCTACAGTAAAACTATCCGCCAAAATATAAAACTGGTTGGTGTCTGTTGCATGTATGGCAACATAAACGGTTTGTCCGGTATAGGTCAGTAAATTGAATGTTTTTTTGGTCCACTCGCCCGGTGCTTTTTCAGTGGTCTGAAGCACGGTGGTGAATGCACTCTGCGTTTGGTCTGTTGTTGAAAGCAGTACCTCATAATCTTCCAAAAACAAGTCAGATTTTATATAAAAAGAAATTTTTTCACTAATCCCTGCCTGGACATTAATAGCCTTGGTAATCAAATAATCATCATGGGCTGTATTATTATACGTAAGTCCGGCTACATTTGTCCCTGAATGCGCGGTACTAAAAAGGGGTACACGGACATCCCAGCCATTGCTGCTCCCGTTGTTGATGACTGCCCAGTCTACGGGAAGTGTAGTCCCTGAATCAAAATTCTCTGTCCACTGTCCAAAAATAAAAACAGGGAATACTATCATAAAGAATAAGAGTTTTCTCATAAGTAATTTTTTAAAATTAATGACATTAAAATACAAAATATCTTACCATTAATTTAACAAACAAAATCATTACATGAAAAATAACCAATCAGTTTATTTTTTATTACAAATATCACAATACCATTTTATAATTTAACGAGTATTTACAATTCTCCAAATTAAAAAACTGATCAAAACGTACTGCCACTAAAAATTTTTCCTCTATTATAAAAGGTCAGAAACGTAAAAATATCATCATTAAAAAAAACAGCAACTGAAAAGCTGCTGTTCTGTATGATAAGGATCAATAAAAATTTATTTTTTAATGGCCTTAATGATCTGTTTGGATCCGTCTTTCATATTCAAAGTGACCAGATACATTCCCTGTTTCAGATCTCCCAGCTGAAGAACTGAAGAAGGATGATCTATCATTTTTACTACCCTTCCTGCAGCATCAAGCACAGATACTGACTTCACTTTAGAAATATCCGAAATATTCAGTACGTCTTCAAAAGGATTTGGATGTGCCTTCAGACTGTTTTCTTTATTACTATCAGATGTGCCCATTGTAGAACAATACTGTGTCACAGAGATCGTATATTTTCCGAACTGTCCCGCCTCACGACCATTAAAAAACACATAATAAACAGTACCGGCAGTTGCATTAAAAGTTAGAGATGGAGCACTGGCAACATCTCCACATCCATCATTAGCATATCCGACTCCTGAGACATTACTTATACAAGTCAGACCTGAGCAGCTTCCAGTATACACTCTCAAATAACCGTCAAATTCAGATCCACATGCTGCTACCGTAATGGGCCCGGTAGCACCGGCTGTCACGGTATACCACACCCCTTTAAAGTTGGCTAAACCACCACAATTACCAGATAAAGTGTCATTGGCAGCAAGTGCATTATTTCCTTCTACGGTTCCACCGCAAGGAATTGCTATTGCAGTATCACACGTGTCATTAACAGGAACTACCGGTGTCGTGACACAGATGCTGAAATCTGAAGTTGTGGTTGGTGCAAGTGTTCTGGAGTAAATTCTGACATAATACACTTGACCAACTGCTAAATTCTTTAATAAAACATTTGAATTGCCATTTGATCCTGCATAACATATGATCGCCGTTAGAGCACTGCATGATCCGGAATATACTTGGGTTGCTGTAGCGCCGATACTACTATAATTCACTGTTACCAGATGATTCGCTGCCGTAGCTGTAAAAGAATACCACACATCATCATTGATGCCGGAAGGAGAACAGGTAGCAGCTGCTCCTGTACTTTGAGTTGCTCCATTGGTTGTCCCATTTTCAGGATATGAACAAAATTCTGTACTGCTTACGGCTAAAGAAATGGCATTAGCACAGTCATCATTAGGAGGTGACTGAGCTGTTGTAAAGGACATTTCTGTACACCCGGCTGCATTGCCAATGGCATTGTACGGAATAACAGTAGCATAATAAGTGGTTCCAGCATTGAGTAATCCCGGTATATTGTAGATAGACACATCTCCTGCATCAATATTATCCGCAATATCAGTTCCTCCACTGGTTGTCCCTACTTTAATCTTATATCCTGTAGCTGAAGATATCGTATTCCAACTCAGAACACCATCTGTGTTTACTCCTGTTCCTCCGTTTGCAGGTGAAGTTATGGCCGTGCAGGCCGGCACTGTAGAAGGGACCGTATCTACGCTAAAGCTATCCGCGTAAAGATAAGACTGGTTAGTGTCTGTTGCATGGATAGCCACATACACTGTTTGCCCGACATAGGCTGATAAACTGAATGTTTTTCTCGCCCATGTTTCTGGTGCGTTTTCAGTAGCCTGAAGAACGGTAGTGAATGCGCCCTGTGTTTGATTTGTTGATGAAAGTAATACCTCATAGTCTTCCAAAAGAAATGAATACTCGGATCTTATATAGAAAGAAATCCTATCACTAATCCCTGCCTGTACATAAATAGCTTTTGTAATCAGATAATCATTGTGAGCTGTATTATTATACGTAAGCCCAGCTATATTTGTACCAGAGTGCGCAACTGAATTTGTGACACGAATATTCCAACCATCTGGTCCCCCACTGTTGATGACCGCCCAACCCGCCGGAAGCGCAGTGCCGGAATCAAAATTTTCTGTCCACTGTCCAAAAATAAAAACAGGGAGTATCGTCATAAAAAATAAGAGTTTTTTCATAAGGGTGATATTTAAAATTAATGACAGAAAAATATAAAATATTCTACCATTAAATCAAAAAACAAAACAATTACATGAGAAATAAGCAACCAGTTTATTATTTAATATGAATACCATAATTCCCTTTCATCTTTTAACAAATATCTATAATTCCCCAAACTAAAAAAATCGGAGAAAACGTGTTGCATATCAAAATTCATCACATTTACACAAAACTGAAACGTAAAGAAGATAAATACAAAAAAAACAGCAGCTTTTCAGCTACTGTTCTGCAAAATATGGCACAAAAACTTATTTTTTGATAGCCTTAATGGTCTGCGTAGATCCATCTTTCATATTCAAATTCACCAAATACATTCCTTGTTTCAAGTCTCCTAACTGAAGGGCTGAAGAAGGGTTCTCTATGGTTTTTACCACTCTTCCTGTAGCATCAAGCACCGATACTGATTTCACTTTAGAAATTTCAGAAATATTCAGAATATCCTCAAAAGGATTTGGATGTGCCTTTAGACTGTTTTCTTTATTAATATCAGAGGTACCCATTGATGAACAATTCTGTGTTACCGAGATCTTATATTTCCCAAACTGTGCCACGTCACGGCTGGTCAGAAGCACATAATAAACAGAACCGGCCGCTGCATTAAAACTAACAGACGGAGCACTGGCAATATCTCCGCATCCGTCATTAGCATATCCAACTCCTGAAACGTTAAATACACAGGTCAGACCTGAGCAACCTCCGGTATACACTCTTAGATATCCGTCAAATTCAGAACCGCATGCAGCTATTGTAATAAACCCGGCAGTACCGGTGGTCACGGTATACCATACTCCTTTGAAATTTGATGAATTGCCACCACAAGCACTACCCGGTAAAGTATCATTGGCAGCGAGTGCATTGTTACCTTCTACGGTTCCACCGCAAGGAATAGGTATCGCAGTAGTACAGGTATCGTTAGCAGGAGCTGAAGGTGTAGTAATACAGATGCTGAAATCCGAATTTGTCGTTGATACAGCCGCTCTGGAGTAAACTCTTACATAATATACCTGACCAATTGCTAAATTCTGCAATAAAACATTTGAATTGCTATATGTTCCTGAATAACATGTGACTGCCGTAAGAGTCCCGCACGATCCTGAATACACCTGTGTTACTGTAGGAGCATTCGTATAATTCACCGTTACCAGATGAGTCGCTGCAGTAGCCGTAAAGGAATACCAGACGTCATCATTGATTCCGCCTGCACCACAAGTCGGGGTTGTTCCCGTACTTTGAGTTGCTCCATTGGTTGTCCCATTGACAGGAGTCGTACAAACATCTGTACTGCTTACAGCTAAAGAAATGGCATTAGCACAGTCATCATTAGCAGGTATCTCAGCTATTCTAAAGGAAATTTCTGTACATCCGGCAGCATCACCAAATGTATTATATGGAATAAGTGTCGCATAATACGTGGTTCCTGCAGTGAGTACTCCCGGTATATTGTAGGTAGCCAAATCTCCAATATCAACATTATTTACAATATCCGTTCCTCCGCTGGCTGTCCCTACTTTAATCTTATATCCTGTAGCTGAGGATATCGCATTCCAGTTGAGAATACCATCCGAATTTACTCCTGTTGCTCCGTTTACAGGTGAAGTAATGGCTGTACAAACCGGCACTGCAACAGGGGCTGTATCAACGCTGAAGCTATCCGCAAAAAGGTAAAGCTGGTCAGCGTCTGTTGCATGAATTGCCACATAAACCGTTTGCCCAACATAGGCTGATAAACTGAACGTTTTTCTTGTCCATGTTGCCGGTGCATTTTCAGTGGCCTGCAATACGGTAGTAAATGCACCCTGTGTTTGATTTGTTGTTGAAAGTAATACTTCATAATCTTCCAGATAAGATGCATTCTCAGACCGTACATAAAAAGACATTCTATCGCTAATCCCTGCCTGTACATTAATAGCCTTGGTAATCAAATAATCATTGTGGGCGGCACTGTTATAAGACAGCCCTGCTACTCTTGTTCCTGAGTGCGCACCTGAAGCGGGTACACGAATATCCCAGCCATTGTCGCCGCCACTGTTGATGACCGCCCACCCTGCCGGAAGCCCGGTGCCTGAATCGAAATTTTCTGTCCACTGCCCAAAAATAAAAACAGGAAGTATGGTAATAAAAAATAAGAGTTTTTTCATCAGATAAAATTTAAAATTAATGACAGAAAAGTATAAAATATTTTAGCATTAACTCGAAAAACAAAACTATTGCATAAAAAACAACCAACTAGTTTATTTTTTAATACTGATATCACAATTTCATCTCATCTTTTAACAAATACTATTAATTCCCCTAATTAAAAAACTTATCAAAACGAACTGTATCTCCAATTCATTACCATTTATATAAAACCAAAACGTAAAGAAGATAAATATCAAAAAAAAACAGCAGCTTTTCAGCTGCTGTTCTATAGTATGATTAATAAAATTTTATTTCTTAATCGCCTTAATAGTTTGTTTTGATCCGTCTTTCATATTCAGAGTCACCAGATACATTCCTTGTTTCAGGTCTCCCAACTGAAGGGCTGAAGAAGGATTATCTATGGTTTTTACCACTCTTCCGGCCAGATCAATAATGGATACTGACTTCACTTTAGAAATATCAGAAATATTCAGAACGTCTGCAAAAGGATTTGGATAGGCTTTAAGGTTATTTTCTTTTTTAACCTCAGAAGTACCCATGGTAGAGCAATCCTGTGTCACAGATATTGTATATTTTCCGAATCTCGCTGCAGTGTAACCGGTCAGCAATACATAATAGGTAGTACCGGCTGTAGCATTGAACGTTAAAGTAGATGAATCATTAAGATTGGCACCAGGACATCCGCCATCAGCATACCCAATTCCTGAAGTGTTACTCACACATGTAAGTGCGGCACAACTTCCTGAATACACTCTTAAGTAACTGTCAAATTCTGCTCCACAAGCACTTATGGTAATAGGCCCTGCTGCATGAGCTTTTACGGTATACCATACTCCTTTGTAGCTTGCTGTAGTGGTTGTACCGCCACAAGTATTGGCAGGTAAAGTTTCGTTGGCAGCAAGCGCGTTGTTGCCTTCTACTGTTCCACCGCAAGGAATTGCTATTGCCGTATCACAGGTATCGTTAGCTGGCGCTACCGGTGTAGTGATACAAATGCTGAAAGATGAAGCTATTGTAGCTGTACTTGATGAAGAATATACTCTTACGTAATATACCTGACCTGCTGTTAAGCTCTGCAACAGTACATTTGAATTACCAAAGGCTCCATCTGTACATGACACTGCTGTGAAACTTCCGCAAGATCCTGAATACACCTGTGTTGCTGTAGCGTTATCTGTATAATTAACTGTTACCAGATGAGTCGCTGCAGTTGCTGTAAACGAATACCAAACATCATCATTGATTCCGCTGGCAGCACAAGTTGGGGTTGTTCCAGTACTTTGAGTCGCACTGTAAGTAGAAGCGCTGACAGGATTCGTACAAGTTCCCGTACCGCTTACCGTTAATGAAGTTGCGTTTGCACAGTCATCATTTGCAGGAGGAGGAGGTAACGTACCGATACATACACTGAATGTATTGGCGTACACTGTTGTAGAAGTATTTGCACTGGAGTTATACACTCTTACATAGTAAGTTTCTCCGGCTGTAAGGCCTGTAAGTGCAGTATAGCTTGAATTTGAAGTGATACAGGTTTTGTTTACCAAAGCTCCACATCCTCCTGTGAATACCTGTGCATACAAGCTCGTAGATGAGCTGCTTCCTGCAGATACCACATTCTTTAACCAAATGGTATGTGCAGTACCTGTAGCAGTAAATGCATACCAGACATCATCGTCAGGAGTCCCTGAACAAGTACCTACCGGAACTGAAGAGTTGGTTGCTCCCAAAGTAGTTCCAGAAGTTACAGATCCACAGTTCATATCCGGATTCACAGTCAAGGTAGCTGCGCCTGAACACTCGTCATTTGCCGGAGGTGCAGGTAATGTTCCTATACATAGATCAAACGTATTGGCATACAATGAAGCCCCTGAGTTAGCATTTGAGTTATAAGCTCTTACGTAATAAGTCTCCCCTGCTGTCAGGTTAGATAAAACGGTATAGCTTGTATTTGAAGTAATACATGTAGTGCTGGTCAATGTACCGCAAGCCCCACTGAATACCTGAGCGTATAATGAAGTAGATGAAGATGTTCCTACTGAAACTACATTTTTCAGCCAGATCGTATGTTTTGTGCCGGTAGCAACAAATTTATACCAAACATCGTCATCCGGAGTACCTGAACAAGCACCTACAGAAACAGAAGAGTTGGTTCCTCCTGAAGTATTTCCTGAAGTTACAGATCCACAGTTCATATCAGCATTTACTGTAACTGTTACAGCGTTCGCACAATCGTCGTTTGCAGGCGGCGGCGGAGGTGTTGATACACAAATATTAAAGCTTGCATTGGTATTTGCACTGGATGAATATGTATAAACCCTTACATAATAGGTTTGTCCCGCAGTAAGTCCTGTCACCATATTGATGTCTGCATCAGAACACAATATGCTGGTCATTGTCCCACAACTTCCTCCAAGAACCTGGAAGTACATATCAGTATCTGAGCTCACACCCGTAGAAACTACATTAGAAATAGTAATCAGATGGCTGCTTCCGGTCGCTGTAAAGCTGTACCAAACATCATCTCCCGGGTTACCACTACAAGGCGTAGCTGCCATAGATAAACTAGCACCAAGGGTATTTCCCGGTGTTGTAGCCGTACATGTCAATCCAGAATTCACCGTTAATGAAACGGCTCCGGAACAATCATCATTAGCAGGAGGTAATGTGGCTCCTGTAGTGAAGTTTCTTTCCGTACATCCGGTAGAAGCAGCATTTGCAGTATAAGCTGTTATGGTGTAAAAATATTGGGTAGAAGGATTAAGCTGTTGTGCTGTAGTTAAAGTATACGTCAGAACATTTCCTACATCAAAATTACTCAACACATTATTCGCCCCTGCTGATGTTCCGATACTCAAACGGTACCCCTGCACTCCTGTTATGGCAGACCATGTAAATGTAGGTTTTACCGAAGTTCCCAGTATGGATGCTGCTGGAATACTCACAGAAGGACATCCCAACGAAACGGTAGTAAAGCTTCTTTCTGTACATCCGGTACTTGTTCCTACTGAGTTTAAAGCATTTACCGTGTAATAGTACTGAGTATTGAAGTTAAGAGCATTCGTAAATGCATAGCTGGTTACATTTCCCAAATCTACCATATTCATTACATCTGTACCCCCCGGTGTAGTTCCTACGCTCAACTTGTAAGAAGTTGCAGAGTTGGATCCTGCCCAGGTAATCGTAGGTAAAACAGACACACTGGTAGCATTCACTGCAGGAGCTGAAACAACCGGACAGAGCGGTGCCGCCGGAGAAAGTCCTAACAATGAAGTAATAGATTTGGTAGTTCCACGTGTTCCTGAAGGGGGAGCTGCAGGATCCGGGTTTATGGTATCACTTCTGTATCCCAATCCGGAATTGGAAGGTCCTGTATACGTGTAGAACTTATTGCTCGTACCCGTAAAATCTGCCGTATTTTCATCAATAGCGATAATCAGATTATCTGTATTGTTATAGGCAAATGGTGAACTGAAGTTGACTGTAACTTCATTACTTACTACACTCACCACTCCTGAAAATACCTGAGTCATACTGGCTAAAGGTACCCAGTCTGTACCAGAGCTAAAACTTGTTTTAGTGGTATGGCCTACATAAACCACCCAATCAACCGATTTAGAAATATCTGCATTATTCGGGAGAAAGAATTTAACGCCCGTAATATTGCCCGCTGCGGCTGTATTAATTTCAGTCTTGGTAAAAATCTGCTGACTGTAATTATAGCCGAAATTCACATCCACGGGCATATACCCGCCCTGTGCAGTTCCGCTGCCCAGAGTAATCTGGGCATTGATGAGTGTCGCCATTAAGAAAAATAAACACGACAATAGAGTTTTTTTCATACTAAGTAAAAATAAAAATTAGGGAGGTAAATGTAACCAATATTTTATTCTAATTCAAAAATTAACATAAAATATTAAATCAATAAGAGGTAAAAAGCTAATTTATTAATTAAAATTAAATATATGTTTAATTTTAACTTAAAATTCACAATCCTTAGATAAATAACACAGCATTGACTATCAACAGCTTATACTCAAATTTAAAATCACTTAAATAGGATAAATTTTAACTTAACATAAAATATTTTTTTTCATCTACTCCACTCATTTTCAATTCAAAACAAAAAAAAGCGACAAAATGCCGCTTTTATATTTTACCAGATCACCGTTATCAGTTCAGATAGAACTCATATTTATTGAGGAGCTGAATTTCTTTGATCAAATCCCCGTTCAAATCTACAGAATGTTTCATAGACTGAACTTCTATCTGAGAATCATCTTCAATATTTTTGATATAGAATTTAAGTTTCTGATTTCCTTTATTTCTGTCAAGAACAGTCCTGAAAAAGTCAAGATCTTCAGCACGTACATCCATGACATCCATCACGAGAGAAATACTTTTTGCAAACCGTTCAAAGGCTTCCTGCAGCTCTATGACATCATTTACATTCACGAAAACCCTACCGTCTTTCACCTGTGCAAATTTTATTTTAAAAATCACAAATCTCTGAACTTCCAGTTTTTCTTTCAAACGCATATAATCCCTGTCTCCAAGCCTGAAAGAATAGGATCCTGAATAATCTTCCAACGTCACAAAAGCCACTTTCTCACCACTTCTGAAACCATCCTGAACTTTGTATTCCGTGATCAGTCCGGCTACCGTGTACTCTTTTCCGCCACCGCCGTTTTCTCTTTCTTTCTGTAGTGTTTTCCAGTCTTTTTTCTTTTCTTCAAACAGTTCTTCCTGTTTATTGGAGAAAGCCTGCTCTTTGTAGGCATCCACCTCATCGAGGTTCAGGAACATAAAATTCCCTTTCGGTTCGGCTTTTTTCGTGACTTCTTCTATCACCTCTTCTTCTCCTATTGCCATTTCATCAGAAACAATTTCAATAAGATCCACCGTTTCATCCTGAGAATCTTTTTCTAAAATAGGAACCTCATCGGTTACCAACTTTTCTTCCTCATCTTTTTCCAGGACGCTCTTTTTAGATAACTGCCCTTGCATAAACTGGAAATGATATTTAAATTCATCCAGCGGATGCGCAGAAAGATAGAATCCAATGATCTCTTTTTCTTTATTAAGCTTATGCATATTCGGCCATTCCGGGCAAGGTGGCAGTTTTGGCTGCTCGATCTGGACTTCATCGGCAAAGTCTGCGAAAAGAGAATGTTCCATTTCGTTTTTACTTTCCTGGAAGCTCTGTCCGTATCTGATCAGTCTTTCCAGATTGGTTTTACCCGCCATATCGATATCAAAATACTGACCTCTGTGGTAAGATCCCAATTCATCGAAAGCGCCCGCCAGCACTAAACTTTCCGCCACTCTTTTATTCATCTGGGAAGGTAAAATTCTTTCGAAGAAATCATAAATATTCTTGAACCTTCCATTCGCTCTTTCTCTGGTAATCGCCTCACTCGGCCCTTCACCAATTCCTTTGATCGCTCCCAAACCAAAACGGATCTGACCTTTTTCGTTTACTGAGAATTTATATTGGGATTCATTCACATCCGGCCCCAAAACATCTACCCCGATACTCTTACAATCCTCCATAAACATGGTGATAGAGTCCGTATTGTTAATGTTATTACTCATTACACTCGCCATATATTCAGCCGGATAATTGGCTTTCAGATAGGCAGTATGGTAAGCAATCAACGCATAACAGGTGGAGTGAGATTTGTTGAAGGCATATTCTGCAAAGGCTTTCCAGTCATTCCAGATTTTCTCTAACCGTTCTTCGTTAAGGTTGTTTTTCCGTCCTCCTTCAATGAATTTAGGGTACATTTTATTAAGAACTTCAATCTGCTTTTTACCCATTGCTTTTCTCAAAGTATCAGCTTCACCTTTTGTAAAATTGGCCAATTTTTGAGACAAAAGCATTACCTGCTCCTGATAAACGGTAATTCCGTAGGTTTCTTTTAAATATTCTTCAGTTTCCGGTAAATCGTATACCACTTCTTCAATTCCATGTTTTCTATTAATAAAACTCGGAATATATTTTATTGGTCCCGGTCGGTACAACGCATTCATCGCAATCAAATCGGCAAAAACTGTCGGTTTCAGTTCTCTCATGTATTTTTGCATCCCCGGGCTTTCATACTGAAAAATCCCGATCGTCCTTCCTTCCTTAAACAGCTGATATGTTTTTGCATCATCCAGTGGAATCTCATCCGGATCAAGGTCTATATTATGCCTTTGCTTCACCAGTTTCATGGCATCTTTAATGATCGTCAGGGTACGAAGTCCCAGGAAGTCCATTTTCAGAAGTCCCGCACTTTCCGCCACCGAGTTGTCAAACTGGGAAACCAGAATATCGGCATCTTTCGCTGCAATGGTGATTGGAACCAGGTTACTTACATCCTCAGGAGTAATAATCACCCCGCAGGCATGGATTCCGGTATTTCTGATACAACCTTCCATTTTTTTGGCACTCGCCAATACATCGAACCGCGGATCATCAGGATTATCAAGCACCATCCTCATTTCATCTACCAGCATCTGCTCTTCAGGCTTTAGCTTGTCATATTTAGCCAAAGCTTTTGCAATGTTCATTCCGGGACTCGGAGGAATCAGTTTTGCAATATTGTTGGTATCAGGAATCGGAAGATCCAATACTCTTCCCGCATCTTTAATCGCAGATTTTCCACCTAGAACAGAATACGTAATAATCTGCGCTACCTGACTTTGTCCATATTTTTCAATTACCCATTTGATCACCCTGTCACGCCCTTCATCATCAAAATCAATATCAATATCAGGCATCGAAACCCTTTCCGGGTTCAGGAATCTCTCAAAAAGGAGATCATATTTAATAGGATCAACATTGGTGATCCCGATACAGTAAGCTACCGCAGAACCTGCTGCAGAACCCCTTCCCGGTCCTACCCAAACCCCCATATTACGGGCTTCATTACAGAAATCCTGTACAATAAGGAAATATCCCGGATAACCGGTGTTCGCGATTACATCAAGCTCAAAGTCCAGACGTTCTTTGATTTCGTCTGTAATTCCGGTTTCAACATATCTTTTTCTTGCCCCTTCATACGTTAAATGAGTAAGATAAGCCATCTCTCCTCTTTTCCCACCATCCGCAGCATCTTCAGCATGGATGAACTCTTCCGGAATGTCAAATTTAGGAAGGAGAACGTCTCTTTTTAAAGTATACGGACTGAATTTGCCGAGAAATTCCTCATAAGCATCGAAAGCATCCGGATAGGCCAGAAATGCTTCTTTAATTTCGTCACTATTTTTAATATAATATTCTCCTGTGGTAAGTCCTCTTCGTTTCCCGAAGCCTTTTCCTATAGGGGTCATTAGCTTTTCACCATCCTTGATACAGCTTATGATATCCTGAATATTGGCATCATCTTTCTGAGTATAAAAAGTTTCGTTCTGGGCAAGGATTTTAGTATCGTATTTATCTGCCAGATAAAGTAAAACTTCATTTAAATGCTCTTCTTCCGGCAGTTTATGGTTCTGAAGCTGTACATAGAAATCATCGCCGAAAGTATCTTTCCACCATTTAAAGAGCTCTTCCCCTTTCTGCTCCCCTGTATTAAGGATTGCGTCCGGAATATCTCCCAAAATACCTGAAGTCACAGCGATCAATCCTTCTTTGTATTCAGCGATCAATTCTCTGCTGATTCTCGGCACTCCGAAATAGAAGCCTTTTAAGAATCCTATACTCGAAAGCTTCGCCAGATTTTTGTATCCGTTAAAATCTTTCGCCAAAAGCACCATTTGGGTCCTTCTGTCCGGGTCATCTTTGGTAAACTGCTTCTGCTCGTAACGCGCTGATATGTAAAACTCGCAGCCCACAATTGGGATAAGCGGAGCCGAAACAGGCTCTTCTTCTGTAAATTCAGTTCCGTTTTCTTTAGCTTCCTCCTTTTTAGCAAGGAATTCTTTATGTTTTTTTGAACGGTCGGAATTCGTGGATTCTACTGCTGATACAAATTTAAAAGCACCCATCATATTTCCGGTATCCACCATTCCTACGGCAGGAAAGTTTTCATCAGAAGCTTTTTTGATCAGGTCATTAATACTGGAAGTCGCCATCAATGTAGAGAAAACACTGTGGCTGTTGAAATTGAAATATTTCCCGATATCAACTTCGTCAATATTTCGGGAGTCTGTATGTTTTTTCTTACTGTTAAAGTCAGCAACCTGCCTTCTGACAACAATCGGAAACGGCTTTATCGGATCCGGATATAGTCTTTTGAAATACTCAAGTTGATCTTCAGAGATCTTCAGTACTTCGGAAGGAATCACGCCAATTCTCATCATTTCGAAGAATACTCTGGCAGTTGCATTTACATCGGCAGCAGCGTTGTGGGCTTCGTCAAATTTGTGACCGTAAAGCTTTTCGTACAATTCTTCCAGTTTAGGAGACTTATATCTTCCTCCTCTTCCTCCGCCAAGCTTACAGTAGTCTGTTCCCAAAATCATGGTATCAGCTTTCGGCTTATCCTGAAGATTGTCTTTTATATTTTTTCTAAATAATTCAGCGCCTACGATATTGTAATCGAATTCCACGTTGTGTCCGGAAACGATCCTGACTCTGTCCAGCACTTTGGAAAATTCTTCCAGAATCTCCTGCAGATCCCGTCCTTCTTCATTGGCGATCTTGGTGGTAATCCCGTGAATCCTTGCGGCATTGAAGGGAATATCGTACCCTTCAGGTTTTATTATATAATCCTGATTTTCAATTAAATTACCATTATCATCATGCACCTGCCATGCGATCTGAACCATTCTTGGCCAGTTATCTGAGTCTGAAAGTGGTGCATTGAAATTCTTAGGTAAACCGGTTGTTTCTGTGTCAAAAATTAAATACATATAAGTTTCTAACTTTTTTAAAAAAAAGAGAATGTAAAGTTAGTCCATTTTTTTCAAAAATTCAGCAGTAAAATACAAAAGAAAGGCGAATAATTTTTCACAAAATGTACGTTGTATTTAAAAAATCAATTTTCAATTAAAAACCAATTAAAATTATCAATAATTAAGAAATAAAGATCATTAATTAAAATTAATATCAATAAAACAAACCGAATAATGATTTTTAATCAATATTTAATTGTTATTTAAAATACGATCTCCTATATTTGTTTTGAAAAGTTAACTGTATATTTTTTGAACATAGATTCATTAATTCATTCCTCGAAAATAAGTACCGGAAAAGTCAACCATTTTTAAAAAACTGATCATAAAAATAGCAAATCAACTTTTCATTCATTCCAGCCGTTTTCAATTTTTTTGAAAGCGGCTTCTTATGAAGAAGATTACCGTAAACAACACAGTCTTAATGGGCTTATCCCTCAAAAAGTAATCGGAGACTAAACCCTTACTCACAACAATCTCAACAAAACACTAACACTTGTTCGTATTTTGTTTTTTTGTGTATATTTGCTTCCTATGGAAAATACACTTCACGAAAAAGTTTCTCAGGATATTTTGCTAAAAGCGTACAATCACATGATGCTGGCTAAAGCAATGGCAGATATCTATGAAGAAAACAGAAATATCTGTAAATATGTTCATAGTACATCAAGAGGCCATGAAGCCATTCAGCTGGCAACCGCTTATCAGATGAAAAAAGAAGACTGGATTTCTCCTTATTACAGAGACGAAAGTATTCTTTTGGGAATCGGTTTCGAACCGTATGAACTGATGCTTCAATTGCTGGCAAAAGCTGAAGATCCTTTTTCAGGAGGAAGATCGTATTATTCTCACCCTTCAAGCAGGGATGAAAACAAACCGAAAATCATTCATCAGAGTTCTGCTACAGGGATGCAGACCATTCCTACTACGGGCGTAGCACAGGGAATAAAATATATTCAGGACTTCAATTTACAGACTTTTGAAAACAATCCTGTGGTGGTTTGTAGTCTTGGTGACAATTCCGTAACGGAAGGTGAAGTAAGTGAAGCTTTACAGTTTGCTGCCCTTCACCAGCTTCCTATTATATTTCTTGTACAGGATAATGAGTGGGGAATTTCCGTAACGAAAGAAGAAGCAAGAACGTGTGATGCTTACGATTTCGTAGCAGGATTTACAGGTCTTAGCAGAATGCGTGTAGACGGAACTGATTTTGTAGAAAGTTTCGAAGCTATGAAAAAGGCTGTAGATTTTGTAAGAAACGAAAGAAAGCCTTTGGTGGTTTGCGCTAAAACGGTACTTATCGGTCACCATACTTCCGGAGTAAGAAGAGAATTCTACAGAGACGAAGAAGATTTAACAAAACACAGAGCTAAAGATCCGGGCGAGATCCTTAGAAAACAACTTCTGGAATCGGGAGCTGACGAAGATCTTTTAAAGCAGATCACTAAAAAAGCACGTCTTGAGGCTGAAGAAGCTTTTGAAAGAGCTAAAAACGCAGAAGATCCAAAACCGGAAACAGTGATGCAACACGTTTTCGCCCCTACACCAATTACTGAGGAAACAGGAACACGTGAGCCCGCTGGCGGTGAAAAAATTGTTATGGTAGATGCTGCCATTCATGCGGTTCAGGAACTGATGTGGAAGCATCCTGAAGCTCTTCTTTACGGACAGGATGTAGGAGAAAGAATCGGTGGTGTTTTCAGAGAGACGGTGACTTTAGGAAAGAAATTCGGAAGCAAAAGAGTCTTCAATACGGCTATTCAGGAGGCTTATATTATCGGATCAACTGCCGGAATGAGCGCTGTAGGGTTAAAACCTATCGTAGAAGTTCAGTTCGCCGATTATATCTATCCGGGAATCAACCAGCTGATCACTGAAATTTCAAAATCAAGTTATTTAAGTCAGGGGAAGTTCCCTGTAAGCAATATCATCCGTGTCCCAATTGGTGCATACGGAGGCGGAGGACCTTACCACAGTGGAAGCGTTGAAAGCATTTTGGCCAACATTAAAGGAATCAAGATCGCTTATCCAAGTAACGCGGCCGATTTCAAAGGTCTATTAAAAGCAGCTTATTACGATCCAAACCCAGTGATCATGTTAGAGCACAAAGGTTTATACTGGAGTAAAGTTCCGGGAACTGAAGATGCTAAGACTATTGAACCGGCAGAAGATTACATCCTTCCTTTTGGAAAAGGTAAAGTAATCATTGAAGCTGATCAGAATGAAACGGAAAAAGGGAGAACTTTATTAGTTGTCACCTATGGAATGGGCGTTTACTGGGCCAAAGAAGCTGTGAAGAATTTCAATGGAAGAGTTGAAGTAATCGATCTGAGAACTATCATTCCTCTGGATGAAGAACTTGTGTTCGAAAGAGTGAAAGCTCACGGAAAATGTATCGTTCTTACGGAAGAGCAGCTGAATAATTCATTTGCCGAAGCATTCGCGTACCGTATCTCGAAAAACTGTTTCAAATATCTGGATGCACCTGTAGAAACCATGGGTTCTCTGGATGTTCCTGCTGTTCCTATCAATCTTGTACTGGAAAAAGAAATGCTTCCGAATGCTGAAAAACTCAGCAAAAAGATTGAAGAAATGTTGAAATATTAATCACCCCATATTAATTATACGAAACCTCTAATTTTTTTAGAGGTTTTTTTTATTACATTTATTAAAGCAAAAGACCGCCTTATTTTGGTATTTCTTTTGCTTATGCACACCCAACTTGATGAAACAATATGATCACCACCAAATATTTTAATTACAAACAGGTTCTCAATCTCGCAGGCGGACATATTATCTGGCTTACGGCCTGGTGTACTTTAGTGGCAGGCCTTTTTTATTTTTTTAAATGGAAATGGATGATCATTCCATGGGTACCTGTAGCCCTGATCGGTACTGCAGAAGCCTTTTATGTAGGTTTTAAAAATAACCAGGCTTACGACAGATTGTGGGAAGCCCGGAAAATCTGGGGTGGAATCGTGAATTCCAGCCGTTCTTTCGTTTCCATGCTGTATGCTTTTAATACTACAGGTGAAGGTAATAGTGAAACCGAAGGCATCAAAAAGAAAATTGCGTACCGACATATTGCGTGGCTGTATACTTTTCGTGAACAATTATTAGTGCCCACGGAATGGGAACACATGTCTCAGAAAAGACATTTCGGGGATATTAATATCAGAAGACACCGACTGATCAAAGCCGGATTTCCTGACTATGGAAGAACGCCTATTTTCCTTCATAAATACCTTTCGGAAAAGGAACTGGATCTTCAGCCGGAATATAAAAATTTCGCTACTTTTCTGATTTCAAAGCAGGCAAAAGATGTGAATGATCTGAAAAACTTCGGTGATATCTCAGATTTCAACCAGATGCAGCTTCAGGAGGCTCTCAATTTGTTTTATGACTATCAGGGACAGGCGGAAAGAATTAAAAAATTCCCTTCACCCAGACAGTTTGCGAGTACGGCCTTTATTTTTAATGTCATCTTCATTATGCTTCTTCCTTTGGGATTGGTGAATGAATTCGCCAAATTAGGAAACTGGGGAATATTGATCAGTGTTCCTTTCTGTGTCATTATCGGATGGATCTATATTGTGATGGAACTCGTTGGCGACTACTCAGAAAACCCGTTTGAAGGGATGATGTTTGACATTCCGATGCTTTCCATATGCCGGACCATTGAGATCGATGTCCTTCAAATGATTGGAGAACACGACGACCTTCCGGAACCTATCGCTTCAAAGAACGGAGTCCTCGTATAAATTACAGAACAATTGCCGTTGTATTTTTCACTTCAGAGATCATAAAAGAGCTGTGAGTGCTGGCTATGTGCTGAAGCGCCGTTAATTTACTGAGCATAAAATTACGGTAATCTTCCATGTCTTTCACCCCTATTTTAAGGATATAGTCGTAATCACCGCTTACATGGAAACATTCTGTCACTTCCTGCAGATTCATGACTTCCCTTTCAAACTGCAACACAAATTCTTTTTTGTGCTGGGTTAATTTGATATGGCATAGTACAATAAAATCCCGGTCTATTTTATGCCTATCCAGTAATGCGACATATTTTGAGATCACGCCAAGATTTTCAAGCTTTTTTACCCGTTCATAAACAGCCGTCACAGACAAACCAAGCTTGTAAGACAGTTCTTTGGTGGTCTGTTTGCAGTCTTCCTGAAGGAACAGGAGTAGTTTTTTATCAGTTTCATCAAAGTTCATAGATAATTTTTTGGATAAAGTTTAACAAAATCAAATATAACAAACATATTTTCTAATAAAAGCAAAAATTTCAGATTTATATTCTACATATTTAAATATCTCTTGTAATAATTCTGAAAACAGAGCATATTTAAACCGACAAATAAAATCTAAAGCTTATGGAAAATTTTAATGCAGCCAATGAGATCCAGGATCTGCAATATTTTGGCGAATTCGGAGGCGTGAATCCATCGATTTCTGACAGCTCTACCTATACCTTCCTTTCTGCAAAAACCATGTTTGATACTTTTGAAGGAAATGCTGAAGGATGTTATTTATATTCCAGACATTCATCCCCGATGAATCTGTACCTTGCTCAGGCATTGGCTAAAATGGAAAACACTGAAGCTGCAAACGTTACAGCATCCGGAATGGGAGCAATTACCTCTGTTTTAATGCAGGTTTGTAAAAGCGGTGACCATATCATTTCCAGCAGAACCATTTACGGTGGAACATATGCTTTCCTTAAAAATTTCCTACCTCCATTTCATATTGATACCACTTTTGTAGATATCAGCAATTTTGAATCTATAGAAAATGCAATAACACCCAATACGAAAGTTATCTATTGCGAAAGTGTAAGTAACCCGCTTCTTGAAGTGGCAGACCTTAGAAAACTTTCAGATATCTGTAAAAAACACAATCTGAAACTGATTGTTGACAATACCTTCTCTCCTCTTTCTGTTTCACCGACATTGTTAGGTGCTGATATCGTTATCCACAGTTTAACCAAATTCATCAACGGAAGCAGTGATACGGTAGGCGGTGTCTACTGCGGAACCCAGGAATTCATCAATGACACCAAAAACGTTAATAACGGAGCCTGCATGTTGCTGGGACCTACTATGGACAGCTTCAGATCTGCCAGCATCCTGAAAAACCTGAGAACACTTCACATCAGAATGAAACAGCACAGCCACAACGCGATGTATCTTGCGGAAAGGTTTGAAAAAGATGGACTGAAAGTTTCTTATCCGGGACTAAAATCCCATAAGGATCATGAACTGATGAAATCTATGATGTATGAGGAATACGGATTCGGAGGACTGCTTACGGTAGATGCCGGAACCACTGATAAAGCGAATGAGCTGATGGAAATGATGCAGCAGGAAAACCTGGGTTACCTGGCGGTAAGCTTAGGATTCTACAAAACTTTATTTTCGTGCTCGGGAAGTTCAACGTCATCGGAGATTCCTGAAGAAGAGCGTGAAGCAATGGGTATATCGGACGGATTGATCAGATTCTCCATCGGACTGGATCATGATATCGCCAGAACTTATGAAAAAATGCGGGAATGCATGCTAAAAACAGGCGTTCTCAACCATGAAACTATATTTACATCCTAATTTATTGTTATAAAAGCTGTCTGAATTTCTGGCAGCTTTTATTTTTTAATTAAAACCTGTTTAAATTTATATTTTTTGGATATGATACAAAATCCAGGGATTCAGCAAAATTTATATTTTTTTAATGTCCTTTTGTCTTGAAACAAAAGAACGAAAAGTTCAAGGCTGGAATCTTTCGCTAAAAATAAATTTTGTTCTCTAAAAATTCTAAACTCGCGCGAATTCAATATAGGTTATTCGATTCAACAATAGTTTCGCGCTTCGAACAGAAGAATTTTTTTAACGTTCACAATATTTATTTTTTTAACGCTACAGCTTCCGAGGCCGCTATGACAGTCTGCCATACAGAAAATGCTTTTTTATTTAAATATAATCGGACATGCATTTATCCAGCTGCTTAATCTAATAAATCTTTACGTAAAAAACATGATCTATTTTATATGGAAATGTTTCGGGAAAGCGTCTTCGGGTTTCATTCTGAAAATATTCAGGAGCACCCATGATTTCAGAAAACCGTAGCCGTAAGAAAACATCTGAATATAGGTAGAAATTACCGCCATTCCGGCAATGCTTATATTTTTCGTGACAATCATCGCGTGAAATAGCACAAGGAAAGTGTACAATCCGTAAAATGCCAGGATAATCCCTCTGCCTAAAACAAAATATTCTATAAAACCCAAAATGTATCCTAACATAAACAAGGTAGGAAATGCAAAAGAGATTTTTACATAATTGGGATGTCTCTGATTAAGAATCGGTCTTGCACAACCAAACTGATACACCTGCTTGGAAAATTTACCAAGGTCTACCCTTCTTTTGTGAAACACGGCGATATCATCAAAAAATGCAGTCGTAAAACCTTTTTCCCAAAGTGTCATGGACAGATCCGGATCTTCCCCGATTCTCATCTCGGAAAAACCGCCTACTTTTTCAAAAACTTCTTTATTCACTCCCATATTAAAACTTCTCGGCTGAAATCTGGAAACTGCTTTTTTACTTCCTCTGATTCCTCCCGTTGTAAAAACCGAGGTCATGGAATAGGAAATCGCTTTCTGCATCAGATTAAAACCTTTGTGGGCTTTGTCCGCTCCTCCAAACGCATCACATGGAATTGTTTCAATATCTTTTTTAATATTCCCGATATAGTCTTTTTCTACGATCACATCGCTGTCTACAAAAAGCAACCAGTCATTCTGAGCTCTCTTCGCACCGTAGTTTCTGCTGAGTCCGGGACCGGAATTGTCTTTTCTGAAGTATTTAACATCCAATATCTCATCAAAATTCTGAATGGTCGGATTAAGGTCAATAAGAGAACCATCGTCTACAATAATCACTTCAAACTCTTTATCTGTCTGAAAAGTCAAAGAATTCAGCAGTTCAAAAAGTTCGTCTTTTCGGTTGAAAATAGCAACGACAATGGAAATAGTAGGTCTCAAATTGAAAATTTTTCAAAATTACTTATTCGCTGAGGAATCTACAAACAGTTTAACAGCTTATTCAAAGAAATTAACTTTTCAAGAATAAAAAAAGTTTTGGAATTCTCAACACAGTAATTTGACATTTTGAACAAAATCATCATTATGAATAGCCCATACCTTTGCTGTAGAAATTTAAACAATAAAAAATGACACAGAATATCAATCCATTACAACAGCCTGTTCATTCAGGGTTTAATGCAGCATCAACTGCACAGGAAATTATCAAAGGAATTGATCTAACCGGAAAAACGGTAATCATTACGGGAGGCTACGCAGGAATTGGTCTTGAAACAACAAAAGTATTGGTATCCGCCGGAGCAACAGTGATTATTCCGGCAAGAGATATTGAAAAAGCAGGTAAAAACCTTACCGGTATTAGCAATATAGAACTGGAAACAATGGATCTGATGGATCCCGATTCTATTGATGCATTCAGTGAAAGATTTTTGGCATCCGGAAGAAAGCTTGACCTTCTAATCAATAATGCAGGAATTATGTGGGTTCCACTTCGAAGAGATGACAGAGGTATTGAATCTCAGCTGGCAACGAATTATCTTGGACAATTCCATTTGACCGCAAAACTTTGGCCAGCATTGAAAAAAGCTGGAAACGCCCGTGTTTTAAGTGTTTCTTCTTACGGACATCAGATGGCTCCGTTTGATTTTGAAGATCCGAATTTTATCAACAGAGAATACCAGACGCTTGCGGGTTATGGACAGTCGAAAACGGCATGTAATTTATTTTCCGTGGCATTGGATGAAAGGGGAAAGAAATTCAATATAAGAGCGTATTCATTACATCCGGGTTCTGTGTATGGAACAGATTTGGGGAGAGAAGAACCGATTGATCTTTATATCCAGATGGGAACGCATGACAAGGATGGAAAAATAAAGCCTGAAGTGGAAGCGAAATTAAAAACGATTCCGCAAGGTGCCGCTACAACGGTTTGGTGTGCAACGAGTCCTGCTCTTCAGAATATCGGAGGAGTCTATTGTGAAAATTGCGATATTGCAGAAATTGATCTCGGACAGATAGAGCACCGGTATGATGAACCGGCAACGATTCGTGGCGTGCAGCCTTATTCCATTGACAGAGCAAACGCGGAAAGATTATGGAAATTGAGTGAAGAAATGCTGGGCTTTACCTTTGATGCGGAATAATCACTTTTTAAATACATTTGTACTAATAAACTAAAGACGATGGATTTCCAGATACAGTACATCACCCCGGATATCAAGCTTTCAACCTATGATGATAAGCTCTTCAAAACGGAAACGGTTTTTGAATACCATATGCTGGTCTGGTTTATTTCCGGCGAAACCAAAATTATCCAGGCTGATAAAACCTATGTGTTCAAGGCAGGAGATATTTTTCTGATTCCCAGAAACCATCTCGCGACCATCATCAATTATCCCAAAGATGGACTTCCTCATAAAGCTGTAGTGATGCATCTTACCACGGAAAAGCTGAAACATTTTTATGCTTCCGTGGAATTGAAACACAAAACTAAGGGCCACGATTCTAAAATTTACAGTTTTCAAAGTCATCCTTTATTAAAAAGTTGTCTTGCGTCCCTGATTCCTTATTTTGAGGTGGAAGGACCTTTTCCTGAACATATTGCTTCACTAAAAATCACGGAAGCCATTAGCATTCTCAGAGAAATTGATCCGGATGTAGATGATATTCTGGCTGATTTTGAGGAACCGGGAAAAGCAGATCTGATTGGTTTTATGGAAAAAAATTATATGTTCAATATGCCTCTGGAAAGGTTCGGGTATCTTACAGGAAGAAGTCTTTCAACTTTTAACAGGGACTTCAGAAAGGTTTTTCAGACTACACCTCAGCGGTGGCTTACTCAAAAACGGCTTGAACTGGCTTATTATCATTTGAAGGAAAAACGTAAAAGGCCGTCGGATATATTCATGGAAGTTGGTTTTGAAGATTTCTCTCACTTCTCTTATGCTTTCAAAAAACAGTATGGACTTGTTCCGTCTGCCCTGAACTTATTGAATTAAAAAAAATCTAAAATTTATGATCATATCACCATAAAAAATTAATTGTAAATAAAATCAACAAGTAAAGACTTATCATTGAATAGATTTCAGTATTTTTGGCTAAGATCCAATCAATAAATATTCAGTTTAAAGATTATTTTTAACTACAATCACAATCTATGAAAGCAAAATTAACAGCTATTTCATTACTCCTCGGTATTTTTTCATACGCACAGGTTGGAGTAGGAACAAACAACCCAAGCGGAGCCTTCCATGTGGATGGAAATAAAGATAATGCAGCCTCTCCTACTGCTGCCCAGACTGCGAACGATTTTATTATAACTTCTGCAGGGTCTGCCGCTTTGGGAACTATAAGTGTGGATGCATCGGCCAAATTTCAGATCAATGCTACCGATAAAGGAATGCTTATTCCACGTGTTACTTTAACCGCTCCTAATGACGGAACAACTATTCCATCTCCCGCAAAAGGACTTATCGTTTATAACACGAACGTCACTACCAATATGGAAGAAGGCTTTTATACCAACTACGGAACCCCCACAGTTCCTCAATGGATCACTTATCAGCAGCGTGACAAAACAGCATGGAAACTCGATAACGTTTTTGATGTGACAGCCACAGCACCTATAGATCAGGTGGTAACGGCCACTACGGCAGTGAATAATGTTAATTTGGGTCTGAGTGTAACGATTACCATTCCTGCATTTACGCAGGCGAAACTGGTGACCACTTACAGCGTTCCGATGGGTACAACAGCGATAGCGACCAATTTCGGAGGCTATTATGGAGTCCGGTTTTTAAAGAACGGGGCTGAACTTCCGGCAGGTTCCAGAAAATATACTGTTCCTGCGGTTTCTTCAGGTGCCAGTTCAAGAATGGCCTCTGTAAATGCTACGGTAGGAGATACGGTTGTAAACAATACCGCTTCACCCGTGAGCGTTACTTACGCTCTGAATGGCTATGTGGAACCTACTGCAGATACGGCAACAATAAGGTTCAATATGTGGTCTACGGTAGATCCCAACTTCAACTGGGGAAGAGGATATATGTCTATCCAGATGTTTACGAAAACTACATTATAATCGAACAGATTAAAAGTACATATTGAATATTAAGCTCCTTCAAAGGGGCTTTTTTATTGAATACAAATGCCAACATTAGAGATTTGCTTAATGTGCGGTAAAATTATTTAACGTAAAGAAATTATTATTAATTCAGATTTGAGGTGGCAAAGAAGAGAATCAACCTTGTTGATTCGATGAAACGGATGTTTGTAAGGATAAATTATATAAATTTCACATAAAAATCTGTGCAATCCGCGGAATCTGCGGGGAAATATTTCACGCAAAACGATCAATATTAATCCAATATTTAAACAAACACTCCTGATTTGAAATAAACACAAAGTACAAGAGAAATAAAGAACAGGATGACCGAACCACTGAAAAGTAACAATTTAAAAAAGTTTTTAAAGTAATAAAGTTCCACTACATGCAAAAGAAAAAACAGAATGCCTGAAATGGCAGATCCTATGAGTGAAGCTACAATTAAAGTCTGGGTATAATTTTTTGCCGGCAGCGGATCCTTAAACACAAAAAAAAGTAAAACTCCAGCCACCGCTATAAAACCTGCACTTATTTTTTCGGTGACATACTTCGACTTTTTCTTTTTTGTACTTTTATCCTTGTAATTCAGTCTCATGGAAGATGAAGAATCATTGGCTAACACATCCAGTACATTTCCTAAAGTTTCAAGAAGATCCCACGCCATATTTAAAATTTGATTTGACGCAAAAATAAAAAAAAAATTGAAAAAACACCTAAATATTTCGAGGAAGGAAAGCTTGAAGAGGGAGAATGAACGTTAATACTCAGCTTCTCTTTTTCCTTCTATCTATTCTATCCCGTTTAAGTTTAAATACAAAAAAACCTCCCGGTGAAGGAAGGTTTCTATGTAGAATTTAATTATTCTTTTTCCAGTTTATGAAGTTTTTTCGTTCCCTCATACATTTCATACTGCAGGAATCTGGTTTCCAGTTTTCCGTTGAAAAGTTTGATTTTTCTTGAAGGACGAAGACCTATTTTCTTCACAGCTTCCAGATCGGAAGAGATTAGCCAGGCTAATGTATTCGGGTAACTTGTTTTGAATGTATCTCCTATTTTTTTGTAGAAATCATCATCATTAATAGAAATTCTCTCGTCATAAGGCGGATTAAATACCATCAGTAACGGGAAAAGTTCTTTTTTCGATTCGAAGAAATCCTGTGTTTTCACCTGGATGACATCTTCCATTTCGGCGGCTTCGATATTGGTTCTGGCTGCATTCAGCATTCTTCCATCAATATCATATCCTACGATCTTCCCAGTAAATTCTCTTACTCTGTTTACTCTTACTTCTTTGATTTTTGCGAAAAGATCAGCATCATAGTTAGCCCAGTTCTGGAAAGCAAATCTTCTTCTGAAGATTTGTGCAGGAAGATCCATAGCGATCATTGCTGCTTCCACAAGCAGTGTTCCTGAACCACACATCGGGTCCAGAAAGTTTCCTTTTCCGTCCCAACCTGCCAGCTGAAGCATTCCGCTTGCTAAAACTTCATTAATAGGCGCTTCACCCTGTTCTTTTCTATAGCCTCTTTTAAACAGAGGATCTCCTGAAGAATCCAAAGAAATAGTAACCAGTTCTCTGTCAATATGCAGGTGGAATTTGATGTCAGGACTTCTTGTCTCTACATCAGGACGTCTATTGAATTTTTCCTGGAAATAATCCACGATAGCATCTTTCATTTTCAACGTCACAAACTGTGAATGTTTGAATGTTTCAGAATTCACGGTAGAGTCAATTGCGAAAGACTGGTCTATACGCAAATAGTCTTCCCATGCAATAGCAGAAAGCTTATTGTAAAACTGATGTTGATTAAATGCTTTAAATTCAAAAACAGGAATTAATATTTTTAATGCTGTTCTTGCAGAGTAGTTAATTTTATAAAGAAAACCGAGGTCACCTTCACAATTGACCGCACGGTTTTTAATTTCTACGTTTTTCCCGCCTAATTTTTTGATCTCTTCAGCAAGGACCTGCTCCAGTCCGAAGAATGTCTTTATCTGAATTTTTAGATTTTCTGTGTCCATAAATTATAATTAAAAGATTTAATGATTTAATACTTAAAAGATTAGAGGTTCAATTTTGCTCTTAATTGAATCTTTCGATCTCTCAATATGTAAATACTTTGCTTTTAACCGCACAAATTTAGTTATTTTTGCATTATGGAATGGTTTGAATCTTGGTTTGATACACCTTATTATCATCTTCTCTATAGTAACAGGGACTATACGGAAGCCGAAAATTTCATTACAAAACTCACTGAAGACCTTCAGTTACCGCCTTCATCCAAGATTATTGATCTGGCATGCGGCAAAGGCAGACACTCTGTTTTTTTGAATAAATTAGGATATGATGTGTTGGGATTAGATCTTTCCAGACAGAGCATCGAATTCGATAAACAGTTTGAAACCCAGACTCTTTTATTCAACGTTCATGATATGCGAAACCCTATTGATGCTGATCCGATGGATGCCGTATTCAATCTATTTACCAGTTTCGGATATTTTGATAATGAAAGTGACGATAAAAAAGTTTTTCAGTCGGTTTATCATGTTTTAAAACCGGGAGGATATTTTGTTCTGGATTATCTGAATGAAGAGTACGTAAGAAAAAAAATAGTCCCTGAAACGACAATAACCCGCGGTGATATTGATTTTAAGATTCTGAAAAAGATTGAAGGAAGACATATCATCAAGGATATCCGTTTTGAAGCGGACGGAAAATCTTTTCATTTCTTTGAAAAAGTAAAACTTCATACTTTGGAAGCCATCAATTCATATGCATCAGACTGCGGTTTTGAAAGAGTAAAAATCTGGGGCGATTATCAGCTGAATGAATTTGACCGTGAAGTTTCTACACGCTGTATCAATTTATTTAAGAAAAAGGCATGATAACCGTCGTTTTACTGATCTTAAGCGTCATTACGGGAGTTTTTCTCGGCAAGCATTTCGGAAAAAAAGAAAAGCTGGCCAAAAATCTACTGGTCCTGAGTGCCGGATTTCTGATCACCATCTGTCTGAATGAAGTTTTTCCACAGGTCTACACTTCCAAAATCGGAAGCAGCCTGGGAATTTTCGTGATCGCGGGAGTTTTGCTTCAGATGATCCTTGAGGCTTTAACGAAAGGTTTCGAGCATGGGCATTTTCACCATCACAGTGAAAACAATATTCTTCCGATGGCACTGATGGTTGGCTTATTTATTCACGCTTTTATTGAGGGAATTCCATTGGCTAATGAGAAGCAACAGTTGTCTCCTTATCTTCTGGGAATCGTATTTCACAATCTTCCTATTTCATTTATTCTTGGTGCATTTTTGTTTAACCGAAAAAATGAGTCCAAAAATTCACCCTATCCTTCTATTCTGATTGTTGCCCTGTTTGCATTGGCCTCTCCGATGGGAATGCTGCTCGGAAATTATTTCAATCCTGACCTTCAGCCTTATTTTCTGGCTATCGTAGGTGGAATTTTCCTGCATATCTCATCAGTGATTATCTTTGAGAGCAATAAGAATCATAATATTGACTGGATCAAGATCGGACTTGTAATCCTGGGAGTTTCTTTGGCCCTGATCATGCATCTCTTCCATTCTCATCCTGCTGCAGGACATTAATCTTTCTTCTAATTAATTTAAACGAAATAAAAAAAGCTCCGGATCTTACGATCCGGAGCCTCAATTTAATCACTCATTACACAATCTGGAATTAGAACTTCCAGCCTAATGTAATAAAGAAGTTATTCCTGTTATTTTTAACTTCTGAAACGGCAAAGTAGTCGGAAGACATAATTCTGTTAGCAGAATAATAAGCAGTGTCAGTGTTTGGATTTCCTGTTTCAATACCTCTAAGATAAGGATTACTATAAGTAGACGTTATATACTGATAAGAGGCATCTATATAAAATGATTTGAAATCATATCCTAAACCGAAAGAGGCAAGATTTCTGTTATTAAGCATCATATCGTTATATGATCTGTCAGAAGTAGAGGCATCCGGGTTCACCTGACTTACCGTCAAAGCATCAAAAGGATTGGATGCATAAGAGTACCCTCCTCTTAATCTGAACTGTTTCAATCTGTACTCGGCTCCGATTCTTACTTCTGATACATTCTTATAATTATCTTTAAAGAAACTGTTCAGTTCGGTTTCAGCGCCTGTTACCACTTTATATTTAGGTCTTGTTAATCCCAATGAGTAATCTACATTCAGCGAGAAGTTTTTACTGGCAACAAATGCTGCACTCACTGTCGCTTTAAGCGGTGTGGTAAGATCTCTGGATTCAGTTCCTGTACCATCTCCATAGTTGGGATCGTTGTAGAAACTGTAATCTCTGTCTATACGCCAGAAGGTAGGTGTTTCTATAGCACCCCCGATTCTGAAATTAGGACTAAGCTTTCCAATCACCCCTACAGAAGCAGAAAAACCGGAAGATCTTTCAAACATAGGTGTATTTTGTCTGTCGAAATATTCAATAGAGCCGTCAGCCAGTGATTTAAAAGCTGCCGTATCATACTGATCGATCGATGCATTGAAAAAGTTTAAGGCAGCACCTACATATACATTGTGATTATAATTGGCACCTACCCCAAAACTGGTTTTGGAAAGGTTTCCGTATCTGTTATATGCATGACCTGACAAAGAAGCACTTTTATCTGTAAAATCCTTGATCACATCACTGCTTCCCGGAGATTCTATATAATTATCCAGTGACTGATTGGAATAATTGATCCCGATATTGATGAACTTCCATCCTGTTTCACTCATCAAAGGAAAAGTAATTACTGCGCCTACATTTCCAAGATCCGTATTGGTCTTGCTATAGTCAATAGTAGACCCCGCCCACGTACTTTTATTTTTATTTCCCGCGATGGCCAATGTTCCGGAAACTTCTCCGGAAATGGCAACTCCCAAACCTGCAGGGTTCGTAAGCATGGAATTGGCATCTCCTCCTAATGCCCCGTTAGCTCCAGCCATTGCATTAAATTTTGACGAACCCACCATCGGAGTACTGGAATAAACATCTACAGTATTTCTCAATATAGAAACATCCTGAGCCTGCGCAAAAAATGCAGCAGAAACACTCATTAATACTAAAGATTTTTTTAACATTATTTTTTTAATAGTTATTAAGTTTGAAATTATCTGCCACCTCTGAAGCCGCCTCCTCCGCCGCCGCCAGATCTGAAGCCACCGCCGCCACCGGAAGAACCGCCGCCTCTGAAACCACCACCGGAAGAACCTCCGCTTGATCTGAATCCTCCACTATCATTGGATCTGAATCCTCCGTTGTTGTTATTGTTATAGGTAGGCTGCGTATTATAATTAGGTCTTGGCTGAGAATTTGAATTACGGAATCCTCCAGACTGTTGTTGGTTGTTGTAACCTCCATTCGTATTTCCTTGTCTGAATCCTCCGTTATTTGAACTGCCGTTTCTGAAACCTCCACTTGAACTGTTTCTGAAGCCGCCGTTTGTACTGCCGTTTCTGAAGCCTCCATTGGATGAATTATTGAAACCACTACTGTTGCTGTTTCTGAAACCTCCGTTATACGTATTGTTTCTGTAAATATTATTGGTCAATCCAGGATTACTGAATCCGCCACCTCCACTTCTTCTGTAGATTGGTCTATAGCCATTACCCCAGTAGCCACCGTTCCAGCCCCAATATGGGTTACCGTAACCGCCACCCCAGAACGGGTCATAATATCCACCCCAATAAGGAGAATATCCATATCCCCAGTAAGGACTGCCCCAGCCCATAGAGCCTCCCCAGCCCCAGCCGAAGGATCCACCCCATCCCATTGAGCCTCCCCAACCGAATGAGCCACCCCAGCCCCAGCCACGGTTCATACCCCAATAAGGGCTATAACCACCATACCATCCCCAAGGAGAACCCCAGGAGTTGTCATAGTAATTGGTCTGAGATCCGGCAAACGCACCCCAGTCTGAGTCTGTAGCATTGGTATTCCAGTTGTTATCGCTCCATGTATTATATCTGTTGTCCTGTTCTCTGGAATTGTTCTGTGCATTCTGAATCACATTAGAGTCCTGGTAATAATCGTAATTTTCCCCCACTCTGTTTCCGCCATCATTGATGATCACCCCTTCAGGCAGCGTATCTTTATTGGGGTCATAGTATACCCCGTCGGTCTCTGTATAGCCACCCATTTGGGCGCCACAAGACACAAGCAGCAATCCGCCTGATATTGCTAAAATCCCTTTGGACTTTAACAGACCGAGCAAATTTTTATGTATATTTCTTTTCATGATAACGTAAAAATTTTTAATTTAAATTATATTTGCAATCTGTACCAAAAATGTACCAAAACACTGGTAAATAAATCTATCAAAAATAGATTTTTATTTTTAGATAACAATAATGTACAAAAGTTAAAAAAATTTTAAAAAATAATGGCAAAATTAACCTCAAGAAGCGAAGATTACAGCAAATGGTATAATGAGTTGGTGGTAAAAGCTGACTTAGCTGAAAACTCTGGAGTGCGAGGATGCATGGTGATCAAACCATACGGCTATGCAATCTGGGAAAAAATGCGTGATGAAATGGACAAAAGATTCAAAGAAACAGGTCACGTGAATGCTTATTTCCCGCTTTTTGTGCCCAAGAGCCTGTTTGAGGCAGAGGAGAAAAATGCAGAAGGTTTTGCTAAAGAATGTGCAGTAGTTACCCATTATAGATTAAAAACAGATCCGGACAATCCGCACAAGCTGATTGTAGATCCGGATGCCAAGCTTGAAGAAGAGCTTATCGTACGTCCTACTTCCGAAGCGATTATCTGGAATACATACAAAAACTGGATTCAGTCTTACAGAGACCTTCCGATATTGATCAACCAGTGGGCGAATGTTGTCCGTTGGGAAATGAGAACCCGTCTGTTCCTGAGAACGGCAGAATTCTTATGGCAGGAAGGCCACACTGCACACGCTACCAAAGATGAAGCAGTGGAAGAAGCTGAAAAAATGAATAATGTTTATGCAGATTTTGCAGAGAAATTCATGGCGATGCCTGTGATTATGGGATTAAAAACGCCGTCTGAAAGATTTGCAGGAGCTGACGAAACCTATTGTATCGAAGCTTTGATGCAGGACGGAAAAGCGCTTCAGGCAGGAACTTCTCACTTTTTGGGTCAGAATTTCGCGAAAGCATTCGATGTAAAATTCACCAATAAAGAAGGTAAGATTGAACATGCATGGGCTACATCATGGGGAACTTCAACACGTTTGATGGGAGCATTGATCATGACGCATTCCGATGATTTAGGACTGGTACTTCCTCCTACTCTGGCTCCAATCCAGGTGGTGATTGTTCCGATCTTCAAAGGAGAAGAGCAGTTGGCTCAGATCAGTGAAGTGGCACTGGATATCGTGGCTAAATTAAAAGCAAAAGGCATCTCTGTAAAATTTGATGACGATACGCATAACAAACCGGGCTGGAAATTTGCAGAATACGAATTAAAAGGTGTTCCTGTAAGAATCGCGATGGGACCAAGAGATCTTGAAAACAAGTCTGTAGAAATCGCGAGAAGAGACAACCTTACTAAAGAAGTTCGTTCTATAGAAGGAGTAGATGTTTATATCGAAGAATTATTGCAGACTATTCAGAAAGACCTTTACGAAAAAGCATTAAACTTCAGAAAAGATAACATCACAAGAGTAGATACTTACGAAGAATTCAAGAAAGTTCTTGAAGAAAAAGGCGGGTTCATCTACGCACATTGGGATGGAACGGCTGAAGAAGAAGAGCAAATAAAGGATGAAACGAAGGCTACCATCCGATGTATTCCTTTAGATGACGATATCGAAGAAGGTATTTCTATGGTAAGTGGAAAGCCGTCGAAAAGACGTGTATTATTCGCAAAAGCATACTAATAATTTTTGCTGATTTTCAAAAACATCGCGGGATATTAAATAAATATTCAAAAAAAAGTGACTTTTGGACAGATTTTTGTTTAAATTTATTCAACATTAATCTAAAAAAATAATTTATTATGTCTTTAAATGTCATTGATTTAATTAAAGGACAATTAGGTCCCGCTTTGGTTTCACAAGCAGCTTCTCAGTTTGGGGAAAGTGAATCCGGTATTTCAAAAGCAATTGGAGGTATACTTCCTGCAGTTGTAGGAGGATTAGCAAATAATTCCGATAACCCGGGAGTTTTGGATGCAATTACCAATGCCTCGTCGAGCGGAATTTTAGGAAATTTAATAGGTGGAGCATCCAGCAGCCCTGTTATTTCCAATCTGTTAACCTCTATTTTTGGAGATAAAATCGGCGGAATAGTGAATGCTATTGCTACTTATGCAGGTATCAGCAATAACTCTTCCAGTTCGTTACTGAATTTAGTAACAGGAGCTACGGTAGGTTCTATCGGAAAATATGCTACTGATAACAATTTAGACAAATCAGGTATTTCAAACCTGTTGGGTGAGCAAAAAGGAATTGTTTCTTCACTGCTGCCGGCAGGACTTTCTCTGGCATCTCTGAATTTAGGAAGCTGGTTTGGCGGAGGCTCTACCACTTCTCATACAGAAGCAGTTCCAAGAACAGAAGAACCAAAAATTGAAGTGACAAGAAGTACTACAGCTGCAGGAACCAATCCTGACAGAAATAATAATGAAGGCGGAGGTTCAATCTGGAAATGGTTGCTTCCGCTTTTACTTTTAATTGCCGCAGCTTATTTCCTTTGGAAACAGTGCGACAAGAAACAGACAACAACGACTACAACGATGACTGATTCTGCTGCATCAAAAACAGATTCAGCGGCTACCACAACTCCTGCGGATACTTCTGCAACACCTGTAGCTAAGACTGATGAAAACATCGATCTAAACGGGGTGATGCTGAAAGGTTACAAAGGAGGTATGGAAGATCAGATGATTACTTTCCTGAAATCAGGGAACTATAAAAATGCAGCTGATGATGCCACATTAAAAGATAAATGGTATGATTTTGACCATGTTAATTTCAAAATGGGAAGCTCTACTGAACTGGAAGCAGGTTCTCAGGGACAGCTTGACAATTTAGTAGCGATTTTAAAAGCGTTCCCGGATGCAAAAATCAAAATCGGAGGCTATACTGATAAGACAGGGAATGAAGCAAGCAATGTAAAATTGTCTAAAGCAAGAGCTGAATTTATCAAAGCCGCTTTAGTTAAAGTTGGAGTTGGAGGTCAGGTTTTAGAAGCAGATGGTTACGGAAGCAAATTTGCTAAAGTAGATGCTAAAGCTTCTGATGCAGAAAGAGCTGCAGACAGAAAAATGGCTGTAAGATTTGCAAAATAGATCTTAGAATCTTTAAAAATAGAATCCCGAAATTTAGTTTTCGGGATTTTTTTGTTACCGACTTTCGTATTTACATTTATTTAAGTAAATTTGTTAGTCATTTCTAACATTTATGAATTTCAATTTAAATAACGCCTGGCGTAAAGATAAAACTTCCCACTCATTACCAGAGGTATATTCCTCCATAAAAGTTCCCAGAAAAGGTTCTTTCTGGAGAAAATATCTCGCCTTTGCAGGTCCGGGACTGATGATTGCCGTAGGATATATGGATCCGGGAAACTGGGCTACCGATATTGCGGGAGGAGCTCAATTCGGGTATACACTGCTTTCGGTGATTCTTATTTCAAATATTTTCGCCATGGTTTTGCAGCATCTGTCCGTAAAACTGGGCGTTGTTGCGGAAAGGGATCTCGCGCAGGCCTGCCGTGACCACTTCAATCCTACCACCAATTTTATCTTGTGGGTTTTCTGTGAAATAGCCATTGCCGCCTGTGATCTCGCAGAGGTGATAGGTTCTGCTATTGCTCTAAATCTCTTATTCCACATTCCGCTGACCTGGGGAATTGTCATCACAACAGTAGATGTTCTGATTATTCTTTTACTTCAGGCTAAAGGTTTCCGATGGATAGAAAGTATTGTGGGTGGCCTTATTTTTATCATTCTGGCTTGTTTTATCTATGAAATTGTGATTTCACAACCTGCTTTCAACGAAATACTCGGAGGATTAGTTCCTCAGAAGGAAATCATTCAAAACCCGGCAATGCTCTATATCGCTATAGGAATTTTGGGCGCTACCGTTATGCCCCACAACTTATACCTGCACAGCAGTATCGTTCAGACCAGGGATTATCCACGGGACAGGGAAGGAAAAAAAGAAGCGATCAAATTCGCAACATTAGATAGTACCGTTTCTCTGATGCTGGCTTTCTTCATCAATGCCGCAATTCTTATTCTGGCGGCTGCCACTTTCCATACCACAGGAAATAAGCATGTAGCGGATATTCATGATGCCTACAAAATGCTGACTCCTATTCTGGGGGCTTCTATGGCAAGTATTGCTTTTGCGATTGCTTTGCTTGCATCCGGGCAAAACTCAACGCTTACCGGAACACTTGCTGGACAAATCGTTATGGAAGGATTTTTAAATATCCGTTTAAAACCATGGTTAAGAAGATTAATCACAAGGTTAATTGCTGTGATTCCGGCTTTAATAGTTGCGATCATCTATGGAGAGCAGGGAACTACAGACTTATTGGTTTTAAGCCAGGTAATTTTATCCATGCAACTGAGTTTTGCAGTAGTTCCTTTGGTGATGTTTACGAATGATAAAGCTAAAATGGGAGAATTCGTGAATAAACCTATTTTAAAAATCAGTGTTTGGATTATTTCTGTAGTGATTATTGTACTGAATTTATACCTATTGTATCAGACATTCGTATAGAGAAGTGAATGGTGAATTGTCAATAGTGAATTTTTCAAACCCGCGATAATTCACAATTCACTTGCGAAGCAAAATTGACTTTTCACAACAATAATGTGAATAGTGAATTGTCAATAGTGAATTTTTCAAACCCTCGATAATTCACAATTCACTTGCGTAGCAAAATTGACCTTTCACAACAATAATGTGAATGGTGAATCGGCAATCGTGAATTTTTCAAACTACGACAATTCACCATTGACTTGCGAAGCAAAATTGACTTTTCACAAATCCCTCCGGCTTTCCCAGCAAAATTGACCGTTCACAGTTAATTTCCCCTTTCCGTTTTCTGCCTTAATGTCCATATTTTGTATTTGGCAGGCTCTTTGTCAAACAACTATTTAAATAAATATTGAATTATGGAAAATCAGGATATTAACGAAGAAAGCATCAATAATCAGGAAGAGAACAATGTTCAGAACGAAGTGGTAGCTGAGGAAAATGTGACAGCAAAACCTTCTCCAGAGGAACTTTTGGCAGAAGAAAAAGACCGTTACATCAGATTATACGCTGAGTTTGAAAATTATAAAAAAAGAACGGCAAAAGAGAAGATGGAATTCTTCCAGTATGCCAATCAGGATTTGATGATTTCTATGCTGGGTATTCTGGATGATTTTGAAAGAGCATTGAAGGAAATTGCTAAAAACGGAAATTCATCAGACCTTCAGGGTGTAGAACTGATCTATCAGAAATTTAAGAACAGACTTACCGAAAAAGGCTTAAAAGCTATGGAAGTAAGAGCAGGTGATACATTCAATGTAGACTTCCACGAGGCGATTACTCAGATCCCTGCACCATCGGAAGATCTAAAAGGCAAAATCGTAGATGTTATTGAAACAGGATATACTTTAAGTGATAAAGTGATCCGTTTTGCAAAAGTAGTAACAGGAAACTAAAAATATCAATGATCAATGATGACTGATTACGATGGATTATCGCATCATTAATCAGTCATCAATAATCAATTATAAGCATTATGTCAAAAAGAGATTATTACGAAGTTCTTGAGATCAGTAAATCTGCATCGGCCGAAGAAATAAAGAAATCATACCGAAAAATGGCCATTAAATTTCACCCGGATAAAAATCCAGGCGACAAAGAGGCTGAGGAAAAATTTAAGGAAGCTGCAGAGGCCTATGAAGTACTGAGCGACGATCAGAAACGTGCAAGATACGACCAGTTCGGCCATGCCGGAATGAGCGGTAATGGAGGTTTCGGAGGCGGAGGCTTCGGAGGCGGTATGAACATGGAAGATATTTTCAGCCAGTTTGGAGATATTTTTGGTGGCGGAGGCTTCGGTGGTTTTGGAGGCGGTGGCGGAGGACGCCAGCAGGTGAAAGGTTCTAATTTAAGAATCAGAATCAGGCTGAACCTTGAGGAAATGGTAAACGGAACACAGAAAACCATCAAAGTAAAAAAAATGAAGATGGCCGAAGGTGCCACTTCAAAAATCTGTCCTACCTGTAACGGGTCTGGTGTTCAGCTTAAGGTTATGAATACAATGTTCGGACAGATGCAGACGCAGACTACCTGTGGAACCTGCCAGGGAATCGGGAAAGTAGCCGATAAAATTCCAGCAGGCGCTAATGCACAAGGACTGATCAAAGATGAGGAAGAAATCTCTATCAATATTCCGGCGGGTGCAAGAGACGGCATTCAGCTTAATGTAAGAGGGAAAGGAAATGATGCTCCATTCGGAGGAATTCCGGGTGATTTATTGGTGATCATTGAAGAGGAAGTAGATAAAACAATTAAGAGAGAAGGTGACAATCTTCACCAGGAATTATATATTTCATTTGCAGAAGCCGCTTTAGGAACCAAGAAAGAAGTACCAACCGTAGGTGGTAAAGTTAAAATTACCATTGATCCGGGGACACAGTCCGGAAAGATCCTGAGACTGGCTGGAAAAGGCCTTCCAAGCATCGACAGCTATGGAAAAGGCGATATGTTCATCCACATCAATGTATGGACACCGCAAAAACTGACAAAGGATCAGAAAGATTTCTTTGAAAAACAAATGTTAAGCGGAGAAATGGTTGCAGAACCTTCCGGAAAGGAAAAAACTTTCTTTGATAAAGTGAAAGATTTATTCAACTAAATATAGAGAGGCCTTATGAAGGGCCTCTTTTTTATTAAAGGCCACCAAAAAAATACATGTTTTCTATTTTCCTTATTTTAGTCCCTCGCTTTTACAATAAGGAAACTTCAGCTCATGAAATTTAAAAACAGTTTTTTAATAACATTTTCTTTTTTGGTGACTTTATTAATTCAGGGTCAGTCTCTGAAAAATGGCCATTATTCTGAAAAAATAGATGGACTTATGATCAGTTATCTTATTAAGGGATCCGGTCCTGTCATGCTGGTCGGAAATCCCAATTCAGGAAAAACAGGCTATGAACTGAGCTTACAACCTTTAGAAAAACATTTCACCATGGTCTACTATGATTCCCGCGGAACCGGAGAATCGGAAACACCCGATCACCTATCTGATTATAACAGCGACAACATGGTTGCAGAAATGGAAAACCTCAGAAAAAAACTGAATACGGATAAGATCTGGATCTTTGGACATTCGGACCAGAGTGCACTCGCTCTCCTTTACGCTCTGAAATATCAGAATCATATCGTTGGTATGATCCTGACTGGAACCTCTTTTGTCAAAAGTACTGAAGATCTGCAGAAGCGAAGAAAAAAATCGGAGGAAAAGAGGATAAATGAATCACCCTGGTTTGCACAAGTTGTAAAAGACTGGGATTATATGGAAATACACAAAACCAATACGAGCCAAGATGGTCGGGACCTATCTGCTGCAAAGACGAAATGGTGGTGCTATAATGAAGAATCCTCGCAAAAGGTAATCCCAATTTCAAATGCAGTTTCTAAAGCAGGTAAAAGAAGACCTATCCGTGGAAAAAATTATTACTCCCCCACCGACTTGGATAAATATGTGAAGATGCAGACATTTTTTTCTAATATCAAAACAAAAACTCTCATTATCAACGGAAAATATGACACCAACAATCCACCGGAATATGCAGAACAGCTTCATCAACTGCTTCCCAATTCAACATTTATATTAATTGAAAAAGCAGGACATTTTCCTTGGGCAGAAGACCCAGAAATTACTTTTAAAGCAATCGAGAAATGGTTGCAGAACCTTCCGGAAAGGAAAAAACTTTCTTTGATAAAGTGAAAGATTTATTCAACTAAAATATAAAAAGAGGCTTTTATTAGCCTCTTTTTTTGATTATAAACGACTCGGCGCGGCTTCAAAGAAGCCGCGCCGAGTCGTTTAAAATATTATCGATTCCTATTTTTTATTTACTAAAGAAAGAGCCCCTTTTCCCATCGTAAAAAGCGCTACAGCAAATAAACCGCCTATAAGTCCAAGAATAATTTCCTTTACAATAGTAAGCAACTCATTAGAAGACCACGAAGGTAAAACATGGTGAAGAAATTCTATTCTGTGTGCAAAAATACCACCGGCTACCATAATCAAAGCGATGGTACCTATAACTCCCAAGGCTTTAATAACAACCGGTAAAGCATTCACCAAAAAGTGCCCAAGCTTTCCAAAGAAGCCTTTGTCATTACTCTTTTTGATTAATTTAAATCCTGCATCATCCATTCTTACAATCAAAGCAACAATTCCGTATACGCCCACCGTTGCTATAAAAGCAACCAGACTCGTCACCAAAATCTGGGTAATGAAAGGATGACTTTCTTCCAAAACCGTTCCCAAAGCAATGATGACAATCTCAACAGATAAAATAAAATCTGTGGTGATGGCCGATTTTACCTTTGCTTTTTCTATTTCTTCATCACTTTTTTCGTCTTCTACAATTTCTTCTACCACTTCGTGACCTTTTTTATCCCGGTGAAAAAGAAATTCTATGATTTTTTCGACCCCTTCAAATGCCAGATATAATCCTCCCAAAATCAGCACATAGTTAATGGCAGGAGCATAGAGCCAGTTGAGAAGGAATACAACAGGAAGAATAATCAGTTTATTGATAAAGGAGCCTTTTGTAATGGCCCACAAAACCGGAATTTCCCTTGAAGAAAGAAAACCTGTAGCTTTCTCTGCATTCACAGCCAGGTCATCACCCAGAATACCAGCTGTTCTCTGTGTGGCTATTTTACTTGTAACGGCTACATCATCCATCAGCGCCGCGATATCATCTAAAATTGCAAAAAAACCAGATGCCATATTATTTTAATATTTTTTTAATATATGTTAAGTTGAGCAAAAATAATTATTAAAATCTATTTTTATTTGTTTCTGGATATTAATTTTAAATATTTTCTACGGACGAACCGTTGATGTGAGCAAAAGTCTGCTTACTTTTAACCGTTTTTTAAAACCAGATACCATGCGCCATCAATCTTATATTTTCGTTTTAGGATGTATGATTTTTATGTTGAGTACATTCTCCTCACCCTTAAAAGCTCAGACCCAAACTGATGTCACCGATATTAACCAGGAGCGGAAGAAAGAAGTAGACAGTATTATAAAAGCGTTTGCAGGTATTAATAAATTTAACGGAACGGCTTTGGTGCATTATCAGAATAAAACCATTTTCGAAAGGTCTTACGGCTGGCAAAATGCAGAGAAAAAGATACCCAATCAGGACAAAAGTATATATCAGATCGCTTCACTGACCAAATCTTTCACTGCCTTAACTATTGTAAAGCTAAACGAAGAAGGAAAACTCTCTTTTAAAGACCCGATCTCAAAGTTTATTCCCGATTATCCAAGAGGGAATGAAATAACCATTGAGCATCTCCTTACTCATTCCTCAGGAATTTATGAAGCGCTGCGAAATAAGGAGTACTTCCGCCTGCTTCACACCGGAGAGACCATTACCAAAAGTAAAGAACTCTCTTTTTTCAAAAATGAGCCGTTGGATTTTGAACCCGGGACTCAGTTCTCCTATACCAATTCGGGATATATTTTATTGGGTGTAATTATTGAAAAAGTAACGGGACTTTCTTATGAAGACGCTGTAAGAAAAATGATCTTAAATCCTCTGAAAATGACTCATACCGGCTTTGATTATCTAACTTTGAAAAGCCCGTACAAAACCGTTCCCTATTCCTATATTTCAAAAACAAAGCACGAGAAAATAGAAATCTGGAACCCTGCATTAACAGGCCCCGCAGGACAGATCTACAGTACTGCTGAAGATCTTTACAAGTATTATAAAGGCTTGAGGGACTACACCATTGTTTCCAAAGAGTCATTTAAAAAAGTAACAACACCATATCTGAGTGGCTACGCATATGGTTGGTTCATTGATGATCTTTATGGGAAAAAACTGATCAATCACGGAGGAAATATAGAAGGTTCCACCAGTTATTTTGCAATGCTTCCTGACGAAGATCTCTGCATTATACTGCTCAACAATATCACAAGTAAAAAACTGGAGAAGGCAGGAAATACTATTCTAGCGGCTATTTTAGGGCAACCTTACACGCTTCCGCAACCTAAGAAAGAAATAACTTTAAATGCTGATCTACTCAAAAAATATGTGGGTAATTATGCTCTTTCAGATGATCATGTTATTCATATTCTAAACGAAAACGGTCAGCTTTTTATTCAGAACGATAATGATCCTAAGGTAAGAATGCTGGCTGAAAAAGAGGATGTATTCTTCCTGCAGGATGATGATACAGAAATCACTTTCACTTTCAAAAAGGGTGAAAAAGATATTGTAATGATCAAAAAAGGACTTTCTTCTAAAACGGCGGAAAAGCTTTAAGCAAAAAAGGTGAATGGTCAATTTTGCTTTGCAAGTGAATGGTGAATTTTGGGGTAGATGTGAGATTTCAGACATCAGATTTCAGACTGAGATTAAGTAGATTATTTGAACTCTATCCTCAAACCCTACAACTTTCAAACCCGAATCCCGCACCCCGAAACTCTAAGACCCTCAAACGCTCCAACTCTAAAGCCCTCCCACACCCAAACTCTCAACCTCAAATTCGCCGAAACCGTAATTTTTTCGTAAATTTAAGTAATGAAAAAGCTCATTCTCAGATACCATTTTTTCATCATAGGATGCCTCAGTTTCCTGTTGCAGTCCTGCAATACAAAATTCAGGGTTTGGGTAGGTACCGGTGGTCAGCAGAAAATATACAACCTAAAATACGGCGAGCACAAAAGACAGAAAATGGACGTATTCCTTCCACTGGATTATGCTGAAGATACTCCCGTAGTCCTTATCGTGCATGGCGGAGCATGGACTCTTGGAAAGAAAGAACATATGATCAAAATTCAGAAAATGCTTTTTGAACATAAGATTCCAAGCATTAATATGAATTACAGACTGGTTTCAGAGCAAAAAAACATTACGTATAAGCAGCAGCTGGAAGATATTGGATATGCCATTGAAAAGTTTAATTCTTTGGCTGAAAAAGCAGAATTACAACCCAACAATTATATTCTTCTCGGGGAAAGTGCCGGCGGACATCTTGCCCTGCTCTACGGCTACAGACATCCTGAACAAATCAAAAAAATCATCTCCCTGAGCGGACCAACAGATTTTTACAGCCCGAAATACCTCAATTCATTCTATTCAAAATATACTTCTCCTACTTTTCAAAAGGTGGTAGGAGAGAAATTTGACCGGAAAAATATATCTGAAGCCTTTAAGGATGCCAGTCCGATAGCCAATATATCCAATGTTCCTACATTACTGTTTCAGGGAAATAATGATTTTCTGGTGAACCAACACCAAGGATTGTCTATGGATTCCGCCCTCACGAAGCAGAACATTCCCCATAAGCTGATCTTTATGAAAAGAACAGGCCACGTTCCAAGGTTTTTCAGCAGGATAAAAAGGGACAGCATCATCTACCCCAACATTCTGGAATGGATAAAAAAATAACCCGCCGTAAAGCAGGTTATTGATATGATTGTTTGATTTTCTTAATCTAAATCTTTGTTTTCGTATTTCGAATGGTCTTCTTTTTTACCAAATACAAATTTGATGATCACCGGAAGGGTTGTTACCAGAACGATGATAATAATGATCAGTTCCAGTTTTTCTTTTAAATTGATTCCAAACTGTTCCTGGAATAATTTATCTAAGTAATGTCCTGCAAAGATCAATACAAATGACCATAGAACAGCTCCGATAACATTATCTCTCAGAAATTCTCTCTTGTCCATTTTTACAATCCCCGCAACAATGGGCGTAAAGGTTCTCACTACCGGTAAAAATCTCGCCATAATGATGGCCAGTGCACCGTGTTTTTCAAAAAAGTCATGGGCCTGATAAAGATATTTCTTTTTAAACAGCATGGTATCTTGCTTTTTGTATAAAGCAGGACCTGTTTTCACTCCAAAATAATAGCCAACCTCGTTTCCAATAATGGCAGCGAGCGCTACACATGAAGCAAGAATAGTAGTATCTAATAAATCGCTCCCGGTAGAGCCAAAAGTCTCTTTGATGATATCAACGGCATAAATTCCTGATACGAAAAGTAAAGAATCTCCAGGCAGGAAAAATCCTACAAAAAGACCTGTTTCAGCAAAAACAATAAATAAAATAAGCCAAAACCCACCCATTTTAATGTAAAACTCGGGGTTCAGTAAATCTCTCCAGCTATTGAAATCTTCCATATATAACGATTAACAACAAAAGTAAGCGTAAAATGTCTTAAACAAAAATTAATTATAAGTTTTTAACTAAAATAGAGACATGATATTTTACAACTCCAGGTCATCGTCTGAAACAGCGGTACCATCGGCCATCAGGAAGGCTTTCAGGAATGGCGTGATATTTCCATTCATCACAGAATCCACATCTGAAGTTTCGTGCGCAGAACGAACGTCTTTTACCAATTTATAAGGATGCATTACGTAGTTTCTGATCTGACTTCCCCACTCTATTTTCATCTTGTTGGCTTCGATCTCCGTTCTGGCTTTCATACGCGCTTCAAGCTCCATTTCATATAGTCTGGAACGAAGGAGCTGCATGGCTTTTTCCTTGTTCTGAAGCTGGGAACGGGATTCGGAGTTTTCAATGATAATTCCGGTTGGTGCGTGACGAAGACGTACGGCAGTTTCTACCTTGTTGACGTTCTGTCCACCTGCTCCGGAAGATCTCATCGTTTCAAATGAAATATCTGCAGGATTAATGTTGATCTCGATCGTATCATCCACCAATGGATAAACATATACCGAAACGAAACTTGTATGTCGTTTTGCATTACTGTCAAAAGGTGAAATTCTTACCAACCGGTGAACTCCATTTTCGCCTTTCAGATATCCGAAGGCGTATTCACCATCAATTTCAAGGGTAACGGTTTTTACTCCGGCTACTTCACCTTCCTGATAGTTGAGCTCACGGATTTTATACCCTTGTTTTTCAGCCCACATCGTATACATTCTCATCAGCATTGAGGCCCAGTCACAACTTTCCGTACCTCCTGCTCCCGCAGTGATTTGAAGAACAGCAGACAGCTCATCCCCTTCATTGGAAAGCATATTTTTGAATTCAAGATCTTCTATTTTTTCTACAAGCTTTGGAAATGTTTCATCCAGTTCTTTTTCAGAGTCCGGATCTTCTTTGGCAAATTCAGCCAGTACCTGCAAATCCTCGAACTGGGTATTGATCTCTTCATAATCTTCCACCCATCTTTTTTTGGAACGAAGCTGCTTCAGAAAAACTTCTGCTTCCTTGGGAGCGTCCCAAAATTCGGGAGCGGCGGTTTTTTCATCATCATTCGCTATTTCTATCTTCTTTTTTTCGATCTGAAGGTATTTATGTAAGTCTGTAATTCTAGACTGAACTTCTTTTATCTGGTCGTTGTTGATCACGAAATTTTTATTTTATACAAAAATACGGAATTTTTCGGGTTTGTGAGTTTGAGTTTAAGGGTGGGAGGGTTTTAGAGTTGGAGCGTTTGGGGGTCTTAGAGTTTCGGGGTGCGGGATTCGGGTTTGAGCATTGTTGGGTTTGAGAATTTGAGGATATAGAGTTCAAATAATCATTTTAATCTGAAATCCGTTGTCTAAATATCAGATGTCCCATTTAAATCTATATTTGTAATACTTAAAAATGATATTGTATGGATATAAACGCTATAAATATTTTAATTAATGAGCACAACACAAATTTTGAGCAATTAAAAAAGCTCATTATATCAATGAATATAACCTCGGGAATGGATAAAAATTTCTGTGCCCATTTTGCAGAAAAAGTACTTCAGCAATTAGAAAAAGGAGCAGATAAGCCGAAAATACAGTGCATCATAGAATCAGAATTATGTGTGGGTTATGGTCTTTATCGGGAGGAATTTAATTCAGAAAAAATAACAAATGAAATTATGTACTGGTGGGAAAGCAGATGACTAGAAAAGTTCATCTCTTTTCAATAAAAAAAGAATAATCATGCAGATAATATGGATCCCTATAATAACAGGAAATGCTTTTTTAGCTGTAAATCTATCCAGCAGGAAGCCGTAGACAGGAAGTTGCAACAAGCCTATAATAATAAAAAGAAAAGAAATTCCTTCATTAAAGAGTGTTCCAAGCAGACCAAAGGGAAAAAATAGTAAAAGCAGAGAATAATTTCCGTGTCCTCCACCCGCAAAAAACACGCACAAAGCAGTCAAAGGAATTGTCAATACGGATAAAAAAATTGTGTATTTATACATTTTTAGCACTTCAACATTTCAGTTTATCTGTGAAATTTTAAATCAAACAGTCTTCTTAATCTCAGTCTAAACCTAGTCTGAAATATACTTAAATCATTAGCAAAGTATTGAACTGGTGGAAAAGTAATTAATTAATCTATATCTATTCAACTATTTCTGCCTCAAAGCTTTTCTTCAGAAATTCTTTTGATTTTTTACTTTCAGTTTTGAAGCCAAGCATCGTTAAACCATAGGCAAATAAAAGCATAAGTATGGGAATAAAAAGAACCATAGATATCTTTTTTTCTGCTGAACATACACCTACTAAGAAAAACAGAGTAAACCCACACCAAACCAGTAAAAAAGCAAATACCAACACATGTAATTTCATGGTGATCTCAATTTGAGTTCCGTAGTTATTTTTTTGAATGGTACCACTGATTTGAGGAAGAAAGGAATTTCTGTAATTGATAATTCTATTTATTTCAAAACGGTTATTATTAACAAATCCCTCATATTCTTTTTGAGTTGATGATTTACCCCAACTAAATTTTTTGGGTTCAACAAAACCTGAAAGCCTTGTTACTACTTCTTGCTCTGATAAATTTGTTTTATAAATGATACGTTCAAAAGGTAAATATTTCATTGCATCGGACTTTATTTTTAAATCATCTCAGCCACCATCTCCCCTATTTTCGGGGCTAGCGCTACTCCCATTCCGGAGAGTCTTACCGCGCAGAACTGTCGGTTTGAAAGCTGCTTTACGATTGGTGTTTTTTCGGAACCCATGGCCATAATGCCTGACCAGCGGAGAGAGATTTTGGCGTCTTGATTCGGCAGAATAACTTCTTTTAAAAACTGTTCTAAATGGTTCTGTAGAAATTCTGTGGTTTCAAAACTGGTGGTTTCTTCTGTTTTAAAATCCTGATTCCGGCCACCACCAAGCATAATTCTGTTTCCGAGATTTCTGAAATAATAGAATCCTTCATCATAGTGGAATGTTCCTCTGAGTTTTAAATCTTCAATCGGTTCTGTTAAAAGGATTTGTCCTCGCGCCGGAATGATTTCTTCTTTTTCAAGGAATTTCGAACTGAAAGCATTTGTACAGTAAATAATTTTCTCTGCCTTTACAGAAAGCGTTTCTGACAGTTGAATATCAATTTCTTCATCACTTTCATTTGCAGTTTTCACTTCTGTTCCGAAAAGGAATTCAACTTTCAATTCATAACATTTTTCCAAAAGCTTTTGCAAAAGTTTCCCGGAATGCAGACTTCCTTCACACGGATTTTCTATCAAAAATTCAGATTTTCCGAGTCCGAACTCTTTGATCTTTTCCTGATTTAGAACGTAGGTTTTATCGAGACCGGTTATTGCTTTTAGCTTTTCATTAACGATATCTAACTGTTGTAAAGGCTCGTCATTATTTAAAATTTCGTAACCTCCGTTCAGTTCAAAATCGATTTCACTATTAAAATATTTTCTGATTTTCTGAAGTCCTTCAAACCTCATCTTTACAAGTTCCAGTGTCTTCTCCCAACCCATTTTCCGAGAATCAGCGATGACTTCCGTAAGGCTTCCGAAGCAGGCAAATCCTGCATTACGGGTTGAAGCTCCCAGTGGAACTGTATTTCTTTCAATAATTAAAACCGATTTTTCAGGATATTTTTCCTTAATAGACACAGCCGTCCAAAGCCCGGAAAATCCGGACCCGATAATGACAATATCTCTTTTTCTGTAAAAGGTTTCAAGTTCCCAAACGCTGTTCATGAGTAATAAGTGATGAGTAATTTTTGTTTTTAGATACTAGATTTCAGACATCAGATTTCAGACTGAGGCAAAGGTTTAGATTGAGATTAAGATGATTATTTGAGGACAATCAAATGCTTAAGCTCTCAAACTCTCTTACCCTCAAACTCTCGAACTCGAATCACACCCCCCGAAACCCGTATCCAAGCTCTAAAACTCTCCCACTCTCAAACTCTCCCACTCTCAAAACACGTCTCACCCCTGTGCTCCACCATTTCCCTCTTCCCCATTATGATGGAACCCAATCTCTCTTCTCGGTTCTTCCACTACTTTGTAGGTTTCCAGTTCTTTTTTCAGGGCCTGAATTCTGAATTTGAATTCGTCAAAATTATTGATAATGGCATCTCCCAGGAATCTGGCCACCTGATCCAGATATTCTTCGGTAAGTTTTCCGCCTGCATCTCTCAAAGCTGCATTCAGAAGGACCTGATCGATCTTCAAGTTTTCGTTTTTGGTTCTCTGATATTGGTTTTTAAGACGTTTTTTAAGGCTTTGTGTAAAATCGATCAGCATGGTATTGCTGAATGCTTTCATTTTGGCCGAGATCTCGTGCCAGAACGGAACTTTATCTGCTTTGTTCTTTTTAAGAATTTTGTAGAGCAGAGAATTTTCTTCAAGTCCTCTCGTCATCGCATATAGAATAATTTCTGAACGTTCAACAGCATTGGGTGGAAATACCGGAATCATTACGTCAAATCTTCCTGGGGCAAGAATTTCTTCATCAACTTCTGAAACTGAATTGGCGGAACCCACCATCAACAGTTCTTCTTTTTCAAATTTTCCGATATAATGCAGGATGAGTTCCTGAGTTTCAAGATTACAGGAAGCCAGGTCTGTTTCTGCTTTTCGTTCCATCATAATTTCATCAAAATCATCGAGGAAAAGCAAAACTTTTTCTTCTTTCATCATGGTGACCAGAAAATCAGTAAAGTTGGTTGGGTTTCCATCAATGAACGATGTTCCCAGATAATGTTTTTTAACTTCTTTAAACTTATACCCGATAATTTCAGCAATTTTGGTTGCCCAGAAAATCTTTCCACTTCCCGGAGGTCCGTAAAGAATAATACCCGCAGGTTTATGAATTCCCCAGTCTTTGATCTGTTGTGGATTCAGGAATGGCTCCAAAACCGCCGATATATAAAAGAATAAATCTCTGTACCCGATAAAATCCCGATGCATCAGGCTGGTTTTATGCCCAAAATAATCGTAGACAAACTGATAGTTGCCACCGAGTTTATTATCAATGCCGTAACTTGAAATGGATGAACGGAAAAAACCGTTATCAAAAATATTAGGGTTAGTTTCCTTGATGGCTTCTTCTACTTTTTCCTTAGGCTGATTGATCACCTCAGCGATCTGTTCCAGAGTTTTATTTTTGTCCAGATCTTTTTCATAAATCTTTAAAAAATCCAGGTTTTCGCGGGCAAACTTCTCGAAATCTTCCTTCACTTCAAAATTGGTACTGATGCAGACTCCCAGCTCCAGATCAAAATCCTGGATAAACTGTTTGATAGATTCTGCCGAAACATTCAGCTCCTTCGCTAATTCAATTAACTTCATAAACAAACGATTAATTCTATCAAATTTAATATTTAAATCTTGAACATCTATTGAAAATGTGGTAAAATTGATGTTGTGGGTTTCGAGTTGCGTGATTCGAGTTCGAGAGTTTGAGAATGAGAGGGTTTGAGAGTTTGAGAGTTCTCAAATACTCATCTTAATCTCAATCTAAGCCTTTGCTTTTACCTCAGCCTGATGTCTGAAATCTCATATCTACTCAAAAATTCACCATTCACTTGCGAAGCAAAAGTGACCTTTCACATTTATTAATCTGTGACTTTTTTAACCATTTCATTCACAACTTCTTCTATGATCTTCGGTTGATCCTGATTGATATAATGACCGCTTGTAGGAACTACAATTTGTTTGCTGTCAGTGGATAAATTCAGTAAATCTTTCTGCATTTTATCCCATGCTCCAAGCATTTCGTTTTTTAATTTCTGCTCTTTAATGAAAGTATCATATCTTGTCTTATCTCCCGCCGTGATCACATACAAAGGAATCGAGCCAAAAGAATTAATAGCTGCGGCTTCTTTTTTAATAGATTTCATATGATCCTGCTCTTCCAGCGTAGCATCAGCACTTTTGTAAAGCAATGCAGGCATCAATGAATTTTGGTATTTATACTGTTCTCCTAACGGAAACATATTTTTAAACATCAGTCTCGCTGCTCCGAATGTATTCGCGAACTTCAAAAATCCACCAGGAAGACCCTGATTCACCATTTTATGCATTTCCGGGGAAAGAAATTTCTCATCAGCCGGATACTGACTGTCTACCAATATCACACCTGCAACATCCTGAGGATATTTTTTAACGAAAAACCTCGTCAGCATTCCACCGAAAGAATGTCCCACCAAAATATAGGGTTTCGGCACACCGGATTTTTCCAACAATGTATGAAGTTCTTCTGCTATTTTATCCCCTGTTTTAGGATTGGTTCCACGCTCGCTCCACAAAATTCCGGATCTGTCGTAGGAAAAAGTAGTGTAGGTTTTGGGAAGATCTTTCTGGATATGATACCATTGCAGATGACCTGCCGGATCAAAAGCCGTTTCAAAAACTACCGTCGGACCGCCCGTTCCTTCTTTAAGGTAATGCATTTTATGATTTTCCACTTCTGCAAACTCACCGTCCGGTTTGATTTTTTCAGCTCTTGCCCGGGATATCTTTTCGAAAGCAAATCCTGTAATCAACAATAAAATAATGACTAAAAGCAGCGCCATAAGAATACGCTTCGTCCATTTAATAATTTTCATAGTTATATTTTTTTTTGATGTGATGATTCTACAATAGGTCTGTATTCTCCAAAAATAGTTACATCCATAAAACAATGATACGGTGAATCTTGTTACATGGAATTTAATGATAATGAATAAAATATCTGTTAAAAAAAAATCAGATGCTGTAACATTCCGTTAATTACATAGACTACTACTATGTAAAACAAATTACATGGAAAAAATTTTGTCAGTAAAGAATTTGACTAAAAAATTCAAGAGAACGGTTGTCAATAATATCTCCTTTGATGTAGAAAGAGGAAATGTGTATGGCCTGCTTGGTCCCAATGGAAGCGGAAAATCTACTACATTTGGGATGCTGCTTTCTACCATCAACCCGACCAGCGGCGAATGGTACTGGTTTGGAAAGAAAGGAACTGAGCCTGATACATTGAAAAGAATTGGCGCCATCATTGAACAGCCCAATTTTTACCCATATCTGGATGCCGAAACGAATCTTAAAATTGTGGCTGAGATCAAAGAAACGCCCTATAGCAGAATCGCAGAAGTTCTGAAAACGGTAGGCCTTTTTGAAAGGAAAAATGATGCTTTCAAAACGTATTCTCTGGGAATGAAACAGCGTCTTTCCATCGCGTCAGCCATGCTGAACAATCCTGAGGTGATGATTCTGGACGAACCTACCAACGGCCTGGATCCTGAGGGAATTATTCAGATTCGTGAGATCATCAGTAATATCGCCAAACAAGGGATTACCATTATCATTGCCAGCCATCTTCTGGACGAGATTGAAAAGATCTGCAGCCATGTGATCGTATTGAAAGAAGGAAATTCAATCTATTGCGGACGAGTGGATGAAATGACCGCGAATAACGGATACTTTGAGCTAAAAGCAGACAATAATACTTTGCTGTTAAGCGCTCTGGAAGAACTTCAGTGGTTCAATACTGTGAAAGCTGATGGAGAGATCATCAAAGCCCAGATCCGGGAAGATGCCTCTATATCTGCCTCGGCTTTAAATCAAAAGCTTGCTGAAAAGGGAATTTTTCTGTCTCATTTGACGAAGAAAAAACTGTCTCTAGAATCTCAATTCCTTGAACTTGTAAAAAACACGAATACCCATGCTTAAACTATTAAAACTAGAATATTATAAAAATCTGAACTACAGACCGTTCAAGGTTTTTACCATCCTGTATTTTGCCATTCTCATCGCCCTTCTATTTATCGGACTGGTAGATCTGAATATTTTCGGAGGATCTGTCAACTTAAAGGATCAGGGAATTTATAATTTTCCGGAGATCTGGAATTTCACGACATGGATTGTGGCTTTGCTGAAGATATTCCTTGGATTGATCATTGTATTTTCAATTTCCCAGGAATTCACCAACAGGATGTTTAAACAAAATACGATTGACGGATTGAGCAGAAAGGAATTCATAGGATCAAAACTTCTGACGATCACAATTTTTACAACAGTTTCCACTCTTATTGTATTTATCATTGCTATGTTTTTGGGACATCAATACTCTAAGGTAACCGACGATTCAAAAACGTATGCGGAGGTTTATTTTATAGGAAACTATTTTGTAAAGCTGTTTACATTCTTCTCGTTCCTGATGTTCCTTTCCATATTACTGAGAAAATCTATGTTTGTATTCCTTGGTTTCTTTGCATACTGGGTAGTTGAAAAGATTTTAGCAGGTCTGGAAGCTTATCAGAAATTAACAGGAATGCAGGGTGAGCAAAGAAAAGCTGTACTGGAAAATGATTTTTTCGTGACCAATCTTTTACCGTTAGAGAGTATGTCAAATTTAATCCCTAATCCATTAATGCGACTGAATATGCTGAAAATTATGGGAGTGAAATATGAAGCTCATTATCCAACAGAAAGTATGATTGCATGCATCATCTGGTCTGTGATCTTTATTTTCGGATCTTACTGGATTCTGAGAAAAAGGGATTGGTAGATGATTAACATTTAAAAATTGAATGATATAAAAATTTAATTGATTTAAAAATGAAGTGGTCCTTGGGATCACTTTTTTTGTTTCTATGAGGTAAAATGTTAAAAATAGGGTTTGATCATTTGGTTAATCGATTTTTTATTAATTTTATCAAAATGACAGGAATGAAAAAAATATATTATTTGCCGGGACTGATCAGTGCAGTACTTATTCCGATACTGTTCTGGTATTACGGAAATCAGAGGGTACAGCCACAATACACCGTCCTGGAGTTTGCTCTTCCTTCCAAAAAAGCCTATAATGCGAAGGCAGATAATACATTTGAACCATATAGAAACTGGAATTATAAAAAGATCATTGTAAAACCTAATACATTCACCCAAAATCAAGAATATTATATTTCCGAATTAAAAAAGCTTCAGGAAAGAAATGGAAAAGAGACAGGTATTGAATTTGTCATTGATGATCACAATAATTATCAGGATTTTATTGCTTTGATCAATGCCATGAAACTCGCTGGACAAGATAGTTATGGGGTTGATATAGAAAAAACCAATCATTTTTTTGCCCTTCATTTTTATAAAGATGCGAATGTCGTTGAAAAAAACCACAGAATAAAATGTGGAACCGAGGATGCCACTGTTGTTTACAGGATGGATGATAATTATAAAGGTGTGGAAAAATTGAAATACCTACTCGACCTGCCTAAACAGTCATATTATATCATCTTCAGCTTTTTGCTTTTCCTGAATATTTCCATGTTCAGCGTTAAAGAAAATCTCCAGATCCAAAGAAAAGCAGTAACATGAAAAGATCTATTACTTTCCGGGATTGATCAGTGCAATACTTATTCCACTGCTTTTTTGGTATTATGGAAATCAGAGGGTGCAGCCACAATATACAGCTCTGGAGTTTGCACTTCCTTCTAAAAAAGCTTATAGTGCGGAGGCAGATAATACATTTGAACCATTTAGAAACTGGAATTATAAAAAAATAAAAGTAGCTCCCAATACAGCAAAGGAGAACACAAAGCTATACGTTGCTGAGATCCGGAATTTGCAGAAAAGAAATGAGAAAAACTCGGGTATTGAATTTATTTTGGATGACCGCAATAACTACGGTGATCTTATTGCATTACTTAATGACGTAGAACTTGCAGGTCAATTTACCTATACGCTTGATGTGGAAAAGACATGGCATTTTTTTGTTAGCCATGAATATAATGATCCAAACCCCAAAGAATTATTCGCTGCACTGAGTGACAAGTGCGGAAATATAGGCCGCGATTTTCCGGAAGAACATTATTTTAAAGGGTTTCAAAAGTTTCAATATCAGATAGCTCAACTTCCTAAAGAGGCATTTTACATCATGTTCGGGTTTTTATTTCTCGTGAATATTTCGATGCTTAGTATTAAAGAGAGATTTCAAATGCATTATTAAAAAGTATTGCTATCAACCAATTTTCAGCCTTTCTTCAATTTAAACTCTTGAGTTTATTGCAGTAATTTTATAACAATGAAACCTTATAGGTTTTTAAAACCTATAAGGTTTGGTGCGTAAATAATGTACAGAAATCTGCGTTATCCGTGAAATCTGCGTGATATTTTCAACATCCATTTATTATTTTGGTTTTTTGTTGGGAAACCGCAAAGACGTAAGGCATGACTGAAAATGAGAATATTTTAAGGCGCTAGAAAATCAAAGATTTTCAGCAAGGTTTTACTTCAAAACGTTTAATTATGATTAAATAAATTCATTGCTATTGTGTGGTAGAAACAAAAAAGACCGCCTTTCAGCGGTCTCTCTTCATATTACTTTTTATCCAACAGAGATAGATAATCTCCGTAGCCTTTTTTCTCCATTTCAGCTTTTGGGATAAACTTCAGCGAAGCACTGTTGATACAGTATCTAAGGCCTCCTTTATCTGTAGGACCATCAGTGAAAACGTGTCCAAGGTGAGCATCTCCCGTTTTACTTCTCACTTCAACTCTTACCATTCCGGCAGTTTTGTCCATTTTCTCATCAATCAGTTTCTTAGTGATCGGTTTTGAAAAACTTGGCCATCCACAACCGGATTCAAACTTGTCTGTTGAAATAAATAAAGGCTCACCAGTGGTGATATCTACATAGATTCCTTCGCGGGTTTCGTTCCAGTATTCATTTTGGAAAGGTCTTTCTGTGGCATTTTCCTGTGTTACATTATATTGTTCTGCAGTTAACTTTTCTTTCAAAGCTTTTTTATCCTGCTTCTGATATTTTGCTTTGGGAAGTGGGTTTGCATTTTTAGCCATTTCAAAAAGTCCCGGCTCGATATGACAGTAACCTCCCGGATTTTTATCCAGATAATCCTGATGATAATCCTCTGCTTTATAGAAATTTTTCAATGCTACGGTTTCCACAACTACTGGCTGAGAATAGTTTTTAGCCAGTTTCAGAACTTCATTTTTCACTAAATTTTCATCTTCTTTATTGCTGAAATAAATACCGGTTCTGTACTGATTTCCTCTGTCATTTCCCTGTTTATCCAGCGTTGTAGGGTCGATTGTTTTAAAATAAAGATCGATCAGCAGTTTAAGGTCAACCTGTTCAGGATCATATTTTACTTTTACCGTTTCTGCAAAACCTGTGGTATGACTTACCACTTCTTCATACGTTGGATTCTGGGTATTTCCGTTGGCATAGCCTACTTCAGTTCCCACAACTCCGCGGATTTGCTGAAAAAAGTGCTCAGTCCCCCAAAAACATCCGCCTGCAAAATAGATTTCTCTGACATTTTTATTATCCATAATTTCCTGATTTTCTTTTTCTTTTCCCTTTGTTAATTCTTTGGACTTAGCATTTTTAAAAAGCCCCGATCCTGCAGCAAAAACTGCTATACCCAAGATAATCCCGAGTACGATAAATATATTTTTCATTTTTTTCTTTTTATCCATTACTTTTTATTGTTTTGTACGATCATTAACCCGAATCCCAGCAACATCAGATCTTTCAGGATGAAAAAATCTGTGACAGGAACACCATCCACTATTTTCCAGATTCCGGGTGTTGTGAAAAGATAGCTCAGTGTTACCAGAAATGTCATGATCAGCCCGATTCCGGCATACTTTCTTAGAGATGCAAATTTCACACTAAATATCAGTAATAATGCAATGATAATTTCTATCGCTCCGATAGCATTTGACACCATTTGGACACTTGCTATTTTATATACGAAGAAAGTAAGAAAATGGTTTTCCACCAGTGGTTTAATAGCAGCTGCCTCGGTAGGTGTAAATTTGAATATTCCAATCCAGAGCAAAATCAATGCGGCTCCGAAAAGTGAAATATAATATCCCGACTGGTACGTTCCGGATTCGACGTTAAGTTTTGATGTTCCGTTCATGTCTTTAAGATTTTGAATGATACTTTATTATTGTTTTCAAAAGTATAGTCGGAAACATTTCAAAATCCTGACAATATTTACTCTAAAGATCTAATTTTTCTAAAACTTTATTTTTAAATCCCTGAATATCAGAATCATTAATTTCAGTATTTTCTTTTTGAGAAAGTTTTCTTCTTAAAATATCATCCAGAATCTTCAGTTTTTCTTCATATGCACGGCACCATTTACAGATCTTCAGGTGTATGGAAAGTTGCCAGTCTTCCTTCCGGGAGATGGCCTGTGCATTCCTTTTCTCCATTAGCATTGTGGCTTTGCTGCATGGCAGGAACAGAATATGAATCAATTTTCTCAACATTTTTTATGACATGGTTATAAGTTGGTAAACCAGTTGCTATCAAGACATTCCCTTAGCTGCATTCTACATCTTTGAAGGATCTTCCAAAGATTAGTCGCAGATATCTTCAATTCCTGACTCACTTCCGGCGCTTTTTTCTCCTGAAGATAATACATTTTCATCGGAATCTTCCATCTGGAGGGCAAATCCTCTATACAATCTTCAAGGGTTTTATTAAAATCATTATTGTCTAAAAGTTCCGGTTCTTTCTCTGAAATATTCCAGTCATTCAAAACACCGTCATTTTTCCAGGAACCGGTTTCATCAAAAAAATGATCCAGTCTGATCTCCGGATCCGATTTATACTTTTTTCGGTAAAAATCTGCAGCTTTTCTGTTTAAAATAGCTGTCAGCCAGGTCAGCGGCTGGCTTTTTCCTTCAAAAGAATCATAGGACGAAAATGCAGCTAAAAAAACATCCTGCACGATGTCTTCCGCTTCCACTTTATCTGAAAGCAGATAGGCTGCTCTTTTCAAAAGAGGCCCGGAATACTGCTCTACCCAACTTTTCAGCACTTCATTTTTCGTCATATACGGTGAGAATAATTAAAATCTCCAGAACTAAGATAAAAGAAATATTTTTAAAATTTCACAGCAAAATTACACATCTATTTCAAATAACCAGAATGATTAAAAAATGCATGATGTTCATTTTTCGAATAGTTGATGCTTATTATTTCATTGAGGGCTTTCTTTTTATCTTTGGCCTGATCATAATAGCTTTTACATATAGCATATCCTATAAAATAGGAAAGATCAGCGGGTCTGTCTTTAGAAGAACTTCCATTATACATCCATTTTTCTATATTATACAGATACATATCCTGTTGAAATTCTTTCCAAAGCTCTTTTTCATGCTGTCGTCCATATTCCAGATAAGCAACAGAAGGGAGTTTTCCTAATAGTTTTTCTGCTACAAAATCACAGGAGCCTTCCATTATTGCCCAACCTAATAAATCCAGATTCTGATATTCCTCTTCGTTATTAACACCATTGACGTAATCCTGTTGTACATGCACAAGCTCATGAGCAATATTATATTCTGTAGAAAGCTTAAGTTCAAGACCGGAAAGAGGAGTAATGGCAGCAACCTCTGTTCCTATCAAAATAAAATCCTTGGTTGTAGTACCGCCTCTGTCAAAAATCCCGATGACAAAACTAATCTGTGGACCATAAAATTGGGGATATACTTCTTTAAAAGACCAATACAATTTTGCCATATCATAATTCTGTGTTGCAATTTCTAAAGTAAGTTGGCGCACACTATTCCAGCGTGGAGTATTTTTATGAATACTTTTCAAATAATCGGAAGCATTCATTTTATCCATCTTTAGAAGAGCTTTCAGAGCAGGACTTGCTTTTTGCAAATAATTTGAATTGATAATTTGAATCTGTTTTAATGAATCCTTAGATTTTTGTACCTGATCATATGCTTTCCAAAAATTGATGACATCATTATTTGATATCGTTTTTTGAGAATAGCCGGATAATGTTGAAAACAAAAATAATAAGGTGATAAAGTATTTCATTAGGATTCTTTGTACCAAGATAAAACATTTAAATATATCACTCAAAATACATTATAATTATCTCTCTTTTAATTGATAATCGTGTGTTTTTATGTTGGATAACCGCAAAGACACTAAAGTTTTCTCACCTCCTTTATGTTGATAAGGCGCAAGGATTTCATCTCCGATAAAATTGAATACCGCCGTCATTGCGAGGAGCACAGCGACGAAGCAATCTCATCATCTTGTTAAAAATTTTTGATTTTCTTGCACCTTAAAAAAAGGCTTGATAGTTAAATCCTTTGCGTCATTGCGTTAATCCAATAAGATTTTGCTTTTCCTAAGGTGGCTTATCGTTGTAAGGCCAACAAACCTTATAGGTTTATATAAAAACAATACTTAAGTTTTCTGCTTTGAGATTGCTTCGTCGCTTCGCTCCTCGCAATGACAAAAATACATTCTTTCAGGAAATCTTGATTTTCTTGCGCCTTATCCATCAGATGATGCTTGAAATTCTTTGCGCCTTGCGTTTATCCAACAACAAATAAACTTTACTTCATCTACACCATTCAAAACATAGCATAAAGTTATTTACAAATCGCTTAAAAACATTAAATTTGCATCTTATCAAAAATTTGATAGTTTTAAAAGCAAAGCAATACTATGACATCACAAGAGATACGTCAAAAATTTTTAGATTATTTTAAAAGTAAAGACCACCTTATCGTTCCTTCAGCGCCTATCGTGTTGAAAGACGACCCTACCCTTATGTTTTCCAACTCAGGAATGACACAGTTCAAAGATTTTTTCTTAGGCTACAAAACGCCTACGGCCCCAAGAATTGCCGATACACAGAAATGTCTTAGAGTTTCCGGGAAACATAATGACCTGGATGATGTGGGAAGAGACACGTACCACCATACCATGTTTGAAATGTTAGGAAACTGGTCTTTTGGTGATTATTTCAAAAAAGATGCTATTGCTTTTGCCTGGGAATTACTGACTGAAGTGTTCGGAGTTCCAAAAGAAAATTTATATGTAACTATTTTCGAAGGAGATGCTTCTGAGAATCTTGAAAGAGATCAGGATGCTTACGACTTCTGGAAATCTCATATTTCGGAAGACAGAATTATCAATGGAAACAAAAAGGATAATTTCTGGGAAATGGGTGAAAGCGGACCGTGCGGACCGTGTTCAGAAATCCACATCGACCTTAGAACGCCGGAAGAAAAGGCTAAAGTTTCAGGACTTGATCTTGTCAACAATGATCATCCACAAGTGGTAGAAGTTTGGAACCTGGTTTTCATGGAGTTCAACAGAAAGGCTGACAAATCTCTTGAAAAGCTTCCTGCACAGCATGTGGATACAGGAATGGGCTTCGAGCGTCTTTGTATGGCACTTCAGGGAAAATCTTCGAATTATGATACTGATGTTTTCACACCGCTTATCGCTAAGGTGGAAGAGCTTTCAGGTAAAAAATATACAGGAATTCTAGAAGACGAAAAAGATATTGCGATCCGTGTTGTGGTAGACCACATCAGAGCCGTTTCTTTTGCAATCGCTGACGGACAGCTTCCTTCCAACGGAGGAGCAGGCTATGTTATCAGAAGAATTTTAAGAAGAGGAATTTCTTATTCTTACCGATTCCTAGGAATGAAAGAACCTTTCCTTTTTGAATTGGTTGCTGTACTTAAAGATCAGATGGGATCAGTCTTCCCGGAATTGGAAAAACAAGGAAAATTAGTTACTGAAGTGATCAAAAGTGAAGAAGATTCATTCCTGAAAACGATTGAAAACGGACTGATCAGAGTTGAGAAATTAATTGAGCAGACAATTGCAGACGGTTCAAAAGTTTTACCAAGCGAAGAAGTTTTTGAATTATATGATACATATGGTTTCCCGGATGATTTAACGAGAATTATTGCAGAGGAAAAAGGTCTTACCATTGATGAAGCAGGATTTAAAGTGGAAATGGAAAAGCAAAAGCTTCGTTCCAAGGCCGATTCTGCTCAGAAAGTATACGACTGGGTAACTTTAGAAACAAAGCCTGAAAACTTTGTAGGCTACGACCAGATTGAATCTGAAACCTACATTACAAGATACAGAAAAGTAGAAAATAAAGACGGAGAATTTTACCAGGTGGTATTAAGCAGTTCTCCTTTCTATCCTGAAGGCGGTGGCCAGGTGGGAGACAAAGGGGTTCTGGAAAATGCTGTTGAAAGCTTTGAAGTTTTAGAAACTAAGAAAGAAAACGGACTGATCATTTCTCTGATCAATGGTCTTCCGAAAGATGCAGGTGCTGTGTTCTATGCTAAAGCTGATGCTACGGATAGAAAAAACTCTCAGGCGAATCACTCTGTCACTCACCTTTTGCATGAGGCATTAAGAGAGGTTTTAGGAACACATGTAGAGCAGAAAGGTTCTTACGTAGGTCCTGATTATCTTCGTTTTGACTTCTCTCACTTCAATAAAATGACAGAGGATGAATTGGCGTTGGTAGAAGAAAAAGTAAATCACAAGATCAAAGAGAGCATTGCTTTACAGGAATTCAGAAGCATTCCTATTCAGGAGGCTTTGGATAAAGGAGCTATGGCTTTGTTTGGTGAAAAATATGGAAACAGTGTGAGAATGATCCAGTTCGGAAGCTCTAAAGAACTTTGTGGTGGAACTCACGTAAAAAATACCATTGAAATCGGTCATTTCAAAATTACTTCCGAAGGTTCTGCAGCAGCAGGGATCAGAAGAATTGAAGCTATTTCCGGGGATAAATCTGAGGAATATTTCAAAAACTTAGAACACCAGATCCTTGAGCTTTCTCAATTGCTGAAATCTAAAGATGTGGTAAGATCCATTGAAAAACTGATCGATGAAAATGCATCTTTAAAATCTGAAGTGGAAGCCCTTAAAAGGGAAAAAGCAAAAGGTGAAATCGGTGAATGGAAAAATGCTTACGAGCAGAAAGGCAACAAACAGCTATTGGTGAAGAAAACTTCTCTGGATGCAGGTTCTGTGAAAGACATTGTATTCCAACTGAAAAAAGAAACCCCAAGTTCAGTAACGATTATTCTTTCCGATGCGGATGGAAAACCAATGATCACTGTGGGAGTTTCTGATGATCTGGCAGGAGAATATCAGGCAGGAGCCATCGTAAAAGACCTGGCAAAAGAAATCCAGGGCGGCGGCGGCGGAAATCCGGGCTTTGCAACAGCAGGAGGTAAAAATCTTGACGGTTTAGAAAATGCTTACCAAAAAGCTTTGAATATTTAGGATTAATCATCCTTTTATCATAAAACATTAAAAACTCCTGAAATTTTCAGGAGTTTTTTTATTTATAACCATTCTAATTATTGATCTTATCTTAACAAACCATTACCTAAACTTAAACTATTTGTTTCCTCCTATTAAAATATAATTCACAATAGACTATTAGTTTTGCTACAATCGAAATTCAAAAAAGTAATTATGAAAATTAACAAAACTATCGGAGCTCTATTCTTCGCTGCTATGGCCTTTCAGAGCTGTAACGATGACAATAATGACGGGCAGGAAACTACTCCTGTCAATCAGAATATTAAAATTGAAAACTTTTCACAGGAACCAGCCTTCGTTTATGGAATGACGGGTTTTGAAAACCTGAATATTACGACTTTGATTTCCAGTTCCGATGTTCTTTCCGGAACACCCAATTTTGTGTTTGCAGGTCAGCCGGACGGAATGGGAATTATGAAAGACCCCAATTCGGATGGTTACTTAATGATTACCAACCACGAGATCACTCAATCTGTATCAAGAGTTTATTTAGATAAAGCATTCAAACCTGTAAAAGGAGAATACATCCTGAACGGGATCGGAGGTATGACCAGATTATGTTCTGCTACCCTTGCGACTCCGGAAACCCACGGATTCAGCGCATTCCTTACTGCCGGTGAATCCGGTGAAGAAAGTATGGTTCATGCCATCAATCCACTGGCAGCGGCTTCTCAGGCATCCGACCAGACAAGAGTAAAACCTGCTTTGGGTAAAGCTTCTATGGAAAATGCAGTTCCTCTTCCTAAAGATATTTCAGGCGGAAAAACGTATATTATGATCGGTGAAGATCAGTCTTATTCTTCATCCCATCAGTCTGCAGGACAGCTGATCATGTATGTTTCCAATACACAGGGAGATCTTGAGAACGGAAAATTATATGCATTAAAGAGAACCAACAACAACTATACGGAAACCGATATGGTAAAAGGAAGTTCTTATGATGTAGAATTTGTAGAGATTTCCAATGCTAAAAATTCAACCGGAGCACAGATCAATCAAAAGAATATTGACAATAATGCGATCCGTTTTTCAAGAGTTGAGGACGTAGATTACAGAAAAGGAGCTGGAAAAGGAAGAGAAATTTACTTTACAGCAACGGGAGAATCTTCAGACGGTGTGACTCCGAAACCGGGATTAACCATGTGGGGAAGAGTGTACAAGCTTGTTCTTAACGACAACAATATGCTGGCAGGAAAACTGGAAGTGGCTGCGGAAGGAGATTCCAATCCGGGACATAACCTGATCAATCCTGATAATCTTTGTGTAACTGAGAACTTCGTTTACATTCAGGAAGACGGGGATTCTTATTACACGGCAGCAGCCCACGATTCTTATATCTGGCAGCTGAATATTGCTACAAAACAATACAAGCCGTGGCTGAATATGAAACACAACAGATTGGATACGGCATGGCAGACCGCGTACAACCAGTCCGGGACACTTCAGAAGTTCGGTTCATGGGAATATGGAGCGATGGTTGACATCTCAGATATCATCGGGGTTCCGAATACCTTTACGGTAAACATCCACTCTCATACATGGCAGAAAGATAAGTTTAAGAATGCTGACGGTGCGGGTGTAAATACCAATAAGGAAGGCGGTCAGATCGTTATCATCAGAAACGTAGAGAAATAGTTTTAGATATCCCATAAAAACCAAAGTATCAGCGGAGAATTTCCGTTGGTACTTTTTCATGCTTATGAAAATATTCTTCAAATATCCGGTACTTGTTATACTATCCATTGTAGCTGTTCTATTTGTTCTTTTTCAGTGTAAAACAGACAAACATCAGCCCATCAATGAAGATCTGAGTGTTGTAAAAAATGAAATAGCCAAAACCAATACTTCCTTTGAAAAACAGATTAATGAACTCATAATTCTTGTTTCAAAGAATGCCGACGAAAAGACCATAAAGAGGAAATTCGAGGAACTGAGAATCACCTATAAAAAAATGGAATGGGCGGTTGAATATTTCCTGCCGAATTCAGTGCGGTTTATCAACGGTCCTGCCCTTTCAGAAATTGAAATGGACGAGCATACCGAACTAGAACCGGAAGGTCTTCAGGTTCTGGAAGAACTCTTCTACCTTTACACTCCCGAAAACAAAGAAGAAACGATTCGGTTTCTGAAGAAGCTGATCAATAAAAGCAATACCATTAAAACCAACTTTCAGGCGATCTCCATCAGTAAAGACCAGGTTTTTGATGCAGCAAGACAGGAGATCTTCAGGATTTCAAGTTTGGGAATTTCAAGTTTCGATACCCCGATATCAGGAACATTTTTGAAGGAAATGCCTTATTCTCTGGAAGCTGTTCAACTGACTTTACAACAGATTTCTACGGATCAGTCAAAAGATAAGGCGCTGAAAAGTATTAACACCGCTATTAATTCGGCCATCACTGCGCTGAAAAAAAATACGGACAGAAATACCTTTGACTATGTTAATTTCATTCCGGATCATCTGAATACAATTTCTTCTTTACTCCTGGAATTTAAAAAGCAGGAAAACATTCCGGACATTGAGGTGACCACTGCTTTAAGTAAAAATGCAGCCACTTTTTTCTCGAAAAATGCTTTCAATCCCAATGCATTTATTCCCGGAAAAGAATTCGCGTTCTCTTATGAAAAGGCGGCTTTGGGCAAAAAACTCTTCAGCGACAAAATTCTTTCCAACAGCAACAACAGAAGCTGCGCCACCTGTCATATTCCGGAAAAAGCTTTTACAGACGGACTTGCCAAATCTATGTCGCTTGACAATGCAGAACTTCAGAGAAATGCACCTTCATTGAATTATGCAGGGTTTCAGCACGGACAGTTCTGGGATATGCGAAAAGATGACCTGGAAGGCCAAAGTTCAGATGTGATCTCCAACAAGGAAGAAATGCATGGTGACCTGAATGTTATTTTGGGTAAAATTAATCAGGATCCGGCGTATCTTCCGGCATTCAAAAAGATTTACAAGACTCAGAAAGCGGAAACCTGGCAGCTTCAGAATGTATTGGCCACTTACATCCGTTCTTTGGCGAAATTCAATTCTAAATTTGATCGATACATGAGCGGAAACCGTTCTGCGATGACGGAAAATCAAAAACAGGGATTCAATCTTTTTGTAGGAAAAGCCCAATGTGCATTGTGTCATTTTATTCCTTTGTTTAACGGAACCGTTCCCCCTAATTTCAAAAAAACGGAACAGGAAGTACTGGGAACTGGTACCAATGGAGAGAACAAGATGTTTGATCAGGATCTGGGAAGGGGAAAATTCCATGAAACTGTAGCGGCATTACAACATTCATTTAAAACTCCTACCCTCAGAAACATCAGCAAAACAGCTCCCTATATGCACAACGGAGGCTATAAAACCCTGAAAGAAGTCATGAATTTTTATAATAAAGGCGGCGGAAAGGGCTTCGGATTTAAAGTGGACAATCAGACGCTTTCTGACGGTCCTCTTCAATTGACAGATCAGGAAATGGATAAGATCATCGACTTTATGGGTGCATTGGATGATCAATAAACGGAGTGGAATTTTACATTTGATTTTTTATTAATAGGTAGATTTTTTCAAACATTAAAAAGTTTAGATATTTGTTCTTCCATAGTTTTTAAGAGTAGGTCTTTCACCAAATTAAGCAGAATGCCGAAGATATGGGAGATATTCTTAATCAATCTTCAAAATATACGCTAAGAATCTTAACTTCTTAATGTTTAAAAACCACAGTTGAAAATCAAGTTTATGTCTTATAACAGTTTTACTCTATTTTTCTATCTGAAACTTAGATGAAATCAATGTATTAACAAATCATAAAAACTTTCTCAACACAAGAAATATTACTACTTTTGACCTAGTTTTTGCATGAAAAGGTTTTTAGTCTTACTGTATTTATTAATATATTTCTTTGGTTACTCTCAATCAAAGATCAGGGTCATTGACGAAACTGACCAAAAGCCTATCTCCAACGCCAAAATTTCCTGCGAGGGAAAAATTCTCGGCTTTACAGATATTCAGGGTACCTTGGAATTTAAAGCATCATGCAGTACCATTGAGATCCAGGCGGAAAGATACGACAAAGAAACAGCAGCCGTAGAAGCTGACATGGAAGTTTCTCTGCTGAAAAAAGCATCAAAAACAACTGATATTGAAGAGGTCGTCATTGAAGACCGGAGTGACCCGAGAGCTATTGAGATTCTAAAAAAAGTGAACAGGCTTTTTAAAGACAATTCACCGAAAAGTTTAGAGTCCTATACATTCAAATCTTACGAAAAAATGTCTATGGACATTGATCAGGACAGTATTACGCAGTTCAATAAGTTTTTTAATGACACCGAGTTTTTCAAGAAAAGAAGAGAGAAGGATTCACTAAATAATATCTCAGCCAAACATATCTTTTCAAAAAGCAAACTCTTCCTGTGGGAAAGAGCCCAGGAGTTTTTATATTCCCAAAAATACGGAGAAAAGGTCAATATCCTGGATAACAGAATTTCCGGCCTCAAGCAACCGATCTACGAAATGATCGCCATGCAGCAAAGCAACAGGGATAAAATTCCGAACCAGATCAAGCAGGAAAACAGAGGACTTTACCGTTTTTTTCTTTCGGATACCATTGAAGTAAGTGGCAGAAAAACTTTTGTGATCCGTTTCCGTGAGGTGAATTACAAAAAACCGGATAAAAGGAGAAAGTATAACGGTGCCATCTATGTAGACACCGAGACCTACGGAATCCAAAAGATTGAAAATTTCAGCAAGAACAAAAACGACGGTATCATTACCAGCACCTGGGTTTTCTACAATAATAAATGGTTTCTCGCTCAGGAAAAAGTAAAACTCAGAATGAGCAGAGTGGCCATGGAAGAGGAAAACAAAGAAAAAACGGAAGAACATCCTGAGAAGAAAGACAGGACCAGTTTCGGGACGTATGCTTTCCTGACTTCCACTTATTTTGATTTCAAATCTCCTATTGAAGAGCAACGTAATGATTTTAAAGGCTATACTTTTTCGGTAAAAAATGCTGACGGACATCTTCTGGACCGATACCGAACCGACCTACTCACAGAAAGGGAAAAAAACACCTACACAACGATTGACAGTCTGGGCAAAAAGTATAATATTGACAGCAAAGCGAAGATTCTGACAGGTCTCATCAATGGGCAGATCAGGGCGGGCATCGTAGATTTCGCAGTGGATGAAATTGTGAATTACAACTTGTATGAAGGCTTCAGGCTTGGTTTAAAAGCAAAAATGAATGAAACCTTCAATCCTTATTTCTCACCGGATTATTATTTCGCATACGGTTTTAAAGATGATAAATGGAAATACGGAATCGGTCTTGATATGAAGACGACACTGGATAAAAATTCATTCTTCAGAATCGAATATTATAATGATGTGACGGCATCGGGCGAGTTCTACAGAAGACTGTGGAATTTTAAGATGAGAATGATGAACTACGGAAATAATATCAATAACGATAAGTATTATCATTTCAGAGGAGCTTCCCTGTCTTATCTGAATGATGTGACGAATGGACTGACATTGGTTTTTGCAGCGAAAAGAAATATTGAAGAAGCTAAGTTTGATTACGAATTCCGAGGAAGAGGCGGTGAATTTGATAATTTTAACACCTTATTTACTTTAAAGTATTCCCCGAACTCCACGAATATCATGACCCCTCAGGGAAAATCCATCATCGATCAGAAATATCCTGAGCTGTATTTCAACTATGAGCAGAGTTATAAAGTTTTGGGCGGAGATTTCAATTATACGCGTTTTGACGCCCTGTTCGTCCACAACTTTAAGACGATGCTCGGAACTACCGGGTTCAGGCTTTACGGAGGAGTGGTATTGGGTGAAGCACCTATCTGGAAGCATTTTACGATGAATGGACTGGCTTCCACGAGAAAGGATTTTAATTTCAACCTTACGTCTTACCTTGGTTTTGCTACGCTGGAAGGAGGAAAGTATTACAATGATAAATTCGTTGCTTATTATTTCACCCATAAACTTCCTTTGTACTTCAAAAGTTTCGGACAGAATATTTCGAGCTTTGATTTTGTATTAAGAGGAACCATTGGAGATATGAAGCATCCGGAATACCATCAGTTCAGATTCAGAAAACTGGATCACCTGTATCAGGAAGTGGGTCTTGAGTGGAATAATTTCCTGTCTAGTTACTTCAATTTAGGACTGTTCTATAGAGTCGGATACTATACCACGCCTAATTTTAAGCAGAATTTTGCGATTCAGTTTAAGCTGAAACTATTAGAATTTTAAAACAACATTTATAAATACATAAAAAACGAAACATGCAGAGAATAGAAATAAAAGCGGAACAGTTTTTTGAATTATTAAGACTGAAAGATACCCCGATGTGGGAAATTTTCGCACAGATGATCGATGGTAATGAAAAGGAAATTATATTTCTTGACAATGAAGATAAGGTCCTTTTTAACTATGTCCTGCCTGCTGATAAGGAAAAACTGGAGGAAGACAGAAAGGAGTTTTCAAAACAGTTCTCAGATAAATTGGCTAACTTCAATTAAAAATCTGATGAATAAAAGTTACCTATTCTCTTTACTCAGTATTCTCCTGTTCAGCCTTGGGAATGCTCAAAACTATAAAAAACCGTTGGTCTCTGCCATCAAAGAAACCGATCTCAGAAAAGATATGTATGAACTGGCAGCCGATCAGTTCTGGGGCCGTGAAGCAGGAACTTTAGATGAATTAAAAGTGTCGATGTGGCTTGCCGATAAAGCAAAAGAAGCTGGAATGAAGCCCGCCGGTGACAACGGTACATTTTTCCAGTTTTTTGATATGTACAGACATCAGGTTATTCCTCAAAGCAATCTGAAAATCGGAAACAACAATCTGAAACTATGGAAAGATTTCCTTGTTGCAGAACCTGTCAATGCAGCGATTGATGCTGAAATTGTATACGCCGGAAATGCAGAACCTGAAGAGCTTTCCAAATTAAATATCAAAGGAAAAGTTCTTGCCGTCAATGCCTCAGATAAAAACATTGACAAGGAAATGACGCTTTTTGTAAGAAGATATCCTGGTTTCGTGAGGACAAAATATTACAACAAAGCTCTTGAACTGGGTGCAAAAGCCATGATTTTCATCACCGATGACATTTCTGAGAAAAGCTGGGTTGAAGTTCTACCTCAAATGACAAGAGGAACCTACGGCGTAGAAGGTTTGAGAGAGAAAGTAACGGATAACATTCCTGTTTTATGGATCAAAAGAGAAAATGCAGGTTGGGTAAAAAACAATCCTAAAATGGCACTGAACCTCATCACAGAAACCTACAAATATCCTTCCGTAAACATCATCGGAAAAATTGAAGGTACAGATCCTGCCCTTAAAGAAGAATATGTTTTGCTAAGCGGCCACCAGGATCATGACGGAATCAGACATCCCGTAAAAAATGACACCATCTACAACGGTGCCGACGATAATGCCAGTACATGCGTTGCGATGCTTGCCATGGCCAGAGCCTATAAAAAACAACCCGGGAAAAGAAGTATTCTGTTTGTTTTCCATGGAGCGGAAGAAAGAGGATTGCTCGGTTCAAGATGGCACGCTGCTCATCCAGTCGTTCCGAAAGAAAAGATCGTAGCCGTTCTGAACGGTGATATGATCGGCAGAAATGACAATAACGAAGCCGCTCTTCTTGGTGGAAATGCCCCTCATAAAAACTCTGAGGAATTGGTTAAAATGGCCGAGGATGCCAATAATGAAAGTACAAAATTCAAATACCTGAAAGACTGGGATTCTCCAAATCACGCCGAGTATTTCTACTTTAGAAGTGATCATTTGCCGTATGCAAAAATCGGGATTCCAGCGATATTCTTCACCAGTGTGTTGCATGATCAGTACCACACGCCTCAGGATGAATCTGAAAATATCAACTACAAAAAGCTTTATAAAATGACGGAATGGATGTACAGGACATCCTGGAAAGTAGCCAATGAAGCTGAACGTCCGAAAGTGATTTCTAATTTTACGCTTGAGAGATAAATGAAAGTATCGGCGGCCCTCCGGGCCGCCGATACTCTTATCTGTCATTGCGAGGAGCGCAGCGACGAAGCAATCTCTTTGCCTTTATTTGTAAGACATTCTGTAAATCTTTTATAACATTCTTTTGTCTTGAAACAAAAGAATCAAAAATTCAAGACCTGGAAACTTCCGCTAAAAATAAATCCTGTTCTCTAAAAATTCTAAAACTTGCGCGGATGTATTATTTCTGCTTCGTTTCGCTAAAAGTCCCGCGCTTCGGACAGTAGAATTTTCTTAACGTTCACAGTATTTATTTTCTTAACGCTCCATTTTCCGAAGTCGGTTTATTGTCGATTATAAAAATCATTATCTATAAATAAAGCAATTGGTGATTCTCAGCAACATTCCACCAATTTAGCAGTATTCAATTTTATCGCAGATAAAATCCTCGCGCCTTTAACAACGTATTACATGAAAAAATAGCGCCTTTGCGAAACCCAACACTATTTCACACACGGTTTTAAATAAGCAAATTCATCAAAGCAGGATCATTATTCAGATAATTAACAAAAAAGTCATACTTCTTCATATTATTGAGCAACGGAGTGAAATCTTCGCTATCCCTCAATCCGATTCCTAAAACAGCAATCCCTTTCTCTTTTGAATTTTTTTGCGTATATTCAAAAAAAGTGATGTCATCATTCGGTCCCAGAACATTCATCACAAAGGTTTTCAAAGCTCCCGGACGTTGAGCAAATCGAACAAGGAAATAATGTTTTAAACCTGCATACAGAAGAGCTTTTTCTTTGATCTCTTCCATTCTTGTAATATCATTATTGCTTCCGCTGATAATACAGACCACATTTTTTCCTTTGATCTGGTCTTTATATTTTCCGAGTGCAGCTACGGAAAGGGCTCCGGCAGGTTCTACGACCACAGCATCTTTATTGTAGAGGGAAAGAATGGTTTCACAGACCATTCCTTCATCCACTAAAGCCATATCGTGCAACACGTTTTTACAAAGCTCGAAATTGAGATCTCCTACTTTCTGTACTGCCGCTCCGTCCACAAAACGGCTGATTTTTTCAAGAAGCACCGGTTTTCCTTTTTCCAGTGCTTTTTTCATACTTGCCGCTGCAGAAGGCTCCACTCCTATGATCTTCGTGTGTGGTGACAGTTCCCGGAATACAGAACAAACGCCTGCAGCCAGACCACCACCTCCAACCGGAAGAAAAAGATAATCAATAGGCTCATCCGACTGCTCAAGAATCTCCAATGCTGCTGTAGCCTGACCATTAATAATATCCTGATCATCGAACGGATGAATAAATATCCCTTGATTTTCTTTACAAAACTTCAGTGCGGCATCTTTAGCTTCATCGAAAGTATCCCCGTAAAGCACAATATCAATATCATCCCCTCCAAACATTTTCACCTGTTCCAGCTTTTGTCCCGGCGTGGGCAAAGGCATAAAAATGGTTCCTTTCACTTTCATCGTGCTGCATGCAAAAGCTACTCCCTGAGCATGGTTTCCCGCACTGGCACAAACCACTCCTTTTGCAAGGCTTTCGGGAGACATCACCGCCATTTTATTGTAAGCACCCCTGATTTTGTAGGATCTCACCTGTTGCAGATCTTCTCTTTTAAAGCTAATCTTTGCATTATAAATACCGGAAAGATGATTATTAATCGCCAAAGGGGTTCTTACCACTACATTTCTGAGTCTTTTTGCTGCTTTATAGACATTGTCCAAAACAGAAGGATACGTTTCTTCCATTATTTTTTTAGATTAATTATTCTCAGGTCTGAGACTGCGGACCGTCTTACCGGCTCTCCACATTTCGCTTTCTCTAAGCTCCGTCAGTTCTACTTCCAGATTTTCTCTGTAATCATGTTTACTGTTGCTGTCAATGGAACGTTGGGCTTCATCTCCTTTCGCAACACTCTCATACAATTCTTCAAATAAAGGAGAAGTGGCATCTCTGAAACGTTTCCACCAGTCTAATGCTCCTCTTTGTGCTGTGGTACTGCAGTTTGCATACATCCAGTCCATTCCGTTTTCTGCAACCAAAGGCATTAATGATTGTGTTAATTCTTCAACGGTTTCATTAAATGCTTCAGAAGGACTGTGCCCGTTTTTCCTCAATACATCATATTGGGCAGCAAATATTCCCTGTACAGCACCCATCAGGGTTCCTCTTTCTCCTGCAAGGTCACTGAACACTTCTTTTTTAAAGTCCGTTTCAAATAAATACCCGCTTCCGATAGCTATTCCCAGTGCAGTTACTCGTTCTCTTGCTTTTCCGGTAGCATCCTGATATACGGCAAAACTGCTGTTCAGTCCGCGATCCTGAAGAAACATTCTTCTCAATGACGTTCCTGATCCTTTGGGTGCAACAAGAAATACATCAACCTCAGCCGGCGGAATAATTCCCGTACGTTCATTAAAGGTAATTCCGAAACCGTGAGAAAAATACAGGGCTTTTCCAGGAGTAAGATGCTGTTTCACTTTTGGCCAGTATTCAATCTGAGCGGCATCACTTAAGAGATAGCAAATAATCGTTCCTTTTTGCAGCGCTTCTTCTATTTCGAATAAGGTTTCCCCTGGTACGAATCCATCTGCTACAGCCTTATCCCATGATTTTGAATTTTTTCTCTGGCCAACAATCACATTGATTCCGTTGTCTTTCTGGTTAAGTGCCTGTCCCGGCCCCTGTACGCCATAGCCGATCACCGCTACGATCTCATCTTTTAATACTTCCTGAGCTTTATGTAATGGAAACTCCTCTCTTGTTACTACGTTTTCTTCTACTCCGCCAAAATTCAATTTTGCCATTTTCTTTAATTTTTATATGTTGTTTATTATAATTTTTTGATTGTTTCTCTTTTTAGCTAGCGTGTGCCGCTACGGTCAGATATGGATTTTTATGGTAATGAACTTCCAGAACGTCTACCTGCTTTTCCATCTGTCTGGTAATTTTCTGTACAGATTCTTCCGTTTCTCTGATGACGATGACAAACTTTTTTACTTTTTCAATATCAGAAGGCCCTGCATTAAAATTCACAATGGAAACTCTTCTCCTTGAAAAAATAGCATTGATCCTGCCGATCAGCCCCAGATAATCTTCTGTGTAGGCTGTTATGGTATATTCCCTGTTTTCTGAATTCATCTTTTTTCTATTTATATTGTTATGTCTTATTATTGGTCAGTACGATCTCTGAAACGCTTTTCCCCTGAGGAATCATCGGAAAAACATTGTGTTCTTTCCCGGTCATGACTTCCAGTAGGAAAGCGCCTTGATGATGAAGCATTTCACTGAGCCCCTCTTCCAGTTCTTCTCTCTCCATTACTTTTCTTCCCGGGATTTTATACCCTTTAGCCACCTGCACAAAATCCGGACTCTGAATATCCACCGAGGAATATCTTTCTTCGTGAAACAGTTCCTGCCACTGCCTTACCATTCCCAGATAACAATTATTAAGAATTAAAATCTTGATATCCGGTTGATACTGCATCAGTGTTCCCAATTCCTGAATATTCATCTGGGCGCCACCATCTCCCATCACCGCAATAACAGGACGGTTGGTGACTCCATAGGCGGCCCCTATTGCAGCTGGAAGGCAGAATCCCATGGTTCCCAATCCTCCGCTGGTAATATTGCTTCTGGAATGTTTAAAGGATGAATATCTGCAGGTCGCCATCTGATGCTGCCCTACATCGCTGACAATAACAGCTTCTCCCTGAGTCATTTCGTTTAGAGATCTAATGACTTCCCCCATGGTAATTTCTCCTTCGGAAGGATAGAGTTCGTGGCTTATCAGTTGTTGATGTTCAATTTCATAGCAGTCTTTAAACTTCTGGTGCCAGTCTCTATGTGCTCCAGGTTCTATCAGCTGTGTCAGAAGGGGCAAAGTTTCTTTGCAATTTCCAAGAATCGGAACCTCAACTTTTACATTTTTATTGATTTCTGCTTTGTCAATGTCCAGATGGATGATACTCGCCTGTTTCGCATATTGATCCAGTCTTCCGGTCACGCGGTCATCAAAACGCATTCCCACTGCAACAAGAACATCACATTCATTGGTAAGGATGTTGGGACCGTAGTTTCCATGCATTCCTACCATTCCTACAGCCTGTGGATGATCCGTCGGGATTGCACTCATTCCTAAGACCGTCCATGCTACCGGAATTCCTGATTTCTCAGCAAACTGTAAAAATTCCTTCTCAGCTTTCCCCAGCATAATTCCTTGCCCTGCAATGATGAATGGTCTTTCTGCATGATTAATCAGGAAAGAGGCTTTTTCAATAGCGTCCATATGGGGAATAGGATCCGGTCTGTAACTTCTCAAAGAATCACAGGGTGTGTACCCTCTGTTGAACACCTTTTGCAGCTGAGCATTTTTCGTAACATCGATTAATACCGGACCTGGTCTTCCGGATCTTGCGATATAGAATGCTTTCGCCAATACTTCGGAAAGTTCATCCGCATCGGTAACCTGATAATTCCACTTGGTAACGGGGCTCGTCACATTCATAACATCGATTTCCTGAAACGCATCGGTTCCCAAAAGATGGTCAAAAACCTGTCCCGTAATGCATACAATAGGTGTGTTATCCAACAGGGCGTCAGCTAATCCTGTGACAAGATTAGTTGCTCCCGGACCACTTGTCGCTAATACCACTCCCACTTCTCCGGACACTCTGGCAAGCCCCTGTGCTGCATGGACCGCTCCCTGCTCGTGGCGGACCAGAATATGTTCCAGCTGATCTTTATAGTCGTAAAGAGCGTCATAGATTGGAATAATAGCCCCACCCGGATATCCGAATATGGTTTTTACCCCTTCCTGAAGAAATGCTTCAAGGATGATCCGGCTGCCGCTGATTTCTGTTTCTGTGGATACATTTAGGTTCTTCATTGTCTTTTTATTGAGTGATTTCATCTGTTACACAGCCTTCTGCGGCTGATGACACGGTGAGTGCATATTTGTACAGTAATCCTTTTTTTACTTTAAGTTCAGGTTTTTGCCATCCTTTCTTTCGCTGTTCGATTTCTTCTTCCGAAACTTTGAGCTGTATGGTGTTGTTGACGGCGTCGATTTCAATAAGGTCGTTATCCTTTACAAAGGCAATCAGACCACCTTCATACGCTTCGGGAGTGATGTGTCCTACTACAAAACCATGAGTTCCACCACTGAATCTTCCATCGGTAATTAAAGCTACACTTCCACCCAAACCTGCCCCAATAAGAGCGCTGGTTGGTTTCAGCATTTCCGGCATTCCCGGTGCGCCTTTTGGACCCTCATGACGGATGACAATGACGTCTCCATGCTGAACTCTTCCGTTTTCAATCCCTTTGATCAGATCTTTTTCTCCATCGAATACTCTTGCTTTTCCTGAAAATTTTTCGCCTTCTTTTCCAGTGATCTTGGCTACACTTCCTTTTTCAGCGAGGTTTCCGTACAGTATTCTCAAATGGCCCGTTTCTTTGATTGGATTGGATAAAGGTCTGATGATCTTCTGCGTTGTAAAATCAAGGCTCGGGACATTTGCAAGATTTTCAGCAATGGTTTTTCCGGTAACCGTTAAACAGTCGCCATGCAGTAAACCTTCTTCCAGTAAGTATTTCATGACAGCGGGCGTTCCTCCACGGTTATGAAGATCCTGCATCAGGTATTTTCCGCTCGGTTTAAGGTCTGCCAGTACCGGCGTGATGTCGCTCATCTTCTGGAAATCATCCTGAGTTACGGAAACACCGACACTTTTCGCCATTGCTATAAAATGCAGAACGGCATTGGTACTGCCTCCTAGAATGATGATCAGACGAAGTGCATTCTCAAAAGCTTTTCGCGTCATGATATCCGAAGGTTTGATATCTCTTTCCAGTAATATTTTAATATACTTTCCTGCTTCCAGACATTCATTCTGCTTTTCATCACTGAGTGCAGGATTGGAAGATGAATACGGAAGACTCATTCCTAATGCTTCTATGGCTGAAGACATGGTGTTGGCCGTGTACATTCCCCCGCATGCTCCTGCTCCCGGACAAGAATTTTTAATCACTCCGTTGAAATCTTCTTCTGAAATTTCCCCAGCAATTTTTTTCCCCAAAGCTTCAAAGGCCGAAACGATATTAAGCGGTTCATTTTTATAGCATCCCGGCGCAATCGTTCCTCCATAGACCATGATGGATGGTCTGTCCAGTCTTCCCATGGCAATAATGGTTCCCGGCATATTCTTGTCACAGCCCGGTAATGCAATGATTCCGTCATAATACTGTGCCCCGCAGATCGCTTCGATACTGTCTGCAATCACATCGCGGCTCACCAGTGAATACCGCATTCCGTCTGTCCCGTTGCTCATCCCGTCGCTTACCCCTATGGTATTGAATATTAATCCTGCAAGACCTTGATTCCAGGTTCCTTTTTTTACCACTTTAGCCAGGTCATTGAGATGCATATTGCAGGTATTTCCGTCATATCCCATACTGGCAATACCGATCTGGGCCTTGTGCATATCTTCTTCTGTAAAGCCTATTCCGTAAAGCATTGCTTTTGCAGCGGGCTGTTCGCTGTTTTGTGTGAATGTTTTTGAATATTTATTTAACATATTATCCTGCATTTGCTGTTCTTATCATCTCTTTGTGTGTATCAACAATTTCATTTTTTTTGGAACTCATACGTGAAGCTTTTACTTAATTTTGGTCCAAAACTACAGCTTGTAATATCTTTTTTATTTTCACTTTTATGAAAATTACAATATTCAACTGTTTGAAAAATAGATGTATTTAATTGATTATCAAATATTTAAACTCTTTAAATTTACAATGACAGAACTCTTACCAGTTTCTGATAAGCCTGCTGTACTTTTCCGCTTGCGGTATCTTCCCAGTTCTTGGTGAAAGGAACATCATCCAAAGAATCCAGCGCTACAATTTCAGCTGCCGTACCACAGAAAAAAGCGGCATCAGCTCCTCTCATTTCTTCAGGCTTAAAGAAGGTTTCTTTAACAGGAATATTCAGTTCATTGCATAACTCAAACACCGTCTGTCTCGTGATTCCCGGCAATATGCTTCCTTTTGCAGGCGTAAATAATGTTCCATCCTTTTCGTAGAATATATTGGCTCCTGAGCTTTCAGCGACATTTCCGTATTCGTCAAGTAAAAGGGCTTCATCATAGCCTTTGTCTTTGGCATCCTGGCAGGCAAGAATAGAATTCACGTAATGTCCGCCTACTTTAGCTTCCACTTTAAAGGCATTAGGATTTGGACGTTGAAAACTTGAGGTCATGATTTTCATTTTGTCTGCGAGATAGCCGTTGCTCCATTCCCAGGCCAACAGAGAGAGGTAGGATTTTTGTCCTTTTGACAGGGACATATTGGGCGAGCAGGTAACCAATGGGCGGATATAAGCATCTTTGAATCCGTTACGTTCCAAAAGCTCATAAGTGAGATCTGTCAGTTCACTGACTGAGTAATCAAACGGGATATACATCAGTTCTGCTGATCTTTTCAGTCTTTCGTAATGTTCTTCTGCTTTAAAAATTTTGGTTCCGTACTCGGTATTGTAGGATTTTATGCCTTCAAAAACGGAATAACCGTAGTGAAGTGATTGTCCATAGAGATTCATTCCTGCTTCTTCGGCCTTGAGGAAGTTTCCATCAAAATACACGATTGTTTTGTCGTTGTAATACATTATATAGGGTTTTAAAAATTAACAAATGGGTATAAAAAAAGCCCTCTCACGATGTGAGAGGGCTCAAATATGTACAGTCATACTCTATCCTTCTCACCAAAGCAAGGGAATAATAATGACGATAATAATTACTGTTAATAACTGATCCATAATTTCTGAAATAAAAAAAGCCGCTTCAATATGAAACGGCTTATATAATTTAAATTAAAATATTTTACAATGCCGCTTCCCTACTGCTGTTTACCACAACAATAATGTTAGAAATGACAATAATATTTTTCTGATTCGTAAAATTCATACTGCAAATGTATTAATTTTTAAATACTGAGCAAGGTTTTTTTAACACTTTTTATTTTTTTCGCAAAACGGCCTGATGCTTACTGCAGTTTCCGCCACATCATGTACTCTTAAAATTTTAGCGCCCTGCTCCAAAACTTTCCAGTGAAGTTTCTGCGTTTCTTCATTGATATCCATTGGAGATTTCCCAAGCGGTTTATAGATAAATGATTTCCTGGAAATACCTATCAATAAAGGAAATTTTCCAAAACCTAAGTATTCAGTTTCCCCTATCATTTTCATCTGATCTTCCACTGTTTTTCCGAAGCCGAAACCGGGATCCAGAATGATATCTTTTACTCCTTTTTCGAGAAGTTCATTGGTCTTTTGAGAAAAATAACGGTTAACTTCCAGAGTAATGTCATCAAATTTCACTTTATCGTGCATCGTCTCATAGGACAGATTTACATGCATCAGAATGTAGGGAAGCTTCGTTTCACCGGCGACGTCAAACATTTGATCGTCGTACTGTCCACCGGAAATATCATTGATCATGTCAATTCCTTCATTGAATCCAAATTTTACGGTTTCAGCATAAAATGTATCCAGTGATATCAATGCTTCCGGAAATTCTTTTTTGATCTGAGAAATTATGTTTCCGATTCTGTCTATTTCCTGTTTGCTGCTCAGAAATTCAGCATTCGGACGTGTAGATTGCGGCCCGATGTCGATGATCTCCGCTCCGTCTTTCAAAAGTTTCTCCGCATGTTCCAGCGCAGATTTTTCACTATTGAATTTCCCACCATCTGAAAAAGAATCCGGAGTAAGATTGAGGATGCCCATGATTTTTGGGGTGTCCAGTTCTACCAGTCTTCCATTACAGTTGAGGGTGTAGTTGTGAGTTTCGGGGTGCGGGTTTCGGGTTTCGGAATTAGAGATCATGTTTATGATTGATAAATGATGATTGATAGGTAATACTATTCTGCAAAATTAAGACTTATTGTGGAATGTTGCGAGTTGTCAGTTGCTAGTTGCTGGTTGCTGGTTTGTTATTCGTTGATAAGAAAATCGGTAGAAATCAATATTTTTTAGACGGGCCTTAAACTTAGAACCTCTTCCTCTCCAAATTTCCCTTGCAATAAACCAGCAACTGTCAATCAACAACCAACTCTCCTACGCTCAAACCCTCTCACCCCGAATCCCACTACTCTAAAACTCTCTCACTCTCAAACTCTCCGACTCTCTCCACTCTAAAACTCTCCAACTCTCCAACTCAAAACCCAAACTCTGACAAAAATCAATTCCCGATTCCCGCTACCTAAAACCGAATTCGTATATTTGGGAGATTAAGAGAATTTATGTCAAAAACATCAGTACAGTTCGGGGAAGTGATCAGTCAGTGTCGTGATCTTTTCAGTAAAAAATTGCAGGATTACGGTGCAGCGTGGAGGGTTTTAAGACCCAGTTCTATTACGGATCAGATTTACATCAAGGTGAACAGGATCCGTACGCTTCAGATGACGGATAAAAAAATGGTGGATGAAAGTGAGGAAGACGAATTCATCGCGATTGTCAACTACTCTATTATCGGACTTATTCAGCTTGAAAAAGGACTTTCTAATGATTTTAATGAAAATAAGGAGGAAGTTTTGAGCCTTTATGATAAATATTCCAATGATGCTCAGGCTTTAATGGAAAGAAAAAATCATGATTACGGTGAAGCGTGGAGAGATATGAGAATTTCTTCCATTACCGATCTTATTTACCAAAAAGTACTGAGAACGAAACAAATTGAAGACAACCAAGGAAAAACCATCGTTTCTGAAGGCCTGGATGCGAATTATTTCGATATGCTGAACTATGCTGTTTTCTGTCTGATCAAGTTCTCTGAAAAAGAAAATATTTCCGAAACCCAAAAATAAAATACTATGATCAAAGGTTTATTACGCTTTATTATTGCTGTTATCTTTATTCTTTCCGGCTTTGTAAAGGCTGTGGATCTGGTGGGATTTTCTTTCAAGATGGAAGAATATTTTGCGCCATCGGTTTTCAATATGCCGTTCCTGGAAAAATTTGCACTGCTGTTCTCGGTCATTGTGGTCGTACTGGAGCTTTTCTTAGGATTTATGCTGCTTTTAAAACTGAAGCTTAAGTTCACTCTTTCAGCGTTAATTGCCCTTTGTATCTTCTTTGGGTTCCTTACTTTTTATTCTGCCTATTACAATGTGGTGACGGATTGCGGATGTTTTGGCGACGCAATTAAGTTTACACCATGGCAGAGTTTTATAAAAGATATTGTGCTTATTGTCGGTCTTATCATCGTGTTTATCCTTTACAGAAAGGAGTTCCGTAAAAAAGATGTGTACAGCAGCGATAATACGAAAGAATCTTCAGGCAAGTTCAGATATGCTCTTTTAGGGCTTTTTTCTGTGATCATGATTTATATTATGGCTCAGGGAATTATGCACGAACCATTGATCGATTTCCGTGATTATAAAATCGGAACGAATATTAAAACTGAAAAGGAAAAAATCAATAAAAATCCTTCTGAATACAAGACTTTTTATTCCCTTAAAAACCAGAAAACGGGAGAAGTTTTAAAAGTAAATCAGGACGATTATATTAAAGAAACAAAATACTGGGCAGAAGGTTCTCCATGGAAAATTGAGGAAGGAAAAAATGAATCTGTTCTGACGAAAGAAGGTTATAAATCTGAGATCGTTAAATTCAAAATTGAAGATCCTACAGGGGTAGATCTTACGGACGAAATCATCAATGCACCGAAAGCGGTTCTTGTATTTTCATATCATCCAAAAGAGGTTTCAGCTGATCTTATTCAGAAAGTTGAGGCTAAAGTGAATGCTCAAAAAGGAGCTGTGATTTACGGTATTTCTACAGATCACAATACTTTTAAAACCATTAAAAATGCTATGATGGACGCCACTGCCATCAAAACTATTGCGAGAAGCAATCCGTTTGTGCTGATCCTGGAGAAAGGGAAAATCGTGGACAAGCAGCCTGCGAAAGACTATGTCGACTAGGACGGTAAAGTGAATGGTGAATTCTGAATCGTGGATTTTGAATTTTGAATCTCGAAACCCGCACCTCAAAACCAGGAACCCGAATCACGCAACCCGAAACAACTGCCAACAATCTAATTTAAACACTAAACTTAAACATACACTTACTCATGCAAAAATCAAATAAATCCATCGCCGGTTATCATCTTTTAATGATCCTTTCTTCTGTAGACGGAGAATTTGCTCCTGAAGAAGGAATGCTGGTTCAGCAATATATGGCAGATGAATTTCCGTTCAGAATGAATCTTGACAATGAACTGGAAACGCTGGCTCTTTTACAGCCTGAAGAATGGAAAGACCACTTTGAATTTCACGCAAGATGTTTCTTCGATGATTCTACGGAAGAGGAGCGCGTAAAATTTGCAGAATTTGCTAAAACCCTGATCAAAGCTGATAATAAAGTCACTGACGAAGAGCACACTTTCTACAAGCTTTTGAAAAATCTGTGGAACTTGGCATAAAACAGACACCAAAAAACAAAGCATACTATGAAAAAATTTTATCTGGGACTATTAATTATGAGTGCTTCTACGATACAATCTCAAAAATTCCCTGCTTTAAAAGCTCCGATTGCTGAAAAGCAGGAACACATCCGGGAAATTCACGGGGATAAAGTGAATGATCCTTATTACTGGATGATCGACTATTTCAAGAAAGGAAAAGATTCCACGAAAGTCGTTGATTATCTGAAGGCTGAAAACACCTATTGGGAAGGCATGATGAAGGATACGGAACCTTTCAGGGAAAATCTTTTCCAGGAAATGAAAGCCCGTATTAAAGAGAAAGATGAATCTGTGCCTGTTTTTGAAAACGGATACTATTATTATACCCGTACAGAAGCCGGAAAACAATACTTCAAATACTGCAGAAAAAAAGGAAGTCTTACTGCTCCAGAGGAAATTCTTCTGGACATAGATAAGCTTGCAGAAGGGCATCCGTATTATTCTGCTTCAGGTTTCAGCATCAGCCCAGATAATAACAAACTAGTCTACGGTGTTGACGATGTTTCCAGAAGACAGTATAAGTTATTCATGAAAGATCTGTCAACAGACAAAACCATTGATTTAGGGATCAAAAATACCGGCGGACGTGCGACATGGGCCAATGACAATAAAACTATTTTTTATACGGAAAATAATCCCACAACTCTTCTGTCTGAAAAGATCAAAAGGCATACTCTGGGAACAGATCCGGGTAAAGACGTTGTAGTGTATGAAGAAAAAGATAAATCCAACTATATCGGTGTCGGGAAAACTAAAAATAAAAAATTTATTCTGATTGTTTCCAATGCTACTACTTCCTCTGAAACCAGGTATCTGGATGCCGATAAACCTGACGGAATATTCAAGGTTTTCCAGCCTAGAATGAAAGATGTTTTATATGATGTGACGGCATTGGAAGATAAATTCTTAATCACAACCAATAAAGATGCCCTGAACTTCAAAGTGATGGAAACACCTTTGGACAAAACGGGTGTTGAAAACTGGAAAGATTTCGTCCCACACAGAAAAGATGTGCTAATGGAAGGAATCAGTGAATTCAAAAATTATCTTATTTTCAGTGAAAGGCAAAACGGGCTGTCACAATTGGTAATTTACGACAGAAAAACCGGTAAAAAAGAATTTTTAAAATTTGATGAACCTACCTATACCGTTTATCCGGCAGGAAATCCTGAATACAACACGGATAATTTCCGGTTTGGCTATACCTCAATGATCACACCAAGTTCTCAGTTTGAGCAGGATTTAAAATCAGGAAAAAGAACTTTATTAAAACAACAGGAAGTTCTTGGCGGTTATGCTAAAGATGAATATACCACCGAACGGCTTTTCGCAACGGCAAAAGACGGGACAAAAATCCCGATTTCCATTGTTTACAAAAAAGGATACAAAAAAGATGGAAGCAGTCCGCTACTACTCTATGCCTATGGATCTTACGGAAACTCTATGGATGCGTCTTTCAGCAGTACAAGACTGAGTCTTTTGAACAGAGGTTTTGCCTTTGCCATCGCTCACATCCGTGGCGGTCAGGAAATGGGAAGACAATGGTATGAAGATGGAAAAATGATGAAAAAGAAGAATACTTTCACTGATTTTATCGATTCCGGAGAATATCTGGTTAAAGAGAAATACACGTCACCTAAACATCTTTATGCTCAGGGTGGAAGTGCCGGAGGTCTGTTGATGGGTGCTGTAGTAAATATGAGTCCGAGCTTATGGAATGGTGTTATTTCACAGGTTCCCTTTGTAGATGTAGTAAACACTATGATGGACGAGAGTATCCCGCTAACCACCAATGAATATGACGAATGGGGAAATCCGAACAATAAGGAAGCTTATTTCTATATGAAATCTTATTCGCCCTACGAAAACATTGAAAAGAAAAAATACCCTAACATTTTGGTAACCACAGGACTTCACGATTCTCAGGTTCAGTATTTTGAGCCTGCAAAATGGGTGTCCAAACTTAGGGATATGAAAACTGATAAAAACATATTATTATTAAAAACAGATATGGCCTATGGCCACGGTGGTGCTTCAGGAAGGTTTGATTACCTGAAAGACGCAGCTCTGGTGTATGCTTTTATGTTTAAACTGGAAGGGATTAATAAATAAACATCACGCAGATTTTGCGAATTTTGCAGATTGACAATGACAGAAAATGAAATTTCATACATTGTTCGAAAATGTATTTTTAATGTTTACAATCAATTAGGTCCTGGCTTGCTTGAATCTATATATCAAAATATACTCATATATGAATTAGAGTAAAATGGATTAAATGTAAAATCAGAAGTTATACTTCCTATTTATTACAACAATAAAAAATTTGATTTAAACTTTAAAATCGATATTTTGGTAGAAGACAAGGTAGTTTTGGAACTAAAATCAGTAAAAGAATTAGAAGCCATTCACTACAAACAACTTTACACCTATTTAAAACTATCTGATAAAAAATTAGGAATGCTAATTAATTTTAATACAACAAATATTATGGATAGTATAAAAAGAGTCGTTAATAATCTTTAAATCTGCTAAATCATTAAGATCTGCGCGAAATAAAAAAATAAATAATAAATTAGATAATTAGGCTATGAGAAGAAAAATAGTTGCAGGAAACTGGAAAATGAATAAAAATGTCATTGACGCACAACAGTTAATGATTCAATTACTGAGCTATAAAAACAATAACACCACCAACTGCGAAGTATGGATTGCACCGCCTTCTTTATATTTAATGATGGCTAAAGATATCTTCGAAAAAGATGAGATCGGTGTATTTTCTCAGGATATGAGCGAGCATGAGAGCGGTGCTTATACCGGTGAACTTTCTGCAGATATGCTGGAATCTATCGATGCTACCGGTTCACTGATCGGGCATTCTGAAAGGAGACAGTACCACGGTGAAACGGATTCTCACTGCAACAGAAAGATCAAATTGGCGCTTGACAAAGGCCTAATCCCTGTATACTGTAACGGTGAAACGCTTGAGCAGAGAAAAGCAGGACAGCATTTCGAAGTGGTGAAAAACCAGACTGAAGTTGCTCTTTTCACACTTTCTGCGGAAGAAATCAAAAAAGTAGTGATCGCTTACGAACCGGTTTGGGCTATCGGAACAGGCGAAACAGCTTCTCCGGAGCAAGCTCAGGAGATCCATGCACACATCAGAAGCATCATCGCTGCCAAATACGGACAGGAAGTAGCTGACGAGGTTTCCATCCTTTACGGAGGTTCTGTGAAGCCGGATAATGCAAAAGAGATTTTCTCTCAGCCTGATATCGACGGTGGACTAATCGGAGGGGCAGCTTTGAAACTGGAGGATTTTTCTAAAATTATTGAGGGATTCAATTCATAGATTTTGGCTAAAGCCAATGGAATTTATAATTTTGATTAAATGGGCTAAAGCCCATTTCTATTGAATTTAAATATATACAATCAAAAACGGCGGCATCTTCGATGCCGCCGTTTTCTTAAAAAAAATCTAATTATTGAATATCGACTACATACATTGTTCCTTTGTCTACTTTTCCGGTTTTAGGAAGGATCTTGGCTTTAGGATTTCCGTTTCCGTCATCTAAAATTCCAAAATCATCATCATTGAAGACAGCCAGTTTATTGTTTCCTAAATAAACGATTCCTTCAAATTTATCGTGCTCATATCCTAATTTTGCGACCAGATCCACGGCTAAAATTTTGGACACCGGTTTGATTCCGGCAGTGGTAATTTCATCCCATGTAGACTGCTCTAAAGCTTTATTATTGATCTTCAATCCGTCAACGGCTGTAATATCAGTTCCGTTCACATCCGAAGCTCCGGCTATATTGATTCTGTATACTTTTTTGGTGCCGCCCTGCGATCCAAAATTCCCATCTCTTTCAATTACTAGGAATTCCGTGCTGCTGATGGCTGTAATATCACATACCGAGTCTGAAGCACCGCCATTTTGCTTGTATAGATACTGTTTCGTCTGTCCTGTCGCAATATCGAAAGTGACAATTCTGGTTAAAGTTGTATTCGTTGCCAAAGCTTTTGTTGGAACGTACATCGTAGACTGTATCGTTCCTACAAGTGTTTTTCCGTCTGGAGTGATGCATAATCCTTCCATTCCTCTGTTGGCTCTTCTTTTGGCTAAAACCGCAGGAAGTTTTCGTGATCCGGTATTGACACCTATCGGGCTGATTCTTTCCAGCTCTACTCCTTCTGCATTATAATGAACGATATGTGGTCCGTACTCATCAGAGACCCAGAATGTTCCATCTGCTGCTGCAACGATACTCTCACTATCCAGTCCGTAATTATCTGTTCCTAAAACATTTCCTGACGAATCGTAAGCTGTTTCTCCAGTACTGCCCATTCCTGCAGGGTTGGGAAGACCGGTGATCGGTTGGCCGGAAGGATTTTTCAGCTTGATATATTTAATGATCTCGATGTTTCCTTCTGCATTAATTTTAAAATGCATGATGGTTGGGGTAAAATTCGGGGCCGGAAATTTTTTTCCGTTCAGATAATCTGTGTTCGGACCACGGTCTGTGATCACATAAAATTCACCTTTTCTTGTAGGATGTGCCGCTGCGCCGGAACCAAATCCACCGTTAATGATATCTACACCATTCACCGTTGCTAATTTGGAGAAAGGGAATTCCTGAGGAAGTTTGGTATAATTGATATCCTGGTTATTCATCTTGTCGTCATCTTTACATGATGCGAGCGCTGTGAATACAATAGCCGATAACAGCAGTTTTCTCATAGTTACTTTTATGCCGCGAAAGTATACATTGATTGTAAACTGATCTTGAATTTAATAATAATTATACCTTAACAATAGGATCTTTAGATGAATTAATTTTAAACACAAGATTAACCTGAATATCAACAACCTTGTCTCCTATTCTTTATTAAATTAAAAAATCACGATCTAAAAAATATCCAACCTTTAAACAAAAGGAATAAACAATAAGATAATTCACAAAACGTATTCAAAAATTTATATGATATATTTGCAGCAGTTAAGGCTGAACATCTGTTCATTAACAGGGAATCAAGTGAGAAGAAATTCAATGCTTGGGCTGTACCCGCAACTGTAAGCTGTTTTAAACTTTAAGTACATGATGCCACTGGATCACCATCCGGGAAGGCGTATTTAAGGAAGCGAGCCAGGAGACCTGCCTTATCTGCATTCACTTCGGAAAGAAATTTTGCATTCTTTTCCGGAAGGAAAGTTTCGGGAATAAAACTTTAATTTAATTATATTATGAAGAAGATTTATCTTTTTTTACTGCTGCTATGTCTACAGCAATTCTCCGCCCAGTTTACAGAAAATGACATCAAATTCTGGGTAGGAACAGGTTCTAAAAAGGCTTATTTCATCGCTGATTTTAATGACAGCGACAATCCTACATCCTATGCCTGGGGTTTCCGTTATGATGCAAATAATCTCACCATGGAACATCTCATCAATGCAATTGACGCAGCAGATCCAAAACTGGAAACTGAAGTGCCTTCAGGATTTCTTTACAGCATCAATTACAATCACCACATTCCAAGTCTGGAAGATTATTGGTCTACATGGTCTGGCCTCACTGCAGAAAACATGCACCTAAACAATGGGGCCAACAATGATCCCCTTGTTGATGGAAAATGGTATGGTGCATCTTTCGGTTATGGATCTACTCCTACTACACCTCCACTTTCCCATCCCTCTCCTCCTGTAGCGGCCTACAATTCTGCATGGTACAATTCTTCACAGATCACCAACTGGATCGGAACGGGAAGCAATACCAGCCTCGTTGTTATCGATTTTGGAACCAGCAGTTCTGCAGGACAAGCTCATTCCTTCGTTTTTGGAATTAAATACAACGGAAACTTAAACGCTGAACAGGCTCTTCAGCTTATCCACGCTCAGGCGTCTTATTTTAATTTTACATCGGGCAGCAACCAGATTGGCACCCTATCTCTCAATAACTTCACAGGAAATGCATCAGGAACCACGACCTGGAAACTTTTCAAAGGAAAAGACCTTTCAAGCTGGAGAGGACAGAACAATCTTGCTCAGATTCAACTGGGTAATAACGACTGGCTGGGTCTTAGCTTCGGACAGAGACTGCCATTTACTCCAAGAGAAGCCTCGAACCTGACTTTAGGTGTTTCTGAAAACAGTAAGAAGGAATTCAGTATCTACCCTAATCCTGCAAGTGATTTTATCAGAATAGAAAGCAATGAAGATCTTAAAGAAGTGAATATTTATTCGGTTTCAGGACAGAAAGTATTGACTGGAAATACAGCAAAGGTGAATATTCAGGCATTGAAAGCCGGGATTTATTTAGTGGAAATTAAAACATCTAAGAATACAACGGTTCATAAGATCATTAAGAAATAGATTAAACGCGTCCCCAAGGCGCGTTTTTATTTTATAACTTAGTCATTGACGTGGTTTTATCCCTTACTTTTGTCTTGAAACAAAAGTAGCAAAAATTCAAGACTGGAATCATCGGCTAAAAATGAATTCTATTCTCTAAAAATTCTAAACTCGTGCGGTAGGTAGGTATGTTTAGAATCAGAATTTGTCCCGCACTCAAACAGTAGAATTTTCTTAACGTTCATAGAAATCATTTTTTTAACGCCTCTGCTTCCTAAGTCAATGGATCACAAATATTAAAACATGTCATCCCAATCAGATATTGGGAATACATGATGACTATAATCTTCCATAACCTTAAAGAAAAGCAGATTGTTATTCCCGCGAATTTTTGCTCGCCTGAAAATCGAAGATTTTCATACAACTTAAGTGCTCTTCTATTTTCAAAGTATTCAACTTCAAAATAACTAAAGTGTTTAAAAACTTTTGTCCCTTTTGTGGTTAAAAAAATAAAAAAAACGCACCGAAACCGGTGCGTTTTTCAATATTCCAAAAAGGAAATTATTTTTTCTCTGTAGATCTCTGTAAAACTTCGTCTACCATTCCGTAGCCTTTCGCTTCTTCAGAAGTCATCCAGTAATCTCTGTCTGAAGACTTTTCTACCCATTCGTAAGTCTGTCCTGAGTGGTGACCGATGATTTCGTAAAGCTCCTGCTTCAATTTAAGCATCTCTCTTAAGTTGATCTCCATATCTGAAGCTACTCCCTGAGCACCTCCTGAAGGCTGGTGAATCATTACTCTTGAATGCTTAAGTGCAGAACGCTTTCCTTTTTCTCCTGCTACAAGCAATACCGCTCCCATTGAAGCTGCCATTCCTGTACAGATTGTGGCTACATCAGGCTTGATGATCTGCATCGTGTCATAGATTCCTAAACCTGCATAAACGCTTCCTCCCGGAGAGTTGATGTAGATCTGGATATCTTTCGATGGATCTGCACTTTCTAAGAATAAAAGCTGTGCAGTTACGATATTAGCCACCTGATCGTCGATTCCGGTTCCTAAGAAGATAATTCTGTCCATCATCAGACGCGAAAATACGTCCATCTGTGCAACGTTCAATCTTCTTTCTTCCATGATATATGGCGTAAGGTTTGTTGGGCCATGCATTCCCATATACTGATCGGTAACCAAACCGTTGTTTCCTAAATGTTTTACAGAGAAATCTCTGAAGTCTTTTTTAATGTCCATATTTCTATTATGTATTATTAACTATTTTCGAAGTTTAAATTACAACTTTTATTCCTAAAATTTTATAGGACTTTTTGTCACAGAATATCAGCGTGATGATCAGCAGAATGTCTGTCTATTTATCTTTTCCTGTCGATGTAGATGCCTTTGATAGGAGAATATTCAATAATATCACTGAGTCTAATGGAAGCCTGTTTCAGCAGTGTGATTTTTTTAATCAGCTCGTAGTATTTTACCTCATCCGTTCCGTTGTATTGGTCCAGCTGTCTTGCTGTTTCTTTGATGAGATAATCGATATACCTGTATTTGTGCAGTAAAACGTCGCCCTGTACCTGTTCTGCTATTTTGTCGCCATAATTCGGGGGATAAATATTTCGGGAACCCCAGTTCTCCAGTTCATCCAATGGCATCAGTGCATCTACTACTTTTGACGTAATTTCTTCGTCCATCAGAGACACAAAAAAGTTCCCGCTTCTCAGCTCATCTTTCTGAATACCGTCTTTCACCTGATTGATGATAATCTCATTCCCTTTAACCAAAAAGCTGTATTGTTCTTCTTCAAAATGCAACAGGATTTCTTCAATCACTGTAATCTGATACTCCTCGTTTTTTTCATTCGTCCTTTTCAAAACAATATCTCCAAACATCAGCATATGATCCACAAGCTTGCTTTCCATAAACAGAACATCATACAGATAAGGGTCTTCTTTCTCCTCATCCAGAGGGACAATTTCAAGCTTGGGCTGAACTTTTTCTTTCTGCTGCTGAACGTGTTGCGTCTGGTTCTGTGTGATCTGTTTCTGAACATCAAGCTCGTTGAAAAGACTCTGCTCCGAAAGTCCGAATTTATTGGAAACCTCCTTCAGATAAACTTCTCTTTTTAAAGCATTCTGAACGAAACCTACAGATTTTACGATATCTCTGATGGCCTCCGCTTTTTTAATGGGGTCGTTTCCGACTTCCTTTAAAAGAATTTCAGCTTTAAAATCAATGAAATCCATCGCTTCATTTTCGATGAATTTTTCTACATATTCCTGCGGATGTTTTCTTGAGAATGAATCCGGGTCGTCACCATCAGGAAATAGCAGAACACGGATGTTCATCCCTTCCGTAAGCAGCATATCAATACTTCTGAAACTGGCTTTAATTCCGGCATTATCCCCATCAAAAAGGATCGTCACATTTTCTGTCAGCCTTTTGATAAGTTTGATCTGTTCCGTAGTCAGAGAGGTTCCTGAACTTGCCACAACGTTTTCGATTCCGGACATATGAAGCGCGATCACATCCATATAACCTTCCACCAAAAGACAGATATTTTTCCTTGAAATCGCCTGTTTACTCTGATTTAAACCATAAAGCACATTAGACTTATGATAAATTTCCGTTTCCGGCGAGTTGAGATATTTGGCGGTTTTTACATTATTCCTAAGAATTCTGGCTCCGAAACCTAAAACCCTGCCCGAAAAACTGTGGATCGGGAAAATAACCCTTTCACGGAAACGGTCGATACCGGATGGTGTATTTTCAGGAAATATGGAAAGTCCGGATTTTTCAAGAATTTCCTTTGTGTAGCCTTTTTCTTCAGCATAAAGCGTAAAGGAATTTTTCTTTTCCGGTGAATATCCAAGCTGGAATTTTCTGATGATATCATCTTTCAGCTCACGTTCTCTGAAGTAAGCCAGACCAATACTTTTTCCTTCTTCGGAATCCCAAAGGATTTCCTGATAATAGGAATTGGCTACTTCATGAATTTTATATAACTGATCTTTTTCCGTCTGTGCATGCTTTGCTTCTTCGGAAAATTCACGCTGATCTTCTTCGATTTCAATACCATATTTTTTGGCGGCATGACGAAGGGCTTCAGGGTAGGTGAAATTCTCGATCTCCATCAGGAAAGAAATGGCCGTTCCTCCTTTTCCGGTGGAGAAATCTTTCCAAATCTGTTTGCTTGGTGAAACGACGAAACTTGGCGACTTTTCATCATGAAAAGGACTGAGCCCTTTGAAGTTAGACCCGGCTCTTTTCAGCTGAACGTACTCTCCTACTATCTCTTCTACCCGTATCGTTGAGAAAATTTTGTCTATGGTCTGTTTGGAAATCATAGTGTAAAATTAAATATTTAGTTTGAAGAAAAAAACTTCCCGGAAAAGAATGATTTATATCACAATTCTTATTTAAATTAATTCTAATTAAAAATAATAAGTTTGCATTGAAAATTTTTAAACATTAAGCATGATTACAACTCAATTCTTTAGACTGCTCAAGCGGTCCAAATTAAGCATGGCCGGAGCTCTCGTCCTCTCAGGATGGGCTTCCATGAATGCGCAGATTGTCTCTTATTATTCATTCTCACAGAATCAGGGAACCTATACGCCATTATCCGTCGCAACCAATATTGCCACTGCTACCGCATCTACCGGAACAGGTCTTCTGGATGAAAATGTCTATACATTGAATGACGTTATTCCCTTCTCTTTTCCTTTTAACGGAACTGCATTTAATTCTGTAAAAGTACACGCCAACGGATTCATCAGCTTTGGAAGTACAACATCCAGCTCTACGGATCCGATAGGTTCGGGAATTTCTTATTCCGGGGTAATCTCCCCTTTGTCTGCAGACCTTGAATCTCTTTTTAATATTAATGGTTTAACGGGATCTATTGATTATGCGGTTACCGGAAGTACTCCGAACCGTGAATTTGTGGTCCAATGGAGTCATTTCAGGCCTTACGGGGCTTCTCCTGCGACTGCTGCCTCTCATCACGACTGGGATTTCCAGGCCAGATTGCATGAAAACGGAAGCATAAAATATGTATACAGCATGAATTCCCAGGGAACGCCAAGTGCAACGAATGCCAAGGTGGGACTCCGTGGAACTTCAAGCAGTGATTATAACAACAGAACGGCTTCCGGAAATGCCACCAGCAACTGGAATAATACGGTAGCGGGAAGCAATTCTTCCGCAGGAATCGCGAGTAACTACAGTTTTCTGGCTGCACAGGGCCTGACTTTTAACTGGACTGTTCCTACTCCATGTATAGCTCCTGCAGCACAGCCTTCCAATTTAGCTTTAACGAATACAGGAATCATCATTAACGGAAGTTTTACAGCGAGTTCTCCGGCAGCTGACAAATACCTTATCCTGAGAAATGTAAACGGAACAGCACCCAATACACCAACCAACGGAACGGTATACACAACGGGAGAAAATACTTCTCTGAATGCCTATGTAGCCTATTACGGAGCGAATACTACTTTTGAGAACAATTACAACCACGGTATCCGCGGAAATAATCAGTATACATACACGGTTTATGCAGTGAATTCAAACTGTACGAACGGACCTTTATACAATACACAGAATCCTGTGAGCAGTTCCATCACCAACTGCCCGATTCCAGTCAATGGGATTACACCCTCCAACGCGAATACTAATTCATTTAATGTGACATGGCCTGTTACTGAAAACGGAAGCGCACTGCCGATTAACACTGTGATTGAAGTCGCTTCGGACAGTAATTTCACTTCTATGGTAGCGGGATCACCTTTCACATTGGGAACTTCTACTTTGTCCCAGCATATTGCAGGACTTCAGCCGAATACTCAGTATTTCATCCGAGGAAAAAGTGTAAGCACACAGTGTCAGAGCTCTTATTCCAGTACGGTAAGCATTTATACAACCTGTACGCCTGTTTCTTCATTCTACGAAAGTTTTGATTCCGTTTCAGGAACCAATAATCTTCCGAATTGTTGGGGTAAAATTCTGACTTCCAATAATGGTTCTACACCAACCATCAGCTTAACAACAACGGATGCCAATTCATCACCCAATAACATCAGCTTTTACGGAAATGGTGCCACGACCACTGAAGCTGCCACGAAAATGATTCTGGTAAGTCCTGAACTGACCAACATCAGCAGCGGAACGCACAGACTTCGTTTTAAAGCGAGAAGAACTTCGGCTGATATCAAAGTTCAGATCGTGGCTTTAACAGGAACCACTTCTTCTGCCAACGTTGAAATCATTGAAACGATACCGTTGACTACGACGTATCAGGAATATGTGGTGTATATCAACAATTATTCAGGAGCCGCTGATCATCTGGGAATTAGAAGAGTGGACGGAAGCACATGGTCTTATATGTATGTAGATGATGTAATCTGGGAACCGGCACCGAGCTGTACTGAACTATCTTCAGTAACATTAAATGCGGAAACCTACAACGGAGCGAATATTTCATGGACGAACGTAAATAATCAGCAGCCAGCATCAGGATATGAATATTTTGTTTCTACAGTGAATACCCCTCCGGCAGACACAAACCCATTTGTAACCTTAACATCAGGAACCACTTCTGTAGCGGTTTCAGGTCTTTCAAACGGTACTTATTATTTCTGGATCAGAAGAATCTGTTCGCCGGGCGAAAAAAGCCCTTGGAAAACAGTAGCATTCTCTACCATTCCTACGACACCTGCTCCATGGAAGGAAGAATTCATGACCACTACTTTCCCACAGGGCTGGACTACCGGAACAAGCCCGCAATCATTTGCACTGGGTGCGGAAAGAGGAGCAACAGGAAACGGAACTACAGCTACCAATCTGTATAAAAACCTGTATGGAAATTCAACAACCGGAACATTCAGCAGTATCAATGTGGGGCCATTAAATGCGGCTAATTATGAGTTAAGCTTCTCGTATAAGCAGACTAACTACAACAGCCCGTTTGCACAGCTACCTACCTGGGGGAACTTTGACGTACAGATCTCTACGGATTTCGGGACAACATGGACCACCATCGGAACGGTAAATAATGAACCGGGTACAGGAAACTATATCAAAAAAACATATTCTCTCGCCGCTTATCAAAACCAGTTTGTAAAAGTTAGAATTAATGCCAACAGGACGGCGGGAGATTTTGATCTTTCTTTTGACAATTTTGAAATCAAGGCTGGAAATTTATCTACCCTTGAAACGGTAAAAGATCAACTCAGAATCTATCCGAATCCGGCCGTATCTTTCGTAAAGATAGATTCTAAGGAGAAAATAAAATCTTTTGAACTGTATACTATCTCGGGGCAGCTTGTAAAAACAGGAGGTCAGGTACAGGAAGTATCACTTGAACATTTAGCCTCAGGAATTTACATCCTTAAGTTAGCGCTAGACAATGGCCAGACCGTTATCCATAAGATCATTAAACAGTAGTCTTTGTATTATTAAATGATGAATCGGCTGGAAGTATCTTTCGGCCGGTTTTGTTTTGATTATAATTTAGAATTAAATTTGTACCGTTAATAAGCGAAGTTTTTATCGCTTTCATTAATCATTTGGATGAAGTTTTTAAAAAGTATTACTATAGCACTGATTTCTACTTTTGCCCTGCTTATTCTATGTATAGAATTTGGAGGGAAATATTTTTTAGATGCAGAAGATCGTAGAATAATCACAGTGACAGTGGGAAGTGCTCCAAAACTTCCGGAAAACTTTATAACCTTTTATAATACAGTCTATCCAAAGTCTTTATCTACAAATTCGTGGGATCTTATGATCAATAATACATTCAGTTCATCTGTTTCAAAAAAAGAATGCCCTTGCAGTCAAACAGCCTATACTTTTTATCCTCACCTAACATTTAAAACACAATCTGTAGTAAAATATTTTATTATTTCAAGGTACATTGAGCATCATTATAACCCAAAAAATTGCCTGAGTTTTAACTTTGATATGTTTGACTTTTTAGAAAACAGAAAGGGAGTCACAATACTCTCAAAGTCTCTATTTAATAAAAAAATTAAAGATTTAAGTCCTGTTGAAATGGCAGAAATACTAAGTCTGTATGAAAATCCTGCTAAAAATAACCGAAATACAAACCCTCAACACTCCAAGGTAAGAACTGCATATTTTTACGATTTATATATAAAAAATTTAAATAAATAATGAATTTCACCATCCATAACATTAAAGAATGGCAGGAAGTTGTCAATAAGATCATTCCTGACTTAAAGCATAACATCCTTCTTTTAAAAGGAAACCTTGGCGCGGGTAAAACAACGTTTACTCAATTTCTTCTCAAAAACCTGGGAAGTGAAGATGAAGTGAACTCTCCTACCTACTCTATTGTCAACGAATACAGTACTCCAAAAGGAAAGATTTATCACTTTGATCTTTACCGTTTAAAAAACATCGAAGAGGTGTATGATATCGGCATTGAAGAATACCTGGATAACGCCTTTCTGTGCATCATAGAATGGCCGGAAGTATACGAAGAAGAGCTCTACGGGCTTAAGTACCACACAATGAGTATCGTGAATACTGGGGATGAAAGAGAAATTTCATTCGAGTAAATATTATGTATCTTTGCTTATAAATTCAATTGAAAAACAACAACCTGTAAGACATAATTTATTTAAAGAATGAGTACTACAAATATTTTTACTCCTTTTACTGAAGAAGAATTGATGCCGAAAGAAGAAAAGTTGGAGGTTATAAAGAAAGGAAAACAGTTCAGTATTGGAATTCCTAAAGAAACCTGTCTTAATGAGAGGAGAACCTGCATTACTCCGGACGCGGTACAGGTATTAGTAGAACACGGTCACGAGCTTATTATAGAAGCTGGAGCGGGAGAAGGTTCTTTTTTTACAGATCTTCAGTATTCTGAATCAGGAGCAAAGATCACCACTGATCCTAAAGAAGCTTTCGGACAGGATCTTATTCTAAAGATCAATCCTCCCACAGAAGATGAGATTGATTATATGAAACCGAATACCTATCTGGTTTCAGCGCTTCAGATCAACCTGAGAGACAAGGCTTATTTCTTAAAGCTGGCAGAGCGAAAAATCAACGCCATTGCATTTGAATTTATCGTTGACGAATACAAACAGCTTGCTTTGGTAAGACTGGTCGGCGAAATAGCAGGAACCGTTTCTGTTTTATACGCATCCGAACTTCTTGCCCTTTCAAACGGCCTGATGCTGGGCGGTATCACAGGAGTAAGACCTGCAGAAGTTGTTATTTTAGGCGCAGGAATTGTGGGTGAATTTGCCACAAAAGCAGCCATCGGATTGGGAGCCAGCGTAAGGGTTTTCGACAACTCACTTTCTAAGCTGAGAAGACTTCACACCCTGGTAGACAGCAGAGTTCCAACCTCCATCATTGATCCTAAAGAATTAAGCAAAGCTTTAAGACGTGCAGATGTAGTGATCGGTGCCCTTCCAAGATTAAATATGACGCCTATCGTTACCGAAGAAATGGTCGCGAAAATGAAAAAAGGCAGTGTCATCATCGATATTACCATAGATAACGGCAAAGTGATCGAAACATCCGAACTGACAACGATGGAAGATCCTTATATCATCAAGCACGGCGTGATCCACTGCGGACTTCCGAACCTAACGTCAAGAATGCCGAGAACCACAACCAAAGCAATCTCCAATTTCTTCCTTTCCTATATCCTGAACTACGATGAAGAAGGTGGTTTTGAAAATATGCTGATCCGCAAAAACGAAATGAAGCAAAGTTTATACATGTACAAAGGAAGACACACCAAAAAAGTGATCTGCGACCGTTTCGGACTTACTTACCACGATATCAATCTTTTAATTTTCTAATGAAAAAAATTAAATTCTTTTTAATAGGCCTTATTCCGGGGCTGATTCTTGTATTTTTTATTCTGAACAAAAAAGGCGCGAGCTGCAGCGGGTATCTTCCCAACAGCCGTGTGATTGCAGAAACCCTTTCCAAGGAATTCAAATATTCTGAAGAAGCTAAGAACGAAATGACTACCTATAAAATTGATGAGAAATTTATAAAAGACAGCATCATTACCAATGGAAAAGTAGATTTCGATAAAAGTCATGCTCAGAAAAAGCCTTGCCCTGACTATGTGATTACGTATCCGGAGAAAAATCCGACGTATGAAATCATTTTTGAAAAATGTGAGGAAACGGTAACGTTGAATTCTTTGAAGAAACTGAAATAAATTTTATTTTTAAACATTAAGGAGTTAAGAAACTTGTTTAAAAAAAGGATAATTAAGGATTTGACAATGTCAAATAATAAGCAGCAAGCTTTATAAAATATCTTTGATATTTTTCTTAATTAATCTCAACAGCTTAAATGTTCTTAATAGTTAAATTAGCTAAATTTAAATATTGATTTTAAACATTAAGAAGTTTAGAAAATTATTTAGTAAGAATGATTAAGAGTTTGAATGTTCTTTAGGTTAAATTAAACTGATTTTAAATAGTAGCATCAAATAATATTTTTTATGGAAGGCAATTACTACATGATCCACGATTATCTGATATTCATTGGAGTATTTGCTATTTTCTTCCTGCTTACGGTCAGTATTTATCTTTTCAGCCAGAACGGCAGATTCAGACAGAAAAACACCCGACTTACCGAAACGAATAAAATCATTGAACAGAAGTTGAATGAAGTCCAGCTGGAGCATATCGGCACCAAGCTGAATCCTCATCTCTTCAAAAATATTCTGAATTCTGTGCAGTCTCATGCTTACCAGACGTATATGTCGCTGGATAAACTTGCGAATGTTCTGGATTATATTTTATACGAAAGCAACAATAAATTTGTCAGCCCTAAAGAGGAACTGAATTTCGCGTTAAGCCTTATCGAGATCAATAAAATAAAGATAAACCCACTTTTTGACTTCAGGATCAAATCAAGAATCAATAAGTCGGATACAGTGTATGAAGAAAAGGTTTTCGCTCCGCTGATCTCTGTTGATCTTATCGAAAACGCCTTCAAACACACTGATTTTCTGGCTCAGGATTCATTTATCTCCATTCATCTGGAACTTGAAAACGGAATTTTCACGATGAAAGTCAGCAACAAAGCTTCTTTAAAAAACATTCTTGCAAAGGAAAACAGTGGCTTCGGAAGCCAGTCTCTGGATCAAAGGCTTAAAATGATCTACAACAATCATTATCAGCTCGAGAAAAGCTCAAAAAACGGTATCTTCACAGCAGAATTAAAAATCAATTTAGGGGAATTTTATGATAAAATGCGTTATTCTTGACGATGAATTACTGGCCATCAGTTATTTAAAACTTCTATGCGAGCAGATCGAAAATGTAGAAGTCGTAAAAGCATTTAACGACCCCAAAATTTTCCTGAGCGAGATAAACAACATCGATTGCAATCTCTGTATCCTGGATATTGAAATGCCGGGAATGACCGGACTTCAGGTAGCCGAAATTATTTCCGGTTCAAAAAAAATCATCTTCACAACGGCTTACAAAGAATATGCAGCCGAAGCTTTTGACCTGAATGTGGTAGACTATGTCAGAAAACCCATCAAAAAAGAAAGACTGATTCAGGCCTTCGAAAAAGCAAAAGAGCTGGTAGACGTTCCCCATAAAAAGGATTTGATCGAATGGAATACCAATATCGGTAGAACAGTCATTTTCACAGAACAGATCGCTTACATTAAAACCTCTGAAATCGACAGCCGCGATAAAGATATCATCCTGAACGACGGAACCACCATCGTCCTCAAAAATCTCAGCTTTAAGACACTTCTCGAAATGCTTCCTTCCAAAGACTTCGCCCAGGTGAATAAAAAGGAGATCATTGCGTTGTCTTCCATCAAAGTATTTTCCACCAACGAAATTATCAGTACGATTCAGTCGGAAGGTGATAATTTCCTGAAACTTCAGATCGGAGAAGCTTATAAAAACTCATTAATGGAGCTCTTCGGAAAGTAGATCTTTCAGACCTTTGCGGTTTCACTGCAAAATGTGATGGTTTCATTACATCCTCCCTTTTATACGACCTTTCCGGTGTATTTTTGCTGCTGATTAAATAATTTTATAATGAAAAATTGTCTGTATGCAGCAGGAATTCTCATATCCGGGCTTTGCTTTTCCCAGGAAACAGGTTCCAAGGTCAAGGCCTCCTTTTTCGATGGAATTGTAGCGGCCGGATATGTGGATCATGGAGCTTTTATCAATTTTACAGGTCCGAATGTAAGCTTTACCCATAAAGGTCTTAAACTGATCGCCGGAATGCTTCCTTCACTGAGAATTAAAGAGGACCGTTCTTCAGGAACCAAAAACAGTTCCGTCACACCAAACCTGGGAGCAGGAATTACCGCGGTTTATAAAAAGATGGTACTTCAGATACCGGTTTATTACAATACGAAAACATCTACTGAAAACGGAGCCTGGAAAGTAGGAATCGGATTGGGATATTCTTTCAGATAGAATTTGAAGCCAGGAAGAGGGAAGCTGGAGGCGGGAAGTTATGGAGGTTTGAAATATAACTGAAATACATTTTTATTAATTTTTAGGATTGCTTCAAGCAAATTCTGAGACAGGTATTATAATAAATGCCTAACAGTAACTTCCAACCTCCCTCTTCCAGCTTCCAAGCCTTTTGCGGTTTTTATTACATTTTTTAGAACATTTATTACATTTTAAGAACAAGAGTATTTAACATCAATATATTCTCATCAACTTTGCATTAAAATATTAGGAATCATGAACTGGGGAAAATATAGAAATTTAATTTTTTACATAGCAACCATTGCCTTTTTTTCCTGCCTGATGTACTTCTTCATTATAGAGGGACAGACGCTGGAGATCAAGGAAAATATAGTGACTAAAACAAGCACCGGCTCTACCTGGGAAAATTTCCAGGAATCTTTTAAAGCCAATCTTCATCATCCGTTGGCATTGCTTCTTGCCCAAATCGTCACCATTATTCTGGTCGCCAGACTTTTCGGGTGGATCTGTATGAAGATCAAGCAGCCTACCGTAATCGGTGAGATGATCGCGGGTATTGTTTTGGGACCGTCACTACTCGGGATGTATTTTCCTGAATTCTCTGCTTTCCTTTTCCCGAAAGAATCTCTAGGTAACTTACAGTTTTTAAGCCAGATAGGACTTATCCTGTTTATGTATATTGTAGGAATGGAGCTGGATTTGAGTGTATTAAGAAAAAAAGCCCATGATGCCGTAGTGATCAGTCATGCCAGCATCATTATCCCATTTGCATTAGGAATAGGGCTTTCTTATTTTGTCTATCGGGAATTTGCACCGGAAGGCATTCAGTTTACATCATTTGCGCTCTTCATTGCCATTTCAATGAGTATAACGGCATTTCCGGTATTGGCCAGGATTGTTCAGGAGAGAAATCTTCAGAAAACGAAACTGGGAACCATCGTTATTACCTGTGCCGCAGCCGATGACATTACGGCATGGTGTATCCTTGCAGCTGTTATTGCGATTGTAAAAGCAGGTTCATTTACCAGTTCCATCTATGTGATCATCATGGCTATCGCTTATGTATTTTTAATGATCAAAATCGTGAGACCGTTCCTGAAAAGAATCGGGGATCTTCAGGCGGGTAAAAACACCATCAGCAAACCGATGGTCGCTATTTTCTTCCTGACACTGATTCTTTCTGCGTATGCTACTGAAGTAATTGGTATCCATGCATTATTCGGTGCGTTTATGGCCGGAGCGATTATGCCGGAAAATGCAAAATTCCGTACGCTTTTCATCGATAAAGTAGAAGATGTAGCTTTAGTTCTTTTACTCCCTCTTTTCTTCGTATTTACGGGTTTACGTACACAAATCGGACTATTAAATGACGGTCATTTGTGGTTGACAGCAGGATTTATCATCTTAACCGCAGTTACAGGAAAATTTATAGGAAGTGCCCTCACAGCAAGGTTTGTAGGAATCAACTGGAAAGAAAGTTTAACGATCGGTGCCTTAATGAATACAAGAGGATTAATGGAACTTATCGTCCTGAACATTGGGTATGATCTTGGGGTATTAAGCCCGGAAATTTTCGCAATGTTGGTTATTATGGCTTTGTTTACCACCTTTATGACGGGACCTGCTTTAGACTTTATTAATTTTATTTTTAAATCTAAAAAAAGCAGCGACGAAGAAACTCATGACGACAACGATTCCAAATACCGTGTCCTGCTCTCCTTTGACAAACCTGAGTCAGGAAGCACTCTGCTGAAATTGGCTCATGATTTTACCAATAAAATGAACGGTAACAAAAGCATCACCGCTGTAAATATTGCTCCGGTAGATGAAATGCACGCTTATGATATCAATGAGTATGAAGATGCTCAGTTTAAAAACGTGATTGAAACATCCCATGATCTGAAACTGGAAGTGACTACCCTTTTCAAAGCTTCCACGGACATTGAAAACGACCTGACCGGGATCTCTAATAAAGGAAATTATGACCTTCTCCTGATCATGCTGGGTAAATCTATGTATGAAGGAAGTTTGTTGGGAAGACTTTTAGGATTTACTACCAAAATCATCAACCCGGAAAAGCTTCTGAACACGGTAAAAGGCAAAGGAAATATTTTCAACAACTCTCCTTTTGATGATTTTACGCTTCAGATTCTTGACAAAACCCATATTCCGGTAGGGATTATGGTAGAAAAGGATTTTAAATCGGCTGATAAGGTGTTTGTCCCGATCTTCAATCTGAGCGATTTTTATCTGCTTGAATATGCCAAAAGGCTGATCAACAATAACAACTCACAAATCATTATCCTGGATGCCGCAGGACAGATCCGCAACAATATTGAGGTGAAGGAACTGATCAGAAGCATTGAGCAGGTAGCACCCAATCACATCACTTTATATAACGAGAAAAAGATCGAGAAAGAATTCCTGAACGCACAGGATCTGATGTTGGTCAGCAGCAAAAGCTGGAAAAACCTGATCGACAGCAAAAGTCTGTGGCTGTCTGATATTCCTTCAACATTGATTATCTCCAATCCATAAGTTTTTAAACATTTTACCAGTGTAACAGTATAACAATGGAGCAGTGTAACAATGTAACAATCTAATAGTGTAACAATTTAACAATGGAACAATATAAGAATATCAGAATATCAGAATCTATGGAAACACTGAACAGGTTGCATAGAATGATATCTTTTATTTAATGAGAAAACATCAGTCCACACAGTCCATATTAACTTCCGTTTCCGGTATTGGTCAGCAAATAATATATTTGATAAGTCTACTCCAAATCCCGTTGACCCATACTGAATCGGAACTGTAGATCCGGCGGTGAAACCTTCCTGCAGAGGGTGTGCTGCCGGGGAATCTGCAGAGTTTTAATTAATGTAACAATGTATCAATCTAGCAGTGTAACAATCTAATAATAAAATAATCTGAGGGATACTATAATCAATTGATAAAAAAATATTTGGGCTATTTGAATCGATTAAATCATTGGTAAATTGCTAGACTGATACATTGCTACATTGTCGAATTATACTATTTCTCATTCCTAAGTTTCAGCAGCTCTTGAAATGATTCGGAAAATCTTTTCTCCTCTTCGGCAATATAATCACCGCTGAAAGGCGCACCACAATCTAAGCTGTTGCTGACATGAATCAATTTCCCTTTTTCAAAATAACCCCGGTTCTCTTCTATTTCTGATTTTTCAAAGTCAAAAGCTTCCGTGTCGTTATTTTCTTTCATGGCTTTGACATCATAATACAGGGGTCGATTGTATTTGTATATTTTCTCAAAAACAAAGGACAGTTTTCCGTTAAGCAGATAATATTCGGTGAGCATCTGGCCCGTTTCTCCGAAAAGTCTTTCCGTTATCTTTTCCAGGCGTCCTTTCTGCTCATAAAATACCGCTTCACCGCCTTCTGCAGATTCCCCTTCTATGTCTTTCTTTTTTATGGAACTCCATTTTGTAATGGAATTGATTCTTTTGAAATTGCTGCGGATAGGTTTAAGCCTGTCGGTCAAGAATTCATTAACAGGAATATCATTTTCGTTGAAAGACTCTTTGATCTTTATAGTATCAGATTTTATGAGATGTGATATTTCCGCAACCTTTTTATAAGTTTCTGCGCGGCTTAAACTTATAGAAGTTACTAATATCAGTAAAGTGTAGAAAAAACTGGTCTTCATGATCATTATGTTTTGGGCCGGTTATTTTACAAATCTAGTTAATCTTTAAATACGAAAGACTTCATACAGAATATGCATTAACTTCCTCTATAAACAACATCTTATGAACTATAAAAACAAGACATTAGTAAAGTTTTCTTATTAAGAAATGAATTAATCAATTTTTTTATTGATCATCCAATTTCCATCACCTAAAATCTCTGGCGATATAATCGTAATTCTACTACAATTTTAAAAATTTAGCTCCGAAAATAGATTTTGAATATCATTTTTTAATAGCTTTATGGCATAATTCACAACTGATTGAAATGGATTTTTTTGAATATAAAGTCCGAAACGGAGATACGCTTTATTCTATTGCCTCCCGGCTGGGTATGACCGCTGAGGAGCTTAAGCTGTATCACAATTCCCGATGTAAAAGAATAGATACGGTATGGTTTGAAAATCTTAATGGAGTTCAGCACCTTTTTGTTCCTTTGAATTTTAAAACAGAAAAGCAAACAGAGGAGGAAAAGAAAAAAATACTGCCTCCTGCCCAACTATCCAATTCGTTCTTTCTCCCTATTTATCATATCACCGAAACCTTTGAGAATCCAATGGAAGATTCTCTTGCAATAGATTACACTGTACAGGTAGGTATCCATAGATGTAAAACTAAAAACCATTATGTCCTGACATTTAACCAAAAGGATTTTAAAACCAATGACGAAATACCTGATGACAAAGCAGGAAGCCTTTCACTCGCCTTTATGGAAAGTATTATGCCAATTGGTTTTAGTCTTTCTGACACAGGAAATATCACCGGATTTGCAGATCATAAAAGCGCAATTGAAAAGTTTAAGGAAAAGCGTACAGATCTGGAGGAGTTCTTTATAGGAGATGTTTCTAAGATCTATTTTGATACATTTCAGGACAATATTTCTGACCGTGAATATTTTTTACGACAGTTCAAATCTACATTGCTTTTTCAAACTTTATTCCCTAAAATGGATTGGTTCCACAAAAGATCCACCTGGTCTGAAAAGTTCTTTTTTATTCAAAACTCCTTTCCTGTTCAATGCTGTATGGAAATTGAATATGAAGATGAGGACTCGGATTTTATCATTACCGTTTTAAGAGGAAAAATCACAGACTCGTGCAGTCTGCAGGAACTAAAACGCGGTATACGGTTTGAAGAAATGGCAGAAGAACCTGTTTCAGGAGAGATCAGCCTTCAATACACCACCCATAAACACCATAAAAACCTGTCCCGGGCAGAATCATCGCTGAGTCTATGGCATGAAGATGCTCTGATCCAAAAACACAATATCACCATAACACAATGATTGTATGAAAAATTATATTATCCAGAAAGGCGACACTTTTGGCTCGCTGGCTCAGAAATTCGGACTGAAAGATGAGGGTATCTTAAAAAACTACCACAACCTCCACTGTTCCGAAGAAGATATTATGCATAAAGATCCCGTTCCCGGAAAATCAATGCTGATCACAGAAGATCCTCAGTTTATGACAGAGGAAAATCAACCTCAGGAAGAGACTGAAAATGTTGAAGAGGAAGAAAATACAGAATCAACAACCGATGAAGACAATTCTCCGACAGCAAAGGATGAACAGTCATCTGAGAAAGGAGAAAAGGATCAGAAGCAAGATAAAAAAGAAGACAAAGAAAACAATAGTGGTGGCTCTAATGCCCATGAAGGGAAATATTTCATTGTACAAAAAGGAACTGTTCAATGTAATCAGGGATTTAAATTTCCCAAATTCAAAGTCACCAGCCATGAAAAACATTACTGGAACGACGCTGAAGGACTGTCTGATTATCTGGCCGTAACCGAAGATGACCTTCAGTTTGAACCCACAGCACAACCTTTCGGACAATGTAAGCTCAAACCTTCATCCGGCGGATACCTTCCATGCGCCTACGCTCCTGCAGGAAAATGGCAAAAGACCTACGAAAAGGTAAAAGTCATGGAGAAAAGCTGTCTCACCGAAATCTCCGAGCTGATGTGCAGTACCGGTGGAAAAATCACCATCCTGAAACACGGCCAGCAAAGTGAAGTGGGCAAATCTCAGGCCTCCAATGCCAATACACAGGAGCAACAGGTTTATAATCCGGTGGTGGATTATGATGAGTTTAAAGAGAAGGTTGAAGACAATGAGGCAGATGCCTGGTAATATTAAAATACATGATCATGGCCAAAAAAGGAGTTTTTAAAATTACAGGTAATAGTTCTCCCAAAACGGGAGAAAAGACACTATACAAGGTTACCGACTGGTATCCTGCCACTCCCTCTTCGCAACGAAAGGAATCTTTAGTTACATGGGAACTTTTCAGAAAAAGAGAGGATGGTAAATTTACTACAACGAATATCAGGAAAAAAGGAACCGGAGAGTTTACTTTTGGAAAAGATGCATACAAATACATTTATCAAATTGAGGGTTATCTTCACAGTCCTGAAGGTCATGAGCCCATGGCTATGATTGTAAAACCTCAGAAGAATGAACAGCAACCTGCTCCAAAAGAAAAAGATATTTTAGGCGTAAAACTTACTTATCAGGATGGTTCTCCGGTTAACAAAACATTAAGCTACATGGATCGCTTACGAGCTACGGCCAAATGTCAGGCTCTTGAAGGTGAATATATCACATTCAGTGTCTGGGAAGATGATGAGGAAAAATCAGGACACCATAAAAACAATCAGTTTATTCTAAAATCTTCTCCTTTGCAAGTAGACAGTAAAGGATATGCAAGGTGGAATTTTACATTGCTCAATACCTATATTTCTCTAGCCAATAAAAGAGAAGATGATAAAAAACATCATGAGTATTATGTAACAGCAGAGTACAATGGCAAGCCGGAAACTTCAGGAAATGTGAATGTCACCAATCCGGAGTATAAAGTTCCAGCTTCTACTCCAAAGAAACCTGCTGCAGCTTCAGTGCCAGAAAAAACCAAACCGAAACCAGCCAAACCAAAACAACAGCCTAAACCTGATACGCCCAAAGGCTCTACCAATTCCGGTTCTCAAAACAATCAACCTGATAAAAAAGGAATTATTAAAAGTATAAAGCTGGTTGATAAAAATGGTAAAGCATTCACCAAAAAACCTAAATTTGGTGAAGACATCAAACTGATAATTGAAGCGAAAGATGTTGTCGGAAAAAAATATACTTTAAAACTTTGGGAGCATGATAATACCGGTGATAATGATTTGGTATACAACAACACCCATACTTTCAAAGCAGAGAGACAGGAAGTAGTGATTAGCCTGAATCCGGAAATGCAAAAGATCGGAGAAACCGGTAAAGATCCTAAAAACCCTGACAGTGGAGAATACTGGACAGGAAACTGGCAGGAAATATTTGCCGAGGTAATCTTCCTTAATATATCTACGAAGTCCAGCACTATTGATGTTGGGATAAAGGAGGTACCGAAGAAGCAGGATGACGGGAAAAGTCCGGCTAAGAAAGAAAAAAAAGATTTAAAAAATGATTCTGTATGTTTATGTAAGCAATACGATTTAATATGGGGTGCAAAAGTTAATTGTGACTTCAGAAAAAAAGTAGTTGAGATCAGTAAAGATCTGTGGGGTGAAGCTAATAAAATAAAAATGGCAAACTATCTAATGGCTATTTTTAAGTGGGAAAGTGGAGGAACCTTCAAACCTGATGTTCCAAATCAAGCAAACTCTGGAGGAACAGGACTAATTCAATTCTTACCTAGTACCGCGAAAATTCTTTTGGGTCATGAGGTCACAATAGAACTAGTAAAAAATTATCACGGACAAAAATATAATAAGAAAACCAAGCAAAAAGAGGATTGGTATTTAAAAAGAGTAAAAGAGTTTGCAAACATGACCGCAATTCGACAACTTGACTATGTAAAAGAATATCTTAAAGATTTAAAAGGGAAAAATCTTGAATTTGTTGATATGTATCTAAGAGTATTATTTCCTGTTTCTTCTGGTTTACCAGATCATGTAGTATTTGCTAATAATCTATCTAAATTAGACAGACCAACTGAAACGGAAAAATTAAAAAATAAACGTGTTGATGCTTATAATGGGAATAAAGGATTAGATATTAATGGTGATGGAAAAATTATGAAATCTGAAATTAAAACAAAAGTTCAACCTTATATTACCGAAGGTCTTGTAAATAAAGAAAATAAATTTGAATGCGGAAATAAAGAAGAATCTACAAAAAAAACAGATTTAGCAGGAAAATGTTTAGAAGGAAATATTGTGGGAGGATTTATTGAAAACAAATTGGTAACCAAAAACAAAATTGATAGCTGTAATAAAAATTCAATGCCTTCTGAAGTAAAAATTATTGTTTTACATCGAACTGCAGGTGGAAAAGCAGCTGGTACATTAAGTCATATGAAAACAGAAGGCTATGGAGCACATTTTGTTGTTGATTATGACGGTACTGTTTATCAAACAATCGGTTTGGATAAAAAAGGTTCACATATGGGAGTAAGGCCTTATGCTGCTACTGTTGAAGCTGGCTGGGGAAATAAAAATAGTATTGGCATAGAAACATGTGGTTATTCATATGATAAAGATGGTAATAAAAGAGTTGGAGCTAAGTATGATAAAATCCCTCATCATCATTGGGAAACTGTTACGGATGCCCAATCCAAATCTATTGCATGTCTATTAAAGTTTTTGTTAAACCACTTTTCACTAGATTTGGATGATGTTAAGGTACACGAAAAACTATGTCAAAAAGAGCCTAACGAAGGACAAGATGTTTATAATGCAATGCTCCCTTATTTTAATAAAAAAGATGAATAACAAAATGAACAAATCATTTATTTTAATACTACTTTCTTTTCTTCTCTTCTTTAATTGTAAAAAAAGTCCCACATCATTATCTCCAAAAGAAGAAAAAATAAAAAATGACACTATCATAAGTAATATTAGTAGCTCATGTAATGAAAACATACAATCTAATATCTACAACTACTTACTATGTTCATCATGGGCTAAGTTGAATGAAGCTGACATAAAATACATTCTTCACTTTGCTAAAGAAAATAGATCTTCTGAGATTATCAATACTATTGAGCCCGAAATGCCAGCATGGGTAAATTCGGATGTTAAGATTAACAATATTGATTATCAGTTACAAGTAAACGCTATGTCTTATTTATATTTAACCGATAAAAAAAGTAAAACACGTAAACTATTAACATTTGATGTAAAAGATGTTCCTGCAATCGAAAAATATTTTGTTAGAAAACTCACTGAAGATGATGATGAAAATTATGAATATAAGTTGAGCAAAGTAAAAAATGATTTAAAAAAAGTAAAAATGGATATTTCTAAGTGGGCTGGAATCTATTCATTTGACAATAACAATTATGATCAATTGTATAAAAAATATACTCTGAATGTAAGTAGTAATGGAATATATTTATACGAGGGTGAATTACCGGGATGTAAAATATATTGTACACCTTACACTATAGATGACAAAATATATTTTTATTATGATGCTGATAAGACAATATGTTCAAATTTTGACACAAGTTTGATTGATAATTTACAAAATGGGGATTTAATTCTTAAGGCTTATGGAAAAGATGGAAAAAAATACATCCAGTCTCCAATTATACCATACTGGGACGATAAATCTTTAGATTTCAAAAAAAACACACCCATTGGAATTAATAAATAAGATTAGGATTAAAACTCTATGGTTTAATGAAAATTAATTGCATCATATTCTTTGAATGATAAAGGAAATTTTAAACAAAAAAAATAATTTGGCAATCTCCAAATTTTAAAATTACGAATAGAATGTACTAACACATGATGAAAAACCTAGTTATTTTATTATCGTTTATAAGCATATTCTCTTGCAAAAAAGCACAAGAGAACATTTCAATACCCTCTTTTTCCCAAGAAATTTCTTTTGATAAAAATTGGAGTGGTGATGTATTAATTTCAGATTTGAATTTTGTAAGCTCTATTGACCCAACTTGCAAATTAAATACTACTTTTTTTGATAGATCAGAAAAACAAGTTAAAGAGGATGATGCAAAATGTGCTTTATCTAAAATTAAATTTGATTACGATAAATTAAATTCTATTAATAAAAAAAATATTATTGGAAAACTTAATTCTAATACAGAATTATTCATTAAAAATTCAGTTCCTAAAAATAATACTGCAGATTTAAGCTATCAAACAACATTGTATGTAGAAAAAAATAAAACGATATCTGATTCAATTATCATTTATCAATCTTTTAATTATTCAGAAGCATTAACTGTAAAAACAAAGTACTACTATCTTGATAAAAGTGAAATTTATTTACTGGATGTTGCAGAAGATGAATCCGGAGGAAATGTTGAAAAATGGGAGCATTATAAAATAAATTCTTCAGCCAAGATATCTTTAGTAAAACAAAAATCTTTTTTGAAAGATAATAATGTTACGAAGACCAATGTTGATTTTTGGAAAGGAGTATATCATTTTGAAGCATCAAACAGAGACGAGGCAAAAACCATTTTTGATATAATGATAAATTCATTGGAGGATATTTCCGTAGATGTAACTGAAGAAGGAATAAAAGATAAATATTCTCAATTAAAAGCTGAAGAAGTTAATAATGGAAAAATTAAAATAAATTACGATAATTCTTCTGGAGATCTGGGCACTATTTATATTGAAAGATCTGACAACAATTACTTTATTTCGGGAAGCCCAATATACTTTATCAATCCTGGGAATAATGAAATGCCTCTGCACAAATTGAAATAATATTTAAAAATAGACATTGAAATTAATATATCAAACATTTTCATTCCAAATGAAAACGATAGTTCTCGTACTATTAGCAGTCACATTACAAAGCTGTAATGGACAGGAAAAAAACAAAACAGAGGAATCAAAAATAGTAATAACCCCTCATAAATCTGAGACATCCAAGGAATCAGAAACTTCTATTAACTTTCTGGATACAAAATACCAGTCAGGAGGTTTTTCATTACCTGACAATCCCAATCCTTATCCAACATATTCATATTCAGATAAAAAAACAGGGATTTTCACTGTTGATTACATCGGTAAAAAGAATGATATACAATATTTTTGGAATTTTAACAACAAAAATGGCTACTTCGCTAACTATGAGAACATTGAAGATCGTGCCCGGGATTCAAAAACAATACAAAATTTCATTTATCAAAAGGATTATTATATTATTGCATCTTATCTACCAAGTAAATACATAAGTTATTTAGGCGAAAATGGAGAATTTGACTTGAAGCCAAATGCTAAAACCACATTTTATCTTAATCAAAATAATAAATGGAAATGGATTGGAGAAATAGAAACATCCAAAATACCTGAAGATATATTATCATTTGATACAAACTTATTACAAAAAGATATTTTTGAAAATGTAAAAATTATTTCTAATGTTTTTGATGGTAGTCATTCTGTTTCAGTAGAAACCGAGGCAACAACTACAGGAATGGCTTCTATTTCTTATGAATTTATTATTAATAAAAATGATGTGACTTTATCATTAAATAGTTATAAAGAAAATAACCTTTGTGAGGGTAAATATATAGGTATTGAAAAAAATAACCAATTAGAAATATATTACTTAGGAGATCAATTATCTTGTGTATCTATTGAACCCAAATTCACTATAAAAAAAGATAAAGATCAGTTTTATATTAAAGGAATTGGTGGTGAAGGAACTTACAACAAATGGGTTCCAATGAAATAAAAAAAAAAAAACTGAATAATAGAGTTTTAATCATGTGATAAATAAAAGATTTGAAAATAAAGATTGGCAGAAACTGTTAAAAAAATAATTGCTGAAGTGATTTTAATCACATATTTAGAATTCAAACAGTAATATTCATTATTTTTAAACCCAATAAATTCAAATTATACTCAATGAAAAAAATAAGTTTCTTCTGCCTTGGTCTTTTAGTTTTTACAGGCTGTCAAAATGAATCAAAAAAAACAGTTAATGAAACCGTAATACTTAAAAAAGACACTGCTACGGTTATAAAACCTGCCGTTGAAAATACTCCGATTACTGAGACCAAAGGAATTCTCACTCAGAAAGAATGTACTGAAAAACAGGTGGACTACGAAACTGAAATGGAATGCATCTTTAAAAATTCCTCTATTGATGAAGTCTACAGGCAAACCATAAAAGATAAAGAAATAGAAAAAGCAGAACTGCTAATAGCTAATCTTCCAAAGGCAAATACAACAAAAGAAATAAATGAAGACGGCCTTGTTTCAATAAGCTACACCGTTGGTCCTAAAAAAACTGAGATTGAATTTCTGTTTGAAGGCGGAGTGACTACGTTAAGCTTAGAACAACAGAATAAGGATGTTAAAAGAACGATTATTCACAGCGCAGATTAAAAATATAATAAAGCTTTGGTCACAGATCAAATGATAATTTAAGCCAAAAATATCATGAGTTTAAAAAATATTTTATACCTTCGCTTGGTGAATTTCAATATCGGAACATATTATTATAGAATTTTTGACTCAAATCTGGGCTAGGATTCTTATGAACATAACTTAAAACCTCGTCCTAGGACGGGGTTTTTTATTTTAAAAAATTTAAAAAGATGAAAATTAGTATTATTGGTGCAGGTTTAATCGGGGGTTCAATGGCTTTAAAATTAAGAGAAAAAGGCATTGCAGATTTCATCTACGGAATCGATAACAATCAGGAGCATATCCGCGAAGCATTGGAACTTAATATTATAGATGCCGGTACAGACCTTGAATACGGCGTTAAAAATGCCGACTTTATCATTATTGCCGTTCCCGTAGACGCGGCCAGAAAGCTTCTTCCTGACGTCCTTGATCTGATTTCCGACGAACAGACGGTGATGGATGCTGGGTCTACAAAAGCAGGGATTGTAAATGCAGTCAAAGACCATCCGAAACGCTCAAGATTTGTGGCTTTTCACCCGATGTGGGGTACCGAGAACAGCGGTCCGGCCTCTGCGGTTTCCAATAGTTTCTCAGGAAAAGCAGGAGTGATCTGTAATAAAGAAGAATCTGCACCCGACGCCCTTCAACTGGCAGAAAAAGTGGCAGAAAGTCTTGACATGCACCTGATCTACATGAACGCAGAAGACCACGACATTCATACTGCCTATATTTCACATATTTCACACATTACATCTTACGCTTTGGCCAATACCGTTTTAGAAAAGGAACGTGAAGAGGAGACCATTTTCCAGCTTGCCAGTTCCGGTTTTTCCAGTACGGTACGTCTTGCCAAATCGCATCCTGAAATGTGGGTTCCCATCTTTAAACAAAACAAAGAAAACGTTCTGGACGTTCTGAACGAGCACATCACTCAGCTGAGAAAATTCAAGGCAGCACTGGAAAAAGAAAACTATGAATACCTGGAAGAACTGATCACCAATGCGAACAGGATCAGAGGAATATTGAGGTAATTAGGTGGTAGATTATAGGTAGCAGGTTGCAGGTTATAGGTGGGCAAAGTTTGAAAGTACAGCCTTTGATTTATTATTGAATGCAAAAAAAAATTTGATAAAAGACACCGAATATGAATAAATTTGTTGTGAAGTCCTATCACCTGCAACCTGTCATCTGCTACCTGTCACCTTCTTAAAACTTCATCATCAGTCCCACTCCATTCCTATTATTCAAAACGTAATAGCTCGGGGTGAATTTTGATGCAGCGGTATTTCTGTAATTATTAATCGCATCTTTCATTTGGGAATGTCCCGCCAGTTTCAGTGTAACCCCAACTCCCATACCGATAAGACCGATGATCAAAGGTACAGGAGATCCTTTTGATTCCCCATTTTTCACGTTGGTATCATTGGCATTGGAAAGATTTAGAAGTCCTCCTACCACGAAACAGACTCCTCCTCCGACAACAAATGCTGTTCCCAGATTATTGACTGTTCGTCCTTTCATATACTCGGAATCCTGCTTCTGAAGAAGATAATTTTTGATATCATACTTTTCGGTAAGCTTAGGGTTTTCTTGTTTCGGTTCAGACCCAATTGCTATCGGAGTTTCGGCCGGTATTTTTTCAATTTCAGTTGGATTAACTTCCTGAATAGCTTTCACAGAGTTTTCATAGAGAAATTCCTCTGCTCCATTCTGAACATTTTTATAAGTCACTTTTCCTTTGCTGAATTTCAGATCTTTATATTGTATGATCGTTCCGGTTTGAGTGGTGATTGTTCCTTTCGGCGAAGTTTCAGGAATACTGATTTGAGAATATACAGCCAAAGAGGCACCGATACACAGCAGTGTAAAGATTTTTTTCATGATCGTTAATTTTTCCGGCAAAAATATCTGTTTTTATCGGAAATGCAAATTTATTTTTAGGTGGAAGGTGACAGGTAGCAGATGGTAGGTAGCAGGTCACGGGTGGCAGAACTTTACAACGCCTTTATTAATTTTGGATGCTTTCATCAACTATTTTGAAAGAATTCTTTAATAAAATCAAAAGCTATATTTTCAAACTTTGACTTCCATCACCTGCCATCTGCCACCTATGATCTGCTACCAAAAACCCTCCGTTCTCCATTAAATATTTAACTTTATTAAAAAACATTTTAACTTTATTAAAAAAAATAGTATTTTCGTAAAAAATTAATTGATGAAACTCCCAACCGTCTGTCCAAGCTGTGACAATACTTTAAATGTAAGTCAGATGAAATGCCCGAACTGCAAAACGGAAGTGAGTGGCGATTACGAACTTCCCGTTCTGCTCAAGCTCAACCGTGAAGAGCAGGAATTTATTCTTAATTTTTTCCTTTCCAGCGGAAGCATTAAAGAAATGGCGAAACAAGCCGGGCTCTCCTACCCGACCATGAGAAACAAAATGGACGATCTGATTACCAAAGTTGGACAACTGAAAACTAACCTGTAAACTCACCATAATGAACTGGAAAACAATTTTTAATCCTTTTGAAAGATTCGATGATAAAGCGCTGCTCGGTATTGGAATATTGACAACAGCTTTGGCCATTTTAATGGGTTACTGGACAGGCACTTATTTCAGCAGTATTTATAAGATTAACAGTTTAGATAAGGTGACATTTCAGGCTGTAGCTGTTCCCACCTTAGTCAGTTTTGTGTCTGCCATAGCTATTCTTTTTATTTTAGGTAAGATTTTAAACAGTAAAACAAGGCTCATTGATATCGTCAATACCGTATTAATTTCACAGCTTTTACTTGTTATTCTGCAGGCTTCGGACAAAATATCCTTTATAAAAGAAGCTCAGGAAAGAGTGATCAGCCATCAGAATCATCCTTCGGAAACCATACCGCTTTGGGATCTTACAGTCATGATAGGCATGGCATCCTTTACCCTTATTATTTTAATTTACAGCATAACCATCTACTACAACGGCTTTAAGACGGCCACCAATATCAAAAAATGGCAGCATATCGTTCTTTTTGCAGCGGTATCCCTGATCATGACTTTGGTATGTCAAATTTTAACATCTAAATACTTCTAAATATCATGAAAATCAAATTCTTACTTGTGCTGGTCTTCCTGGCACATATTTGTCACGCCCAAATCGAAGGAACCTGGAACGGTGAAGTGGATATCCAGACGATGAAACTTCCCGTTGTATTGAAAATTAAAAAAAGCCCGGAAGGATACACTTCCCTGCTTAACAGTCCTAAACAAAGCAAAGATGACATTCCTGTAGATAAAACAACTTTCGGCAATAATGAGCTTAGTTTTGATATTAAAAAAATCAATGCCAGCTATAAAGGTGTTTTCAAAGAAGATCATTTTGAGGGCAACCTGAACCAGAATGGAAAAATACTTCCTTTAAACCTGTTCAGAAATCTTCCGGTTTCTAAAGTTCCTGAAGCTCAGTATCTCAATGGAAAGGCCATTAACAAAGAAAAAATTGATGATTTTCTGAATTATATTGCAGCGAAAAACCAAGGGATCGGGAGTGTTTCTATTTTCAGGAATGGTGTTCAGGAATACCACAAAGATTTTGGGCAATCACAGTTAAAAAATGTGACTTTCGATAAAGAAACCCAATATCAGATAGGCTCTATCAGTAAAATGATTACAGCGGTGATGCTGATGCAGCTGGTAGAAAACGGAAAACTTAAACTGAATGACAAGCTGTCAAAATACTATCCTGAAATTCCCAACGCTCAAAAAATTAGCCTACAGCAGATGCTGAACCATACCAGCGGGCTCGGCGATTATGTAGGGGAACCGAAGGACAACTGGCTTTTCGGAAAAGAGGTTGGAGACAAGGCAATTATTGCAGAAATAAAAAAACAAGGTGTGAGTTTTGAACCTGGAAAGAAAACCAGATATTCCAATTCTGCATACTTTCTTTTAAGCAGAATCCTGGAAAAGCTATCCGGAAAACCTTACAATGTGATTTTAAAAGAGAATATCCTTGAAAAAGCAGGAATGAAGCATACTTTTTCAGTCCTGGACCATCCTAAAAACGTTTTTAAATCCTATAAATTTACGGACGGAAGCTGGAAAGAAGTTGCCGATTTTGATTTCCACAACTGTATTGGTTTAGGAGATATTACCTCTACCACAGAGGATATGAATACTTTTATTGATGCTTTATTCAATGGAAAATTCATTAAAAAAGAAACGCTTGACATGATGATTTCCAATAAAGAAGAGCAGTTTTTCGGAACAGGAATCATGAAAGTACCGTTCTACAACATCATTGCCTATGGACACGGTGGTGATACGGCCGGCTCTCATTCTATATTAACCTATGAACCAACGGACAAACTTTCTTTTGCTGTAACCGTTAATGGAGAAAATTTAGCCCACAATGATTTATACGTTGGAATTTTAAATCAATTGTATGGAAGAGATTATCAATATCCGTCATTTGATACAAAATCCGATGCTGAACTGGAAAAATATGCCGGAGAATATGAAACAAAAGAAATCCCGATTCCATTGACTATATTTCCCAAAGACGGAACCTTATATGCACAGGGAAAAGGACAACCTGAATTCCCGCTGGAAAATATTGAAAAAAATAAATACAGGTTTGAACAAGCCGGCATTGTCATTCTCTTTATCCTGGAAAGCAAGCAGATGCAATTGACTCAGAATGGAAAGACTTATTTACTAAATAAAAAATAGGTGCTATTTTTTTATTGAACCATTAAGTTTCTTTAAGTTTTTAAGAATAGTAAGCCGAGCTTCGCTTTAAGTATTGTCCTCAAAAAATCGTTTGATTGCATCTTAATTTTTCTTAATCTCTTCATTGCTCTTAATGGTTTACAATAATTAAGATTTAAAATTTGCCATAAAAAAATCCTTAGATTCATCGTCTAAGGATTTTATATGTAAAACAGTATAGTTTTCTTTTAACATTCAGGAACATTAACTGCAATGGCAAGTCCTCCTTCTGAGGTTTCCTTGAAACGATCACTCATCGATAAAGCTGTTTCCCACATAGTCTGAATCACTTCATCCAGGCTTACTTTTGCTTTTGCCGGATCACTTTCCAGAGCAATATTCGCTGCTGTGATTGCTTTCATCGCGCCCATTGTATTTCTTTCAATACATGGGATCTGTACAAGGCCTTTGATGGGGTCACAGGTCAATCCAAGGTGATGTTCCATCGCAATTTCTGCCGCCATCATAACCTGTCCTATACTTCCGCCTAAGATTTCCGTCAGTCCTGCTGCGGCCATCGCTGATGAAACGCCGATCTCTGCCTGACATCCACCCATTGCAGCAGAAATCGTAGCATTTTTCTTGAACAGGGTTCCGATCTCTCCGGCAACCAGTAAAAATCTTACGATATCATCTTCGCTGGTACATTCTGTAAATGCCTGTGAATACATTAAAACCGCAGGAATAACACCACTGGCTCCATTGGTAGGTGCCGTGATAATTCTTCCGAAACTCGCGTTTTCTTCATTTACCGCCAGGGCAAAACACGCAATCCATTTATTGATATTAGTGAAATTTTCTTCTGCATCAACAACTTGTTGAAACCATTCGTCGATATTTTTATAGATCTTATCTCCTAGAAGCTTCCGGTTGATTCCCGCAGCCCTTCTCGTCACGTTCAGGCCTCCGGGAAGGATCCCTTCTTTATTAACGCCTTTGTAGATGCATTCTTTAATATTCTTCCAGATATTCAGCGCTTGCTGTCTGGTTTCTTCCGGGGTTCTCCAGCTTTCTTCATTGATCATGATCAGATCTGAAAACCTCTTAAGCCCTAATTTATCACAGTATTTTACAATATCCGAACCGTGATGGCAAGGATACAATGTTCGTACACAATGTTTTTCTATTGAATTTTTTTCCTGACTTGCTATAAAACCACCGCCTACAGAATAAAAATCCTGAACAAGCTTAGTTCCGTCTTCGAAAACAGCCTTAAAGATCATTCCGTTGGGATGAAAATCAAGCGATTTTTGCATATTTAAAACCAAGTGATAGCCGTAGACAAAAGGAATTTCTTTTTCTCCACCCAGATTGATGATCTGGTCTTTTTTGATTTTCTCTATTTTTTCATCAATTTTTGAAGTATTGATTGTGGTAAAATCTTCACCATTTAATCCAAGCATTCCGGCAATATCCGTTCCGTGTCCGATTCCCGTTTTCGCTAAAGAACCGAAAAATTCAAGGAAAACCTCCTTCACTTCCGCGATGGATCTTTCCCTTTTTATAATTCTGATAAATGCAGCAGCTGCATTCCATGGTCCCATCGTGTGCGAACTGGACGGGCCTATTCCTACTTTAATAATCTCAAAAACCGATATTGATTCCATAGATAATTCTTCATTTTCCTCTTACAACAAAGATACGCGATAAATCCCAATAAAAGCATCCCCGGATCTTAGAATTAATAACACTTCACAAATCATGAGATGCCTTTGTAATAGGTATTTTTGTAAATTAGCAGATAGAGTGTTGTCTCCTCAACCTGTCACCTAAATTTCTCTCCTTTTAATCACTTCGAATGGAAACATTAATTAAGAATATTGTACAGCATGTCAGGTTAAGTCCGGAAGAAATTGCCATTTTTAAAAGCTTCTGGACAGAAAAAACATTGGAAAAAGGCGAATTTCTTTTAAGAAACGGAGAAGTATGCCGGTATGACAGCTATATTGTTTCAGGTGTTTTAAAAGCCTTTTGCATCAATTCAGACAATGGAAATGAAGAGATCCTTTTTTTAGCTATTGACCATTGGTGGGCAACTGATATCTCCAGTTTTTCTAAACAACAAGCTTCTATTTACAATATACAGGCTGTAGAAAAAACAAGTCTTTTACAGATCAGCCATCAGTCTTTTCAAAAAATGCTGCACGAAATTCCTTCCCTGGAAAGATATTTCAGGATTATTTTAGAAAGCTATCTGGGAACTCTTGAGAAGAGGATTGTATTCAACAATATGTACAAAGCTGAACAGAAGTATTATGATTTCCTTGATACTTACCCGGATATTGTCACCAGAGTTCCTCAATATTTAATTGCCTCCTATTTAGGCGTGTCAGCCGAATTTATAAGCCGAATCCGGAAAAAAAATAAATCCTCTTGAACTAGATCAATTTTTAAGAAATGAATAATCAGGAATTTTGTTGTTATACAATTTACAATAATGAAAGTATTGATTATCAACGCCAGTGTAAGAAATGAAAGATCTTACAGCCGAAAACTCACCCAGCTTTTTGTTGAAAACTGGAAAACCAAATATCCTCTGGATGTATTTACGTACCGGGAAACAGGTATTGACCCTATTCCAAACATTAACGAAGCCTGGATTGCAGGAGCATTTAAAAAGCCGGCAGACAGAACAGAAGAAAACCAAAAGGCATTAGAGATAAGCAATGAGCTGGTCCAGGAGCTCAAAGAACATGATATTTATGTCATAGGAACTCCAATGTACAACTGGAATATTCCAAGTGGTTTAAAAGCATATATAGACCAAGTGATGCGGATCAATGAAACCTGGAAATTCAGGTCAGGAGTTCCCGATGGTGACTATGTCGGTTTGCTCGAAAACAAAAAAGCATTTATACTATCTGCCCGAGGTGATACCGGATATGGAGAAAATGAAAAAAACGGGCATATCAATTTTCAAACATCTTATTTGAAACACATTTTCGGAATTATGGGGGTCAAAGACATTCGTATTTTCTCATTGGATAATGAAGAATTTGGAGGTGAAATCTTTGAAAAGTCAAAGAATACTATTTTCAGCGCCATCCAATCTATTGAGTAAGATCGGTAAAAAATCCTTTTAATTTTGAGTATTTCAACAGGGCATGGCTTCAATATAACCTTGCCCTGTTTTTCTTTTAGTCATCATCATTTAAAGCTCTCCTGATGCTGGGAAAGATCGAGTCCCATATCTTCAGATTCTTCGGAAACCCGAAGTGTGATGATGGAATCTGTAATTTTATATAAAAGCAGCGAACCAAAGAACGTAAAAACAGAAACAAGAGCCAAAGCCGCCATATGATGACCAAAAACACCTATTCCACCATGAAGGAGGCTGGCATTTTCACCATGGGCGAAAATAGCGGTTAGAATCATTCCCATAATCCCTCCTACTCCATGGCAGGCAAAAACATCAAGGGTATCATCTATTTTCTTCAGGGCTTTCCAGTTCATCATCATATTAGAAACAATAGCAGCTGCAAATCCTATAAAAAGACTTTCCGGAATGGTGACAAAGCCACAACCTGGCGTAATGGCGACCAAACCAACAACAGCTCCGATACACGCTCCTAATGCAGAAACACTTCTTCCATTGATCCTGTCGAAAAAGATCCAGGTCATCATCGCGGAAGCAGAAGCAATCGTGGTGGTTCCGAAAGCCATGGCTGCAGAGGCATTCGCGCTTAAAGCAGATCCGGCGTTGAACCCGAACCAACCGAACCACAACATTCCGGTTCCCAATAGGACATAAGGAATATTGGAAGGCTCATGGTGAGGTTTTTTTCTGTTTCCAAGAACCAAAGCTCCCGCCAAAGCGGCAAATCCGGCGCTCATATGAACTACGGTTCCGCCTGCAAAGTCTTTTATCCCAAAATATTTATTTAAAAGTCCATCCGGATGCCACACCATATGGCAGAGCGGTGTATAGATAAAAATACTGAAAAGCACCATGAACAGAAGATAAGAGATGAAGCGGACGCGTTCGGCAAAAGAACCGGTAATAAGCGCCGGCGTGATCACCGCAAACTTCATCTGAAAAAGGGCAAAAAGCACAAAAGGAATGGTAGAAGCCATCATTTTGTGAGGCAGGACACCTACACGGCTGAAAAATGGATAGCTCAAAGGATTTCCTACGATTCCGTAGTGCACACCATTGATCTCAAAGCCTAAAGAATCCCCAAATGATAAAGAAAACCCGACAACCACCCATAAAATAGAAATAACTCCGAGTGCAATAAAGCTCTGCAGCATCGTGGAGATTACATTTTTCCTGCCGACCATTCCTCCGTAAAAGAACGACAGTCCGGGTGTCATCAACAATACGAGGCCTGCCGCAGCCAGAATCCATGCTACGTCAGCTCCTACAATTTTATCTTCGCTAAGAAATTCTCCAGTGTTGGGAAAATCAACGATTGGGCTCCAAAAGAGTCCACCGAATGCGACAAGGGTAATGACCGAGAATGAAACGATCCATTTTAAACCAATTTTCATAAAATTCATGTTTAACCCCATCAAAATTAAACATAAATTTTATAAAAACACATGATTTTAAATTTTAACCCCTAAAAAAACAACACTAATTGTTACTTTTAACAAATTAAACAAACACCTCCTTCAATATTTTGGATACTTCTTTAGATTTTGTAGCCGGAAATAGATGAGTACCTCCTTTAATCACATAATCCGGTTTTGAATATTTGATAGGAAAAACAATATCCTTATCGCCTAATATCTGAATCACGTCCGGGATTTCTTCAAATTTCCATTCGGAAACCTTTTCTACAGACCATTTCAGATAGTATGGATCTCTGACCCTGAAGTACTGAAGGATTTTTGGATTCTTTGGATCGAACAGTTTTCTGACTACAGAATATACATTAGCCGCTTTGTCATTAAACATGCCTACAGGAAATATTCTCGGAATTTTCGTGATTTCCCCGGTCTTTATAAATTTAGATTTTTCTTTATCTGATTTGATGCTCCCCATGATGACCACCTTCTGGGCCGGTTTCAGCTTATTAATCTCCTGCACCATGATCCCACCAAAAGAATATCCCAGCAGGCTGAAAGGTTCGGATACGTCTACTTTCTCCGCCATTCTTTCGACGTAGGAATAAAACGGCTCATTTTTCTCGGGGATGAGCCAGTCTATAAAAATCAATTCACAGTTCTCGGGGAATTCCAGTCTTTCCAGTACTTTAAAGTCTGCTCCGAGACCGCTTACTACATAAATTTTCATAGGACTAATTTAGGAAAAACATGGTAAAAGATGCAGATTAAATTTAAGCTGTGTATTAAGTGTATTTTTTTTAACGCAAAGAAAAACAAATAATTGATTTTAATTATTTTAAAATAAGATAAACAAAGGCGTTTCACTTATTTCCGAAATACGATTTTTAGAATAAATTAAAGCTCTAAAATTCCTGATGTTTTGTTTTACTTTTGTTAAATGAAATGTCTTTGTTTATCTTTATTCGTTCTGTTTCATTTCAAAAAGCCTTTGTTTATCATTGCGATTATTAAATATTTAAAACGATATCAAATAATGTATGGGCATAAAAAATGGGCAGTTTATAAAAACTACCCATTGTATTATTAGATCGTATATTTTACTTATTTCTTTTTCTTCACAGGAACTCTGTTGTCGTTATCCAGTTTTTCCGTAGAAATTCTGAACTGGAAGTCCATTTCGTCCTTGATGAAATAATCTTTCAGAGAAGACTGGTAGAATACTTTAAAGTCTCTTCTGTTTAATGAGAACTTCGCAGATTCAATGACTACTGTAAACTGAGTAACATAAGCGTTCGCAGGGAAAGTGATCGTTTTTCTTACTCCTTTGATCGTAATATCTCCGTATATCGTAGAATTGTACTCACTGTTTGCTAAAGGAATAATTTTAGTCAAGTGGAATTTCGCGATAGGGAATTTTTTAACTTCAAAGAAATTGGTACTTTTCAATTCGTTGGTAAGCTTGATCTGATCTTCTTCGGAAACGTCTCCCGCCATCATGCTTCTCATATCTATAACAAACTCTCCGTCTACAAGGACTGTTTTGTCAAAATTGAATTTTCCACTTTTCAGCTTTACCGTCCCTGAATGCGAAGAAGCCTCAGTTTTTACGACTTTATACCCCCACCACCTGATCTCTGATGAAGTCACTTTTGAAACCTTATCAAATTTCTTCTGTGCAGAAACAAATGATATGCTCGCACACACCATAGCAAACAATAGTAATCTTTTCATTCTTTTTTATTTACAATTCAACAAAAATAAAAAAAAGTGTAGAACTTCTACACTTTTAACAATCTTTTTTTGATTAAATTATTTAGCAGTCACCTTAACAAGCATTTCGATGTCATCTTTCACAAAAACATCCTGCATGGTAGACTTGTAAGCCACATCAAATTTCTGTCTGTCGAAAGAGAATTTTTCAGAAACCAAACTTACTACTCCTTTGCTGTATGCAATTTTCGCAGGGAAAGTAATTGCGTTTGTTTTTCCTTTAACAGTAAGGTTTCCTGTTACTAAAGAGTTATAGATCTTATCGCTGTTTTTCTTTACAGAAGTAATTTTGAAAGAAGCAGTAGGGAATTTTTCAACTTCAAAGAAGTCACCGTTCTTAAGGTGTCCGTTCAGTTTCTGCTGATAATCTCCGGAAAGGTCAGTTGCGCTGATAGAAGTCATATCCAATACGAAGCTTCCTCCTACAAGATCATTTCCTTTCATGATCATGTCTCCAGATTTTACGTTTACAGTACCTTCATGAGAACTTGCCTCAGATTTTGCTACTTTGTACCCCCACCAGTGAACATCAGATGCCACTACTTTCTTAGACTGTCCGAATGCCAAACCGCTGGCAACAACTGCTAATAAGAATATTTTTTTCATTTTAAATAAAGTTATTTACTTGTTTAACGGTGCAAATATAGTCTACTTATCTGATAGATTTCATTGATGTATATCAATTAAAACAATTATTTTTATGAATAATATCATTCCATAAAAAAACTCCGAAAGTTTCGGAGTTTTGTATTTTAATTTTGATAGTAAGCGGTGTACAGGGCGGCACCTTTTAATGCCGTGTGATTCTGTTTGATGAGATAGATCGGCGTGTTTTTAAGCATTTCCTCCATCTTATCACTGATCTTGAACTTATCATAGAACTTCCCTTTATCGATATACTCTCTGATGGTCTGTGGAATATCTCCTGAGATCAGCAATCCTCCTGTCGCCTTAAGTTTCAGCGTAAGGTTGTTGGCTTCTCTTGCCAGGAATTCAATGAAAGTATCCAAAGCGATTCTGCAAATCATGACCTCTTCTTCTACCGCAGCTTTGTACAATTCCTGAACGAAATTCGGTCCTGCCAAACGTTCTGCCAGCCATTCCGGTTCCGGATGTCTTTTTACGTCTCTTAGGAATCTGTAGATATTGAAGAGTCCGGTTTTAGACAATACATTTTCCCAGCTTACAATACCGTAGATATTGTTCAGGAACTGGTAAAATTCAACCTCAACGTTTGTTCTCGGTGAGAATTCCGAATGTCCGCCTTCCGTTGCAAAAGGTCTCAGGTATTTTCCATCAAAGAAATATCCTGCTTCACCCAGTCCGTTTCCGGGAGCCAGGATCGCTACGTTTCCTTTTTCAAGATGTCCGCTGGTGTAGATAGGATCCAGATCGCTATCTTCAAGAAGACCCATTCCGTAAGCAGAAGCTTCAAGGTCGTTCAGCATATCTCCTTTTTCAAATCCGAAATCTCTGGTATATTCTTCGATATTCAGATCCCAGCCTAATCTTGCCGGGCTGCTTTTCCCATGGATTACCGGTCCTGGTACAGCTACAGCCAGACGTTTTACATTCTCCAACTGATTATCCTGAATAAATTTTCTTAGTATATCAGAAAATGAAGAATAGTCTTTCGTGCTATATTCATTTTGTATTTTTATCTCAAGACCTCCGTTACTGGAAACAAAATAGCCTAAGATGGTTATATCTTCACGGAGACTTGCTCCAATGATCGTAACATTATCATTATTACTGTTCTCTACTCCTGGTAAATAAAGCGGAAATTTTGGATTCAAAATCATAACCTCAAATTTTATCAAATATAATAATTGTTTTCGTAAATCCTGCAGGGAAGCAAAAAACCTTTTCATTTTCATAAAAAGGTTTTGGCTAATAATTGTTTATATATAAATCTAACTACTTCCCTAATGGAATATTGTATCCGAATCCTACTCCGATATTCCCCACATTGTAGTCCTGTCCGGCGATATCGCCTTTATCTCCTACAAAAACTTTTTGATATTGTACGAAGAAATTCCAGTCTCTGTTGTGGTATCCGATCTCCGGCTTGATATAGAAACCTCCGTCCGGTCTGTCAACAGAACTGTTGGAAGCTACTTTTTTATTTCCTACCAGAAATCCGTATCCTAAGTCAGTTCCAAAATAGAAACCGGTTTGTTTCGGATAGATTCTGATCAAAGCTCCTACAGGAACTACGCCTACATCATTGTTATCATAACCGTTGTTACTTTTTCCAAAATAGTGAGTATATCCTGTTGCAATACCTAATCCAAATCCGGGAGTGATCAGATTCTGATAAGATACATCTACGCCGGCAGCTGCAGAAACATTATCTGAAGGAACTGCTAAACCAACATTCGCTCCTACTTTGATCATATTGTTCATCTTTGAGTTCTGTGCACTTGCGATACCTGCTGTTAAGATTCCAGCGAGTACTATTGCTTGTTTTAACATTTTCATAACTCTAATTTTAAATTTTACTAATGCAGTAAGCTGTAAAAATCGTGCCAAGGGAAGCCATTTTTTTGATTTTAACACTCAGCAAAATTATAAAACAATGATTATCAATATGTTAATTTACGTTAAAATTAAATGATTGTTTAAATCAAATCATAAAAATAGTAATATTAAGAATTCTTAACCGTTATCATTTTAACCTTTTTCTTTCTACAGCATCAAAAAACTAAATTCTCTCAACATGGCCGATTCACTGTTACATAATAAACACCTTCTTTGGCGTGCCGGTTTCGGAGCCGGAATCAATCAGGTAGGTGAACTGAAAAATATTAATACAAAAGCGCTTGTCAATGAATTATTTAAAGACGGAACTGTCACGGAAATCGACTATGATACACCGGATATCCCTGTTTCTGATGATATGATGGATAGCAGAACTCCGGCAGACAAGAAAAAGGAAATGCAGAAACTCATCAGAGACCAAAACAATGAACTGAATCTGAATTTTCTAAACCAAATGGTGAACGGCAAAGATCAGATGAGAGAAAAGATGGCGTTTTTCTGGCATGGACACTTTGCATCCAGAGTGAACAATTCAAAATTCAGTAAACAGCTTTTAAATACGATCAGGAAGAATGCGCTGGGAAATTTTAAAGATCTGCTCTTTGAAGTGAGCCAATCTCCTGCTATGCTGAATTTCCTGAACAACCAACAGAATAAAAAGGATCATCCCAATGAAAATTTTGCCCGCGAGGTGATGGAATTATTTACTATGGGAAGAGGAAATTATACCGAAAAAGACATCCGGGAAGCCGCACGAGCATTTACAGGCTGGGGCTATGATAAGGAAGGAAATTTTAAGGAGCGAAAAAACCTGCATGATGAAGGCTCAAAAACATTTCTGGCAAAAACAGGAAACTTCACCGGAACCGACGTTTTAAATATCATCCTTGAAGAGAAAGCTACCGCTTCATTTATCACGACAAAAATATATAAGTTCTTCGTCAATGAAAATGCAGATTCCAAAATTATAGAGCAATTAAGTTCAACATTCTATAATTCCGGATATGACATTAAAAAACTGATGAACGATATATTTTCAAGCTCATGGTTTTACGATAAAAAGAATATAGGCAACAGAATAAAGTCCCCGATAGAACTGATGGCCGGAATAATGCGGATGCTTCCCATGAATATCCAGAACCCGGAAAACCTCATCGTTTATCAGAAACTGCTGGGACAAATGCTCCTTTACCCGCCCAATGTTTCAGGCTGGCCCAACGGAAAATCGTGGATCGACAGTTCTACCCTGATGGTGAGGCTGCAAATTCCACAGATCTGGTCAGGATTGCGTCCTTTGGAATACAGTCCGCGACAGGACGATGATATTGATATGGGAATGAAATCCCGTGAAACCGCCGTGAACAAATCTTTCAAGAATCCTAATATCACGATTGACTGGACTAGACTTGAAAAGGTTTTTGCCGATAAAAACTGCGAAGATTATCTTATCCAGAACACCAAAACGCTTGATATGGATACGGTAAAGAACTTTTCGGATAAAAGTATTAAGATGGGTATTATTAATCTGATGTCTACACCGGAATATCAGTTGTGTTAGGTGGCAGATGGTAGGTAGAAGGTTGCAGGTAATAGTTGTCACCGTTTGGCTCTGCAACCTCTGATTTATTATTTTTTGCTTTAAAAACATTGATAAAAAACACCTAATATTAATAAAACGCAGTCAAGTCCTGCTACCTGCAACCTATTATCTGCAACCTATTATCTGCAACCTATCACCTGCAACCTAACCCCTGCAACCTAAAAAAAGAAAAATCATGCTAATCAAAAGAAGAGAATTCCTGAAAATAAGTTCATTGGCTACCGCATCGCTGATGGTGCCCAATTTTCTGAAAGCAATGACCCTGAATGAGGCGTTAGAACCCAATCAGAAGATTCTTGTCGTGCTGCAGTTTACAGGTGGAAATGATGGTTTGAATACAATCATTCCCACAAAAAATGATATTTATTTTAAGGAAAGAAACAATATAGCCATCAAGGATTCTTTAGCGCTGAATGATGAAACAGGAATCAATCCGGCACTTTCCTATTTTAAAGAGCTTTTTGATAACGGTGAACTTTCTGTGATGAATAATGTCGGCTATCCCGACCCGGATAAGTCTCACTTCAGAAGCATGGATATCTGGCATTCTGCAAGCCGCAGCGACGAATTCCTGGAAACCGGATGGCTGGGACGTTTTCTGGATGAGGAATGTTACCGTTGTGAGCATCCTACACAGGCGTTGGAAGTAGATGACATGCTGAGTCTCGCGTTGAAAGGGGAAAACAACAAAGCATTTGCCTTCAAAGATCCGAAAAGACTTTATCAGACCAGTCAGGAGAAATATTTTAAATCTTTGTATGACCACCATCACGATGATGAAACCGTTTCTTATTTATACCAAACCCTTGGCTCAACGATCAATAATGCAGATTATATTTTTGAAAAGAGTAAATCACAAAAAACAGATCAAGTCTACCCGAATTCTCAGCTTGGAAAGGATTTTAAAACAGTCGCATCCTTAATCAAATCTGATATCAATACTCAGGTCTATTATCTTTCTGTGGGAAGTTTTGACACTCATGTCAACCAGAATGACAGACAGACAAAGCTGTTCAGCGACATCAATGAAGCCGTAAAATCATTTGTTGCTGATCTGAAAAGCAATGGAATTTTCAACGATGTCTTACTGATGACTTTTTCAGAATTCGGACGTCGCGTAGCTCAAAATGCGAGCAATGGAACTGACCACGGAACCGCCAATCAAATGTTCTTTATCAGCGGAGGACTTAAGAAAAAAGGCCTTCTGAATGCACTTCCTGATCTGCAGAAACTGAATGAAGGGGATCTTATTTATACAGAAGATTTCAGAAAAGTCTATGCTACGATTCTGAAAAACTGGCTTAAAGCGGATTCTTCCAAGGTGTTGGGCTGGAAAAACGGGATCTATGATTTTATATAATTGGGTTTAAAATAAAACCGCCATTCTGAGTATTAATCAAAATAGCAGTGTATTCAATGTGATAAAAAAACCTCATAGGTTTTTGAAACCTATGAGGTTTGGAGTTTATATCAGTTTATTTTTTATCTCTATTCAAAATCTCTCGCTGATTTTGCAGATTTAGGAGATGTTTACGTTACATTTTATATTACTTAAAAACCTTTGTAAAGCTATCTTTTTCAAGACTTTCAAGGGAGAAATCGAAGTCAGTGTCTTCTTTTTCAGAAGTAATTTCTGCTCCTAATTCTGCGACAAGTCCATTAAAGGAAATAGGTTCATACCATTGCTGATACAACGCTTCTGTAGCCATTACCGAAATCTCGGAATTTCCTGAAACATGGGTATGTCCGGCTCCGAAATTCAGAAGTACAAAACACTGCTTTTCTCCTTTCGGAAGCATTATTCCGAGAACAGTCTGTCTCTGGACAGAATTACATTTCACTTCGGCAAAAACATGATCCGGGTTCATCATATATTCTCTCGAAATATGATCTCCTTTTCCAATCACAATTTTATACCCGCAGTCAGAACTTCCGGAATAGACGTTGTTCATAATCAGGGTCGGAGCATTTAATCCTTGAGAAGCGTACAAATATTCTACGGCACCATTAGGCGCGGAGGTCATATCTCCGGAATACATCAGGTTTCCATTATCCTGATTATAAGCTGCATTCCATCCTGTCTTTCCTCCGATATTCAATCCGGAAAGGTCAAGATCATTAGCTCCCCATCCATCTTCCCAGTAAATTCCAACCGCCAGTTTTTCACCAAGAAATCTTGTTCCGGCAGGAATATTTCCTACAAACATCTTTTCAGAAGTAGGCAGCCCAAATTCTACATTTTCCGGGAAATAAAACTTCTTTCCTGAAAGATCAAATCTCGATTTCAAATAATTCAGGATAAAATCATAGTTTTTTTCACCTACTGATCCGGTTTTCCCGGTTTTTACCCAGGATTTTCCATTCCTGATTCTGTAAACGAAGGTATCTAAACCATATATTCTTAAATAACAGGCAGACAAAGCTTTAAACAACGCAAACGGCGTCGCATTATCCAGCCAGTGCAGATCATTTTTCTCCAACAATGTATGGGTCGCCTCATTCAACGGACTGGAAACCAATGGCTGATGATGAATTTTGGATAGTTTTGAAATCTTATTGATGGTTTTCGAAGATCTTTTTTTATACGCTAAAAACAGCGGTTTAAATCTGTTGAAAATTTGAGCAAGCCTTTCCAGTCCGTATTTTTCAAACAAAGCTGACGGATCAAATTTGCTTTCATTAATCGCTTTGATCAACTCTCCATTTTTAATCAGGAGTGTGGTATCCGTCGTTTTATAAATCACGTATCTGAAAAATTCTACGGGATTAACAGGATATACCTGATACAGATCTGCAATTTTGACAATAGCTTCCTTGTTTCTGATATTCTCTGTTCCTGTAAAAGTATAATGAAGCTCTTTCGTTAAAACAGAAAGCAGATCATTGATCGTTTTTTCATTCAGAGCAATTCCTGATTTCAACAGGGAAAGACATTTTTCAGTCATTTCTTCTGCAGAATAGGCTTTAACGACTTTAAAAATCAGTTTTGCATTGGGAACATTCAGCACTTCATCAGGAATATATATTTCATCCTGGAAATTGCTTCCATACGTAGAAATATAGTGTTTAAGCTGCTCGATGAACAACTCGAGTCTCGTGCTGTCTTTTATTTTCTGCCAGGATTTATGGAAGGTCTTATTCAGATCATTTCCGTTTAATTTTTCTTTCTCGTAAAATTGAATGATCTCGTCTTTAGCCCAAACGGCATCTGCTTCGATCACAAAACCTGCGTCAGAAATAAAAGGGGTACTTTCGGTTTTTTTGGCCAGTACGGCATTAAATAATTGAAGTGTTTTCATTGTAATAAAAATTAAATAAGTGAGGAGTAGGACTTTTTTTTTAAAAACGATATAGGAACTCCTTTTACCTATTATTTTGAAAAAGGCGGAGAGTAATACCAATATAGGAACTCTGTTTGCCTTATTATTTTTTACTGATGAAAACACTTCAATGGTATTCAAATATAAGTATTTTCCATCAGTATTTGTGGAGCAGACAGGAATCGAACCTGTGACCCGTAAGATAGGAACTTTGTCTGCCAATAGCGGAAAGTGATCACTGCTCTACCTTCTGAGCTACTGTCCATTGATTTTTTATTTTATAAACTTCGTTATAAGTTGATTATCGTCGAGAATATAAACCTTACAGGCTTTTGAAACCTATAAGGTTTAAGCATCGTTATCAATACTATGCTTTTCTAAACTTCTTCTTGTTCTTCCATGGTGCATTTTTCCCTACATCTCCTGCCATAATACATCCGTAAGGCATCACCTCATCCAGAACTTCGCAAAGTCCGTATTCTTCAATCTGCGCTCTCACGTTCTTCGCACTTTTATAAGCGCTTGGCAGTTCAGAAATATCAATCTCATTGGAGAAGAAACGGATATCCAATCCTTTCGTTTCTTCATCGAAAATTTCTTCAACCGTTTTATGGGCCAATGATCTTTTATGCTGTGTTCTGCTGAAATTTCTTCCGGCTCCGTGAGGCGCAAATCCCAGGTTTCTTTCGTTCGTTTTTCCCTGAACAATCAAAACAGGTTCTGACATATTCAATGGGATCAACCTTGGTCCTGTGATATCCGGCATAAATTTATCATCCAGCGGAGTGGCTCCTTTCGCGTGGTAAAACAGGTCACCGTCTTTGAAGACGAAGTTATGTTCGTTCCAATATCTATCTTTCTTTTCAGCATTCAGTTTGTTTAAAACTGCATCATGAATATTCGTATGATTTTCTTTAGTCCATGTTCTGATCAGTTGAAGAGCTTCCCAATAGGCCTGCCCTTCTTCCGTATCGAAAGGGATCCATGCATTTTCTCTCAATGTTTCAGGGGAAATATCCTGTCTGAAACGGTTAGCCACCTTCATTCCTTTATCATAAAGGGCTGCACCCGGAGCTCTAGATCCATGATGGGTAACCAGCATTGTATTTCCTGTATTTTTGGACTTTCCAACGAACAGGAAATGGTTTCCGTCTCCCTGAGTTCCCATATGATCGCGGGCAATACTGATCAGTCTTTCATCATTTAAAAAATAATTTTCTCTGAAAGCATCAATCAATTCCTTAGATACAGGCATCTGCTCACCTCTCGGTCTTCCTCCATATCCGAAATGCGTCACTGAGTGAGCGGCATCCAGTACTTCTTTAGGATCAGCATCTCCAAAATCCGTCAGCATCACAGAACAACAGATATCTGCGCTATGAAATCCCGGATGGATTGCGTTTTTAGCTACAACCACTCCACCTACCGGAATCAATCCTTCAGGTCCTGTAGGACAGGCATCCGGCATGAGGGCACCGGCAGTCAGCGTAGGCGTTTTCATTAAGACTTTCATCGTATTGATCACTTTCTCTACGTTATCAGTTTCACTTTCATGTTCTGCTCTGATGTTGATGATAAAATCTTTTGCTGTATCATGAAGTGGAACAATATCAGGCTGCTTGAACTGATCCAGATATTCTCTGATCTGAACTTCATCCAGATTATTTTCATTGATATGTGTAATGGCATCTTTAAACCATTTGGCTGGTCTATATCCTAATTCGATCAGGTGATTTCCGTTAAATTCCATCTGTTTATTCATTTTGATAATGCAAAGTAATACCACAAGTGCGCAATAATTCTGCGTAGATAAAATTATTTTAATTATTTTTGTTGAAAAGGAAGAAAAGCAAAAAAGACCAATTTGCATGATCTGCCCCCATCCAACGATTAAAATTAAAGAAATATGTTGTTAGAACAATTAAAAAACAACCCTGAAAACATTCAATTCAAAGAGGTGATTGCCCATATTGATGAACATTATGATTTTACCCCTACTGAATTTAAAAACGGAAATACCGTAAATGAAGCCGGTCAGAACAACGGTTCGTGCAAGGTTTTCAGTTTTGCAAAGCTTCAGAAATTATCAAAAGAACAGGTACTTCCTCTTTTCGGAGAATTCTACAGAGAAGATGTTTTAAAAAATCCTGAGGGAACCGACCATCAGAATATCAGAAACTTTATGGAGTTTGGATGGGAAGGAATTTCTTTTGAGGGAGAAGCATTGAAAGAGAAATAATTTTTTTAATGTCAATGGTGAATTTTGCTTCGCAAGTGAATCGTCAATTGATGGCGGACAGTAAGATTCAAAATCCAAAATCCAGAATCCAGAATCCAAAATTAAAAATTAAAAATTAAAAATTGACTTGCGAAGCAAAATTGACATTTCACAATTCACATTTATCCCCTCCAAAAAACCACACAACCATGTCATCTAATAAAAATGCACTTATTCGTTATAAAACATTAGACAAATGTCTTAAGAACAAATACCGGAAATATACACTGGAAGATCTTATTGATGCCTGTTCTGATGCCCTTTTTGAATTTGAAGGCAAAGAATCTTATGTAAGCAGACGAACGGTTCAGCTCGATCTTCAAAATATGCGGAGTGAAAAATTCGGGTACGAAGCCCCGATTGAAGTATTTGAAAGAAAATACTACCGCTACAGTGATTCTGAGTACAGCATACATAATATTTCAGTGAATGAAAGTGACCTGAAAGCGATGAATAATGCCGTTCAGATTCTGAAGCAGTTCAAGGATTTCTCTATGTTTAAAGAGATGAACGGGGTCATTCAGAAACTGGAGGATTCCATTCATTCTACGGGACAGAAATCAATCATTCATCTGGATAAAAATGAACAACTGAAAGGTCTTGAGCATATTGACATTCTTTATGAAAGCATTTCAAATAAAAAAGTTCTGAATATTCTTTACCGCAGTTTTACCGCCAAGGAATCTAGCAATTATGTGGTTCATCCCCAATTATTGAAAGAATTTAATAACAGATGGTTCCTGATCTGCCAGCACAAGGGTAAAATGTATAATCTGGCTCTGGACCGTATGGAAAGTATTGAGCTCGAGGAAAATGTTCCGTATATTGATAAAGATCTGGATGGTGATGAGTATTTCAAAGATATTGTCGGTGTTACGGTTTCGGATACCATGGCTCCGAGGAACGTCATTTTCTTTGTCGATTCCCACAACGCTCCCTATGTAAAGACCAAACCGCTTCACAAAAGCCAGGAAATCATAAGTGAAACGGAGGAAGGAACATTATTTAAGATCTGTGTACAAATCAATTTTGAACTGGAAAGGTTACTACTGGGTTTCGGAGAATCTCTGATTGTTCACAAGCCGAGAAAGTTAAGATTACGGTTGCAGGAAAAGTTTAGTGCTGGGTTTAAAAACTATGAGAAACTGGATATTCCTGATGAACATTGATGTTTTTTAGCACAAAAGGGACATTTTTTTTAACACTTAAGTTATCTTGAAGTGACAAGCTTTGTGGAAAGAAGATCACTTAAGTTCTTTGAAAATTAAAAATTTTCGTGAAGGCTCAATAAACACGAAGCTTTCGCTGTAAAAAATATCACATGCGCTAAAACACTGACCAACACTCAAAATTTTAAAATGGCTCAGAAATTGTATTAATCAGGACATTAAAAAATCTTACTATGAAATCAAGAATATTTAAAGCATTGATTGCAATTATAGCACCTATTGCGATAGAATATATCGTAAAAAAGATATCTGAGAGATTGGATAAAAAAGAACAAGATAAAGGAAAAGGACCTAAGCAGATTACTGCTTAAACCTATAAGTAGTTAGAATTTAATTTTATTGAAAAGAGGCTGTCATTCATATGTATAGCCTCTTTTTTATGTCTTTTTTTGTTGGAATATCGCAAGACGCTATTTTTTCACATGCTTTGTGTCGTAAACCGCTCAATTTAACGGTTAAATATGCTCAATACGCGAATCCCCTTCCCCATATCTTGTTAAACTCTCAAACCCTAAAACCCTTCCGATTCTTAAACTCAGCAAATCAACGCAAAAACATTGCGCACTTTCTCTTTTACTTTGCATTAAAATTAAAACAGAATGACACCAAAAATACTTGAAAAAATAAAGGAAATAGAGGCTGAACGCGGGATAGAAGTCCTTCTGGCCGTAGAATCCGGAAGCAGAGCCTGGGGTTTTGCTTCTCCGGACAGCGATTATGATATACGATTTATCTACCGTCATGAAAAAGATTGGTATCTTTCTCCTTGGGATAAAGATGAAACGATAGAATTCATGACAGAAGACGATCTTGACGGTTCCGGATGGGATTTGCGAAAAACTTTTCATCTGTTGTTGAAATCGAATGCGGCTTTATTGAGCTGGTTTTATTCGCCTATCGTTTACACGAAGAATGACCAATTTTTGGAACTGTTTACTCCTTTGGCAGATGCGTGTTTTTCACCGGTAGCAGTTTCTTATCACTATCTGAGCATGAGTAAAAAATACCTGGAAGCCTGCAGAAGCGATGAAGTGAAACTGAAAAGCTATTTTTACTGTCTGAGAACGGCACTGACCGGAAAATGGATCATCGAAAAAGGAACGGTTCCTCCGGTTTTATTCAGCGAATTGCTGGTTTTGACGGATGATTCTACCCGAAAAAAGATAGAAGACCTTATCGCTTTAAAAGCAACCAAAGGGGAATCCTATTATCATCCGAATGATTGGGAACTTTTCGGATTTTTGGAGAAAGTAGTTCTGGAAAACGAAGAGAAATCTAAAAGTCTTAGAGGTGGTAAGCCGGATAAAAGGGAGATGGAGAGGGTTTTTAGGGAGATATTGAAGCTGTAGATAAGTTATTAATTATGAGTTATGAAAATGGGAATATTTGATTTTTTTAAATGGAAAAGTAAACTTTTAATGGCAAAAAAAGAGGTGAAAAATGCTGCGCCGGTAATTCATCCTTTTATAAAGCAAAGCGAGTTTTTAAAAGAGGAATTTGGGTTAATTGTTCCACAGTCTTCCATTGATTGCCTGATTCGTTTCAATCTTCCGGGAGATCATTATTATTACAGCCTTTTTTGGCATTTTGACAATGATTTCCTTGAAGTATTTTATAATGAAAAATTTATTCAAGGGGTTGTAGACCGCTATCATCAAGTATATGGTGCAGATGCGGATTTAAAAAACCTACAGGATCAATTAGACGAGGCAAAATTTGAATTCAATCTCAGGAATGATTCCTTTCACAGTAATATTATGGACTTTGATCTTATCAATCAATGCTATACTGAATTTAAAGCTTCCGGTGAAGAACTCATGATCACGCTTAATTTCGATTATGAGAATCTGCTCCTTAACACAGAACTGAAAGGATATGTAGGACAGAATTATCCCAGTTTTAATGGACTTTATAAAACAACAGCAGGTATACAATATAAACAGCTGGAAGATTTTAAATTACTGGAAGATATTATCCAAAAATTACTGGATGAAAAGGAGAAAAATAATAACTTTCCTTTTTAACAGAATCTGTTAGTAGAAATAAAAAAACAGAACACATGAAAAATATAATAGCGCTTTCTCCCATGTATACGGAAGACAGCAACAATCTGAAAAAGGCATCCATCACTTCACCTTACGAACTGAACCGTTTCAATGCTAAATGGAATGTTCCGGAAGAGTTCCGGGAAGATGTTATTGCGGTATATGGTGAAGATATTTATGCTGAGATTGTTTCTGATCAGTGTGGACTGACGCTTATGAAACCTGACGACAATTGGCTTTCTCTTATTTCTGAAGAATTTACAAAACGTAAAATTTCTTACGGACAGATGAAAGACTATATTGATCAGGAAAATATGTTCATTAAATGTTCTGATTTTAAAAGTTTCAAGGCCGGAGTTTATCAAAAAGTTACGGATATCAAAGGTTTTGATACGGTAGACCTCAGTTCTACGGTTTTCACATCAGAGGTTGTTGAGTGGCAGCTGGAAGTAAGATGTTTTGTTTTACATGGTGAGATAAAAACCTATTCTTCTTATTGGCGGAACGATGCATTTGATATGAATCCACTTTCAGAAAAAGAGGAAAACGATATGTTTGTATTTTTTAATTTGTTTATCAAAAAATATGTTTCTACCCTTCCCGCAGCCATTGTTTTGGATTTTGGGATTATCAAAGAAAAAGGCTGGGCTTTGATTGAAGCAAATCCTGCTTGGTGTTCCGGTTTGTATGCCTGTGATGCAGAGAAAGCGCTGGAGGTGATTGTGGAGAGTTGTGTGAAGAATTAAACCCTTTCCCTAAATTCGAATTAGCGAAATCAATGGAAGGAGCAATAAAGTATTTATATTAATGCTCTGAAAAACTAATGCTTTTTCTGAATTGAACTAAGCATCCCTATTTTTATAAATGAAAAAGAAATTACGTCATATAACTATCGATGGAACTATATACAGATATGTAGTAAAAGGCTGGTGTATAAAATTTTTCGGAAAAGACAGTTCTCAGTTTGTAAAGGTAGATTTCTTCACCAAAGATGAAGAATATGCTACTGTTTTAATGTTTACTGGTTCTTTTAAGACTTTTGATAATGAACAATTGGTGTATCTCAATATCAACCAGCCGGGTTTTGTACGGAAAGTGATCAGTTTGTTTAACATTGCTGAATTTGATTTCAATATTCAAAGACAATATACAATCACAGAAGCCTGTAAAATGTTAGAAGTTATGGGCTATACAATAAAAAAAGAATCGTATTTTACTAAATAATTCCACCAATGACCATCCAAACCCTAAAAAGCAAAAACCTCATCCTCTTCGAAGCCATCTCCGGAAGCCGCGCTTTCGGGCTGGCCACAGAAAATTCGGATACGGATATCCGTGGGGTTTATTATCTGCCGAAAGAAGATTTTTTCGGACTGAATTATATCCCGCAGATTTCTAATGAAACCAATGATATCACTTATTATGAGATTGGTCGATTTGTAGAACTTCTGCAGAAAAACAATCCCAATATTCTGGAAATGCTGGCAAGTCCGGAAGACTGTATTATGCACAAAGATCCGCTGCTGGACCTGATCCGTCAGGAAGATTTTTTATCTAAATTATGTAAAGACACCTTTGCAGGATATGCGGTATCGCAGATTAAAAAAGCAAAAGGTCTCAACAAAAAGATTCTTAATCCAATAGAAAAGGAAAGAAAATCCGTTCTTGATTTCTGTTATATTCTGAAGGACCAGGGATCAGTTCCTCTGAAAAAATGGCTCTCCGACAACGGAAAAGTTCAGGAAAAATGCGGGCTGGTTAATATTGGGAATACCAAGGGAATGCATGCTCTTTTTTATGATGAATCAGGAGTTTTGGATTATAAGGGAATCATTCAGCACGAAGAAGCCAATCAGGTTTCGGTATCATCCGTTCCTAAAGATGAAAAACCGACAGCTTATCTTTTCTGCAACCTGGACGCCTACTCCACCTATTGCAAAGATTATAAGGATTATTGGAAATGGGTTTCCGAACGCAATGAAGACCGCTACAATGTCAATAAGGAACACGGTCAGAACTACGACAGCAAAAATATGATGCACACCATCCGTCTTTTGCAGTCGTGTGAGTATATTTTTAAAACAAACTCTTTACAGATCCGAGTAGACAACAGAGAAGAATTACTTGATATTAAAGCCGGAAACTGGTCTTATGAAAAAGTGATGCAAAAAGCTGAAGATCTGATAGATTCGATAGAACATGAGCATTCCGTTTCTCTCCTTCCCGATAATCCGGATATAAAAAAGACGGAAAAAATCCTAATAGAGATACGCGAAAAATTATACTGCTAGTGATCAATCTTAATATTCTTAATAAGAAGTTGTTTAAACTTTTATTTTCCTCAAGAGTGAAATAGAAAAAGTATTTCATGTACATTTATTCAATTGATATTTAAAGTTTCAAGCCTTCCTAATAGAGTCTTGAAACTATCCAGCTAGACTTTTATTATATTCTTTATAGTTGGAAAAACGCAAAGGAACGCAAAGCTTGAACAAAAATGAGGACATTTTAAGGCGCAAGAAAATCAGAGGTTTTCAGCAAGTCCATTGGCGTTTATTGAGCGGTCTACAATTTTATCGCAAATAAAATCCTAGCGCCTTATAGCATAATCTTTTCAAATTTCTTTGCGACCCTTCGCGCTTTCCAACAAAAAAAATTTAAACAAGTTTAACTCAAATTCACCTTAATGGTTAAATTTTAAAAGTGTCAGGAATATTAAGATTATTTTTTCTTTGAAGCTTTGGCTACAGAATTGTAATCCAGACATAATTTTATCCAGTACTCAAAATCAGCCTGCTTTTGAAAACCCACAGGTTCCACATGGCAATATCCTTTGAGCTGTTTTCCTTTCATGACCATGGGAAGAAACCCCATTCTTTCCGAAACTTCCTCTTCCAGATCGGGATGATAACGGCACATCAAATTATCATGGCTTATATTAATGCACATTTTATCATTGACCAAAAATGATAATCCGCTGAACATTTTCTTTTCCTTAATCTCAAGACCAGGAATTTCCGAAAGCCGTTCACGAATCCTGTCCGCCAATTCAATATTGTATGCCATTACAAATAATTTTATCATTTAAATGTAGGCAAAAAACAGAGTAAACAACGCATATTTTTTCATTTTCAATTTCAATTCAAACTTCGGTAAATATTTTTTTATTTAAAACAATTATTGTTTTACGATAATTAATTATACATTTGCAATACTTAAATGAGTATTGCCATGAACCAGACCAAAATTATTGCGAAGATTCTGTACTATATCTGCACCGTACTGTCGGCGGGTTATCTGATCACTTTTGTGTATTCAATTGTATGCCTGCTCACAGGCTATGCAATAACTCCCTATAAGGATAATATGTTTGTGCATATCAATTATCCTTTTACAGAACAGCCGTTTCTGAATATTGAACATAATTATTCGTATATCATCTTTTCATTTTCATTGGTTTTAATTTCCTATGGAATTTTTTTCTGGTTTTCGGCGAAAGTTTTCAAAGTATTTTTCCAGTCAAAACTGTTTACAAAAGAAAATATACTTCAACTTAAGCGATTTTACCTGTATAATATTTTCATTCCACTCCCCATAGTCATCCTAGCAAGTTTCTTTGTGGAAGTAGAAAGTATGATCTGGGGATTGGTGTTTATCCATTTTATGCTTGGAATTTTCTGTCTGTTTCTTGCGAATATCTTTAAGCAAGGACTACATTTGCAAAACGAACAAGACCTATTTATATAATGCCAATCATAGTCAACTTAGATGTCATGCTAGCCAAGCGAAAAATGCAGAGCAAAGAACTGGCAGAAAAATTAGGAATCACACCTGTTAATCTATCCATTCTTAAAACCGGCAAAGCAAAGGGGGTCCGTTTCGATACCCTGGAAGCCATCTGCAAAATTCTGGAATGTCAGCCCGGGGATATTTTGGAGTTTAGGGAATAGGTTTCGTGTTTGAGAGTCGGAGAGTTTGAGGGTATCAGTGTTTTAGTGTTGCCGGATGCGGGTTTTAGAGTTTCTGACTTCAAAGCTGAAGGACGAGGAAGCAACTAATTCAGAAAAGTTGAAAGCACAACAAATATCTGGTGGCTGAGGCCCTCGAAGCCACCAGTAGTAATATTCACATCTCATTCGCGAAGCAAAATTCACCATTGACATTCTATCAGCCTAAAATCTGACGTCTGATATCTGAAATCTAATATCTATACATAAGCAACCACAACGGTCTGTCTTACCCATCTATTATCCAAACCTTATCATATGAATACCTTATCTATCAACAATTTAAGCCTCATTTACAAGAATGGCTTTCAAGCGGTTAAAGACATATCGCTAGACATCGGGAACGGTATGTTCGGGTTATTGGGTCCGAATGGTGCCGGAAAATCCTCTTTAATGAAAACCATTGTGGGACTGCAAAAACCTACTTCCGGAAATATTATTTTCAACGGAAAGGATGTTTCAAAAGATCCCGATTACATTAAACAAAACCTCGGATTTCTTCCGCAGGATTTTGGAGTTTATCCGAAAATTTCTGCCTATGATCTTCTCGAACATATTGCTGTGCTAAAAGGGATCACAGACCATAAAGAGCGCAAAGAACAGATCATCGGCCTGCTGGAGAAAGTCAACCTTTCGGATTTCAGGAAGAAAGAAGTTCATACTTTTTCAGGCGGGATGAAACAGCGTTTTGGTGTTGCTCAGGCTCTCTTGGGAAATCCGAAGATCATTATCGTAGACGAACCCACAGCCGGCCTTGATCCCGAAGAACGCAACCGCTTCAACTCGCTTTTGAATGACATCAGTAAAGACGTTATCGTTATCCTTTCTACCCATCTGGTGGAAGATGTCAGGAATCTGTGCTCGGAAATGGCAGTGATGAATAACGGACAGATCTTAAGACAAGGAAAACCCGCAGAATTGATTTCTGAACTGGAAGACAGGATCTGGTCCAAACCTATTGGCAAAAACGAACTTGAAAATTACCTTTCCAGCCATGAGATCATCAGCCGCCAGCTGATTGAAAGAGAACTTCATATTACCGTATTTTCAGAAGAGCAGCCGAAAGATTTCAACGCAGTCCATCCGCTTCTGGAACACGTTTACTTCCGTACACTCACTCAAAAACCTTAGTCATGAACGCCATATTTTTATTTGAAGCCAGACGCATCACGAAGCACTGGCCAGCTTATCTTATAGCTTTAATCTTAGCAGGCATCGGTATTTTCTGCGGTAGCCAGTTCAATCTTACGGCTGGAGACCGAATCTATCTCAATTCACCGTACACCATAGGTTTTATGACCGGAATGATGAGTCTTTCCATCATATTTATGGCTGTTATTTTTGCTGTACAGCTGCTTTTTAAAGACACGGATTCAAAATTTGATCTTGTGCTCTTTTCCTTTCCTTTTTCTAAATGGACGTATCTCAGCGGAAAATTCAGCACCTATTTTCTGCAGAATTTCTTCAGCTTTTCCTTTTTAATGATGGGTTTCCTCATTGGTCAGGTCGCAAGAACCGGAAGTGAAATGCAGGAGGTGTTCAATTTGGGGTATTATCTGTATCCTATGTTGATTTTTGGTCTCATCAACACTTTTTTTGTTTGCAGTTTTATCTTTCTGATTTCATTAATAGCGAAGAAGAAACTGCTTGCTGTAGTTGCCGGACTTCTACTCTATGTCCTGTACATGGTGGTTCTGGTATTTTCCAACTCCCCATTTATGGCTGGCGGTTTGCCTCAATCTATAGAAACGCAGCAATTTTCTGCCTTCCTGGACCCTTTTGGGTTGTCATCGTATTTCTTTGAAGCCAGAACGCTTTCTGTAGATCAGAAAAATGCTTCATTAGTACCATTTTCGGGATATTTAGTCATCAACAGGGTCATTTTCTCAGTGGCGTCTTTATTATTTCTCTGGCTCACTTACCGACTGTTTTCTTTTTCGTCTGTCTCAAAACAAAAAGTAAAAAAAGTAAATTCAAGTTCAGAAATTAAAAGTAGCTCATCATTTGCTTACACCATATCCAAGGTGAATTTCGGTCATAAAAATGCTTTTAAATCAATCCTTTCTTATGCGAAAATTGATTTACTCTACCTCTTTAAAAGCATCACCATTCCTGCCGTTTCTATCCTGTTGCTTTTCTTCGTCGGAATGGAAATGTATGCTGAGATTGAAAAAGGAATCCGTCTTCCTCAGAAGTATGCCGGTTCAGGTCTTATGGCAACCACTATTTCAGAAAACTTTCCTTTGTTTGGACTTCTTCTTGTGGCTTATTTTATCAATGACCTGTATTGGAGAAGCCGTTCATCTGGATTTTCGTTGATCGAAGACAGTACTTTTTTCTCCAAAATAAGACTCTCGGGGCATTTCATTTCTATCAGTGTTTTGCTGTTCTTTTTTACCGGAATTTTAATCGTTCAGGGAATTGTCTTTCAGGCCATGTATCAATATCTTCACATCGATTGGAATGCTTATCTGGGCGTTTTTCTTTTCAATACATTCCCTTTGATTCTTTTCTCAGGACTCATCCTCCTGATCAATCATGCGATCAGAAATAAATTGATTGCTCTGGGAATTTCCGTTCTTGCGGTATTTCTGCTGGCTGGTCCTGCATCCGGAAAGATTATCCCTCATCCTTTATTCAGAATATTTTCAGATTTTAAAGGAAGTTACAGTGATTTTAGCGGTTATGGTATTTATATGTATGCATTTGCGGAACGGCTTTTATTCGGAGCTGGACTCATTGCCTTTTTATGGATGATAAATGGAGCGATCAAATCGAAAAAATTTAATCTGATCACCTTGATTCCTAGTCTTGCGTTGCTTATTTCCGGTATTTTTGCAGGAACACTTTTTATGAAAGGTTATATTCCTAAAAATGAAGACAAAGACTTAGCAACGGCCGTCCAGTACGAAAAGGTTTTTAAGAAGTATGAAAACATGCCTCAGCCGGAAATCACAGATGTTATCACTGAGATTACGTTAAATCCTTCCGAAAATTCCTACCGGATTACAGGAAAATATGTCCTGACCAATTTTACCGATCAGCCTATTGATAAGGTCTTGATTAATTTCAACCCTGATCTTACCACAGAATCCGCCGTTTTTCAGGCAGGCGTGGAGACCGTGAAAATTAATGACAATATTTCTGAAGTCCATTTAAAACAAGCCATCAAACCCGGTGGAATAGCTCACCTTGAATTCAAGCTTTCTTATAAATGGTATGCGGTTAACGGGCATCAGTCTTTCAATGCAGTGATAGAAAATGGTTCTTTTATGCGAATCAGCAGATATTATCCTGTGATTGGGTATCAGAAGGATGAAGAAATTCAGGATGAGCAGTTGCGGAAGAAAAACAACCTGGGAAAACTCGCAGAGCTGAAAAAACCGGAAGCTCCGGAAGTCTTTAAAAAGGATTTTATCAATTTAGAGATGACGGTTTCTACGGAAGGTGATCAGACTGCCGTTGGTACCGGAGATCTGGTAAAAAAATGGGAAAAGTCGGGGCGAAACTATTTTCAGTACAAAGCGGAAAGTATTCCGTTCCGGTTTGCAGTTTCTTCTGCGGATTATCAGATCAAAAGCGTGTTGTACAAAGGAATTACAGTAAATATTTTCTACCATAAAAAGCATTTCGAAAACGCAGACCATCTTCTTGAAAATGCTAAAATAACATTGGACTACTGTGAACAGAATTTTGAAAAATATCCTTTTAAAACGGTCAGTTTCGCTGAAATTTCATCTTTCACCAGAGGTTTTGCAGCAACAGCTTATCCGTCGGCTATATTTATGCCTGAGGATATGATTTTCCATGCCAATATCCACGCTGATAAAGAACAGGACGTGATCAATGAACTGGCAGGACATGAACTCTCCCATTTGTGGTGGGGAAATAGCCAGATCAATCCGGATGACAGAGAAGGAGCCGTCATGCTCTCCGAGACGCTTGCTATGTACACAGAGATGATGCTTTACAAAAAAATGCACGGCAAAGAAAAAATGAAGGAAAGGATCACCATGCATCAGCAGATTTATGACAACGAAAAAGGCTTGTCTGAAAACCGTCCGATCTACAGAGTAACGGGAGATATGGCTCATATTGCCTATTCCAAAGGTGCTGTAGCGATGGTGAAATTAAGCGAATTGATCGGGGAAGAAAAAGTGAATGAAGCATTAAGAAATTTCCTTCAAAACAATAAGTACCCTAAGAAGCCTTCTTCTTTAGATTTACTTAATGAATTTTATAAAGTCTCTCCGGATGCTAACACAAGAAATCAGATAGACAGGCTTTTCAAAACATTATAAAACATTCCATCTTCATCAATTTCATCCACAAAGATCTGCTTTATCTGTGTGATTGGCGAGAAAATATTAAGCTCGTGCAGATCAGGCAGATTTCTTTTTCTATTACTAATTAAACTGCAACTCATGCAGTTTTTTTGAATTTATACAAAAATATTTTCAGCGAAATGTAACAAAATAAAAACACTTACTACAAATTAATTGATATATCAATAATTGATTAATCATTTTAAATTTAATATAAGAAACATGGAAAAATTAAATTCAATCATATTCTACAATATCGATAAAGCGATCAGATCTTACAGAAATTATGCACAGCGTCAGCTTAAAGCTAATGGATTCATGATCACGATCGATCAGTGGCTGATCATCAAAGCGGTTCTGGAAAATCCGGGAATTACCCAGAATGAAATCGGGGATTTGGTTTTTAAGGACAATGCATCGGTGACCAGGATTATTGATCTTATGGTAAAATCAGCATATGTGATCCGGACTACCCATTCGGAAGACCGCAGAAAAACTAATCTTGAAGTCACCGAATCCGGGATAAAGATCATCAAAGACGTTCAGAAGCTGGTGGAAGGCAACCGAAAAACCGCCCTGCAGAATGTCTCAAAAGAAGAGCTGGAAATCATGAACAATGCCCTGCTTAAAATATCAGAAAACTGTAAAAAACACTAAAAAATAAAACAATGGCCAAACTATTTTTACTCTTATTGGCATGGACGCTGACTTTATTCAGCAGTCTGCTTTCGGCACAGAGCGTGCAGAATTTTTCACTTTCGGGAACTGTCAGTGGTGAGAAAACCGAACAGTTGGAACTCAATCTGTTTGACTCGGGAAATGCATTAGTCAAAACAGAAATTGCAGAACAGAATGGAAAATTCAGTTTCAATGATCTTAAAACAGGAAACTACAAATTAAAGATCAACAGAAACGGTAGTGAAGTCTATCAGTCTGACCCTATTCAAATTGCGGAAAACAAGTCGCTCTCTCCTATTGATCTCAATGTAAAATCCATTGAAGGAGTGACGATCACCAAGACGAAACCTTATATCGAAAGACAGGATGGAAAAATGATCCTCAACGTCGAAAACAGCATTGCCAGCACAGGAAATTCTGCTTTTGAAGTCCTGGAAAAAGCTCCGGGCGTGAATGTAGACAGCAATGACAACATCAGCCTGCGCGGAAAAGGAAATCTTCTGGTACAAATCGACGGAAAAAATACTCCGATGACAGGGTCTGATCTTGCGGCTTATCTTCGCGGCATTCCTTCTTCGACCGTTGAGAAAATAGAATTTATCACCAATCCGTCTTCCAAATATGATGCAGCGGGAACTTCGATCATTAATATCAAGCTAAAAAAAGACCAGCGTAAAGGAACGAACGGAAGTGTTTCCACGGCTCTGGGATCGGGAAAATTCATTAAAAACAACAACAGTTTCAGTATCAATCACCGGAATAAAAAGGTGAATGTTTTTGCGAATTACAGCTTTGCCTACAGAGAATTTTATAATCATCTGGTTTTAGACAGAAATTTCTACACCAACCAGACTTTCGATAAAGCCTATGTACAGGACAATTTTCTGAAATTCAACTTCAGAAATCATATCGCAAAAGCCGGAATGGATTATTATATGAATGATAAAAATGTTTTGGGTTTCTCCGTAGGTTTTATAAGCAACCGATTTGATCCAAAAGGTGACAATTCAAGTGTGGTTCTAGGCAGCGACCGTCTTCCGGCAAGCAGCTTTACTACGCAAAACCGTTCTCATGACCACTGGAAAAACGTTTCATTCAACCTGAATCATAAATATACCATTGATTCATTAGGATCTGAAATCACGACTGACTTTGACTTTATCAATTATTCGAATACCTCGCTACAGAATTTTGAAACGAGAAATTATGGATTGGCCGGAAACCTTACCAACCTTGATATTCTGCAAGGTGATATTGGCGGAAACTTAAATATTTATTCCTTAAAATCTGATTTAACGAAAACCCTGAAAAACAAATGGAAACTGGAAGCCGGGATCAAGACCAGCTTTGTGAAAGCGGACAATGATCTGAAGTTCTTTAATGCAACCTCGGGCGTTCCGGAGCTGGATCTTAATAAAACCAACCATTTTATTTATGAGGAAAACATCAATGCTGTGTATGGAAATGCTTCTAAAAAGTGGGATAAATTCAGTGCTACATTTGGTTTGAGAGCTGAAAACACCAATGTAACGGGAACTCAGATCACCACCAATCAGGTGAACAAAAAGAATTATACGCAACTCTTTCCAAGTGCGGTCTTCTCCTATGATTTAACGGATAAAAACAATCTGGAAATCAATTTTAGCAGAAGAATTACACGGCCAAGCTATAATCAGCTGAATCCATTTAAGTTTTATCTGGATCCCACGACTTACAAGGCTGGAAATCCTGAGCTGAATCCGCAGACCACGATGAATTATGAACTGACGTACAGCTTAAACAGTAAATATTTTGCCACAGTAAGCTACAGCAAAACGAATAATAATATTACAGACGTTATTAAGCCTGTGGTGGAAAATGGTGAAAATATTACCGTTCAAACCAATGAAAATTTAAGTTCTGCTTCGTATTTCGGACTTTATCTGATCGCTCCGGTGAAAGTGACGAAATGGTGGGATATGAACAACAGCGCGAATTTTTACTACGGATCTTATACCGGAAATGTTTCAGGAACACAGATCAATAATAAAGGGAATTTCACTTTTAATCTCAACAGTATCAATTCCTTTAAACTTGGAAACGGTTTCACCGCTGAACTTACAGGAAATTACAGAGGGAGAGAAGTGTATGCCTATATGGATGTACAGCCCAACTGGTACCTGAATATCGGCGCTCAGAAGAAATTTAAAAATAACAGCGTTCTGAAATTAGCATTCAATGATATTTTCTTTACGAGCAATCCGAAAGCGCAGACGACCTTTAATAATTATGTAGAAAACTTCGTGGTAAAAAGAGATTCCCGTGTAGCAACGATCTCTTATACCTACAATTTCGGTTCGTCTAAAAACGGTCAACCAAGAAAAACCGGTGGTGCAGATGATCTGAAACAGAGAATCGGAGCCTAATGAAATGACAACAACTAAGGATAAAAAAAATTAACCATAAAAAAACAGCACTATGAAAAAACTTAACATCACCCTATTGGCTATAGCTTCTTTGCTGGCCTTTGATACGGTAAATGCTCAGAAATCAGGACCAAATGCGACATCGGTGGTTTCTACCAACAGTGATCTTGGACTGGATATGTCTTTCATGGATATGTCCGTTCGCCCGCAGGACGATTTCTATAATTTCGTCAATGGAAAGTGGATGAAAACAGCCAAAATACCTTCTGACCGCTCGAGGTGGGGAAGTTCTGACCAGCTCAGAGAAAGTACGGATAACAATTCGATTTCTATTTTAAATTCGCTTTTAAAAGATAAGTTTGCGGATGGAAGTGAAGGTAAAAAGATCCAGAATCTGTATCTCTCTTATATGGATATGGATAAAAGAAATAAGGATGGCATCGCTCCTCTGAAGGAAGATCTTTCTAAAATTGATGCGATTAAAACCGTTGCCGATCTCAACCAATATCTGACTGCAGCAACAAAACAGGGTAACAATCCTCTGTACGGATGGGGAGTAAGCGCTGATCTTGCCAACTCAAAAATGAATGCCGTTTATCTTGGCGGGGGTTCATTGGGAATGGGGCGCGATTATTATCAAAAAGTCAATGAAAAGAATACGGAGGCCATCAAAGAATACTCAAAATATGTCGCTTCAATGCTGGATGTTCTGGGTTATAAAAACTCCACAGAAGCTGCCGGAAAAATTGTCGATTTTGAAAAGTCTATCGCTAAAACATTACTGACTAATGAGCAGATTCGTGATATCAATCTTCAGAACAATCCGAAAACCATGGCCGAGCTTTCGGCTCTAGTGAAAAATACAGATCTTCCGGCGTACCTTAAAAAAGCCGGTGTACAAACGGACAAAGTGATTATCGGGGAACTGAATTACTATAAGAATCTTGACAGCTTTCTCGTTTCTCAAAATATGAATGTCATCAAGGATTATTTAAAATTCAATCTTTTATCCGGAAACGCTTCTTTTTTGAGCCAACAACTTGATGAAACGAAATTCAATTTCTACAGCAAATATCTTCGCGGCCAAAAAGAGCAGAGAGCCCTGAACAAAAGAGGTTATGAACTAATCAACGGAAGTCTCGGTGAAGCGTTCGGTAAATTATATGTCGAAAAATATTTCCCTGCCGAAGCAAAAGCTCAGATGGTGGAACTGATTGATTATCTGAAGAAAAGTTTTGCCCTACACATCAATAATCTGACCTGGATGTCCTCTACCACAAAGGAAAAAGCATTAACGAAGCTTAATAAATTTACCGTAAAAGTAGCTTATCCTGATCAATGGAAAGATTATTCCAGACTCAACATTTTATCCGAGGCGCAAGGTGGAAACCTGTATAAAAACCTTCAGAATATTTCGGAATGGAAGTATCAGGAAGCACTTAATAAAGTAGGAAAACCGGTTGACAAATCCAGATGGACGATGTCTCCACAAACGGTAAACGCTTATTATAATCCGCAAAATAACGAGATCGTTTTCCCTGCCGCCATTCTTCAGGCACCGTATTTCAATCCAAAGGCTGATCCTGCCATCAATTTCGGGGGAATCGGAGCGGTCATAGGACATGAAATGACCCATGGATTCGATGATTCCGGAGCTCAGTTTGATGCAGACGGAAACCTTGCAGACTGGTGGACTCCTGAAGATAAAGCCAATTTTGAAAAAGCTACAAAATCTCTCGCTGCCCAATATGACAAATATGAGCCTGTAAAAGGAAATTTCGTCAACGGAACTTTTACCAATGGAGAAAATATTGCAGACCTCGGAGGCGTAAATATCGCTTACGATGCTCTTCAAATGTATCTGAAGGACAAAGGTCAGACTGCAAAGATCAGCGGCTATTCGCAGGATCAGAGATTTTTTCTGAGCTGGGCAACGGTTTGGAGAACGCTTTATACAGAACCGGCTTTAATCAATCAGCTTAAAACTGATGAGCATACACCGGGAATGTTCAGGGCTTTCGGACCTTTGGTGAATACTGAAGCGTTTTACAAAGCTTTTGATCTAAAAGCCGGAGATAAACTTTATAAAACCCCGGAAGAAAGGGTGAAAATCTGGTAATTCAATCTCTATGAATAAGCCCCGTTGGAATCTTTCAGCGGGGTTTTTACTTGAATATCGGTTTATAAATGTTTAAAAGTAGGTGTTCTGATTCTTCTATAATGCTAAGATTGTTTGAAACGCAACGGCGCAAAGGATAATTCACAAGCATGTTGTTTTAAGGCGCAAGGATTTTATCTCCGATAAAATTGTATACTGCACAAAAGTTATACGCCAAACCTTACTGAAAATATTCGATTTTCTTGCGCCATTGCGATGACTAACAACAAACATATCTCTATTATCCTAACAAAAAAAAAATCCCTCAAATTGAGGGATTTCATTTATATCTAAGATTTAAATCTTAAGCTTCAGTTGAAGGATTTTCATTTTCCTTTGGTGCCTGCTCGGTTGGCCTTCTGTCACCTTCCGGTCTTCTGTCACCTTGTGGTCTTCTATCTCCTTCTGGTCTTCTATCACCTTGTGGTCTGTCTTGACCTTCTGGTCTTGGCCTAGACTCAGGTCTTTCAGGTCTTGGCAATAAAACTTTTCTTGAAAGTTTCATTTTCTTACGATCATCGTAACCCATGAACTTCACCTCTACTTCGTCACCTTCGTTGTAAGGTACTTTATCAAGACGAGCCCATTCGATTTCAGAAATGTGAAGTAATCCTTCGGTTCCTTTTGCAATCGCTACAAAAGCTCCAAAATCCATTACTTTTACCACTTTTCCTTGATACACCTCACCTACTACCGGTACAAATGTAATCTCGTTGATTCTTGCAATCGCTGCATTGATTTTCTCTCTGCTTACACCAGAGATCTCAATTCTTCCGATTTCTCCTACTTCTTCAATAGCAATAACAGTATCTGTATCTTTTTGAAGTTGTTGAATGATTTTTCCACCGGGTCCGATAACAGCACCGATGAAATCTTTAGAGATCTCAAGCATTACCATTTTCGGAGCGTGAGGTTTCACGTCTTCTCTTGGTACCGCAATTGTTTCAGTGATTTTATCAAGAATATGTAATCTTCCGTCTTTAGCTTGTAAAAGTGCTTTCTCCATGATATCCATGGATAATCCCTGGATTTTGATATCCATTTGACAAGCAGTAATTCCGTCTGCAGTTCCCGTTACTTTAAAGTCCATATCTCCCAAGTGATCTTCATCACCTAAGATATCAGAAAGTACCGTGAATTTTCCAGTCTTAACGTCTGTTACTAATCCCATTGCAATCCCAGAAACTGGTTTTGTAATCTGAATACCTGCATCCATCAATGCTAAAGTTCCTGCACAAACAGTGGCCATAGAAGACGAACCGTTTGATTCTAAAATATCAGAAACGATACGGATCGTGTAAGGATTTTCTTCAGGAATCATGTTTGCCAAAGCTCTCTGAGCCAGGTTTCCATGTCCTACTTCTCTTCTTGAAGTTCCTCTTAAAGGTCTTGCTTCACCCGTTGAGAACGGAGGGAAGTTATAGTGTAAGAAAAATCTTTCATCATAATTTACCATTACACTGTCTACCATGTTCGCATCTTTCACAGAACCTAACGTTACTGCTGTTAAAGATTGAGTTTCACCTCTTGTGAAAATGGCAGAACCGTGAGCTCCCGGTAAATAATCGATTTCGCTCCAGATTGGACGAATTGTTTCAGGATCACGACCATCAAGACGGATTTTGTCATTCAAAATCATCTGACGCATCGCTTCTTTCTCTACATCATGGAAATATACTTTAGCGAAAGGGGTTACTCTTTCTAATTCTTCAGCATTTTCAACATATTGAGCTAAAAATTCAGCCAAAACAGCTTTGAATTTTTCACCTCTTTCTTCTTTTGCTGAAGGTTGCTTAGCAACTTCATATACTTTCTCATATGTTTCTTTCCACACTTTCTCACGGATAGCTTCATCGTGATTTTCGTGGCTATATTCTCTTTTTGGGAATGATTTACCTACTTTTTCGGCTAATCTTTCCTGAGCTTCAACTTGTTTTTTAATTTCTACATGAGCGAATTGGATTGCTTCAAGCATTTCCTGCTCAGAAATTTCTTTCATTTCCCCTTCTACCATTACGATAGAATCTTTAGTTGCTCCCACCATGATATCAAGGTCAGCAATTTTAAGATCTGCATAATTAGGGTTCACAGAAAGTTCACCGTTGATTCTTACCACTCTCACTTCAGACATTGGTCCATTGAAAGGAATATCTGTAATAGCGATTGCTGCAGATGCTGCAAGACCTGCTAAATCATCAGGAATTGACTGTCCGTCGTAAGAAATTAATGAAATCATCACCTGAACTTCCGCATGAAAATCTTCAGGGAATAAGGGTCTAAGAACTCTGTCTACCAAACGCATCGTTAAAATCTCCTGATCTGATGGTCTGGCTTCTCTTCTAAAGAAATTTCCAGGAATCTTACCTCCTGCGTAGAATTTTTCTCTGTAATCCACTGTTAAGGGTAGGAAATCTACACCTTCTTTTGCTTCTTTACTGGCTACAACCGTTGCTAAAAGCATTGTTCCGCCTATTTTTACGACTACAGAACCATCAGCCTGTTTTGCTAATTTTCCTGTTTCAATTGTGATTTCTCTGCCGTCTGCAAGAATAATCGTTTCTGTAATTGCTTGAGGTATACTCATAAATTGTTTTGTGTTGCACTCCGTATTGAGTGCTTTAATTATTGATAGTTCGTCTAAATTTTCGTTTGCAAAGATAACGTATAATAATGAGATATTAAATTTTCAATCTCAGAAATAGCATGAGGAATTATAAGATTTTACCTTCTTATTTTATTGATGAAGTAAGAATTACTTACGAAATGTTCAACTTATTCATCATATTTCATCAATAAAAATATTTTTTTCCTGAAAAAATTGATCAAAGAATCGAGTCATTTTCGTATTATTGTCTCAAAAAGTGTAAATAATATTTTCATCTCATTAAAGATGACTTATTTACATAAAAAACACCAAAAAAGTTGCAGAAAAACGGGCCTCTGCCTTATATTTGCCATGCTTCTCAAAATATATATGCAGCAGACGAAAACAACTGAAAGAGCTTAATAATTCTTTTCAAATAAATAAATGTTTATGATCAATAAAGAAGTGAAAACACAGAGCAGAAATTATACGATCCCGTTAATCACGATCACCCTGCTCTTTTTTATGTGGGGATTCATCACCTGTATGAATGATATTCTGATCCCCTATCTGAAACAACTTTTTAAACTCACCTTTTTCGAATCGATGCTGGTACAGTTCTGTTTCTTCGGGGCATATTTTATCGGTTCCCTGATTTATTTTCTCATCTCAATTTCAAAGGGAGATCCCATTAATAAAGCAGGTTATAAAAAGGGAATTATGTTCGGTATTTTCCTCGCGGCCTTTGGCTGTGTCTTATTTTATCCGGCAGCTACTTTTTCCTATTATCCTTTATTCCTGGGGGCTTTGTTTATTCTGGGACTGGGTTTTACAGTGCTGCAAATCACAGCCAATGCCTACGTTTCATTGCTCGGCAGCGAAGAATCTGCTTCCAGCCGTCTGAATATGACCCAGGCTTTCAATGCTTTCGGAACTACAATTGCACCGGTTTTGGGAGGGCATCTGATCTTTGAATTTTTCTCAGCTCCGGATGGTTCGTTCAGTGCTGTGGCGACAAGAATTCCTTATCTGATCTTCGCAGGTATCCTTCTGTTAGTAGCGTTATTAATTTCCAGAGTTAAACTACCTTCTTTCCAGACGCAGGAAGAAGAAATTGTAAAAGGTTGGGGAGCTCTTGAGTTCAGTCACCTGAAATTTGGAGTTTTTGCGATGTTCTGCTATGTAGGCGGAGAAGTGGCAGTGGGAAGTTTTATCATCAGCTTTCTGGAGCAGCCTCAGATCATGGGTTTCAATGAAATCATCAGTAAAAATTATCTTTCCCTGTACTGGGGAGGTGCAATGATTGGGCGTTTTCTTGGTGCTATTTCCTTAAACCAGTCACTAAGCCAAAGCAAAAAAGCAATTTATATGTTGGGAGCGGCGGCGGCTGTTTTCCTGGTAATTTTCAGTATTGTAGATTTAAGCTTTGCGCAGATTAGCTTTTTCATTGTATTTATTATACTTAATTTCATCGCTTTCTTTGTGGGTAAATCAGCTCCGGCAAGGACGTTATCTATTTTTGCAGCCATCAATGTTGTGCTGCTTATCTCCGCAATGGTTAATCATAGTGAGCTGGCGATGTACAGCATTTTAGGAATCGGAATCTTTAACTCCATTATGTTCTCCAATATTTATACACTGGCAATTTCCGGTTTGGGTAAATATACCAGCCAAGGGTCTTCTTTGGTGGTTATGGCTATTCTGGGAGGAGCTATTGTTCCAATTTTCCAGGGGTATCTTGCCGATCAGTTCGGGGTACAGCATTCATTTATCATTCCGGTATTCTGCTATCTCGTGATTCTGATCTTTGGAGCGTATTGCACCAAATATTTGGGGCATGTGGAAAGTACAGAGGCCAAATCCGGACATTAATTGAAGCTTAAAAAATATAAACTTCAGTTTCGTTTACGCCATGAATAATGCCTAAATGAAGCTGAAGTTTTTAATTTCTGACCTTTTTAGAAAAAGTGTAGCCAAGCTTCCACTCCAGATAATTGGCAGCATGCAGATCATAAGCATTGATACCGAACGAAGCAAAAAACCTGTCTGTGATCTGACATTGCAAACCTATTTTCTGAAAAAATATAGAATTATCATATTTTCTCTGCTTTTTTAAGACATAATATCCAGCTCCGATATTCAGATATAAACGGCCCATCATCAATCGGTAAATGGGTATTATACTCAACAGCAACTGGTCGTTTGAAAAACGTTTTTTCTGATAAAGCGCCTTGTCCGAAACATACATCGTATGATTATAATGTTCATCCATTGTCATTCCCATCCCTATTCCGTATGCTGATTTTGGAGAATATCGGCGCATATAAAACACTTCCGTCCCGTAAACGGAATAATTGAAACCTTGATATAATTTCAGGTCTTCGCGATGATCTCCTTTATAAAAAACTTTTTTCCGACCTCCGAAAGCTGAAACCTCAATATGGTCTGATTTTTTATAATCAGCAGATACAATACCCGATTTTCCTATAACTGCTCTATCAGGATGATATACAAGACTTAATTGTGACGAAATCATATTTAATCCTTTATTGGGCATTTGTAAGGCTCCGTTGGAAAGATGGTTGAATTTTACATGTAAGCCAACATCAAAGTGTTTATCCAACTCATAATACATTCCAGTTCCAAGACTGATGAACATGTTGGTTTTAGATCCCAATGAAATATTATGATAATCTCGGTCAGTATCAAATCGGTTTGAATTAAATGAAATTCCAAAATTTACATTATGATACCATTTCAAGTGCCCCCACTGTCTGATTTTGGTATTGTAAATCCCATATATTCCAAAAGGGCGTCCCATTTTTCTGTTTTCAACAAAATCAAAAGCAAAAATCCCAATTCCATATTGTGGATCATTAAACCGTCTTCCCCAATTATTTTTACCGGAAGTCTGTTTGAGTATCTGTAAAGAATATCCTGCGTAATCTCTATGCTTATCATTTTTCAAGCTGACATTGGTGGGCAGAATTTTCCCATATTCAGATCCCATAGAAAATGATAAATAATTTTTTGACAAGGAGTCACTTTTTTGCGACTGACAAGTAACCGATAGAAAAAAACCAATAAATAAAAACACTTCAAAACGATCAATATATTTTATAAAAATCAAATTTAACTATTAAATATTATATTATTCGTAAAATATGAATTAATTTATTGCGATATTGATTTTATACAATACATTAACGACAACGTAAAATATATTAAACATTTATGTAAAAAAAGCAGAAAGAAATAAAGCTCCGGGACAAAAGATATAGAGACTAAAACAAAAAAAGCAACCTCTTTCGAAGTTGCTTTTATTTGAAAATCTTTGTAGATTATTTTCTTAAACCTAGTTCAGCAATAATTGCTCTATATCTTGCGATATCTTTGTTTTTAAGGTAATCTAGTAAACTTTTTCTCTTACCTACCAATTTCACTAGAGATCTCTCTGTGTTGAAATCGTGACGGTTAGACTTTAGGTGTTGAGATAAGTGATTGATTCTGAAAGTGAAAAGAGCGATTTGTCCTTCAGCACTTCCTGTGTCTGTTGCAGATTTTCCATGTTTTGAGAAAATTTCCTGCTTTTTTTCTGTTGTTAAGTACATTCCAATATTGTTTAATGATTATTATGTAACGGGTGCAAAATTACAACTATTTTTTAAATCAGCAAAACATTATTGATTTCATGTATCAAAATTGATAGAAAAAAATGTTAAAAATTTCTTAATAAATTGTATGAGATCCAACGAAAAGGCAGTAATTTTGCATACGAATTACAAATGAGAAAAATTTTATTCTTTACAGCAGTCAGCACTTTTTTACTGGTCGGCATTATTTCAGTGAAAGCACAGAAAAATCCGGACCATAAAGTAAAAAAAATCCTTTACTTCAATCCCGAGGTAGAACCTGACATTGAGGAAATTAAAGAACCTACCAACCATGCTTTCTTTAGCGCGGTTTCCGATAATTTTAGTGGCAGAAGAAATAAAATGCTCAGAGCAGAGGTTCAGCTCCCCTTCGACAGCATAGAAAAACAGACCATCACGGATTACTGTGTCAATAACGATGCTGATTTTGCCATTGTTCCCAAAGTAAGATATTTCAAAGTAGGAATCGGAAAATATGTGTTTTCCAATCAGGTAGTGGTCAGCATGAAGCTTTTTGATGCTGAAGGAAATTTGGTGACCGAATCGGATTACGATACTTACCGCAAAAACATGCGCCTTTTGGGCTCTACTGAAAACTCTGTTAAAATTGGTACAGACGGGGCGATAAAGGGGATTTTGAAAAAGCTTAGAAAACTAAAACCTTCTGCTGGGACGGAGCTTTAAAGTGAATGGTCAATTTTGCTGCGCAAGTCAATAGTCAATTGAGGGCGGATAGTAAGATTCACAACTGACGATTCACAATTCACCTTCTTTCAATATTCCTCGACCGTCAATGGTCAATTTTGCTGCGCAAGTCAATAGTTAATTGAGGGCGGATAGTAAGATTCACAACTGACGATTCACAATTCACCTTCTTTCAATATTCTTCGACCGTCAATGGTCAATTTTGCTGCGCAAGTCAATAGTTAATTGAGGGCGGATAGTAAGATTCACAACTGACGATTCACAATTCAC
>NZ_JAOAMU010000001.1:827331-915526 GCF_025154075.1 Chryseobacterium herbae
TGGTCAATTTTGCTGCGCAAGTCAATAGTTAATTGAGGGCGGATAGTAAGATTCACAACTGACGATTCACAATTCACGATCTTTCAATATTCTTAGATTGTCAATGGTCAATTTTGCTACGTAAGTCAATGGTCAATTGAGGGCGTATAGTAAGATTCACAATTGACAATTCACAATTGACGATTCACAATTCACAATCAATTTCAATTTCACGAAAAAATCTCCAAACACTCTGATTACTAGTTAAATATTTTCATCACATAGTGAATAATATAATATTTTTTACTATTTTAGTTTTACAAATTAAAACTTATACAATATGAAAAATTTAAAAAAGCTCAACAGAGAGCAACAGAAACAAATTAATGGAGGTGCTATTAACAGATGCAACAATACCAACAGACCTTGTTCTATAGGATGGTGCTGTAACGGAGTATGTTCACCGTATGCATGTATTGATCCGGAGCTTTAAGGATTATATCTTTTGTCTTAATAATTAAATCAATGGATATGAAACATTTAAAGAAACTCAACAGAGAACAACAAAGCCAAATCAACGGCGGAGCTATTCAAAAATGTAATGCAACCAGACCCTGCACCATTGGATGGTGTTGTGAAGGAGTTTGTAGACCATCTGCCTGCATTGAATTTTAAGAGTCTTATCTTTTTATTTAATTAAAATTATTTAATATGAAAAATTTAAAGAAGCTCAACAGAAAGCAGCAAAGCCAGATCAATGGCGGAGCTATTCAAAAATGCAGCGTAACAAGACCATGTTTCATCGGTTTTTGCTGTCAGGGTGTTTGTATGGAATACGACTGTATTGAATAAAATGGATTTTTATTAATAACTAAAACTATTGATATGAAAAACCTTAAAAAACTCACGAGAAAAGAGCAACAGAACATCAACGGTAGCGGAATGATCAAAAAATGCCAGACTCATACCCAATGTGGATTCGGAGAATGCTGTGACAGTGGCATGTGTCTGCCTTCGCCCTACCCAATGTGCGGACCTATTCTTGAATAATATAGGTATTTATGAATTAAATTTAATTTTTGAACATCTGCTCCGGCGGGTGTTTTTTTATTTTAAAAAGCGGTTCTGATCTGTTTTAAACTTTAATTAATCCTTAATTTTGCGGCTTTCCTTCATAGTCTTAATTTTTTGAATTATTTTTGCATATCCTAAAAAATTACGTTTTGAATTCCAGAGACGAACTTATCTTTAATCCTGCCGATATCGCCGAAACTCTTAGCAATCTTCATGCTGACGAGAGGCTTCTGGCATTTTTAAAGGTTCCAAAAGAATACAAGGCGGAAGTTTTTTCTCACCTTGACCCTGATTTCCAGGAAGACACCATCAGAAGTATCGGAAGCGAAGAGGTTTCCGAGATCCTGAACGGAATGACTCCGGATGACAGAACGGCCCTTTTTGAGGACTTTCCGGATGAGCTTATCAAATATTCCATCAATCATCTTAATCCGCAGGAAAGAAGAATTGCCCTGAAACTTCTGGGCTATAATTCAGATTCCATTGCCCGTCTGATGACGCCTTACTACATCCAGATCCGTAAAGAATGGACGGTAAAAAGATGTCTGCAACAGATCAAAAAGGTCGGAAAAAGAGTGGAAACCATGAACCACCTTTATGTGGTGGATGAAAGAAACCGCCTGATTGATGATATTGCTCTTGGAAGCCTTCTGTTGGCCGAGGAAGATACTTTGATCTCCGATATGACGGATAATCATTTCGTGGCGATCACAACCGTCACTTCAAAAGAGGATGCGGTAACCTATTTTGAAAAATATGACAGAACCGCTCTTCCCATCATCACGGAGGCCGGTGTTCTTGTAGGCATCGTAACGATTGACGATATCCTCGACCAAATCGAACAGCAGAATACGGAAGATATTCAGAAATTCGGGGGTCTTGAAGCCTTAGATGATCCATACACACAGACTTCTCTGGTGGAGATGATCAAAAAAAGAGGAACCTGGCTGATCATTCTTTTTTTCTCGGAAATGCTGACCGCTTCTGCGATGGGCTATTTTGAGGATGAAATTCAGAAAGCCGTTGTTCTTGCACTGTTTGTTCCACTAATTATTTCCAGTGGAGGAAATTCCGGATCTCAGGCTGCAACGCTTATTATCCGTGCCATGGCTCTTCAGGAAATCGGTCTTAAAGACTGGTGGTATGTAATGAAAAAGGAGATTTTCACAGGACTTGCTTTGGGTAGTATTCTTGGGGTCATCGGCTTTTTAAGGATTATGGTATGGCATGAGGCAGGATTTTTCAATTATGGAATGTATTGGCCATATGTAGGTTTAAGTGTTGGGGTCTCTCTGGTGTTAATCGTTCTTTGGGGAACACTCTCAGGCTCTATGGTTCCTTTTATTCTGAAAAGAATGAATCTTGACCCTGCTACTTCTTCTGCTCCCTTTGTAGCCACTCTGGTAGATGTTACCGGTCTTATTATTTATTTTTCCGTAGCCGGACTTTTCCTGACAGGAAAACTTTTGTAATTTAGGCAGACAAAGTCTGAATATGAAAGTTGTTTCTTTAGTACCCTCTATCACAGAGGCATTATTTGATCTTGGTCTTACTGAAAATGAAGTTATTGGCAGGACAAAATTCTGTATCCATCCTGAAAACAAAGTAAAAAACGTAGCCGTCATAGGTGGTACGAAAAATATTAATATTGATAAAATAAGAGCTTTGCAACCGGATCTTATCCTCGCCAATAAAGAGGAAAACATCAAAGAGCAGGTAGAAGCCCTGATGGATGACTTTAAGGTCCTTGTGACCAATGTGGAGACCATTGAAGATAATTATTACCTTCTAAAAACCCTGGGAAACACCTTCAATAAAGAGGAAAGAGCACAGCAGTTCAATCTTAAGATCTACGATATTTTAGAACAGGCTAAACTCGATGCTCCCGTAAAAGCAGCTTACCTTATCTGGAAAAATCCTTATATGACCATCGGAGCAGATACTTTTATCCATAAGATCCTGGCTGAAATAGGTTTCGAAAATATTTTTAAAGATAGAACCCGGTATCCTGAAATTCAGATGGATGATCTTGCTGATGCAGAGGTTATCATGCTATCTTCCGAGCCTTTTCCTTTCAAAGAAAAACACATCGAGGAAATGAGCGCATTCTACCCCGATAAAAAGATCATGATCGTGGATGGAGAGGCGTTTTCCTGGTATGGAACTCATATCGCAAAGTGTGAGGATTATTTTAAAGAATTGCTGGCTGAAATTCATGCGATGCAGCGATAGTATTTTAACAACAAAAGATTCAAAAGTTTTTAAACACTTAAGTTTTTTATAAGTTGCAATGCAAATCGCATAGAAGAACACTTAAGTTATTTGAAAATCAAAGATTTTCATATTGACACGAGGCTGTTCACGCCAAATATTTCAATACACCACCCTACTGGCGGCTGAGGCACTCGAAGCCACCAGTTTGCACAAAAAAGCCCCGACTTTACATCGGAGCTGATATTTTACATTTCGTGCTGAAATTTCAGTTACAAAATTTTGGAAACCTCGTTACAAAGCCATTCCAAAAGTTCACGGTCTTCAGCTGTGAACGGATCCACTGTATGGGAATCAATATCAATCTGACCGATATTCTGACCATCTTTAAATATGGGAACCACGATCTCAGCTTTTGTATCAATAGAACAGCTTAGATAATTGCTTTCCTGGTGAACATCCGGAACTACGAATGTTTCATTGGAAACAGCAACCTGCCCGCAAATTCCTTTTCCATAAGGGATGATAGTATGATCTGTAGGTGCTCCCACGTAAGGGCCTAATTTCAGCTCATCTTTATCTCCGTTCTTAAAGTAGAATCCTGTCCAGTTGAAGTAAGAAATTTCCTGATCCAGCAGGTGACATACTTTCTGAAGTTTTTCTTCTGTATTATGTTTTGGACTTTCAAGAATAGAGGAAAGTCTTTTCTTTATTTCTGACATATTATTTTATGTTTTAGGAGAATTGTTTGAAGGAAAGTTCTTCTTTGTAGCCGAACATTCCACGCTCTTTTATCATTTCTGCAACGCCTTCCGGAACCTGGTTTTCCCAGCCTTTAACGCAACATGCAATTTTTCTTAAGATCTCTCTCGAATAGATTCCCAGGAAATCAGGATTGTGATTGGTGATATCTACGATACGGTTGTTGTGCTTGAAATATTTGTAAAGCTCTTTTAGATTCTCTTCCACTTTAAGGTTTGAAGAATCCAGCAATTCATGGGTCTCAGGATCTTTGTAAGGATAAAGATATACCCTCATCCCATTTCTGAAGAACTTTCCGAATGCTTCCAGAATTCCTCCCGAAAGATCTTTATAATACTTTTCATCAAATACCATCAGAAGGTTATTCACACCCATAGCTACACCGATATCTCCGCTTGTGTATGACGCAAAATAATCGATCAACCTGTAGTATTCCGAGAAGTTTGAAATAATAACCGTATACCCTAACTTGCCTAGAATATCCACCCGGTCCATAAAGTCTCTTTCATCGATATCTCCGTCTGCCCTAAGGTTTGAAATGGTAATCTCAATCAGGACTTCTGTTTGTTCATGGGTACAGATCGCATCTTTCTGGAACATCTCAAGGCCGTTTTTAAGCATATCGATATTCACCTTCGTTACGGGTCTGAAACTTCCTCTTACCGCAAAAATATTCTTCTTGTACAACACATCGGCAGGAAGCATATTGCTCCCCTGAGAATTGAAAATCACGGCATCCGTCATTCCATTCTTGACAAGCTGAAGTGACATCAATCGGTTGTCAACATAATCAAAAGCAGGTCCGCTAAAATCGATCATGTCAATTTCAAGACCGTCTTTGGCAATGTCGTCGTATAAAGATTCGATTAAATTTCTTGGATTGTCGTAGTAGTTGAAAGCTCCGAAGATAAGGTTTACCCCGAGGTTTCCTAAAGTTTCCTGTTGTAAGGTGGCATCATTCTCATTAAATTTTACGTGGATCACGATCTCATTGTAACCTTCGTTTTCTTTGGTCTGGAAACGGATTCCTACCCAGCCGTGGCCTTTGAGTGTTTTGTCGAAATTAATCGTCGTTACCGTGTTCGCATAAGAGAAAAATTTTCTGTTTGGATTGTTTTCCCTTGAAATCCTTTCTTCGATCAGCGCTACTTCATACCGGAGCATTTTACGGAGTCGGTTTTGAGTAACATATCTGTTTTTCGCTTCTTTTCCGTAAATGGCATCACTAAAATCTTTGTCGTAAGCAGACATCGCTTTAGCAATTGTACCGGAAGCCCCTCCTGCTCTAAAAAAGTGACGAACAGTCTCCTGCCCTGCTCCAATTTCTGCGAAAGTACCATAAATAGTAGGATCTAGATTAATTGTTAATGCTTTTTGTTTAGGAGTTAGTTTCTGATACATTAGGACGTAAAATTTTTCGTAAATTTACCAAAATTAAACCAACCTCAAAAGAAAATGAAGTTGAAATTTTTAGGAACCGGTACTTCCCAGGGTGTGCCCGTTATAGGCTGTACATGTGAAGTATGTACTTCCGAAAATCCCAAAGACAAGCGTTTCCGCTCCTCAGTAATGATTACTACAGAGGAAAGCAGAAAAATACTGATCGATTGCGGACCGGATTTCAGAGAGCAAATGCTCCTTAATCACGAAAATAACGTAGATATTGCACTTCTTACCCACGAGCACAATGACCATGTGATCGGGCTTGATGATATGCGCCCACTGATCTTTAAAAGTGGGAAAAACATGCCCCTTTATTGCTACGAAAGGGTTGGAAATGAGGTTAAAAAACGTTTTCCTTATGCTTTCGCTGATGTGAGATATCCGGGAGCTCCGGCCTTCGATCTTCACGAAATTGAAAATAAACCTTTCCGCGTTCTGGATACGGAGATCACGCCAATTGAAGTGATTCACTATGAAATTACCGTCTTCGGGTACAAGTTTAAAAACCTTGCGTACATCACGGATGCCAATTTCATTTCAGACGTAGAAAAAGAAAAATTACAGAATCTGGATGTGCTGGTTTTAAACTGCATCAGAAAATTTGATCCCCATCCTGCCCATTTTATCCTTCCTGACGTCATCGCCCTGTTTAAAGAGCTTAAGCCTAAAAAATTATTTTTAACACACATCAGCCACCATCTTGGACTGCATGATATTGAAGATAAGGATCTTCCGGAAGGAATGCATCTGGCCTACGATGGTTTGGAGGTAGAATTTTAAAATTTTTCTCTCAAAAAGCTTTTGAACATTAAAAAAAGTTTATATATTTGCACACCAATTTAACACATGCCCAGTTGGCGGAATTGGTAGACGCGCTAGACTCAAACTCTAGTATCGAAAGATGTACCAGTTCGATTCTGGTACTGGGTACTAAAACCTCTGAAATCAATGATTTCAGAGGTTTTTATTTTTTACAATAATACAATTCACTAAAAACTCAAAGCCGACAACTCATATCTCCCTTTAAACTGAATAAAATCCTCCACCGTATACTCCGGGCACGCCCCTTCCTGTGAAGTAATGAAAGCTCCCAACGAAACAGCCTGAGACATAATCTCATGAGCAGAAGATTCTTTTTGCAACCTTTTTGATAAAAATCCAGCTAAAAATGAATCGCCGCTACCGACGGTATCTTTGACCTCAACAGGAATTGTCGGGTACAGATAAAATTGGTCTTCATGGGCATAAAGAGCACCTTTACTTCCTTTAGATACAATGATTTCGCGGATTCCAAATTGATCCTGCAGGTATCTGATGCTGTCTTTTTCATCCTTATATTCTTTCTTAAAAAAATCAAGGACCATGCGGAGTTCAGCTTTATTAAATTTGGCTAATTGCGTTTTATGCAGTAATTCATTGATAATCCTGATATCGTAATATGGTTCTCTCAAATTGATATCAAAAACATTATAAGAACTCACTTCCAGCAGCTGAAACAAAGTGTTTTTTGACTTTTCATTCCGGGCGGCCAGTGTTCCGAAAACCAAAGCATCGGCATTACTGAGCACCTTCTGATTTTCCTGAGTCGGCTCAATAAAATCCCAGGCTACATTTTCTACAATATCATAATGGGCGTCATTATTTTCATCCACTGAAGCAATCACTGTACTCGTGGGATGCTCTCTTGTGATCTGGATATGATCTGTAGGAATCTGCCAGTTTTTAATTTTCTGCAGCAGCTTATGACCGAGCTCATCATCACCAACACTGCTGATCATTTCCACATCAAGACCCATTTTAAAAAGATGATACGCCACATTGAATGGTGCACCGCCAATCCTTCTCTGCTCTCCCGGAAAAATATCCCAAAGAACTTCCCCAAAGCAGACTGCTTTATATTTTTTTTCTTCCATGATTAATTTAAATATTTCAGATATATGGACTCATACGTTCCGTTATCTATCAGTAAATTACTAAAAATTCTATTCGTATAAACAAAATGGATTGTGAATCATGATTTTTTAATGAAAATTTCACGTCCTTATCTGTTTACATTTTTATTATTAAAATGAATACGCCTGAACGGAGAACTGAAGAAACGCATTGTTATTAACCGGATTCCACATCGCCCATATCCCAACGGGAATCTTATAGCCTTCAATGGTAAAGCTCTTTGAAAGGATAAGACTTATCTCATTGAACCCTGCATCTTTTGCAAAGAAATTGTTCTTCTCTCCGTTGCTGTTGTTCAGCGCAAAGCTATAGCCTACTCTTCCCCTTACTTCCAGACTTTCTTTTTTGTACACAGGATATTCTCCCGAAACAAAAGTTGAATATTTATTTTCTGTATTAATGCTGTTCCGGTCTCTCCCAAAAACAACCGTATTCCAACTGAGCACTAAGGGAAACTGCTCACTCATGGTGTAATAGGACCTGAAATCCCAGAAACGACCGGTTTCGCGGGCAGAATAATTAAAATACTCCTTATTGTTATAGGTGGCACCGGGAGAGAAATTATAAATATCCCAAAGTTCTAAAACGAGTTTTTTGTTTTTATATCCGATGTAATGATTAAATTCCTTGTAAGAACCATCAAAATTACCCCCTGCCCAAAAACCTCCGTAGAAATTTTTAAAATCCAGATGAACATCTCCAGTGTAAATAAACCCTGCAGATACTTCCAGCCCTCTCCACAAGTGACTGTTCCTAAGCTGCAAGGCAGAATGCAGCTCCTGTGCGCTCACCGATATACTCCCTACGACTGCTGAGAGAAAGAATAACAGATTATATTTAAGCATAGTGTGTTTTTTAATGAAAATCGGTTAGATAATAAGATCTTTCTCGCGTATACGGGATCCGAACAGCGCGTAAGCCAGCATTAATAATTCACAGATTACGGTAAGGAACCACGTCCATCTCCATGAGCCTAGAATATCCGCCAAACTTCCCTGTACAAGGGTAAAAACAGCACCTCCAAATACGGCAGAAATAAAGATTCCTGAAGCTTTTGAAGTATATTTATTCAAACCTTTTATAGACAGGGAATAAATACAGCTCCACATGGAGGAATGCAGAAGACCTATCGCTACGAGAAACCACAGATTCTGTGTAATCATTGAAACCAAAGCAAGTATTGTTGCTAAAACCGTTGTTACTGCCAGCTGTGTTCTGGCTGAAATATTGCTCAAAAAACTTGATACCGCTCTGCCTATAAGAAATCCGCCCCAGTATAAGGTAGACAATAAAGCATGAATTCCCAGATCCATTCCGCCAATGATGATATCTGTTTTCCCAAAGAAAGTGACCGGATGTCCGGAATCCATTAGTTCAAAAGCATATAAATTGATATTCGCTCCGATGGCCACTTCTGTTCCTACGTAAAAGAAAATCGCAAGAACACCGAGTACAAAATGCCTGAAAGACCAAATACTTCTTTCCAGCTTTTCTCCCGCCACCGCTCTGGTATGGGCAATATCGGGAAGATGAAGCCTTTTCGTGATCACGATAATAATCAGGATGCACAGAATAAGTATTGCAAGTGGCAACAGCAATTGTTTGATCTCTATTTTTTCAATTGAAATCCCGCTGAACATGATTACCGTAACGAAAAACGGTGCAGAAGTGGTTCCTATTGAATTGATAGCCGTTAAAATATTTAAACGTTGTACAGGCTGGGTTCCTTTTAATTCATAAGAAGCTGCGTAGGGATTGACAACCACCTGAATGACCGCTGCTGCAGTTCCCATTAAATAAGACCCGATCACAAAAATCACAAAGCCAAAAGGAATCACCGCATCTTTGACATTGAATTTCAGATCCGGATACTGAGCCCCGAACCATGAGGAGCACAGATACATAAACAGTCCCGAGATCATAAAGAAAAGTCCGCGGAGAATTGTGTTTTTATAACCGAAAGCATTCACCCACTTACTTCCCAAAGTTCCGTTCAGCAGATAGCCCAGAAAAAAGAAAAAGGAGATCAGCGTGGTGAATGTATTTTTAAGTCCTCCGGCCTGACTCAGAAACGTGAATTTCAAAGGAGCCTGTAGCTGTTCGTTCACGGTGGTCAGAAAGCCCACGATGAAGTAGATGAATGTTATAATAACAAATGGCAGGATCGGGTTATTCGCCTTTGATCCTGAAGGCTGGATATCAGAATTTATAATCATGGCCAATTATTTTATGATTGATTTTAAAACCGGACCGGTTCCTTTATTTTTAATCTGATCTGCAAACCGGGTATACAGGTCCACAAATTTTTCAGATCCTTTTAAATCAGCTCCTTTAAAAGCCGATAAACCTAAAAAAGCAAGGGGATCCTGACTCATAATCAGGTGCTCATCAGCTTTTGTCACCCATGGCTCTCCTATTTCATAAGAGTGTCCGTGGTCATCTGTTCTATATTTGAGATAATGTCTGTAGGAAGCGGTAAGAAAAGCTACACGTGTCAGATCCATGCCTGCTTTAATCAAGATAATCAGATTGGGAATGATATACACCGGGAATTTTGAAATCCCATCGAAACATAGCCTGCTTACCTGATCACTCACGCTGTGGTTAGCAAATCTTTCGATCAGTGTTTTTTTATAATCCTCGAGATCCGTATTTTTGGGAGCCGGAACTAAAGGTGTAATATCCGTATCCATGAAATTGCGTACAAATTTTACTACATCCTGATCTTCCATGGCCTGATCCACCTTTCGGTAGCCCATCAGAAAAGAAGGATAAGATAATAACGTGTGTGATGCATTGAGCAAGCTCAGTTTCATATTCTCAAAAGCAGTCACATCATCTGTAAATTCCACCCCAGCTCTTTCCCAGGCGGGTCTTCCTGCAATAAAGCTGTCTTCAATCACCCATTGTGCAAAATCTTCACAATAAACAGGAGCCAGATCTGAAATTCCGCTTTTTTGGTTCAGTCTTTTCACATCTTCAGGAGATACAGCAGGTGTAATACGGTCTACCATGCTGTTTGGAAATGAAACATGAGTTTTCATCCACTCCGCCAGTTCTTTATCCTGAGCTTCTATGAATGCTGTAAAAGCTCTTTTAGCCGTATTCCCATTGTGCTGTAGGTTATCACATGAAAGAATCGTAATCCCTCCATTATTTTTCATTTTCCTCCGGCGAAGTCCTTCAGCAACAAATCCAAAGACCGTGGAAGGACTTTCTGGATTTTTTAAATCATGCTGAATCTTTTCATCGTTCAAAATAAACGCTCCTGTTTCTTTATCAAGATTGTAACCGCCTTCAGTGATGGTTAATGTGATTATTCTGATAGCAGGATCGGCAATTTTGTTGATCACGGCTTCCGGGTCTTCAACTCCCCAGATTAACTCCCGTAATGATCCTATTTTGTACACCTCATCGGTTCCGTTTCTTCCGCAGACGGTAAGGGAATATTCAAGATTCTGGGCTCTTAAGTTGCGAACGATATTTTCGTCGGAAGGCAGCAGACAGACTCCACAGATTCCCCATTGCTTCTGGTCTTCAGATTCCAGTATGGCATTAGTATAAAACTGCTGATGCGCCCGGTGGAAATTTCCAACACCGATGTGCAGAATTCCTGTAGTGATTTTTTTGGCATCATAATGATAAGAAATGGTATTCATATGCAAAGGATTATTAATACGTTAGTCAATGTGTTAAAACTATATTAACAATCAGTTCATCTTCAGTTTTTTTTATAAAATTTACACTGGGAACGTTCCCGAAAGTCAGGGAACGTTCCCAATTGCTTATTTTTTTATTAATTTTAGCAAAAAACATGGGCTGATGAAACGCATAACCATTAAAGATCTTTCGAAATTTTTGTCATTATCGACCTCTACTATCTCCCGGGCGCTGCTTCATGATAAAAATGTAAGTTATGAAACCAGGAAACGGGTACTCGATGCTGCGGATCAATTGGGATATAAACCTAACCTTACGGCTTTAAATTTAAAATCCGGACAATCCAAAACGATAGGCGTGGTCGTTCCGGAGATGATCACTCCATTTTCTGCAAAGGTTCTTGAAGGGATTCAGAATGTACTGTATCCTCTCGGCTACAGGCTTGTCATTACCCAATCTGATGAAAATCCACTTATTGAAAGAAAAAACCTGCAGCTTCTGGAAGGGTTCAATGTAGACGGGATCATCATTAATTTATGCCATGAAACTTATAATAATGATCTCTACCAACAAATCATAGATCAGGGAACGCCTTTGGTCTTTTTTGACAGAATTCCAGATAAATCTTTACATGTTTCGAAAGTAGTTGTGGATGATTATATCAATTCATCCTTAATGGTGGAATACCTGATTAAAACCGGAAGAAAAAGAATAGCCCACATCATGGGGCCGCAGACCATCCGGAATGCCGTGGAAAGAGCCAACGGCTATAAACGTATTATGACCAAGTACAATATTTTCGACGAAGATCTGATCATTAATACGGAAGGAATGAGCTTTGATTACGGGAAGGAAGCTGTGAAGCAGTTGCTCCATAGAAATATAAAGTTTGACAGTATTTTCGCATTCAGCGATACTTTAGCGATAGGAGCGATGAATTTTCTCCTTGAAAATAATATTAAAATACCCGGCGATGTGGCTGTAGCCAGTTTTTCAGGAACGGAATTATCTACGATCGTTTATCCTCAGCTGACCAGCGTTCAGCAGCCTTTGATGAAAATGGGAGAAACCGCCGCGGAACTGATGCTTGAGAAAATAAAAGACAGCTCAGCACCAGGCAGAACGGTTTTAATGGATGCGGAGTTGGTGTATAGGGCTTCGACTTTGTAAAAGTATCAATAATTTAATACTTCACACTTCGACTTCGCTCAGTGTGACATCGCAAATAGTATGCTGTTTCGAAGAGCATTTTATTATAAACCGTCTTTTTTTAGGGGATTAAAAAAGGTGTATTTTAGGTAGCGAAACCTTATAGGTTTTAAAAACCTATAAGGTTTGATTATATTTATTTTTTATTTTACTCCCAAAGTTTTAAGATTGAATCAGAATTTCTCTCACCAGTGGCGAGAGTTTTGAAAAATCTTTTACTTCAGGTTTTGTTTTAACAGATTTAAACAAAAAAAATCCCATCCCCAGATATTTTCTAAGGATAGGACTCTCACCTAAATAATAAAAAATTGTTTCAGACTACAATGAACAGACCTGCAATAGTCTGCGCTTCGCTTGTTGTAAGAACTTCATCATAAGCTGCAGATCCAGCCGCCGCTCCGAAAGCTGTGGCTGTATTGAATCCCGCTTGATTTGTGTTATCTTCTCCTGCGTACACTGCATTGGTGGCAGCAGGCATATTTCCTCCGTTGGCCAGTTCTATCCAACCTTTATTGGCCCGCATTCTTCTCACCTGTGAAGCATGTCTTGCCTCCACGGAATGGATCTGAAGTGCTGCCTGTAATACGGCTTTATTAGACATTACATTTCCAGCCTGTCCTTTATATGCACGAACTCCAGTGTCTTCAAAAGCCTGAGCCAGAACGAGAAATTGGTTATAATCTGTGAAAGGCGTAAAATTTCCGCCCGCCGTAAAATCAAAAGTAGGTTTTGGTTTTGGAGCTTCTCCAAGAGAAGTCAGGGTACTTTTAAGAAAACCTACGTGTGCTGATTCATGTTTTGAGATCTGCATGAAAACAGGTCGGTCTGAATTAGGAATCAGCCCGGCTGCTGCCAAACCTATTGCGTAATATTCATTTTCAAGGTATTCCAGGACCAATGCCAGCTGTAAGGCATCCGTCAAAGCACTTTTAAAAAAAGTCGTGGATGTTGACTGATCTACAATTTCCGCTTTAGCAGGAGTAGATATTAATGCTCCCAACCCTAATGGAATGGAGGCTACCGCTGCCTTTTTACCAAACGTTGACATATTGGTAATTGTTTCTAATCTTGTAGCTTCTGTGGTAAAAAATTTATCGTTAGAAAGCTTATCTAGTAATTTAAGAATGTTCATAATGGTAGATTTTGAAAATGAATAATTAGCTGATTCCTCTTTCTTTCCATGTGAAAGGAGTTTTTATAAATCCTCCTGCCGCCATGACGATATCTTTAGGTTCTTTGGCAAGGTCCAGTCCATTGGCATCAATCACATCATCACCTGAGAAATCCGCAGATCCGGGATTAATAATATTCCTGATCGCGGAAGCATGTCTTGCCTCTACAGAAACAATCTTTCCGGCAATCACCAGATACGCCGGGTTGGTAATATATTTCCCAGCCCCGTTGTAAGCTGCCACTCCTGTATCTTCCAAAGCTTTTGCTGTGGCGAGAACAGAATTTCTGTCGTTAAAATTTACGTTAGCATACTGGAACTGAAGGGTAGGTAAAACATTCGCAGTTACACCACTTATTGCCGCTTTAAAAAAGTCGCGGTGAATAACTTCATGATGATAAAGATCTGTAAAAAGGTCTTTTTCAACACTTGAAATTCCAGAGTAAAAATTGTTAACTACTTTAGTATAAAAATCAGCTTCCAGCTGTTCCAGTGCGTAGGCGTAGTTCAGAACTCCGACATCTCCGGTACCGAGGTCAAAAACCTGCCCGTTGTCTGTCATTCCGAAATCATTGTCGTCATCACAACCGATCAGTGTAAGTCCTGCCATAGCCAGTCCTATACCGCCGAGTTTCAAAAAATTTCTTCTGCCTGTATCCAGAGTTGCTCCCTGGTTAGAAACATTAATAGTTTTTTTCATAATATTATAGGTTTGAGTGTTATTGGATTCTCAAAAGAGGAGAAAAAAACAGCATAATAAATTATGCTGCTTAAAAACTAAAACATTACGGCATCAACACCGTATCAATCACGTGGATCACACCGTTTGACTGATTCACATCCGCGATCGTCACTTTTGCACTATTTCCTTTAGCATCCTGCACATAAAGATCTTTTCCTTTTGTCCAGAAAGTCAATCCTTCTCCTTCTACCGTTTTCATCATACTTTTACCGTTTCCGGCTTTTACGGCTGCCCAGATGTCTTTAGCACTGTATTTCCCTGCAAGCACATGATACGTTAAGATTTTGGTAAGCATTTCTTTGTTTTCAGGTTTTACAAGAGTTTCCACTGTTCCTTTCGGAAGTTTTGCGAAGGCTGCATCTGTAGGGGCCAGTACAGTAAAAGGTCCTGCTCCCTGCAGAGTCTCTACCAGACCCGCTGCTTTTACAGCTGCTACCAAAGTTTTGTGATCTTTAGAATTCACAGCGTTTTCAATGATATTTTTAGATGGATACATCGGCGCACCGCCTACCATTACTGTTTTTTCTTTCATCGTTTGTGCAGTTACCTTCCCACTGAAAGCGAATGATAAAGCAATCATTCCTAAAACTGCGATTTTTGAGCCTGTGTTCATTTTGTTGATTTTTTAAGTTAATATCTATTTGACTTGTGTTCTTAGAATCATTTACGAGGTAGTTTATGTTTTGGATTTAAAAAATTTGATTTTTTATTGAAAATTTCAAAATCCGTTATTTCTTTTTAGAATCCGGAACAAAATCGAGGCAGACAGAATTCATACAAAACCTTTTACCGGTGGGATTCGGGCCATCATCAAAAATATGTCCGAGGTGGGAATCACATCTTCCACACAATACCTCAGTTCTTGTCATGTTATGGGAAGTATCTTTTCTGTAGACTACACTATTTTTACGCAGCGGCTCATAAAAGGACGGCCATCCGCAGGTTGTTGCAAATTTTGAAGTGGAAACAAAGAGAGGATTTCCACAAACCGCACAGAAATACGTTCCTTTTTGATCGAATTCATCATACTTTCCGGTGAAGGCTGTTTCAGTAGCTCCTTCTCTGGCCACCTGATACAATTCTGGCTTAAGGATTTTTTTCCATTCCGTATTGCTCACTTTCAAAGACGCGGTCACCGTACGGGAGTAGTAAGGGTTCTTTGTTTTAAAATTACCGGACTGGGCAAAATTCTTTTCTGCAGTGACAACCAAAAAGAAGACTAAGGTTGTTTTTACGATTATACTTTTCATATTCGATAATTTTAAACGATTGCTTAAAATCATTTACGATATAAATGTTTTTTCGGATGTTGTTTATTATATCTTTTATTTTATTACATTTGAAATGAAAATCATACACTATTAAAACAACCTATTCGGAAGAAGAGCTTATCGTTTTATTGAAAGAAAAAAACGAATCTGGCTTTCACTATTTGTACGACCACTATGCAGGAGCACTGTATGGGGTGGTTCTCCGAATTGTTCAGTCGAAAGAGTACACTGAAGAGATTATTCAGGATGTTTTCGTCAAAATCTGGAATGCCATTCATCAGTATGATTCATCAAAAGGTAAATTCTACACCTGGATGATTAATATTGCCAGAAATACGGCGATAGATTATTTAAAATCAAAAGGTTTCCAAAACGAACTTAAAAACCAACCACTTCCAGATTTCGTATATAATTCTGCAGAACTTTCCACGGCCAATAATTCATCTGATTTTATTGGATTTAATAATGTACTGAAAGGTCTGGAACTTGATAAACAGGAACTTATCGACTTAGCTTACTACCAGGGCTATACTCAGAACGAGATATCGGAAAAGCTGAAAATACCCCTTGGAACGGTGAAAACCAAAATGCGAAATGCGCTGATGAAATTAAAGGATTTGTTAAAAGATTATCAATAAATTGAACACTAAAGAATACATATCATCCGGAATTATAGAATCTTATATTCTAGGTCTTGCTTCTCCTGAGGAGGCAGGGATTTTGGAGTGTGTGATGAAAAACAATGCTGAAGTAAAGGCGGCTTTTGAAGAAGCGCAGCAAACTTTGGAAGATTTGGCGACAAGCCAGGCCGTGACACCGCCAGCCGATCTAAAATCTAAGATATGGAATAAGATCCAGCAGGAACAGACTGAAGAAGTACAGCCTGTGGTTATCATAGATATTCCCACTGCGAAACCTCAAGAGGAGATTAAACCTCAACTAGATATTAAGCCTCAGAGTAAAAGCAGCTGGAAAACGTATGCAGTTGCCGCTTCTGTATTATTTCTGATCAGTGCGGCAGGAAATCTTTTCTGGATGAATAATCAGTCTGAAACCAGAGAGGAAATGGCTAAAATACAGACCGAGAAAAAAGCTCAGGATCTCGCAATGCAAAAAATGAATCAGAAAATGGAAATGGTTTCCAATCCTGATATGCAGATGGTCATGCTGAAAGGCGTAGAAAAACATACCGATTCCAAAGCCATGGTTTTCTGGGACAAAAAGACAAAAGAAGTCTATCTCAACGCCGAAAGTCTGCCAAAAGCTCCTGAAGGGATGCAGTATCAGTTGTGGGCGATCGCGGATGGCAAACCTGTAAACGCCGGTATGTACACCGAAGAGAAAGACAGCAAAATAGCCCTCGCACAGATTCCAAACGCGCAGGCATTCGCTATTACCCTTGAAAAGAAGGGTGGCAGCGCAGTTCCTACGATGGAGAATATGTATGTGATGGGCGGAATCTAAGATCTGCTTACTGCATTTTCATGTTTAGCTAACAAACTTTTCCTATTGGTTGAGTAAATAACGAAATATAAGTTGGAACAGCTTTTTCATGTTCATCAGCCTCTTGTTAATCACAGGAGGTTTTATTTTAAAGCTAATAAATAAGGTAGTAGTACTTTAGAATTAATTATCCTGTCTTCTGTCTATTTTCAGCTCCCTTTCCACCTCATTTACGTTCGGTAAAGGAAGATCATAGCTTTCAGTGATATATTTCAGGACTTCTTCTTCTGTTTTATCATTTATTTTTCTGATAAAAAGATGATTGGTCATTTTTAAAAAAAGAATAAGCTCATCTGCCGTCTGTTTCTTTCCGAATATGGACTTTTCAATGACGGCTCTTTTATCATCGTTCACAATGAGATCATTGAAAGAAGTGTTCATCAGGACCGTCTGAAAAAATGATTCTGCCGGCAGAAATGTATGCAGATAATAATCCTCAAAATTCATCACTCTTTTATTATTGGCGAGAAAAGCGCAGGTATCCCTTGTAAAGATCACCCACTTCCCTCCTATGTAGGGCGTAACATCCTTCATAAACTCCCTTTTATACATCATCGATGAGATCTTATAAGACAGTTCTGTAAAATGATTCTGTATCCTCTGCAAGGTATCCGGGCGATAAAACTTCTGATCATAATAGAAAAGATAATTCCTTCCCTTATTTGCTGTCAGGAATTTCCTGATGATATTCTGTGATTTTAAAGGATAGTCCTCCCCGCTCAGATTAACGAAATAATCCCATTCCTGGCTTACATTAAGCAGAAACTCCATGGCATCCAGCTCAGCCTGGATCATACTGAAACCGCCGGAAACGATATTGATGCTTTCAAGAATATAAACATTGGGAAACTTCACGAGGAACATCTGGATTTCATCGGTGATTTCCTCCTTCGCCTTCCGGTCGATATGAATCAGGTAAAACTGATCTCTCGTATAAATCTTCTGAAACATGGCTTTGAATACTTCCGGCTTATGATGTATCATAATAAAGTAAGCAATTCTCACATGCTGATCCGAGAGGGATGCTAAAGTCTGGGGCTGAGGTCTGGTAGAAGGAGCGGAAGTCTTCATAAGAACGGATTTAAAATCATCCGCTGGGGCAAACAATTCTGTTAACGTGCGAAAGCTACGAATAAATTTTTGATAATCAATTATTTAAAGCAATTATTATTCAGTTTATTTATTGTATTTTTGCAAAGCATTTATAAGAACAGGCCTCTGCCTTTTGCTATTCTGTAACAGTTTAAAATCTTCATTTTTCTCTTTCAGTTTTGCTTTTTCAGCTGCCCGACTGCTTTCCTGATTTTCAGGTTAAAAAAAAAGCGGTTATTAAAATTCAGAACGGCATGGGTTCATCAGGATCCTGCTTTAAGAATGAGAACGATACGATATTGCAAAGCTCAGTACATATATTCGCAAATGGATGTATTGTCAAAGTTAATGCAAAGTAAAATAATAAGTAAAGATAATGTATCTGCATGGATATCCATTATTTTTATACAAGACAACAATTCAGATCTTAACCGATTTGGCCACTCAGAACCGGATGTCCGGTAGTTTATAATGAGTTTTAAAAATTTAAATTTAATAAATCCTATAGTCCGCGCCGTTACAGAAGCCGGATATTCCAAGCCCACAGAGATACAGTATACCGCTGTTCCACATATTTTAGCGGGAAGGGATATTATAGGATATGCTCAATCCGGTACAGGAAAAACTGCGGCATTTGCCATGCCCATTCTGCAGTTGTTAAAAAGAAATACACCCGATCATAAAGAAATACGCACATTAATCTTAACGCCAACCCGGGAATTGGTCCTGCAGCTGGAAGAAAGTTTTAAAGTGTACAGCAAATATTTACCCTTATCCCAGCTTTCCATCTTTGGAGGCGTTTTGTCAGGAAGCCAATTGGCAGCTCTGAGAAAAAGAGTGGATATTCTTATTGCAACTCCCGAAAGATTACTCAATCTGGTAAGCCAGAGACATATAGATCTCTCTAAAATCGAAATACTGGTTTTGGATGAAGCTGACCAAATGGTTGATATGGGATTCACAGAAGATGTGAAAAAAATCCTGAAACTGATTTCTCAAAAAAGACAGACCTTATTCTTCTCTGCAACAATGCCGTCTGATGTCCGCAAATTTGGGGACGCCATGCTGAATAACCCTGTTGAGATCACCATAGACCCGGTTTCATCTCCGGTGCAGGCCATTAATCAGTCCGTTTACTTTGTTGAAAAGACTCAGAAAACAGATTTACTGATCAATATACTGCAGGATGTATCTATTTTACGTTCACTGGTTTTTACCCGCACTAAGCAGGGCGCAGACAAACTGGTTAAACAATTGGAACGTACAGGAATTTTTGCAGCCGCTATTCATGGGAATAAATCCCAGACCGCAAGACAACAGGCTGTGGAAGATTTCAAAAACAGTAAGATCCGTGTTTTGGTAGCTACCGATATTGCAGCCCGGGGAATCGACATTGAAGAGCTTCCGTATGTAGTTAATTACGAGCTTCCTGATGTCCCTGAAACCTATGTTCACAGGATTGGAAGAACCGGAAGAGCAGGAATGAAAGGAACAGCCGTTTCTTTCTGTGACGAAGGAGAACGTTCTGATCTAACCAATATTCAAAAACTGATAGGCTTTATAATGCCTGTCGCAAAACTCCAATATTTACACTAAATCATAATAATATAATACCCGGATTCTATTTCTGAGAGTTTCAGAAAAAAGTCCACAAAATAATACAACAATTTTAATACAATTACAATGCAAGAAGGCACAGTAAAATTTTTCAACGAAGCAAAAGGTTTCGGATTCATTTCTCCAGCAGACGGGAGCAAAGACATTTTTGTACACTCTTCAGGATTAGACACTAGATCTATCCGTGAAAACGATAAAGTAGTTTTCGAAGTACAAAAAAGCGACAAAGGTTTAAATGCAGTTAACGTAAAGTTAGCATAGTTTGAATATAACGTTTAAGCGAACATTGGCTGGTAAGTAGCAATACTTTTCATTCGATGTCCGTTCAAAACCTCTTACTTGATGTGAGAGGTTTTTGTATTGAAACATGACATATTCCCCCAAAATATCCTAAAGTTTGGCTTCCGTTCCTTAAAAACGGCTATATCCTGCTATATTTGTCACCTAAAAAGTAATTCTACAATTATCATCAATGAATTTATTATACGTTAACTGGGATGTAAGTCCCGAAATTTTCAATATCGGTGGGTTTCCTCTGAAATATTACGGGATGTTATTCCTTGCCGGACTTGTTTTATGCTACACGATCTTAAAGACCATCTATAAAAAAGAGAATCTAAGCCAACCGGCCCATGAAGCGCTTTTTTTTTATGCATTTATAGGAATTTTAATGGGTGCCAGATTAGGACACTGTCTGTTTTATGATTTCGATTATTATTCCCAACATCCGATCGAAATATTCCTTCCGATCCAGAAAGGAGTCGACGGAGCCTATCATTTTTCAGGATATGCAGGACTGGCAAGCCATGGCGGCGGAATCGGGCTGATCATTATGCTTTTGGTTTATGCCAGAAAATTCTCGATTAAGTTCATGACCGTTCTTGATGTCATCGCCATTGCGACTCCTCTAGCCGGAGCATTTATCAGGCTTGGAAATCTTATGAATTCTGAGATTATCGGAACGCCGTCTGATGCTCCCTGGGCATTTATATTTAAACATGTCGATAATATCCCGAGACACCCTGCACAACTGTATGAGGCGATTTCTTACCTAACAATCTTCCTTGTGGTGTATTTTATTTACACGAAAAATATCTTTAAGGTGGGAAAAGGTTTTTACTTCGGAATCACGACTCTGCTTATCTTTATTGTTAGATTCTTTGTGGAATTTATAAAAGTAGATCAGGTTGATTTTGAAAAAGGAATGAGCCTGAATATGGGCCAGATTTTAAGTATCCCGTTCCTGTTTTTGGGACTGTTCTTTATTATTAAAAGCATCCGTGAGAAAAGAGAAGTGAAAGTTTCTTAGTCTTAAAAATATACAATTAAAACATCAGCGGAATCCATGGATTCCGCTGATGTTTTTTTAGCTATGATCAATAAAAAATTGGCTTAAGGTTATTAAGCCAATCCGCATTCTTCAGTGAGAATACTTACATCCACATATATATTCTAATTATTGCACTTGGTCATTTTCTTCTTCAAATCTCTGTGCACTCATACGAGTTCGTCTGATTTGTTTAATATTTCAAAATTGCGCAAAACAATGGAAAATTAAAAGAAACAGCTATCAAATAAGGCTTTAGGTCTATGAAGGAGTTTGAGAGTCGGAGGGTTTTAGAGTTTTGAGATGCGGGGTTCGTGATTGAGGTTTTTCATTGTGGCTTTTTAATTCAAAATTCAAAATCCACGATTCATAATTCACTATTGACTATTGACTATTGACCATTCACTCACTCATCTCATCCCTCTTAATCTCAGCCTTTACCTTAGCCTAAAACTCTATAGAAGGCTTGTAGGTTCTGCCGATCGGAAGCTTTTTGCCGTTCACCTGTATCATACTCGCGGAACGAACTTCAATTTTAGACCTGGAGACGATATATGACTTATGGATTCTGACAAACATCTTCGGGTCCAGGCTTTCTTCTATCCGGCTGATCGGCATTTTAACGGTAATCGTTCCCGATTTAGTATGAACATGAATATACTCGCGCAAGCTTTCAATAAAGAAGATATCGTGAAGAATGATCTTAATCTGTTTTTTTCCGCTGCTGATGAAAATATGCTCCCGGTCCGCAGCCTCGAGAAGCGCTTCTTCCGCATTCATAAGATATTTGAACTTTTCAACGGCCTTTACAAATCTGTCATATGGAATGGGTTTCATCAGATAATCCACAATATCAAGCTCATACCCTTCCACAGCGTACTGATGATAAGCAGTCGTGACGATCACAAGAGGTGGATTTTTCAATTTTTTAAGGAAATCAAAACCTTTGACTACCGGAAGATGCAGGTCCAGAAACATTAAATCTATTTCATATCTGTTCAAAAGGCTTCCGGCATAAACGGCGTCGGAACATTTGGCCACCAGATGAAGCTCTTCATCCCTCGAAATAAAATTTTCAAGAATCTCCGCGGCTATCGGTTCATCTTCTACGATAAGGCAGTTGTATTTTTTAGAAACGGGAGGTGTCATTAAAGTCAATAATTAAGGTTACAATATACCGGTCATTTGTACTTTCAACGGTGAGAATATGCTTTGGATAAAGCAGTTCAAGTTGTCTGCGGATGTTTTTCAGTCCTATTTTGGTGGAACTTCCGTGAGGTTTTTCTTCTTTTGAGTTTTCAATATGGTAATGAAGCACGCCGTTTTTAAGCTGAATATCAATATGAATAAAACTTTCACCTAAAGTTTCAGAAACTCCATGTTTAAAGGCATTTTCTACAAACTGAATCAGGATAAGCGGTGAAATTTCCTGCGAAGGATTGTCGATATCTTCATTAAAACGGATCACCAGATCATGATGCCGGATCTGCTGAATCTGGAGGAAATCTTTGATATTTTCTACATCTTTGTCAATGGAAATAAAGCGTTCGGCTGCCTCGTAAATATTATACCTCATCACCTTGGAAAGCTGCAGGATTACATCAGGCGTTTCATCTGCTTTTTTAAGGGCCATTCCGTAAATATTGTTAAGCGTATTGAACAGAAAATGGGGATTGATCTGGGCTTTCAGCATGGTCAGTTCCTGGTCCAGCTTCTCTGATTTCAGCAGTGAAATCTGTTCTTTCAGAAGGTTTTTCTGTCGGGTAATTTCTACCCCAAAGATAAGACCTGCCATAAATATTAGATCCATAAAAGAATTAAATGCCACCAATCCGTTGATAAACCCTGAAGGTTGCTTTCCATCCAGCGTTTCTACAACACCATAAATGTGAGGATAAATAATATAATGAGTGAAAAATCTATGAATCAGAACCGCTGCAACAATAATAAAACAATAGAGCATGTAGCTGAGAAATCTCCTTATTCCGGTTTTCTCATACACATACAGCAGCGAATACGCCAGGGGCATTTTAATCAAAAAATATCCGAGTTCCAGAACAATGCTATTCTGAAGCCTGGTCTGCCATTCCACATCAGGAAACTGATATCTGGACCAGTAAAAGTCCAGATATACCTCCAGAGTATAATACAATATCCAGAAGAGCAGATGAACATATAATTTTGATTTTCTGTCTGGCTTCAAAACTAATAGGTTTTACTATGCAAAATACCATCTTTCGGCGGAAAATAAAAATAAGGTCCTGCTAATCCGAAGAAACCGTCTACGAACTGCGCTTTTCTATCTTTTCAGAATGAGATTCCGTAAATATCAACTGTAAAAAACAGCAAATCAGCAGCACGTTGAATTCAATTCCATTGGCGCCACCACCTACAACATACCAGCCATTCTGCCAGTGTACCAAATAAATTCCTAAGAAAAGAATGGGCATATTCAGGAAAGAAACAATCTTCACATAGCGGTCAGACCAGATCAGAAATACAGAAAAAAGATGGATCAGTTTCACGGCCCACGCCAGATAAATCCCAAAAGGACTGAAACCTATGGTATCCAGATAGTGACGCCCAAAATCATTGACATCACCACTGAAAATAGAAACAACACTGTGCATCAGTAAAATAACTGATAACGCGGAACGGAGATAAAAATTCTTTTTCATGAATCCAAATTAAAAAATCACGGAAAAGAATGGGAATTACTGCGTATCAACAGCTTAAAAGTGTATATGAAAGAAAGGGAAGTTGGAAGAGGGAGGATGGAAGTTACTGGCGGACTGTTTACTTATAGCAGCCATCTTTCAGAGCTTGATCAAATTCTAATTCTGTAAAAATTATTATTAAAGAACGGAAGCCAGAAGCGAGAATCTATAAGTGATTGGCAGACATACATTGATAATAGTCGGCTTTCATAACTTCCATCCCCTATTCCATCTCCTAACTTAATTATCTCGTTGTGTAGCCACCGTTCGCAAAGATGGTCTGACCCGTGATCCACCAGCCTTCTGTCACCAGAAACTCTACCAAAGGAGCGATATCCTTAATATCAGTCAGTCCTCCCAATGCAGATGCAGATTTATGGTAAGCCACCGCATCATCAGATTCCTGTCCGTAAAAGAAAGGCGTATCCATAGGGCCCGGCGCTACTGCCGTTACGGAAATCCCCCTCTCACCGAATTCCTTGGAAGCTGCTCTTGTAAAATGTTCTACCGGAGCTTTTGCCCCTGCATAGGTAGAATATAAACCTGTGTAAGCAGCTAGCAAAGAAGTCACAATGGTACATATTTTTCCGTTGTCATTCAGCTTTTTACCTGCTTCCTGGAGAAAGAAATACGCTGATTTTGAATTGACATTGAACATGGTGTCATATTCTTCCTCCGTGGTTTCGGCAAAAGGCTTTTTCAGGACCATTCCTACTGTATTGATCGCGATATCAATGCCTCCGAATTTCAAAACAGCTTCATCAAAAAACTTGGCTATATTGTCTACTTTCGTAAGATCTCCCTGAAACAAAAATGCTTCTGCTCCCAGGGTCTGAACTTCTGCGAGGGTTTTCTCACTGTCTGCTCTGGAGCTTTCACTGTTATAATGAATGGCCAGTTTTGCACCTTTTGCTGCAAAACCTCTGCTCAGCAATCCTCCTAAATTTTTGCCCCCTCCGGCAATTAATACGACTTTTCCTTTGACATCTTGTGTTGACATTGTATTTTTTTTAAAATGTTATTAACCAAAGATGGACAATAGCATTCAATTCGTCGTGGTGAATATTTCGGAAACTGTAAGGAATTCTGAATATCATACAGATCCAATCACAAAATGTGAATTCAATTAAAAAAACAATCATTTTTTAAGATACCACACGAAAGATATATCACATTACATACCAACAGCATACACCCTTCAATCGTCCTGAAATTCGACATTTATCCCATAGAAATCAAAAATAAGTGATTTTTAGGCACAGCATTTGTAGCTCTGCTAACCGTATTATACACCACTTCATTTTTATAATATATTATTTTTCATAATCCTCAGTTCGCTGGGGATTTTTTAATTCTACCCGACTTTTAGATTAAGTATTCATGATTTTAATACAAAGAAAGCCCTTAACGTTGAAGAAGGAGGTCATCCTATTATTTTTTCCCTAACTCTGTTTTATTCCTTCTATCATTGAATGAAATGAAGCTCCTGTTTTTTTACAGGCGAAAGTACATTTTGATAATCAATGATTTAAAATAGGTTTATTCAGTTAATTGTCGTATATTTGTATATTAATTAATAGGCCGCTGCCTTTGCCCTCTGTTATAGTATAGAAATTCTTTCTTATCAGTTCCCGCTTTTTCAGACGCCTCATTTTTTAAAAAATCACTTCTTTTACTGATGAACGACTAAAAACAAAACTGTTTTCAACGCTTCATTTTTTAAAGAAGAACAGACGGACGACTGCAGGCTTTACATAGCAAACGGCAGGTCAGGTAGACAAATATTACAATATAAAATTAAATACTAGAATAATTTATGGCAGACTCTTTTTCTAAAAAAGAAAATTTCAAGAAAAAAATTCAAAAGCAAAAAGAAAAAGCGCTGAGACGCGAAGATCGTAAAACGAATAACAACAAAGGTGCGGACGATGTTTTCATGTATGTAGATGAATTCGGAAGACTTACCTCTACACCTCCTGAAGACAGAGAAAGACTGGAAGTAAACATTGATGAGATTCAACTTGGTGCAGCTCCGATTATCGCGGAAGACATCAGAAAGACCGGAATCATTACTTTCCACAGTGAAAAAGGATACGGTTTCATTACTGAAGATAACAGCAAAGAAAATGTTTTCTTTCACAACAACAGCTGTGCACACCCTGTAAAAAAGGGGAATAAAGTATCTTTCGAGAAGGAAAAATCTCCGAAAGGATTCTCTGCAGTTAATATCGAACTGGTTAAATAATCAGAGCTTTAGCTTTACTATAACAAATCTGTTTATTTGCAGATTTTGTAAAACAATAAATAAAGCCGTCCTCAGGGGCGGCTTTTATCGTAAAAGGGATTCACTAATATTCACTTTTAAAAAATTTCAGAAGGAATCCTGGCATCCAAACTTATTTTTCATTGAACAACTTTTCCAATACATTATAACGGTAATCAAAAATATGCTCCAATTTCTTTTTAACAAAAAGCGGATGGGCAATTTCACCTAAAAATCCCATGGGAAGCTCATAATCAATCGTATCTTTCATGAGTACTCCTTTCTCATTGGGAATGAATTCATGATGATGGTGCCAAAGTCTATATGGGCCTTTTCTCTGAAGATCTACAAAACTCTTTTGGAAATCTACTTTAAGGATCTCCGTCTGCCATTTCATTTTTATTCCGAACAATGGTGAAACATAATAGTCGATGAGCATTCCTTCATAAATTTCATCATTCTCCATGGTGGTGAGTACGGTAAAATTCATGTCTTTCGGGGTAATCTCGGAAAGATTATTGGCGGAGGAAAAAAATTCCCAGGCGGTTTCTAAATTGCAATTAAGCTGCTGCTCACGGAAAAGACGGTGTTTCATACTATTAATAACTTTACTAAAGAATGTCAACTTACTTATTTTTCACACAATAATTTTGTAAATCTGCAATAGAAAAATAGCGATTGTATTTCAAAACCGTAGAATCGTTAAGGATATATTCAAAATTATTTCTGTGTAAAGCGAGATCGCTGACTGGAATGACTTTAAATCGGCTAGTTTTCCCCAACATTATTTCTTTACATTTTTTACCATTATTTTGCTCCTTGAAAGCTTCAATAATATCTTTATTATCTGCCACTAAAATTTTCACTTCATCATTCTCATACACCTCCACAATTGTACGTTTTACGACAAATTTCAAATTTGCCCCACACCCAATACAGATCAATAACAACATTATTACCACTGTAATTTTCTTCATTCTTAATTATATATCCACATTAGAATCGGCTTCCCGGTCTTCTGAATCATAGGATCAATTTCTTTCATCGCATTATTGGAAACTGTGGGACAGCCCCATCCTTCCGGAGAACCTTTTGGAAAGACTTCCTCGTCGCTCATCTGATCCCATGAATGGAAAACAATATACCTTTTCAAAGCATTGCTGTTTGTTTCTTCCAAACCATGCATCAGATATTTAATATTAATTCCCCAATCGCTATGCCCTCTTTCCTGCAGCTTATATTTTCCCAAAGCTGAAAGATGACTTCCGTCTTCGTTACTGAACTTCGGATTGTCTTTTGAACCATCTAAACTCCAAGAATTTAAACCACAACCGTGGCCTACAAGATATTTTTTAACCACTGAATCGGTTTTAAAATCCCAGACAAAAAACCTTTTAACTCCGGAATGAAGATTCATATCGATCAGAATGCAGAAATCTGTGCTGAGTTTTTTTGAAACACAGAATTTCAATGCTTCGTCAGCCTTTGCTTTCATTTCAGATGGGTCTGCTTCCGGCCTTTTTTCTGTTTTAGCAACAGGATTCGCTGCGACAGGACGACTTTCTTTGGATTCATTGCTGCATGATCCTATAAGATGAATGGCTAGAAGTACAGCAAAAATTTTCATCAGAAATTATTTATAATGTCTGAAGATCCCGAAATCGGAAGGGGTCCAAAGAGCGGCTTTCTGACCTGCAGCTTTCAGAGCATCGTTTGCCCAGGTATTACACGTATAAAGGAAACTGTATGTGCCTTTAGCATCATAAAATGCGTCATTACCATCATAAACAGCATCGGTAGGAATTACTATAAAATTCCCGTTCTGATCTCTGTCAAATTTATCTTCTACGAACTTCACCAGATTTTTATACTGATCTCTGCTGATCATGATTATTTTGCAGTCTTCCCCTTCTTTCATGGTTTTGTAATAGGAACAGTGCATGGCAGAATCGCTAAGCCAGAATGCCGCTTTAATAGCAGTAGAGAATTTCAGATCAGCCCAGGTGGGTGTATCCAGATAAAAACCTTTATCGCCCCAGCCTATTCCTATGTAATTATAATCTGTACTTTTTGATTTTGTGTTGGCAAACGGAACTTTTACTCCCCAATCCTGCAGGTCGTTTTTTACAGGCATTACGATGTCCGTATGCACTCCGTTGGTATAGATGTAGATTGGAATATCTTTCGGTTGTCCGTCATCATCTGCAGACACTTCTATAAGCGGCAGCACAAGTCCTAAAATAACATAAAGGACCACAATTCCCAAAATAACTCCTATGGTTTTCAGGACATATAATAATACAATTTTAACACTCATGTTTTAATAAAATTTAATCTTCAATTTTCCGTAAAAGTATTTGTTTTAATCGAAAAAATGATTAAATTTAGTTACGAAATATTCACAAATATGCGTAAAAATACAAAATCACAGAAAAGATTTAAAGTAAGAGTGAAAACAGCTCCAAAAAGAGTACAAAAAAAACGTTGATTTTCGGTGGGACATTGGTCTCCTGAAGGTCAATTTTTCTTTTTAGGAAAAGTTTTCCAGAGATTCTTACTGCATTAAATCTTATCCTCCTTAAGGCGCACTGCTTAAGGGATGGCGATTTATCCTCCTAAGTTTTGGAACCGAAAAATTCCAGATAAGGATTCGTCACCAAAAATTTACCCTAAAGCTTATCCGAAGAGCGTTCCAAAAATTCTATATTACGCTTCAAACCAGTAAATTTGGTTCTCTTAACGGGAGATTTCCTGAAAATTTCGGAGAATATTTCCTGAGTAATTTCCTTCCATTCTTCTTTTTTGAAATTTTTCAATGAATCATTAGGGGCAAATCTGCTCTGAAGATTAGGCGCAGAAAACCTGTTCCATGGACAAACATCCTGGCAGATATCGCAGCCGAACATCCAATCTTCCATTCTGTCTTTGAAATGATCGGGAATCTCGTTTTTAAGCTCTATGGTTGCGTAGGAGATGCACCGGCTTCCATCAACAATCTTCTCCGAAACAATAGCGTCTGTAGGGCATGCATCAATGCATTTTCTGCAGGTTCCGCAATGATCGGTCGTAGCATGATCGGCAACAAGCTCCAGATCGCAGATGATTTCTGCTAAAAAGTAAAAGGAACCGTTCTGCTTGGTAATGAGATTAGCATTTTTTCCCACCCAACCAATTCCTGACTTCTTAGCCCAGCTTCGCTCTAAAATAGGTGCAGAATCCACAAAAACCCGGAATCCGAACTCTCCTATCTCATCCTGAAGTTCCGACACCATTTCCCTTAGGATTTCTTTTACCACTTCATGATAATCTTCTGCGTAGGCGTATTTCGAGATTTTATAATTCTCTAAGATGGAAATTTTTTCTTTTGGAAAATAATTATAGGAAAGTGAAATAACAGATTTCGAACCTTCTACAAGTAGCCTTGGATCTAGTCTTTTGTCAAAATGGTTTTCCATGTACTTCATTTCGCCATGGAAATTATTTTTAAGCCATTTTTCAAGATTCGGGGCATCTTCTTCTAAAAAATCAGCTTTCGAGATACCGCAGCTCTGAAACCCAAAACGTTCTGCTTTGGATTTAATTAAGTGAGCATTTTTTTCGGCACTGGAATTCAGGATTTTCACCTTGCAAAATTAAGATTAATTTATAAATTTGTGAGTTTTAAAAAATTCATTTTATAAATGGCCTTCAGGCTTATTATTACAACTAATAACTAACTATGAAAAAAATAAGTCTATTGACAGGATTTCTCGCTGTAACCCTTTATTCTGCACAGATTAAATTTGAAAAAGGATATATAATCAACAATTCGGGCGACAGAAAAGAAGTACTCATTAAAAATGCGGACTGGAAATACAATCCTACAGAATTTCAATATAAATCAGATGATACCGGTCAAATTATGAAGGAAAGCATCAAAAACATTAAGGAATTTGGCATTGAAGGAAGTGACCGATATGTGCGAAAAACAGTAATGATTGATCATTCTTCTGCAGATCTGAACAGAATGTCCATTGAGAAAAATCCTGAATTTAAAGAGGAAACTTTATTTTTAAAATACCTGGTAGACGGTAAAGCAGGTTTACTGTATTACGAGGATGGCAATACCAAAAGACTTTTTTATACGGTAAGCGGTTCCGAGCCTCAGCAGCTGGTTTACAAACCGTATTACGTCAACGGAAATACAATCCATTATAACGAAGATTATAAAAAACAGATTTCGGAGAACTTAAAATGCAATATTAACAACAAGCAGCTTCAGAATGCCGAATATGTAAGAAAGGATCTTACGAAAATATTCCTATCCTACAATGAATGTTCGGGTGGACAGGTTTCAAATTATGCACAGTCCAGCAAGAAGAAAAACCTTTTCCATCTAAGCATCAGACCGGGAATCAGCTTTTCTTCTTTTGAAACCTCAATTATGTCTAACCTGAGATTCGACGATACTAAATTTGGGAATAAAAGCACTTTCAGAATAGGTACGGAAGTAGAGTATGTATTACCTTTCAATAAAAATAAATGGGCAATCTTTGCTGAGCCTACTTATCAATACTATAAAAATGAGACTGTGGCAACCTTGTATTCCGGAACTTACAATGAAACCAAAATGAAAGCAAGCGTTGATTATAAATCCATAGACCTTCCGATCGGTATAAGACACTATCTTTTCCTTAATGATGAGTCTAAAATATTTATTAATGCCGCCTATTCTTTAAACTTCAACATCAATTCTTCGGTAACGTACGAGAACAATGTCTGGAAAATAAAATCTGCCAATAATTTTGCGTTTGGAGCAGGCTATAAGTACAAAAATAAATACAGTGCAGAATTCAGGGTAGGAACTTCGAGAGATCTATTGAGAGATCATTTATTACTTGATGCAAATTACAAAACAGTATCTGTGATTCTGGGGTATACTCTTTTCTAAAATTTTAGGATTTATTTCAGAAAAAAATTGCGTATTTTCGTTCTTATTTTTTAATCTAAAAATTAAACAGTTATGTCTTTAATAGAAGTAATACAATCGGGAAATTATGAATTAATTGACGTTCGTGAGCCAATGGAGCTTGAAATGGACGGAAATATAGACGGAGCCAAGAATATTCCTCTGGGTGAAGTAGAAGACAGAAAAGAAGAAATCTTATCCATTGAAAAACCAGTGATTTTATTCTGCAGAAGTGGAAACAGAAGCGGAAAAGCATTGGAATATCTTAACGGACAAGGCTTGAAAGACGGTCATAACGGCGGAGGCTGGGCTGAACTGAAAGCTGCGTTGGAAGCAAATCAAGGAACTTTTTAAAGTTCCTTTTTTTTATCTTCATTACTTATGAATCTGAAAGAAAAATTTACAGATCTCTGTCTTACCTTTTCAAAAGATCAGGATCTTATCAGCACCTTTTGGCAGGAAATTGAAAAAAGATATTCTGAAAAAGGCCGACATTATCATGATCTTTTACATCTGGAAAATATGTTTCTGGAGCTGGAAACGTTACAAAGCCAACTTCAGGATCCGGTTTCGGTTTCATTTTCCGTATTTTATCACGATATTATTTATGATGCCGCTTCAAAATCGAATGAAGAAAAAAGTGCATTGCGCTCCGTGGAAAGGCTTCAAAAGCTGGGTTTAAATTCAGAGATGATTTCAAAAATTTCATCCCAGATCTTAGCTACGAAATCACATCAATATTCAGATGATTCCGATACAAATTATCTTCTCGATGCTGACCTTTCTATCCTTGGAAAAGATCTTGCAGTATATCTCCAGTATACCCGGAAGATCAGAAAGGAGTATGCCATTTATCCCGATCTGCTGTACAAACCGGGAAGAAAAAAAGTACTCAGACATTTTCTGGAACTCGAAAGCATTTTTAAAACTACGGATTTCAGGGATCGGTACGAACAGCAGGCTAAACAAAATATAGCCGCGGAGCTTCAGCTTCTGTAGGAACACCTATAAAACTTGAAGATCAAATAAAGCTTATTTTACCCGCAAAGTACATTGTAGAAGTTAACCACAGATTGCACGGATTTACACAGATGATGCAGATTTTTACTTTTGCTCCTCTGCTTTATCAACATCATCTATGAGAGAAAATATTCAAACCATTAAGATCCTGTTAAGCTTTTAAGAATATTAAGTTTTAGCTTCACTTTAATATGTAAAACTTAAAAAATCATTTGATTTTTTCTTAACTCACCTTACATCCTTCATTTATCTTAATGTTTTAAAAAGTATGAATTAGATCTGCATTATCAGAGCTAAGCCTTTCTATAGTAATACAAACAAAAAGGAGATGCAGCAGAACCGCATCCCCATCATGAATAACATTCATTTCCAACACAACTATTTCACTTTAAATAATTTCTACAGGGAAGTTTCCTTCCGAAAATGTCATATCCCAATTTTAAAATACAGTAGAATTATTATTGCGCTTCCTTAGACCTATTCTCTTTCTCTATATTTTTTTATGTCACTGACTGCTAGAACCATCGGTGTTGTTATCTTCCCAAACATACAAATCCAAGTATCAGATCTGCATGATTTATATTGTATATTTTGTGTGATTTTTAAATAGGGAATACGGTAAATTCAGGTGTAACTGCACATTTACTAAGCCACAACAAGCGATAAAATATTTTAAAAATTTTACAGGAACAGCTTAAAAATTTATAGGAGATGTGAATGATCTGTTTTTTGATTTTCACTAAAATCTGTACAAATATGAAGACAGTTATTTTCCAGATCCTGATTACAAATCCTTAAAAAGGCATCTGACTGTTTTAATAGTGTGCATATTTGATACTACTCACTACATTCAGATTGAAGACATGTACACATAAGGATAAAATCCATCCCGAATACAATACAAAAAAAGCACCCTGATTCCTCAAGATGCTTTAAATAAGTTGTATTCTGTGTAATTAACTGTATTGGTGAATAAAGTCTGTCGTTCTTTTGAGAACCAGGTCAGGAACTTCCTTGTGCGGTGTATGGCCTGCACCGGGAATAATATATTTCTCTGCTGTTCCGCTTACCTGAGAAACAGTTTTTTCAACCTGATCCAAAGTCCCGTATTCATCAGCTTCTCCCTGAATAAACAATAAGGGACACTGGATGTCCTTTAAAAGGTATTCGATAGTCCAGCTTCTGTAGTCTTCACGCGTCCAGGTTTCTGTCCAGGCTTTGAAAAGCATTTCTACTTTATCACCGTGGTATTTCTGTAAGCGTTCAGCAAGATTGGTTGTTTTATAGGCATCCCAGGCGTCGTAGACTCCTTTTAGGGTAACTTCTTCTACAAAAATATGTCCTGCTTCACAGATCACCGAATTTACCTTCTCCGGATATTTTGCAGCTGTGATCAAGGCAATTGTTCCGCCATCACTGTGTCCGAACAAAACTGCATTGTCAATATGAAGCTCAGCAAGCAAATCATTCAGCAGATCGGCTTCCAGTTCCATATAGTTGACGGGTCTTTCGTGAGTGATCATTGGCCCGGATTTCCCGTAGCCTAACCTGTCATACATCAAAATATTGCAATCTGTTGCTTCAGATAGTTTAACAGGAAAATCTCTCCAAAGCTGGGTACAGCCTAGAGAATCATGCAGAAAAACGATAACGGGTTTTCCCTCTAATGATTTGCTGCATGCGGTATATAATTTCTGACCTCTTACTTCAATTATTCTCTCTTCCATTAATTCATTCCTCGATTACAACACCGGCACTTTCGCTGCTTCAAATTCTTTTAACAAATTACTGAAAACAGTTTCTACCGGCAGTATATCATTGATTAAAGCGGAAACCTGCCCTATTTCAAGCTCTCCGTCTTCCATATCACCTTCGAACATTCCGCGTTTTGCTCTTGCGCGACCTAGCGATGCTATTAAAGCCTCTTTATCTCTTCCTGACTGATAGATGTCTTCCAGTTCGCCAAAGAACTTGTTTTTGACCATCCTTACAGGCGCAAGTTCTTTTAAAGTAAGATGCGTATCACCTTCATTAAGTTCCGTAATTTTCTTTTTCCAGTTCTCATGAGCGCTGGCTTCCAAAGTAGCTGCAAAGCGTGAACCGATCTGAACACCGTCTGCTCCCAAGATCATAGCTGCTTTCATCTGTGAGCCTAAAGCAATTCCTCCGGCGGCGATCAATGGTTTGGAAATATGGTTTTTCACGTTGGGAATAAGGCAGAATGTGGTGGTTTCATCTCTTCCGTTGTGACCGCCGGCTTCAAAGCCTTCTGCTACAACAGCATCTACTCCCGCTTCTTCACATTTTACGGCAAATTTAGTGGAAGATACCACGTGTGCTACTTTTATTCCTTCTTTCTGAAGGGTTTCTGTATAGGTTTTTGGATTTCCGGCAGACGTAAAAACGATCTTTACGCCTTCTTCAAGGATGATCTGAATGATTTCCTCAAGATTGGGATATAACATCGGCACATTCACGCCGAAAGGTTTATCTGTAGCCAGTTTACACTTCTGAATATTTTCTCTTAAGATATCCGGGTACATACTTCCTGCCCCGATAAGTCCCAATCCGCCACAGTTCGAAACCGCCGAAGCCAGTTTCCATCCTGAGTGCCAGATCATACCGGCCTGGATAATAGGATATTGTATATTAAAAAGCTCTGTAATTCTATTTTGACTTGTCTGCATTTCCTGAAGTTTTTTTGCTGAATTGAAATCTATAAAATTGCTCATGCGTAAAAATACTAAAAACAACGGTTTTCAGTAAGTAAAAAATGGGGAAAATCAATGGAAGTTATGAGTTTCGGGATGCGGGATGCGCGGTTTGAATGTTGAAAATAAAAACAGATTTCATGATCAATTCACTTCACACCTCGAAAAACCCGTATCTCGCAACAAGTTATGGTTTCAATCGATAAGTGCTCAGTACCTCATCGATCACCGGGCTTAGGCTCAAAAATTTTCGAGCTAGTGCGCACAGGTCGTTCTGAATATGATCAGGTCTAAGGTCTATCCAGCCTTCCATGAGGGTCAAAGGACCGTATTGTACGCTTACATTTTCCCAATTATCCTGATCTTCCGTAAAACGATTTCTAAAGTCTTCTGCAAAGCTTCTGGCCGGTATTTTATAGCCTTTAAGGTTTCTGAGTTTCAGTGCATGAATGTTATAATACAGTTTTCCTTCACTAACCGATTTTTGATTGACCCAAACTGAAAAAAATATTCTGCCAGGAGCATCCATCGGAGATTCGGGAGTACTGGACCATTGGGGTTTGTATATCTTTAATGCAACGGATTCAAGAATGGGGTCTACAGACAGTTGAAGGCCTGCATCATCAAATTCTTTTCCGGAAAGCATATTGACTGCCTCCTCAAATCTCTGTATATAAAAATGTTCATCCATGTCCTCAAAGTTTTATTTAAATATATAATTTTTTCAGGAAGAGCAAAAAAAAAACCTCCAGAAATTCTGAAGGTTTAGTATTTATTTTTTGATTGATTCTTTTTTCCAGTTGGCTTTGAATTTACAGTTATCATAGCGTCCGTCAATCGATATAAAGGTTGTCGGTAGCTGAGCGTTGACAAACTTTTCAATCATTTCATTACGCTTTTTGTTCAGCGCCATCTGCTTGATTCTGTTATAATCCGTTTCCATTGTGATCTGGTGAGCAGGAATCACATCTTCCTGTTTGATCATCTTTACAACTTTTCTTTTGTTGTCCTCATCCTCGAAAGCAGCTGTCATATCTCCTTTGTTCAGACCAGCCAGTTCATAGCTGATAGATCCCGGAATACTTTCTCTTTCAATTTTATCAGAACCGTCTGCTCCTGCAATAATTCCTGCATTGAACTTCGTCTTCTTATCGTCTGAAAACCTATAAGCAGCATCTTTAAATGTCATCTTACCATCAAGGATAAGACCTTTGATACTGTCCAGTTTAGCTTTTGCCGTTTTGATCTCATCATCTGTAGGTGTAGCCTTTAAAAGAATGTGTCTTGCATCATACACTTTTCCTGATTTTTTGATCAGCTGTACAATATGGTACCCGAATTCAGATTCAATAGGATCTGAGATCTCATTTTCCTGAAGGTTCAAGGCAGCCGCTTCAAATGGCTTCACCATCTGTCCTTTATAGATGTTCTTGTACAATCCTCCGTTGGCAGCAGATCCTTCATCTTCAGAATAGATTCTTGCCTGGCTTTCGAACGTTTCTCCACCGGCAATATCCTGCTTGATTTTCTTTAACCTTTTGATAAGATCTTCCTTGTGAGCTTCTGTAAGCTTAGGATACATCATAATCTGCGCTAAAGAAATTTCATCTTTTACTTCAGGAAGCTGCATTTTATACAGGTTATAGAAGTCTGTAACTTCATTTGGCGTTACGTCTGCTTTTTCAGTAATACGCTGATACTTAGCCTGTCCGTAATATTGATCGATGTCTATCTTTTCGATAGCATTTTTCATTTCAAATCCGTTTCTGAATTTATATGCAACAAGCATGGTTTTTTCATCCGGGAACTGAGAAAGTAACTGACGGTATTTTGCGTTGGCCTGCTCTTTAATAGCAGCAGAACGGTTTTCAATCAATGTATCTTTTTTGGCTTCGTATACAAGAAGCTTGTTGCTGATCAGGTTTTCAAGGAACTCACATTTGTCAGTTTCAGAGGCTCCCTGCTGTTTGGCATAATTCATCTGCTCATTCACATCCGATTCCAAAACAATTTCATCACCGATAACAGCAGCAATACCATCCACTAATTCTCCCGGTTTAAGCTGAGCATTCATGTTTGAAGAGAATATCATCATGAAAATCCCAAGAAGAAAAGTGATTTTTAGTTTATTTGTCATTTTACTATTTTAAACAAGTTGCAAATTTAGAATTCTTAACGAATTAGTCTAAATATTTTATTATAAATATTTCTTAAAAAGACTTATTTATTGCAGTTCGACATTGAATGTCGTTAATTCTTTAAATTGTCTCAATCTTTCGAACATATCAGATTCGGTAACTTCCTCAATTCTTTCTGTTCCGAATTTCTCAACAGTGAATGAAGCCATCGCTGAACCTACGATTAAAGCAGACTTCATGGTTTCGAAATCTACTTTTCCTTTTTTAGCAAGATAAGCTGCAAAACCTCCTGCAAAAGTATCTCCCGCTCCGGTAGGATCGAAAACGTCTTCCAATGGAAGTGCAGGAATAGCAAATACTTTATTGTCGTGGAAAAGTAAAGCGCCGTGCTCCCCTTTCTTGATGATCACATAGTCAGGACCCATTGTATGGATCTTTTTAGCTGCTTTTACCAGAGAATACTCTCCTGAAAGCTGTCTTGCCTCTTCATCATTGATCGTAATAACGTCTGTTTTAGCGATCATATCCATTAAGATATCCCAAGCTGAATCCATCCAGAAGTTCATGGTATCCAGGATCACCAGTTTAGGACGCTTGTTCATTTTTTCCAATACAGATAACTGAACTCCAGGGTGTAGGTTACCTAGTAAAAGGATCTCTGAATCCTGCATAGAATCAGGAATTTTAGGATCGAAGTTCTCTAAAACGTTCACTTCTGTAACCAAAGTATCCCTGGTATTCAAATCATTGTGGTATTTTCCGGACCAGAAGAATGTTTTTCCTTCTTTTACGATCTCGATTCCTTCAATATTTACATTTCTGTCTGTGAACATATCAAGGTGCTCCTGTGGGAAATCTCCTCCAACAACAGAAACAATACCAGATTTAACGCCTAAAATAGAAGAAGTGATGCTGATATAAGTGGCTGCACCTCCTAAAATTTTGTCAGTTTTACCAAATGGTGTTTCGATTGCATCAAATGCAACGCTTCCTACAACTAAAAGTTTCATATATTTTTCAATGTATTTTAAAGTCTATTATTTTTTCCATTCAAATGTGTCCAGCAGGTGTTTCATATCGTTTTTGATATAGTTTACTGCAGGGCCCAAAGAGTCCGGTTTCGGTCTTGTATTAAAGTATAAATAAGCAGTTACGAAGTGTTTCGTACTGTCTGTAATGTAAAATTGAAGATTGGACGCGGTTTGTCCTTTCAGTTCATAGAAATTCCCATATACCTTTTTATCAGGGTATTCAAATGATTTGGTATCTATAGAACTCGCTTTGATGGTATGCTCATAGACCATTTTCTCGGTTTCCTTGATATGGTCTGCAAAATCATTCTGTATCGGATAATACGTCACAAAAAGTTTGGCTTTCATTTTCGGGTAGTTGATGTAATACCAGCAAGGCTTTTTGCCATCGGTAATCGATGCAAAATCTGAATATTCGAAAGTGTAAGCACAGTTATTTTCAAACTTATGATAATTCGGAGCCGGATACTCAAGACGAAGCTCGCCATAAGGTTTTGGAACATGATCTTTTCCGCACGAAATTAAAAGCAGTGATACAAAAATAAAAATGACGTTTTTAATCATTTTGCAAAAGTACAAATTAGATTTCAGATTTTGGGAGACAAATTTCAGTCTTTCAGTGAGTTTTGGATGTAGTTTTCCAAAGGCTTGGGAAAAGATTTATCATGAGAGGCTTCAAAGTCTGTAATGATGTATTGATTTTCTGCGATAAAGCTGTTCCAGACTGTCTCAGAATCTACTTCAACGTTTGAAATTTCAATGGTTAGATTCTTATGGGTGAGCTTATGGGTAACTGTTTTTACGTTCCTGATAAATGGCTCAAGGTCTGGAGAAATCGCCGGCGGAAATTCAAATAATTTCTTCCAGATAAAATCATCTTTCCTCTGCTGGATTAAAAACTGACCGTTTCTGTGTACAAAATAGTAGCTCAGAGCTAAATCTTCAGTTTTTACTTTCTTAGTTTTTACAGGATAATCTGATGTTTTTTCAAGAGAAAATGCAAGACAGTCATCATTGACCGGACATTCGCCACAGAGTGGATTTTTAGGTTTACAGATCTCTGAACCCAGATCCATCATTGCCTGGTTAAAATCACCTACATGATCCGGCATCACCAATTCCGCCAGTTGCGAGAAATAGGAAAAAGCCCTGGAATTGGAAATATCAAAGTCATCAGCAAAAACACGGCTTAACACTCTGTAAAAATTACCATCCACAGCCGGCATTCTGCCACCAAAGCAGATGCTTGATACGGCAGCGGCGGTGTACTTCCCTACTCCTTTTAATTTCAGAATTTCATCATATTCCGCAGGGAAAGAGCCATGATAATCATTCATGATCTGTTGTGACGCTTTATGGATATTGATGGCTCTGGAATAATACCCAAGCCCCTTCCAGTAAAGCAATACTTCATTTTCCTCAGCATCAGCCAGCGTTTTTACATCCGGAAATCTTTTAATGAAATTATTATAGTGATTCAGTCCCTGACTGATCCTGGTCTGTTGAAAGACAATTTCGCAGATCCATATTTTATAAGGGTCTTTTGTCTGTCTGAAAGGCAGATCCCTTGCATTTTTTCCGTACCAGCTCAGTAATTTATTTCCAATATGGCGAAAATCTGAACTTCTATTATCTCTTTCCAAAAACCTTTTTCTGTTTAATATGATTTGAAGGAATTTTCAGTCAGCATCTTTATTTAATGCTTCGACTCCGCTCAGCATGACAGCTCTAATACTCCCTGTCTTCTATCAGAATGACTGCAAATTATCATGCTGAGCGAAGTCGAAGCATCTTTGTAATTCTATTAATTAACAAAAATATAACTGACCAAAATTCCCGGTCTGCAAAGATAAAATTAATTATCCTTTTTAACAGTGTAAACCGGAGCAGCTTTCAGCCACTCATATTTAAGGTTTCTTTCTTCGGCGATAAAACGGTAGCCGTCCAGTTTTTTCAGATAGAGATATATCGAATCATTTTTAAGCTTGAGTCTCTGATGGGAAAGGAACATAAAAGGATAATCCATTACCGAATCTCTAACTGTTTTCATTATTTTTCCGGATTTTACTTTATAGAGAAAAAATGCTTTTCCTCTTCCTTTTGAGCTATCAGCAAGTTTTACATTTGAGCTTGCAATAACGAGTTCGCTGCCGTCAAAGCATTCTTCACGGTCCATTATATAAGCTTTTCCCTGCTGGTATTCATCTTTAAAAAGATCTACCTCATAATGATCCGGCTGCTGGTATTTTTTTTCACATCCAGACAATACAATCAGCAGGAGTACAGGTAGGAAGAAGCTTAAACTTTTTTTGATCACATTAATTTTCATATGAATTGGCAGTAAAAAACCGATGTACTCATGCATCGGTTTTATTATTTTAAATTGGGTTCTTATTATTCCTGAGTATATTGTGCATCCCATTCGTTGCCATCATCTCCTTTGTGTCCGTCTAGTTTAATAACGAAACTTTTTGTAGGGAAATAAGGGGTCATACGGATATCCAGCCATACTCTGTCTTTATTGACTCTGTCCTGCTCGAAACGAACAATTTTGAACTTTTCAATCAACTTGTCCGGACCTTTGATATTGTCAAGGAATGTTACGATCTGTCTTCTCAAATCGTCCTCATTCTTAGCATTCCAGTTTTCGAACGCTCTTCTGTTCAGGAAGTCCAGTAAAACTTTAGTTACATAGTCGAATACACGAACTACAGAATACGTCTGAAGACCAATGTTATCTCCTGTAAATAATGTTTTAGCAGAGAATGCCATGATCTTTCCATATTCGTTCACCATTGGAACCAGACCCATTTTTTCCAACTGAGAAATTTCACTTTTCTTCAATTCGAATTTTACAGCGTCTACTTCGTTGATGTTACCGTGTTTTTTACCTGCTGCCACCTGAGACATCAGTGTTTTATGGATTTTTCCTGCCAATGAAGTGGAAGGTGGAAGCTCTACGTTGTCTTCTTCTCCTACTTCTTCAGCTCTTCCTCTACCTACAAGCCAGTTACACGTCATAATAACGTTACTTCTGTGAAGCTCGCCACCCGTAAGGTTTGCAGAGTGGAATAAGTCTACTACGTCATCCGGCTTATCCAGATTGGCGAAGTCGGTCACCATCATTACTTTGTTCTCGTTACAGATCTTAGCCCATTTTTCAATGACTTTGTTAGAACCTAAATATCCAGGTATTGCCAGGATAGAGTAGTTATCTCTAAGATCCAAACGGTCGTAATAATTTTTGAATTCGTTGGAAATAGCATCGATAAATAAAGGATTATCGAGATCTGAAACCTGTTCAAGGCTTGCGTTCACGATGCTTACGTTGTCCACTTTGTCCAGTTCTGTGTTTTTGTAGAATTGGGCTACAGTTCTGTAGTTGGTTTCCAACATACGTACTGCGTCTAGTGTATTTTTTAAGTTTGTTTTTAGGTTTTGATCCGCTGACTGCGCTTTGGATTTGCAGGTATCTGCCATTTTATCTGCAGATTCGTTTCCTTCCAAAAGACTTACCCAAAGGTTTAATTTTTGAGCTAGTTCTTTTCTTTCATCGGTTTTATTGCTGTCCGTCAGGAAAATTTCTTTCCTGGCTTTTCTTGTAGGGTTCATATTGGCGATACCGTCTACAACGGATTCAACAAAGCCAAACCCTCCTATTTTATTAAGCTCTGCAAGCGGGTTGCCTTTCGGCTGCCCTGACTGTTGCTGCTGACCCTGCTGTTGGCTTTCTTGTGCCTGTAATTTGCTATCCATGATTTGATTTAGTGTAAATAATTATTTTTCAAGTTCTTGTGCCACATCTTTCAATACTTCGATGAATGCAGCTCTGGTCTGCTCATTCTCAAGCATATTACGCAGAATTTTATTTGTTTTCAGCTGGCGTACGATTTTATTGTACTGCTCCTGTTCCATGCTAAGCTGTTGTAAATAGTCGGATTTCTGAGTAAGATTTTTGGGTGTGAAGTCTGCAAGATTCTGAAAACGGAATTCCTCTTCTACAACACTTCCCTCTTCTGTTTCGTGCTGTACCGCTACGGAAGGTTGAAAATGCCTGAAGACGTCGTCCACTGTCTTTAGTCCTGTTACGATTTCAGGGGTATAAGATTCGTCTGTCGTAAGCTGGCTTACTATCAGTGATTTATTTTCCTGTATTTCCTGAATAGCTTCATTAGCGTCTACTTTTACCTCGTTGCCGCCAACACCATAATTAAACATTGCCATATTATTATTATTTTGAGATTTCTGATTTTGGTTTGGATCTGTCTTTGAGTAATTTACCGATGAATCAAATAAATTACCAATCCAATGTTTAAATTTAAAAAAAAACTGTAACATACAAAATTTTGTCAAGATTTTTCTTGAAATATTTAATTTAACCCATAATATATATATCGTAAAATCATCACTTTACGATATCACTAAACTATGAAAAAATAAATAAAAATAAACCATAGAAAGATAAAATAAAATCCTGACACATTTTGCATTTACAAAAAACATCAAACACGTGTTAAAATAGGAATTCCTCCGGTGTAAGGAAAAAATATTCTTTATATTTAAATAAAGTAAACAGAGTCATGAAAGATGTAAAGATTGCATTTAGAAAACCCATATTTCCTGTTTCGGAAGCATTAGAGCAGTATCTGGGAAAACATAACAGAACGACCCAAATTCAGTTTCTGTATGAAGACCTCCTAAGATTCAGTGACAGTGTTAATATTCTGGACAAGGAAGGCAAGGATACTTTGTGGCTCGGCGTTTTGTATCCTGAACATGAGTTTAAAGAAATAGAGGCTAATTTAAATAAGATTTACACCCTTCTTCATTCCGACGGAGATGAGGCTACTCTGCCTTATCTGAAAGTGGATACGATCGACTTTTGTACCTTCGGAAATTCTAAACCTTTCCGAATTCGGGTGAGAAATATTCTGAACGACAATTATACCAATTTTTATATTAAACAGGCTGATGCTTCGCGTATCTACGGACTGGAAATAGAAGATCTCCTTTCTCCCAACCGGATCAATTTTCTGATTTACAAAAATACCCTGATAGAAGAGCATATCCTGGGAATTCCCGGAGATGTTTTTATTCAGAAACATTTACACAATTGTACAGAACCAGAAAAGGCACAAATTTCCAAGGAGTTTGTAAAATTCAATGAACGTTGCCTCATTGGGCTACTGGGTGACATGCGCTCCTACAATTATGTTATTATTCCTATACACGATTTCGATCAGGTTATCTACAGAATCCGCCCCATCGATTTTGATCAGCAATGCTATGAAGGGAATCTGAAAGTGTACCTTCCCCAGTATTTCAAAGAAAACAGCATAATGGTGAATATGGTCCTGGAAAAACTGAAGCCCAACTCTATAGAACAGTATCGTAAAGAAGTACGTTCACAAATTGTAAAAAGAGTGACCAGCAGCCAAAACAGATTCGATGAACTTATTTCTATTATGAAAAAAGACAATATTGCGCCGGAAGCCAATGTTACAGAGCTAAAAACAGCTTTGCGAAAACTTACTTACGATGTCAATTTCAAATATTGTAAAACCATGGGCGACATTATAGAAACCGGAATAAAGTTTGTTCTCCGGAATTATAAGAAAGCGTATTAAAAAGAGAATCCGTCTCCCATTGAATGGAGACGGATTCTTTCTTTTCTAACAATTTTTGGTTGTTCTACCAAATTTTTATTCTGTCCTGAGGAGCTTTGTACATTTTATCTCCAGGTTTTATATCAAATGCTTTGCTGAATGCATCCTGATTCACCAATGGACCAAATGCCCTGAACACTCCCGGAGAGTGCGGATCTGTCTTCACCTGGTTGATCATATACTGGTCGGTAGCTTTGGTTCTCCATACGGTTGCCCAGCTCATAAAGAATCTCTGATCCTGAGTAAATCCACTGATTTTTCCCGGATTTCCTTTATCTTTTAAATACATCTGAAGGGCATCATAAGCCACTGCTACTCCACCAAGATCACCGATGTTTTCTCCGCTTGTAAATTTACCGTTGACAAAACTTCCTTTTACCGGTTCGTAAGCACTGTACTGAGCGGCAAGTTGTCCTACTTTAGTGTCAAAATTCTTACGGTCTTCCTCTGTCCACCAGTTGTTAAGATTTCCATCCCCGTCAAAACGTGAACCACTGTCATCAAATCCGTGAGAGATTTCGTGACCGATAACGGCTCCGATACCACCGAAGTTAACAGCTGCATCCGCTTTAGGATTATAGAAAGGAGGCTGAAGAATCGCTGCAGGGAATACGATTTCGTTGTTTGAACCGCTGTAGTAAGCATTTACAGTCTGTGGAGACATTCCCCATTCTGTTTTGTCTACCGGTTTTCCTACTTTATCAAGACCTCTCTGGTACTGCCACGCAGACACATTCTGAAGATTGGAATATAATGTGGCCCCTTGTTTTGGAGATTCCACCTTTAATTGGCTATAATCTTTCCATTTGTCCGGATATGCGATCTTCACTGTGAATTTAGACAGTTTTTCCTGAGCTTTCACTTTGGTAGCGGGAGACATCCAGTCCATATCATTGATGTGGGTTTTGAATGATTTTAAGATATAATCAATATAAGTCTCCATCTGAGCTTTTGCTTCAGGTGTGAAATATTTTTCAACGTATAATTTACCGAAAGCCTCGCCTAAAACACCATTTACAAGCGTAAGTCCTCTTTTGTCCATCGGACGCTGCTCTTTCTGTCCCTGAAGGTATTTGGAATAGAAATCAAATCTGATCTCCTCCAGACTGTCATTCAGGTTGCTGGCGTTACCGTTAATTAAATGATATTTCAGATAATCTTTCAGCAACGGAAGATTCTTTTCCGTCACGAACTGATCCATGTTCTGGTAATATTTCAGTTCGCCGATGATTACTTTATCCGTATTCACTCCAGCATCTTTAAGGTATTTAGCCAGATTAACATTTTTAACCAATCCTGAAAGTTCAGTTACATTTTTCGGATTGTATCTTAAATTGGCATCTCTGTTTTGCTCAAGAGTCAATAAATAATTAGCCAGTTGCTTTTCAAACATCACTACATTCTCTGCAGCCTGTCCTGCATTTTTATTTCCTAAAACTCCAAACAGTTTCCCTACATAAGTCTGGTATTCTGCTAAAGTTTTAGTGTTGGCTTCATTTACTTTCTGATAGTAGTCTCTTCCCAATCCAAGGTCCGGACCGCCCAGATATACCGCATTCATTTTAGAATTCTTCATATCTGCACTTACTCTCCATCCGTAGAAAGAATTGTCGCCTAATTTGGTTGCTTCAAGAAGATATTTCTGCAGATCATTAAGGTTTTTGATGGCCTCAATTTTTGCCAGATCTCCTTTGATAGGAGCCAATCCATCAGCATTTCTTTTATTCACATCCATGAAAGATGCGTACAGATTCTGGATCTTCTGCCCTTCTGATCCTTCAGAATACGTTTCGGATAAAATCTTGTTCAGAATATCCAAAGAAGCATCATCCACATTTTCTCTCAATGCATTGAAAGAACCCCAACTCGCTTTATCTGAAGGAATCTGAGTAGTTTTCACCCAATTTCCGTTCACATAGCTAAAAAAGTCATCCTGCGGGCGAACGCTTTTATCCATATAAGATAAATTGATCCCCTCTTCTTTTGATTCTTCTTTCACAGGTTCTGCAACGGCAACCGTAGTTTCAGTTTTCTTTTCTGTACCAGCAGTCTTAGCCGTTCCGCATGAGTTTAAAAATACAATGCCGGAAAGGGCAAGTATTCCAATATTTAGCTTTTTCATTAAAAAAAAATTTTGATTGTATACAAACTTACCAAATATACGAACTTTGGTAATAAGTGATTAATGATAATTGAGAAATGATGCAGAATTTGTAGTGATATGGGGTGCGGGTTTCGAGTTGCGGGGTGAGAGAGTATGAGGGTTTTAGAGTTTTAGAGTAAAAAATACACCTATGAAATCAGAATGAGTTAGCTGTTGGCTATTGGCAACCCGAAACTCGTAACTCAATATCTCGAATCCCGAAACTCGCATCTGCCACCTGCCACCTAAAAAAAAACAAAAACCGCTCATTGCTGAACGGTTTGTTTATTGTTACCAGATTTTAATTCTTTCTTCCGGCGTTTTGTATAGTTTGTCTCCTTTTTTCACATCGAATGCTTTGTAGAAAGCGTCAACGTTGATAAGTGGACCGAAGCTTCTGAAATATCCCGGAGAGTGCGGGTCAGTTTTCACCTGGTTTACCATATATTTTTCACTTGAAAGAGTTCTCCAAACGGTTGCCCAGCTTAGGAAGAATCTCTGATCCTGAGAGAATCCACTGATTTTCCCTGGATTTCCTTTATCTTTTAAGTACATCTGAAGAGCATCGTAAGCGATATTTACGCCACCTAAATCAGCGATATTTTCACCGTTTGTGAAAGTACCGTTCACGAAAGTTCCTTTTACCGGCTCGTATTTGTCATACTGAGCAGCAAGAGCTTTTGTTGCTTTCTCGAAGTTGGCTTTATCTTCAGGAGTCCACCAGTCTACAAGGTTTCCGTCTGCATCGAACTGAGCACCTGAATCATCAAATCCGTGGCTCATTTCGTGACCGATAACAGCACCGATTCCTCCGAAATTCACGGCAGCATCAGCTTTAGGATTGAAGAAAGGAGGCTGAAGGATGGCAGCTGGGAATACGATTTCGTTGTTTACCGGGTTGTAGTAAGCATTCACCGTTTGTGGTGTCATCCCCCATTCTGTTTTGTCAACAGCTTTACCGATTTTTGCTAAATCTTTATTATACTGCCAAGCCGCTACATTCTGAAGGTTCTTATATAAAGTTCCGCCTTTAGCTTCTGGAAGAATTTCTAATTTTGAATAGTCTTTCCATTTGTCCGGATAAGCCACTTTCACTGTAAACTTGTTCAGTTTGGTCATTGCTTTTTCCTTCGTTGTAGAAGACATCCACGCTAAGTTGTTGATGTGAACCGCGAAACTTTTCTTTAAATAGTCAATCAATTCTACCATCTGAGCTTTTGCTTCAGCCGGGAAATATTTCTCAACATATAATTTACCGAAAGCTTCCCCTAGAGAACCGTTGATTAACTCAAAACCTCTTTTGTTCAATGCTCTCTGCTCCTGCTGGCCTCTTAAGTATTTACCATAGAAACCGAATCTCATGTTTCCTAGTTTTTCACTTAGGTAAGAAGCGCTTCCGTGAATCATGTGGAATTTTAAATAATCCTTGATCACAGGAAGGTTCTGAGCATTCACCAATTTATCAAAGTTCTTATAATAACCGATTTCTCCAATGATTACTTTATCGGCATTCACCCCTACTTTTTTAAGATAAGCAGGAATATCAACCCCTTTTACCAATGTTGAAAGCTCAGCCATTGTTCTTGGGTTGTACTGAAGCGTGTTGTCACGGCTCTGCTCGTTGGTAAGGTAAGTCTGTGCAATACTTTTTTCGTAGTCTACGATACCTTTTGCAGCTGCATCAGCATTTTTGTAGCCTAGTTCAGTAAGCATAGAAGCTACATATTTCTGATATTCAGCGATAGCTTCCGTATTTTTTTCGTTTACTTTCTGATAGTAATCTCTTCCTAACCCTAAAGAAGCGTCACCTAAGTAAACGGCATTCATTTTAGAATCTTTAAGATCTGCATCTACACCCCATCCGTAAAATGTATTTTCGCCATCTTTAGTTACAGAGGTCAGATAGTTCTGAAGGTCAGCAAGATTTTTGATCGCATCAATTTTATTCAGGTTTTCCTTAATAGGCTTGATCCCGTCTGCATTTCTCTTCTCCATATTCATGTATGAAGCATACAGATCCTGGATTTTTTTACCCTCGCTTCCGTCTGCAAATTTATCTTTCAGAAGAGAGTTCAAAATAGTCATTGAGTTGTTGTCTGTATCTTCAGCCAGTTTGTTGAAACTACCCCAAGTTGGTTTGTCAGACGGAATTTTGGCTGTTTTCATCCAGGTTCCGCTTACGTAGTTATAAAAATCATCCTGAGGACGTACTGAAGTATCCATAAGGCTAATATCCAAGCCTTTATCTGTGCTGTTAACTGCTGTTTTCACGGCTTTTTCCTGTCCGTTCACTGTATTAAGTGAGCAAACACCCGCCAATAAAAACAAAGAAAGCGTTAGTTTTTTCATTATGATAGCAAATTTTATATGATAAGTCTGTTTTTTTTAAGTTTTGTTACAATGAACAAATTTAAACAAATATTAAGAAGTCACTATCTCTTTTACATTTCCTGTTCTTTTTAAAAATCCCCACGACTGCATTTCCCCTTTCAATGCTTTTCTTAAGCTTCTGAATAATACAATATACATCAGCCATCTGTAGCCGAAACGTTGCGGAATCACATAGAATAAACCGGTCAGTTTTTCCCGCTGCATGATGAATGCGGCAAGAGCCAGAGAAGCATCTACCAACAGGAAGATCAGGTAATACGTGAATATTTTCCCACCGTTCCCGGATAAAATTCCAAAGAACATGATCAGATCTGCCATTGGTGAAAAGAACGGAATGATATACTGGAACAGTAAAATATTCGGCATCGCCCAAAGTCCAAGCCCTTTGTATTTAGGATTAAGGAAGGTCTGACGCTGTTTCCAGAACATCTGCATAATTCCGTAGGTCCAGCGGAAGCGTTGTTTTAAAAACTGTTTTACACTTTCGGGAGCTTCGGTCACAGCAACGGCTCTGTTTTCATTGGCTACCGTATATCCTGCTCTTAAAATCTTTACGGTAATATCACAGTCTTCAGCCAACGTATCGGTAGAATATCCGCCTGCTTCGATGATCACAGACTTTTTAAATGCCCCGATTGCCCCGGGAATTACTGTTACAGCATTAATATAAGCATAGGCTAATCTATCAAAATTCTGACTCGTTGTATATTCTATGGATTGCCATCTGGTAAGCCAATTCACGGTATTTCCCACTTTCACATTACCTGCCACTGCAGCGATTTTTTCCTCCGGATCTGAATTTAAAAATCTTGCAATCAGATATTTTACAGCATTGTGTTCAAGTTGGGTATCTGCGTCAATACACACAACATATTCCGCATCGGTCTGAGAGATCCCAAAGTTTAGTGCAGTCGCTTTTCCACCATTTGATTTTGTGAAAATTTTCAGTTTGGGATGATTTGGAAATGCTTCATTCGCTTTTTTATACGTTGAATCCTTGCTTCCGTCATCCACCATAATGATATCGAAGTTGGGATAGGTCTGTTTTAACAAATTATTCAGAGAAGAAATAATATTCACTTCTTCATTATAAGCAGGAACGATGATGGATACTTTCGGATAGGTTTCCAAAACCGGAAGCTCACCCAAGAGTTTTTCTTTTTTTCTTTCTTTAAAAGCCCAATACATCATCAGGATTAATCTTATCAGGCCAAGTCCGATAAATATAGTAAAAAGTGCTACCAGAAAATGACTGATTCCATATATCGCGGTTGCCAGCACCAGATTGAGCTGCATAATATAATAAGATCTTGTTTTAGGAACTTCCGGCATCAGCACGTTTTTGCTTTTGTGCAGAATACTGGCAAGATTCGTAAAATGATAGCCTTGTTTCTGAAGAGTCGGGATCAATATTTTAAGGGCCTTCACCGTTTCTTCTCTGGTATCTCCGCCTGCATCGTGCAGAAGGATAATATTTCCGCGCTGCTGCTTAATGCCTGCCATAACGCGTTTGATAATTTCATCAGATTTAATACCTGGTTGCCAGTCTTCCGGGTCAATACTTTCTCCGATATCCAGATAATTTTGCTGTCTCGCTAATGCTACCGGAATAATTTCCTCAGAAGTAGTCGGTTCCGAATCTGCGTTGTAAGGCGCTCTGAAGAGAATGGTACTGTGACCTGTGATACATTCGATCAGTAGCCTTGTCAGTTTCATTTCCATTAATGCTCTTTCGGGACTTACTTTGGCTACATTTTCATGCGTAAAAGTATGGTTTCCGATTTCGTGACCTTCCCGGTAAATTCTTTTAACCAGCGGAAGATTTCTTTCAGCGTTCAACCCAACAAGAAAGAATGCAGCAGGAACGTGATATTTTGAAAGAATATCTAAAATCTGAGGCGTATACGTTTCATCAGGACCATCGTCAAAGGTCAACACCAGCTCTTTTTGTGGAGCTTCACCGTATTTTTTCACTTCATAGGAACTTGGATAGGTAATATAGTTCTCATCCGTAATTATTTTTTCTTTGGGATCTATTTCCAAAGCTATTTTTCCGTCATGAGGCGTATTCAAAACATCCAGAACTTCTCCGTCTCCGATATAATCGACCATCGTCTGCCCTTTTACATTCTCCAACATTTTTAAATTAAGCTTAGACATACCCGCAGTGGTCATATCCTTATCATAGAAATTCCAGATTCTGCTGTCTTCACTTCCCAGTCTCCAAACGGCAGTTCCCGCCAGCGGATATTCAGAGGAAAAGCGCATCGTGTTGAAAATGGAAGCTGCATCGTTGAAGAATACCGTGTGGGTGTTTTTTTTAGAATCTATATAGGAATAATTTAAATTGAATGTATTGTCATCATAATTAATGACCGCTTTGCTTGCACTGGCTTTCGTAATGGCCTGCATATAGGTAACGGAGGTATTATCTTCTTTGTTGGTACTCCAGTCATAGCCATATGCTCCCAGTCCCAGAATTATTTTTTCGGGAGTTGTTTTTTTGAGGATTTTTTCAGTCTGTGCTTCAATCCATTTTTGTGAGGAAACCGGTCCCGCATCACTATCTACGGCATATTCATCATAAGCCATCAGAATGAAGTAATCTACATAAGGATTCAGTTTCTGGATATTGTAATCATCATTATCCGTCATGATATCCATGGTCACCAGCAGCTTATTCTGTTTAAATGTGTCTGAAAGTTCCTTCATAAAGGCAATGAGGTATTCATCAGAATCCAGGTTCATATCTTCAAAGTCAATATTGATTCCTTTAAAGTGAAATTTCTGACACTGCTGCGTAAGCTTTTGAATAAGTTTCGTTCTTTTCTGAGGATCTTTTAAAACCTTTCCAAGCCCTTCGGAACGAAATTCACGATCGGAATTATTACTTAAGATTGGCATCGCAGCCACTCCGGTTCTTTTGATGATTTTATAACCTTCCGGATCTATATTGGTCTTCAAATCCCCTGTTTTAGGATCGAGGAAAAACCATTCCGGAAAAACGAGGTTGATGTGTCTGATATTTCTTTTCAGAGACATCAGCGACTGCGGATCCCAGGCCACATAGAACGCAGAACGGATCCCGCCTGGAAACATGGACCAGCTTCTGTTTTGATTTTTAAGCCTTTCTGCTCTTGCCTGCTGAATTTTAGCAAGACTGGTATGCATGGTTTTTTCAGAAATAAAATTCCTGAAACCTTTGTATTCTTTGGATATTCTATTTTCCTGAAGATAAGGTTTACTGGCTGTAATAACCGCTTTATAATCTTCTTTGAAAGGAATTTTCGGGCTTCTTTCCAGCTTCATCATCAGCCCTAAAGCCAAAATGAGTAATACGGCCACGAAAATAAAGATACGACTTCCCCACTGTACGCTTCTCCAGCGTTTTTTATTGTCAGTCTGAAAAATCTGTTTTGAGTTTTCCACGTAATGAAATTTATAGTCTACATCTCAAAAAGCGTGAAAAACTCCATCAATTTTATTAAAATAAAATTAAAAAAAATCAACTGATTTCTAAACGTTTATAAGCAGCCCTACCAGATCCTGAATAATCTTCTGGGAAACAAAATTCATGAAATCAAGCCGGTCTAAATGAGGCATGTATAATTTCGAAGTAACTTCCTTGTCATTAATCCTGATCGTGTAAAAAACAGTTCCTATTTCTTTGCCGTCCTCACCCTTCCCCGGGCCTGCAACCCCTGTTGTAGAAAGGGAAATATCTGTTCCAAATAGTTTCATACAACCTTCCGCCATTTCACTCGCTACCTGCTCACTTACTACGGTGAATTGATCTACAGTCTCTTTGGAAACCTTTAAAATCTCAATTTTCTTTTCTGTAGCATAAGGCACAATTCCGCCCAGGAAATATGTTGAACTTCCGGAAATGGATGTGATCATTTTGGCCAGCTCACCACCTGTACAGCTTTCTGCTGTGGAAATCGTCAGTTGTCTTTCCGTAAGAATTTCTGCCAGGATCTTTTCAATTTTATCTTCTGTTACTGCAATCACATGATCTTTAATCAAAGGAAGAAGTTTCTGGATCTCCTCTTCTGCCTGCTGTTTCAATACAGGTTCATTATCACCTGAAGCGGTCAATCTCAGTTTAACACGTGTTCCCACCGGAAGATAAGACAACGCCAGATTTTCAGGAAGGGCCAATTCCCAGTCTTCAATGATATCCGCAAGAATACTCTCGGGAATTCCCACCACGGAAACAATTCTGGTATGAATATAATACAGATTGAATTTTTCTTTTAAATAAGGAACAATCTGATCTCTGATCAGTGGCTTCACTTCATAAGGAACACCCGGAAGGCTGAAACATAATTTGCCGTCCTGCTCCATCATCATGCATGGTGCCGTTCCAAAATGATTCTGAAAAACAACGGATTTTGTCGGAACAAAGGCCTGCTCTCTGTTTCTTTCAAGGATATCCAGGCGGCCGCGTTTTTCCATATAATTTTTAAGATGATTGAAAGTCACCTCATCCAGTGCAATTTCATCATTGAAATAGTCAGCCAGTGCTTTTTTGGTTTTATCATCCCTTGTCGGGCCTAAACCTCCGGTTGTTATGATCAGATCACCCAACTCAAAAGCAGCTTTTAAAGTGTTTTTAATGATATCGATCTCATCCGATATGGTGAAGATCTGCGTCACCTGTATGCCAATGTTTTTAAGTTCAGTAGCAATAAAATTAGAATTGGTATCAACGGTATTTCCGGAAAGGATTTCATCCCCGATAGTAATCAGAACAGCTTTTTCCATATATAAATTCTTGAAAGAAAATGTCCTGCAAATGACGTAAAAATCTACGGCCGCGACAACATAAAATGATTTTTTCTATCTTTGGCTGATCCTGTTTAAAACTATAATTATTCGGCGATGGCAAAATATGATGATGCTTCCTGGCACTATGGCGGAGAATATCCGGAAAATTTACCCAATGAAAATGCAGCAACCCATATAGGTATGTTTCTGACGTGGTGTATCAACAACGATCTGTTATCGGAAGAATTGGCGGAAGATGCCAAAGATGAGATCCAAAGTGTAAAAAGACGCGAGATGACCGGAGCAGAATTCCTGATCGATCTGTGTGATGAAAAGTTCAGCCAATACGACCTCAACGATCTGGGTAACGGCTTTGCACAGGCTTATTACAATGATGATACTGCCTTCGGGAAAAAATTCAACTCCTTTACCGATGATTATTCAGAAACTTTCGACCGGAAAGCAGAAGAAAACGACTTCGAGTATGAATCTTTTTACCACGTGGAAGACACTTACGAAAACTATGATCTCATAAAACCTGTTATTGATCAGCGTTTTGAGGAGTGGAGGGAGTTTGAGCGCCAGAGTGTTTGAGCGTCGGAGCGTTTGAGTGTTTTAGAGTAGTTGCGTGATACGGGGTGCGCGTTTCGGGGAGGTGAAATATGGGTTGGTTGTAGTTCTTAATCTCGTTCTTAGTCTTATTCGTATCTGGTGGCTTCGAGTGCCTCAGCCACCTGCAGTAGATTAAGAATAAAATTGTGTCCCATGATCAGGATTTACACTTAAACTTAAGATAGACCGAAGTTTCTAAATACGACAAACTGGTGGCTGAGGCACTCGAAGCCACCAGTCGTAACGTCTGATATCTTGGACTCTCCTAATTATGCTTCACCCAAATCAGTTCATCCGTATCATACCCAATTTTTTTTGCTTTTTCAATGAATCGCAGCCTGATACTTTCGGGGATAGAAGTTGTTCTGGATAGGATCCACAGGTATTTCAAGCTGTTTCCCGCTACCAGCGCGTATTGATAATCTTCGTCGATATCAATGACATTGTAGCCTGACCAGATCGGTTTAAAGAAGGAAACTTTAAAACGTGCCTCAGTATTATCTTTCACAAATCTGGCTTCTCCAATAGCTTCTTTCCATTCTTTTTTAACGTAGTTATAGCCTTTGTTGCTGACTCGGATGGAGCCGTTTGGGTTTTCAGAATATTCGGCGGTGACATTGTCCATGTTTTTCTCAAATCGGTAGTCGAAACGGGCAATCTCATACCATCTTCCGAGGTATTTTTTAGCATTAAAATTACTGATTGCTACCGCTCCTTTTGGAATTCCCGCAGAACAAGAATTGTAAATAATCAGTCCTAAAACACCTAATGTAACCGGAACAGCAATTTTCTGAAGAGTTTTCATAATGGGAATATTTTGTGTGATTGCCCTGAAAACTTCAAAAATAATGCCTTTAAGCTGTTAATGAACGATAAATTCTAGGAAAAGACCTTCAGGAAATTGTCTTTAAAACTGCCTGAAACTTCAATTTCCGTATCATCTGAAAGCATTACTGTTCCGCTTTTATGGTAAGATTTTACAAACCCTGCATTGATGATATGCGACCGGTGAACTCTTACAAAAGGGTTTTCCAGCAGATCATCGAAATGTTTCAGGAAGCGGCAGACCATTTTTTTAGAACCGTCCGTCAGATATACCTGTGTAAAGTTTCCATCTGCCTGTAATCTGAGAATATCTTCAGTTTTTACCACATCAAATCCCTGAAGTGTAGGCAGGATCAGCTGCTGTTTTTCAGGCTTTAGTTTTAAATTTTCAAGGAGAATCTTATTACGGTTGAGCTCATCTTTCTTTTCAAGACTTTCCGCTACTTTATTTACGGCTAAAATGAGTTCCTGAATATCAATCGGTTTTAAAATATAATAACTGGCCGATTTATTAAGCGCCTGAAGCGAATATTGAGAAAAGGCCGTGATAAAAATAGTTTCATAGGAAAATTCTTTCGTAGCTTCTAACACGTCAAAAGCGTTTCCGAAAGGCATTTCAACATCGAGAAAGACAAGTTGCGGCTGCTTTTCAGCAATTAACGGAACGGCTTCTTTGATGTTTTCAGCCTCGCCCACAATTTCTATCTGTGGACAGTATTTTGTGATATAATTTCTGAGAACTTCTCTTGCAATGAGCTCATCGTCTACGATTACGGATTGTATTTTCATTTTTTTTCAGGTAATGGGTGGCAGATTATAAGTTGCAGGTATCGTGGATTAAGGTAATGAGTAAGGGGTTATTGGTATTTTCCGTTTTTAAATTTTAAAATGCGGGAAGAGGTTTTCGAGGTTTCGTTTTCTTTGCAATCTCCGTTTACCTCTTTGGTTTTTCTGTGAATTGAAATGGTTTTGATTTTAAGATCGGTGAAATTATTCGTTTTCGTTTTATCCATCATAATCACGGAATGATCTTCATCAGCTTCTCCGGTACATCGGGTATCCCATTCTGCACCGTAACTGTTTAATTCAAATTCATTTAAAACCTTTTTAAGAGTTTGGCCTGTCGGATAATACAAGGAGATTGTTTCTGTAGAATAGGGATTGGGCTGGCTGCCATTCTGCGCACTTACTTTGACCCCAAAAGCACGAATTCCGTTGCTGATATTGTACAGACCTGTGTCTATCGCAATACTTCTCAACATAATAGCATCAGAAGTAATTTCAGTCGGATCAAAATACTGGTTTTTGATTTCACCATTTTCATTGGTGATCACAATATAATTCCGGACCACGAAAAAATCTTCCTCTTCTTTGCCCTGCAGAACAGGCAGAACAGCAATATAGGAGTCTTCCTCGTTCGGCATTTTCTTTTCGGTACAGAATTCTGCTTTGATTGTGGTTTTATCGAGCTTTAAGCTTTTCACCACCCTATCAAACCGATTGCTGTTGATCTCCTGTCCATGTAAGATTCCAGCCCATAAAGACATCAGTATTCCTATAAATAAATGCTTGTTCATTTTTCAATATAGTCCGGAAAAATATCCGGCCTACAAGTAAAAGTAAAAAATATTTAGCTTACACTGCAATTTTGAATCATAAAACTCAAACGTTCTCCCTTTCTAAAGTCTTTTCCATTTCCATGCATACCATACAATCAGCATAGTAATCAAACTTTCCAACAGGGCTAAGAAAACATAAAATGCCCGCCATAAACTAAGAGAAGTAACTGCTATAAGCAACATCACTGCAGTAAAAAATATACCTAAAACAATATTGAGTATTCTATTGATCCTTGGCTTTAAAATGAGTGACAGAAACACCATCACTGCAGGCAGTGAAAGTAAAAAAGCAGCCATAAACAGCTTCAAAGGAGTATCCAGTAGATTGGTTCCTTCTACAAGTCCTTTTGCTTTATCAGGAACATAAAGCTCGAAATAGTCACCATAAAGATAGCATAGGGTAACCGCAGCCCAAAGTCCTGAAAGTATGACCTTAACATTAACTTTGATATCTTCAAATTGTGTGGAATTATTCATGATTATTTGTATTTAAAAATTAATCTGCGTCTACAATTTCTCTGGCTTTGTTTTTCACTCCAAAAATTAATAACCATAAACAAGTCCCAATTTCTCCAATAGAAGCTGGAAGTGTTATGTAATCCGATACTGAATAGTCTGAAAAATGAGGAATGACAGTTCTTCCAAATACATTGAGCAGATAGCCTAAACAACCCAACATCAAGAAAATGCCTAAAGTTTTCGGTAAAAATCCGGATCGATAAACGAGATACCCGAATGGAAACAGCCAAAGTCCCCAAAATATCTGAACGATTAAGATCCCTTTGTTATAAGAGTTTAACAGAAACATCACCTGAGATTGAAGTTGTTCTATATTAAATGCTTTTAAATAATCGGCTCCCTCAATAATGGTGAGAACTGAAAATTTACTCTGCAAATTGATAAATGAAACAGGAACACTGATCAACGCCAAAATAACCATCAGCTTTGCATAGGTTCCATTGACGTTTTTCAACAATTTATATAAAACAAGAGGAAGCAAGGTAAATGCAATATAGCAAAGCATACTGCCGGCAATACCTAATCTGAACAATTGTACAGAGGAAGAAATATTTTGAAAAGTAAGCTCAGGATCTTTCCAGACCGTAAGCTGTGAAGGCACATACATTAAACTGAAAAAACCGGTAAGTATGACCATAAGATATATAAATCCTGCGAACCGGGCTGTTTTGTTTTCAATAGTCATCTGTTTAGTTTTAACTAATAAGACGGAACTATTGACAAATTGTTACAACAAAAACAGAGCTAACCAATTAAAAATCAAACAAGTCTTTTAAACATTGATGTTTTTATAACTTATCTGAACCAAAACCCCGGGTTCATCTTTTTTATCGGTGACTTTACATTGAATATCCTGACGATACAGGTCATTAAGAAGTTTGATTCTTTCGAGGGTATTTTTCATCCCACGCCCTTCTCTGGTCTTCTGGTGATGGGTCTTTTGCTTTTTGCTTTCTTCGATCCCAATTCCGTTGTCTTCGATGGTGATTTTTAAATGCTGATCTTCTTTTTCAAAACTTAATTTCAAAAATCCTTTGTCGCTTCTGTAGCGCAATCCGTGCCATACCGCATTTTCAAGGAACGGCTGAACGAGCATTCCGGGAACTTTCAGGTTTTGCATATTCAGGCTTTCATCTACGTCAATTTCGTAATCGAATTTATCCGAAAAACGTGTTTTCTCCAAGGCAAGATAATTCTGAAGCAAGTCCAGCTCCTGTTGGAAAGGAATAAAATCTTCAGCGGAGTTTTCCATCACGCCACGCATCAGTTTTGAGAATTTCGTTAAATACTGATTGGCTTCCAGTTCGTTATTCGTCGAGATAAAATGATTAACACTGTTTAAGCTGTTAAAAATAAAATGCGGATTCATTTCACGGCGCAGCGACTGTAAAGCTATTTTTTTATTTTTGATCTGAACTTTCTTCAGCATTCTGAAAATAAAGATAATCAGTCCGGTCAATACAACCAGAACCCCGATCAGGCTGGAATTAAAAACATTCTTCTTACGGATAAGCTGATCTTTCAACTCTTTTTCTTTTTCAAGCTGAGAAATTCTCTGCTCGGTATCTTCCAGTATTTTATTATCAATCAGGCTTCTGTCCTTAGACACAATATCCGGAAGTTTCCCCAGGAAATCACGGTACAGCGAAACTGAAGCCTCCGTATTTCCTGTTATGCTGTACAGACTGTCCAGTCTTTTTACACTTTTCTGAGCTTCCAGCGTGTGCCCTTTTTCCAAAGCGATTCCGTAGGCATTTTTTAATAATACCACGGCTTCTTCCGGATCATTTTTCTTAATATAAATATCAGCCAGTTCCTGGATCTGGTTGACTTTTTCCTGAGAATTTTCTTTGACAAAATCTTCTTTCAGGACTTTCTTTTTAGCTTCAATGGCTTTGTCAAAATTCCTGTTTTCAACATAGAAATTGGTCAGTTTCTGATTGATTTCCAATGCCTGTTGCGGGGCTTCTTTTTTGGAAATAGCATACGCACTGTTGAGGTTTTCTTCTGCTCTGGGAATATCTTTCTGCTGTATATTCACCTCTGCCATCTGGCTGTAGCTTGCTGCCAGATCACCTTTATCTTTTGTTTTAAGACCCAGATTGATGTTATCCTGAATGGCCTCTACTTTCTGTTCAGCGTTGGGAGAAGAAAGTCTGGCAGCATCATTGGTGTTTACGGCTCTGTTTTTTTCGCTATAACTGATCTCGGCTGCCCTATTGTAATTACTGATAGCCGGCGTTATTTTATTCTGCTTTTCCTGTGACTGGGCAATTCTTCTGGTAACGGATTCCAGATTTTTTTTGTCGTTAAGATTTTTGTAAATGGCTCTTGCTTTCGCCAAAAACTCTTCACTTTTGGCATAATTTCCCTGGTTGTAATAATCGTTGGCAATGCCTACATAAGAATCAGCCACGCCTTTATTGTCATTATTATCTACTGCTTTTTTCAGTCTTGCCGCAGATTTATAAGCTTGGGTAACCCGTGTAGAATCTTGTGCTGTACAGAAGTTTCCTGCAGCAAGAATGAAAATAAAGAGTATTTTAAAAATTAATTTCACGGATTTCAGATCTTTAATGCAAAGTAAGTAAAACTTTAGGTATCCTTTTCTATTCTTTACCAAGTCAAAACTCCACTTCACCAAGTCTGCTCCTTCAAAGAATCAATCCACTGATTTTTGAACGGTTCTGAAATTATATACCACAGAAGCGTGAGTCTTTCTTTATATTTGTAGGACGATTTTACACCAAAATTATGAATAAAAAACTCCGGATTATACTTGTAGCTTTATTTTGTGCAGGCGGTTTCCATGCACAGATCTACATTCAGAATGTAACGGTGGCCGATGTGGTTCATAAAAAAATGATTCCGGGCCAGACTGTTATCATGACAGGTAAAACCATTACCGCGGTAAAACCCAGCAAGCAGATCAAAATTCCTCAGAATTCCCACGTCATCAATGGTGAAGGTAAATTTCTGATTCCCGGCATGACGGATTCACACGTTCACTTTTTCCAAAGCGGAGGTTTGTATACGAGACCGGATGCCCTTGATCTCAGAAAACATGTTCCCTACGAAAAAGAGATCAGCTGGAGCCACAGTCATATGGAAGATCTTATGCAACGTTACCTTAAAATGGGAATTACTTCAGTTATTGATCCGGGAGCAACTTATAATTTATTGAAACTTCGAGATTCTCTAAAAGTCAATGAGCGTCTTCCTTCAGTCTATATGTCCGGACCACTGATTACGACCTATGAGCCTGAAGTTTTTAAAAACCTCAATAAAAATGAACCTTTCAGGCTGCTTACGTCCATTGATGATGCTAAAAAGCTGGTACAGGAACAGATTCCCTACAAACCAGACTTCATCAAAATATGGTACATCATCACGGGAGATGCCAATAAAAAGGAAGAACAGACGAAGAAGCTGGAGCCAACAATAAAAGCAGTGATTGATGAGGCCCACAGAAATAATTTAAAGGTCGCCATTCACGCTACAGAGCGCTTAACCGCGGAAACGGCAGTCCTGAACGGTGCCGATTTTCTGGTTCATAATATAGAAGACGAAATTGTTTCTGATGATTTTGTAAAACTTTTAAAATCAAAAAAAGTCATTGTAAGTCCTACCCTTACAGTCATGGATAATTATTATGACACTTATGGACAAAAGAAAGTTTACAATACCTATGAACTGGAAAACTCCAATCCTGAAAGCATCGGCTCTATGTATGACCTGAAGCATCTTACGCAAACCTCAGATTCTGCGATGCTCAATAAACGTAAAGTCCGGTTCAGTGATCCTAAGATCAAAGCCTACATTTCAAAAACAGACTCTATCCGAAAAGTCAATCTCAAAAAACTGGCTGATGGAGGTGTAATGCTTGCTGCCGGTACCGATGCCGGAAATATAGGAACCCAGCACGCGTCATCCTTTCTCGCAGAACTTAAAGCGATGAAAGAAAGTGGGATGAATGAATGGCAGATCCTTCAGTCGGCGACTATCATTCCGGCGAAGATCCTTAATAAAGACAATGAATACGGCAGCATAGAAGCAGGCAAAACAGCCGATTTTGTTCTTCTCAATGCCAATCCGATAGACAATCTGGATAACCTTACAAAAATCGATATGGTGATGAAAAACGGATTGCCTGTAGATCTGGCAAAAATTGTAAAAGTAACACCGGAATCTCTGGCTCAACAACAGCTCAATGCTTATAATGCGAGAAATATTGAAGCTTTTCTGGAGCCTTATGCAGACGATGTGGAGCTTTATATGTTCCCCGGAAAGCTTATGAGCAAAGGAAAAGAAGCCATGAGAAAAACCTATTCCGCTATGTTTGAAAAATATCCGGATCTGCACTGCGAGATCAAACAGAGGATTGTCAATCTGAATACGGTTATTGATAAAGAGAGCGTTTCAGGGCTGAGACTTGGTGTAAAGACCGAAGCGACTGCTATTTATGAGATTAAAAACGATAAAATTTCGAAGGTTTACTTTATTTATTAAACTTAATTTTTGAACCATTAAGATTCTTGTTAAGCTTTTAAGAATATTAAGTTTTAGCTTCGCTTTAAGACGTATAGCTTAAAAAATCATTTGATTTTTTCTTAACTAACCTTATATCCTTCATTGATCTTAATGGTTTAAAACGTTTTAAAAAGCTTGAAAAGGCGATTCTCACGGGGATCGTCTTTTTTATGGGCATCCACCAAGTGAAAACCTCATTTCACCAAGTCTCTTTATTTTGGGTTTCGGATCGCGGTAATTTTACATCAGAATTTAAAACAAGAAATTATGAAATTGAGACATTTTTTATTGATCGGAATCTTTACCCTGGGAAGTTTTGTGAATGCACAGGAAGTAAAGAAAAATGCAATTGAAGTTACAGGTATTGCAGAAATGGAAATAGAACCGGATGAAATCATCTTTAGCGTAGGCATTAAAGCAGATAACAAAAACGATCTGGCTGATAATGAAAAGAAACTGTTTGAAACCTTGAAGAATGGAGGCGTGAAAAACGAAGACATCAAATTCAAATCCATGTACCAGAATGCATATGCTAAAAATGGAAAATTCACGAAAAGCTACCAGTTCAAAGTCAATACGAAAGCGAACATCAGCAAAATATTTGAAGACCTCAACCAGAAATGGGTAAGCAACCTGAATGTTTCAGAAGTGAAGAACACTAAAATAGCGGACTTCAGAAAAACAATTAAGATCAATGCATTAAAAGCAGCCAAAGAAAAGGCAGATTATCTGTTGGAAAGCATGGGTAAAAAAACCGGAGCTCCGTTAGAAATCATCGAAATTGAAGACTACACCAGCGATATGGTTCTTCCTGTAGCTTATAAAAGAAATCTGGGAAGTATGCAGATGGAAGCAGCAGATGCCGCGGTAGATTTTTCTTTTGACAATATCGAAAATATCAAGCTGAAATACAGCATCAAAACAAGATACGAAATCCTTTAGAATTAACAGATTTAAGAGACAGTCCGAAAGGGCTGTTTTTCTTTTTTCAGGCTGATTATTAAGCTCACCAAGTGAAAGTCAGGTTTCACCAAGTCTCCTCATTTCCAGCCTTAAATAGGGATAATTTTACTACAGGAATTAAAATAATACACTATGAAACGCTATTTATTACTACTCATCGCATTTTCTGTTTCATTTTTAAAAGGACAGGAAATCAAGAAGGAAATTGAAGTGAAACAGGCCACTGTCTTTCTTCAAGGCGCCAAAGTTTTCGGAAGTACTTCCGTTACCCTACAGAAAGGAAGAAATATGGTGAGAATCATCAACCTTCCCAACAATCTGGATGAAAACACCTACAAGATCAATCTTGAAAAAAATACAACGCTTCTTTCCATCACGCCACAGAGCAATTTTCTGAAAGATGAAGATTTCTCTGCAGGAGAAAAGAAACTGGATGATGAAAGAAAAAAATTACAGAGACAGGTCAATTTACTGAAAATTCAGATCAAGAACCTGACGGGGGAGCAGAATATCATTAATGACAATTTAAAGATCTCTACCAATGATAAATCTACTCCACAGGAACAGCTGATCAAACTGACTGAGTTTTACAGAAAAAGAATGCTGGAAATTGACAACCAGGTTTTTGTTCTGAATGAGCAGAAAATGGTTTTGGATGAAGGTATTGCCAAGATCAGCAATCAGTTTGCAGAAGAACAGACAAACAAAAATACCAACAGAAAAGAACTTCTTCTGGAAATCCTTGCAGATAATGAAACGAATCTGAACCTAGGCGTAAGCTATATCGTTTCTGATGCAGGCTGGGTTCCATCTTATGATCTTCGTGCAGAATCGGTAAAGAAACCTCTTGAAATGATTTATAAAGGAAAAATTTATCAGAAAACCGGCCAGGACTGGAAAAATGTCAAACTGTTTGTTTCGACCTACAGACCTTCTTACAATCAGGACAGACCTATTCTTTCTCCGCTTTATGTGGCTGAATATACGCCACACAATGCACAGGCTGAAACCGCTAATTACAGATTGAGCGCAGCTGCAAAAGAAGTGAATTCTTATCAGATGAGAGATGAAGTGCTGGTTACACCAAGTCAAGTACCTATAGCAACCGTTTCAGATAGTCAGATGAATGTCATTTATGAGCTTAATTACAACCAAACGATCCTAAGTCAGGAAAAAGAACAATATGTGATCCTTGATAAAAAACAAATCGATGCCACTTACAAATACCACACTGTTCCAAAACTGAACAACCAGGTATTCCTGATGGCATTTATTAAAAACTGGCAGAATCTTAATCTGATCTCGGGAGAAGCCAATATCTATTTTGAAGATAATTATATCGGAAAAACCAGTATTACAAGCAATTATGTAAAGGATGAATTCCCTATTTCTCTGGGTGTAGATGAGAGAATTACCGTAAAAAGAATCAAACTGGAGGATAAAACATCTCAGAAAAACTTCAACAGCAATAAGTGGGAAACAGAATCCTTCCAGATCAGCATCAGAAACAACACCAAAGAAAGCATTGAGTTGGAAATCCTGGATCAGCTTCCAATCAGCGAAAACTCTAAAATTCAGGTTAAGGCCTTAGAAATTGGAAACGGAAGTTTTGATGAGAAGACGGGAAGCATTCTTTGGAAAAGAAACATCGGCAGTGGTAGTTCGGACAAGATCAATTTCTCTTATGAGGTGAAGTATCCGAAAGAAATGCAGATTCAATATTACAGCAGATAACCAATAAAAAATAGCACTATGACAACTTTAAAAATCTTAGCAATGACAGCCGTTACCGCTTTTTTAAGCTCCGGCAGTTTTTCAGACATCCGCTGTTCAAACAGCACGACAACAGACAGAGCAGCATTGGTACAAAATGCTTCTGTCCCTGAAACACCAACGCCATCAAAGGACAATAAAATCCAGGTTGCCCTTCTGCTGGACACTTCCAACAGTATGGACGGATTGATTGATCAGGCTAAATCCAGGCTTTGGAATATTGTGAACACATTGACCACACTGAAGTACAACGGAAAGGCTCCACAAGTGGAAATTGCTCTTTATGAGTACGGGAATGATGGCATTCGTGATGAAAATTACATCCGCCAGGTTACTCCACTTACCCAGGATCTCGATCTGGTTTCCGAGAAATTATTTGCTCTGAGAACCAATGGCGGTAATGAATATTGCGGTGCTGTGATCCGTGACGCCTCGATGAATCTGAGCTGGGATGGCAACGAAAAAAGCATGAAACTGATCTATATTGCCGGTAATGAACCGTTCGACCAGGGAAAAGTGAATTACAAAGAAGTGATCACCAAAGCCAAAAACAAAAATATCTATACCAATACCATTTTCTGCGGAAGCAGAGAAGAAGGATCCCAAACCTTCTGGCAGAACGGAGCGGTTGTAGGTGGCGGGAAATATTTCAATATCGACAGCGACAGAAAAGTAATTTACATTGAAACACCTTATGATGTAAGAATCTCAGAATGCAACACCAAGCTGAATGACACCTACATTTTCTACGGAAATCACGGCTCTGAATATAAGCTTAAGCAGGCTGCTCAGGACAGGAATGCCGAAGTACAATCGGTTTCCAATTATGTTGAAAGAACCGTTGCTAAGTCTAAGAAGAATGCTTATAAAAATGATCACTGGGACTTGGTGGACAAAACAGAAAAAGATGCAGGATTTATCGCCACAGTAAAAGATGATGCACTTCCGGCTGAACTGAAAGGCAAAAGCAAGGAAGAAATTAAAAAAGCGGTTGCTGTGAAATCTGCAGAGCGCAGTAAAATCCAGAAGGAGATTGAAGAGCTATCTAAAAAACGTCAGGAATACATTGATACCGAAATGAAAAAACGGGGAAATGCAGATTCCGACGACCTTGGAAAAGCAATTGAAAGGTCTATTCTGGAGCAGGCAAAAACGAGTGGATATACTTCGAAATAGTTTTAAGAATGGTAGCTTTTCTGCGTGTACTGGTGGCTTCGAGTGCCTCAGCCACCAGTTTGTCATCCTTAGAAATTCTTGTATATCTTAATTAAAGTTTACATCTTATCTTTAATCTTGATTCAAATCTTAATCTACTCCTGGTGGCTGAGGCCCTCGAAGCCACCAGTTCCTTTCTATCTTAACCTTAATCTCAATTTTATTTTTCATACCTCTGGTGGCCGAGTTTTCCGAAGCCACCAGTTTTTTTATCTCCCGAATTGAAAATAGTCAGACAACAGATGCTTTTTGTTTTTCATAAACTGAGAAGTCATTTCCATTCCCGTCACGGAAAAAGTAATCCCGTTTCCTCCGAAGCCCAGGACAAAATATGAGTTTTTAAATTTTTTATGTTCTCCGATATAAGGCAGTCCGTCTTTGGTTTCCCCGAAAGCTCCGGCCCAGACAAAATCAGTATAGAAATGATAATCAGGTTTTATTTTTTTAAGGTTTTTCAGAATTTCTTTCTCTTTTTTATCGAGAAGTGCGTCCCGTTTTTGTGCATCGCTGAAATCCTCATCTCCTCCTCCAATCAGAAGTCGTCCGTCATCGGTTGTTCGCATATAGATATAAGGATCATCCGTATTCCAAACCAATGTACTGCTGATATTCTTAAATTTGTCATCATCAATTTCTGAAACGATGGCGAAAGTACTTTTTAAATCCACAAAGTTTTCCTTCAATAGATTTTTGCTTTCATAGCCGATGCAGTAGATCACTTTTTTCGCTTTTATCTGAAAACCGCTGTCAACCGTTACCCGATTAAAGCCTTTGTGATATTCTACCTTCTTCATTTCGGTTTTATCAAAGATTTTTAAGCCTTTTTTTGTATTATGTTCAAATAGTTCATGGGCAAATTTAAACGCATCAATGCTGGCTCCCTGCTTTGACAGAATAGCTCCATAAGTATTTTCAAATCCGAACTGTTCTACAATTTGATCTGCTTCCAGCCATTTTACATTGAATCCGGCATTTTTTCTGGCTTTAAATTCCTCTTTAAGCCACTTTACGTCTTTCCTTTTCGAAGCAAAATACAGCGATTTTTTTCGTTTAAAACCTGCGTCAGACCGGATCTGTTTGGTGAGCTTTTCAAGATTGTCAATTGCATCGGAGCAAGCTTTATAACTTGCCACAGCTCCTTTCTCACCTATCTTTTCAATCAGCTCATAAAGAGGAATGTCTATTTCATACTGTAACATGGAGGTTGTAGCGGAAGTGCTTCCGTTGCATATTTCACGTTTATCAATCAGGATTGTTCTGTATCCGTCACTGATCATCTGATGGGCAATAAGGCTTCCGGTAATACCACCACCGATAATTAAAACATCACAGTCTTCATTTGATTTCAGGGAAGGATAAGACGTCATCAGGCCGTTCTTTATCAGCCAGAAAGGTTCGTTCGATTTTAAATCCATAATTGAATATTATATTGAAAACGCTAATATTTATAAGTATTTTAACGATTTATTATCAATTTATGGTGCAATTATTGTACCCAGTTTAAACCCAACCACATTAAAAATAAATAGTATGATAACGATTATTCCAGAAGCTCCGGAAAATGTTGCTGCATTCAATGCAACGGGAGAAATAACCAGAGAAGATTTTGAAAACCTTGTCATTCCTCACGTAAAGGAGAAAGTAGACGAATTTGGAGAACTGAATTACCTTTTATATTTGGACACGGATCTGGATAAGTTTACCATGGGAGCATGGCTTCAGGATGCTCTTTTAGGATTAAAAAATCTTTCAAAATGGAATCGCGCAGCCATTGTTACAGACAAAGAAGCTGTCCAGAACTTTACAGATATTTTCAGTGTCCTGATGCCAGGAGAATTTAAATCTTTTCCTAAAGAAAATTTATACAACGCATTGTATTGGTGTAAAAACGGAAACGAAGTAGAAGTATGATGTTATGCATTAGAGTTTGAGAGTATAAGTGTTTGAGAGGGATAGAGTATCCGCGTGTAGAATGAAGTTGCTGGTTGACGGGTAGTTCGTCGCCATTAAGGCAAATATTTAAGCATTCTGAAATCTTGGCTCTTGTTTCTTAATTCTATTATTCACCATTGACGTCTTCTCATCTCAGCCATATGATAATAAAAAAGGGACTTTGCTCAAATGAATGTGCAAAGTCTCTTTTTGTATGTGTCAGTGATGTTAAATACTACATTATTCGGATCATGTACAAAACTTGGGGGATAAATGATTTTTTTTTACGCAAAGTTCTATGAAAAATGCTTTTTGAGTTGAAGGAGGCAAAGAGTTCGACTTCGTCGCTGATGAAGCTTCCAGATATAACGTCTGCTTAATCGAATCAATGAAATTGATTCCGCCTTTGCTTCCCTTTATCAATAGGATAATCAATTTCTTTGCGTTAAAAAAACGTATCCGCTCCCCAATTTTTGAAATTGATCCCATTATTCCATGTATCTCCTTCACTTATTTCTTTATTTATCGCAAGGCACGCATTCTACAGCTTTGTCATCATTATCCGGAGTTTCTTTGCCATACAGATATCTGTATCTTAAGCTTATGGCAAGGCCAATGAATGTCATCCCCACTCCTACCAATGAAGGATATTTGAATGAAAATCCGTATTCCAAAGGAATTCCTCCTAAAAAGGCACCCATCGCATTGGCAATATTAAACGCAGCCTGCATAAACGCGGCAGCCATCATTTCACTTTTTGGGGCCGCTTTCATCATCATGATATTAATTGGTGCGGCAACCGACATCGATAACGCTCCACAGACAAATGTCAGGATTAGTGCTATATTCTGATGTTCGGCAAATAAAAACACTCCTCCCAAAGAGATCATCATCAGAAAGATCAATAATGCACATGTTTTTTCAGGTCCGAGACGGTCGGAAATAAATCCTCCGGCAAGATTCCCAACCACCATTCCTGCGCCGGCAAGAATCATGACATACGCCATCTGATTGCTTTGGATTCCGGCAACAATGGTCATTAATGGGGTAATATAACTGAACCAGGTGAAAAGTCCTCCAAAACCAATCGCTGTAATTCCCAATACCAGCCACGACTGTTTATTTTTAAGGAATTTCAGTTCTTCAAGGAAATGCGTATCCTGATTGGATTCTATGACAGGAAGCCATAATTTCAGGAATAATATCGCGAAAAGGCCGATCAATGCAACAATTGCAAAATAGAGTTTCCAGTGATAGGCATGTCCTATGTAGGTAACGAGCGGAACCATAATCAGATTGGCCACCGTAAGCCCGGTAAACATTAAGGATATATAAAATGCCTCCTTCCCTTTTCCAGCCATCCGCGATGCGACCACTGTTCCTACTCCGAAGAACGCTCCATGAGGAAGTCCGGACATGAATCTCATGATCAGCATGCTCGTATAATCAGGCATTACTGCAGAAAGTCCGTTGAATATGGTGAACAGGATCATTAAAACCATCAGCACTTTTTTAGGTGGAAATTTTACAGAATATCCAATCAGGATGGGTGCTCCGATTACCACTCCCATCGCATAAGCTGAGATCAGGTGTCCTGCTTCAGGAATGGAAATCTTGAGGGTATTTGCAATATCCGGAAGCAGTCCCATAACGGTAAATTCCGTAGTTCCGATTCCCAGTCCGCCTATGGCCAGCGGAATTATTCTTTTATCAATCTTCATTGTGAGTAAACTTCTTTTTCGAATTAAATTTTAAATGATTTTTTCTAAAAAATAAAAACAGTCTCCTATCTTTATTTTGAAAGTGCAAAAATCGCTAGAAATATTGGTTTTTACTTCTCTTGAAATGATAAAAATTTGCTCCATATTAACCTTTTTATGTAATTTTAAAATCAGAATCAATCAAATGAGAACAAAATGAAAATTCAGAAAGAGGTTATAGAATTTGAAAAAGGAAAATCTTTTAAGCTTTTTTCGCCGTCTTTAAAGAACTGTTTTTTCTGGCACCATCACCCCGAAATAGAACTGGTCTATGTAGAAGCCGTCAATGGAATCCGCCACGTAGGACGGGATATTTCCGGTTTTACAGAAAGTGATTTGCTACTAATTGGTTCCAATGTTCCCCATCTGAATTTCGATTACGGTATCCAGACGGAATGCAGGCAGTTGGTTCTGCAGATGAGAGAAAATTTTCTTCAGGACATTATTTTCCCTGTTCCTGAATTTGAAAACATCAAAAAACTTCTGGAAAGATCCTATCTGGGGCTTTCCTTCTTAGGAGAAACCAAGAAAACGGTTGTTGAAAAACTTCTTGACATTAAGGATAAAAGTTCGTTTAATTCTTTGATAGGTCTGATTGAAATTCTGCAAATCCTCGCTGCCACAGATGAAGTAAAAGAGCTGAACAAAGAAGATACAAGAATAAAATGGTTCTTAAACGACAAGATCAGAATGGGAACCATCTACGACTACATTCATGAAAATTATGATAAAAAACCGAATGTCAACGAAATTGCAAAGATCGTCAGTCTAAGCACGCCTGCATTCTGCCGTTATTTTAAAAAGCAGACGAATATGACATTCACGGAATTTGTCAATAATTACAGAATTAACCAGGCCAAGATATTTCTGCTGAAGGATTATTCTGTGACAGAGGTTTGCTTTCAGGTAGGTTTTGAGAGTTTGTCTTATTTCAATAAGCTTTTCAAACAGCATACAGGCGAAACTCCATCTGAATTCAGGAAAAAATATTTGAAGAATATTGAAGTACACAGATAGTTTAATATATTTATAAGCTAGTTCATATTATTCATTGATTTACTGATTATTATACATTAAAAAAACTAAAATGAAAAATTTTATTCTGCTCATCATTCTTTTCTCAATAAAAGGATATGCTCAAAATATAGACAAACTAAGAATTGATAGTTTAATAACAGCCATTGAAATCAATAATCAGGATATAGGCAGCATTTCGATTTTCAAAAATAACAAAGAAGTTTATAGCAGAACTTTCGGGGAAATTAATATCAAAGCACTGCAAAAAACACAGGATCTAAAATATCATATCGGATCTGTTTCAAAGATGATTACCGCAACACTGATCTTTAAATTAGTTGATGAAAAGAAAATCAGTTTAGACGATAAACTTTTCTCTTTCTTCCCCGATATTCCAAATTCAAAAAAAATAACGATTAAAAACCTTCTGGAACATACCAGCGGACTGCAGAACTTTGTGATAAAGGAGAACAACAGTCAATGGTTAACAAAAAAAGCCACTCAAAAAGAAATTATTGAAGAAATCATAAAACAGGGAGTTGCTTTTCAGCCTGGTGAAAAAGTTTTTTACTCCAATTCTGCGTATTATTTACTTACCAAAATTGTAGAGAGTAAATATAATTCCAGCTACAGCACAATTTTAGAAGAAAAAATAATAAAACCTCTTAAACTCAAGAATTTTGCTTCTTTTCATCATCATAATTACAATACTATCGCTCCATCCTATCGTTATGAAAACGGCTGGATAAAAGTAGAAGATTTTTATTTTGAAAATGTAATCGGAGTTGGTGATATTGCCTCTACAATGTATGATACGAATGTTTTTATCTCTCAATTATTTGCCGGCCAAATCATCTGCATAACATCTTTGGAAAAAATGGTCCCTGCTGACGGATCTTTTTTTGGAAGAGGATTAATAAATCTTTCTTTTGGCGGCAATGAATTGTATGGCCACTATGGTGACACATATGGCTCTCACAGCATTGTTTTGTTTGATATTAAAAATAAAACGGCCATTTCCCTAGTAGTAAACGGTGAACGGCTAAGCAAAGATGATTTTGTTTATTACCTTCTAAATATTTTATATAAGAATAAAAGAAAACTATCCGAAAGACAAATAGACGGTATGCATGCAGAACTTTATACCGGAATATACAGTTCGGTCGAACTTCCTTTTAAACTAAAACTATCTTATGGAGATCAATTTTTAAAAGCCGAAGTTGTAGGTGATTCTCCATTCACTCTTGATAAAATCGGAGAAAACAAATTTGAATATTTTCCTGCCGGAATCACCCTGGAATTTAATCCTTCTGAAAAGAAAATGCTCATGATACAAAGAGGGCAGAAATATCAATTCACAAGAGATCAATAAATGAAAATCTATCGAAATAAAACACAAAAAAACCGCTCCAAAAATGAAGCGGCTATATTTTTTAGTGGATATGCTTTTCAGCGTGGTAAGAACTTCTTACTAAAGGTGAGCTTTCTACATGTCTGAAACCTAAGCTTCTTGCAAAGTCTCCCAACTCATCAAACTCTTCCGGTGTAATGAATTTCTTCACCGGTAAATGTTTTTTGGTAGGCTGAAGATACTGACCAAGTGTAATGACATCAACGTTTGCATTTCTGATATCTTCAATGGTTTGGAAAACTTCATCTTTAGTTTCGCCCAAACCTAGCATTACTCCGGTTTTTGTTCTTCTCTGGCCTGCTTCTTTTAAGTATCTCAATACTTCTAAGCTTCGCTCGTATTTAGCCTGGATTCTAACTTCTCTTGTTAAACGTTTTACCGTTTCCATATTGTGAGAAATTACTTCCGGAGCTACATCTACCAGTCTGTCAAGGTGCTTGGTAAGCCCTTGGAAGTCCGGAATAAGTGTTTCCATGGTTGTTCCCGGAGAAATTCTTCTTACAGCATTTACCGTTTCACCCCAAAGGATGGAACCCATATCTTTCAGATCGTCACGGTCTACCGACGTAAGAACAGCATGCTTGATTTTCATTAATTTGATAGAACGGGCCACTTTTTCAGGCTCATCCCAATTCACATCAAGCGGTTTTCCTGTTTTTACACCGCAGAATCCGCAGCTTCTGGTACAGATATTTCCTAAGATCATGAACGTTGCCGTTCCTTCTCCCCAGCATTCACCCATATTCGGACAGCTTCCGCTCTGGCATATGGTATTTAATTTATATTTGTCGACCAAAGTCCTAAGCTCCCTGTAGTTTTTTCCGGTAGGAAGTTTTACACGGATCCACTTTGGTTTTTGAACGGTAGTATCTTGAACTAAATTTTCCATCTCTAAAATTGAAGTTCAAAGTTAAGGAATTTTTCATGGAAACCATCTAATGGAAAAATTGATGGAAAAGATAATCTTATATGAGGTCGGGAAGATTGAAGCTGGAACAAGGAAGTTATTAAGGTCAAAGACACAGCTATAGCACAGTTTTATTAACCTGATTCAGAATATAATTGTAATTTTAAATAACCAAATTTAAACTATGAAGAAGATCCTTTTGACTGCATCTGTTATAATTAGTACATTTTCGTTTGCTCAGAAAGAACTTCAACCGGCGGGTTCTGAGATTATTGAAACTGTGGAGGGAGATCTTGACGGTGATAAAATTCCTGAAAGAGTGGTCATCTATAATACTACAGATGAAGGTGAGCTAGGTAAAATCCGTGAAATTCAGATTCAGAAAAAAAGTGGCGGAACATGGATGGTCCTAAGTAAATCAAGGAATGCAATTCTGGAAAGTGCCGGCGGAGGCATGATGGGCGATCCGTATCAGAGTACAAGTATTTCAAAAGGAATTTTAAGCATTACCCAGGCAGGCGGAAGCAGCTGGAAATGGGGCTATACAGATAAATACAGGTTTCAGAACGGACATTTTGAACTGATCGGTTATTCTTCAGAATCCGGCAGGCCCGGAGATTATTGGGCAGAGGTAGATTTTAATCTTTCCACAGGACAGCTCAACTACAAAAAAGATGTAGAAAACACTAAGGAATATGGAAAATCCAAACAGGAAACTTATATTAAAAAGGGATTAAAGATCGATCTGCAGAACAGAAATCAAAAGGACCAGAGAAAAATTGTTCTTCCTAAAACGAAGGAGGAAATTTATCTGTGAAAATTTTGAACCGTTAAATAGTATACTCCTAAGATTGAGTTGCTAATTGTCGGTTTGAACCACGAAACCCGCATCCCGAAATCAGGTTAATTATCATCAAACTCATTATTCTTCAGCAGTTCTGCCAGTACTTTCTTGGCACGCATCACCCTTACCTTGGTATTGGCAACGGAAATCCCTAGTTCTTCTGCGATTTCTTTGATGCTTTTTTCTTCAAAAAATCTTAATTTGATAATATCCTGGTAGTTGGCATCTAAAGATTCAATGGTTTTAATGATCTTTTTCTGCTCTTCATTGGAGATCATGAGCTCTTCCGGAGATTTAGCGAACTGGTTTTTAACCTCATCAAGATTCTCGGTTGGGTCCTGGTTTTCGCGGCTTCTTTTTCTCCAGAAATCAATGACCGTATTTTGGGCAATGGTTAATACCCAGGTTTTAAACTGAAAATGCGGGTCATACATATCCAGTTTCGACAGCACTTTTGAAAAAACATTCACCGTGATTTCATCTGCATCATTTTCATCTTTTACTTTCTTCATGACAAAAGAGAAGACATCCACCCAAAAAACATTGATGAGTTTGGTCTGGGCTTTCTGGTCCTTTTCTTTGGCCTTTTGGATAAGCAGGAATAGCTGTTCGTCGTTCATTATTAACAAATATAATTTTTTTAAATGAAAGGGCAAGGGGGCAGATAGGCCTTTTTATCCTTTGATTTTTTTACCTTCCGCTACCTATTCTCTATACTCCTGAATTTACTATCTTTGCACCATAAAATTTTAAAGAAAAGTATAGATGAATTCCTTTATAGAAGAACTAAAATGGCGTGGTCTTTTTGCCGATATGATGCCAGGAACCGATGAACAGCTGAATAAGGAGGTAACTACTGCATATATTGGTTTCGACCCAACTGCTGATTCTTTGCATATCGGAAGTCTTATCCAGATCAAAATTTTAGCCCATTTCCAGCAGCACGGCCACAAGCCAATTGCTTTGGTAGGAGGCGCTACAGGGATGATCGGAGATCCTTCAGGGAAATCTGCAGAAAGAAATCTGCTGGATGAAGCTACTCTTCTTCATTATGTAGACTGTTTGAAAAACCAGCTTTCAAAATTTTTGGATTTTGAAGGTGAAGGTGCCAATAAAGCTGAATTGGTGAACAATTACGACTGGATGAAGAATATTTCTTTCCTTGATTTTGCAAAAAATGTAGGTAAGAATATCACCGTTAATTATATGATGGCGAAGGACTCTGTAAAAAAGAGATTTTCAGGAGATGGCAGTGCAGACGGGATGAGTTTTACTGAATTCACTTACCAGCTAATCCAGGGATATGATTTTCTTCACCTGTACCAGAATAATAACGTAAAGCTTCAGATGGGCGGTTCTGATCAGTGGGGAAATATCACGACTGGAACTGAACTGATCCGCAGAAAAGCTCAGGGAGAAGCGTTTGCATTAACGGTTCCTTTGATCACGAAGGCTGATGGTTCTAAATTCGGAAAATCTGAAAGCGGAGAAAATTACTGGCTGGACAAAAAGAAAACTTCACCGTACAAATTTTATCAATTCTGGCTGAATGCTACTGATGATGATGCCGAAAGATTCATTAAATTCTATACTTTCCTATCAAAAGAGGAAATTGAAGCATTAGTGGAAGAACACAAAACAGCTCCTCATGAAAGAAAACTTCAAAAGAGACTGGCTGAGGAAGTAACGGTTTGGGTACACGGCAGAGAAGAATATGAAAAAGCTCTGAAGGCTTCAGAAATTCTTTTCGGACGTTCTACTGCTGAAGATCTGGTAAGTCTTGATGAGGAAACTTTCCTTGAAGTTTTTGACGGTGTTCCACAAAAAGAACTTCCAAAAGCTGATGTTCTTGGCGTAAGCATTGTAGACCTTCTTTCTGAGAAATCCGGTTTCCTAAAGTCTAAAAGTGAGGCTCAGAGAGAAATCAAAGGAAATGCAATTTCTGTAAACAAAGAAAAAGTAAACGATACCTATACTGCTAACGAAAGCGACCTTATTGACGGTACATTCTTACTGCTTCAAAAGGGTAAGAAAAGCTACTTTATTGTAAAAGCTCAATAAGAATACAAGCATATAAGAATCAAAAGAGACTGTCTGAGACGGTCTCTTTTTTTATTGAATATCAAGAAAAATACTACCTAAATTCAGTAGAATCTTCAACAAGGTTGTCACCAATCTCAAGTAAAAAAAGCCGTGAAAGGAGTTCACGGCTCTTGTAGAGAAAGTTACCACTTTTAAAATGCTCTTGCTACAATTATTGATTCTGAAGAGCCATGAAAAAACTATTATAAAAAAGATATGTTTAAGTGTCTGGTGATTGTTTTAATTCTTTTTAGAAGTTCAGTTTTTAAAATGTGTAGTTGGCACTGGCTGAAAGTATCTGTCCACTGGAGGTTCCCTCTTTTTTCAACTCACCATCCACGTAGATCTGTACTTTTAATGTTGATGATGAAGACGAACCTGTGGCATTCACGCCAATATTAGCGTTTACGGCACCCGCAGGAGTGGTGATTTCAGGACTTGTCCATGTAGTTCCGCTAAGGCTTGATGCAGTCGTTATTGTACTGTCATATCCATAAACAGCCACATCAATATTGCTTCCGGCTGAGGCTGTTGCTTTAAAAACAACTTTATGTGATTGTCTTGCCGGCGCATCATCGTCATCATCATTGCTGCATGAAGTCGAAAATCCTAAAAGGACTGCTGTTACCAGTACTACCAATGTGTATTGGATGATCTGTTGTATTTTTGATTTTTTCATTTGATTTAATGTATTAATTTGTGTTTAAAATTTGTACGAAATTCCGGCTTTTCCTCCTGATGCTACACTTCCTCCTCCTACTTCTACATTCACTGCGAAATGATCTGTAAAGTAATAACGGGCTCCTGCCTGTCCTGCAAAACCTACTCCCGAACTTTCTCCTCCTAAATAATCATAGTCTGAACCTTTGTAGCGGTAAGAAAAAGAATTGTAAGCCAGAGTAACGCCAGCATACACGTCAAATTTGTTAGGAATTTTCAACAGCGTATTAAAATGGTAGTTTCCGTTCAATCCTACCGAAAGCCATCTGCCTTTTACATCTCCGGAGTATTTTTCCGTGGAAAAACTTCCTTCGACACCTACTGTGATGTCTTTATGGACTCCATAATCAACTCCTGCGTAAACAGGCATTCCCCATCCATTGGCAAGACCAATCCCTACATTCATCTGAGCTTCTCCCTTTTGTACTCTCTGGGCATTCATTACTCCAAAAAAGGAAATTAAGCTCAGTAAAAAGATCTTTTTTTTCATTATATATTTATCGTTTTCAATGTTTAGTGTTCAGGTCTGTTAAAAGACTTCTGCAAAACTATCAGCCTGAGGAACTGAAAACAATCCTTAAAAAAAAGTAATTTTTTCTACCTGTTTTTAGGTATTTTTAGTCCCTGGATTTTTCTTTATATTCAACCTTTACTGTGAAATTGAATGATGACGAGAATATTATTTTTTTTATGCTTACTGACAGGCTTCGTACTGCAGGCTCAGCTGCTGTTTCCGCTTAATGAGAAAAAATTTACAGACAGTCTGGAGTTTGTGGTCAAAAATAATAGGAGCCAGTTTTCTAAAGCTGACGCCTGTTTTCTGTTATCCAATTATTACAGAAACATTGATACTGTTACAAGCAAAAAATACCTGGAAAATGGAAAAGTATTAGGGCGAGAAGATCCGTTTACCGCTGCTAAATATTATTATTACGAAGGACAGTATTTTCTTGATCAGAATAAGGATAAAGCAGCAACTTCCTATCATAAAGCGATAGAAGAGTTTTCAAAATTAAAGGACAAAAAAGCTGATCTCTACAAATCTTTGTGCTGGTACGGCTATGGCGTTACCCAAAAGAATAAGGAAGGTTATCCTTATTTAATTAAAACCATGCTTGAGAAAAGCATTCCTACGGCTGAAAAATATGGTGACAATAAACTTACAGGATTTTTATACACCCAGCTCGGAATCATGCTTACTTACAACGCTGAATTTGAAAAGGCTACCAATTATAATACAAAAGCGCTTCATCTTCTTGAGAAAACAGCCCCTCATTCTACAGAGCTATTTTATAATTATCTCAATATTACAAACAATTACTGCTATCAGATAAAAGCGGATATCGGTAAAAAATTTCTGGACAAAGCAGAGAAAATGATTTCTCCTTATCCTGATTCTTCGTCCAATGCACTATTATATTATAGCAAAACACTGTATTACGTCAGCAAACAGAACCATGATCAGGCACTGGCAGCCATAGAAAAAGGATTGTTTTATACTAAAAAATTCAATCAGAAGCTGCTGATGCAGATGTTCTATTTCCATAAGTATGATATATTCAAAAAGCAGAAAAAATATACGGAAGCCAAAAATCTGTTAGAAGAAATCCTTGCTGAAAAAACCCTGGCCACGGATCTTAACAACAAAAAAATACTCTACAGCCATTTATCCAACATCAACGAGATCATGGGAAACCCCAGTCAGGCTTTGGTTTGGGAGAAAAAATATTCAAAACTGAATGACAGCCTGAATGCGGAAAACATCAAACTGGAGATCAATAAACTGGAGGCCAAATACAATACTTCAGAAAAGGAAAAGAGAATCGCTTTCCTGAATTCAGAAAAGAATCAGAAGGAGATGGAGGTCAACAAAAAGAATTACTATCTGTGGATACTGAGCCTTTTTCTGCTGTTTATTCTGATCCTTCTCGTGTTTTTGTTTATCATTTACAGGAACAATAAAAAACTGTCTGAGCAAAAAGAAATTAATTTACAGCAGAAAATAGAAGACATTAATCAGAAAGAAGAATTGGCGTTGACGAAAGCTATTCTGGAAGGTGAAGAAAGAGAAAGGGAACGTATTGCAAAAGATCTTCATGATGGTCTCGGCGGAATGCTGGCAGGCGTTAAAATCAATTTTTCCACCTGGTCATCATCACATCTTGAAACGGAACAACACAAGGGTTTTTATAAGATCCTGGACCAACTTGATCTTTCCATATCCGAACTCAGACATGTAGCCAGAAATCTGATGCCGGAATCTTTACTTAATTTCGGTCTTGAAACTGCTCTGAATGACCTGTGCCAGTTTTATATTCGGAAAGATCTGGATATTTATTTCCAGCCTATCAATATAGACAAAGACCTTCCGCTTACGATTCAGCTTAATATTTACAGAATTGTACAGGAACTTCTTGCCAATGCCGTGAAACATTCCGGGGCCAGTAATATCCTTCTTCAATGTTCCCAATCCGGCGAAAACTTCATGATCACTGTAGAAGACAACGGAAAAGGATTTGAAAAAGACATCGAAAAAACCACAAAAAGTATGGGCTTCCACAACCTGAGGAACCGCGTCAATTATCTTAGAGGAAAAATGGAGGTAAGCTCCGATAGTCAGGGCACAACAATTAACATCGAACTCAATACAAATGGTGAATGAAAAAATTAATATTGTCATCGTAGACGATCATCCTATCGTTATCGAAGGACTGAAAATGATGCTGAAAAGCCAGCCCTTTTTCAATATATCAGAAAGCTTTACTTCCGGATCGGAGATCATCAGCTTTATCCGTTCTCATCAGGTAGATATTATTCTTCTGGACATTACGCTGCCTGATGCCAATGGAACGGAACTGTGCCGGGAAATCAAAAAAATATCGCCGGAGACTGCGGTGATTATGTTCAGTAACCGCTCGGAACGAAGCATTATCATGCAATCTATACAAAACGGAGCCAGCGGCTATCTTCTGAAAAACATTTCGATTGATGAACTTGTGGTATGCATCAAAGGGGCTCTTTCGGGAAATATTGTTTTCTGTAATGAAACCAAACAGATCATCAGCCGTCCTTCCCAAAATGACCTGCCGATTCCGAGGCTGACAAAACGTGAAAAACAAATCCTCCAAATGGTAGCACAGGGAAAAACAAGCGCTATGATTGCGGACGAGCTGTTCTTAAGTCCGCTTACTGTGGATACACACCGCAAGAATCTTCTGCAAAAATTCCAGGCCAGGAATTCTACTGAGCTCATCAACCGGGCAACTCAACATCATATGATCGAGGAATAAAATAAAAAAACCGCTTTAAAAGCGGTTTCATTTATATATAGGAAATATATTTTTTTATAATTCTAAGAAGCTGTAATCAATAGAAGCTACCATAGGACCTGCTCCTTTCTTCTTTTGAGTTTTTACGATTTCTCCGTCTATCCAAAGGTTTATCACCAGTTCAGAATCTGCGTTAGGAAGATCTGCCTTCGCATCAAGATTCAATTGTGCCTGGCTTGAATTCACGAAAAATTCTCCGCTCGTCCAAGTAGTCCCCACCGGATCGAAAATATCAGTCTTTACGGTTCCTACCTGTGTTACAATTGCTCTGATAACACCACCTGTAGTTGTTTTCACTTCAAACTGAACAACGTGATCTGTAAACTCCTCGTCATCGTTATCCTTTTTACAAGAATTCACTACCGTAATTACAGAAAATAATAAAACGAATAAAAAAGAAAGTCTAAGTAAACTTTTTGATTTGTAAAATTGCTTCATTTCTCCAAATAGATTTTTAATGTTTCAAATATAAGTTTTTTATTAATATAAAAATAACTTTTATGAAAAATTTCCAATAAAGATTTCCAATTAATATCAAATCGGCAAAAAGCATAATTGCAGGACCAGCACTTATTTGAGCAGAGAATTAGCTAAACATAAAATTTAAAACACGGACTTCCGTTTAGAAGTTAACAATATGATTTATTAATTATATTTGCTGTATGAATTTAGATTATATAGTAAGAGAACCGGAACATATCACCCCAGATACTACTGTACTTTTCATGTTGCACGGCTATGGCAGCAATGAACAGGATCTTTTCAGCTTCAGGGAAACCCTTCCTGCCGACTGGCTTATCATAAGTTTCAGAGCCCCGAGAGATACCCAGTTTGAAGGGTATTCGTGGTTTGACATAGATTTCAATAATCCTGAAAATTTCATTGATCTTGCTCAGGCTAAGGAATCACTGGACGGCGTACTGGAAAACATCCTGAAAGTAATCAATCATTACGGAATCATTGAAGGAAAGGTCCATCTGTGTGGTTTCAGCCAGGGTGGTATATTATGCTATGCTTTGGCCCTGAAGCATCCGGAAATGTTTAATTATATTGCCTGTCTGAGCAGCTATCCTGAAGAAAAACTGCTGGACGGTATTGTTAAAGATAAAAAGAAACTGGAAAGACTTCGTTTTTTCATCTCTCACGGAACAGACGATGCAGTGATTCCTCTTGAATGGGGAAGAAAGGCTGCAGACCTTCTTTATGACCTGAGCTGTTATTTTAGTTTCAGGGAATATATGAGCGGACATGGTGTCAATCAAAAAAATTATATGGATCTCATGGAATTCTTCTCCAAATAACGCCTAATCTTATTTTACATAAATTTAATCAAAACATATTGCTTCGTTGCAGTTTATACAAACATTCCTACCTTTGGAATGTTTTTTTATGCACAGTAACGATAATTTCACTAAATTCAGTAAATGAAACTAAAGCTTCTTTTACTGGCATTATTCTTTAGCATTTTTCTCAGTGCCCAGAACTCTTTCGAGCTCGTGAATGCCAAAAAAGTAGTCATCCCTTTTAAGCTGATTAACAACCTTATTTTTATCCCGATTACCGTTAACGGAGCCGAACTTACATTTATGCTGGACACGGGCGTTGCGGAAACCATTCTTTTCAGTTTGGACAATAAGGAAGTAAAATTAGAAAATATCGAGAAAATAAAATTTTCCGGACTCGGTGGAAATCTAAGTATAGACGGTTTTAAATCGGACCGTAATATTGCCAGAATAGGCGATCATATCATCAATACATCCATGCTTCTGTATATTGTTATTGATGAGGAATTCAACATCTCATCTCATATTGGAATTCCTGTGAACGGAGTGATCGGGTATCATTTTTTCAAGAACCATCCTATTTCCATAGATTATACCTCAAAAAAAATAACGGTTTATCAGGATATTGATGTTTTTAAGAAGAAACTCAGAAAGTTCACTGAACTGCCCATGACGATAGAAAAGGATAAGCCTTACATCAATGCAGATGTAGAAATGACGAATGAAAAGAAAAGTTCAAAGCTGTTGATTGATCTCGGAAACAGCGATGCCATCTGGCTCTTCCCTACCCTGATCAAAGATTTCGTGTACAACAGACCCAATATTGATGATTATCTGGGCCGTGGATTCAACGGAGATATTTATGGTAAAAGAAGCAGGATCCATAATTTTTATCTGGGAGATTTCAAATTTAATATGCCCCTCACGGCAATGCCCGATGAATACTCTATCCAGCACGTGAATCTGGTCTCCAACCGAAAGGGGTCCGTGGGTGGAGAAATTATCCGCAGATTTACCACCATATTCGACTACACTGCAGGAAAGATATACCTGAAAAAAAATAGAAATTTCGACGATCCTTTTCATTTTAATATGAGCGGGTTAGACTTTAAGCAGGATGGATTGGAATGGCATGAGGACCGCGTAAAAATTGAACCTAAAAAAATATCTGAATCCAGTACTGAAATTTCAGTAGTCAATAACTTTCAGTATAAATTCACTTTAAAACCTGTATTTTCCATCGCGGGGATCAGAAAAGACTCTCCGGCATTTAAAGTAGGCCTGAAAAAAGACGACCGCATAATGATGATTAACGGAAGCCGTACCTCCGATATGACCATGGAAAAAATCATGGATATAATGAAATCTGAGGAAGGAAGGAACATCACAATGGTAGTCCAGCGAAAAACCGTGGAACTGACCTTTAATTTTGTATTAGAAGACCCTATCCCGTATCAAGAATAGCCTATGAAAACCGAAGAAAGCACCATAGATAAAATAAGAACCCGCCCCAGATTCAAGATGCTTACTCATCTTACGAAGGAAGAATATGCAGAAAACTTAAAAAAATATCTTGCCGAGCACAAAGACGAATTTTCGGGAAATATCAACAAGGAAGTAGCCACAATCTGGGTGGAAACGAAATATGATAATTACTCGAAACCGAGGCTATCTTTAAGAGTAGAAATTGAAGATGATGAGACTGCCATACGTGGCGTATTCGGCCCCAGTTCTGCCGTGTGGACATTCTTCATGTTCCTTTATTTTTCCTTTTCAATTCTCTGGATGACTTTTTTCACCATGTATTATGTAGAAAGACAGATAAAAAGCGCTGAGTTCCCGTGGGCCCTGAGCGCTTCATTTATGATGTTATTCTGTATTCTTCTTACGTATGCAGCGGCCAGATTCGGCCAGCACAAGGGTAAGGAAGAGATGCTTAAGCTTAGAAGATTTGCTGAAGAATCTACTTTACAGTTTGAAAAGAAAATGAATTAACCTGGTTTCGGGATAAGACATTTGTTTTTATAATGATTTCAGGATGTTGAAAGTATACATTATAGCACCTCATCATGTTTCGGGCTTCGGGGTATGGGTTTGTGGTTCAAGCAAGGAACTACCTTTTACATCCAGATAATTTCAAATCTTCAATTGCTCTTACCCTAGAAATTAATAATTCATAACTTCCCGAAAATTTTCAAACCCTAAAATCCTCCAGCTCCCAAACGCGTATCCCGTATCTCGTAACTTTCAGCACCTCAATCATTAATTCTCAACCCAAACTCAGATTAATTAATGGGAACCTCCATAGGTTTTTCACTTTGAGCCGGAGCCATTGCTTTTGCGGTTTTAATAGAATCCGCTACTTTTTCCCTGTTGTCCTGTTCTTTTATCATTTTGCTTACGTTGGGTTCCAGAAGTTTGGTCATTTCTTCTACTGAAATATTATTGGCATTAGGATCATCCAAAAGCTTTTTCCATGGCTTTCTTCCGCCCCATTTATAATCTCCGAAAACCATTACTGCCGTCCCTTTTGCTTTGGTAGTGGCACCTCCGGGATTCAGAATCCAGGTATCTGCATAGGAATATAGCCATTGTGCATCTTTCATCAATAAACGCAGACATGAGTGTGAGGCAGGATAACCCGGAAGATCATACTGATGCCATCCGATTCCTCCTATATTATGGATATTGAAGTTATAAGGAAGTTTCCATTCAGTGCTCACCGTTGAGATAGACAGTTTCTTTTTCCAGTTGGCGAAAGTAAGTCCGCGCGTTGTCTGCGCAGCTTTTTTCCCCATACTGGTTGGTCCCCATTTTACAAGACTTCCGTTAGAATATACTCCGTAAGCCTGAATTGGATAAGAAAAGATCACGAATTTTTTTACACCACTCAATACATCTAATTGCATTGGGAATGGCGAATAAGACATCAGCGTGGTATCTATTTTAGCCGGAACCACCAAAGTATCCGTATTGAATCTGTTTTTAGAATCAAGTCTGTTTAATGCTAAAATCGCATAACGTTCCTTTTCGCTGTATTTTTTACTGAATGCTGCGTATACAGAATCTCTCATCTTTTTATCCTTTGGAAGGACAAAAGCATTATAGAAACCGTTTTCCTGCATTGCTGGCGGAACGGATTCTTTCTGTACTACAGAATCTTTTTTGATGGAATCTTTTTTTACGGTCGGAGTCTCTGATGAGGAAACCGTATCTTTAAGAGTATCGCTTATTTTTTCAATTTCTTTCTTACATGAAACCAGCATTGCAGCGCTAAAGCAGGCATATAAAAATATTTTTTTCACAGATATGTTTTTCATAAATAAAACAGGCCATTTAGTTTGGTTACCCATTGCAAATATCAGACCTAATTTTGAATCATAAAAGACATTATAAAAAATACCGTAAAAAAACGGTATTGGAGTATATTGTTTTACAGCAGTTTATTGGTTTGAGCGTAAGAAAGGGCTTCAGCAATGTTATTGACGCCTATTTTATCAAAAAGCTTTTTCCGGTGAAATTTTACAGTATCCGCAGAAATAAACAGCTTTTCCCCAATTTCATTGATGGTCAGTCCACTGGCATACAAACTCAGGATTTCATATTCTCTCTGGGAAAGCTTTATTTTCTCTTCATTCTCCCATCTTTTGATAGCAAGATCATACTTCCAAACTTCATCGGAACCATCTTTACTGATCACAATATTCCCTGACGCCGTACTGTTTGAAAGTGAAACAATGCACAATGCCTTCCAGATCTGACCTTCTTCGGTAAGGAACATCGGGGTGAGCTTGTGATTGACAAGAATATTCTTTTTGCCGTTGATCAGGCAAAAATCGTATGAAATGGAATACAACTTCCGCTCCTCTACAGGAATATTTTCATAAAACTCAAATCCTGCTTCATTGATCTTTATTAATAGCTCCACATCTTCAGGTTTTACATTCTGAAAATAAAAAGCATAGCCCATTGATTTCACTTCTTCCGGTGATTTCCCACACAAGAACAACGGATTTCCAGAGACATAATCAAAACCTCTGGTCTGATAATCTATTACATACAGACTCTGATAGGTAAGCCTTGAAAAAGCTTTTATCGCTTCCAGATAGTCCCCAACCTGGCCGCGATCTATTTCAGCATCATTGCGGACATCATTTTTATCGTTAAAAAACCTGTTTATTTCTTCCATATATCCTTTAATAAACTGACACAATCACTACCCAAAAGTGTAGTATTTATAACACACAAGCAAATCTACACAAAAGTGTAGTGGTTATCAAAATACCGTGATATACTTTTGCTAAAAATAATGTCAGTTCTGTACCTAAAAACAAATCAATAGCCTTAAAGATGAAAAGTATCTGTTTTTATCCTCTATTTATTTTTTCTACAGTCCTGATGATTCTCCTGTCCTCTTTCCAAATCACCAAAGGCAGACATCTTTACCGCAACCAGTGGAAAATACCTGCTCACAAAAATCTGAAAATAAAAAACTCGTCGAAAGAGATTCTTGAAGTGGTTTTATATAATCCTTCACAGAAAGACGCCCTTCAATATGTAATCAATAACCATGAAATAAAGGAGCTGCCCAAGAATGATTCGGTCAAAGTTAAAGTAGATTTCACCCATGAAGTTTTTATCGTAAATAATTCAGCCCTCGAGGGCCCATTCAGACTGAAAATAATAAATAACAACGGCCGGATTAAAGCAGCCCTTAGAGATCAGCTACCCTTATAACAGAATTCATTTTCTGAGAAAAAAACCGTAAATTGTTTGAAGTATCATATCAGCTGATCCGAATCTATTACTGTCTTTTTGGGCAGTAATTTTTGTTTTACGGAAGTTACGGGATGCGTGTTTCGGGGTTCATGTTTCGGGATACGGAGTTTAAGAGTTTGAGGGCGAATTTTGGTTGCCAGTTGCTGGTTAGTAATCATTAAGCTAATGAATTATCATCCTGTATCTGAAAGCTTGGTTCTTCCCTCCTGCTTCTCAAATTCACCATTCACTTGCAAAGCAAAAATTCACCATTGACGTTTTCTAATCTCAACCTTAGTTTCAGTCTAAAGTCTGAAATCTGATGTCTGATGTCTAAAATCTTGACTCTGAATTCTCCCATTCACGGCGAAGCAACCCATTTCAGAGTTCCATTTTTATCAAAACGGTAAGCATCCTGATGCCACGAAGCTCCTCCTCTGCATCCGGTGTAAAGAGTTTTATTTTTTTTGTCTACAGATACATCACAAAGGCATGAACAGGCTGACTTTGAGTAATCCGGTTCTTTGAACAGATCAAAACGCTTCGTTTTCGGGTTATAAAGATAAATGGTAAACGTACTGTAAACACCCATTCCTGCATCCGGAATCGTGAAAGCAAGATCATCGTATCCGTCAAAATTATAATCCTCAATAATGCTTTGCTGGGCTGCATCCGGACTGTCCGGAAAAGGGAGCTCTGCATTCATTTTTTTCCCGTCAGGATATTCAATCAGAAGTCTGTTATTATAAAAATGATTAAAAGAGATTATGGCATCATGCAGCAGGTATTTATCATCGCCATCCGGATCTCCCTCTTCTTCCACAAGTTCAAGTTTGAAATGCGTGAATTGTGTAAAATCCCGTATTCTGATGTAAGAAGGATCTACAATAATATTCTTCATTTGCATCATTTTATATGTTCCACTGAGTTTTCCGTTAACCATTTCATCCCAGACAAAATAATGATGGGCCGGCTGACCCGGGCCTTGCGAAATGGTGTCCAGTTTGTAACTCCTGACCTTTAACGGAATAATTTCTTTCTTCCCTTCATACTGTATAAAAGCTCCTTTCCCGCCATTCCCATAATACAACTTGAGCCTGAGTTCTTTCATTTCAGTAAGGTATTTTAAAGTGATCGGCTGGGCGTGCAGAAAAGTCTCGAAAATAGCAATTACAAAGAGTAGAAAAAGTTTTTTCATCATCTGTCTTTATCGGTTTATAGGTTATTAATGATTATTTAAATTTAGAATTAAACCTTGAATAATAAACTCCCCACAGAAGAAACCATGGCAGATTGGAGATCAAAAAATAAGCGATTCCCTCTCTATCGATTTTTCCGTCAGAAATGGCTATAAAAAAATATCCGGCGGTAAGTATTGGAAGCAGAAACCAGCACAGCCATCTTTTTGTTTTCCCTTGAAACGTTTTTAAAAGAGAAAAAAGGCTGCTGAAGGAAACTACAGTCATAGAAAGAATCCAGATGATCAGAAGACCATAGGCAATCCCGCTCATATCACAGTTTCTGGGATGTTCATCAACACGTGGAACTTCCGTGATCATCATGTAAATAATCAGAATAACCGTCGAAACAACTGTCGCAATAAGCCATGTTTTCAGAATGGAAAGCAGAATAAATTTTCTTTTTGACATTGGATCTATTTATGGTTTTCACTAATGTAGCAATAAACTGCGAATAAATTATTTGGCCTGATGGGCTATCTGAACAAAAATAACGATAAAATACAAGTACATGACCATACGTCTTTGAAAAAAGCTGAACTCGTGTTTAACGAAAATTCCTACTCAGTGAATATTAACAACGGTTCTGCCTACAGATATGGGCTTACAGGGCTGAAAGTTTTAGACAATGCATAAATTCTTGAAATGATCAATATCCCGGCGAATACCCGTGATACAACGGAAACTTTTAGCTAGATTTGTCAACAACAGTAAATCTTCACATTCATGAAAAAAATAGGACTGGTAGGCGGAATAAGCTGGGTATCCACATTGGATTATTATCAATTCATCAATGAAGGTGTCAATGCCAGACTGGGAGGACTGAATGCAGCGGAATGCATGATCTATTCTTTGAATTTTGGGGACCTACAGGCAAAAGGATGGGTCAATTCTTTCGAATTGTTATTAAACGCCTGCAATCACCTTAAAAACACCGGAGCAGACGGCATTGTGCTCTGTGCCAATACAGCCCATCTGTTCGCAGACGAGCTTCAGGACTCCGTACAACTTCCGATTATTCATATAGGTACAGAAACTGCAAAAGCCATACAGAAAGCAGGACTTACAAAAGTCGGTTTAATCGGAACAAAGTTTACCATGGAAATGGATTTCTACAAAAATAAACTTGAAGAATATGACCTTGAAGTACTCATCCCGGAAAAGCAGGAAACAAGGGATTATATCCAGCATACCGTAAAAGATGAACTTGGGGTAGGATTTAGTAATCCGGAGACCAAAACCAATTATATTTCCATTGTACAAGAACTGATCAGCCGTGGTGCCGAATGCATTATTCTCGGCTGCACGGAAATTCCTATGCTTATCAGTCAGGATGATTTTAGCGTGCCTGTTTTTGATACGACAAAATTACATTGTGAGGCTATTGTGGAATATATTGTTTCGTAGAAAGTATACTTGAGGAGATAATAGCAGGTCATCCGCAAAATCTGGTCAGCAGGTAAAATTTATTTTTTAACGTAAGAAAATTATGATCATGTTTTATAAAGGGGAGCAAAGGCGGAATTAATTTTATTGACTCTGATGAAGGGAATGAATACAGATCACATGATTTTAAAATTTCACGCAGATTAATCAGATGATGCAGATTTTTACTTCTGCTAATCTGCTCTATCCCCATCATCTGCGAGAGTATAAAACTCTTTTGTGGTTAAAAAATCTCTTAAATAATCAAAAGGTATATTTCAGATAACGAAACCTTATAGGTTTTGAAAACCTATGAGGTTTGATTGTGCTTATTTTTTTGATTTTTGCACCTGATCCGGTAAAACTTATTCCTTAGGTCGGGTGATAGGTATACAAACAAAAACCCCTTCAAATAATTGAAAGGGTTTTAAAGATCTTGCGATCCGGACGGGACTCGAACCCGCGACCTCCGCCGTGACAGGGCGGCATTCTAACCAGCTGAACTACCGGATCAATTTTTTTAAAGTAAATTGATGAAAACTTCTGCGATCCGGACGGGACTCGAACCCGCGACCTCCGCCGTGACAGGGCGGCATTCTAACCAGCTGAACTACCGGATCA
>NZ_JAOAMU010000001.1:915626-942381 GCF_025154075.1 Chryseobacterium herbae
TGCGATCCGGACGGGACTCGAACCCGCGACCTCCGCCGTGACAGGGCGGCATTCTAACCAGCTGAACTACCGGATCATTTTCTGTTGTTGTAAAGAACGTTGTTTCTTTTTTGTGATTGCAAAACTACAACTTTTTTTATTACCTGCAAACTATTTGCAAATAAAAAGCCCTCCAAAACCGGAAGGCCTTCATTATCAAAGTTATTTTTTACAAGTGCGCGCTTAATTTTTCAGCGATAATCTCCTTTGGAGTTACACCTACTAATTTATCAACCACTTCACCGTTCTTAAAAATCAGAACTGTAGGGATATTTCTGATGCCATACTGCATTGAAATTTCCTGATTGTTGTCTACATCAACTTTTCCTACCACTGCTTTTCCTTCAAAATCTGCTGCTACTTCTTCGATGATTGGTCCCAAAGTTCTGCATGGTCCACACCATACTGCCCAAAAGTCTACCAATACCGGTTTATCTGATTTTAAAACCGTTTCCTGAAATGAGCTGTCCGTAATTTCTAAAGCCATTTTGTTTCTTTTATTTAAATTAATATTTATTTTCTTATTTATCCTTAATTGGATAATCAAAATTACGATTTTTACGCAATAAGACTATCTATGCTCAACATTTGTTTTTTCTATAGCAAAATCTTTTGAAATTTCCTTCAAAGCTTCTGCCAGAGCATCGATCTCTGCTTTCGTCGTCATATGGCTGAATGAAATACGTAATGGTGTACAATGATCCATTTCATCTTCAGAAAGCACCATCATCATTACCATCGAAGGTTTGGATGCTCCGGAAGAGCACGCACTGCCCTGAGAGATCGCAATTCCCTTCATATCCAGCTGAAGACCGATCAGTGGATTTTTATACGGAAGTAAGGCACTTAAAACACTGTCAACACTGTGATCCATTTCCCCGCTTCGTCCATTAAATTTAATATTGGGAACCTCTGCAGATAATTTCTCAATAGCGTATTCTTTTATGTCTCTGATATGGGCAGCATAAGCCTCCATATTGTTGGTGCAAAGCTCCAAAGCCTTACCTAAACCAACGATACCGGCAACATTTTCTGTTCCGGCTCTCAGGCTTCTTTCCTGAGGACCACCCGTAATAATTCCTCTCAAACCGGTAGCTTTTCTAATAAAAGCAAAGCCTATTCCTTTCGGACCGTGGAATTTATGGGCACTGCAGGAAGCAAAATCTACGAGGATATCTGAAAAATCAAATTCCATGTGGGCCATGGTCTTCACCGTATCGGAATGGTAAAGAGCATTATTCGCTTTGCATAATTCTGCAATTTTTTTAATATCAACGATATTTCCAATTTCATTATTGGCATGCATCAGACTTACCAATGTCTTTTTATCAGAGGCTTTTAGTAATTCTTCCAGTTTATTAAGATCAATATCTCCTTTTTCATTAGGTCGAATATAGGCTACTTCTACCCCTTTTCTGTTTTTCATATCCAGAATGCTCTCAGAAACACATTTGTGCTCTAGCGGAGAACTGATGATTCTTTCTACACCAAGATGCTCCACACTGGACTTGATGATCATATTGTTCGATTCTGTTCCGCACGAAGTAAAGATAATTTCTGCAGGACTTACATGAAGATAGTCTGCAATCTGTCTTCTTACATTTTCAATAAGGATTTTGGCTTCCTGACCGAAACTGTGGGTAGAAGAAGGATTTCCGAAATTCATCTTCATGGTGTTAACCATTGCATCTATGACTTCTTCTGCCAAAGGGGTCGTCGCAGCGTTATCTAAATATATTTTGTTCATTTTTAATTGGAATATTTTAATTCTACTGAGGTAAATTGATAATCTGAAGGAACAGCAAAAATAAACCAGGGATTTGAAAGTACCTGAATTTCCATTCCGCCTGATGGTGTAGCGGGAACTTCCACGTACAGGATATTATTTTTTACGGATGTGTTTTTGATGCTGGTAATTCTGTGGCTGCCCGACCTGAAAAGACCCATATGATACAAAATCACTTTTTTGTTTCTTGGAAATTTCGGATAGTTGACGGACGGCTCTTTTTTCAAATCGATAAGACCGAAACTTCCTTTGATGGCGTTTCGGAATTCCTGTTCATTCTTGATAATAGTAAATCCGGCTTCATCAGTACCACCTTGCGGCTCAGAAACTAGCAGATCTGCATTTTCCTGCATACCTGATGGCTTTTGAGACGGCGTAGCTGTACAGCTCAGTAAGATTGCGGTACATACAATAAGCAGTCTTTTCATTGTTACATTTTTACCATCCAAAATTAGTGAAAAAATTGGTAATGACCTTCATTTGCCCATTTAAGCATCTGGCGATCTCCGGAAGTATCCCCGAAAGCGATTATTTTATCGTACTTAGAGTCGTGAATTTCAGCTTTTATTCTGACCAATTTCTCTTTTCCGTTGCAGTTTTTACCTATGAAATTGCCAGTAAAAACTCCGTTCTTAAACTCTGCACGTGTGGATACCAGCTGCATTTTCAGTTCTTCCGCAAAAGGTTTCACCCAAATATCCAGCGAGGCGGTCACCAATAAACTCTGTGTATTATTCCTATCGATATTTTGTATAAAGTCCAGGGCGTTTTCTCTTACGATTTTGGGATAGTGCTGCTCAAAAAACTGCTTAGACTTCATTTCAATCTTTTCCTGGGTCTGTCCTTTCAGAATAGATCCGATAAAGCTTTTCTTAACTTTTTCCGTTTCGGCAAGCTTCAGTTTCAACAAAATGAAAAGAGGAACGTGTCTTAAAAACTGTATCCGGAATTTGGTAGAATCGTAGAATTTAAGATACATAAACATAGTATCCTTATACGTCAGGGTTCCGTCAAAATCAAAACAATACAATTTTTTCATTTTTACTAAAGCTTTAATTTTTTGAATATAAATTCAGGTATATTCCTGATAATCATCATAATAATACTCCAAACCGGCAAAACATATGCCACATTCTTCTGCTTTTTGAATGCTTTATAAATGCATGCAGCCGCCTGTTTGGGAGTGGCAGTTAATTTAGGATTTAAAGGCAGCCCTTCTGTCATTTTCGTTGCCATAAAGCCTGGTTTTACAGTAAGAACATGCACTTTTTTCTCAAAAAGATAGTTTCTAAGGCCGCTAAGATAAGCTGTAAAAGCCGCTTTTGCGCTACCATAGATAAAATTACTCTGCCTTCCGCGATCTCCTGCTACCGATGAAAGTCCGATAATGGTTCCCGATCTTCTGCTTTCAAACTTCTGGGCAAAATAGTTCATCACCGGAATCAGTTTTGAATAATTGATATTAATAATTCTTTCCGTATTCCTGTTGTCATAAAGACCTTCCTCAGTCCCATCTCCTAAATACCCTACGGCACAAAATAATACATTTGAACTGACATGATCAAATGTAGTGTAATCAATTTCTTTCATCAGATCAATTTCAATTACCTCAGACTGCTGCAGAAATTTGACATCAATATGTCTCGCAAATCTTTCCGTTGTCTCCTTGTTTGAAGTGAAAAGGTATATTTTTCCAAACTTTTCTCCTTCCTGAAGAGCCTTTTCCACAAAAGCCTGCGCCACTTCAGACGTACTTCCCAGAACTATCATTATGAATTGTTGTTTATGATTCTTTTGTGCTGTAAAGACACAAATTTTGAACTTTGAATATTTTTAAGGTAATTCGTGAGTGAAGACCTGCTCATGCTGTCCTTCGTCAGATAAATTCTACCTCCAAACTGCTGCACGGTATTATCTAATTTCTCTACCAGCTTTTTCAGTTTTGAATTCACCTTAAAGTCGAGAGCCAGCGTATAGCCTTCGAAAGGAAATGAATTATAAGCCTCCGGATTGTTTTTTCCGAAGAGTTTTAAAACCGCTAAAAATGATCCGTTTCCGCTTGCTGCGATGGTTTCAAGGATTTGTTTCATTCCTTCTTTTCCTGCTTCTTTCGGAATCACCATCTGGTACTGGATAAACCCTGATTTTCCGTAGATCTTGTTCCAGTCTGTGATGGCATCCAGCGGATAGAAAAAGGTTTCGTAGTCGATAAAAGACTTCACTTCTTTCTTAGTCTGCTTTTTGTAATACAGCAGATTGAATATTTTTACCGTCAGTGCATTCAGTACAAAGCCCGGAAAATAAAAAGGAACAGTAGGCTGAAATTTTTTCTTCAGTCTTAAGGGCTGTTGGGTCAGTTTTTGGGGAAGCTCATGCTGAAACGCGTGTTCTCCTCTCATCAGAATACTTCTTCCCAGGTTTTTCCCTTTTTGAAGGCAGTCTATCCACGCTACGGTGTACGTCCAATTTTCACTTTCTTCAAAGAGTCTGAAAATTTCATCCAGATTCTCTGCTTTAATGCTTTCCTGGCGGATGTAGGCAGATTCTATATTTTTAAGCTTAAATTTTACGGTAAGAATAATTCCGGTAAGTCCCATTCCACCAATAGTAGCCCAGAATTTATCCGAATTTTCTTCTCTGGAACATGTGATGATATCTCCTCTTTCGGTCATCAGCTTAAACTCGATCACATATTCTGAAAAGCAACCTTCTGCGTGATGGTTTTTCCCGTGAACATCTGAAGCAATAGCACCTCCCACGGAAATAAATTTAGTTCCCGGCGTTACGTACAGAAAATATCCCTGTGGAACTGCAATTTCAAGTACATCTGAAAGCAACACCCCGGATTCACATTCTATAACCCCATTGAGACGGTCAAAACTGATGAATTTATTTAATTTTTTGGTAGAAAATATGGTTTCTCCCAGGGAAGCGTCGCCGTAGCATCTTCCGTTTCCTCTGGCAATAATTTCGTTATGATTAAGTACAAACTCCTTGATTCTTTTGAAGCTGTCCTCAGATCTCATTTCTTTTTCTACTACCGGGAAATTGCCCCAGTTAGTAACTTTCTGTGTGAAATTCGGCTTCATTTTTTAAAATAAATCTGGATTAAAAATGCGGCTACCCAAAGCACTAAAGTCACCTGGATATACCGGTCTCTGTAGACTATTTTTGTAGGAGATTCTGTTCTGTTGTATACTAAAGTCTGCTGCAGATATCTTAAAAAAGCAAAGACTACAAATATGACGGTATAAAAAACCCGCTGATGAAATCTTCCCTGAACTTCAGGTGAAAGGGTAAACATCAGATAGCAGACGATGGCTAATGTTACTGAAATAGACAGTGCAATATCTGCAAACTGTACATTGTATCCGTCCAAAGCTTTTCTTGTCTTTCCTGAAACCTGCGCATTGATCAGCTCTCCTCTTCTTTTTCCGATGGCTAAAACGAGAGCCAGTACAAAAGTCAACAGGATTGCCCATTGTGAGATTCCTATTCCCGTGATGTAGCCACCCGCTAAAACTCTCAGTACAAATCCTGTGGCAATGATAAAAATATCAATGATCGGAACGTGCTTCAGTTTAAAGGTATACGCCAGATTGATCACAATATAAAGTCCTATGATGGTGGCAAATTTCCATAAAGGTTCGTGAAAATAAAGCTGAGCAAGGAACACCACTGCTATATCAGCAATAGCGAGTCCTGTAAGAATCCCTAAAGCCTTTGGTTTTGAAATGGCTCCGCTTGCGAGAGGTCTTCTTCTTTTTTCGGGATGTTTACTGTCTGCTTCTATATCGTTATAATCGTTAAGGATATAGACAACACTGGCTGCGAGGGAAAAGATAATAAACGCAAAAACACTTTTGCTTAGTAAGTCTATATTTGTAATATTTCCTGAAAAGAACAGAGGAACGAAAACAAACAGGTTTTTCACCCACTGCTCCACCCGGAGGAGTTTAAGATATTTCTTCATTTATGTTAATTCAGTTACAAAAATAGCAAATTCAAAATTCATAGCATAAAAATACAAAAAAAACCGCCGGGGCGGTCTTTTACGAAAATATTTATACATTAAATTAATTACTGCCCTTGCTTGGCTTCATTAATCATTTTTTCATTAGCTGTAATAGCAAATTCCACTCTTCTGTTTTTAGCTCTTCCTTCGTCTGTATCATTGCTTGCTACAGGCATAGATTCACCTTCACCTTTCGTCATCATTCTTGAAGAAGCGATTCCTTTTCCAGATAAATAAGCTTTTACTGCATCTGCTCTTCTCTGAGAAAGAGATAAGTTGTAAGCATCTGCCCCTTTGCTGTCTGTATGACCGTAGATATTGATATTCGTATCCGGGTTATCAGAAAGAACCTGAGCTAATTTATTAAGGTTGGTCTGTGCAACAGAAGTTAAGTTTGAAGAGTCAAAAGCAAAGTTCACGATGCTTTCGTTCATTGTAATTTTAATACCGTCTCCTACTCTTTCAACTTCAGCACCTGGTAACGTTTCTTTAATCTGCTTAGCTTGTTTATCCATTTTGTTACCGATCACGTTACCTGCAACACCACCGATAATACCTCCCAATACTGCTCCTAAAGCTGAGTTTTTACCACTTCCTACATTATTCCCCAAAATACCTCCAATTACAGCTCCGGATGCAACACCTACTGCTGTACCTCTTTGCTGGTGGTTAGAATTCTGAACAGCTTCACAACTGGTTAATAATAATGCTGATGATAAGAAAAGAGCTCCTATATATGTTTTAGTAAATTTCATTTTTTTGATCTTTTATGTTGATAAATTATTTCATTCCTGTTCTCTGAAAGTTGTAGACAACCTGTACTGTGTTTCCATCAAATGGAACGCTTTGTACAAGTGAAAACTGATCTGTAGACTGGTTGGTAATCGTTAAAGAATATCCTGCAAGATTTTGCTTAGCTTTAGTTCCCTCAGCGATTTTTTTGAACATGAAAGTATTGCCGTCTTTTACTTCAAATTTGATAGGCTGAGTAATGCTTGGGCAAGCTCCACCTCCGTTTAAAGTATAGGCACCGGTGTAATTATTGGGAATTAATCTCCAATGACTTCCCACAAAACACTGAGCATCTGCACCTTCGTCAAAAGGCTTGATTTTGAATCCTTTCTCATAATCAACGCTAACAATCTGCCAGTCGCCTTTTAATTTAAGGTATTCAACTCTTTGGTTTTGTGATGTTTCTGCTTTTTTCACTGAGGAACAAGACACTGCAAAAAGTGATGTTCCAATCATCCCTGCAAGTAGTAACTTTTTCATTTTGTTGTTTATTATTTTGTTATTTATAAAGTTACAAAAAACCGTGCCAAATTGAAAAATAAAAATAAAAAAAGTCCGAAAATTTCGGACTTTAAATGGTTTCTCCTTATATACAGGGAGATATATTATTTTTTAACAGCCTTTTTTACGGATTTCGCAGGCTTCTTGGTAGCTGAAGTTTTTCCGTTGTAGAAATTCGTGTACGCATACTCTGCTGCTTTTTGAAGATCTATAACCCCTCCTGCCTGAGAATACTCCGGAAATTTGTTCTCCGAGCTCAGATTGCTGCTCTTCACAAGTGCTTCAATGATCTGGTCAGGTTTAAGGTTTGGCATATAAGCCAATAATACGGCCGCTGCTCCTGCTACTACAGGCGATGCCATAGAAGTTCCCTGAAGATATTTATATTCGTTTTTAGGTACTGTAGAATAGATTTCTTCTCCCGGTGCGAAAACGTTAACCATTTTCTTGTTGTAATTGGAGAAATCGGCTCTCAATTCGTTATTTCTGTTCGTGCTGGCTCCTACAACCAATACGTTCGTTACAAAAGGTTTTGCATCTGTAACATTTTTAAAGTTCGTAGGGAATGCAAGGTGCTCAGCTACGTCTTCATTTTCGTTACCAGCTGCTTTCACTAAAAGAACTCCTTTATCTTCAGCATACTTGAAAGCATCCCATACTACATTTTTCCCTGGAGATACCGGCTTTCCAAAACTCATGTTTAATACTTTAGCTCCGTTGTCTACTGCATATCTGATCGCGTTGGCTACGTCTTTATCTCTTTCATCTCCGTTTGGAACAGTTCTTACGGACATGATTTTAGCTACTTTAGAAGCTACTCCATACTGTATTTCTTTGCCCTGCGGAAGACCAGCAATGATACCTGCAACGTGTGTTCCATGTTCTGCATCAGGTCCTTCATAGTCATTGTTTCCGTAGCTTTTTTCAGAATAATCGTCGTAGTTGTCGCCTACAATTTCTTTTCTCGGATCGTAGCTCAGATCATATTGCTTAGACTGTGGTGCATAATGATCGATTGCTTCTTTCATCTGCTCTTTCATCAGTTTCTCAAAATCTGCAGAAGATTTTCCTTTGAATTCAGGACTTTGAGAAACCTGGCCCAGAACATTCATTGCAATAGCATCTTTCTGATCCGTTGGAGGTTTAATTCCTTGTAAGGTTTCAGCAGTTACGGACTTCCCTCCCAATAGTTTTACCATATTAGGGATGAGGCTGTTGATCATTGTATAGGTCTGAAGATTCTGTTTTGCTTCGATGCTTTTTTTGTTGAAAAGCTCTTTGGATTTCATATAGATCGCAAATTCTTCCGGCATTTTCGCCTGGTTTGCTTTGTTTTTTGCAGAATCATCACCTTCGAAAACAGATTTATACTTAGCAACGACTCTTGTCACCTCCATATTGTCGATATCAATATCACCGTTTTTCCCACCGATAAAGTTCCAACCGTGTACATCATCGATGTATCCGTTTCCATCATCATCTTTTCCATTTCCCGGAACTTCGTTAGGATTTGACCATACATTTTTCACAAGACCTAGGTGATCTACCTGAACACCGCTGTCTAAAACTCCTACTACAACAGTTTTAGGCTTAAGACCTTTGGATTCTAAATATTTATATGCGTTTGCCGTATTTACACCGTATACTTTTGATGCTGTAAAATCTTTATGATACCAAGTCATAAGATCTTTATCTTCTTTTGGATCAACGCTTTTAGCCTGAGCTTCCTGCGCATAAGAAAAACTAAAACCTGTCAGAAAAACAGCTGCTAATAATACCTTTTTCATATGTTGATATTTACTTTTAAATCGTATGCAATCGCCATTTTGATTGGATTATTTCCCGATAACGGCGATTTCATGTTAATAAGATTGTTTAATATTTTTTATATAAGTCAGAGATTCAGGGCCTTTGTTACAAATAAGGTCTAAAACCGACAAATCTTCCAAAAATCCTAATTTGTCTGAGAAAGTCTGGTAATATTCCTCCATCTGAAATTCAGAAGGATGTTTAGCCGAAAATTTTTCTCTGAAATTAATGCTTTCAGGATTTTTGATATATTCTTCATTCAAAGACTGTGCCTTTTCTGTTTTAAGGATCTGTAGTATAACTTCCAATCCTTTCAGGTTGAAATCCAGAAGGAATTTCTCATTCAGATCATATATTTTCCTTAATTTGTCTTCATAATATTCAAAATAAGGCGAGCTCTGGTACGCCGTTTTGACAGATTTCCAGTGCAGATTTCTCCAGTCTTCCCTGTAGGAGATCTCAGTATCCTTAAATTCTTTTTTACCGTTATGATTGATAGGAATTATTAAAGAAAGCTTTCCATTGGCCCCATAGATATTGGTCCTGTTTCTGTAGGTCTGCTTGGGGAAATTTTCAAACTGTTCAAATACAATCTCGTTCTCAGGATTTAAAAACACTGAAAACCATGAAACCGGGGGCATATAAAATACCGGCAATAATACATTTGTCATATTCATCATATTAAAAAATGAAGTATTTTTTCAAATACTTCATTTTATCTTTAAGTTTTAAATTAAATTATACTTCGTCTTCGTTTTTCTTCTTTCCGAAGAATTTCATGAAATATTCCCATCCAAAGAATAGTAAAAGGATAATTGCAGCCACCCACCAGTATGAAGTTTTGTTGGCTTCTCCTGTATTGGTTGCCTTAAACATTCTGTCCCAACGTACTTTGAACGGAGCCTGATAAGTCGAATTGCTGTCCGCGAAAGCTCCCTGAAGACTCATCCACGTAAACATCGGTTTTCCTACAATGTTTTCTTCCGGAACGAAACCAAAGAATCTTGCATCCAATGAAGCATCTCTGTTATCTCCTACCATCATATAGTAATCCTGCTGAATGGTGTAACGGTTTGTTTCTTGTCCATTGATAAGGATTTTTCCGTTCTTTTTTTCAAGCTTGTTGTGCTCGTAGTTAGAAATAATCCACTGGTACAACGGAAGCGTTTCATTATTAACTGCCACAATATCTCCTTTTTTAGGAATTCTTAGCGGTCCGTACCAATCCTGGTTCCAAGGCTGGTTGATCGGGAAGATGGATTGCGTAGTATCTATTTTTGTTTTGGCTTCGTCTCTGTAGTATACCGCAGCTTCACCTTTTGGCGTAATATCCTCTTTCATGTCAATTACCTGAGGAAGCTGTTTGATTTCTTTAGCCGTTTTGTCTGTCAGTCCCTGGAAAGCATAAATATATCCTTTCTCTCCCTGGATTTCCTGAACCGGTAAGAATCCATAAGTGTTATATAATGCAGGAATATCCAGTTGGCTTCCTGTATTCACAATGTATCTGTGCTGTACTTCCTGGTCACCTAACACCATTTCAGGTTTTCCGTTGACTAAAAGTCTTCCGGCTCTCATTTCAAAGGTATCTCCGGCCGTAGCCACACATCTTTTAACGTAAGGATCTTTTCTGTCGATCGCTGTGTGTACAGAATCTCTAGGATAGTTGAATACGACTACATCATTTTTCTGCGGCTTTCCGAACTGGAAAATTCTTGTATAGGGTAGTTTTATTCCGTCAACATATGATTTTGGATCATCTTTCGGATTCCCTTTCTGACCTGTATCCATAATGGTTCCCTGAAGGAATGGTATGGCTACAGGGCGCATCGGCATTCTGTACCCGTAGCTCCACTTGTTCACAAAAAGAAAGTCACCTACAAGAAGTGTTCTCTCCATGGACCCTGTAGGAATCCCGAACGGCTGTGTAACAAAAACGTGGATAATAGTTGCAAAAACTACGGCGAAAGTAATGGATCCCAGGAAGGTATCTTTCTTTTTACCACTGTCTTCGTCTGAAGAAAATGAAGGAACTTTTGTACTTGATTGTGTTACAAATAAGTCAAAAATTTGAGCAGTAGAATTAAGTATACGGGAATGTTTCTCTTTAAGTTCTTTTTCTGCTTCCGTCAAATATTCCTCGTCCTCTATTTCTGTATCTTTAGAATAGTTTACGACTGCCATATAAACGAAAGGTAAAATAACAGTTAGCAATTTATGCTGAATAAGATTTTTTCCGAACTTATCCATTAAATACAAATGAAAAACCGTCATCATAATAGGTCCTACAATTGGTAAATACGATAAAAGCGCCCACCATTTCGGGTGTTTTGTCTCTTTTAAAATAACTAAATAATTGCAGAAAGGTATAAAAGCCAATAACGGGCTATATCCCATTTTTTTGAACAGCTTCCATGTTGAAATTCCCATTAATACTGATAAGATGAGAACATATACTGTATAAGTTAAAAAATAATTCATAGTTTTTTGTGCCTATTCTGATAATATAAATGATCAACGATGATTAATAAATGATCCCTTTCTTCCGTTACTGACGATTTGTGGGTTATCATTTCCTGTTATTAGTTTACGATTTAGCGTAATTGTTACAAATTAAAGCCCCAAAACATCTTTCATGGTGAAGTTTCCTTTTTTGTCTTTAATCCATTCTGCAGCAACTACGGCTCCGAGTGCAAACCCGTTTCTGTTGAAGGCAGTATGTTTTATTTCAATTTCGTCTACTTCACTTTTGTAATAAACGCTGTGGGTTCCCGGAACCTCATCTTCACGGATGGCAAAGATTCCTAATTCTTTACCCTGGGTTTCTTCCAGTTTCCAGGCGTTAAATTTAGGATTATTTTTGATGATTCCTTCAGCAATAGAAATTGCCGTTCCGCTGGGCGCATCTTTTTTGTGGACATGGTGAATTTCTTCCAGCTGACAGGAATATTCATCCACATTTTTCATGATATCGGCTACCTTTTCGTTCAGGGCAAAAAATAAATTCACTCCTAAACTGAAATTGGAGCCGTATAAGAACGCGCTGTCATTGTCTACAGCCATTTTTTCAACCTCTTCCTTTTTCTCCAGCCAGCCTGTGGTACCACAGATCACCGGAATTTTATGTTCAAGACATGCTTTGATATTATCATAAGCCACTTCAGGTAATGAAAATTCAATCGCTACGTCCGGATTATTAAGATTTTCAGCTGTTGGAGTTTCTTTCAGGCGGGCTACGATTTCGTGACCTCGCTTTTGTGCGATCTCATCAATGATCTTCCCCATTTTACCATATCCAACTAATGCTATTCTCATGTGATATCTTATTTATAATTATTGTTAAAAACCTTACGGCTTATATCAACTTTATTAAAATTCTGTTTTAAAATCTATAACTTAAACTTAAGCCTGTTTTCGGAGTAGAAAATCCATACTGATCCTGAATCACAGCAGGCGTAAAACTAAGATCCGGGTCATGACGGCTCTCGTAAAGGTGAGCATCTACCACAGCATCTACAATGTTCAGAATGTAAATAAGACCTGTGATGGCAATCGCATAATCACGCTGTCTTTTATATCTGTCCTGGGCATTTCCAAAAGCCTTTTTATCCAGCCAAGGATGACTGTCTACAAATTCGTTAGGTGTTCCGTTAAGTTTTGCCACGTAATATTCTCTATATTTTTTGTATTGGTTATTGCTCCATAGCGTATATCCAATACCAGCCCCCACAGCACCCCAAACAATTGGAATTTTGATGTATCTTTTATTATAATACTGCCCAAGCCCCGGAAATACTGCAGAATACAGTCCGGCTCTTGTCGGGTTAAGTTTAATGGTTTTCTTTGTGGGCCCGTTTGCATTTTCAAGATCTTCTACGATCTTTGCTTCTGTTTTTACAGGTTTTGCCGGCTTTGCAGACTTAGTTACGACAGCAACACTATCCTTCGGAAGAGGTCCTATACGAACAGTATCGCCGGGAACTACCTGCGAATAAGCGAAAGCAAAAGTGCACAAAAAAAATGTGAAAAGTATTTTCTTCATTATTTAATATGGGATAAAATATACTCCAGTTCTTCTTCATTTTTGAAGTCCAGGACTATTTTACCTTTTTTACCGTTTCCGGAGGTTTTGATCTCTACTTTTACGTCTAAAATATCAGCGATCGTTTTCTGGGCTCTCTTAAAATTGTTGGAAAGCTCAGCATTTATTTTTTTCGCTGCCGGTGATTTAGGATTTTTCAATGCAGTTGCAGCCTGCTCAGCCTGACGTACATTGAGTTTTTCTTTGATGATCAGATCAAATAAAATCTGCTGATGCTCTTCACTTTCAAGACTGATGATGGCTCTTCCGTGTCCCGCAGAGATCTCACCGCTTCTGATCGCATTCTGAATATCAGGATTCAATCTTAATAACCTGATCGAGTTGGTAATGGTACTTCTGTCCTTCCCTACTCTCTGGCTTAGGTTTTCCTGGGTAAGACCGATCTCATCCAAAAGTCTCTGATACGTTAAAGCAATTTCGATCGCATCAAGATCTTCTCTCTGAATATTTTCAACAAGAGCCATTTCCAGAAGCTCCTGATCATTTACTAAACGGATATAGGCAGGAATCGTCGGAAGTCCGGCAATTTTACTCGCACGGTACCTTCTTTCCCCGGATATAATTTCGAATTTCTCGCCGTCTTTTCTTAAGGTAACCGGCTGGATTACGCCTAAGTTTTTGATCGACAGAGCAAGTTCGTTTAATGCTTTTTCATCAAAATAAGTTCTCGGCTGGGTCGGATTCGGATAAATATCTTCCAGGGCTACCTCTACGATATTTCCTACAAATTTATCTGCTCCTTCATCCGTAGCGGAGTTGATACTCGCTTTGGATTCAGCACTTAGAATAGCGCCCAAACCACGTCCCATAGCTCTTTTCTTGTCCTTCATAGATATAATTGATAAATGATAATTAATAAGTGATGATGCCCATTCACTTAGGATCCATTTATTATTAAATTAATTTTTTACTAAATTCTCGTTCTTCAGCAAAACTTCTTCTGCAAGCTGAATGTACTGGATAGCACCTTTACTTTCGGCATCGTAGTTTAAGATACTTTCACCAAAACTAGGTGCCTCGCTTAATCTTACATTTCTGCTGATGATGGTTTCAAAAACCATGTCCGGGAAATGTGAATTCACTTCTTCCACTACCTGATTGGATAATCTCAATCGGCTGTCGTACATGGTAAGAAGAAGTCCTTCAATCCCAAGATCTTTGTTGTGGATCTTCTGTACATTTTTCACAGTGTTCAAAAGCTTTCCTAATCCTTCCAATGCGAAATATTCACACTGGATCGGAATGATCACAGAGTCTGCTGCCGTAAGCGCATTTACTGTAATAAGTCCTAAACTCGGTGCACAGTCAATGATGATATAGTCATAGTCATCTCTCACTTCAGCCAATGCTTTTTTCAGCATATACTCACGGTTTTCTTTGTCCACGAGCTCAATTTCCGCTGCTACCAGGTCAATATGCGAAGGGATAATATCCAGATTGGGAGTAGCAGTTCTTTTGATACAGGTTCTTGTATCTGCGCTGTGCTCCAGAAGATTATATGTAGAGTACTGAACATCTTCCACACCAAGGCCCGAGGTTGCATTAGCCTGCGGGTCGGCATCAATGAGCAATATTCTTTTTTCCAATACCCCTAACGCTGCCGCCAAGTTTACAGCTGTGGTAGTTTTTCCAACTCCTCCTTTTTGATTAGCGATACCTATGATTTTTGCCATTATTAGAACTTTAGGTTTCAAAAATACACTTTTTTCTTTGCTCTCGATGAGTGACGAAATTCAAAATTGAGTTAAAATATTGTTAATAAGCAATTTAGCAATAAAAAAAATTATCCACAAAAAAAATTCTTTGTGGATAACTATCAAGATTTGTTTTTCATCAACTATTCAAAGTTCATCGAAATCGGAAATTTGAAATAACTTCTTACGGTTTCGCCTTGCTTATTTTTAGCAGGTTTCCATAATCCCTTAATATTTTTAATGGTTCTGACAGCTTCATTATTAAAGTCAGTATCCTTACCATTTGCTTTTATTCCGGAAATAGTTCCGTCTTTTTCTACGATAAAGGTAATTACTGTTTTCATGGTATCTCCATTACCTTCAAAACCTGACCCGTCAAAATTGTTCATTACTTTATTTCTGAATGAATCAATACCTCCTGCAAATACAGCTTCGGAACCAACTTCGTCTGTAGTTGCAATACGATTTCCATCCACTTTTGGAGCTGGTGGAGTCGGCGGAATATAAGGCACTGCCGGTCCCGTTCCTGCTTGTGGAAGCACTGGATGGTAGCTTGTTGTTGCAATCGCTCCTTCTGAAGAGTTTACAGGTCCTGCAATGGCTCCTTCTACCTTTTTTACAACCTGTTCATTGGTAACATGTGATGTAGGTTCCGGCACTGTTTCAACATAGGTTTTAACTTTCTCTGGCTGTACCGCTGGTAATTTTACTTCCACTGGTACATCAGGCTGATCAACATCTTTAACATCAAATGGTCCAAAATCACAAGCTATAATACTATCTGTAATTTTAGGCCCCTGCAGTGCCGAAACCACAAATGGTGTTATTGAAATAGCAGCCAGTAAGCTTACGCCCACAAAAAGTGCTTTGGTTAATATTCTATCAGATTCATTTCTTAATGCATAGGCACCGTATTCTTTGTTCCGGTGCTCAAAAAGAACTTCGTTGAAACGAAATTCCTGGTTTTGGTTTAGGTGTTTCATCACTATTAAATATTTAAACTGTTAAAATCAGTGATTATTAGTTTTAATGGCTTTTTGCAAAAAGTTTAAAATCTCAATCAACAATCCTGCCAAAAAATTACACAAATGTTAAATATTTAACGAATTATATGAAATATTTAATAAAAAGCTATTTAACGGTATCAAAAAGGGGGAATATCCTTGAAAAACAATGTCATTCACTATGTAGGTTTACCAAAGATTTAAAACAAGTTTTAACAAAAAAAACAAACTAACATGAAAGCTTTAAAAATTACAATCTGCCTGGTATTTTTATTCTGTATGAATATTCAGGCGCAAACCTACCAGAACACTACAGCTACATCAGCTATAGACGGAATCAACAGACTTGGCGATTGCGGTGCCAGCGTACAGCCGGGCGTTCATATGTCAACCATAAACATTCCTATTACCGGTATTATCGGGGATCCTACAAAGATTACTTTCAATCTTTCCCTTAATGCAACCTGGCTTGGGGATGTGGCTGCTGATATCATAAGTCCTTCGGGAGACGCGATTACATTGATACGCAGAATAGGAACTACCGCCAACAACAGCAGTTGTGGAGATTCATCTAATTTTCTTCCTGCGAATGTATTAAGCTTTAATTCTGCTAATGTAAATCCTATAGATGCAGCCAGTCTAACAGATTCACAAAACATTCCTGCAGGAAACTACATCCCAACTATCGGGACTGCAAAATACCCTACCCATAATATTATCAGCATGTCTACCTTTCTTACCGGAAAGCAGATCAATGGAGACTGGACATTAGTTATATACGATTATGGCGCAGGTGATACGAGTAATATTTCTTCATGGCAAATTATCCTGAATTCCGGAGCCTTTTTGAAAACAACTGAATCAGGAATTTTCACCAGTGAAATCATCGTGAAAGAAAATCCGGTAAAAGACAGATTGCTTTTAAAATTGAATGATAATGATTTTACCAGCTTGGTTTTAGAATTATATGACACCTCCGGAAAACTCATGAGAAAAGAAAGTGTTCCGAGACAAGCTAAGGATTTTGAAATGAATGCTTCAGATTGGTATCCCGGAATGTATTTACTGATTCCAATAAAAGATGGTGACAGAAAACAAGCAATCAAACTTCTCAAGAAATAATATCATCTATTCAACCTTAAAAAATCGCTCAATATCAGAGCGATTTTTCACCCTCTACTTCCAGAACAAGCCTATTAAAGCAACTTTTTAACACATCTAATCCATCAATAATAACACTATTTAATTACAACAAATTCAACATAAATTAAAAAACAGTAAAAACCACATCAAAAAACAGGAAAAACACTGTTGAATTTATTTCGAAACTAAAATACATTTGTACCATAGAAAATAAGGGGATGCTGAAAACCAAAAAGAGTAAGCAAAGAAAAATTTAAAAACTTATAATTATGCCAACTTTAACTCAAGAAGCAAAAACAAATTCATTAATGAGCATGCTTTTAAAGCAAGTTTATGACACAGTAACCAACGGAGGAAATCCTGAACATTTAGGAACTGATGATTTTATCGCATTTGACCCGGTAGGGATTACACTTTCTGAAGATACTTTCGATTATGCCCTGAACGGACTTTTCGGAGATGCACCTTCACCAAAACCAATGCTGGACGGAACAGGGAAACCCATTCTTGATGCCAACGGAAATCCGAAAGTTGATTTGGAAGCTTACCAAACTGCTTTATCCAACAGCAAATTCAAAAAATATCTTCAGATGGAGCAGTTCGCAGCAATGACCGATGCGATTCCTTCTCAGCTTCCACCACTTACGGAAGACGGAAAAGGAAGAGCGATCACCATTATGAACGATTCTCAGAAGAGAGTTTCGAAAGTATATGAGGATCTTCTGCAGTGGTCTGTAGTGGTAGACACCGATTTTGACAAAAAAACAGAGAAAAAACTGGATTCTCTGAGAGACAAATTATTCAAAATAAAAAAAGTAAAAAACCCTGATTTTGATGAGAATGCTCCGGTAGATGACTTTAATAAGCCGGAACTGATCCACACTTTTGTAGCGCCTACTTACGCTAAATACGTAGAATATCAGATGAAGTATTATGATATCGTAGATGCCAATAACGAGATCAGAACAGCAGCCGACAATGGAGATCCTGATGCGATGGCTAAAGTTTCCATCGACGGGAAAAACATGAAAAAACGCGAAGAAGCCTCCTTAAAAGCATGGCAGTCTTTAGGATACAAGGAAGCTGTAGAAAGAATTCAAAATTATCTGAGCGAAATTGAAGAGAAACACATGCTTGTGATTAAGAAAAGAATCCAGGCAGAATTCAGAAACAGCCAGAGAACGAGAATTTTAGACTACACGAATTATTCTCCATGTATTCCTGTGGCAGCTAATGCCTTAAGAGAATCAAAAGGATGGCCTGAAATCTCTATCTCGCAAGGGAAAGCCAATTACGACTATTCTAAAACCATCCATAACTGGGGAGTTGCAGGAGGTTTCAGTCTGGGACTATTTTCCATCGGGGCCAAAGCCGGAGGAAAAAATGAGAAAACACAGATCAAGTCTGATTACACAAGCATGGACATCTCTTTCAAAATCGGAAAGGTAAGAGTGGAAAGAGGCTGGTTCAATCAACAGTTTATCGAATCTAAATACTGGAAACTTCACGAGCAGTCTCCACAAACATTAAACGGCGACATGATCAGTGACGGAAAAGGTAAAGGATTAATGCCATCTATCATCACGGAACTGATTATTGCAAAAGATGTATCATTCAACTTTAAGGACAGCAGTTCTGCATATACGGAAGCTAAAAATTCAGTTTCAGGAGGTGGGGCCGTGGGAATAGGACCTTTCGTAATCGGAGGAAACTATAGCTACGACAACCAAAATGTAAAATCCAGCTACGAATGGGAAGGCAAAAAACTGACTTCTACAGGAATTTACATTATCGGTTATAAATGCCACATCGTACCAAAATCTCCAAACCCGAATCCGGAGATTAAAAAATGGGCAGACGGAAAATAATAAGTAGAAAGGAAGTCTGAAGCTGGAAGAAGGAAGTTATTGAGTACCCATATTCAATCACGGTATAGTCCTTTGAGAACTATCAAAAGATGAATGTACAATACTAACTTCCAGCCTCCCTTCTTCCCTCTTCCAGTCTTATAACCTAATATATCCTTCTCAATAAGAATAGCCGGCAGAAGTTTTTTCTGCCGGTTATTCACCTAAACTAAAAACTATAACCATGAAATATTTTGTAGCCGTTTACCAGAAGCTTAAAAACATTTATATGTCGCAAAGTTCGATGGAGAATGACCTGCCGATGATCTGTCCTTCGCTCAGAATTTATGACAATGAAGAACTGGAGCTTCTGAAACCTCAGAGCCTGCTGAACGATGAGCAGAAAAAAGCGCTTTCGATTATAAAAAAACAGAATGTAGCGTATGAGCTGAACTCAGTACCTATTTCGCCCAACTTCTGGGATCTGAATCCGAACAATTCTTTATTCGATATTTACAGGGATATTCTGGACAAAAACAATCTGAAAAATCTGGAGGAAAATCTGGATAAAGTTCTGGACAGCAAAAGCACCATTTTATTTGATGCTAAAAACAGTGACACCAAGGAATTTAAAGCTTATAAAAAATACAGAACGTTATTTGAAGATGCCGTCAATAAGATAACCGATCATCTTCTATTGTTTGACGGACTGGATACTGACGAAGAAAAAAGCAACTGGAACGACAGACTTGTCACCCTGAACAACATAAAAGAACTTTCTTTTTCTGAATGGAAGGTAAAAGGCAGTAAGGACTCAATTGAAAAGGAACTGACAAGGATCAACAAATCATCCGATGCTGATCTTTATCTGGCTATGGCACAAAATGCGAAACATACTTTTGAGGCTGCTGAGAAAACAGATGTGATCAGTAATGCTTCAATTCATGACATCAATTTCATTCCCTACGATTTCATGGAAAATGAATCCGGATGGAACAGCATGCGTATTGAAAAATCTGAATTGGAGGGACTTCATTCTGAGGCGAAAAACAGCAATGAAAATATTCCTTCAGAAATTTTATCGATAGATTATGACGAAAGTATGATTCAGGCTGTGGAAGTGGACTATTCTTTTGTGCATTTAAAAAGAAACTGGTTCAATAAGAATTTCATGCTTTCCAATTATTTTGAATGGAAAGAACCTAAAAAAATCTCAGACGGACAGACGATCTCCAATGATTTTAAACTTCCCGCGTTTCCCAAGACAATGATTCTGATTAAAAATCTGAAAGTGATTTTAGATCCCTCAATAATCAATGCTAGTGTAAGCAATGCAGAACAACTGGTTTATTTCGGACCGATGATCATGAAGCAGCAGGTTTTTATCAATAAAAATAATAATCAAAAATTCCTGAAAGCCATCACGAATGTAAAAACCATCAAATCTGACCAACTAAGTTATATGGCCAGAAAGACAGCCATTGCGGGAACCCAAAAAGCAACAGTTATTAACAGCATCAATGCCAAAACAGCTATGGAACCTGAACCGGCCGATACCATGAAAACAACTGTCAATGCATCTTTCGCAGGCAAGACCAATATGGGAAACATCATCAATAATATTAAAAACTTACAACAACTCAATCCGGTTCCTCATGGAGCCAGTCCGGTACAACCTACTCCCCAGCCAGCCAACCCCATTAAAGTGCCCTGGGGTTCCTGGGGACCTAAGTTTCCCACGATACCGGTACCGACACCAACGCCCATACCTACACCGATTCCCATTCCTGTTCCGCTACCACCTGCAGGCGCTATTGTACAGTTCAGGATTTTAGATAAGATCAATAATGATCCGATTTATAAATGCGGTATTTCCATTAAAGGAACCAATAACAACCGGATTTTTGAGATTGAAAGCAATGAAACCGGCATGATCAGCCAACTGATTCCTCTCGGGGAATACAGTATCGAACTGAGAATCGATGATTATGCAATTTTAAATCAGAATTTCAGCATCAGCAGCGCCATGCCTCTCAATTTGGAATACAAACTCCAAAGAGAAGAAGTAAAATTTAAATCCTATTTCCTGATCGGGATGATCTGTGAGAGGATGCCGAAGATACCGGTTGATTAGATGCCAGACTTCAGATATCAGATATTAGACTAAGGTTGAGGCTAAGGTTAAAGCTGGAGGCTTCAAATTTTGAGACCTAGTATAAAAAATTCACAATTCACAATTCACAATTCACAATTCACAATTCATAAAACTATTATCATGAAACTTTTAAAATATTATACAAAAGCACCGGAAGTACTCACACTATGCGAGATCCTTTATCAACTGGGATACAGCATTAAGATTTCAGATTCATTCACTTTGGAAGTAGATGAAGCGGTGAAAGATTTTCAAAACAAAAATGGCTTGGTTGTAGACGGAATCGTTGGCGTAAAAACCTGGGCCGTTCTTCTTGAAAAAGACACAAGACCAGTCAGCCAGACTGATAAATTCCTGAAAGAAACCGACCTTGTCAATTTTGCAGGGGAATACAACCTCGAACTGGCCGCTGTAAAAGCCGTGAATGAAATTGAAAGCAGCGGAAAAGGTTTTTTAATCAACAATAAACCAAAAATACTGTTTGAAGGCCATGTGTTCTGGAGCGAACTTAAGAAAAGAGGTATTGATCCCAATTCTTATTACAATTCAGCCAGTCAGAATGTTCTTTATCCAAAATGGACCAGAGCCTATTATCAGGGAGGCGTGAAAGAATATGACCGACTCAATGAAGCCATAAACCTCAACAACAGTCCTAATTTTGAAGAGGCCGCCTTATCTTCTGCTTCATGGGGAAGTTTCCAGATTATGGGCTATCATGCTAAAAACTTAGGCTATACTGATGTTCATCATTTTGTTTCTCAAATGGAAATCAATGAAGGTGAGCATTTGAAAGCTTTTGGAAAATTTCTGGAGAAAAATAACTGTCTGATTCATCTCAGAAATAAAAACTGGGCAGGTTTTGCTAAACTTTATAACGGAGCCGGTTACAAGCAAAATAAATATGATGAAAAACTAGCCAAGGCTTATGCAAAATATTCTCAAAACTAAATAAGGAGTTTTATTTTTAAAGTTCCCGCGGTTTACATGGATTTCCGGAGTGGCATATTGCTGTAGGATTTTTTTGAACTGCGGGATTTTTTTTATGATATTTTTTCACGCAGATTAAACGGATTACACAGATTTTCATTTTATATTTTCAAAACATTAAGATAGATGAAGAGAATAAGATAAGTTAAGAAAAAAATCAAAGAATTTTTTAAGTTATACGCCTTAAAGCGAAGCTCAAACTTCATATTCTTACAAGCTTATGATTCTTAATTGTTAAAAAAAATTCTTTCTTACAGATTTTAATCATCAAAATAAAATCTTTGATTTTCTTAAGCTTATGTGAACTTCTTATGCTTAAAGCATCCAACTTTAAAATAACTTAAGTGTTAAAAGCTTTTGTGACTTTTGTCGTTATTTTTTGACCACAGATTGCACGGATTTTCACAGATGTTTATGGAGAGTATTCAGAATAAAAATCTTGATTTTTTCCAAAACTTATGTGAACTTCTTTTCACAAATCATTTCAACTTCAAACAACTTAAGTGCTAAAAGCTTTTGTGACTTTTGTGGTTAATATTTTTTAACCACAGATTGCACGGATTTTCACAGATGTTTACACATTTTATTGGTCATCGCAAAGACGCAAGTTTTTTTTAATTCGAATGCTTTAAGGCGCAAGGATTTTATCTGCGATAAAATTGAATACCGCTGTCATTGCGAGGAGCATAGCGACGAAGCAATCTCATCATCACCCTTGCTGAAAATCTTTGATTTTCTTGCGCCTTAAAAAGCGTTTAAATAAAACCTTGTGCCTTTGCGTTTATCCAATTTTATTTACATAAATACTTATTATCCAATATAAAAATTTTATGATTTTATTATTCGTAAAGCATTTAAACTTAAAAAAATTGTGATTTTTGTGGTTATGAAAAGATCATTGTTTATGGTGAAAAATTTAAACAAGTGCACTTTTCACCATTAATCTACGCCAATCTAGGTGAAGTTCTATTTCAGAATATCTTTCTGAAAATCGTCTTTATGGCAAAACGTCAATCTTCTAAAATTCATTTTTTTATAAAATACAACTAAAAAGTTATAAATTGATAATCAATTGGTTATATTTATTATTTTTTAACATCAGTTTAACATTTTTCCTTATCTTTGCTTTTCGTCAAACAACTAAGGATGTCTTTATACCAAACAATTGCAGAAAAACTACAATATATAAGTCCGGGTTTTTACAAAAAAAGATATTTTAAGAATTTAAACAATCTTACAAAAAGTAATTTTTCGGCGCGGAATGTAGAACCGGAACTGGTATGGATCAAGGAATACCTTCCAAAAAATGCTGTGATACTGGACATCGGGGCAAATGTGGGAACTTTTCTTTATCAATTGGAGGATAAACTCAATCATGAACATATTTATGGTTTTGAACCGAATAAGAAGCTTTACCGCCGTCTGAAAAGACTTTTTCCAAGGATGAGGATATTCCCCTTAGCACTTTCTGACGAAAACACGACCGCTGAATTTAAAGTTCCGATCATTAATGGCAGGCAGATTGCTTCCCGTGGGACTTTAAACACCTCTTACAAAGAAAAAGGCGAAGAGAAAAGCTACACGGAAAAGGTAAAAGTAATCAAGCTGGATGAATGGGCCGCCATAGAACATTTTGACAGACTGGATTTCATCAAAATAGATGTGGAAGGCAATGAAATGAAAACCTTATCCGGTGCTAAAGAAATCATTAAACGCTTCCTTCCTACCCTGATGGTAGAAATGGAACAGAGACACCACGAAACTCCTATCTGGAACGATATTTCGGAAGTAAAAAGCTGGGGCTATGAAGTACAATATCTTAACCGTGACAGTTTTAGGCTGGAGCTTCTGACGGAAGAGATTTTACTGGACAACACGAACGACGAAAAAAACAAGACCAGCTATATCAACAACATTATTTTCACGCCAAAAAACCATTAAAAAAACAGTATGAGTGTAGTAGCGAGACAGGGCTTCAAATATTCCATCATAGGTTATATTGGTTTTCTGCTGGGTACCGGTTCCATTTTTATTTTCATGAATAATCTTGAGTTCTACGGAACACTAAGATACATCATGCCAACCGCTGAAATACTCGTGCCTTTTGTTGTTTTCGGGATTTCTTATGCCAACGTAAAATTTTTCAATAAAGTAGATAAAGACGGAAAAAAGCAAAATATGCTTTCGCTCTCATTAGCTGCAGTTTCTATCAATTTCATTTTATTTTTATGCGTTTTTTTCCTGCTCCCCTATATTTTTCCGGGGTTTAAGAACACAAAAGCCTGGAAAATCAAAGAGATTATCCTTCCTCTTACCCTACTGCTTTCATTTTGTGCTATTTTCAATAAATATATTTCAAATTATAAAAGAATTGTTGTTTCAAATATTTTCGACAATCTCTTTCCGAAAATTGCCAACCTGGGAGCTTTCCTGATCTTCATCTATCTGGTTTCCCAATATACAGAAGCCTCATCAGTACCCGAGAAAACAGCATTAATGTTTTTCTTCGGAATGTTTTTCCTAATGTTTATCGGCTATGTCTTTTACACCAATAAGCTGGAAAAGATTAAGTTTGATTTCAGTACAGATTATTTTAAAAAAGATAACTTTTATAAAGAATTTGCAGCCTACAGTTTTTTCGGATTCTTGGGAACTTTTGGTAATTATCTTGCGATCAACAATTTCATGATTGGAGAGTTTATGGGAATGGAGGAAGTTGGAATTTATTCCGTTCTATATGCTTTGATTTCGTTAATTTCGATTCCTCAGCTGGGACTTTTTAATATTTCAGCCCCGATTATCAGTAAAACACTGGCTGATGGTGATATGGAGGAACTTGACAGGTTTCACAAAAAGACGTCTTTATCTTTATATTTTTTAGGTGCCGTCCTGTTTTCATGCATCATGGTTGGTTTTCCTTATCTGACGGAATTTATGCCTAAAAATGGAACCTTGCTTAGAGAATATGAGCCCGTGGTATGGATCTGGGGTTCTGCTGTTTTAATTGATTTAGCAACAGGCTTTAACGGAAATATCATTTCGCTTTCCAAATACTACAGATTCAATATTCTTGTCATGATACTTCTGGCAGGACTTACGATAGGACTAAACTATTATTTCATTAAAAATACAGATCTGAAACTGATCGGAATCGCTTTATCTACCGCTATTTCTCTCACGACTTATAATGTCATCAAGATCGCTTTCAATTACTTTGTGTTCAAAGTTTCTCCACTGACGATTGAAATGATTTTTGTCTCCATTATCTGTACTTTAGCGATTACAGTGGCGATTGTTTTGCCTACTTTTAATAATAATTTCATCAACCTGATGTACAAACCGGCTGTTGTTTTGATATTGATCTACATCGGAAATTATTTCACAAAAGTATTCCCACTCGAGAATTATCTGAATGCAAAATTCATTAAAAGTATTTTTAAATTTAAATAAGGACGGGATGCGTGTTTCGAGGTTGGAGAGTTTCGGGATACGGGGTTTAAGGGTTGGAGAGTCTTAGGGTTTTAGGGTGTAAAGGTAGTTGCTGGTTTGCTAGTTAACAGTCGCTGGTTGGTGATAATTAAGACCTATATTGTAATAGTCTGATGTCTGGCATCTGAAATCTTATTTCTTGTCTATTAAATCTACCATTCACGATTCACTTGCAAAGCAAAATTCACAATTGACGTTTTCCAATCTCAGCCTTAGCCTAAAGTCTCATGTCTCATGTCTCGTGTCTGACATCTAGCATCTGACATCTACTTAAATCAAACCCAAAATAACATCTTCAAGCTTTTTGAGCACAGACTTTTTATTATACTCTTTCTGGAAATCAAAACGACCGTTTTCAAGCGCTTTAAACTGCCCTACAATATTTTCCGTCTCAGGAATAATAAACTCCAGTTTCGAAGGATAATCCTTAGGAAAAACAGCTATTTTGCCATATTTGATGGCATCTCCCAGGTTTCCGGTCATTTTTGTAACGCCATAAATTTCTTCTCTGCTGAAAAATTCTGTTTTCTGCTGAATGGGGCACCATAAAACATCTGCTTTTTGCATTCCCTTTTCGAAATCATGATTGGAAACCCTGTCTGAAAAATACTGAATAGAGACATTTTCAGGAAGTTTTTTTGCTAATTTTTCCAGCTTCTTCAACTCATTACCTTCCGCCTTTCCAAGAAATATAAATTCACATTTCTCCCCGGTTTTTAAATTCTGAATGGTCTTAAAAACATAATCATAATCTCTCCTTTTCTGAGAAACACCTCCGGGAATGATAATCGTAAGCATCTCATTTTCCTGTTTTTCGAAGTTTTCATTGTAAAAAAGAGGCAGGAAATTATAAATATCAGATGAAAGTTCCTGATCCAATACCAGTAAACTTTTGGCATTCCTGTACGCTTTTGCTGTATAAAATAAACCTTCTTTCCACCATAGCTTAAGTCTGTAAATTACTTCTCCTTTGAAAATACTTTTCATCAAGGCCCCTTTGGAAGCCGTCGAAAAATTGATATTATGAACAATGACCGCTGTATTATATTTTTGAACCAATGCATGAAAAGTGTTGAAATACCGGTGAACGGTTCCAATAATGATCAGATCATATTTTTTTAACTTCAGCTGCTCCATAATCATGGAACTATCAGATAAAAACACTGTTTCGTCATTTTCCTCCACCAGATCCTTTATCTTTTTTGAAAAATAATAATCTACCTTAAAATCAGAAGAATCCTTCATGATATTCATGAAAGCCTGTGCAATTTCTGCGTGGGTGTCTATTTCTATGTAGGCGATTTTTTTCAATGAGGGATTAGGGATTAGGGATTAGGGATTAGGGATTAGGGATTAGGGATTAGGGATTAGGGATTAGGGATTAGGGATTAG
>NZ_JAOAMU010000001.1:942391-964947 GCF_025154075.1 Chryseobacterium herbae
GGATTAGGGATTAGGGATTAGGGATTAGGGATTAGGGATTAGGGATTAGGGATTAGGGATTAGGGATTAGGGATTAGGGATTAGCAAAGGTAAAAGGTTTGACTGAATCTCCATCTGTATTTCTTAGATTTTCAGCCATTTTTTCTTTAGTGTTTTCCAGCGTTTGTCGTTGATGGCTTTCTGCTCATCTTTTGATATCTTCAGTTCAAGTTTTGCTGTTTTGCAGGCTTCGTAAGCTTTGATGATGTTAAAGAAAAAGGAGATGGATTTGCTTTTCGCAGCTTCTTTTGAAGAGGCAATGTAAGCCAGAAATCTGTTCAGTCCTAAAAAGTAAAAATACCGGCCATAATAATCTGCCGGTCTGATGGTATAATCCGCTCCTTTCACCTTGATCAGTTTAACCTTAAGCTCAGGAAGAACAACTTCTTTCCAGCCCAGATTTTCCAGCAAAATGGAATCAATATTATCCCAGCCCAATGTTTCTCTCAAACCTCCGATCTGTACAAAACATTCTTTGCGATAAGCCTTCATAGGGCCTCTCACGTGGTGTTTATTGGAATTCCCTTCATACACCCAGTTTCCGTCTTTTTCCACATACAGCAATCCTCCGACAAGTCCGAATTTCGGATTGTTTTTAAAAGCATTTTCCAGTATTTCAAGATAATTTTCAGGAAGGATAATGTCTGCATCAAATTTACAGATGATATCAAATTCGTCTGTATTTTGAGTTTTCAGACCGTTTTTGAAAGCATTTACCACTTTAGAGCCTGGCTGGTGCGCCGATTTCTGAAGATCTACCGTTTCAAAACGGGAATCATGGACCGTATATTTCCTGATCACTTCCGCAGTTCCGTCTGTGGAACCGTCATTAACAATCACCGTTCTGAAATCCTTAAAACTTTGCTGCTGTAAAGAATCCAGAGTGAATGGAAGATTTCCCTCTTCGTTATGGGCAGGAATGATGATTAAAAACCTCAAGTTTTGAATTTATAAATGATGAATAATAAGCGATAATTGATCAATGATGAATAGATCAATTATCGCTTATGGTATTTTATTTATTATGCGGTTTCAGCATGTTTTTAGGATCAAGAATTTCATCTAATTTTTCCTGGGAAAGAATTCCCTTCTCCAAAACCAGATTGTAAACGCTGTTTCCAGTCTCCAGAGCTTCTTTTGCGATCTCTGTAGACTTTTTGTACCCGATGTAAGGGTTAAGAGCTGTTACAATACCGATGCTGTGTTTTACCATGTTCAGGCAGATTTCTTTATTAGCTGTAATTCCTACCACACACTTATCACGAAGCGTATCCAAAGCATTGCAAAGGAAATTGATGTTTTCCATAATGGCATGGGAAAGTACCGGCTCCATTACGTTAAGCTGCAACTGTCCTGCTTCTGCAGCAAAAGTTACCGTAAGATCGTTTCCAAATACTTTAAAACATACCTGATTCACGACTTCCGGAATAACAGGATTTACTTTTCCTGGCATAATGGATGATCCAGGCTGCATCGGTGGAAGATTGATCTCAAATAATCCTGCTCTAGGGCCTGAGGAAAGAAGTCTTAAATCGTTACAGATCTTCGAAAGCTTTACAGCAAGACGTTTTGTGGCAGAAGAATAAATCACATAAGAACCTGTATCCGGTGTGGCTTCAACAAGATTTGGTGCTGAAACAACCGGGAAACCAGTGATCTCAGCCAGATTTTTCGCACAAAGGATCGCGTAACCTACCGGAGCATTCAATCCTGTACCGATTGCTGTAGCGCCCATATTAACCTCTACGAAAAGGTTTGCATTGTTATTTAATTTAGAAATATCTTCTTCCAAAGTAGCCGCGTAGGCCTCAAATTCCTGTCCCAAAGTCATTGGAACGGCATCCTGAAGCTGGGTACGACCCATTTTGATCACGTCATGGAATTCGTTTCCTTTGGCGCGGAAAGCTTCAACGATTTTCTCCAATCTCTCCACAAGTCCGATATTCATATGCAGCAGCCCCATTTTAATGGCTGTAGGATAGGCATCGTTGGTCGATTGGGAAAGGTTGATGTGGTCATTCGGTGAACAGAATTCGTATTCGCCTTTATTTTTTCCTAATTTTTCTAATACGATATTGGCAATGACTTCGTTCGCATTCATATTGATTGAAGTTCCTGCTCCTCCCTGGATCATGTCCACCGGAAACTGCTCGTGGTACTTCCCTGCTACAATGTCATCACATGCTTCCGCTATTTTGAAATAAAGATTTTCATCAAGCAGACCCAATTCATAATTGGTTTTTGCCGCCGCTTTTTTCACGAAAGCCAAACCTTTGATAAAATCCGGATATGAAGACAGAAGCTGTCCTGAAATCTTGAAGTTATCGATCGCTCTCTGCGTCTGTACCCCGTAATATGCGTCTGCAGGCACATTCAATTCGCCTAACAGATCACTCTCTTTTCTGAAATTTTCCATTACAGATATTTTAACTGTTTTTATTTTTTAAATATAGCAAAAACGCATCTTAACCGATGCGTTTTAGTTGTTATTTCGCTGGATATTTTTGATTTAAAGCCTGCAGAATCGCCCATGTTTCGGCGTCCATAATTCCATCGTAATTCAACGGACGGAAATGGTACTGGAGGGCTTCAATGGTTCTTTTTGTTCCATCATCCCATTTTCCACTCAGATCAATATAGTACCCAAATTTCTGCAATGCCGTCTGAACGACAAAGATAAACGACGGATCGTTATATTTTAAAGGTACTTCTTCCTGTGCCACAGACAGGAAATTCTGTTTTGCCGTTTCATCGTACCACATCCCAAGTTGGTATTCGTCATACAATTTCTTCCACGGAAACATAGGTCCCGGATCCTGTTTTCTGATGGGAGCAATGTCGGAATGAGCAAGTACATTCGTTGCCGGAATCTGATATCTGGTTACAATATCTTTAGCCAATGCAGCTACTTTCCTCACCTGCTCGTCACTGAATCCTGCAAATATCTTTTTTCCTGTAGTATCTGATGTATAACCCGTATTCACGATCTCAATTCCTATAGAAGTATCGTTAAGGTTTTTGTCATTTCTCCAGGCACTTACTCCTGCATGATAAGAACGTTTGTTTTCATCTACCAGTTGATAGATCTCATTGTCTCCGGTATTATTGACCAGATAATGAGCACTCACTCCCTGTTGAGTAAGAGCAGTAAGGGATTTCTCGTCATTAAGTGCTGTATAATGTAATATAAGATAACGCTGTCTGAAATTCTGTGCAATAGCAGGGAAATAAGTCTTTACAACTTTATATCCTGCCGGTTTTGCTGATACTATAGAACCGTAGCTTGCCGTATTGTCATTTTTTGCGGGATCAGCCAGATTGGTTGTAAAAAACTCCACACCGTGTTCGTTGGTAATTTTGGGGTTTTGAGTTTCGGCAACCGGAGTTTTAACGGTCGGTTTTGCCTGTGATACCGGGGTTTTCGGCTTGTATGTATTTTTTTTTACATTTTGTTGGGAAGTACATGAAAAAACAAAAGTACTTAATCCGATGATATATAATGTCTTACGCATCAGTTTATTTTTTTAATCATTTATCACCTCAAAAATACGCAAATTTTTCTTGAATTTTATTTGGTAAATAAAGAAATCTATTCTATATTTGCACTCGCAATAACGGAACAACGATCATTAAAAAATAAGAAAAAAGGAGGGTTGCCAGAGTGGTTAATGGAGCAGTTTGCTAAACTGTCGACGTGCAAGCGTCGCAAGGGTTCGAATCCCTTACCCTCCGCTATTTTTTCTTTCACTATCAATATACACTTCGGGGCGTAGCGTAGTCCGGTCATCGCGCCTGGTTTGGGACCAGGAGGTCGCAGGTTCGAATCCTGCCGCCCCGACAGTTTTATTAATTTTCTCAAAATTACTTACTGGGTGCGTAGCTCAGCTGGATAGAGCATCTGCCTTCTAAGCAGACGGTCTCAGGTTCGAATCCTGACGCGCTCACAAAACTCACAATTTTTATTGTGAGTTTTTTTGTTTTATACTTTCTCAATAAAACGAGTATAAATAGAGCATCCCGATTTATAGCCGGGGCAGTCAAAGGTTCGAATCCTTTCTCGCTCTTAAGAAACACTATTTAATGGTCATTTTCAGAAGTTCAATCTCTCCTTAGGGCTTCGATGTTTTATCTTTGGTCTTATTGATACAGAAAGTCCAATATAACTGCCACTTTTTCATCACTCCCATTGAATCTTGACAACGATGAGATTCGGTTTTTACTATTTTGAAATAATTGTTTCCAAATAATTCTGCCAGTTTTCTTTGTAACTGGTTCCAATGGGAATTTCTATGGAGTTTATTTCAATTTCGTTCTTGGTATAAGCAGTCAATTTTTTTGACTGAATAATAAAGGAACGATGAATTCGAATAAAATCAGAATTCAATAATTTTTCAAAAACCGAGATATTCTGTTTTATATGATGTGATTTTCCACTTTCCAAATGAATAGTTATGTAATCTTTCAGGCTTTCGATATACAAGATTTCATTAAAGATAATTTTAATATGCCTATTGCCGCTTGTTACAAAAATATGATGGTCAGATCCCGTATGAACTTCTTTCTTTGGAGTTTGAAGCTGTCTAAATTTTTCTATTGAAACAAAAAAACGTTCAAAAGTAATTGGCTTCAAAAGATAATCGATCACATTAAGTTCATAGCCTTCAATGGCATATTCTCTGTAAGCTGTTGTAAAAATTACTTTAGGTGGATTTTTTAATTTTTTCAAGAAATCATTTCCTTTCAGTAAAGGCATTTCAATATCTAAGAAGATTAAATCGACAGAATTACACTCTAAAAAGGAATACGCTTTTAATGCATTTTCAAAAGAATCTATTAACTCAAAACTTTCAAAATTCGCCAAATGAGAAGCAATTAATTCTCTTGCCAAAGGTTCGTCGTCAACAATAATACATCTGTGTTTCATTCGAGATAAGTAGTTTGGAATTCTAAAAGCTAATTTAATGGTTTTGAATGGTCTGTCGGCAGTCTTATACAACTTCTTTCCCTTTTTGATTTTTCAGACAAAGTTTAACTTTATAAGACGTCTTCGTTTCTTCAATTTCTAGTTGATGTTTTTTTGGATATAATAAATCCAATTGTTTCCGGACGTTTTCTAGGCCAATTTTAGATTTGTATGAAATTCGGGCACATTCATTTTGAGGTTTTGTGTTCTCAATACTAAAAACAATCTGTTCTTTTTTGCTTTCCAAATTCAGCCTGATTGTTGCTTTTTCAGTTTCATTAACTATACCATGTTTAAAAGCATTTTCGATAAAAGTCAATACAATCAAAGGCGAAATTTTATTACTTTCCTGAATATCTTTCGTAAATAAAATATCCAATCTGTTTTCGTCATAACGTAATTTTTCCAAAGCAATATAGTTCTCAATCAGCGTAATTTCTTTTTCCACAGAAACATAATCTTCGTTGCAGCGATATAAAACAAAGTCTAAAATCTCAGATAATTTAGCAATGACCTCAGGGGCCTTATCATCTTTTTTTAGGGTTAGAGTATATAGATTATTTAAAGTATTGAACAAAAAATGAGGATTCAACTGGTTTTTCAGCACCTTTAATTCTATTGATCTTTTTTCTTCCTCCAATTTTAAAAGACGCTGTTGTTTGCGATTAAAACTGATAAATCCTAAAATAATAACGGGATATGTGATAAAAGAAAACTCTCTTAATATCAATTTGCCTGAAGTAAGACGTTCACGAATCGTCATTGTATGCCCAAGCCAATCATCGAAGAAAGTTGGGAATCTGGGTTCCAGATAATAAAATTTTAAAGTTATTAAAAGCGCAAAAACAATATAAAGCCAGCCTAAGGCAGAAATTATGAAAAGTAAATATCTTTTTTTATTTAATGTTTCCGGAATAATCCAATATATCAAACCGTAAGCAACAGCGGCTTGTGCTAAAATTTTACAGGAATAAACAACAATGAATGCATAAGAATCTTCATTGTCAGATTTATTTGAAAAAAAAAACAGCAAAAAGAAAATCCAGTATAAGCAATGAAGCGTAGTCCTTTTTAAGTCAATTTTATTGATCAAATTCATTACATATTTTAATTGACGGCAAAGTAACAAAATATAGGAATAAGGTCCGGCAATTAATCTGAATAGTCTGTTTTAGCTTCTAAAAACTACATTCCAGCATACGAATTCAATACAATTTAAAAATCGATTATTTGAACGCTTAAACAGGTTCTTCAACTGTGCTCAAAGAATCATCATAATGACGTGATTATATTCGCTTAAAATAACAAAAGTGATCAAACGCATCATTCAACCAGCCGCACTGTTAAGTAATAAAAAAAACTTTTTAACACGAAATGATTAAACCAACAAAACGAAATGAAAAAAGTAATTAAAAATGTAATTGGTATTCTGATTCTAATGAATGCCCTACCCTTGTTTTCGCAAGAGACCAAACAAGAAATAGTATACAGCAAAACTTCTAAACTCATAAAGCCAACCTTATTTGCTGATTTGGGAGAAACCAACCAAACGCCAGACGGAATGGCTTTAGATAAAAAAGGCAATCTATTTTTATCGATCACGAATCCAATTACATTTGATCAATACGGAAGCAGAATTCTAACTTTTGATGAAAATGATAAACCCGTCATTTGGTTTGATCAACTCCCATTGCATCCTATTACTAAAAAAGTACATCCAATGGGAATGGAGTTTGGTCCCGATGGAAATTTATACGTAATGGATAATCAGTTTTTTACAGAAAATGAAAACTATTCAAGATTGATTCGGATTAATGTAAAAGACGGAAAACCTGTCAATGCTGAAGTTTTGGTTGAAGGATTTAATTTTGGAGAAGCCGTAAGATGGTCTAAAAACCGAATTTATATAACGGATGCATTATTTAAAAACAGAAGAGAAAGCGGAATTTACAGGTTTACAATGAAACAGTTAAATTCTAAAAACATCACTTTAGATGCGACCAATAAGAAAAATTACCTCATTGCAACTTTTACTTTAAAACCAGAAGTTAAGAAAAACACTATAGGAATTGACGGGATTGCTTTTGATAAAAAAGGAAATTTGTACGCCGGAAATTTTGGAGATGGCGTTATTAATAAACTAGAATTTGACAAAAACGGAAAAGTAAAATCGAATACAATAGTTTTCGATTCAGATGAGTTAAAATGCTGCGATGGATTTTTTTATGACGAAAAAAGAAATTCGATTTTCATTGCCAATTATGAGAATAACAGCGTACATCAACTCAACTTAGATACCAATACAATTTCGCTGATTTGGGGAAATGACAATGCAGACGGTTCTGATGGAAAACTAGATAATCCCTGTGAAACAATTATCTATAAAGGGAAATTATTAGTCGTTAATTATGATACTTTTCAAGGAGAAAAAAATAAAGAAATAGATGCTTTTCACACTATATCAAGCTTTGATTTGGGAAATTGAATTAAAATTAAATAAATATAAAAAATAAATCACACAATTAAGTAAGCTAACGGCATCAAGTCAGCCATAAAAGTGTTCGATACTGATCCTTCCATGATCACAAAACTCACAATAAAAATTGTGAGTTTTTTTATTTTACAATGGTCTCCCAATAAAATCTACATAGGGAGAATATACCAAATTCTGATCAGGATCGTCAAGGTTCATATTCTTTCGCGCTCTATCAATTTGTACGATCCTTTTTGTTTACATCTACTCTATATACTTTATTCAGAATCTTTAACATAGCTTTTCAAATGTTCGGATTTTGATTTTTTTTGGATTTAATGTATTTTTCTAACATTTAATACCATTAGTTTTGTTTCCGATGAAAATGTAAAACAAATCAGTAACAGCATTAACCCGCGCAACGAAGAAATTCACACCCTTAATAAGTAAATTATATGTAACTTTCAAAAAAATATTTTCTATGAGAAAAATATTATTTGTCATATGTATATTACTCATTCAGAATGATTTAATTTCTGCCCAAAACCATAAAAAAGAAATTATAGAATATCTTAAAAAAGAAATGAAGGAGCAAGGAATTCCGGGATTACAAGTTGCTGTAATAAAAAAAAACAAAGTATTATTTTCAGAATCCCTTGGTATAGCAAATGTTGAATTCGCTGTTCCTGTAACCAATAATACGAAATTCTCCATCAATTCTATTGCTAAAATATTTACTTCTGTTACAATCATGCAACTTGTAGAACAGAATAAGTTGCAACTTGAAAAACCGATTTCTACTTATCTGACATCTGTACCTAAAGATTGGGGGTATATAACAATAAAACAATTATTAAGTCATACTTCCGGTCTGCCTGACATTGAAAACTCAATTGGGGATGGCTTAATTAGTGATAAAGGACAGGATTCGGCTTGGGTCAAAGTTCAAACTTTACCTTTACAATTTAAATCTGGAGAAAAATTCAACTATAATGCAACAAATTATCTTCTGTTACAAAAAGTTATTGAAAAAATTGAAAACGTTCCATTCGAAAAAACTGTTCAATTACACCAATTAAATGTTGCTAAAATGCAGCATACAAAATACGCAAATTCATATGATGTTATTGGACATAAAGCGCCAACATATAGTTTTTATACTTTGGACAAAACAACTGGAGAGCAAATAAAAACGAATAGATTAACTGAATTATACGAAGATTTTCCAACAAGTTTCAGAACTGATGCAGGCGTGTTTACAAATGCTGATGATATGGTTCAATGGACAATGGCATTACAAAATGGTAAATTTTTAAAAAACAGAGACAATATCATAAAAATGTGGGAACCTGTAAAATTAAATAACGGCACATATGATAGCTTTGGAGGAGTTTTAAATTCATACGCATTAGGCTGGCCAATCATGAATAGAAAAACACATTTTGCGGCTTCTGCTTTTGGAGGTGGGCGTGCCTCTGTTACTATTTATCCTAATGATAATTTATCTATTATTCTGTTTACTAATCTTACGGGGATTGAAACTTATACTATCACAGAGAATATTTCGAAATTTTATTTTTCAGAAATCAACTAATTAAACAGCATAAGCACTTCAAATTAGCTATACAAGTATTCAACAGCCTCCCTACGCTACTCATACAAAACTCACAATTTTTATTGTGAGTTTTTTTGATATTTTCAATTCACCACTTCTCCACTTTCCTATTAACCTATTTTCTTTTTCATTAAAAGATCAGGCTTTTTTCTTTATTAAAAAAGAGCAAATGACAATTCGTCATGATTTTATATTTTGGTATTATATTCGTCCGACATCTAAATAATTCACACACTGGAGTAACATTCTTTAATAAAACCACACCAATCATAGAAAACCAAAGAAAATTTATTAACCTGTATATTTTAATGAATGAAAAAAATACTTTACAGTTTTATCATTTCCGTGATTTCCATTTTTGTCCTGAACAAAATAGTATATCAGGAAATTCCTGAGAAGGATACGAAAGAGCAACTGGCTGAAATACAGCGGTACAAACATCCTGTGAAAAGCATTTCTATGGAATCCAGTGACAACAGTGATCTGAAAATATTTGACTCCATCCTGAAGGACAATAAGGTTTTAATACTGGGAGAAAATACCCATATGGACGGATCTACTTCCGAAGCCAAAAGCAGGCTGATCAAGTACCTTCATGAAAATATGAACTACAATGTAGTCCTGTACGAAGCGGGACAATATGACACCTGGATCATGAATGAAGAAATGAAGGACCACAAGCTTAAGACTTCTGCAGATTCCATCGGGGGTCTCGGCCTTTTCGAATTCTGGTGGAATGCCAAAGAAGCCCAGCCCCTGATCCGGTATTATCAAAAGACCAAAACATCTGCTACCCCTATTGAAGTTGGAGGTTTTGACATTCAGTTTTCGGGAGGTACTTTGGCATTCAAACGTGGAAAGCTGCTGAAAGATTTCTTAAGCCGCAATAATATCAATATTAAAACCTTCCCTATTTTCAACAAACGTATTGATGAGCTTCCTCATTTTATTTACAAAAAATACGTTAACAAGGTTTTAAAAGGAAATCAAAAGAATGAATTCCTCCAGGAGCTCACCAAACTTGAACAGGCCGTTCTGAAACTGGATAAAACACCGGAAAACATGATGTATGCACGGTATTTCAATGATATTAAGAACAATATAACCAAAAACTGGAAATACAAACCCGGATCTATGCCGAGCATGCAGTTCAGAGATTCCCTGATGGCCCGAAATCTAATCCATCAGATTGATTCTGTTTACAAAGATAAAAAGGTCATCGTATGGTGCGCAAATATTCACTCTTTTGCAGAAGGATACAGTAAAGAATATCTTCCGTTAGGTTCTTATATTCGGAATAAATACGGAAAAAGCTCCTATATCATTGATTTTTCATCATATGCCCAGCGAAACGAAACAGGCAGTATCTCTGACAGACCCGGAAAGTTTGCCATTGAAAATATATTTCATAAAACAAAAACGCCCTATTTCTTTCTTAATCTAAGAAATATCCCGGAAAGCTCATTCCTTAAGAAGGAATTTGTATCAACGATCAACCAAAGAATAGATATGAAAAGGAACTGGAGCCGCTCTTTTGACGGAATTTTCTATATAGACACCAATACTGTTTTAACACCAATCACGAAATAATGGAAAGTATCACCACTAAAGACCTGAGTTACACGATAGGCTCTAAAGCCATTTTAAATAATATCAGCCTGAATGTTCCGGAAGGAAGTATCTATGGCTACCTGGGAAGAAACGGAGCCGGAAAATCGACAACGATAAAGCTTCTTCTGGGACTTCTGGAGGAGACGGAGGATAAAATATTCATCCAAAGTAAAAGTTTAAAGCAAAACCGCACAGAAATTCTCGCTTCCACGGGAAACCTTATAGAATCGCCTTGTTTTTACACGAAACTGACGGTTCATGAAAATTTAAAATACCTGGATATTATCTATGACAAAGGCAGTAAAAGGATTGATGAAGTGCTGGAGCTGGTAGATCTGCACAACGAAAAGAAAAAGAAAGCCAGCGCACTCTCAATGGGAATGAAGCAGCGACTGGGAATAGCGATGGCGATATTTCACGATCCTCAACTATTAATTCTGGATGAACCTCTGAACGGTCTGGATCCTCAGGGAATTTTTGAAATGAGAAAGCTTTTTCAACATCTGAATGAACAGGGTAAAACTATTTTTCTGTCAAGCCATATTCTGAGCGAGCTGGAGAAAACGGCTACGCATATCGGAATCATTGAAGGGGGCAAAATGGTTTTCCAGGGAACGAAGAATGAACTCCTGAGCCAGGTTGAAAAGGATATCATCCTGAAAGTGAATAATACCGAAAAAGCAACATTTGTTCTACAGGAATCTTTTTCTGTTTCGCAACCCAGTCCTAATAAGATTTCTGTGAGAGCCAATGATGACCAAAAGTTTAATTTACTCTTAAAAACAGTGATTGACAACGGAATTGAGATCTATGACATAGAATCTCAGAGCACGAATCTTGAACAGATCTTTATTAACTTAATTTCTAAAAACCATGACTAATACTTTCTACAGAGCTTTTTCTTCTGAACAATATAAACTTTCGAAAAACAAGGAAATATTCGGCATACTTTTGCTTCCTGCCTTTATTATTTTCGCTTTTGATCTTTATTACCTGTATGGGCTCCTTACCGAGGGCGCTCCTGAGGATGGAACTTTAAATCCCTGGAAAATCGTATTGGGAAAGACGGTGTCAATGTTTCTTTATATGCTTTATCCCATACTGGTTTCTCTATTTGTCCATGCCTGCTGTGATGTAGAGTACAAAAACAACAATTATAAAATTCTTTTTACCATACCTGTTTCAAAATCAAAAATATTTATTTCAAAAGTATTGTTTATGTTGATAACAGTTTGGTTTTCGATGATTTTAACCTATCTTGTTTTTCTTCTGAGTGGTTATTTCTTCAGTATTACTTTTCCGGAGCTGGGATTTCAGAATTATGATTTCAGAGAGGTCATCTTCTATACTTTTCTAAAGTTTGCAATCACCCTTTCAGCGATTACCATGATACAGCTTGCTTTAAGTTTGACCTTTAAAAACTTCATCTACCCGATAGGTTTCAGCATGTTCATGCTCGTTTTTTCAGGTCTTACCAATGAGAAGAAGTTTTCTGATTTTATAGTATACACCGGAGGTTACAAATTTTTAAGAAATTTAATGCTCGAAAACATTTCTTTTGAACGGCTGGATTACTGTAATATAGCTGCGGTATTTATCTTTGCTGGAGTGAGTTTTTATTTGTTTGTGAGAAAGAAAGGGGGTTAAAATACATCAAATCGCTCTCGGGTTTAAAGCAATCGGAGAGCGAAACCTTAATCAGCGTATCTCTTTCCCGGAAGGTTTCTGTTTGCCTTTTATTCCTTTGAAAAGCTCTCTATAAAGAGGTTCCAGCTCTTTCGGAGGTACTCCGGAATCAAAGGTTGATGATTCGTATGTTTTACCATCAACAGTAATCAAAATGCTGGAAGCAAAAGCTCTGTCTCCAAATCTTCCTTCTGATGGAGACTTTAATGAAGCTATTTTATCCAGATCAATCACTTCGGCCTGTTTTACGATATTTTCCCACGCTGCAGCTGACAAAACATCAACGGAAACGTTCCCATTTACAGACGTAGTTTTAGAGTCTGGGGTAAATGTAATTATCCTGTTTGTGCCCCTTGTCTGTTCCGTAACTTCTATCTTTTCCACCTTAGATTTTTTTTGTCCACTATTTGACATAACCGTACCTGAACTTCCTTTTTGTTGAGAAGTACAGTTTGTATTTGACAAAATAAGAGGAATTATCACAATCAATAGCTTATAATTAATTTTCATTGTTTTTTAACTTTAGCCTAAATAATTAGTAAAAATAAATATATTTGTAAAATTAATTAAAATATATACACATGAAAGGTAAAACTACTTTTAAATTACCGTTTTTACTTTTTTTAACACTCTTTTGTTTGGCTTTCGGACAAAAAAACAATCCTACAGATAAGATCGTTTTCGGAAGAACCTACACCCTTGAAGAGCTTAGAAAAACAAATGGATTTGTGAGATGTGCTTCTACGGAATATGAAGCTATGCTACAGCAAAAAAATCCAAAAAGAATGACTGAGCAGCAGTTTGAAGACTGGATTGGCCCATTGATCGCAAATGCACAGGCTAACAAATCTCAAAACGGAGGAGTTATTACAATCCCTGTAGTAGTTCACGTTATTCACAATGGAGAGGCTTTGGGTACAGCACCTAACATCACTGATTCACAGGTTCAGTCACAAATTACTGTGATGAACAATGACTATAGAAAACTGGCGGGAACTCCAGGAGCTAATACAAGTCCTGTGGGAGCAGACACCATGATACAATTTGCTTTGGCAAAAGTAGATCCCAAAGGAAATCCTACCAATGGTATAGACCGTGTAAAACTTTGTCAGGATTCTTGGGCAACTTCTGCTATTGATGCCTATGTAAAGCCGACTACTATCTGGGATCCTACAAAATATATGAACATGTGGAGTGTGAAGTTCTCCGATGGTGACTTGCTTGGTTACGCACAATTCCCTTCTAATTCTACTTTACCAGGATTGAATACAAATGGAGGTTATGCAAACACCGACGGTGTAGTAGCTAATTATGCTACTTTCGGAAGCAGCGCTTATAATGATGGAACATTTTTATTAGCAGCTCCATATGATCGCGGGAGAACAATGACTCACGAAGTAGGACATTTCTTAGGACTAAGACATATCTGGGGAGATTCAAACTGTGGTAACGACTACGTTGCAGACACTCCGATACACAGAACATCCAACGGATCATGTCCTACACATCCAAAACCAAACAACTGCGGTACTGCTGATGAAATGTTCGAAAACTACATGGATTATACCAATGATACCTGTATGAATATTTTCACCATCAACCAAAAAGACAGAATCGTTGCTGTAATGAACAATTCACCAAGAAGAATGGAATTGAAAACATCAACAGCAGACCTTGCTATTCCTTTGTTTGCTAATGATGCAGAATTAAAAGGTGAAAGAAGCTGCGACCAAACAGCATGTGCTGATTCTCCAACCCCTGTTACTGCACAGTTCTCCCTTTACAACAGAGGAACAAGCGCACTTACTTCAGCGGTTATTACTTATTCTGTAAACGGCGGAGCAGTTCAGACCATCAACTGGACTGGAAATTTAGCACAGGATAAATATGCTATTGTTAGCATTCCTACCGGTGTACCTACTGGTAATATTTCAGCACAGATCACATCTGTTAACGCAACTGCAGACCAGAGAGCTAGCAATAATGCTTCATCTGTAGTCCTTGGAAACCTAGTACCGGTATCAAGTACAAACTTTACATTCGAATTACAGCTTGACTACTATGGATCTGAAACTACATGGAACTTAAAAAACAGTTCAGGTACTACCCTTTACAGCGGAGGTCCTTATCCTGACGTTGCAGACCCTGACACAGACCCTCTTCCAGCCCTAATTACTCAAAACTGGGTATTGCCTCTAAACGACTGCTATACATTCACAATCAACGACAGTTATGGTGATGGTATTTATGTAGATGGAGGTTCTTACAGAATTCTAAATTCAGCAGGAGCACCTGTAATTGCTGGTAATGACTTCACGACTACACAGGAAAGAAAATTCAAAGTGGTAGGCGCATTAGCAACTAGCGAAGTGACAAAAGACAAAAACACAGCAGGTGTTTATCCAAACCCAGTGAGTGATGTTCTAAACGTTACCAACGTAGCTAAGAATACTAAATATGAAATTTACAATGCAGTGGGTCAAATCGTAAAATCCGGAGCTCTTGAAGATCAGAAAATCCGTGTTGCAGAATTGGCAAAAGGAACGTATTTCATTACTTTCAAAAATGACAAGAAAACAGAAAGTGTAAAATTTATAAAGAAATAAATTAAATCTTACACTGCAGTTTTTGCAGCAATAATAAACCTTCGGAGAAATTCCGGAGGTTTTTTTTATTTTTATTTTTATTTTTTTTAATCCTCCGAAAGAATTTAAACGTAGGAAAAATCTGCGCATAAAACATTGATATTTAACCTACAATATTTCTTCATGTAAAGGAGCAGTCTCTTTTTTAATCCGTAATGACATTAATTTCACAAATTATTATTAAATATTTTTTCTAGATTGTCTTTTTTATTCAAAATAATTTTCTATCTTTGCACTCGCAAAAACGAAGTAAAATTCGTTAAGATGACCTAATAATCGGGGCGTAGCGTAGTCCGGTCATCGCGCCTGGTTTGGGACCAGGAGGTCGCAGGTTCGAATCCTGCCGCCCCGACAGTTTTAGTAATTTTCTCAAAATTATTTAATGGGTGCGTAGCTCAGCTGGATAGAGCATCTGCCTTCTAAGCAGACGGTCTCAGGTTCGAATCCTGACGCGCTCACTGAAGCCTTACAATTTTTATTGTGAGGCTTTTTTATTTTATACTATCTCAATAAAGGTTTTCTTATTTCATATCAGTTCACGTACGTAAAAACAAGCAATTGATAGACTCCCGGAAAAATAGTTTGTACGGGAAGCAATACTTTAGCATATTGATGTCAAAATTTAAATATGGATCTAAAGAAAGCCCAGCAAGATATGAAAGATAGCTACGGCTATGGATCAATTGGTGTTTTTGTTTCTGGAGTGATCTGGCTGCTTTCAAGCCTGGCTGTACATTTTTATACTCCCCAAAAAACCATGTTGGTTTTAATAGTAGGAGGAGTCTTCATTTTTCCGCTTTCAACACTCATAGGAAAACTAACAGGAATTAAAGGAGAGCATCGCAAAGGTAATCCTCTTGGAAAACATGCCATGGAAGGAACGATATGGATGATCATGTGTATTCCTTTAGCCTACGGACTTTCTTTACATGATATTTGGAGTTATTATTTACGGCATGTACAAACGTGACAAACAAAAATAATTGAGAAGTCATCAGTAGACCTATTTCCAATCATTTTACAACAAGCCCAATTTGTTTCAAAAAAATCCAGCTCCTCACACACCCTTTTATCATGCTCATTTAACGTAAAACTGATACAATCCTAAGGGATTACTCACCTCGGGCTATTCAAGCCCTTTTTACCCCTTAAAAGCGATAATTCGAGATAAAATATATCTTGTGCTTCTCTATCTCTTCTCCATCAACAGTAAAATTGCATTCATCTTTTCTATAAATGCTCCAAAAGTTCTTTTAATGAGAACTGGATACACACACTTCCCGAAACTATTTTTAATCGCGTATTGAACGTTAATAAGCTCCGACTCTGATCAGTTACTTACTTTTTTGTTTCACAGGTTTTTTTTAATTCATTCTCAAAACGTTCAGTGATGTTTGGATTTCCCATCTCTTGAGCCATTTTAAAATATTTTTGAGCTTGTTCACACTTTTTCAGATACATGCTTACTATGGAAAGCTTATATATCGTATTAGAATTTTTATTATTAATTTTTAAAGAACGATTAAAATAATTTTCAGCTGCCGTCCATAGTTTTTCATTCTCTGAAGCATTAGTTTTATCTGCACTTTCATAAAAATCACCCAGATATGTCGTTCCATAATCAGTTAACATTTCTGAATGATCCGGATTAATTTTTAATCCTTTGTTAAACTGTTCTCTCGCTTCTTCATATGCACCCAAATTGAAATAGATCGTGCCATAACCATAATAAATGTCTGCGTTATTTTTGTTGAACAGAAACGCCTGATTAAATCTTTTCATCGCCGTCATAAAATCTCCTTTTTCATAAATGTAACCGAATCCTGTCTCAACCATTTTTTTACTTGCTTCTTCCGGGCTATTAAATTTTTTCAAAACTTCATTCTTAAACTCATTATCAGCCTTTATCTGTTCTTCAGATTTTTTCACGGCACCATATTCCGGCTGAAGTGAAATATCATTGTCCGCCATATTTTTCCAACTTTCAAATCTTTGCTTTTGAGCAGAACAGAAAAGGGAGAAAAATAAAATTAATATGAGTATAATATTTTTCATAATTTTAAAATTAAAGGTTAAACATTCAGTCCCATTAAATATATAAAAAATAACAGTTGATTAATTTCATTGCTTTTTGTTTATAAAAATCATCCTACATTGACTGTTACCCTACTATCCACTTCTATTATTCCAATGAAAATTATCCTAAACAACCCTGTCATATTATTTTTGGTGACATAAAAAAAACCACTGTAATGCATACAGCGGTTCAATTTATTTTAATTCAAAAGCTTATTTCAGTTGGTAAGAACTTCCGTTCCAAAGATAGGTTTTGGAAGAATGTTTTTTCTTTTCCCTGTCTTTATCGTCTTTTTCCATTTCCTCCATTTTAAAGATAAAGGCATTAGAGATTCCTCCTTTGTCATTAGGAAATACAAATTCTTCCGTATGATAATAAACATCGGCATCTCCTACATTCGTCAACTGAGGCAGAGCTACTAATTTTTTATCTCTGAAAAATACGTATTGACTATAGCTTGCAATTCCGCATGCTTCACCGGAAACCATTGCTTTAAGGGTTAATTCCACATTCTGAAGTTTATGGCCGCTTTCAATGGTAAATGTTCCATAACTCAACTCCTCTCCTCTTCCTGTATCAAAATATACCTCATCGATCAGGGTATTTCCTTCCATCACTTTGATCCCGGCGATATTTTGCTTTTCAGTTCCATTATATTCTTTACTCTTGCGGTCTACCGTTTTGGAGAGTCCAAAAAGAAAGTCGTAGCCATTTTTGTTACGGAAACCTACACATAGATTTCCGCCCCAGATATACCCTTCGGAAACAATGTCTCCTTTCTGGTAGGAAACCTTGTACCAATTGGCTCCTCTTTCGCCCAGTCTCAGAATAGCTTCTTCTTTTTTAAGGATTATCACCTGCTGATTGGTCTGCAATGAATCAGTAACCTGCGATTTTACATCCGCTTCTTTTCTGACTCTTGTCCAGTCCGTAAAAACTTTCTGGGCTTTATTTTCCTCAAAACCAAAAACTCCGTCCGCATACGTCATGTTTTCTTCCTGTGCTGAAAAAAGCTGCAGGAACAACAGGCATACAACCGTCAATACATATTTCATATTTGCATTTTGTTTTAATTATTTCTCCAGCAATAAGCTTACCCATTCTTCACGCTGAAGCTTTTTCTTAAGCTCTAGTCCGCTTTCTGTACAAACTTCCAGGATATCATCCACATCAAAGAAACAAAGTCCGGAAAGCAGTAACTTACCACCTTCATTCATCACTGATACGTAGGTAGGAATATCGGAGATCAGGATATTTCTGTTGATATTGGCCAGAATGATATCTAAATTCTCTTTTCCTAAGTTTTCGGCAGTTCCCAGTTCAATATCCAGTTCAACACCGTTTCTTGCGGCATTTTCTTTTGAATTTTCCACAGACCACTCATCGATATCAATCGCTTTTACATCTCCGGCACCCCGCTGTTTTGCATAAATGGCCAATACGGAAGTCCCACATCCCATATCAAGTACTTTTTTACCATTGAAATCAATATCCATCATCTGCTGGATCATCAGGTGCGTGGTAGGATGATGCCCTGTTCCGAAAGACATTTTAGGCTGAATAATGATTTCGTGCATTCCCGGTACCGATTCATGGAATTCTGCTCTGATCAGTACTTTATCATCAATATTAATCGGTGAAAAGTTTTTTTCCCATTCTTCATTCCAGTTGATATTCGGCATTTCTTCGAACGTATAAGTGATCTCTACATTTTCGTTTTCAAAAAGAGGAAGCGCTTTAAGTTCTTCTTCTTTAAACAGTTCTTTCTGAATATATCCTAAAATTCCGTCGATTTCTTCTGTAAAACTGTCAAAACCTATTTCGATAAGCTCTGCCATTAATATGTCATTCCATGGCTGTAATGGAGAAACCTTGAAATTGAATTCTAAATAATTTTGCATGTGCGTAAGTAATTTAGTGCAAAAATAAGAATGTTATTACGGTTAAAAAAATTGAAGTGCTTTAAGTAGTGCATATTTTGAAAATAATAATTTTTGTTTTAACCGTAAGGGCTAAATCTCGTCATTTTTTTAAGGTCACAATGGTTGAGTAGAGTTTTTTTATGTTTTGGCTAAAGCCGGACAGGTTTGCGTAAATTGAAAAAGCGGGCTAAAGCCCGCTTCTATTGAATATTTCTGACATCTTAACGATTATTTAGTTCATCATCAATGGATATTAAGCTTTATCATTTGTATGGTTTTACGCAAAAAGGCAGGCTAAAGCCCACCTTTTCAAATATTTTATTAAGTCATGCAATGGGTATCCCGTAACCGGTACCCCGCAACAATTAAGCAAAATAACATCAACCCTCTTAAGGATTGGTAGAGAAAATAGAAGCGTTAGCAATCAATGCTCTTCTGTTCATCTTTAAAATATCTCTTACCCATTCTGCAAAATCTTCCGGCTGAAGCACTTTATCAGGGTTTCCGTCTGTAAGTCCTCCCTGGATACTCATATCGGAAGCGATGGTACTTGGCGTCAAGGTAATCACACGGATATTCTGTTTTCTCCATTCCGCCATCATCGACTGGGATAAAGAAACTACCGCTGCTTTTGATGCCGCGTAAGCTGACATATTCGGGCCGCCTTTAAGTCCTGCCGTAGAAGCTACATTCACAATATCTCCCTCCCCATTCGCTTTCATAAAAGGATGAACTGCTTTAGAAGCATAATATACTCCAAATAAATTGGTCTTAATCACCTGCTCCCAGGTTTCGGAAGACATGTCTTCAATGCTTCCAAAATCTCCGATCCCTGCATTATTGATTAGAATATCAACACTTCCCAATTGCTGTGCAAGAGACTCAATCCCTGCTTTCACTTCGGATTCGTTATCCATACTGAAAACAGCATACGCGGAGTTTACCCCAAGCGCTTTGATCTCTTCAACGGTATTTTTAAGGTTTTCATCGTTTCTACCGGTAACGGCTACATGTACTCCTTCATTGGCCAAAGCTAATGCAACCGCTTTTCCAAGCCCTCTTCCACCACCCGTTACGATGGCATTTTTTCCGTTTATGTTCATAATACTATTGTTTCGTAGGGCAAATTTACGAAAGAACATTTTGACTGGGCAGGGAGAATAGACATTTAATACAATTTTAATAGAGTTATCAAATTCTAAAGTTTTTGTACCACAAAAGTCACAAAAGCTTTTTTTACATTTAAGTTATTTGAAGTTTAAAGGCTTTGCGTAAAGAAGTTCATAGAGGTTCTTTAAAAAATAAGCGATTTTTTATCCTAAATAATATCTATAAACATCTATTGAAATAAAATTGGATAAACGCAAAGGCGCAAGGCTTTATTTAAACGCTTTTTTAAGGCGCAAGAAAATCAAGATTTTCAGCAAGGGTGATGATGAGATTGCTTCGTCGCTATGCTCCTCGCAATGACAGCGATATTCAATTTTATCGCAGATAAAATCCTTGCGCCTTAAAGCATTCGAATTAGAAAAGAACTTGCGTCTTTGTGATGTCCAACAAAATGCATAAACATCTGTGAAAATTCGTGCAATCTGTGGTTAAAAAATCAATCACAAAAACTTTTGACACTTAAGTTATTTGGAGTTTAAATGCTTTGCGTATAAAAAGTCCACATAAGATCTTAAAAAATCAAAGATTTTTATACTAGATAATATGCATAAACATCTGTGAAAATCTATGCCATCTGTGGTGAAAAAAACAGAAATCTGCGTATTCCGTGCAATCAGCGGGAAACAAAAAAAAACCGGCTTATTACAAAACCGGTTTCAATTGAAAGTATAGTAGAAAATGAAAAACTATGGAATAAGAACCGGGTTTTGTACCTCGAATTCTTCTGAAGCCGTAAACTGGTTTCCATACATATCCGAAGCTTTCACTTCAAGTTTATGTTTTCCTAAAGCCAGTTTTTTAGGAAACCCAGCAGTCCAGATATGTTTTGACATTTCAGGGTTGGATGGTCTTCTGCCTGGGTAAAGATTCTGTGTAGAGTCCCATTTAAATACAGAAAGAGCAAAGTTCGGATCTACTGCTTCATCGTAGTCCATTTCTTCCCAGTTTCCGTTGTCTATTCTGTACTGCACTTTGTCTTTTTTACTTCCCATAAAGAAGTTGGCCAGAATTTTCGCAGAGGTTTTTGAAGGATAAGGAATTGCTTTCGGAACATACAATTTGATCTGATAGTCATCCGGTTTTCCCGCTGTTTTGTATTTAACTTTATACTGGTTATCAGTAAAGCTTATGAATGAATACCCCTTTGCAGTTCCGTCTCTCATGGTGGAAGTCGGCAATCCTATTTCATCAGATGTTCCTGACCACCAATCGCCGCAAGTTGTTCCTACATTGTATTCGTGAAGGTCTTTTAAACCAGTCCAACCTGCTTGTTTTCCATAAAAAATCTGTTGTTGAATATGGGTGTGTGCCGATAAAATTAGCGCATTCTGGAAAGGAGTCAGGAAATCAAATAATTTTTGACGATCTGCATTTCTGAAATTATCTTCGTTTTTATGCTCTAAAGGAATATGGAAAGAAACAACAATCAGCTTGTTTTTATCAACCAGCTTTAAATCATTCTCAATAAATTTCAGCTGATCTTCACGGAATCCGCCCCAATAGCCTTTACCGTCTCTCGGATCCGGATACAGAATATCATCCAGAATAATGAAATGTACATTCCCATAATTGAAAGAATAATTGGCAGGACCGAAATTGGACTCAAAGGTTTCATCTGAAAAGCGGTCTTCCTTCGCATCATAGTTCATGTCATGATTTCCCATCACATTATACCATGGCAATCCGATCTCTTTCATGACATCTGCATAAGGTTTCTGAAGGCTCAGATTATCGCCCACCAAATCTCCCAGACTGATGCCCAATACAGCATTTTTCTTGGTATCCTTTACCTCATTAACGATTCCTCTTTTGAAATAGTCAAGCTCTTTTTCTGTATACGGCTGAGGATCTCCGAAAACAAGAATGTCAAAATTTTTGTTTTCTTCTTTTTTGTAAAGGGGGAAATTCAGCTCTTTGGGAAGTTCCCCGGTTGGCGCTGTTCCTTTGTATTTAAAATCTACCGGTGAGCCTTTTGGTTTATGATGATGATAGAATTGTGGCAGATTATTACCGTTTAAAGCAGTCTGATATCCCGAAGGTTTAATGACAAAAATGGTCTGATCTTCCTGAACCGGCAGGCTGTATCTTCCGTTTTTATCGGTAAGAACCACCTGCACTCCGTTTGAAACGGCTACTCCTTCGATTCCTTTTTCACGGTTTTCTTTCTTCTGATTTCTGCTAAGGTCTTCAAATACATATCCTGATACAGAATCCTGAGAGAATGCCATCGCTGAAACCAGCATACACGGCATTAAAAATTTTATACTGATACTCATATCTTTATTCTTTATTCTTTATTCTTTATTCTTTATTCTTTATTCTTTATTCTTTATTCTTTATTCTTTATTCTTTATT
>NZ_JAOAMU010000001.1:964957-1180478 GCF_025154075.1 Chryseobacterium herbae
CTTTATTCTTTATTCTTTATTCTTTATTCTTTATTCTTTATTCTTTATTCTTTATTCTTTATTCTTTATTCTTTATTCTTTATTAAATCTTATTTACTTATTCCACCACATCTTGACATTGATATGGTCTCCGCCCATCACCTGTACGGCCGCATTGTAATTTTCAGCATTCATGACCTTTGTCGTGGTTGGATACATAAATCTTACCGGCATTATCCCGCCGTTTTGAAGTCCTCCGTTATTAGGAAGTACAGGAAGTTTAGTCCGTCGGAATTCATACCACTGTTGATGGTCTACAAAAAACAGGGAAATATATTTCTGCAGCATGATCTTCTGCAATGAACCGTCATAGGCCAGCTGAGCATTATTGAAATAATTGGCCGGAACGACAGCGCCCCACTGTTCTATGATGGATTTAACTCCGGTTTCATAAAAAGTCTGTTGACTTCCGGCGATAATTCCTCTATTAACAAGCTCTGCCATAATAAACTGTACTTCAGAATAGGTCATTATCAGGACCTTTAACGGTGCTTTTGCCAGATTCTGGTTCAGGTTGGAAGGCTGATAATCGAATACGGTTCCTAACGCATATCCGGAAGGAGCTCCTTTATATCCTATATCAACACCTGCGGTATTTTTTGCTTTGGTAAAGAACATGCTCAACCTTGGGTCATTGTTGTTTTTCAATGCTTCTACGAAAAATTCACCTGCTGCTCTGGAGGTTGTAAAATCCTGCGGACGGGCGATTGGTGGCAGGTAAGGTGATATCCCCGAAAGAGAAAGAACAGCACTGTCATTGTTATTTTGAAAAACTGGATATTGTGTTGGATTATTGACAATTTCCTGGATTCTTTCATACACATTCACTTCTCCGTTTCTGCTTAGAATTCTTGTCAGAAGTCTTAATGAAAGTGAATTACAGAACTTTTTCCAACCTAAGATTCCGGTTTGACTGTTGGTATTGGCATTGTAAAACAAATCTGTTTCTGAAAGTGCTTTTGTAGCATCAAATAGAGAATTGGCTGTTTTCAGATCATTTAAAAGCTGTACGTAGATGTCTTTCTGTTGATCATACTTAGGTTTTAAAATTCCTTCTTCACCTCTTCCGGCTTCAGAAAACGGAATATCTCCGAAAGCATCCGTAAGATTGGCTGTGATCCATGCGTTCAGAACCATTGATACGGCGAGATAATTGTTGTTTTCTTCTTTAGCCGCGTATTTTTTGAGTTCATTGACCTGCTTCAGCCATCTGTAGGAATTATCCCAATATCCGGCTCCACTTTTCTCATTAAAATAATATCTGCTGAATGTATTGCCTTCATTAGGAAAATCAAGGGCATTCTGCATAATATCAAACGTAAAATCATCTGCCCTGTTGTAGCCGTAACTTCCCATTTCGTACTGGATAGGAGCCAGAAGACTTCCTACGGACGGATCTTTGATTCTGCTGGTATCGGTATTGATTTCTTCAAAAGTTCTGTCGCATGAATGAAGTACGAAAACAGAAACAGCCAGTGCCAGATGTATGATTATTTTTTTCATTTTTTTAAGATTTAGAATTTAAGATTTAACTGAAAACCAACTGTTCTTGCAGTAGGAAGCTGCCCCATTTCAACACCGGGAGTAATCGTGGCATTATCTAAAGTGGCCACTTCAGGATCGAACATGGGGAACTTGGTCCACATCCACAGATTCTTCCCGAAAACAGCCAGCGTCAGATCTTCAAGTCCCAGAGATTGTATCGTTTCTTTTGAAAAGGAATAGGATATCCTGGCATCTCTGAGTTTAATAAAATCGGTGCTGAAGCTGTTGGTTTCCACGTTGGCTCTTCGGTAATAATCTGCGTAATAGGATGAAACGGTCACCGCTTTTGTATTTGTACTGTAGCTTCCGTCAGGATTCTGAACAACACCGTCTCCGATGATCATCCCACCCGGATTATCTCTTCCCGGAAGCGTAGATTTAAGTTTTCCCTGCTCAGACATTTTGTGGTGCGACTGAGAATAAGCAATACCGCCGTACTGCCCATCAAATGAAAAACTGATGGTGAAATTTTTAATTTTAAAATCATTCTGAAGACCTGCTCTCCATTTCGGGAATGCATTTCCTACTTTCTCTATTCCTGCAGGAATTTCCGTTAATCCGTCTCTGTAAACAACCTTTCCATCCGGCGAACGCAGCAGTTTGTATCCGTACATATCTCCAAGGGAACCTCCGACTTCCATTTTATAGAAAACAACTCCTCCTACATTGGAAACTATTCCGTCAAATCCATCAGGCACGCTCATGACCCGGTTTTCGTTGGTAGACCAGTTTCCTCCGATCTTCCATGAGAAATTTTTAGATTTTACAGGATAAGCATCTACTGAAAGTTCAAGACCTCTGTTCCGGATTTTTCCGGCATTGATCACTCTTTTAGAGAATCCACTCTCAAAAGGCAACGATACGGGAATGATCTGATTTTCGCTGACGTTCTGATAAGCGGTGAAATTAAAGTTTAACCTACTTTTGAAAAGACTGAAATCCATACCGGCTTCGATGTTTGTATTTTTTTCAGGTTTAAGAGTAGGATTGTTAAAAGTAGTTGGTGATATTACACTTCCGGTAATATTGCTTGCCGTATAATAGTTGTCCAGCAGATAAGGATCACTGTCTATACCTACTTTTGCCCACGAACCTCTCAGTTTCCAGAAATTCAGCTGATCGCTTTTCAGATTAAAAATATCAGACAGAATAAAACTTGTACTTACCGACGGATAAAAGAAAGAACGGTTCGCTTTCGGAAGGGTGGAACTCCAGTCATTTCTTCCTGTTATGTCTACAAAAACCTTATTGTCATAGCCTGCTGTAAATAACCCGTAAACACTTTCAACCTGCTTATCACGGGGAACCGGATATTTCACAGGAATGGAAAGCGCGTTGGTAAGGCTGTACTCTCCGGCCGTTTTTAATCCGATCGCCTGATAGTCGTTCATTACGTACTCATTATACCGCATACTTCCTCCGGCAGAGGCAGAAAAGCTGAATTTGTTCAGATCTATTTTATAGGAGAATAAAAGGTCATTGTTGTATTCATGATTTTTAATAAACTGCTCTCTGTAATATCCTTTTAAGTAATTGGCAGAGCTCCACGGCCTTCTTGTAGTTCTTGTTTCATTTAAAATTTCAACACCGGACCTCAGCATTAAACTGAAATTATTGTTAAACTGATAATCCGCTGTAATATTTCCTGTAATCGTCTTTTTCTTAACCCCATTCAGCATTTCATACGCGATCAAATAAGGATTGTCTATATACGAACTGAACGGGTGAATCTGATCTACCTGCTCCTGTCCGTATTTCCAGACGGGTTTATACCACTCCAGGTCTACATTGGGATTCTGGAAAATCATGAAATAAGAAATCGACTGGTTGTTGTATCCCGTAGCAGGAAGGTTGTCACTGGTCGTTGTATTGTATGAAAACTTCGTTGAGATTTTTAATTTTTTCGTTAGCTGATGCGCGAAAGACAGGGCAAAATTGAATCTGTCAAAACCTGTATTAGGCATCATCCACTCATTGTTAAGGTATGTAAGAGACGTTCTGAAACTGGTCTTTTCATTGGAACTTTCCACAGAAATACTGTTGGAATAGGTAGAACCGGTTCTCCAAAACCCTTTGATATTGTCTTCGTAAGGTCTCCACAGTTGCCTTGCTAAGCTTTGTCCCTGTTGGGTAGGATCATATTGAAAATAATACTGTCCGGCGAATTTAGGCCCGAATGCACTGCTCGTTCCGCCTGTACTCACCCCATCCGCAGACAGTCCGTAAGAATAGTAAAATTCACCGGCTTTATTTTTAGCCAATGTTCCCTGACCGTATTCATACTGCCAGTCCGGCCATTTCAATACCGTATCAAAACTTGAGTAGGAATTAAAAATTACATTCAGCTTTCCGTTCTTACTTTTTCCGGATTTTGTAGTGATCATCAAAGCTCCGTTGGCGGCACGGGAACCATATAAAGCTGCCGCAGAAGCTCCTTTCAAAACGGTTACCGATTCGATATCATCCGGGTTAATGCTGTTTAGGCCATTTCCCATATCGATAGGAACATCACCTCCGGAACCTGCACCATAAGCCGGTGTATCGGTACCCGTTGTGGAATTTCCCATCGGAACACCGTCTACAACGATTAGAGCGTAATTATGATCCATCATAATGGATTTTTCTCCTCTGAGGGTAATTCTTGCTGTTCCCAGTGGTCCGGCTCCTGCTGTCTGAACTTTCAGCCCGGCTACTTTTCCTTCCATCGATTGAGCCCAGTTGTTGTTCTGGGTTTCCTCAAATGTTGCGGAACCTACCTTTTCAGCCACATACCCCAAAGCTTTGTCATGCCTCTTGATTCCCAAAGCAGTTACCACTACCTCATCAATGCCTTTTACAGTATCTTTTTTTACTTTCTGCTGAGCTGCCAGATTGACGCTGACCAATCCTAACAGCGACAAAACCAGTAGTTTTTGTTTCTCTTTACGCATATCCTTTTTGTTTGCGCAAAATTAGAACGACATTACGGGCATGGCTTTAACATCGTTTTAACATTTATTAAAATAATATTAAACAAAATATGAACGTATCCTTAACAACATTGAATAGACACCTGATAAACAGCTGTTTAAAAAATTAATGATGTTTAATGCTATTTTACATTTTCATTGGTGTACCTTTATTGTCTTGCTCTGAGAAAATAAAACAAAATACAATTAAAACACTGATATACAATCAATTAAAATTAAACACAAAAAAGCCTGTCCCTAAAATGAGACAGGCTGTGATTTTCAATATCAGACTTTTGAAATCTTTACAGAATCAAAGCGATTATTTATTTTTGAGCTGATCAGGAATATTGGTGGTCACAAAACCTATTCCCTGATTTTTCAACTGTTCGTATACTGCCGGATCATTGACCGTCCAGGAATTCGTGATAAGACTTAAAGCTTTTGCTTCAGAGATCCATGTTGGGTTCTTCTGGAAAACGCTGTAATGATAGTCTATTCCGTCAAGACCTTCTTTTTTGATCTGCTCTGGAGACAGTTCTCCATTCAGATACTGTACTTTGAATTTCGGTTCGAGTTTTTTGATCTCTTTACAGATGTTTAAGCTGAAAGAAATATATTCACTCTGACTTTCCAGCTTCATCTCCTTAATCATTTTAAGAGTCTTCTGAGTGATCTCGTTTTCTAATTCCTGAGTTTTGGCTGGCTTGATCTCAACAATCAGTTTTAAAGAGCCATCTTTTTTACCTTGTTTCAGATAATCTTTCAGTGTAGGAAACTTTTCACCATTGAAAAGTTTCAATGCTTCCAGTTCTTTGAAAGATGTTTCGGAGATCTCCATTTCTCCATGGTGTTCGTCGTGGTTGATCACAAGAATGCCGTCTTTGGTCATTCTCACATCAAATTCCGATCCGTATATTTTTAATTTCTGGGCATTCTCTAAAGATTGAATAGAATTTTCCGTGGTTGGCGGCTGTGCCTGGAAATAGCCTCTGTGTGCGATAATCTGGGTTTGTGCCTTCATTAGGACTGTACTTAAAACTGCTAACCCTAAGATAAAATTTTTCATAATACAATTTAGATAATTAAATAAAAATCTTAAAAACGTTTGATAAAGGTAGTGTTTACCTATTAAAAGCTGTATTTGGCACCGATCTGAATCTGGTAAGGATTCCCGGAAAGAGGCGCTAAACCACTGGTATTTTTAGTGTATTCAAACTGTTTGGTAGCCTGGTTGAATTTTGGAGCTCTGTAAAGTGCCATATTTCCATAGGATTTATTGACACCCCATTCTTTGTTAAGAAGGTTCGCCAGGTTGAAAATATCAACAGAAAGTTCAAAGGCTCCGATTTTGTCAAACTTAATTTTTTTAGCAACACGAACATCCCATACACCGAAGAATCCGTTTTTACCGCCGTTACGTTCTGCTATGGCATTGTTGTATTTCTCTACATAATCTTTCAGGGCCTGTCCTACTTCAGGATCATTGAGAAGCGGCTGGGTAATGATTTCCGGGAAGATGTAAGCAAGATCATTCGTATCTACGAAATCTCCGTTAACATTTCCTCCTGCTGTTACCGAGAAACGTGTTCCTCCGATTCCGGAATACCTTACTCCCAGCGTAAACCCTGCAATAGTAGGTGAGTTTCCGTACAACACTACTTTATTTCGGAACTGGTTATCGGAATAGCTCATTCTTAAATCTCTCGGATCGCTCTGAATCGGAGTGGACAATGTCGCGGAATTTGCTACGTTTCCGTTGTATGAGGTATTGTCTTTGATATCAGACCAGGTATAACTTGCCGTGATCTCCCCATCTTTCCAGTAACGGTAGCTGGTATCCACCACGAATGAATACTGGTTCACTTTTCCATCGCTTACAAGCTCAAGTACTCTTCCAAAATTATTATTGATTCTTCCTTTTTTCCAGTCTATTTTAGTCCCATTGATCGATGCAGCCGGAACATACACTCCTCTTCCACCTTCATTAGCCAGCGTGAAATAAGGATCAGGCATCATATTTCGGTCATAATAGAAATAATTGTTTCTTCCCAAAGCCATATATCCTGCAATTCCAGCTCTGAATCTTTCGTTAAAGAAATGGGTATAGGAAATATTTGCTTTATACACAATAGGAATTTTTGCATCTTCCCCGGTGTAGTTGATTGTAGGAATCTGATCCTGCGCCAGTGAAGGAACAGAACTGTAATCTGTTCTGTATCTGTAGAAATCCGGTGTAAGACCTACTGTAGCAGGATCTACGTCTACTGTTGCAAGATGTTTTCCGTCAAACACCAGATTGTTGATTATCATATAATTATTGATATCGGAAGAGAAGATTCCCGCTCCGAATTTCAGGAAGTCTTTATTCTGCTCATTGAAGTTCCATTCAAACTGGAATCTTGGCTGAATCACAAAAGATTTGATTTTATTATCTGTTCTGATACCCATCTGATCGTACAGCTTTTGGTTAAACTCAGCTTTCGGATATCCTCCGTAGTCAAACCTTAAGCCTCCCATTAAATCAAGACCTTCCCCTATCTTCGTCTGAAACTGCCCGTAAAGACCTATGTTCCAGATATTGGATCTTACGGACGGATCTTCCATTAAAGGTACTTCTCTGTAAAATCTGTATGCGATAAGGTTATCAAAATTATACAGATTACCCAATCCCGATGTTGGATCTTCCCTGAACTGGAATCTTCCGTTCACCTCACTTCCATATATTGATTTTGCACTGGTATACATCAGATCTGCACCGAAAGTATATTTTACCTTATCCGTATTGTAGTATAAGTTATCTACAATCTGGATCACATTATTCCTAAAACTTTCCTGCCCGAAGCGGTGTCCCCCGATCTGAATATTGGTAGCTCCCACTCCAGGGGTTACAATATTTTCTACAATCGCTCTTGGAACAGGCATTCCTAATTCATCATTCTGATAACTATTCTGGAAAGTATAGAGATACTGTGCCTTTAACTCGTTTGTCAGGTTAGGTTTTAAGTTTGACCTTAGGGTTAAGAGTAAGCTGTTGTCAATATTTTTATCATTTCCATAAGATTCAAAGAAATTGATCGCGGTATTATCTGTCAATCCATTTTTATTCAGATCGTAAGTAAAGTTGTTTCTTAATGTCAATAAATGCTTAGGACTGATCTGCCAGTCCAAACGTAAAAATCCGGCATCTGAATTTCTTACTTTATCAAAACTTCCAAACTGTGGTGTATTCCCTACCCCGTATTTTTTTCTGGCAATATCAAGAAACTGATTCAGTGTCTGTGTGTTTGTATTAAGCCTTTTCTCATCATCCGCAGATTTGATATCAGCTATCTGCAACGGCCTTGAATCTAATTGGTGATCCCATGCCACGAAGAAGTGTAATTTATTTTTAATGATCGGTCCTCCCAATGAAAACCCGAACTGGGATGTAGAGAAATCGTTTTCTCTTTTGTTTCCTCTGATATCATATGGGCTGGAAAGCCAGTTTGTCCTTAAATATTCCCATGCACTTCCTGAGAATTTATTCGTCCCGGATTTGGTAACGGCACTTACCGTTCCACCACCGCTTCTTCCCAGAGTTACATCATATTGGTTGGTGGTGATTTTAAATTCACGTACAGCTTCTATCGAGATAGAAAACGGTGCACCACTACGGCTGGTTGTAGATCCTGCAGAAGTCGGGTTTTTGGCCGTCATCCCGTCAATCGTAAAGTTGGTAGAAGATCCCAGCTGTCCGGATAGATTTCCGCCTTTTCCGCTTAATGGAGACAATTCAGTAAGATTGGTGAAATTCCTTCCGTTTACCGGGAGCATGCTAATGTTCTTCGCTGAAATAGCGGTAGCGGCTCCAAGGTTTCCGATCTTGTTTTTAAGGTTTCCGGTGACTACGACTTCTTCAATCTGCTTTTCATCGCCACCTAAGCTCATGTTAACCGTCACCTGGTCTCCAAAGTTGACATTATATCCTTCTTTCTTTTCCTCGTTCACGATCACCGTATAAGGCCCGCCCAGAGGAATTTCTTTAAAAATATATTCACCTTTCGAATTGGTTTCCGTCTCCGTCCTGAACCCTGTAGACTCGTTCACGATGGTTACTTTCACTTTTTCCTGAGCCGTACTGCCCAGTCCGGTAATTCTTCCCACGATAGAAGCCTGCGTAGTCTGCGCATAAGCCAGTGTTCCAAATCCCAAAAACAATAATCCTAGTACAATCTTTACTTTTCTCATCTTTACAAATTAGATGTGCAAAGGTATTTTGACTTTATGTACCATGTGTTTAAGAGAGCTTTAACAAATCCTCAACTAAATCATAACATTGTGTTAAATTAATTTAAACAGATGTTTTAAAACACAATCAATCAACACGTTAATCCACATTACGGTTTTTTAATGTTTCTATAATATTTTATTGCGGTATTTTTTAATGAGATTAGTTTAGCTATTTTTGCTCAAAAGATAGAACGGAATGTCTGAAAATATACAGCAAAAAATAGAGCAGCTCCGAAAAGAGCTTCATCAGCATAATGAAAATTACTACCATCTGGATGCCGCTACAGTCTCTGATTATGAGTTTGATATGCTCCTGGAAGAGCTTCAGGATCTGGAAGCAAAACATCCTGAATTTTACGACGAGAATTCACCTACGGTACGTGTAGGCGGAGGAATTACCAAAGTATTTCCTACCATTCAGCATAAGTTCAGAATGTATTCTCTGGATAATTCCTATGATTTCGATGATCTGGAAGACTGGGAGAAAAGAATTATCAAAACCATCAATGATCCGGTGGAATTTGTTGCTGAGCTGAAATATGACGGGGCTTCTATTTCTATTCTTTATGAAAACGGAAAGCTGTCTCAGGCCGTAACGCGTGGTGATGGTTTTCAGGGAGATGAGATTACTTCCAACGTCCGAACCATTTCTGATATTCCTCTGACGCTGAAAGGTGATTTCCCGGCTCATTTTTTTATGAGAGGTGAAATTTATCTGACGAGAAAAAATTTCGATAAGCTAAATAAACTGCGTGAAGAGGAAGGTTTGGATCCTTTTATGAATCCAAGGAATACGGCCAGCGGAAGTTTAAAAATGCAGGACAGTGGAGAGGTAAGAAAGCGAAGTCTGTCTTCTGTACTTTACCAGTTTATTTCTGAAGATGTTCCTGCAGAAACGCATTGGGAACTGCTTCAGAAAGCACAGGGCTGGGGCTTTAAAACCTCACAGCAGGCGAAACTCTGCAAAACAATGGATGAAGTGAAGGAATTTATCAGTTTCTGGGATACGGAACGTCACAATCTTCCTTTTGAAATTGATGGAATTGTTTTAAAAGTGAATTCTTTACAGCAGCAAAGACAGCTGGGCTACACGGCAAAATCACCGAGATGGGCAATGGCTTATAAATTCAAAGCTGAAAAGGTGGAGACTGAACTTCAGAGTGTTTCTTATCAGGTGGGAAGAACGGGAGCGATCACTCCAGTGGCTAATTTAAAACCTGTTTTACTGGCGGGAACGATCGTTAAAAGAGCATCACTTCACAATGAGGATATCATTAAAAAACTGGATCTTCACGAGCATGACTTTGTGTATGTGGAAAAAGGTGGTGAGATCATTCCTAAAATTGTAGGTGTACACACTGAAAAAAGAACTTCTGAAAGCAGAGAAATCGAATATATTACAAACTGTCCTGAATGTGGAACAGAGCTTGTGAAAATTGTTGATCAGGCCATCCATTTCTGTCCGAATGAACTTCACTGCCCGCCTCAGGTGGTGGGAAGAATGATTCATTATGTTTCCAGAAAGGCTTTGAATATTGATAATCTTGGAAGTGAGACGATAGAGCAGCTTTACAGAGAAAAATTAATTGAAAATCCTGCTGACTTTTATGCTTTAACAAAGGAACAGATTCTTCCTCTGGAAAGAATGGCTGAAAAATCTGCACAGAATATTATTTCGGGTATTGAGAAATCCAAGGAAATTCCTTTTGAAAAGGTTCTTTACGGAATCGGGATCAAGCATGTGGGTGAAACGGTGGCCAAGAAACTAGTGAAAAACTTTGCTACCATCGATGAACTGAAAGAAGCCACAGCAGAAGAACTTTGTCAGGTAGAAGATATTGGAGCCAAAATCGCAGTAAGTATTGTGGAGTTTTTCAAAAATCCAGAAAATATTCTGATGATCGAACGTCTGAAGTCTTACGGAGTACAGCTTGAAAAGGGCGAAAGTACGAATGAGGTTTTATCTAATATTCTGGAAGGAAAAACATTCCTTTTCACAGGAAAATTATCATTATTCACGAGAGAATCTGCAGAAGAAATGGTAGAAAAACATGGTGGGAAAAATATATCTGCCGTTTCAAAGAACCTCAACTTTCTTGTGGTTGGGGAAAAGGCCGGAAGCAAGCTGAAAAAGGCTCAGGACATCGGAACCATTACGATTCTGGATGAACAGGAGTTCCTGAATCTGATAGAGAAACAGTAATATCTTTAACAAATTATAATTAAACCATTGAGATTAGATTTCAATGGTTTAATTTTGTTATTTTTTCACCAAGAAAAGAATAATAAACTAAATAAGATTAATCCATGAAAAAAATTTACTTCGTCATTTGTATGATGATCCTTTCATTATTTCAGGCACAGATTGTGAATATTCCTGATGCCAATTTTAAAAGCTTACTGGTCGCTAATATGCCTTATCTGGCCAAAGACCTTACTGGCAACAATACCATTATTGACACCAACCATGACGGCGAAGTTCAGGTATCTGAAGCTGCCAATATCAGTGCACTAAGATTTGATTTAAGTTTAATGCCCAATTATTCCTCCAATTTTAATAATGTTGTGTCAATAACTGGTATAAAAAGCTTCACCAATCTTAGGGATCTCGACATTGATAATTTCCCTTTATTGCAAACCGTTGACCTTAGTAATAGTGCAGCCCTCTATAAACTTGATCTCAGCAGATGCTATGTTTTATCCTCCGTAAATCTTCAGGGTTGCAGCCAGTTATACGATTTGGATATTTTTTTCAGCAGTATACCGTCTATTGATCTATCGGGACTGACCAATTTATATGATGTGGATATGACGCAGTGCCAACTTGCTAATCTATCCTTAAATAATAATACGAATCTCATCAACCTGACTTTAACGTCCAATAGGCTGCAAACCCTGCCTGTAGGCCAGACACCCAATCTAAAATTTCTGAACATTGCGGGTAATCAATTTACAGCACTCAATTTCGGTGCTTTTCCAAAACTTGAAACACTGAACTGTACCTACAACAAGTTTATAAGTATCGATTTATCTCAGAATACAGATTTGACAATTTTTGCCTGTGACGTGAATCCTAATCTTAAGTCGTTATTTATTAAAAACGGCATCAATAACTTTACACAAAGTGTTAATTCCACTTTTTCAAGCACACCCAATCTTGCTTACATCTGCGCGGACGATTTTGAAATTACCGACGTCAATGCTTTACTGCCTTCTACCACCTCATGTGTTGTGAATTCGTACTGTTCATTTACTCCGGGTGGAGTTTTTTACACGATCTCAGGAAACACAAAATTTGACGGCAACAGCAATGGTTGTGATGTGAATGATCCCAACAAGGCATTCCAAAAATTCAATATTACCAGCGGAAGTATTTCAGGAAGTATAACGGCTAACAGTTCAGGAAATTATTCAATTCCTGTACAAGCCGGAGCCCATACCATCACTCCAATTCTTGAAAACCCTACTTATTTTAATATATCGCCAACAAGCTTAACTGCTAATTTCCCTGCACAACCAAGTCCATTGACACAGAATTTCTGCATGACAGCCAACGGCAATCATCCGGATCTTGAAATTGTAATCATCCCGACAGATATTGCTGTTCCGGGCTTTGATGCAGATTATAAAATTGTTTTCAAAAATAAAGGAACTGCAGCGCAGTCAGGAAATGTAGTATTCAGTTTCAATGATGACCTGATGAATTTTGTAAGTGCAACTACAGTTCCCAATTCTCAATCTACGGGAGTCTTAAGCTGGAATTTCACCAATCTTCTTCCTTTTGAATCGAGGGAAATCAAAGCTAAGTTTACTTTGAATACATCAACGCAGACACCTTCTTTAAATATGGGTGATGTGCTGCACTACACGGCCCAGATCAACGGGGCTTCTGATGAAACTCCTGCAGATAACACGTTTACATTGAATCAGACGGTGGTAAATTCGTTTGATCCTAATGATAAAACCTGCCTGGAAGGTGCTTCCATTGCTCAGACTCAGGTTGGAGATTACGTTCATTATCTGATCAGGTTTGAAAACAACGGTACTGCCAATGCGAGAAATATTGTTGTAAAAGATGATATTGATACATCCAAATTTGACCTTTCAACACTGATTCCCTTAAGTGGAAGTCATAGCTTTGTTACCAAAATTTCCGGAACCAATACAGTGGAATTTATTTTTGAAAACATTCAGCTTCCTTTTGATGATGCCAACAACGATGGTTACATTTCATTCAAAATAAAGACAAAATCTACTTTAGCAGCTGGAAACAGCTTCAGTAATACAGCCAGAATTTATTTTGACTACAATGCTCCTATCGTCACCAATACATATACCACTTCAGTACAAGGTGTATTAGGGACTTCTGAGTTGAATGCCAGCAAAAATGATTTCAGTATTTATCCGAATCCGGCAAAAGATATTCTTTATATCCAATCAAAAGATGAAGTCATTAAAGCTGAAATCTATGATACAGCTGGAAGAATCCTGCATACGACAGGAGTAAAAAACAATTCTGTGAATGTTGATGATCTGGCGAAAGGAAATTATATCATTAAAGTTTCCACTAAAAATAAAACCTTGACGCTTAAATTTATTAAGGCATAGAAAATAATTAACCTTATTATCCTTTAAAAGCTGTGAGAATCTCACAGCTTTTTTTATGCTTTAATGGGCACTTTACTGACAGTAACAAAATAAATGAAATTAACGCCAAACTAACATTTAAATAAAATAATTAAACAATAACCAATAAAATCAATGTTCTATAAATAAATAAAAACTAAAAAGTAATTATTTTTCGTAATGTAATTTTTTATATATTTATACACTAAATATCACCAAACCATGAAAAAACTCTATCTTTTTGTGCTATTCCTTGCACATTTATCTGTCGTTGCGCAGATTGTAAACTTTTCCGATCCTGTTTTTAAAGCTAAACTGCTTTCGGGAAATGCTACCAATGAAATCACCCAAAATCTTGCTGGCCAATGGATCAATATCGACACCAATAATGACGGTGAGATACAGGTTTCCGAAGCTGCCAACATCCGGAATATTAATATATACCACTCAAGCAACAACGCTACATTTCCGATTTCGTCGATAGAAGGTGTAAAATCATTCACCAATCTGGAATATCTGGAAGTATCTGACTGTTCAAATCTTCTTTCTGTAGATGTGAGCGGTATGCCAAAGCTTGCCCTGGTAAGCTTTACTGATAACGTCAATATGTCTGCGGCTAATTTTACAGGTTGTCCCCTACTTCAAAACATTAATGTATCCAATGCTAAAATTGTTAATCTCGATATTTCCAACCTTCCGAAAATGAATATCCTGACGTGCACGGGAGGAAAGGTACAAACCATTAATTATTCAGGAAGTACAACAATGAAGTTTTTGCTCTGTAGTGACAATGACATCTCCAGCATCAATCTAAGCTCGCTGGTTGATCTGTATCGCTTTAATATTTCAGGAAATTCATTGACAAGTCTTGATTTGAGTAACTTAACAAAACTTGAAGATGTCGTATGTTCAGCTAACCAGCTTACCTCCATCAATCTTCAGAATACCCCTAAATTAAAAACACTGGAAGCCAGTTATAATAATCTTTCTACGATTAATTTAAGTCAGAGTCCGATCTTAAATTATCTCAGAATGTTCAACAACCAGCTCACAAGTATTGATCTCTCAGCAGTTCCTTTACTGCAGACACTTTTCCTGAATAACAATCAGCTTACTTCTCTTGACATCAGTCATAATACGATCCTGAACTCATTCAGTGCTCCCAACAACAATTTACAGAGCCTCTTTACAAAAAACGGAAGGTTGACAAGCGTAACTTATCAAAATAATCCCAATTTAAGCTATATCTGTTGTGATGATTCGGAAATGAACAATATCATCAGTCAAAATGCAACGTACGGATACAATAATGTGACGGTAAATTCTTACTGCTCCTTCACGCCGGGTGGCACATTTTATACCGTTAAAGGAAATACAAAATACGATCTTAACGGAAACGGCTGCGATCCGGCAGATTTAAATAAAGCGTTCCAGAAAATCAATATTTCAGGAGGCGGAACTACGGGAAGTATCATTGCAGACTATTCCGGAAACTACTCTATTCCGGTACCGGCTGGATTATATACTCTGACACCGGTTCTTGAAAACCCTACTTATTTCAACATTTCTCCATTGTCTTCTACTGCCAGTTTTCCTTCGCAGACAAGTCCACTGACCAAAGATTTCTGCATGACTGCAAACGGGTCTCATCCTGATCTTGAAATTGTCATTATCCCTCTGGATTCTGCAGTACCGGGATTTGAATCGGATTACAAAATCGTTTTCAAAAATAAAGGAACGACCATGCAGTCCGGAACGATTGGATTCAGTTTTAATGACAACATTATGGATTTTGTCAATTCTACAGTAACCCCTAATTCACAGTCAACCGGAAGCCTGAGCTGGAATTTCACTGGTCTTCTTCCTTTTGAAACAAGAGAAATCAAGACTAAATTTGAAATGAATACACCTACCGATACTCCACCTTTAAATGACGGTGATATTCTGCATTATACCGCGCAAATAAACGGAGCTCCTGATGATACACCGGCTGACAATACCTTTACCCTGAACCAAACGGTGGTAAATTCTCTGGATCCGAATGATAAGACCTGTCTTGAAGGAACTATGATCGCACAAACTCAAGTGGGAGATTTCGTTCATTATCTGATCCGGTTTGAAAATAACGGTACAGCCACTGCAAGAAATATTGTGGTAAAAGATATCATTGATACTTCGAAATTTGATTTATCCACGTTAATGCCATTAAGCGCAAGCCACAGTTTTGTGACAAGAATGTCCGGAGCCAGTACCGCAGAATTTATTTTCCAGAATATCCAGCTTCCGTTTGATGATGCCAATAACGACGGATATATTTCTTTCAAGATCAAAACTAAATCTACTTTGACGTCGGGTGATGTATTCAGCAATACAGCCGATATCTATTTTGATTATAATGCCCCGATTATAACAAATACTTATACAACAGCTATCAGAGGTATATTGGCTACGGCAGAAACTAAAAATGACAAAGGGAATCTAAGTATTTATCCTAATCCGGTACAGGATATCCTTTACATCAAATCCGGTGAAGAGATCATCAAAGCTGAAATTTATGATGCAGCCGGAAGAATTATGAATACGAAAAGCGTAAAAAGTAATGCTGTGAATGTTTCTGAGCTCGCTAAAGGAAATTACATCATTAAACTATTTACCAAAGACAAAACAATGGTTCAGAAATTCATTAAAAATTAAACTAATAATCTTTTTTATATCCGCAAGAGCTGTGAAATTTTTCGCAGCTCTTTTTTGTTCCTGTGATGTGAACAATTATTTTATTTAAAAACAAGAATGGTATAGTTGTCCCGTGAAGTTTTAGGATAAACCATTCTGATCTGTGCTTTATTTTTAAAGTAATCTACATAGATTTCTCCGGTCATAATCTTTCCTTTTTCGGTTTCTTTATAGCCGCTTGCCAGCATTTTTTTTATATAAGCATCATGTTCTTTTTTGTCCTTGAATTGAAACTCTATATTGTCCTGAGTTTTATCCTCTGTGTATTCAAATTTTCCAATTTTGTAGATATAACCCGGACTGTCATACTCAAACAGAATGAATATAGGACTTTCTGTTTTGTCGTAGAACGTATATTGGTGCGTTTTAATTTCTGTTTTAAAAGCAGCCATATTGAGTTGGTTAAATCGCGCCAACTCTTCCAGCTTAAAAGCCTGTCCAGACATCTGTGCATGCAAAAGGGTACAAAACAGACTGATTAAAACTATTTTTATCGTATTCATAGTTTAATTATTCTTTGATGTTATTTTCTTTGATAAAACTTCTGTATTCTTTTTCCCAGACCGGAAACTTTTTAAATTCAGCTTTTCTGCTGACAATAATAGCTGCCCCTTCATTGAAAAGGTTTTCATCTTTGAGCACTTTTATACCATCCATGATAGCGAGAGCACCGTAAGCGTTTTCATTATTTCTAAGTTTGTCCAAAAGGATATCCTTATTTTGCAGTATTGAATCATTATCTTTCAGCTTTGATATGAAACGTTTAAAATCCAGATCACCCAGATGCAGAAGAGAATTTCTTACTGCTTTTTCATAAACTTCCTTAGAGATCTTTTTTGTTTTTTCCAACAGTGTAACCAGTCTGAGATTGTCGTCAAAGGTCATTTCACTCAAGACATGATCCATGACATTGTCCATATCAAACTGATTAACAGCAATAACTTCCGCTTCCCCGGGCAACAAAAACCCATCCAGCAGAAATTTTGCGGTTTCTTTTTGGGTATGTGTTTTTTCATAATCATCCAGAATATCAAAAGATATAATTTTATCTGTTAGCCACAGATCTGCCAGTACAGGATAGTAAAGCTTGCATTTTTCCATATAAATATGTTGATAAATCGTGGAAAGACATCCGTTACCGCAATCATTTTCTTTATTCTGTTTCTTATCCAGTTCAATCGCTTCGATCACAATTTCTTTGGCCTCTTCACTGCAAAATTTGGATAGCGCAAACATCACATGAAAATCCAAAGAATCTGAAATATGTTCTTTTATAAACGGAAGAAACTGTGGATCAGGGAATTGTTCAATGGCAGAATACGCATCCACTCCGAAACTTTTGATCAGTTCAATATCATTTGGATTTTTATATTTTGCAAGGGTAGCAAGCAGTTCTGGTGATTTTGTATCCACCACTATCTTTCTGATTTTGGTGTATACATCATTATTCATCGGTAGGCCATAGGTCAGGGCTTCCAGAAGCTCCATGTTAATAGGGTCTGCATTCAGCGCGAGATATTCCATTTTCCTTTCAAGATTCTCCTTTTCTTTTTCTGAAAAATTATACCCCACAGAAACTGATTCAAAGATATGGACAGACAAAAGATAATCATCTACAAGACAACCCGTTCTATAAGTCAATTTCTCTTTTGAATGAAGATTTTTCTTAAAAATTTCGAGTATTTTATCACCTTCTTTTTTCTTAGCCAGAACATCAATGGCTGCTGCCTTAATATAAACATTTTTGCCTTTCTCTGCCAAGAACACAAGTTCTTCCGTACTCGCTTTTTTCACCAATAATTCTTCAACCTTTTTCATTTCTCCATCACTCCCTGTATAGAATAATTTATTTTTTTCAAGAGGTTTTATAATAGCTGCTGTTTTATCAGAAACCTGAGAATAGGCAGAGAAAAAGAACAGCAATAATAGCAGACTTATGAGTCTTTTCATAGAATGATTTTGATATTCTGTAAATTTAAAAGAATTTTGCTAATGTCGAACAGAAGGTGTTCTATTCTTTAAGGCTTCCTGAAAAAGTTTGATCTGATCAGGTGTAAGATTTTGCAGATAAATTGTACGTTTCCTGTTAACCAAAAAATCGGGATAGGAGACTAAGGTAACAGAATGATTACTGAAACTAAATTCTCTGAGCCCTGTAGGATTTTTCGTGTTTCTCTTATCAGAATTAAAAGCCAGATTGATAAAACGGCTGGGAATAAAATAAAAGTCTGTAGGAAATAAAAAAACCGAGTTTTGATTCAGCAGAATCTGAAAAGTACAAAAGCTAATTTTTTTACGTAGAAAACCACTTTCTACAACAATCTTTCCACTGATATTTTTCAATTCACTGGAGTCCAACTGCCTGTATTTCGTGATTATTTTTTTATTTTGAAGATAACAAAATATCCTAAATATCAACAGCGCCGCTATAAAGACGGGTAATACGTAATCGAAGATATGATCAGGCATTGATAGAAATCAAAATGACTATTGAATTAATATTTTTTGGGTTGCTTTATAAATTCTCCTCCTTTATGGGGAAACTGAACGTATAATTCCGAAGGCTGCTGGATTTTTGCTTTACAAGTTTCTGAGCATACATTCACTAGTAAAGGAAGAACATCTGTGGCGATCGGTAATGAAACCCAATACTGATCCGGTTCATTTTCCGGTATTTCATTTTTACAGATACTGCATTTTACAATTTCGGAATCATAATACCTTAAAGGGCGCTGATATAGATTAGGAAAATGCGTCCGGAATTTATAATTTCCATAGAGCGCTCTTGTACTCACTGTGCTGCTTTTAAGATTTTTACAGTATATGATTTCATAAGGAAACCACATAAGATTATAGGAAGTATACGGAATAAATTCTTCCAGCGATTCCATTTCCCCTATTTCCGGTGGTATCTGCTTTAAATGACTCCCATAAAGCATCATTCTTCTCACTTTTTTCAGTTTGGCAATAGATTTTGGAAGCGTTTCGATCAATTGAAATAATTCTGAACCAATTCCTTTTCTCGGTTCAAATTCCTCATGTCCTTCTTCCGCTACTTTATCAATATAAAGACACAGTTGCTTCCAGGCTTCAGAATTTTGATCCTGCAGCACTTTTTTCACCTTTGGAACTCTGTTCATCATATCAAATTTTATTTTCTTTCCTTCTTATTTACCAAAGTTACTTTTCTCCCAGCCATTCTTCAATATCCTGATTGGCTTTATCCTCTGTAAGATATGCTGAGTTTTGTATTCTGCCTGCTTCAGCAATTCTTTCTTTTTGGGATTCAGTAAGAATATATTCGTTTTCGTTCAATTCAAAATCCAGCAGTTTTTGAATCTCCTCCATAATTGTTTTTTCTTTTAACTGACTGATTCTGTTGATCAAGTCAGCTTTTAAATCTGATGTATTCACCTTGTGCGATTTTCATTTGAATTTAAAAATTTTATTTAAAATCTGTTTAAACCACCGGCAGTCTGAAATAAAAAGTACTTCCCTGATTGGGAGAACTCATCACGCCTATTTCACCATTTTGCTTTTCTATAAAATTTTTGGAGATAGCCAGTCCTAGCCCTGTTCCGTTCTGATGTTCTCCCGGAACCTGAAAATAGCGGTCGAAGATCTGGCGGTGATACTTTTCATCAATTCCGCTTCCGGTATCGGTAATACTGAACTGGATCATTAAATCCTGTTTTTCTACCGTAATACTGATATTCTCGTCCTGGAAAGAATGTTTAACGGCATTGGTAAGGAAATTATTCATCACCCAGACTGTCTTGTCGAAATCAGCAGTAACGAAATCATTATCGTCAATCAGATATTCGGTATTGATCAGAATATTCTTCTGTTCTGCCAGCTTTTCAACATTTTTCACGGCAGCCTGTACCACTTCTTTCGGGGAACATTTTTCAACGGTCACTCGAATGTTTCCTGTTTCTACCTGCGAAAGATTCAGCAGTTCTCCGGTGATATTTAATAGCCTTTGACCATCGTCATTGATGCTTTTCAACAGTTCTTTCTGCTGGTCATTCAGCTCTCCGAATTTTTGGTTTCCCAGTAGCTGTACTCCCATTTTTATGGCAGATATCGGGGTTTTAAGTTCGTGTGAAATAGTGGCTATGAAATTGGTTTTAGCAAAATCAAGTTCTTTGAAAGGAGTAATATTGCGGAGAAGAATTACTTTACCAATATATTTAGTCTCCTTTTCACCCGTTTTTACAATATTGATAGGAATAATATCCTGTTCAAAATAATTTTCTTTATTATCCCGAACAATCTTGATCGGTTCTTTTACCGGATGATCAATATTTTTAAGCAATTCGCGTATCAGATCATTATTAACAGCGACTTCATGAACTGTTTTTCCGATGATTTCTTCTTTATGGAGATTGGTGATCTTCAGCGCTTCATCATTGATCATGTAGATAAAATGGTTTTCATCCAGTCCGATCACTGCATCATGCATATTGTTCACCAGCGTTTCAATTCGTTTTTTATCCATCAGTTGTTTGGAAAGACTGCTGCTTTCATACTCCTGAAGTTTTTCCGCCATGGTATTGAATGAATCCGCAAGGCTGTTAAACTCCTCACTGCCTTTGAAATGAACCCTTTCACTGTAATTTTTAGCCGCAATCTGCCGGATACCGAAAGTAAGCTGATTGATAGGTTCCGCAATGGTTTGTGGCAAATTAAAAAGCAGAGTAAAAGCGATCAGAAAACAAACCGTTCCCAGACTTACAATCCAGAAAGTAGCATTTTCGGCCGTGATGATAGCAATATCACTTTTCCTTTCAATGCCTTTCATATTCAGAGACATGATTTTGGCCAGATCTTCACGGATCAGTTTTTCCTTTTCTGGAGAAGATTGTTTCAGGTAACTGTTGAAATGAAGATTCAGACTTTGAGTCGCTTCCTTTTCACCAAATTCAGTAAGATTTTTCTCCTGCAGCTTATTGTTTTTCTGAAAATCATTAACGGCAATAGCGCTGTCTGTACTTATTTTATCCAGTGCCAGCAACATATTTTTGGAAAACTCCAGACTGTTGTAATTGGCCGTAAGGATCTTTTCCGTATCCGATTTCAGTTTATTGATATAGACGGATCCGATCACTGACATGAGAACGATCAGTAAAAATAAAAGACCTACGCCTAGGGTGAGTTTTGTTTTAAGTTTCATTACTTCTAAGATAAAATAATAATATCTATCTGCCTTTCATTCAGTCTGTTCATCAGCGTATAAATCCAGCTGTAGCCGGAAAGACGCTGCCAGAGCTCTGCGTGGGGTTTTCCGATGCAGACCGTGGTGATATTATGGGCAATCACATAATCCAGAATTCCTTTGTGAACGCTGCTTTCTTTTACCCGGACCACCTTCGCCCCTAATTCCTGTGCTAAATTAAAATTATTAATCAAATACCGCTGTTTATCGAGGGCAATTTTTTCAGGATTCTCTGATGGCTTCTGAACATAGAGAACCGTCCACTGGCTATTATAATAACTCGCCAGACGAGCTGTTTTCCTGATGATATTTTTAGCAATCTTTTCATTACTGCTGATGCACGCCAGAAATTTTATGGGTTTAAAATTCTCCGTTTTAATCTCTGTTTCTACCTTTCTTTCTACATGGGCAGCCACTTCTTTTAAGGCAAGCTCCCGGAGCTGCAGAATATGCCCGCTCTGAAAGAAATTGGTAAGCGCCGTCTGGATTTTCTCTTTTTTGTAGATTTTTCCTTCTTTCAGACGCGTTAGCAGTTCATCGGCGGTAAGGTCTATATTGACTACCTCATCGGCAAGTCCAAGAATTTTGTCAGGAACACGTTCTGCAACTTCTATTCCTGTAATATTTTTCACCTCTTCATTCAGGCTTTCAATATGCTGGATATTCATGGCACTGATAACATTGATTCCGTTATCAAGGATTTCCAGCACATCCTGCCATCTTTTTTTGTTTTTGGAACCTTCTACATTGGTATGGGCCAATTCATCCACGAGAACCACCTCCGGATGTTCATTGATAATGGTCTGAAGATCCATCTCTTCCAGATTTTTACCTTTATAAAAAACCGATCTTCTTGGTATTTCGGGAATTCCGTCGGTAAGGGCTACGGTTTCTTCACGGTCATGGGTTTCTACATAACCGATTTTCACATCAATGCCGTTACGCAGCAGAGACTGTGCCTCCTGAAGCATGCGGAATGTTTTCCCCACGCCTGCGCTCATCCCGATATAGATCTTGAATTTTCCTTTCCGGGATTTCTGGATCAATTCTAAAAAATGTTTTGCTGATGACATTGATTTTTTTTGCTTTATTTTTTTTAATACAAAAGGCACAAAAGGTTTATTTTCCAAAACTTTAGAATGTATAAGTAAGTTACGATTATTCTGTATAAAATGTTTCGCTGACTATCTTGTTGATGTTTTTTATCTCCCACAGATCACACGGATTACACAGATTTTTATAATCATCAGAATAAATCTCTGATTTTTTCTTAAAACTTATGTGATCTTCTTATTCACAAAACATTTAAACTTCAAATAACTTAAGTGTCAAAACTTTTATGTTTTTTTAACCACAGATTTCACAGATTTTCACAGATGTTTGGGCTTTTTTGGTCATCGCAAAGACGCAAGTTTTCTAATTCGAATGTTTTAAGGCGCCAGGATTTTATCTGCGATAAAATTAAATACCGCTGTCATTGCGAGGAGCATAGCGACGAAGCAATCTCATCATCACCCTAGCTGAAAATTTTTAATTTTCTTGCGCCTTTGCGTTTATCCAATTTTACTTCAACATTGTTTACACAAAAAATCTTTGATTTTTGAGAACTTATGTGATCTTATTCGCAAAGCATTTAAACTTCAAATAACTTAAGTGTTAAAAACTTTTGTGTCCTTTGTTGTTGATTTTTCAACCACAGATTACACGGATTTTCACAGATGTTTATGGATATTATTCCGTATAAAAATCTTTGATTTTTTCTTAAAACTTATGTGATCTTCTTATTCACAAAGTATTTAACTTTAAAATAACTTAAGTGTTAAAAAGCTTTTGTGTCTTTTGTGGTTAATTATTTTTCACATTCTAAAACCAGGCCGCCAGACTTGTTGAGATAAAGAAATTCCCCTGCTTCATCTCCCCGTTTTTCACGAAAATAGCATCTTTAGAAGTAAATCCTCTCGCTTCTGTACGGAAAACTACGTTCTTCAGAATGGCATAATCTACATTCAGAGAATATCCGAAGGTTTGGAAACCATTGGGCGTTTTGGTGCTGATGATGACGCCGTTTTTATCGTTGTAATATTCAACTCTTCCTGCCAGAGCCCATTTGTTGTCAAGCTGGTATTTCATTAACACATTTGGAGTGTACCAGATATTATAATTGCTGCTGCCTTTCTCTTTCTGTTCTGCTCCGATATCGAATCCAAGCAACGCTGAAAATTTATCTGTCAGCTGAAAACTTCCGTAAAGATCATGGAAATAGCGCATCCTTTTTTCAGCTTTCGATTTGTCGTTTCCGATGAATGAGCTGCTGTTCAGCGTAATTTTTTCTGTCGGTTTGTAGGTCACCTGATGCCCGAAAGAAATCGTCTGGTTTCCTTCCGGTTTTGCGATACGCTGCCAGCCATTAAGCACCAATCCGCTTAAAAACCATTTCCCATTGTCTGAAGTGTAAGAAACCTTTGCTCCCGTTTCGAAATACGGTGAATTTTCAGCGGCAAAACTTCTGGTCAGATTGACGTTATCTTTTCCTATGGCACTTTCCCAACCGATATGGGAAGGCATAATCCCTGCATCTATCCACAGGTTTTTGGTTTTTGAAATTCTGATTCCGATATTCGCTTCATTGACGTAGCGCAGTGCATTCTGCTCGGCAGCCATATTATCCTGCGCATAGGTTCCGGCCATTAAAGCTACATTGGCGCGGAGATTTTCACTCTGATAATTCGCTTTTACCAATCCTAAATTCAGATTGAGCTCATTATGTCTGTTGTAGGAGTATAAAAAATTCTGACGGAGATGATTGGCAGGTTCATTAAAATCATAGGTGTAGAAAAGTTCTGCATAAGCAGAAAAAGTCACTTTTCCATCTGTTTTTAATGAATCTGATGATTGTGCTTTCGGGAAAAAGATTCCCAATATAATTCCTAGAATAATATATTTTTTCATAAAAGTTCTAAAATTGTATTTTGTTCTGACCTAGGAAATGAAGGCGTTAAAAAAATAATTTATGTGAACGTTAAAAAAATTCTTGTGTTTGAGTGCGGGACAAAATATGAACCAAGTGAGAAATAATCTTTCCGCACGAGTTTAGAATTTTTAGAGAACATAATTTATTTTTAGCCGGAATTTCCAAGTCTTGAATTTTTGTTTCTTTTGTTTCAAGACAAAAGAAAATAGAGTTTATTATTTTAATTGATCCAAAGCGATATTAAGCTTCAGTACATTTACTTTTGATGGACCTAAAAGTCCTAAAAATGGTTTCTCTGTTTGATTTTTCACTAGATCTCTTACTTTTTCTTCGGAAAGATTTCTGACTTCTGCAATTTTCTTTACCTGATACAAAGCTCCTTCTTCAGAAATATCCGGATCCAGGCCGCTTCCACTGGCAGTGACTAATTCTACAGGAACTTTTGTATTTTCCATTCCCGGATGGGTCATCTTTAAGGTATCTATCCTTTTCTGTACGGTTTGAAGGTATTCTTCATTACTCGGTCCTTTATTACTTCCGGCACTTCCCGCTGCGTTATAATCAACAGCTGAAGGACGTCCGTGGAAATATTTTTCCGATTTAAATTCCTGCCCGATATTCGCGTAGAACTTTTGTCCGTTTTGAGTAATGATCTCCGCATTTCCTTTTGTAGGTAATACTTTTGAGCCTCCATAAACGATAAGCAGATAAATTCCTACGACAGCCAGCATTACAATAGTCAGTCTGAATGCTGCAACAATATGATTTTTCATTTTTTAAATTTTAATAGAATAAACTGATGACTAAATCGATGAGTTTGATCCCGATAAACGGAACAATAACGCCACCTAAACCGTAGATTAAAAGGTTTCTTCTCAGGAGCGCACTGGCACCAATCGGTTTGTAAGCAACTCCTTTTAACGCTAATGGAATAAGGAAAGGAATGATCACGGCATTGAAAATAACGGCTGATAATATCGCGGTTTCCGGGCTATGAAGATTCATAATATTCAACTTTTGAAGTGAAGGAATGAAGGTGATAAACAATGCCGGGATAATGGCAAAATATTTAGCAACGTCATTCGCAATACTAAAAGTCGTCAGTGTTCCACGGGTCATCAGCAGCTGTTTTCCAATTTCCACGATTTCGATTAGCTTCGTAGGGTCATTATCAAGGTCTACCATATTACCAGCTTCTTTTGCAGCCTGTGTTCCGCTGTTCATCGCTACACCCACATCGGCCTGAGCCAGTGCCGGCGCGTCATTCGTTCCGTCTCCCATCATGGCGACCAGCTTTCCTTCCTGCTGCTCTTTTTTAATGTAGTTCATTTTGTCTTCAGGCTTGGCTTCAGCAATGAAATCATCTACACCTGCTTTTTCAGCAATGAATTTTGCAGTCAGCGGATTATCTCCGGTTACCATCACCGTTTTTACCCCCATTTTTCTCAGTCTCTGGAAGCGTTCCTGAATTCCTGTTTTAATGATATCCTGAAGTTCGATGACGCCCCAGACTTTTTCATTAACGCTTACGACAAGAGGAGTTCCTCCGTTTTCAGAAATTTTGGTAACGGCGTCCTGGGTTTCTTTCGGGAAGATATTCCCAGCTTTTTCAGTCAGTTTTTTTATGGTGTCGTAAGCTCCTTTTCTGATCCTTGTGTCTTCAAAATCAATTCCTGAGGTTCTTGTTTCCGCTGAGAAATCAATATAGACAGGGTTGGGAACAAGAAGGTCTTCTGATTTCAGCTGGCTTAATTCTATAATGGATTTTCCTTCCGGCGTTTCATCCGCTACTGAACTTAACGCAGAAGCTTTAATAAAGTCCGGCAGTCTGATTCCGTCTGCAGGGTGAAATTCTGTCGCTTTACGGTTTCCAATGGTGATGGTTCCTGTTTTATCAAGAAGCAATACATCGATGTCTCCGGCAGTTTCCACTGCTTTACCACTCTTGGTGATTACGTTAGCTCTCAAAGCTCTGTCCATTCCGGCGATCCCGATTGCAGAAAGCAGACCTCCAATGGTTGTGGGAATCAAACAAACGAAAAGTGATATAAATGCCGCAATGGTAATGGGAGTCTGCGCGTAGTCTGCAAAAGGTTTTAAAGTGAGTGTTACGATAATAAAGGTCAGGGTAAATCCTGCCAAAAGTATAGTTAATGCGATTTCATTAGGTGTTTTCTGTCTTGATGCTCCTTCTACAAGTGCAATCATCTTATCTAAAAAGGACTCTCCCGGTTTGGTGGTCACTTTTACTTTTATTCTGTCTGAAAGAACCTTTGTACCTCCGGTTACAGAACTTTTGTCCCCTCCGGATTCACGGATAACGGGTGCACTTTCTCCGGTGATGGCAGATTCATCAATGGTAGCAAGTCCTTCGATGATTTCTCCGTCCATCGGGATCTGATCCCCGGTTTCGCAAAGGAAAATATCTCCTAATTTCATTTCGGCAGACATTCTCAGAACGGTTTCTATCTGAAATCCCGGTTTGTTCTCCAAAACTACTTTAGCAGGAGTTTCTTCACGTGTTTTTCTAAGCGTATCCGCCTGAGCTTTTCCTCTGGCTTCTGCGATGGCTTCTGCAAAATTGGCGAAGAGAACAGTAAAAAATAAGATAATGAATACGGTAAAGTTATACGCAAAGCTTCCCTGTGATTTGTCCCCTGTAAGGCTGAAAAGACTTACGATGAACATTACAACAGTTCCAACCTCTACCAGGAACATCACGGGATTTTTAAACATAATTTTCGGATTCAGCTTGACGAAGGACTGTTTGATCGCTTCGTTCACCAAATCTTTTTGAAACAATGTCTGTGATTGATTTTTCATTTTTTTGAAAGAGTTATATAATTGTAAATCAACGGTAACCATTAAGACAGATTAAAACAACAAGGAGTGAAAATGGATAATATATTCAGGTGAATGTTTCGATGAGTTTTAGACTGGCTTCCTGATATTTCAATCTTCCTAATGGTTGACTATTGATTTTATTTTTAATTATTGAAACTTAAACCATTAAGAGCTATTTAGAAGTGAAGAAGAATTAAGGTGATATTCAAAAGAATATTTTTAAGCTTGATACATATAGGTGTACGACTTAATATTCTTAACTACTTTTGTCTTCTTAATGGTTCAAAAATTAATTTTCTTTTATTTAGAGAAATACTGGATCTGTTCTGCGATAGGTCCCAATGTAAGGGCCGGGAAGAAAGACAGGGCTGCAATAAGAAGGATCACCGCCAGCGTCATAAAGCCGAAAGTGGCCGTATCCGTTTTCAGAGTTCCTGAACTTTCCGGGATGAATTTTTTCTGTGCCAATAATCCTGCAATCGCTATCGGTCCGATGATCGGAATAAATCTGGATAACAGCAATACAATTCCTGTTGAGATATTCCACCATGGCGTATTGTCACCAAGACCTTCAAATCCGGAACCGTTGTTCGCAGAAGAAGAAGTAAACTCGTACAACATTTCACTGAACCCGTGGAACCCTGGATTATTCAATGTTTTCGCACCAAATTCAGGCAGATAGGCAGTTAATGCTGTTCCTACCAATATTAAGAACGGATGGAACAGAGCCACGATCATAGCGATCTTCATCTCTTTGGCTTCGATCTTCTTACCCATGAATTCCGGCGTCCTTCCTACCATCAGACCACTGATGAATACAGCGAGAATGATAAAGATGAAATAATTCAGAATTCCAACCCCACAACCGCCATAGAAACAGTTGATCATCATCGCCAGCAGTTCATTCATACCCGAAAGTGGCATTGTGCTGTCGTGCATGGCATTAACAGAACCTGTTGAGATTACTGTCGTTGCAATACTCCAATATCCTGAAGAAGCACTTCCGAAACGGATTTCCTTACCTTCCATAGCTCCGAGACTGCTGTCAGTCCCCATTTCTGTGATTAGAGGATTACCGTTGGTTTCATTGACAATATTCGGAACAGCAAGCGCCAGAAAACCGACCGTCATTACGGTAAAGATTACCCATGACAGTTTTCTCTTTTTCAGATAAAATCCTAACGCAAAAACCAATGCAAACGGAATGATCATCTGAGTGACCATTTCGGTCATATTCGTTACATAATTTGGATTTTCAAGCGGGTGTGCTGAGTTCGCTCCGAAGAAGCCTCCCCCATTGGTTCCCAAATGCTTGATCGCTACAAAAGCAGCTACAGGTCCTCTTGAAACATCCACTTTTTGTCCTTCCAGCGTTGTTATATGATCTTTACCTTCAAAAGTCATCGGACTTCCGTTGATAGAAAGGATTAGCGCAACAAGGATACTGATCGGAACGAGTATTCTGACCACAGATTTAGTAAAGAAATCATAGAAATTCCCTAATTCTGTAGTTGTTCTATCTTTAAAAGCTTTAAAAAGAACAGCCATAGCCGCCATTCCGGTAGCTGCGGTTACAAACTGCAGGAACATCAGATAAAGCTGACTTAAATAACTTACCCCCGTTTCTCCTGAATAATGCTGAAGATTACAGTTCACCAGGAAGGAAATCGCTGTATTAAAAGCAAGATCAGGGGACATATTCGGGTTTCCGTCGGGATTCAGAGGAAGCCACGCCTGGGTCAGCAGGATCAGGAATCCTATAATGAACCAGACCAGATTAATCGTCAGCATGGCATACATATTCTGTTTCCAGGTCATCTGACGGGCCGGGTTGATTCCCGATATTTTATAAATTAATTTTTCAACAGGTTCAAAAACAGGATCTAAAAAGGTCTTTTTGTACCCGTACACATTAGCAATGTATTTTCCAAGAAATATTCCAATGACTAATGTGATCACAAACATGGCAATAACGCCTAAAATTTCTGTATTCATGACCGGTTAAAATTTTTCAGGTTTCAGCAAAACGTAGCATATGTACACAAAGGCCAGAATTGAAAGGAAAAATAAACTCCACATAGTTTTATATTTTATCAAAAAATTCAACGGATTTATAGAGAAGCCAGAACATCACTGCAAAAAGCAGGATCAAACTTATCAGCATCATATCGTTATTATTAAGGTTAATAGAGTCATCAGTACGTATGATACCATCAGCAGACTGAAGCCTGCATGCTCACGTTTTTTGAACGTTTTTCTTGAAATTGTCATTTTTAAAATATTTTATTCTTCTCCTATAGGCCAAAAGAAGGCCCACTTTGGAAATAAAACATATAAATAACTAAAAATCAATTAATTAAACTAAATAACTCAACCATACCAAAACACGAAAGCCTATCATTTTGATAGGCTCGTTTATTGAAATGATAGGGGTTAGAAACCAGATGTTAGATTTCAGACGCGAGACGTGAGACTTTTAGATTAAGGCGAAGGTGAATTTTGTTTTGCTAGTGGGGGTGAATGGGAGATTTAAGAAACAAGACTTTAGATGTCAGACATTACTACTGGTGGCTTCGGGAGCCTCAGCCACCAGATATTGGTCTTTTATTCAATATTTCTGGATTCATGCTTTTGTTGGGCACGTATTTCATAGTTTATAGTTCTAGAACACTCAAACTCTCAAACACGCATCCCGAAACACTCAAACCCTAAAACCCTAAAACTCTCCGACGCTCAAACTCTCAAACTCCGCTACTCACTTATCTCCATCCATACTCCTCCAGCTTACGGTACAGTGTCGCAATACCGATTTCCAGCAGTCTGGCGGCTTCAGCTTTATTACCTTTTGTGTATTGAAGAACTTTTTGGATGTGTATTTTTTCAAGAGATCTCATGCTTAATGAGTCGCTTTCAGGAACGATTTTATCTGAATAATGGGGTAAACTTTCTACATCGAGGATGTTGTTTTCCATCAGAATAAGGCTTCTTTCTACGGCGTTTCTAAGCTCGCGGATATTTCCTTTCCAGTCGTTCTTTTCAAGGGTTTTATAGTAATCAGGGTTCACCTGAAGGTTTGAAAGGTGAAGTTTACGGGAGAAAATATCGATGAAGTTTTTGGCCAGTAGTTTCAGATCTTCTTTTCTTTCACGTAATGGTGGAAGATGGATCTCGAAAACATTCAGTCGGAAATAGAGATCTTCGCGGAAATGGCCCTGTCTGATTTCGTCTTCCAGGTCTCTGTTAGTAGCAGCAATCAGTCTGAAATCTGATCTGGACACTTTGGTCTCGCCCATTTTGATGAATTCTCCGGTCTCGAGAACACGCAACAACTTAGCTTGAAGCTCAATGGCCATCTCTCCTATTTCGTCTAAAAATAATGTTCCACCGTTGGCTTCTTCTATCAGACCTTTCTTGTCTTTTACGGCACCGGTAAATGCACCTTGTTTGTGTCCGAAAAGTTCGCTTTCCAATATTTCTTTGCTGAAGGCTGAACAGTTGATGGCTACAAAATTATTTTTCTTTCTTTCACTGCCGTCATGGATCGCATTGGCGAAAACTTCTTTTCCGGTTCCTGTTTCTCCGGTCAGCAGAACGGCAGCATCCGTTAAAGCTACTTTTTCAGCCAGTTTTTTAGACTGAAGGATCAGCGGAGAAGTTCCTATGATTTGTCCGAATCCTTTTGATACAGTCGTTTTCTGACCGATTTTAGAACGGTTGTCTTTCACTTTTTCCAAAGCTTTGTACACCAGAGGGATGATTTTCTCGTTATCATCTCCTTTTACCAGATAGTCGTAAGCCCCGTTTTTCATAGCCTGAACGGCATCGGTAATATTTCCGAAGGCGGTCATCAGAATAATTTCGAGGTGTGGATATTTAGTTTTGATGGATCGTACCAATTCTACCCCGAAAGCATCAGGAAGACGGACATCACATAAAACGACATCAAATTCATGCTGCTCGAGCATGGTCATCGCAGAACGTGCTGTAGAAGCTTCTTTGACGTTAAAATTTTCTTGGGAAAGAATCATCCCCAGTAACTTCAGGAGCTTGATCTCATCATCGATGATCAGAATGTTTCCGGACATAGTGGTTGTTTTTGGAAAACCTGATGCAAACTTATTGAATTTTTTGAGCAAATGAACAGTAGTGGGATGAAATTTAACGTGAAACTGTCAATGGTGAATTTTGCTTCGCAAGTGAATGGTCAATTGTTGGGGGTTAAAAAATTCACTGAATGATGGTGGCAAGAAAAAAGATTTCCTTTTCATCCTTACAAATCGAAGTTATAGATGCAATAGTCACAAAAACACACCGAAATTTTCTTTGATTGCTTACATTTGTAGTGCATTCGGATCTAAAAGAATGAAATGAGTTAGCTTATGATTGACAAAAGATACAAAGAAACGGTTCATACAGATAAAAACAACTACGAATATACTACAATAACGCATGACGAAAATAAGGTAAGAATCTATACGCTGAAGAATGGCTTAAAGGTTTTTCTTGCTCAAAATTTTGATGCCCCAAGGATACAGACTTATATTCCTGTGAGAACGGGAAGTAATAATGATCCTTCTGACAATACAGGTTTGGCGCATTATCTTGAACACATGATGTTTAAAGGAACTTCGAAGATCGGGACGCAAAACTGGGAGAAGGAAAAGGAACTTCTTGACCAAATCTCAGCGTTGTATGAAGAGCACAAAGCGGAACAGGATCCTGAAAAGAAAAAGGAGATTTACAAAAAAATAGATGAAGTGTCTCAGGATGCCAGCCAGTATGCTATCGCCAATGAATATGATAAAGCGATTTCTTCACTGGGCGCGAGCGGAACGAATGCTCATACGTGGTTTGATGAAACGGTTTACAAAAATAATGTTCCGAATAATGAGCTTGAAAAATGGCTTAAAATAGAAAAAGAAAGATTTTCAGAGGTTGTCCTGCGACTTTTCCATACGGAACTGGAATCGGTATATGAGGAATTCAACAGAGCTCAGGATAATGATTCGAGAGTGGTTAATTATGAACTGATGGATGCGCTGTTTCCTACACACCCAAACGGTCAGCAAACAACCATAGGAAGACCGGAACACCTGAAAAATCCTTCTATGAAGGCGATTCATAAATATTTTGACGAATATTACGTGCCGAATAATTATGCTATGGTTTTGGTGGGAGATCTTGATTTTGAGGAAACGATTCAGCTTGTAAATCAATATTTTGGAACAATTCCTTACCGGGAACTTCCGAAAAAAACGCCTGTCGTTGAACAACCATTAACGGAAATTGTAAAAAGAACGGTAAAGAGCCCGACAACTCCAAGAGTTCAGCTGGCCTGGAGAACAGAAAGCTATGGAACCAGAGAAGCGATGTTGGCAGATATTGTGGCCAATATTCTAAGTAACAGAGGAGAAGCGGGATTGCTTGACCTTAATATTAATCAGACGCAAAGAATGCTTTGGGCACAGGCTTTTTCTGTAGGTTTGAAGCAGTACGGATATTTTTCTATCGTAGCGGTTCCTAAAGAAGCACAGACGATGGATGAAGCCAAAGATATGGTTCTGGAGCAGATCGAGCTAATCAAAAAAGGAGATTTCCCGGACTGGATTCTTCCGGCGATCATCAATGATTTTAAACTTCAACGTTTGAAGGGCCTTGAAACAGCGGATGGACTGGCTACAAATCTTTATGACACTTACATCAAAGGAAGATCATGGGAGCAGGAACTGAATGAACTGGACGAATATCAGGATTTCACCAAAGAGGATGTGGTGGATTTTGTCAATGCTTTTTTCAAGGATAATTATGTTATTGTTTATAAGGAAAAAGGGGTTAATGATCAGTTGGTAAGAGTTGAAAACCCTGGAATTACGCCTATTAAAATAAACCGTGAAGCACAGTCAGATTTTTTAAAGGAAATCGTTGCAGAAAAAACGGAAGACATACAGCCGGAATTCATTGATTATGAAAAAGAAATCCTTACAGATACCATCAAGGATAAAAAGCTGAGCTTCGTTCTTAACAAATACAATGATATTGCCCAGGTTCACTTTATTTTCCCTTTCGGAAGTGATCATGACAGAGACCTTGGGATTTCTACACAGCTATTGCAGTATCTTGGGACTGAAGATCTTTCACCCGAAGACTTAAAGAAGGAATTCTTCAAAATCGGTGTGAGTAATGATTTTAAAACAACCAACAACCAGCTTCTGATTTCACTAAGCGGACTGGAGGAAAATATTGAAAAAGGGATTGCCCTTCTGCAACACTGGATGTATGATGTAAAACCTGATCAGGAAATTTACAAACAGTTTGTAGAAACCGTTCTGGAAAATCGTCAGGCTACCAGAAAAGATAAAAACCGCATCATGACTGCGTTGACCAATTACACCAAACTGGGCAGCTTCTCACGATACACGGATATTATTTCGAAGGAGGAACTTGAAAGCAGCAATGCGGAAGTATTTACGGATAGAATGAAAAAACTGTTGAAATATCCTTATCAGGTATTTTATTATGGTAAAAAGCTTGAAAATTTCAAACAGTATATCGGACAATATGTAGAAAACGAAAGTTTCCAGATCCCTGAACCTAAACAATATCCTGAACCTGAAACAAACGGTAACGTCTATTTCACAGATTATGATATGGTGCAGATGGAAATGAGCAAAGTAGGAAGAGGACATGAAGTGAATACGTCAAACTTCGGAAAGATCAATGTTTTCAATGAATATTTCGGAAGAGGACTTTCATCTATCGTTTTCCAGGAAATTCGTGAAAGTAAAAGTTTAGCCTATTCGGCTTATGTTTCTTATGCCGCCAATTCTGAACTGGGACATCCTGACTATATCACGACTTATATCGGAACCCAGCCGGACAAACTTCAAACCGCAGTAAGCACGATGGGTGAACTGATGAATGAACTTCCTGAAGTAACGATCCAGTTTGAAAACGCCAGAAATGCAGCGATGAAACAGATCGCTTCCACAAGAATTACCCGAAACAATATATTTTTCAATACATTACGACTGAAAAAACTTGGTATCTATCACGATTTCAGAAAGGATATCTACGGACAGATCAAAACCCTGAATTTTGAGGACGTAAAAACGTTCTATCAGACAGAAATCAAACCGATTCATTTCAACACCGCCATTATCGGTAAGAAGGAAAACCTTGATATGGACGCCGTCAATGAGATGGGAACATTTCAAGAATTGACGCTGAAAGATATTTTCGGACATTAAATACAGAGACCGCTTCAGTGATTGAGGCGGTTTTTTTTGAGATAGATGGCAGATGGCAGACGTGAGATTTCAGATTTCAGACATTAGTACTGGTGACTTCGAGTGCCTCAGCCACCAGATATTTGTCGTTTATTCAACGGCATTTACACCCGAAACTCGCAACCATAATCATTCTCAAACTCTCAAACCCGCATCTCGTATCTCGTATCTCGAAACTCGAATCCCGTACCAACTCTCAACCCCTAAAACACTCCGACTCTCCCACTCAAAACTCGTCTACGTCATCATACAATCCCCGTCTCCATCCTGATATTTTGGATCAAATGCTTTGGGAAGATCATTCAACAGCTGTTTGTGGAAGAGGTATTCGCGTTTAAAATCACGTTGATAAATCTTTGGAAACGTTTTAGATTCTTCAAGCTTTTTATTCAGTTCATTCTGATAGCTGGTGAGTGCTTTCACTTTATTTTTGATGATAAAATAGTTTAAGAAATCTATAAAACGGTCTAGGCTGAATTCTGAAAACAGGTAGGGAATTTTAAGATATCCGTCTCTTAAAAGCAATAATGAACAGGTTGTTAAAGCATTATTATTGTCGTAGACTTTTATCCAGAAGTATTTAAAAGTATCGGCATAACTTGAAAATAGGTATTTCTCCTCTTTTTTTCCTTCCAAAACCCAAGGATTTTTAATGAACACATTGATTTCATCAGCTTTCCGTCTGCTTCCGAATTTTGATATAAATTCAGAACTTTCGGTGTCAATATGATCCAGAATTTCAAATTTAAAATCAGGCTTCTTTAATGGTCCATTTTTTAAAGCAATTAAGGAATTGGCTGCAATATCTGTTATTTGAAAAAGAGGCGTCAAAACCTTCGTCCCAGGCTTTTTCTCGGGAATCATTTTAGCCGCATCGGTCCGGAAGTAGTAACGTTTACCGTCTTTTAGGAAAACATCTTCAAAAACACCCATAATCGTATAGAGTGCTTCCGCTTCTTTCGTGAATTCTGTTATGGCAATACGCTCATTATATTCTTCAAAAACCTTTTTCAGTAATTTTTTCGGAATCCTTTTCTTTCGAAATTCACTGCTTACAAACAAGGTGCTCAACCATGCGTAGCTGAATTCTTTTCCGTCGATGATAAAATTGTCAGGGAAGCAGCCTACATAACCGGCCAGTTTTCCTTCACAGAAAGCCAGAATGAGAAGCGTTTGTTCATCTGAAGCCTTTGGATTTTTAATATGAGATTCTGCACGGTGTCTGGTAATGGGCATAAAATCATATTTTAGGAAATCTCCCGAAGAAATAAGCTCCTGCAGTTGTTTTCTGTTATATGTTTTCAGCTCTATCATTTCCGTACAATTGTATTTTTATTGATGATCTTTTTCAACTTAAAATAAGCGGTTTCTTTTTTCAGGATCCTTTCTCCGCTCTCGCCCATTTCCATTGGAATTCGCTGAAAGTTTCTTTCCACACTGTCCAGTTTTACACCTGCACATCCAAAACTCAAACTGATGTCTTTATTTTTAAACAGTTCGTCAAAGAACTCTTTTTTCACCCCAAAATCCGTGAAAGGAAATGCAAACGTTTCATGTAAAAAATCATTTTCTTTCAGATAATCGAAAGTCCGGTTTGTGGTTTCCATCTGCTGTTCCAGGGAAAGATCTCCATATTTGGGATGATCCCAGCTGTGAGCGGAAATTCCAAATCCTTTTTCAGTCAGTATTTTTAACTCGTCTGTGCTGAGATAAGGTTTCTGCTCTTTTGAATAGATTTTATAGTCTGTTTCAAGCTTTTCTGCCAGGATATCAAGAATCTCTTTTTCCTGATAACTGATGTTTAAAATCCTGTTAATCAAAGCTTGTTTTTCCACTTTATTTTCCAAATTCAGAATATGGTATACTTCAGGATCTATTGTTTTTCCTTTTCCAATCTCATCGATCAGCAGACTGGCTTTACATCTGAACATCATATCTTTATTATCCACAAAAGCGGGATTGATAAAATTACAGGCATAAATTCCCTTACGTTCCAGAATGGGAGCTGCCACCTCATAAAATTCCCTGAAACCGTCATCAAATGTGAGTAAAGCAATCTTTTTCTTTGGCTTAAAACAGCCATTCACAAAATCTTTGAATTCTGGCCAATTTACAAACTGGAAATGCTTTGAAAAATAGTCCAGATCCTCTTCAAACTGTTTTGTATTTTTATAATTGATGACATGTCTGATATGAGGCAAATTATCATCAGAAACACTGTGATAAAGGGGCAGACAGTAATCCAGCGGAAAAGACTTCCCGATATCGTCTGTTTCGAAGGCAGTAAGGATATTGATGATTTTATCTTTCATCTCTGTTAAATAAAAAGAATCTATTCAAATGGAATTTAAATAGATTCTTAAAGGTATGATTTTTATGTATTATTTGATCACCTTCATTTCGTCGATAAGCCATTTGGAATCGGCAAATTTATCGATAATGAACAGGATGTATTTTGTATCTACCATAATGTTTCGGCTGAAACGTGGGTCATAATTGATATCACTCATCGTTCCTTCCCACTGTCTGTCGAAGTTTAGACCTACAAGATTTCCATTGGCATCGAGCGCCGGGCTTCCTGAGTTTCCTCCAGTGGTATGGTTCGTAGCAGTGAATCCAACAGGAACATCTCCTGTTTTGTCCTTATAGGATCCGTAATCTTTCTTGTTGTAAAGATCGATCAGTTTTTTAGGTACATCAAATTCATAATCTCCCGGAACATATTTTTCAATAACTCCGGCAAGGTGCGTCTGGTAACCATAAGAAACAGCATCTCTAGGGGTAGAACCTTTTACTTTTCCATAAGTTACACGAAGCGTAGAGTTTGCATCCGGGAAGAATTTTCTGTCTTTATCCGTTGCCATCTGTTGCGCCATAAATTTCTTCTGAAGATCATCAATTTTCCCCTGAAGAGCAGTAAACTGAGGATCTGCATTTTTCATGTAGGTTTCCTTCATAGAAACATACAGCTGGTAGATAGGATCTTTTTTCAAAGTCTTAACTAACTTGTCCTGATTTGAAAATGACTTTTCTACATCCGTTGTCAAAGCAGCTCCGTTCACCTGAGCTCTTCCTGTAACGATTGAGTTTTTAGACATCTCCTCGATCATCGGGATATTCTGGTTTTCGTCTTTATATTTATTGAATCCAACCGGTAAGAACTGAGGAGCCGTTTTATTAACATATAAAGCCAATAATTTTGCCGTTACTTTAGCATCAAGCTCTGCACTGTAATCCTTGTAGAATGAAGTAACCTTTGCTTTTAATTTGGCAAGCTCTTTTTCATCCATTCTTCCTGCTTCCACAGAAGCTACATAATCGTAGTAATCTCCTGCAAGCTTCAACGTTTCCGCATTTCTTACCACTTCTGTGTAATAAGCATTGTTCAGTGCGTAAGGAGCCTGGTCGTTGTACAGTTTATTCAGCTGGTCTAAAGTAGTTTTGATCTCAGGATTTTTAGCGACCAAAGATCCTTCATACATTACTTTTTTCTCTACGGCATTAGACTTTTTCAGGCCTTCTACCTCTCCGATCCACTTTTTCCAGTAATTGGCTACGGATGCATATTTCGAAGCATATTTGATACGTGTTTCACTGTCTACACGCATTTTTTCGTCCAATGTCTTTAAAGCAACATCACGTACAGCAATTCTCGCCGGATCAATATCTTTCATGATCTTCTCCACAGCTACTGCAGGAAGATATTCTGTAGTTTTTCCAGGGAATCCGAATACGAATGTAAAGTCGTTTTCAGTCTTATCTTTTATAGAAACCGGCAGATAATGTTTCGGAACGTAAGGAACGTTGTCTTTTGAATATTCAGCAGGTTTGTTATCTTTTCCCGCATAAATTCTGAACATGGAGAAATCTCCGGTATGTCTGGGCCAAACCCAGTTATCTGTATCGCTACCGAATTTCCCAATGCTTTGAGGCGGTGCCCCAACCAAACGGATATCTTTGTAAGTTTCAGTAGTAAAAGCGTAATATTTATTACCGTAATACATTGGTTTTACAATGATCGACTGGTAAGATTCTATTTTCTGAGCGTTTTTATAAACCTCAATATTTTTACTGATCTTTTTAGCCAGTTCAGGCTCCACAAGGTTGTCCGTCCCTTCTAAAATCTGATCGGTAGCTTCTTTGATATCAACAATGAAGTCAACTTTTACACCAGGATTTGGAAGTTCTCCCTCCGGATTCTTAGCCCAGAACCCGTTTGAAAGAAGATCATTCTGAACCGTAGAATGTGCCTGGATCTGCCCGTATCCACAGTGGTGGTTGGTCAGTAACAATCCTTTAGGTGAAATGATTTCCGCAGTACATCCGCCGTTAAACTGTACTACCGCATCCTTGATGCTCGGCTTTTGGGTATTGAAAATGTCTTTGGCAGAGATCTTCATTCCCATATCCTTCATTTCCTTTTCATTCAGTTCTGTCGGAATCCACATTCCTCCATATTGCTGAGCGAATGCCATTGCAGCCGGCAAAAGAAATACGGATAAAAGTATCTTTTTTGTCATAATCAAAATTTTGCCCCAATTTACAAAGAATATTGTACATATGCCTCACGTGGGCGATGATTTTAGATTTTAGACTTCAGACATGTTTCGGGATGCGGGTTCCGGGTTCCGGGTTCCGAGATTCGAACCAGCAACTCTCCTACTCTAAAACCCTAAAACTCTCAAACTCGCATCCCGAAACTAATAACTCTTAATTCATAACCCGTAACCCTCGAACCCCGCACCCCGAAACGGCTCAGTTTTTGTTTCAAACACCGCACTTAATTATTAATATATTTAAATTACTTTATCATGATGAATAGCAAAATGTTCATTCTCGGAATTGCATCGGCAGTTTTTTTAGCATCGTGTAATCAGAAAGAAAAAACTACTGAAACAACTAATGCAGCAACGGACTCTGCTGCCGTACAGACCAATCCAGCGGACAGCATTACGAAAGCAACACCTACTGCGGCTGGCGATACTTCGGAAAACGCTCTTGACTGGCCGGGAACTTATGAAGCAGTGGTTCCATGTGCTGACTGTCCGGGAATCAAGACTTCATTGACCTTAAATAATGATAAAACATTTAGCATTACTGAAGAATATATCGACAGAAATTCTAAAAACCAGGATAAAGGAACTTTTGAATGGGATGCTGCGGGAAGTGTAATTACTTTAAAAGGAAAAACAGCCAGTTACAAATATAAAGTGGGTGAAAATATCCTGATACAGCTTGATATGGACGGACAGGAAATTACCGGACCGAATAAGGATCTGTATGTTTTCAAGAAAAAATAAAGGCTCAGTCCTTTATTTTTTTGCTTTAACTTAAAACTGATAGGCTGTAATTTTAGGATCATTGATGAGACTTCTTACCACTTCATCATGTTTGGTGTGTTTCCCGGTAAGTCTCCATGTTATAGAAAGATTTCCCTGTGAATACTGCATTTTCAGTATAAAATATTTCAGATGGTGATCCTCAAATATTTTTTCACAATGTTTTATATCATCTGATCCCTCTACCGTAATTCTGTATTCCCTGATTTTGTGGCTGCTGTCTATGAAATTCTGCAGATAGATGAGCGCGCTTAGAATTAAAATAACCAGCGCTGTTCCTAAAAGCGAAAGATAGACATACCCTGAACCTACTGCCATTCCTATTGAAGCAGTGGCCCAAATGGTAGTGGCTGTTGTGATTCCATCAATTTTATTATCTCCTTTAAAGATAACGCCCGCTCCCAGAAAACCTATTCCGGTAATGATATTGGCTGCCAGACGGTCCGGATTCTGTACTCCGATTTTAATGGAAAGAATGGTAAACAGGCAGGATCCGAAACATACCAGGATAAAGGTTCTTAAACCTGCAGATTTGTTCCGATATTCACGTTCTGCACCGATCAGCAGTCCCAGAAGGACTGAGATGAGTATGAGGAGCAGCTCGTTTTGGACGACATAATGATCCTGAAGAAATTCCATTGTTTAGCGTTTTACCTGAATAAAATTACAATAAAAAAGCATACTGCCGCATTTTTTGATCGGACGATTTTGTCCCTGTCAAATTCTCATTTAAAAGAAAAGTTTTGTAATATTACATTTTAATACGCACAAAAAACATTCACCATGGCTCCTATATTTTTTGCAACAACGGAAGAATTCAGAAAGTGGCTGGACGAAAATCACACGAAAGAAAAAGAAGTTCTGGTTGGTTTTTATAAAAAAGGCACGGGAAAAGCTTCTATGCACTGGTCTGAATCTGTAGATCAGGCCTTATGTTTTGGCTGGATAGACGGAGTGCGAAGGTCTGTAGACGCGGAAAGCTATTACAACCGGTTTACGCCGAGAAAATCCAGCAGCAACTGGAGTCTCATCAACATTAAAAAAGTGGAAGAACTTACGAAAGCAGGATTGATGAGGCCTGCAGGACAGAAAGCATTTGAAGCAAGAAAAGAGGACAAAACGGGAATTTATTCACACGAAACGGAAAATATTCTTGATCCTGCGTATGAGAAGGAGTTTAAAGCACATAAAAATGCCTGGGAATTTTTCGAAAAGCAGGCTCCGTCTTATAAAAAGTTGACCATCCATTGGCTGATGAGTGCAAAACAGGAAAAAACAAGACTTTCAAGATTGGAAAAAGTAATCAGTGAAAGCGAACAATTAAGAAGATTAAAATAAATATACGGTATACTTAAAAAATAATTTATGGAGAAAGAGATTTCACACTTTTGGTTGGGATATTTTAAAAATGAAGATGAATTCGATGCTTTTGCTGAAGAGAATGAAAGTTATTATATAGAGGAAGAAAACGAAGACCTTTATGTATCTAAATTTGCTGAATCGCAAAATATACAATGGTTTGATTATGATTTTCTGGAATATGGTTTTGAAGATGAGAACTTAGGCATCTACGAAAAATTCACAGATTATTCTTACGCCGATCAATGGCTTCCGGTTATTGAACAAAAAATCAATCAGCTTGGTCTGGAAACTCCGGTGAATGCTATTATTTTCGCGAACAAACATGCGATTCCCAATCCGGTTTCTGTAAACGACGAGGAGTATGCACTGTACTATATCGGTGAAATTGAATATAACATCTAGTCTTTTGTGAAAGGGACCTGAATAAAGGATCACAGGAATCTGTTGAAGGTTTTTGTGATCCTTTTCTATTTTAAGACATTAAAACTTTTTTTTAATTATCTTAGGCTTAATAAATTGCCGATGAAACATATCTTATTTATTTTATTCATATTATACTCGTCCTTTTTCTTTGGATAGTAAAAATGTAGTTTAAAAATTAATCCTCTCTGCTAATCTGCAAAGCAAGGGGAAGATTGCAATATATACGGTCTGAAAGATGATGAAATTACCTACACGAAAGTAAACCATGACTAGATTTTCACTGCCTCTCAACAACTAAAAACAGACGCCGATTTTGAAAAAAATAATACTGATCTTCTTTTTGCTCGTGCTGACTTTAGGATATGCTCAAAAAATCCCCACATTCGCGCTGCGTTCAGAAGTGGGTTCTTATACTCAATTTGGGCTACGGGCTTTAGATAAAAATGATTTATATGTCATTTTAGGCACATCCGATCCTATGACCGGATCACCACCTCAATATCTGGTGTATATTTTTAAGGCTAAAGGAGATGTGTATTTCTATTATAAAAACTCACCTCTTTCTTCTAATAAAGTGGAGCTTTCAGAGGAGGATAAGAAGCGTCTTTTTGAGACTATTCATTCAAAAAAGTTTAAAAAATTTCTGAATTATAATCAGGAGGATTTTGAGTTGAAAAACAAAAAGAAAGACTATCCGCTTTTACTTGATACCACTTACAGTCTGACTGTAATTCAAAACGGCAAACAAAATACCTATTCCTATTTCTCAAAAAAACATCTGGAATCTGATAATCCGCGTATTAATAAGCGTATGTTGAAAAAATATACAGATATTCTGGATAAGTTTGGGGAAGTGAAAACCGATAAAGGGCATTGAGTTTCGCCAGAAAATCTTATTTTAGATAAGTAAAGATTTCTGATATGTACAAAAAACTCTTCATGATCAATATAGCGGTCATCCTGCTGGTGACTGTTGTGTATATTTTCGGATATTATTTCATCAATTATCCTATGAAGTTTGATGTATGGGAGATGCTTAAAGAATGCAAGCTCCAATACCTTCCGGCTGTTTTTATCGTGACGGCATTGGCTTCTTACCTGGTCAGCAGCCTGGATTTTAAGAAATTAAACTTTAAAAGTAAATTTTTAAGCGTATTTCCTTTCTTAAATATGCTGGCTCTGGCATTTTTTATTTACATCGCAGCTGAAGGATTTATAAAAAACAAAAGAGAGCTTACGAAGCAGGAGAATTATTACATCATAGAAGCTCAAAAAGATATTAAAAAAGACCAGATTGTCATGAGGTATGCAGGAGGCTTCTTTCTTCCGATTGCTGACCAGACTACGATCAAAAAGATAGACAGTATCCGTAAGAAATATGGGATTATTTCACAGAATACCGGATGCACCATTGATCCGATAGATCGTAAAGCTCAGGAAAAATACAGCGAACTCACCGATCCTTATCTGGAAAACAGGAATGGAAAAGACTGGAATGAAAGAATGAAAAAAGAGATTGATGGTCTGAAGAAAATTAAGAATCCGGGAATTAAATAGTGATCAGCTTTACGAAAAGAATACAAAGCATCCAATCAATAAAAAACACCATGGCTTTAGCAAAAAAAGGACTCCGGAAAATAGTGGTCGATGATCAAATCTTTTACTGGAAAATAAGAAAGATCGTTTCACACAATGAAAAGCATGACGATGAATATGGAATTCCTGTACAGCATGAAAGTGAAGGACAGCTTCTGTTGATATATACCGGTTTCTGCAGATCTATTGATTATGGCAGAGAATTGATGAATATTACGCCAAAGCTCATCCAATCCAAAATCACAGAAGCTATTGAGCTGGGATGGAACTATAGCCAGCCGGGAAAAGCACTTGATCTTGTCAATGGGGAACTGATCAAAAGATAAATAACTATTCTCTTACAACTCCATATGTATTCAAATAAAATATTTCTAGAACGAATCCGTTAAAAAACAAAAAACTAAATTCCATTGACCATGAAGAAACTCCTTTTAACCTTTTTTATTTTTTCCTATTTTCTTTCTAATGCTCAAAAGGTTCTTGTATCCTGGGGGCAGCAGACTATCGAAGGACTTACCGAAGAAAAATTCAATGATGCTCAAAAATTTACTGCAGAACAGCTTCTGGAAAAAAACAGAAATGATAAAACATGGTGTGATGTATTTTTAACCCTCAATTCATCTGTCAATAATCAATCTAAAAATTCTGATTATTTAAAAGCGCTTACAGAAGAACTTACGAATAAGAAAGTAACACCTCTTGAAGGAACTTCTAAACTGATTATTTGGGACCGGATCATAAATGGTGATATTCTTTTTGAAGGAAAAGGTCTTGTTGTAGAAAATGATTTGTTTACCGTAGCCGGAAGAGCAAACCAATTACTTCAAAATCTCACAAAGAAAAACTTTGGATATGTTACCATTAACTCAACAGATGAAGATCTTAAAACGATTAAAAGCAACTGGATAAAATTTCTTTCAAATCAACCTGTTGAGGAATATCATTCCACAGAATTTAAGAACTCCAAAATCCCTGAAACGAGCAGTTTAAAAGCAATAGAAGCCCTTATTGTATCCATCCAGAATAATCCTAAGAAAGATCAACTCACAAAAAAATGTCTTCAAAAAGTATACAAACTGGATGAAATGCCAAAAGAAAAAGGTCCGGCTTTGTACTGCAGCCCGGATACCCATAGCTATGCTTACCTTTCTATGCTTTTTGGAGATCAAAAGTTGGATGAAACAAAAAATGCCGCCTGGTGGAAAAAATTCTGGAATGAAAATCACGCTAAACTCACCTGGAATTCAGACAAAGGAATTTATGACGTTAAAAAATAGATTAAAATAACACGCAAAATCAAAATTTGAAAAAATTTATCCCCATACTCGCTATACTTCTGCTGCTCTCTTCCTGCAAAAAAGATAAAACATCTGATGCTGATCAGAAAAAAGATATTGCTACAGGAAGCACTGTACAAAAAGATTCGTTAAATAATAAAAGTGTTGAGATACAAGAGAGCCCGATTAAAAGTGGAAAAACACCATCTGATCTGGTTCCTGATGGCTATGAAATTCAGTATGACGCGGAAGGAGATCTTAATCAAGACGGACTGGCTGACATTGCCCTCGTCATCAGGAAAAAAGATGATACGCTGGCGGGCAGAAAAATGATGATCCTTCTGAAAAATTCCGATAAAACTTACCGGGTAGATAAAATCTCCGATACTGTTCTTCCTGATGAATACAACGAAGCCGGTTATAAAATGCATGACCCCGAAGACATTACCATTGAAAATGGAGAACTGAGCATTAATTTATATGACATCGGGCCAAATGGAAATCAATTCAGCAGATTTAAATATCTGAACGGAGATCTTGTTCTAACTTATATCGAAACGTATAATATGGGAGCGGGTTCTCATTCGGCATTATTCTACCAACCGATGAAGGGAAAACTAACCCTTGAAACCGTGAATACGATGGAGGAAGAAATGCCCACAGAATCTAAAAAATTTCAGCTCAAAAGGGAAAGATTTGTATTTGAAAAAACGTCTCCGGATGATGTGGTAAGGAAGGCTTATGATGCTGTAAATGAATAATACCAGATGCACTGGGAATTTGTCTAAAAAATAGCGAAAAAGGGTAATTGATATTAATGTGTAATTATTCGAATTTTGTTGTAAAGGTTAGAGACCTTACACAGAAAACAAATAAAACTAAAAACCACTAATATCATGAAAACTCTACATTTCGGACTTTTAGGAAAGGAAAATACAGGTCCTTTTATTGTTACGGCTATTCTGTACAGTATCATTTTATGTCTTCCCTTTATTTATTTCCTGTATCTGAAGGGGCTGCCTCATTATTCCAATCATGAAAACATAGACGTAGATGGAAAAACCATTGTTGTCAAAGACTGGCGGGATGATGCAGAATCCAGACAGTTTAAATTGCTGACAAGAGCCTCCATTTTTAGTGCTGCTTTATCTTTCGGAGCACTTGGCGCAGCAGTAAGTCTTATCACTCGGGCTAGAAGATTAAGCGTTTTTGATCATAAAATAACGATTAGGGAATTGATCTCTATACAGACCATAGGTGCCGTTTTTGCTTTTATCCTTTCTCTCATTTTTATGGGTGAAATGATCGGGGGTACACTATTTCCCAATGCTGATGAATTTTATTATATTGTTTATATTCCCGCGGCATTGGCAAAACTTCTGGTCTGGTCTTTTCTGGCAGGTTTTGCTGAAAGATTCGTTCCCAATATCCTTGAAAACCTTACGAAACTTAAAGATGAAAATGGGGAATCCTGATACCATAAATATAATACGCTTCATTAAAAACTACCCCTAAAGTAGTATTTCACAGAAAGTTCAGACTTAATATCTTTACCCTGTATTCTTTAGGATAAATAATTACTCTTTTGAAATACAATCCGAAAAACAACAAAGGAAGGTAAGATCAATGCGGTGAAAGATGATTATTAGGGTTTCCTGCAGAAACAGGGAAAACTTCAGAAGACTAAATTTTTAGTCTTCTTTTTTTATGTTCATTCGTTGTAAAATCCAGGGTATCTGAAAAGAATAAGGTGAGTTTAAAAACCCACCTTATTGTATTGACAATATCTTATCTTCTATTAATGCGCTTCCAGCCAGTTATTCCCGACTCCCACTTCTACCAATAACGGCACCTGGGTTTCCAGAGCGCTTTCCATTTCGGTTTTGATGAGTTTTGAAGCTCTTTCAATCTCGTCTATCGGAGCTTCAAACACCAATTCGTCATGCACCTGAAGAAGCATTTTAGTCTGCAGTTCCTGTGCTTTCAATTCTTTATCAATTTTAATCATCGCAAGCTTTACAACATCTGCTGCGCTTCCCTGAACCGGCGCATTTACGGCATTTCTTTCCGCATGACCTCTTACCACAAAATTATTGGAATTGATGTCTTTTAAATGACGTTTTCTTCCCAGAATAGTTTCCACATAGCCTATCTGGCGGGCTTTGCTTACCTGTTCTGCCATGTATTCCTTTAATTTCGGATAGGTTTCAAAATAGGCTTCGATCATTTGTTTGGCCTCACTTCTTGAAAGACCAGTCTGTTCTGCCAAAGCAAATGCTCCCTGACCGTAGATAATTCCGAAGTTAACGGTTTTAGCCTGACTTCTCTGCGTTTTGGAAACTTCTTCCAAAGGTATTTTGAACAGTTTGGCGGCTGTTGATGCGTGAATATCCTCACCATCCTGGAAAGCCTTGATCATATTGTCTTCTCCTGAAATCTCAGCGATCAGACGAAGTTCAATCTGCGAGTAATCGGCAGAGATGATCTTTTTTCCTTCTCCTGAAACGAAAGCTCCTCTGATCTGCTGTCCACGAAGTGTTCTGATCGGAATATTCTGAAGATTCGGGTTTACACTCGCCAGACGGCCTGTAGCAGCTGTTGTCTGGGAGAAATTGGTATGTACCCTGCTGTCCAGCTTATCAATCTGTGAAGGCAGTGCATCTACGTAGGTTGATTTTAATTTCTGATAGGTTCTGTATTCCAGAATATGTTTGATGATTTCATGTTTTGAGGAAAGCTTTTGAAGGACATCTTCGGAAGTTGCGTACTGGCCGGTTTTTGTTTTCTTGGCCTTAGGATCCAGCTGCATTTTTTCAAAGAGAATTTCTCCAAGCTGTTTCGGTGAATTCATGTTAAATTCTTCTCCTGAAAACTCAAAAATGGTCTTTTCCAATTGTCTTAAGTCATTTTCAAGGTCAATACTTTCCTGCGCCAGCCATTTTTCATCCAGTGAAATTCCGGAAAGCTCCATTTTAGCAAGCACCTCCATCAAAGGCATTTCTATGTTAAAGAAAAGATCTTCCAGGTTTTCTTTTTTCAGTTGTGGAGCAAAGAGTTCATACAGCTGGAACGTTACATCAGCATCTTCCGCTGCATAATCGGTCTGTGTTCTCAGGTCTGCATCTCTGAAAGTTCCCTGGTTTTTCCCTTTTTTCCCGATAATGGTCTCAATGGAAACGGGTTTATAGTTCAGATACACTTCGGAAAGATAATCCATTCCGTGTCTTCCGTCCGGATTCAGCAGATAATGGGCGATCATGGTGTCGAACATGGCCCCTTTCACCGTCATATCGTACTGCTTTAATATTTTATAATCGAATTTTAAATTGTGAGCGATTTTCAGCAGATCCTCTTTCTCAAAGAAAGGTCTGAAGATTTCCAGCGTTTGAAGCACTTCTCCTTTGTCCTCAGATAAAGGAATATAATAAGCCAGTCCTTTTTTGTACGAGAAACTCATGCCTACAAGCTCAGCTTCCAGCTCATTCAGTGAAGTGGTTTCCGTATCAAAACAGACTGCTTTCTGCTTTAATAAATTACTGACCAATACTTTCTGTGCTTTTGGGTTATCTACGAATTGATACAGATGGTCATTGTGATCTATGCTGGATTTGGTAGACGTTGCCTGATCAAGTTCTTCAAAATTTGCAAACAGATCAAGCTGCATGGCCTGCCCTTTTACCTGTGTAGCTTCAGCTATTTGCTTAACCTCAATTTCACGTACTACTGCCGTTTCTGCAGGGGCAGACGCAAAAGCGCGGTACAGGTTTTCGTATAATCTACGGAATTCAATTTCCTCAAAAACTTCTTTTACTTTTTCAAAATCCGGAGTTTCAAGATCGTACTGCTCCTGGTGGAATTCTACCGGTGCATCACAGATAATGGTCGCTAATTTTTTAGATAAAATTCCACGTTCTGCGGACGCTTCCACTTTTTCTTTCAACTTTCCTTTCAGCGTATGTGTATTTTGCAACAGAGTTTCTATATTTCCGAATTCTTTAAGGAATTTCATCGCTGTTTTCTCTCCTACTCCATCCAATCCCGGAATATTATCCACAGCATCTCCCATCATTGCAAGGAAATCAATGACCTGCTTAGGATCTTCAATTTCATATTTTGCTTTTACCTCATCTACTCCAAGGATTTCTATATCACCACCTTTTAAGCCCGGCTTATAAATCTTGATCTTATCGGTAACCAGCTGGGCAAAATCTTTATCCGGCGTTACCATGAACGTGGTATACCCTTCTTTTTCTGCTTTACAGGCAATGGTTCCTATCACGTCATCCGCTTCATAACCTTCTACTCCAAGAATGGGAATATGCATGGCCTGCAGGATTCTGTGGATATATGGAATTGCAATTTTAATAGCTTCAGGCGTTTCACTTCTGTTGGCTTTGTAGTCTGAATAATCATTCGTTCTAACGCTCGCCTGTCCTACATCAAAAACAACCGCCAGGTGAGAAGGCTTCTCCCTTCTGATCAATTCAATCAAAGAATTGGTAAAGCCGAAAATAGCAGAAGTATCCAGTCCTGTGCTGGTAAGTCTCGGATTCCTGATCAATGCGTAATATCCTCTAAAAATCATTGCATAAGCATCGATGAGAAAGAGTCTTTTATCTTGTGTTGCGTCCATAATATCTATAATGAACAAATATAAGAAAATAGGAATATTTTTAGGAGTGATGAGTTATAAATTATGAGTGATGAGTTTCGGGGTACGCCGTGCGGGTTTGAGAGTCGGAGAGTTTGAGTGTTTTAGAGTGTATGGGTATGAGAGGAAGTTGCTGGTGGGAATTAATTAAGACAACTACCTGGTGGCTTCGAGTGCCTCAGCCACCAGGACAGATTAAGAATAAAATGGAGACCAAGCTAACATTTACGGCTGGGATCTAAATTAAGATATACTAGAAGTTCTACATATGACAAACTGGTGGCTGAGGCACTCGAAGCCACCAGTAACAATAGCACAAAAAAACAGAACAGCATTTCTGCCGTTCTGTTCTGATGTTATTTTTTTTAAAAGACTTGGGTCTATTAATTATTGACCTCCTGGCCACATTCCGCGGTACTCAGAGTTCCCTAAAGTAATAACCTCTGCACTGATTACAAAGCTGATTAACATACTGTTGCTGTCAATTGCATCGAAGTCTACTTCGTGTTGGATTACATATCCGTTTTCCCAGTTCAGGGTAGTTAATGTACCTTCTTCGTGAGATTTATTGAAAGTCACTTCACCTTTTGTAGGCTTGTATTTTCCGTTCAATAAACTTTCTAAGATATCAGATTTTTCAGTAGCTTCTACTGTTACTTTGATAAGAGCATTAGAAGGGTCTGATGCTACACGTCCTGAAACGTCTGTAGATCTTGATACGCTATAATTAAGCTTTAATAATTTTTGACCTTCTCCTCCGTTGAATTTTAAGATTCCTCTTGAATTTGCTGCCATGATTGGTGAATTTAATTGTTATATATTGTGTGAATAGTGATTGATTACAGAGCAAAGATAGACCCGATAGAGGTAAGTAAAAAGTTTTTGGATACAAATCTCAGATATTGTAGTAATACTACGATTTGATGTAGTAATTCTACTACTTTTGATTTAACATAATGCTTAAAATGCTTATTGCTAATGGATTTAATTATTTTTCCAAGCTTGATAAAAGCTGCAATTTTACACCATTAAGGGAAATATAATTAATAAAATATAGGAGATATCAACAGAAGTTATTTAGTATTTATATTCTAAATCCAGACCTCATCATGTATCCTTCTCCTGATTTGAATACCAGTAACTGCTTTGAAAATTTCTCCTTCTTATTCTTACAAAATTTAATTCTTTTTGGGCTTCCTTTAGAAACCTTTTAAGATTCTCACCTTTCTCCACTTCATATGGGCTTCTGTATTCAACGTCATTAATAAAAATATCCTGATTGTTTTTCAAACAAAATTTAAAATACACCTTTGAATTTTGCAATATGGGTGATTTTGTTTCATAATCATAAGAGAAAAATCCTTTAATATCAGTCTTAGGATATTTTTTCTGCTTCCTGTTTCCTTTTTGTATGAAGAGATATTGATCATTAAACCAAATTTTCACCTGAACAGAAATAGCTTTTAAAATCAGATAACAGGTCCCGAAATAAAACAATGTAAAAATACTCACCAAAGAAAGCCTAAAACCACCTTTGAATAAAAAATAATACAAAGATCCATATAAAAACATACATGGGATGATGACAAAACCGGTCCAGATGGTATGGTAGGGCAGAACATTTTTAAATGTAAAGATTTTATTTTTTTTCATAGAGAAATTTTGAAGGACTACCCTTCAGGCAATATTCTTCAGATCATTTTAATGTTATTATGGAAAATACAAAAAGACCTTTTCAGGTCTATTTTATTGGTGTATCTTCTCCAAATCTACAATTTAGAAACTCTACCTTATCCATAATTAGCTAAAACATTAATACCTTTCCCTGTATCTTCAGCCATTGCATTAGCTAATGCTTTTCTGGAATCTTCCGAAAAACCAGTTGCAATAAAAGGGAAAAAGAACCCAATAAATCCACCTCCTTTTACGCCAAGTTTTCCAATGTTTTTAATGTTTTGCAGTTTTAACGCCGGGAGGTTTCTTGATAAATTAGGGAGGTTTCTAGGACGAACTCTTCCTAATCCATCTTTTGCAGTTTGCACCAGTGATTCGGAATATTTCCCATTTCGGATATTCTCTACGATCGCTTTTCCTTCCGGTGTTTTCCAGACCTCCCGTGAATTAACTCCTTCCAGTGCTGACAAATCCTTAGCTAATGCTGTTCCTTGTTTTATTTCTATAAGATTTTTCTGCCAATCCTGAACATACCATTTTCCATTAAAAAAAATAGGTGTCTTTCCATCCCTACTGGCTAATCCTCCTTTTTCATTAAGCTCTAAAATATCAGGACTGGCAAGATCACCAGGAGTTGCATTTGAAGGATCTTTAATATAGCCTGGTATTCTGCTGTTTTCATCAACTTTTTCATTCATATCCTGATAATGGGTATTGTCTTCCAGAGAATTATTTCTGATCGCTTCTCTTTCCTGATAAGTTAATTCATTCATTGCCAACATAGTTCCTCCCATCCATAATGCAACTTTTCCTAACCCCCCAATTCCAGCTGCCATAAAAGCTTCACCTGCGAAAATTGCAAGGCCTGCACCACCAAAAAAAGAAGCAAAAGCATTAAAACCTATTTCATTACTATTATTACTATCAATTTGTTGTGCATATTTCTTAGCTACAGCATAGCTAAAAATAGGAGTAAGTATTCCTCCTGCATCACATGAAAGCATAGAGTTTTGGGTAATCGCATTCTTTTGGTCAAATCTCACAGTCATATGTTCTATTTTCCAGCTGCCATTTTCCAATGAACCAGTACACATATGATTTATTTTTGTAGATTGATAAACGCCCGCAGCGACGCTTACTGCCGCTACCCCTATTCCTATGGCAATAACCCATCCCACTGGATTTGATAACAAGGCTAGTCCCACCAATATTCCTGCTCCAAAACATAAAAAACTCCACATTGCATTTTTAGGATTTTTACAAGGAAATTCCTTATCTCTTATATTTCTGTCTGCAACAGTAAGCAATGGCCTTTTCTTATCTTGCCCGTAAAATACAGTTGGGCTACTTCTTGTATCAATGAATTGTCTGGGCTCTGCATCTGTTTGAAATGTACAGATAGCATATACGTCTTTAGGTATGTATGAAGCACTCATAATATTGCATTTTTATTTTGTGGAATACCAAAATCTATTATTAAATTTATTCTTCTCAATTATTTCAAAATTAAGTTCACTCTGTAATGTTTTGATTATATTTATCAAAATACTAACATCAATTCCCTCAATACTATCAATAAATATTTTTCTATCATCAGTAAGTTGTAATTCTAATTTTAACGCTGATTTTTTTTGAGAGGTATTATAATTATATGAATAAAAACCCTTAATATCAGATTTGAAATATTTCTCCTCCTTATTTTTGTTTTTTATGATATATAAATAATCTTTATCAAATTTCAATGTTATATCTGCAGATATCAGTTTCATAGCGAAATACATTGTTATAAAACATAATAGGGCAAAAATCATCATGAATGAAAGTTTAAAATTTACACCTAAAAAGAAATAATATACTGCACTCCAAAATAAAACACAAGGAATAGCTAAGAGATAAGCATACAGTGGATTAAAAGGTATTACATTTTTTAAATAAAATTCTTTTTTCATATATGATCATTTAAAACAATTTTAAAATTTTTGAATTCTCCGTTTTTTCAATTGAGTTGATAGACGTTTAGTGATGGCTGAACACCAATAACTGCTATGAAAATTTTCCTTTCCGATGATCAAAATTTGTTTTTAATATTCAATTTGTTTTAAGTCAAACTGAGTAATAAACTGATAATTATTTTTCACTTCCTCTTTCATCAAGGCAGATGCATTGACAATAACTCCTGTTTTTTTATCGACCATTCTTCTGATCCGATAATCATAATTATATTCAGTAAAACCATATTCTATAATAGGTTTATAAAATTTATTGTACTGATCTTCCAACACAGAATGATCAATTTTATCCTTTAATAGAGTTCCCACTGTTCTGTATTCTACAAAATAATCATCTTCCTTTATAATGGAATGCTGTAGTTCGAGTTCAACCGGAATATTAACGAATATCTGGGAGATAAATTTTAAAACATCATTTTTCTTTCTCTTTTTATGGGCATCGTAGTCATTGAATAATACATGGTATAGAAGTGATTTATCATAGGTCTTCCTTAAATTCGCTTCACTCTCAAACTCTAATCCGCCTCCTTTAATGATGTCCTCCGCTGCCTTGGAATTGATTTTTTCCACCTGTCTGTAAAATTCTGAAGATGCTAGTTTTGGTTTAAACTGCTCCCATTTTTCTTTAATCTCAGAAAAGTTGGCAACCTCTTTTATGGTATTGTCTTTATTTAAATCGAGAATAACGTTTTCCTTATCAAACTCAAGCTCCTTTACAGCTTCTATTGCCAGAGACAGGTTTTCAGGATTTATTTTATACAGATATTCCTTAAGCTTTATCTTAGCTCTCCCCTCCAACAGGTTTCTTTCGACAGTATATTCTTTCTTTGTATTACAATGGAACGATATTCTGTCTTCTAATTTGGTTGTATTAAACTGTTCACACCTGTATCTCACCTTTTGCTCATACTCTCTTGCTTCCGCATCTGCCAAAGCCTTCTCTTTTTCCTCGTCACTTTTTTCTTCTAAAAACAGGTATTGTAAATGAATGGGAAGTTTATTTCCAATAATAAAATTGGTTGTTCCACAATGAAGATTATGAAAATCTATTACTTCTCCAACAGTCAATTTATTGCTTTCTGCAATAGATTCCAGTGTATCTCCTCTTCGTATTTCGTATTTTGTAAATCCCATTCTTAATTTATATCTACTGAATCTCCGGTAACCGTTGTAATGCCTTTGAATATTGCTTTCGCCGAACCTGATCCTTTGATCTCCACTTCTGTACTTGTTATCGTAATTTTCGTTTCCGTAATGATAATTTCACTACTTCCTACTTTAAGTTTTACCTGCTTTACCCCAGTCAGATCAATAGTTCCGGTGTTATCCATCGTGAATACACTGTTTTCTCCGCCAACAGCTACTTTATGCTTATTTCCGACATCGGTAATATGCTCACAGCCTACTTCCAGTTTTTTATTGTTTCCAACTTTATCTGTTTTATCGTTCCCGACTGTTTTGGTGCTGTTATTATTTGCATTATGAACCACATTTCCGGCTCCATCAAAAAGCATATTCGCTCCTCCCTGATCCTTAAGGTTCATAGATCCGGCTCCGTTATCATATTTAAGTTCTGCGCCACTTCTTCCGCTAAAACTCATCACATTATTCCCGGTACCTCCGCCTGCACCAATATTTCCATGGAACATTCCTCCCATCACGAAAGGACGGTCAGGATGCTGGTGAACAAAATTGATGATCACCTGATCTTCCACTTCGGGAACAGACATAAAACCACGGTTTTTATTGACTTTGTCACTGCTTCCTGCATCCGGAGACATCACACGGATAAATTCTGTGGAATCCTGTCCGCTCTGCCAGTCAAACTGCACTTTCACTCTTCCCTGATTCAACGGGTCTGTGTTGGAAATGACTTTGGCAAATTGAGCTTCTGCTCTCGGGTTTTCAAATTCCGGGCGCGGAATAAATCCCGTATCAGCCGCAATGGCTTCAAAAGTCCCGTCGTAATAACCTCTTCCATCTACCTCATGGGTAACACCAATGATCATTAATTTTGTAAAATAAGAGGTATCGTTGGTATCTGCTTTACGCATTTCGATATCTGCAGTACATCCCGGATACAGGAATGGAACCGATGTAGATCCTGAGGTGATGAAAACCTCCGAAGCCTTACTTCCCGCTGTTCCTTTCTGTGAAGCATCGATATCCATAAAAGACGTTGCCTTAATGGGAGCCACTCTTAAAGAAGGGGTTTTAAAAGTTTTTTCTGATATTTCATAAGCTCTTTTGGCAATATCAGAAGTATGGCTGATTTTTGAATTTCCAGTGGTCAGCTTTTCATTTTTACTGCTGTTGTAGCCATAAAAACTTGGACTCACATGCTGCGCTTTCATTTTAATGGCAATATCGCTTACACTGCTGCCATAGGTAAGTTTAACAGGTTTTTCCTGTGGTGGAAGTTTTCCGAAATGCAACACTTCACCGTCATAATAAAATTGCTCACCGTAGGCTTCTGCAATTCTTGCCAGATAATTATAATGCGTTTCTTCGTATTGAGAGCTGTAAGGGACGTTTCCATGTTGGGCATCTACCCTGAAATCGAATTTATTCTGCCCAAGACCTTCTCTTATAACATGATCGGCAATGCTGTTTAAGCTTACCTCTTGTCCACCTCCGAAACTCTGAATATGAGGGGCTGCATCCAACAAAACTGTCGGACTGAAGCCTGTAAGAACGATATTTCCCAGGTTTCCTTTTTCCTGGCTGAATCCTACTTCTGTAATGACTCCAACGAAATTTCGCTCAGGTCCCTGTTCAATATCTTTATATTTAAATACAACTGTAATTCTCTTTCCTAAAAAGTTCTGTGCTTCCTGAAGATTATGATTTTCTGCATTTCCTAAAGCATCATGGGCAAGCATCAGGCTGAATTCATGATGTCTGGAAGCACTCTGTACGAGTTTAAAATGTTTGAAATGTTTGATCACCTGCCCTTCTATCACAATATCGAGCTGAACAACCCGGTTGATCCCTGCGATAAAGCTTTCAGGAATAGCCTGAGCATTGTGAATCTTTGAAGTAGGTTGTTTTGACCAGACCTTACTTTCTGTAATGGAAGGATTATTCGGAACCAAAGTCTGGTTCATGAACATTCCGGAGTTCTGTGCTGCCCCGGAGTAGATTTCCTGCGCTTTTTTTGCTGATTTTTTAACGGCCTCATCAGCTTTCTGAAGTTTATCCTCCGCTTTTTGTACGGCAATATTTTCAGCATTTTTCACCTTTCCTGTTACTGTATCTTTTATACTGCTTTTCGGGCCTTGTACTTTAATTGATTGATCATCCTTAAACATAGTGTGTGTGTTTTTGTTTAAATTATGTAATAAATTGAAATAGCTTCCGGAGGCATACAGCGATGGGAGGCAGTTTCTCCATTCTTATCTGGATTGTAAGAACTTCGTTAGAATCAGTGTTTTGGCTATAATTGTCCAAAAACGGCAAAAACAGAATAGTATATTCTTACGAATACACTATCCTGCACCAATTTATTTTTACTAAGATGATTGTTCAAATTAATGACCAGATGAAGGCCACATTCCGCGGAACTCAGAGTTACCAAGCGTAATAACTTCAGCACTGATTACGAAACTGATCAGCATACTGTTTTCGTCTACGGCATCAAAGTCTACTTCGTGCTGGATCACGTATCCATTTTCCCACTTAAGCGTAGTCAGTGTACCTTCTTCATGAGACTTGTTGAAAGTCACTTCACCTGTAGTAGGCTTATACTTTCCGTTTAGTAAGCTTTCTAAGATGTCAGATTTTTCAGTAGCTTCTACTGTTACTTTGATCAGTGCGTTGGAAGGATCTGATGCTACACGTCCTGATACATCTGTAGATCTGGATACGCTGTAGTTAAGCTTTAATAATTTTTGCTCTTCTCCTCCGTTGAATTTTAAGATTCCTCTTGAATTTGCTGCCATGATTTGTAAATTTTAACTGTTAATATTTTGTGATTTAGTGATTGATTACATAGCAAATATATAACGACGTATTTTGAAAAAAAAGCTTTTGGATATAAATTTAAAAATTTGTAGTAATTCTACGATTTGATGTAGTAATTCTACGACAATAGATTTAAGCATATCATTTAAATAATTGAATTTAAAATAGTTAAATCCTCCAAAAGAAACGTATTTTAATTATTTTTTTACACTTAAAGGAGAAATATTAAGGATTTTTAAGATAATTTATGACCTGGTTAACATAGATTAAAAACATTTTTCATACTCTTAAAAACTAGTATTGGGGCATAAAAAAACCGTCATTAAAAGGACGGTTATTATATTTTCAATAGTAATGGAACTTACTGCTGAACCTTTCCCCCTTCTTTTATAGAACGGAAAAGGATTTTATTTTTTTTCAAAAGAAAATCCGGCATAAGATCAGTAGGAAGATAAAGCGGACTTTCGCCTTTTTTCTGCAATTCTTCCACGATTCCCGGGTTCCAGGCAAGGATTTCATTCAATTGTACATTCAGTTCACGGGCAATCACATCCAGACTAAATCCTGCATTGATTTCAGTTTCCTGCAGAGGTGCCTCACTATTTCTATTACCTCCATCTTCTGTAAAGAAAACTTTATTCAATCGTGAAGAGTTGTAGTTGTTTAAAACACTTTCCAGCTCACCGGTTGCATAGCAGGCATTCAGGTATTTTTTAACATGATTGATGGTTTCTCCCGGAAGGTACTGGGAAAAAACATGATACTGTGTAGAACCTGCGGCCTGCATGGCTTTGGCAATATTTCCTTCACCGCAGTTATAAGCGGCTACAACAGTAATCCAGTCTCCGTATTTTTTATAAAGATTCGCCAAAGAAATCGCAGCGGTCTTCGTACTTTTATAAACATCCGTACGTTCCTGTTCTGTAAGACCGTATTGGTTGGCATGCGCGGTCATAAACTGCCACATTCCCACTGCTCCCGCTCCTGAGGTGATATTTCTGTTAAAATTAGACTCTATTAAAGCCAGATTCCTCAAGTGTTTCGGCACACCCTTCTCTACTAATGAATGCTCGATGAATTCAACGATTTCTTTATTGCCATTGATGATGTTATTGTACTTTCTCACGCTGGCTTCCGAAGTATCGGAGGCGGCGAGAAACTGTCCGTTCACCATGACAAAAGTCCCCGCGAGCATCAGTCCTGTAAAGATATTTTTAAATACAGTTTTCATTTTAATTTCTTAATGGTTATCATAAAGAAAGCTGATTTGTTTATTCACTTACCAGCTTTCCTTGTTTTATTCTTAATCTTCTACTTTCCAGCTCAGCTTATCTTCTTCATTATTCCAATCTACATGGATGGTCTGGCCGGATTTCACTTCTTCTCTTACGATCATTTTAGAAATCGGTCTTGCCAGCTGGGCGCGAATCACTCCTGAGATCTGTCTCGCTCCGTATTTGCTGCTGAATCCTCCTAAAGCAAGGTTTTTCACTGCTTCGTCTGAGATTTTCAAAGCCATTCCTAGCCTCGTTAGTGAAGTATGAAGTGATTTAAGCTGAATATTGAAAATTCGCTCTGCAATAGATTCCGTGATCGGTGCAAAAGGAATAATCTCGGTGATCCTCGCTAAAAATTCCGGTCTGAATCTTCCCGAATTGGACATAATCTGCATCAATGAGGATGATTCCGGAACTTTTCCTTCTTCAAACTGTTTTACGATTTCTTCACTTCCGATATTTGAAGTAAATAATATAATGGCATTACTGAAATCTCCCTCTTTTCCAAGTTTATCATGCACTTTTCCTTCATCCATGATCTGTAAGAATACATCAAAAACGGAATGGTGGGCTTTTTCAATTTCATCAAATAAAACAACGGTATACGGCTGCTGTCTGATTTTATTAACCAACATTCCTCCTTCTTCATATCCTACATAGCCCGGAGGCGCACCATACAGTAATGCTGCGGAATGCTCCTCTTTAAATTCGGACATATCAAAACGAACCATCGCTTTCTCATCATTGAAAAGAAGCTCTGCCATGGATTTTGCCAGCTCGGTTTTCCCGGTTCCGGTAGGTCCCAGAAGGAAAAATGACCCGATAGGTTGTCCCGGTTTGTTCAATCCGCTTCGGTTTTCAACAATGGCATCTGAAAGAATTTTTAAGGCATGATCCTGCCCTACCACTCTGTTCAGTAACATGGATTCCATATTCAGAAGCTTTTCTTTTTCCTGAGCCTGGATCTTCCCGATTGGTATATTTGTTTTTGCCGCCATTACTGCTGCCAGTTCCAGACGGTCTACTTTTTCTCTTTTTTTAGCGGCATGCTGTAAAAGCTCTGCGTAAGTATCATCAATGATTTTGTGGATCTGATCCACCGGCATGGAATTGTCGATAACCGGCTGCTCACTTAATGATCCCCACAGAATCGGACTTATTTTATCTCTCAGAAGATTATAGTTCCAGATCAGTTCATTAGCCTGATCTTTGCTGTCGGTAAATTCTTCTTTTAAAATCGTTTCATAGGTTTCCTTCCAGCTTGCGAGTTCTTTTTCTGAAAGTTCATCCAGCATCTTAATCGCGGCCATCGTTCTGTCTAACAGGTCAATGGCAGCATCAGGCAGTTTTTTACCTTTTGCGTACCTTTTTGCTAAACGTACACACTCTCGAATAGAAGTTTTTTCCACTTCGATGCCGTGGTGCTTTTTGTAGCCATCAAGAAGAACGTCAATCATTTTAACACAAGTTTGCTCGTCCGGTTCATTCACGGTCAACACTTCGAAACGACGGTTGAATGCCTGTTCCGGTTCAATGATTTTTCTGTATTCTTCCTGCGTGGTAGCTCCAATTACGGTAATCTCACCTCTTGCCAGTTCAGGTTTAAGAAGATTAGCTACGTTTCCGATGCTTCCTTTCGAATCTAAAAGGGTATGAATTTCGTCAATGAAAAGAACTGCTTTTTCAATTTTCTTGCATTCATTGATGACTTTTTTCAGACGGTCTTCAATTTCTCCTTTGTAAGACGTTCCGGCTAGCAATGCTCCCGTGTCCAGTTCCAGAAGGGTTGCGTTTTTAAGCATTTCAGGAACATTTCCTTTGGTAATTTCGGTAGCAAAACCTTCTACCAAGGCTGTTTTCCCCACACCCGGTTCACCGATAATGATGACATTCGGCTTGCTTCTTCTGCAAAGAATCTCAACAAGCATCCTCAGTTCTTTGTCTCTTCCTATAATATTTTCCAGATCTCCTTTTCTGGCCTGCGCTGTTCTGTCTACACAGTAGCTTTTAATAGAGGGAAATGATGAATCTGTAAAATCTGACCCGTTGGAAAAAAGTGAAGCAAAATCACCGTCTTCGGATACTGCGAAAGGGGTATCTTTTCTATATAAATTGAAAATTTCATGTTCTCTCAGCGGAAGTGATTTCAGCTGCTGCAGCGAAAAAATAACCTGAGGTTTTACGATAGCGGTCAAGATGCAGATCGGGGTAATCTCATCCAGTCCCAGTTTCAGACGGATATCATCTGCTTCTTCAGTAAGTGTATCTACCGCCTCATCCGCACGTACCTCATCCGGAAGATGGGCCGTTTTTGGATAATCCTCAATGCGGACATCTGCCCACTCGTAGAAATAGCCGGGATCTTTATCTATGCTTTTCAGGAATTCATTAAGGCCGATATCTTTATGCATTAAGGCCTGTAAAATATGTGGCCCGCCGTAGGTTGCATTATAATTTTCCTTTGCTATCGACTGGGCAATATGAAATAGCTGTTTTACTGTTTCGTTGGTTACTAGTACTCCCATTTATAATTTTTCTAATATTAATATGTCTGTGTTCTTTATCGTTTTATCAGATGATTTGGTGCAATCTGTCAAAAGATACATTTTTACAAATATATCTTTTTTATACACAATGTATGTAGGGTTAAAGATAGTTAATTCTTTGATTAGAGAAGTAATAAGTTTTTCGGTGGTGATTTTGTTTTGGGATGATTAATAATTCAATTTTAAATTCAAATTAATCACTTGGAACACTATTCGGGCGATATGGAAAACCAGGTAGACCTTCACTGTAAATCAAAGAATCTTTTTTATAGAGTCTTTTTCCTATAATCTTTCCATTGTAGTCATGTAATTTTAAAGTATCCGTAAAATATCCATTTTTAGTGTAAATTTCAAAATATAATTGTCCATTAGGATGAAATTCCTTCCAAAGCCCGGTTCCTTTATCGAAAGTGGTTTCATAAATAACCGTTCCCTTATCGTTAAAATACTTGTAAGGTCCTTCTCTCAAACCATTCTTAAAATATTCCTCCCGCCATATTTTCCCTTGGGCAAAAACATTTCCATCTTTATCGAAATCCGCATGACCACTTAACCATTTTCCTTCTTTAGAATTATCAATTCCTGTTTTTCCAAACCTAACACTTCCTTCAACAAATCGCTCTTCTACTAAACCTGTTCCGAAGCCATTGTTTTCTATTTTAATTTTCGGTGGAAAATCGGAGTCATATCTATAGTTTCGATCAATTAAAACCTGAACGGAACCTTTTAGCAAAGGGAGAGTTTTGTTTTGCTTATTGGTTTTACACGAAATTAAAAACAATATCGTAAAAAGTATAATTATAGTCTTAATAGTTTTGTAAATCATCTCGCATTGTTTTTATTTGATTATGAAGATAAACAATTCTAGTATTATCATAGTCCAGGATATTTTTGGTTGTTCCTTTTATAAACATCAAATAGTTGGAATGTATTTGGTGAATAACTGAGTAATAATAGCTTTTGGTTTCTTGTAAAATTACAGTATAATCGGTTCCTTTTAAATTCATCTTGTACTTATGCACTTGAATTTTATCTGATAAAATTGTATTTAACTCCTGTACTACCTTCCTGTTTTCATTTATGTATGCCGTATTTTTACTAATCTCATTTCTACAAATAGACAAATATTGATCTTTTGTCTGCGCGTTTGCACCTTTTCCTGCCACTATAACCGATCCAGGCTGCTCTCTATATTTTGTTTCAATGTTTGTCTTCAAAGTTGTAATTTCAGTAACTTTAGACTGAAAATAAGTATTTGAATTTCTGATCCTACTGATTATGGTACTTTTCTTAGCCGTAGCCTGCGATGGACTATAAGTTGTATTTGAATCTGTTCTTGATTTTCTTATCCATGTTTCAATGGGAAGAATGCAGTTTTCATTTTTCGAACCATCAGGATTTTTTTCGGCTTGCCCATTTCCTAAAATATTCTCTCTGGCAATTTTATAGGATGCTTTCTCTTTTGTATCAAAGAATAAATGCGGAAGTCCCAACATATGTCCAATTTCATGGGCATAAGTATCCTTCGATCCTGTATTAGTAGAATATACTATTAAGGAATAATGGTTGAGCGGATTGGTTCTGCTATATGCTCCGGTATTATTATCAGAAGATTCAAAATCACTTAAAATAATCAGCCCCCCTGCATAAGTTTTACTCTTTCCTTTTAATTTATTTTTGTATTCTGTAATGGTAACTTCATCCATCTCATTGGCTTTGTCTACCAATCCTAAATCTTTTTGATTGTCAACGATAACATCAGTAGAAACAGGTACTTTCTTGCAGTTTCCTGATGCATCTATGCTTCCTGGTTTGCACGTATTTGTTCCTGGAATTACATCATATTTTTGCTTAACCACATTTCCAAAATATTTCTTATTCGTCCAATCTACCTTATCAAAAGCATAAAAGTAATCATCCAAATCTACTGTTCCAAGACCATCAAACATTGCCTGATTTTCTAGTTCAACTTCAAACCCAGCCTGATTTAAAGAATTTTCATTCAAATATTCTTTTACATTACTATCCTTAAATTTTTGAAACAGTGCCTGTGCCTTTGCTGACGGAGCTCCATCAGCTGAAACCAGTGCTATGACCCTAAACTTTAACTTCAAAACTTTGTTCTCCATCATGATAAAACCTCCTACAGTAATTAATTTTTTTGTTGGATTTTCTTGCTGAATTTTATATTTCTTTTCAGGAGATTCTTTTAAACATTTTATCTTAAGTTCTACAACTTCTTTATTAGAGGAGATTTGCTTTTCAGTTCTGTTACCTGTCTTTACTCCACCAACCAATTCGAAACTGTAAAATTCATCACCTTCTAAATAGATTTTTTCATCCACAAGGCTGCCACTGCCAATGTTTACTTCAAGTGATAAAGAAATTTCTTTAGTAGGGTCCGGCTTTATCAGTACAAAAGGTGTATCGATTCTTCCGTTGGTACATGGCAGAGGGAATTCATTAAATCGGTAACTTTCTTTTATTATTTTCTTAGCTCCCGGCTCATCAGTAATTTTTGCGATAACATCTCCCAAGTCACTTGTGACAAGTGCTTTTCTATAAAAGTACTCTACATTTGAAAAGTCAACATCTTGTATTTTGTTTATTTCTTCCGAAGCCGGATCTACATCTATCCAATCGAAACCGAATTCTCCCTTATAATTTGCAGGATCTTTAATTCGTACTTTAATATAATAATTAACAATATCTGCTGAGGGTGCATTATCCGGATTTCCTGCATAAATAATTTTTGTATCACTATTCTCAATATAACTCGCTGAAGCGCTTTCTACAATACCCGCTTCCGAATAATAACTGAGATGCTCCTCAACGATCTCGTATATCTTTCCTTGTACTATTCTGGTTCTGCTCATAATATTCTATTTTTAATGAACTTTTCCTTTTTCTCCGCTTCTATTATCTATATCATTTTTCGCATGTTTATTGATAGAAGCATTTGTACTGGTCTCAATTCCTTTTTCACTATTTACAATGGTTTTCCCCTTCTTCGTCTCACTGTGTACATCTCCATCAATAATCTCTGTCAGCTTACCCGTAATAAACATACTGGCATCTCCAACGACCGAAGTAAGCTTCATAGCTCCAACGTTTTGTGTATTGTTCAGACCGATACTGCTGGATTTATTCATCCCCACGATCGTATTCATATTCTCTCCCACATTAATATTCATATTCTTACAGTTCAGGGTCATCGTTTCAGGAGCGGTGATCGTAATATTACTTCCTGTGGTATCCAGATGGATCTCGTTGCCGGATTTGTCGGTAATGATGATACTTTCATCTTCTGTAAAAACCACACGGTGACCGCTTCTGGTCTGGATAGATTTCACCCGGTTGTCTACACCGCCGCCCAATCCTATCCCGCCATGGAACATTCCTCCCATCACGAAAGGCCTGTCCGGATGGCTGTGAACAAAATTGACCATTACCTGATCTCCTACTTCAGGAATAGCAACATAACCCCGGTTTTGCGTAATCTGGTCTGTACCGCCTGCATCTGGGCTCATCATTCTTATGAAATGGGTTGTATCATTGGTCTGCCAGTCAAATCTTACCTGCACCCTTCCCTGTCCTTCCGGATCTGTGTTGGAAATTACCGTTGCGATCTGAGGCTCGGCTTTTGGTGAAGTAAAATCAGGTTTCGGCAGATAGCCTGTATCGGAGGCAATGGCTTCAAAGCTTCCGGTATAATGTCCTATCGTATCGATCTCATGTTCTGCTTCCGTGATCATAATTCTGGTAAAATAGGAAGTCTCACTGCTATCAGGTTTTCTCATCTGAATATCAGCAACACATCCCGGATGTAAAAATGGAACACTTGTAGAACCGGATAACGAGAAGACATTTACAGCTTCACTTCCCGAGGTGCTCCTTTGGGAATGCTCGACATCCAGATGGGTTGAGGCTTTTATGGGAGCTGCCTGAAGTGCAGATGTCCTGTATATATTGTCGTTGTGCCCATATGCAGTTTTCGCCAGATCACTGATATGATTCACAGGTGTTGTTCCTGATGTTAGTTTTTCGTTCCGGCTGCTGTTGTAACCATAGAACTCGGGTTTTGTATGAACTGCTTTTAATTCAACTTTAATATCATCGGCATTGCTTCCGTAAAACAGTTTTATAGGCTTATTCTGCGGCGGAAGCTTTCCAAAATGAAGAACTTCACCGTCATAGTAAAACTGTTCGCCATAGGCTTCAGCCATCCTGGCGAGATAATTATAATGCGTCTCATCATACTGGCTGCTGTAGATGATCTGAGAATAATCGTTGGTATCGATCCTGATATCAAAACGACTTTTATCAATGCCCTGTTTGATCACTTCTTGGGCAATGATTCCCATATTGACGGGCTGTCCGCCTCCGAAGCTCTGAACATGCGGAGCACCATCCAGCAAAACAGTAGGACTGTAACCCGACAATACTATATTTCCAAGGCTCATTTTCTCCTGACTGAAAGCTACTTTTGTAATGATTCCCACAAAATTTCTTTCGGGGCTGTTTTCAATATCTTTATATGAAATTACGGCGGTCAGACGTTTTCCCAAAAATTTATTCGCTTCTTCCAGCGTATGTGTCTGGCGGTCACCTAATGCATCATGGGCCAGTATAAGGCTAAACTCATGATGACGCTGAGCGCTTTGTTTTAGTCTGAAATGTTTATAGAATTTAATAATCTTCCCTTCCACCACCAGGGATAGCTTCACCAGCCTGTTGATTCCTGTATGATGATTTTCTGAGATTCCGTCAGCATTTTGAGACGGCCGAAATGAAGAATTTTTCGCAGCATTTTGTGTTTCTGTTTTCATATATCTTTGTGTTTGGATTTATTAAAGATAAAAAAAATATCAATCCGATGTCTACCGGAACAGGATATATTTTTATTGTAAAGATTTCAGATAAAGCACCTTAGGCAAAAAAGACTGCCTTTTAAGGGACAGTCTTTTTCTATGAATGTTGATGTGTAATAGTGTGGCTTAATTAGATGGCCATAATCCGTTAAATTCGGAGTTGCCGTAGTCGATGGTTTCTGCGCTTACTACGAAACTGATCAGCATACTGTTTTCGTCTATTGCATCGAAACTTACCTGGTGACGGATCACATATCCATTTTTCCACTTCAGAGTGATCAGTGTTCCTTCTTCATGAGATTTGTTAAAAGTCACTTCTCCAATGGTAGGTTTGTACTTTCCGTTCAATAAGCTCTCCAGAATGTCAGATTTTTCAGTAGCTTCCACTGTAATTTTAATCAGCGCATTGGAAGGATCTGATGCTACACGTCCTGAAACGTCTGTAGATCTGGATACACTGTAATTCAGTTTCAGTAATTTCTGTCCTTCTCCGCCATTGAATTTTAAGATTCCTCTTGAATTTCCTGCCATGGTAGGTAAATTTTAAACTTAATTAATATTTTGTGATGTGGTGTGATTGTTTAACAAATATAGAACCCTTATTTCTATTCCAAAAGGATTTAAATAGAAATCTCATATTTTGTAGTAATTCTACGATTTCTTGTAGTAATTCTACGACTATAGATTTAAAAACCCTCTCTATAGATTACTGGAAGGGAGTTCACAAGTATCTGTATTTCAGTGAAAACAATGGTATTTTACACTTAATTGAGATATAGGTAGGGTTTGGGAAGCCATAATGTGAAATTTGATGATGTTGAGTTGGACGGGTTAAAAACTTTAGTGTTTAAGAATTTTTGGGTGGTTTGAGTGATGAGTTTTTGGGGCTGGAGGTGCGAGTTTCAGGATCTGGGTTTGGGAGTCGGAGAGTTTGAGGGTTTGAGAGTTTTTGGGTGCGAGATTCCAGGATGCGGGATTCGGGTTGGAGAGTTTTAGAGTTATAGGTTTCCCCATAGATCCAGAAATGTACAATGAATGATAGATATCTGGTGACTTTGGGAGCCTCAGCCACCAGGAGTACTTCATTATTCCAAGCTCTTACAATTCACATTTCACTTGCGAAGCAAAATTCACAATTGGCGTTTTCCAATCCCAACATTAGGACAAAAGTCTCATGTCTCATGTCTGATGTCTGATGTCTGATGTCTGATGTCTGATGTCTGATGTCTGAAATCTAGTGTCTGAATCTTGATTCTTGTCTCCCGGCTCTCACCAAATTCCACAAAAAAAGCAGAAGTAAAAACTTCTGCTTTTGGTATCATCAGATTTAATGATTAATGTTTTGTGTATTCTGGCTCTTCAACAATCTGAGTGGTTGGCATAAAGTATTCATTAAGCCAATAGAATGTCTGTCCGTTCTGCTGGATTTTCACTGCAGGATTGTTTCTGTGGGAAAGCATTCTCTCTGCCAGTAATTTATAATCCTTGAAATACTTTCTTACTGTTTCTTTTAAAACGATTTTAGGTTTTTTCCAACCCTTCAATTTGTATTTCGACATCAATTCTTCTTCAGAATTATCAAACCCCGTACTTAATCCTACTGCATAAGACATTGGTTTTTCATACAGTTCAGATTTATCAAGGAATGTTAAAGTAGGATTATACTTTTTAAGGATCCTGATATACTCTTTAATTGCTTTAGACTGGCTAAAATCAGCTCTTTCAGGTTGCGTTTTAAGATGAACTTCCGTATAGAAATTCTTCAGGTTATCATATTCTGTTTCAGAAATAAGAATCCCTTTTTCGATACTTGGCTTAACATCTTTCAGGTCTTTAGGGATGTATCCTTTTACCAGAAACGGGTTTCCATAGTTGATCAATTGTGCTGCAATTCCTGCAGAAACCGGATTCGTAAGTCCAGGGAACAGATATTTGTATTTCAGATCTACATCTGTTCTTCCAGCTCCTACTGAAGAATGGAAATATTCATTAAGGGACTTATCAATTGTCTGATTATCTAAAGTAACCTGTGCAATAAGACTGTCTACAGATTTTTTAAGGTAGCCCGGCGTTGCAATATCACCTTTCTTAGGGAAAATTACAAATCCCTGAGACATACTTTGTTTTGGATAATCCAGTGAAAAGAATCCTTCATCACCTTCTACAAGGCTGAAATTATTTTTAGTTAGAACATCACTCTGGTTGATGATCTTCTGTTTTTTAAGTTCAGCAATATTTTTCGCGGTGTTGGTCACTACATTTTCAGCCATCAATACAAAATCATTGTAGGTATCAGCTGATCTTGCACTGGTCTGGAACATGATCAGTCTGGCCTGCGCCTGAGTAAGAGAGCTGATCACGCTGTACATATTGCCACTCTGGTTGGCAGAAGTACCTACAGTCACTACAATATTGGTTTCATCCGGAACATTTGAAAGAAGGTTTCCTGCTGAAGAAAGCGCCTCTCCTACCGGCTGGTATCCGCTGTTGCTTGCACAGTTCATTTCATTGGTTCTTTCGGAAATGAATGCTGTAATTTTACTGTAATCTCTGCTTAAATTGGAAACCAGAACGTTTTCTCCGCATGGATTATTCTTATACAAAACAACACCATATTTTACATCATTGAAGTAAGAAGGTTTCTCAAATCTAAGCTGCAGATCCTGAAGCAGGGATTTCACGATAGGTGCATAAGGTGCATTGGGAGCACTTACATCCAGCGCAAAAACGATGTTGATATTTTTATTCCTTTCTGTGATTTCTCTGTAACGGTCGAAATAAATTTCTTCACCCAGAACATTGAAAATGTAATTTTTGCTGTAGTCCAGGATATTGGTAAAATATTTTGTTTTGGAATCCGGTGTCGGAGCTTCATTCAAAGCAAGGCTAACCGGATAAATATTTTCCAAAGGTGTTCTCTTGTGGGTATCCGTAAGAAGGATCGCTGTTCTGCTTTCAGAATCTGCCGCCCCGGGATATCCTTCATGTATTCCTAAAGAAGACTCGGTGACTTTTGTGTCATTTTTCACTTTTATCGCAGAACGCTCACCCCATGCAGAGATCACATTGGAATCTACCCATCCGTAAAGATTCGTACTGATGCTGTCTATATCGATAGAAGGTTTTTTACCTACCAGAAAACGCTTATTGTTTTCCGCCTGTTTGTAAACGTAAACCATCTGTCCGTTCGGAATTTTGGCTTTAGCTGCTTCTATCAGACTTGGTGAGTTGAACACCATGATAGAGTCGTTTTTGTAATATCTTTCTGCGCTTCGTACTACTTCGCTGTTATTCGGAACTACGGCTACCCTTACCGGATATCCTGTCTTTTCGCTTTTTAAAGAATTGTTCCACAGAAGAAGTTCGGATTCCGGAATCCACCCATAGGTTTTAATAGATTTGGACGAAACTTTTTTCATCAAAGCATCCGGAATATATTCCGCTACTTTTACCATTCCGTCTCTATTTTTAAGAACCATTAAAGGCTCCAGGAATTTAACTTCTTTGTAAGACTTTTCGTCACTTTTATCAAGATAGGCCGTATTTCTGGATCTGTCTGAAATGACGATCCATGGAGCTGCTTTTTTCGGGTATCCGTTCACGACCGGAGAATTATCTACCTGTCCGTATTTTGAAGGCTCAGGCGTTCTCTTAGACGGTAGCCTCACTTGACAACTCGTTATTAATACCGATAATCCTATGTAATATGCTGCTAGAGGAAATTTATTTTTCATCCTATTTTATTTTAATGATTGGTGTGTCCGGAAGTCCGGATCCTATTATTTGCTTTGGTTTATGTCAACTTTTGTTACACAGGTCTGCTTGTCGTCCAAGTTAACTTTTACGGTCTGGATCACAACGTTTTTATCAAACTGAAGTCCGGCACAGTACATGTAGAAATTATTGGCTTTGCTGTCGCTTACTTTTACCACTGTATTTTCATTGTTGCACAGATACTTATTCAACAGGTAGTTGTAATGCATATTAAAACTGTTCCCGTTGGCAATCTGCTGAAGGTGGTATTTGAAATCGTCGTCAATCTTTTTGTAAGAATCTTCTACAGGTACCGCCTCCTCTTCTAAAGAATTATAGGCTGGAAGAATTTTGATGTTGTGATAAATAGGCTCTTCGTTTTCCTCTGTATACAATGCCACACGGTAATCGCCCGGTTTTTTGAAGGAATAGAAAGCTACTTTTTCTTTGGAATCTGTATTTCCTGTTTCTCCAAATTTCCATGCAAAACGCGTTGCATCAGAAACAGCACGGAACTGTACATTTTCAAGTTGTCTGGCTTCTGACTGAGCTTCGATCAGCGTAATGCTCTTTATGGTATCTTTTTCTTTCTGAGGTCTTGACGATACCATTACCGGGAAGGTTTTGGTATACTTGCTATCGATAATCAAACTTATCAGATAATACCCCGGTTTGTTGTAAAAGTGGATCCCTGTGCTTTTGTCAGAGGTTGTCCCGTCTCCAAAATTCCATCTTTTGGTTTTGGCGAACTGGGTTTTGTCCTCAAATAACAGCGTATCTCCTACTGATAATGAGGTTGGGTTCACGATTCCTACAATATCATCGGCAGAATGGATAACTTTTTTCTGCAGCCATAGCGCAATGAGGGCTGCAATGAGCAGCGTCGCGATAACACCGATAATAATGTTCTTTTTGTTTTTTTGAAAATAATTCATAGTTAAGTGATTGTGATGTGTTTTATTTCTTTAATGTTTATTCTTCTGGTTATTGAGTTCTTTCCCTCCTGGCATTTTCTCTTTCATTGATATAGGTCTGCTTATTTTTAAAGCCAATTCTACAGTCTTCAACCTCCTTTTCAAATCTGTTTACATCTTCTGTCGTTATAGAAATAATTTTTTTGTCGTCAAAATACATTTTGTAGAATTTCGCGATCTGCGGATATGCATCTTTACGAATATCCACGACATCGTTACCATGAAAATAGCTCGCAATACCATTGATGTCATGAGAGATATTATCCTCCACAAAAGGTTCCGGAGCTTTATCTTTGATTCTGCTGATCCTGATGTAGGCACTGTCCATCACAGGCTGTATGAGCTTCTGCTTGCTTTCGAACGCTTTTTTCTGTTCGATACTCTCTATTCCTCTGACATCTTCGTCTGAAAATGGAGATTCAAATCCTTTTAGAAAGATGACACCCAGAAATATCATAGCGGCTAAAAGCATTAGTATTAAATAAAGAAACTGATAATGCCTTTCTTTTTTGGATAATGTAATATGTCCCTGCATAAGTTTTCTTTTTTTCTAAATTATCTTCCTTTTGGTCCTTCAAAATGCCTCGTAGGATCTTTTTTAAGCTCATTATTAGCTCTTTTCGTTTTCAGTAAACATTCATCAAGATCTCTGAGAACCATCTTTTTATCGTACTCTACCTCCAGAATATTGTTCTTTAAGGTCAGCATTGGCCCTATCTGTTTCATCAGAACTGCATAATGTTTAAAATTATCAGCACTGTCCTTACCTATGACATCTCTTGCATCGGCTACATCATCCATAATGCTGGTTTTAAGAAAGCTTTCACTCTTTACTTTACCTTCATTAAGCTGGCTCATTTTGTTGTAGATATTTTCTACATGTTCCCTAAGTTTATCGCCGCGGCGCATCAGGTCTTTATAAGCTTCTGCTTCTATGGCGATTCTTTCCCGTTGTATACTGTAGCTTTTGAAAAAGAGAAATAAACACAGAAAAGATACTACAGACAGAACGGCAAAGGATAGAATAAACTTCCAAATACCTGCTCTGACGTCAGATTTGTTTAATTTTTTTTCCCTGTTAGAAGACATATATTTGCAATTTGTTTGGCCTGTGAAAGTATAAAAAAAAAATTTTATGTACAATACGTATTTTCCCTAAGGTAATTTCGGGAAAACCCTAATTAACCTAAGTTTAATTTCAACTTTCATAAGTTTTTCCTAAATTAGGCCTCTGAATTTTAAATATCTTATACCAAATCGATATTAAAAGTGAGTAAATTATTATCAAACACAGTAAGGTTTTCTATAGCGGACAGTGACTTCTATTTCAAGAAGATCATGATCAAAACGCTTATGGAAAACCCATTCTATATGCTTCTGAATGACTGTAACAACGGCCATGAGCTTGTGAACAGGATTTACAGGAGACAGGAAGACGTGTTTATCATAGAGCTTTTTATGCCGGTATTAAGCGGAATAGAAGCTATCAAATACATCCGCAAAAACAATGCGGAAACGCCTATCGTTACTTATTCCAGTACCTATCAGGAAGATATGGCTGAGATCCTTTCAAAAATACCCAATGTCTATTACTGCGAGAAAAAGAGTACGCTCATAAAAGATCTCATCAAAGGCAGAATTGCTTCTGATGGCTTCGATTATGAAAAATATTCCAAAGAATGGGAGCAACAGCCACTCGCTGTGCAGAATTATATGGAAAGGCAGAAAAAAGGTCAGGAAGAGCTTAGTCCTACCGAAATCCAGCTGATGAAATTCTGCTACGAAGGCTACAGCAACAAAGAAATTGCAGAAAAACTAAACCTCAGCACACGTACCATTGATACCTATATCAACAGGTTGACAGAAAAACTGGGACTAAAGACAAAGCTGCATCTTATCCGGTTCTGCGTAGAAAACGGCTACTACAATTCCAGCATGTAGAGAGATTTAATGTAATATTAATATTGGGTAAACAAGAAAACTCCAACTCTTTAAACAAAAATATTTTGCCACTAATTTGCTAGTATTCAATTTTTTTAACTAAATTTGCACACCTAAAATTTAAAATTAAAAAAGGAAATGACAAAGGCAGAATTGGTAAACACCATCTCAAATAAGTTGGGAACAGAAAAGAATGAAACACAGAAAGTTGTAGAAGCTTTTATGCAGGAGATCAGGACTTCTATGTATAATGGGGATAACGTTTATCTGAGAGGTTTTGGATCTTTTATCATTAAAACAAGAGCTGCTAAAACAGGAAGAAATATTTCTAAGAACACTGCAATTGAGATTCCTGCTCACAACATTCCTGCTTTCAAACCTTCAAAATCTTTTGTAGAGAAAGTAAAAACTAAAGTCGCAGTAAAATAAAACATTAACTGAATATTAACTAGTTACTAAAAAATTAAAATTATGCCAAGCGGAAAGAAAAGAAAAAGACACAAGGTTGCAACTCACAAGAGAAAGAAAAGAAGAAGAGCAAACAGACATAAGAAAAAATAATCTCTTTTTCTCGAGATTTACAATATAATAATATAGTTGGTGTTTTTAATTATTTAAACTTCACCGACTATATTTTTGTTTGCAACTATAAGATTCCGGGGCAAACATGGGCTTTTGCAGATATTTTTAAAAAGATGGAGCATTTTCATTCAAAATTCTTATATTTAATATTATTTATTTGCTAAAAAATACGCCCGTTCCCTATAATCTTAATAATTTTTATCTTATAACAAAATGAAGAAAGAACTAATAGTTTCGCATGAAGATGATCTTACAAAGATTGCACTGCTGGAAGACGGAAGACTATGTGAACTTCATGAGCAAGAGGACAAAAGCGAATTTATAGTTGGAGATCTGTTTGTAGGAAGAGTAAAAAAACTGGCACCTAACCTGAATGCAGCATTCGTAAATATCGGGTACGATAAGGATGCATTCCTGCATTATCAGGATCTGGGACCACAGTATCTTACATACAGAAAGTTTTTAAAAGATACTATTTCTAAAAAACAGAGCACTTCAAGCTTAAAAAATTTCGAGATACAACCCGAAATAGACAAAAACGGAACCGTAGATAAAGTCATCGCAAAAGACGATCTCGTTCTGCTTCAGATCACCAAAGAACCTATTTCTACAAAAGGTCCCAGGATCTCTACCCAGGTTTCTTTGACAGGCCGTTTTCTGGTCCTGATCCCTTTCGACAACAAAGTTTCCATTTCCAAAAAAATCAGAACCACTGAGGAAAAAGAAAGACTGAAAACCCTTATTGACAGCATCAAGCCGGAAGGTTTTGGAGTCATTATAAGAACGGTAGCGGAAGGAAAAAAAGTAGCAGACCTTCACAATGACATGAATCAGCTGATCCAGAAATGGGAAACTACATTCAAAAACATTCAGAAAAGTAAGGTTCCAGCCAGGGTTTTAAGCGAAGAAGATAAAGCTTCAGCTATTTTAAGGGACAATTTCAACCAGGATTTCGTGAATATCTTCTGTGACGATGAACAGATGGTAGACGAAATGACCAACTACGTAGAGGTCATAGCCCCGGAAAAAAAGAATATTGTTCAGTTTTATAATTCCCACATTCCTCTTCTCGAATATTACAACGTTGAAAAACAACTCAAACAGAGTTTTGGAAAACACGTTAATATTCCAAGTTCAAAAGGTGCGTACCTCGTTATTGAACACACAGAAGCCCTTCACGTCATCGACGTCAACTCCGGAAACAATATCACAACCGGAACCGCCGTAAACAAAGAACACGCTCTGAAAGTGAACAAGATGGCAGCCACCGAAATTGCCAGACAGCTTCGTCTCCGCGATATGGGAGGCATCATTGTAATCGACTTCATCGATATGCAGAATCCCGACCACAGAAGGGATCTCTACGAACACCTGAAAGAAGAAATGAAGCGCGACAAAGCTCGCCACAAAATTCTTCCTCCGAGCAAGTTTGGACTGATTCAGATCACCAGACAAAGAAACCGCCCGGAAAAACAGATTGAAACCAAAGAAGAAAACCCGAACAAAGACGGAGAAATTGTAGCTCCGATCGTGATCGTGGAAAGAATGGGTGAAACTCTCAGAAGCATCCTGCAGAAAGAGAAAGGAAAGATTTTCCTGCATGTACACCCGTTCGTGGAAGCCTACCTTACCAAAGGCATCAAAAGTATCCAGATGAAATGGTTCATTAAATACAAAAAATGGGTAACCATCATCCCAAGGGATTCTTTTAAATATTTAGAATATAAAATTTACAATTCGAAGAAAGAAGAATTGATAGAATTTTCTAATTAAAACAAAATTTAAACCTTCAGCTCTGTGCTGGAGGTTTTTTCGTTAAATTGCTTTTAAAATGAGCCAATGAAACGTTTACTTATACAATCAGTTCCATTAACCGTCATTGCCATGGCACTTTTTACAAAATGGTGGATGGTGATTCCGGTGGATGGTAGCAACACATCCATGTCGGGATTTCCTTTTCCCTTCATTGCTGATGGATGGCACACTTCACTATCTTACCAGATTTTCATCACAGAATTCTTAGCTGACTTTTTCACACAGCTTTTACTGTGGACGCTGATTTTATTTCTAACCCATAAATACCTTTTTGACGTAAAAATTCCAAAAGTTTTAAATAGTATCATCTGGGGACTAGCCATCATTATTTCCGGATTAGCGATTTTTATAGGTTCAATGCCGAACCAGATTATTCAGTTGAAAAGAGACTGGGAAATACAAACTGTCCTGAATTCAGGATATCAGTTCATTTGGGAAGATCAGCCTCGACAATAGAAATCATTTTGCAACAATAAATAACTACAATAATATACAACAATGAGCAAGGAACATCATTACAAGACCATCATTCATTGGACAGGAAACCAGGGAACCGGTACCAGCAGCTATAGAAACTACGAAAGGAGCCATACCATCAATATTGAAAATAAAGCCATTATTGAAGGCTCTTCTGACCCGGCTTTCCGTGGAAACAAAACGAAACACAATCCGGAAGATCTGTTTCTGTCTTCACTTTCGTCCTGTCACATGCTCTGGTATCTTCATTTTTGTTCTGAAGAAGGAATCATTGTGACCGACTACACAGATGAAGCTACAGGAATTATGACAGAAACAGCTGACGGGAGTGGACAATTCACTGTCGTTACCTTACATCCTACAGTTACTGTTACGGAAGAATCAATGATTCAAAAAGCGAAAGAACTGCATCATAAGGCAGGCCAGTTTTGTTTTATTGCCCGGTCGGTGAATTTTCCGGTGAAACATATCCCTACCGTGTTAGTTAAATAATTATTATTTCAGATTCAACACCACCAAAACAACCACCAATACAACATCTTAACTATAATAACTCTAAAATTCAATTTCAAAACTCCACAACAAGAGAATTATTTATCAAATAATCAATAAAATTTCAATTTTACAATCATTTATTATGTAAAAAATTACAATTAATTGTTATTTTTACGTAAAATGTAAAGTTTTTTTTATATTTTTATATAAACAAAACTAACCATGATGAAACCGAGATTAACCATTTTTGATGAGCCGCTACTGTATACAGAAGGTTTATCAAAACTGCTCTCACAGAGCAAAATTTTTAACACGATTGACATTTGTAATTCTTATGAACCCTTATTTAAACAATTAAAAGATGATCCCCCTGAAATTCTGGTTATAAGCTCCAATATGCTGATGCTGACAGATATTTTCAGACTCGTAGAAGACATTACCTCAAAAGACAAAAACATCAAGATTATTGTCATAGGCAATAGTTATGATATGATTGACATCCGGAAGCTTTTTAACAAAGGTATAAAGAGCTATCTTGACAAAAACAGCAGATATGACGAATTCCTGAAATCCATAAACGCCCTGCTTTTGAATGAGATCTACATCTGTGACAACGCCAAAGAAAGAATGATCAACTTTATTAGCAGCGAGGAAGGAAAACCAAATCCTCATATCAAAGAACCTTTAACGCGCAGAGAAATGGAGATCCTTAAACTGATATGCGACGGCTTTAGCAGCAAAGATATTTCTGAAAAACTCTTTATAAGCATCAATACCGTCGAAACCCACCGCAAAAGGATTCTCCTTAAATTAAACGCAAAAAATTCCGTAGGAATCGTAAAATATGCCTTAGAAAACCACATTATTGATTGATGAAACCAATTTCGTTTAACCTCCAAAAAAAATCCAAACCTTCGGTTTGGATTTTTTTTGGAGGTTAAACGGAGCCAGTGGTGAATTTTGCTTCGCAAATCAATTGTCAATATAGAGAAAAAGTTTAAGTTCTACATTTCAGATATTAGTGCTGGTGGCTTCGGGAACCTCAGCCACCAGATACTTGCCCTTCATTCAATATTTCTGATCATATCAAGCTTAACACTATTAAAGTATGATTTTTAATTACTCTCAACAGGTAACCGTCAACCAGCAACTCTATTACTCTAAAACCCTAAAACTCTCCGACTCTCAAACTCACCCCCCGCATTCCTACTCATAATCCGGCATTTCCCCGTTGCTGAAAAGAGAGGCTCTCGAAAGATCGGTCATTGTACTGTTGAGATCAATAACCATTACATTTTTCTGAGAGATATTATCATTGGAAGTATTCATATAGATAATCTGGGCATTATTTGGGGAAAATCTTGGGTCAAGATCGTTTGTTCCCAGTGGTTTTTCGCTTTCCTCAGAAATATCGTAGATTGTATCCGTAGTTATATTATAGATGAAAATATGGGAGTCAAGCTGGCGGTAGTTGCCGCTTCCGTCCAGGTATCCTGACAGATCTCTTGTGTATACGAGCATTTGTCCATCTACAGAGAAATTAAGGCCGCCTGAAGCTCCTGCCGATCCCGTTAGAATAGTTTTTAAAACACTTCCCATCATATCAATAATGCAGATCTTCGTATTGTAGCCGTTAAAATCATTCGTTTTTAAGGCAATTCTGCTGCCGTCATAGCTCCAGTCACATTCGGAGATCATGCTGCCATCCGGAGTTGTGTATACCAGTGTCAGGCCGCTTCCGTCTTTATTGATTCTGTATAATTTATTGAAATTAGAATAGAGGATTTCCTGGCCGTTGGTACTCCATGCAAAATCCATTTCATAATTATTAAAACCGGCTGCCGGTACGGTGGTTACTTTAAAAGGATTGGATCCGTCAGGGTTCACCGTGTAGATGTGGGTACTTCCACCTTCGGTCCGCAGAAATGCAATCAGTCCTGCATTGTTATTTTTTCGCGGTCTCCAGCTGTTGTAGGACGAGCTGGTCAACTGAAAGCTGTTTCCTTGTCCGTCCGTAGACATGATCACAAAATTACCGTTCTGTTTCTGTACATAATGGTAACGGTTGGCCGGAACTGTATTGGTGGTAAATTTACTGATGGAACTTAAAACTGGCGGGTGAATGCCGTCCGAAACAGACACCTGCCAGAAGTAACTAACACCAAACTTCAAATTGGAAAGCGAATAATGTTTCGCCGCCAAATCATTAACCTGAATCACATGAGTATCGAGGTTATTTTTAATTGTTAAACTATATTTTAAAACATCAGCCGTATCAGGATCTGTAGCAGTCCACGTCAGTTCGACATTTAAAGGCTGGTTCACCGCATTGTCTACCGGACTTAGCAGCTGCGGTGCTGATGGAGGAGAATTAAGTGATTCATCATCGTCCATTTCAAAAACCACGGTGACTACCTGGTTTTGGTTTTGTATATTAACACCCTGAAAAGTGGTGATATAGCCGGATAATTCTGCTTTCACAGAATAATTTCCAAGCGGCATGGCAGCAATTTCGAATGTACCGTCTGTCCCGCTGAAAACCGTTTGCGTAGTGGGCGCTGTAAAAACTTTCACATTAGGAATAGGCACATTGGTACCTCTTTTTACAACTTTTCCTTTCAATGCTCCTGTCTGAGCCTGTTCCACAAGGTCTTCACCGCATGAAAACAGACAAAAAGTAAGGATGAATATGCTGAGTATTTTGATTAAAGTTTTCATAGTTCATGTTTTTATTTGTTTCCAAGGTAAAAATTGATTCCAAGTGCAAAACGAAGTGCCTGGTCTTTTCTTTTTCCGTTGACCAAACCTTCCCAGTTATCTTTAAAACCGATATCATACTGTGACGAAACCCGGATTGCGGTATTATTCCCGATCATGTATTCCAGTCCGCCGCCGACCTGGCCTTTGTACTGAGGTTTGTATTTTGAAAACATCGCTCCCGCTCCGCCGTAAACGTACGGACTGAATCTGTATTTAGGGAACAGAAGGAATTCCAGATTGAGCTCGGGAACGAAATAGCTTCTTTTAATAATAGTTTCATTTTCCAAAGTGAAGTACCCTGCGCTGGTTTCAATATTGAAATTGGGGCTTATAAAGTATTTTACCCCTAGCTTTCCGCCAACATTCATTTTAGGATTTACGTAGTCATCTTTGATTTTCTGAGCTTCTACATTCGCAAAAACGGACATTTTCTGTCTGTAATTCTCCGGAAACTTATTCCCGACCGTTCTTCCTACATTGTCTTCCTGTTCTTTATTGTAATCATTGATCAGAGCCTGATACCCCGTTAAATTCTCAGATGCTTTTCCCCATATCTTATCCCTGATCCCTTCAACGATTAAAGATCTTACTGCCTTTTCGATGGCTTCGGTTACAGCAAGCTGTACGGGCTCATTTTGAGTAAGACCAACCTCAGCTTCCAAAAGTCTTTCGGTATCGATATATCTGAAAAAACTTCCGTTGACGCTGGTGGATAAGATGGTTTTGGAAATATAAACGGTTTTAAGAATTTCACCGTTCAGAGTAGATACGGCACGCAGATAAATAGTAATTCTATCCTGGCGATATTGTGTAGAAGCGCCTATTCCGAAGTATCTCGCTCCGAGGCCTCCGGTCATGACATTGCTATCGTAAGAGATCACGCCACCTTCGAGAAGAATTCCCGCATAAAGAAGAGGAGGAAGCGATTGGCTATTTTTATCAGCATCTTTATTGTATTCCTGTCTGGTGGACCGGATGATCTGTCTTTCGTTTAAAAGATTGGCGATATTTTCTCTTTCAATCGGGATAAACCACCGGCTGTCTTCCAATGCTTTGATCAGAATAGTGGTGGTTCCTTGCGGAACAGCCGTACTCCAGTTGTTGCCGTTTTCTGACGGTTTATACTGGCCGGTCTGGTCTCTGAATTTGTATACGCCAATGACGATTTTTTCTTTGGGAAGCGGAAGATTTTTCAATTCCGCAGTAGAAGGAGTAAGCTCTCCCATGGTGGATCTTTCAGGATCGGAAGGAAGACCAAGTATCGAACTGCAGGCCTGCATTAAGCACAGCAGGAACGTACAGAAAAAAATTCTGGTGTAAGTGTAAGTTCTCATGGTAAGTCTGGTTTTTAGTTATTTTTTATTTTGGAATGACGATCTCGGACTGATCGCCTGAACTGGTATCCAAAATATTGATCAAAAGTCCCTGGGCTGTAGTTGTAATCTGCAGATAAAGCGAGCCGAAAAGATAATTTCCGGGCTTCAGGCTGCCCTCCCCGAACTGATCTTCAAACAATTTCCTGGACAGCTCACTCAGGATCTGCCTGTTGAGGCTCTGGCTGAAACTGTCTAAAGAATTGACGTTATCGAGCAAACTGCTGTAATCATCTTTTTCGTCAAATTGATTTTGGGCATTTGCTGAACTTAAAAGCCACTGATAGTTAAACGTATCTCCTCCGAATGCCGGATTGATGGGCTTATAAACGAGCTGCTGAGATTTTCCGGAGAAAATACCCGCAATAAAGGTCAAAATAATGATAAAAGTTTTCATGGCGGACGTTTTTAGTAGATAAATTCATTTTTAATGAGGTTTTTCTTGGCATTAAATTCTTTGATATATTTTAAGCTGGCTGCCAGCTGTTCTTTCAGATAGTCTTCGCTTGGATTGGTCATAAAGCTGTAAATCACTTTGTCATCGATCTGGATGTTGATCTGACCGCTGGTCCCGCGGAGAGGAAGTTCGGAAATAGTCACTGCACCGTTGCTTTTATCAGGAATCTGACTGTACTGGATGTAGAAAAGATCATAAAAGTCTTTCCCGACCTTTGTTTTGGTTTCGTCAATAGTGAGTCCTTTCAGTTCAAAGACGGCATCTTCTTCTACTTTGGCTGTTTTCTTTTTAAACAGATCAGTATTAATTTCAAGACTGTCTTTCGCGATCAGTTTCTGGGTTTCTTCATCTTTTACGTAGAGGAAAGCTTTCAGAGCATCTTTCGGTTCAAGATTAACATTGATCTCAGATAAAACTTTTACTTCATTGGGATTGATTGAAAATTTACCACTTTGCTGGTTATTGGAGAGATTGCCGGCATTTCCTTTTTTTATAGAAACCAACAGATAGTTCAGTTCTTTATACACTGAGGTATTATTGGCCACAACAGCTTTGAGATTAATCTGATTTTCCAGGATGCTTTTTTCAATCCTTGCGTTCACTTTTTTATCTTCCTGCCCATCAACCGTTGCAGACAGGAAGATAAATAAAGTGCACAGATTTAAGGAATATAAAAATTTCATCACGTGTGTTTTAATAATTTCTCATGAAAATGGTTTTGTTGTCACCTTTTACACTGATCTGCATTCCGTCTGAGATGCTGTTGCTTCCGGTAATATCAATAATATTGTTATTTCCCTGAGCGGTAACGGCAGTTTTGGTTTCCTGATCCGTAAATGAATTAATGAAAAAAAGTGTATTGAAGTCTCCCAGTTGCTGAATGGCAATATTGGTTTTCGCATTAAGAGAAAGTTCAGCGCTATTGTTATCTCCTATCTGGATAACGCTGGAGCCATAAAGCCCCTGTTCTGTCTGCTGTCTTGCCATAAGATCAAGAACCGTACTGCTGTTGAGCTTGTCCCAGTCTACCTGCTGAGCTTGCACACAAAGCACTGTGAAAAGTGTAAAGGCACCCCACCCGAGTTTCAACATGGTCTTAATTTTTAATAAAGGTACATGAATAGAGGATTTGGAAAAACACACCCAGCAGGTACAAATATAAAATCACGGTTTCCGGGTATGTCTATCGTTTTAAGCTTAAAAAGGAGAAAACCGCAGCCTCTCCTTTTATGCTTGATTACAGTACATGAACTAGTTGGATTGGTTAACGATCATTGAGTTTCCGTTACCCATCTGAGTTCCTACGTGAATGTGAGAATCTCCACTTTGAGCTACCCAGGTAAAGTTATTGTTACCCATCTGAACATCAATCGCTGTGTTGGAATCTCCTAATTGAAGTTGGTATAATTGGTTACTGTTTCCAATCTGAACACCCATAGCGGTATTGTCATCACCTACCTGAACTGAAGCAGCAATATTGTTGTTACCGCCTTGATCGTGTGTGGCACTGTTATCATTACCATCCTGATATTGCACTAAAAGGTTATTGTTACCTACCTGAAGGCCGTTAGCGTCGTTTCTTCTTCCAAGCTGAATCTGATAAGCATCGTTTCCGTTTCCTAACTGAATAGCAGAAGCATCATTTCTTCTTCCATCCTGATATTGTACGACTGCATTTCCTATTCCCAGCTGTAAAGAAGAGGTTGCATTTCTTCTTCCGATCTGAGTCTGTTCTGTGGAGTTTAATGCTCCCAACTGCCAGGTTGTTGCAGAGTTTCTGTTTCCTGTTTGGCTTACATCATTGGTATTACCGATACCAGCTTGGTCTACGTCAATGGAGTTTCTGTTTCCAATACTTTCAGCAGTATTAATATTCAGAATACCTACCTGATCGATATCTGCCGTATTACGGTTTCCATTCTGTGTTAAAGAGTTGATGTTTAAAAGCCCTGTCTGGTCTACAGTAGCAACGTTCAAGTTTCCAATCTGAGCAGTAAGATCAATGTTTGATTGTGCGAAGCTGAAACTCATGGCCATTAGTGTAAATACACCTGTAATAAAGTTTTTCATTTTTGGTAAAATTAATTGGTTAATAGTATGACAAAGGTATAGGCTAAAGCTAAGCGAGAAACCACTGCTAAAGTGTAAATTTTAAAAATCACTGTTTACCGTTCCCTATGTAACTGTTTACCTTTTTCTCTGTGTAACGTGTTTCAGTTACGTGAAAATACGGTAATCTATCACCGTGTTTTCCACATGAATATATAAAATAACTCTAATTTTATAGATTAAAAAAAACACTCATTTTATCAACCTTTTACATTTTAAATTTTTGAATTTTTAAATCTTTTAATCTCTCCCAATGGTTAATTAATGTTAACGCCTATTCTTTTCTTCAGTATATATTGCTAAATTTGAGCTATGGAAAGTTTTGGAAAAGATTTATTGAGGAAAATTACAAATGTAGAACTGCCGGGAGTGCACGCTCACGGGGTATTTTCACCACCTTCCCGCCCTGTATTTACGTATGATGAAATACTGGCGAAAAATCCAAAATTTGCAGCAGTAAATATTGTTCTGTATCTGAAAGACAATGAATGGTATTTCCCTCTGATCCAGAGAACCATCAACGAACATGACAGACACAGCGGGCAGATCTCCCTTCCCGGCGGCAAGCGTGAGGAAATGGACAGAGACTTTGCTGAAACCGCAGTCCGTGAAACTTCCGAAGAAATAGGCATAGAAAAACATTATATCAGAGTGATCCGGGAAATGTCTCCGATCTATGTTCCACCGAGTAATTTTTACGTTTATCCCTATATTTCGTATACTAAAAAGAATCCGCTTTTCGTTCTTCAGCAGAGCGAGGCGGTAGAAACTATAGAATTCCCTATCACTTCTTTTCTAAGCCTCCCGGATAATCCGGAAATGATGGCGCTTCCCGGTGCTGCCGGACATGAAGTTCCGGTCATCAATTTCAACGGATATATTATCTGGGGCGCTACAGCAATGATATTGAGCGAGTTTAGCCAGTTGCTGAAAAAAATGTAACTTTGCACGATAGTGTTTAATTGAGAGATGGCGAAGAAAAATATTTTCACCGATGCATTCGGAACACCTTATTTTTTAAAAAGGTTAATCATTTTTATTTTAGGAATTGTATCCTACAGAAGGTTCAACGGCTTTAATAAACTGAAGATAACCGGTACGGAACACCTTGTAGATCTTCCGGATTCCAACGTGCTTTTTGTATGTAACCATCAAACCTACTTTGCAGACGTAGCAGCAATGTATCACGCATTCTGTGCTGTAAACAACGGTTATCTGGATACGATTAAAAACCCGATCTACCTGCTCAACCCCAAGATTGATTTTTACTATGTAGCAGCAGAAGAAACCATGAACAAAGGGATTCTTCCGAAGATCTTTAAGATCGCCGGTGCTGTAACGGTAAAAAGAACCTGGAGAGCAGAGGGTAAAAACGTCAACAGAATGGTAGATCTTACCGAAGTTGATAATATTATGAAAGCTCTGGACAACGGCTGGGTAGCTACTTTCCCTCAGGGTACTACATCTGCTTTTGCACAGGGACGAAGAGGAACGGCCAAACTGGTTAAAAGTCAGCGTCCGATCGTGATCCCTATCAAGATCAACGGTTTCAGAAGAGCATTTGACAAGAAAGGCCTCCGGGTAAAGGTAACAGGCGTAAAACCTACCATGGAATTCAAAGCACCTCTGGACATCGATTACGACAATGAAAAAGCGCCTGAAATTTTATTGAAGATCATGACTGCCATTGAACAGACAGAGGACTTCAATGTACTGCACAATTATGATGAAGAACTTAAGGCTAAAAAATTAGAACAAAAAGATTCAAATCATTAAAGTAAGTAAAAAATTATGAACAAAATATTAGGGATCTTATTCGCGGTCATAGTATTAGTTTCGTGTAACAGTCAGAAAGTATATTCGGATTTTGACATCAGCTATTCCAAAAGCGGAGGCTTTGCTCCTGCGTATGAAAATCTGCTGATCAAAGGCAACAATGCCCATTATTCTTTTGAAGGTCAGGGAAAAAAGTACAAACAGGATTTCAAAATTTCAGATGAAGATCTGAAGAAACTGGATCAGGTGCTTTCCCAGAATAATTTCAGAAGAATACAGGAAGACAGAAAAAAACTGTATGATAATGTAAGCATTTCCATCAACATCAAGAAGGGCCTGAATGAAGGCAGCAAGACGGATGCAAGTATGATCATGCCGAACTTTACGACGAACTGGAACAATATCCTGAACGCTTTCCAGGAGATCATTAATAACAACGTAAAAAAACAGTAAATACAATTGAAAACCCATTTCATTGCCATCGGCGGAAGCGCCATGCATAATCTTGCCATTGCGTTAAAAGACAAAGGATATCAGGTGACAGGTTCGGATGATGCTATTTTTGAACCTTCAAGATCCAGACTTGATCATAAAGGAATTTTGCCTCAGGAAATGGGCTGGTTCCCGGAAAAGATCACGGCGGATATTGATGCGGTTATTCTTGGAATGCATGCCCATCAGGACAATCCTGAGCTGGCAAGAGCGAAAGAGCTGGGTTTAAAAATTTATTCATATCCTGAATTTCTTTACGAACAGTCTAAAAACAAAACAAGAGTCGTAATCGCCGGATCACACGGGAAAACAACGATTACTTCAATGATCCTTCACGTCCTGAATTTCCACCAGAAAGACGTAGATTTTATGGTGGGTGCACAGCTGGAAGGTTTTGACTGTATGGTAAAACTGACCCCGGACAACGACTTTATGGTGCTAGAAGGTGATGAATACCTTTCCTCTCCTATCGATCTGCGTTCAAAGTTTCTTCTGTACCAGCCCAATATTGCTTTAATGAGCGGTATTGCATGGGATCATATCAATGTATTTAAAACGTTTGACGATTATATTGAACAGTTCAGAAAATTCGTGGCGAGTATTACTGCCGGCGGTGTTCTGGTTTATAATGAAGAAGATGCAGAAGTCGTAAAAGTAGTGGAAGCCGCTGAAAACTATTTCAGAAAAATTCCTTACAAAACGCCTGAATATGAGATCAGCAACGGAAAAGTCTATTTAAAAACTGAAATGGGTGATGTTCCTCTTTCTGTTTTCGGAGCCCATAACCTTCTGAATATGGAAGGGGCAAGACATATCTGCCGCCAGCTGGGAATCATGGATGAAGATTTCTACGAGGCTATTATGAGCTTTAAAGGAGCTTCAAAACGTCTTGAAAAAGTAGAAAGAGAAGATAAGGGAACTTTATATAAAGATTTTGCCCACGCACCGAGCAAAGTAAAGGCAACGGTAAAGGCATTTCAGGAGCAGTTTAAAAAGGAAAAGAAATATGGTTTCCTTGAACTGCATACCTATTCCAGCTTAAATCCGGTTTTCCTTGAACAGTACGACCACGCAATGGATGGTCTGGAGGAAGCGGTAGTTTTCTATTCCGAAGATGCTTTAAAGATCAAAAGAATGGAACCTATTTCTCCGGAATTCATTAAAGAAAAATTCAAAAATGACAGACTGAGAGTATTCACCAATGCTGAAGATCTTCATGCTTACTGGGAAACTCTGGACAAAACAGACGGTGTTTTCCTGATGATGAGCTCGGGTAACTTCGGAGGTTTGGATCTGAGTAAGTAATGTGACGATGAGTTGATTTGATCATTTGATGGTGAATGAACGTTATTGAATTTCTATATAAATAAAAATCCTTTCATGCAGATGAAGGGATTTCATTTTTTACAACGCGTATGTCTACAAATTTCACGCAAATTAATTGATGATGCAGATTTTTACTTTTCTTAATCTTTTCTATCCGTATCTATCTGCGAGAGAAAAAATAAAACCATTAAGATTCCTGCTAAGTTTTTAAGAATATTAAGTTTTAGCTTCGCTATAAGACGTACAACTTAAAGAAATCATTTGATTTTTTCTAAACTAACCTTACATCCTTCACTCATCTTAATGTTTAAATAAAGCATGAATACAGTAGTCATTTTCTTTCAGTAAAATCATTACTTTTATTTTTCAGCACTTTGAATCAACACTTTCAAAATTTCTTCAGTAGAAAGATCACTAAAATCATGAATAGACTGCCCTGCCCAGATACCTACAAAATCCGAATTATGTAAAGTTTTTGAAACCCTGCGCAATTCATTCGTCAGTTTATTCTGATAGGGATATGGCATAATGTAGTCAGAATTTTCGAGGTTTTCGATGAACTTATTTTTGATACCTCTCGCGTACCGGCCTGAAAAACTTCTGGTTAAAATAATATCTTTTTCTGTGGCATTTTTAAGCCTTTCTTTTTCAAACGGCTGCAATCCGCTTTCTTCTGATGCCAGCAGGACACTTCCTACCTGGAAACCCTGTGCTCCGAGCTCTTTAGCGGCTCTTAAAGTCTTTCCGTTATAAATTCCTCCTGCATAGATCAAAGGGACTTTTACATGATCATAAACCTCAGAAAACAGGGACATTCCTCCAATCATCGGGATATGCTCAGCATCGAAAGTTCCTCTGTGCCCTCCAGCTTCAATTCCTTGCACGCAGATCATATCAATTCCCGATTTCTCAAGAATTAAAGCTTCTTCCACCGAAGTACAGGTGCCGATGAGAACCACTCCGTTTTCTTTCAGCTTCTGTATGCTTTGATCATCCAAATTTCCAAAAGTAAAACTTACTATTTTACAGCCTTCCCCAATAATGGCATCAATCTGTTCATGATATCCGTTTACTTTAATATCTTCAAGATCCGGAAGTGTAACCTCAATGTTATTTTCCTTCGCCAGCTGTGTAATGAACTGTTTTGCTTTACTAAATTTCTCCTTCAGACTGTCCGTAATTTCTGGGATATTGTGTACAAAAATATTGGCAGCAAAAGATTGATCGGTCAGTTTTTTTGTTTGCCTGATGAGTTCAACCGATTTTTCGGGTGAAAGATCAGCCAAGGCTAACGACCCAAGAACTCCGGCTTTTGCAGCTGCAGCAGTCATCTGTGGCGTACTGACTCCAAACATCGGAGCCTGAATGACAGGATATTTTATATTGAATCTGTTGCTGATGGTATCTGGCCAAAACATAAGAATTATTTTATTTAAAATTTACGAAAAACTCATGAAACCCTTCTTTAAATGAGTATGATATCGGTCAAGTATTTTTACCTTTTTTACAAAAATCAATACAAAAACGGAAAGCTTATCTTATCATTTTTCGGAGTTCTCTATAATGCTTTTTTGTTTCCGGATCAAGCTTTTCTATAGCATAAGAAAATGTAGCAGCGGGCATTGTTTCCGCATATTGATCGAGGAAACTTAACAATCTTTTCGGATTTTTCTTTCCGGCCTCCCTGATCCAGCTGCCGACTGCTTTGCTGACCAATTCATGCGGATCGTGAACAAGAATTTCAGCGATCTTAAAGGTATCTTCGAAATCATTTTTTCTGATAAAGGCATGCGTACTTACAATCGCTGTTCTTCGCTCCCACGGATTTTCAGATTCAGCCAGTTGGTACAGAATATCTCTTGGCTTGTCCATCAGGTATTCACCAATAATATTCTTTGCTGCACGGTCTACGAAATCCCAGTTGTTCAAACGGTCGTGGCGATTTAAATACAAGTCAAAAAGATCTTTTTTACTTTCTTCAGACGTTTTTTTATTCCCAGCCTGAAAATCCATGATGCTTACTCCCCCCATTCTGACTTCATAAAAATCACTGTCCAGAAGTGTATTGATTTCTTCCAGTGGCATTGAAGAAAACTCTTTTGCCGTCGTGAAAACATCACCGAATTTAACTCCGAAATGTTTTGTAACACCGTCATCTCCTTTGAAAAACTTTTCAACCTTATCAATTTCTTTTTCATTTCTGAATGTCGATAGTTTTTCTATGAATTGAGCTGCCGTCATGGTTTTTATTTAAAATTAAAAAATATCCCGCAGATTAAACTGATTTAACAGGATTCTATTAAAATCTGTATAATCCATTTGATCTGCGGGACAATAAATATTGAGCAATACTCTTAAATATCAGCTACAACGTTTAGCATTTTTTCCTCCCATTCAGGATCTTTCGGATCAAAGAACAGTCTTTTTCCGGTATCTAAAGAACGGACCATATTCATTTCGTCTGCACTCAGTTCGAAATCAAAAACATTAAAATTTTCTTCAATTCTGGAAGGCGTCACCGATTTTGGAATCACCACAAACCCTTCCTGAAGGTGCCATCTTAAAATCACCTGAGCCACCGTTTTATTGTATTTCTCAGCGATTGCTTTTAATTCAGCATTGTTCAGAAGATCTGCATTTCCGTTTCCAAGCGGACTCCACGGCTGTGTGATGATATTATTTTCTCTGTTATACACCTGAAGTTCTTTCTGCTGAAAAACCGGGTGAAGCTCAATTTGATTAATCACTGGAGAAACCGTTGAATTTGCTTTTAACTCTTCTAATTTTTCAACCGTAAAATTACACACCCCGATAGCTTTGATTTTTCCTTCACTGTATAATTCCTCTAAAGCTTTCCAAGTTCCGATGAAATCTCCGTAAGGCCAGTGGATCAGATACAGGTCCAGATAATCCATCTGAAGTCTGTCCAGTGTTCTCTGAAATGCTTTTTTTGCCTGCTCGTAGCCATGATCCTGCACCCAGACTTTTGAAGTGATAAACAGCTCATCTCTGCTGACACCGCTATCTTTCACCGCCTTTCCTACTGCCGTTTCATTCTGGTAAATGGCTGCCGTATCGATCATTCTGTATCCTGTCTGGATGGCTTTATCCACCGCTCTTTCACATTCTTCCAGATTCTCCATCTGCCAAACTCCAAAGCCTAAGGCCGGAATATCCACCCCGTTATTTAAGGTCACTACAGGCTGCCCTGTATATGTTTTGTTTTGCATAATTTTTAAATTTCAATTTTAATATTAATGTATAGCCTAACAAATTTGCGATAAAAAATCGGGAATACGACTTACCATTTTTACTGTTTTCAAAGTATTGGGAGACTGTTAACAGATATTTTTTGTTTTTAACTGTTCAGTCTTTTTGTTTCCCAAAAAATCAACCCTCCTCAAAGAAGTTCCCAATTTCTAACCTCCAAAATCTAACCTCTAACTTCTATTTTTTCTTATTTTTGCACGAAATTCAAAGCAATGTCACATTCAATCAGATTAGCACACACAGAAGATTACCCAAGAATTATGGAGATCTGGGAATCTGCTGTACTGGCGACCCACGATTTCCTTGCTGAAGAGGATTTTAATTATTTTAAAGAAGTTATTCCGAGAGATTATCTTCCCAATCTGGAAGTTTATTTAGTGACGGAAAATGACAAGGCAGAAGGTTTCGCTTCCGTAGCAGAAGGCAATCTGGAAATGCTTTTCATTCATAATGAAGTACGGGGAAAAGGATACGGCAAAAAGCTGTACGAGTTTATGAAAGAGACAACAGGTTTGACTAAAGTTGACGTCAACGAACAAAATCCTAAGGCCATCGGGTTTTACGAGAAAATGGGCTTCAAACAGATCGGAAGATCAGAAAAAGACGGTTCAGGAAAAGACTATCCTATTATTCATATGAGCCTTTAAAATGGAAAAATTGACAATTAGAAAGATAGATCCGGCTTCAGCTATTCCGTATGAGCTTTTACTGCTTGCAGATGAAACTGTGGATGCTATTAATCGATATATTTTTGATTCTGATATTTATCTTTTAAATGATGGTGTTCAGGATATTGCTGTGATCGCTTTGTATCAAAATAGCAGCACAGAACTGGAGATTAAAAATATGGCGGTTATTGAAAGCCACAGAAGTCAGGGAATCGGCGGCATTCTTATGGATAAAGCTAAAGTAATTGCTAAAGAAAGCGGCTACACAACTTTAGCCGTAGGTACCTCAGATACGGGATTTCAGCAAATTAAATTCTATGAAAAGAATGATTTTATAAAAAAGGGAGTACGTAAAAATTTTTTTATAGAAAATTACCCACTCCCTATTTATGAAAACGGATTACAGCTGTGCGACATGATCCTTCTTGCTCATGACCTTTCTGAATAATCCTTTGATATGATCGATTTCAGACTGATAATTTGTTTTCTTTCTGCAACCGAAATACAACGTATTTTCAAGTTTTTTCTCGCCTTCCCAGATCAGCTTAAGATCTCCGTTTTCTATTTCATTTTTGCATAGGAAATCGGGAACTACAGCCAGTCCGGTTCCGCCTTTCAGACAACGGATAATTGAGTTTAAATTCGGAACAATATAATTCGGACGGAAGTTTGGTTTATGACCAAAATTCATGATCCAGAACTGAAAAAGATGTTCCATATCTCCCGTTGTTCCGTACCATTTTTCCTGCTTCAGCCATTCCTCGATATGTTCAGTTCCTTTAGTATGCACTACTTCCTGAAAACTTTCCTTATCTACATTTTTTCCGCCTACCAGAATAATCTGTTCAGAAGAAAATGCTTCGTGTTCGATATTGGGAGAAACTCCTTTTTTAGGAGTAATAATAAGATCCAAAATCCCTTTATCCAGCTGGTCCAGCATTTCCGGATACTGCCCAAAACTGATAATCAGGTTAAAAGGCAGAGTGGAAACATATTGTTCCAAAGTCGTCTGAAATGTTTCAAAACACATCCCAACACTAATCGTAGGCGTCAGTTTTTCTGTAGACTTCTGAAAATTCTTTTCTACATCTTCCAGCCTGCCAATCGGATCAGAAACTGCATTGAATAAAACCTTTCCTCTTTCGGTAGGAATCATTTTCCTTCCGGTTCTGTCAAATAATTTATAGCCTACGTAAGCTTCCAGTGAGCTTAAGTGGAGACTTACTCCGGGCTGCGAAATAAACAGGGAATCTGCAGCACCCGTCAGTGTTCCGGTTTTGTATATCGCTTTAAAAGTGCGGTACCATTCTAGATTGACCATAACTTTAATTATTAATATTCTGATACAAAGTTACGGAATAATTATTACAGTGATAGAGGAGATGGATGGGAGTTGGAAGAAGGAGGATGGAAGTTTATGGTCTCCCAAAGTACAACTGAAAGCCTTTTTATTTTTTTTAGCATATCCTTCATCGATCTTTAGGATAGCCGTCAGAAATTATATATCCTGCCACAACTTCCATCCTCCCTCTCCCCTCTTCCAGCCGCTATTTCAACAACGTCATAATCGTATTCTGAAACTTTTCCGGCTCATCTTTATGGATCTGATGCCCTGATTTTTCAAATAAAAACAGGTCTTTCTTAGGTGCTTTTACCTGCTCAAAATATTGTTTTGTAATAGCAGTAGAGGTTTGAATATCATTTTTCCCTACGAAAAAATAGATCGGACAATTCACTTTCTTTAAAGTCTTCGGTAAATCTATTTTCATGACTTCATTCCAGGCTGGCGACCATGTTTTAGACCATTGAAGGAAACCTTTTTTGAAATCATCACTGGTGACATTTTTTTTACCGTCTTTATAAAAAAGCCATTTTCTAAGGTAAAACAAATCTTCATCTATCGTAAACGGAATATGCACGCTTGCCAATTCTTTGCTGGCAACAGGATCTTCTTTAAAATGATTTTTTAAAACAGTAAGCAGTTCCTTTTCACTGGCCAGCTGACTGATCACAGGATTGACTGCAAAATAAGCATGCAAAAGTTCAGGATGATTTCTGACAATGTAAAATCCTAAAGCATTCCCCCAAGAACTTCCCAGCAAGTATACTTTTTCCTGCTTGAGCTGCTTTCTAAGAAAATTGATCACTTCAAAGGTATCTTTCCCCATCAACTCAACGGATGGCTGAACCGGAGAAGGGTTTAATGCCAATGTTTTTCCTGCATCTCTCTGATCCCACTGAACAATGGTGAATTTATTTTTTAAAATATGGGTAAAAGAATCCGCATTTTTCATCATTGAGCTTCCGGGGCCTCCTGATAAAAAGAGAAGTATCGGCTTAGTGGAATCATCGGTTTTAATTTCGATGGCTTGTTTTATTCCGCCAATTTCGGGAGTGAGAATAGTGTCAACTTTTACGGCTTGTGCTAAACAAAATACTGATAATAGTAAAAGAATAAACAGGGCTGTTTTTTTCATGATTTCTAAATTTTAATAATCTGATGCAAAGATGAATCAGAAAATTTCCAGAAAAGTCCGGATAAAAAAAGTCGAACTGATTTTAACGGATAAAATGAGTTCGATCTTCTGCAAACCAACGTTCGACTATTTACAAATTACTAAAAATCAATAACTTGAATTTAATTTGGAGAATATTTCAGAGCATCAAAGCTTTTTCATTTCTTAAAAAATCAGCATAATAATTGGGAATTCCGCTTTCTTCTATGGCGTGAACGGTTTCTTCAAGCGGATAAGCGATCTGTACGATTTCCGGAATAATCTGTTCTTCATTCATTGTTAAAACCAGATAAGAAGCCAGGCGGTTTTCTTCTTTGGAACGGCCTACAGAACCACAGTTTATGGCCCATTTATTATTTTCAAAAGATTTTTTAAATGACAAATGAGTATGTCCCATGACAACGATATCGGATTGAGACTCCTTGAGCATAGTTGCAAAAACCTCATCATTCTCCGATTCATACAAATAAGTATCATTACTGGAGAGGCTTGAATGCACAAGCTGAATACTCCAATGCTTTTTCCCTACTTTATAGTTTAATTTTAAATGAAAAGGAAGTGCGGATAAAAACTTTTTGTTCTCTTTCGTAATATGCTGTTTGGAATGATCAATCGCAATGAATCTGGCCTCTGTTTCTTCCTGAGAATGTTTTGATAAAGGAACTACGGGAATATCAAAAGCAATTCTTTCATCATGATTCCCCATCAGGCAGGGAATGTTGAGATGCTTTATCTTTTCAGTGACTTCATTTCCCCATGGAGCAAAATCTACCAGATCCCCCAGACAGAATTTCTGCTGAATTCCCCTCTTCTTTATATCCTCAAGTACCGCATTCAGCGCAGGAAAATTTCCGTGCACATCACTAAAAACCGCAATCTGTATCATATCCATTCTATTAATCATAACAAATTTACTGGAGACGTGGGACAATAGAATCAATAAACTGTATGATATTTCACATGAATGACAAAATTTAAACTATCAGTATTATAATACTTAGATATAATTCATGCTATTTTTATTATACAACACCGCGAACTAACTTTGCATCATAAAATTTAAACAATCATAAAAAAATGAAAAAAGTATTGATCATTAACGGAGGACAGAATTTCGGACATTCCGGAGGAAAATATAATGATACCATCGCTCAGAATACTTTGGAAGTACTGGAGAAATTCGGAAATATAGAAGTTAAGACCACTCAGGTCTCAGAAGGCTTCGACAAAGATGAGGAGGTAAAGAAATTTGTATGGGCAGATTTTATCATCTACCACACTCCGATCTGGTGGTTCCAACTTCCGAACGGTCTTAAAAAATATATCGATGATGTTTTCACAGCCGGACATGCCAAAGGAATCTATATGAGTGACGGAAGAAATGCAGAAAATCCGGAAATCAATTACGGAACCGGAGGAATGCTTGGCGGAAGAAAATATATGGTGACTAGCAGCTGGAATGCTCCAAAAACCGCTTTTACCCTTCCCGGAGAATTTTTCAATGAAACAAGTGTAGATAATGGACCTTTATTTGGTTTTCATAGAATGAATGCCTTCGTTTCCTTAGAAAAAATGGAAAGTTTTCACTTCCATGATGTAGAGAAAAACGCCAATATAGAACGTGACATGAAGCTTTACAGAGAGCATCTTGAACAAGTTTTTGCACAGGAATTAAAACCACAACTAGCCTAATGAAAATATATCTTACAGCAGTAATCAAAGCAAAAGAAGAGCACCGTAATGAAGTTCTGGAAGTTCTTCAGAATATGGTCAAAGAAACCCGAAAAGAAGATGCGTGCGAACTGTACAGCCTTCATCAGGGAATCGAAGACAAAAACCAGTTTATATTCTACGAAATCTGGAAAAGTGATGAAGGATTGGCGTTACATAACCAACAGCCATACATTCAGGCTTTCGGAGCAATAATAGACGAAAAATTACAGGAAAAACCACAGATTTACACTACCCATATTCTTTAATATGAAAAAATTAGCATTTTTATTGGTAACCCTATTGACGATAGTATTTGTTCAGGCACAACACCAAAAATCTAAACGTATGAAAAAGAAAATTTTATTCGTCGTGACCAGTCATGATAAAAAAGGGGATACGGGAGAAGATACCGGATATTATCTGGGTGAAGTTTCTCATCCATGGGAAGTTCTTCACAAAGCAGGATATGAAATTGATTTTGTAAGCCCAAAAGGAGGAACTCCACCGGTAGACGGATTTGATTTAAAAGATCCTGTCAACAAAGAATTCTGGGAAAACAAAGAATACAAAAATAAAATCGATCATTCTTTACAGCCTTCTCAGGTGAATCCGGGCAATTACAGTGCAATCTTCTACGCAGGAGGTCACGGTGCGATGTGGGATTTCGCTGACAATACGGAATTAGCTGTTATTGCATCAAAAATTTATGAGAATGGCGGAATTGTAGCAGCCGTATGTCACGGCCCTTCCGGTTTGGTCAATATTAAACTGAACAACGGAAAGTATCTGGTAGACGGCAAAAAGATCAATGCTTTTACCAATGAAGAAGAAGCTGAAGTCAAATTAACCAACGTCGTTCCTTTCCTTCTGGAAGATAAACTGAAAGAGAGAGGCGCAAAATTTGAAAAATCAGGGCTTTGGCAGAACCATGTGGTGACAGACCAGAGAGTGATCACAGGACAGAATCCTCAGTCTGCAAAAAGTGTAGGTGAGGCGATTTTAAAGGAACTTAATCAATAATCTTTTTTTAAACTACAAAAGTCGCAAAAGTTTTTTCAACACTTAAGTTATTTGAAGTTTAAACGCTTTGTGAATAGAAAGATCACATAAGTTCTTTAAAAATCAAAGATTTTTATAATGAATAATAGATGTAAAAAAATCAAATATTTTCAGCTAAGTGTTCTATGCGAAATATGCAGTATTAAATTTTATCGCAGATAAAATCCTAGCGTCTTAAAGCAGTCGAATTGGAAAAAACTTGCGTCTTTACGATGACCAACAACATGCGTAAACATCTGTGAAAATCTTTGAAATCCATGGTAAAAAAACAACCACAAAAGTCGCAAAAATTTTTACACTTAAGTTATTTGAAGTTTAAACGCTCTGTGAAAAGAAGTTCACATAAGTTTTAAGAAAAAATCAAAGATTTTTATTCTGAATAATAGGTATAAACAATGTTGAAATAAAGTTGGATAAACGCAAAGGCTGAACAGGAATGGGGACATTTTAAGGCGCAAGAAAATCGAAGATTTTCAGCTAGGGTGATGATGAGATTGCCTCGTCGCTGTGCTCCTCGCAATGACAGCGGTATTCAATTTTATCGCAGATAAAATCCTGGCGTCTTAAAGCAGTCGAATTGGAAAAAACTTGCGTCTTTGCGATGGCCAACAAAATACTTTGCAGTTTAAAAATTAAATAAATAATCAAAAAAATGGAATACAGAAAATTAGGAAATACGGAACTGGAACTGTCTGCAATTACTCACGGAGCCTTTGCTATCGGAGGAAATATGTGGGGCGGCAATGAAAAACAGGATTCCATCAATTCAATTCATGCTTCATTAGACCATGGCGTAACCTCTATTGATACGGCCCCTTTTTACGGTTTCGGACTCAGTGAGGAAATGATCGGAGAAGCCATTAAAGGAAAAGACCGTTCGAAAATTCAGTTATTAACCAAATTCGGTTTGGTATGGGACGGCAGCAATAACGAGAAGGGAGAATTTTTCTTCGATGCTGAAGATGAAGGCAAAACACTTCCGGTTTACAAATACGCTTCAAAGGCTAATGTCATCAAAGAAGTGGAGGAAAGCTTAAAGAGACTGGGAACAGATTATATCGATCTTTTACAGCTTCATTGGCCGGAAAGTACCACCCCAATCTGTGAAACAATGGAAGCCATGGAACTTTTGATCCAGCAGGGAAAAGTTCTTGCAGCAGGAGTAAGTAATTATACCGTTCCCCAAATGCAGGAAGCCAACAGAACACTGCATTTGGTGAGCAATCAGGTTTCATACAGCATGCTGAACCGTGCTATTGAAAGCGATCTTGTCCCGTATGCTTTGGAGCACAATTCAGGAATCATCGTCTACAGTCCAATGGAAAGGGGTCTTTTGACCGGTAAATATTTCAAAGAGGATAAATTAAAGGACAATGACCACAGAAACGGTTATTTTTCACAGTTTGATTTAAGTAAAGTAAAAAATTTCTTAGACAAAATAGAGCCTATTGCTCAGGAAAAAGGGGCTTCCCTTTCACAACTTGTGCTAAGATGGACTACATTGCAGCCGGCTATTACCGTAGTTTTGGCAGGAGCCAGAAATGCACAACAAGCCATTGATAATGCGAAAGCAATGCAAGTAAACCTTTCTCAGGATGAATTGAATTTCATCAATACAGCGCTAAGCGAAATTTAATCTTGCATCATCAGTAAGCTTTCTCCTGTGAGACGGTTTACTGATTTTCTCTCTTTTACACCCATACAATATAAAAAAAATGAAAAAGAATCTGATCATAATGTTCGGGTTGGTCATTCTATTGGCCATCAGCAACATCGACATAAAAGCTCAAAACCTCAGCATTAACCCCAATGATAAATCCTGGTATCCTTCTGTTTACGGAGCTACAGATGAAATAGGAGCCGCGAATCTATTAACTGCGGAAGTAGTAAAACAGGCCGTAGGATTAGTAAAGCAAGGTAAAACACTTCCGTTGGCTGTTCCTATCGATAAAAATCTGCCGGCTTTCAGACACAGAAGTTTTAATCTGTATAATATCCAGCCCGGTGAACAGGGCGGAAAAAGCATCGGGCCCAATAAATTCACCTTCAATGACGAACTTGTGAATGGATGGACAGGCGTTGGAACCCAACTGAACGGCATCGGACATATCGGAATTGATAACATCTACTACAACGGAAATAAAGCCGTTGATTTTGTAACGGTAGAAGGCGTAAAGAAATTAGGCATTGAAAAAGTTCCTCCTTTTGTGACCCGTGGTGTGGTTTTAGATATGACCGCTCATTACGGAAAAGACATCGTTCCGGGTGGTACGGAATTTACAACAGCAGATATTAAAGCCGTTTTAAAGAAACAAAACATTACCCTTAGAAAAGGAGACATTGTACTGTTCAATACCGGATGGCTGGAACTGATCGGTAAAGACAACCAGAAGTTTTTAGAAACAGAACCGGGGATTGGTATGGAAGCAGCACAGTGGCTTGCTGAGCAGGGAATCGTCGCTTTCGGTGGTGATACTTGGGCTTCAGAATTGTATCCCAACCCAAAATCTAAAGAGGAATTCCCGATCAACCAGTTTATGTTGACCAAAAAAGGAATTTATAATCTGGAACTGATCGACAGCCGTCCATTGGTGAAAGATAAAGTCTGGGAGTTCTTATTCGTTCTGGGACAACCTTTATATGTAGGATCTACTCAGGTCAATATCAATCCGGTCGCTATTTATTAAACTTATTTCTTCTAATTTTTATAACTAAAAAGAGCTCTTCAGTTGGTGAAGAGCTCTTTTTAGTCAATAACTTTAAACGGAAAACTATTTGGCAACAGGTAAGTGAGTACTTACAGCAATTCTGTTCCATGCATTGATGGTGACAATCGCCATAATGATCTGTGCAATCTGTGCATCATCAAAATACTGTTTTGCCTTTTGGAAAGTTTCTTCTGAAAGTCCGTTCTGGCTGATCAGGGTAATTTCTTCCGTCATCGCTAAAAGCACCTGCTCTTCTTCCGTGAAAAAGTCTTTGGCCTCTCTCCATCCTTCAAGAATAAAAATTCTCTGCGTGGTTTCTCCGTATTTAAGAGCATCTTTAGTGTGCATATCAAGGCAGAAAGCACATTTGTTGATCTGTGAAGCTCTGATTTTAATTAATTCCTTTTGAATGTGGTTTAATGAAATCGTCTGAAGATATCCTTCCAATCCCATCATTGCTTTGTAAGCAGCTGAATCTACTGTGGCAATATTTAATCTTGCGCTCATAATACTATTTATTTTTGTTGGTTAAATGATCTATACTAAAAGAATACTTTGGCTGAATGGCCAGTAAAAATGCTCCGGCACTTCCTACCCAGACCGAGTAATCCAAAGGAGCTTTAACGCCTAATGCCATGGTCATGGACAAAGCAAAGACCAGCAGAAGCAATCCCGCTCCGTAAGCTCCAATCCTAGTTTTCCAGCCTATAAGAAGCATCAGTGGAAAAAGTATTTCAAAAAAAGTCGCGGTATAAGCTGAAAACCTACTTAAACCTTCGGGAAGAAAAAAAGTAAGTTTTCGGGTGTATGTTTCAAAATTCTCCCAGTTTCCCCAGGCTGAATTTTTGCCCCAGAAACCGAACCGATCTGCCACAGCGGAAAGCATGGTTACAGAAATGGCAAGTCTTAAAAATAATTGCGGAAACTGAATATTTTTGTCTGTCATGATATTGGCTTTTAATAACATGACAAATCTCCGACTTATAATCGGTAAAAATCTTAAACTGGTTTAAGAACGTAATTTTGCCCTGATTTCACTGAGATATTCCGGCGTAAGATTTAAAAACGAAGCAATCAGATATTGAGGAATTCTCTGAATAAACCATGGATATAAAGTACTGAAATGGACATACAATTCTTCTCTTGACATTTCATACAGATAACGGATCCTTCTCTCCGAAGCAGCATAAGCCCTTTGATAAATCATTCTGAAATACCTTTCCATGATCGGATGCTTTTGCAGTAAAAGTTCCTGTTGCTGAAGATCAATAACCAAAACCGTAGAGCGCTCCACCGCCTGAATACAGAAATCTGATTTGATCTGTCTTTCATACGCGAAAGTATCCGTGATCCACCAGTTTTCTATAGCAAATTCAGTGGTCTGTTCTGCCCCTTTCTCATTCACAAAAAACTTTCTCAGACAGCCCACAGACACAAAATACATCGATCTGCAGATCTCACCACTAAGCATCAGACTCTGCTTTTTTTTCACTTCTATTTCCTGGAAAAAAGAAAATATAGAAGCGTATTCTTCATCGGTGATTGTAATAAATTTATTTAAATGCGCTTTGAAAGTATCCATCTTTGCAATTGAATACCCAAACTTAACTTTATTTTTTTAGTTTTACAATTACAAAATAGTAAATCATGGAACTCATTGCTAAAATTCTCATCGCCATCGTTGCGCTGGAACATATTTATATCCTGTGGATGGAAATGTTCGCGTGGGAAACCAAAGGAAAGGAAGTATTTAAAGCGGCACTGCCGGCGGAAATGTTTAAACCTACCAAAGGCCTGGCTGCCAATCAAGGGTTGTATAACGGTTTTCTTGCCGCAGGATTGATCTGGTCATTGTTGATTGAAGATTCGAAATGGCAAACCAATGTCTCGCTATTCTTTCTAAGCTGTGTGGCGATTGCCGGAATTTATGGAGCTATTACAGCGACCAGAAGAATATTTTTCGTACAGGCATTGCCGGCAATACTGGCGATCATTGCAGTAGTTTTGAATCATTGTTTTCAGCTTATACAGAGATAAATTTTTAACGATAAAATTGAATATTTACAGTCATTGCGAGGACCGAAGGGACGAAGCAATCTCAGAAAAAAGACAGATTTGAGATTGCTTCACCTAAAGGTTCGCAATGACAAATAATTCCGCGCAGATCGCGCTGATGACACAGATCTTTTCTTTGAAGAATAGTCGTAGACCCCAAATCTTTAAATCCTTAAATTCTTCAATCTTTAAATAAAACTAACTCATCGACTCTTTGATCTTCTCCCGATGAATAATTCCCCAATTCACCAAAGTTTCCGTTACCGGCAAAACTGATTTCCCATATTCTGTCACAGCATAAGCTACCGTGATGGGTTTTGTGTCCTGAATAGTTCTTGTGATGAGAAGATTTACTTCCAATTCTTTCAATTCTTTGCTGAGCATTTTAGCAGAGATTCCGGTAATGCCCCGCTGCAGCTTTTTGAAATGAATCTGCTGATCGGTTCTGTTGGTCAGATATCGGATAATCATCAGTTTCCATTTTCCACCTAAAACATCCAGACTGTCGCGCATTGCAAATAATTCTTCGGTGCAGTTGGCTTCTCTTTCTATTCCGTTTTCTATGATTTTTGCCATAATAGTTTCATTAAGGTAACTAGTTACCAATAGTTAACTGGTAGCAAATATAAACTATTCTCTTTTTACATTTGTCTATCAAATTACTCATATGAAAGCTATTATATTAGATGAAAATTTCCAGCTCGGAGAAGCTGAGATAGAAAAACCCAAGCCGAAAAGTCATGAAGTTTTAATCCGGATCAAAGCCAGCGGTTTTAATCCTATCGATTATCAGATGATTGAAAACGAACTGGAAAGGAAACTCCTTAAATCACCCATTTTAGGCCGTGAAATGTCAGGAATTGTTGTTGAAAAAGGTGCAGATGCCCATGAGTTCAACATTGGAGACGAAGTATTCTGCGGAAGCGGCTCGATGGGAAGTAACGGTTCCTATGCTGAATTCATTGCTGTTCGTGAGGCTATTGTTGCCTTGAAACCTAAAAGTATTTCTTTCGAACAGGCCGCGGCTATTCCTTCGGCAGGACTTACAGGACTACAGACCGTCAATCGTTTAAAACTAAACGAAAATGATACCATCTTAGTAACCGGAGCAACAGGTGGAGTCGGTTCTTTTGTTATTAAATTTTTAGTAGCCAATCAATTCCAAAACATTACAGCGACCGTTGGCAGTGAAGAAAACAGACAAATACTCCTCGGATTGGGCCTTAAAAATCATCAGATCATTAATTATAAAGATGAAAACCTTACCACTAATCTTTTAAAAGCCAACAATGATCAGCTTTTCGATTTCGGAATTGATCTTGTGGGAAATTATATGTCTGAAATCACGGCAGATGTTTTGAAAATTAATGGTACTTACGTGGATGTAACCGCATTAATCTCGAAAGATGCTCATGAAACCCTCTTCAACAAAGGAACCGTGATCATGAATATCTCCAATTACTCCTACAGCATGAACAAAGACTATCAATATTACAAAGGAAATTTAGAGAAGATTTCAACACTTATTGAAAACGGAAAAATCAGTGCCCCAAATTATAAAACAGTAGGAGATCTTTCTCTGGACACGGTTTTAAAAGCCCACTCCCTTCTTAAAAACAATCAGACTCAAGGTCATAAACTTATCATGAAACATTAATATATGAACAAAATACCCAGACGTGTCATAACAGGAATTAAGGATGGAAAATCTGTCATTATAGAAGATCAGCAGACAGAAAATGCCGTGGAGCATCTTCCCGGCCTTATTATTTCAGATATTTGGAATACACAAAAAATACCTGCAGGACTGGATTTTGAAACCCGAATCCCCAATACCGGATTTCCACAGACTCCCAAAAACGGAACCTATTTCCGCTATGTGGTCATTCCACCGGATAAAGACCTCGGCGTTGAATTTAAAGCAGGAGAACCACATCCAATGATGCATAAAACTCCAACGCTGGACTATATTATTATTCTTTCAGGGGAACTTTATTTAATTATGGATGAAGGCGAAACGCTTCTGAAACCGGGAGATATTGTTATCCAAAGAGGAACTAATCATGCGTGGAGTAACAGGTCGGATGAGCCTTGTATTCAGCTCGCTGTACTTATTGATGCGGAACATTAGATTTAAAATTGAAGAATTTAAAGATTTAAAGATTTCTCCGCAGTTTAAATACTTCACAAGAGAGAAAAATCTGTGTAAAACCGTCTGTCATTGCGAACCTTTAGGTGAAGCAATCTCAAATCTGTCTTTTTTCTGAGATTGCTTCGTCCCTTTGGTCCTCGCAATGACTATAAGGCCATTACAAAATAGAATTAAAAAAAACTACAAAGCAGAAATCTCCAAAAGTTTCTGCTTCATGGTTTCAGGTGTCAATAGCCCTTCATGATAATACACCAGTTTTTGATTCTTATCAAGAACAATCCACAAAGGATAAACAGGCTGGTTTTTATTTTTAGACAAAGCCAGCGCCAACTCATGAATTCCGGCACTTCCATTAGAGAGATATCCAAATTCACGTCCCTGGAATTTTATTTTTTCTTTTGTTTTTTCAGCTTCAAAATTGACCATATAAAAATGTTCATTGATCAGATCTACCGTGGCCTGATCTTTATTTAAGGTATGCTTTTCCATTTTACAGACCGAGCACCAGTCTGTATAGAGATGGATAATCGTTGGTTTCGGATCTTTTTTCATCGATGTTTCAAGATCAGAAAAAGTGCCTGTCTTCATCTGAGACAGATAAAAACAGGGCACTAACATTAAAAATAAAATAAAAGTTTTCATTTCAAAGTATATTTTACCCCCAGAAAACCTCTGATTCTCTGCATCGGCGCATAGCCATAAGCAGTGTCAAAAGTATAATGGTTCGGGTTGCTTATAGGATCGTCTGCATATTTATCAAACGGGTCAAACGGTCTCATCAAAGGGTCTTTCGGGGTAAAATTGAAGAGGTTTTTAATCCCGCAATACACCTCAAAACCGGATTTGAAACTTTTTGAAACCTGAATATTCGCTAAAGAATAGAATGGTGAATATTCCGGGCGGTAGTCATTGGGCAGTATTGGAAGTCTCATAGGTCCGTAGAATTGTCCTGTGAAGTCTACTGTCAGATCATTTGCAAACTTATATGAAAGATTGTAGGTTCCACTCCATTTCGGGGCGTGTAATTGCTGTGATTTTTTATTATCGTTATCAAATTTCTGATAAACGTCAAGGTAGGTCACTCCTAAATTAACACTCAAAGGAAAGCTGAAACTGAAATCCACATTCATGGAAGCACCTCTTGAAATCCCGTATCCGTGAAGGTTATCGTAAATAATTTTATTCGGATCGGTATCAAAATCGCCTACAATTTTATTACTGAAATATGTGTAAAATGCAGAAGCATCCAGCTGAATCATTCGGCTTCCCACCGGAATTTTCCAAATGTAGTTTAAATTTCCGTTGACGGATTTTTCAGGTTTTAAATCAGATTTAATGAGAACTTCTCTGGAACCGGTCAATGCTGCATGATCTTCTGTAAACAGATTCACGACTCTGAATCCCGTTCCGAAATTGAACCTTAATGTATGATAAGGATTCGGAGAAAATTTCCATGCAAACCTCGGTGAGTGCACTTCATGATGGATTTTATCATAATCAAAACGGTAACCTACCAATAAAGTATGCTGATCACTAATTTCCCACTGATCCTGAACAAAAGCTCCCCAGATCGGCGATTTCATCGGTGCATTGGTGATTCCGTCGCCAGATAAAGTTCCCGGTGTATTGTCGTCATAGAATGTTCTTTTGAAAGTCACACCTCCCGTCAGGTCATGCTTTCCAAGCTTTTTACTCCAATAGGTTTGTGCAAAAGCTACTTTCTGAAGGGCATCGTACGGATTGCTCCCATAAAAAGAATTCTGATCATGATAATTATAAGAAAACTGGGTGACAATATATTCTTTCAAAGGCCATTGATAAAGCCCGAAAACCTCTGCCCTGTTGGTATAAATACTTTCACCATACACATCACTGCTTCCGCGGTGAGATCTGTCCCACTGCATTTCTCCTCCAAATCGGTCTTCATATAGATATCTCAAAGCAAAGCTCGCCTGACGGTTTTCCTTTCTCTGAAAATTCCATTTATTGAAAACAGAAACTCTGCTCTGCAAAGCTGAATCCGTGAAATTGTCTTTATTCTGGTCTATCTTTTCCTTAAAACTGAAATAATTTAAGCTTAACAAAGAGGCTGCATTCTTCCCAATATTAAATTTCGTTGAAACATCAAAATTATTTTCACTCCAGGTGCTGGTCATCATGTCTACACTCAGCTTCGGTGCAGTCAGTGCATTTTTAGTGATAATGTTGATCACTCCACCCATCGCTTCAGAACCGTAAATAGAAGAAGCCGGACCTTTTACCACTTCAATTCTGTCGACAAGACTGTTGGGAATTCCACTCAGTCCGTATACGGTAGAAAGTGAACTTACAATGGGCATTCCATCAATCAGGATCATCGTATAAGGACCTTCCAGTCCGTTGATATGGATATCTCCCGTGTTACATACCGAACAGTTCAGCTGAGGTTTTACCCCATTCACCATGGCAATGGCTTCAAAAATGCTCGGTGTAGGATTTTTTTGGAAAAATTTCTGGCTGTAAACTTCTACGGCTACAGGACTTTTTGATCTGCTGAAAGGTTTTATAGTTCCGGTAAGAACCACATCATCAATGGTACTCATCTTGATTTTCGGTTTTGAAACAACAGATGAGTCTTGCTTTATTTTGGATTGTAAACTCAGGCTGTCGGTCTCCTGAGAAAAACAATAAGAGGATAAAAGGATAATAGAAAATAGTATTCGCTTCATGAAATTAAAATTGTTAGACAAATCTAACAATTATTTTTGAATTACAAAACACCATGACAAATGTTGTTAGAATCAATTCACGAAAAATGATTAAATTTGAGAAACTAGATATAAAAGTACTATGAGATATCATCAGGCGGGAAACATCCCACAAAAAAGACATACGATTTTCAAATCACCGGAAGATAAATTTTACTATGAACAGCTTTTCGGAACGGAAGGTTTTCACGGAATTTCATCGCTGCTTTATCATACCCACCGTCCTACGCAGATTAAATCTATCGGCGAACCGAAAGATGTGACACCAAAAATTGCGGTAGAAAAGAATATTGCTCCGAGAATGTTTAAGGGAATGAACGTAACGCCGGAAGATGATTTCATGGACAGCAGAAAGATCCTTCTGATGAACAATGACCTGAAAATGGGATTGGCGAAACCCAGAAAGTCTATGGATTATTTCTACAAAAATGCTGAATGTGACGAGCTTTTATACGTTCACAACGGAACCGGGATTCTGAAAACTTTTGTAGGAGACCTGGAATTTGTCACAGGTGATTATCTTATTATTCCGAGAGGAACCATCTATCAGGTGGAAGTGAACTCAGAAGACACGGTATTTTTCGTGCTTGAAAGCCACTCTCCTATTTACACTCCGAAACGCTACAGAAATGAATTCGGACAGCTTCTTGAACATTCTCCGTTCTGCGAAAGAGACATGATCGCACCGGTTTTTAAAGAGCCTAAGGATGAAAAAGGAGAATTTTTAATTAAAGTAAAAAAAGAAAATCAGATTACAGATTTCATCTACGCTACGCATCCGTTTGATGTTGTAGGATGGGATGGATATTTTTATCCTTATAAATTCAATATCAAAAACTTTGAGCCAATCACCGGAAGAATTCACCAACCACCACCGGTACACCAGAATTTTGAAGGTCATAATTTCGTAGTCTGCTCGTTCTGTGCAAGAATGTACGACTACCATCCAATGGCTATTCCGGCTCCTTACAACCACTCCAACATTGATTCTGATGAGGTTCTGTTCTACACGGAAGGAGATTTCATGAGCCGTAACCATATCGACCTTATGGACTTTACTTTACATCCAGGAGGAATCGTACACGGACCTCACCCGGGCGCTATGGAAAGAAGTATCGGTAAAAAATTCACTGAAGAATATGCGGTAATGGTAGACCCTTTCCGTCCGTTGAAAATCACGGAAGAAGCTTTGAAAGTGGAAGATCCTTCCTACAAAACTTCATGGCTGGAAGAGTCAGACAAAACCATGGAAGACCGTTCTCAGGAATAAAAAAATCATTCATAAAAAATTTCATTATGTACAATTATATTAGTGCAGAAGAAGCTATATACACTGTAAAAAGTGGAAATCGTGTATTTTTCCACGGGAGTGCGTGTACTCCGAATTATCTTATTGACGAGCTGGCAAGACAGTCTCACCGTCTGGAAAATGTAGAAATGGTTTCCATTACCCAGCAGGGAAATGTAGAAATCGCAAAACCTGAATACAAGAATAGTTTTTTTGTCAATTCTCTATTCGTATCAACCCCTGTGAGGGATGCGGTGAATTCTGAGCGGGGAGATTTCGTTCCAGTTTTCTTAAGCGAGATCCCTATTTTATTCAGAAAAAACATACTGCCGCTGGATGTGGCTTTAGTTACCGTTTCTCCACCGGACAAACATGGTTTCTGTACTTTGGGAACCTCTGTAGACATCGCAAGAGCAGCTGTAGATACCGCAAAACTTATTGTGGCTATTGTCAATCCTCTGATGCCGAGAACCCACGGCGACGGAATGATCCACATCAGCAGAATCCATAAGCTGGTCTGGCATGAAGAGGAACTTCCAACCGTAGACTACGGTTCAAAAGTTGGTGAAGTAGAAATGCTTGTTGGTAAAAATGTAGCGGAACTGATCGATGACAGATCTACACTTCAAATGGGCATCGGAACGATTCCTGATGCTGTTTTGAAATGTTTAACGAATCACAAGGACCTTGGTGTACACACCGAAATGTTGAGTGATGGAGTGATTGATCTGATTCAAAGTGATGTCATTAACAATAAGTATAAAGGCTACCATGATAATAAAACGATCACAAGTTTCTGTTTCGGAACCAGAAAACTCTATGACTACGTAGATGATAATACTGTCTTTGATTTTAAAGATGTAAGCGATGTAAACTTCCCTATTAATATCATGCGAAACAAAAAGATGGTTGCGATCAATTCGGCCATTGAAATTGACCTTACCGGACAGGTTTGTGCAGATTCTATCGGAACCTTACAATACAGTGGAATCGGTGGTCAGATGGACTTTATGAGAGGGGCTGCATTGAGTGAAGACGGAAAACCGATCATCGCGATCACTTCAAGAACCAAAAAAGGGATCTCAAGAATTGTTCCTTTTCTTAAACAGGGCGCTGGAGTCGTGACTACAAGAGGTCACATTCACTATGTTGTGACAGAATATGGGACTGCTTATTTATATGGTAAAAATCTCCGTCAGAGAGCTCAGGAGCTGATCAGCATCGCACACCCGGATGACAGGGAGATGCTGGAAAGAGCTGCTTATGAACGGTTTAAACAATAAAAATATTAATATCAGGTTTTTCTCATGAATAAGCTTTGCGAGAAGAACCTGGTATTATTAACAAAAACAAGATGAATCTTAAAAAAGCTTTAACATTTTGGCAGTGTTTTTGATAAACTCATCTAAAACCAAGGGAAATTGAAAACGATATATAATTCGATACGGGAAGAAGTTGAAAAACATTCGAAAGTAAGGAATTCTGTTTTGGGGAATGTGAGTGAATGGAAAAGAAGCCATTATATTATTCTTTCCGAAATTATAAAAGATGAATTATCTGACTCTGAAGAACTGCAAGGCGGAAAAAAATTTGAAATAGGAAATACGATATCGCATGTTACATTGCAGCGTTTTTTCGAAAATGATTATCAGGATAAAACCCATAATGACCTCCGTTTCCTGAAAACACTGGATAAGATCTGTATTTTCCTCGGTTACAAAGACTTAAATGACTACATACAGTCTGTAAAGCTGAAAAACAACGAGAAAGAATTAGGAGACGGTCTTGAATTTCTTACGAAAATGGTCTACGATTATTGCGCTACTGCATTTGAATTTTACAAGCATTTTCCGGAACACAAAACCGATATTTTTAAAGAACTGGTATTTAACGGTTCGCCATTTCTGGAAAGAACTTCCCAATTCAGCAGAGAATTGTGTGAAAGAGACTTTCAGCTGGTGACGAAAAACAACCGTTCCAACTATGAAGTTTTTGATATTCATATTGTTACTGATGAACCTGATAAAAAAATATTGGAAACCCAGGAATTCTGGAATCTGTTATTCAAAGTAGGAGAAACCGGTGAGGAACACTTTGTCAATCAGCTCAATACACAGATCTATTTTATCCGTAAAATAGATAATGTATGGAAGATCTGGGACAATTATAATCCTGATGCAGGAAGACTGAACAGAATCGTCGATGTAGAAAAATAAAGAAAGCCGTAGAATGTCTACGGCTTTCCTGTTTCGAAAATATTTTTCTTTTTCACTTGTTCTTTGTAATAACAAATGTAGACATCCGATTTCATTATAAATAAACTTAAATATACTTAAATGAACACTTCTTTAATTTTATGTTAAGTATGTTTAAGGAATCTACTTGAATGTTTTCGCTATTTATAAGATTTTTGTAATTTGCATACCATTAAAATAAAAGTAAAAATAGAAATATGTCAACACTTACATTTGCCGAAAAAATTGCTCAAGCTGAGAATTTTTTACCGATCAACGGTACAGATTACATTGAGTTTTATGTAGGAAATGCTAAACAGGCTGCCCATTATTACAAAACCGCATTTGGTTTTCAGTCTGTAGCATACGCGGGTCCTGAAACAGGAGTAAGAGACCGTGCTTCTTATGTTCTTCAACAGGGGAAGATAAGATTGGTATTAACAACAGGGCTTAAATCCGATTCACCAATCAGCGAACACGTAAAAAAACACGGTGACGGAGTGAAAATTTTGGCACTTTGGGTAGATGACGCTTACGAAGCTTTTGAAGAAACTACTAAAAGAGGCGGAAAACCATACCTGGAGCCGGTAACTTTAACAGATGATCAGGGTGAGGTAAGAATGTCCGGAATTTATACTTACGGAGAAACGATCCACATGTTCATCGAAAGAAAAAATTACAAAGGAGCATTCATGCCTGGCTACGAAAAATGGGAAAGTGCTTACAACCCTGAAGATGCAGGTTTATTATATGTAGACCACTGTGTAGGAAACGTAGACTGGAACAGAATGATCCCTACTGTAGAATGGTACGAAAAAGTAATGGGCTTTGTGAACATCCTTTCTTTTGACGACAAACAGATCAATACGGAATATTCTGCATTAATGTCTAAAGTAATGTCCAACGGAAACGGATTTGCAAAATTCCCGATCAACGAGCCTGCAGAAGGTAAAAAGAAATCTCAGGTAGAAGAATATCTTGATTTCTACGAAGGAGAAGGTGTACAGCATATCGCTGTCGCTACAAAGGATATTATTCACACGGTCACTGAACTGAAGAAGCGTGGTGTAGAATTCTTATCTGCTCCGCCGGAGGCTTATTATGACATGGTTCCAGAAAGAGTGGGTCATATTGACGAAGATCTTAAAAAATTACAGGACTTAGGCATCCTTATTGATCATGATGAGGAAGGATATCTGCTTCAGATCTTTACGAAGCCTGTAGAAGACCGTCCTACCCTGTTCTTCGAAATCATTGAAAGACACGGTGCACAGAGTTTTGGTGCCGGAAACTTCAAAGCATTGTTCGAAGCACTTGAAAGAGAGCAGGACAGAAGAGGAAATCTTTAATTTTACAATAGAATATTAAGTTTTGTCAGGATGAAAAATCTTGACAAAACTTTTTTATAAAAACACATCGTATGAGAAAATTTTTTATTGGGATTTTATTTTTCGGAACATTAGGGCTTCAAGCTCAATATGGAACCCTGAATGAAATCCTTAACCGACTGGAAGAAAGAAAGGGCATTAACCAAAATCTTGAAAGTGTCAATATCGACAACAAGAAGTTTGTCTTCATTAAAGATGCGGAAGACCACACGGAAAGAGATTTTATCATTATCAAAGGAAATGACGCTACCTACGTAGAAGTTTTCGATGACAAAGCTACCGGCGAAAGCAGTTCAAACGTTTTTACCGGCGATATCGTCAGAAGAAAAAACATCATTTCCCTGCGCGCAGATAAGCTTGAAAATAAAAAAGTTCCGCTTCCTGTGACCAAAACTTTACTGCTCACCAGGCAGAAAGACATTCTGTATCTTATCGATGTCAACACAAAAGACAGATGGATCGATGAAGCCTCTTATTCCAAAAAGAAATAAATTCTTTTCAGACAGCAAATCCTGAGAGATTTGTTATCTTACACCTTAATTTAATTCCAAAAAAATTATGAAATCATTTGTAGAGTATTCTTCGGATTCAGACTTTTCTATACATAATATTCCTTTCGGAGTAGCCGTTTTTAACAAAGAATATATCGGGTGCTGTACAAGGATCGGAGATCAGGTAGTAGATCTTGCCACACTATACGACCTGGGATATTTTGAAAACATTGAAGGATTAGCCGACAATGTTTTTGAAGCCTATACCATCAACGAGTTGATCGAACTGGGAAAACCGGTTACCAACGTAGTACGTACGAGAATCCAGGAGCTTCTGCAGGAAGGTTCTATCTTATCAAAAGACGAAAAAACCATTGCAGACGCATTCTATGATCTGGACAAAGTAAGAATGATCATGCCAGTACACATCCCGAATTACACGGATTTTTACAGCAGCATCGAGCACGCAACCAACGTAGGAAAAATGTTCCGCGATCCGGAAAATGCATTGCTTCCTAACTGGAAACACCTTCCGGTAGGGTATCATGGAAGAGCTTCTTCTATCGTAGTTTCAGGAACAGAAATCAACCGTCCAAAAGGTCAGACGAAACCTGCAGATGCAGAAAAACCACTTTTCGGACCAAGCAAGCAACTGGATTTTGAATTGGAAATGGCCTTTATCCTGAACAGAAACTCAGAAATGGGTGAAAGTATTTCCACAAAAGACGCTGAAGACGCCATCTTCGGAATGGTAGTATTTAACGACTGGTCAGCGAGAGATATCCAAGCTTGGGAATACGTTCCACTGGGACCATTCCTTGGTAAAAACTTCGGTTCATCTATTTCTCCATGGGTGGTTACCCTTGAAGCACTGGAACCTTTCAGAACAGCTTCTCCAAAACAGGAGCCTGAAGTTTTAGACTATTTAAAATTTGAAGGCGATAAAAACTTCGATATCAATCTTGAAGTCTATTTACAACCTGAAAATGGTGAAGAAAATCTGATTTCAGAAAGTAATTATAAATTCATGTACTGGAATATGACTCAGCAGCTGGCTCATCATACAGTAAACGGATGTAACGTAGAAGTTGGGGATCTATATGCCAGCGGAACCATCTCAGGAAGCGACCCAAAATCTTTCGGATCTATGCTGGAATTAACGTGGAAAGGACAAAATCCTTTACAGTTAAAAGATGGTCAGGAAAGAAAATTCATCGAAGATAATGATACGGTTATGATGAAAGCCTGGGCTGAAAAAGACGGTGTGAGAGTAGGCTTCGGTGAAGTTTCTGGTAAAATTATTCCAACGGTTTAATCTTTTAATCTTTAATTGAAACACTTAAGTTTATTAAGTTAGATGAAAAATAAAACTTGATAAAAACGAATAGATCATTAAACCTCATAGGTTTCGAAAACCTATGAGGTTTTACAACTTTTGCGACTTTTGTGGTTAAAAATAAACAATGAAAACAGTTATCCCATCCGAATTATACCCCGTACAGCTTCAGACCATCATGCAGACCGCCGTGTCTCCGCGTCCGATTGCTTTGGCTTCTACGGTAGATAAAAACGGAACTATCAATTTATCACCATTCAGTTTTTTTAATATGTTCAGTACGGTTCCTCCGATATTGATTTTTTCACCATCGAGGAGAGTACGTGACAATACCACTAAACATACGCTGGAAAATGTTCTTGAAGTTCCTGAAGTAGTGATTGGAACCGTAAATTTTCCAATCGTACAGCAGATTTCTTTAGCTTCTACAGAATATGAAACCGGAATCAATGAATTCATCAAATCCGGACTGACCATGAAAGATGCAGATCTGGTACAGCCTAAACTGATTGAAGAATGTCCGGTTAACTTTGAATGTAAAGTTTTAGAAGTGAAATCTCTGGGAGATCAGGGCGGCGCTGGAAATCTGGTCATCTGTGAGGTACAGAAAATTCATATCAGAGAAGAGTATCTGAATGAAGCCGGGAATTTAGATCAGCAAAAACTGGATATGGTGGCTCGTTTAGGAGGGAACTTTTACTCCAGAAGCAATCAGAACAGTATTTTTGAAGTACCAAAACCTTTAGTAACAAAAGGAATTGGGTTTGATCTTCTGCCGGACTCTATCAAATACAGTAAAATATTTACAGGAAACGATCTGGGAATGCTCGCCAACGTAGAAATACTTCCTGCAGGAGAATTCCATACGGATGAGAACGTTCATACAGACGCTCAGAAATTACTGTTGGAAAGTAAAATTGAAGAAGCCTGGACGCTTTTAACAATAGCATAACATAAGCTTATACAAAACAAAACCAGCCTGCAATTAGGCTGGTTTTTATTTATTTTCTTAGCTGTAAAATTTAAACGCTCTCACATTCTCCTTCATCGAATCAACTTGTTGACTCCCTCTTTGCTCCCCTCAATAAGAGGTTCTAATTTTAAAACTTTGCGTCAAAAAATGTTCACCATGTCTATGTTGAAATTCGCAAAGACGCAAGTTTTTTAAACAAATTCTAATGCTTTAAGGCGCAATGATTTTATCTCCGATAAAATTGAATACCGCTGTCATTGCGAGGAGCACAGCGACGAAGCAATCTCAAAAACAAATACCTTAGATTGCTTCACCTAAAGGTTCGCAATGACAGATAGGTTTTACAGTTCAAATTTTATTTAGATTTCAATGTATCAGTAACCGTAATTTTCCCTTTCTCAGCAAAATCCGTTACTTTTCCGTTTTTATCAATAGAAACATTCAGATTATCATTCTTGGCATCATAGAAGATCGATGTTGAATATCCCGGGCAATCATGCTGCTTACAGCCTGTTATTTTATAGATTCCGTTCTCAGATACAATCGGAGATTCTACGTTGAAATTTTTAAGCATTTCATCATATTGCGCTCCGGTAAGTTTTTTAACACGGTCTGCAAAACTTTTATCTTCGAACAGCTTAACATCATGGGGATATTTACCTGTATTTTTAGTAATGATATTATCAGCAGAAGCCGTTACTGAAGGTATAGAAGTTGCTGAGTCTGTTTTAGGTGCAGCTACAGAATCTTTCGGCATCGTGGTCGTTACAGAGTCGGCGGTTGCCGGTACATCCGTTTTGGCTTCTTTTTTACATGAGATCACGGCGAATAATGAAAACGCACAGGCGCTTACGATCAATTTTTTCATAATAATTTAATAGAGTGATTAATAATTAGAACGTCAATATTCAAATTTTATTCCACTATTCACCTTATTTCATATTCTTATTAATAAAATCAATGCACTTTTCAGTCACGATTTTTAAGTTTTCCGGAAGTTCTTTTTCAGTCCAAGGTTCCTTTGAACCAAAGGTGTGATCTGCATTTTCAACTAAGAACAATTCTGAATTGGGGTTCAGGATATGAAGGTGTTCCGCATTCTTTACGCTCACACTTTCATCATCGGTTCCATGAATAATCAGCACATAAGCTTTGGCCATTTCTGTCGCTCTTTCCACATCGAAACGGTGTACGTTATTTTCAAAATCTTCGTAAAACTGATAGTAATGGGGCATTTCCTGTTTTGTACGGCCGTTCAGAACATAGTATACACCGTCTTTTTTCCAGTTTTCAAGCGCTTCATTTCTAGGAAAACGTTCCAGAGTATCTACACTGGCCAGTGTGATCAGCCCATTGATTCTTTCATCTTCAAAAGTTTTGATGATGGAAATCCCTCCTCCTCTGCTGTGCCCGATAAGGACAATCCTCTGATCATCCACATTAGGATGTTTCACAAAGTGATCAATCACTACACCTAAATCTGAAAGCTCTTTTGAATAATTATTATTCCCAAACGCCTCCAGATCAGCAAAATTATGAGGATCTTCAACTGTGGTTCCGTTATGAGAAGCATTGAATTTCACAAAGAAAAGGCCGGCTTCAGCAAACTTCTCTGCCATCAGATTCCAGGCACCCCAGTCTTTATAGCCTTTGTAACCATGAACAAAGATCACCAACGGTAATTTTTCATCTGTTTCGGGATACAATGCATCTGCCAGAAAATCTCTGGTTTCGGGGTTTCCAAGCTTTATATTAATATATTTTATCAATTTCATACAATTAAACTTTTATTTACTGTTTGTGGTATTTCACACCACTCTAAATTAATGAAAAAATCCTTAGCGCTTTTGTTTTCATCTTATTTTCGTTCTCATTCGTACAGATCACAACTTATCAAAAAATAACCTTAATTTTGCGGTATGCTGGATTTAAGAACGGTAACCGTCATGCGTTACATCCTGCCTCTGAGGGAAGGCGGATCTCTTCCTGCTTTGGCAGAAGCTGATGATGATTTTAAATATGTACTAAAATTTCGGGGCGCAGGCCACGGAGTAAAAATGCTGATCTCCGAACTTTTAGGCGGTAAGATCACTGAAGCTTTGGAACTACAGATTCCTGAGCTGGTATTCGTCAACCTTGATGTTGACTTCGGAAGAACGGAAGCCGATGAGGAAATCCAGGAATTGCTGAAATTTTCCGAAGGGCTGAATCTGGGACTCCATTATCTTTCAGGTTCTATCACCTATGATCCGGGCGTAAAGGTGGATCCGCTTCTGGCTTCAAAAATCGTTTGGCTGGATGCTTTCATCACCAATATCGACCGTACTTTCAGGAATACGAATCTTCTGATGTGGCATAAAGAGCTTTGGGTCATCGACAACGGAGCATCGTTTTATTTCCATCATTCGTGGCAGAATTTTGATGCAGCGGCCAAAACTCCTTTCAAATATGTGAAAGATCACGTCCTGCTTCCGAAAGCCAACAGGCTGGATGAAGCCGACAAATTCGCCCACGAGGTGTTGAATGACACGTTATTCAGGGATATCGTCAATTTAATTCCTGAAGACTGGCTCCAATGGAATGACGCCGATGAAACACCGGAGGAGATCCGTGAGATCTATTTCCAGTTCATGAAAACCAGGTTAGAAAATTCTCAAATCTTTTTAAACGAAGCGAAAAATGCAAGAGGATAAAATATACGAATACGCCGTCATCCGCCTGGTACCCAAAGTTGAAAGAGAAGAATTTTTCAACATCGGACTCGTGATGTTCTCCAAAAAAGAGAAGTTTATCCGCGTGGAATTTCATCTGTGTCTGGATAAATTTAAGCTGATGCACAATAAAATTGATTACGACGACATTATCCAGAATCTGGAAAGCTTTCAGAAAATTGCAAACGGCGACAAAGAAGGAGGCCCGATTGCCCTGATGGATATTCCTGAACGGTTCCGCTGGCTGACGGCTGTAAGAAGCTCTGTCGTTCAAACTTCAAGACCTCATCCGGGAAAATCTAAAGACCTGGAAAAGACTTTTGATAAACTTTTTGAGGAGTTAGTAAAATAATACTCCACTAGAAAAAGTATCCTATAAATCATTAACGAACAACATTTCAACTGACGAGTCTTAACATATATATTCTTAGATAGAAAATTATTTAATCAACTATAAATCAATATTATAAAATAAAAAAAACATCTAAAAATATAAATTTGCTAGATTAATATACATATCACCCGTTTTTACGTCTAAAATAATTAACTTGGCTTTTGTTTAAATTATTCTTAACAAAATATCCAATATTTTTAATTATTCATTCTTAAAAAAACAACTGGTATGGATTTTCTGAATAACACCAATGCACTTACCCTGATCTTTGTATCAGTCCTTATTTTTGCGATCGCCTATCGTTTTTATGGTATTTTCATTGCCAATAAAGTACTTCGGCTTAATGATAAAAATACAACGCCTGCCGTAGAATTTGCAGATGGTAAAGATTACGTAGCGACCAATAGAAATGTTCTTTTCGGACATCATTTTGCGGCTATTGCTGCAGCAGGACCTTTGGTGGGACCTGTTCTGGCGGCCCAGTTTGGTTATCTTCCCGGTGCATTATGGATCCTGATCGGATGTGTATTGGGTGGCGGTGTGCATGATATGGTGGTTTTATTCGCTTCTGTACGACACAAGGGACAGAGTCTTGCCACCATTGCTTCTAAGGAAATTGGAAAGACCACCGGAACAGTTGCCGGTTTTGCCATTTTATTCATATTGATTCTTACGCTGGCCGGTTTATCATTGGCCTGTATCAATGCGATGCATGAAGCTTCATGGTCTTTATTTACAGTTGTGATTACAATGCCTATCGCGGTGATCATGGGATTGATCATGAGATACAGAAAAAACAGTGTGCTTTTCGCCAGTATTTTAGGAGGGATCCTTTTAATAGCAGGAATTATCGGCGGTCATAGCTTAATGCAGAATGAAACGATGAACAACCTGTTTACATGGGATATAAAAACCATTTCGATTGCTATTCCGCTGTATGGTTTTCTGGCTTCTGTGCTTCCGGTTTGGTTGCTTCTTGTACCTAGAGATTACCTTTCAACTTATTTAAAAATAGGAACCATCATTATGCTTGCTGTAGGTGTGATCGTGATCCATCCAACGATTCAGATGCCTGCCCTTACGGAATTTATAAACGGTGGAGGTCCTGTCATTGGCGGCCCTGTACTTCCTTTTATTTTTATTGTGATCGCCTGTGGAGCCATTTCAGGTTTCCATGCTGTAATTGCAACCGGAACAACCCCAAAAATGCTTAACAAAGAAAAAGAAATCCTTTTTGTAGGCTACGGAGCGATGCTGGTGGAAGGTTTTGTAGCATTAATGGCTTTAATCGCAGCTTGTACGTTAATGCCGGGTGATTATTTTGCCATCAATACTCCGAAGGAATCTTATGATGCTTTCCTGGCAGCACATCCTGCTCTTCATGGCGTAGACATCGATTATTATTCACAAAAAATAGGCATTGAGCTTCACGGAAGAACAGGTGGAGCGGTGTCCTTAGCCGTTGGAATGGCTCATATTTTCAATAAAATCCCATATATGGATCAGCTGACGGCTTACTGGTATAATTTTGCCATCATGTTTGAAGCCGTGTTCATCCTTACCGCTATTGATGCAGGAACAAGAGTCGGCCGTTTCTTTTTACAGGAAATGCTGGGTTCTGTGATTCCTAAATTCAATGATAAAAACTGGATTCCGGGAATTATTATCAGCAGCCTCTTATTTACTTTCGCGTGGGGATATCTGGTATTTACGGGTAATGTCAGCAGTATCTGGCCGCTCTTTGGAATCAGTAATCAGCTATTGGCAGCCTGCGGACTTATTGTATGTACGACGATGCTCATACGGATGAACAGAGGGAAATATGCGTTATGCTCAGCCATTCCGGGAGTTTTTATGGCCGGAATTACTTTCTGGGCCGGTTATATCCAGGTTACTGCGATCTATCTTCCTAAAGAACAGTATCTGCTGGCAGCTTTAGCCGTAACGGCTATGGTTCTGATGTTAATTGTATTCATTGGGGCATTTATCAAATGGTACCAGCTTCTGCAGATTAAAACCACTGTGACAGATTATTACGGAGAGCCTGTCAAAGAGCTTGTAGAAAGATAATTCTTGTGAGTTTTTGCCTGCTCTGATAATTTTTATACATTTGTTTTGCTTTAGGGGTATTCTGAAAAAGAATTGAGAGAGTCCCTTTGAACCTGATACGGCTGACACCGACGTAGGGAAAAGCAAAATGACATTGTTGACAGTGTACTTTTTGTTTTGGATTTTTTCCTAAAGCTATTTTTATTTTAAATGATAATAATGGAAAAAATTCTTTGGGAACAGGTACAGCTTGTCAGACAACAGTCTCCTTTGGTTCATAATATCACCAATTATGTGGTGATGAACAATACCGCCAATGCCCTTTTGGCTGCAGGAGCCTCTCCTATCATGGCGCATGCAAAATCTGAAATTCAGGAAATGATTGGCATCGCGCATTCGGTGGTGATCAATATTGGTACGCTGGATGAATACTGGTCAGAATCTATGATCCTGGCGGCTAAAACGGCACATTCAACCGGAAAACCATGGGTTTTAGATCCTGTAGGTGCCGGAGCCACTTCTTTCCGGGACGAAGTTTTACAGCAACTTTTGCAATATCAACCTACCGTTATCAGAGGGAATGCTTCTGAAATCATTGCGCTGGCCAAAGCCAATACAACCGCTACCAAAGGAGTAGATAGCACTGCACAGAGTAATGAAGCTATAGATGCTGCCCGCAGTCTCGTTGACCAATACGGCACCATTGTCTGTATCTCCGGTGAGACCGATATTATTCTTGATAATCAACAGGAAATTTTCATTCAAAACGGACATCCGCTTATGACGAAAGTAACCGGTCTGGGATGTTCTGCGACAGCCTTAATCGGTGCATTTATAGGAATTACACAGGATAAAGTAATGGCTGTAGCTGCTGCCATGGCATTCATCGGGATAGCGGGGGAACTGGCTGCTGAGGAAAGCAAAGGTCCCGGAAGTCTTCAGGTCAACCTCATCGATAATCTGTATACGATCACTGAACAGGAATTCTCAAACCGTCTAAAAATAGAAAGGAAATGAGTTTAAATCCTTTTCCTTATCAACTTTATCTGGTTATTTCTGAAGCCGACTGTGTGGGAAGAAATTTTCTGCAGGTTGCCGAGCAAGCTATGCTTGGCGGAGTTGATGTGATTCAACTGAGAGAGAAAAACAGCAGTACAGATTCCTTTCTTGCAAAAGCTCAACAGCTTATTGAATTGACCGATAAATATTCAGTTCCACTCATCATTAACGATAATATTCAGGTTGCAGAAAAGGTCGATGCAGCAGGCATTCATGTGGGAAACAGCGATGCTTCACCCGTTTATTTAAGACAACGGCCTCTTCTCCATCATAAAATCATTGGTTACTCCATAGAATATCTTTCCCAGCTTGACAATGAACAGACAGCCGTTTCAGATTATCTGGGAATCAGTCCCGTTTTCAGAACGGATACAAAAACGGATACGATAACAGAATGGGGCCTTGAAGGAATTAAAACAATCAGACAGCTTACGGAAAAACCTTTAGTCGCCATTGGCCATATTCATTTAGGAAATGCAAAAGAAGTGATGAATGCAGGGGCAGATTGTCTTGCTGTTGTTTCCGCGATCTGCGGTGCACCTGATCCTCAAAAAGCAGCCTATCAATTAAAAAACGAAATTTTAAAATGAAGAAATACACTTATCCATCGGTATTAACGATCGCCGGATTTGACGGAAGCGGCGGCGCTGGCATTCAGGCTGATATTAAAACCGCTTCTGCTTTAGGATGTTTCTCGACATCTGTATTAACCGCTTTACCTGTACAGAACACGAGGGGTGTACGGAAAATATATTCCATTCCCGTAGAAGCTATAGCGGATCAAATTGAAGCTATTCTGGATGATATTTTTCCGGATGCTATAAAAATCGGGATGGTTCATACCCCACAACTGGTCGAAACGATTGTTTCAACTTTAGGGAAGTATAAAAAAATACCGCTTGTATTTGATCCTGTTATGGTTGCCACAAGTGGTCACCGTCTGATCGAAGAGGATACGATAACAGCCATCACGGAGAAACTTTTCCCGATTGCTGATGTGATTACCCCTAATATGGACGAAGCTGCCATTTTAGCAAAGATGAAAGTCGAGACCCTTGAAGATTTGTACGCTGCCGGAAAAGAAATAAAAAAGCTGGGCTGCCGAAGCATTCTTTTGAAAGGCGGACATCAGGAAACCTCAACAATCACGTCTTTATTTTTTGATGAAAATGAAAAATTTCATTCTTTCGAGACGGTGAAATTTAACACTAGCAATACCCATGGCTCAGGCTGCACGCTTTCTTCTGCCATTGCTTCCTATCTGGCTCAGGGTAAAACTTTATACGATGCCGTTTCTTTGGGCCAGGAATATGTTTATCAAGCCATAGACAACGGAAAAGACGTACAAACAGGGCACGGAAACGGTCCGCTTAATCATTTTTTTAATCCTCAAAAACTCATCAAAAATGAAATGGTCTGAACACACCTGGCAAGCTATAGAACAACGGTATGAGTCTATTCTGGACATGCCGTTTATCAAAGAATTGTCAGACGGAACTTTACCCCAGGAGAAATTTCGGTTTTATATGGCTCAGGATTCCTTATATCTTGAACATTTCGGGAGAACGCTTTCGCTGATTGCTGCTAAAATTCAGGATCTTCACGATGTACTTGCATTTATGCGATTTGCTGAAAATGCCATTGTGGTGGAAAATGCACTGCATGAATCTTACTTTGTAGATTTTGGAGTTACTGATAAAGGCGTACTGGAACCTGCCTGTCATCATTATATTCACTTTCTGAGAAGTACGGCAGCTTTAGAATCTGTAGAAATTGCAGTAGCGGCAGTCCTTCCCTGTTTCTGGATTTACAGAGAAGTCGGAGATTATATTTACAGCAATCAAAACACGATCAATAATCCTTACCAAAAGTGGATTGATACGTATGGAGGGGATGAATTTTCTATTGCCGTAGATCAGGCTATTGCAATCTGTGACCGACTGGCTGAGAACAGTACAGAGGAAACAAGAGAAAAAATGACCGAAGCTTTTATCATGTCCACGAGAATGGAATTCCATTTCTGGGAAGGCGCTTATGAGCTGAAAACATGGAAATAGATTAATCTGAGTTCAATTGAACAAAAGGCAAATATCTGGTGACTTCGAGGCCCTCAGCCACCAGATATTAAAAGCGGATTCAAAAATTTGAATCCGCTTTTTTGATATGGAATTTTTTTTTGTTGGTAAACGCAAAGGCGCAAGTTTTTTTAATATGAATCTTTTTTTAAGGCGCAAAAAAATCATAGATTTTCAGCTATTTTTATGCCTCTGTCATTGCGAACCTTTAGGTGAAGCAATCTCAAATTATTTAACAATACCTTTTTTTGAGATTGCTTCGTCGCTGTGCTCCTCGCAATGACAGCGGCACTCAATTTTATCGAAGATAAAATCCTGGCTCCTTACAACGTAATGCATTCAAATATCTTGCTCCTTTGCGTTTTTCCAACCAGAAAATATGATTTTTAAACGGACTATGATTTAAAAATTAAAATTAAGTCGTGAGAATACATATCTTCCGTTTTGACCAAACTGAGACGTAGAACGTGAGTAAACAAACTGGTCATTATTGGTGGATGCCGGAAGGTTTTTATCAGGATAAATATCAAATAGATTATTGACCCCTATCGTCAGTCCTACATTTTTTGTAAACTGGTAAGCTAATGAAAGATCAGTAATGATTTTATCGCCGATTTGCTGGTGCTCATTGAATCCGATGATTCCGTCTCCATTAGCATCAATCAGATCTGCACCCGTCACTTTTCCGAAATAGGTATTTCTAAGATACACACTTGCCTTTTTCCATGAAAGCGTGTGGGATAAACTTGCTTTTACCCTTGGAACCGCTTCTTCCAGATATACTCTTGACTTCTCTGAAAAATAAATTTTCTCAAGATTCGGAGACTGTAAAAGTCCTGAGGAGTGAGTATTTCCTACTTTTCTGGTTTCGCTTACATTAATTGCAAAATTGTTGTCCAGTTTTATCCCTGAAAATCTCGCATTGTGGGAAATAACAACGTCCACACCTCTGGTCTCGGTATCAATCGCATTGGTAAAGAACTGTGCCCCATTAACTCCCTGTGCATCAAAAGCAGCTTGCGCAGCGGCAGGTACATCAGCTTTTAAGAACTGATCAGTAAGAATAATTCTGTTATTGATTCTGGTAAAATATCCATCTGCTGTAAAGGTCAGGCTCGCAGAAGGAATTTTGTACGTAAATCCTACGCTGGCAGATTTAGAAGTTTCCTGTTTCAGTTTTGGCATTTCCAACAGTCCTGCAATTTGTGAATCATTACTGAAGGTTCCCACTTCCAGAAGCTGACTGTTGGTAAACAAGGTAGAGGTCACATTATAATAAATCTGATGGATAGAAGGTGCCCTGAATCCAGTAGAACCCGCTAATCTTACATTAAAATTGGGAGCGACTTTGATTCTTGACGCTAATTTATAATTAAAGGTAGATCCAAAATCTGAATAATTTTCATACCTCGCTGCGGCATCCACCAATAACCAGTTGGTGAAATTAAATTCAACATCCGCGTAAGCCGCTACTGCCTGTCTGTTTTTATCGATCGCATTCACCGGCTTAAATCCTCCAAAAACCTGTGATCCTCCCGGAAGTGGATTCTCAAAGAAATCTGTTGCTCTCGGGCTGCTATTATTCCACACATTTCCTGCGGCATCATAAGTGGTGTAGGAAGCTTCATCACCCTGCGTTATTTTAAAATTCTCATAACGGTGTTCCGCTCCAAAAGCTACGTTGATTCCACTCCAGACATCATATTTTTTAGAGAAATCTAAATTGATCGTGTTCTGTGAGAATCTTAAACCGCCTGCATTAAATTCTTTGGGAGAAGCAAAACGTAAAGACGTATTTCCTGTGTTCTGAATATTATAACTGAATGAATTCTGTCCGAATGTATTGCTTAAATCGATATTCCAGCCGTCCCAGTTTCCTTTGATTCCTGCGGAAAGCGACAGATCCTGGATATCAGTTCCGATCTGAGGTAAATAACCGTCTGAATACAATCCTGTAAACGTTCTGCTCTGATTCGGTTTTCTATAAAATCCTCCTGAAGTTCCTTGTCTGAAGCTGTAACCACCGAAAGAATAGACTTTCCAGTTATCATTGATAGGAACTTCGATATTGGCAAAAAGCTGATGGTTATTCAGTTTGGACTGCCCTACCTGCATGTTGAAATCTTTTCTTTCCTGCCCTCTGTATGCCAGCTCCTGATCTGTAAAATCACCTTTTAAAAGTCCCTGCAAAACGCCAATACTGTTCGCTCCCTGAATCTGGTTCTGAAGATCCTGAGAAAAATAGCTTACGCCTTGGGCATATTGATGGATGTAATTAATAAGCTGCTGAGAATTCGGCACATTATTGATATTTGAAAAAAGGGAAGATAAATTCACGCCATCGTTCTGTGCACGTTTTTCAATCGCATTGTAAGCATTGTAGATTGATCCACTTTCAGCTCCGGCTCTTGAGGTTGGGTTTCTGAACTGGGAAGACCATGTGATATTATAGAAGCCACCTTTATTCCCGATTTTATTTCCGTAATTAAGGTCAACCTGAATATTCTGTCCGTCAAAATTTCCGGTATGGTCATTAGCAGTCGGAGTTAGATTCCCACCGTAGCTCACCTGACCGGTTAGTTTTCCGATATCTTTTTTCAGTTCAAGGTTGATCACTCCGGCGATTGCATCAGATCCGTATTGAGCTGAAGCCCCGTCACGCAGGACTTCAATTCTGTTTAAAGCAAAGGAGGGAATCGAGTTTAAATCGGTTCCTACAGTTCCTCTTCCGGGAGTTCCATTGACATTGACCAATGCTGATGTATGTCTTCTTTTTCCGTTAATCAAAACCAATACCTGATCCGGTCCCAATCCTCTCAGCTGAGCCGGATCCAAATGGTCCGTTCCGTCTGAATTCGTTTGGATGGTAGAAGTGAAAGACGGCGCTACCGCATTCAAAATCTGTCCTATGCTGGACTGTGGAAGAACTACTGAAGACTCTCTTATATTGAAGACATCCACAGGAACCGGGCTGTCTATTTTAGATCGGGTACCCGCTCTTGAGCCCAGTACCACTACTTCTTCTACATTATTGGTTTTCACGCTGTCTTTTTCTTTTTCCTGCCCGAAAGCATAGGTTCCGAGGAAAAAAAGAACAGAAGCTGATACGATAGTCGTTTTATTTTTCATACCCTTATATCAATTTATAGTTTATGTTTTTTTGAGTGGCAAATGTAAAACTAATTCATTAGTCTACAAAACTAATAGACTTTAATTTTATGAAAATTTAAGATAGTTTCAATCTATTATTTTAAACACGAATGTCACAAATACTTTCACAAATGGCACTAATGCCGTCAAAGATATTCGTGTTATTCGTGAAAAACATTCGTGCTATTTGTGTTTTGAGAGCGTATTTTTTAATTTTTATCACAAAGAAAGACAAAGATTGTATTAGGTATTTTTTTTAAGAAAGACAGAGCCGCTTCGCTTATTTTAAGAAAGACAACAATAGGAATTGCCCTTGTCTTACATTGATAAGTCTACGCCTTTGTTTATCTTAATAATAGCATTCACAGAAAATAAATCCTTGTCTTACTTTGCGATAAAAAATAATCAATAAAAAAACGGACTCCAAATAGAATCCGTTTTAAAATATATCATCAGCTTTTCCGCTGAACAATTAACTATTATATTTTTGTAAGCTTAGCATACTTCAGGATAAGGTTTTTCTCCCCTTCATGAATGAAAACTACTTTGGCTTTAATGTTCTGAGGATCCGTACCATCCAGGAAAGAAACTTCCCCGATTCCGAAACGGTCATGTCTTACCTTATCTCCTACCTCAATGTCCTGTGAAGAAGCTCCGCTTGGATTGATAATTTTCGCAGTACTTACCGGCTTTAGTTTTCTGACTTCCGGGGCAGGTTTTGAACTATCACCTTTATCAATGGTTTTCTTTTCAACTCTTCTGAATGCTTTCTGCTCGGAAGGATGTTCATCAAATATATTGGACTTGATCCCGGTGTTATTGATAAATCTCTTTTCCAGAGCCGGGTTTAAGAATTCAATATACTGATCATCAATTTCACTTAAGAATCTTGAAGGTTCCGCATCTGTAATTTTCCCCCATTGGAAACGGGAAACCGCATAAGAGAAGAAGACCTGCTTTTCGGCTCTCGTCAATGCTACATAAAACAGACGTCTTTCTTCCTCCAGATCTTCTCTGGTCGCGGAACTCATAAAGCTAGGGAAAAGGTTTTCTTCCAGACCTACAAGGTGTACCACCGGGAATTCCAGACCTTTGGAAAGGTGAATCGTCATTAACGAAACCATATCTTCCTCTAAACTTTTATCCTGAGTATCTGCAGAAAGGGCAATATTCTCAAGGAAATTCGGAAGACTAGGATCTCCATCTTCCAGCTGGATCTGTTCTTCAATGAACCCCTGCATAGAGTTCATTAATTCCTGAACGTTTTCTACACGGGAAATGCCTTCCGGAGTCTGGTCGTCTTTTAAAAACTTGATCAGTCCGCTTCGTTTGGCCACTTCCATCGCAACGCTATACGCCGTATCGGTTTTCAGCAATACCTGGAACGCTTTGATCATGGACCAGAAGTCATTCAGTTTAGTTAAAACCCCATTATTCAGTCCCAATTGAGGTGCGTACATTGGTAAATTACTCAATACCTGCGAAATGGTTACATTATGGGAATCGGCAAAAACGATCAGCTTATTCTGTGTAGTTTCCCCGATTCCTCTTGTAGGGTAATTGATGATTCTCATCAATGCTTCCGAGTCATTTTCATTGACCAGAAGACGCAGATAACCGATCAGGTCTTTTACTTCTTTTCTCTGATAGAATGAAAGTCCTCCGTAAACCTTGTACGGAATATTTTTACGTCTCAGTGCATCTTCAAATGCTCTGGTCTGTGAGTTCGTTCTGTATAAAATCGCAAAATCACTGTACTTTCTCTGATCCGTATTTCTAAGCTCCCAGATATTTCCGGCCACGAAATTCGCTTCATCGGCATCAGAAAGGGAACGGTATATTTTGATCTTATCTCCTTCTTCGTTATCACTGAAAACGTTCTTCTTGAACTGCTGAAGGTTTTTTGAAATGACAACATTGGCTGCATTCACAATATTCTGGGTTGAACGGTAGTTCTGTTCCAAAGAAACTGTAATCGCGTCAGGATAATCTTTCTTAAAGTTTAAGATGTTATAAATATTAGCTCCACGGAAAGAGTAAATAGACTGTGCATCATCCCCTACCACGCAAATGTTTTCAAATTTTGAAGCCAGTGCTTTTACAATAAGGTATTGGGAATGATTGGTATCCTGGTACTCATCTACCATGATATATCTGAATCTGTCTTGGTATTTGGCCAATACTTCCGGAAAACGGGTCAGTAATTCGTTGGTTTTTAACAACAAATCATCAAAATCCATTGCTCCGTTTTTAAAACAGGCATCCACATATCTCTGGTAGATCTGCCCGATGAATTTCATATTTGCTTTTTCATCAGCTTCCATCAGTTCAGGATTGTTGAAATAAGCTTTTACGGTGATCAGGTTGTTTTTGTAGGTTGAAATTCTTGCCTGTACTTTTTTAGGTTTATAAAGATCGGCATCGATATTCATGTCTTTCAATACTTTTCTGATGACATTCAGGGCATCCTGCATATCATAGATCGTAAAATTGGACGGATAGCCCAGATTATGACCTTCAATTCTCAGGATTCTTGCAAACACCGAGTGAAAGGTTCCCATCCACAAACTTCTTGCATTGCTGTCTCCCACCACTTTTGCGATACGGTCTTTCATTTCGCGGGCGGCTTTATTGGTAAATGTCAGGGCCAGGATGTTGAAAGGGTCCACACCGTTGTGGATCAGGTGGGCAATACGCATGGTCAGCACACGCGTTTTTCCGGAACCGGCTCCTGCAAGTACCATCAAAGGTCCCTGTAGAGAGGTAACGGCTTCATATTGTGATTCATTGAGTCCTTTCAGATAATCCATACTGCAAAAAAATTTTGGGAACACAAAATTAATGTATTCAAAGGACAATTCAAACTTTAATAAAACAGCACTTACCTATTTTATTGTATTCCAAGTTTTTCCATCATATGTATAAGTAGTGTCCGTATAAAAACGGTTACTGTCTGTCATTAAAACTCTGATTTGATGTGGATTTTCAAAATACATTGATATTATAACCAATTGATATTGCTCTTTATCGTTTTTTAATACGGAAATCGTCCGTTCTTTTTTGTAATGTTTCACCAAATAATTATATAAAGGAGGATCTACAAATTCTTTCAGTTCCGGAAATATTTCCGGCCAAAACTTTGTAGAGAAAAAGATCCCGTTGATATCTTTCCTGTTATATAATTTTTCCAGTGTAGTTTTATTCCAAAATTTAGTACTCAAGTAATTTGACTGAATATGTTTCCAATTCTGATCGCAACCATCTCCTGTAAGACAGGAAGGTCCCCAATCAATAAGTTTAATATACAGCCTTATATTTTTCAGATGATATTTGTTGATGGGCTCCAGAATTTTTTTGCTGAGCTGGTTATAAATCTTATCAATCTCTTTATAGCCGGCACGTAATTTCATCATGTCCAGACTATCTTGTTTTGCTATTGCTCCGCAATCCCGTGTAAATGATTTAGGTTTAGGACAGCCACCATATTCTATAAATCCCTTCACTGTGGGACACTTATCCTCATTATCCAAAATCCCGTCATTATCGGTATCCGACCATGGACAGCCATAATTTTCCGCCGGACCAGCCAAATCCGGACAGTTATCTTCCTGATCTATAATCCCATCTTTATCTTTATCGGGCCATGGACAACCCTTATTTTCAACGGGACCTTTCTCTTTAGGACACTGATCCAGATAAAAAATTACTCCATCCCCATCTTCATCGGAAAGGCAGGTCTTTTTATTCAATTCTTTTCTGCATTTTTTCAACGCATCCTGATCGATGGTTTCCTGTGCCTGCATCAGAAAAAGGGAGAAAAGAAAAAGTAAAGTATAATAAATTCTCATAGTGGAATTAATGGTTATACAAATAAACAAAATTTTAAAAAAAAGTAGAGTAATTATGTAACAAATACCGTGTTTTCCCTACTAATTTATACAAAACAATTTCTACTTTATGAAAAAGCGACTTCTTTCTGTTGCGGCAGCATCTTTCTTCGGAATGGTTCTGAATGCACAGCAAATTAAATTCGAAGAGTATGACCTGCCAAACGGCCTTCACGTAATTCTTCACCAGGACAATTCTGCGCCGGTAGTCACTACAGGGGTAATGTACCACGTAGGTGCGAAGGATGAAGTAAAGGGGAGAACAGGTTTTGCCCACTTCTTCGAACATCTTTTATTTGAAGGAACACCTAACATCAAAAGAGGTGAATGGTTCAAGATCGTTTCTTCAAACGGAGGACAAAATAACGCTAACACCACGAATGACAGAACGTATTACTTTGAAACGTTCCCTTCCAACAACGAGCAACTTGGACTTTGGATGGAATCTGAAAGAATGCGTCACGCCGAGATCAATCAAGTGGGAGTAGATACTCAGAGAGAGGTTGTAAAAGAAGAGAAAAGATTAAGAATGGACAACCAGCCTTATGGAAACCTTTTCCCTACGATTCAGAAAAATTTATTTACCAATCACCCGTACAACTGGCCTACAATCGGTTCTATGGATGATCTTAATTCTGCAAAGCTTGAAGAATTCCAGGCTTTCTATAAAAAATACTACGTTCCGAACAACGCTACATTGGTAGTGGCAGGAGATATCAAACCTGAGCAGACCAAGAAGTGGATTCAGGAATACTACGGAGGAATTCAGAAAGGAACTCTTTATCCAAAAGACTTCCCGAAAGATGCTCCTATCACTCAGGAAAAAGAAGTAACGGCTACAGACCCGAACATTCAGCTTCCTGCGTATATTTTTGCGTACAGAACTCCGGCTAACAAAGAGAAAGACGCTTACGTTCTTGATATGCTTTCGTCTTATCTGAGCAATGGTAAATCTTCAGTTTTATACAAAAAATTAGTTGACCAGGACAAAAAAGCGCTTGCTGTACAGGCTTTCAATCAGGGTCTTGAAGATTACAGTATTTTCGCATTCTTCGCGATCCCGATGGGACAGACTACAAAACAGACTTTACAGGCTGACATTGATGCTGAAATCAAAAAATTACAGACCGGTCTGATCTCTGAGGAAGATTATCAGAAACTTCAGAACCAGTATGAAAATCAGTTTGTGAATGCCAATTCAAGTATTCAGGGAATTGCTGCTTCATTGGCAACGAACCACGTATTGATGGGAAATACCAATCTGATCAACAAGGAAATCGACATCTACAGATCGATTACAAGACAGGATCTGCAGAACGCGGCTAAGAAATATTTGAATTCCAATCAAAGAGTAATCATTAATTACGTTCCTGAAAAAAAGTAATCATTTAAAAACTTCAGGTTTAAAATGATTATTAAAAATTAAATTTTTACAAATGAAAAAGCAATTAACATATATAGCTGCAGCGTTTTTTTTCGCAGGAACGGTTTCAGCACAAAAAATTGATCTTAACGCAATGCCGAAACCGGGACCTACTCCTGCGATCAACATTGCAAAACCAAAAACGTTTCAACTAAGCAACGGTCTTACGGTAATGGTAGTGGAAAACAATAAACTACCAAGAGTAAATACGACGCTTTCTATGGATAGAGCTCCGTTCAACGAGGGAGGTGTAACCGGAGTAAGCTCTATCATGGCCGAACAGTTCGAAAACGGAACGACTAATTTAAGCAAAGACGATTTCAACAAAAAAGTAGATTATTTGGGCGCTAACCTTAATTTTTCTTCCAACGGTGCTGCTTCGAATTCTCTTTCCAAATATTTCCCTGAGGTATTAAGTTTAATGGCAGATGCGATCATTAATCCTAAATTCTCAGCTGAAGAAATTCAAAATTCAAAAGAAAGAGCTTTAGAAGGTCTGAAATCTGGAGAGAAAAATGCTTCAGCGATCGCTTCAAAGGTTTCCAACGCTTTAATGTATGGTAAAAATACAGCAAGAGGAGAATTTGAAACTGAAGAATCTATCAACAAAATCCAGCTTGCTGACGTACAAAACGTTTATAAAAAATACTACGCTCCGGACAATGCTTATTTAGTAATTGTAGGAGATGTGAAATTTGACCAGATCAAACCTTTGGTGGAAAAAGCATTCAGCGGATGGAAAAAGGCGAATACACCTATAGTTCCTTTGGAGCCGACAGCCAATGTTGGTAAAACGGAAATTAATATTGTAGACGTCCCTTCAGCGGTACAGTCTGTAGTTTCTGTAAGCAACCTGAACAATCTTAAAATGAAGGATCCTAATTATTTCGCGGCTACTATGGCTAACTACATCTTAGGTGGTGGTGGTGAAGCGAGACTTTTCATGAACCTTCGTGAGAAAAACGGATTCACTTACGGAGCGTACTCCAGCATGAGTGCCGATAAATATGCTTCAGAATTTTCAGCTGATGCCAGTGTAAGAAACGAGGTTACCGATAAAGCCGTTAAGGAATTCATGAATGAACTTAACGCTATTTCTACCGTAAAGCCTGAAGAACTTGAGAACGCTAAGGCTAAATTGAAAGGTTCTTTCATCATGTCATTAGAGAAACCTGAAACGATTGCAAAATTTGCTTTAAACCAAAAGGTTCAGGATCTTCCTTCTGATTTCTATACGAACTATTTAAAATCAATAGATAAAGTAACTGCTGCTGATATTTCCAACGCAGTAAAAGCTAATATTCTTCCTAACCAGAGCAGAATTTTCATCGCCGGTAAAGCGGCTGATATTTCTGAGGGGCTGGAGAAATTAGGGTATCCTGTAAAATATTTCGACAAACAGGCTAATCCGGTTGCGAAAGCTGCTGCACAGAAAGTAGATGCAGCAGTAACCACGGCATCTGTTGCTGATAAATACATCAATGCCATCGGAGGTTTGGCAGCGGTTCAGAAAATCACTTCCATCAGTACTGACGCTACTACAAAGGTTCAGGGAATGGAAATGAATATGAAACTGGTTCAGGCTAAAGGCGGAAAAATGCTGATGGATATGAAAATGATGGGCAACACAGTACAAAAGATTGTTTTTGACGGTAAAGATGGCTACATGGAAGGACAGGGCAAGAAAATAGCTTTAAATGACAAGCAGAAGGCTGAAATGGCTGATCCGGAATTGTTCCCGGAACTTGCTTTCGCTAAATCTGCCGACTACAAAGTAACAGGAATCGAAAAGTATAACAACGAAGATTCTTACGTAGTAAAGGGACCAAAAGACACCTATTATTACAGTGTAAAAACAGGACTTAAAACGGGTGAAACAAAATCGAGTGAAGGAGGTTCTATCCCTACAAGCTTTGCAGATTACAAAGATGTTTCGGGGGTAAAGTTTCCATTCACGATCATCCAGAATATGGGTGGAATGGATATCAACCTGACGGTAAAATCCCGTGAGGTGAACCAAGCTAAGGATTCCGATTTTAAATAAAAATAGTCTTTTTATTATAGAAAAAACGGCAGCTGACGCTGCCGTTTTTATTTTTACTAATATTTACCATGATCTTCTTTGTCATTCGGTAAAAAAAGATTAAATTTGCCCATTCAAAAAGATATCAAAATTAATGGATACTATATTTATACTATTGATGGTTCTTGTTATGATCGCCAGCATCTTATTGGTAATCATCGTTATGGCTCAAAATCCTAAAGGAGGAGGTCTTTCCAGTACTTTCGGAGGTGCATCACCTGCACAATTCGGAGTACAGAGAACCAATGATTTCATGGAAAAAGCAACATGGACTCTGGGCGCAGTAATCATCGTTCTTATTCTTATAAGCGTTGTGATCACAGGGAAGCCTACAACAGCAGCTCCTGCACAGCAGCAGCCATTGAAGAAGGAAACTACAGCTCCGGCTAAGCAAACTGCTCCAGCAGCTACGACTACTGCTCCGGCTCAGAAAACACCTGTAGCTCCGGCTAAATAATAACAGACCTATCTTATATACAACAAAAGCAGTTCAAATTGAACTGCTTTTTTATTTTAGCTTGATTTTTTCAATCTTATGCCTCAGCTTCAGACCTGCTTTTAAAAACGAATACTGCATCGGTTTAGATTCTCTGTAGTATTTATCGATGAAGATCTGCATTGCTCCATAAAACCGGTTAAGATATACTTCATCTTTAATGGTACTTTCGCCCTTATGATGAAGAAGAGAAGCTTTTCCGTAATAATAATTTTTGTAGCCGTTTCTCAACAGCGTATAGCACAGATCAATATCTTCCCCGTACATAAAATACGCTTCATCCAATCCTCCGATATTTTCGTAAATGTCTTTTTTGACCAGTAAAAATGCTCCGGTCACGACATCTACTTCTGCAATGGCATCTTCCTCAATATCACTTCTGTAATAAGATTTTGAATTGCTTCTTTTAAAACTCGTAAACAGTTTCTCAAAGGAATTGAACATATCAGGAACGGAACGCTTGCTTTCAGGAAGAAAAACCCCTTCCGCATCATGCATTTTTACGCCCAGGCATCCGAAATTCTCTTTAGAATCAGCAAAATCAAGAAGATCTTTCATATAATAACCTTCCAGTTCAGTATCCGGATTCAGGAGCAAAACATACTCTCCTGCTGCGGTATGGATTGCTTTATTGTTGGCAATGGCAAAACCTTCATTATGTTCGGAAGATATAAAACGTACTTTTGGGAATTCCGGGATAAGATCACCCCAGGACGCATCTGTAGACGCATTATCTATAACGATCACTTCATAATCCTCTCCTTCCGTATATTTCTGAATAGACAAAAGGCAGTTTCTCAACAGCCTGGTAACATTATAATTGACAATAATTATCGACAGCTTCATATTTAATCCTTTTCGTTGTAGGGCAATCTGTTCATAATAGATCTTCCCAAAGATACTTCATCTGCATATTCCAATTCATCTCCTACCGAAATTCCTCTCGCAATACTTGAAAAATTAACATTGGAGTTTTTAAATTTCTTGTAAATGTAATAAGCTGTGGTATCTCCTTCCATCGTGGCACTTAATGCGAAAATAAATTCCCTCACTCCGCCTTCACTCACTTTTCTTTCAATGCTTGGAATATTCAGCTGATTCGGTCCTACTCCTTCCATCGGTGATATTTTCCCACCTAAGATCAGGTATTTCCCTGTAAACTTTCCTGTATTTTCAATGGCAATCACATCACGCACATCTTCAACGATACAGATCACTTCGCTGTTTCTTTTTTCATTACTGCAGATTTCACACACTTCAAAATCTGAAAAATTGTGACATTCTTTGCAGTATTTTATTTCGTTGACAAGGTTGATTAATGAGTTTCCAAGACTTACCGCTCTGGAACTGGGCTGTTTTAACAGATGTAACGCTAATCTCAAAGCTGTTTTTCTCCCGATCCCGGGCAGCCCCGAAATTTCGTCTACGGCTTTTGCTAAAACTTTACTAGGGTAATCCATAGTACAAAAATAAGGAATATTGTTGAGAGTTGAGGGTGTTTGAGAGTGGGAGTGTTTGAGTGTTTTAGGGTTGGGGAGTTGTGAGTTTTGTGGGTTTCGTGGTGCGGGATTCGGGAGTTGGGAGTTGGGTTGGAGAATATGACTGGTGGCTTCGAGGCCCTCAGCCACCAGACATTGGTCTTGCATTCAATCTTTCCGGATTCAAAGTCTTTCCAACCCAGTATTTTGTAATTTAAACTCTACAACACAAAACTCTCCGTCTGATATCTGGCATCTAAAATCTTATTTCTAAAATCTACCATTCACCATTCACTTGCGAAGCAAAATTGACCATTGACCTATTCCCGTCTCATGTCTCGTGTCTGAAATCTCACATCTAAAATCTTCCCCCAACATTCTAAAAAAACCTCTATCTTTGAGGCTCTAATATGAAAAAAATAAACTAAATGGTACTTAAAAATCTAAACTATCCTCTGGATTTCAAATTTAAAATTTCAACTTTATCGAGTGACTTCAATATTACTGACAAAAACGGGAGCTATGTAGCCTATGTACGTCAGAAAATGTTCAAACTAAAGGAAGATGTGATTGTTTTCAATGACGAAAGCAAAACTAAGGAGCTTTTCAGAATCAAAGCCAACCAATGGATCGATTTCAATGCTTCTTATTCTCTAAATGATCTTACCGACAACAAAAACTACGGAAGGCTGGCCAGAAAAGGAATGCGCTCTCTCTGGAAATCTACCTATGACATTCTGGATTCAAACGACCAACCTAAATTCATCGTTACAGAAGATAATGGATGGACAAAATTCTTTGACGGAATGGTAAGCGAGATTCCAATCATAGGGATGTTTACAGGGTATTTTCTTAACCCGGCTTATACGGTAAGAGGTATAGACGGAAAGGAATATTTTAAACTAAAAAAAATGCCTTCATTCTTCGGAAGAAGATTCCAGCTTGACAGAGTGATCGATATTGATGACGAAGACGAAAGCTTAGTGATCCTGTCATTATTAATGATGGTTCTTCTGGAAAGAGCAAGAGGCTAAAACAACAAAAACCGCAGACAATGAAATATCTAATCATTTTCTTTTCAGCGCTCCTTTTGACCGCATGTAAAAAAGATAAAGAAACCGTTAAGGACAACGCTTCAACAGATTCTTTGAACATTGTTAAGGATTCTGCTAAAACAAATGCCGCATCAGGAAAGGTGCAGGTAGACATTATCGCTTTTCCGAAAGAGATCAAAGAATGTTCATGCTATTTTGCAAGAAATAAAGCAGAGTTTGAAGCAGAGAAGTATATCTACGCCGATGATGCCGGAAAAACGGCCTATATGAAACTGGATGGCCAAAGAATGGCAATGAACCTTATTTCCTCAAGCGACATGGAAGTGGATGAGGAACTGACCAAAGAAATTGAAAGCGATAACTACAAGATTTCTGTAAAAGGTAAAAAAATAAAGCATGAAGAAGCTTTACTGTTCGAAGGTACACTGACGATTGAAAAACCGGATGGTACTGTAGAAACCATGCCTATTTATGGAGAATGTGGATGCTAGAAAAACGAAAGGGCTAAAAAATAAATTTACCCCTATGCTCCTTATAAAAAATGCTTTCGGATTCACGGAAGCATTTTTTATTTTGTAATTTTGATAAAAATAAAATTTCATGGAATTATCTAATATAGAACCGCAGATTATCTGGAAAAATTTCTCCAAATTAAATGCAGTTCCAAGACCGTCTAAAAAAGAAGAAAGAGTCATTGCTTTCATCAAAGGATTTGGTGAAGATTTAGGGTTGGAAACTACCGTAGATGAAGTCGGAAACGTGATCATCAGAAAGCCGGCTACAGCAGGTATGGAAAACCGCAAGTCTATCGTTCTTCAGTCGCACCTTGACATGGTATGTCAGAAGAACAGCGATACCAATTTTGATTTCGATACGGAAGGGATCAAAATGGAAGTTGACGGTGACTGGGTAAAGGCAAAAGGAACAACTTTAGGTGCTGATAACGGTTTAGGAGTAGCGACGATCATGTCTATCCTGGAAAGTTCAGATATTCCACATCCTGCTTTGGAAGCACTTTTTACCATTGATGAAGAAACGGGAATGACTGGTGCTTTAGGTTTAAAGCCCGGACAGTTGACTGGAGAAATCCTGTTAAATCTTGATACCGAAGAAGACGATGAGATCGATATCGGTTGTGCTGGTGGTGTAGATGTTACGATTACTCAAAATTACGGAACAGAAGCTGCAAAAGGACAAATTGTAAGAATTGAAGTAAAAGGCCTTCAGGGAGGACATTCAGGAATGGATATCCACAAAGGTTTCGGAAACTCCAATATTATTTTGGGAAGACTTCTTTACAGCGGTTTAGCTAATCAAAATATCCAATTGATCTCTGTAGACGGAGGCGGATTGAGAAATGCCATTCCAAGAGAAGGGGCAGCATTGATTTCTGTGAGAAATGCTCATGAATTCATCGAAGCGGCAACCGCTCTTAAAAAAGATATTTTAGAAGAATTTGCTACCGTAGAACCTGGTCTTCATATCAATATTGAAAACTCTACAACGTCTGACTTAGCTATTTCTGAGGAAGATTCAAAGAAGATCATTCTTACTTTAAAATCTCTTCACAATGGAGTTTACAGAATGAGCCCGGACGTAAAAGATCTTGTGGAAGCTTCTAACAATGTTGCGAGAGTTGAATTAAAAGGAGGTGAGCTTAAAATTTTAAACCTTACCAGATCATCCGTAGATTCATCTAAATATTCTGTGGCAGAACAGTTAAAATCTGTGGCTGAATTAGCAGGAATGAATGTTGAATTCAGTGGTTCTTATCCTGGATGGAAACCGAAACCGGGGTCTGAGATCGTACAGCTGATGGAAAAGATCTATACGGAGAAGTTTGGTGAGAAACCTCACGTTGTTGCCTGTCACGCGGGATTGGAATGTGGGATCATCGGAGCCAATTATCCTGAAATGGAAATGGTAAGCTTTGGACCTACCATCAGAGGAGCACACTCTCCGGATGAGAAAGCGAATATTCCTTCTGCTCAGAAATTCTGGAGTTTCACCAAGGATATTTTAGCGAATATTCCTTTAAAATAAGAAGATAAAATTGCTATATTGAATATCCAAAATCTTACGACTTTGGATATTTTTAATTTAAACCATTAAGTTTTTTTTTTAAGTCGTTAAGATGATTAAGAATTTACAGATGTCGGGCTTAAAAATATCTTTGATATTTTACTTAACTTTCCTTAATAACTTCATTGATCTTAATGGTTCAAAAATTATTTAACAAGATTTAAAATAATGAAAAGTATAACAGTATTCTGCGGCTCAAGTTTCGGCACAGATGATATTTTTAAAGAACAGGCTTTTCTGCTTGGTCAAACATTGGCTAAACAGCACATACAATTGATCTATGGCGGTGCAGACACAGGTCTGATGGGAGCTGTAGCAGACGGAACTTTAAGCGCAGGAGGAAAGGTTACAGGAATTCTCCCCCATTTCCTGCAATCCAAAGAAATTGCCCATAAAAACCTTACCGAGCTGATCATCGTAGAAACCATGCACGAAAGAAAAACAAAGATGAATGATCTTTGTGAAGGAGTCATCGTCCTTCCCGGCGGCTATGGAACGCTGGAAGAGTTTTTTGAAATGATCACCTGGGCTCAGCTTGGACTTCATAAAAAACCGATCGGGATTTTAAATATTGACGGGTTTTATGATGATCTGATAAAACTAGTTCAGACGATGGTAGATAAGGGATTTTTAAAGCTGGTGAATCGTGACATGCTTTTGATAAGTGAGAACATCGATGAGCTTTTGGAGAAAATGAGAAATTATGAGGCGCCGACAGTTGGGAAGTGGATTTCTAAGGATGAAGTTTAAGACTTTTATAATTTTCACATGAATAACTACAACGTTAATAAAGAAATGTTAGGTGTTACAGCCGTATTTGTAGGACTTTTTATTGTAGCCCCATTACTTTTCAAAGTTGATCATAAGGCATTCACAGAGGAAATTAAAAAAGAAGATACTGTAATTGTTCACAAATGGAACTGATCACCTTATTCAACCTATAGCAAAACCGCCCGGAGATTTCCAGGCGGTTTTTATATTAATTAAATTTAATATAGTCTAAGGATAAGGAGCAATCGCCACTTCAAGACCTTCCATGGAATCCATCATATGCAGCTGGCATCCCAGTCTGCTGTTTTCTTTTACGTGGTAAGCTTCCGCCAGCATGGCATCTTCTTCATCTCCCATAGGCTCAAGGCCCGGATCATTGATCACATATACCTGACATGAGGCGCACATCGCCATTCCGCCACAAACTCCGATAGTTCCCTCTTCCGCCAATTCATAAGAACGGATGATCTCCATCAGGTTCATAGACATATCTGTAGGTGCTACAACATCATGGGTAATCCCCTCCCGATCGGTGATCTTTATATTAATATCTGACATAATAGTGCAAAATTAGTCAATTTTTTTCACAACTGCCTTTTCTGCTTCTTTACGGCTACCGTCAAATCCGTCTACACCGCTTACTGTCGTATATTTAAGTACAAATTTTTTCCCTGGATTCAGTCTGTTGTAAACACTCTGACACATCAGAGTTGCTTCGTGGAAACCGCAAAGGATCAGCTTCAGTTTACCCGGATAGGTATTGATATCTCCGATTGCGTAGATTCCATCGATGTTGGTCTGATAATCAAGTGCATTGTTCACTACGATTGCATTTTTCTCGATATTCAGTCCCCAGTTTCCGATCTCACCCAATTTTGGAGTCAGTCCGAATAAAGGAATGAAATAATCTGTTTCAATATCAAAAGCTTCCTGCCCTTCAATTTCTACTGTAATCGCTTCTACTTTTCCGTCACCTTTGATCCCGGTCACTTCAGCGGGTGTAATTAACTTGATTTTCCCCTGGTTCTTAAGATCCTGAACTTTCTCTACAGAATCCAAAGCTCCTCTGAATTCATTTCTTCTATGGATCAAAGTCACTTCACTCGCTACATTAGAAAGGAAAACACTCCAGTCCAAAGCAGAATCTCCACCTCCGGCGATCACTACTTTTTTGTTTCTGAAATGTTCAGGTTCTTTCACGAAATATTCAAGACCTTTTTCTTCATAGTCAGCTACATTTTCAAAAGTAGGTTTTCTAGGCTCAAAAGTTCCCAATCCACCGGCAATGGCAATTGCTTTACATCTGTGAACCGTTCCTTTGTTAGTGATCACTTCAAACCATTCATCGTCTACCTTGGTATAAGAAACCGCCGTTTCTCCCAAAGTGAATCCCGGCTGGAACTGTTTGATCTGCTCCATCAAATTATCTACTAATTCTCCTGCATTCACAGAAGGATATCCCGGAATATCGAAAATAGGTTTTTTAGGATAAAGCTCAGCTAGCTGTCCTCCCGGCTGTGGAAGTGCATCAATAATATGGCACTTCATTTTTAATAAACCTGCTTCAAAAACAGCGAAAAGCCCGGTAGGTCCGGCACCTATGATCAATATATCAGTGGTTATCATAATAATAAGATAATTTAATTATACATGTAAGTGCAAATTTACTAATTTTAATGCGAAGCCTATTTAATTGATTCTAAATAAAAACCTGAGATTTATCAAATCTCTGTAAATACTTAAGGATCTTAAATTTGGCAGTGTTTTTGTTAAATGTCATACCATGAAGAAAATTTTAAGTTTTTTTGCAGTATTTACGTTCCTGTTGAGTTACGCTCAGATCGATAATATTGCTGACGGCGAGTCTATTACCTTCAGAATCCACTACGGAATCCTGAATGCCGGAACCGCCAATCTTACCACAAAAAAAACGACTTATATGGGCGCTCCCCATCTCTACGTTAAAGGCACAGGACAGACTACCGGAGCTGTAAAAGCCTTCTTTAAAGTAGAAGATCTCTATGAAAGTTTTATCAATACAGATACCGGTCTTCCCAGTTTTTATGTAAGAAATGTGCGTGAAGGCAGCTATCGTCAGCATTTTGAGACTGTTTTCAACCACGATAATCACACTTTAATATTAACTGATAAAAAGACACCTGCTAATGGCTCAAAGGTCATGAAATCCATCAAAGGGGTTCAGGATATGCTTTCCTGCTTTTATTATCTGAGAAGCAAAAGTACAAGCGAGCTAAAAGTAGGAACCGTGATCAATATGAATGTCTGGATAGACGATGAAATGTTTCCGTTTCAGCTGAAAGTAACAGGCAATGAAGATCTGAAAACAAAATTCGGGACGATCAACTGTCTTAAAATTATTCCGTCTGTCAAAAGCGGAAGGGTTTTCAAGGAAAAAGAAGGGGTTACGATGTGGGTGACCAATGATGCCAACCACATCCCAATGCTTCTGAAAGCCGAACTGGCTGTAGGATCCCTGAAAGCAAGTATTGACGATCTTAAAAATGTGAAATACCCTTTAAAGTATCTTAAATAAAGAAGATAATCAGTTTTAAAAATATAAAAATGCCGGCAAAGAAATTTTCCGGTATTTTTTGTGTTAACGATGTAATACATCTCAACTTCCGGTTGTCTTATTAATAACAGCAGACGTAAGAATGTATACCGATGAATCCGAAATATAATGTAACGCTTCGACTCCGCTCAGCGTGACAGAGTTTCAGAAAAATAAGAATCCGTATTTATATTTCTCTGCCCATGAATAAGACAATACACGTTGTAAATTTTCAATAAAATCGTTTTTAATTACGTTTTGTTTCTTAGGTCAGTAATTAAAAACAAAAACCTCCGGAAATTCCGGAGGTTTATTTTTTATAGTGATTTAAACTGTTCTAAAGTTCTGATATCATTTTCGAAGAACATTCTGATGTCGCTCATCTGATAAAGAAGCATCGTGATTCTTTCAATACCCATTCCGAAAGCGTATCCGGAATATTTCTCAGCATCGATATTCACGTTTTTCAGAACGGCAGGATCTACCATTCCGCAACCCATGATTTCCAGCCAGCCTGTTCCTTTTGTGATTCTGTAATCGGTCTCAGAGTTTAATCCCCAATATACATCAATCTCCGCACTAGGTTCCGTGAACGGAAAATAAGAAGGTCTCATTCTGATCTTAGATTTTCCGAAAAGCTCAGTCGTAAAGAACTGGATCGTCTGCTTAAGATCTGCGAAACTTACATTCTCGTCAATATACAAACCTTCGATCTGATGGAATATACAGTGTGAACGTGAAGAAATAGCCTCATTTCTGAATACTCTTCCCGGAGAAAGAATTCTGATTGGCGGCTGATTTTCTTCCATATAACGGATCTGAACGGAAGAAGTATGCGTTCTTAAAAGGACATCAGGATTCTGCTCAATGAAGAAAGTATCCTGCATATCTCTTGCCGGATGGTATTCAGGAAGGTTCAGCGCCGTAAAGTTATGCCAGTCGTCCTCTATTTCAGGACCGTCGGCTACTGCGAAACCAATTGATTTGAAAATTTCAATAATTCTGTTTTTCACCAGATTGATCGGATGTCTGGACCCAAGATCCAATGGAAAAGCAGGTCTTGTAAGATCTTCTTTTTCTGTGATAATAGCAGATTGGGAAGAATCTTTCAGATCTTCCAGTTTTCCTGCGACAGCCTGTTTCAAAGAATTGATCTTCAGTCCGAATTCTTTTTTCTGGTCGTTTGGAACTTCTTTAAATTTTTCAAAAAAATCATTCAGAACACCTTTTTTACCATTATACTTAATTCGGAAGTTTTCAATTTCCTCTTTAGACGTAGCATTGAAGCTGTTTACTTCGGTAAGTAGTTCTTCTATCTTTTCTATCATTGTTTTACCCTTTCAAAATGTTTTGCAAAAATACGTTTTTTAAGTTTAATAATGAATCTGTGATAAAAAAATCTGCCCCTTTATCGGAGGCAGACTTCAATCACTTATTTCACTTAAATAAAAAAATTATTTCTTTTCTAAAGCTTTAACGCTGATCTGAAGAGTTACCTCATCCTTAATCACGCCGTTTTCAGCAGGAGCCTGGAACTTCACGCCAAACTCTTCTCTTTTAATATCCTTAGGCTCGGTAGCCACACTTACTTCTCCATCTTTTACAGAGACATTGGCCTTAAACTGAACCGGTTTTGAAATGCCTTTGATCGTTAAATTACCATCAAGAAGCGTATTGTAATCTCCTTCTGTAGACGGAGTCACTTTTGTAATCTCAAATGAAGCCGTCGGGAATTTTTCCACTTCGAAGAAGTCTCCGCTCTTCAGATGACCGTTCAGTTTTCCTAACTGTTCAGCATCGTCTTTCAGATCTACGGAAGTCAGAGAAGCCATATCAGCAACAAATTTTCCGCTTTCAAGTTTTCCATCTTTTACCGTTACATCACCACTTTCAAACTTGATGGTTCCGAAATGGCTTGTGCTTTCAGACTTGAATACTTTATATCCTTTCCACTCCACTTTACTGTTTAATGTATCCAGTGTATACTGGTTCCCGTCTTTTGTAGTCGCCACCTCATTGCTTTCGCTGGTAACCGGTTTGTCTTTTTTACAAGAAACCGCTACAGCTGCCACAAATAAAGCAGGAATAGCTAAAGAAAACAGTTTTTTTCTCATTTTTGATATATTTTTATTACTTCCGCTAATATAATAAAAAATTTTATTTTTTCATAAAAACCTTACATTTGTATTATGCTATTAGAAATAAACAATTTATATTTTTCCCACACCAAAGATAACCCCCTGTTTCAGAACCTAAATCTAGGTTTTGAAGAGGGCAGAATCATTGCTCTTGCAGGAGAAAGCGGATGTGGAAAGTCTACATTGCTCAACCTGATTTATGGACTTTTGGACTGGGAAAGCGGTGAAATTGTTTTTAACGGAAAGCGTCTTTTGGGACCGAAAGGAAATCTTGTTCCCGGGGAAGCGGAAATGAAACTGGTTGCCCAGAATTTTGATCTGATGCCTTACGCTATGGTTGCTGAAAATGTAGGTAAATTTATTTCCAATATCAATTTAGCTCAGAAAAAAGAAACCATCATGGAACTTCTGGAAGTGGTAGGTCTTCAGGAATTCGCTCATGTTCTTCCTAAATATTTAAGCGGTGGCCAGCAGCAGCGTGTTGCCATTGCCAGAGCGCTCTCTGTGCTTCCGAAACTACTTATTTTGGATGAACCTTTCAGTAATCTGGATTTTTCAAGAAAAATAGAACTTCGCGAAAGACTTTTCAGATATGTGAAGCAGCATCAGATTTCTCTGATTATTTCCACCCACGAACTTCAGGAAATCATGCCATGGCTTGACCAGATCGTTATTCTTCAAGATGGAAGACTGATCCAGAACGAAAGTCCGGAAGAAACGTACAGACGTCCTTACAATTCATATGTCGCCAAACTTTTTGGGGAAGTCAATATTTTCAGTGAGGAAGAAAAAGCAGAATTTCAGCTTGCTAAATTTTCATATTATCCTAAAGAAATAAAAATTTCTGAAGATGGTATTGAAGCCGATCTTGTGGAAAGCAGATTTGCAGGAAACCATTACTGGAATAAGTTGAAAGTCCACAATAAAGAACTTATTATTTATACGGATGAAAAGTTAGAAGGAAATATTAAGATTTCATTTATTTAAGCTAAGAAATCACGGCAGTTAATGAACTGATAAGGGTCAATTTTATGATCAGTCTTTTCACCATTCAGGACTTACAACTCACCATTAAAAAATCATAACTCGTACATTTCCTTACACTTATTGTTAATATGTGGATAAAAAAAATACAAATCTAAGAAGCCGTTTAAAACTTTTTCTTACATTTGTATTTCCACAGCATAAGGAAATTTTTGGTTAATTCTCTTTCTGCCTTGAGACGGACATTAGCACCTCCCTGCAATTAAGTCTTTTTGAAAGATTACACTGTCCAATCTTTTCCTTTTTTATTTTTTGCAATAAGCCTACGCTTTCTTTACAAACTCAGATTTCAGAGCCATAGACCCGAAACCATCAATTTTACAGTCGATATTATGGTCGCTATCCGGTCTTAAACGAATATTTTTCACTTTAGTTCCGGCTTTTACCGGTTTTGGAGCACCTTTTACAGGAAGATCTTTGATTACTACTACAGAATCTCCATCCTGAAGCTCATTTCCGTTCGAATCCAGAATTTTTCCTTCACCGGCTGTTTCAGCAGCTGTCTCTTCAGGACTCCATTCATAGAAGCATTGTGAACAGGTCATCATATTATCTGTTGGATAGGTAAATTCAGAGCTGCATTTCGGACAAAGTACAGTATCACTCATATTTTTGATTTTTGCAAAGGTAGGATTTTTGTTTTAGATGTAAGATTTCAGACACGAGACATCAGACTCAGATGATAAGATGTCAATGGTGAATTTTGCTTCGCAAGTGAAGAGTGAATTTAAGATGCCAGATTTCAGATATGAGTACTGGTGACTTCGAGGTCCTCAGCCACCAGATGTTTGTCGTTCATTTAATCTTTCTTGATATATATATTGAATCCGATAACTCAAAAAAACCTCAAACCCGAATCCCACACCTCGGAATTTCGAACTCTCCTACTCTAAAACCCTCAACCTCTCCTACTCTCAAACTCAAACCCTTACCCCGCATCCCACAACCACTAAAATCTATCGATTCTCAAACTCATCAACCCGCCTCCCAACTCTCAACTATAATTCGTACTTTTGCAGATTCAAACAGCGAAGCAAATTTATGGAACTTATTCACAGAAACTTAGCGATCGGAATTCACGATGCTTTACAGGAAACATTTTTCGAGAAAAATAAATACGCCGATAAGGTTATCGAAAGACTATTAAAAGCCCACAGAAAATGGGGAAGCCAGGACAGAGCCGTTGTTTCTGAGATTTTCTATAATATTATCCGCTGGAAAAAACGTCTTGAATATTATATGGGTGAAGGTGTAAAACCTACCAATATCTATAAACTGATGATTGCGTACCTGCTTTGGAGCAAGACCAATTACAAAAAATTTGAGGAATTTGACGGAATTAAAATCGCAGATATCCTTACTAAGCTTAAAAAGAATACCGTTCCTACAAAAGCTATCGAGCATTCTATTCCTGAATGGCTGGCTGAAACTCTTGAAAAAGAATTAGGTCCCGGGTGGGAAAAGGAAATGCACGCTTTAAATGAGCAGGCTCCTACGGTATTAAGAGCAAACAGCCTAAAAACAACTCCTAGAGAATTGATCTCCGACCTTTCTGACGAAGGTGTTGTAGCGTATACGGTAAAAAATTATCCTGATGCTGTACAGCTTGAGGAAAAGAAGAATGTTTTTCTTACGACCGCTTTCAAAGAAGGTTTATTTGAGGTTCAGGATGCTTCTTCACAGAAAATCGGATATTTCCTTGATGTAAAAGAAGGCCAGAGAGTCGTAGATGCATGTGCGGGTGCGGGTGGAAAAACACTTCACTTAGCTGCATTGATGGGAAATAAAGGTCAGATTGTGGCTTTAGATATTTTCGAGTGGAAACTTGCTGAACTGAAGCGTCGTGCAAAAAGAGCGGGAGCGCACAATATCGAAACCCGTATGATTTCTGATAACAAAGTAATCAAGCGTCTTCATGATAAAGTGGACCGACTTCTTATTGACGCCCCTTGTTCAGGACTTGGTGTTTTAAAGAGAAACCCGGACAGTAAATGGAAAATTGATCAGGATTTTATCGACAGAATCAAAAAAGAGCAGCAGCAAATCCTTCAGGATTATTCCAAAATGCTTAAAGTAGGAGGAAAAATGGTGTATGCCACATGTTCTATTTTACCATCTGAAAATAATTTACAGGTAGAGGAATTTTTGAAAAACAATTCAGGTTACAAGCTGGTTAAAGATGACAAAGTAATGCCTAGTCATGGTTACGATGGATTCTATATGGCGTTGATCGAGAGAGTTTCTTAATCAGATTCAATCATACAATATATATAGCTGCTCTATTTCAGGGCAGCTTTTTTTGTTGAAAATTTTAATTAGATGAATATTTAAGGCGTATGTAACATCTGCTTCACTAAAGACTACTTATTGTATTGTAAAATCGTTTCAAAACCCAGCAAAATCTTAGCACAAATAGTAGAATTATTTCTGCAGAAACTCTGTCCTTATGTATAAAAAAGCTCTATTCAATTTCTTCGCCTTATTCTTATGCTGTATTGCATATGCACAAACCTATGAGATCCAGTACACCAGCTCTTCCAACGGAAAAGTTCTTACGGAACAGTCCCCTACTCTTGTTTGGGCAAACGCGAAAGAGAATTTTATCCTAACCAATAAGATCAGGGAGCAGAAAAGTGATTATCCATATGAAATCACAAAGGTCGAAAAACCTTCTAATACTGTTGTTTCCTATGCTTTCCTGAAGCTGGGAGACATAATTTCTTCTCCAGATGCAGAATCCATCGGAAAACAATCCTTTGAATTAACCAATGAAACGAAAAAAATCCTGGGTTATTCCTGTAAAAAAGCGGTTACAAAGATCAATTCCAATACTATAGAGGTCTGGTATACCAATGATTTAAAGATCAATGGTGGACCATCTGTTTTAGGACAAAGTTTAGGTTTTGTATTGGAAATCGAAAGAAATAAAAATTCACTGATCACCGCAACATCGATTAAACAAGTAAAGAAAACAGACATTAATGCTATTATAAAAGGATCCGTACCGTCTACCGACCTTTTAGGATATAGGAATCTGCTTTGGAAAAGTCGCTTTACCACTTTGAAAGTTTTTGACAATGAAACAATCAATTTTTCAGATGAATCAAAATCCAATGAAAACGTAAAGAAATTCGCTAATGGAACCATTATCCTTAAAAAAATAAAATTCCCTGCGATAAAGGAAGGTGAAAACATATTTGTAGAAGTTAAACAGCAATCCAATGGTGATGCCTACGACAGAACCGGAACCGTATTTTTTATTCCTCAGGATAAAACGTCTTCTTTTTTTGACGGACTGGAAAAAGGTGCTAAAACGCTTCCTGTTTACGACAATGGAAATGGAAAACAGTATTACGGAGTAACAGCCACTGAAAATTACAGCCCGGCGATAGAAATGATGAGATTTTTTACTGCTTTCGGGATTCAGAAATTCAATCATATTCAGTTGAAAGGAAAAGACTGGCAAACGGTGAGCCCTTACCGTCAGGATATCACAGAATTAAAACCGTCCCTTTCCGAAAAAGAACTTTGGATAGGAGCTTTCATCGGGAATTATGATAAAGGCGGTCATAAAATAAGTCTGGACATCACCATTCATAAAAGTGATCAGACGGTGTATAAAAACAATACGGTAATCCCTCTTTTCAACACTTTAAATATTATGGAAATGGCGGGTCAGGATTATTCAACGATGTTCGATAAGGACAAAGGTCTTTTTGTAGAATTTACCTTAAAAAAAGATCTGAAAAATGCCCAATTGAGATACATCACTACCGGACATGGAGGTTGGGAAAACGGAGATGAATTTGTTCCGAAAGCCAATTCTGTATTCTTAGACGGAAAAATGACATTTTCTTTTGTTCCCTGGAGATCAGATTGCGGTTCTTATCGCCTGTACAACCCTGCATCAGGGAATTTTCCGGACGGACTTTCTTCCTCAGACCTCAGCCGATCCAACTGGTGTCCCGGAACGGTTACGAATCCAAATTTCATCCCCCTTGGAGATCTGAAAGCGGGAACGCATACCATACAGGTAAAAATCCCTCAGGGAGCTTCAGAAGGCACAAGTTTCAGTTCATGGAATGTCTCAGGAGTTCTGTTAGGGTCCCAATAAAACAAAACCTTCTTGCAAAGAGAATTGCAAGAAGGTAAAAACACAAATGATGAAAAAAAATTATTTCGAGCCACAAAGTAAGGGCTAAAATTCATATAATAAATTACCATATATTATTAATTATTTCATTTTAATTTTGTATAGGATTAAGCCCCATTTTTTCATAGCGAAAAAAATTAATTAAATACGCGATAATTGGACCAAATAGTTAATATTTTTCTTTGAAATAAATTATTAAGTTAAAAATATTAACTTTTATTTATTTTTTATTGTTATTTTTAAACATCAAAGCTAATTTTGCTTCAAATAAGTAACAATATGTGTGGAATAGTATGTTTGTTTGATGCCAAACAAAAGACCGAAATACTGAGACCTCAGGTCTTGGAAATGTCAAAAAAGATCCGTCACCGTGGTCCGGACTGGAGCGGTGTGTTTCAGGATGAAAAAGTCGTATTTTCTCATGAGAGGCTTGCTATCGTAGATCCTACTTCAGGAAAGCAGCCCTTATTCACCAAAGACGGGAAAGTAGTTCTTGCTGTGAATGGCGAGATTTATAACCATAGAGAATTAAAAGAAGAATTTCCTGATTTTGAATTTCAGACCCAGTCAGATTGTGAAGTTATTCTTGCACTATATGGAAAATACGGAAAAGATTTCATCGAGAAACTGAACGGAATCTTCGCATTTGCTCTATACGATATAGAAAAAGGTATTTATCTGATTGCCCGCGATCATATGGGAATTTGCCCTCTTTATCAGGGATGGGATAAAAACGGAAACTATTATGTAGCTTCTGAATTAAAAGCATTGGAAGGCATCTGCAAAACCATAGAAACATTCCTGCCGGGACATCTTTTATACAGTCCGGACGGCACAGAGCTTCAGCAGTGGTATAAAAGAGACTGGGAAAGCTTTGACAGCGTAAAAGACAACGAAACCGATATTTCAAAAATAAGAAAAGGCCTTGAAGACGCCGTTCACAGACAATTGATGAGCGATGTTCCTTATGGCGTATTGCTTTCCGGAGGATTAGATTCATCCGTGATTTCAGCCGTTACCGCGAAGTTTGCAAGACAGAGAGTTGAAAGTGGTGACACTCAGGAAGCCTGGTATCCGAGACTTCACAGTTTTGCAGTAGGATTGGTAGGTTCTCCGGATCTGGCTGCTGCAAGAAAAGCAGCTGATCATATCGGATCTGTACACCACGAAGTTAATTTCACCGTTCAGGAAGGATTAGACGCCGTGCGTGATGTGATTTATCACCTTGAAACCTATGATGTAACCACCATCAGAGCCTCCACGCCGATGTATCTTCTGGCAAGAGTGATCAAATCGATGGGAATCAAAATGGTTCTTTCAGGAGAAGGCGCAGATGAACTTTTCGGGGGCTATCTGTATTTCCACAAAGCACCAAATGCAAAAGAGTTTCATGATGAAACCGTAAGAAAATTGGGTAAGCTTCATTTATATGACTGTTTAAGAGCCAACAAAGCTTTAATGAGCTGGGGAATTGAGGGCAGAGTTCCTTTCCTGGATAAAGAATTTATAGACATTGCAATGGCTGTGAACCCAAAAGACAAAATGATCAACGTGGCAGAAGGAAAAATAGAAAAATGGGTACTGAGAAAAGCCTTTGAAGACGTCCTTCCGGATTCTATTGTCTGGAGACAGAAAGAACAGTTTTCAGATGGTGTAGGCTATTCCTGGATTGACACTTTAAAAGAAGTTGCCGAAAAAGAAGTTACTGACGAAATGATGACGAACTCAAGATTCAGATTTCCGCTAAACACGCCTCAAAACAAGGAAGAATACCGTTACAGAACCATCTTCGAAGAGCATTTCCCAAGTGAAACGGCAGCGGCAACAGTTCCTTCCGTTCCTTCGGTAGCCTGCTCCACGCCTATCGCCTTAGAATGGGACGAAGCTTTCAAAAAAATGAACGATCCGAGCGGAAGAGCGGTGAAGGTGCATGAGACGAGTTACGGTTCGTGATGAGTTTGAGTTGGAGAGTTTTAGGGTTTTAGAGTGAGGGAGTTGTTGGTTTGGATCTCGAAACCCGAATCCCGAACCACGTCTGAAATCTGATGTCTGAAATCTAGCATCTACCATTAACAATTCACTTGCGAAGCAAAATTCACAATTGACATTTTTCAACCTCAATCTAGGCTTTAATCTGGTCTGAAATCTCATATCTGAAATCTCACATCTATCTAAGATTTTATCAATCCTGTAGCAATACGGGATTTTCTTTTGAATAAACCTTAATAATATAATATAATTTAACTGACAATCAAAAATAATATCTAAGAAATAATTATATTTGGACAACGAAAATATCAATTATAAAAAAATGAGAAGAAATCTTACTGTTTTATTTGCCTTACTATCCATCAGTTTTGCTTTTGGACAGGGAAAATATGGCAAATACTTAAATTCAAAAAAGCTTGCTTTATCTTATAAGACTGTAAAAGATCAGGATAAGGATGACTATTATCAGCAGTTCTACTGGTTGGTAAAAGCAGAGCAGCTTAAAACGTATCCTCACCTTAAAGATGTAAAACCTATCGTTTTATATGAGTTCGTGAAAAAAGTAAATCCACAGAATCCTACCAAAAAACTGGATGACAGAGGAAAAGAGCTTAGAGCAACGGCTGAATTATCTTTAAATCAATATTTTAAGAACAAAAAATTCGAAAACAATTCGGTTTTGATGTACAATCTTGAAACGTATGTTGATCCGTCTAAAGGACAGTTCTATACTAAGGTAGATCCAGAAAAAATCAAGGAGCTTGTTCCTAAAGAATTGTTTGCGTTCAACTCTTTAAACAGAAACTTAGGGGAAGAAAAGACCTACTACCTGTGGATTGATAAGAAAAAGGATGACTTAAATATTATAGATATCATCCCTAACGAAAAAGAAGACAAAGATTTCTACGTAAGACTAAAACAGTATCTTCCAGGTTATAAGTTTTCCAAATATGTTCCGACTGTGAAAAAAGGAAACAAATCAGACAAAACAGATATTGACTACTACTATATCATGCCGTTCGAACAGAACACCGATAACATCGAGTACAAAACAAAAGATTTCAAAACTTACATCTTAAGCCAGTACAGAAAAGCCGGCAACGAATGGAAAGGAGTAGAAAAACCTAGAAAATAAATTGAAAAGTCCTGTGAAAATTCACAGGACTTTTTTAATTTTATATGAAATTCTTTATCTAAGGATCAGGCTGTTTTAAAACAGCACTTCTTCCAATAAAAATAAATCTGGAAATCATCAGGTTTTCAGTCTACACCGAATGACAGAAACAAACCCGCAACAGATCTCTGTAAAAAAAATACTTCCACTCATCCTGGCCACTGCCATCTTTATGCAGATGCTGGATTCCACGATCCTGAACACCTCCCTGCCCTCCATCGCCAAGGACCTTCATGAATCTCCGCTCAATATGCAGAATGCCATTATCAGTTACGTTCTGACATTGGCCGTCTTCATGCCAGCCAGCGGTTTCCTGGCGGATCGGTTTGGAACAAAAAAGGTATTTATTTTTTCACTGATTCTTTTCAGCTTAGGTTCACTGTTTTGCTCCATGTCACAGAATCTTACGCATTTGGTTATTTCAAGGGTGATTCAGGGTGTCGGAGGAAGTTTGATGACACCGGTAGGAAAACTGGCACTGATCAAAACTTTTGATAAAAGTGAATTATTGAAAGCAATGAACTTTGCGATCATTCCCGCGCTGATTGGGCCTGTGCTCGGTCCATTGGTCGGCGGTTATATGGTAGATTATCTTTCGTGGCACTGGATCTTCCTGATCAACATTCCCATCGGAATTTTAGGAATTGTTTTAGGATTGAAATATATGCCTGATTACAAATCCACCGATGTCGATTTTGATTTAAAAGGATTCTTAATCTTCGCGGCAGCATCACTTCTGCTCTCTATTTCACTGGAACTATTCGGGGATATGCAGAATATAAGTCCGGTACTTTTTGTATTTATTTTGGGCTTTTTATTCCTTTACTATTACTACAAACATGCAAGAAGAGGAGGAAATCCTATTTTCCCGCTGGATCTTTTCCAGGTGAGAACTTTCCGGGTAGGCATTGTCGGAAATCTGGCTACAAGATTGGGAATCAGCTCAGTTCCGTTATTGCTTCCTTTAATGATTCAGATCGCTTACAAACAGTCGGCGGTGACTTCCGGATGGATCATTGCCCCGATGGCCCTGACGGCTATATTCGGGAAATCGTCGGTTATCAAAATTTTAGATAAATACGGCTACAGACAGACTTTGATGGTGAATACGTTCATTATCGGAACTTTGATCTGCCTTCTTGCCATTCCAGATATTCATACTTCTTTATATTGGTTCGTCCCTATTATTGCCATATTAGGATTTTTCAACTCTATCCAGTTCACTTCGATGAATACCATATCCATTGCAGATCTTAGAAATTTCCAGACCAGCAGCGGAAATTCATTAATATCCGTTAATCAGCAGCTGGCCATCGGTTTTGGGATCGCTTTCGGACTTATTGTATTAAAATTATTTGAAAGCTCAGACCTCATTAAAGGAGAAACTCACAACGCTTTCCGCTATACTTTCCTTACCGTAGGGATATTAACCATTATCTCAGGTTTTGTTTTCAGAAGACTTCACATTTCAGATGGAAAAAACATGAAATCCAAGGACGAATAAGAACTGACAAGCTTAGCCTTTAAACCCACCGAACTTAACACAGATCAATGTATCTGATTTCCCGCTATCGTATTTTTGTTATATAAAATTCACAATATTATGACAGCGAAAAAAGTAGAAATCGTAGTATCTCCAAAGCCAGCCCATTTTGTAGGGGACGGTTTTAGGGTTCATAATTTTATACCAGGGGTACACGGATTGGATATGAAAAGAATGGACCCGTTCATTATGCTGGATTACAATTCAAAATTTCACTTCAACGGTTCGGAAAGACCAAGAGGCGTGGGCGTTCATCCTCACAGAGGTTTTGAAACAGTAACGATAGCTTATCAGGGGAAAGTAGAACATCATGACAGCGCCGGCGGAGGCGGAATCATAGGCGAAGGCGACGTACAGTGGATGACTGCAGCAAAAGGAGTTCTTCACAAAGAATATCACGAAACCGAATGGTCTAAAAAAGGTGGGATTTTCCAGATGGTCCAGTTATGGGTCAATCTGCCCGCAAAAAATAAAATGAGCTGCCCGAAATACCAGGCGATAGAAAATGCAGCGATGGAACGTGTTGATCTAGGTGAAAACGGTTTAGTGGAAATCATTGCCGGAGAATATAGCGGACATAAAGGTCCAGCGGAAACCTTCACCCCATTAAATATGATGAATGCTAAATTAAAAGCAGGTGGAAAAGCTGAGTTTAGTTTTCCGGCCAACTTTAATACGGCAGCATTGGTCATTGAAGGAAGCATTACCGTAAATGGAGAGCAAAAAGCAGCAGCAGATCATCTTGTTTTATTTAAAAATGAAGGTGAAACGTTCAGCATTGAAGCTCATGAAGACTCAATAGTATTGATCATAAGCGGAGAACCGATCAACGAACCGATCTATCCTCACGGACCTTTTGTGATGAATTCAAGGGAAGAGATCATGCAGGCTTTCGAAGATTACAATACCGGAAAGTTCGGTTATCTGGAAGATTAACAGAATTTAAATTTCTCTTAATCTTACATTCTTCCTTTTTTATTAACTTTATATAATGGTGTTTGGTGAAACGCAAATACGAAAGTTCAATTGAAATGTGATGTTTAATCAATGCATCAAATCTTATAGGTTTTTAAAACCTATAAGGTTTAGTGAAATAATGAAAAGCATTCTAACATTCGATCTTTTCTCTTTGCGATTTGCCAACCCATTTATCCTATAAAAATTTATGAAACCAGAATTTGAAAATATACTGCTTGTAAAAGCAGCAACAAGATTTGAAATAGAAATCGACGGACATTTTGCCTTTATCGATTACCGTGAAATGGGTCACCAGATCGCTCTGGTACACACAGAAGCAGATCCCGAACTGGCCGGAACAGGGGCAGCCGTAGCTGTGGTAGAGAAAACGCTGGCTTATATTGAAGAGAATGAAAAAAAGCTTCTTCCTTTCTGCCCTTATGTTTTTGCCTACATCAAGAAACATCCGGAATGGAAACGCATTGTTGATGAAAAATTTGAAGGCTACGACAAACTGTAATCTCAGATTAAAAAAAATCATCGGCTTAAATACAATTCAAAAACATTTACTTTATTATGTCAAATATCGGACTTATCATAGAAGAAAAAGCAGCAGATATAGGAAATTTCCTTGTGGGAAGACTTCTTCCTTTCCGTGAAAAAAGAGCGGTGGGACCTTTTGTTTTCATCGATCATATGGGACCTTCTGAACTGAAGGACTACCAAAATCTTGATGTACCTCCGCATCCGCATATCGGTCTGTCAACTTTAACCTACCTTTTGGAAGGATCTATTTTCCACAGAGACAGCATCGGAAGTGCGATTGAAATAAAACCGGGCGCTGTGAACTGGATGACTGCCGGAAAAGGCGTAGTACATTCAGAGAGAACGCCTGAATATTTAAGACACACCGATAAAAGACTTCACGGATTCCAGATCTGGGTAGGTCTTCCGAAACATCTGGAGCAGACAGAACCTAGTTTTCATCACATCGAGGCGGATGAAATTCCTACATGGGAAGAAGACGGAATTCAATATAAACTGATTGCCGGTGAGGCTTTCGGAAGAACTTCTGCAGTTCCTGTTCACAGCAAATTATTTTTCATCGAAATCAAAACCAAAGAAGCAAAGAAAATAAGCATCGGAAAAGACCTTTACGGTGAAGCAGCGATGTATGTACTGGACGGAACAGTTTCTACAGAAGGAAATACCTACGGTTCAAAACAGCTGATGATCGCTAAAGATACCAAACTGTGTGAATTCGATATGAGTGAAAACGGTACGGTCTATCTTTTTGGTGGCGAACCTTTTGATGAAGAGCGTTTTATATTCTGGAATTTTGTAAATTCAGACAAAGAATTGCTTGATCAGGCTAAAGTCAACTGGAATGATCAGAATCACGACGCGTTTCCTTTGGTACCCGGCGACGAAAAAGAATACGTTCCGCTACCTAAGGCTATTTTAAACAGAAAATAACATTAGGGCCACATTCATCAACCATGAAAATATTAGCATTTGCGGGAAGTACATCTTCCACTTCGATCAACAGGGAACTGGTAAAATTTGTGCTGAAAGATTTTCAGGATGAAGAGATCAATCTGATTGACCTCAACGATTTCACCATGCCTGTTTTCTCCGTAGACCTTGAAAAGAAAGGATTTCCGGAAGAAGCCTACAACTTTTTAAAGGAGATCGGAGCATGCGACGTGATCATCTGCTCGCTTGCAGAACATAACAGATCTTACAGTTCCGCTTTTAAAAATGTGTTCGACTGGTCATCAAGGATCAACGTTAAGGTATTTCAAAACAAACCGATGCTTCTGATGAGCACTTCTCCGGGAGGTTATGGCGGCGGCAATGTGATGAATACGGCTAAGACGTTTTTCCCACAGTTTGCAGCAGATATTAAGGATACGTTCTCCCTTCCCAAGTTTTATGAAAATTTTGATCTGGAAAGCGGCGTTATTAATCCTGATATGCTTAAAGAGCTTAAGGACAAGATCGGAAACTTTAAAAACACCGTTAAGACCAATGACTAAAGGGAGACTGGAGGCTTTCAGTGATGGGGTTTTAGCCATCATCATTACCATCATGGTCCTTGAACTGAAGGTTCCGGAAGGGAGCAGCTGGGCCAGCCTAAAGCCTCTCGTTCCAAGAGTTCTCGCTTATATTTTCAGTTTTATTTATGTAGGAATTTACTGGAACAATCACCATCACCTCTTTCAGGCAGTGAAAAAGGTCAACGGAAGCATTCTGTGGGCCAATCTTCATCTCCTGTTCTGGCTTTCGCTAATGCCGATCGCTACGGAATGGATAGGCACTACTCATTTTGCAAAAAATCCGGTGGCGGCTTATGGCATTTGTCTCATCATGGCTGCTGTGGCCTACACTATTCTGGAGCATGTGATCGTCCGTTGTGAAGGTGAAAGTTCCATGCTGAAAGAGGCTATACATTCAAAATTTAAAGAATATATCTCGATTATATTTTACGTCCTCGGAATCGCTGTTTCATTTTTTTATCCTTATATTGCCATAGGTTTTTATTATATCGTGGCTCTCATATGGCTGATTCCGGACCGAAGAATCGAAAAATCACTAAAAGAAAATTGACATGGAAATACACGAATATCCTAACGGCAGTATCACTGTCCTCTGGCAGCCCCAGAAGTGTATCCACTCGGCTGTCTGCGTAAAAATGCTTCCCAAAGTCTACAATCCCAAAGACAGACCCTGGATAAAAGCTGAAAACGCAACTCCACAAGAACTTAAAAACCAGATAGACCAATGCCCGTCGGGCGCATTAAGTTATAAATTCAATACAGAACAATAATGGCGGTAACCGTAAAAGCAAGTTTAGGAAAAACAAAATATTACACTGAGGTAACGGCCGGCGAAAACCAGATCATTACCGATGAACCCATCGATAAAGGTGGTCAGAATAAAGGTTTCAACCCTATGGAAATCTTAGCCACATCTCTGGCAAGCTGTACAGCAGCTACTTTAAGAATGTACATTGAAAGAAAGGAATGGGACGTGGAAAACATCAACGTAGAAGTAGAACTCGAAAATTTTCCTTTAACGAAAAGAGCGATTTTCAAAAGAGATATCAGCTTTGAAGGTATTCTGGATGATGAGCAGCTGAAGAGACTGCATACCATTGCCGATGCCTGCCCTGTACACAAAATATTAACTAACGATATAGAAATACTAACAAAATTCTCATAATATGATCGAAGTAAAACAAAACAACGACGAGAAACACGGAAGTTTTGAGGCTTTCATAGATGGAAAACACGCAGGACTAATGACTTATACCTGGGCCGGAGAAGAAAGATTCATCATAGACCACACGGAAGTGGAAGAAGCCTACAACGGAAAAGGCGTAGGAAAAGAAATGCTTCTGGCAGCAGTAGATTTTGCCAGGAAAAGCAACAAAAAAATCATTCCTCTCTGTCCTTTTGCCAAAGCAAGTTTTCAGAAAAGTGAGGAGCTGCAGGACGTATTAGTGAACTGATCCTAATTTCCGTCCTTAAGATACAGGCCTTTCAGAGTTTAACATCTGAAAGGCTTTTTCTTTTACCAGAACAGAAAAAAACTATATTTGTAAAATTTTAATTGAAAAAACTATGTCTCCAATTATATTACTGTCTATTATTATCGTCTACTTCGCGCTCTTGCTGTGGGTAGCCTACAAAACAGGGAAAGGAAGTGATAATGAGAGTTTCTTTATCGGAAACCGTAAGAGTAATTGGATGCTGGTAGCTTTCGGGATGATTGGCACCTCGCTTTCCGGTGTCACGTTTGTAAGTGTTCCGGGAGCGGTAGGAAATGATAAATTCGGGTATCTGCAGATCACACTGGGATATCTTATCGGATATATGGTCGTGGCTTATGTTCTTCTTCCCTTGTATTACCGTCTGAAACTGACTTCTATTTATGGGTATCTCCAGCAAAGAATGGGTCAGCTCTCTTATAAATCGGGAGCGTGGATCTTTATTGTTTCCCGACTGGTAGGTGCCACTGCAAGACTGTATCTGGTAGTGAATATTCTTCAGCTTACGATTCTGGACAGTTTAGGCATTCCGTTTATTGTAACGACACTGATTATTTTAGCAATGATCATTCTTTATACCTATGAAGGAGGGGTAAAAACCATTGTCTGGACGGATACCTTACAAACGTCATGTATGCTTTTGGGACTGATTATCTGTACGGTGTATATGCTGAATCATTTAGGCTTAAGCTTTGGCGAAAGTTTTACAGCGATGCAGGATAAAGGCTATACCAAGATTTTTGATTTCGATCCGAACCAGAAAAGTTTCTTTGTTAAGCAAATCCTTGCCGGAGCTTTTATCACCATCACAATGACGGGAATCGATCAGGAAATGATGCAGAAAAGTTTATCGGTAACGAGACTGAAAGATTCACAGAAAAATATGGTGACTTTAGGATTTATTCTTCTTGGAGTTATCTCATTATTCCTTTATATGGGAGGACTTCTTCACCTTTACGGAGCGCAGGAGCATGTAACGAGTGCGGGAGATCAACTTTTCCCTGATGTCGCTTTAAATCATATGCCCGGTTTTATTTCAATTATCTTTATTATTGCGCTGATTTCGGCATTATTTCCAAGTGCAGACGGGGCTATGACCGCTCTTACCTCTTCTTTATGCATCGATATTTTTGGCATGAAAGAGAAGAAAGACTGGGATGATTCCAAAAAAGAAAAATTCAGAAAAAACATACACTTAATTGTGGCCCTTTCTTTCCTGATTATGGTGGTTATTTTTAAAATGATCAATGACAACTCCATGATCGGACTTATTCTGAAGCTTGCAGGATTCACTTACGGACCTCTTCTCGGACTTTTTGCCTTCGGAATTTTCACCAAATACAAGGTGAATGATAAACTGGTTCCTTACGTTTGTATCGCAGCACCGGTGATCTCATTCTTTATCGATAAATACCAGGAAAACATGTTCGGGGATTTCAAAATCGGACTGGAACTTTTGATCATCAACGGATTGTTGACATTCATAGGGCTTTGGCTGATCAGAAAGAAATAATATTTAATTTTGTAAATAGAGTAAAACCTAGTGGTGGTCGGAAGAAAAATTTTTCCGATCATGATTACCCAAAAATGGAATCTTTTAAAGTTTATAGTATCAAAAACGATAGTTATTTTTTAAATTTTTATCGCAAGGAAAGACAAAGGTTAGATTAGATATTTTTTTAAGAAAGACAAAGCCGCTTCGCTTATTTTAAGAAAGACAACAATAGGAATTGTCCTTGTCTTACATTGATAAGTTTACGCCTTTGTTTATCTTAATAATAGCATTCAAAGAAAATAAATCATTGTCTTTCTTTGCGATAAAACGTAATCAATAAAAAAAGCACCCTAGAATGTAGTTATAGTCGAAGGAAAAATTCTTCCGAGCATAACTAGAGTAAAACCCGTTCCTATTGAAAATTGAATTTTCTAACAGATACCATTTGATATGAAATTATCCCTATTCATAGCTATTGGCTTGCTTGCAGGCGAGTTTGTACATGCACAAAGCGCTGTTGACTTTGCTAATCTGGCCAAATACAGAGAAGACAATACAGCCATTTTAAATGCAAAGAAAAAAGTGGATGTGGTCTTTATGGGCAATTCCATTACGGAAGGATGGGTAAAAAGCCATCCGGAGTTTTTTTCTCAAAATAATTATGTGGGCAGAGGAATCAGCGGTCAAACCTCTTCACAGATGCTTTTGAGGTTTCAAAATGATGTCGTGGTATTAAAACCTAAACTGGTCGTCATTAATGCCGGCACTAATGATATTGCTCAAAACGCGGGAGCATATGATCCGGATTTTACGTTCAGCAACATTAAGGTAATGGCTGATATTGCCCGAAGCAACGGGATTAAGGTAATCATTGCATCTGTACTGCCTGCAGCTGCATTTCCATGGCGTAAAGAAATAACGGATGCCACTCAGAAAGTGGACGCTTTAAACAGCAGACTAAAACAATATTCTCACAGCAGCAAGATCACTTTTATCGATTATAATACAGCAATGCGTAATGAAAAAGGGGGTATGCGTGACGGTCTTTCAAGTGACGGCATCCATCCCGATTTGGCAGGTTATGCTATTATGGAACCGATTGTTAAGAAAGCTATCAATCAGACATTAGGCAAGAAATAAACGTCTTTGCTATTTTAAAAATCAACTTATTTATACATCATGAAAAAAATTATTTCACTTTTCTTATTCGCATTGACATTTGGTATAATGACTGCTCAGGATTTTGAGGTTTCCACTTTAAGAATGGGACCTTACAAAGTCTTTATGGAAAAAGCAGAAGGAGAAAAAATAGCCGGTGCAAAATTAAAAATAACGGACGGACAGATCAAAAACAATGTAAAATACAATGGTGAACTGATCCAGCTCGATCTTTATGAGGCTTATATCAGTGAAGCAAAACCCAATGCGGCAAGCATTATGGGCCTTACCACTACCAGTAAAAAGTTTAAAACCAAAAGCGGAATCGGGATTGGAAATACCAAGGATGATCTGATCAATGCTTATAGAAATTACCCAAGTTTTACCGTACATCCTGCCTGGGACGATAAGAGTGAAAAGCGCCTTAAAGATACCGGATATTTCACTTTGGAAGATCTTGATGCAGGAACACAGCTCTCTTTCAAGTTTGTTAATAACATCATTACTGAAATATCAGTATATCTTAACGAAGGCTGTTAAACCTCATATCTTCATCCTTCTCCGTAACAAAAAAATAAGATAGCCAAAAATTGTTTTTTGGCTATCCGTATTTATTCTATCATGAGAGGAATAAATTTCCCTCATTTTAAGAGCTTACTTCTTTAAAAAGGATTGTACCGTCTTTCTCACTTCTGCAGCTTCACACCACGGAGCGATGTGGCCGCAGTTCCCTTCAAGTACGAAAAGCCGAGCGTTGGTCATTTCTGCAAAGCGGGTTGCCGGCAAAGGATTTACCATATGGTCCTGCCGGGATACAATGATCAACATTTTAGCCTTGATTTCCTTTGCTGCTTGTTCAAGAGTTCCGCCGAACTTGGCAATATTGTGACTTTTAAGTGCTTCCAGCTGTCGATGCATATCGTTCCAATCCATATTTTCTGATTCTTTTTTTGCCAGCCATTTTGAAAAATCATCTCTCGAAACGGCATTGGATAAATACTCAGGGGTAGTTAATGCAAACTGATGCATCATCGTGACACCAGGAAGTAAAGGTTTCTGCTCATAGTTCCCGTTAAGATAGGCAGGATCTCTTTCCATGGCATTTAATTCGGCATTCCATAGCAGCAGATCGCTGGTAGTAAGTTGTGGAGAACCTACAATGGAGACTATTTTATTCATCAATTCAGGATAGGTAACTGCCCATTGAAAGGTCTGCATTCCTCCCATAGAAATTCCACAGACAGCTTCCAGATGATGAATTCCCATGTTTCCGGTTAGTACCTGATGCTGGCTTTCTACCATATCCCTGATGGTAAATACCGGAAATTGTAAACGGGCCTGCTTTGAACTGTTGCTGGGTGAAGAGGAAACACCATTGCCCAATGCATCGAAAAGGATAAGATGGTACGCCAGCGTATCTACTATTTTTCCGGGAACCATACTTTCGAGTTCCTTTGTGGTTCCGGTAAACCAGGTTGGAAAAATAACAGCATTGGAGCGATCGGCATTTAACTTCCCATAAGTTCGGAAACCAATTTTACAGTCCTCAATTTTTTGTCCGCTCTCCAGATTAAAATCTCCGAGGCGTGCATACTGTTGTTTATTTTTCCCGGGCTTTTGTGCTTTCCCTGAGCTTACGGCAAGAATCAATATGGACAGATAAGCGGCGAATAAGGTAATTTTCATTTCATTTACATTTTTGTGTTTCGCTATGTAAAGTAAAAAATCTGAATGAAAATAATCTGGTTTATTCTGAAATAATGATCAATACTGAAAATTGGCCATTTATTAATTACGGACAGTTAAATTTAAAATAGTTAATAGGAATTAATCTACAAATAATAAAGCAAAATAGAGACTTTTGCAAAAGCTCCTGATCACTGGACAATATTCAAATTTTGGTATGAAATAAATCGACCAGATGACTTCAGATGACCATTTAAAATTCCCGGTCCGGATTTTTGCATTTCCGTAAGCCGTGAAAAAATTGTAAATTCGCGTGCAAATAAATCAGATATAATGAGTAAAAGTATTGAAGAGTTAAAATCTCTTACTACGCAGATCAGAAGAGACATTTTAAGAATGGTTCACGCTGTGAATTCAGGACACCCGGGCGGAAGTTTAGGTTGTACGGAATACTTCACAGCGCTGTATGGAAAGGTAATGAATTATAAGCTGCCTTTTACAATGGAGGGTAAGAATGAGGACCATTTTTATCTTTCAAACGGGCATATTTCACCGGTTTTCTATTCTACATTAGCGAGATTTGGCTTTTTTCCGGTAGAAGAACTTAAAACTTTCAGAAAGCTGGATTCAAGACTTCAGGGGCACCCCACTACTCATGAGGGTCTTCCGGGAATCAGAATTGCTTCCGGATCTCTTGGTCAGGGACTTTCTGTAGCACTTGGTGTAGCTCAGGGTAAAAAACTGGACGGAGATACTTCTCTTGTTTACACGCTTCACGGTGATGGTGAACTTCAGGAAGGTCAGGTTTGGGAAGCTTTGATGTATGCTGCTGCTAAGAAAGTTGACAATATTATTTCAACGATTGACTACAACGGACGCCAGATTGATGGGGATACGGATGATGTATTGAGCTTAGGAAATCTTCATGCTAAACTTGAGGCATTCGGATGGACTGTTTTGGAAGAGAAAAACGGTAACGATCTTGAAGCTGTAATTGCTATTCTTGAGAAGGCAAAAACTGAAACAGGCAAAGGAAAACCGGTAGTCATCATTCTTCATACAGAAATGGGTTACGGTGTAGATTATATGATGGGTTCTCATGCTTGGCATGGTAAAGCTCCGAATGATGAGCAGCTTGAAACAGCATTCAAACAATTATATCTGGAAGCTCCTGCTGATTATTAATCATAAATGATCGATGATAAATAATTGTGTTTTTAGATCTTAAGACCAATCATTTATCCATTATTAAAAACTTTAGTAAAAAAAAATGAAATATACATATACAGAAAAAAAGGATACGCGTTCAGGATTCGGAGCCGGATTAGCAGAACTTGCCGACAAAAATCCTAATGTAGTGGCACTTTGTGCAGACCTTATCGGTTCTTTGAAAATGGAAAAATTCATTGAAAAAGCACCGGAAAGATTCTTTCAGATAGGTATCGCAGAGGCTAATATGATGGGAATTGCTGCAGGTTTAAGCATCACTGGAAAAATTCCTTTTACAGGAACTTTCGCGAACTTCTCTACTTCAAGAGTGTATGACCAGATTCGTCAGTCTATCGCTTATTCAGGGAAAAATGTAAAAATCTGTGCATCTCACGCCGGTCTTACTTTAGGTGAAGACGGTGCTACTCACCAGGTTCTGGAAGATATCGGTATGATGAAAATGCTTCCGGGTATGACGGTAATCAACCCTTGTGACTACAACCAGACTAAGGCAGCGACTATTGCTATCGCTGACTTCGAAGGTCCTGTATATTTAAGATTCGGAAGACCTACCGTTCCTGTATTCATTCCGGAAGATATGCCTTTCGAAATCGGAAAAGGAATTCTTCTTCAGGAAGGTACTGATGTAACCATTGTTGCAACAGGACATCTTGTATGGGAGTCTCTTGTAGCTGCTGACGAGCTTGAAAAAGAAGGAATCTCTTGTGAAGTGATCAATATCCACACAATTAAACCTTTGGACGATGAAATCATCTTAAAATCTGTTGAAAAAACAGGTAAGATCGTTACGGCTGAAGAGCACAACTATCTTGGTGGTTTAGGAGAATCTGTAGCGGGTATGCTTGCAAGAAAGAGACCTACAAGACAGGAATTCGTAGCAGTAAACGATACTTTCGGAGAATCTGCAACGCCTGCTGAGCTTATGAAAAAATACAAAATCGATTCAGCGGCTGTGAAAGAAGCTGTGAAGAGAATTTTAGCTAACTAGTCTGAATAGACTATCATATATGGGCTCGGGCTGTTTCTTCGAAACAGCCCGAGCTTTTTTTTGAGTTAAGATATTAGATGCCAGATTTCAGACATCAGACATCAGATCTTAAATCTTAGATAGTTGGCTGGTGGCTTCGAGGGCCTCAGCCGCCAGATATTGGTCTTTTATTCAAAATTATTCGATATATGAGGTTTTATTTAAAAATTTTATATCATTAAAGGATAAAGCTTAATTACTATCAACCACCAACTTTTTTTACACTCATATACTCTAAAACTCTCCAACTCTACTACCCTCAAACCCGTCATTACTGTGGTCTGTTGATCGGAACATCTATGGCATCGAGTACAGGATATAGTATGTCTGTCTGGAATTCTTCCTCTCTCAAACGTGATTTTTTAGAGCCTGAATAATAATTACTGATTCTATAGTTTTTAACAAACTGATTCCTCTTTTTCCCAATGACATAATAATATCCTCCGCTGTCTTCATTGATGAAATAGGTCATTTCATCAAAGCTCATGATCTTTTTGGTAAGAAATAGTTTTCGGTAAATGCACTTCTCCCGCTTATCGAATGTGTATTTTACAGGAATTCTAAAAAGAAGATCCCACAGAAAATACACCATATAGATTCCTAGTATAACAGAAGCAATAGTAAAGGCATTTTGAGATAGTATATTTCTGAAATAATACATCACCGGAATGGCAAGAATACCAGCTACCAACCACCATTTTAAGGTGTGTATGAAGCTGTAATTAGGCATAAAGCTTATTTCACTGCCATTATCCTCAAATTTATATCGGTCTTTGGTATTCATCGTACATTTTCATTTAAGCGCATGATATCTTCTGTTTCGTTTACCATTTTCTGTATGCTTTTATGGGTAAGGGCCTGTCCTACCGAAAATTTCTTCTCTTTTCCATTCACCTCAAAATAGATGTTCAGGAATACATTGGTTGTGATAAAGCCAAGATATTTCATCGCCAACACTTCAAAATGAGTAAAATCCTGAAAAGAATAAATCTTTGTAGGAACAAAAATACTGGGCTTACAGGTGATGGTCTGCTGCTGAGGATCAATCACAAATTTTTTTGCAAAGAAATTAGCGATCATTAGACCTCCAAAAACAACAAGGAACAAGGCTAATAAAGGAATTTTATACTTATAAGAGAATCCTGCAGCAATGAATGTAAGAGTAGCCAATACTGCTACAAATACCGGCTGGTTTTTAAAGATTAACAGGTTTCCGTCTCTTTTGTAAAATTGATAAGTGTTCATAATAAATTGTGATATATTTTAATGTATGTTATTTACGATGTATAGCGTTCTGCAATTTCGTCGTCGTTGATGGTCTGCAGTGTCATCAGGTCTGTTCTAAAGTAGGTATCATGAATTGAAAAATAAGCATCTATGCTACTTTCCGTGTGTGCTGAAGCTTTTTTCCAGCCTTCAAAAAACCAGTTTTCAAATAGCTCATATTTTTCTTCGTTGTAGTCGTCCCACAAATCATCGAAATCCTCGTCATCTGCATACTGTTCCTGAAAATCTGTAGCTGCAGTCCATATATTTTCCGGTAAAAACGCGCTCCAGTCTTCTTTCTGATCGCTCCGTTTTTCTCTTTGAGGGAATAAAAAAACAGGGTTGGTTATGACAGCTCCGGATTGGTCTACAGTCCATGCTGTGATATCCAGATAATCATATTCATATTCGAAATAAAAAGCTACGCTATCTGTTTTGGTCTTTCCGCTTAGATACTCCGTGCTTTCCCCTTTGAGCACTTGTACAAGCGCATCGACAAGTTGTTCTGTCTGTTCTTCAAGGTAATTTTTTAAATCAATATTGAGTTGATTAAGATCTTGCATTCCGTGATTTTGTGATTTAGGTTTTGTCTTTGGCGGTAAGTACAAAAATAGGTGAAAAATTAATTGTACCGAATAGCCACACGGCCTTGTTTGTCTTGTATTTTTTTGTATACACACGGCATACATATCGAAATATCGGATTATTTATCTGTTTATTTAATCTATAAAATCAGGATTTATATTTTTCGATCTATGATGGACAAAATTTTATAGCAACATTATCTCCTATGATTTATTTTAACCTGTACAACCGTACACAAACCACTCACTAATTTACAACAAATCCACACATTAAATCCCTTAAAAGAGATTTAATAATCTATAGTTTTGAACTCATCAACGTTGATACCGCATTCAGCAGATCTGCCGGTAAGTGTACAGTACAGGCTGAAATACTGAATAACAAAACCCATGTCAGGGTTTATATGGCAATCACAAATTTTAATTAAAAATTATTCAATTATGAAAAAATTACAAGGAATGAAGAACTTTTCTTCATTGGAAAACAAGAAACTGAAAAATTCAAAAGTAATTTTCGGGGGTGGTACAAATGTTAGAACAACACAGGAAACAGGTCCAAATGGTAACGCCGGTAATACTGGTGACACCAAAATCATTAATGATGGGAAGGTTCACTCTATTATAACAGTTGACTAAATATGAGGGGGGATCTTCCCCCCTTCTGTTTAAAAGGGTAAAATATATTGGTGATGAAATACAGAAAAATTGTTTTCCTGCTTCTTACAATCATAACTTTTATTTCCTGCACAAGTAAAAAGCTTAACTATATTAAGTATTACAATACAGTTTATGCAATTGATAGTACTCATAGAGTTGACAGAGATACTTTAGCAACGATCAGGCAGTACAAAAAACTATTCAGGAAATTTCCTCCTGTACAGAATGAAAGAATGGAGGAATATGAAATGTACATCAGATATGCAGATAAATTCCATAAAAAGTTTGGAGGTATAAAAAATCTCGACCAACTTATAGCACAGTCGGCACCTAACTGGAAATACAAAAGGCAGGAGCCGGATTTTTTCAAACTCTATAAAAGGTATGGGATTGACAGCATTGGTGTTGAAAGAAAAATTCTTCAATGGAATCAAAAACTAAATAAAGTATTAATTGACTCATTCAGCATTGCTTTTGAACGTGATCAACATAATGCCCGCGTAGGACTAACCGTTGAAATTAATGACAAAAAAAATGCAGAACTTCTGATCTGGACTCTTAAAAATTATGGTTTTCCATCCAGACAAAAAATAGGACTTTATGGAAACAATGAACGTTTTATGTATATGGGAACTCTTCTTAATCATATGGCAGGAACAGTACATTATGAATATTTAAAGACAAAATTACTGGAATATGTAATGTCCGGTGAATGCCCTCCGAGAGATTATATAGAGATGGTTGACAAACATCAGTACATCCATTATCTTGATACTGCTTACCACATATTTGTACATTATGACGCACCTGATTTTACTGCATCAGACTCTGCGCGAATAGACAGAAATAGAAAGGCCATAGGTTTTCCTACTTTCAAACAGTCGTCCAAAATAACTAAAGATTTCCAGAAAAAGATCAGTCACTAAGCTTGTCTGTTTTAAATGGCTTTCAAAGATCTTGTCCCATTTATCTAAATCATTAATCCAATAGCTCGTTACTATGATTCTGATTCTTTCTCAAAATAATGAAATCACAACCACTGAAGTTATTAAATATCTTATTGTGATGAAGAAACCATTCATCCGTATTCATGAGGATGAAGTTTTTGAGATCAAAACCCGGAACAAGAGGATCTTTCTCGAAAGCAGCCGTAGTACATTCTTTCTAGATGACATAAAAAGTCTCTGGTACCGGAGAGGAGGATTACAATTTAAAAGATTAAAATATGCCAATCGATCCATCCATTTGAATATGACGGAAACACAGTTCTGGCTTGAGGACTATGTCCGGAAGATCTTGGAATCCAAAAGAAATATTAACAAAGAAAGTAACAGCGATGTCAATAAACTTATTGTTCTGGACATGGCAAGGAATCTCGGCTTTGATGTTCCTGATTATTTTTTAGCAGAAAATACTCGCGATGTAGACGTAGACAAGACGATTATAAAAACATTGAATGGCAATGTCACCCTGGATGAAATAAGGAAGAATTCCGGTGGTTTTATGTATACATCTGTGGTTAAAGATACTGAAGACGGAGATTTTTTCATCACTTTTTTTCAGGAGAAAATTGAAAAAGACTTTGAAGTAAGGACATTTTATTTAAACGGTCAGTGCTGGTCTATGGCCATATTTTCACAAAATGATGCACAGACCAAAATAGATTTCAGGAAATACAACGAAATGAAGCCCAACAGAAATGTCTCTTATCATCTTCCCTCTGATCTGGAAGAAAAGATCCACCTGCTCATGAAGTCTTTAGATCTTAATTCAGGCTCCATCGATTTTATAAAGAAAGGAGAAAAGTATTATTTCCTGGAGATCAATCCCATTGGCCAGTTCATGGGAATGTCCGGGACATGTAATTATTTTCTAGAGCAAAAAATAGCCGAATACCTATGAAAAAGCTGTACAACGAAAAAAATAAACTGCCACTTACGTTTAAATATATTGAGACCTTTAAAACCAAAAACGTCGGCAAAATCCATAGTAACCTGTTATATTTTGTACAAAGCGAAAAATACCAGACGAAGCATCATGTCCGAGAAAAACCTTTAAAACCGCTTACAAGAATTTTATGACGTATTTTAACTTATTCAACAATATCCTCGTCACTAAAGGAGCCACACGCATCCTGATCGCTGATCTTCAAAGAAACTTTTCTGAGTTATATCCTTTGGAATTTTACGAAATCATAGAGGAATTGAAGATTAAATCTATAGAAAACCTTCTGGAAAATTATGATGAAGACTCTGCCCCATTGATTCAGGAATATATTAATCTGCTGCTTGAAAAAGAATATGGTTTTATAACGGAAGATGACTGGGACAGAAATTTCCCATTGCTCTCCTATACATTCTATGAACCCAATGAAATTTCAAATATTTTCATAGAAATCAACAGCATTTCAATTCTGGATAAGATCAAACAAAGTGTGGAAAACCTGGGAGTGAAGCATATCGTACTTTTCAGTCACCAAAAACTTTCGCTTAAAGAATTTCTGGACATCGACTCAAAATTTAAAGGTTCTGTTTTAAACGGTATTGAAATTATTTCGCCTTTTCATGACGATGTAGATATTAACTTTATTAACAGTCTTAGTCAAACCGCAGAACGAATTTATAGTTTAGTATTCCATAACTGTCCACAAATTCCATTTAAATCAAAGGATACTTTCAGATTCAGTGTACATTTTACGAAAGAAACATTGAAAATTTCCTCCTGCGGAAAAGTAGATCTGAACTATTTCAATACCAATATCTCAAAAGTGACAGAGGCTATGAATTATAATTCCTGTCTTCACAAAAAAATCGGAATAGACGTTCATGGAAACATCAGAAATTGTCCCTTAATGCCTGAAAGCTTTGGAAACATCAATGATATCACCCTGGAAGAGGCCTTGAACAGATCTGGATTCAGAAAATACTGGAACGTCACTAAAGATCAGATAGAAGCCTGCAAAGACTGTGAATTCAGATATATCTGTACAGATTGCCGAGCTTACACAGAACGCACCCATCAAAACCATGAGGAACCAGACACATCTAGGCCCCTTAAATGCGGTTACGATCCATTTACGGGGAAATGGGAGGATTGGAGCAGAAACCCGTTAAAACAGCAAGCTATTCGCTTTTACGGACTGGATTAATGGTAGAGCTTAAAGTGCTATCTGAAAAACTTCCATTTCGGAATAATAGCCAGCATTCCAAATCCTGTAAAAAGGAAAAGATTGGTTACATCCGTGTATAAAAAGGTAGAAAGATAATAATTGTGCATAAAGAAATGCAGAACCAGCAGTGCCGGAAACATAATGATTCCCACTTTTCTGTAGAAAAACATCAGGACAAGCCCGATCATCATCAGGAGATCAATGGAAAAAATAATGAAAAAATACCATCTCGGAATCTGAAGATACTCATGCTGCAGATATTCATCCACATCTATTCCAAGCCCCATAATTGTAAACAGCATCAATGCTGCAAATGCTAAAATAAAGCCCCATCCTTTCTTTGGATCCTCATCAAAGTAACTGTATTCTTCCATAGGTACAAAAATAAAGAACTTATGAATAAATCCATAAGTTCTTTAGTATATTTATTCGTTTAAAATTTGAATTATATAGAAATAGCGTTGATCAATCTGTTTTTGTCGCTCAAGTACTCTTCCATGGAGATCATACTCTCGGTTCTCATTACATCTTGAATGTCGTCTATCTGATAGATAATTCTTTTCGCATCTTCCGTATTCTTAGCTCTTACTTTACAGAAAATATTATATTTCCCGGAAATAACGCTCGCTTCAATTACGTTTGGAAGTATTGATAATTCTTTCAATACCTCTTGAGTGCGGTTTGATTTTGTCAAAAGGATCCCAATGAAAGCTGTAAAGTGATAGTCCAGCTTACCATAATCGATATTAAGAGATGACCCCAAAATAATACCTGCATCCTCCATTTTTTTCACTCTTACGTGAATTGTTCCCGCAGAAACATCCATCTGCTTTGCAATTTCTGTAAAAGGCATTCTTGTGTTTTCTACTAAGAAATCAAGAATTTTCTTGTCTATTTCGTCCAGTTGATAGTTCATATTAGTTAAATTACAATTTTCTTAAAAAATCCATGTATTTTTTGCAAATTTATAAAAAATTATTTAACTAAAAAAATTATATCAAACATTAACAATAATTAACACGGATGATAAAAATCATTAAAATATTCAGATTATTTAGCATTTGATTTTATAGAATCTGTTTTTATTTCCGTTTTAGGTTCTGCGGGTTTTTTATCTTTTTTCTTCTTTTTAAAGAGAGAATTGAAGCTTTTACTCCACACAACTCCCCCACCATAGGCCTGATTTGCAGATCCATTCGTACTTACCATTCCTATATTGGTAGGTTTGGAATAGCCTCTCAGGACGAGACTCCCGTCATTCTTTTTAGAAACATCATACTCAATAGACCCTTCCCCGGAAAGATAATTTGTCTGTGTTCCTTCTGTTTTTGTCAGTGGAATACCCAGTCCGGTTTTAATATTGACCCTTGGTGAAAGGGCTACACTTACCCCGGCATTAGCCCGGTCACCAGTGTTGGAATTTTGATCACCTTTTACATAATTCAGATCGATCTGGAATTCGTTACTCATGGTATTCAATACAGAACCCAGCTGTTTAAGAAGCATATTATATCCGGAAGATTCTGCGACTCCCGCCACGTCAAAATCCACTCCTCCACTATTGGAGACATTAAAGGTACTTAACAGCAATACAGAACCAAACTGGAGTACTTTCTCGCCCTCCTGGCTCATCTTGGCTGCCAATGTTTCCTTTACCTGGCTGGACACGTCAAGAGCCGTCACATTCAGGTCTATTTTCGGATTGATTAAGGATTGGGTAATATTCGCCTGAAGCAGTACACTGATCGGCTGCAGTTTTCCCATACTTAAATATTCCCCTGCATTCGATACCATTCTTACATAATTGGCTGTAATATCCAGTGCAGGCTTCATAGCATCACCATCCCACCTTATGCTACTGTTCTTTTCGATCTGGAAGGTCTTATTCAGAATCGCTTTAGAAACAAATGTTCCGTTATCTACTTTATAAGTTCCGTTCATGGCGATTCCTCCACGTCTTCCCATCTGAAACCTCAGCCTGTCAGCCGTTCCTTTTACGGTAATATTTCCTACATCATCGCCCACAAGTACGTTTACCGTTGTTCCTTTATCCACATCAAGACTGAAGTCGATATTCATATTCGCACCCGTCTTTTTCTTTTCCTCCAGCGTGATCAATCCGTCTTTTCCTTCTTTCAGGAACCTCAGCATTTTGAACTCTTCCACATTAGACGTAGAACTGGAATTAAAGGTAAAGGTACTTCCGTTCAGTGCCTTCATATTCGGGGTGGAAATACTCAGTCCGGAAACAGGTCCGTCCACGTAGAGATCTCCCTGTCCGTAAACCCTTCCCCAAAACAGGTCAAAATCTTTCTGTGAGGTATTCAGCACCAGAAGATTATCGGCTCTCATAATCAGGTTGACCCCCATGGAAGAAATCGTTTCAAACTGGATCGCCCCGGAGATCGTTCCCTTAGAATTCGTTCTTCCGTCATGTACTTCAATATTGTTAAGGATGGCAAGTCCTTTGGAAAGCGGAATCACCGTATCGTCAAATGAATAATCTACGCCTGTGAAAAGCAGTTTCAGACCGAAACCTTTCAAGGCGATATCTCCACTGTAATCCAGATTGCTCAGCTTTCCGTTGATCTTAAGGTCACCCGTCGCTTTTCCTCTTATATTTCCGAAAACAGTCTGAACGAACTGTTGGGTAAAGGCAAGGTCAAAATCCCGCATTTCCGCCGTCAGATCGATCGTAGGAGAAGCGGTATTGTTGTTTACGGTACCTGTAAGATGCAGGTTATTATTTCCGAGAACTCCGGCAGAAGTTACTTTCACATCTACATCATAAACGTTCAGTGAGAATCCATTAGTCGCAGAAATCGTAAGGTCGCCCATTTCATTTCCGTTCATCATGATATTGTCTACCGTAAGGTCTACCAATGGCTGCAGCGTGCTCTTATCCATTTTGATCTTTACACTTCCGTTCGCCAGACCTTTGATTCCCATCGGATTTCCTCCGGACTGCATTTCAAGGAGCTTTTCTACGGCAAATTCATCGATATCCGCATCTATATAAAAGTCTTTTGCAGATTTAAACTGTGCCTCTTTAATGAACAGGGCACTTTTATCTGAAAATACCCTCAGATTATGAATGTCAAAATCAGCAGTACTTTTCCTGTAGGTAATAGAATGATCCAATTCTGGGCTGGTATCTATCGCCCAGGTAACATCATTGAACTTCACTTCTGTAGGCTCAAACCTGAAAACATAATCTCCCGCTGCATTGGTAGACTGATCTACATTAATGGCGTATGCTTTAAGGCTTTCACTCAGTTCATCCTCCGGACTTCCATGTTTAAATGTTGTCGCAAGATGAAGTGCCGTATTGTTTTCATTCTTTCCTCTGAGTTCAAAATCTTTGATAATATTCTTATTGTACACCAGTTTACTGATCCTTGCATACAGCTGCTCATCAAGCTTTGCCGTATTGATTCTGACCATTACACTGTCGATCATCGCACTGTCTCTGGAAATATTATTCCGGTCATTAAGTTTATATTCAGGATTGGTGGCCGCCAACGCTTTGTCTGCTTCGGTGATCTCCTCCTTTTTGGTCATGATATACTTCAGGGAAGCTGCATCCAGATTCAGGATCAGGTCATTGGAATCTCCGTTATATTCTCCTTCTATCAAAGCACCCTGCGGAAGTTTAAGATCCGGCAGAAAATAATTCACAACACCCTGCTGAACATCAAAATTCATTTTGAAGCTCTGGCCTCTGTATAGTTTTCTCGGCGGAGGTCCTACCAGTATTCTTCCGATACCGTTTTCCATCATTCCCACAAGATCACCAAGGTTGTATTTTCCTGAGATTTTACCACTGGCTGCTCCCGGTGCATCGACCTCTATTACACGTCCACCCGCTTCCACAAAGGTTTTAATCTTTGCTTTTGGAACGATATATTTCTGTGTAGTTGTAGCAAAATGCAGATCATTAGCATCCACATCCAGGGTCAGATCATTAATGGAAGACATGGACATTTTACCTACCACCTGGCCGCTCACGATCTGACTTCCCGGTTTGTTGGTGAAATAATTCATGTTCAGATGGGTGACATCTGCATTCACATCCATCATAATCCTAGGGGTACTGAAATCAATAAGTCCCTTAATGGTAGCTTTCGCCTGCTCATCATTTATGGTGATAAGTCCGTTATATTTTTTATGGTCTAATAAACCGTCCAGATACAGATTGCTGATTTGCTTATCCATAATCTCAATGCTGCTGATCTGGGATTTGGTGGTGAGACGCATGGTATTGACGTCAAAACTCTGCCCGTTCAGATCAAATTTACCGGAGATAAGACCGACTGCTTTATTTTTGGTGATGACAGATGTATTCAGGTCTTTTACTTCCAGATATCCAGAATATTTAGGCATTGTTGTGCTGTATCCCGTCAATGAAAGTTTAGTGATTTTCGCCTGTCCTATTCCCGTCATCAGATTTCCGCTGGAAACATAAATTTGTCCGGGATCTACTTTTGCGGCTCCGTTGTATTTCAGTTTTCCAAAATCGTCCGCGAAATTCTTCATCTTTTTAGATATAAATGAAGGCATCATCGCTTTAAGGTCTTTATAGGTAAAATCTGTAGAAAGATCATTGGTTTCAATAGAGAAATTTCCTTTCAACAGCCTATCGACTCTCATGGTTTTGGTCGCAATATTGACGTCAGGATTTCTGATCAGGAAGTCTTCCAGGTGGAATTTATTCAAGGGACCGGTCATTTTACCAGCCAGATTGAAGGGTTTAAAATTATCCCAGTTCGTCACGAAGTAACTGATGTCATATCCGCTCAATTGGCTTCCCTGCTTGATATTCATATCCCAACGTACACGGTCTGCAAAATCGGACCACGAGCCGTCATGAAGATTAAATTTAATATCTCCCTGAAGCAGTGAATGATCTGTATTCAGCGTCAAGTCTTTTAAGGAAAGGAATTCATGGGTCAAAGAAAGTTCCGTAGAAAAGGTATCTACCAAGTGAGATTTCCCCCATCTTGCTGTGACGAAGGACATATTATTGATCAGCGCAGAAATATTAGGCCCGTTCACCTTTACATTAGGCGCTATTAAATTAAATTTTGTAGCCGTCAACCATTTTCCAGGTTCTCCCGGAGAGTTTTGACTAACGATCGAAACTTTTGAATCGATGATCTGGACACGTGAATTCAGCTGGAAAGGAGGTTTCTTTGGATCCCGCTTCTTTCCGCTGTCGAAAAGCTGTGTAAATCTGATAAAGTTGGAAATGCTGTCGCCTTTGTAGGTAATCACCTTTACATCGGCATTGACAAGGGTAAGAGAATTAAAGCTTAATGAATTACTGTTCCCTGAAATTGCATTATAGGCAAGAGACATCCAGTCGGAATTTGCACGGAATTCTCTTGCTTTGATGAATTCAAGGCCTTTGTAATCTTTGATTTTTAAACCTTTTATAATAACGTCTCCGAAATAATCCACTTCTACACTTTCCGTAGACATTCCGGCTTTAAAGTCTTTGTTAACGATCTGAAGTGCCTGATTGGCGGCCCACTGCTTGGTTGCCGGAAGATTAATGGCCGTAAGGATTCCTCCAACAAGAATAACTCCCAGCCAGAAAAGGATCAGGAGAAGTTTGGCCCACCAGGAGTAGCTGGTCACATCTTTTACCGCCTGTTTTCCAAATTCTTCAGCCGTTTCTACGGGATGATGAATGGCATCTGATGCCAGTTCAGATGCTTCTTTAACGGTCTCCTTCACAGCGCCTTCTACATTCTCCACAGTCTTCTGTACCTGATCACTTAGGTTCTCAGCTACAGATTTTTTATTCTCATTCTCGTTATTATTCTCTAACTTTGCCATTATTATGAGCGACTCTATAATTTTAGGTATTGAATCGTCCTGCGACGACACCTCAGCAGCTATCATCAAGGGAAACTGTATTCTGTCCAATATTGCTGCGAATCAGGCCATCCATAAAGAATATGGGGGTGTAGTCCCGGAACTGGCATCGCGAGCGCATCAGCAAAATATCATCCCCGTTGTTGAAAAATCTATTACTAAAGCAAATATACAACAAAATGCTATTTCAGCTATAGGATTTACACGCGGCCCCGGACTTTTAGGATCTCTTCTTGTAGGAACGTCATTTGCTAAGTCTTTGGCAATGAGTCTGAATGTTCCGTTGATTGAAGTTAACCATCTCCAGGCCCACATTTTAGCCCATTTTATCGAAGATGCAAATCCTATGCCGCCACAATTCCCTTTCCTGTGTCTTACGGTAAGCGGAGGGCACACCATGATCGTATTGGTGAAGGATTATTTTGATATGGAAATTATCGGAAAAACAATTGATGATGCCGCCGGAGAAGCTTTTGACAAAATCGGAAAAATTTTCGATCTGGACTATCCTGCAGGACCTATTATAGACCGACTGGCTAAGGAAGGAAATCCTGATGCTTTTACGTTTAACAAACCGAGAATGGAGAATTATGATTATTCATTCAGCGGTATAAAAACGTCTGTCCTTTATTTCATTCAGAAGGAGGTGAGAAAAAATCCTGATTTTATTAAGGAAAACCTGAATGATCTGTGTGCTTCCGTTCAGAGAACAATCGTTGAAATTCTGATGGCTAAACTTGAAAAAGCAGCTAAAGAATTAAATGTAAAAGAAGTGGCGATTGCAGGTGGAGTTTCTGCCAATTCCGCTTTAAGAAAGGCGATGGAGGATAATCATGAAAAATTAGGCTGGAATATCTACATTCCAAAATTTGAATATACAACAGACAACGCCGCGATGATTGCTATGGTGGCTCAACTGAAATATGAGCGAGGAGAATTTACGGATATGAAAACGTCCGCAACTGCAAAATATGATTTATGAAAATACTCTTAGAAGAAAAAGTACTGGGAACCCAATCTAAAAAGAACTCAAAATATTATTGGGTTTTAGAAACGATTACCGGAAAAAATGAAGTGACAGAAAAATCTGAAGACGAAGATGAAGATTATTTAATGATCAGTTCAGAAACTGGATATGTTCAAAATATAAAGGAAGAGATCGTAGAGAAAATCAATTCAGAAAATGTATTTAGTTTTACGTACGAACCCAAAGAAGGAGATTATTTATCCATCAAAAATAATTTAAGAAAAAACGAATATTTGAATTTAATTTTCATGAATAATAAGTGGCTTGAAGAAATTTACGCCTGTTCATATAGAGATTGTGAAGGTGATATTTATACCACGATAAAAACCGGTGTCGCATTTTTAAGCGATAATGAAATTGCCTTTTAACCATCACTTATACATAAAATTCAGGCGCATTCTAAATATCAATCTATGAAACTTTTTTTTGGCGAAATCGATAACGGAAAAGCAATAATTAATGACGAAGAACAGCAGCACATTGTGAAAGTTCTTCGGATGAAAGAGGGTGAAGAAATTCACGTCACAGACGGAAAAGGAAATGTTGCTTCCGGACAATTATTGATCGAAGGCAAAAAAGCGAGTCTGAATGTTTCCGAAATTAAAACAGATACTCCGGATTTCAATCCTAAACTTCATATAGCTATTGCTCCGACTAAAAATATTGACCGAATTGAGTTTTTTGTAGAAAAAGCTGTTGAAATGGGTATTTCTGAGATTACCATTTTACAAACTGAAAAAACAGAGCGTAAAAATATCAGTATAGACAAACTCAGAAAACAAGCCATTGCGGCCTCAAAACAAAGTTTGCGGTTTCATTTTCCTGTGGTTAATGATTTAATTAAACTTCCTGATTTTCTGAAAAATATTAGTCCAGAAAAGACTTTCGTGGCACACTGTCATGAAAATCTGGAAAGAATTAAGCTTAACCATATTCCTGCTTTGGAGGAGATCACTTTTTTAATTGGTCCTGAAGGAGATTTTTCTGAAAGGGAAATCCAGTTTCTATCCGACAGTCATATAAAAGCAGTCTCACTTGGAAACCAAAGGCTGAGAACTGAAACGGCGGGGGTGTTTGTAGCGGCGTGGAATTATTTTAGGATGGTGAAAGGGTAAAAATTAGATGTTAGAGATTAGAAGTTAGAGGTTAGAAATCGGGGCATATCAATAGATCAGCAAATTATCAAATCAACTCATCATCACATCAATCTACATTTCCAGATTATGATCTCTCAAATATTTTTCAAAGATCTGTTTTCCGCTTCGCATGGAGTTGATGGCCCAACGAATCTTCATTTTCATCTTTTTTTCTTCGCTTAGCTTATAATCGATGCCTGAATGTATCAGTTTCTGTTTCAGTTCGTACATACAGATTCCTGCGGCTACAGAAACATTGTAGCTTCTTGTTAAGCCATACATCGGAATAGCCAGGGTTTCGTCTGCGAAATCTATGACTTCTTCCGATACGCCTTCCATCTCGGTTCCGAATACAAGCGCAATAGGTTCTGTAATCTGATAATCAGGAAGCATCACCGCATTTTTTTCAAGAGATACCGCAAGAATTTTATAGCCTCTGTCTTTGATATTCTGCAGAGAAGCAATATTCTTAGCCATTTTCTCAACTTCTACCCAGGTTTCGGCACCTTTGGTTACGGTAAGGTTGGGATCAAAAACATTCTCCTCTTCCATAGCTATAACCTTATGAAACGCGCAGGCTTCCACAGATCTGATGATAGCCGCTGCATTTCTGAACTGGTAGACATCATCCATCACAGGAAGTACAAAATCGGAACTTTCCTTAGAGAAATGTTCTATTTTCGAGAGTCTTTCCTCTGTTAAAAACTGCTTTAAGTATTCAAAAGTTTGCGCTAAATCTTCCATTCATTTTCAAATCTTTGCAAATTAACGTAATTTTGAGCTATGAACCTGAACGAGGCTCAATTTCTTACTAAAAAGTAATTCATGAAAAGAAAAGTCCTGCTCATCTATACCGGAGGAACCATCGGTATGGAAAAAGATTATGAAACCGGAAGTCTCCGTGCATTTGATTTTGGAAATATTTTCGAAAAAATGCCCGAGATGAAATTAATGGAATGCGAGGTGTTTGTGCATCCTTTCGCAAAACCGCTGGACTCTTCGGATATGGGACCTGAGGAATGGAAGGTGATCGCCAACTATATTCTCAAGAATTATGAGCTGTATGACGGCTTTCTGGTCCTTCATGGAACCGATACCATGTCTTACACGGCTTCCGCTTTAAGTTTTATGCTGAAAGGTCTTAGGAAACCTGTCATTATGACGGGTTCACAGCTTCCGATCGGAGATCTGAGAACGGATGCCAAGGAAAATCTTCTGACCAGTCTTTATTATGCCAGTCTTTATGAAAACGATGAAGCCGTTATTCAGGAGGTTGCCGTTTATTTTGAGTATAAATTATTGAGAGGAAACAGAACCCTGAAATATTCTGCGGAGTTTTTTGATGCCTATTCAAGTCCGAATTACCCTATTTTAGGACAATCAGGTGTTCATTTAAATATTGTTAAGGACAATTTGTACCGTTGTGATCCGGAAGTGGAATTTCATGTAGACGAACATATTTCTGAAGATATTTTATTCTGGAGAATTTTTCCGGGGATGCATCTGAGTCATTTTAAAGAAATTCCTAAAATGAAGGTTTTAATTCTTCAGGTTTTCGGTTCGGGAACTATTTTCAGCAGTGAAAAAACGCAGGAAACGCTTGAGGAGATCAGAAGCAACGGAACTGAGATCGTGGTGGTAAGTCAGTGTATTTCAGGAGGTATATCTTTCGGGAAGTATGAAAACAGCAATATATTTTCAAGAATCGGAGCGATCAGCGGAAGGGATATGACCGCCGAAAGTGCCATCACCAAAGCGATGCACCTTATAGACAACCCGAATTACACAGGAACCTTTGCGGACAACTTCACCAGAAGTCTCTGTGGAGAAATTACTGACTAATTTTGAATAATAATTTGCAGATTCCAGAAATTACTCTATTTTTGCAATCTCAAATAGAGAGGTGTCCGAGTGGTTGAAGGAGCTACCCTGGAAAGGTAGTATGCGGGTAACTGTATCGAGGGTTCGAATCCCTTCCTCTCTGCAAGATTATAAAAGTCTTAAACTTAATTGTTTAAGACTTTTTTTTGTAAAAAAAAATAAAGATAAAATCAATTCCATGGATTCTAACAAAGGGAATGTATCTATAAATTTCACGCAGATTGGCCAGATCATACAGATTTTTATTTTTTATCTGCTCTATCTGTATGATCAGCGAGAGGAATTGATTGAGTCCACAATTTTTGCGCCTGATCCTTCCTATTCCTAAAACATTCCTAAATCATGTATTTAATTTGTCCTGTTTATCAACAGTATTAAAATCATTTACATCATTATTTAATGGATAAAGGACCTACATTGGCTACAGCAAATCATCATTTTATTACTGAACAGATACTCAGAATACGATTCAATAGATTTTACAGGATGCTCAGGAAAGGAAAAATTATTATTGCGATATTTTTATTAAGCTTATTTAGTTCAGTACATGCCCAGATCAGTTCGCCTGGTCTTGGAGAGGCTAATACGGCTTTCTGGTCAGCCTTCGGAGTAAGACGGCAATTAGATTCACTGGGAAAGAAACAGGCTTTAAGCTATATCGCTTTGGGAAGAAAAAGCAACCCAGATGATTATAATTTAGTCTCAAAACAGGCCATCATTGTTTTGAACCATGAGGTGTATCATTCTTTTGCACCCAATCAACAGTATAGCTATGCGGTCAGTTACCGCCGGCAGCCGAAATATGAAAGCTCTGCACCTTATGAAAAGGAAGCGACTGAGCAGGAGTTCAGAATTTATGGAAGATATGCCTATATTTTCAAATTGGGGAAAAGATGGAAACTTAAAAATACAGTCCGCCAGGAATTTCGGAAGTTTTTTGATGCTGATTTCCGTCAGGTTGAAGAAAATTTCCAATTGAGAACAAGGATTAAAAGTCAGTTGACTTATAATCTATCCCAAAAAAACAATCAAAAGCTGGCTCTAAGTGCCGAAGGTCTGTTTTCTACAAGCTACCTTAATGAGCCGGAACAGAAATGGACGCCTTTCGGATACCGGGAAATGCGTATCGGGGCTTATTATATGTTCAGTATTCCCCACTCCCCTTTCTCGGTGGATATTGGATATGTAAATGATCTGATTCGGGGAAGCAGAAGTGTGAAGAGAGGTGGCGTGCATTATTTGGCCGTGGATGTGATTTGGAATTTACCCTTCAAATAATGAGTAATGAGTAATGAGTAATGAGTAATGGGTAATGGGTAATATTAAACAAAATCCTGGCATTGCTGTCAGGATTTGTCTGGAAGACCGGTCAGGGTATTCCGTCAATATAATTTAGATATGAATGTTGGTGAAAATTTTAATTGCAAATCGTCAGAAACTGATGACTCATCTGCACTTTGAATTTGGCTTCTGATTTTAATTTAGCATAAATGGTGTACTCAAAAGCCTGTACAGATCTCAACTTTTTATCAATATATTCCGCGATCTGCACTATCGAGAAAATAAAGTCTCTGTACACCGCAATGTTTACAGTCTGCCCGAAATAAGGAAGGTAAGACTTTAAGAACGGAACCGCTGCCTGATGCCTGCTGTAATTCACACAATATCCGGTACCTTCTATTGAAGTGATGATGTCACGATCATTGATATAATCCGGAATTGTTTTGTTTCCGTCCAGAGAACTGCCGTTTTTTAACAAGTGTCTGTTGATCTTATCCAGAATATGTTGTGCATATTCCATCATCGTAATGGTTTTCCACTCGAATATATGGTTCATGCCTTTGGCTGCCTTTGGATTTTTCCCGTTTTCACAGCTTGTACAGAAAGAAATCCCGATCTTTTCATGATAAGGAAAGAAGCAGTCTTTGATTTCCATAGAAGCATCAGCCATCAGCCTGTCATCCGCAAAACTGTAATACAGATAAGGACTGTAAAGATCTGCCAGTGTCTTAAGATAATCGATTTCGCTGGCGTTGTGATATTCTTCAAACCATTTTTCAAGATTATCGTAATAATGACTTTCAAATTCTGTAAATGTTAAGTAAAACGGCATTTCCATAGCTCTGTAATTTTGATAGGACAAAGCTATAGCGGTAATGCGACAAAACTTGACGTGTTATATTTTTGTTTAGATTTCAGATTTCAGACATTAGAACTGGTGGCTTCGAGAGCCTCAGCCGCCAGATATTTGTCGTTCATTCAATATTTCCGGAAACATTATATTTCAGACTATTAAAATAAGAGGCTTAATTACTACCCCCAAGCAACAGTCAGCAACACAAAAATCCTCAAACACTCCGACACTCTAACCTCGAATCCCGAAACTCTCAAACTCTCAAACTCCGCATCGCAAATCCCGTACCCCGAAACTACTTATCATAGTTGAGCATCATGAACTCAAAGTAATGGATCATCTTCATATAGTTTTCAATGCTGATGTACTCATTGGTGCTGTGGATACTTTGCTGCTCTGAGCTGTTGATTTTGATGGGCATGAATCTATAGATATTTTTGCTTACAATCTGGTATTTGTAGGCATCGGTACCGGCCATGGTAAGGTAGGGAGTTACGATAGCACCCGGATTAATTTCTCTGACTCCGGCTTCTATTAACTGATACGCTTTTGTATTGGTAGGAGAAACTGCGGAAGCTTCTCGTGTATTGTCGATCTCTTCCACCTCAACATCGAAACCTTCTGTGGCTTTTGCGATATGATCACGGACTTCTTTTGCTGTATCGCCGGGAAGAAGCCTGAAATTCACTACAAATTCCACTTCGGGAGAAAGGACATTGGTTCCATCGCTTCCTTTCATCATGGTAAGGGCAGTTGTGGTACGTACCAAAGCATTGGTGGTATTATTTTTGGTCAGTTGAGAGAGCAGAAGTGGTTTCAGAAGCCATTGGTTGGCAATAGCAAGCCTGTTCGTAAACGGCATAACTCCTCCGATATTGTCAAAAAATTCTTTGATCAATGGAGTTATGGTAGGTTTCATCTGATGGTCTTCGAGGCGCTGCATAATGACTGCGGCCTTTCCTATCGCACTTTCCATAGGTGGCATTGAGGAATGTCCTCCAAGTCCTTTAACCTTAATTTTTGCTGATAAGAAGCCTTTTTCTGCACAGCCCACTACGGCGACATCGGAATCTATTCCTGCGACGTTTCCTTTCTGCATGATCAATCCGCCTTCATCGTAGACTGCATCGAACTTCAATCCTTTTTTCTTAAAATAGTCTGCAATCTGTACGGCTCCTTTCTGTCCTCCTACTTCTTCATCGAAACCGAAAGCCAGGTAGATATCGCGTTTCGGAATCTTTTTACTTTTAACCATCATATTCATAGATTCCATGAGGGAAAAGAGCATTCCTTTCATATCGATGGCTCCTCTTCCGTAAATCCTTCCGTTCGCAACGGTTCCTGAAAACGGTTCGAAATCCCAGTCTTCTGCAACTTTAGAAACGGGTGGCAATGGTTTATCGTCAGGTCTGAAAATATTCTGTTCTTTGTTTTTCACATCAGCATCTCCGGGAGGCACTACATCTATGTGGGAAAGGAAAAGAATCGGGTCCTGTGAAGAGTCACTTCCTTTAAGCCGGAAAACCAATGCATGGGTGTTGACCTCATTGTTTTCTGTATTTTGATAGACCAGCGGATAAGATGTTTTCAGATATTCTTTAAACTGATCAAACGGAGCATAATTGAATTCACCCAGACTTCCAGTAGAAACCGTAGGGATTTTGATACCACCTGACAAACGCAGTATTGCTGAATCATTTTTGACTGGTTTCCATGCTTCAGAGCTTCCTTCCACATTCTTTTTAAACGGATACGTATACATTTTGATTAAAAGTATGGCAACTACAATAACAAGAATGCCGAGAATGGCTAAAAGGATTTTTTTCATGGCGGTAAGATTTTGTGTGGTGATGGTCTAACAAATATAGCAAACAAAACGGCTATAACCGCGCTAAAAATCAAGTATTTCCCGTAAATTAGATATAAAATCAATGAAAATAAGCTATATCATTGCCCGATTTTTCAAAATCAAAAACCGGAAGTCCATAAAAGCTTATTCAGTTCTATTTCACAAATTATAAAATCTTCAGGATATTCTTTAAATCCAGGCTGTTGTCTTAGTTCGTCTATATTTTTTTCTGCTGTCTTTAAACTTGAAAATACACCAATAATTCTTTCATCGTCTAAATATCTGTCAATGGTATATGTATGACTTACACTGAAAATAGAGAGTAAATTTTGAACAACATAAGCCTCTGTATCTATTTCATCTTTTTCAGGTATATAATCTCTTCCAACTTCTCCGATTACAGAACTGAATCCTGTCTTCCAATGGACTTTATCCAGTTCATTTTTTATACTTAAAAAACCATCCGGATAATCCCGAAATCCTGGAAATTCTAAAGCTTGATCTTTGATTTTTTCCAGTTTTGTTAAATCATCAAAAAAGCCTAAAAGCTTAATCGCGGTATGCTCTTCGTCGGTATATATATGTTCAAGGGTGTATATAAATTGTTTCATTTTCTCTATATCAAGCTTTCAAGGCTAAAATAATAAAACCACTGTGGAAAACAGTGATTTATTTTAATTGATTGACAATTGATATTTAAAGTTTCAAACCTTCCTAATAGAGCCTTGAAACTGTCCAGCTAAACGTTTATGCTATTCTTTATAGTTGGAAAAACGCTAAGTGACGCAAAGATTAAATAAGAATGAGGATATTTTAAGGCGCAAGAAAATCAGAAATTTTCAGCAAGTTCATTGCCGTTTATTGAGCGGTCTACAATTTATCTGTGATAAAATCCTAGAGCCTTACAGCAGCATCTTTTCAAATTTCTTTGCGATCTTTTGCGCTTTCCATTAAAAAAAGTTTACACAAGTTTTACAACTCATTCCAAAGCTGGGCATTGATATCAAAAAATACATTGTTGTTTTCCAGCCTGAATTTCTCAACTGTCTGTTTTGCCGAATCATTTACCGAAATAAAACGGACTACTCCTTTTTCCTGTTGTCTGTAGAATTCCATAATGTAGTAACCTTTGTATTCATAGGTGTACAAAAGGCCGTTTTGCATTTCTTTTTCGGGAGTTTTAATAGAGAAATCATTCTTTACATCAGTGAGGTTTTTTCCGGCATAATAAAATCCAAGCATATTGTTGTAGATACTGGATTTGGTATAGGTAAAAAGGATCTGGGATGAAGGCTTTATTTTAAGATTGCTGAGCATTCCAGAGATCTCTTTATTGGTGAAAAAGATTATGTTTTTATCTACCTTATCAAATATATAATCTCCATAGAAATTCACGTCCAGCGTTCCATCCTTAAAAACTAATTTTCTGGTTATATTTTCAGAGCTGGGTACTGATTCTGTGTGGATGGGTTTGATATAGGAAGTGCAGGAAAATGTGATGAAAAGAAGAGTGATGGTGAAGATGTGGGAGATTGATTTTTTCATGGATTGTCTTTGGGTGAATTTAGTTTTTAATTTTTATTGAAGTAAAAGTCACAATATAGTTCATAAATGCTTTCAAAGCTAAAATAATAAACCACTGTAAAAACAGTGGTTTATTATTATTATTATTATTATTATTATTATTGACATGAGCGGAACACTCGCACTAGCGGGGACTTTGCTCAGTGGTTTTTTATTTTATAATCTTTTTATAACAATTCTCCCCATTATGGTAACCAAAGCAAAGTACAATATTCTTATCTTTTTTTTCAAAAAAAGTAGTATAGGTCATATCAATATCATTCACATCTTCTGGAAAGGCAATTAAATCTTTATCTAAATTTAAATAAAAATCAGAAAACTTTATTGAAGAACCATCTAATTTGTATTTCGAATTGTAATTCAATAATTCCCTCCCTTCTATATTGTAAATCAATCTGTTATAAATCCCATCTTTGTTAATTGTTAGAGTGTCATATGTATTCTTGTATGATATGGGTGAATATTTTCCATATATATCTTCATTACTAATATTTTGGCACGAAAATAAAAAAGGTAATAAAATTAAACTTATACTTTTTTTCATATTTATTAAATTTAAGATGTTCGATTTAAAATCTAGGTCTTGTTAATATAGATGGTGGTGTTATAGCCCATCTTCCCATCTCCGGCATATAGAACCTCGCTCCATAATCATACATTCCTGTCTCCTGAAGTTCCTTCCCGTTGTACTTGTATTTAGACGCAGGATTTCCTGACAAAACATTATACCCATGCTTCAATCCAAATGGATAATAATTACTCTCTTCAATGATCTCTGCTCCTGAGCCATTTTCAAAGTAGCTCAGTCTTGTATTTCCAAGATGGTCGGTATAATTATACACATATTTCACGGTTTCAAAATTAAAATAACCTTCTGCGGTAGGGAAGAATTTCAATGTGCCGTTTTCATACTGGAAACCGTTTATATAATCTGTGGTGTCTGTATCGAAGGTCTTTTTCTTTTTAGGCTAAAATAATAAAACCACTGTAAAAAGCAGTGGTTTATTTTTATTGATGGGCGCGAGCGAGGGGGGGGGGGCTGCTCAAAGTCGGGAAACTTTGAATAGTAGAGAGCAAAAGGTTTAATAGTTTTTAGTTTATTTGGGTGCCTTTGGCATTGATTCATATAATAAATCCTTAGAAAATCTATAATAAGGAATTTCTCTAAGTCCTTTATCTTCTTTTAGTAAAATCAAGTCTTCAATAATTTCCTCTTGTCTATTTGATAACTCGTGTGAATAAAATCTAAATTTAAGATTCTTCCCATTTAAATAATAATTTATTTGTCTTGGCTGAGCATCGGGAGTACTTTTAAATTGAACTGAATCATAAAAAGATGTCAATATTCTTTCTCTATAATAAGCGAAATTAATCTTTTGATTTGATTTAAAATATTTATATTTTACTCCTTTATCAGTTGATGTTAAATTTTCCTTACATACATACAAAGAATCTTTGTCATTTATAAGGATTGCAATCCTTGGTTCATTAGGATTCATGCTAAACCCCAATGATACTTCAATATATTCTTGCTTCTCTTTATGACATGAAAGCAATAGCATACTAATCATTATAATCCTAATTAATTTCATACAATTATTGATCTTTATGTTTTAGGTTCCCACTTTTATCTACTTTTATCATAGATCCTCTAAAATTCCACATTTCGGTTTTTATCTGAGTATTACCTAACTTTAATTTTAGAGCTTCGTTAGCTTGCTTGAGAATTTGCATTCCTTCCTTAGTGTATGTATTTACTTTACTGTTTGTAGGATCTTTTAAATACTCATTCTGGATATAATAATGTTGTCCATGTTGAGATTCCCTAGTGTCATATTTTCTGTATTCTTTTGAAATACTGCTTGAATTAAGGTAACCATCATCTTGAAGATCATTAGCTTCCAAATCAGCATGAACAAAAGATTCGTGAACTATTTGTCTCAAGGTATTAAAAAACTGACTACCGGAATCACCATATGCTTTGTTCGAAATCAAGATTGAGACATTCTTTTCATCTCCCTTAATTTTACCTGTCGTGGAACCTCCTACAGATGAGTCTGTTTTAACCCCATATGATAAATCTATGCCTTTATTGTGATACTCACCATTTGATTTTGCTTCAAAAATAGTTTTCCCACCATAAGTAATGGTCTGTCCTTTCTCCATGTATTTTGATAAAAAAGCTTGACCTTCTTTTGTTTTAGCAAAAAAAACAAATGCTTTGTATTGCTCTTCATTGCCTTTCTTCATAATATCACTTAAATCCAGTTGCATTCCATCAGGATCTATATAAAGAATAGGGTTATTAGCTGTATAATTGAAGGGAGATATATTGAAATATTTCTCCGCCAATGGGTCTACGACACCCCATCTTCCTAAATCCGGCATATAGAATCTCGCCCCATAATCATACATCCCACTCTCCTGAAGTTCCTTTCCATTGTATTTGTATTTATATGCAGGATTCCCTGACAACACATTATATCCTTCATGCTTTAATCCAAAAGGATAATAATTACTCTCTTCAATGATCTCTGCTCCTGAACCATTTTTAAAGTAGCTCAAACGTGTATTTCCAAGATGATCCGTATAATTATACACATACTTCCCGGTTTCAAAATTAAAATAACCCTCTGCGGTAGGGAAGAATTTTAATATGCCGTTTTCATACTGGAAACCGTCTAAATAATCTGTGGTGTCTGTACCAAAGATCTTTCTTACTTTTACGCCATCTGCCTTATAGGTGTAATCTGTTACTTTGGTATTCTGGGTAACCTTTCCCGGTAAATTTAAATAATTATATTGAATAGAGATCCCTTTATCCTGCTGAAGTATCATATTTCCGTTCAGGTCATAGCTGATCGCACTTCCGGTGCTTCCTGATGAAAGCGGATAGCCGCTTAAGGCATTACCTGTTCCCACTTCTTTAAGATAGGCTAACTTATTACTCTGTTCACCATTTTCATAGTGGTATTCCAGATCATCCATCACTTCAGGAGCCGTATAGCCGGGAAGCTGTCTTCCTCTCCTGAGCAGGGATTTAATATTCCCGTTCAGGTCATAGGTAAGCTGCTCATGGTATTCTCCTCTGTCTAAATTCATGGCATCCCAGAAACGTCCTTCTTTAAGACGGTTAAGGCCATCATATTCATAGGAGTAATTTCTGAGCACAGCATCGCTTTGGGTAATCCATGACATCTGTGAGATATTTCCGTTGTACCTTGCAGAACCTGAAAACTGGCTGTCCGGTTTGCTGTACCTCAGCTCGTAAGCAAAGAGTTTATTCTGCAGATTGGAAGGTTCATTAAGTTTCGTGAGCCATCCTCTGATATTGTATGCATATTTGACACTTTGGAGAGGACTGCCTGTTGTATTTCCTACCTTTTTGGTCTGTACCTGTCCTAGATCATTGTATAGATTTTCAGCAAGAAGTTCCTTCACTCCACCATTTACTTCATTCCAATGTCTTACCAGCCTTTCCTGATGATCGTACTCAAAAGTTTCTTTGAGGTTGACTTTAGTGGCATCTGCAGCTCTTTTATGCTCAGTAAGCGTATATTCCGGCACCCCCGAAAATTTCAGGAAGCTTTCTGTTTTGGTATATCCTCCCAGATGATTCACAGAATAAGTGGATATTGCTCTACCTTTCTTATCATAATAGGTATATGCTTTTGTCCAACTGTCATTGTCAATGTTTTTCACATAAGAAGCTGTAGGCAGGCTTTTGGTACTCACATTCGAGGACTGGGTAGATTGAGTCAGTACTTCATGACCTAAAATGGTCGCAGAAACCGCCGGTGCTCCTTGTGGATAGGTATCATAATAACTTACGGTAAGAATTTTATCAATACTCGTAGGGTAAGAAACGCTTCCGTACTCTATATTCATTCCACTCAAGGCAAAACTGCCTCCACGGGCTTCGTAAGAAACATTCGCAGCCTGATTATCAACATAATTCTGGATGTTCCGCCTCAGAGTACCGTCCCTTGAAATCCCGGTGTAGGTAACTCTTCCAAACTGATCGTATTTCGTAAAAGTCCATGACTGGTCAGCGGTAAAATTGGTGATTCCATTTTTTAGAACAATGTCCCGATATAGGATAATTTGGTCTTTTTTGTTGTATACCATCTGTTCCCAACCTTTTCCAGGAAGTTTCTTTTCTACCAATCTGCTTCTGCCATCATATTTATACTGATAACACAGATGTTCCAGAGCGGAAGCAGATACGGATGTGGAAGCAGAAGCCAACGGTGGAACCACAACTGCCAACTGATCATACTCATTGTACACATAATAGGTATCTGCATTTTCTGAAGCACTGATGACTTTTCTGACCAATAGAGTCTGTCCCTTACCATTCTTAAATTCTATGGTTTTATTGTTGTCTTCATCCGTAACAGTATTTTTATACAGTTGCGCTTCTCCGTAGGTCCCGGACAGAAGTAATTCGGAAGAAGTCACTCCATCCGTCCAATTCGTGGCTATTGTGGTATATTTTTTCACCTCGCCTGCCGTATTGGTATCATAGCCGAAAACAACAGGTTTGTTCTGCCAGTCGGCACCTGGATTTTTTTGGCTCAGAATCCTGTCAAGCGGAGAGTTTTCTAAATTTTTATGGCTGAAAGGAAAGGAATCATTAATCCCGTTGGACTGATAATATGCATTGACAGCCCCTTCCACTCCGGTCTGAATATTTCCACTCTGGGATGACATCGGAACCGGAAGCCAACTATCTACCTGCCGTCCAAATCCATCGTAAGGAATATGGGTTACCATATCATTCCCGGTAGGGGTAGATTTAATACTCACCGACTGTTTAGGCCTTCCAAGACCGTCAAAAAACTGAACACTCTGTATCTGTTGCAGCGATCCATCTGAAACTTCCGTAGGGACTAAATACTGTCTGGTATACACATAATTTTCAGTATTTGAGATATTCGCCGAATAATTAACGCTGATGGGTGTATAAGTATTTTCTGGAGATGGTGTTCCAATATAAGCTCGAAAAGTTCCGTTAACAGAATTAAATTTGAATCCGGGAAGCATACGTATACTTTGGGGGTCTGCTACTTCAGTATTGGGAACAGGAGTAGAAGTTAAAACTACCTGCCCATAATGATGTATCCCCCATAGTAATCCTATGCTTATATATAATTTTTTATACATAATTTTTAATTAATGGGTGACACTGGATTTCATCTTAATAAGCTCTTCTTTCAGTTGCTTAATATCCAATACTGTTTTTCCTAAATCAGTATTTTCTGTTTCTAATTTTTGAATTTTTTCCTGCTGATTTTTTAACTGTCTGTTTTGTTCAATCACATACAAAGTAAGTTCTTCGATCTTTTGCAGGAGTTTAATCTGGAATTCACCAACATTTACTCCTTCTTTTTCCATTACTTTGGCTGAAGCTATTTCCGGTAAATGTTTTTTCTCTTTAATATGCTTTGCCACTTCCTCCAGCTTTGGAAGGTCATAGTTTTCTTCAAATACGAAATCGGCTGTTGGGGTCAGGGTCACTTTAATTTCTTTGGCCTCTAATTTACCTTGTAATAGAGCATTTCCATTGGGAGCAATTTTCATGATTTCATTCATTGTAACCGGGGAATTCAATGCTCTGATTTGCGCTGGTGAACTTAAAAACCGGATCCCGTCATCATTCATGATCATTGACACCTTAGAAAAATTTAAGGTTCCATTGGAAGACAACCAGCCATCCGCTGTATTGGGATCTGCCTTAACTCCAAAACTCATATAGGATGCCGCAGAACTTCTTAAAGAACCCCAGTTACTTAAAGATCCATCTTCGTACCGTATCGCAAGAGCATTAATTCCCTCAGTGGAACTACCACCACCAACCAGTATATTCCCTGAAACATCCAATTTTTCCTTTGGCTGTGTATTCCCCATTCCAATATTTCCATTTTGGAGGATTGAAAATCTTTCGACTAAGCTTGGAGTATTTGTATCATCTTGAAGTAAAATAGAAAATTTTGACCCACTCGTATTTCCTGATTCTTCAGTAGCAGTTATTCTCGCTTTAGGATAATTTAAGTATCCTGCGAATTCCAAAGTAGGATATTTTGGATTGGCAGAAGAAGCACTCCAGCCACCGGTAGAAATTGTTATCTTACCTCCATTCTGGTCACCAACTTCTAAATTGGAATGAGGATCATGAACCCCGATTCCCACATTTTTGGATGTAGGAGTAGATGTTGGGTTTACAACACCTGCAGATGAATATAACTGTGCTGAAGCAAATTGAGCAGCAAAAAGGCCTGCAATGAATATTGTTTTTTTCATAATTTGAGTTTTTATTGTTTGTAATTGTATTTGAATTCTTTTACTATTTCACGTTTGACATCTTTTACTTTTTCAAGTTTATCAGTCGAATCATATTCGTAATACGTTATGATTCCACTAGGATCTGTCATACTTCGCATTCCTATATAAGGATCATACGTATAAGTTGTAACTAAATAATTACTAAGCGAGGTATTATTCCTAAATATATTTAATGCGTTTAAAAAATCTGTTTCTTCCTGTTTTCTCGGCTTTAATGCATCTAAATCAGAAGCCGCAACTATATTATTAATTAGAGTAGCATCAATATCTGACCATTTAGCTCCTTCTATTTTGGCTATAGGCTCTGTACTATTATAGCCCCAGATAATTGTTACCGGTGTTCCATCTCTTGTTGTATATTGCTGCAAATTTCCCAATGAATCATATTTGTCATAGGTCATCTCAACGATGCCAAAATTTACATCCGGTAATGTGATGCTGGGATGATGTGCTACATTTTTCTCTTCGTTATAAATTAATGTTTTCCTAGGAAGCGTCGTATAGAAATCATTACTATAATTGAATTCATATAAAGTCTGTATTCTCTTTAAAAACTTATTATTCTTATACTGAGAAACTACTGATGGTATTCCAAAAATACTTTTGGAGAACAGATTCACTAGAAAAGCATAAGGCTTAACAAATGCTACTGGGTGGTTTGGACTTGCGTGTAAGAGGTCCCCAGTATACAGGTAGGTAGTTTTCATGGATGTATTATCTGGATAAATATATTCTTCTTTACTAAGATTGAAATGTCGTTGACCTTCGTAAAAATAATTATGAGTCGTTGCCAGTGTCTTCCCTCCTAAATAGTTTTTTGTTATTGTTGATTTCAATAAATAGGGATAAACATATTCTTTCTGATAATGAACCCATGATGCAAACTGTTGAACACGTGAAATATAACTGTTCTCTAACAATATATTTGTGCTTAAAGATGAATATTTATTTTCTGTTTCCTCTATGATCTGATCATCTTTGAATAACTGAACCTTTAATAGTTTACCTCTTTGATAATCATTATAATTATATTTTACAGGGAAATTTTTAATTAATGTAAGAGGCTTGATGTCATCGGTTAGCACTAAAGTATTTCTTTCAATAAGAGAATCGGGATTAGTAGAATAGTCACTGAAAAAATATTTTTTCTGAAGAATATTATTCTTTAATTCGGCAACTTCACTATAGCTAATAGGAGAAGAGGAAAGCGAATTCTCAGAGATATTATTGGCGGTTTCTGTCAATGAAACCGATCTTCCCCCGCCCTGATTTTTATAATCCACATAATACATATATCTCAATACCTGACTAGAAATACCGCTGGACTCTGCAGAACCGGATCCATAATTTCTTAAATACTTAAAATCTCTGGTAATAGTATTAGTTCCATCAAAATCTTCTATTTTATTTATTCTTGCGCCTCCTACTCTTCCCAAGGAGTTTTTCAGATAGGGTAAAAAATTAGAGGAAAAGTCTCTATCTATCTTTCTTGAGTAGCTATGTGGTTCATAATAAAATGTAGTCGAGCCACCAGTCGGATATAAGACATTTTTTAAAAGTCCAGTTCTTACTAAGTTCGGATTCGAATCCCTGGTAGTTCCCGTAATTTCATAATCACCAGTGTCTCTGTTAAAACTATAAGTTGGAATCAAAAAATTATTATCATCATTCTTTCCATTCCAATATCCCCAAAAGTCAATACCTAAAGTAGTTTCTTTTGGTAAAGTTTCTTTGTTATAATAATCAAAAAGATAAAGTTTTTCATCAGGGAATTTTAATGATTGTAAAAAGAATCTATCTTTATTTCTGTAATAATCAAAAGAAAAAGTTTGTTGTCCAGCTATTATAATAGAACTTATTTTTAAAGATTTATAGCCATTATCATTGGATTGAAAGTTATTGTAATTAAAACTAATCAGGACTTTCCCATCCAATACAATTCTTTTTGGCAAAACATTCTTAGTTAGAGTATATTGAAAATACGGAGCTTGATAAGAAAATCCGCTTCCATCACCCCAAACATGATACCCTCCAATACTTGTATTAATGTTATAATTAAACCTGGAATTTGACTGGTTAACATATTTATTGTAACTAAATAAAGATTCTACAAAATCAAATGAACTTTGTTGTGGTGCGGGAGGTGGTATAGAAGTACAAAAATTACCAAAATTAGGAGATTCAAAAGAAGTTGAATTATCACTATAAGGATGATAATCTATCTCTAATTTATGATTATCAGAATATTCTACTTTATATAAATACCATCCTGTAATAGAAAATATTCCCTTTCCATCCGGAAGAAGAGTAGCCGGCTGGTTAGAATTACCCATTTGATATGATACCTCAAGATTATTATGATGCCCTCCAAAATAATACTTGTTGCCTTTTCCATCTATAATAGTTATTTCTGAAAACGAAGGAGTACATCCATAGTTGTGCTGATTGCTTAGGTTTGAAATATCAATCTTTAAATTCATATTTTGAGAAACAACAACAGGAATTCCATCATTTCCAATGTAAAAATATCCTGTATTTCCTAAAAAATTAAAATTGAATTTGTCTGGAGTAAGTTCATATTGATATCCACTAATCGACATGTGATCTTTATTAAAAGAGCTGCTATAACTACCATTATAAATATCACTATTCAACTTAGGATTCAGCCTCACACCAACAAGGAATCCTTTCGATCCAAGGGTGCTTTCACTTGAATTAGAATCATCAGCAACACCATTAATGCTTCTAGATATTAATCCCCCAAAATTTAAACTCCAGTCATGTCCAACATAATTTGATTTCTTCGTAGGGATAAATCCTGACGAATTGTAATCTAAGGACATTTTAAAATCTCCAACAGAAGATATTCTTTTTTCAAATATCGGAATATTAAAATCAAGTCCTCCTGCATTTAAATTAACAGGAATATTACCAAACCGTTCCATTTCATAACTTTGAGGAGATTTGATATTTAATGCTTGACCATTAAATATGTTATAAATTAATATAAATATTGCTATATATTTTCTCATTCTATTAGTAAATTTATTTCTTAATCAATTTCGCATTCGCCATTTTATTCCCATCCGTCTTTATCGTCACCAGATAAGCCCCCTGAATCAAATTCTGAGTATTAATCTTCGTCACTTTATTCTTTGTTTTCATGCTCTGCAGCTGTCTTCCACCCATATCATACAGCATTAGATCCGCTTCTTTAAAGTCAAAGCCAATTTCCACGTAAGCATAATCTGAAACCGGATTCGGATAGATCTTAATGTCTTGTTTTTCGATGAGTTTATTGATCTGGCTATCTCCTAGCTTCACAATCTTCCAGTTCTCTTTTCCTAGTTCTTCAGCACTGGTTCCGGCAAGAATGATGGAGCCGTCTCTGTTTAATTTAATATCTGAAAGTCTTTCTTCTTTCTTCCTGGATTCTCCTTTCACATATTTTCTCCACTCTTCATTTCCGTCCTGATTCAGGTACAGCATCCAGAAGGTTTCATCATCGGAGGAGGTCCCTGAGCCTGTCGAAGGGCCTTCCGCCTGCGTATAGCCTCCTAAAAGAATTCCCTTCGAAGATTTGTCATCTGCTGAATGAAGGACACTCATTCCCATTAAAATATCGCGGTTCTTGAAATTGAAAGATTTCTGCCAGATTTCTTCGCCTCTTTCGTTAAGTGAGATCAACCACAGGTCAGTTCCTTCTTCAATTCCTACCGTTTTATTACCTGATCTTTCGGATCTGGATTCTCCACCGATTACATATCCGGCTGATGTTAAACCCAATGTTCTGATATGATCATCACCTTTTCCTCCAAAGTTCTTTTCCCACTCTACTTTTCCGGTTTTGTCAAGTTTCACGATCCAGTAATCTCCTTCGCCGAAGTTTTCTGTAGATTTAGCAGTTCGGGATACGGGATGCGGGGTTGTTGCAGACGACTTATCTGTAGAACCTGAAACCCGGATCTCGGAACTCCTCGAGTAAATTCCCAATAATGCTCCACCATCTCTCGTAGGAATCATTTTTTCCACTTCGTCCAGACCTTTTCCTCCTAAAACAGTTTCAGAAAGAACCTTTCCGTTTTTATCCAATCTGGAAATCCAAACATCTTTTGATCCATAACCGCTGGTTCCCTGAGGTAGTTTACCCTGAGCGGAGTCGAAGGGAAGGGAACTTTGTCTGTTTCCTGCTACAAAAAATCCAAGATCCATAGTTTGAATGACAGCTCTGGCTTCTTCATCAGAAGAACTTCCCAATGTTTTCTGCCAAAGCTCATCTCCGAATTCATTGATTCTGATCAGCCAGATATCAGACCCTCCTTTGGAATCTTCTTTTTTATCCAGTCCTTTTCCGGAATAAGAGGTTCCGGACAGAAGAAATCCTCCTTCCTGAGTAGCTACAGAAGCTGACAGATAATCATGATTCTGTCCTGAGAAATATTTTTCCCAGACCTGTTCACCCTGTTGGTTCAGTTTGATTAAATGGAAATCGTAGCCATTGTTTTGCTTTTGGCTATTAGCTGCTGGCGTCTGGCGGGATCCTGAGCTCGTCGAAGGATGAATCGAGCTTCCCGAAATAAGATATTGCTGATCAATAGTTGTGGTAACCTGGCTTAGAAAATTCTGTGTAGAAGACTTAATGTCTTTCTGCCACAATACTTCCTGGGCAGAAAGCCCCAGAAGAGTGCATAAGGTCAATGCACCGGAATAGAATATCTTCATCTTTTGTGTATTTAAATATTAGTTTTATAAATAACGCTGCAAATTTAACATTTCTTTAACACCCAATCAAGTCTCATTAACGAGATTTAATATGAATAATATCACTCCATAGGTTCCGTGTGTACTTCGTTATCTATTTCCATTAGACAAAGCTAGTCCTCTGTAACGACAGAACTCGTCGCATAAAAATAAAAAGAGCCGACCCCCGAAAGGATCAGCCCAAAACATTAACTGTTTATATTGATAGAATTATGATTTCTTATTTCCAGCCACCGCCTAAACTTTTGTAAATATCTACAACGGTACTCAGCTGCTGCTGTTTGGCTTCGATTAGCTCCATTTTAGCATCCAGAGCATCTCTCTGATTCAGAAGAACCTCAAGATAATCTGCTCTTGAATTCCGGAACAATTGGTTAGCAATGTCAATCGACTGATCCAATGCTTTTGTTTCCTGGGATTTCATCTGATAATATTGGTCTATATTTTTAATCTTTGACATCAGATTAGCTACATCCAGATACGCATGCAAAATTGTTTTGTCATACTCGTACAACGACTGAATCTGCTTAGCATCTGCAGTCTGGAAGTTCGCTTTGATCGCACTTTTATTGATCAGCGGACCAGCTAATTCTCCTGCTAAATTATAAGCGATGGATTCAGGCATTTTAACCAGATAAGAAGGCTTAAAAGCTTCCAATCCTAACGTTGCAGAAATCTCCAATGACGGATAAAATTCCTTTCTTGCAGCCTGTACATCCAGTTTAGCAGCTTTCAATTCCAGTTCTGCCTGTTTGATATCCGGACGGTTAGCCAGTAACTGAGACGGTATTCCCGTATACACAGTCTGTGGCATCGTAGACATAAAGCTTTCCTTAGCTCTTACAATAGGTTGCGGATATCTTCCCAGAAGTGCATTGATCTCATTTTCTTTCTCCGTGATATCCTGGCGGATGGTATATTCTGCGGCTTTGGATTTTGCCAGTTCTGCTTCAAATTTCTTCACAGCCAGTTCTGTAGCGGCGGCGGCCTCCTTTTGAATTTTGGAAATTTCCAACGCTCTTTCCTGCAGCTTAATATATTGCTGAATAATATCCAGTTGATTATCCAGAGCCAGCAATTCATAATAATTATCTGCAACTTCCTCAACAAGACTGGACAAAACGAAGTTTTTTCCCTCAACCGTAGAAAGATAATGGGCTACAGCCGATTCCTTCTCAGTTCTGAGTTTTTTCCAGATATCAATTTCCCAGTTCGCCATCAATCCACCTTCAAAATTCCCAAGCGGGTCCGGCATTTCTCTTCCCGGTTCTATTTCTGTAGTGGCATCACCTGCTCCCTCGCTGGTATAACGTCCGGCTTTTTTAAGACCGGCTCCTATTCCAGCTGAAACGGTTGGGCTCAATTTTCCTTTTTTAGCTAAAACACTGCTTTTCGCCATTTCAATTTGCTGAAGCGTGATCAGTAATTCCTGATTGTTTTTTAAAGCAGTTTCAATTAAGCTTACCAGATTGGGGTCTGTAAAAAACTGTCTCCATGGGGTTGTTCCACTGTTTGCATTCGCATCCTGCTGCTCTTCCTGATTAAAATTCTGAGGCAGGTTTTCTTTTACTTCATCTTTTATAACCGTGGCCATCGGAGCTCTACAGCCTGTGAGTACAAGCGATAGAGCAATGGCTGCTATATATTTATTATAAATCTTCATGCTTGTTATCGTGTTGATAAGGTTCAGTTTGTTCTGTTAAAGGATTCTCTTCTTCATATTTTGCCAGTTTCGATTTCTCGGCAATAGTTCCGAAAATATAATACAGTCCCGGAATAATCATCAGCCCGAAAATAGTTCCTATCAGCATTCCTCCTGCTGCGGCAGTACCAATCGTTCGGTTTCCTACAGCTCCCGGTCCGGTAGCCATTACCAACGGAATAAGACCCGCGATAAAAGCAAATGAAGTCATCAGAATCGGACGGAAACGGATGGCCGCCCCTTCGATAGCTGCCTGCGCTACAGGAATTCCTTCTTCCGCTTTCTTCTGAACGGCAAATTCTACAATCAATACGGCATTTTTACCCAACAGACCAATCAACATAACCATTGCCACTTGAGCATAAATGTTGTTTTCAAGGCCTAATAATTTCAAGCATAAGAATGCTCCGAAAATACCCGTTGGAAGGGATAAAATCACCGGCAACGGAAGAATAAAACTCTCATACTGCGCTGCAAGGATCAGATAGACAAATCCAAGACAGACTAAGAAAATAAATACAGCTTCATTTCCTCTGCTCACCTCATCTTTAGAGATACCCGCCCAGTCGATACCGAAACCTCTCGGAAGTGTTTTATCAGCAACTTCCTGAATCGCTTTAATAGCTTGTCCACTACTGTATCCCGGCGCCGGAGTTCCACTCACCTCTGCAGAGTTATACATATTGTGTCTAGTGATTTCTGACAATCCATATACTTTTTGCATTTTCATAAAATCTGAATACGGAACCATCTGTTCTTTATCATTTTTCACATAGAGTTTCAGCAGATCGGTAGGCAGTGCACGGTATTGCGGACCAGCCTGTACAATGACTTTATAAGGTCTATCGAAACGGATGAAACTGGTCTCATAGTTGGAACCGATCAATGTAGAAAGGTTATCCATCGCGCTTTGTATCGTTACTCCTTTCTGCTCGGCAAGATCATTATCCACCTTCAGCATATACTGAGGAAAACTTGCAGAATAGAAGGTAAATGCAGAACCAAGTTCAGGGCGCTTCTTCAATTCTTTAACAAAATCATTACTTACCTGCTCCATTTTATGGTAATCTCCACTTCCAGCTTTATCCAGCAAACGAAGCTCGAAACCTCCTGCGGCACCATATCCTGGTATGGAAGGTGGCTGGAAGAATTCTATATTAGCACCAGGAATATTTTTGGCTTTTTCCTCGAGCTTTTCAATAATTTCTGCAGCAGATTCTTTACGTTCTTCCCAACTTTTAAGGTTGATCAGACAGGTTCCTGAATTGGATCCCGTACCTTCCGTCAGGATTTCATAACCTGCCAGTGAAGAAACCGATTGTACGCCATCGATATCTTCAGATTCTCTTAATAATTCTTTCGCAATCTGATTCGTTCTTTCCAGCGTAGATCCCGGAGGCGTCTGGATAATGGCATAAATCATTCCCTGATCTTCCGCCGGAATAAATCCTGAAGGAAGTGAGTTGCTTAAGAAGAATGTACAGGCACAGAATGCCAGTAATAAAGGAAGTGTAATAGATTTTTTCTTAACTGTTTTGTTAAGCATTTTCTCATATCTTCCGGCTCCTTTCGTAAATAAATTGTTGAATTTATCTAAGAAAATAGTGATCGGTGTTTTCTTTTTAGCTTTTCCGTGGTGATTTCTTAAGATCAAAGCACATAAAGCCGGAGTCAGTGTCAAAGCTACAACCCCAGAAAGGATGATCGCTGAAGCCATCGTAATGGAGAACTGACGGTAAAATACCCCAACCGGACCTGACATAAATGCAATCGGAATGAATACGGATGCCATTACCAAAGTGATCGCGATAATCGCTCCACTGATCTCATGCATCGCCTCTTCCGTAGCTTTTAAAGGAGAAAGTCCTTTTTCTTCCATCTTTGCATGAACGGCTTCAATCACCACAATCGCATCATCGACGACGACCCCGATGGCCATTACCAGTGCAAAGAGCGAGATCATGTTTAACGTAATTCCAAATGCGGACATGACTGCAAATGTTCCAACCAATGAAACGGGAACCGCCAGCGCCGGAATTAAAGTCGAACGCCAATCTCCCAGGAACAGGAATACCACGATTGCCACCAGAATAAAGGCTTCAAATAAGGTATGAATAACCTTTTCCATGGATGCATCCAGGAATCTTGAAACGTCATAACTGATGTCATAATGCATTCCTTTCGGGAAGTTATTTTTCTCAAGATCTTTCATCAAAGTTTTCACATTTTTGATAACATCACTTGCATTGGAACCGTAAGACTGTTTTACCGTAATCGCTGCAGAAGGTTTTCCGTTCAGTGTAGAATAGATATCATACATGGACGAACCGAATTCTATATCTGCTACATCTTTTAATCTTACAAATTCTCCACCCGATTTTGCTTTGAGGATAATATTTCCGTAATCTTTTTCATTGTTGAAACGTCCGGAATATTTCAGAATATATTCAAATGACTGAGAACGCTTTCCTGAACTTTCTCCTGTTTTACCCGGAGAGGCTTCCAAACTCTGCTGGTTCAGGGATTCCATTACTTCGTCTGCGGAAATATTGTAAGCGGTAAGTCTGTCCGGTTTAAGCCAGATACGCATTGCATATTCCCGGGTTCCGAGGATATCTGCGAAACCTACTCCACTTACCCTTCTCAATTCGGACATCACGTTGATATCAGCATAGTTGAAAAGGAATTTCTGGTCAGCTTTAGGATCGTCACTGTACAGGTTAATGTACATCAACATGTTGGGTTCTTCACGGGTAATTTTAACCCCTTCACGCACTACCAACGGTGGTAGTTTGTTGACCACGGAAGATACACGGTTTTGAACGTTTACTGCGGCTACATTGGGGTCTGTTCCAAGATCAAATACGATCTGAATGGATGCTTCCCCGTCGTTACCGGCATCGGACGTCATATATTTCATACCCGGAACACCGTTCAGACCTCTTTCGAGGGGAATAACTACGGATTTAATCAATAGTTCGTTGTTGGCTCCCGGATATTCTGCGGTGATATTTACTTTAGGTGGTGAAATGGAGGGAAACTGGGTCACTGGAAGTTTTACCAGCGACAGCACTCCCATAAATACGATGATCAGTGAGATCACAATAGACAGAACAGGTCTGCGGATGAATTTCTTAAACATACTGCTTCGTTTTACGAGTAGACTACTCTGCTTTTAGTTTCAATGACTGAAGAACTTTTTTAGGATCCTGGAATTTGGACTGTATTTTCTGGTCATCTTTTACCTTCTGTACACCTTCTAAAAGGATTTTATCTCCCTCGGCAAGCCCTGAACCTACCACATAAAGATCCGGCAGTTCGTAAGCTATTTTTATGTTTCTGGATTTTGCTTTTCCATTTTTATCGATGATGAATACATATTTCTGATCCTGAATTTCATAGGTCGCTTTCTGTGGAATGATAAGCGCATTATGCACAGGCATCGTCATCTGTACTTTTCCGGTTTCCCCGTTTCTAAGGAGTTTATCCGGGTTCGGGAATTTTGCTCTGAAGGCAATATTTCCTGTTTCATTGTCGAATTCTCCTTCTATGGTCTGGATTTCTCCTTTCTGAGGAAGCATTTCTCCATTAGCCATAATCAAAGACACCTCCTTGCTTCCTCTGTCGGCAGCGTGGGTCTGATAGGTTAAATATTCCGGCTCTGAAACGTTAAAATAACTATAAACGTTGGTATTGTCTGATAAAGAAGTTAGTAAATCTCCTTCGTCTACAAGGCTTCCTAATTTTAAAGGAATCCTGTTGATCACTCCTGAAAACGGAGCTTTAATATCTGTAAAAGATAAATGGATCTGAGCCAGTTTCATTTCAGCATTGGCAGCATCCAATTTAGCTTTAGCCATTGCTCTTTCGTTTTTAGAAACAATGTTGTTACTAGCCAATGTGCTGGCATTTTTCAGCTCTATAGTCGCCTGCTCTACTTCTGCTTTGGCTTTTAATAATTCAGCCTGGTACAGCTGAGGCATAATTCTGAACAGGGTTTGTCCCGCCTGTACATATTGACCTTCGTCTACATAAATTTTTTCAAGAAATCCTTTTTCCTGTGCACGAACTTCAATGTTTTTCACAGATTGGATTTGTGCTACGTATTCTTTGTTGATCACTGTGTCCATTTTTACAGGGCTGGTGACGGGATATACTGTGGCTTCTTCTTTTTCTTCTTTCTTCTGACTGCAGCCAACAGTCAATAAAAGGGTGCTTATCGCAATGCCTGAGGCAACTCTTTTGATCATAATTCTAGAGTTTAATATAAATCGTTAATGTTTTGAATGGAAATAAAACGGTAATTAGGATTCCTGCGCCATAATTATTACCGGCATAGACAACGCAGTAGATCTCCCGCCCGGAATTGGGACAGAAAACGGATCACGAAAAATGATTTTTTAGATTCTGATAGAACGGATCAGAATGAATGTTTTAACATTGGAATACAGCGAAAGAAAACCATTGATATCAGGCTTTCTACTTTTAGAAGAACGAAGACCAAAAATATAGACAAGACTGAATACACCGGCAAATACAGCAATCATCTGAATGGTATCAGATAACTGAAAATCATCTTCAGCAAGCTCAAGGGTGGAATTATCAATATTGTCTGCCATCTGCTGCACCGACAGTTTTTCAAAAGTCTGGTTCAGGCGGTTGGCTTTTTTGGGCAAATGATGAGAAACATGACCGGAATAGTCATTTCGAAGTGTTTTGACATCGAGTCTGCTTTCTACTACGAAGAGCAGAAAAAGACCTGTCAAAAAATATACTAATACGTTTCTCATTTTGAAGTGGCAAATGTACACTTAGAAATGCATACCCTCATAATAGATTAACAAAATTTAACTCTCCTTTAAATAAGCTGAATAGAGAAACCATGCGTTTTTAAGTATGAATCATTGCTAATCTTCTTTCAATTTTAACAATTATAGATATAAATAACAAGTAATTGGTTTTTATGCTAAATTTTACACACAAAATATAATTTAAAACAGAAAAAATAACATTCAAAAATGGTTAAAATAACTTAAAACGCAAATCAAACATTAAATATTATTAAAAATCAAAAATTTAATTAATATTATTAATAATAATTTGTATATTTATGAAAAATTATAAATAATAAATTAACAATCTGAGGCAGTTACTTAATTTAATGAAAGTGTTTTATTTTTAAGCTTTTATGTGATTTGTGATTGGAGCGCTTATTTTTTATGACTTATTTTTAAAACTAACAACCACTATAACCATGAAAACTTTAATTATGAAAAACAGAATATCCTTTGCCAGGCCTTAAGCTTGCATAAAGATATTATCTGATCCTTACAGAGAGCTGAAATTTTTCAGTTCTCTTTTTTTATTATCTCTCAAAAAAATAAGGTCTCACGCGTATGATTTAAATCATTTTTTACTGTGTATCAGCGTAATAGAATTTTTAATACTTTTGCAGCAAATTAAAACAACACCAATAACGTGAAAAAAAACTGTACTTTTTTATTCTTACTACCGGCTGTTTAAATCAGCATTCCTACGGTAATCAGCTTAGCAAATCTTTATTGAACAGACTTATTTTTATCATTTATAAAAACAATACTGTAAAGGAAGCGTAAAGCTTAACAAATAGAAATATCAGATTAATTTATGTAAAATTAACATATATTTATTAAAAATATTCGTAAATTTATATAGTATTAATATCACTATTCATGACACCTATTCAAATCACTTATCACTATGAAAAAATTATTCACATCGGTTCTTATGGGGCTGGCAGTTCTTTCCTCAACAGCGTGTAAGCATCCGGGTAAGGAAGCGGAAGCACTTACTGAGGCGGTACCTGAAAACAAGGATGAAATCTCCAAAGACGTTTTCACAGACAGTTACGGGGAAAAAATTGAAGTCACCGTCAACCACACAAAAAACACAGCAACAGTTCATCTGGAAGGTAAAACGTATGATCTTAAGAAAAGCGATGCTCTTCCCGAATATACTGCAAGTAATGAAGAATATCAGTATTCCGATATCAAAGGGAATATTACTTTACTGAAAAAAAATGTAGATATGGTTCTGTTTCATGCCAAGCGTGATATCAAAGGGTCAGGATCTACAAAGATGGCTTCCTATTAATCTGAAAGCCTTAAGATACATTACCCAAACTCACACAAAATAATAAACTATGAAAAACTTGTATTACTTTTTATCTGCTCTTTTTTTACTGGTATTTCTTACGGCATGTAAGACACCGCCAGCACAGAAAACGTCAACAGATATCATGGGAAAAACATGGAAACTTACGGAACTGAACGGACAACCTATTAAGCTTAAGAATCCTAAAAACAATCCTTACTTCAAACTCAATACGGAAGGCATGAGATATGAAGGTAACGGCGGCTGTAATGGCGTTGGAGGTACTTTCGAGATCAAGCCTGATATGATGAGAATCAAATTCAACCAAGGAATGTCTACGATGATGGCCTGTGATGATCTTGAAACGGAACAGCTATTCACAAAAGCTTTGCTTGCTGCGGATAATTATTCTGTCAATGGAAATACGCTGACCTTGAACAAGGCAAGAATGGCTCCTTTGGCTAAATTTGTTCTTCAGCCTTAATTGAATTAAATTTTTACGATATAAAAAAGGTGGCTGAGAATTTCTCAACCACCTTTTTCGTTTCTTGGTCTGAATTCAAAATGACAGGTACGGGTTAGATGCCAGTTCCGGGATGCGAGAAAGAGAAAGATGAATTTTTGTTTAGACATGAAATTTCTGATATTAGAAGACCCGAAATAAGTGTCCCGCAATTGTGAAACGCTCAAACCCGGAACCCGGAACTCGAAACCTTTACCCAAAAACTCAGATTTCTTAAGATTTTTTGTAGATCATATAACTTACCAGCAAACTTATATTGACCAAAACAGCAAATGCATTTGACAGGATGATGGGCATTTCATCTTTCATAAAACCGTACCATACCCACAGCGAAAGTCCTGAAATAAGGACCAGCAACATGACCAGGGAAATATCATCCACATTCTTCTCTTTGATCACCTTGATCAGTTGGGGGATCATGGAGATAGAGGTAAGGACTCCGGCTATGATGCCAAGGATGTTTTCATTCATAGTTTAATTTTTTTAGCTGATGGCTTCTAGCTTTTAGCCTCTGGCTTAAATCTGTCACTTGAAACTTCCTCATGCAACGGGATATTTTCTTCAATAAACTGATACAGACTATGAGAAAAATAGCAGCCATTTAGGATTCCTCTTGCTCCAAGACCATTGAATACATAGAGGTTTTTAAATGATTCATGTCTCCCGATAATCGGTCTTCTGTCTTTCACAGTGGGTCTGAAACCGAAATTCACTTCTTCCACTTCAAAATCATGTGGATAAATTTCAGACAGTCCGTTCACGAGCTGTGCTACGGCAGATTCGTCCACATGATGATGCAATTGTTCTCTGTCATAGGTTCCGCCATAGAAATGGAGTCCGTTATCTGTCGGGAACAGGAAATGTTTCTTTTTAATGGTGATATCTTTAGGAATAGCTTCTGAAAGTTTTACTTTGATATGATGTCCCTTATTCGGAACTACTGCAATATCTGAAAAGAAAGGATTTTCTTTCACGCCCATACCTTCACAGAATATGATATTTTTAAACTGAAAGTCTTTGTAAATTCCTTCAGAAGCTTCTACTTTTCCATAATCGAATTTTTCTTTGACCAAAAATGCTTTTTTTTCTAAAAAATCAAATAAATCCATGAAAAACCCACTTACTTTCAGTCTGGCAGACTGATTGACCTTTCCAGTGTTAAAATCGTTTTTTACCACCTCTAAATGATCGAATTTTTCATCAAGAAAGCTGGAAAGTTCTTCATTTTTGGATTTTTTCACCCACAGGTTCTGTTCATTCTCATCGTGAAAAATTCTGTGAATCGGTGAATTGATGAGATAATTTTTCCCGGTGTAGGATTCTATCTCAGTCAAGGTATTTTTAAGAAAGTCAATTTGCTCCTGAGCTTTCCAGAAAGTCGTGAATTTTTTAAGGACTACAGGATTGATAATTCCAGCAGAAACCTGAGAAGCACTTTTTCTGCCTTCTGAGAACAGGACAAAAGGTTTGTTATGCTTTATTAACTGATGAGCGAAAAACAACCCCGCATATCCGTCTCCAACGATGATATAGTCTATATGTTTCATAATAAAAAAAACCTGAGTAAAAGTACTCAGGTTTTGTATAAATATCAAGTGAAATCTTAGTAATTCCACATATCATTTTCCATGTTAAGGATCTGACTTTTGATTCTTTCGCTTTCAGCTAACTGTTCGTCAGCATCTTTAGGGATATAGTCCTTGATGGCACCGTCACCTAAACCGCTTGACGATTTGTAAATAATTGAAGAGAATCTTCTTGCATTGATGATATCATCGAAAGACAGGTCAGCAGAAGAATTTTTTCTGTTGTACACAAAGTTGTTGGCCAACACGTCTCTTGCATTCGGATAGAATATCCAGAATAGGTCGATAAGCTCGTCATTACTTGCAATCGGCTTACCATCTGGTCCAATAACTCCTTGTACAGCTGGATCTGGTCCCATTGCTGCAATACCAAGAGGTCTGTATTTCATCTGTCCGTCTCTCTTATCGATAAACCACATACCCATGATTTTAAGAACTTTTACTTTATCAGTAGTAGTCTTGAAAACGTCGGTATATTCTTTTTTCTCCTGATCTGTTAATTGTCTTCCAGAGTTTAGGATATCAATAGCAGCATCATTGATGATTACTTTTTCCAGTCTCTTCTGGATACCTTCCGGCGTCAATTTCACCGTAAAGTTTTCATCATCATAAACCTGCTCAATCTTTCCGCTTAACGCCGCATCCAATAATAACTGGTACAGAGATCTTGTAGGTGTAGCAAGAAGCCCATCAGGATTGTCATAGTAGAAAGGCTGGTTGATCTTATCATTCATATCAATGATCTCCCAAACAAACATACTCTTAAGGATATCTTTATCTTCTACAAAACCATATTCAAGAGGCTTTACTGTTTTATCAATAATAGTATCACCAACTTTTTGTTTGTTTTCCTCTCTCATCTGTCTGAACTCTTCCGGAGAAGCTGCGTTCAGAATAGTCTGGGATAAAGCGAATCCCGAAACTAATACTAAAAGGGTGCTAATATATTTTTTCATAATAAATTACAATTTTAGTCCTATGGAATATTAATGATTATAGGAGTAATGTTTTTAATAACCTGACCGTCCAGACCTTGTGCAGTAACTTTAATATCAAAGATGGAAACTACATCTCCGGATCTAAGATTCTTCACTAATCCAGCAGCATCACTTAATGAACTTCCGTGAACTAATAGTGCTGCTCTACCTGGTATTCTTACCATAAACTGAGTTACAGTAAATGAAACCGGGAAGTCAAAGTCAGGAATTGCTGCCTGTACCGTTTGATTTTGGATAGACGTAGCCGGCATAGATACCATACTCTGTCCTCTAATCTGACCTTGCGGTGGTGGTACATTCTTAATTCTATACTCAAATACCTGTGATACAGATTTTCCGTAAGGATCTATTCCTGATAATGTCAGTTTAACTGTATTACCTGAACTAGGTTTCACACTCCATTTTCCTGGACCTGTATTTTTTACAGATGCACCCGGAGCAGAAAGTGAAAGTCTCGAATTGTCAGCCCCTAAGATTGATCCTGAAACAGGGTTCTCAAGTCCTCTATACATTACATTCATTTTATCTGCAGAAAGTAATAATCCTTTTTCAAGTTTTACTTCTCTTGGTCCTGCGATTACGTTATACGTGTGCGTCCATGGGAAACTCTGAGGTTTTCCCGAAGCATCCGTTAAAGTAATTGTTCCTCCCAGTTTGTGCTCGCCGATACCAGAACCAGAAATAGAGGTAATCCCTTTTCCGTTCTCTACTCTGCTTACCCCTGAGATCGCAATCTTGTTACTTGTAGAATAAGTACCTAACATTACTTTTACTTCAGCCTGTTTTCCTGCCTGGATATCCACCGGACCTGAAACGATAGGCTCGTAACTTGAGAATTTGATACTTGCATCCACTTTCTCCTGAAGTAATAATGCCAATGCATCAGACTGTACGTTTCTCGCATCATTCTGGATGATCTCTAAATTAGAGATGGCAGCGATCAACGGCTGGTGATAGAATTTATTCTGAAACCAAGTCTTGTCATTCGGAGATTTTCCTTTTGGATATTCAGCGATCAAAGATTTATTAGCTCTGTCTACTAAGTCTTTCAGCTGTGCATTGTTTCCAAAAGTTGCATTGATATAATTTCTTACGTCGTCAATTTTTGCTTTTAAATCTAAAGCTCCTTTTGAAGGCGTATTTTCTTCTCCTTCTTTAAAGAAATATTCTGTAGTCGCTTCATTGTTATTCAGCGCAGCAAAATTTTCGCTTACATCAATTTCTTTTCCGGTTTTTGGATCTTTATCATGAAAATCTGAAGTCTTTTTTAAAGCATCTTTGATTCCTTGTGCCGAAGCAACCAAAACATCAATTTTGCCTTTTAAAACTTTATACTGTCCCCAAGGCTGTGCATAAGTATCTGGTACTTGCAACGCTTTAGCCTCAAGCGTTTTTTCGAAGATCTTTTCGTTCTTATTTTCTGTTAAAGTTCTTGTTTCATTCAATGCTCTGGTAGAGTCATAATATGATCTGATGATTTCTGCATCAATATTTAGGGCCATCATCGCGATGAACACCAAATACATTAGGTTGATCATCTTCTGACGAGGGGTCTGTTTTCCTTGTGCCATTCTCTTTTCTTTTGTTTTTGATTAAGTAGTTAAATTTTAGAAATGGTTAGGAATTAAGACTTCATAGCAGTAAGCATACCACCATAAACTCTATTTAAGCTGTTAAGATTAGTTGTTAAACCTTGTAACTCTTGATTGAATTTTTCAGACTGCTCTGCAGATTTCTGCATATCAGCTACATATTTGTTAGCAAATTCAGATTGTCTCTTACCGCTTTCAAGCTGCATTGTGTATAAAGCATTCATACTTTCCATATGCTGAGCCGCTTTGTTAAGCTGATCATTATATTTATGAGTAGAAGCAGATACGTCAACGGTCTGGTTGATCTGGTCTACAGAGTTAGAGAACTTGTCGATACCAGTTCTTAATCTGTCAAACAACTGAACATCCAGTTTTGCATCCTGAAGCATTTTGTCTAATTTATTGGAAAGAGAATTTTCTAATTCTGCCAAATGCTGAGCATTATTTTTAGATGATACATTAGAATGTAAAGGGTTTGGGTTTGCATGCTTATCTAATAATTCAGGATAAACATTTTCCCATGCATAAGATTCTTCTGATTTTGGAGGGTCGAATGCGAAAATGATAAAGATAATAGCCTCCGTAATAAGTCCCACTGTAAGAGCGATATTACCATTAATTGGTCCCAAGGTAATGTGAGTAATTTTAAGCCAAGCTCCAAGAATTACAATTGCAGCACCGAATGAATAAAAGAAATTCATCCAAGCATCTTTAGTCTTAAACATATTAAGTTAGTTTTTTTAATGTTAAATAAAATTGTTATTGAAAAATAGTTGTCCGGTTAATTATCTGTTAACTCTTCTTGGCTTAACAGCTGCTTCAGGAATGTCCTGTACAGTTCTGAATCCGATATAGCTTCTTGCGGAATCTTTTCTTTCCCAATCTCTAGCACCTGTCATCAGGGCATATCCTATATCTTTCCAAGATCCACCTCTTACTGATCTCTTCGTATCCTTTGTATCTTTCGTAGAAGGATTTAAAGTAGATGAGAATCCGTAAGAAGAGTTGTTATACGCAGATGATGTCCATTCAGAAACGTTTCCAGCCATATCAAATAACCCAAATCCATTTTTCTTAAATTTCTTTACTGGAGCTGTATATGTATAAGTACCTTTTTTCTCGTCTTCCATGTAGTTACCTCTCTTCGGTTTGAAGTTAGCCAGGTAGCAACCTCTGTCATCCATTAAATATGGACCACCCCAAGGGTAAGTAGCATTTTGCATTCCACCTTTTGCAGCATATTCCCACTCAATCTCTGTAGGAAGACGGAACTGCAATGGTCTTTGTTTTTTTCTTTTTAAGCTTTCGTTGTAGTCTGTTTTCAGTTTAGATCTGAAGTAACAGTATGCTCTTGCCTGATCCCAGGTTACCCCTACTACAGGATAATCTTTGTAAGCTTTGTGCCAGAAATACTGTTCGAACAACGGCTCGTTGTAAGTGAAGTGGAAATCATTTACCCATACCGTAGTATCAGGATAGATGGCAATGCTTGAACTCTTAAGGTAGTTTGCTCCTCTTTCGTTGTCAGCAAGTGCGGCATCCATATCTCCCCACTGATAGCTGTATTTTAGTTTACTAACGTCTAAAATTCTTTCGTTTCCAATTCTGGAAGAAGCAGGCAGATACATAGACTCTAAAACTTCCGCATATTCTACATCAGGATACTTTCCAGTGCTCCAGTGTAATGGGATTTTCCAGTCTAATTTTTTGCTTGCATCATAACTTCCGTCATCTCTTCCTCCCTGTCCCTCTAAATATTCTTGATAAGGTGTTAAATTTTCTTCTTTTTTAGCAAGGTATGCATAGTCTCCTATACTTGCTCCTCTACGTCCACCTTCGTCACCGCCTTCCCCAGCGGCTTCGGCTAATAGAGTTCTCGCAATGGAATCTCTCACATAATTGATAAATACCCTGTACTCTGCATTGGTAGTTTCCGCTTCATCCATAAAGAAAGAGGAGACTGTAACAGTTTTCAATGATGCTTTTTCAGGTGTGTTTGTTGGGTCCTGATCTGCAAGACCAGCAACAAATGAACCTGCTGGAATAGCCACCATTCCGAATGGTCTTTCCGCAACAAATGATTTCGTTTTTTCTCTTGGTATCAATTCTCCTTTCGTTCCAGGCTTCCCTACAGAAGAACTGCCACCACCTGAACAAGATACTGATGCTACCGACGCAGACAATAATAAAAGAAATATCCTTTTCATGTTAATTTTTATAATTAAGCCGTAAATATATAATTTTTTTAAGAAACTTTTAAGATTTTTTTTGAAATAACAGAAGAAATCTAAATTTATTTTATTTACAACTAGTTTTTATTCCACGGTTACGGATTTTGCCAAGTTTCTTGGCTGATCTACATTGGCTCCTCGGTATACTGCAATGTAGTAGGCTAATAGCTGTAAAGGCACTGATGCAACGATTGGGGAAAAACATTCAGACGTCTCAGGAATTTCAATAACATAATCTGCCATTGCACTTACCTGTTTATCTCCTTTATTAACCACTGCAATCACTTTTCCTTTTCTTGCCTTAATTTCCTGAACATTACTTACAATCTTATCATAGTGTCCTTTTTTAGGCGCAATAATAACGATTGGCATGTTTTCATCGATAAGGGCAATAGGTCCGTGCTTCATCTCTGCTGCCGGATATCCTTCTGCGTGAATATAAGAGATTTCCTTCAGCTTAAGAGCACCTTCCAACGCTGCTGGATAGTTGTATCCTCTCCCCAGGTAAAGGAAGTTCGTAGCACCGATAAAGTCTTTGGCAATATTTTGAGTAAGCTCGTGAGTAGCACTTAAAACTTCTTCGATCTTTTTAGGAATAGCGTCCAGCTCAGCAATTAAGCTCATGAATTCTGCATTTCCTAGGTTACCGTTATGTTTTCCTAGTTTAAATGCAATCAGGGTAAGGATCGTAAGCTGTGCAGTGAATGCTTTTGTAGAAGCCACACCGATCTCAGGGCCTGCGTGAGTATATGAACCTGCATCTGTAATTCTTGCAATGGAAGAATCCACGACGTTACAGATACCATATATAAATGCTCCTTTTTCTTTGGCTAATTTCAATGCAGCCATTGTATCTGCAGTTTCTCCGGACTGGGAGATAGCGATAACAACGTCTTTGTCCGTGACAATCGGGTTTCTGTATCTGAATTCTGATGCATATTCCACCTCTACAGGAATCCTTGCATATTCTTCAATAAGATATTCCCCGATAAGACCTGCATGCCATGAAGTTCCGCAAGCAATAATTATAATTCTATTAGCATTCTTGAATCTCTCTAAATGATCCCAGATCCCAGCCATTTTTATCACCCCTTCGTCTACAAGAAGTCTCCCTCTCATCGTGTCGTGTATGGATTTAGGCTGTTCAAAGATTTCCTTAAGCATAAAATGCTCGTACCCACCTTTTTCTATCTGCTCCAAGCTTAATTTAAGCTCCTGAATCTCAGGCTCAATCTTAGAGTTATCATTAATTGTTCTGATGTCTACCCCATTTTCCAATGAAATAGTAGCCATATGTCCCTCTTCAAGATAGATCGCTTCTTTTGTAAATTCTACGAAAGGAGACGCATCAGAAGCAATAAAGTACTCTTTATCACCAAGTCCTATGGCTAGCGGAGAACCTAATCTTGCTACAACCAATATTCCCGGATAATCTTCGTGAAGGACTGTGATAGCGTAGGCTCCGTATACTTCATTCAGAGCATATCTTACCGCTGTCGGGAAGTCTGTTTCTGAATTTACATCCATGAAATACTGGATAAGATTAACCAGAACTTCTGTATCTGTTTCAGACTTGAAAGTAAATCCTTTTTCAGTAAGCATTGTTTTAATAGTATCATAGTTTTCTATAATACCGTTATGTACAAGAGCTATTTTTCCGCTATTTGACAAATGCGGGTGTGAATTTCTATCACTTGGAACCCCGTGAGTTGCCCAACGGGTATGCCCCATTCCTATTTTAGCTGTACCTTTTAACTGCGCCGAAATATTGACCAAATCATCTACTTTACCCTTTGTTTTTTCTACTTCAAATTTTTTATCTGAACCTTCCAAAACAATTCCAGCACTGTCATATCCTCTATATTCTAATCTTCTAAGACCGTTGATCACAATGTCATACGCATCCTGAAATCCTGTATATCCTACAATTCCGCACATATTTTTTCTAGTGTTTTTTTTTATTTTTTTGTACCGTAAGTGACTTTTAACTGCATTCTGTATTTGTTATTTTTATCTTTTGATCCCACAAAGACAGCTCTTTCTGTTTCAAATGCTCTGGATGTAAATTTGAATCCGCCAAACGTATTTGCCGTTGTCGGTGTAAACTCACCCATATTGATAAGAAGCAGCTTATTTTCAGTACGAACTCCATTATTGAGAGGGTTTCCTTCAATAATATCTTTCACTGTTTTTGTTACCGTGAACTCATAATAAGAAGGGTCTTGATCAATAGCTGATTTTAGCCAATCAAAACCGGCAGTAATATCGGCTAAAAAGGCTGACGAAGTAAGTAATGGGGTACCTGAGTCTATAGGGCTAATGGTAAGATTCTCCTGTTTCCTTCTTAAGTTATTTTTCCATACCGCCTCATCTGTATAGATTCTGATTTTCGCACTTACGATGGCCGCTTTATTAGTATCATATAACGTCCTAAGACTATTGATCGTACTTTCCGGAATTTTCACTCCTATAGAAGGTCCTCCCATTCCCTGTAGATAAAGTCTGTCATTTCCTTCGGTTTCGTTGATAGATCCTATTGCGTTTTCCCATTTAGAGTTTGTTCTGTCATACGTATACTGACCTATACGAGCATTACCCAGGCCTCCTTTCATCAATAATTTGAATGAAGACTGCGGTCTTGTTATCGTACCATTATCATTTTTTTCGTTGGTGTAGTACATGATCACTTCCAAATCATCCGGAGAGAACTGTAGCAGATATCCATCCGTTTCATCCACAGAAAGTCTGATTCCTTTGAAGTATCTGGTAAAGTTTGCCGCATCCTTAAGTTCAGGCTTACCGCTCTTGTCAAGGATTTTAGTCTGGAAGAAATCATTATTCAGACGAATTCTGAATCCTGCATCTGCCGCAAACAACGTAGAGTTGTCAGACTTTTTAGTGATCGTAACTGCTTTTACATTTCCATCAAATACAGCAGAACCAAGGGCTGCCCCTGTACCTACATTTACATTTGAATATTTGAAATTGTTATCATTACCATCCAGGAAGGTCGTAATTTCATCTACATTAACATGCAACAATGTATTAGTTCCTCCCGCACCCAGTTTAGTTTTACCATATTTCACTCTATAATCAACAGGGTAAGTTTTAACCTCTGTAGAAACAGGTGTCGCTACAGTTCCTATCAATATACTTTCGTCTTTAGCCCCTGAAGTTTTCACAGAATCGGTTACAGCTCTAGGCTTCATTACCAATACTACAGAGTCTACCTTTGGGGTTTTTCCAAAATCGAAATTATCGCTGGACATTCTAAGCTGAGTAAGAAACGATGCTTTCTGCATTCCGAACTGTCCCTCGTTGAAAGCTCCGAGAACGGCCGTAGCCGTAGAAATACCTGATGTATTGATAAGACTTACCAGTCTGCCTGCATCACTTCGTATTGAATCTTTATTATTAATATTATAAGCAACAAGATCATAGGAAGTCATATTACTTTCCGCACCATCATTGATAAATAGCTGCTCACCCAGCGAATCCGCTTCCGGTTCGCAGTTATAAAGAAGAGCACTTCCGAAAACCGCCACAAAAAGCATGGCAAAAGTCCTTTTAACAGTATGAGTCATTAAAAAAGTGTTTTTAATAAATTTGATTAATAGAATCTACGTCTACGTATTCTGATTTTGGAGTCGCTGTTTCATTGAAACCTTTGTCAAGGTCCTCATCTAAAAACTCATCTCCTTTTACCACCATATCCACGTAATTCATACTCTCGATCACAAAATTTTTGATTGTCGGATTATCTAACGCTTTTAATCCGGAAATATTATCGAATGCCAATTTCTCAGCAATATTTTTATCAAGATCCGCGTCTTTCTCATTGTATAGGGAAAGAACGATTTTGGCGTCTTTGAAATAAGTATCGGATTCGTAATAGGTTTTAAGGTAAATTGGAACAAAAGAAGACATCCATCCGTTCAGGTGGATCACATCCGGAACCCAGTTCAGCTTTTTGATGGTCTCAATAACACCTCTTGCAAAGAAAATCGCTCTTTCGTCGTTATCATCAAAAGGGTTTCCTTCGTCATCAACGTAGTATTGTTTTCTTTTGAAGTATTCTTCGTTGTCAATAAAGTAAACCTGAAGTCTTTCCCCCGGAAGAGACGCTACTTTAATAATCAAAGGCTGGTCCAGGTCATTGATGATAATGTTCATTCCCGAAAGACGGATCACCTCATGAAGTTGGAATTTTCTTTCACTTATTTGTCCAAATCTTGGCATAAAAACTCTTACATCATTGCCTTCATTGTGCATCTTAAGTGCCATTTTGTTTACCACTGCAGCCATATTCGTATCTTCCTGATATGGATACATCTCTGTAGTAATGTACAGTATTTTTTGATTCGGCATAAATTTCTATCTATATTTTTGTAAAAATGCTTTAATGTGCAAAATTACAAAAAAACATCCAACATTATTTTAATTAACATTATTTTACGATAATTCCTATTTCCAAATTATTAAAAACTCATATAATTATGTGATATTTTTAGTATTTTTGAATTAGTATTAAAATAAACTATGGAAGTTATAAAGAACAAGAAAACCCTTCAGGATTTCATTGAAAGACAGAAAGAAATGGGGAAAAAGATAGGCTTTGCCCCTACTATGGGCGCGCTCCATAACGGCCATCTTTCCCTGTATGAAGAAGCCAGAAAAGATAATGACCTCGTAATTTCTTCAATTTTTGTAAATCCAACCCAATTTAATAATCCGGAAGATCTTGAAAAATATCCGAGAGATATCAACAGAGATATTTTGATCCTCAAAAACTCAGGATTGGTGGATGCTGTCTACATTCCCGAGGTAGCCGATATCTATCCGGAAAAAACAGAAAGCCAGCGTTATGATTTCGATGGACTGGAAAATGAAATGGAGGGAAAATCAAGACCGGGACACTTTGACGGTGTAGGAACCGTGGTTGAAGAGCTTTTCAATCAAATTAAACCGGACAATGCCTATTTCGGAGAAAAGGATTTTCAGCAGCTTGCCATTATCAAGAAAATGGTAGAAAAGAAACAACTTCCGGTAAAAGTAACAGGCGTCTCCATTTACAGAGCAGAAAACGGCCTTGCTTTGAGCTCAAGGAACCAGAGACTTCATGAAGACCGGAAAGAAGCATCAAAGGTGATTTATCAGACCTTAATTAAGGTAAACGATTGGTTCCGGACCGTTACCATTCCTGAAATAAAAGAAAGAGTTGCCGATATCTTCGATCATGAACATGGAATGAAACTGGAATATTTTCTGATCGCTGATGAAGATACTCTTAAAGAAACCGATTTTTTCTACAAAGACAGAAAATACCGTGCATTCATCGTGGTTGTAGTAGATGGTGTCCGATTAATAGATAATATGCACCTGGATTAATATTAAACACTTGTTCAACAAAATACCTCGTGTACTTTTTATAAAAAAATAAAGCTCTGATCAATAAAATCAGAGCTTTTTCTTTTCCGGGGTATAGTATATAAAAAAAATCAAAGGTCTCTTGAGGAAACCTTTGATACACCAAATCACAAAATATTAATATGAAAAAAATTTACTTTTCAGTAAACTTGTGACCCGGCTGGGATTCGAACCCAGGACCCATACATTAAAAGTGTATTGCTCTACCAGCTGAGCTACCGAGTCGG
>NZ_JAOAMU010000001.1:1180488-1209597 GCF_025154075.1 Chryseobacterium herbae
TGTGACCCGGCTGGGATTCGAACCCAGGACCCATACATTAAAAGTGTATTGCTCTACCAGCTGAGCTACCGAGTCGGTCACTTTATTAACGATTTGCATTTGAATAATGTCCCTCGTTTTCAGTGGTGCAAAGATATGAGTTTTTTCGTTATCTCAAAACTTTTTTGCAAATTTGTTTAAAAAAAATTCATGGTTATTTCACTCATCGGATACATGGGATGTGGCAAATCTCACATTTCCAAAATATTAAGCGACAAAATAAATTTTAGACTAATTGACCTAGATAAAGAGATTTCCAGGCGAAATAAATTAACCATTCCTGAGATTTTCGAAAAAAGGGGTGAGATCTACTTTAGAAAGCTGGAAAGAGAGGCATTGGAAGAGATTCTCGCATCGGAAGAAAATCTGGTTTTAAGCCTGGGAGGAGGAACGCCGGTTTACTACAATAATATGGAAATTATCAACCACAGCTCCAAAAGTATTTTTTTAAGGGCATCTGTAAATACTTTATATGAAAGGCTCACCAAACAGAAAGAAAAAAGACCCTTAATTGCCAACATTTCTGACGAAGATCTGCCTGAGTTCATTGCCAAGCATTTATTTGAGCGAAATGCATTTTACAGCAAAGCACAGTTCAGTGTCAATACAGACGCCAGAGATCCTGAAGACATTATGAAAGAAATAATAGAAAAGCTCTATCTCTAGAGCTTTTTATTCTTAATCTTCGTTTTCGGCACTCTCATTTTCGGTACCGTCTGCTGTTTCACCAAAAAAATCATCCCAGTCTGTAAAGTCTGAGGCAATGTCATTTCCTACATACTCGTCCATATCTCTTCGGTCTCTTTTGGTAGGTCTTCCTTCGCCTTTATTTCTGTAATAGTCCTGAGACATTTTACGGAGTTTTAGTAATTCATACTGCTCCTTGTCCGTCACATCCTGGATATGCAGGGGCACCAGTTTTGCTCCCAACCTGCTTTTAGGAATCTGGATGACTTTTATTTTATAATCGATCTGATTTTTACGGATCTTGATAACATCTCCTTCTTTTACCTCCTTAGACGACTTTACGGCAGACGTTCCTAGTGAAACTCTGTTCTTCTTAATTTCCTCTGTTGCAATACTTCTCGTCTTATAAAAACGAATGCACCATAAAAATTTATCTATTCTCATAATTTTTTATACTTTTGCCGTTATATTATTTGTAAAGTAATTAAAGTTTTTTGAAATGAAAAAAATATTTTTATATATCCTTGCAGGATCTTTGTGTTTTACTGCATGTAAGAAAGATGATGAAGTTGAAACTTATAAAGAACCGGAAGACATCGCCGTTCAGAACAATTATGACGATCAGGCCATTAAGAAGTTTATGAATGAAAATTATCTGGATGCACAGGGAAATATAAAAACTTTCAGCACAACGGATGCGAGTGATGACAATGAAAAGAAATTATCTGATCTGCCTTATGAGACGCTTCCTTCCGGAACCATCTACATTATGAGAGAAGGAGCACAGCCAACCACTGATCCTCAAACCGTTAAACCGGATGACATCCTTACTATGATGATAAGAGCTAATGGTCTTTTAGCAGCCGGTACTGATGGAAATGTCAATTTTATTACCAACCTGAAAATCGTCAACACCATCAATGACAACGGCCTTCCATTGATTGATCCGACGTTTTACTATGCTAAAAAGAGTATTCGCGATGCTGCAACAACAACGGTAGCGCAGCAAAGAAGTTATTATGAAATTGAAGGCTTCAATGAGGCTATCCAGAAATTCAAAGCATTCAATAATCTTTCGAGTGGAAATCCTTATAACCTTCAGGGAGTTATCTTAGTACCTTCAAGAGCTGCATTTGCAAGAGATCCTCATTATCCTTATGTAGGAACTATTTCTTTAAGAAATTACTCTTTCATCTTCAACTTCCAGATTTACGGAAGAGCAGACAGACCTGCAGGACAATAATAAATCTAATACAAAAACAGATAAAATAAAACCGACCTCATCTGAGGTCGGTTTTTTATTTTCTATCTTGTCAAGATCTTGCTTTCTGTTTTACATTTCCTAAAATATCCGGAAAGTAAAGATCTGCCAGATGATCGAACTCATCTCCCCTCATAAACATGGTGGCATCTACTTCTTCGTAAGAACTTCTTCCTGCAGCTGCAATCAGCTCGTTGCAGGTATGCAAAGTATTTTTGTGGAAATGGTATACTCTTTCACTTTTGTCAGTAACATCAAGCCCTTTCACCAGCATTTTATCCTGAGTGGCAACGCCTGTAGGACACTTGTTATTGTTACATCTTAAAGCCTGGATACATCCTAATGAGAACATAAATCCTCTTGCATTATTACACATATCCGCGCCCATTGCTACCGCTCTCAGAATATCTAAACTCGTCAGTACTTTTCCGCTGGCGATCACTCTTAGCTTACTTCTTAAATTATAATTATTCAGGGTTCTGTTTACAAAAATAAGAGCCGGTTCCAAAGGCATCCCAACTCCATCCGAGAATTCCGGCGGTGCCGCTCCTGTTCCTCCTTCTGCTCCATCTATCGTAATAAAATCCGGGTAGATCTTTAAAACATTCATCTGTACACAGATATCTTCGAATTCTTTGGTATCACCGATACAAAGTTTGAAACCAACCGGCTTGCCTCCTGAAAGCTCTCTCAAGTGCTGTACAAACCTCAACAAACCTGCAGCATCAGAAAACGAACTATGGGATGGTGGTGAAATAACGGTCATTCCTGGGGTGACGTGACGAATCTTTGCAATCTCCGGTGTATTCTTAACACCCGGAAGAACACCTCCATGTCCCGGCTTTGCCCCCTGAGACAGCTTAATTTCAATCATCTTTACATTCGGAAGGGTGGAATACTGTTTAAACAGTTCAGGGTTAAATTTCCCTTCATCATTACGGCATCCGAAATATCCGGTTCCGATCTGCCAGCAAAGGTCTCCACCTTCCATGTGATAGGGAGAAATCCCTCCCTCTCCTGTGTTATGGTAGAAATTTCCTTTTTTAGCGCCTCTGTTTAAAGACATCTGTGCTTTGTCGCTCAACGCTCCAAAACTCATGGCTGAAATATTGAACAGGGAAGCATGGTAAGGCTGCGTACACTGCTCTCCTCCTACCCAAACTCTTGGCAGTTCTTCTACCGGAGATTTTGCATAGATGGAATGCTTGATCCCTTCATATTTTCTGTGATTAACTTCTAACTGTGTTCCAAAAGCAACGGTATCACTTAAGTTCTTGGCACGTCTGTACACTGCAGAACGCTGGTTTCTGGGAAATGGTTTCCCGTCTGTCTCCCTTTCGATGAAATACTGCTGCATTTCGGGTGAAATACTTTCGAAAAAGTACCTGAGGTATCCCAGGACCGGGAAGTTCCTCAAAATAGCGTGTTTCGATTGGTAAGCATTGTAAACACCCAATGCATAGATGGCAGTTAACAGGATGGGTATCCAATAATGCGCTCTGATCAGTAATGCGACGATCCATGTAGCAGTTACTAATACAATTCCCCAAGATAAAAACTTATCTCTCATGAATGTAGTTATTTAAAGTTAAAATAAATTTAGTGGAATTTTCGCAAAGAGACTACGCTTTTGCTAAAAAACTTTCGAAGGATGACTGCACAGAAACCGTGCCATCTGACAGGATTTTTTCTAAATTTAGAAATTCAATCTGATTAACGAATGCGGGATCAAAATCTTTCTGGACTCTCACGTAGTTTTCTGTGAAGCCATACATTTTGCCGTCTTTATTTTCATGCTCCCAAAGAACGGGAAGCGTTTTTCCAAGTTGGGTCTGATAAAATGCCATCTTTTTCTTTTCAGAAAGGATTCTCAGCATTTTATTTCTTTTTTTTCTTTCAGGGATAGGAACCACACCGTCCATATCGGCTGCTTCCGTATTTTCTCTTTCAGAATAGGTAAATACGTGAAGATAAGTGATCGGAAGCTCATTCAGGAAATTATAGGTCTCCATGAATTTTTCTTCTGTTTCACCTGGAAATCCTACAATAACGTCTACACCGATAGCCGCATCAGGCATTACCTCGCGGATCTTATTCACTCTGTCGTTGTAGAGTTTCGTAAGATAACGGCGCTTCATTTTTTTCAACAGATCATCGCATCCCGACTGTAGCGGAATATGGAAATGGGGAACAAAACTTTTGCTTTTTGAAACAAGATCAATACTTTCGTCCTTTAAAAGATTTGGCTCAATGGAAGAAATACGTATTCTTTCGATGCCGTCTACTTTATCAAGCTCTGAAATTAAGTCCAGGAAAGTATGTTCGTGTCTTTTATTACCGAATTCACCCTTACCGTAATCACCGATATTCACCCCGGTAAGAACAATTTCTTTGATGTCTCTTTCAGCAATTTCTCTGGCATTTTTAATAACGTTCTCGATGGTATCCGAGCGTGAAATTCCTCTTGCCAGCGGAATGGTACAGTAGGTACATTTGTAGTCGCATCCGTCCTGTACTTTCAGGAAAGCTCTTGTTCTGTCACCTATTGAATAGCTTCCGATAAAGAAATCGGTTTCTTCAATTTCGCATGAATGAACAATTCCTTCATTTTCTCTTTTTTCCAGGTCATCAAGGTAGCTTAGAATATTGAATTTTTCTTTTGCTCCCAGGACAAGATCCACTCCATTGATCTGTGAGATTTCTTCAGGTTTCAGCTGTGCGTAACATCCGACAATCACGACCAGCCCTTCCGGATTGGCTTTCATTGCTCTCTTCACGTGAAGTTTACACTCACGATCAGCGTTTTCAGTTACCGAACAGGTATTGATTACATACACATCCGCCTTATCATCAAAACTTACTTTATCATAACCTGCATCTGTTAATTGACGGGCAATAGTAGATGTTTCCGCAAAATTTAATTTGCAGCCAAGTGTATGAAATGCGGCAGTTCCGTGAAAAGTAGACATTTTATTACTCCTGAATTTTCTGGGTGCAAAGATAGTAATTTTAATAATAATTCTGAATCGATTCAGTCTATTATTTATATTCATCCCTTACTTCAGGGCTGTTTTGAAAGCATACGGGCGATGAATTAGAATCTGCATTTTCATTGGAAAACCGGTCTTTCATTTCATTATTAAATTCCTGAGACTTGTTTCTTTCAATGGAAAGTGTTTTCCAATCATCATTCTTCATCATTTTCGCAATATAAACGATCTGTCCGATGTGATACGGATAATGAGCTAACTGGCGGCAGACTGCATCCAAAACCGAATGGGCCTCACCTCTTAAATAAACGGTATGGTGTATATTTTCATCATTAATCTGATCCAGACCTTCAAAAAGACATTTCCAGCCGGCTTCCCAGCAATCAATCACTTCCTGTTTGGTTGTAAAGGTATTGACAAATTCATCATCGCGGTTGCGCCATGGTTTTTCTCCGTCTTCCGTCAGGAAATTCGTCCATCTTGACAACATATTTCCACCGATATGTTTTACAATAATGGCAATAGAATTACTTTCATCATTATACTGCCAGAAGATCTGTTCATCAGAAAGCTGTCCGAATGATTTATCTCCGAGAGATTTATAGTACTGAAACCGTTTTACAAAAAGCTCTTTCATGATATTTAAAATAAAAACCAAGTTAGCAATTTTCCCGTATATATAAGGTAAACGACAATATGGTGTGTAAAATAAATGACTTTATGAAGGATCTGAATTCGTTAAACATTGAGCATCTTGAGAAATGGTTCACCGACGAAAGCACGATCTGGATTCCTCCCTCGAAAGAAATCTCAGGAAAGAACAGGATTCTAGCCTTATTCAGGGCTATATTCCGACGGTATGATTCAATTGAATGGCAGGTTTTTGAAATTTTCCCTCTGGGAAATCAGAAGTATTTCTACCAGACCACATCTTATGGAACGATGATCAATCAAGGAGTTTATGAAAATAACTTCTGTACAGTCGTCCACTTTTCAGAGGAAGGGAAAATTATTTATCTCTCTGATTATTTTAAGGATACAAAGGCTTTCAATTAAAATTGTTCTTTAATAAAAAATAAAACCACTTCTTTCGAAATGGTTTTACCTCAATAGTTTATTATTAAAAAAGCTTAATCTCTGTTTTTGACCACAATCCAACCTGAATATTTAATTGGCGTGCTCATTTTATCATTTTCGTTCCAGCCTACGGAATACCAGTAGTTTCCTGTAGGAACTTTTGTTCCGCCTCTGATGCTTCCATCCCACTTATAACCAGTGGACTTATCCACCTGGAAGATCATATTTCCGTAGCGATCGAAAATATTCATTACGAGGTTTTTCTTATTTGCTAAGGCTGAATAATCGATAACGTCATTATAACCGTCTCCATTTGGCGTGATGACATTCACAAGATTAGGGACTACGATGCTGATGTCTATAGGATCACAGTCGTAAGAATCTTTTACGAATATCGTCGCGTCTCCTCTTTTAAGGTTATTAAAGACATTGGAATCCTGCCAGTTGATATTATCCAAAGAGTATTTGTAAGCCGGTGTCCCTCCTATCACATATACCGTAGCCGTTGTATTTGAAATTTCAATATTTGAAACTACAGGCTGTTCAGAAGGATATACTTTTACATGCTGCACGACTGTACAGTCACCTGTTTTAAGTTTTACCCAATAAGTTCCTATACCAACATTGGTTATGGCCTGCGTTGTTGCTCCTGTACTCCATTCGTAGCCGTTGAATCCGGGTCCTGCATCCAAAGTTGTTTTATCTTCCACACAGATTATTTTATCTTTAAGAGTGGCTGAATAAACCGGAGGAATCACCACTAATATGATTTTAGCGATACTATAGCAACCCTGCGCATTGGAAACCCTTACGTAAACCACTCCGTTTGGAGCGATATAGCCCGTACCTGTTAAAATTTCATTGGTTTGATTCGCTGCATCGGTTGCAGAAGGATAGTATTTTTTCACTGCACCGGTCAATCCCGTTACTGGTGCTGATGTAAGATTGAAAGATGCAGTACTGGGATTGCTCTCGATAGCACATGATCTTAAGGTAGGATCCGTCACCGTCACTACAGGATGGAATTTAAGTGTGATTTGTGCGATACCGGTACATCCGAATGTGGAGGTCACTTTCACATAGATCGTTCCTTCGGCAGAAATAAACGCTGACGGAGTTGTAATCTCATTAATGCCTGCATTCAGATCGGAAAGACTGTTATAATATTTCTTGGTCACCGTTGGATCTGCAATGACGTCGGCTGTAGTAAGGTCATACAGTGCGGTACCTGCATTATTATTGTTACATTGGGTCAACGTTGCATTTTTCGTGGTGATCTTACCATCTTTAAATTTAAAGGTTCCAATCTGTTTACATTTATTGAGCGGGCTGTTTGGATTGCTCGGATCTGTATAGCCAATACTGTAATAATAAATGGAAGTCATATTGACTAGTGTAGGAACCGTAATCGCATTATTTCCCGTCAATGCATCATTCTGACTTGTATGATAACTTACATAAAAATTAGGATTTCCGTTAAGAATTCCTGCAGTCAGCGTAGAGAAATCAAATACAGCCGGATTAACACATACCACCACTTCTCTCGGATCTGCAGGATTGGCCGCAGGAACTCCCGGAGGTGTAAACGGATAAGGTTGTGTAGCCGGATCTGTAAACGGAGATGCCAGTGTTGCCGTACCGCCCCATGTTAAAGCGAAAGGAGCTGTGGTAGGATTAAATACATCAACCCAGTTATCTATGTATAAATAATAAGTCTGACCCGCCACAACATCCATATACTTACAATACGGTGTGGGTGAACCTCCAAGTGCATTGGTAATCGTGCTTGTCATATTCATTCCCGTAGATGCTCCTACTCCAACAACTGTTGCAGCATTACAGCGAATGGGCGAGCCCAGGCTTCCACATGTAACATTAGGCCCATAAATAGCCCAGTCATAATCCGCGCCGGGATCATTCGGAACCAGATCAAAAGTAAGTGTTCCACTGGTCGCAATGGTAAGTTTGTACCAGATAGAATTATGCTCCCCTGTGGACAGACATCCTCCCAGATTTTCATTAACAGCACCGACTCCAAACGGGCTGTAAGTAATATTTGAATTTCCGCAGACCGCAAGGGCCGTAGCACAATCTGCCTGAGCAAAAAAGGTCCGCGATATACCGAAAAAAATAAGAAGTAAAAGTTTTTTCATAGATATATAGTTTTTGGTGAATATAATGCGAAAAACACATGGTATGCATTGATTTACAACACATACATCAAATATACCTATATTTTAATCACAAACAATGGATTTTTAAAAATCTTAAATTATTTTAAATAAAAGCATAAAATAATTGCGATATAACGGAATAAATAGCGACTATTTTATACTTGTAATATTTCCACAAAGGTTTTCCAGATGGAAAATTTTATGGAATGGGCTCTTCACTTCCTGCAAATGCTCTTTGTCCTGAATGAATGTATATCTCGAAGCTATGGAATTCATATCTGATACGATCACCAGCCAGCATTCATCCACCGAAGTGTCATAGTAAGGAAACTTTTCATTTTTCTTATCGATAAGTTCCAGAATCTTTTCGGAGCAGAGTTCGTCAAAAAGATTCATGCTGTATTCATGGGTAATAAAAACATTTCTGCGGTGAAAAGATTTCCGCATTCCTTTTACACAGCCCACCGGTTTATTCTTTTTGATGCTTTTGTAAATGCTGATGATATTTTCTTCCTGCTCTTCTAAATTATCAAACTTGATGTTTGGGTGGAATTCTAAAAAATAAACACCACGGTACTTCGCGGTGTCTTCTTGTTCTAATAATATTTCTGCCTGACGGAACATCTTATTCAAAGTACTTTCTACCTTTTTCATTTCCAGATGATTGATCACTTCGGTCAATTCTATTCCGATCTTTTTGTCGTTGAGTTTGGCGATAAAGTCGGGACTTTCGCAAGTGAGGTCTTCAAATTTCACATCGGGGAAATGATGCATAAAAGAATTAAGCAGGAGAATCTCTGACTTTTTTCTGTATTTTTCGCGGTCATGAAGCAGAGATTCGTCTATTTTACGGTGATATTTTTCCATCGGCTTTTTTTTCAAATGCCGGTTCATGTAGTATAGGCTCAGATTCTTTATTAAATCTTCATCAGAAAATGTCTTTTTCATGGGTGATTTTTTTATGTGACCAAAGAACACATGCCATAATGGTTCTCACCGTTAGAAGTTTTTGATTTTCAAAAATTTACCTATTAAAGGTAAGTAAAAAAACTATTCATCAGATACTTTTAAATGAATTTATCAAATAATTAATGTAGAGTTTATTTTCATAATCAATACCTTTAGCCCTCTAAATATAAACACTGTGATTTATGGATTTTAAAAATTTTAAAATACCTTACAACATCAATCCACAATATTCTAAAAAAGCTGCTTATTTTTCGATGGAATTTGCCATTGAACAGGTTTTAAAAATATATTCGGGAGGCCTGGGATTCCTCGCAGGATCTCATATGAGAAGTGCATACAATCTGAAACAGGATCTTATCGGGATCGGAATTCTCTGGAAGTTCGGCTATTACGATCAGGCCAGAAATCATGATCAGACCCTTCAGCCGGTATGGACAAAAAAAATGTACAGCTTCCTTGAAGATACCGGAATAAAATTCCAGATCGAGATCCACAGTGCACCGGTATGGGTGAAAGTATGGTACCTTGATCCTGAAATTTTCAATACAGCACCTATGTTTTTCCTTTCCACAGATGTCCCTGAAAACGATCATGTTTCCAAAACCATCTGTCATAAATTATATGATGCGAACGAGTCTACCAAGCTGGCTCAATATATTCTGCTGGGAAAAGGAGGCGCCAAATTACTGGATGAAATGAATGCGGAAAGAGATGTGTATCACCTGAATGAAGCTCACGGACTTCCAGCTGCATTCTACCTTCTGAAAAAATACAACGGAGATCTGAACAGGGTAAAAGAAAAACTGGTTTTCACGACCCACACTCCTGAAGAGGCAGGAAATGAAAAACACAATCTGAAACTGTGCTATGATATGTCTTACTTTTCCGGTTTCAGCATGCAGGATATAAAAAGCATTGAGGGAACAGATGACGACCGTTTCAACCATTCTTTATGTGCTTTGAAAATGGCAAGAATGGCCAATGGCGTTTCCCAACTGCACGGTGTAGTTTCAAGAGCGATGTGGAGCAAATATCCTGGAATCTGTGAAATTACGTCTATTACCAATGCTCAGGAATTCAAATACTGGTCAGATAAACCTCTTTATAACGCCAAAGACGAAAATGATGCAACTGTTTTCGATTACCGTAAAAAACACCTGAAGAAAAAACTTTTCACCATTGTGGCTGATCAAACGGGAAACCTGTTCAATCCGAATATTTTCACCATCGTATGGGCCAGAAGATTTGCAGGTTACAAACGTGCAGACTTGCTTTTACACGATAAAGAAAGATTTTACAAATTATTAAATAACCCGAAATATCCGGTACAGATCATCTGGTCAGGAAAACCCTACCCGATGGACTATTCTGCGATTTCTACCTTCAACACATTAGTAGAAGAGAGCAAGAATCATAAAAACATGGCTGTCCTTACAGGCTACGAATTAGCTTTAAGCAAATCAATGAAGCAGGGTTCTGATCTTTGGCTCAACAATCCGAGGGTACCGAGAGAAGCTTCTGGAACTTCAGGAATGTCGGCCGCAATGAACGGATCTGTGAACCTTTCTACCGATGACGGATGGATTCCTGAATTTGCAAAAACGGGAGAAAATTCATTTGTCGTTCCGAAAGCAGACTACATGAATATGAGCATCTATGAGCAGGATACCTATGATCTGAATGCGTTGTACGATATCCTTGAAAACGAAATTCTTCCAACCTACTACGATAAGCCGGATCAATGGAGAAAGATTCAGTATAATGCAATGAATGATGTCCAGGAGCACTTTAACAGTGACCGAATGGCGGACGAGTATTATAAGATACTGTATAAATAATCAAATCTGAATTTGATTTACCATAAAAAAATTCCGTGAAAATATTTTCACGGAATTTTTTATGGTTGAAACTTATTCTTTTTTCTTCTTCGGTACTTTTAAGCCTTTTTCTCTGGCTTCGGAAATACCTATGGCTACGGCCTGTTTTCTGTCAATCACTTTTTCTCCTGAAGAGGATTTCAGTTTCCCTTCTTTGAATTCATGCATTACTTTTCCTACTTTGTCCTGAGCTTTTTCTGAATATTTAGTTTTGCTCATGATAAAAAAATTTAAGATTTTGGCAGGGATACCCCTAATTCATAGACTTCAGCATGCTTCAAATATTTTGAGCGTTCTCTGGAAGTTACCGATTCAAAGTGGTCATTCTTGATCACAATGATCGGGTCTTCTATATTTTCAATTTCAAAACTGGCGAAATATCTTTCATCCGGACTTGTTTTATCTTTGCTGGCCTTTATTTTCTGCAGCTCATCGGCATATTTTCTAAATCCGGGATCAGAGGAATGGATAAATTTATACTCATCACCTGCATATACATAATAATGAAGCTTTTTTTCTATCAATCCGGCTTCATTACTGATCTGAGGATTATCATTACCACCTTTAAAACTCACTTCCACCAAAGTCCCGCCTTTTTTATTGGCACATTCTTCCGCATCCTTAAAACTTGAAAATCCAGTATAAACAATCTGATCGGCTAAAACATAGCGATTCAGTTTCTGGTTGTATGCATTCGTTTCCATAATTATTATTTAATTTGATTCTAATAGTATACATTCAATTTTTTTGCCAAATTGTTAATTTTAAAAAATTCACCAGTATATGATTTTTTTTATTACTTTAGAACTTCAAATCTTAAAACTAATATTTACAATGAAAAATCTTAAAAAGATCGCAAGAGAGCAATTAAAAGAAGTACAGGGGGGTGGCCTTCCGGGAATGAAAAGATGTTCAGATCCGGTTACTTGTCAAACCATGATGTGGTATGCTGTACCACCAATGCAGAACTCGTGCAACCCAACACTTCCGGTTTGTCTTACGGAGCTGAACCCACCAGAGTAAGAATAATTTATAAAAATAATAACAAAAACAGGATCTCACGGTTCTGTTTTTCTTTTATGTGATTATATGACTAAGAATTATTAAATTTGGAATCATTAAAATTAGAAATGAAAAAACTACTCTTAACTCTTACTGTGGCTGTAGCATTCCATAATGTATCGGCACAGGAAATCACTTTAGATAAAATATATTCAGGATATTACCGTGGAAAAGGCATTGCCGGTATTGCATCCATGAAAAATGGCGAAAACTATCTGGTCATTGAACCAACGGGAATTGCCAGGTATTCATACAAAACTTCACAAAAAGAAGGTAATATTGTTGACGGTAAATTTGAGAGCTATGAATTCTCTGATGATGAGTCGAAAATTCTTCTTTTGACAGAGAGCCAGCCCATTTACAGACATTCTTTCCTTGGAAAATTTGATGTAAAAGATCTTAAATCTGGAAAAACGATCAGCTTAAATGATGGCAAAACGGTACAGGAGCCAAGATTCTCTCCTGATGCTACCAAAGTTGCATTTATCGCAGAAAATAATTTATTCTATCAGGATCTGACTTCAGGAAAAATCACTCAGATTACCAATGATGGCAAGAAAAATTCGATCATCAACGGTCTTGCAGACTGGGTGTATGAAGAGGAGTTCGGGCACGCAAGACAATATGAGTGGACCAAGAATTCTGATGCGGTAGTGTTTGTAAAATCTGACGAAAGCCAGGTTCCGGAAATCTATATTCCGATCTATGGAAAAAAACTTTATCCGGATGAAATGCGTTACAAATATCCTAAAGCAGGAGAAAAAAACGCTGTCGTTTCTGCACAGTTGTACCGTCTTGACACCGGAAAAACGATGCCATTGAATTTAAGTTCTTTCAAAAACTATTATATCCCGAACGTTATTCAGACGGCAAAACCTGACGAAATCGTTCTTGTTACTTCCGAAAGAATTCAGAATGCTTCTGATATTTTAAAGGTCAATACTAAAACGGGAGCCATCCAGAAATTATTCACGGAAACGGATGATAAATGGATCGATACAGACAGCCCGACTCTTGAATTCCTTGAGGATGATTCTTTCCTTTGGGCTTCTGAAAGAGACGGAAACCGTCACCTTTACTGGTATGACAAAGACGGAAAGCTAAAAAAACAGATCACAAAAGGAAACTGGGAAGTAACCGATTATTACGGATTCAATCCAAAATCTAAAGAAGTTTACGTTCAGACTACTGAAAAAGGAAGCATCAACAAAGTCGTTTCCAAAGTAAATATTGAAAATGGAAAATCCCAGCTGATCTCTAATGCAGAAGGAAATAATTCTGCCAATTTCAGCAAAAACTACAGCTATTTCATCGAAACATCTTCTACTGCTTCAAAACCTTACACTTTTGTATTAAAGGACGGAAGCGGTAAAACGGTAAAAGAACTTCAGAATAATAATGATCAGCTTCAGAAATTAAAAGCAGATAACTTTTCAGAAAAAGAATTCATCACTATTCCAAATGATGCCGGTGATCAGATGAATGCCTGGATCATAAAACCTAAGAACTTTGATCCGAATAAAAAATACCCTCTTTTTATGTTCCAGTATTCCGGACCGGGATCACAGCAGGTGGCCAATTCATGGGATACCGGAAATACTTTATGGTTTAACCACTTGGTACAGAAAGGGTACATCGTTGCCTGCGTAGACGGCCGTGGAACGGGTTACAAAGGAACTAAGTTCAAGAAAGTAACCTATATGAATTTAGGAAAATACGAGATTGAAGATCAGATTACGGCTGCAAAATGGTTCGGTAACCAGTCTTATATTGACAAATCGAGAATCGGAATGTTCGGATGGAGTTTCGGTGGATACATGACCAGTTTAGCTATGACCAAAGGTGCGGATGTTTTCAAAGCAGGAATCGCTGTAGCACCGGTAACCAACTGGAGATATTATGATTCTGTATACACGGAACGATTCATGAGAACGCCTCAGGAAAATCCGGAGGGATATGACAAAAACTCACCTACAGAATATGCCAACCTATTGAAAGGTAAATTCCTTCTCATCCACGGAACAGCTGATGACAATGTACATTTCCAGAATTCTATGGAATTCTCTGAAGCGTTAATTCAGAATAAAAAACAATTTGATTTTATGGCTTATCCGGATAAAAACCATGGCATCTATGGCGGACAGACAAGACCGCAGCTGTATCAGAAAATGACGGATTTTATTTTGAATAATTTATAATCTTACAACAAAATACAATTTAATTATAAATCCTTTTAAGCTTTCTTAAAAGGGTTTATTTTTATAAATACTTTACTAAATGACTGATGTCTATTTTAAGTTTTCACTTAAATAAAGATCCAGTTCTTCAGGAGTGATATCTTTTTTGATAATTCTTCCCGTAGAATCTAAAAGATAATTAGTGGGAAATTTATTAACATTGTATTGTTTAGCTTTTACACCATTTTCATCTAAAAAATGAATCCATTTAAGATCTTTTTCTTTAATAACTTTTTTCCAATTTTCCTTATCCTTAGTTCTGTCTGTAGAAATGTTTAAAATTTCAAAACCTCTATCATGATATTTTGAATATATCTCTTTGTATTTTGGAAAATCGTCTATACATGGTTGACAATAAGAAAACCAAAAATCTATAAGGGTATAGCTATTTCCTAACTCTTTTAAGACTTTTTTATTGAGAAAAATTAAATCAGGGAACAAGCTGCCTAAAACGATCTTTTCAGCATTTTTTATTTGGTTATCAAAGATTAATCCAACAGAAGATTTCTTTATTGAAATACTTAAATTATTGAAAATCTGATGATACGTTTTTTTGTAACCTTTAGTTTCTAGTTTTTCTACTAATTTCCAAAATAAAACATAGGAAGTAGGTGTTTTTTTGGAAAGACTTAATAATAGAGAATCTTCATATTTATCAAGACCGTTATATAAATTTTGTAAACTGTCTGTTGTTGTTTTCCCGAGTTTGAACTTTTTACGCTCATTAATGCTAAATTTAATGCTATCTAATATTTTCTTTTTAAATGTGTATGATTTCATGTAAGCATCATAATCAATTATCTCATTGTAAAGATCATCCTTATTCTCAAATATGATTTTACTTATATCAGAGTTAAAACTTATTTTATTGGTGTTTTTTGAAATGTAAAAAATATCTGATATTTTAAACACCTTGTTTTTTACAGTTTTAAACAGAAAGCGAAAAGGTTTGGGAGAATCATCATTATAATTTGGAATACTGAAAGTGTATCTATCATTTTTTATAGCAGCAGAATCTCCGGAAAAACCTTTATAATATTTCTCATTAAACACAGTTACAAGTCTTAAGGATTCCTGATATTTATTTTTGATATCTTCTCCAATAACCTTCATGGTTTTCTGAGAAAAAAAACTCAAAGAAAATAGAATGTTAATTAATAAAAAAATATTACGCATCATTCAGAATTATTTTAAACAACAAATATAGCAGGATATAAAAAAAGGCTGAAAATTTCACACCCTTTCTGATTCAGATAAGTTACTTCTAACAATATCTTAATTCATAACCCGTATCACAAGCTCCAGGACCACCACATGGACCACAAGCACCCGTTGATGTATTACAGCATTTGAATGTATCTCCAGATCCTCCATCATCCCCAACTTCGGGATAATTTCTTCCACCTTTTAATTCTTTAAGATCTTTTCTTGAAAGTTTTTTTAATTTTTTCATAACAATGTTTTTTAGTTATTTGTCACTGTTGACATACTCAAAACTAAAAACAAAAATCAAAACAAAGTGAAATAAACCATGTAATTTTCAGGCAATTTTCTTGCAAAATCATTACATTTATTTTACATAATTAAGTGAAAGTCCGTAAAAGTTTAATAAAAAATATTCCTCTTCTAATTATTATTTTTTCTTGTTGCTTTTTTAATTCTTCGTAGTAAATAATTTTAATAATTAAGGGACACTATTGATATTTTTAAAGCTAAAACAAAAATTAAATCAAAATGAAATAAGATAAATAATTTTTCAGACTATTTCCTTGTAAAATAAGGATCAGTTTTCCATATTTGTGTGAAAACACAAAAACAATGACACAAGAAAAACTGAGAAAATTAAGAATACAAAAAGGAATATCCCAGGAAAAAATAGCTGAGATATTATCTACAGATCCGTCTAACTATTCCCGCAAAGAAAGAGGAAAAATAAAGATTCGTGAGGAAGAATGGCAAAAAATAGCTGAAGCTTTTGACGTTCACGTTGAAGATATTAAAGAACAAGAAATCAAATTTTCTGTTAATAATGAACACGCTACTTTTCATGATAATTTTGGAATTCATCATCAGTCTTTAGTAGAGACCCTTAACGATTATATCAGCTTTCTTAAACAGGAAATCAACGAATTAAAAGAAGAAATTAAAACTTTAAGATCCCAATAATCACCTATAAAATAATTCTAAAAGAAAATATCAAAAGTTTCTATTGAAATAGATTATTTTCCATTCATTTCATTAATCGTTTTCAGCAAGTATTATTTATTTTATCAATTGAAATTAAAAACTTATTTTTGAGAAATTTGAAATTTGATTATATGAAGACTAAACATCCTAAAGGCCTGCCCTTTCTCTTTTTCACAGAAATGTGGGAGCGTTTCGGCTACTATCTGATTCTTGGAATCTTTGTCCTGTATGTTATTGAACCTACCGGAATGAAAGGCGGACTTGGACTTCCGGATAAAACAGCTGATGATATTTTCGGAACATACATCGCTTTGACCTATCTAACACCCTTCCTTGGAGGATTTTTAGCTGACAGGGTTTTAGGATATATCAAATCTATCTATCTGGGCGGAATTCTGATGGCCGCAGGATATATCGGAATGGGAGTTTTCAAAGAACTTCCTCTTTTCTACGGTTCATTAGCACTGATTATCATTGGTAACGGTTTCTTTAAACCTACCATTTCTACATTATTAGGAAACCTTTATTCTGAAGAACCTTACAAAGCCAATAAAGACTCCGGATATAATATTTTCTATATGGGAATCAATATCGGGGCGTTTATCTGTAATATTATTGCGGCTTTCATGCGTAATAAATTCGGATGGGGCGAAGCTTTCATTACTGCGGGAGTAGGAATGCTGGTGGGTCTTGTGATCTTTACGATCGGAAGAAAGCACTACATTCATGCTGCACAGATGAAACCTGTAGAGGAAGGAGACACTAAGCTTTCTGAAATTTTAATGAAGGTTTTCGTTCCTGCGATTGCAATTGGGGCTATTGGCTGGTTTATTCCAGGAAATATTTTTGGAAGCGACAGTACAGATGCCTTTATTTTTGCCTGTGCTCCTGTGATTTACTTTTATGCTTCACTATACTTTAAAGCCAAACCGGAAGAAAAACCTTCGATCGGAGCTCTGCTTTCCGTATTCCTGATCAGTATGTTCTTCTGGGCGGTTTTCAAACAGAATGGTACGGCGCTTACAAGATGGGCCAATTATTATACGGACAGAAGTGTTCCCGCTTCTTTGGAAAAACCTCTTGAGGACATCTATATGGTGGAAGGAAAGAGCTACGAAAACAAAGAAGTTCCTGTATACGATAACCAGTTTCAGTCTCAAAAAGACAAAGATGGAAAAAGCATTAAAGAAACAGGAAAAGATATTTATTTCAAAAATATTACTCCTAAGCAGCGTGCAGCCCTGGAAAGAAATCCTGAATCTAAAGTCTATTTATACAACACGGAATTATTCCAGTCTATCAATCCATTCTGGGTGATTGCGCTTACTCCGTTGGTCGTAGGATTTTGGGCTTTACTGAGAAGAAAAGGAAAAGAACCGCTGACGCCTACAAAAATTGTACTGGGATTATTCATCTCCGGATTATCATGTTTAGTGATGGTTCTTGCCGTTATGGCAGGAGATAATGGAGCTGTAAAAGTCTCCCCGCTTTGGCTTGTGGCTGGATATGGAGTCATTACCATCGGTGAATTATGTCTTTCTCCAATGGGACTTTCTTTTGTATCCAAACTTTCACCTGCAAGAATTACTGCATTGATGATGGGAGGTTTCTTCCTGGCTAACTCGGTAGGAAACAAACTTTCGGGAATCCTTGCAAGTACGTGGTATAGCTACGACAACAAAATGAATTACTTCCTGGTGAACTTTGCTTTGTTAATATTTGCAACCCTTTTAGGCCTGTCTATGTTAAAAAGATTAAACAAGATCATGAAGGAAAAAGGGCACTAATCCCTGATTATCATAAAGAATATCAAGCTGCAGAATCACTCTGCAGCTTTTTTATTTAAATATAAAATTAAAACCTTGCCAAAAACTCAAAAAAAACTATATTTGTCAGTCTTAACAAAAATTAACAATAGAATGGATAATATTGAAGCATTAAGTCCGAAACCGGATGAATTTGTAGAGAATAAGAATTCAAGGCATCCAAAAGGGTTGTGGGTTCTTTTCGGAACAGAAATGTGGGAGCGTTTCAACTTTTATGGGATGAGAGCCCTTTTGACGCTCTTCATGGTAAATTCCTTATTAATAAAAGAGGCTGATGCGGCAATCATTTACGGTGGATTTTTAGCTTTATGTTATTTAACCCCTCTTTTGGGAGGATTTATTGCAGATAAATATATCGGAAACAGAAACGCCATCTTAATCGGTGGATCTCTAATGGCTATCGGTCAGTTTCTATTATTTATCAGTGCCTCTACTTTCTCTGCCGATCTGGGCAGTTCCAAAACGGTTATGTGGCTGGCTTTATTCGTTATCATTTTCGGTAATGGATTCTTCAAACCGAATATTTCCTCAATGGTGGGGAGTCTTTATCCTAAACAGGAGAAATCCAAACTGGATTCTGCTTTCACCATTTTCTATATGGGGATCAACATCGGAGCATTCCTTGGACAGTTCATCTGCCCGTATGTAGGAGATGTGAAAGATGCAACGACAGGAGTAAGAGATATTTTTGCTTTTAAATGGGGATTCTTAGCGGCTTCAATTGCAATGGTCATTGGAACCGTAACATTCTTTATCCTTAAAAATAAATACGTGGTAAATCCGGAAGGAAGACCTATCGGAGGATTACCAAAGAACAATACAAGTGAAGACTTTGAAGAAGGGGAAACTCAGACTGCTAAATTCTCAGGTTTATCTTTAGGGATTACCGGAATTATATTTGTTGTTTTATTCTTCGCTTTCCGATATTTATTGGTAGGAGAATTCGGATTTAAAGCTGTAGAAATGGGTCAGCTGATCAAAGGAATTATCTATCCTTTCATCTACGCAGCCGGTATTTCACTTGCCTTCCTGATCATGAGTTCTGCAGAAAATAAGATTGAAAGACAGAGAATCTGGGTAATTTATATCGTATCTTTCTTTATCATTTTCTTCTGGGCAGCTTTCGAGCAGGCAGGATCTTCATTAACGTTTATCGCTGATAACCAGACAGACAGAAATATCTTCGGATGGAATATGCCGCCTTCAATGGTTCAGATTTTCAACGGTATCTTCGTAGTTCTTTTAGCCGTTCCATTCAGTTTGACATGGGATAAATTAAGAACAAAAGGAAGAGAGCCCGTTTCTCCGTTCAAGCAGGCAATGGGTCTTGCATTGATCGCTCTTTCTTACTTCATTATTGCACACAACGTAAAAGATCTTGGAAATTCAGGATTATTAGCCATCAAATGGTTAATGCTTCTTTATTTCATCCAGACTTGTGGTGAACTTTGTTTATCTCCAATCGGTCTTTCATTGGTAGGAAAGTTGGCTCCAAAAAGATTTGCGTCATTATTGTACGGAGTATTCTTTATTTCCAATGCTGCAGGTTATGCATTGGCAGGTTCATTGGGAGCTCTTATCCCTGCTACAGGTGATAAATTCACAAAAGCACAGGAAATAGGCGTAAACCTTCAGGACGTTCTAGATAAAAAAGTAACATTGACTGCTGATCAGGCAGCGGCATTTGAGAAAGCTCAGTTACCATTACATAATCCTACATTTGCAGGATTTGAGATCCACAACCTATTTGAATTCTTTATGGTATTCGTAGTACTTTGTGGTATCGCAGCTGTTATTTTGGGTCTGATTTCTCCAATCTTAAAGAAAATGATGCACGGTGTAAAATAACCGCATCAATAAAATACAACAAAACCTCTGCTAAGTCAGAGGTTTTTTTTATTTTCGTATGATGGAAATTTCCGAAGATCTTTTATTTCAATCCGTAAAGGAAATTATTAGGCAGTCGCGCGAAAAAGTATTTCGGATAGCGAATTCTACCTTACTGCTTACGTATTGGCAGATCGGAAAACTGATCATAGAAGACGAGCAGCAGGGAAAAGAACGCGCTGAATACGGAAAGCAAACGTTAAAAAATCTTTCTAAAAAACTTTCTCTGGAGTTTGGAAAGGGCTTTGATGAAAGTAATTTAAGAAATATGCGGTCTTTTTATCAGGCATTCCCAAATTGTGACGCATTGCGTCACGAATTGAGCTGGACCCATTACAGATTGGTGATAAGGCTTGATCACATGGATAAGATGAACTATTACATCAATGAAGCCATTCAGAATAACTGGAATTACCGCGATTTGAAAAGACAGATCAATTCACTTGCCTACGAAAGAGTTTTGGAACATAAAAAAACTCCGGCAGACAATATCCACAGTGTTCTAAAAGACCCTTACATTTTCGAATTTTTAGGATTAACACCGGATCAAAAGTTTTCAGAAAAAGAAATTGAAACCGCCATCATTGATCATATACAGAAGTTTCTTCTGGAATTCGGAAAAGGATTTGCTTTTGTAGCAAGACAACAGCACATTTCTACAGATACATCAGATTTTTATATCGACCTTGTTTTTTACAATTATATTCTAAAATGCTTTGTCATTATTGACCTTAAAACAGGAGAACTCTCCCATCAGGACATCGGACAGATCGATATGTATGTACGCATGTACGATGATTTGAAACGCGGAGAAGGTGATAATCCCACGATAGGAATTTTACTCTGTTCAGAAAAAGACGAGACCATTGTAAAATATTCCGTTCTGAATGACAAAAACAATCTCTTTGCCAGCAAATACCTCCTCTACCTTCCAAAAGAAGAGGAATTAAAAGAAATCATAGACCAGGACAGGATCCGTTTTGAACTGGACCAAAACAATAACAAACAACCCTAATTAAAATCAATCATATACAATTATGAGCTTAACTCTAGATGAAATACAAAATTTCAAAGGAAAATATCCCAGACAGATCTGGAGCCTGTTTTTCTCTGAAATGTGGGAACGTTTCTGTTTCTACGGAATGCGCGGAATGCTGGTTTTCTTTATGATCTCACAGCTTAATTTCCATGAAAAGGAAGCTAATCTTCAATATGGCGCTACCCAGGCATTTGTTTATGCCTTTACATTCGTTGGTGGTCTATTTGCCGATAAACTCCTTGGATTCAGAAAATCTCTATTCTGGGGCGGACTTCTGATGATCGTAGGAAGTTTAATTCTCGCAGCTGACCCGCACAAATTCTTTTTCTTAGGAATTGCATTTACCGTTGTAGGAACAGGTTTCTTTAAACCGAACATCTCATCTATGGTAGGACAACTTTATAAACCTAATGACTCCAGAGCAGATGCCGGATTCTCCCTTTTTTATGCAGGAATCAATCTGGGAGCTTTACTGGGAGGATACTTGTGTATTGCTATTGGTAAAGGCGAAATTTTAGGTGGTACTATCTCAGAAGCCATGAGATGGAATGTTGCTTTCGGACTGGCTTCAGTGGTAATGGTGATAAGTCTTATCAATTTCATTTTCACACAAAGAAGATTGGGAACTATCGGTCTTCAGCCAGGACATCCTTTAGCAGAAGTAAAAGCAGCTCCGATCCCCAAGTGGAAAGAATACGGAGTTTACGTTTTATCTCTGATTTTCGTTCCAATTATCATGAAAATGGTAGCCAAAACAGAATACACAGATTATTTTATGTGGACAATTGGGCCTCTGACGTTGATCTATTTATTTTATGAAATGTCTAAAGTAACCGCATCAGAACGTAAAAAACTTTGGGCAGCTTTAGTTTTCATCATTTTCTCTATCCTATTCTGGGGAATTTATGAGCAAAGCGGTGGCTCTTTAAGTATTTTCGCGGCTAAAAACCTGAATAAAGACCTTCTGGGACTAGATCCGAACGGAGTGAATAACTCTGGAGGGGCATTCTTTATTATTTTCCTCGCTCCTATTATCGGGCTTCTCTGGATATGGCTGAACAAAAGAAAAATCGAGCCTAATACCATCGTTAAATTCGGTTTAGGGTTTATCTTTCTGGGTATAGGATACTATGTGTTATTTGCAACCAGACTTTTTGCTGATCTTCAGGGAATAACATCATTGAATTTCTTCACATTAGCATTATTGATTATTACTCTTGGGGAACTGTGCCTGTCACCGATTGGATTATCAATCATGACGAAGCTTTCCACCAAAAATCTTCAGGGAATGATGATGGGAATGTGGTTCCTGGCTTCAGCATATGGACAGTACGTTGCCGGAATCATTGGAGCAGGGCTTGCTACAGCAAAAAAAGGCTCTACCAATTATGATGTTTTAATCACTTATACTGATGGATATAAACAATTGGGATTATACGCGGTAATTGCCGGTGTGGTATTAATTTTGATATCTCCGTTCGTGAAAAAATTAATGCAGGATGTAAAATAAAGTAAGCAAGATTATGCTTATTTTTACGTAAATATCAAATTATGAAAAAAATTATCAGCATAATTCTTCTATTTTTAGTAAGTTTCACTTTTGCTCAGGTAAAATGGATGACTATTGAGGAAGCTTTAAAAGCTCAGAAAGAAAATCCAAAAAAAATCCTGATCGATTTTTATGCAGACTGGTGCGGCCCATGCAAGATAATGGACAAAAAAACATATGGCCACGCTGTGATTGCCCAGATCATCAATGAAAATTACTATCCTGTGAAGTTTAATGCTGAAGAAAAACAATCTATTGATGTTTTTGGAAGAACATTTGCCAATGATAATACGGAACATAAAAAAGGAAAAAATTCTCTTCATGAATTTACCCAATATATGAACGTAGGCGCTGTACCAAGTACCGTGTTTCTGGATGAAAAAGGCGGACCGATCACCATTCTTCAGGGAGAATTATCCGCAAAAGAACTTGAGCCTTATCTGGAATTCATCTCTAAAGATCTCTTCAAAAAGATCCGTTCCAGAGAGCAGTGGGAAGATTATCAGAAAAAATTTAAGTCAAAAATAAAAGAATAGGCTTTAAACCTCAAAGGTTTTTAAATAATAAGGCTTTCAGAATTATCTGGAAGCCTTTTTTCTTTTCTTTCCAAATAGGGTGTTTTCACCCTGTAAATTCAATAAAAACCCTGTAAGTATTGTTTTGATAAATGCTAACCTTTGTTTAGGAGTTAAGGAATACTCTTCGAATTTATTTAACCAAAAACAAAGACATCATGAAAAATCTAAACATTCTGAAATTGATTCTGTTGATTTGCATGTATCAATTTTCAACCGCACAAAAAGTAGAAACCGTTTCCTCTGTGAGCAGCCCAACTGCTATGAAATTATCAAAAAATCAGCTGACAGAAGTTCCCATTGCCAAATATCTGGATGGTAGCATGGACTTTTACATTCCCAAAAAAGCGCTTCAAACAGCAGTACAGGAAGCCGTAACAGGATTCAATCCAAATATTACGGTACAAGACATTAAAATTGCAAAATCCAATATCAACACTTATTATTTAGGGATTGTAGCAGTTAACACTTCTATGGAGAGAGCTACCCTATTTCTACCGTTAGGCAATACCGGAAGTTCTCCCGATTATTTCTTTGTGCCTGGTCCGGGGCATGTTGTTACCTGCATTAATATAATAGGCTGTCCCAATGACTGTTCTATTGTAAAATTCGGTGATCAAAATCAATTGACAGGCTGTAATTGCGGCGGATTTAATCCCGGTGGACTGCCTGCAAATGGAAATACACCTAGTGTAGGATGTAATTTCAAGGTCAACAAATATATTCTAGAAGGGGAATTATGCATGGCTATAAAACTAAAAATCGCTGCTTTTCTGGAATAATATTCTTGTGAAAAAGCCATTATTCCGACAAAAAACCTCTTAATTTTTTTTGAGAGGTTTTTATTTATACTAAGTTTTAACGATATTCGCGTTTGTAAAATGATCATCTGGAACTTAGCACATCCATAGAATACGTCAAAGGAATTGGTCCTGACAGAGCCAAACTCATCAAAAGTGTGTTGGGGCTTTCCACCGTTGACGACCTTCTGAACTTCTACCCTATCCGCTATCTGGATAAAAGTAAGGTATTTAAAATTTCTCAACTCGAAGAGAGCAGTATTGAAATACAGCTTAAAGGGAGAATCACGCAGGTGCAGGAGGTTCAAACAGGAAAAACGAAAAGACTTTCGGCAAAATTCAATGATGATACGGGGACAATGGATCTGGTATGGTTCCAGTATTCAAAATGGCTGAAAGAACAATTACCGATCAACCGTGAGGTGTATATTTTCGGAAAGATCAATGTTTTCAACCGCCAGTTTTCAATGCCGCATCCTGAAATAGAAGTGGAGGAAAAAAAAGAGGGTGATAATCGGTTGAAACCCATTTATCCAAGTTCGGAAAAACTTACTAAAAGAGGCTTGAATCAAAGATTTTTCCAGGTGGTTTTAAGGAACATCTGCAAAGAGATTCCCAATCTTGTTGAAGAAAACTTTCCTGATTATCTGACGAAAGCATTTAAATTTTTATCCAGACAGCATACGTATTTAAACATCCATTTCCCAAAAGATATGGAGCATTATGAAAAAGCTGATAACAGACTAAAATTTGAAGAATCCTTCTTTTTTCAGCTGGGATATGCCCTGAAAAAGATTCATCATAAAACCCATTCACCCGGAAATCCGTTTCCAATTGTGGGAGATCATTTTAATAATTTTTACAATCATCATATTCCTTTCGATCTTACCAATGCTCAGAAAAGGGTTTTAAAGGAAATCCGTCTGGATATGAAAAGACCTATTCAGATGAACAGGCTTCTGCAGGGTGATGTAGGATCCGGAAAAACAATGGTTGCCTTACTTACCATGTTAATCGCTATGGACAACGGTTTTCAGAGCTGTATGATGGCTCCGACTGAAATTCTGACGCAGCAGCATTACAACGGCATCAAAGATCTTTTGGAAGCTACGGATATTAACATTCGTCTTCTGACAGGTTCCACCAAAACTTCAGAAAGAAAGATCATTCACGAAGAACTTGAAAACGGTACTCTTTCTATATTGGTAGGAACGCACGCCGTTCTCGAAGATAAAGTGAAATTTAAAAACCTTGGACTGGCCATCATTGATGAGCAGCACAGATTTGGTGTGGCACAAAGAGCGAAATTATGGGCTAAAAATAAAATTCCACCACATATTCTGGTGATGACGGCAACTCCTATTCCCAGAACACTGGCGATGAGCTTTTATTCTGATCTGGATGTCTCCGTGATCGATGAAATGCCGGTAGGACGAAAACCGATTATCACGGCTCACCGACGTGAAAAAGACAGAGATTATGTGTATAATTTCTGCCGGGATGAGATTAAAAAAGGAAGACAGGTTTATTTCGTATATCCTTTGATTGAAGAATCTGAAACCTTGGATTATAAAAACCTGATGGAAGGTCTGGACCATGTCATGACTGCATTTTCCGACTACAATACCACCATGCTTCACGGAAAAATGAAACCTGCTGAAAAAGATGCTGCGATGAATTATTTCGCATCGGGAAAAGCGGAGATTATGGTCGCGACTACCGTTATTGAAGTCGGTGTAAATGTTCCGAATGCTTCCGTAATGGTGATTGAAAGTTCGGAAAGATTTGGGCTTTCCCAACTTCATCAGCTGCGGGGCCGTGTGGGGAGAGGTGCAGAACAAAGCTATTGTATTCTGATGACTTCCGATAAATTATCTAAGGAGAGCAGAACCCGTATCAAGACGATGACAGAAACGAATGATGGCTTTAAAATTTCTGAGGTAGACATGCAGTTAAGAGGTCCCGGAGATATTCTGGGAACCCAGCAAAGCGGCGTTGTAGATTTCAAAAGACTGGATCTGGTGAATGATTCCGCTATTATCAAAACCACAAAAAATACGGTTGACAAAATACTGGAAGCAGATCCGCATCTGGCCAATCCGGACAACCTGATCATCAAAAACTACTACCTGAGGTACTACAAAGGAAAAAATAAGTGGAGTAAAATTTCATAAAAAAACCGCGAAAAGAAATCTTTCCGCGGCCCCCTTATAAAACTGTTATTTAGAAGAAATTACTTTTGGTCTGTTTAAAAAATTTATTTTAATAGCAAGAACTAATATCTTGTGATTTGGTGTGAAAATATTTATATACTACTTGAATTTTTTCAGCTCAGACTATTAAAATAAATTAAAAAAACAAAATGAATTATTTTTCCAACTTGCTTATTATAAAAACTAACTGTTCAGGTTGAAGGAAGTGGGAATGAAACGAATAAATACCCTTCAACTTTCTTAAGTTTTCATGATTGTACCGTTTTGTTTAAAGATCTTCTATGCTTTATAGTTGGAAATGAACATAATTCATTTTGTTAAAACTAACATTGTGATTTATATATTTATTTCTAAATGAAATAATCTATTCTCTACCATCCACTGCTTTTTTATATAGCTAATTTGTGTTGCAATGTTTACAGTTACAAAATTGCTGATATTGCATGGATTACTCCTTATATGATTTTAATTATTAGTTATACAATTTTCACCTATCTGTGAATAGTATGCTTTAAATACAAACCTTGATTTCATAATTAAAAACCTTTAAAGTCTTTATCCATCATACTTTCATAATAAAATTATCTTTATTGAGTCCCGAGGTATGATACTGCCAGTTGATGGTAATAATTTCTGTCAGTGCTTTTTTCAAGCCGTCATAGGTCTCTGGTTTTCTCATAAAAATATTCGCTCCGCTCACAAAGATCTCCTCTATCTCAGCTTCCGAAAGCTCCTCAGTGTACACCGCAATAGCCATGTTGCTGAATTTCGGATCTGCTTTGATTTCTTCCAGACATTCCATGAAATTTTTTCCAGGAATATCGTATTTGATGAAAACTATTTCCGGAACAATCGCTCCGTAGCTATTCAGATATTTCATAAGATCCTCACCGTTTGAGAAACACTGGGACTTTACGCCTATCTTTAAACCTTTGAAAATATTTTTAAAGAATATTATATTGCCCTCGTCATCATCTGCTGCTATTACATTCAAATATTCTTTAATCATACAGCATTTTAGAATTTATAACCATGCTTTGAAGCTTTCTCCTTTTTGTAATAATCTTCTGAAACTGGGAGGGAGTAATCCCGGTTGTATTTTTAAACTGCGTACTCAAATGGGCCACACTAGAATAATTCAGTTTATGAGCAATTTCCGTAAGGCTTTGTTTATTATTTAAGATCAGTTCCTTTGCGTACTCAATTTTCTGCAGGATGATGAAATTTTCAATGGATGTAAAGGCAACCTCCGAAAAAAGATTGGAAAGATATCCGTAACTGTGGTTCAGTTTCTCAGCAATATAAATAGAAGCTTTTACCGGAACTGCATTTTCAGAAAAAACAAGTTCTACGATGGCATCTTTTATTTTCTGTACTAAAGCCGTTTTTTGGCTTTCAATAATCTCTATGCCGTAATCTTTAAGGTTCTTCTTAAAAAGATTATGCTGCTCCTGGGTAATGGGTTCATAGAATTCCACTTCGCCGAAGTTCAGCAGGCGGTATTTCAGCCCGTGCTCCTTTAGCTTCTCATCCAACACTTTCTTACAAAGAGCGTTGAAATCAAATTTTACATACATTTTCATCCTGTATAAGTGTGTCAAATTTCGAAGTAAATATAATAATTTATTTCATTTAAAAGTGAAATAGTACTAAATATTTTTAACATAATATATAAAAACAAAAAACTCCTGCATTATGAATACAGGAATTTAAACACTAAGGATGAAAAAAATATACTGATAAAAAGCTACTGTAGCTCAAAACCAAGCATATGAATGTATTATTGAAAGTGATTTGGTTCTGATACAAAGATGAACCAAAAACAAACATCACACGTTATAGAATTAAAATTAAATGTTACACAATTTTAAGTCAACTATATGTGAATTACGAATTCCATAAGATAGTCATCCATCACATAACCACGCCCTATATCAAAGATTCCTTCATCGTAAACAGTGTATCCCTGCGACTCATAAAAGTTCCGGGCAGCATTATTTTTATTGACATTCAGAATAATTCTTCGGTCTCCGTTTTCAGCTACTTTACCGTTCAGAAACTGCAGTGCCTCTTTTCCAAAACCTTTTCCCTTGCTTTCGGGAACCAGATAAATACGATGAAGTTTTGTAGTTCCCTCTTCATAATGATGCTGATACCCGATGAAACCTTCATAAGAACCCGTGTTTTCATCCTGAATCATATAATAATGATAATCCGCATTCCGGAGATGACTCCCGATTTCAGCTTCGGAATACATCTCTGAAAGCATATATTCCATCTGTTCACCGGAAAGAATTTCTGCATAAGCATTTTCCCAGGACCTTCTCGCCAGATCCTGAATAAGGGGAATGTCTTTTTCTGTTGCTTTTAGTAATTTCATAATTTTTATGATTAAAAAAAGTGAAAAGCCGGAACTTTTCACCTTATTATTTTATGTTAATAGTCAATTTTGCTTCGCAAGTGAATGGTCAATTTTTCACTGTTAGTTAAAAATTCATAATTGACTATTCACTATTCACTATTTATGTCAATGGTCAATTTTGCTTCGCAAGTGAATGGTCAATTTTTCGCTGTTATTTAAAAATTCACTATTGACAATTCACTATTCACTATTTATGTCAATGGTTAATTTTGCTTCGCAAGTGAATGGTCAATTTTTC
>NZ_JAOAMU010000001.1:1209607-1406274 GCF_025154075.1 Chryseobacterium herbae
ATTCACTATTGACAATTCACTATTCACTATTTATGTCAATGGTTAATTTTGCTTCGCAAGTGAATGGTCAATTTTTCACTGTACATTTAAAAATTCACTATTGACAATTCACTATTCACTATTTATGTCAATGGTTAATTTTGCTTCGCAAGTGAATGGTCAATTTTTCGCTGTTATTTAAAAATTCACGATTGACAATTCACAATTGACTCTTCACTATTCCCATTTTTTAAATCTTCTCCATTTCAGCTTTGATCTTCGCATACAATCCTTCGGAAGCAGGAACTAGCGGAAGTCTGAGATAATTTTTGATGATTCCTTTTTCTGTAAGAATCACTTTAATTCCGCAAGGGTTTCCTTCTGCAAAAATCAGTCTTGTGATGTCTACCAGCTTGTTGCTGATCTCGTAAGCTTCTTTCACTTTTCCTTCAAAAGCAAGCTGAACCATGGTAGAAAACTCTTTCGGATATGCCTGTCCTATTACGGAAATTACTCCGTCTCCACCCGCTAAAGTAACAGCAAGTGCATATTCATCATCTCCGGAAACCAGTGAGAATCCTTCAGGCTTCTTTCTTAAAATATCGAAATACTGAAGAATATTAGGTGCCGCTTCTTTGATCATGAATAAATTCGGGAATTCTTTTGCAAGACGGATGGTGGTATCTGCTTCAACATTCTGACCTGTTCTGGACGGAACGTTGTACATAATGATATTTTTACCGGTAGCAGCAAGCGCTTTATAATGCTGATAAAGTCCTTCCTGATTAGGTTTGTTGTAGTACGGAGCTACGGAAAGTACCGCTTCAAATGCAGAAAGATCCGTTTCTTCTATCTCTTTCTTAACTCCCAGAGTATTATTACCACCAATTCCTAACACTAAAGGAAGACGTTTATTATTAACCTTAATGATATGTTCAATCACCTGTTTCTTCTCCTCTTCAGAAAGCGTGGCAGCTTCCCCGGTAGTACCCAAAACAACTAAATAATTGGCTCCGTTTTCGATATTAAATTCAACAAGTTTCGTTAAACTGTCGAAATCAACGGATAAATCTTCATTAAAGGGTGTTACCAACGCAACACCTACTCCTTTTAAAATGCTCATCTGTTAGAATTATTTTTGTCAAATTTAATAATTTACGATAAGAATTTGTAATAAATAATAATGTTTTATTATACATATAATTATATTTGCATATACTAAAAGATAGTATGACATTGCTATGACCGAAGTTACTTATAAAAGTACTATAAGCACAGGCGATTACATATGACCTTTAAAAAAAATAATTTGCAACATATGAAAAATAAATTCTTGTTACTAGGAATTGCTCTGGCTTCCCTTACTGCCTGCAAGACAGCTTCTACGCTGCAGCTGGCAGAAGCAAAGCCCCAGAAAAATATTTCTATTAATAATGAGCTAAAGAATGATGAGGAGTTTGTAAAAGTTATTGAACCCTATAAGTTGAAGCTGGACAAGGAGATGAATCAGAAGATCTCCCACACCAGTGTAGACCTTACCAAGCAGGGCAATAACAGCAATCTGGGCAATCTTTTGGCCGATTATACCTTCGAAGGCGCAGATGTGTGGACGAAAAAGAATCTTCAGAAAAATGTAGATGCAGCCCTGATCAACATCGGGGGAATCCGTACCACCATCGGGAAAGGAGATATTCTTCTGAAAAGCGTTTTTGAAGTGATGCCTTTCGAAAATGAAGTGATCATTGTAAAAATGAAAGGTTCAGACCTTCAGGGACTTTTTGACTATTATGCAAAAACTCAGGTGAACAATCCTGTTTCCCATTTATACATTGAAACCAATAACGGACAGCTGACCCAATCCAAAATCGATGGAAAGCCTGTAGATCCTTCCAGGGAATATTACATCGCTACTTCCGATTATCTGGCGCTGGGTGGTGACAATATGAAATTCTTTTCCAAAGGAGAATCAATTTCTACGGGGATCAGACTGAGGGATCTTTTCATTGAATATTTCAAGAAAAATTCTGAAGTGGTTCCGAATACAGATGTTCGTTTAAATTTTACCGGTAAGAAATAATGGATAGAAAAAGTTTTTTAAAAGTAATAGGCGGTGGATCTTTAGCAGTAGCTTTAGCTCCCAATATGATGATGGCAGAAGAATTGAAACTCAATCCTTTTAAATCTGCGAATAAACTCACCATTCTTCATACCAACGATCAGCACAGCAGAATAGAACCTTTTGATGCCAGCTATACCAAAAATCCCAATCAGGGAGGATTTGCCAGAAGAGCAAGTCTGATCCAGCAGATCAGAAGTCAGGAAAGCAATGTCCTTCTTCTGGATTCCGGAGATATTTTTCAGGGAACTCCCTATTTCAATTTCTTTGGTGGTGAACTGGAATTTAAGCTGATGTCTATGATGAAATATGATGCTTCCACAATGGGGAATCATGATTTCGACAACAGCCTTGACGGCTTCTTAAAAGTGCTTCCGAATGCGAAGTTTCCTTTCATCTGCTCAAACTATGATTTTAAGAATACAGTTCTGGACGGAAAAACTTCGCCGTACAAGATTTTTAATAAGAACGGAATAAAAGTCGGCATTTTCGGAGTGGGTATCCAGCTGGACGGCCTTGTGGGCAAAAAGCAATATGGCGAAACCGTATACTCGGATCCTGTAGAAGTGGCGCAACATTATTCCAACTTCCTGAAAAACGAACAAAAATGTGATCTTGTGATCTGCCTTTCCCATATCGGCTACGATTATCACGATGATCCTAATAAAATAAGCGACAAAATTCTGGCTGCCAAAACAGAAAATATTGATATTATCTTAGGCGGACACACCCATACTTTTTTATCCGAACCCCAAACTTTTACCAACAGACAGGGTAAAAACGTTCTGGTGAATCAGGTAGGATGGGCCGGTCTTCTTCTGGGCAGAATAGATTTTTACTTTGACGCCAATAAAAACGTTAAGCATATTTCCTGGAACAACCAGGCGATAGACAGCAGTATAACCGTATAATATGAAAAAACTCTCTTTAATCTCTCTGGGTATATTAGCATCTCTGCAATTCATGGATGCACAGGTCATTTCATCAAAAAAATGGACGGATCTTTTTTCCTACAACAATGTCCTGGCCATGAAGGAGGACAATGGGAAAATAATTGCAGCCACAGAAAACGGACTGTTCTACTATACCGTCGCCACCGGAGAAGTGACCAAGCTGTCCAAAGCCAATGGTCTCCATGATATCAGTATCACGGCCTTCGACTATAATCCACAGACTAAAGTAGGAGTTATAGGATATGCGAACGGTTCTCTGGACATCATTACGCCGCAGGAGATTAAATACGTTGTTGATATACCTATCGCTACCGGCTATAGCGGGAGCAAAAGTGTCAACCATATTTCTATTACGGGAGATCAGGCTGTTGTTTCTGTTGGCTACGGACTGTCTGTATTCAATCTGAAAAAACTGGAATTCGGAGATTCTGCCTTCTTTATGAACGGTGGTGTTTATGAAGCCAGTAATGAAGCAACTATTTTTGGAAACAAGGTCTATTCTGTGACCAACAGTGGTCTGAAAAGCCACGAAATGAATATCACATTTCCTGTATTCTCTACATGGACTACGGAAATTCCAGGCTCATTTAAGCATATTGATGCCGAGCCTTCCTCAATGATCTTTTCTTCCGCTACATCTGCATTCATTTACAATAATGGCACCGGTACTCCACTTCCTGCTGCTTTCGGAAATATTAAGGATATCGTTTTAACGGCAAGCAATATTGTAGTAACGGACAGCAGAATTTATACTTTTGGCTTAAACGGAGTATCTTTAAATGCAGTAAGTCTTGGAGAAGACTGTAATACAGCCATAACAGTAAACGGAAAAATATACGGAGGAACTATACTTTCCGGAATAAAAGACGAAGGAAGCAGTACGTTTAAACCGTCCGGTCCTTATGCAAACTCTGCGTATAAACTCAATCTGTATGACAACAACCAGATACTGGTATCGTCAGGATCAAGGCTAAACAGATTTAATCAGCCGGCCATTAATCCCAAGAAACCGGGATTCTATTATTTCAACGGATCTGAATGGCTTCGTCCTTCTTTTTTCTCAACAACAACATCTCCCACGAATGTATTGGATGCTGCATTCAACCCTGCTGACAACAGCGAAGTATTTTTCACCAATTATACCACTACTGCCCAGGGAGTTTATAAAATGAAGTACAATGCCGGAACTAAAGATTTTGATTTTGTAAAACGCTACGACCTTGGGTCTCCGGGAGATTTTTCCCACCGTCCTGTAGGTTTTACTACGGATGCGCAAAATAATCTATTTGTCTCTTTCGGATTTAACTACGGAAGCCCTTCTATTGGTATTTATGATAGAGGAACCGATGATTTTATCATTAAAAAATTCGGATTATCAAGTGAAGCTATCCAAAAACCGGTGTATTATGAAAATATGTTGTGGATTCCTATTCCAAGGACGAACAACTTTATTGTATATGACTATAAAACTGCGGGTAACCTCTCTGATGACAGTGATTATATATTAAAAGATTCAAACGGATTTGCAGGAAACTCAAAAGGAACATTATCTGTTGCTTTTAGTAAATCAGGAGATGCCTGGATAGGAACAGACAGTGGTTTAAGAATACTACCCAATGCTGTGGCAGAAATAAAAACCCCGGATCCACAGGTGGAACCTATCATCATCGAACAGGGCGGACTTGGAGAGGAACTTTTCAGAGACTCTCAGATCCTTCAGGTAGAGGTAGATGCAGGAGATTATAAATGGATCTCTGTAGACGGAGGTGGTGTATATTATCTTTCTTCGGACGGCCAGAAGACCATCAAACATTTTACAAAAGAAAATTCCCCGCTTCCTACCAATTCCGTTACCGACATCAAGGTGGATAAAAAAACAGGAAAAGTATATTTTGCAACATTTAACGGTGTTGTAGCGTATCAGGGAGATGTGGCTGATGTGACTTCCAACTTTGGAGATGTAGTGGTTTATCCTAACCCTGTAGTCTATTCCAACTTTAAAGGAAAGGTGACCATAAAAGGTCTTGCAGAAAAAACAAACATCAGAATTGCTGATGCGGCAGGAAATGTCATACACTCGGCAGTGGCCAGAGGAGGTTATTATGAATGGGATCTTAACAACCAGAAAGGTACCCGTGTAGCGTCAGGTATTTATTTCGTCCTGATGACCAATGAAGACGGATCAGATAAAGCTACCGCAAAAATAGGTGTGGTTAATTAATGAATTCACAAAACGGATTTTTATTATCTTTCATAAAATACGGCGAAAATGATGCAGTTCTGCATTGTTTTACAGAAGAAGATGGCTTTCAGACTTATTTCGTAAAAGGGATCTATTCCAAAAGAAATAAAAAGAAGGCCCTGCTTCAGCCTTTGAGCATGCTCAGCTTTACCATCAATCCCACTAGAGGCAATGGAATTCCTTCCGTTTCAAGATTTGAACTGGTGAAAAGCCATGATATGTATATGGATATCAAAGCCAATACCGTCATATTCTTCATCTCAGATTTCCTGAATCAGGTTTTAAGACACGAAAATAAAAACCCGGGACTCTTTTTCAGCATCGATGAATTTATTAATGAACTGAACGGGAAAAACTATCAGTGCCATCTTCTTTTTTTAATTACAATTTTGAAAATTCAGGGAGTTGCCCCACTGATCAACGACGGGCAATATCTGGATCCGGAAACCGGAACGTTTTCTGTGAATTCTTCCCATCACCTGTTTACCGAAGAAATTTCAGCCATCTGGAAAACAGCTATGTGCTCTGAAAACCTCTACACGACAAAGATTCCCAACTCTTTAAGAAAAGATTTCCTGGACAGTCTTCTCGTCTATTATCATTATCATATTACAGATTTTAAAATCCCGGCATCGCTGGAAGTTATTCAGCAAATCTTTGAGTAGTTTGAGATCCTAAAAGTAACTCCCATCTTCCCTCTTCCAGCTCCCAAACTTTTACCCCTTCACTTCTCCCGGCATTTCCGTTTCAGACTCTGCCATTTCTTTTTTGGAAAATCTCGGTTGCAGGATTTTTGCGATCAGTCCTGTCCATCCCGTTTGGTGCGAAGCTCCTACTCCTCTGCCATTATCACCGTGAAAATATTCGTAGAATAAAATATAATCTTTGAAATCCGGATCGGTTTGAAATCTTTCGTATTGGCCATTCACAGGACGTTTTCCGTTTTCATCCTTTAAAAAGATTTTAGACAGTCTTTTGCTCAATGCATCTGCGATTTGGTCCAGATTGGAATAATTTCCACTTCCGGTAGGATATTCCACCATAAAATCCGGGCTGTAATAGAAAAAAAACCGCTGAAGACTTTCAATGATCAGAAAATTGATTGGAAACCAGATCGGCCCGCGCCAGTTGCTGTTTCCTCCGAAAAGACCACTATCACTTTCTGCAGGGGTATATTTTACACAATAATCCGTTCCGTTTAAGTTTAAAGTATAGGGATTATTTTCATATTCTTTGGATAAAGCCCTGACGCCATAATCGCTTAAGAATTCTTCAGGATTCAGCATTCTTTTCAAAAGTCTCTTTAATCTGTGTCCGCGAAGCAATGACAGAAGGTGTTTGGAATCCTGTCCTTTAACTTCCCATCTCGATACGAGCGAAGCCAGTTCCGGTTTATTGTCAAGAACCCATTTCATTCTCTTTTTGAAATTAGGCAACTTTTCGATCATCTCATCATCAATGACCTCAACGGCAAACATCGGAATCAATCCAACGATGGTCCGTAGTCTCAGATACATATGATCACCGTCGCTGGAAGCAATGGCGTCATAGAAAAATTCATCTTCCTGATCCCAAAGACTGAACTCCTCATCGCCCATATTATCCAGTGAATTGGCAATAGAAAGGAAGTGTTCAAAAAACTTCATCGCCATTTCTTCATACACATTATTGTAAAGAGCCAGCTCGAGAGCAATTCTCATCATATTCAGCGCAAACATAGCCATCCAGCTTGTTCCATCCGACTGTTCCAGCTGCTCACCATTCGGAAGCGTTGTATTCCGGTCAAAAACACCGATATTATCGAGTCCTAAAAATCCGCCTTCAAAGATATTATTGCCGTTGCTGTCTTTTTTATTCACCCACCAGGTAAAATTCATAAGCAGCTTCTGAAAAGCACTTTCCAGGAATTCAATATCTGGTTTTCCTTTGATGTATTCATCGATTTTAAACACTCTGAAAACAGCCCAAGCATGAACCGGAGGATTCACATCGCTGAAATTCCATTCATAGGCAGGAAGCTGTCCGTTGGGATGCATATACCATTCAAACAGGAAAAGTTTCAGCTGGTGTTTCGCAAAATCAGGATCGATCAATGAGAAGCTGATGGTATGAAAAGCCAGATCCCATGTCGCATACCAAGGATATTCCCATTTATCGGGCATTGAAATGATATGCTCGTTATTGAGATGTTTCCACTCATAGTTCCGAATCTTCTCTCGCGATTTGGGAGGCGGTACTTCTGCAGGATCGCCTTTCAGCCATTTTTCTACATTGTAATGATAAAACATTTTATTCCAGAGCATTCCTGCGAAAGCTTGCCGCTGAACCAGTTTTTCATCCTCCGTTTTTATTCCGTCCTGAATTTCAGCGTAAAACTCATCGGCTTCTTTTTTTCTTAGTACAAAAATTTCTTCGAAATCAGCAAACGGTTCCTTCAAATCTTTATCCGTCATCCTGAATTCAAAAGTCCTGGATTCTCCGGCTTTCAGGGTTTCATCAATAAAAAAGGAAGCTTTCGTTCCGGTACCTTTTGGATCGATCGCCTGAGAATTTCCTTTAATCACAAAATCATTGATCCCGTCTTTACAGTATTTTGCTTCATTAGCCGACTGATACAGTCTTTCAATATTGGTTTCATTGTTACAAAACAATGCCTTTGAAGACTTTTTTGCATAGATATTTTTAATGCTAAGATCTTTATGATTAATCTCAATACGTTCCGCATCTTCACTGTTCAATTGTGGTTTGTAATCATCATATCCCCAATTCCACGTATTCCTGAACCAAACCGTTGGTAATATTACAATCGGGGCTTCTTTTTCAGATTTATTGATGACCGTCAGTTTTATCAAAATATCATGCTCGCTTTCTTTAGCATATTCAATAAACAGATCGAAGTATTCATTCTGATCAAAGATTCCGGTATCGATCAGTTCATATTCCGGTTCATCCTTGCTTCTTTCTGCATTGGTTTTTAAAAGATCTTCGTATGGAAAAGCATTCTGTGGATATTTGTACAGCATTTTCATATAAGAATGCGTAGGCGTGGAATCCAGATAATAGAAATATTCCTTCACATCTTCCCCGTGATTTCCCTGTCCGTTGGTGAGGCCAAAGAAACGTTCTTTCACCATTTTATCTTTCTTATTCCAAAACCCTATAGAAAAGACCAGCTTCTGAAGATCATCACAGATCCCACAAATGCCTTCCTCACCCCAACGGTAAGTTTTGGCTTCTGCCGTATCATGATTGGTGTAATTCCAGGCATCCCCGTTTCCGCTGTAATCTTCACGGACGAGCCCCCATTCGCGGTTGCTGACGTAGGGTCCCCATTTTTTCCATGCGAGATCTGAAAGTCTTTGTTTTTCGGACATGTATTTGCTTTTTTGTAAAATTTATTGATGAATAGGGAAAAGACGTGAGATATCAGACATCAGATTTCAGATATTTTAGGCGCTGGTACTGGTGGCTTCGGGAGCCTCAGCCACCGGGTATTAGTCGGTTATTCAATGCTTTCAGACTCACAGCTTTCAACCCTAAAACTCTCAAACTCTTAAACTCTTAAACCCTAAACCCCTCATACTCTCAAACCCCTAAACCCGCCTATCCTCCCGTAGAAAAGCTCTCGAAAGTTGTCATTCCGCCATCTACAAAAATGCTTGTTCCGGTGATGTAGTCAGCGAGGTCACTTGCGATGAAAGCGGCTAAATTTCCAATATCCTTTGGCTGTCCTATTCTATTGTATGGGATAAGGTTCAATAATGAATTCAATGCTTCCGGAGTGCTCCAGGCATCTTTATTGATGGGCGTTTGAATAGCACCGGGACAAATCGAATTAACACGGATCTTATTGGCTCCGTATTCCTGAGCAAGAGTCTGCATCAGCATTCTGACGGCACCTTTGCTGGAGGCATAATTGGCATGACCGGCCCACGGAATAATTTCGTGAACAGAACTGATATGAATGATTTTTCCACAGGCAATGGAACGGGAAGTATCTATACCTCTACGCAGAAATTCTTTAATGGCTTCGCGGGCGCAGAGAAACTGTCCGGTAAGATTCACGCCTATGACCGCATTCCATTGATCGATGGTCATTTCGGTAAATTTTGCGTCTTTCTGAATTCCGGCATTATTGATAAGAATATCTACGGTTCCGAATTGGGAAACGGTATCCTGAAACATTTTGATCACCTGATCTTCTTTGGAAACATCGCACTGGTATGTGATTCCTTTCCCTCCGGCATCTGTAATTTCTTTTAAAACAGCTTTCGCCTCATCTGTTGATCTCTCTGAAGAATGATTGACGATTACTATAGCACCGGCATCTGCCAAAGATTTTGCAATTCCTGAACCTATTCCGCTGGATGCTCCCGTAACGACAGCTACCTGATTGCGAAGTGATATTTCCATATTTTATAATTTGATGTTACTCAAAGTTATGGAAACAATTCACCAGGATGGAATTTTTAAATTTAAAATTTTCTTAAAGTTTTTTATACATCAGGTATTGGGGACCGCTTCTTCCCATTCTACTTTTACCATCGTACAGGTATCCGGTTTTCAGATAAACATGATAAGCCGGAATATTTTTCTGATTGACTGCAAGGACAATTTCATTACAGTCCTGAAAATTTTCCTTTACAAACTCATCAACGATCTGCATCGCTCCTTTTCCAATTCCTCTTCCCTGTAAGCCAGGATTTATGGATAAAGACCTTATCAGAACTGATTTTTTATTATCGGTCAGGTCAAGCTTATCTTCTCCAAAGTCCAAAACGAAAAATCCGGAGGGTTGATCATCTTCAAATACCGTAATGGCAAACGCTTCAGAATCATTTCTCTCACTGATTCTTTTCAAAGCCTGTTCTACGGTTGACGTATACTGCTGCTGATTTTCATCCAAGGCATAATTAAGCCCTGAGAAATCTTCCTGTTTAAAAAAAGCTAAGTTGATCATATTCTTAATGATGATAAATATCCTGATACATTACACCTGCTCTGATTTCTACCGGAAGTCTGTTTTCTTCAGGAACAATCGGGCAGTTGTAATCGTAGGCGTTATAGGCACAATAAGGCTGGTAGGATTGGTTGAAATCCAGAACAATCGTGTTTCCTTTCGGAATTTTCAGATCCATATATTTTCCGCCGCCGTATGTGTCTTTCTCGTTCGTAGCATCGCGGAAGGGAAGAAAAAGATGGTCTTTATACTTTTCCTGTTTGATCAGATCGAGACTTTGGTATAAGGTCAATGTATAAGGTTTCCCGTCCAGTTCAAATGTCGCTTTTCCATATTCACGGTAAGACTTGGTTTTACCGGAAGAAGTAGGAAGATCAAAAGGCTGTGGATTTTCTGTTTTAACAAATTTAGCAGTCACTCTGTATTTTAAATCAACCAGAAAGAAGGGATGTTCTTTAAAATTAGTAAAATTGTCTCCGCGTAAAGGCGTTTCCTTGGGATTAAGATATTCAGCATTAAGTTCTTTTTGAAATTTCTTGATCTCCAAAATTTCTTTTGAAGCCTTTTTCTGGGCAAAAATAAACAGTGGGAACAGCAGAAGTATGATTAGGTATTTTTTCATGAATGCTTCAAATTATAAGTAAAACTATGAATTTTTCATGGCATGAAAAGTTAAAATTGTAATAAAAACACACAATCTGTTTTAAATAATACCTGTTCCATTTTCTTTAGCATATTTTTTGACCCAGTGAGCACATGGACAGAAAGAAATTCATTAAAACAAGCATTCTCGCTGGAGCAGGTTTTTATTTCCTCAACACGGATCTGTTTAAGGCGATGCAGCCCAAAACCGGTCTGCAGGAAAAAGAAATCACCGATGCTCCCATCCTGATTATCGGAAGCGGATATGGAGGTGCTGTTTCTGCCCTGCGTCTCTGTGAAGCCGGAAAAAAAGTAGTGATGCTGGAGATGGGTCTGAACTGGGAAAAATCAGGAATTCCATTTTCCAATATGCTGAAGCCCGGAAAAAGTGCAGCGTGGCTGAAAAAGAAAACGATTGCTCCGTTTATGAATATTTTTTCTTTAACCCCATTTACCGGAACGCTGGACAGAATGGATTTTGAGCATATCAATATCTGGGTCGGAAGAGGTGTTGGCGGCGGTTCTCTTGTCAATGGCGGAATGGCCGTGACTCCCAAGGAAAGCTATTTTAGGGAAGTTTTCCCTGATCTGGATGCTGATAAATTCTACAGTACTTATTTCCCATTAGTCCATAAAGAATTAAAAGTCAATGTCATTGGCGAACAGTTTTTAAAAGACTGTCCTTATTACAAATTTACCCGTGTTGGTGAGGCCGAAGCCCATAAAGCAGGCTTTAAAACAATAAGAGTTCCGAATGTCTACGATTTTCAATACATGGAGAAGGAATATAAAAATGAAGTTCCCCGATCGGCTTTCAATACGGAAGTGATTTATGGAAATAATCATGGCAAAAACAGCCTGGATAAAACCTATCTCAAAAAAGCACTGGAAACCGGAAACCTTGAAATTCTGGATCTTCACTGTGTAGAAAATATAAAGCTTAATGAAGATAAAACCTATACTTTAAACGTTCAGCAAACGGATACTTCGGGAGCTGTGGTTGCTGATAAAGTATTCAACTGTAAAAAACTGATTCTTGCCGCAGGAACTATGGGAACTTTGAGACTGCTGTTAAAATCCAATGCAGTCAATCATTTTCCGATTCATGAACAGATTGGAAAAAGCTGGGGCAACAATGGTAATTTTATGACCGGCAGAAACTGGGTAAAACCTTTGTCAGGTGGAACTGGTGCCAAACAGTCGACAATTCCTGTGGGTGGTATTGATAACTGGGAGGACAAGGAACATCCATTTTTCACAGAGATCGCCCCACTTCCGATGGGCATGGATGTGGCTACCGCTTTATATCTGCTGATCAACCGGGTGGATAAAAAAGGAGAAGTTTCTTATAATGTTAATTCCCAAAAACTCAATCTGAACTGGGACCAGAGCAATACTGCGAAAATGAAGGAGAACGCTGATTATTTCATCAAAAAGATGAACCGGGCCAACGGCGGGACCAGAAGTCATTTTCTGTTTAATAATGGTTTCGGAGCAGATGTGTGCTATCATCCGCTGGGAGGCTGTGTATTGGGTAAAGCGACTAATGAATACGGGAAATTAAAGGATCACAACAATCTGTATGTTTTGGATGGCTCTTTAATTCCGGGAACTATTGGGGTCAATCCGTTTGTAACCATTACGGCTATTGCAGAATACTGTATTGAGAATTTAATCAGACAGAATGAATTTGCCTAAGGTTGAGGCATTGATTTCACCTCATCCAGGTATTTCCTGATATCATTTTCCAGCTTCTGAGGATATTCAAAATGAAGGTTTTCGGCTAAAGCTGTCCCGAGTTCATGAAACAGATCAGCGAAAGCGTACAGTGCACGCCAGTTATCTTCTATATCGCTGGCTGAGAAAGTCGCTTCTACTTTTGTCCAAAGATCTGCAGACAGGTGTTTTTTGAAAAGGCGGCCGTGTTTATTGGTCGTTATATTGTTCCAGTCGTGGAAACTGGCAATATACCATTCAATGAGCGGAACCAGATAATCTGTCCTGATCACATCTTCGGACATGAATTTAGCATAAAAAAGATCACCGCGTTTAAGGCATTTGGCTACATAAGTCGTATCCCACCAGAAATCATTCATCAGTTGCCGGAACTTCTGCTCTGTCGGGCGATGGATCATAATGGATTGATAGGTTGGCGGTTTCAAATCTTTAGTCAATTGGTCTTTGTCCACCAAAACTTTATAACCCACATCCCAATCCTCCGGAAGAGTGTCTGCCTGAACTTCTTGTATAAACTCTGATTTTTGATATAGTTTAAAATCAACCTTCACATGATCGGTGTACAGCACCATTTTCATCGCGTGTTTCCCGTCAAAATAAGTCTCATCTTCTTCCACCATGGAAATGGGTTCGCCAAAAAGGAAGACCCATTGTTTATCTATGACATATTCCTGCACATTTTCAAAGACCAACTCTACATCAAGGTCACTGAAATCATCTACAGGCGCATAAGGATTCACCAGCGAACTGGTCAGCAGCACAGCACGGACATCGGGATTCTTTTCTGCCCAAGTGATGATCTGTTCCAGTTTTTCCTCCCGTGCTTTCATCGTTTTCTGTTAAAAAGATTCTGAGATTTTCACCCGATAAACATCAAGAGAATTTCTTTTAATAGATTCTACAAAAAATCCGCCTTCTTCAGGAATGACTTCTTTCAGATCAAAGCTTTTACAGTCTCTAGGCAACCCGGAAAACACTAGTGTAAACCAGAAATCCCGCATAAACGGTACAGCTGTCCAGTTGGGATAAATCGTAATATTTTCAGCATGAATCAGCTTACTTTTATGCTCAGACTGGTTGTCCAAAAGATAGGTGGAATTCCAGATCCTGATCAGGTTTCCTAAAAACGGTGATGCCGGAAAGCAGCAGTGTACAATGACCTGCTTCTCCTCTTCTATTTTAGTTTGAAGGGATTCCAGCAGTTCTTTAGCGATAATGGGTTTTACGAGTATTTCTTCAACCTCCATAGATAATGAGTAATAGGTAACGAGTGGTTAGTTGTGAATTTTGCTTCGCAAGTCAATTGTCAATGGTGAATTTTTCAATTCTGTTTGTAAAATTCACTATTCACATGACAATCGTGAATTTTGGATTTTGGATTCTGAATTTCTAAACATGAAGTTAAGAATTGACCATTCACTTGCGAAGCAAAATTGACCATTCACTTTATAATAATTAAATGGTGAATGGGTCAATTGTGAATTGTGAATTTTTCAATTCTGTCTAAAAGATTCACATTTCACTTGCGAAGCAAAATTCACAATTGACTTTATAATAATTAATGACCTCGATAGTCTGAAATCTGATATCTGCCATCTGAAGTCTAATTCACTATTTAATATTCCAATTCCAGTTTTTCTTTTGTATAATTTCTCACTTTCTCAGTAAGTTCAGCATTGTGAGCTAATTTCTGACCATATGAAGGGACTATTTCCAACAGTTTGTCTTTCCACTCACCCTGTAGTTTTTCAGGGAAGCATTTTTCAAGAACGTTCAGCATGGCATACACCGCAGTGGATGCACCCGGAGAAGCACCCAGCAATGAAGCGATAGTTCCGTTTTTATTCACAACCACCTCAGTTCCGAATTCCAGTTTTCCACCTTCTTTTTCATCTTTTTTGATGATCTGTACTCTCTGTCCGGCTACTTTCAATTCCCAATCTTCTTCGTTAGCGTCTTTGATGAATTCTCTCAGATGCTGCATTCTCTGGGATTTTGTCATGGCTACCTGCTGAATAAGGTATTTCGTCAGAGGAAGATTATGCCACCAGGCACCAAATAATGATTTTAAATTTTTTGTATTAACGCTTTCCGGTAAATCCAAATAACTTCCTTCTTTCAGGAATTTTGTAGAAAATCCGGCAAAAGGTCCGAAAAGTAGGGCTTTTTTACCATCAATAATTCTAAGGTCCAGGTGAGGAACAGACATTGGCGGAGCATCTACAGTCGCCTGAGTATATACTTTAGCGTGATGCTTTTCTACCAGTTCCTGATTATGACTTACCAGCCACTGCCCGGAAACAGGGAAACCTCCGTAACCTTCACTTTCTTTAATATCTGAACTGTCCAAAAGAGGAAGCGCATATCCGCCGGCACCGATGAATACAAAGTCAGCAACAACTTCCTGCTTGTGATTGTGGATTCTGTCTTTCACCTTCATTTCCCACTTTCCGTTTTCTCTCGGATTAACATCTTTTACCTCGTGATATAGGAAAACCTCAACATTGGAATCTTCCAGCAAATGTCTTCCCATTTTTCTGGTTAGCGTTCCAAAATTGACATCGGTCCCCATATCCATTTTGGTAGCTGCCATCACTTCAGACTGATTTCTTTTGCTCATCACCAATGGAAGCCATTCTCTGAGTTGCTCATGATCCATAGAATATTCCATCCCGGAAAACAGAACGGAATCTGCCATTTTCTCATGACGCTTTCTAAGATATTCAGCATCTTTTTCACCGAACACAAGGCTCATATGCGGACATGAATTGATAAAATCTTTAGGATCCTGAACATATCCTTTAGTCACCAGATACGCCCAGAACTGTTTTGACATTTCAAACTGCTCTGCGATACTTTCCGCTTTGGTAATATCAACGGTTCCGTCTGGTTTTTCAGGAGTATAATTCAGTTCACAAAAAGCCGAATGCCCCGTCCCTGCGTTATTCCAGGCTGCTGTACTTTCTTTCGCAAACCTGCCAAGCCTTTCGAATATGGCGATTTCCAGATTGGGATCAAATTCGTGAAGCAGTGTTGCTAAAGTGGCGCTCATGATTCCGCCGCCTATCAGTACAACGTCATATTTTGGTTTCGGTGTTCTGCTTGTAAGCGAGTGTGGCATAATTCTAAAATTTACATCAAATTTCGGGAAAAGTTTTATAAGTATGGATGGGTTTAACGATTTTAACACGTTAATTTTTATTGTTAAAACAGTTTCCGAACAGGCAAAAAATTTCTATGGATACGGTCTATGATTTTCTATCGAAACAAGCAATCAAATCGTTCGTTGATTTCCTGAAATGACCATTTACAGCCAATCCTAAAATTTTACAAAAATTAAGTAAGATCAATTAAAATATATGCTAACTTTAATATCTTAGCTTATAATTTGCCTATACCACCCATATTTTAACCATTCACCTTTATAGGGTTTAATGAATAATCATTTTTGGGGATATTTGCTTAATACTTAATGATATGTTTGAAAAAAAGGTGTACCTCCAAAGACGTGCTGCGTTACAGTCGAAATTAAATTCCGGGATATTGCTCTTTTTGGGTAATGAAGACAGCCCGATGAATTTTAAAGATAATATCTATCATTTCAGACAGGACAGTACCTTTTTGTATTATTTTGGAATCAATGAGCCTTCACTAGCCGCTATCATTGATCTTGACGAAGATGTAACCATTCTCTTCGGAAATGAAATGAGTATTGATGATATTGTATGGATGGGCAGGCAGAAAACATTAGCCGAAAAAAGTGCTGATTCCGGTCTATCAAAAATTCTTCCGTTGGATCAGCTCGGGAACTATCTCAAAAAATATCAGGAGAAAAACCGTTCCGTTCATTTTTTACCGCCTTACCGCCCGGAAAATATAATTAAACTGACGAACTGGTTTAATATCCCTACAGATCAGCTGAAAGAGCGCGCATCATTAAGCTTCATAAAAGCCGTTGTCGCACAGCGTTCAATTAAATCAACTGAGGAAATTGCAGAATTAGACCGTGCAGCAGCAATCTCGGCTGATATCCATTTAATGGTCATGCAACATACAAAACCAGGAATGTACGAACGTGAACTTGCCGCTAAGATACAAAGTGAAGCACTGGCTTCAGGAGGGAATCTGGCTTATCCTGTTATTTTAACGGTTCAGGGGGAAATTCTTCATAATCATTATTATGGCAATCAGCTTAAGGAAGGACAATTGGTTTTAAATGATTCCGGAGTGGAAACCGCTTTAGGATATGCCGGCGACCTTACGCGTACTTTTCCTGTGGGTAAGACATTCAGTGCTGAACAAAAGGATGTGTATGATATTGTACTGAATGCCTATCATCATGCTAAAGACTTATTAGCACCCGGTGTAAGATATCTGGATGTACACCTGGCTTCGTGCAAAATTCTGGCACAGGGATTAAAAGATATCGGTCTGATGAATGGAAATATTGATGATGCCGTACAAGCTGGTGCTCATGCGATGTTTTTTCAATGCGGTACAGGTCATATGATGGGTCTGGATGTTCATGATATGGAAGATTTAGGCGAACAGTACGTAGGTTATACGGATGATCTTATTAAAAATACAACCCAGTTTGGTCTTAAATCTTTAAGATTAGGCAAAGAACTAGAAGCAGGTTATGTACTAACCGTTGAGCCGGGTATTTATATCATTCCTGAACTCATCGACCGTTGGAAAGCATCCAATCAGTTTGCTGAGTATATCAATTACGATAAACTGGAAACATTCAGAAATTTCAGCGGCATCAGAGTGGAAGATGACTTTATGATTACTGACAGTGGAAGCAGAATGTTGGGTAAACATTTGGCCGTAACTACTGAAGAAATCGAATCGATCAGAAGTGAGGCTTACTAAAAAATCTTTTATCGGAGGTATTATTATCATTAGAACTTTCTTCTAAAGGTTTTTTCAAATATTACCAAACTATAGCAGGATTTTAACCCAATTAAATATTCGTTCTGTATTTTTAGGTTAATATTATTAATTTCGCCTAAGTTAATTAGTCAAATTAATATGAAAGTATTGCCATTTACGATCCTTGTACCTCAGGACAAAAGTGTGATATCGGAGTATATCGAACTTCCTTATTTTTACCAGTATCTTCACAGGCACGATGAATGGCAGATTACCTATATAGAAAGCGGTGAAGGAACTTTGATTGCTGGTAATGATATGCACGCTTTCCGTCCCGGAGATGTCTTTGTGATCGGTGCTAAGCTTCCCCATTTATTTAAAAGCAATGCCGAATATTTTGCCGATGACAAAGAAAAGGTGATCAAAGCCTGTTCCGTCTACTTCAACCCCAATGGTATTCTCGCTCCTTTGTTCGGCCTGCCAGAAATGAAGATGGCCTGTGCTTTTTTGAACAAGAATAAGCACGGTTTTAAAGTTCCCTCCGGCGTTGCAGAAGATATAATTCCACAAATATTTACGGTTCATCAGGCAACAGGTGTGGATGTATTATTAAGTTTTGTGAAACTGATTAATACATTACAGGATCTGAATGAAAATATAGAATTGCTCTGTTCCGATCTGTATTCATCCAATTTCAGTGAGAATGAAGGGATGCGGCTGAGTAAAATCATTAATTTCATTACGGACAATTATAGTAATCCTATCTCCCTGGAAGATGTCGCCAACACTGCTTTTATGACGCCACAGGCTTTTTGCAGGTATTTCAAGAAACATACAGGCCATACCTTTATTTCTTTTCTGAATGAAGTAAGGATTAATGCTGCATGTAAAAACCTTATTACCGGAGAAAATGCAGACTGCATTTCAGAAGCGGCCTATAAAGCCGGTTTTAATAGCATTACCAATTTCAACAGGGTATTTAAAAGTATTATTGGTCAGTCTCCAAGAATGTACATCAATACGTACCATAACGTGAGCAAGGTAAACCATATGGATTATTAACAGACAAAAAAACCGCCATTATACTAAATGACGGTTAATTATTTTTAAGTTGTATTAAATTTAATTCAGTTTTGCCGTTAATTTTTTAAACTGCTTTTCCGCATTCTTGCCTTCATAAAGAATGGCGTAAACGGTATCAATGATCGGAAGTTTAAGATGTTTCTGCTTGGCTGTTTTATAGATAGAATCTGCTGCATAATACCCTTCTGCCACCATGTTCATAGACTGGATTGCAGATTTTACGGTATATCCTTTTCCGATAAGGTTTCCTAAGCTTCGGTTTCTGGAGAAAAGAGAATATGCCGTTACCAGAAGATCCCCCAGATAAGCACTTTCGTTCACATCTCTTGGCGCTTCGTATACCGCTTCCAGGAAGATTTCCATTTCACGGATCGCATTAGAAACAAAAACGGCAGTGAAGTTATCCCCATAACCAAGTCCACTTGCTATTCCCGCTCCGATGGCGAAAATATTTTTAAGAATCGCACTGTATTCATTTCCTAAAATATCTTTACTGGAATGTACTTTGATAAAATCTGAACCGAAAATTCCTGCCAGTTTATCAGCTGTCTCATCCTCCACGGCAGCAACGGTAAGGTAAGAAAGTCTTTCCATAGCGACTTCTTCCGCGTGACATGGTCCTGCAATAACAGCCTGGTTTCTGAAGCCGATTTTAAATTCGTCTCTTAAATAATGCGCTACCACATCATTTACTTTAGGAATAATCCCTTTAATTGCAGAAACAAAAATTTTGTCCCCATATTCACAGGTCATTTTATCCATCGTATCCGACAGGTAAATGGAAGGTGTGGCCAATACGATGACATCGCAGGCGCTCACCAACTCGTTGATATCTGTGGTAAGTTTTAGACTTTTAAGATTAAAATTAACGGCTGTAAGATAAGATGGGTTGTGTCCGCGGAGTTCAATAGCTCCTTTTACGAATTCACTTCTTACGCACCAGTGTACCGTTTTACAGTTTTCAACCAGCATTTTTACGATAGCGGTAGCAAAACTTCCGCTTCCTACTACTCCTACAGAAACGTCGTTCTTATTCTTTTTTGGATTAGAAGATTCTGAAATTATTTTCTTTTTAGCCATAATTGGAATGTGAACTGCAAATATATTAAAACAAAGGCGGAACAAGGACTTTGGGACTATGATAAAAACTACTTTCTGAAAAAATTAACACTTCAACACAATTAAATATCTAATTAGACGTTAAATACAAAAAAAACTAACTTTTATTTAAAAATATGCCTCAAATAGTATTTTTAATTAAATTTGCAGGCTTAAAACCGTTTTGTAATTTACTAAGAGAAGAAATATGAAGAAATTTCTAAACAGCAGGAAGAACGTGAATATTCTCCTTGGAGGACTTTTGCTAGTAGTTTTTGCACAGGCTATCTTTATCGCAAGGTTATTTTCTGGAAAGGATGACAAGATGTATGAAGTGAACCTCGTCAAAATAAACACTGAAAAAGACAGTGTAGATTATTTAAAAATGAAAACTGATCTTACCATGGTAGATCAGACTGTAGCTGAGCTGAATTCATTCCTGAAATCCAAAAACATCACAGATCAGAAGCTGATGATCCTCGCCAAAGACAGTATCTCCAATTCTGTATATCTGGCAAAACAGGCCAACCGCTACAGCCAGTACTTAATGAATCTCCAAAAAAAGCTGATGGAAGTTCCCCTGGGAATGCCTACCGATGGATATATCTCCTCTAATTTCGGCATCAGAAAAAATCCAATTCCTTTTAAAACTGTATATGCCTCTGTAAAACCTGGTGCCGCAGAATCCAAGCCCATGGCTGCTGCCGCACCAAAACCGGAAGTAAAAGCTGAACCTGTTGAAAGAATTATTGAATTAACGGACAGCTACGGTAATAAAAGAGAAGTAAAAGTAATGGTCACTCCGAAAGCGGCACCTGCTGCTCCGGCGCCATCTCCAGCAGCTGCTTCAACGAAAGCTGTAGCAGGAAACACCTCAGCGAAAGCGCCGATGGAAAAAAACAATCCACCTGCTGAAGCAGATCAGATGCAGTTCCACAAAGGACTGGACATTGCAGTGGCTTACGGATCAGACGTGAGAGCTGCTGCTGCAGGAACCATTATTTTCTCAGGCCAGAAAGGCGGTTATGGAAACTGTGTCATTGTTTCTCATGGAAATGGACTGGCTACCCTTTACGGTCACCTTTCACAACTGGTTTCAAAAGTAAATGAGAAAGTAAAAGTAGGACAGGTTATCGCCAAATCCGGTAACTCCGGACGTTCTACAGGCCCACACCTTCACTACGAAGTACACAAAAATAACACCCCGGTCAATCCGAAACTGTTTATGAATTTATAAAAAAAATGGCTGTCTGTTGGACGGCCATTTTTTATGTAATAACATCAAAATAAAATCTGTGTATTCTGAGAAATGTGTGGGAGATTCTATGGAGAATTATTTTATAAGACAATTTTTTTAAACCATTAAGATCCTATTAAGCTTTTAAGAATATTAAGTTGAGCTACGCCTTAAGCAGTGCTGATTTAAAAATCTATTTGATTTTTCTTAATGGAACTTAACCTCTTCAATATTCTTAATGGTTCAAATTAAAATCGGTGCCTTTTGTGGTTTAAATAATTGAAGTGCATGGGGGCTTCGGGAGCCTCAGCCCCCAGAAATGCTTGTCACCAATGATCTTGTTGTCGGAAAGTATCCTGTATTATTAATAAAAAAAACTGCTATCATTAGACAGCAGTTTCTATAATTATTTCAGAATTTTAAGCGTTCCTTTCAGATGCGTAAAAGATCCGTTCGGTTCTGCAATATTGGTATAAATAATATTCTTGTTATAATCCTGAATGTGGGTAACATTAGAACCCAGTTTAGGTTCATGCCAGTACACCATAAAGACATTTCTGGATAATTCTGTCGCCGTATACTGTACGGTATCCGTATTTCCCTTTACATTTCCGGAAACTCCTGTGAAGGACATTTCTTTATTGTTTTTGAAATCCAGAACGAATTTAAATGTTCCGAAATCTACTTCCACTTTGTTGCCTATTGCCGGATAAGGTGACTTCAGGTCCCAGTTGATTTCTCCAAAGAAAACTTTCGCTCCCATTTCCAGTTCATCTTTTCCGTGAAGATCAGGATATTGTTTCACCATAAAATCTACAACACCTGAAGATGTTTTGTTTTCAGTGACTGCCTTTTTATAATTTTCCAGATAGTTTTTAACGAAATCCAGAGCCTGTGGAGACAGAGATAATTTTGCAAAATGGGAAGGAACTACCTGTTCAGGCTTTAATGCCTTCATCGCATCAATCTGTCCGATCCACTGATCAATGGCTTTGACATTCTGTGTATCTGCCATCCATATATGGGAATCTACGGAAACAGAAATACCGCCGGCCACTGTTTTTAAAGATGGAATCCATACAAAACTATGTGCAGGATCTTCAGCATTCTGTCTGATCTCAATTTTATTTCCTTCCAGATCAGGAATAGCACTGGAAGCTTCCGGAACAATGATCCCTGAGGGAGCATCTTCTTTCAACTGTGGTTTCCATACCGCCATCTTATCATCTTTTGAAGCAGATATAAGATACGCGGTTTGTGCTGTGGAAATGATTTTTACATTGGGAAATGCTTTTTTGATCACATCAAGTCCAAAATAAAAATCCGGGTCGCTGTGGGAAATAAAAACGGTCTTCAGATTTTTTCCTGTTGCTTTAATTTCCTTCACCAACTGTTCTGCATACTGCTTCTGAAACTGGGCATCGATGAGCATAGCATCTTTATCTCCGTAAATAATGGTCGAAGTAATAGGAAAAATAGCTTTGGAACCTGGATTGTATACTTTGATCTTCAAATTTCCTGCGAACATCATACTTATCAATCCCAGCACTGCTGCCAGTGATAATAATTTCTTTTTTAACATTGTCTCTTTTTTTATGAATTAATAAGCTGCTGTAAAACGCTCGCGGATATGGTTGTTCTGTTCCAGTTCGTCTACCAATACGGCTGCGACATCTTCTACAGAAAGACGGCTTCTTCCGTTTTCGTCAAAAACAGGTGTTTCCAGAGAGGTTCTGTATTTTCCGGTTCTTTCCCCTACATTCGCCTGACTCATTTCGATAGCCGGGCTGAAGAATGTCCAGTCAAGCGTATTATTTTCTTTGATTTTGTTTAAATAATCTCTTGCTGCCGTTGCACCCGGTTTGTAAGCTTCAGGGAAATCGGGCGTATCTACGATTTGTATATTGTCCGGTGTATAAAGACTTCCGGCTCCTCCTACTACGATCAGTCTTTTTACGCCTGACTGTTCAACTGCTTTTTCAATATTTACGGAACCGTTCAGGAAATCGTTATATAGATTTGGGTTCGTCCAGCCTGCGTTGAATGCACTGATTACCGCATCACTTCCTTTCAAAGCTTCCGCAAGTTCTTCCGTATTGTTTACATCGACACTTTTTGCTGTTACATTTTCTTTGGATTCTACTTTAGAAGCGTCTCTTACCAAAGCTTCTACCGCATATCCTCTTGATGTTAATTCGTTTACTACTTTTGTTCCTACAAAACCGGTCGCACCGATTACTGATACTTTTTTCATACTATTTTATTTTAAATTAATTGTAATAACTTTTGTTACATTTACGGGTAAAAAATTTTTATTCAAACTGATCGCTGAATTCCTGCAATGACTTATCTCCTAAAAAGTTAATTACCAACTGATCTGTTTCTTCAAACAGTGTATTTAAATGAACATTGACTTCTTTTCCTACGCTGCATGCCGGATTGGGATTCTGATTCTTTTTCCCCAAAACATCCGTATTTTTCACTGATCTGTAAATCTCCGAAATGCTGATTTGATCTGCATTTCTCGCCAACTGAGTTCCTCCGTCTTTTCCCTGTCTGCTTATAATCAAACCAGCTTCTCTCAATACGCTTAACTCCTTTCTTACAATCACCGGATTTACATTCACGCTGCCCGCAATCCATTCAGAAGTGAGCCACTCCTGAGGACTTTTAGCCAACAAGGTCAAAATATGTATCGCCGTAGCAAATCTTGTATTGTTCATTTTAATTACAGGGCAAAGATAGACAAATTTTTAACTGTAACAAATTTTATTACAGTTAAATTTTTCTTAAAGAATTAATTTGTCCAGATCCAACAGCAGATAATTGATATTCTGATTGATCGTTCTCGTGGCCGATTGCATCTGATTGAGCATCGCTGCCCGGTTGTGAAGATCATCGGCCCTGTAAAAACCTCCGTCGCTGAAAATCACAGACTGATCAGCTTCCGTTGTGCTGTCGTCAAACTGGTAATGAAGCCATCTCTCCTTCATGCTGCTGATAATGGAATGTTTTTCTTTATTGGAAAACTTTTTCTCCGTATACATATACCAGATGAATGGCGGAAAATTCGGAGACTCCAGTTTTTCTCTCCAGATATCTCTCAAAAGATTTCGTTGGTGAATAAACTCTACTTTTTTCCCTTTCGGATTCAGCGTGGCAAGACCGAAACCGGCTCCCACAACACCCCCACTGATATCAATCGCGTTGCTCCATCCTCCATCGGATACAATACCGCCGGCAATGGATGCTGCAGCACCCGTTACAATGGAATAAAGGATCATTTTATTGTTTCTGGAATCATTGAGGTTATCTACATAATTTCCGATCTGCGCTACCCTTTCTCCCTCACAGTCAAATTCTGCGGCTACGGCATCCAATTCTGTCAACGCAATTGTGATTTTACTGTTGATCTTGCTTTTAAGCTGTAAAACTTTGACCTGGGCGGCTATGGAAGAGTCTTTTTTCAAATCAATGATCTTATGAACTTCATCAAGGTTATCGAGGGCATTCAGGATAAGAATACTCTGATCAGAAAACATTTCCTGCAGTTCTTTATTAGCCGCTAAAATAGAATCCGAATTATAGGACGGAACCCTGTTACTGTAGTTATACTGAAAAGGTGCTTTGCAGTAGCTGTCTTTCAGCGTAAGGATGTTCTGCCTGATGACCTGGTTCTTTTTTGAAACACAGGAAGTCAATAAGCTGAATACGGCCAAAAGGTAAAAGAGTTTTTTCATTCAGTTTATATTTTTTCTTTGTGTGGTGTGGTGGTTGGATAATCGCAAAGGACGCAAGTCTTTTAAACAAATTCGAACGCTTTAAGGCGCGAGGATTTTATTTTCTATAAAATTTAATCTGCCTATTTTGTACAATGTTCTTTGATTCGCAAAAATCCTTTAAAAAAATTTACAGCCATCTTCGTTCTTTGAAATTGATCCATACGAATATAGTACAAATAAAAAAATTTACCTGAATTCAGGTAAATTTTTAAGCTATTTTTAAGCAGGATTATTTAATATCCAGCAATTCCACTTCGAAAACCAATGTAGAATTCGGTCCGATTTCTTTGCTGATCTGCTGATCTCCATAGGCTAAGTGCGGAGGAATAATTAATCTCCATTTGCTTCCAACAGACATTAGCTGAAGTGCTTCCGTCCATCCTTTAATCACCTTGTTTAAAGGGAAAGATGCCGGCGTTCCTCTTTTTACAGAGCTGTCGAAAATCTTACCGGAAATCGTAGTTCCGTGGTAATGGCATTTTACTGTGGATTTAGGTCCCGGCTGTGCACCATCGCCTTCGGTAATGATCTCGTATTGTAAACCGCTTGGCAATTGTACAACACTTTCTCTTTTACCGTATTCCACCATGTATTCCTTACCGTCATTAAGGTTCTTCTCTGCCTGTTCTTTTTTCTTTTTAAATAACATATCTGCTACTCCCATTGTTGATATTTTTTACAAAGATAGGGGTTTTTGAGAAGATGGAAGGATGGGAGTTATGGTGGTGGGTGGTAGGATACGAGTTACGGGATACGAGGTTTTAGTTGCGGGTTTAATGTATAATTAAGAAAATAAATTTAAAAGCCTTTTGGTTAAAGGCTAAACCAGGAGTCCTTCCCTCTTCCGGCTCCAGTCTTCCATCTTTTCAGTTAAAATACAGATTAGCAACAACTTCTGCCCCAACCTCCCTGTCTGCTGCAAAATTCAAATAATTTTAACATTAGGTTAACGCGGATTCAGAAACTTGGCGTTATAATTGAATTTAAAAACTAAATGCCAGAACCACTAAAATATAATAAGAAATTTGACGAGCTCACCGAAGAGGAAAAAAAGCTTTTCGAAATCAATAAAAAGACCATTGCTGATTTCGTTGAACAGTCTTCTTCCATAAGTGATGTCGACTATGCCACCAGAAATGCCCATGCAAAAACTTATGCCGCAGCTGATGGTACATTTTTAATTGATAAAAACATTCCTGAAGAACTTCTTCCTTTTTTTGACATTGAAAAATTTGATTTAACCATCAGACTTTCCAATGCCAATCTGAAAATTAAGAACTCAGAAAAAGATATTCCTGCTTACGGATTTGCCGTCAAAATAAAGGACGAGAAAGGCGGACTGATCGCGAATTTCCCTTTGGTTAATTTTCCTCTATTTCCCACCAATTCAGTTTCCCATTTTCTGAAATTGTTTACTGCGGTAAACCGGTTTTACATGAAAAAATGGAGCAGTTTCTTTTCACTGGCCACTCAGATGCTCAAAGTAATTCCTTCCGTTTGTACGTTGTCGTTTGCTAGAAATATTTTAAAACTGCTGGGAAAAAGAAATGATTTTATTCTGTCTTTTGATTATCATTCTGTAGGCGCGTACCGTTTTGGTGACCACATGATCAAAATAAAGCTGGTTCCAAAATCTGTAGATAAAAATTTTGGTAAGAAATTAAAAATGAAGGAAGCCCTGAAAAATTATTTCCAGGATCATGATTATACCACCGATGTTCTTATTCAGTTTTGTTATAACCTGAAAGACCAGCCGATCAACAGATTGAATGTAGAATGGAAAAATTCTCCCTTTATTAAAATCGGGGAAGTAAAAATAAACAAAGGTCAGCTTCTGGATCCTCCTAACTGCACCACTGAGCTCCTTTCATTCAATCCATTTGAAAGCAAGATCTTTTTCCAGCCTGTAGGAAAAATTCAGAAACTGCGTGATGAAGCGTATAAAGTCTCTGTGCAGACCAGGAGGAAAATTAATAAGCTGCTGCACAAACATCAATGATGATTGATGTGAATGGTGAAGGGTCAATTGTGAATGGTGAATTTCTAAAAACACAGTTAAGAATTGACAATTCACTTGCGAAGCAAAATTGACCATTGACGTGATCATCATGAATTCTGGTGTTTTTTTTTGAAATAAAAAAAGGCTTTACAGATTGTAAAGCCTTTTACTATAATAAGGTTTTGTTGTTTTTATTTTTCTGATTTCTCTTTTTCCTCATCTTCCTTTTCAGGGAACATAATGGATATAAGAACAGAAAGCACCAATACTCCTCCTACGATTCCCAACGAAACCGGAGACGGAATATGAATCCATGGTGCGATCAGCATTTTTACCCCGATAAATGACAGGATAATCGCCAGTCCATAAGGAAGCTTGCTGAACATATGGATAAAGTTCGCCAATAGGAAATATAAAGATCTTAATCCTAAGATCGCGAAAATATTCGATGTATACAGGATGAACGGGTCATTGGAGATCGCAAAAATCGCCGGAATAGAGTCTACCGCGAAAAGAACGTCGGTAAATTCAATAACCCCAACCACTACTAGAAGCGGTGTTGCCATTTTGATTCCGTTTTGGATCGTGAAGAATTTATCACCATCATAATTATCGGAAACTTTCCAGAAGCTTTTGATCAGTCTTGCACCGGCAGTGTTGCTGTAATCTTCGTCGTCATCGTCGCCTCCGTCACCCCAGGATTTGATCCCGGCATAGACAAGGAACAGACCGAATAGGGCCATTACCACGTTGATCTGTACTGCTTTTCCGAAAACATTCATTTCAGGAAGATACGTCAGGTTAATCAATCCAACTCCAGCAAAGATAAATATCGCTCTGAATACCAATGCTCCAATAATTCCCCAGAAGAGCACTTTGTGGTGAAGATATTTCGGAACTTTAAAGAACCCGAAAACAAGGATAAATACGAATAAGTTATCCACAGAGAGGGCCTTTTCAATCCAGTAGGCAGCCTGATACTGCGTAAATTTCTCTACGGCTATAGCATGACTTCCTGCAGTTCCGTCTGTATTGAAAACCCAATACACTACTCCGGAGAATATCATGGATAGTGAAATCCATACGATAGACCAGATGGTAGCTTCTTTGGATGATACTTCATGGCTTTTTTTGTTGAATACTCCTAAATCCAGGAGCAGCATGATAACTACCGTTATCGCAAATCCCCACACCAAGCCCGGGTGCAATTCTAAAATACTTTGATGTTCCACTTCAGTTTATGTTATTATATGATAAAAGCAATAGATGTACAGTATGCACAAATATTGCTAATTTTTAATGTTTTTTATTTGATATCAATAGGGTCAATAATTTTGAGCTCAAGCCTGTAAAACTATTCATTTTTTTTGAATGAACCAAAGCTCATTCTTACTGATGATCTACTGATTATAAATAATTGGCCTGAACCGTCTGGATCGTCTGTTCCAGCTTTCTGTCTGAAGTAGGATCTCCGATCGCGTTGAATTTCCATTCTCCGTTTCTTTTGTAGAAAACGCCCATTACCATGGCAACGTGTCCTTTGAAAGAAGCATCATTAGCGATATCATATTTAGCGAAAACCTCTCTTACATTGGTAGGCGTTCCTTCATAGATACGGATAGAAGCGAAAGGAATTGTTCCGAAATCCTGTCCCTGGTAGCTGTTCAGTACCAATGCCACATATTCTACATTCGGTTCCAGCTGGCTGAAATCTACCGTGATCACTTCATTATCCAATCCGTCATCTCCATTTACGTCTCCGGTAAGGTCATCACCGCTATGTTTTACAGAACCGTTTCTTGATTTCAGGTTTCCGAAATAAATCACTTCCGTAAGCGTTTTGGTTGAATCAAATAAGATACAGCTTCCATCTAAGTCTACTGCTTCTTTTTTAGTTCCGAAAAGTCCTTTTTTCTCAATTGCTCCCCAGTTGATTCCCACACAGGCTTGGGTAAGCTCGGCACCGTTTTCCTTTTTCAGGTTGATTCTTTGACCTTTTTGTAAGTTAATAGCCATCTTTTTATGTTTAATATTGTTATGTATTCTAAGGCGAAATGATTGGTTTTTCTTTCGCTTTAATTATTATTCAAATTTAAATTAAGCATTGCGCGCAGGATATTCGTTTCTTCGTCGAAATCAAATATTTTGCTCATAATATCTATATTTTCCAGGTTTTTGAGATAGTCTTTCAGCACATTTCCCACTTCTGCAGGAATCGTTCTTTTCCTTTCAGTAATGGTGTTTTCCAGCAGATCATTTTTACTTTTCAGCTGATTGATAATTGAACTCTGATTCGACTGGTTCTCGGAAACATCCAGTTTTTCAAGATCCCCGTCAAACAGGTAGAGTTTTTTATCATCGATGCCGAAAATAAAATAATCATCGGACTGAAATATCTTGAAGAGCTCATACTCATAAGTCCCGATCAGATAACCGCAGACAAAACGTACTTTAAAACTCTGGATATTCAGTCTTCCCAAAAGCTTCCTTTCTATCGTATAATCTTTGTACTGATAGGCCGGAAAAGGCTGGGGCTTGAGCTGTTCTTCATCTGCATTGTTCCTGTAGAATTCCTGTCCGTATTTTTTATGGAAATACAGGACATTGTTCCAGTCTGCCGTAAAAATATCTTCGGTAAGGTCTTTATAAAGCATTTTCAGATGCTGGGAAAATATACCGCTGTACATCTTCCGGTCGGTCTGAAAACTGTCTACCCTTCTTTCCTCGAACCCTTCAATATATTTATTATTAACGTCTATTTCATTAATTACAGCCAGCATATCATTTTCCTTCTGCCGCTTTATTTTGGTGAGAAGTTCTATGAGGCTGTCGGTATACTGCAGGTGGAAAAGTTCCAGCTTATTGTAGTCCAGCGCTGTATTTTCCTGAAACAAATTGTGGATGATATCCGTTTTAATGTAAATAGATATGATATCAATATGTTCAAAAAAATTAGCAAGAAGTTTAAGCTTTGTTAATCTTCTTTTGCTCTGAGACATTATGGTTGCTGCATCATCCCCCACCTTGGTATCCTGTTAATTAACCTCTGACGTTTGCTTTTAATTCATGCTCCAGTGTCTGAAGATCCTGATCCAGTTTTCTTCTTCCTTCGGCACCCTGTTTTTGGATCTGTTTCACTTCATTCAATGTATTAATAAGCATTGAAGTCGTTTCTCTCAATGTTTCTACAGATACGATCGTCTGCTCGTTGGCTCTCGCTACATTCACTGAATTCTGACCCAGACGTTCTGCATTTTTCTTCAGAATCGCTTCCGTAGTAGAAGATACCTTCTGCTGGATCTCGATATTCTGCTGCTGTCTGTACATCGCTACTGCCAGTGAAAGCTGGTTTTTCCAAACCGGAAGTGTTGTGGTAAGGATCGTCTGTGCTTTTTCAGCGATAGAAACGTTGTTATTCTGTACCAGTCTGATCTGTGGAAGGGATTGCATCATGATGATACGCACCACTTTAAGATCAGCCATTCTTCGGTCTAATCTCGCGATAAAATCTCTCTTATCCGCGATCTGGTAATCCTGGTAGGTCTGCGGATCCGCTTCCATTTGCGCTAATTCTGCAGCAGCTCTTTCCATTCTTACATTTCCTGCGATCACCAATTCTTCAATAGCCTTAATGGAATTCACATTGCTCTCAAAAATAGTCTGAAGAACAGCGTTATCTTTGGTAGAAGTGATGATTCCTGCATTTACTTTATGAGCAATTTGCTCGATATTGTTGATGATCTTATCATATTTCGTGAACAGATTTTCCACCTGCGTGATCACCTTTTTCATGAACGGGATCTTGCTCAGAAAGCTTTTCACTTTATTCTGCTGAAGCTCATCAACATCTACGTAGTTTAATTCTACCAATAGGTCATTGATAAGTACGCCCACTTCCCCTGAGTTGGATCTTCTTACATTTCCTAAGAAGCTATCACTCTGATTGGATAAAGTTTTCTGAAGCTCAGCTCCGTAATTCACGATGGAACCAGGATTGGTCTCATCAATAGAATTGGCAAGAACTTCATATTTCTTACGCTCTTCTATCTGCAACTGAGTCAGATTTACATTCCCTTCTCTGTCCACAAGAACTGCCGGTGCTATATTTTGTACAGGCTGGCTCGGTGGAGTCGGAGCAGGTTCGAATGTTTTAAGAGGTTCAATGGATCCCATTGGATCTATAGGTTGATTTTCCTGATTGTCCATAATTACTTTTGATAAATTGATACGAATTTGTCAAGGCCGTCTCTCTGTCCTGCCCCAACAGCTTCAAATTTCCATTCTCCGTTCTTGTTGTAGATTCTTCCGAATTCTACAGCCGTTTCAATAGAGAAATCTTCATCTAATTCATATTTCAGAATTTCTTCGTTCGTCTCTGAGTTGAAAATTCTGATGAAAGAATTTCTCACCTGTCCGAAGTTCTGCTTTCTTGCATCAGCATCGTGGATGGTTACCACTACTGTAATTTCCTGAATAGCTGCATCTATTTTTGTAAGATCGATCTTGATCTGCTCATCATCTCCTGAACCTTCACCGGTAAGGTTGTCTCCTGTGTGGATCACAGATTTGTCTGGAGATTCTAAATTATTATAGAAAATAAAGTGACTGTCTGAAACCAGTTTTTTGTCCTCGCCCAACAAAAATAATGAAGCGTCAAGGTCAAAACCTGTTCCTGTAGAAGTATTATTGATATCCCATCCTAAACCTACTGTGAATTTAGGTGCGTTAATGTTTTCTCTCTGTCCTTTTTGTAAGTTAATAGCCATAATATAGTTCCGTTTGTGTTAAAGTATTGATGTTATTTTCGTATTCTTTTATTAAATGATAATTGTTGCTGATCGCCAGCTCCAGAAGCAGGTCCATCTGCTCCTTTTTTACTTTAGACGTAAGATAGTCAAAATTACTTGAATCCAGGCCTAAAATATATTTCACGATCCTTGTGTTAAATTCAAAACTCGGCTTTATCATTACTTCTGCCACGTGTTTGATATTTTTCACAGCATAATAATTAAAGTGGTTTTCAATTTTCGGATCGATGTCAAAATTCATCAGTTCCGCATAATAGAGGAACATAAAATCTGCCTCTACCTGATATTCGTTCAAAATCCTGTTCACCGTAAACTCATGGCTTCCCGTGATTTTTATATCGTCTATAAAAATACAAAGTTTTCCGCGTAAAAAATCCTTATCGATATAATAAGTATCATTCGCGATCAGATTTTTACGGTCTTCAAAATTAAGATTCCCATAATCCGTGATATATGTGTGATTACGGTTGATTTTTGAGATAATACTGGATCTCATTCCTTTCTGAAACAGGTACAGATCCAGATGCTTTTTAAAGAAAAAACATAAAAAATTGGAAGCCGTAGGAATGGCCATATACGGACTTGGAAGAACCACGATCTCTTTTTCTGTATTTAAAAGTTCCGCATGTTCTGCAATAAATCCGTCGAATAATTCTTTAGCAAACTTTTCAGCATACGACTTATCGCCATATTTGAAATAGCTGTATTCTGCGGGTGAAAAAGTGAACTCATCCGCCGAATGAATGTGGTGTAAGCTGTATCTTTTATTCATATCAATTTAGTGTTTAAGTAAATGGGCACTGAAGCCGAAATCTTTCGCTCCCTTATAATCTGCCACGGGATTGTCTCCAATATGCAGGATACGGTGCATCGGGAGATCCCGGTCTTTAAGATTGTTTTTCACTTCCTGAAAAATAAGAGGATTCGGTTTTGAAATATTGATTTCATCCGAATAAATATGGAAGTCTATATACTGATCCAACTCTTCCTGAATCAGAAATTTCCTCATCGTTCTCCCTTTGATAAATCCTGTATTGCTCAGAATATTTACCGTCTTCCCCTGATTTTTGATCTGATCAAAAAATTCTTTAATATTTTCGAAAATAACAACTGGTTTATATTCTAAAAACAGTTCTTCACTTTTCAGATAAAACCCATCCAGTTTTTCCTTATCCAATTGTTTTACATCTACATCCAGCGAACCCAGAATCAGTAAATACATTTCAAAAGTATCAATATTCCCTCCTGTAACCTCATTGATCGTATTGCAGAGATCATCGTAATATTTTACAGTTTTCGCAACCTCAGCAATCGTTTTGTCAATATTAAAAAACGAGGAGAACAGCTCAACTCTTTTTGTTTTAAATTCAGGGTGAGATTTGATTAGGGTGAGCCACAGATCAAAAGAAAAATGACAGTGGTTGTGAATGTCGATATCCGTTTTCAATAGTTTTAAGTTAAAAGTTTTATTTAGCTTTCTTGAAAAAGATTTAAAATTGTTTAATCATCAACAAGTGTTTAATTAGGTATTCTTCCCAAAGATAAAATTTTTCTCATAAAAGCATTACGTACTTCTCTGTTTTAAGAAATTTTTATGAATTTTCACCTACTTTTCTATTGATGACAGTCGGGCTTAACAATTTGTTTAAATTCATAGACCAAAAAATTTTCCTAAAAAATTTTGGACAATTAAAAAATTTATCTAATTTCGCAACCGATTAAAAATCAACAATGTCAACAACAATGATAAATATAATAACTTTAAGTAACCCTGTGAGAGCTGTGTACTCTGGCAGCACTCAATATTTATCTGAATAGTCCTTAGATCTTTTATTACTAAAAATATATTGAAGACCTATCTGTTCAGATGGGTCTTTTTTGCTGCCTTATTTTCAGACCTCAAAACGAGGAGAATACCTATCCGTATTCTCAAAATCAACAATTTAAATTCAGCAAAATGAAATATAACACAAGAAATATAGGAATTATAGCACACGTAGATGCAGGAAAAACCACTTTAACAGAAAGGCTTCTCTATTACACAGGTCTCATTCATAAGATCGGAAATGTAGACGATGGAAATACCACCATGGATAAAGACATTCAGGAGAAAAACAGAGGAATCACCATTTCATCTGCGGCAGTTTCCACCCAATGGGAAAAAGGAGAAACAGTTTATAACATCAATATCATCGATACACCCGGACACATCGATTTCGCAGTAGAAGTCGAACGTTCGTTAAGAGTTCTGGATAGCGTTGTTGCTGTTTTCTGTGCCTCATCAGGGGTTCAGCCACAGACCGAGAATGTTTGGTTCCAGGCTGAGAAACATGGAATTTCCAAGATCTGTTTCATCAATAAAATGGACAGGATCGGAGCCGATTTCTTCGCCGTTCTTAAGGAAATTGAAACGAAACTTAATACAGTTCCTATGGCACTTCAAATTCCTATCGGAGCCGAAGTCCAATTTGAAGGAGTGATTGATTTAATCAGACAGAAAGCTTTATACTGGACCGATGAAAACGGGGAAACCATTATTGAGAAGGAAATTCCTGAGGATCACAAAGCGGATGCCGATGAGTACAGAATGAAATTAATGGAAACCCTCGCGGAATATGATGAAACATTCTTTGAGATGTTCATGGATCCGGACAATAAGATCACAGAACAAATGATCATGGATGCTTTACAAAAAGTTTGCATATCAGGAGCTGCGGTTCCGGTTCTCTGTGGTTCTGCCTTTAAAAACAAAGGAGTACAGCCTCTTTTGGATGCGGTCGTCACTTATTTTCCGGCACCGGATCAGCTTCCAGCCGTCCAGGGGAAAGATCCCGATACGGAAGAAGCTGTAGAACTGGTAAGAAACGAAACGGAAACTTTTTCAGGACTTGTTTTTAAAGTCGTGATCGATAAACATATGGGAAGACTTGCCATGCTCCGTCTGTATTCCGGTTCGATAAAATCCGGCGATACGGTTCTGAATGTAAGAACAGGAGAAAGTTTCAGGATATCGAGAATTCTGAAGATGCAGTCTGATAAAACCTTATCGATAGAGGAAGGAAAAGCAGGTGATATTGTGGCTTTAACAGGAATTAAGGATGCTAAAACCGGAGATTCTTTATCAGCGGTTGAAAAACCTGTCCTTCTGGAAGCCATTACCATTCCTGCTCCTGTAATCAGGGTTTCGATAGAGCCTAAAACGAACAGTGATGAGAAATCTTTCGGTTTGGTTCTGGCTAAAATTCAGGAAGAAGATCCTTCTTTAGTGGTTGAAAGAGACCAGCAAACCGGAGAAACTTTGTTGAGTGGCTTGGGTGAGCTTCATCTTGAGGTCACTCTTGAAAAGATTCGTTTGAATCACGGGATAGAAGTCAATCAGGGGAAACCTAAAGTGTCTTACCGTGAGGTTTTAACGGAAACCAGAACCCACAGGGAAAAGCTTTCGAAGCAGAATGGTGGAAGCGGGCAGTTTGCCGATATCACTTTTGAAATCGGGCCAAGGGAAAATAATGAACCCGGACTGGAATTCATTAATCTGATCAAAGGAGGTGTGATTCCCGGTGAATTCATTCCTTCTGTAGAAAAAGGTTTCAGAGAAGCCATGGAAAACGGACCACTGAAAGGTTATCCTTTGGAAAGTATGAAGATCAGACTTCTGGACGGTTCTTTCCATGATCAGGATTCTGGTGCATTTGATTTTGAAAATGCCGCGAGAGACGGATTCAGAGCGGCTGCTTTATCATGCAGTCCTAAGCTTCTGGAACCGGTCATGCAGGTGGAAATCCAGAGTATTGAAGAATACACAGGCGCTGTAACGGCTGATATCAACCGGAGAAGAGGTATTATTTCGTCCATCGATGAAAGATCAGGAAGAAAGATTTTCACGGCTGAAGTTCCGTTGGCTTCAACGTTCGGATATATTTCCGATCTGAGAACGCTGACGAGCGGAAGAGCTTCGATCAGTATGAAACTGTCGCACTATGCTTTGGTGCCTGATTTCATTGCAAATACATTAATAACCTAAAAAAACGAGGGCTGTAAAGTGATTTTACAGTCCTTGTTTGGTTATTGTCGGTGAATAGTGAATGGTCAATTGTGAATTTTACATTCCACAGATTTTCCATCTCTACCTCTTCATGAGATCATTTTTAATTTCACGCTGATTGAGCAGATCATACAGATTTCCTTTTGCGACCTCTTCCAGCTCCCAGCTCCCCTCTTCCTTTCCCTAATAATTGACTGTTATTTTTCATTTACAACAAATATTACATATGACGCAGACTTTTAAATTTTTAAATGATTAAATCTTTCAATCTTTCAATCCTCTACCTCTCCGGCATCACCTTATACGTAGGATCCTCCTGAATATTCACCTCAATAACAGCTTCTGCATTTTTCAGCATGGCACGGCAATCTTCACTGAGGTGGCGCAGATAGAGTTTTTTATTTTGCTGGCTGTAGCGTTTGGACAATTTATCCAAAGCATCAATGGCACTCATATCTACGATGCGGCTTTCCCTGAAATCTACGACTACTTCATCCGGATCATCCATCAAATCAAATTTATCTATGAATGCTGTTACCGAACCGAAAAACAAGGGACCATATATTTCATAATGTTTTACTCCTTTTTCATCAATGGATTTTCTTGCACGAATTCTTTTCGCATTATCCCACGCAAAGACCAGAGCGGCGATCACCACTCCTACGAGAACGGCCAATGCCAGATTATGAAGGATTACTGTTATTAAAGCCACTGTAACTCCAACCACGATGTCAGATTTCGGCATTTTGTTGACGATCCGGATGGACACCCACTGAAATGTTCCTATAGCAACCATCATCATCACCCCAACCAGTGCAGCCATCGGTATTCTTTCAATAAACGGGGCTCCGAATAAAATAATGAGCAAGATCATTACTGATCCGATAATTCCGGAAAGTCTGGCTCTTGAACCTGCATTGAGATTGACTAATGTTTGTGCTACCATAGCACAGCCTCCCATTCCTCCGAAAAAACCATTCGTGATATTTGCAATACCCTGAGCTACTGATTCTTTATTGGCATTTCCTTTTGAATTGGTAATTTCGTCTACCATGGACAGGGTCAGAAGGGATTCGATAAGCCCGACTCCTGCCATCACCATGGCATACGGAAATATGATCTGCAATGTTTCAAAAGTAAAAGGAATATGAGGAATATGAAAACTGGGAAGACTTCCGCTGATGTGTGCGATATCCGCTACGGTTTTAGTAGGAATATTAAAACCAAAAACCACCGCAAAAACTACGATAATGGCAACTAATGATGCAGGAACTGCTTTTGTGATCTTTGGAAAAAAGTATACGATAGCAATTGTCAAAGCTGTCAATCCCGTCATAATATACAAAGGCATTCCCTGAAGCCAGCCGGAAGTTCCGGTACTGTCTGTCATTTTAAACTGCTCGACCTGAGCCATAAAAATAATGATCGCGAGACCATTTAAAAAACCGTACATCACGGGCTGCGGAATGAGCCTGACAAATTTCCCAAGTTTGAAAATCCCTACCAGCATCTGAAAGATTCCGGCAAGGGCAACGGCGGCGAAAAGGTATTCTATGCCGTGAGATTTTATTAAAGCAATCAGTACAACAATGGTAGCGCCTGCACCTCCTGAAACCATTCCGGGACGACCACCCAAAACGGCGGTCACAATCCCCATCATAAAGGCTGCATAAAGCCCGGTAAGCGGAGAAATTCCGGCCAGAATTGCAAACGAGAGCGATTCCGGAATCATGGTCATGGCTACTGTAAAGCCGGCCAACAGTTCATTTTTATAATTTATTTTTTTCGAAAAATCGAATAAGCTTATGGTATTTTTCATTGAACTGCAAAGGTATATACTTGAAGGATGGAATACAATGAGTATTTTTTTGTTTTTTCAAATCATTAAAGGATTATAAAAATAATTCACACATACGTGTATTTAATTTGTTAATTTTAATTAAATTTCGCCTTTAAGTAGATTTTTTATGCGTTTTTAAGAATTAGGTTCTATTTTTTATTTAAATTTGAAAACGAACAAACAGATTATTTACTTATTAATTAAAAATTTACAGGCACAATAATCTATTTACACTAAGGTCAATAGTTAAAAATATTACGAATAAAACTGCATGAAAGAGCGTTAATGGGTTATATATATTCTTACAAAAAAGAAGTCTGAAACATGAAAGAGGTCTTCCCTGCACCAATTGAATAAGGATATTACAGAAGAAAATGGAAGATAAAAAGTATTCTTAAGACACATAACCTGAAAACTAATTTATCGGCAGACTGCCGGCTGTACGCATATCAAGTATAGTACAGAGCTTAAAATTCCCCTTTTTGCCGCTGAGATTTTCTTAGCGTAATTTTATTTTTCAGACAGTCCATTCATTCACCGTAAGTGTGAAATATATGATCTGTTGATTTTAATTCGTGAATTAACAAGAAATAGTACTCAAAACATGTTATATAAAGAAATTCATATAGGAAAGTTTATCAAGGAGATGGTTGATGAAAATGAGGTACCCATGGAGAGGATCTGTAATTTTCTCAATAAGGATGATGAGTTTATTGAAAACGTTTACAAAAGCAAATCCATTGATGCGGAACTGCTTTTAAGATGGAGCAAACTGCTGGAATATGATTTTTTCAGGCTGTACAGTTCACATCTTATCCTCTATGCACCGCCATCTGCCGTGAAGAAAAACCAGGACCAGAAGAAATCTGATAAAATCCCTTATTTCAGGAAAAATATTTATACCCAAGAGATTAAAGATTTTATCATGAAAAGGATTTTGTCCGGGGAAATGACGTATAGCGAAGTGATCAAAGAATACTCTATTCCGAAAAGTACGCTTCACCGATGGCTTCAGAAAAATAATGATAATACTAACGGATAAACAGAACTCACTATGCGTCCCAATTACAAGAAGATCTACTACGATATGCTGAGGCTGGAACATCCGGAAAAGCTGAAAGACCCGAAAATCAAGGAGCTCCTCGGAAAACTCAACACGACTGAAGATATACTGAATTTCAATGACAAGATTTTTGCACAGTCGAAAGAGAGCCAGATCAACAATCAAAAGCTTAAAACCTATGATAAAAAAACAATGTTCAAGCTTTTGCAGTATCAAAACAAACATGGTTTTTCTACCAGTTATATGTCCAGGACCTATAAGATCAGCAGAACAACGATCATGAACTGGAAAAAAACTTTCGAAGAAGAAATAGAACAAGTAATCAATGCCGGCGAATAATTCACCGGCATTTTGATTGTAAAAGGTAATGGACCAGGAAAACCGGGGCTGTCGTTTGCCGGATTCGAACCGGATAACCTTGCCGGATTGACCGACTTCGCTATTCCTCCCCAAGAGATGGTACGATGTATTTTTCCTGTACGACACTTTAATTTTTTAAAACAAGGCAACAGCTGAGCGTGTATAGTCGTGCTCTAACCAACTGAGCTACTCTTCCTATTGACAGATTGTGTTTTTTTGTGGAAGAGACGGGACTCGAACCCGTGACCCCGTCGTGATGAGCGAAGTAACACTGTTCTACGGCACTTGTTTATTTTTTTAAACTAAAACAGAGGCAAAAGGCGAAAAGACAGACATGCACCTTTTTCCTTACTGTTATTCGGGGATATTGCATTTTTCTTAGATTTTGAGGTCTAATTTCCTACTCGAAGTAAGCCTTTTCTACGGCACTCTTTTATTGAAGTCAAGGTTATAATGAAAGAATCTTTTCTGCGTTTTGCTCTACCTGCTGAGCTACAATCCCGTTTACAACAGGGAAGGCAGGGATCGAACCTGCGACCTAAACGTTTAACAATCGAAGTATGATTCTAAAACGACACCTGACTTTTTCTATTTTACTTTAATGACTCGTTTTACATTGAGCCTGTTTTATCTAAATGATACCTTTTATTTTTAAATCAAGGTAATACTGAAAGGATCTTCCGTGCATGCGCTCTACCTGCTGAGCTACCTCTCCTTTTCGAGGGAAAGGGCAGGAATCGAACCTGCGACCCAATGTTTCTAAATCCCGAAGTATGATCCTAAAACGACACTTGATTATTTGTAAGCAAGGCATTTGGCCAAACAGAAACTTACGACAGAGTGATACCCTTACACCATCTGTTTCCAGAACAGGAGTCGAACCTGTATTGCTGCCTCCCAACGAAGCAATTCTGTTTTACGGCACCTGCTTTATATTTTTCCAACGGGTCTTTCTGTATTTTTTCCAGTTTCTCTGGTAATTTTCCTGATGGGAATTCACCGTTTCAATACCGTGCGGAAAGCAATACGAACAGCCCATTTCATTTCCATACTTTAATCTTGAGATCTGTATTCCGGAAATTTTCTTTGGAAAATCTATGAGTCCGTATTCATTGATCCCGAAAGAGTGTTTTAATGTCTTGAATTTTTTCATGTCTATTGAGAATTAACCTCAATACACCGTTCCTTTAAGACATGGTTTATACATTTTCATGGTTACTATTTTTTATATGGTAAAATCTACCTAAATAATGAAATGAAAAGTTCAAAAAGCTTAACAAGTCCCAAAACCGGCAGTACGATTACCATTCCTATTAATAAGCAGATTCCCACTTTACTTAGGAAGCTTTGTTTACTTTTTGGCTCTGCTAGTCCCTGTTTATATTTCTGTTTATATTCAGGAATATGATTGGTCTTTTTCAAACTATCTATTTCGAGATCTTTTAAAACATTCAGGGCATATTCATTAAGAATATTTTTATTGCCTCTGAAAACAATGTCTTTTAAAATAGCGTTTCCAGAATAGCTTAAAGAACTTTTATAAATTTCCACAGCATTTTCCATTTCTTTATCTTGCGGTTCAGATAAAATCCAAAACTTTCCTGCTTCATCTAAAAATCCTGCTTCATAATAAATCCGTCCCAGTTTTTTTCTTAAAGAAAGGTCATCAGGATATTGATTAATCGCATTTCTGAGCCTGTCACATGCTTTTTTCTTTCTTCCTTCTTCAAGATCCTTCTCAATTTTGTAAAAGATATTTTCCATAGTGATAATTAAAAAACCAAGCAATAAGTCATAAACATTTTTGAATGTATTCAAATTCGAAGTTTGACGATGAAACGTTTATTGTACGGCATTGGTCTGTTTTTACCGGACATCTGGCGAAAAGACTCTGTTCAATGAAAAGTCGAAGAAGTTCTTTTCTTACGGCACCGGATGAATAACAATGCAAAGTTATTTTAGAAGTGCGCATTCTTTTTACGCAGTTTATTTTTATTTGTATTTTTTTAAATATCGATATAGAGTTTCTGTCCTTTTTCCATGGCCTCTTCTGCAAATTTTTTCAAAACAGGATAATAATAGTTTTCAAAATCATCATACAGATATTCTTTCCTATTACAATTTTTTATAGATTCTAAAGTCAGCAGAAAATCGTCTGCATCGATCTCAGTACATTGAGCACTGATATCCTGCCAGCCGGTGCATTCATTGTTTTGTCTCACAAATTCGGGCAGTCTGTTGTATTCTTCCGGCGCAATCCCTTCATAAAACCAATAATTTAAATATCCTCTGAAAGTTCCGCCTCCAAAAAGTACCGCTTCCTGCTTGCCTTCCGATTTTGTCAGAAGCATATATTCTTCACCACAATCGGGCGCTCCGCAGCAAGGACACAAGCATAGATGTGTTAAATCTTCTTTTATAAAAGGGTTTCCTTGATATTGATAGGTTTCGGGCATAGGTTTATGGTTTTTGTCATTGCGAGGAACGACGAAATAATTTTAAAATTAAGATATTTGTTCGTTTTGCCTTGAAGCAAAAGAACCAAAAATTCAAGACTTGCAAACTCCGGCTAAAAATAATCTCTACTCTCTAAAAATTGTAAAACTCGTGCGAATTATATAGTGTTATCTTCGTTCAGAATGGGTCTCGCACTCAGACAGTAGAATTTTCTTAACGTTCGCATAGTTTATTTTTTTAACGCCTCCCTTTCCTAGGTCGCTTTGTTTACGCCAGCCAATATTTCTGAGATTACATCAAAATTTTTAATCTCCATCTTTTCCAAAATTTTTGAAATTCTATTTTTAAAATTGATTTGTTGTTTTTCTGCTTTCTCCAATTCAGTTTTCAATTCCAATTCATCAACTTCGATATGCGCTTGTATATTTTTTGCATCTTTAAGATTTACATCAGAATAATCAGACAACTGAATCTTTCCGTTCACTTTTTTATAAAAAATCCATGGATGACCGATCCACAGCTCATTCCATTCTTCGGTTTTATCTTCAAGAATTTTTTTCCACTCTTTGATATTCCCAATATCTCCACAGCATGTAGGCAAAACCCATGCTTTATTATCTTCCATCAAAGCTATTCCTCCATCAAAAGCTGTAAGCATATCTTCTTCAAGCTCTGTTGGTTTAATTCCTTTAAAATCCGTTCCTAAAATAATTTCTAAATTACCGTCATCAATCATTTCAATATCAATAAGATAAGAATCTTCATCTATCGGACTAAAATTAAAATTCAGACTAGACACAGACTTTACCCATTCCTTATACCAAATTTCAGAATCTGGAAAATCAGAACTATCTGGTAATTCAGAATCTTCTTTTGAATATTTTAATGGGTAGATTTCAATTACATTAATAAGTTTCATACTCTGGAGAATTCAAGTTTGAGTTTTATTTATATTTATTCGCTCATTTTGTAATGAAGATGGATCATCATTCATCAATCATCATTCATAATTCATCATTTATAAAAGCAGTGCCTTTTACAGCACCACTTTTTTAATTAATTGCACGGCAGACGTTCTATCTTCCACTGCATTCAATACATCGAAAATCTTATCTGACCAACCCGCAATTAGATATACATCATTTTTTCTGACATCCAATGGCTGGTTTCCATAACCTGCTAAATCAAAAATATATAATTTCGCGTCCGGAGCTATCTTCTTATAACGATTCCAGGAATCTTCAAAAGAATGTTTGGTATTTTTGCTGTTCCACAACTGTGTGTCGGTAAACAACATCACCTTATCTGTTTTTTCTCGACTTCTAATAAGATCCTCGATCACCAGATAACCGTTGGTAGAATAACCTACTTCACCCTCACGTTTGTAAAACTCATTGACGTTTCTCAAAATACCGCTTTTAGGCATAGGAACTCTCAGCCATCTGTCACCGAAAATACCCGTGATCACATTTTTGCATTGTGACTGTAAAATCATAGACATCAATAATCCGATATCATAAAGCAATACTTTACTTTTAGGAGAAACCGACTTCTGCATAGAACCTGAAACATCCGCCGCGATTACCACCGAAGTGTCAAAACCAAAACCTTTGATATTTTTCGCACTCAACATTACCGCATCTTCCAATGCTTCTAAAACAGATGAAAGATAAGGTGATTTCATAATTTTCAATTCTCTGTAGGCCGCCAAAAATCTGAACGGAAGCTGCTTTGAATTGATGACAGCCTTTTCATTGGATAGATAGCTGCAAACTTTAGCCATCACATCAGAAGAAACTTCTGATTCCAAAATATTTCTCATGTTTCTCAGCGTAGCCATATAACCCAGTTTATTGCTAAGGATCAATTCTTCCCACTTATTTTTAAAAGCCAGTTTTTTTTCCGCCTCATCTGCAAATTTCGTCTGACCCAACACTGAAAGTTCAACTTCCCATGTGTAAGGAGTTTCCAAAGTATCACCCACAATTTTATTAAAAACAGCCTGCTGATTTTCATCTTTTGCTTTCGGGTGAACCAGGAACAATGCATCTCTAAGTGTTACTTCTGCTTTTCTGTTGTATTTTGCAAACTGGTATTCATCAAATTTATTGAAAGACTTCGCAAGACCTTTCTGGATCTGTTTTGAAAGTCTGTTCAGTTTTTTCATTTCCGTTCTCTCATTGGTCGTCTGGTAATACGCCAGAAGTTCAGTGATCTCATCCGCTCTCTGGATTACACCATCAACCGTTCTGCTTATTAAGTCTGTACCGGAGGTTTGTTTTGCCAATTCAGCAGTCAATACCAATGGAATGGAACGTAAGTACATATCTTTCCTTGCATACACGGCTAACTTCGCTACGAATTCCGGATCGTTTTTTTTGATCAGAGACTGAATTCTCACCAATCTGTCGCTCCCTTTTTCATAAGAAGTTCTGGATAATCCTGTTGTAACAACAGCACTGTATAATTCTTCAGCAGGTGTCATGGTAAATGCCTTGGCACCTTCGTAGTTCATTACGGTATTTTTCTCTTTGTTTAAAAAATTAAATTTCATGAGTTACTGTTTTTGGTTAAACATTTTTGGAGGATCGCCTTTTCCTCTCTGATTTCTGATGCAAAGTAAAAACAGTATTGCGCATTCTTTTTGCGTAGTTAATTTTTAATCATATTTTTTATTTTTTTAGAAAATTAGGGGATATTTAATCGTTGGTTGATATTTTATCAGTATTGAAAGGCTGTGGTTCGTGTTTCTTTATTAACCACAGATTTCGCAGATGAACACAGATGATTGTGTTTATTTGTGGAAAGGATTTGTGACATTTGTGTTTAAATTTAGATTTTGGCTAAAGCCAGATGAATAACATTCTTTCACAAGCGGGCTAAAGCCCGCTTCTATTGATGTATAGATCATTTTTTATTAACCGTAGATTTCGCAGATGTACACAGATGATTGTGTTATTTGTGAAAAGGATTTGTGACATTTGGGTTTAAATTTGGAATTTGGCTAAAGCCAGATGAATATGCCTATTTTTTAAGCGGGCTAAAGCCCGCTCCTATTGATGTTTAACGACAAAATCTGTTATCTGTTATCTGTTATCTGTTATCTGTTATCCTTTAAATAAAATTTTTCTATCACTTAATTCAAATAAAGGAATCAGTTGCTTTCTATTTTTGAAAATGCATTGTCTAGCTTTGTGTACATTAAAATTCAGGCTATGATAAAAGGATTATATGAAACCCATGTTCAGGTAAGCAGTTTGGAAAATTCCATCCGGTTTTATACTGAGGTATTGGGATTGAAACTGGCTCATATGGATAAAACGCGTCCCATTGCATTTTTATGGGTCGGTGAAGGCAAAGAATTTATGCTGGGATTATGGGAACAGAAAGAAAATCTGCAGCCAAGACATTTTGCGTTCTCCACCAGCCAAGAAGATATTTTAAATTATTCCGTAGACTTTTTGAAAAATAAAGATCTGAAGCCTTACAACTTTCTGAAAGACGGCATCGATGAACCTATGGTTTTTGCATGGATGCCCGCGCTGGCCATTTATTTCAATGATCCGGACGGCAATCAACTTGAGTTTATTTCTATCCTTGAAGGTGAAGGAAAGCCCGAGCTGGGTGTCATTTCTTACGAAGAATGGATGAAACATCAATAAATAAAAAGGACAGTCTTCATTTCACAAGCTGTCCTTTTTTTCTTAAGTATGTACTAATTTCTTTACGGCAAGAACATGTTTGCATGGTCCTCTTTCGCCTTGGTATTTACTGAACCATTCACAGGTACAGCGTTCTTTACCATTATCGATAATAACCGTATGATGTACTCCGGTTCCTTCTACTCTGGCTTCGGTTCTTGCTACACTTTTATTTAAAATTTCCACCTTCCCTTCTGCAATGAGCTTTTCTGCATTTTTCATCCTTGGATTCAACCCGATGATCCGGTTGAGTTTAAATGGCAATCTGCGGTAGAAAAATCCGTTATCATCAAGGTCGTAGCCTAAAAGTCCCATGGCAGCCAATCTTCCCGTCAGGTTATCCGTTGTTTTCAGACTTATGTTTTCCTCCAAAGCAAACGCGGAAGGATTAAAAGACTGGTTCGCATAAGCATATTTATCCAGTGCATCGATCCATTCATCGGAAATATCATCGATCAGGCTGTCCAAAACGGCTCCTTCTCCCGAAAATCCTCTCCAGCTCTCTCTTGACAATGAAAAACTAAACCTGATGTTCCCCATATACAACTGCCAAGTGGTAGACTGCATATCTGCATGCGGAAATACCTTCATTTGATCGATATAAGGCAGGAGCGGTTCCAGTAAACGTAATCTATTCAGTCCGCCGATACATACAGCATCTGCTGATTTCACAGGAGAAAACATAGGTTTATTTCCTCTGATGATCAGGTAATAATCTGATTTTACCGGACCTTTCGGTATTCCTCTGAACAACTGCTGGGTTTGGATTTTATTGAAAGTATGAAGCTTTTCCGACTCGGAAAGATAGATTTGAACCGTACTGAGTCCTTTGATCCATTTTACAGGCAGCGGAACTTTTCTTTCCACTACTTTTTCTTCTTCTTTGTACAATCCTACTTCTTTTTCCCCTACCGAAAGCATTATTTTTTCATTCGGGCGAATGCTTCCCAGCGCAGTGATCATGGGTTGATTAAAATCCACATTGGTAGTTCCGTTTTCCAGAAACTCACCGTGGAGTCCGTCCGGCAAGACATCTACCCTGGCGTAAACACCAGCACAGTGTGAAAATCCTTCAAACCTTAACCTCTCGTTTCCGGCAGTAACGATGGGATCTTTAAGCAGCGCCATCTGAAACGGCGACAGATTAAAGCTGGATTTCACAATATTGGAAAGTGTGATGAGGCATCTCGCCAGTATAAACGGCTGACTAACATCTCCCCAGAAAAAGCAGGGAGCATCCGTATTCTTCTGAATTTCGCTGTACTTGGACAGAAATAATTCTTCAGATGCATCTTTTTTTATCAAAGACGATGGTCTCTGATAATTGTAAACAAGCGTATCTTCCATATCTATTTTTTTAGAAGAAGATTGCAGATTTTTTTCAGACTGGAATTCTCTTTCCAGCTATTCAGTTTTTCTTTTAAGTTTTTATCGGCTTCAGATTGGTTTAAAGCCAGAACCTCGTGGTAAATATCCAATATTTTTTTAAGATTGGTAACAGGTGTTTCCATCTGCAGCAAAATATGGGTAAGAAGCTGTTCCAGCGCCAGATTGTGGTCTTTGCTGACATTGAGCATCTGATGCTGTACCAGATCTGTAAATCTCTTCACAGGTGCCCATTCCAGTTTCTCGTGCAGACCGGTCACACGGCCCAGCTGTACATTATCCAGTACTTTATGGGAAACATGTTCCAGCCAGATCTCAGCAGCAGTTCCACGAATGACTTTGTCTCCGTCCAGGAAAATGGTTCCCAAAAACAGATATCCCATCGCATCCAGAGGCTTTTTCATCTGATGAAGGGCCTGTGCTGTATTCAGAACAAGACCTCTTTCGTAAACCTCTGCTATTCCGGAATAAAACAGGCAGTCTTTGATGATCTTCGCAAAAACATTTCCAAGGGTATTCGGGAAACTCCACATGAATGAAGGGGTTTCAGAGAAATGTTTCTGTTCTGCAATAAAATATTCCAGAAAAAGCGGATGTTCTCTTTTTTTCAGGTGATATTTAGGAACGTTGATATTAAGTTCAACCGGATAATAGGAGTTCTTTTTACTGTCAATAGTTTTCCATTCATATGAACCGGTAAGAAATTCTTTTGGAATATCATCATAACCGAAATCTTTGAATTCTTTAAAAACGGTTCCGGGAGAACGGGTAATTCCAGCAGTCATCCACCATGACGGATGTTCAAATTTTCCTTTCGGTGCTGCATTTGGATTAAAAAAGAAAAGAAGCAAGTCTTTATATTCTCCTTTCAGTTTTTCTTCAACCCGTTTTAATCTGTCTGATGTTCTTTCAAGGGAACAACGTTGTAATGCCAACTGTACATCCAGATCATCAGGCTTTTTATTTTCGTTCTGATAGATTTCAAATCTTTCTACCAATGCGTCCGGGCTTACCCAACATGGCTCATGGGTTACCGTAGATAACAACGGAGTTTTATCTCCTGATTTTATCTTATTGAAAACCTGTACCGCAATATGTTTGAAGGGCTTCATAGCCAGACCTCCGGCATAGATATCCTGAATTGGTCCTAACTTTTTATGGTAGGTGGAATATACCTCTCTTGTAGCTTCGTCCTCCTGCGTCCTTTTGTATATTTTTTCTAGATTCTTAAGCTGAACCGGAAATTTTTCCAATAAAGAAAGTCCGTAATTAATGATTAGATTACACAGCAGTACATTAAAATGATGTACTTCCCATTTAGCAATGGTTTTACACGCTTTCTGAAACACGGGTTCAAAAAGTTTTACGGAGGCGTCGTCTGCGTCATCTGCAAACTTGACAAGTCCACCGAGCGCTAAATCATAATAATACGTCCCCGGCTTTTCTATCGCCTGCGGAAGGAAAAACATCAGGTCTTCAAAACTTGCAGGCTCCTTAGCCAGGCTTTCTTCGCTGATTAGCTCCAGCTTTTCCTGCTGTACAGCATCCAGTTCTAACTGTTTATTGTCAATGTATTGAGCAAGTCCTGGTCTTACATTAGCCAAAACATTATCAGCATAATGCGATAACGCTTCCTTGATATCTTCGGAAACGGGGATGTATTTCTGGATGATCTTTGCGGCTTTGGTCTGTATGCTTTCATCTTTGCTTACAAACGCAGCACTCAAAGCCATTCCAAGGTTTTCAGTATCGGTTTTCTTTTTCTGAAAGATATTTTCTGTCACAACAAGACTGGCTGCCACAACGGTTTTGACCTCTGAACTTAACAGGTTCGGAAGGAAATGAGAAAACTCACTGGTTTTAAATTCCGGCTCTGTAACTATTTTTTTCAGATGAGCCAGCATGGTATTCACCGCCTTCGACTGTACAGAGGCTAATCCGGCCATCAGTTCGTCCTGAAGCATGATTAGTTCTTCGTTTGAAGGTTTCAGGATATTGAATGCATCCATGAACCATCCGGTCACGTTTTTATTAAAATTTCTATTGGCTGCCAAAAGGCATTCTTTGAGAAATCTTTTTCTTTCAATTTTATTTTCGGCAATCAGCTTTTGAACTAAAGGAAGCCATTCTCTTGTAAAAGGAAGTGATTTCGATGGAAATTCGCATAAATACCAAAAGTGGGTATTCAGCGTCTCCGGAGATTTATCCAGGTCATAAGGCTGAAGGCTTAAATGGTATCCCAGTAGCTCAGGTCTGGGTTTTACATAGCCTTTTTCTGCCCATTCCAGAATATCCTGATAATTAAATGCTGTAAATTCAGCTTCTATAGAATCATTGATAAATTCTGAAAACCACGGTGGGCATCCCCATTCCAGTATTTTACGGGTCTGTTCTTTGTCTCTGAAAAGGCTCCAGTAGTTTTTCCCGTAATGCTTCTGATCCATGCAGACAAATGATGCGATATCAATGATAGAATGCTGATCTGCAGAACCGGCAGTGTGGTAGGAGTTTTTCGTCATTACAATCTTACTGATCTCCCGGTCCAGCTTTTTTATCGTGGGTACCAGGGTTTTTCTTTCTTCTGTGCTTAGCTGCTTCAGAAACGGAATAATCTCATGTGCTTTTTCCTCATTAAGGATCTCATAAAGTCTTTCTTTCATTTGTTTTTAATTTGATGATAATTTTTTTCAGGTTATTTTCGTTTTTCCATTCTTTCAGCTTGACAGCCACCACATCATCAACTTCGGACTGATTAAGGTGCAGCAGTTCGTAGTACATCTCTAAAATCTTTTTGAGATTAAAAACGGGATGATCTATCGCTATAAGAATGGGTATCAATAGTTTTTCAAGAGCGCGGTTATGACTGGGATTCAATCCTATAAGGCCGGAAAGTCCATCCGTAAGTCTTTTCACCGTAGCCAGTCCGTGACTGATCTTTTCGCCGATCATTATTCCTAATATTCCGGGGTCAAAATCCTCTGAAACTATCTTGTGAATTATCGCTTCAAAAGCCGTACCAGAGAAGGTTTTATCCTTACTGAACATGGCCGCGGACAGGAATAAATAATGCGCCTTCTGGCATGGAAGATCCAGCTTCATCCATGCATCTAAAAATTCGGTATTGGTCCGGCTGTCATATTGATAAACGGCATTGGACAATGTTTCGTTGTATTTTTTAGCAAAAACAGACCCCGAAAAGCACGGAGCTGTGTATAAAATCCTGATCAGATCCTGATCATAAATACCGTGATAAGAGTTAAATAAATGATCCAGCAGAGGGGCATCACCAGGAATTTCTTTATTTTCAATCGTTACCGTAAGCTCCGGAATTTCTTCTGTTACGTAGCCTTTATATATTTTTCTGATGCCTAATTTTCTATCAAAACTGCCCTCCAGATGAGATTCCTCATAAAGGTTTTTATAATATTCCGGATTAAAAACAGGATCCAGCAATTGTACATATTCTTCGGTAAGCTGTTTTTGAGCGTACTTTTGGGCTTCTCCGAAATTCTCTTTTCGTACCCGAAGCACCGCTCTCTGTAGATCGAAAGGAACCGGAAATTCTTTCTGATCCTGGTATATTTTTAATTTATCGATTAGTAGACGGATATCAATCCAGCAAGGTGTATGATCCGCGATTGAGAGTAACGGAAGGATTTTCTCTTGTTTTAAAAGATCAAATATTCCCAATAGGAACTGATGATAGGCTTTAAAGATCAAAGGTGTGCGTTTTCCAATCCAGTTTTCAAGGGCTGGAAATTCTTTTTTTGCTTCATTGAGTACCGGAGCTCCTTTTTTCAGTTTTAAAAGTCCATAGGCAATAAAAAATGTAGCATACAAATGGTGCATCCCTACACTTCCTTTTACTTTAAGAGCTGCTTTGAAAGCCGGTTCCAGCTGTGTAAAGTGTTCTTCACTGATCTCTGTATTGAACCTCAGCAGAGCATCCAGGAAAAGATCAAAATCATTGGGTTCGTTTTTACTGAAAACCTGTGGTGCAAAGAATATAAAATCACTGATGTTTTCAATAGGAGAAATCGGTTGAGATACATGCCAAGAATCTAGTTCTTCAGTTTCTACAAGTTCAGTAGCTTCATTATTATTGCTGATAAGGAATTTTTCAAGCGCTATTTTTGTGTCCGAAAGCAAAGATTCTGTGTAAGCCTGTAATTCATTCTTAAACTTTTCAGAATTGGAATCGCCATATTTCAAAATAATCTTTACGGCCTTAGTCTGTATAGAAGCGTCTTTGCTCATAAAAACAGGCAGTACAAAAAGACAGATTTCTTCCCTGTATTTTTTATTATTCTTCGCTATTTTCTCAACAGTCTGAAGCCATGTATTCAAAATATTTTTGATCTGAAGACCAGGTAACGTCGATGAAGCATTAAGAAAATCGTTTTCCTTGAAATCAGAATCTGTAATGACAGAATTTAAAATTTTAAGTACCGGAACAAAAAGCGACTGTTGTGGAGCATGGAAAACTGAAAAGAGACTGTCCTGGAGTGCTAAAACCTCCTTTGAGGAAGGTTCTAAGTAAGAAAAAAGTTCCAGAAACCACATATTATGATCTTTGGAAAAATTGAGACTCACTGCATCCAGACAGGATTGTAAAACTTTTAAACGGTCAATTTTATTTTTATGGATCAGATCTTTAAAGAAAACTTTCCAGTTTTTTTCGTTTTTATAATGGTAAGTGATATTGGAGTTATACTGAAAAAGGAGCCAGATATGAGCATCCAGTGTTTCAGGATAGGTAAAAAGAATTTCGTCAGCGGTATGGTTTGAAACCAGTGATTCCGAAAGAAGATGGGCAGCGATTTCATCATTCAGGGTAAGATAACCTGTGTGTTGCCATTCCATGACTTTCAGATAGTCTATATTCCTGAGAAACTGATAGCTGTTTCCGAGCCATTCCGGAGTATAAGATTCGAATAATTCATCAGCGAGATGTATTGGTACAGCGTAATAACCGGGTGACAGTTTTGCGTATTCGTCCCGGTGAGTGCTGCAGGCCAGAGCGGCAAGCATAGAAACGTGATTGTGCCCCCAGTCTTTATTTAAAAATTTCTTTAAAACAACTGCAGTTTCTTTCTTTTCTTTTGGGGTCAGCTTTATGAGAAAAGGAACAATTTCCTTGATTCTATAATTTAAATAAATCGACTTCAATTCATCTTCAATAAGCATAATTCCAATCTTGGGGACTAAAATAACAAAAAATGCCTGACAGACATTGAAATATCCCAGTAAAGTGATTTTTTTAACAAAAAATTATGCTTTCAGCAGCAGTTCTGCAAGCATTTCTGAATAAAAGTTAAATGGAATTCTTCTTTCATCCTTGAAAAAACCATAGATATCGGTTTTCTCGTTGGACGTTGTTTTTCTGAAGGTTATGTGATCGCCGTGACCGTCGTGAAACTGGCAATTGATTTCTTTATCTTCGAGGTCAATTGAAAAATGGGCAGTGATTCCATATCCAAAAAAGTCGGATTCCACGGTATGCTTTTCTTTCTTTATATTATGAAAAAAAATGTTAAAAAATCCGTCTGGAAATATTCTCAGATAATCATTTAAGGATTGATTAGCACCCAGGAAATAATAAGTGTCAAATTTATTGACGGCAATGGTAACTCCTGAATCACCTCTCAAAACTGTCATCTCGCTTTCTGACGCGATTTCATCCCCAAATTTCAATTTTCTACTTGTAAAATTCATAAACGGGAACGCCGGATTTTCAGGAACCAGGCTGTCCAGATTTCTATAATAATTCATAAAAAACGGATTTCTTCCCGAATTGTTAGCCATAAATTTTTCCTTGGAATTCGTATGTGGAATATCGTAACGGCTGTCCATATAACTTTCCACATCTCCTTCCTTGTTGAAATTTACTCTGACAAAATTTTGTCCCAATAAAGGAGAAACCTGCATATAGATCACTTTGAAAGCTTCTATCAACTTTTTCGAAAGACGGTCACAGGTGATTCTGGAAACGACTCTGTAATAGTTGTCATACACCACTGTTCCTGATAACTCAGCTGCTTTCATGGTCCAGTCATTCCGGATGATAAAATCGTAAACCATATAATTATTGATCCTCCTTTTGTTGTAGTATATTTCCTCATCATAGTTTGGCGACTTTTCCAGATCGGAACTGTCTTGTATGTGATCATGATAGGAAGCAGTGATAGCAAAATATTTTCTTTTTCTAAGATCTTCTTTTGAATGAGCTTTGTAGGTTTTCCTTTTAACGAGGTTGCCATTTTGATAGATTTCCTCGGAATATTCATAAAGTGATTGGGTATCTTTTTTCGAAATTACCTCATCCAGATGATTTTTGTAAATGGTTTCATGTATTTTTACGGGGTCTGAAATTTCAGGAATTTCGGGTAAAGCGGACAGGAAATATTTTCCATATTCAGAATTAAAAAAACCATTTTCATACATTTCTTCAACTGTATACGATTCACCATCCCAATCGTCATATACGATTCTACAGTCCGGATCCAGCTGCCCGTCTTCCTTATATCTGAAATCTTCTAAGTTTGAATATCCTGAATCATAATAATAAGCATCTTTTTCAAACGCTACGGTTTTTCCGGTAGTGACGTCAATGTATTGTGCAAAGATTTTTTTTTCCAGTACATCAGTGACCCATATTTTCTTTTCGCACAGTATATTTTTTCTGTATAAATCAGATTCCCATTGGGTAAAACCATTTCTTTTTTCCTTTACATACTGCACTTCAACTTCAATAGAAAAGTCTCCCTCTTTTGGTTCAAAACTCGTATCGTCATAGATGAAATAGGTCTTTTTGATCCTTTGAAGATTCTCAAAATGTTCAATATGGGTAAGCTTCTGATCTCTGTATACTTTTTTGTCAAAATTCCGTTTAAAGAAAGCTTCTCTAAGCGTCATTTCCTGATCTTCATAGTCCGTTGAAAAATAACGGACGGTTTCAATTTCTAAGCTTTCATCTGAAAAAGGGAATGGGTAAAACTGCAGATAAAGATTCCATGAAGGATCTACACTGTTCATTTCGGATGCCTCCATAAGGGACTGGAGAATTTCTTGCTTTTTCAGGTAAGGTCTTCCGTCTTCGAAATATTTAAATTCCCTTGAATCTCCATTATTCAGATAGAAAAATTTCTTCAGAAATACATTACCGTTTGCATCGTATATACTATAAGAAGCCACCACTCTATCCTGCTGGTCATACACAGAAAAATTTTCAATATCAAGTTCAAAACTTTTATACCTTCTCTCATGGACGAATTGACCTTCTCTATGGTTTTTAGTCCTTATAATTTTCACTCCGCCGGCCAATACATGCTCCATCAGGATGTCTTCATCAGGCGTTTCTTCATCTGTAAGATACACCTTAACGGAATGGATAGTCTGAAAATAAAACTGTTCGGTCTTTTTCAGCACATCATTAATATAGGTATGCTTCAAATATGCTTTTTGTTCATGAAGATGACTTTCTTCAAGTATTGTTTTATCTCTCTTTGTATATACTATCCGTGTTTTCATAATCTTTTCTAAATAATAAAATCCTTATCCTAAGCCAATGCTAAAAATATGGATTTATCTCTTTTCCTTAGGTGTCTTTATATCTTTTCTCTTCTTTTCATGATTTGGAAATAAAAAGGGCAGACTGTTTTTACACTAGCCTACCCCATATAGTAACAGTTATTAGTTTTTATTTTGTGAAAATTTCTTTCAGCTGGGAAACGATGTTGCTGTTTCCTGAAACGGTAATATCACCAATCTTTTCTGCGATTTTTTCCATATACTCCATTTCTTTCAGCTTCCATAAAACTTCATTTTCTTCCATCAGTTTTGCGGTGTTCAGCAAACTTCTTGTGGAAGCCGTTTCTTCACGGCGCATGATGCTGTTGGCCTGAGCTTTTTTCTCAGCGATCAAAACCTGGTTCATAATTTCCTTCATTTCACCGGTTAAGATCACGTCACGGATACCCGCATCAAAAGCTCTGATACCTAAATCTCCGGCTTTTTCACCCAGATTTTCAAGAATTTCTTTACCTACCGAATCTTTTTTCAGCAACAGTTCATCCAATGTTAAAGCGCCTACAAACTCACGCAATGCCAGCTGCATCAGAATATACAATTGCTTATCATATTCTTTATTTTCCATTAATGCTTTTTCGATACTCTGTACCTGAAAACTCACATAAAAATTGATTCTTAGCATCGCTTTATCCTTAGTCAAAAGCTCCTGACCTGCAATTTCCATTTGCTGCATTCGCATATCAACCGTGTTGACATCGATGGAAATTTCATTATTCCAAAAACTGTAGGTTCCCGCTTCCAGAGTGTTCACCAATTTACCACCAATGATCAATAGTCCTTTATATTGATTCGGTACAATAAATTTTCTTACGTAATGTCTCAGCCTTGAATTTTCCAGGATGGTATTCGGGATATCCTCTGTGATTTCAACTTTCGTTAAATCCACTTTCTGGAAAGCCCTTTCTGTAATATCTGTCCAGAATGCATATTGTCCTACGTTCAGAACATCCTTTAAAGTACCGTTTTCATACATCAAAAGGATTTCACCATCTTTTACCTCTACGATTTCCAAAAGGTTTTTCAGGGTTTCATTTTTTAATAAAGCAGCTACATTTTCATGCGTTCCAAACTGGGATTTTATCTCATAATTGGGATCGATTAGCTTAACTTCAACTGAAATTTCATTGTTCCAGAAGGAGTAAGTACCGCTTTCCAACACCTGAGTCAGTTTTCCGTCAATTAACAATAATCCTTTATAGTGATGAGGCACAACAAACTTTCTTACAAAGCTTTTCACCTTTATATTTTCCAGAATTGGTTTAGAAATTTCTTCCGGGATCTCAATCTTTGTTAAGTCTATTTTTTGAAATTCTCTGTTGACCATTCCTTTCCAGAATGCATACTGTCCAACAGTCAAAACATCTTTAAGAGTTCCGTTTTCATGCACTAAAATGATTTCTCCGTCTTTTACTTCTACCGTTTCCAAAAGGCTTTTCAGCGTTTCATTTTTCAACAGAATCGGTAAATCTTCACCAGCTTCAAACCGGGATTTCATTTCATAGATTGTGACCGATTTATTTCCGAAGACATAATGATTACCTTCTTTGAGAACTTCAATTAAGTTTCGGTTTTTGAAGACCAAACCCATTTGGTATGCTTTAATGTGTACATTTTTTATCATTTTATTATATTTTTAAGGGTTATTATTTCAATTAAAAAGAGAAAACCGAGTTTCTTTCTTCCAAAAAATGGCGGAAGCAAAGGAGTTTCAAAAAGCTCCAATCGTTTCAAAATACTGTTCTTAAACTTCTTTTTCCAATCCGTAAGATCTTGGGCGTGTCCCTGGCCACCGCTGAAAGCAACAACCTGGGTCGCTACGTTCACTGCTATCTTTTTTGCGTACAAAAAAGGATATCCGTTACCATCGCTCACGCGGAAAACCGTCCTCATTAGAAAATTCCGTTCAATTGGGGTATTCATCAACTGAATTTCACTTTCAGAAAAAATCTTTCTTACTGGCTTTTTCAAAAATGTTGATTCAACAACTGAAAAAACTCAGATTTTCTCTAAAGGAATGTTTTTAAAGAAAAACATTGAAAACTTTGTAAAAAATAGATTTTCAGTCTATTTTCAACTACATGGGAAATGTAGTGCTCTAACCAACTGAGCTATCTCAAACTTGTTGAGAGAAGGAGTCGAACCTTCGCAAAAAAAACTATTTACTCTAACCTCCTGAGTTATATTTCCCCTTAAGGAAACAGAAGGATTCGAACCTCCGTACAATAGCTAATGGTAGAAGTTTTTTGGTCAACTCCTCAAACCTTCGGGCCAAGTTGAACAGAACGAAAACAATGTTTTTCAACAAATTCTTCTGCAATGGTGTTATACAGAAACACACAACCTGACTTGCCTGATATGGTAACTGAAACCTGTTTTTCAAAATTTCAGTGTTGTTTCATTTTGATAATGCAAAGTAAGAATATAATTACGCAATGTTTTTGCGCAGTTTATTTTATACCCGTTTTTATTTATATTCTTTCGTACATCTATTCTAGAAATTACATAAAATTGAAAATAAAAGTTCCTGTTAAAAACATTAACTCATTAAATTTTATATATTTGCATTAAATAAATAGTTGATAACTCAAATATAAATCAATGATAAGTACCGAATTATTATTTTTAATAAACATTAATAAGCTGCAGTCGGTGATAGCAAGGAAATTTGATTCTTTGAGTGTACATGGGCTGGGAATGAATGATTTTGTGATTCTTTATATTCTTTATCATTCTTCTGAGAGTAAAATGCGAAGAATAGATCTTGCCGAAAAAACAGGCCTTACTGCTTCCGGAATTACAAGGTTGCTTAATCCTTTAGAAAAAATCGGACTCGTATCCAGGGAAGCTAATGAAAGGGATGCAAGGGTAAGTTATGTTGTCATAACAGAGATTGGAAAAAAGGTCTTTGGAGAAGCTCTTAAAACCGCTGAAAACATCAGTCAGGAAATCCTTTCACCCAAGAAAAGCAAAGCGCTTCAGGCTGCCTCCGAATTTATTCATCAACTTGGAGGCAATATTCAATAATAAATTACTGAAACTTGTGTCTGAATTCTTCAATTTTGAACAGAATAAAGGCTATATGAAAATCACGGGACATCGTACTGCAGCGATTGAAGATTCAAGACTGCTGCCTCTTGAAGGAGTCATATTTAATTATTTAAGATCATGAAAAAGACAGCAAGCATTAATAATATAAACCTGTGCTATGAGATTTTCGGAACGAATGATGACCAGAACATTATTCTCATTTCAGGATTGGGAAGCCAAATGATCCGGTGGGATGATGCCTTCTGCAACCTGCTCGTTGAAAAAGGATTCCGTGTAATCCGCTTTGACAACAGAGATTCAGGATCTTCAGTTTTTAATCCCGAAAAGAAGTTGAATTTTGATAATGATGTTCAGCAAACATTTGCGAACCTCAAAAAAGAAGATATTCCCTATTCTCTGAGGAATATGGCTGAGGATGTGATTGGGCTTCTGGATTACCTGCATATTGAAAAAGCTCATATTGCAGGCCGTTCTATGGGTGGTATCATTGCTCAACTGTTGGGATCTTATTTTCCGGAAAGAGTCTTGACACTGACTATCATCATGTCGACTACTTTACGTCCTTCCCTACCTTCTTCAGATCCTGAAGTAATGGCTATGATGCTCCGTCCAAAAATGAATCCTGTGATGGATAAAGAAGGTTACATTAAAGAAAAATTGTTTTTTGCCGAAAAAACCAATGGAAGTGGCTATTTTTTTAACCAAAAACTTGAAACAGCGATCATTGAGGAAGAATTAAGCCGTTCCCAAGTTAAAAACGGAGTTTTGAGGCAGCTGCTCGCTATGGGTTCATTTCGGTATCATTCTGAAATTTCGGGAAAAATAACGGCTCCGGTTTTAGTCATTCACGGAACGGAAGATCCAATTTTCCACCCAGACTGTGGCAAAGACATTGCAGATTCAATCCCAAATTCTGAACTGATTTTAATAGATGGAATGGGACATTCCATTCCTGTTGAACTATATGGTTTTGTTTGTAAAAGCATTGGAACTTGGTGTATGGGACTTAAGTAATGAGTTTTAAATTATTTTATGTTAAATCACAACATCTAGATTTATTGTTTTTTTTACCCAAAAACTAAAAATTAAACAATGAAAAATTTAAGGAGAATTTCAAGAGATTGATTAAAAACAGTTAAAGGCGGGGTGAAGACATGCCCTCCCGGAATACATTCATATCATTGCCCGGGAAGCCCTACTCCTCAATGTTATTGGGATACCAATACTCTTGAGTGTCCTGAATTATAATAAGCCGAGGCTGTCCCATTTTTGAGACAGCCTCTTTTTATAGATTACTGATTAAATTATTGTATTTCCAAGCTGATCAATTAGCTTTGGTTAAGACACCAATGCAAGATCTTCGCAATATTCTTAGCATCATCCACACCTCTGTGGTGCGTACCTTCCAGCTTGAGATTCAGCTCACCTAAAGCTCTGCTCATGCCTACACTTTTTCTTACGGTAGGATGCAACTGCCCGAACAATGTTTTCACATTGATATGGTCATCGCTCAATGGATAATCCACATTAAATCTTCTGGCCTGATTCTGAAGCATATTCAGGTCATAATTGCCGTAGCTCGCCCAGGTAAGGTCCTCAGAATCGTATTCTGCCCTCAGGATATCCAGAGCGTCTTCCAGCATGATGCCTTCATCATCCAGCATATTTTGTGTAATGGAAGTCAGTTCCGTACAGAAAGGACTCACCTTTGAATACTGTGGTTTCACTAAAATGCCTTCATTTTTGGAGACCTTGCCGGTAGCTGCATTCATGATGCACACCCCAATCTCAATGATCTCGCTTTCCTGGCCTCTGGGCGGTCTGTCATCCCAGCAGGTGGCTTCCAGGTCTATAATTAATATATTTTCTGTTGTTTTCATTTGTTTAAAATTTAATGTTTTAAAAGAGGGAAGATGGGAGCTGGAGGATGGAAGTTAATTTTGTACATCCATCACTGCCTGTTTCCCGCAGTCAACTTTTCTCCTATCTTTTAAAGGATGAAAGACTGGAGCTTGAGAATATTATCTTCCGGTATTGGACTTCCATCTTCTAATTTCTAATTTCTAGTTTCTAACCTCTAACTTCTATCTTTATTTCTACTCCAAAATCTTCCGTAAAATTTTGGCTGCGTTGTAAGCATCGTCTGCTCCGCTGTGGTGGTTGCCTTCAAAATCCATTTTCAGGTACTCAAGAGCTCTTTTCAGACCTATCATTTTATGAAGTCTGAAATGCTCTCTGAATTCTTCCATCACATTCAGATATTGTCCGCCAAAAGGAATTTCTATTCCGAGCCAGTCACACTGCTCGAAAATCTGTTCCTTGTCGAAGTTTCCGAAACCCGCCCAGGTAAGATCTGAAGAATGATATTCATCCACAATCTTTTCACAGGCTTCTTCAAAATAGATTCCTTTCTCTTCAATAAGCTGCGACGTAATTCCGGTCAGTTTTGTACAGAATTCATTGATCTCTGATCTTTCCGGAATAACATAAATGCTCTGTTTCTGGGAAATAGCTTTTGATTTTAAATCCAATTTGCAGATCCCTATTTCTATAATATCGACTTTCTCGCCAATGGGGATTCTGTCATTTTCCCAGCACGTAGCTTCCAGATCGATGATTAATATTTCGTTTGTTGTGTTCATAGTTTTTTTTTAAAATGTACAATGTAAAAAAGTACAATGTAAAATGTATTCATGATTGTGGTACTCCAGTGCAATTAGAATGGCTGACACTCATTACTCATTACTCATTACTCCTCTCTTGCTCCAAACGGGGGTGTCCATTTTTTTCGCTTCATCAATTCTTTGACTTCTTCGTAAGAAATCGGGTAAAAATCGTGACAATCTACTCCCACGTCGAAGCTTAAAGCCATTTCGTCATCGGGTAAAGTTCCGTGTGAATGGCCGTAGAGCTGCCAAACTCCGCGGTGTGAACCGTTCCAGCTACGCATGGCGTAATGCAGGAGAATGATTTTCTGCTTGCCGTTGCTGTTTTCCGGTTCATCAATTTTCAATTCATGATAATCTCTTACGGATTCGAATCGTTTGGGGTATGTGAGTGCGGCACCTTCGTGGTTTCCTCTGATCAAATGGATATTCCCGTTTAATCTGTCGAGAATTTCTTTGGTGAAATCCGGTTTTCCTAAACTGATATCACCAAGGTGGTAGACGGTATCATTGGTACCGATTCTTTCATTCCATCTTTTAATCAGTTCTTCATTCATATGGTCTAAGGACTCGAATGGTCTGTCTGAAAATTTTATAATATTAGCGTGACCGAAATGATGGTCCGCTGTAAAAAATATATTAGGTTTCATTTTTTTTAATTTGTTTGTTTAATTTTTACTACGTTTTTTTCCACAGATTACACAGAATACACAGATGTTCTGTTGGTTTGTGTAAATAACTGGTGGTATTTGTTTTTAAAAAAAAGACCGTTTTTCTTAACCACGGATTTCACAGATTTACACAGATGATTGTGTTTATTTGTGAAGATTATTAGTGGTATTTGTGTTTAAGAAAATCAATTCTTTTGTAGTTCAAATTTTTAATTAATTTTCGTGAAATGCTTTATAAAAAGCAGTTTCAATTTCAATAACATCAGTTTCCGTATATCTTCTTGAAAAGTGAATAGGAACGGCTTCTTTCACCTGACAGTCTTTCATGATCTTTCCGGATGCAGAAGCAAAACTGTGATAATTAAGTTTTGCAAATTCCTGATCTGAATCTTTATAAAAACTCTCAATATAAACGAGATCTGCCTCGCTGAACACCGTTTTTATTTTTTCATAATTTCCCTGATCTGCCGCATGATCCATGATTACCCCAAGCCTGTAACCTTGATTTCTGGTCAGTAAATGAAACAGATCAGATGCTTTGTAAACGGTTCCTTCAATCTCAATTTCCTTATCTTCATCATTATTTTCAAAAGCTGATTTCAGTTCGCTGATCCATTTTCCTTTTCTGAAGCCGGAAGCCTCTTCATGAAAGGTGACTGAATCTTTTTCTTTGAACAGATACGCAATGGAATCTGTTTTATGATCAAGAATCGCAAACTCTACTTTTACCTGATCATCTTCAAAAAGGAAATTCTGCATCTTGATCAGTTCCAGGTTCCAGTGTGGTGGACGAAGGATATACACATTAATTTCTTCAGGGGAAATAATCTCCCGGATCTCATATTCAATAGCCTTTTCATCGATCAGGTTCCAGGTGTAAGATTTTAACCGTGCTTCAATCTGGTGATGGATATTTTTCGGTCCGCAGATCACAACTCTTTCTCCGCTACCAATCTGATGTCTGAAAATTCCGTCAAAATTTGAAAAATGATCAATGTGTGTATGGCTGATGAATATTGCTGAAACCGACTGTATTTCTTTTACCGTCAGCTGGCTGGCTTCACCGCAGTCACACAAATAGTGTTTTCCTGAATTTGCAATTTTTATTAATATGCTGATGTCTTCTCTCAAAAGACTTTTTATCTCTGCCAGTATCATTGTATTAGTTTTTAAACATAAAAAAGTTCCGGTAAAAATATACCGAAACTAAACTTTAAGAGTCATCAACTCTTCTTTTATAAAATCAATCACTAAAGTATTCAACTTTTTGTTGATTCTTTTCTGTTCGTCTTTTTCCACTGAAGCGAAAGCATCCGGAAAATCTTTTCCAAAGTCTTCCAAAATGTCCTGAGCAAAAAGACCTATGATCTTGCCTATCATTTTGGATTCAAATTCTCCAACTTTGCTCACCACATTATGCAATCTGTTGACTGTAGCATACCTTTGAATTTCCTCCCAGATATTCTGAGCATTTTCTGAAAAATCTGCCGGTTTTTGGACTTCTTTACGGTCTTTTTTAACCATTTTAGATTTTTCGACCCACTTATCATTCTTGTTTTTAAGAATAACTCTGGCGCCATTTCCAAAATATCTGGTTTTCAAAGTTTTGACAATCGTTCCTTCGCACATATTGTTGTCCATTTCGGGTAGGCCCAACCAAGCCGGAATTTTAGAGTCAAATACATTCGGGAACCTCAAAGCGTCTTCCAAACTGCCCTGAAACACAATTTTAGCGTAGAAAAATCCGGTTTGCTCAAAAATCTGATTCACCACATCGGTGTCCAAATAAGTAGTTCCGTTCAACTTAATATCGAATCCATAAAATTCGTTATAAGGTGCGTATTCAATACCTTTTTGTACTTTGATAGCCTCTTTTACGGGTTCTACTTCTGTATGTTTGTAGCCACCTCCGAACAGTTCACCGTAGATCACTACCGTTTCCAATTCCGGGTGATTGGTTTTCACTTTTTGGAACAAATCAATTACATTTTTTCTGTAACGTTCTAAAATTTGGTGTGCGTTGTAGAATTTTTCATCCTTTTCAATAAAGGCGGTTCTCTTCGCGATCTTAATTTCCTTTCCATCGGTAAAGAAAGAGAAATTAGCCCCGTGAACCTTTTCCTGCACGATGAAAATCTCATCCCCAAAACCCTGCAACCTGATCTGATCGATCACGCGGGTTTGGTAAGCATTTTCTATAGAGTTATATGTTTTGAAAATCATTTTTTTAGTTTTTAGTTTTTTTATAGTTTTCCAAAAGGCTTAGAACATTTTCCGGCCTTTAGATCAATCATCTTCAGATTCTTCCTTTCCATCATCTTTGATATGATGATTCTGCAAAGTAAAAAAGTAATTACGCAATCTTTTTGCGCTGATCTAAAAATGTTGATTATAGTTGTTTAAAATTTTCCAAAAGGCTTAGAATATTCTTCTTGCCCACCGGATTCATGGAATGACAATAGAATTTTGGGAGATCCAAATAGTTATCCATACAATATTCTACCAGCCATTTGGCACAATCGTAGCCTGTTTTTTCAGTGTACTCGTCAGCATTGGGCTTCAGATAATGTACATCTGCCAGGTCATGGTCAAAAGAAATGAGTTCCGGAAGTCCTTTTTCCATAATTCTGTTAACAAACTGCTCGTAATTTCGAACAATATGCCAGTCTTTTTTGAGGAAAATATCCTGTTTGGTATAATGAAACGCCTCAATCGGGTATCTTATATCATCCAGAAATAATAATCTTTTGGTGATTTCCATCCTGTTATTTTTTAAGCCCGAAAGCCTTTGAATACAATCTTTATTTATTAAACCATCATATCAGCACAATTGGTACTTGCGAATGCGTAAGGTTTTGCTTTAAACACATAGCCCATTCCCAGAATATAGCCCATAGCATCTTTCAATGCTGCATTTGACTTAAAATCAGGGTCGGTATTAATGTCTGCGTGTACCTCCATTTCCACACCATAAGCATCCAGAACGGCACAGATAGCGTAAGCAATTTCTACGGATCTGTTGACCTCGTTCAGCATTCGTTCTTTGATACTGATCTTCTGTATTTCTCTTTCTTTTCTGATAAAGGTAAACGCTCCTTTTCCCTCACGGACAAATACTACTGCTGTAGCATAATTGATCGCTTCGCCGTACACGTGGGAATCTGAGCCCACACATACTTTCAGGCGGTGACCGTTAGCCTGTTCGCGGATGATGGCTTCTTCTACCAGCTGTGTGATAGGTTTTTGGAAAAAATTTCCTTTCATATTCTGCCATACTTCTTGTTGCGTTTCCATTTTTTTACATGTTTTAAATTCTGTTTTATATTAATTTATCAATTGTGAATTGTCAATCCGTTTTACGGTCAATTTTATAAAATTCACCATTGACAATTCACTATTGACCTTCATTTTTTGCACTCCGAACCGGACTCGAACCGATACCATCAGTTTTGGAGACTGAGATGCTGCCATTACACTATCAGAGTTTTTTTATAATTGATGGATGATGATTGATAATTGATACTATCTTGTCATCATCATTTATGTTTTGGTGGAACAGACAGGAATCGAACCTGTACCTCTAGTTTTTCAGACTAGCGTGCACACCTTGTACACCACTCTTCCTTGGTTATTAATAATGAGTAATTGGTAATGAGCAATGAGTCATCCCGACATAGTCCTATTGGCATTTATCATTCATCAATCATCTCTCATCATTCATGTTTTGTACAGAAAAAGGGATTCGAACCCTCAATATCTTGATCCTAAATCAAGCGCGTCTGCCAGTTCCGCCATTTCTGCAGGTTTTATTAATAGTGAGTAATAGGTAATCAGTAATTTTAAAAATTGACTTATTGACCATTCACAATTGATTACTCATTGCTATTACTCATTACTTATAAAATTGTGAATGATCGGATCAATTTTATCTCCTCGATCTGAACTTTCATGGTATTATTTATTCACAATTGATTTTTGACCATTCACATTTTGTACTCCATAAGGGAATCGAACCCTTATCATCTGCTCGAAAGGCAGGCGTCCTAGCCGTTAGACGAATGGAGCGTTTTAAACCAACTGACCAGGAATCGAACCTGAACAACAAGAGTACTTTTCCTGCATGCTGCCATTACATTACCAGCGGTTTTTGTGGAAGCGGTAGGATTCGAACCTACTCAGCAATAAAGCAACAGATTTACAGTCTGCCCCGGCTCTCCAACTCCGGCGAGCTTCCAGTATGATGAGTAATAGGTAATTAGTAATGAGCAATTTCTAACTTCTAATCTCTAACCTCTCTTTGAAGAAAAACAAAGCCTGTCTTAATTTTTTGTTTGATATAAGAACTTCTGCGCCTGACAAACTTTTATTTTTTCTTCTGAACTAACTAAATTTTATAAATGATAAGTGATATGTAATCTTACAACTCCCTCTAATTTCTAATTTCTAACTTCTAACCTCTAATTTCTATTTGGAAAAAAACAAAGCCTGTCTTAATTTTTTGTTTGATATAAGAACTTCTTCGCTCGACAAACTTTTACTTTTTCTCCGGAACTAATCTCATTTTAGTTATTTGAGATGGTTATGGGATTGTTCATAACCATTTTATTTTTTTATTGAATTCACGAATGTTTCTCATTTTAAACCCACTCAGCTTACGCAACGGTTTTGTAGACCGCCCCGACTCTTCCACTACGGCGAACCATCAGATGTGATTATAAATGATAATTGATAGTTGATAGTGAATTTTCACACCACTTTTAATTTCTAACATCTAACTTCTCAATAAAAAAAGAAAAAGGCTGTCGGTATTTTCCATATTTGGCGTAAAGATCTTCTGCTCTTGACCCACCTTATTTCTTCTCTTTTGAAACAATTAACATTTAGTTATCTGCGATTCCGGAAAGATTCGAACTTTCAACTTCCGGTTTAACAGACCGGCGCTCTACCATTGAGCTACGAAATCATTTTTTTATGTGAATTGTGAATGGCAAATTATCAATCCGCTTTGTTGTCAATTTTCAAATTCACTTGCGAAGCAAAATTCACAATTGACCATTCACTTTTTCATCTTTTGTAATTCCGGAAGGACTCGAACCTTCAACCTTCGGCGTATCAGACCGACACTCTAACCACTTGAGCTACGAAATTGTTTTTTATTTGTGAATGGTCAATTGTCAATTCGTTGTACTGTCAATTTTTTTTAAATTCACTTGCGAAGCAAAATTCATAATTGACCATTCACTTTTGCCTTTGGCAAAACTTGTCTGGAAAGCAAGATTCGAACTTGCGACCTCCCGCGTCCAAGACGGGTAAACAACCACCGTTATCTTTCCAGTTTTTAAGGTTCTGCTTCCAATTTCTTTTCCGGGAGACAGCCGGGATTAAAATTTTCCATGAACCTTTGCGGTCTATGCGGGAATCGAACCCGCAGTGCCCAAGAGACAGTCGGGCAGGTTAGCCTTTACCTCAATAGACCTTTTTGTAATTCTGAGAGGAATCGAACCTCTAACCTTCGGTTTAGAAAACCAACGCTCTATCCGGTTGAGCTACAGAATCAATAATTGATGAATGATGCTTGATGAATGATAATTATTTGTCAAACGATGACTCTTATTTTTCATCTTCTAACTTCTAATTTCTAGTCTCTAACATCTATCGTAATCCCAGAAGGAATTGAACCTTCAACCCCCGGTTTAAAAGACCGGTGCTCTGACCAATTGAGCTATGAGATTGTTTTTTACTGTGAATGGTCAATTGTCAATTCGCTTAACCTGTCAATTTTAAATTTCCAATTCACCATTGACCATTCACATTTACTTTTACTTTTGGGTATCTTCGGGGATCGAACCCTGTTCTCCGGTTCCACAGACCGGCGCTTTACCAAATAAGCTAAAGAAACCATAAAAAAAGCACCTCTTTTCGGGAGGTGCTGTATATATTTTGACGTGTCAGATCACTGAGACCTACGTATATAAGCACCTTTTATCAATAAATTCACTATTCAGAATACATGTATATCCTTTCGGATCCTGTCCGTCTAGTCCTGAATACTGATTAGATATGTTATGTAATTGTTTCATTATATTCTTGTTATTTAAAAAGTTTTGAATCCTGAAAACCTGTTGCTTTCAATTTTCGGTTGCAAAGTAAGTATGAAATTTTTTAATCTGCAAATTTATTTTTCGTTTAAATATTTGATAATCAATAAGTTAAATTCAATTTTCAGCATATAGAATAACCGTCCACAATATCCTGCGGATCTCTTAAATACCTAAATGACTGTCTCTCATCGGGTTACTTATCACTCTTATTTATCGTATTAAATTGTCATTGTTAATTAAAAAATTTTTGTTTTTACGGTTATTTTTTTTCATTCTAAATAATTTATGGCCTAAAACACAAGAAACGCCTCGAGTTATCGAGGCGTTTCTGTGGTATTTTGTTTAAATTCTTACGGGTTTATTGTAAATAATTTTCAAAGCAAGCACATTTCGCCTCATTCCATATCATCCATTCGTATCCGAATAATCCTTTTATTGAAGGGCTATCGCATAGATTTACATTGATATGTGCTCTTTGTAGTGTCATAATTTTATGGCGCAAAGATAGGAAAAATTGTTTTTCAGCAATGAAAATAATGCTTTTGCTCACCGAGCAGGGGAATATTTTAAGTGGAAAAACTATTTAGGCGGTGGCTTCGAGTTCCTCAGCCACCTTGTATTTGTCGATGTAAGAAATTTCTTCTTATCTTTTAATGCTTGAATTTCTAAATCTTTAAATTTTAAAATAACTGCCTCATTCATAAAGAAAGTATTTCATTAAAACTAAGGCTACAGTTCTAGGTGGCTGAGGCAACTCGAAGCCACCTGCCATTTTTTAAATCTTTAAAATCTTTAATTTTTCAATTCCTCAACATCTTATTCCTCCCCGTCTTAAACCTCGAAATATCCTTCAAGATCACACTGTCATCAGGGTTAAAATATTTCAGTTCATTAATGATCTCAGAACGTGTACCTACCTTTTCTGCAATAATTTCATAGGCGATACTCCGTGTTACAGGCTGTAGTTTATGATCTTTTTTAAACTCATGTTTCATGGCTTCAAGGTAGGTCGTCTTTTTATAGGACGGTGTTTTCTGATAAAGCTTCTGGATTTCCTTTTCCAGTTTTCCGATATCAAAAACATTGGCGAAATAGTTATTCAGACAGTTGAAGGCGTCTTTATCTTCCTCCCAGCCTTTCAGCAGAATTTCCTGGGCTTCTTCTGGCTGCTCCATCTTTTTGCTGTATACCAAAGAGGCTTTTACCATCTGATTATTGCCTGTATAATCATCTGCAACCATCTGATAATAGATGTGGGCATTTTTTATATCATTAATTTCCCGGTAAAGATCCCCTACTTTTTCTTTCTGTTGCAATTCTTTGTACAGGTCAATTGCTTTTTTGTACTGTTTTGCCTTTTCAAAGCATGAGGCAGCTTCTGATTTATTGTTTAATTTTTTCAGATACACCGCTGCCGCTTCATTGTAGAAACCGCCGTCTTCCAGTGTTTTCGCCCCGCGGAAATTGTCCTGAAGGAGATTCATATATACTTTAGCCGCTTTTTTGTAATCGTTTTCTGCGATATATTTTTCAGCAAGTTCTTCATATTTACTTCGGATCCTGTCAAATAAAGAGGCTTCGAGGTAGAAATTTCCACCCCCTGAACCCCGTCTGCCGGAATTATTTCTATTCTGTTCCTTATCTTTTAGCGCAGTGATTACTATCATGATAATAAAAGCTACCACAAGGAAAATAGCCAACGTTCCTACAACACTCCAAAAGCTTTCGTGAAACAGCTGTGCTCCTATCCCAATGATTTTAAACACCGCCAGGATCATAAATGCGAGCAGGAATTTGTCTATAAATTTCTGTTTATTCATCGTTGTCAGGGTTTAAAATGGTTTTGTCTTCACTGAACAGCCTGTAAAGGAGAAGGATGACACAGATCACCAGAATCCATACAAACCAGTTGTAACCGAACATTTTTATCAGTGGATAAAACAGATACACCAGCATGGACACAAGGAATACCGACAAAATAATCTTCACCCAAAGCGGAACACTGTCTCCGCCAAGGTTTAAAGATTTTCTTTTGAAGATAAAAGAATAAATTCCTACCGCTCCAAACATAAAAATCACAAGATAGAGGATATCCGAAACTTTTGTTTTTTCAGGTGAACTGCTTTCGCCGGACTCGAGTTTTCCTATTTTTGAATCTTTAATTGGAGACGGAGGAAGCTCCATCATATCAAGTGTTCCATACAATTTTCCAAGAGAATCTGCCATGAGCACCTGCTTTTTCTTTAAAACAAATTTTACAACCTCGCCATTCACAGGTTTTCCCTTACTGTATTGCTTCAGGGAATCTGAAATGCGGCGTTTCATGGTCGCTTCCTGCTGAACCAGATGCTTCGTTATCTTTTTTGAGTATACGATTTTCAGGGAATCTCTGCTGTTCTTTTCTCTGCTGTTGAGTTTTTCTATGTCGTTACCAACCTCGCCAAGGTTTCTGCCGCCTGCTTTTTTATATTGTTCTCTTTCGTTTTGATCTTTTGACATCGCGGCACCGGCTGTAGAATATTCACGGGACAGTTTTTTTCTTGTCTTTCCGTAAATGGAATCAATTTTCATGTCAATATCCGTCACGCCGGACTGGTACGCGATCATATCGGCGCGGGCTTTATCAGCACCGTTCATGATTTTACCTGATGAAACGAGAAAATCTTCTTTCAGCGTCTTGTCTTTATCTGAAGGCATGAAAATCCTGAATAGTATCGCAATGACGACAACAGCCCAGAATATTCTACGGAAATTGCGGGTTCCAGCCGTTTCTTTTTTATCTCCGGAGCCTCCGAACAAGGTGCTCAGCCAGCTGTTTCCAAATGTAAAATTTCCAAAGCCATCACCACGGGAAGTTCCCATAATATCCAATGGCACTCCCAGATCAACCGCTCTGTCAGGATATTTTTCTATATATTGTAAATATTTTTCAATCTCTTTTTTATTTCCGTCCATCACTTTTTTAAGGTCAAAAGGCAGGTTTTTCATCCATTCTTCTTCGTTCTTCGGTTGCTGAAGGGCGGCCAGAATTTTCTCATCATCCATCTCAACCGTAAAACTCTCGATGTATTGAGGGGTTTTCACGCCATTCGATGGTTTTCTTACTTTACCTTGTGTTATTTCTGGTTCCTGTAGCACAGAAAGCCAGTCTATTTCTTCTGACAGTTTTACAAATCCAAATTCCGGATGCATAATCATCAATCTTGTTCCTGCAGACTGCCAGTCTTCAGGATTGATCTTTGGGTAGAATATAGTATTTTCAGGGATAAAAATTTGATCGTCTACACATTGGAAATAGGCATTCTTTCCAATTTCCTGAGGAGCTTCATGATAAAATACCAGCAGACATCCGTACAGAACATTAGGCTGATCTGCCGGAATTGCATAGGATTTTACTTTATTGAGATCGAGTCCCAATACTTCCATTTCGTGAAGCCATACCTTCGGTGACGGGTCCTTGATCAAAACCCCTTTCTTAGGATAGCTGTTTTTCGGAAAAGGTTTTATTCTAAGCTCCATAATCCAGGATTTGATCAATAAATGATGTTAAATACTGGGAATACATTTCGTCCAGGGTTTTTACTTTCAAAAGCGTCTGCTTCGGAAGATAATATTCTGAACCTCCATACTCTGTATTTGTGGACAATGCAAGAAAACCATACTCCGTGGAGGGAATATAAAATGTGGGAATTCCTGTATTGCTACTATTAAAAGTAAGCATTCCACGGGCATCTGTAATGATTTCACTGCCGTCCTGAAATGTAAATTTATTTTTGTTCTGCTCAGCAAGAATCTTCACCGTAAATCTGTTTTTGTAAAGGTTTAGTGAATTATCATACAATCTGCACAGTTCATTTCCTGAGATCACCAGATTATTATTTTCATTGATTCCCATCCGGTTGAAATTGCTAATGATCTTCATTCCACTTCGGTTCAGCTTCGCCACTTCCGTTTCAGCTTTTGCAATATTTTTATCTATTTCACGGTCATCATTAAAAACGGATTCTACAGATAAATTCCCCTCTAAACTGATTTTATAAAGAGAAGAATTCGTAGGCTGGTGCAGATAAAAATTCCTGCTGAAATAGGTCAGATGATAGGAACTCTGAATATTCAATCCCGTAACGTTGAATTCAGAATATTCTTTTGTGTTCAGATTCAGTTTGGAAATGAGTTTTTTATCCGGCTGATACTGGCAAAGGATAAACTGTTGCTGCTTATTTTTCGCCAGGGCAAACTGTCCTCTCGGTTTTACGGAAATATCTTCGATCAGGACTTCGCATCCATGATACGTTTTGTAATAATCGTAGGAGCTGCGGTCATAATAATTATCAGAAAGATACGTTTTCAGCAGCTGTTTTTTTGAACTTAAAATATAAAATTCGCCTTCGTATAAAAACTGCGCAATTTTATTGGAAGGTGTCGGAAACAGGATCGGATAATTTTGTGGAAGATCCGTTTTCTTGCCATTAATGGAAGTCGCTTTCAGTTTACGCTGTGGCGGATTAGCCCATAATTCCTGTAGCGGAAGTTTTATCTTTTGGATGTGTTTCCGGGCTCCTTTATGATGCTTATAAAAATTCAGTTCGCCATCTGAGGAAGTCGTAATCAGGAATTTCAGGCGGTCCCTGTTTTCGTGGATCACTTTCCGAACTTTTTCATCGGCAAGATTTTCCTGATGGGTAATGAAGAACACTTCAAGGTCTTTTTCCCGATGATCTTCATTAAAAAATTTCGCCAGCGCTTCCGAAACTTCCAGAATAGGACTTACCTGATTCAGGTTTTCAATAACGTCTTCCGTTTTATCAAGAGACACCGGTAATCCGGCCTGTCCTAATGCAAAAACCTTACATTCAGAATGGGCTTTCGGATGTCTGATCACTGCAATAGCCGATGCAAACGCTAATACTTTTGGGGTTCCCCAGTTTCTCAGGGAAGTATCAATTAAAATGGCTCTTTCAAATATATTTTCTTCCGGCGGAATCTCTCTCTGGATGTACAGGGCTTCATTATTTGCGACACGGTTCATGAACACCTCATCTTCATTGGCAAATTCGGAAAGCAGCATTCTGTGGAGGTCGCCTTTATTCGCCATATCAGAAATTCCCCCGATGGGTTGTTCCCCGGGAGATAAATGACGCATGGGAATTCTCAGTCCGCTCCAGATTCTTTTGATCAGACTTCCTACCTGAAAAGTTTTCGGCTCTTCGATGAGTTGCTGGATAAAATCTTTATCGGTTTCTACGGTAGTTTCTTCCTCTACAACTTCATCGTCCAGCTCAGGTTCATCGATGTGATCGCGCATAGCATCAATGATAGACTGTACGGTAGGAAATTTTTCATTCAATAAATCAAGGGCGCTTAAATCTCTGTTGATGGCGGATGGTCCTGCATATTTTTTCTCCGCACTTGCCGCCAGCATGTAGGGCCTTTTATAGTAGATTGTCAGAATCATTTCTGCTTTGCCGGGAGCTATCCTATTGTGGGCATCCTGAAAAAGGGTCTGAAACAGAACGATCCTGTTCTGTCCATGTTTGTAAACTCTGTTTAATGACTTCAGCTTTTCAAGAAACTCGATACTCTTCTCTGCGGTGAAGTCGAAATTTCCAATGCTGTGAAAATTAGCCGTATGTTTCAGAGGACCTGCAAAATCGGTGTAACCGTCCTGCATCGCGTACAAAACCATCAGCAATGCCCCGAAAGGAGGCCATCCCTGTGGCTGTAGCTCTTTCAGTATCTCCATCACATAAGGTCTGTAGGCTATTGCCCCAACACCCGGAATCGAGATGAGATTATGATCATGGTACCCGGAATCTCCGGCGATATCCTCGTCGGTTTCCCACTCCCAAAAGTAGTTTTCGTATGACTGGAAATATTCGTTTAAATCCATTCTTTTGTTTTTTCAGTAAGGCGGAATGAGCTTACGGACAGCTTTCGGAAATCCTCTTTTTTCACAGGAAGATAAGTTCCGTCTTCGTTCCATAACAGCCATTTGTCCGACGCTTTGTTATATTGCTGCTGCAGGAGTGAACTCAAATTTTTAAATTCAAAATCAAAACCTGAAGGCAAAAGGTGACCATCTCTGGTCCAATATGTTTTTCCCGGCAGGCTCAACAGCGGTGTTCCGAGAAACAGGGCTTTATCATCAATCACCGTCCATTCTATCTTTTCCAGTTTGAAATTCGGCTGTGCAGGAATACTATCTTTAATTTCTGTTATTGAGCTTAATAGTGCTACAGCAGGATGTTCTTCATTTCCCGGTTTCAATCTCACTTCCACTTTTTCACTGATCCCAAAATAATTATTATTGGAAGCAGGAAAAGCAAGACGCAATGCTTTATCTATCGGAGACCAGAGCAAAGCTGTTCTCATTTTTTTGCTGGGTACCAGTGCTTCTTTTTTGAATAAAAGTCCGTCACGCAGTTCGTACAGCATAAAATTAGGCAGCTGCTGGATATCTGCGGAGATAGCCTGCTCTTCGGTGAAGCCTTTCAACCAAACCGTGTCGTCATCTACTGCAATCTGCACATTTTTCCAATCCCTGATGCTGCCCAGAAAATCTTCATCGGCCCGGGGAAGTTCTGCCCAGAATTCTTTTACACCGTTTGAAGGATCTTCTGCCATAAGCTTTCAATTTCTTGCTGAATATATTGCTTTTGCTCCGGATTTCTGATCCAGTCGCAACGGGTCTGCAGGTATCTCAATTTATCTTTGATTACATTTTGTTCTTCAAAACTCAACGTTCCGCTGTTCCATTTTTCCACAAGGATCTTTACGTCCTTCATCACTTCCTCCGGATTAGGAGTTTTGTTCTGCATCGCTTGTGGATGGGATTTCGGGTTGTCATCTTTTTCAATGGTTCTGTTGATGATTCCTTCTAGAATTTCGATCTGTTCTTCCGTGTCCCAGATATGTTTCAGTACCCAAAGGTCGGAAAGAACGGCTTCATTTCTTCCGCAGATCAGGGCACTGGCCGCGATCAGGTTCTGAAGTTTTACCGCTCTACGGTCGGAAATAGCAATTCCCGTATTTCTTAAGCTGATGATGGTATTTAAATAGACTTCGTAGATAGGTCTCAAATCCACTGCTTTACACAGATTCTGAAGTTCTCTGATTTCGTTTGCAAGAATTTCAGGAATATCGGTTTCCGTTTCGTTCTCTAGCTTTCTTCCAGCCAGAAGTACCTGTTGAAGAAGCTCAGGATTTACATAATCTACATTAATTCTCACCAGAAAACGGTCAAATAATGCGTTTAGAGATTCATCTTCGGGAAGAACATTACTGGCCCCTACGAACATAAGCGTAGGCAAATGTTTTGTTTCTTTTCCTCTTTTGAAAATTTTCTCGTTCAGAGCCATTAGCAGTGAATTCAGGATGGCAGAATTCGCATTGAAAATCTCATCCAGGAAAACCAGTGAAGCTTCCGGCATCATGCCTTCGGTATTGGTAAGAAGTTCACCCTCTTTTAATTTTCTGATATCAAACGGTCCGAAAATTTCGTTCGGTTCTGTGAAACGGGTCAGCAGATATTCAAAGTTTTTGCCGTCTTTCACTGTTTTGGACAGCGTTCTTACAATCGCAGATTTTGCGGTTCCTGGAGGCCCATACAGAAATGCGTTTTCTTTAGCCAGAAGACATATTCCCAACAGGTCGACGACATCATTTTTTCCTACGAAGGTGTCTTTTACGTAGTTGAGAACGGTATTGAGTTTTGTAATATTTTGAGTCATTAGTATTTATTTAATGAAAAATCTTAATCATAAAAAATATATAAATTCACTTTTGATCAGTGAGAAAGCAAGATCGATATTAAAAGTAAACGAGAGTTTCGGAAAAAAGGTATGTATTCAAGTTGAAACGTGATTAATCTCCATTGGCAACAATCTTCAAATCCCGCCAGTACATCTCCTTATGCAGCCCAAATTCTGCCATCAGCAATCTGTTGATATAAGGAATTTCAGCAAGTGCATACGCTTTCTTTTCAACAATTCTTTCGAGATACAATTTCCGGTACACCTTATCCTGAAGCTCTTTTTCCCAGTTTATTTTCTCTACATTCAGCGGATATCCTATTCCTGAATAATGAAATTGTGTGAGAATATCTTCCAGAATCTTCACGAGTGGGTCATAAGGATCCGCAGTCTGCAACACGGAAGCAATCTGTGGTAAAAACCTCAGGCATAAATCTGCAGACAGAATTGAAGAAACATCAGAAGTTATTTTCATCTTCGGGATCAGTTTATCCAGATCTTTAGATGTATTTTCCCGGATCAGATAGAGCTGAGCACTGTGATACAAAACTTTAGCTCCCCAAACTGCAGCTTCTTTATTACAATTCACATCAGTAGCTAAAAATTCCAGTCTCTCTTTTTCGAACTCTGCTTCAAAATAGTCTCCGGCTTCCAGTTCTTCTTTTTTAGAAATTTCCTGCAGATTTGAAAAAACGGTAATGGATCCGCTGTTTCGCAGCAGAAAAATAGTGTCTAGAAATGGGGACTTGGTTTCCATCATCTAACAAAAATAAAACTATTTCGCAGAGAATAAAATTTTTATGTGAATGATTGACAGTTAAATAATATTTGGGATAAATTATTTATAAATATGTTGATTCAATTAATGGTGAAAGTCATTTTTCTGCTTTTTTTGGCTCTCGCGGATTGAGCAAATAGTGCAGATGATTTTTAGTTTCGGGTTTGGGGACGCGTCTTCGACGCGGCCCCAAACCCGAAACTAAAATGTTCTTCCAGATCAAAATCACTCTGTTATTTCAATGATGTTGTTTTCAGGATCTAAAATGACACTTTCATAATAGCCATCACCTGTTGTACGCGGTTCTCCGGCGATTGTATAGCCGTCCTTTCTTAAAGTTTCAGTGAGCTCGTCTACTTTTTCTTTACTTCCCGTTGAGAATGCAAGGTGAATGATCCCGTATTGCTGGGAATCGTATGTATTTCCGCTTTCCCGGATATCAGGTCGGGTCATGATTTCGAGGCGACAGCCGTTATCAAAACTTAAAAAATAGGACTGAAAATGTTTTACGGGATTATGGTATTTCTCATTGGAAACGGCTCCAAAATATTTCTGATAAAATTCTCTGACCTTTTCCAGATCTTTTACCCAAAAAGCGATATGTTCAATTTTCATGATGGTTTATCTTTTAACTTTTGCTAAAATAAGAAGGAGATCCTGCCCATACTTCTTCTGTATTATTCTATTTTGAAACTGTATTGGCATTAATAAATGGTGTGCTAGTTTTCTCTGTTGATTATTATTGATTAAATCTCATCGGTTTTGGAAACCGATGAGGTTTGTTTGGAGCATTAAATTATTGATTCTTTTTTACAATACGGTCAGGTCTTTGATCTACTACCCCATCAGATGATAGGAATTCCTGATTAAAAAACTTAGTCTATTGAGATACAAACCTTTGGATATTTCAATCTAAAAGTTGTTATCTTTGTCCCTTCAAAATAACATTATGAGTATTCACATCAGTGCAAAAAAAGGAGAAATTGCTAAAGTAGTATTGCAGCCGGGGGATCCACTTCGTGCACAATATATTGCTGAAAATTATTTGGAAAATGCTAAACTGGTAAGCAAAACAAGAGGAATCTTTTATTATACAGGTCTTTACAAAGGAAAAGAGATCACTGTAGGCGCCAGTGGAATGGGCTTTCCGAGCATCGGAATCTATTCTTTTGAATTATTTACGGAGTATGAAGTAGATACCATCATCAGAATCGGAACGTGCGGAGCTTATACGACAGACCTTAAACTTTTTGATATTTTAAATATTGAAAATGCAGCCAGCGAAAGTACGTATGCAAAATATGCATGGGAAATTGAACATGATATTCTTCCTCACCAGGGAAATATTTTCGGAACGATCAATGAAACGGCTCAGGAGCTTTCTTTAGCGACCAAAGCGATCAATGTACACAGCAGTGATATTTTCTACAGAAAAGATCCTAATGTTCCTGCCATTGCTACGAAATACAACTGTCCTGCAGTAGAAATGGAAGCTTTCGGATTATTCGCGAATGCACAGCATTTAGGAAAAAATGCAGCAACGATTCTTACGGTAACCGATATTATTCCTACCCACGAAAAAATTTCTGCTGACGAAAGAGAAAAAGCCCTTAAACCTATGATGGAACTGGCTTTGGAATCTGCGATAAAAAGTCTTTAACAGAAAAGAAAGTTAAGCTGCGGTTTTGCAGTTTCACCATAAAAAAAGAGCTTTACTTCATCAGTAGAGCTCTTTTTTATAGTTTGAAAAAATTCCTGGCGGTTTCCGTGGTTTCCTCTGCGACTTCAGAAATACTCATCTTCTTCCAGTGAGCGATCGTCTGTGCTACATAAGGAAGGAAAGACGGTTCGTTCCGTCGGTTCTGCATTCGCGGCATATTTTTCGGAAGCATAAACGGGGCGTCGGTTTCTATCATTATCCGGTCCAGCGGAGTGTATTTGATTACCTCTTCCAGCTGTTTAAATCTTTTGTCATCACTTATCGCTCCCGTAAATCCTAAATAAAATCCTTTATCAAGATAGATTTTAGCTTCTCCAAGCGTTCCCGTGAAACAATGAACAACCGCTTCCGGTAATCGGGAAAGGTATTCATCTGTAATTTCATTAAATCTTTTAAAAGCTGATCTTTCATGCAAGAAAAGGGGTTTTTCAACCTCAACGGCTAATTCCAGCTGGGCTCTGTAGCATTTTTCCTGAATGGGTCTGGGTGAGAAATCCCGGTCAAAGTCCAGTCCGCATTCTCCTACGGAAATCACATGATCTAATTTCAAAAGATTTCTAAGTTCCCGGATGCTTTCCTGGTTAAAAGATTTGGCATCGTGGGGATGAATTCCTGCTGTAGAAAATAAAATCTCAGGATATTCTTCTGCAATTTCAGCAGATTCTTTGCTTCCGCGTACGCTTGTTCCAGTGAGGATCATTTGCTCTACCCCATTATCCAGGGCGCGGTTGATAATTTCTTCGTGTTCATTATAGAACTGTTTATTGGTCAGGTTTATGCCAATATCAATGTATGTATTCATTTGTTTTTGTTTTGTCTTTGTTTATAAAAAATCTTAGAATGTTGGGTCCTTTCAAAACATTTTTGAATTCTTTTTCAGAATAAAATCCTCTGAAATCCGAACGCTTTACTCCGTTGAATTCTTTCGTTATTTTCACCCAGATTATTTTGTGTCTGGCCTTTCTGGCTTTTTTAAATGTAAAAGTTTCGCTTAGCTCATCCTTGATGACTTCTTTTGCTGTCCTTCGCCATTTTTTATTGCCATATTTTCTAAGTTCCTGAGAGATTTTCCCGTCTTCTCCGGCTCTGAAACTTCCTTTATTATACGTATTCCTCATCTTTTATTCACATTAAAAAGGGAAGCAAGCAGGATTCGAACCCGCGTATCACATTAGCAGTGTGCGTTTTTCCGTTAAACTATTGCTTCCGTTTATTTGAAAATTTAAGAGTTTAGTATTTCTTTTATTGTTTTAGTTTTAAAATAGAAACAGACAGGGCCCGAACCTGCAACCTTCCGTTGAAGGGAATGTTTTTCCAGTTAAACTACTGTTTCTTTATTTATGCTTCCACTTCCAACAGGCTGAAATATTCTGATGCTGTCAGCGCTCTGGGAAAGCCACGTGGCGTAATTTCCCTTTCCAGTTCACAGATCAGAAGATCTCCTTGTCTTTTCAGACATTTGATGTGTGGAATAATGTTTTCATGTATTCTGAAAGTAGATGCGATGGCGGTAAGTGCATTTCCTTTATACTCCTGTTCTATCCAAAGCCAGTGTTCCTTTTCTGTGGAAGGACACCAGCATTTTACGGCGTAAGAATACTGATCTGTTTCACGCCACGTATAAATTCCTAATTTTTTATTTTCAATTTTATACACCTCATAACGGTTGATTCTTCTGATCTGGGTTTTATTTCCGTTTTGATCGTATTCGTTGTAATTCAGTTCTGCTTCTTCTTCATTGATTTTTTCCGCTTCCAGACGATTCATCAGATTTCCTACTCCAATATAATTAAAACAGAAGAGACGCAGATTTCTGTCCGTGGATTCAAAGAATTCCTCAAACTTTATCGTTTCCACCGCATTCCAGAGTTTTTCTATTTTTTCCAGAATTTTAGTGAAAAACGGTGTTTCAAACCTCGTCCACTGGCGTTCATATTCTCTCGTCATAAAGTTCTGAAAACTGCTGTGACGCAATTTCAGGATGGAAACCAGTTTCCGGATGGTGTAATTCTGCTGATGCACCACATAGTTGAAAGACGCTCCGGAAAGGATCAGTTTATCTTTGGAAAGATACATTCTGTCATTGATTTTAAAATAAATATTTTTAGCCAGATGTTCAAAATGATCGTCTTTCTGATACAGATAAAAATTAATTTCCTTTAACGCCGGAAGACCTGGCCTACTCTGTCTCTCGTCACCGAAAAAATTAATATACTCCAGAGACTTAAAATTCACATTGAATGCATTAATCAGTCTTCCATTGATTCTCTTAAGATGGTCAAATTCTACAGAAGTATCCAGATCCAGATCTCCGACTTCCTGAAGCCTGGGAGCCATCGTATGGAGTGTCTTATAGGTTCCTTTCACCTTTTCAAGAGCGGTAAAATGACAGTTTTCCCCCTGATTCTGAATATTTCCGTTCACATTTTTCAATAATGGACATCTTATGCCTGAATGATAGTTGACAGAAATGCTGCCTGAAGTTTCCAACATCGGAAAATTAGCATAACACATCATTCCCATCATGATATTCCCTTTGATCTCCTGAAGCACCGGAAAAGAAGCTTTTGTTTTATCAAACCTTAAATGTCCGGTTACTTTTTTTAGTTTAGGAAAATTATAGAAAATCTCATTTGCCACTCTGTTCCGGTATTCCATATTGATCTGCCCCTGAAGAAATTCAAGGCTAGGAAAAGATATATTTTTACCATAAACATTAATCCTTCCACGAATTTCATAGTGCGGAATAATAATATCGTCTCCGAAAATATCAGCATTGAAAATACCTTCTTTCGGAAGAAATTCCACTTCGTACTGATGATTGATGGGGATTACGATTCTCGCCTCTACCAGCTTTTTACCCCGTGCAATGACATTGGCTTTTTTAAGGGAAATTGTTCCTCCCACCGTGGCCAGATTTTTAAAATCAAAATCAATGATGCATTTGAAATGACCTTTTACCGTTTCCAGCCTGGTGATTTCTGCCGGGCAGTGAAGCGTAAAATTTTCGTCTACCGTCCTAAGATTAGGAAGAGAGCAGTTTGCGGCATCTACAGACAGAGATCCATTGACCCTTGTCAGGTTCGGAAGATGACATCCTTCTCCACGTAGCAGTAGGTTTCCGTTCAGTTCTTCAATGTCCCATGTGATATTTTTAGCATATATTTCTACGGTCACTTGGTCATCAAAAGCCGTCTCCGGAAGGTCTTCCGCGGAGAATACTTTATATCTTGTAATGGGATCAGTCGTATGCATTTTCTGTCAGTTGGGTTATGGGATTGTATTCCTGCTGGATGTATTTCACAAAATAGTCACTTTCTATGCGAAGGATTTTGTGTTCACCGTGAAAAATAAAGCTATCTCCATAGATTCTAAAGGTTTCCGTACTGCCATCTTTTTCAAGGATCTTATATCCGGGTGCTTTCAGGGTATGCTGGTTGCTTGTCTTTTCCAGACAGTATTCTTTATAGGTTTTGGTGTGTTCTTCTAAGTTGTTGATTTTTTCTCTTGCCTCTGAGCTTTTTCTTAGGAAAGGTTTAATGTCAGATGATTCGGGAATATTCACGTTTTCTACAAAATGAAGGGTACTTTCCTGTGCGACAGGAACAACTGTTATTTCGTCAACAGGACCGTTTTCTCTAAAAAATTCAAATATCTTTTTCAACATGGCTTTTATTTTTTGGTTGTAAAAAAACGGAAAGAAAATCGGATTCGAACCGATAATTCGCTTCTTAGAAGCTGGTTTTCTCCGGGTTAAACTATTTCTTTCTTTATTATTCTCTGTGAAACGGCAGGATTCGAACCTGCGCCTCTGGCTTGCCGAACCTGCGCTCTTCCATTGAGCTAACGTTTCTCCTTTTACCAGGCATTTATTTTATAATTTTTCAGCAGTACTCCGCTGTAATAATTTCCTTTTATACCTTCAATGACCGGATGCAAAATTCGCGCAGCTCCGTCTACAGAATCCAGTGGCGGAATATATCCCTGCTCAAACTGTTTCTTTCGGAGACTTTCTTTCGCACCTGTAGAAATCCATCCTACATCTACAGCACTCATATAAATCTGATCGTTTTCAAATTCTTTTGCTGAGGTAAGCGTCATCATATTCAGGGCCGCCTTTGTCATATTCGTATGCGGATGAAATACCGTTTTATTATCGTAACTGAAAATACCTTCCGAAGAGGTTACATTGATGATAAATTTCTCATGAAATGCTGAGTTTTTCATCAAAGGTTTCAGTTCTTTGATCAGAAAATAAGGCGCCATATGATTGATCAGATTTACCTCTACCAGTTCGTACATAGAAACTTCTTCCAGCGTAGAATTCCAACTCGTTTTTTCCCTGTTATCCACGGGCTGTCCGAAACGGGTAAGTGCCACCGGAGTTTCGTCGTTCTGCGCATATTCAAGTTTTGCAATTTCACTTGAAATTTCCGTCTGATTGGGGAAAAGATTCTGAATATTTTTAAATTCAACACACTTTTCTTTCTCACGATTGATGATCGGAAGATAATATTCATCAGGATATTTTATGGTTTGAGCTGCATTGTTGATCAGGATATCCAGTGTATCAAAACGGGTTTTATAAAAATCTATAAAATCCTGTATCGCCTTCAGATTTCTCAAATCCAGTCCGTACACCCAAAGTCTTTCTTTCCATTCTTCATAGTCTGCTTCCTGCTGCATCATTTCCAGCGCCAATGCGGGAAAACGCGTTGTCAAAACCAAATTGGCCCCATTTCTCAACAGTTTCAGTGCGGTGGCCCATCCTACTTTTACTCTTCCTCCCGTCAGGATAACATTTCTTCCTTTGAGGTCTGCCATTTCAAAACGTTTTTCATAGTTTTCTGCGGCACATTTCGGACAAAGTCTTGTGTAAAAAGAATGAGCATACTGATAGCTCTGGTTACAGCAGTAGCAGTTTTTTGGGATCTGAAGCGGAGTGAGTTTTGTTTCCTCTTTTTCTTCATCATAGAAAGCTGAAGCACCTGCCAATGCCTTTTGCATCAGGGCAGCATCAGAACTCACTGCGAGATCATGAGATTTCATCATGGAATAATTTTCATGACGGCTCTGCTTTTTCGCGTTCTTATGAATTTTCGTTATTAATCCTGAAAATGTTTTATTGTCAGGATTGAGGAATGGATCGTCTTTCAAGGCATTCAGTACCTTGAGACATGTTTCCCATTCATTTTGCGAAAATTTTTGATCTGAAAAATCCATAACTTCAGTTTATATGGGCAAAATTATCTGCGTAGTACGCAATCTTTTTACGTACTTAAATTTTATACGTTATTCGTTGATAAATTTTTCAAGAAAACCGATCAACTGTTTCCCGCCGTGGCTCCACCGGATTCCGTAGCCTTCTTTTTCCCTGATCTCGAAAACAAGTTCATGTTTGTAATGATAGAAAACATTCCACCAGGTTCTGTTGTCCAGAATATAGCTGATCTTTTCCATGACTTTTTCCTGTTTCTGCAGATTATTTCCTTTGATTTCACCCCAGAATTGATCATCCATTCTTCCGATATGCTTTTCACAGGCTCTCTGTGCAATGGTAATTTCACTGTTAAAAGGTTTCCTGCAGGCTTCGAGCAACATTTCTTTTAATGGCGGAACAGCATTTTCATCGCGGATGCTGGCAGAAGTCAGACGCTGGCCCAAAATATTCAGCCAGTGTTCAAACTGAATATTTTCAAGTCGCGATGCCTTGACCTCATCAGAGTCATGACCTTGGAATATATCGATGAACAATTCAAAGCTTTTCTTTCGGTCTGGTTTTATTTCTTCATTAAAATACGGAAGCTCGAATTCCAGTATATTATCCTGAAATTTTCTGATATTGTTTTCCATAGCCTGCAGGTGTTCTGCTGCAAGAATAGCCTGGTGTTTTTCTTTCCAGAGGTTTGAAATAAACGGAATGCAGGATATAAATAATTTCATTTTTAAACCGTTTTGACAAGATTAACATCCAGTTTTTCTTCTGCGATCAGATGTGCGATCAGATTGAACCATTTTTGACAGTGATCCAGAATCCATGCGTCTGAAGACACTGCAATTTCTGAATTTTCTGCTAAAAACTTATCGGGATTGAACTCCAGTTCTGCTTCCCAGTTCAGTTTATTTTCTTCTGCAAAATCAAGGACGATTTGTTTAATTCGTCCACTGTTGGAAACCGGTCTATCGAAAATCCAGACCAGCTTCTGTACCTCAGCTTTTTGAAAAAATGCAGCAACAAGTTCAACCGCTCTCTGGGTTTGGTTGACTCTTTTATACGTTCCGTGAACCCCTGAAAGATCCCTTAAACATCCATCTGTACCTTCAAAAACATAAGCCCCGGACAGTAAACTTTCCATTAAAATCAATACATTAAAACCATCCAGATAAAGGATTTTATTTTTCAGATCCGAGACATCCAGCTGTTTATTTTTTCTATGTTTTATCTGCTGTTCAGATGCTGAAGCTCCTCGCAATGCCTGAATCTGACGTGTTTTCAGCTTATAACGGTTTCCCACGAGTTCTGAAGAAGCTTTCTCTGCGTAATCTCTGCTCAATAAATACATCATGTCCTGAACCGCCATTTTCAGCTTATCAATTTGTTTTTGTGAACCGAAAATCACATCATCGCCCGTATTTTTCCCGCGGTTTCTGTTATGCATACTCAAAAATAGTTTTTTAAACGGATATAATTACAGGAATCTGTTTCTGTTCCTCTCTTATCTATTAATTTATCAACATCTGAAAGGTGGAGTTATACATTTTACAACAAAAGAGATATTTCATACAACGTTTTGATTTTCATAAGGAATATGTTTGCAGAGAATAAAAATATCGATTATGAATACCTTGAAAAAATTATGTTACCTCTTGACAGCAATACTTTTCTCTGCTGCGTTTGTATCATGTTCTGATAACGACGACATGGTTATGGAACAGATCACTCCCTCACAGATGCTTTCTTCTACTCCCTGGGAAACCACGGCTGCAAGAGACAAGAACGGTCAGCCTGTTAATCTTACTGATGCGAGCGTAAACGGATTTGTGGGTTTTGCTTACTTTAAGGCCGATGGAAATTTCGTGATTTACGGTCTGAATGATGTTTTAAGATCCAGAGGAACTTGGTCTGTAGATCCGCTAGGAAAAACCAGAATCATCACGGCATTGAACCCAGACGGAACGACCATCTTTACCCGTTCTGTGGATATTCTGGTGCTGAACAGCAATGAATTCACGTACAGAATTCACACCAATCCAAGTGATCCTTCCGTTTATTACGATATTGTCCATACCAAAACGGCTCACGCTGAACCTGCTAATGGCCAGCTTACTTTGGCTTTTACCCCGTGGGAAACTACAGGCGCTAAAAACAGCAGCGGAAATCCGGTAGCTTTAACGGATCCTAATGTCTCGGGTTTTGTTGGATATTCTTATTTTAAAGCGAACGGTACTTTTACCATTTACGGACTGAATAATGTACTGAGATCCCAGGGAACATGGTCTATTTCTCCGGACGGCAAGAAGAGAACAATCACCGCTCTGGACGCGAACGGCAATGTACTCTTCACAAGAACCGTTGATATTCTTACGCTGAACAGTTCTGAATTTACCTACAGAATCACTCCTGATGCAGGAAATCCTTCTGTCTACTACGATATCATCCATACCAAAGTAGATCATAAGGAACCTTAGATATTTTTTAAGTTAGTTGAATGGATGGAATTCCGGCGGCCCTTCGGGCCGCCGGAATCTTTTTAATAGGTTTATGAGCGTATCTCGCTCAATAAAATCATTGAAACAGGATTCTTTTTCTTACATCGAGTCTTGCCACCATTTCTTCCATTTCACTTCTCCCAGCTGATTCAGGTTTACTTTTTCTCCGATCATAGGATGCGTAACAGGTACATTATTGTCTTCCGCATATTGGGAGACCAGTTCTAAAGGCTCGAACCATGGATGTTGGGCCAGTTTGAATTTTGAGTTATGAACAGGAATAAAGTTTTTGGCTTTCAGTTCCTGTACTTCCTGAATAATCTGTTCGGGTAAGCTGTGGATGTACGGCCATTTTTCATTGTATTGCCCGCATTCCATTACGGCAAGGTCAAAGGGTCCGTACTTCTCTCCTATCTCTGTAAAATGATTTCCGTATCCGCTGTCGCCACCCAGAAACAGTTTTTTGGTCGGAGTCTGCAGCACAAAGGAAGTCCAAAGTGAGATATTTCTGTTCAGGAGTCTTCCGGAAAAATGTCTTGCGGGAGTCAGTGTAATATTGAAACCATCTACCAGGTCAATGCTTTCCCACCAGTTTTTTTCAATTATTTTTTCTGCTTCCCATCCCCAATATTCAAAATGTTGTCCGGTTCCCAAACCGCAAATAACAAGACCTACTTTATCTTTCAGCGCCTGAACGGTTGAATAATCCAAATGATCCCAATGATCATGGGAAATAAGAAGTACATCAATCTCAGGCATATCTTCCGGTTTGTAATGATCTGATCCCGAAAATGCTTTGATAGAACCGGGCATTGGAGAAGCATTCCCACTGAATACAGGATCTACCAGAAACTTTTTGCCATCAACCTGAATAAAATAAGAGCTGTGCCCGAACCATACGAGAACATTGTCTTCGGGTTGCAGGTTAGTCAGATCTGTGGTTACAAACGGAATTGGTGATTTTGGAGTTACATTTTCTATTTTACATAGGGTCTGCAGGAGTAATTTGGTCATGCTTTCCCCTTCCAGCAATGCCGGTGTAGGAAGGATATTTTGAAATTTTCCATTGGTATAATTGGGCAGTGTACTGAAATAGGTTTTTCTTTGTTCATTGGGAAACTGTCCCATTTGTTTCTTTAAATTCATTCCGTTGTTGTTTTTGTTCTGAACCTTCACCATTAAGGATTAAATCAGAATACTAAATATAAGAATTAGATTCTTTACTTAAACAGATCAACGAATAAAGGAGCTCGTTTACTTTATTTTTCCGGATGAAACATAGATTTTATGCATAGGTTTATACTACAGAAACATTAACTGATTGTCTTTCCTTATTAATTTTTTATTTATTTTCTCTGATTGATGTAACAAACATCCACTAATAAGTGTCTTATTGGTGAAATATCACTTTGAATGAAGATAATTATATGTTCGGCAGCTTTATTGATGTCTTCTTTAGTCTTTTCACAGGCTAAAAACGACACCATTAAACAGAAAGAAAATCAGATTGAGGGAGTTACATTAACCGCAAGAAAACCCACTGTGGAATCTAAAGCAGATAGAACGGTTTTTAATGTATCCAACAGTTCTATCCTGGCAGGAAACACCACCTGGGACGTTTTGAGAATGACGCCTTTGGTAAGTATTGACAATAATGATGCAGTGAAAGCAGAAGGGGAATCTGTCACGGTTTACATTAACGACAGAAAATCTGTGTTTACCGGTAAGGAATTAAAGGAATATCTGAAAACTATTCCTGCGGATAACCTGATGAAAATTGAAGTGATCACGAGTCCGTCATCCCGTTATGAAACGGCAGGATCGGTCATTAATATTGTTCTTAAAAGAAGGGACGATGAAGGAATGAAAGGCAGTGTGACTTTTAATAACAGACAAAATGCCAAAAACTCTCAGTATACGAATATTAACCTCAATTATCACAAGAAAAATTTCACACAGACGTTGATCGGAAGTTATAGCGACAATACCTATTTTCAGAGAAACACCAGTGTGAATAGTTTATATAAAGATAATGATGTTACGAATATTACGAATGAAACCCTGGGAAGGGGCAAAAGCCCATCGATGTCTTCTACTTCCGAATATGAGTTGAATGACAAAAATAATATAGGCGTTATTCTGGAATATTATCAAAGTAAAAACGCTTCCAGTTCTGATGCCGATTTCCTCAGAACCAGGGATAATCATAAGCCTGAATCTTATCATCAGGATCAGGATGTAACGGGGCGCTACCGCACATTGGGGACGAATGTTTTTTATAAATACTATGATAAGGAGAAAAATAGAATTCTGGATGTCAACTTAGGATCCAATTACAATTCTCAGGAGAATCTCAATGAATTTTTAAAAACATACAGCGATAATTCAAAAGTAAATCAGCTGGGAATCAATTCTCATGAACAAACCAGAAACTATTACATCAAAGTAGATTATACCCAGCCTCTAGGAAAAGGAGGAAGCTTTGAAGTGGGTGGAAAAATGGATTTCAATAATAATGTGATCCCCAATACCCTTTCAGGAAACAATGCAGATAATCTCCGTACGAATGATGTTTTTCATTACGAAGATAATATCAATTCCCTATATGCTAACTACAGCAAGACGTTCTTCGAGAAACTGGAAACAAGAGTCGGGGTCCGCTACGAACATATTGATTTTAAAATGAGAGAAGACGTGTCTGGGAAAAACAGAAAAGATTCCTATAGCACTTTGCTTCCCAATTTATTATTGAAATATTCTTTTTCAGAAAAATATGATCTGACCCTGACGTACAACCGCAATCTCTGGCGTCCGTGGTATTCGGAATTCAATCCTTTTCTTGTTCCTACCAACGACGGAACATTCTCCCGTGGAAACATGGATCTGGAACCGAACCCAAGTCACAGAGTTTATATGAAGCTGGGAATACTTAAAAAGTACTTCATTTCCGCAAGGTATATGTATACAGATAAAGATTACTGGACTACTTTAGCAGTGGAAGAGGGCAAAACAGTCACCTTACCTGACAACCTAAATGGAAAGGTTCAGAAATATTATCTTTTTGCAAATACCAACCAAACCTTTCTGAAAAACAAGCTAAACGTAAATGTGGGTGTAGGATGGTATTATATTGATAACCATGACTTCAATTTGGTTAATGATCTGAAAGGGAAAAATTATATTAGTTATTTAGGGGCATCAGCCAATTTATCCTACACAAACCTGTTTAACAAAAACATTAATCTAAGTGTCTGGGCAGAGCTTTCTAACCAGAATAACGGAAATTCATACGCCAATAAAACGAATATTTTCCACAACATCTCTGCCACCAAAATCTTCCCGAAAACACAGATGGAGGTCAGCCTTCAGCTGATGAATATTTTCAGCAGACCTATTTTCGACAATACCACTTTTAGTCAGGATGGTACTAACAGATCTTCTATGCGATCGGACTGGTACGGATTTTCACTTTCATTCGTGAAACGCTTCGGAAACCAAAAAGTAAAAGGAAACACAAAAACCGATGTTGAAAAAAACAGCGGCGGAGGAAAATAAATAATGATTTGACCTTGATCAGTCCTAAAAATAGAGTTCAGAATTCATCAGGCAAAAAAATAAATTAAACAGTAGAAATCTTAGGGTTTTTACTGTTTTTGTTTTTAGGCTGTAAGGAAATTTATTTCCATCCTATTCAAGCAAAAAGCTATTATCTGATCCATTGGACCACATTTTTTTAATCATTCTGGATGAGAGTAAAAAAAGCGGAAGTGGGTAGCTTTACATCAAATTAAAAAGCTTTTCAGATGGAAAAAAACAATCTAACAAACAGAACGGGTGCTCCAGTCTCAGATAATCAGAATATTTTAACAGCCGGAAAACGCGGTCCTGCCTTACTTCAGGATATATGGTTTCTGGAAAAAATGGCTCACTTTGACCGTGAAGTGATTCCGGAGCGCAGAATGCATGCCAAGGGCTCGGGAGCTTACGGAGTTTTTAAAGTTACCCACGATATCACACCATATACAAAGGCTAATTTATTTGATGAAATAGGTAAAGAAACACCGCTGTTTATCCGGTTCTCAACCGTAGCCGGGGAAAGAGGTGCAGCTGATGCGGAAAGAGACATCAGAGGTTTTGCCTTAAAATTCTACACCGAAGAAGGAAACTGGGACCTGGTAGGAAACAATACACCTGTTTTCTTCCTGCGCGATCCTTTAAAATTTCCGGATTTAAATCACGCAGTGAAAAGAGATCCCCGTACCAATATGAGAAGTGCCGATAATAACTGGGACTTCTGGACGCTTCTTCCTGAATCTCTTCATCAGGTAACCATTACCATGAGCGACCGTGGATTGCCAAAATCTTACCGCCATATGGATGGTTTCGGAAGTCATACCTACAGCTTTATCAATCATGAAAATAAACGTTTTTGGGTTAAATTTCATTTCAAAACCCAACAGGGAATAGAGAATCTCACCAATGCTGAAGCGAAACAGATCATTGCTGAAGACCGGGAAAGCCATCAGAGAGATTTATATCAAAATATAGAAGACGGCAATTTCCCTTCATGGAAAATGTATATTCAGGTGATGGAAGAAGCGGATGCAGACACGTATCACATCAATCCGTTTGATTTAACGAAAGTATGGCCGCACGGAGATTATCCGATGATTCCCGTTGGAGAATTCACTCTTAACCAAAATCCTTCCAATTATTTTGCTGAGGTGGAACAGGCAGCTTTCAATCCGGCTACCATCATTCCCGGAATTGGTTTTTCACCTGATAAAATGCTGCAGGGCCGTTTGTTTTCCTACGGCGATACCCAGCGTTATCGTTTAAGCGTCAATCATCACCAGATTCCTGTGAATGCTCCGAAATGCCCATATATGGCTTACCATCGTGACGGAGCGATGCGAACTGATGGTAATTACGGAAGCAAGATCGCTTATGAGCCTAACAGTTTTAGTCAATGGCAGGAGCAGCCGGCTTATGAGGAACCTCCTTTGCCTATTTCCGGATATGCCGGACACTGGGATCACCGTGAAGATGATGATTATTTTTCCCAACCCGGAAATCTTTTCAGGCTGATGTCTGATGAACAGAAAGAACTCTTATTTAACAACACTGCAGATGCTGTGGGAGGTGCTCAGCAGTTTATCCAGATACGTCATATCAGAAATTGCTATAAAGCCGATCCACACTATGGAAAAGGCGTTGCAAAAGCTATTCATTTATCATGGGAAACCGTTTGTGATTATGAAGGCTATGATATGAAAAAAATGACTGATACAGAATAGAGACAGATCCCTGTTTCTTTATCCTTTTCCCCTGACTTATCTGCTTTACACTTATTAACTGTCCATCAAATACTGATATTATACAATGGAGATACAAAAATTTAGTTATGATAATAATATCGTGCGTGCTTTCCTGTACGCTACTGTGGTGTTTGGTATTGCAGGATTTATATTGGGGCTTACTACCGCTCTGATGCTTTTCTATCCTGAACTGCCGGAATTTCTCTTCGGTACGGATGATATGACGATTCAGAGTTTAAGAGAAGGGAATATTCAGGGACTTGTGAATTCGCAGGGGATATTGGGTTTTGGGAGAATCAGGATGATGCATACCAATACGGTGATCTTTGCTTTCGTCTGTAATTCTTTTTTCTGTGCGACCTATTACAGTCTTCCAAGGTTGTTAAAAGCTCCCATGTACAACGCTACCCTTTCGTGGATTAATTTCTGGTCGTGGCAGATCATGATTGTGGCCAGCTGGATCACGTTTGCTATGGGCTTCAATACTTCAAAAGAATATGCAGAACATGAATGGCCGCTCGATATTTTGCTCACCTTTTCATGGATTATTTTCGGAATCAATATGTTCGGAACAATCGCGAAAAGAAGGGTAAGACATTTGTACGTAGCGATATGGTTTTACATCGCCACATGGATTGGGGTGGCTTTACTGTATATTGTGAATAATCTTGAAGTTCCGCTTGATTTCTGGAAATCCTATTCCTTATATTCAGGGGTTAAAGATGCCCTGATCCAGTGGTGGTATGGGCACAATGCCGTCGCACTTATCCTGACGACTCCTATCTTGGGAATGATGTATTATTTCCTTCCGAAAGCGGCAAACAGGCCTGTATTCTCCTATAAACTGTCTATTATTCACTTCTGGTCACTGATTTTCGTGTATCTGTGGGCGGGACCTCATCACTTACATTACACTGCTATTCCGGGATGGACACAGGCTTTAGCTACAGGTTTTTCCATTATGCTGATTGCTCCGTCATGGGGAGGAATGCTCAACGGATTGTTAACCTTAAGAGGCGCTTGGGAAAAAGTACGGGACAATCCGGTCCTGAAATTCTTTGTTGTTGCCGTCACCTGTTATGGGATGGCTACTTTCGAAGGGCCCCTTTTAGCGACTAAAACTTTAAATAAAATCGGTCATTACACAGACTGGGTGATTGGTCACGTACATTTAGGCGCGCTCGGATGGAATGGTTTTATGGCATTTGGTATCGTGTACTATCTTGTCCCGATCATGTGGAGAACCAATTTGTGGTCTGTGAAGCTGGCCAACTGGCATTTCTGGCTGGGCACGCTGGGTGTTCTGTTCTACGTTGTACCCATGTATATTTCAGGTTTCACCCAGGGATTGATGTGGAAACAGTTTAATCCGGATGGTACTCTGATGTATAAAAATTGGCTGGATACGGTAACCGCTGTCATTCCTTATTACAAGATGAGGTTCCTTGGAGGGACATTCTATCTTACAGGCGGATTGCTGATGGTTGTTAATATTTTTAAAACCATAAGACAGGGTTCATTCCAGAGAGAAGTTGCTGCAGAAGCTCCGGCATTAGCAAGAATACACGGGAGAAAAGCCGGAGAAGGTATTCATTTATGGATTGAGAGAAAGCCGGTTATCCTTTCGATAGGGGCATTTTTCACTTTATCAATCGGAGGTGCTGCGGAGATCATTCCCACAATGACCATTAAGAAAAATGTTCCTACGATTTCGGCGGTTAAACCTTATTCTCCATTAGAACTCGAGGGTCGTGATCTGTATATCCGCGAAGGCTGTAATGCCTGCCATTCCCAGATGATCAGACCTTTTCGGGACGAGATCGTGAGATTTGAAGGTAAAAACGGACAGTATTCGAAAGCAGGAGAGTTTGTGTATGATCATCCTTTTCTTTGGGGCTCCAAAAGAACGGGACCGGATCTGCACAGAGAAGGAGCACGAAACCCGGATTCGTGGCACCTTAAGCATATGTATAATCCAAGATCTACGTCTCCGGGATCAATCATGCCGCGCTTTCCATGGCTGATCACCAATAAATTAGACCGTTCTCAGATGCTCAGCAAAATGGAACTGATGAAAAAATCATTTGACATTCCTTACAATAAAGCTCAAATTGACTCCGCCAACACTTGGGCAGACGGCCAGGCATCAGGAATTGTGAAAAGAATTTATGCAGAAGCTACGGATATCAAAGAGCAGATAGAAAAGGAAAAAATGGTAAGGGGAAATCAGTTTGTTCCTCTGGAAAAACGGGAAATTGTCGCGATGATTGCCTATCTGCAGAGATTGGGAACGGATATCAAGACGACGGATGTTAAAACCGCAGGAAACTAGTAGCAACTGAACACTTTCATAAAATATACATCATATTTAAATTATTCATAAATTAGTGATTAATTAAAAACTAAAATATTATGAAAAATTTAAAGAAAGTTTCAAGAGAGCATTTAAAAACGATCAAAGGAGGACTCAGATTTTGCAATGAAGAACAGTATTGCAATATAAAATTCTGCTGTGCTGACGGAGTCTGCCGACATATAGATTCCGCTTACTGCCAATAATCAGAAAATAATCTGATTTATTGTTTAAAATTCACTCATTACACCAGTATACAAAGCTTCTGAGCAATCAGAGGCTTTTCTTGTACCTCATAACTTTCAGGACCACAATCTTAATTCCTTACCCGAATCTCAGGTTATTTTATAAAGAGCAGATTGATATAATTAAAGTACAATCTTAACATTTATTTTCATATTCACGGTATTGAGAAATAACTATTTTGTGTAACTTTACAATCACTAAATTTTTAAACACATGAAAAACAAAACATTAAAATTAGCTCTGGCTTCTTTACTATTAATGAGTGCTGTTTCTTTTGCAAAAGAAACTCATCAAAACAAAAATACCACCATCTCCAATAACGATGGATCAAAAGGGCACGGTCCAATAGGTACTACTACTCCACCGGATGACACCATCGATCCTACAAAACCAGACAGACCTAGATAGTATACAACAAATATGATCTTACTCCCGGCACGGCATTTCGTCCGAGCTATGTAGATATAAACAAATCCAGGAAATTGATTCCTGGATTTTTTTGTTTTCAGGAAAATTTAGGTTTATTCATTGGGATCAAAGTCTACTGCCCACTCTACAATATCCGTGTTATGAGTAGAAAAAATAATGACTGCACTATCGCCTACACTATAATTTTTCCGGGATAAATTTGTGGAATATTTTTCACCATCCAGATAGAAATCGAAAAATGCATAAGAAGATCCCTTTCCTTTGTACTCTATCGCTTTGATTTTTACTTTCTGAGTAACCGCGTAATTCGTCAGTTGGTATTTTTCGTGATTATTTACGGAAATGACTAATCCCAAAAAGGTAGCTCCACAAAAAATAAAAAATAAGGATAGGTAGCAGATGTTTATCATTTTAACTTTTTTCGGACCTATGGTGTTTTTGAGAATTTGATATTTATCCTTGTCTGAAAGGGTTGAAAAACTAATATCCGCTTGGCTCGGAATCATAATCTTTGTTAGAGCAATACTTAAAAAAAGCGACCCGATGGGAATGAGAAAAAAGGCTACGAGCCCTAAAAATCTTACCCCGCTATCAGTCCACCAAACATTGAACCCGATAAATGCTCCCAATACAATAGTGAAGAGACTGAGTAAGATATTTTTTATGTTTTCTTTTGACATAGATCGTATTTAGCGTGCAAAGATAGAATAGTCTGGGGATAATATCTCTTGTAGGTAAGGGAAGACAGAGGTTTTATATTAAGAAAAATATAATCTGTATTCGTATCTGATTTATCACTACATGAAAATATTTTGGCAAGTGGTATCTTTGGAGAAAATTATTGCATGAAAAATTTTCTTATTTTCTTAATTCTTTTATTCGCTCAGAAAGTATTTGCACAATCTGAATGGATGTCAATAACCACCTCAGTTTCAGGAAGAGAATATCAAATTAGAAATCTTGAAAAAAAAGATAATCAATTCTATGATGTATGGGTAAAGAAGATTGATCCGCCTATGAAAATCAAAGGGAAAAATGGAAAATACACTTACAAAAGCAAATATTCTATAAATAATTGGATTGTTTCGTGTGACACTAAGGAATATCAGAACATAACATTTGTCCAATACAATAGTAATGGTAAAATTTTATCTGAAGGCGGTTCTACTGAGGATACATATAAATTTATACCCGATTCAGTAGCTTACGGTGTTTACGAATATATTTGCTCTGAAAACAATTAACTAATCTATAAGTGAAAAATCAATAAAAAAATACTGCCAACCTACTATAACGTTACCAAATCTAAAAAATGATATTGCTGCAGCTATGAAAGGTGTATTCAACAATAATAAAAATTATAATATTATATTTAGGGCTAAAAATGGTTTAGGTGAGACAGATGGAGAAACATTTATATCTCATGTAGATGAATTTGGAACCTATAAAGCTATAATAAATTTAAATGATAATGTGTTGACAAACGCAGCACAAGAATATATACTAGTAACAATGTATCATGAAGTAGTTCATGCCTTTTTGGGCTATGAAAAATTCAGATTGGGAAATGAAGCATTTCAGGAACAATATCCCAGTGTAATTGTGGGTTCCGATTATGCAGCTGATGGAACTATGGTTAATAGATATACCTTTATAGATGAGCATCACCAAGTAGGTGCGTTTTTGACAACACTTCAAAATATCTTGTCTGCTTATAATCCCAGCCTTTCACAAGAAACAATTAAAGCTATGGCCAAGGCTGGAATAACTACAACGACTGCTGCAGAAAGAGAGCTAAATAAAAATGAAAGAGATACGACGCTTGGAAAACATAAAGGAACAAAATGTCCATAGAAAATGTAATAATATGAAAGCAATCCTATCAATCCTACTATTCATCCCGTGCTATATCTATTCCCAGGAATTTCTTCTTTTGGACAGTTTGAAAACAAAATTTAAAGTGAATGAATATACATTGGATACTAATGAAATTTACAATATCAAAAAAGATATAAATATTTACAATGTTTTTGTTTCTAAAAATCTAATCTTGTTAATCTCTGTACTTCCAGATTTAGGTGAAAAAATACTCCCAAGAATGGATGAAAAGGGGCAAAACTGGGAGCTTATTGACTACAATAAAATAAAAGACAACATTGTTTCCAAGAATAAACTCCAAAATATCTTGGAGGAATGGATAATAAATAACAACCCTGACAAGAAAACGCTACAGTATAAGTTGGTGAAAAAAGAAAATGGAAACTACTATATGTCAAAAATGTGTTTAACAGAAGTTTTCACTATAAGAAATATTAAATATCCATTAATCTCTTCCTATGGAGCAATTAATATTGGAGAACAAAAAGTGACCATAAAGGAAATGGAAAGAAGTTTTACACAACAGTTTCCAGGGAAAGATTTTATCATGGATATGAGGAATGGAATTTTAAATAGACAATTGGATGTTTTCTATAATTTTAGAAATTATTTATCAAAAGAATATACAATCAAAGGAAATAAAGCCTATCAGTTCTGGACTTTTGACGGATGGTGGATGCATGATGGATATGATGAACATCGCGGAATAGATCGTTTTTTATATATTCCAGATAAGGGAATTGTTGGCGGTTCTTATGATTTTTATTTCAGACTTAGACCTAAAACCTCATCTAATGATTACTTCACTGTTTCCCCGGATACTTTATGGAATAATATGATTAATGAGAAAATAATGATTGCTAAAGAATTGAACTAAAACAAAATAGCAGTAACTAAACAATAAATTAAAAACCTCCAATTGGAGGTTTTTTTATGCTGCTGCTTAATTTTTGTTTTAAAGAATAAAATTACCTTGTATTTCTTTTATTCAGAGTATTTTCTTATTTAGCTAAATGATGGAGTGCTTATGTTGATTAACCTTATCATAAAGAAGCATAATTCTCATCTTGTATATATTCCAAAAAAACAAAAAAACCGTAAAGCTTTATTAAATAAAGAATTACGGTTTTTTATTGTGGTCCCACCTGGGCTCGAACCAGGGACCACCTGATTATGAGTCAGGTGCTCTAACCAACTGAGCTATAGGACCTCAAAACTTGGTTAAATTTTGTGATTGCAAAAATAGCAAAATTTCTTTCACTACAAAACTTTTTATTGCTTTTCTTGACAAAGTTCTACCAATACACCATTCGTGGATTTTGGGTGCAGGAAGACAACTAATTTGTTATCAGCACCTTCTTTCGGTTCTTCAGAGATAAACTGGAATCCTTCTTTTTTTAATCTTTCAACTTCTTCCAGAATATTTTCTACACCAAAGGCCAGATGATGGATGCCTTCGCCCTTTTTATCGATAAATTTTGAGATCGGACTTTCAGGATTACTGGCTTCCAGCAGCTCAATTTTGCTTTCTCCCGTTCCGTAAAAAGAAGTGACTACCCCTTCCCTTTCCACACTTTCTTTTTTGTAGGATTCTTTTCCTAATAATTTGGTAAAAAGCTCATCAGAGACTCCTAAAGATTTTACGGCAATACCGATATGTTCTAGCTTCATAAAATACTAATAAATATAATTAAATCGTAAATTTGATACCGGAGCTGAATTTCAAAGGTATCAATTCAAACAAAAGTACTAAATTTGCATAACTTATGGAAAGTAACAGACAAAGAAAAGTAGCACAGATCATCCAGGAAGACTTCGCAGAGCTTTTCCGCAAACAGGCTTCGGAAAGCAAGCAAAGTATATTGGTATCCGTTTCAGACGTAAAAATATCGCCAGATCTGGGTATTGCTAAAATTTACTTAAGCATTTTCCCGCAGGAATTCCGTTCCGCGGTGATGAAGGAAATTGAGGAAAACAAAGCTCAATACAGAAATTTTATTGGCCAGAAAATGGCAAAACAGGTACGTATTATTCCGCAACTTAATTTTTATTTAGACACGGCTCTTGATGACGTTGAAAAATTGGAAAGAGAATTAAGAGGCGAAGGCGACAATCCTGTTTTATAAGATCTTGAAGAATATTGCATTTTACATAGCATCCAGATACCTTTTGGCAAAAAAAGGCAGTACCGCCGTGACATTCATTACGTGGCTTTCGGTAGGTGCCATGATGGTTGCTGTGACTGCAATGTTCGTGATCATTTCAGTATTCTCGGGACTTGAAACCCTGAATAAAGACCTGATCTCCAATCTTCATGCAGATCTGACGCTGAAAAGTGCTTCAGGAAAAACGGTGAAAGATCTGGATAAGGTCACTTCTGTTTTAAAAAACAACAAAGCCATCAGCAGTTTTTCCCGTGTCATTGAGGAAAAAGTCTATGTCAATTATAAAGGCAAAGGTGATATCGCTTATTTAAGAGGAGTAGATTCCGCTTATATCAAGGTTAATCCTATCGATAAGGATGTATTCTACGGAACCTATCCGAGTTTCAAATACTCGAATGAAGTATTAATGGAAACCAATCTGCACAACAGGCTGTCCATTCCAATTGACTCCACCAGTAATTATGCTACGATATTCATGCCTAAGCCCGGAACTGGTATCATTAACAAAGAAGAAGACATCTATAATAAGAGAGATTTTCTTGTGACGGGCGTTTTCCCGGGAAAGGACCAGCTGGATAGTTATATCATTGCCCCTATTGAATTGACTGAGGAACTACTTAGTTTACCAAAGAAATCAGCGTACCAGATCGTTATTAAACTAAAGAATCCGGAAAATGCGGATGCGGTAAAGCAGAGTCTTATTAATTCACTGGGGAAAAACATTGAGATAAAAACCAAAGAAGAAGAGAATGCAGCCTTCTGGAAGATGATCAATACGGAAAAAATGTTCATCTACCTGATTTTTGCACTGGTGATCTTCATTACCACCTTTAATCTGGCCGGAGCGATCATTATTCTCCAGCTTGACAAAAAAGAACAGTCAAGATCCCTGATTTCATTAGGTTTCCCGATAAGACATTTAAGAATGACCTATTTCTACACCGGACTTCTCATTGTGATCTCAGGTGTGATTTCAGGATTAATTGTAGGAACTATACTGTGCTATTTCCAGCTTTATACCGAATTCTTCAGAGCGAATGAAATACTTCCTTTCCCTGTAAAAATTGTTGGAAAAAATTATCTTATCGTAGCATCTACTGCCTCCCTTTTCGGGATCATTATTTCATGGTTCTTTTCTAAGATCAGCAAAGACTATATTACTAAAAGTTAATACACTAGATTTGAAATAAAATATACTTCATTTTCAATTTTTTGTACCTTTACGGCCCAATTTTTTTTAAATGAAACGAATTTTATCCTTTTTTTTGCTGAGTTTTACAATTATTGTTGTATCAGCACAGGCACCTGTCGGTTATTATGATGCCGCTGCCGGTTTAACTCTTGCTCCTCTTAAAACCGCACTTAGAGGTATTATCAAGCAAGGTCATCAGGACAAGGGCTACAACGGCCTATGGACCGGTTATGCAACAACAGACCGTGACTACTTTTACGAAAACGACGGAAAGATCTTAGATATCTATTCTGAAAACCCTAACGGACAGGATCCATATTCCTATACGGTAGGAACCAATCAATGCGGACAATACAATAGCGAAGGAGATTGTTACAACAGAGAACACATTGTACCCCAAAGTTTTTTCAACCAGCAAAGCCCGATGGTAGCAGATATCCACTTTATCCGCCCAACAGACGGTAAAGTAAACGGCATGAGATCTAATTTCCCTTTTGGAAAAGTAGGAACTCCTTCTTTTACTTCCGATAACGGATCCAAACTTGGAAACTCGGTATCTCAAGGATATGGCGGAACCGTATTTGAGCCGATTGATGCTTTCAAAGGTGATGTAGCCAGAATGATTTTTTACTTTGTAACGAGATATGAAGTTGAACTTCCAGGTTTCAGTACCGGAAATATGCTGGGTGGAAATACATATCCGGGACTTCAGACATGGGAACTTAACCAGCTTCTGGCCTGGCATACTATGGATCCTGTATCCGCTGAAGAAGTAGCAAGAAACAATGCATCTTATACGTACCAGGGAAACAGAAATCCTTTTATTGATAACCCGGCCTATGCTAACCAAATCTGGGGAACACCGGTTGTGGACACACAGGCTCCGACAGCGGCGACTAACCTTACTGCTTCCAATCCTACTTCCAATACCGTCTCTCTAAGCTGGACAGCTGGTACGGACAATATTGGTGTAGCACTTTATGAGGTATATGCTAACGGAGTATTGAAAACAACCGTTTCAGGAACTACAGCAACGGTTCAGGGACTGACACCTTCTACCACCTATACATTCTATGTGATTGCTAAAGATGCAGCAGGAAATCCTTCTCCTCAGAGCAATATAGCAACGGAAACAACTTTGGCAGGACAGCCAGGAAACACAAGCTGCGGAACAGAAAACTTCGAAACGATTCCAGGATCGGCTTCAAACTATGAGACAAGAACCTGGACTAATAACAATATCTCTTGGACGGCTACTTTTGCAAGAACTGACGAAACTATTAACGGAAAAGCCATTACCATCAGAAATGGTAATCTTACAAGCTCTACCATTACAGGAGGTATTCAGAATTTAGAAATAAAAACTCAACTTAAGTACGGAAGTACGGCAGGGACCCTTAATGTATTAATAAATGATGTGCAGGTAGGTACAATCGCTTATACAGCAGATAAAACAGTATCTACATTGAACATCAATAATATTAATGTCAGTGGAAACGTAGTGATTAAAATTGTTAATCCTGTATCTGCCAGCGGAAACAGAGTCGCCTTGGATGACCTTACATGGACATGCTACAGCGTACTGGGAACTTCTGAAGTGAAAAAAGACAAATCTGAATTCTCAATTTACCCTAACCCGGTAAAAAACAATGAATTATTTGTAAAAGGTGAAAACTTAAGCAAAATTTCAAAAGTTCAGATCTATGACCTTTCCGGAAAACTTATCGAAGTGATTGAAAACCCTTTCAAAAACTCTAATAAGATCAACCTTAAAGGACTTACCAAAGGAAATTACATCCTTAAAACAGACCGTTTCTCTACAAAATTCATTGTAGAATAAACCTTAAAAAATATTTGACTACAAAGACCGATTTATTCGGTCTTTTTTTTATTTTTGATGTATGGATTCCAATAAAAAATTAGGATTAATAGGAAAGAATATTTCCTACTCCTTTTCCAAAAAATTCTTTGAAGACAAGTTTCAGAAGCTGATGCTTAAAGACTTTACCTACGATATTTTTGACCTGAATGAAATTGATGAAGTAGAGAATCTTCTTAACGATCCGGAACTTTTAGGATTCAATGTCACCATCCCATACAAGGAAAAGATTGTTGATTATCTTGACGGGCTCAGCGATGAGGCTGAAAAAATTGGTGCCGTGAACTGTGTTTTGATCAGAGACGGTAAAAAAACCGGTTACAATACAGATGCTTTCGGTTTTGAAAAAACACTTCTGCTCCATAAGAAAACCTATCAGGACAAAGCATTGATCCTTGGAAATGGAGGCGCTGCAAAAGCCGTAAAATATGTGATGGATAAACATGGAATCCCATCGATCACCGTTTCAAGAAATTCTGAAATCAATTTTGAAAACCTTGACAGCGAAACGGTTCGTGATCATAAAATCATCATCCAGTGTACTCCGGTAGGCACATTCCCGAATGTGGAAGACTGTCTGGAATTTCCTTTTGAAGGAATCACTTCGGAACACCTGATCATCGATCTGATTTATAACCCGAACTATACTCAATTCATCATTAAAGCATCCGAAAAAGGAGCCAAAACTGTGAACGGGTATTACATGCTGGAACAGCAAGCAGAAAAAGCTTGGGAAATTTGGAATTTTCAAAAAAAATAACCTAAATTAGTACCTTAATTGGCTTTACAGCTATATATCAAAAGGATATTAACGCCACTCACATAAAAGATTTGCTATGACTACAGAAAACAATCTTTCTGAAAACGAAGAAAATAAAATTCCTAACGAAGTATCTCAGGAGGAAACGTCAGAAACGCCCGTACCTCATGGTGAAAGTGCTCATGATGATGAAGCAGAACATATTGAAGAGGATCACACTGATGATATTTCTCTGGCTGATGCTTTGAAAGAAATGGAAAAAATCATCAATACGGCCAATGCTGGTGAAAATTTCAAAAGATTCAATCAGTTAAAAGAAAAAGCAAGTCATTACATCCACGATGAAGTGGAAGACAAAAAGCATGAGTATGCTGAAGGCGGAAATGCTCCTGAAAATTTCAGCTACGAGCACCCTTCCCAGTCTAAATTGTCTGCTCTGATCAATATTTTCAGAGAAAAACACGACACTTACCAGAGATCTCAGGATGAAGAGCAGAAGAAAAACCTTGATCACCGTCAGAATATCATAGAGAGACTTAAAAATCTTTACACCAATTCTGAGCCGGGAACCAACCTTTTCAAATCCATCCGTGAAATTAAAGAAGAATGGTCAAAAGCGGGACAGGTAGCAAAATCTGAATTTAAGATCCTTAACAATAATTATTTCCACCACCTGAACCAATTTTATCAGATGCTGGATCTGAATAAAGAATTCTTAGAGCAGGAATTCAGCCACAACCTTGAGAAAAGACAACACATCATTGCCCGCGCCAAAGAACTGGAAAGCGAGCCTGTGATTCAGAAGGCATTGAACGAGCTTCAGTACCTTCACAAACTCTGGAAGGAAGAAGCTGAACCGGTAGCTGAAGAATTCCGTGAAAAAACGTGGGAAGAATTCAAAGAAATTTCCAACAAAATTCACGAAAGAAAATCTGAACTTTCTGCAGCCATTGAAGGAGAACAGAATGACAATCTGGAAAAGAAAAACCAGATCATCACAGAAATCAAAAAATTATCTGAACCTTCTGAAACACCTAACCACGGTTACTGGCAGAACTCCATCAAAAGAGTGGAAGACCTTCGTACTGAGTTCCTAAAAACAGGAAGCGTTCCAAGAAAACTGTCCAACCAAAACTGGAATGATTTTAAAACAACACTCAGAGGATTCAACACAACAAAGAACAATTACTATAAATCTCTGAAAGGTTCTCAGCAGGCCAATCTGGAAGACAAATTAAAACTGATCCAGACTGCTCAGGACAATATGAACAATGAAGAATGGGATATTGCTGTTCCGCTATTCAAAAAGCTTCAGGAAGACTGGAAAAAAATCGGGCATGTTCCAAAGAGCATGACCAATAAGATCTGGGATGAATTCCGTGATGCCTGTAATACGTTCTTCAACAATTACAGAGAGAAAAACAATGCGTCCAACGATAACTGGAAAGAGAATTACAAGCAGAAAAAAGAAATTCTTGAAGACCTGAAAACGGTTTCCAATGACGAAGGCAGCATAGAAAAAATTGAAGCCATAAAAACGGCCTGGAACAATATCGGGAAAGTACCGAGAGATAAAATCGCGATCAATACCGAATTCAACAGAACGTTGAGAGAAAAGCTGAAGTTGAATAAGATCAATGAGCTTGAACTGAAAGAAGAAGGATTAACAGAAAACCAGCTTACTGATAAAGCAAGAAAGATCAAGAGCCAGATCTCTGACCTTGAAGGCGAAATTGTAAAACTGGAAAACAACCTTGCATTCTTCAAAAACCCGTCAAAAGAAAACCCACTTCTAAGAGATACTTTCAATACCATCGACGAGAAGAAATCACATCTTGAAACTTTAAGACAAAATCTTCACAGCATCATTGCTGGAGATTAATCTATTAAACAATATCATAAAGGCGAAGCAAAGAAATTTGTCTTCGCTTTTTCTTTTCACCCTATGAACAACGACGAATTATATATCAAAAGATGCATTGAGCTCGCCCAAAAAGCACTGGGCAAAACCTACCCCAACCCTTTAGTTGGCAGTGTGATCGTCCATGACGGAAAGATCATCGGGGAAGGTTATCACCACAAAGCCGGCGAAAATCATGCGGAGATCAATGCCATCAATTCTGTAGAAGATAAAAGTCTGATCCCGGAATCTACGATCTACGTTTCCCTGGAACCGTGTGCGCATTACGGAAAAACACCTCCTTGTGCTTTAAAAATTAAAGAACTTGGATTCAAAAAGGTGGTTATCGGAGCGATGGATTCTCATGATAAAGTAAACGGAAAAGGAAAGAAAATCATCCAGGATGCAGGCATAGAAGCCGTTTCCGGAATACTGGAGAAAGAATGTATCCAATTAAACAAAAGATTCTTCACCTATCACGAAAAGAAAAGACCGTACATCATTCTGAAATGGGCTGAATCCGGAGACGGATTTTTAGATAAAGACTTTAAACCTACTGCCATTTCAAATTCTTTGGTGAATCAGTTTGTACATCAGTTAAGAGCTGATGAACACGCTATTTTAGTTGGAACACAGACGGCTTTAAATGACAATCCAAGTTTAACGGTAAGAAATGCTGAAGGCGTAAATCCTGTAAGAATTCTTATTGATTTCGATTTAAAAGTTCCGGAAGACTTTAAAATGTATAATGACGAAGCCCAAACACTGATCATCAATTCTGTAAAAGAAGGAACAGAAAACAATATCAAGTTCATCAAAGTCGGAAAAGAGAATTTCCTGCCGGATCTGATGGCTGCACTTTATAAGGAACAGATACAATCCGTCATTATAGAAGGCGGAAGCTATACCCTGCTTCAATTCATTAACGCGGGTCTGTGGGATGAAGCGATTGTCATTAAAAATGAAGGATTAAAACTAGAAAATGGAACTCAGGCTCCCAAACTGGATTTAAAACCTCATGACATCAAAGCTTTCAGAGACAATACCATTTCATTTTATCTGCCTATCATTTAGATTAGCATCCTGTCAATTTAAAATGATTTTAATACATTTTATCTTTAGTATTTGCACAAGTCTAATTTAACATAATAAACTTCTCACAAAATCATATTTCCAGTTGAAATTAATTAAGTAACTTAATGGTGAATTAATTAATATGAATCCAAATCATCATTACATGAAAAATCTAAAGAAAATTTCAAGAATCGGCTTAAAAAGTATTAGCGGTGGAGCATTTGTAACCTGTACGTTACCTAACGGACAATCTACAAGATGCAGAGACAAATGCCCTCAGGATTTTTGCGGTCCTACAAGTTATATGTGCTTAATTCCTATGGATCTGTGCGGCGATGGAATATAGTAATTAAATATCAAATTCAAGAAAATACAAGGAGCTGTCAAATAATTTGACGGCTTCTTTATTGATCATAGCGAAACTTATCACACATTTTATACTTTTGCATTCAATAAGTACGTTAGTAATCCATAACGATTAATAACCTACACAAAACATGAAAGCTTTTCTAATCTCAATAACAGCCTTTATATTCTTGGTCTCCTGCAGTTCAAAGAAAAACATGGCTGGCGCCAATCAGGAAAAACCGGCTATTCAGGAGATCAACTATATCCCCTATTATTTGGAAATTTATAAAGTTGACAGTTTAATGGTGATCCAAAAAGATGAAGAAGCTTTTCAAAAACTGGACAGTCTGTTCAAAATTTATCCTCCCATTAACCAGGAAGCTTATTCTGAAATACTGAATTATGTATTGCTTTCCGAAAAACTGAAAAAAAATATTGCCGCCAAGCCCTATGTCGAAAGTCTCATCAAAAATTGGGGTGTTACAGTAAAAGAACTTAAGAAAGAGGACGCTTTAATTCCTATTTTAAAAAATCAGTTTTCTGAAACAGAACTCGCCTCTCTGGAACAGCAACACACTGAAAATATTGACTGGGAATACAGGAAGACCCTGAAAGAAATATCCACCATAGACCAGCACAGCAGAGGAAGACAAGAGGAACCACAGGTAGATGAGGACAATATCAGAAAATTAATTCATCTCATCAGAACCAAAGGCTATCCGGATATTCCCACCGTTGGAAAAATATACCGTGACCAAATTACACTGGGTATGATCTACTTCCATTTTGCCAGAGCAGAAGAGTACAAAGAATTCCGTATCTTATTACTTGAAAACATAAAAAAAGGAAAAGCAGCTCCCTTTGAAATGAAGCAGTTCATGCTTGGAAAATATAATCTTGTTTACCAGCAGAACTATTTTGAGCAAACAACCAGAGATAATGTTCATTCCAGAGGAATCACAACTTATTATCCAAAAGATACCTTCAATATAAGACGCCGCAATATAGGACTTCCCTCCCTGGAATATGAGACCTGGAAGAACAATTTAGTGAAGCAGAATAACAATTAATGTAACCGAAAAAATGTTTGAGTACAAAACGATAGAAAACCCCATAGAAAATACTTTAATAAAGGAAAAAGGAAGCAAGTTCATTGGATTTGCATTTCCTGTCAATAATGAAAAGGAACTGAAAAACGCACTGGAGAAAGTCAGAGCTGAACATCCAAAAGCTACCCATCATTGTTATGCTTTCAGAATGGGACTTGAAGGGGAAAACTATCGGGCCAACGATGACGGAGAACCTTCAGGAAGTGCAGGACTTCCTATTTACAATCAGCTTTTAGCACATGAAATCACGAATGTTCTGGTTATTTCCGTGCGTTACTACGGCGGAACAAAACTCGGCGTTTCCGGGTTGGTAAAAGCCTATAAAGAATGTGCAAAGATCACCCTGGAGGAAGCGAATATCATCATCAGAGAACTTGAAGCGGAAGTTGAAATCCAGTTCAACTTCAATCAGCAGAATACCATATTTACGCTGCTTTCTAAATTTGATGCGAAGGTTTTGAATTTCGATGCCAATGAAAACTGCATTTTAACCGCGTCTTTAAAATTAGCCCAAAAAGAAAGCATCTCAGATAAATTATCCGAGATGCAGTATGTTTCATTTGAATTTAAAGATTAATTTCTTCTTCCCCCAAGCAGTAAAGATCCCCAGTAAAGAAGCTGCGCCAGCGATCCGATGGCCGCTACCACATAGGTTCTTGCCGCCCATTTCAAACTGTCCTGTACGCCTACAAATTCTTCCTGAGTCACAGTGCCTGTATCTTTAAGCCATTTCATCGCTCTGTTACTCGCATCGTATTCAACCGGAAGCGTTACAAAAGCAAAAAGTGTCGTCATGGCAAACATGGCTACACCAATCGCCAGAACGGCTGTATTTCCATTCGGATCTTCAATTGACCTTGTAGCCGCCATGATCCCGATACCTGCAAGCAATACAAACTGCATCAGATTAGACGTTATATTGACAACAGGAACCAGCTTTGAGCGTAGATTCAGCATTGAATATCCTACCGCATGTTGCACGGCATGACCGCATTCATGAGCTGCTACCGCAGCCGCAGCCGCATTTCTCTGCATATAGACTCCTTCAGAAAGATTGACTGTTTTATCTGCCGGATTATAGTGGTCCGTCAGCTGACCGGGAACTGAAATTACCTGTACATCATTGATCCCATTATCTCTAAGCATTTTTTCTGCCACTTCTTTTCCCGATAGACCATTTCTGAGATGTACATTGGAATAATATTCAAATTTCGACTTCAACCTTGATGAAACCCACCAGCTCACCAGCATTGAAATACCGATAATGATATAATAACCCGTCATTTTATATAGATTTTTGTGTTTAAATTTTAACCATAATGATGTAAAAACTGTGCCAAAGTATTACATTTTATTATTTATATTTGTCCTCTAATTACCCTCTAATTATGTCAGAAGTTTCAGTTATTGAAGTAAAAAATCAAAGCGAATTAAAACAATTCGTAAGGTTTCCAATGGATCTTTATAAAAACAATCCCTATTATGTTCCTTCTTTTATCAAAGACGAATTTAAAATCTGGGACGCCAAAGAAAATCCGGCTTTAAATTATTCAAAATCCAAACAGTTTCTGGCTTTAAAAGACAATAAAGTGGTTGGAAGAATCGCTGTGATCATCAATCATAAAGAGGAAAAGGAACTGGGCATTAAAAAAGTCCGTTTCGGATGGATCGATTTTATTGATGATAAAGAAGTTTCTAAAGCTCTGATTCAAAAAGCGATAGATTACGCTAAAGAACATCATATAGATAAGATAGAAGGACCAATGGGCTTCACCAATCTCGATAAGGCAGGAATGCTGACGATGGGGTTCGAAAAGCTGGCCACCATGATCGGTATCTATAATCATGAATACTATCCTAAACATCTGGAAGATCTCGGATTGACCAAAGAAAAAGAATGGGTAGAATATGAAATGAACTTTCCCAAAATTCTCCCTGAAAAAGTAGAAAAATTCAGTGGTCTTATCGCACAGAAATACAAACTTAAGGTTCTAAATTTCAAGTCGAAACAGGAGATTCTGCCTTTTGTAGAACCTATGTTTAAGCTTCTTGATGAAACCTATAAACACCTTTCTACCTACACCCCTATTTCAGATGAGCAGATCCAGACCTACAGAGAAAAGTATTTCCCGTTTATAGACAAGAACTACGTTATCTGTGTCGTAGATGAGAATAACGAACTGGTTTCATTTGCCATTACCATGCCTTCTTATTCAAAGGCTTTACAGAAATCTAAAGGAAAACTATTTCCTTTTGGATGGTGGCACTTTTTACAAGCTGGAAAGAAAAACGACCGTGCGAATTTTTATCTGATCGGAATTCATCCTGAATACCAAAGACGTGGCGTTACAGCCATCATATTCAAAGAAATTTTCGTACGATTTACCAGTATGGGAATCGATTTTGCCGAAACCAATCCGGAACTGGAAGAAAATAAAAGCGTTCAGGTTCTGTGGCAGGACTACAATCCGGTGAACCATAAGAGAAGAAGAACCTACTCGTTAATGATAAGTAATGAGTAATAAGCAATGAGTAATCGTTGATGAGTTATTAGTGACTTATTTCAAATCTGAAACTAATAACTCGTATTTTTCTCCTCGTAACACGAATCCCGTGCCTCGCAACCCATAACACGCATCCCCCACCCCATGAAACCACACCTGATTGTTTTTGCCGTTCTAATCTCAGCATTTATCGCCTACAACTTCTTTTTCCGGATCGAGGATGATAGATTGAACACCATAGTTAACATAATCCTAGCCAGTATTCTCTTCGGATATATATCTTTCATGGCCTATTCTCTTCTCAAAAAAATGAAGAAATAAGCGCTATTTTTATTGATTCTAAATTACCGGTTTTCCCTATTTTAAACCCACTTTTAGGCTTATTAATTTCATGCTTTCTTGTTTATTCGCTAAATTTGCAAATTGAGATAATAATGCAAAAATGAATTTACCTGAAAGTTATATTCCAATCCTTCTTCAAGCAGGTGTAGCAGTGGCATTTGTAGCCGTTTCTTTGCTTGGAGCCCATTTTCTGGGACCGAAACAGAAGAAAGGAAATTCTGTGAAAAACCAAAGCTGGGAATGTGGAGTTCCTGTAGAAGGAAATGCGAGAACACCGTTTTCCATTAAATACTTCCTGACTGCGGTATTGTTCGTACTATTCGATATTGAAATCGTATTTTTTTACCCGTATGCGGTTAACTTCAGAGAATTCGGCGTAGAAGGATTCCTGGCCGTACTTACCTTCGTCGCGATCTTCTTCATGGCGTTTTTCTATGTTTGGAAACGCGGTGCATTAGATTGGGATAAATAAAAGCTAAATTATGAATTTTGAATGATGGATTTTGAATCTAAAATCCAAAATTTATAATTCAAAATCTAAAATTAAAGAAATGTCAGATAAAAAACCAGTAATAAAAACAGATGCACCTGCTCCCGAAGGATTTGAAGGAGAAGGGTTTTTCGCAACAAAACTGAGCAGTGTGATCGGGATGGCCAGGAAGTTTTCTCTTTGGCCTTTACCATTTGCAACCTCTTGTTGTGGTATCGAATTTATGGCTACCCTGAACCCTACATATGATGCTTCAAGATTTGGTATGGAAAGAAACTCTTTCTCTCCAAGACAGGCAGATATGCTGATGGTTTGTGGAACGATATCTAAAAAATTAGGACCTGTCCTAAAAGAAGTTTACACTCAGATGGCTGAGCCGAAATGGGTGGTGGCTGTTGGTGCTTGTGCATCCAGCGGTGGTATTTTTGACACGTACTCTGTATTACAGGGAATCGATAAAATTATTCCGGTAGACGTTTACGTTCCGGGATGTCCTCCAAGACCGGAGCAGATCATTGAAGGTGTAATGCAGGTTCAGGCTCTTTGCGAAAGCGAAAGCATCAGAAGAAGAGATATGCCTGAATACCAGAAATTACTAGATTCTTACAACATAAGCAACTAAGGGAAATGACAAACGAATTTGTACTAGAAGCCATTACAAGAGAATTTCCGGATTCTGTGATTTCAAGTTCAGAACCTTATGGAATGCTGACGATTGAAGTGAAGAAGGAGGACATCAAAAAAATCATTCATTATTTAAGAGACTCATCACTGGAATTTAATTTCCTTACTGATATCTGCGGTATTCATTACCCTGAGTTTCCTGAAAAGGAGATCGGTGTCATCTATCACCTGCATAATATGATGGCTAATTTCAGATTACGTCTGAAGATCTTTATGTCCAGAGAAAATATTGAGGTGGATTCTCTTGTAGAATTATTTGCCGGAGCGAACTGGATGGAAAGAGAAACTTTTGATTTTTACGGAATTAAATTTAAAGGACATCCTGATCTGAGAGCAATCCTGAATATGGAAGATCTGGGATACCATCCTATGTTGAAGGAATACCGTCTGGAAGATGGAACAAGAACAGATAAGGACGATAATATGTTCGGAAGATAAAAAGCGAATGGCCAATGGCAGCTAGCCAATAGCCTGAAGCAAATAGCTAAAGCAATCATTATGAAAGATAACTCATTATCTAATATACTTAACCAGTACGAAAGTAAGGAGCAGATTGACGGGCAGCTGTATACCCTCAATTTAGGACCTACCCACCCTGCTACCCACGGGATCTTCCAGAATATCTTAACGATGGACGGAGAAAGAATCCTTCACGCAGAGCAAACGGTAGGATACATCCACAGAGCGTTTGAGAAAATTTCCGAAAGAAGAAATTATGCTCAGATCACTACCCTTACCGACCGTATGAATTACTGTTCAGCGCCTATCAATAATCTTGGTTGGCACATGACAGTAGAAAAGCTGATCGGCATAGAAGTTCCAAAGCGTGTAGATTATATGCGTGTTATTTTAATGGAACTAGCCAGAATCGGTGATCACCTGATCTGTAACGGGGTAACCGGAATGGATGCAGGAGCGATTACAGGTCTTACTTATATGTTCATCGAAAGAGAGCGTATTTATGACATGTACGAGCAGATCTGCGGAGCGAGAATGACGACGAATATGGGAAGAATCGGAGGATTTGAAAGAGATTTCACCCCGAAATTCCATGAGTTATTACAGGATTTCTTAAAAACTTTCCCGGCGAGATTCAAAGAATTCGGAACTTTACTGGAAAGAAACAGAATCTTTATGGACAGAACCATTGGTGCAGGAGCAATCTCTGCCGAAAGAGCATTAAGCTATGGTTTTACAGGTCCGAACTTACGTGCAGCAGGAGTGGATTATGATGTAAGAGTTGCACAGCCTTATTCTTCTTACGAGGATTTCGACTTTATCATTCCTGTAGGAACTGCAGGTGATACGTACGACCGTTTCATGGTTCGTCAGCAGGAAATCTGGGAATCATTGAAAATCATCACACAAGCATACGAAAATCTCCCTGAAGGACCATTCCACGCGGATGTTCCGGATTTCTATCTTCCTGAAAAGGCCGATGTTTACAAGAAAATGGAAGCTTTGATCTACCATTTCAAAATCGTTATGGGAGAAACTGAAGTACCTAAAGGAGAAGTTTACCATGCCGTAGAAGGTGGAAACGGAGAATTAGGATTCTATTTGGTGAGCGACGGAGGAAGAACCCCTTACAGACTTCACTTCAGAAGACCATGTTTCATCTACTATCAGGCATATCCTGAAATGATCACAGGTTCTGTAATTTCAGACGCGATCGTGACGATGTGTAGTATGAATATTATTGCGGGAGAATTAGACGCATAAAAAAATTATAGATTTTGGATTATGAATTTTAGATTAATCCAAACTAATATATAAATTGAAATTTTTTAGAATTCAAAATCTAAAATTCAAAATTTAAAATTTAAAAAAGTGAGCGAAACAATAGCTTTTAAACCGGAAAGTTTAGAACAGGTACACAAAATTATCGCAAGATATCCTGAGGGAAGACAAAAGTCTGCTCTTCTTCCTGTACTTCACTTAGCACAGAAAGAATTCGGAGGATGGTTAGACGTTCCTGTAATGGATTATGTTGCTGAATTATTAAGTATTAAGCCAATTGAAGTATATGAAGTAGCTACTTTTTATACCATGTTCAATATGAAGCCGGTTGGTAAATATGTTTTGGAAGTATGCAGAACCGGACCTTGTATGGTTTGCGGAAGCGAAAAAATCCTTGACCATATCAGAACCAAACTGAACATTAAGGACGGAGAAACTACCGAAGACGGCATGTTTACTCTAAAGCCTGCTGAATGTCTTGGAGCCTGCGGATACGCACCAATGCTTCAGCTGGGTAAATTCTTTCACGAAAATTTAACGATAGAAAAAGTAGACGAAATCCTTGATCTTTGCAGACAGGGACAGGTTGCTTTGGACTAATAAAGATTTTGAATCCTGAATTGTGGATTTTAAAATCAGTTAATTTTTAAAATAATTATAAAAAGCTAGAAGCCATAAGCCTACAGCTAAAAGCATAACAAAACAATGAGTAAAAAACTTTTACTTAAAGACGCACATATAGAAGGCATTCGCTACTTTGAAACTTACCGTAAACAGGGAGGTTACACGGCTGCTGAAAAAGCCTTGAAAATGACACCTGACGAAATTCTTGAAGAAGTTAAAACTTCAGGACTTCGTGGACGTGGTGGAGCTGGATTCCCGACAGGAATGAAATGGAGCTTTCTGGCAAAACCGGAAGGCGTACCAAGACACCTGGTCGTGAATGCCGATGAATCTGAGCCCGGAACTTTCAAGGACAGATATCTAATGGAATTCCTTCCTCATTTATTGATTGAGGGAATGTTGATCTCATCTTTTGTTTTAGGTTCAAATGTTTCTTATATCTACATCCGTGGAGAATATTCATGGATTCCGGATATTTTGGAAGAAGCCATTGAAGAAGCTAAGGCGGCAGGATTTTTAGGTAAAAACATCTTAGGAACTGGTTTCGATTGTGAAATTTATGTTCAAAGAGGTGGTGGAGCTTATATCTGTGGTGAAGAAACGGCATTGCTTGAATCTCTTGAAGGAAAAAGAGGAAATCCAAGACTAAAACCGCCATTCCCGGCTGTAAAAGGACTTTGGGAAAGACCAACGGTAGTAAATAACGTTGAATCTATCGCAGCCATTGTTCCTATCATTGATATAACAGGAGCTGAATACGCTAAAATCGGGGTTGGAAGATCTACAGGAACGAAATTGATTTCGGCTTGTGGAAATATCAACAAACCTGGAGTTTACGAAATCGACATGACCATTACGGTTGAAGAATTCATCTACTCTGATGAATACTGCGGCGGGATTAAAGACGGAAAAAAATTAAAAGCTTGTATCCCTGGAGGAAGCTCAGTTCCGATTGTTCCTGCTAATTTATTACTGAGAACTGTAAACGGAGAACCGAGATACATGAACTATGAATCATTGGCAGACGGTGGTTTTGCTACCGGAACCATGATGGGTTCAGGTGGTTTCATTGTTTTGGATGAAGACCAGTGTATCGTAGAACATACCATGACTTTAGCGAGATTTTATCATCATGAAAGCTGTGGACAATGTACCCCTTGCCGTGAAGGAACGGGATGGATGCATAAGATCTTAAAAAAGATAGAAAAAGGAGAAGGAAAAATGGAAGACATCGACCTTCTTTGGGATATACAGAGAAAAATTGAAGGAAATACCATCTGTCCATTAGGTGATGCAGCGGCCTGGCCGGTTGCAGCAGCGATCCGTCACTTTAGAGACGAGTTCGAATGGCATGTGAAAAACCCTGAATTATCTCAGACACAAAATTATGGATTGGCACATTATGCAGATCCAATTCCTGCTGTTGAAAAAAATGCTTAGAATGAAAAAGTTATTGGTAGTTGGCTTAATGATGTCGAATTTTGTATTTGCACAGGTAGCTAAAAATAAAAATGATACTTTATCTTATAAAGAGTCTGCTGGTTATATACCTCTTAAATTGAAGGAGGTTAAAGTAGAAACCACATCTTATAAAGCTGAAAAAAAGGAAAAACCTTTACCATTAAGCAAAAAAGGTCAGGTGTTTGTTTTTTACGGTTGGAACAGAGGAGCTTTCAGCAATTCTGATATCCATTTCACAGGAAACGGTTATGATTTTCAGTTGAATAATGTACAGGCAAGAGATAAACCTACCAAGTTCGGAATCGTTTATATCGATCCAAGCTGGTTTACCGTAACACAGTATAACTTCAGACTGGGGTATTTTATAAAAGATAACCTGGCTATAGTTTTAGGGATCGATCATATGAAGTATGTGATGAAACAAGACCAGACGGTTGATTTTTCAGGAACCATTTCAGATCCAAAATATGCAGGAATGGTACAGAATGGACAGGTGAATTTAGCAGATACCGAGTTCCTAACTTTCGAGCATACAGACGGATTGAATTATGAAAACTTAGGTCTTGAGAAATACAAAAATCTTATTCATAAGAAAAATATAGATTTAGTATGGTCTTATGGAGCAGGAATCGGGGTGATGTTTCCAAAAAGTAATATCAAGCTTTTCGGAAACGAAAGAAGCGACCGTTTTCACGTTGCAGGTATGGGAACCGACCTTAGAACCAGCCTTAACATGGTTTTCTGGAAAAACTGGATGATCAGAGCAGAGGCTAAAGCCGGATATATCAATATGTGGGATATTAAAACTACATTGAATAACAAGCCGGATAAAGCACGTCAGGATTTTGTTTTCGGGCAGGTCCTTGCAGGAGTCGGGTATACATTTAACACGAAGAAGTATAATTAAAATATAGCTTAACGCCTTAAAAGCATAAGCGAAAGCATAGAATATGAGCGAAGAGGTTAAAAAATTCAAAATAACTATAGACGGACAGACTGCTGAAGTTTTGCCTGGGACTTCTATTTTGGAAGCTGCCAGACAAATTGGTGGAAAATCTGTACCTCCTGCAATGTGCTATTACAGCAAATTGGAAACCAGTGGAGGGAGATGTAGAACTTGCTTAGTCGAAGTTTCGAAAGGATCTGAAGCAGATCCGCGTCCTATGCCTAAATTAGTTGCTAGTTGCAGAACTAACGTAATGGACGGTATGGAAGTGAAAAATCTTTCTTCTGAAAAAGCTCAGGAAGGTAGAAAAGCCGTTACCGAATTCTTATTGGTGAATCACCCTCTGGACTGCCCTGTGTGCGACCAGGCCGGTGAATGTCACCTTCAGGATCTTGGCTACGAGCACGGAAACCTTGAAACCAGAACTGAATTTGAAAGAAATACTTACGAAGCAGACGATCTTGGTCCGAATATCAAGTTGAATATGAACCGTTGTATTCTTTGTGCAAGATGCGTACTGACCGCTAATCAGCTTACCGATTCAAGAGATCACGGAATTCTTTTCAGAGGAGATCACGCTGAAATTTCTACCTATTTAAATAAAGCTTTGGATAATGACTTCATCGGAAACATCATTGATGTTTGTCCTGTAGGAGCATTAACAGACAGAACTTCCCGTTTTGCAAGCAGAGTTTGGTTCACAAAACCGATGAATGCTTCTTGTAAATGCGGTAAATGTTCAGGAAAAGCCGTAGTTTGGATGAAAGGTGACGAAATTGTAAGAGTTACCGCCAGAAAAGACCAGTGGGGTGAAGTAGAAGAATTTATCTGCGATACCTGTCGTTTCGAAAGAAAAGAACTTTCCGACTGGAATATTGAAGGTCCCAGACATATCGACAGACACTCGGTAATTTCATTGAACCACTACGAAAAACCTAAGGATGAGCTAAGAGTATTAGACAATCCTATGGCGAAAGAAATCAGTGAAAAAGACGAAAAATAATTAATAAGACATCAGATCTCAGACAACAGACGTCAGACCGTAGATTTTAAATCTGATATCTGGCATCTGACATCTAGTATCTAAATAAATAAAAAATGGATTTACTAACATTTAAACTTATACTTGTACTAGCACTTTTCCTGCTGTCTCTTACGATAGCCGCCTACTCTACCTGGGCAGAAAGAAAAGTTGCCTCTATCATGCAGGATAGAATTGGTCCTAACAGAGCCGGACCTTTCGGATTGCTGCAGCCACTGGCCGACGGTGGAAAGTTTTTCTTTAAAGAAGACTTTACTCCTGCCAATGCTGAAAAGTTTCTTTTCGTATTGGGACCGGCATTGGTTATGTTTATTTCATTGATCACAGGAGCAGTTATTCCTTGGGGTAAAAGTTTAAATATTGGAGGTACTTCTTTTGATTTACAGGTTGCCAACATCGACGTTGGGGTACTTTTCATCATTGGAATGGCCTCAATTGGTGTATACGGAATCATGATCGGAGGTTGGGCTTCCAATAACAAATATTCATTATTAGGTGCTATCCGTGCTTCTTCGCAGATGATCTCTTACGAATTGGCGATGGGATTAGCATTGCTTTCTATCATTATGATGACGGGAAGTTTAGATTTAAAAGAAATTACAGAAAGTCAGACAGGCGGGAAATTATGGGGAGTTATTCCTTGGGTTTCCGGTATGAACTGGAATATTTTCTACCAGCCGATAGCGTTCCTTGTCTTCTTCGTAGCTGCTTTGGCAGAAACCAACAGACACCCTTTCGATTTACCGGAATGTGAATCTGAATTGGTAACAGGATATTCTACGGAATATTCTTCGATGAAATTAGGATTGTATATGTTCGGTGAATATGTGAACATGTTTATCTCCAATGCTTTCATGGTCGTTCTTTTCTTCGGTGGTTACAACTATCCGGGAATTGAATGGGTCACTCAGAACTGGGGTGAAAACGCTGCAGGAATTTTGAGCGTTGTAGCATTTTTAACGAAAACGGTAATCGGAATTCTGATCTTTATGTGGATCAGATGGACGCTTCCAAGATTTAGATATGACCAATTGATGCACTTAGGATGGAAAACGCTTATCCCAATGGCATTAGTAAACCTATTGATTACAGGTGCTGTAATTTTAGCATTTGCCAACTAGAATAATTTGAAAATGAGATGATGTGATGATGTGATAATATGGTGATGCGGGAAATAAAACCCACTTCCATCTTCTAACATCTAACGTCTAACATCTAACATCTATAATTAAATGAAACTTACAAACAGATCAAAAGTTGTTTCCAACAAAGAAATGACCCTTGCTGAAAAAATCTACCTTCCTGCTATTTTTACCGGGATGGGGATTACCTTTAAGCATGCTGTAAGAACCGTGATAAAAGGTGCTCCGGCAGTATATTCATATCCGGAAGTACAGAAACCCAGAACTACTATCTGGAGAGGTCAGCACGTTCTGAAAAGAGACGAAGAAGGCAGAGAAAGATGTACAGCCTGTGGACTTTGTGCCGTAGCCTGTCCTGCAGAAGCCATCACCATGACGGCTTCAGAGAGAACGAAGGAGGAAAAAGGTCTTTACAGAGAAGAAAAATATGCATCAGTATACGAAATCAATATGCTGAGATGTATTTTCTGCGGGATGTGTGAAGAAGCCTGTCCTAAATCTGCGATCTATCTTACAGACAGATTGGTAGATGTAGAAACCAACAGAGGATCTTTCATCTATGGAAAAGACAAATTGGTTGAAAAAATAAATGAAAGGATTGACATTACGACAAGACAATCCGAGAAACAAAAAAATGCGGTAAAATAATGGATCAGTTTTTATTTTTCTTGGTGGCGTTTTTAGCAGTAGCTAGTGCAGTGTATTTTGTATTTGCAAGAAATCCGCTCTATGCTATTTTGTCATTAATTGTTACGATGTTTTCAATTGCGGGAATGTACATTCTTCTGAATGCCCAGTTCCTGGCAATCATTCAGATTATAGTGTACGCAGGAGCCATCATGGTATTATTCCTTTATATCCTGATGATGCTTAACCTTAATAAACAAGACGAAAGTAAAAAGAACAATACTTTAAAGTTTGTTGGAGTTTTTACAGCCGGTCTTTTATTAATTGGAGTTTTAGGCGTATTCAGAGGCGTTCAGGACAATCACATTGTTGTTGAAAATGTAGACAAGGGTGTAGGTCTTACGAAAAATCTGGGCAGACTTTTGTTTAATCAATATGTTTTACCGTTTGAGCTTGCATCCATCCTTATTTTGGCAGGTATTGTAGGTGCGGTATTAATCGGTAAAAAAGATTTATAAAATTATGGGAGAAGTAAATACATTTATACAAAGCGTCCCTCTTAACTATTTCATCATGCTTTCTTCAGTATTGTTCTGTCTGGGAGTATTGGGAGTATTGTTGAGAAAAAACGCTATTGTTATTTTGGGCTGTGTAGAGCTTATGCTGAATTCTGTAAACCTTTTATTGGCTGCTTTTTCAGCATATAAAGGAAACGGAGACGGACAGCTTTTAGTTTTCTTCATTATGGTGGTGGCCGCCGCTGAAGTTGCGGTAGGTCTGGCAATTATTGCTATGCTATATAGAAATACCCGTTCTGTGGATGTAAGTATATTTAATAAATTAAGAGGATAAGGAATGGAAAATTTAGTATATGCAATAGTACTTTTACCACTATTAGGGTTTCTTATTAACGGTTTATTCGGGAAAAATCTTCCAAAAATATTTGTAGGCTCTCTGGCTACAGCAATGGTTTTCGGGTCATTCTGTATCGCGGTAAGTCTTTTCTTGAAATTTGATTCTGAAAGTCAGCCTGTCATTGTAAAAGCTTTTGAGTGGTTTACAGTAAACGGGGTTCAGATCAATTTCGGATTCCAGATTGATCAGCTTTCATTAATGATGGTGATGATCATCACAGGTATCGGATCCCTGATCCATTTATATTCTATCGGATATATGAGCCACGACAAAGGTTTCTATAAGTTTTTTACTTATCTGAATCTTTTCATCTTCTCGATGCTGCTTTTAGTAATGGGAAGCAACTACCTGATCCTGTTCATCGGATGGGAAGGTGTAGGTCTTTGTTCTTACCTGTTGATCGGGTTCTGGTATACCAATGAAGAATACGGTAAAGCGGCAAGAAAAGCGTTCATCATGAACAGAATTGGTGACCTTGCCTTACTGATCGGGATCTTCATGATTGCTTCTCAGACCAATGCGGTGGATTTCCTTACCGTAGCACAGAACTCTTCAAAATTTGAATTAGATGGAACCGTAATTATCTTTATTACAGCCAGTTTATTTATCGGAGCTACCGGTAAATCTGCTCAGGTTCCTTTATATACATGGTTACCGGATGCGATGGCCGGTCCTACTCCAGTATCAGCGTTGATCCACGCGGCAACGATGGTAACGGCAGGTATCTATTTAGTGGTAAGATCAAACTTCTTATTTACTTTGGCACCTACGGTTCAGGGAGGAATTTTATTCATCGGATTTTTAACAGCTGCTTTGGCAGGATTCTATGCACTTCGTCAGAACGACATCAAAAAAGTATTGGCCTACTCTACCGTTTCACAGCTTGGATTTATGTTCATAGCTTTAGGATTGGGAGCTTATACTACAGCGATGTTCCACGTAATGACGCACGCATTCTTCAAAGCACTATTATTCCTGGGAGCAGGTTCTGTAATCCACGCCATGAGCAACGAGCAGGATATGCGTTTTATGGGAGGTCTGAAAAAATACATTCCTATCACCCACGCTACTTTCCTTATCGGGACACTGGCGATCTCAGGTTTCCCTTTATTATCAGGGATGATCTCAAAAGACGAAATTTTAGTAGCAGCATTCGCTAAAAACCCAATGTACTGGGTGATCTTATTTGTTTTAGCGGCAATAACTGCAACCTATATGTTCAGACTGTACTATCTGACGTTCCATGGAGAATTCAGAGGTACGGAAGATCAAAAACATCACTTACACGAAAGCCCGTCTAATATGACCCTTCCGTTGATCGTTCTGGCTATCCTTTCTGTGCTTGGAGGTTTTATTAATCTTCCTCACTTCATTGGACACGGTCATTATGCTAAATTAATGGAATGGCTGAAGCCTGTTCTTACCGAGCAAAGCTACAACCAGATGGAAGCTACTCTTTCGGGAGTTCCGTTTGGAACTGAAATGATCTTATTAGGTGCTACAGTGCTGATGTTCTTCTCCGTATGGTTTATCGTAAAAAATACCTACGTGAAAAAGAAAAAAATGGCTCTGGCAGAAGAAAGCTATACCGGATGGGAGAAACTTTCTGCTAAGAAATTATATATAGACGAACTTTACAATGCATTGATTGTAAAAACTGTTGAAGGATTAGGACGCGGAGGAAAGATGTTTGATAAAGGGATCTTAGACCGTTTTGTAGACTTTGTAGGCGAAGGCGCTGAAGACAGCGGAAAAGCGATGAAGCGTATCCAAAACGGAAATGTAGAGACTTATATTCTTATCATGTCTTTAGCAGTGGGAATTATACTGATTGTTAACTTTATATTACAATAATGTCTGGTTTATTATTAACATTATTACTATTACCTCTAGTAGGTTCGGGATTAGTTTTTGCATGGAAAAATAAATCCAGCAAATATTTGGCGCTAGGAATAGCTTTGATCCAAATGCTTATTACATTCTACATCGCAGCGGATTTTGATTTTAATCCAACGGTGGACAGTGTACTGCAGCACGAGATCAACTACCCTTGGTCACAATTTATTAAAAGCTCACTTCATTTCGGGATTGACGGAATGAGTCTGCTGCTTTTACTGTTGACCAATATCTTAACGCCGATCATTATTTTATCTTCGTTTAACGAAAATTTAAACTACAGAAATACATTCTACGGTCTGATTCTGCTGATGCAGTTCGGTCTTGTTGGCGTGTTCACTTCTTTAGACGGGCTGTTGTTCTACATTTTCTGGGAAGTAACCTTGATTCCGATCTGGTTCATTGCCGGACTTTGGGGCCAGGAAAATAAAAGATTCGAATTCACAACGAAATTCTTCGTTTATACATTCGTTGGGTCGTTATTTATGTTAGCCGGATTGATCTATGTGTACAACCACTCTGCATCATTCGCGTTAACAGATTTATACAATGCTCAGCTTAAGGAAACACAGCAGACGGTGGTATTCTGGTTTATTTTCTTTGCATTTGCAGTGAAATTACCGGTATTTCCTTTCCATACGTGGCAGCCGGACACCTATACCTACTCTCCTACTCAGGGATCCATGCTTTTATCAGGGATCATGCTGAAAATGGCGGTCTATGGGGTTATCCGTTATCTTCTTCCGATCACTCCGCTTCCTATTGCAGGAATTTCAGGACAGATCGTTATCATTCTGGCTATTGTAGGAATTGTTCACGGTGCACTCATCGCGATCATTCAGACCGATATGAAGAGAATCATTGCGTATTCTTCTTTCTCTCACGTAGGATTAATGGTAGCAGGGATTTTCTCTTCCGCAGTGATCACTTTAAGAGGAACATTCAATATTGAAGGAGCTGAAGGGGCGTTGGTACAGACTTTTGCTCACGGTATCAACGTAGTGGGATTATTCTACTGCTGTGATATTTTATACAAGAGATTTAAATCAAGAGACATCAGACAAATGGGAGGTTTAGCGAAAGTGGCTCCTAAATTTGCCGTATTGTTCCTGATCATTATATTAGGTTCAATGGGAGTTCCATTAACCAATGGATTCATCGGAGAATTTATTTTGCTGAAATCGGTATATGATTTCAACGGACTGGCAGCAGTGATTGCAGGTCTTACTGTAATTCTTTGCGCGGTTTACCTGTTGAGATTCTACGGAAAAGCAATGTTCGGTGAAGGAGACGAAGCCGTTCTAAGTACAGCTAAAGATTTATCCGCTGTTGAATTTTCTGTATTGGCAAGTTTAGCAGTTTTCGTGATCCTGTTGGGGATTTTCCCACAGCCGGTGATCGATATGGTGAGCAGTTCGCTGAAGTTTATCTACACAGCAATGGCTAATTAGAAGATTAAAAGATTTAAAAATTAAAAAATTAAGAGATTAGGAAATGAGGAATCAGAAATTGTGTCTCAGCTCTCATGTCTCACATCTCAAATCTATATTATGAGTGTTTTAATTATTGTTTTCCTAACGGCAGTTATTGCGTTATTTTCAGGAGTTTTTGAACAAGGAAAATTCGCAAGATACATTGGGATTTTAGGATTGATCATCGCATTATATGTAAGCTTCTTACCTGAATGTGCTTTCTTTGAAAAGTACAGACACATGTATGAGTATACTGCTAATACGGCGTTATTCACCAAAATTTCTATTGTAACAACCTTATTGTTATTCTTCCTGGGAGGTTTTGCGTTCAGCAATCACAGAAGCCACCAGTCGGAATTATATGCACTGATGCTTTTTGCATTATGCGGAGGGATCGTCCTTTTCGGATTCCAGAATCTGGTTACTCTTTTCTTAGGAGTAGAAATTCTTTCCATTCCGTTATATGTAATGGCCGGTGCCAACAAAACTGATTTAAGATCAAACGAAGCTTCGATCAAATATTTCTTAATGGGTGCATTCGCTACAGGTTTCTTACTGTTTGGGATCGCATTTATCTACGGAAGTACCGGAAGCTTTGACTTGTATAAAATACAGGATTTCGGAGTTAAAAATCCGCAGGACGGTATGTTCATTTTAGGTGTTCTGCTTATTCTTTGTGCTCTGGCATTCAAGGTAGCACTAGCGCCTTTCCACATGTGGAGCCCGGATGTATATGCAGGTTCGCCTTCACTTATCACAGCATTCATGGCGAGTGTGGTAAAGATCTCAGGATTCTTTGCTTTATTCAGACTGATGACCATCGGATTTGGAGGAGTTACTGAACATTGGATTAATGTCTTCGGAGTATTCTTAATTATTACATTACTGTTAGCGAACGTTATGGGTCTTGCCCAAACCAACGCCAAGAGAATGTTAGCTTACTCTTCCGTATCACACGCAGGATACATCGGATTGGTTTTCTTTGGAATGACAAGCCTTTCTACTTATAATCTGGCATTTTATTTATTCGCTTACGCATTATCTACAGTAGGGGTTTTTATGTGCTTGATTTATGTAGAGAAATTAAAGAGAGAAACTTCTTTCGGAGCTTTCAAAGGATTGGCTAAAACCGAACCTTTACTGGCTACAGTAGCAGCGATCTCAATGCTTTCAATGGCGGGAGTTCCATTAACTGCAGGTTTCATGGGGAAATTTGCTTTATTCTCCCAGGCAATGAATTCTAAACACGGAGTTTTCTTAGTATTGGTAGCCGTACTGGGTTCTGCAGTATCTATTGCTTATTATCTGAGACTGATTATTTCAATGTTCTTCTTTAAAGATTCTACATTTAAATCTTCAGAAAAAGTAACCCTTACCTATAATATCGTAGCCATATTTATTATCGCATCTATTATTGCATTGGGTGTTTTCCCTGACCTGTTCGCAAGACAGTTCGGATTGTAAAATTCCAATATAAAAATATACGAAGCACAACTTTTCAGTTGTGCTTTTTTTGTCACAGATCATGGAGAGAACTTATAAATAAAACTTTTATCAACATAAGATGATTCCGAAATACAGAATTATTATTTTAAATCTCCCTGAAAACAGTTAAATTTGAATACCTATTAATCACCATGAAAAAAATCCTTATCACCATATTCACTGCTCTGGCCATTGCTGCTCTGGTTTTTTATGTCAGCAAAGACAGAACAGATCTGAAGAATTACAGTATGCTTATCGCAGCTTTAGCCGTTATATTCACAGTTCCGCTTATGAAATTTCTATTTCCGGTGACCAAAAAATTAAAGATCGGAACATCGGAATTTTATCCAAATCTTTTTCACAAATCTGTAGAATTTTTCAAAAAGAAAAGCGGCAACAGATAATGTTTTATCTATTTCTGTCTATTGTTTAAGAAAAACAAACAAAATACTTACAAAAGATCATTTTCACCAATCCGAAGCCCATTCGGAAGTTGTGTTTTTTTCATAACTTTACTTTAAATTTCAGCTCTTGGCCAATCTTTACAAAAAAGACGCTCCATTTCAGGTTCTTATATCATTCAAAAAATACTTGGATGTGCTTGAATATATACGCTACAATGACCGTTTGGAGTACAGGGTCAATTATGCTGAATCTTTAATTGAAAAGACAAAAAAATTTCCTGAGCTAAGGGACGGATTCCTGGACGAAGCACTTCTCGAAAAACATGAAGACCTCATCACGCTGCTGCTTGCAGACCTCTTTCCTACCGGTCTTACACGCAATGAGATCAAGGCGGCCAGTTTTCCGCTTTCCAAAACCACTTTCAACTATACCGAAAGGTTTAAAGATATCCTTAAAGACGCCGGAAAGGACTTTGAAATAGAACTGAGGAATATCGGGGACGATGAATTTTATGTCTTCTGCTGCTGCCTCATTCTTCAGAGTTATTTCAAAAGAGATATCAAAAGTACCATGCCTCTTTATTATGATATTCCCAACAGACTGGGAATCATGAAACATTATAAAATTACGGTCAATTCAGATTTCACAGAGATTTATCCTACCGAAGAGGCCAAAATCCCGACGGATGATGTGCTGGATATGCTATTGGAAAATCTGGATGATTTCAAGCTGTGGAAAAAATATTTCCCATCAAAATCATGGGTTCTGAAAGGTTTCACCATCATTTCTCTGGTAGATTGTACATCGGAGGTCGCCTTGTCTGATCTTAAATCGAGTATGATAGAAATTGATCCGGAAGATCTGAGCCCGGATGAAAATCTGGTTGAAATTTTTAAGTCTTATTTTGATGTCGCGGAACTCAATTTCGGATTGATGCTGTTCGATAAAAAAGACCAGAAACTGGGCAGATTGCCGATTTACGAAAATGTGTTCACCCATCACGTTCTGGATTTCTGGATCAATGCATTTGATGAAGAAACGCGAAAGAATACATTCACTAATTTAAACCACAACTCCAAACCGATTGTCATTTCCAATGTCAGCAATCTGGATGATGAAATCAAATCACTTCCCTCTTTCAGCATTTTAAGGGATAACAATATCAACAGCTTTATGGTGATTCCCATCATGAAGGATAATGAATTGTTGGCTATCATGGAATTCACCTCTCCGCAAGCCAATAGTTTCAACGGATTAAAGCTAAAAAAAATGGAGTTTTTCACCGATATGATTCTGTTCTCCCTGAACAGGTTCAGTTTTGAGAAAAACTATCAGATAGAAGCGATTATCCAGCGTGAATACACTTCTATCCACGACAGTGTGGTATGGAAATTCAGGAATGAGGCTGAGAAATATTTCAATGCTTCGCTCGGAAAGAAAATGTACACGCTGAAGCAAATTTCTTTTAAAAATCTGACACCATTATTTGGATTTTCTGACATCCGTTCTTCTTCTGAAAAACGTTTCAATCTGATGTTGGAAGACCTCAACCAGCAGCTGGAGAGCCTTCATGATATTTTCACGATGATCAATTCTGATTCGGAGAAGTATCTTTTGGCACTGGATGTTTTCGAGAATGAGCTGAACAACGAAATCAAAGCTGATACGGAACAACGCTTTCAAAGATTTTTAAGAGAAGAGGTTCACCTTTATCTGCAGGGAAAACTGGAACTGAAAACAGATGCAGAAATTAAGAATAAGATCAAAGATTATTTTGTGCAGATTTTCACTCAAACTGATCTGTTTTATGCCAACAGAAAAAGTCTGGATGACTCAATTACCCTGGTGAACAGAAAGCTTGCTGATATGCTGGATGAAGGTCAGGTAAAGGCGCAGCAGATCTTTCCACATTATTTTGAACGGTTTAAATCTGACGGTGTGGAGCATAATCTGTATATCGGACACAATATTGCCCCGGAACTTACTTATACCTCAAAAGAAGTCCATAAATTAAGATACTGGCAGCTGAAGACCATCTGCAATATGGAACGCGAATTCCACAACTTCAAGAGAGATCTTCCGATCCAGCTGGATATTGCGTCACTTATTTTTGTTTATAATGAAAAAATAGACATCCGTTTCAGAATGGATGAAAAACGTTTTGATGTAGACGGTGCTTATAATTCTTATTACGAAATTGTAAAAAAACGTCTGGACAAAGCTCATGTAAAAGATTCATCGGAAAGAATTACCTGTCCGGGAAAGATTACCATCGTGTATTTTGGTATGGAAAACCAGAAAGAATATCTGGACTACATCAACAAACTTCAGAAAAAAGGTATTCTGCAAAATGATGTAGAGTTTCTGAAGGTGGAAGATCTTCAGGGAATCACAGGATTATTAGCATTGAGAATTTCTCTGGATAATTCATCAGTAAATATTGAATAAAAATCAATAAAACCGGCTTAAGAACTTCCCTCATCCAGCCTCCATCTTCCCTTCTCAAATTTCACATCAGTCTATAAAGTAAGAATTCTGCTTTTTAAGCTCACCCTGTGGTATTCCGGCCTGCTCGAAAATAGAATATTCAATGGTTCTGCACATGCTGTTCAGGGCAAGGTCATTTTCCTCTTCTCCAAACGGCTCGCCAATCTCCTGAATAATGGCATCGAGTGCAATGAAAGTATAACTGATCAACAGAACGATCAGCGGCATCATCCATCCCAATGAATCCACCAATCCGAAAGGCAGCCAGAAACAGTACAGATAAACCGTACGGTGAAGCAGCACGCTATAAGCAAAAGGCAATGGGGTATTGAAAATCCTCTCGCAACCTCCGGAAATATTGGAAAACTGATTCAACTGGTGATCCATGGAAGTCATGACGATGGTGTCTATATTTCCCTTCCGTTGCTGCTCATTCAGCCAGTCTGCAATAAATCCGAGAATAATGCTTGGAATAAATTTCTTGTCCTTCACCTGTGCTGCCTGTTCCGGAGAAAGAAGTCTTGTCAGATGTTCCATCCCCGATTTCTCTCTTAGCTGATAATTTAAAGACCAACAGAATGCAGATATTAATTTGATGATTTTTTCTTTCTCTTCTTTTCCAGTAACAGAAGGATCATTCACCAGTGAAAGAATCTGTCGCGTAAAAGATCTGGTTTCTATCACGAGCGATCCCCAGAGTTTACGCCCTTCCCAGAAACGGTCGTAGCTCGCCGAATTACAGAAACCCATGAAAATAGCCAGTGAAAGACCAAGCAGTGTAAAAATGGTAGGGTTAAGGTGAATTTTATAATCAAAAACTTTCCCTTTTAAATAATATACAGAAAGTGAAAACAGCAAAATAATACTGAGCTGAACGATTATTTTCTTCAACACCGAACCTCTCCATATAAACAACATTTTCAGCCAATTGGTACGCTGTCTGACAATCATCTGTATTTATTTTTAATTATAGGCTAAGAAACGCATAAGCGAAAGAAAGCACGGAAATAATAATTCCGGCCATAAATATCTGATATGTAACCGATAAAAGTTTGTATTTTCTGTCAAGAACTTTTCCCAAGAAATAAAGGTCTTTTACCATAGAATCATAGATATAATCTCTGTCTTTGATGAGATCTTTCATCGCATCATGATAGTCGTTAAACATCATTTGCTGAAAGTTTCCAAAGAACAGAAGATTCACTTTTCTATCTGAGATATCCTGAGCCGTAAAACTGGTCTTTGTTACATTCGGTTTTGTAGATAAGATCGCAAATATAATGGTCAATACACTTGAAAGCAACAGGACAAAACTTGGAATGATCAAATGCGCATTCTTAGGAGTATCCAGCTTCGGAACCAATACAGAAAGACAAACTGAAATAATGATGGCATTAACGGAAAGAAGAATATTCGCCTTGCTGTCTGCAATATCACTCAGTCTTGTGTGGTTATTCAAAGTTACGCGGAATAGTGTATCTACGCTACGGTCAGATTTTGCTTCCTTAGACTCTTTTTTACTTTCCGAATTGTCTTTTTTGTCTTTGTCCTCCTTTTTATCCTCGTCTTTTTCCAGCTTCTTTTCTATCTTTTTGATATTTTTATTTTTTAGAGGATTCCAGTTTTCCATTGCATAGTCTGTGTAATAATGATGTCTGTTTTTCAGCATATCAAGATTTCCGGCATTCCATTCTTCATTTGAAAAACATCTTACGTTGGTAAGTTCCCATTCTTTTCTCAGTGCATCGGAAATATCATTATAATCGTGACTGGCAAAGTGGCTGCAATCCGCATCTTTTACGATTTTCTCCAAAAGATTCTGTGGTTCGTAAGTGATCTTTGTCGCCAGAATCAACTTAGAAACATCTTCAATATAGGTTTCAGGATAATTTTCCTCCTTTAGAAAATCGGTAAGGATCTGTACTCCTCTTTCCTCATGATTCTGGGCACATTCTATATAGCCTGTGTCATGGAACCATAGTGCCAGCAGAACCTTTTCCTGGTCTTCTTTGGATACAGGCGTATTTCGCAAGATCTCCTCGGCCTTATTGACGGTATAGGTCGTGTGAATAAAATTATGGTAAAAGTATACAGAAGATAACCTATCTTTGAATAAGATTTCGACATAATCTTTAGCTTTGTGTAAAATGCTCATTCCTGAATTTTTGTTAATGTAAATTTATGAATTTATCCTTTAAAAGTCATTTAAAAAATACTTCTATTGCCTTTCGAGCAGTATTGTCTGCAGGAGTTCTGTATTCCTGCGCAACATATAACGTAAAAAAGGGTAAAAACTTATTTGAAGTTAAAAATTCTGATATAAAATCTGAAAATGATTTTAAGGTTTTCCTGATCGGGGATGCCGGAAACTCAGATGAAACTCAGGCACAGAACACTTTAAATTTACTCAAAAACAAACTGGATTCCGCGGACAGCAATTCTATGCTGATCTTTCTTGGTGATAATATCTATCCCAACGGAATGCCGAAGGAATCTGACAAAGACTATGCACAGGCTAAACAGAAACTGGAAAACCAGCTTGCCATCACCAAAAATTTCAAAGGGAAAACACTCGTTATTCCCGGAAATCATGACTGGAACAGTGGCCTGGACGGATTAAAAGCTCAGGAAGATCTGGTGAAAGCCTATCTCAATGATAAAAAAGCGTTCCTTCCTAAAAATTCCTGTGGTATCGACGATATCAATTTATCCAAAGACATTAAACTAATCGTTATAGACACCGAATGGGCATTGATCAACTGGGATCAGTATCCAGGCGTCAATAAAAACTGCACGATCAAAACCCGCGAAGATTTCTTTACAGAGTTTAAAGATCTTGTAACTAAAAACCAGGATAAAAGAATCATTGTGGCCCTTCATCACCCGGTGATCAGCAGTGGCACACATGCAGGATTCAATTCTGCGAAATCACATCTCTATCCTTTGAAAAGCAAGATTCCGGTTCCGGTGGTTGCCAGTGTGATCAACGTTTTGAGAAGTTCTTCAGGAGCAAGTCTTGAAGATATCAACAATCAGCATTATGCAGATCTGGCCAACCGGTTGAAAAGTATCGTTCAGGATAAAGAAAACATTATTTTCGTTTCCGGACATGATCACAACTTACAGTATCATGAAGAAAGAAACATCAGACAAATCATCAGCGGTGCCGGTTCTAAAACAGATCCATCCACCATTGCTGAGAAGACCGATTTTTCTTACGGAGGCAGCGGTTTTGCCGTTCTTAACATCAGAAAAGATCAAAGTACAGATGTAGAGTATTTCTCTACAAAAGATAACAATCTGAAAAAGCTTACCCATATTTCGGTGATCTCAAAACCGGATGTATTTGTCAACAATTATCCAACATCATTTCCGGGAACAGTTCAATCCAGTGTTTATCCTGGAAAACTTACCCAAAAAGGAGGTGTTTACCGTTGGCTTTGGGGAGAACATTACAGAAAATATTATGGAATCCCTATAGATGCTCCTACGGGAGATCTTGCTTCATTGAACGGAGGATTTACGCCTTTCAGAGAAGGTGGCGGAAACCAGTCGAACAGTTTAAGGCTGAAAGCTGCAGACGGACAGGAATTTGTCATGCGTGGTGTAAAAAAGAGTGCCGTGCGTTTCCTGAATAATATGGCTTTCAAAAAAAGCACTTTCGGGAATGAGCTGAATAATACCTTTCCTGAAAAGTTCCTGCTTGATTTTTATACGACCAATCATCCATTCACCCCTTTTTCAGTGGGAAATATGGCGGATAAGCTGAATATTTTCCACAGCAATCCACGATTATATTATATTCCGAAGCAATATGCTTTAGGAGAATACAATGAAAATTACGGGGATGAAATGTATATGATCGAAGAACGTTTTTCTTCTGATCCTAAAACATTGGCTGCACTGGATAATGCCAAAGACATCGTTTCCACGGATGATGTTCTGAAAAATTTCACTAAAAATTATAAATATTCCGTAGACCGTGAATCGTATATCAGAGCAAGGCTTTTTGATATGCTGATCGGCGACTGGGACAGACATTCTGATCAGTGGAAATGGGCAGAGTATCAGGACGGCGATAAAGTGATTTACAAACCTATTCCTAAAGACAGAGACCAGGCTTTCAGTAGGTACGACGGTGCTGCTTTCAAACTTATCATGAATGTTCCGGCCATCCGTCACATGAAGACTTTTAAAGAAGAGATCAAAAATGTGAAGTGGATGAATATGGAGCCCTATCCGATGGATCTTATCTTTTTAAAGGGAGCTACTCAGGAGGAATGGACTGCACAAGCCAAATACATTCAGGAACATCTTACGGATGCTGATATTGACGATGCCTTCACCAATCTTCCGACAGAAGTAAAAGATGAAACCATTGCTGATATTCAGAGAAAATTAAAAATAAGAAAAACAAAATTGCAGGATTATGCGGCTCAGTATTACGATGTGCTGCAGGAAAAAGTTTCTCTGGCAGGAACGGTGAATCCTGATCAATTCGTTATTACCAAAGACCGCCATTCCGTTACGGTAAAACAATACAAATTAGACAAGAACAAAGAAAATCCTGAATTGGTTTTTGAGAAGACTTACGATGATTCGAAAACAAAAGAACTTTGGATCTACGGTCTTGAAGATGATGACATTTATGATGTTTCAGGAGAGGGAAGACCCAAAATGAATATCAGGCTTGTTGGTGGCTATAATCACGATGTATACAATATCGCTGACGGAAAAAGCGTGAAAATTTATGATTTTAAATCTCAGAAAAATACCTACAACGGTTCCGGGACGAAAAATATTTCTGATGATTACGATATCAACACGTACAATTACAAGCATCCGAAATACAATTTCTTTGCCGGCTATCCGAACCTAGATTACAACCCGGATGATGGAGTAATCATAGGGGTTCTGGCTAATTATACAGTGAATAATTTCATCCGCGATCCTTATACACAAAAACATAGTCTGCGGGCTAATTTTTATACATCAACCGGCGGATTTAACGTTGCTTATAAAGGAATTTTCAAAAAAGCGATATCGGGTTGGGATTTCAATCTTGATGCAGCATATACGACACCGAGATTTGCCGAAAACTTCTTCGGACTGTCTAATGAAAGTAAATACGACAAAGAAAATACGGAAAGGGAATACAACAGAGCGAGAATCTCTAAGTTTAATTTCGCGCCGTCTATCTCTAAAAAAAGCTGGATGAATCTTCAACACCAGTTCCAGCTGACGTTTGAGGATAATAAGGTTCAACAGAAAGGAAACCGTTTTGTAGATCAGTCTCCGGACGTACGACCTGAAGTTTTCAAAAGCCAGCAGTTTGCAGGAGCCAACTATACATTCAGCTTTAAAAATCTAGATAATAATGCTTTTCCTACTTTAGGCCTGGAATTCTTAGTGAATGCAGACTGGAGAACGAATCTTGCCCATACGGAAAAAAACTTCTTCACCCTGAATGGAACACTGACGCTGGATCACAGACTTGACAAAAGAGGAAATTTTGTTTTTGCGAACTCCAGCAATGCGATGTGGATCAGCAATAACAATTTTGAATTCTATCAGGCGGCAAGCATCGGTGGAAACAATGGAATGAGAGCTTTCAGAAATGACAGGTTCTCAGGGAAATCCTATTTCACCAACAATTCTGAGATCCGATGGGATTTCGGAAGGGTAAGAAACAATATTATCCCTGCCAATATGGGAATTCTTATCGGCTATGATATTGGCCGTGTATGGAATGACCATGAAGATTCTACGAAGTGGCATCAGTCTGTAGGAGCTGGTTTCTGGATGAGTGTTGTAGACATGTTTTCCGCGAGACTGAATTATTTTCACGGTTCGGATGGAGGCAGAATTTCTGCGGGTGTAGGGATGACTTTTTAAGTTGGTCTATTTTCCATTTTTTACTCCAAATTCTGCGTTTCATGATGCAGAACGATGTATTTCATTTATTAATTTTAAATTAAAAGAAATTTAAAAATCACCTCTATTCATTTGTAAATAACTACAAATAAATCAAATACGCTTAAGAAAGCCGGTTCATATTTTCTGGAGCTTTCAACAAACACACCGATAGCCCAATATGTTTGTGCATCTTTTAAAAATTCAATGTTTTAAAAAGAATCTATATTTGTTTTAAATTATTTCAACAAAAACAACTATTGGATGAAAAAAACGCTATTATACATGGCATTATTTGTCATGTCTTTAAATGTACACGCACAAGTGGGTATAGAAACCCCAACACCACAAAGTACCTTACACGTCAACGGAAGCCTTCAAGTGGTCAAAGACTTTAATGTAGGTGGAAATGGAAAGACAAGGGGAAACTCTGGAAACCGCGGTGAAGTCTTGATGTCAAACGGAGCCGGAACTGCACCCACCTGGGGCACTATTGAATCTCAAAATTTTTTAAAAGTAGTATTTGTCGGTAATAAGACCGATACCAACCCAAGTTCCGGAAGTTATACTGGAACGGGAAGTAACCCTATAAGCACACACGACAGCTATGCGAAAAGCTATGTTTATAATGTGAGCAATAAAGTAGACAACACCTACCTGAAGTACAATACCACTACAGGAATATTTACAGTGGTGAAGCCTGGATATTATAACATTGTGCCATATATTACGTATGATCTGAGCTTAAACGGAAACGGATATACAGCAGGAACGGCAAAATCGTCTATCCAGAAAGTTTCTCCAGCAACAGAAACACTGGCTTCCATCTCTACAGGACATGGCGAGCGTACCCTTGCGGTGAACCATAACCTGTCGTCTATCACGTATTTTAATAAGGATGATACCTTCAGAGTACGTTGTGTGTATACCCAGAGTTTCAGATTATCTGCCGGGAATATTCACATTTCTTATCTTACGCCGTAGGTAAAATTGAATGGTATAGCTTACAAATAAGAAGACTCAGGATATTTCCTGAGTCTTCTGTTTTATATAATCCTAATCATTTTTCATGATGTCATGGATCTTATTATTTTTTAATGAATTTAATACTCTCTGAGATTTTTTCATTATTAATTGTAATAACATAAGTTCCTTTTGCTAGATCAGCTACACGAACCTGATTATTATCGACATCACCTTTCTTAACAATCTGACCTACGGCGTTATGGATTTCAAAAGTTGTTTTTCCGGAAAGATTTGAAATATTCAGAACATCATTGGCAGGGTTAGGATATATCCCAAAATTATTTTTTTTGTTAACTTCGCTAGTTCCTAAAGTGTTTTGAGTAGTGAATAATTTGGATGCATAAAAGCCAAAATCATCACTTGCATGGTAGATCACCGTTCCTGTACTTGTAGATAGATCTACATATCCTCCGTCACTTAAGCCATCTCCATAATTATCAGAAATGGTAAATACGTAGCAGTCCGCAGGTAAAGTCCATGTCTGAGTAATTAGAGTTGGATCCGGTTGTCCGGTTTGTGTATTGCTATAAGCTCCTGATTTAACGATCTGTCCGGCACTGTTTTTCAGATTCCATCTTGTTTCTTCACCATAACGGTCTCTAAGCAGCTTAAACGTTACCGTAGTTGTTGCAAAATATTGTGGCACTACCGGCTTAATATAATTTCCATTAGAAACATTATTTGTAGTTCTCTGGTCTGTCCCTCCATTTACAGAGGTAATAGAAGCAGAAACAGGAGATGAAGCCACAGCAGCTGCAACAGGAACCGTAATAACAGTAGATTTATCCTGAGCCAAATTACCGGTCCAGTTATAATTCTGAGCAACACCTCCACCGAATGAATAGGAGATCACGGCTGACGTTAAGTTACCTGTTCCTCTGTTAGCAAGCATAAGTCTTATATTTCCAGAACCGCAATTACTTACTCCTATAGAGCAGGCTCCATCAAGTTTTAATTCCGCATCATTTTCGAACAGAGCAATAGGTTGGTCTGCCGTTGATGTTTTCAACTCCATTCTTCTTGGAGAGTTATCCATTACCGCTCTGATTCTTGTTTTCTGATCATTGGTATAAATGTTCATACAAGTATCGTTCGTATAATCCATATAATTTTGAACCATTTCAAAAACTGCAGGATTATCACAACTCGGAATTGCAGGATTACATGTATAATTTGCAGTATGCGCTGTTGGTGTATCTGCACAAAAATCTGAAGCACAAGCACCATCTCCCCAGATATGCTTCAGCCCGACAAAATGGCCCACTTCATGGGTCATTGTTCTTCCTCTATCATAACCCGCTTGCATCAGAAACGTTCCATCATTGTAATCCATACTTCCAAATGTACTGAAACCAGCGACAACACCATCGGTATTTGCTAATCCTCCATTTACCGGCATTCCCTGTAAATTTGAACCTGAAGGAAACTGAGCATAACCCAACAGTCCATTACGGGCAAAATCTACACTCCACATATTCATATATTTGGTAGGATCCCAGATCGTCTGTGGTTTTACAACACTGTTAATATGAGTCTGGCTCCAGTAATCCTGACAAAGGTTCAGTCTATCCACCCCATTGGTAGGATTTCCGTTGGGATCCACTTTTGCAAGGGCAAACTGGATCTCAGTATCTGCACCCACCAAACTTGAATTAAAGCCCGGAGTAGCTGCCATTCTTCTAAAGTCATTATTCATGACCGTAATCTGAGAGAGTACCTGAGCATCTGTAATATTAGGGGCAACTCCCACATTTTGCCCGCTATGGATCACATGTACTACTACCGGAATAGTAATAATATTTCCGTTTTGCGATTTGTTCATCTTCGCCTTTTCCACTAAAGGAGCCAGCCATGCTTCAAATTGTTCCGTGGTCATTCTTTCAGGGAACTTTGCTCTTAAATAGTCTTCATACTCATTAGCTGAGCACCTTTCAAACCCATTGGATTCCTTATGCACTTCTGTGGATTTCTTTCCATACCTTGGTTCTTCTTTGCCCCCTTTATTCTGGGCACTGAATAAACCAAAACCAAAAACGATTGGCAGTATTAAAAGATTTTTCGAAATAGTAAATCTTGTCATTAGTATATATTTTATTAATTTAGCAAAAATATAAAATTAAACCACTTAAAATAATGAATAACTAATAAAAAACAAAAAAAAATAAATAAAAAACAATGAAACACTATATAATATTAATTAATACAATTCTAATCATTTCAAATATAAGCTGTTTTCCTCAACAGAAAGAAGTAAAAACAGGAAATAAATCAATAGAAAAAGCAAAAACAGAGAAAATTGAAAAGGTAGAATTAGCAGAAAATACCAGGGGGATCAATCGACACACCACTTTTACTCCCAACTCTAAAATACTTGTAGACAATGGAGTAACAACCACTTATCCCACTACTTCTTCCGAATGGTCCAATATAGCTCGTGAAGCAGAGCTGATTGATTTATCCAAAATAGCTGACCTTGAATCTCCAACAACCGAAAGATACTCTGATCAGGCTTTATCTGTTGTTATTACAATCACCTCCAACGGAAAGATATATATTTCCGGGACTTTTGATGATGGCAGACCACCAAAACAATTGGAAGCTTTATATAAGCAGATGACCAACCCTAAAGGAAGCCCGAAGAAAAAACCCTAAAAATTCTTCCTTAAAATAAAAACAGATCTTTATTGTTGATAGAGATCTGTTTTTATAAGTCAATACACCCTTAAGAATGGATTCTAATTTAAAATTTAGAAAGAAAATCTATATACATTTCCACCTGTCTCTTTATCCTTTTCATCGGCAATCAGTAAGGTTTTATCATCAAGAAAAACAACCGCCTCTTTTTGGGAATTGTGATTTAAAGATATTTTTTCAATTTTGGAAGTATTGAAGTTGTCTGCCGTAAATCCTGAAAGAACATGGATATTTCTATGGGTAAGCAGAACGATTTTATCCTGAGTGCTGTTCAGAGCCGCTGAAGTAATGGCAGCATCACTGTACTTCCCTTCAAGCTTTAATTTCCCTACCAGTTTTGCTTCAAAATCCCCTTCTTTATTAGGAATCTTGAATACCAGGAAAGTTCCGTCAAAACCTTTGCTTCTGTTCTTGGTGAAAAGGTAGAAGTTTCCATTCATTTCTACGAACGCTTCACAGTCATACAGAAGGTTTGATTTCTTGGGAGGAAATTCAGTCTGTCCTTCGTAATGAAATTTTGTGGTCTGAACGGCCTTTGTTGTTTTTTGGGTTGCCTCTTTTAAATCCAGTTTTAAAATAGCGAGGTTCTGTCTGCTATTGTCATTGTTTCCGAAATCACCAAGGTAAATATTTCCCTGAGCGTCTTTTGTAATATCTTCCCAGTCGTTGTTTTCAGCATTTTCTACCAGAACATCCGTTACCAGTTTGCCCTGTTTGTCCAAACCGTACACGACATTTTTATTTCCTTGGTCTTCTATAGCCCAAATGGTATTTTTATCCTGAGACAGAACAATTCCTGAAACTTCTTTCAGTTTTTTAGGCAAAGTAAACTCCACTGTCAATTCATCAGTTTTAGGGGTATCCTGAGCTTTCGGATTACAGCTCCACAATAAAAAAGCGGATAGGGTAAGAATACGCAACATAGCTATTTTTTTAATTTTTTAAACTGAAAATACGAATACCGTATATTTTTCTCTAAGTTATTAATAATCTACTGATGGTAAAGAAAAAACCGGGCCGAATACACAGACCATCAGATATATCATCCGCTAAATAGGCTTGACAAGGCTAAGCAACAAAACTGTTATTTAATTTTCATTTTTTGAACTCCGGCAAATATTGGAATCTGTTGTGTACGGGCATGTTATGACATCAGTTTCGCTTTCTCCCACAGCACATCCATTTCCTCCAGAGAGAGGTCCGCAAGCTTCACATCGGATTCTTCTGCCAATACTTCCATTTTCTGGAATCTTGAGATGAATTTTAAATTGGTTCTTTCCAGTGCAGAATCCGGGTTCAGTCCTGATATTCTGGCATAGTTGATCAGAGAGAAAAATACATCTCCTAACTCCAGTTCTTTTTTATTCAGATCAGTTTCTTCGTGAAATTCCTGAATCTCTTCATCCACTTTTTTCCAGGCATCTTCCGCATCGTGAAACTCAAACCCTATTCCTTTTACTTTATCCTGAATTCTGTAGGCTTTTACCAAACTTGGAAGACTCTTTGGAACACCGCCTAAAATAGATTTGTTACCTTCCTTAAGTTTTAGTTTTTCCCAGTTCTGCTTCACTTCTTCTTCATCTTTCACTTCTGTATCACCATAAATATGAGGATGGCGGAAGATCAGTTTTTCATTCAAAGAATTGATGACATCTGCGATATCAAAACTTTCTTTCTCCGATCCTATTTTAGAATAGAAAACAAGATGCAGCAAAACATCTCCCAGCTCTTTTTTGATTTCCTGTAAATCTTCCTGCAAAATAGCATCCGAAAGTTCATAGGTTTCTTCCAGCGTTAAATGACGAAGGGACTGCAGGGTCTGCTTCTGATCCCACGGACATTTTTCACGCAAATCATCCATGATGTCTAATAATCTTCCGAAAGCTTCTAGTTTTTCTTGTCTGGTATTCATAATTTGAGGATTCAAAGTGATGCAAATTTAGGGTAAATCTTTAAGTAAGCTGTTTTAAATTGGTGATAAAAAATCCCTATCAGAAATTTCTGACAGGGATTTATATTTTAAAGTACATCATTTCGAACCGTTAGGTGAAGCAATCTGGAAATTTATGAAACAAAAGACTTTATTTTGAGATTGCTTTGTCACTTCGTTCCTCGCAATGACAAGCTTTACAAACTATTACTGAAATAATTTTGTGTCTTTGTGAATACCAACTCTTAATAACAAAAAACCTCATCATTTCTGACAAGGTTTTATATTTTAAATTCGGGATAGATTATCCTTTTTTAGTATGTGTACTTTTTGGAGCTGCTTTTGCTGCAGAAGTAGCTTTTACTTTTGGAGCGGCAGGCTTTTCAGCTTTTGGAGCTGCTTTTTTAGGAGCATCTTTGTCAATGCTTATTTCTTCCTGTACACCATCCAATGTTTCAGGTTCTGCTTTTACGAAGCTTTCAGGAGTAATGTATCCTGCTTTGTGAAGAAGGTTATACCATTGAGCCAATTTCTTGATATCTGAAGCATAAACTCTTTCTGTATCGTAGTTAGGAAGAGAAGCCGTCATAAAATCTTTCAGAACTTCGTCAGAAGATTTGTGAGAAATGGTTTCTTTATACTCGTAATTTTTAGCAATATTTTCAAAAACTTCGAACAAAGGAACTTCTTTATCAAATGTAAACATGGCAATATTATCAAGTAAACTCACCTGACTTGAGTTTCCAATGCTTACTTTTTTCTTGGAAGTAACATCTTCAATGATGAAACCGTTTCTTAATTGAGAAACTAATTTGAAAAGTCCTGGCTTTCCGGAAATTGAAATTATTTTTTCTAACAGCATAATTTTATTTTTTGTAAATTCTGCAATCGGCGCGGGGCTTTTTGCTTTTTATTATTTTGTTTTTAATCCTTGTTTAAATTACTTTGGAAATCTCATTTTGTAACTGATACTTACCTCGCCCTGGGAGATTTTCGTCAGTTTACCTTTTACGAGTTTTTTCTTCAATATGCTCAAATGGTCTGTAAACAGCACGCCTTCAATGTGATCATATTCATGCTGAATTACGCGGGCTCTAATATCGGAAAAAGTTTCTGTATGTTTCACAAAATTTTCGTCATAATATTCAATAACGATTGTTTCTTTTCTCTTCACATCTTCTCTTACATCCGGAATAGAAAGACATCCTTCATTGAATTTCCATTCTTCACCTGATTCTTCAAGAATGGTTGCATTAATGAAAACCTTCTTAAAATCAGCCAGTTCGTCTTTGATATCCTCATAATCTTCGTCGTCCGCAAGAGGAGTCACATCGATTATGAACAGGCGTAGATCCAGCCCGATCTGCGGGGCAGCAAGGCCAATGCCGTTTGCACTGTACATCGTTTCAAACATATTATCTATAAGTTCCTGTAAACCGGGATAATCTTTGTCTATATCTTTCCCTACTTTTCTCAAAACAGGATCCCCAAAAGCTCTTATCGGTAAAATCATCTTATTCTTTGTTCTAAAAAATTCTGCAGTATGATAGTTGCACTTACTTTATCTATTAACCCCTTCTCCTGTCTCTTTTTTTTGCTTTTTCCACTTTGGGAAATAAAAAAAGAAGCCATTTTAGAAGTAAATCGTTCATCTAACCGGTGGACCGTGATACCGGAAAATTCTTTCTGAAATCCTTCAATGAATTTTAAGATATCCGTTTCCACTTCGGAAACATTTCCTTTTAAATCTGTAGGAAGTCCTACGACCACTTCATCCACTTTGTTTTCGGTGAAATATTTCTTCAAAAACTCCATCAAAACACGTGTTTCCACAGTATTCAGGCCGCTTGCAATAATCTGCATATCGTCTGTTGCAGCGATACCGCAGCGTGCCTTTCCGTAGTCTATTGCAAGGATCTGTCCCATAAGTGTGCAAATTTAGTAAAATTTAATGATTTTATTCATAACGCAGCTTTTTTATAAAAATCATGTTTTATTCCATTATTTTTTTTATAATTTTAATCTTCCAAAAAACGATAATATGAAGAAACTCATCCTCGTAAGACATGCAAAAAGCGACTGGCCGGAAGAAACGGAGGACTTCGACAGACCTTTGGCAGACAAAGGATTGAAAGACGCGATGAACATGTCCAGATTCATGAAAAGCAATAATATTTCTATTGATCATTTTGTTTCAAGCCCGGCGGTGCGCGCACTGAATACGTGTAAGATCTTTAATCAAACCTATCAGCTTAAGGTTGATACGGAAGATAAACTTTACAATCCATCGGAAAGAAATTTTGAATCTGTAATCTATGACTTGGATGATAATGTGAGTTCTGTGGCTCTTTTTTCTCACAACAACGGAATATCTAATTTTGCGAATTCTATCTCTGAAGATATTTTTCACTTCCCGACCTGTGGAGTAGCCGGTTTTGAAATAGACTGCAATTCATGGTCTGAATTTGACGGTGCCAAAAAGAAACTCCTGTTTTTTTATGAGCCGGGGAAAATATAATTTTATCTTTTTTTATCTGCTTATACTCCTACTCTTTTTTTCATGTCACAAAAAGAAGAAGACTTATATTGAAACCATTGCTCTAAACGATGTTCAGCTCCCTAAAGCAAAACCCGGCGACTGGAGATATTCCCGGGATGAAAAGTTTCAGACTTTCGACGATTTTCAGAAGCTGAAGAAAATAAAACCGGAACCGGGGAAAAATACCATTTATCTACAGCCCATCGGAGAATTCAATGAATTACAGAAAAAGGAAATAGAGCTTACCCGCGATTATTTAAGTACCTATTTTCAGCTGCAAACAAAGGTTCTTCCCGTTTTATCTAATACTATTTTTCCAAAAACGGCGAGAAGAATTTTTAAAGACGGTCAGGAACAGATTCTGGCAGGCTATGTTTTGGACAGTATCCTCATCAAACGAAAACCTAAAGACGCTGTAGTTTTGATGGGAATCACAGAAAAAGATCTCTATCCAAGACCTGAATGGAATTATGTTTTCGGTATCGCATCATATCAGGACGGTGTAGGGGTAACTTCGATGTACAGATTTGCCAACGGAGGCCTGACGGATTCTAATTTTAATGAAAGTCTCGAGAGATTAATCAAAATAAGTTCTCACGAAATTGGACATATGTTTGGACTCAATCATTGTCTGAACGCGAACTGTGTGATGAACGGAACCAATACACTTCCCGAAACCGATTTCCACTTTGCAAGAGCGTGTTCACTCTGCCAGCAAAAATTAAATTCAAGCATTCCGTATGATCCTAAGAAAAGACTTCTGGATCTGAAACATTTCTTTGAAAAGCAGCATTTAAATTCTGAACTTTCCCGTGCAGAGCAGGATCTTCATCTTTTGAAATAATATTTTACCAAAATACCGTAAATAGGTTTTGGCTAAAGCCGGATTCTACAAACTGTTTATGTGTAAACGGGCTAAAGCCCGTTTCTATTGAATAAGTTTCTATTGAATAACAAGGCATTTCGATTAAAAATCATTTACGAATTACAAATTTGCATTCATAATCATTGGGCTAAATTCCAGAACGGGCTAAAGTCCGTTCCTATTGAATAGGAAGTTTTTCAATAAAAAATATTCAAAAATTATATATTTTGTAAAGATAATAATTGGCCCAAAGTTGATTTATTTTTCTTCATTCTAGCATATAGAACTCTGTTTTTCTTTGTTCATGATATTTGTCAGACCCTTGTAGATTTTATTTTTAATAAAGTATTTTTGTTTAAAATTTAATTATTCTAAATAAAAATAAAATGAAAAAACAACTTTATCTCTTAGTATTAGTTCTGCTTTTAGCGGGAAACAAATTGTACTCACAAGCTGCAGCCAATGTACTCATCGACAATCTTGGAACTCCCAATCCGATGGTTATTGATGGTAGTACTATGTATATTGGTATTTATTATCTGGACAAGGTTGTTAAAGTAAATATTGATGATCCCAGCGCTGCGCCGGTTGATGTGGTAACGGGAGTGAACCGTCCTTATGGTCTCGCCCTAAAGGATAATATTTTATACGTTTCAGAATTCGGAGCGGGTAGACTTTCTAAAGTTGATCTCGCTGTTGCTCATCCAAGTCCGCAAGTTATACTTGGAGGAATAAACAGTCCGCTTGGTCTCGAATTCGTAGGAGATGAGCTGTATATGGCTCTTGAAGGAGATAATAAAATTGCTAAAATAGATGTAAGCCAGCCCAATCCTCAACTGATTGATGTGGTATCTGCACAATCTCCATTTGAAATTGAGATTATAAATAATGTCATTTATTTTACAGAACGATTTGAAGGAAGACTTTCAAAATTCGATATGACTACATCAACCGGTCCTACTACAATAGCACAAGGATTAAGCTATCCATCAGGCCTTGCTTTCCATGGAAAAGATCTGTTTATCTGTGAAGCGGGTGCTTCCAAGGTGTCTAAAATTAACGTCACTCAACCCAATTCAACTGTTTCCACAGGTCTTGTTTCCAGTGGATTTGGTTATCCTTCCGGATTAGCTGTAAAAGACAATATTATTTATATTACTGACTTTTTTGCGGGTTCTGTGTTAAAAGCAGATTTGGCGGCTTTATCAGTTTCAGATCAAAAAAACCGTGATCACAAAACATCAATTTATCCAAATCCGGCTAAGGAAACATTAAAAGTTCTGAACGCTCCGTCACAGGATTATAAGATCTTTGGGATGGTTGGAAATCTTGTGCTTTCAGGAAAACTGGAGCGTGATTCTATTGATGTAAGCAGGTTAATCAAAGGTGCTTATATTATTCAAATCGGGGACGTTATTAAGAAATTTATTAAGAATTAAAATGTTGGAAGCTGAAAGAGAGAGGTTTGAAGTTATTATCTGATTAATTATTTCCAGTAGCATTCTTTAAATATTTAATGACTTCTCTTTTCCACTTTTTAATCACATATCATCTATACACCAAAAGAGCTCCAACGAATATTGGAGCTTTTTTTACGATTTGGCTAAAGCAATTTGCAGATGGTCAATAAAAAAACGGGCTAAAGCCCGTTTCTATTGAATGTTTTTAAGTTATTTAATTAACTATGCATCCTTATTTATCTTCTCAGATCCAGATCATCAAAGTCGAAGCTGAAATCGGTGACATCTGAAATAGGTTTTAATTTGGCGGATTCTGCTTTTCCGGTTTCATCATAATTAAAAATAATGTAGGCATCGGCATCATAGCTTCTGTCGTCCCATTTAATGATGAATGAATTGTTGGAATAGGGAAGCAGTTCCCCTTTCAGACGCGGAGAATTTTTACATGAAATCCTGTATGCATTTCCCTGTTGCGAAATTTCTACATCTCCAAACCACTGGTCATTGTATTTTCCTATGAACTGTTCTGCTTTCGGCTGAAGATTTTTTTCTTTTTTGAAGGCTTCAGATTTAGCAAAAGCCGCTTTTTTCTGTTTATCATACTCAGCATTGACTTTCGTCATTCTTTCCCCGTAAGTTTTCAGCCAGTTTCTGTCTGCCACTCCAAGGTAAGAATCTTTCACAGTATTTGTAATCGAGTTGAACGCGGCTCCGGACTGTTGATTGGTAAGCACAACAATTCCTAATTTCAGATCAGGAATTAAGGTAAACTGGGTAACCGTTCCTATAAGACCTCCTGTATGCTGAATCTGTTTATGTCCTTTAACATCACTCAGGAACCATCCTAATCCATACCCGTAAAAACTGGTATCATATGGATTTTTCATCGCTACTCTGTCTGGAATCTGTAAACTCCACAACTGCTGTACATTTTTATCGGAAACAAGCTTTTTGCCGTCTTTTGTTGTAAAATTATTTAAAAGAAAATCTGCCCAGGTGGTCATATCTTTAATGTTACTCATAATTCCACCCGCTGCATTACCGGTTTCATTCCAGTCGTGAGGAACGGCAATGGCTTTTCCATCTACAGGAGCATGAGCATCGATCTTATTGGCTACCGATTTGGCTCTGTTGTAACTTCCAAAACTTGAAATCATTCCGACCGGTTTCATAATTCTCTGTTCAATAAATTCCGCCCAGCTTAGTCCGGAAATCCTGTGGATCACTTCTCCGGCAACAATGAACATGACATTATTATAATCTAATTTAGTTCTGAAAGGATTTTCAGGCTTCAGATATCTAACGTTATGAACAATATCATTAACGGTCATATTTCCTCCTTCAGGAAAAAACATCAGATCACCCTGTCCCAAACCTAATCCGGCTCTGTGTGTAATAAGATCTTTTATGGTTACATTTTGGGATACATATGGATCGTACATCTGAAATTCAGGGATGTATTTTGAAACTTTATCGTCCCAGTTCAATTTTCCTTCGTCCGCTAAAATAGCCAGTGCAGTACACGTAAAGCCTTTTGAATTAGAAGCGATTCCTACCAATGTATTATCATCCATCGGCTGTTTGGTGGCTAAAGAACGTTGTCCGAAACCTTTGGAATAGATCACTTTTCCATCTTTTATGATCCCAACGGACATTCCCGGAACGTCGAAAGTTTTTAAGGTATTCTGGATCAGTTCATCCAATTTTTTTTCTTCAACCTGAGCATTGAAGAGCCCTACCGCTGCGAGAAAAAGTAAAAAAGAAAATTTCTGCTTCATTTTTTTTAATTTTCTCAAATTTAGTAAATATTCAGCGACCCAAATTTTGTAACAGAGAAAAATTTATCTATTTTCCCTACTTTCAATTTTACCTGAATGAAAAAATCAGTTTATACTCTTCTATTCGTATGCTTCACAGTTCTTTTCTTTAAAAGTCAGAATAAGATTGATGCTTCATTTCTTTTCCACACATGGAAGCTGGTAAAATTAGATAGATTGACTTACATCTATAAAAGTCAGAAAACTTTTGATCAAAAATGGGGTGGAATCCGGTTTAAAAAGAACGGAACAATTGTATCACTTAATGCGAAACCAGCATGTGCCACGGAAATAGTAGAGATGATGAAAGCGAACAAATTAAAGCTGTATCGAAACCGTGGAATCTGGAAAATGGATTCTGACTCCACAATCATCATAACCAACCCAAAATTTCCAGCACTTAATGGTAAATTTATAGTATCAAAACTTCCGGACAATAGCTTGGTGTTAAAAAGATTTATTAAAATAGCTGAGAAATAAATCTTTCCTAACTTTGCACAAATTTCAGATCTTCATGACAAAAATCCTTCTGCTTTCCGATTCCCATTCCTACATAGATGACCGTATCTTAGAATATGCGTCTCAGTCTGATGAAATCTGGCATTGCGGAGATTTTGGAAGCATAGAGGTTATCGAGGAACTGGAAAAAATAAAACCTTTAAAAGGAGTTTACGGAAATATAGACAACGCGAAAATCAGGGCTGAGTTTCCTGAAGTGAACCGTTTTTTCTGTGAAGATCTTGAAGTTCTGATGATCCATATCGGAGGTTATCCCGGAAAATATACGCCACTCACCCATAAAGAAATCTCTGAAAAGGCCCCGAAATTATTTATTTCAGGACATTCTCATATTCTGAAGGCTATGTTTGACAAAAAAAATAATCTCCTGCATCTGAATCCGGGAGCCTGCGGAAAACAGGGATGGCATAAAGTGAGAACCATGATGCGCTTTGTGGTGGAAGGCCAAGAAATCAAAGATCTTGAGATCATTGAACTGGGACCTAAAAATTAATTTTGAAAACAATAAAAGAAGAGGCATAATACATGAAAATTGGCGACAAAGTTTCTGTGGTAGATGAAGATTTAAGCGGGGTAATCACTTCCGTGAAAGGCAATATCGTTGTTTTTAAAGATGAGTATGGATTTACCTATCAGTATCCAAAAGAAAAGCTGGTTCCAAAAGACGCCGATCTTTATGAAAACATTCGCATAATCAAGAAAGCAGAACCGAAGAAAGTAGTTTCAAAAAAGCACCAGAAAAACCATATGGTTCTCGACCTGCATTTTCATCATCTGGTTAAAAATCCCAGTGATTATGACAGTTTCGAGAGGCTCTTCATTCAAAAAACAAAACTGATAGAAGTTCTTAACTTCTGTAGAAAACATAATCTGAAAAGATTAGAGATCGTTCATGGTATTGGTGACGGAACCCTGCAGAGAATGGTTATGGATGTTTTGGAAAGCCAGTCGGATATTGATTTTTACAATAAGGAAATACTTCACCATCAATCAGGTGCCGTTATGATAGAATTTCACTAAATTTGCATCAATTGAAATATGAACGTACTTAATTTACTTTTTACCAAAGACGGATTAATCTGCCAGATTGCCAAGAACAAAAGCATTCTGGAGGAAAAGTCTTATTTCGTTACCGAAGAAACACCGGAAAATCTCATCGAAGATAAACTTGATGAAATTCTTTTAAAGCAAAGGTTTGAAGAGATCCACGTGATCTCTGCACTGAATCATTTTACACTGATGCCGGAAGGGTTTTCAGAGCATGATGCAGGGTTTGAACTGATTGCCTTCAATGCTCCGGCAGATAAGGAAAAAGAAGAACTGATGCTTTCTGTGAACAAAAGATTCGGAGTACAGTTTTATTATACGTTCCCAAAAAACTTTTATAAGAAAATAAAAGAACTGGCGGTTCCGGTTCATTTTAATTTTTCGGGAGAGAAGTTTTTAAATTCTATCAATAATAAAAACAACAAGGAGATTCATATCAATTTATACCACAACCAATGTGAGTTTTTTGCCATCGATAGCAAGAAAGTGATTTTATACAATAACCTGGATGTGAATTCGGAAGTAGATTTTCTTTATTTCGTGATGTTTACCCTGAGCAAAATAGGTTTTGGTATCAATGAAACCAACTTTTACGCTTATGGTGAGACTACGGAAAATGAAACCTTTATCTCTGAACTTCAGAAGTTCGTCAAGAATATGAGAATAGTTTTTGACAACGTTCCCAACAAGAATTTTATACTGAACTAACAAAATAAAAAAGGTACTGTCTGAGACAGTACCTTTTTCATGGTATTTTATATTATTTAGAATAATGTATAACCAAATATGATAGAGAAGTTTTTATAATCTGAGTTGCGGACATCGCTCTCACCTTCTAATAAGCTTCTTTTCGTGTGCATATTTAATTCAACACTGTACCTGTCTTTGTACTTATAACCTACTCCAAATCCGAAGTTGGTGGCTGATTTTATCTTTACTTTTTCAGTAGCAAACTGATATCTTTCGAACACGGCTTCTGATTCTCCTACCGGTACATCAAATATAAATGAGGCATTGAAGAAAAGCTTAGAGGTTTTATTTAAAAATGCATAGTATCTAACCCCTATTGGAACTTCGATTGAAGAATATTTTACAGTTGCTTTGTTGGGTACGGTTTCACCCAGAATAGTGGTTGTAGGAACATCTTTTTCCGTTTTTTTGAAATACTGATAAGTCGGTTCTATCATAATTGCCCATTTGTTGTTGTTAAATGGCATTACATATTCAACCTCTACCCCGATTCTGAAATTCGTCTGACTGCCGAAATCAGATCCGAAAATCTCTGTTCCTCTCCCATTGGTAAGGTCTAAAGATGAAAAGTTCACCCCAGGTCTTACTGATACATGGAAAAAGCTGTTCAATGATTTTTTCTCGAAACTCTTATAATCTGCATTTTTACAGCTGTTGAATTTGACAAAAATATCTCTCAGGTCACTTTCTCTGTATTCAAGACCTGATATTTGTGATGCTTTAATATTTTCACAGTTTGACAAAGCTTGCAACTGCTTAATATAGGTATTGTTTTTAGCAATACTTGATCCTGAAATCATATACCTTTTAAAAACCAACGGTTCTTTTTTATCATCTTTCTGATAGAAAAAACGTTTTATATTTTCATTATTGTATCCGTACAAAGTATATTCTCCTTCAACAATAACCCTAAGAAGGGCTGTCTTTTTAGTAAATGAAGGCTTTTCCTCATCATCCAAAGAGCTAGTATCGTCACTGGACATATCAATATCCACTTCAGATCTTACATACTTTGCCTTTCCATCTACTTCAAATTCCTTGATAGCATCAATACTCAACAGTTTTGAAGACGCACTGTTGTCCTGCTTAAATTCTATTTGTGAAGGAGACCTGTTCCAGTCCATGTTTTTTATCAATCCTTCTACTCTGCTGCCGTCATTGTTAATGATATAACCTTTTTCAAAGTTGTTTTGCGCAGATAATTGCACGCATAAAATGACACCAAGTAAAAATGTCAATAAATGTTTGTTCATAATCGTTATTTTTTCAACCGCAAAATTAACCATTATCATCCGACTACAGAATATTTTATGACTAAATTCTTTTTATTAGCCAACATTTAGTAATTTCGTTGCCTAATAATTTTTCAGTATGTACAGAATAATCTCAGGCAAGTGGAAAGCCAAAAAAATAGCCGCTCCTAAAAATTTTGACGTAAGACCTACAACAGATTTTGCTAAGGAAGCGCTATTCAGCATCCTGGAAAACAAATATGATATGCAGTCTATTTCGGTGCTTGATCTTTTTGCAGGCATTGGTTCTATCACTTTCGAATTTGCATCCAGAGGATGTCAGGATGTCATTTCGGTAGAACTGAATCCGAAGCACACAAGTTTTATCAATTCTACAGCTTCAGAGCTGGATATGTCTAAGCAGGTGAATGTTCAGAGAGGTGATGTTTTCGACTGGCTTAAAAAATTCAGAAACAAGAAAAGCTTTGAGATCGTATTTTCAGATGCTCCTTTTGAAATGGAAGAAAAGAAATATTACGAACTGCTATCTTTAGTTTTAAACAATAAATATGTGAAGGACAACGGTGTTCTGATCATAGAACATCAGAGCAGGATGAAACTCGAGCATCCCAATTTAGTAGACACCCGAAAATACGGAAATGTAAGTTTCAGTTTTTTCGAAGCGAATAAAGAAGCGAATAAAGATGATAATCAGGAAATTTAATTCCTGATTATTTTTTTTACGGAAAGATCCGGTGCCGCAATTCCCCAGTTGGTAATAGCTTCGATTACAGGAAGTAATGTCTTCCCGAAATCCGTCAATGTATATTCTACCATTAAAGGTGGTTTTTCCGTATATACTTTCCTATTGACAATATGATCTTCCTCCAGTTGTTTCAGCTGCAAACTTAACGTCCTTTCTGTAATCGTAGGAATTAATTTTCTTAATTCATTATATCTTTTGGCCCCATTTGTCAGATGAAATAAAATTACAGCTTTCCATTTTCCACCAATAAACTTCATGGTAACGCTGGTGCAGCACGGATATTCTTTGTTATCTATTGTATACATTTTTATACTATCATTTTTTACCGTTATTGCAAAGGTAATAAACTTAAATTACTTTTGTAACTATAAAAATGATAGTACAATAATTTATGAATTTTTTAGAACAAATGAAAAAGAGGTATACGGTAAAAAAGTATAATCCTCAGGGAAAAATAAGTGCGGAACAGATTGCAGAATTGAAAGAGATTCTTAATTTAAGTCCTTCTTCTATCAACAGTCAGCCATGGAATTTTATTTTCGTGAATACGCCTGAACTGAAGGAACAATTGGCAGAAGCATCTTATTTTAATAAAGAAAAAGTATTGGAAAGCAGTCATGTCATTGTATTCCAAATGATGAAAAATCCGGAAGAATTTGAAAAACAGATCGAAGAAAACCTTCCTGAAGGTTCCGTGAATTACTACAGAACCATGGTAAAACCAAACGGTGAAGAGGCCATCCGATCATGGTTTGGTCATCAGGTTTATCTTTCGTTGGGTGTTCTTCTATCCGCATGTGCGACAATGGGAATTGATTCTACTCCGATGGAAGGAATTGAAACTAAAAAATATGACGACATCCTGAAAAATGACTCTTACGAAACACTTTTTGCCGTAGCGATTGGAGAAAGAGCTTACAATGACAGTAATCATCCGGAAACAACTCCGAAAAGAAGACTGAAGCGCGAAATGGTGATCTTAGAATCTTAATATTTTCAGCAAAAAATAAAAGCTGTTTCGTCTGAAACAGCTTTTTTGTATTATAATACTTTCAATTCTAAATCGATGGTCTTTCCGAAGAATTTCTTAGAGATTTTCTCAAAGTTTTTCGTCAGATCCGAAAGATAGAAGTGATAGTTCGGTTTGGGATTATTATCATTCAGAAGATGGTATTTATCCAAAATGATCTTCAGATGATTAGCTACAATATTAGGAGAATCTATCACGCGGACTCTATTTCCGTAATATTGTTTGATCTCATCAATTAATAATGGATAATGCGTACACCCAAGGATCAGGGTTTCAATATTTTTCAGCTTTTTATTGCTCAGATAATTATAAATGATGGCATGCGTGATCGGGTGATTCTTGAATCCTTCTTCTATGGCAGGAACCAGTAAAGGTGTGGCAAGTTCATCTACTTTAATCCACTTATTCTGCTTCCTGATGCTTTTCTTGTACAGCCCTGAATTCACCGTTGCTTTCGTTGCAATCACCCCTACATTATTATGGATCTCATACGCTACTTTTTCAGCAACCGGATTAATAACGTCTATGACGGGAACTTTTCCGTTTACTGACTGTAACACTTCGTTCAAAGCATTGGCTGTAGCCGTATTGCAGGCAATGACGATAGCTTTACAGTTCTGCTGAAGCAGGAAATTGGTGATCTTGGTAGAATATTCAATGATCGCATCTTTCGACTTTTCACCGTACGGAAGGTGCTTGGTATCTCCGAAATAAATCAGATCTTCATGAGGAAGAAGTCTTTTGATCTCTTTGGCTACGGTAAGTCCTCCCACCCCACTATCGAAAATACCGATAGGCTGGCTTGGTGAAAGATGTGAATAATCTTGTTTTTTAGTTTTCAAGTGAGCTGAAATTTTACACAAAAATACGAAGATTTTTAGATTTCTGTATTCCCGATTCTGGACTTTATTTGTACGGGACTATTTATTGTACTTAGATACTATGCTTCGACTTCGCTCAGCATGACATCGCTAATATTTATTGTTTTAAAAAGTATTCAATATGTACTTAAACCATAAACAGATCAGAAGCGATTCCATCTGCCATAAACCAGTGTTTTTCGGGGATTTTAAGATGATTATTTTCAATCACCAGAATACCTTCTTCTAATTTTGATTTTATTTCATGGCGGAAATGATCGAGGGTCTGTTCGCTAAATTTGCTGTTCAGGCTTTCAATATCTACACCCCAGATTGTTCTCAGCCCGATCATGATCATTTCATTAAATTGGTCGTTTTGGGACAGGATTTCCTCTTCTTTGGCAAGAATTTTACCATCAAGCTTTTTAATATACTGCTGATTGTTGGCCACATTCCAGCTTCTGACATCAAATCCGTTGTAAGAATGCGCGGATGGACCAATTCCAAGATACTCTTTGTACTTCCAATAGGAAGAATTATGTCTTGAATGGAAGCCGGGTTTCGCAAAATTAGAGACTTCATAATGCTCAAATCCGTTGTCTTTTAAGAAATCCGACAGATAATAGAACTCTCTATTCTGTTCTTCTTCTCTCGGACTGGCAATTTTTCCTTTCGCGATCCAGTTTTCCAAAGCGGTTTTCGGTTCAACAGTCAGTGCATAAGATGAAATATGAGGAACTTCAAGGGCTATGGTTTTGTTTAAATTCTCTTTCCAGATCTCCAGATTGGAGGTTGGTGAGCCATAAATCAAATCGATACTTAGGTTTTCAAACCCGAAATCCTGTGCTCTTTTGATGGAACCTTCTGCTTCGGAAGCATTATGGGCGCGGTTCATTAGTCTCAAATCTTCATCAAAGAAACTTTGGGTACCGATAGAAAGCCTGTTAACCGGAGATTTTGCAAGCTGTTGAAGGAAATTTTTATCCAGATCATCGGGATTAGCCTCCAAAGTAACTTCAATATCGCTGTCAAAACTGAAATATTTTAATACTTCATCGATCATTGAATTGATCTCATCTGCTGAAAGAATAGACGGTGTTCCGCCTCCAAAGTACAATGACTTTAAGTTTTTATTCTGCAGTTCGTCTTTTCTGAGCCGGATTTCGGTCTTCATGGCACTGATCATTTCATCTTTAAAGTTCAAAGATGTGGAAAAGTGAAAATTACAGTAGCTGCATTTCTGTCTGCAAAACGGGATGTGAATGTATATCATAAAAAAAAGCTCTGAAAATTTCAGAGCTCAAATTTATTTAAATTAAATCAGATTAATATCTATATCCTCTATGATTAATAAAGTTATCGAAGTTATAACCTAAGCTCAACATAAAGCTGTTTCCACCATAAGTCTGGATATCAGACATTCCGATGTTGTAAGTTGCTCCAATCATTAATTTATTAATTCTTACTTTAACAATCGGTGCCACCTGTAACTGCTGGCTGTCAAATCTGTTCTGTACCGTTCTGTAGCTTACACCGGCAGAGAATGAATTGATGTCGTTAAAGAAAGTCGCCATTAAGTTGTAGTCAATCATTCTTGTTGAATTTGTATTCAGGTTGATCAACGCTGATGGCGTTACGTAGATATTGTCAGCAAAATGCCAGTCATATCCTAAGTTTAAGAAGAATTTAATTGGTGAAGGCTCGATTCCGTTTACGATTGCCTTGTCATTGCTTAACGCGATATCATTTACAGAGATTCCTGCAAAGATGTTTCTATACGTTGCTGCTGCACCAAAGTTGGCATAAGCCATAAAAATATTCCCTTCTTTCCCGATCAACAATGGATCGTAACCATCTTCAACATTCACTGAAGTATAGTCGAAGTTCATATTATAAAATGAAACACTAGTACCGAAAGAGAATTGGTCTTTTCTTTCTCCTTCACTGCTTAGTGGAATAAAGTATGAAGCTCCCGCTGTAATACCGCCTGCAGAAATAGGTCCATTGCTGTCTCTGAAAATAGAGAGCCCTGCTCCCACTCTGTCGAAGATGTTCCCGTTGATTCCTATAGACTGCGTATTTGGAGAATCGCTAAACTTGTCAAATTGTTTGTGGTAATTAGCATTGAGCTGCACGTAATCGGTCTTTCCGTACTGAGCTGGGTTGAACAGAAAATCACCATCCAAAAGATATTGCTGATAGTATGGTAGTGATTCCTGTGCTTTGTATGCATTTGACAAAAGAGCTAAACATACGATAGCATATAGTTTTCTCATAACAAATCTTGATTTCAATTCAACAAATATAAAAAAATTCTCAATATATTTTTAGTTTTCTAAATAATTTCTCCATTTTTTTACAGCATCCGCCATATCTTTGGGCATTGGGCTCTCAAAATATAATTCCTTTTTCGTGGTTGGGTGTATAAACCCTAAAGTATGGGCATGGAGTGCATGTCTCGGAAGAATTTCAAAAACATTTTTTATAAACTGCTTATACTTAGGTAGATTCACTCCTCTGAGAGGCGTATGACCTTCATATCTTTCGTCATTAAACAAAGTATGACCAATATGTTTGAAATGAGCACGAATCTGATGCGTTCTTCCTGTTTCAAGCTTGCATTCTACCCAAGTCATATACTTGAATCGCTCCAACACCTTGTAATGCGTCACCGCATGCTTCCCGTGGCTTCCGTCTTCATAAACGGACATCTGCATTCTGTTTTTAGGATGCCTGCCGATATGGCCCTTAATCGTTCCTTCATCTTCCTTAGGATTTCCCCAGACAAAAGCCCAGTATAATCTTTTTGTCGTTCTGTTAAAAAACTGTTTCGCCAAAAAGCTCAGTGCATATTCATTTTTTGCAATCACCAGAAGTCCGGAAGTGTCTTTATCAATTCTGTGAACAAGTCCTACTCTGTCCAGATCTGATTTTTTTCCACTCTTTTCAAAATGGAAAGCCAGCGCATTCACTAAAGTCTTATCCCAGTTTCCATGACCCGGATGTACTACCATTCCCGGTTCTTTATCCACCACAACCAAATCATCATCTTCGTAGATGATATTCACAGGGATATCCTGAGGGATGATCACATTTTCCCTCGGCGGATGGGTGAGCAGTACAGAAACCTGATCGCCGGGCTTCACACGGTAGTTCTGTTTTACCGGAGCTCCGTTTACAATAACGTTTCCGGCTCTGCAGGTCTGTGAAATTTTATTCCGTGAAGAGTTTTGTCTGTATATTAATAAGAATTTATCAATCCTTAACGGCTCTTGTTTTTTATCAACTGTGATATTTACATGCTCGTACAATCCTTTATTTTCCTCATCAATATCGATATTCTCGAGACTGTCGGATTCTAATAATTCTTCATCTAAAAAATCTTCGTTATCTTCTGCCATTGTTTTATCTTTTTTACGCAAAAGGCCCCAACATTTTGCAGTTGAAGCCTATATTTTATATAATAAATCGTTGTTATTCCACGACTACTTTTTTAGCCTTTGGCTTCTGAGCCGGTTGCTGAGTGGTTCCGGTGGTAGCCGGCTTATTTCCTGAACCCTGGCTGCTTGCTGCAGTGGATTTAGGTTTTTCAGCTGTGGTTCCCGCAGGTTTAGCTCCTGTCGCTGCACTGGTTCTGGCAGGTTCAGTTTTTGCAGGTTCAATTTTAGGAACTTCTTTTCTAGGTACTGGGACTGCTGTAGGCGGATCATAATTTGGCTCCGAATGGTTTGGAACTTCGTCATAATGCACCGGAGGCAATGAAGTGTCTACTTTCAGACGATAAATAGCATTCAGCTGATCAACTTTAGCCCTAAGCTCAGCAGGTGTTTTCTTACTGGCCCAAAGGTCGATCTGCATTCCCTGATCTCGTACATCTCCTGAAGCCGGATCCTGATAATAGATAATATCAGATTCATCCTTGCTTCCATCTTCATGCTCTACGAGTCCTATCTCAAACATGCTTTTCAAAATAACGGCTCTGGCTTCTTTTACAGAAAGCCCTACTACGCTAGGAATAGAAATGTTTCTCATAGGTCCGGATCCCACTACAACATCGATTACGGAGAATCTCGGAAGACGTGATCCCGGATTTACAGCATTACCTTTATATATTACTCTTAAAAGAGCATCTTTCTGAATACTCGGTTCGTAGATGGTATCACCAATCTTCAGACCTACCTGATCCAATCTCTGGAAAGCAAGTCCTGAATATTTATTGATCACATCCGGAACGGTAATTGGAGCCCAGGTTCTTGGGTTAACAACAATTCTTACCAGAGATCCCGGCTTTACGCGGGAACTGGATAATGGGTGCATCTTTAAAACCTGAAAAGGCTTATATTTAGGGTTATACTCTGCACTGTCTACTTCATATTCAAGGCCTGTATCCTCTAATATTTTTACGGCATCGTATACCGATTTATTAATAACATTAGGCACAGGAATTTCCTGACCGTGCTTGGTATGATATTCCAACCAGCGGAAAGTAAGCCACACCAACCCCACAAAAACACCGATGGCGACTACTAAATTCAGTAAAACTTTCCAATTGAAAAGTGATTTAAGCATACTTAAAAATACTTTAATTATAACGGCAAATATAGCTAATAATTTTAAATGTCCTTTTATTTAACACAATTCATTTTGAATTTTAAAATTTCTGAATTTCCCTTATTGCATTACATAAAATGATTAAATTTGCCTTAATTGATACTATAATGGTTATGAGCAAAAAAAGTGTTGCCGTTGTCATGGGAGGCTATTCAGACGAATATGTGGTTTCCTTAAAAAGCGGTCAGTTGATCTATGATTCTCTGGACAGAAATCTATATGACGTCTATAAAGTAGTCATTCTAAAAGATGAATGGTATTTTTTAGGGGAAAATGATAAAAAATATGAAATCAACCGAGGAGATTTTTCAGTGATATTAGACAATAACGAAAAACTGAAATTCGATGCGTGTTTCAACATTATCCACGGAACTCCGGGTGAAAACGGAATTCTTCAGGCCTATTGGGATGCCATCGGGCAGAAATATACCGGCTGTGATTTCTACCAAAGCGCTTTGACCTTCAATAAAAAAGATACTTTGGCAGTTTTGTCTAAATATGGAATTCCTTCCGCTAAAAGCATTTATTTAAGAAAAGGAGAAGAGATCAATACGGATGAAATCGTTGAAAGTCTTGGGCTTCCGGTTTTCGTTAAACCCAATCAATCCGGATCCTCTCTGGGAATTTCAAAAGTAAAAGAGAAATCAGAATTAATTGCGGCCACAGAAATCGCTTTCAAAGAAGATAATGAAATCCTGATAGAAAGTTTCCTTGATGGGATGGAAGTTTCTGTAGGTGTTATAGATTTCAAGGGTGAAACCATTGTTTTGGGAATCACTGAAATTGTACCTACCAATGAATTCTTTGACTACGAAGCTAAATATGAAGGTGCTTCAGAGGAAATTACCCCTGCAAGAATTGATGATGCTACCAGAATCAGAGTGGAAGAAATTTCAAAAAGAGCTTACAATTCCCTTGGTATGAGCGGTTTTTCAAGAAGTGAATTCATCCTTATGGACGGCATTCCTTATATGCTTGAAATGAATACCAATCCGGGATTCTCCCCAGCCAGCATCTTACCACAACAGGCAAGACATTATGGAATCTCTGTCACAGATTTGTGTGGAAATGAAGTAGAAAAAGCATTGAATAAATAATAGAAGTTAGAAATCAGAGGTTAGATGTTAGTGGATGGAAATTTGAAAAGAGGATACAGGCAACAACCCGAAACCCGTATCACGAAACTCACCACTTAACTCACACCCCATAACTCATCATAACACGTAAAACATGAAAATTGCTGTTTTCCCCGGATCATTTGATCCTATCACCCTGGGACATTATGATATTATTGAAAGAGCGGCTCCGCTTTTTGACAAACTGATTATTGCGATCGGGCAGAATTCCCAAAAAAAATATATGTTTCCCCTGGAAAAAAGAATGGAATTTATCCAGAATTCCGTCTCCGAATTTCCCAATGTGGAAGTTGACTTTTTTGAAGGATTAACGGTAGACTATTGCTTTGAAAAGGATGCACAATACATTCTCAGAGGCTTAAGAAATCCTGCCGACTTTGAATTTGAAAAAGCAATCGCCCACACCAACAGAACACTGGCCCACAAAAAACTGGAAACCGTATTCCTGTTAACCTCATCCGGAAAATCTTTCATCAGCAGCAGCATTGTACGGGAGATCATCAACCACGATGGGGAATATGAATTGCTGGTTCCTGATTCCGTTAGGGTAAAAAAATAAGTAATAGGTAATGAGTAATTTGGGAAATATGGATTACAATCAGATTTTTCGGGAAAGAACCAAAAATTTTTCTATCCTTGTGATTAAATCCCTCTCATCATTACCATATTCAGATGATATTTCGGTCATAAGAAAGCAAATCATAAGATCTTCCACTTCAGTGGCAGCAAATTACAGAGCTGTTTCAAGAGCAAGATCTGAAAAGGAAAAATTTGCTAAACTCTGCATTGTTGTAGAAGAAATTGATGAGACTCAACTCTGGCTTGAAATCATTGAAGAACTGGAATATCTAAGTCCTGAAAAATTGATACATTTAAAATCAGAATGTGAAGAACTTGTGAAGGTGATGACTAAGTATAAGTTTAAATTATCCCAAGTTTAAATGGCATAATTTTTATTACTCATTGCCCATTACCTATTACTCATAAAAATATGCATGAACAGTTCAATTTTGCCATAGAGGTACTCGGAACCATTTCCTTTGCGATGTCCGGGAGTTTTGCAGCGATGCAGAAACGCCTGGATCCGTTCGGGGTACTGATTATTGCGTTCGTCACTTCTGTAGGCGGAGGAACTGTAAGAGATCTCTTGCTAGACATTCCCGTTTTCTGGATGCATGATCTTTTAACCTGTGCACTGATCCTTGGAACAAGTATTTTTGCCATGATCTTCAAATCCATTGAAAAGAATTTCAAGGTAACTTTATTTATTTTTGACAGCTTCGGATTGGGATTATTTACCATTATCGGAGTTCAGAAAGGGCTCAACGCGGACATTCATCCATTGATATGTATCGCACTGGGAACCATTACCGGCTGTTTCGGAGGAATTATCCGGGACATCTTGTTGAACAGGATCCCACTCATCTTCAGGAAAGAAATCTATGCAACGGCTTGTATCGTCGGGGGATCTGCATTTCTTCTGATGACGAAGTTTATCCCGCTTTCTTATACACTTATACAGATCTTCACCATTTTACTGATTGTAGCCATCAGAACACTTGCCGTGAAATACCACTGGCAGATGCCTAAATTTTATGGGTATGATCATAATTCAGAGATGTGATGACTACATTGAGTTTAAAATAAAAAAAGCACCTGGATCAGGTGCTTTTTTCGTTTCGTATAGTGTTCTTAGAAGAATTTTCCTCTCTGTCTCATATTCGGGTTGTGCATGTGTTTCTGCATGGAAGGCATTTTCAGCTGATCTTTCATCATTTTGATCTGATCCGCCATCATTCCTGCCGTGTCTAATCTTTTAGCCTCATCCAGAAGCTTCTGCCCTTCCTGTTTTCTTCCTTTAGAAATGGCTGCTGCGGCAAGATTCAATGTTGCCATTGCTCTGTCGTGCTTCATATTCAGACCGTATTCCAAAGCTTTTTTCATCAGCGGTTCCACTTTCGCAGGATGTTCCTGAGCTTGGGTCAGTCCTTGTAAATAGTGGAAATATCCATACTGGGATTTATGAAGCTGCGCCTTATAATTGGTGATTCCGTTTAACCATTTTGAGGCTTTTTCCATATTTTGTTTTCTCAGCTGCCAGAAGGCAAGAAGGATATATTCATTTTTGATGAAAAGTATAATAGGCAGTGCTGCAAGAAGGAATACGACAATCCCCCAGCCCAGACTTCTTGTGAAAATCATCATATAAAGTCCTAAAAGGATAAGAACTGCTGCAATTACAATTTTTATGTACTTATTCATTGTTCAATTTTAAGAGTGCAAAGATAGAAAATTTAGAGGTTAGAAGCTAGAGGTTACGAATTAGAATTTTCATAACTATTCCGTCTTGATTCGCTCATATGTCTGAAAGGAGAAATCATATTCATTCTTTTCGTCTTTTTCATGAAAAACTTCTTCAGTTTTTTTCCAGACATTAGGATTGATCTTTGGAAAGAAAGTATCTGCCTGAAGATCAGCTTTCACTAAAGTCACTTCCAGTTTATCCACGATCTCCATGGTCTGTTCATAGATATTTCCACCGCCGATGATGAACACATTTTCATCAATTTTTTTGGCAAATTTTACGGCTTCCTTAATGCTTCCCACGATCAGAATACCTTCCTCAAACCAGTTTTTCTTTCTGGAAATAACAATATTCGTACGGTTTGGTAACGGTTTCCCTATACTTTCATAGGTCTTTCTTCCCATGATAATAGGATGTCCGGAAGTCATATCTTTAAAGTGTTTCAGGTCTTTCGGAAGATGCCACAGCAGTTTGTTTTCAAAACCGATCTCGTTCTTCTCACCCATAGCCACCACTATTGTTGTCATTCTAATAATTTTTTACAAAATTAGCACATAATTTGTATATTTGATTAGCACAAAAAATTAAAAAAAATAAACTATGAAAAATAAAGGCTGCCTGAGCGCAGGAACTATCGGTATTGCTCTGCTAATCATTGTAGGTGTACTATTCTTCTGGGGGAAAAACGGGTATAATAATTTTGTTTCGAAAGAACAGAACGTGAATTCCAAATGGTCTAATATTGAAACAGTATATCAGAAAAGGGCCAATCTTATTCCGAATCTTGAAAGAACCGTGAAATCCTATTCAAAATTTGAACAGGAAACATTAACGAAAGTGGTTGAAGCACGTTCTAAAGCGACTTCCATCCAAATCGATCCTTCGAATATGACAGAAGCTGATCTGGCGAAATTCCAGGCTGCACAGGGAGAACTTTCCGGAGCATTAAGCAGATTAATGGCTGTGGTAGAATCTTATCCGAATTTAAAAGCGGACCAGCAGTATATCAACTTCCAGAGAGAGTTTACAGCGATCGAAAACAGTATCAGAACCGAAACGGTTTATTATAACGACGCTGCCAAAGATTACAATACAACGATCAAAACGTTCCCGAACAATATTCTGGCGAACTTTACCAACTTTAAAGAAAAACCATTCTTCAAGGCTGAAGCCGGTGCAGAAAAAGCACCTGAAGTATTTAAATAATGAGCCGTTTTCTGACAAATCAGCAAATCACTTCTCTTGTGGAAGCGGTACAGTCGGCAGAAGAACATTCTACAGGCGAGATCCGTATCCATATTGACTCGAACACCGAGGCCCAAAATGCACAGACCGCATTTGAAGTTTTCAAAGAACTCTGTATGAATAAAACTGCCGACAGAAATGCTGTGCTTTTTCATGTGAATTTCGAACAGAAATATCTGACCATCATTGGCGATATCGGAATCCATGACAAAGTACACCAGTCGTATTGGGATCATCTCCACGACTATATTGCCGCTGAATTTGCCAAAGGAAATTATTATAAAGCTTTAAAAAGTGGCATCCTGGAAACCGGTCTTGAATTAAAAAAATATTTTCCTGTTCAGGGAAAAAATCCCAATCAGCTCTCTAATGAAATTACGTTCTCTTAAACTTGTATTTTCATTTTTACTCTTCTGCTTTTACACTTTTGTATCAGCACAATACACGATTCCGCAAAAACCTGCGGTTCTGTATCCTGTGTTTGATGAAGCAGGACTGTTGACGCAGCAGCAAAAAGATGAGCTAAACAATAAACTGATCAAGTTTGCAGATTCTACTTCTACGGAAATTGAAGTGATTATCATCCGTTCCACAAAAGGGGAAGATGTCAATTTTCTGGCAACCATGTTCGGTCAGCAATGGAAAATTGGAAAAAAAGATGTAGATAACGGGGTCGTTTTCCTTATTGCGACAGAAGACAAAACCATGTCTATCCAGCAGGGACGCGCTGTAGAACAGTATCTTACTGCTTCTGTGGCGGGACAGATCCTCGATTATATCGTCACGCCTAATTTCAGGCAGGGACAATGGTACGAAGGTATCAACCGCGGTACCTCAGCCATTATGGAGGCTGTTCAGGGGAAATTCAAACCTACGGAAACCTCAGCACCTTCAGGCAATGGAAGTGCTTTTAAAATTATTCTGATCGCCTTTGTCATTTTTATCATTCTCGCCTTTCTCTTCGGAGGTAAAGGCGGAGGACGTGGCGGCGGCAATAATGATGATGACGACGTGATTATCACCAGAAGAGGACGCAGAAATTATCCAGGTGGATTCTTCCCATTCCCGGGCAGCTTCGGAGGAGGTTTTGGTGGTGGAAGTTCCGGTGGCGGCGGAGGTGGATTCGGCGGCTTTGGCGGCGGAGGAAGCTTTGGTGGCGGTGGTGCTTCGGGTGGATGGTAAACAGAAATAACAAAATTCAATATAATCGGGCTGATAGCCCGATTTTTTATTTAATACGCTAAAATACCATCGTTTCTTTGCCTTATCTTAATGTTAAATTCAACTTTACATATTAAAAAATTAACAAAACCACTCAAAATCCGTCTTTTATCCAATTTTTTTTCGTTATATTTACTGAAAACAGGTTTATGAAGAAGACGCTGGTAGTTTTTGCACATCCCTATTTAGAGCACTCCAATTCCAACGTAGAGCTTTTTAATTTCTATGTCCGCCACCAGCATTTTACCCTCAGAGATCTTTACGAAGAATATCCGGATTTTCATATCGCGGCATTCAGGGAGAGAAAAAGGTTAAGAAATTATGACCGTTTTATTTTCCAATTCCCGCTGATCTGGTTCGGAATGCCTCCTTTATTAAGATTATGGATCGATGAAGTTTTCGACAGAGACTGGCTCAGAGAAGGCGAAACCAATCCTCTTGAAGGGAAAGAAATCTACATCCTGATCACCACCGGCGGAAAAGAAAGATCGTTCACTAAAACCGGGACATACCAATACACCGTGGAAGAACTGGTCAGCGGACTGATCGTATCCTTAAAGGTTTTCAAGGCGGATATCAAGCATATCAAGATCGTTTACGAAGCCAATAAACTGAGCAAAAAAGACATTATTTTACATAAAAAAGAATTTACAGAACTTCTCAATCAATAGCGTATGGAATCCAGCTTAGCGATGAATACATTACTTTTCTTAGGTGTAGCCATTATTATGGTTCCGCTGGCGAGAAAATTTGGACTAAGCTCAGTGATCGGGTATATTTTAGGAGGTATTATCATTGGTCCTTATGTTCTGCGTCTTACCGGAAAAGATGTCAATGATATTATGCATGCCAGTGAATTTGGAGTGATTATGCTTCTATTTTTAGTGGGACTAGAGCTCGAACCGCGGAAATTCTGGGAAATGCGGAAGAAAATTATGGGCCTCGGGCTGACGCAGATGTTGCTTTCTATTTCATTGCTGTTTCTCGTTTTCATTAGTGCCGGATGGAGAATAGACAAAGCTATTGCCATTGCGATGTGTTTTGCGCTTTCTTCTACCGCAATTGTACTGCAGACCCTTCAGGAAAAAAATAATTTTAAAACGATGGCTGGAGAAGCTTCGTTCTCTACCCTTCTTTTTCAAGATATTGCGGTGATCCCTATTCTGGCTATCCTCCCACTTATTGCTAATTACAAAGCCAGTCATCACGATAACGAAATTCAGATCATCATCCAGAAACTTCCGGAATGGCTGCAGGCCGGAACTGTAATTTTAGGAGTTGCCATTTTGATTCTTTTGGGAAGGTATGTATTTGTCCCTTTCTTACGATACGTTTCAAAATCCGGAATGACGGAATTGTTGACCGCTTCTTCCCTATTCCTCGTGATTGGGGTTTCAGAACTTATGGCTGCAATTGGTCTTTCTCCTGCTTTGGGAGCTTTCCTCGCCGGTGTCATGCTTGCCAACAGTGAATTCCGGCATGAGCTGGAAGCACAGATTAATCCTTTTAAAGGACTGCTTTTAGCGGTATTCTTTGTAAGCGTTGGGTCTACCATTAATTTTAATATCATTCAGCAGGATCCACTGTTTATTTTCTCTACTGTTTTTGCAGTATTGGCCGTGAAATTTTTGGTTCTGTATGGCATCGGAAAGTTTTTCAAAATCGATACCCCGCAGAGTTTGTTTTACGCTTTTGCTCTTTCTCAGGTGGGTGAATTTGCTTTTGTACTGATCAATTATGCTTCGGATCTTTATCTGTTAAGCCCTGAACTCAATGCACAAATGATGGCCGTTACAGCAATTACCATGTGCATCACTCCTATTCTTCTGATCATTAACGATCGGTTTATTACGCCTAAATTTATCAAAGAGATTCCTGATGAAGAGAACGATTTCAATATTCTGGACAATGATGTAAGCCAGAAGAAAATTATTATTGTTGGTTTCGGACACTTTGGAAGCACGGTAGGCCGTCTTTTAAAGGCAAATAAAATATCAGCAACCGTTCTGGACAGAGACTCAGATCGGGTGAAATTATTGAGAAGCCACGGTTTTAAAGTGTATTATGGAGATGCTACAAGAATTCCCACTTTAAGGGCGGCGGGTATTGAAGATGCTGAAATTTTAGTTTTGTGTCTCGATGACCGGGATGACAATAAATTCATTGCAGATCTCGTACGTGAACATTATCCAACGGTTAAAATTTTTGTACGGGCTAAGAACAGAATCGATGCCTATGATTACCTCAACAATGGTATTGAAAACATTTACCGTGAAACATTGGGAACCGCCGTGGATATGGCTGTAGATCTTCTTCATGAGACCGGGATGAGGAAATATGCGGCAAGACGTCTGGGACAAAGATTTATGGCTATAGACAAGGCATCTATCCGAAGGCTGTCCAAGGCAAAGGATGATGATGAAATCTTAACATTCACCACAAAAGAAATCCTCCAGCGTGAGGAGGAATTATTAGCTTATGATAATCTTAATTTTGATAATAGAAACTGGGAAGGCTCCTCGTCAGTAGATGACGATAATGACGAGGAAACTCCCAATTGATTTATTGAATACTGACGCTTCCGCCACTACTTTCCTGCTTGGTTATGTTTTTAAGCTCTCCTTTTTTGGAAACATCTACACTTCCTCCTGAAGAAGCTTCGGCATTCAGTGAATTCACAGCACTTACCTGAAGGCTTCCTCCGCTGGATGCATCAGCTTTTACATTGTCTGCAATAAGATCTTTGGCTGAAACACTACTGCCTGATGAAGAACTGATCTCGGTATTTTTGCTTTTCCCTGAAATATCAAGGCTTGCTGCTGAGGAAGCTTCAATATCAAGATCCACTGCCCATACTTTTCCTTTATAACTGCTGCTGCTTCCCGCTGAGATATCGAAATCATTGGCTTCAAGATCTCCAGAAACACTGGCTGCACTGGATATATCAATGCTTACTTTTTCCTGTGTGAATTTATCTTTTATACTGATGCTTGCTGCGGAATTGGCCGTAAGTTTTGAGAAATCTTTCGTGTAGATATTAGCCTTTACATTATGGCTGTTCATCACTCTGATACCTTTTTTGTAATGGATATGAAGCTTTCCGCCATCGTTGTCCACTAGGATCTCATTGATGATATTATCCGGTGCGGAAATCACCACTTTCTCTACGTCAGATTTGATCACCTCAGCATCGATAGCCTGAGATACTTCTATTTCGTCGAAATCTCCGTTAAATGTTTTCTCTTTAACCGGACCGCTGTCTTTGTCGATTACCTTGTCTACCCACCCGTTATCATTATTGTCATTATCATTGCTTCTTTTATTATGATTTTCATTGCATGAGGCCATCAGCGCGAAGGCTGATACCATAAAAAGAGTTGTTGATTTCATGTTTACTGCGTTTATAAATTAAGTTTTTAATATCTTTATACTTTAATAACAACTAATTTATGAAAAATATTTCATCGGTATTGTTAATTTCTGCGCTGGCACTTAACCAATCTTGTACTACAATGAAGAAAACCGATACTCAACAGGAAACTCCTGTTACCGATCCATCCTTATCTTCAAACCCTTTTATGAAGAAAAGCAAGCTTCAGTACGAAGCCCCGGAATTCGATAAAATTAAAAATGAACATTTCAAACCTGCTTTCGATTTTGGACTGAAACAGCATGATGCTGAGATCCTGAAAATCGCCAACAATCCGGAAGCTCCTACTTTTGAAAACACAATTGTAGCCCTTGAAAAAAGCGGCGAAGTTTTAAAAAGAGCCACTATTGTATTTTCCAATCTTACAAGCGCGAATACCAACCCTACCCTTCAGGCTTTAGATGAAGAATTTGCTCCTATTTTTGCAGCGCATTCCGATAAAATGTACCTGAATGAAAATTTATATAAAAGAATCAAGTCCATTAAAGAAGATGGTTTAGACTCTGAAGGAAAAAGACTTGTCCAGTTTTACAAACAAAATTTTGAGATTGCAGGGGCTAATCTTTCTGCAGCGGATAAAGAAAAATTAAAGCAGATCAACCAGGAACTGGCTTCACTTTCTACGCAATACGCCAATAAATTATTGGAAGCCAGAAAACAGGGCGGTGTATTTTTCTCTGATGCCAAAGAACTCGACGGACTTTCTGCCGATGAAATCGAAGCGGCAGCCACTGATGCTAAAACAGCAGGGCAACCGGGAAAATATCTTCTTGCCCTTCAAAATACAACGCAACAGCCACTTCTTCAGAATCTGAAAAACAGAACTACAAGAGAAAAGCTATTCAAAGCATCATGGCTAAGAGCTGAAAAAGGCGACGGAAATGATACCCGCGAAACCATTGAAAAACTGGCTAAGTTAAGACTTAAAAAAGCTCAGACTCTTGGAAAGAAAAGCTTCGCTGAATGGAAACTTCAGGACCAGATGGCTAAAACACCTGAGGCAGCTACGAATCTAATGAACCAGATCGCGACTCCTGCTGTGGAAACGGCAAGACGTGAAGCAAAAGATATTCAGGACCTCATCGATCAGCAGAAAGGTGGTTTCAAAGTAGAACCATGGGACTGGAATTTCTACGCAGAGCAGGTAAGAAAAGCAAAATATGACCTTGATGAAAACCAGATCAAACCCTATTTTGAAGTGACTACTGTTTTGGAGAAAGGCGTTTTCTATGCCGCTGAAAAGTTCTACGGACTTACCTTTAAAAAGAGAACCGATCTTCCGGTTTATCACCCAGATGTAGTAACATACGAGGTTTTTGACCACGATGGAAAATCTATCGCGATCTATTATCTTGATTTCTATACCAGAGATTCTAAGAATGGTGGTGCATGGATGAGTAATTTCGTTGAGCAGTCTTATCTTTTAGGAACAAAACCTGTGATTGTCAACTGTTATAATTACCAGAAACCGGCTCCAGGAAAACCTTCTTTAATTAGCTATGACGATGTTTCTACGATGTTCCATGAATTTGGACACTCTATCCACGGAATGTTTGCAAGCCAGAAATATCCATCACTTTCCGGAACAAGTGTTCCGAGAGATTTTGTGGAATTCCCATCGCAGATCAATGAGCACTGGGCTTTAGATCCTGTGGTTCTTAAAAATTATGCGATTCACTACGAAACAAAACAGCCGATTCCTCAGACTTTAGTTGAAAAAATTAAAAAGGCAGCTACATTCAACCAAGGATATATGACGACAGAACTTGTTTCTGCAGCAGCTTTGGATATGGATTGGCACACTGTAACAACTGAAAGTCAACTTATTCCTGTTCTTGACTTTGAAAAACAGTCATTGGCAAGCCATGGATTTACTTTAGCTACCGTACCTCCAAGATATCATACTCCTTATTTTGCACACATCTGGGGCGGAGGATACTCAGCTGGATATTATGCTTATTTATGGTCTGAAACGCTTGACAACGATGCATGGGAATGGATTAAAAGCAATGGCGGTCTGACCAGAGAAAACGGTGACCGTTTCAGAAAATACATTCTTTCTGTAGGAAATTCTGTAGACCTTAACCAGGCATTCAGAGATTTTACGGGACATGATCCGGATATCAAACCTTTATTGAGAAACAGAGGTTTTATAAAATAAATTTTACAGAGAAGCATCCGATTGGGTGCTTCTTTTTTTTATACGTTTTGGCTAAAGCCGGGGATATGATTGGATATTTCCTTTAAATGGGTTAAAACCCATTCCTATTGAATAAAAGATATGATGATTTTTGAGATGTTTCTTATGCCACGGGCTAAAGCCCGTTCCTATTCAACAAAGGATATTTCATATTCATTCTTTGTGAAGCATTCGTTTTTGGATGTTTTTTTTATTTAACGACAACTCACAAGAATATTTTCAATAAGAACACCATTATTCTCACGCAAATTTTGCGGATCATACAGATGTTTACGTTATAATTTTTCGTGTTATTTTAAATCTGTGTGATCTGCAAAATCTGCGTGAAGCAAGTAAAAAGTAATAGTTTTAGTGTTTTAATGAAATAAAAAATCACGTAAATTTGTGCTTTAAAATGTATAACATGAATTGTCCCTGCTGTTCTGGAAAATCTTATGAGGAATGCTGCAAGCCGTACCACACCGGAGAAAAGCATGCGCCTACTGCGGAAGCTTTGATGCGTTCCCGTTTTTCAGCATTCGCGATTCCGAACGGAAAATACCTGATCGAAACAACGTTTCCTTCAAAAAGGAAATACCACAACACAGAAGATCTGCAGGAATGGGGAGAAATTAATGAGTGGACAAAACTGGAAATTGTAGATAAGCCTTCCGTCAGTAAAGTTGAATTTAAAGCTTTTTATACGGATGAGGAAGGAAAGAAACAGCTCCATCACGAATTATCAAAATTCAAAATGATTCAAAACCGATGGTTTTATGTGAGTGGAGAATTTTTAGAATAGAGAAAAAAAATGTCCGGAATTTTTTCCGGACATTTTTTATAGTTTAGTGAGCTTCAGTTCCGTCAATTCCATGAGCGTGACCGTGCGTCAATTCTTCTTCTGTTGCAGGACGTGTATTTACAATTTCCACCTGGAAATCTAAAACTTTCCCAGCCATTGGATGGTTAAGGTCAGCGATTACTGCTTCAGGTGTTACCTCTACTACAAATGCCTGGAAATTATTTCCCTGACCATCAGATAAAGGTAAGATAGCTCCTATTGGAGGTACTCCTGATTCCTGAAACATATCGATAGGCAACTGCGTGATAGAGTTCGGATCCTGTTCTCCGTAAGCTTCTTCCGGCTGAATAACGAAAGCTGCTTTATCACCAGCTTTAAGGCCAAGGATATTTTGTTCAAATTTTGGAATCATCATTCCTACACCGTATAAAAATGTAAGTGGGTTTTCTGCTGTCGTTTCTTCTACAAGAATCTTACTTCCATCTTCTTCGATCGTGTGAAGTATGTAGCTTACTGCTACAACATGGTTGGTTTCAATTGTCATATTTTATCTTTTTTTTCGCGATGTTTTTCACGATTAACGGCACAAATATACTATTTTTGAAATGATTGACTGTTTAAAACCTGTTAAAACAAAAATCTCAAAACCGCATCTTTTTTTACTTTCCGTTTTTTGTTTCGTTTCGTTTTTTCTGTCTCAGTACAAAGAGATACAGACTTTCTACTTTCACTCTCGCCCAATCTGTTTTTCTTAAAAATTTCAGAGAAGAGTTGATGCTCGGATTATCTGTAAAGCACTTGATATTAATCTGCTCGCCAAGTTTCTCGAATCCTTCATAATATTCTACGAGTTCTTCAAGAATGGCATCGAGTCTTTTTCCGTGCAAAGGATCTTTTGATTTTTCTTCCATAACGCAGTAAAATTAAAATATTTTATCTGACTTAGCGACTAAAATTGTTTAAACTCCCAATCTTTAGTATTTTTGATGGGTGTATTTTTACCTAAAAACTATTCATTCCGAAAATAAATATGAGCAAAAATAACGAGGCAAACCGTCAAAAACATAAAAAGAAAATTGATCAGAAAAAACGTAAAATACAAAATGCAGAAGTAGAAAGAAAAGCACGTTTAAAACAGATCCGAGAAGATTTTAAAGCAAGAGAAGCCGATAATACGCTTTAATAATCATTACTATTTTAAACCCTGGCGGTCTCAAAACCCGTTAGATCAGAAACTGCCAATTGTCTTTTGCTACAAACATGGTTATTTTCCCAAATGTAATTTCTTGCTAGTTACAATGTAAACCTTATCTTTAAAATTACATTTCATATTTCCTTTAAACAATAATAGAATTTTCATGAAAATCCTCCACACCGCCGATTGGCATTTGGGAAAACGACTGGACCGGTTTTCCCGTCTGGAAGAACAGATTTCAGCAATGGAAGAGATCATCGGTATTGCTGATGAAGAAGACGTTGATCTTATTCTCGTTGCCGGCGATCTCTTTGATAATTTCATGCCTGGTGTAGAGGCTGCTGAACTGTTTTATAAAACCCTGAAACGTTTATCTCAAAATGGTAAACGTCCTGTTATCGCTATTTCCGGGAATCACGATTCCCCGAACATGATTAATGCCCCTGATCCTCTGGCACGGGAATGCGGAATTATTTTAATCGGTCATCCGAAAGCAGAAATTCTCCCTTTCGGGACCGAACATTTCAAGATTGTCAATTCAAAAGAGGGTTTTATAGAACTTGCATTTATAAATATTGATTTTCCGGTTCGGATTTTACATACTCCTTTTGCCAATGAAGTCCGTCTGAAAGAATATTTCGGTGAGAATAAAGAAGAAGAGATCAATAAGGTTCTTTCTGAAACCTGGAAAGAACTCGCAGATCAGTTTTGTGATACTTCCGGAGTCAACCTTCTGACCGCTCATTTGTACATGAATAAAAGAGGGGCTGAAATTTTAGAAGAACCGGAAGGTGAAAAACCTATTAAGATCGGAAATGCAGACCTCATCTTTTCGGATAGTATTCCGGATCAGATTCAATATACAGCATTGGGGCATTTACACGCCTTTCAAAATATCGGAACTCAGGAAAAGCCGGTTGTTTATTCATCTTCGCCACTCTGCTACAGTTTTAGTGAAGCAGGACAGACCAAGTATGTTTCAATCATTGAGGCGGAACCGGGCCAACCTGTCTCATTTGTAAAGAAACCTCTTAAAAGTGGAAGAAAATTGGTAAGAAAGACCTTTACTTCCGTTGAAGATACTGTTCAGTGGCTGACTGAAAACCCTTATACATTTATTGAGCTTACCCTGGAAAGCGAAACCTTTTTAACCGCTGATGAACGGAGAATGATCCATCAATCCCACAATGGTATCGTTCATCTAATTCCTAAGGTTAAAAGCAAAGGACTTACCGAGCAGGAAAATATAGAAATTAATCTGAATCAAGATATAGAACCTTTATTCAGAGATTATTTTAAGTCTAAAAATGGCGGTCAGGAAGCCAATGAAGAACTGATGAATTTGTTTAACGAAATTTTAAATGCCTAAGCCATGATACCTGTTCAATTAACGATCGAAGGTTTATATTCCTATCAGGAGCGCCAGACCATAGATTTTAAAAACCTTACCGATGCGGGGTTATTTGGTATTTTCGGGGCTGTAGGTTCCGGAAAATCATCAATACTTGAAGCTATTTCGTTTGCCCTGTATGGGGAGACAGAGCGTCTGAATATGCGTGATAAAAGGGCATATAATATGATGAACTTAAAGTCCAGCAGTTCTTATATTGAATTTGATTTTATCAATTATGAAAATAAACTGTTCCGGGCAACCCGGGATTTCAGACGAAATTCAAAAAAGTTCGAAGATGTAAAACCTTATTCTGTTACATTTTATGAAAACGTAGATAACAAATGGATTCCTCTGGATCATTCCAATGCGGAAGCCATTATTGGCCTGACCTATTCGTATTTCAAACGAACCATCATTATTCCGCAGGGCCAGTTCAAAGAGTTTCTGGAATTGGGTGCTGCAGAACGAACCAATATGATGAAGGATATTTTTAATCTTCAGCGCTATGATCTTCAGAATAATGCTTCTGCTCTGTACGGGAAAAACAGGTCCGAACTGGATCAGCTGGAAGGGCAGTTAAAAGGTTTTGAAGAAATTAATGAAGAAAATATTCAGCTTCAGAAAAACTATCTGGTGGAAGAGCAGAAAAAGTTCGAAGAATCCAATAAAAACTTTGAAGAGATTTCAACGACCTATCAACAGCTGAAAAATTTAAAAACAGATTTTGAAGGTTTAAAACAGAACAGAGAGAACTTTAACAAGCTATCTGAACACAAACCCCGAATGGATGCTTTGGAGATACAAACAGAGCTTTATGACAAAGTGTTCAGGATATTCAATCCTTTAATTACTGAAAAAAATAAGCTTTCCAAAGAAATGGAAGCCAAACAGATTGAAAAGGAGCACCAGATTAAAACTCTGCAGGAAACTGAAAAGGATTTTAAAACCATTACAGAACAGCTTGCCATTCTTGAGCCCCAGTTTAAAGCGTTGGAACAATCCAGAGCTCAGGAAAACGACCTGAATCTTATCGTAAAAATCCTGACCTTTTCCAATGAAATCAAAGCACTGAAAGACAGAACAAAAATAGGTTCTGAAAAAGTAAAGGAGGTAGAAGAAAACAGAAACAGTATTCAGAAAAAGATCGATACCCTTTCCAAAGATGCAGACATTCTGAAGGAACAAAAACTGGATTCGGTTGTACTTTCAGCTGTTGGAAACTGGTTTATTCAGCAGAAAAACTTCAAAAAATCGCAGCTGGAGCAGATCAGTAAGATTGAAAACCAACAGAAACAGATCACAGAAATTTCTGAGGAACTGAAGCATTTTTCTTTCCACGAAAACTTTAAGGAAGATTTCAGAAGTAAAAAGGAAGCGTTGGAAAAAAAGAAAAAGGAGCTTTCGCAAAAACAGGATCACTTAAAAATCCAAAAGGAATTATCGCGTTTTGCCAGTGAACTTCATAACGGTGAAGCATGCCCGCTTTGTGGATCATCTGAACATCCGCATATCGTGGAAATTCACGATGTCCATACTGAGCTGCAGGAAATCCAGGAGAATATTCATGCTGCAGAACAGGAGATCTTAAAAAATCAGACACAGGAAACTGAAATTGAAAAAATATTAGCCCGAAAAAAAATATTTGAAGAGCAGCTGGCCAACGAGCAGAAAGCATTGCTTGAGGTTCAGAAAGATATTGAGAATCACCTTCAGCATTTCGTCTGGACATCATTCAGTCCGGATCGTGAGGAAGAATTTGAGAAAAAACGCTCGGATTCTTTTGCTCTGGAAAAAAAGATTGAGGAAAACAGTCAGCAAGTTGCTTTGGAAAGGGAAACTCTTGAGAGAGAAACTAAGACCTTAGAAAAATACAGAAGTGCTCTGGAAACTTTCAGACTGGAAGAAGCTGCAAAACAGGAACAGATCAATATCAGCCTTTCCAATCTAAAGACGCTGGACTGGAACAGCTACGAGCAAAAAACCGTAGCAGAGGTTGAAGATGCTTATCACAAGCTATTACAGTTTAATACGGAAACGGAACAGAATTACCAGAAAGCATCACAACAGGAAAAAATACTTGCTCCTAAACTGGCAGAACAAAAAACAATCGTCACTCAATCTGAAAAACAGATTATTGAACTTGAAAAAGAGATATCAGAGAATAAGGAAGCGATCACTTTAGCACTAACGGAACAGAATTTTGCAGATTTTAAAGAAGCTGAACATATTTTAAGCCAGGAGATCAATGTACAGGAAGCCAGAGCTGAAATTCAAAAATTTAAAATCGATTATGAAACTTTAAAGAAGGTCATTGAAGGTCTGGAATTAAAGCTAAAAGGGCTTTCCTTCGATGATGAGCAGTTTTCTCTGGCTGAAAAACAGTTCACTGAAGCTCAGCATGATCTGAAACAGATGAATGATGCTGTTGTAAAAATCAGGTCCGAAATTGAACGACTGGAAAAGGAATTCCGGAAGAAAGAAGATCTGCTGAAGAACCTTGCCGGCCTTCAAAAGCGTTCTGAAAATTTAAAGCTGATGATGAACCTGTTCAAAGGAGCTGGTTTTGTACAGTACGTTTCCTCTATTTACTTAAGACAGTTGTGTGATCACGCGAATGTCCGTTTCCACAGGATGACAAGAAATCAGCTCAGTCTTCAATTGAATGAAAGCAATGATTTTGAAATCATCGATTATCTGAATGAAGGCAGAAGCAGAAGTGTAAAAACCCTTTCCGGCGGACAGGCGTTTCAGGTTTCACTGAGTCTGGCTCTTGCTTTGGCGGAAAGTGTTCAGTCCCATGCGAAAGCTGATAAGAATTTCTTTTTTATCGATGAAGGCTTTGGAACCCAGGATACGGAATCAGTCAATATTGTATTTGAAACCCTGACGAATCTGATGAAAGAAAACAGAATTGTAGGAATTATCTCTCATGTGGAAGAGCTTAAAGAAAAGATTCCGACGGCCCTTAATATTGTGAAGGATGAGGAAAGAGGAAGCCTGATTGAAATTGTATAAACTTTGAAAACCATAAAATAAACCTCTGCCGAATCACAGCAGAGGTTTATTTTTTATAGATCCTGAATAGCGGGTTTTACTTCATCCCCGAACAGTTCAATAGATTTCATCATGATATCGTGAGCAGGATCACCGATGTCCATATGTCCAATGAATCTTGTGATTCCAAAAATCTCTTTCATGTAGCTAATTTTATCAGCTACTTCTGCCGGACTTCCGATGAACAATGCTCCTTCTCTTGCTCTTCCGCCGTCATACTGCATTTTCGTGTATGGAGCCCAGCCTCTGGTTGCACCGATCCTGTCCATCTGAGATTTATAGTTATTGAAATATCCGTCCACTACAGCCTGATCATTGCTTACAAAAGTATGTGAATGAATTGCGATCTGCATTTTGGATATGTCATGTCCCGCTTTCTGATATTCCTGCTTGTAAAATTCTACCAGATTTTTAAACTGTACCGGCATTCCACCGATGATAGCTACCACCAATGGCATTCCTAATTTTGCTGCACTTAAAACAGATTGCGGAGTTCCACCTACTGCTCTCCAGATCGATAGTTTCCCATCGTTTTTGGCTCTCGGATAAACCGTTTGGTTCTGCATCGGTGCACGAAGTTTCCCTGACCACGTTACATTTTCTTCTGAATTGATCTTTAAAAGCAATTCTAATTTTTCATCAAAAAGTTCTTCATAATCATTCAGTGAATATCCATACAACGGAAACGATTCGATAAAACTTCCTCTTCCGACAAATATTTCAGCTCTTCCGTCTGAGATCAGATCTAAAGTTGAAAAATCTTCATATACTTTCACCGGTTCTGAAGAACTTAACACTGTAACTCCGCTTGCCAGCTTTATATTTTTGGTGATACTTGCAGCAGCAGCCAATACCATTTCCGGTGACGAAACTGCATAATCCGGACGGTGATGCTCACCCATCGCAAAAACATCAATGCCCACCTCATCCATTAATTTAACCTGATCCAGTATTTCACGGATCTTCACGCCTGCATTTCTATATTTTCCGGTAGCCTGATCAAAAGCCAGGTCCCCAAACATTCCTATTCCTAATTCCATATTTTTAGATTTTAGATACACAAAATTACGGATGAAAAAGCTCAAAAACATTGATGTTTGTTAAGATCGGTTTTTACCTATATTTGGTTTTTCCTATAATTATAAAAAATGAGACATACCCTAACAACGTTCTTACTTCTTCTGACCGGCTTCTGTTTTTCACAAAGCAAAACTGAAATCTATGTCATCGGCAACATCCATGACAGTGTGCCCAATTATCATCCTAAAATACTCTTCGATATACTGGATAAAGTAAAACCGGATATCATTCTTCATGAAGTGGACAGTCAGGGAATGAAAGATTACGAAAACGGTATTAAGATTACAGAAAACGAGATCAAAGCAAGCAATGCTTATCTGAAAAAATATCCGAAAACATTAAGATTCGCTTTTGATTTTGAAGGCAGGAATCAGTACAGAAAAGACAGAGGAATGGTTCCTACGGATAATTTATCGGTGAAGTTGATTGACAGTCTTTATAAAGCAAAACAACTGGCCCCTTCCGAAGTGAAAATCTATGAGAATTTCAACAATCTCACGAAAGACCTGATGAAGATTGCTGAACTATCACCGGAGAATTTTAATAATGTCACTACCGACCAGATCTCAGGAAAAAGACAGAATGCACAGTATTCCGAGCTTTTAAAGATCATTGAAGCAAGACCTGAATTTGCGAAAAGATTTGTTGTAAAGCCAAACGGTGAAAAGATCAGCTACAGAGACGGCTTTAAATTAATGTCCGGATTCTGGGATCTCCGAAACCAGACCATGGCTAAAAACATTTCCAAAATTGCAGAAACGCATCCCGGCAAAAAGATCGTTGTTCTTACAGGCTTTCTTCATCGGTACTATATTATAAAAGAACTAAAAAGAATCAATAACGGTAATTATGTGACAAAGGAATTTTATGATTAACCTGAACTCAGGTTGTAATTAGTTTGTTTAAAATTAAGGATTTAAGCATTATGTTTATTGTTAGGAATGAAGAAATAAATAAATTATTTTTTTTTAGGTCTTTAAGCATCAAACCTTTTAAGATCTTAATTTCTTAATGTTTAAAAAATTAAACAGCCTATTGATAGATAATCTCAAGTTAATGTACATCTTGTATTTTCGGCTCAATCCCCTTAAATCTGCGAGAAATTAAAAATACACCCTAATACTAAAAACAAAAAATCCAGCCTTTCGGCTGGATTTTTCTATTATTTCTTCAGATTCTGATCAAAGTAGTCTGTCACTTTCTGCATCAGGTGAACTCTGTCTTTCCCAATCACATTGTGCGGATGTCCCGGATAAGTAAAGTAATCCATTTGAACTCCATTGTCTACTGCCGATTTGATAAATTTAATGGAATGCTGCCATACCACCACATCATCCTGAGCCCCGTGGATCATCAGTAATTTCCCTTTTAGGTTCTGAACTTTATCCAACAGATTAGCCGTAGCATATCCCTGAGGGTTTTCCTGTGGTGTATCCATATATCTTTCTCCGTACATGATCTCGTACATTTTCCAGTCGATTACTGGTCCTCCGGCAACGCCTACTTTAAATACATCCGGCTTACGAAGCATGAAACTTGTCGTCATAAATCCACCAAAGCTCCATCCATGGATCCCCATTTTCTGAGCATCTACATAAGGAAGAGATTTTAAGTAGTCCACTCCTTTCATCTGGTCATTCATTTCTGTTGTTCCCAGGTTTCTGAAAACAGCCTGCTCAAACTTCATTCCACGGTTGGCAGAACCTCTTCCGTCCATGGTGAAGATAATGTATCCGTTTTGAGCCATATATTCGTACCATAGGTTTCCTGATGCCGGGAACGTATTCGTTACCAGCTGAAGGTGTGGTCCGTTGTACAGATAAACAATTACAGGATATTTTTTGCTTGCGTCAAAGTCTGTTGGAAGAATGATCTTTCCGTAAAGCGGTGTTCCGTCATCAGCTTTTAATTCTACATTTTTAATTTCAGGTCTCTGATAATTTTTCAATGTATTTTCTGCCGTAAGGATATTCGTAGATTTTGCCGTACTGGTATTGATAATGTTTATAGATCTTGGCGTACCCGCATTACTGTAGGTGTCGTATAAATAATTTCCATCGCTGCTTAAAACTCCTGTGTGTACTCCGGCTGCATCGTCCAAACGCTGCATTTTGAAGTTCGTCCAGTTGATTTTGTACAAATGTTTTTCCATAGGAGTCTCCTTCGTAGAAGTGAAATAGATCTCCTTTTTCTTTTCGTTAAAACCTAAAATATCAGTAACCAACCAGTCTCCTTTTGTAATCTGGGAAACGAGTCCTTTTTCAAGGCTATAGTGGAACAGGTGATTGTATCCGGTTCTCTGACTCTGCCAGATGAAGTCTGTATTGGAATTCGGGAAGAACGTAAGCGGATGCTGAGGCTCAACATATTTGTCGTTGCTTTCTTCAAATAAAGTTTTGATCAGATTTCCTGTAGCGGCATCGTACTGATTCATTTTTACATGATTCTGTCCACGGTTCAGAACGCCTACAAAGATGTATTTTGAATCCGGACTCCAGGTAACAGCTGTCAGATACTGATCTTTTTCACCTTCTATTTTCAGGAAAGTAGTTGATTGATTTTTAATATTATAAACACCCAAAGTGACCTCGTGAGACTTCTGCCCTGCCATTGGATATTTGATGTTGTGATTAACCGCTGGCGTTACCGACCAGTCAGTAACAGGATAATCTGCTACCATGGTCTGATCCATTCTGTAGAATGCTACCGCTTCAGAATTCGGAGCCGGGAAAATTCCAGTATCGATTCCGAATTCATTTCTGTGGACCGTTGCTCCTCCATTGATGATATTTTCATCAGAATCATTGGTGATAGCAACTGTTTTTCCGTTTTTATTGACATATAAATTGTTCTTTACCGTAAAGGCAAAAGTCTGGTTATCTCCAAACATCTTCACATTGGAAGCATTTCCTTCAACGGCAGATGACGTTTTCACTTTCCAGTCATTTCCGGATTTTTCGATCCAGACCATTTTGTCGTTGGCACTGAAATAACCGTTTGAACCGTTTGTAAATTTGATCTGAGGAACTGCTTTCAGTTTAGCATCGGAGAATGATTTGTTCAGCTGAGTTAAAGACACTAAAGTATCCTGCTTATTCGTCTTAAGATCGGTGATCAGATAACCGCCTTTTACAGCTTGAATGTAAGATTTACCATCCGCAGCCCAAGAAAATTGGGAAATATTTTTCACGGCAAGATTCGTTCTCAGTCCGTTTACTGCCTCTGCCATTGTGAATTTTTGGGTCTGAGCGAATACAGAACTACCCAAAACCAGCATCAATAAAGAAAATTTATGTAATTTCATTGTATAAAATTGAATCCCTCAAAAATAAGAAATAAAAGTCATCCGTTAATAAATGTTAAATTAAAACATTCATAAAACAGGATTAATGTATCGATAAAAATAAATTCTTAACTTAATGGTAGGAAATTAGGTGAATGGTGAATCGTCAATGGTAAATTTTATAGCAACCAACAATTGACCTTTCACTTGCGAAGCAAAATTCACCTTTCACAGTTCACATTCACACAAAAAATCATTTCTTATCCTAAATCAATGTCCCGTATACGTTCTCTGTCCTACATTTGCAGTATCAATAACAAACAAAAAATACAATACAATGGCAACAAAATGGAACCTAGACCCAACGCATAGTGAAATTACTTTTAAAGTAAAACACATGATGATTTCTAACATCAAAGGAAACTTCAGAACGTTCAATGCTGAAATTGAAGCGGACGATGATACATTCACCAACGCTAAAACAACGGCTACGATTCAAACTGATTCTGTATTCACCAATAACACAGACAGAGATAATCACCTAAAATCTGCTGAATTTTTCAATGCAGAAGAATATCCGTCTATCACATTTGAATCTCAGGCTTTAAATGATAAAATAACAGGAAACCTTACGGTAAACGGTGTGACAAAACCAATCACTTTAGATGTAGACTTCGGTGGCATCAACGTTGACCCGTGGGGAAATACAAAAGCAGGTTTTTCTTTTGAAGGAAAAATCAACAGAAAAGATTTCGGACTGAACTGGAACGCAGCTCTTGAAGCAGGAGGTGTAATGGTAAGCGAAGACGTAAAAATCGCCGGAGAATTACAATTTGTGAAACAGGCATAATAAAACGGAGTTTTTGGTATTCAAAAGGGAGCCACAACGTGGCTAGCCAAGAATAGGATGCAATCCTATTAAACAAAAAAATGTCCAATTCATAACATAAAAAGGTTCAGGGATTTTTCTAAAAGCCTTGAACCTTTTTCTAATTACAACCTCACTATGAACCTCAACGATCTGCAGAACATCAGCGACCATTTTGGAAATACCCAAAGAATGCCCGTTTTATTTCTCGGGCACGGTTCGCCGATGAATGCTATTGAAGAAAACCAGTTTGTACAGGGATTCAGAAAAGCGGCACAGGAAATCCCAAAACCTAATGCTATTCTTTGTATTTCCGCACACTGGTACACGCAGGGAACATATGTCACTGCGATGGATATGCCCAGAACAATCCACGATTTTGGTGGTTTTCCGAAAGCTTTGTTTGATGTACAGTATCCTGCTCCGGGGAGCCCGGAACTGGCAAAAGAAACAGTTGAACTTTTAGCTCCGGCTTTGGTGGAGGAAGATCATAACTGGGGCCTTGATCACGGCGCATGGTCGGTGATTAAACATATGTACCCGGATGCTGATATTCCTGTGATCCAGCTGAGCATCGATTACACAAAACCTCCGCAATATCATTTTGACCTGGCCCAAAAGCTGAATAAGCTTCGTGAAAAAGGTATTCTGATCATCGGAAGTGGAAATATTGTACACAACCTCCGCCTGATCGACTGGAAAAACATCGATACAGTAGGTGCCGGCTGGGATTGGGCGATAGAAGCAAGAGAAAAGACCAATAACTGGCTTCTGGACGGAAATTTCCAGAACATCATAGACTATCAGAAACAGGGAACATTCCTTCAGTATGCTGTTCCTACACCGGATCATTACCTTCCGTTGATCTATTCATTAGGTTTAAAAGATAAAGCTGAAAACCTGTCTTTATTTAATGATGAGCTCATTGGTGGATCTTTAAGCATGACCAGTGTGAGGATAGGATAAACCAGTTTTAACCTGAGTTGGGGATAAGAAATTAAGATTAAAAGATTGGAAGATGGAAGATGGAGGATAGAAGTTACTATTAGGCGGTAAGTATTTAACAATTTCTTTTAAATTTATTGAAGTAGTTTTAAAAAGATTAATTAAAAGACACTGTATTTCAATCTTTGGACTTCAATAACTTCCCTCTTCGAGCTTCTGACTTCCTTACATAATGATAAAAACTGAAATGTCTTATCCCGAACTCATGTTATTTTAAGAGTCTTTTTTTATCACTAGAAATTTAGTAATATTGTTTCCCATGAAAAAAACGATATTCCTATTTTTGTTTATACTCCCTTTGTATTTTGTAAGCGGTCAGGTTATTAAAGGCCGGGTAGTGAGTGATACAGGCAATCTCATCCCCGGTGTAAATATTTATATTGACGGAACCAAAACAGGAACGGTTTCAAAAGAAGACGGCACCTTCAGTCTCAATATCTCCTCTGCGACTTTGGGAAATGTCGTTTTTCAGAAGGACGATTTTGAAACTTTTACGACAGCCGCTTCAGAGGTTATCAATAAAAATCTGAAAGTGGTTCTGACTAAAACCACCGCTATTGAGGAAATCAGACTGGTTCCTTACACTTCGGAAGCTTATAGAAGTCATATCAATTATTTTCTGGAAACTTTTATTGGCAGTGACCGTGAACATGTAACGATCAAAAACCAAAAGTCCCTGAAATTTTCCTACGACAAGAAGAATAAATTCCTGAAAGTAAAAGCTCCGAATACTTTAATCATTGAAAATAAAAATCTGGGTTACGAGATCCAGTACAATTTGATCAATTATTCCTCAGATTTTAATACCCGCACAGTCAATTATACAGGAACAAGTTTTTTCAAGGAAACAAAAGGCACGGATAAAATCAAACTTAACCGGATGAATGCTTATGATGGAAGTCTGCTTCACTTTTTCAGAAGCATCCACGACAATAAGATCTCGGAAGAAAAATTCATTGTGAATCACGTTGTAAAAGTTCCCAATCCGCAATACCCTACAGAAGAACAATTACAGGCATTGGAAGATTTCAGAACAATCGCAAAAAATACTGAAGTAGTCAAGGTCCCTGAAAATATCAGTGAAATTTCCCAGAGAAAAAATAGCCAAAGACCGTATGCGTTGGCCATTGTAAAAACACTCCTCCCTGATTCCGCGTACGTGACAAGAAAAGAAGGAAAGGTGCTGTTCAGTTTTAAGGATATGCTTCAGGTGAATTATAAAAAGTATCTCTACGAAATTAAGGGAAACGAATTTGTGAAAAGTACATTACCCAAGACACTCTCCTCCTATCTGCATCCGGAAGGCGAAATATTTGAGGTTACAAAAGAAGGGAATATCACCAATCCTGACCAGCTTATCAACGAAGGCGATTTTACAAAAAATAAAATTGAAAATCTACTTCCATTAGATTATCAGCTCGGAGACTGAGATATTCCCTTTAATATTTTTATTAAGAGATAGTCTAAATATTTAAGGTATAAATCTCATTACCTCGTAATGTTTCGGGATGCGGGTTTCGAGTTGTCGGATGCGGGTTTCGTACTTCAAAAACTCGTAACACGAAACTCACAACTTATAACTCATAATTTATAACTTATTGTACTGCTTTCAGAACATTGATATTTCCATAGCCGTAGCTTGAATTTACAGTAGGATAATAAGTTGCAGACTGTCTCATTTTATTCAGCACCTGATCTCTCGTCCATGATGGGTTTTTAGACCACACAAGAGCTGCAATACCTGCCGTAGCTGCTGTTGCCACTGATGATCCGCCTACATAATCAGACTGATTGTTGTAATAACTTAAAACAGGAACCGTATTTCCATTCGCTCTTTCCATCTGGAAGGTAAAATCGATCTGGCTTCCGGAATGACACACATCACATTTCTGGTTGGATGTCCCTTCTTTTACCCCGGTTACAGCCTGTGTTTCAGACATACTTGCAGGGAAAATAACTCCCACAAAATTGGTAAAACTGGTAGAAGTTCCTCCTGCACAGAAGATCAGTTTTCCTTTGGAATAAGCATATTTCACCCCGTCTTCAATTTTTCCAACAGAGAAAATATGGCCCATTGACATTGAAATAATCTTCACGCTGGTATTATTGGCCAGATCCGTAAATGCTGTTTTCACTCCGTTCTGCTCACTAGAAGTTTCCAGCACCACATTGGAAGCGGCGCGGTAAGTGATCAGATTGGCATTGTACGCCACACCTACAGGAAGTCCTGCATTATTTTTCGGGGCTGCCATTACGGAAGCCATTTTTGTTCCATGACCGCACTGATCTGCCGGTCCGTCTGTAGTAGATCCATTCACATAAGATCCAAATTTGTTGATTGTTCTTCCGGAAGAAGCTCCGGTATTAAAACTGCTTCCCAATAATGTCTGTTCCGGTGAAACTCCAGTATCGATAAGGCCTATCGTAACTCCGGCTCCTGTACTGTATCCCCACGCATTGGGAATATTGTGCTGGGTAAAAGCCCAAGGAACTTTAGCATTCGGGGTTGTAGTCGTGTAATCTGCAGCACTTAAAGAAGTCGATTCAAAGCCGCATCCTGATGAGGAACCGCTGGATTTGGCATTCGGATTAAGACCATTTTCGATTTCAAAATAATGATAATCTCCCGGTTCTACATACCGGATAGTTTTCATCTTTCTCAGGGCCGTAATGGTTTCCTCTTTTTCTAAGATGACATCTATTTGGTTGAGATACTGATCTGAAGCAATCAGAAATCGCTCCTGTCCTGCATTTTCATACTTTTTGATGACGTCCAGAACTTCAGCTTCCATGGTTTTGCTGTCTGCAGAAAGGCTTCTGTCAAAATCATCTTTTGAAGATCCAAATCCGATGGACACCATTCTGTTTCCTCTGAAAATAGCACTCCAAAGCAGATGATCGGAAGCATTTTTCCAGTTAAAAGATCCGGTATTTTTGATCGAGCTGTTAATTTCATCGTTGATCTGTTTTCCCGTTAAAGGATCTTTCTGAATGTTTTCAATTTTAGGATTCTCGTTTTGAAGTTCGTCACTGGTACATGAGTTCATGACAAAAAACAGTGCCAGTAGGTAAAATACACTTTTTCTCATAGTTTTAATTGTATGGTTTGGAACCACAATATAACACTTTGATGAGAATTAAAAGCTCAGAAAAAATGAATTTACTATTACAAGAATATGAATCCTTATCAATACCCTTTGAAAAATTTACAATATTTTCTCATAACAGACGCTTTTATCGATACCGATATACTGTCCGTAGTTAGGAATTTTGCAATACCCACTTTTCTCGTAGACGGAAAGGGCTTCATTCTGTTCAAGTGAACTTTCCAGAACGGCTTTTGTATAACCTGATTCTTTTGCCCAAGACTCTAGTTCCTGCACAATGGCTGTGGCCAGACCTCTTTTTCTAAAATCCGGATGGGTGTACATTCTTTTGATCTCTACCGTATCTTCAGAAAATTTCTTGAAAGCTCCGCATGCTCCCGGTTTTTCATCAATATAGATGACAATACAGTTTTTGATGCTGTCAATTTTATTGAACTGGTCATAGAATGAGTGATCGTCTCCGTTACGGATGGCAAGATCGGCATCGAGAAGTTTAACTAAATTTTGAAAATCTGTGTGGGAAGAATCTGTTCTGGTGATGGTCATTTTTCTTAATTTAAAGATTTAAAAATTGGGGTGTAATACAAAAGCTTCCCCGGTGAGAGGAAGCTTAGGGTTTATTTTTGTTTTTCACTTTTCGCAGGTGGAGGTGATAATACTTCCTGATAAACAGATTCTTTATCTAGCTTATCTTTTATTTTCTGTGCTATTTCACGTCCCATTTTCCCTCCTTCCTCCATGCTTTCTTTCATAAGCGAAGGCATAACCCTGAGTGTCTTTTGTCCAACAGGAGATTTATAAAAAGTAATAAGTTCATCAATATCAGATTCGGTATAATACTTTGCATAGATTGGAATATACAGATCAGCCATTTTGTTAGATGAAATCTCCGATGAAAATTCATCCCAAAATCGATCCGGAACATCAGGATAGCCCACTTTAAACTGCTGTATGTATTGCTGCATTACCGTGATAGCCATTTTATCAGCACCCGTAATTTTAATAAATTCACGGATCTTGGCTTCTGACGCCTGAGAAAAAGCAAGCGTCCCAACAAGCATACTTAAAAAAGTGATTATTTTTTTCATTATTACCGTCAATTAAACTTCAACCTTAAATTTCCTTTCGTTGATCAGCTCTGCAATGGCCAGCATATCTTTTCCTATCAATCTGTCATCTTCCAGTTTCTGAACTTTAGAACGGATGATGGTAAAGTTTTCTTCGATGATTTTCGAACATTTGGAAGGTCTTCTGAATTCCAATCCCTGTGCTGCAAACATCAATTCTACAGATAAAATATTCACCAGATTTCCTAAAACCTGATTGAATTTTCTACCGGAAATACTTCCCATAGAAACGTGGTCTTCCTGGCCTAAACTTGTAGGAATGGAATCTGCCGATGCCGGGAAACATAATGTTTTATTTTCCGTAACCAAAGCTGCAGAAGTATATTGAGGGATCATAAATCCTGAATTCAGTCCTGAGCTTTCCGTTAATAATCTTGGAAGTCCGTATTTTCCTTCCAGTAATAAATAGCTTCTTCTGTCTGAAATATTTCCTAATTCAGCAACAGCCAGTGTGGCATAATCTAAAGGAAGTGCCATCAGCTGTCCGTGGAAGTTTCCTCCGGAAATAGATTCTTCAGCGCTTAGAACAATTGGATTGTCTGTTACAGAATTCAGTTCCGTTTCAGCCATCAGTTTAAGGTGTTCAAAAGCATTTCTGCTGGCACCGTGCACCTGAGGAACACATCTCATAGAGTAAGGATCCTGAACTCTTTCGCAGTCTTCGTGCGCTTTCATATTTTCGGAACCTTTTAAAAGCTTAACCATTCTTGCCGCCACTTTTTTGCTTCCCTCGAAAGGTCTGATCTCGTGAAGTTCTTTTTTGAACGGACTTTCAGAACCTCTATAAGCTTCAATACTCATTGCCGCAGTCATATCAGCCAGATTCAGTAAATATTCAAATTTCTCCAGACCTTTGATCGCGTGAGCCAGAATAAACTGCGTTCCGTTGATCAATCCCAAACCTTCTTTCGGACCTAATACCAACGGCTCAAGGCCATGTCTGTCCAAAACTTCCATCGTTTCGAAGATCTCCTCACCTTCCCAAACCTGTCCCAATCCAAGCAATGGAAGTACAAGATGTGCAAGAGGCGCTAAATCTCCGGATGCCCCTACAGAGCCTTGCTCTGGAACAACGGGAATAATATCTTTTTCAAGCATCAGGATCAGTCTTTCAATCACTTCAAGAGAAACTCCTGAAAAACCTTTGGACAATGCATGAACTTTCGCAATGATCATGATTTTGGAGAATTCCTTATTGATTGGCTTTCCAACACCTACTGCGTGGGAAATAATAAGGTTATACTGCAACTGGGCAGTTTCGTCAGCAGATATTTTAGTATCGCAAAGGGGGCCGAAACCCGTATTGATCCCATAGACACATCTATCGGATTCTACTATTTTCTGAACGTTTTTCTGAGATTTTAGGATCTGTTCTTTGGCTACTTTATTAAGTTTAGCTTTATTTGGTTTTTTACAGATTTCCAGAACATCATGGAAAGTGAAAACATCTACACCGTATATCATTTCTAAAAATTTCCTTAAAATTACGCATTTAGCGATAATTGTAAAAGCTAAATTTCACGGTCTTATATTTTTCTAACAATAAGTGATTTTATTTGCTATTTTTACCGCCAAAATAAAAAAACATTTATCAATAACCTATGAAACTTAAAATTTTACTGCTTACCCTGTGTCTGGCAGGTACTGCAACTTTTGCCCAGAAGGTAAAATACTCCAAAGAAGAAAGAAAAGAAATGAACCGTTATTTATTTAACGAAGGGTTCAATACGGCATCAGACAAAAAAGTGTCCACCATTATATTAAAAGATAACACTGAACATCAGGGTTACAGTAAGTCTTGGGAAAAACAGAAAGGTCAGATTCTTTCCATTACGATCGAAGATGTGGATACCAAAAAACCTATGAAATTTGTCGCCGCAGATATTGCTGAAATGTATTTGTACGCCACGGAGACAGAAAAATCTATGAAAGCGGCCAGCTTTATTTCAAACATGAGGAATTACAGCACCAAGAAATACAGTAAATCCACCACAAACGAAGCAATCCGTTTTGAAAACCAAACCGTTTCGTTAAAAAACAAAAAAGAAAGCAGAGCCTTTTTAATGCAGGTCATCAATCCTGAGTTTAATGAGATTATTTCTGTTTATTATGATCCGTTTGCAAGTACTACTGCTACAACAGGTTTTGCGGGTGCTCCTGCATTCGGTGGCGGTGTGATCAAATCCTATTATGTAAAGAAAGGAGATAAGGTAATGTGGCTTCATAAAGATGATTTTGAAGATAACTATGATTTCCTATTCGGCGACAATCCTGAGTTCATGAAAAAATATCCTAAAAACTCTGTAGAGTGGAATTATTTCAGCTTCTTAGTCTATCAATATACGGATATGAGCCACGCATAAAATTTAATTTTAATCCGAATTTGGGATAAGCGTCAAAAGCAGAGACCCAAGTGCCAAGGTAGAGTGAATAGTGAATTTTGCTTCGCAAGTGAATGGTGAATCTTTTGTGTATATGTGAGATTGCATATATTAGAAGACCCAACACTGAAACCCTAAAACGCTCTGACCCTCAAACCCAAACCTGATTTTAACATACATCATAAAACTGCAGAACATTCTGCAGTTTTTTTGTTCTTTTAAATCCCGGATGGATTCCGTAATTTTGTTATATGAATCCTTCTTTAGAATTACAGCTCAAAACTTTACCATCAGAACCAGGCGTTTATCGTTATTATGATAAAAACGACCAATTGCTGTATGTAGGAAAGGCCAAACACTTAAAGAAAAGGGTTCTCTCCTACTTCAACAAAAATCTTCCGGGCTACCGTATCAAAATAATGGTAGGGAAGATTGTCCGTCTGGAAACAACCATCGTTAATAGCGAATACGACGCTCTTTTACTGGAAAACAACCTGATCAAGGAGCACCGTCCTTTTTACAATGTCTTGTTGAAGGATGACAAAACCTATCCATGGATCTGTATTAAAAACGAAAACTTTCCAAGGATTTTCCTCACCAGAAATGTGGTCAAAGACGGATCTGAATACTATGGTCCTTACGCCAAAGTGCGTCCTGCCAAGATTCTGCTGGATACCATTAAACATATTTATAAGCTCAGAACCTGTAATCTGAACCTATCGCCTGCTAAAATAAACGAAGGAAAATACAAAGTCTGTCTGGAATACCATATCAAAAACTGTGAAGGACCTTGCGAGGATCTGGAAAGCAAAGAGGATTATGATGAAAAGATCGATGCCATCCGTGGAATTATCAAAGGAGATTTCCGGAAGGCCAAAGAATATCTGATCAATCAGATGATGAAACATGCAGAAAATCTGAAGTTTGAAGAAGCACAGATCATCAAGGAAAGGCTGGATATTTTAGAAGATTATCAGGCTAAAAATACGGTGGTCAATCCTAATATTGATGATGTGGATGTATTCGGAATGACCAGTGATGAAACGGCTGCTTATGTGAATTTCTTCAAAATCCGAAACGGAAATATTATTCAGAGTTTTACCACAGAAATCAAAAAGATCCTTGAGGAAACGGATGAAGATATTATGGAAGAAGCCATGATCGAGATCCGGCAGAAGTTCAGCTCCGATTCTAAAGAGGTCCTGCTTCCGTTCCATCTTTCGGTGGAGATCCCGAATGTAAAACTGATTGTTCCAAAGGTTGGTGATAAAAAAAGGATTGTAGAACTTTCCGAGAAAAACGCCAAGGAATACCGTTTGGAAAAACTGAAGCAGGTACAGATCATAGATCCGGAAAGACATACCAACAGGATCATGGCTGAAATGCAGAAACTACTGAGAATGCCGGTGGAACCAAGACATATTGAAGGTTTTGACAACTCGAATATTCAGGGAACCAATCCTGTTTCTGCGTGTGTTGTATTTAAAGACGGAAAACCAAGCAAAGCTGATTATAGAATTTTCCATCCGAAAACGGTAGAAGGAGCCAATGACTTTGCAACGATGGAAGAAGTGATTTACCGCCGCTATAAAAGACTGCTGGATGAAGGAGATGAACTTCCGCAGCTGATCCTTATAGACGGTGGAAAAGGACAACTTTCCTCTGCTGTAAAAAGTCTGAGATTATTGGGACTCTACGGTAAAATTACAATTGTAGGTATCGCGAAAAGACTTGAAGAAATTTTCTTCCCTGAAGATTCTATTCCGTTGTATCTGGATAAAAAATCGGAAACCTTGAAGATTCTGCAGCGGGTAAGAGATGAAGCTCACCGTTTCGGAGTAAAACATCACAGGACGAGAAGGAAAAATTCTACTATAAAATCTGAGCTCGAAGAAATTCCGGGGGTAGGTGAAAAAACTATTGAACTGCTGCTTTCTAAATTGAAGTCGGTTAAACGCATAAAAGAGTCAAGTTTGGAGACTCTGGAAGAGATTTTGGGGAAAAGCAAGGCAAAAGTTATTCATGAATATTTCAACAGCTAAAGAAATAGCTTTTAAACATATCACAATCTCAATAAAAAATCAACAAAAATATCAGATTCACATTAAATACATGTGGTTTTCAAGCATATATCGATTTAATTATTATTTTAGTTTTAATAATTAAATACAGATCATATGAAAATTTATTACATTTTTTCAACTTTATTAATGGTATTATATGGTAATTCCATGTACAGCCAGACCTATTGCAACCCAACCTATTCCGAAGATTGCGACTTATGGAGAATTACACAGGTCACAATTCCGCAGGTAAGTTTTGACAACTCCTTTGCGACAGGTACATGCGTTTCAGGAAGAGACAGAACTTCTATCATTATTAATTTAAATACAGGGACCAATTACACCCTGAACGTATCCACTACCTATTGGATTTCCTGCGGAATGTCCATCGATTTTAATGTAGACGGTGATTTTGATGATGCAGGAGAAGCATTGTTTTTACCGTCTTATATTGGTAATCAGTATCAAACTTATACCGGAGACTTTACAATTCCTTCGTCTGTAGTAGCGGGAAACTATAGAATGAGGATCTGGAACCGTCTTGCCAACTCTGGAGATGGAGATTCAGCATGCGGATCATATGGATATGGAACATGGACAGATTATACGGTAAAGATTGGGCAGCTATCCACTTTGGAAGTAACAAAATCCACTGTGAAAATTTATCCTAACCCCGTTTCTGACGTTTTGAATATTGAAGATACTAAAACAATAAAGTCCGTGGAAATATATGATTTCAGCGGAAAACTAATAAGAAATGAAGTTTCCAGTAACAATAAAAAAACTTCTGTAAAATTATCAGACCTTGTTCCCGGAACTTATACCGCAAAAATCATCAGTGATAAAGAAATACAAAACGTTAAGTTTATTAAAAACTAAAATACCTTACCGTTTAAAAAATCCCCTTACCTGAATTCAGATAAGGGGATTTGTTTTTATATTGAGTCATCAAATTCTATTTTCCGGAGAAAACTTCTTTAGAAAAATCTCCGTTAGACTGCGGCAAATCAATGATGATATTTCCATTTTCAACATATCCAATGGTATAAGTACCGTCTGCAAGCTTTACTCTGAAGACATCTTTCTTTGAAGAAGCTTTGAAAACAGCAAATGGTACAGAACTTCCGCTGTCTGCCAGGATAAACTGATTGTTGTCTACCTGAATTTTCTGAAGGTTCCATTTACCGTTTGAATATTTACCGAATTTATTTTCTGAAACAGGAGCAGAAGAAGACGTATCATTTTTACTGATCGTTTCAGTAACTACAGATTCTGCCTTTACAGTCTGAACTTTTTCTGTAGGATACGAAACAGGAACCGCTATGATAGCCTGTTTAAGAGCATCCTGAAATCCATCCTTAAAATCTTTGATATTGGAAGATCCTTTGGAAGAAAAAACAGTTTTCTCATTACAGTCTTTCACTTCAATAAGCACCTTGTTTTTTAAAAAGCTGCTGTTATCTAAAAGATTGGCATATAAAACATGGCAGGGATTTTCTCTGGCATCGGAAGGCCATTCTTTGATTCCCTGTATCACTGTATATTTTTTACCTGTCAGCCCTTTTGCCAGGGATGTTTCAAGTCCATAGGAATCTTTATCAAAATCCTTGAATTTTTCCGGAACGGAAATATATTTATAATCAGAAACTTTCTGTCCAAAAACAGCAGTTACCAAAAAGAAAGCCGCTATTACTGATATTTTTTTCATTGCTTTTAAATTACATGTCAAAGTTAATCATTTCTGAATGCCCCCATATCCAGTTTAAGGGAGAAAAAATTAGAATAGAAATTAGATCCTCCTATTCCTGAATTGGTGATGGCATAATCCAGTGTAAGTCCTCTGTATTTTATACCGATACCGGCGCTCGGTTGGAAAGAAACCTTTCTCTTTAGGTCCTCAATATCTGTGATAGACTGGAATCTGTTTACCCCAAGTCTTACAAAAATCATTTTCTGATAGCCAAGTTCAGCACCCGCATAAGGCGTAAGGCTGGCAAAATCTGTAGAAACCAGCGCTGCTGTTTTCGCGAAATCGACATTGATTCCAGCTTCCGGTAATACATATAAACTGCTGTTGATATTGAATACTTTACTTGCCCCAACATTCAGTTTAGGCATGGTAAGTTCCATTTTATCTTTTGGTGCCGGGTTAAATTCTTCACCATTTACAATAGTAGAAAGTTCTCCCTGGTTGATGCTCCAGAAATTGACGGTAGTCGTTGCATCACGCAACATCCCCCCAAATTTCCATCCGTTGTCTGCTTTATAAATGGCACCCACATCAAAACCAAAACCATAACCGCTGGCAAATTTCCCGACATTCCTGTAAACAATTTTAGCATTCACCCCTACATCCAGTTTAGGATTTCCGGCAGGATGAAAGGCATAAGAAAGGATAGCCGCGTAATCCGACTGGGAAAATTTGGTGATCTTGTCATAGTCAATATTCCCTTCCGCATCGATCATTTGTGTCGTGTTCAGGATATTGTCTACTCCCAATCTTACAATAGAAACTCCGAATACGCCTTCTTCCAATACTTTAGCATAAGCCAGATAATCATATTTCGCAATAGATTCGAAATATTCTGCGTGCATTGCTGCGCCCTGCCAGTCTCTTTCGATAGCCATTAAACCTGCGGGGTTCCACATCGGGGCATATACATCGTCCTGATTGGAAATTACAGCTCCACCCATGGCCAGTCCTCTTGCTCCAGCTCCGATATTTAAAAATTCATTGGAGTATTTTCTTATAATCTGAGATTGAGAGAGCCCAAACAGCAGTGAAAATGCAAGTAAAAAATATTTCTTCATCATATAAATTTGATGCTAGTTAAAGTTTTTTTGTTTTTTTGTTTTTCTGGATTTCATCAATCCATTGACAATGATTGCCAGTATCATAACGCCTGAAGCTCCATAAAATACAGGGCTCATTTCTTCTGATTCCCCAAAGATAAAAAAAGCTAGTATAATTCCGTAAACAGGTTCTAAATTAACTGTTAAAATTAGTGTGAACGGCGAAATATATTTCATCAGGTTTACAGATTCCAGCATTGGAAAAGCTGTAAAAACACTTGCTAACAAGCATATTAACGCCAGATCTCTGTAGTTTATTTCATTCATGTGAAAAATCTGTCCTGTACCCATATAAAATAGAGCAAGAACCAGCCATCCACAGAAGATTTCATAAAATATAATATTTCCTGAACTCGTTTTCCCAAACATCTTCCCGTTAAAAACGCTGAAAATAGTCCCGAAAACGGCACAGAGGATCCCATAAATGATTCCTTCTTTAAAATGAAACTCTGTTTTAAAGATCATTAATATACAGGCAACAATCACCACGCCCATGACAACTTCCGATACATCGATCTTTCTTTTAAAAATAATGGGTTCCAATATGGAAGCAAATAAAGTAGAAAGGGACAGGCAGCTCAGTGCGATGGAAACATTCGAGACTTTAATGGAATAAAAAAAACAGTACCAGTGGAGGGCCATGGCACAGCCGATCCCGGCCAGCTGAAAAAATATCTTCTTTGATACTTTTATGCTCTCTTTTTTATAAATCCTGATGAAGATAAAGAGGAATATAGCTGCAAAAAGCATCCTGTAAAATACAAGAATCTGAGCGTTGGCATGAATCAGTTTTCCTAAAATTGCAGTGAACCCCCACAAAAAAACAATCAAATGCAACCTGAAAAGTGCTAATTTTTGCATATCCTACCTTCTGTAAATTTTTAACAGGCAAATTTACAAATAGCATTTAGAAATAGTGCTAAAAAGATAAGTTTAGTCAAATAAAAAGCAGAAAATGAGAAATTCAGTTTATCTACTCATTATAGGATACAAAAAAACCCTGAAAATTTGTTCAACGTTCAGGGCCTTCAAATAATAAACTATTAAAAAAATAAACTAGGAACTTAGAGTATTTAGCAGGGAATATGATCCCCTTAACTCTGAAGTAAAGTTAGAAAAAATATAAGTAATTTAAAAACAAATTTCTGTTAAAAATTTCACAAATTTCTGAGAACCAATATATTAAACACTTGTTTTACTTCAGTGTGTATTCTTTATAAAAATAGTATCTTTAGGCGTAAAAAATTGAAATTTTATGGACCTTGAATTCAACAAACGGGAAGATCAAAACCGATTAAAATTATCCGATCTTAATCAATTGCTCGCTGAAATAAAAAAAGGAGGCGGTGAAAAGAGGCTTCAAAAGCTTCGTGACGAAGGAAAAATGACAGCAAGAGAAAGAGTGGAATATCTTCTCGATAAAGGTTCAGATTCCATAGAAATCGGTGCATTTGCTGGCTATGACATGTATAAAGAACATGGCGGGTGTCCTAGCGGAGGAGTTGTGATAATGATGGGCTATGTTTCAGGCAGACAGTGTCTGGTTGTGGCGAATGATGCTTCTGTAAAAGCAGGTGCATGGTTTCCGATTACCGGAAAGAAAAACCTGAGAGCGCAGGAAATCGCCATGGAAAACAAACTTCCAATCATTTATCTGGTAGACTCTGCAGGGGTGTATCTTCCTATGCAGGATGAAATTTTCCCTGATAAAGAACATTTCGGACGAATTTTCAGAAATAATGCTAAAATGAGTTCGATGGGGATTATTCAGATCTCTGCCGTGATGGGGAGTTGTGTAGCGGGAGGAGCTTATCTTCCTATTATGAGTGATGAAGCGATGATTGTGGATAAAACAGGTTCTATTTTCCTGGCCGGAAGTTACCTTGTAAAAGCAGCTATCGGGGAAAGTATTGATAACGAAACTTTGGGTGGGGCTACTACGCACTGCTCTATTTCAGGAGTTACGGATTATAAGGCTAAAGATGACAAAGATGCTTTAGACCGAATCAAAAACATCATGAAATCTCTTGGAAGTACTGAAAAGGCTGGATTCGACAGAATAGAAAGCTTTCCTCCAAAAGAAAACCCTGATAATATTTTCGGCATTGTTCCAGTTTCCAGAGCAGAACAGTATGACACTTACGAGATCATTAAATGTTTAGTTGATAATTCAGAATACGAAGAATATAAACCCGATTACGGAAAAAGCATCATCTGTGCTACAGCAAGAATTGACGGCTGGTCCGTAGGAATTGTAGCGAATCAGAGAAAACTTGTCAAAAGCGGAAAAGGTGAAATGCAGTTCGGCGGTGTCATTTATTCAGATTCTGCTGATAAATCGACAAGGTTTATCGCTAACTGTAACCAGAGAAAGATTCCTTTGGTTTTCCTTCAGGATGTTACAGGATTTATGGTAGGATCTAAATCTGAGCATGGAGGTATTATTAAAGATGGCGCTAAAATGGTGAATGCCGTTTCGAATTCTGTAGTTCCGAAATTCACGATCATTACAGGAAATTCTTATGGAGCAGGAAACTACGCGATGTGTGGCAAAGCTTATGATCCAAGACTGATCGTGGCGTGGCCTTGGGCTGATCTTGCCGTAATGGGTGGATCTCAGGCAGCAAAAGTTTTAGTGCAGATTCAGGAATCAACTTTAAAAAAGCAGGGAAAAGAAATCACTGAAGAAGAGCATAACGAAATTTTAGATACCATTACCAAGAGATACCAAAAGCAGACTGAAGCTACTTACGCTGCAGCAAGGCTTTGGACGGATGCTATTATTAACCCTACCGATACGAGAAAATGGATTTCTATGGGTATTGAAGCTGCCAACCACTCTCCAATTACGGAAAAATTTAACCTAGGAGTTATTCAGGTATAAAAATATTCACAATATATTAATAGTACATTTATTTTTTTAATATACATTGATAAAACGACAATATGATAAATAATTCATATTGTCGTTTCTTTTTATTTATTAACTTTATAAAGAAAACCACTTTATTATGAAATATAAATTAACTTTTATTCTATTAATCATTTATACTTTTTTCTGGGGGCAGAATATTTCAAAAGAAGCCTCATTGCCAGGCAGTGTGTTCCCATTCGATTTCCAAAGATTTGATAGCCAGTTTCGGGAAAGCCGGTTGAAAAAAGAAAAAATTTCAAAGGTCTGGATCAACATTCCTTCGGAAAACGGGAAAAGTATAAGATTTAATTTAAGCGAGAACAGCCTTACAGAAGAGAGACTTAATTCAATTCTTACTTTTGATGGTGTGAGTGAAGATCGAAGTACATCTTTAAAACTGTCTGTTTTCAAGGATCACTTTAATGCTATTATTAAAAATGATGAGGGTTATTTTATTGTAGAACCTTACAAAACATCTCCCGGCCAGTATAGGATTTATAACGCTTTCTCCAAGTTTGACGAAAGATTTACCTGCGGAGTGGAAGAAAATGATATTATTAAGGAATTAGCGACAGTTAAACAATCTTTAGCGTCAAAATCAGCTGCCAATTTTCCATTTGGAAACCAGATCAGAAAATTCAGGCTGGCCGTAGCTACTACCGGTGAATTCACCCAGGCTTTTGCCGGAAATACGGATGATGCGTTGGCTGAAGCTGTTAATATGGTAAACCTGATCAATAAGATTTATGAATCAGAAGTTTCTGTAACGTTTGGTCTTATCGCTGATACTACTAATAAAACGCTGATATTTACTGATCCTGCTACTGATCCATTCACTGTGGATCCTACTTTTGCCAGTGCAGCTAATTCGCAAACAGGTTTTAACACCTTAAATACAAATACGACACTGATTTATAATAAATATGATATAGGACATACATTCAATATTTTAAGCAGTGGCGGAGCACAGGGCCAGGCTGGTCCGCAACCGTGTAACAATACTTCAAAATCAAGAGCGTGGAGTCAATGGGCTCTCACTATGCCTAAAGGCGTTGTTGCAGGCTTGATTGCGCATGAAATGGGTCATCAGTTCTCTGCAGGACATACCTATAATGCGGTTGGAGGAAGTGCGAGCAGTCCTACATTTTGTACAAGCGGTTGGAACGCTGGTGCAGCTATTGAACCTGGTGGTGGATCAACGATTATGGGATATTCTACCAATTGTTCGACTCCAAATAATCAGACCAATACAGGAAATAATAATTTAAATTATTTTAACGCAAGAAGTTTAGATCAAATTCTTGCTTATCTGCAAACTCCTGCTAACTGCTACACCATTGTAGCCAGTACCAACCAGGCTCCTTCTGCCAACGCAGGAGTAGATATTACCATCCCGAAAAATACACCTTTCAAATTAAAAGGAATTGCTACTGACCCGAATGACAGCAACCTTTCCTATACCTGGGAACAGGCTGATATAGCCACAGCTAATGATAAAGGAGCATTCGGATCCACCATTACCGGAACGGGGGGTTATACTGCAGTAAACAGTACGACTGCACCTTTGTTCCGTTCTGAACAAACTGTTTCCACTACAGAAAGATATTTTCCTAAGATGCAGTTTGTATTGAATAATCAGAACAATCCACCTACCAATGATGCCGAAGCTTTGCCTCTGGTAGCCAGGAATATGAAATTCCGTTTTACCGTAAGAGATAATAATGCGACAAACGGAGGACTGGATTCTGATGAAATCATTGTAACTGTGAGCAACAATGGACCACTAGCTGTTTCATATCCAAATGCAACAGGTATTTCGGTGGCTTCAAATACTACCGCCAATATTACCTGGGATGTGAATAATACCAATACGATTAAAAGTAATGTTGATATTTTATTATCTATTGATGGCGGAATATCCTTCCCTTATACTTTAGGATCTAATGTTCTGAATAATGGCAGCTATACTGCTACTATTCCTTATATCCCTTCTACAGATAAAGCAAGAGTGAAAGTAGTAGGAGTTATCAATTCTTATGCAGAATTCTTTGATGTTTCTGATAATAATTTCACCATTACATCAGACTGTGCGGCTTACTCTACCTATATTACACCACAGACTGCAGCTACAGCGGTTTCTGGAAGTCCTGCAGCCAATCTTAATATGACTGCTCCTACAGCGGCAGAGGCAGCCTATACTTCTAAAACCTTCGTATATAATGTAGGTACCAGTACGAATAACGTTATTGTCTACAGCAATTCCGGAATGACAGCCCCTGTTTCTGCAAGCAACAATTCTGTAACCAATACCTTTAAATTCAGAGTAACAGAAAGCGGCTCGTATGTTTTCTCCAAATCATCTGGATTCCTGATTACCTCTGTACATTCAGGAAGCCCTGCAACACTGGCTAATTTCTTAACGTCAAATTCATATTATAATGGCACAAGTTATACATCTACCGGAGCTGCAAAAGCTGTTGTATTGAATGAGGGAGTTGATTATTACTTTGTCATTTCAAACTTTTCAAATCCTGCCAATGCAACTAGTTATACTCTTACAGCTGCAGGTCCTGGAAGTCTGTATGAAACTTCTGCAACACCGGCTGGGTACAGTTATACATTTGTAGCCATCAACAATTCGACTGGTAAAATTCAAGCCGTGAGTCCTACAGCCAACTTTACTTCTCTTCCAGCAGGAACATATACCGTAAAAGGTATTTCTTACAATAGTACAGCTAACGTATCAACTTTTGTTGGAAAAAGTGTCAGTGAGCTTATTGCTTTAAATATCTGTTTGAATGAAAGTAAAAATTCAAGAATATTGACAGTTACTTCAAGCTTAGGCACAAAGGAATATCAGAATATCAGTAATATTAAAATTGCCCCTAATCCAGTGAAAGATATACTTTCAGTGATTACTGGCAAGCAGGTTACCCATTACGAATTATATGATATGTCCGGAAGAAATATGACCGGAAGAAATAAATATTCTGGAAGTATCAATTTCTCTGAATATTCAACAGGTTCTTATGTGCTGAGACTTTTTGATAAGGAAGGTCTTATCTATACAACAACCGTTATTAAAAAATAATATTTTTTCTACATACAATAAGGAAAGATGGTCGAAAGCCATCTTTTTTTGTTCTGTGTCTTAATTTTTAGGTGTAAAGCTTCAGAAAAGATTGTTTAAAAACGAAGGATTAGAAATTTTCTTTTCAGTTTAGGATCTTTCTTTGATGCTTATGGGAATAGCTTAGTCTAAGTTTTGGCTAAAGCCATTTACGATGGATATATATGGTAAGCGGGCTAAAGCCCGCTCCTATTGAATATATAGGAAAAATATAGAATCAGTTTATTGGTTCTGGTAGTATAAGACTTTAGTACAAAAGCTCAACCAGGCGTGATATGGGAATAATATTTGGGTAAAAATTATAAATGATAATCTATAATTGATAAATGATCAACGTCCGCTCAATTACTCATACTCCAGATTGATCACTAAAAAAGTCACACACATTCTGTATAAGACCTTGCATATGGCTTATGGCTTATGGCTTATGCCAATTTAATTTAAAGATAGATGATGAAAGATGATTGATAATAGATGTTGTGTAGTGACTACAAGGTCTTGGTCCGCATACTCATTACTCATTACT
>NZ_JAOAMU010000011.1 GCF_025154075.1 Chryseobacterium herbae
AAAAGGTAATGTGGTCAAAAATAGTTGGTGTTTTTTAGCAAAATAATTCGTAATATTTCGCAGTTGATTGGAAGAGGAAATGAGCAATGCTGAGGAGCAACTCATCAGCAATACAATCAATGCTGTAAACAATAGTTTAGAAGGATGGTTTTTACCATCCTTTTTTCGTAGATTATTGGAACAGCTTTATGGCTAAAAAACCTTCATCTTTTTTGGTTTTTGTAGAAAAGATACCATTGTATAAACTTTTTTCTTCGGCTTTTAGTAAGCCCTCGATGAATGTTAATATTCCCTTTTAGATGCCCGAAAAAAGACTCTATTCCATTCGTTGTTTTAGGGATTTTAGGATTTTGTAAGAACGTGAACATATTTGGTAAGGCCTTTCTGATAACAGAAAAACATCTTCTCACCATTTTGTGGGTGTACCAGTATCTTCCTGTTTCTAGGCTGTATGATTTTTCGTTTAAAAAATCTTTGTGCTTTTCGAACCAATCTAGGAATTCTTTTATCCAATACTGTTTTTTTAATTCATTATCGATAAAATGAAGCTTACAAACGATTTCACGGAGTTCAAAGCCTGCATTTGACTTCGGGTAAGCAGAAAGCCATATTTTACACATTCTCTGAATATGAACCAGGCATCGCTGAACAGGAACTTTCGGGCAGGCTTTACGAATGGCTTTGAGTAATGATTTATCACCATCGCAGGTTATTCCTCCAATTTTAATTCCCAAATTCAGAATGTTTTCCAAATCTTCTTTCATCTCTTCATAATGTTCTCCATCTGTAATTCTGTAGAGTTGTGTTTGTTTAAAAACATTGTCTCTGAAGACAACCAGACAAATTTCATTGGAAAAATAAGTACCATCAATCAGCAGATAAACCTCCTTGTTTTGGCTGTAGGTTAACTTGGGAGCTTTGCCGAGCATTGTGTTAAAATACCGCTGAAGAGTACTGACTGAATATCCGGATTCTTCTGAAATCTGCTCATAAGTTTGCTTTCCGATAATCCATTTTTTAAACCAAATCTCTTTGTTCTTTAAACTCACAGATTTATTTTCAGAAGTGAAATAAATGCCACAATTTTTACATTTAAAACGACGCTTATTATTCTGTTTCCCCCAAGAAATCACATCCAGACTACTGCAACTCCAACAACGATTTTTTTTGAATTTTCAGACATAAAAAAAGTTTATTGAAACAAAGTTCAATAAACTTTCTGTATGATCAATAATAATCGGCGTTACAAAGAATTCTACCAACTATATTTGACTATTAAACCT
>NZ_JAOAMU010000012.1 GCF_025154075.1 Chryseobacterium herbae
ATTTAACATAAAGTTTATAATCCATTCATATTGGGGATAACTATATCTATAAACTTTTAATTTATAGATTATTACACGAAAATCACAGTTATCAACAATGAGGGGTTATAAATGCTGGTAGAACAAAGGATGGTTCAAAAGACCGCGAACAGGCTTTAGCCAGGTGATAAACCGGGGATGGAATGCAGTACAGTTTGGTTGCAGTAGCAGCTGGAGTTTTAGGCAGGATACTTTTAAATATTGGCTGGATAAGTTTTTTGGTAAAGATAAAGTTTAGAAAGGAGGAAGGTGATTCTTTCAGGGATCGCGCAGTTTCGTGAGATCCATGCTTCATAAATTAGACTACAATGAAAGCGGCCTGCCAGGTGCTAAGATTATTCCAAAACATAAGATACGATTTGGATTGTATAAAGTATTTAGATTTAAAAATTTCAAAGCTAATTTTGAACTGTAATAAAATGTCTCACGCAGATCTTTCAGATTGAGCGGATTCTTTTATAATTATTGGGAAAAGACCTAAGGAAAAACGCTGGTCTTTAAGTTTTGGCTAAAGCCTATTGTATTGGGTATACATTGTAAGCGGGCTAAAGCCCGCTCCTATTGAATAAAAGGCTCTGGATAATAATTGTAAATGGATAGATAGATAGATAGATAGATAGATAGATAGATAGATAGATAGATAGATAGATAGATAGATAGATACGGAAGAACCTGGTGAGATTATCATCAGGATCATGCACATCATACAGATGGCTGATTAATTTGACCATAATAAAGCTTGTAATGTTAAACCAGAGTTTTAGGTTATTGCAAATATGAGATTCTAATTCATATTGTATAAAGGTATGATCAAAAACTTGATCAGTAATCTTAAATTGCAATGAAGTATCTCACGCAGACCTGACAGATTGAGCGGATTCTTTTATAATTATTGGAAAAAGACCTAAGGAAAAACGCTAGTCTTAAGTTTTGGCTAAAGCCTATTGTATTGGGTATACATTGTAAGTCGGCTAAAGCCCACTCCTATTGAATATTAATAGGAAACAATGATCAGCTTATTACTGATCATTCATATTTTATTGGTGATTGTTTATGGTGGGTATATAACAAAAAAAGTCTCATACAAAACTGTATGAGACTTTTTAATAAAAACTGGCGGCGGCCTACTCTCCCGCTTTCGCAGTACCATCGGCGCTGGT
>NZ_JAOAMU010000002.1:0-306357 GCF_025154075.1 Chryseobacterium herbae
TTCAATAAACTTTCTGTATGATCAATAATAATCGGCGTTACAAAGAATTCTACCAACTATATTTGACTATTAAACCTTTTAAAAAGATTTATAAAAATATCCTGTATTTCTATCTTTTGACTTCAATAACTTCCCTCTTCGAGCTTCTGACTTCCTTCCATAATGATAAAACTGGAATGTCTTATCCCGAACCCAGGTTATCTTATTAATCGATCACAAGGTAATTGTACTTGTCACTTGGTGCTATGCTGTATTCCACATCTTCAGTGTAGATAGGCACTACTTCACACCCGAATCTTCCCCTTGGCATACAAGGCCCGTTTTCACGGGACAGTACCTGATTGGGAATGCTCATATTAATATTCATTCCGGCATTTTGAAGAATGATAGGCTCATTGGTGGTCGTGTAAGTCCAGGCCCCATTCATACCGCTATTTTTTCTTCCTACTTTTGATATTTTGTTGATCACAAAGCGGATGCTCGGATGGGCAATCGTGTTGGTCTGGCTCTTGCTGGAGTAGAAATACAGTTTTAGGTCCACATTTCTGTTTCGGCCACTGGTAACATTTTCTTTCACCAATTTTACATAAACCGGTGGGTTTTTAATGTCAAATTTAAAGGTGGTCTTCACCGGAGAATTATCCTTTAAATAAGAGTATGTACAGAAAATCGGAACACCTGGCTGGCTTTTAGAGAATGTTCCCTTTGAAATATGGTTCACGAAAGCTTCATAGCCTTTGAAAGACTGTGCCGCTGTAACGCCGCTTCCACCTATCAGATAAAGATTGAAATCTGCTCCGTTCAGGAAGTTTTTTTCCTCCTGAGTCAGATAGCTTTCCCCTTTTACAAATAACTTGCTGAATGATTCATTGATCGTCGTTCTTGCCGTCTCTGCCAGTTCATTGGTTTCAATCGTTAAAACACCCATTCTTCCGTAAGAAATAGAATTCACATACACCGGTTCTACACCGCCGCTATCGAAATTGTTGTCATTAACAAGTGATCCGGCAGGAATATCCATATCCAGCGTGAAAGACGTCTGGTAAAATTTCACATAGAATCCCGTTCTTTTTGCAATCATCCCTTCTTCAATATTCGTAGAGGAAGAATTCTTACCAAATAAAGATCTTGTATTTACATTTGATCCGAAGGCAACTTTAAGCTCATCATAAGACGTAAACTGCTCCACACTGTAGCTCAGCGTTCCGTTCTGTGTAAAATCAGCAGACTGGATATAATCCTGCACCAGCTGTCTTGTTTTGGAAAGAGAAGGCTGGTCAATCGTAAATGCCGTTTTCTTATTCAGTGCTGGAATAGACATAGAAACCGTAACAGGCTTTACCGAAGCCGTAATGGGCTTAAAATTCATATCCTGTATGGAATTGCCTTTCAGCAGAGATCCCGGGAAAATGTACATCTGTAAGTGAGGAAGGACAATAGATTCTGAAGATTCAAACTCTTTTGTTTCTATAAATTCTTCTGCATTCCCACCTTTGGCGAGCATGCTTCCGTTCTTACCTGATAATGCGGATGGATACGTTCCGAATGAAGTCACATTCACCACCTGTTGAGGAGAACGGACCATTTCCTGAGCTTCTGCAGATCCCTCAAGCTCATTCGTACAACTTTGTAAGGCAGCTATAGAAATAGCTGCCATTAGGAATATTATTTTTTTCATGTTTATTTATCTACAGTAAACGTAGTGTAGTATACTGAATTGTCACCTGCATGAGCTGCCGTAAAGTTAATTGGAACTCCAGGAGCGTTAGCTGTAAACTGGCCTCCGTTCACAATGAAGTTAATAAAGCCCGTGTAACCCTGTACTACTTGTACTGCATCAGAACCAATACCTCCCAGGATATACACTTTCAGATCGGATTCTTCAAGAATTTTTTTACTCTGAACATCAATACTGATGGATCCGTTAACCATTTTAGCATTTAAAGCTGCTTTTAAAGCAAATGCGGTTTCGTTGTAAGAATAATCAGATTCAAGAGAGATGATTCCCAGTCTTCCGTAAGTAATGGAGTTGATGTAAACCGGATTTTTAGAAGCCGCCAGATTCAGGTCAGATTCATTTTTGAAGATATTTCCGTTATCAGGAAGATCCATATCGATGGTGAAATTCTTCTGGGTAAACTTAGCAAAGATCCCTGTATTTCTTTTCACTTTATTGTTGCTTCCGCTGATGTCGATGCTGAAAATACTTCCGATATTAACGTTAGCTCCGAATGCAATCTTAAGTTCACTGTAATAAGAGAACTGCTTGATGTTGTAATCAAAAGCAAGAGACTGCTGACCACTGAAGTTGGCACTCTGCATCGCTTTGAAGATAGAAGATCTCATGCTTGAAAGGGTTGGTTTTTCAATCGTGTCAACAATAAAGTCAGACGGGAATGAATAAGAAACCGTGATAGGCTTTACAGGATAAGAGATTGGTGTGTAAGACAGATTGTCCAGGGTAGTGGAATTGTAAACACCTCCGATAAATGTTTTGTTAGGAGAGGTTACTACCATCTGGTCACTGTTTAGTGTTACCGTAGTGGTTTTGGAAGCGACTTCTTTTCCGCCTACAGATACTTCGTCATAGTTTAAATACTTGGAAGGTAAAGCGACAACAGGATTTAGTTTGGCAGCCTTTGCTCCTTCTGTTACAGTTTGCGTTTCCTCATTGATATCCTGACGGCAGGAGATTGAAGTAATACTGGCTACAACCAGTAATGCGATAGGTAAAATGATTCTTTTCATAAATTTAATTTGAGGTGCTAAAAGTATAGTTTTTACACAAGTCGGTGAAATATTTATGTATTAAATCTTTATTAACCATTATTAATAAAAGATTAATGAAGTGTAACTGTTTGATTGTATTTAAAATAGTTCTCTTTGTAGTGATAAATATCATGTGAATCTGCAAAAAAATCCAAAAAAAAACTCCCCTGATGATTTATCGGGGGAGGCTGTTCTCAGATCAAATAAATGTATGAAAGGATATTTCTAGGATCTGATTACACATCGTGAAAATTTGTTATAAGTTTTTGTAATAATAATCCATATTCGCCCACACAATGTCATCTCCGGTGGCATCCATTGATGATGGGTTGTCGAAAGCACTTTTCCCGAAAATATCCTGATAAGCTGTCATTCCAAAAACAGTTTTCTGGGAAATGGTTAGAGCGTTCACATTTTCCCTTGGCATCTTTTTCACATATCTGAACGATCTCTTAAGCGTAAATGAAGCTTCATTTTTATTAAAAATACCTACAAAACTCTTTCCGCTGTTTTCATTAATGAATACCGAATCCTTCTCAATATTCACAATATATTTAATATCTGCTGACGTTCCGGATATAAGATGCAGGGAATTATTTTTCAGATCAAGACTTATTTTTTTCCAGGCCGGTTCCTGATACGTACTCCAGTAGCTGTTCAGATAAGATTCTGAAACATCAGTTTTCTGACCGGAAGGGCCTTTGTACACTGAAATATTCTGTACTGCGTAATTTTTGTACTCAAATTGAAAAACTTCCTTTTCCGTAGGATTAGGATTTTCAATAATTTGATCATCATTACTGCTGCATGACACTGCAAGCAGGGAAGTAAGAATGATGTAGAATGATTTTTTCATAATTTTAATTGATTACGATATAACTGTTGCTAGGATCAGGCAGAATGGTATAGGTGTATTTTGCACTCTGGCTCATATTTCTGCCGTTCACGAAATTTCTCAGTTCGTTATCCAGAACAATGTTCAACGGGTTTACACAGTAAGGAGCATTATTGGGATTGGCTATGTCAAAAATGCATGAGGTAGAGTAAAACCCTGAAACATTGGTGTAAGTATCACCGCCGGCATTTTGGAGGGTAATTTCCCTTGGATAGCTATATTGATCAATGAAAGGACTCTTCATGCCCAGAATATTATCTCCTGTTGCCGTTCTGTCTGCTTTAATCTTAAACTTTACATACGGTGGAGCAATCATTTTGGTTCTGGAACGGCTGTCATAATAATGAAGTGACAGCTTTCCCATCTTGCCAAACTGCGTAGGTCCAAATAATGTAGTTCTGAAATTTTCTATATTTTCTATTTTCAGCTCTACGTAAACAGGTTTCTTTTTAATATCGAATTTGAAGGTCGTCTTCACTGGTGAATTATCATTCAGGTAAGAATAAGAACAGAAGATAGGAACTCCCGGCTGACTTTTAGAGAAAGTACCTTTAGAAATATGATTAACAAAAGCGGCATATCCCTGAAAAGACTGTGCTGCTGTAACGCCGCTTCCGCCAATCAGGTATAAATTAAAATCAGCACCATTCAGGAAGTTTTTTTCCTCCTGAGTCAGAGAACTTTCTCCATTTACAAATAGCTTGCTGAAGGTCTCATTAATCGTCTTTTTTGCTGTATCTGCCTGCTCATTCGTTTCAATAGACAGAACGCCCATTCTTCCGTAAGAAATAGAACTTACATAAACAGGTTCCACACCGCCACTGTCAAAATTATTGTCATTAACAAGCGATCCTGCCGGAATATCCATATCCAGCGTGAAAGACGTCTGGTAAAATTTCACATAAAATCCGCTTCTTTTTGAGATCATTCCCTCTTCGATGTTGGTAGAAGAAGAATTTTTCCCGAATAATGATCTGGTGTTCACATTCGATCCGAAGGCTACTTTCAGCTCATCATAAGAAGTAAACTGTTCAACACTGTAACTTAAAGTACCGTTCTGCGTAAAATCTGCAGTTTGGATATAATCCTGTACCAGTTGTCTGGTCTTAGACAATGAAGGCTGATCTATCGTAAATGATGTTTTTTTGTTCAAAGCCGGAATAGACATAGAAACGGTAACTGGCTTTACCGAAGCCGAAATAGGTTTAAAATCCATATTCTGGATAGAATTCCCTTTCAGAAGAGATCCCGGGAAAATATATGCCTGTAAATGAGGCAATACGATCGATTCTGAAGACTGAAATTCACGGGTTTCCGTAAAATCATCAGTATCTGTTGCTCCCTTCGCTAAAGTTTTAAACTTTGAAAGTGATGAAGGATAACTTCCGTATGAAGTAATATTAATAACCTGTTCAGGTGTACGTGCCATCTGATTATCATCCATTTTTGCCGCCTCATCAGTACAGCTCCCCAAGACTGCTAAAGAAAAAGCAGCCATTACATATATAAATTTTCTCATAGTCTGTTTTTACTCCGGATACGGTCTTCTGAAATAGAAAAGAACAAAATCCGGCGCGGTTGAAATTACAGTATACCAGTAATTCCTTGTATAGTGAAATTCATGGGTGTAAAGATAATATTTTGCACCATACTGTGAAATATAATTTATGAAATTTGTTGAAAGTGTAATAAAACAGGCTGTTTTTGATAATAAACCATTGATATTGAATTAAATATTTAAGGGTGAAAAGTATAATTTTTGGAAAACAAAAAACTCCCCAGACAAAAATGCCTGAGGAGCCTATTTACAAATTAAATTATTTTCTTACTTACCGAAAAAGATCTCGTCCTGTTTCTGCTGCTCATTATAAATAAGCTGAAAATTGTCAGGCATATTCTGATAAAGAAGCTTCCACTGCTGGATTTTAGAGTGTTTTTTAAAGCTCTCCAACGATCTTACAAACAGGTTTTCGATCACGGTTCTCACATAAGAATCACCGTTTCTGTAGATCCAGTCCATTAGTTTGATATGATGGGCTACAATGTAGATTTTCGATTCCTGCAGCATATCCTTTAAATAATTAATGGTGGCCTGAATCACACCGGCAAAGTTTTCCTGCACAGATAACTGAGTGATTTCACTTCGGAGTGGTGGGTAGAAAAATTTTAAGTATTCAACGGCTATTTTTTTATTAATAGCCTGCATTTGTACTTTCATCATAATTAATATTCTTCAGTATTTATCTTGCAGCGAAATGTGTACCAAAATTTACAGCATGGCAGCAAAAATAAAAACACCTATAATCACAGCGATGTGAGTAACCAATAGTTCTGCATTATGCCTGTTGGTCGTGGTTTTCCATGTTTTCCAGTCGGATATTCTTCTGATTTTTGTTTTCATAATCCATTGAATTTGAGTGGTTTTGATTTTAAAGCAAAATCTGCATTTGTAATGAAACAGACGAAAAATGTAATGAAAATTTTAAATTCCGTGATTGTAAATCTGTCTCGAATATGTTTGTTGCAGCTCTTTTGACATATGACTAAAGATCACTTTACGGTATTCTCCGCTACAGAATGCTGTAAAATTGTCCAGAGAATAAATAAAAACACCCTCTATAGCATTTTTTAAAGCCAGATCTCCGTTTGTGTAAATTTTGTCCATTTTTTGAAGGCTTTTGAATAAAACATTTCTGTCATTCTGGCGGACCATATTTTTGATACGTTCCGTGAAAGTACGGATTACACTGTACGAGTTCTGAGGCATCGTTTTCGTAAGTTCATTTTCAAAGTCCGGAATAACTTCTGTAATTTCCTGGACGGCTTCTGAATAGTTCATATGATTAATGATTTTGTTCTAAAAGTTTAATGATGGCTCCAAAGACGAAAACGGTCATAAAAGCCATGAGAAGCAGATGGTAAGGTTTCAGCCACTTTGGGGTTTCCGGTCCTCTGCTTTTTAATCTTCTTAACTTGTCAATGCGGTTTAAAGTCTTTAAGTCCATATTGTATGTTTTGAAGATGATGAAGCGAATGGCGTTCCTTTAAATTTGAATTCTATTTAATTTGTTTTAAATCAATATGTTGTGTGATTTGTTGGGTGTGCCAGCATCAAAAAAAACATGTCAAAATGATAAGGTTTTTATCAAAACGAAATGAAGAGAACCTATTTTTTAATTTTAAATCAATAGTTTTTAAGAATGTGAAGAAACGCTTCTTTACAATCTTGTTCCCTTAAAAAAATCAGATGATTTTACCTTAATGTTCCTTATCTCCTTCAATACTCTTAATGGTTTAAATCTACATTTGAAAGATAATCCGCATTGTCAGCCAGATCCGCGAGCGATAAAAAACATAGCCATTTATTTTCTTCCAAACATCAGCCGACTTATTTTATTTGTATGATGGAAAGAATAGAATGAATATCTTTGCACTCCAAATTATTCAGGACATGTTTTCAAAAATTATAGTACACAGAGTAGGAAATAAAATCAACGGAGAATCTTTAACGCTGTCTCAGGAAGAGCTGAAGCTGGAAGAAGGAATGGCAGAATTGCTTGAAGATTACTTTTTAGGTTCTTTTAAATCGGAAGAGACCTTCAATTTTTACAGTGACACGTATTTGGTCAATAATCCGGTATATAGTTCCGTATCCGAGATTTTTGAAGACAAAGCGAAATTCCTTTGGGAATCTGAAAATATTGCAAAACACCTTTTTGAGGCGGCTGAAAATCCTAGAGTTCAGGGTGGAGAATTGTTTATTGTACTTTTTGAAGAAGAAAGTGACCGTCCGGATAAAGTAGATAAGATCGGGATCTTTAAAACGGAGAAGAGAGAATCTTTCCTTAAAATTTCTCCTAATGAAGAAACTTTTGACATTGAAAAAGACCAGGGCATCGGTTTGTCTAAAATTGACAAGGCAGCTTTGATCTACAATAATAACAAAGAAACGGGTTATGTACTTTCTGTGGTTGATAACAACAAAAACGGAGATATGTACTACTGGTTCGAGGATTTCCTGAAAATAAAACAACGTGACGACGAATATTTCCACACGCAGGAAGCCCTGATGGTGTACAAAGATTATATCACCAAACAACTTCCGCAGGAATTTGAAGTTTCAAAAGCAGATCAGGCAGATTTCTTAAATAAATCCATCAATTTCTTCAAAGAAAAAGAAGAATTCAAACTTGACGAATTTGCAACCGAAGTATTGGGAGATCAGCATGTCATCGAAAGTTTTGTGAATTTCAAAACCGATTACGAGCAGGATATGCAGGTGAATATTGCAGAAGAATTCCCGATCAGTGAAGCAGCTGTAAAGAAAACACAACGTCACTTCAAAAGTATCATTAAGCTTGATAAAAACTTCCACATCTACATCCACGGCGACAGACAGAAGCTGGAAATGGGCGAGGACGATAAAGGAAAATACTACAGACTTTACTTCGAAAAAGAAGTGTAATCAAACAAAAATAACCTGAGTTAGGGTTTGAAAGTGAGAGAGTTGGATAGTTATAGAGTGATAGGGTTTTAGAGTTATGGACTGGTTGTCAGTTGCAGGTTGCTGGTTCGTAGTGATAAAATTAATAAGATGATTGTCTGAAATCTGGAGTCTGATATCTGAAATCTTAATTCTAGCATTCACCATTCACTTGCGAAGCAAAATTCACCATTGACATTCTAAATATAAAGAATCAAAGAGGGCTAATTTTTAAATTGGTCCTCTTTTCGTATTGGGTAATTCACCCCTTTTTCCTTCCTTTGTTATATGAAAACAACCATTATCGATCTGTCCAAACCGATTCAGTACAACGCTGGAGACCCTTGGTTCATGAGGGTTAAAATCAAGCATAAGGCACACAAAAAATCCCAGTGGCTGATCCGTCTGGCATTGAATCTTCCGTTCAGACTTTTTCCAAAAAACTGGACAGGTTGGGCAGATGATTCCATCAAAAATATGGGACTTCATGCGACGACGCATATCGATGCTCCATGGCATTATGGTCCTTTGGTTGAAGGAAAACCGGCCAAGACGATTGATCAGATTCCTTTAGAATGGTGTTATGGTGACGGTATTGTCATCGACTGTACCCATAAAGAAGATTTTGTAGTCATTACGATTGACGATCTGAAAAAAGATCTGGATAAAAACGGAATTACCATTCAGGAAGGAAATATTGTCTTGATCCGAACCGACCGTGACAAAATGATGGGAACCCCGGATTTTGTAGAAAAAGGAACCGGAATGAGCAAAGAAGCTACCGAATGGCTGATCGACCAGGGTGTAAAAGTAATGGGAATCGATCAGTGGGGTTGGGATCTTCCGTTAAAATATATGGCTAAAAAAGCAAAAGAACTCAATGATCCGGAGTATTTCTGGGAAGGTCACCGTGTGGGTATTGAAAAAGAATATTTACACATGGAACAGCTTACCAATCTTGCTGCACTGCCGCCTTCAGGGTTTAAAGTCAGTGTATTTCCATTGAAAATTGTAGGTGGATCTGCGGCTCCGGCTAGGGTGGTGGCTATCATCAATCCTTAGACCGGAAGTTATCCTTGGCAAGATTCTGAGCCTTGACAAGGATATTCAACGATATTTTTCCAGTTACTTTTTTCTGAAGAAAAGCGCTCTTCCGTACTCATAGTTCATTCTGGCAATATTCAGCACAGAAATTCCTTGAGGACATTCCACTTCACAGGCTTCCGTATTGGAGCAATGGCCAAAAAGTTCATGATCCATTTGAGTGACCATATTCAGGACACGGCTGCTCCGTTCCTCCTTACCTTGAGGAAGAAGCACCATATGAGTGATTTTAGCAGAGGTGAATAAGGCGGCACTTCCGTTTTTACAGGTGGCCACACACGCCCCACATCCGATACAGGCGGCTGAATCAAAAGCTTCCTCAGCAGTCTGATGAGTGACTGCAATTGCTGTAGCATCAGGAGCCTGACCCGTATTCACCGATACAAATCCACCTGAAGAAATAATTCTGTCAAAGGCCGATCTGTCTACTTTAAGATCTTTCTTCACCGGAAAAGCTTCTGCGCGGAAAGGCTCAATTAAAATCGTTTCACCGTTCTTAAAAGACCGTAAGTGAAGCTGGCAGGTCGTTGTATTTTTTAAAGGTCCGTGGGCAATTCCGTTGATCATCATACCGCACTGTCCACAAATTCCTTCACGGCAATCGTGATCGAATTCTACAGGTTCGTCGTCTTCTGTAATGAGTTTTTCATTTAAAGTATCCAGCATCTCCAGGAAAGACATGTGAGGATTCAGTTCTTTCAGATCATAACTGACCAGTTTCCCTTCGCTCTTTCTGTCTTTCTGTCTCCATATCTTAAGATGTAAATCCATAATTTTTGTTTTTTATTTGTAGCTTCTAACCGTCGGCTGTATCTCTTCAAATATCAGTGGCTCTTTGATGAGTTCCGGTTCATTGTTTTCACCAGCCCATGCCCATGCGGAGATAAACTGATAGTCGGCATCATTTCTTAAAGCTTCTCCATCCGGCGTTTGATATTCTTCCCGGAAGTGAGCACCGCAGGATTCATTTCGGGTTAAAGCATCATAGCACATCAACTCACCGATCTCGAAATAATCGGCGACGCGGCCGGCTTTTTCAAGTTCCGTATTCATAGTATCACCTTGCCCGGAAACCCGTACATCCCGGTAAAATTCTTGTTTTAATTTTCTGATTGCTCCGATGGCATATTTCAGCCCTTCTTCATTTCTGGCCAGCCCACAATAATCATATAAAAGCTTTCCTAAAGTTTTGTGGAAATAATCAACGGTTTTGGTTCCATTGATATTGATGAAACCCTGAATCTGTTCTTTAACAGCCTGTTCTGCCGCTTCGAACTCAGGAGCATCGGGTGAAATTTTTCCGGTATGAATCTCATCAGCCAGATAATTGGCAATCGTATAAGGCGCGATAAAATAGCCATCTACAGAAGCCTGCAAAAGTGAATTGGCTCCCAGTCTATTCGCTCCGTGATCTGCAAAATTAGCTTCACCCAAAGCAAAAAGTCCCGGAATAGTAGTCATCAGCTCATAATCCACCCAAAGTCCACCCATAGAAAAGTGAGCAGAAGGAGAGATCATCATCGGTTCATTATAGGCATTGTATCCCGTAATTTTAAGATACATGTCGAATAAATTTCCATATTTCTCCTGAATCTTTTCCTTTCCCTGTTCATTTATCGCTTTAGAAAAATCAAGATAAACAGCATTTTTCAAAGGTCCGATTCCAAAACCGGCATCAATCCTTTCTTTAGCAGCACGGGAAGAAATATCTCTCGGAGCCAGATTTCCAAAAGCAGGATACCGACGTTCCAGATAATAATCTCTTTCATTTTCCGGAATATCATTGGGAAGTCTGGTTTCATCAGTCTTTGACGGAACCCAGATCCTTCCGTCATTACGCAATGATTCTGACATCAGCGTTAATTTAGACTGATAATCTCCCGATTGCGGAAGAGAAGTCGGATGTACCTGAATCCAGCTTGGAGAAGCCATCAAAGCCCCTTTTTTATGAGCCCGCCAGATCGCAGAACCATTACAGCCCATGGCTAAGGTTGAGAGATAATAAATTTTCCCATAACCTCCGGTTGCCAGAACGACTGCATGAGCAGCATGTCTTTCAATTTCTCCGGTATCTAAATTTCTGACGATAATGCCTCTTGCTTTACCATCGATCATAACCAGATCAAGCATTTCATGTCTGGAATACAGCTGTACGGTTCCTTTTCCAACCTGTCTCATTAGGGCCTGATAAGCCCCGAGAAGAAGTTGTTGTCCGGTTTGTCCCCTTGCATAAAATGTCCGGCTTACCTGAACCCCACCGAAGGAACGGTTATTAAGGTAGCCCCCATATTCACGTCCGAAGGGAACGCCCTGCGCTACGGCCTGATCGATGAGGTTTAAAGAACATTCAGCCATCCGGTAGACATTGGCTTCGCGGGCTCTGAAATCTCCGCCTTTTAAAGTGTCTACGAACATTCTGTAAACACTGTCGCCATCATTTTTATAATTTTTAGCAGCATTCACGCCACCTTGCGCTGCTACAGAATGGGCTCGCCTCGGGCTGTCCTGAAAACAGAATGATTTGACATTGTAACCCATCTCGCCCAAAGAAGCAGCAACAGAGCTTCCGGCCAGTCCGGTTCCGACGACAATAACATCCAGCTTTTTACGGTTAGCAGGATTGACGAGCTTAGCCTTCTTTTTATAGTTGTCCCATTTTTGTTCCAACGGGCCTTGAGGTATTTTTGAATTTAAGATCATAACTTTTCTGTTTAATGGGCAGTAAAGAATACATAAACGGGCATCAGAGCAAAACCTATACTGACAATGACTGAATAGACAATTCCGGCGGTTTTGAACCATTTTACAAACTTGGGATGAAATAATCCCAGTGTTCTGGCCGCACTGTGAATTCCGTGGATCAGATGATAGCATAAAGCGGCCATTGATACTACGTAAATGATGACGTACCACCATTCTTTGAAAACCGTTACGACGAGGATATACAGATCCTTATTCCCGTTGGCATCCAGCGGTGGGTTTCCGAATTTGTAGACATACCAGAAATTCTGAAAGTGAATCACCAGAAAGATCAGGATCAGAGTTCCGAGGATTCCCATATTCCGGGAATACCATTTGCTGGCTCTGCCACGTCTTTCCGACTGATAATGGCCTCCCGATTTTTTATTTTTTAAAGTAATAATCAATCCGTCCAAAGCATGCAGAATAATACTTGCATACAGAACGTATGAAACCATTTTGATCAGAATATTTCCCGACAGAAAATGCGAATAGGCATTAAACTGAAGGTGCGCCTGCTCCGGCGGAAGAAACAGCTGGAGATTTCCCAAGAAATGGATCAACAGAAAGAAGCTCAGGAATAGTCCTGTAAGGCACAGCAGCATTTTTCTTGACAAGGTTGACAGCATATTTTTGATTTAATGATTAATAATATCCCAAAACTTTCATCCAAAGTCCTCCGACGACCATATAGATGATAAGTAAAACAATTCCGATTTCAAGACCTCTCAGCCACCAGGCTTTCAGCTCTACATAACCGCTTCCGTAGAATACCGGAGCAGGGCCGTGACCGTAGTGAGTAAGTACTCCATAAATTGAACCTAAGAAACCAAGCATCATAGCCAATAGCATCGGCGGGATTCCTAAAGAAACACCAACGCCCAATAACGCTGCATACATGGCGGCCACATGAGCCGTTGCACTCGCGAAAATATAATGACTGAAAAAGTATACGACAATAATCACCGGAAAGGCAACCTGCCAGCTTAATCCACCTATTTTTACTTTGATCAGATCACTGAACCAGCCAATAAAACCAAGCTCATTTAAAGAACTGGCCATCATCACCAGAACCGCGAACCATACGATGGTATCCCAGGCTCCTTTTTCCCCTTTGATATCTTCCCACGTCAGAACTGACGTAAGAAGCAACATGGTAAGTCCTATGAAGGCCGTGGTAGTAGCATCAATAGATAATGCTCCTCCAAATATCCAAAGAGCTAAAAGGATAAAGAAAGCCAATAACATCAACCATTCATTTCTGGAAATAGGTCCCATTTCTTTTAATTTCTGAGCGGCCATTTTTGGAGCATCTCCTGTTTTTTTCAATTCAGGCGGATATAATTTGTATAAAACCAACGGGACCACAAAGAATGCTACCAATCCCGGAACGAAACCGGCTGCAGCCCATGACATCCATGTGATATTGATTCCTAAATTCGCTGCAAATTTCTGACACATCGGGTTACTCGCAGTCCCGGTAAGGAACATGGATGAAGCGATGAGGTTCATATAATAACTGTTCAGGGTGAGGAAAGAACCCAGTTTTCTGTGTGTTTCCGGTTTTTCTGGAACTGAGTCAAAACTTATTGCCATAGATTTCATGATCGGATAGATGATTCCACCACCTCTTGCCGTATTACTCGGGATGGCAGGAGCCAGACATACATCGGCTAATCCAAGTCCGTAAGCAAGTCCTAATGAGCTTTTACCGAAGATTCTGATGAATAAAAAAGCAATCCTGTTTCCCAATCCTGTTTTGATAAATCCCCTGGCGATAAAGAATGAGATCCCAATCAGCCAGATCACTTTATCCCCGAATCCGGAAAGAGCTTTTGTAATAGATTTTCCGGCATCTCCCGGCGCGACTACCTGAGTAAGCGCTGTAAATGCAATGGCCATCATACACATAGTGCCCATAGGCGCTGCTTTAAGGATGATTCCTAAGATGGTGGCCGCAAAAATAGCGAACAGATGCCAGGCGTTTTCAGCAACGCCTTCCGGAGCCGGAATAAACCATATGATCAGCGCAACGGCAAACGTTATCGCGATATTTCTGATATTAATTTCTTTCATGATCTATAAATATTTAAGCGGTTAAAATCTACTTTGCACCTGAACAATGAATAGATTGTTGTTGTATTGTGATGTGTTGTCTACCTGATGTTTGTACCGGTCGAACTGCATACCCAGCTGGATTCTTGCTCCATAGTTTTTCAGAAATTCCAGTCCGAACATTGGCGTTATGGTCTGCCTTGGATTGGAATTCAGCCTGAAATTGGTATCCAGATATTCATACCGGCAGGAGAGTTCGAAGGCGCTTAGGTTTTTATGATTGATCTCGTACCGTACATTCGGAAGGAAATAAGCGCCACGGATCAGATATTGGTCAGGATTGGAAGGTCTCAGTTCCGGATCCATCGTGTTGTAAAGAACATGATTGGTGGCCTGTTTGGCTTCCAGCTGCATATCCAGGCTCCATTTCGGGTCAAACTGGATCAGTGAGCTGAGGTCAATTCCTACAGCGTATACTTTTTTGCTTAAAACCTCGCCGACACCACCATTCAGGCCGACGTTGAAGTTGTATTTTTTAGACAAACCGAAAACCAATCTCGTGGAATACTGCTTCCCGTCGTCGTTGTCATTGATCTGATTTTTTCCATTTCCATTGACGACTGACACCGCATATTGGAAAGGAATCTGACCTAACTGAAGCTGCCCCGTTGCAGAAAGTCCGATCTGAAAGCTGGTCCAGCCCAGTTTTCCGAATTCCGTATACTGATTGGACCAATCCAGAGATTTGATGATGTCAATAGGATAGGTTTCCTCAATTCCGAACCATGGTCTGAATTGCCCGACTGTAAAGGCGAGCTTAGGGTTGAAGGTGTATTTAAGGTAAGCATTTTCAAGAACCCTGCTTTTAGGATCGTTTTTAAAGTCTGCAAGGTTGGCAAGTGCTACGACTTCCGTTCTTTTACTGATCTGCGCGCGTACCTGAACCCTCATGTACTTCAGCATGAAATTGTTGCTGGTTCCGGATCCGTCCGCGTGATGCAAACCGTTCACATCGACATCTTTAGTCATGCCTACGAGATAACGCGCCTGGAAAAGGCCTTTGATCTGAAGCACCGGATATTTCACATTGTCTTCCTCCTGCTTGTTCTGCTGCAGAGAATCCTGGATCTGTGCGCCGGCAGAAAAACCTGCCAACAGGGCACAAAAGATCAGACTTCTCTTTTTTGGTGAAAAAAGGGTCATAGTATTTGTGTTTAAAAAATTATTATTTAGTCGCCTGGAAATTGGAAAGGGACTTGCCCCAATTCATGGAACTTAGTGTAGTCATCGGGTTTTCCGAATCTTTGTAGGCTTTTCCACTACAGTCTTCGCAATAAATTTCGATTCCTGATATGGGGATAGGGGTGAGGATAATTAAAGGGAACTTTTTCATAGTCGGATTATTTGAATTTAAATGAGGATTTAATTGAAAATAATGCAAAAAAATTCAACAATTTTTAAACGTATTCATTATTTGGTGATATAAATTTAATAAATTTTGTTTAATTAACATAATTATTTTAGGCGTTAATGTAAAATTCATGTGATGAATCATGATGGGGAAATTAAACTTGACCGGCTCTGAAATTTTTAATATATTATAAATTAAAAGCAATTATCAGTATTGAAAAAGCAAGCGTATTAGTGCTGAAATTCAGACAGATTCATGTCACGGATTTCAGGGATGACGGTGCTTTAAGGACTTCCGTGATTTCATACCACAAAATAATATGTCGTTAAAAAAATCGTTATATTTGGTAGATCAAAGAAATATATGAATTTTGTAGAGTGTCATGAAGAGCCCATCCATATTCCTGGGTATATACAAAGTTTTGGATACCTGATTGGCATTGATGCAGAATCTCATTCCATCACTTTTTTCAGCAGGAATATTGCGGATATATTCAGAATCGAAAATGCGGAACAGCTTTTCGGAAGAAATCTTATGGATTTTCCTGAAATTTTTCGTTCTGTGATGGATTCTGATTTGTATGCTTCTCTAAAAGACTTTACAAAAAGAGAAAATGAAACCCATTTTGATAAGGTGTTCATTAGTGGAAAGGAATATCATTTTTCCATTTTCAGAAGTGGGAAACATATTTTCCTGGAATTTGAAGCCGTACTGGAAAATCCGAATAAACGTATTTCTAATAAATATGACAATTTCTATGTGATTGACAATGAAAAGGAGCTTTGGGAGCAGTTGCTGAGTACCCTTTCCAAGATAGTAAATTATGACCGGATGATGGTTTATAAATTTATGATGGACGGCTCAGGAAAAGTGATTGCGGAAAGGAGGGATGAAAATATGGAAAGCTATCTTGGTCTTCATTATCCGGAGTCTGATATTCCAAAGCAAGCCCGAGAACTTTATTTAAAGAAAAGAAAGAGAATTTTCAGCAATGTTTATGCAGATACGGTTCCATTGATCAGCAGAACGGATGATACTATTGATCTTACTTTTGCAGCATCACGCGGAATGTCGCCTGTTCATGGGCAGTACATCAAAAATTCAGGAGCTTCTTCCAGTTTCAGTGTGTCTATTATTATTGAGGATCATCTTTGGGGACTGGTTACGTGCCAGAATTCGGAGGCTAAACATATTGATCTTGAAGACAGGGTGCAGGCTGGTATTTTTACGGCTTTGGCTTCTAATGCCTATTCTTCGTTTAAATCAAAAAATGAACTGAACTACCGTTTGGAACTGAACGAAAAATCGTCACAGCTAAAAGCGGAGTTTTTAAAACATAATAATCTTTTCGATTCTCTGGCAGACAATAAAGCAAAAATAAGAAAACTGCCTGAAGCAGATGGCTTGGCGATTATTGCTGAAGGTGATATGGTGACTGTAGGAACAATTCCTGAACGTAACACTATTGATGCCATCGCTCACTGGGCATTAGAAAATACTACGGAGAGTATTTTTGTCAGCAGAAGTTTCCTTAAAGATTACGGTGAGGAACTTGGGCTGGATGAAAGTGCCGCCGGAATCATTATTTATTTTATCGAAAGAAGTAAAAAAGAAATGCTGATCTGGTTCCGTAAAGAATTTGATGAGCATATCAGCTGGGCGGGAAATCCTGAGAAAAAAATCGGGGTGGTTCTTCAGGATGGACAAGAAAAACAGATCATTTCACCAAGAACGTCTTTTCATATTTTCACGGAAAACATTAAAGGAAACTCCAGAAGGTGGAATTCCAGAGATATCAGTTCGGTGCAAACCGTTCGTGATGTGATCCTTGAGACTTCGCACAAACAGTACAATGCTATCAAAGCCCTGAACAATGAGCTGAGAAAAGTAAATGAGGAACTCGACAGTTTTTCTTATACGATTTCGCATGATCTGGGAACACCTTTGACGGTGATGAAACTGAATGCTCAGATGCTGCTTGCCAATTTTGAAAAGACAGAAAAAAATAGAAATAAACTGACCTCTATTGTTGAAGAAATCGACAGTATGGCGGAGATGATGCACGATGTTCTCCAGCTCAGCCGTGCAAAACACAGCGAAATAGAATTGGAACGAATACATCCAGCCAATACGATTCTGAAGATTTCAGAAAATGCAAAGATTACTTTCGAAAGCCCGAATTGTGAAATCATTATCAAAGAATGTCCCGATGTACTCGCGGATAAAACGATGCTTCATCAGGTGTTTTTAAATATCATCAATAATGCAGTGAAATATTCCTCTCATAAGGATGAACCTCAGGTTGAAATTTGGGGTGCAGAAGAGGATGAACATATTGTGTACAGAATCTCAGATAACGGAATCGGGATTCCACAGGAAGAAAAGCATAAGATGTTTAAAATCTTCAACCGGATGGATAATGCGAAAAAATTTAAAGGAAATGGAGTAGGGCTGTCCATTGTACACAGAATCATGAAAAGGATAGGTGGAAATGTGGATTATGATAACAATAAAGAGGGCACTTGTTTCATTTTAACGTTCAAAAAACCGTAAATTTGGGAAACTTTAAAAACCTTATTTATGGTATCAGAGTATCTTAAGCAAAATACAGCGGAGTATCACGATGCTGCAGAGAAACTTTTCAATTCTGAAAAAATTTTTAATAAAACTTTCACTCTGGAAGATTACAAAAAGATCATTCATACGAATTATCTGATGCTTCTTCACAGTGAAGATAAAATATTCGGAAGTCTTTCTGATAAATATTCGGAAAAGCTTCAACTTAACAACAGAAAGAAACTTTCCCTTATCGAAAAGGATATTGAAAGCCTTTCGCTGGAAAATCAAACTGTTTCCCACGATCTTGAATTTGACAACGAACATGAAGCTTTAGGAGCTATGTATGTGATCGAAGGTTCTACTTTAGGTGGGAACGTGATTGCTAAACAGCTTTCTAAAACGGAAGGTTTTGACCATGTGACTTTTAATTTCTTCGGATGCTACCAGGAAAATACGGGACCAATGTGGAAAAATTTCAAAGAAGTTCTGGATACTGAAGTGACTGAAGATAACTACAATGAAGTCCTGTCAGGAGCAAAAAAACTATATACGTTTTTACTGAACGTCAATTAATTTCATTGAACCCTAATTAAATTCCTGAAAAATTGCCCACATTTTCAGGAATTGTTAAATTTGGGCGTTTCAATTTTTAGACTAAACTAAAAAATAATTTAAAAAAAGTATACAATATGAAAGTAACTGTAGTAGGTGCAGGCGCTGTAGGAGCAAGCTGTGCAGAATACATCGCAATGAAAAACTTCTGTTCAGAAGTAGTTTTAGTAGACATTAAAGAAGGATTTGCTGAAGGTAAAGCAATGGATTTGATGCAGACAGCATCGCTGAACGGATTCGATACAAAAATTACCGGAACAACAGGAGATTACAGCAAAACTGCAGGTTCTCATGTAGCAGTAATCACTTCAGGTATTCCAAGAAAACCGGGAATGACAAGAGAAGAGCTTATCGGTATCAATGCAGGTATCGTGAAAGAAGTTACTCAAAACCTGGTAAAAAATTCTCCTGAAGTTATCATCATTGTGGTTTCTAACCCAATGGATACTATGGCTTATTTAGTACACAAAACTTCAGGTCTTCCTAAGCACAAAATCATCGGAATGGGTGGTGCATTAGACTCTGCAAGATTCAAATACAGATTGGCTGAAGCTTTGGAAAGCCCGATCTCTGATGTAGACGGTATGGTAATCGCTGCACACAGTGATACCGGAATGCTTCCATTATTGAGCAAAGCAACAAGAAACGGTGTTCCTGTAACTGAATTCTTAGATGAAGAACAACAGAAATACGTTATCGAAGAAACTAAAGTAGGAGGTGCTACATTAACTAAATTATTAGGAACTTCAGCTTGGTACGCACCAGGTGCAGCAGTTTCTGTAATGGTTCAGGCGATCGCGTGCGACCAGAAAAAAATGATCCCTTGTTCTTTAATGCTTGAAGGTGAATACGGACAAAATGATATCTGCTTAGGTGTTCCTGCTATTATCGGAGCAAACGGAGTAGAAAAAATTGTCAACGTTACGCTTACTGCAGATGAGCAGTTGAAGTTTGCTGAAGCAGCTAATGCTGTGAGAGAAGTGAACGGAGATCTTAAGTTTTAATTGATTTAGCTTTATATAATAGCTCAGCGCGGCCTTCGGCCGCGCTGAGCTTTTTTATGTGTATAGAATTTTAAGGAAATTGGGTTTGTTTGGGCGCGGCCGGAGGCCGCGCCGAATCCTATCAAGATAAAGTTCGAGGTTCATATAAAAAGAAAACGCACTTAGGGTGCGTTGTTATATTGATTTTCAGTAAATCATTGCTTAAGTGTCTCTCTCCATTTATAAATAGGTTTGATAACGTTATAGGAATAATACTTTCTTGCTATACCAATATCGAATCCTGAGCCGATCACGATGTTTAGTATGCTTTGGTCTGTTTTATAAACGTTGCTGCTGATAAATGTTTCAACAGCTTCTTTGACAACTGGGTCATTATCCATATTGCCGTCGAATTTCTGTTTTTGATCTGTTCTGATAGATATAGTATAGACAGGCTTGTTGTTTTCAGGTGGAAAGTAATTCATTGAAACAGTGGTTCTTAAAACGTGGTCCTGCTGTGATATTTTTTCATAAACAGGAATCAATTCTTTTATTTCACTGTTGCTGTTGAAGTTATAAACGGATGTTATGATGATAATGGAAAGAAGTCCACCTGTGATATAAAATGGTAATTTTTTCAGTGGAGGCATCATTGTAACTGAATGATTTCTGTGGTCCCGGACAACATAGGTTTTCGTTATGATGTCATGTAGAGATTGTCTTGTTTCTTTGTTGAAGATGTAAAAAATGATGATTCCTATGCCCGATGCGAAAATAATGATCGATTGTACAATATTAATCACAGAGAATGTATCTGATCCTGGAATTGTAAATCCATTCAGAAAAAATGGAGTAGTGAGGATCATAGCTCTGATGAATGAGGTTTTTAAATCAATCGTTTTTCCTTCAATATCGGTCACCTGGATCTTCATGAGTTTCTTACCAGGGGTCTGACCATTATTCATCTTAGAATTTAAAATTGAAAAATAAGTCAGAGAAACAATCCATCCTAGTAATTTAGCACTTTCTCCCAGAGAAATAAAGAAATTTTCGAAGGCGAAACCTAATATAAATCCAAGGATTCCAAGAATAAATGAATCAATGAATAAAGCCCAGACTCTTGTCCAAAATGCAGATAAGAATAAATTGTTTTTCATTTTTGTTATAAATATGAGTTTTTTATGGGCCAGAAATTAATGAAGTTTCTACCATAGTCGTAAAATAAAAAATACACTGAAAAGTGTGTCTTTTTTACCGTATATTTTTTTATAAAGCTTCCGGTTTAGGGACTTTAAACAATAAAACAATGGCCCAGACCTGAAGAATGGTTTGAAGAATGCTCAATACTCCCAGTACAGGATTAGATAAAAAGTTAAAGTAAATAGAAGGAAGTCCAATCAATCCAATGAGGAAAGTGATCAGCAGAACAAATTTTACCCATTCGGCTCCTTTTCCAGCCAGATAACCCATTCCGAAAATAAAAGCCAAAATGGCAACAGCGATAAATATGGAGAGTCCGGTTTTAAAATCCTCGTAAGCCCAGATCATACTCGCAATGCTCAGTACCCCAGAAAGATACATGATATTTGCGGCTTTGGTGTGATTGGGATGTATGATGATCTCCTTTTCCTTTTGTGTTTTTAAAACCATGGAATTGATTCTGGTCTCTTCCTCCGGGCTGAATATTTTTCCTCTTGACTGAAGTATTTCATAGGCATGTTTAATGGCTTCAGGGACAAAAGGACTTTCTGGCTTTACATACTGTTCAAGTTCCTGGGTTGACATCTTTTCCAGAATATTTTTATTTGTACTCATTAGAATAATTAGAGAAAGCAAATTTAATAAATGTCCCTGAACTTAATGGAGCTTCTGAACAAAATTCCAAACAGCATTCACAAATTCTTTATTTCTCTCATAATACAAAAGATGCCCTCCATCAATGGAAACAACCTTCTGATCAGGAAATTTAAATGTTTTGTAATGCTGCGTTCCTACAGCTTTATCCTTTTTCCCGGTGATAATTAATACAGGAACATGAATGTCTTTTGTGAGCGGCGCATGATCTGTATAATATTCAGGATAGTCTTTTGGTTTAGAAATCACAGCCATACCAAAATCTATGATTCTCGGATGAAGGGAATCTATTTTATCAGTATGCTTAATAGTTTCAATATCTTCGGTGAGAAATTTATACCCGATTCTTTTCTTTCTTAATGCGGCACTTATTTTTGATAGTTCAGTAGAAAGACTGTCGTCAGGGATGGCTTTATTGGGTTGTTGAAGCAGGCTGTTTCCGTATTCAATCTGTTCTTTCAATGACTCATTGTTGAGGAAATGAAGCGTGATATTAGCCAGGATGAGTCCTTTCGTGTGTTGAGGGTATTTTTTAGCATAATGAGTGGCAATAATTCCCCCGAAAGAATGAGCCAGCAGAAAAACTTTATCAATTTTCAAATGCTGCCTGAGTTCTTCAATGTCCTGAACCATTGCCTCCAGATGATAATTGTCCGATGTCCCTGATTGTCCTGAACCCCGCTGATCCATATAAATCATTTTCATCTTTTTTTCAAGGCTGCTTCCGCCTAAGAGTTCAAATGACGGATATCCTTGCCCCGGACCTCCCGGAACATAAATGCATGCTTCACCTTTTCCGGAAACTTTATAGTTGATTTTAACATGATCTGAGCTTTCAAAAAACTTCTCACCACTATTGTTTTGTGCAAAAATGGTGGTGACCGACAGGACGAGAAATATAAATAATTGGATCGCTTTCATATAGTAATAACAGTTGAATAGAACTGTTTATTACTTCCAAGGTAGATGATATCGTTTATTTTCACTTTAATCTGAGTCTTTAACCCATGCTAATTCTGCCCTGTCATGAGAAATATCTGCAATGATCATATGATTGTTTCTGCGGAATATTTGTTTTCTGACAAAGAAAGATGGGCAGGATTTCGATTCAATATTTGTGAAATCTTTCAGGGTCTGAATAATTTCCGAAGGTACAACGGTTGAGTATTCTCCAGGAACTGCTGTAAAAAAAGAAGTCCATTTTTCAATCATAAAATCTCTTTTTTCTTCGTCGGTCAGAAATATCCAGTTGCAGTTTCTTGTCATCACTGAAATGTTGAGAACACGCTCTCCGGACTGTACTTTTGTCTGTTCGTTTGTTTCATACTTATTCAAAGAAAAACTAAAATTGAGATCAGTTTCTTTTAGATTAAAAACGTACGAAAATATCTCGTCATCAGATATTTCCTCCTGTTCGGCTTTATTCATCATAGAGAGTATATTTTATTCATAGGATTAACGGATTGAAAAGTAAGCCTTTATAATGGTGTAAGTCAATATTTGTAAGTCAATTGCTGGAAATTGGGAGGTAAATGATTTACTTTAAGATATTATATCAACAGTTTTGAATGTATTATAGTTTCCTGATCATAAAATTGACTGTTAGCTATCGTTGTTGTGTTACTTGTAAGGCATACAAAAAGCAGACTCAATCATTGAGCCTGCTATGCTGTTTTATCTGGTGTAAATTGTATTAATTGATGAATACAACCACGTTATTTCCTAAGTAATTCCAGGTAGCAGTGATGCCGCTTGGTGTTGAGCCGTTGAAAGCTCCATGGTGGCTGTTAACATAGCCGCAGTCTCTTCCAAGCTGAAGATATTCACCATTGGCAAAATTCATGGTTATAGACTGCCATGATGTAAGAGAAGTAATTGCAGTTCCGATCGTTACGCCGCCGGATACATTGTACGTCTGGCCGGGAATTCCTATAGCATCCGAAATGACAGCCCACTGATTGATAGGAGGGTTGACCAAATGACTCGTATTATACTGAGAATAAGTCACAGTGTTGGATGGAGCTAATAAAGCAGCAGGGGTTCCCTCAACTATTGGCTGGCAGTCTATGGGCTGGCTGTTGTCATTAGTACCCACAAGTCTATAGCTAAGGCTTTGAGTGGAGAAGTTGTAAATAGTCATTGTTCCAGACTGAGCGTATGCGAAAGTTCCAATTAATAATAAAAGGAATAATGAAATATTTTTCATAAGGATTGAGTGATTAAAACTTTAAGATTATAAAGAAGAATTGGTATAGTTGTCCTGGAAAATTTCCATGGCCCATAAGATGATTTTGGTTTTATCACCGTGTGTGGCTTTTTCGATCTGTTCATCTTTGATTCCTGTAGACTTGATGAGAGACTTTGCCGCAGGGAGAAGAATGTCTTTTCTTTTTTCGCTTAATTGAGGAAACTGATATTCAGAGCTCTGCTTTTCTTCACTCAAAGGAAGATCTTTGGAGGTATTTACCGTTGTGATCGCACGTTTGAAATTTTCAACAGCCGTTGTTTTTTGATTATCATGGGCTGCTGTTGGAATACTTTCATTATTGCATGAGGTCAGGAAAAAGAAACCTGCAATAGCAAACAAGAATGTTTTTTTCATAGTAATTAATATTGTTTTAGTTCGTGATAAATATATAAAAAATAAATATTATTTCAATTATTGGTGATAAAAATATTATATTTTTAATTTATTGATTATTTAATTTAATTAATTATGATTATTTGTTGTTTAAAATTAAATTCTTGATTTCTGTCAAAATTTTAGTCAATAAAATAAGCCTTATGAGAACATAAGACTTCAGTACAGTTTGCTTTTTACTCGGAATTTCAGTTATTTCAAATTCCTGTTTTCCTTTTCTTTTTTTAACCCTTTCCAGTTAATAATATTGATGATTAATAGTGGAAGAAGACATATGGGAACGATCATGATTGGTGTAAAGCCTTTTACTACATAATCACATCATACCCTGCTAAAATCCAAGTAATCCCCGAGAATATGAAAAGAAGTGTCCTGTTAATAAGAAGTATTGCCGGACTCTTTTTTTTTCAATGAACAAAAGCCCCAAGCCGGATAATTCTATTTAAAAGCAGGTTGAAAAACACGGAGCCAATGCATGGAAAGATATTTATAAACTCACCGCAAAAGAAGTACTTGAGAAAAGCAGATATGAAGCATATATTTCGTCGTTATGATGAACAGGGTTGTATAAAACAAAAAGAGCGGTAAAAAGACCGCCCTCAAGATTTATCTAACAAAATTTTTTTAAATATAAACACATCCGCATCCGGTTTCCCAGTCTTGGCACAGATGCATAGGTTCCGTACAGCCTCCTCCGGGGTGACCTCCTCCCGCAACTCTATAACAGATACCATCATTGCAATAATAAGATCCTATGGTACGTGGGCAATTACCGTCAGCATCACAAATGCCATAAGCGATATCGCCTCCGCTGATGAATTCAAGTTGTTTTCTCGTTAATTTCTTTAAATTTTTCATAGCAGTTAATATTTTTAATTTGTTGATTACTAATATAAGAAATTTTAATACACGTAGAAGTGATTTAAATGATATTATTTTAAATTTTAAGATTAAATCATTCAGTGATTTAAAAATTTAATAGAAGAGAAGCTTTTGATTCATTACAATAATAAAACTGCGGGGAAGAAATATTTCTTTCCCGCAGTTAAGGCAGTATATAAAGAACCAGTTATTGATTCATCATGCTGAAGGCACCTTCGGAACCTGCAAAGAAGTTGCTGTACAGAACTTCAGTATTTCCGACACGGATTTCATAAGCGTTGTCAATCAGGCCCTGTACCAAACTGTCCGCCACCTCTGAAGCCGGAATGCCGTTTTCCCTGCCTCCGATTTCTGCAGATAAATCCGTATTGACAAGTGGTGGCATTAGTTCAAAAACTTTAACCGATGTATCTTTAGCCAGTTCATGTCTCAGCAATTGTGTATAAGAGTGAAGGGCTGCTTTAGAATCAGAGTAGGTCGGAACATGAGAACCTGGTGCAAATGCTACAATAGAAGAAACATTCACAACAGCTGCGTTTTCCTGCTGTTTTAATAAAGGAAGTAATTTTTCTGTCAGACGAATCGGAGCAAAATAATTGGTTTCAAATTCTTCTGATGCTTTAGTGTAGGTATCTGATGCGTCAGAAAGCGTGTAAGCATAAGCATGTCCTGCATTATTGATCAGAATATTAAGACCACCGAAATCGATCTTAATTTCCTCTACCAATCGTTCTACATCTTTCTCATTGGTGATGTCCGCCTGAATAGTAAAGACATTGTCAAGACCTTCTGATGCGGCATCAAGTTTTTCTTTGTTTCTTCCGGCAATAATAATTTTGTTGGATGCATTCAGTGATTTTGCAATTTCCAATCCGATTCCTGATCCTCCGCCAGTAATTAAAATTGTGTTGTTAGTAATGTTCATGATTTTTTGGTATTAAATTAGTAGATATTTTTAAATTGTACTATTTGGTACAAAATTGGTTAAAAAATTTTAGTCCAGTATTTTAAGATTGATTTCAATAATGCCTTTCAGTATTTCCGGTGAGCTTTCCATCCTTTTGGTCACATGAATGCCGTTCCAAAAATTACTCAGGTGCCAGCCGATGAGTTCCGGATCTTCTGTGCTGGTGATTAGTCCGTTTTCCTGTGCATTTCTTACCGTCTCTGCGAACAGAACCTGCAGTTTTTTCAGCATCTGAGCGGTGATCTTTTTTATTTCATCATCCTTTTCAGAAAGCTGTACTAATGCATTTCCCAGATAACAGCCGGGCTCTTTGTCACATTCAGCAGTGTTGGCGATATTCAGAAAAAAACGTTTGAGGAATTGGATTTTATTTTCAGATGCAGCAAGGCTTTCCGAAATTTTTTGATAAAAATGGTCTGAAAACTGGCTGATGGAGCGCATATAAAGTTCTTTCTTTCCTCCTTTGAAGGTGAGATAAAAACTGCCTTTTCCGATGCCCATTGCATGTAGCAGTTCCTCGGCAGAAGCTGTATCATAGCCTTTGTCTCTGAAAACTTCAGTTGCTTTTTCTACAACTTCATGCTCGTCAAATATTTTAGGTCTTCCTGCCATTGGGATTATTTTCTGGGACAAAGGTATGTAATTGTACCGTTCGGTACAAAATAAAAAATTCAATATGTTTTATAGTTTCTGTCGATTACAAAACCAGAGGATTGAATAAAAGTGCATCATCCTACAGATCTAAAGTCATAAAAACAGCAGTTTCCTCCGGATTGTCATACAGTCTTGTGTTCAGTCCTGTAATGCTGAATCCCATCCGTCTGTAAAACTGGATCGCCGGATAATTGGTGTTCTGTGTTTCAAGTTCAATGATTCTGCAGTTTAAATGTCTCGCTTCACGAACAGCATTTTTGATCAGCTGAGCTCCGGCTCCGCTTCTTCTGAATTTTTCACTGATCAGAATATTTTCGATGTAAAAGCTGTTATTCCACGTTCGGTGTTCACAAATGATCCAGCCTATGAGCTCTCCATCTTCAAAAACGCCGAAAGAATATCCTTTTTCAATGATTTCATTTAGCTCTTCAATGTCGTTGGAATCGGTTTCCCAGACTTTGGAGTAGGGCATAAATTTTTCTTTGAGTACAAATTCAAAAGAACCACCATATTCAACAAAAGAAACAGACAGGATTTTATCCGTAGTGTATCCATTAAGTCCCCAATTGATTGTAGGATTTTCGGTCAGTTTTTCTAATTTTTTGCTCTCCATGGAAATGTGGAATGTGATTGATTGTTACTGGATTTCTGTGCAGATTTCTACTAAATAATGATCCGGATCTTTGATATACGCTACCTTTTGCCCCCAGGGTTTTACGGCCACTTCTTCATAGAGAACAGCTCCGTTTTCAATTGCTTTTTCTACCAGTTTCTCCACATCATCAGTAGTAAATCCCAGTTCAATTCCGAAAGGTTTTTCTTCCGATTTAGAAGATAAAAATCCCTTTTTTATATTGGAACCGGCCAGACTTATAGATGCAAAAGAAAGGCTGGTTTCTCCGGTAAGCAGTTCTCCGTAGTCTTTTTCAGGCGTGATGAATTTAATGGGGGTATCAAATGTTTGATGGTAAAAATTCATTGACTTTTCAACATCTTCAACGTATAAAATGATGTATTTGAATTTGATCATATGAATCAGTTTTTTGTACATACTTGGTTAAAAAGTTGTGTTCCTTCGGTTTGTTCGAACTCTTTTAATTTTTTTAAGGCAGTGCAAGCTGTAACCACATCTTTTTTGTCAAGGCTGATGGAAACCGTATTATACAGTGCATCTACATTGGTATTATCGAGGTCAAATGCTTTGTTAAATAGTTCAATGGCTTTATCTAATTTCTTATCGTTTAGAGCGTTAATTCCTTTGTTGTATGTTTCACTAGATAATGTTTTATCTTTTATTGTGACAGGGATTTTACCAGAATCCTTATGCTCATTTTTAAAAAAAGCAAATTTCATCGTTGCCTGTGGATACTCAGTCTTGTGTTTAAAAGAATAGGGGATAATTACCTGATCAAAGTTTTTAAAAGCTGTAATGGTCCATTGATGGTAACTTTTTTCAATAGTTGATTTTAAAAACTCCATACCTTTTACATTCTTCTTAGATTCAGGAGTGTTTTCATATTGTAAATCAACCTTTTGTTTTTTTGGATAAATAATAATATTTCCTTTTACAGTAAGATTACTATTGTACATATAGTCTTCCGGTATCTCAAAGAAAATATTCTTTTTAAGGGAAGGGGTAAAATATGGGCTGGCCACTGCGATACTGTCATTCTTTAATGTACTAAGATATTCGTTCTGAAGTTTTGAAATTCGAACGAACCATATTTTCTCTATTTTATCGTTACTGGTGATTCCATCAGCTCTATCAATAACAGTTAATGTATCACTAGTTAACTTATCAATTTCATAGAAGGTTTTTGGTGAAGTTCTGATGCTTTTATTTTCTAACTTAATATCAAAGCATTTTTTTCGATCTTCAAATATCGGATCTGGATATTCGCAAAGTTGGTGATCAGAAAGTTTCCAGATTAAAAATCGATCAGATCTTTCTGAAAGATTTCGGCTTCCGTCCAGCATACTGGATTTTACCAGTGCCCAATCATCAACTACTTGCTGCTTATTGATTTGTGAACTTGTTTTAATGAGAAAGAAAATAAGAAAAAAGGAAATATACCTGCGCATAAATTAAGCTATTAATTAGAGCTGTAAAAGTAAGTAAATTTCTAATGTAATAAATCTGGTATTTCTGAAACACTTGCTGGTCTAGACTCTTTCAGATATAAAGGCATTTTTCTATAGGAGGTCACCCGAACTAATAAAAATTGAAAGCTTACAGGTTTGATTAAATTTAAATAAAATTTCACACTCCAAAACGTACAAAACCCTTAAATTTGTGGTCAACAAAAATTTACTAGATGCTTAGGAAAATTTCAATTGCGGGAGCGGCTTTATTGTCCGTAATTACAATCAATGCTCAGAAGAACAAAAATTCTCAATTAGAAAGACCCAAATTAGTCGTAGGATTAGTTGTAGATCAGATGAGGTGGGATTATCTGTACCGTTTTTACGATAAATACGGAAATGATGGTTTTAAAAGACTCCTGAATACAGGATATTCTTTAAATAATGTCCACATTCCCTACGTACCTACCATTACAGCTTTGGGACATACCTGCATCTATACAGGTTCTGTACCTGCGATCCACGGGATTGCCGGAAACGACTGGACAGATAAAGAAACCGGGAAAAATGTTTACTGTACGGCAGACGACAGCGTTCAGCCGGTAGGAACAACCAATGCGAAAATCGGAAGTCATTCTCCAAAAAACCTTTGGTCTACCACTGTAACCGACGAATTGAGACTGGCTACCAACTTTCAAGGAAAAGTGATCGGAGTTTCGCTGAAAGACCGTGCTTCCATTCTTCCTGCGGGCCATACGCCGAACGGAGCCTTCTGGTTTGATGACAGTACCGGAAATTTCATTACAAGTTCTTGGTATATGAATGACCTGCCTCAGTGGGTGAAGTCGTTCAATGGACAGAATCTGCCTGAAAAATTAGTAGCGAACGGCTGGAATACTTTACTTCCGATTAATCAATATACAGAAAGCTCACCTGACAATTCTTCATGGGAAGGACTACTGGGAAGTGCAAAAACACCTGTTTTCCCTTACAGCAATTTGGCTCAGGATTATCAGACTAAAAAAGATAACATCCGTTATACACCTTTCGGAAATACGCTGACGCTGAAACTGGCTGAAGCTTCTGTAGATGGAGAAAAATTAGGAGGTGATAATATTACTGACTTCCTGGCAATCAACCTGGCTTCTACAGATTATGCAGGTCATAAATTCGGACCGAATTCTATTGAAGTGGAAGATGTTTATCTGAGACTTGATCAGGATCTGGCTCAGTTTTTCAGCTACCTGGATTCGAAAGTAGGAAAAGGGGAGTACACGGTTTTCCTTTCTGCTGACCATGGTGGAGCGCATTCCGTAGGATTCCTTAAAGAACACAAGATCACAACAGGATTTTTCGGGGAAGGAATGGAAAAAGATATCAATCAGAAGCTGAAAGATAAATTCGGAGTGGATAAACTGATCAATGCAGTAGATAATTATCAGATTTATTTCGACAGAAAGCTGATGCAGGACAACAAAATTGAACTGGATGACCTGAGAGATTTTACAATCAGAGAATTACAGAAGGATCCAACGGTTTTATATGCAGTATCTGTAGACGAAGTTCAGGAAGCTACTATTCCGGAACCGATTAAGCAAAGAATCATCAACGGAATCAACAGACAGAGAAGTGGCGATATCCAGCTGATCTCTCACGATTCCATGCTTCCTCCATACTCTAAAACAGGAACGACACACAGTGTATGGAATTCGTATGACTCACACATTCCATTAATCTTTATGGGATGGGGAATCCAGAAAGGAGAAAGCAATAAAGCGTATAACATGACTGATATTGCCCCTACCGTTTCATCATTACTGAAAATTCAGTTCCCGAGTGGAAATGTAGGAAACCCGATTACGGAGGTTATTGGAAGATAATTAAAACCTTATAATATTAAAGAACATTCCTTTCGGGGAATGTTTTTTTTTGATGTATAGGTTTGCTTATAAAAATTAAATCTGAGTTTTGATGAATACGCTGAAGCCTTTGCTTTAATATTAAATTTTTACCTTTATTTAATTCTATTTTTAGGGATATATTATTATATTTGAAAAAACTAATTAAATATGTAGTCATGAAAAAATTATCAAGAGAAAATCTAAAAATGATCAAGGGTAATGGAGATTTAGCATGTTCAGTTGACCTTAGATGTCCACCAAAGCATGTCTGCTGCAATAGAGTTTGCCTGAAAACAACCGAAATAGTCCATTTACCTATTTGTGAAGAAATATAATGACAGCTGACTTGGTATCTGATTTACTTTGCTATTTCAGTTCCCAGGCGGAAATGTAAGTAATGAAATATCGGGGGATATTTTTTTCCATATCATAAAGTCAAAGGGATGCAGTTTTTGCATCTCTTTTTTTTTGTATTGATTTCAATCAATCATTTCAACTTATTTAAAATAACAAAAATATTATTTGGAAGGGTTGCTCTTATATTGATGGTATCCTGGTTTCCTGAGCCAAATGTGATCCTGAGAGCCATTCCGTTGGCACCCGCGCCATTGACCATAATAATGTAATTTCCTGCAGATAAATTAAGAGTAGAACGGGGCACAAGATACAAATTACCGGTTGTGATAAAAGTGGTAAAGCTGTTAATATAAGATGATCCATTATTACGGCTGTATAAGCTCATGAATTTTTTGCTTATACTGAAGATTTCGTTTCCTGATCCTGAAAATCAGATAGAGAAGCAGAATAATGAGAAGACCTCCAATACCTGCAATGACGCCCGTAAAATAATAATACCGGGTTTTCATTTCCGTACTTTTCTTCAGCGTTTCCTTATTGTGTTCATTGATGGCATGATTGATAGAACTCAATTCATTCTGCTCCCTCTGAAAACGCATCTCAAAATATTTCCTGCTGTAATTTTGATACAGACCGGACTTTCCCATCGCCAGATAATTGTCGGACATTTCTTTGTAAATTCCTTCATTGAGGATTAGGTCACCGGTATTTTTACTGAGATCTTCAGCTTTGACAAGCAGCTGCAGAGCTGTTTCATTTTCCTTTTTCTGTTTGTACATTTCAGCCATTCCTTTGAGTGCAAATGCTTCCAGGCTTTTGGCTTTGTTTTTCCGGGCATATTCTGCAGATTGGATAAATGCCTGATCAGCCTTTTCAAGCTGGTTGAGATTAAGGTAACAATAGCCGATATTATAGTAGACCACACTCATATTGGAATAAGTCGTCTGTTTATGTTTTATTTTTTCAAAATTCTGAATGGAGATCAGAAATTTTTCAAGGGCAATTTCGGGATTCGACTGGCTTTTATAAATCATTCCCCGGATAGCATAGCTTCTTGCCGTTTCAATATGTTTTTCAGGAAGATCATCCGGAAGTTTAGCTAGAAATTGATCTGCTTCGTTCAGTGTTTCAAGGCTTTTGCTGAAAAGTTCCATCTGCTGGTACTGGATAGCAGCTGAGATCAGGACGCTGGTACGAACCTTCAGATCATTCGTTTTTTCCGCGGTTTCTTTTGCTTTTAAAAGATACTGAAGCGACTGGTCGAAATCTCTTTTTGCAATACTAGCGGTGGAAAGAAGCTGATAAATACCGATTTGCTTATGAATATCCTTTTCCTTTGTGATGAGGTTTTTCCCGATCCTGATGGCATTATCTGGATTGTCATAGATCTCAAGGCGTGCTTTCTTCATCAGAGAATCGAAAGAAGTTTTCTGCCCGGAAACGAAGAGGCAGAAGTTCATAACAACAAGGGTAATAATTTTTAATAAGAATTTCATGATGTTCTGCTTTTACTGATTTCCTGGATATAAGCATTGGGAGACATTCCCGTCACCGATTTAAAGACTGTCGTAAACGCGCTGTGGGACGAGAATCCTGAATATTCCGCGAGATAACTGACCTTATAATTTAGATAAACAGGATCGGTTCTCAGGAGACGTGCAATATGATTAATCCTTAATTCATTAATATAAGCGTTGAAATTTTTTCCTTTACTGCTGTTGATCACTTCAGAAAGATATTTTGTATTCACGCCCATCTGTGAAGACAATGCGGAAAGCGTCATACTTTTGTCCAGATACCGTTGCTGTTTTTCCCATTCTTCCAGTTTATGGAGGATTTCATTTTCCTTTTCCTTTGAAATTTTATTGGGATCTTTTTCGGTTGCAGACTCTTCTTTGGAAAGACTCTTAGAGGTGATCTGCTCCATATTTTTCTGTTTTTCAAAAAAATCCGACTGTTTTTTAAGATCCTTATGGCTGCTTTTCAGAATTAAAAACCAGATAAGAAGACCCATAATCACGATAAGGAAACCACCGGAGATCAGACTTATATTTTTCAGCTGTTTCTGTTTCTGGAATTCCAGATTGTTATTCTGGTTGGTTTCTACGAGTTTGACGATATAACGAATGCCTTCTTTGGTACTGGAATCCAGTTTCGTCCTGAGTTCAGTGTAAAGTTTGTTGTATTGATGGTATTTTTCGTCGTGATGAAGAGCAAAATAATTTTTGGATAAAGATTCGTAAATCTTTGCTTTCAGGCTGTTGTAAGGAAGGTTTTCTATTTTGGACAGTCCTTTCTCAAGCATTTCCACAGCGGTATGATAGTTTTCCTTTAAAAAATAATAACGGGAGAGGTTTTCATAAGCCAATGCCTGGATAAAATAGTAATCCGTGTTCTTTTCAGCTAAAATAATTGTGGATTCCAAAAGATATTTAGCTTCCTCCAGCTTATTCTGTCTCATTAAAAAAGATGCCCTGAACACTTTATTCTCCATTTCAAGGATTCTGTTTTCCTGGTTGTTGAAACCGAGATACTGATCACTTTTGCTGAGGTTTTCGAGTGCAACAGTATAGTTTCTGTTAATCCCGAAATTAAGCGCCTGAAGCTGGTAAAGCTTGGCTGTGATAACATTCATCCGCGGATTTTCCCCTTTCAGTAATTTATTATCAACTAAAAGATCCGAAATAATCCTTTGCGACTGGCTGTAAAGATCCAGATTCTGGTACTGGTCGGCGAGATTGTAATCACCGGCTGCCTGCAGGAAATAGGAGAGGTTTTCTTTTTCCCTTGAATCTTTTTGGCTGTAAATATTGACAGATTGGATATAGTCTCCCTTCATAGCATAGGCCTGCGAGATGATATTCTGCAGTACAATCCTGTGCTCAGGATTCTGGTCGCTGATCAGAAGACTCTGTGAGTAATTGATGCACTCATCCGGATTCTGATATAATTTATGAAAAGCTTTGTCCGCCAAAATACTGAAGTCGGGACCGGATTGTCCTTTAGCCCAAACTGAACAGAGAATGATCAATAAAATTTGAACGGTTTGAATCCAAATAGTAGGGCAAAAAATAGATTTTTTTTCGATTTTTCTTACAGCTTCCTGATGATCTGTCCTCAAAGTAGATTTTTGTTATAGGGTTGTATTTTAACGATTTATATTTTTTATTCTTTTAAATTTCACGAATTATGTAAGCCAAACTCTTTTGAAAGGGCAAATATAATATTAATATTGTTTCTGCCAATTCAAAATATTAAACTTAAATAATTATGAAAAAGATTTACAAAATTTCAATGAAAGCTGTATATGCTTGCTTTCTGTTTGGGTTTTCATCGGCTCATGCCCAGCTGACTGTCATGGCGGTTGGAAATTATACCGTAGGCGGTATTTCTGATGGCGGAATTGTAAGCATGCACACCAGTGCCGGGCAGATTTTTAAATGGGATGAGATGAATGGTCTGGTGCAGATCGGTTCAGTTTCCAACGGATATCCTGCTGCAGGAAGAACACTGATCACCGGAGATGGTAATAAAATAGCGTCGTCTACCACCAATTCCGGAACGGGATTTAATGAGATATCCACTTATGACACAGCTTCAACTTCCTGGAGCAATCACGGAGGTCTGGTTCCTACAGGCTGGGATGGCCATGTAAGTTCTACCTGGGGAATGACTTCAGACGGAAATACCATCGTAGGACTGGGATGGATAACCGCTGGAAGCGCACATGCCGTAAAATGGAATGCTGCCACCGGGGTGACAGATCTTGGAAGTACCGTACCAAACAGAAGTTCAAGAGCGAATGCCATCAATTCCGACGGATCCGTAATTGTCGGATGGCAGGATCAGGATAACGGGACCAGAAGCGGGGCCAAATGGGTCAATGGAGTAGAAAGTTTTATCACAGACAGTAACGGCGAATATGTAGGCGAAGCAGGAGATGTTTCTGCAGACGGAACGACAATCATAGGATCTGCTATGCCCAATCCATACGTGTGGAACAGCGTAAGCGGCCTTACATATATTACTCATCCAAATTCCTCAGCCTTCTTCAGAGGAGGAGCCACCGGAATCTCTGCCGACGGTAAAAAAGTAGTCGGATTTTTCAGACCTTTCGCAGCACCTCCAATGTCCGGAGAAGGCTTTATATGGACTGCTGCAGGCGGTCGGGTAAACCTGAATGATTATGCAGTCAATATGGGAATCAATATCCAGGGCGTGAATATGTCACTTCCTCTCGCCATTTCAGGAGACGGAAAAAGAATTGCAGGCATAGGAACCAATGCATCCAATCAGATCGTTGCATTTTATCTCGATCTTTCGAAAGTACAGCTTTCTACGGATGAAAGCACAAAACATAACAGCAACATAGCCATTTATCCAAATCCTGTAAAAGATGTTCTTTATTTCAAAGGAATCTCAAAGATTGAGAAAGTGGAAATATACAATATGGTCGGCCAAAAAGTAAGAACAGACAATGCTGTGGAAAGCAGAATAGATGTTTCTTCCTTGTTAAAAGGAAATTATATTCTGCAGATTTTCGTGAAAGGGGAGACTTCACAAAGTTTTAAATTGATCAAACAGTAAAGTAAAAATTAGACGTACTTAAAAAGGCTTGACCAAAAAGAACTCGCAGGAATTTCCTGCGGGTTTTGTGTATGATTTCAGATGCCAGATTTCAGACATGAGACATGAGACACGAGACTTTTAGACTAAGGTTGAGATTTAGGGAAATGTGAATGGTGAATTTTGCTTTGCAAGTGAATGGTGAATGATAGATTCAAGAAACAAGAAACAAGAAACAAGAAACAAGAAACAAGAACAAAGATGCTAGATGTCAGACATCAGATATCAGACAATAATCTTATTAACTTAATCACTACGAACTAGTGACCAGCAACTGACAACCAGTTTGAAACTCTAAAACCCTCAAACACACTTACTCTCAAACCCGACTCTCAAACTCAAACTTAGTTGATATAAGAAGCATTGAAAGACATGGAGATAGGTCTACAGGGCATGTTAACACCGGAGGTTGTTCCGTTATTGACTGCTCTGATCATTCTTACATCCAACGTGTGATTTCCTTCCGTAAGAAATTTTACTGTATTGATGGTAAATTGGGTATTGGTTCCGGCTGAAGATTCCTGGGTACGGAGATAGCAGTCTGTCGCAACACCGTCAATATAGAGCCTGGCTTCATAAGTCGCCTGTCCACTTCCGGCAGGGCTGCCCAGATAATCGATTCCAAGCATGAAATTAATGAATAAGGCTTTACCACCTGCAGGAATGGTAACAGATTGAGGCGTTCCCGTCACTACAGTTGCTGTAAGGTCATTGACATTATAATCGGCACCGGTAGTACTGTTAACGGTAGCGGTGCTGATATTTGCCGCAGTAGGATTGGCTACGGTAATAATATTTCCTGTGGCATCCACACCTATAGACTGTCCTGTTCCGATGGGCGATGCAGAAGTCAGGTTGGTGAATTTTATCCCCGAAACATTAGCGGTACCTGAAGCTATTTCAAGTTTTGTATTGGGAGTGGCAGTACCTACTCCGACATTTCCGTTACTCAGGATGGTGATTTTTTCTGTTCCGTTGGCTTTTAAAGCAAGGGATCCTGCATTATTAGTCCCTAAGCTGAATCGGGTTGAGCTTCCGTACGAATTAATCTGTGTCTCACTGGCATCGTCTGTATACATATCAAGGTTAGCTGTTCCGCCTCTTAAGGTTACCGCTCCTCTTTCAGTGGCGGTTGTGGCAACTGCTCCCAAACCTCCGCTCGTGACAAGTCCCACGAGGGTAGCTTCGTTTAAAAAAAGCAAAGGATTTCCATTGGTGGTTATGGTTCGTTGTTCTGCCAATGCTCCGTCTGAATTATAAATATTCACAGGTGCTCCTGCTTTTGTCCAGGCTGTTCCATTAAAATAATAATAGCCAGTAGCATCTATATTGGCGGCAGTTCCAGCTAATGTTCCCGTAGCGATACTGTTTACATAAATCAATGTTGAAATGGGAACCAAATCCATGCTTTGTGCCCGTTGTCGGTCTACTCTTGGAACTAGTAATCCGTCAACATTAGTAGTGGTGCCGGTTGGATTCTTTGCTGTGATATCCAATGTTGACAATGGGGTATCATTGTTAAATCCCGTTTGTGCGATGGCATGTGAAATGGCTGCTAATAAAAATATAATGGAAAGTTGAAATCTTGTCATGAAGTAAGTTTAAGATAATGATTAATTTTTACGATGCTTACAAGGCTGTATCTTATTGAGCTTCATCTTAATTTAAATAGGAAGCATTAAATGACATCGACATCGGGGTACAGATCATATTCGCTCCGGACGTCGTACCATTATTGAATGTTCTCTGCATTCTCACATCAATCGTATGGTTTCCTGCATCAAGAAACTTAATCGTACTGATGGTGAAAGACGCATTGGTACTTATCCCCACTTCCTGAGTACGCATGTAGCAGTCTGTAGCCACTCCGTCTATGTATAATCTTGCTTCGTAATAAGCGGTTCCGCTACCAGCCGGGGTATTGACGTAATCTACCCCCAGCATGAAATTGATAAATAAAGCTTTTCCACCCGTCGGGACAGTTATGGTTTGCGATGTTCCGGATACAATAGTCTCAGCAAGGTCGTTAACATTAAAATCTGAAGCCGCCGTACTGTTGACCGAAGAAGTACTTACATTCGTAGGGCTGGGATTGGCAACGGTTACTACATTTCCAGTGGCATCCACGCCCAGCGCCTGGCCTGTGCTTATGGGGGAGGAAGAAGTAAGATTGGTCAGTCTTAATCCGGATGTATTGGTGGTTCCTGATGCCAGTTCAAATGCTGCGGAAGGAGCTGTCGTTCCGATGCCCATAGTTCCGTTGCTGAGAAGAGTCAGTTGATCTGTGCCGTTTGTTTTAAGGGCAAGAGGCGTTGCATTATTAGTTCCGATACTTAATTTTGTGGAATTTCCCGAACTGCTTATTTGTGCTTCGCTGGCTTCGTCTACATGGGTATCCACCAGACTGGTGCCGGAGGATAAAATCAGAGTGCCTCTTGTTGAGCCGGTAGCGGAAAATTTCCCTTCTGTTGAAGTAGTGATGATTCCTACATTGCTGGTTCCGTTTACAAAATTAATGGTATTTCCATTGGTTGTTACACTTCTCATTCCACTTAATGGGCCGTCTGAGGTGTATATATTGTTCATAGGATTTAATTTGATCCATGAAGTTCCGTTATAATAGTAGTATCCCGTTGTATCTATATTGGCAGCAGTACCCGCTTGAGTTCCTGTAGCAATGTTGTCCAAATAAATCATGGTGGCAACCGGAACGCTGTTCATGCTTTGCGCTCTTTGTCTGTCTACTCTCGGTATCAAAATCCCATCTGCATGGGTGGATGTTCCTGTAGCGTTTTTAGCTGTAATGTCTAATGTGGTGAGGGGAGTATTGTTATTGATGCCTATTTGTGAAAAGAGGATTGAAGAACTGAAAATAGAGAGTATGATAGAAAATTGTATGCTGTTCATGTAGGGGATTTTTAAGATGATCATTCATTTTTTACAGTAAGAAACTGTATTGTTGGTGCTGATATTATTTAAATTAATTCAAATAAGTAGCATTAAATGACAGGGAAATCGGGACACAAAGCATATTAGCCCCAGAGGCCACCCCGTTATTAAAGGTTCTTGTCATTCTTACATCTATTGTATGATTTCCGGCTGCAAGAAATTTCACCGTATTAAAGCTGAACTGGGCACTGAATCCGCCCGGACCATATTCCTGAGTACGCATATAGCAGTCCGTAGCAACTCCGTCTATGTACAATCTTGCTTCATAATAGGATGAGCCACTTCCTGCAGGATTGCTTCCATAATCAATCCCCAGCATAAAATTGATGAATAAAGCCTTTCCACCTGTAGGAATGGTGATAGGCTGCGAGGTTCCCGGTACCATCGTGACTGTTGTATCATTCACGTTGAAACTGGCTCCTGTGGTACTGTTGACCGATGCGGTTGTGACGCTGGCAGCAGTAGGATTGGCCACTGTTATAACATTTCCAAAATCATCTACTCCTAAGGTTTGCCCTGTACTGATGGGAGATGCAGCATTGAGATTCGTCAATCTTGTACCTGAAACATTGGCTGTACCCGAAGATATTTCCAGTGGGGTATTGGGTGCTGTTGTTCCTATCCCTACATTTCCATTGCTTAAAACGGTAAGTCTTTCGATGCTGTTTGTTTTTAAGCCTAAAGGAGTGGCGTTGGTGGAACCTATACTGAGTTTGGTCGAATTTCCGGAAGAATTGAACTGGGCGATACCCGTAGTTTCTACATAAAAATCAATATTTGAAGAGCCTCCTACAAGGTTGAGAAATCCTCTTGAAGAGCCATTGGCAGAGAGTGCTGCTTCGGTAGCAGTGGTGGTTATTTTCACATTGTTACCGCCATTGACCAGACTTAAAAGATGGCCGTTGGTTGTGACGGTTCGAGGGCCGGTTAAAGTTCCGTCAGCATTATACATGTTCAGCGAAGTGATGAGCTTTGTCCAGACAGTTCCGTTAAAATAGTAAAATCCTACAGCATCAATATTAGCGGCTGTACCCGCCAGTGTTCCTGTAGCAATGCTGTTTATATAAATCAGAGTGGATACGGGAACAGCAGACATGCTTTGCGCCCTTTGTCTATCTACCCTGGGTATCAACAATCCATCCGTATGGCCGGAAGTTCCTGTAGGATTCTTCGCACTGATGTCCAGTGTAGAAGCGGGAGATGGATTGTTTATACCTACTTGCGCATTGATGAAAGCAAAATTCACCAATAAGAATATCATAGAAAATTGTACTCTTTTCATAGTTTGATTTTACAAGGAGATTAATGGTTGCCGGGCTGCAAATATTGATCTTTTATTTTGAAAACACACTAAAAAAGAGGATAATATTCAGTTAAACTATTTCAGTTGAGACTAGGGTTATATTTCTTCTTCCTTCCCGTCCTGATCGTCATTCTCATCATCTTCGTATTGCTCCAGATAATACGTGAAACTGAAATCTTCCATTTCATCCTCCGCATCTTCCAGAGTGGTCAGCAGATCTTCAAAGATTTCCAGCTGGTCTACCGTCATATTGACGAATTCTAGGTCAAGTGGCATTTCCAGTTCACCGGTAATAACGTCAGACAGCGCATCCAGGTTATCCCCGAAATATTCAGGAAGAGTTACCTTTTCCTTTAATTGAGCATAAAAATCTTCATAGTCGCCTATGTTTGTAAAATCGATATATATTGTCTTCATATTCTTTTTTTTTTTTTTAATTTAATATTGGTCATTGCGAGGAGCGCAGCGACGAAGCAATCTCAAAAAACATCCATAATATTTTCAATGTCATCCGTTAGATCCCTCCATTCAGGGTTTAACGAATTGATGAGATCCAGCTTTTTCTGTCTTGAGCCTGCCTTGATCTGCTTTTCCCGAAAAATAGCATCTCCGATTTCCTGGAAAGATTCCCAGTACACCAGAATATGTAACTTGTATCTTGACGTGAAACTTTGTTCGTAATAGGTGTCTTTATGCTGTTGGACGCGTTTGGGCAGGTCTGAAGTAACTCCTGTGTAAAGAGTTGTATGGTTCTTGTTGGTCATAATGTAAACAAAGCCTGGTTTCATATGTTGTATGTTTATTTATGATTAAAGATTGCTTCGTCGCTTCGCTCCTCGCAATGACGTGTTTAACTACTGCTTTTCAAAACTCTTATAATGGTTTTTAGTCAGATAAACATCGCCGTTTTTGGTAAAAATAATGCGGTCTGCATTCCGGTTTCCACAGCTGTAGTTTACATCTGCTTCAAAGTATTTTTCACCTTGCGGAAGTCTTTTCTCACGGTTGCTGAAATAATCACCACCAATAGCTTTTCCCGGCAGTACATCACAGAGATTACCTTTTGAAGGATTCCAGCCGAGCTTTTTTGCCTCATTTTTAGTGATATAATAATCCGGAAGCATGTGGTTCTGTTTTACATAATTAATGACTGTTTTTTCCTTCGTCAGTTGGTCAATGGACTGTGACGAAGAATTTCCGCTGGTACTTTGAGAATCATTAGAAATGTTTCCGTTGGTGGAAGCTTCTGTTTTTGTGATCTCTGTATTTCCCTTTTTGTCTGCAATAAAATTATTGTAGATATACATCACAGACATCCCGAAAAGAAGTCCCAGACAAATAAAAAATACCGATCTTATTTTACCGTTCATATCAACTTATAGCTTATCATTAATAATTTACAACTCAGCATTAGCTTTCTCTCCATTCCTCAGGAATATCACAAACCGGGATAGGATTGATTTTATGTTGAGCTGCTTTGTGCATTCTGTCGAAAATTAAAAAGACTTCTTTGTCTCGGCCTTCATAATCATCGGCAGTTTTGGTTCCGTATTCCTTCTGAATTTTTTCCAGTTCAGGATAGGTAGCTCCGATTTGTTGCTCATCCGTTCTGTCCACATCCCAAAGTCCGTCCGTAGGAATCGCTTCCTGAATATTTTTAACCAGATTTAAGGATCTTGCAAGGGTATACACCTCAGTCTTATAAAGGTCTGCAATAGGAGAGACATCTACACCGCCATCACCGTATTTTGTATAAAACCCGATTCCGAAATCCTCTACTTTATTTCCTGTTCCACATACCAGAAGACCGTTGATCTGTCCGTAATAATACAGAGTAAGCATTCTCAGACGCGATCTGGTATTGGCAAAAGCCAGCTTCTCATTAGGATACAGATCATCTTTTACATCAAATGCTTTATAAAGTTCTTCAAAAGCCGGAGTAAGGTTTACAGACATGGCTTCCACATTAGGAAACTTAGATTTCAGATCATTCATATGCTCCCAGGCACGGTCGATCTGATCCGGTTTCTGGCGTATTGGCATTTCAATCAGAAGGGTTTTTAGGCCTGTCATGGCGGCAAGAGTAGAAACCACACCGGAATCTACACCTCCGGAAACTCCGATGACATATCCGTTTACTTTAGCTTTTACAGCATAATCTTTTAACCACTGTACAATATGATCTGTTACTTTTTGAGTCTGCATTGTTTATTTTTTAGTGTGTTTACATTTATTGTTTTTCAACATGAAAATATTCTTCTTAATTCGTTATGTTGAAAGAATTCTTAACGTTATTTTTTTAAAACATTAAGGCATTTAGAATCCTAACTTTAAAGATTGATTAAGTATATCTCCGATATTTTAAGCGGCCGCTTTATTTTGCCATCAGCAAATTCTTAAATAATCTTTCCCTGTTACATTAGAAGCACCTTAACTTCTTAATGTTCATAAAAAGTATTCAAAATATAATTTAAAAAGTTCTTTCACCTATTATTCTATTCCAAATTCTTCAGGGTATTTTACTACCCCTTTTACATTTTTTAATCCGTCTTTCGTCAGCTCAACAGCCATACCATTCACCTCAGGAATTTCAAACGGAAAAGAAATCCCAAAATTACTGGTTTTTTCGTAACCAAACTTAGGATAATAATTTTCGTGCCCGATCAGAATGGCGGAGCTGTAGCCCAGTTCTTTAGCAATGGAATGTCCGCGAAGGATAAGCTGTCCTCCAATTCCCTGATTCTGAAAATCAGGACGTACGGAAACAGGTGCGAGAGCCAGTGAGTCAAATGTTTCGTCACCATTCACAATTTTAAGTTTTGTGAATAAAATATGACCTGCGATTTCACCATCTTCAGTTTCAGCAACCAGAGAAAGTTCAGGAATGAAAGCAGCAGATTTTCTTAATTTCTCCACAAGAAAATGTTCTTGATGGTCACTCTGCTCCATATTTCTGAAAGCTTCTTCCGTAAGCTCGAATACTTTTTTATGGTCTTTTTCCTCTTCCGGTCTTATCGTCAGCATATTATGGAAGATATTTATTGCGTTTGAGTTCGTACCAGTTACAGATAGCATCTGGTTCCTCAAATTCGCCGGTTTTTTCAAAGCCTAATTTCGTTAAAATATGATTGGAACCTTTATTTTCAAAATGTGCGCAGGCATAGATGACATCCGCCTTCATATCAATAAATCCCAGGTCAAGAGAGGCTCTTGCAGCTTCCATTGCATAACCTTTTCCCCATGATTCAGGTAAATAGCGGTAGCCAAGCTCCAGAACATTTTTGTATCCGTTGATCTCTTCAGTCAGTAATTTCAGACCGCTCCAACCGATCAGTAATCCGGTTTCCTTTTCGATCACAGCCAGTCTTCCTGTACCATTTTCATCATATTGTTTCCTGATCTTTCGAATCATTTCTAATGCCTGTTTTTTTTCTGTAAGTACCGGAACACCGATGTATTTCATCACTTCCGGGTTAGAATCCAGCAGAAACATTCTTTCAATATCTGTTTCTTCCAGTTTTCGTAAAATCAGTCTTTTTGTTTCTATTTTCATAGTCATAATTTAGGGCTCAGTTCCAAAAATCGTTACGTCGGTCTTTGTTCCCATCTTAATATCTGTTTCCTTCATTTTATTTCCGCCTACATTCAGGGTTTGCAGGGCCGGGTTTCCGGAAATATCAAGCTTAAGAATTTTATTGTGTTCAACGTTCAGCTTTCTCAGGTTTTTGAGCGCGGTGATATCAATGGTTTTTAATTGATTTAAAGATAATGTTAATTGATCAATTCTTGGCGTTTCCTTCAGCGAAATATTCTCCAGAAGGTTGTTGTCAAGATACAGTGACGCCAGGCTTTTGAGACTTTGTCCCTTAAATGAAGACATCTTGCATCCTGTACAGGAAAAGAGTTCGAGGTGGGGCAGACTGGCAATAGATACACTGGAAATTGTATTGTCATCCAGCATGATCATTTTAGCATTGGGAAAAAGCTTGATATCGTCAGCTGATTTTATACCTTTCTGAACCAGAAACAGATTGGTGACCATGTCCGCTTCCAACTGTTCCAGTGAACTGTTTTTATTAAGGTCAAAATTTTCCAGCGCGGCTTTTTCAAAGTTTTGATCTTTAAAATTAAGTTTTTGAGCGCAGAAAGTGGAAAATCCTGAAATAAACAGGCAGAGGCTTGCAAATATTTTAATTTTCATCATCGATTGTGTTTTTAATCCTTATTTTTGTGTCCTTAAATTTCATGTAAAAATAATGAAGATTTTTAAAATTATTGCCCTTTCTTCCATTTTAGTTCTGGCTTTGGATTCCTGTAAAAAAGAACCCGAAAACATATGGAAAGTAGAAGTGAAAAATACCGCAGAAAAAGTTGAAGTAACTGATATTTCCAAAGAGTTTTATGATCAGAATATTCCTCTTGATCAGTTTAAAGCTAAATTTCCATGGTTTCAGGGAACGGTTTCTGATGCCGATTTCGGGAAGAGAAGAGCCGATGCAGAAGAGATCAAAATCTATAAGGAAGCCGCGGGAAAAATAGATGAGGCAAAGATTCAGAAAGGACTTCAGGATCTGTTTGCTCATATGAAATATTATTTTCCGCAGTTTAAAAGTCCTAAAGTTTACCTGTTTTCTTCAGCATTGCAGATGGTTCAGGATCCTATTTTTTATGATTCAAAAGGAAATCTTCTGTTTATAGATATAACTGGGTTTATGGGTGATGGCAATGCCAATTACAAAGGACTTGAGTTGTATTTTCAGAAGTCGATGAACCCACAGAATATGGTTCCGAAAGTTTCACAGATCTTCGCGGAAAGTATTGTGACAGAATCTCCTGATCATCAGAAATTCATAGACAAGGTGATTCTGAATGGAAAAATCATGATGTTGCAGGATGCTTTCCTTCCTGATACACCAGATTATCTGAAAATGAATTACACTAAAAAACAGTACGATTGGGCGGTAGCGAATGAATCCAACATCTGGAATTATTTTGTGGAAAGCAACCTGATCTTCGGAGATGATCCGAGACTGGTAGAGCGTTTCATTTCTCCCGGACCGTTCTCAAAGTTTTATACGGAAATTGATAACGAATCTTCCCCTCAGATCGGGATTTTTACAGGATGGCAGATTTGTAAAGCTTATTTCAAGCAAAAACCGGAAACCAAACTGGCGGAATTCTTAAAACTCGATGCTACTAAGATCTTTAATGAAGCAGTGTACAAGCCTAAAAAGCCGTAACATTTAAAATAAATGATAACCTTCAAGTCAATTTGGAGGTTATTTTTTTGTGTTAATTTTTAAAAACATACTACTTTGTATTGCATATTACTATTTAATTTGTATTTTGCTGGAAGCAAAATACAAATTATGGAAAATATAATTCAGATCCAAAACTTAAATTTTGAATTTTCCAGGAATAAACCTGTTCTTAAAAATATAAATCTTTCGGTTCCAAAGGGAAGTATTTTCGGATTTTTAGGAGCTAACGGGGCTGGTAAATCTACGACGATGAAAATGCTGATCGGCAGTATTCCTGATGAATCGGGCGCCATCAGAATATTTGATCAAAGCCTGGCAGAGCTTTATCCTGACGGGTTTCATAAAATCGGAAGCCTTATAGATACTGCGGCTTTCTACGACCATCTTTCCGGATGGGAAAACCTTCTGATTATTTCCAGGCTCAGAAACCTGCCGGAATCCGAATGTGAAAGAGTGCTTCACCTTGTTGGTCTTTGGGAAAGCAAACATATGAAGATGAAAAGATATTCCCTGGGAATGAAACAGCGCCTTTCCATAGCAATGACCCTTCTGGGAAAACCCGATCTGCTGATCCTTGACGAACCTGTGAACGGTCTGGATCCGAATGGAATGCTTGAAATACGTGAACTTCTGATCAAACTTAACAGGGAAGAGGGCGTAACCATATTTATTTCGAGCCACCTTCTTCAGGAAATTGAAAAAATGATCACACATCTTGCCATTATTTCTCATGGTGAAATTCGTTTTACCGGAAGCATAAAAGATTTGAATGAACTGTACAGATACGATCATATCAGGATTGGACTGAATAATGCCTCACAATTTATGGAGCAGATTCCAAAAACCTATTCGCCAAAAATGATTGATGCAGGAACTATTGAAATTACTGCTGAATCTAAGGAGAATATTGCTGTTCTCATTAAAAAGCTGGTGCTGAATGATGCTGAAATTTTCGAAATTAAAAATAGTGCAGGTCTCGAAGACTGGTTCATGGAAATCACTAAAAACTAAAACACAGATGAAAAAATTATTAACTGCCATCAACGTAGAATGGCTAAAAACAAAAGGGCTGGGATTAACCTATATTGCCATTATTTTGGGAGCGCTGATTCCTTTGGGAGGATTTGTTCCCGGCTTTTTCAGATCAGACCACGTAAAAGAAGGAAGACTTAAGTATTCCGTTTTTGAAGACGCGATAGGAGAAGGAGACGGCTTTAAAGCGTTTGTCTTTTTTATCATGCTTTTGTTTGTCATTATTGCAGCCAACAGGATCGCACAAACGGATCATAAAAACAATGGATGGCAGCTGATGGAAACGCAACCTGTAAGCCGGTTTAATCTCTATTTTTCCAAATATATTATTTTGCTGTTGCTGAGTTTTATCTGTGTGATTTCTTATTTCGGGTTTAATATTGCTTTAGCACTGGCAGATTATTATATCCATCCGGATCCGGCTAAGCTTTTGACTTTCGATACGGTTTGGGTGATCCAGACTTTTGCAAGAATCTGTGTGACTATTTTAGGAATTGCCGCTTTACAGCTCTGTGTTTCCGTAGTATTTCCGGGATTTATCTGGTCGTTTCTTATTGGTGCGCTGGGAATAGCTTCCAATATTACTTCACTGGCGCAAAAGCAGTCATTTTTCTTTAATCCTTACGGTTCTCTTTGCACATTCTGGAATGCTCCTGAAGTGAAAAATCTGAATAGTTTTATGTCATATTCAGAATATATGAGTCTCTTCTGGATGGTTGTTTTCCTTGTGGTGGGTTACTTTTGGTACAGCAAAAAAGGATTTAAAAATGCATTCCTGAAAAGTAAAAAACAGATTGTATTTTCAGCAGCTTCACTGATCATCGCAGCAGGATTTCTTTATATGTTCCAAAAGCCGAAACCCTATCAAAGCGACGGAACCGGGATTGTGATCAAAGGAAAACTACAAACGGATCTGAAAATCGATTCTGTACGAATCTATTCCAAAGATTTCCACAAAAAGATCGGCGCTGCAGCAGTTAAAAACAATACGTTCAATTGGGTAACCACAAAGGCTTTTCCACTGGATGAATATGTCCTGGAATTCGGAAACAAAAAATTGGATATCGTAATGGGGAGCGGCGACTGGTTTGATTTTGAAATTCAACTTAACGGAGCCAACATGGTATCTTATGTGAAATCTAACCGGAAAGCCGATCAGATATATAAACACGCAGAAAGTTCTTTTGGATATGAATTTGAGTATGCGCTTGAAAAACAAAATTATAACAACGATCCGAAGAAGTTTTATGAAGTGGCGGAATCAGACTGGAAGGAGAATAAAAGGGTTTTAAATGTTTTTGCTGATCCCGAAAATAATGCCATTTCAGAGGAGTATAAAAAGTACAAAAGACAGCTGATGGCTATCGAGTATCTGAATGAGATCAATAATTATAGAAAAATGACCTCATGGAACGACCCGAAATTCGCTGCTCCGACCTCTTTTATGAAGGGACTTAATGAAAACATTCAGAAACCGGGAATTCTTTTAAGTAAAAATGACAACTATCTTCAGTATAAATTAGATCAGTTACTTTCAGATAAAGACCAGGCTTCAAATCCGGACAGTATTCTGTTCGTAAAAATCAATCAGATGCCTAAGGGTATTTCCAGAGACCAGATGATGGCCAAACATCTTGCAAAAACGATTGAATTGCAAACGGACAGTCTGGCGAGAAACAAACTTTTTGCTGCTGAAATTGAAAACATAAACGATAAGGATTATAAGGGAATGCTATATTCTAAGATCGATCAGATCAACAGGTCTCAGAAAGGGTCTGCATTTCAGGATCTTGTGATGCTTAATGATCAGGACAAAAAAAATCAGCTTTCAAAATATAGAGGAAAATATGTGGTGATTGACTTCTGGGCAACCTGGTGTGGTCCTTGTAAGCAAATCCGTCCTGTATTTGAGACCAGAAGTTATCAGTACCGATATTATGACAATATTCAGTTTATTTCTATAAGCCTGGATCAGGATAAATCCAAATGGCAAAATTATCTGAAGACCAAAAAATCTAATGTTCCGCAGTTCTGGCTGACCAATACAGAACAGTTTATGAATAAATACAAGATCCAGTCTATTCCAAGGTTTATCATTATAGATCCGGAAGGAAAGATTTTTAATTTTAATACACCATTTCCTGATGAAGATAATTTCGTAGAAATTTTAGATAAGCTTAAGAAGTATTAACTTTGCGGAAAAATTTTAGATTGATATGAGAAAAACTCAGATTACAATAGATGTAGAGTTGGATGAAAACCACATTCCTGAAAGTATAACTTGGAACGCTCAGGACGGCGGTGTGGAAAAAGAGGAAACTAAAGCGACGATGATCTCTGTTTGGGATGACAAAACAATGGAAGCTTTAAGAATCGATCTTTGGACCAAAGAAATGCCGGTAGATCAGATGAAGATGTTCATTCACCAGATTTTGGTATCTTTAGGAAGTACGTATCAGAGAGCTACCGGAGAAGAGGATGTAGCAGAGTGGCTGGAGCAGATAGCGGATGAATTCGCTATTAAATCAGCTATCAGGTCGATATAGCAAAACTCCACACCAATCACAAAATTATATGAAAAAAGCACTTTTACTCATCAGTACAGCGGTATTGTTGGCCGCATGCAGTAAAAAAACGGAACTCAAAGAAACCAAAATACAGGATTCTGCTGTCACGGCAGAAAAACTTCCTGCTTCTGAAAATAAAGAGGTTTCCGGAACGGAGAAAGTTTCTGAAAACGAGGCTATGGACATCGCTTTATTCAAAGAAAAGGAGATTCCTGCTGCGATGTTAAAAGGAAGTCTTCATCCCCACGATATGGAAGGTGAATCTATCATGGAGCTTGTTCCCAGTATGGATGATTTCAGTAAAGGAAACGGCTCGGATATTGCTTATATAGATGATTCCCTGAAAAAAATAATTCTCAAAATCAACGGAAAATTTGTGGAACTGAAAGAAACAGGTAAGGATCAATATGAAAACAGTGAATATCTGGCTTCTTTTACCACAACTGTTCCTGATAAAGTTCCCGAAGATATAGAAGTTCTGGCGTATGCCTTTAACGGAAAGCTGGAAGTGAAAAGAAAATCCGATAACGTTTCAAAGAGCCTTGATTTTTTCATGGGAGGCTTATAAAAAATAAAAATATTATGAATTTTAATACAAAAGTAATTCACGGAGGGCAGCATCACGAGTCTGCAACAGGTTCTGTAAATGTTCCTGTATTTTTAACGTCTACATTTGCACAGAAAAGCCCGGGAGTACATTCCGGATATGAATATTCAAGAGCTGCCAATCCTACAAGACAGGCATTGGAAGACTCTTTGGCAAGTATTGAGAACGGAGCAAGAGGTCTTGCTTTCGGTTCCGGGCTGGCTGCCATCGACTGTGTTTTGAAATTACTGAATCCGGGTGATGAGGTAGTAGCGGTAGATGACCTTTACGGTGGAACTTACAGAATGTTTACAAGACTTTTCGAAAAATATCAGCTTAAATTTACTTTCGTGAATTTTGATGATGTTTCGAAAATTGCTGATGTAATCACGGACAAAACAAAACTGATCTGGGTAGAAACCCCTACTAACCCTTTGATGAAACTGGTAGATATCAAAGCGGTAGTGGAAATGGCAAAAGGAAAAGATATTCTGGTTGCGGTAGATAATACTTTTGCAACACCATATATCCAGAGACCAATTGATCTGGGAGCAGATATCGTGATGCACTCGGCTACAAAATATTTAGGCGGACATTCAGATGTAATTGCCGGAGCATTGATTGCAAAAGATGCTGAACTGGGTGAAAAACTTCACTTTATTCAGTTTGCGAGTGGTGGTATTTTAGGACCTCACGATTCTTATCTTGTTTTAAGAGGAATCAAAACGTTAGCATTAAGAATGCAGCGTCACTCAGACAACGGACTTGCCGTAGCGAAGTACCTTGAAACTCATCCTGCAGTGGATAAAGTAATTTACCCGGGATTGGAATCTCACCCTCAGTACGAGCTTGCTAAAACCCAAATGAAAGAATCGGGAGGAATGGTTTCCTTCACTTTCAAATCCGGTAAAAAAGAAGATGCTGTAAAATTCCTTGAGAAAGTAAGAGTGTTCACTCTGGCTGAATCTTTAGGAGGAGTAGAATCTTTAGCCAATCACCCTGCATTGATGACGCACGCTTCCATTCCTGCCGATAAACGTGAGGAACTGGGTATTACAGACGACTTAGTTCGTTTAAGCGTGGGTATTGAAGATGCCGAAGATCTGATCGCAGATCTTGAGAAAGCTTTTTCTTAACACCTTAAAATAAAATATAATGAGAAAGATTCAATTTTTTTTGATCTTAAGTTTTGTCAGTCAGATTGTATACTCACAGGTAAAAACTACCGACGAACTGTATAAAACAGCCAAAAAGCTGGACAGTTTGATATTTGATATAGGATTTAATAAATGTGATCTTTCTCATTATAAATCTATAGTCAGCAAAGACCTGGAGTTTTATCATGATAAAGGAGGAATCACTTCCGGTGAGCCTGCTTTTACAGCTTCCATTAAAAATAATATTTGTGGCAGCCGTAATAAAGTAAGACGAGACCTCGTGCCCAACAGCATGAAAGTCTATCCTTTATACAATAATAATAATGTTATGTACGCTTTCATAGAAGAAGGAGAACATGATTTCTTTGAATTTTCAGATGGAAAATGGAATCAGGGAAGCCGGGCGAAATTTACTATCTTGTGGATTCAGGAAGATAAGCAATGGAAGATGAAAAGGGTATTAAGCTTCGATCATCATTTATAATCAATCAATATGAAAAGCACCAGAAAAGCAACCTTTGAAGATGTCAGTCAGTTGGCGGAATTATTCGACCAGTACAGAATCTTTTATCACAAAGAATCAGATATTCCAGCAGCTGAACATTTTCTCACAGAAAGAATAGAGAACAAAGATGCCGAAATTTTTGTGGCAGAAGAAGACGGAAAACTAACAGGATTTGTCCAGTTGTATCCGATATTTTCATCCACAAGAATGCAGCGGTACTGGCTTTTGAATGACCTATATGTCAATGAAAACCACAGAGGAAAAGGTTATTCCAAAGAACTGATCGAAGAAGCTAAAGAGCTGTGTAGATCATCCAATGCCTGCGGAGTTCTCCTGGAAACAGGGAAAAGCAACGATGTGGGAAACCAGTTGTATCCCGCCTGCGGATTCGAACTTTATGACTCTGTGAATTTCTATGAATGGACGAATAAAGAGAAGTGAAAAGGTCAATTGTGAATGGTCAATTGTGAATTCATAGTATAGACCAATCATCATCCATTACTCATTACTAATTACTCATAATTAAGCAAGCATGTCAGATTTTCAAAAATACGTACAAAGATATCTGGATCAGATCCCTTCAGAGGACTGGATCGGAGAATTAAAAATATCGGGAGATAAAACAGTAGAAATATACGCTGCTCTTACGGAAGGACAGTCTCTTTTTGCCTACGCAGACGGAAAATGGACCCTGAAAGAACTTTTACTCCACCTGTCTGATACCGAAAGAATATTCCAATACAGAATTCTGGCCTTTGCAAGAGGAGATAAAGCCCAATTACCGGGCTTTGATGAAGAAGAATATGCGGCGGCTTCTTATGGAAATAACAGATCATTAGAATCCCTCCTGGAAGAATATAAACTTGTAAGAAAATCCTCACAAATCCTCATTGAAACCCTTGAACCCGGTGTGTTAAATAATACAGGTATAGCCAACGGTAATAAACTGGCTGTGGAAACAATCGGGAAACTGATCGTAGGGCACAATTATCATCATTTAAGCATTATTAAAGAGAGGTATTTGCCGGGAGTGAAATAGGGTTTGGTTTATAGAGCCAAGAATAAAGAATAAAGAGTTAGGATGTGGATATAGAGATATCCTCACTGTGCTTTAACGAAAGAAAATATTCAATAGGAACGGGCTTTAGCCCGTTTTTTTATGATAATCAGTCCAATCTGGCTTTAGCCAAAACATAAATAAAAAATGTTATTTTTGGTTAAAACAACACAAATGTCTTTTATTAAAATTTATATTCATCTTGTTTTTTCCACAAAAAACAGAGTGCCCTATTTGAATACATTCGACCTGAGAGTTAAAATGTGGAAGCACATTAAGGAAAATGCTTCTCAGAAAGGAATTTATTTAGACATGGTTAATGGTTATTCGGACCATTGCTACTGCCTGATTTCGTTAGGATCTGGTCAAAATGTAGAAAAAGTAGTACAACTGCTAAAAGGAGAATCTTCTTTTTGGATTAATAAAAACCAACTTACTCCAGAGAAATTTTCATGGCAGGATGAATATTTCGCCATTTCGGTTTCTGAATCGAAAGTAGACGCTGTGAGAGAATATATTAAAAATCAGGAGAAACACCATCAGAAAAGAAGTTTTGCAGATGAATATCAGGAATTTCTCGAGAAAAATAATTTTATATAGGTTTTGGCTAAAGCCATTGGCTGAATTTCTTATTGTAAAACGGGCTAAAGCCCGTTCCTATTGAATTTCCATGCACATTTTTATAGATAATCGCCTAAATAAAAATGGTTTCGTTTATCATTTTAATTTACAATATTATTATTCGATCCTGTGGATTTATAATAAATACCAACCTATTTCAATAGGAATGGGCTTTAGCCCGTTCACCTATTGAATATGTCCATTATTTAACATGTAATATTATTATTCTGTGCTCCGGTTATAATAAACAAATATATTCAATAGGAATGGGCTTTAGCCCATTTAATAAAAGATACAAAATGATTCAGGCTTTAGCCAAAACCTAAAAAACTCACCCAAACAAAACATTTATCCCATATTTTTTGGCCGAACCTTCCCGTTTTTTTACCTTTATCCACGGGATTAATGCCCTTTTAAATTATGGAAAATATTGTTGAAATACTCAAGTCCGGTGGAACGATTCTTTACCCTACAGATACCATCTGGGGAATAGGATGTGATGCTACCAATATAGAAGCGGTCAATAAAATTTTTGACATCAAAAAAAGGGAAAAAAACAAATCGATGATCATTCTGGTAGAGTCTCAAAAGAGGCTTCAGGATTTGGTGGATGTTCCGGAAATGGCATGGGAAATCATTGACCTTAGCGAAAAACCGGTTACCATTGTTTATGAAAATCCCCGCGGACTTCCAAAAGAACTGCTTGCTGAAGACGGCAGTATAGGAATCAGACTGATAAAAACTGATTTCTGCAAAAAGTTAATTACTAAGTTAAACAGACCTCTGGTTTCTACTTCTGCCAATTTTAGTGGTGAAAAAAGCCCGTTGAAGTTTTCGGATATTTCACCGGAAATGATCAAGCTGGTAGATTATGCAGTGGAAGAAGATAGAGAGAAAGTTTCAAAATATTCAGGATCTTCCGTGATTAAGATATGGAGTGACAATAGAATTAAGGTTCTTCGTGAATAAAATTCTATAATAATTCCTTCATTTTAAAATCTTGTCAATCTATATCGGCAGGATTTCTTTTTTTTAATTTCTATCTTTGCATTCTTCAACTGTTAAAAGACTACCATGAACCACCATAAATTTGCTGAAGAATGGATCCGTGCCTGGAATTCTCATGATCTTGAGGATATACTGTCCCATTATGCAGAAGATATTGAGGTGACAACACCTATGATTTCGTTGGCTACGGGAGGAAAAGAAAGCACATTAAAGGGAAAAACAGCTGTCCGTGACTACTGGAAAAAAGCACTGGATAAATTCCCGGATCTGCATTTCGAATTGATCAAGTCAACGGCAGGAGTGAATTCGGTAGCTTTATTTTATACATCCATAATGGATAAACATGCTGTGGAAGTCATGTTTTTTGACGATGAAGGAAAAATTAATAAGATGTATGCCCATTATGATTAATGGAAAAGATGCATTGACAGAACAAAGACGATCTATTTATTAACGATGAAAATTAATCTTACCCAAAATAAAAACTTAAAACTATTCAAGATCATTGCTGATGCTGCGGAAAAAAATAACCAGTCCGTATACATCGTCGGTGGTTATGTCCGTGATCTTTTGATGAAGAGAACAGCATCCACGGATATTGATTTTGTGACGGAACAGAGCGGTATTGAACTTGCACAAACTGTAGCAAAAGATATTGACCCCAAGTTAAAAGTTTCTGTCTTCAAAACCTACGGAACAGCCATGATCAAATATAAAGATCTTGAGCTGGAATTTGTAGGCGCCAGAAAAGAAAGTTATACCGAAAACAGCCGCAAGCCTGAAGTAGAAGGTGGATCACTGGAAGATGATCAGAAAAGAAGAGATTTTACCATCAATGCAATGGCGATTTCTTTAAATAAGGCTAATTTTGGCGAGCTTATAGACCCTTTCAATGGGGTTGAAGACCTTGAAAAAGGTATTTTAAGAACACCTTTGGAACCGGCCCAAACCTATTCTGATGATCCGTTGAGGATGATGAGAGCGGTTCGTTTTGCATCTACCTTGAATTTTGTCATTGAAGAGAAATCTCTGAACGCCATCAAACAGGAAGCAGAGAGGATTAAGATCGTTTCTATGGAAAGAATCATGGTAGAATTCAACAAGATCATGATGTCTAAGAAACCATCTGTAGGCCTGGGATTAATGGAAAAAACAGCTCTTCTGAAACTGATCATTCCCGAGCTGATCGAACTGAAAGGAGTGGAAGAGGTAGAAGGACAGACTCACAAAGATAATTTCTACCATACTTTGGAGGTCGTAGACAATATTTCTGAAAGTACAGACAACCTTTGGCTACGTTGGTCGGCATTACTGCATGATGTAGGTAAAGCGCCAACCAAAAAATTCGTGGAAGGAACGGGATGGACTTTCCATGGACATGAGTTTTTAGGCTCAAAAATGGTGAAAACCCTTTTCCACAGACTGAAGCAGCCGTTGGGAAGTGACATGAAATATGTTCAGAAAATGGTTAAGCTTTCCTCACGACCAATTGCCCTGATCACGGATGATGCTTCAGATTCCGCACTGAGAAGGCTTTTGTTTGATGCTGGTGAAAACCTGGAAGATCTTTTCACGCTTTGTAAAGCAGATATTACCACCAAAAATTCCAAAAAGCAGGAACGATTCAAGAAGAATTTCGAATATGTTGCGGTAAAAATCAAGGAAGTGGAGGAGAAGGATCAGGTGCGTAATTTCCAGCCACCCATCACCGGAGAAGAGATTATGCAGATGTTTAATCTTAAACCGGGAAAAGAAATCGGAATCCTGAAAGAGAAAGTGAAAGAAGCTATTCTGGAAGGTGAGATCCTTAATGATAAGGAAGAAGCTGAAAAGTTTGTGATTGCTGAAGCGGAAAAACTGGGGCTTACCATGAGTTAAAAATATTTTCTTAAAGAATCTTAAATTTTTGTTAATAAAACAGTAAAACAGTGCGCTGTTGAATTGATTTTGTAATTACATTTGTAAAAACATTCCAATTCAGCAGCGTATTATTTTTAAAACATTGTATTAGTGAAAAAAGTTCTTTTATTCCTGCCACTTATTCTGCTTTTATTTTCATGTGACAATAAAGTTGAATCTGTTGAAAAATCATTCTATTACTGGAAATCCGACAGTGATTCGTATTATAATGATAAAGAAAAAAGTATTCTGAAAGAGCAGAATATAAAAAAGCTTTACGTAAAGTTTTTTGAAGTGGATTATCAGGAAGAACTGGGAAATCTTCCGGTTTCCAAAACTAATTTCAATATCTACTCCTATTGTAGCGAAAATGATTCTCTTCCGTACCGTATTGTTCCCACAGTTTACATCAAAAACATCGTTTTTCAGAAAAGCAGCGAAAAAGAATTGGATAAGCTGGCAGACAATGTAAGTTATCTGATTGATAAATTTACAAATGAAAAACTGGATTCCATCAGGGTTTCAGAAATACAGATAGACTGCGACTGGACGGCTTCTACTAAAAATAATTACTTTTATTTCCTTAAAAAGCTAAAACCTATTTCCAAAAAACAGATTTCTGCCACACTTCGTTTGTATCCTTACAAATATCCGGATAAAATGGGCGTTCCTCCCGTAGATAAAGTGACACTGATGTGTTATAATCTTATCAATCCGTTGGAAGACCAGTCAAAGAACTCAATCCTTGACCTTAAAGAACTGGAAAGCTATCTGAAGCCAAAGAAGAAATATCCATTGCATATGGATGTCGCTCTGCCTGTATATTCATGGATGCAGATTTATCAGAATAATAATTTTAGCGGGGTCATCTATAACAGTAACGGACTGAAGAAAAACCTTAAGGTGATAAAGCCGCTTTGGTATGAGGTGACCAAAGATACAGTCGTCAGTTACAATACATATCTGAGGCGTGGAGACAAAATAAAATATGAGGAAATCACTGCAGATAAGGTTAATAAAGCCATTGCAATCATTAAGAAAAATATAAGTCTTGATAAGAATATTACCGTAACCCTTTTCCATCTGGATGAAAACGAGTTAAATAATTACACCCATGAAGAAATTAGCAGTTTTTATAGCGATTTTACTAAGTAATATCATTTGGGCATGTGGTTTTTACCCTTATGGAGAAAGTGTCAGATTTTGTTTTTTGAATCCGGCCCATTTTCCTTACGGGAATTATGCTTCGTTCAATTACTCGTCTTTAGGCTTTAGTCAAAATGATGCAGCTGCGCCTTCCGGTGAAGAGAATGAAAAATTATGGAATCAGTACTGCGGTGGGAATATTGATTTGAATGATATTAACAAGGTTCTTGATCAATACACGTATTCGGATATTAAACCAGATCCGCGCAATACATTTCTTACGTATCTCCATAATCAGAAAGATACCGAAGCTATCGAATATTTAAAATTTGCAAAAAACTGTGAGTATTTCAATACATGGCAGGATGATCCCTGGGAAAGAAATGAAAGTACGGTGACGGTGAAAAGAAATAACCTGCTTCAGAAAGCAATTTCACTTGCTGGAAAAACTGTAAATAAAGATATCAGGAAAAGGTATGCTTTTCTGGCTCTTCGGCTGGCTTATTATCAAAAGGATTTTAATATCATTAATACCGTTTATAGCCGCTATTTTAATGTCAACAAAACTGAAAATATTGTTGATATCTGGGCACTTTATTTTAAAGCCATTGCTGAAGAAAATAAAGCTTTGGCCAATGTATACTTCGCGAAAGTATTTGTTAAGTGCCCTGAAAAACGTTTTGTTACATGGCAGTATTTCTATTCAAAAATATCGGAAAAGGAAGTGTTGAAATATGCTGGAAATGCTTCTGACAGGGCGGCAGTTCTGTTACTTTACGGAATCTATAATCCCGAGAGAAATCTTGAAAATCTCAAAAAGATTTATGCGGAAGACAAAAAAAACGAAGGTCTTGGGTTTCTGCTTTTAAGAGAGATGAGTAAGCTGGAAGACTGGATATTTACGCCGTATTATACACTATTTGATCCTTCCACAAGAGAATTGAGTTATTGGAATGGTGATGTTTCGGAAAGCAAGTCGGTACAACAGGTATTGGAGAGATCGGAAACGGACAGAGAATATGCACAAAAAGTCCTTGATTTCATTAAGACAGTTGATTTTTCAAAAGTGAAAACCCCTGAAGTATGGACGGTGGCAAAAGCGGAATTACTGTTGATGACGAGAAATTATTCCGGGAGTATAAATGAAATAGCCAAGCTAAAAAAAATACTGCCGTCAGAAAGCCCAATACATAATGATCTTGACAAGCTGAAAGTCCTTAATATCTTTGCTGCACAGGAATATGGAAATGCGGTGATCCCTGAAATGACGAAAGGGATTATCCTAAAAAACAAAACAGATAAGCAATTTATTTTTGCTTTGGGCAGAGAATTGGAATATCTGGGAAACACAGATGATGCAGCACTTTTATATGTTTCTCTCGAAGGTTCAAGTCGCGATTGGAGTAGTGTTTTCTATAAATCTGTTAAAAACAGAAACAAAACCTACGGAGATTTCTTCTCAGATTATTTCGATTACTTTGATGCGGTTTATACGCCGGCACAATTGAAAAGTTTTATCAATAAAGCTCAGAATTTAAGTACAACCGGGGATTCTTTTTACAGGAATTACCATCAGTTGAAACCTGCTCAGATCAATATGCTGTACGATCTTCTGGGAACCAAATATATAAGAGAAAATGAACTGCAGTCGGCGCTGGATATTTTCAGTCAGTTGGGTGAAGGTTATTTTGATGCGCAATACAATTTATGGCAGCGGGAAGGTAAAGAATACGATACTTGGGCAGGCAAGGTTTTTTACAGGAATCCTTTCTATCACCTGAAATATACCCCGGATTTTATGGAAGAAAAGGAGAAAATCAAATTGAGTAAAATTACCATTACGCAAAAACTGATCGAGTATATCAGAAGAGCAGATGATCCAAAGGAGAAAGACCAGGATTATTATTACTTTTTGGTGGCCAACTGCTATTACAATATGACCCAGTACGGCAATGCATGGATGATGAAGCGGTATGCGCTGAGTTCTTCCGGAAACTTTTCTATCCGTGATGATAATGAAGAATTCAATGCTGTAAATAAAGCTAAATTCTACTACGGAAAAGCATTGGCGAATGCCAAAACCCAGAAATTCAAAGCACTCTGTCTGAGAATGCAGGGGAGATGTGAAAATTACAGACTGGATTATGAGCAGGATAAAAATGTAGACTATTTAGTTCAGTCTGACAACTATGAAGAAGCCAGACTACAGAAAAACAGGTATTATAAAGACCTGGAACATCATTATAAAGATGAATATTCTGATCTCATGAGTGGATGTGATTTCTTTACCTCGTATTTTAAGGCAAGACGTTAAAACAAAATCAGGCCGCTTCGAAGAAGCGGCCTGATAAAAAACACAAATGATGAAAAAAAATAAAAATATTTTTAAACTTCAAAAATGAAGTTTTAATTATTGATTTGAGAATGTTCCGTTTGAACCTCTACCGGCTTTAAAAGAAACAAGCTTGCTTCCGTCTAAAGCAGAGTATACTGTGATTTCACTATCCTCAGTGAATCCTTTAATATCCGAAGTGAAAATCCTTCCGTCTATGACACTGAATCCATAAAGCGTATTATATGGCCCGCCATCTACTGCCGTAAGCAATGGTGTAGTAGGTACTGTAGAACTAGTCATGCTCATCGTGTACACTTTGTTGCCAGAGCTGAAATAAAATTTACCGTTATCGATCTGAAGATTTGTTGCATTAGGAATTCCCGTTAATGTTTTAGTTTCTGCAGGAATTAAGGCTCCGGTATTTGAAATCTTGTAGATGTAAGAATTCGTTGCTGTTCCTGCAATTGCATAAACATTAGAATTAAAAGAAATCGTTCTGTTGATATCTCCGTTTGGAACCGTGATCTCAGACTGAATTGAGTTGCTGGTTGTATTTACGTAAGTGATTTTATTTCCGTAACCTCCGGAAGCATTCTGAACAAAAACATTACCTCCCGCTTCCACGATCTTCTCTACCGGTTCCGTGAAATTGATTTTCTTTACGAATGAAAAATCAGACGCTTTGTAAACCGTTACATATTTGTTAGTATTGAAATCATGGTTGGTTACATACAGATTTCCGTTAGCAACAGTCATGCTTCTCGGCTGAAGAATCTGATTTGTAATTTCACCTACTTTTTTAAAGTTTTTACGGTTTACCACCACAATTTTGTTAGAATTATTCATCACAAGAAATGCATTGTCACCATTAAATGCAATCATCTGAAGAACATCCCCCAAAATCTCATTGTTGTTATTAACCGAATAAATATTATCCTGCTTAAAAGAAAGATTCTTTGTAACGAAAGTTACACTTGCATTTTTATCATTAAATTTCCCTTCATTAGAAATAAAATATCCGTTTTCATAAGTAATTGCAGGAATTATTACGTCATCATAATCATCATTGCTACAAGAAATATTAAACAGTAATGCAAAAGCAAAAATCAGAGTTAACAGTCTAGTTATTTTCATATATATAAAATTTTAATTTTAAAAATTTATTGAAGCATACACACTATAATTTCTTTTCGGAAGAGGGTAGAAAGATACCGTTCTATAATAGGTGTTCGTTACATTATTTACTTTAAATCCTAAAGTGTATTTTTTCAACACTGTTGCAGAAATACCTGTATTCAAAACAAAATAAGGATCAATAGCTTCAGTCCTTTTTTCATCGCTTGTTGTATAAGTGAGGCCATTAACAAGGCCCTGTGCAAATATTCTCAGGAAACGGTAACCATAATCGATATGAGCATTTCCCCTGTGCATAGGAACATAAGGTTGCTGTTTCTGAGTTTCCTTATTGATAGATTTACTGTAATAATATCCGGCACCCAGATTCAGAGCATGATTTCCCCATTTTTTGTCAAAGTTTAATTGACTTTCAAGACCGTAAAATTCCGCTTTGTTGATGTTAAATGCTTTCCAGTAAGAGGCCGTGGCAGGCATCCAAACGATAAGATCCACAACATCCATATAATACGGAGTAACCCTAAGTTTAAAGCCTCCAACACTGAATTCCTGAGTAAGATCCACCTGAATGGATGTCTCAGGTTTTAGATCACGGTTTCCTCCCGGTTCATAATAAATATCATTAAATGAAGGATATCTGAAGTTCTTTGATACATTAAAACTAGCATTATACCAATCGGTAGCCTTCCATTTTCCGGAAAGGGAAAAGAGAAGCGGAGAATTGATATCTTCTACGAAATCTTTTTTAATTCCACCTTCAAAACGCAGGTCTTTTGTAGCAAAATACCTCAGTAAACCTGAAAATGAACCTACATTCCTGCTTACATTACCGATTCCAGACAAATATCCCTCTCCTTTATTGACCTGGAACTCGGCGATTACATTAACGTTCAGCTTCGGAACAATGAAGTAGTTAAAATCATCCTTAAAAATGTAATTTTTTCCTGTTCCACCACTGGATTTTTGAGCCTTAATATTACCATAATACTCGAAATTTTCCTCCGTATAGGCAGCTTTTAAACTGTTTGAAAGTTTTAAAGTATTAATATCCCATGAGATAAGGCTTCTGGTGCTCTGTGTTCTGTATTTAGTCTTTGTTTCGGTTTCTTCATAAATGGGAAAATGCTGCGAAGAGTCGTAAAACTGACTTTGCCAGGAAATTTTCTGATTGGGAGCGACTTTATAAGAAATTCCCACATTAAATGTCGTATTATAATAATTCCCGTTGAGGTTCGTATAGCGAAGATCGCTCACCTTATAATCATTTTTGCTTACCGAATAATTCCCCGAAGCTTTAAAACTAAATTTTTCATTACTGTAGGATCCTTTGACGAAATTATTAGAAGTATCGAAAGAGGCCACTTCAGAAAATAAATTGGCATGAAATCCTTTGTTAAAGTCAAGTTCATTATTCAGGTGGATACTTCCCCCGATAGCACCACTACCGTAGATGACGCTGCCTCCTCCGGGTTTTATGCCAATCTGGTCATATCCGAATAAGGCCGTATTGTTAATATCTGCTTGTCCTAAAAAATTAGAATTGATGTTGATTCCATTCCAGACAAGAGCAGTCTGCTGTGCAGTTGTTCCCCTGAATGATGGTGAAGAGACACCTCCACGTCCGTTCTCTTTAATAAAAACCGGAGACTGGAATCTTAGCAGTTCAGAAAGATTAGAAGAGTTTTTTTCAGCATCCTGAGGAGTAATACTGTTTACATGATGAAAAAGTTTTACCTTACTCATCTGGCTGTCGAAAATATAAATAGTGTCAACGGCTTTCTCCTGTCCGAAAAGAAAGCTGCCATAAGACGAACAAAGCAGTAATAAAGATCTTTTTATATCCATACTATTTTACTTTTCCTCCGAAAGCAATGTGTTTTTTAGTTAGTATTTTGGCAGGTCTCCTGACTTTCGCTTTCTGCACCTTCCCGTATGAACAGTGGTTTTTTGCAGAAAATCTTATTGCGATTTACAGTTGCGGGGACAGCTTGGGAGTTCCACCCAATTCCCTATTATTTCCAATACGCTGGAAACCAAAATTTTTGCAAAGATAACTTTTTAAATCTATTGCACAAAAAGGCAGAAAAGTGAATGGTGAATCGTCAATTTTGCTTCGCAAGTGAATCGTTAATGATCAACCATACATAAATAGACAGCATTAAAATTCACTATTGACTTGCGAAGCAAAATTCACCATTGACAAAAATCTTCATTCACTTTTGTAGAACAGAAGTCTTTGTTCTTGTCTCTTTCTCCTCTACAAAAACGTAGAGTCAAAATAAAACGGCAATAAATCCTTAATCGAATGCACCTTCACTACTTCATCATTCATGCTTGAAAAATAAAGATCGATGTTTTCATTTTGTTTTGTTTCGTATTCTATTAAACTTTGTCGGCAAGCTCCGCAAGGTGGAATCGGAGGATTTTTCTCATGAAATTCCTTAGGACCACCTACCACGAAGATCTTCTTCACTTTCATATTTGGAAAGTTGGCGGCTACCCAAAAAAGGGTTGTTCTTTCTGCGCACAATCCCGATGGATAGGCTGCATTTTCCTGATTGTTTCCGGAATAAATTTCACCGTTTTCCAGTAAAACGGAACATCCTACCAGGAAGTTGGAATAAGGGGCGTAGGCATTTTCACGGGCCTGAATGGCTCTTTTAAAAAGAGTTTTTTCTATATCGTTCAGTTCACTGCTATTTTTAAAGTGCTCGTAACTGATCTGTATGTCTTTTTTCATATATTAGTCAGACTAAAAAGGGGGGCTAAATTTACTTCTTTTTCATCAGATGGACAATATTTTTTTTATCCATCATTAAATCGAAATTCAAAAAAATAAAATGCTATATACACCAATACAATTCAGAAATATAGAGCTAAAAAACAGATGGGTGATGTCTCCCATGTGTATGTACTCATGCGAAAATGGTCTAGCCAATGACTTCCATTTTGTGCACTACGGAAGCAGATCTCAGGGCGGAACAGGATTAATTATGGTTGAAGCCACTGGAATAGAGCCGCGAGGAAGAATTACCAATCACTGTATGGGAATCTGGAATGATCAGCAGGCAGAAGAACTTGGAAAAATCGTTGATTTTGTTCATTCTCGGTCAGAAAGTAAGATAGGAATCCAGCTGGCCCATGCCGGAAGAAAAGGATCCACCTGGAATAATCTGCAGATTCCGCTTGAAGAAGGTTGGGAAACCGTTGCGCCTAGTGCTATTCCATATCATCCTTCCGAAAGAATTCCACACGTTCTTAGCGTTGAAGAAATCAAAGAGCAGGTTACAAATTTTAAAGAAGCAGCTAAAAGAGCTGTAAAAGCAGGTTTTGACCTCATAGAAATTCACGGAGCACATGGCTATCTGATTCACCAGTTTCTATCGCCGCTTTCCAATATCAGAACCGATGAATATGGGGGGAGTTTTGAAAACAGGATCCGCTTTCTTTTGGAAATCGTAGATGCTGTGAATGAAGAACTCAACGATAATGTTGCTCTTTTTGTACGTATTTCCGGCACTGAATATGCTGAAAACGGATGGAATATTAATGACAGTGTTGAGCTGTCCAAAATTTTAAAAGAACATTCCGTAGACCTTATAGATGTTTCAAGTGGAGGAAATATTCACGGAGCGAAAATATCTGTATTCAACGGCTATCAGGTTCCTTTTTCATCCCAGGTCAGAAATGGAGCCGGAGTGAAAACCGGAGCTGTAGGATTAATCACCAAAGTGGAACAGGCTGAAGAGATTCTTCAGAAAGGAGAGGCAGATCTGATCTTTGTGGCAAGAGAGATTCTGAGAAATCCTTACATTGCTGTGCAGGGATCATTTGAGATGAAAGAAGACTGTTTCTTTCCGTATCAGTACACCAGAGCGAAAATTTCATCATAACAGTTCGGATGGAAATTGAAGACTTTATGCTGACATGCCCCAGCAAGAAATTTCTGGGAATAGAATGTTTGGGATGCGGTGCTCAGAGAGCTATCGTGCTCGTGTTTGAAGGGAGATTTTCAGAAGCTTTTCATCTGTATCCGGCTGTTTATACATTGCTCTTGTTTTTGTTTACATTAGGCCTGAGTTTTGTAGATAAAAAAAGAAAGTACGGAAATATTCTGATGACCATGGTCGTTATCAATCTGGTCATTATGATCGTATCGTATTATTATAAACACTTTTACCTGAACGCTCATTAATAAATGAAAGATCAGAATGAGACAATATTTTTTTATAAGCAATTAACGGCATTGAAAAAAAAGTCGTAGAATTACTACAAAATATAAATATCTTACATAAAAACTTTTTAAATTAGAGCTTGAGCTCTATCTTTGTTAGACTAACTTTATGAATAGTATAATCGTATATGATTAAAATATAAGAATATGGCAGGAAATTCAAGAGGAATCTTAAAATTCAATGGAGGTGAAGGACAAAAGTTGTTAAAGCTTAATTACAGTGTATCAAGATCTACTGATGTTTCAGGACGTGTAGCGTCTGATCCGTCAAATGCTTTGATCAAAGTAACGGTAGAAGCAACTGAAAAATCTGATATTCTGGAAAGCTTACTGAATGGTAAATACAAGCCTACAAGCGGTGAAATTACGTTAAATAAATCTCATGAAGAAGGAACTCTGATTGCCCTGAAGTGGGAAAACGGATACGTAATTCAGCATGAAATGGATTTTGATGCGATCGACACCAATAGTATGCTGGTAAGCTTTGTAATAAGTGCAGAAACTATTTCATACGGAAATTCACTTTATGAAGGATTCTGGCCATTAAGCTAGATCCCGAGTAGTAAAAAATATAAAGAGACTGTCCCTCAAGACGGTCTTTTTTTACCTGTTGTGAACGCTATTTTCTGGCTAGGAATCTTTGTTTATTTTCAAAAATTCCCGATTGGATGAATAATATACACATTTTAACACAAATCACTTTATAAAATATGTCTACTACACCAGAACAACCAAAGGGTGCAGCTTTTCGCCCGGCACAAAATGCAGATGGGGTATCCGAGAATCATCATACCGGCATCAACCGTCTGGTAAAGCTTTCCTTAGTCATAGAGGGGAAAATCATCAAATTTTATAAGCATTTTAAACTTAAGCAGAGTACCCAGCGTCACCACGAATTCACGCTGACTCTGGCTCATGATACTCTGGGAGACCGCCAGACCCATTCACTGGAAGATGCCAATAAATTTCTGGGGAAACGTCTTACGGCAGTTATTTCCTATAAAGATATAGACAACAGTCCGGAACGAACTTTTGTGGGAATCATCACCGGAGTGGCATTCAGCCAGGAAAAAATGAGTCTTGGAAACATTGTGCTTACCGGATGCAGCCCTACCATTCTGTTAGACGGAGCTTCTCACATCCAGAGTTTTGGTGGAAACCAGTCCGTTAATATGGGCATTATTGCAGAAGAAGTAATCAAACAGGGGATCGATAGAGGCCGTTTTGATATCAGAATCGACGCCAATAATTTTTCCCAGATCATCTACAGCAGTCAATACGACGAAACCCATTACAACTATCTGGCAAGAATGGCTGAAGCATATGGTGAACAGTTCTTTTATGATGGTGAAGTCCTGCATTTCGGGAAACTTCCACCTCAGAATAAACCTATTACGCTGACCTATGGAAGCAATGCCAATGATATCAAGGTTGAACTGAAAGCTATACACACGAAACCCCAGTATTACGGGTACAACAGCAACAAACATGAAAAACTTACTTCAGGCTCTACGCCTATCCAGCATGTAAGTGATATTGCAAAAACGGCTTACGATCACAATAACAGCATTTACAAAACACCTGCGCTTCAGATAGCGCCTATCAAAGCATCTACTCATCTTGACGTGGAATATTCACAGAAAAGTGCTTCAGGAAGTGAGGCGGTGAACGTTTTTTCTATTTCAGGGAATACTACGGTTCCATTCCTTCATCCGGGATGTGTGGCCGATGTTCAGATGCGTAAACAGGATTCCAATGAGACCTCCTATTTTACAAGAATTATGATCACGGAAACTGAACATGAAATTGATACCATAGGACATTACAAAGGTAGTTTTGCAGGAATAGCAGCGGATACAGGATTTCTTCCAAGACCGGAATATAAAATTCCTAAAGCTGAACCACAGACTGCCATGGTAATATCCAATACAGATCCGGAAGGACAGGGAAGAATACAGGTGCAATTTGACTGGCAGACCAGCGATACCACACATTTTATCAGAATGATGAGCCCTGATGCAGGAGGAACAGATCAGATCTCGCAGAACAGGGGCTATGTAGCCATTCCCGAAGTGGGAGATCAGGTGATGGTGAATTTTGTTCACAGCCATCCCGACAGACCTTTCGTCATGGGAGGAATGTTCCATGGTGGGATTGCTTTAGGAGGTGGAGTTAATAATCATTTGAAATCTATCCAGACCCGAAGCGGAATCAGAATTCTGATGAATGACGAAGAAGGAAGTGTAAAGATCATGGATCCCAGCGGAAACATCTATATTATGGATGGCGCAGGAAATATCAGCATGAAAGCTCCTAAAAACTTTACTTTGAATGCCGGAGATAATATCAATATCACCGCAGGAAAAGAAATTTCGATCAGTGCGGGAGAAGGCATCAACAGTTCAGCTAATAACAGCATTATTTCCACTGCCGGAAAAGATATCGTTCAGACTGCTACAGGTGATATCCGTGAATCTTCGGATACCAGAACAGAAATGGTAGAAAAAGAATTCAAAAGACAGTCTGAGACATCCAATGAAATAGCCGGAGAAATATCCATGTTCAGCGAACTGGAAAACATGACGATGCAAAGCGGCAAGATTGTAGAATTCAACAGTGCTGAAAAATCAAAACTTTTCTGATATGGCGATCATCAAAACAGCTAAAAATATACAGATCAAGGTGAATGACACTTACCATCTGAATGTAGGCAAAAAGGTTGAAAAAATTGCTAAAAAGATCAATGCAGAAGCTCGAACCGGGAACCTCGTTTTGGCAAGCAATAAAAAAATAATGTCTCAGGGGAATAAGTAAATTCAAAACCGCTTGTTAAACAGATAAAAAATAATCAATGTCAAATATAGTTTTTTCAGATTATTCGCCAACGCCACCACCAAAAGGACAAATAGATATCCGGATAGGGATTTTTTTTGATGGTACACAAAACAACAGAAGCAACACGCAGGCTGGTGGAAATGAACCGGGACGTAAACCTACTGTGGAACAGAAAGCAGCTTATGAAAAATATTCTAATAAAGAAGATGATAGTTATACCAATGACCTGTCTAATGTAGCAAGAAAAGAATACTGGTACAAAGAGGATAAAAGTAAATATATATCAAAAATCTACATTGAAGGGATTGGTACCGAGGATTCTTTGGGTGATAAAGATAAAAAACTGGATCATAAAGGAGTGGCTTATGGTTCCGGTTCTACAGGTGTAAGAGCTAAAGTGGAAAAAGGCTGTAGAGAAGCGCTCAGGGTAATTAAAAGTCTGATGGGGAATTTTGAAATAAGAAACATCATATTTGATGTTTACGGATTTAGCAGAGGTGCTGCAGCAGCAAGACATTTTGTTTATGAAGTCACTCAGACTAAGCCGAAAAACGGGTTGCTGGGTAGCCTTTTGGATACAGATAAAATAAAGTACGAATCCATTAAGACAAGATTTTTAGGGGTATACGACACCGTTTCTTCATACGATCCTGATGCCAGCGAAACGACAACCAGCCCGGATTTTACAAACGATGTAAGAGAACTGCATTTAAATACGCTTAAAGCACAAAAAATAGTTCACCTCGCAGCATCTGATGAGCATAGAGAAAATTTTATGCTTACAAGGGTGCAGCTTGGCGGAGGGACAGATTATTTCCTGCCTGGGGTGCATTCCGATGTTGGAGGCTGCTATACCCATAATATGTCAGAAGACAAACAAATCATGGATTTTGATAATACGGTTGGAGATGGATTGAGTGATGATGATTATAACACTATTTTAAATAATGATTTGAATAATCTGATTGAGCAGGGGTGGTTTAAGCGCGGCGAGGTGTCAGGCCCAAATTCCTGGCATGAAACCTATATTAAACGGGCTAAGATTAGTAACAGGTATAGTTTTATTCCTCTGCATATTATGAGTGAAATGACCAATAAAAGCTATAAGGATACCATTGATATAGATAATGTAAGGAAAGCCTATAAAATTCCTAACGGAACAGAGGATAAATATTACCCTCTTGATCTGACCAAAGTTAAAAAGAGACTGGACGCTTATATGGAAGGATCAGCACCTTATATGGCTTATCATACCAATAGACAAATTGATGAGCTGCGAAAACAATTAGCAGCAAAAAAAATAACGACAGAAGCTTTTAATATTATTGTAGGAGATCATAATCTATTAATTGATTTAAGGAACAGATACCTGCATTGGAATTCAAAATTTGGTGATATTGGTTATAAACCTAATTTTACACTTGATAAAGCCAATTTACAGGTAAAAAGATCACGTAGAATGGCTCCCAATTCATGAAAAAATTAATTAAGCATATCATTTTAAGGCTTGTTATCCTGCTTATTCCCTATCTCGCATTCTATTTTATGTATGCAGAAAGTGGTTTTAAGGGACAGACCTATGATTTGGATGAAATTCCGCTGTATTTATTTTTTATGCTGTCGGTATATGTTTTTCTGGAAGCTTTTTTTTGGCTGTATAAGAAAGATAAGACTAAACTTTTAGCCAATCTGTGCATACTGTTATTCATGGCTTTGCTGTATTTTATACTGCCCCATAGAATGTATTTTAAATAATAAATCAAAAAGAAAAGAAATGAACATGAAAACCGGTTTAATTTATTTTGTAATTTTTATAAGTTCATTAATCTCATGCCAAAATAAAATGGAAAAATACGAATGGCTTCCCACAGAAAGCTCACCCCTCCTGTATCCTATGAATATATATCAAGGTTATCTGTTTCTTGAAGATGGCAGCAAGGTATATGTTCCCTGTTCGGGAGTTTCGCATACCGGTTGGGGATATAGCGGATCTACACATACCCAGGGAGATGATATGAAAGCTCTGCCTGTAAAATTGGAAGTTACATGGGCATCTTTTTTAGAAAATAAATTCTATAAAGGAAGCTGGGAATTGCCTGTAGACAAAATAAAAAAACTGTTTAAAGAAGGAACGGTAAATTCTAAGACTAATGAAAAAGAAAGCTATTCCTCAGTTGTAGTCGGACTGGCTCCCGGTGGCGTTGCCGTAGTCTGGTTATATGGTAATGACCAACAGATAGAAATAGGAAGATACCAGGCTAAAGAAACTCAGGTTGCTATGGAAGACTATGTTCCGGGAAATCCTACGATTACACAGAAAGAGTATTTTGATATGAGTAAATCTGTTCCCGAAGCCTATGAAAATATGAAGAATAAAGGGATTCAGTTTGGAATTTGGGATACTTACCGGAAAAAATATAACTGGAAAACAACAATAGAAATTCCCAATCACACGCTCAAAAATGTGAATATGGAAATGTATAACGGAGAAGAGGAAACTTTGTTTAATGAAACTCTCAAAGAAAATCCGTTTAAACAAAGAGCAGTTCCGCGTTTGTTATCCTATGTATTCGAAGACAAAAATGGAGAACAAAACGTTTTTGAAGTAAGATATTTTGATGAAGGTGAGATCTTTGCGTTATTCAAAGAATTAGATGAAAATAAGCCTGTAGAAATTATACTTCGCATGACCGAAGATCTAAAAAACAGAAGATTGGTATTAAAACAGGAGAATAAAGAATTTCCGATACAAAAAATTGACACTGATAATATGTGGAAATTGAAAAAATGAGACTGTAATATATAGTTTCATGTTTATTTTTTGCCGACATATAAATAGAATAAATGAATAAACATTTAGTAATAAGAGTAGCAATTCTGATTGTAGGATTTATCCTGATCTATGTATATGACCACTGGGATTCATGGTTCAATCCTGTCCAATCAATAGGTGGAAACAGCGGGATGTCTATTCCTATGGATCTGGTTTTAAATGTCTGCTGGATTGTTTTATGGTGTTTATTACTTTTAATAGAGATTATAGCGGGCTTTTTTACCAAAAATAACAAAAACAGAAGTACAAATTTAATATTGATGGCATCGGGTATCGCGCTGCTGATCATTTATATACTGAGTATTAAGTAAGAAATACTGACAGAGAACAGGGATGCCGGATCATTTTATGCAGAAATTTAATATACATACCGTCCAGACAGGGGAGAGCCTGAAAAGTATAGCTTCACTGTACCATTTAGATGCAGATGCTTTAAAGTTATTTCACAATAACCACTGCGATGTCAAGGATATGATTCTGATTGAGCTTACAGGTCAGAAGAAACTTTTTCTTCCAAGAACAGCGGTGACGGATAAAAATAAACTGGTACCGTTCGGAAGAGGAAACAGTCTTGCTTTTCAACCTGACAATTCATTCTACAGATATGGAGTTTCAATCAATATTGAAAGCAACGACCATAATAATGAACTGAAATATGAAACTTCAGTACGCTGGCTGAAAACCGAGAACAGGCTGCATTTTTTTGAAATAGACAGAACGTCCAATCTTTTTCTGAACGAAGAAGAAGTAAATGAAATAGCCGATCTTCTGGCGTATAAAACATCTAAAGTTTTGTATCCCTTACAGATCAGTGTAGATGAGCAAGGGAAATTTAATACGGTGGAAAATCTTTCAGTGTTTAAAGAAAGATGGGCGGCGGTAAAAGAGGAGGTTTACAAAGAATTTGAAGGCGAAACAGTAGGTGAGTACTGCCTTAAGATCGAAAAAGTAATCTCTGAACCCGAGGTAATAAGTCTTTATCTGAAAAATGATTATTTCATCAGAACATTGTTTTTCGGGGTTTATCAGAGTTTCGGACAGGATTATGAAACAGAGATAGCGGAAAGTTTCCCTGTGGTAGATAATCCGGTAGAACCAAAATATGAAATAAAACTGGAAATTGATCCGCTGAAAGGAGAATCCGGCCTGGTTAATATAGAAGGCGAAGGGAAATTAAATGATGAAAGAAGTACTTATGATTTCATAAACAAAGCCCCCTTTTCAATGATCATTGAAGATCATCCGGAAATGAATCATGAAGGAAATTTCAGGATCGTATATTATCTGAACGGGCAAAATTTACTTGTAAAATCAATGTATTTAGAATGTGATATACAACTTGAGAAGAAAAAGAAAATAGCAGTAGCCATTGCGATGCTGACTGAATAATTGAAAAAAAACTAACAAAATGAAAATTAAACCAAATCATAAATTATCCATACTTGTTTTTATATTAAGCTTTAGCCTGTATTTTGGACAAAAAGTGGAATTTAATGTCCCGAAAGATATCGAGACTCTACAGAATTCCATTTTGGATTTTAAAAATGATTTCACACAGGACGAAGTGAAAGCTGCTGCTGCATCGGATACTGATTTCTCTACGACCGTTGATCTTTATCATTTGAAATATGAAGGCGACCAAAAAAATCCTTATCTGACCCTCGCCCTGAAAAATGGCGCTAAATCTAAACAGTTTATCCAGCAGGCGGTATGGAATGTCAGTATGAAAAAGGTCTCCACAAAAAGCACGAAAGTGACTGTTTTTCTTGAAAAAGTAATTCCGGACAGCTGGTCGAAGAAAGAGGTAGATACAAAATTGACCAAATCTACGGGTAAAGTGGAAAAAGAGATCAAAGAATTTCTTTTAACCTACAAACGCCCGGAACTTTCAAATGATGATGAATCACTAACTGACAGTACAGCCACTACCTATACTACCGCTGCCATGACAACGGATATGATCGCAGAAAATCCGAAGCAGAAAAAAGTTTCAAAAAAACTGCAGAGTCTGTTTGGGAAGAAGCAGTTTATTGCGCTACCGGCTACGTCTGATACCTTTACAAAACTTTTACAGGTACAGCCCACTCAACCGGAATGCAAAGACTGCAAAGGTGGAAAATACTCCAACTGGGATTTCGATGATTTTAATATGATCTACGCCAATATGAGCACCGGTCTGGAATATTATGCCATTCAGTATTACGGGGAAGATATGGTGTCAGGATTACCTCATGGGCTGGTATTTAACGACAGCTCACCATCAGAATGCAAGCAGAAATTTGCAAGATATAACGCACAGCTTTATCAGACCGTAGGAGATACGGAAGAAAATGAATCAAAAGCATTAACGGTGGTCACTTTTAAGATGAACTCCTCCTTCGTTCGTCTTGAATTCGGGAATGAATATTTAACCCGGCTAGTAATTTCAAATAAAGAATTTTAACCATGGCAGAAAAACATATTGTAGTACAGGGTGCTATGTGCAAATGCCAGTTCGGACAGCTTCCGGACAAACTCAAAGTGCTCTCACACGAAAAAGAATACGCGAATGATAAAAACGCTTCCAAAAAACTTATCGTCACCACGAAAGAAATAGGAGCGGCCACATTCGAGAAAAATACATTCGGGAACTGCATCAAAATGGGAGTTCCGCCACCGCCATGCAAAATCATGGTCACCGAATGGAAAGATTTCTATGAAAAAGTACAGCTTACTAACGGCGGCTATATTATCGTAGAAACCAGCAAAGCCATCTGTGCTATTGCCGGAACACCGTGTATCGAGATCATAGACCACGGACAGAGAACGGAAGGCAGTCCGCAGAATTTTAAAAATGCGGATAAGGATGTACAGCAGCAGATCAATCCATTGGTGGATTCAGAAGAAATGTATAATGAACAGCCTACCTACGGCGGGCAGGATGGTGTAATCTAAACGACAGAGAAATGGCTAAAGGTGTAAAAAAAATACAGATTACAAAAGGACTTTACTATCCCGATATGTCGGTGAAAGGCCAGAGAGTAACGCTAAAACCTGATCAGTGGGTTTATTTTGGCGTTGAAGAATGGCTGCCCGGAACTACTGCCGAAGATAAAAAGAAAGAAATTATCTGGATGAGGCAGACCAACAACCGGAAAATCATCATCAATCAGGCTCCCTCAAAAGGAGGCTATAAATTTCTGATCTCCAAACAGTTTTGCGGAAGCTATCATTATTATATTGAAGCAAGTCTGTCCGGAAAAAGAGACCCTAAAAATCCTGTAGGACTCTATGTAAAGGGCTGGTGTGATCCTAAAATTGTTACCAGCAAATGGACGACCCAAAGAGGAAGTAAAACCAGCATCAAAAACCAGAATAAGAGTAATTTCATTTCTTACGGACATGTGGTTTATCTTAATCTGATGACGGAAGGTCTTAACGGAAATACCGTAACGATAGAGCTCTGGAATCAGCAGACCGCAAAAAAAGACAAGCTGGTTCATGTCTATAATAATGTTCTGGTCATAGACGGAGAGATCAATGTAAAAATAGAAAATACCTACTCATGGATGGCTCATGTAGATAACATTCAGAATGTAGAAGAGTTTTATATCAAAGTAAAAGATACCGCTTCCAAACAGTACATTAAAGATAATCTGGGTGATGATCTTCACGCCATTTATCTGAATGTAAAAAATAAAGTGGTCACTACCAATGCCAATGTCAGTAAGAATCAGACCCCTACGAAAGTATACAAGCCGGATGTAAATTCCGTACGTCAGGAACCTTGCCGCTTTGAAATGATCAAAATCACCGAAAGCGAAGTGAAAGATGGAAAAGCCAGCAATACGACGGTAACTGTTTTTGATAATGGTAAAGGAATAAAAAAAATACAGTCTGCGGCCCTTCAGGAGCGTATCGAAAGGACAATCTATTATAAATTTGATTCTACGGTAATCGATAAAGATGGAGTAGCCATCCTCAATAATGTACTCAAGTTTCTTCTGGAACACAGAGATTCAACGATGAATCTGAGCGGTTATGCCTGCGTGATCGGAAAACAGAATTACAATAAAGGACTGTCCCAAAGAAGAGCCGATGTGGTTAAGAAATTTTTTGCAGACGGCGGCCTTGATCCAAGCAGAATCATTTCCGTTGGGAAAGGAGAAATAGATCCTACGGACGATAAAATGGGTAAGGATAATATCCGGTTCAAAAATGAAAAAGATTATGAGAGTAACCGAAGAGTAGATATTTCTTTTGTATTCAATGCTCACGATGCCCAGACCATTAATTATGAAGTCGTAGCTCCGACGGAGTCAACGAAAAAAGACCTCACGATCGACATTTCCGGATTTGATACCAATGAATGCTACCACGGAAGTAAAAACAAGCATAAAAAGCAGATCCTGATGATCGACGTAGGTCAGGCAGTAGATAAAGGAGATACCAAACAGACTTTTGCCCCACCTTCTTTTAATTATAAAGTCTACTCGAATATGTCAAGGTTCAATGCTGCTCCCATACAGTATATCTGGCCTATAGCAACCAATCCGAATCAGTTCCATATGAACATTCACAGTTGCAGATATTTCAGTAATGATAAAAGAACAACGGTTTTAATTAAAGCTTATCCGGATATTAAATGGGAACTCGCTCTGGAATTCCAGGTGAATGTTTCCAATTATAAAGCTGCCAATATGCCGCCGGGGAACATCTACGCCAAGCATCAGGAAAAATCCAGACAGGCAGGGTACAAAAGAATGCAGCTGAATAAAGACGGAAAAGTTCCGATCAATGTAGGCGTAGGACTGTCTGCAGAATGGGATGCCGGCCGGGAAAAAAGAAGCTTTACCAACGAGTTTGCAGATAAAATAGAGGTGGTCGCCAGAATGATCGCTACTGCTGTAGATATCGTTCAGAATGCCATCAATTATGCTCAGAGTGCTGCAAAAGAAACCGCTATTCCCGTTGGTTTTAATCTCAGATATCCCAAATTTACCGTTGTAGGAAAGTGGTATCTGGAGAGAGTCAATGAGAGAGCTGCATTGAGCGTTATCGGAGAAGTAGGTTTTGGTTTTAAACCTTTGATAGGTGCAGAAGTCGTTATTGATATCATAGGCGCCGCCATTGCGGTAGCTTCTTACGGAGCAACAGGAAACCCTGCTGCTGCGAAACTTATCAATAAATTCAGAGGCGGACTGGAAAAACTGGGCGCTTCGGTTACCTTTACCGCTACATTTTATGGTGAACTGGAAATCATGGTGGATGCCTTGAAAATTGACAGTATTAACGGGATCAATATGCAGGGTAAAACCACGATCGGAGGGAAAATGGGAGCTACCATAGAACTCAGTATCAGTATTGAAGTGGGAACTGTAAAAGGAACCAAAGCAAAACCTATTGCTACTTTTAAAGCGGCCGCCAAAGCAGATTCCTATTTTGGAGGTGATATTGTGATAGATTCTGATACGAAAGGATTATTTATCCAGCCTGTTCTGAAATTTTCAGGAGTTGTTCTTTCTGTAGAGATAGAAGGTGAAGTAGGCTGGTGGAAAAGTAATTTCAAAGTAGAAGAAAAGGTGATGAAAGAAGAAACTTACTATATGGATAAAAAATATTTAACTTAAATTCAGGTATGCATAATTTTAAAAAACCATTATATTCCGTTTATCCCAGAATGTATTGTTCGGGAACTATTTACGTAAATGATGTTCCTGTGATAGACTGGTACGGAGATGAGACCAAAGAAGGCGGATTCGGAGGAGATACCATGATCAATCAGGCACTGCTTCAGAGCGGGAAATATCAGGTCGTTGGAAAAATGTATCCGCGTTTGGGGAAAAATGTTTTGGATGAAGATGACACCCTGTCGGTAGATTTCTTTTGTGCAGATTTTGATAACTGGAAAGCATCCCGTGCTGAATTTCATCCTAAAATGGAATCTCCATGGGACGGACTGACAGAGAATGTCCAGCACCCGACTTTTAATGTGACCAGTGAAATAGAAGTGGAACTTCCTTTTGTATTGGACGGTTGGCAGCATTCGGTAGATTTTAAAGATGTGAAGAAAGAAGACCTCTTCAGTGATGTTTTCAAATATTATAAACAGATACGTGCAGTTTTAGTTGAGCACAATGCCGGAAAATATCTGGAAATGTCTCAGGACAAGATGCAGCTTCAGGAGCAGGCTTTATATTATACCGAAGACCGGAAAAAAAGATTTTTAGACAGTGCCGGCCAGTTGTTTGGTCAGAATTTAGCGGTGGAAGAGCTTAATGAGGCTGATTTGCACCTTGAAATTATGGGCTATGGTAAATTGGTAAGACTCATGAGAAAAGACGGGTCTCAGCCGCTCCAGTTCAAAAGCCCCGACCTTGAAAAGCAGGGAAATGTTGAAATGGAAATTAAGCTTCACATGAGAACGAAGGAAAAAGGATTTAGTATTATTTAAAATATCGGGTTAATGACTTTTTTTGGAGGTTTTGTAGCGGTAATTGTTCTGTTTTCCATATTCTTAGGATACGGGATTTTTTCAAAAATTTCGGGTAAAAAACAGGATTCCGGAAAAACAGGAGGTTTTCTTGAGAAGGCCTTTCTTTTGTTTTTTGTTTCGTTAATAATGGTTTCCATGAATGCTTTGACGTTCATTTTATCCTACTCATTTTTTTGGGAGAAAGCCTACAGAACTTTCGATGAACCTCAATATACAGCAACCGTGATCGGATATAAGAAAGAAATCACAAAAGGGAAAAACTTTTCCAACTCTTCCTACAGCGACAGAGTTATCTTTTTTCCGAGAGTAGAGTATACCGGTGCCAATGGCGAAAAAATTGTAAAAACACTCGATATCACCAGTAATGATCCGCCGGCTCTGGGAGAAAAAGTGAAAATTACAGATGCCGGGAATCAAGACAGCACCAATGCTGTAGAACTGGATTGGATCATGCTGGCCGCTGGAGGTGTCTTTACAGGAGTTGCTGCATTTTTTGCAACACTGCTTGCTACTTACGGGACATCTTCTGTTATGAAAAAAAGACTAAGATGGTCTTTGAGAGCAGGGCTGGTACTCATTTTGATCAACGTATTATGTATCGTATTTATCTATTTAAAACAGTAAAATAGTTTCTCTGCAAAGAACTTGTAAGCGACATTAATAAATCAAAATATAAACTATTATGAAAAAAGGAAAATTCCTGATATTAATTTTCGTGGTATTGATTAATATCTGCTGCGGAAATAAATCATTTGATCTTTCATCCGTCTCTTTGGGCGAGGAGGCAACGAAGTATGATTTTGAAAATAAAGATGTATTTCTGAAAGATAAAAGCAGCAAACCGGATGTCATTCAATATTATGCGGATGAAAATAAAGGTTTGACGTATGGAGGAATTCCTTTAGACATCACAATGGGGACAAGAATTACCGTATACAAAGGAAAAGTAGGGGCAATCGACACCAATGCCGCTGAAAAAAACTCTCTGGAATTTGTTGAGAAAATTGCAGGAAAACATGGAAAACCTACCGCTACCGTGACTGATAAGGCAACTGTAGATGCTAAAATAGTAAAGCAGATTTTTGAAAAGCTTAAGAAAGTCGCACCGGATAAAGTATCCTGGAATCAGGGTGAGAAAAACTCATTTACCTATCCTACATCTTTCTTCTGGGACGATGGGAAAAACTATTCCATCCTGAGTCTTTCTATTGAAGACGATGGAAGAATCAGAAATAAGTATGTGACCGTAACCAAAGATGCCTACAGAAACGATGCGGTTTTCGGATTAAAATATCCAACTCCACAAGGATCTCCGTGGTATCAGTACATGAAATAAGAGAAACACTGTTTTTAAGTAAAAAAAAGCCGGTTCAATGTTTTTGAACCGGCTATATTATTTTAGTCAACAGATTATTTCACAATAAACTTCAAAGTAGACTGATCAAGTTTTAAAATATAAACTCCCTGCTCAAGATTTTTGATCTTAATAGAATTTCCATTTTTAAAAGGACTGTTAATCGTCTGAAGTGTTTTCCCCTGAAGATTATAGATCTCTGCTTTTTTGATATTCTGAGTATCTCCTTTTACAAAGATTTCCTGTCCTGAGATCGGGTTAGGGTAGACCTGAAGCACCTGAACGGCAGTTTCGTCAGCGGCTATTTTCTGAGCCTGTTTTGCAGTTCCCGAATAGCACGTCCATTTAAGATCATCAATCGCTACTCTGTTGCTGGATGAGCTGTTCACAAGGCTTACCGTTACATTTCCTGAAATATTGATATTATTGATGGTAGTCGTCGTTGCAGTAGTGCTGTAAGGTACAGTTCCTACTGTTGTTCCGTTTACTTTCACATCAAAAGTTCCATCGCTTCCTGAAAATTTAAGCTGCGTAGTTACCGTCAGTGATCCGATACCATTGGCTGAACTTCCTGAAGTTAAAGATCCTGATCTTACCGTAATCGCTTTGCTGTTAATAGTCTGGTCTGTTCTGGCATCCGTTGCAGTCCATGAAATACCGCTTCCAGTCCATGTTCTTGTTGTATAAGAAGCATTCGCAGCCGGAATTGTTTCAAACGTTTCGTTCACGCAACCTGTTCCTGGGTTTGGTGTTCCCGGATCTGTAGGTCCAGGATTCGAAGAACCCCAGATTTGATTCACATAATTCGGATTGTCGATGAAAGGGTTTCTGTTCCCCTGATAAGTGTAAGAAGCATTATTTCTTCCAATTTCAGCTGCCGAAACAGGATCCTGATTGTGCCATGCCAGAAGAACATTCAGCTCCCAGGTCTGTAGTCCTGGAAATGTTGAATTACCTAACATATTGCCGGAAGAAAAAGTAGAAAGTTTGCTCTGATAACGGGTTACAAAATAGAAGATCATTCTGGCTACATCCCCTTTGAACTCGTCGATCGGTTCAAATACCGTTCCTGCATATCCTGAAGAAGAAGAGCTTCCCAATTTGGATCCGTTTTTAGAAGTAAATGTTGCCGAACCTACCTTTCCGAAAGGATAGTTGCTTCTCATTCCATTCACCTTTCCGTCTGTAGCTCTGATAAAGTGAATATCCGAAACCATCGGCGAAGATTCATTGAATAAACTTTGAGGAACAATATGCTCTCTGTTGTAGCAGTTTCCTTCTACAGAATACGTTCCACACTGATTGGTTCCCGGAGTATATTTGTAAGGATCGGCTCCTGAAGGTTTTTCTGAATAAATATCCATGATGGAACCGTCATTTTCGTAGTTTTTGTCAATGTCAGTTGTTTTATAGCCTGTCCAAAGCCCACCATATCCTTTGTCCTGATGTCCGCTTGTAATGATAGAACTTAACGCCGTTTTCAGCGCGGCACCGCTTAATCCATTGGCTGAATTGTAATACCCTGCAGGAGCCTGAGCATTGGCAAACCCAGCTATTACAGTACATAAGATCAATTTTTTCATATCAATAAAATTTCTGTAAGAATACTATATTTTCACGAAAAAGAAATTACATAATTGTTAATTTTAAAATGTACCGCATGCAGTTTGTGAAGCTCCGAATTAACTTCAAATGATTGTAGACTCATTTCAATGGCAGACGATTTCTCCAGAGGGGAATTTAACCGACCTATGAAGATGGAGCGTTAAGAAAATTAAAACTTAATCCGTTAAAAAATTTCCACTGTCTGAGTGCGGGATAAAATATTGAAATGGAACTGTAATATTTAATCCGCACGAGTTTTGGAAATTTTAGGATTAATTTTTAATTTTTAGCGGAAGATTTCAGTCTTGAATTTTTCGTTCTTTTGTTTCAAGACAAAAGGACAGGTAAAAGAAATTCCTGAAAGTTTAATGTCTAAAAAAATATTTGAAGCTTTCAATTCTTTTGAACGAAAAAAATCCGGCACAGAAAAACTGCACCGGATGATATATAAAATTGATTTAAAATAAATCTTACTTTCTCTGAGGAGGATAATTTTTCATGATCTCAGCCATAATCTCAGGAATCTGTCTCTGTTTGGATTTTGGAGAATCCACGGAAATTCCGCTTCCGATTCCCTGCCAAACCAGTTTGTTCGTTTTAGAATCGATCAGATCAACGATTATTGCGCCTTCATTATAGTTGCTGGTCCATGTTCTGCTCATACCAACGCCCCATCCGAAAGAACCGCCCCATCCCCACATTCCGTAAGGAGAGCTGTTGTTGGTGATGTCCGTTACTTTTTTATGATTTGCTTTTACATTAACGATCAGATCAGGATTCTCGCCGGACTGAAGTCCTTTGGTTTGAAGCTGTCTCGATAACTCGTTTAAAACTCTGTCTTTATCAATATCATTCAGTTTCAGATCGTCAATTCTGATCTTATAGGTTTTATAAGTCGTAAAATTGGCCGTTTCCGCATAATCTGAACGTACCTGGAAAGGACTGCACGATGTAAGGCCTAATGCAGCCGTGGCTAACAAAATAAAAATATATTTTTTCATTTTATTTATTTTTTTTATCGTTTTTAATGAATGTATCCGTCTTTTTATCGTACCCGTAAGGACAGTGTCTGCAGCCGCTTTTACAGCAATATCCCCTTTTCAGATGGAATTTTTCCGTAAAAACCTTGTACCCCTGTTCATTGTAGTAGAAGTCTTCACCTTCTTTGATGTCATAATGGGCCATAAGTTAAATCTCTAAGTCAAAAAACTTTATATTTGTGAGTATGATAATTATATGCCAAAAGCCATTAAAAAAATTAAAAATTAACGGCATTGCTCTCTTTCCCTTTATCTTCATTAGGAAACCCGAAGATAAGGAAAATAATGTACTTATCAATCACGAAAAAATCCATCTGAGACAGCAGCTGGAAATGCTTATTATTTTCTTTTACATTGTTTATGTTATCGAATATTACTACTGGTTTTTCAAACTCAAAGACGGTTTCCTGGCCTATAAAAGGATCTCATTTGAACGGGAAGCCTACGCCAATGAACATGATCTGGATTATCTGAAAAAAAGGAAGTTCTGGAATTTCAGGAAGTATTTGTAATAAATGTATAATGTATAATGTATAATGTATAATGTATAATGTATAATGTATAATGTATAATGGTTACCTTAAAATTCAATAGGGGTGGGCTTTAGCCCGCCTTCAAAAAATAACCCGTCTTCTGCGGCTTTAGCCAAAACATAAAAATTAAAACACAAATTGCACAAATATTATTACGAATGATCACAAATGCATTTAGTATCATCATCTGTGAAAATCTGCGTCCTCCGTGGTTAAAAAAATAATCAACCTTAAATTTTTCTCTATTTTCTATCGTAATAAATCAAAATAATTCACGCAATTTATATAAATCCACAGAAACACAAATCTTTTACTAATTTTGCAGATAATAGTTAAACCGCTAAAATGCTATTAAAAGCCCCGGCAGAACCCATTCCCATTCAGGAAATACCTATTCAAAACAATATAAAACTCTTTATCAAAAGAGAAGACCTCGTTCATCCCCAAATCTCAGGAAACAAATACTGGAAACTCTTTTACAATATCAACAACTATCTGGAGAAAAATCCGGAAACCCCCTATCTGATTACATTTGGCGGGGCCTACTCCAATCATATTGCCGCAGTATCTGCAGCAGGAAGCTTGTCGGGTATTCAGACATTGGGAATCATCAGAGGTGAAGAACTCGAACATAAATGGCGTGATAATCCTACACTTCTTTTTGCGAAAAGAAACGGAATGAATCTGAAATTTGTCACCCGTGAGGAATACCGCCACAAAGAAAAATTAACCGAATTTTTACAAAACGAATTCCCGGATGCCCTGATCATTCCTGAAGGAGGCACCAATGAAGAGGCTGTAGCAGGCGTAAAAATGATGCTGAATGACCAAACAAAAGATTTTGATTATCTTTGCACCGCAGTCGGAACCGGAGGAACGGTTGCTGGAATTGCGAAATTTTGTGAAGAAAATCAGAAAGTTATAGGATTTAAGGTCGTTGACGATACTTCACTGGAGAATAAAATCTTAGAATTAACTTCAGGACGGAATTTTAATCTAATAGATTCATGTTTTGGAGGTTATGGTAAAATAAAAGATGAAAACATCCGTTTTATCAATGATTTTAAAGAGAAATACGGGATCCCTTTGGAACCGGTATATACGGGAAAAATGATGCAGAAAGTTTTCGAACTGATAGATGAAGGATATTTTCCTGAGAACAGCAGGGTTTTGTGCTTTCATACCGGCGGATTGCAGGGTATTGAAGGAGCCAACTTGCTTTTGGAAAAACAGAATAGAAATTTAATTATATAAGTAAAAATTGAAAAACATGAAAAGACTTTTCTTACTCATAAGCCTTTTAGTTTTATCAAAATTCTCAGCTCAGGCTTGGGCTACTGAAGACCAGTACATTCAGAAATTCGCTAAATATGCGGTAGAGGAGATGGAAAAATACAAAATTCCTGCTTCTATCACATTGGCCCAGGGACTCTTGGAGACCGGAGGAGGGCAAAGCAGACTGGCTCAGGAAGGCAAAAATCACTTCGGAATAAAATGTAAAGAAGACTGGACCGGAAAAACCATGAAGCATACGGATGACGCTCCCAATGAATGTTTCCGTGTCTATGACGATCCAAGACAGTCGTACGAAGATCACTCGGTATTTTTATCCACAAGAAAATATTACGCGAATCTTTTCAATCTTGATATGAAAGATTACAAAGCGTGGGCACACGGTCTTAAAAAAGCGGGTTACGCAACCAATCCCCGTTACGCTTCCATCCTCATCACCAAAATCGAAAAATACAGATTGTATGAGTTTGATGATACAAGTTCAAGAGAAGTTCTCTATGCCGTTCTTAAAATGTATCCGGATCTGAAAGATGACCGCACATTTATGGCTCAGCTGGAACCTGCAAAAATGGTCACCAAAAAAGCTAAAGATCAGGTTACCGTAGAAGTTCCTTACAAGCAGACCTCTTACGCGCAGCAACAGAAAAGAGTGGAGCGGATCAAAACAAAAGCTGAAATTCTTAATTCAATTCTTATCAAAACACATCCGAACGAAGGTTTAAGATATATCGTCATTCCTGAAGATACCAACGTTAAATTTATTGCAGATAAATTCAGAGTGAGCGAAAGCAGACTGATCAAATGGAATGAATTGGATAGTGATGTATTAAAGAAAAATGATATCGTTTTCCTTGAATCTAAAAATTCTGCCGGAAATACAGCCATCTACAAAGCCGAATCCGGTGAAGATATGCACGATATCGCTCAGAAATTCGGAATCAAATTGAATAAATTATACGCAAAAAACAGAATGGATGAAGGACAAAAACCGTCTGCAGGCCAGCTGATTTATTTGATTGATAAAAAACCCAGAAACTAATTTTTTGTTGTTTAATTTATGGCTGCCAGTTCTGAGTTAACGGTCAAACCATAAACGCTCAACGTTCAACTAAAATATGAAATACCAAAGAAGTTCGGCTTTATTTGATGAAGCCTACAAATACATTCCAGGAGGAGTTAATTCTCCGGTTCGAGCATTCAAATCAGTAGGAGGAGTTCCTGTATTCATGAAATCGGCAAAAGGAGCCTATCTTACCGATGCAGATGACAATACCTATATCGACTATATCAATTCATGGGGACCGGCTATTTTAGGCCACACCCATCCCGAAGTACTGGAAGAGCTGAAATTACAGGCTGAAAAAGGCTTTTCTTTCGGAGCACCTACAGAACTGGAAACAGAAATTGCAAAATTCATCGTAGAAAATGTCCCGAATATTGACCAGATCAGAATGGTTTCTTCAGGTACAGAAGCATGTATGAGTGCTGTAAGACTGGCCAGAGGTTTTACAAAAAGAGATAAGATCGTTAAATTTGAAGGCTGTTATCATGGTCACTCAGATTCATTCCTGATCAAGGCAGGAAGCGGTGCAGCAACTTTCGGAAACCCGAATTCTCCTGGAGTAACAGAAGGAACAGCCAAAGACACTCTTTTAGCCCGTTATAACGATTTCGAGCAGGTAGAAGATCTGTTTCGTCACAATCAGGGACAAATAGCAGCCGTGATCATTGAGCCGGTTGCTGGAAATATGGGCTGTGTACTTCCTGAAAACAATTTCCTTCAAAACTTAAGAAAAATCTGCGATGAAAACGGAGCTTTATTGATTTTTGATGAGGTGATGACCGGTTTCAGACTGGCTTTCGGAGGGGCACAGGAATTATATAACGTGAAAGCTGACCTTGTTACTTACGGAAAAGTGATCGGTGGAGGACTTCCGGTAGGAGCATTTGCAGGAAGAAACGAAATCATGGATCATCTGGCGCCTAAAGGAGGGGTTTATCAGGCCGGAACCTTAAGTGGAAATCCATTGGCTATGAGAGCAGGATTAAAAACATTACAGCTCATCAAAAATGATCCGGAATTTTTTAACAGAATCAATAAAACCGCAGAAACACTGGATTTTGGAATAGGAAAAATTCTGAATGAAAAAGGAATTGCCCACAAAATCAACAGAAAGGGATCAATGATGTCTGTATTTTTTCATATCAACAGCGTTTCCAATTTTGATGAAGCAGCGGCTTCCAACCATTCGCTGTTCAATAATTTCTTTCACCAGATGCTTCAGAATGGAGTATATCTTCCGCCAAGTGGATATGAAACCTATTTCATAAGTGATGCCATCAAGGATAGAGAAATCGATAGGACGCTTGAAGCAGTAAGAAAATTTGAATATTCTTAAGATTTAAACAGATCAATTATAATGGAACCGGGTTTTAAAATCCGGTTCTTTTTTTATTATAAGATTGATATTTGAATAGTTTTTGAAACATGAAGATGAATGAAGGAGGTAAGAAAAGTTAAGAAAAAATCAAATGACTTTTTTTACTGATTCTACTTAAAACGAAGCTCAAACTTAATATTCTTAAAAACTGAATGAATCTTAATGGTTTAACATTTTCAGCACAAAACAAATTAAGTCATCCAATAAATCATACAGATATTGTAATAAACCATACACCTTCATCCTGCCCGTTCTTTCTATTTTTGTAATAAATAGATTGGAAATGAAGACCTCTGACAATACGATATCCCGTAAAGATTTTATAAGAAATTCAGCGCTGGCCGCAGCCGGACTTAGCTTAATGCCCAATATCATGGTAGCATCTCCTTTTTTTGGAGAACATACTGTTTCGGCAAAAGGAAAATTAAGCCTTAAGAATGTCCGTCTGGAAACCGGTTTTGAGTATGAAGAAGGAGAAGTTATTGCTACCAAAACCGATCTGTTTTGTATTGAAATTGAAAACGGGAAAATCAAAAGTATAGCCCCAAATCAACCGAATGCAAAAGCCACTGATGCCAAAGGAATGCTTATGCTTCCTGCATTTAAAGATATGCATATTCATTTGGATAAAACGTTTTACGGCGATAAATGGCAGGCGGTCAGAAAAAGAACGGGTGGTGTAAAAGGAATGATTACGCTTGAGCAGAAAATGCTTCCCGAAATGCTGAAAAACTCAACATTCAAAGCAGAAAAAATGATTGAACTGTTGCAGTCAAAAGGAACATCTTTTGCGAGAAGTCATGTCAATATTGAACCCACCTCAAAACTGGACTCATTAAAAAACCTTCAGAAGGCTTTAGAAAATAAAAAGAAAGGTTTCGGAGCCGAACTGGTTGCTTTTCCACAACATGGCGTTTTTTATACAGATTCGGTGCCTTATCTGAAAGAGGCAGCTCAGATGGACATTGATTTTATCGGTGGAGTAGACCCGTTTAACATTGACGGAAATATTGAAAAAACAGCTGATTTTTCGGTTCAGCTGGCTTTAGATCACAAAAAAGGAATTGATATTCACCTTCATGAAACCGGCGAATCAGGGTTGAATACCGTGGAATATCTCATCAAAAAAGTCAATGAAAATCCTTCACTGAAAGGAAAAACATACCTGAGTCATTGTTTTATTTTAGCCAAATTAGACAAAACGAAACAGGAAGAAATGGCTGAAAAGCTATCGGAAGCTCAGATCGGAATTGTTTCTACCATCCCGTTTGGAAACCTCATCATGCCGATTCCTGTGCTGTATAAGCATAATGTAACGGTTTTGACCGGGAATGACAGCATTGTAGATCACTGGAATACTTTCGGGACAGGAAGTGTGCTTCAGAAAGCAAATCAGATGGCGCAATTGTATGGATATTCCACAGAGTTTTTATTATCCAGAAGTCTGAAACTGGCAACGGCGAATGTTCTTCCATTGGATGACAAAGGAAACCAACAATGGCCAAAAGCCGGAGATCAGGCAGATTTTGTGCTGATGAATGCAAGCTGCTCGGCAGAAGCGGTATCAAGAATTTCAAATGTGGAATCACTAGTTCATCAGGGAAATGTGGTTTATTAAAAACAAGAGGATGAAAGTTGTACTCCTACTTTTGAAAATCAAAGATTTTCAAAGAACTTAAGTGATCTTCTTTTCCCAATATTTTCAACTTAAAATAACTTAAGTGTTTAAAAACTTTTGTGGCTAAGAAATAATTTTGTGCAGATTGATCAGATCTTTTTCTGAAAATATTGAACCATTAAGATTCATTCAGTTTTTAAGAATATTAAGTTTGAGCTCCGCTGTGAAGTAGAATCACTTAAAAAATCATTTGATTTTTTCTTAACTAACCTTATCTCCTTTATTCATCTTAATGTTTCAAAATTACTCCTATGATCAGTGCGTTTTATTGTTAAAAGCAATCAATCTTGTTTAAAAATGAAAATATCTCCATCCGTTCAGATTTCTCGCATAAATTTTACTAATTTTAAGAGAAAATCAGATCAAGTGGGTCATCATACAGATCATTTTCCAATCTTAGGCATTCAGGAGTTCAGCGAAAACCAGCTTCAGGGCTGTCATCTGCTGTTTAATGAATTGCATGGCGAACGTTCCATTGATGAACCCCATAAACATGATTTTTTTATCATCAACCTTTTTGAACACGGAAAAGGCAGTCACACCATTGATTTCACGGAATATGAAGTGGGAAACAGCCAGATTCATCTTGTTTTTCCGGATCAGGTTCATCAATGGGTGATTGAAAAGGAAACGGTAGGTTATCAGTTGATGATCAGCAGAGACTGGTTTGAAAGTTTTCTGCCTTCGCTGAGGTTTTCAGCTTCGTATTATCAGAGTCATCCCGTTATTAATCTTTCCAAAGAAACTTTTGGGACTTTCCTGTATGAATTTCAGGCCATTCAGAAAGAGGTGGGTGAGGAGCATGTATTTTGGGAAGTCATCCAGAAGCGGAGTGAGCTGATTGGGTTGCTGGTCAGTAAATCAGTGGAGGGCACTTTCAAAGATTTTGAAATGTATCATTCCAATCCTATTATTTCTAAATTTTTACAGCTTATCGATGAGCATTTCAGAACAGAAAGATCGGTGTCTTTCTATGCGGAGAAGCTTAATATTTCTGCGAATTATTTAAATATTGTCTGTAAAAAAAATCTGAATGCTTCGGCTTCTTCTCTTGTTCAGGACAGGATTCTGCTGGAGGCAAAACGACTTTTAAAAGTCTCCGAAATGTCTGTAAAGGATATTGTTTATGATCTTGGGTTCTATGATCATGCGAGTTTTTCCAAATTTTTCAAAGCACAGACGGGGATGACACCTTCCCAGTTTAAATAATAATCCATACAAAACAAAGCATAATTGATACACCGGCTCTGAGACAAAGCCGGCGTAACTTTGTCCTGTTAAAAGATAAGTTATGCAGTTTCCGTATCAATTGGTTGCAAAAGGAACATATTCGCTCAAAAATGTCCGTCTGGAAATGGGATTTGAATATGATGAAGGAGAAGTGATCAGGACAAAAACTGATCTTTTCAGTATTGACATAGAAGGTGGAAAGATCAAAGCTGTAAAGCCGAATAATCCAGCTTCTGATGCGTTGGATGCCAAAGGTTTTCTGATGCTTCCTGCCTTTAAGGATATGCACATCCATCTGGATAAGACATTATATGGACTTCCGTGGCAGGCACTTTCGCCCAAACGGAGAACAGTAAAGGACATGATCGCTTATGAGCAGGAAATCATCCCTGAACTTTTAAAAACCTCCGTGGAAAGGGCAGAGCAGCTGATCAGTTTGTTACAGCATTACGGAACTCATTTTGCGAGAACACACTTTAATATTGATCCTACCTCAGGTTTAAAATCTTTGGAGAATCTGGAAAAATCTTTGGAACATAAAAAAGATTCTTTCAAAGGTGAACTTGTGGCTTTTCCGCAGCATGGCTTGTATTATACAGATACGGCTCCTTTGCTGAAAGAAGCAGCCCAACTGAAAAGTGTAGGTTTTATCGGAGGTCTTGATCCATTAAGTATCGACGGTCATATTGAAAAGGTGCTTGATTTTACGATACAGCTGGCTTTAGACCATCAAAAAGGAATAGATATTCATCTTCATGAAGCAGGAGAATCTGGGATGAAAACAATCAATTATCTGATTGATAAAACGATTGAGAATCCGCAGTTGCAGGGAAAAACATTTGTAAGTCATGCTTTTGCTTTGGGACATCTTTCTCCAAAAGAAACGGAAAAGATCGCAGAAAGACTGGCAGAAGGAAAAGTGGGAATTGCCTCTTCTATCCCCTTCAGAGGAACGGTAATGCCTATTCCTGTCCTGAAAAAGTATGGAGTGAATGTTCTGATTGGAAATGATAATGTCCAGGATTACTGGAGTACCTTCGGTTCAGGAAATATGCTTCAGAAAGCGAATCTGATTGCCGAGCTTTACGGATATGCAACTGAATTTGAACTGTCCAGAACGCTTCAGTTTGCCACTCAAAGTATTCTTCCGCTGGATGACAAAGGAAAGCAGCAATGGCCAAAGCCGGGGGACGAAGCCTCTATTGTGCTGGCCGATGCTTCATGTTCTGCAGAAGCAGTTTCCAGAATATCCAAAACTGAAGCCTTCATGAACGAAGGGAATCTTTTCTGGAGACCTTAATTGAAATATATATTTTTTAATATACTTGTTTTTTGTGAATAAAGCCATTGGATTTTCTGATGGCTTTTTCGATGTCTTGTAAGAATGATTATTTTTTTTGCAGATGAGAATTAAGAATCACGTGCGAAACATCAGAAGAGATAAAAGACCTATATAAAGATGTCGATTGGAGAAGCTAATTAATCAAAAGCCATCAGAAAAAATTCCTGATGGCTTTTAAAATTTGATATGAAGAAACTAGTTACTTATTGTAATCCCGCTAAAAGATTTACTCCGTCTACTGTAGTCCATGCTCCAGGAGTTAGAGATACTTTGGTAACGGTAGCAGCATTGGTGAACGTTTTAGCACCATTTGGAGTGAATGCATATCCCCAAACTCCTGCGTTGTCAGAGGCTAAGTAAGTAAGAGGTGCTACAACTACTTTCCCTGTATTTACCTGGCTTGTTTCTGTAGCTGCATCTTGAATCAGTACAGCATACCCTTTTTGAGTTCCGATATTTTTATAACCGCTGATATAAACGTTTGAGAAAATTCCTGTTCCGTGTTTTTTGAACTGGATAGCAGAAATTTCAGGAGAGTTTGCAGATTCCGGGTTAGTATTCGTGTCTCTGATTAAAGTAATGTTGGATACTTTTGGTGCTACGTTATCAGCATTACCGGAAGCTTCGATTTCCATTCCGAAGTTACCTGTTCCTGTCTGGAAAGCATACCAGTTGGTATTGTTCTGTCCGCTCCATGCATCCTGCCAGTCGAAAGAGTCATCGAAGTTACCGTAAGAAACAATATTTTTAGCACTTACAGTTCCACCGAAGAATTCGTATCCGTCGTCAGTTCCTTTGTAGGTTACAAGGTTCTCTAAAGTAGTTCCTGCTCCTACAGCGTAGAATGTCATAGAGTTGGTTTCAGAAGTACCGTCACCAATCTTTTTACCTGCATATTCCACTCTTACAAACTTCATGGTTCCTGAGTTTGAATTGGCATCAGTTCCTCCGTAGTACACGTTATTTCCGTCTTCAGAAAGAGCCTGTGCATTTCCGTTCACAGCTTTGATAGGAGCGCTTCCGTAGATGGTAATTCCACCCCAGTCTCCAGGAGTTTTAGTAGAAGTTGTGAATACAATTGGCTCAGCAGCTGTACCTACAGCGTTGATCTTCCCGTCCTGAAGAATCACTAAACCACTTGTTTTAGAAGTTACTACATTGAAAGTAGCTCCTGCTTCAATAGTGATGGTAGCGTTATTTGTAATTTTTACGATTCCGTCTAATGTATAACTTCCTTTTTTGATAAGGATATCTTTTGAAATAGTTCCTGATAATGTTCCGCTTCCGCTTAATACACTTTCAGTAGTTCCAGGAGTAGTAACTGTAGTACCGTCTCCTAAGCCATCATTTACCTCGATAGTACATGAATTTAAGGCTAATGTTAACACGGCTGTTAACGATAATAATGATAAAACTCTTCTTTTCATTTTTATACTTTATTTTTATTTTTTATTAATTTATTTTAGAATGTGTAGCCAACAGTGAAGTTGAATGTGATACCTCTGTAATAGTTGACCAATGTATTATTTCCTTCCTCTATATTAAGCGGGAGATAATTTTTGTCACCCAATAAGATTTTATATTTGCTGTCTAAGATATTCTGCACTCCCAGTTTTACATTCCAGTTTTTGGATAGTTGCCCCTGGTATACAAAATCGATCTGGCTAAATGGCTTTTCGTAGTAGTTATCTGTACCTGCACCTCCTGTTGCATATATTTTGCTTCCTGATACGTTATACACAAGAGAGAAAGTATGGGCTAAGTTGTTACGGTTTTTAAGCTCATACTTTAAATCAGCATTGATGGTATAAGGAGCAGCTCCCTGAAGACCTCTTTTACGTAATGTTTCCCCAGTTGTTTTGAACCACTCAGGCTCTTCCATTTTCAGTTGATCTGCACTTCTTTCAACATCAGAGTACATGATGGTTGCATTAGCTCCCAAAGTGAAATTATGAAGAGATTCTGATATTCTGCTTAAACTGAAAATCCCTTCCAATTCTACCCCAAATAAATCAGCTTTCTTAGCATTGAAGAATGTGATCGTAGAACCTGTCGCATTTCCTGAAGCTACTAATGAGCGTTCAATGGCGTTGTCGATTCTTTTAGCGAATAGGTTAACAGCAAACATTTCCTTGTTGGTAGGGAAATATTCCCATTTCAAATCGAAATTGTAGTTTTCACTGTTTTTAATTTCAGGGTTACCTACAATGTTTACGTTATCCGGGTTAATATAAGTAATTGGCATAGTCTCGATCAGGATAGGACGTGTAACCGTTTTGCTGAAAGAGAATCTTAAATTATTTTTACTATTAATTGCTTTTTTAATGGATAATGAAGGCAGGAAGAAATCTTTATTTTTTTCTAAATTTTGCTTGTTATCGTCACTTTGTTTTGAATAACGGATCAAAGTCATATCATTTTCATACCTCGCTCCCAATAAGATATCCCAAGAATCGTTGGGCTTAAGGTTGATATTAGCATAACCTCCATTAATGATCTGATAAAAACTGGAATAGAACTGAGAAGTATCAGAACCCTCCTGATAAAATAAGCTTCCATCATTTATCGATGCATTAAAGACATCCTGCGGACTGTCAATATTAACTACATGAGCTTGGTTTGACGATCCTGAAGTACGCCCGAAGATAAATCGGTAAGAAGTTTTTCTGAAATCAGAGAAACCGTTGTAACCCACAGCAATCTGAATAGGATAGTCTTTTTTATCTCCTTTTTCACCCAGTGATAACTGATATTCTGCGAACGCTGAACCGTAGAATCTTGAATCTACATCCAGGTACTGACGAATAAGGTTATTTCCTCCATAACGCATCTGGACATATCCGTCAGGAAGCATTTGATTCGTTACAGGATCAATACGGTTAGCTTCTATAATCTTTCTGTCAGGCTGCTGATAATTATTCATTACATAACTCGCTCCGGCCTTTACCTGATGTCTGTCCGCAATTTTCTGAGAAGCTGTTAGCTGCAAGTCTAAAAATCTTGAAACATCTAACTGATTGGTTCTGAAAAATCCGCTGTCTTTGTTACGAACCTGGCCATCTTTATATCCGAAGTTATCTTCTATGATATTATTTGTATTCTGTAAATAAATAGCATTTAAGTTAACATTTGTTCCCTTATTCTTATAACCTAACCCTAATAAAACGGAAGATTCTGTTTCATAAGTATATTGTTTACGGTTAAGAAAATTCATATTATCAATGAATGACTCTTTACCAAGCGATCTGAACTGATTGTTGTCTCCATTCTTATATTCAAACTTACTCCCTTGGTTTAAAGAGAATAAAACACCTAGGTTCCCTGATCCCATTTTCACTTTCTGTGCAGTAGTAAATCCAATACTTGTATTAGGCATTGATTTTACATTGTCTACATTCCAGGAGTCTTTGAATGAATTTGTCGATTCGCTTGCTGTAAATCTATAGTTGCTTGGTCTTGAGTTTCTGATCTCATCCGGAAGTCTTCTGTCTTTAGAGTTTAATCCTAAATATCCATTCATTCCGTCTGCCCCTTCAGCTATTTTGAAATTGTTTCTGAATGTACTCAAAGTATTCACACCCACACTGAACTCCACTTTTGTAAAAGGCTTATCAATCGTAAGCGTTTCGATATCAAAAGTAGCTCCTGCAAAATCTCCGTAAAGGTTGGAGTTGAAGGTTTTGTAGATATTTAGTTTTCCTACCACATCCGTTGGGAACTGCTTCAGCGCAATGATCTTCTGGAATGGGTTGTTGGAAGGAGATCCAAGACCGTTGATCAATAAATAATTGTATCGTTCTTCAAGACCTCTTACGAAAAGTCCTCTTCCTTCTACCGTAGTGATTCCCGTTACTTTCGTAAGTCCCTGTTCTACGTTAGAGATTCCTTTTCTGGATATCTCTTCAGCACTTACAGCCTGTTTTTGAATGACCGCTTTTTTTTGTTCTCCTAATACCGCAGTTTCAGTTTTCTTGTTACTGCTTCCCTGGATTACTACGCCATCAATTTTTTTCTCCTTTATAATCGTGTCCTGCTTCGTTTCCTGAGCGTAAAACATTGATCCGGATAAAAATACGACTGCAATGCTAAGTTTATTAATTTTCATTATTTTACTTACTTTATTTACTAGATTCTTTCGGTGCAAAGGAATAAAAGATTAATGGGGTAAATGGTTTAGGGTGTTTTAATTTTTTTTTAACTAAACATTAATAAAAGGGAGTTATTGTTAACTTTATGTGAACGATAATAGATTTGTTCATCTGTGCTTTAAAATTTATTAACTTTGACTCTGTAAAAATTTAAAATGAACCAAAAGAAAATACTCTTAATAGACGACGAACTGGATATTTTAGAGATTCTGTCTTACAACCTGGAAAAAGAAGGTTACGATATCTATACAGCCACAAACGGTAACGAAGGTATAGATAAAGCCAAGGAGATCATCCCGGACCTTATCCTATTAGATGTTATGATGCCCGAAAAAGACGGTATCGAGACATGTCAGGAACTTCGCAAAGTAAAAGAACTGCAGAAAACACTGATCGTTTTCCTTTCGGCAAGAAGCGAAGAGTTCTCACAGCTTGCAGGATTTCAGGCCGGAGCCAATGATTATATTGTAAAACTGATCAAACCGAAAATTCTGATCTCTAAAGTAAACGCTTTACTACAGTTGACTTCTCAGGTGTCTGATAATGCGAAACTGATCGAAATCGGTGATCTGATTATCGACAAAGACAATTTCAGAGTTTCCAAAAGCGGACAGCAGTTCCTTCTTCCTAAAAAAGAATTCGACTTGTTGTATCTTCTGGCTTCAAACACTGAAAAAGTATTTAAAAGAGAAGAAATTCTTGAAAAAGTATGGGGAAATGACGTGATCGTGGGAGAAAGAACAATCGACGTTCACATCAGAAGATTAAGAGAAAAACTGGGAATCAATACCATCCAGACATTAAAGGGAATCGGTTATAAGCTTATCGTTTAATAACTTAAATTCCTACCTTTACATAACCTATAAAAACTTGTAAAATTGAAATTTTACAGACTTACACTCGTCGCCTCGTGTCTTCTGACACTGGTGATGTTTCTTTTAGTGATCATCTTTGATTCGCTGAAGGATATCTATTACCGGACGCCTTTCTTTAAAATCGGCCTTTTTATCTGTCTGATCCTTATTTTCATCATCAATTACGTTGTTCTTGAACTTCTTTTCAACTACTACGGAAAAAAGCAGGTTCGTGGACTTTCACAGATGCTTCCGCAGGAAATTGTGCATGACAATAACGAAAACATTACCATTAAAGAACTGGGTGAAAGATTTTCCGATCTTAACCAGCAGCAGGTAACGGAGATCGATATGATGAAAGAAATGGAAAGCTACCGTAAAGAATACATCGGAAACGTTTCGCATGAACTTAAAACCCCTTTGTTTTCTATTCAGGGATACGTAGAAACCCTTAGAGACGGCGGTGTGGACAATCTAACCATTCGTGATAAATATCTGGAAAGAATCGATAAATCAGTAGAAAGGCTGATCGCTATTGTGACCGATCTGGATATGATCAACCGTCTGGAAGCCGGCGAGATCAGTATCACCAACTCAAAATTTGATGTCAATCTTTTAATCAAAGAAATTTTTGAACTTCTCGAGTTTGAAGCGGAAAAACATAATACAACGCTGCAGATTCAGACCCTTCATCCGCAAATCTTTGTAGATGCCGACAAACAGAAGATTTCACAGGTTTTTATTAATTTAATTTCCAATGCTATCCATTATGCCAACAGGCAGGAAGCAAGAGTGGTGGTCAAAACCAGTGTTCTTAAAAATAAAGTGCTGATTGAAGTCATCGACAACGGAATGGGAATTAAAGCCGAAATTCTTCCAAGAATCTTCGAAAGATTCTACCGCGTGGAAACCAGCAGAAGCAGAAGGGAAGGGGGTTCAGGACTTGGACTCGCTATTGTAAAGCATATCCTGGAAGCCCATAACGAAAATATAACCGTAGAAAGTGTTTATCTTGAAGGAACCAAATTCAGTTTTATGCTTGAAAAAAGCAAATAATTCTGGTAGAATGTAAGAAAAAAAAATATTTTAAAAAATCCTGAAATATTTTTTTGTCACATGTCATTTATTATATATTTGCAACAGAGATTTATCATAATAATTAAGGCAAAAAAGTAATTTAAGAAACTGATATGGTTTACAAGATCCGCGTAATATTAGATGCGAAAGAGGATATTTTCCGTGATATTGAAGTAAAAGGAAAACAATCACTATGGAACTTACATTTGGGAATTAAAAGTGCGTTCAGTCTGCAGGGAGACGAACTTTCCACTTTTAATATGTTGGAAGATGACGGAACAATTGTTAAAAGTGTTCCCCTGGAAGATATGAGTGACGATGGTGATGGCGAAATTATGTCAGATGTGTACATTGATGAAGCTTTTGAAAGTGTGGGCGACAAAGCTCAGTTTCAGTACGGGCTTCTTGACCTTTGGGAATTCTTCTGCGAGCTTGTAGAAGTAATCGACGAGACAAAAGGGGTTATTTACCCAATCACAGTATACAGATTCGGAAATGTTCCGTTAAAAGCACCAAGCAAAAGCGGTTCAGGAGGATCCAAAAAGAGATCAGCAATGCCTTTGATGGATGATGATTTCAACTTTGAGGATGACTTTGGTGGAAACAGCAGTTTTGAAGATGAAGATGACGACAACTTCGATGACGAGGAAGAAGAAAACTACAATGATGATGTTTTCGAAGATGAAGAAGATAACGAGGATGAAAAATAACATCTGAATACAATATATGGCCCTGGATTTTTGTCCGGGGCTTTTTTTTGTGAAAAGTGAATTTTGCTTCGCAAGTCAATAGTGAATTTTATAACACTATATTTATTATTGACCATTGACCATTCACTTGCGAAGCAAAATTCACGCTTCACAACTCACAATTCACCTTCACACACTTCATTTTTCCTTACTTTTGTTAAAAATAGATGAATGAAGGAATTAATTCTGCTAGCAATAATTGGTCTGGGAATTGTTTCCTGTACCACTCAAAATACAACACACACTATGGATTCTCCGAAAGAATGGAAGCACACCACCAATATATATGAAGTAAATGTCAGACAATATACACCCGAAGGAACGTTCAGGGCATTTGAAAAAGAAATGCCACGCCTGAAAAAAATGGGGGTCAAAACACTTTGGTTTATGCCGATAACTCCGATCGCTCAGCAGAACAAAAAAGGAAGCCTCGGAAGTCCTTACGCTGCTTCTGATTACACTTCCATTAACCCGGAGTTCGGGACCATGAATGATTTCATGCATATGGTGAATGAAGCCCACAGACTGGGATTCAAAGTCATCATAGACTGGGTAGCCAACCACACAGGCTGGGATCATATCTGGACAAAAACGCATCCTGAATTCTATCTGAAAGATGCCGACGGAAAATTCCATATCGCTTCCGGAATGGACGATATCATTGAACTGGATTATAAAAACAAGGAAATGAGACTTGCCATGATTGATGCCATGAAATTCTGGGTAAAAGAAACTGGCATTGATGGTTTCAGATGTGATCTTGCTTCATGGGTAGAAGTGGATTTCTGGCAGCAGGCGCGTCCGGAAGTGGAAAAAATAAAACCTCTTTTCTGGCTAGGTGAATTTGATGAACTGGAAAGTCCTGAATACGGAAAAGTATTTGACGCCAGTTATTCATGGAAATGGATGCATAAATCTGCAGACTATTTCAAGAAAAATGAACCGCTTCAGGAACTTAAAGACCTGTTGCAGCAGTATTCCAATATCGGAGATGTTTCTATGAGAGCATGGTTTACGTCCAATCACGACGAAAATTCCTGGAACGGAACAGAATACGAAAAATATGGAGTAATTACCAAACCGATGGCAATTTTTTCAGCTACATGGAACGGCATTCCTCTATTGTATTCAGGGCAGGAACTTCCCAATATGAAAAGGCTTGAATTCTTTGAAAAAGATGCCATCAAATGGACCACTAATTACCAGATGGCCGAATTCTATAGAATATTACTGGACCTAAAAGCTTCTAACCCTGCATTAAGAGGAGGAGATGCAAGTGTGTCGACTTATCTGTTGAATACAACAGCCAACGACAAAATTCTGGCTTACGTAAGAAAAAATGGAAAAGATGAGGTTCTGGTTGTACTGAATATGTCAAAGGAACCTGTAAACTTTACCATCAAAGACCAAAACCTGTCGGGAACTTTTCGCAATATTTTCGACAGAACAAAAAGAGATTTTGACAGTGGAAAAGATTTCGTTTTCAAAGTTTCGGATTACGCAGTTTTTGAAAAATAAATAGCTTATCAGGAATATTATATTCAATAGGGGCGGGCTTTAGCCCGCTTATTTTATGCATATTTGCAGAAGGCTTTAGCCAAAATGTATTTTTTTTACGCCATCCTCCTCTTGGAAGATTAATTAAGAGATGTCCACACGAAAACATTCATGACATGAACAAACAGGAATTATTAAATATCATAAAAACCAAAATTACCACCAAGATCCAAAACTTTGAAGATTTGATTGCTGAAACCCGTGCTTCGAGCAACGATACCAAAAGTTCAATGGGTGATAAGTACGAAACCGGCCGCGAAATGCTTCAACAGGAAATTAATAATCTCCAGCGCCAGCTTAATGAATCTTTGAATCAGCTGGCGGTTATCCAAAAAATTTCAACCGAGCCTTCCGATAAGGTACAGACCGGAGCTTTGGTCAAAACAGATAAGGGTTTGTTTTATATTACGGTATCTGTAGGTGAAATTATTTCAGACACACAAAAGATTATGACGGTATCTGCAGAATCCCCACTGGTGAAAGCAATGTTAGGTAAAAAATCTACAGAAGGATTCGTTATAAATAATATTCACCAAAAGATTGTAGATATCTGGTAGATTATAAGGGTGAAAACAAGAAATCTAAGTGAAAATTTTCCAATCAAATCATGAAATATTAATTTTTACTCCTTTTGTGATCAATTATCGTTAAAAAATTAAGAGAATTTTTGAGTCAATAGGATAAATTGATGGTCAGATTTAAAGAAATAAAGGAAATTTAAGCTTAAATATTAATAAATTTTTATTGTTAAAAATTTAAATTAATCTCAGAATTTTGATGGATCATTTTTTCTTAATTTGAAATCTTTTAGTTAATTTTTTTTATATTAATTATAAATTTTGATTAATTATTTTTCAAATAATTTTGGTTAAAAATGTGAATTTCGTAATTATATTTTATTTTTTTTGTTGATTGTATTTGTTCAATTATTATATTTGGGTTGATAACACACCAAAATAATATTGTTTATGAAAAACAAATTGACACTTATGGTTTTTGTTCCGCTTTTAGTAAGCGGAATTAGCCTGCAGGCTCAAAGATATGTTGAGCAAAGAATTGATGAGGGCAATTCATCAATGATCACATTCAAACCAGGAACTAATGCAAGGGATCTTACATTATCCGACAACGGAAAATTCTTCTCCGAGATCTTAAATCTTCCCGCAGGATCTAAAATGGTTAAAATTAATTCGGCAAAACTCTTCAGCGATTTTTCTGATGAAAAATACCAGCTTTATCATGATGGGATTAAGGTTGAATTTGCCAATTATATGCTGCACTACGTAAAAGGTAATCTGGTCAGCATGAATGGAGAATTCTATGATACCAACGATCTGAATACCCAGCCTGATGTTTCAGAATCTATCGCACTTAAAACTGCCGTGAAATATATCGGCGCGAAAGCTTTAATGACCAACACGGAATACGGCAGAGAGATTAATTATCAGCCTAAAGGAGAGCTTGTATTATTACCGGTTGAAGCTGCCAATGGTAAATACAGACTTTTACTGTCCTATAAGTTTGATATCTTCTCCGCCGAACCTTTTCTGAGATCTAACGTATATGTGGATGCCAAATCAGGAGCCGTACTGCTCAATGACCAGATCATGAAGCATACCGGAGAGCATTCTCACGGCAAGGGAATGAATGGTATTTCCCCTGCAGGACCTGAAAATCAATCAAAAAAGGATTTTGCATCAATTTTTGTTGCCGGAACCGCCCAGACAAAATACAGTGGAACAAAATCAATTGAAACCACTCTTGTGAGCGGGAAATATGCATTAAAAGACAACACAAGAGGAGGAGGAGTCAATACCTACAATAACAATAATGCAAACTATACCAGTCTTACAAAAAATAATATTACGGATACGGACAACAACTGGACAACGGCAGAACATTCTTCCACAGGGAATGATGTAGCACTGGATGTTCATTGGGGAGTAGAAAAAACATACGATTATTTCAAAGATACATTCAATAGAAATAGTTATGACAATCAGGGAGCTGTACTTGACAGTTATGTTCATGTAAGAAGCTCATGGGAAAATGCAGCCTGGACCGGAAGTGCAATGGTGTACGGCGATGGAGCTAGTACATTTAAACCTCTTGGGGCATTTGACGTAACCGCTCACGAATTAGGACATGCTGTATGTCAGGAAACGGCTAATCTGGTGTATCAAAGAGAATCAGGAGCGTTGAATGAAGGACTTTCCGATATCTGGGGAACTGTGATTGAAAATGCTTATGCACCTGAAAAACAGAACTTTTTAATCGGGGAGGATATTACCAAAGTAGCCCCTAATTATTTAAGATCTATGAGCAATCCCAATTCAGGATTGTCTAAACAGCCGGATACTTACAAAGGAACGTATTGGAAAGATGCCAGCAATTCCTGTATTCCCAATCCTGACACCAATGATAACTGTGGGGTTCACTACAATAGCGGTGTGCTGAATTATTGGTTCTATCTTCTGGTACAGGGAGGTTCCGGAACCAATGATATTGGAAACAGCTTCACTGTGGCAGGAATCGGATTTGAAAAAGCAGCAAAAATTGTCTACAGATTAGAAACCTCTTATCTTACAGCGAATTCTAATTATAACAATGCTTTAACTTACGGAATTCAATCTGCAAAAGATCTTTTCGGCGCAGATTCTGCGGAACATCAAGCAACTCAGAATGCATTTTATGCGGTAGGATTAGGAACAGCTTATTCCGGTGGAACCACAACAGATACTCAGGCTCCTACTGCACCTCAATTGACTGCTTCAGGCACTACACAAACCTCCACAACACTTTCATGGAGCGGATCTACTGATAACGTGGCAGTAACAGGATACGATGTTTACAGAGGAACAAGTCTTCTGGGATCTACGGCTTCCGCAACGTATTCCGTAACAGGATTAACACCGGCTACTGCCTACAGCTTCACCGTGAAAGCAAAAGACGCAGCAGGAAATATTTCAGCAGCAAGTAATGCAGTGAGCGTAACCACACAATCTGGCGGAGGTACTGTCACCTATTGCTCATCTTCTGGCAACTCCACGGCCGATGAACGTATCAGCAATGTGAAATTTGCGGATATTAATCAAACATCAACAGGTACGGCAGGATATGAGAACTTCACTTCTGTTACTGGAAATGTTACGAAAGGAACTTCTTATACCGTTTCCATCACACCATCATGGACTTCTATAAAATATAGTGAAGGATACGCAGTTTATATTGATTATAACGGCGATGGAGACTTTACAGATAGCGGTGAATTAGCATGGTCTAAAACAGCAAGCACAACATCTCCTGTGTCCGGAAGTATCACCATTCCAAGTACTGCTCTTACTGGAAATACAAGATTGAGAGTGATCATGAGATACAATGCAGTGCCTTCTTCATCATGTGGAACATTTAACTATGGACAGGTTGAAGATTATACATTAAAAATAAACTCTGCAGGAGCTGTCTCTTCATTGATTGCTGAAACGTCAGGCGATAATAATACAATCAGTGTTTATCCGAATCCGGTAAAAGATATCATTAAGATTAAATCTCAATCCGGTTCTGATTTCAGATATCAGCTTGTTGATGCCCGTGGAAGCGTAGTTCAGTCTGGCGAAACAAAATCCCAGTCTATCAACGTTGAAGCATTGCTTCAGGGAGTATATATCCTTTCATTGGATAACGGAAAAGAGAAAATTACTCAGAAGATTATTAAAAATTAATCCCTGATTATTGCCGGATCCTTCGGGATTCAACAAGTAAAAAATAATAGTAAACAGTTGTGAAAATAATTTCACAGCTGTTTTTTTATGATCTATGATAACTCAAAATCGGTTAGTTTTTTCTAAATTTGAACCATAAAAACCCGCTTTCAAAAATGCAGAACTACCTAGACCTTTTACAGCATATTTTAGACAATGGAACAGATAAAACCGACAGAACAGGTACCGGAACGAGAAGTGTTTTCGGGTACCAGCTAAGATATGATCTGTCAAAAGGTTTTCCTATGGTAACGACTAAAAAAGTACACCTGAAATCCATTATCTATGAGCTGCTTTGGTTTTTGAAAGGGGATACCAATGTTAAATATCTCAATGACAACGGAGTAAGCATCTGGGATGAATGGGCAGATGAAAATGGTGACTTAGGTCCTGTTTACGGCGCGCAGTGGAGAAGCTGGCAGGGAGCTGACGGAAAAATTGTAGATCAGATCACAGAAGTAATCGATCAGATCAAGAAAAATCCGGATTCCAGAAGGCTGATCGTTTCTGCATGGAACGCTGCCGAGATTCCCAATATGGCGCTGGCACCTTGTCACGCTTTATTCCAGTTTTATGTAGCAGATGGAAAACTGTCGCTACAACTGTACCAGAGAAGTGCTGATGTATTTCTTGGAGTTCCTTTCAATATTGCGAGTTATGCATTATTACTGATGATGGTGGCGCAGGTATGTGACCTGGAAGTTGGAGATTATGTGCACAGCTTCGGGGATGTGCATATTTACAACAATCATTTTGAGCAGGTAAATAAGCAGCTTTCCAGAGATCCAAGGCCACTTCCTGTGATGAAACTGAATCCTGAGATCAAAGATATTTTCGGATTTACTTTTGAAGATTTCACCCTTGAAAACTATGATCCGCATCCGGGAATTAAAGCTCCTGTAGCGGTATAATGAAAGTTTCGGGAATTTTTGCTGTTATTCTTACCATTGCTCTCTTTAGCTGTCATAAAAAAGAAGAGAAAAAACCGGTCATTACAGACCTGTTGATGGACGATTTTGATTTTACAAAAGATGCCATCTTCGATACTTTGAATGTTCCTCAGCATTTAAGAAAGATAATTAAAGATATTTCGTCTTTAAACATCTATGAAACAGAACAGGGAGGAAAAGGTGCCACAGACACACCTGCTAATTTCAAGAATTTCAAAAAATTATATAAAGCCGCTTCAGAACAGGAATTGCTGTCGCTTACTGACAATAAAAATAGTGTTGTGGCGGTTTACGCTGCCATCGCATTGTCAGAAAAAGATAATAAATATACAGTTCCGGTTTTCCAGAAAATGCTTTCCAGAAAAGGGATCGTACACATTCAGAATGGATGTATTCTTAGTGATGATCATCCCGCAGAACCGGTTTACTGGACACAGTATTACAAACTGAAACCTGAAGAACTAAACTCCGACCCAGGTTTGAAACAGCTCGACAGCATGATTCTTTTTATGCCGAATTCTTCAGAACTTATCCTCACAACTGCATTGAGAAACAGAACCTATTCCGACGGACTGAAAAACCAGATCGCAAAACAGGCCTTTGAAAATCATAGACAACCTGCCTTGCAATACCTTAACTCATGGCACAAAAAGGAATATGCTGAATTGCTGCAGAAGGAGTTTGGAGATCTTATCAAAAATGATTCTGTAGAAAAAGGAACAGCAGATCCTGTCCCCGCTGGAAAATAGCGGGATTTCTTCTGAAGATTACAATTAATATTCCTACACCCCTTGCTGTAACAGAATCCTTAATTTTACTACTGATTGGAAAATTAATAATATGATTCTGAAAAAACTGTTTTTTGTAGCGACAGCAAGTATTTCGTGTATGGCATTTTCTCAAAGTGCAAACAAACAGAAATTAATGAATTATCTCGATTCACTTTCTGTTCATCATAAAGTAATGGGAAGCTTTGCCATCGCAGAGAACGGCCAGCCTACTTTTCTGAAAACGACGGGATTCTCCGATGCTTCAAAACAGCAGAAAGCCAATATCAATACCCAATACCGCATAGGTTCTATTTCCAAAACATTCACGGCAGTACTTGTGATGAAGGCTGTTGAAGAAAAAAAGCTATCCCTTGATGCCAAGCTTTCTACATGGTATCCGGAAATAGAAAATGCAGATAAAATTACCATCGAAAACCTTTTACAGCACAGAACCGGAATTCATAATCTGACGGATGAACAGGAGTACTGGACCTACAATACAACGGCTCAGACAGAACAATCCCTGATGTCGATCATCAAAAAATATAAAAGCGACTTTTCTCCTGGAACCAAATATGAATACAGCAATTCAAACTATATTCTCCTGGCCTTTATACTGGAAAAGGTCTATAAAAAAACTTATGCGCAACTGCTTAAGGCCAAAATTACAAATCCTCTGAAGTTAACACTGACAGAAGTGGGTGGAAAAATTGATCCTTCTAAAAATCAGGCACTTTCCTATATCTATTCCAATGGAAGCTATCAGCCGTGGCAGGAAACGGACATGAGCATCCCTGTGGGCGCAGGAAATATCATTTCTACCCCTACAGAACTGCTGAAGTTTATCATTGCCCTGGAAAACGGAAAACTCATCAGTAAAACCAGTCTTTCCGGGATGAAAAACTTTATAGATGGCTATGGCTACGGAATTGCACAGGTGCCTTTTGAAAAATATTTGGGGTATGGACATAACGGCGGAATTGATCATTTTCGCTCAGTAGTATATTATTTTCCTGAACTGAAAGTAGCAGTGAGCGCCATCACCAATCAATCAGATTACGATAATAATGATATTTCGATCAAAATGATCCAGACAGCTGTTGGAAAAGATTTTAAAATGCCTAATTTTAAGGAAGTTTCTGTAGCGGCTGAAATTCTGAAAAAATATGAAGGACTTTACAAGACAGAAGGCTTTCCGCTGGATATAAAAATATTCCAGGAAGAAGGAAAACTGATGGGGCAGGCTACAGGACAGGGCGCATTTCCGCTGGAAGCGGTCTCTGAAACCGAATTTAAGTTTGAAATGGGAGGTGTCAAAATGAAGTTCAATGCTGAGAAAGGAACCATGGACTTTTCACAGGGTGCCAATAATTTTACCTTTAAGAAACAATAAAATGAAATATTTAAAAATCAATACAGAAGACAATGCAGATCTTGCAGCACTTCAAAATGCAGTTTTACAGCTGAAAGGAGTAGCCTCGGTAGAGATCATTGATGATGAAAACCCGGAAAGTGAACTGAAAAAAGCTTTTGCTAAAACCAAAGAACAGCTGAAAACAGGTGACTACGAAACCCTGGTTAATGATATTTTTGATATAATAACAAAAAATAATTCTAAAAAATAATAAAGTAACAAATGAAAAAGGCGATTTTGTCCATTGCTATACTCGGAATTTTCTTTTCCGCAAACGTATCAGCACAGACCGAAACTTCAGGAAGGGAAAAGGCTTACAGAGCCACAAACACCAAAGTAACGGAACTTAAACATACCAAGCTTAAAGTCAATTTCGATTATCAGAAAGAACAGATGGGCGGAGAAGAATGGTTGACAGCCACTCCGTATTTCTATCCGACCAACGAACTGACACTTGATGCAAAAGGTATGCTGATTCACGAAGTAGCTCTTGATAACAACGGAAAAAAATCACCTTTAAAATATGAATATAAGGACGAGATTCTGAAGATCAGTCTGGATAAAACCTATCAGAAAAATCAGGAATATACAGTATATATCAAGTATACGGCACGCCCGAATGAGGTAAAACAGAAGGGAAGCATGGCTATCAATGATGCCAAAGGTCTTTATTTTGTCAATGCACAGGGACAGGATCCGGATATGCCGACTCAGATCTGGACACAAGGGGAAACGGAATCTTCTTCCGCGTGGTTCCCAACCATCGATAAACCGAATCAGAAGACTACGCAGGAGATCTACATGACCGTTCCTGATAAATATGTCACCCTTTCCAATGGAATTCTGAAAGATTCACAGAAAGAAGGAAGCTTAAGAACAGACCATTGGGTAATGGATAAAAGGCACTCTACCTACCTGTTCTTTATGGGCGTAGGTGAATATGCCATCGTTAAAGACAAATGGAAAAATATTCCGGTAGATTATTATATCGAAAAAGAATACGAACCTTACGCAAAACAGATCTATGGAAATACGCCGGAAATGATCGAGTTTTTCTCCAAAAAAATGGGGTATGATTATCCGTGGGCAAAATATGCGCAGATCTCAGGAAGAGACTATGTGAGCGGGGCTATGGAAAATACAACGGCAACCCTTCATGGAAGCGATATCCTTCAGAAACCAGGACAGTTGATCGATGAAAACAAATGGGAAGATACGATCGCTCATGAATTATTCCACCACTGGTTCGGAGATCTTGTGACGGCAGAAAGCTGGAGCAACCTTACCGTGAACGAATCATTCGCCAATTATTCCGAATACTTATGGAACGAATATAAATACGGAAAAGACCAGGCAGACTATCACCAGATGACCGATGTGAATATGTACATCCACAATCCTGCTGATTTCAAGAAAAACCTCGTGAGATTCAACTATGATTCCCGCGAAGACGTTTTTGACCTGGTGACCTATCAGAAAGGAGGTGGTATCCTTCATATGTTGAGAAATTATCTGGGTGATGATGCTTTCTTTGCGGGGATGAATGATTATCTGAAAACCAATGAATATCAAAGCGGCGAAGCTCATCAATTAAGACTTTCTTTCGAAAAAGTTTCAGGAAAAGATCTGAATTGGTTCTTCAATCAGTGGTATTTCGGAAGCGGAAATCCAAAGCTGAACTACTCGTTTACATTTGAACCTGTAAAAAAGCAAGTAACTGTAACAATTAATCAAACTCAGGATCAGCCGTTCGAGTTTCCACTTGCCATCGATGTTTACGACAATGGAAAACCGAAAAGATATAATGTATGGGTCAATGCTGAGGCGAAGAATACATTCAATTTTGATGCGTCTAAAACTCCGGATCTGATCAATATCAATGCAGACGGAATTTTAGTTTCAGAAATTACCGATACCAAGACTCCGGAACAAAACCTGATGCAGTTCACCAACTCCAAGGAATTTAAGAGCAGATACAAAGCTTTAGCCGCTATAAAAGATCAGGTCGGGAAAAGTCCGGCTGCGACGAAATTATTGGCTGCAGCAATAAAAGACCCTTATTTCAGAACAAGAATCAAGGCACTTCAATTGATGGATCTTTCAAATGCTGAACAGATGAAAGCGTTAGGTGCCGATGTAGAGAAATTAGCATCCAATGATCCGAAAACCTTAGTACAGGCCGCTGCGATCACGGCTTTGGCTAAAACTAAAGATAAAAAATACCTTCCGATTTTTGAAAAAGGGGTGAATGCGGTGTCCAATGCGGTAAAAGCAACGTCATTAAGTGCTGTTTTGAGCATAGATCCGTCAAAAGCGAGTACACTGGCTGACAAGATCGACCTGGAAGGAGCTTCAGAGACGTTACTTGGACAGCTGCTACCAGTGATTGTAAAGAATAAAGTGACTTCCCAGATGTCTAATATCACACCTCTTGTGGCCTTTTATCCTTTCATTAAATTACAAAACCCAGAATTGGGGAAATCTGCTGAAGAAGGATACAACTGGATCATGAGCTCAGATAACCTGAAAGCTACTGAAAATATTACAAAAATCATCAGCCATGCAAAAGGCGAGATGGGAGATAATCCTCAGGTTAAAATGATGATTTCCCAGATGCTGAAAGATGGATTAAGTAAAAAAATGGAACTGCTGAGACAGAATCCTCAGAACGCAGGAAGTATCAACAAACAGATCGATGCGATCAATAAAGCCATTGAAGATTTTAAGTAAGAAACCTCTTAAAATTTAGAATATAAACCACTGTGAAAATCAGTGGTTTTTTTATGATTTTAATTTAAAAAGCAAAATTAAGCTTAGGAACTGAAGGCGATTCAAACATGATTTTAGGGGATTTTATCCTGTCTTTTTATCTCCAAAAACCGTTATTCTTCATCCAGGTTTTGAAAAGCTCAGGCCATGCAGCTGCAGGACTTCCTTTTTTACCTAATCCCCAGCCGTGACCACCGGTTTGAAAAAGATGCATTTCAGCTTTTACATTCACTTGCCTCAGAGCCGAATATAACAGTAAACTATTATCAACAGAAGAAATAGGATCATCCATAGCCTGTGCTAAAAACGTAACCGGCATATTGGAATCTACCAGTTTTTCTACTGAAAATGCGGTTTCTTCAGCAACAGACGGATCTTTCCCAAGAATACTTTTCCTTGAATGGGTCTTATTATTGGGAGGAAGCATAGAAATAACAGGATAAATCAGTCCGGTAAAATCTGGTCTTGCCGATAAAGAATCTATTTCATCAATTGGCTTGTAGCGTTTTGTGTCAGGTTGTGCCGAGGTCAATCCTGCTAAATGACCGCCTGCAGAAAATCCCAGAATTCCGACCTTATTGACATCAATCTTATACTTTTCCGCAAGGCTTCGGATGATTCGCATGGCCCGTTGAGCATCTTCAAAAGGAACTTTGTTGCTATTCAGGTTTTCTGGAGGAAGTCTGTAGATAAGTTCGAAGGCAGTTATACCTTCGGATTCAAGCCAGTTGGCCGTTGGACTACTTTCTTTACCCATTTCGATATGGGCATATCCGCCGCCGCCGATCACTAAAATAGCGGTTCCGTTAGGATTGGAAGGACGGTGAACAATCAATCTTGGTTTTGAGATGTTTGTAACAGAGCCTTTGGCGGTTATTATTTCCGCTCCTTGTGGTCCGGGTCCGTCAGGCATATGATTAGTCCACAAAGGGATTTGCTCCAAAGCAGGTGATATCTGAATTTTTTTTTCCTGAATCTGTGCTTCATATCCCGTGCTGCCGGTAAACAAGATGATGGTAAGGGCAATAAAGGTTCTCATAGATGTATTTGCAAATAAAATTAATACAATCTTCCGGTTATACCAAGTGTATTCTATGATCAAGGAGGTTTTAAGCTAAGCAGGTCTTTCTGGCTTTTTGGACAAGTCGGCCTTATTTCTTAATATATCATAAAAAATAATTTTGTGCTCGGGATGCTTTTTCTTTTTAGGTGTTTTAATGTTTATTTTTTGATGATTTTAATGCTTAAATCTTGATTTTGTTTTTAAATCGATGATGATGGATCTTTATTTTATTTATTGATAGTTTGAGTTAGTATGGATTTTATTTGCCATTTTATTGATTTTGTTTAAGTCTGATAGATTTTTTTTCTGTGACTAAAATTTCATTGAAATCATATTTCTAAGAATTTTTTGTGCTGTTTTATCGAATTCAATTTTTTATTAAATATAATTTCTCGATTTCTAATTAAATTAATACCTATTAAGTGTTTGTTTTACAGGGTTTTAAATTTTGACATTGTTAAGCTTTATTAACATATTTGCTATCTACAATGCTAAAATTATAAACATGAATGTAAAATTACGTGTGTTAAGTGCAGGAGTTTTGTTCTTTATAGGACATACTGTGTCTGCGCAGAAAGTTAAGAATGATACGATTCGGGGGGAGATTGATGAGGTGGTACTGACGGGATCTTATGGAATCAGACAGACACCTGAGCAGGTGACGGGATCAAGTGTTAAAATCGGAGCAGATAAACTCGTTAGGCCTTCGGCAATTTCTATAGAAAATGCATTACAAGGGCAGGTTGCAGGGTTGATGTCCACAGCAAGCAGCGGGCAACCCGGGGCAAATAGTATTACCCTGATCAGAGGGCTTGGCTCATTAACATCCGGGAATAATCCTTTGTATATTTTAGATGGAGTTCCTATTCCATCAGGAGATGTTTCCGGGCTGCTTACGTCACAAAACTCATTATCACTGATTAATCCGGCAGATATTGAAAATATTGAAGTATTAAAAGATGGAGTAGCCACTGCTGTTTACGGTTCCAGAGGTGCCAATGGAGTTATTGTGATAACGACCAAAACAGGTAAAAAAGGGCGATCGGATCTTAATTTTACCAGTGAAATAGGAGCAGGTGAGGTCGCTTTTGAAAAGTTTAAAATGCTTAATGCGGAGGAGTCAACAAAATTATATGGACTTAGTTTATTTAATGCCGGACAAGCTTCTACGCTTCAGAACGGCTATAATTTAGCAAAATCCGAATATGACTGGGATGGCGTTTCAGATTATGATTGGAATCGCGCGGTAAGAAGAGCAAATCCGGCATTCAGCAGATATAATTTTAATTACAGTGGGGGAGTAGAAAATCTTTTAATTTTCGCGTCATTAGGATATCTCCAGCAGGAAGGAGTTTCCAGAGATTCTAAATTTGACAGGTATAATGCCGCTTTAAGAGCAGATTGGAAAGCAAGTGATAAATTAAAGATGAATATGTCCGTTAATTTATCAAGATCAGTTCAGACGGGTGCTACAGATGGCTCTTCATTTAGTAACCCAGTATTTACAGGTAGACTGCTATCACCTACCCAGTCATTTTATAATCCAACCGGAACTTATAATACTAAGCTTTATTATATTAATGAAGAATTCAATCCTATTGGAATTCAGAATGAAAGTTTAGAAAAAGGGACTTTTAATAAAGTTATAACCAGTGTTGGTGCTGATTATCAGTTTCTTCCTGATTTTAGATACACTTCCAATTTTGGATTGGATTATACATCAGGAAATGAACTGATTTACTGGAATCCTGATTTTGGAGACGGAACATTTGATGGTGATACCAATGGTAACGGATATCTTGCAAAACAATTCAATAGTTATCTAACCTGGAACTGGTATAATTTTGTGCATTATAACAAAGTTTTTGCAGATAAACATGATGTCTCTATTTCGGTAGGTCTGGAAGCTACAAGAACTGAACGGGAATTTAATTTTCTATCCAAACAGGGATTTCCCGCCGGAACAAGGTTAAAATATGCTGATGTCGGCGCGAATCCAACCGGAGCCGGCGGAAGTGCTGATTTTAGAAGTTTAGTAGGCTACGTAACGAGAGCTTCCTATACATTCAATAAATTTTTGACGTTTACAGGATCCTTCAGAAGAGATGGTTATTCTGGATTTACAGGGTATAACGGTAATTTTTGGGGTGCAGGGCTCAGTTTCGATTTTGGTAAAGCAAATATTCTTCCCGGCTTTTTTAAAAGCTTAAAGCTAAGAGCCAGCTATGGAGAAAATGGAAACCAGGCAGTGGGTCCTTATGCAAAATATGATCAGTATTCTTACAAAGCTGCATATATTTCTTCTAATGCAGGGTATGTTTCTAATGTGGCACCTAGTGATGGTTTATATTGGGAGAAATCTGATAAATCTAATATTGGTCTGGATTTTACATTTGGTAAAAATGGCTTAATATATGGTACTCTGGAGGTGTATAAAAATAATAATACTGACCAAATTTTTAGTGTACCTAATCCTCCATCTACCGGTTTTAATTCTATTACAAAAAATATCGCCGATTCTTATTCGAAAGGGCTGGAAGCTACCCTGGGATTTAAAGTTGGAAATAATGAGGGTTTCAATTGGAATACAAGATTTAATTATGCTTATAATGACAGCAGAATTAAAAATTTAAATGGAGAGACCAATCCAACTACTATTGATGGTTTTAAAGCCTTTTTTCCAGGTCATAATCCAACTGAATTTTACACAAGACTTTGGGCTGGCGTTGATCCCAAAAATGGAGACCCTTTATGGTACACTGATGATTCAAAAACCGCGACAACAAATAATTCAGGCTTAGCTAAACTTTCTTTTACAGGTAAGCATGCACTGCCTACACATATTGGAAGTTGGTATAACGAATTGAATTATAAAAATTTCAAATTATCATTTCTGATTAATTATCAGGGAAATTATTCAGTATTTGACAGATGGGCATTTGTTTATGATTCCAGTGGTCAGTATGGATATCTCAACCAATTATCTCCGGCTTTATATGATTCGTGGACACCTGATAATCCAAACGCTTCTCAACCAAAATTTGTGTCCGGTGGAAATAAGAATGCCAATTCAGCTTCTACAAGATACTTGTTTGATGGAGACCATATCCGGTTAAGGAATGTCGAATTTGGATATAGATTTACAAAGGATGTTTTAAAAATAGATAGAGTTAAAGGGATTTATGTATATGCAAGGGGAGTTAATTTATTCACTTATGCATTTGATAAAAGTCTTTATTTCGATCCGGAATCCAATTCAAACTCATTTACCTATACTGCTTCTAATTTAGGTGTTTATGATCAGACACAACCCAATCTTAGACAGTATATGCTTGGAATTAGTATTGATTTTTAATTTAATTAAGAAAAAATGAAAAACATAAAATATATTATAACATCATTGTTAATAATGGCTTCAGCCACTTCTTGCAGTAATGAATTTTTAGAAGAAAAACCACAAGTTGATGTGGAATTAAAAGAGGGTATTACCAATGAAAAAAACCTTGCTGTTGCCATCCTCGGATTACATCATTCACTACAAAGTACAGATTCTTATGGAGCTATGATTCCTACTCTGAATGAACTTTTAGCAGATAACAGTTTTGTCAGTTTAAGAAATTCAAACAGATTTTCAGGTACCCGTCAGACGGATTTATCATATTATGTACCACAGCAGATAGGTTTTGTTAGTTTATGGGCTAGCTTGTATACTATTATAGCCAATGCAAACTTTGTCTTGAGCTATGAAGGAAAAATTCAGGATGATATCACTACATCTGAAACTCCAGACAGTCTTTTTGCGCAAGCACATGCTATCAGAGCAATGGCTTTTTACGATCTTGCTACTCACTTCTCTGAAATTTCAGGGAATGGAAATCAAGACATGGGCGTTCCCCTTCCTTTGGTTTTGGATGTAAATACAAGACTTTCAAGGTCTACAGTCGCTCAGGTTTATAATCAAATTCTATCTGATCTTACGGCTGCAGAAGGGAAAATTTTGAATACCAATAAAAAACAAATGAATAATTCAGCGGTAGATATGTTGTTTAGCAGGTATTATTTAGCAATTAAGAATTATTCTCAAGCGGATACTTATTCTCAAAAAATATTAAACAGTAATTTCTCCAGCCTTGCTACTGCTGCACAGGCTCCAACGATATTCAGTGCTACAGAGGAAGGAGGAAGTGAAGCCATTTTTAAGCTTGAATTTAATGATAAAGATCTTCCGGGAGCTAATGATGGTATTACAGCGACCTGGTATTCAGGAGGCAGATACAGACAAAATTTTGCAACCAGGGCATTTTATAACAAGCTTTCAACTGCAGATGTCAGAAAGGACAGTTGGTTTACTTTAACAAGTGTGGGTTCTCCTGCAATATCTGCTTTTCCTGATAACCCTAAACCTGTTGATGTTGCTAAATATAAGACTCCTGCCACGGATGTTATTTTAATGAGAGAATCGGAAGCTGTATTCAACCAATTGGAAGCATTGTACTATACAAATCCTTCATCGGCTCTGGCAAAGCTTAACACTTATGTTTCAACGTACAGAGTGCCGGGATACGCTTTTGCAGGGAGTGGACAGAATTTGCTGGAAGAGATCTTGTTTCAGAAGAATATTGAATTATTTTTAGAAGGTTTCAGATACCGAGATCTTAAAAGGAATGGTATAGGATTTACGAATCCCCAGACTGGAGTTGTATTAAATTCGTCTAAATATCAGTTTAAAGCATTTCCTATCCCATTGGGAGAAATTTTAAGTAATCCTAATATTAAACAATTTCCAGGATACTAAACAAAACTATGATTAAATCAATGAAAGCTCTGCCATGTAGGGCTTTTTTTCTATTATAAGACATTATTTAGAGAAAACTACGCTTGTCTGATAACTCTTCGGCGTAACACCCACCAGCTGCTTAAACACCCTAGTAAAATAATTTGTATCTGAAAACCCCGTTTGATAGGCAGTTTCCTTAATGCTGTTCTGACCTGCTAATAATTCCTTCGCCTTATTAATTCTTTCCTGCAGGATAAAGTCATTGGGTGATGTTCCCAATTCATCTTTGAACATTTTAAAAAAATTAGACTTGCTCACGTAAGCCAATTTTGCCATACTTTCAATAGACAGCTTCTGATGAAGATTTTTTCTGATATAATCTACCGCGAAACCTATTCTGGATTTATTCTTAGCAATATTCTTTTCTACCATACTTCTTGCCTGGGTTTGCATAAGTCTGATTAGTAATTCTTTCAAAGCGAAATCTGCCATGATATCCTTTTGGGAATTATCATCCATGGCAATTCTCATGATATTGTTGGTGGCAGAGGCCAAAGACTTGTTGTTAAAAAGGAAAAATTCGTCCAGCTGGATGTTCCATTGTGAAGTTTCATCCACTTTGGGAAGACTGTAGTTTAAATAATTAAGGGAATCCTCTATAAATTCGGGATTAAGACTTAAAGAAATACATTGGGTAGGGGCTTCATCTGCTTCAGGAAAATCGATGACCATGGTTTCACCGGGCGCTACCAGAACACTTTCACCTGGAAAATAATCAAAATAATTCGTTTTATTATCCAGTTTCATATGCTTTTTACCTCTCAGCATCGCGGTAAAAGCAATATTTTCAAAATGAAGTTTTACACCAAAAGCAGCTTTATGAGTTTCGTATATGCTGAACTCACAGTTGTTTAGATTGAATTTTGTCTGGTTTTCAACAAGGTTCAATAACTGGCTCTCCTTCTTTAATTCAGGAGTATTTAATAAAAATTTATTATCGTTATTCATTTCTAAACATTTTGTCAAACCCAATCACTCAAATATATAAATTTTAGCCCTACACTGTTGTTAATAAAATTATAAAATTGAACATCTGCACTATTGTGATGTTTTTTTATACGATTGTGCTATCGCTTTTTCATAGGTAAATGTAACTTGGCATTACGAAAAAATTAAAATTATATTAATATGAGCACAATTACAGAACCGAAATCAGAAACTGCATTACAGTGGCCTGAATTCAAAAACAAATATGATAATTATATTGACGGTAAATTTACACCGCCGGTTAACGGACAGTATTTCAATGTAGTTTCACCGGTTAACGGGAAAAATTTCACCCAGGTCGCACATTCTTCAAAAGAAGATTTGGAGCTGGCTGTGAATGCCGCACACAAGGCATTTCAAACCTGGAAAAATACATCCTCTACAGAAAGAAGTATCATCCTGAATAAAATTGCAGACAGAATCGAGCAGAATCTAGAACAACTTGCCATCGTTGAAACCATCGATAACGGAAAGGCTGTAAGAGAAACATTAGCTGCCGATTTACCCCTTGCCATAGACCATTTCAGGTATTTTGCTTCCGTAGTGCGTGCAGAAGAAGGTTCTCACAACGAGCTCGATAAAGATACCGTTTCCCTTATTGTTCACGAACCGCTTGGAGTAATTGCACAGATCATCCCTTGGAATTTTCCAATTTTGATGGCGGTATGGAAGTTGGCTCCGGCTTTAGCAGCAGGAAATTGCGTAGTACTGAAACCTGCAGAAAGTACTCCGGTTTCTATCATGGTTTTAATGGAAATCATCGGAGATCTTTTACCTGCTGGTGTTATTAATATCGTTAATGGCTTCGGAGCAGAACTGGGAAGAGCTTTGGTAACCAATCCTAAAGTATCAAAAGCAGCATTCACAGGTTCTACCGCTACAGGACGCCTTGTGATGCAGTATGCTACAGAAAATATCATTCCGGTAACCCTTGAGTTAGGTGGGAAATCTCCAAACGTTTTCTTCAGCTCCGTAATGGATGCAGATGATGCATTCCTGGATAAAGCGATCGAAGGAGCCGTGTTTTTTGCCCTTAATCAGGGAGAAATCTGTACATGTCCTTCAAGGCTGTTGGTTCAGGAAGATATTGCAGATGCATTCATTGAAAAAGTAATTGAAAGGGTAAAAGCCATCAAAGTGGGAAATCCATTGGATAAAACGGTGATGATGGGTGCTCAGGCTTCCCAGATTCAGAAAGATAAAATCCTTTCCTACATCCAGCTTGGAAAAGAAGAAGGGGCTGAGGTTCTTGTAGGCGGAGAAGTAAATAACGTCGGAGATGACCTTGAGGACGGATTCTATATCCAGCCGACTATTTTCAAAGGTAACAACAGAATGAGAATCTTTCAGGAAGAGATCTTCGGACCTGTGTTGGCATTCACGACTTTCAAAGATGAGGAAGAAGCTATAAAAATTGCCAATGATACCATCTATGGACTTGGAGCGGGAGTTTGGACCAGAGATGCACACCAGTTATACAATGTTCCACGTCAGATTCAGGCGGGAAGAGTTTGGGTGAATCAGTACCACTCATATCCTGCAGGAGCTCCTTTCGGAGGATATAAGCAGTCGGGAATTGGTAGAGAAAACCACAAAATGATGCTTGACCACTACCGTCAGACCAAAAACATGCTGATCTCCTACAACAAGAACAAATTAGGTTTCTTTTAATTTTTAAATATTAGGGCGTGCCCGTTTGCCCCGGCTCTGCCGGGGCAAAACGGTCGGGCTATTCCAGGGCTTCACTGCGTTTCGGTGCTCCATTTCATTCCGCACCGGCTCGTTCCTCGCCGCCCTTCCTATCCCTCACGCGAAAAGACGTCCTTACCGGAAATATTTCGGGTAAGCAGGAATTCTGTTACCGTGATAGAAAGTAAAGTTTTAATGTGAAAAGTCAATTTTGCTTCGCAAGTGAAAAGTGAATGATAGACTGGTAGTAGATTCACAATTGACAATTCACCATTCGCAAAAACTTCAATGTGAAAAGTCAATTTTGCTACGCAAGTCAATAGTCAATGATGATGAGCCAGTAAAATTCACCATTGACAATTTACCATTCACAAAACTTCAATGTGAATTGTCAATTTTGCTACGCAAGTGAAAAGTCAATGATAGACTGATAGTAGATTCACCATTGACAATTCACCATTCGCAAAAACTTCAATGTGAAAAGTCAATTTTGCCATGCAAGTCAATAGTCAATTTACCATTGACCATTCACAATGATATTATTGCATACCTCAGAATAACAGCAGTATACAATTTTATCGCAGATAAAATTTTTGCGCCTTAAAACAGAATGAAAATAAAAAACTTTAGCGCCTTTGCGTTAAAAAACATACAGGCAGTAGAAAACAAATATTAATCAAAATCTTCGTATCTTAATACAAACAAACCTGTTTAATTAAAAGAAAAAATGGAAACCACAATATCCCGATTATCAGCAACAGAAAAAGCACTTGATGTCATTTATCAACTGGAAGATAAATATGGTGCATTGATGTTTTACCAGGCAGGTGGATGCTGTGAAGGTACCCAACCGCAATGCTTCGAGAAAGGCGGATTTTTTCCCCGGATGAATGATGCCATGATTGGTACCATCAACGGCTATGAATTCTGGATAGATCGCGATTTATTCGAATACTGGAAATATTCTCACTTTACACTGGATGTTACAGATGGTTTCGGACCGGGAGGATTTTCTCTGGAAACTCCACTAGGCAAAACATTCAAGGTCAATTACAGGCTCTTCACCAAAGAAGAATATGAAAACCTGGAACCTGTACAACGTAGCGAGTAAACAAACACAATCAGCATGATGCGTTTGATCTGCAGAAAATAATAAAAATTAAATCATTAAAGATTTTTAAGCTTTTAAGAATATTAAAGTTGAACTTATCTTTTAGGAGATACAGCTAAAAAAAATCATTTGATTTTCCTTAACTTTCCTTATCAACTTCATTGATCTTAATGGTTAAAGCAACGGTTTAAAATAGCAATTCGTCGATAATTGTCAGACTTTTACAAACCGGTTCACAAACATTGCTGCCACAATATCTCCTACAGCATTCAGAACAGTGGCCAGCGGATCTACCAGCGTTCCTATGATCATCACTGCCGGAATAGCTTCCTGTGGTAATTTATAGACCGAAATCATCAGCATCTCACCAATATATCCACCGTTTGGAATTCCACCGGCTACAATGCTTACAAACACTGTGATTCCCAGGGCAAGCAGTAAATTGGCCGGATCAAAAAAGTCTTTTCCAATAATCAGAAAAGCGACATATATCTTGATAATAGAGGACATGGAAGATCCGTTCTTATGCAATGTAGTTCCGATAGGGATCACCAGATTCGCAATGGAATTCGGAATACCAATCTTCGACGCAGCCTGAAGATTTGCCGGCATCGTAGCAAAGCTGCTACAGGTACTCAGAGCAGTTAGAGTAGGATAGACTGCATTCTTCCAGAAACTTTTAATCCCCTTTTGTCCGTCTGCCATAAAAGCATACAGTGAAAAGAAGACAAAGAAATAAATGATTCCCGCGATATAATAAAGTCCTAATGGTTTAGCATAAAATCCAAAAAGCTGAGGTCCCAATGTTGCCACCTGATAAGCAAAATAAGCCCCAAGACCAATAGGAGCAAGCTTCATAATCAATAAAAGAAGTTCCTTCATAACCTCATATCCGGAAGAAATAAAAAGCCTGAATGGCTGACCTTTTTCTCCAGACTTTCTGGCTGCAAATCCAGTCATAAAAGCGAAAATTAATAGAGCCAGCATATTTTGTCTTGAAAAAAGCTGAGTAAATTCTCCAACGGTGAAGAAACTTACGATCCTGTTTCCCCAGCTGTCCTCACTGGCAGCTTCAGAAATCATTTCCGAACTACCGGAAACTCCCGAAACAGGAAATACATAAACGGCACAAATCGTGAAAACTGCCGCCGTCAAAATAAAAAACAGAAAAGTGAAGGACATCACCAGAATGATTTTTCCAAACTTAGACTGCTGTTCCAGAGAAGCAATAGAATTGGAAACGGCAAAAAATACCAACGGGACTACACTCACAAAAAGCAGGTTCAGGAAGATATCACCCAATGGTTTAATATATTCCACAATACCCGGCGCAGTAATGCCTATAATGCTTCCTGCAACAATTCCTAAAAGTAAAAGTATAATTCCTGAGTAGTTATTCAGTACCTCTTTCATTCAACGCTTTTTATCAAAGATAGGTTTATTTTTAACATTGTCTTATATAATTTTCAGGCGCAAATTTCATAAATTTGAGTAAATATCGTTTCTATGGCTTATATAGATTACTATAAAATTTTAGGCGTAGATAAAAGCGCAACACAGGATGACATCAAAAAATCTTACCGAAAAATGGCGAGAAAGCTTCATCCTGATCTCAATCCGGACGACAAAGAATCCGAGAAAAAATTCAAGGAGCTGAATGAAGCCAATGAAGTGCTCAGTAATCCAGAAAACCGTGCCAAGTACGACAAATACGGAGAAAACTGGAAACATGGTGAAGAATATGAAAAGGCTCAACAACAGCAAAAGCAGTACCAGCAGCAGAATTACGGCGGTGGTGGCGGATTTTCCGGTGCGGATTTTGGCGAAGGTGAAGATTTTTCAGATTTTTTCCAGGGTATGTTTGGTGGTGCAGGTAGCGGTTTTGGAAAGAATTCAAGAGGAAGTTCTTCCGGGAAATTCAAAGGGCAGGATGTCAATGCTGAACTGAATCTAAACTTGAAAAATGCTGCGCAGACTCATCCGCAGACTTTTGAGATCAATGGTAAGAAAGTGAGAATTACGATTCCTGCGGGTGTATACGATGGCCAGCAGATCAAACTGAAAGGTCATGGAAGCCCCGGATTTAATGGAGGCCCCAATGGAGATCTGTACATCACATTCAACATTCCGGTAGATCCTGATTTTGAAAGAATCGGGGATGATCTGAAAACGAAAGTGTCCATTGATCTGTATACTGCACTTTTAGGAGGCGACGTAAAAGTGAATACATTGGACGGAAGTGTTAACCTTAAAGTAAAACCTGAAACACAGAGTGGAACAACGGTGAGGTTAAAAGGAAAAGGCTTTCCGGTGTATAAAAAAGAGGGACAGTCTGGAGATCTTTTCGTGACTTATGAGGTAAAGCTGCCAACGGATCTTACAGACCAGCAGAAAGAACTTTTTGAACAACTTAAAAATTCCTAAGCCATGAGTGAAAGAATATCGCGAGAAGAACTCGTAAAAATATACAATATAGAGATCACTTTTTTTGATGAACTGGTGGACGTTGGTTTACTGAACGTAGAAATGGAGAATGAAATCCGGTATTTATTATACGAAGATCTGCCTGTTTTCGAAAGATTTACCAACTGGCATTACGATCTGGAAATCAATCTTCCCGGGTTGGAAGTCATCAGTGATATGCTCCGGAAAATGGAGGATTTAAAACGCAGAAACCGTGATCTGATGAATAAACTTTCTGCAATAAATGATCAATATGAAGATATTTAATTTAGTTTTGTACATCTTTAAAACAAACTAAATATTTCTAAAAAATGAATGGAGAGAAAGTCATTAAATTAAATGTAAACAGAAAGGATTTTGAAGAAATTTATTTCAGTGGTAACCAGGGAAGTTTATTTTTTTCACAGACAACCAAAGGAAAAACGGTTACTACTGTAGTTGTAGGATTAATTCTATTGATTTTATTCTTTTTTAAAGGGGATCTAAGCAAAGAAAAGTTTGGGATCCTTTATTTTGTCAGCTTTTTATTTCTGCTGTGTACGGTGTATCTTTCTTTGAGCATCAATAAAGTTTCCCGTTGGAAAAAAGAAGTGAACAGGTATTTAAAGTCTCTGGAGGATTCTGAAATTTATGAGATCAGATTTAATGATGAAATTTTTAATGTGAATCTTAATCATCAGGAAGAGTTGAGTAAATGGGAAGATTTTAAGTACTTTGACGTCAATGATGAATTTCTTTCTTTAGAAGGAAAGTTCAATTATATGTTTCCAAAGAAATCCATGAGTAAAGCAGATTACGATACGCTCAAACAGGTAGCAAAGAAAAATATCAAACAATAAAAAAATCAGAGCAATTGCTCTGATTTTCTATTTATATAAAAGAAATTTACCTTTTCGTTTTGATTAATCTAACCAACCCATTTCTTTCATCCACTCATCATTGTAGATTTTTCCCACATATCTTGAACCGTGGTCATGAAAAAGAACTACGATCACATCATCTTTCGTGAACTGGTCTTTCATCTGGATCAGAGAAGCGATCGCACTTCCTGCAGAATATCCACAGAAAATTCCCTCTTCCTTAGCCAGTTTTCTTGCATAGATAGCACCATCTTTATCCGTTACTTTTTCGAAATGATCAATAACAGACATATCGTAGTTTTCAGGAATAATATCTTCCCCGATGCCTTCCGTAATGTATGTATAGGCATGATCATAATGAAGTTCACCCGTTTCATGGAATTCCTTCAGAATAGAACCATACGTATCAACACCGATTACTTTAATATTTGGATTTCTCTCCTTGAAGAATGTTCCGCAACCTGTCACTGTACCACCTGTTCCGGCACCTGCCACGAAATGGGTAAGCTTTCCTTCCGTCTGTTCCCATATTTCAGGAGCTGTAGATTCGTAGTGGGCAGTTCTGTTGGATAAGTTGTCATATTGGTTCACATACCATCCGTTTTCCGTTTCCTTAGCCAGTCTTTTAGACACTGAATAATAAGAACGCGGATCTGTAGGCTTCACATCGGTAGGGCAGACAATAACTTCTGCTCCTACAGCACGAAGGATATCACATTTCTCCTTAGACTGCTTGGAATTGGTTACAAAAATACATTTGTAGCCTTTGATGATGGCTGCAAGCGCCAGTCCCATTCCCGTATTTCCTGAAGTTCCCTCAATAATGGTCCCTCCGGGCTTTAATCTGCCGTCTTTTTCGGCATCTTCTATCATTTTAAGAGCCATTCTGTCCTTTACAGAATTTCCTGGGTTGAATGTCTCTACTTTGGCTAAAACTAAGGCAGGAAAGTCTTCTCCTAATACTTTGTTAAGTTTTACAAGAGGTGTATTCCCTATCGTTTCAAGAATATTTTTTGCGTATTTCATAAATGTTTTATAAGCGGTGCAAAGATAATGCTTTAAAATTTAGTTGCGTAAATTAAAGATTATGATTGATAAAGTCAATGGTGAAAGGTTAATGGTGAATTTTGTTAACGAAGATCCTTTTGAATATCATTGTGAATGGTGAAAAGTCAATAGTGAATTTTTTAACGACAATAAAATTAATTACTGTCATTCATCATTGACTATTCACAATTGACCATTGACAACTCATCATTCTTCCTAGTTGTACTTAATCGCCTTCACCGGAGAAATCTTACTAATCAGGTAACTCGGAATAATCAGAGCCAGCCCGGAAATAATAAGAATCCCTACTGAAATAGAAATAATGGCGACCGGATTTAAATCCACCGGAACCGTACTTACGTAGTAGTTTTCAGGATTAAGTTTAATAATACCGAAGAATTTCTGAAGTAAGATAAGGCCTAGACCGATGGCATTTCCGTACAGAAGTCCCGGGATCATAATGATCAGGGTATAGTTGATGAAAGTCGCTCGTATCTGTGAATTGCTGGCTCCAAGGGTTTTTAGAAGCCCGATTGAATTGGTCCTTTCGATGATCAAAATAAGAAGCACCATAATAATATTGATGACCACCACGATCAGCATAATAATGATGATCAGGGCGATATTGGTGTCAAAGATGCTTATCCAGTCATTGATTTGGGGAAATTTTTCCGTTGCTTTTTCAGCATAGTTTTTATAGCCAATCAGTTTTTCAATTTCCGGGAAATCTTTGTCGATGTCATTGACGTTTTTAAAGAATATATCGATGCCGCCTATTTCGTCCGGCTTCATTTCCTGAATTTTTCTTACATGATTGATTCCACCGATAACGAACTGTTCATCAATCATCTTGATGTCCGTTTTATAGATTCCTATAATTTTGAATTTACGGTAAATCGGTTTCTGGTCAGCCTTTGAAAATACGGTCACAATGCTGTCATTCACTTTAAGGTGAAGATCATTGGCGATCTTCTGTGAAACTGTCACATCGTTATTAAATCCTTTCTCCGTTACTTTTGGAGTGGTTCCTGCTACCAGAAATTTTTTGAATCTCAGGCTGTCGAAATCCTTTCCGATTCCTTTGAAAATAATCCCTGAAAAATTGTGCTCATTACGCATAATTCCGGTTACCGTAGCATATTTCTGAACGCTTTCTACATCCGGAATTTCTTTGATCTTTTGAATATTTAATCCCTGATTGTCAAGAACCGAGGTGTTGTAAGAAGAATTGGATCTTGTAGACCGTACGGTAATGTGTCCGCTGAAATCTGCCAGTCTCTCTTTGATGGCTTTCTTTGAACCGAAGCCTGTAGATACAGTAATCAGAGAAACAATGATCCCCAAAGCTACAGAAAGCCTGCCGATGAAGATGATAACTCTTGAAAGGTTATTTTTGTTATCTTTGGAAAACGCTATTTTTCTAGAAAAATATAAAGGAAATTTCAAGCTTATGAATTTAGATTTCAAAATTAAAAATTTACTTCTGATTTGCCTAATTTTTTTAGGAGTATTCAACCAATATTATTCTCAGGTTCAAGTAAAACCGGATTTTAAAACAGGAGCCGACCAATCCGAACTTTATCTGCCCCTGTTAAAAAATAAAACAATCGGGGTGGTCACGAACCAAACCGGGCTGATGAGTGATAAAAACCATGTCGTAGATTTTTTAGTTAAAAACAATATTAAAATCAAGGCGATATTCGCTCCCGAACATGGCTTCAGAGGAGATGCAGATGCCGGAGAAAAAGTGAAAAACGGAGTAGATACCAAAACAGGAATCCCGATTATTTCTTTATATGGAAACAATAAAAAGCCGAAACCTGAACAGTTAAAAGGAATTGATATTGTAGTTTTTGATATTCAGGATGTGGGGGTGAGATTCTATACTTATATTTCAACTTTGGCTTATTTAATGGAAGCCGGAGCCGAAAACAATGTTGAAATAATGGTGTTGGACCGTCCGAATCCACACGATGGCTACACAGACGGACCGGTTTTAAAAAAGAAATGGTCAAGTTTCGTAGGAATGCACGAAGTTCCTGTAGTCTACGGATTAACGATAGGAGAGTATGGGAAAATGGTGAATGGCGAAAAGTGGCTGAAAAATGGAGTTCAGGCAAAATATACGCTGATCCCTATGAAAAATTACCACAAAAAACAGCGTTATTCGATTTTAGATAAACCTTCGCCGAATCTGCCAAACGATAAATCAATCAATTTATATCCCAGTTTATGCTTCTTTGAGGGAACTCAGGTTTCTGTTGGAAGAGGAACAAATCTTCCGTTTCAGATCTATGGGTCTCCATGGACGCAGGGATTGCCTTATCAGTTTACACCAAAACCTAACTTTGGAGCAAAAGATCCTTTCTTAAATGGAAAACTGTGCTATGGCGAAGATCTTTCAGCTTATTCGAAAGACCTGAGAGACTTGAATCTTGAATGGTTGATTAAATCTTATAAAAGCTATAAAAACCCACAACAGGGATTCTTTCTTGAAAACCTGTTCTTTGATAAACTGGCTGGGACTGATGAGTTCAGAAAACAAATCATAGCCGGAAAATCTATCCAGGAGATCAGAACTTCATGGAAAAGCGATCTGGAAAAATTTGAAAAGATTCGTACCAGGTATGTTATGTATCAGGACTAATTTTTTGAAAGTCAATAGTCAATTTGGCTTCGCCGGTCAGTAATGAATCTATAATTCATAAAAAATTCACTGGCAAAGCCAAATTCACAATTAGCAATTCACTTTTTGATCAGTCGAAATTCTGTGGAGGATTCTTATCGTTCTTACCTTTATTAAGAATGAAAAGCCCCAGAGATAATCCTATAACCCCGGCAAAAGCTGTCATCAGCGCTCTTTCAAGCTTGTCAGGCAGATCATTTCCGATGTAGTTCATTAAAAAAAGGATCACAAAAGTGATCACTGAAATGATAATATGATTTTTTCCGAACAGTTTCATGCTGTTATTTTAGTTTATAAGAGATCATCACACCACCTCTGTATGGCAAAAACTCTCCACTTTTGTTAAATTTCTGAGCCGATTCGTAACGTTGCCCGGTAGTTTTGTCATATCCTTTATAGAAATCTTGGGATGTGCCTACTGTTGCATAAACATCAATATTCCATCGGTCTGATACTTTAAACTGGTAACCACCTGTAATACCTACGATCAATGAAACTCCTTTTTGATATAAATTTGATGAAACAAATACTTCGTCTTTGTCATTTATATAAGGAGCATCACTCCAGTAATTCCATTTTTGAAGGACAAATGCTGAAGCTGCGATGTTGGCTCCTATATACCAACGGCTAAATGCTTCATTGAAATAGTATCTTCCTTCCAAGGAAAGAGAATAATATTGAAGTTCATGTCCGGCAAAAGATTTCCATGGAGATACCAAAACGTCACCTTGTAATGTGTACTTCTGACTTATTTGTTTTTCCACACCTACATTAATTACTCCAAGCGGAGCCAAAAGTGCGTTTCCTTTAATGTACAGACTTTTTTCCTGTTCTTGTTCCTGAGCGGTTAAAGCTCCTACAGAAAGGAGTGCGATAGACGTCGTAAGAAATTTGTGTTTCAGCATTATTTTATTTGTTTCAGTAATTCTTCTGCGAGTTTGGAGTCTTTACCTGTCTGAGTAGCCATATTTTTGGACATTTCAGCGTAGTTTTGGGCCATTTCCTTGTTTCCGGTTAGGAAATAAAGCTTTGCAAGAATATAAGTGTTTTCCGGCGTTTCACCACGCATCACTGATTTCTCAGCCCATTCTGAGGCTTTCTTTAATGATGCAGGATTTTTAATGTGGTCACCGAATACCCATGCCGCTCTAAGCAGTTCATTAGGTTCGAATGCATCGGAGTTTTTGTAATATTCCAACGCCGCTTTTTCAAATTCAGGGAAATTGGCATTTTGCTCGTAGTAACTGAGTTTCGTCTGGTTTAGTTTAGATTGAGCGAGTTGTTTTCCTACTAATGGCTCAGCCGTTTTCAAGAAATACTCCTCGTTGATTCTCTTATTTTTATCATCAATAGATTGCTCTACGATTTTTGAAAGCTTAAGTTGATTATCAAATTCGTTATAGGTTTCTTCGGGTAAATATTTGATGATATTCGCTTTTCTGGAGGTAAATGTACCGTAGTTTTTGTCTTCCGTAGACTTTACAAAGAATAAAAGAAGGCCTATTTCTTCTTTAGAAATTTCTTCCGTTTTCTTTTTGTTTTCGAAATAGCGCTCTGAAGCTTTTTTGGCAAAATCATAATCTGAAGAAGAGTTCAGCTTCATAATATTGGTAAGGAATTCAGGATCTTTTTCTCCTTTGGCAAAACGCTCTTTTAAAGAACCTTTTGAATTCCCTGGTGAATTGATGTCTTGAGCCATAGCGACAAACATACTTTCCTCCATGTACCCGGTGTTTTGGGAAACAAGCTCACCTTCACCATTCAGGAAAAGGTAAGTAGGATAGGAGCGGACTCCATATTTGGCTGCTATTTCTCTTCCTTCGCCTTTCTCCATATCGAATCTGGCATTCACAAAATTCGCATTGAAATAATCCCCGACAGATTTTTTAGTAAATACGTTCTTTTCCATCATCTTGCATGGTCCGCACCATGTCGTATAAGCATCGACGAAAACCAGTTTTTTTTCTTTTTTTGCCTTTGCTATAACGTCTTTGAACGGTAATTCCTGAAACTGTATAGCTTCCTGAGCCATGATAACGGCAGAGCAGAAAACAAATACCCCGGAGATGATCTTCTTCATTTTCAAATTAGATTTGTAGGCGAAGATAGTTATTTTCCAAATTGTAGACGACGATTTTATGTCCGAAGGCTCTATATTAACGAATTTTAAGACAGCCGGGATGTCCTTAAAATAAAATAAACAGGCCGAAACCTGTTTATTATATTTTCTTACTTTTAAAATCAAAAGCTCATTAAGAAACAGCTTCCACCGCTTCTTTGATCAGTTCTGTGATTTCCTTTGGATGCGTAGCCAATGAAGCATGACTGGCATCAAGATGGATGATTTTCTTAGCGTTCATTCTTTCTGCCATTTCCTGTTCCGTAGCAGGTGGGATCATTCTGTCATTGTCAGAAACCTGGTACCAGCTTGGTTTTGTTTTCCATGCGGGTTCTCCGGCTTCAGCAGCGAAAATACTTCCGTGAATTGGTTTTTGAGATAAAGACATCACCACTGAGTCTTCAGGATTTAGGTCCTGAGCAAAACTTTCATGGAATTTGTCATATTTAATCCATAGAAATCCTTTTTCGTCTGGAACGATATTAGCTCCTCCAGCTGGCTGTTCTCTACGTCCAAAGATGCCTCCTAAACTTTCTCCTTTATCAGGTGCAAAAGCAGCAACATAAACCAATCCTACTACTTTATCATGATTTCCGGCTCCTGAAATAACAGCGCCACCATAAGAATGTCCTACCAAAAGAACTTTTCCTTCCTGTAAATCAATCAGGTCTTTTGTTTTCTGAATATCCTCATCCATAGAAGTCAATGGATTCTGAACACTTCGTACTTTGTAGCCTTCGCTGTGAAGATTTTCAATAACGTGTCTCCAGTGAGATCCGTCTCCCCAAGCTCCGTGAACTAAAATGATTGTTACATTTTTGTTTTCCATATTTTTATTCTTTACATTTTGTATCACAAATTTAGGAGTATACTTTCTAAAAAATGTTCACTTTAGTTAACGTTTTAAAGTTCTGTTTCGGATTCTGCTTAATGATTGAGGTTTTACTCCGAGATAACTTGCAATGTGCTTCTGGGCCACCAATTGAAAGATTTTTGGATTTTCAGTCAATAGATTGTTATACCGTCTTTCAGGAGAATAATAGAGGAGTTCTTCGATTCTTTTTTTCGCATTCAGATAAATCACTTCTGTCATTTTTCTTCCGAATTCCTGCCAGTACGCATCCTTTTTATAAAGCTTCTGAAGATCATCTTTATGCAGCAACAGAACTTCTGAATCTTTAACCGCTTTGATATTCATTTTGGATCTGGTATGACAAAGGATGCTTTCATAATCTGTGAAAAAATAATTGTCAAAATGAAAATTGAAGTTCACATCCTCGCCGGCTTCATTAATATAGAATGTTCTCATAAAACCGGTTTTGAGAAAGCCCAGATACTGGCATTCTTCACCTTCTTTCAGGAAAAAATCAGTTTTTCTGTAAACAGTTTCACGTAAATAGCTGCAGAATTCTTCATAGTGTTCTTCGTCCACCAGAAACAGCGGGCCGTATTTAGAATATTCGTTCAGAATGTTTTTCATATTGTAAAGGCATGGGTAATGATATGCTTAATGATTTTAATAAAAACCAACATACTTCAGAACTAAATTATTAAAAACTAAATAAAAATCAGGATAAATGGATGAATTAATAGAAAATAATAGAGTGATTGGTCAATGGTGAATTGTCAATGGTGAATTTTACTTGCGGTCCATCCTCCAATTGACTATTGACTTGCAAAGCAAAATTGACAATTCACATTAAAGTTTTTGTGAATGGTAAATCGTCAATGGTGAATTTTACTGGTAGTTGATCATTAACTATTGACTTGCGGAGCAAAATTGACAATTCACATTAAAATGTCCTGTGAATGAATTTGCTTTAAAATAATATCTATTTTTACCGTGACACTATTAATCATATTTCACTTAATAAAATATTGAAGCTTTCCTATGCTTTTCCTGTCCGGAGTTTTTCTAGCCTTCTTTTTAGCTTTTCTTTTAATCACCAAAAGAAATAAAAGTACTGCAGATTTTCTGCTGTCAGCATGGCTTTTGGCAATCGGACTGAATCTGGCAGGGCATTATATGCTTCTCACCAATCAGTATACGCTCTATCCGTCGTTTATATTTTTTGGATTTTCACTTCCCTTGGTGTATGGTCCGTTTTTATACCTCTATATCAAAAGACAGACCTCTCCCGACCCGTTTTCGTGGAAATACCTGCTGCATTTTGTGCCGCTTTTGGTATGTAATCTTTTATTTCTGTCATTTTACATGGCTCCCTTTGAAGAACGCGTGGAAATATTCGGACATCACGGAAGGGAATATAAGACGGAAATGTTTTTGAAACTGTATTCCATTTATCTTTCAGGGATTGTTTACGTCGTTCTTTCGTTCTCGGCTCTGTATCGATTCAGAAAAAATATGGTTCAGCACTTTTCCAACACGGAGAAAATCAATTTTAAGTGGCTGCTGTATCTGATTATTTGGATTGCAGTGATCTGGGGACTGGTTCTTTTTACTGAGCAGGTGAATGTTATTTATGGAGCAGTAACCATATTCATCCTTTGGCTGGGGTATTTTGGGATCAAGCAGGTTCAGGTGTTTAATCAGTCGACATCTGTTTTAGCAGGTAATCCTGTAAATTCAGACCTTATTTTTGAAAATAATAATGAAGAAGAACCGCTGGTTCTAGTTGAAAAGAAATATCAGAAATCAACCTTGACAGAAGAAAACATTGATGATATTCACTTAAGGTTAATGAATCTTCTGGATGATGAAAAACCATTTATTAATCCCAACCTTACATTGAATGAACTTTCCACAATGTTGAATATCCATCCGAATTATCTTTCACAAGTCATCAATTCTAAAGAAGGGAAAAACTTCTATGAACTGATCAATGAAAAAAGGATAGAGGAATTCTTAAACAGGATTTCAAAACCTGAAAGCAGGCAGTATACATTACTTTCCATCGCTTTTGAATGCGGGTTTAATTCCAAAACATCTTTCAACCGGAATTTCAAAAAATATACGGGAGTTACTCCCAGTGAGTATCAGAAAACTCCATGATCTCAGGTTTCAACTTTCAGGGGAAAGGTTTCATGTTTCATAAGTATTTTTAAATCAAAATCTTACATAGTTGTTTTAATGTGTCTCAACTTTCCTGTTGGGGCGATTGGCTGTGGGGAATGATGAATCTTTGCATCATAATTTTAAACCCTAAAGTATGACAGCTTTTAAGAAAAGGAACGCCGTTCTGGCAACCTTCACCATTTTTACTTTATTATTTTCCTGTACCGATGGACGTACCATTGACGGCCCTGGAAATCTGGTTCCCAAAACAGTGGATCAGGATTCTTCACTCCCATCAATATATGCTAATGGTGCGATGCTTCATTCCGAGGCTTTCGGCCCTGAAAACGGGACGATTGTTATTGCACTTCATGGCGGTCCCGGAGGAGATTATCGGTATCTTCTCAATGGAAAAGATCTCGCTGCGGAAGGTTTCCGTGTAGTATTTTATGATCAGAGAGGCTCAGGACTTTCCCAGCGGTTTTCCAAGAAGTCTTATACATCTCTGGGAGCGGGAGCAATGGATTTGATTTATAATGAATTGCACGCGGTCATTGCCCATTACCGCAAAACTCCCGGGCAGAAAGTGGTTCTTTTCGGGCATTCCTGGGGAGCGATACTGGCTTCCGGATACGCCGGGAAATATCCGGACGATATTCAGGGACTTATTTTATGCGAGCCAGGCGGACTTAAATGGAATGATATCGAAGATTATGTGAAAGAATCCAGATCGTTCAAGCTTTGGAGTGAGATTCTCAATGATGCAGCTTATATGGATCAGTTTATTTCAGGAAAAGAAGATCAGCATGAGATCCTGGATTATAAAATGTCAATGCTTGCCTCTAAAAATGATATTACGGGAGAAGGAGATTTTGATTCCAGTATGAGCTGGAGAAGCGGTGCTGTGATTATGGATGCGCTTTTTGATATCGGTGAGCAATATAATATTGATTTTTCCCAAGGGATTCAAAATTACAACGGACCTGTGTTGTTCTTTTACAGTGAAAGAAACAAAGCCTATCCGGATTCCTGGGCTCAAAAAATCACGGCAAGTTATCATAATCCTTCTGTTGTCAAAGTATCAGGAGTAGGTCATGACGGGATTGTTACTAATTCTACTGCCTGGAGCAATCAGACAAAACCGAAAATAATTAACATGATTAATGGTCTTTAATACAACACAAATGAAAAATACGATATATAAAACAGCCCTTTTTTTGGGATTGATGCTGAATACTGTAAATGCGCAGGTCATCAATTGGGGGAATACTGGCAAAGAAAAGCATATCCTCAATGCCAATATTGGAGCTGAATACGGAGTAGTTTTCGGTCTTGGTTATAGCTATAAACTGAATGATAAACTGTTTCCGATGACGGTCGGTGCTGAATTTTCCATTCCTTCCGGGAATACACTTTTGGATGATTATAAAGCAAAGGCCGGAGCCAATGTAAGATGGATCAAGGTTCACGACTTTCAGTTTTCCACAAGAGTTCAGGGTGTTTTCAGACGGTTTGAAAATGAAAATGCAGCCATAGCGAATTTCGGACTGGATATGGCCGGAGTCATAGGATATTACAGACCCAGATGGTTTGGTGGAGTGGAAGTGGGATTCGATAAAGCGATCGTTACTCATTTTAAGCATTCCGAGCATTACAAAGAAATTTATCCTGAAGTCAAAAACGGATGGTACGAACCGGCGACGGGTGGGAATTTTTACTACGGCGCCCAAGGAGGATATTCTTTCAGAAATCAGGATATCTATTTAAAATTCGGTAATATGGTTTCGCAGGATTTTAAAACCAAACCTTTGCTTCCTTTTTACGTTCAGATCGGATACAATTATAAACTATAGCACAAACTCACAAAAGGAGAACTGGGAAAAAATTGATGGACATGGCTTTTATTCAAAATATCAGACTTTATTTTGTGGGCATTTTTATGAGATAACCCGGAAGTGTAACAGTTAGTGAATGCGAAGACTTTCTCTGAAATTGCAATAGATAATTATTAATCCGGAGCCTTAGTCGAATTTGAGCATGGTTCATTTTTAAAATCATCAATCTAAAGCTACTTTGAGCTTGATTATCAGTCAATCGTAGTTTTACTACAATTTAAAAGATTTAATGAAAATTTAAAATAAGTAGTCTATTTTTTATCTAACTTAGGTGACATAATACCAAATAAAACGCACCAAATATTATGAAAAATACCTCAAATTCTGAGAAAGTTTCAGAAAACCATATTTCGGGGATCAACCGTGTGGTAAAACTGGAAATTGTGGTTGAGGGCAAGGCTGTCAATCACTTTAAGCACTTTCGTTTGCAACAGAGTGCAAGAAAGCACCATGATTTCGAACTGGTATTAGCTTATGACTCTTTAGGCGAAGCACAAAATCACAACCTTGAACAGGCCCAAAAGTTTTTAGGAAAAAGAATCACCGTTGTTTTTAGATATAAAGATGCTGAAAATGAAAGCCCCGAAAGAACATTTGTGGGTCTCATTACCAAAGTGGCATTCAGCCAGGAAAAAATGAGTCTGGGAAATATTGTCTTAAAAGGAAAAAGTCCCACTATTCTGATGGATTCTGCTCCACATACCCAAAGTTTCGGAGGAGATAAGGAGGTGAATACCAATATAATTGCCAACCGAATTATCAATGAGACATTAGGGTCAAACAAATTTGATTTCAGGATAGATACCCAAAACAAAAGTTATATCAGTTACAGTTCACAATACAACGAAACCCATTACAATTACCTTACGCGGATTGCGGAAGCCTACGGAGAACAGTTTTATTATGACGGTGAAATCCTTCATTTCGGAAAGCTCCCCACTTCTGAAAAACCTATCCTGCTGGTATATGGAAGCAATGTCAATGATGTGAATGTGGAGCTAAAAGCCGTTCACACCAAACCGGAATACTTTGGTTATAACAGCAGCAGCCATACTAAAATGGTTGGCGTTGATGATCGTATAGAGCATTTAGGAGCACTATCTTCCAAAGCTTATGAACTGAATGACACTATTTTTACAACCCGGTCATTGACGCCTACTCCTATCAATGCTAATATGTTCCGTGATGTGGATGATTCCCAAAAGAGTGCAAGGGGAAGCAAAGCGGTAGAGGTTTTCACCGTTTCGGGGCATACAACAGTTCCGTTTCTGTATATCGGCTGTGTTGCAGATTTAGCCATGAGAAAGACTGACAGCAATGACACCTCGCATTTTACAACGCTTATGATTACAGAGGTGAGTCACGAAGTGGATGCCAGAGGATATTATACAGGAAGCTTTGAAGCCATCGCTGAAGGGACCGGTTTTATGCCAAAACCTGATTTTGAAATGCCTAAAGCAGAGCCTCAGGTGGCCACCGTGATCTCCAATGTAGATCCATTGAATCAGGGCAGAATACAGGTCCGGTTTGACTGGCAGTTAAATGATACCACCCACTTTATCAGAATGATGAGCCCTGATGCAGGCGGAACAGATGCCATAACGCAAAACAGAGGTTTTGTAGCTGTTCCTGAGATTGGCGATCAGGTCATGGTGGGATTTGAATACCACAACCCCGATTTTCCATTTGCAATGGGTGGAATGTTTCATGGGCAGGTAGGTCTGGGCGGAGGAGTGAACAATCATTTGAAATCTATACAGACGAGAAGTGGTATTAAGGTTTTAATGAATGATGCAGATAAAAGTGTAACCATAAAAGATCCTAGTGGAAATACATATTTTATGGATGGTCAGGGTAATATTAATGTTACTGCGCCGAAGAATATGACTTTTACAGCAGGGGAAGATATGCACATTTCAGTGGGACGAAATATGACTACTAAGATTGGGAAGGACAGCACCATGCATATTGGAAATGACCATACTGAATCTATTACAAAGAGATATACCCAAACATCTGAAAATAAAATCATTACCGTTAAGAAAGATCAAACAGAAAGCACAGGTAATACATTTAAAAGTATTTCCGGAGAAGCCGATATACAGACATCTAAAGGCGATTTAAAACTAAGAGGATCATCATTGGCCGTATTCCAGGGAGGAAAAGATGTTAAAGTAAGTAAAGGCTAAATTTATCACAGGTGATGAAAGTACATTTTCATTTGTTGGCGACGAATGTGATTCCGATCTCAACAATTGAATCAAATCCAAATTATTAACACATGGAAGATCAAAATACTTCGGCGCATGATCAAAAACTCTCTGAAAAACGGGCAGAAAAGGAAAAAAAATCCAATGAGGATACCCCTGTAGAAAAAAGAGAAGTGGTGATGCATGGAGCAAAGTTGAATTGTCCCTATGCTCAGGCGGCTGGAGATCTAAAAGTTACCTCTAACGAAATAAAGCTTCAGGATCAGTTATGGGCAACAGATGGCGATGGAAACAATATGATAAACCTTCAGTTTAAAGGAAATTGCGGACACCCAAAATGGCCGGCAAGAAATATGTCTCCTCCTCCCTGTATGAGCGTTATAAAATTAAGTCCCTGGCAAAATCTTGGAACTTCTACTGTACAGGCACAAAAGGTTTTGGTGAAAGAATCTTTTATCACTTGTGATCCTGAGTTTAATGCTGCCGCTGCAAAACCAATTCCACAGGTGGAAAGTATAAAAAGTGAGATTCAAAATGATGAAGCTCCTAAAATTATTGACGCCTATTTTGTTAAATGGAGTTCAGAGAAAGGTGCTCCTGTTGAAAAGGAAGAGGAAGTGTACAACAAAAAACTGGGTAAGAAAGTTTCTGTAAAAAAGAAAATAGAGACCACGAAAATAGCTACAGAAAAAATATCAGAACGTGGATTAAGTTATCAGGTTGCTTTAATTGTTGAGACTGAAGGTCTTACAGGCAAAAAAGTAAAAGTAAAGATTAAAAGCGGAAAAAATAAAGTCTTAACAGATGTAGATGGTGAGCTGAGTTTAATTGATCTAAAGGATGTAGAAAAAGTTACAAATCCCACTAAATATGCGGATATAAAAGCAAAAAGTGAATTTGAAATAGATGTGGATAATTTTGCCAATGATCCCACCATAGAAAATTCAGCTCAGTTCAAAAACAAAGCTGTTGTCAAGCTGATGCTCAATCAACGGGCTGATGATCTATCATTTAATTTAGCAAAACTCATAGCAGCAAGCCCTGACAAAGAAGCATCGGTATATATTGAAGTGACTTCTGATGAACCCAAAATAGAATATCTGGGTACGGAAGGAAGCAGCAGCTTAAAAAACACCTTTTTAAATGGAAACTACTTTAAAATAAAATATTTTGAACAGCCATGGATTGTTAAGGCCCGTGAAGAACAGGAGTTGGGCGTTTCAGAAGCCACGCATTGTAAGAAAATAATAGATGAATATCATGCAGTAAATCGACAGAATAAACCAACGGCCTGCGCCAATACCGATAATAGTTCCTGGTGTGCATCCTTTGTGGGTTGGTGTTTAACAAACAGCGGATATTCTGCCCAATTAGATCCAGGTGCCTATACATATGGATATGAAAAAACCAGATACAGGGCAGGGATTAAGAAAAACCCAACAGATAAAAAACGTTTGGATAAAGAAGAATTCAGTGAGCCCATATGGGGAAAACTGATAGCGGGTAATCAGCCTTTATTAGGGTCGATATGCGTTTTATTAAATGGTCATCACGTCAGTATGGCTGTTGGAAAGAGTAATGACGGTAAAACAATATATTATCTGGGAGGAAATCAGGGAAACAAAGTTTGTGTGGGAACTTTTGGACAAAGAACCTCTACCATATATCCCACAGAATATACTAAAAAAACGGAAGATGATGAATTACCAATTTATTATACAAAAGATGAAAAACTTAGTAACTAGTTTTATATTATTTTTCTTTATTCCTGTTTGCGGGCAAAAGCCTGTTCCTGATAGTATGAAAATTTATTATCAGGATTCATTGATTGTCAATAAGAATTTTAAAGACGGAACCGTATCCAATAAACTTACCGTAAAAGTAATTAATCCCTGCAATGCTGAAAAAAACAGATTTGATGGGGCTGTAACCATCATCAGCGCCACTGTTAAAAATAAAAATTACAGTGATAGTATTGTTTACAATTACCCAAACGCACAATCCGGTTTAATTAATTTAAAGACCAGTAATATATCCAATTACGACATCAATAAGCATCAGGCAGTCTTAATACCCTTTACGTATTGCGGGAATTGGGATAATGATACAAAAGTCTCCTACATTATATTGTATAACCATAAAAAATATCTGTATCATATAAAATACCATTGTGGAGAAGACAGTACATGTAAAATAAATGATAATCTGAAGACAAAATTAAAAGACTTACCTCCAAAATTAAAATTAAAAGTTATTAAAGACTTGGAAACGAAATATAATAAGTCAAATGATTTTTACTAATGAGCTCAAAATAAAAAGTTATGAGTGAAGAACCGGAAAAAAAAGATTACTCTGCAAATCCCAATCAAAAGGTTTATGATATGCCTCACCAGGTGGATCATGAAGTGAATGTGGTGAAGATATATTTTGCTAAACAAGTTCCTAAAATGAGTTGGGAAAAGAAAGAAGAAACTTATCCTGTGAAAAGCGGAGGTCTGGTATCTGCTGTAAAAAAGAAGTTTGAAAAAAAAGGAAGAAGGAACATCGAGGCCGATAAAGAAGATTCTGTAAAATTAAAAGCAAAAGAAGAGGTGAAAATTACCTGGGAAGAGGAAGTACAGGAAATGAAAGAGGGTAAACCCGTTTTTGATTATGAAAAAATCGATAAAACAACCGTTAAAAAGAAAGTATGGGTTGTAGTCGATTGTCAGGGAACCAGCGGAAAACTCTCGGTTGAGATCCATGAAAACAAATTGCAAAATGCAGAAAACGTTTATGAAAATCCTGTCAAGTTTTTAGAGGGCGAGGAGGAGAAAAGCAAAATTGAATTCACTATCAATGGAACAATGGTTTATGCTAAAGAAATTACTTTAAGGCCTAAGAGTAATGACGATTTAAAGAAATTGGTAGAAAAATTTATTAAGAGGGAGAAGGCAAACGCCTTTTTATATTTCAAAGGTGAAGTCACAGGAACAGAAGATGTAGTGAAATTTCCGGATGATACACATGAGTTTTTAAATAAAGACAGCGAAAGGTTTGAGATTTCAGGAACTCCATGCTACTGTAACAGAGATATCACCGTTGATGAGATGATAGAACTAATCTACCATTTAAGGGATAAACAAAATTACAAATCAAAAAGAGATTCATTTTTTGACAGTGGCAAAGAAAAAATAATCGCTATTGGTATTACCAGCGGAAAGATCTCTGAAAATAGAGATAAAATAAAACTATTTACCGATGAGATGAATACGATGTTTAAGAAATTCAAAATTTTAACCTGCAAAAGAAAAATTCATTTCTTAGGTCAAATGTATCTGGAAACCATAAGTTTTACTTATACATTCGAAAGTAGAGACTCTGTACCTGATAATTATAAAGGTGGTGTAGATTTCCAGGGAAGAGGAATGAAACAAATAACTCATGATTATAATTATCTGGCCTATTACGACTATGTTAACACTACCACTCACTCAGAAACTTATATGAAATTCAGGTTGGGGTTTGAAAGCGTTGGCGAGTGTGCAAAAAACAGACCTAAAGCTAAGGAAAAAGGACTGAATGAAGCCTTTTATGAAGATTTAAAAACATTTGCTAAAAACATTTCAGAAAATTTATTCCATGCTTTTAATTCTGCCGGCTGGTTTTCCACTATTTATAAAACAGCGACTATTAATGCGATGGATGAAGGATTAGAGGATGCTAATGTTACCAAGGTAACAATTGCTATTAATGGAGGAGAAAACAATGTAGCTGAAAGAAAGAATTACACCAAATGGACCAGAGAATTTTTTAAATATGATACAGAATGCGTAAACAAATAATATACCTGTTTTTCATCCTTTTTTATTCTCTGCAAAGCTGCCAGAGTATGTCAGTGAGCAACGACATTCCGGTTTTACAGAATAAGAAAAAAGTAGGTCTTCTAAACCAAGTCACTGATTTTAAATGTGACAGTTGCTACACTTTAAAAACGATGAAAGTAGCTGACAAGAATCTTACCTTCAAGATCCCTGTTTCTTTGAATACTATTAATAGTAAGAACATTTTTCAGGAGGACTATGAACTTTTATCAGATCAGTCGAAAGACGGTTTGCTGATCAAGTATAATAGCATTTATAATTCTGCCTCATACATTTTCAAGATTGGAAAAAATAAAAATAATATTGTAATTACTAAAATAAGTAAAATCAGTTCTTCTGTCAATCATCATAAGATTGCTGAAAATGATTATGTTGATTATCCTGCAATTTCAATATGTGATAAAGAAGGTGGTAATGTATATCTTCAAAATCGGGAAATTAATCTGAATCAGTATTTTATAAATTCTGATAAGAACTGTTTTTTGTGTCCCTCCAATTACAGTGTGGAAGAATGTTTGGAAAAAAAGAAAACAAATGCAAAGTTTAATTGGCAATAGTAAGTTGTAAAATGAGTGAAAAATTATGGAGCCAGTGTTTCCCATAGATATTAAATTAAACCTTTTCCAAGGAAAGAAATTTTATCGCTATTCCTATAATGAATATACCACCATCCATGGAGAAACTCATAGAAGCGAACTCAATAAAAACTTTCATGTTACGCTGAAGCTTTTAGAAAAAGAAAGATTTGAATACCATATCGAAATTTTTGACAGAGTTCATAGAGATAAAGAACTGTCACTGTCCGAAAAGGATTTTTTAGCCAGAATTGCAGAGATCAATGATAATGTAGTGCTCATAACAGACGAATATGGTCGTTTGAAAAACGTACAGGGATTGTCAGTTCTTCAGCATAGAGCAGAAAAAACGGTAGAAAAGCTCTCCCGATCCTATGTTGGTAAACACGCAGAAGATTCTTACACGTTTTTAAAAGCATTTTATCAAAAGGAAAATGTAGTGTGTAAAGATTTTTTAAAAAATAATCATTTTGGAATGATCCTCCATAAATTTTATGGAAGGTATGCGCAGGACGATAAGACAAAGCATAGCGTACGCTACCGTAATTTTATGGCCAATACCGTAATAGATATAGACGAGAGTGTACAACCGGAAGCCATGCGTTGTGATGATGAATTATTATTGTTACAGTATGTTGGAAATATTCCTTCAGATAAAAACTGGGAGATGTTTTATGGAGAAATGAAAAGAAAAGAAATAGCTTATAACAGGGAAGTAGATTTTCCAAAACTGGACAAATATAAAGGGCAGATCTTATCAGATTTTAAAACTAAAGAAGTTTTGGAGCATAAACTGACCATAGAATTTTCCCTGGGAGAAAACTACCAAAAGAAAATCATCTATCATATAAAAGAAATAAGCTATGAAGAACTATAAGAAAATAGGATGGAGCTGCAGAACCAATTAGATGAAAAATTTAGCGGCGTGAGCCTTATTTAAAGAAAATAAAATCACGAATCATCCTCGTCAGGAAATATTAAAAACTCCCGTATTAAATAAAGAAAAATTTTAAAATGGCGACACGTATTACAATAACAGATTCCGGGCAAACACAAACTTTAAATGGGCCATTGGCTCCGGATACTCCCGATGACTCATTGCAGCGCATCAGTGACGTTTATTTTGCCAAAAAAACGACAACAGACAATGGAACAAGAGTCAATTTCACAAAAGTTGATTCTGCTCATGTGCAGCAGGATCACCTGAATCAAAATATTCCATACGATGCCATATTAGGAAAAACGGTGTATCTGATCATAGAGACCAGTAATATGACAAATTTGAGTATCGATGCGGTGATAAGACCTTCAGCAAATACCATGACAGAAAATACAGATACCCTACAATTAATGCGTTTTGTATCTCCTAACCGATATGAGGCACAGAGGTTGTTTACTGTACAGGTAGGAAATTTTGACGCTCTTAACAATAGGGAAGGTAGCCACGGACATTACACTAATTTACAAAGCGACCATATCAATAAAGCTATTATTAAGCTACAACTAAGGCCTGATTCAAGAGCTACTTTTGATGAATGGACCAGAAGATTGGCAGATGCCAGTATTAATTTAGAAGTGGCAGTAGAAAGAACAGATAATAATCCCTGTGCTTATAAAGATGGACAGGAAGAAGTAAATGGAGCCGGTATTTTCTTAAATGATGATACAGGGAGACTAAGAGTGGTCAATAAAAACATATATACCATCCATCATGGCAGTAATACATACAATACTTTAGCAGTGATTAGTACAAATCCGGAAAGGAGAAGAAGGATTCAAAAAGTTCGAAATACTCATTCTACTGAAGTTATCTTTTTTTATTATGACCAAAATGATAATGAACACAGGATCTGTGCCAGAACTAAAGAAACTGTAACAAGAAAAGCAAGAGTCAATACCATTCCAACGGTAGCCCAAAGAGGAACTCTTTTACAAACAATAGATTACACGGCGAATATAGCTGCGGGAGAACATATAGATGCTCGTCGTTTATTGATTTATTCTAATGGAACCCTCGGTGATGGTACAGCTGACAAGTGGTATGCCAATCAACAGGAAAATGTCGAGCTGGTCAATATGGATATTTTAGAGAATGCAGGTGTAGGACCGCAGATTTTTGAGGCATTCAATTATAATCAGAATGGAGTCAGAATCCGGTTTGGATTTCAGCATACCAGAAGAAGAAGCATTCAGCCGGATTTATTTGCCGGTTTCTTAGGGTCATTGGCGCAATTCAGACAGGAAGGGCACAATCATTATATCGTATCTCAGGGGTTTTCATATGCTGATGCCTCATGCTATCCTAGCATAGAACATGTGAACGGAGCAGCGGGAGATTTGAATTTATTGACAACTCAGCAAAATGGGACCAATACAATTCTTACGGCAGCGGATTTTGATTATGATAATGAGGTCATTCTTCGAAATATTCTTTTTGATTTTGGATTTGTATTAGGCCGGTCAGAAAACTTCTCCAATACCGGAAATGCCAGTACAGCAGACAATGCTAATACACGCTTACCACACACGACCCATACCGCCACCCCAAGACATAATAACCATTTGCATATTCACGGTTTTGCTCAAATATCAGATATATATGTTTAAAATTAATATAGCTTTTTTCACCAGTTTGTTTTTCCTTTTCTCCTGTTACAGTAAAGCTCAGACAGAAAATAAGGCAATAAAAACAGAAGCACATTCAACAGATAAAGGATCACCTATTTTTAACACCAATAAAGCGGATTGTATTACGCTGCCATTTGGATATTCAGATATTTCAAAACGAAAAACCGTTGATTCTATTCTGGCTGCTGTACAGGATGAAAATAAACTGAAAGAACTTAATGCACTACAATTTGAGAAATCAATCAAAAAAAATCTTGTATTACTTCCTGAAGAATACGATGTCTTTCTGCCATTCAGCAATAATGTCAATGAAAAATATGACCAAATTAAAATAGCCTCTCATTTTGTGTGTTACGAAGACTATTCACTATATTTTATGGCAGTTTATAATACCGTTCAGTACGCCCAACCTTTTATTGAAAAAATATATTTACTTTCAACCAAGGACGGGAAGCTCATCGATATGAAGAGAATCTATCTTAATCATCAGGGAGAAATGGGATTTACCAACTATACGCTATTTAATATCGATAAAAATTACATCATTTCTCTGCAGGATTATGAGTTGACTGAAAATCCTTTTCAATTAAAATCTTTACAGAAATACCAGATTCTGCCCTCCGGAAAATTTGCCAGATACTATGATCATGATGGTCTTTATAAAAATGATGAAGAACAGGGCATGGTGAAAAATCACCATAAAGAAGGAAAATGGATAGAATCCAAAGCAAATGGCTCTGTAGATTTACAAAAATATCCTGAATTTACAGATCCATACACTTATCTGGAAGCGGAGTATAAAAATGGGTTACCTGTTGGAACATGGAAATTTTATAAATTATTGCAAAAATATAATGACGAAACGGGCGAACCTCTATTCAATACAAGGAAAAAAGGACAATTGATCTATACTGAAATGTATAAAGAAGGAATATTAGGAAAATGAGAATTTCACTAGTTGATATAAAGCAAGGGAATTTACCTAAATCATACGGGAAATTAATTTTGGGAAAGACTATCCAGAAATACGACAAACTATCAGCTATAGACAATGAAAAAGCCCCTTAAATAGGGGCTTGAAGAGATTTTACTCTCAAATGAAGTGGTTTCTCCAGGAATCGAACCAGGGACACATGGATTTTCAATCCATTGCTCTACCAACTGAGCTAAGAAACCAATTGTTTTGTTGTTTAACGTGGGTGCAAAAGTATAATATTTTCCAATACCACGCAACTTTTTTTATTATTTATTTTAAAAAACCGCCTTAAGTAGAGCGGTTTTATATTTTAATACTTTGGTCATCAGTTATTTGGATTCACTTAAAATTTTCTTTGCATTTTCATTTTCAGGATTCAATTCTAATGATTTTTTATAATTTTCCAAAGCTTCCTTCTTTTGTCCGACTTGTAAAAGCGTTTCACCATAGCTGTCATACGTGTTCCAGGCATTCGGATAAAGCTGAATATTTAATTTAAAAATTTTCAGAGCATCATCTGTTTTTTTATCACTAATCAGCTGGTAACCGAAACTATTGATCCCGTTTTCGCTGACATTATATGCAGCCTGTATTCCTTTTTTATATTCAGCATTGATAAGGGTGATGAGTTTGTCAACAGATTTTTCAGAAGCGTATGCATCATTTAAAGATATCTGGTTCATTTCCCTTTCTTTTTGTTCCTGTTCCTTTAGGGTTTCTACACGGTAATATTTCCTCTGTTCATCGGTGATTTTTGAAGGATCCATCTTGTATCTGGCCCATTTGGCATTGGTGGTTTTATCTTTGATAAACTGTGTTCCGTAGATCTGGGGCTTTTTTCTGTACATAAGATCTCTGTCTGCGGCGGCGGCATACCACCATCTGTCCAGACTAGGATCCATTTTCAGTGCCTTTTCAAAGCTTTTGACCGCCATTCCGGAAGAAATGGTATCTCCGCCATGCTGGAAGACGATACCGGAGTTAAAATGGTCTTTTGCGGTCTTTACTTTGTCTTCCTTCAATAGCGTAAAAATTCTGACACGTCTCAGACTGTCTTCCTTGCTTAGGACTTTCCAGTTGATTGGGCTTGTTTTTCTTGCATTCTGGTCATCGTCTGCCATTTTTTGAAGTTCAGGATTGTCAGTGGCTTGTGAAAATGTTTTTACGGCAAATAGCAGCAAAAGAAAAGTCAGGAAGTGAATCTTTTTGTTCATATTTTGAATTTGATTATAGTTTGGTGAGGTCAAATCTATGAAAATATTTAAATTCGGAAGAACAGAATGTGTTAAAGATGAAAATCGTTGATTTTCAAAAAAACTTAGTGTACTTTTTTATGGAGATATTATGGACTTAAAAAACTGAAGTGTCCAAAAAGCATTTGCGTCTTTTGTAATGTTTCGTTTTTTTTTAAACATTAAGATAAATTAAGGATGCAATGTTAGTTAAGGAAAAATCAAATGATTTTTTAGGCTGGACGCCTTGAAGCAAAGCTAAAACTTAATATTCTTAAAAGCTTAACAGAATCTTAATGGTTTGAATTTTTGCTTCCACAGATGATAAAGCAGATTTGCAAAAGTAAGAATTTGCATCATCTCCATAATCTGAACGAAATATTAAAATTATATAATCTGTATCCATTTCCTTCATCAGAATCGATGAATTTGATTCCTCCTTTGCTTCCCTTTATAAATTGGATCCTCATTTTCTTTGCGTGGTAAAAACTTTATTTGCTCCCCCAAGTATTGCAGGTGATCCAAAAAAATAAAAAATGTCATAATTAATAAGCACAAAAAAACCTCTAAAATAAATTAGAGGTTTTAAAGTGGTTTCTCCAGGAATCGAACCAGGGACACATGGATTTTCAATCCATTGCTCTACCAACTGAGCTAAGAAACCATTATATTTTTGTTGACTTACTTCGTTGTTTTAAAGTGATGCAAAAGTAGTAAGTTTTCCCATATGAAGCAAGTATTCGCCGTACTTTTTTTCAATAAAAATAAAACTTACTGATTTTCAGCCGAATTATTTTCCTGTTCTTTTCTGATATGATCGCTCATCTCCTCCAATACAGGCTTGATCGTGCTTTCCGGAAGATCGCTGATCCGGATATACATCAATCCGTCGATAGCATCATTGAAGTTCGGGTCTACATTAAAAGCAATCACTTTAGCGTTCTGCTTGATGTATTTTTTGATCAGAACAGGCAGCCTTAATTCAGGCTCAAGGTCATCAATGATCTTGTCCAGCTTATTCAGATCAGATTCCATTTCCTCAAAGAAAATATTTTTATCCCTGTCGCGCAGCTTTACTTTATACTCATTTTTAGGTGTGATATATTGTGCTACTGCTGAATCGAAATAATTCGAACGCATGAACTCAATCATCAGAGATTTGGAGAATTCTGAGAACTTATTGGAAATACTTACACCGCCCATCAGGAATTTATGATCGGAATTTCTTAAGCATACATGCACAATTCCTCTCCATAAAAGGAAAAGTGGAAGTGGTTTCTGCTGATATTCCTCACAGATATAAGCACGGCCCATTTCGATCACTTTTTTGAAAAACGGGTGGATGTCCTGTTCAAACTCAAATAGAGAGCTTGTATAGAATCCTTTGATGCCGTACTTCTTCATGACCTCTTTACCCAAAGCCATTCTGTAAGCTCCGGCAAGTTTCTCAGCACTGCTGTCCCAAAGGAATAGGTGATGATAATGCTTGTCGTATTCATCCAGGTCAAATGGAAGGTTACTTCCTTCACCTACAGCACGGAAAGTGAGCTCTCTCTGGCGCCCGATTTCTCTCATAACCGAAGGGATTTCCTCATAAGTCGTGAAATAAATCTCGTAGTTTCCGTTACTGAAAAGCATTTTATCTGTTCCTTTCAGTCTGTTGATATCCTTAAGAATGTCTTCTTTAGGGGTTTCGTCAATGATATTCTGAACTATGTTTTCTTCTTTTAAAAGAGGAAATTTAACGGTTAAATTTTTAAGATTGATGCTCTGTGCCAGTGATTTTCTCTTTTCGTAGTAAGATTTCATCATATACACTTTACGCTTCAGAAACTCACCCAGCTCTTCAATGGTTTCGCTTTCATCCATAGCTTTCACAGTGATGGGTTTTCCAATCCTGATTCTGATAGGTTTTTCCCTGTCATTCATCATTTCGGCAGGAAGCATCAGCGTCTGTAAACTTGGATGAAGTTTGGCCACCTGATAAAAAAGGCGGCTGTTTTTAGCATGGAAATATAAAGGAACTACCGGTACTTTAGCCATTCTGATCAGCTTAAGGGCTGGTTTTTCCCATTCTCTGTCCAGGATTTCTCCGTAAGGATTATTTTTATTGGAAACTTCTCCGGCAGGGAAAATACCTACACAGCCTCCGTTCTGAAGGTGTTTCAGCGTTTCACGCATTCCAGAAGTACTGCTGTACGCATCTTTTCTGTTCTCAAAAGGGTTCACAGATATCACGTACGGTTCCATCGGTTTGATCTTTTCCAGAAGGAAATTTCCCATCACCTTAAAATCCGGACGTACTTCCGATAGGATTTTGCACATTAAAATTCCGTCGATGGCACCCAGCGGGTGATTCGAAACCAGAATAAACGGTCCCGTCTTGGGAACTTTTGCAAGATCTTCCTCAAAAGCGATATAACTTAAATTTCTTTCTCTTACAAATGAGTCGAAAAAGTCTTTGCCTTCTTTATCTTTTAGTTTATCGTATAATCTATTAACTTCATTTATTTTGGCAATGCTCATCACGGCAGATGCTACCGGGTTTTTCAGGAACCCGATTTTGCTTAAGCCGGAAGCTGTGATAAGATCGTTTTTCGAAATTAAACTCATATGTGTTTAGTCGCAGTTAAAATTATTGTGTTACCATTTGAACCGTATTTTTAGAAATCTGTTCCAATAATACATTTTTTTCTTGGTAAAATTTGTCAATATGATCCATTTTCGCATTTCTTACTGTGAATAAAGATACATTTTTAACCGCTTTGGTTTTAAATATTTTTTGAAGTTCTTCATTAAACTCATCTACATTGTCAAATTTATCTTCCAGACACAAAGCCAGTGAGATAGCGGAATTCTGCATCAGAGACACTTTTATTTTATATTTGGAAAGGTACCCGAAAATAAGACTCATATGATCTTCTGCAATGAATGAGAAGTCTCTGGTAGATATTTTTAGCAGGACCTGATTTTCTTTTAAAATATAAGATTCTTCGTGTTGATTATGATCTGAAGCTCCTACTTTAGTCCCTTCTTTTGTAGGATCTACGAAAGATTTCACATAAAAAGGAATTGCTTTCTGCTGAAGTGGCTGTAATGTTTTAGGGTGAATGACACTGGCTCCGTAATAAGCCAATTCAATCGCTTCCTCATAAGAAATATGGGAAAGAAGAGTCACATCACTGAACTTTCTCGGATCTCCTGTCATGACTCCCGGTACATCTTTCCAGATCGTCATGGCATCTGCATTCAGGCAGTAGGCGAAAATAGCTGCAGAATAGTCAGAACCTTCTCTTCCTAAAGTCACGGTGAAATTATTGTCATCAGAACCAATAAATCCCTGTGTTACATAACAGATTTCAGGATTTAAAGTCGCAATAAATCCCTCTGTTTTTGCCCAGTCTACAGCACCTTCCCGGTAAGAATTATCAGTTTTGATATAATCTCTGGCATCTAACCACTGATTGGTAAACTGAATTTCGTTCAGATATTCGCTTAAGATTTTTGTAGAGATCATTTCTCCACAGCTTACCACCTGGTCATAGACGAAGCTGTAATTGGGAGATTTGTTTCTTCGTAAAAAAGAATCGATGTCATCGAAAAATACATTGATCTCAGCAAAAACAGCATGGTTTTCAGGAAACAGACCATCTGCAATCTCAATGTGTTTTCGTTTTATCTTTTCAATCTCAGTTTGATAGTTATCCTTCTTGAAATAAAGTTCTACAACCTTTTCCAATTCATTCGTCGTCTTGCCCATTGCTGAAATAACCAGCAAACACTTAGCAAATCCCTGGCTTTGTAAAACCATAGACACATTTTTTACACTCTCGGCATCTTTCACAGATGCTCCACCAAACTTGAAAATTTTCATTAATTTGTTTAAAATAAAATTGTTAGATTAAAAATTACATGAGTTTTTTACGGAGGTCAAAATTATAAATTTACAACGAGATATGAAAGTATCCTGCGATTGGAAGAAATTAAGATTTTATTAAAATTGAGACTTGATGTGGATTATCAGAATTTTATTGATTTATTGTCATCAAATGGGGATTAATAATGCAATTAAAAATTTAAGCGTACCTCATAGATGTATTTGTATTGTGTTGGTATACAGTGATTAAGGTCTTTTGTAATAAAAGCTTTATTTCTCGGATAAATTTTCCGAAATTTGGGGAAAACGTAAAAAGAAAAATATGTCAAATCAACCATTACAGACTTTAGGAGAATTTCTTATAGATAAGCAGGACGATTTTCAGTATTCTACAGGTGAATTTTCCCGTCTTCTGAGCGCTATAAGATTGGCTTCGAAAGTGGTAAACAGAGAAGTAAATAAAGCCGGAATTGTAGATATTACAGGAGCTGCCGGCAACCAGAATATTCAGGGGGAAGAACAGCAGAAACTTGATGTAATTGCCAATGAAATTTTTATTACGGCTTTGTCTCAGAGAGAGGTGGTTTGTGGTATTGCTTCTGAGGAAAATGATGATTTTATTGACATTAAGTGTGGTGAAAACGGTCATTTAAGTAAATATGTAGTACTGATTGATCCTTTAGACGGATCTTCAAATATCGATGTAAACGTTTCCGTAGGAACTATTTTCTCTATTTACAGAAGGGTAACGGAACCCGGAACTCCGGTTCAGCTGGAAGATTTCCTTCAAAAAGGAATCAACCAGATCGCAGCAGGATATGTGATCTACGGTTCTTCTACTATGATCGTTTACACGACCGGAAATGGAGTGAACGGATTTACTTTGGATCCATCACTGGGAACCTATTATCTTTCTCACCCGAATATGACGTTTCCTGCCAGTGGAAAAATTTACTCCATCAACGAAGGAAACTATATCAAATTTCCTCAGGGCGTAAAAAACTACCTTAAGTATTGCCAGATGGAGGAAGGTGACCGTCCTTATACTTCAAGATATATCGGTTCTTTGGTGGCAGATTTTCACAGAAATATGCTGAAAGGGGGAATCTATATTTATCCTTCTTATTCTCAGGCTCCGAATGGAAAACTGAGATTGCTGTATGAATGTAATCCTATGGCGTTCCTTGCTGAACAGGCCGGAGGAAAAGCTACAGACGGATTCAGAAGAATTCTTGAAGTAGAGCCTACAGAACTTCACCAGAGAATTCCGTTTTTCTGCGGAAGCATCAATATGGTGGAAAAAGCTGAGGAATTTATGAGGATCGACAGTGTAAAATAATGACAGGAAAATATTCCAGATATTTATTAGAATTCAAACGCCCGAGCGGAACATCTCGCGGCGTTTTGCATGAAAAGGAGACCTTTATTCTCGAAGTTGAAGACAACGGGAGAAAAGGAACCGGAGAGTGCGCCGTGTTCAGAGGACTGAGTTTCGATGACCGGCCGGATTATGAAGAAAAATTGCAATGGCTTTGTGAAAACATCAATCAGGATGTTTTGTATTTAAAGGAAGAACTGAAAGCATTTCCATCCATTTGGTTCGGATATGAGCAGGCGGTTTTGAATTTGAAACATGGAGATCATCTTTATTTCCCAAGTGAATTTACGGAAGGAAAATCAGCTATTATGATCAACGGACTGATCTGGATGGGAGATGTTCACTATATGGAAGAGCAGATTCGAGAAAAGCTTGAAAGCGGTTTCCATTGCATCAAACTCAAGATCGGAGTAGATTGGGAATCTGAACATAAGGTTCTTCAGAAATTAAGAGAGAAATTTTCAAAAGATCAATTGGAACTTCGTGTAGACGCTAATGGTGGGTTCAATAGAGAAGAAGCAGAGGTTGTTTTGCAGCAGCTTGCTGAGCTTCATATTCATTCTATCGAGCAACCTATAAAAGCCGGGAATTGGGCTGATATGGCATCATTGTGCGTGATAACGCCAACTCCTATTGCTTTGGATGAGGAATTGATTGGGATTACGGATCTTGCTGAAAAGAAAAAGCTTTTGGAAACCATCAAGCCACAATATATTATTCTGAAGCCGGCTTTGGTTGGCGGTTTTACAGGTTCAGACGAATGGATTTCTCTTGCAGAAGAACATAATATCGGTTGGTGGATTACTTCCGCCCTGGAAAGCAATATTGGGCTTAACGCCATCGCACAGTATACTTTCACAAAAAAAAGTCCGATGCCACAAGGTTTGGGCACCGGATCTTTATTTGTAAATAATTTTGAATCTAGCTTAGAATTGAGCAATGAACTGCTCAGGTTTAAGACGATCTAAGAAAGAAAATGAATTAAAGCTCAGGGCATACAGGATTGTTCATGTGCTCGTCATCCCATGCTCTGCAGCATCTTTTTCTTGGGTCCCAGCTGCTGCAGCCGATCGGGATAATCCCTCCTTTGATGGTTTTTAATTCTCCCTTTTGAAGTTTTCTCATGTTGTCGGTTAGGTTTTTCATAATAAAGATTTTAATTGGATTGGTATCGTAAATATCAATCTCTTTTTCTTATTATACAAGAATTTAACTTAAATTAACTAAATTCACCTATCAGGGATATGCTAATTGTATAATGTTGCCTTCTTTATCAGAAAATCATAGATGATATAGTAAAAACAGATTTGGCTTCCATACATAAAACGGAAGTGAGACGGTATTCGAAGGTAAGGTAAAAGTAGTATTATGGTCGGATAGTTTTTTGTTTTTTTAAGGGTTAATGTTGTTCAATTAAATCACGTCTTTTACGAAAATTGCTTTCTTAATATAATTCAATAAATAAGAAAACTTGCTTTTTATTCTTTTCATGATGAAATTTATATTTCTCTGTTTAATGAAAATTTACAATCTTTATGCCAATTTAAACACAAGTTTAAAGTTTAACATATGATTCATCTCATGGGCTTTTTTTTAATATATTGTTAAGAAATAATTGTGAATGTATTCTCGTTATTCTTTGATCTACCGGTAATTAGATTCCGGTCTACACCATATAAATTCTGGTAAATATCCTTTTGTACCATTGAACTGGAAAGGTATCCCCAATGGTTTCCCACTTCATATTTAAAACTGTTCAGCACATCATCCTGTACAAAAGTGCAGTCGATGACGGAAACAATATCTTTGAATTTTTCAAGATCGCCGGGTCCGTTTTTACCCAATCTTGGAGTCAGAATATTTTTGGTGAACTGTGAAATTCCCAATATGGTATCTTTCCTGTTTAAATAGATGGAAACACGATTCGCCAGCAGTGGCAATTTATTGAAAGAATCTTCCGAATCTTCAAACACTTTATAGGTTACATCCGCATTCAGAAGAAGTACCTGATCAATCACCCGCAGGATATTTTCCTTTTTTAAGCTGTACAGCATACTTTGCAGGACTCTGTTTCCCATAGAATGAGCCATCAGGTGTATCCTTTGGTTGCAGGGAGCCAGATCACGGTTCGAAAAAATGTCCTTTAAAAACTGGGTGTAAAAATAAAATAGTCTCATCAGCGAAGATCCTGAATTGATGCTTGATGCCTTGTCATCAAAATAAGTCAGGGGAACGATACTGCTTGAAGCCGGCCAGCTTACGAACAGAATATGCTCTACCGGTGATGCCGGATTATCGATAAACAGTTTTTTAAGGTCAATCATGGCCTTTAATTCATCATCAAAATCATATGCATAACCATGGATAAAGATCAGAACATCGCTTCGGTCTTTTGTGGAAGACATATTTTTATAGAGTTCATAGAACATTCGCTGGGTTCCGCCGAGATTATTGGCTGTAAGAGCCGATTTTTTAATGCCTTTTTCGTTCTGTAAAACTTCCAGAACATCCTGGTAGCCTTGTTTTTCGGGCTCAGAGAATAATTTGTAGTTTAAAATGTTTCTGTTGGTGTAATCTTTCTTCTTTTTGGCCGCTGCGGTAGGCTCAATGTAAGTGTCAAAATCACATTTTGCGATCCTGAAATTGGGAATAGAGTATTCATCATTGGAAAATGAATCTGCTTTTTCGCCTTTATGACGGACGATCTTACGATTGCTTAGGATATAAACAGCCATAGTCAGTATTTTTTACAAACGGTTTTTAGTCTTCCCTAAATTAATAAAAAATATTGAATTATCATCAGTTTCGCTTTTAAATTATCATTTTCGTAAGCCCTAAATTTTCCTTAACTTTGTAAAACTTTTTTTGCATACAATAAAAGCTAATTTAATAATGGAAGAAGAAAAAAAATCACTCAATTTTATTGAGCAAATTATTGAAGATGATATGGCAAACGGTCTGAATAAAGACAAGATCCGTTTCCGTTTTCCCCCTGAACCCAATGGATACCTGCATATTGGCCATACAAAAGCTATCTGCATCAACTTTGGTCTGGGTGAAAAATACAACGCTCCCGTAAACCTTCGTTTCGACGATACGAACCCTGAAAAAGAAGAACAGGAATTCGTAGATTCTATCAAGAAAGACGTTGAATGGCTAGGTTTCAAATGGGACAAAGAGCTATATGCATCCGACTACTTCCAGCAGCTTTACGAATGGGCAGTACAGATGATCAAAGAGGGGAAAGCTTATGTAGATGAGCAGCCGTCTGAGGTGATCACTGAGCAGAGAAAGAATCCTACAGAACCGGGAATCGAGTCGCCGTTCAGAAACCGTCCGGTAGAAGAATCCCTTGATCTGTTTGAAAGAATGAAGAACGGAGAATTTGAAGAAGGTTCAATGTCTCTTCGTGCACAGATCGATATGGTTTCCCCGAATATGAACTTACGTGACCCCGTGATGTACAGAATCCTGAAAAGGCCTCACCACAGAACCGGTACAGCATGGAAAATTTATCCTATGTACGACTGGGCACATGGTGAATCCGATTATCTGGAGCAAGTGTCGCACTCATTATGTTCATTGGAATTTGAAAACCACAGACCACTTTATAACTGGTATCTGGAGCAGGTATACGACGAATCTAAAGTAGCCCCGAAGCAGAGAGAATTCGCAAGAATGAATGTATCTTATATGATCACGTCTAAAAGAAAATTACAGAGGCTTGTTGCTGAAAATGCCGTAACCGGTTGGGATGATCCAAGAATGCCTACCATCTCAGGAATGAGAAGAAAAGGATTCACGCCGACATCTATTAAAAACTTTATTGACAAAGTAGGTGTTGCGAAAAGAGAAAACCTGATCGAGATCCAATTGCTTGATTTCTGCGTACGTGAAGACCTGAATAAGGTAGCGAAACGTGTGATGGCAGTGGTAGATCCGGTAAAACTGGTCATTGAAAACTATCCTGAAGGCAAGGAAGAATGGCTTGAAACTGAAAATAATCCTGAACAGGAAAATGCAGGGACAAGAGAAGTTCCTTTCTCCAGAGAATTATATATCGAAAGAGAAGACTTTAAAGAAGAAGCTAATAATAAATTCTTCAGACTGAAACTAGGCGGAGAAGTTCGTTTAAAATCAGCATACATTATTAAAGCGGAAAGAGTAGAGAAGGATGAAAACGGTGAGATCACTACGATCTATGCTACTTATGACGAAAAGAGCAAGTCCGGAAGCGGAACGGAAGAAAGTTTGAGAAAAGTAAAAGGTACGCTTCACTGGGTGTCTGCTACTCATGCGATCCCGGTAGATGTGAGGATTTATGACAAACTCTTTACAGTAGAGCAACCAGACGCCGAGAAAGATGTAGATTTCCTTAATTTCATCAATCCGGAGTCTGTAACGACCATTAAAGGATTTGCTGAGCCAAGCTTAAAAGATGTAGCCATAGGAGAGCCACTTCAGTTCCAGAGAATCGGGTACTTTACAAAAGATCAGGATTCTACGGATTCTAATCTGGTATTTAACCGTACAGTAACGTTGAAAGATTCTTTCAAACCGGAATAATCTTACCATGATCAATATAAAAGCAGGACTTGAAAAAGTCCTGCTTTTTTGTTTTAAGCCTAAATTCGTCGAATAGTTAAAAATTGATGTCACGATCAGGCTGGAGCTAGAATATTATCGAGTGTAGTCAGATATCATATATTTTAATTTCTATTAATATAATTGATAAAAGAAGATCCTTTTAAAGGGCTTTCCGGACCAATTTGCCTAAATTTGCATCTTACTGGATTTTCTCCCCAAAAAATAATAGTGTGAAATTAATTAGCGTATATACGAGTTCTTTTAAAGAACTCTCAGAAGAGAGCTGGATGTTGGCGCTGGTCATGCTCATCAATCGTGCAGGTTCTATGGTGCTTCCTTTTTTAGGGGTGTACATGACGGGTCATCTGCATTTCAGTATAGAAAATTCGGGAATTATTCTGAGCTTTTTCGGGATAGGTTCCGTACTGGGTTCATGGATCGGTGGAATGATTACCGATAAGATCGGAGAATACCGTGTACAAAGTCTGAGTCTGCTGCTGAGCGTGCCTCTGTTCTGTCTGATTCCGCTTTTTAAGACAGAAGTGGGATTGGCTGCTATTATTCTTATTCAGAGTATTGTCAGTGAAACTTTCCGTCCTGCGAACTCTGTAGCGATCACTAAATATGCTAAACCTGAAAATATCACCAGAGCTTTCTCCCTCAACAGGATGGCTGTAAACCTTGGGTTTTCCATTGGTCCTGCACTGGGAGGAATATTATCTGCCATTTCTTATGAATTTTTATTCTTCAGTAATGCTTTAGCCGCACTGCTGGCCGGTTTAATGTATATCCGGTTCTTCGGAAAAAGAAATAAACGGACATCATTGAAACCGAAAAAAGTAAAAGAAGCTATTGCCGTTAAAAAAGAAAATTCTCCATACCGCGACGGAAAATTCTTGCTTTATAGCTTCTTTTGTATGCTGTTTTCTATTTGTTTTTTTCAGTTATTCAGCACACTGACTATATTCTATAAAGATACGGCACATTTAAGCCAACAGAATATCGGGTATATCCTCGGTTATAGCGGTTTCCTCATTGTTCTGCTTGAGATGGGCTTTGTACAAATCGCTGAGAAGTATTTCAGTCTGGCCTTTACGCTGCTCATAGGAACTGTTTTATGCGGTATTTCCTATGCCATGCTCGCCTTTGATTATTCCATCCTTACCCTTATTGTTTCCATGACATTGCTGTGTATCGGTGAGATCTGGACACTGCCTTTTATATCTACAATAACCGCCTTACGCTCCGGTGAAAACAACAAAGGCGCCTACATGGGAATGAACGGGATATCAGTTGCCTTAGCGTTTATTATTACACCTTATGTAGGAACTATGACTGCAGATAAACTTGGTTTCAGCACACTGTGGATAGCAACCGGTATATTGTCGATAGGTATTGCACTTGGGTTCTATTTTGTAATCCCGTGGATGCTGAAGAAGAGAGTTAGAGAGTCTTAGGGTTGTAGAGTTTTAGTGTCTTAAAGTTTGAGTGTCTTAGGGTTTTAGAGTATAAAGGGTTTTCGGATGAAAAAGAAAGATGGAAGTTATGAAAATTTGAGATCTTTGATCCAACACCGTGTCTAACATCTGAAATCTAACCTCTATTCTCTATTTTTTTTAAACGCAAAGACACAAAGTTTTACAATGATACTGCGTTAAGACGCAGGAAAATCAAAGACTTTCAGCAAGGCTAACCGTATAAATTTTGAACAGTAGTTTCCTTTCGATTAACCAATTTTGTATAGCTTAACTAGAATATCTGACGTCTAAAATCTTACATCCAAAACCTAAAATCTAACCGAGCTATCCTCAATCAATTTTATCGTAGATAAAATCCTTGCGCCTTAACAACGTAATATATTCAAATGTCTTGCGCCTTTGCGATTTAAACATTTTTTTTTTAAACGCAAAGACACAAATTTTTACAATGATACTGTATTAAGACGCAAAATCAAAGACTTTCAGCAAGGCTAACTGTATATATTTGAGTGGTAATATTCTTTTGATTAAACAGCTTTGTATAATATAACAAGAACGTCTGAAATCTGACGTCTGAAATCTGATATCTAAAATCTAGATTCTCTCTCCAAAACAATATTCCTCACAATCATCTCCGCATGAATACGCGAGTTCTCAATAAACCAAAGATGCGTATCCTTTCCTCCACAAACAACGCCTGCCAGGTATAGATTCGGGACATTGGTCTCCATGGTTTCGGGATGATAGAGTGGATTCAGGCAGTCGCCTTGCAATTCGATTCCTGAATTTTTGAGAAAATCAAAATCTGGAAGATAACCGGTCAGGGCGAGAACAAAATCATTTTCAATCTCTTTGATTTGTCCGTTTTCATCTTTAAAAATGACGGTGTTTTCAGTGATCTCTGCTATTTCTGAATTAAAATACGCTTTGATACTTCCTTCCGCAATCCGGTTTTCGATATCCGGTTTTACCCAATATTTAACGTTTTTTGAAACCTCAGAGTGGCGGATGATCATCGTTACATCGGCCCCTTTTCTATACGTTTCCAAAGCCGCATCCACCGCGGAATTGCTTGATCCTACCACAACCACTTTCTGTTTTGCGTAAGGATAAGGTTCCGTATAATAATGTCGAACTTTCGGAAGGTTTTCACCCGGAATATTCATCACATTCGGGATGTCATAAAATCCTGTGGAAATAACGACGTTCTTTGCTTGATAGGTTGATTTTGAGGTTTCAATATCAAAAATACCCCCGCTTTTGGAAACTTTCAGAACTCTTTCGTAGAGGTTAATATTGAGTTCCCTGTGTCTTGCAATCCCCTGATAATACTCCAAAGCTTCCTGTCGACCGGGTTTTGGCGCTGTAGAGATGAAAGGAATACCGTCTATCTCCAGTTTTTCAGCAGTGGAGAAAAAACGCATGTATAAAGGATAATTGTATAAGGAATTGACGATGGTTCCTTTTTCTATGATCAGATGGGTTAAATTATTTTTCTGGGCTTCAAGGGCACAGTTAAGACCAATGGGTCCGCCTCCGATGATGAGGATGTCTAAAATTTCCATAGAACAAATTTACTTAAAACCACGATATGAAGCGGAAAATAGGTAACAGAACTTATCTATGAAGACGATTGTATTGGCACCAGTTTTGGTGTTTCTTCAGCATTAAAAATTTGAAAAGATGAAAAACCTTATTATCCCAATATTCGCATTAGCTCTTTTGACAGGCTGTAAGAAAACCCCGGAAAAACCTGTTCCCAATGTGGTAGATTCTATGGCTCTGGCTAAGGAAAAGAATATTGAAAATACAGCACAAAAGAAAAAAACAGATGAGGCAGCTGTAAAAGTAGCTAATGATTTGATTCTACAGGCTTTAAAAAATAAAGATTATAAAACTTTTGCATCATTCATTCATCCTGAAAAAGGAATTAGTTTTTCAATGTATGGATTTGTAAACACTAAGGAAGACCAACATTTTTCCAAAGAAGATTTCGAAAAGTTTCAGCCGACAAAGACTTTATTTACATGGGGAGCTCAGGATGGTTCAGGAGATCCGTATAAAGCCAGCATCAATGATTATCTGACGAAATGGGTTTTCTCTAAAGATTTCACAGGATCACAATATTCATTAAATAAATTCCAGGCTGGCGGAAATTCACTTAATAATTTAAAGGAAATATACCCCGGCAAAGACTTCACCGAAAACTACATAAAAGGCACCGAAAAGAATGGTGAAATGGATTGGAAAACCATCCGTTTTGTATTTGAAGAATTTCAGGGTAAGCAGTATCTGGTAGCTGTTGTGAATGACCAGTGGACGATCTAGTAAATTACACAGAAGACTGTAATTTATCAGTATAGTTTATTTAAGAATGCTTCGACTTCGCTCAGCATGACATCTCTAATATGTAACGTAAAGTTTACTAAGTGTCATGCTGAGCGAAGTCGAAGCATCTATTATATTTTGCTCTTATTTGGTGCCGTATTAACCTAAAATCTCAGCAAGCTTTTTAGTCAGATTTCTTCTTGAGAACTGCTCTATATTCTGAGTGTTTTCAAGGAGATCTCCTTTTTTCCACAGTTCATATTTCTCAAGGATAAAATCTTTGACAGCTTTAGAATCTTCGTAGCTGAAGTGTTTTCCTGCTACTGTTTCATCCAGTATTCTCGATACATCCGCTTCATCCGGACCAAAAGAAATAATTTGTTTTCCGGTTGCCAGATATTCAAATATTTTCCCGGGAATAATTCCTTTCGAAGACTCATTCGGGAAATTGGTGATCAGTAACAGATTGGAGTTCGCCATCTCTTCCACAGCTTTGTCATGGGAGATATAGCCCAGATTCAGGATGTGGTTTTTCAGGCTTGAACTTTCTATGGACTGAAGAATTTTATCATCGACTCTTCCTGCAAATTTCAGGGTAAAATGGTCTGCAAAGTCTTTATTTTCCTTAACTAATTCATCAAGAATTTTCCAGAGATTTTCAGGATTTCTTAACTGCTCAAGAACTCCGATATAGCTTAATGTGAAAGATTCACTATTGGGTCCGTTCGCTGTTTCAATAGGTGAAGAAGAAGCATCACTTTCATCAAAACCATTCGTGATACAAACTGCATTTGCTCCCGCTTTTCTGAAGTTTTCAGCATCGGTATAGCTTGTCGCCAGAGTGATATCAGCAGTTTTAAAAACGGCACTTTCAAACTGACGGTGTTTATTATCGGAACTTTTGGTAAGTTTTAAATGTTTGTAATAGGAAATCTCTGTCCATGGATCACGGAAGTCGGCGATCCATTTCAGGGCTGGGAATTTCTTTTTCAGCCCGAGACCGATCATATGAAGAGAGTGGGGCGGCCCGGAAGTCACCACCACATCTATTTTATTTTCTTTTAAATACTGTTCTAAGAATTTAATGGAAGGCTTTACCCAAAAAACTCTGGCATCCGGAATGAAGAAATTTCCTCTCACCCAGATCGAAAGCCTGGATTTCCAGCTTTGGTTTTTACCGACATCAAACTGACCGGCTTTGAACTTTTTATTGCTTTTGTTCAGCTTTTCAGCCAGCTGGTAAGGTTCCCAGATTTTGGTTTTTACAATCTCTATATTTTGCGGAACGTCTTTTAAAAGACTTTCATCGAGTAGGGGATAACTTGGATTTTCGGGCGTGTAGATCACCGGACTCCAACCGGATTCGGGCAGATATTTTGCAAACTTCAGCCATCTTTGAACACCAGGACCTCCCGCAGGAGGCCAGTAATAGGTGATGATCAGTATTTTTTTTTGTTCCATTAACCTTGAACAATAACTTTTAAACGTTAAACAGTTTTCTCAACGAGCTGTTCTTTTTTCTTATTCTTATTCGTCCAGAAGATCCCGAATGCACTCAGCGCGATAAACAGTCCGAAGCATAATAGCGACAGCCATTTCCCTTTTTCAATTACTTCCGGTTCAAAGACCATTCTGATGTTGTGAGTTCCTGCAGGAACGTGTACGGCACGTAAAAGATAATCAGCCTTGATATAAGGAACTTCTTTTTCGTCTACAAACATTTTCCATCCGTGAGGATAGTAGATCTCAGAGAATACAGCCAGCTGAGGGGTTTTTGATTGAGATTTGAATTCCAGTTCGTTCGGCTGATACTTCGTTAAATTGATAAATGCCGTTGAATCTGCCTGCACTGTTTTCCCAGTGAAATAGGCTTTATCTTCTGCTGCCATCACAGCTGTTTTCTTACTGTCGATGACGCCGATAGACTTGATTTCTTCGTCAGGGGTGTTCACGAACTTAAGGTCGCTTACAAACCATGCATTTCCGTTGGCTTTGGCATTCGGCATGGCCTGAGGCTTGTCCGGACCGCCCATTACCCAGTATTTTGCGTTCAGAAGATTAAGGATATTCGGTACCTTTACAGAGTCCATAACCTGGAAATATTCATTGATCACGTCATCATATCTTCTCAGTTTTACGGCATGATAGCCTCCGATTGAAGATTTGAAATAAGAGGTATTCGTCTCGCTGAATGTCCCTAAAATATTATTGAAAACTCTGTAGTGTGTTTTGTCTTTTTCGGCAATGGTTTCAAGCGTTTTATTAACGTTCACATTGGCCACGATAGATTCTAAATTCGGATTTCCCTGAACTTTTTCCGCCAGAAGATCTGAACTTTCTGTCTGGAAAGGATTTTCAGCGAATACTTTGTCTACATAATTTTCATCATTCAGATAACGTTTGTTTACCGTCCAAAGATCAAATAAACTCACAGCTCCAATGATGATCAAAGCGATGTTCTGGCTCAGTTTCTTCTTCATGGTCATGAAAAGAACTGCGGCCGTTATAGCTACATAGAGCAATGCTTTTATAGCATCAATTCTGAATAACTTGAATCTTTCCTCAGCAAGATAATCTAACAGGAAAGGAGGGAAATAGGTTTTTTCACCGTCTGTATAAAAGCCCAGCAGTGATTTTCCAAAAATAAGAAGGATCAGAAGAAAACCCAAGGTTCCTCCACCTACATACATCAGGATTTTCTTTTTATATTCTTCCGTTAATTTTTCATCAGTAAAGAATCTGTAGATCCCGATAATAGCAATGAGAGGGAATAATAATTCCACAACAACCAAAATAGAAGATGGTGCTCTGAATTTGCTGTAGAAAGGAACGTAGTCGATAAAGAAGTCGGACAGCGGCATAAAGTTGCTTCCCCACGCCAGTAAAACAGTCAGAATAGACGCTCCCAGAATCCAGTAGCGGTATTTTTTCCATGCAAAGAAGAATCCTAATAAAGCAAGGAAACATACAACGGCTCCCTGATAGGCAGGTCCTGAAGTTCCCGGCTGGTCTCCCCAATAGGTCACCCCGTTGAACCCTTTTGAAATTCTGTCCATTTCAGCCTGTGAGCCTACGTTTTCCTGAATAAGTTCCTGAACTTTAGTCATCATTTCCTTAGCTTCTGGCTCCTGACTTCCGCCACCCATTAGCCTTGGAATGAAAAGATTTAAGGTTTCCAGTTTTCCGTAGCTCCACATCAGAATGCTGGTTTTATCCAGTCCTGATTCTCCTGAAGTGTGGCTGTCATTGGTAAGGATCTGCTTTCCACGTACCGTTTCTTTGATGTACTCGGAATTGGCCATAATCCTTTGAGAATTCATCCCGACACCTATCGCACATGAAGCAGCGATAATTCCGGATGAAATCAGAAAATGCTTCATCGGAATTTTTTTCTGAATCGCTCTTACCAGCTCGGAAAGGAATAAAAATCCTAAGGCCAGGAAGAGATAATACGTCATCTGCGGGTGATTGGCTGCAATCTGAAGTCCCATAAACAGGGTCGTTGCAATGAAGCCCCAGATATATTGTTTCCGGATATAAACCAATATGATTCCGGCAAGAAGCGGTGCAAAATACTCGATGGTATTCACTTTACCGTTGTGTCCTGCCGCAATAATGATATAAAAATAGGTAGATAAGCCAAAGAAAGTGGCACCCAGTAAGGCGTACTTCCAGTTTCTGACGGCTACCATTCCAAGGAAGAAAAATCCTGCGAAAAGGAGGAAGAGATAATTGACCGGTCTTGGCAGGAAGTTCAGGTTGCTGTCGATCTTTTTGATGATGTCACCTTTGAACTGGCTTCCCATCTGATAGGTGGGCATTCCGCCAAACATGGAGTCACTCCAGTAGGTTTCGTTTCCGGTATCGGCTCTGTAATCGAGGAGTTCTTTTGCGCCTCCTCTGTACTGTACGATATCATGCTGAAAAAGCTGTTTTCCTGAAAAAACAGGGGTGGAGTATAAAAATGCTAAAACTATAAATACAACGAGTGAAATTGCAATATAAATTAAGTTTTTATTTTTAGCCATGCTGGTTATTATCTTTTATTTCTTGGAATATTTACCTTTTATCTTTACTTTCTTTTACCTCTTCATAGTCAACTGTTTCTGCATCCCAGTTGAGGTTCTGTTTATTCTTATTCGAGTTGTCGAGATCCTGCTGCTTATTACTATCATTATTGTTATTGAATCTATAACTATAAAAAGCTTTGTGAAATACCCGTCTCAGGATATTCCAGACAAAGAAAATAACGATGGCTGAGAGTACTAACTCAAGAATGTACTTCATAATTTCTAATTTAAATTCAAGTGTATGGTTTAAAGCATAAAATTTAAAATTCAAGGGTATAAAATGATTCCGAAAGTAATTATCAACGATAAAAACCTCCTCTCACACTCTGATACCCTTTCACTATCAAACCTTCCGACTCTAAAACGTCTTTAATTCAATTATTTTGCAGAAGGATTGATCATCACAGAAGATTTTGAGATGCTTTTCATAGACTGTGACTGTTTTCCGTCTGAAATAGTCTCGGTCTGTGTTGTTTTTACATCAATATTCTGGTTCGAGATCCATCCTGTGCTTTGGTCAAACTTAATCACACCGTTCTGAGCAAGCTCGCTGCTAAGGCTGTGCGTGATAGGTCCCTGCGTTTTCTTTTCTGTTTTCTTAGGAATTCCTCCTGTTACAGAAATTTCTGCAGTTCCGTTTCCTACACTTTTCAGAATATAGTTTGAAGTTACCTTCATGGTTCCGCTTGCATCTGCATTTTCAGTAGTGGTCCATTTTTCTCCGATTTTTGCTCCCTTTTTAGGGATAATCGTTAAGTTTTTAGCAAGTTGCTCCTTCAGTATTTTTTCGTTGAAAGTTTCCTTAAGACTGGCTACAACACTTGCCTTTTGGTTGGCATCTTTAATAAGAGTTCCTACCGCAGTGGTCACTTTGGTATAAACTGCATCAAAACCTGTAATGGAGATCACATTTCCTTTCGTGTCCATTTTCATGTTAAGCTTGTTACCCGTAAGTGCTCTGTTGATATTCCAGATCATTTTCAGATCGTCTTCCTTAGGAATAGCCTGCTTGGTATCTACGATTACCGTTTTACCCTGTGCACTTTGTGAATTTCTTTTAGCTACAAGATTAAGTGTCATGTCATATACATTTCCCTTGATATCATTTACCGTGAAATTCATTTCGTCTGTAGACTCACTGGTTGCCGTGATTGATTTTCCCTGAGGATCTTCCATCGTTTTTACGTCTCTCTGGTAAGTCGTAAGAGGATAAGTCTTCCCTTTTTCCAGTTTGAACGTCTGAGTGAAAACTCCCGCAGAATCTTTGATCGCCGGGTTTTCCGCCACTTTAGCTACAGAATCGGCAGGAACTTCTATCGTAACTGTTTTTCCTGTTTTAGGATCTACTTTAGTGATGGTTGCCGTTTCTTTTTTACAAGATACAAGAGCTATAGATGAGATAAGCATTAATGCTGCTACGTTTTTCATTTGAAATTTTTTAAGTTTAAATTTTACTGATATTTCCGTTCTGTGTATCAATAACGATACCATAAAACATCATCATAAAACACTTCTGCCCCTACAGATTACAGATTGGGAGCCGCTACGATTTTCTGTCTTACCGCTTCATACAAAATCGCTCCGCATGCTACAGAAACGTTCAGTGACTGTGTTTTCCCTTCGATCGGAAGTTTTATTTTTTCGTCCGAATGATGCATCACTTCCTTAGAAATTCCTGTTTCTTCATTCCCCATCACGATAGCACAAGGCTCCGTGAAATTCACATCATAGATCAGTTTCTGAGCCTTCTCAGTCGCTGCAAATACAGAAATACCGCTCTGCTGAAGGAAATCTACCGCATGGGCAAGATTCGGTTCCTTACAGATTTTGATATTGTAAAGTGCTCCTGCAGACGTTTTGATGGCGTCAGAGTTAATCGGTGCTCCCCCTTTTTCAGGAATAATAATGGCATCTACCCCAACACATTCTGCTGTTCTGCAAATCGCCCCGAAGTTTCTCACATCTGTAAGTCTGTCAAGGATTAAAAGGAAAGGTGTTTTTCCTTCCTCAAACAATTGCGGAACAATATTTTCCACTCTATGAAACGGAACATCTGAAATAAAAGCAACTACACCCTGGTGATTTTTTCTTGTAAAACGGTTCAGTTTTTCAATCGGAACAAAGTTGGGACGAATTTTATGTTGGGCTAAAATAGTCTTTAGCTCAGCATAAATAGGACCCTGAAGTGCGTTCTGCACAAAGATCTTATCAATCGTTTTTCCCGCTTCAATAGCTTCTATTACAGGACGAAGTCCGAAAATGAAATCGTCTTTTTTGTTTTCGTTTGTCAAAATTTATTTTTTCTGTTGTTAAACTTAGTCAAGGCAGGGAGGTTCTTCTACTGTTTTGTACTTGCTTTCAAAGCCTGAATCTGTAGTCGTGATCTCCGTTAATTTTCTTACGTCATTATAAACACTCCATACTGCCTGGTTGTTATCCTTTATATCCAATGTATAATTTACATTTTCCTGCCCTTTTTCTGCATTTTCTTCATGCAGTTCAAAAAGGTATGTACTTCCTTTTTTGGTAATATTTTTGATCTCAAAATAATAAGCATCCTGCCCAATAATATGTTCCAGTGCATATTTTCCATCATGACTCAAAATTATCTTTTGATTTTGATAATCACATGGAATGTAGATGATGTATCCTGAGTCTTTTTTGGTAAGCATTGTCCATTCTTTTGGAACAGATTTGAAAATGTCTTTCCAGTTTTCAGGGCTTTTTATTTCCGGCTGATGAACCTCTGCAACTGTATCAGCTGATGGCTTGGATAGGCTGTCAGCAGACTGCGTTTTTACCGTATCATTTTTAGGGGAACAGCTCACCATACTGATGATGAGTACTCCTAAAAGGAAAAGCTGTAAAGAGAAAATTTTCTTCATCAAAATACTAATATTTTTCGCCTAATATTGCTCTTTTCTGCGCCATGATATAGCCATAATGCAAGCTTTCATGCATATTGTTAAAGATGATTGCATCCTGAATACTTTTCAGATCCATTCCGAAACTTGTGGTGTACGGTGTGTAGTCTGAAAAGAAATCGCTGTCATAATCTTTCATCAAAATCTTTGAAGTTTCAGTGAGTAAAAACTCAAGGTCTTCCACTTCAGATTTTTGTACATTCAGGTTCGGAAGAGTTCCTTTTTTATAGGTTTCGATCCAATATTTATCAATTCTGAAGGGGTTTCCGCTCAGATAATAATGCAGCAGCTGCTGGGTAGCAACGGTGTGTGCAATATTCCAGTACATATTGTTGTTGAAACCATCAGGAATCAACAGAAGATCTTCGTGTGAAGTGTTCTGTAAGATGCCTAAAAGGTTCTTTCTCACCTGTCTGTGTGCTTGAAAATGATAATTCATTTTACAAATTTTTTTAATCACCAAAAATAGTCTAATAAACTGGAAGTGACAATTTTTTGGTTAAAGGATTAAATTAAATGTTCTTAAATCGTGAAAAAAGATGTTATATGGGTTCCGAGTTTCGAGGTATGGGTTTGAGAGTCGGAGAGTTTTTAGGTTGTAGAGTTGAGTAGAAGTTTGATAGTGCCGGTTGGTTTAAACCTCGAACCAATAAACCCGCGTCCATAAACAAAAAAAACTCCCTTGAAAAATATTCAAAGGAGTTGATGTTGTTTCTCAGATTAGTAAATCTGAATATATTTTTAGCGTACTTATTTTTTAATGATCTTATGTTTGAATGTTATTCCATCCTTTAGAACAATATTCAGCAAATAGACTCCTGCAGGATACGTTGAAATATTAATTTTATTTTCTCCGCGGGTTTCGGCTAATTTTTTTCCTTCTATACTGAAAACACTTACCGAAGCTACATCCGACTTGGATCTTATGTTCACAAAATCTGAAGTAGGATTGGGGTAGATGCTTACATCCACGGTCTTGATATCCTTTACATCCAGTACTGCACTGCTTTTGCCCTGCATGTAAACAGATAAAAACACATCTCCCTGCTGTTGATTGAAAACAGCTGTCGGAATGGTATGCTTTAAAGTATGATTTCCTGCAGTTATGGTAGGCATAGTAAATCCTCTGATCGGAACTGAATTACCTGGACACCAGTTATTCCACGAAGTCCATTCTGCAAATGATTTCACCGCCGCCCCATATATTCCGTTACCCTGTGTATTGTATACTCTGAACGGTTCACAGGAAATTCCTCCGGGAGTATAAGTAAGCATTTGCACATCATCTATATAAGTGTAATTCTGTCTTCTTACATATTCTTCACCACCTGTATTAGCACCATGAGGAGTGGATATCACGTAAAAACGTGCGTTGGTAACGGCACTCGGAAGGTTGAAATTAACAATTCTAACGGTTTCACCAGGAACATCCGTGTTGTTATAGTTATTGAGTGTCTTATACGTTAATATAGGAACAATAGAATTCTGGTCTGTGATGGTAGCGCCTGTATCTGTTGAGAAGAACGTAAGATTTCCTGAGAAAACATCAATCCTCCCGGCGCATCCGGCAACCTGTGTCTGGGCCGCGTAAGGAACCCCGAAAACATCCAGTTCCATGTACATATCATAAGTTGTACGTAATGTAGCATCATGAAATACATTGTACATATTGCTTAAATCATACGTATAAGGAACCTCATTAGGAGTACGGTTTTTACTCATAAACGGGGTGATGTATCTGCCAACTTCAATTCTTTTTACATTCGCATCATTCATGGTATAGGTAGGCTGATTTTTTGGAACCATCGCTAAATAAACACTTCCCAAACGGTCATAGTTGTCACAAAGAGCTCCTATGCTCACCCTCATGGCAATTTTTGCTTTGAAAGAATTGAGTTCAGCATCTGTAAGTTTCCTTGCATATCTGGTGTTTCCCAGCCTGATAAGACCTGCAGGTACCGGATCGGATACCGTAGCAGCGTAACCGTCATAATAAACTGCATCTGAAATCAGATTCATCCGGTTGGTCTGTGATTGAAAAAGGCTCGCGAGAAAAAGGCTGGCAAAAAATAGCTTTTTATACATATGATTGGCATTTGTTACAAATATATTAAAATATCTATTTAAAGTTGTTTTCTGATTGATTAATTTTAAAATATACATTGCTTTTTTATTAATTGTGTAAATAGGTTGCAAATGATGGTGAATGGTTTTTATGAAATAAACAAAATGAATTATTTTTATACATCAATTAATTGACAATGGTTTAAATAATTCACTCAACAGGTTAAATGATCAGATTTATTATAAATATCAAAACTTTATTATTAAATTAGCAACATTGTTATTGATGACTTTATTAATTATGAAAAGAATTTTACTTTTATCTTTGTTATTGATAGTTTCACTGTCTAACGCTCAAATCAATTTAAATATCACAAGCACCAATGTCGGAACTGCACCTATAAGCAGTTTTTTTTCCTATTCATATGTTCAGCAGATCTATCCTAAACAGGAGTTGAATGCTACAGCGGCAGGAGATATTACAGGTCTTACCTTTTATGTGGATCCGTCAGCTACAATCAATGATTCATCGGACTGGACCGTTTATGTCGGACATACTGCAAAAACAGCATTTACTTCCGGTACAGACTGGATTCCGGCGGCACAGCTGACCCAGGTTTTTACAGGGACTGTGACCAAAGCTAATAATAAAGTAGAAGTGACTTTTACTACACCATTTGCCTATAATAACACGGATAATTTAGTGATCGCTGCCAGGGAAAATTCTCAGAGTATCGATATCAATAATTTTGACGAAGCTTTCCGTGTGTATCCTCATATTCCGTCTTCTACTCTTTATTACAAGGGAGACCGTGCGGTAGTTGATCCTGCAACGCCACCGGGAGGAATAAGAGCAGATTACAAGTCTGCAGTTACCATTTCAGGATTAACGCCTAAGCCGGGGCCTTCGTGTCCTTTTGTGAATTACCCCACAAACGATACTCAGTTTGTATCTCTACTTCCTAATATCAGATGGCTGGCAGTTGTCGGAGCGGATTCCTATAAAATTTCACTGGGAACTACGCCTGGTGGGACAGATATTATTAATCAGCAGTCTGTGACAGGGGTTAATTTTACTCTATTAACGGCCCTTAACCGAGATACAAACTACTATTTAAAAGTGATTGCAGTTTCAGCCGGCCTTGAGTCTTTAGGCTGTGCGGATATTGCATTTAAAACCATTCCTCCGATCCCTGCCAACGATGCCTGTTCAGGAGCTTTAGCAGCATCTGTTTTCCCTTATGAATACACGCAGAATGATGCAGTATCTGCCACTAATAACAATGGATTCATCACATCATGTACCGATGCAATGAATGACGGAACGTGGTTCAGATTTACAGGAGACGGTGGTCAGTTTAAGGTGGGAATAACAATGCCTGTGGGCAGTGCTTATGATCCGCAGATGGATATTTATAGCGGTACATGCAGTGGATTAACATGTGTAAAAGCAGTAGATGCCGGCGGTGGCGGTGCTGCGGAAACGTATACTTTCACCACTACGGCGGGAACTGAATATTTTATCAATGTCGGAGCTTATGAAGAAACAGTTGATATGCCGGAAAATGTATTTACCATTAAGATCATTAAACTTTAATAGAGGTGAATGATCAATGATGAATAGTGAATGGTCAATAGTGAATTTTTACCAGTAGTGAATCTTCACCATTCACGATTGACTTGCGAAGCAAAATTGACCATTGACATGAAAATATCGTGAATAGTGAATTGTCAATAGTGAATCTTTAGAGATAACCATTCACCATTGACTTGCGAAGCAAAATTGCCCTTTCACATACAAAATTCTTCATTTAACACTCTGTTTTATAAGAAAATATTACCGTAACTTTCACTGTATGAATTGATTTTATACAGTGAAAGTTGTTGTATATGGGTCTTATTGCTGTATAAATCCCGGAATATTTAACAAACTTTAACTCAAAAATGGCATTCATTATGTTGATTAATGCCAGTATTTATCAGAAATTTACCACCTATTTTAATTAAAGCTATGTCAGATACATATCAAGCCGAAGATATCCGCCAGTTGACGGAAAAAGTAAAAGAAAAAAACTACTTATTTTCTCTTCTGAGACAGGAAATCAACAAAGTGATTATTGGACAGGAATACATGATAGATCGCCTATTGGTGGGTCTTCTGGGGAATGGTCACGTTCTTTTGGAAGGGGTTCCCGGACTGGCAAAAACCCTAGCCATAAAAACCCTGGCAGAAGCTGTTCACGGTGAATTTTCAAGGATACAGTTTACTCCCGATCTACTTCCGGCCGATGTGGTGGGAACCATGATCTTCAATATCAAAGACAATGATTTTTCCATAAAAAAAGGTCCTGTTTTCGCAAATTTTGTACTGGCAGATGAGATCAACCGTGCGCCGGCAAAAGTTCAGTCGGCACTGCTGGAAGTGATGCAGGAAAAACAGGTGACCATTGGTGATGAAACGATGAAACTTCCTAAGCCGTTTCTGGTACTGGCTACTCAGAACCCGATTGATCAGGAAGGAACTTATCTGCTTCCAGAAGCTCAGAGTGACCGTTTTATGCTAAAATGTAAGATCGATTATCCTAATTTTGAAGACGAAAGAACCGTGATGAGAATGGTTTCAACCTCTCACCAGCCTGTTGTCAAGCCTGTGATCTCATTACAGGATATAGTAGATGCTAAAGAACTGATCAATCAGATTTATCTGGATGAAAAGATCGAAAAATATATTCTGGATATGGTTTTTGCAACCCGTTATCCTGAAAACTACGGACTTTCCGAACTTAAAAACTATATCGGATTCGGAGCTTCTCCAAGAGCATCCATCAACTTAGCGATTGCATCCAGAACCTATGCATTCCTAAAGGGGAGAGCTTTTGTTATTCCTGAAGATGTGAAAGCATTGGCACAGGATGTATTAAGACACAGAATTGGTCTTACGTTCGAAGCGGAGGCGGAAGAAATTACGTCGGAAGAGATCGTCAGCAGAATACTGGCTAAAATTCAGGCGCCGTAATGAGTGAAGTTGTTATCAGAAAAGCGATTCAGGAAGATTGTGGTCCCATGCTGGAGCTGATCCGTGAACTGGCAGAATATGAAAAAGCACTTCATGAAGTGACTTTAACTTTAGATGAATTTATCGAGGATGGCTTCGGAAAATCTCCGGTTTGGGGAGCTTTCGTTGCTGAACTCAATAATGAAATTGTTGGAATCTCGCTTTATTACGACAGATTTTCAACCTGGAAAGGAAGAAGACTGTACCTTGAAGATCTGGTAGTGACTGAAAAAATGAGAGGAAAACAGATCGGAAAACTTTTGTTTGATGCCACTTTGGAATACGGAAAATCAAACCAATACAGCGGAATGGTTTTTCAGGTATTGAACTGGAACGAACCAGCCATTAATTTTTATAAAAAATACAGTCCGAAATTTGACAATGAATGGCTTAATGTTTCGATTGAACTGAAGGATTAGAAGAAGGGAAGCTAGAAGCTAGAAGAATGAAGATGGAAGCGCGGCACAAACCACGTAACCCGAATCCCAAAAACCCGAAACTCGAAACTCGAAACCGCCCCCACATTATGGAAATAAAAGATATTGTAAAAAAAGTAAAGCAGATAGAAATCCGTACCCGAAAGAAGACGGAAGCTTCGCTTATGGGACAGTATCACAGTGCTTTTAAAGGCCAAGGAATGACTTTCTCGGAAGTACGTCCTTATCAGTTTGGAGACGAAATCAGAAGAATCGACTGGAACAAAACGGCCAGATTCCGTGAGCCTTTCGTTAAAGTAATGGAAGAGGAAAGAGAGCTTACCATGATGATCGTGGTAGATATTTCCGCTTCTATGGACTATGGAACCAAAAACCAGTTGAAAAGGGAGTATGTAGCTGAAATTGCTGCCAGCCTTGGATTTTCGGCGGCCGGAAACAATGATAAAGTAGGACTGATTCTGTTTGCTGATAAAGTATATAAAGTGATTCCGCCACAGAAAGGCAGAAAACATATTCTTTCGATCATCAGTAATATTCTGACGGCAGATTATGTGCCTGCTGTATCAAAGATTGATAAAGCGATGGAATATATGATGGGGATTTTCAAAAGGAAATCTCTGGTTTTTCTGTTCTCAGATTTTGAAGATACGTATGACTCTAAAATGTTGAGAGTAGCATCCAAGAAGCATCAGCTGCTCGGGATGAGGATTTTTGACGAAAAAGATAACGAAATTCCAGATGTTGGTTATGTCCTTCTGCATGATGCCGAAACCGGAAAAGAAGTTTGGGCCAATACGTCCAGCGCAAGGTGGAGGTATACTTTTGCCGAAGCCCAGAAACAAAAAGTCCGGGCTTTGGAAGAAGATTTTGCTAATAGTTCGGCCAGTTTTATGAATATGAGCACCGGTGCTGATTATTCTAAAATGCTGTATAATTATTTCCAGAAGAAGTAATTTTAATAACAAACTTTCTGCTATTGAATAAAAACACCTTTATACTATTGCTTTTGCCCGCTGTATTTTGTTTTGGACAAAACAAAACGGTAACTGCTGAAGTATCGGTAGTGGAGCCCGAGATCAGTAATAGTTTGAAAGTTCCGGTTACCCAGTGCAAATATGTAATGGAGCCGGTATATCTCCGTAATGAAAATAACGTGATTTATCACGATTGCAATACCAGAAAATACCTGCCGATAAAAGGAAAGGATCTCACCATTCCTAAAAACAATTCTGAAGGCTTTTTTGCATTAGATAAAGAAGGGGTTTATTACAAAGGAGATTATATTAAAATAGATACAGCCGGATTCAAAATAGTAGGACAGATCGGCAATCATCAGGAGGCTCTTTGGAAAGTAAAGGGAAAAGTTTATAAAAACTTTACACAGATTCAGGTTTCAGATCCGGATACTTTCATGCCGGCTTATTGCGGGAATGGTGATTATTATAAAGATAAAAACTTCATCTATTACCGGGATAAAAAGATGCCGGATGCAGATGTAAAGACTGCATTTGAGGCCTGCAGAGAATATTTTTATGACAAAAACTATTTGTACTTTAATGGAAAAATAGCCAGAGTGAATAATGAAGTATTGTTTTCTGTAAACGAAGCCCTGGCAAAAACTAAAACTAAAGTATATTCCAGAGATATGATGCCGCATCCGGAAATGGATGCAAAAACAATCCGGCCGCTTTCAAGAAGGTTTTCTGTGGATGCAAAAAATGTCTATTATAATCTGGAGAAACTACCGATAAAGGGAGATTTCAAAAACCTGAAAGCATGGGGTCAGGTTAATTCCTCCTATCTTTCAGACGGTCAGTCGATATGGACGGCGGATGGAAAACAGGATACTGATCTGGATGCGAAGACCTTCGGAATGCTTCCCCACTCAGATTTCTTTTATGACAAAAAAGGAGTGTACAAAAAAATATATTCAGAAAAACTGAAGAAGGCTGTGAATGAAAAATTCCCTTTTGATTATACAGATAATGTTTCAGAACAGAATCTTTTTATAACAGATAATTCCTGGTACATTGTCTATAAAAATCAAGCGTACGACCCATGGAATAATATTATTTATAAAAACCTTACAGATGAGCAGCTGGCTACGGCAAGACAAAATACCCTGAACTTGTCAAAAGAAATAGAAAACAGAAAAATAGAAAAACAGTTTAGCCAGAATCTTTATCTGGCAGACGGGAAGATATATTGTCATGGCGAAGAAACAGATGCAGATGCGGGAAGCTTTACCAGTGTAGGTGCTAATTGGAATTTTTATAAAGATTCAAAACATGTATACCGGTATATCGGATATGGCGAAAACAGTAAATTGACAACAATAAAAGGAATAGATCCGCAGACTGTGGAAACTTTCGGAAATTTTTTAAAGGATAAAGATTATATTTATAGTGGGAACTATAAAATGATAGACAATAAGAATGCTCAGCTCTTGGGCGTGTTTACAGGATACAGACCCGGATGTGGGTTGGACAAAAATCCTTCATCAAGCTATTATTTATTCAGAAATGATTCAGGATTTTGGCTTGTAATGATATCTGATAAAGTAGTAATACGGAGTTTAGGAATGGAACTTCCCGGAGGATGGCATGACGGAATTAAAGAATTTGAATTAAAGCCTGCTGTTTATTAGCAGTAAGGCAGTATTGATATAGAGAATGAAATTGCAGAACATATTTTTAATTATATTTTTTCTTATCGGTGGAAATGCATTTTCACAGATATTGTCCTCGAAGCTCGAAAAGAAGACCCTTGCTTTGGGTGAAGTGAATCGTTTAACGATTAAAATTGACAATGTGCATGACCTGCAGGTCGTTGCTGCGCCTAAAAATGAGCTCCTGCCTTTCCATTTTGAGGAGATTAAGGACAGTATCGGACAGAACCAGAGTTCATACGAAAGAAAAATTGAGTTTTCAGTGTATGACGAAGGTAAATTTACCATTCCCGAACTGGAATTCAATGTAGGAGGAAAGATTTTAAAAACCATTCCTTATGAAATTGATGTGATCAATACCGCTCAAAAGGCCGATCAGATTAATGATATCATGAATAATAAGGAAGTAAAGCTTGAAACCAAAGATTATTGGGAGCTCTATAAATTTTATATTCTCGCTGCCCTCGCAGTTATTGCGCTGATTGTTGCCGTTATTATGTTTATCAAATGGGGCAGAAAATCGAAAAGCTCACCTGCGGTTGCAACCAATCAGACATTGAAAGAGCTCGATTCCTTAAAAAAGAAAAAATACATTGAAGGCGGTAATTTCCGTTCCTTTTATGTTGAATTAATAGAGATATCAAGAACATTCATCGCCAAGCAATACCATCTTCCGGCAGATGTTCTTCTTACCGACGATCTTATTGATGTTATGAAAAAGAACAACACCATTTCTCAGGAAAACGAAAAGATTGTGGAAGATGTATTTTTAAGAGGAGATTTGGTGAAATTTGCCAAGACTTTCCCCGATCAGACTACCATGGAAAAAGATTTTGCAGATATCCGCGATTTTGTGAAGAGATCATCAAAAGATTTAGAATTTGAAAACTTAAGAAAGGATGCCTGATTTTGAATTTTACAGTCCGTGGTTCCTGCTGCTTTTTCTGCTCTTCATTCCCCTTTTTATTAAAGATGCAGGCGGAAAGCAAAGGAAAGGCATAAAAGTCCCTACCATTCAGAATATGGGCGAGAGTGGAGGAATCCGTGCGGTGCTTATTTTGCTTAAACTTTCGAAATATATCATTCTTTCTGCCCTGATTATTGCGATGGCCAGGCCAAGAACATTTACTGTCTCGCAGGACCGGGATGATACCAAAGGAGTAGACATTATGCTTTCGATAGACGTTTCGCTGAGTATGCTTGCCAAAGACCTTAGTCCGGACCGTATTACTGCATTAAAAGATATCGCCATCAAGTTTGTTCAGAAGCGCCCGAATGACAGAATAGGGGTGGTAGCTTATGCTGCAGAGGCATTTACCAAAGTACCGGTGACTTCAGATCATCAGGTGGTGATCGATGAAATTAAAAACCTTAATTCTGCAGGCCTTGAACCCGGAACAGCAATAGGGGAAGGACTTTCCGTAGCAGTCAATCACCTGACCAAAAGCAAAGCCAAAAGTAAGGTGGTGATTCTGATGACAGACGGGGTCAGCAATATTCAGAATGCGATACCTCCGCAAGTCGCTGCAGAGCTGGCCAAGAACAATAATATAAAAATATACTCCATAGGGATCGGAACCAATGGTTTTGCACTGATGCCTACTTCACAGGATATTTTCGGGGATCTGATCTTTACGGAAACGGAAGTGACGATTGATGAAAATACGTTGAGGGAAGTGGCGCAGACTACGGGAGGGAGGTATTTCAGAGCGACTTCCAACAGCAGTCTGGAGGAAATTTATGATGAGATTAATCAGTTGGAAAAATCTGATATCAAAGTTTCCAAGCTGTATAACTATGATGAATATTTTAAAATCTTCCTATGGATCGCGTTGGGAATGCTGTTTTTAGATGCATTGCTGCGATGGGTATTATATAAATTTTTAAGCTGATGAATTGGTCTTTAGGAAATTACTGGTATTTATTCTTGCTGCTGCTTTTGCCGCTGCTGTCTTTCTTTCTGGTCCGTTATCTGAAGTGGAAAAAGAAAAAGAGAGAGATTTTTGCAGACAGCAGGTTTCACGATAATTTATTTGAAAACAGATCGGGATTTACAAAGTTTTTCCCTGTTTTATATCTTTTGGGAACACTTTTTCTGATATTTTCCATTATCGATCTGTTGAATGGTTCTGAAGAAGTAAAAACCAATCAAAGGCTTAATAATGTGATATTTATGCTGGATGTTTCCAATTCTATGAATGCGGAAGATATTGATCCCAGCCGTCTCATGGAAGCAAAGAATCTGATGTTGAGTACCATGCAGAAGATGAAGAATGATAAGATCGGAATTGTGATTTTTGCAGGTGAAGCGGTTTCTATTATGCCACTTACGACAGATTACGGGACTGCGGAAACTTACATAAGTGCTTTAGAAACTAGTTCGATGAAGGTTCAGGGAACGGATTTTCTGAAAGGAATGCAGGCCGCAGCAGAAAAGTTTAAAAATGTAAGCAAAGGTTCAAGAAAGATCATCCTGCTGAGCGATGGTGAAGATAATGAAGGAAATGATAATGCAGCCATCCGACTGGCCAATAAAGAAGGAATCTCCATAACATCAGTAGGAATTGGAACAGACGAAGGTGCACCGGTACCGGAATATGTTTTCGGACAGCTGATGGGCTACAAAACAGACATGGATGGTGGAACCGTTATTTCCAAAAGACAGACAGAAGCTCTTAAAAAGATGGCAGAATCTACTGGAGGTGATTATATCGACGGAAATAACATCAATGAAGCGCCTAATAAGATCATCGATGCCATGAATAAAAAGGCTTCATCCGCACAGACTTTGGTGAGATCTCAGAACGCAAATCATTATTATCAATATTTTTTAATAGTATCCATTTTCTTCTTCTTTTTAATTTATATATTGAACCCGAAAAAAGATTTCAACGTATAATATTTTATTCTTTGTTTATCAAGATTTTAAATAAATACTTTAACCGAACTTTAACAAATAGAAGTCTGTTTATTAACATATAAACGAATAATTTTGCATTTGATGAATACTAAAATCATTTTTTTATCGTTTCTTATTGCTTTGGCGTTCTCAAACCTCATGTTTGGGCAGGAAAACTACCGTACACTGGTGTATGAAGGCAATCAGAAATTCAACGGTAAAGATTATGATGGCGCATCTTCCAAGTATATGGAGGCGGTAAAAAAGAATGAAAAAGATTTTACGGCTCACTATAACCTGGGGAATGCACTGTATAAAGGTAAGAAGTATGAAGAGGCCAAAGCAGAATTTGACAAAGCCCAAAAGCTTTCACAGACCCTGCCTGATAAAACAGCGGCTCTTCACAACCTTGGAAACACGTATATGCAGATGAACCAGCCGGAAAAAGCGGCTGATTATTATAAGCAGGCCCTGAAACAGGATCCTTATAATGAAGCAACGAGAAAGAACTTTGAAATTGCTAAGCTGAAAGAAAAAGAAAAACAGCAGCAAAAGAACGAGAAGAATAACTCAGGAAAAGGCGGTGGCGGCGGTGATGATCAGAACAAAGGGGATGATCAGAAAGGCGATAAAAAAGATCAGAAGCAGGATCAGGGCAATGGCCCGCAGAATGAAGGGAAAAGCGATCAGGGGAATACTCCTAAGCAGGACCAGAACAATGAAGGGAAGATCCCTAAAGACTTGGAAAATGCCATATTAGATAAAGTAAGCGAAAAAGAAAAAGAAACCGCCAGAAAAATCTTAAATAAGAACTCTTATTCGACGCCTCAGAGCAACGAAAAAGATTGGTGATGCAGCAGAAATTAATTTACATATTATTTATTTTTGCATCCGTAATTTCTTACGGACAGGTTAACCTGTTTATGGAATCTGATAAGGCAGATTATAATGGAAAGGATATTGTGAACCTTACGATTATTCTCGAACTTAATGGAGTAGACCTTGAACCACAGACCCGTTTTCAACTTCCAGATCTTTCAAAATTTACCATTATTGGAAGCGGATCAGTAACCAATACCGTGATCGACCCGGCTACGAATACGCTTATTACTCAAAAAGTGACCAGAATTGCTCTTGAGCCTAAGAAAAAAGGGAAGGTAAAAATTGGTTCCGTACTGGTAACGGTTAATAATAAGATTTACAAGACAGAACCTTTTGACGTCAATATAAAAGATATTATTGAAAAGAGATCTCTTGCCACTAATATCGCCAGCGAGATGTATCTGAATATGGAGATCGAAGACCGTGAGGTGTATCAGGATCAGCCAACCATAGCCGTTTTGAGAGTGTACTCTAAAAGTATGGACAATTTCAGAAAGGTGAAAGACGTCCATCTTCCGCATCAGGATAACATCAATGTACATGCAATAAGCATGAGTAAATCGGAGATTGATCCATCAGGTGCAGGAAATATGGCTTCGCAGACTTTGGCTGTATTCATGGTGTTTCCTAACGAAGCAGGCTATGTAGAAGTTCCTTCCGTATCAGCATCGGTAAGTTCTTATGCGAATAAAAATAAAATTGTTTCCAATAAAGTAAAGCTTAATGTAAAAAAGCTTCCGGAAGGATCCCCTGAATGCTTCAAAAATGCAGTAGGGAACTTCAGTGTGAATGTTTATAATGCATCAAAGGATAAGATAGAGGTTGAAAAGCCAATTAATGTGATTGTCAAAGTCTCGGGAGAAGGAAACCTTCCGGATATGTATCTTCCAAAGATCTTAGCGTCTCCGGACTATGAAGTTTTTACCCCAAAAATCACCTCTAAAGTAGCTCCGGGAACAACTGGAATGAAAGGGGAAATGTTTGCGAATTATGTGGTGATTCCTAAAAAAGCGGGGCCTATCTCCATTCAGACTGAGCAGTTTGCCTTCTTTGATCCGGCCAGCCGTGAATATGTAGATCTTGGACAGGAAACCCTGGCCTTGAGTGCATTTTCGCATGACCAGATCCTTGAATCCCGTACAACGGTTGAAAAGGTAAACGAATATACCAACACACTGTTAGAAACTGTAAATACGCCGGTTCTAAAGACAACTACATTTAAAGTAAAAGAGAAAAGTAAATTCCACTGGAACATTCTTTTAACCAATATTGCCATTCTTGTAGGATTATTTTTAATATATCTATTATTCAAGACTTGGCAAAAAAAACGAGCGTTAGTTAGAGAAACAGCATCTCCGAAACCACTTGGTTCTGTGGCAGAAACAGAAAAAGAAATCAGAGAAACACTGAAGACGGATATCAATGATTATTTCAGCTATCTTGAAAACCTTAAAGATAACGGAGATTATCCAAAGTTCTTTGATACGCTGGAAGAAATGGATCTTGAAGTAAGAAACCAGTATTTCAAGAGTTCTTCAGAGGAGTTCAGAACATTCCTGGAAAGTCATAAAGGGTCTTCCGTTGCAGAAGAGTACAGAAATCTGTTGCAAAGAATTCAAATGGAGAAATACTCACCTTTGAAATCTGCAGAGGGAATGGATGAACTTTTAAAAGCAGTTGTTAATTTGTATTCACGAATTAGCAAATAATCAATTTTTTTTCATATTTTTGCGAAATTATTAATTACAAATAGATGGAAATATTTAATGATTTCTCTATTAAAGAGATCGTTACCTGCTTTATGGTTCTTTTTGCCGTGATCGATATTATAGGCTCCGTTCCTATCGTGGTAAGCCTTCAGCAGAAGTTTGGCCAGATAGAAGCCGGAAAGGCATCCATAACCGCCGGAGTGATCATGATTGTTTTTCTTTTCGTGGGAAACAAAATTCTAAAACTTATCGGAGTAGACGTCAACTCATTTGCCATTGCAGGAGCTTTTGTGATTTTTATCATAGCGCTTGAAATGATTTTGGGAATCGAGATCAATAAAACCACTGAAGCAAAAGCGGCATCCATTGTCCCTATTGCGTTTCCGCTGGTTGCAGGTGCAGGAACCCTTACCACAACGCTGTCTCTGAGAGCTGAATTTCATGACATTAATATTATTTTAGGAATTGTTCTCAATACAATTTTCGTATATTTGGTGCTGAAATCAGCGAAGTGGCTGGAAAACAAAATGGGAGAAGCAACTCTGTCTATTCTTCAGAAAGTTTTCGGGATCATTCTTTTGGCGATTTCAATAAAATTATTCACCGCTAACTTTGCCCAATTGGTGCAGAACTATATTAATTTTTAAGAATCATGCAGAAGTTTTATAAAGTATTTCTAGTTGTGTTTATCGTTTTTATTGCCATCAATCTTTATGCATTAGACTGGCAGACGGATCTTTTATCAGAAGATAACCTGAAGTTTGTATTTTCAATCGCTTCAGCAGTTCTCGGTTTGATTTTGCTTTTCGTGTTAGATACATGGAGCAGAATTGGAGTGAAGAAATAATCTCAGAATCACATTATTCTATATAATAAAACCTCTTTCGCTTGAAAGAGGTTTTTTGTTTTTTCTTGCTGGTGGCTTCGAGGGCCTCAGCCACCAGTCTGTATGATATTGGTGAATGTGGCTTCGAGGGCCTCAGCCACCAGTCTGTATGATATTGGTGAATGTGGCTTCGAGGGCCTCAGCCACCAAGTGCGCTTTATAAAATTAAGTGTACATCCAGGAATAATAAGGCAAAAATCTCTGGGTGGCTGAGGCACTCGAAGCCACCTCTCACCCTAAGAAATCACAAGATTCTTTAATACAGCCTCCGATTTCAGCTCTGTTTCACGCCACTCTTTTTCCGCGTCGCTCTGTGCAGTGATACCGCCACCTACAAAAATGTGTACGGAATCTCTATAAAGCCTTGCGCATCTAAGATTGACAAAATACATGACATTTTCATCGGTTTCTACTTTAATGAAGCCGGCATAAAATTCACGTGGAAATTTTTCAAACTTCTGAATGTTTTGTTTGCAGAAATCTTTTGGAATTCCACACACTGCCGGAGTAGGATGGAGATCATGAATAAGGCTGTCGAGATCTTCAGGTTGTATACGGGCCTTGAAGTCTGTCCTGAGATGTTTGATATTTCCTGAGATATGATCGTAAGTTTCCGATACTTCTATGTTCTCCGAGTAATTTTCAAGAATATCCTTGATATAAGAAGTGACGGGTTTTTGCTCTTCAATTTCCTTTTCCGTCCATTCTTCAGATACCGGAAGTGTTCCGGCAAGACTCATGGTTTCAAACTGATGCGTTGTTTTATTGAATTTCCCCAGAGTCTCTGAAAAAGCACCCATCCAGGCATTCTGTCCGTCATTGAAGATATATCTGAATGCGTTGGGATAAGACGTACAGAGCTTTTTAAAACTTTCCTTAAAATCGATTCCGTTAAAGGCGATGAAGATTTTCCTTCTTGCGTAGACCAGTTTAGGAAGCTCATGGTCTTTAATGACCTCAATGACCTGATGAATAGTTTCTATATATTCGTCTTTGGTCTCTTCATTGAAATGGCTTTCATCTTTCAGCAGGGTTTCATTAGTAATGGTATCATGCTCAAACTGCCCGGAAGCATTGATGATATTACCTTCAAAAATAATCTGTCTCAAAAGATCAAAAGACTGAAAACCCACGGATTCTTTGTCTTGTTTCTGATCTGTTGAATATAATTTTTCGTCGAAAGGAAGTTTGAAATAAATCATTAATTATAGATAGATTTTGAAAATCACCAGCTGGAAATAGTATAGGAAATTCCCAGGTTGATTTTCCTTTCAGCAAAGGTATTATTAGTCTTAAAAATGTCAAAATTAAATGCAGAGTTTTTTAACGAAATATTCCTCATTTTATATTCCTGATACTCTAAAGACAGAAGAAATTCGCGCATGATCCGGTATTGTATTCCAAATGAATATCCGAAGTTGATTTCTTCAGACTTAAAATCATCAAGCTTGTTCAGAACATTGTTTTCAGGAACCATAAACTGCATCTTGTAGACATTCTGATTGGCCAAAATACCTATAAAAGGTCTGAATTTTTTCCATTCATAGAATAATTTCAGCTGTAATGCGTATTCCAGATGTTTATCATTAAATTTTTGGAACAGAAGCGGTTGTTTGTCTTCTGTAAAATAATAGCCGTCCAGCCAGGTTTCTGCTTTATTGGCATCGAGGTCAAAAGTAGAATTCCAGTAATAAACATGCGCGGAAAGCATCATTGAAAATCGTTTATAAATACTTCTTGAAATCCAGATTCCTGCATTGAATCCTGTTTGCTGGCTGTTTTCAGATGATTCTCTAGCCCAGCTGCTGTTTTTTAACCCGATTCCGGCCTCCACACCAAAATCGAATTTTAGTGTTTTAACGATTATTCCTTTTGTTGTGTCTGTAATTGTAATGTACTTATTATCTGCGGCAATGGGATCAATAATCGCAGAAGTTTTGGAATGGATGCCAACCGGTTTTACCTTTAGGGCTTTTTCTAAATAAATGGTGTCATAAACAATGACTTTTTCATACACATAAAGCGTATCTGTCTTTTTTCTCTGGGCATTAAGAGGATACAGAATAAGAAAAGAAATGATGAAGATTAATTTTTTTACAGGCATAATGGGTTTATCTCTCAACATAAATAGTGTCTCTCTGAATGATTTTTTTTACAACAATCACTTTATGAGAAGCGGAATCAGCGGAATCTTTTTTTATTATATTTTTTGAAGATACTATGTTTTTTGTCTTAATAGTAGAGGAATTATCTGTTTCTGCATCTTTCTTGGTTTCTGAATTTGATTTCTGAGAGATTGAGGTATGTTTTAAAGCTTCTTCCGGATCTGTTTTAGTTTCATTATCTGTTTTAGCTTCAGGGGGTGAGAAGTATCTTTCTTCTGATTTAGAATCTGAGATATTGGATTGAAGTGCTTTCACTAAAGAGTTTTTTGGACTAAATAATAAAACAGATCCAACGATAATAATGAAAAGAGTAGATCCGATAATCATTTTTTGTTTCCAAAAATTATTTGATGTCAATGAGATCGTATTAAGCGGAATATCAGAGGGGATTTCAAAACTTTTGGATGGCGAAATAGCAAAATCTGAAAACTTACTTTTAAAAGTCTGCGCCCACAATAGTCCTCCAAATCCCAAGAAAATTAAAAGCTGAGAAGTTTTGTTTTTTTGAGTTTCACTGCTGATAAAATGGGTCGTCAAATAATTTTGAACAAATTTTTTTGCCCTCATTAAATGTGACTTTGAGGTGTTGACAGGAATTTTCAATACGCTTGAAATCTCCGCATGTGAATAGTTTTCAATATAATATAAGTTGAAAACCGATTTGTGATGAGGAGGCAGGCTGTCTATAGATTTTAAGAGCTCTTCTCTTGTAAAATTGTAAGCTAAAATGTGGTTTGTTTCGTCAATTACAGAGGATGCAATCATTTCGGTAGAGGTATCTGAGATTTCTGATAGTTCGCTGGTAAGGAAAACTTCTTTACTGGATTTTCGGAGATATTGTAAAGCATTATTCACTACAATTTTTTTAAGCCATGCAAATAGAGTCTTTTCATCTTTAAGCTGATGATTTTTCTGTATGGCAGTAATGAAACTATCCTGCACAATATCTTCAGCCGTGCAAACATCCTGTACATATCTACGGCAAATCCCCAAAAGTTTTGGGGAATTTTCACGATATATTTTTTGCCAGTTGAATTGCATCAGTTTTGTACCACAAAAATAGATGTAAAAGCATTTCCCAAAGGAACGTTATTAGCTGTATGTACTATATGTTGTGTTTCTATTCCATTTATGAAAACCTTCTGGGCAATATTAATCGAACCTACTTGAGAAAGCATTTGACAAATCATATATGTATTACCTGCTAATACCTTTAAATCTGCTATATCATTATATCCATTAGGATTATTTATTGGAATTGTATTTCCATTCTTATAATAAGCCTGTCCAAAAAAAGAATAGATATCATTATTGTCTAACACTATATTTACCCGGCCTCCGGAAGATGTATAATGATTAGTATTAGTAAGCAGATTTCTATAATAAGAAGCATGGGCATTTGTATTATGGATAACCATAAATACACCGTTCGTATTAGATTCTATACCATGAGCTAATGAATTATTTTGTATAATGGATGTATAATTATTATTTTTATAGTAACCGATTTCTGAATTATTAGGAGCCGGATATTTTATGACAGGAACATAAACATCACTGTTATGGACCGTGATATCAGTAAGGTATCCACCGGTATTAGAGTTTGTCTCTGTGATTAATACATTTTTTACTCCATTTTTCCAATAACAATGTTCAATGGGATATATAGCTGTTCCTCTTATATTTCCTACTACATAAATATCATTATTTTTAACATAAAAATTTCTGATTTGTAATATACTATTAGATGGCACGCCTAAATAGGAGTATAAGTCATATTTTGTGTTATTCTTCCAGAAACTTCCATCTGCAAAAACGTACACATTGTTATTTTCAACAATTATTTTTTTTGGATCAATATTATTACCATTTACCAAATCTACTTTAACATTATTTTTCCAATAACAAGCTTTATTATTTTCTCTGCCTGCAATATAAACATCAAATGATGCCACATTTTTTTGCACGGGATCAGGATCAGTATCTTGGCACGAAATCAGAAAAGTAAGTAACAAGAGTAAAAATAAGTTTTTCATAATCTTTTTTTCTTATAAGATGACAAAAAAGAAAAAGGTTGCAGCAAGTATATAAAAAAAGACTCAAAAAAATTGAGTCTTCTATTTTTAATTGAATTTTTTCTACTTCAGAATGATATTATTCGTCATCGTAGTATGATTAATGAGTATTCCTTTTTCATCCCTGATTTCAATTTCGGAAACGTGCATCGTCTTACCTTTTCGGATAAAACGGGCTGTAGCCGTCACTATTCCGTCTTTTTTGCTTTTAAGGTGATTAGAATTGATATTCGTTCCTACGCCATAATATTTACTGCCGTCGATAAAAATATTAGACAGGCTTGATCCCAGTGTTTCTGCCAGCACACAGCTTGCTCCTCCGTGCAGAATCCCGAACGGCTGATGTACTTTTGGCTGTACCGGCATTGTAGCGGTCAGGGTTTCATTTTCAACGTCGATATCGATGAATTGTATTTCAAGTGTTTTGGCTAATGTTACCCCGTTTCCCCAACTGTTTAGGAAAACAAGGAGCTCTTCTTTAGTCTGACCTTTCATGAGTATAAATGATAAATAATGAATGATAATTGATAATCGGAAGATGCCTTTTGGCTTCTAGCTTTTGGCTTCATCTTCACTGCCTGTTCCCATAATATTCGGGTTCCAGTTAGCAGGGATTTTGGGTCCGATATCATTTTTAATGTAATAATTCTGGATCTCTTCCATAATCTCGGAAAATGGAACAGAAGCGATTCTTTCGTAAGGAATGGTATAGCCCAGATAAACAATATTTCTTTTGAAATCTCCTGCTGCCAGTACAATTGGGACTTTTGCCGCTAATGCCATATGGTAGAATCCTTTTCTCCATTTCGGAACCCAGCTTCTGGTTCCTTCCGGCGTAATTACAAGACTGAAGTCTTCTTTTTCAAACTGTTTGGCCACGAAATTCACCAGGTCATTTTTCTGACTTCTGTCGATTCCGATACCTCCAAGTCCTCTTACCACACTTCCGTACCAGGCTTTCGTATGGGAATCTTTGATGATGATTTTCAAAGGCCTTTCTAAAGACCAATAGGCAAGATTTCCCAATAAATATTCCATGTTGTGGGTATGTGGTGCCACCACGAGGATACATCGGTTCAGGCTATTTACATCGCCCTGCAGGACGACTTTCCAGCCCAGCATCTTTAACATTAATTTACCTATCAGTTTTCTCATATATCTTTAGATTAAAACAAAAAAGTATAACCAAACAGGTTATACTTTACAAATATATTGAAATATTATCGCTCTTAAAACAAACCGCTGATTAAATCTGCGATCTTCATTACAATTTCTAATGCAACTTGTACCATGGCTAAGGTGTTTTTTTAATGATTGGTTAATTTTTTTTAACTACACGAATGTATAACATTTTTTTAACATAGCGAACTAAATAATGATATTTTTTTTCAGGTTCTGAGAGAAGAAGAGTGTGAATTTCAAACGGTTGCCTTCCATTCACACCTCCTGCACTCTCTGAAGTTAATTATTTAGTTTGTATGGAGATTTCTTTCCCGTCTTTGATTTTGATGTCTACATTTTTATTCATCTTTTTGATGCTAGACTTCATAGAATCCATCACTTCATCAGCTTGGGAGCTGGGAACTTTTTTCCCGTTGATGATGATGCTGTCTTTATCGTCAGAGTTGTATTCAATAGTAGAACCGTTTACAGAAATCTTATTTTTTTCGATTCTGATGTGTCCGTCCTCGTCTCTGTCCTGATCGTCATCATTGATACCGTCTCCGTTAAGATCTCCGTCGAAATCAATTCCGTCTTTTTTCACTGGAATCACCACTGCACTTTGAGGAATGACAAGTTCGTAGTCTACTCTGTAATGTCTGAATCTGTGCTCGTAAGGATACTTGATGTAGTTAGGAAGCATTACCTTATTTCCTACGATTTCTACAGGTACGTTGATCTGAACAGGAACATTATAACCGTTTCCTTCTTTTTTAATGATCAGGTAAGGCGTTTTCACTTCAGGTTTTCTCGTTACTTCTACAGAGATATAATCTTCTTTGTAAACCGTTTTCTTATCAGAATAAATATCGTCGTCGTAAGCGGTGAAGTTTTGTGGAATATTGACTTGTTTCACATCTACATAAAGCGTGTCAGAAGTTGTGTTGATGGCAATATTTTCCGTGTCTTCTTTGCTTCCTTTGTAGATCAGGTTTTTCTTAGCCATACTTACTCCGAAATAAGTTCCAAGTCCGATAAGCAGAAGGAAAAGTCCTCCGATTACCCATCCGATATTTCTAAGCTTGGTTTTTGGTGAAAATATACGGATACTCAATAAGCTGAAGAGAATAGTAGGAATCAGACATCCGATGATCATAATAGCGACCAGCACTTTGTCCAGACCATTGTCATCCATATAGAATCTCATTTCATTGGCTCCTGGAAAATCTGCATCCATACCGAACAGTCCGAAGATCACAAATATACCGATGATGCTTCCTATCGCCATAAGTACAAAGATTGATCCTACAAAGTATTTCAGGATATTCCATACTCCGCTTCCTGCATTATCAATATAAGGCTTGGATTCAGTGTACATTTCTCCGACTCTCTGAGTAGATTCGTTCGCAAACTGAACCAGTTTGTTGGATTCACTTTTAAGATTGTCGAAGTTCATAGGCTTTCCCTTCATTTTCAAAAAATCTGCAGCTGTTTCTGCTCTTGGAAGTACAATCCAAAGAATCACGTACAGAAGGCCGATCAGTGAAGAAGAAATCGCTGCTGTGAAAATACCCAGTACGAAGATTCCCAGCCAGATAGCTCTCATTGCCGTAATATCCATTCCTACATAGTGAGCAAGTCCTGCGCATACTCCGGCGATTTTTTGTCTTTCCGGATCACGGAACAATTGTTTTTTGTCTGTATATTCAGCACCTGCCTGGTGTGTTCTTTTGGTATTCTTTTCAGAATAGTAAGCTTCTTCCTGTTCTTCGATTTTTTCAGGAGATCCGATCTGTGCGATTACTTTTTCTACGTCGGTATCGTTGATCACTTCACGTTTTCCTAAAGAATCTCTGAAGATTTCTACCATTCTTATTTCTATATCATGCATTACCTCCTCCTCCTCTGAAGCATCCAATGAGCTTCTCAGTGCATTCAGGTAATCGCTGAGCTTTATATATGCGTGTTCTTCTATAGTGAAAGAAAAACCTGCGAGTCCTATTGAGAGTGTCTTGTTCATAGCTTTGTTTTTTAAATTTTTTGAGTGATTTGGTTTACTGACGCTGTCAGTTCAGCCCATGTATTTTGAAGTTCGTCCAAGAAAAGCTTTCCTTTTTCTGTGATCTGGTAATATTTTCTTGGTGGTCCTCCTGTAGATTCTTCCCATCTGTAGGAAAGGAACTCGCCGTTTTTCAGTCTTGTAAGGAGAGGATAGAGGGTTCCTTCCACTACATCCAGTTTTCCTTTTTTAAGCTCATCGATTAAGTCGGAAACATACATTTCACGAAGGTTGATGAGACTTAAAATACAGAATTCCAGAATCCCTTTACGCATTTGCGCTTTGGTATTTTCAGTATTCATCTTTAATAAGTTTTGTTAATTAGTTATATTTTCAGAATAATGTTCCTAGCTAGATGAACCTATTCCGATTTTACATTACAAAGATATGTAATTAAAATGGTAATATGCAATACAAAGTAGTGAAATTTTTAAAAGAAATAGATTAAGTAATTGATTTTCAGTTAAATAAATTTTAAATCAAAATTTGGATAATTGAAGATCAGGTTAAAATCACCCAAAAAAATGACAAATTGTGGCTGGTGATTCGTATTTTTGTTCTTAATTTTCAGGAGATATTAAAATTAATGTTATACCAAATGACAAAAACCTCTTTACTTTACCTGCCTTTATCCGCATTACTGCTGTTGGGACCGCTGTGCTTCGGACAATACCGCTTTGCTGTTGAAGACGCCTCCAAAAAATACAACGCCGAAATTAATGTAGAAGAATGTCTTACCGATCAGTGCAGGCATAAAGCAAACGTTACCCTATTCAATAAAAACGGAGAAAAAATACAGACACTCGTTTCAAATGATATGGTTTTGTATTTTAAAGAAGATTTCAGACCTTCAAAAATAGAGGTAATGCCAATTACTTCCGGATTGATGCATGACGATCCCTTGGTGTTTGATGATTTCAATTTTGACGGGACGGAAGATTTCGCCCTGAGAAACGGCAGTGGAGGAAACTACGGAAGTGCTTCGTATGATGTTTACGTTTTTAATTCTACCAGAAATCAATTTGTCTTAAGTAAAGAACTTACCGAAATTGGCAGCTCCTACCAGGGAATGTTTGATGTAGATCCCAAACGTAAAAGATTAACCACTTACGCAAGATCCGGCGCTTCTTTACTGTACACCTACGAATATCAGGTGATCCCAAATAAAGGACTCGATCTGGTTTACGAAAAAATAAGAGATATGAGCGAGGAACCGGCTAAAGTCACTATAAAAGAGAAGATCAATAACAAATGGGTGGTTAAAAAAACAACCGAATAGTCTGAACTAGAGTTGGAGAGTCAGAGAGTTTTCGAGTTTCGAGTTGACCGGTTTTGAGAGTAGTCAGGTTTTAGTGTTGAAAATACAAATCACTGTTAATCTTTCTCTCAGCCTTTACCTCAGTCTCAACCTTATTAATTGAGGTTACCAAACTCTCTGATACCACATAAAACAAAATACTTTATCCCAATTCGGATTAAATAATAAAAAAGAAATGAAAATACAGAAGGAGATCGATTTTATCCTGGCAGTAGATGCCTTGAAAAACGTACAGCGAAGAAATTACAATGCCGATGATTCCAGAAGAGAAAATACAGCAGAACACTCATGGCAGATCATTATCCTGGCGCAGATTCTTTATCCATACGCTAAAAACCGCGCGGATATTGATCTTTTAAGGGTCATAAGAATGCTCTCCATCCATGATCTGGTAGAAATAGAAGCCGGAGATACTTTCCTTTTTGATGAAAAAGCCATGGTCGGGAAATTTGAAAGAGAAAAGATTTCAGCTCAGAAAATCTTTGGAATCCTGGATGAACCTTTACGTACAGAGTTCTTTGAATTGTGGCTGGAATTTGAGGAAGAAAACACGCCGGATGCTATTTTCGCGTGCTCTATTGACCGTATCATGCCATTCATCTTAAATTCCCACACTTCAGGAAAAAGCTGGACAGAAGCCGGTGTGACTGAAAAACAGATCAGAAATATGCTGGAAAATGCCATTACAAGAGCATCTGATGAGATGGGAGAGGCTTTTGAAACGCTGCTGAACAGAAGTTTGGATACAGATAAGGTAGTCAGATAGATTGATTGAAAAGCAAAATAAGGATTGTTAAATTGCTGTTTTTGCAGATTATAGAGTGTTTCAGGGCGGCCGCAGGCCGCCCTGAAACACTTAGACATCATTGAATTCTATTAATATAAAAGGTAGTCCATTTATTTGCAGACTCAAAACCGACCTAAGAAACTGTAGCGTTAAAAAAATGAATTCTGTGAACGTTAAGAAAACTCTTTTGTTTGAGTGCGGAACAAAATGTGATTCTTAATATAGATGGCTACCGCACGAGTTTAGAGTTTTTAGAGAACAGATTTCATTTTTAGTGCAAGTTTCTAGTCTTGAATTTTTGGTTCATTTTGCTTCAAGGCAAAAGAACAAATTAAAATGAATTTAATCTAGTAATGGTTTCAGGGTGGCCGCAGGCCGCCCTGAAACCCATCAATTATAGTATTCTGATTGGCTTCTTAGATTCATCAATCGCCACAAAAGTAAAATCCCCCACAATGGCTCTTTCTCTTTCATAAGAGTACATTTGCTCCGTGTAGATCTCTACATTCACCTTCATACTGGTTTTTCCAACGTAAGAAACCTTCCCGATCAGTTCTACAATAGTTCCTGCCGGAATGGGCTTTTTAAAGTCGATTTTATCGCTGCTTACGGTAACCACTCTTTTTCTGGCAAAACGGGTAGCTGTGATAAAAGCTACTTCATCCATCAGCTGCATGGCCGTACCTCCGAAAAGAGTATCGTAATGATTGGTTGTGTTTGGGAAAACCGCTTTAAAAATTCTGGTTTCGGATGCTGCAATTCTTTCTTCTGTAGTCATATTTCATTATTATATTAATGCGAAATGAAATAGATCAAAATAACAGAACAATGACAGGAATCATAGAAATTCCTGAAGCAGTCCATCAGATCAATAAACTTCAAATCGCGAAAGTTTTTTGTTTAAAGAAATAGGCAGGTCTCCTGACTTGTAACATCTTTTATCTCCTTCCCGTGCCCTGCACAGTGGATTCTTGATAAAGACTTCAGTTACTTACAGTTGCGCGACAGTCCGTGATTTTCACACGGTTCCCTTTTAATCTGCGTTAAGCAGAACCAGTTTCTGTGATGAATAAGCGTTAAACTTTTTCAGGGCAAAAATAAGAATATTACAGCGAAAAACAGTAATTATTCCGGACTATTGTAAATAATCTGGCTCATCACCCTTCCTTCCTTGATGGCCCAGAGCGTGACATACCTGTTCTCACCGGAACCATTGATCATATAAAGATAGATGTGATCATTGTCAAGAGCCGTTACCCCGACATTACTGAAATCCATAGTAGGCTGGAACATATTTTTAATAGCTTCCCTTACAAAAACAGAACCTCTTCCTGGCTGCTGAATTCGGATCGATTTAATCTCCGTCATTCCTTCAGGAAGCGTGTCCTTGATTCCCCACGGTTTTATTTTATCAATGGTAAGGATCTTTCCGTCCGTATCTTTTTCCTGCTTTCTGTAACCTGCATTAGAAGGATAAACATCGATCACCACTTTGGTTCTTTGAGATGTTGGTATTTTAGGATTGCTGTTATCGGTAAAAATAAGTGATTTTCCGTTCTTGGATTTCGAAGGCGTAAATTGAGGCAGCTGGTCAATAAAGGCAATACGCTCTTTATTAACCATCCCTTCCTTCTCAAGATTCTCATATCTCACGAAAGGTTTTTCTTCATCCTGTTTTTCCGGATATTTGATCCAGATCCATTCCGTTTCTCCCGGAGCAGGTTTTACATAAACAAATACATCCCCCTTACGCATACGGATCTTGTCTACGATTTTTCTGTAGTTATCCTTGTGGACACGCACATTGGCGTAGCCTTCCTCAGCTTTTACAACACCGAAAGGAACTTTATTCTGTCCTTTGACAAATGTTAAAGAAAAAAGACTGAAAGCGGAGAGGTACAATGCTCTGTTTACGGAAATCATCTGATGAAATTTTTTGATCCCTCAAATATATAAATTAAATGTTTTTTTGATCAGTAAAATATAACAGGATTTAATTAAAATTATCAATTTGCTCTGAAAAACTTATTTCCTGATCAAATAATACTTAGTTGTTTTTATGTAAATGCAATAAAAATGTAATGATATGTGAATAATTTGAATTATTTTTCAGAACAAAATCCATAAACAAAATAAAAATGATAAAAAATCTACTTTTTATACTTCTGCTTTTTTCAACAGCAGTACAATTTCAGGCAGCCGGCAGAATGGAAAATATTCGCACAAAATCTGCCTTCACTATACCGACGAACTTGGTGGCTTCCAACATTACTTTTACTTCTGCTGATATCACGTGGGATCCTATACCCGGAGCTACAGGGTATACCGTAAGATGGCGGGCTACAACATCCGGGGTTTGGCTAACGATGAATATTCCCGCCGGGATCAACTCTGTTAATCTGAACGGACTTACCCCCTGTACAGGACAAATAGTTCAGGTGATTGATAATGCGTCCGGAGATGTATCTTTTCCGTTAGGTTTTTATACCCATCTGAATTACTGCCAGTCCAGATCTTTAACTCTGGGAGCACTGTATTTATCGAACGTTACGGTAACTCCTTCCGGAGGACTTCCTGCGATGGTAAATCCCTCAGTGACTTCCAATTATACGGATTTTCGTATGAGCCCACCAACCCATATACAGCTTGGGGTGGGCTCGTTAAATAATATTTTATCCGTAACACCCACCTGGGCAGGTATACCGGAGACAGCTTATGTAAAAGCTTGGATAGATTTTAATGCGAATGCAATTTTTGAAGCTTCGGAAATGATAATTTCTACTACTGTAGACTCTACCAATCCTAAAGCCTTTACATTTAGTGTTCCTCCTTTGGCCAATATAACCGAATGCGGAACAGCAATGAGAGTTATACTCAGCCAAACAGTAGTGGCTGATCCATGCGGAACATTTGCGTATGGAGAAGTGGAAGACTATAAAGTAACTTTTGTGAACACGAATCTTGCTGTAAATGAAACTACGAAATCCAAAGACATCACCATCTATCCAAATCCTGCTTCAGAAAGTTTACATATTTCAGGGCTTTCATCAGACACGTGCTATGAGATTTTTTCAGCTTCAGGTCAAAAAACAGGAGAAGGCAGAACATCTGAGAATACGGTAGATATTCGTCATCTTGCTAAAGGAATTTACTTTATTCAGCTTAAAAATAAAGAAAATACAACCCGTCTGAAATTCATCAAAAAATAAAGAAAAAGTAAAAAAAATAAAATAGCGCTGAAAAATTCAGCGCTATTTTTTATAAAGTTAAAAGTCGTAAAATCCACAAAAAAGTAAATCCTCAACCTATCATTATCAAATCATCTTATTACCCCACATCATCACATCACCGAATCGTCGCATCAAATCCTCTCCAACTCATCCGCATTAATCGTCGTCTTAAAACTACCATAATTCACGGTCACCTTATTTTTGGAAATTTTCTCAATGGTTCCTACGCTAGTGCTTCCCGGAATACGGACACGCTGTCCTTCTTTCATCCATACCGCGCGGTCAGTTTTGCGTTTCTCTTCCAGTTTTTCATTGGTTTCAGCAATTTTTTCAATCACATCTTCCTTTTTAAGCTGTTGGGTGATTTTTCTTTTAACCACCTGAAGACGTTTTGACTCGTCTTTATCAGCTCCGGTTTTTCTGAATTTCTCCTGCTCAAGAATTTTTACAAAGTCTTTTACAACATCTTTTCTGGATCTCCCGTTGACATAACCGTCGATGAATGTTTCAATTTTATTTCCGAACTGAAGCTTACGGTGTTCCTCTTCATACAGTTTTTGGAAATTAAACAGTTTCTGTTGCAATTGGTCATTCAGTTTCTGAAGGTTGTCGCGTTTGTCTTCTACAGATTCTTTTCGTTCGGCAAGATCGGTTTTCAGTTTTTCAACTTCAAATTTTTCCTGCTGAAGTTTTACAATCGTTTTATCAAGATTGACGATATCATGTTCAACTTTCTTTTTAGCCGCATGAATAATAAATCTTGGAATTCTGTTTTTTTCTGCTACCTCAAAGGTGAACGAACTTCCTGCCTGTCCCACTTCCAGCTTATACATCGGTTCCAGTGTTTCTTCATCGAAAAGCATCGCTGCATTTTCAGCATTCGGAAGCTCTTCGATAACAATTTTGATATTCGTGTAGTGCGTTGTAATTATAGCAAAACTCTTTTTATCATAGAAATACTCCATGAAACTTTCTGCCAGTGCACCACCAAGCTCAGGATCTGATCCCGTTCCGAATTCATCGATAAGAAGCAGCGTATTAGCATCAGCTTCACGAATGATTCCTGCCATTTTCTTAAGCCTTGACGAATAGGTAGACAAATGGTTCTCAATAGACTGATTATCTCCGATATCTGTCATGACCTTTTCAAAAAAGAACATCTCAGATCTTGGATGCACAGGGACCAGAATTCCACTTTGGATCATCAGCTGAAGTAGTCCGACTGTTTTCAGAGTGATGGATTTTCCTCCTGCATTCGGTCCGGAAATACAGATGATTCTGTTGTGATCCGTCAATGACAGGCTCTGGGAGTGAATCGTTTTGTTTTCTGCTTTATTTCTGAGCCATAACAGTGGATGAAAAGCATCTTTCAGTTTTAAAGTTCTGTGACGGTTGATCTTTGGAAGAATTCCATTGACCAGTTCTGCAAATTTTGCTTTGGCTCTCGTCAGGTCAAGATCAAAAATATAAGCCTGGTATTGCCATAGCTGAGGTTGGAATTCTGCCAGTTCAGCAGTGAGTTTTCGTAGTATTTTATCTATTTCTTTTTTCTCTTCCTCTTCACTTTCCTTCAGCTTGAAGTAATGTTTTACAACACTATCCGGCTGCATGTAGGTAATAGAACCTGTTTTTGAAATTCCTAAAATCCTTCCGGCCACTCTTTTCTTAAACCCGGATTTTACAGCTAAAACCCTCATGTCTTCAATAATCGTTTCCCGGATATCATCCAGAAATTCGCTTTGTCCATAGTTGAATAGCGCACGGTTGAAATTTTCCTGAATCGCTTTTTTCGCGAGCTGGATTTCAGCCCTAAGTTCTTTCAGAACAGGAGAGGCATCACTTTTCACTTCTCCGAACCGGTTAAAGACCTTATCTACCTTATCAATGATTTCTTTTTTAAACTCCAGCTCAGAAACGTCGCCTAGCAAAGTAGGGAAGGTGTCCGGCATGGTTGGGAAAAATTTCTGTAGTTTTCCTATCTGCTCAGTTAAAGTTTTTATTTTGATGAAAGCACTGTTTTCCAGACGGTAATTTTCAATCAGCATCACTTTCAGCTCACTTTCGATATCTTCATACTCATCGAATGGAATTGCATTTGAACTTTCAAAACTCGAAAGATATTCCGACGTTTTTTTTAATAAAAGTTCCGCCTCGTCAATTTCCATGGGACGAAGTTGAAGAATTTTTTCTCTCGTTTTCGGAGAAAAGGCAAATGGAGAGATCTCCGCGAGCAATTGCGGAAACTCTAATTCGTTTAAATCTTCTTTATTTATATACACAGTGCAAATTTAGTGAGAAAATGTGAATGTTAATTTGAAAATCAATTAATTTGAGAATTTGGAACCAGGGTAATGCATTCATTTTAGTAAATTTGGAAGATGAAACTGGAAACCGAACGCTTAATTTTAAAAAACATCAACGAAACCCATGTTGAGGATATTCTGAGAATTCGCAGCAACGAAGTCACTAATCAGTTTGTGAAAAGGAATTCTCCCAAAAACAATTATGATGCTCTGCAGTTTATTTTAACGATAAAAGAGAGAACGCAGAATAATCAGACTGTTTATTTTGGAATTAGCTTTAAAGATCAGCTCAATCTTATTGGAACCATCTGTCTCTGGAATTTTTCAGAAGACAGGAAAACGGCTGAGGTAGGCTATGAATTATTACCCGATTATCACAGAAAAGGAATAATGTCTGAAGCCTTAAAAACGGTTTTGGCATATGGTTTTAATGAAATACACTTACAGGAAATTGTAGCCATTACCAGCAAATTCAATGAAAACTCGAAAGGTCTTTTGCTAAAGCATCATTTTGTTTTGGAAGAAGGAAAAGTAGATGAAGGTTTTCCGGATAATATCATTTTCAGTTTAAAGAAAAATAAATGATTTTTTATTCAGATCAATCAGAACTGCAGAACTTTTATTTTGTAACATGAGAAACGAAATAAAATCATTAACGGGGCTTAGAGGTATTGTAGCGCTTTGGGTCACGTTTTTCCATTTCACTTATTTTAAAAGTTTCTGGATCCAGTCTGTGATCGGGAAAGGCTATGTGGCTGTAGACATTTTTTTTGTACTCAGTGCTTTTCTGCTGGCTGTGTCCTATTCCGGAAAATTTCAGCAATTGACTTTTGACGGAGTGAAGACATTTTATAAAAAAAGAATCAACAGGATTTATCCGGTCTATTTTGTCTCTGTCGTTTTCATCGCCCTTTTTATCGCAAAAGATCCTTCCTGGTCTGAGTTTTTAATCAATGCAGGACTTTTGCAGTGTTTTTTCAATCCCAATTATTCATTTAATGAAGTCTATTGGTCATTAAGCACCGAGTGGATGTGTTATCTCATCTTTCCTTTTATGCTCCGGGCTATACTCCGGGATAGGATAAACAGCTGGTTTCTTATTGTGTCAGGATTGGTTTTGAGAGGCGTAATTTCTTATCTGCCGGATATGTATTTTGACCATTCACCGATTACCATCAACAGATCTTCGCAATATCTTGATGTCGTTTTTGGAGCAGGTTCTTTAATACGAACGATATCTTCCTATTTAATAGGAATCGGAATTGCATTTTTACCGGAATTGAAACTAAAGAAAACTAATCTTTTCGTGTATGGGATTGTTATTTTATTTTTATTGCTGCTGTACACGGGAAGAGGGGTATTCTTTATTCCGTTGCTGTCTGCAATGATCATAAAACATCTGTATTCGGAAAGAAAAAGCCTGGTCAAAACGTTTTTAGAAACAAAAGCGGTTTACTTTTTAGGCAATATTTCGTATTCACTGTATATCATTCATTATATCGTAAGAAAGCAGAATATTGTCATTGCAGATTCCTACTATTTTAATAATTTTCTTCTGATCGGCTTTTCCATATTGCTGTCCTATTTTTCTTACCTACTCATTGAAAAAAGAATAAAAATATTTAAAACATAGCGCACCCAGTCACATCAACACATTATCAAATCATCAAATCAACATATCGCCACATCATCACATCGGCAGATTTGGTCATCCAGTAATTAAAGGATATTTTTGTACTATTAACACATTTTCATATCAATCTCATGACCTGGACAGAAGTTTTAGCCCCGATAAAAAGTACAACCTATTTTACAAACCTTTGGGAAAAAGTAAAACAGGAATATGCCACCACCAAAGTATTTCCGCCTAAAAACCAAATCTTCAGAGCACTGGAAATAACACCTTTTGAAGATGTTGAGGTCGTGATTATCGGTCAGGATCCTTATCATAATGATTTTCAGGCTAACGGTTTGTGCTTTTCTGTTTCCGAGCAGGTAACAGCACCGCCTTCCCTTAAAAATATTTTTACTGAACTGAAAGATGACGTAGGGGTGGAAAGAACATCAAAAGAACTGGATGACTGGGGAAAACAGGGTGTTTTATTATTGAATGCTACGTTAACGGTTCGTGCCCATACACCGAACTCTCATAAAGACTTAGGTTGGGAAAAATTCACAGATTTTGTCATCAAGGAAATTTCAGATAAAAAAGAGAATGTGGTTTTTGTTCTTTGGGGAGCTTTTGCACAAAAAAAAGCCGAACTTATTGACCCGGCTAAGCATTTTATTTTAAAATCGGCGCACCCATCACCGTTTTCTGTGTACAGAGGATTTTATGGAAGCAAGCCCTTCTCAAAGATCAATGAATATCTGATCTCAAAAGGGAAGAAGCCTATTTCCTGGTAGGGTTCGGATTCGCAGCTCCGTCCGCTTTTTTGATGGTAAGGGCAACTTTATATTTTCCTTCCAAAGCTTTTACACCGCCCTCTGATTTTGGGAAAGGAGTGATCTCTTTCAGGGAAATGGTATATCCGTTGAATTCTTCAGACATATAATAATTCCTGCCTGCATTGTCTGATGAAGCCAGGAGCAGAACGACTGGTCTTGTATAGGTTCCCATCACTTCGATCTGTGCTACGGCAACTCCGGCCCAGATACAGTTGACGCCTTCAGGACATCGGCTGTCCTCAGAAACTCCTTTGAATGTGACATTCATTTCGTACTCTTTCAGGAATTTATTTTCGCCCTGATTAAGGTAGATGACGCCTTCTTTTTGTACCGAAGACTTGGGACCACTGGTATTAGCAGTTGTTCCGGAAGTTGAGTCCGGCGTTTTCGTTTTCTTTTGGGCATTGCATCCTGCTAAGGTTAGCATTCCCAGACTGAATATAATGGCTTTGTGAAACATAATTTATTTTTTATAGAGTTCGAAAATACCTTAGCTAAGATTTTAAAACTTGCCTAAGATACTGAGACGAGTAACTTCCATCCTCCCTCTTCCAATCTAAATAACATTAAGCATATCTAAAACTACTACCAAAAACATTGCCACACCTACCACAAGACTGAATCCAGTTCCGTAAATAAATCCGATAAATGCCCCTTTCGTTGATTGCAAAGCTTTGTTCATATCCTTGCTGTCATGAAGAAGTTCCCCGATAAATACCCCCGCAAACATTCCAATCAGAAAGCCTAAAGGAATAGGAATAAAAATTCCTACAATTGTTCCAATGATAGATCCGATGCTTCCCCAACGTGTTCCTCCGTATTTTCTGTTTGTTTTTGCCGGAATAACATAACTTAAGACAGCAGAAACTGCAGTGAGAATTCCAAATGCCCAGATATAAATCATAGGAAGATCCGCATCGGTCCCGAATTTATAAATCAGAAGTCCGCAGATGCTTAATAAAAGCCCTGGAAGGACGGGCAGGAACGTTCCCAGTATTCCCACAAACAGTAAAATAAGGCAGAGAATATTAATTAGCGTTGTATCCATTCTTTAAAATTATCAATGCAAGATAGGAAAAAAGAAGATTTACAGAAGCCTTTTGAATATTTGGGATGAAAATTGATTGTCAATAGTAACATCATCATTCTTAATTTTATAAATTTGCTGTAATGAAAGACGAGATACAGGATACTAAAAGTTTTTTACAGGAAATAAGTGATCAGCTTTACATCTATATCAGCCAGGTAACACCCGGCGGAATGGATTGGATTGTTCATATTATTGTCAAACTGGCACTGCTTTGTGCCGTGTTTTTAGTGGTAGATTTTGTGTTTAAATTTGCTATCAATTTTATCTTCAGATTTTTCCGGAATGATGAGAAATATCCAATCATCCGATCTATCTACCAGTCTAAGATCTCTAATTCCGTAGCTCATTTTGCCGCACTTTTGGTGGTAGGAGGAATACATCCTTCCATATTTCCTGCAACGGCACTCCCTAAAACCAATATTTTCATCAACAGATCCATCAATTTAGGCCTCGTGCTTATTCTTGCCGGAATGTTATACAGATCATTAACAGGTTTCAGGTATTATTTCACCATAAAACAGGACTTCTACAAGATCATGGCACTGAATGCGATTTCGGAAACCGTAAAGATCCTTGGGATTTTCATCTTTTCTGTGGTGGGACTTTGTGTGATATTTGGAATTAAAGGAACGACGATTGTAGGAAGTTTAGGAGCCATTACCGCAGTATTGGTGCTTGTTTTCAGAGATACGATTTTAGGTTTTGTAACCGGAATACACGTTGCAACCTCTAAAAATTTAAAAGTAGGAGACTGGGTAAGCATTCCGAAATACAGCATTGAAGGAAATATTACCGATATCAGCCTTCTGACAACGAAGATCACCAATTTCGATAAAACCGTTTCCACAATTCCCACCTACGATTTGCTGACAACAGAGATTAAAAACCTTCAGGTGATGTCTGAATCCAATACCAGAAGAATCAAGAAATCGGTCTATTTTAATATCAATTCTTTTAAATTTTTAAATGAAGAAGATATTGAACGGTTAAAAGATATCAACCTGATCTCAGATTATCTGGAAGAGAAAACACTGGAAATTGAAAAAGAAAAACAAAATCTGGAACATAACGATAAAACAATCAACGGAAGACAGTTGACCAATATCGGGGTTTTCAGATATTATGCTCAAAAATATATAGAAAACGATCCTGATATTGATCAGGAGGGAGTCAGAATGGTTCGTCAGCTCGATATTACGCCGCAGGGACTTCCTCTTGAAGTGTACTGTTTTGCAAATGATTCCAAATGGGATCACTTTGAACAGATTCAGGCTGATATTTTTGACCACTTGCTTGTAGCTTCCAAAGAATTTGATCTTCAGGTGATGCAGGTGAGTATTAAAGTGTAGAATAGAGAAGTTAGAAGCTAGAGACTAGAAGTTAGTAGGATTCGATTGCTTATTCTGATCTGGCTTTAGAGATATAGAAGTATACCCAAAACTAATTTCTAACCTCTACTATCTAATTTCTCGAAAAGTAATAATAATGTGATATAGAAGTACGCTCAAAAGCTAACATCTAACTTCTACTATCTAACATCTATAAATAAAGAAATGACAAAGCTAAGCGTAAACATTAATAAAATTGCGACATTAAGAAATGCCAGAGGAGGCGAAACGCCAAGTGTAACAGAGGCAGCCGTGAAGATCCAGGAATTTGGAGGACAGGGAATCACTATCCATCCGAGACCAGATGAGAGGCACATTACAAGAAAAGATGTCTACGATCTGAAGCCATTGGTAACCACTGAATTCAACATTGAAGGAAATCCGCACCGCTCTTTTATTGATATGGTTCTGGAAGTAAAGCCGGAGCAGGTAACGTTGGTCCCTGACGCAGACGATGCTATTACCTCCAATGCAGGATGGGATACCAAGAAACACTTGGACTTTCTGACAGAAATTATCGCAGAGTTTAAAAACGCAGGAATCCGCACTTCTATTTTTCTTGATCCTCTGCCAGAGCTGGTAGAGCACGCTGCAAAAACGGGCGCCGAAAGAATAGAACTGTATACCGAAGCCTACGCGAAAAATTACCTTACCAATAAAGAACAGGCTATAAAACCTTATTACGATACCGCCGTTGCTGCTACAGAATTCGGATTGGGAATTAATGCAGGTCATGACTTAAGCCTTGAAAATTTAAAATACTTTGCCGATAATATTCCAAATCTACTTGAAGTATCCATCGGTCATGCTTTGGTTTCTGAAGCACTGTATATGGGACTTGAAAATACGGTTCAGGCGTATTTGAAACGTTTGGCAAAATGGTAAAGGAGAAATTAGAAGTTAGAATTTAGAATTTAGTATGAAAGACGCACTTTAAATATTCAACCTCTAATTTCTAGCTTCTAACCTCTAACTTCTAGTTTCTAACCTCTATAATTAAAAAAAAATGGACATCTTAAACTCAAAAATATTTGGCGAAAATCTTACGGTTACGCCGCTTCTTGTATTTCACGGGCTGTTTGGAATGCTGGACAACTGGGGAAGTTTTGGAAAAGACTTGGGCGAATATCTTCCCGTACACTTAATCGACCTTAGAAATCATGGGCGAAGCTTTCATTCCGAAAGTATGTCGCATGATGATCTGGCAGATGATATTGCTGGATATATGGATCATTACGGAATTCAGAAAGCTCATGTTTTAGGACATTCTTTAGGTGGAAAGGCCGTGATGCAATTTGCTTTGAAATACCAGGAAAGGGTAGATAAGCTGATCGTAGTAGATATTTCACCAAAAGCTTATCCTCCGCATCATCAGGGAATCATCAAAGCTCTTGAAACGGTAGATTTAAATACTGTAGGTTCAAGAGGTGAGGTGGAAACGGTTTTGAGTCAGTACATTCCTGAAAAATCTACGATACAGTTTTTAGCAAAAAACCTATATTGGGATGACAACAAAAAGCTGAACTGGAGGTTTAATCTTAAAACTTTATCTGAAAAATATAACGAGTTTGTTTCGAATGCCGTAAAATTTGGTGTTTTCGAAGGTGATTCTTTATTTATTGCAGGCGCAAAATCAAATTATATCCTTCCACAGGATGAATACGGGATTAAGCAGCAGTTTCCAAAAGCAAAAATTGTCACTGTAAAAAATGCAGGACATTGGGTTCAGGCTGAAAATCCGGTTGATTTCGCGAATGTTGTAAAGGAATTTCTTGATTTACATTAATTAAATTCCGCCTATTCAATTATTTAGTTAAAATTTTCTTAAAATAAGATAATATTTCCCCACGTATTGAAATTTTTGTACTTTAGTTTTACAAAAAAGCTAAATATATTAACTTATGGAAAAGAAAAACTCAAAAAAACCTTTCTTTGCTTCATTTTTAGAGAAACAAATTAATGATCCTGAGAAAATTCAGGGCGGTGGAATTACGGCACCTACTGTAGATACTATTACTGTACCGACAAGAGATGTTGTCATTACATCACAACTTGTGGACAACGCGACATTGCCTTTAAGAGATCAGGTGGTAACAATGAAGTACCCGTCTGACAGTGATGAGGGTGGTGAATTAGAAATGTTGTAATCAGCATTACAACGAAATATTTTTTTAACCCAACTCAATAATCATGAAAGACGAAAATTCAAAAAAGAAGCCTTTTTTTGCTTCATTCCTGGAAAAACAGATCAAAGATCCGGAAACCATTCAAGGGGGTGGAATTATTACAAGCACTGACAACGACATCGTTACTGTTCCTTCAAAAGATAATGTTACAGCACAGATTTTTGATCATGTGACAAGTCCGAACAAGGATCTGTTGGTTACTATGAAGTATCCTTCAGACGGTGACGAAGATCTTGTTTAAATTTCTGTACACAAGAAATTACAAACATATTTTAACCAAAACTAAATTATTATGAAAGACAAAAATTCAAAAAAGAAGCCGTTTTTTGCGTCATTCTTAGAAAAACAACTGAAAGATCCTGAAACAGTAAAAGGAGGTGGTATCATCACAATTCCTGAAAGAGATGTGATCACGAAGCCAGTGGTAGATAACGTAACTTCTCCTCAGGACGACCTGATGGTGACAATGAAATATCCATCTGACGGAGATGACGATGCTCCAACAGTTCCATTAGATTAGGACGTACAATATTAATCGTATTAATACAATCATATCAAAGGAAACTTACCATTAAGTTTCCTTTTTTAATAAAAAGCGGCACATGATTCTCTGCATCACCCACTCAAAGGATTTTTACAATATCGATATCTTTTTTGAATATCTTACTTCCAAAAATATTCCATGGTTCAGACTGAATTCTGACCGTATGAACCATTTCCAGAAGATCAGTGTGAATGAAAATTCATTTGAACTCACCGATGAGTCCGGAAATACGATACATTCCAAAGATATTCAGGCAGTATGGCACAGAAAAGCCTGGGGAATAAACACGCCCGAAGAACTGGATGAAGAGTACAGAAAAATATTCCTGAGCGGATACGCGAGCCTTCGCTATAACCTGATCACCGTCCTGGAAAACATTCCATGGATCAATCCTTTTGAGAATGAAAGAAAGATAGACGGAAATAAAATGCTTCAGTTAAAACTGGCCAAAGAAAGCAGCCTCACGATTCCTGAAACTATTTTTTCTAACGATGAAGAAAAGATTACTGCCTTTTTTCATGAATTCTGCGGCGGAAAAGCAGTGGCTAAACTTCACAGCCTGACAGCAAAGACCATGAACGGAGAAAATCTGATCTCAACCATGATCATTGAAGAAGATACTCTGGAGAATATTTCAGACATCACGTATTGTCCGATGATCTTCCAGCCCTACATTGACAAAGCTTACGAATTGAGAATTGTTTATCTGGCCGGAGATTTCTTTACGGGAAAGATCAACAACAGCGAGAATGTCGACTGGAGACTGGCTAATGGAGATTATACCTGGTCAGCCTATGAACTTCCGGAACATATAAAGTCAGGTCTTACGTCTATGATGGAAGAAATGGGACTTTATATCGGAGCCATTGACATGATCCGAGGAAAAGACGGGGAATATTATTTCCTGGAAGTGAATCCACAGGGAGAATGGGGAATGCTTCAGAAAGAGCTGGATTTTCCCATTGCAGAAAAAATTGCCGATAACCTTATAAAAAGAATCAATACCCATGAATAAAATACTAATCATTACGCATACTGCTGATAATTTTTCAATTGAAAAAGTAACAGAATACATAGAGAAAAACGGTTGCGAGGTCATCCGTTTCGATGTAGACCTGTATCCTATAGAAAACAAACTGTCCACCATTTTTCAGGATGGAGAATGGGTAAGTATCCTTGAGACTAAAGATAAAAAGTACCGTCTGGATGATATTGCTGCTGTTTGGTACAGAAGAGCTTACAATATCGGAAACGGACTGCAGGAAGAATTGGAAAAAAAATTCTACGGGGCTGCCATGGGCGAGATCCGCAACACACTTTTCGGGTTTATAGAGTCTGTAGATGCTTATGCGTTGGGAAAACCGGGTGTTTACAGAAGACTGGATAGTAAAGAAGAACAGCTGAAAATTGCAGTTAAATTAGGACTTAAAATTCCTGAAACCTGCCTGACAAATAATCCTGAAGAAGCCAGACAGTTCATCCTTAAGCATCAGAACGTAGTGGCAAAAATGCAGACGGGTTTTGCAATTTATGAAGACGGTGTGGAAAGTGTTGTTTTCACAAATGTGGTGAATGAAGATAAGCTTGAAGAACTGGATTCATTAGTGTATTGCCCGATGCAGTTCCAGAAAAAGATAGAAAAGAAAAGAGAACTTCGTGTTACCATTGTAGGACAGGATGTTTATGCATTTGAAATAGATTCCCAGCAGTCTGAAGATGCTAAAGTGGACTGGAGAAAAGATGGTGTCAACCTATTAACGAAATGGGAGAGAACAGAACTGCCTGCAGATGTTGAATCAAAACTCCTTGAACTTTTAGATGTTTACAATGTGGATTACGGTGCGATAGACATCATTGTTTCCCCTGAAGACGAATATTATTTCATTGAGATCAATGCAGCAGGTGAATTTTTCTGGCTGGATAATTTAACGGAAGAAAATATGATTTCCAAAAGCATCGCAGACGTACTTTGCGACAAAGCTCCAAGAAGAAACAATATGGTTATGGCTTAAAAAAGGTCATCACTAATTCATACCCAAAAGCCCTTTTGTCAATCTGAAGGGCTTTTTTTGTCTTTTAGAATGAAAGTTTTTCATCAAAGTTTTCATAATTGACCATTCACATGCAAAGCAAAATTCACCATTGACTTTACACAAATCAAACAGATTTTTTATCACGACAAATAAAATCTTTGATTTTTTATTTAAAGCTTAAGTGTACTTTCTATGCGTAATGCATGAACTTAAAAAAATAACTTAAGTGTTTAAAAAACTTTTGTCTCTTTTGTAGTTTAAAAAAATATTCTATCAGCTTAACCAAAATTACATGTGAAGACCAAAATAATGATAATATTGGTTAAATTAAGCGGAATTCTGCTTTAAAAATCGCAAATTTGCATAAGGCGTTTTTCATAAAATCCTGACAGGAAAATGAAGAATTGCCGGATAGAAAATATTGTTATATTTTAGTCAGCAATCAAGTAAATAATTAATGATTTTTGTAACGGGTGCAACCGGAATCCTGGGAAGGGTGATCGTTTTGGAACTTCTTAAAAAAGGGAAAAACGTGCGTGCTTCCAAAAGACCGGGCAGCAATTTAAACGATGTAAGGCATTCTTACGGTTTCTATACAGAGAATCCTGATGATCTTTTCAGTAAGATTGAATGGGTAGACGTAGATTTCGATGATATTGATGCTCTGCAGAATGCATTAAAAGGGGTAGATGAGGTCTATCACTGTGCCGCCAAAGTAAGTTTCCATCCTCATGATGAAAAAGAAATGTACCATACCAATGTGAAGGGTACAGAAAATCTGCTGTTTGCCTGTGAAGGTTCGGATGTGAAAAAATTTCTTCACGTCAGTACCATTGCGGTTCTGGATATTTTTAACGAAAACGGAGAATTAGACGAAAGTTCTGAATTTAATCCTAAAGAAGAACATTCTGCTTACGCCATTTCAAAGCACCTTGCTGAGATGGAGGTGTGGAGAGCTTCTGCGGAAGGTTTGAATACCATCATCGTCAATCCGGGAATGATCATCGGAAGCGGAAACTGGGGCCAAAGTAGCGGAGATATTTTCCCAACGTTTGAAAAGAATGGCTTTACATTTTCCGGCGGAACCAGTTATATTGATGTAAGAGATGCAGCTCAGATTTCCATTGATCTGATGGAAAAGAATGCTTTCGGAGAACGTTTTATTCTGATATCCGAAAACAAAAGATATGCAGATCTTGGGAAACAGATCCGTTCACAACTTGGATTGAAGGAAGCAAAAATCCTTTCAAAATTCCAGTTAAATCTCGGAAGACTGGCTAATATCCTTTTCGGCTGGCTGATTCCGAAGCTGAGAATCATTACAAAATCCAATATTGAATCCATATCATCCCTTAACACCATTTCCAATCAGAAGATTAAAAAAGAGATCGATTATCAGTTGATTCCTGTAAAGGAAAGTGTTGATTTTCATCTTAAAAATTATATTAACGACAAAAAGCTGAATTCATGAATGTTGCAGCAGCAATTATCCTAAAAAATGTAGAAAAACATCCGGTGAAATCCGCGATAGGCTTTAAAAAGAAAGATGAGGCGTGGAAAGAACTGAGCTGGAAAAAATTCGGTGAAATTGTTTTTAAGACTGCTAATGCACTGAAAAATGCAGGAATTCAGGAAAATGATAAAGTAGCGATCTACTCAGACAATTCTTCGGAGTGGATGATCTTTGATCTGGCCTCAATGGCGATTGGCGCCATCAATGTACCTGTGTATTCAACCAATAATGCAGAACAGGCGGAATATATCATCAATGACTCTTCAGCAAAAGCTGTATTGGTGGGCAGTCAGGAGCAGTATGATGCATGTCTGGAAATTTTGAAGAAAGAAGAGAATCCATTGGAAACCATCATTGTTTCTAAAAAATCAATCTGGATCAAAAAAGAATTCAACAGTTTTTATCTTGAAGATTTCATCGCCAAATCGTCTTCTAAACTGGAGATCTGTCATAAAGAAAATGACGACACAGCCACGCTGATCTATACATCCGGAACCACTGGAACTCCAAAAGGGGTGATGCTTACTCACGGAAATTTCATCAAGGCTTTCGATTCTCACTTCGAGTTTTTTAAATTTAAAAACTTTGAGGAAGAGCTTTCCCTGGCATTTTTGCCGTTGAGCCACGTTTTCGAAAGAAGCTGGAGCCTGCTTTGTCTTTATGGTGGAGCAAGGGTATATTTCCTGGAAGATCCGAAGAATATTGCAAAAACGCTGGAAGAGGTGAAACCCACGATGATGTGTGCGGTACCGAGATTTTTCCAGAAAGTATATGCCGGAGTTTTAGAAAAAGCCGAAGAGGGTTCATCGCTGAAGAAGAAAATCTTCGATTGGGCGCTGGCAACAGGATGGCAGACTGCAGAACTGAGAAGAAATGAACAGGTGATTCCTTTTGGATTAAAATGCAAAGAATCAATCGCTGATATGCTCGTTTTCAGCAAAATTAAAGAGAAGATGGGCGGAAGATTGTGGTTCTTGCCTTGTGGTGGAGCATCACTGTCGCCGGAAGTGACAAAGTTCTTTGATTCCGTAGGCATTCACGTAACAGTTGGTTATGGACTGACAGAAACTACAGCCACACTGACACTTTTCCCATTGACCCATTTTGAACATGGAACCAGCGGAAAACCTTTACCGGGTGTAGAAATCCGTATCGGTGAAAATGACGAGATCCAGGCTAAAGGAAACGGAATCATGAAAGGCTATTACAACAAGCCGGAAGAAACCCAGAAAGTTTTCACGGAAGACGGATGGTTCAAAACCGGAGATGCCGGAAAATTTGACGATAAAGGAAATCTGATCATCACAGACCGGATCAAGGATCTGATGAAAACCTCCAACGGAAAATACGTCGCTCCACAGCAGATTGAAAATCTTCTGACCAATAATAATTTCATCCAGCAGATCATGCTGGTCGCAGAAGGAAGACAGTTTGTTTCCGCACTTATTGTTCCGAATTTTGAGTTTTTACAGGATTATATTAAAAAGAACAACATTCCTTTTACCAATTGGGAGACTGCTGTAAAAGACGACAGCATTGTTGCTTTGTATAAAGAGAAAATTAAAGAACTACAGGTTCATCTGGCAGATTATGAAAAAGTGAAGAAATTCACGCTGATGCCTGCTGAATTTGATATCAATACCGGTGAAATCACCCCTACATTGAAGGTTAAGAGAAATGTAGTGCTTAAAAAATATGCGGATATTATAGAGAAAATGTATTAGAAATAAAGCTTGATCAACCCAAGGAGTAAAGTTCCTTTTGTGGTTCAATAAAAGAGTTTTATTATTTTAAATCAGACTATGACAACACAAGAATTTCTAGGAAAACAAAATTTCACCATCCATACTCAGATAGTTTCAGACAGCTGTCCGTCCAATATTGCCCTGATCAAATACTGGGGTAAATATGAAAACCAGATCCCTGCCAACCCGAGCATCAGTTATACGCTGAATCATTGTAAAACCAATACTTCTATGGAATTTTTGGCGGATGAACCTTTCTCGGTACAGACTTTTTTAGCAGGAAATGAAGAGGTGAAATTTGCCGAAAAAATTGAAAAATACTTCAAAAATATCGAAGAGTATCTTCCATGGATTCTGAAAGGAAAATACATCATCAGAACAGAAAATACATTTCCGCACAGTTCCGGGATCGCGAGTTCTGCTTCAGGATTCGGAGCTATTGCAAAATGCCTGATGAAGCTGGATGGAATTTTTTCCAATGAACTTTCTGAAGAGGAATCATTAAGAAAAGCTTCGTTTCTGGCAAGATTAGGAAGCGGAAGCGCCTGCAGAAGCTTATACAACGGCTTGGTGGTCTGGGGAACTTCCGATGAGGTGGAAGGAAGTTCAGACTTATTTGCTGTACAATATCCGGATGCTGAAATTCACGATATCTTTAAAAATTTCAATGACTGGGTTTTACTGATTCATGAAGGGCAGAAAAGTGTCTCTTCTACGGTAGGACATGGTCTGATGAACACCAATCCTTATGCAGAAAGAAGATTTCAGGAAGCAAGAGAGAATTTTGTTCCGATGAAAGAGATCTTAAAAAACGGTGATATGGAACGTTTCATCAAATTGGTAGAACATGAGGCGCTTACACTCCACGCGATGATGATGATGAGTGATCCTGCCTTTATCCTGATGAAAACCGGAACCATGGAAGTCATCAATAAGGTCTGGGATTTCCGTAGAGAGGCTGGTCTTCCCTTATTCTTCACACTTGATGCCGGAGCCAATGTACATTTGCTGTTCCCGAACAACGGATCAGAAGATCAGATCAAAACTTTTATCGAAACCGAATTACTTCAGCATACTCAAAAGAATGGAGTCGTAAAGGATGTGATGACGTTCTAAAAAGAAAAAAACAGCAGTTCTTTACTGCAAATAAAATATAAACATCTGTGTAATTCGTGAAAATTGTGAGAAAAAACCTCCCGCAGATTTCACGGATTGCGCAGATTCTTTTTTTGTAAAACTTTAGGCTAAGCTAAGCTGATTTGACGGTTCTCTAACACGCTCACTTACTCGAATCAATGCCAATTGATTTCTCTTTGCAATCTTAAAATTTTACATTCAAAAAATCAACCTTTGTGTGGTAAATAGCAATAAAGAAATACACTTTAAATTTAGGATAAAATATTAATCTAAATAACAGGCAAAAAATAGGCTTTGTGCTGATACGTTGATATAGTTAAATGTTTAATAATCGCAAGGGTAGACAAAGTTCTTTTGAAATGAAACAATTTTAATAAAGATAAACAAAGGCATTTCATTTAAAAAAGTAAAACAAATAAATTGTGAAATCCTCAAAAATTTAGAGGTTCTTATTTTAATAAAAATCCTGTATTTCGGAAATAAGTGAAACGCCTTTGTCTACCTTATTTTAAAGAAATTAAAATCAATTCTTTGTTTTTCTTTGCGTGAAATAAAGCCTATATAGCACTTTTATTAGTGAATGTTTTAAATAAAAGGCGTATTCAGGAAATCATTGAAAGGCTTCATCAGTTTAAAAATCTTCGTTATATTTTTCGCTGCATTTTTATCCATAACTTCCTCATCTTTCAGGTTATAAACCACAATAAAGTTTTTCAGCTTTAAATAGTCTCCCATCGGATCTTCCTTTTCAAACCCCTGAGGAATTTTTTTCAGTTGATCATCCTGATCAAGCTCCGGGAAATGTTTCTTAAAGTCCTTCTGATTGATGATTTTCAGAAAATCGTCTCCATATAATGAGATTTCCTTTCTTACTTCTTTCAGAACGGAAGATTCAGGCATATAAATACCACCGGCAAGAAAAGATTTTCCAGGTTCCATATGAAGATAGTAGCCACCTTTCTGACTGCCTTTTCCCATCCCTAAAGAGGCTCCGAAATTGGTTTTATACGGGATCTTATCTTTTGAAAATCTAGTGTCCCTATAAATTCTGAACAATGCTTTTTTACCGTCAAGCTTACCTAATTCTTCATCGAATTCAGCCATTTCTTTGATCAGTTCATCGAGAAAAGAGATGACGTTTCCCTGAGATTCTGTGTAAAGGTTTTTATTTTCTGTAAACCACTCACGGTTGTTATTGTTGGTCAGGTCTTTTAAGAATGTAAAAGTTTCGGGCTTTATGATACTCATATTTTTGAAAGTTTAGTGTGGGGAAGGGTGTGATTTTATTTAACCAAGTTAAAAAATAAACTCAGGCTGACCAAGAATTAAGCGGGTGTATTTTTATTTTTGATCAACCAGAATGGCATGTTAAATCTTAAAAATACGAAAAAATAAAGCTGTAATCTGATGAAAAAAGGAATTTAGTGTAGAATCCGAGAAAAATAATTGTAACTTTGAATAAGGTTCAAAATGATAGTAAATCGAACATTCTTAAAGGATTAGAAAATCTCGGAATGCCACCATGGATACTGGAATATTTCGGCGATAACAAATCATGGTAATAAAAAGAAAAATTTACATTCGATGATCCTATTTTTGAAAATTCATAAATAATACAGAAAAAATCAATCCAATTTAATAAAAAAAAATAATGTTTAACATGTTTTTAACGCAAAGGCCATTTTTTTGGATTTAATTTTTTAAAAATTAAAAATATATTAAAGGATTCTGAATTAAACTTTACATATTTAGAACTTTATTCAAAAACAAGTCAAATATTTGTTGTATATTTGCAAAAATTTTAAAATATTTAATGAATTTATTTACGGAGTCCAATTTAAGTCCTGATATCCTTAAGGCAGTTGGCGAACTGGGTTACGAAAGCCCGACAGAAATCCAAAAACAGACTATCCCTTTCATTCTTTCAGATATTCGCGATTTGATCGCACTTGCGCAGACAGGGACAGGCAAAACAGCAGCGTTTTCGCTTCCGATTTTGGATATGATTGACGAAACGAGTCGCAAAATCCAATTTTTGGTGCTTTGTCCGACACGGGAATTATGTCTTCAGATTTCTAAAGACATAAAAAATTATTCCAAGTACATGAAAGACATCAAAACCACAGCGGTTTACGGTGGAAGCAGTATTATGGATCAGATTCGTTCTTTAAAGGACAAGCCACAGATTATTGTGGGTACTCCGGGAAGAGTAATCGACCTTATCAACAGAAAAGCACTTGATTTTTCTGCGATTCATTGGTTAGTTTTAGACGAAGCTGATGAAATGCTTTCTATGGGTTTCAAAGACGAGTTGGAAACAATTCTTAGAGAAACACCGGATACAAAGCAAACTTTCTTATTCTCGGCAACGATGAATAAAGAAGTGGAGAGAATTTCTAAAAATTATCTTACCAATCCTCACCGTATTTCTGTGGGTTCTATTAACGAGGTTAAGAAGAATATCAAACACGAATATTACGTAGTAGGATACCGTCAGAAAAAAGAAGCTCTTAAGCGATTGATTGATGCGAACCCGAACCAGTATTCTATTCTTTTCTGTAGAACAAGAATGGAAACTCAGGAGGTTGCTGATTTCTTAATGCAGAACGGTTATGCGGCAGATGCCCTTCACGGGGATCTTTCTCAGGCGCAGAGAGATACAGTAATGAAGAAATTCAGACTGAAAAACATCGATATTCTTGTAGCGACTGACGTTGCAGCAAGAGGATTGGATGTAGATTCATTGACTCACGTTATTCACTACTCTTTACCGGATGATCCTGAAGTTTTTGTACACAGAAGCGGAAGAACAGGTAGAGCAGGGAAAGATGGTATTTCAATCTCTTTGATCAAGCCTGAAGAAAGCAGAAAATTAAAGCAAATAAAATCTACAACGAAAATTGATATCGTTGAGAAATTTATTCCAACGGGTGATGATATTATCAAAGCTCAGGTGGGAGGTGTTTTTGAAAAATTATTTACAGAACACGAAGAAGATATCTTTGAATTCAATGATAGCTTAATCCCTGATTTGAGTGCGTTCACCAAAGAAGAGCTGGTACATAAATTACTACAGTTCCAATTGAAAGATCTTGCTCTTTACTACAAAGATAAGCATGACCTTGCTGAGCAGAAACTGAGCAGCAGAGATGATGACTATTCAAGAAGAGACAGAGGACGCGATAGAGATAGAGACAGCAGAGGAAGAGATCGTGACCGTGGAGATCGTGACGTAAGAGGAAGCAGAGATGGCGGAAGAGAACGTGGCGGAAAACCTAGAAGAAAGAATGAAAACATGGTAAGATTCTTCTTCAACCTAGGAAAAAAAGATCAATTGAAAAAACTTGATGTTTTGGATATTATTAATAAAGCGACTTCACCAGCTGGAGGTAGCAAGAAAAGAGCAGAAATTGGTGATATTGAAATTTTAGAGAAATTCTCTTTCTTTGAAATTGAAAAATCATTTAAAGGAGAGCTTTTGAATAATATTGCATCAATGAAATTCAAAGGAAAAGATATGAGAGCTGAAGAAGCAAATTAATACTCATTCTACACTATACAAACCGGCTTTTAGCCGGTTTTTTTGTTTGATAATCAGGTGTTAATCGTATGTTAACAAAACTTAATGTCATATAGTTTCAGGGCAAATCCTTTTTTAGGAAATTTGCAGCAAATTATAAATACATAAAAATGGGAATTGGTAATATTTTCCACGCTTTTCAACCAAAAGATAAAATCTTCTTTGTGCTTTTTGAAAAAGTAACGGAGAATTTAGTGGCAATGTCTGAAGACTTTAACAACGGGATCAGAGATTTCGATCTTAACGACGACACGATGTTAAAAAGAATGAGCGACTATGAACACAAAAATGATGAGCTTACACATGAAATTTTCATTGAACTAGGAAAAAACTTCATTACGCCGTTCGACCGTGAAGATATTCACACCCTGGCAACCGGCCTTGATGATATCGCTGATTACATCTACGCTTCCACAAAATACATCTTCTTATACAAATCGCCTGAGATGAAAGCATATTCAGATTTCTCACTCCTGATTAACAAGGCATGTCTTGAGATTCAGAATGCCATGAAAAATCTTAAAGGATTTAAGAATATGGATCAGGTAAAAGAAGCTTGTATCAAAGTAAATTCTATTGAAAACATCGCAGATGACCTGCTTTCCAATTCAATGGTAGATTTATTTGAGACCAATGATGCCATCAACATTATCAAAATCTCATCTGTACTTAATTATCTTGAAATAGTAACTGACAAAGCTGAGGATGTTGCCAACACGATTGAGAACATCATGATTAAATACGCTTAAACAATTATAACTAACAGAAATGGAATTTCCGATTTTACTTACGGTTATTATTGCCTTAGCTTTAATTTTCGATTATATTAATGGTTTTCATGATGCAGCCAACTCCATTGCCACCATTGTATCTACAAAGGTTTTAAGCCCTTTTCAGGCTGTACTTTGGGCGGCTCTTTGGAATTTTGCAGCTTTCTTTATCGCTGCTTATATTATTGGAGAATTTAAAATTGGTAATACAATTGCCAAAACGGTCAATGAGAACTTTATTACATTAGAAGTAATATTTTCCGGTCTTATCGCTGCGATAGCTTGGAATCTTTTAACATGGTGGTTTGGAATTCCATCATCATCATCACATACTTTGATCGGTGGATTTTTAGGAGCTGCCCTGATGCATGCTTTTATGATGGATTATCACGAAGTTGTGGCTACTCACCCTGATTTAGGAACATGGGAGACTATTAAAGCAGCCTGCTCTCAGGTTGCCCAGCAAAGTGTTGTTAAATTTGATAAAGTGATTCCTATTTTCCTGTTCATTTTTATGGCTCCGATTATTGGGATGATTATTTCAATTATTATCACTTTAATTATTGTTCATCTTTATAAAAGATCAAATCCGTATAAAGCAGATAAATCATTTAAGAGACTACAGTTGGTGTCTTCAGCTTTGTTCAGTTTAGGACATGGTTTGAATGATGCACAGAAAGTAATGGGTATTATTGGAGCAGCGATGATCTACTATCACGTCAATATGCTTAAGGATCCTGTTTATCTTAGTATTGAATCTGCAGCCCGTTTTGATTATTTTGCCCAGCATTATATTTGGGTTCCTTTGGTTTCTTTCATTGCCATTGCATTGGGTACTATGAGTGGTGGTTGGAAAATCATCAAAACAATGGGAACTAAGATTACAAAAGTAACTTCACTGGAAGGAGTAAGTGCTGAGACAGCAGGAGCAATCACTTTGTTCATTACTGACCATTTTGGTATTCCTGTATCTACAACGCATACCATCACCGGTTCTATCATCGGAGTAGGATTAACGAAGAGAATTTCTGCCGTGAGATGGGGAATTACCGTAAGTCTTCTTTGGGCTTGGGTATTAACAATTCCTATTTCGGCAATTGTTGCTGCGATTACTTATCTTGCTGTAACGTTTTTAACTTAATTTTAAAGTTGAAATATATAATATAAACTTTGTCCTTCGGGGCAAAGTTTTTTGTTTTATAAAGCCTCGAAAAATTGTATTTTTGTTCAAATTATAAGATTTTATGGAATTTTTAGACAGATACCAGCAGATCGTTGCTGAAGCCATTACGAAGTATACTTTTAAAGACAAGCCTGCAGAACTTTATGATCCGATGAACTACATCATTTCCCATGGCGGAAAACGTCTTCGTCCCATTATGGTACTAATGGCGTGCGACCTGTTCGGCGGAGATCTTAAACAGGCGATAAAACCGGCATTGGCAATCGAATTTTTCCATAATTTCACCCTGATCCATGATGATATTATGGATGAGGCACCCTTAAGAAGAAATAAACCTACCATCCATACCCTGCACGGAATTAATGTAGGGATTCTTTCCGGAGACGGACTGATGCTAAAAGCGTATAAATTTTTTGAAGATCTTGAACCTGAAATTTTCAAGGCATGCATCAGAATATTTACCCATACCGGACTTCTTCTTTGCGAAGGACAGCAGTATGACATCAATTTTGAAACTCAGGAGGACGTAACGTATGATGACTACATCAGAATGATTACGTACAAAACAGGAGTTCTGAGTGCATCTTCATTTGAAATAGGAGCGCTTATTGCAAGAGCTAATTTTAAAGATGCCAAAGCTATTTTCAATTTCGGAAAACATATCGGTATCGCATTCCAGATCATGGATGATTATCTTGATGTATTCGGAGACCAGGCTCAGTTTGGGAAGAAACATGCCGGAGATATTTACGAGAACAAAAAAACCATTCTGTACCTTTTAGCGAGAGAACATGGGACAGACGAAGAAAGAAAAGAATTGGATCACTGGTATGGTAAAAAGACCGATAATATTGATAAGGTATACGGCGTAGAAAAGATCTTCAGAAGAACGAAAGTTGATGAGAAAGCATTACGTCTGATCCAAAAACACAACGAGATCGGGCAGAGCTATCTGGAGAAGATCAATATCCCGGAAGACAAGAAAAAACCTTTTGCCGAACTGGCCAATTACCTGTTGAGAAGAGAAAGCTAATAAGATCGTAGGTGATAGGTAGCAGGTTGCAGGTCTCATAGTCCATGGATTATCACCTGCCACCTGCTATCTGCTATCTGCTACCTAATACAATGAAATTCAGAACCGAAGTAGACATTCCCCCATCGGAAAAAAAGATTGATGTTGAAGATAAAATATTTTCAATAGGATCATGTTTTGCTTCAGAAATGACAGATTTATTGGGCCAGGGACAGCTTCAGACAGTCAATAATCCTTTTGGAACTATCTTTAATCCTTTTTCGATCAGTAATGCGGTCAAAAGGCTTCATGATTCGGAGTTTTATACCGAAGATGAGCTGATCACATTTAACGATGAATTTATCTCTCTGGATCATCACAGCAGCTTCGACAGAAGATATATCCACCAGACGCTTGATAAAATCAATGCAGGGATAGAAGTGGGAAACCGCTTTCTGCAGGATGCAGGCTGGGTAATCATCACCTATGGAACTTCATTTATTTATGAATTCATTCCAAAGAAAAAACTGGCCGCCAATTGTCACAAAATTCCGCAGAAGTTCTTTGAAAAAAGACTGCTTTCGCATCAGGAACTTACAGATTCCATATATAATACGGTTTTAAACCTGAAAGATATCTGCCGCGACGATGTACAGATCCTGTTTACTGTTTCTCCGGTCCGCCACACCAAAGATGGAATGATTGAGAACCAACTGAGCAAATCCAAACTGATCACAGCCGTACATGAAGCGATTTTACAGCTTGAAAACTGCCATTATCTTCCCGTTTATGAGATCTTAATGGATGATCTGCGCGATTACCGTTTTTACAAGGAAGATCTGATTCATCCGACTTCACAGGCTGTCAATTACATCTTTGATAAGTTCGGGGAAGCCTGTTTTTCTGATATGACGAAAAGTTTTATCAAGGAAAGTTTTAAGATCAATAAAGCACTGGAACATAAAACAGAAGACGATAAGGACCCGAAATATATTGAATTCAGGGAAAAGCTTGATGCAAGAATTGAAGCTCAGCGCGAAAAAGTAAGACACAAAATATTTTTAAATGATTGATTTTACTAATATTGAATACCTGAAATCGGGCAATGAAAGACAGAAAAGAGCCTATGATGTCCTGAAAAAATATCAGGTTTTTGAAAAATTAAAAGACTATTCTCCAGTTCTGGCGGGAACAATTCCCATTGAAATTGATATCGAAAGCAGTGATCTGGATATTATTTGCGAAGTAGATCTTGAATGTGAAGAAGACTTTTTAGATGAAATCGCTATGAGGCGATTAATGCCGGGAGATACAGATGTAAAAGTTGAAAATATTGTGGTACGCGGAGAAAAAAGCATCGTCCTGAACTTTATGCTTGAAGAATTTCCCATAGAGATTTTCGGACAAAATACGCCTTCCATTGAACAGAATGCTTACCGTCATATGGTGGCAGAATACAGAATATTACAGGAAAAAGGAGAAGATTTTAAACATGAAATAATAGAACTGAAGAAACAGGGAATAAAGACAGAGCCGGCTTTCGGCCTGCTGATGGAACTGGAAAACCCTTATGAAGATCTGTTAAAATTTTAAAAAAATGATTGATACACATACCCATTTATACGCAGAAGAATTTGATGAAGACAGAAAAGAAGCCATTCAAAGGGCAGTAGACAAAGGAATCACGAAGTTTTATCTTCCTGCTATCGATTCCGAATCCCACGGAAAAATGCTTCAGCTGGAAACAGAATATCCAGGGCAGATCATTTCCATGATGGGGCTTCATCCATGTTATGTAAAGCCGGAATCCTGGGAAAAAGAACTTGAAACCGTTAAAAACTACCTGGACGAAAGAGATTTTCCTGCGATAGGAGAAATTGGGATCGACCTTTACTGGGACAAAACGACACTGGATATTCAGGTTAAAGCTTTTGAACAGCAAATCGACTGGGCCATCGAAAAAGACCTTCCGATCGTCATCCATACAAGAGAAAGCTTTGATGAAACATTCGAAGTGCTAGAAAGAAAGAAACATCCGAAACTTCGAGGTATTTTTCATTGTTTTTCAGGAGATCTGGAACAGGCGAAACACGCCATTGATCTCAATTTCATATTGGGAATAGGAGGTGTAGTGACCTTTAAAAACGGAAAAATTGATCAGTTTCTGAATGAAATTCCTTTGGATAAAATCGTTCTGGAAACGGATTCACCTTACCTTGCTCCGGTTCCACACAGAGGAAAAAGAAATGAAAGCTCTTACCTTGATCTGGTAGCCGGAAAACTGGTCAATATCTACGGCAAAGACTTTACAGAAATCGACAGAATTACGACGGAAAACGCAGTAAGAATTTTTGGAAACTAAGAATTTCAGATGGATAGAATTTTAACTTATACGAAAAACGGCGCGGCAAGCAGTTTCATGCTATTTGCAGTCTATTTTGTGATTAATTTTTTATTCCTGACCAAATACGGCATCCGGCAGTCAATTGTTCCGCTCAGTATTTTGGTTGTTGCCTTTGTTGCAGTCCATCTTTTTTTGTTTTTTCTGATAAAAAATGAACTGTTGTCCAAAAAAATCAATGTAAAATTCATCTATCTGTTAACGGGTATTTTAGGAGTGGGGTATATTGCTTTATGCCATATCTTAAAAGATCCGTTTCAGTTGAATATAGACCGATGGCAGACGCTGGATTTTTCGTTAGATTACTGGATTCACGGGAAATATATTTATGATACCCGTAATTTCATGGGGAATTTATCCTCTTATCTTCCCGGTCAGCTTTTGCTGGCTCTTCCTGCCTATCTTTTGGGAAATGTCGGCTATCTTCAGGTAGGTGCTTTTCTATTGTTTTCTTACGCTGTTATGTTGGAATTTAAAAGTAACCTGATCAGGTTCACAGCGATATTGATGTTGGGAATGTCCCTTTCCTACATTTATGAAGCAGTCTGCAAAAGTGATTTTATTTCTTCTTTTATTTTCGCAGCGGCATTTATCCTTTTCTGGCATAGTAAGTTTAAAGATAATTATTTTCAGAAACCGGTACTTTTGGGGATATGCCTCGGTATTTTATTTCTGACCCGTAGTGTAGCCGTTATTCCACTGATTATTTTCTTGTTGAAACCTTTTTTAGCAACAGATACAAAACGTAAAATAAAAACAGTGGCAGTCTTTCTGCTAACCGTAGCTATATTGTTATTGACCGTTTTTTTTCCAGCTAAAGATCTGGATTACATTATAAAGTACAACCCACTGACTCTTCAGGGGCAGAGCAATAAATTTGTTATGCTGGTTTTTCTTGCAGCAGCTGTGTTGGCATCGTTTTATGTCAGAAAAATAAATGATGTATTCTATTTTTCAGCATGCATTGTTTTTTTAACGATGGTAGGTTTTGTATTGGAAAAGTATCTGGTTTTTGGATTGGGCTTTCAGGATAACCTTTTTTCAACCACGTATCTGGCGGCATGCCTTCCTTTCAGCATTATTGCTTATTGCTTTTCAGTTCGGAAAGAAGTCGAAAAAGCTTAATTAATTCTAATTCACGAATAAATTTTCACGTAAAGTCAATGCCGGAAATGCAGTACAGCTTTCCAGGTATTTGGAGGCTGCTAAAACTTTAAAAACTCCGCTATTTCTTTACGTACTAAAAAAACTATCAAAACCGACTGTATTGATAGAAAATTCTACTATCCACCGCATTGAATAACGAATTTATATTATTTTGAATCCTGTTTCACTCCCAAACATGTCTTAATCTGGAATCTTCAGGTTGTATTCAAGAATCTTATTGAACTGCCAGCTTAGCATGAAAAATAATTTGTATAACAGCTGTTTTTAAATAGTAAACTCACATGGTTGAGATATTTTATTGTTAACTTTTTTATTTTCAACTATTTGGTATTCAGTTTTTTGATAATTAATTGTTGTTAATCGCTGTCAGGGAATCGCTGAAGATTTACTTTAAATAATATCTTTGAAACAGATCGAAAATAAAGCTTTACATAAAATAAAATCTGTTCAATGTGAAGTATAAGTAAACACAAACTATTCAACTTATTATGAAAAAAAGAATTATTTTGTTAGGTGCTGTCATGGCTGCCGGCGTTGCAGTCACGAATGCCCAAACCCGTGAAGAACTTGCCCTAATCGTGGAAAAAACCAATGTCTCCGAACTTGGAAGGATGGCAAAAGAGAGTGAAATACGGTTTAAAAGCGAAAAAAGGGAAGCTCTTCTATTCGCTAAGAAGAATAACATTCCTGTAATTATCGAGAACAAGGATGGCTCTATGTCTGAATTGATGAAAATAGTCAATGGGAACCCCATTTACTATACCAATAGCAATACGGCTGCTGCAAAATCAACAAGAGCCAATCATTTACATCAGGGAGGCAGCTTGGGCCTTAGTCTTGCCGGAGAAAATATGACTGCCAATGTCTGGGATGGCGGCGGTGTCAATATTGGCCATCAGGAATTTGGCGGTCGGGTAACCATTGGAGATAATGCAACGCAAAATAGCAATACAATGAATAATAGGCACGCTACCCACGTGTCAGGAACTATAGGGGCAGCCGGAGTAAAAGCGACGGCAAAGGGAATGGCTCCTAGGGTTACTATTAAAACATATGATTGGAATAATGACCTGTCTGAAATAAGTACAGCTGCTTCTCAGGGGCTTTTAATTTCCAATCATTCTTATGGGTACAGACCTGATCTTGTGGAGGACTGGAATTTCGGGGCTTATATTACGGAGTCAGCCAAAGTGGATGAAATTCTTTTTAATGCACCCTATTATGTAATATGTAAGGCGGCTGGAAATAGTGGTTCAAGCGGTTATAATGCCAGTGCACTAGGTGGATCTTCAACTGCTTTTGATAATCTTAGTGACACTGCCACATCAAAAAATGCAGTTGTAGTGGCTAATGCCCAGGATGCCTCGATCGATAGTAATGGAAAGTTAACATCAGTATCTATTAACTCTTCCAGTAGCCAGGGTCCTACTGACGATTTACGCATCAAACCGGATATTACCGGAAATGGAACAAGTGTTTATTCCTGCACAGCTTCTTCCCAAATAGCTTATGAATCAATGACTGGTACTTCAATGGCTTCTCCCAATGTTACCGGAACTTTAATTTTAGTTAATCAGCATTTCAAAAACGTAACCGGAAGTTATATGCTTGGAGCAGCATTAAAAGGTCTTGCCCTTCATACTGCAGATGATGCAGGAGCAGCTGGTCCGGATGTCAATTTCGGATGGGGACTGTTGAATGCGAAAACTATGGCTGAAACCATCAACAATCGTAATACAATCGCTCTAATTTCAGACAAAAGTCTGGCAGGTGGGGCTAAGGAAACAGTTTATATCAATTCTGATGGAGTTACTCCTATAAAGGCATCCATTTCATGGTATGATCGTGCCGGAGCTATACAAACCTCTGCTTCACATCTTAACAGTACCACAAAGAGACTGGTTAATGATCTTGATCTTCGTATTGTAAGCAGCTCTAATGCAAGTACCTATTATCCGTGGACTCTTACTTCAAGATCTGCCAATGCCAAGCAGGATAACAACAGTGATAACTTTGAACGTGTAGATGCCGGAGTACTTCCTGCAGGACAATATGCAGTGACTATTACACATAAAGGAACATTAACCGGAGGCTCGCAGAATTATACTTTGATTGTGACCGGTAAAGCTAATCCTGTTGCAGCGGTTTTAAAATCTTCTGAGATTAAAAATTCTTTAATAGAAGCAACTGCAGCTAATCTGATGAGTGTATATCCGAATCCCGCTAAAAACGAAATTAATGTACGTCTTAAAGCTAAAGGAGACCAATCATTAATGTTGAATGTTTTTGATGCTTCAGGAAAACAGGTTCTTACTCAGAAAGCAGCTGAAGGTGTTAATAAAATCGATATCTCACGTATCCCGGCAGGTGCTTATATCCTTTCTGTGGACGGCGGGAAAGAAAAACTTACCCATAAATTTATTAAACAATAGTAGTATATCATTTTATAGAAAAATAGGCTATCTGATTCAGATAGCCTATTTGTTATTTTGTTTCTACACCCAATACAGAATATTTGATCGTAAAATAACTTATGATTTATTTTTTTCTGGTGAAATTCTTATTCTTAGGTTTCTTGGTTCCTGTAGGAGCGCTGCCAGCTGGCTTATTATTGTTATTCTGGGGTTTCGGAGACCTTGGTCTTCTGTCACCACCAGCGGCCATAGGCTTGTTGTTGGAATCTCTTTTCTGTGCGATCAGATTTTCGGTATGGAAAGGATGATCCTTTACCACAGGAATTTTCTTCCCGATCAGTTTCTCTGTATTTCTTAAGTTTAAAAGATCCAGACTGTCTACAAAAGAGATAGAAGATCCTTCAGCACCGGCTCTTCCCGTTCTTCCGATTCTGTGAACATACGTTTCGGAAACGTCGGAAAGTTCGAAATTGATCACATATTTCAGTTCATCAATGTCAATACCTCTTGCAGCAATGTCTGTAGCGACCAGAATCCTTGTTTTTCCGGACTTAAAATTACTCAGGGCATTCTGTCTTGCATTCTGAGATTTATTCCCGTGAATGGCTTCTGCTGAGATATTATCTTTCTGAAGTTTTCTTGCAATTTTGTCGGCACCGTGTTTCGTTCTGGAAAATACCAGTACAGAATCAGCGATCTCGTTCTCCAGAATATGAGAAAGAAGGTTCAGTTTGTTATCTTTATCTACAAAATAAACTGCCTGCTTGATCGTTTCTGCAGTGGAAGAAACCGGAGTTACTTCTACTTTTACAGGATTATTCAGGATAGAGTCTGCCAGTTTCTGGATTTCAGAAGGCATGGTTGCAGAAAAGAATAATGTCTGTCTTCTCTGTGGAAGAAGTTTGATCACTCTTTTTACGTCATGCACAAAGCCCATGTCAAGCATTCTGTCAGCTTCGTCAAGAACAAAGATCTCAATGTTCTTTAAGCTGATGATCCCCTGAGCGATAAAATCGAGAAGTCTTCCGGGAGTTGCTACCAGAATATCGATGCCTTTTCTCAGGGCAGCTTCCTGATTTCCCTGCTTTACACCTCCGAAAATAACGAGTTGTTTTAGCGGAAGATATTTTCCGTATGCATTAATGTTTTCCTCGATCTGGATGGCAAGTTCTCTTGTCGGCGTTAAGATCAGGGCCTTTATATGATTATTTTTGGTCTTATTCTTTGATAAATTCTGTAGGATAGGAATAGCAAACGCCGCTGTTTTTCCTGTTCCTGTCTGTGCACACCCTAAAAAGTCGCTGCCTTTTAAGATTTCAGGGATAGATCTCTCCTGAATGGGCGTGGGATTCGTATATCCCTGTTCTTCAATTGCTTTAGCAATAGGTTCTATTAAGTTTAGGTCTGTAAAATTCAAATGAACTGTTTTTTTAATTTAAAATAAAATTCCCTCAATGTGAAGGAATTATATGGTACAAAGGTAGTCTAAATATTTTTAAGCGGATCATTTTAGTTTTGTCCACTGCTGGTTATGTCTCAGGTCTTCAATGAAGAGATAGACTTTTCTCAGCTTTTCACTTCCTCTTTTGCCGTAGTCTTCTACATTTTTGGAAGTTCCATCCGTAAAATTAATCCTCAGATATGAAGTGGAAAGATCTGTGATATTTCTTGATCCGTACTTATCCTGAAGGTTTTTAACATCAAGATCGTTCAGTAAAGAAACGAGTTTGTTGTAATCAGATTCTTTAATTACGGCTTTAAAAGTTCCTTCCCTTGGTTTTGAAAATTCACCTTTAGAAAAATCTTTAGAAAAATTAAAATGCTCGGCTTCCAGTATGGCCGTCCTGTCTGGATTGATGGTCATCGTGAAAATAGGGCAGGATCCAAAACATGCACCTGCCTGATATTCAATTTTGGAATATTTTGATTCCGTTTTTTGTGTCGTGCACGAAAATAAAAATATCAGTGCACAAAGGCTTAATACATATTTCATAGGGAATGGTTTCTCTGGGGTGTTTCAATAATTATTCCAAATAGAGTCTGCTTCAGTAGTGAACTTTACTCCAGAGATGAAACGCAGCAGCCTTTAGTGAATGATAATCGTAACAGTACCGGGTCAATATTCATTGATTCATAGTACTTTGTTCTCTTTTTAGCGGTGTTGTAATAAGAATAGCTCTTGATTTCCCCTTTGTCAAAGGATATTTTATTCTTGAAGAATAAAGGTTCCATATCAAACAGGATATTGTTATTGAAGTCCTTATCCGTATTGGCAATGTCGAGTTCAATCACTGCGACATTCGTTTTTCCTTTATGAATAAGGTTGTACTTATAATGAATCAGATCGTTTTCCGCTTTCTTTTCCACCAATTCCAATACCTGATCGGTTTTTGCCTTTTTTCTTTTCCTGATATCGGCAATTTCCGACTCCAAAGGAATATCACCCTTGAAATAATCGAAATTTCCGGGTTTAATCTCTTTGTTTTCGTCTTTGATCAGAACAGGAAGAACAGGATTGGTATCTTTTTTTAAATTATAAATGAAACCGTTTCTGCTGTTGTTAAAAGACAGAACAGACAGGTCAACGTCATTCGTGTAGTATTCGATCACCTCATCCACTTCATTACTTGTACCCTGATCAGCAATTTTATGGTATGTTAATCTTTTGTTGAATTCAAACCTGAAAAACGCTTTATCATTAAAAGGTGCAGGTTCATCCAATCTGGGTGCTTCCATGAATGAATCACCACCCTGAGCATGTGCTGAGGAAGGCAGAAGAAATGAAACAAAAATAACAGCGGGTGCTGTTATTTTCTTTAATGAGTGTATCATCTTTTATCCGTGAAGTTTTTTCCAGATTGCATCTTTCAGTTCTACAAGGCCTTCTCCCGTAACACCGGAGAAGAATAACGGTTTTCTGTTTTCCGGGAATTCAGCTGAGATTTCTTTTTTCAGCTCTTCATCAAGAAGGTCCGATTTAGAAATCGAAATGATGAAATCTTTATCCAGAAGTTCAGGATTGTATTCCGTTAATTCATTTTCCAGAATTTTAAACTCCTGAAAATGACTTTCAGAATCAGCCGGAATTAAGAATAATAAGATGGAATTTCTTTCAATATGTCTTAAGAATCTGTGTCCTAAACCTTTTCCTTCAGCAGCACCTTCAATGATCCCAGGGATATCAGCCATTACAAATGATTTGTAATTTCTGTAATCCACAATACCAAGATTGGGAGTCAATGTCGTAAATGCGTAATTAGCGATCTTTGGTTTGGCAGCTGATACAGAAGCAAGAAGGGTAGATTTTCCGGCATTTGGAAAACCAACTAAACCTACATCGGCCAAAATTTTAAGCTCGAAAACCACAAATCCTTCCTCACCATCCATTCCTGGCTGTGCATATCTTGGGGTTTGGTTGGTAGAAGATTTGAAGTGCTCATTTCCTTTTCCTCCTTTTCCTCCAAGCATCAAAGTGATTTCCTGTTTATCTTCAAGAATTTCGCCGATAATTTCTCCTTCTTCATTTTTAGCGATCGTCCCGATAGGAACATCGATATAAATATCAGCACCGTCAGCACCGGTCAGCTGGCTTTTCGCTCCGTTTTCACCACGTTCCGCTTTGATGTGGCGGGTGTATCGAAGTGGAAGTAAAGTCCATTCCTGAGCATTTCCTCTCATGATGACGTGTCCGCCACGACCTCCGTCGCCTCCATCCGGACCGCCTTTAGGAATATATTTTTCACGGCGAAGGTGGGCAGAACCTGCACCTCCGTGTCCGCTTTTACAATGGATCTTTACGTAATCTACAAAGTTAGACATATAGTTTGTGTTGCGGGTTGCGGTTTACGGGATTCGAATTTTTCCAATCCCGTACACCATATACCGATTATTTAATTTTTTCGACTTCAGCGAAAAGCTTTTGGGAAATTTCAGCAATTTCTCCTACGCCGTTTACTTCAACATATTTTCCCTGTTGCTTGTAAAGTTCGGCTACTTCTGCTGTTTTAGTATAATATTCTTTAATTCTGATTTCAATGATCTCTACATTGCTGTCGTCAGATCTTCCGCTGGTTTCACCTCTTTTCAGAAGTCTCTCCACTAAAGTTTTGTCTTCTACCACGAGGGATAGGCAGATATCAATCTTGTCGTTCAGTTCCTCTTTTACGATGGTTTCCAAAGCTTGCGTCTGAGCCGTAGTTCTTGGGTAGCCGTCAAAGATAAATCCGTTGGTATCGGTTGGCTTTCTAAGCTCGTCGATCAGCATATCCGTTGTTACCTGATCCGGAACCAGTTCTCCCTTATCGATGTAAGACTTAGCTAGTTTTCCAAGCTCGGTATCGTTTTTCATGTTGTATCTGAAAAGGTCACCTGTTGAAATTTGCTTTAAGTTGAATTTTTCGATCAGGTTTTGAGCTTGTGTTCCTTTTCCACTTCCTGGAGGGCCGAACAGAACAATGTTTATCATAATGTTAAAGGGCTTCTGGCGATGGGCAGCTAGCTTTTGGCTTTTACCATTAGTCTAACCTGCTTTTAGCCTCTAGCGTTTTTAAGTTATTATTAAATTAATTTCTTTATTTTACTTTTTTAGGCTAAAAGCTATCAGCTAATAGCCAACAGCGTTTAATGGTTGATTTGTCCCTCTTCCAGTTGATACAGATTGGCAAGGTTTCTTCCTATCTCATCATAATCAAGTCCATAACCAAGAACAAACTTATTTGGAATTTCTTTTCCGATATAATCCAGTTTGAAATCTTTCTTGTATACATCCGGTTTCAATAGGAATGAAGCCAGTTTTACAGACTTCGGACGTTGTGTTTCTGTGAAATATTTGAATAAGCTTTCAACCGTGTTTCCGGTATCTACGATATCTTCCACAAGAATGATGTGACGGTCTTTCACGTCTTTAGTCAGTTCCATTTTCTGGTAAACGATCCCTGTAGATTCAGTTCCTGCATAAGAACTCATTTGAATGAAAGCAATCTCGCATTCACCGGGATAATATTTTAAAAGATCTGAGAAGAACATGATCACCCCGTTCAGAACCCCGATGAAAACAGGAACTTCATCCTTGTAGTCTTCATAAATCTTTAAAGCTGTTTCTTTTACAATTTGCTGAATCTCGGCGTCCTTCAAATAAGGAACGAAAGTTTTGTCGTGAACTTTAATGCTTTCCATAAAAAATTTTAGTAGTTGGCAAAGTTACGGTTTTTTGATCAAAATCTTTTCTACTTTTGCACCCGATTTCATAATGCCCCGTTTAAAGAGGATGCATTAAAAATTTTAGCAATATAAAATCTGTGATTATATTCAATTGTCCCGTCAATTCTACGATTGGCCATCTTTCAGAAGGAGGGTAATTCTGATCTGACAAATTTTAGTCAATCTCAAAACAGGGTAAAAGTCATATGTTTTTTATCAGGAAAAAGAGGATTGGTAAGAATTTGTTATCTTTGCAGTTCCAAAACTCAATTATACAGACATGTAGGATTTAATTTCTTTTCAATGTTATCAAACAGTGACCGATGCGTTGCTGATGTTTAATTATTACTAAGAAATAAATCATGATTTTACTGCAAAATATGTCCTACGGGTTTCCGGGAGGAGACCTTCTGTTTAATTCTATCCATTTAACAATACCAGCTCATACAAAATCGGCGCTTGTCGGAAGTAATGGTGTAGGGAAATCTACATTGCTGAAGATGATGGCCGGGGAAATTCAGCCATCAGAAGGGAATATAACCGTTAAAGGCGATATATACTATGTTCCGCAGATGTTCGGGAACTTTGATCATCTTACCATTTCAGAATGTCTTAAAATTGACCAAAAACTGAATGCTCTCCAAAAGATTACCAGTGGTGAAGTGGACGAAGCGTATTTTGAAATATTAAATGACGACTGGGATATTGAAGAACGCTGTCAGACCGCTTTACATGACTGGAAACTTGAAGGTCTGAAATTGAACCAGAAACTGGAAAGTCTGAGCGGAGGTCAGAAAACAAAAGTTTTCCTGGCAGGAATTCAGATCAATAATTCTGACCTTATTTTACTGGATGAACCTACAAATCATCTCGACCTTGAAGGCAGAAAACTCTTATACAGTCTTATCGAAAAAATGGATGCTCAGGTCGTTATGGTGAGCCACGACCGCACACTGCTGAATCTTGCTGATACCATATTTGAATTAAGCAATCAGGGGATTTCAACGTATGGTGGCAACTACGATTTTTATGCTGAACAGAAAGAAATAGAGGAGGGAGCACTTCATAATGATATTCATGCGAAAGAACGGGCTTTAAAAAAAGCAAAGGAAAAAGAACGCGAAACCATAGAACGGAAGCAAAAGTTGGATGCAAGAGGAAAACAGAAGCAGGAAAAATCCGGAGTCGCAAGAATTATGATGAACACCCTCCGCAATAATGCTGAGAAAAATACATCCAGATTGAAAGGAGTTCATGCTGAAAAGATCAGTGGGATTTCCTGTGATCTTCGGGATTTGCGTTCCTCTTTGAAAAACTCTAATCAGATGAAAGTGAATTTCAATGATTCCAATCTGCATTCCGGAAAAATATTGATTAGTGCAGACGATATTAATTTCAATTATGGGACTGAAACTCTTTGGAAAAATAATATCAATCTTGAGATCCGTAGTGGAGAGAGAATTTCAATTAAAGGATCCAATGGTTCCGGGAAAACGACCTTGCTGAAAATGATGTTAGGTAATCTAGATCCGTCAGAAGGGAAAATTACGAGATCAGAGTTTAATACGATTTATGTTGATCAGGAATATTCTCTGATTGGCCAGGATATCAGTGTTTATGATTTTGTTCAGGAATTTAATGACAGTGCAATGCAGGAATCCGAGGTGAAAACACTGCTGTCCAGATTTCTGTTTGGAAAGAAAACCTGGGATAAAAAATGTGGAGTTCTAAGTGGAGGAGAACGGTTGGGGTTGCTTCTGTGTGGACTTTCTATCAGTAGTAAAGCCCCGGATATAATCATCCTGGATGAACCTACGAATAATCTTGATCTGCAGAACGTGGAAATATTGACGGCTTCTATTAAGGATTATAAAGGGACATTGCTGGTGATTTCCCATGATGAGATCTTTCTGGAGGAGATAGGAGTGGAAAGGGAGATTGTTTTGGATTAGATGGTGTTCTAGTGATGTTTTTTTGCTCCCGCTGATTCCGCTGATTTTGCAGATGTTTGTGTTTTATTGGCTATTGATTTCAACCTTATAGGTTTTTAAAACCTAGAAGGTTTGAGCGTGAAAAGTATTTACTGTTGGATTATCGCAAAGGCGCAAGGGATTATTAAAAGTGTATTTTTAAGGCGCAAGAAAATCGAAGATTTTCAGCATGGTTGAATATGTAGATAAGTATTCGGTAATAAATATTCAGTTAACGGTATTCAATTTTATCGGAGATGAAATTTTTACATTTTTGTCATTGTGAGGAGTGTAACGACGAATCAATCTCATGCTGTATATTTTGATGATCTGAATTAGATTGCTTCGCCTACGGCTCGCAATGACAAAGTTTTCTATGAACCAGACTATTTAAATAGAATAGGGGAATCCGACTATCTATTGGTAAAGATGGAGTAATGTTTAGTTTATAAATGCTTTGAAATCCACTGAAATATTTCATTGAAGACCTCTTGTCTGATTTCCTCATTTAATATTTCGTGGCGCATGTTGGGATAAATTTTGGCACTGATATCTTTAAACCCATCCTGCTTTAAATAATCAACGGTTTTCATGACTCCTTTGCTGAAATCTCCGATCGGATCATTCTGTCCACTGACAAACAGAAGAGGGAAAGATTTTGGAATAGAAACTGCCCAGTTTCTTGCCGTAGCTTTTTTATAAATACTGAACAGAGCATAAAATGCATTGTTTGTAAAAGGAACTCCGCAAAGTTCATCTTCAGCAAAAGCTTTTCTGTTGGCCAGATTCAGGCTCAGCCAGCTTGTATCGCTGAAGTCTTTATCTTTCTTAAAGGGCTTATTATTGACTGTATTAAAAAGGGTATTGAGATACGTAGGATAATGTGGTGCTATTTTATTGGCTAGTGAGAGATATCCATTGATTAAGTTGATACCCGCCAAAGGACCTCCGGTTCCAGTGATAATTGCTCCAGTAAATTTACCACCAGCTCTCTGAAGAAGACAGCGTGTCACAAATGATCCCATAGAATGGCCAAGCACAAAATGAGGAACATCCGGATATTGATGTATAAGATGGTCGCCCATTGCTTCAGCATCGGAAATAAGCTTTTCATCCGGTTGCTTCAGTTGAAAAAATCCGATGTCTTTTTTATCCTTCACCGATTTTCCGTGTCCCAGATGATCATAGGTAAGAACGGCTATTCCCTGATCTGCAAAATAGTTTGCGATTTCAGCATATCTTCCGCTGTGTTCCTGCATACCGTGGATGATCAGCAAAGTAGCTTTTACAGGAACTTGATTGGGCGTGAAAAGGGTGTGGAAGAGCTTTGTTTCGCTGGCGGGAGATGGGGAGAGGTAGGAAGATGTTTGTGATGATCTCATGGTGGGAGGAGCTTTGGTTATTTTGGTATACGACCAAAGATACTGAATAAATAAATTTCATTGAAGATCAGCGGAGGTTTTTATAATGATTGAAATTTTTAATCTATTCATCCAATCTCATTGAAATATCCATTTGCTGATGAAGAATTCTGATGATTTCAATTTCATCATCTTTTAAATTGATTTTATAAAATATAAAGTGTGATTTTACTCTGGATCGGAAATATCCTTTTCTGATTTTACTGTAATCTTTTCCGGATTTTGGATTTTTAGATAGGTATTCAATTTCATTGAGTAGCAAATCAAAATAATGGTCTGCTTGCTTTAAAGACCAATTCTCGAAAGTATATAGCCATATTTTTTCTAAATCATCTGATGCTTCCTTACTTATTCTGTAATTCATGATTCAGCAGAATGTTTTTGATGAAGATTCTTGAGAAATTCTTTGCGGTCAAAATTCTCAACAAATCCAGATTTTTCTCCTTTTTTTAATTCGTTGATCAATTCTTTTTTCCTAGATTCTTCATATTCAAACAATCTCAATGCATTTCTTATCACCTCACTTGCTGACGAGTATTTTCCAGATTTTATTTGTTCACTAATGAAATTATCAAAATAATCTCCTAATAATATGGATGTATTTTTTGCCATTGTGTTAATTTTTATCAAATGTACCAATTATTGGTATTTAATCAAAAAAAAATATATTAAGTTATTGAATAGTATTTCTTTGTATTGAACTAGAGAATAATTATGTTCTTTATCAAGTTCCATTAAAAAATCAATATAACTTTCATCATTAGTTGCTAAATAATTTGTTGACTGCTTTAATAAGATTAAATCTATTAAATGATGTAATTGATGATTGAATTTTTGGGTTAAATTTCTTTTCACAAAAATTCTATTTTTTGAAATAGGGAAAATATAATCATCTTCATATACTTTGATGTCATTACTTTTACTGAAAATTATTGGAGAATCAGAGCAAATTGAGGGTAATTCTTTTGGTCTACTAAATATGTGATATTGCGTGTTGCAATTAAATCCACGAATAGAATCTAATAAAGAATTATAAAGTTTATATGCTTTGTAAAATTGAGGTTCATTTTTAAATTCTTCACTTAATTCCTCATTGTGATTACCATTTTTATCAATGATTTTAAGACCTAATTCTTCAAGGTTATATTTTTTAATATAATCTTGAAGAATATTTCTATTAAATGGAGATCTCCAATAAATTTGGCTTACAAAATTATTAAGATAAGGCATATCTTTTTCACTAACACCAAATCTATTTCCAAAAGTGTTGGAATTAATGCGTTGAAAAATCTTGGCGGTACTGTTGTCAACTTTTTCATAAAATTTTTCCATGAAATCATTTTCTCCAAAATCTGTTACAATGGTATTATCTTTTAGTATATAAAAATGAGAAGAAGGAGAAAAAAGTTTTCCTTTTTGCTTGAATTTTTTTGTTTTTACGTTGAAGATTTTAAATTGTTCATTTTCATTTGTAAATCCTTTAAGATAAAAGACGGGTAAGAAATGATGTTTTTGAGATTGACTCATCTTTATAGTTATAAATAAATCAAATATAATGATGATGAAGTAAAATACTATTATAACTAAAAATTATAATTATGATTTCCACCCACCCCAAAATAAAATCCCCCCATAATTTGCCCACCCTATTTTTAAAAAGTAATTTTGCATGAATCTAAAATAAAAGAAAAATATGTCAACTTACGTAGTTGTAGGTCTTCAATATGGAGATGAAGGTAAAGGAAAAATCACGGATGTTTTATCAGCTAAATCGGATTATGTAGTTCGTTTCCAGGGTGGAGACAACGCTGGTCACACGGTTTATGTAGGTGAAGAGAAATTTGTTTTGCACCTTCTCCCTTCAGGAGTTCTACAGTGCAAAGGGAAGTGTATCATTGCGAACGGAGTAGTGGTAAACCCAAAATCTTTCATTAGAGAGGTTGGCCAGATTGAAAGCAAAGGCTTGAGAACTGACCACATTTTTATCAGCAGAAGAGCGCATGTGATCATGCCTTACCACATTCTTTTGGATACTTACCGTGAAGAAGAACACGGAGGAACACAAATCGGAACCACGAAAAAAGGAATCGGGCCATGTTATGAAGATAAGATCGCAAGAATCGGTATCAGAATGGTAGACCTTTTAAACCCGGAAATTTTAAGAGACAAAATTGAGAAAAACCTTAAGGTTAAAAACTCTCTTTTCGAAAAATATTATGGGAAACCGACTTTAGACGTTGAAGAAATTTACAACGAATTTTTAGAAATAGGAAAACAGCTTCAGGACAGAATCGTAGATACAGAAGTTGAACTGAATGAAGCCATCAGAGACGGTAAAAACGTTCTTTTTGAAGGAGCTCAGGCATTAATGCTTGATATCGACTTCGGAACATACCCGTACGTAACTTCATCTTCTCCATCTACAGGAGGAGTTTGTACAGGAGCGGGAGTTCCGCCAACATCGCTTCAAAACCTTATCGGGGTGGCAAAAGCATACTGTACAAGAGTTGGAAACGGACCTTTCCCATCTGAGCTTGATAATGAATTAGGAGAAAAGATCAGACAGATCGGTGGTGAATTTGGTGCTACAACCGGTAGACCGAGAAGAACAGGTTGGTTAGACCTTGTTTCTTTAAAGCACGCTTGTATGATCAACGGAATCAACAACCTTGTTATTACTAAATTAGACGTTCTTACAGGAATCGAAAACTTAAAGATCGTAACGCATTATAAAACAGAAGACGGAAAAATCATCGATTATTTCACTTCTTCAACTGAGAAATTATACAACTACGAACCGATTTATCAGGATCTGCCAGGTTGGAACGAAGATCTTACACAAGTAAGAAGCTACGACGAACTTCCTGACACGGCTCAGAAATATATCGAGTTCATTGAGAAATACCTTGGAATCAATGTATACTTAGTTTCTGTAGGCCCTGAAAGAAGCCAGAACATCATCAGAAAAGAATTATTCTAAGAATAATCCAACAATAGAAAAAGCCGTTTCATTATTTGTGAAACGGCTTTTTTATGTTTTTTAATAAAGATAAACAAAGGCTTTTCATTTAAAAAGGTAAACAAAAACGCTGGAAAAATCTCAAAAATTCAGAGGTTCCAGTTTTGAGTAAAGATCTTGTATTTCGGAAATAAGTGAAACGCCTTTGTTTATCTTAATTTAAGGAAACTAAAATTAATTCTTTGTTTTTCTTTGCGTGAAAAATATCGTCAAGGCTGGTTAAATTATCCCTCCGTTACTACGGCATCACGGTCTCCGTCCTCTTCTTTTCCTTCCTGGATCATTTCTTCTGCCTCCGCTTTTTCTTCCGAAGTGGCTTCTTCAACTTCCTCTTCCTGTTCGTCGTTGTGATGATCAATGAAAAATTCACAATACACTGGAAGGTGGTCTGATCCGAAATTTTCAAGAGTTTTAAGTTCTTTGATGAAAATATCTTCACTGTGGAACATTAAATCGATCGGAAATCTCAGCAAAAGATATTTGGCGTGAAAAGTAGATACAAAGGAACGCCCGATCCTCGGATCGATCAGATGACTGGTTTTTCTGAATAAAATAGATGATTTTGACCATGCCACATTATTAAAATCTCCGACAACAATGACAGGTTCTTTAATGTCTTTAACCCGTTTCGCAGCACTTAATAAATCACCGTCTCTTTCTTTTGAAGTTTCCTCTTCCGTAGGACTTGGCGGCGGCGGATGCACCCCAAAAAAGACAAATGAAAAACCGTCTTCCGTCTTCAGATGAACTTCAATACTCGGAATATCATCAGCCACAAAATAATGCGTCTGTGCACTTTTAATCTCAAGCTTTGAGTAGAAATGCATTCCGTACGTATTTTCAAGCGTCACCTTATGATGAAAAGGATAATCTTTTTCAAGAACGGTCATTGCTTTTTCCCAGTCGCCATTACTTTCCATCGTCATAAAGACCTCAGGTTTATGTTTCTCAATAAGTTGAATAAACCGATCATATTCCTTATTAAACTGGTAAACATTAGCAGAAATAAAATGCAGCTTTTTAGAAGACTGATGTTGCCGTTTATGCTTTTTAACAGGATAAAGCGGAGTGTATTTGACCAACGTTACACCATGATGAACAAACAGTAAAAGTAAAAGCCCCTGTCCGTACCAGAAATTTTGAGGATGATCTATCAGAAGTCCTACAATAAACGTAATCACAACAACATACGTAATCTGGATCTTACCAAATTCCGGAACTCTGAATACCCAATGCGCATTTTGAATTTTAGGTAATAGCGTTAACAAAACCAGTAATGCAATTAAAAACAAATAAATTCCCCACATAATGTCAAATAAACGGATAAAAATAATCTATTTCCAAATAATGGAGCGCAATTCACTTTTTAAACTTTGTTAATTTTAATTATTTCAAGGATTTTTTCCTAATTTTATTGAATCAGATTAATTGATAACCCTATGAATAAACTTGCTGCACTAGCTTTATTGTTTTGTACATTCTGTTTCGGACAACAGAATCAGGACATTGAAAAACCCATCCGTAGTCTTTTTCTGGGCATGAAAAATGCTGACCCGGAACTGATGAAATCTGCTTTTTCGGAAAACGCTGTTTTACAGACCATCACAAAAGATGGAACCGTAAAAAATGAAAACATACAGGAATTTATCGCTTCTGTTTCCAAGTTTTCAAAAGACGATCTGGATGAAAAAATAATCATCGATGCCATTCACATGGATGGCGGGCTTGCCAGTGTGTTTACGCCCTATTCTTTTTATCTCAAGGGAAAATTTTCACATTGTGGAGCGAACAGTTTTCAGTTGGTGAAACAACAGAACGACTGGAAAATTCAGTATATCATCGATACCAGAAGAAAAGAAAACTGCAGAGAAATAAAATAGCTCGATTTTAATGTCAGCATTGGAAAATGTATAAGAAATATTTAAAGATAAAATGAAGATCCATCACATCGCCATCATATGTTCAGATTATGAAGTTTCAAAGAAATTCTATACTGAAGTGATAGGGCTTAATATCATCCGTGAAGTGTACCGTGAAGAAAGACAATCCTACAAACTCGATCTGGCTATCGGAGACCACTATGTCATTGAGCTTTTTTCATTCCCCAATCCGCCGGAAAGACCTTCCCGCCCTGAATCTTGTGGTTTAAGACATCTGGCGTTTTCTGTAGACAATGTTGGAGCTAAAAGAGATGAACTCATAGCCAAAGGCCTTACCTGTGAAGACATCCGGATAGATGAATACACCGGAAAAAAGTTTTTCTTTACTCAGGATCCGGATAAGCTTCCGCTGGAATTTTATGAAATGTAAAAATTAGTGTGCGTAACCTGTAAAAAAGCTGATCGCCATAATCACGAGAACAATAGAAGAAATGACTACATACACGTAGTCTTTTTCTTTTAAATACCCGATCAAAGCGAAGATAATCCTTACCAGAGGCGTAAAAATCAGCAGTAAAATTCCCAGCTGAATAATGGCCATTCCTTCTCCTTTACACAAAGAATTCCAGAACATTCCCCATACTTTTTCGGAAGAGGAACCCATATCAAGGCTGGTGTATTTTTTTGGCATTTTAAAACCTTCCACGAAGAGTTTGATAAAGCCTACCAATGAGGTCACGACAGACAAAATAACGCCAAGTCTCAGAAGATTTCCTACCGAACGGTTCAGATCTACATCTGTAAAATTCTTTTTCATTATCTGAAGCTTTTATTGATACCGTTATACATCATATACACAGATAGAATAGTGATCACGATGGCAAAAAATACTTTTAATTTCTTTGTTTTCGAAACCATTAAAGTTTTTGAACCAATAAAACTTCCTACCACCACACCGATCAGTACCGGAGCTACAATCACAGGAATGATCTCACCTCTCTGGAAATAGATCAGGGCACTGGCCACTGCTGTTACACCAATCATAAAGTTACTAGTTGTTGTAGAAACTTTGAACGGCAGTTTCATCATATTGTCCATCGCCAATACCTTAAGCGCACCGGAACCGATTCCTAAAAGTCCGGACATCGCACCGGCAAACATCATCATTAAAAATCCCGGAACGGTATTTCTTGCAGAATAACTTTTTAAAACCCCTTTATCAGGAAAAGTTCCGTAAAGTTTCAGTTTTTCTTCAAGACTTCCTTTAATTAAAGGTTCCTGATGATCAGGTTTTCCTTTAAGATTTAAAATAACAGTCAATAAAAGGATACTGGCAAAGATAATCCCGATGGTATTGGGATTAAGCATTCCGGAAACGAGAGCTCCCATAATAGCGCCTGCCGTAGTTCCGATCTCCAGAAACATTCCTATGCGCATATTGGTAAAACCTTCTTTGACGAAAGCTACCGCCGCACCGGAGGAAGTTCCGATCACAGAAATTAAAGAAGCACCGATTGCATAATGCATAGGAACGCCGAAACCCAGCGTTAATAAAGGAATAATGATAACTCCTCCTCCCAAACCCGTAAGTGAACCTAAAAGACCGGCTGAAACCGCGCCGAGGAACAGAATAATGATTTCTGACATGCTACAAATATAAAACTATTGCCTTACTCTGCCAAACGTTTAAAAAAGATAAATTTGACGTATTTTTGTAGTTATGAAAAGTGAAATGAAATTATTTTATATCATTCTCGGTGCAACGCCCAAGGGCAGGAATATCGAGCAGCATGACGTGTTTTTCGGGATCGCAGAAAATCTTAAAGATCTCGTTCCTGATATGAAGGATTTCTGGAGAGAAGCCGAAGGAAAGATCCATTTAGACTGTCATCAGGAAGTAAAATTCGCAGATGGATATGAGGTGAAGATCGTTGAAAAAACAGATCAGCCTTCTGAAAATCAACTGTATTTTCTTAATTTGGGAGGGTACAAGAGAGGCTTTTTTGAAGAATTTCACGAGCAGCATCTGATGGTCGGACAATCGATGGGAGAGATCATCAAAAGGGCAAAAGCTACGGAATTTTATGCAACGATGGGGTTTGAAGGTGCTGTAAGCCATGTGGATGACAAACACGGTGTTGATATCGATGATATTTTTAATGTCAATGATATCCTTCCTGAAAAAATGAAAGAAAAATATTCCATCGTACTGACAAAATCTGATGTAGAAAATCAGGAAAACCCAATGGGATTGGGATATTTAAAGATTGATAAGGTTCAATAAAGCTTTCCATTAAGAAAATCTAATAGAAAAAATAAAAGTAAGAATGAAAATAGGAATTTTAGGAGGCGGACAGCTGGGAAGAATGCTGATACAAAGCGCACTGAAATACGACGACGAATTTTATACGCTGGATCCGGCATCTGATGCACCGTGCAACAATATTTCCCACTTTACCCAGGGAAATTTCAATGATTATGAAACGGTACTGAACTTCGGGAAAGATAAAGATGTGGTGACTATCGAAATAGAACATGTGAATGCGGATGCTTTGGCCGAGCTTGAAAAGCAAGGCGTAAAAGTCGTTCCGAATGCTGCTATCATCAAAACCATTCAGCAGAAGATCCTTCAGAAAGAATTCTACAAAACCTATGATATTCCAAGCCCTGAATTTCAGGTGGTGTGGAACAGTGATGAAAAGATTATGATGCCGCTGCCGTTTGTGCAGAAAATGAATACGGGAGGTTATGATGGTAAAGGGGTTCAGGTGATCAGAACAGAAGAGGATTATCAGGATTTATGGAAGGAAGCTTCAGTAATCGAAAGTCTGGTAGACATTGACAAAGAACTTTCCGTGATCGTTGCCAGAAATGAAAACGGCGAAACAAAAACGTTTCCTGTCACCGAAATGGTCGCTGATCCTAAGTTAAACCTGTTGGATTTTAATATCTGTCCAGTATTTTTAAGCGAAGATATTCAGAAACAGATTGATTCCATTACTGAGAAATTTCTGAATGCAGTCAATTCTCCGGGACTGTTCGCCATCGAATTATTCCTTGATAAAGAAGGAAAAATTTGGGTGAATGAAACCGCTCCGAGATTGCACAATTCCGGTCACCAAAGCCAGGAAGGAAATGCGAATTCCCAGTTTGAGCAAATGTACCGCGTTGTGAAAAACCTGCCTTTAGCTGACACGGATGCTTTCGGATACAGCGGAATGCTGAACCTTGTAGGCGCAGAAGGACACGCCGGAAAAGTGATCTACGAAGGAATGGATAATGTTCTGAAACTTCCAAAAACCTACATCCACTTATACGGAAAAACTGAAACGAAACCCGGAAGAAAAATGGGGCACATCAATGTGCTAGCTGATTCCAGAGAAGAGTTGATGGAAAAACTGGTGAAAGTGAAAGCAATGGTGAGAGTGATCGCTGAATAAGATTTAGACTTAAAATAAATATAAAAAGAGCTGTAATAATGATTGCCGCTCTTTTTTTATGTGGTTTTGTCAACGTTTTTCCATCCGCTTCATTGAATATTTACGTCTTCCAGTTTAATGTGTGATGTTTTAATCTTTCCAATTTCTGTTTCCATATCAAGACCATATTTATCTGTAAAAATCCAGAATTCTTTGGGATCATTTGAATCCTGTGCGATAAAAAAGTTGAAATTTCCTGCAGGCGAAATCACCTGAATTGCTTTTTTATCCATTGGATGACTATGGTTGGTGGAAATATCTTTGAGTTTCAAAAGTTCATTTTTTAATTCCTCTGTCTGCAACGATCCAAAATCTGCACTGTCAATTACTATTTTGGTTTTAGGATCCGCGAGTATGCCTATTACTTCATTCCGGATATTCTTTACGACCATGTTTTGAACAATGATTAATAAAAGTACTAAAATAAAAGTCTGAATAAATAAAGCGATACCAATGACTTTTGCCATATCATTTTTAAACAGGCGGGTCAACATGGCAATAATCAATCCAATCGCTGCAATAGCAAATGAGAACGGTAATAATGAGATTAAAAAAGAGTAGAATGTTTCAAGATTTTCGGTCATAAGGAAGTTTTAATAAAAGCAGAGTCAGAAATAATAAACCTTCTTGACAGTGAATTGATTTTAATCAGTAGCTATTATTTATAACGGGTCCTTAGTTTTCTCAATGGAATCTTTTTTATAATTGTACTTCATATAGATTCCCAGAGCTGGCGAATAAACAGAAAACTCTTCAAGTTTTGTTAAAGGAGCGTAAAGTTTAAACGTACAGATGTCCGTTGCGGAGATGAAAGGATTTGTTCTTAAGTGACTGTGGGTAGCCATGGTTAGAGTGCCATTCTCTCCCTGAGTAAATGCTGGAATAAGCCTTGAGTGAAATCTTTGATTGGAGGTAATCTTACCTTCTTTATCAGTAATAAACAGATAATCGTTCCCAAATGGAATTACCCCTGACTGAGAAGTCCCGGGAATCAGATATACTTTATAATTTTCGTTGATTGGAACTATGATAATATTAAGATTATAACCTTCCGGTACGCCCACTTCATATTTTGGATCTGATAACTGAGAAATAACCGTACTACGGATTTTATTTATATTCAGCTCTGTTTGATTGGGTTTTCTGTGTTGCATATTTTCTCTGACAGGCTTCCTTTGGCTGTTTTTGAATGAGTATTCAGCAACAACCAGATTCTGGTCTTTATTCAGAAAAACGGTTTTTACAGTATCATTACTCTTGTAGGTCAAATAACTTTGAGCGATCTCATGTAATTTTTTATTTGCAGCCATAAGATCACCGGAGTTCCATGATGCTATTTCATGAGAATATAATAGATTACCTTCTGCTTTAATGGAATCCAGTTTTTGCTGAAATTCCTTTTCTGAATATTTATTTTCCTGTGCAGAAATCATTAGAGACATAACGATAAAAAGGACTGCTGTAATTTGTTTCATAGATTATTTTTCTACGCTAAAATACAAAAAATGTTTGCTCAAACTCAATTGATTTATTGATTGAAAATATGTGATGATTTAATTCTAATCCAAAATATTATTTCCCAAAATACTATAGAACTTGCGGCATTGGTAAGAATTGCAGTCATGATACCATAGTCATCCCATTCCGGTGCAATTTTCAGCAGCCACGTCAGATTGGCCATAGCTAAAGAAAGGAATGCTACAGACAATCCACTTATGACGCTAAAAATGATTTTCCATTTTAAAACAATAAAAGCAAACAGTGAATTTAAAATTCCAAAGCCTAAACCCGTCACAAGTTCAAATTGATCGGTATTTAAAATATCGTCCAAAGCAGCAATCGGTACTGCAAGAAAACAATAAACTATAAAAAGAAGAATATAGGAGAGAAATCTCTTTTTCATTATAATGTAAGGCTAAATAGATGGAAATAAAACTCTGTTTGTAAAACTAAGCTTTTACTTAATATCTTTCTCCTCCACTTTTTCAAAATCCTTCTTTTCTTCATTCCAGACAAAAGCATGATAATACACATTCTCGTCTTCAGGAGACTCTTTGCAGATGCTGGCTATAAAAAGTCTGCTGTTCAGATCGAAGATCGCCCGGTCTTCTGCAAACATGCAGGAAGTTTCTTCGCCTAAAGGAAGTCCATAGATCTTCCCATCACGCACATCCATCATCATTCCCATGATACAACTTGTTCCGCATCCGAAAATTACGGTGATGTAGTAGCTGGCAAAATCAGGAGTGCCGGCAGCATAGGCATCCTTAATTCTTGTTCTGAAATTGTAAACACCTTCATCATTGGAGAAATCAAGTTTTGCTTTTTTGACGAATTTATAGTTCTTTGAGGGGAATTTATTGAAAGCAAATTGATAGGAAATTACAGTGTCTTTCGTTTCTGCTTCCTCAGACTTTATATGTTCAGGCTCTTTTATCGTGACTGAATCTGTTTTTATTTCCTGTGGAGGTGCTGCCACTACAGTATCAGCGACAGAAGGCTGTGTAGCTTCATTTTTGACGGGTTCTTTTTTTTCCTTGCACGAAAATAAAACGATAGCCAATAATGGGATGAGTAATGAGTTGATTTTCATGGATGTTTTTTTTTAGATGTTCTTGTTAGAAAGGCATGATGAGTGTTTTTCCTTTATACGCTCCGTTTTCTATTGTAAAAAGAACGGCATATCCTCCGGCTCCATCTGAGTTCACCATGTTGATGTACAAAGTTTCATGTTCTGAATCAAAATAGCACGCAGCAGATTCAGTATTGATATTGAATAGGTTTTCAATCTCCTTTGGGGGAATCTGAAGTGTTTTCCCACCTATTTTCACAGAGATCGATTGATAGTGAGTCTGTGGAATAGTTCCATCCGTTCCCCAGATCTGCTGGCCTTTAAATTTATCCTCAACTTTATAATCTTTGTAATCAGTGGTTGAAAAATACTTTTTGTTTTCCTTATAGTTGAAAGGCTCAGATTCAATAGTAACGGTGATATTTTTTGAATTAAAAACTGCTTTGTTTTCGTTAATAGAAACCGCAGGAACCGATTCGTAGGATTCTATAAACTTAACTCTTGAGCTGTGAATGTATCCTGACAGATTTTTCCCATTTTTATCGGTGTAATCAGCGTTAAGCCAGTTCTTGTTATCTTCAGGACTGAAAATATAAAGGATCTCATCCGAATTGATCTTTCCAACAATATCACTTTTTCCATCGGCCTCTTTCCTCAAATTCACATAACCGTCTTTATCAACGATCTTTGCAAATTGAGCCAACGAAAATTGGAAGCCTAAAGCAGCAGCCAGCAGGATTATTTTATTTGTTTTCAAATGCTGTTTTTATCAGTTAAAATTAATAATTTATTATTTATAAATTTAGATTAAGTGATTTAATATCAGTGCGAAATAAGCTGGATTTCCTCTTTTGAACTTCATTAACTTCCCTCTTCGAGCTTCAAACTTCCTTTCTTATTTAAATATCTTCTGAATCACATTTCCAATCTCCATAAAATCTCCATGGTTGCCTACAGAACGAATCTCCGGACTGTTTTCGTCAAATTCTGAGAACGGGAAGATCAGGAGATAATTGTTATCACTTAAATATCTGTTCAGTAATTCAGGAATAAGTCTCATTCGTGGAATATAGGACTGCATGCCGCGTTTGGCCATCAGAACAATCAAGGCTTCATCTTCTTTCAGCTTTGCAGCGGTTTTTTCACCGTCCTGCCAGGTGCTCATAATGATGAATTCTGCTTCTATATTGGCTTTTTTAACGATATTTTGAAGAATGTCCAGAATGTTTTCGGGAGCATAAAAAACAACTGTGGCGCCGGAATTTCGGGCTACATTCCACACTCTCAGAAGGGCATGGAAAAATCCTGCTTCCTTATGAGCATTTTCCGGGATCATCACTGCATATTTCTTAATCGTGGAAAGAGGCTGTGCTGCATGATAAACGAGTACATTCACATCATCATTCTGCAGATATCCGTTGTAGAGATTATACACAAAAGAAGGAGAGAAACCTTTTTCATCCTCAAGTCCGATGATAAGATCTGTGATATTCTGTTCTTTGATTACATTTTTAACTCCATTGATCACATCGTTGTCATATCTCTTAAGCGTCTGCATCTTAACATCCGCAGCAGAAGCTGCATCTGCGGCCTGATGAAGAAGTTTTTCCGCATTTTTCACTGAAGATTCATTTTTATCTTCATTAATGACATTTAAAGCAAAGAGATTTTCCGTATTTGAATGTGCTTTGATCAGGATTCCCAGATTTACCATTCTGTCTACCGTTTCCTCATGATTGATCGCCAGCAGGATATTTTCCTCTTCATGACTGTTGCCGGAAACCGTATCTTCATTGTCGCTTTCCGCAATCTTTTGGGCACTTGCCATTGAAATGAATGAAGAAATTGTACAGGAAATCAGGATCAATAGAATACTTCCGTTCAGGACGTGTTCATTCAATAGTCTTACCGGTTCGCCGGTTTCTGTTTCGGAAAGGATGATGTTGTATCCTACCATAACCGATGCTAATGTTGCAGCTGCAGAAGCGGAACTCAACCCGAAAATCAGTTTTCCTTCCTCTTTGGAAAGCCTGAACGTCTTTTGGGTCATGACCGCTGAAATATATTTTCCTCCGATGGAGGCAACAAGCATAATTCCTGCCACTTCAAGCGTTTCCCAGCTTTTAAAGAAAACCTTGAAATCGATCAGCATTCCTACACTGATCAGGAAGAACGGAATAAAAATGGCGTTTCCTACAAATTCCACCCGGTTCATAAGGGATGAGGTATGCGGAATCAGTCTGTTTAAAGCCAATCCGGCAAAGAACGCCCCTATAATGGCTTCTACACCGGCAAGTTCAGCCAGCATAGCCGCCAGATAAATCATCACCAGCACAAAAATATATTGCGAAATTTTATCATCCACCTTTTTGAAAAACCACCTTCCGATAATGGGAAATATGATCAGTACAATCAGGGCAAATACAATAAAGGAAACGGAAAGTTTTACCCAGAATTCTGTCCCTACATCACCTTGCGACATTCCCACAATCACGGCAAGCACTAAAAGGGCAAGAATATCAGTGATCATCGTTCCACCGACTGTAATATTGACCGCCTTATTTTTTGCAATGCCCAATTTACTGACCAAAGGATAGGCGATAAGGGTATGCGAAGAAAAAAGACTGGCAAAAAGAATAGACGTTAATACAGAAAAATGAAGGAGATAATAACCTCCCAGATATCCGAGGACGAAAGGAACAATAAAAGTATAAAGCCCAAACGTAAGGCTTTTCCATTTATTCTTTTTGAAATCTCCCATATCGATCTCTAATCCTGCCAGAAACATGATGTAGAGAAGTCCCGTAGTTCCGGTAACCACAATGCTGCTGTCTCTGGCCAGTACATTGAATCCATTTGGCCCTATCACCGCACCTGCAATGATCAGCCCCAAAAGATGAGGTACTTTTATTTTGTTCAAAAGGAGGGGAGCGGCAAGGATGATGACCAGGACCAACAGGAACTTTAATACCGGATCTTCTATAGGAAAACTCAGATTATGTATACTCAGTAAAATCATAGGTGTTTTTATTTGGTGGAACGTACTAATTCGACAGAAAATCTGGCGGTACAGCCATTGTCAGCCGTCACGGTTCTGGTTCCTTTTATTTTATTGGAAGAGATGTCATTCAGAAGGACGTTCATCTCAACACTTTTTTTAGCTGTGGAATCGGTTTTGAATGAAAGTCTGATTTCATTATTCTCATACTTTCCGGAGTACAGCCGTACGAGATTGTTATTGTTAACGATCTTGGTCACCAGTTGGGTAGAGTCGCTATCAAATTCCCAGGTATCAGTACGCTGGTCGCCTACTGCATAATCGCTGCAGTTGGATTCCGTGCAGATTACCTTTCCGTTCCAGGGGCCGGAAATACCTGAAGGCCATGCAGCAATCACTACAGAATCTTTCTTTGAAAAAATACTGTCTCTCATTTTGATGAGTGCCTGGTATTCGGATTCTTTTTTAGCGAATATTTTTTCTTTTTCGAGCAATTGTTTTTCTCGTTTCGTCAGACTTTTTTCTTTTTCCTTATAATCACAGCTGATCATTAGAAAAGAACCGACAAAAAGGATAAAAAATGTGTTTTTTAGCATATTGTAAATGTTGGCGTAAACAATATAAGAAAAAATCAGGAAAATATAAAATTCAGCGGCTCATATTGGCTTCAATACGGAAAAATTGACAAGACCATTTTAATACTCTATAGGAATAAGGACAATCCCTGAAACATCAAAACCATTCACATTAGTTTTCCATGTGGGTGATTTTTTAACGATTTCTATAAGTTTAGTTTTTATATTGTCTGCAATGCTGAGGTTTCTGATTTCTATAAAAGAAGCGGAGCCTTTAGGATCTATATCCAAGACCAAAACAGCATTTCCACTATCTTTCTTTTTAAATTTCTGATCCAAAACAGGATAGATGTTTTTTTCTACCCATTGATATAGCGCGGTTTCTCCACCTTCAAATTCCGGATGCGGAGGCTTGTTGTCTTTAAACTTGGGTGGAAGGTCATTGGGATAAGCGCTCAGACTAAGATTTTCTTTGATCAGTTTAAGACTTCCTTTTTTGTTTGGGCTGTATATTTTTTGATTGATCTTATTGGATTTAAGGTCAATATCTATAAAATGGATTTCCGTATCATTGATCCGGTAAAATCCCCGGTGAGTTTCTTCACTGGAGGCATTTTTTACCAATGCATTTTCCTTGATAGTATCCCCTTTATTTGGAATCAGGTACAGTTCTTTGGATGTTGACTGGTCTTTTTTGTTCTGAAGATAAATGTCGTAATTAAAGCTTTTCAGTTTTACATTTTCTCTGAGTTCAGTCTGCTGTGCAAAATAAAATAGCGGCGTCAAAAGTAATGAAATGGTAAATAATTGGTGTTTTGGCATGTGATCAGTGTTGGTGGAACCAAGATAGGGAATATAACGTAATCGGGAATGTTTTTAGGAAATCTTAAAATTTTTCAAAGTTTTTTTTGCTAATTATTTATTGACCACAGATTTCACAGAAGACCACAGATGATTGAGAATATTTTTACGGCTTTGTTATTATAAAAATCTAGGATTTTGAAAAACTTAAGTGTTCTTTTATGCAGTTTTATAGTCAACTTCAATTAACTAAAGTGCTTAAAAACTTTTGTGGTTATTATTTATTTCCCACAGATTTCACGGAGAAACACAGATGATTGAGAATATTTTCTACAGCTTTGTTATTATAAAAATCTAGGATTTTTTGAAAAACTTTTGTGCTCTTCTACGCGATTTTATAGTCAACTTCTATTAATCTAAAGTGCTTGAAAAAACTTTTGTGCCTTTTGTGGTTGAAATAAGCGCTGCCACATTTTGCAATTTCTTTTCTTAATCCACCTTCTGCCTTGTAAACATTCCTGGTTTGTAATTAATAATAAAAACACCACAGATAATCATGACCGCAGCAAGGATAAATTTAAGGGAAATGTTTTCATCCATGATCAACCAACCTAAAAATATGGCAATAATAGTATTCACGTAAGCAAGTATAGAAACCTGCACAGGAGATATTTTGGTTAAAGCATAATGGAACGCAAAAAATGCTGCGACAGAACCGAAAACAGACAGATAAATCATCGCTGAAATACTTTTTAAAGACCAGTTTCCGAAGTTATAGTTCTCTGAAAACACTAAGGCGAAAATAACCTGTACAACGCCTGCAAAGAGAAACTGATAAAACAGGTTCAGGGTAATATTGCCGCTTTGTATATTAAGTTTCTTGGTGAAAATAGTTCCTGAAGCCCATCCTGCAATGGCACAGAAAAGAAAAATCATTCCCATTCTGTAATCCGGATTGGCAAGGTCCTGAATACCGTCCCAGAAAATAAAAAGAATCCCGCTGAAACACAGCAAAACACCGGCCAGCGCTCTGAAACTGAATTTCTGCAAACCGACTGCCAGACTTCCCAGGAACACCAGAATTGGAGAACAGGCACTGATCAATGAAGCCAGACTGCTGGAGACGGTTTCCTCAGCTACGGTGGTCATTCCGTTGGCTACGATCAGCATCAGAGAAGCGAAAACAATCTGATAGCCTAAGTTTTTCCAACCTATCCATTTAAACTCTTTTCTTGAAAGAAGAACGACAAGCATTATAATTGCTGCCAGAAACTGGCGAATCCCCGCCACAAACCATGCAGGAATAGTTTCCACCGCAACGCGTATTGCCAAAAATGTAGTTCCCCAAACCATGGCAACGGTGAGAACGGCAAAAAGAAGTTTGTAATCTTTCAAGGTAAGTGAATCGTATAACACACAAATATACCTGTTCTGAAATGAATTTTATGGGTACAGTTTGTGGGATTTTCACTGATACAGATGAGGAAGCAGAATGGGAGAGGGAAGAGGGAGGCTGGAAGTTACTGATGGTCGTTTGATGACTACAGTTCTTATAAAGTAATTGAAAATAGAATGAGGCTATAGTTATCCTCTTAAACGTCATAACTTCCATCTTCCAGCCTCCCTCTTCCTTACTTTTCACAACAGATCACTATTTTCCCAGTTGCTTTTCCACTTTCCAGCAATGAATACGCATCATCTGCCTGTTCCAATGAATAGGATTGGGAATGGAGCTGAACTTTTACTTTTCCGGTTTCCATGAGAAGGGCTGCTTCTTTTAAAATATCTCCGTGGTGTTTTTTTCTTTCTCCGGACAAAAGAGGATAGAGGGTGAAAACTCCGGAGTACTTTGCATTCCGGAAAGACAGAGGAGCTAGGCTGTGTGTCCCCCATCCGAGAATACTTACCACATGTCCCGTATATTGTTTTACAGCACGAAAAGAATCATCCAGTACGCTGCCTCCAACCGTGTCAACAACGGCATCGAAGCCCAATCCGTTGGTGTATTGCTGCACATATTGATCAACGGATAAAGTGGTGTAATCAATAGGTTCCGCGCCATATTTTCTGATCTGATCTGAACTGTTTGGTTGTACCGTTGTATACACTTTTGCTCCTTTTGCCACAGCGATTTGTACTGCCATATGACCTACACCTCCGGCTCCTCCGTGAATCAATACCGTCTGGCCACTTTGAATATTGATCTGATCTGCGAGTGCTTCCCACGCGGTAATAAATATCAACGGTATTGCGGCAGCTTCCTGAAATGAAATGCTTTTTGGTTTTAAGCTAATGTGTTCCGCATCGGCTGTAATGTATTCCGCTAAAGTTCCCTGATGATCACCAATACCGCCTACCATACCGAAAACTTCGTCACCCATTTTAAAATCATGAACGTTTTTCCCTGTTTCTATGACAATTCCTGACATATCGATTCCCAATACTGCGGGAAGATTAACTTGAGCGTGAGCAGCCTGGCCGTTTTTAATTTTCAGGTCTAAAGGATTCAATCCGGCAGCTTTTATCCTGATTAAAACCTGATGGTCTTTGGGGATGGGCTGATCAATATCTTTCATGACGAAAGGTTTTCCAAACTCTTCTGTGATAAGAGCTTTCATTGTTTTGGTGTTAAGATCTGAATTCATTGTTTTCTTTTTTGATCATACAAATTTCTGAACTTTACCATCTTGAAATGTTGTATTTTTACATGATTAAAGGGTATAATATTGTCATGAAAAAAGATTTTATTCACGAACCGTTTGAACTGGATTTAAAAGAACCGGTGGATGTCTGTCCAAGAGGTGGACACAGCGTCAGTTTTTTTGAATTGGTTTATATTGTTTCAGGAACGGGAATACAGGAGATTAACGGGAATGAGTTTCCTTACCGCGAGGGAAATCTATTTCTGCTTGTCCCGGAAGATGCTCATCACTTTACTTTTAAAACAAAAACCCAGCTGTTTTTTATAAGATTCAATAAAGTGTTCCTTCAGACCAAGCCTATGACAGCGACTTTCCTGAAGCGGCTTGAACAGACGTTTTCCAATCATACTTTCCAGGGACCTGTGATCAAAGGGAGGGATAATGAAAGGTTGATGGGGAATCTAATGGAGAATCTGATGATGGCAATGAAAAGTAAGAATCTTTATACTGGTGAAATGATTCAGCTGCTGGTGCAGGCTGTTCTTACTGGGGTTGCTCAGAACCTGATGAAGGAAGATATGGTAGAAGTGAACGAAATGACTGATCACAAAGCTGCAACTATCATTCAGTATGTGCATGGGAATATTTATGATCCTAAAAAACTGACCGGGGAACATATCAGCAGTCTGTTTGGGATTTCCAAAACCTATGTTGGACGCTATTTTAAAAATAATACAGGAAAAACGTTAAATGAATATGCTACCCAATATAAAATACGCCTTATCGAAAACCGTTTAAAATACAGTGATATGCGCATCAGTGAAATAGCTGACGAATTCGGGTTTACAGATAAAAGTCATCTGAACCGCTTTTTCAAAAAGCTGAAAGGAGTGTCGCCGTCCGCATTCAGGAATGAATAGCGCTGTGATTTTAAAAAAAGACATTTATTCTTTATCTTTGAAGATCTAATAAAATTTGAAGATGGTAGGAATTATTATGGGCAGCCAGAGCGATCTGCCGATCATGGAACAGGCTGCTAATTTTTTGAAAAGCCTTGATATTCCATACGAACTGACGGTAGTTTCGGCGCACAGAACACCGGAAAGGATGTTTGATTATGCTAAAACAGCACAAGAAAGAGGCCTGAAAGTGATCATCGCAGGAGCAGGAGGAGCCGCACACCTTCCGGGTATGGTAGCGAGTTGTACAACTTTGCCGGTAATCGGAGTTCCGATTCTGTCAAGCAATTCTATTGACGGCTGGGATTCTGTACTGTCTATCCTTCAGATGCCGGGTGGAATTCCTGTGGCAACGGTTGCTTTAAACGGAGCGCTGAATGCCGGAATTCTGGCAGCTAAAATTTTAGGAACCGGAAACCAGAAGATTGCTGAAGATCTTCAGAAATATCAGGATGCTTTGAAAGATAAGGTCTTGGGAACGGTTGATGATATTAAAGCTCAACACCCCAATCCATACGATAAATAACATTAATAATAAATTACCCCGCTACATGTAACGGGGTAATTTATTTATTTCTTAATGAATTTGAGGATTTGTGATCCACGATCGGTAGTGAGTTGCAATATATAATTTCCACTTGTTAAGGAACCGACATCGATATAATCTCTGTCCAGTACGTTTTGAAGTGCTATTCTTCCCGAGCTGTCAAAGATTTTGTAACTGCGGCCTCCTTTTAGATTTTTGATGTAAATGATTTGGTCTGCAGGATTGGGAAATAAAGTGACAGAATGAGTAGACTGTACATCCGATACCCCTAAAAATCTACATTCTCCTGCAACATCTCCTAACAATCCCCACCCTTTGTTAATAAGCGTATCCCTAAATGCCGAAACATCAGAAGAATAGGCGAACGGAGTAAGTGCTCCCAGCATGATATTATTAGGTGTATTTGAATTGATAGCCCAACCTCTCAGTGTTCTGCTGTAGTTGCTACAGTCCATCCCGCTTTCAGAGATCATCCTAAATGCTGATGTTAAAGATGTTAGGTTCCAGACCTCGAGTGATTGATTGAAACTTGAAGCATTTGAAAATAAATAACTCATATTGGTTACATTATGAGTGTCCCATGTGTCCAGAGGCTGGTTGAAACTGCTGGCACTATCGAAAGAGGTATCCATATTGGTGACTTTACTCACATTCCATGTTTGCAAAGGCTGGTCAAAGGCTGTATTGCCATGAAATATATGTTCCATATTATTGACGTTTGAGGTGTCCCATGTAGCCAGAGATTGGTTAAATACTGGAATGAAATGAAACATATAAGCTATATTTTTTACTTTGGAAACATTCCATTGATCCACTGGCTGATTGAAGGATTCGCATGACGCAAACATATAGGACATGTCGGTTACATTGGAAACATTCCAGCTATTCAGATTTTGGTTGAATGCTTTTCTTACATTGAACATAAAACTCATGTTTTCTGCAGAAGAAGTATCCCAGGAGCCAATGGGTGGATTGAATAGATCCGTTGGCGTATTGATACCGACAGTAACAGAATATCCGAACATGGATCTGAAATTTTTAATTGTAGAGGTATTCCAGCTAGCCATAGAAGGATTTCCGAAGAACTTGTGTGCATTGTGAAACATATAGGAAGCATCGGTGACTCCGGAGAGATCCGGTGCATCCGTTGCAGTCATGTTCATATTTTTACATTCCACAAAAGCTGCATTCATAGAATCCCAGTGAATTTTTCCCCACTGTTCGATGTCAACCAGTTTTTCTGCGCTGCCAAAAAGCTTCCACGAGGTTACAATGTGTTGAAAGACATAGGTATTTGGGGTTCCAAATTGCAGCTGTCTGAATGTTCCGTTTCCATTGCTGACTTTTAGTCTGTAAAACGTCGTTGAGGGATCGGGGTTTAACGGTGTTCCGAAATCTATGAGAATCTGTAGGGCAGAGGTGACATTCTGCAGGGTACCGGAATGTTGCGGATATCCGACCTCTTCCCAGGTAATCGTGAAATTTTCTCCTTTCCCGGGAAACCATATTTGAGTGTTAGTTGCTGCAACCGGAGCATTAACGGGCGAGGAGACTGCATTAGGTTTCCAGATTGTAATAAATTCATCTTGGGCCTTAATACATTGAAATAATAATACTATTAGAATAAATGGTAGAATTTTTTTAATCATATGTTAATATTTATTTGATAAATATATAAAAATTAATAAAAATCTGCAAATAGTGAATTATTGATTCGTATCTCTTACTTTTTTTAAAGATGAAATGAAAAAACGCTCCGTATGTTGGAGCGTTTTAATTTTAATTTTATTCCTGGGTCATATTGTCCCGGGTGTTTTTCTGGACGGAAATAGCTCCGAAAAGGGCGAGGAGGAATGCAAATGCATAAAACCCTTTCTCACTCGGAAGTATAGTGGCATTCCAAAGTCCGATAGCCAATAATACAATAGAAGAAAGTGTTGCAAACCAACAGATCCCATAATAGATATCCGTCACCTGAATGTTTTCTAATTTGTCACGAACCGCTTTCTGTAGAGAGACTACAGCAAAAAGACCGTACAAAAGGATGGTAAAATAATATCCTTTTTCATTCAACAGCATTTCAGCCCTGGCAAGGCCTACGATGAAGCCTATCATTCCTGCTCCCAATGCTACCCAAGATGCGGCTACGAATGCATTCGATACTCTTTGTTTTTTCATGTATTTTCTGTTTTATTTGAGAGGGCTAATATATTCATTTTTTATAAATATAGATCTGCCAAAAGGGAAATATGGGAAAAACCCGGAACAGAGGTCTTATTTGACTTTAAGTTTTGGCTAAAGCCGGTTGATTTTGTTTTATATAAAAACGGACTAAAGTCCGTTCCTATTGAATACTTATAAGGATGATGATCCAAAACTCATAACTCATAATTCATCATTCAAAATTCCACATCTTTCCCCTAGCCCCGATAGTAGCGGTTACCCCACAGCAGGAATGGTTAAGCATTGGCGCGAGGAGTATGAGCGGATAGCGGGAAACAGCTCATAAAAAAACTCCCCAAATTGGAGAGCTTATTATTATTGAGTAATATATTCGTAATTATACTGAGCGGAAAGGCTTCCGTTGGCTTCTTTTGAGATCACCTGAACAGGTAAACCGTAGCTGTTGTACTGTATGGTGGAAGTTCTGGTTTGTGTTTGTTCCCAGGCACCATTGTTTTTGAAACTTATCTTTTCTGTCAGATAATTGTTTTTGCTTAAAACATAAGCGCCTCTCATCGTGATTCTCAGATATTTGTTGATATTGGTGTACGGGTTCAGCTTATCATCGTAAGAGAAAACAGTTTTGGTATTGAAAGAGAATCCTCCTTCTGAAGTTTCTGATGAAATATTGTTTCCATTATAAGCATAAGTATCAACAATAGGATTGGAACAGTCCGGTGATTGACAAAGGGTGGAAGAAATAACCTGTCCGCTATTATTATAATTGTAGGTAATCGTTCTGTTATAATCCGGGTTAGTGTAGATTGCTTTAACGTTGACCAGCTGATCTCCGTTATAAGTAAAAGCAGAATAGTATTCCAGAGTCTGGTTGGTATTGTAATAGTTTATTTTGACAGGTTTTCCGTTACTGTATTCAAATGTGGAAGTTCCTGAGGCAGACAATGTTTTTATAAGTTCACCCTGACTATTGTATTCCAGGGTTTGTGTGCTTGTCTGTGGCTGGGATGGATTGTCATAGTAAACGGTCGTGATTTTACTTAATAATACCTTTGGTTCGGAAGGAGTATTGGTTCCGTCATTATCATCATTGCTGCTGCAGCTGTTAAAGAACACAACAGAGCTCATTAATCCAAGAAATAAGTACTTTTTCATGCTATTTTTTTACCTGGCAAAAATAAGGAATGTACGATCTCTCTGCATAAAAAAATCCCACTATCTTGAAATAGTGGGATAATATCATATTGTATTGCTCTCTTAGTATCTGTAGTACTCAGGCTTGAATGGCCCTTTTGCGTCTACACCGATATATTCAGCTTGTTCCGGAGAAAGAGTTTCCAGTTCAACGCTTAATTTTTTAAGGTGTAAAGCAGCTACTTTTTCATCTAAATGCTTAGGAAGCATATATACTTCGTTTCCGTAAGCAGCAGAGTTCGTCCAAAGTTCGATCTGAGCCAGAGTCTGGTTAGAGAAAGAGTTAGACATTACAAAACTTGGGTGTCCTGTTGCACATCCAAGGTTCACCAATCTACCTTCAGCAAGGATGATTACCTCTTTACCTTCGATGGTATAGATGTCTACCTGTGGCTTCACTTCAGATTTAGTATGACCGTAGTTTTGGTTTAACCAAGCCATATCGATTTCATTATCGAAGTGACCGATGTTACAAACAACCGCTTTATCTTTCATTTTAAGGAAATGCTCTCCTCTTACAATGTTGAAGTTACCGGTAGTCGTGATCACGATATCAGCGTTGTCTACAACAGTATCTAATCTTTTTACTTCATAACCATCCATTGCAGCCTGAAGCGCACAGATAGGGTCAATTTCAGTAACGGTAACGATAGAACCTGCTCCTCTGAAAGATGCAGCAGTACCTTTACCTACGTCTCCGTATCCGCAAACTACCACTCTTTTTCCGGCAAGCATAAGGTCTGTAGCTCTTCTTACAGCATCTACTGCAGATTCCTTACATCCGTATTTGTTGTCGAATTTAGATTTAGTTACAGAATCATTTACGTTGATAGCAGGCATTACTAAAGTTCCGTTCTTCATTCTTTCGTACAGTCTGTGTACACCAGTAGTGGTTTCTTCAGAAAGTCCTTTGATATCTTTTGTGAATTCAGGGTATCTGTCGAAAACCATGTTCGTCAAATCTCCACCATCATCAAGGATCATGTTCAATGGCTTTCTGTCTTCACCAAAGAATAAAGTCTGCTCAATACACCAGTCGAATTCTTCTTCATTCAGACCTTTCCAGGCATAAACCGGAATTCCTGCAGCAGCAATAGCAGCAGCAGCGTGATCCTGTGTAGAGAAAATATTACAAGAAGACCATGTAACTTCAGCACCTAAAGCTACCAATGTCTCGATAAGCACAGCCGTTTGGATCGTCATGTGAAGACATCCGGCAATTCTTGCCCCTTTTAATGGCTGAGACGGTCCGTATTCTTCACGGATAGACATCAAACCTGGCATTTCTGCTTCTGCAAGGGTAATTTCTTTTCTTCCCCATTCTGCTAGGGATATGTCCTTCACTTTGTAAGGAACGTATTGTGTTGTAGTACTCATATGTAATGAATAAATTTAAATTCAGTTGATAACGAAACGCAAAATTACAATTAATAATTTAGATAAAAAAACGGCGCGTCAAGTCGGGGTTTATGAGATTATACATAGTTTTAAATTATTTAGTCTTAATCTAAATAACTATTTTTGTGGGATAAAATTTTATACTATGAATCATACAAATACCCAGGAAGAGGCGAACAGAAAAGCAAAACCGGTTGCTCCAAAAGTAAAGGAACTGATAGAACGTACCAAAAGTGTAATCTTGGCTACGGTAGATGCAGAAGGAACTCCTAATTCAAGTTATGCACCTTTTGTACAGGTAGACAATACCTTATATATCTTGGTTTCTTTCATGGCTAAACATACCAAAAACCTTGCTGACGGAAGAAAAACTTCAGTTATGTTCATTGAAGATGAATCTGCTACCAAACAGATCTATGCACGTGAACGTTTAACCATCGAAGCAGCAACTTCACAGATTGAAAGAGATTCTGAAACCTGGAATACGGTTGTGACTAAATTAAAAGAAACACACGGAAAAGTGGTGGATGTTATTGCTGAAATGCAGGATTTCATTCTGATCGCTTTAAAGCCGGTAAAAGGTTCTTACGTGAACGGATTCGGAAGTGCGTATTTTGTAGATGAAAATCTTGAAATTCTTGAGCACAGAAATGATGTGAATCATCAGTCGAAGTAATATATTAAGAATGGGAGAAGGAAGCGGGGAGATGGAAGTTTATAACGGTTAAGTAAAGAAGAATATTTATTAATAGATTCTTTGTAATCAAAACTTTAAAAGTTAATGGGCAAAACGAACACTAACTTCCATCTTCGTGCTACCTTCTCCCATCCTCTTTTATCTTCCACATCTTTTTACTACTTTTATCGAATAAAAAAATAATGCCTCTTTACCGCGATTTTTCAGATGATACTGCCACCATTCTTGTATGGAAATATGATGAAAGCGAAGAACTTGATATCCACGAGCTTCTGGAACCGGAAAATGCCGAAAAGGTAAAAGACTATCATCCGAAAAAACTACAAGAGGTACTGATGGTGCGCAAACTTCTGAAAAGTTTAAAACCGCATTCCAAAATTTTATACAAAGAAAGGGAGCCTTTCCTTTCGCCCAAAGATGCTGAAATTTCCATCACGCATTCCTTTCCTTTTGCTGCCATTGCCGTTTCCAAAAATAAAATAGGGATTGATATTGAGAAATTCAACCCCAAAATTTTAAGGGTTATCGATAAATTCACGTATGAAAACGAAAGAGGATTCATCCCTGAAGATAATGAAGTTGCTTTCTATACTATTATATGGAGTGTAAAGGAAAGCATGTACAAGATCCATCATTCGAAATACTGGTCCCTGAAAAAGAATTATGAAGTGAAGCCGTTTGAGCTTAAACATCTTTATAAAATAAGCTGCAGGGTATATGATGAACAGTTTTCAGACGAGTTCAAAGCGAGAGTTGAATTTTTTGACGACTACTGTTTTACGATTGTGGAGGAATAGGATCTGCTTCGCTTCTGTATTTTTCGATCACTTTTTTTTGTTCTTTAGCCACATCATAGATCAGCTCCAGGATATCATGAATATTCTTAAGCTCTGTTAAATGTGAAATTTTATCAGGATCTCTGCGGTCGATGAGGTCGTTTTCCTCGATTTCTGTTTTTCTTTTCGAAAGCATATCTTCAATGGAGGAATCTTCCGGTTCCAGACGGCTTTCCATTCTTAAGGCTTCATTGATTTCGTTTCCGTGTAATAAAACGGAGGTCTGCTGCATTTCTGCTTCTATCTTTCTGCTCCAGCTTTCGGCATCTATTTCAGGATACTTTTCGTCGTTTTTAGAATATTGGGAAAGCGAGGCAGTGTACGCTGTGATCAGATGGGATGTGGCCACAAACTGATGCACGACTTCCAGTTTCTTCTGTTGGTTTTTCGGTTCAGAGATCATTCTCTGGAAATTATCGGAAAGGTTGGCGAGAGAGATGATTGCGTTTTTTCTCTTCACTTTATAATCCTCAATGTCAAATGCTCCTTCCAGAAATTTTGAAATAACACTTTCGAAATAAATCAGGTTGTCTGCCGCAGACTTTTTCATCAGATCAAGGTTTTGAGTATGTTCCCATACCGGCAGGACAATATAAGATACGGCAAAAGCAATGACTCCGGCGATGAAGGTATCAATGATTCTGTCTTTGAATATCACGTTTACATTTCCGGGATTTAAAAAATTAAAACTCAAAAATATATAGATCGTCATAAACAGAACCGCCCAAAAATAACGGCCCTTCAGAAAACTGAAACACATAATCATACTTAATAGTAAGATAGTAAACAGAATTCCATTGATATGAATAAAATGAAGGATTGTATAGGCTATGACTGCGCCCGCAATAGTTCCGTATAAACGGAGAAGATTTCTCTTTTTTGTAATGGAGTAGGCGGGTTTTAATATCGCGACAACCGTGATCAGGATCCAATAGGTGTGTCCCAGCCCCAAAAGGTCAAACATAGAGAAGATATATCCCACCAGCAGGGCTGTGGTAATTCTTATCGCATGTCTGAAATGGGAAGAGGAAAGTGAAATATTATTCCTTAAAACCTTAAAATTGAGTTTCTCCTCATTAGGCATGAATTTTTTTAAATCCAGACCTGTGGAAAGACTTTTTGCCAGTTTTACATCCTGGGAAAATACTTTATAGATCTCGTTGATTTCTTTGGTGATCTCGTTGATGCGCATCAGAATCTGGCGGAGAATCATGAAATTCTCCAGATTGCCGGGAGTCATCTGCTTATTGCGGAGTTCGAAATAATGGTAATTAAGATTTTTCAGTTCCAGTTCCAGATCAAACATAGGTTTTGCCCTTGTTCCGCTTTGAAGTGCAATCCCGATATTGGTGATTTCTTCAGCAAGAAGGTTTAAATAATCATGGATGTTCACGAGAATCATGCTGTCTTCAAAACTCTGCTGCAGTTTTTGATAATCGCTTTCGGAGGTCATCAGTTTTTCATGAAGGTCCATAGAATTAAGGAACATCAGCATCAGCAGTCGGCTGGTGGTCGTAGATTCGTTGACGATGGTTCTGGTCTTGAAAACGGTTTCTCTGGTTTCTTCCTGAAGGTTTTTGATTCCGACCTGCTTCGCGATAACCTGAATGGTCAGTCTATCGAAGTCCGGATTTTTCTGATAATAATTGGCTTTAATCTTCAGAAATTCTGCAAGCTGGAGATAATTTTCCCCGATCATCTGTCCCGCCAGTTTATAAGGTTGAATGGTTGTAACTACAAGGAAAATCAATAAAAACCAGATACAGCCGCACGCGAAGATCAGGAGACTTTTGAAAATATTGCTTCCCGTAAGATGTCCGTCGATAAAGATCGCCAGCACAACCAGTGATAATGATCCCACAGCAGCAAGCCTTTGTCCGTAGACTCCGATAAGCGAGAAAAACATCCCGAATACAATAATCTCCAGGATGACCAGCACTTTAAAATTCATGACCATACTGGCAATAAGCGCCACAAAGACAAAACAAAAAATAGCAAATGTCAATGCATTTCTTCTTCTGATAAAAGGTCCGGGCTGATCACAAAGCGCTACAAAGCTGGTTCCAAGAGGGAAGAGGAAGTATTCTTTGAGAATCCCGAAGTGGGCGAGGACTAAACAGGGCAGAACAGTTGCCAGCGTAATTCTGATGGCAGAATATACATATTGGCTGGTAACGAATTTTTTGAGTTCTGCTGAATAGTTCATACTACAAAATTAATTATTGAAAACAAGAAAAGCCTTATAAAAATGAGACTTTTGCAAACTTATATATTATATTTCTGTAATCATTTGTCAATTGTCAATTTGGGGAGTGGGATTACGGGGTACGAAACATGAAGTGAGGGATTAAATATAGATGTGAATGGTGAATTTTGCTTCGCAAGTGAATGGTGAATGATAGAATCAAGATTTCAGATGTCAGATGTCAGACACCAGATACAAGACATCAGATTGAGATTATGAAATGGAAATGATGAATTTATAAAGGAAAGTAGAAAATTCACGGTGAAACAAATTGACAACGCAGCTGATTGACGGTTATTGTAAATGGTGAATTCTGCTTCGCAAGTGAATGGTGAATGATAGAATCAAGATTTCAGATTTCAGATGTCAGATGTCAGACACAAGATACAAGACATCAGATTGAGATTATGAAATGGAAATGATGAATTTTAAAGGAAAGTAGAAAATTCACGGTGAAGCCAATTGACAGCGCAGCTGATTGACAATTCACCCATTATTTTTTTACAAAAAAAAGCCCCATAAAAATGAGGCTTTTGATTTGAGGTATAAAATATCTTAATTCTCTACGTTAGATGTTTCATCACCGATGTTCCAGGTAAGACCGAAACGAATGGTGTTATCCAAAGCAGTATTGATTTTTGACATATTGATCAGATAAGAAATATCAAGTCCGAAAGAACGGTATTTCAATCCGATACCTGCTGTAGCGAACTGTCTTGCTCCCTGCTCTTCGCTTTCGTGGAAGTAACCTGTTCTTATTGCAAATGCATTGTCATAAGAATATTCCAAAGCACCACTCATCATGATAGAGTTTTTGTTTTTGAAAGATTTTCCGATACCGGCGATAGGGCCTACATTCGGAATTGCATATCTAGGCTGTCTTGTGTTAGGATCTATACCTACATATTCAGATCCCGGAACCAAAATCTTAGAACCTTCAACGCTAATACCGATCTTGTTCATGTCATCCAAATACATATCGTACCCAAGTCCCAATCTTGCCATGGTAGGCAGGTAAGATCTGGATTCTTCATTTCCGGTATAATCTAATTTCGGACCTAAGTTCTGAACCGCAAAACCTGCGTTCACTTTTCCGTCATATCCTCCGAAACTTGAAAATCTTGGAGAAGTATAGTATCCTGAAACGTCTACTGCAAAAGAGTTCGCAGCTTTAAGCGTAGTATCTGTGTTGAAACCTCCGGCTAAATCTGAACGAATAAATCTACCGGTAACGGCCATGGAGTATGAATCAGAAAGTTTCAGACCGTAAGCAACGTCAATGGAGAATTCGTTAGGCTTTGATGTACCCATAGAAGTTACCTCTGAACCTACTAATTGAGTAAGGTCTACTTCACCCATGTTGAAATAATAAATACTGGCAGAGATCGTAGATCTTTCTTCCTGTCCTAAAAATTTATGGAATGCACCGTATAGTAAAAATACATCATTGGTAAGTTTCCCCATGTATGGTGTATAGTTAAGACCTACGGAAGAACTTGTTCTGCTAAAAGGATATTTTGCCGCATTCCAGAATTGTGAAAATGCATCCGGTGAAGTTACCACCCCTTGGTCTCCCATACCTCCAGATCTTGCATCTGGTGCAATTCTTAGAAAAGGAGCTCCGGTCAATACTGGATTTATCTTACTTAAATCTTGCGAATAGCCTAAAAAACCAGCACTTAAACCAAATCCCAAAAGCAGTTTAGTAGTTAAATTCATATGTTGTCTTTTATATATTATCAGTTTTTTATAAATATTATTATCTATGTATTATTTAATTTATTTCAAAAGTACCATTTTTTCTACAGCTGTAGCACTTCCTTTGCATTTTTCTTGATTTTGACTTTTTGCAAATATCTTAAAAATATACGTACCTTTTGCAACAGTTGCCCCAAAATCGTCTCTTCCGTCCCATTCTATTGCCTGACGTGGCGTTCTAAAGCCCTGTAGGAACGGTTCTGCGACTACCGCCTGAGATAATGTTCTTACTAATTTTCCTGTAATTGTATAGATTTGAACATTCACATCCAAAATATCATCACAGTTATGTTCAAACTGCACGTACGTTTTATTGGTAAACGGATTCGGCCAGTTGAGCGGTCTGTTAATGATAAGGTGCTGATCAGCTTCATCCTTAACCTCAAAGTTTAACGTAGCACTTGTCGAATTATTGTTTATGTCCCAAACTTTAAATGTTAATTGATGTTGTCCTATTGCCAGGTTTCTGAAAGGGTAGGTTACATTTCCTTTCTGGTAGTCGGCAAGGCTTGGGCTCAGACATCCGTTTCCTTCACCGGAAGCAAAGAAGTCATTCAGAACAACGGTATTGATAATCTGCCCGTCCAGATAAACGGTAATATCATGACCTACACCGGATCCTGTAGAGTTGATCCCGGTATCATCTGTAACACATGCCAAAAGCATTGGGTTTTGATTAGTGATTCCACCGTCCGCAAAGTTTGTATTGTTCATATACAGTTTTACTTTTGGAGGCTCGCTGTCATTAATTCCGTTCGGGTTGATATCTCCCACCTGTACTGGCTGATTGTTAAATACATCCGTTCCTTTGTTGTCGGCATATCCAAGGATTCTTCCCTGTCCTACCGCGTAGTTGATATCCTTAGGAACATAGAATTCTACGGTAAATACTCCGTTTACAGCCATTCCGGAAGCTTTTACGATAGCACTTCCTTCTTCTGTGTAGTCCATTGTGGCAGGAACTAGAGTTCCGTCGTTATTCAGTGTCTTTTTATTTAATCTCTTATCAAAAATGTGGATGGAAACTCTTCCGTTGAAAGTAGTATTCACTGTTCCGTTAGGATTGTTGATGTGTCCTTTTACTTTAATAAAGTCCAATCCTCTGATCAGTCCCGGAACCGGAGATTCAATACCATCGATCACAAGATTTCTTTGAGGTCTGCTCAGCTTCATTGCCGGATCTCCAAGGAAATTTACTTTCAGGTGGTCAATATTGGCTCCCTTTTGTTTTTTAGCAATTAAATGAGCATATCCTAACGTTTCAAAATCATCATTGGTCAGTTTGAAAATACTCTTTGTATAGGTATCTGTAAAGAGACGTCCGTAATCTACCCCGATGGCACGGCTGGATGTGATCATCGCAGATGCGCCTCCCTGTTTTAGTTTAATGAATTGTTCTCCTGCAGAAGAAGTACCCGGCTCATCCCACAATGTAAATTCACAGGTAATGGTAGATACAAAAGGAAATCTGCTGTATACATTGGAGAAGTTGTTGGAATTTTGGATCTCCGTACTGGTCAGTACTCTTTCCTGTGCCCATCCGTTGATCCCTCCATGTCCGAAATAGAAAAGATAAAGACTGTTTCCGATATCATTGGAAATAGCCTGAGTCACCTGTGGATATCTCTGTCCTCCGGCAGTACTTTGCGCAGGGAAGGCATCTAAGTATAGTTTTCTTACGTTGTATTCTTTCAGTTCCAGTTGTCCCGGTTGTTCAAAAACACTGGCAAGGGTAGCATTCATCACATTATGGAAAGGACTTCCTCCATCCTGGTCATCATCCACTACGAAATCCAGCTTCATACGCCATTCGCCAAAAGGGGAAGACTGTCCCGGAAGTGCATTATAATAGGCTAGGGTTTTGTTCATCATATCTCCTGCTTCCGTCACATTGGCTGCAGGGATTCTTCCCACCGGAATATCCGGAAGGTTGTTTTCAATGAAAGCCGTAGTCTGAGGTTGCGTCATGACAATATAGTCATCCGTTACATAAGATCCTACAAAGTCTGCAGACTGCTCACTTTCGTAGCTGGTCACAATATTGGAATTCCCGGATATTCTATTTTTATAATCAAATGAAGCGTCTCCCAGAATAAATACATATTTAAGTCTTCCGCCGGTGTTGAGTTTGGTTACAAAATCTCTGATGGCAGTAAGATCCCTGCTTCCGCTTCCAAATTCATTGTAAATTTTAGTCGGATCTACGATTTCTACCGTATAATTGTTTTTCGTCTGGTGATAGCTGGCGAGTCTCTGTGCCTGTCCCATCATCTCGGGAACAGTAAGAATCAGGTAGTCTACATTCTGAAGAGCAGAAAGATTCTGATTGGCAATTCTTTCTACAAACTGAGGGTTAAAAGCCGCATCAGCCCGGAAAGCGACGAACTCATTATTAAAGCTAGGGTCAGCAGCAATATAACCGAAATTAAAACTTCCTGCACCTGCTTTATTTATTCTTCTGTTGGCATTGGTAATGTCAGTCACATCCCATACCTGTTCAAGGTTGGTTGCATTGGAAACACCAAATCCGTAATTTGTATTGGATCCGCTGGCGATAGAGAAATCCCTGAAGCTCATTTGAGAACCATTGAAGGCTAGATTATCCTTGTACTGCACTTCAGCGTAATCGAAGTAGAAAGCTCCGTTAGGATTTGTAGAAATATTGGGAGCATAATTAATGGTGATCTGATTTCCGTTCAGATTAGATATCGTACCGTCGTATTTCAGCTGGTAAAAATCATACACGTATGTTGATGTATTAGCAGGAACAGCCAACGGAGGTGTCGGGTTCAGGTTATTGATCTTAAATTGCACGCTGTTCTGCTGTGCTCTGTAGCCCACAACCTGAGTTCTGTACCTGATGACATCACCAGCCTGAATAGGTGATCCAGTAGTAAAGGTGACCGCTTTATCCGTTGTGAATGGCGCATCTTCCACCCAGATTCTTCCTACCTTTAAAAGGTTTTTCTGGTCGTTATTGACCACCTGGTAATTATCATATCTGGTAATTAAATTTCCTGCCGGAAGATTGGCATCTACAGGCTGTACTCTTTTACCGGGACCTTTATCGAAATTAATAAAGTAGTATGAAAAATCTTCGTAAATATTTTTAAGGTTGTTACTCGTATCCGTTCTGGTATCGGTTCTTTTATAACCGCTTCCGTTGGCATGATCGTACAGATTGTATCCGTTGGGACCCTGAGCATAAAACAATGCATAGTCTCCGTCATTCCACACATTATCTTCTTCTCCTACAACCTGGATTGCATTTTCCTGAAGCGCGCTGTATTTTGTATCCTGATTGTGTTCGGGAAGCATGACCCCTCCATTTCCGTAAATTCTGAAGTTTTTCGGATTTACAGAAGCAGGATTGATCCCGTTATCTTTTAAAAACTGTGCTGTAATTTTAAATATACCGGATCTGTCTACTTTTATTTTATAAAAACCGCCACTCGAAAGAGGGTTGTTTGTCGTTCCCACTTTGTTTCCATTTCCTGATCTATTGTTGGGAGCTGAAGTTTCAGAAATGTTAAATGAAGAAAGTCTAAGGACACGTCCTTTTACATTTTTAAATAAAGAGACGCTGATGCTCGCATACCTTTCTCCCTCCAGTGTATAATACGCAACATCCGCCACTTCAAATTCAGGCAGTCTTCCTTTGTCAAGATCATAGAGATCTTTATTCGAAACACTTTCCCAGGCGAGATCCGAAACTTTCAGTTGCTTTTCTCCTATTTTTTGTTTGGTGATGATAAAAACGTTATTTTGGCTGAACGAAAAACCTTCATTTTTGAAATTTGGAAGATTTAATTTTGTGTCACCAAAATCCAGGATTTTTGAGCCTTCCCATTCTATGGCTTTTCTCTGGGCCCAAAGTGTTGATACAAAAGAGAATAGTAATAAAAAGGTGATTTTTTGTTTCATGTCTGTTATTGAAATTTCCGAATTACAAATAAAATGAAAATTTTAGAATTAAATTGTGATACAATAAAATTAATTTGTTAACGTTTTTCAAAAAAATCAAATGTTTACTTGATTTATTGAATAATTTATTTTTTCTTTGTACTTTGAAAATATTTATATCGACTATGAAAAAACTAAAGTTGTTTTCATTAATAGCATTAAGTTCTACACTTGCATTAACCAGCTGTGGCGGATCCGGGACCAGCAAAGGAGGCGGTACTAAAAAATTTGTCAGCAAGACGGGTTGGAAACCAAACGAAAAACAAGGTTGGTTTTTTGCAGGAAAGCAACAAAAACAGAAGGGGTGGCCAGGAATGGTATATGTAGAAGGTGGAACTTTTACAATGGGATTAGTGAAAGATGATGTTATGCATGATTGGAATAACACACCGCGCAGAATGCAGGTGAGTTCATTCTTTATCGGAGAAACAGAAATTACTAACTACGAATACCGCGAATACCTTACATGGTTGAAGTACGTATTTCCACCTAGTGATCCTAGCTTCAAGGAGATCTATAACGGCGCTTTGCCAGATACTCTTTTATGGGATAATAAACTCGCTAGAAACGATTATAATGAAACATATCTGCGCTCGCCAGAATTCGATTACTACCCGGTAGTAGGAGTTTCCTGGACTCAGGCAAACAGATATTGTGAATGGCTTACAGACAGAGCAAATGAAAAAGCTTTGATGCAGGCCGGAGTTATTGCTAAAGATTTGTATATCAACGAATCCAATAACCAGGGAGGAACAGCATTCAACATGGATAAATTCAAAGCGAATGATCCGGAAATGCAGGGATATATCAACGAGAAAAGAATGCAGCAAAAATCTGGTATGAAAACAACCAACCAGAGACTTCTTTCTGCAAACAGAGCTCCAAACTCTTCAATGGTTCAGAAGTTCAGACTTCCTACCGAAGTAGAATGGGAATATGCAGCTCTTGGTATGGCTAAAAACAGAGAATATAACCAATACAAAGGTAAGAAACCTGAGATCGAAAGATTAAGAGGTACCAAAGGAAGAGACAAAGGAATGTTCCTTGAAAACTTCAAAATGGGTACAGGTGACTATTCAGGTATTGCAGGATGGAAAAACGACGGATCTGCTCAAACTGCAGATGTAAGACAATACCCATCTAACGATCTTGGAATCTACGGTATGTACGGAAACGTTTCTGAATGGACGGCTGATGTTTACAGACCTATCATCGATGAAGATTTCAGTGATTTCAATTACTACAGAGGGAACATGCCTCAGGCTGTTGTAAGAAACGGTGACGGAACTTACAAAATGATCGACGAAGGAACTATCAAGTATGATACGTTAGCCGACGGAAGATTAGTGTACAGAGGGCTTCCAGGACAGTTTGAAAGAGAAACTATCGCTGACTACAGAAACTACAGAGATGGAGACAGACAGTCTTCTTTAGAATACTACAGAGCTTCAGACTCAGCCGCTGCTTATGATATGTACAACTCTCCTCAAAAGAGATTTGTAGTAGATGCAGGAGGCAGAGTGAAAATGATGAAAGATACTAAAGACAGAACTTCAGCTATGTCGAACGACGTAAGAGTTGTAAAAGGTGGTTCTTGGCAGGATACAGCATATTGGCTGGATCCGGGACAAAGAAGATACAAAAACCAGGGCAAAGCTTACGGATGGATTGGCTTCCGTGTTGCACAGGATGCTAGAGCTAGCGACAAGAGCAGAACTAGAAGATAATATTATCAAAATACTTATAAAAAACCTTCCGGATTTCCGGAAGGTTTTTTTATTTTTGAACTATGAATATAGAACAGTTTTATCCTTTATTTTTAAAGTCAGATAAAGTAACGATCGACAGCAGAAAAGTCGGGAAGAATGATATTTTCTTTGCCTTTTCAGGTGATAATTTCAATGCTGCAACCCTAGCAGAAAAAGCCGCTGACGATGGTGCTCTGGCCTCGATCGTAGAGCAGCCGGAATTTGAAAATAAAGACCGAAACATTTTCTATGTTCCGTCTACCCTTGAATTTCTGCAGCAGCTTGCCGTTTACCACAGAAATAAGCTTAATATTCCAATCATTGGACTGACCGGCAGCAATGGAAAGACCACTACCAAAGAGATCGTCCATGCAGTACTTTCGGAGAAATTCAATGTACAATATACCTACGGAAATTTAAATAATCACATCGGAGTTCCACTCACGATTCTTTCCATTAAACCGGAACATGAAATGGCGGTTATCGAAATGGGCGCCAATCATCAGAAGGAAATAGAACTTCTCTGTACCATTTCCCAGCCTGATTTCGGATATATTACCAATTTTGGGAAAGCCCATCTGGAAGGCTTCGGAGGATTTGAAGGCGTGATAAAAGGTAAATCTGAATTGTATGATTATCTAAAAAGCAATAACAGAACTATTGTCGTCAATGAGAATGATCCAGTTCAGGCAGAGAAAACTCAAAAATATAGTCCAAAAATTACCTTTGGAAAAGAGAATTCAGATTATCAGTTCGGACTGTTCTCAGAAGAGCATTTTGTAGGCCTTGAATTTAAGGGAGTAAAAGCAGTGTCAAAACTGACCGGAGAATATAATTTTACCAATCTGTGTGCGGCAGCCAGCCTTGGTCTTCATTTTGGCATTAGCTTCGAAAAAATAAAACATGCCGTTGAAAACTATACGCCAACCAATATGCGTTCGCAGGTGGTGAAAAAAGAGGGGAGAACATTAGTACTCGATACCTACAATGCCAATCCAAGCTCGATGGCGGCTTCTCTGCATAACTTTGTTACGTTCGAAGGCAGCAAGACCATTATTATAGGAGATATGCTTGAATTGGGTACAGAGAGCGAGAAAGAACATCAGAACATCTTAGATCTTGCTCTTGAATTGAATTTTGACCAGATTATTACTGTAGGAAAACATTTTAAAACCGTCAATCCTTCAGCATTGTCTTTTGACAATACTGCAGAACTGATAGAATATCTTCAGCAGAATAAAATCCAGTCTGAAAATATCCTGTTAAAAGGGTCAAGAGGAATTGCTCTTGAAAAATCGATAGACTTTATTTAAGCTTCAGATTCCAGAAATCGTTTACAATAAGTTTGATATTCTGGAAAGTGCTTGGGAAAACTTCATCCTCAATCTGGGCGGTGTTTTTCCAGGCTACTTCAGTGATGCCCTCCTCGATTTGCGGTTTCGAGGTATCTTCACCATTGAAGTTCATTTCAAACCAATGCGTGCATTTAAGGATCTTTTCGCCGTTTCTTTCGATATAAATATGATAAGTCGTATTGATGAATTTTACAAGCTCAACGTCTTTGAGACCGGTTTCCTCCTCAATCTCTCTTATGGCAGATTCCTCGCGGGATTCCCCTTTTTCCATCTTACCTTTCGGCAGATCCCATTTGCCTAAACGTTTGATAAAAAGAAGCTCTCCCTGAGGATTGCTCACAAGGCCTCCCGCAGCTTCTATGATTCTGAAAAGTTTTTCAAACTCCTTCCAGATCTCTTCAATATTCTCACCGAAAACATTCAGTTCTTTTACAGAAGTGTTTTCCAAAATATCCAATGCCATCTCTAAAGTTGTGAAACTTTCGTACCTAAGTTCTTTTTCAAGATGCTCGGGATGCTTAGACACCAATAATTTTTTTTCGTTCACAAAAACTTTATACATATATTTGTAAGAATTAAGAATTTAAATACAAAAATAAAAAATGAATTTAGAAGGACGAAAGATTATTGTCAATAAATCATCTAAAGAATTGTCTGAAATATTGAAATCGCCTGAAAACTATAAAGATTTTATGCCGGACGGTCTTCAGAAATTCGAAACAAGAGACAACGGATTCAAATTCGGTCTTCAGGGAATGCCTGAAATTGCTTTGAAAATAGATGAAGTGACGGAGCAGAAAGCTGTTTTGAAGTCAGCAAGCTCAAGTCTGGATTTTACATTAACGGCCGCTTTAAACCCTGTTAATGATACTCAGACTGAAGTTCAGATGCTTTTTGAAGGAAAGTTTAATCCTTTTATCAAAATGATGGTAGAAAAGCCACTTCAAAACTTTATCAATACACTCACCGATAAGATCGAAGTTTACAAATAAATAGGAGTCCTGAATTTTCAGGACTTTTTTATTGCTGTATGGGATGTGGGTTTGAGAGTTTGAGAGTTTGAGAGTTTCGGGGTACGTGATGCGAGATACGGGTTGGAGAGTCGGAGAGTTTTGGGTTGGAGAGTTTGAGGGTTTGAGAGTATATGGGTGTGAAACCGGTTGGTGATAATTAAGCTAACGAGTTATTGTCTAATGTCTGATGTCTCATGTCTGAAATCTCATGTCTGAAATCTGATGTCTGATTTAAAATCAACAAATTAACCCCGAGCTATGATCTGCTGTGCTTCCGGTGGCAGAAGCCAGTACATTGATTTCATTATTAAACCTTAGAACACCCATAAAGGCGAAGATCAGTGCTTCTTTAAAATCAATGATCTCCTTTTCCGGAATAATGATTGCAGATTCTGTTTTTTCTCTGATTTTTTCAATCAGGAAAGTATTGTAAGTGCCTCCTCCAGTGAAGAGGATGTTTTGTAAATTGTTTTTATTAATGACCTCTGAAATCTGATGAGCGACATGTTCAGTAAAAGTCGCCATAGCATTTACTGTTTCAATGTTCTCCAATAACGGGAAAATATGTTCACAGCACCATTCAATGCCTAATGATTTGGGATGTGACCGGCTGTAGAACTCAATAGAATTAAGCTTTGTTAAAAGATCTTGATCAATCGCACCTTTTCTCGCCAGGTCACCATTTTCGTCAAAATTTTTATTGAATTTCTGCGCAAGCCTGTTCAGTACAATATTAACCGGGGCAATATCAAATGCTATTCTTTTACCATCCTGTTTTAAGGAGATATTGGAAAACCCACCTAAGTTGAGGCATGCATCATATTCAGAAAAGAGCAATTCATCTCCGATAGGGACTAAAGGCGCCCCGTTTCCTCCCATCAAAACATCCTGACTTCTGAAATCATAAATAACAGGAGAACCTGTCTGTACTTTTATGGCTCTTCCGTCTCCGATCTGTAGCGTAAACTTTCTTTGGGGCTGATGAAAAACCGTATGCCCATGGGAAGCAATCAGATCAATATGTTCAAGTTGATTGTTGTCAATGAATTCTCTGACCTTTTCACCAAGATAAAAGCCGTATTCAGCATGAAGTTCCAGTAATTCTTCTGGAGATAAATGAATGGAGTTTCTGAGCTTTTCTTCCCAGTTTTCAGGATAGGGAAGGGTTTCTGCTTTAAGGATCTGAAAATTCCAGTCGTTCTGTTTCTCAAAAGCGGCAAAACATATATCCAGACCGTCCAGACTGGTTCCGGACATCAGCCCAATAGCCTGAAACCTCATATTACTGTGGTGTTTTTTTTTCTTCTAGTCTTTTTGTACTGAAGTCTCCGGAATTATTGAAGAAAGTATATTCCGAGAAATCATCTTTAGCGGTCATTCCATTGGCGCCTACAAGGGTAGAGCCGTCTTCCATGGTAACGTATACCGTGTCTTTGGTGTAGATTCTGTTCTTTCTTTGATCCCAATAAATGCTTTGCATGGCAAAACGCTGTCCTTCATTGGTCGTGATCCTTACATCACCTTTTGCTTCGTAGAATTTTTTATATTCAAAAATACGGGCGTATTTGGCTGTAATTTTACCTGGGACTTTAGGTTTCTTTTTATCGAAAAACTCGATGTTGATTCCTTTTCTGGCCACTACATAAGGACTGTCGATCAATTCATATTTTTCAATGATCGGAGCTTTGGCCTTTAATGAGATAAACCCGGAATCCCTCTGGATAATATTGGCATTATTGATGATCTGTGAAGGGAAGTTCTTGCTTTTACTTCCGTTGGCCTTGGTAAGGTCCTCCTCGCAGGATGTCAGTATAAAAAATATAGCACAACTAAAAAGGCATGCTATATTTTTATATGATATTTTTATTGAAAAATTCATTTTAGTTGTAAAGAGTCTTTCTGAACCATCTGTCAGCAAAATTGAAACCGATTCTCAGGTTGATATAATTCTGATTGATCAGGTCGTTTTTAAGAGTTCCTCTTTTTCCTAGTTCTACACCTACTTCAAGACCACTCATTCTGGTGATACTGCTTGTTTTGAATGGAAGCATTACCCCGGCAGAGATTCCAAATTTATTGATGCTGTTGCCATCTATCTTAAGGTTTCCTCTTTCATAAAACGCTCCATATCTGTAGATCACTCTTGAGAAATAATTTCTGAAGTTGTTGTAATTCGGCAGGTACCATCCTCCGGCAGAGATTCTGTACGTATCCTGGAAGTCAAAAGTCTTTCCGAAATAAGAAATATCTTCTCCTTTTTTATAGTCAAGCTGTCCTGAAACAAACCATTGGTTTTCGCTTCCGTAACCTACCCCTAAGGATGCCTGTAATGGAAGAAGGTTTTTAGAACTCGTCGTTTTCTTTTCTATAACAGTTTCCATAGCCTTAACACTTTCAGCAGCATCAGAATATCTGTAGGTACTGTTGGTATAGTCAGTAGTCATGTTACTGGTATTTCCAAAGGTAGCAGTTGCCCCGATGGTCAATTTTTTGTCAGTACGTGTATTCAGACTCTGGTAGCTTCCACCCAGGGTGAAGTTAAAGTTTTTAATACTGTTTTTGGTTTCGTAACCGTTGATGTATTCAGCATTTGCAACACCGTTTTTATCATAAGATTTAAGCTCATTCAGGTCGTAAAGATTTCCAAAATATAAATTGGCTCTCAAACCTACAGCAAAATTCTGGTCGATTTTATAAGAAACGGCTGCCTGTGCAGTGTTTAGAGTTCCACTTCCTTTAAAACGATTGGTATAATATCCTCCCTCAGAGTTGTTGGGGTCGGTAGTATTATAGTTTTTGGAGTTTAGAATATCATAGCTTTTAGAGCTGTATGGCTGATAGGAAATCCCCATTTTTACCTTTGGCGACAAAGGAAAGGCTATTGCAATATTAGAAAGATACGTAGAATGTTTGGTAGACTTCGTATCGTTGTAATTAGTTTTGAAGTAATTGTTTTCGTTGGTAGCTTCCAGTCTGATACTTGTAAGCTCGAAATTAGAGTTATTCGCAGGGTTTGCGAAATTGAAGCTGCTCGTGAAATCACTGATATAAGCAGTAGATATACCACCCATAGAGGCAGTTTCAATAGTATTATCATATTTTACATCTCCAATTCCATAAGTTGCATACGGAGAGTTACTTATACTCTGTGCATTTAGGAAGTATCCAACTGATATGAATGATACCGCAAAGATTTTTTTCATTCTTTATTTTTAAAACAATGCGCAAATATCTTAAATATTAATGAATTGTAAAAATTATAAGTGGTTAAAGTTTGTTAAGGGCCTATCTTTAAAAGAAAAATGCAATTTTTCACGAATAAAAATAGCAATTCTATTATAAGGAAAAGACCATTCATATGCGGTGAATGGTCCTTTTTAAGTCTTAAATAGGTAAATTATTTTACCTGAAGTACAGATCTGCTGTGACTGAAATTTTCAAAACTGAACTTTCCGTGGTATTTTCCCATTCCGGAAGTTCCGACACCTCCAAATGGTAAATAATGAGATCCCACATGAATGATGGTACTGTTGATTTCTGCATCACCACTTGTTGTACGGTTCAGTACATCGTCTGCAAATTCCTGATTTTCCGAGAAAACATATAGAGCTAATGGTTTAGGTCTGCTGTTTATTTCTTCCAGAGCTGCATCAATATCGGTATATGTCAGTATCGGTAGGATAGGACCGAAAATCTCTTGTTGCATCACCTGATCATTCCAAGTCACCTGATCCATAAGAGTGGCTTCAAAATGACGGGTTTCAAGGTCGTAGTTTCCACCATAGATTACCTTTTCAGGAGCAGCTTCCAGATAACCTGCAAGATGTTTAATCTGATTCTGGTTGACAATTTTTCCTATTTTCCCTAATGACCCATCCTTATAAGTGGCATTTAAATAGGCTTTAAATTTTTCAACAAAGAGATCCTTGACAGACTCATGAATGTAAATATAATCCGGAGCAACGCAAGTTTGTCCGCAATTGATCCATTTTCCGTAGGAAATTCTAGCAACCGCCTTATCCAGATCTGCATCATGATGAACAATCGTAGGTGATTTTCCTCCCAGTTCCAGCGTTAATGGAATAAGTTGTTCAGCAGCAGCTTTCATAACGATTTTTCCAACATTTGGACTTCCAGTAAAGAAAATATAATCAAAAGGAAGGCTGAGCAATAAAGTATTCTCCTCAATGGCCCCCTGAACTACCGCAACATACGATTCGTCAAAGGATGCTTTAACAATATCTTCCAGAACTTTAGCTACGTGAGGCGTATTTTCAGATGGTTTAATGATGGCTGTATTCCCTGCAATCAATGCGCCGGTAAGTGGACTGAATGTCAGTTGAACCGGATAATTGAAAGGGCCTATGATATAATTCACGCCATAAGGTTCATATATTATTTTGCTCACCACTTCCGCACCGGATGGATGCGGTTTGGATTCTACCGGAGTGGGTTTTGCCCATTCGTCTATATTTTCCAGCAAATAGTCGAGTTCACTCATGACAATTTGAATTTCCACATATTCGGCTTCCTTTCTGCTTTTCCCTAAATCAATATCCAAAGCCTCACAAAGAGCATCGGTATGAGCTGAAAACACTTCACGGAATTTTCGTAGCTGTGCTTTTCTGAATTCAATATCTTTAGTCTGATGGGTTTTGAAAAACGCCTTCTGTTGCTGGAATACGTCTCTTATTTTTTGTTCCGATTCTTTATTCATTTTATTATTATTTAATGATTGAGATGTGTACTGAAATGATATCAGTAAGTTAATTAAAAATTGACCAATCAAATGTATTGCTAAAAATTATATTGTGTACGATTTAAAATCTGATTTCGTCTAATTGAATGATTGATGTTTCCTATTGGGAAAGTGAACCAAGAGCCAAGAATCAAGATTTTAGATGTCAGATGTCAGATATCAGACACAAGACATCAGACAATAACTCGTTAGCTTAATTATCACCAACCGGTTTCACACCCATATACTCTCAAACCCTCAAACTCTCCAACCTGTAAAACCTTTCTGCTATATTAAATATACTTAATCTTCTCAGTTGAGATAAGATTTTTTATCTTTGGAACATGAATTGGGAGAACATCGCCGGACAGGAAAATCTGAAAAAACTTCTTCAGGAAAGTATCACCGAAAACAGAGTAAGCCATGCACAGCTTTTTTTAGGAAAAGAAGGATATGGGACTTTCCCTATGGTTTTAGCCTATGCTAAGGAGGTTTTTAGCAGAGAAAACGAGCACGCAGCCTCAAAAGTGGAACATTTGAACCATCTGGATCTGCATTTTTGTTTCCCCGTTTTTACCGATAACAAAAATTCGTTAAGCAAAAATAAATTCGAAGACTTCAGAGAAATGATCATGGCTTCTCCGTATGCGAGCTATGACGATTGGACGGCTTTTCTTGAATCTGAAAATAAACAGCTTTTTATTTCTGCTGATGAAATAGATGACCAGAACCAGAAGTTTGCCCTGAAAAGTTTTGAGGGCGGAACCAAAATTCTGATCGTCTGGAGAGCTGATAAAATGAATGTTGCGGCAGCGAATAAATTTCTAAAGTTTTTAGAAGAACCGCCTGCAAAGACGCTTATTCTTTTGACCGCCGAAACAGCCAACGACATTCTTCCGACCATTCTTTCCAGAACACAGATTGTAGAAGTTCCGAGACTCAATGATGAAGACCTGGAAAATTACCTTAAAAAGAATGCCTCAGTTTCTGCTGAAAAAATAAGAGAGATTGTTCACGAAGCACAGGGAGATCTTAATGATGCTCTGAAAATTTTAAACTCCGGACATAAAAGCGACGAATTTGAAAAGCTTTTTATCCAGTGGGTGCGTGATGCATTTATGGTAAAAAAGAAACCTCAGTTCCTTAAAAGTATCATCTTCTGGGCCAGAGAAATTGCAGGATGGAACCGAGAAAAGCAGAAAAACTTCCTGAACTACTGTTCCGAAATCTTCAGACTTGCCCTTCTTCAGAACTACCAGTCTGAGAACCTGGTGTATAAAAAGATAGATGCAGACGGCTTCAACTGGGCCGGATTCTCGAAATTTATAAGTGGAGCCAATATTGAAAGTATTTTAGAAGAAATCAGTACCGCGGATCTTCATCTGACAAGAAATGGAAATCCTAAAATTGTCTGGACGGATCTTGGGATTAAATTATCACGCTACATTCATAAAAATTCTTAGAAAATAAAAGCACAAGGTTTTATTTGAACCTTAATAGCAAAAATATTCATAAAGCCCGATCTGTTTCGGGCTTTTATATTTGTGTTTTTTTACACTTATCTTCATATTGTTTCATTTACTGGTGAAATGTATACACTTGCTTATTGGTGGTCGGCAGAGCTTTAAGGTCGAAGTATATTTATGAAAGAAAAAAACAGATGTGTTTTTTACCCAACCTTAAACCAATATATTATGAGACCAATCAAGACTTCTTTATGTGTATTTTTATTATCCGGAGCTTTCTTCTCCATTTCTGCTCAAAGTGTTTGGACGGGAACTACGACTATGGGAAATGTAGGAATAGGTAATACAGCACCTGTTGCTAAACTGGATATAAACAGTGGCCCTGCCGTTTCGGCTTTGAAGATAAATCATGGATATACCAGAACCATTCCTAACGTGACGAATATTATTGAAGTGTATAACCAAAACTTTAGTCTGCTGAATCCGCCATCGGTTTTAATCAACTGGCTAAGCAAGGATGGAGTTTTTGGGCTTAGATCCTTGTCGAATACAACCAATGAGAACAGGATGGTGTACAACGACAATCTGGGGAATTTAAAATCCTCAGTCATTGAGCTTTATTCCAACCCATATTTTAATAACGGAACTGTAATAAACTCTATCAGACATGTTTCAAAATTGGACTTTGTTAATGCTTATACCGGCGATTCTTTTGGTGGTGTTGATTTAATGTCCAAAGGAAATAATGAGCTTTGGGTGGTTGGTGGTTTAGATGTCATGTTTAATGTAAAGGCTTCTTCTTTCATCACAACCTCAGACAGAAGACTAAAAGATAATATCCAACCCTTAAAAGATCTTTCTCCGAATTTACTCAATATCAAATCTTACTCCTATACGTTCAAAGAGAAGAAAGAAGGGGAAAAAAGAAATGATTCTCAAAAATTACATTACGGCTTCATCGCTCAGGAAGTGGAAAAAGAGTTCCCGAACCTTGTATCTATTGATGAAAAAGGAAACTATGCCCTTAATTATATTGAATTTATTCCTCTGCTGCTGAATGAGCTTAAAGAACAGAAAAGCGAAATCAAAGATCTCAAAGAAAGAATGGCCGCATTGGAAGCGAAGATCAACGGAGTTTCTGAAACAAGAAAAGCGCTAGTAGATAAACCTGCTGCTTCATCATCGTTTTCACTGGAACAGAACGTTCCGAATCCCTTTAATCAGGAAACTGTAATCCGGTTTAATGCTGCCGGAGAAAATGTATCCATCGTGGTTTTTGATATGGGTGGAAGACAGCTCCAATCTATTCCCGTAAAAAAAGGGGAGAAACAGATCAGTATCTCAGCCCGTGCGCTCACGCCCGGAACGTATATCTACAATCTCCAGGCTGACGGAAAATTAATTGATTCCAAAAAAATGATTGTTACCCAATAAAGATCCTGTTTTCATAACAGAAGATCCGGCATGTCAGCCGGATTTTTTTTGTAGTGGACTGAAGGATCTGTGTTCTCTGTCTGTTTTTGGATAAAATAAGATACCAGACTATGCTCATTATTAAAGGAATATAAATAATTTTCACAAATTATCCAAATTAAATGAGCTCCAACTATATTAATTCTCAGTTATTTATCTTGGCTAATATTAAAAGATCATTAAAAAACCAATCAATCGTTTGATTTTTTAAAAATCTTGTGTACATTTGCACCCTGAAAAATAGAATTACTATGGTTTCAAAAGAAGAAAATATATTATTTGCTGCTGAGAAGCTTTTTGCTGAAAAAGGTTTTGAAGGAACTTCCACCAGGGAAATTTCCAAGGCAGCGAATGTAAATATCTCTATGATTTCCTATTATTTCGGATCCAAGGAAAAACTGTATGAGAAATTGGTTGAGTACAGAATGAATGAAGGACAGTTCTTTGCCAAAGATATTCTGGAAAGAACGGATATCAATGATTGGCAGAAGATAGAGAAAGTGGTGGATCAGTTTTCCGGAAGAGTAAGACATCAAAAATGCTTTTACAGAATTATGCAGCGGGAACAGCTTTATACACAAAATCCGCAGATCGTGGAATTTCTCAAGCAGACTAAGATGGGCTTTATCTCCATGTATTCGCAGGTTCTTGAAAGCGGACTTAAAAAAGGAATTTTCACCAAAAATCCTCCCATCTATTTACTTCATGCTACGGTAAGCGGAACTTTATTTTATGCATCCAATGCCAAGGAAATGTACAAAGAGTTCCTGAACGATCCTGACGACGATGAAGTATTTGATGAAAAATATTACACAGAACTTAATAAACATATAAAATATTTACTAAAAGACCTTTTAGGTTATGAAGAGAATAAATAACTCGGTGTTCGCATTATCCCTGTTTATGGGAATTGCAGCCATTAATGCTCAGGAGAAAAAACAGCTCACTCTCGACGAAGCCGTGCAGCTGGGAATCCAGAACAGTAAAAACCTTAAGATCGATGCCGCCAAGATCGAAGAAGCTACGGCAGATCTTTTGGAAGCCAAAAACAGACAGCTTCCGGAACTGAAAGTGTCAGGAAGTTATATGTATCTTCCCATCAAACCCACAATTGATCTAAAGATTGGTGGTGGTTCAGGAGCAGCAGGAGCAAGTCCGGATGTACATCAGGTGGCTTACGGAACCGTTAATTTAAGTGTTCCAATCTACAGCGGTGGAAGAATTAAATATGGTATCCAGTCTGCAAAATATCTTGTGGAAGCTTCAAAACTAAGCACCGAGAATGATAAAATAGCGATTGCTTACAACGTTGCTCAGGCTTACAATAATTTATTTAAAGCTAATCAGTCCATCAAAGTTTTAGAGGAAAACCTTACCGCTTCTCAAAAGAGAGATGAGACTTTTCTTAAACTTGAAAACAACGGAGTGATCGCAAGAAACGACCGTTTAAAAGCAAACCTTCAGACTTCAAATATCGAATTGCAATTATTGGAAGCCAAAAACAACTACAATATTGCCAATATCAATATGGATCTTTTGTTAGGTATTTCTGAAACTACAGAAATTGAAGTGGATCAGAATTATATCGATGAAGGTTCCGAAGTAAAAGCTGTTGATTATTACGTCAATGAAGCCAGAGAAAACCGTAAAGACTTACAGGCTTTGGCTCAGCAGAGAAAAGCGGCCGAGCTTGGTTCAAAATCGGCAAAAGCTGAAAACCTTCCTTCAGTAGCATTTACCGGAGGATATGTAGCGGCAGACGTTCCGAAAGTTCTTACTGTTTACAATGCAGTGAATGTGGGAATAGGAATTTCTTATAATTTGTCCAATATCTGGAAAGAAAATTCTTCATTAAGACAGTCTCAGGCAAGAGAAAAGCAGTTAGCAGCAACGGATGAATTATTGAATGATAATATTAAGCTTGATGTAAACAGAGAATATCAGAATACAGATTACTCCAAAAAGAGAATATCAGTCTATGAAAAAGCTGCTGAACAAGCTAATGAAAACTACAGAATCACAAAAAATAAATATGACAACGGTTTGGCAACCATGACCGAACTTTTGGATGCCGACGCCGCTCAGATTGCATCAAATGTAGGAGTTATCAATGCAAAAGCAGATGCAGCACTGGCTTACAGAAAACTATTACAAACTACAGGAACTTTAACATTTAAATAAAGATTAAGACCAAAAATGGAAAATAATAATACACCAGTAATTGAACCTAAAAAGAAAAAAAGTTTAGTTTTCCCGATTATTTTAGCGGTTGTCGTTGTGGTAGGAGGAATTTACGGGTACAGAACATATTCTTACGGACAGCTTCACGAAGAAACGGATGATGCACAGATTGCTTCCAACATGAGCCCTGTCATTTCTAAAGTTTCAGGCTATGTGACGCAGGTAAAAGTAAAAGATAATCAGTTTGTAAAGAAAGGAGATACTTTGGTGATCCTGGACAACAGAGACCAGAAAATGGCTTTGGTACAGGCTGAAGCAGCATTAACGACTGCAAAAAGCAATATTTCAAACGCACAGGCTACTACTACAGCAACGTCTAAAAGTATCAATACTTCAGAAGCAGCTGTAACAACGGCCAATGCTCAGATAGAAGCAGCGAAGGTCAACGTTTGGAAAACCAATCAGGATCTGAAAAGATATTCCGTTCTGGTAAAAGACCACTCTATTACTGAGCAGCAATATGAGCAGGCTTTGGCAGCAAAACAATCTGCAGACAGACAATTGCAGGTTTTGGTAGATCAGAGAAATCAGATCGCTCAGCAAACGAATGTAGCGTCTTCCCAGACTGCTGCAAGTTCTCAGCAGATTAGCGTGGCAGGTTCCGTGGCTAAGCAGAGAGAAGTAGATGTGGAAAATGCAAGACTGAATCTTTCTTACACCATTATCCTTGCTTCGGAAGACGGATTTGTAGGAAAAGTTCCTATCCAGGCAGGACAGTATTTACAGGCGGGATCTCAGTTATTCAGCTTAGTGAAAAACGACCAGAAATGGGTAGTAGCCAACTTTAAAGAAACTCAGGTTGATAAAATGGTAGAAGGTCAGAAAGTGAAAATCGAGATCGATGCTTTCCCGGATACAGAATTTGACGGAGTGGTAAGTTCATTCTCTCCGGCTACAGGTTCTACGTTCTCTATTCTTCCTCCGGATAACGCGAGTGGTAACTTCGTGAAAGTAGTACAAAGACTTCCTGTAAAGATAGACTTCGTAAAACTGGACCCGAATATCGCTAAGAAGCTAAGAACGGGAATGAACGTGAAAGCAGAAGTTTCGCTTAAATAATATTAAAACTGTGAAATAAGTGAATTGTCAATTTTGCTGATGCAAGTCAATTGCTGAGGATAACATGAGATTGAAAATTGACAAATGAAGTTGATTAACCATTGACAATTCACCTTTTTACATCGTAAAAAACTATGCAAGATTCATTAGTAGAATACGGAGCCCGAAGAGTGATCATTACGATCACAGCTATTCTTTGTGCTTTGCTGGAAATTGTGGATTCCACGATTGTGAACGTTGCCCTGAACGAGATGAAGGGTAACCTGGGATCTACCCTTTCCGAAGTGGGCTGGGTAATTACAGCTTATGCCATTGGTAACGTGATTATCGTACCCATGACAAGCTGGCTTTCCCAACAGTTCGGACGACGAAATTACTTTGCAGCTTCTATTATCATTTTTACCGTATTCTCTTTTTTATGCGGTAATGCAGATAATATCTGGGAACTGGTATTTTTCAGACTCTGTCAGGGGATTGGAGGTGGAGCCTTACTGGTAACATCACAGACCATCATTACGGAATCATATCCTGTTGAAAAAAGAAGTATGGCTCAGGCTATTTATGGTTTGGGAGTCATTATTGGTCCTACATTGGGTCCGCCATTAGGAGGATATATTGTAGATAACTTTAGCTGGCCTTATATTTTCTATATCAACATTCCTATCGGGATTGCGGCCACTTTAATGACATTACAGTTTATAAAGAGCCCGAAATACGCTGAAAAACGTAAAGCTTCGGATGTAGACTGGTTAGGAATCGCTTTATTGGCCGTTACAGTAGGTTCATTACAGTATATCTTAGAAAGAGGACATGAGGAAGACTGGTTTGCGAGTGGATGGATTGTCTTATTTACAGTATCAGCAGTTTTAGGATTTATATTATTCCTCTGGAGAGAACTTACTTTCAAGTACCCGATTGTAGAGCTGAGAGTTTTAAAAAACAGTAATTTAAGGATTGGAACCGCCATGTCCTTTGTATTAGGATTTGGTTTATATGGTTCTACGTTTATCGTTCCGTTGTATACCCAGAGTATTTTAGGGTGGACGGCCTTAGAATCAGGAGCATTAATGATTCCTGCGGCATTAACAACCGCCTTCATGATGCCTATTATTGGAAAGTTACTTTCAAAAGGGGTAAAACAGCAGATCTTAGTATCTTTAGGATTATTTACCTTCTTCGTTTACAGTTTCTGGGGGTATAAAATTTTAACTCCGGACACTGGTAAAGAAGCATTCTTCTGGATGTTGATGGTGAGAGGAGCTGGATTAGGATTATTGTTTATTCCGATCACCTCATTATCATTGAGTACACTGAAAGGTCAGGAAATTGGTCAGGGAGCAGCATTTACAGGGATGATGAGACAGTTGGGCGGATCTTTCGGGATCGCAGCGATCACAACATTTATAGCCAATGCCAGCCAGAAGTACAGGGTGAATCTGATTTCACATTTAGACTCCAATGATTTTGATGTCCAGCAGAGATTGAATGGATTAAAAGCAAGCTTTATGGCGAAAGGAATGACTCCTGATGGTGCCATGAACGCAGCTTATAAAATGATGGATATGACGGTCACCAAACAGGCAACAGTACTGTCATACATGGATGTTTTCCTTTATTTAGGAATTGCCTTCTTAATTTGTATTCCGTTTATCTTACTAGTAAAAGAGCGAAAGAGCAAAGAAAAAATAGATTTGAGTGAAGCCATGCACTAAATCAGTTGAAATAGAAAACCTCCGGAATTTCCGGAGGTTTTTTTTTGTATAATTTTTATGGAAAGAAGATGCTTCGACTCCGCTCAGCATAACATTTCTAATACTAACTGGTTTTATGCGCTGTCATGCTGAGCATAAACAGAATGTTTACGAACGAAGTTCACGAAGCATTTAAACTTAATATTCTTAATCACTTAAAGAATCTTAATGTTTCAATTTTAAGTTTCTTACTTTACGCCCGCAGTCCATTCAATCCCACTGATATCGATCAGCTTTACCGTATGAATCTCTTCTTTTTTCACTTGAATATCATGGAGACTCACCGTCAGATCAGCCTTTGAACCCAGTGGAATAATCAAACTGTGTTTCCCCGGTTTTACTTTCGCTACATAATGATTTTTAATATTTTCTTTAGGAAACTTTGCAAGATCCTTGAGGTCTAATGCCTTTAAAACAGTTCCGTTTTTATCCAGAAACTGAATTCCGATCAGAAAAGAACCGTACACATCCACGCCCTGCGTCCTGTACACTTCAAATGTCAGATCCGAAGCAGTCACTGAAACGTTGGAAATTTCAATCTTAGGTTTTACCGATTTATTATGAAGCGTTCCCCAGACCCCGCCATGGAAATATTGGTTGGTATACAGCGTAAGCCCGAAAATAAAAGCAGATCCCGCCAGCACAAGCGTTTTCGGTTTCGATAAAGGAAGCACACCGGAACCCAGCCACAGAAACCATTTTTTGTGAGTGAAGGCCTTATTTTTTTTTATGAAATAATGATCCAGTGAGAAAGGACCGCTTCCGGTAAGGAATAAAACAAACCCGCCCGCGATTCCTAAAACGCCGATCTGCCATTCATCCAGACACGTCGTTCCGATCCAGCCCGAACCGAGAAGAATTCCCATAGCAAGACCGAAAATTCCGAGGCTCATTAATCTTGTAAATAAACCTAAAATAATGAACAGGCCTACAACAGCCTCAATAAGGGTAAAGGTAATCATTGATGTTTCCAAAGCATCGGGGTGGGTAACCAGATATTCAATAATTGGTTTTATTCCTAAGGCATTAGGCAGAAAATGATTGAATTTTTCACCGATATATCCGGCTTCATCGGGAATAAGTTTGTTTTCGAGGACGAGTCTGCGCCAGAATGCTGAAAAATAGGTCCATCCGATCACGAGACGGAGTGATAAAGTATAAAGTCCGGCCAGATCATAAGACTGGCTGTCTGAAGTATGTTTCATTGAAATTGTATTGTATTAAAAGACTGTTTATAGAAAATTTGATTCAGATAAAAATCTAAACCACATGTAATTTCAATCTTTTAAACAGGATGTATTTCGGTGGACTGTTTCCGGTGGTTGTTCCGGAATACTTGTTTTGAAAACGGATTATTGTTTCCTCAGGCAATCGAGTGGTGTCTGTAAAGTACTTTTTCTCCTTAGATTTTAAAACACTTTTTGAAGCAGAAGCTCTGCCTGAAAAACGTTCCGTTGCGCTGTCACAAGAATAGGATTGAACGGAGTCTGTAGTTTTTACTTTATTTAAACCACTGATATATTGAACATCAAAAATACCGAGAAGATCTCTTTTCACAGAACACGGCGATAATGAAAAAGCCAATATAAGCATCATGATGAGTGCTTTATAGTTTTTCATAGAGGTTCCCGTGGTTCGCATGTTTACAAAACTACATTTTATTTTAGATTTCCACCCATGAATTGTAAAAATTCATCCTGTTGGTCAACAAAGAGATAGTGGGAACAGTTATCAATACTCTTAAAATGATTTTTGCCGACGATGGTTTTCATATCGTTGAGCTGTTTCGTAGAAAATATGCCATCATCTTTTCCATAAACAGCAAAAATTGGGATTCCGTGTTTTTTAATTTCTTTCAAAACAGAAGTATTGTCCAGGTTGTTCTGAGATTCATTTTTATAAAACTTCAGCGGTGATTCCTGGTTTCTGAAATTAGTGGCATAAAATTCACCGGCTTCATATTCCTGTCTCAATTGCTTACTTTCCTGAGTAGGAGAAGGCATATTGAAGAAATTCATTTTACTGGCCATTTCATAGCATCTCTTCCTGTAAGCAGCCGAGTTTTTGCTTAAATTTTCAATCTCAGTAATCTCCTGAAGCTGTGAAGGATCATTTTTGAATTTCTCTTTAGCCTGTTTTAAAATATGATCATAGGTTTCCTGCTGAGAAAATAATGCACCGGCTAACGTCAGTGAACTTACTTTTCCAGGAAACTGTTTTGTGAACAGGGTTCCGATAATTCCTCCAAAACTGTGAGCAAGGATATTGGCTTTTTTAAGGTGGTACGTTGCATAGATTTGGTTGAGGTCTTCAAAACTTTCTTTAAAAGTCATGGTGGCATGGTCATCTTTTGATCTTCCTTCGCCGCGCCTATCATAAACAATCACATAAAACCCTATATCTGCAAGCTTTTGAGCGGTAGTTCCTTCAAACAGAGTAGCATTTCCGCTGGGTCCGCCATGGATGAAAATAACAGGTACGTCTTTTGGGTTGCCATAAGCTTTGGAATACAGATTCTGGGCCTCAACAGCACTGACAATCACTGAAAATAGAAGTAATAAAAGCTGTTTCATAGAGCCTGGTTTTTTATTTTTTCAAAAGTACCTATTTAACCTGAGTTCGAAATAGGATATTTATGTTTTTTAAGGAAAGGAAGATGAGGTGCCGAAATACGGGTTTGAGAGAGTTTATTAATTTTGGTTGCTAGTTGCTAGTTGCTAGTTGCTAGTTGCTAGTTGCTAGTTGCTAGTTGCTGGTTTATGAGTTGTTGGTTGGTAGTCTTAAGCTAATAAATGATTGTCTAATATCTGATGTCTGGTGTCTAACATCTAGCATTCCCCATTCACTTGCGAAGCAAAATTCACCATTGACGTCCTTTATTCCGGTTGAAAGTCTGATGTCTGATATCTAAAAAAATATCTTAATCCAACTTCCAACTATTTATTACCTTTCGTCAAAACAGCTACAATCAAACTCAGTTTGGTTACTTTTAAATCCTGAATTCTCAGGAATTTTGCAGTATAAAATTTACTATAATGCAAAAAACAATTTTTATTACAGGAGCATCATCAGGTTTAGGAAAAACAACGGCTAAACTATTTCAGAGCAAAGGCTGGAACGTTATTGCAACGATGAGAAACCCGGAAACTGAAACCGAGCTTACCCAACTTGAAAACGTAACGGTTCTGAAACTTGATGTCACCCATCCACAGGAGCTTAATGAAACCGTGAATTATATTCTTGGCAACTATAGCGTAGATGTAGTTCTGAACAATGCCGGATATGGATTAATAGGGCCTTTGGAAGCTTTTACTGATGAGCAGATTAAAATGCAGATCGAAACGAATCTGATGGGAGTGATCCGTATCACGAAAAGTTTTACGCCTTATTTCAGGGAGAAAAAGAACGGTGTTTTAATTAATATTACCTCAAGTTTTGGATTAATAGGTTTTCCTACGTGTTCTATTTACAGCGCAACAAAATTTGCCGTTGACGGATTCTCAGAATCTATGGGATATGAATTGGCACAATTCGGAATTAAGGTGAAAATTGTAGCTCCGGGAGGCATACAGACCGATTTTGCGGGACGGTCTTTGGATGGAGCCGCGCATGAAGCGTACGGACAGTTAGTGGCAAAAGTGAGTGAAGGATACAGCCCCGAACAGATTTCAAATTATTCAAAACCGGAAGATATTGCCAGGGTTATTTACGAAGCCGCCACGGATGGTAAAGATCAGCTGAGATATATTGCAGGAAAAGATGCCAATGCTTTGTACGATGAGAGAGCTGAAACGGGAGCTGAAGCTCAGGTGCAGAGAATAAAATCAGATTTTGTATTTTAGAAACAAATAGGTGAATGGTGAATAGTGAATAGTGAATAGTGAATTCGCTACGCTTGTGAATTTTATCATGATATTTTTAGAATTGACAATTAACCATTGACTTGCGAAGCAAAATTGACATTTTGAGTCAATCGTGAATCCGCTGTGCTTGTGAATTGTATCACACTATTTTTAGAATTGACAATTAACCATTGACTTGTGAAGCAAAATTGACATTTTGAGTCAATCGTGAATCCGCTGTGCTTTTGAATTTTATCAGCGTATTTTTAGAATTGACAATTAACCATTGACTTGCGGAGCAAAATTGACATTTCCCTCCTCCTGACAAACAGTTGTCACAATCTCAACTTATATTTGTATTATGAAAAATACCACATCTCCGGTTCATTTTCGTTCGCTGTCGGCTTTACATGAAGCGATGGGGATATCAGCACCACTGCATCCCTTAATCAGTATTATTGATTATGGAGAGACCCGTTTTGATCCTAAAATTTTTGAAAACGGGACAAAATCAGATTTCTATAAGATTTCGTTTAAAACAAAATTCAATGGTAAAATCAGATACGGACAGGGATATTATGACTTTGAAAATGGTGGAATGTCTTTCGTGTCGCCGGGTCAGGTTCTTAGAATGGATAATGAAGAAGCGGATTACAGCGGGATGTCTTTACATATTCATCCGGATTTTATCAGACCTTATTCCCTCCTGAAGAAAATTAAAGAATACAGTTTTTTTTCCTATTCGGCAGCGGAAGCATTGTATCTTTCGGAAAAAGAGAAGAAGACCATTAAGGATGTTTTTGACAATATTCAGAATGAGCTGAATGAACGAATAGACCAGTTCAGTCAGGATGTTATTATTTCCCAGATAGAATTATTGCTTACCTACAGCAATCGTTTTTACAACAGACAGTTTATCACCAGAAAATATGTGAATACTAATTTACTGTCTAAAATGGAAGATCTTCTCAATGAGTATTTCGACAATGAAAAAGGAGTAAATGCTCTTCCCACCGTAGAATATCTGGCGTCACAACTTAACCTTACTCCGAGATATTTAAGTGATATGCTTCGACATCATACCGGACAGAATGCGCAGCAGCATATTCATCATAAACTGATAGAAAAGGCTAAAGAATATCTTTCGGAATCTCAGTTTTCGGTTTCTGAAACGGCTTACCAACTGGGTTTTGAACATCCGCAGTCGTTCAGTAAATTGTTTAAAAAGAAAACAGAACTTACTCCCAACGAATACAAACAATCGTTAAAAAAATAAAATAATGGATCAAAATAATCTCGATGAAATCATTAAACGCTCTCTTGGAATCAGAGAAAGCTATCATGAATTGGAACGCCAGCACCACGGAACTGAATGGACTTTGGAAGAGGATGCGCTGGCTTATCTTACCGATGCAGGATTGGTGGGCAGAGATATTATGTCTCATCAGAAAAGATGGCTTAAAAAAGATTCCGATGCCGAATTAAAGCATAAATTGGGTGAAAATATCTGGTGGCTGATCGTTTTGGCAGATCGTACCGGAATTGATATTAAAGAAGCTTTAGACGAGTTTTTAACCAAAACAGAAAAATTATTTTAATGAGTTATTGTTTAGCTATAGAGGGAATGCAGCCCGAAAGCAGAAAAGAACTGCATAAAAACTACCACGATCATTATTACGGATTTCCAATCCACGATGACAATGAACTTTTTGGCAGGCTAATCCTTGAAATCAATCAGGCAGGTCTCAGCTGGGAAACCGTTTTAAAGAAAGAAGAGCGTTTCAGAAACGCTTACAACAATTTCGATATCCACACTATCGCAGCCTATACGGAAGAGGACAGAGAAAGATTGATGAACGACAGCGGAATCATCAGAAACCGCCTGAAAATAAATGCTGCTATTGAAAATGCAAAAACCATCATAGAACTGCAGAAAGAATTCGGATCTTTTGAAAAATGGCTGGAACATCATCACCCGAAAACGCTTCAGGAATGGATGAAATTGTTCAAGAAGACTTTTAAATTTACCGGCGGAGAAATCGTGAATGAATTTTTAATGAGCACAGGATATTTGAAAGGAGCCCACGCCGAAACTTGCCCTGTTTATCATCACGTGTTGGAACAGAAGCCCCTTTGGAAGGAGTAGATTTTGAGTTTGAGAGGTTTGGAGTCTGAGGGTTTTAGTGTTGGAGAGTTTGAGAGTGTGGCGTTTTCTTAAAGAATTTAGGAAAACACTGCTCTTTAATGCTGAGAATCCTGTACTGACACCTCCATCAACAAATTATCACATCATCACATCACCAAAGTTTTATGCATGAACGTGAATTGCTTTGTATTATGTAAAATGAGAAGTTTTTGAATAATGTGAAATTCTATTGGTAACCTCTGTTTCATCAATAGGAACGGGCTTTAGCCCGTTCAATGAATAAAATAAGATCAATTGGCTTTAGCCAAAACCTAAATTCGGCTCCATTTATACCTTCTGCGGTTCTGCCTCTTTATCCCGCATAATCTCCTTATGCTCCTTACCCCATTTTTCAAATTCAAGGATGATAGGTTTTAGCTTGTAACCAATCTCTGTCAGTTCATATTCCACGCGGGGCGGAACTTCAGCATAGACGGTTCTGGTGATGATTCTATCTTCTTCCAGTCTGCGGAGTTGAAGCGTAAGCATTCGTTCTGTGATAGTGTTCAGTTTTTTTCTGAGCTCTCCGAATCTTAATTTACCATTGATAAGGTAGCAGCAGATGGCAAGCGCCCATTGTCCGCCGATGGTATTGGAAGCATAGATCTCCGGACATTCGTCGGAAAGGGCTTTTTTATTGGCAAAATTGGTCGATGTTTCCTTGATTTTAGTCATTACTTACATTTTTTATAGTACCATACAATTGGGCACTACTATTTTAAATGTAAGTTACGTATATTATTTTTGCTGAAGAAATTCAAACAGAAAAATGAAAACATTAGTAATCGTAATTCACCCAGATATTGAAAAATCAGTGATCAATAAAAGATGGATGGATGAATTAAAAAAATCTCCTGAAAAATATACCATTCATTCCCTGTACGAAGCGTATCCGGATGAAAAGATCGATGTGGCAAAAGAACAGCAGTTGATAGAATCTTATGATAACATTGTCTTTCAGTTTCCGTTTTATTGGTTCAGCAGTCCGCCACTTTTGAAAAAATGGTTTGATGAAGTGCTCCTTTACGGTTGGGCCTACGGAAGCAAGAGCGGTTACAAAGCCGGAGGGAAGAAGATATCACTGGCCGTCACAGCAGGAATAGACGAAGAAGGCTACAGCGCATCCGGAAAGTACAAATACACCATGAATGAGCTTTTCCGTCCTTACGAACTGACTTTTGACTACATCAAAGCAGATTATAAAGAACCTTTTGTTTATTACGGAATCGAAAATGATCCTTCAGCAGAATGGATTGAGAGCAGTGTGCCGATGTATCTGGAATTTTTGGATTCACTGTAAACTAGTCACAGTGTTTTTCGTAAACAGGATCTTCGTAAGAGATATTATAATAGTAAATCCTATCGCTGTTTTCGGTACCGAAACTTTTATTGATGATGGCGATGTGCACTTTATGAAGGGTTGTATCAGAAAGTTGCTGGTACAGCCTTCTTGATCTTTTTGTTATCGGTTTTGTACAGTTCTATACATCCACTCACGTTTTAATATCTTTTCATTCCCATCCCGGGCCGTCTTTCTTATAACATTCCGTTACAACGCCCCAATGCGAATATTCCAGAGGCGGAGCTCCATCCTCAGAAAGCCTGTACATTTCATAAAACAAATCAAAATATTCAGGGTTTAAATCAGTATAATCTGGCAACTCCGGGTCATGCACCTTGATTCTTCCGTTTTCAATGGCTTTCCAGAAAAGCTTTTGGTTTTCTTCCGTCAGGCTTCTGGTATCCAGATGCCGGTTGATCCATTCATCGGTGCGGGCGCTGTAAAAGCCATAGCCACTTTCTGCTCTTTCATATTCGTCCTCATCTTCGGGAGGGATCTGAAGTTCCAGCCATTCTGCAAGGGGCTTCCCGTTTTCAAGAAAAGTAAGTTCCTCAATCGCAATCCGAATGATATAATCGTAGCCCGTCCATCTTCTGGAAAAGCATCTTCCGTCTTTAAATACAATAAAACAGCTGGCCATTATTCAGGTTTTAAAATTCTGTTAATTCTTTTTTCAGCTTCTTCCAGTGAAATTCCATTATAAAAATCATGAACGAAAGGATGATCATGGCTTTGATGAGGAAACACAAAAGGACGCCCCACATTGTTATTGACGACAACAGTGGTTGGAATACTTTCTTCAAAATCATAATCAGGAAGATAATTAGACATCCATCCGAAATATTCAGCTGTAAATTCCTTATTGTCATAGTTTTCGACGTATTCATCGAAGCTTTTTTCACTTAATGAAACCCAGATTCCATATTCCAGATCCTGGCAACTGTCTGTTACTTCCTGAACCATGACAGCACGAATGAAACGGTGTGTATATTCCGGATCTTCAATAATACACAAATCTGGTGTCAATTCTGCATTTTCAAGTTCTTCTTCGGTTAAATCGTGGTAAAAAACAGGAGCATTATAAGCGATGGCCGGCCAGTTTTCTTTTTCTTCGCCGCAGCATTCACAGATGTATTTCATAATGATTTGTATTTTTATTTATAATGCTGGTAAAATTTATTGTCAAAAATTTCCTGAGGATCATATTTCCTTTTCATAGCGAAGAAGGAATCAGCCTGAGGATATACTTTTCTCATCTTTATTCGATCGATATGGAGACGGTAGGGTAGATAAAACGTTCCTTCATTTTTAAGAGCAGCATCTACCAGTTTGTTGGTCAGGATCTTCATGGCGTCTTCCTGTTTTGCCGTTTTCTTTTGGTTAAATAGTAAGACAAACCCAAAAACATTTTCCCTTGCATAATTCATATAGCTGTCCTCATCTTTATCCACCGCCCGGATTGTTATATTAAGAAGATCCGGTTCGGAATTTTTGAGAACAGGTTTGATATCTTTGATGAATTGATTGAAATTTCTTTCCGGGATAAAATACTCCTGCAGAAGATCTGTAGAATTCGGATCTTTATTTTCAATAAGAGAAACATGGCCGTTCAGAAGCTCATTTCTAGTATAAACAATGTTCTGAGCTATTTTGCTGAGGTTAGTTTCCAGATCCCATCGAAGCCTTTTTCCATATTCACTGTTGACGGTGCTTCTGAAAACAAGACGTTTTGTTTCTTCACTTTTTGCGTTTTTAGCAGCAATCGATGACGGTTTGTCATCCGTTTTTTCAAAATAATTGATGGTGGCTTCTTCCAGAAAATGTTTGTCCGAAATCCTTAACCTTCCAAAAACCAAACTGACCTCCGGACGATCAGCAATAAGTCTTTTGTAATCACGGGTATAATCATCAGATTTTAAATGGACATACCGGTATTTGAGGTTTGTATTTTCAACCACTTTTAATTTAACATCCAAAATAATTCCGAACAGACCGTATCCTCCAATCACCAGTTTAAACAGCTCAGGATTCTCATCCCTGCTGCAGTTGAGAATTTCACCATTGTGATTCATTAGCGTAAATGAAACAACACTTGATGAAACCGGGGGAATGTTTTTCTGCCATCCGTGGCCGTTCACACTTACCGAACCGCCTATGGAAAAAGAACTGAATGCCTGCATGACGGTAATTGATTTTCCTTTTTTATCAAGATATTGTATCGCATCTTCCCAAAGAGCACCTGAGCCAATCGTAAGAATATTATTCTCAGCATCCAGTTCCATATGTTTATACGGAAGCATATTCAATAAAATACCGTTTGGGTAAATCGTGTGTCCACCCATGCTGTGTTGGGCTCCGGCAATGGATATTTTTAATTTCTTTTCCTTAGCATATTTCAGGATCTGGCGCAGCTGGTTTTCGATCTCTGTTTTTGAAGAAGGAACCTTTATTAAAGTGTCTATTTTGGTTAAATTCAGCTGACTGACATCATTCGCATAGCCTTTTGGCGTTTCAGTCTTAAGATCAGATTCATTCCACTTCGTTCTGAGAACGTGAATAATGGGGATAGAAATAAATACAAGGATGATTACAATTCCGATGGCAAAAAAATATCTTTTCTTCATTGACTATATTAAACATCTAAAATACTCAAAATTCCTTATCCCACCGTCGGGGTATCCTCTTCCTTCAGGATCTTTTTCTCCTTCATGGAAAGCATCATTCTTTCGTATTTGTATTTTTCCCAGTCGAACTGATTCAGAAAATCAAGAGCAGCTTGAAAACCTCTGTTGAAAAGATCTTCTTTTTCCTCTTTTTTCATGAAGAAATTCAGCCAGCTGCTCGTTCCGCAATTAACTGTCTGAATGCTGTAAAGACGGTAAAAACTATGTTTGGTCAAAAATGATTTGTCATTAAACCCTTTTAATGTACTGATGATATTTCCAGCGTAAGAAAAAGGAGTTTTGAGGATTTCTTCACTGGTTTTCCCTTTCTCAGACAGAATATCCGAATCGCTGGTAAGCTGTACCCCGAAAAGTGGCATTCTCGGATAAAATACATCGCTGGCATGAAAAATATCGATCGGGAAGTTGGAAATACTTCCACCATCAATGAAAATTCCGGCAGGGTAGATGTCCTCAGGTTTTGTATTCATCCAGAATTTCCAGGCGTATTTTACCGAGCCGTCATCCTTATTGATCTGTTTTTGGAAAGGTTCAAAAAAGAACGGAACAGACATGGAAGCTCTCACAAACTCGGCTGGACTTACGCGTTTCAGCTCTTCTTCAGACCAGTATAAATTGGCCATCGTAGGAAGCTCTACTTTGATCTTCGCATTGATATCTGTAGTAATAACGATATATTCTGAGCGGAGCTGGTAGAACGGATTGTTTTTATAATAATCATTGTTCAAGGCGCTTTCATAAAATATTCTGTAGCGTGTCTGATCGATATGCTCCAGGTTTTTATTCTTAATGGCTTCAATGCTTTTTAGAGCGATGGTATAATATTCCTGTGTATTTCCGTATCGGTAATTGAGATTAAGGCCCTGCTCTTTCTGAATAAACTTATCATTAAGTTCAGCCACCGTTTTGATCCCGAAACCGTCCAGAACACTTTGCATGGTTTGTAAAAAAGTATTCCCGGGATTGAACCCGCTGTTCTGTTTCCGGAAATCACTGTAAAACTTTTTGATACAGAAAAAAGCGAAAATCACAGGAATCAAAGGAATCAGGAAAAGCAGCTTTGCATTCAGCGTAGTTTCCGGTCTGGATGCAAAAGGAATGATCACGAGGATCACCATAATGACCGCCAAAATAATCGCATTGATTTTAAAGAAATCCTTGTTGTTCAGAATTGCATGAATGGTAGTTTTTACATAAGTTTTTCCATCCATAAAGTCTGCAAAATTCCAGCTAAAGAGAATATCTTTGATCACTTCACTTTTAGCTTCCTCTTTGGTCTTACAGGCCGCAATAAGCATGGTATTTATCGCACCGGCACTGGTTCCTGCCACTTTTAAAAACCGAACACCGAAAATTTCGAGACCATAAAGATACCCCACCAAAGCACTTCCCCAAACACCGCCTCCTTCCTGAACGAACTCCACATATTGGCTTCCTTGCGCATCCAGCAGATCGGAAAACTCCCTTAACGAAATATGCTCATGTAGGGCAGCAAGCTTGTCTTTAGATTCCTGGGAGAGTACATTTTCCTCAAGAATTTTATTTAGGATTTCAGTTTTCATGGTAGGTTGGTGTTTGGTATTTGTACGTGGTCTTTGCTTTAACCAACAAAAAAAGCTCATATGTCATTGCGAACCGCTAGGTGAAGCAATCTCAAATATAATTTAAAGTTAACAACAAATTCGTACTATAATTCAAGTGTTTTCACCCTTTATTTTACCACTGTTTTCGCCTCGCATAAATAAAGGTGCAGATCACGACCAAAGCCATAACACCAACCGTGATAAAGTATCCGTACTTGTGATGCAACTCAGGCATATTCTCGAAATTCATTCCGTAAAGACCGGCAATAAACGTAATCGGTAAAAAATACACTGAATAAATGGCCAGAACTTTCATGACCTGGTTCGCCTTCTGATCCGAAAGCGCGAGGAACATCGAAATAAGGTTGGTGATCTGAATATTTAAATGATCAAAATCCGCCACAACATCCTTATGCTTATCTTTTAAATCGACGATCTCGGAATCCTGAAGATTTAAGAACTTGAATTTATCTACCGCATCAGTTGAAATCGTCAGTACTCTGGAGTTCAGACCGGATTTTCTTTTCAGCTTGTACAGTCTTCTGATCTGGTTGGTATGGTTCGTGTTTTTGAGGAAAATCTCGTTTTCGATATTATCCATCGTTTCAAGAAGGCTAATCGATTCATCATCAAAGCTCTTCATAATCAAAAGTGCGATCATTAACGCGATTTTTGAAGGAGGAACTTCTGTCTGGATAGCAGAAATCTGTTTCTTCGTTTCCAGAATACTTTTCGTTTTCATCCTGTGGATGGTGATGATGGTATTTTCCAGCAGAAAGATGGCGATCTTCGTACTGATATCGCTTATGGTGTTGAGGTTTTTTCTTTCCAGCTCAGTACTTTCGCGGAGGAGAAAGAACTTTACACTGCCATCTTCTTCATATTTCGGAAGGTGGTTCGGATCCATGGTATCTTCCAGCAGAAGATTGTTGATCTCATATCTTTCGTGAAGAAATTTCAGGTCTTCCGCAGTGGGAGCCTCTACATCTACCCATTCACATTGGGAATCTCTGTATATCGTGTCGATTGGCATATAATAAAAATACTAATATTTTGAAAAACTATGTGTTAAATAATTTTATCTTTGCCAAAATTAAAAAAACTATATGATTAAAAGTACAATAAAAGGAATAGGATTTCATGTTCCGGATCATGTTGTTACGAATGATGATTTAGCCAAACTGATGACCACCAATGATGACTGGATTACGGAAAGAACGGGCATCAAAGAAAGAAGACACAGACAAAACAGAAACGACTCTCAGGAAACCACTGCGTATTTAGGATTTAAAGCTTCTGAAAAAGCGCTTGAAAAAGCAGGAATGACTGCTCAGGATATAGATTATATTGTTTTTGCGACGCTTTCTCCGGATTATTATTTCCCGGGTTGTGGCGTTTTGCTTCAGGACATGCTGGGATGCGATACGATTGGTGCTTTGGATGTAAGAAACCAATGCTCAGGATTTGTATACGCGGTAAGTGTTGCGAATGCTTTTATCAAATCAGGAACGTATAAAAATATTCTGGTAGTAGGGGCAGAGATCCATTCTTTCGGACTTGATTTTTCTGATGAAGGAAGAGGGGTTTCCGTGATCTTCGGAGACGGGGCAGGAGCCATTATACTTTCAGCGACGGAAGATGAGAATGCAGGAGATATTTTAGCGGTAAATATGCATTCTGAAGGGAAATATGCCGACGAATTGTGTACGCAGTTCCCTGGTTCTAAATTCGGATGGAGCGACAGAATGAGAAAAGAACCTGAAAATGTAACCGATAAAGAAGTCTATCCGATCATGAACGGAAATTTTGTGTTCAAACATGCGGTAACCAGATTCCCTGAAACCATGCAGGAAGCTTTGGACAAGGCAGGAAAAACCATCGAAGATCTGGATATGTTCATTCCACACCAGGCCAATCTTAGAATTGCCCAGTTTGTACAGCAGAAATTTGGACTTCCGGATGAGAAAATTCACAATAATATTCAGAAATACGGAAATACAACGGCGGCTTCTATTCCTATCGCTTTAAGTGAAGCTATTGAAGAAGGAAAGATCAAAAGGGGAGACCTGGTACTGCTTTCAGCATTCGGTAGCGGATTTACGTGGGGAAGTGTTCTGTTTCAATATTAATCAGACGAAAGAAAAAAAGACAAAATAGCAAGTACACATGATGTGCTGCTTAAACATAAAAATCCGCAGAGCAAAGCTCTGCGGATTTCTTTTTTGTTATACTTTATTGCTTAAAGGCTTTTCAGTAACTTTTCTGTCTCTGCAGAATCCTGTCCTGTACTTTTAGCAAGCTGAACAGATTTTTCTGCCCAAATCTTGGCATTTTTCTTATCTCCGATTTTGTTGTAAAGATTAGCTAGCGTATCGGTATTCGCATAGTTTTCGTCTTTTTTTACAGATTCCTGAGCCCATGCTACCGCTTTTTCAAGAGAAGCTTTATTACTTACATTTTCAAAGAAATTCCAGGCTAAAGAGTTTAATTCTTCAGAGCCTGCTGCAGAATAATCCTTATACAATTCTATCGTTAATTTCTCATAAGTAGGAATATCTTTATTCTTCAACGCTCTGCTGGCTTTTACTTTTTTCAGAAACTTTTCAGATTCCTCTTTCGTCATGAATTTTTGAGTTTCCGTCAGAAAATAGCTGTCATTCCAGGTTTTTGTATCTGCGTTATACGATTTTTTAACAACAGTATTCAGCTTTATATTTTTATCAAATTTCGCATACTTCTCTTCCGGGAAAATAACGATGATATCCGCCTTTTTGCTCTGGAAAATCTTATATAAAGGACTATCCGTACTCTGCATTCCTGAAAGAAGCAACTGTAAATCTTCCTGATCAAGCGTTGTTTTCTGCTGGAAATAACGGTCCAATACTCTTCCTGCCAGTTCAGAATCATTGTAGATGGTCAATCCGGCCAGGTTTTTTAGAAATTCAGGATTTTTTTCTCCGTTTTCAAACTTCTTTTTTAATGCGGTAAGTCTTTTATTCGGATCTTCAGCATCCTTTGCAAACTGGATGAAGTCTTTTTCCTCCACATAACCTAATGTTCTGTGTACTTCCTCTCCGTCACCGTTGATGAAAAGATAGGTAGGGAATGCTTTTACATTGTATTTTTTGGCAATACCTATTCCTTCCCCTTTTTCCATGTCTATCTTAGCATTCACGAAGTGGGAATTGTAAAAATCTCCAACGGCCTGAAGCGGAAAAATATTCTTTGACATCAGTTTACACGGTCCACACCATGTAGTATAGGCGTCTACAAATACAAGTTTGTTTTCTTTTTTTGCCTTCGCCAGAATAGCAGCGAAATTGTTGTCTTCAAATTTAATGCCCTGTGCCATTGCCAGTGCTGCTATAAATAAAGAAGAAAATATTGCTAATTTTTTCATAAAACTTTTTATTGATTACAAATGTAATAATTATGCGATTATATAAGTAGCTGTAAACCGAAAATAGTTACGAGGAATTTTATTTTTAATATATAATAATTCTATTTAATGTGAAAATTGTTGTCAACGTGTTATTAAATTAAATAATATTCTGCTTTTTAGTTAAAAAAATTAAATAATAGAAGAATATTTTAATAAAAAATAAAATATTAGTAGCTTTGTAAAAAACAAAAAGACACCCATGAAAATGATGAATTATTATAAAATCCAAATAATAATTTATTTTTTTATGCCTAAAAGTCTGCTAAAACTTTTGTTTTTGTTCATCACTGCTGTCCCCATCTCGGCACAGAAAAAATATGGCTTTGACCAGATCTGTGAAAGAACGTCTGTTCAGATGGTGCAAAAGGATATTCCGAAGGCCCTGAAAACAGCAGATTCTTTATACATGACTGCACAAAAGCCTTTGGATAAGGTAAAAAGTCTCTTACTTTCCGCCGAAGTATATCATTACGCTGGGGAATTCAAAAAATCTATATGCTATGGCGAAAATGCCCACTCACTTCTACATCAGATCGATGATGCGGAATGGTTCTCGCGTGTAAATGAATTTTTGGCTAAAGAATACCGCCTCGTGGGGCTTCATGAAAGATCCAAAAAATATACCCTGCAGGGTCTGGAAGCGGCTCAAGGCATAACGGATGCTCAGCAAAGAGGCAAAGTGCTGGGGCTTCTGAACCAGGAAATGGCGTATTATGAAATGGAGCAGGGCAGCTATTCCGATGCCGTTAAATACATTGAAACTTCATTAAATTCCTTTGGGAAAGATAATATAGAGGGTAATGAAAGGGCGGTGGCAGCCTCTTATCAGATTCTTGGGGATGTCTATTTTAGGCTTAAAGATTATGTACTCTCTGAAAACTATTACCGGAAAGCAGAATCAATGCTTAAAAGTAAATGTTGCATTCTCGGGCTGGTATATAACGGAATCGGCGGGATACGTCTGAAACAGAAAAACTGGAAAGACGCAGAAAGCTACCTTAAAAAAGCTGAAAATATAGCAGACAGTTCCAGAAGTCTTAAGCTCAAAAAAGCAGTTTATTCCAATATCAATGATTATTATGAAGGAACAGGAGACAATGTCAAAGCATCGCTATATGCTGTAAAATATGTAAGAGCCTACGATAGTCTTATCGCCAGAAGCCGTGCCGTGTCACTTAATGGCCCGGAAGTTTTGGTAAGACCCAATAAAAAAAGTGCACAGATCAGTATTGTAAAAAATGCTGCGATTGTAGTACTGCTTATTACTCTGATTGGAATCGTTATCTTTTTTAAAACAAAGCAGAAGAAACAGCGCTCAAAATTCAGAAATATTATAAGAACTCAGCTTCAAATGATCAGTTCCCGCGGTGAATCTGTCCCATTAAAAACAGAAAATTCTGATTTTTCCAATATTTCCGTAGAAGAAGTGGACGATCGGGCAGGTGGATCTGACAAACGAAGAAATGAATCCCTGATGACCTCCGAAACAGAGACAAAACTCCTCGAACTTCTGGAAGAATTTGAAAAGGGAGACCTGTATAACAACAAGAATATGTCGCTGTCATTTCTGGCAGCTGAACTCAATACAAATACGAAGTATCTTTCCTATGTGATCAATCAGCATAAGAATGCCGATGTTAAAACCTATGTCAACCGTCTGAGGATTAACTATATCGTAGATAAATTGATCAATGATGAAAAATACAGACAGTATAAGATCAGCATCCTCGCAGATGAATGTGGCTTTTCTTCGCACAGTAAATTTGCGTCCATATTTAAAGCGGTAACTGATTTTTCTCCATCGTCTTATATTAAATATCTGGATGCTGAAAATCAGTCAGATAAAAATGTTCATATTCGCGAAAACAATTAGTAATCAGACTGTTTTTATAAATTGTGTCTTTTCATTTTCATGAAAACAGACAACCTATTGTTTTATCTAAGGCTTTCACATCTATATCTTTGCGCCAGCTTTATGGGAATGAGAATGCTGCATTTTGTCACTCATTTTTTAATCTACTTATTCCCATTAAAGCAGAACAGCGCTCCACAATCTAAACATTAAAACTAAAAATTACTAGACGGTATAAAATATCTGCCAACTTTTTATACAAAAAAACCATGAAAACTTTTTAACTAGTAAATTAAACAATGAAGACAACTTTAACTGTCGTGTTGGCATCTGTATTCGGTAATGCTGCTTTTGGGCAGATAGGAATCAATACAGCTGTGCCGATTGCGAGTCTGGATATTGTCGCGAAAAGAAGCGACGGGTCCACAGCTGAAGGGGTATTGCCCCCAAGGCTTTCAGGGGATGAGATCAAGGCAGGTGATTCCCAATACAAAGAGAGTCATGCAGGAACTATTATTTATGCTTCGGCAGCAGTAAGGGTACCAAGCAGCAAAACGGTCAATATAACCGCCGCCGGACTCTATTATTATGATGGAAAAATGTGGCAGAGAATGCTGCAGGGAGATCCCAGAAAACTGAGTCCCCAGTCTGCAGGAGATATCAAAAACTCTGTGCAGCCGTCAGATCATAGCGGATGGTATCTGCTTAATGGAAGGTCTGTTTCCTCTCTTCCAGTACCGGCACAGACTTCAGCGGCAGGCTTAGGCTTTACGACGAGTCTTCCGGACGCAGCAGACAGGATTCTAAAAACAAGAAATGGTGCAGAACTATTGGGAAGCCCAGGCGGGAATAATAATATGACGATTACCCGTTCGAATCTTCCGGATATTAATCTGACAGGCGTGGTAAGCGGAACTGCAGAAAGTGCAGGAGCGCATATTCACACATCGGGAGAAGGCGGTTTTCTGCTTGGCGGAACCGATGTAGGGAATAATGGATCAGGCCACTATCAGGGCAATAATGATTCTTCCTCATGGGGAGGAGTCGGGTTGATGAGCAGTACAGCAACGTCCGGAGCTCATATCCATTCACTGTCGGGGATTGCAACGATTCCTACAGGAGGTATAGGGGCTTCTATGGATAACAGATCTGCCTATCTGGTCGTAAATACCTTTATTTATCTGGGTGAATAATCTGGTGCGATAAAAGATTTTATAATACAATCGGGGTTGATTGCCCGGTTTTTTTCAGTCAAGTTTTTTTAAGTGCAAATCCGCAGCGTAGCTGCGGATTTGTTATTTTATTTAGTCTTTAAACTGTCGGTTTTCACTTTGGAGGTATCCTTAGAAACTGGGGCCGGCTCAGAATTAGCAACAGCGGAATCTCCCATTTTGTTTCTCAGAGAATCTTTATTGTGCTCGTCTTTGAACTCTTCTCTTTTTTCCTTGTTCTGGGCGCAGCTTCCTAAAAACATAACGCCAAGAATAGCTCCTATCCATAATTTTTTCATAATAATTAATTTTGATGTTTAATACAATCAAATATAGAAAAATATTAAGAGTTTTCTGAGAGCAGGTCTTATATTCCGGGAAAATTTTGTTTTGATGTAGTGAATAAAGAATTTCTCCGGCTTATTGGGTGAAGCCCGTTCAATGAAATTATAAAAACAAAAAATCCACAGAGCTTTCATCTGCGGATTTTCCATATTTAGATTAAACATCTGTTTGTATCTATTTAGCCGGAACTACTGTTGCCGTTGAATCTACTTTAGTGGTAGCAGGGTCAGGATTCATCTTTTTTGAAGATGCCGTATCCGTTGCTGCCGGCTGTATGGTCTGTGTATTCACTGCTGTCGAATCCGAATTCTTCGTCGACATGGTAGATTCCTTGGTTCCGCAGCTCACAACGACTATTCCTAAACCAAAGGCTGCTAACAATAACTTTTTCATAATATTTTATTTTTAGTGTACCCTGTCAAGTTCAATAACCATTCCTAAGCGGTAGGCTAAAGTATTAAAACATAGATAAAGTTTGTTAAAAGGTGTTAGAGGTAGCAGATGATAGGTAGCAGGTTGCAGGTAATAGTAGAGTTATGAATTTACAGTATTACTCATTATTCATTACCCATTACTCATAAAAAGGCCCCGGAAGAAATTCCAGGGCCCATATTACTCATTGCTCATCAGCAATAGCTTTTATCCCAGGTATGGGTATTTGTAGTCTTTTGGAGAAACGAAAGTTTCTTTGATACTTCTTACAGACGTCCATCTCAGTAAGTTCATTTTAGAACCTGCTTTGTCGTTGGTACCTGAAGCTCTACCACCACCGAAAGGTTGCTGTCCTACAACGGCACCTGTTGGTTTGTCATTGATATAGAAGTTTCCTGAAGCATTCTCTAAAGCTTTGAAAGCTTCGTTGATTGCGTAACGGTCTTGTGCGAATACAGAACCTGTCAGTGAATAAGGAGACGTAGAATCTACCAGTTTCAATGTTTCCTTCCAGTCCTGATCTTCGTATACATAAACAGATAGGATAGGTCCGAAGATCTCTTCTACCATACTTTCGTAATGAGGATTTGTAGTTTCGATTACTGTAGGGTGTACAAACCATCCTTTAGAATCATCAACTTTTCCACCGATTGCTATTTCAGCCTCACCGGAAGCCGTTGCTCTGTCGATGAATCCTTTACATTTTTCGAAAGAATTTTTGTCGATAACTGCGTTAACGAAGTTCGACGGATCTTCAGGAGAACCCACTTTAATTGAGTTGATCTGAGTTTCCATTACTTTTTTCACATCAGCCCAAAGAGATTTAGGTACGTAAGCTCTTGAAGCTGCAGAACATTTCTGTCCCTGATATTCAAAAGAACCTCTTACCAAAGCAGTAGCTACAGCCTCTACATTAGAAGAAGGGTGAGCGATTACGAAATCTTTTCCACCTGTTTCTCCAACGATTCTTGGATATGTTCTGTAGTTATGAATATTATCACCGATCATTTTCCACATTCCCTGGAATACTTTCGTAGATCCTGTGAAGTGAAGACCTGCAAAATCAGGATGTGCCAAGACTTTCTCAGCCGTTTCTTTTCCATCTGTGAAAACCATGTTGATTACCCCTGCAGGAAGACCCGCTTCGATTAATACATCCATGATTACTTTTGCAGAGTAAATCTGCTTGTCAGAAGGCTTCCAAACCACTACGTTTCCAAGCATAGCCATACACGTAGGTAAGTTTCCTGAAATTGCTGTAAAGTTGAATGGCGTTACTGCAAAACAGAAACCTTCCAACGGTCTGTACTCTACACGGTTCCAGATTCCGCTGTCGGAAACTGGCTGCTCAGAATACATCTCCGTCATGAATTCTACGTTGAATCTTAAGAAATCGATAAACTCACACGCAGCATCAATTTCAGCCTGGTGCACGTTCTTAGACTGTCCGATCATCGTTGCCGCGTTGATCACGTCTCTGTAAGGTCCTGCTAAAAGATCAGCCGCCTTTAAGAAAATAGCTGCACGGTGTTCCCAGCCCAGCTCGTTCCATTCTTTTTTAGCTGCCAATGCCGCGTTGATGGCGTCATCTACATGCTGCATGGTACCTTTGTAGTAAAACCCGAAATCATGAGCATGATCCTGAGGAGACTGAAGCTGAACTTTCTCGTCCGTTTTCACCTCTTTTCCATTGATAAACATTGGAATTTCTATCTTCTCAGCCCACATTTTTTTGTAAGTGGCGATAAGGCTTTTAACTTCTGGAGATCCCGGTACATAAGAATTTACCGGCTCGTTTACTGCAAATGGTACTTGCGAAATTGCTTTTGACATATTATGTTGTATTATTTTAAAATTATCAATATGTTGGTATACAAATTTACAATAATTAACGCAAAGAAAAAAAATCACGTCTCTTTATACAATGAAATTTGTCATGGGCTTATAGTTGAAAAATATCTTTTTTAATCAACAGAAAATGACAGGTTTCAGCATTTTATTAACCTGATTTTTTAGAGTTATTGTGAAGATGTATCGGTTTAGAACACTTATATAAATGAAAACACCAAAATACTTGTCACAGTTAGGTAATTTCGGTGAATGGCTGTAATAAAGGAGTTTATGTCTGAACTGCCCATTTGAAGGAATTGGATTTGTCTCGATTTTGAACATTTTAAATGACCTTTTTGATAGCTGCAGGATAGCGGATTGTCTAATTTTACACCATCAATGACTGATATGAAAACCAGAGTCTTATTATTCTCTTTCGTAATGTTCTTTTCCGCTTTATGTGCAGGTCTTTTTGCAGGTACGGGGAAGACACAGTCATATCTTGATGCTTCCTCAAAAATACAGCTCGTTAAGCATGCAGACCAGCAGGGTCAGCCTGAGATTTACAGTGTGTCGGATGATCAGGATGCACAGGATTCCAATGATGTTGAAAAAGTAAAATTTGATTATTCCATCATCACCCAGCAGTGGCTGAACTTTTTCTTCACCGGTTATTCTTCCGAAACCAAAGCGGTGGCCATTCAAAACCGCGTCCATATTACAGCACCAAGGTACATTCTATATCATGCCTTGCAGATCGCAGGCTGCTAATCTTTTCCGGACTTTTTATGAATTCTGTGATGTGTATTTGAATACAGATCCATAAGAATCATACCCTGTTTTCAATGGGTTTAAAACCCTCTATTTGTCTTTTCCAAAAGGCAGACAGGATTTCCCTATATCCAATTTAAAATCCAATACTATGCACTTAACACCGAGAGAATCGGAGAAGCTGATGCTGTTTCTGGCAGGAGAGCTTGCTCTGAAAAGAAGGGCCAGAGGTCTTAAACTTAACTATCCGGAATCTATCGCACTCATCAGCCATTTTCTGCTGGAAGGCGCCAGAGACGGCAAAAAAGTAGCCGAGCTGATGCAGGAAGGCGCTCATCTTCTTACCAAAGATGATGTGATGCCCGGAGTTCCGGAAATGATCCATGATGTACAGATCGAAGCCACTTTTCCGGACGGAACCAAACTGGTCACCGTACACAATCCAATCCGTTAATACAAATCTCTATTATGATACCAGGAGAAATTTTTGTAAAAGAAGGAACTATTATCTGCAATGAAGGCAGAGAAACAGTTAAAATAAAAGTAGTCAATACAGGTGACCGTCCCATTCAGGTAGGTTCCCATTTTCATTTTTTTGAAGTGAATAAAGCCATGAGCTTCAGCCGTGAAAAAGCCTTTGGAAAGAGACTGAATATCGTGGCAAGTACCGCCGTACGTTTCGAACCGGGAGAAGAAAAAGAAGTAGAGTTGGTAGAAATTGGAGGCACCAAAAAAGCGATGGGCTTCAATAATCTGGTAGATGGCCAGGTAGATTCCGAAGATCAGAAAAAAGCCAGTCTTGCCAAAGCGGAAGCATTAAACTTTAAAAATCAATAACATGAGCTTACCCATAGACAGAAAGCAGTATGCCAATATATTAGGACCTACAGCCGGCGACCGGATCAGACTGGGAGATACTGAAATCATCATTGAAATAGAAAAAGATTTTACCCATTACGGAGACGAAGCCGTTTTCGGAGGTGGAAAAACTGTTCGTGACGGAATGGGACAAAACGTGACCGCAAAAAGAGACGAAGGCGTTCTCGATCTGTGCATTACTGGAGCTGTGATCATCGACCACTGGGGAATTGTCAAAGCTGATATCGGAATCAAAGACGGAAAAATCATCGGCATCGGAAAAGCTGGAAATCCTGATACCATGGATGGTGTGTCTCCGAATATGATCATCGGAGCTTCAACGGAAGTGCATGGCGGAAAAGGCTATATCGTAACTGCAGGAGGAATAGATACTCACATCCATTACATCTGTCCGCAACAGATCGAAACCTCTTTATACAGCGGAATCACTACCATGATCGGAGGAGGAACAGGTCCGAACGACGGAACCAATGCCACAACAGTGACTCCCGGAAAATTCAATATGCAGAAAATGCTTGAGGCAGCTGAAGAATATCCTATGAATCTTGGCTTCTTCGGAAAAGGAAACTGTTCAGCAGAAGAACCGATTGAAGAACAGGTGGAGGCAGGTGCATTAGGCGTAAAGATCCATGAAGACTGGGGTGCAACGCCGGCAACCATCGATGCTGCCCTGAAAGTGGCTGATAAATATGATGTGCAGGTTGCTATTCACACTGACACATTGAATGAAGGAGGTTTTCTTGAAGATACGATGAGAGCGATCAACGGAAGAGTGATTCATACCTTCCACACAGAAGGTGCAGGAGGAGGTCATGCTCCGGATATCATTAAAGCAGCGATGTACCCGAACGTTTTACCCGCTTCTACCAATCCCACACGTCCTTATACGATCAATACGATCGATGAACATCTGGATATGCTGATGGTATGTCATCATTTAAGTAAAAATATCCCTGAAGATGTAGCTTTTGCAGATTCAAGAATCCGTCCTGAGACCATTGCAGCGGAAGATATCCTTCATGATATGGGTGTTTTCAGCATTATGAGTTCAGATTCCCAGGCGATGGGAAGACCGGGTGAAGTGATCACAAGAACATGGCAGACGGCGAGTAAAATGAAGGAGCAGAGAGGAAATTTAGAAGAGGATAAAGATTCCGAAAATGATAACTACAGAGCCAAAAGATATGTAGCGAAATATACCATCAATCCTGCCATTGCTCACGGTATTTCTGAATATGTGGGGTCTCTTGAAGTAGGAAAACTGGCTGATCTTGTGATCTGGAAACCTGCATTATTCGGGGTAAAACCTGAGATGATTTTAAAAGGAGGATTTGTGATCGCTGCTAAAATGGGAGATCCGAATGCTTCTATTCCTACGCCGCAGCCTGTTATTTACAGAAATATGTTCGGGGCGCATGGAAAGGCAAAATTCGGAACCTGTGCGAATTTTGTTTCCCAGATTTCTATCGACAACGGAACGATTGCATCCTATAAACTGGAAAAAATGATTCTGCCAGTGAAAAACTGCAGAAATATTTCTAAAAAGGATTTGATCCATAACGATAAAACACCTGTCATTGAAGTGAATCCTGAAAACTACAAAGTAACCGTAGACGGTGAATACATTACTTGTGAACCGGCGGAGAAACTTCCTTTGACACAGTTGTATTACTTGTTTTAATCTTGAGTTTTTTAAGGCTCGGTAACTGCCGGGCCTTTTCTTAAACTGAATGACAAAACTAACATTGAACAGATTAAAATGAAAAACTTAAATAAAACTGCTTTTTCCCTTGCAGTGGCCGGAATGTCTGTGTTTTCCGGACAGATGAAAGCCCAGTTTCTGGGAGGAAGAAGACTGAAAAACGACGAAGAAGGCCCCAAAGGACAATTCATGATCTACGGCTCCTTCGATTATTCCAAAACCAATAGCCCTTCTGGAAGCAACAGCTCCACAGGAACGAGTAACAATGCAGGAATTCCGCTGGGTGTGGGATATTTCATCAATAATAATGACGTGATCGGGGTGAATTATGCCTATGCTCAGAACGTGACAGATCACAAAACGATATACAAACAGAATGAAGCAGGGATTTGGTACAGCCCGTCAGTCACATTAGGTAAATATTTTGCTTTGATCGCTCAGGTGGATGCTCATTACGTTTGGGGACAAAAATTGTCGGATGCGTCGGCTTCCATGGATCATTTTAACGGCTATCGTCTTCGGGCTTATCCTTTATTCGCCATATTCATGGGCGGCGGCTGGGCATTGAAGTTCAAATTTGCTGAATTATCGATGCTGCAAACCAAAACAAAACAGGAAGACTGGACCAAAACCTATGTGGCCGGAATCAGTGCTTCTACATTCGGGGTGGGAATTTCTAAAAATATTGATTTCAGAAAAAAAGCAGATAGCAATGATCATTAACCAAACGATAGGGAATCTCGCGGAGAATCCATCAGCAAAACATATAGATTATCTGGATTTGGAATGGTTTGAAACCACGAAAAGAATTCAGCGTAAAAAAACGAGGCTGGGAACGGATATCGCGATTAAATTTCTCCGTGAAGGCCAACGTCTGCGGGAAGGAGATATCCTTTTTGAAGACGAGGAAAACATCATTGCAGTGAATGTTCTGGAAACAGAAGCCATCATGATGTCACCGGATTCTCTTCTGGAAATGGGAACGGTTTGCTATGAGATCGGGAACAAGCATATTCCGCTTTTTATTCAGGAGGATAAAGTGCTGCTTCCTTTTGAAATGCCGATGTTCAGATGGCTGGAAGCAAGCGGATTTAAACCGGAAAAACAGACCGTAAAACTGCTGAATCTCCTTAAATCCAACGTAGAACCCCACGGACACGGAAGTCTGGGCTCTTCAATTTTTAACAAGATCTTAAAAATGGCCGCTCCAAAAGATGAATAAAACGAATTTAAACTTTCTGTCAGGACTGCTTCACCTCGCAGATCCTACGCTTCCGATCGGCGGCTACACCCATTCCAACGGCCTTGAAACCTACGTGCAGGAAAGAATCGTTGACAATCTGCAAACCGCTAAAGAGTTTGTGGAAAATATGCTTCAGTACAATCTTAAATACAATGACGGCGCTTTTGTAAAACTGGCTTATGAAGCTGCAGAAAACAGTGATCTGGAACTTTTAATAAGCCTCGACAACGAGTGTAATGCCATCAAGTGTCCGCGTGAAATCCGCCAGGCCAGTCAGAAATTAGGATTGAGGCTGATTAAGATTTTCAAAAGAAGAGAAAGCTTTCCTTTTATGGAAGCCTTTGAAAAGACCGTTCAAAACCGGGAGGCCAATTCACATTACTGCATTGTATTCGGAGTGTATGCTTACCTGATGAAGATTCCTTTGTATGAAGCATTGCTGGGATTTTATCACACTTCTGTAGCAGGAATGATCACCAATGCGGTAAAATTGGTTCCTCTCGGACAGCTCGATGGTCAGGATATCCTGTTCTCTCTTTATCCGGTGATGGAAAAAACAGTCCATGAAACCATAGCACTGGACAGAGATATGGTAGGACTTTGCAATACGGCTTTTGACATCAGATGTATGCAGCACGAAAGGCTTTATTCGAGGCTTTATATGTCTTAACGATTAAAATAAAAAAACAAAAATTAGAAAAAATGGACAATAGAAAATATATAAAAGTAGGAGTGGCCGGGCCTGTAGGTTCAGGAAAAACGGCTTTACTGGAACGTTTAAGCAGAAAATTATTTGGAAAATATGATCTTGGAGTGATCACGAATGATATTTATACCAAAGAAGATGCTGAATTTATGGCTAAAAACAGCCTTCTGCCACACGACAGAATTATCGGGGTAGAAACAGGAGGTTGTCCACACACGGCGATCCGTGAAGATGCAAGTATGAATCTGGAAGCGGTAGATGAGCTTGCGGCCCGTTTTCCGGATATCGAACTGGTACTGATTGAAAGTGGCGGTGATAATTTATCCGCTACTTTCAGCCCCGACCTTGCTGACGTGACGATCTTCATCATTGATGTTGCGGAAGGAGAAAAAATTCCAAGAAAAGGAGGTCCCGGTATTACAAGATCAGATTTACTGATCATTAATAAAATTGACCTTGCCCCGCACGTAGGAGCAAGCCTTGAGGTGATGGAAAGAGATGCCAGAAGAATGAGAAACGGAAATCCTTTTGTGTTCACCAACCTTAAAACAGATGAAGGTCTGGACAAAGTCATTGGATGGATCAAAAAATATGCGCTTCTGGAAGAGTGTGAAGAACCGAACCTGGTAAGATAGATGGACAGCCGTTTACATATCATTGCAGGATTCAAGGATGGTGGTTCTTACGTGAAAGACCTCTATGTTTCACTTCCGTTCAGAGTCGTTTCGGTAGGACAGCGAAAAAGTGACAATAAACTCTATCAAATGGTGATGAGCTCCTCTCCCGGAATTCTGGACGGAGACCATTATCACCTGAATATTGAGCTGGAAAAAGGCGCTTCACTGCAGCTGCAATCACAGTCGTATCAGCGGTTGTTCAATATGAAGGATAAAGCGGTTCAGGAGCTTCATGTAAAAATGGAGGACTACACTTCATTTGCTTATGTTCCACACCCGGTGGTTCCGCACCAAGATTCAAATTTTCAGAGTAAGGCCAATATCCATATCGGAAAGAATAGCCAGATCATCATTAGTGAGATCATCACTTGCGGAAGAAAACATTATGGTGAAGTTTTTAAGCTGAAACGGTTCCAGAATCTGATGCAGATCTATCATGAGAACAAGTTAGTGATTAGGGATAATGTTGTGATTCAGCCGGATCTCATCCCAATCAACTGCATTGGAAATCTGGAACAGTACACCCACCAGGGAACGCTTATTTTCTACAGTACGAAAGAAAATGTTGACAAAAACGGTCTAATAGAAACCATCGTAGAATTGGCAGAGCAGTATAAAGAAGAAATGGAAGCAGGTGTTTCCGCTATGGAAGATAATGGATTTGTGGTAAGAGCTTTAGGACATGGAGGAGAACTGATGTATAATTTTTTTCTCCAAATCCAGGAAATCCTTTGGTCTTTAGAATAAATAATTGATGACTATTATTTTGGATTAAACCATACAATGATTCAATGAATAGGAGCTGGCTTTAGCCCGGTCTTAGCCGATGATCAGATCATTTATAAGGAACAACCATTAAAAGATTTCAATTAAATCAAAAGACCTCATTATTCAATAGAATCGGGCTTTAGCCCGATTAAAAAAATAGAAAATTAATCAGAGGCTTTAGCCAGAAGCAGGATCATGATTGAAGAGGATCAATTACGAGATTTCAATTAAATCAAAAGACCACATTATTCAATAGGATCGGGCTTTAGCCCGATTAAAAAAATAGAAAATCAATCAGAGGTTTTAGCCAGAAGTAGGATCATGATTGAAGAGGATCAATTACGAGATTTCAATTAAATCAAAAGACCACATTATTCAATAGGATCGGGCTTTAGCCCGAT
>NZ_JAOAMU010000002.1:306367-628674 GCF_025154075.1 Chryseobacterium herbae
ATTGAAGAGGATCAATTACGAGATTTCAATTAAATCAAAAGACCACATTATTCAATAGGATCGGGCTTTAGCCCGATCAAAAAAATAAGAAACCAAACAGCGGCTTTAGCCAAAACCTAAATAACTGGAAAAAACAAAAACAAAAAATGGACACTACAGTTTGGGCACTTCTCATAAGCGCCATCTCAATAAGTTTTATTCACACCGCCTCAGGTCCGGATCATTATCTGCCCTTCATCGTCATCTCAAAATCTAAGAAATGGAGCGGAATGAAAACCGCAATTCTAACTGTAGTCTGCGGATTCGGACATGTTTTTAGCTCCCTGATCTTAGGCTTCATCGGGGTGTTTCTGGGGTGGCAGCTGAATAAAATCTCATGGTTTCAGGATCTTAGAGGAAATTTTTCAGGATGGGCTTTGCTGATCTTTGGTGGAATTTATTTGATCTATGGATTGATTCAGGCCATCAGAAATAAGCCTCACAAGCATTTCGATGTGATGGGAGACGATGTCTATGTTTATGAGCACAACCATACGGAGATGGTAATGCCACAGAAAAGAATTAAAGTGACACCATTGGTGCTTTTTATGATCTTTGTAATGGGCCCGAGTGAACCTTTAATTCCTTTATTATTCTATTCCGGAGTCAAGCATTCCATGTCCGAGATAGTTGTCTTGGTCATATCATTTACACTGACCACAGTTTTGACAATGTTGGGAATGGTGCTTCTGGGACGCTATGGCTATTCCACCTTATTCAATACAGAAAAACTGGAAAGATATATGGGAGTAGTGAGCGGAGCTGTAGTCACAGTCTGCGGAATCGGAATGGTGTTTTTGGGATGGTGACGAGTTCCGGGGTGCGGGTTCCGGGTTCCGAGTTTCGGGGTTGGAGAGTGAATGAGTTGCTGGTTGGAGAGCAGAAAAGTTATGAGTTATGAGTTTCGGTGAGAGTTATAAGATGTAAGTTTAGAAGCTATGGACAGAGAAATAGTAGACAGAGGACAAATATTGGTGGCTGAGGCTCTCGAAGCTACCAGCAGCACGTCTGAAATCTGGTATATAATATCTAGCATTCACCACTCTTGCGAAGCAAAATTCACCATTCACATTCTTAATCCCAGTTGAAAGTCTGAAATCTGATGTCTAGTGTCTGAAGTCTAAAATCTAGCATCTAAAAACGAATATAAAACTATGAACGAATTTTTCAAAAAACTACCTTTTATCGACCAGGTTTTAAAAGGAATCGGGCAGATCATGCTTCAGGAGAACAGATGGACAGGTCTCCTGTTTCTCATCGGTATTTTTATAGGAAGCTGGCAGGGCGGCGTAGCGGTTTTGCTGTCAACGGCAGCCGGAACCTTTACCGCTATGAAATTAAAGTATGATCCGGCTGAGATCAATGCGGGACTCTATGGATTTAGTGCTGCACTGGTGGGAGTCGCACTCTCCTTTGTCTTTCAGACGACTCTTGTGATTTGGATTCTTATCCTGTTGGGAGGGGCTTTGGCGGCGGTAATCCAGCATTTTTTTATTCAGAAAAAGATTCCGGTATTTACATTTCCGTTTATCATTATTACCTGGGTTGCAGTGTTTGTACTACATCATTTTACGCAGATTCCGGCTTCAGAAATGATCTCAGCTCCTGCTGGTCCTGCAGATTATGATGATTTTCTCACCTGTACCAATGCCTTTGGAGAAGTGATATTTCAGGGTGGCGTCTTTTCAGGGATTATTTTCTTTGTAGCGGTATTTATCAGTTCACCGGCTGCTGCATTGTATGGATTGGCAGGTGCCGTTTTGGGAGCTTATCTGTCTCATATGAACGGAGAACCGATTGATAAAATTCACATGGGACTTTTCGGATTCAATGCAGTGCTTTCTGCTATCGTTTTTTCGGGCTTTAAAAAGATAGACGGGCTTTGGGTACTGCTTGCAGTCATCATTACCGTAGCCATCGACGATCTATTGGTAGACCACAATACATTGAGTGAAGTAGGTGGAGTCCTCACTTTTCCCTTCGTTGCAGGAACATGGACCACCCTTTTAATTCAGAAATTATTTAAAACAAAGAAAATTGAATAAGAGAGTTTAAGAGTCGGAGGGTTTTAGCGTTTTAGAGTGGGAGCGTTTTAGAGTAAAAAACTGGAGTAAAAAAAAATAATAAATATGTCACAATATCTATCCCATTCTCCGATTCATCTTAAAATCCAAAATCCAAAATCCAAAATCTGATGTCTATCATCTTGACTCTCAATAAAAAAAATCAATAAAAATGAAGATAACAAAAATAGCAGCCGTATTTCTGGCATTGGCTTTTAACGGAAAAATATCAGCTCAGGAAACAGAAAAAAAACTGGCTATAAAAGATGCAGATGACCAATTTCCCATCGCGAATGTTCTGGTAAAATACAATCATGGAAACAGTCATACCCATTCGGGAACGGACGGAAGCTTTTCGATTCCTGCTGCCAGTCTTCCCGATACATTGGTGATCAGCCGTCAGGGATATGATGAGGTAAAATGGGTCGTGACCAATGATGAAGACAAAAACAAAGTTATTTTTTTACAGCATAAACCGTATCAGATCTCTGAGGTAGCGATCAATCACAGTTCGTTTTTATCAGCCATTACAAAGGTTGATTTAAATAAATTCCCGGTGAATTCTGCGCAGGATCTGTTGAGAAAAGTTCCCGGATTATTCATTGCACAGCATGCAGGCGGTGGAAAGGCAGAACAGCTTTTCCTGAGAGGATTTGATGCGGACCACGGCACGGATGTCAGCGTGAATGTAGACGGAATGCCTGTCAATATCGTGTCCCATGCTCACGGGCAGGGATATTCGGATCTGCATTTTGTGATTCCTGAAACCGTGAACAATATTGATTTTGGAAAAGGAGCGTATTACATGGACCGCGGAGATTTTAATACGGCAGGCTATGTTGATTTTCAAACCTACAATGGATTAAAAAACAGCATGGTCAAGCTGGAAGGCGGCTCATTCAATTCAAAGAGAGTTCTCGGAATGTTCAATATTCTGCATGATGACACAGGAAGGAAAAATGCCTATATAGCAGCAGAATACAATTATACGGACGGACCTTTTGACGTAAAACAGAATTTCAACAGGGTCAATATTTTCGGGAAATACAATCAGTGGATTACGGATAAAGATTATTTCAACATCCAGTTCTCCACCTTTAATTCTTCATGGAATGCATCAGGACAGATCCCGGAACGTGCCGTAGACGAAGGAATCATTGGCCGATGGGGAAGTATTGATCCTACAGAAGGCGGAAAAACATCCAGAACCAATCTTCAGATGAATTTTAAGCATATCATTTCTGATTCGGAACAGATTGATGCGATGGCATTTTATTCAAAGTATAATTTTAATCTGTATTCTGATTTTACTTTTTATTTAAAAGATCAAGACCATGGTGATGAGATTCAGCAGACAGACGGTAGAAATATTTATGGTGCTGAAGTGAAATACACAAAAAGCTTCACATTGGGCAACAGTTCACTGAACTGGATCTCCGGAATAGGGCTCAGAAATGATGATATCAATACATTACAGCTTAATCACGTCTATCACAGAGATCTCCTATTGGACAGAAAAGCAGATGTAAATGGAACGGAAACCAATCTTCATGCCTATTCCGGATTAATCTGGAAAACTGGAAAATGGACCATTAATCCTGCTTTAAGAGTAGATCATTTTATATTTAATATGCACAATCTGCTGGAACCTGAACAGCTTCCATCCGGACAGTCGAAAGAAGCAACAAGAATAAGCCCAAAACTTAATTTTTCCTATGCCCAAAACGACAATATCATGTGGTTCCTGAAAACCGGAATGGGCTTCCACTCCAATGACCTGAGAGTAGTCGTTCCGAATCCTGATCAGAAAACGCTTCCGTATTCCATCGGCGGAGATTTCGGGGTGAGACTGCATCCGTTCAAATCACTGATCATTACACCTGCTTTATGGTATATGTATCTGCAGCAGGAATTTGTGTATGTCGGAGATGATGCGGTAGTGGAACCATCCAGAAAATCAAGACGTTTCGGAGCGGATCTGGGAGTACGTTTCCAGCCGCTTGAAAATTTTTATCTTAATGCTGATATCAACTATTCCCATGCGAGATTCATCGAAGAAGAAAAAGGAAAAGATTACGTTCCACTGGCTCCGGTTGTAACGAGTACAGGCTCCGTCAACTGGGATTTTCTTCATGGTTTCTCATTGGGACTTCAGTACCGATACCTAGGTTGCAGACCGGCAGTAGAAGACAACAGCATCAAAACAAAAGCCTATTTTGTCAACGATCTGATGCTTTCCTACAACCGACAGAAATGGGGCGCCAATATTCAGGTGAACAATCTTTTCAATGTCAATTGGAACGAAGCCCAGTTTGCTACGGAAACCCAGCTAAAAGGCGAAGCAGAACCAATAACAGATCTTACCTATACGCCCGGAAGTCCTTTTGGGGTGAGAGTGGGAGTGTATTATAAGTTTTAATTTAAAAAGCATAATGTATGGTATACAAAGTAAAGGTAAATGGGGTGTCGCTAATAATATTTAACGACCAGGTATTCCTGGATGGCTTCCTATATATTCAATAGAAGCGGGCTTTAGCCTGCTTTACAAGATATACGAATTGAAGAGGGCTTTAGCCAAATTATTTTTTGCAATATTAAATCAGTATTATATGATTGATTAATATTACTTACCTTAATTTTACATTTTACTTTGTACATCCTACTTTTTATAAAAAAATCCAATCTACCATGGAAGTACTATCCAATTTTCAGTATAAAAAGCTCTTTCTTCCGGAAATTACGGAGAAAATATTGGCCAATAATGCAGACATACAGCTTTACCGCCTCGAAAATTATCTTAAAGGAATTCTGATGCCGGTGATCCCGTACCGTACGACTTTTAATTTCATCATTTTCGTGACCAACGGGCATATCAGGCAGTATCTGGAAAATAAAGAATACTGTGCTGAAAAAGGAGGCGTGATCTTCATTAAACAGGGAACCATCACTGCAACAGTAGAACTTTCGGATGATATTGAAGGATTTTTTCTGGCCTATGAAAACAATATCCTGTCTGAACAGGAACTGCCAAAACACAAAAGCAGTATTTTCTTTATGACTCCTTTCCTGAATCTGGACAGTCTGACCTACGGAACCATTACCCAGCTGCTTCCCATTCTCGAACAGGAACTTTGGCTGAACAATCTGAATATTAATGAAGTAGTAGTCACCATGCTGCACTTGATTCTCGTGAAAATGCTGAGTACAGATTCCAACAGTCACCACAAATCAGCCACACGCCCGATGGAATTGTCACTTCAGTTCCGGGATCTTCTGTTTAAATATCATGTGGTGGAAAAACGCGTGGCTTTTTATGCCGACAAACTTTCAGTGACAGAAAGCTATCTGAATAAATGTGTCAAAAACGTCACTCAAAAATCTCCGAAACAGTGGATCAATGAGATCGATATTAATTACAGCAAAGCACTGCTTCATTCGAGTAAAGACATTGCAGAAATAGCTTACGAACTGAATTTCCATACCGCATCACATTTCACCCAGCTTTTCAAAAAAATTGCTGGAATTACGCCTAAGGATTATCGGACGCAGTTTTTGAATAAGAGGGTTTGAGTCGGAGAGTTTTAGGGTTTCGGGGTACGGGTTCCGTGATTCGGGTTTTAGAGTCAAAAGGTTTTAAAGTTTCAGGATACGAGAATTTCGTGATGCGGGTATGATAGTTAAAATAATGCTGAAAAATTTATAGGATAAGATTGAAAAAATGCAGATTGGAATTACTTTTTTTCCTGGTGATAAGGCTCAACATCTTGATATACTGATAAATATTCCTGGATGGCTTCCTATATATTCAATAGGGGTGGGCTTCAGCCCGCTTACAAGATGTACGGATTGCCAAAGGCTTTAGCCAAAACTTAGATACCACGATTTCCTTTAATTCTTTTTAAAACGACTTCAATATATTTAAAAGCAATTGTTAAATACCTACTGCTCAATAGTAACTTCCATCTTCCTTGTAAATACGACAGATGAATTGAAGGAGATAGATTGATATGCAGGGCTTTCAGCAACTTCCATCTTCACACTCCCATCTTCCATTCCAAATCCCTACATTTTCTCGTTTTCCAGAATTTTCAGCACCAGTTTTTCCTCCTGGGTAAGACTGGCTTTTCCATCATTTTCTTCAATGTGTTCCAGCTCATCCAAGTATTTTTTGATGGTATTATTTTCGTAAAGATTGATTACTAAGGGATGAACATAGTATTTCCGGCAGACCGTACTGGTATTTCCGAGATGTTCGGCGACGATCTCCAACGCTTCTTTTACCTTCTTTTTGTATTGGGAATCATTTTCCGCATACCCGATTTCCTTAAAAGCGATCAGAGCACTTACGGTTCCCGACCAGGTTCTGAAATCTTTGGCGGTAAAATCTTCCCCACTTATTTCCTTGATATAGTCATTCACCATTCCCGAGTCGATAGAATGGCGGTTTCCTTCATCATCAAAATATTGAAAAAGTTCCCTTCCCGGAATATCTTTACACTTCTGGACAAGCCTTGAAAGTCTTTTACTTTTAAGATCGATACTGTGCATGATGCCTTTTTTTCCTTTAAAAGAGAAAGTCATTTTCTGCCCGTTAATTTTTACATGCTTATCTTTCAAAGTAGTTAAACCAAAGGAGCCATACAGCTTTTCATAAGCACTATTACCGATACGGATATTGGTTCGCTGCATCAGACTTACGATGAGCGCCAGTATTTTTCTTTTCTCAAAATTCCTTAAAGCAAGATCCTGCTCCACATGAAGCCGTATATCGGGCAATGCATACCCGAATTGAAGCATTCTGTAAAACTTGGTGTGATTTCTTAAAGCACTCCACAACGGATGATAACGGTATTGTTTTCTTTGTTTTACATCAAAGCCTGTCGCCTGAAGATGCCCGTTGTCCAAAGCGCAGATCCAGACGTTTTCCCAGGCAGGAGGGATGACGAGTTTGTTGATCCTGGTGATTTCCTCTTTGTCTTTCAGTTTTTCACCGTCTTTGTAATACGAATACTTTTTTCCTGTTTTTTTGCGCGTGATCCCGGCCGTTTCCGCATCGGTGGTATATACAAGATGTACCGCCTTTGCGGAGGCTTCGGGATCCTTCATGATTTTGACAATCTTTGAAGGCTTCAGGTGGGAAATAATCTCCAGATCCGTATTCTTCTCCATAAAAAATGGTTAAGAGTTTTTACCCCTCGAAAAAATCAGAAAAAGGATGACTACAACTGCAACGACCAGGATAATTCCCCACCACATTCCAGCTTTGAAAATAGTTTCTATTGCTTCACAACTTGTCAGTGTAAACAATGTTAAAAGCATTACACTGTATAAGGTCAACTTTTTCATGATATAATATTTTAGTGTTATTAGACTCTTTGGTGGTCGGCTCTCCAGTTTTTGATGGACCGCTTGATCTCATCTCCTGAAATATTTTCTTGAAGAGCTCTGTTGAGAAGTTCTTTAAACTCATCATCGTAAGCAAATCTCAATGCAGCGATCTGACTGAATTTTAACTGATCTGTCATTTCATCGGATCTCTTTCCGAAAATTTCAAAATACCGCTGCTTAAATTCCAGCATTACCATACGGTTTTGAAGTCCCAGCGCATAATGCTGCCTGGTCATAAAAGCCAGATAGAAAAGCAGAAAAAATACAATGGAAAATAATATCCAGGTCAGTTGATTTTCGGGATTATCCCAAATCTTATACATTCCAACAATTTCCAGTACAATCAATATCGGAAGATAAATGAAGTGATGGGGTGGATAAAATTTCTTGTGATTTTTATAATTCTGCTCGCTCATACGATGAATAGTAGCAATAATCTTTCCAAAACTTTATATCTTTATTAATATTGATGTTTTTGTGGTACGTAAATGTGTATTTTAATCAATATTGCTAATTATTTTTGGGTAATCATAAAGGTTAAAAGCTTTTGTTAGGTAGGATAAGTCAATGTAAATCACAAAAAATAGATAAGAAAATACCCAATTAGTGATCATTCGTGTTAAATATTAGTATCATTTGTGTTTAAAAAATATTTGTTAGGTTTTCGCAAAGACGCTAAGTTTTCTTGCCAGCTTTATATTGAAAGGCGCTAGGATTTTATCTCCGATAAAATTGATCACACCGTCATTGCGAGGAGCGAAGCGACGAAGCAATCTCACTAATTCCCCTAGCTGAAAATCTTCGATTTTCTCGCGCCTTAAAAACTATTTATAATTAAAAACCTTGCGCTTTTGCTAAGAACCAGCAAACAAAATTTACATCCCAAACCTATAAGGTTTAACAACGCACAGTAAATTATATGGCTTAAAATTTAAACCGCAGCTTTCGAAAAATATTCTCAATCATTAAATAAAAACATCTCTATCCAAAGAAAAAAATAACAAATCATTAACGAAAATAGGCCGCGTATTTCATTTCTAAACCTCAATTTTTTCGTAACTTTCGGTGTTTAAAAAAGAAAAAGAATGACTTCAAAGGAAAAAGTTGTTGCACTTCGTGAAGAAATGCAGAAAAATAATGTTGATGCATTTATAGTATATTCTGCAGACCCGCATATGAGTGAGTATCTGCCCGGAGAATGGCAAGAGAGAGTATGGCTTTCCGGATTTTTGGGCTCTGCCGGTTTTGTGGTAATTACCAAAGATAAAGCTGGACTTTGGACAGACGGAAGATACTTTACACAAGCTGCTCTAGAACTGGATGGATCCGGAATTGATCTTTTTAAAGATGGAATAGAAGGAACTCCCAACTATATCGATTGGATCATTTCTGAAATTCCAGCGAGTGGAAAAGTGGCGGTTAATGCTGTTGCAACTTCAAATGCCAATTGGGAACTGCTTTCTCAAAAACTGCAGTCAAAAAATATAAGTTTAGCGGATCTTCCGTTATTAAAGGAAATCTGGAAAGACAGAGGAACACCTTCGAAAAATCCAATTTTTGTACATCCTGTGGAGAGAGCCGGGAAATCGGTGACTGATAAACTGGGAGCTATTCGTCAGAAAATGGAAGACCAGGAAGCGACTGTACATGTTATTTCAAGTTTGGACGATGTAGCCTGGACCTCGAATTTAAGAGGAAGTGATGTAGAAAGCAATCCTGTATTTTTAGGATACATTGTCATCACTAAAAATGATGCCGTATTATTCACGGATCTTGAAAAACTGGAAGTGCCCGCAAGAAAACAAATGGATGATTCCTTTGTGAAAATGATGCCTTACGAAGAGTTTTACAACTATCTGAGCGCATTCAAAAATGAAAAGATATTGGTTTCTCCGAATAGCAACCAAATGATCTATGAAACGCTAAAAGCTGACAACCAGTTTATAAAAGCGCCGGTTCCGGGTAATCTGATGAAAGCTCAGAAAAATGAAACCGAGCTGGAAGGATTTAGAACGGTTATGGTAAGAGATGGTATAGCAATGGTGAAATTCCTTTACTGGCTTACTCATACTGCCGGAAAAGAAGCCATGAACGAATATTCCATCGGTAAAAAATTGGGCGGTTTCCGTGCAGAAGGTGAAAACTTTGTGGGGGAAAGCTTTGGAAGCATCGTAGGTTATAAAGATAATGGTGCTATTATGCATTATTCAGCAAAAAGTGAAGGAAGTAAAGACGTTACGAATGATGCAACCATCCTGGTAGATTCAGGAGGGCAGTATCTGGAAGGAACAACTGATATTACAAGAACTTTAGCTTTAGGAACGTTTTCTGATGAATTCAAAAGAAATTCTACTTTGGTACTTCAGGGGCTGATCCGTTTATCGATGGTGAAATTCCCGAAAGGAACAAAAGGAGTTCATTTGGATGCGATTGCAAGACTGCCGTTGTGGATGGAAGGAAAAGATTTCAACCACGGAACGGGTCACGGAGTTGGAAGTTTTATGAATGTTCACGAAGGTCCGCAGAGTATCAGAAAAGACCTGAACGCTCAGGATCTTCTTCCGGGAATGGTATGTTCCAATGAACCGGGATATTATCTTGAAGGAAAATACGGAATCCGTCACGAAAACCTGATTGCTGTAAAAGAAGCAGAAAAAACGATTCATGGAACATTCTATGAATTTGAAACCCTGACTTTCTGCCCGTTCTTTAAAGATACCATTGTAAAAGAAATCCTTTCAGAGGAAGAAATTGCATGGTTGAACAGCTATCATAAAACTTGTGAGGAAAAAATAGGCCCTTATCTTGAAGGAGAAGTTAAAGAATGGTTCCTTGAATTGGTGAGCCCGCTTTAATAAAGTGAATGGTGGAAAGGTCAATTGTGAATAGTTAATTGTCAATTTTGATAGGACTAAGAGATTGAGCGTTACCCTTTAACCATCGGATTTAAACTTTGAACATTAATAATTGTTAGATAAATTCTTGAAGCCCTGCGGATTCCTCTGCGGGGCTTTTTCATGAATACAACCGTATTTTCACGGATGTAATTTTAGGGATTCCCCTGACAGAAAGCCATACAGCGTGATCTATCTTTGCATCATTAACAAGACATCATTCATAACTTCATATACACTTAGTAAATTCAAAGCAGATAAAACCATTTCATCCTGAAGTGGTTTTATTTTTTTAGTAAAAACCAGATCAATAAGAATAAAACGCTCACTTAATCGAATAAATTACGTTGATTCTGATGAAGGGGATTATAGGCTCAGTTTCAAAAATTGGATGCTAGGTAAAAAGAAACATTATAAACATTAAGAAATTAAGATCTTAAAAGATAGGGTACTTAAAGAACTTAAAAAAATCAATTTATTGATTTCTTCATTCATAGATAAGCACACTGCTTAAATCCTTAATGTTTAAATTAAGAAATAAACTAAATTTTATTGAGGTTAAGAATATTAAGTTTTTGCTTCGCATTAAGATGTACAAATTAAAAAATTATTTGATTTTTTCTTAACTCACCTTACATTCTTCATTGATCTTAATGTTTCAAAAAGCATGAATTAGATCTGCATTATCAGAGAAATCTACGAGAGCACACCAACACTACTTTTGCGGATCATCTCCGATTTGTTTAATTTCGTTAAAACTTTAGAAAACCAGACCGGATTCTAAGTTCTAATTTTGAAAACCATGGTAGAAGATTTTTTCCGAAGCTTTAATCTATTCTCAGAAGTTGAGATCAAAGATTTCTTACAACTTTTTGAAACCAGAAAAGTGTATAAAAATGACTTTTTTGTACAGGAAGGCGAAAAATGTAAAGAAATAGCATTTATAGTATCGGGAATTTTCCGTTCCTATTATATATCAAACGAAGGAAAAGATATGACCTACTGCTTCCGGTTTCCCAATCAGTTGATGGCGGGCTATTCGTCATTTATTTCAGACTGTCCGAGCAGAGAAAATATGCAGGCCATTACCGATGCCGATCTGATGGTTTTAAAAAAAGATGCCGTAGATGATCTGGTAAAAGATGATCTTAACTGGACAAAATTTCTAAAGATGATCGCCGAACAGGAATATCTGGAACTTGAGAAAAGATTTTTCCAACTCCAGAGAGACACTGCTGCACAGCGGTATGAAGCTCTGTTAGGAAATCAACCGGATTACGTTCAGAAAATCCCGCTGCAGTATTTGGCTTCTTATCTGGGCATTACCCAAAGACATCTTAGCCGGATCAGAAAAGAAGTTACGATCTAAACCAAAATATATTTTCTAAATAAAGGATTTGAGAGAGTTATGGACTATTAGTATTAGTTTCGGGGTGAATTTTGGTTTCTAGTTGCTGGTTTATTAGTTGCTGGTTGGTAGTAGCTACTAAATTATCGTCTGATGTCTGAAATATGACATCTAAAAATCTTGTTTCTTGACTTTTATTTTCCAATCTCCATTCACCAGTCACTTGCGAAGCAAAATTCACGATTGACATTCTTAATCTCTTTGAAAGTCTGATGTCTGATGTCTGAAATCTGATATCTAAAAAAATGTCTTAACCCAAACTCACATTAAATAAAAACCGGAAAAGGTTTAATTCATGGGTCCCGTTTTAGACATTTGTCCTACACAATCATGAAGCGACTCTATACTTTTGTAAAAAAAATAAATGGAGCACAATATTCTGGTTATTGGAGGAAATGGTCTGGTAGGTAAAACCATTATCCGCATTTTGAAATCGAGAAACCCGGAGGTACCTGTTTTCGTGGGTGGGAGAAAAGGAGGGAAAACGGAGCATGATCTTAGGATCGACGTAACTGATCCCCGTACTTTTCAAGTAATTTCTGATAAAAAAATAAGTCTGATTATTCTTTCGGTGAATGATCAGTCGGATCATATTCTCAAGTTCGCTATTGCTAACGGAATCGATTATTTAGACATTACAAAACCTACTCCCGATCTGGTCAAAGCTTATGATCTGGCTAAAGAAAGTACCATAAAAAGCAGAATTGTATTCAGTTCCGGATGGATGGGAGGTATCGTTAACGGTTTGGTGAAAACGCTTGCTGAGACTGCAGATATTCAGGAAGTGAAACTTTTTGTCTATTATTCAGTAAAGGATCTTGCAGGAGAAAGTTCGGCACATTTTATGGCTGAAAACGTGGCAAAACCTTTTATCCGCTATGAGAGCAACCGTCGGGTTCCGATCAAACATTTTTTAGATTCCGAAAACTTTAATTTTTCTTTTGGAATCGGGAAAAGGGAAGCCTATAATTTTGATGTACCGGATCTGTATATTTTAAATCAGATTGAAAAAGTTCCCACCGTCAGTGTGAAAATGACATACAATTCAAAGTTTATAACTTGGCTTTTAGGAGCATTTCAAAAAATAAGACTTTTCAATATTCTGTCATTAAAGGAAAGAAAAATGATTTTCGGATCGAGTGGAAATGGGGATCAGTCTGTATTTGAGATTTTGGTAAAAACAGCGAACGGGAATAAAAAATTAAGCCTTCAGAGTACAAAAGGGCAAGCGGAATTAACGGCTCTTTCTGCTGTACTGCACACGGAAGAATTATTGAAAAATTTCCATGATAATAAGATTTACTTCAGTCACCAGTTGCACCAACCTCTGTCACTGCTTGAGAAATTAAAGTCTTATGAAACCATCAATATACAATCCGAATTATGAAAAAAATAGCCATCATCAACGGACATCCCAATAAAGATTCCTTCAATTTCGGAATTGCAGAAGCTTATCAAGAAGGAGCTTTAAAGGCGGGAGCAGAAGTGAAAGCGATAACAATTGCCGAATTAAATTTTGATCCCATTCTTCATTTTGGATATCAGAAAAGGATGGAGCTGGAGCCGGATCTTCTGAAAGCCTGGGAAATAATCCAGTGGGCAGATCATCTGGTATGGATTCATCCCGTTTGGTGGGGTGGTTTGCCTGCACTAATGAAAGGTTTTCTGGACCGGCTTTTTCTTCCGGGATTTGCCTATCAATACAGAGAAAATTCGGTTTGGTGGGACAAGCTTTTAAAAGGAAAAACGGCACATATTATTACGACATTGGACCAGCCGGGATGGTATTATTGGCTGTTTTACGGAAGACCGAGTGTCAATCAATTGAAAAAATCGACGCTCGAATTCTGTGGGGTGAAGCCTGTAAAAGTGACTTATATTGGGGTTATAAGAAATTCTACTGAAGTGCAGCGGGCTCAATGGATTCTAAAAGTGAAAGAGTTGGGGAAACGGCTTACATAAACCGTCATTGCGAGGAACGAAGTGACGAAGCAATCTCATTTAAAATGTGAGTTTGGTTTCGCGCAGATCTTGCTGATTAAGCAGATTTTAAACGCGAATGGCACAAATGTTTTACACGAATGGGCACTAATCTGAGGTGGCTTTAATAATGACCTGGGATTAAATTTTTATCGAAGATAAAAATCTTTGCGCCTTAAGAAAGCAATATACTACTGAACTTTGCGCCATTGCGATATTCCAACGAAAATCCAAAAAACTCCAAAAAACTCCAATTAAAGCAATAGACAATCTGTATAAAAGACTCCTTCAGAAATTAGCCTGAAAAATCGTAAATTTGCCCCATGAATAACGATACGATTTGCGCACTGGCTACGGCCAATGGAGTAGGAGCTTTAGGCATTATCAGAGTTTCAGGGAACGATGCTTTACCGGTAGTCCAGAAAAGTTTTCCGGGCAAGAAACTGGAAAAGCAGCAGTCTCATACCATTCATTACGGCTATTTTATGGATGGGGAGGAAGCTATTGATGAGGTGATGCTTTCTATTTTCCTGGCTCCGAAAAGTTTTACGACAGAAAATTCTGTAGAGATTGCTTTTCACGGCTCGCCGCACATCGGAAAACGTATTCTGGAAACCCTGATCAACAACGGGGCAAGAATGGCAAAAGCCGGGGAATTTACCCTTCGTGCATTCATCAACGGAAGAATCGATCTTTCGCAGGCAGAAGCCATTGCCGATGTGATTGCGTCTGAAAATGAGGCTTCCCGAAAAGTAGCTATCAATCAGCTGAAAGGAGGAATTACGAATGAAATATCGATATTGAGAACAGATCTGCTGAATTTTGTTTCTCTGATCGAACTTGAACTTGATTTTGCCGAGGAAGATGTAGAATTTGCTGACCGGTCAGCGCTTAATGGACTCTTAGATAAAATTGAAGTGAAACTGGACTCTCTTATCGAAAGTTTCCAATACGGAAATGCTATTAAAAACGGAACTGCGGTGGCCATCATCGGAAAACCCAATGCAGGAAAATCTACCTTGCTGAACGCCCTGTTGAAAGAGGAGAGAGCCATTGTGAGCAATATTGCCGGAACCACCAGAGATACGATAGAGGAAATTCTGCATATTAAAGGTCATGCATTCCGTCTTATTGATACGGCTGGACTTCGTGAAACGGTGGATGAAATTGAAGCCATCGGGGTAAAAAAAGCCAAAGAAAAAGTGGAGAACGCGAATATTCTGGTATACCTCGCAGATGCGGCTACAGAAGACTACTCCGAAGATATTGAAATGATCAGATCTTTACAGAGAGACGATCTGAAACTGATCATTTGTGCCACGAAAATTGACGAAGTACTGCCTCCAAAATATGAAGCGGTAGAAGATTTTTTCAGAACTGCCATCAGCCAGGACTTTGATTTTATCAGAATTTCGGCGGTAGAAAACCAAAATATTCAGGATCTTAAAAACGAACTGTCTTCGTACGTTGAGCAGTTAAAATCTCAGGAAAATAACGTTGTCATCACGAATCAAAGACACTTTGAAGCTCTTCGTAAGTCTCTGGATGCCACCCATAAAGTGAAAGAAGCTATTTCTTTCCAGATCTCTACAGAACTGTTGGCTTATGAACTGAGAAATGCTTTAGAACATCTTGGTGAAATATCCGGTGAAGTGACTAATGATGAGGTGCTGGGGAATATATTTTCGAAGTTTTGTATCGGAAAGTAAAATCACATAATAAAACATAATAAATACAGGTAAATGGTTGATTTGCAGCAAAGTATCGAAAATTGAATTTTCGATACTTTGCTTTTGTTTACTTATTTTTTGATCTTTTTTGTTCCCTATTTGTTCCTCATTTCGTATATTTGTCCATACCGAGTTTTAGTGGGAGAAATTAATGCGCTTAAAGACACTTAAAGATGCTTAAATATATTTAAAAACTCTTAATAACGGGGAATTTATTAAAATTTGAAAAGATGAGCTCTAATATCAGTATTACTAGGATCTGTCAACATTGTGGCAAATCTTTCGAAGCAAAAACCACCGTTACAAAAAATTGTAGTGATGATTGCGCCAAGAGAGCCTATAAATTAAAGGCAAAGCAGGACAAAATTCGAGCAAGTAATGTTGAAACTCAAAAAATACGAGATAAGCCATTGGATGATATTCGTTCCAAGGATTATCTGACGGTTAGGGAAGTTGCATTACTACTGGCTTGCGCACCCAGAACTGTTTATGTAATGATTGAATCTGGGCGGTTACGAGCTGTAAATCTTTCCGAAAGAAAAATACGAATCCATAAAAAAGATGTAGAAGGTATTTTTGAAAATCCCATATTTACTGTTATACCTAAAGTCGAAAAGAAGGATAAAAAAGTAGTGTTGAAAGTTGAAGATTGTTACAGTGTTGGCCAAATTGAAGAGAATTATGAAATAGCTAATAAGACATTATACGAACTTCTGAAGAGAAACAATGTCGAAAAAATTCAAGTGGGAAAATATGTGTATGTATCTAAAGAGATAATACATAATCTGCTTGGTAACTACAAAAAAATCAAATAGTTCAAGCCATGGGAAAAGTAACTATAAGAAAAAAACCAATCAGTAAAGGGCGGCAAACTCTGTACTTAGATTTCTATCCACCTGTCCAGAATCCAGATACAGGTAAGCAGCAACGGAGGTATTATTTAAAAATTTACATATATAGTAAACCTAAAACTGAACTTGAAAAGGAACATAACCGGGAGACACTTAGTCTTGCGGAGCATGTCAGGTCAAAAAGGCAATTAGATGTGCAAAATAAAAGATTTGATTTCTTATCTGATGCTAAGCGGAATGGTAATTTCTTAGACTTTTTTCAGGAGTTAGCAGACAAGAGGTCGGGTACTAATTCCTACAACTGGAAGATGTCAGTAGCCTACTTTATCGCTTTTGCTGGAGAGGTGTTCCCATTTGCTTATTTAAATGAAACCTTTTGTGAAGGCTACTCAGCTTATCTATTATCTTCTCCTAGTGTTGGAAGGGCAAAGAGAAAGATAAAAACCAATACAGCTGTCAGCTACTTTGCGAAATTTAAAACAACGCTAAAAGAAGCTTATAAGAAGGGTTATTTGCCAAAGGATTTGGGACGGATAGTGGATGGTATTACTCCTATTGATACACATCGTGAATTTCTTTTTATGGATGAGCTTCAGAATATGGCTGATGCTGAATGTGAGTCGAAAGTCGTAAAAAGAGCAGGTTTGTTTTCTGCTCTAACCGGTTTTCGTTTCTCAGATATTCAAACATTATTGTGGAGTGAAATACGTGGCGCGAAGGGGAATTATATTATCTTATATGCACAAGAAAAAACTGCTGCTGCGGAATATTTTCCAGTATCTGATCAGGCAGTTGCTTTATTGGGAGTTCCAGGAAGTCCCAATGAGAGAGTTTTTAAGGATTTAGATTATAATCAAGTGGATACTTTGTTACCTGGGTGGTTAATTAACGCAGGAATAAACAGACATTTTACCTTTCACGGATTTAGACATACATTTGCTACGTTACAGATAGCATCTGGAACCTCTATATATACAGTTTCAAAGCTACTGGGGCATAAAAGTGTAAAGACAACTGAGATATATGCAAGAATTGTTGATAGCCTTAAAAAGGAAGCAACAGAGCGGATCAGATTAAATTCACTTACATTGGATGCTATGATTAAAAAAGAGTAGCTGAAGTGCCAACTAAAGCCATATACTTCTAGTAAGAGCCATTTTTTGATATGTAAGAAGAATCCCATTACTATTGAAAAAAGAATAAAAATGGGAAATTACACATTTGAACAGCTACCTGCTGTTCTCGGAAGAATAGAGGCAAAGTTGGATTTAATTGAAAGAGTATTATTGGAAAGTAACACCCCTGTTTTTTTTAGACGAGATGTTTTAACAATTAAGGAAGCTTCAGTACATCTAAATCTAGCGGTTTCTACATTATATAGCAAGGTTAGCCGAAAGGAGATTCCTGTATGCAAAAAAGGGAAAAAGCTGTACTTCTCACAGAATGATTTATCAGAGTGGATTAAGTCAGGAAAGAAGAAAACCAATGAAGAGATTGGAAGGGAAGCAAGTGATATAAGTAAAAAATCTATTAAAAAATACTTTTAGGTAGGTACAGAGTTTATAAAGGAAGCGCTCGATAGATCGAGCGCGCAGATTCATTTCGGATGCAAAGAGCATTTCTTGATAGGAATAGTTACGTGAATAAAAATATCTGTCCTAAGGTTTTGAAAATTTCTCCAGTCGGTCGTGTGAGCATAACAGGATTATCCTCGAACACCTTTATAACTGATTTAATACAATTGGAATGTTTAACTGCTTGATATAATGTTATTGTAGATTAGGTAAGATAAAGTTTTGTATTTCTACTATAAAAGACGAGAAACATAGAGGGTAACCTGTCCTTGAGTATTTAAATAAATAGTTTCGATTGAATCTAATGCAGAAGATATACCTGTAAAGGCATTTTTTATCATTAAAATATTCAGGTAGGTTTTTGAAGAATCTAAGCTGAAGCTCTTGTGCGTATATAAGTTTCTTCAATAAAAGAATTCCTCTAATTTCTTTTTTTTGATCTGTCAATATCCACTCAAAAAAAATAAAAAATAATGTATCTAAGTGAACATCAGGATCATTTTACCTACGTTGATACATTCAAAGGCTAAGAATATAATAATAAGTGCGTAACCGGTTACGTATTTTTTATTATATTTGCAAAATGATTTACGAGAATATGAAGAGTAAAGATTTTTTAAAAGAAGTAAAACTTGCGGGACTGACAAGTCGTTTAAAGAGATTAAGTGATAATATCCTTTATAGCACAAAGGATTTTTATAAATCAGTTGATGCGGATATAGAACCAAATTGGCATCTGATTTTTCTTTTGTTGAAGGAATCAGATTCTCTTACTATTATTGATATATCAGAGCGTTTGCAATTATCGCATCCTGCGGTAGTGAAAATTATTAAGAAAATGAAAGCCGCAGGGTATGTAAAAACAAATCCGCATTCCCAGGATTCCAGAAAACAAATATTGACATTAACCCCAAAAGCTATACAATCCCTTCCCAAATTTGAAAAATATTGGGATGCATGTGTATTGACAATGCTAGAGCTCTTGGAGGGGAACTCAACTTTTTTGGACTCATTGGGTAAAATCGAAGAAAAAATAAATGAAAGTAGTTATAAAGAAAGAACATTGAATAATTTAAAAAACAAAATAAAATGATAAAAGTATTTATTGCCGGAGCTACCGGTTGGGCAGGATCAGCATTAAGCAAAGGAGTTTCTGAAAATAAAGATATGTCACTTGTGGGAGCTCTTTCAAGAAAACACAGTGGAGAAAATCTTGCAGAAATTCTTGGAATTGAAGATGTTAATATTCCCATATTCGATGATATCGAAACGGCACTTGACAAAACTGAATTTGATGTGTTGGTAGATTATACCAGACCTGAAGTTGGTAAAAAGAACATCATTGCATCATTGAAGAGAGGTAAAAAAGTTGTGGTGGGAACTTCTGGTTTGACAAATGAAGACCTAAAGGAGATTGAAGACGTTGCCAATGCTAATAATACCTCTGTACTTGCTGTTGGTAATTTTGCCATAACAGTTGTACTCCTTCAGAAGTTTTCGGAAATGGCAGCTCAATATATTCCTAATTTTGAAATTATGGACTATACACACGAAGACAAGATAGACAGCCCAAGTGGGACAGCAAGAGAATTGGCATATCGTCTTTCTAAGGTTAAGAAACCCAATGTCCATATTTCACCAGATGAACTCGTTGGAGATAAATCTAGTAGGGGAGCCACTGTGGATGATGTACAGGTACATTCAGTAAGATTACCAGGTTTTGTAATTTCAATTGAGTCCATATTTGGACTAAAAGATGAAAAACTTACGATACGCCATGATTCTGGTGCTGGTGCTGAACCCTACCTCAAAGGAGCTTTGTTAGCAATAGAAAAAGTTGGATCTTTTAAAGGGTTGAGACGTGGTCTGGATTCAGTAATGGATTTTTAGTAATAAAAGAAAAATGATACGATATATTTTACTAGTTCTTGTTGGATCTATAAGTTTTGGTGCACGTATTTTTATGGTCATGGAGATGGTTAATAAGTCTTTTTTTCATACGACTACAACTTAATAAGCATAAATTAGCCTCTAGTACGCAATCATTCTTTTTCATACATTTACACAAAATAATTTATGAAAAAGAAGGTTGTCCTTATTCAGGATAATGAAGATATTCTGGATATAATGGATCAGGTATTAAAGGAGGAAGGTTTCGATGTCACCTCATCATTAACAACCGAGCCCGTTAAAAAACTTGACATGATTGAACCTGATATAGTTATTGTAGATGACAACATCAAAGGACAAAAGAAGGGATCAGAGGTTATTGGAGAATTAAAATCTGATCCTTTAACTGAAGATGTATCTGCTGTATTAACTTCAACATCTCCTGACGTGTCTAAGCACGCTAAGGAATGCAAAGCAGATGACTTTATCCAGAAACCATTTGATATCGATCATATGATAGATGTAGTCAAAAAAAATTCCTAGTCTATTTTTCCATATTTATCACAATTCGATTCCTAATTATTAATGAAATACCAGTCATAATTTACATGCGGATCCAAGGGAGGAATGATCTTTTGTACTGAAATGAAATCACTAATTGTTTAAAATTGTCAAAGCTGCTGTTAGCTGTCATATTTATAATTTACAACTGATAGATTTTTATCGTAAAGAGTCAATCGCTACAACAGCATCTGCCTTGAATGTTTGTCTAATACGCATTTGTTCTTCTTTTTCCAGTACGTGCTTAAATGCATTTTGTTTTAAAAACGCTATTGTATGCGTATGATATTCTGCTAGGAATTCAGTTATAGATAGTACATCGCTGTAATAGTCTTGACTTTCAAAGTTAAACTGACAGCTGCTTTCATAAGAAAGAAATATTTCGCCGCCGCCGATTTCATATTCAACCTGAATGGTAAATTTATCAGGGTTATCGGAAGATAGTATTGATTCCCTGGGGATTTCATTATCTATACTGTAAAGAATATCAAATGTAATGATGAGAGTGTTTACAGACTCAACGATCATACTTGTAAAACTAAAGCCAGACTCATAGCTGCCATTTGTAAGACTTTTACCGAAATGCTCTTCATTGACTGTATATTCAGTCAATGTAATAGGCTGTACGTTAAATATTTTCATTAGAAGGTGATTTGTTAATTGGCCATTGGTCAGTTTATAAAATTCAGTTCGGCTTGAGCTCGCTAAATCATGATTTTTTCTCTGGATTTGTTTACAACATAACATTTATTATTTTAAAGTTTAGGGAAGATATGCTGACATAACTCTAGTTGTTGGTGGCACTGGCCTTTGAGTGACTTTACTAACTGGGCTTTGACCAGGTCTGGTCACAGTATGCCTCACTATTTTTGTGGCATTCCAGGTCAATGTAATAGTTGGGAAACCATATGGGCTATGTTCATAAGACTTGTTTGTTAGCGTTGTGTACCAGGTATCTTCTGTTCCATCTGGCAAATAAGTTGTCGAGGAACCGTTTACAACTGTCATAGACATGTCGACAGATTCAACAATTGCCATAGGCGCACCGGATCCCAAGTATGCTGAGCAATGGAGCAATGCTGAACACGTTATTTTGGCGGGATTTTTACTTGAGATGCCTGCAATGTCTAATTCTGATTCGGTTTCTATTATGTCGTTAACAGTAAGATTCTGATTCCATGAAGTAGGGGTGCCAACCCCACCTGGATCACCCGTGCCTCCGCCACCACCAGGTAAGTAAGGATCATCAAGGTCTCCACAGTCGGAAGTTATGAGGTTGGGTACATCTGGCTTCACGGGGGTCCAGGTCATATTATAAAAACTAGCGAACGTCCTAGCTTCATTATCAAAATTATAAGCAGCCGCTCTCGCTTCTACCTGCGTTGCAAATGTTCTATTCACAAGCAAATCTGCCATATTTTGAAGTTGAGTTACTACCATATTGTAGTCTGGGTTCAAACTAGAACCCTCGGCTAGCCCCCCAATGGCGGCTACTGAATATTTACAAGACGGCTTTGCAGTGAGGCTAGTGGCTGACTCTTTTAATAACCGTGTATTCTGTTTTACAGCTTTTGATGTTATTTTTATAGTTTGCTGCTCATTCTCTTCTTTTGTACAAGAGTTTAAAATAAATAAGATTGACAGCACAATGCCAATTTTAAAAGCAATTGTTTTCAGTAGATAAGTTTGTTTTATTTTCACTGGTATAATTTTTTTTTGTTTGATACAAGAGCTCGATGTAGTTATTACATCCTATTTAATATGGTCATTCATTTTTCTTGAAAATTACTCAACAAGAAGTGCGATCACTAAAATTTCCTATCAGGTTTACTATATCTAAAGTATTTAAAATTCAAACACAAGTCACCTGTTTTGGAATAATAATTTCCTCGCTATGATAATATTGAAAAAAGAACGTCATTTTGTTAAATGATAAATGAAGTAGTATTCGAATATTATAAACACAAAAAATTACCACTCGAAAATTAGCGTTCTTTTGTATGGATTTTTCGCTTTGTTATTATTTATCGAATAATAAATGTAGTTTTAAGTTATTCCTAATTTGAATTCTATGCTTACCAATAAAAAATATAAGTCTGATAAAGTAGTACTTCCTTTACTTGTTGTTTTACTAGTGGTACTTTTTTTTATCCCTAAGCTTTATACTGTTTATTCATTAATAATATTTGTTACAATTCTTTTTGGGATTATTATTTTTCGCTATCTCAAAGAAAACAACCGAAAGTGGGCCTTGTACAATGTACTTGCCTTAGTAATAGCTTACTTAATTATCGCTGTATATGAAAACCTGGCACATTAAATCACACAACATTCTATTGTCTGGAGACGGAGAAAATACAAATTCCCTTCAATTCAACGGTTTATGGATAAAGTTTGAGGAGGAGGGGCAAACCCTGAAAGTTCAGGCGCATAAATGTAGCTTTACAGATACCGTTACTGCCAGGGGAGGACAAGGGAAAATTAGAATGGGTGAAACAGTGCGTTCGGATCGTAGAATAGATAAGGTTGGAGGTGTGCTGAAAGTCTCCTCTAACGGCGCAAGTAAACACGAGAGCTTACTTACTCTAGGACGTGTGCAAGGTCTATTTCCTCGGGGGGTAAGTAATTTCAATAATTTAATTTATAATATAAGATCATACAACAAAGCTCATTTTGAAGACGGCGAAAACTATTACAATACTCGAAACAGCTACGGAAGATCCGATTTAGACAGTATTTTTACATTAGGATCTACAGGACCATTATTAGGAAGTACTTTGTCCGCGGCTACGGAATCTTTAAAGATATTTGGTATCCTTGGAACAATAAATGATATTGCCAGCCTAAAATTTGACGTTTCATTTAGCAGTCTCTATGAAAATCTGGTCAGCCAATCTTCAAAAAAACCGGTACTTATCATTGATTTTGATAAAGAAAACGATAGTTTAAAGGACTCTGCTGGGAATGTCGTAAGAGCATTTAGTAAAAATATCATCGAAAGGCGCGATGAGAGCATAACTGAAGATAGCATTCTATCCTCGATGTGGCATAGCGTTTCGGATTATCTGGATGGCTATGTTAAACGAGCTAAAAGTAACATGAGATAATTGCTGCTAGAAATTGAATCTGCCGGTAATAACTTTGAAAAATATCATATACAAAAATAAAGATTTGGTAGGTTGAACTTTATGCCTGATTAACTTCATTGGCTCCGATGACTGATCAGTTTCCACTTGCCACCCAAGGTTCTCACTCTATTGTATTGCATTCATGTCAGTTCCTTTTCCTGATTCTAAATGGTGAATGTGAAACTAAAAAATCCCTCCAAATAACATATAGATGTTAAGATCAAAAATTATCAATTATTTCTCTCTTTTACTATAAAATAATAGCAGAAGTACTCGATAGAAATCCCACTTTTATTACATCTGAGATGTATAAAATTCGTTAAAACTGTGTAAATATTTCTCACAGTAGAGAAATATATAATTAAAAGTATTAAGTTGAGTTAACTAAATCGCCCTCTAGGGGAATATTAATATTCACTTAAAAACCTTTAACCATGGTACAACGAATTTATAGGGATGCTCTATTAAGCATTTCTCAACATGAGCAGAGAGTCAGCCTTGAATCCTCACACATTATTGATGAATCCTACCGCATGACGATTTTTCTCCGGGAACTGCTCTCTCAGATGAAAGATTATGTATTAGCTCACGGATTCTTAAGTAAACATGAAGAGATCGAATTTTTCAGAAAGATTAAACCTCAGATTCTGGGTAAGCTTATCTTTTACAACAAATTGTATAGGATAGAATCATCATGTCCTTTTTCTGGTGGAAAAATGTATCAGAAATATTATTCTGCTGAATTGCAAAGCCTGAAACAGGAGTACACTGAACAAATCTGTAATTCTGATTTTTTCCGATATTACAGATCTGGTCGAACTGATCTTGATCATGAATACTTTGAACTTGGAAAAATCAATTTCAATGGGGGGCTGAATAGCTATGTATTTGAAGTTGATCCCCATTTCTCTACCTATTATGACTACAAGGTTTCGCGTATTATTGCTAATGAACTGCTATACTCTTATCTGCTCTCTAAAATCAGTACTGATGGTTCGGAAGCTCAGGTAAGTGATAAGGATTTTTATTGGACAGATTCCAAGAATGCACTTATTGAACTTATTTATGCCTTATGTGCATCAGAGTGTATTTCTGGAGGAAAAATTGGCATCCGCAAGATGAGTATTGTATTCCAGGTGCTTTTCCGGATACAGCTGGGTGATATCCATCATGCCTTCCACCGGATGAAAGACCGCGCAGGAAGCAGAACCTCTTATCTGGATCATCTTAAAACTTCCTTGGAAGAATATATGGATAAGGACTTATAAATGATTTTCCATATCATTATCATTTTCCCTCTTACAGTTGTATGTGGGAATAATCTCGGCTTTATGTGACAAAGCCTGTTTTCTCTTTTTTCGCCCATGCCTGCCAATTGGCAAAATCGTCCCTTTTTAAATGAATGCCCCCGTAAAATACGTAAGTTTCATATTATTAGGGTGTTGTTGAATTCAATAAAATTTAAAAAACCCTTGTTTTCCATTGGTGGCACTTGGCGGATATTTCCCTGCAGGCTGCTGATTTTTGTACATAACTACTAACCAAAATCTGTACAATGAAAATCACTATGACTAATGAGCCGTTACGGGAGTCTTTGACAAATTCTCGTAACTATAGAATGGTAACGGCGGTGCCCTGTAGCTTACTCAATGGAAAAGATCTGGCAATTGAAGAACCCATTTATACTTAAGATTATGGAAATTGATAAAATGGAATTTAACTTCTGGATGAAAAGGATCATGGAGCGCTTTGATGTGCTCAGTGATCAGATTGGAGTAAAAAATAATCAACAGTTTTCTATTGACGGTGAGGAACTTTTGGATAGCCAGGAGGTTCTGCAGAAGCTTAAAATCAGTCCCCGTTCTTTGCAAAGATATCGCTCGTCGGGTCAATTACCCTATTCAACCATTAGCGGTAAACTCTATTACAAGCTTTCTGATGTCAATCAATTTATACGAGGAAGTTTCTCTAATTCTTTAGAGAAATTAGCGTCCAGGGGCGCCAAATAATGCCTGTGAAGGACAATGATGGGTGTCTCATTTGTGGGGTTTATAATTTTAAAAACAAATCGTAAAGCCAACATCATGAGTGAAGTAGAAACCCAACAACAGCAAACTCCCGATCAGCTCTCGGATATTTTATTGGTTCTGAATAAGATAACAATGAAACTCGAAGCTGTCAAAGGGATAGGGGGGGATGGGGAACTTGAAACCGTTCCCCCGAATAAAAAAAATCAAAGCCAGTTTATGAAAGTGGATAAGCATGGCGATATCTTCTCCAACTTTTTCTCCAATTTCATCAACCAGCTTAAAAACCCCACTAAGTTTTCATTTTTTAAAGTTCCTGAAGCCACGGCTGTCAAGACCGCTTTTGAAATTCAAAAAGCGGTTAATAAACCCTCACCAGAAGGTGAGGCGGTTAAATCAAAATATGAAGTGACGGCCGATCAGCCTGCTAAGCAGCAAAAACCCGAAGATCAGAAAGATGAATCCCAAAAAGAATCACAAAATCAAACACCTATGGAAAATACACAAACCGCAGCCACGGCTCCCGCTGCTACTCCCCAAGGCGGCGAATACCGCTATAAAGTGGAAGACATTGATTGGGAGACGATGTCCAATCTTGGACTCAGTCAGGATAAGTTAGAAAAAATGAAGATTCTTGACCCTTTATTGAAAGGTTATAAGACCAATGAACTGGTCCCCATCAGTTTAAACTTGGGAACTGCAATCACCAGGCTGGATGCAAGATTATCGCTTCAGCAAAACAATGAAGGAAAAGTTGTCATGGCTATCCATGGGATTCGAAAAGAACCCAATTTAAAGTATGAATTTTTTGGGCATGAGTTTACAAAGGAAGATAAGGATAATCTGCTTAAAACGGGAAATATGGGTCGGGTGGTAAATCTGACGCATTCAAAAACCGATGAACAGATTCCCTCCATCATCAGTGTAGACAGGCTAACCAATGAGCTTATAGCACTTCGAGTAGATAAGATCAAAATACCAGATGAAATTAAAGGGGTAAAGCTGGATGAACACCAAAAGCAGACACTTATAGAAGGTAAAGCTCTTCATATCGAGGGTATGGTCTCGAAAAAAGGAGAATCGTTTAATGCTGATGTCCAGTTCAATGCAGACAAGAGGTATGTAGAATTTCTTTTTGACAGAACAAATTCCAACAAAATTTCTAAAAATGAGCAACAAGGAGTAGCACAGGAAGCTCCAACCATCTTTAGAGGTAAAGAGCTTGATCCGGAGCAGTACCAAAAATTCAAAGAAGGGCAGACTATTTATATCAGTGATTTGATTGATAAGAAAGGCGAGAAATACCAGGGGTATATCACGTTTGATAAGGAAACCGGTAAAACGGGTTTTTCATTCAATAATCCGGATAAGCTAAAGGAGAAAATCCAACCGACTGAAACTCATAAAACGCAGACGGCAGTTAATTCAGAAGGAAAAACCAACGAGTCTACTAAGAATAGCAAGGAACCTTTGAAATCTGGCCAGACGAACCCTGACACGAAAAAGCAGCAAAAGGAGCAGGAAATCCCAAAACCACCTGCCAAGTCAAGGCGCAGAAGAATATAGTTAAAATCATTTACCCTTAGTCAATGCCTACTCAGTAGGCATTTTTTGTAAGCAAAAAATATAATTCAAAGAATTACAAACCAAAATATTTACTCATATGAAAGCAGTAATAGCAGAAAAGCCGAGTGTAGCGAGAGAGATTGCAGCACTTTTAGGAGCTACAGAAAAAAAAGAAGGATTTTTCACAGGAAATGGCTACCAGGTGACCTGGGCATTGGGTCATTTGATTGCGTTAGGAATGCCTGAAGATTATGGAATTAAGGGATTTCAAAGAGATAGTCTACCCATACTTCCGGATCCTTTTGTGCTAACGGTGAGGAAAGTTAAAAAAGATAAAGCTTATGTTACCGATACAGGTGCCTTAAAACAGCTAAAGATTATAGAACAGGTTATAGGTCGTTGTGAAAGTATTATTGTTGCGACAGATGCCGGTAGGGAGGGTGAATTAATTTTCCGTTATATCTATGACTACCTTCAATGTAAAAAGCCTTTTGAGCGTTTATGGATCAGTTCCCTAACAGAAAAGGCAATCCGACAAGGATTTGACAACCTGAAGCCAGGTGGTGATTTTGATGGACTGTATGAGGCTGCAAAGGGAAGAAGCCGAGCCGACTGGCTGATGGGGATTAATGCTTCACAGGCACTCAGTATTGCTGCCGGAGCTGGGATCTATTCCCTGGGAAGAGTACAGACCCCAACACTGGCTCTTATTTGTAAACGATACCAGGACAACAAGAACTTTAATGTAAAATACTACTGGCAAATTGAGCTGGAGCATCGAAAAGATTTTCTGGATTTTAAGAGTCTTTCGAAGACCAAGTGGGATGATAAGAAAAAGGCGGAGGAATTAGTAAGATCCATTCAGCGTAGTGGTCGTGCGGCGGTGAGTTCTGTGGAAAGTAAAACTATTTCGGAGCAGCCACCTTTATTATTTGATTTAACAGGCTTGCAGAAAGAGGCCAATAAAAAGCTTAATCTATCTGCTGATCAGACCCTGAATATTGCTCAAAGTCTCTATGAAAACAAATTTATTACGTATCCCCGTACTGGAAGCAAATATATTCCTGAAGATGTATGGCCTGAGATTCCGAAACTGATCAGGGCTTTGGGGGACTCTGAATCATACAAACAGGCAGTTTCAAAATTGAAATGGGGGCATTTCAATAAGCGTATCGTTAACGATTTGAAAGTTACAGATCATCATGGCCTGCTGATCACGGATAAGATTCCTTCGGCACTTGTTGCAAAGGAGAAGACCGTTTATGATATGATTGCCTTTCGTTTATTGGAATCTCTTTCCGGAGTTTGCTCCAAAGAGATCACGGAAGTTGAATTAAATGCTCTTCATTGCGATTTTACTATAAAAGGCGTTAAAGTTCTGGAACCGGGTTGGCGTTCCATCATGGGGAGCTTTTCGGAAGATAACGCCGAAGCGGTGCAGGATTTTCCTAATCTGAAGGTTGGTGACGAACTAAAGATTAAAAATACAGTGGTGCTGGAAAAGAAAACAGCCCCACCTGTTTTATATACGGAGGCAGGATTATTGTCAGCAATGGAAACAGCGGGAAAAGAAATAGAAAATGAAGTTGAGCGTAAAATCCTGCAAAATGTTGGCATTGGAACTCCTGCGACGAGGGCTTCTATTATTGAAATATTATTTAGCAGGGATTATATCAAAAGGGAAAAAAAATCAATTATCCCCACTGCAAAAGGGTTGCAGGTCTATGAACTCGTAAAAGATAAAAAGATCGCCGACGCTGCCATGACCGCTGAGTGGGAGCTGGCTTTGCAAAAGATTGAGAACGGGCAGGCAGATGTAGGAATTTTCCAAAAGGAAATGGAAGCATACTCATGTTCTATTACGCGGGAATTGCTGGATATGATTGTTGCCAGAGAAAACCTGCCAAAACTGATGTGCCCAAAATGCAAAAGCCATTCGCTGCTGATCCGGGATAAGATCGTTAAATGTCCTGATGAAGAATGTAAGTGGGTACAGTTTCGTGTAATAAGTGGAGTCCAGATCAGTATCATTGACATTGAAAAGCTTATTAACAAGGGTAAAACTTCCCTCATCAAAGGCATGAAAAGTAAAGCTGGGAAAAAGTTTGATGCCTATGTCATAATGAACAATAAAGCAGAAACTTCTTTTGAATTTGAGAATACTCAACCAAGAAAAAAGAAATAATGGGCATCAAGACACCATTGACGTACTATGGCGGGAAACAATCTCTTGTTCCTATTCTTCTTCCCTTGATTCCCAGCCATGAAACTTATGTAGAGCCTTTTGTTGGAGGTGGCGCGTTATTTTGGACAAAGGAGCCTTCCAATGTAGAGATAATCAACGATAATAACCGAGAACTGATCAATTTCTATGATATCGTTCAAAATGAGTTTATTGATCTTGAAAAAATGATACGCATCAGCCTTCACAGCAGATCCTTGTATAATGATGCAACGGTCATTTATAATAATCCACATCTATTTAGTCGTATTAAACGTGCATGGGCGGTGTGGATACTGGCTTCGCAATCATTCAGCAGCAAGTTTAATGGTGGCTGGGGATACGAGAAATCAAAAAAAGGGATAACTACTACGATCTATAAAAAGAGAGATGGTTTTACGGACGACTATGCCATAAGACTTCAAACTGTTCAAATAGAATGTACAGATGCACTACGAGTGATCCGAAGCCGTGATCATGGTGGAGCATTTCATTATTGTGATCCTCCCTATTTCAATTCCCACTGTGGACATTACAACGGGTACAATGAAGATGATTTCAGGGCACTTTTAGAGACATTAGAAACGGTGCATGGAAAGTTCTTATTAAGCAGCTATCCAAGTGATCTGCTGACTTGGTATACTAAGAAGAATAGTTGGTACACTAAACACCTGGAAAAAAAAGTGAGTGTTCCAGCAGGATTGGGTGTGACAGGCAAAAGAAAAATTGAGGTCCTTACCGGCAATTACAATCTGAATGACCTGAACTTTGAGCAGTAGAAATATGCACTTTTGCTCGATCATATAAAATAACTCCTGAATAAATTCAGGAGTTTGTTTTTACTTTTTAGTTTCTTCCACAGAGACTTTTCTGAAATCCTTAAACAGCTTACTTAATTCTAGTGCCGATTTACGGGCTCTTGTGCCTGCTGCTTTGTTTCCTTTTTCTACTTGCAGGTTAGCTTCAGTTGTAAATGCTTCAAATTCTGCGTTGATTTTTTCAATCAGTTCTTTCATAGGTTTTTGTATAAAATTAGATTGCAAACATAAACTTTATTTACTAATTACATGTAGAGAAGTGCCAAATAGGGCCACTTAAAGCCTGTAGGTTCCAATACTAAAATCCTATTGTCCTGCTGGACTATTTTCAGAATCCTAAAAAATTATGATATGAATTTAGCCTCAAAAGACCTCTCTTACTTCGAGTTAAGGTTACAGGAATTACTCAATACAAGCTTTCCGGAATTATCGGGAAATAAAACATTTGTTAATCATCGTTCCAGACTTGCCGCAAAAGCCTATGAAGGAGCATTCCTGGCGGGAAACCGCATTGCGGTATGTAGCGAGATCGCTGAATATATTTTATTTGAGAATCTGCACTTCTCTAAATTCGACACTATATTCAGGGTGGTATGTACTGAGTTCGATACCATCATGGCAGAACAGGCATTGCGTCCTTTTGCCCTAATGATGTTACCAGTCTGTAAAGACGTCTTTGAGAATTACCTTCTCACTGATGATTTTGCAGACCGCCCTGAGTTTGACCTGCTGTATAACGAACTAACGGGCACTATTCAAATCTGGATTGAAGAGAATGGGCTTCAATAAGCGCAGGCATCTAGAACAGAATATTGAGGCTTTACGAATCGCATTTACTTTAGAACAGGAAAAACGCCGGGCTACAGAAGCTGAGAGAATGCTATTGATGCTGTATAGTGGATTTGGTGGTCTTAAATTTGTGCTCAATCCTGCTGCTAACCCTATTGATATTAAACGATGGGCCGAATCCGAAAAAGATCTTTTCCTGTTGACTCAGCAGCTCCATCAGCTTCTTCGAGTACATGCTGGTGACGAAAAGCAGTATAACAGGTTTGTAGACAGCATCAGAAATTCTGTGCTTACTGCATTTTACACTCCGCCATTGATCACAGAAACTATTGTGGATGCTTTGAAGGAAAGAGGTATTACCATAGATCGATTTTTGGAACCATCAGCTGGGGCGGGGGCGTTCATAGAAGCTTTTAAAAATGAGCATATCGAAGTAACAGCCTACGAAAAGGAAGTCTTAACGGGTAAGATTTTACAGCATCTCCACCCAGAGAGCAATATCAGAATTTCAGGTTTTGAAGAGATTCCTGATCGTGAAAAAGAAAGTTATGATGTTATTGCCAGTAATATTCCTTTTGGTGACAACTCTGTTTTTGATCTTTCCTATTCAAGAGGGCAGGACGAGGCAAGAAAACAGGCTGCTCGAAGTATTCATAATTATTTTTTTCTGAAAGGAACTAATATGCTCCGTGAAGGAGGTATTCTTGCCTTTATTACATCACAAGGAGTGCTCAATAGTGCAGCAAATGAACCGATTCGCAGGGCACTGATGCAGGATTGTCATTTGATTTCTGCGGTACGGCTTCCTAATAACCTTTTTACGGATCATGCCGGAACTCAGGTTGGAAGCGATCTGATCATCCTTCAAAAAAATAAACTCAAAAAAGACTTAACCCAAGGGGAAGAGCTTTTCTGTAAGAGTGAATTAACCGTTTACAAAACACCTGGTAATGCATTATTCCGCAATAGTGCAAGGATTGTGCATACCAGAGAGACACTGGCTAAGGATCTTTATGGGAGACCTGCATTGGTTTACACTCAGTTTGGAGGCGTCGAGGGTATTGCTGAGGAACTGCATAGAATGCTTTCCGAAGATTTTACAAATCGTTTAAATGTCGGCTTGTATAATGGAGAACGAAGTATGGAAGCTGTAATCCAGGTTCGTGTTACTCCAACACTTGTACTCCCATTTGCAGAAACCATATCTGCGAAGCAAGAATCGAGGGAACTAATTGCTTTGGCGAGTAATACTGCTGTCAAAGAAGTACAGATGAGCCTATTTGATCTGTTAGAAAATGAGATGCAAACAACGGTAATTCCTGCTGCTGCTAAAAATTCCAAAGCCAAAAAGAAAGCCATCCGAAAACAAAAACCGAACAATAGCCAACAAGGAAATTTATTTAGTGCTTCAATCAGGCCTCTTAATATTCCTCCTGTGAGCATCAGTCCTACGGCCTATGATCATAAACAGATTAAAAGCGAGTCACAGGCCACGATTCGTGATCTATTCTCGAATGATGAGGGAAAGGAGAATACTTCCATAATGAGCAGTATTCCTGAACCGGCTGTGTATACGGGAGTTATCCGGTCTTTCCATAGAAATGACTGCTTAGTCACAGATCATGGCTCTGTCGGTTATCTGAAAGGTGTTAATAGCGGCAATAATCAGGCTGTATTCCATCCTTTAACATTACCCACCAGTCAGAAAGAAAGAGTTAAGGCTTATATATCGATAAGGAATACTTACATCGATCTGTATGAAAAAGAAGCTAAGCAGCAATCTGAACATAAGCAGGAAAGAGAAACTCTAAATAGGCTGTACGAAGCTTTTGTAAAAAGATATGGCCACCTAAACTCGGCTGAAAACATCAAGCTCATCAAGACTGACTCTGCGGGAAAGGAAATACCTTATTTGGAACGTGTGGTGGGTAGTGCCGTTCACAAAGCTGATATATTCCATCATCCGGTCAGCTTTTCCACCACTACTCTGGCAACCAATAATCCCGATGAAGCGCTGGCGGCCTGCCTAAACCGGTATGGGAGCGTTAATTTATCGTATATGTCGCAGATCAGCGATATGTCGCCCGACGATCTAAAAGCCTCTTTAGAGGGACGTATCTTCTACAATCCATTGGATGGGGAGTATGAAATTTCTGAAAGATGGATTTCTGGAAATGTAGTGGAGAAAGCCGCTGAGCTGGAAAGCTATCTGCAAACTTATCCTGATGACCCCGCAGCTAAGGAAAGCCTTGCAGCTCTACAAGCAGCAAAACCCCGACCGATTGAATTTGAAGAACTGGATTTTAACCTGGGCGAGCGTTGGATATCTACCGGAATTTACCAGCGTTTCGCTTCCCATATATTTGATACAGAGGTTAAAATCTATTATTCCGAAAACATCGACGACTTTTCTATTAGCTGTGGTCAAAAGAATGCACATATACGAGATAAATATGCCGTTAAATCCGAAAGTCGGACCTATGATGGTATAGCGCTGCTGAAAAATGCACTAGTCAACACCACACCGGAAATTACAAAAAAAATAACAGTGGGTGATCAGGAACTTACGGTTCGGGATATGGAAGCGATTCAATTGGCCAATACCAGGATTGATGAGATCAGAAAGGAATTTACCGACTGGCTGCACGAGCAGAATGAAGAGTTCAAAAAACGGCTGACCTTGACATACAATAATACATTTAACTGTTTTGTACGTCCACAATACAATGGAAGCCATCAGGACTTCCCTGGCCTGGATCGGAAAGCCCTGGGTATTGCAGATCTGTATCCAAGCCAGAAAGATGCGGTCTGGATGATCAAGCTAAACGGCGGTGCCATCTGCGATCACGAGGTAGGTGCAGGAAAAACGCTCATTATGTGTACCGCTGCTCAGGAGATGAAGCGGCTGGGATTGGCTCATAAACCAATGATAATTGGACTCAAGGCTAATGTGCACGAAATAGCAGAAACCTACCGCACTGCGTATCCCTATGCCAAGATCCTTTATCCCGGAAAAGAAGACTTTACACCCCAAAAGAGATTACGGATTTTTGGGGATATCAAGAACAACGATTGGGATTGTATTATCCTTACGCATGACCAGTTCGGCATGATCCCACAATCACCGGAACTGCAAAAGGAGATTTTAGAGACGGAATTGGAGAGTGTGGAGGAAAACCTAAAAACACTCCAAGCTCAGGGTAATGAGATATCGCGGGCTATGCTCAAAGGGGTACTCGTGAGAAAACAAAATCTGGAAGTAAAGCTTAAAACGCTGGAACATGATATTGAACACCGTAAGGATGATGTGGTTGACTTTAAGATGATGGGTATTGACCATTTATTGGTGGATGAGAGCCATCGCTTCAAGAATCTGATGTTTAACACCCGTCATGATCGGGTTGCGGGACTGGGCAATATGCAGGGAAGCCAGAAGGCACTCAATCTTCTTTTTGCGATCAGAACCATTCAGGAAAGAACTGGTAAGGATCTGGGAGCTACTTTTCTCTCAGGCACTACGATTAGTAATTCTTTAACGGAGCTGTACCTGCTTTTCAAATACCTTCGTCCAAAGGCATTGGAAAAACAAGGCATTAATTGTTTTGATGCTTGGGCAGCGATTTATGCCAGGAAAACCACCGATTATGAGTTTTCGGTAGCTAATAATATTGTACAGAAAGAACGTTTCCGATATTTCATTAAGGTACCTGAACTGGCTCAGTTCTATTCTGAAATTACCGACTACCGTACCGCAAAGGATATCGGTATCGATCGTCCGGAAAAAAATGAAATCTTATATAATATTCCACCAACACCTGAGCAGGTTGACTTTATCAAAAAGCTGATGGAGTTTGCGAAAACAGGAAATGCAATTCTATTAGGAAGAGCTCCATTATCCCCAAGCGAAGAGAAAGCAAAAATGCTTATTGCTACGGATTATGCCCGTAAGATGTCTTTGGACATGAGAATGATCAGTTCACAGTATCTGGATCATCCCGACAATAAAGCTTCCCACTGCGCGGCAAATGTAGCCAAGTATTATAAAAAATTTAATGCCCAGAAGGGAACTCAGTTTGTGTTCTCAGATCTGGGTACCTATAAACCGGGAGTATGGAACGTGTATTCGGATATCAAGAGAAAGCTTGTCGAAGATCACGGTATTCCTTCTCATGAAATCCGGTTTATTCAGGAAGCTAAGACTGATAAGCAGCGAAGGGAATTCATTCAGTGGATGAATACAGGAAAGATCCGGGTACTGTTTGGATCAACGGATATGCTCGGGACTGGTGTTAATGCACAGAAAAGAGCGGTTGCTGTCCACCACTTGGATACGCCGTGGCGACCGAGTGATCTTGCGCAAAGGGATGGACGGGCGATTAGAAAAGGCAATGAAATTGCCAAATTCTTTGCTAAAAATGTTGTTGATGTCATTATTTATGCGGTAGAAAAATCCCTGGACAGCTATAAATTCAATTTGCTGTATAACAAACAGTTATTTATTGACCAGCTTAAAAACAATAATCTGGGCAAGCGAACCATAGATGAGGGCAGTATGGATGAGAAGTCAGGGATGAATTTTTCAGAATATGTAGCGATTCTTTCAGGAAATAGCGAACTGTTAGAAAAGGCAAAATTGGAGAAGCAGATTACAGGACTGGAAAGTGAACGCCAGGCATTCAACCGCTCCAAATTTGTTTCCAAGTATAAGCTTGATGACAGCTGCAAAACTATATCAGAGTCTAAGTCCCGCCTCGAAAGGTTTAGAATGGATTGGGACAATCTGCAAAAACGTATCCAAAAAAATCAAGATGGTTCGGTATTGAACCCGGTTCGGCTCGCAGGTCTGCCGCTGGATGCTGATATAAAACTGATTGGAGCTAGATTAGGTGAACTATCGGGTAAATCCCGTACGCAGGGGCTATATGAAGAGATAGGCACTTTGTATGGATTTTCGCTACTGGTAAAAACTGAAGTCTGTGAAAAAGAAGGAGCAGCGACTAAACTCAACCGTTTTTTTGTAATGGGTGAAAGCAATATTAAGTATACGTACAACAATGGGAACATGGCCTTGGATCCTAAGCTGGCAGCGATGAATTTTTTAAATGCTCTGGAAAAAATTCCAGGATTAATTCAGGAGCAGCAGCAAAAAGTTGAGACTCTGGAAAAAGACTTAGTAGTACTTAATGATGTCGTAGGGAGCGTATGGTCAAAAGAGAACAGGCTTTCAGACCTCAAAACGCAGCTCGCTGCAGTGGAAAGGAAAATACAGATCTCAATTACTTGTGAAGAAGAGCAGGGAGTAGCGGTAGTGAATGAAACTGTTCAAGCCCCCGGAATATCAGAGATCCCAAAACCAAGATTAAGGTCTATGTGATGGCTATCTTGATAAAAAAAAGCGGACTCCCGTACCTCACGAAGCCCGCCCGCACATAGTTGTCTATGAGCTCTCCCCCTATAATAGGGTAATTAACGCTCTCAATCCAAATATATGTATAATTCTCACACCTGTATGTAATTATGAAAAAATATGTTTTGCCTGTTTTAGAAGATTTCGTCAGTCCGCATCAATTTTTTGAGAAAAGTCAAAACTTTGTTACCGGGTGTTTATTTTTTTGATAGGACCGTTAATGTATACCAAGATAACTCCGCTACTCATGATTCCATGAATGGTTTATGATTTCCTTTCAATATATGCTTATTTCAAACACATGCATGATAATCACACACCTGTGTGTAATATAGAGTTTGTTTTTTCTATCCATTTGCAATGATGGAAAGTGTGCTAAGTCCAATAGAACAATATGTTGTTGATTACGTCATTAGGCTGAGAATAAAAAATAACCTTACTCAGGCTGACATTGGTGTGATTATTAATACAAAGGGCAGCTTTGTTTCTAATGTTGAAAACATAACGAACAGGGCAAAATACAATCTTGATCACATCAATGCACTTGCTGATCATTTTGATGTGGCACCCAGAGACTTCTTACCGAAAAAAGCTTTTGCAGTAATAGACGATCAAAAGGACTGATAACGGGCAGGTCTTATAAATATTCCTTTCACCGATTAAAAATAAGTTGGGATTAGTAGTATGCTGCAGAATCTGGATCTACTCTGGTTCCTTACTTGTTAATCTTAGCGAGAGAATATGCTGCTTCAATAGTATCTTGAATGGCTTTGGATATACGTTCTTTCCCTTTGACATCATTAATATCAATTCCACAAAAAGTACTGCCATAAGAATTTGCATGAAGAGATAAGCAATAGATACCGGCTAGCTGCAGAGCTAATAAAGCACGAATGTCAATCTTCGAGTTTTCAAAATCTTTATCTAAGATGGTGAGTACTGCTTCACCTATCTCTTCTCTTTGATCTGAAATTTTCCTTAATAATTTATTTTTTTCTCCAAGTCCCCAATGCATGATTTTCTGTAGCGCCTTATCCTTGAGCAGGGTATCAAATTGAGCTTGCAGCAAGGCATTCATTTCAGAGCTTCCTAAATTGTCTGGATCTTGAACTAGACCTTCGATCATTTTTTTTGCTCCAGATTTCCAGAAGTCTTTTTCGCTGATATAAGTTTCAATCAAATTATCCAAACTTCCGAAATAGGTATAGATCAATTTCCTATTTAGTCCAGCTTCTTTAGCAATATTTATGACTGTAAGTCCGGGATAGCTATATTTTTGCAACACCTTACCGACAGCAGCAATCAGCCGCTTCATAGTGCGGGCTTTCTCCCGAAGAGGTCCTGATGTTATTTTTCTCGATTTTGGTTCCTGATTTTTGGATTCCGTTTTCTTAATTTTTGCCATTGCTAAATAATATTGAGGCTTTTGCAATTTGTCAAATTTTAAGGACAAAATCAAAGAATTTCCGAGCATTTGCTATAATGCGCTTTGCGTCAGCATTATTATAAAATCCTCTTAAGATTTACAATGACAAATTACTTAATAATGCAGATGACGAAAAATGTATGAAGCTGAGAAAAGACGCAGTTGATGGTGTAGGTTTTCGGTACTATCTTTATAGTAAATTGGAATGTAGGGATGTTTATTCCCTGTAAAGAATTGAAATAATTAATCAACTTTTAATATAGCACTTAAGTTTATGAAAAGTTAGATTTAAATAAAATGGAAAATGTTGTAGGTAAGCTTTTAGTAACAAAAGAAGTCTTTTTAGGTGACAATCTTAGTACTGCTGCTCATCTTTTAATAAGTATTATACAATATAGAACATTGATCAAGTGTAATTTGTCGTTGGAGTCATATGAAAACTGAAATAAGTCCTGCATTTACAATTATTACCAATATCGTAGCTTTAACATGCTTATATATTGAGACTGAGTTCCATTTCCTTGGCATGAGGAAATTTTCCTTATGGTTTCTACCTTTGCTCATGAATATCAGTCTACTCAGACCTTATATCTTTAAAAAAGTAAAACATAAGGATGGTAGTTCCTGAAATTCGGAACAATAATTTTTAGTAAATAACTAAAAAATTAATAGGGTTGAACTCGCAACATAACAAGCATTGATTTTTCTAGTGTAAAAGTTCTTCAGGCTCAGGGATATGTTCTGGGGAAAGTAAAGGCCGCCCCTTAAAAGGCGGTCTTTCGTTGCATTAAGGGGAGGGACATATCAACTATCTGAAGTGATAGTGTAAAGCTATTTCAAACTCACCGTTACCATATTTTCCCAGATCAGAGGTGTCTGTGGTGTAAAGACACAGTATCCGAAGCTGATTCTGGTAAAATGTACCAACTCCAAAAGTTGCAGCATTGGTACTATGATAGAGGCAGCTTAACATCAATTTATCTTTGTAAAATTTAACTTGCACACCTACATCCACTATTTCTTTATAATTTTCTACTCCCCGATACACTGCTTTTGATTCAATGGTAAGCTCTTGGGTAAAGAATCTATAGCTTACCGATCCCATGTACAAGGGGCGGTCAATTACATTTTGTCGTAAATCTTTGTTCAGCAGTTGTTTTACATTGGACATACCTGCCTGAAGGGTTAGTCGCTGATTTCTATAAGAGATCCCAAAATCTCCTTCGATATATAGTGGACGGGCGTTAAAATGATGCAGGTTTTGATCGCCTGGGTCGCCAACTACTTTATTAAAGTCAATCCATTCATTCATGATACTACTGGAGATTCCGAAATCCAGAAAACTACCTTGATCATTGAGAGGCAAGTGATAGGCGTAGGTTCCTTTTAGGCTGGTTCGGCGAATAACCCCCGCACTTTCGCTGTAAAAATTAAGTCCCAGTCCCACTTTTTTATCGGGTATTCCATAAGTGGCAGTGAGCGCCTGCATAAATGGAGCTCCATCAATACTTGTCCATTGCACTTTGTAGGCGCCACCAATTATCCATCCTTTTTCTATTCCGGCCATCGCAGGGTTAGCCAGATACTCATTTTGAAAATAAGAGCTACCCATCGGATTTAACTGCCCGTAGCTTTTGCCAGCGAGTAATAATGCTATTGTTATGATGATATATTGAATCGTTTTCATGCGTAGTTTGATTAAGTTATATATAATTGAGAATGATATTCGTATAGTACAGTGTCATTGATTTTTTTAATATTTTCAGACGGATCTGAGGGCTTATTGATGCTCCCGGATAATAGAAACTGTTCCCTTGATCGGGCGTACATTATTTCCAGGTTCTATGATATAGATATAGGCGTCTTCATGGAGAAGCTTTCCTTCAATTGTCCCATCCCAATCATTGGAATAGCCGCTTTTGCTATAGAGCAGTCGTCCGGCTCTGTCAAAAATCCGTACGCTGTTATTGGGATAGTATTCTATATTCTTAATGATCCAGGTATCATTTTTACCATCATTACCAGGTGTAATGACATTATTGGGAATAGGGAGTTTCTTATCGATGACCGTGATGGTGAACTCTGTAAGTGAAGTACATCCATTAGTATTGGTCGCAATGACTTTGTAGGTCGTTGTTTGCTGTGGTGTGATTTTTATGGACTCCGTATTGTGTCCGCTTTGAATGCTGGGTCCCACCCATGCGTAGCTAATGCCACCTGAAGCTGTTAGAGTAATTGTCTGTCCCTTTAAGAGCTCTGTTCCCAGACTGCTGCTTATGCTAACTTTAGGCAGGGGATTGACTATTAGCGTTGTGGATACTGTTTTCTGTATTGATCCATCTTGATAGGTATAGATGATCTCATACATACCAGGGATGCTTTCTGAAAGAACAATAGTACCTGCTATTCTGTCGATACTGAGTCCCGCAGGAATTGAAGCATACGAACCATTTTTAGGACCTGTTTGTATACAATGTATAACGCCTACAGCGCAGTAATCACTCAAAGGGTAGGCAATGGCCGCCGGTGTTGGATTAATTTTTATTGCGGTAGTTGTACTGCCTGTGCATCCACCGCCAGAAAATGTATAGGTAATCGTGTAAGACTGATCAGGAGTACTGCTGGAAAGATCTATAGTTCCTGTGATGGGATCAATAATGAGTCCTAAAGGAAAAGAAGAAAAAGTTCCTCCGCTAGTACCGGTTTGTATAGCATCAATTTTTCCTGAAGCTGTAAATTTTGTGGAGCCATAGCTAATGCTTGCTGTTGGAGGTAATGGCAGTGGATCTATAGCAATCAATAGGATATCGCTTATGCAGCCTGCATTATTTTTTGCAGTAATGGTATGCTGGCCAGTGGAAAGCTCATAATAAAGAATCGAGGAGTATGGGCTGCCATCTACACTATAGATTACATCTGGCACTGCGGTAATGGTTAGAGTCCCATTAGCCACAAGACAGGTTGGTTGGGTGAGCTTAATGTGAGCCGCAAGATCAGTAACCGGATCTATGGTAAGGACTATGTCATCAGTTACTTCACAGTTAGGACCGTATACGACTTTGATACGGTAAGTACCACCCGTTGTGACGGTCTGTTTAATTCCGGCGCCAATGACTTTTCCAGTTGTCACATTGGTCCACTCGATCGTAGAATTATCGTTGGGCATCAGTGCTGTACCATCTAAAGTAAAAGGAAGATGAGCGGCGCAAATTTTTATATCCGGGCCTAAAGCTCCAATTCCTTCTCCGGCACTAGGTTGAAAGTTAATATGAGTAGTATTACCACCATTGGTACTCTGTGCTAGAATGGTTAATGGGAGACAGGAAGCATTAATGTCTTTTAGGGATATGTAATTATAGGTTGTATTACCTCCCTGTAAACAGACGTTAGCCTGTGTACCTGGGGTAGTAGACTGCACCTGTACCGTAGAACAGTTATTACCACTCATTTGAAGTTGATTACCAATCGTAACGGTCTTGCCTGCCTGAATTTGGTAGATAGAATTTTTTGAAGAAAAAGTGAGCTTATCTACAGAAATGCTTCCATAAAGACGGTTAGTTGAGTTCTCACCGGCATCAAAAGTGATGGCATGGTATGAGGCTCCGTCCTTGCCTTTAAAATTAGTAGCAGCCTGGATTAATTTAATGTGGCTGGTTCCTGCATCTAAATGAGAGCCGGTATAGCTCCAGCCTTCACCGTCATACGTTAAATAGATCTTGGAGGCACCAAGTTGTAAAGAGAGTGGATGATCTTCAGTTTCAATTCCGGTAAAAGATAGGGCTTTTAGGGTTTTTCCGTTGGTATTTAATGTCCCACGGGTAAACCGAATCTTGGCATTGGTGGTAAAATCATCTATGAGGGTATATGTACCAGTCCCTGAAAACTGAACATCAAATTGAGCACCTACAACAGCGCCATTAGTCGTAATGGTGCTTTCTTCCTCTGAAAGGAATTGTACAGCTCCATAATGAGTTAAGGAAGACTGCAATGTCATAGAACCATAACAGGCTAGTGCCATGCTAATGGTGGGTTTACCATGAACACCGTTCCAGGTCATGTTGTGAAATTCTGCAATTCCGATACCGTTAATAACAGGACTTTCTCCAGAATGCTCATTAAAGAAAACATTGTCAAAACGGGAGGGAAGACACCCGCCAGAGAAGGTGCCATCAGCATTAGTTGTCCAATGGGAAGGATCACTCCAGCTTCCGCTTCCGCCGATCCAATATAGATTCTTAGTTTCTGGGAGAGAAAAATCCCATCCTGAATTATTTCCCTGATCAATTCCTTTAGCAGAGTAATGGGCTCCACCCATGACCTCAATACCGCTCATTCTTACGTGACTCAGTGAGATATCTGAAGTAGATTTAACAGTGGCCCTTAGTGTAGGATCAATGCTATTGAACTCCCATATTTTGCACGAAGAATGGCTGATGAGCCGATTAACAGTTTGCGTGGAACCAGACATTAAGTGAGCATCTTTATTGGTGCCGAGAGTCAGAATATTGAATCGATGAGACCCATCGATGCGTGATTCTCCTGCAAAGCTGACGTTATTAAAGGTGTTTCCGCTGACGGCGTCATACCCTGCGATTTTTCCGGCCAATGCCTCATTTAGAAAATTCAGATCACTATAAACGAGCCCTGCTCGTGATCTAAATTCATTATTACTCACGCCACCTCCTGAAGAATTGGAACCCGACATGGTACCATTCATGTTGATGGTACTTGTGCCGGCGTTAAGGATTTTGATAGAAGCTCCATCCCAATATCCAGCGATATTAATTACCGATGATCCTAAACTTAGGATAGCAGCAAATCCATCAGAAATAGTTTCTGAGCAGTAATTCTCGGCATTCACAGGGTGATTATTGGTGTCAAAAGTTCCGCTTGTGACTCCAAAATTTCTGACGTTGAAAACGTCAGTTAACATCCATGTTCCTTTTGTGCTGTTAAAAAAGACACCTTTGGTTGTTGCATTTGCCGCTGTATAACCCATCACAACGTTATTGGTTGTGATGGTGTTCCCTGCATTTGCTGAAATGAAGTTGGTTCGCTCCACATCATAGTGCATCCCAGCTTGTAAAATAAGTGATCCGCTAATATCTAGCGGATTTGATTGAAGCGCTTTTATTTTGGGCTTACTTCCCTTTACGTCTTCCCAGGTCATATTATTGCAATTGGCGGGAACATCAATATTTACAGTGTAATTTGTCCCAGAAAACTTGTTAAAGAAAACATGATCCATAGCGGTCGGTAGGCAGGGGTTAGTTGAATCTGGGGTTCCATCTGCACGACTTGTCCAATGGTCCAGGTCACTCCAATTCCCGTTTCCTCCAATCCAGTAGAAATTGCGGGATGTATGCGGAATAGTGGTTACATTGAGATTATTACCACCATCAAGGCCACCTGTGACCTTTAAAGGTGATCCGATGGCATTGATGTCACTTATCTTGGCATTCATAAGGGTTGTAGGATGAAGGAGATTCAATCTGGCTCTTGTGCCTGGTGAGTTAGAACCCAATTCCAGAAGACCGCTACAGGTAGGACCATCAACTGTGAAGTTGGAGACCTTTATCTCCATATTGGTGCCCAAAATGTATTTCTTGGAAGCGGCAAGGCTTAGATGGGTGATGGCGAGTGGGGTGGGATGACCACCCGCATTAATAAAGCCACTACTGGCAAAGGTTAGTTTATTAAAGGTGCAGGGAGTGGCCAGGCTGTATAAGGTTGAAGATAGTGAAGATGTACCTGTGGTACTGGTAAAGGTTAGATTGTGATAGGTAAGTCCGGAATTATAGTAGAAATAAGCATTGTTTGATGCCATATTGATCTGACTACTTCCGGCATCAAGGTGAATAGGTGATCCACCGAAATTAATATATCCCCAATCACCGTTAACTGTGATTACGGAATTTCCCAGAGTTAGGGTCCGGACACCGAGTCCGGACGTTGTTGAACCGAAATTCTTTACGATAACAGCTTGACTATTTGTATTTAAGTGACCATTTCTAAAGACTATATCATTTTCCGGGCTTGAAAACGTATCCTTAAAAGTCCACTGCCCACCTGTTAAAAAGTAGGTGTCCCCTTGAATTTTGACTTCATTTGATGTGAGGGTATTTCCGGTATCTATGCTCATATAATGAGTCGTAGCAATCTGATAAATCAAGCCTTTTTGCCATGTGCAAGAACCAAAAATACCAAGCATATTTTTTGGAGTAGCTGTTTTAAAGACGGGGCTGCCCGGGACATCATTCCAGGAAATATTCTTACACTCGGCATCGGAAGAATTAATGATAACAGGATTCTCGGAAGATATTTTACCCGAAAAGCGATTGAAAAACACATTGTCATAGCGCGTAGGTTGGCAGCCCCCTGAAGGCGTACCATCATTATGGGTTGTCCAGTGCGTCGGATCATTCCAGTTACCACCACCACCGATCCAATAAAAATCTTTAGGACGACTCACAAAAACCCATCCTGAATTTTGTCCACCATCAACCCCATTATTGACAGAAAATAATTCGGAGCCTACCGCTTTAAGGTAGTTGAGTCTAACATTTTGTAGATTCAGTGGATGGCTACTTTTTATTGTCGCCTGGGTATTTCCAAATCCACTTAAGGTCCATAGCGGTTCACAATTGGCTGTAGGATTTTGGATTGTTCCAATCTGCTGTGTCCCGTATATATAATACGTTCTGGACCTACCTAGCTTTAGGGTGTCTATAGTACAGTTGGATGCTATAAGTCCTGAGCCTGCAAAGGAGAGCTTTTTGAATGTGCTGTTTCCTCCTGCAACCTGGTACCAGGCGGAAGGGGAAGGATTGAGTGGGTTTACGGTACTCGTAAAATTGACATGGTTGTAGGCATGTCCATTCTTTCCCATAAAAGACACTCCATATCCATCATCTGCACTTTTGCTAAGATTAATTTGGGAGTTTCCTGTAATGAGGGTATTTCCGGTATACTTCCATGATGGGGACTGGCTGTTTGACTGCGAATTTCTTCCGGTTAGGGTGAAAATGGACGAACCCAGGTTTAATGATCGAGGCTCTACTGGTGGTGCTGGTACGGTGCCACAGCAACCACCTTCATCAAAGAAGCTCGTGGTGATAACGCTTGATCCAAAATCCAGTGATCCTCTTAAAAAATACATTCTCCCGTTACTTTTCAGACTACCACTGATCAGGTATGATCCGGAACCGAGAAAGTATATGGCTGCATAACCACTTACTCCCGAATTAAAATCTACCGTGTCGGAGTCACGAGATTTGAGATACATAGTATTGTTTAGAATAGTTCCCGTCTGAAAATCGGCACTTCCATAGATATTGAGGATATGACCTTCAAATATGAGGGCCTCCGAAACGCCTGTAACCGTAAAATCGTGACATGAAGATTCCTGGTTGATGTTTACTGTCTTACTGCCCGGCGTAAATCCTGAGTTAAGGTCAAAGATGACATGGTCTCCTGACTGGGGAATACTCGGGGATAGTTGACCTCCTGAATTTCCTGAGCTCAGGGACCAATGATTGATATCGCTCCACTTGCCGCTGCCTCCGATCCAGTAAAGATCAGCTCCCTTTGTAACTACCGAAGATAACAGGAGAATAAAAATAAAAGCAGGTATTTTCATGGAAATACCTGCTGGTGACAATTGCTTGTCTTTGATACATTGAAGTAGCATAAGATTGAAATTAATAATGGTGAAAAAATGAAATATGAATTTGATTGGGGGTGGGTTAAAATTTTTTTATTCCTGAGTAAGGAGGTGTTGGAGGTCTGGATCATTTGCGATGCGTTCAAGTTCATCGGTTACAATTTTTAAGATATCGGTTTTGATCTGCCGATAGTTGGCTTCAATTTCCTGTTTCATGTTGTCCTGACCATTTTCGTCTACGAATGATGCGATCTGAGGAATCTTTTGATAGGCTTTGGTTTCCTGAGCTACTTTCTCATTGTCAACCACGATCTCAGCATGGAAAATCTTTTGATTGATGCGTTCCTCAAAATTGTCGGATACAGCGCCAACAAATATGCCCTGGGTAAGTGTTGATATTTTAGAAGCCGGAATGAGACTGTCCAGTTGGGTTGAAATTGAAGTCGATTTGTCGGTTCTGTTGATGCTCAGGCTTTGGCGCTTTTGAAGGACTTTTCCAAAACGTTCCGAAAGGCTTTTGGCTGTTTCTCCAACGACCTGTCCGCTGAAAATATTTCCTACGGTGTTTTGAATGACTTTACTTTCCTTATCGCCGTAATCACGGGTCAGCTGCGAATAATCCTGAAAACCCAGACAGACGGCAACCTTATTACTACGGGCGGTAGCAATTAAGTTATCCAGTCCCCTGAAATAGATGGTCGGAAGCTCATCGATAATGACCGAACTTTTAAGTTGCCCCTTTTTATTGATGAGTTTTACAATTCTGGAATTATATAAACCCAGTGCTGCTGAATAAATATTCTGGCGGTCCGGATTATTACCTACACATAGGATCTTGGGTTCTTTTGGGTTATTGATATCGAGTGAAAAGTCATCACCTGTCATTACCCAATAGAGTTGTGGTGAGATCATTCGTGATAAAGGAATCTTGGCAGAGGCGATTTGTCCCTGTAGCTGATCCTGCGCACCGCCTTGCCAGGCATCCATGAAAGGGGAGAGGTAATTTTCCAGATCCGGGTAGGTGGTCAAAATGGTAAAAACCTCAGAATATTTTTTATTCAAAAGTTCAATAGCATGAGGGAATGTGCAGTACTTTCCGTTATCATAAATTTTTAGAAACCAAATGATGGCAGCCAGTAATATAATTGGTGATTCCACGAAAAAATCTCCTTGCTTCTGGATCCAGCTGCGATTTAGGTTAAGCATGATCGTGTACGCCGATTCGTAAGCATCTGATATATCCGTCATAAAATCAGGATTGATGGGATTGCAACGGTGACTTCTTCTTGGATCATCAAAATTGATGACATAGAATTTTGGTTTTACCGTGTATTTATCGGTGTGTTTGAGCAGGTGATTATAGGCAATGGTAGAAAGATCATCGAACTTGAAATCATAGATGTACATGGAAAAACCCTTCTCGATCTGCTGTTTGATGTAGTTGTTCACTATAGCATAGGATTTCCCGGAACCTGGGGTTCCCAGTACGATGGTTGCCCTAAATGGGTTGACAATGTTGATCCATCCGTCGTGCTGCTTTTTATTATACCAGAATTTTGTGGGTAGGTTAATGGAGTATTCATTTTCCATGAGCCTCAACTCCTGCATGAAACTTTCATTTTCCGTATTGAAAACATCATCCATTAGGTTGTTTTTGAGTAGTCGGCTCATCCATACCCCTGCCATGAGTAAGGAAATATATCCCAAGCTCATGGTCAGCAGGTAAAAGAAAGTTCCAGGTTTTAAGGGAAGTTGGAGTAATGGGGTATTGAGAAAAAATAATACAAAGCCTACTCCGAGCGCAGTGTAGATCTTAGTCCAGGTAATTTTTTCATTCTTTACGCCTTTGGTTCCCAGGCAGCTTAAAGCGAGAAGGACCAGAGTGAAAATCTTCGTATATAAAGGATGTGAAAACAGTCCTGCCGTTCGATCAAAATTACTGAGTATTTTATTAATAATTTCCAGTGTCCAGCCTTGCTGCTGAAAGAAACCGTAACAGAACCAATAACAGTGCATGAGTACCAAAAGGATACTTACAGCGCGCATAAACTCCATGATCTTTGCCAGACCTCTTAAATCATCTTCTCCTTGCATTTTGTAGATTTTAAATGTTAGAAAAGTGAATCTAAAGGCGCTGTCGAGAGGTTATTGTGATGTGGCATTCATTGGCACTGGAAGGTATTAATTGGCGCTATCAAGTTGCGAATGAAAGAGCGAACTCGAATAGATTACTTTCTGATTGTAGCTCACGACATTGCTTAGTGGCAACTATAAGTAGATATATATATGTGCTAATAGGGTGGGATAGTACATATCTACATTATCCATGAGCGAATAATCGTACAAGTGTGGTTTTACAGCGGACTTTTTTACAAGCATTATTCACCTGTCGTAGAATTACTACAATTTTGAAAAAAGGCATTCCAATGTTTGGTCATGAACTTTTATAGTAATAAATTGTATCGCCAAGTCAGTGAATATGAATCAATTAAAACCGATATCGAACCTGCTGTCTAAAGTGTAAATCACATGTTTTAGAGATATTTTATTATAATATTCTCTACGAATAGTGTTAGGTCGAATTTTTATGTAAATAATTTTGACCTCATCAAATAGTTTACAATAGTCTAATCAAGAATCCTTGCCCAAAGGAGTATTAAGTTTATTAAACACAACCGAAAAAAATTATTATCATGTTTCAAAAAGACAAGGATTTTTCCAAAAGCGGAAAGTATTCAGATAAGAATGATGACCCGAACCAAATCAAAGAAAACAGTAATATTCAAGATATAACTGGGTTAGCGTCACAGGCTAACAATGTAGTAAGTACAGGGAAACAATTATTTAATCAGCCTCTATTACCGAATGAAGTGGAAATTTCAAAAGAAAAGATATGGACTGAGCAACCAACCTCAAAAATTTATAATGCTAAGGCAATTCCAGAAAATGTGATCGCAGGAATAAACAGGGTTGTAAAACTCGATATTCATGTGGAAGGTAAGCAGATAAAGCATTTCAAACATTTCAAGCTTAGTCAAAGTGCTTCCAAGCACCATGAATTTGAACTGATTTTGGCTCATGATACTTTAGGAAGCCCTGAGAACCATAATTTGGAAGAAGCACAAAGTTTTCTGGGAAAAAGAATTACTGTTGTCTTCAAGTATAAGGATGTTGATGCCAGTCCCGAACGTAATTTTGTGGGTGTTATTACAGAAGTAGGATTTAGTCAGGAAAAAGGAAATCTGGGTAATCTCGTATTATCAGGTTTCAGTCCAACTATTTTATTAGATGCTGCACCCCATATTCAAAGCTTTGGAGGAGCGCAGTCTATCAGTTTGAACAGTATCGCAACAGAAGTAATAAAAGAAGGATTGGGACAGGGCAAGTTTGATTTTAGAGTTGACGCAAGATATGGTAGTGTATCCTATAGTTGTCAATATGAAGAAACACATTATAATTACTTAGCCAGAATAGCTGAAGCTTTTGGTGAGCAGTTCTTTTATGACGGTGAAGTATTGCATTTTGGGCAATTGCCACCGCAGGAGAAGCCGGTAATACTAACCTATGGAAGCAATTTAACTGACATTCGCATCAAAATGAAGGCGCAGCATATTAATCCAACTTTCTATGGGTATAATAGTAGTAAAAATGAAAAGTTAAAGGGGATTAAATCAAAAATTAGCCATACTTCTGACATTGCCAAACGTGCTTATGAAATTTCAGAACGAACTTTTCAGACCCCATCATTAAGAGTAGCTCCAATAAAAGCAACCTCTTTTATGGATATTGACGCATCACAGAAAGGTGCTGCTGGAAGCAATGCCTCTGAGGTCTTTGTTACCTCAGGAAATACGACCGTCCCTTTTTTGTATCCGGGATGCATAGTAGATGTCGAGATGCGTAAGACAGACAGTAACGAAACATCGTTTTTTACGAAATTAATGTTAATTGAAGTGACTCATGAAGTAGATGCACGTGGATACTATGATGCTTCTTTCAATGCAATAGCTTCAGATACAGGATTTATACCACGCCCCGAATTTACTATTCCTGTTGCCGAACCGCAGTTTGGAAAAGTAACATCCAATACAGATCCGCTTAATCAGGGACGTGTGCAGGTTCAGTTTGATTGGCAAGGTGGTAAGGATACCACAGAATTTATCCGGGTCATGTCACCCGATGCAGGAAGCAGTGATAAGGTGGGTAAAAACCGTGGATTCATGTCTATTCCTGAAGTCGGAGATCAGGTCATTGTCAATTTTGTACATCTTCATCCTGATAGACCATTTGTTATGGGCGGGATGTACCATGGCGGAATTGGTGCAGGAGGGGGCGAAGGAAATAATATCAAAAGTCTGAGCAGTCGTAGTGGAAACAAACTAGAGTTGAACGATGGAGAAGGGTCAGTTTTTCTAACTGATCAAGGGGGTGCAAATATGAAGTTTGATGGTGCAGGTAATGCAAATACTAATGCCAATAAGAATAAGTCGGTCACTGTTGGCGAAAAGAATACTGTGACTGTTGGAGATACACATAAAACTGATGTCGGAAAAGGTCAAAGTGTGCTGACTATGGGAAAAGATGGTGTAATTGATCTGAGCTCCCTGGATAAATTAACACTTAAGGTTGGTGATAACAGCATCGAAATTTCTACTGCTGGTATAAAGGTAAATGGAGCAAAAATAGAAATTACCGGAGAAGGTTCTTGGAGTGGTGGTAACGTTTTTATTAATTAAGAGATCTGTAAATGGAACATACTTTTAAATCACATGCTACAAGAAAATATCTGGTAAAAATTACGAGCAGCATGAATCTCAATGGTTTTACAAGCGATAATGAGGTTGAAATAAGATGGATGCTTAGTTTAAAAGAAATTGGAGCGCAGCATTACACTTTTGAGCTAATTACCCTTGATCACGCAATGGTCAAGGCAGATAATACGGGATATATAGAAATACACAAAGTCGTTACCCAAATGCAGAAAGCGCTCAACGATATTAAATTTACAGTTGATAAACAAGGTAATCTTCTTCGTGTTGATAATTTGGAACAGATAAAAACCCGCTGGGAAACAGTCAAGTCCGAAGTAATAGAATATAATAGAAGCAATACATCACTAGTTGAATTATTTAAAATACAGGATGAAGCTTTTGAGAAAAAGGGCGGTGTTGAAGCAATGGTTAGAGCAACGGAATTTTTTGATATATATTTAAATAGCCTTTATGGCAGGGATTTATTTAGCAGAGTAAAAAAGTCAATTCCTAACCTATTTAGATCGGGTGTTATTCCATTCGTTCTCAAATACGACAGCAATAAGAATCAGGAAAATGGAAATGTGTATAATATACAGATAGAGGGTTATCCTAATATTTTGGTTGAAAACCATGTCAAGGACCTTTATGGAGGATTCCCTATTACTGATTTTAAGGTATTGAAGCCAGTTTACACGTATAATGCCAATTATAACATTGATATAGTAACGGGCTTTATTCAAGATGGGGAAATAAGTTTTACTGAGACTATCAATGAGAAGTTTGGTGGTGAAGTTCATTATAAAATACAACAATATGAGTGAAACAGGAGAAAGCGGATATGTTGCTTTGACCAGTGATATGTATTTTACATGCTCCTCCGGTCTTGCTCCCGCAAAAATGTATCCAACACAACAGAATCACGGGACAAAAGATAAATTCTACTACTTGGTAAAAGATGACACTGCAACACAACAAATGGGGGATTTTTGTTGTCGTTGGACCTTGGTACTAGCTGCGGCAATTGCTGCCGCTGGTATTGTAACTGGGGGAGCCGCTTTAGTGGTACTGGCTGCCTTAGCTGTTGCTGCTAGTGCTGCATTATGCGGCGGATTAGCTGCCCCTTTCCGAAAATGGGTAGGATATTCTACTTTGAACGCTTATGGTCGTAGGGATGCATACTCCCTTACTTCAAAATGTCAGATGACCTGCCCCATTGGCGGGACGATTACATACGCTGAGGGGATCACAAGCACATGGCAGGCTATGATCTATACGGCACGTAATACAGGATGGGCTTGTTTAGAAGGTGCAATGTTGGGAAAACTGGGGTCAGCAGGTTTTGGTGCTTTTGCTGGTACTGCAACACCTACGATGTCCACTGCCCTGATCAATTTTGCATTCCTAAATGTATCTGCCAGGGGACTTGCCGCGGCGGATCAGGTTGTTTTTGAGGGGGTATTACGCAATGGGAAAGACTTAAATGAAACAGGAGATGAAGCGATAAGTGGTTTGACCATATTTGAGCAACCTTTCATCCAGATTTGGAAGAAGGCAACGGGAGAAGATCCTCAACATTTAAACTGGCAAGACTTTTACTATGCTGGATTGTCACTTGTTGGAAGTCGGGCAATGTATGAAAGTGCCAGGACAAATCCGAATATTGCTGCAGGGATTTACAAACAAGGGGCTCAATTAGGTAATGCTTTAAAAAATGGTAAACTTTTTGAGCGTGTTACTTTAGAGGGAAGATTTAGACTACAATCAATTAATGATAATCCTGTCTGGCGAGCATTATGGGAACAAGCTAAAGAAAATAAAAGGAATACTGGTCAGGACAATGCATTTACCAAGTATGAGAGAAATATGAGTAATAATAGGGAAATGTCAAATGCTGAATTAAGAAGTGCCTTCCAAACAGTAGAGCGGGAGTTTAAAAAATTGGCATCTTCACAAGGAGTAGAGTTACCTGAGGGACCTATTCACCATAATAATTGGCCCCTACAAAGATATCCAGACCATGCGACTGATCCTAAAAATCTATATCCGACTGGAAGTACTGATCAGCATTTAAATCAAATACATCCAGCCACAACACAAGGACCTCACCCAACTAGAGATCCTGTAAGTCCAAAGCATGAGAAACCTTTGTACGATTATAATCCTAGACCGATTGATGATAACGATTTAGATTAAAAACATGGAAGAGTTATTAAACGAATTGAACTTGAGCAATGAACTTAAGTTATTATATAAAGGTAGTATTCCGATTATTGACGAATATAGTATGTTTAAGTTTTATATTGATGAAAAGAAGACAGATTCTTTTCCCCATCCACCTTTTCTTATTCCTTTTTCGTATAGTTATGATGCAGATCATTACCACATGGGAATTGTTAAACATTGGTTCACAAAAAGAACAATTAGTTATGGAGATATGACAGATGGATGTTCATTTCAAACTACCGAAATCGCAAGAAGTGAAAAGCAATTATTTTCGAGATTATTATTTGATGAGTTTGTGAATAATGAGGATTGTATAGTTACAGAAAGGCTTCAAAAATGTGTTGAACTAATGGGATTAAAAGATTTTGACTTTGCTGAATTTGAAAATCTAAATATGAGTTATGCTGAGAATGCTGAATGTAAGATAGATTTACTTCTCGAAGATTCTCCTTTATCCTGTATAGCTGAGAGATCAAAATATAACGGTGATTTTCCATCCAATGATAGGATAATCATTCCTTCGAAAATACAGACTTCATGTTATTTTGAAATTTTTCATAAGGAGTGGATTGGTTATAATGCAGAAAAAAAAGGTTTCTCTCTTTTCCGAAAAGAACCTAAATATAAACCATTAGAAGATATACCTGAATGGCTCTTGCCAGACTTTAGCAAAAAGGAACTGTTTGAGAAGTATATGGAAAAGGAAGAATTTGATAAAGCATGGCTTACAATAAATGGCCCTGGCTTTACCCCTTCGGAAGTAGGCGACAGATTACAGAGGCTAAAGGAAGTGACAAATGAAAAAGCATATCATTTGTGGGTAGACTTCTGGTGTGAAAAATATGGACATCACGAGAGTTTTATTTTCATATAATAAATATGGGAAAATAGAACGGATGAAAGAAATACTTGAACTATTAGGTGTAGATAAAAGAGTCCAGGATATAAGTCTGGGGAATATTCACCTTTTCAGAGAATATAGTGGGTGGGAATCTTATGGTTCGGATGAAGTGAATTCAAAAAGGAACCATCCACATCCACCACTTTTTATTCCAATAATTATAGATTATGATGCCACTCCGATATCGTTTGGTATTACAAAACATTGGTTTACGGATAGAGAAATGTGTTACAGCTATATGGATTTTGCAGCACAGTTTGAAAATGCAGAAATAGCAAGAACATCAGATCAATTAATTGACCGCTTGATTTTCGAGTATTTTGTAGATGTAATAGAAGGCGATGAGATTGATGTTAATTCAAAATTAACTGTATTGAAGAAATTAGCAGCGGAATATAGTTTTGAAGATATAAAAAGAATATCACGTTTAAATTCAACTGAGCAGGTACAAATCCTTGCTTCTTTTAAAGAAAAAGAACCTTTGTGGTTATACAGCAACTCTAATATCAATGAATATACAGGATCTTTCCCTTCCACTGTAGATCTTATTAATGTAAATGGTCTTTCTTCAGGGGCTTATTTTGAAATATCACATAAAGAATGGATCGGATATTTTTCCGAAAAAAAAGGTTTTTCCTTCTTCCGCAAGCAGCAAAAATATAAGCCATTGGAAAATATACCTCAATGGCTAAGGCCCAATAGTGATAAGAGCGAATTATTTGAGGAGTATATGGGAAAAAGGGAGTTTAACAAAGCCTGGCTTATAATTAACGGTCCGGGTTTTAATCCTATTGAGGTCGGAGAAAGATTACAACGTCTAAAAAAAGTTTCGCAAGACAAGGCATACCATTTATGGGCCGATTTGTGGTGTGCAAAATATGGGCGTATGGACAGTTTTATTTTCATTTAATATTTACAAATATTAGTAAAGTCTGAGAACAAATATTAAATGATTAAACCTCAATGGCCGGCTCATATTATTTTATAAAGGTGATTTAGATTATTGATCTATTTGTATTGAGAGTAAGGCTTTATTAGTGGTGATTAATCTTTTTTGCGTTTTCTTTTTTTCTTCATTTGATTTTCAAAAGCAAGTTCTTCATAATCTTCGCCTAAAACTTGTGGCAGTAATCCTCCAAAACCTTCAATGAAGACTGACTCATTTTTATTGTCACCAAGAAAATCAAATAAACTATGTTGCATTTGCTCTTGATTTACATCCGGGGATATGAAAGGTGTATGACCTGTTTTTTTCGATTCTGTTGTACTGATCTCAGGTTTTTGATCACGGGTCCACCAGTCATTAAAAATATTTGCTGAAAACTTCTTACCTAATCTTGACCCATTCCATACTGTTTTGGAGTTGTGGTCGATAAAGGTGATCCCGTATAGTCGTCCTTCAGAATTTCGTCGTATTACAGTATTAATCCCCTGCTGCTGCAATTGCTTTTTAAAACTGATCTCATCAGTTGCGGTATGCATGGCAACCTCAATGGAATTTTCCCATAGTACCTTTGCAGGTTCCTGTTTAAATGATTCCTTAGATGTCAGAAAATGCTCCTGAAGCATTTTATAACCTGCATTTTTTCCGAACAAAGATGCTTTAAAAGGATTACCGATCTTTTCACCATTTTCATTGAGGGCAGAGTAAATGAGCCCTTGTTTCTGAACTCCATGCAGTTCTCCTTTGACTTCTTCAGCAGTAATATTGAAGAGAGATAAGAGCGCGTTATATTCACCCAGGCTTTGAAATCTATAATAGGTTGGAAGATACCGGACCACCGAGGCAATCTGACTTTTGATATCACCTTTCTTATAATCTACAGGGCGGAATATATTATCTTTTTGAGAATTTTCCTTTTCTATTGTTGGAATCAGCCCATATTTCTGTTCTAAGGCTCTGGTAATATTTACTGAACGTCTTTTATCAAACGTGTCGGATATCTTTCTGCCTTCTTCATCCACACAGACGGATACAATATGTATATGGGTTCTACTGGTATCGGTATGTTTGAATACGACAAAGGGCTGATTTCCGTAGCCCATTTGCTCCATATAATCCTGGGCAATAGCCTGAAATTTCTCATCACTGACGTTATCTTTTGGATTGGGATTGAGAGAAATATGCAATATGGGCTTCTCTGTTTTGTTATTGGCCAGTAGATAAGGCTCAAAAGAGCGGGCTAACTGAGCTACAGAATAACTTCCATCAGGCGTTTCCACCATCTTGTGAGTGTATAAAATTTGTCCATTTTCCTTATCTACTTTCAACTGATTATAGGCAAGGGCACCAAATAAATTCTCACCTCTTCCAATATTTGCGATCATTTTATTCTTCTTTTTTTAGATGTTTTGTCTCAAATTCCTGAGTCAAACGAATCATTTCCTGGCATAGTTTTGCCATTTCTGCGGTCTGTTTTTCCAGTTTGAAGAGATAAGCAGATGCTTTTTTCTCCGAAAAATTCCGATATAAAAGCTTTACGATTTGATTATAATTAACTCCAACAGCCCGAAATTGACCATATAAAGTGGTGAGCCGCATATAATAATCCATGGCTGATTTGTCAATTTTTACCGTTTTAATGGTTCTCTGAAAGAGACATGCGGTAATAAAATGAGCCATTATTTTCATGCCTGACTGCTCAAAAAGAGAAAGAAACCGGGCATTTTCTTCAGCATTGAGGCTGATAGAATATCTAAAGACGGCTGGATCCTTTTTAGGGTTACGCCCGGCTTTTTTGGGTGGGTGCTTATTATTTTCTTCCATACTAATCCATATTAAATTTTTCATAAAACTTCGACTTTGGAGAAGTTTTTCCGCTCCCGGCCAGGGCAAGGGTTTTGAGCTGCGGAATTCATTTCAAGCAGCTCAGAACACACCTTGCTGTGTTCCGGTGAACACTAAAATCCGTCCTTCGGAGCGGATTATTGATAGCGGGGAAAACAGCTTCAAGCTGTTCCACATAATCCTTGATTTACCAGAAAACTTATCCATACAATTCATTTTGAAATCTTTTTGACAAAGTTCGGGAGGAGTAAAGAAAGGTTTGCAATGGAAATAAGCGCCAAATGAAGCCAATGAATGTCAATGAGTGCCAGCTTACCGAAAGGTGGTACCGATCTGCATTTATTTGTTTAAGCAAACGGATACAGTTGCGTGAACAAGTAAATATTTCGAGATGCCTGTAGCTGCGTTGGGACAGCGACTTGTACCGATGGAAACACATGGCAATATAGAATGGTATGAAACTCTGATCAAATTGATATAGGTACTTGTAGAGATTCACCAATCCTTACAGACAGACTGAAAGGTGCAATCAGGTATATGCATAAAACACTGTGGACACATAGATGCACAAAGCGTTCAACATTAATAAGTATTTGCAGCTGTAAAAAAAGTGTAAGCTACGGATATACAGCAATCGATGTTGATTTATTCCTGGCTACACCATTGGAAGTAAATATGAAAGCATTTAGCTGTACGTGCAAATATGGACATAAGAAAGTACGGAAGTGCATACATGAAACTATAGTAATCCTTAAAAATAATAATACATATGGACACAACACACAAACCTCTATTTATTGCTTTTGCCTCTCAAAAAGGAGGGGTTGGTAAAAGCACTTTTTCTGCACTTGCGGCCAGTATTCTGCATTATCGATTAGGCTATCAGGTGGCAGTATTTGACTGTGACTTTCCACAATACAGTCTAAAAAAAATGCGGGACAGGGATTTAAAAATTATTATGGAAAATGAAGCCTTTAAGCGGATGGCTCAAAAACAGTTTATGACCCTTAATAAAAAGGCATATCAGATCATCAATTGCAAGGTGGAAACTGCCCTGAATGAAGCAGAACGATTCATGGAGTCCTTAATAGTTCCTCCTGACGTGGTTTTCTTTGATCTTCCGGGGACGGTGAACACGCCTGGAATACTGAAAACCCTGATGGGAATGCACTATATTTTTTCACCCATTACTGCTGACCGGGTGGTCGTGGAAAGTACGCTGAGCTTTACTCAGGCACTAAACGATATCATTATGAAAAATGAAGAATGCAGCATCAAAAGTATCCAACTCTTCTGGAATCAGGTGGACAGACGTGAGAAATCCCCGCTCTATGATTTTTACAGCAATTTTATTGAAAGTCTGGGATTCTCCTTAATGAAAAGTCAAGTTAAAGACAGTAAAAGATTCAGAAAAGAAGGCGAAGCGAATGAAAGCAGTCCATTCCGGTCAACTTTACTTCCTGCAGATCAACGGCTCATGAAAGCCTGTCACCTGGATATGTTTATCGAGGAATTTTTGAAAACTATCAAATTATAATGAGTATGGAAGACAGAGATAAAAAGAAAGATATCCCTGAACTCAATGAAGAGTTCATCATGAATGAAATGCAGCGTGGTGTCCGCAAAGAAGGGATGCTGCCAGTCGAACCTGAGCCTCATCAGGAGAAAGAGAGCAAGCCGGCTGCACCGATAGCAAAAGAAAAAAGCAGAACAAAAAAAATAAACGAGTTACCCTATGAAGATATCTTCTTTAGGAGTCCTGATACCAGCGCCCGTCATGGAAAATCGGTGTACATCAGTCCGGAATTTCATGAACGGCTTTCACGTATCGTGCAGGTGATTGGTGAAGATAAGCTGACAATTTATGCTTATTTGAATAATGTACTGGCTTATCATTTTCAAGAATTTGGAGAGGATATAACAAAGAGCTTTAATGATAAATACAAACCTATTTTATAGCTATGGAAACACTTATTTTAATATTCCTTCTGCTGGTCATTGTTCTACTGCTACAGGATAAGATTGTCATCAAAAAAGCTTCTAAAAATGATAACAGCAAAGCAAAACCTTTAATCAGGCTACCCGATATCATGGGCGTACCAAAGCCATCAGTAAGACTTTCGCAGCCAAATACTGCCACTGAGCGCCAAACTAAAAAGCAGGAAGTAGATTCCGATAATTTTGACCATGAGATCGAAAAGAAAGATTTTGATCAACAAATTCCGCAGGAAGAGCTGGATGAAGTTTTTGGTGAATTACCTGATCTGAGAGAAGAGGAAGAAGAATGGAGCGGGTATGGAGTTTCTGATGTTGGAGTCGGTTTTGCCACAGGGGTTACCTTTGAAGAACTGGGTACCGTGGAGATGGTGCTTCGAGAAGAGATTTCGGAGCCTTCTTTACAAAAACAAGCGGTAGCCATCGTTCACAAAATACAGGGAACCGAACTTTTCAGCCTATTGGAAAACTCCATGGAAGGGGCTTCAAGAAAAATAGCCGAGCTATTGGACAGGAGTCTTTCCTTAGAAATGGATTCTGGTTCTTCCATTATGCGGAATGATAAGTCTGATGATTTTGATATAGAAGCCTTTATATAAAAGGCTTCTTATTTCATTTTAAAAAGTGTAGCGCATGAAAATAGAACTTAAAAACATTCACTTTAGCGAGCAGCTCAGTGAAGAGACTAATGCATTCTCAGCCAATGTGTATATAGAAGGCATAAAAGTGGGAGAGGCGTCCAACCGGGGACGTGGTAGTTCCACTGTATGTCGGGCTGATAATGAGAGGGGTGGAAAACTAATTGCTGAGGCCGAGGTATATTGCAGTTCACTTCCCTCGGAGAAATTTAGTTTAGGAGGTGGGCAGCACGAATTGAAGATCGATCTAGGACAATATTTGGATAACCTATTGGATAAATATCTTCAGGAAAAAGAAAACCAAAAATTCCAAAAGAAACTTGAAAAAGCTGTGGAAAGAGGTATTGTGGCAGGCATTCCGGGAAAGTCATTTGACGTGTGGGAGTTTACACAGCCTATAGGAATATTACTTCAGCACCCGAAAGGATCTTATATGATTAAAAGGGCTATTGGGGAAAATATTCTTCCGGAATTAACGGGAGGGAAAATAATTATGAATACCAATATTCCTCAAAAACTGTTAGAAGAAGCCGGATTGAAAAAGAATCAATATTCTGAGGTATCTTCCAGTGAAGCTTTGAATAAGAAAAATAAGCTACGACGAAAAGGTCCCAGGCTGTAAGTTGAGATATCTTGGTAAGAATTACAAAAGCTAAGTCGCGATACAAGTCTATCCGCAGCCTATCTTCTGACGAAGGTTTCAATTACAGTGATACCGAACATGTTTTTATTAAAATCCCACATTGCAGTAAAACCATCATATTGGTGGTTTTTGCATTTAATGCGTTGGGTACTAATTTCGAGTATGGCCATTTTTAAGCTTACTTAATCTATTCTTCTGATTCATAAGATATATAGTCTTTCTCAGAATAGGATCAAGTTTATACAGATCATGCTCATCATTAATCTGTGATATTTTTTCATTGGAAAAATATACTTTAAGAGAATTTTTAATACCCTTCACTGGAGAGGATTTAAGTTCGTCATATCTACCAACAAGATATTTAACAAATTCTTTTTTAATATAGGTGGTATCTTTTGCTGTATCCAATCCAATGAAATCAAAATTCAAATTTGATTCATAATATTTAAAGAGCAGTTCTAACTCTTGTAGTTTTGGTAGATAACGGTTGAGTGTCATTTCCCGCTTAAATAAATCTCTGTTTAAAACGTATTTGTGCACTGAAACCTTCACCTGACCGACTTCGAGAAACTTTGCCAGGCAAAGACGATGTTGCCCGCTCGTGGTAAAATAATGATCTCCGTATTGCTTCACAACTTTAGGGTCGTTATCCTTGTGGATATGGGCCAACACCTCTGCTTTGGTTTTAAAGTTATCAATCACCCTATCTAAACGTCTCAAATAATGGATCATTTCGATCCATTCCATTCTCCATTCTTTTGACTTATATGCAGGGCAATTATAACCCCATGCGTATTCCAATCCACAAATCTTGCTTGGAGAAATATATTCGCTGACGATTTCCTTTCTTGTGAAAAAGTCTGAATGTATGATATGACATGGATGCAATACCGGATCATGATGGAAAAGCTGCTTATTAAAATCGGGATGAATTGATTCCAGCCAATTTTCCCTTTCTGTGGTGTTATATTTCAAAATTACTTATTTGATTTGATGATGAATTTAGGAAAAAAATCGATACAGAAACTTACGAACAGTAGGCAAATATAAATCGATTACAATATCCTTTGAAATATTATGTAAGTATTTTGAATCCAAATCTGTAGAATATATATTCAAGAAAAGCTTAGTAAGGTGGATTGCTGTATAACAGTAATTAGATATGGACTAAAAATGAATATAATATTTTAATATTATATGGTTTAGTGAATACTTTTCATTGTAGGGAGTTGTTCGTGTGCTATAAAACGAATCTAGTTTGTGTTGTTTTCCTTATAATGCCACTAAGTGCCAAATTGTTCCTAAGAGAGCCATCTCATTCCCAAGGCTTTATTTCGCAGATACATTTGTTTCCAAGCCTGCATACCGTAGGAGTTACAAAACCAAATAAACCGGTTTTATCGTAAAATGCAGAGTAGAGTTCCTGCTTCTGCCGATTGTCAGTGTAGGATATATTTGATAAAGGAAACGGTAAAACCGGTGATAAAAAGCAAAAATAATATGGAACGAGATTTACCAATCATTAATCTGGAAGGAATAGACTTTATTGTTGATGTAAGCAAATTCGAACTTCGAGAGAAAGAAGATCCGGGTAATATCATAACCCTGGAGGATATGCGTGATGTGGGCGATGGATATGTTTTTGATCAATGGGAGATCCCGGAGTTTGTCAAGATGGACCCCGAGGGGATGGCCACTAAATACAAAATAGACGATATCACGGGTAAAACTGATTTTGATTTGATGGTAGACCAGGAAGCTTTTGATAAGCGGGTTAATCAGGGAATACTTCCCATACTTGATATTTCCGGACATCCATTTTATGTTGACCTTCGGATGGATATGCTGCGACCGCATGACGATTTCCTGTCCAAAGGAATTGTCTTTGATGAGATTGATAACTACTTCTCAGAAGAAGTGAATGCTTATATTATTCCCTACAATCCCAAGACGCACGAGTTTCAGGAATTGGATTATGAAAATATTACCGGGTTTCCCAAAGATCTGATCGCGGTGCAGTTTCCTTTTCAAAAAGAGCTTGACCCTGTAGGCTGGAACAGAGCCGGGGGCTGGGATATTAAAGATGATTTAAAACTCGTTGGCGTGAAAAGTCATTTTGAGGCCAAAACTGTTCCCTGGGAGAAAACCTGGCTTCCCTATGTTATCAAAGACAATCTTAAAAGGCAAAAACAAGAAGAAAAGAAAAAGCCGACAGTAAAACCGGTGCAGCCCAAGGACCAAAATAGGAAAGGAAGAAAAATGTAAAGCCGGACCCATTTTAAGGAATGGGAGAGTGTAATGACCAAGATATATTAAGGTGTCGAATCTGCAGAGATTTGATGCCTTTTTTTATATCCCTAGACCCAAGATTTACGCCACTAAAAGCCAAACAATTCCACAGAGCGCCAATCTATAAATCCGGCTCTATTGCCCCGATAGATTTGTTTCCAAGCCTGCAAAAAGCAGGAAATCACTAACCAATTAATGTGTTTTAATCATGGAAAAACAAAGAAAAAAGCTTCTGCTTACGGGCATGGTATTGCTGGGAGTTTCGGGGGTCTATGCCCAGGGAAATGGTACCGCCGGTATCAATGAAGCCACCCAGATGGTGACCTCTTATTTTGATCCTGCCACCAAGCTGATCTACGCGATCGGGGCGGTCGTGGGGCTTATAGGCGGGGTCAAGGTATACAACAAGTTCAGCAGCGGCGATCCCGATACCTCAAAGACCGCAGCCAGTTGGTTTGGGGCGTGTATCTTTTTGATTGTAGCGGCTACGATCCTTCGTTCATTCTTCCTTTAACCCTAAGCCTTATGAACAATTACAATATCAATAAAGGCATTGGGCGCAGTGTGGAGTTTAAGGGCCTAAAGGCGCAGTACCTCTTCATTTTCGTGGGCGGGCTGCTGGGCACTCTCGTTCTGGTGATGATTCTCTATATGGCAGGGCTGAATTCATACCTCTGCCTATTCATAGGTGGTGGTGCGGCTTCGTTGATCGTATGGCAAACTTTTAAGCTCAACAAAAAATACGGCGAGCATGGCCTCATGAAAGTGGGCGCTGTAAAAAGCCATCCTAAATACATCATCTGTCGCAAAAGAATCCATCGCTATCTGAAAACTACTCCTAAAACCACTGCCGTATGAGAAACATAAGCAAAGCCAGTACGCTGGAAAGTAAGTTTCCACTTTTGGCAGTAGAGGAGAACTGCATCATTTCTAAGGAAGCCGATATTACCGCCTGCTTTAGGGTGCATCTTCCGGAACTATTCACTGTGGCTGCCCCTGAGTATGAAGCGATCCATTCAGCGTGGCATAAGGCCGTAAAAACATTGCCTGACTATACCGTAATCCACAAGCAGGATTGGTATATCAAGGAAAACTATGCTCCCGACATCAATAAAGAAGGATTAAGTTTCCTGGCAAAATCCTACCAGCAGCATTTCAATGAGCGTCCGTTTTTGAATCATTACTGCTATGTGTTCATTACCAAAACCTCGAAAGAAAGAATGCGGATGCAGAGCAACTTTTCATCCCTCTGCAAAGGGGTACTCGTTCCCAAGGAGATCAGGGATAAGGAAGCGGTTTCGCGGTTTATGGAATCGGTCAGCCAGTTTGAAAGGATCGTTAATGATTCTGGATTGGTCAAATTGGAGCGCCTGAGTGAAGAAGATATTATCGGATCAGAAGGTAAACAGGGATTACTGGAACAGTACTTTACCCTGTCAAGACAAGCGGGAACAGCCCTTCAAGATATTGCTCTGGGAGCCGAAGAAATGAGAATTGGCAACAACAGATTGTGCCTGCATACATTATCTGATACTGATGATCTGCCGGGCAGCGTTTCTACGGATCTCCGATATGAGAAGCTTTCTACGGACAGAAGCGACTGTCGTTTATCGTTTGCTGCACCGGTAGGTTTGCTGCTCAATTGCAATCATATCTACAATCAGTATCTATTTCTGGATAACAGTGAAGACAATCTGAAGAAATTTGAAAAGTCTGCCAGAAATATGCATTCCCTTGGAAGATACAGCCGAAGTAACCAGATCAATAAAGAATGGATAGAAAAGTATTTGAATGAAGCCCATTCCTTTGGTCTTTCCTCCATAAGAGCCCATTTTAATGTGATGGCATGGTCTGATGATGCGCACGAGCTGAAGCAGCTGAAAAATGATACCGGCAGTGCCCTGGCACTCATGGAATGCAAACCCAGGCATAATACGACGGATGTGGGGACCCTATTTTGGGCTGGAATCCCAGGTAATGCAGGGGACTTTCCGAGTGAAGAGAGTTTTTATACGTTTATCGAACCGGCACTCTGTTTCTTCACAGAAGAAACCAATTATCAAAATTCACTCTCCCCATTCGGGATTAAAATGGCAGACCGATTGACCGGAAACCCTATTCATCTGGATATTTCAGATCTGCCCATGAAAAAGGGCATCATTACCAATCGGAACAAATTTATTTTGGGTCCATCCGGAAGTGGAAAATCTTTTTTCACCAATCACATGGTTAGACAGTATTACGAGCAGGGTGCCCATGTATTGCTGGTAGATACCGGAAACTCTTATCAGGGGTTGTGCGAGCTGATCAAAGGAAAAACAAAAGGAGAGGATGGGGTTTACTTCACGTATACTGAAGATAATCCGATAGCCTTTAATCCTTTCTATACCGACGATGGAGTATTCGACATTGAAAAAAGGGAAAGTATTAAAACCTTGATACTCACCCTCTGGAAAAGGGATGATGAACCTCCGACCCGAGCTGAGGAAGTTGCCCTGTCTAATGCTGTAAGCGGGTACATTGAAAAAATCAAAAGACAAGATGAATATCCGTCTTTTAATGGCTTCTATGAGTATGTAAAAGGGGGCTATCGCAAGATTCTGGAAGAAAAACAGGTTCGGGAGAAAGATTTTGATATTGCCAATTTCCTCAATGTTCTTGAACCTTATTACAAAGACGGTGAATATGATTATCTGCTCAACTCCGATAAACAGCTGGATCTGCTCAGTAAACGCTTTATTGTCTTCGAAATTGATGCCATAAAGGACCACAAAATTTTATTTCCGGTGGTTACCATCATCATTATGGAGGTTTTTATCAATAAAATGCGCAGGCTCAAAGGGATCCGAAAGCTCATACTCATTGAAGAAGCGTGGAAGGCGATAGCTAAAGAGGGTATGGCAGAATACTTACGCTATCTTTTCAAAACTGTTCGTAAATTTTTTGGTGAAGCCATCGTCGTGACCCAGGAGGTTGATGACATTATTAGATCACCGATTGTCAAGGAAAGTATCATCAATAATTCCGACTGTAAAATCCTGCTGGACCAACGCAAGTACATGAATAAGTTCGATGATATCCAGGCTATGCTGGGATTGACCGATAAAGAAAAAGCACAGGTCCTTTCTATTAATATGAATAACGATCCCTCACGATTTTATAAAGAAGTATGGATAGGACTGGGGGGAACCCACTCTGCCGTATACGCCACAGAGGTGTCCGCGCAAGAATATCTCGCCTACACAACGGAAGAAACCGAAAAGCTCGAAGTGATGCAGCTCGCTCAGGAGCTCCATGGTAATGTGGAGCTGGCCATTAAAAGGATCGCTGCCGACAAAAAGGAAAACCCATAATACTTCGGGGAAACTCCTGAAAATTCACTGATTTAACAACGAATTCATAACCAATTAAAATCCAAAACAATGAAAAAATTCATGGTATTGGTGAGTACAGCTTTATTACTGGCTTTCTCACCGACAAAAGCGCAATGGGTTGTTACTGACCCTACCAATCTGGCACAAGGTATTGTCAACTCTGCCCAGCAGATCGTACAAACTTCCAGTACGGTGAGCAATACCCTAAAAAGCTTTCAGGAAGTAAAGAAAGTCTATGATCAGGGCAAGGAATATTACGACAAGCTCAAAGCTGTCAATAATCTGGTTAAAGACGCCCGGAAGGTGCAGCAAACCGTACTGATGGTAGGTGATATCTCAGAATTGTATGTGAACAGTTTTGGGAAAATGATGAATGATCCTAATTTTTCTGCTCAGGAACTGACGGCTATTGCCTTTGGGTACTCCAAGCTTCTCAGTGAAAGTGGAGACCTCTTGAAAGATCTCAAACAGATCATCAATACTTCGACATTGTCCCTGAACGATAAGGAGCGCATGGAAATTATTGACAGGGTGTACAAAGAAGTCAGTGACTATCATAAACTCGTTCGCTATTACACCAATAAAAATATTTCAGTAAGCTATCTGAGGGCTAAAAAGAAGAATGATGCGCAGCGTGTCCTTCAACTCTACGGAACGGCGAATCAGAAATATTGGTAGATCCCTTTATCCATCAACTCTTTAATAAATACATCCTTTAAACCTTATCATTATGGACTTTAACAATCTTCATGAGATCCTGCGCTCGTTATACGACGAGATGCTTCCACTGTCCGCCACTATGGCGGCAGTGGCCAAAGGCGTGGCCGGATTGGGCGCCTTGTTTTACGTCGCTCTGAAGGTGTGGCAGGCATTAAGCCGCGCTGAGCCTATCGATATGTTTCCTCTGCTCAGACCCTTTGCCCTGGGGATCTGCATTATGTTTTTTCCTACCATCGTCCTTGGAACCATCAATGGGGTATTGAGCCCTGTGGTTAAAGGAACCCACGGCATGCTCGAAAATCAGGTGCTTGATCTCAATAAATTACAGGCACAAAAAGACCAGCTGGAACGCGAAGCGATGCTTCGAAATCCTGAGCAGGCCTATCTGATCTCAGATGAGGAGTTTGATAAAAAACTCGACGAGCTGGGCTGGTCGCCTTCCGATCTGGGAACGATGGCCGGAATGTATATGGAAAGGCAGAGTTATGAATTTGAGCAGACGATAAAAAACTGGCTGCGGGATCTCTTAGAAATTCTGTTTCAGGCGGCCGCACTGGTGATTGACACCATCCGAACCTTCTTTCTGATCGTTCTGTCTATTCTGGGACCTATTGCTTTTGCTATATCGGTATGGGACGGTTTCCAATCCACGTTAACGCAGTGGATCTCGCGGTATGTCAGTGTTTACCTATGGCTTCCCGTTGCTGATATCTTCAGCGCTATGCTCGCTAAGCTGCAATCTTTGATGCTTGAAAAAGATATTCAAAGCTTATCGGATCCCAATTTCATTCCTGATGGATCAAGTACGATGTACACCATCTTTATGATCATCGGGATAGTGGGATATTTCACCGTTCCAACCGTAACAGGTTGGGTGATTCAAGCCGGTGGCGCTGGTAATTTCATGCGTAATGTTACCCAAACCGCTCAAAAAGCAGGAAATATTGCCGGAGCGGGCGCTGGCGCTGCAGCTGGAAATATCGGGGGTCAGCTTTTGAAAAATAAATCATAACGATCTGAACTCATTAGGTCATAAATAGTAAAACAATGGAATTTAAAACCCTCAGAAATATTGAAAACAGTTTCAGGCAGATCAGGCTCTATGCGATCGTATTTGCCGTACTGTGTATCTCAGTGGTAGGCTATGCTATCTGGCAGTCTTACCAATTTGCAGAAGAGCAAAGACAAAAAATCTACGTGCTTGATAATGGCAAATCACTTATGCTGGCACTGTCTCAGGATGCTGCCATCAACCGACCGGTAGAAGCCCGGGAACATGTTCGGCGTTTTCATGAGCTCTTCTTTACCCTGGCACCTGATAAGAATGCCATTGAAAGTAATATGAAAAGAGCGTTCAATCTTGCCGATAAAAGTGCCTTCAATTATTACAAAGACCTCTCGGAAAAAGGCTATTATAACCGGATTATCTCGGGCAATATCCAGCAGCGTATTGAAGTGGACAGTGTGCAGTGCAATTTTGATACCTATCCATATTCTGTTAAAACCTTTGCCCGGCAGTTTATTATCCGTTCCAGTAATCTGACAGAAAGGAGCCTGGTGACTTCCTGTTACCTCCTTAATTCTGTCCGCTCAGATACGAACCCACAGGGATTTAATATTGAAAAGTTCAGCGTGCTTGAGAATAAAGATCTGCAGGTTATAGACCGATAAAAAACAAGTGCCATGAAAAAGCTAAGAATATTTCTTCATACCTGTGAGACCAGGTTGGAGCAGCGCTGGCAGAAGCTCTCTGCCAGAAGGCAAAGGAAATTTGTGATCCTGTTTTTTGCGGGATACCTGCTGGTGACAGGATGTGTCGTCTTAAAGGTTTGGTACGATGCTAAAACCGAGGCTTTAAAGCCAAGACCAATCAGGGAGCAGATTCGCAATCCGATTCTGGAGGATAAAAATCCAGAATTAGAATTAAAAGATTCATCATCAACTCAACAAAAAAAAGAAGGTTATGAAAGAAAATGAAAACAATAAAACAACCGTAAAGCTTACTGAGGTGGGCCAAAAAGCAGTCCCTGATGAAGAAACGCCTTCGTCAGATAAAATGCAAAAACTCAAGAAACCGCTTATTTTCGTTTTAATGGGGTTTGTATTTATCGGATGTATGTATCTCATATTTGCACCCTCCTCAGATCCGAAAGAACAGAAACAGGCCGGACTTAATGAAGTCGTTCCACAGGCCACAGAGGCAGGAATGCAGGCTGATAAGGGAAAAGCGTATGAGTCTGATCTGCTGGAACAGAAGGAACTCGAAAAAAAGCGGTCACTCAGCGCTTTATCGGACTATTGGAATACGGATAGTGCCGGGTCTGAGGCTAGGACTTCAACTTCAGGAAATCCTGTAATTCACAAAGGGAGCTCTTCTTCCAACAGCCAGCATGAAGCACTTAGCAGTTACCGGGGCATCCAAAGCACACTGGGGAATTTTTATGAGGACAGAGGGCAAAATTCTCAGCTTCAAAATGAGGTGCAGTCCCTAAAAGCTCAGTTAGCGCAAAAAGAAACAGCTCCTTCCAATCCTGTAGAAAATCAACTGGCACTGATGGAGAAATCTTATCAGATGGCAGCCAAATATTTTCCGACAACCGGTAAAGCTTCTGGAACAGTGGAAAAGGCAGAGCAAAATAGAGGTAAAGGTGCAGGCGATACCACTAAGCAACCCAAACAAAAAGTTTCTTTTGCTGGTTTGTATCCAACGCATAAAAATATAGTGTCCTCATTGTACAGGGAACCTTCAGATTCCGCCTTTCTTGCAGAGCTCGCCCAAGTAAAAAACAGAAACTTTTATACTGCGGGAACGCTCAATGAATCATCTCAGTCCGCTAATAGCATTCGGGCCTGTATTCATGAAACGCAGAGTGTAACGAGTGAGAATACGGTTCGTATCAGACTCTTAGATGGAGTCCGGCTTTCAAAGCTCGTCATCCCAAAAGGAACTGTACTCACCGCTATTGCAAAGTTTCAGGGAATCAGGCTTCAGCTTTTGATACAATCTATAGAGTTTGAAGGAAATATCATTCCTGTAGAGATAGCAGCCTATGACGCAGATGGACAGATGGGACTGGCGGTTCCGTATTCTCCTGAGAGAAGCGCCCTTACGGAGATGGCTGCCAATATGGGCAATACCGGAGGAACGAGCATCTCTCTGAGTTCTTCTGCTGGGCAACAGATCACTTCGGATTTAAGTAAAAGCCTTGTGCAGGGTATTTCCGGGTACTTCTCAAAAAAGATACGAATGCCTATGATCACTCTTAAAGCCGGACATAAGGTCTTTCTGGTTGCCAAAAAATAATGTTTAATCCAAACCCTCAAAATTATGAATCAACTCATTAAAAAACTGCTTGTGATAACGTTTCTAATAAGCTTTGCCTTACAACTCAGCGCCCAGAAACAGGATAGCCTACAACCGAGTGATACACTGAAAATAGAATCGAGGCTTAAGATAGGAAAAATAGAACCCTATTGGCTCACGGTAACCTATGATAAGACCACCCATATCATCTTCCCCTCTAAAATTAGATACGTAGATATGGGAAGTGAAAATCTGGCCGCTGGAAAAGCAGATGAAGCTGAAAATGTACTTCGTATCAAAGCAGCAGTGCGGAATTTTGAAGCCGAAACTAATTTTTCAGTGATTACTGAGGACGGACGTTTCTACAATTTTGATGTGCTCTACAGCTGTTGTCCCACTACTTTAAACTACGATGTACAAAAAATGCTGCAGACTCAGGAAAAGGAAAAAGTGAATAATGTGCTATTTGAGGATCTTGGTGGTACTCAGCCCTCTCTAACTGAGGCCGCTCTGAAAGCTATTTATACAAAGAATAAAAAGCTGATCAGGCATATTGGTTCGTACAGCTTCGGAATTCGTTTCCTGCTTAAAGGTATATATATTTATAATGGGAAATACTACTTCCATACGGAACTCAAAAACGGCACGAGTGTGCCTTTTCCTATTGATTTTATGACCTTCAAGATCGCAGATAAGAGAACTTCGAAACGAACGGCTATCCAGGAGAATGAGCTTGTTCCACTAAGAACTTATCTGCCCTTAACCGATGTAAAAGACAACCGTACAGAACGTAATGTATTTCTACTGGATCAGTTTACCCTAGCGGATGATAAAATTCTGGTCATTGAAATATTCGAGAAAAACGGTGGTAGACATCAAAAACTGGAAGTTGAAAATATGGATCTGATCCATGCAAAACCGGTAACAGACCTGAAACTGATCTTTTAACCCTTAAACTCATCGAAATGAATAAATATATTATCACCAGCATAATGGTTATAGTTAGCACTACGGGCATCTATGCTCAAAGGATGCTTAAAGGACAGAAAGGTTTTGAAGCTACGATCGGACTGATCCCTAATAAAAAGTCATTACATGACGAATTTTACGTGCAGGCAGGAATGACCATCAATGGAAAAAAAGGAAGCTATCAGTTATGGGCTGTCGAATACTCCCATAAGAAACATGAGTTTGAAAATTATGTCATTCCAGTTGAAACTTATTCAATGGAAGGAGGATACAGTTTTGTGCTGCTCGGAGACTGGTCAAAGAATATTTCTTTGAATATGGGGGTTACAGCAGTTGCGGCTTATGAAGTGATTAATCGCGGTGAGCCTTTACTGCCTAATGGTGCTGTCATCCGAAATAAAGATAGTTTTATCTATGGTGGTGGACTACGACTTTCTCTCGAAACCTATTTGGGTGATCATTTGGTAATGCTGGTGCAAGGCAGGGGCAAAGCTGTTTGGGGAACTTCTGTTGAAAATTTCAGGCCATCAGCAGGAGTAGGGCTCCGTTATATTTTCTAATTTTTAAATCTTTATCTATGAAATATTTTAATCAAAAAAGGATATCATTTGCAGGTGAATGGCGATGTATATTCACTTCATTGCCAATCCTGCTACTATTATTTTCACTCTCTTCCTGCGATAAGGAACTGGATGTAAAGACTGATTTTCCATTTGAATTGCAGGTAATGCCTGTTCCTAAGAGTATAGGCAAAGGGGAAACTATAACCATAAGATGCAGCTTAAAAACCCAGGGAAATTATAAGGGTACGGAGTATTTTATCCGGTATTTTCAGTTTGATGGAAAGGGAAAGCTACTCTTAGGGGATTACAAGGCTTTAAAGCCTAATAATTTATATACTCTGACTCAGCAGCAATTCAGACTGCATTATGTATCAGAATCCTCAGTAACGCAGGCTTTTGATATCTGGGTATCCAATAATCATGGCCACGAACAGAAAATGAGCTTTCAGTTTAATGTGGCTGATAAATAACATCGATATAATATCATTTAAATAGTGGGGGTCTGTGCTGCAAAAGCGCAGACCCTTTTTAATGGAAATAATTCGGAAAGTTTCTTTTAAGCAGATCTTTTTTGGGAGACTTTGTTTAAGGTAATCCTTTCTGCACTAAGGATTAGAAAAATCTTTATAGCCTCAAAATAACACGACACTTTCTGTCGCAATGCTGATTTAAATTTGCTTTAACAAAAAGTTAATTAGCAGTCAATTACGGAAATATTATTTTTAACCGTAAAAGCAACAGACAAAATATGGGGAAAACCACAGTGTGGTGAAATAATATTTTGTTTAAGTTTAATGCTTAAAAAAATAAATACAAATGCCTATGAAAAAAACTTACTTAAGTGCACTTATCGTGTGCACGATTTCTACAATCTATGGCCAAGAAACTCTCTGGCAGAAGGACATAAAGTCCAATACTCAAAATTTCCTCAGTCAGGTAAATATGACTATTGATCAGCAGTATCTAATTAGCGGAAGCTCTATTCATCCTTCGACAGGCTCAGGAACCAGCCCTGGGACAAGCTTAGGTGGCCCAAACGGGAAGCAAAATAAGGGCTACGATTTCCATTTAATCAAATTGAACCAGCAGGGAGAACAAGTCTGGGAAAAATATTTCTCAGGACAGAACCACGATTACCTTTCAGCTTCGGTGACTACTCAGGATGGGGGAAGTCTTAATGCAGGAACTTCTTATTCTGGTAAAGGCTTAGATAAGAAAGATGATTCCAAAGGTGGATCAGACATTTGGCTGATCCGACTGAATGAATTTGGAGATGAATTGTGGCAGAGGACAATAGGATCGGCATCTGATGAAGAGGCAAGATCAGTCATTCAGAGTACAGATCTCGGATTTTTTGTAGCCGGAAATGTTCAAAACTCATCTAAAGGTTATGGCTCTAAAGATGTTCTGATTATTAAGCTGGATAAGAACGGAAAAGAATTGTCACAATCTATTTTAGGCGGAAAGGGACTCGATGAAGTAGAAAAAATGATCCCAACGCGTGACGGAGGTGTATTGGTTGGGATATACTCAAGAAGTGGTATCGGAGGATTGAAGAAAACCGAAAATTTGGGAGAAGGAGATTATTGGATCATTAAGCTTGATAAAGCGGGAAAAGTTGAATGGGAAAAGAACTTTGGCGGAAAGGAAGATGATCATTTAAGAACACTGGCCTTAACCTCTTCCGGATATGTAATCGGTGGAGAATCCAGATCTGAGAGGTCAGGAAATAAAACTGTTGGAATTGAAGAAGGAACTGACCTTTGGTTGATCTCTCTTAATGAAAGAGGGGAAGAGATCTGGCAGAAATCTTTCAATTTCGGGAACCGTGACATTCTGATGGGTATGAGCGTGCTTCATTCAGCAGATGACAAAACGTCAAAAGGAATTCTTCTAGGCGGCTATACGCAGGCAGAAGGACGTATTGAAACCGATGACGAAACTTTCTGGATGCTGTACTTAGATGGGGACGGAAATGAGCAGTGGAGAAAATACGTAAAAGGTGAAGCCAGAAAACGTGAAGAAAGACTCTCTGATATTAAACTGAACAAAGATGGCAGTATTATCCTTGCAGGAACCAGCGCCGAAGAACTGGGAAAAGAAAACTGGAAGATTGTGAAATTGGGAGACAAGCAAATTGATCAGCTCATTGAAAAAAAGGACATCAAAATCTATCCAAACCCTGTTTCAGATTATGCTTATGTAGAAATTGGCTTTGAATTCAAAGAAGCGGATATTATTCTCTACGACATGGGAGGAAGACAGCTTCAGAGTTTGAAGACAAAGAATAAGGTGACTAAGATCAATACTCAGAATTTAATCCAGGGGGCTTACCTGGTGACCATAAAGACGGATAACAATAAAACGGCGAATGCCAAACTCATAAAGAAATAAAAAACCAAATGAAAAGAATATTAATTCCGGCTGCACTACTGATTATAAGCAGTATTCAGGCACAGCAGCCCAATAGTAAAGCATCTTTACCCAATATAATCCCCCCATCACCGACCGCTTATGCACTAGGAAATTACGGAAATGTACCTGTGGGACTTTTTACGGGATCTCCCAATATTTCTGTTCCTCTTCTTTCCTTTAAAACAGGAAATATAGACCTGCCCATTGCTCTTTCCTATTCTTCAAACGGGGTGAAAGTAGATGAAATTTCCACCAATGTAGGATTAGGATGGAATTTAAATTTTGGAGGTGTCATTACCCGTATGGTAAGAGACAGAGCTGACGAAGCATCAACTCATATTGCTCTACCTGAAACATTAGACGGAGCGTATACGAATCCGGTAAGTAACAATTTTCTATTTGCCATAGGAGATGCCTCTGATGCGCTGGATACAGAAGCAGATCAGTATTCCTTTAATTTCAACGGCTACTCAGGGAAATTTTTCTATGATCAGAATAACCAGCCTCATATTGTAGACCAGCAGGCGGTCAAAATTGAAAGAACAGGAAACAGCAATGGAGACGGTCAGGATTTTCTGTTGACCGTAGCCAACGGTGAAAAATACTATTTTACAGAAAAGGAAACTACTATGTACAGAAGTGTTGGGAGTGGACATTCTACACCCTCTGGAGCAGTAACTGCGTGGTATTTGACCAAGATTGCACACCCAAGCGGAGATGAAGTGTATTTCAATTATGAGGCGAATGAAATTTCTCAGTATACGACATCTCAGTCACAGATCTTAAAGATGTCTGTAGGTTATCCAGTGACGCAGCCTATGTGTCATGGATCAGGATATTCGCTGGCGCCTTCTGCGGGACCAATAGTTAGCAATACCATGCAAGTTTCAGGAAAAAGAATCCTTTCGATCAGCAGTAATAATACTGTTGATGGTTCCCTTACCTTTGAATATGACACGGATCCTGCTTCTCTTGATATAGTTGGAAACAAAAAAGTAAAAACCATCCGTCTGCTTGATAAAAACGGATCCGTCATTGAGAGCACCTCCCTTTCTTATCTTAATACGGCCAACAAAAGAAATTTTCTAAGCAATATTATATTTAAAGACCCACAGAAAACATATGGTTTTGAGTATGATAACCCGACACAATTTCCTGAAAGACTTTCCATGGCTCAGGACCAGTGGGGATATTATAACGGAGGAGTGAGTAATAATTCTCTTATTCCTGCGAATATTTCTGATTATGGGCTGTCAAAATTTAACTATGGCGGAGCGAATAAAGATCCCAATCCCAGCTTTTCGAAGATTGGAATGCTCAAAAAGATTATTTATCCTACAAAGGGTTATACTGAGCTTGAATATGAAGGAAACACCTATTGGGGTGAAAAAACAATTATGCCGAGCCTTTATACTAAAGATCTTGATGTGGAGACCGATACTGGAACCAATAGCAGATCAGTTGAATACACAATAATATCACCGATTAATCAGGCCATCAGTGTTAGAGCTAATCTTTCCTCCAATTCACTACCTGAATGTGAAAGTTTTGCTAATTCAGGCCATTATTCCGGTTCAATACGGATTGGGCAGGGAACGATCTATCCTCTTACCCGTGATAGAATATCTCAGCAAATCTCCTTCAATGTAACAGCCGGACAAGCCTATACCGTTATAGCACGTGCCAATTTTATGTGCAGTGTTGTCAATACTTCAATCTCCTATTATCAATCGGCTCCACAGACTTTTTTCACCAATCTGGATACGGGAGGAGTAAGGGTAAAGTCCACAAAAGATGTTGATCCTGTTTCAAATGTACCTGTTTACAAAAGGTATCATTACGCCCATAAAGATGATATTTCCAAATCTTCCGGTCTTAAGGGGAATAAAACATTCTATACAGAGATGGAAAAATGGGAAACAGCCTGTCACGATGATAACTCCGGAACTCCCACAAGTTGTGGCGGTATCATAGAAAATACTAATGTTGTTCTTTCTTCAAGCAGCCTGATGCCATTATATGATACCGGAACCATGAGCTGCCTTTATCCTTTTGTAACCATCAGTGAAGGAGGGGATAATTTTGAGAATGGCGGGGAAATGAAAGAATTTACAGTCCGAAGAGATGATCCCGGATCCAATATATGGGGTCCCGGAGGAATAAACAGTGGTCCCTGGACCAACATGGGTTGGGATAATGGGACAGAAATAAAATCATTTGTTCTTAGAAAAAATTCAGGTTCTTCTACTCTGGATATTATTCAGGAGAAGGAAAATATTTATGAAAAAAATGATTCGGCCACTTTTGAGTTTAAGAATTTTTCAGGTAAAAAATTATTCGATCCGGCATGTGGAACTCCCCAGCACCACTATAATTGTACATCCGCTGACGTAGCCAAACCTAATAATAAATGTACTGGGCTAAATGCCGGAGTCCAAGTCAATCTTGCTCATTTAGATAATCTCAGTGTTAACGAATACAGAAGTGTTTCCTATTGGCATTACTTGAAATCTCAAAAGGCCACAGATTATTTAGACGGAATTCCGGTAAAGACCGAAACCGAATATTTCTATAACAATCCGGCGCACTATCAGCTGAGCCGTCAGAAGTCAACCTCCTCGGATGGCAGAATTAATGAAATAGCATACAGCTATGCTCATGAAAAAGGGAACCAGCTGATGATCTCTAAGAATATGGTTGGAATTCCTTTGGAAACGGTAACAAGCCAGACGATAGGTACTGTTTCAAAGTTATTGTCAAAAACAGAAACTCTTTATCCTGTATCATTACCTGCTGTGGAAACAGGAAATCTTATCCTGCCCCAGTCTGTTAGGCTTTATGATACTCCAAATAGTACGGTAAGCTCTGAAATAAAATATGACAAATATGATGCAAGCGGAAATATCCTTCAGTACACAGAAAAGACAGGAACACCCGTAGCATTTGTTTGGGGATATGGCAGCACCCAGCCCATTGCCCAGATAGAAGGGATATCCTATGACCAGCTGACTGGATTAGGGCTCATTTCTTCTATTGTAAGTGCTTCTGATCAAGATGCTTCCAATCCGGATTCAGAAACGGCCCTGATCACTGCTCTTGATGCCTTTAGGACCCACTCCTCTCTGAAGGGCTATAAGATCACCACTTTTACCTATGATCTTTTGAAAGGAGTTACCAGTGTGACGCCTCCATCAGGAATAAGAGAAGTTTATACCTATGATGTATATGGAAGGCTGAAAGAGGTCAGAGAAAACGATAAAAACGGAAACATACTGAAGGAATATCAATACAACTTCAAACCATAAAAAACACACCTATGAAAAAATACATAATAACAAAAATACTACTGCTTTACAGCCTCTTTGCTGTATCAGAGCTATTATATGCCCAGACAACAGGGACTGAAAATTATGTACAGTCCATAAGCTATCTGGACTCCACAAAAGTATCCGACCCATCTAAAAGGAGGACAGAAACCGTCCAGTATTTTGATGGATTGGGAAGAGCCAGACAGATGGTTAACGTCAAAGCAACACCGCTCGGAAAGGATCTTGTGACCCCTTTCACTTATGACGGACTCGGGAGACAGGCTCGGGAATATTTTCCGGTTCCGCAGAATGGAACAACGGGCGGAGCCATTTATCCGCAAACTTCCGGGCAGCTTCCTTATCCGGTAGCTGATGCAGGGAACATCTATAACGGAGAAAAGATTTTCTCTGAGAAGCAGTTTGAAAACTCTCCTCTCAGCAGAGTTAAGCAAATGACCCAACCGGGAACGGCATGGAGTACAAAACCTCTTGGGTACACCGAGAGTGCCAATAAGCAGGAAGATTATGTAAAGAAGTACGAAACCGTTACTTTATGGCATGCTGCGAACAAGCTATATACTTCTACCATTTCTCAATCTTCCTTTTATACCCAAGGTCAGTTGTATAAAAATACAACCACCGATGAGGATGAAAACAAAACCATAGAATTTAAAAATTCACAAGGGCAGACTGTACTGGTACGAAAGGTTCTGAGTGATACAGAAAATGCTGACACCTATTATGTGTATAACGAGTACGACCAGCTTGCCTATATTATCCCACCATCAGCAGCAATTGTTGGTATGGATGATAAGGTACTGGATAATCTTTGCTACCAGTACAAATATGATAGCAGATACCGTCAGGTAGAAAGAAAGCTTCCCGGAAAAGGCTGGGAATATATGGTGTATGATAAGCAGGACAGATTGATCCTTACTCAGGATGCTGTTTTAAGAACAACGACCAATAATTTCGGTGCAAAAGGCTGGCTCTTTACAAAATATGATCAGTTTGACAGGATTGTTTATACAGGATTTTTTAGCAATTCGGGAACAAGAGTGACATTACAAACCGCGGTCAATAATATGAATGTTAATGCAGGCAATAATGAGACCAGGGCTGACACTTCTCCATTTACCTCTAATAACCTACCTGTATTTTACACCAAAAATGCATTTCCTACAGGAAGCATGGCTGCTCTTACCGTCAATTATTATGATTCCTATCCACCCGGTATGGTTGCGGAAATCCCTACTTCCATTCTGGGACAGAAAGTTTTACGACAGCCGGGAGATGGGGTAATAAAAAATACCACTGGACTTGCTCTTTCATCATATCTGAAAAATATAGAAGATGTAGGATGGGCAATGAATTACAGCTGGTATGATACAAAGGGAAGAGTGATTGGAACCTATTCCATGAATTATCTGGCCGGGTATACCATCACAGAAACAGAGTACGACTTTGGCGGTGTTGTAAAGCAAAAAATTACCAAGCATAAAAGATCAAGAACTGATACGGAATTTCAGATTAAGGAAAGATTTGTTTATGATGGACAAAACAGGTTACTGAAACATTATCACCAAGTAAACACTAATACAGAAGAACTTCTTGCCGATAATACCTACAATGAGATTGGGCAGCTGATCAATAAGAAAACCGGGAATACGTCGGGAACTCCATTGCAGTCTATCGATTATGCCTACAATATCAGGGGGTGGGTTACCAAAGTTAATAATCCGGCTAATCTGGGCGGAAAACTCTTTGGGTATGAGCTTAAATATGAGAATCCGGTAGATGGCTCTGCAGCTCCTGCAAAATTTAACGGCAATATTTCTGAATTTGACTGGAGAACTGGCAGTAATGACTTTCTGAGAAGATATGCCTACCGATATGACAGATTAAACAGACTGAAAGATGCTTCCTATCGTGAGCCTACTGCCACTGCTCCTGTAAATGACGGATATAGTGAGAATCTTACCTATGATCTTAACGGAAATATCCAGACCCTGAAAAGATACCAGCCTTTAGCTAATGTACCTATACTGATAGATGATCTGAAATATCAGGTATATGAAGGCAATAGGCTAAAAAAAGTAACAGATGACAACACCAATCCATCCGGCTATCCAACAGGCGGGAACACCATTGGCTATGATGTGAACGGGAATATGACCGATCATATTGACAAGGGTATAACTTCTATCTCGTATAATTTTTTAAATTTGCCTAAAGAGGTAAAGTTTGCTCAGGACAATAATAACCTTCAGTTTCTGTACAGGGCGGATGGTATTAAGCTAAAGAAAGCATTCACCTATTTTTCGTTTAAAAGTGGTCTTATGGTCACCAATAATACTGACTACCTTGACGGGTTTCAGTATGAAAAGGAAGGCGGAGGACCTGTAGCTCTGCAATTTTTTCCTACAAGTGAAGGTTATTATGACTACCAGAAAAATAGGTATGTCTACAATTATGAAGACCATGTAGGAAACATCAGGCTATCCTATTACCGGGGAGGCAATAATGAAGCAGTAATAGACAGGGAAACCAACTACTACCCTTTTGGGATGGAATATGAAGGATTTCAGGGTACAAATACTCAGCTACCCAGCTACAGATATGGTTTTCAGGGACAGGAAAAGCAAACGGAAACAGGATGGAGTTCTTTTAAATGGAGAAACAGCATACCGGAACTAGGAAGGTTCTTTAATATAGACCCGCTTTCTGAAAAGTATGCATACCAATCGCATTACAACTTCTCCGAGAACAGAGTTGTTGACGGTAGAGAGTTGGAAGGTTTAGAGTGGGTTTCTGCGTTTGCCATACCGATTGTACCTGCAACACCAGGCGCTGGAACAACGGCTGGAAGATCAGGAGTTTATGAAGCAGCAAAGAGTAATGCCATTAATAATTACAATGGGATTATAAGACTACTAGGGAATAATATTAAAATCCTTACAACTCTTTCAGGTACGGGATTAACAATTACAAATCGGGTTCTCAATAGTGAAGGAGATAGTAAAGCTGAAAACAAAAAAAAGGAGAAAGAACAAACAGGCTCTTATACAAACAATCATAAAAGTGGTAAAAAATACCATGGAAAAGGAGGAGAGAAAAGAGCAGGAGAATCAGCTAAAGAAAAGGCTGCTAAACATGACGATCCACATGAAAGCACAGATTGGACACCTGCTGAAAATGATAGAGAAGCATTCAAACAAGAATCTGAACGAATGGAAACGGATGCCGATAAAGACAAAGGGACTCCGGGACATAAAAGTGAAAACAATTATAATAAGAGAAGGTCTCCAGGAGATAAATACAGAGAAGAAGATGCAAAAAAGATTAATAATACTAATAAGTAACTAATTATGATTAAAAATGGATATGCTATCGCAAAAGATGGCAGGACCTTAGCAATAGGAAGAGGCGAGCGAAGTCTATCAGAAGAGATAGAATATATTAAAACGAATAAAGTTCTATCAATTTCTATTAATTCAGATACAATTAAAGACTTGTCTTTCTTGGAAGATATAAATTTTATTGAAGAAATTTATTTGAATCAATTTGATATTGATTATTCTGGGTTATATTATTTGAAAAATTTGAAAGAAATAACGATAAATATTCATAATCCTAAACCAAGACCCAATATTGATTATTCCCGATTTGAGAAATTAGAATATCTTTCGTTAGATTGGTATGATGAGGCTTTAGCCCTATCTTCTAACTTGAAATTGAAAACTCTATATATTTGGAAATTTAAACCAAAAAACAAATCTTTTTCATTGGTAAGTTTACCCGATTCTCTTGAAAAAATACACATTACAGAATCTAATATTCAAAATTTTGAAGGATTGAAATTGCCAAACTTAAAAAGTTTTGAAGGGTACTATTGCAGTCAACTAAATTCTTTAGAGGGATTGAAAAATACATGTGAAAAATTAGAAATTCTAATATTGGATTACTGTAGAAAGTTGACTCAATACGAAGATTTGAAGTATTCAGTAAATTTAAAAAAACTAATTTTAGGTGACTGTGGAGATATTCAAGATTTAAATTGGTTAGTATCACTTAAAAAACTTAAGCATTTTTCTTTTTACAATACCAGATTAGTTGACGGAAATGTTAATCCTTGCTTTGATATTAAATATGTTAGTTTTAAAAATAGCAAACATTACAATCATAAAATTGAAGAGTTTAAGAGTAAATAAGGCAATGGTAATGTTCCAAAGTTAGTGATAGACCAATTTCAATATTTAATTTATTGAAAATCAATATGTATTAAATTTTAAAATTAAAATAGCAAGGGTAGGTTATCCTACTCTTGCTTATTTAAGCCGTTAAAAATGGTCTTAAATAATTGAAGATCATTCCTTATGTATCAAAGTTAGGGATGTTTGATTTTTAAATTGATTATCAGAAGAAAAGATATGTCTACAATTATGAAGACCATGTAGGAAACATCAGGCTAGCCTATTACCGTGGAAGCAACAATGAAGCTGTAATAGACAAGGAAACCAACTACTATCCTTTTGGGATGGAGTATGAAGGGTTCCAGGGTACAAATACCCAACTACCAACCTACAGATATGGCTTTCAGGGGCAGGAAAAGCAGACAGAAACCGGATGGAGTTCTTTTAAATGGCGAAACAGCATACCAGAGCTGGGAAGGTTTTTTAACGTAGATCCTCTAAGTGAAAAATATGCTTACCAGTCACACTATAACTTCTCAGAAAACAGAGTTGTTGATGGAAGAGAACTAGAAGGTCTGGAGTGGGTTTCAGCACTTATCAGGGCTGTCCCTTTACTGGAAAATTCTTCTGTAAAGCCAAGTCCAATCGTTGAAACAGTCACTAAAACTACCGAGACAACTGGTAAAGTAACAAATGAACATCACTTAATACCAAGGCAACATAAAAATCATGAAATTGTAAGACAAGCAAGAGAAGAAGGTTATAAATTTGAAGGTAAAGAAAATAAATTAACTGTTGAGAAATTTAATAAGACTACAGGTGAGGGAAGACACGCAAATCATCCTAAACTTAATGAACAAGTAAAACAATTGTTAGATAAAATACCCAAATCTGAAGCGTTGAATGGGGTAAGAAACTTAAGGGATAAGGCAAAAGATGCTATTAATAATAATCCTGATACGAAATTAAATGATTTAAAATTAAAAACGGCTCCTCCTGTTGAAACAGATAATCTTAGGGTTACTCCAGCTCCAGCCCCTAAAATCATGCCTGTTCCAAAACCAAAAGATCCATGTAATGGAATACCTGGTTGTGCATAATAAAAATAAAAAAATATATCTAGAAAATGAATAATAGTGCTAACATCGAGGTCGATAAAATTTATCAGTATAACCTATATAAAGCGAAAAATACTTTATGGTATTTTAATGATTTTATTAAAAATGAATCTTCAGAGTATAATTCTGTGAAATTTAAAAATGAGAAAGATGTTTTTGTATGGTTGGAGAATGTTAAAATTGAGAATAAGTATTACTTAGGAAAACTCGCTGAAAATGGAAATTTAAAAAAGGTTCTGGTAGAAGATGTGATAGATTGGATGATTATTAAAGAGGGACGATTGCTTGGGGGCTATACTATTCGCCATTATAGAGATACTCTTGATGAAGAAGCAAAACTAAATTTTGATATAGATTTTGGAGTTAAGATAGATGATGGAAATGACTTTTTCATGCCTGATTCATCAACTCCAGAGGGAGCAATTATTAAAATCGAAAATTTTTATTCTGACGAAAATCTAGATGGAGTATTGTCCTGTAAAAGCTTTATAACGGAAGCCGAAAATTTGTTGAAAGAAAGAGAATTGAATAACACCGAGGAAATAAAATCTGAATTGGCTGAAGTTTTAAAATTATCCTTAATTGAAGATTTAAAGTTAAACGGATTTCCTTCTTTTAGAGATATAGAGAGAAATTTTACACTTATAGAGAAAAAGCAAAATCAGCAGCTTATTGAGGAAAAAATAATCTATGAAAATGGAACTGTTACATTCAACAATCTATGGGTGGGATATATAAATGGAGAATGGAAAGTATTGAATCTTATTGAAGATCCAAATGAATAGTTAATATATCAAATTTGTTGGGAATAATTTAGGGTATTGAATTTCAATACCCTAGTTTTTAAAATCGGAATAAAACGATGAAAGTAAATGAAATAGTACAGCAAATTAGTGAGGGAATTTTAGAAAGTTTCAAAAACAGGATTTATATATATAAAAACACAAAGGAAGTTTAGTGTTAATTTTAAAAAATAAAATATTATGTCATACGATAAAATAGAATGGCACTCAGAAGGAGAAGACTTTCCTAAAGATGCCAAACCTGAAGATGGAGGTACACATATAGGTATGTTTTTAACTTGGATTATTCAAAATAATTTAATTGGGAAACTTTATAAAGAAATATCGCAGGAATCAATAAATAAGGTTAAGAGACAAGAAATGACAGGTAGAGACTTTTTAATTGAGGAATGTGATAGCAAATTCTATGATGAAGTCTTAAATGATGAAGGAAATGAATTTGTAGATTATTATTACGAAGATGACGGGGACGAAAATTACTTTGGTGATTATGCAAGAGTCTTTAGTGAATATGATAATGTATATGAAGTAGAAAATTCATCGAAAAATTACGATAAAATAAAACCAGTCATTGAAATGCGCTATCAAGAGTGGAAAAATAATAACCGTAAATCGTAAATTAGTAGTCTTGTGCTAAGATGATGAAAGTGAATGAAATAGCACAGCAAATAAGTGATGACGTTTATGGGTAGGAAATTTTATTCATTTACAATATTAACAGTTTTAGTTTTTTTTGGAACTATGTGTACAAGAAACAAAAGTCGGCAAGAAAAATTTTGGGAGTGGTTTTCAAAAAATGAAAAACATATTTATGAGAATGTTGAAAGTGAAAAGTTACAAAAGCAAATTTTTAATGATATAAGCAGTCAATTAGCAAAGATTGATCAGAATCTAGTTTTTGAATTTAGTCCTATCCGTAAAAATAATATCAGAGAGTTTTCAATCTCAGCAGACGGAATAAAAGAATCCTTTCCAAGTGTAGAAAATCTAATAAAATCAAGCCCAAAATTGACTAATTGGAAATTCTCCGCTTTTAGACAAAGAGTACCTAATGATAATTATGAAATTCAATATAAAGAATACAACATAGGCTATGATGATATTTTTTATAGGTATTCTACTTCAAATAATGAATTTGGCATTGAATTAAACATCAAAAATTATGATGGTAGTGCGGGAATGCAAGATGCAATTTATGTCCTGCTTGATGGACTCTTGGGAGAATATGATGTAGTAATGAATATTAATTGGATTGATTGGAAAAAACTAGATGAAAATGAAAGTAATAAACTTCATAATCTTATAGAATTGAGAGCATTGATTGATTCACGGAAGTAGGTAATGGGAAAAGAGAGTATCCTCACGGAAAAAAAATTAATATGGAAATAATAGAAAAATGTAACCAAACACTTGGAGAACTATATAAATTTCCCCCTGAAATCTTACACTTAGGCGAAAATATCGTAGACACTCGTTTAGAAGATTTAGAGAAAGAAATAGGATATAAACTTCCTGAGGACTTTAAATACATTATGAAAAAACATAATGGAATTACACTTGTAGGGACTCAGGTTTATGGATTATCAGCTGAGCTAAAAGAAGGTTCTCTGGATAAAATCTATGTATTCGAACATTCTGAGGTAGAAAATCCAATGCCTAAAAACTTTCTCCCTTTTTCTCCCGATGGGCGAGGAAATCATTATTGTTTGGATTTATCGAAACTAGAGGCTAATGTATGTCCTGTTATGTTTTGGCAGTGGGATTTTGAATATGATAATTTAGAAGATGTAGAAGTCTCTAATGATAATTTTTCTGAATGGGTAAATGAAGTTATGATAGAATGGACTCTACAAATCTATAATTTCGATGGTACAGAGAAATAGGGATATTCCACATGTGTCAAAATAATAATAAATGGAAGGAACGAACTGGAAGATTGAGAACATTTTAAAAATGTCAGAAGACGAAAGATATAATTATTTCGTTAGAAAAGTTGCAGATTTTGAACAAATCTGGGGCTTGAGTGATAATGGCTGGGCTCTGCTTGGTGATGATATTGGGAACCAAATTCTCCCATTGTGGCCGGAAAAAGAATTTGCTGAACTCTGTGCTGTTGACCAATGGAAAGAGCATAAAGCAGAACCCATAGAATTAGATAATTTTATAGAAAAATGGGTTCCAGGTATGACAAAAGACAAAATATTGATCAATATTTTTCTTACACCCAAAGCAAAAGGAACTGTAATTTCTCCTGCTGATTTATATTCAGATTTACAAGATGAACTGGAACAATATGAATAGTAAAGAAATTGAAAATGTCATAAAATTAGAACCACATGAGAGATACAAGTATTTCATTAAAAAGGTTGCTGATTGGGAGATCTTTTTTACAATGGTTGATAAAGAAGGAAATTATGTAACTTCAGAATTAGACAGTCAGAAACTATTTCCCTTATGGAGTGCTAAGGAGCTTGCTGAACTATGTAAAACAAGTGGTTGGGAAGAGTTTACAATTAAGCAGATAGATCTTGATGTTTTAGAAAATGAAATTATCGATTATATCGCTGATTCAGGTTGCCTAATTAATGTCTTTCCGGTTTATGATCGAACGGGCTTTGTTGTGAACTTGCAAGAGTTCACTAGAGATTTAAGTGAAGAGTTGAAAAACTATTCATAGAAAAAGAGACTATATTCCAAATTTGACCCTTATTCTAGTTTATATTCAGTAAAATTAAATTTTATGTCTGGACAAGCTTCTGAAGAAAATAAAAAACTTTTAAATTATATAATAAATACTGTTGGTATTAAAAAAATTATTGACCGTTATTATGACGAAGATAAAAAGAATTTTATCGATGTCTTCACATGTGATGATCCTCTTTACCCAAGAATAAAAATTTGTGGTACTATAGGCGTGTCTGATTACCCCAATAAAATTGAAATGAATGACAATAGCTTTAAAGACATCTCAATAGAGCTTGTAATTGCCGGATATACAGAGTTCAGCATGTTGGCTAGTATTCTCTCCACATCAGGGTTTTATATTACTAATAAGGGTTGGGAATGTCAACCAGGTTCAGTGTTTATGAGAATAGTTGAAATGTACTGTGAAACTTCTGATATGAAACATATTATGTTTGTATCACCCTTTTTATGGGATAAATTAGGACCATTGCAACTTGAAACGAAAACTGTACATTGGCTTTTGTGCATTCCAATTTCTGATAAAGAACTCGATTACAAAATGGAAAATGGCGCATCAGCATTAGAAGGCATATTTCAGGAAAAAGATATTGATATATTTGATATTAACAGAAAATCGGCTATCTAATAACTAAATTCTCATAACAAAATCATTGAGCAATAATTGATCTTGAAGAGTTTAATAGAGATTTTGATGAAAGATTAGATAAGATTGAATAAATCGATTATTTAAATAATTTTAAGCCATTTCGATTAAACTATAAAACGGCTTTTTATATATAATTAGGCACAATTAATAATGATAAATTATAAAGAAATTATTATATGTTCGGATAATAAATCTATTTACACTAAAGGCTTATATTCTTATATAACTAAAGAGATTAGAGTTGCCATCGGTAATAATCAACCAGAAAACTATATAGAGGTTATTAAATACATTATAGATTATATTGTAGATAGTAACCCTATTATTTCTGAAAACCAAAATATTGGCTATTATTCATGGCTTTTACAATTTAGGCTAGATGAAGATAAACACTATGATCTTTATGAAGCAAATTCTGATGGCAGCGGCTTTAATAAAGGTTGCGATACAGCCATTTCAGTTGTTAGGAAACAAGGCGAATTATGTTGGCAACAAAATCTTATTCCTCTTTTTCCAAACTTCAATCAGTCAGTTGTTATATCGGGTGGCGTCTATGAAGGAAAAGATATCGAAGGAATTAGATATGATTCACCTGAGGACGAAAGTGGTTGGTATCTTATCACAAATGATTATAATGACGATATCAAGTCGTTAAAAATGGTACATTTTTATCATGTCGCTTTTGCTCGTCCTGATATTTTGAAATATTTAGCTATACCTTTCAGATACAGATTCCTAATGAAAGAAGGAAATGTGGAAGTGTCTCAGGATAATGATTCGTGATTAGAAAATGATAAAAACAATTTAAATTATTAATTATAATATTGATGTTTTTAATATGACACCAGAACAACTAGTAGCAATTCTCAAAAGAGATGTTATTGACGGAAACATAGAATTGTATAAAAACTTATTGAATACAACAAATGAAGCTCAAAATCCAATATGGAAAAGCATCTTACTGATGTATATTGAGCTATCAAAGGAAGACAAAGAAGTTTTTTTAAATTTTTTACGGATTGTTGAAATTAATACCTTATCACATGTATTGGGGATATTAGATGGAAGTACCTATGTCGATGAAATAAATGACGAATTTATCCTAACTACAGAAAGTAGTAACGAAAAAATTAACGAAGATTTGCAAGATTTATTTTTAGAATTAATTGAAGAAAATAAATAATATTTTTTCAAGTGTACTTATGATAAAATAGGATATTGAAAATCAATATCCTATTAATAAATAGAAACATGAAATTAACAGATTTAGTCGGAGAAATCGAGCAAGGAAAAACCGCACAGTATCTATTAAATAATGCAATTGATATTGAATATGATTTAATTGAGATTTATGCCAAAGAAAAATTGAATCTTAATTCTGAAATCGAGTTTTTAAATGCTGATGAAATTCCAAATGATATTTTGATTAATATAAAAGGGATCGAGTATGAAAATATTTGTCCTTTAAATATGTTAGAAGATATGGTCAATGATTTTATGATTCAGAATCCTCAAATAGATACATTTGAATTAACAAATCAGATATTAAATTATCTACAAAATGATGCATAAAATTTGTAATGAAATTCAGTATTATAAAAGTACAGATGCTATTGTTGTTATTTTATACCTGAAGTAGTAAGCGGACTAGGGTGCAAAACTGAAATGGATAATTATTTATTTCCTCCATTACTAAAAAATCAAAATTATGAATTTGATGGCTGCTTAGGAGATGATGAATTGAACACCGGAAACTCTATTTAAAACGGTCTGAAAAACGGAAAGAACATGATAAATTTTAATCGATTAGAATTAAGTAACTTTTAAAAAAACAATTAGAATGAGCTATAATGAATTCAGTCAGGAGAAGCTGGATAAACTAATTCAAATTCAGGATTTATTCAAAAAGAAGTTTGATATCGATGCCTATGAAAATTGGTTTTATGATAGTGAATCCGAACTTTTAAGATTATACAACTCGGACGAAGATGAAATATATTTCAAATATATCCCTGTAGGAAGCTACTCGCGAGAAAAGAAAACATGGATGTGGAGCTGGTTTAATAAAAGCTCGATTGAAAAGAGTAAAGAAAAAGTGTTAATCATTAAAGAATTTGGTGCAAAAAACCATTACGAAAAATTACAGGAAGGAACTTTCCCCAGCGATGAATTCGATGCTTGGGAATTTACATCAATCTGTCTGGATTTCTTAAATGGAATAGGTGCATATAAAGTTGATTCTAATGGTTTGGATAAATTCATGGTTATTATGGCTGTCGAAGATATCGATTCCAAGACTGTTCAACAGTTTAAACAAAAAAAGGTGGAATGTGCTGAGCATGGACCTTCACGACCTGCATTTGTCTGCCAGCATCTGGATTGCAGCACTGTCAGAGGTTTTCATGAAGCCTTTGACACCTCCAAAGGAATGGAGCTAGAAGAAGATGACGACTTCCAGGCGTGGTGTGATGAGTGTGAAAAAGTAAGATCTGAGCATGGTGGGTGGAATGAAGAATCTGAGCGCTTTGCACAAATTAAATTAGTTTGTGAGAACTGCTATTTTGAATTAAAGGAATTTAATCAAATTTCTAATAATTAAATATTACTTCATCCGAGTTATAGCTGTTTTTACAGCATTTTTTACCAAAGACTCAAATTTTATTTTTTATTAAGAGCTGATAAAATATTTCTCTTTAATGAGATTTATTTTGATATTCTGAATGTAAAAGTGTACATTACCTTTTAATGGTTTAGTTTTTCTCTCAGACTAAAATAACGCGCTCATGAATACCTTCTTACTGTCTTTGATTGACAAAAGAATTGAAGGGGCGATGATCAGGTTTTCACAACTTCCGATAAGATCATCTTTACTAAGTTCTACCCACCATGAACTCCTGGAGAAACTAACCAAAAAGGTTATAGATACTTATATTAGTTTTTTTCAGAGTGTCGATATGGCTCCTAAAGAATATTATTATGGTGAGAGTACCCTAATAAAAATATTTAATCTTTCGGATCTTAATCGGAAAAAGCTTAAAAATTTTGAAAAAAAACTCATTAACCTTGTTACAGACCCTATAAGCCCCTCAGTGATCCCTGTTTATTTGCCTCTGCATAAATCTGCGCAGATATTTCTGTACACAGGAATAGGTATTTTGGACAGCCCCTGTCACTGCGTTATTTTTTTTCTTTATGAACTTTCCATTCCGAGATCTTTAATAGGCTATAGTCTTAGTACCCTACACTACCTGGAAACAGCCCTCGATCAAGTTAGTAATGATGAATTCTCGAAATCTAAGCCCTTAAGAAAACTGGCTGCCGATTATGGTAAGAATTACAATCAGTTTCAAAAGGATTGTAAGGATTACTTTGGTGATACCTTCCATCAGTTTCATAATAAAATGAAAATGCTTAATGTACTGGACGATATCCTGTTTACCGGATATAGTTTTAAGGAGATTGCTTATCGAAATGATTTTTCAAACTATAACAGTATGTATTTTCTATTCAGCAGAAAATATGGATTTCCGATACATTCCATTCCCCGATTATTGACTGAAATCTAGAAAAATATTCTCACTTGAAATCTTCTGTACTATTTTCAATGTGCCGGGTACTTTCTTCAATGTTTTTTATACTTTTTCGCATGTTTTAAGTACTATTTGATATTTAATTCTATTTTTTAATAGGGAGCTTTACTTCTGTAAACCAAACAATTAACCCTATGAAAAAGAGCTTCTATATATTCCCTGATATTATTGCGTACTTTTTCGTATTGCTATTCTGCTATGCGGCCTCAAGTAAAGTGTTTGATTTTGAGAATTTTCAGGTACAGCTGGCGCAGTCTCCACTACTAAGTGCCTATGCAGGGGCAATTTCTTATGCTGTTATTATAGTAGAACTGATCATTGTATTATTACTCTGTATTAAAAGCACCAGACTAACAGGTCTTTATCTTTCACTAGGTATCATGATCAGCTTTACGGTATATATTTATCTCATTTTAAATTACAGCGATTTTGTGCCGTGTTCCTGCGGTGGAATTTTGGAGAAGCTAGGCTGGACTGAGCATATGATCTTTAATATAGTCTGTGTTTTGATGGCTTTTAGCGCTGTTTGTATTGTAGAACGACAAGAAAAAAGGAAGCTAAGCAGAACAATGGTCAGTACTGGAGGAGTAATCCTTGCTTCTGCGGCAATGGTTATCGTTTTATTTTTATCCTCGGAGAATATCATTAAAAAGGAAAATAACTTTACCCGGCGCTTTTTGCTTCACCCGGTCATTGAGGATAAAGTTTTAGATCTGGGAATCAATTCCTATTACTTTGCGGGAGTGGATGATGGTAAGATCTATCTTGGAAATAGTACGGCACCATTACTACTGACATCGGTTGATACATCATTGACGGCAAATTCTTCAATGAAAATAAGCCTTGACAAATCAGATCATAAATTCAGAAACCTACAGGTTCAGGTCTGCGACTCTTTCTACTTTCTGTATGACGGGAGTGTTCCAGTAATCTACAGAGGTGTTTTGGGAGATTCACTGACGCGAACCATCAGCTACCGGGATGCTTATTTTACTCAATTGGTGGTTCTGGATTCTTCAAGATTTGCCATCAGAACGCAAAGCCGCCAAAATCGGCAATACACGCTGGCTAGTCTAAACCTTAGCACAAATCCAAAACTGAAACTGCGCCCTTCTATTCTTGAGAAGCAAATAGATGGGGTGTTCGATTCGGATGGAACGTTGATTGGAAGTAGGGGAAAGGGATCTCTCATTTATACCTATTCGTACCGAAATCAATTTGTAGTGATGGATCAAGATCTGAGTGTACTCAGGAGGTTAAACACGATCGATACGACAAGCCGGGCTAAGATAGAAACCCGGCAGCTTTCAGACGGTAATCATAAAATGACAGCTCCGCCACTTGTAGTCAACAAGATAATGACAGGTAATGGCCAGTTACTGTTCATTCAGTCTAATTTAATGGGAAAACATGAATCATCCAAGGCGTGGAAGAATGCGGCTGTGGTTGATATATACCATACTGACAGGCAGGAATATGTAGGAAGCTTTTACATACAGAATCGAAAAGAAAATACAATATCACAGATGCTGGCAACTGACAAATACCTATATGTGTTGATCGGAAACGAGCTCATCAGGTACCAATTCAGAACAGCGTTACAAGATCCTAAACCAGGGGAAGCCGAAAACCTTTAAAAGAGTAGGCACAAATCAATCCTAAATTTTTTATTATGAAAAAGTTTATTTTTCCTGTTGCCGTTATTCTAATGGGTGCAGGAGCTGCTTTTGCGACAAAAGTAACCACAAGTAACCGTGCTTTTGTAACTGCGTACCGTATTGATGCAGTATCAGGACAATGTATCGATGCCAAACAAGAGTGTAGTACACAAACTGGGGAAACCTGTTTCTGGTCAGCGGACAATGTTACTCCGTTACATGAACTATCTGGAACCATGTGTGGAGAAGAGTTGTTTAAACCTATCAATTAACACCAAGCTAGGCTGTCCGAATAGGACAGCCTAGCTTTTATTGATTATTAATCCAAGGGACGTTTTTTTTGTCTTTTAAAAAATAATCCCACCATTCCAGTACTTTTTGGTGCAGATCTTTTTTCTCTTCTGAACCCGCTCCAAGAGCATGTCTACCATTAGGGTAGAATAGGGCTACAACTTTTTTATTATGCCTTCGGAGCCCCATGAAAAACTCCATCGTCTGATCCCAGGGAACGTTTTCATCCTGTTGTCCGGTCCAAAGCAGGATAGGGGCATTCACCTTTTCCATATTAAAGATGGGATTGTTACTGAAATACAATTCCTTATTTTCAAGAAAGGATATGTTCATCCTATACTGCCCGGTCTCGTATTGCCAGAAATAAGGGCCGGGAAAATGGTAGTTATAAGAAAAATAAGAACGAATAATGTCGCTGAGCCCTGCTCCGGATATATAAGCTGCAAATCGATCGGAATGGGTGGCAATGAAATTTGTTTCATACCCTCCAAAGGAATGGCCAATCAGTCCCACTTTATGCATATCAATGCCAGGATTAGTACTGACTGCATCCAAGGCTTTATGTACGCAATCCAATGCTGATAATCCCGGGCCTAAGTCTCCCACAACGGTATCGGGTAAAAGGACAAAATACCCCTTTTCCAATAGAGTTCTTATATCCAGCTCATCTCTATTGTGATAGCCGGGTGTAATATATTGGTTTGACATCCTATTTTGAATCTGATAGATATGCACGATCATAGGATACTTTTTTGCTGGGTTAAAGTTCACCGGATAATATAAGAGTCCTTTCAGGGCTAGGCCATCCTTAGTGGTGTAGTGGATGATATCCTGCTTTAGAGTCTTACTACTTTTATCAGTCTCACTTGCAGCAGGGATTAATATTCTCTTTTGCTCGCCATCCCCAATGAAGGATAGGGTTGGAGGTTTATTGAAATTCTCTTCCAATACGTAAAAATGGGTTAATTCATCATCATAGGTGAAATTTCTAACATAATTTTCTGTTGATGATACAGTTTCTTTTTGCTTGCCCCGTTTCCAGGTAAGATAGGAGGTGGTGGTACTCGGTTGATCCAAGGCCTGTATTAGAAGAGGCCGGTTGAGATCAATGGTCTGGAGTGAAAAATTCCATTTTTCGGATATCTTTAAGATTTTTCGATTGATAATCTTAGTTTGTTTTCCTGTTGCTATTTTAAGCGCGGTCAATTTTTTTGTTTTGATTTCGTAGCGCCAGAGATCGTTGGAACTTTCAAAGAAAATGTAGCGGCCATCCATTGTAAACACAGGGTTTTGAAGGTTGGGCTGGGAAATGACACTTTTTGTCATGGGTTCTAATTCAAAAAGTGACCATCTTTTTCCATCCTCACTTCCTAAGAGGTATTTTCCGTTATAGGAACAGAAAATTTCAGATGAACCGTAAGTGATACCCTTGAGATCGTCCAATCTTCGGTAGCTGTTTGACTGTACATCATAGATTTGTACATCCTTTAACTGGGGTTCATAGTTCAGATAATCATGACCTTTTGTGGGATGAAAAGCTAAGAAATAGCGATCACTATTGATGGCTGAGATCACCGGATATGTGTCGGTGGGAAGCTCCTGTATCTTGTTGTTATTGGACTGCCATAGCCAGTACCTATTTTTTGTGACCCCTGTTTTTTTTGTTTTTAGATTTTCATCATTTCCATACCAGATGTCTACCAGCTTATTTTGAGGTTTTTCGGGGCTGTGGAGGCTAATAAATAAAGCCTTTCCTTCTTGAATTTCCGTAAACCTGTAATAATCATTTTTTTCGGTAGAGACGGTAGGAAGTGAATCTGTTTTTCCGCTCAGGGTATTGATCAATACGATCAGACTTTTATTTGACTCCTTTTCAATCTCCTGTACTATAATATATTTTCCTGAAAGGGACAATTCTACTTTTTTTATCGTATTGAGGGTTGTTCTGAGCACTTTTGATTCATTTCCCAAAAGATCAAGGATTTCATAATGATCGGCATTCTGCTTGAATACGTATAGTTTTTTCTTATTATCTGTGACAGGAAATTCCTGTACTCCTGTGATATACTGTAATCTTTCGTTGTCAGTGTTGTAGACGCTCAGATTAGTCTCTTTGTCCAATATGGCGTATTTACCCGTTACAGTAAGTGGGTAGGCTATTTTTACCTGATTATAATTTTTCTTTTCTCCGGTTTTTAGATTCTGGAACTTTGCTTTTCCTTGTCCAAAAACAAGGAGTCCATCACCTTTTATAAAGGTTGCTTCTCCGCCCAGGGCTATTGTGCCTATGGGAACATCGGGTTTTTGGGTATCTACTACGAGAAGCGTATCTTGGGTAAGATCATAGCGCTTTCTTACCGCTACCCACCTTCCGTCGTCGGAAGATATGGGATTGACCAATCGTGAGAATCCTGAGATCCAGCTTTGCAGGGTATCTTTTGTACTTTGCGCGGAATACCAACTACTGCTAAATAGCAGTAACAATAACCAAATTATTCTTTTCATGATTAGTATCCGGTATTTTGTGGGTTTAAATTTGAGTTGAGTAAGAGTTCCTGCTGTGGCACCGGCCATAGATCATGATAAGATTTCCAGTTCGGCTTTATCGTAATCAGGCTATTCAGGCGGTTTGTACGTTTCAGGTCCAGAAAACGGTGTCCCATTTCGGTAAAGAATTCCTTTCTGTTTTCCAGTAGTATTTCATCCAGTAATGCAGATTGTGTGGTTGGACCAGTAAAAGCACCGAGACCTGCTCTTTGTCTTGTGGCATTGATATAAGGTAGTGCCTGCGGTAATTTATTTTGCTGTACCATCGTTTCAGCAAGCAGGAGGTAGACTTCTTCCAAACGAAATACAATAGAATATTCAGTGGTATTTTGGGTTCGGTTTTTATATTTATCAGCGCGATACCATGTGTTTCCATTAAAAGTTACCGTGGCCATCCAGTTCTGTTTTCTCAGGTCTCCATTTGAAAAAGAGTCAATCAGTTCTTGGGACAATGCATAATTGGTTGGAGCTGCACCGGTAAAATAATAGTTCATAGCTTCCTTGGTTGGATCTCCAGCGTTTTTGGGTTTCAACTGCCATAAAATATGGGTTCCTGATTTTTGAAATACCTTGGTGGTATTATTTTCAAACTGATAAAGGGGGCTTTGTACAATATTTTTTAAAAGGAACTCAGCATCATTCCATCGGTGTTGCAGCATGTATATTTTAGCCAGCATCAGCTGCGCTGTCTTTTTATTGGGATAGATCCGCTCTGTATTGCGGTATTCATCGGTTAACAAATTGGTTACCTGACTAAGACCGTTTTCCAGTTGGGTCAATACCTCGGAAGAGGATGTTTTGGATAAGGATTGGTTAAGCTTATAATCGGTGGTAATAGGATAGGGGATATCCCCGAAGGATTGCTGCAGGTAGAAAAATACAATTGATCTCATAAGAAGGGCTTCACCCGTGATCCGCCTTTTTTCAGTTGCAGGTAATGCCGATGAATTTTCTACACCTTCTAGTATAGCATTGGCTATATAAATGTTTTGGTAAGCACCAGACCAATATGAATAAATAGTAGGATTGGCTCCAATCTGCTGATTCCGATAAATATCAAGCACGCCATTAACAGAAGTGGTAGCATAGCAATCCAGATCATCGGTATACATTCCAAAAAGTTTACCAGCTTCGTCTCCTGCAATTGGCGAATTATCTCGCATCCCGGCATACAACCCGGCAAGGGCGGCATTAGCCGTCTGCACGTCTTCAAATACTTGGCCCGTCGTGATTTGGTTATTGGGAATTTCAACTTCTACCAGCTTTTCACATGAGATGGTAACTTTTAGCAAGAAAAGTATGATAATTATAAATACAATTTTAAATGTTTTCATGAGTAATAATTTTAAAGATTAAACTGAGCGCCAAAAGAATAAGTTCTTAAAGGAGGTAGAAAGCCCATAAACGTAAATTCAGGATCGATTCCAAAATACCGGGTCCAGGTAACAAGGTTCTGGCCCTGAAAAAAGATCTTTACGTCCCTAATAACAGAATTCTTCAAAGGAATTCGATATCCTAGCTGTAGGTTTTTGATGCGTATGAAAGACGCATCCGACGCAGAAGCAGTGCTGTTTTGCAGTAGATTATGAGCGGTATTGCCTCCAGGTTTGTAGGGCATATATACGCCTGCCGGATTCTCAACTGACCATACATTGAGAACTTCTAACGGCTGATTGGTCATACCGCCCGGTACAGGCATAATGCTGTTATAATTGCGGTTTCTCTGTTTGACAAATTGAAAAAGGATGGATAGATCCCAGTTTTTGTAACGAAGGGTGTTGTTCCAGCCCCCGAAATATTGTACGCCTATTTTTTCGATGACTTTGTTATCATCGGGGGACGATATTTTTCCATCCCCATTAAAATCGGTAAACTGATAAAGTCCCGTCTGTGGATTAATTCCTTCCAATTGGTAGACTTTTATAATTGAGGTTGGTTGTCCTATGACATACTGATTGGCATAGGTAGATCCTTCTAGTCCGGGGAACGCCAGTAATTTATTTTTTGGAAAACTGATATTGATTCCTGTTTCCCATTGAATATTACTTGATTTTAAAGGACGTGCATTAAGCTCGAGTTCAAATCCAGTGTTTTCAACAGTCGCTGCCAGATTAGCCAATACCGAAGGAAAACCTGCTATGGAAGGTAGCTGAATTCCTACCAACTGGTTAGAAGAACGGTTTTTGTACCAAGCTGTGGTGAGGTTGAGTCGATTTTTAAAAAATCCCAGTTCCAGAGCTGTTTCCAGTTTCGTGGTCTTTTCCCAACTGTAATCCGGATTGTATAAACGGGAAGGCAGTAGACCGGTCACGGCATTGTATGTGGATGGAGAAACGGTATAAGTATCCAAATACTGATAATCCCCAATTTGATCACTTCCGGCAGAGCCATAACTGCCCCGGAGTTTCCCAAAGCTTAGCCATTGGCTATCTTTCAAAATATTTTCCTTTGAAAAAAGCCACGCAGCACCGACTGCTCCAAAATTGGCAAACCTTTTACTGGGTCCAAAACGGCTGCTTCCATCTCTTCTTCCTGTAATGTTCAGGATATATTTGTTTTTGAACTGATAATTGAGTCTTCCAAATACGGCTGCATAGCGGTACTCTGTGCGGATCTGATCGGAGATCGTTTTGGTCTGTGCAGCGCCTATATTTTCTATAAACACATTGCTCTCAAAGCCGACGCCTGTCATCGTGCCCTGGTTGTTCACTTCCCGTTGAAATGTCCCTCCAAAAAGCACATCAAATTCATGATTGCCATTTTTGTAAATCCAGTTAACCTGTGGTTCTACAATAAAAGAAAAACGATCCTGTTTATTTTTTGAGGCTCTGGAAGTTGCGCTCGATTGTCCCAATGCAAATGATGGGTTATACATAGTATGAGGCTGAAGCGCCACTTCATCAAAGATTTGGTAATTGATCCCTGAGTTTAATTTAATTTTAATGCGGGGAAACAGCTCGTACTCTGTATTGATGTTGGTCATGAACTGCTTGCTTTCATTGGAATAGGTGCTGTTGTAGGCTGCCACGGGATTGGCAAAGGTATTGTTCTCCCAGTTCAGGTTTCCGTCCTGATGATAAAGATCGGGCGCATTGGGAGAGAGCCAGTAGGCTTGCCTTGTGATGTCAGATCTCAGTACATTATTTTTCTGAATGGAAAAGAGATTGGAGAGATTGAGCTGGAATTTCTTATCTAATGAGCGGTGAGAAATGTTACTGGTGATATTGTTACTGATATACTTAAAACCTTCCCCAAAGGCGGTGGTCTGCTCGCTATGTCCTAAGCTCAATAGAAAAGTAGTGGTCTGGCTACCTCCGCTGAGTGAAAGCTGAGAATTGGAAGAAGTAGCTGTATTTCCAATAAGATCTTTGTTCCAATCTGTATAACGATTCTGATCCCATGTGCCGTTGATATCGTAAGCAGTAGCGGGATAATTCGTGATCCCATCGTTAGCAAATGCCTGTCTGCGCATATGGAGATATTGCTCTGTACTCAACATTTTCATCTTCGATGCCACCTGACTGAATCCATAGGTAGTGGTGAAATTGAGCCCAAGCTTTCCTGATTTACCTTTTTTGGTGGTGATCAGGACCACTCCGTTAGCTCCCCTTGATCCATAAATGGCGGTAGCATCGGCATCTTTGAGTATTTCTAAATTTTCAATATCATTTGGATTGATGCTGTTTAACGGATTAATACTGGCTCCCGGTAATACGACTCCCGAATAGGGAGATGTCATTTCACCTCCCATTGGTACGCCGTCAATAATGTAAAGAGGGGTATTACCACCTGTTCTCAAACTGTTTTTTCCTCTGATCTGAATATCAAACCCACCTCCCGGAACGCCAGAGTTCTGAGTGATATTGACCCCCGACATACGTCCCTGTATAGTGGACAGCACATTGGTTACAGGCTGGTTTTCGATGTCTTTGGCTGTTACTTTTGAAATGCTTCCTGTACGCTCTTTATCCTTTACCGCATAATAACCTGCATTGATGACAATCTCCTTGATTTGATTGGGGCTAATGGTATCTTTTGGACTTTGAATTTCTGCTTTTGCAAGAGTTTTATCTTGCATGGTAGCTTCTGTGCTGTCCGTTTTGGAAATGCTTATCGGTGGGCTTTTTGGTTTTATCTCCTTAATAATAACCGAATTGAATTTAATCAGCACTTCAAAAGGCAGGTCTTTAAGGATTTTCTTCATACAGTTTAGTACACTTTCATTGGTGCACTTTACGCCCTGTATGGTATGTTTCTTCAGCTCTTCTTCGGAATAGACATATTCCAGCTGATTGGTGGTTAGAAAATCATTCACTGCCTGTGCAGCCGATATTTTCCCTCTCTGAAAATTTACTCTTTTATCGGCAATGTGCTGCTGCGCATATAGAGCCGACAAATTGAGAAAAAGCAGTATTGCTACATAGCAAACAACATTTTTCATATTTTTGTAGTGTTAAATTAGTAACGCGACGAATAATTGTTATTAGTTTTCCTGACCGACAGTTCCCGCTGTCGGTCTTTTATTGAGTGGAGATCACGTATCAGAGATCAGGTGCATGGCAAGGAATTGCCATATTCTATTTTTCCAGTCTGTATGTTGTATCATAAATGTTGAGCTTTAGATCTAGATGTGCGGATATAGTACCAAGAATAGCTGCCGGTGAGACATTTACATTATCAAGAGAAATTTTACGATCAGCGTATTGTGCAGGATATTCAACTTTAACATGATAGGTCTTTTCAACGACCTCAATGGCATTCTTTATACTACATTCACTGAAAGATAGCCTGATCATAGAATCATGGGCTTTGTATGGATCCATGGTGACTGTATGTTCTTTTAGTGGTGTAATGGCGGCTACATCCGGTTTACCGTAATTGTTAAAAGTCTTATTAGGGGTAAGAAAATATTCCTCTTTGGTATTTGCTTTCTTTATGGCCACTTGGCCGTCAAACAGATCCACTTTAAAAGTGCTGCCATCCTGCATCACTTTAAAGACAGTGCCCAGTACTTTAGTTTCGTAATTCAGACCGTGAACAATAAAGGGATGCTCTTTTGATTTTGCCACCTCAAACAGGGCATCACCCTGGAGCTGTACTTCTCTGGTATCACTCGGAAAGGATTTTTCGACCGTCAATCTGGCTCCCTTAAAAAGGGTTACCATGGTGCCGTCAGAGAGTTTGATCGACGAATTTGATTGCTCGGCAAGGTAGATGTCAGGTTTAAAAAAGGTGTGGTAGCCGACAAGGCTTCCGATCATTAGGATGACAGCAGCTGAGGCAGCGATGCTGTATTTAAAGATTTTTTTTCGTCTTTTTTCTCTCTCGTGAATTCTTATTCTGGAAATCACATTTTCCCATGCCTGATCAACTTCTTTCGATGTAGGGGGGACAAGATTTTCAATTGGGTTATGATTGTCATTTTCGTTCATAATACAAGGGTCTATATTATGTAATAGGACGAAAAGGAAAAAAAGGACCAGTATTTTAATAAACTTTAACGAATTAAAGCTAATTTTAACTTTATTTAAGATTTTTGTAGTGGTTTTTGAGGAACATCATGGCCTCAGCAATATGTCGTTTAACTGTACTTTTGGGAATGTCCAATAACACAGCAATTTGCTGCTGGGTAACCCCTTCTAATTTATTCATCTTAAATATTTTCCTGCGAAGAGGGGGGATGATGAGCTCAATACTTTTTTCAAGTTCAACAAGGCGGTTTTCTTTTTTCAGCTTGAATATTAATTGTTCGTCAGAATCGTCAGCATAGTCTGTTTCGGTTGTAGAGGAGCTGAGAGGCTGCTTTTCGACACCTTTCAGAAATTTGGAAATCTCCTGATTGCAAGAGTTGAAAATAATAGCTTCAGGATTTTGCAGCATAAGGTCTTTTCGGTATTTCCACAAATGAACGAACACATTTTGTGCTATATCTCTTACATTCTCTTTTCCGCTGACTCTGCGTGCTGTATGCAGGTAGACACGATAATAGTAGCTATAAAATAAATCTTTATACCTGTCTTCTTCAATGCTTATATGTCGTGAGAAAAATTTCACGGTTTAGTTTTTGAGAGAACAAATTTATATTTTTTTTATCATACGAAATCAGCCACGGGCCTGTGAGCTTTAGCGTACTAAGTATTTTTCCAGTCGGTTAATGTCTTGTTTAAGGGATAGGAACATTCCTTTAACGTCATTATTGGCAAAATCTAAAAGGTCATAATCTCTCAGGATGCTGCATTCATATTCCCAGGCTTCGAGCATTTCATGGAGTGGGATGTCATAGGGTTCAAAAAAAGTGTTATCCGACTGAACCCGGATTGAATGGTCCTCAATGCCTGCCAGCCTTTTATAGACAAATCCGCTACGGGTCACCAGGAGATAGGTTTTGCCAACCTTCATATCCTGTATCTTTTCCACGTATTTCCCAACTATATAGGTCCCATCTTTAAAGGGAGGCATTGAATCGCCCTCTGCCGGAAAAGCCCTGTATTTTCCGTTCCTTAGAAAGGGCAATGAAATATGCTGGAGGCTTTCAATGTACTGCGGATCATTGTACCCATTCAAATATCCCATAGAGGCCTTATTGGGAATAATCTCTATGGCATTTTCACCTGTATGATCCACCAGAACAGGCAGCAAGATCCTGTTATCAGGGAGCTGTAACAATTCATCCAGTGGAAATCTCCTTAAATCAACTGATACCAACAGATCGATGCTCACATGGAAATACCTTGAGATCTTGAGTAGGAGCTCCAGAGGCGGTTCCGACTCGTTCTCCTCATACTTTGCATAACGCCCTCTGGTAATGATAAGATCGTCCGCAATCTTTTGTTGTGAAGATTTTAATTGTGCCCTCAGATACCGCAGATTTTCAGATAAAATTGACATTGCTATAATTTATAGCATCAAAGTTAAAACAAAATACTAAATATATTAGCAATTTTGTGAAATAAAATAGGATCAGATGGAAAGAGCGATTGTGCATATGGACTTGGATACATTTTTTGTTTCGTGTGAACGGAAAAATAATTCAGCACTCAATGGGAGGCCAATCATCATTGGCGGGGGTGATCGTGGAGTAGTGGCATCGTGTTCTTACGAAAGCCGCTATTTCGGAGTGCGTTCTGCGATGCCCATCAAAATGGCGTTAAAACTTTGTCCCGAAGCTAAAGTAATCCGCGGGGATATGGATTTCTATTCTAAAATGTCTCATGAGGTCACAGAGATTATCGAAGAAAAAGTGCCCCTGATGGAAAAAGCGAGTATTGATGAGTTTTACCTTGATCTTTCGGGAATGGACCGCTTTTTTGGCTGCTATCAATGGACTCAGGAGCTGGCCTCCAGAGTCATGAAAAATACAGGCTTACCCATTAGCTTTGCCCTTTCAAATAATAAAACGGTTTCTAAAATTGGCACGGGAGAGGCTAAACCTATTGGGCATATGGAGATAAAAGAGTCTATGATCAGACCGTTCCTCAATCCGCTGTCCATCAAAAAAATACCCATGGTGGGTGATGTTACTTTTCAGCTGCTTTCCAGAGTAGGGATCAGAACGATTCACACGCTTTCTGAAATGCCTCCTGAAATGCTTCAGAATCTTCTAGGAAAGAATGGACAGGAACTTTGGAAAAAGGCCAACGGTATTGATAATACACCTGTGGTGCCCTTTACGGAAAGAAAGTCCATTTCATCTGAACACACTTTTGAAATAGACTCCATTGATATCGCGGGAATAAAAACATTGATCACCGGAATGGCGGAGCAGCTGGCTCATCAGTTAAGACAGGAAAAGTGGCTAACATCAACCATTGTGGTAAAGATCCGATACTCCAATTTTGATACTGAGACTAAGCAATGCCGTGTGAGCTATACCTCTGCCGATCATACCATCAGCAGATGCGCATTAGAGCTTTTCGATAAGATCTACACCCGAAGAATGAGAATCCGTCTGGTCGGCTTAAAACTCACGGGCTTGGTTCATGGAGAATATCAAATGAATCTCTTTGAAGATACCCAGGAGATGATCAGCCTCTACCAGGCGATGGATCATATTAAAATCCGTTTTGGAAAACAGGCGGTCAGACGTGCCTCCGGGTTTGATTTTTAACAATAATTAAAAATAAACGAATATGTATCTCAACTGCCATACCTATCACAGTCTGCGCTATGGAACACTTTCTATAGAAGAGCTGGTACAATCCGCTTCGGTTTTGGGTATTGAAACTTTATGCCTTACCGATATTAATGCAGTAACAGCGATCTATGAGTTTTTTAAGTTGTGTAAAGATGCAGGGATAAAGCCTGTTGTTGGCATGGAAATCAGGCAAAACGATGAGCTTCTGTATATTGCGCTCGCTAAAGATGCAAGTGGTATAGCAGAGATCAACCAAATGTTGACTGCTTTTAACTGTGAAAATATCCCATTGCCTAAAGTAAATCCGGCCTTTGAAAAGGTGATCACCATTTACCCGGTTGAAAATATTCCTGAAAATTTTTCAGAAAATGATTATATCGGGATCAGACCTACGCAGCTCAACCTTTTATTTCGGAAAGAATGGAAAAAACTCATTCCTAAAATGGTGATACTCCAACCCATTACTTTTATCACGAAGAGGGACTATAATCTGCATCGTATATTAAGAGCTATTGAGAACAATACGCTGATTTCAAAATTAGAAACTCACCAATACTGCCAGCCAGATGAAGTACTAAAGCCACCTGTTGAATTGCTGGAATTATACCGGAATTATCCCCTGATCATTGAGAATACGCAGAGAGTTTTGGAGCAGTGCGGGTTTGATTTTGAATTTTCTACCCCAAGAAACAAAAAGCATTATACCGGTAGTAAGGAAACGGATCTGGAACTTTTGACCGAACTAGCTTATAAAGGATTGCAGGAAAAATATGATCCTGATGACCAGACAGCCAGAAAAAGGGTAGAAAAGGAATTGAAAGTGATTGATGAACTGAATTTCAGTGGTTATTTCCTCATTACCTGGGATATTGTTCAGTATAGCAATAGCATGGGTTTTATGCATATAGGAAGAGGAAGTGGTGCCAATAGTATTATTAGTTATTGTTTAGGGATCACCAATATCTGCCCTATTGAACTGGATCTTTATTTTGAGAGGTTTCTGAATCTAAATCGTAAAACACCGCCTGATTTTGATATTGACTGGAGCTGGCAGGACCGTGATACGATTCTCACCTATATTTTTAATAAATATGGCAAAGATCACGTTGCATTTTGCGGAACCAATGTGGAATTTAAGTACAAATCTATCTTTAGAGAGGTGGGAAAGGTATTTGGTTTACCCAAGGAAGAACTGGATGTTTTGGCTTCGCAGTCTGCCGCTATGCACGAGAGTAACTCTGTAGTGCAGCAGGTTCAGAAATACGGGAAAATGATGGAGAAATTCCCTAACCAAAGGAGTATGCACGCCTGTGGAATACTCATCTCTGAAGAGCCTATTACGAATTATTCAGCATTAGAGATGCCACCAAAGGGTTTTCCTATTGTTCAGTTTGATATGCATACGGCAGAAGAGATTGGCCTTGAAAAATTTGATATCCTTTCTCAGAGAGGTATTGGAACGATCAATGATGCCGTGAATCTCATCAGGGAAAATAAGGGAATTGATGTGAATATACGTGACAACCGTCTATCTAAAGATGAGGGGAGGTGCAATGAATTTTTAAGCCGTGGGAAAACGATTGGTTGCTTTTATATCGAGAGTCCTGCCATGCGTGGGCTGCTGCGTCGGTTGAAATGTGACAATTATAAGGTATTGGTGGCAGCATCATCTATCATCAGACCCGGTGTTGCGCAAAGCGGAATGATGAAGGAATATATTTTTAGACATAATAACCCCGATCAGTTTGAATATTTTCACCCTGTGTTCCAGCAGCAGCTTGGAGAAACCTATGGAATTATGGTCTATCAGGAAGATGTGATAAAAATTGCCCTTTATTTCGGGGGGCTTCATGCCACCGATGGGGATGTGCTGCGACGTGCCATGAGTGGAAAAGGTCGCTCACTCTCCGCTTTGCAGAAGGTTAAAGATCATTTTTTTTCGTCCTGTGCAAAGCTGGGTCATCCTGAAAATTTGACCACCGAGGTGTATCGCCAGATTGAATCTTTTGCAGGGTATTCATTCTGTAAGGCACACTCTGCTTCTTATGCTGTGGAGAGTTATCAGAGTCTTTACCTGAAGGTTTACTATCCGGTAGAATTTATGGTGGCTGCCATTAATAATGGAGGTGGATTTTACCGAACTGAGGTATATGTTCATGAAGCAAAGATGTCGGGAGCGGACATTCTGACGCCCTGTGTCAACAAGAGCGAATATCACACAATGGTATATGGAACTGAAGTATACCTGGGATTTATGCATGTGCAGTCACTGGAACAAAGAACGGTTGAGCTTCTGGTGGATGAGCGAAAAAGAAATGGTGATTTTAAATCCCTGGAGGATTTTATCAGACGAGTTCCCATTGGAATTGCGGGGCTCCAGATTCTTATTTTTATCGGGGCTTTCCGCTTTACGGGCTTTCCAAAAAATGAACTGCTCTTAAAAGCCAGAATGCTGCTGGGTGATTTTAAACCGGAACAGAGATTTCAGGCTTTGTTTGATGAGCCTGTAAAACAGTACAGTCTTCCTGTATTGAAAAGAGATGTATTTGAAGATGCCTTTGATGAAATTGAACTGTTGGGTTTTCCTGTTTCTTGCAGTCCGTTTGAGCTGCTGAAAACCAAATACCGCGGAGATATTATGGCTAAGGATTTATTAAAGTTCAACAAAAAACAGGTCAGAATGCTGGCTTATCTTATCTCACGTAAGCATGTTCCTACCAAAAGAGGCACCATGTTCTTCGGTACGTGGATCGATGTGGAGGGTGAATATTTTGATACGGCTCATTTTTCGGATTCTTTAGAACTCTATCCCTTTCAGGGGGGCGGATGTTACCTTTTACTTGGGATAGTAGCGGTAGATTTTCACTTTCCAACTGTGACCATCACTAAAATGGCCAAGATGCCTTTTATTCCAGATCCCAGATATGCGTATGATGAAGAGAAACGTTATGAAGCTCATCAGCGGATAAAAGAAGATGTGAGTATGACCCAGAGGAAGCCATATCCCCAGGAACATGAAATTGGGCTTCCAAGAAGAATGTTGAAATAATAGGGGGTGGTTTCGAAAAAAAATGCAGTAAAAACCAGTATGACCACCCAGCTGCGCTACTTAAGAAATCATTTGTTTTTTTCTGAAGGGATTGACGGAGGTCTATGGGACAGTCCTGATATATTTCCGGACAAACAAAGAAATAAAGGTAATCCTATAATATCTCTCTTTAGTGAGATATATTATAGGATTTAAATTTTTTGTACTACTTTTACATAATGCTAGTTTTCAGTAGTTTGTATTGGTGTTATATGCTAAGCCATTTTCCAAAAATCATACACTTGAAATTCTCATATTTTACATATACTTCTTAATATCGATCTCCATGACCAGTCACAGATTTGCGGCTTTTGCTATTTTAGTTTCAGTTTTTTTCAGTTGTAAGAACAAAGAGCCCTTTGTTCCGGACCATGAAATTGGAACAGGAATCATTATAGGTATGGAAAACTGTAAAAATGATCCTTCCAAAAACGCCTGGTTAATTAGTTTCACGGGACCTAATGCCTTTAACAGGACTTATGGTGATGCCATTGTCTATGAAGGCGCTAACTTTACTCATGTTGTGAAAGCTTTTTCTCTGCCGGATTCCGCTAAGGTTCCAGGTAAGAAATATTCATTGGAGTTTTATCCTGAAGAAAGAGTGCCAGGTGTGGCCTGTGATGCTTCAGATCCCATTAGTTTTAATCTTACAAAAATAAGAATAAGAAATCTGGTGAGGAGCGCAAATTAGCCTGTCAATTGTGGAAGATTTTTTTTTCAATATTTGAATCAACAATTTCTGAATGCATAAACATTTCTATAACTTTAACTTTACATCAGCTTAATCTAATGAACTCCCAACCTTCCATCAACGAAAAGGATCTGCTGCTCAGGCTTCGAGATGGGGATGAGTATGCTTTTGAAAGTCTTTACCGTACCTATAGCAGACGTATTTTAATAGGGGTTGTCAGATTTGTAAAGGATGAAGATCAGGCGCAGGAGATCTTACAGGATGTTTTTATCAGGATATGGAATCACCGAAAAAATATAGATCCCGATAAGTCTTTTCAGTCCTATCTTTTTTCTATTGCTAATAATCTAGTCCGGGATTTTTTCCGAAAAGCAGCTCATGACCGAAAGTTGCAGGCTTCGCTTATTGCAAGAGGCACAGAGCTATACGATCACATTGAGACCGCCTTATACCATAAGGAAACTACGGCTATCCTTCACTCGGCTATAGAAACTCTTCCCTTGCAGCGTAAAACCATTTTTACCTTATGCAGGCTGGAAGGTAAAAGCTACGATGAAGTAGCTTCTATTATGGGCATTACAGTTTCAACCGTGGGGAATCAGCTGGTCAAAGCCACTCGCAGTGTAAAGAGGTATTTTTATGCTTCGCAGAATTACATTGCCTTCATCACAGCTTGGCTGATTGGAACCATTTAAAAATTATTTATCAATCCGATAGTAGGATTGTTCTTGTCAAACGTACTACCAATAAAGAACGTTTTGGAAAATCAAGAGCAGTTGCAGGATTTACTGGAAAAATATCGGAATCATCGATGTTCGCCTCAAGAGGTGAAACAGCTTCTTGGGTATTTTCAAAAAGACAGTATCGAGCAGGACCAGCTCATGGAATTGGTACTGGATCATCTGAAAGCATTACCTGCTGTTGAGCAGCTCGGTAACATAAGTCTGAGCAGCAGACTTGATCAGGCATTTCTTAATATCAGGGAGGAAATCGATAAATCCCAGACAAAATCCAGATCCACCAGGCTACTATGGAAGAAAATACTGGCTGCCGCTACCGTAACCATTATCGTTGGGGTCTCGTCCCTATATTACATCAACAAAACCAAATCAAGCACTGATCACAGCTTGCAGGCCCATGATATTCTTCCAGGTGGTCATAAGGCAAGACTGACATTGGCAGATGGCAAAACCATTGAGTTAGATAATACGCAGTCAGGAATTGTCATTGGTGAAAACAGCATTTCTTATAACGATGGAACAGCAATTTCAGCTAAAAAAAATAATGAAACGATATCCATCAGTACGCCTAAAGGGGGTGAATATAAAGTCGTCTTATCTGACGGCTCCAAAGTTTGGCTTAACGCCGCTACCACTTTACAGTATTCTGCCAACTTGAGAGCGCGAGGAAAGCGGAGGGTAATGCTGGTAGATGGCGAAGCCTACTTTGAAGTAGCGAAAGACAAAAACCGTCCTTTTGTTGTACTCACCAAAACACAGGAGGTCGAAGTACTCGGCACTCACTTTAATGTAAGCAGCTATGCTGATCAGAGGCGTACTGTGACTACCCTTGAAGAAGGTTCGGTAAAGGTTTCATCAATATCGGATGGAACCAAAAATAACAAAGATTTAGCTTTAAAAGCTCCCCATTTGCGGAATGAGGTGGTCTTAAAACCCGGTCAGCAGTCTCTTTCTTCTGATGGAAAACTTAGAGTTCAAGAGGCCGATATGCAGAGTGCCCTGGCATGGAAAGAAGGAATGATCTATTTCAGGGATGCACCGATTCAGGAGGTATTAAGACAGATCAGCCTATGGTACAACATTGAGATAGAATATGAAGGTGTACCTACCAAAGAGGTCTTTAATGGCGGAGTGAAACGTACGTCAGATCTTTCGGCAGTATTGCGCATCCTTGAATTGAGCAACGTTCATTGCAGGGTACAAAAAAAGAATAACAAAAAGATCCTGACCATCCTGCAGAAAAAATAAAAGTCCAATGTATCACCTATAAACCACAGAGCCTATGAAGTAATCGTTTTTTCTTAATTTTTAGATTTAGTTAATCAAACCCACACTATAAAAAACCGGAGCATTGTTCGAGGATGCTCCGGGGATTGTGGGCTTTGTGAACGATCAGTATGAACCAATTTATCAACTTATTGCAGGAGGACCTTCAAAACTAAATTTCCATTGCAATACCAAACCTATCCAAACTTATGAATTTTCTATCAAAACTAGGCTATCTCTGGCGGGGTAGTCCTTCTTTCTATACCAGAAACAGATGGCTTAACAGCTTTCTGAAAAAAATACCCCTCAGTTTCCATTTAGCGGTATTGATGCTCTTTACCTTCTTCGTTGCTGCTATTGGTGTAAAAGCTCAAAATATAAGCATCGATGCCAAAGCTGTCCTTATGCATCGGGTGTTCAAACAGATCGAAAAGCAAACCGACTATCTATTTTGGTATAAGGGAAAGCTGCAAGATAAAAATGTGCCCATTACTGTGAGTTTTAGCAATATGCCAGTAAAAGCCGCCTTAGATAAGCTTTTTGAGCAGCTACCTTTTACCTATGAAATTGTAGATAAAACCATTGTGGTCACAGAAAAACCAGCTGTTAAAAACAACTCTAAATACAGAGAGAAACAGAGAACGAGGCCCATGTCCGGAACTGTTAGCGACGAAAATGGCAGACCGCTCTCTGGCGCTACGGTTGCAGTAAAAGGAACTAACCAAACTACAGCCACCAATAGTGAGGGAAATTATATCCTCCAAAATGTCGCTGATGATGCGGTTCTGAGCGTTACTTATATCGGTTATATAACGCAGGAAGTCAGCATAGAAAATGCTGAAAAGATTTTCCTAAGTAAATCAGAATCTAAGCTGGATGAAGTCCAGATCATCGCCTATGGTACCACCACCAAACGCTTGAATACAGGATCTGTGGGAAGCATTTCCAGTGCTGATATAGCCAAACAGCCTGTCAGTAACCCACTAGGGGCGCTTTCAGGCCGTATACCCGGTCTTGTGGTGAGCCAGTCTACGGGTGTGCCTGGCTCCTCATTCAATATTCAAATTCGTGGCAGAAACTCTATGGCACAAGGTTCTGAGCCTTTGATTCTTATTGATGGAATTCCTTTTTCATCGGGTAATCAGGGTATTTCTTCTTTGCCTTCAGCGTTAACAAATGGTGTAACAGGAACCTCACTAAGTCCTTTTAACAGCATTAACCCCAGTGATATTGAAAGCATTGAGATTTTAAAGGACGCTGATGCCACGGCGATTTACGGATCGCGTGGTGCCAATGGGGTGGTGCTGATTACTACGCGAAAAGGGAAGGCAGGTAAAATACAGATAACAGCCAATATCAATCAGGGATTTACAGAGGTCGGAAAAACAATGAAATTGATGAACACACCACAGTACCTTGAAATGCGCAGGGAGGCTTTTGTGAATTCTAATATATCACCAACGATCGCTGATGCTCCCGATCTGATGGCATGGGACCAAAACCGTTATACGGATTACAAAAAAGAACTGATTGGCGGAAACGGAAAACTGACCAATGCGCAGCTTTCAGTCTCTGGTGGTTCCTCAGAAATACAATATCTGGTAAGTGGATCATTTTACCGCGAAACCTCGGTTTTCCCTAGTGCAATGCCTAATACCAGAGGAAGTGTAAATATGAATCTTAACCACAGCTCGAAAGACGATCTTTTTACCATGAACCTTTCAGGGAGCTTTACGGCAGGGGAGAATAAAACTGCAGGAACTGATTTAACCTACTATACTTTTTTAAGTCCCAATACGCCTGATTTTTTTACCCCTGATCGGAAATTGAAATGGATAGAGAATGGGGCATCCTATGAAAATCCTTACCGTTACCTTTTTGAAACATACAAAGCCACAACAACAAATCTGGTCAGTAGCTTAAACACTTCCTATAAAATCATTCCCGGTTTGACCGTGAAAATGGCTATGGGATATAATAGGATGGGGGGAAAAGAGATAAAGCTCATGCCCATGAGTTCTTTATCTCCTGACCAGACTCAGCTCAGCTCTTCACAGTTCGCTTGGAATGAGTACAGCAGCTGGAACATTGAGCCGCAATTGCAATACGTAGGAACTTTGGGACTGGGAAAGCTTGACGTTTTAACGGGTGCTACTTTTCATCAAAAGGATAATTCAGGAAATTATATTTCCGTCAGTGGATTTACCACTGATGCTCTGATGGAGTCTATTGGAGCTGCAAGCACGATCAATGCTGCTTCTAATTCTAAAAGTCAGTATCGGTATCAGGCTGTATTTGCACGAATCAACTATAATATAGGTAATAAATATATTATCAACCTGACCGCGAGACGTGACGGGTCGAGCCGCTTTGGGGCTGGGAAGCAATTTGCGAATTTCGGAGCAGTAGGAGGGGCATGGATTTTCACTGAGGAAAAGTGGCTAAAGGATCAATTTTCCTCCCTAAGCTTTGGTAAACTGAGGGGAAGCTATGGTATTACGGGGAATGATCAGATTGGAGATTATCAGTTTCTGGACAGCTGGCAGTCCGGTTCACAGACCTACCAGGGAATAGGAACTCTCCGTCCTTCAGCGCTGGCAAACCCCAATTATAGCTGGGAAGAGAATAAAAAACTGGAAGCTGCTGTAGATCTTGGTTTTTTAAATGACAGATTCCTTTTTTCTGCGAATTATTACCGCAATAGAAGTTCCAATCAACTGGTCGCTTACCGACTGCCTTATCTGACAGGATTTGCATCGATCATCAGGAATTTTCCTGCGGTGGTTCAGAATGAAGGCTGGGAGCTTTCCTTCAGTGCAGATGTGATAAGCAGAAGCTCTTTGAGCTGGACACTTGCTGTCAATGCAAGCCTTCCTAAAAATAAATTACTGGAATTTCCCGGAATTGAAACCTCCAGCTATGCTTCACTTTATAAAGTGGGTAGATCTCTTAATAGCCTTTACAATTATCATTATGAAGGTATAGACCGCGAAACAGGACTGTACCGATTGACAGATGTGGATGGAAACGGAAGCTACAGTGCTGGTGATTTAATGATTAATGGATCACTTGATGCGAAAATTTATGGTGGGGTCAATAATACATTTCGGTATAAGGGAATCGAATTGAGTGTGTTTTTTGACTATCGGAAACAGAGCGGAAAAAACTTCCTGTATTCTCTTTACAACCTTGCCCGTATTCCAGGTATGATGCTGAACCAGCCGATTGTTCTTGCGGATCGATGGCAGAATTCGGGGAGCGATGCTCAATATGAAAAGTATAGCGCATTAGCAGGAGCAGCCGTAGCTAATATCGGATATTCTGACCGGGTATACAGCGATGCTTCATTTGTGCGATTACGGAATGTCTCTTTGAGCTATTCCCTTCCAAAAGATCTGATATCCAAACTTTCTTTTGGATCTGCAAGGGTGTATTTTCAGGGGCAGAATCTTTTCACTTGGAGTAAGGTTAAAGGTTTTGATCCGGAAACGCAGAATCTTTATTCACTACCCCCATTAAAAGTTTATACAATTGGTTTACAGCTTAATCTATAATAAAGATGAGATCATTATATTTTTTAGTCCTGTTTGCATTTTTTTGCTCGTGTAAAAAATTTGTAGAGATTGATGCGCCGATTACTAAGATCAGTGCATTTACGGTATTCCAGGATGATGCTACGGCGACATCTGCCATATTGGGGATGTACGCCCGTTTGGTGGTCAGCAGTCCTGCCTTTTCGAATGGCGCTGCTACCATCTATCTGAGCACTGCTTCCGATGAGCTTGTGTACAGTGGAACTAATGCTGATATGTCTGGATTTTATACCAATACCCTAAATAGTGGAAATTCTATTGTATACCGAGATTTCTGGCGTTATCCTTATGAAACCATTTATCAGGCCAATGCCTGTATTGAAGGCTTAGAGAAATCCACAGGAGTTACCCCAAGTCTAAAGATGCAGCTTTTAGGAGAAGCCTATTTTATACGGGCATTTTGTTATTACTATCTTGTGAATCTCTTTGGCGATGTACCGCTTATAAAGACGACTGACTTTGAGATCAATGCAAAAGCTTTGAGAAGTAGAAGCTTAGAGATTACTAATTCAATGATTGACGATTTGCAGCAGGCAAGAGATAGATTATCCAAATCTTATCCTTCTGCCGGAAGATTGCGTGTCAATTTTTATACAGCCACCGTACTGCTTAACCGAATCTACCTCCAACAACAAAACTGGGAACTTGTTGAGAAGACGGCAAACGAAATTTTAAGTTCCAATCAATATTCCCTTGAAACGGATCTTTCGAAAACATTTCTGATGACAAGCACTGAGGCTTTTTGGGAGTTGGCGTTTCCCGATGCAAGTACTTTCAATACCATTGAGGGGAGTCGCTTTATTCCACTGGCAACGGCAAATGTGGTGCCTGCTTTTAACCTCACCAGTAGCCTTTTCAATTCTTTTGAATCGGGAGACCTAAGAAAGACCCATTGGATCGGATCAAAGTCAGTAAGTGGGACCACTTATTATTATCCGTATAAGTACAAAGTACGGGGAGCTGCTGTAAAGACGGAGCATTGTATTGTTTTCAGACTTCCGGAGATCTATTTTAATAGGGCAGAAGCGCGCGTTTATTTAAATAATTTATCGGGGGCATTAAGTGATTTGAATACCATAAGGCAGCGTGCTAATCCGTCGTGGACTTCTTTCAGCAGTTCAGAACCTGTCGTGATTCAAGCTGCTATTCAGAAAGAAAGACGCATAGAATATTTTGCAGAATGGGGACATCGCTGGTTTGATCTTAAGAGAACAGGCCACCTTAATGATATTCTGATGCCTTTGAAAACAACATGGAAAGCAACAGCCAATGTATTTCCGATTCCTTCTGCTGAAATTCTAACCAATCAAAACTTAACTCAAAATCCTGGATACTAAAATGAAAAATAGAATCAAAACATTGAGTATACTATGCCTAATGGCATGCTTACTTCTCATAAATCCTGTTTATTCTCAGGAAATTAAACCGCTGACCGTTGGTGACACCATGCCCGATGTGATATTAAAATCGGTCCTAAATTATAGTAAAAGAAGTGCGCAGCTTTCTGATTTTGCAGGTAAAGCCATGATACTTGATTTCTGGTTTATCAGATGTGGTTCCTGCAGAGCAGCGATGCCGCACCTGGACAGTTTACAGAAAGCTTTTAAAAATGATCTTCAGCTGCTTCTCGTCACCTGGGAAGATAAAAAGAAGGTAGAAGAATTTTTCACCACGGATTTGGATGCCAAACACCTGAAATTTGTTAATGTTGTTAATGACAGTTTACTGCGAAAAATTTTTCCAGCAAGAGGGTTTCCACATCAGGTGTGGATTGATAAAAATAATAGAATAACTGCTATTACTGATGGAACCAATACTTCTGTTGAAAATATTCAAAAACTAATTAGTGCAAAGAAGATCGACCTTCCTGTTAAAGTGGACGAGATGGATTCCAAACTTCATCAGGGAACAGATCCGTTAATGACCTATCGGTACGGCACCACCAAAGATAAAATACTCAAATACTCCTATCTCAGTAAAAGGAGATTAGAATTTCGGGGTGGGAGCAGCTTGGAGGTAGATACTTTGAATCAAATAGCTCGTGCCAGTTTTACCAATATAGATTTTTTACAGCTTTACGACAATGCCTATACTTCAAGTTTAGGATCTGGTGACCTGCACAGGCCCAGTAGACTAATAAGAAAAGACACCAGCTCTGTTAAAACTGAGGCAGATTATAAAACCTTTACCAATGTTTTCTGCTATGATTTGATGTACAAAGATACCACAACACGGGGCTTTGGAAAATATATGATCAGGGATCTCGATGAATACTTTGGTCTCAAAAGTCGTCTGGAAACAAAAAAAATAAAATGCCTGGTCATCAAAGAAAAAGGAGTAGGGAAAGGATATCGCCAACCCTTGAATGGAAATGACAAAAGATTTTTGGATTGCAAAATGATTGTTGGTAAAAAAAATAAGGCAAACAAAGCTTGGCAAGGTTTCGTATTGGAAGAACTTAACCGCAACAGCTACATGCCTATCATAATTGATCTGGATATTAATCAGCCTATATCCTTTGAATTTACCTGGACACCAAATGATATAAAAGCGATGTCTAAGGAATTGGAGAAATTCGGACTTGAAATGGTTGTTGAGAAAAGACCGAGAAAAGTCATCATTCTTGAAAATAACTAGATAAAGGGCTGGTCATTGACCAGCCCTTCGTTATTATTGTTTTCTAGCCTGATCGACCTGAGCTCCTACCGGAACCTCGTTACCTGGAGTACCGGAAATTGCAGAATAAGCTCGTGCGCAGGGTTGCAGACCTTCAGGTCCACAATGGTCATCCTGTATATTTGCTTTTGTATCCTGACCGAGATAATTATTACTTCCTACTTCGAACCAATAATACACAGTGGCTTCTGTTTTTGTTTCTGTTTTAGCAGGGCTGAATGCAAATGCTGCTAGGGTACCGCCAGCAATAAGGATTGCTGCAACGGCTGTTTTTAATTTGTTCATGATTTTTATTATTAGTGGTTTAATATTGGGCAATAACCTCATGGGTTAATGCTTAAGTCATTGCCGTGAATAGAGGCAAAAGGCATAGGCAAGGGTAACTGCCTATGTGTTACTTTTACGATCTGAAAAGGGTTAAATTAATGTACCGTAATTACTCCCTGAAGGATTCATTGCTTCGGCATGATTGGCTATCTGCCGTTACCTCTTTAAGTTTTTTTACTACTGTGGTGATACTACTGTTTAGTTGCCGAGTAACTTTATGGTAAATGTATTGAGGTTCAGGTGTATAAAACAATAGGAGTTGCGAAATGGGGTGCGAAAAAACATCGGAAAAGCCATGTAATTCCCTTTAATAGGAGATATTGTTTTTTCGCGCCGGGTGCGTAATGTACATCTCAAGGGTGCGAAACATACAAAAAAGGATGTGAAATAACATGAAATTTCTATGGATTGCTACCCAATTTCTTCTTGATTTTGGAAATATGCTCTTTTGTAACGACAAATTGATTCATACCCTGCTGTTCCAGAAGATTTTTAAATTTATCTTTAAATACAAGTTCGAGTGTGTGCCTCTTCTCACCTTCCGTGAATTCTCTGACAGCTGTAAGGTTGAGAATTACCGAGCGGTTGATGGGTAAGAAATCAGTGTCTTTGAACTGCTCTATCAGAGATCCCAGCGTTTCATCCATCGGATATTCTTCTCCATAAAATGTGATGAGACGAACATACTTTCCCTGACGGCAGAAATAAAAGATATCCTCAGCAGCATTGAACCTTAAAAAGCGTCCGTTGTGGTCAACAGTGAGTAGGGTTGGTGCTGACTTTTTATCATTGAGATGCTGAATATCTTGATCATGTTGTAGTACACTTACTTTGGGTTCTGTTAATAATAGATAATGAATAAGATAATAAAGATTCATCAGAGTGATGAAGAAAAAAATAACGGGAAAATCTATAAGTAAAAAGCCATTGTCTATAATATTCTGCCCGATTGCATGAAAATAGATTGAAATAAGCAGCAGATCTGCTGAGGCCGGTAGTATAATACCCAGTAAAAACTGTAATAGGGAACGTTTGACAGGCTCGGATCTCCAGGAAGATCTTTTATCCAGCCATGTTGTAACTGCATGAACAGCGTACACCAGCAATAGTGATATACTAAAGCTGACGCTTAGTGCAACGTAAAAGCCTGGAGAGGTGAAAGCCTCTACCAAATTAATAGGCCGCCCGTGAAAGAGGATGTAAAACGAGGCTACAAATGCACAGATAATGCGTAGCTTTTTGTTATTGTAAGCTATGGTTTCCATGATAAATTAGTTTTTATATTACACGATTAAGTGAAATATCTTGCAAGCACTAATATACAAAAACTATTTTTTCTTTAACTTTGGGTTAACATTCAGATTTTCAGCTAATAACCTTAAAAAATCATATTATGCAGTTATTCCCATTTTCAGGGGTGGGCGTTGAGGATATGCTCTCACAATTGTATGCTCTCCCTGATGCCGCTTTATTTATAGAAGCAGAAACCATCAAATTAGGCTTTAAACAGTGGATAAACGACCATTTCGTGCTCACGGAAAACCAGATACGTTTTCTTACATCAATGAGTCATGATGTTTCCAGATCTTACGCGGAGCAGTGTTCTTTCTGCTTTTTACATCGGTTGGATATCAAGCTTATTTCGCCTGTGCCGCCACAAGTTCCCGGCTATGCAAAATGGATTGCCTCCGGAAGTACTATTTCGGTTAAAACAGATGGAACTGGCGAAAGTGCTATTTCCGGAACCCTGACTTTTACTGTCAGCTACCAGTAGGAGGGCGGATCAAGATTTGATACAATGATAAGCTGTTTGGTTTCCCGACAGCTTTTGGGACGAAAAAATAGAGTAAAACCATTGTAATCAGGCGGCATTCTTTTGCTTCTTTTTCTTTTGCCGCTTTTATCGGGAAAGAAAAGAAGTCATTGCAAAAAAATACCTGGGATATACGGAATATCCCACGCCAAAAACCCGCAACGGTATTTGGTAATTTTCCGGAAGTAGGATGGCGGGATGGGAAGGAAATATTGGCTAATTTTGTTGCACCGCTTTTCCGCGCACAAAGATTTTCCCAATTGGAAGGGAATTTCTTTGTGCCGCCCGATATTTTCGGGCTTCAATTTTATACTTTTATGGGTTGGGAGCGAAAATCCTTCAGATTCAGAAAAAAGCCTCTGTTCTCGGTTAACCCGTTGCGGAATAAACTCCACAATAGAGAAGAACCCATTTGAACGAGTGTAGCATTGATAAATAAATCCTGTTTTTGGAGTGCCTCTGCCAGTGAACAGCTTGGCGTGTGATCCTCGGTTTCAGACGCTCTGAGGAGTTCGCCAAACTCCTCGGTAACAGAAGGCATATTAGCAACTGTTTCATATTTCTCGGAATCAGGCTGTCGGATCTTCTGAGCGGTGGATAATATCACCTGTCCTGTATGTTGGCTGTTGCCAAAATCCAACCAATATTTGGGCTTATTATGGTAGAACCTGCCATTGTTTAATTCACTAAGCATTCCGGCAATCTCAAAACGTGATTTTACATTGTCTACACACGATATGAATATTGTGGCTGATGCATTTTCGGGCAGTTGCCCCAAAGGTGTTTTTTCAAATTTGGCGGTCTCAGCTTTCCAGTTTGTACCCGAAAATCGGTTAACTCGGTTAATTAAAGCAACTGATTTGTAAAGCCCTGTTTCACAGTCTGCAAAACGTTGTCTTCCTAAATTAGCCTGTGTTATGATATCGTCATCCCATAACCGAACAAATAGTCCTGCGTGTCCCAATTCATTGAGGGAATGATTCATTTCCATTAAGGCGGTCAAGACCTTTGATCCTGTACCACCAGCTCCAATAAGATTAATTTCAATCGGGTTGGTGGGGTTAATAAGATAATTGTCCGTAAAATGGACTCTCTTTTTTTCTGTGGTTTTCATCGTAACAAATCTTTTAAGGTTCTGCTTGATTTAATGAGTACATCTTTTGGAAAGGTTTCACCCGTTTGGATGAGCTTTTTCCAGAGACTGACACAATTTCCTTTGATGGGATTGTGCTGCTCCATCAGGTGGCTGAAATAGGAATTAAAAAAATAATCTTCCCAAGCGGTTGTAAATTCTTCGAGTGAAGCGGTTTTCTTAATCCTTACATCAACCGTTCCCATGCATACTGCACCATCCTCATATACATTGAAATAGGGGGCATGGTAGAGCATCGTTTTTGCTGTGGGCCTTCTGTCAGATATAAGGGCATACACAAAAAGTTTGTTTCGGTTAGCCACCCATAGCATAGGGGGAGCGCAGGCTCTACCGCTTGGAATTTCCAGTTTTTCAGAAAAAAACATTTCTCTGTTCATGGCTTTGGTAAACCAGATCACGACACCGTTATGTATGGGGTCAATTTGTAGAATTTTAGTATTCATAATTCCCTGTGATTTCAGAAAGGACTGTTTTTCCTCAGTTATTTTTAAAGATTTTGCCAATTGATTAGCTTCTCTTACTGTTAAAGGGTGAGCATTAATAAGATTGCCACTTTTGTCCATGTCAAAATTTTCGACATAAGGATCGGCATTAGGCCCTTTTGTTTCATAAAAAATAAGGGCTGATTTCGGATAATAAAGCGGTCCAAAATGATCTGTCAGGTCGATTTGATTATTCATGGCTTTGAAATGTATAGGTGTTGAGTAAATAAATTAGATCATCAAGTAATGTAAACAGGCGGTTTTCAAAATCAAGGCTGTTGCCCACTAATGGTTTTCCATCAAAACATTTTTTTATAGTGGGTTCCTCTATGTCTCCATATTCCGCAAACTCGTTGTTGACACATTCGATAAGACTGTCTGAAAGCCACCCTTTGCTATTGGAATAAAAAGAAATGTACTTTTCAATGGTAAGGATATTGTCATTCTCGTAATCTTCATGCTCCCACTCGGAGGCTTTGGCATTTCTGAAAAACTTTTCTTCGGGATACCTTATGTACAGCTCATAGGCTTTTGCAGCCACCTTAAAACACTCACTTTCAAAACCGTCTTTGCTTTTAAATTGGTGCAGACGGTGTTTAAATACTTCCAGATTTTTTCGGTTGAATAATTTCTGTTCCATCCTCTCACCAATCCATTCTGCCTGTCTAATTTCATCGCTATAAATCTTTGTGTCTTCTGTATCTTCATCCTGCTGCATCCAATCGGTAAGCATTTCATATTGCCAGTAGAGATAACTGTCTTCCTGCCTGTAATAAGGAATATCAGCAATATGATACAGATAACAGCACACCGATAATAGCAACTGAGCAGATTTCTTTTTGCTCTTGTCCTTTAGCATTAGAAAAAGGGGAGTAACCGGAATATAGTACAAGGTAGACTTGGTATTGTATCGTTCTTCACTGATAAGAAAGGCTTTTGTGCCTTGCTGTACCAATCGGACAGAATCCCAATGAATGACTTTGTTTTTAAGTTTCTCTTGAATATCAGAAATTGAAAGGGCGATATTATAGGGGTGTTCAAAATCCTGTACCTGTATTGGTTCAATCTGATAATGTTTGGCCAGTTGGGAAAGAGACTTATAAAAATCTCTTTCCATTTTTCCCCGTTCCTGACGAGCCTGTACGGATTGCCCTGTTTTCAGTCTTGGGAGAAAGGTGGTTTTTAGAAAACCATTGGCAATTGGCTCAGGGGAACTGATTTGCGTTTGTCTTTTTGGACTTCTCCAGCATCCTTTGGCCGTTTCATCCATTGGGTGAACTCTGTTAGCTGCCGATGCAGTTGCCTTTGCTGTTTTTCTTCGGGAACTTGCAGTGGTCCCGATAGGATATGTTGTTGCATAATTCATCATTTTATCATTTAAAAAATTTAACCTTTAGTACCCATTACGCTTTCAAAATGATACTCTACCGTATCATCTTTGATTTTCGGGGCTGATATTTTGGCTGTTGTTAATAGGGGATAGGTATTGGTATAAAAATTCAATACCGCTTCTGCGCTCCATTTCGGTTCGGGGTCGGTGAGTTTTATTTCCTGACCTTGATCCTTGAACAGAAATACTCTTTCTAATTGGGTTGCTAATAACATAATATTTGATTTTGGGTTTATATAATAGGGTTACTCACTGAAAAGGCTAGGGGCAAAGTGATGCTCATAAACGGATTGTTTTTTGCGGAGCTGTTCTGCATATTCAGGAAATTCGGATGCTTTTGGCAGTGCCGTCCATGCTTCTTTGAATTTGCCTTCTTTTTCGAGTTCGTCTGCTTTTTGCAGGGCATCATTATATTTTTTGTCTTTGGCTTCTTTTTCCTTTTTCTCGCGGTCGGCTTTTTCTTTTTCCATTGCTGAGTTCTTTTTGGATTCTTCCAGTTGCTTCATAAAGGCTTCCATATGTACCATCAGGCCCGAAGCGGACTGCAAAGGCGCAGTAATATTTTCAAAAAATCCGTTGTCGAGTTCCTCGGCTGTTCCCCGAAGGGTTAAAGGGGGAATAAGATTTTTAGCGTTATCACCACAGGTAGTATTTTGGAGCAGCACGGATACAATTACCTGATTTTCTATGCCCTGTCTGATGGTGATTTGCAGATCACCTGTAATATTGATTTGGGTGAGTTGATTGAAAAAGTTAGTCGTTTCCATAATTGAGTTCTATTTTTTTGGTGATCATTTGTTTAATGCTTTCTTCATCATGCCCTATGGTGCGTAGGCGCGACTCATAGTTGGCCATATTCTCTGCATATTCCTGTTTTCCTTCTTCTCCACGCAGGATAAGCAGATGGGTATTCCAATCGGGAAAAGCATTTCTTATGAGCTTGGTGAGCTTTTCGGCATATTCTCTTTCGGATTTTTGGACGGCTTTGGGAAAACCGATCTCTGCATATTTTTCAAGCAAGCCCCAATAATGCCTTGATGTGCATTTATCGGCTTTTCGGTGCGCTTTTATGTAATTATTAAATAGATAGTCCGCAAATGCGTTGTTGTCATGAGTGCTGTCGTTTTTCATGTTGTAAGATTTTAGGGTTTAAGTTTAGTTTTGAGTAGTACTCTATTTCTTTTTCGGTTATAATTGACTGTATACCCGTTGGTATGGATAATACGCTCCAATAGATCTCTGGCATAACTGAGGGCGGAAGCATCTTTTTCTGTGATGGTTAAGAAATGAAGTTTTTCAAAATTCTTTACCATTCGGGCGATGATGCATAACGCCTTATATTCCGTTGTATCCGTTACATTCTTCATGATGCCAGTTTTGATTTAAGTTTTAATAATTTCCCGTGGAAGTCCGTCCAATAAGCATGTAACCTTCTGTCTAAGTCTGCGAAACGTTTATCTTCATGTTGGTAGCTTTTACATTGTTTTGCGATCCTGATGGCTTTATTAAGGTCGGTTACTTCAATGCTACGACCGTTTAGATCAATGATTTTCATGCTTTTGGTTTTAAGGATTCGGGTTATTTTCACTGCTTTTGCGGGCTATCACTTTTTCAATCAGGCCCTTTGCTCTGGTGTTGGTTCTGTCTACATATTTTTGGGCTTCTTTCTTGGTTTTAAAGCTTCCCCCCTTGACTATCCATGTTACCCTTGTTTTATAGACAAACTGAGGGATATTGAAGGCGTTGTAGGTGGTTCCTAAAATTTCTTCCTCGCGCTTTACTTTTACGACTTTAAGGTATTCTATGGTTGCTCCGGCCTCATCGTAATGGGTGGAGAGTAGCAGATTTCCGTTGGTGTCGATAATTTGGAATTTGACATAGTCCTTGTCATTGATAATAATGTTGAATAGATCATCGATAATAAAATGTTCATTCAGTGTAACCCTTTCCTCGTATTTTCTGTATTTAATGACCCCGATTTTCATATTTTCTGTTGGTGTAGCGTTCAAAATTTTCAATATCTAAATGCTCAATAAGCTTTTTAATGGAGAAATGGGCTGTCCAAAATTCTTCACCTGTATACTTTCCGGAAGCTTTATAGTAGGCTGTTCCGTCTGCATTGATCACAAGCTCGTGACAGTCCAGAGAGTTTTCAGGTGAGGACATTGCTTCAGCTTCCTCCGCATCAGTGGTGACAAATACCCATGTGCTGTCTTTCAGTAATTCCGCAGAATGAGGCGTTATTATGTCATCGTCCTTATAAAATTCAACCCCTGTGTCATAATAACTCATTGAAATAAAAAGTGGATCTTCTGTAAACGGCTCAATTAAGTTGAGCCGTTTTTGGAGTTCATTTTTCCAATCCTCGGAAATGGGGATAATGGCAAAATCGCAGGTATCCCACTCACTGTTGGTTTTTGCTTTTAACAAAATATGCTCTGTTGGTTGATTTGATAATATCATGATGATAGATTTAAATGGTTATGGCTGCTGTTAACTAGCCCTCTGTTAAATTGTGGCCTTGGCCTGTGTTTTTGGGAACATTGGCAATGAATTTCTCGCTCCCAAAAAGCAGATGTATGGCAAGTTTTAACCTGTGATTGCAGTCCTTTGTCAGTGAATATTCAATAAGGCAGTTGATGGTAAACAGCGCATCATACCCGTCAAATAACTGGTCTCTGAATAGGTTGTGATTTTTGGGGAATCTGTTTCCGTATTTTTTTACGGCTTTTTCAACATTGCGTACGAGATCGAACCACAGATTAGCTGTAACTAGCGTTCCTGTCCACTGGCTTTTAATGAGTTCTTCATTATTTAGGAAACGCAGTGTTTCCTGCTCTATTAAAAGGGTGATATTGGGTATCTCCTGTGGAAATAGACTAGCCAAAAGTTTTCCCTTATCTACGTTAAACATTTGTTCTATAGTTTTCATATCGTTGTTAATTGGTGTTATACTGACTTTTTGCTGTTAATTTTTCTATTTTGATAATGGCACTTTCAGGGCATCCTTCCGATACCATGATTTGCTTTTTTGCTCCCTGCTCGCCACTGAGCGAGATTACTGTCAGGCTCATCTTGCCCTTATCGTGGGTAAGGGTTGCTGTATAAATTTCTATGGTCATTTGAAGTAAGTTTTTAAAGGCAACCCCCTTGTCAGGGTAGTTGCCTGTGGATGATTAATTGAGATTGAAAATTTCTGCGCCCTCTGTGGCAAATGCTGTGCATAGTTCAAATGCTTTCTGTGATTTGAGTTGCGCAGTACCACCCATGACGATGGATTGCAATTTTGCCTCATCATCTTTATAGGTGCGTACATTCTGATAGTAGCCTGTCACCGCATTATAGGCTCCGAACAAGGTCCCTTTGGTGGTGTCCATTTGCTGCGTATCGCTGATCATAGCGTAGGCAAAAGCATCTTCTACAGTATTTTTAAATACGGTTGAAATTTCGTCCTCATTGCCTTTTTGCAGATGTTGCAGGGTTTCTTTGTTTGGGCATAGAGCTAACTGGATGAGTTTTTTAACTTCTTGGTCATTGACCTTAAATTTTGCCCATTGGTTAAAGATTCCTTCCAGTTCTGTGCTGAACTTATTGGCGAGTCCCATTACTTTGTGGGCATCATCAAGACGTTGTTTGGCTCCCGATGTGTGGCGGATGCGCACCACATTACTCATATTGCGGAGTGAGGCGTTAAGGGTGTTTTGGCAGACTATGCGGATAGGGGTAAAGGCAGCGGTAATACTTCCGCTGCCATCATGCGAGGTGGTCAGGAAGATATATTTCTCCGTTACATCATCCCCGCTACCTACACGAATATAGTCGGGTAGTTTGGCGGTGATAAAAATACGCTCTCCATTGCCTAAAGCTCCTGCGGTCTCGTACAGAATACCATCACCACCACCTACAATGGAATCAAAGAATGAAAAGGCTTCGCGGTTTTGTACGATTTGGTAGTCTTTGCCCACGACACCGAGTACGGCATTGTTATCGTTTCGGATATTGGCGAAATAGTCAGGAACGTGCAGTTCACTGTCCGCAATCTCAATGCCCTGTGAGGTTTCGATAATGCCTGAACCTTTGGTGTAGAGTGGGGTTTTGATAACCTCGTAATCTAATCCTGCATGTTCGATGGCCTCGGCACTTGTTGGGTAGTCTTGTACGATCTGCCCCAGATTATGCCATGCTTTTTCCTGTACGCTGAAAAATGAATATTTTCCTGTTCTGTTGTTGAAATTTAAGTTATGTGCCATGATATTAGATGTTTAGTGTTAAAAATTTGATGAATTGAATTTGATTGAAATGATTAAATGACTGCTGTTAAAATGGGAGGTCGTCGTCTGCTCCCATCTTGGTAAACTCGTTGTCCTGTGGGGTAGTGGGGTATTCTGAAGCTTGTGAGGTTTCAGGGTTTTCGGAGTTTTTACCGCTACCACTTCCATGCAGTTTAATTTGGGAGGTATGGAAGTTGAGCCCTGCGTGAGCCTGTCCATCACTACCTTGCCACGCTCTTGCGTATACGCGTCCTGATAGCTCTACGAGTGTGCCCTTGGTGAGTTTTGTGGCAACAGCGGGGCTTATCCAGTAGGCGCAATCGAAATAGGTGGTTTGCTTTACGCGCTCGCCCTGTTTGTTTTTGTAGCTGTCGTTGGTGGCTACTGAGAAGTTTACCACTTGTTTGTCCTGTAACACTGTACGTACCTGCGCGTCGCGTGTTAGTCTTCCGATAATGTTCATAATCTTTGTTTTGATGTTATACAATCCTGTTAGCTCTGCTCTTTTTTCCCTTTCTTTCTTCCTTCAAAAAATTTTTCCAAAAGAAAAAACGGAAAAAAAGAAAGCCACAAAAAGGTATGGGCAGGGCGTAAAACCAAAAGGAAACGGAATAATTGGAAGGGTACCCTTTAGGGGAGGAAACCGTTTATGCCGTAGTCTTTTGGTAGCCTGGTGCGGCTGGTGCCCATAATACCTTAGCTGCCTTTTTATCCGTTTCGTCTTGGAAAATATCCCAACCCAATCACTACTGTGCTTGTATAATGATCTGCCAGGTAGCAGATATCACGAAGACTGTGATAATGAATGATTAGGGAAATAAGGAAATGGAAGACAATAGGAATGTTCATCAGGAAATGGACTATGGATGAGAGAAGGCACTAATCGTTATTTTTTTGTATATTTCTAAGCAATAACCTGAAAATGAAATGTCTCTTAATGGAAAATCTATCTTCTGCAGGTGAAATTAGAAGAACATTGTTAAGCGTAGACTTTCCACATTACGATTTTCCTGGCTGATACCAATTTATTGGAAGTACTTTGGAGAAAAGGTAATAGTTTATCTGACCTGCAATGAACCGGTGATAAATAGATGTGTTTCTTTGGATTTGCAAGCAAATTTCAGAAGAAACGGCTCATATTAAAAGAAAATAGCTAAACGCAACAACATATGCGATCTTGAAGCTGGTGTTCTCTATAAGGCTATTGGTTATATTCAAACCATATCTTCCAATACAGTTGGCAAAAGAAATATTTTAAACATATGAATACAAGAATTACAAAAGATCAAATCACGAAATGGCTGAATCACCTGGAGGAAACGTACCAATCGCCTGAAGACAAACCGTTTATTAAGATTGCCGAGTTGGTTGTTATTCTGCCAGCTTTAGGATTCTTTTATATATGGGAGTTCTTTAATAGATGCAACATGCCCTATTACATATATTTTGAACTTAAAGATTCTCTTGCTGTTTTGTATGAGAACCTCATGCCTATTATATACATCTGTACCGTCCTATCCCTAATGCTGACAATTATGGTACCTATCATACTATACGGAAAGACTAAGCGGAGAGAAAATGACGAAACGCTTAACGGAAAAATAGCACCTAGCGAAAAGAAAGAAAAACAGATTTCAAGATTCACGGTATACGTAACGGTAATCGCTGTGCTGATAGGATTGACGGTCCTATTGCGAGCGTACCATTTTGACTTACTAATAATTCTTATTTTTTTGGTATTAGGTAGTGTTGCTAGCTACGTATATCTATTTGAGAGTAGAAATCTCGGATTCGGATTAGCCATATTGTTTGCATTTCTCTATGCCGAAGTGAGAGCAACTCTGGATGCGAAACATAGGATGAATCTTAAACCCACCATGGATATCGTGTTAAAGAGCTATTCGGATCAGCCTATCATGAGAGAGGGTGAAAAGGATAGATATATTTTGTATAAAACTTCCAATTATTATTTTATCAAAGATCTACGCAAAAAAAGGATTGAGGTGTATTCGATTTCAACAGGTGAAATGAACAGCTTTAGGAGTAAATGATAATTTTTGTAGCCTATTAAAGGCTATACTGCCGATATTAATTTGGCGTTATAGTGCATCATCAGCAAAAAAAATACGCAACTACTTCTTTGTTTTTAAAAAACAGAACTTTTTACGGTTTGAGTTTGTTCTAGGACAGCAGAAATTATAATCATTGTGTTGAATACTATGCAACGGTGTGATTTTTGTAATCTACAAAACCATAACTATCTTAATTCTAATATCATGGCAGATAACAAATCAAAAAAAGGTCAGCAGGATCGTAGTAAAGTTAGTGGAACTGAAAACTATGAAATCCAGTATTTCAAGGACAAAATGGGCGTGACATCACAGGCGGTCACCGGAGCCATACGTGCAACGGGAAGTAATGATCGAAAAACGCTGGAAACATACCTCAAGAAACGCCACAGTAAGTAAATTTATTCCTGCCAACTAACTGCATTCTTCTCCGGATGCAGGGAAGATTAATTCTATATGCGCTTATATTAAACTACCGAAGTACACCAGCATTGAGCGTGCCATTAAAGACTGCAAAGGAAAAATGTATTTAGACTTTCTGCAGAACCGCCCCGATGCAACTATAGCTGCCGCCTATCGGTAAGACCAAAACCGGGCGCGACTGTTTCGATGCCACTCCATTGGGAGGAGGTAAAAAAAGGACTCAAAATGTCTGACTTCACCATATTCAATGCCGTTGAACGCGTAAAGGATGAAGGCGATATCTTTAAGTCTGTCTTAGGCAAAGGAATTGACCTAAAGAAAATCATCACGGAATTTTCAGTAAAATAATTGAAAGCTATGGCACAAGTTATGCGGTACCATAGTTATCCATCACAATACAGCTGGAATGCTATGCCACTTACACCACCTTCAGCTGAAACAGCAAAATAAATGAAGCATATTGGCGATGCCGTTGACATGGACTGGAGATGCAACGGATCTGGTGCAAACACGCAAAATGATGTTGCTAGTGCATTTAAAAATACTTTTGGTTACAGTTCCGCAAAATATATGGATTTTAATGGAGATAAAATGTTGACTGAATTGCAGGCAGGCAGAGTTGTTATCATGAGAGGTGGAAGGAATGTAAACGGCTCCTATACAAATGGTCATGCCTGGGTTGTCGAAGGAGCAAAATTAGCTTGGTCCTGCAACTGGGATTATAAAACAGGGCAGATTATAGCTGCTTATGGCTACCTTTACGGTTACATGAACTGGGGCTGGAGTGGCCTGGATAACGGTTATTATCAGACAAATTATTTGAGCAATACAGGTGGTTCCTTTAACTATAAACAAGGAATGGTATATGATATTCGTCCATAATTTTATTTATATTCGAAAATATGAAATTAATATGTTTGGTAGCTGTTTTCTTAACATTCGCATCGTGTAAGAAAACGGAAGGAAGCGTAGGATCGGTAGTTGTCGAGCAGTCTTTAAAGGTTTCCTTTGTAAACAATGACAAGAAAGATATTTTAAAAACCCTGGGCGAGGTATCGGTCTCCAAAATGAGGCTGTATTATCTTATCAATGGTAAAAGAATTTTGTATCATGATCCAAAGTTAAGCGATCCATATGGAATAAAATTGATTGTTCCGAATGATCAAGCAAAGCCATATGTAATACAACTCTTCCTAAATAATGTCGGAACTCTTGGTGAAAATGTTACTTCTACTACCTATTTAACTTGGGAAGATGGTAGAGAAGATACGATTGTTGGCACTTTTTATAATGACGAAAATAACCGCATACTTGCCAAATTCAAATTCAATGGTGTTGAAGGCGGATTGAAGGAAAAAGAAGGGATCGTAATTGTAAGAGAATAATTTCCTGAAAGCTTTTTAGTAATCACTAAAAATGGTTTTATATCGGAGATGTCAGAAACTCCAAGCCGTATTGAATAAATCAGTGATTAAGAGGAATTATTATAAATGATGGGAAAGTTAATCGATTTTACACATTTAAGTGAGTACTATTAAGATATTTTTAATATTTTAGTATGAACATTAATCCTTTCGTCGCTCTAATTTAAACTAATGACTCAAATTTCTGAAAAACCCCATACTATACTTTTTGTGTTGCTTTTTGCAGCAGCAATCACTTTTTATTCAACAAACCTTATTAATGCTAATGCATTTCTTGGAAGTTTGGTATCTATTGGAACAATTTACTATGGAAGTTTAAAACTTCGTATTGAAAATGATTTGTTCTTTAAGGATTTATTCCGCTCATTTAATGAACGTTATGATGCAGATTTGAATGACCTTATCAATGAACTTCGTATTGAGCCAACAAGGATACTCAGCCCAACAGAGAAAAATAAGATCATTGATTATTTTAACTTGTGTGCCGAAGAATTTCTTTGGAAAAAGAAAAATCGCATTCCTAAAGATGTTTGGGAAGCTTGGCGTGCAGGAATACATCAAAACTTAGAAATTCATCAAATAAGGGAGTTATATGCTCAGGAAACAGATTCGCATAAAGGCAGGGTCTCATACTATGGTTTATATGAGGAATTGAATCGTTAATCTCTTTTCTGTCAATTATTTTTCATTATTACATTCGTATTAAGACCATATGAAGATCTTAGTATACACAAATGCTTCTGCATTTTCCATAATCTAATAACCAAACTCACATTATGTCATTAATTAACGCAGTTAACCTCACGTTTGAACGCAATACTAACTATGAACAGGCTCACCAACTAGTGTATCAGGCTGAGTCTCTTAAATATTTATCTTCGGATCTGTATAGAGATTCTAAACGCTTTATTTATGAGTTGCTTCAAAACGCTGATGACTCAAGTGTTGAGCAGGCAAAGGTCAGAGTGAGCCTAAAACTATTTGGCGATATACTTGTAGTTGCCCATTCGGGAAAAGCATTTGATAACCGTGATGTCAGAGGTATTACTGGCATCGGTGATGGAGTGAAAAAAAATGCACCTGATAAAACAGGTTTTAAAGGTATCGGTTTTAAATCTGTATTTGGACAGTCAGAGCTTGTAACGATTTTCTCAGAAGGAGAGTACTTCCGGTTTGATGCAAGCTACCAGCATGAATGGAAGGATAAATGGGGTGAGAGTATGGATGCATGGGAAAAACAGGAGGATCGTAAATTTGAGATGCCTTGGCAAATGATTCCTATAATAACTGATGCGCAGGATATTAGTCCGGCCATTCAAGAGTATCTGACTACAGGAGGATGGAAAGTTGCGACAATTATCGTGTTAAAAAATGCAGAGGAGATTAAAAATGCAATTATTCAGCTAGGTTTGACTGCGAATATGTTCCTTTTTCTAAAAAATATAGTAGCATTGTCGATAGAAACCGATACCATCACATACATTGAAATAATTGAAACTGACGAAGGACGAACTTCATTAATAGTTAATGGCGAAGAAAAGTCAATGTGGCTGAAACACTCGGTAACGTTGGATGTTCCAGATGATACTAAAAGAAAATTAGCTGAAGACAAGGATGTACCGGAAAAGCTAAAATTGACCAGCCATGTTGATATTACTTTTGCTGCTAAGGTAATTGAGGGTAAGTTAACGATGTTGGAAGCTACTGAGAGGCTGCTTTATGCTTATTTACCAACGGAAGAAAAAGGACATAACATTCCAGTTCTTGTGAATGCAGCCTTTTATACAGTAGCCAACAGGGAAACCCTGCATCAGGATTCTCCCTTTAATGAATGGTTATTTTCAAGTATTCCCTTAGAACTGGTTAAGTGGATTGCTCAGCTAGTAGGCGATAAACAGTATGATGCATATGATCTCCTTCCAGGAAGACTACTGCTCACAGACAAACTGGCAAAGTTTTATAATGAAAGCTTGGATATTGCCCTTAAAAACGTTGCTTTCGTCATCAATAGCACGGATACACTGTTAAAAACAAACGAAGCAATTATTGATTTTACGCAGCTTTCGCGAACTTCCTTTTTTGAAGCCCAGTTTATCAGAACATCTACGATGGGTAATGGTGTCCGTCCAAATATTAATATTGCTCCTTTTGTAAAAGAAATTGGGCACAGGGCCAAGTTAAAAAGGGCGGGAGTAGCGACATTTGGATGGCCGGAAGTTCCCTATGTATTAGCTGCCGCTCATTTTATTGCAGCGCATACGCTGGAGAAAAACAAGCAGCTTATCAATCATTTAAAAGCAGTTGCAGATAATGAAAGAATTAATGAGGTTACCGAAGAGGTTTTAAAGGCATGGCCGTTTATCCTTAATCATAAGAACGAACTAAGGTCACCAAAAGATGTATTCTTTCCAGCTCAGGGCGATACTTATGATCAGGCAAGTGAACTATCTTTTATCCATCCAGGCTTACAAGAGTGGTTGGATGCTGCCTCTGAAATTAAGGCATGGTTAGAAAAATTAGGTGTGGTAGAAAAATCGGATCTTACATTTCTAGAAAAAACCATTATACCAAAGGCTTCAACATATATTACCCTTGAAAATGCGGTGGATACAATCCGCAAGATTTTCAATCTGTACGTTAAAGGTGATGTTAACAGTATTATTTTAGGGCAACTCAAGGATTTGCAGATTATGACTATGCAAGGTAAGCTAATACCTGCTAAAGAGGGGTTTTTATCCACAGTTTACCGGCCACGTCTTGGACTTCAGTCTGTGCTTGAGGAAGATATTTACATAAGTGATACCTACATTATTGATAGCACTTCAGTAACTAAATGGAAAGCGTTTTTTCTTGAGCTTGGTACCAATGAAGGTATTGATATTATTACTTATGAAAAGCGACTTGACAACGCAACTTTACTTTCATATGGTGTTGAAGAAACTTTTATTACTCGACCCGAGCATAAATACACCTGGATTAATTCATATTGGGTAAAGAACATCAAAAACCTCTCCACTCTGAGCCTTCTTAAATATACGTTAACGAGTTTTGAATTTTCCACGGTTTTCTGGCAAGACGTCATTGGCAATACAATGCCTGCTTCCCTGTCAAAGCCCGCCACTGGTTACTATGGTAGAGATAATAAATCGAGTTGGACCAATGGTAGTGAAATAGGGAATTATATGAAATGGTATGTTTCAGCGATCGAATGCCTTCCTACAAAAATGGGGACATGCCTAAGTGCAGGTCAGATATTCCTCAATGAAGCTGAAACGGTTAAGCTTTGTAGTACTTATTTGCCCGTATTTAATGGCCCCGATCTTAGTGCAGATTGGCGTGCATTTTTTGGGTTTAAGCCGCATCTGGAGCTTAGCGATTATTTATTATTATTGACTAGGATCGCACAAGATCCATCCACCAGTAACAAGACCAGTATCAATAGAATTTATAGATACTTGCTTGATCACTATTCTCTTTGGAATGATGAAACAATTGCTAATGTTACTACTTGGGCGCATGATGCTAGTCTGTTAACAACAGATGGAGCTTACGTGCGAGCCTCTGAGTTAAAATATTATGCTGATGGAGACTACAAAATATTTGGAGGAGCATATCAATTTATCCATTTAGATGGCGATGCAAGAGGACATCTAAATATTGAAAACCTATTAGGGCTTTTTAATATTTCTGTGCTAAGGCAAAATGAGTTCAAGCTTAAAGCATCTGCTGACCTTGAAGGCTCTACTTTGAAAGATAAGCTCAGAGAAGTTATCCCATATTGGGCAAAGTGGATGGAATCAGAAAGGCAGAGTGGTTATGAGGAAATGCTCTATGACCTGGACTCTAAGTTTGAAAACCTGAATATTAAGGAGGCAAAAGAGCTCCATATTATCTATGGTGACGATTGGGATAGAAAAGTTCCTCTTCATTTTCACGATGGTACTCTGTATGTATCAAAGCCATGGCGTTTATCGAAAGTAATGTTTTTACTCCCTGATAAACTTTGTGAGATCTTCCCTGCAAAAAAGTATAGGAATGAAATTTCCTTCCTTCTAAATTCAACCATACAAGAAATTAAGGAATATTTTATTGAGCTTGAAATTGAATTGCCTCCCATACCTGAAGATGAGGAAATTGTGGAGGATGAAGAAGATGATGCCACAACCCAAGAGGGTGCAACATCGTCAGGATTAGATCATGATTTCACCCCTAAGCCAAAAACTGATTATGAGCGACATTGGAGAGAATCACTAGCTCGTAATAAATCCCTTGTAGAGGCTTATCCTAGTGATCCATCAAAGCTGATGATAGCCGGTCTTCAACAACAGAAACCTGGTGAGAATCTTATGATCTATCATTTTAGTCATATTGAAAATGCAGTATCTATTATTCGTGAAGGGGCGATAAAAAGTAGGCGTGATGCCGTTTTCTCGGACAGTGCAGGCTCAGGTATTATTGCCCAGACTGATGCTGAAAGGAAAGTATTTGCTCGTTTTTATTTCCGTCCAAAGACACCAACTCAATACTATATAGAGAATCTTGGCAGGGGGCAGGAATCGATCAGAAAAATTAGCGGAGATCCCATATGCCCGGTTCCTGTATTTTTTGTTATTCCTCTCGAAGAGGCTATGGAACAGGATAATTGGAATGTAAGTATTGGCTCAATGGCCTCTCCACAGGTTGAATTTGGCAAAGATGTAGGCACCATTGCGAAGTTTGACTTTGACGGAGTTTATAAAACAATACCGGAAGTCGGTTGGGATAGATTTCGGATTGCAGCCCATCAAGAGTTTTTAGTGAAGGATGAACTTAACCTAGAAGGGACAAATTTTAGCCTAGTAGTACAAGATGCTTATGCAAAAGAGAGCCTTTTGGCAATGCTTGGTGATTTGGCTGATGTTTATGATCCTAAAATCCGGATTGATTCCGCTTTTTACAACCAAGAAAATCCTAGGGTACAGCTCGATAAAACCAGTCAGAGTTTAAAGGCATCCTTAACGCACCCACACAATGGCTCTTTTATCCTGCAGCATTCAGCTTTAGGCGAGTGGGAAGCAATTACGGGTTTTGTAAACGGGCAGTTTAATAAGAATAATTGGATTACTACTTTCGCTAACAAGGATGTTGCTATTCAAAGTGATTTGCAACAGACTATGTACAAAATATATTACTTTTACAAAGGAAGATCGTGGTTAATTCATACGAATACTTCTGATTACAGTTTTGACATTTCGTTTGTAAAAGTGGCACTTGAACAGTGGATTAGTTCTTCTGATAATGACATTGACGGACTATTCATTGCGCTAAAATTCCACCCGGAATTTTTTTATTGGTTTGGTCAGCCTGTTGGAGGACCCGATAACTTAACACTGGAGGACCACACAAGGGCAGTCATTTCAATCTATCTACGGTATTTCGCAGGAAAGCAGAAATTATTTGCGACAGAAAAAGAATACCTTTTATGCCTTGCCTTGCACGATATAGGCAAGCCGGCAGCTGTTTCTGAGGGTGATAGAAAGCAGCAACATATCAAAACTCTTGAAATCATAAAGCGACAACGCGATATCTTGCCTTATAGTGATGAGTCCTTATCAGTTATGAAAACGATTATTGACGCTGATCCGATAGGTCAATTTCTAAATACCAGTGAAAATTTCACTCTAGGAGAGGCTGTTACTGAAGGTTACAAGATGAAAGACCAGCTTGAAATCTCGGGGGAAGATTTTATTGAATCACTAACAATTTATTACCAATGTGATGCTGCGGGCTATCCGTCACTTCAAAAAAGGCTATTTTTACTGGATGAGGATGGCTCACTGGCTATGTTAAGTGGAGGTCAACGACTCTCTTTCAATGAAGAGTATGAACAAAAATTTGTAGAGTTTTTAGAAACATTAAAGCTCATGTTGTAATCAATGGAAATAATAGAATCTGGAAATATTTTTGAAAGCAATGCACAAACCCTCGTGAATACAGTAAATTGTGTAGGTGTGATGGGGAAAGGTCTTGCTCTGGAGTTCAAGAAAAGATATCCTGAAATGTTTAAAAAATATCAGCAATTATGTAATGACAGGTTACTGGACATTGGTAAGCTATGGCTCTATAAGGGACAGCATAGATGGGTTTTGAACTTTCCAACAAAATATGATTGGCGTCAGCCGAGTACAGCGTACTATCTTGAAAAGGGGCTAGATAAATTTATGGAGACTTATAGGACCAGAGGTATAGAATCAATTGCCTTCCCCCTATTAGGTGCTTCTAATGGAGGAATACCGCCTGAAGTATCACTGAAAATAATGACAGATTATTTGAAAGAGTGCGATATTCCCGTAACCATCTATTTTTCTTATAAGCCAAAGATAGAAGAGCTTTTTAGTAAATGAAATTATACCAGTTTTTGGTCATAAACGTTGATACCATTAACTTAACATTACATTTGCATGGAATACTTCAGGAGTTGAAAATGTTGTTTACAAATAATAGTTAAAATATTTGCCCAGTCAAGAGGTGTTCATTATATTTGAGTGTTCATTGTCACTGAACACTCAAATATAATGAACATGAATAGGAATAATGATTTTATTTATGATGCAGTATCTAAACTGGAGAGTCTAACTCAGACACATATTGAGATAGATAGTAAACGTAAGGAATATGATGCAACACTTACTATTAAAGAAGAGAGGCTAAATATTATAGCCAAATCAGCTATAAGAGATTCTAATATTGGAATGGTCCTAACACCGTTTGTAAATAAGACAAATAATGAAAAAGCAACTATTCTGCTTGTAGCAAAGTATATTTCAAAAAGTTCAGCCTATTTATTGAAGGATAATAATTTAAATTACTTAGATGCATCCGGTAACGCCTTTATAAAAAAAGATGGAATTTTTATCTTCATTGAAGGACAAAAAGGCGATAAATATGATAAAGACCATTCTAGAGCGTTTCAAGAAGCGGGTCTAAAATTGATGTTATTATTGCTTTCGAAGCCAGAAAGTTTAGAATGTTCTTATCGCGAATTATCTGAAAAAACTGATATATCGATAGGATCGGTCAGTAACATTTTCACTGAATTAGAAGATTTAAACTTCATCTTACGGACAAAACAAAAAAGAACAATTAAAAACAAAAAAGACTTAATCGAAAGGTGGGTAATCGCTTATAATGACGTCTTGAAGCCACGAATTTTAAGAAAGCGAATGAAATTTTCGGAATATGTTGATTTTAAAACAGTGAAAAATTTAGCTGATAAAGACAATGTCGTTTGGGGAGGAGAATCTGCGGTGTCAACTTTAGTAAATGATTTCTATCCAGAAAATTTTATGCTATATAGTAATGAAGAAGTGGGAACATTGTCTCAAAAATTTGGATTGTCAGCGGATCCAAATGGAAATGTAGAAATACGTGAGTTTTTTTGGAAATTTAACAATGAAACCATATCAGCACCTCCACTTGTTGTTTATGCAGATTTAATCAGTAGCGGTTTTGAACGTAATATAGAAATAGCAAAAATAATCTTTGAAAATGAGTTGTTACCAAATAATAAAGAATCAAAGTAATAAAGTACATGAATGCGAGATTATTGATCGAATATTGGAAATCCGGTTTGAAGAAATAATCTATAGTCTATTCATTTTAATAAAAAAATAAAAAATTGAAAAATAACATGGCTGCAGAAATAAATGAGCAAGAAGATATATCACTGGAGGACAACCAATTGGTCTGTGTTATCACAGGAGATATTAAAAAAGTTAAAGCGCAAGAAATTAATATACAATCAGTTGCGCTCATGCTTAATGAGGAATATGGTTTTGATTTAGCAGATATGGAGCGTGATTTTAAGATTGAATATACCGATCCAGATAATAATAAGCAGAAAAAGCAAAAAATTGAGCTCGTTGTGTTTGAGCAAGGAAAGTCTCATGATCAAGAACATATTATCCGTATATGCATTGTGCAAGACGATAAGGTAAAAGATACCGACAAAACGAAAGGTCTGGCAGCAACATTAGAAAATGCTATGGGCGCGGTCGAAAACTGTGAGTTTGGTTTATGGGCCAACGGGTCAAGTTATCACTTCTTACAGAAAGAAGATGATACTATGAATTTTGACTATGAATTTACAGATCTATCTGACTTCCCTGGCGAAGGAGAAACATTAGAAGATCTTGATCGGGCAGATCGCTCTAGTAGTAGAAAACCAGCTAACGACTCGCTAATTAAAGTATTTAAACGTTCCCACGACTATATCTATGGAAATGAGGGAAGAAAAAAAGATGCTTTTTGGCAGTTACTATATCTGATATTCTGTAAGCTTTATGATGAAAAGAGGAAATTTATCCCCTCAGAAGATAGCTATCGCAGAAAGTTTTGGGTTGGCGTCAAGGAAAAGAATACAGCAGAGGGGTGTAAAAAGGTATCCGACCGCATCAAAAGTCTTTTTAAGGAACTGAAAGAAGATAAAATTTTTTCGGAAGTATTTTCTGGAAGCGAAGAAATTGAACTAAGAGATAAGGGAATTGCTTTTATCGCCAGCGATCTAGCAAAATATTCTTTTCTTGATGCTTCTATTGACGTAAAAGGAACAGCATATGAAACAATTGTAAGTAACACACTGAAGCAAGAAGCGGGTCAATTTTTTACGCCTCGAAACATAGTAAAAACAATGGTTGAAATGTTGAATCCAAGTGAGGCCGATCGTGTTTTAGATCCTGCATGCGGTTCTGGCGGCTTCTTGGTTATGGTTTTAGATCATGTTCGTAAACAGATTGCCAAAGAACTATACCCTGATCTTGATGGCCCATTATTAACTGAAAAGTTTAATTCATTTGATGTAAATGACCGCGTACGTCAATATGCTGAAAATAGCATCTTTGGATTTGATTTTGACCCCGACTTAAAAAAAGCAGCTAGAATGAATATGGTAATGGCAGGTGATGGACATGCTAACATTTTCCATGTAAACTCCTTGGAATACCCTAATTGGGAGCATCCAGATGAAATTGCTAAAATTAATAGTGCAATTAACCAAAGCCTATTAATGATGAAAGATCTGGAAAATGCCTATGGCACAGATGCTCGAGAAAAATTCGATATGATCTTCACTAATCCGCCGTTTGGAGCAAAAGTCAAGGTAGAGAGAGGAACTATATATAAAGAAGATGGTACACTTAATTATAAGCTAGGTGCGTATAGTGATGCTCCAGAGGTGTTATTTATCGAAGCGTGTTATAACTTCTTAAAACCTGGAGGGAAAATGGCTATAGTTCTTCCAGATGGTATTTTAGGAAATCCAAACACGTTGCCAGTCAGAGTATGGATACTTGATAAATTTAAAATACTCGCGTCAGTAGATTTAGCTGTAGAAGCATTTTTACCTCAAGTTGGTGTCCAAGCTTCATTACTATTCTTGCAAAAAAAGACCGAATTGGATCGCCAGTTAGCTCAAGAGAGCGGCGAGGATTATGATGTGTTCATGGCTATCGCGGAAAAATTAGGCAAAGATAGAAGAGGTAATCCTATTTATTTGAGAGATGAAGAAGGTGCAGAATTGTTATTTGACACTGAAACTCAATATGTAGTTAATAAAAAAAATTCCGTTAAAGAAGTTAAAATTAGAAAGGAAAAATTAAAGCATCTGGATGATGACCTACCTAAAATCAGAGATGAATATTATAAATTTTTAAATAACGATTTATTATGAAAGCCATAAAAATAAAGAATATTGGCTTCGCTGAATCCGATTTAAGATTAGATGCTTCCTATCATTTAAGTGATGGTCCATTAACTAAATTGAAACTTGCAAAATCACCATATAATTTGACATCATTGTCAATAGAGTGTTCAAGAATTTTCTCAGGAAATATCTTCAAAAGATTATTCGTAGAAGGGTTAGAATACGGTTGGCCGTACCTGACAGGTTCCGATATGGTTAATGCTGATATTAATAACGGCAAGTATATCTCAAAAAAATATACAAGTCAGGCTGACAATTTACGAATTCAGAAAGATTGGATACTAATTTCTTGTTCAGGAACTCTGGGTAATTGCGTTTTTACAAATGAAGAATTTGAAGGGAAAGTTGGTACTCACGATCTAATAAGAGCAATTCCAAACGAAAGAAATGTTTTAAAGGGATATCTATACGCTTATCTTGCCTCTAAATATGGGTATGGACTATTGACACAATCCAGTTATGGTGGTGTAATCAAGCACATTGAACCTCATCATATTGAAGATCTGCCAATCCCTATATTAAAAAAAATAAAGCAGCAAGAAATTGACACTTTAATCTTAGAATCAACGAGTCTTCGTGTTGGTGCAAATAGAATGCTGAGAGAAGCCATTGAGTTATTTGAAGGACTTCAAATTGGTCATAAATATGGATCGTCAGCCTGCCAAAACATTTCAATCAAAAGTATTTCGAGTGGATATAAAAGATTCGATTCTTCTTATGCAATAGTCGGTAAAAAGGTAAAAGATTCTTTGAGCAAAGTGGGACTAACTTTCAAAACCATTAGAAGCCAAACCAGCGGTATTTTTATTGGACCACGCTCAAAAAGGAACTATGTTGATTTAGGTATCCCATTTTTATCAACTTCTACCATGCAGAAAGCTAATCCAACAAAAACAGAGAAATTCATAGGTAAAAAAGGCTCTGAAGGATTTATAGTTGAAGAAGGATGGCTTCTTACAACGCGAAGTGGAACTTTGGGAGATACTGTATACACACTCCCGTGTTTTTCCGGCTACGCAGTTTCGGAAGACGCTATACGGATAGTAATCAAACAAGAATCCGAATTATCGAGAGAATATATTTATGCATTTCTAAAGTCAGAATTGGGGAAAAGTTCCTTGTTATCTGGCTCATATGGCTCGGTAATTCAACACCTAAATGAAGACTACATCGCAGATATAAAAGTTCCAATATTAGATCCGGAGGAAATTCTCTTCATTGAAGAGAAGATTACTCAACATATCTATGATTTAAATCAAGCTATTTTAATGGAAAATCAAGCAATAAATCTTGTTGAAAAAGAAATTGAATCATGGCAAAAATAATTAAACCTCCCTATTTTGATTCGGTTGTAAATGCTGGAGAAAAGCGTTTACTTGACTTTCTGGAGGTAAACCTTCCAGACTCCTTTCATTTAATTCCAAACGTCGAAATTGCGTCTACAAATCCTCGTAATAATCGAACTCAATATTGGGAGTATGACATTATTGTTGTGGCACCCCATGCAATTTATAATATTGAAAACAAAGACTGGAAAGGCCGGATCGAAGGGGATGATAATTATTGGTATGTAAATGATAAACAGCGAAATAACCCCTTGAAAACCGGGAGGCAGAAAACCGCAATTCTTGCTTCAAAACTACAAGAGCATAATTTTTCTTGGGGTAAAGTTTGGGTTCAAAATATGGTGACTTTATCTTTTCCTAATACTTATGAACCGTCATTGTGGAAGGAAGCTGGAAAACTTACTTTTCAGCTCAACGAGAAACTGATCGCTTATTTAAAAGATCCTTATCAAATTGGACAACTAAAGGGTGACATCGCGGAGATTCAAGCTAATTTGGTTCAGTTCTTAACCGGTGAACAGAGCCAGAAAGCACCTAATGAAAAGCGCGAAGTTGAAGGTTATGAAATCATAGAGCTATTGCATCAAGAGAATAACTACGCTGAATATCTCGTGAAGCCCAAAGGTGTCACATCATCAATTCAGAAGAGAGTAAAAGAATATGCATTGCAAGTCAGTGGATTAAGTGAGGAGGAATTATTAGCAAGGGAAAATCAAATAAACAATCAGTATAGGGCGCTTAATAGAATAAAAGCTAAGCCATTCATTCTTAATGTTGAATTTCGAATAGATGAAGAAAATCATCTTTTCTATGAAATATCTGACTATTTAGATGAAAATTCACTAAAAGCAGAAATGCGTTCCAAAACATTTACGTTCCAGGAAAAGATAGATATCATCCGAAATATTATGGCTGCGCTGAAAGAAGCACATAAAGAAAACGTATTTCATAGAGATGTCAACCCGGAAAATATATTCATGACCGGCGGCTATGCTTACTTGGGAAATTTCGGAAAATCTTATTTCTCTGATGAGTCAAGGCAAGGTTATACCGTTATGCCTACTATTAGTGAAAGCAATGCTACTGCATATCATCCCCTAGAACTCACCATTGGTGATGCTTCAAGAGCTTCTGATATTTACTCGCTAGGAGTATTAATCTACTGGCTATTTACTGGGCTTGAGCCTGTTAAGACTCCGTTCGAATTAAATAACCTATCAGGAAAACTGCCTGAAGATAGGTTACCCTCAAAGATTAATAGTGCCCTGCCAAAATGGTTAGATGAGTTGTGTAATAACACGATATTGGTAGACGAAAGTCTCCGTTATGATAGTATAGAGGAGTTGGAAGAATTCTTTAATAAAGCCTTGAAAGGAAATCCATCTTCTGCTCCTGAAACTAAGATTGTGCAAATGGCTGCTCCAGCAATTGATACATATGACATAAAAGAAGGGGATTCCTTTGAGCGAGTTTATCTGATTCAGAAGATATTAGGGAAAGGGGGTTACTCACGAGTATTCAAGGTACTCCAACAATTGCAAGGAGAATCCTTTACACTTAAACTTTTTCACGAAAGTGTTAATGCACAATCAGTAATTGATGAATATAAGGCCTTAAAAAAATTGGACCATCCTAATATTGTTAAATTCGTTGGGAATGGGAAATCCATAGATGGACAGTTTTATACTATCATGGAATATCTTGAAGGAGAAAACTTAAGTATCTATACTCGTACAGACGCACGATTATCTATTAAGAGAGTTTTCCAGGTGGCTAAAGATATACTAAGCGCATTGGTGGCCATGCAATCTCTTGATAAACCAATTTTACATAGAGACGTGAAACCACAGAATATCGTATGGGATAATGAGCAAAGATTTGTTCTAATTGACTTTAATGTTGCGTCATTTGCAGACGACAATAACGATTTTGTCGGCACCAATCCTTATCTAGCACCAGATTTAATAATTGATGGAACGAAAATAAAATGGAATACTTCTGCTGATACTTTCGCATTGGGCATTACGCTTTATGAATTGTTATGTAAGCAATATCCCTGGTCACCAGGGAAGTTGCCGATCTTGAGTAAAGAGCCAATCAATCCAAAACAGATTGAAGAACGGTTATCTGATGATTTTGCTAATTACATTTTAAGAGCAATAAATCCTAGGTCTGAAGGTAGATTTACAACAGCGAAAGAAATGCTAGATGCCCTTCTTGTATTTGGTGAAGACGGAATATTAGAGAGTAAGAAAGAGCAATCCAGCATACAAGTTGAATTTGCCAAACAAGAAGACTTTGTTAAATATATCAACTCTTTGTTCAGTCAATCTAAACACGGTAATTCCGGAACAAGGGCAAATTTTAATACAAGTAATTTTGATCAAATTACCTATACACCAACCAAATTGGATAATCACCTTATTCCAGCGGTTTTGGATGGGCAGTTTAAGTTGCTGATTATAACAGGTAATGCGGGTGATGGTAAAACTGCATTTATTAGAAAGATCGAGGAAGATAAAAATATCACTAATATCACACGTTTTGATCATAAAAATGGGGCTAAGTTTAGAATTAATGGAATCCTCTTTGAAAGTAACTATGATGGTTCACAAGACGAGGATGAAAAAGTTAATCATGATGTGCTTGAAAATTTTTTTCTGCCATTCGAAAATTTAAGTAATTATAATGATGCTGCAGAAGGGAGAATTATTGCCATCAATGAAGGGAGACTAGTTGAGTTTCTAAAAACAACATCAAAACACAATCAATTACATGATAACATTGAGAATTACTTTTATAATGAAGGTCATCATGAACTTCCTGATGGTTTGATGATTATTAACCTGAATTTGAGGTCAATTGTTGCGAAGAATCTTAATGAACCTAGTTTATTCAGACAGCAAATAAAAGCACTTACAAAAAAAGAACTTTGGAAACAATGTGATGGTTGCTCTTTGGCAAACAAATGCTTTATAAAATACAATGTTGAGTCGTTTAATGATTCTGCCACTGGCGATGAGATTATAACTCGTATGGAGTGGCTGTTGAGAACTGCGACTCTTAAGCGAGAATTGCATGTTACCATGCGTGATTTACGTTCTTTTATTGCTTACACCTTGACTCGTGATTATGATTGTGCAGATGTCGAAGGATTATATAATGTGAACAGTGACTCTCCTGAAATTTTTTGGCAAAATTATTACTTTAACATTACTAATCCGATGTGTGATGATTTAGGAAATCAAGACCGACTAATCAAATTGCTACGTGAAACTGATATTGGTGAGGTAGCAATTCCGGATTTAGACCGTGATTTGTTTTTTGGTATACACCAGAGCAAGTCCTATTTAGAATTTGCTGAGAGAGAGATTAATCTACTAGATGCGTTTAATGCAGTTGAGAGATTAAAACCAACTTATGAACAAGACGATATTGAAGTACTAAGAATTAAGTCTATCCAGAAAAATTTTGTAAGACATCAATATTTTGAAGGTAAAGCAGGCTTAATAAGCGTTTCATACACTCAAGTGAAAGATCCTAATGAGGGTTATAACCAGTTACCTTCATATCTTTTGCGGTTGCCTTATCACTCTGTCTTCAAATTTGTCAGAGTACTTAGTGACGGTGATATAAATAATGATACAAAAACTAGTATTTCAAGAGCGATATCATTAAATGAAGGGTGTGATAATGCTGCAATTGATAGGGAGTACTTGATTTTATCCTCAACTGAGATTAATGATCCATTTAGTAAATCATTTCGGTTATTTAACTTGGATGATTTTGAATTGTTTGTGAATAGAACTGGTCATTTAGTTCAGTATCTTGAATACGAACCAGATAGTTTGACTTTCAGGCACAAAACACAGAAGCATATTAAATTGACCATATCCCTGGATTTATATGAAATGCTTCATTTCATTCAGCAGGGCTTTAGTCCTTCGCTTAATGATCTAAGAGGGAAGTTTGTAGAACTAATTATATTCAAGAACCTGTTAGAGAATCTTAACTATAATGAAGTTGTTGTGACGAAAGATAACATCGCTTTTTTCAGAATCAGTAGGGACGAACAGAGTCGTCTGCATTTACAACCAATGGTTATATAATTATGGCAATTAAATTAAACAAAGAGGAAAGTTTATTTAGAAATGAACTGATTTTTACAGTTGATGCGAAGGCAATAAATATTGATAATACAATGGTTAATTTGTTTATGCTCCTTAAGCATAATGGAAACAGGCCAAAACAGAGAGCTCGTTCTGCAGAGAATGCATTTATTGAAATTCACACGTTGAAAAAAGTATTCACCAAACTTGAAGAGGATGGCTCAATTTTAGGATTTAAAGATAATCCAGAAGCAGCAGAGCTATGGATGAGGAGTAACTTGGTAAATATGGTTTACAGGGGAAATATCGATAAAGAGAAAGTTTCTTCGCTTAGACCAATACATCTTGAGTGCTACAGAGTTAGAAATGCAGCTAATACAAGAGATTATAATACTGCAGATCAGGTATACCTAATGCTTTCTGCCAATCCAACTGTAAAAGAAGATTTGAAAGACTTTTTAATGGAGGGGTGGGACCAAACTACTAATAAAATCAATGCCAACAACGGATTGGACGTGGATAGTTTGGGGCTACTACACATTATCAAAAATGTAAAACCGGGATTTTTGGAAAGTAGTTCTAACCTTAACCAAATCTATCCGATACTGCAAAAACAAGCCGAATTATTTTGCGACGATGTTAGAAGACTTTTAGTTTACAAAAGACTAATTCCAAGAAATGTATTGATAGACTACCTGAAAACAATAACATCCTTTCATCTTTCTATTTACATCCAAAAATTAATTCACCTTCTACCAAAAATGATAGAAAGTGGTACTTCGGATATAAATGATGACTGGAATATTGTATTGGATGCAACTGATAATCACGAAAGCAAAGCGGCTAAAATAGCAGCTAATGATGCTGAAAGTTTAATAAATAAAGTGTACGACTATGTAAAAGCTACTTTCCAAGTCAATGCGACATTGCGAAGGTTAAAGTTGGATAAAAACAATTCAGAAAACATAGAAAAAGCACTCCAGGTATTAAAAGATAAGCCATCAGATTTCGAAATTTACTTTGAAACACAATGGGACAATCTCTATAACTCACTGGAAGAAGAAGACAAACTAATGATAGAAGATATGGTGCGGTATGAGGATACGTACTTTGATCGATATATAGAAACGATTCTTAAAGCAAGGGGAACATACCAATATCGTTATCATATCCAATTAATTGATAACCTTTCTCAAAAAAATAATGAGCGTGGGTTTATGGCTCAAGGTAGAAGTCGCAAACACCCAAGGCGTTTTGTTTTAGGTACACGGCTTCTAGAAACATTAGTTCAAATACTTGTATTGGAATCAAAAGATAACCAGTTCAACACGCGAACGCTATCAATCGAAGAACTTATTCAGAGTATCAGAGATAGATACGGATTGGTGATAAATGGACTGAATGAAGATCGGTTTGCAGATGCGGATTTACAAACCCATTTAGCATTCAAAGAAAATGTTGATGCTTTTAAAAGAAAACTTCGTCAAATAGGTTTTTATAATGATTTAAGTGACGCTTACATTCTTCAAAGAATAAGACCTCGTTATGAACTAAACGCTCAGTAAAATGGAAATTTTGAAAACGCCTAATACATATTATAGAAGAATAATTGATCTCATCCTTGAACTTCATAAGGGAGATCTCAGTAAGACTATTGCTGGGCACTGTATGAAAATAACTGGTTTGGGGCTTAACGAACTTGATTTTTTATGGAATGTGATTCATGTTCAATATCCAAACATTGATACTTTTATAGTTTCAGAAGAAAGGAATGATGATAGAAAATTTATCTCGGCAACTAAATTAATTGAATTAAGAAATAAACAAGATGCACCATTGTTGGTGCTGATACCTTCTAACAGCAGAACTGCTGCTGAAGATTCATATGGTAATGCTACTTTCAAGGAAATTTCTTTAGAAGGTATAGAGGCTAATCTTAAGAACGACTTATTAGATAAAATACCTGATAGATGGGCTCATATCATTAGAAATGAAGTATTAAATTACCTGAAAGCTTACGATGTAAGCATTGTAAATGTTATTAAATATTTGCTAGCCTTAGAAGAAGATGGCTATTCAAATAAAGCCATTGGAGACAATTTATATTTATTGAATTTAATACCAGACTCAATTTTGGTTCAGGAAACAGAAAAGATCAGGTCTAGATTAAATTTCAATATTTTAAGTACGACACTATTAAGCTCATTTAGTAAACCTCTATACGAAAGGATTTCTGAGCTTCCATTAGAGCCTAATACATTGCAAAAGGAAGTTGTAAATTTTATTAAGGCCGAAAAAGAGGCAAGAAATGCAGAAGAAATTTGCAGACTTATCTCTGAAAAATACCCACAATTAAATTTTTCTAATTGGAAGATTCCGGATTTAGATTTTACGCATATCAAACTTTTTACTGAAGAAATCAAATCAACCGATTTTAAGATTGAGGAGGGTAAAAAAGTTCTTCATGTAGAGGAAAATAAAATTTCGAAGGTTCGTATTCGATTTAGGACTAATCCTAATCCCAAAGATATATCGGATCTAAAGTATTTTAAAGTCATATTAATGTCGGTTGACGGTGGTGCGGGTGAGGAAATTTCTGTTTTACGACAACTTAAAAATACAGCTTCAAACCGTCCTTTCCGAGAAGCAACCGTAGAATTGAACGCCAATATTATCGAAGAGGGCTCTTATTTTTTCAAGGTATTAGCTGAAAATGATCACGGAACTGTTTTAAATGGAGACGATGATTTTAAAGAGCCTAAAATTCAAAAGGCTTGGGAGGAAGCTAAATTGCAGGATGAAAATAGTGCCAAGAGCAATTTTCCTTATAAGCTAATTTGTGATTCTGAAGATTTCGATTATGTGGTAGATGAAACTGTTGAACGCAACAACGATCATCGAAAGGATAAATTAAACAACGTATTACAAGCTTATTTCAAATATAGAATTGAAAAACTTAAATATGAGGAAGAATTAGATGAACCTATTCCGAATGAAAATTCAAATATTTGGCTTAATGATTTAAGGAAGCACACCTCGACTTTTCATATTAATTATTCAGAAAAACACAATTATCAGATTAATCTATCTTCAAAATTACGTGAAATTGAAATAGCATTTTTAAAAAACGGTAATAGCTTTGGGTATGTCAAAGGTGTACTAAAAAGCAACTCTTCTGCTGTTGGCTATGAGAGTCTACAATTTGTAGAAAGTGAATTAACAAGAGTCATTCCTATTGCGATATTAAAACTTAGAGAAGATATTTTTTCAAGTATTCAGATGTCAAACGAGGCTGGGGACGGTGTTTTTGAGACGGCCGATATATTTAATTATCGTGAAAAAATTAAAGAATATATTCAACAACTGACTGACTGGACTACTTGTCTTAATGAAAAAGTTTCCAATGACAATATAAGCTCAGAAGAGAAGAGTAAAATACAACATTTTCTAACGGAACTACAAATACTAGATATCGCCAGGATTAAAACTAAGCTTCCTGATGGACAGCGTACCGAGGCTCTTTTGCTTTCTCCATTGCATCCATTACGTCTAGCTTGGTCTTTACAGTTGATGGAGGTATTTAACGACTGGGAACAGAAAACAGAAAATTACCATGGTTATAGAGGCACATGGACGAAAAATCTTGAATACCTATTTGAAGGACAGCTTTCTCCTGAAAATAACCCTTTAGTTTTAGTTGAACCAAACTCATTTAAAAGTTATCATTATTCGGGTGAATTAGCGTACGGTTGGGGATTATACCTGAATGTATTAGCCGATGAATCGAAAAATGGAATGACATCGGTCTCAAGACAAATGAAACATTATTTCAGGCAGTTGTTTAATATCACGAGGGATAATTATGTTGAAACGGACATTAGCCAGAAATTGGTAGTTCGTCACATTAAAAATTATCTTTCGCAGCACCCTTACACCGATAAGCTCATTATCAATCTCATAAATTCTGGGGACACCTCTGTATTTGCTGACGCATTTGTTGAATTGGAAAAAGAGCATTCTTTTAAGGGAATTAAATATGAAGTTAGAATATTTAAAGGTGATGATAAAATTATCGAACATGGTGAAGCTCTTACAAATCTAATAAATCCAGAGTTTAATGTTTCTGAAGAAGCGGAAGCTTTTTCGCAACCGTCGAAAAACCGATTATTTCCAAAACTTAGATTTTCAATCAACAGCATATCAGAATATCTAACAAATCCTTTTAGATTTACATCGCATTTAAGCTTTTTAATAAGCCCATTTCCTATTACAGTAGAGTTAATCAAACCATACAGAAATAATAGAAATTTTTATCTTAATGGACTCTTGACAGAATCAACTGTTACGGTCGACGAAAATAGCACTGAAATAAAATGGAATCGTTTTATTGTTGGTAATAGCCTATCTCTTTCAGATTCTGGTGCTGGCGTATTAGGTATTAAACTATTTGACAATATTCAATCATTTATAGGCGGTGCATTAGCGTCAAAACATACAGATTCCATACCTTCAACACAGTTAAGACTAAATGATAAAGATAAAGTATTACTAACTCATTTACACGACTACTCTGATTGGGTGGTGACTTTTGACAGAAATCTTGGCCCTCAGATATTTGATCAACCCTCAAAAGATGGGAATATTCCATTTCTTCTAGATTATGTTCCTGGTGAAGAGGTGACCGGGGTTACATCATATTTAACGACAAGACCCACATCAGAAGTTTTAGGCTTACTTGGTCCGCATTTCAAAGAATTCAACTTAGATATTCACGAACCAAGTGACGAAAAGAAAATAAAAATATTACTCGAAGATTTAAGGGCTGTCAGTAGCTCACTAGTCCTACAGCTTAATTCATCAAAAAATAAGGCTTTTGAGGTAATTGGATCTGCTTTTACCAAACGGATACTTGAAAAGAAAGGATTTTTAGAAGAAGCTTTTTTGATTCCAATTGATTTACATCAAAATCTTTTTGAAAACTTACCAATTGATAGTAAAAGCCGTGCAGATAATTTGTTGGTGTCTTTTAACCTTGAAAAAAAAGAAATTAATATATCCATTATTGAGATTAAATGTAGGAAATCACTTGGTGAAGCAGAAAGCCATGAACTAAAAGAAAAAATAAAAGAACAAATTGAAAATACAATTACGGCTCTTAGAACTCACTATGATCCTGAATACCATTTATCGTTCGATAGGCTGGATAGAGAAATCAAGAACAAGGAGTTAAAGTCTTTATTAAGCTTTTACATAGAAAGGGCTCACCGTTATGAATACTTAAATGAAAATGCTTATGAAAGTTACATAGAATTCCTGCAATATTTAGATGGTGGATTTAAGCTAAAGTTTAACAAGCTTGGATTTATATTTAATTTTTCAGCTTCCAAAAAACACCATAAGGAAGTTATAGATCATGATTTGACATTTTTCATCTTTGGAGGAAAGTTAGTTGAACAGATTCTTGACCCAGATTCCGATCTTAATACTAGAAGATTAGAAGAAAATGATTTTGATGCCGAATTAAGTTCGGCGATTGGTGCAAACAGGGCTTTAAAACCATTCATTCAGAAATTCAAGGCCAAAGAGTTTCCTGAGAGTGATGTAGTGAAAAATGATTCAACTTCTAAATCCCAATGGGAAGAACCTATTGACATAAAATCTCCTGCTGTGAAAAAATCAGTTGCTGTTGAATCGAAAGAAGAGCTTAAATTAACTCTTCAGTCGGGTAGCGGGGGCATAATTGACAAAATCGAATCTGGTGAAGAGATTATCCAGAATATTGTTCACACAACACCAGTCTATGATCTTTTGATTGGAAAAGGCTCTCCTAGCAATCAGTTTGGAATATTAGGAGAAAGTCTGCATGGTAAAAAAATAGCAATTGATTTAAGTGAAACAAATACCATTAGTTTATTTGGAGTTCAGGGAGGCGGTAAAAGTTACACTATTGGTACCATTTCAGAGATGGTATTAAAACAATTCAATAATGTAAATGAACTTCCAGCCCCTCTTGCAGGTGTGATTTTTCACTATAGTGAAAGTATGGACTATGAGCCAGAGTTTACCTCTATGATTTATCCAAATGATCAAGGTGCCGAGCTTATAAAGTTAAAAGAGAGGTATGGGGCTGACCCAGATAATGTAGAAGATGTTATTATACTAACTCCTAGGGATAAAATCGAAGAAAGACAATCGGAATATCCTTCCATTGAAGTTTTGCCTATTGCGTTTAACTCTAAGGAGCTAAGTGTTCAGGATTGGATGTTTTTACTTGGTGCGGTCGGAAATGATTCTGCTTACATAAAGCAACTTAAAGCCATTATGAAAGAACACCGAAGAAATATTACACTTGATGGAATCGTCGAAAGTGTTGAATCATCTGAATTGCTGTCTAACTCTCAAAAAGCGCTGGCTCGGCAAAAATTAAGTTTCGCAAGAGAGTATATCGATGATAGCTATACTCTCAGAGATTCACTCAAGCCAGGCAGGCTAATTATCGTGGATCTAAGAGATGAATTTATAGTAAAAGACGAAGCTCTTGGATTATTTGTAATCATGCTAAACGTGTTTTCAGCTGTAAAAAATCTGAACGGGGGTCATTTTAATAAATTTATCGTGTTTGATGAAGCTCATAAATATATGGATAACAAAGACCTAACAGGTAATATTGTAACTGCTATCCGTGAAATGAGACATAAAGGGGTGAGTATAATGATTGCTAGTCAGGATCCTCCTAGCTTGCCAAATGAAATAATTGAGCTTAGTTCTATTGTGTTGTTACATAAGTTCAACAGCCCTCAATGGTTGAAACACATTCAGAAATCTATTACACAACTTTCAACCCTTGGTCCGGCAGATATGAGTTCATTGATGCCAGGTGAAGGCTTTTTATGGGCTACGAAAGCAACAGACAAAGCGATCTCTGTTAAACCTGTCAAAATATCAACAAGACCTAGGGTGACTAAACATGGGGGAGGAACAATACAGGCAACAGGAGGAAAATGAAATCTATTATATTAACGCATAAAGGTAAACGAAAAATAAACCAAGACTATGTCTTGGTTCAGAATCTTAATCCTAACACTTTTCTTTTCATTGTGGCTGACGGCATGGGGGGGTATGAGCAGGGGGAAATAGCTGCACGGTTAGTATCAGAAAACATACTTACTTATCTATCATCCGTACCCTATATCGATCCGAATCATGTTCAGAAAGCAATAAATAAAGCAAATCTCGTAATACGGCAATTCAAGGAAAAAGAAGGAATAAAACTGGGAACAACTGTTGGAGGTGCAATTGTCACGTCGAAAGAAGCTTTATGTTTTTGGGTCGGAGATGTGAAAATTTTTCATTTCAAGAATAATATACTTCAAAAAGAGTCTTATTCACATACTCTTATGAATGAGGTCATCGATAAAGGTTCTATCGTAAATCCCGAACAGATCATTAAGTACAAACATGTTGTGACGCGATCAGTTCAGGGTGAAGTAAACAGGTCACAGTTAGACTATTTTAAGGTAGAACTGGTTGAAGATCAAGATGTATTTGTAATTTGTTCTGATGGAGTTAGTGACATTTTGAATGGTATCCAAATTCAACAAATTTTGGATAGTACTAAATCAAATATTGACGCAATGGATATCATTGAAAAACGATTACTCGAAGAGGCTAAAGATAATTTCTCCTTGATACTTGCAAATTTTAAGCAGGCTTAGTGATGGATTTTTGTATTATGAATCACTTTGAATAACAATCTACCTAAACATGAGTGGAGCTCCAAAAAAGTGCGGTTGATAACCACATTTAAATACTATTATGTACTTTAGCATTAACGACAAGATTATGAAAAACGCTTCTATCAAATTAGAATTAACTTGCACAGTTTCTGATCACACCTAACAGATTTCGATTTAAACGAACGAATTTTGCAGGTGATCATAGATAATTCACGAGGTCTATCTGATATTTTATCAACTTCTGACTCAAAAATTAGTGTGAATTGCTGTGATATAAACTCGAAATGCGACTTAACTCCTTGATTTAAAGTGTCGACAGGTTGAAAAATAGAAATTTGGTTTTGCTACTGCCGTTTATGTATGCCGGTTGATACTTACATATTGCGTGAATTTTATGACTATAAAGTTAAAACCTTATTGTTTTTTTCATTACCGTTTAAAGTTTTCTTACTCAACCCACACATCATAGTCAAGTAACAATACCGTTTAAATGGGTAAAATTCCAAATGATGAGTAAGAAAATTTGGGGGTTGATTTAATTGCTGACCGGAATGTCGTCTGTGAGGATTGAGGTAAATTTAGAATAAAAATGGGTATAAAATAATTTGTTTTTTCTTGTATTATTTGATTGGAACGAAATCATCTCTTTTCGTTTCTTTGCAATGTTTATCGATATTTGGATGAAATTTGTTCCTCAATTGTTCCTTGTTCTATTTAATCGACTAGTAATCAGGTGTTTTGAAGTTTTGTATCGGAAAATAGATGCTGTTTTAGATTATATAGATTACAATTACAATGATACGAAAAGAGTAATGCATCGGATAACAAACGCCCATCCCTAAAATACTGTCATACAATCGGTGAAATCCTGGCAAATTACTCACTTGCTGAAAGACTCTGCAGAGTATCATCATTCTGCACAATATACCAAAATATAATGTCGGGAAGTTTGTCTATGTTGCCAAACAGGATATTGATCCTATTCTAAAAAGATTTATTCTAGCAGACCATAAGTATTAAATCTTGATTGGCCAAGCGTACTTCATGCCCGGGCAATATCGCTCGTGAAATTTATTAGGTCAGATAAAACCTATCTAATTTTATGAGACTTGGTATTTCAGATTTAATGATTCAATGTCGAATCTTCCTGACATGTTGATTTTATTAATTTTTCGGACTTTTCGGATTGTCAAAATACATATTTTTTACATTGGAGTTGGTTTATTACCAACTTCAATGTAACTTATAAAAAGAATATGCATCAGGATGATCTTTTATATTTTCCTTCTTTTCCAAACCTTTCCGATTGAGTTTCTAACGGGTAGTAAAATGATGCCTATCAAAAACCTTTTGATTCAAATACTTTAATTGTAAACAAAAAAAATCATATGACAATTGAGACTATCAAACCCGAACAGACAATTATTGTTCTTGGAGGTCATAAACTTCCGGCGTTAAAGGATGGGATTTATGATCGATTCCGCTCAAATCCGCCATTATCTGTCATTGAAAAGAAAGACCGGATATTTATCTTAGCTGGTTCAAGACCATCCAGAAAGCCTCAACGCCCAATTAAGGAGTTTTATGATAGGGGATGCGTAAGAAGTTGATATTTTGTATACTATTGAAATATCCTTCGCCATTTGGTCATCGTGTTTTTGCTCAATCCAAAGTGCTCCGCTACCTGAATATTGTTCATTCTATGATTCTTCTGGTAATCAAGAATACGTATTATATCTGTTTTATTGTAGGAGCGAAGTTTTTGATTCATCTTTTTTGCATCTTGATTTTTGGTGCCAAAAATTCTGTTATTCAGTTCCAGAATGTCCATAGCAGAAAGCATTTTTTTTTCTAATAATTTTTCGCATTCTGCTTTCTTATGAGGGAATTTTCGTTCAATGATGTCTGAATAGATCAGTTTATAATTTGGTTGATTCTGTTTTTCCATTTCTGATTTGATGATGTTATTTATTATTTTTTGCTACCCACTTGCATAAAGTGGTATAAGGAATCCTGTATTCATCGGTAATTTGCCGCTTAGTCTTTTCTTGCTTCTCTATGAGCTCCATAATAAAATCTATCATTTCCCGGGTATAGATGTTCTTCCTGAAGCGGGGTAGTTTTGAGACAGTGGATTCCCGGATTGAGGCAGAAGGTGGGGCATAGAGGATCAAATGCTGTGAATATAGTCTGAAGAAATCATATTCAAGCAGTTTGCTCCATCTCAGTAAGATATTAGTGGATAGGTCTTCCTGTAGGTACATTTCGTTGATTTCAACTTCTGTACATTTCATAAAGTTGCAGATCCGGGTTAAGTCAATCTTGCTTTCCTTAACGCGCAGATGAATGAACTTTCCAATATGAATATTTCTAAAATTTGTAGTCATAAGCAGTATTAGTTTTAATAGGAGAGGGAAGGACATTATTATGTTATAAATCAATAACTGGATGATATTGATTTTATAAATTCCATACTAATAAAATATTGTTGATATGTTATTAGTACAAGTTTTTTATCATGATGGAATTTCATGACTAAAATCTTGTAAGCATATAAAATGTTTTATGGCTCATTGTATCATGGGATTACTTAGTTTTTATTATATCATTCATCACAGTGAACTGCAATTAATGGACTAAAATTGATAGTCTTAGCCCCGTTCCGTACAATACTTTCCGGAGCTAAGTTTCTATCAGTTATTGAACCTGTACTTTTCTAATCAGGACAAGTTTGTGTGGAGATACAGTGCCAGGTCATGGTTGCGTCACCTTCCTTAAGAGTGTACATCTTCATGCATTTGTTGGTCATATCATACACCATCATACCCTCTACAGGAGTTGTAATAACAAGAGTTATCCCATCAGCAGCTACAGGTTGGTTGAATGTGTTGAACTTCACTCTGTTTGGAACAAAACCTTTGGTTTTTGCTTCCAACACCAGCCAGCCACCTTTTCTTACCATTGGCCAGTTGTCAGTATTTCCGGCGCCAGCTCTTCCAAGAGCGGTAATTCCTACTTTTGTAGGTAATGCCGGATTGCCGGTGGTAGCAATAGCACCCGGTTTATAACAGGAGGTTTTTCCTTCAGCAAATGTTATGTATCTTACGCTATTATCAGCGTTGAAATCATTCATAAATATCCATCTGCTGGATGTAAATATTCCGTTGATTGTTTTTACATTTATTGTGAAAGCTGCATCATCCGCTACAATCATTTGAATGTTGTTCCCAGCTGAGAATGTAACTCCATAGGCTGAAAGGTCTGCCTCGAAGTATAGACTTCCAGGAGTATTTGAACGTTGAGATAACCACGTTCTCTGGATTCTCTGCAGTGTATTTCCGGCAATTGTGATGTTAGTAAGTGGTGTTGCTGTAACATTGTTGTCTCCAAGCAGGAAGTATGTTTTATCATTCGTAAATCCTATTCGTGCTGCAAGTTGGTTCGGAGAAGCAAAATCATTGATTGTGGCAATAGTAAGAATCGTTCCTGCATTGACACTTTTCGATACCTTTTGTTCTAACATTTCAATATCATCACGAGATATTCCAAAGATATTATTGTTGAACGTAATATTGGCTGCTCCATTCCATACTGTATTTCCATCTGTATTCAGATAGTGGCTTGTATTTACTTGCCCCAGCGTTATACCGTATTTGATGGCAAGATACGAATCTACTCTTCTTCTTTCTGTAATTGTAAGATTACCTTCTCCATAAACAATCGTTTCTCCCAGATTTCCAACAAAACCTCCATTATCACTTCCATTGGAGCCTATTTGCGTAGAACCGAAGGTATGTCCTCCGTTTAGAAAGTCTATGGGGGTATGTGTTCCGCTCATGGAAACAACACCTCCGTTGATTCCTTTACCAGTACTGGTATTTAATAAATTGTGATATACAATGCTTGGAATTGTTGTTGATCTTGTTCCTCCAGGATTAGCAAGATATCTATACCCTTCATCGGCTCTCACTCTTTCTGCTCTATTGTCATACATATCGCCAAAACCATCCCAGTAGTTGATACTGCCACTTAATTTAGAATTATCCAATAAAGAGCTAAATATTCTTCCATTACTACCGGGGTTTGATAGTCCATCTTTTGTCAGGATAAAGATATCATAGGTATTGTTGCCAAAGGTTCTTACTGATGTATTTCCAATGGTTTGAGTATTTGCAGTAAAGTTGACTCCTGGGTTGAAGTTAAAGTAACTGGCAGCACCCAACTTGAATTTTGGCAGGGCATTGGTTCCCAATTGTGCTGATGTAGTTCCTGAGAACTGATCAGTCCATGCCGTAATATCTGTTCCATCTCCTGTGTTCGCAGCATCTTTATCAGCTCGGTACCAGTAGGAAAGATTATTCACAACTCCACCGGGTGCAAGTCCAAAACCTGCAAAAGTGAAGAACTGCCCATTGCTCAATGCTACATTGACTGTTTTATAAATCATCCCATTTATAGAAACTTCCGTCGTCATTGGGGTGAAATTATCCGTTGTCTCGAATGTTTCGTCTGGAGATTGTACCAGATATAGGTTTTTGATTCCCTTTGGCCAGGCAACAGTTACTTGTCCTACATTTCCTGTGTTCTGTGCTTTCCAAATCGCTTCGAAACGGAAATTCGTTTCTCCGTTAGTACCATTGATATAGGCCAGAGGCATTTTTAGTCCCTGTTTCAAATTGTTGTCTCCAACCATTAAGAATTGCTGATTGCTTGGTAAATCAGTATTGTTGGCTGCATTATTATCGGCAAATCCTGTTGTTGAGATGACAAGCTTTTGACCGTTATTGATACTTGCTGACTGTTTTTGGTTCAATACAGTGACCTCATCTTTTGCAATACCGAAGACATTGTTATTGTAACCTGTATTATTAGCTATATCCCATACCACATTGCTAGCCGTGGAAAGATAATTTTCCACCATGGTAACTCCATTCTTTACAGCAAGGTAAGAGTTGATTCTTGATTGTTCATTGACTGTTAAGGCCCGCTTGTACCAAATTACTTCCATGATGTCTCCAGGAAAAGCTCCGGCAGCATCCCATCCTGCCTGGCCTACCCTTAGGTTACGGCCATAAATTTGGAATTTATTGGTATTGTTAAAGGTGGTTATTTCATAAGCACCATTCAGTCCTAATCTTTTTTCTCCACCCAAAAAAGTGGATGTTCCTCCATTCGCAACGGAATTATTGGCTATCGTTGAGAATACATTAGACGAACCCATATTGAAAGCTGTAGAAAAATCTGTTGAGGTAGTAACATTATAGTATTCATAATGTCTTGGCTTTCCATTGGCAATTGATGCCGCAGGCTCAGAAGCATAGGTTGCATCATCATCAATTCCCGTGATACGCCCTGTTCCTGCCGTAATAGGTCTTATTGCTGAGAAGATAGAATGAGATATATTAGGCAGTTCTCCATTAGTAGGATTCAATGTTGAAGCATTATTGTAAAATAATTTCGAAGCACTATATCCTGTGGTGTATGGATGGAAGTTATGATCTTTATCTGCTGAAGAAAGGGTCCATGTACCCACTGCAGGAATATCATTGGCGTTGATGGAATTGTCTTTCCATGCCGTTGCAATGTTTCCTGCATCATCGGATCTGATCCAGAAATCTGATCCGGCAACTCCTCCAGGAGCGTACAAGTATCCTGCAAAAGTGAAATACTGTCCATTCGCTAATGTTACATTGGCGGTGCTGTATATCACGCCATTTACAGTTGTTTCTGTCATCATTGGAGTGAATGTAGATGTTGCATCAAAAACAGGGCTTGAAGACTGTACCAGATAAAGATTTTTTATTTCTTTAGGCCAGGCAATCGTCACGCTTGCTACATTATTACTATTTTGTACCTTCCAGATGGCTTCAAAACGATGGTTGGTTTCCCCATTCGCTCCTGCACTATACACTAATGGAGTGTTTAGGGTTTGTTTAAGGCCATTGTCTCCTGTGATTAAGAATTGCCCTTCCGTCAAGGAATTGATATTGGCGATATTGGTATTGGCTAATGAATTTCCTGCACCAATGATTAGCTTTTGGCCATCATTTACACTTCGGGATTGTTTTTGGTGTAAAGCAGATGTATTATCTCTTGCTATGCCCAATATATTATTGTAGTAACTATTGGAGGATCCATCCCAAACCACAGTACCTGCAGAACTCAAATAATTTCTGTTTTGTTCCTTGCTAAGGGTTTGTCCATATTTAATGGCAAGATAGGATTCTACCTTATTTAATTCCTGATCAGTTAGCTTATCAGCGAAAACAATCATTTCGTTCTGCTCTCCAACCAATTGTGCTCCTGCATCAGCTTTTCCTACCATTAAGGCATTACGACTTACGTCGGTATTTACATTCGAAATATTGGTTCCGTACGCTTGATGAAAGCCATTTAATGTGATGTTGACACCATTGTTTCCTCCCGTTCCTGTGCCATTTTCCCAAGTACCGCCGCCAATGTAAGAGCGGTTGATGGTATAGGTACTTTGAGGGGCATATTCACCTATTACAGGATAGAATAAAAATTTATTTCCAGTAAAGCTGTACAGACCTGGATCATCCATTGCATTGCCAGATCCTGCTATTCCAAATCCAAATAATGAAGATGTTGCACTTGTTGTATTTCCAGCAGAGAATAATGCTCCTTTGCTTTTATTCAAGATATACCCTTGAGCATCTGCTGGGGCATACTGCATCCATTTTTGAGTCCCATCATAAGTTATGGTTGGATTAAAGTTTGCTAAGGTAGAGGCATTGGAAAACTTCGGACGATAGCTTGCAGTTGACTGTAGAAGAGAGAATGGTTTGTTGTTGAATTCATTCCATTGCTGAACGTTAGCATTGTCTGTTACAACCGTAGTTCCAGAGTCTGAGAACAGGTTTGAAACATCATCTGCACGATACCAGGCAGCAGAGAATACCCCACCGGGCGCATAAGCAAAACCGGCAAAGGTAAAATATTGCCCGTTTATCAATGTTACGTTAGCTGTATGGTATACCACTCCGTTCACAGTAACCTCAGTGACCATTGGAATAAAGCTGTCAGTGCCATCAATTGTAGCATCTGAAGATTGAACCAGGTACATGCTATTTACTCCTTTAGGCCAGGCAATCGTTACTGCTCCTACACTTCCTGAATTTTGTACTTTCCATATAGATTCAAAACGGTAGTTAGCCGATCCATTAGAACCAGAAGTGTAAGACAATGGTGTTTTAAGGCTTTGATCCAAACCATTATCTCCTGTGATCAGGAATTGCATGTCATTTGCTAAACCTGTATTGTTGGCTGCATTACTATCCGCAAATCCTGTTGTGGAAATGACAAGCTTCTGTCCGCTATTTGTACTTCCAGATTGCTTTTGATGTAATAAGGTAAGATCATCCTTGGCAAGACCAAAAATATTATTGTTGTAACCCGTATTAATGGTTCTGTCCCATATCACATTGCTGGTTGTTGAAAGATAATTCTCGTTCAGTGTAACCCCATTCTTTACGGCCAGGTAAGAATTTATCCTTGACTGTTCATCCGCTGTTAAGGCACGTTTGAACCATAAAATTTCCATAATATCTCCAGGGAAAGCACCCGGTGCGTCCCAGCCGGCATGGCCCACTCTTAGATTATGGCCATATAACTGAAATTTATTAGATCCGGTAAATGAAGTTGTTTCATAAGTACCATTCAGACCTAATCTTTTTTCTCCTCCTGATGAAGCAGAAGATCCTCCGTTCGCAATAGAATTATTTGCTATTGCCGAGAAAATATTGGAAATACCATTATTGAATGTTGCAGAAAAATCTGTAGACGTTATAACATTCAGATATTCATAATGCCTTGGTTTTCCATTCGCAATTGAAACACCGGGCTGGGAACCATATGTTGTTTCATCATCAATTCCTGTAATACGTCCGGTTCCTGCTGTAGTGGGTCTTACTGCTGAAAAAATGGAATGAGATATATTAGGCAGCTCTCCATTGGTAGGATTCAATACGGAAGCAGCATTATAAAAGAATTTAGAAGAGGTATAACCGGTAGTGTAAGGATTGAAATTATGGCTTCTGTCTGCTGGAGATAATGTCACCCCACCCACATTTGGAATATTATCCGCATGTACAGAATGGTCCTTCCATGCTGTAGCAATAATTCCTGCATCATCTGATTTTACCCAAAAATTAGCTCCCTGAACTCCACCGGGGCCAGGAGCTACAACTGTAACGGTAAGATCGCTGGTACTTGTACAGGTACCGGTGGTAACAGTCCATCTGAAAGTATATGTTCCTGAACTGATAAGTCCTGTAACATTGGTATTGTATAAAGATGAATTGGCTATCACCGGATCAGGAGCTCCGGCTGGTTTTGAAACCAAGGCCCATAAACCTGTAGATGATGCTCCCGGATTGTTCCCATTGAGAGAAGCCTGTGAAACTCCTATTCCCAAGGTTTGATTGGATCCTGCATTGGCATTTACCTGCGGAGATACAAATATGGAAAATGTACCCTCCGGGGAAGTTCCTGAGCAGGCATATTCTTGATCCAGGAATCTGGAATCCACTCCACCTGCATTAGGAAGCGCCTTTATCTTGAATACATACTCTCCCTGCTTATCAAGGTTACTTATCGTGGTAGAGGTATTGGTAAATGTTCTTAGATTATTGGATTCGTAAACAGGATTAGCAGCTCCGGCAGGTTTGGAAACTAAGACGAAATCATATCTGCCGGAAAATCCCTGAAGGTAACTGGTGTTGACCACCCCTTGATATACAGCAGGCAAAGGAACTGTCGTCGTCACAACACCTGATCCAGTATAACATATTGTAGTATTGGGGACAGCCACATTGGGGCGGCTACCGTCTGAAATATGAATATAATAATCCTGACTATTACCGCAGGTACCATTTTTGATAGATAAATTAACGATATAGGTTCCCACTCGCCAACCTCCGGCAGGTGGTGTTACCAATACATTCCTGTTCATTGTTCCAGCTCCGTTCAAAACCAAAGTAGGATTTCCTCCAGGAGGAGCAATCCCCGAATTACCAACTGTTGTGGTAAGTGTTGCAGGGTCTGAAGGATCAATCTTAAAATAGATGGTAATAGGGGTTGTCGACCCTGCCTTATTACAATACACAGCACCCCCACTACCAGCTGCAATATAATATTGCATTTGTTCAGGATATGAGGAATCAATAAAACTTACTAGCTTGGGATCTGTTCCATTATAGTTGTAGGTTACCTGAGGAGTTGTGTATGTTCCATTGGCATTGGAGACCGTTAGGGTGAATACATAAGCTCCTGTAACATTTACACCATTGAAGTAGATTGAATTATTCCTTATTTGATAAAATGAAATATTTCCCCCTGCTGGCTGGCTAATGACGTTTACAGTAACTGTGGTCCCAAATGCTGGGTTTCCGGATGAGTTTGTCGTATTGCTTGCGAACATTGGAGAGGTTCCACTCAAATTGATATACCGGTTGGTCTCTGTCGATGGATAGCATCTGTTGTGGGTTGCCGGAAGACTGATTTGTGGATTAGGAATGAACCTGACAATGGCGTCATCTTCGTACCAACAGTTTGGATTGTTGATGGATGTTATCCTTAATACCGCACGATAAGCTGGGTCAATATCATGATTAGCTTTCTTGGTAAGGGTTAAAGTAGGGGTTGCAGTTGTCGTATTAGACATGGTTGCATTCGTGGTGGTAGTCTGATTATAAAAATCTTTATTATAAATGTTATAATAAGTCCACGATACGGTATAGCCTGAAGGAATTACTGCATTTAAGGTTGCAGTACCTGTAATGGCAGAAACGTTGGTGATGTCAGGCCCTGCAGTAAAAGTAGAGACTGCTCCCGGGGCCGTAATGGTTACCTGTGAGGTTGCCGTTCCTGTAGTACAGGTCTGGGCAATCTGGAATACATAATTTCCGGGAGAGGTCATTCCTGTAACATTGGTATTGTAACCTGAGGGTGTTACAATAACCGGGTCCGGTGCACCTGAGGGTTTAGATACGAGGGTCCATAATGGGTTTCCAGCTGTACTTCCGCCCGGGCTTCCCGATAGATTGGCAGACGTGCCGCAAATGACGGCATTGGCTCCTGCATTGATATTGCAGCTTTGTGCCAAAATCATCATATTACCCATAATGAGAAATATGAGGAAAAAGAGGGTTTGTTTTTTCATGATGTAATAGTTTTTAGCCGGATTTCCGGCATGTGCTTTTTTATCGTGTTATTTTTTATAAATATGACAATGCGTTTTATGATTTAAGGGGTATAGCTATATCCAATATGGTCTTTGAAAACTTGATATTAATACCTACTTGAGTAGGGACAGTCATGTTTATAAAAAATGGGCTAATAAAAGTGTATTTCTTCCATGTTTTATTGATTTAAGGTTTCCAGAAAGTCCAGAATTTGCCGTTGTAGACAGCAAGTTGTCGTTTAACGGTGTCATAAGCCATCATTCCGGGAGCAGGATCGATGATGTTGAGGTGTGGACTGGTCACTTTGGGTAATATCATCGCCTTGTTGGTATCGGATAAAACCAACATGCCGGGTGTATTGTCTGTAGCAGCAGCTGATCCAATGACTGATTTTGCAGTCATAGATTCCGTTTTATTGGTTTGGATTAAAATATCAGCTGTTCCGGCGTTGTCAACACTTAAATCAGTCCATATTCCGGAGTCCTTCAGGTATTTTACTTTGTGATCGGTAGTATCATAAATGATGGTACCATTACTTGTAATTCCTGTCTTTGTTTCTACATAGGGAAGCACGAATCCCCGATTTTCTGTATCTGCAAATTCCAAGGATACCGAAGCATTGGTTACGGTCGGTTTTCCTATGGCAATCTGAGACTTTAAAGTACCCGTTACAGCAAGTAAAATGGCTATGGGTAGGAGTTGTTTTTTCATGATTTTTAGTTAGGTTTTATATGAGTGGTATGTTTTCTTTCCAAAAAAAATGTATTTGGCCTGAAAAGTAAATAATGGTTAACTATCTTCAGCCCAGGCTTATCATGCATCCTTTGACTATTGCCAATGATGGTCTCATCCTTTTTTGTTTGAGTCAAAAAATGATGTTACCTGTTCACATCGGACGAACCGGCGATATGGATAAATTATGTTGGAATTTTCGTTTAGTAAAAAGCTATCCGATGATTTTTTTAGCGATAGCCATACATAGAAATGGAGGAGGTCGTTTGAAATTTCTAAATAATTTTAGATGTGAAGCCCCACGGTTTTTATAGATTCTTTTCAGGAAAATATCCAGTAGACAGACCGGAACAGGTATCATGTTTTCGGAGCCAAAAAGAGTAAATTTCACTTTTTGTTGATTTGGCCGTACGATTTGCTTGTTGTTATCGGAGCCAACCAGTAAGAATTTCTCTGATTGTATATTTTTACTGAAAATTAATGGGGATTTATTATTTTTTTTAACAATTTGGGAGAGCGCCTGTCTTTTTTTGTATTTTCTTTTATGGGATACAAGTGTATTTTTTCTTTTGAGAATTTTCTCTATTTTTTCCTTTTTTGGTGGGGAAACATATATTTGCTCCATACCTGAGATTATAGTACCCCCTGATACAACTATAATATTTGATGTAGAGGGAGCGTCTGATAAAGGAGCTTCGTTATGGATACAAACAGCCTGCATGATCTGAAAATTGATTAACAACAAGATGAATAAGAAAAATCTCCTCACTCCAAGTGAATGAAGAGAGAAGATTTGGTTCATCATGTTATTTTCAGAATCGGTTATCATTTTGATGCAATATTATGATAACCACAACACCTTTACAATCACGATACATGAATAATTCAGAAATATTCATGTGTGATTTGGGCGATTTTACAATTTTTATATACTGAAAATCAGTTTGTTGAAAAATATAAGGGTATTTGTTTAAAATTTAATATATCCCAAATAGGTATTTGACTTTTTAGAATATATGTTAAATCTTAGCACTGAAATTCACAAAAAACTTCCCCCAGCAAATGAACTTTGATTTGAATTTTAACCTACATTAAACAATAAGGGAGAGGCTTTAGAAATGAATATCCAACTGAAGGGGTAAAGTGCTTCCAGATCAATAATTTGTAAGTTTCAATTCAATCCGATGATAGTATAAGTTTTTTTAAGACCTATAGGTAGATCCCCCAGTGGCTTTTCTTTTGCAAAATGTAACGCCACTTCAAGAGCCTGGAATAGTATCCTGCTAAAGCAATATTTGCCAGTGTGGGTACGGTTTGTATTGTGCTATTGATTCTAGTGCCCAAATCCTTATATCTGCTCAAGGATTGAGTATCGCTTTTCGTAAAGATATATTAAGGTGTATTGCTGCTATTACTATTACTACTATTTCAAATTGTTTTGTATTACAGTATTTCCGCGTCAGTCTCTTTTTTCAGATTGTTAATGAAATCTGAGGGGGTTAGACCTGTTTCTCTTTTAAATGCATTCTGAAAGACCCTATGATTGGCATAGCCACATAACTCTGCCAAAGAAGTGATCTTATACTTTCTGTATACTGTATCCTCATACAGTTTTCTGGTAATGTATTCAATTCTAAGGCTGTTGATGTAATGATTGAAGTTCTTGCTCTTATAGGATTTTATGACTTCTGAAAGATATTTTGTATTAGTGCCAAAATTACTTGCCATACTGGCTATTGTAATATCGCTTTTTAGGTATTTTTCTGTTTTTTCAAATTTGGATATCTTACTCAATAGTTGATTGGCTGTTTCCTCAGCAACTGTTTTAGGAGCTTTTATTGCTTTTTCTCCATCCTTCTCCATTTCATCCTTTCTGTTTTCTGACTCATGCTTTATTTTTGTAATGAGTTCCTGAAATCTCTGTTGTAGGACTTTATTCCTGTTTTTCCAATAGTACCAAATACCACCACATCCTAGAATTATTAAAATGAAGAATATATATAAGTAGTTTCGAAGAGTGTTATTTTTTTCCTTATCCTTTTCTTTTTTAATTGCTGTGGTAACTTTATTCACCGAATGTTTTTCTGCAGTTCTAATACTGTCCCTGAGCTTTGTAAGAAGTTGATTGTATTTTTTTCCTTCGAGAGTATTGTTCTTAGCCAAATAGGCCTCCGTTAAGATTTCGTAGAAAATTTCCCGACCGGAAGGGGATGAAATTTTTTGCTCCAGTTCTAAGCCTTTCTGGGCATAGTGTATGGCCTTGTCGTTATTTTTTTTGTCAAAATAAAAATCACCTGCGGTTCTGTATAGGTTCATTTCATTGAGTGAACTTATTTTCCTATTTTCCGCAATCTTTAATGATTTTAAAAGATATGTCTCTGCGGTCCTTGGCTCTGCGGGCTGAATGATCCATAAATAATACAATGCTAGGTTTGCCTGTATGGAAACAATCAAATCATATTTCTGTCCCTGTGATATACTGGACTTTTTTTCGGATATTTTTTCTGCCTCGCTTAACCCTTTTATGAGGTATAGACCTACGGAGTCCGGTTGTTTTTTGCTCTGATCAAAATAACCGGAATAGTTGGAATAAAATAAGCTGCTGTAATAATGACGAATATCATTGTCTTTGATTTTTTCCAAATATTTTTTTGAAGCCTGATATGCTTTGTGGGAATCTTCCAGAAACCCCAAATCTCCCAATGAAACGGCCTTCATCTTGTACATATTAGATACTTCCTGTGGAGATGAATCTTCATTGATATGGCTTTCTAGGTCCGTTGCAACTTCAATGACTTTCTCCGAATTATTCAATGTTGTATATGTTCGCATCAGTTCAATACCAATGGGGAATGCAACATTGTATTTATTTTCCTTTGCTGTTCCGTAGCTTTTTTTCAGCTTTTTTATGGTACTGTTTACGACACCCGTGCTGCCGATCTCGTCTTGTATCTGGTGTAATTCGTTCTTTAATTGTTCTTCGGATATTTTCTGGCTTTTTCCTAAAGTGAATAGGTGTAGGATGATGAGGAATAAAATAGATTGATAAGCTCTCATTCGATTTGAATTCAATGGTAATTTGTTTGGAAATGGTGTTTTCACAAATATAAGAATATTTCAAGATCCTGTTTTAATACCATTTCCATATTTAAAATTTTTGTTTGGCTCAAAATTCTGGAAGGATCATTGTTAAAGAATGAAAAGTGTTATTAGGTGTTTATTGTGATTCACTTTTCGCCAATATAAGATCTGAACTAATTAGTAAATTTATTTGAACTAAAAAGGATAGTCCATTTTTTGCAGAATACATAAATTTGTATACTGTAAATTTGAACATATGGCTACTTTTATAGAATTCATTATCTGAGAATTAATACTTATTAGGTAACTTAGTATTCAGCCATAAAATAATCAAAGTAGATATTTTAAAAAGCAAGTAAATGAAAAAAATGATTAAAGTTCCAACTTCCCTGATTGGTTGTGATGCACCTCAAAATGCATTGATGTTAGATGGTTGTTCTGTAATCGAGCAGTGCATACACAGCACGGAAGTTAAAGGAACGATGTACCTCGAACAGCATTTACTCCTTATTGTTTTGGAAGGATCTGTTGTGCTTACTTATGGAAAACAGGAATATACAGTTGGGAAGAATGATATGATTCTGCTTAAAAAAGCAACGGCTGTAAAGTACCATAAATTCGGGAATGCAGAAAACGATAATATCTATGACAGCTTAATGTTCAGTATCAAAGATGATCTTTTAAAGTCATTTTTATCAACCTCAGAAATTAAGGTGTCAAAATCTGAGGGCGAAATTAAAGCAGGTGTTTATCCAATGAATGAATGTTTGGTTGCATTTGCCCAATCGATTAAGCCTTACTTTTTTGATCATTCTGTAGTTCATCCCGGACAACTTCGCCTGAAGATTATGGAATTATTGTATGATGTTGCAGAATGTAACCGAAATATGTTTTTGCAGATCCTACAGTTGCACGAGCCAATACGCACAGATATCCGCAACGTAGTAGAACAGCATTATGCATCGCCAGTCTCTGTTTCCGAACTGGCTTATCTTTCTGGCAGAAGCTTGTCAAGTTTTAAAAGAGATTTTCAAAACATATACAATATTGCGCCTGCAACCTGGATCAGGGAAAAGAGATTGGCAAAAGCAAAAGATATGCTGGAAACAACAGCTTTGTCAGTTTCCGATGTCTGCTATTCCCTGGGTTTTGAAAATGTCTCACATTTTTCCAGAATATATAAAGAATTTCATGGGCAGGCACCAAGTGTGTCTCGTTAACAGGTAATTTTAAAATCAGACTTATGAAAGTATTAGTGATTGGAGCAAATGGTAGAGTAGGCTCTCTTTTGATTAATAGATTAGCTGCTCAACATCAGGTTTTAGCGGGCTCAAGAAACCCTAATTCAGAAAATGTTGTGGATAATGTCGAGCACGTCTTTATTGATTTGCTAAGCGATGTTGATACGATTGCAGAAAGTATGAATGGTGTTGATGCGATTTACTTTGTTTCCGGATCACGTGGAAAAAATCTTTTACAGATAGATTTACATGGAGCGATAAAAACGATGCAAGCCGCAGAGAAAGCAGGAGTTAAACGTTATATAATGCTGAGTTCTGTTTTCGCATTGCAACCGGAGCGTTGGAAAGAATCTTTCCCTAGTAGCTTAACAGACTATAATATTGCCAAGCATTATGCTGACCTTTATCTCACAACTCAAGCCCAGCTCGATTATACTATCTTGCAACCCGGAGCGCTCAAAGAAGAAGCCGGCACGGGAAAAATAGAGACCAATGTTACTAGCCCGGGAACTAATTCTATTGCTAATGTTGTAGATACCCTTGTCGCCATATTAGAAAATCATTCAACAATCGGGAAGGTTATTTTGATGCACGATGGAAATACACTGATTGATAAAGCACTCAATCAACTTGGATAAATTCCATGATTCCATGATTTGAACCCCTGTCTCCATTTTATTCTTAATTTCTCATTAAGAAAGGTTTACAACGAACCTTACGAATGGTGAACTTCCATATTATATAATTTCCAATCCTTAAAAAGGACTAATTAGTCAAAATCTTTGAACTAATTAGAAAAACCATTGCATTTTCGTCATCATACCTTTGTTATAGAAAAAGAGCTTAATTATTCTGTCTGACAGGACAGTAATTTAGGCTTATAAAAATTATAACATTCAAGTAAAACAAGACGATTTATGAAAAACATTCAAGAACGAAAAAATATGAATTCATGTTCCACAGATCTTAATGCTGGTTGCTTAAGGAAAGGCTTTGGAAAAACTTCGACGAAGATATTTTTCTCACTACCGGTCTTGGGAATGATCTCAGCCTTAACAATTGGCGGATTATTAATTTTCTGTCAGGATAAAAACAATCAAAGTAATCAAAATAATAAAACAGAAGTTATGCAAAACAATCAAGAACAAAAAGATGGGATTCTGAAAGCAATAGATTTATATGTTGAAGCAGGAAGAAAAGGCGACGGCAATATTGCAAAACCGGCATTTGCATCAACGGCAACAATGTCTTGGTCAGAAAACGGAGGATTAAAAAGTGTTCCTATCCAGGCATTATTTGACGGGTTTTCCGCAGCAAAGCCAATGGAAGCAAATTACAAACTGGTTACATTGGATGTAGAAGGTAATGTTGCAATAGTAAGAATCGAATCTCAATTTGGATCGGACAAATACGCTGATATGTTCACCCTGGTTAAAGACGGCAGTGATTGGAAAATCATAAGTAAAATTTATCAGGTTAAAAAATAGAAGTCATGTCAGCAAATCAAAATATAAACACGGTTCATGATTATGAAGAGGTACTGGCAGCAATGGAAGGCTATGTTCACGGATTAAAAACAGGAAACGTGGAAAAATTAAAGAAAACTTTTCATCAGAATGCAATTATGTATGGTCATTTAGGTGATGATCTGTCACAAGGAAGTATAAATAATCTGTATACCTACGTGGAAAAATTTGGTGCAGCACCTAACATCAAAACAAATCTTACGGTTTTACACAAGACCCCAACCACCGCAGTTGTTCGCATCGAGATGGAACACGATGCTGCAGACGAAGACTTTACCGACTACCACTCATTACTCAAAATTAATGGTGAGTGGAAAGTGGTTGCAAAGCTTTTTCATCTCTACCATAAATAATCAAAAATCATTTCGCTAAAGTTTTTGCTGGAAGCACCGTATTGCTTTCAGTGGGAGCTTTACGTTTATAAAAAAATTAAAATGTCAAAATTATCAGTCCGTTAGGGCTCTGTTGCAGGGATCAATATCAATGTTGTTGCAGGGATCTATCACGGAACAAAGTTTTTTGTTTGGGCAATTGCTGAAAGTCTGAGAAAAGAAGTATTTGTTCATAAAGGAATTAAAATAAGCTTGATCAGTCCTGGAGTCATCAATACAGGATGGGCAGATAAAGTAACCAATAAAGAAGGAGCAGAAATTACAGCAGAATTGAATAAGGAGGGTATTGAACCTGAAGATATTGCTAATGCTGTATTATTTGCTTTTGATCAACCAGACAATGTTAACGTGAATGATATTGTTATTAGCCCAGCTTTGCAAGACTGGTAATATTTAATAAAAAAGAACTTTAAGTAATGAATAAATATAATAAGCTTTTTGCTCCCTTATCATTTGATAACGGAATTAGTTTAAAAAATAGAATTGTGATGTCACCTATGACTACCTGGGCATCTAATGAAGACTTCACTATATCTGATGATGAGGTAGAATATTACCATCAAAGAGTCAATGGGGTAGGATTGGTAATCACGGGATGTACACACGTAATGGCCAATGGAATTGGTTTTACTCACGAATTTGCCGGATACGACGATGCTTTTCTTCCAAGTTTGAAGAAGTTGGCGAATGCAGCCAAAAGGGGTGGAGCACCAGCAATTTTACAGATGTTTCATGCAGGGAACAAAGCAATTCCGGGTCTTATTCCAAATGGTGAAGTAGTAAGTGCAAGCGCTGTTTCAAGTGGACCGATACTGCTTTCTGATAAAGAAAATATTCCGAAAGAATTAAGCGAAAATGAAATTCTGGAAATCATCAAAGCATTTGGGGATACCACAAGAAGAGCAATTGAAGCAGGTTTTGATGGCGTTGAAATTCACGGAGCACACGGATTTTTACTTCAGAATTTTATATCACCATTTTTTAATAAAAGAAATGATCAGTGGGGAGGTTCTCTTGAAAATCGGTTACGGCTTAGCCTGGAAATTGTACGAGAAGTAAAAAATGTAGTTTCAGAATATGCTGATCGTCCTTTTCTTGTAGGTTATAGAATTTCACCCGAAGAAATCCCTCAAAAGACCTATGGACTTCCTGAAACGTTCATATTAATGGACAAATTAATTGTGGAAAAGATTGATTATTTACATTTCTCTCTGCTGGATGCTGTTAATCAAAAACCGATTGATTCAGAATTTTCAGACCAGCCAATATCAGTTGTACTAAATAATTATGTGAACAACAGAGTTCCCGTTCTTGTTGCCGGAAGTGTTACAACACCGGCGATGGCCGATAAGGTTTTAGACTATGGTGTCTCTATGGTGGCCATAGGCAGAACTTTGGTTGTTAATCCGAATTGGGTAGAGATCGTTGAAAAGGGGGAGGAAGAAAAAATAACTTCTATTCTTAAGCTTGATACTGTGGGAGATAAGAAAATACCAGTCAAACTAATGGCGATATTTGAAGAACTAAATGGTTGGGTACCTATGGAGTCCTAATTGAATGATTAAAGCAATTTAAATATCGTTATCAACATAAAAGCTGCAGAAATTATAAGTACTGTAGAACATTGATGTATAAATTAAAAAAGGAACTAATGATGCGCTAAAATTGTATAAAAAAGGTATGTAAATATACCAAGAGAAGAATATGTCTCATCCTGGGATGAAGTACACAAAGAAAGAGAATTAGATGATACTCACTTAGGGAGAAGGTGACTGAGTGCCTTCTCCCTAAGACCTCGAGGTATAAAGTATAAAATGCGCCATTAATCTTGTATTATTCTTTTTCATACATTTATACAAAATAATTTATGAAAAAGAAGGTTGTCCTTATTCAGGATAATGAAGATATCCTGGATATAATGGACCAGGTATTGAAGGAGGAAGGTTTTGATGTTACTTCATCATTAACAACCGAGCCTGTTGAAAAAATTGAGGAGATTGAACCTGATCTAGTTATTGTAGATGATAACATTAGAGGACAAAAGAAAGGATCAGAGGTTATCGAAGAATTGAAATCTGATCCTGTAACGGAAGATGTGTCGGCTGTACTTACTTCCACATCTCCTGACGTACCGAAGAAGGCTAAAGAATGCAATGCAGATGATTATATCCAAAAACCATTTGATATCGATCATATGATAGATGTAGTCAAAAAAAATTCCTAGTCTATTTTTTATATATTTATCGCAATTCCATTCCTAAGTGCTAGTGAAATACCCATTGTGATTAACATGCATTCCCGAAGGAACAATGATGATTTATGCTAAAATGAAGTAATAAAGCATATATTGAATCTAAAAACCATCTTTTATACCCTTTTATAAACTCGCATCGCAAAGAAATAAGCTACGACCATAATTCCTAAACACCAGACAAGAGCAATCCATATATCATGGCCTACCGGCTGGTTTGAAAGTAAAGCACGGATGGTCTCCACTATAGAGGTCACGGGCTGATTTTCTGCAAAAGCACGCACTGGTCCCGGCATCGTCTCTGTTGGTACAAATGCAGAGCTAATGAGCGGTAGGAAGTGGATTGGATAGGCAATTACGGTTGCTCCATCTACCGATTTGGCAGATAATCCGGCAATTGCTGCAACCCAGGCAAGGGCAAGCGCAAACAGTATGAGTATGCCGACAATGGCCAGCCATGACAATATTCCTGCGGGTGAACGGAAACCCATAATCAGCGCTACAATAACAATTACAGCAAGTGAAATCAGGTTAGAGACTAACGAAGTCATTATATGTCCCCATATTGCGGCTGATCGCGCAATGGGCATCGAGTGAAACCGTTCAAATATTCCGCGCTGTACATCATTGAACAAGCGGAAAGATACATAGCCTATACTGTTTGCAATAGCAATAATCAGGATGCCAGGTAATAGATAATTTACATAATTATCTGGTCCGGTTTTTATTGCACCTCCCAGCACATAAACAAACACCAGCATTAGGGCTATGGGCATGATGGTTACAGTGATGATGGTGTCAGCGCTTCGTGTCACATGACGCATGGACCGCCCGAGCATAACGCCCATATCTGTAAAAAAATAGTTTCTTGTTGTTTCCATTACTTTGCTTTTTTATGTGATGATTGAAAGAAATATCTCTTCCAACGTTGGCTGTTTTTCAATATATTCTACTTTTGCAGGTGGAAAGAGCTTTTTTAACTCATCAAGAGTTCCACTCACAATAATCTGCCCTTGATGGAGAATAGCAATTTTATCTGCAAGCTGTTCAGCCTCCTCCAGATACTGGGTGGTAAGGAATACTGTGGTGCCGCTATCTGCAAGCTCTTTTATAATCTTCCAAGCTTCAATACGAGCCTCAGGGTCAAGCCCAGTGGTTGGCTCATCGAGGAAGATAATTTCTGATTTGCCTACAAGACTCATAGCAATGTCAAGTCTGCGGCGCATACCTCCCGAATAAGTTGATGCTCTGCGGTTGGCAGCATCGGTCAGCCCGAGGCGTCTAAGCAAATCGTCTGCAACCTGGTGTGGGTTTTTGATATATCGTAGCTTGGCAATCATAACGACATTTTCCTGTCCGGTCAAAATTTCGTCTACGGCTGCAGACTGTCCTGTCAGACTAATGGAATGCCGCACGTTGTCTGGTTTTTTGGAAACATCAAATCCGTTTACCGTAGCGGTTCCTCCGTCTTGTTTTAGCAGCGTTGCAAGGATTTTGACAATTGTTGTTTTACCTGCTCCGTTGGAGCCTAACAGCGCAAAAATGCTGCCTGCTTTTACTTCAAAATCTACTCCTGTCAAGACAGGGATGTTTTTATAGGATTTTTTCAATCCCCGTACCGAAATGGCACTTTCATTTTGTAGCATGATTATTTTTTGTTTTATGCTGTTAGCATCGTAATATCACCCATATCAGCTTTCCCGTTTTTCAAAAAAGCATAGGTGATCTTGTCCACCTTACAGCCAACAAATTGGATCCGTTTCAAACTGTTGTTTTTAAAGAAAGTGTTAATAAGAGTTGAATTCTGGAATGTTACTCTTTTAAAGGTGCAGTTTTCAAAATAACAGTCTTCCAAAGAACCTTCGAAAATTAGATCCTCAAGTTGCATCCCAATAAAAGAGGTGCGGTTCCACACTGCATCTTCAATGGTATTATCCACAAAGGAACCGGATTTAAATTTCGCTCCGGTAAACTTTGATCCAGAGAAATCACAGCCTTTGATATGACTTTCTGAAAATTCCACTTCTTCCAGACAGCAGTCATTAAATATATTGCTGGCTAAGCTTGAATTCTTAATATGTCCGTCACTCAGATCGGAATTTGAAAATCCACTGCTTTCAACATGACTGCTTTTTTGAAGCCTCATTCCGATAAGATTGGCGTCTGAGAAATCACAACCCTTTATATAGCTCTTTGAAAATTCAGCTTCTTTGAGTGAAGTTTCGTTAAATAGATTTGCCACCAAGTGGGAGTGCTGAAACTGGCTGTTGCTGATATCAGAATTTGAAAAATCACAGTTATCAACATGATTATTTTTTAAAATAAGACCGGATAGATTTGAACCGATAAACTTACAGCGCTGCATATTGGAAGAACTGAATTTTTCATTTAGGTTTTTTAAGCCTGAAAAGTCAGCATCTACCCAGTTTCCGCCTGACATGTCCCAGTTAAGTTTTTTCTCCTTCATTTCGGGAGATGATGGTACATCACCAGATGAAGTCAATTCAGCCGACTCTTTTTTTGAAAGTTCAACGGGTATTAATTCTTCAGCCATAGGTTCTAATCCTTCTGAAAAATAATTAAGATCTACGGTTAGGATCTCAGCGAGACGGTTTAGAGTAATGATATCCGGCATTGATTCTCCGCGTTCCCACTTTCCGACCGCCTGAGGACTTATGAATAGGCGCTCAGCAAGCCGGGCTTGAGAGATATTGAGTTTCTTTCGTGCTTCAGAAATTCTATTGCCAATTATTTTTGTATTTAACATAGATATTTTATTTATTTTGATACTGCAAAGTTATATGAGATGTATTTATTGAGTCAAAAAAAATAGAAAACTTATAGTTGTATTTACATTATTTATAGTTGTTATTGACAACCAGATGTGGTATGTTCGGCTTTTTTAAGAATGTCATCACTTTTATTCAGTATCAGATCCTAATTAAAATATTTTACTGTCAAAATAATCAAACATCTGATACTTTGGATACTCGTGTCGTAAATCATTCAGTGAAACGTAATATATGCCACTGGTCGTCTATCAATATTTTTAAGAAATGAAAAGCAATGTAGTGATCAACATGGAATCTACACACATTGATATTTATTAAAAGATGTATTTATTAATTTACTTTAATTGGGTATCGATATTTTAGGACTAGACAAAAACGCCTGTCTACTAGGAATTATTAAACCATACTGTTCATTTTTTGAAATTAAAACCTTTCGGGAAATATGGGCATATTCCAGGCTTAACCTCCTGTAAATTTTGATTACTTATCAAGTTCATTAATGAATTTTCACTATGTTTATCGTATTGGTGCATTTTAATAATAATTTTAGTTAATAATTGATGATTTCGGCTTTATTTTTGAATACAAGCATGTAGTAGTGCCGATGCCATGAAAAACAATTATTTTTTGCTGTTATTACTGCTTATTTCAGCAATATTCTGCCATTCTCCTCAAAAAGACTATGCGGAGGAGTATTTTAGCTCCCTCACTGACGAATTATTGACCCAACCAAAAAAAGCACAGGCAGTTAAAAACAGAGAGCTGGCAAAGTATAAAAAGACCGGCGACCGTAAATATCTTATTGGCAGTAGGTATGCAGGATTTTATGAAGAGGGGACTGAATTAAAAATTGAACAAATTCCTCTTATTTATGATCTTTTGCTTTTTAATGATGATGAATCTAACTACATGACCGTACAACTTAATTTTATTCTTGCCCATCGGTTTATAAAATACTCTCCTCAAATGGCAATGGGTTTTGTGAATAAAGCCATTCAGTCATCGGAGAATGGTACAGAAAAAAAAATTCTGCCTCGTCTTTATTCTTTTAAAGGCGTAACATATTACAGAACGAAAAATTATTCTGAAGCCCTGGTCTATTTTAAAAAGGCTCTTAAAATAATATCTTCAAACCATGAAGATTTACCTTTTGTTGCTTCAATGCATAACAATATTGGATTAGCTTATGAAAAAAAGGGGGAACTGAATCTTGCTTTGAAAGAAATGCATACAGCGATACAGATTTTAGAAAGCCTGAAAAATTTAAATAAGGCTGACCACGCTTTCCTGATCAATGTAAAAGCAAACAGCGGGCTTTGTTATTATAAATTAAAAAAGTATGACAATGCCGAATCTCTTCTTCTTGAGGAATATTATTTTAATAAAGGTAATAAAGATTTTAAAACCGAAGCTGTTGAGAATATTGTAGAGCTTTTTAAGGTTTATGATGATACAGGACAAAATGCTAAGATGCAGGAGTTAATGAAGTATGGAATTTATGCACAGTCTCAGGTGAAAAATATTTCTGATAAAATTCTGCTTAATGAAATGTTTCAGTCTTATTACTTTAGAATCGATGAGGTTAACAAACTTGAGAATGTTAATAAAACACTCATTGCGCTTCATACCGCAGATGATAAGTTAAAACAAAAAGATTTCACTGGTGCTTCGGATATTCTGAACAGGTATATCATCAAAGAGCTTAATCTGAAACAGAAAGAAGCCATAGACCGTGAAAAACTTAATAACAGGCTTTCGATAGCCGCAGCAGGTGTTTTTATCATCATTCTTGGAGGGACTATATACTTTATCCGAAATGCCAACAAAAGGGAAAAAGAACTGGCCGAAAAAGAAAAAGTAATTCTGATCAAAAATAAAAGAATCCTTGAACAGGATGTGAAAGAGCGTGAAGAAAAGATCAGCAGAATGCACCTTAATCTCAATCTTAAAATAGAAACCGAAAAAACGTTCTTAGAACATATAAAGAAAATAAAAAAGGCGAAGAATACAGATTCTGAACAGGCCATCAATGATCTTTTCGTGAGGATTAATAATCTGATCCGGATCGATAAAAATAATAGTGATTTAATCAGTGAAAGCTCAGCGGAGAACAAGCTGCTTATTAACAAACTTTCAAAACAATTCCCTGATCTTACCCATAATGACATCAAGTTTTGTATTTACTATAAACTGGACCTGTCTTCCAAGGAGGTTGCTATTTTAGAAAATATTACGGAAGGAAGCGTCAGGGTATATAAGACCAGAATAAAATCCAAAATGAATATTGGAAAAGAAGCAGACTTGAACCTGTTTTTAAAGAATATGTAAAGCGTAAAATCTAAATGGTTATCCTAAAAATTCTTATTATAGGCTAAATGTATTAATAAATTGATTTTGCTTATGAGATGATTGTTTTTTATTAAATTTATTGAATAATAATTGATTATTTCGGCTTTATTTTTGAATGCTCTCGTATATTAGTGCTGATGCCATGAAAAAAAACTATGTATTACTCGTGTTGCTGCTTATTGGTGTGCTATCCTGTATAAATTCGACAAAAAATGATTCTGATGCTTATTTTAAAGCTATTGATGATGAAGTGATTCAAATAAGAGGACAGTTACCAAAAATAACGGCAGTTAAAAACAGGGAATGGGCAAAATATGAAAAGACCGGAGACCATAAATACCTGATCAGTAGTAGGTATGTAGAGCTTTATCAGTACATGAATGAAGAGAAAATCAAACAAATTCCTATTATTTATGATCTTTTGCTTCTTAATAATAACGAATATGATTTCATTAGCCTTGCCTGTAATTTCAATCTTGCTTATCAGTTTGTAGAACAGTCTCCTGAAATTTCTATGGATTTTCTGAATAAAGCCATTCACTCCTCTGAAAATAGTAAGGAGAAATATTATCTTCCTCACCTTTATGGTTTAAAAGGAGGAATTTATTATAGGGCGGAAAAATATTCTGAATCACTGGTGTATTTTAAGAAAGCGCTTAAAAATTTATCTTCAAACCGAAAAGATCTGATTTTTATTTCTTCAATGCATAATAATTTATCACTCATCTATGGAAAAATGAAGCAGCCGGATCTTGCTTTGAAAGAAGTAAATATAGCCATACAGATTTTGGAAACCCAAAAAAAACTAAATCAGGATGAACAATCCTTTCTGTTTACCTTAAAAGCTAATAAGGGACTTATTTATTCCGAATTAAAAGAATATGCTATCGCAGAGCCGCTTCTACTGGAAGAATATCATTTTAATCAAAGCAATAAAATTTTTAACGACGGAGGTATAAAAAATATGATGGGACTGTTTAAAGTGTATTTTGAAACAGGGCAAACTTCTGAGATGCAGGATTTAATGAATTATGGGGTTTCTATAGAGCCTGAAATGAAAGGTCTTTCGGATAAAATTCTTATTAATGAAATGTTTCAGTCTTATTACCTTAAAATCCATGATGCAGACAAGCTGGAGAAGGTCAATAAAAAGCTCATTGCCCTTCATGCCATGGATGATGAGCTAAAACAAAAAAACTTCACGGATGCTTCAGATGTTCTGAATAGGTTTATTATCAAAGAGCTCAATCTGAAACAAAAGGCTACCATCGACCGGCAAAAATTTAACAATAAGCTCTCGATGACAGCGGCAGGTCTTTTTATCATCATTCTTGGAGGTACCCTGTACTTCATCCGAAAAGCTAATAAAAAAGAAAAAGAACTGGCAGAAAAAGAAAAACTCATTCTGATCAAAAATGAAAGGATTCTGGAACAGGATGTTAAAGAGCACGAAGAAAAGATCAGCAGAATGCACCTTAATCTCAATCTTAAAATAGAAACCGAAAAAACGTTTTTAGAACATATAAAGAAAATAAAAAAAGCTAAAAATGTGGATTCTGATCAGGCCATCAACGATCTTTTTGTGAGGATCAATAACCTTATTCAGATCGACAAAAATAACAGTGACCTGATCAGTGAAAGCTCAGCGGAAAACAAGCTGCTCATTAAAAAGCTTTCTGCACAATTCCCTGACCTTACCCATAACGAGATCAAGTTTTGTATTTACTATAAATTAGACCTGTCTTCGAAAGAGGTTGCTATTTTAGAAAATATTACGGAAGGAAGCGTAAGGGTATACAAGACCAGAATAAAATCCAAAATGAATATTGGAAAAGAAGCAGACCTCACTATGTTTTTAAAAAATATGTAAAAAAGGCCTGGATTATGAATCCAGGCCTTACTATTTTAATTTGCATATCTCATTTGACAGGTCAATCAAATAGTTTTCCAAAGAATTTTTGAAGACTATTTTCATCACAATCCGGACTTTTCCCTACTATTTTACAGTTCGAATTCATGGTAGATGGAAAAGGATTTTCTATGCATGGTGTAAACCGTTTATTATCATTGTTGTAGGAGGCGAAAGTATGCAGTTCCGGTGTTAAAGGTCCTTTAAAGATGATATTGAAAATTTTTTCTCTGCTGGGCTCATCCACCCATAATCTGAAACCATAGCTATTGTCCGAGCAGTGAGCATATCCGTAATTACGGTCATTTGGCCATTTTTGATCAACTCCACTGTGTCTGTATAAAGGAGTGGAGGTGTGCATCCATTGACAAGATCCATCAATTGAATTTACTGCCTTATTTAAAATGGTGAAGTTAGAATTATCCAGATCAGGATAAAGCGTTTTACCATATGCTGTTTTTTTACCCCCTAAATAATCAGAATGCAGCTTATTGAGACTTCGCTCATTCAAAACCGAAAGTTTAGAGAGTTGAATGGCATTAAAAAGTGAAGAAAATTTTTCCGGGTCAATCATGGTTTGATGGTCTGTAATACCCATTTCTTTATTTATAACCGCAGTAATATCCTGGAAAGTTAGTAAATTTTTTCCCGATCCATCTTCCTTGAAAATCTCTATAAGCTTCGCTGTTGTTACTTCTTCTCTGCCGGAAATCATGAGAAAAAAATCGGTGGTTTCTTTTCCGAAAAGATGGTTGGATATATGGATGGAAGCATATTCAATGGCTTTTTTTGCTTCATTTTCTACTTTTTCTTTTATAATTTTTGTAGGATTCAGTAAATATTGTAGCGGACCCAGCTTTTCCAAAATTTTATCAATCTCCGTATTGAGTTTCTGGTAATAGTTTTCTATGGTACAGGCAGCCTGGGGAATCTGGCTGGGAACAGAAACAAATACCGGTGACCAGCACTTGTACCAATCAACATAATGTGAAAATCCATTGCCATTTTTGGATAATATATCTTTTGAAAATTTTTCACCGGCGTAGATATATTCTACAGAAGCTTTTTCAATATCCTTTCTCCAGTTGTCAAGGATTAAATGCACGAGGTTATATCTGTCAATTAAATCTTTTGCAACATTGATAAACTGATCAACAAAGTTTTCAAGACGTCCCTTCGCATCACTTTCTTCTTTTTTTGCTTTTTCATAAATTTCCTCTGCTTTGTTATAAGCAGCTTGAGAGAGTTCCGTTTCTTTGTCCAATGCTTCTTTTTCCACTTTATACTTAAGTTGATTGGCCTCTGATAATACCAAATTATTTTTCAAATTATTCAGTTCCTCCGTTTTTTGGGCTATATCATTGGCTGCAGTGATCATATCCGATTTAGTGTTCACGATCGTTTTTTCAATATTCGCGATTTCATCGATAAGTTTATTTTTCTGATTTTTGAGTTGATCAATAGCCGGGTTTGTTATCTGGATTGTTTCCTTTATTAATTCCTTTACAAGTTGTGAGGTACTACACATCTTCAATGGATTGCTCCAAGTTCCACATGGATAAGGCACGCCGGGTATCCATTTGCTGATTTCTTTTGTAATTTCCTGGGAGATCGTTAGGGGCAGCAATGAAATATCAACGGCTACCTTGGCAATATCTGCTTTTTTGTTAATGGCTTCATTTTCCAGATTGGAAACCAGAGCATTCCCATCACTGATTATTTTATGCTTTTGCTGAATAATATTTTCAAGATTCTTCTGAGCTTCAAGCCCCTTATCAAACAATTCTTTCTCCAGTTTTATTTTTTCAAGCAATACTTTATTGGCTTCTGTTTTGAGATCCAGAGCTTCCTTTGTCAGCTTTAATTGAAGACCTGCCTGACCCGTTAATCCTACCTTTTTATCCAATTCAAGGAGTAATCTGCTTTCTTCTTTGAGGAGGTTTAAATAATTTGTACTAAGAGTAGAGATAGCGTTCTGGTTCGCGCGGTCGAGCTCATTCACGATATGATATACACCATTCATAGCGACCAAATGATAGGATCCGGATGCTTTATACTCACGCTGTACCGCATTGTTGAGAATAAAAGTCTTACTTAAAAAACCGGCAGGACTGCTGACCAATGAAGCATAGTCTGTTATCACCTGACCATTTTCTGAAATAAGAGCAGGAATATGGTTTCCGATATACTTTTCCAGAGCAAAATGTCTTCTTTCCACAGCAATTTCATCAGACAGCTGGAAGATATCACCCGAATACGCATTCACGTAGGTATGGGCAAAAATATCCATCGAGGCATGGCACGCGTATCCGTATGCAAAAGCAATTTCCGGAGGAGTGGATACCGAATTGAGTACATGCTGTATCCAGTCATCAGTTTTCCAGCCTCCTTTCAATCCGGGATGAGCTGTAATTTGCCCTACAATAGGATCCGGAAACACATCGATTCCAAGGGTTCCCATTCTGAAATGGGATGGGTTTGTAATGAGAGCCGAAAGGACTTTGTCATTCAGCTTATATGTTTTATTGTTGATGGAAATCGCCTTATTTTTCACCACATCATTAAGGACCTGCTGGGCTATCCATAAATGTGTTTTCAAATCAAATGAATATCCTTTTGCGTATGCGAAAAAGATGATGATAAAAGATAAAATATACTTTTTCATGGCTTTAGATTTAGTTATTAGTAACCAAATTTACTTTTTAGCCAACAGTTTTGAAATAACGATTTAGGGTGATATTCAGATCAACTCAGTAATGCTAAGTTAGGATTTAGCAAATCAGCAGCAGCCTGTATTCACCGTCATTTTCAACGGGAGCTCTGTGAACACAAGGTAATGCTTGCTGTTCCGGATGATCTACGGCTATTTTCCAAAGATGTCCTTTCTCTAAATTGACAGGTTCTGCATTCGGCTTGGGCTGATAATGCAGATCAAAGAAATACTCTTTTAAAAAGTCTTCAAATTCCTCTTCCGGACCGTCATGTAATTCTTTAAGCTTTTCACGGATTTCCGGAATCAGGATTTTTTGTTCCACCTGATCATTGGGTAAAATATCACTGGCAGTACCATGATAGGTGCATAAAAAAGTATTGGTGCCAATAGGCGAACGATCTACATGATAAGAATATACATCTGTTGAAATGAAATCCAATTCTTCGTCCCGTTCATAAGACTTTAATAAATTGAGAGTGGGTAGCGCTCCGAAATCTGTCAATAACTGTAAATCACCTAAGATCGTTTCCCTTGCCTGATTTCCTTTTTCGGATAATTGCAGCGCCAAAAGATCTTCAATAGTAACTTCTGTAACATTCTCCTTTAGTTGAAGTTTAGACACAATTTCTTTAAAATCTCCGTTTAAATTTCTGTGCCAGCAAATCGCATTCATGGTACCCTGAAAATGAGTATGTATAAGTTCGGAAAAAGTAGAAACCACTTCAATTTGACGGTTGTCAGAAAATGTATTGCTCATATTTTTGAATAAAGTGACTGGTCGTTTAATTCTTTGCAAAAATAGGGAATAGGTTAGAAGATCATGTTAAGATTCAATTGTTTTTAAAAATCACTGCTAATCTGTTGTATCATGTATTGTCTTTGCTGGTTTTAATAAGATTTCCAACGTTCTTATTGGTCAGGATTATTCTTTATATTTTATCTGTTAGTATTTTATGTGGTACATGAATAAATGATTGAAAAACGATTTATTGTATGGTCTATTGGGAAATTAACATAAAATTGGCATTTTGGTTTATAAGAAATATGTTTAAAAAGATGGAATTTTGTAAAAAACAAAAACTTAATAATGAATACTAAACCGAACATACAGCTCAGACGAAGCGAAGAATCCGACCTGGAAAACTTCTTTCAGTTCCAGCTTGACAAAGATGCCATCTATATGGCGGCATTCACCCCCGAGAACCCGATGGACAAAGCCACCTATCTTACCAAGTACACCAAGCACCTGAACGACTCTACTATAAATAACCAGACCATTCTTATGGATAATGCGATCATAGGAAGTATCGCAAAATTTGAGCGGGAAGGTGACGCAGAAATTACCTATCTGATCGATAAAAATCTCTGGGGAAAAGGGATTGCGACAATGGCACTCGAAAAATTTCTGACCTTTGAAACTTCAAGACCTATTTTCGGACGGGTTGCATTTGATAATGTGGGCTCACAAAAAGTTTTGGAGAAAAACGGGTTTACTAAAATCGGGACGGATCGTTTTTTTGCCAATGCACGGCAAATGGAAATCGAAGAATTTATATACAAACTCATTTGAGAATTCAGGATATGACGGTAGAACAGGTATTTCAGGACAAATATTATGCAAAAAAGAAGAAGATAATGGGGTAAAGAAGAAGTATCTTGACGCACTAAAAAAAGTAAAAAAATAACAGATCAACCCAATCCGGTAACAAAGTATCAATGAAACAAATTTTTAAACTGACATTCATTGCAGCAAGCATTTTCCTGACAGGCTGCCAATCATCTGCACAACAAAAAGACGACTACTCAACAAAAATTGACAGCCTGCTGAAGACCACAAATCCAAGGAGTTTTAACGGAGTGGTTTACATTCAGCAAAACGGAAAAACAAAGTATGCAAAAGCAAATGGATTCGCTGATTTCAATAAAAAAACGCCTCTGAAAATTTCCGACAAATTCTCAACTATGTCGATTGCTAAGCAGATTACAGCCACACTGGTCCTGCAGGAAGTAGAAAAAGGAAAAATTGATCTGAATGTGCCTATCCGCAAATATTTGCCGGATTTCAAATACTCCTGGGCAGATACGGTGACCATTCATCAATTGCTTAATCACACTTCGGGATTAAACAGCGATAATATGGACAAGCCATTGAAGTTTAAACCGGGAACCGATTTCAGCTATTCCAATGTTGGATATTTTGTAGCAGGACAGGTTCTGGAAAAGCAAAGCGGTAAAAGTTTTCAGGAACTGGTAACAGCTTTGTTCAAAAAATGTAAGATGAATGACAGTTATTATCCGGATGAAACGAGTAGCAAGTTCTTAGTAAAAGGGCATACCATCAGAAAAGACGGGACCTTCAAACTCAATGAGCAGTCGGCTTTTCATGCGGATAATTATTTTGGAAGCCATTTAATTGTGACAGCCTCCGATCTCGCAAAATGGAACGAATCTCTGCACAACGGAAAACTATTGAAACCCGCAACTTATCAGCTGATGACCAGCTATGTAATCACAAACGGGCATCAGGTTTTCGGCGAAAAACCGATTGGCTACGGCTATGGCTTGAGAATTAATGATAAAGACAGCATTAAAGAAATCGGGCACACCGGTTTTCATCCGGGTGAAGGTTTTACAGCAGTGAATTTATATTATCCAAAAACAAAAACAAGCGTTGTCATCATGGAAAATACAGCCAATGAAAATTTTGATATTGCTTATTATTTTGAACAGCAGGTCAGGAAAATTGTGAGAGAAAGTCAACTTTTGAAATAGATTCCATATGAAAAAAATAGTATTCTTATGTCTGACTTTTATTTTTTCGGCTCAGTCATTTGGTCAAAGTATGGATGATCTCCGTAAAGAGCTCACACAAATTATTTCTACCAAAAATGCAACCGTCGGAATCTCCATAAAAAACATTGAAGACAAAGACACCTTGAGCATTAACGGTCATTTGAATGCTCCGATGATGAGCGTTTTTAAATTTCATATTGCTTTGGCTACTTTAAATCTGGTGGATAAGGGAAAAATCTCTTTAGCACAGAAAGTTTTCATTAAAAAGGAAGACTTACAGCAAGATACCTGGAGCCCGATAAAAGATGAATATCCGAATGGAAATATGTACTTGACCATAGATCAGCTGTTGAGATATACCGTTTCACACAGCGACAACAACGGATGTGATATTCTTCTGAAGTTGATCGGAGGTCCGGAAATCGTTCAGAAATTCATTAACCGCCAGGGAATCATAGATTTTGTGATCAAAGTAAACGAAGAGGAAATGCGGATCTGGGAAAACCTGTACATCAACACTACAACGCCTTTGGCAACCACTGATCTATTGGAGAAATTCTACAAAGGAAAAGTGCTGAAAAAAGCCACGACCCAATATCTCTATCAGATTATGGTGGAAACTTCCAGAGGACTTACGTGGATGAAAGCCGGACTTCCTGAAGGAATTGAACTGGCACACAGAACAGGAATTTCATCGACCAATGAAAATAATTTAAGAGCAGCTATGAATGATGTGGGAATTGTTAAACTTCCGAACGGAAAGCATTTCATTATTTCAATTTATTTAAAAAATATAACTGAAAAAAGAGAGGATACCGAAAAAATATTAGCAGATCTTACCAAAGCAACTTGGAATTATATGTCCAAATAAATTGCTGAAATATTGAACTGATCATTTATAAGTAAATTTCTTTGATAAAAATAAGGATATGAAAACAACCCCTGAACACGATCAGCGTATTGCAAAAATGATATTCGCATCCGTTTATCCGCACTACATCAAGAAGGTGGAAACAAAGGGCAGAACGATTGAAGAACTCCATGAGGTGATAGAGTGGCTGACGGGATTTGATACCCAAAAACTGCAGGAACTCATCGATGAAAAAGTGACCTTTGAAACATTTTTCCAGAAAGCGAAACTGAATCCCAATGTGCATTTAATAACCGGGACCATTTGCGGCTACAAAATTGAGGAAATCGAAACCCCGCTGACCAAACAGGCCCGGTATCTGGATAAACTGATTGATGAGTTGGCAAAAGGCAAAAAGATGGAAAAAATTTTAAGACAATAACCAAAAAACGGAGCGATGGCAAAGACCAAAACGAACTACACGGGAGCTGATGTAGCGGATTTTATCAACTCTTATGCTGACAGCGAACAAAAGAAAACTGACAGTTTCCGCCTAATAGAACTGATGCAGGAATGGTCCGGTTTTGAACCCAAAATGTGGGGGCCTTCGATTATAGGATTCGGAAACTACCACTATAAATATGCCAGCGGACACGAAGGTGATGCCCCTATTCTTGGATTTTCACCGAGAAAAGCTGCGTTTTCGCTCTACGTTTATTCTGATACGGAAAAGAGTAAAGCCTTACTCGCCAATCTGGGTAAATTCAAAATGAGCAAAGCCTGTATCTACATGAAAAAATTGTCCGATATCGATACATCCGTATTGAAGGAAATGTGCATGGAATCGATAAAATATATCAACGAGCATCACGAGTGCGCGTGCAGGGAAAGCTGATTTTCATTGAGTTTAAACAATAGTATGGAATTTCAAATCAATGGCGAATACTTTAAAAATCTCATCGTCGGGATGATCTGTGAATTTCCAATCTGTGGTAGGTAAATATTCGAAATCTGTATCTGTTACTTTTGGATTTGTGGTGATACCTTTACGTTATTTATTGGGTACTAACTGACTTGTAAAGAGATTAGGATAACATTTATTAGTCTTTAATTTTACAGTTTTTGAGACTCCAATACAAATATTGACCGTGTCATTAATAAACAAAAAGGTACTATTATGGAGATACAAAATTCCACTACTCAGGATATCGGGGAAATTTTCAGGCTGTATACAATAGCTACGGATTTTCAGAAGTTAAAGCATGTCGTTCAATGGCCGGAATTTGAACGGAGTCTTATAGAAACAGAAATTGATGAACACAGACAATGGAAGATCGTGATTGATGATCAAATTGCATGTGTCTGGGCGACTACATTTGATGATCCTCAGATTTGGGAAGAGCGTAACAATGATCCTGCAGTTTATATTCACCGGATTGCTTCAAACCCTGAATTCAAGGGACAAAATCTTGTAGAATATATAGCAGATTGGGCAAAGAAATATGCCTTAAGCAACGGGAAAAAGTATATCCGTCTGGATACGGTCGGTGAAAATCAAGGGTTGATTAGCTATTATACAAAATGCGGATTCGATTTTCTGGGATTACAGAAACTTAAAAATACGGATGAATTACCGGCACACTATGACAATGCTTCCGTCAGTCTGTTTCAGATCACGGTTGATGGTAATATTAGATAAATTCAAAGGAATCTGTACAATCTCCAGAACCTTAATCTGATTTTTCCTGCCCTGAAATGAGCTAATTTTAATATCTTTAATCACCCAATTTTAAATATTAAAAACAGTCATTATGCAGATGAAACCATTAACATTAGTCCTAACCATTGTATTTCAGCTGGTAAGCTTCACTGCATTCTCGCAGCAAAACGCGGGATTGAATTCCTTACTGGACAAAAACGATGAATTTATTTTTCCTCAGACACCTGACAAAATTTCAAAAGCACTAGATGTGAAAACGGTTTTCTATGAAGATGCCAATGATGAAAAATATGCCAAATGGATCACTCAATCAGGCCTGGAGCTTTATGCTAGCCTGGGAAACAATAAAACGATAAACGAGATGTCTTTTGATATGGCGGATGATAAAGGAATCGTTGTTGAAGGACTTCCATATCAGCTTGCGATGAACAAGACCACTCTTCAGCAGAGTATGGCCAAATTCAGCAAATACAATGCTACAACAGAAAAACTCGGCGAGTATACTGAACTTCCGGGCGGCTCAAAACTGACTTTCAAAAAAGGAAAACACTACACCATCTTAATGTTTGACCGCAAGAACCTTTTAAAATCTCTATATCTTACCACAGAACTAATTGGTCCCGGTGTCAATTAATGCGAATATTCTTAAAACAGAATTCATACTGTACTGATCAGTATTTATAAAAATTAAGAGTGGCTTTTGGTCACTCTTTTATATTTTTCCTCGGTTTCTAAAATGAATCGGATTCTAAAGTCGAAGGAGGAAATGTTTTTTTTCACGCAAAGAAAAACAAAGAATTGATTTTAATTTCTCTACAGTAAGATAAACAAAGGCGTTTCACTTATTTCCGAAATACAGGATTTTTTGAGATTTTTCCAGTGTTTTTTTGTTTTACTTTTTTAAATGAAATGCCTTTGTTTATCTTTATTAGAATTGTTTCATTTCAAAAAAACTTTGTTTAACCTTGCGATATTAAACTATTCTTTACTTACGTTGAAACTAAAACATATTGCTTTAAAACTTTGCGTTTAAAAATGAATTTTTCTAAAACTTTTAAAGACTTTTTTCGCCTGACCCTTCAATTTTTATACTGACCAATAAAAAAGATTTTTGTGGACAGATCATTTACTACACTCATTAGTAGTATTCGTATGAAGCGAGGTTTTTTAATGAGAAATACGCAAACAAATCCTGCCTAATATCTATATTTGTACCGTTCACTTTTGAATATTTAGTTGCTGTGACAGTTGCAGGAACTTCATCATCAACTGAAAAACTAATTTTCTTTAAAAACAATTTATAAACAAACAGAAACAAAAAATGGATAAGATCAATGTATTAATTATCGTGACAGGCATCTCGCTGTTCATTTCATTATTTCTTGCATTTTTTCTGTTAACGGTCAGAACAGAATACAGGTTAAGCAACTCTCTTTTTGCGGCTTTTCTGATCGTGAACATAATGGATATCAGTGAGCCTTTAGTGAGTTTAGTAACGGATGGCCCTTCCAACTTGGGGATGTTGAGAAATACGCTGGCTTTCCTGCAGATTCCGGCTTTTTATCTCTATGTAATGTCTGTCTGTTATTCAGATTTCAGGCTTAAAGCTAAACATGTATTGCATCTGCTGCCGTTTTTAGTGGTGAATATGATCTTACTGCCCCGTTTTTATATGGTAGATACCGCTTCCAAAATGGATTTTATTATCAACCGCCAAAGCAGGATTGAGCTGCAGGTTACCCATATTCTTTTCCATATTCAGTTCGTAGTGTATTTTGTGGCTGTTTTTGTCCTGTTGAGGAAAGCAAGAAAGCTGTATCGAGAGAATTATGCAGGGACCAGTATCAATTCCTATAACTGGCTTTTTCAGTTTACATCCGTATTGACGGCTTTATACCTGATTGTCATTATAAAGAACATTTTTAAATTTTCGGATTATCCGTATATCTCTGAATGGATCAAAGTTGGAATTCTTGTATTCCAGCTGTTTATCATCTGCTGGTATTTATTTAAGGCATTGAATCATCCCGGTTTATTCAGAAATATCAATTCAAAATTAAAGCTGGTCTCCGATATCATTTCAGAAGAAAAAAATAACGAATCACAGAATGTCAGTGAAGGTGAACTGAATGAAGAACTGATCAAATTAAAAAAGTACATGGTTGACGAAAAGCCTTTTCTTGATCCTTCTTTAACCATTCAGAATGTTTCAGACAGCACTCAGATTCCTGTCCGGGACCTGTCACTTTTAATCAATCATCAACTGGGGCAGCATTTTTTTGACTTTATCAATACGTATCGAATAGAAGAGGCAAAAGTGATTTTAAAAGATCCTGCAAAAAAGAAGGTAACAGTTCTTGAAATCCTTTATGAAGTAGGTTTTAATTCAAAATCTTCTTTCAATACCGCCTTTAAAAAATATACTGATCTTACACCTACTTTGTATCGTAAACAGTTGTTAAGTAGTGATTTATAAAAAGTCGTACGTCCGAATACATTAATCGTACGCATTCTTTTGGTTAAATGCGACCGACTATTTTTACTCGGTCGCACAGGATCGGTTTCTTTCCCAAATTTGTATCGAAATAAATGTTTAACATTAAAAAACGATACAATGAAAACTACTCTTTATTCACTGATTTTTCTGTTCATCCTTTCGAGCTGCCAGACCAGCCATAAAGTTTTGTCGAAAAAAGAAGATTACAGCTTTCTTACTGACAGCTTAAAAATAGACCAGCAATTAGGAAAGTATAAACTTCCGGGATTCAGCCTTGTGGTTTTTGAAAACTATAAGATCGTGTATTCCAACCAATGGGGCATAAAATCTGCAAATTCCAATGAAAAGATAGATGAGAATACGGCTTTCTCTACAGCTTCTATTTCCAAACCCATCACGTCACTTCTCTGTCATATTCTTGAAGAAAAAGGATTAATTAATTTAAATGATCCGATCGACAAGTACTTAAAACGTTGGCATTTACCCAAAAGTAAATTTACTGAAAACCACAGTCCGACCTGGAGACAGTTTCTTAATCATACGGCCGGTACAAGCCAGAGCGGATTTGAAGATCATTATGAAGGAGAAACCATTCCAACCATAAAACAGAGCCTTTTGGGGCAGATCCCAAGATATGATAAAGAAATTGAATTCCTCTTCACTCCCGGAACCAGTTTTGCATACAGCGGCGGCGGATATGTTATTGTCCAGATGGCATTGGAAGACACATTCAACAGACCGATTGCAGAATTGGCCAAAGAATATATTTTCTCACCGCTAGGCATGAAAAATACGACCATGATCCAGCCTAATGAAAAAGGATTTTTAACGAATGTTGCTTCTGTACACGATAAAGATGGAAAAGTGATTAAAACGGGATTACCCATCACACCACAAGTCGGACCATCAGGAATGTGGTCTACACCAACTGATTTAGCAAAACTTTCCATTGAGATACAGAATGCACTTCGTAATAAAAACAACAAAGTGATCTCCCATGCTGTAGCCAAAAAAGTAACGGCAGTGACCGCTTTAAAAGATGCTGTTGGCGGATGGAGCTACGGTTGGCAAAAGTCTTTTGGCTACAACGGCTATGATTGGTTTTCATGCAACGGTTCTAATACCGGAGTGGGTGGAAATGTTTTAGCCTCAATGAAAGATGGGAATGGTGTTGTCTATTTAGCCAATGGTGAAAAACCGAACCGTTTTCCTGTAATGGGGCAGACTCAGAAAAAGATCCTGACCCTGATGGACTGGAACAGCAAAGGATCTGACGAAGAAACTCAGGAAATACCTTCAGATTTAAAAGAAAAACTAATCGGAACCTATGATGATTTCCTTTATGGACAGGGAATGGAAACTAAGATCGTGGAAAAGAATAACCGTTTGTATGTAGAATCTCTCATATTGGATCATTTTAAAGGAAAAAACGACAATGAATTGGTTTATCTGAAAAACGGATCGTTTAAAATTATTGATTATCCGAACCCCTTAAAATTTGATTTCATCAATGGAAAACTGAATGCTGTCACTCTAACAAGAGATCATCTGAGCGTTAAAGTTCCCATAAAGAATAAATAAAAACGCATAGTTCCCCTAAAAATAAAGGACTGTTTCAGCCTGTTGTATTCAAGAAATGATGATAGAATCTATTGAATATAACAGGCTGTTTTATGGTTTAAAGAGAGGAGCAAGAAAGAATTTTATCCTTAAATATTTCCCATTTAAATGAAAAAAACTTATATTTAATATCTTTAAATTTAAAAAAATAACTATTTAGCTGCTGTCAATTTCTTACATCGTACGGGACATAGAACGGACTGTTTTCTGTGTAAATTGCTCATCAATGTTCAATTAAGGAAGGTTTTCCGTCAATCAAATACATCAGCTATCTATTAAAACAAACAGGTATGAAAACTTACATCAATGAAAAAGCAGTTATTCTTTTATTCCTGATGTTGAGTTATGAATTGGGGGCACAACTTCCCGCACCGGGCGGGGTCTCCGGCAATCTGCAGGTATGGGTAAAAGCAGATGCAGGAACGGGTACAGCGACAGACAATTCTAAAGTTCCTGTTTGGGAAAATCAAAGATCTGGAGGCGTAAATGGAATTGCCAATCAGGGAATGCCAGGCTATTATGCAGATCCGGGCGTTGGAGCCATACCGGCTTATCGTACAGCGCCTTCTATTCCCAATTTTAATTTTAATCCGGCCATTGAAATCGTAAGTACAAACGGATACAGATCCGGATACAAATTTCCACTGGGCTTTCCCGATAATACCACCAATGCCATGACTTCCTATACTCATCTGACGAGAACCGTTTCAGGCAGTTACAGAACGGTATTTGTAATGAATGGAACCGCCAGAAGTTCTAATGTATCTTCGGTAGCGGGAATATGGCAGTCGCCGTTTTTCGGATCACAGGGCAACCGGCCCGAATTTTATAATGAAAAAGAATTCGGTGATGTATTTTTTGGAACAGATATTATCAATACCATCGGGACTGACATTCCCAGCATACAGTCTTATTATAACAGACTTTCCGGTGCTAATATGAACTATCTTTTTGGAAATAACGGTAAGGAATACGGTCAGCCATCAAATAATGTATCCTCTAATTTTAATTATCCGGGAATGGTTCTTTTGATGGATAATGACGGAGGTTCCGGCAGTACTTCTCTAGCCGGCGACAGGATTGGAGAATTTATTCTGTATTCCGAAACACAGACTGAGACGGAAAGACAGAGAGTTAATTCTTATTTAGCAGTCAAATACGGGATTACACTGGTGCAGCCACAGAATTATCTGGCTTCCGATGAAACCATCATTACGTGGAATTCCGGACTGAATACTTCTTTCAACAACAACATCTTCGGACTGGCTAAGGACGATGCCTCAGCACTGAACCAGCTGGTCACGAATAGCATCAATACTGAAAACAATATTATGCTTACGGTATCTACGGATAATGATTTCATATCAGCCAATAGCAGTGTCGGCCGGCCAAATTTTCTACAGGATAAAACTTTTCTCATCATTGGTGATAATAATGTTCAGGACCTTGCCTTGGTCAATAACGGGACCGCAACAGGACAAGTGATTCAGAGAATATGGTTGGCGCAGAGAACGAATAATACGGCTTCTACCTGGTTGCAGGCCGATCTTTCAGCCTATACAGGGATTGCCGCTACCGATCAAGTATTTATGGTAGTAGCGGATGACAGTGGGCTTTCGCAAAATGTACAGGTCATTCCGGCAACCGGTTTTACAGGAGGTAAGGCGGTTTTTAATTATTCGTTTCCGGCGAATAAATATTTCACATTTGGAATTAATATTCAAACCCATTGTACGAAAGATCCGGCTGTTGGAACTCCAAACGAGATGACCAAATTCGGAATTACAGCCCAAAGTAGCAAACAAAGCAACTGGCCCACGAATATTCCTAATGGATTTATGGCGTTGGAATCTAAGAATAAAGGCTTTGTCATTACCAGAACAACTTCTGCCAGTATTATTGCTCCTGTAGAAGGGATGTTAATATTTGACACGACAGATAAGTGCTTTAAACTCTATAATGGAACGGTATGGAACTGTATCACAAGATCCTGTAATGATTAATAATGAAACTTCTGAAATAACTTCATCATGGAAAAAATAGCATTGATAATTGGATTGTTTTATCTGCAAATGGCTTATGCGCAGGTTGCAATTGGTAAAGAAACGGTGGATGGAGACGGAATTCTTGATTTTAAACCCAATACCACCAATGGGATTCTGCTTCCGATTGTAGAAACACTTCCCACCAACGCGGTAGAAGGAACTATTCTGATGGATAAAAATGATAAAGTTGTAAAGATGAAAACAGATTCTGAGTGGATTTCACTCAGTGACCCGGGATCTATCGATAATGTCACTTTCAATACAAGTGCAGAAACACCCGCCCAAACTAATGTGATTATAGGATCTACCACTACGACTGCTCCCGGAGTATTGGTGTTGGAATCTCCAGATAAAGCCTTAATATTACCTAAAGTAGCCGCTCCTCATATCAGTGTTAAAGATCCATTCCCAGGAATGATCTGTTATGATACGGTCAGCAAAACATTAGCGGTATTTGATGGACTAAAGTGGAGCTACTGGAAATAGGCTGCAATCAAGATTTTAGACACCAGATATCAGACATCAGACTTTCAACTGCTATTAAGATGGTGAATGGTGAATTTTGCTTCGCAAGTGAATGGTGGATGCTAGATTCAAGATTCAAGAATCAAGAGCCAAGAATCAAGATTTTAAATACAAAATATCAGACATCAGACGATCATTCGTTAGCTTAATTACTATAACTAGCAACCAGCAACTAGCAACTCACCAACTAGCAATCAAAATTCACCCTGAAACTAATAACTTATTATTTAAAACTCATCACTCTCCAAAATCCGAACTCACCTTAATGTAATGAAAGTCTCTTCCGGATTGTTTTATAATCAGGGCTGAGGATCAATAAAAACTATTGATTTCCCGGATGACCTTAATGATAAAAACTGAATAAAAACAATGACCAAAGCACTTGCCACCTTACTGACTGTTTTCCTTACCATTAGTATTCCGGGACAGCAATTAAACACTTTTTTCTCCACACTCTATAAAAATAATATGTTCAATGGAAGTGCAGTAGTTTCCGAACCCGGAAAGCCAATTTTCTCTGACCACTATGGGTACTCCAATATCGAAAATAAGGAAAAATTCAGCGACCAGTCTCAGTTTCCGATTGCTTCCGTCACAAAAACATTTACATCAACAGCCATACTCCAGCTTAAGGAAAAAGGGAAGCTTAAAATAGACGATTCCGTTCAGAAATATCTTCCGGATTTTCCTTATCCTACGATCAGCATTAAAAACTTGCTTAGTAATACTTCAGGGCTGGCAGACTACTACAATCTGTTTGATATCATTATCCAGGAACAGCCGGAAAAAATAATTTCCAACCAGGATATTATCCCAACATTAATCCGCTTCAAAACACCGCTTGCATTCGTGCCTGGAAGCAAATGGGAATATAATAACGTCAATTTTTGTATCGCGGCCATGATCATTGAAAAAGTATCAGGAATGAGTTATGCCATGTATATGGAAAAAAATATTTTCAGTCCTGCAAAAATGAAAAATTCATTTGTTCCGATTGATCGGAAGATTAAAAAAATAAATCAGGTAGAATTATATACATATCCTAATTTATATTCGACAGATCTTGTGAACGTAAATACCGTAAAAGAACCTTTTCCCATCGCTGGAAAAAGTAATTTTTACGGAAACGGAGGCATTGTAAGTACCGCTTTAGATCTGGAAAAATATCAGAATGCATTATTTAGCCATCAGATTCTGGGAAAGAAGGAATTAGAGGAAGCATTAACCGCTACGACTCTTAATGACGGAAATAAAGCGACTTATCCCATTGATGGAAAAGAAGTGAGCTATGGCTTAGGCTGGTTTATGTATACCGATGAAAGTAAAGGAAAAATAGTTTTTCATGACGGATCTATCCATGGACTTACCAGCATTCTGGCGCATAATATCAATAAAAATCAGTCGGTGATCCTTTTATCCAATATGGGAAACAGCCCTGTTTTTTCTACATTCAATGCTGTTTTACAATTAATTGATCATCGACCTTATACAATTCCTGCACAGAATCTTTCCAGAATCTATGGGAGTTTATTGGAAAACGGAAACAAGGAAAAAGCAAATTCGCTGATTAAAGAACATCTGAAAAATCCAGATCGCTATGAAGCAACTGAAAGAGATTTTAACAGATTAGGCTATCAATTTCTTAGAAATGAGAAAAATGAAAATTCTTTGCAGACATTCAGTTCAGCCGCATTACTTTTTCCAAAAAGCTGGAATGTTTACGACAGCTATGGTGAAGCATTGCTCCAGTGTGGTAAAAAAGAAGAGGCCATTAAGATGTATCAGAAATCTCTTGAATTGAATCCCGAAAATAAGAACGGCAAAGAGATGATCAGTAAAATTGAAGGATTGTCCAAATAACCTGAGTTTGGGATAAGACATTTGTTTTAGATTTCAGACATCAGATTTCAGATGTGAGACTTTTTTTCGTGAATTTTAGCAACTCATTACTTTTACCTTTTACATCCATATACTGGATCAATTTTAGAATCTGGGAAAGAGATGAGCTTTTTTTCACGCAAAGAAATTGATGATCCTATTGATAAAGGGAAGCAAAGGCGGAATCAATGAAATTGATTCGATTAAGCGGATGTTTTATGCCGATAGCTTCATCAGTGACGCAGTCACATTCTTTGCCTTCCTCAAAACTAAACGTTAACAAGATGAAGCTTTGCGTGGAAAAAAAATATTTGCTCCGTAAGTTTTGCAGGTGATCCCATATACTTTCAAATGATTAAAATCCAATCACCTGATCTCTTTCAGGTGATTTTTTTATTAGAATTGCCATATTCTCAACAAATCCATTAAATTTGGTCTGCCCGATCATTCTGTTTCCTGAATCTCGGAACCAGAGCCTTTTGGTGAAAGATAGTATTCACAGGCGTTGTAATTTAAATTGATAGACCATTCATGAAAAGAAGAGACTTTTTGAAACAGTGTTCCATTGCGGCATCCGGCCTGGTTTTGGTGAATGTATTGCCTTCGTACGCCCATGCCATGATGGGAGAGGATCATGTACCGAACTATAAGTCACTTTTTGAAATCTTCAGCGATCCCGAAAACCATTACCGGCCATTTGTTCGCTGGTGGTGGAACGGAAACAAAATAGAAAAGGCAGAACTGGCGCGGGAACTCGGGGTTTTAAAAGATGCCGGAATAGGCGGTGTGGAAATCAATCCGATATCTTTTCCCCTGCGTACTGAAGATACGGGAAAACCGAGTGTAGAATGGTTAAGTGATGAATGGATCGAATTGTTGAGGTTCACTCTTGAAGAGGCGAAATCATTAGGAATGACCTGCGATTTGCTTGTCGGGACCGGCTTTCCCATGGGAGGAGATTTTCTGGAAAAAGAAGAATGTTCCCAGATCGTGGTTTTGGCGGTGAAAAAATTCAAAGGTCCCCTTACAACGGAATTCTCTCTTTTTGATCTTTACAAAGAAGCTGATCCTGCCATTACGAATCCATACAGTGGAAGAACCATGGAAATGCTGGAAGTAAAGCTTGTTCCCGATCCCTTGAACAATTTGGATGAGGTCATCAATCTTTCGGACCAGATTAAAAACGGAATGATTAAAGTTTCTATACCCAAAGGAGATTACGCCGTTTACGGATTGGTGAAAATAGACCGTTTTATGAGCGTCATCCAAGGGGCTCCGGGCGGAATGGGACCTGTCCTGAACCACTACGATACAGCAGCCGTGAAGAAATACCTCAACAGAATGAGTGATACCATTCAGCAAAAGATCGGACCACTGGCGCCGAATATCAGGTCTTTCTTCATCGACAGTCTGGAAACGGAAGGAACGAACTGGAACCATGATATGATGAGCGAGTTCAAAAAGAGGAGAGGGTATGACCTGTACCCATATCTGCCTTTTGTTCTCTTTAAAATCGGAAGTATGGGAAATACGACAGGGGTAAATATCCTTTATCCTGTAAAAATGGGTCCGGAGTTTAAAAAGATGACAGATCGTATGCGGTACGATTTTGAACTGACGAAAGCTGAACTATTCAGAGAACGGTTTGTACAGACCTTCGCACAGTGGTGTAAAGACAATAAGATCAAATCAAGGGCACAAGCTTACGGACGAGGCTATTTTCCGCTGGAAGGAAGCTTTGAAATCGATATTCCCGAATGTGAAACCTGGCTGAAATACGGAATTGGAGAAGATATCAGTGAAGAGAAATTCACCCAATATCCATGGCATTTGGGTAGGGGAAATACCATGATCAACAAACTGGTTTCTTCAGCCGCCCATTTAAAGGATAAAAAACTTATCAGCTCCGAAGAACTGACCAACACAGATATGGTATTCAACGAAGCTCTGGAAATTCTGAAAATAGCAGGAGACCAGAGCACGATATCCGGAGTTACCCATCCCATTTTTCATGGGTTTAATTATTCCCCTCCGGAAGCAGCTTTTCCCGGCTGGATCACCTATGGCGGATATTTCAATGAGAAAAATACGATGTGGCCTTACTTTAAGCACTATACAGATTATCGGGCAAGACTTTCCGCTTTATTGCAACATGCAACAATGTTCGCGGATATTGCTCTTTTAGCCCCTTTCGCAGACCAATGGACGCAGTATGGAGCGCAGAACGAGCCTTTTCCAACGGTGGTATCACCCGCTTACCAGGCTCTGATTTGGGAATCCATCCATCAGAACGGCAATGCCTGTGATTATGTATCGGAACAGGTGATCAATGATTCAGAGGTGAAGAAAGGGTTTCTTACGTATGGTAAAAGAAAGTACCACACTTTATTTTTGATAGAGGTGCATAGTCTGGATACAGCCACAGCTCAAAAACTGTACGAATTTGTGAGTGACGGTGGAAGGATATTTTGCATTGAAGCTATTCCGGATCGGTCCACAGGCTGGAATCACTACGAAGAAAGAGACCGAGAAGTACAAAGCTGGATCAGCAAAATGAAGACATTTCTGGAACGTTTTATTTTCCTGAATAAACCTAAATCCGATTTTCTCAATTGGTATAAATCCGTTCAGGAAAAGTATAGTATTACCCCTTATGTGAAGATAAAGACACCGAAAACATTCATCACACAGGTACGCTACCAAACCCGTGATGCTGAGATCTTCCTGTTTAATAATTCCAGTAGTAAACACAGTGCGCCGTTGGATATTATCTTTGAAAAAAGCGTGATCAGAAACAAACAGGCCTGGCTGTGGGATGCGGTAACAGGTAAGCGTTTCAAGCTGGATCTTCCGGATGGACGACTCAATATCGATTTAGGCCCAGCCGATTCAAAGCTGATTGTCTTTGATGGTCATAAAAAAGGCACTACCTGGAAAGAAAGTCCTCTGACCGGAAAGAATGTGAAAGAAATTGAGAATCACTGGAAAGTAGAGTTGATACATTATGATGGGACGGTCAAGAAAGAAGAACTCGACAAGCTGACGGATCTTAAAGATTCGCCGGCCTATACTCATTTTGCAGGAACAATTATTTACAGGAATACGTTTCAGATCAAGGATAAACATGCGGAAAGCTACATCAATCTGGGAAATGTATACGGAATTTGTGAAGTACGCATCAATGGAAAAGAAGCGGGAACACAGTGGTTCGGAAGGAGAATTTATCCTGTGAATGGTTTAGTCAAAGATGGAGTTAATGAAATAGAGATTAAAGTAGTCACGGTGATGGTTAATTATATGAAAACCCTTAAGGATAATGTGGTTGCACAGTATTGGACCAATCAGAAAAAGAAAGACCAGCCGCTGCAGTCCATGGGATTGGTCGGTCCGGTGACTGTTTATCAGGAATCTTGAGTATTAAATCCAATCATTCTAATATGATTACCCAATTTTATTTTTTATCATAAAGTAAACTTAAGTAAATTTATATTTATGAAGTATGAAGTTTCAAGGGATGAATCCGAAATATTATCTAACAAACTAGGATTAAAAAGTCTGGAGGAAATAGGGATTGCCGAATTTGAAGGCTTTTTGCAGGCAGAAATTATATTAACAGAAAGTCTCCAGAGTCGGACTAGATTTAATAATAACTATATACTGAAAATTCATAAGCTTGCATTAGCTCATTTATATAATTTTGCTGGAAAATATCGCAATGTAAATATTTCAAAAGGAGGTTTTCTTTTTTCTTCAGCGAAATTTCTTAAAGAATCAATGAGGCAGTTTGAAGATGATATTCTTCTAAAATTATCATCCGATTATAAGGATAGAGAAGCTCTGATAAGAGATGTTGCTATGGTACATGGTGAATTACTTTTTATACATCCGTTTAGAGAAGGTAATGGAAGAACAGCCCGTATTCTAGCTAATCTTATGGTTAGAAAAGCTGGATTTAATCCTTTGGAATTTGAAAAAATAAAGGGAAAAGAATTTGAACAATATATAATTGCAGTTCAAAGTTCTGCTGCAAAAAATTATGAGCCAATGATGGATCTTATTGAGAAGATTTTGCCATCTTAGCCTCAATTTTTTTTAATGCTTTAATGGCTGTATCAGCTGAGATTTTAATTCCCTCTATCTTAAAAGAGGCCACAGCAGATTTTAAAATCTGTTGACGTAAAGCATGTGTATTTTTATGAATTGGTTTCATCTGCCTTTTAGAAAGAATTAATTACTCCATACAAATATAAGGTTTTTCTATCTCATTTACTAGTTTCTTCACAACAAAAACATAACGAAAAAAACCGCCTCACACCTAAAAATGAGACGGTTCTATTTATTTAAATTTAAATTCGGAATAATGAATTTGCTAATGAGTTAGCAAAGCTTAAGACGAAATAGAAAAGTCATTAAAGATCAGAAAAAGCAATTACAATCCTAATATTAACTTCCAGCCTCCCTCTTCCAGCTTCCGGCAACTTAGTCTCTACCATCCCAAATAATAGGTCGGGCTCAGCCAGATCGGGCGATGCATTCCAAAATGTTCCTGCAGCATTTTTTCAGCCTCGCAGAAAGCACCTTCCACCCATCCCTGTTGATCGGAATAAGCTTCCCCGATAATGTGAATAGACTCATCAGCTACCGGTTTTCTCATGTATGGCATTACGTGTTCAACGGAGTATCCGGCTTTCCATGCATGGTATCCGGCCCCAAAAGGTTCATCGGTCCAGTCTTTAAAGTAGGTTACGTAAGGATCCGGTATTGTTACATCAGGACCGTGCAATTCGCGAAGCTGATTCATCAGTTCATCTACCATCATCTGAGTTGCCTGAACATCATCCAGCTGATGCAGTTCTTTAAGAGATGCAGACTTGGTAGCTCTTACCTTGAAAAGCAACTTGTCATCGGATAACGCTTTCCAGAAGGTCTCGGTTTCCATGTCACCATAACTTCCCAACAGCATTGAGTTATTGTTTTCAGGATCAGTACCGAAATAATAACACTGCCTCATTGGCAAGTCGGTAATAGAATGTCCGGAATCGATGTCTAACTGTTTTTCTTTCCACCAAGGATATTCAAAGCCCATTAATATTTTAAAAGCAGGCTCCATAATCACCGAACGGATATTAGTATTAAGGACGGAGTTTTCATTAATGTCGAAAAAGAAATTGTTCTGATCCAGAAGCTCAAGAGATTTTCTTGGCATGGCAAGAACCAGTTTATTGGCGTACACATTCCATTTTGTATTGGTTTTCAGGTTCAGAAAAGTCAACTGATATTTATGGGTATGGGCCAAAGGATGCTCTTTGGTGAAAGTAAGCAGCTTATTTCCAGACCAGATGCAGGCACCATCATGTTCCATATAAGAATTGGCTACGGCATAAGCGATGCTGTCATACCCTTCTTCAATGGTTTTATAAATGGTTCCGGCAGAGAAATCTCCCACCATATAAGGAAAAGCTTCCGCAGAATTCCAGTTGATCGTGTTTGAATAATATCCGCCGGCATTGGCCACAAATTCGTAGCCTTCCTGTGAGATCTGATCCTTGATCAGGTTCCAGAATCCCAGATCATTTACCTTACGTCGGTCATAAGGAGAATTAGGGAAATTGTAAACCAGCTTAGGTTTGATAGCATCCCAGTCTTCACTTGTTAGTTTAAAACTATAATCATAGATGCTATCTCCTTTGATAATCTTGTCGTGGTATTTTTCAGCCACCCAGGGATCTGCCATCAACACATCATAAATAATCTTATTGAATAATTGATCCGAGCTGAAACCGTAATCATCATCATTCAGATAATAACGGGTGGCAAGCTTTTTATCTTCTTTCTGAGCCACATCCCACGCATCTTGTTTGAAACGTTCTTTTCGCAGATACATTAATAGTTTGGTAGGATCACCCATTGGGAAGGGAACAGGGGTCATTTTATCTTTCAGAACAGGAATTCGTTTTGCAGGGTTTTCTTCAGTAAGCGGGTAACCTTCAATTAAGGTCGTTACGATTTCCTGAGAAGTCAGGTAACGCATACCACCCAGTTCTCCCCAGAAATTCATTCCCGGCATCACCACAGATTCAAGTCTTCCGCCCAGCTTACTATTCATATCGAAGATCTGTACTTCGCTGGCTTTAAATTTCTTATCGGTTACTAAACGGTAAGCGGTATACAAACCGGAAGTTCCGGCACCGATAATCGCTACTTCTATTTTTAAATCAGGATGTTTTCCTGTGTTTAATGGCGTATTTTTATTCATGGTTGATAGTTTTTAAATGGCTTTAAAGTATTTTCGTCCTAATTGGAAGTGAGAAATATCAAAATCCGTATGGCCGTCCAGGGCGAGATCAGACATGATTTTCCCGAGGAACGGAGTGAATTTTGCTGCCCATCCGGTGGCATAGACCACAATGTTTTTATAATTCGGGACATATTTTGGTGCGAAATCAATCAAAAGTTCCTTATTCGGTATTTTGCTCAAAGCGATAAGGCAGGTTGAAGTGTATTCAGGTTCTGTAGCCAATCCTGTCATATGCTGCTGAACCCAGTCGGAAGTATAGGCCAGTTCCTGAGGATTTGGGATTAATGTTCGGTCATTGGGTTCTTCCAAAGGCGTAATGACAAAATCCGGCGCGACACGGATGTATTCCGGATGATCCCAGTCTACAGAAGGAAAACCATAGAACTGATTGCCATTTTCCTCTACTGCATTCTGGAACACAAACCAGGTTGGATACTGTATATCCGGATCTGTTTTCCTAAAATAAGCCGAAGACATATTCCAGTACGTAGCTTCTATTTTAAAATCCAGTAAATTGATCACACTGTTGATATAAGGTCCTGGAATAATCGCCAGTTTTTTAGCAATGTAAATTCCATTAGGAGTTGTAAGTTCAAAGAGGTCACCTACCTGTTTGATGTCAAGTACAGGCGAATTTTCTTCTAACTGAACGGTTTCTTCCTGTTTGCAAAGACCTAAAAGCGTTTCAATTGTTAATTTAAAATTGATGCTCGCACCATCCGGCTGAAACAGTCCGGTGTAATTGTCCGGTAAGTTTTTAAAATGGTACTTTTCTTCGATCTCTTTTGCCGTTAGGGTAGTGTAGGGAACACCCAGTTCCTTCAAGGCTTGCTCAGCCAGAGCAATATTTCCTTCCGTGGAATGTACGTCAGGATCTCCGAACCAGAGCGTACCCACTTTATCCAGCAGTGAAGTGTTGGTCTGCTTTTCCAGCTCATCCCAGTAAGGTTGTGCCTCGAGAGCCATTTTCACCATGTATTCATCGGGATAAGGGATACGGAATTGTCGGGACACCCCCGCGGAACTTCCAAGCTGATTCACAAAAGTGAACTGTTCCAGGACTAAGGTTTTAGCCTTTCGTTGGCCAAGATGGTAGGCCGTAGCCAGGCCTATGGCTCCGCCACCAATAACGATGACGTCGTAGTTTTCTGTTTTCATAGGTTTTTGTAGTATTAGTTTTTTCAGCGGTTGAGACCGATAAGAAAGAGTAAAAGCAGCAATGCATTTTCATTCTTAAGATCTTCAACCTAAAGTCCTGTTCTGAAATTGAATATGTAGTCAGAAAAACAATTACCGGCTCTGTTTTTTTGCAGGTTTTAAACACACGAATTTTATATCATGTACTGTATACTCGCAGAAAAAGACGGCCGGCAATTGAAGGATATGGGCTGGTTATGATTAAGACTTTCTTTCTATTCTAGTGGGATTTGCACATAGCATCCCAGGTGGTCCAGAAATGTGCATTAATAGCACCTGGAGGAGGGTTGGTGCTGTCTGCAACGATACCTACCATAGAGGCACAGTTGGAATTACAGCCAATTTCATTATGGCTTCCCTGCTGAGGAGGGATCTGGCGCCATGTACCGGTAGAACCACTTAATAATTCTACTTTAATATCAAAGATTCCCGAAAGATTGGGCGTCTGAATTTGTTTAGTCGGAGCCTCACTTGAAATAGATTCACTCCAGTTACCCTGTGAAAATGTAACGCGCCATGTTGAAATCATTTTAGACGTGTTGTTCTGAGGTGACAGATAAACCCAGAATTGAGCTCCGTTCCCCAATTGAAGCTGGCCGGATGAGTTGGCGATTCCGCTTACGTTTGGTGTTTCCATGTTGGTTGTATTTTGGTTGGTTAGTTTTTACTTATGATATATTTCAGCGTATCAGTTTAGGAATTAACCTTTATTGATACCGCTTGATTGGTAGTTCAAAGTAACAAAGAAGGGTGCGTTTTTTTTAGAGTAGAAATGACCAATTACGGGTTTGAGTAGAAATACCTAATCCGGTTGAATCATCTTTAAACCCTGTATATTTTCAGGAGATTTGTCAGTAAAGGATGAAATACTTTATCTTTGTTTTTCGGGGTTGATGATAAGATGTTAGCCGAAAATGCCTTTATGAACAACAATAGTGTCTTAGTTTCTGCAAAAGGGATCTGTATTGCAGCTTTCCTTTCCTTTAATACAGTGGTGTATGCTCAGAAAACAGCAGATATTTCAACGATTTCAGAGAAAACATTAAGCAGTATTCTGGAGAAAAACAGAACCTATTATACACAGGGTAAAGTAGCGGATTATATTCCTGAGCTGGGAAAGATGGATGCCAAAGCAATTGCTTTTTCAGTGGTGAAAAAAAACGGGAAAGTGTTTAATGTAGGGGATGTACAGAAGAAATTCACCATACAGAGTATTTCCAAAATTATCGCCCTGATGATTGCTGTCAGTGAAAAAGGCGAAGCCAATGTCTTTGATAAAATGGGCTATTTCGGAACCGATCAACCGTTTAATCATTTTTCCAACCTTGAAACCACAGGCAAGCCATTGAATCCGATGATGAATGCCGGAGCGATTCTTACCACTTCCTTAATTTCCGGCGATGGTGAAAAATCATTTCTCAAAATTTTAGAGTTGCTAAGGTATATCACCAAAAATCAAACTTTGGATTATAATTCATCTGTTTATGAATCCGAAAAATCCACCGGACACCGAAACCGCGGCATGTTTTACCTGATGAAAAACAACGGACTGATTTCAGGAAACGAAGATCAGCTGGATAATTATTTCAAACAGTGTTCTGTAGAAGTGACTGCCGAAGATTTAGCTAAAATAGGCTATTTCTTTGCCAATGAATGTGTTCGTTTTGACGGAGATGCTAAGTATAAAAATGCAGAAATGTCGAGACTAATTCAGTCCCAGATGCTTATTGCCGGTATGTACGAATTCAGTGGAGAATATGCAAGAACGGTAGGTCTTCCTAGCAAATCCGGCGTTGGAGGTGGCATTACCGTAAGCGTTCCCGGAAAAATGGGGATTGGAGTTTTCAGTCCTGCATTGGATCAGCATGGAAATTCTGCAGCCGGTTATCATATGATTTTAGACCTGGTGAAGCAGTACGACCTAAGTCTGTTTTAAAGAATGGTCTTGGCGCATTTAAATTCTGACATTAAACCATTTTATTTTTCAAATCTTTATACTTGGAACGACCTACCGGAAGCACTTCACCTGTTTTAAGCAAGGCTCCATATCGCGTCCCGGGATTGATGATGATCTTTTCGATCTGTTGAAAATTCACAAGATAAGATTTATGAATACGTTCAAACCTGTCAGGAAGAAGTTGCTGTAAATGTTCAAGTGACTTATCGTGGAGCTCATTCTGCCCGTTGCTGAGATGCAGTTCAGTGTAAATTCCGGCTCCTTTGATGTAGATCACCTCAGAAATATTGATGAGGCGAACCTGTCCTGCTCTTTTTACCGCGAGGTATTTAATGCCTTCATCCGGTTTTAAGGTAGGGCTGACGAATCTTGTCAAAGCCTTAAAAAGCCTTTCCTGATCAAATGGTTTGGGAACAAAATCCAGCACTCCATACGCAAAAGCGGTGATCGCTTTATCGATATTGGCGGAAACAATGATCGTATGAAAAGAAGCAGCCACCATCTGTTCCAACAACTCGAAACCATTGTCGCCGTTGAGATTAAGATCGAGTAGAAGTAGGTCAGGAATTTGTGCTGAAACCTGGTCAAGTCCCTTTTGCAGGGAATCACAGATAATAATTTCATTGGGCTTGTCCGCAAAAAATTCGGAGGTCATACGCTGCAAACGTCGGGCAATTCTGGCCTCGTCCTCTATAATTACTATATTCATTACTTTAAAATTTGAATGATAGACCTCCAGCCATTTTCCGTGGAGCCTGAGTTGAATGTCCAGTTTTGGCCATAACTTTCAGTCAGTCTTGCTTTGATATACTTAAAACCGTTTCCGCCTGTGCGGTCTGTCATGATTTGTCTGTTCTTCGCGACAGTTTCAAAAGTATACTGATGCGCCTCTTTTGATACAGAATAATGGAGTATAAATTGAATCATATTTCCGGACAATGGCTCACTGTGCGTAATACCATTCTCCAGCAAAGTATGAATAACCGCCGGCGGGATCAGTTGTGTTTCATCGATTCCCTTTTCCTCCCAGATATAATTCATTTCTTTCCGGAAACCCATCACCGATATATGTTGACGGCAAAGCTCCAGTTCTTTGGTGACAGGGATCAGAGTCTGTTCAGAGATCTCATTCATAATGTCAAATTCTGTGGCCAGTGCCTGTATAAAACGGGCGCCATCCTTGGGAGATTCTTCCACCCAATCCATCATTGAAGTCAGAGTATTCCTTAAAAAGTGAGGCTGAATATTCTTTTTAAGCAGTTCCAGTTGCAGCCTTGACGAAAGCAAAACCGCATTCTGGTGTTCCGCCTCAATAACACTGGTACGGATAGAATGAAGATAAAGCATCGACAGCACAATAATGGTAAAACTAATGAACAAACCGAAATCATAAACCACAAGCTTATTAACTAATGCACTTGCCAATAGAGCAGCTAAAGCAATAAAACCTCCTTTTTCCTTTTGAAGAATACCATTCAGAACTACAATGAAGGCAGCGATCAGCATAGCCAGACTATAAAGTCGGGCAGTCAGGTCATAGTGACCGTAATTGAACCAATAAAGTCCCAGTAGTGTAAGCAATAGAGCGAGCATCAGCCATTTTCCATGTCTGAAGTTAAACTGAATCATAAAATACCACGGAACGAGCAATGCATTGGCAAATGTCAGCCATCCGATGATCTCAAGACGTATGAAAAATTCAGAATAAGGAATCACCACATGAAATTTCAGATATTCCATGATCAGTAAAGTAAAAAAGAGAAGGCAAATGGTGGCAAAAATAAGGATGTCTTTCTGTCTCCGTTTGCTGTGCAGGTAAAGGAAAAAATAATAGACTGCCGCGATCAGAAAAGCTCCGGCCATCAGGTTCATATAAGCCATTGTAATCAGTGGCCTTGTGATTAATGTTGTGTAATTATTGATGCTGAATCCAATGCTTCGCTGTACATCCGCATGCAGCGACTGAGAACTGCGCATAGCAATGGTGTGAAGACCCGGCGAAATCAGATGATCCGGAATCCTGTAATAGCTGCACTCGCTTCCCGGGATTTCCGGATTTCCGTTTTTAGGAAGCTGGCCGTTTTTGCCAATGAGTATACCATCCCAGTATACTTCAAAAGCCCCGAAAGAATCAATCTGAAGTCCGAGAGGTATCAATTCGTTCTCTACCGGACGGAAATCGAGCTGTGTGCGTGACCAGAATATCTTGTCTGATGTGTTGCCTCTAGTTTCCGACCAGTCTTTATCATTATAGTTTTTAGAAGCCCACGCCATATTGTCTCCGGTTTTATAGACCGGTATCGGGTCTTCATTGCGGATAACAGGCGTGGCCAACAGGCTGAGCAGCGTTAATAAAAACATTAAATTATGCATTATGTAAATATACAAGCTAATTTGAAAAACCGGATGTCGTTTGAAAGCCATTAGAGTTGTTCAGATGTTTCTTCTGTGAATGGTTGTTTCCGCGATTTAAATTTACATCATGAAACAAGCAACCATCATATTTTTTACCCTTTTTTGTGTTCAGTATTCATGGGCACAGAAAGCACAGATCACCGGAATTATTCAGGAAAAACAGGCCATACCCATTTCTTATGTAACGGTAACATTAAAGGAAATTGGAGACAAGGCTATTGCCGCCGGTATTTCGGATAGCAAAGGAATATTCAGACTGGAAAGCATTCCGGCCGGAAAGTATACCATCAGTTACAGTCTTACGGGTTTTCAAACCATCATCAGACCTGTAGAAATCAAGTCTGATGAGGTGATGAATGTGGGAACAGTCATTTTAGAATCTGATACAAAACTTTTGCAGGAAGTCTCTGTAACAGGTCAGCGTTCATCAATAAGTTTAAAACTGGACAAAAAGGTTTTTGAAGTAGGTAAGGATGTCCTCTCGCAGTCAGGAGCCGTAACGGATCTTCTCAACGTTGTTCCCTCGGTTAGTGTAAGTCCCGGTGGAGAAATCAGTCTGCGCGGAAATAGTAATGTATTGGTATTAATTGATGGTCGCCGTACCGGACTGACTCAGGGTAATGCTTTGGAACAAGTACCCGCAGATCAGGTGGAGCGGGTGGAAGTAATCACGAATCCTTCTTCCAGGTTTGATGCGGCTGGTTCTGCAGGGATTATCAATATCATACTCAAAAAGAACAAAAAAGGAGGATTCAGTGGTCAGCTGCGTCTGGTTGGCGGTATTCCCAATGAAACCCGGATCAGTCCCAGCCTGAATTATAAATCGGACAGACTCAATCTGTTTGCTACTTATGGTATTCGGTTGTCGGATTACGTAGGTTTGTATACGATGAAACAGTCCACCGGACTTTCAGGAGAGAGGGTTGATCTGAACCGGAGACAGGACGAGGATAGACACGATGATGCCAAATTACTCTATTTTGGGGCAGACTTTAAGATGAATGATCACAATACCATTACCGCAGCTTTCATGCGAAACTCAACTCATGATCATGATAAGACCCGACTGAATTATTTATATTCAAATAAAAACGGCGCTATAGACAGCAGCCTCACCAGAAAGGGCGAATCATGGGAAAAACGAAGCTATAACCAGCTCGAATTGAATTATACCAAAAACTTTGCGAAGGCAGGCAAAAAACTGACGGTAGACATGCAGTATGATTTCTGGGACAGCGACAAAGACTGGAACTTATCAACCAGCAAAGTATTTCCAGCTGCCGTTGACTTACCGATGATCAGGACAAGTTCAATGGGGGCGAGTAAAGATTTTATGATTAAAACGGATATGATACAGCCACTCGACAGTACTTCCACCCTGGAATTCGGTTTGAAATTAGAAGACCGAAGAGTGAACAGCGACTTTATCGCAGAGCAACAGAATTCTACAGGCTGGGAAATTATTGAACAGATTGATAATCATTTGTTGTATAAAGAATTGATTGGAAGCGCTTACGTACAGTTTTCCGGAAAAACCGGAGCTTTAAGTTACCAGGCCGGTTTGCGTGGCGAACTTACCCATATCGGGATCGAAGACCGTGCGGGCAGTTATAGCAATGAAAAAGATTATAACCGACTGTTTCCGACATTCAACGTAAGCTACCGTTTCAATGAACGGACAACTTTACAGGGAAGCTACAGCAAGCGGATCAACAGGCCAAGACTGGGTATGATTTACCCTTTTAATGAACTGACTGATCTGACCAGCCGTTATGTTGGAAATCCGGATCTTAATCCATCATACGCCAATGTATTTGAACTGGCTTTCCTTAAAAACTGGAAGACGCTTACGTTTAACCCATCTTTCTATTATCAGCGAAATACCGGAGTGATGGAGGATTATACGTTCCGGAATGCAGAGGGTTTGTTTATCACAATGCCGGTTAATATCAATAGAGAAACCCGTCACGGCTTTGAGTTGTCAGTGCTTTATAATCCTGTCAAATGGCTGCAGGTTAATACAGAGCTTAACCTCTTTCATTATGCCGAACAGGGAAGTTATAAAGATCAGAGCTTCGACTATTCCGGGAATACCTTAACTGCCCGTGTAAGTGCCCAGCTGAAACTGAAAAACAAACTTGCTTTTCAGACGCTTTATAATTTCAGAGGAGCCAATGCTACTGCCCAAACCCATGCAGATGCTCTTCACAGCATTGATTTTGGACTGAGCAAAACTTTTTTAAAAGATAAAGCAACCCTTATGTTCGATGTCAGTAACCTTTTTGGATTGCGAAAGTCAAACAGCAGAACCGTAGGAGCAGATTACGAAATTAGTCAGACCAATATTCCTAATGCCGCCCGCTATCGTTTGACGTTGGTTTATAGGTTTAATCAAAAAGACAATCAGACGGTACGACAAGCCAAAAGCGGGAACAGAGATTGATCCAAACAATTGATAATGATTTAAATACAATATAAACCTCTGCCTGATCAGCAAAATCTGCGAGCGTAAAATATTTCTCGCCAATTTTGCGGATCCGGCAGATTCTTTTATCATGCCGATATATTTTTTTGTCATAAATTTGGTTTTCCGTGTGATGTAACGAGAAAAAATACTGGCAGATGGCAGATGAAATACAGATTTTAAAAAACTTTGCAGAAGGTAAAATTTCCGATAAAGATTTTGAACAGCAGCTTTATACCAATAAGGATTTGGAAAAACAGCTTTCAGATCCGGCAATAGATTGGCAGGGAACTTATTTACAAAACACCACTGCTTACTTTTTTCTGATTGAGCAGGATTATAAAAATGCTGAAGGAAAGCTCAATGCTCACGGAACGGTACAACTGTTTTTAAGCAAAATCGGAGTAGAGATAACAGCTTTCCCACAAAAGTCTGATGAGTATGAATTCATTTTAAGGAACAGCCCCAAATATATAGACGCTGATGCCGGATTTATCGAACAGCATATTCTGCCAAAAGACAAAACACTTTCAACATCCGAACAGAAACAATACATAAAACAACGCTACACTGAACTTTTTAAATACCAGACCAAACCACCCCAATGGATACAGAATCCGGACTGGCCCATTAAAAACAATCAGCCTTTGTTCTTTTTAGGACAGATTGAAATAAAGAAAGGGGATTTTTTCCATGATGAGGGAAGTATGTACTTCTTTATTGATGCCGAAACTGAAATTATTGAAATTGTAAAGCAATTTTACTGATTATTGTCAAAAACCATTAAAAAGGAATACGATGGTGTTTTTTAATTAAAACTTGACTAAAAATATAGGATGATTGATCCAGTCGAATAATAAAGAGGGTTCTATAATCTTCTTATTCTCATAACGTTGCTTCGCGGTAACGTTATTTTTTTTGCGAAAATCTCATGAAATTTTGTCATTATTTTTTCAAAATTCTGAATTTTATGATTTTTTTTACCGGATCAGCAAACGTAGTTTTCCCAGAATTCATACGACTTTGTAGACGTGTTATATTTTTGTAATATTGGAAAAATAATTCTCTTATTTTTGATATATTATAGTTTTTATTTCTATATTTGTCTTACATTAATCAATTATAAACAATTATAATTGAATCTGATAGACTGTACCGTCTTATTTTCTTAGAATAAAAATATAAATTGCATTTTTTAGTAGTATTTAAATTCATAATAATTTATTGTTAAAAAATTATTATCAATTTTCATTTATGGTTAGAAATGTAATATAAATTTATTATTTTTATTCCCTCATAACTAGCAAACGCTCATTATGCCGAAAGGTCCAGCGTTTTGTTATGGAGTTTTCTAGTTATCATCTCAATACCATAAATGCAATGAAAAACCTAACCATTATTGGATTAACGCCTTTTGAAAAGCCGGATGTCAGTCTTATGCCTAAATTGCACCAGGCGGGTGCATTTCCCATCTTAAGCTTAGGACACAATGCGGAAGCCGCTCAGGAAGCGCTGAATCAACTTGATCAGACAGATGTACCTTCTTATGGTATCTATCTACCGAACGACAAATTTATATCCCTGCAGATCCCGAAAAAAGTAAGTTTCGCGATCCTTCCGTCCGGAGTTTCAATGAATATTGTACCGGACCTGCCTGTTATCTATCAGGTAACCAGTTTAGATGAAGCCAGACTGGCTGAACAGTCGGGTGCAGAAGGGATTATTATAAAAGGAAATGAGGCAGGAGGCCTGGTAGGCTATGAATCAACTTTTGTACTGTTTCAGCGTGTCATCAAAGAAATTCAAACCTTACCTGTATGGGTGCAGGGTGGAATAGGAATGCACACAGCTGCTGCCGTAAAATCATTAGGAGCAACCGGAATTGTACTCGATAGCCAGCTGGCATTATTCCCGGAAAGTTCCGTTCCCAAGGAAATCAAAGACCTGTCCTCAAAACTAAATGGTACCGAAACTAAAATTATAGCCAATCATCGCGTATTGGTGAGACCCAACTCACCTGCGTTACCGGAAAATGTCACTGCCGAAGAGCTGAGACAATATTTCACTGATCTTGATCCAAGTAAGAGTTATATTCCTATGGGTCAGGATATTTCATTGGCGATAGATCTGTATGAAGATTTCAAAACCCTGAAAAAAATGGTTTTTGGATTCAAAGAAGCCATGTACGGCCATTTGAAGCAGGCAAAAGCACTTGAAGTAATCAGTGAAAATAATATAATGGCCCAGAAGCTGGGATTACGTTATCCTATCGCACAGGGACCAATGACCCGTGTCAGTGATGTTCCGTTGTTCGCCAATGCGGTAGCCGATGCAGGAGCTTTGCCATTTGTTGCTTTATCATTATTGAAAGGTGAGCAGGCGAAAGCTTTGGTGATGGAAACTAAAAAACTCGCTGGTGAAAAAACATGGGGTGTAGGTATTCTTGGATTTGCTCCTCAGGAATTAAGAGAAGAGCAGACCGCTTATATATTGGAAGCCAAACCTCCCGTAGTTCTTATCGCAGGAGGAAGACCGGCGCAAGCTAAGGTATTTGAAAAGGCGGGTATCACAACCTTTCTTCATGTTCCTTCTCCTGCATTACTGGATATTTTCCTGAAAGAAGGCGCTACCAATTTCATCTTTGAAGGCCGTGAGTGCGGCGGTCACGTAGGTCCGCTTTCGAGTATGGTTCTTTGGGAAAAACAGATTGAACGTATTTTAAAAGAAGAACATCCTGAAAACATCAGCGTATTTTTTGCAGGGGGAATTCACAATGCATTTTCAACAGCATTCGTTTCTATCATGGCGGCTCCGTTAGCAGCCAGAGGCGTAAAAGTTGGAGTATTGATCGGAACAGCCTATTTGTATACCGAAGAAGCGGTACGTACGGGAGCTATTCAGGAAGAATTTCAGGTGCAGGCGATGCAGGCAAAAGATACCGTCTTACTGGAAACAGCACCGGGACACGAGACACGCTGCTTAAATACAGCTTTTGCTAAACATTTCAGTACCGAAAAAATCAAACTTCTGGCAGCCGGAATGGATAAAAAAGAAGTGTGGGAACAACTTGAAAAACTAAATGTAGGCCGACTTAGGATTGCTGCAAAAGGAATCGATCGTCAGGGCGACAAATTGGTTAATGTTCCTAAAAACGAGCAGCTGGATCTTGGGATGTACATGATCGGTCAGATAGCAACGATGCAAAATCGCGTGATTTCCCTTGCATCTCTTCATCAGAATGTAAGTATTGATAATTATAAATATATTGAAGAGGCGGCTTTACCGGAACAGCCGGTATCCACAGAAAAACCTCTGGATGTAGCGATTGTCGGGATGGAATGTATTTTCCCGGGCGCTAAAAACCTTGAAGAATACTGGCGAAACATCATCTTAGGAAGAGACAGTGTCACAGAGGTTCCTGATGAGCGCTGGAATAAAGAACTTTATTACCATCCGGATTCAGACGGGCCGGATGTATCTCACTCGAAATGGGGTGGATTTATTCCAAAAATTGATTTTGATCCTCTAGCATTCGGAATTCCTCCGCAATCTCTTGCTGCTATTGAACCCACACAGCTGTTGACCTTATTGGTTGCCAAGCGTGCCATGGAAGATGCAGGCTATGGAGAAAAGCATATCAACAGAGAAAATATTTCTGTTATTATAGGCGCTGAAGGCGGTAATGATCTGGCCAACAGCTATAGTTTCAGAGGATACTATAAACAGGTTTTCGGAGAACTTCATGAAGAAGTGAAACAGGCGTTTCCACATACAACGGAAGACTCATTCCCGGGTATTTTGGCTAATGTGATCGCAGGTAGGATTACGAACCGTCTGGATCTTGGGGGAAGAAATTTCACCGTAGATGCGGCGTGTGCTTCTTCTTTAGCGGCTATTGATTTGGCCTGTCAGGAACTGATATTAGGGAAATCTGATATGGTTCTTGCCGGCGGAGCGGATTTACACAACGGAATCAATGATTATCTAATGTTTTCCAGCACACATGCCCTTTCCAGAAAAGGAAGATGTGCGACATTTGACGGAGAAGCCGACGGTATTGCCCTTGGAGAAGGTGTTGCAATACTTGTCTTAAAAAGATATGAAGATGCCGTTCGTGATGGTGACCGTATTTATTCTGTGATCAAAGGAGTGGGAGGATCAAGTGACGGAAAAGCGTTAGGTCTTACAGCACCAAGAAAAATAGGACAGGTACGTGCTTTAGAACGTGCTTATTCCCAAGCAGGGATTAGTCCTGCATCAGTTGGTTTAGTGGAAGCTCACGGAACCGGAACTGTAGTAGGAGATAAAACCGAATTGAGCGCACTGACAAATTTATTCAGCCGTTCAGGAGCTATACCGGGACAGACTCACTTAGGTTCCGTAAAAACGCAGATCGGGCATACCAAATGTGCAGCCGGATTAGCCGGACTGATCAAAGCTTCACTGGCGGTATACCATGGGGTAAAACCACCAACACTTCATTTACAGCAGCCTAATGCTTATTATAATGCCCAAACCAGTCCTTTTGCTTTTTATGCAGAAAGTGGATTGTGGGGCGAGAAAAACCGTTATGCAGGAATCAGTGCTTTCGGATTCGGAGGAACCAATTTCCATACGGTTATTGCCAATCATCCTAAGGAAGACGATTCTGCTGTATTGCAATCGTGGCCGTCAGAATTATTTGTATTCCGTGGGGAAACGTATGAAGATGCAAAAATTCAATTGTCACAGATTAAATCTTTATTAGAGGTTAACGGAGATATTCCATTAAAAGATATGGCTTACAGCTTAGCGGTAGGCTCAGAAAAACCAATTCAGTTAACCATCGTTGCTGATACAGCTGAACATTTGATGATGAACATAGAACTGGCATTGTCCGGCATTGAAAGTAAAGATACTTTTACGGTGAATAAACGAGACGGTAAAGTAGCTTTCCTTTTCCCTGGACAGGGCAGTCAGAGGATCAATATGGCCCGCGATCTGTTCGTAGCTTTTCCAGCCATGCGTAACCTGATTGAAGGATATCCTGAATTGGAGAAAGTAGTTTTCCCTTCAGCAACATTTAATGAAACTGCTTTAAAACAACAGAAAGAAACCATTAAAGATACCCGCCTGGCACAACCTATCTTAGGAATTGTTGACCTGGCTTTAGCTAAATTCCTGAAATCACTGGACATTGTTCCGGATATGGTGGCAGGTCACAGTTATGGTGAATTACCTGCTCTGTGTTTTGCTGGAGTTTTTGAAGAAGAAAAACTGGTTGATCTAAGTATTCAAAGGGCTCACGCCATTCTGGATTCAGTAGAAGGCGGTGATCCGGGGACCATGATTGCGGTAAGTGCAACAAGAGAACAGTTACAACCGTTATTAGACAAGACAGAAGGATGCTATCCTGTTAATTATAACGCTCCAACTCAATGTGTGGTCGCGGGAAGTACACCGGCCATCAACAAATTAATGGAGATCCTTAAACAGGAACGCATTTCTGCAAAGAAATTAGAAGTAGCCTGTGCATTCCACAGCCCATTATTGGCCAAATCAAAAGGCTTATATGATGAGGTTTTAAAAGATGTTCCTTTCCATGAAATGCAGATTCCGGTTTGGTCAAATACGACGGCTGAAATCTATCCGACAGCTCCTTCAGAAATCAAAGAAAGACTGACAGATCATTTGGTACAGCCTGTGAGATTTGTAGAAGAACTTCAGGCGATGTATGCAGACGGAGCCAGAATATTCATCGAAGTGGGACCTGGAAAAGTTCTTTCCGGACTGACTAAATCCTGCTTAGAGAAAGATCAACTGACGCTGTATGTAGAAGACAGCAACCGAAATAAACTGAGCCATCTTCTTTCCATGCTGGCGCAATACTTGGGAACTGGCAGAAGCTTCAGCATCGAAAAACTTTTCGACGGCCGTAATGCCAGACTGCTTCAGATAGACCAGCCTGAACTGTATAAGAAAAATCCAGCCATCTGGCGTGTGAACGGACAGACGGCACATCCAACCACAGGTAATCTGCCGGCTAATGGTGCATTGCCTATATTAAATCCTATTCCAATGAACAATTTTACCAATAACCAACCAGCTCCTGTAGCCGAATCTCAGCTTGGTGCTGAACGTATGCTTCAGGAATATTTAAATACCATGAAACAGCTGATTCAGGCACAGCGTGATGTGATGCTTTCCTTCCTGGGACAGAATCCACAAGTCAGCCCTGCACCTGTTTATGCTGCGCCGGTACACTCACCAGTGAACGATCGTCTGGTGACGATTCCTGCACAGTCAGTTAATGTAGAAAAACCTGCTGCTGTTGCGGTAAAACAGGCTCCGGTAAAAGATATTAAAACCCTGTTGCTACAGGTGGTCAGCGATAAAACAGGATATCCTCACGAAATGCTCGGCATGGAAATGGACCTGGAGGCTGATTTGAGTATTGACTCTATCAAAAGAGTAGAAATCATTGGAACACTTCGCAGTGAACTGGGAGCGCTTACATCAGATCATGCCAATGAAGATACGGTCATGGAAAAATTAGCATCCATCAAAACGCTAAGCGGTCTGGTTTCCTGGTTGACAGAATTGACAGGAACTTCAACAGCAACTCCTGAAAAAAACGGAACTGCAGTAACACCGACAGCAGAGGTAGAAAGTAAATCTGCATTCTCTCTTGAAGAGCTTCAAAATGTCATTTTGGATATCGTCAGTGAAAAAACGGGTTATCCGAAAGAAATGCTTGGATTGGATCTTGACCTTGAAGCAGACCTGAGCATTGACTCTATTAAGCGTATGGAAATTATCGGAGACCTTAAAACCAAAATCGGTTTCGGTCAGGATATGGACCAGGAGGATGACCTGATGGAAAAACTGGCGGCCATTAAAACATTAAAAGGACTGGCTTCATGGATCAGCGAAATGAGCGGAAACACCGATGCTGATGTTGAACCTGTTCAGAATTTATTGTCACGTCTTCGTTTTGACCTCACTCCAACCGATGTTTCTACAGAACAGAATACAGAAATCATAAAGGGAAAACGTTTTGCGATCACTCAGGACAACAGTCCGCAAACGATGGCGATCAAAAATACCCTTGAAAAATATGGAGCTATCGCAGAATTGGTAGATACGGAAAGAGATCTTAAAGATTTTGACGGACTGATCATTCTGGATCTGTTCTCCTCAACCGTAAAACACAGCATCATTGATCACGTAGATCAGATCAAGAAACTGGATCTTGATAAAGCCAAATGGGTATATCTGATTTCAGACATTCCGGCTCATATTCAGGAACTGACTGATACCCGTCTTTTACGTCATTACAAAGGTTATCCGGGACTTTTCAAAAGTTTAGCAAGAGAATTTGAACAGACTTCATGCAGATTAATCAGTCTGAGCACACCACAGGAAGTTGATCAGATTACAGAGATTGCTTTAAAAGAAATATTAACCACAGATAAACCTTCCGAAGTCGTTTACAAACACGACCAAAGGCATAAAATAGACATCATCCCTTCTCCATTGTCAACAAGCCTTGAAGAAGCGCATATCCAGTTGGATCAGGAATCAGTAGTCTTAGTACTCGGAGGAGGACAGGGAATCACTTCTGAATTGGTGAAGCATATGTCAGGAGCGTATCCATGTACTTATATTCTTGTAGGAAGATCAGCAGATCCTAGAGATGTTATAGCGGACCTTAAAGAAGTGGAAGCCATGAAAACCAAGGAAGAAATAAGAAGTTACCTTATTAAAACCGGAAAATTCACTTCTCCTGCTGAAATAGAAAAAGAGACCGTAAGAATTTTCAAAAACAATCAAATCCTTCGTACGATCCGAGATATGGAACAACTGGGAAGTACAGTAGTCTATCAATCTTTAGATCTTTGTGATGAAGAAGGATTATCAGATTTGATCAAAAATATTTACGATAAATACGCCCGCTTAGACGGAGTCATTCACGGAGCAGGTCTTTTGGAAGACAAACTGTTCAGACAGAAAACCTCCAGTTCATTTGAACGCGTATTCGATACCAAAGTAAAACCGCTTCGTGTATTGGCAGAACAACTTCGAGCCGACTGTCAGTTTGTAGTGCTCTTCTCAAGTATCGCTTCGGTATATGGAAATAAAGGACAGACAGATTATGCTGCGGCCAACTCTGTACTGGATGATTATGCGAAAGCTTTAAACAAAAAATTAAAAGGAAAAGTAATTTCCATCAACTGGGGCCCATGGAAAGGAGCCGGAATGGTTTCATCGACTCTGGAAACAGAATATGAACGACGCGGTATTTCTTTAATTCCATTAGACCAGGGGAAAGAAATTTTCCTTAATGAGATCAAATACGGAACCGAAAGTCAGGTATTGATCATGTCAGGAAACAACTGGTAAACCTCTGTATACGATAACTATGAAAAAAACAGATGTTGCTGTTATTGGCTTATCCTGTGTCTTTCCCGGGGCACAGGATGCCCATACTTTTTGGCAGAATATTGTCAATAAGGTAGATTCTACCCAATCGGCTCCTGCTGATAGGATTGATCCTGTACACTTTAGTGATGCTACCAGTCCTGTCGACAGATTTTACTGTCAGCGCGGTGGATTTATTTCAGATTATGAATTTGATCCGACAGCTTTTGGAATTCTCCCGTTAGCAGTAGAAGGCACCGAGCCGGATCATTTATTAACCCTCGATCTGGTGCAGAAAGCCCTGGAGGATGCCGGTGTATTTCAAAAGGGAACTTCTCTTGAGAAAACGGGTATCATTATCGGTAAAGGAAACTATACAGGTCCCGGAGCAACGCGTGCTATTGAAATCGTGCGCACTGGAGAACAAATTTCTTCGCTGTTGCAGGAATTACTGCCTCAGGTATCTTCAGCGGATATTGAAAAGGTGAAGCATGCTTTCCAGGAGCGAAAAGGGCGTTTTGCTGCAGATACAGCCATGGGATTGATTCCCAATCTGGTTGCCTCTTTAGTCGCGAACAGGTTTAATCTGGGAGGTGCTGCATTCACAGTAGATGCTGCCTGTGCCAGTGCCCTGATTGCAGTAGATCATGCCGTTCAGGAACTCAACCGTGGCCGTTGTGATATGGTCATTGCAGGAGGTGTGCATACCGGACAGAATGCTGCTTTCTGGAGTATTTTTGCCCAGTTGGGAGCTTTGTCTCATCAACAGCAGATCAAGCCGTTCAGTATGGATGCAGACGGATTATTAATTGGTGAAGGCTGTGGTTTTGTCGTGTTAAAACGAATGGAAGATGCAGTCCGTGATCAGGATAAAATCTACGCCGTGATCAAAGGTGTTGGAGTAAGCAGCGATGGGAATGGAACCAGCGTGATGAGCCCGTCCGTTAAAGGTCAGCTTAAAGCTTTACAACAGGCCTGGATCAATGCGGATCTGGATGAAAAACAGATCGGTTATCTGGAGGCTCATGGTACAGGAACACCACTTGGAGATAAAACAGAACTTCAGACCTTAGCCCAGTTTTTCACCAAAGAAGAAACAACGCAGGCTGCAGGAATCGGATCTGTTAAATCCAATATCGGACATGCTATGCCGGCTGCCGGGATCGCAGGTTTAATCAAGACTTGTCTGGCGCTTCATCATGATACTTTACCGCCTACATTATATTGTGAAAATCCAATTGCAGATATGGAGCAGACCCGTTTTGCTCCGGTACAGGAACCGAAAAGCTGGTCAAAGACAGGCTTGCCGAAAGTAGCGGCAGTCAATGCCTTCGGATTTGGAGGAATCAATGCACACGTCGTTCTTGAAGGCTATGATATGCCTAAAAAAGATCGCGTTTTAGTATTGGCAAGACCTACCCATGAAGAATTACTTTCAGCTTTAAAGAACAACGAAAACAGAGTAGGAGAAGGGGATTACCGCATTGCGTTATTCGACCCGACCCCTGAAAGAATAGAAAAAGCGACTAAAATTGTAGCTAAAAATAATCCATGGCGCAATAAACAGGATATCTGGTACACCAACACGCCTTTACTGAAAGATGGAGGTAAAATCGCCTTTGTATTTCCGGGTCTGGATGGCCTTGCGAAAGGGGAAGTTGATAGTGTGAGCCGTTATTTTGGATTAACCGAGCCTATCGAAACAGAAGGGGAAGGTTTATTAAGGGATGCATTGGGAATTTTCAACAAATGCAGTATCCTTGATAACGCCCTGAAAAAACTGGGAATTGTTCCGGATATGAACGCGGGACACAGCTTGGGAGAATGGCTGGCAGGATATTCCTCAGAACTGGCAGAAGTGAATTCTGTTAAAGCTTTGATCGATGTTCTGAATCCGGAAACCTTTGAATTAAAAGATTCCAGATTTATTGCGATCGGAGCGGGGATTGATGCGGTGAAGCCTTTTATCGATACCATTCCCAATCTTTATATTTCCAATGACAACTGTCCCAATCAGGTGATCCTTTGTGGCAGTAATGCTGCTTTGGATGAACTGGTTCCACTGTTGAAATCAAAACAGATCTTTCATCAGATCCTGCCGTTCCAGTCCGGTTTTCACTCACCGTTTATCGCTGATAAACTGGATGTGATTTTAGCAGGAATGGAAAAAGCGCAGTTTCAACAGACGAAAATCCCATTGTGGTCTGCAACGACTTTAGAGCCGTACCCTGCCGATCAGGATGCGATCAGAAAACTAAGTGCCGAGCATTTGGTGCAGCCGGTCCGTTTCCGTGAACTGACGGATAAACTGTATGAAGAAGGCGCAAAATTCTTTATTCAGATAGGAACCGGAGGACTGATTGGGTTTATTGATGATACGTTAAAAGGAAAAGCATTCAGTACGATTGCTTCCAGTGTTGCTACAAGATCTGCACTGGCTCAGCTGCAGCGTGTGGTAGCCGCATTATTTGTGGAAGGTAAAACCGTTGCATTAGACTTTTTAGAAATACAAAGCCAATCAAAAAAATCATCAGGAAAGGGAATCAAATTACAGTTAGGTTCGCCGATTATCCGTGATTTTAAAGAAATTCAAAATCTGGCGCAGTCTTTCGAGATGCCAAAACAAAATACGGTTTCAGCGACGGTGGCTAAGACCGGTCATCCTCTTGTTCAGGCTTTCCAGGAAAATATCACCGATATGATCCGGATGCAGGAAGAAGTACTGACCCTGTTTCAAAACCGTCCGGAAATTACACTTCTCAGACCTGTAGCTCCTAAAGCAGCAATAAGCAAAAATTTCTCAAAACTTTTGTATGTCACTCTAGATACGCATCCTTACCTCATCGATCACAGTTTATTGAGACAGCCGAAAGGATGGACCAATGTCTCTGATATGGAACCGGTGATCCCAATGACCATGATTTTTGAGCAATTAGCAGAAATAGCACAGGCTGAAATACCGGGAACCCGCGTTCATAAAATCATGAATGTAAGTGTGTTTCAATGGATGAATGTAGCTAAACCTTTTGAAAAAACGGTCAAAGGAGAATGGCGTTCCAATAACCATGCTTACCTTGATATCGAGAACTTTGCCAATGCAGAAGTCTTACTGGCTTCATCTGCACCTGCTGTTCCTGCCTTTAACCTGGCAATCGGGGATCTTCTGCCTATTGAAAGAACACCCGAAGAGATCTATGATAAACATATGTTCCATGGAGAACTCTACCAGGGAATTACCGAGATTTCAGCAGTAGGAACGAAAGGAATTGTAGGGAAAATTAAAGGAAACGGTGGAAAAGGATCTTTACTGGATAATGCCGGACAGTTATTCGGATTGTGGCTGCAGCTTACCCTGACCAAAGACCGTATTGCTTTCCCTGTGAAAATCAGAGATATTGAATTCTTTGATGATATGGAAGATCAGGACGGCCTTTTTGAATGTACCTGCATCCTTACCGAACTCAATGAAGAATTTGCCATTGCCGATATCATCCTCAAAAGAGACGGAAAAGTATGGTGCGCGATTACAGGCTGGCAAAACCGACGACTGGAAATTGATGAACCGCTGTGGAATGTTTCCATGTCGCCTTTGCATAACCGTCTTTCGGAGGAAATAGCTCCTGAAGTATTTTTCTTTCATCAAGCGTATACCAGAGTGGCTTCGTGGGATTTTATTCTCAAAAGATATTTCAACCAGACGGAAAAACTACATCATCAGCAGTTGTTTCCCAATAAACGAAAAGAATGGATGGTGAGCCGTGTAGCCGTAAAAGATGCCGTACGAAATCTTCTCCGTGAAAAGAAAAATTACCCTTGCTTTCCCATCACTTTTGAAATAGGAAAGGATGAAGTCGGAAAACCTTATCTGATAGGCGATGCCACAGAAGATATCCATATTTCTTTAGCCCATAAAGAAAAGGATGCGGTAGGTATTGCACGACAAGGCGGCCCGGTGGGAATCGACATGGAGATTATGGAAGAACGAAGCTCCGGATTTTATGACCTGGTATTTACCGATCATGAATTAACCTTATTAAAAGACAGAGATCAGGCAGAATGGACCACCAGATTCTGGGTAGCCAAAGAAGCGTACGGAAAGTTTCTTGGAACCGGACTGAAAGGAAATCCAAAAGCCATTGAAATCACCCATATCGAGGGAGATCATGTATGGATCAACCAAACTGAAATAAAAACGATTAAACATAAAAAATATATTATCGGATGGACACTATAAACAACACATTAAAATTGAATCACGAAGAATTGTTCACTCTTTTAAAAGGTTTTATTACGGAAGTGATAGGCGCTGAATTTGTAGAGGAAATGGATATCACTCCGGACAGTTCATTCACGAAAGACCTGGAAATGGACAGTATAGAAATCGTTTCTTTTTCCGAGAAGATCAAAGCGCATTTCGGAGATCAGATTGACTTCACGGGATGGCTGTCTTCTATGGACTTAGACGAACTGATCAACCTTGATCTCCGTATGATCATCAATTATATCTACGAATGCCAATAATCAATATAAACCATAAACAGGTTCATATTCAGGAACTCAACAAAGGGGCTGAACAGACGGTGGTGCTTATCCACGGGATGTTCAGCAACCTCTCCATTTATTATTTTAATATTGCCCCGATTCTGGCCAAGCATTTCCACGTGGTGATGTACGATTTGAAAAGTCACGGCATGAGCGAGCGTTTTACAGATGGCTACGATCTGGAAAGTATGTCATCTGATTTACTGGCTTTGATGGATGTTTTAAACCTTAAAAAAGTACATTTGGCCGGGTACAGTTTCGGAGGACTTATTGCTTTGAAAACAGCACTGAAAGCACCGGAACGTGTCAGTCAGCTGGTCGTTATAGAAGCCCCGGATCCTCAGGACGAAAAGGCCCGTAACATCATTGATGAATACAGTAAAGAATTCCTTGAGCATTATGTGGCCAATTTTACGGACACCACCAAAGTGCAGATGGGCAAAAGGCAGATGGAGAAAAACCACCGGATGTATGAATTCCTGTTTGAAAAGACCAGCATCAAAGCAGATATGATCAGGGAAAAACATTTTCTGGGGGAAGCGAATTTCTCAGAACTGGATACACCCACACTTTTGCTTTACGGATCCGAATCGAACTGTAAACCTACAGGGGAATGGCTGAAAACGCAGATCATTCCGTCTGAGCTGGAACTGATTCCCGGTGATCACAATGTCCCGATCCAGAAACCTGTTCAGATCGCAGAATCGATGGTTCATTTTTTATCTCAATCATTATCTAACGCATTAACACAAAATCATGGCTAAATTTGTATTTGTTGTTCCACCATTGACAGGCCATGTCAATCCGACCTTAAGCATCGGCGCAGAATTACTGCAAAGAGGACATAAAGTGGCCTGGATCAGTCTTGACAAAAATTTAAGTACAAAACTTCCTGTCGGGGGAGAACTTTTGCTCATTCAATATGACCAAACCGACGAGGAGAAAAGAGAAAGTGAGAGCTATCTCGATATTATTTCTAAAAAAGTAGTGTACGGTATCGACAGTATTAAGTTTCTTTACGATGACGTATTGATTCCTTTAAACAGACATTGCTACAATGGAATCGTTACCTTACTAAAACAATATCAACCCGATATGGTGATTGGAGATCATCAGTTATTTGCGGCCGCTATTGCTGCTAAAAAACTGAATCTTCCCTACAGCACATCCGTTACCGCTCCGGCCGCCATTAAAATGATGGACGAGCTGCCTAAAGTACACGAATGGGAAGTCAATAAAATCATTGATCTGCAGAAAGAACTGGGAGTAACGGAAAACCGTTCGTTGGCTTCTTCCGATCTGTTGACGCTTGTTTTAACTTCAAAATATTTCTTTGGCGAAATGGATCTTCCGGAAAATTATCAGTTCACGGGACCTGTTCTTATGGAACGCCGCATCTCCTGTGAATTTGATTGGGACAGATTGAAAAGCAGTACCCACAAAAAGATCCTGGTAAGCATCGGAACCACTTTCGATCATGATCATAAAAAAGCGTTCTTCCAAAAAGTAGTGGATGCCTTTAAAGATGAAGATCTGACCGTTGTATTAGTCTCTGATCCGCAGCTTTTTGACAGCTGGCCGGAAAACTTTATGGTCTATAATCAGGTTCCGCAACTGGATCTCTTGCCTTATCTGGATGGAGTTGTTTGCCACGGTGGTCACAATACCGTTTCTGAAGCCCTTTCCAACGGTCTTCCACTGGTTGTGATCCCGATTGCGTATGATCAGTCTCATGTGGCAGGGCGTGTAGTGCGTACCGGAGCAGGAGAGCGTCTTAATTTTAACAGATTTAAATCCCATCATTTAAACGAAGCCGTGAAAAATATCTTAAATCATTCAGAATATAAAGAAGCTGCTGAAAAGGTTCGTGAGTCTTTCACCGAAGCCGGAGGTACAGCCACTGCAGCCAATTTGCTTGAAAAAGTATTAATCCCTGCTGATGAAACCATAAAGCCAGGGTCTAAATTTTTATTTGTGATCCCGCCGTTTTTTGGACATATCAGCCCGACATTAAGTGTAGGAGCCAGCCTGATCGCCCGTGGACATGAAGTGAAATGGTTTGGAATTACTCCATTGGATATCAAACATATTCCGGAAGGAGGAAGCTATTTTTATCCTGAAGAAGATCTTATTCCGTTTCAGGAGGATATTAAACGTATTTTAAAGAGACAGGATGACGGGCCTGCCTGTTCAGGACCTGAGGTGATGAAGCTTGCACTGGAAGAAACCTATGTTCCGTTTGCCAAAATGATGATGCCCGGATTGGAGCGTCTGATGGAAAGCTGGAAACCGGATGTTCTGGTGAATGACTGTATCACTTTCGGAGGAGCTCTTTTTGCCCACAAACATCATATTCCGTGTGTAACGACTACGCCTGTTCCTCCCGATGTAATGGGCGATACCGCGACTCATGCACCCAAAATATTCGAATGGCAGCAAAACCTGATCAAAGATCTTCAAAAAGAAGTGGGGATCAATGATGAAGGGATTTTTATCCATTCCAATAAGCTGAATCTGGTCTTCACATCACAGACTTTTGCGGATTTTGAGACCGTTCCTTCCCATATGAGATTTGTAGGTCCGGTAAAAGGACGTCCGAATCCGGCTCCTTTTGACTGGGAAAAACTGGAAGCATCTACAACACCGAAAATATTTGTATCACTCGGGACTTTGTTGGTAGACATCCGGAAAGCCTTTTTTGAAAAGGTGATTGCTGCTTTTGCAGATCAGCCTGTAACAGTTATCGCGGCAACTCCGCCGGACATATTTGATGAATGGCCTTCTAATTTTATTGTGAACGGTTTTGTGCCTCAATCTGCATTGATGCCTCATATGGATGCAGTGATCTGTCACGGTGGTTTTAATACCGTAAATGATACATTCACCAATGGATTACCGATGCTCATTACGCCTATTGCTTACGACCATTTTCATATTGCTAAATTAATTGAAAAAGCAGGTTGCGGAATCAGCATCCGATACAAACGATTGCGTGTTGAAGCTCTTCGTGAAACCGTTTTTGAATTGCTGGAAAATCCTGCCTACAGAAACGCAGCGAAAGAGGTTCAGACGAACTTACTGAATGCCGGCGGTAATGACCGTGCAGTAGAGCTTTTGGAAGATTTTGTAGAACAACATCGTTCAACATTAGTTATGGTATAAGCCTATGAAAAGAAAATTGTTATTTGGTGAGCGCATGCTGCTGGGCGACGGAACAGAACCTTTCAATGCGGTGATTCCGTTCCGGTTGCGCGGAACCTTTAAAGAGGAAAATATTCAACATGCCCTGAATCAGATTCAGCGCAAGCATCCGTGGTTGAGAGCACTCATCAGCCATGATGAAAACAATATTCCGTGGTTTGAAGTTCCGGAAAGACGTCTGCCGATCCCGATACGGATAGTGACCCGAAAAGGGGAAGATGACTGGAAAGAAGAGTCCGGGAAAGAGTGGAAAACCTTATTTAATTACGGAGAATTACCGCTGATCCGGTTTGTATGGATCAAAGGAGAAGAGATTTCAGATATGCTTTTTTCTTTCCATCACTGTTTATGCGATGGCGGTTCTGCGATGGCTTTCCTGTATGAATTTTTACAGCTGCTGGATCGTCCTTCTGCAGAAATTGGGGTTGAAAATCCCATACTCGGAATTCAGGATGTGGTTCCTGCTGAGATTTTAACGAACCGCAAACAAAAATTGAAAGCGAAAGTGATCGGAAGACTGGCAGCAACAGCCATCAAATGTATTCCTGTCAACAAAAAAGCCACTGACCGACAAAACGATTATCTGATCCACTGGAAATTTGATAAAGAGATGAGTCAGGAACTGATTGCTTACTGTAAATCACAGGAAGTTACGGTTAATACTTTCCTGAGTGCGGCGGTGCTTCAGGCATTTAAAAAAGTGAGAGGGGCAGCGGCTTTCAATAAAGTTTCGTGTCCGGTTGATATCAGACGTTTTGCAAAGCAGATCAAAGAGGATCATATTTTTGCTTTCGGACTGATGATCGTGGTTTCAGCAAATCAAAAAATAAGTTTCTCAGAAAATTTGAGGCTGATGCAGGAATCTGTAGAACGAAAAACCTCCAAACTGAATCCTTATATTACCATGATGGTGATGGAATCCGCGCATGATGCTTTGAAAAATTTTACGAAGCTGTTGAAGCATGGCAAGTCTTCCAATGACTGTATGTTTTCCAACTTGGGACGAATTCAGATTCCTCATCAATATAAAGAATTTACACTGGATACTATTTTCAGTCCTTCTGTGATCGGTCCTTTGGGCAATACCACAACGATGGTGGCATCAACATTCAGAGGGGAAATGGATTTCTCATTTGTAGGAAGCGAAGGATATTTACCATATGCTGAAGCCTTAGCCATTCGTGATGAGGTGATTCAGACGGTGAAATTACAATTAGACCATATAGCAGTATTATGATCAGGCGAAATTTAATGATGGTAGAACGGATCATGTATGTTGATCCCGAAACACCTGTCAATTGTTTATTTACAACAAAAATCAAGGGAAATATCCCTGAGGAAAACTTCAAGACTGCTTTAGAAAAAATCCAGCAAAAACATCCATTGCTGAGAACGAGAATTGATAACAGCAGTGAAAAGTATCCGTTTTTTATAGAAGAAAAGGAAATCGAACCTATTCCGCTCCGTATTGTTGAGCGAAAAACAGATGATGACTGGCTGCAGGAATCTGAAACTGAATGGAAGCGCATCTTTAAAGACCCGAAGAAACCATTGGCTCAGCTGGTCTGGATCAAAGGAAATGATGTATCTGAAATTCTCTGGGTATTGCCTCACTGTATTTGTGATGGGACTTCACTTATTAATCTGATGAAGGAACTTCTGGGTCTTTTGGATGATCCTTCTTTTGAGATGGATCCTTATTATCTATTCAGTTCTGTAGATGATTTTCTGCCTTTGGATTTCAACATGAAAAAGCAGAAGAGAAAGGCCCGTTTTTATCTGATGATGGGCAGACTTTTTTTTCTCATGCAGCGTAAAAGTAAGATAAGAAATCTTGGTAGCAATTACGTTGTCCATTGGAAACTGAACTCCGCTACAACGGCACAAATAACGGAAAAGTCTAAAGCTCACGGTGTTTCTGTACATGCTTTGCTTTGTTCCTCATTTATGCAGGCTTTTCAGGAGATTCAGGGAAAACAGGCAAAAGGCAAGGTGATCAGCCCTGTTGATGTGCGTCATTTTATTCCGGAGATTAGGCAGGATCATGTATTTGCGTTTGCACCAACCGTTGAATTGTCATTAAAAAAAGGAAGCACGGATGTACTGGAGAATGCCAGACAGATCAAAAAAGATCTGGTAGAAAAAATAGAAAAAATGGAGGCCAGAGAGCTTCTGTGGATGGGTGAACAGATGCATCCGGTTGCTGAACGTATGGTTTCTATGATGAAATCCAGTAAAGGCGGTCATGATGTAACGCTTTCCAATATGGGAAGAATCAATATTCCAAGTGATTATAAAAATTTTAAGGTGGAAACGGTCTTTAGCCCGACGGTTGCTTTTCCATGGCTGAATTCGAATACTTTGGTCGCAACAACGTATAACCAACAAATGGATTTTACGTTGATGTCCAATGAACATTTCTTACCTAAGGAAGAAGCCGTTAAAATTAAAGATAAGGCCATTGAACTTCTGATCTCGTCGCTATGAAATTTAAACTGAAGCCGCCACCTCCAAAAAAACTCAAGAAAACCACCCTGAAACGCTTTTTAATCAAGCGTACAATTTACTATGTCCTTCCGAATGTGTTCTTCAATTTCATTATTGCGTACGCCAGTTTTCAGGAATTAGGATACACGCACTTCTTTTCAGGAACCCAAAATCTGGCCCGGCTGACCCTGCCGATGGCCATATTCTTACCGGTAGTCCTTACCATCGATATTATCAACAGGGTAATCATTGCTGCCGAACAGGGCGCCATTGAATTTACCGTAGATGAACAGCTCAACAAAAAGAAACTGATGATTAAACTGAGCATTTTACACGGACTCATTACCGGATTACTGGTATTGTCTGTCTTGCTTTTTGCGCAGTATGGTCTTTCAAAATATTATAAGCTGGATGCTACGGCGATGGCGGTACTTGTGGGTGTTCTGGCAGGAATTCTTTCTGTCATTTTTGTGTATCTTCCGGTGAGGAGATTGAGGAGATGGATGTACAGGACGGGAGCGGTATTGACCTTGGAAGATAGTGAGTCTTAATTAAACTGTCAAAGAGATCAGCTGAACAGCAAAGCAATGCCAGAATTAGTAATGGGACCTTCCCACTTGCTTTAATAATTTTTTCTTTACGTTAAAAATAAAATCTGCTCATCATAATATTAGCAGACAAATATTAATATGAAGAATTCTATTTAATCTAAAACCTTCTTTTGGATTGATACTTTATATATTTTGCAGTGAATTTACATTAAGTTTAGTTATTTCCCACTTAAAATTCAACAAAAGGGCTATCTCCTGTAGACATTTTACATGTCAGTTTTATATTACTTTGAACTTTAGTTATAGTAGGCCTTGTGCTGTTAGTTTCTAAGTCATTCTTAGTTATTTCATCTCATAAAGGAATATTTGTAACTTAACGTAAATTATGTTAATGCGTTTATGTGGATAGTTGAAGTATTTTTTCAAGATCAATTATTATTTAAAAGCTAGAATAACCTAAAACAATTTAAATATAAAAGAGATTCTATTCTCTGTGTCTAGTAAAACCTTATACATAATATAAATTGATATTTTTTTCTTTTACTATCTCTGTTCGAATTTGAAATTTAAACCCCAAATAGCCAACTTTATTTTTCATAATTCCCATGTTTTTAAAATAATTATTCACTTAATAATGAATTTTATTATCTTTAAGTGTTTGTTTTGTTCATAACTGATTATACGTGAATATACTTCTTCATAATATACTATAATTAAGATTTAAATAACTTTAAAAACAAATTAAAATGAAAAAAATTCTATTCTGTGTTTTGCTGTCGCAAGCACTTTTCTCTCAAGTGGGAATAGGCAATACCGATCCCAAAGGAGCTCTGGATATGAGGGGAACGGCAACAACCAATTTGGGACTTGTACTCCCTCAAACTTCAAATGTAGGTAATGTGACGACTCCAAAAGGAACTCCCGTTCTGGAAGGAACTCTGGTATGGGATAATCAGGATCAATGTGTAAAATTTAAAACAGCCTCTGCATGGTCGAAATGCATGGCATCATTGAACGACATTCCGGACCCTGGTGCATTATCCAGTCTTTCCAGTATTCTCGCAGATGGAAAAACACCGGTAAGGGTAAAAAGAGATACAAAGGGGTATCCACTGTTTTCTTCTGCTACTACGGGACTTGGGTATGTTAATGAATTCAATTCTAATATGTATGGTGCAGGAGCCAATAAAATCACCTATCCTTGTCTTACTAACAAGGTTGGTGCTAATATTAACCCTACTTTTGTGACAACCCTAAAATTTGTAAGTCTTTCTATGGGTGGATATCCTTCAGTATCTGATGAATATCTTTTTTCAGTTGGAGTTACGGATGCGGGAGATGTTTATACCGTGGGATCTAATGAATATGGTCAATTGGGAAGACCAGTTGGGATAGCACTTTTGGATTACACCAAGGTGAATGATGCAATTGAGGGACTCGCAGCTAATGAAAAAATAATAAAAGTAATTGCGGGAGGTGCAGATATTGCCTTACTTTCCAATCAGGGGAATGTTTATATGGCTGGATCTACTCGTTATGGACAGGCTGGCAACGGATCTAATGCCAACGACTACCAGCCCACTTTCAAGAAAATCCTTTTCAGAACGGATGACGGAACAACAGCCGCAGATAAATTCATTACCAATATTTTTTCAAGCTCCACTATGGGACAGTCTTTTTCAGCTGTTTCTTCTACCAATAAGCTTTTCGCTTGGGGAAGGATTTTTGGAACGGGACTGATTACGAATAAGCCCAGCACTACGGCAGATTACGATGGAAACTTCGGTGAAACCTTTCAAACGGTTGGGTATGACAGCCAAGAAACTACGTACGCAACCAATGTTACCCGAACGTTCGATACTGCTGATCAAATATTAGTTGGCTCCACTGTAAAAAAATTCATTGTTGGTATTGGAAATTCATTTCTGCTGTTAGAGGATGGCAGATTATTTGGATTGGGCTATACAACAGGTCTTTCTGACCCATATATTACAAGCGATGTTACTACCTATACTACCAGTCCTACACTTATGAATGCTGTATTGTATCCACAGGGGAACTATACCAATACATCTCCTCTTGCAGATGATCATAAAATTATTGATATGTCCTTTTCTACCGTCAATCAGTCTGGAGGAGGATTTGTATATGCGGGTAATATAATAGGCAATAGTGGAGGTTACTCTTCAAATAATGGGTTTGCTTATTCAATGGTTATTACTAAAAAGGAGCTTTTTATGAAAGGATACAACTATACTTCTACAAGTTGGGGATCACGTTTAGGAAATAATTGGGATACCCCCTTATTGCCACTCTGGACAAAATTTGATAAGTCTGCTACCGAGTTCAGTAATGCAGAATATGTAGCAGTAGATGCACATATATTAAGATCAACAATAGCTATAAAAAGTCCGGGAGATTCCAATACGGCTGGAGTACGTTTATACAGCTCCGGTCATGGTAAATTTGGTGAAGCAGGATCTAGTGTAAAAGATGGCCTTAACGGTATCTCAATGATCTATAAAGCTGTTACTTATTAATGAGTGAAAAAATATTTATAAAAATAATTAATGGTTAATTTCATGAGGCATACTTTCGGATAAATTTCCCATCGATCTGAGAGAATATGCAACGTAAAATATAAATGATGAAGAAAAATATCATGAAGATAGGTTGTCTGGAAGCAGGCAACCTATTTCTTTTGTCATGGAAAGGATTTTTTTGAATTCCTATTATCAATGGAATCTGATGAAGTGAAACGTTCATTAGAAAATAGGGTGAAAATCAGTAGATTTTATGGTGAAAGTAGACTACAATATGAATTTTTTACATACTGATTCTTCAGTTCTGACTCCTGAACTCAGATTATTTCCAAATCCTGTTACAGATATTCTTTATATGACAGGGATGAAGGATGATCAATTTGTGATTTATAATGCTGCCGGACAGGAAGTTAAGGCAGGTTCTTATACAGCAGGAAAAGGGATTCAGGTTCAGGATGTCAGCAAAGGAAGCTATTGGCTGAAACTTGAGCGTTCAAAAGCTGTTCAGTTTATAAAAAAATAAAGAATTGATATACTTTATACGGCTAATTTACGCTGTTTAAAGTATTCATAAGTTTAAAACAAAAATAGGCTTGATAGTAGTGTTCAAGCCTATTTTTATGCAATTTTTCTTTATTTAAAATTAATTATTTCTCGAAAAATCTCTACTTTTAAATGCTACTGTTTTTTGAAGATTACAGTATCAATAAATGATAACATATTAAATTCTTTAAGATCTTCAGATCTTAGTTCATAAATATTAATTTCAATCAAATATAGTGAGATTAGCGTAACTTTGTTTTGTATATTTCAATTAGCCACAATTAAACCAGAACGAAACCCAATGACAACTTTCCCAGTAATTGCTTCTACATTATCAGAAAAGGATTTAGGTAACTTTATAATCGAAAAATACAATCTAAATAGCAATTTTGAATGTAAATTATTTAGGACGGGAGTAAATCACACTTATTTCATCTCAGATTCAAATACAAAATATGTTGTTAGAGTTTACTGCCATAATTGGCGAAGTAAAACTGAAATTACAGAAGAATTAAAGCTCTTAAAAACACTCAAAAGCAACAATCTTTCTGTTTCGTTTCCAATTTCTGATAAAAACGATGAATTAATTCATGAAGTTAATGCTCCTGAAGGAATTCGTTATGTTGTACTTTTTTCATTTGCAAATGGTGAAAAAAAACGATTTATGACAAATGAGAATTGCTTTGCCGTTGGTTCTCTTATTGCGAAAATTCATAATATAACGGCTGGCAACAAAATTGAGAGAGTGAATTATGATTCTGAAATACTTTTAAGAAAATCGTATAACTATTTAAAACAATTTTTCACTGAAGATTTGAATGCAATGAAATTCTTAAAAGAAATTGGTGAAAAAATATCAAAATCCTTTCAAGAAACGAATTTGAAAGATAGCCAAAAAGGAATTGTTCATCTTGATATTTGGTATGACAATTTCAGCATAAATGCAGAAAATGAAATAACAATATTCGACTTTGATAATTGTGGAAACGGATTACTTGTTTTGGATGTTGGGTATTTTTGCAAACAATTATTTTTCATCGAACAAGACAAAAATCAGTACGAATTAAAAGTCAAAAGTTTTCTAGAGGGTTACAGAGAAGTAAGAGAATTATCGGATAAAGAGATAGACTTAATACCAGAAGCTGGTGCGTCAATTTTTATTTTTTATCTGGGTCTTCAAGCTCAAAGATTTGATTGGTCCAATATATTTCTAACAGAAAACTATCTAAAAATGTTTGTAGGAAGAATAATAGACTGGTGTGATTATTATAAAATCGAAAAGGATTAACAGCGGTTTTACGCAATTGCTGTTTCTGTTATAAAAGGAATTGTATTTTTCATATTTTCGTTCAGTACAGCCGAGTGAACTCAGGTATAATTTCCGCAACCGTCTCAAAGCCACAGAACGTTAGTGATAGATATAAAAAAATCTCAAAAAACGATATGATGGCAAAGAAACATTTATATTCAGCTGATGAAGTAATTAAAGATTCTAAAAAAAGGAAAATTACTTTTCCTGCCAATTGAACATACAATTTATTAATATAACTCTCTATTGATTGAATTTTTTAAACATGTATACTGCAAGATTCCATTGTTTTATAATTTACATATAATAGAATATTTAATTATTTTTTATGATTAATCCATTTTTAATATTATTTTCAACCCACAAAATTTAAATAATTTAATCATGAAAAAATAACTCTTAGTTGCTACTATATGTGTAGCAGGATTGGCAAGCGCAAAAGATGCTGAAATTAAAAACCCTTCAAAAGACAACAAATTGGAGATTAAAGTAGAAAGTAAGGATTCTAAACTAGCTACGAATACTAATTGTTGGACCTATGGAACTGTAATTGGCTGTACAAACGAAATGGTTACTGATACAGTTTGTGGCGAAACTTACGCTGAAGCTCAGGAATGTATGGACCACAATGCAGCATTGATGAACGAGTTTTTCTGTGGTAATTAATAATTACAACAAATCACATTATTATTTACAGCCTTAATGATTGTAAATTTATTTTAACTACAATGAAATTAATATACATCACCTTTTTATTATTCTTCGGATTAATCCATTCGCAAGAAATTGATAGTTCAAGAATAGAATGTAAATATTTTACAAAATTCCTTATTGACACAACAGATATAAGTACAAGTAAAGAAGAAATGACTTCCCTTTTAATTGGAGATAGAATATCACTTTTTAAAAGTGATGCAAAAGCTACGTTTGATAGTCTTTCGAGAAATAATGTTGCTGAATCTATGCGGAAAGGAGGAAATATAGTAATTGATTTTTCAAATATACCGAAGGCATATTTTATTCAAGAAGTTTTATATAAAAAAAATAAAGCTACGATTTATGATAAAATTTTAAAAAATGTTTTCGCTTTTGAATCACAGAATAAGATAAATTGGAAATTAATTGATGAAACAAAAACAATTTCAAACTATATATGTAAAAAAGCGGTTGGCAAGTATGGGAAAAGAATAGTTACTGCTTGGTACACCCAGGAAATTCCATTTCAGGAAGGTCCTTATAATTTCAAAGGTTTACCAGGTTTGATAGTAGAAGCTTATGATGATAAAAATTTTTATCATTTTATCCTAAAAAGTTTAAAAAAAATAAATAAACCTATTATTCCTATAAAAGATTGTATAGAAACAGACTATACTAAATTTTCAAAAAAAAGACATGATTTTAAGGAAGATCCAATTGGTGCTTTTAATGTTGCTACAGGAAGAACTGTAACAAAAGATCAGCAAGCAAGGATTATTAAATTACATCAGAGTAAAAATAATTATCTAGAATAAATAACCTATTTATGGTTTAATCTTTTGATTTAAAAATCTAAAAAAAACGATAAATATATTGGGAAATTCTTACATGACCTGCGTGTATTTCAACGACAATATAAATTGAAAAGCTCTATACCTGAACAATAAAAGTCAAGTTTTTGGGAATTGGCTTTGCCAATGAAAATAGGGGAGTATCTCTTCCCAATTCCCTCTACTCATTCCAGAAGTTCCTCCAGCCACTTCCCCAACCGTCTCCATCCACTTCCGGAACCCCTCCAGCCCGTTACGCAAGTGGTTTTGCCCTGTTAGATAAGGGCCTCGATCCGGTTACCCAACCCCATCGAGGCCCTTCCGAAGTGTCTCTACACCGTTGTATAAGTACCTCCTGGCTCTTCCGAAGGGCGTAGACCCCCTTACCCAACCCCCTGAACCCCCTTAGGTAAGGGGGTAAAATCCTTTATTAACGGGATTTTTTGCAAACATGCAGAAAGCCCGCAAAATCTTATGTAAACATGAGAATAGGAGAGAGGCTCTTTGCTCTCGGGTTCATACGATATTAAAATGTTCAACCGAACTGAAAAAAGAAAAACCAACTTGTAAAAGTTGGTTTTTTATGTTGTTCCTAAAAAATTGGATACCTTTTTTAAATCTAAAATTTCTCTGCAGGCTGTATCGTTAATGTGTCGTCTTTCCTGAAAAACAAGAGCCAGATCCAAACAAAAAATGCCAGTATAAAAGAAATAATAATACTCTGATAAAAGAAGTCTTTGGCGGCGGCGTTGGTTTGAAACTCCCCGATGGCCTGATTGATCGTTAAACCCTGTTTTACCAGTAAGGTAATGACCGTAGTAAAGTTGGCAAGAAGGATGCTTATGATGTTTGTAAGAACAATAATATACCTGGTGAGTTTTCCTTGCAGTCCTTTGAAATAATCATAGCCTATAATTCCGAGGAATGCGATAGCTAATGCCATTCCGGAGGCCAGTCTTTCAAAATATACCGCACACAAAACCCAAAGGATAATTCCCGGAACTGAAAAAAGAAGTGCGCCTGAAAATCCTGTGAGATAATTTTTTTCTTTTGAAATTCTTTCTTTTTCAATGTCGTGGAACCTACGGTCCTCCTGGCTGAAACAGGTGTCACAAAGTATAATACCCATGTCGTTTAGGTCATAATAGTTGATTCTTTGATCTTTCCCACAGCTATGACATTGGTTTTGCTCTGGTAGGTTGAGTTTTTTGAACAGGTCCACCACAAAGTCGAACAAAGCATAAACCGTCTTCAGTTGAGTAAGCGTTACGTTTTCAATGAATTTAAAGAAAATCTCATGGTCGCTAATTTCAAAGGAGGTAAACTTTAATTTTCTTTTGTTGTTGGTTAATTCTGTTTTGATGAGCAGCTTTTGTTCTTCTGTTAAGCCGCCGGTGGTCGCCGTTACCAATTTGAATTGAGGTGTGGTGATTAAACTTGCATCTGAAACGTTGAAAAAGTACCCTTTGTAAAGTCCAAATACACTGTCTTTTGTTTTATACCAGCCAAGGTCTTTGGCTATTTTTTTTGCCTTTGGAAAAATCATTTGTAATCTTTTAATGTATGAGTGGTCTTACAGGTTTAAAGCTGCTATGAAATGGCAGATCCCCTCGTTTGAGTGAGCGCCATGTTCTTTGCCCATTCCTGCACGGCAAATTTAAATTTATTTTCTAATTCATCATCATTATAGAATGTTTAAACTGACGAATATCATCAACTGCAGGAAGGTTTCTTCATAAGACATATTGATTCTCTGTGATCTCAACTGTTTTTTGCTAAGCAATGGAGTGATAAAAAGCGATAAGAAATCAAAAAAAACTGGTGTTTCGGGCTGAAATTAAATGGTTTTACTTCTCTGAAAGGCCTTTAGATACTGCTTGTCAGAATAATATGGTCATTAATATCAAACTTGTGTGAAATAAAATGGATTCGTGTTGTATTTTTTTTTATTTTCATTATTCAAAACTAATACTCTAAAAACATTAACCATAAAACCAAAATCTATGAAAATTATTCTTGAAAATTGGATAATCAGCTAATCTTGATATCCATTTCCTTAGACATATAAAATATACATGGCAATTTGAAACGGATTAGCCATCTCATATCAATCCTGTGCGATTTCGCATCTGCTTTATGAGTAGGTTGGGATTTAAATTTCACGGAATGTTTTTTCTGTATTCCGTTGTTCCATTTTTTCTATACCGTTGACCAGCTATCCATTTTAACGCATCACATTAAAATAATACAATCCTATGTGAAATTAAAAAAACTATAAACCATAAACCATGAACACACTTGAATTACTAAACAAACAATTTAATTACCCGTTCCCGACATTAAAAAATCCCAATGCGGACCAACTCCAGGAGATTACTGAAAACCAATGGATCGATGGGGAATATCTGTGGCTGTATGAGCAGAATCCCGATCTTCGTAAAAAGTACAAGAAAACCAAAACAGCCCATATCGCTGCCCAATGGTTTCCTACAGCAACACCTGAGCGATTCAAACCCATCTGCAGACTGATGCTGTGGACGCTGTACAATGACGATCTGTATGAGGAAAGCGTATCCGGTAATATTAAGAATATTCACGACCAGTCGATTGCAGTTCTGAGTGGTGAAATAAGTGCCGCAGAATCTACCATCCCACTGGGAGCGATGCTGGCTTCATTAAGGCAGGAGCTGCTGCAGTTTATTCCACAGGAATCTATCGTCAGGTTTACAAAAATGATCAGCAGATATTTTACTGGGCTGGAAACTGAGCTCATTTACAAGGAAAAAAAGATGTTTCCCACCATAGAAGAGTGTATTGCATTAAGAGAAAACTCGATCTGCCTGTATCCCTTTCTTCAGCTTACGGAAGTGGAAACGGGAATTGTTCTGCCGCCCGAGATCCACGAGCATCCGGTGATTTGCCGCCTGCAAACCCTTGCCTGTCATCTGGTCACTTATTTCAACGAAGTACAGTCAGTAGTCAAAGACGAAGCAACGGACAGCGTCTATTACAATATTGTGAAAGTCATCCAGCACGAACGCCAGATTTCTCTGGAGGATGCCTGTCTGGAAGATCTGCGGCTTCACAATGAAGATCTGAAAGAATTTGTAGCTCTGCAGGCTTCTTTACCGGATTTTGGGATCTGGCAGGATGCGGTTGTCAATTGGGTCCATTACATGAGCATGGTTCTGAGCGGATGGAAAAATATCTCTACCAAACTCGGCCGTTACAATGCCATGGAATTTCCGGAAGCCAGAGAGCTGAAAGAAAAGCTGAACCAAATATAAAAAAACATTAAAGAGGAAGACGCTTAATACCTATTCTATAATCTACAAACTTAAATCTTAAACGAGATGAAACCGGAAGAATATAATTCAAAAGACTATCTGCCACGTGGCCATTATCCCTGGCCCGACCTTATTAATCCGAATGCTGAACAGATGGGGAAAGATATGGATGGATGGATTGACAATGACTACACTTTCCTGACGGAAAAACAACGCAAAATATACAAAAGAATGAGGCTGCACATGTGCACTGCGCGAATGTGGCCGGACTTAACCTATGAACAGAGTATTCCCTGTAACAGATTTATGCTCCAGTATGTAGCTCTTGACGATCAGGTGGAAAATTCTTCCTTAGAAGAAATGCAGCAGTTACGGACTCGTTGTGTAGACATTCTCAAGGGAGCACAGCCAAGACCGGAAGAAAATGCGCTCTATCAGCATATGGCGTTAATAAGAGATGAATTCCGCGCTTTGATGCCTGATATATGGGTTGAACGTTTTATCTACTATTTTTATCAATCCTTCAGATATGGAATCGAATTGGAGTATCCTTATAAAATAGCCCAACGTCCGCCATCACTCACGCTTTTCAAAACCATTCGTGAATATTCTGTTCTTATGCGTCCTTATCTGATCTTGGGTGAGATTGAATCAGGTCTCGTACTTCCCGAACATATTTTTGAGCATATTGTCGTTCAGAAAATGATCTCTCATATGACCCTGGTTGTAGCATGGCAAAATGATATTCACTCTCTACCAAAAGAAATGGCGAAGGGTACAGAGGTTTTTAACCTGGTTTTTGTATTGCAGCAAGAATATAATCTTTCACTGAAGGATGCGTGCGAACAGGCATTTCAAATCCATAATGAAGAATTGGCCAAAGTACTTGCCTTACACGCAGAGTATCGAGAATTCGGTGAATATCAGGAGCATGTAGACAAGTTCGTTTATTACGCAGGAGTTGGACTTCAGGGAGTGAATTCTTTTTATCTGGAAACTGAAAGATACCAGCATGGAGGAGTGGGTTTTGCCTGGCCGGAAATTAGTAGTGAAATCAAAACCATTTAAATTGATAACAAATAAATAAAACCCATGAGAGAAGAGTTAATTGTTCCAAAATGTCATTACCCCTGGCCCACAGTTACCAGCCCCATTGCCAATGCATTTGATGATGAAGAGAAAGACTGGTATGACCATGATTATACTTTTATTTCTGAAGAAGGAATAAAAAGATGCAAACCCCAGTTTCTGTCCCGTGTAGCTACTTATATGAATCCTACCTGTGACAGTATAGAACGGATGCGTCCCTGTGCCAGACTGATGATCTATATCACATTGTTTGATGACTATTTCGGAATGACCCCTGCAAAAGAGCTGAAAAATATGGCAGAAAGGGTATATGAAGTCATGATGGGTGAAGATCCGGATCCGGATGAAATAGGTATTCTCCGGCAGATGGCACAGGCAAGAAAAGAATGGGAAACATTTATGCCGCGTTTCTGGCTGGACAGGGTAGCTATCAATTTCTATGAATTCATCATCTATGGAATGATGGAGGAAATCCCTTTCAAACAGACTGAGAAAAGAACCTATCCATTACTTCCGCATTATCTCACCTTCAGAAAATATTCAATTGGGATGTGGCCGTATGGGGATCTGATAGATCCTGCAACCAACTCTCCATTGCCTGTTTTTATTTACAATCACCCTGTTGTACAGCGTTGCAGAGAGCTGCTTTCCCTTATTATTGTGATTCAGAATGATTTTGCTTCTCTGAAAAAAGAACTTGAAATAGAAAGCGAGAGTCTGAATATCATCTTTATCCTGAGTCACCAGTATAACCTTTCTTACCAGGAAGCCTGTACAGAAGCGATGAGACTGCATGATGCCTATGGTCAGGAGCTGGATGATCTGCATAAATCTCTCCCAGATTTTGGTGCTTTTCAGCAACAGGCTTATGATCATATTTATCATATTAAACTTCAGATAAGCGGCTGTGCGAACTGGTATTATAATTCCGGAACCAACCGCTATGAGCCTAAAGGATTTATTGTGCCACAGTATGGCAGGGAAGGGGATGACATTCTTATCCCACACAGTGTTTTTGTTCAAAAATAATCTTGAGTATTTTATAATTACAACCAGAGACAGCAAAGGCGTAAGTTTTTGCTGTTTTTATATTCTCTTGATAGGATTAATCTTGAAAAGCTAAACCGCGCTAAATTATGTTCCCGGAATCATCACAGTATTTTTAAAATCTTATCTTCGTACCTGATAAACTTGATGATATGAAAAAAATAGTACTCCTCTCCTCAGTCGCCCTCATCCTCAACTCATGCGTGGTATCCACTGCTGCCAAAGTAGTAAAAGGAGCCGTTAACGTAAGCTACAAAGCGGTAAAAGGAACAGTAAACGGAATAAGCTGGGCCGTAAGCAAAGCCAAAGGTAAAATAGATGAAGACCGTGTGGATGGGACCTGGAAAGTAGTAGGAGCCTATAAAGGTTCTTTTGAAGACTTTACGAATGATCAGAATCCGGAAAGTTCTTTTACCTCGGACTGTACAGAAGGTTTTGATCAGATTATTTTCAAAGCTAAAAAATCTAAGTTTAAACCGGTACACTGCAGTATTGAAAAAGAAGACTGGGTAAAATATTCAATGGAATTCGGGAAAAATCCTGTGACCAAAGAAAAGGAAAACTATATAGAATACAATTCCAACAATTATATTTCAGTGATTGATGTCAACAACAAAACGATGGTGCTGGAAGGAAATCTGATGCCTAAGCTTGCATTTTCAGGAGCTAAATTATATCTGCTGGAAAAAGTAAAATAGTTTTATTTCAAGACATTATCTTTCTTAAAGTTCAGAATATGAATCCGGATTTAGCCTTTTAACACACCTACTTATGAAATTTAAAATATTCACCCTTTTGCTCCTGGCCATTGCTGTCTCTGCAAAGGCGCAAATCAATATTAAACAAAGCGACTTAAAAGATTTCAGCATTGGAAAAGAGATGGAAAAACATGAACCCCAGCATATAAGATATAAAGACGGCAAAACATTAGCTCCCGGAAAATATATTGTGGTAATGGATGAAGAAGGCAGCAATTCTGAAGGTTTTAAATCACTATTTGAAGTTAATGATCTAGGCGAAATTGATGGTGAAATGAATTTTGAAACACCGGATAAAAATTTTGCTGTCAAGGCCGTATATAAAAAAGATATTCTGATCAGAATCGACAAAAAAGTAAACGGAACTCTTATGGAAACCAGCTACTTTGATCAGGGAGTTTTCTATGAAAAACAATTTGAACCCAATGGCGATTTTAAAAGTGAATCAAGAGCGATAGATGGAACAGTCGTTTATTCAAAAAAAATGAATCTTTCCGGCTGGGATGTTGAGGATGAAATTGAAGGCACACGTACATTTTATTATGGCAAAACCAATAAAATAGAAAGCCGTACCAGCACTAAGAACCTTGAAAAAGAGGCTACGTTGATGGAAGAGAAATTTGATGAAAAAGGGAAGCTGATCGGTAAGGAAATCAGATATGGATTAGGTAAAAGTAAGATAATCAAAAAAGATGGGAGCTACGAAGTGATGATAGATACGGATAAAGGATATAAGGTTTCAGAATATTCCAGCAAAGGAAAGTTGCTGAAAACCTATATAGCCGCCTATCCCACGATGACCGTACAACAATAACCTTTAATTAAAGTACGCAATGGTATGTAGAACATAGTTGCTATGGCGAAAAATGCTATACTTTAACAAACATTGTAACGTACCCTCGATAAATTTTTGTTCTTTTGCAAAATAGTTTTAATTTTTAAATAATTGCATGTCGAAGTTCGATGAAATCAGGCCTTTCTATGATAGTGAAGTGAATGAAGCATTACGGGGAATAGCCCGTGATCCCATGATGAAAGCGCTGATGAGTTTCACCTTTCCTGATGTTGATAAACAGGTTTGGCGTGAACAGTTTAAAAATATTCATACTATAAGTGATTTTCAGCACAATTTTATTGCTCACACCATTCGTCAGATTCTGGCGAAGAGCTCCGAGGGATTAACGACTTCCGGCTTTGATCAGCTGGATAAAAACACCCCTTATCTTTTCGTTTCCAACCACCGGGATATTGTTCTGGATACCTCGCTGCTGAATCTGGTATTGCTGGAAAAAGAGTTTATCATGACCTCTTCCGCAATCGGGGACAATCTTGTTCAAAAAACGTTTTTACATGTACTGGCCAAACTAAACCGTAACTTCTTAGTTCAGAGAGGTCTGCCAATTCGTGAGCAGCTGAAGAGTTCCCAGATTATGTCTGAGTATATCGAGCAGCTTCTTCATGTTGAAAATCGATCCGTTTGGATTGCCCAGCGTGAAGGCCGTACCAAAGACGGAAATGATGCTACGCAGCAGGGTGTTTTGAAAATGCTTGCCATGGCAGCCGGAGATTTGTCATTGACCGATTATTTTAAAACACTGAAGATCGTTCCGATATCCATCTCTTATGAATATGATCCTACCGATTCCTTAAAAATGCCCCAACTTCTTGCTAAACACAGAGATGAAGAGTATGTTAAAGGGAAAGATGAGGATTTTATGACTATGCTGAGTGGAGTATTGGGTCAAAAGAAAAGAATCCATCTACACGCCGGTACTGTACTGGATAAAGAACTGGATGATATTGCAGTGAACTTTGAAAACAAAAATAAGCAGTTGCAGGCGATTGCCCAGATCATTGACGATTCAATCATACAGAACTATAAGCTTTGGCCGACCAAGTTTATTGCTTATGATCTGCTTCATCAGACCGATACCTACGCCTCAGAATATACGGAACAGGAAAAGCAATTGTTTGTCCGCAGACTGGATATGCGAATCGATCCTTCTGATGCCGTTTCAAAAGAATTTTTCCTAGCGATGTACGCCAATCCTCTGATCAATAAAATGAAATACGGTGAAATTCTTTAATGAAATAGATGGTAGGATTTCTTAGTGTTGAAATCGGTGGGTAAGAACTATTTGCTTAATCAACAGTGAATTTATTTCTTAAGTTCATCAATCTTATTTTTAGCTTCATTAAATGCATTTTCTATAATATCACCATTATCAATAAACAATGTATTGTCAGAACCATACTTTTCTAATTTAATGTACCAACTCGCTTTTCCTTTACTCACGAAATATCCGACTTGAAATCCATCTACAGTGACGAATTTATTCTCCATATAATCTGGATTAGCAGTAATATCATTAGTGACATTTTCTTTTAAGACTTTTATAGCTTTTAAGACTTCAATCAAATCAGTATATTCTATTGATGCAGTTGTATTACTGTATTTCCCTTCTTTTACAAGTTGATAAAAATAACCATTTAAAGCCCCATTTGATATTTTTCTTATTCTAGTTTCTGTTGCATCATAGGATGTTTTTAGATTGGGTAATTTTGTATCTACAAATTTTGTAATGCTTCCGGTTTTTGATGCGAAAACATCCATTTTAGTTTTTGCAGTTTCGGCTTCTTTTTTTACCTCCTGACCATATGATGTGATTGTAATAAAAGCGATTGCTGATATTGAAAATATTTTTTTTAGCATTTAGCACTGTTTTAATGTTGGATGCAAATTTGTCAATTTAATTTTTATTTTTATTGTGGAAATCCGTAACTGATTTAAAAAAAGCTTTGTTCACTTAAATAATTCACTTTTTAAAAACAAGTAAAATGATTTATATCAATTATTTTAAATTATTCTAAATAAAATTAGTAAAGCTGTTTTGAGGCTCCTAACTTTGCCGGAAGAATAATGCTTGATGTTAAATAATGTTTCAAAATTTTCTTTTAAATTCCAATTTTTTAGTTTTATTTTCTTCGTTCTTACGTTTTCTACGTTCAGATCACAGGACAGAAGTGTAACCATTACTTTTGAGGTTAAAGACCATAATTTCGGATCTGCTCAAGGTTCGGAAATACAAATGAAGTCAGATGAAAATCAATATAAAATTTTCACAAACGATAAAGGGATAGCCGTACTTCAAGCGGTTCCGGGCAGTTATAAAGTGGAAATCCGAAAGAATTACAATCTTGGATATTCCAATACAATAACGGTTACTAAAGCGGAAACTTTTACCGTTTATCTCACCGAAAAGATCAACAGTATCGAAGAAGTGGTGATTACCGCCAAAGAGGGAAAAGGTCTGACCTCATCATCAGTTATTGGTCAGCGGGCAATGCAGCACCTTCAGCCTTCGAGTTTTACAGATCTTTTAGAATTGCTTCCCGGTGGAAGATCCGGGGATCCGGTTTTGAACCAGGTCAATAAAATTCATCTTCGGGAAACGGGAAATCCGGGAAGTGATTACAATACCTCATCCATGGGAACGACGTTTTTGGTGGATGGCGCCCCACTGAATTCAGGAGCCAACCTTCAGTACAGCTATGATTTTTTAGATAAAAACAACAACGCACTGAAAAGAAGGCTGAATATCACAAGCGGTGTGGATATGCGGAGTATTTCTACAGATCAGATTGAAAGTGTGGAAATACTGCGGGGAATTCCTTCTGTAGTCTATGGAAACCTGACTTCGGGAATTGTAAAGATCACGAATAAATCAGGGTACTCAAAGTGGAAAGCCAGATTTAAAGCGGATGGCTACAGCAAACTTTTCGCCGTAAGCAAAGGTTTTGAAAACAAAGAAGGCGACCTGAAAATCAATACCGGTCTGGATTATCTGGATGCGAAATCTGACCCGAGGGACAGACTCGAAAACTATAAAAGAATAACAGCGAATCTGGCGGTGTCCAAAGACAAAAAATACGATAAAGGAACTTTCAGATGGCAGTCTCACATGAGTTACACCGGTTCTCTCGACGGTTCAAAACCTGATCCGGATGTAGACTTGTCCGAGCTGAATTCTTATGAAGTGAATAATCATATGTTCAGTTTGTCTAATTTGATCAGTTACACGAAAACGGATCCTTCATTTTACCGGTCCACAGAAGTTCAGGCGACAGTGAATCAAAGGTTTGACAAAATAAAGCAGACCAAATTTATCCAGCTTGAAAATGCAACGGCTTTTCCTTTATCCAGAACGGAAGGGGAATATGACGGCTATTATCCGCAAGCTCAATATATTTCGGATTATCAGGTAGACGGAAAACCTCTTGATGTATTCGTGAAGATGGTAAACAATTTCCAGCTTGATTATCAATGGCTTAAAAATGAATTCAATGCAGGCTTCGACTGGCAGCTGAGCAAAAACTGGGGTGGAGGACAAGAGTTCGACATATACAGACCCATTGATCCAAAATCTACGTTCAGACCGCGTGCGTACCGCGATTTCCCGGCTTACAGTACGGCAGCCTTATTCCTGGAATCCATCAGTACGGTAGATCTGGGTAAAAATAAGCTGACCGTGGCATTGGGTGTGAGAGGAAATTCAATGCAGAATCTTCCTTCCAACTTTACAATGCACGGAAAAGTCTATGCCGATCCGAGAGCGAATCTTCAGTGGGAATTTCCTTCATTTCAGATGGTCAATAAAAAAGCGCAGATCGCTCTAACGCTGGGTTATGGAAAACAAAGTCTCTTTCCGGATCTGAACCTTTTGTATCCGGAATTGGTTTACAAAGATGTTCAGCAACTGAATTATTTCCACAACAACCCGAATTACAGAAAGGTGAACTATAAAACCATGATCTATAATCCCCAGAACCCTGAAATAGAGCCTGCCGTGAATGAAAAGTTCGAAGCAAGGATGGATTTCAGCCTGGGACTGCACCAGCTGTCGGTGACGGTTTTTAAAGAAAATATGGACAATGCTTTCCGTTCTATGAACCAGTATACGGGATATCAGTACAAAAAATATGATACTTCAGGTCTTAATCATAATGGAATGATTGCACCGCCGGATGTGAATGCGCTTCCTTATCAGACGATCAATGAAAATTTCCTCTATACCACCCAACGAAACGGAAGCAGAATTGATAAAGAAGGGATAGAATTTCAGTATTCCTCTAACCGTATTCCGGTGATCAATACCCGCTTTACCTTGAATGGAGCTTGGTTCCGCACAAAATACGGAAACAGTATGCCGGTATACAGAAGTAGAGATTTAACCATCAACGGAAGACCTTATCCCTACCTCGGACTGTACGAAGGCATGGAACCGAATTCCGCCAATGAAGTCATGAATACCAATCTTATGCTGGATACTTACGTTCCCAAACTGGACCTTGTATTTTCATCCTCTTTTCAGTTCTCCTGGTATTCGATGAGGAAACTGTCTCCTATGAACGGCGTTCCAAGCCATTATGTAGATCAGAACGGAAATATTTTCCCATTCAATCCGGAAGCAGTTCAGGGAACCATTCTTGAAAGTTTAATTATTGCTCAGAATAACGACCTGTACAATACAGCGAGGAGACCAATGGAAATGAATCTTAATCTGAAAGTCACCAAAAGCTTCAGGAATAAAGCCATTGTGGTTTCCATGTTTGCGAGCAGGCTTTTCAGTTATTATGCGCCTTATTCGGTGAATGGAGTAACCATCAACAGGAAAGGAGCTCAGGATCCCTACTTCGGAATGGAGATCAATTTCAATTTATAAACAAATTCAATTCAATACACTATGTTAAAACAATTATTACGAACACTGATCGTATTATGTGCTTTGGTCAGTTTTACGGCCTGTTCTTCAGATTCAGATTCGCCGGAATCACAGACTTCATTAAAATTGGAACTTAAAGTAGTTCCCACGGATATTCAGGTGAAAGAATACAAACATATTACGGTAACTTTCAAAGAACTGAACACCGGATTTACCACGACTCAGGAACTTAAAAACAATAATACTTTACAGGTGGTTCTTCCTTCCGGAACCTATCACATGATGGCAGAAGGGACTATCGCTTACACTAATAACACTGAACTTACAGAAGCCAAAGTGAGCGGAGTACAGACAGGTGTTGTCATCAATGGAAGCGAGGTAAGCAAAACAATCGAACTGGCTTTAAAATCAGGAAGCAGTGATCTTATTCTGGAGGAAGTATTTTTCACAGGAACCAAGACACCGCAAGGTGCGATGTACTTCGGGGACCAATATTTTAAAATCACCAACAATACAGACCAGACTTTATATGCGGATGGAATGCTGTTGATCCAGTCAGCTTTTATGACAAATGAAAAGCAGGATTACACCCCAAATATCATGGCAGGTACTTTGTCTGCCGGAGCGATCATTAGAATTCCGGGAACAGGAAATACGTATCCGGTAAAGGCTGGTGAATCTATTATCATTGCAGAAGATGCTATCAATCACAAGGAATTTAATAGTTTATCCATCAATCTTATCAACGCCAATTTCCAGATTTTTAAAGAAGATTCAGATGACATCGACAATCCGGCCGTTCCGAAAATGGTGAACGTCTTTGAAAAAATGGTAATTCATACCCAGGGATATTACGCTTATGCTTTGGCCCGTATGCCTCAGGGGATGACGAGTGATGCCTTGATTGCGCAAAATTCATACAAGTACCAATATACCCTGACGTTTGGAGGAGAAGCCTATCCGATGGACGGAACCGCGGTTAAAATTCCGAATGAATGGATCACGGATGCAGTCAACTTAAGTGTACAGGATTCTTTCCAGTGGCTGGTGACTTCGCCGTCATTGGATATGGGATGGACTTCGGTAAGTGCATTTGATGGAGACAAAAACCGTTTTGGAAAATCGGTCCGCAGAAAAGTGATCGGAAAAAATGTGGAAGGCAAAAACCTTTTTAAAGACACGAACAATTCCACAGCAGATTTTGAACATGGAGTAAAACCTTCATTATTTAACTAAAATGAAAAATTTTCGTTCCCTATTATCGCTGTCTGCATTGTTGTTTTGCGTTAAATTTCAGGCTCAGGTGAATGATTCCATCATGGGGAAAGTTCGTGAGGAGTACAGTTATGAAAGACTATTGAAAGAAAATCTCAATACCAATCCTGCCAATAAGTTGGGCGCAAGAAAGTACAGTGTCACGACCTTCAGGCTGCTGACAGAAAACACAGATACACCCAATGAAATTCAGCAGAAAGGCAAAGGAAAAAATCTGTGGGGCGCTGAAGCCTATTCCTTACAAAATCTGGATCCGAAAACAACGGTTTGGGGCAGCGCTTCCTATACCAAAGGAAAAACCAAACAGATGGTATGGAACGAAAATGCTGATTATGACCTGATTTATCCTTATGTAGCCGCCGACAGTGTGGGAGGAGATATGAAGTTTGAAAACTATAGCTTTTCAGGAGGTTATTCAAAAGCAATTAATTCTTATACAATCGGGATTACCGGGAGTTACAGAGCCAATTTAAGCTACAGGGATATAGATCCGCGACCGAAAAATACATCGGCCAACTTTTCTTTAGCACTGGGAGCCAATAAACTGGTCTCGGATAAATTTAAAGTTGGAGCCTATCTGGAAGGAGAGAAATACACCCAGAAACATTATTTAAGCTTTGTCAGTAACCAGGGATTTCCTATGATCTACAATATGAATGGATTGGGGAATTACAACGAGCTGCTTTCCGGGAAACTTCGCCAGGCCTATTATGAAGGCTGGTCTTACGGGGGAGGTTTACAGGTTTTCGAAGCCAGCACTAGAAACTGGTATCTTAATCTGGGATTTAAAAAATTCAATATGGATAAATTCCTGACCGAATATACAGATCTCAATGCCTCAAAAATTGATGAACAGCGGTTGAATGTATCCCTCGGAAAATTTTTTAATACCGGAAAAATCCTTTGGGGAATTTCAGCAGACGGAAGCAGCACGGAAAGAAAAGGTACGGAAAACCTCTTCCTGAATGAAAATTCCAGAAATTATATCCGGATCGGAACTGTAGAAAGATACAATCATAAAATCAATAATGTCATTCTTAAAGGGCTTCTGCAGATTGAAAATACGGAAGTAAAATCTTCACTGGTCCCTTTCTTCGGTTGGGTTCAGGAAAAAGAAAAATACAGCAATTCGCTGTCTGTTGTTGAGCTGAATAGAGTGATCTACGGTGCCGATTATCAGTGGCTGAAAACTTTTACCAGTGATTTGGCTCTTTCGGCTTCTCTGGGAGTTTCCGTGACGGATGTGTACAAGAAAAGTGGAATTTTCAACAATTCAGGAAAACCTTCCATTAACCAGATGTTGCAGGAAAATTATGCTTTTCAGTCATCGGATGTCTGGCAGGCAAAACTGGATGCAAATTTTCATTTCACGCTTCCTGTGGTTAAGAATGCATTCGCAGGAGGAAAAGTCATATACAGCCATTTTCAGAACGGGAGCAATATCTATTTTGCTGCCACGATAGGAACTATTTTTTAAAAACAGAAAGATCATGAAGTTGTCAGGATTTAAAGTTATTTTGCTGATAGGAGCCATTGTTTTCCTTTTTATGCAGAACACCATGCAGCAATACAAAGTAGATTATGGAGAAGTCATAGAACAGTACAAAAAGCCGTTGAAAAACTGGCCTGCACCTTCTATAGATGCAGGTGTCAACTGGAAGGAATTTGAAGCGATAGAGTGGGATTCCAATTATTACGATACGCAGGAACTTCCCGAAGTCATGCTTGGAAAGAAACTGTTTTTCGATCCTAAACTGTCGGCATCCAGCCAGATTTCATGCAGTAGCTGTCACAATCCCGAAATGGGTTGGGCAGACCGCCAGGAGGTCGCATTGGGGCATGATCATTTACAGGGAAAACGAAATACGCAATCGCTGTTTAATATTGCAGACAGAACCTCTTATTTTTGGGACGGAAGAGCCAAAACACTGGAAGAACAGCTGGTAGGACCTATTTCCGCACACAATGAAATGAATATGAAGCCGGAAAAACTAGCCGGAAAATTGTCTAAACTCACGGAATACAGACAGCTTTTTAAAGACGTTTATCACACCGATAAAATTACTTTCGATAAAATAGCCAAAGCTTTAGCCGTATTTCAGAAAACTATCAGAAGCCAGCCGAGCAGACTGGATAAATTCATAAAAGGAGACCATAAAGCATTAAGTGACAAGGAAATTTACGGGATGCATTTATTCCGAACCAAAGCAAGATGCATGAACTGTCACAACGGGAAAAATCTTACGGATGAGTCATTCCACAATATCGGTCTTACCTATTACAAAAGAGAATATGAAGACCTGGGTCTGTACCATATTACCCAAAAAGCGGAGGATGTAGGGAAATTCAAGACGCCTTCCTTAAGAGATCTGGATTATACGGCTCCATGGATGCACAATGGACTGATGGACGATCTGTACGGCGTGGTGAGCCTTTACAACAGCGGAATGCAGATGATAAATCCAAGTCCGGAAGAAAAGAAAGCAGACCCCAATTTTCCGATCACAGACCATTTGATGAAGCCATTAAAACTCAATGAGCAGGAAGTGGATGCCGTCGTAGCCTTTCTGAAAAGCATCTCAGGAAGTTATTATAAAATGCCACGTCCGGAAATTCCGAGGAAATAGAATTTCAAGAAAGATATTTTTATTTGTTTAAATGATTAACCACCAACCTTATAGACTTCCAAAACCTATAAGGTTTTATTATAATTATCATCAATCAATTCTCATTCATCAATAATAAAAATGCTGATCATTTATTTACTGTTCGATCTTTGTCCAAAAGAACATACTCCTCTTTATATTCTGATCCTCAAAATTTTAATGCGTAACTTTGAGTGAAATGAAGTTGTACATAAAATATATGGTAAGTCTTCGGTGCAAAATGATGGTGCATGAGGAATTGAATAATCTGGGCATCAAGCATGCTGTGGTAGATCTGGGGGTCGTTGAGGTGTTGGAAGATATTACCAGCGAACAGCGGGAGATTTTAAAAAGGGAATTATTGAAATCAGGTCTTGAATTATTAGACAATAAAAAAAGCATCCTGATCGAAAAAATTAAAAATGTAATTACCGAAATGATCCATTATTCTGAAGAGCTTCCTAAAGAAAATTTCTCAGACTATATCAGCGAAAAACTAGGCTACGACTATACCTATCTGGCCAATATATTTTCTGAAGTGAAAGGGATCACGATACAGCATTACATCATCATCAATAAAATTGAAAAAGTAAAGGAGCTTCTTTTGTATGATGAACTTAATCTTACTGAGATCTCTTATAAACTGAATTACAGCAGTGCGGCCCATCTTTCCAACCAGTTTAAAAAAATCACCGGGCTTTCTCCTTCTTTCTATAAACAACTCGGCCTCAAGCGTAAAAATAATCTGGAAGACTTTTAAAATGTGTGATATATGTAAGATTAATACAATAATATGTAGCACAATTCAGGATGGAAATCCCAACTTTGTATAGTAAACAGTAAATTAAAGAACAAATTTACCACCATAAAAAATCAATATATTATATCTCCTTTTTTCAAATGGAGCTTAAAACTACCAGAAAATAGTACATATATTTTTGAAGAGTTTTAGACAAGGGATAGAAGCTTAAAGGTCTCTATCCCTTTTCGTTATGAAAGGTATTGAATAATAGTTGGAAATAATAAATAGCTGAAGTTATGAAAACAATACATCTCTTTCAATTCAAAGACTCCGTTTCCCTGAAAATTCCTTTTTTTAAGGAAAGCTATGGATTGGAAACTTTAAATGAATTAATGGAATACGATTTAATGAATACCGAAAAAGTAACCGAGTGTATCATTGAAACCGACGATGACTTTATTTTTGAAGATACCTCGCGGGATGATCTGCTGAAGATGTGCCAAAATGCACAAGAAACGGTTGAGCATTATTTTGCAACCGCTGTAGGTGATGAAGATATTCTTTAAAAAACGAAGTTGCTATAACCAGCTCCGGACATTTTAGAGGAGAAGAACAAATCATGTTAATTGCTTTGTCCTTCATACCTGAGCCTGTTTTTTTAAAAATGAATCCGGTTTTATTTAACTGGTGGCATTTCTGCTTTCATTCTCTTTATCTTTTCTTTTGGTAGCCTTATCTTCCTTTTTTTCTTTTGCGGTTTTTAAGGGCGCTGTTTTATCCGATTTCTTTTTTCCGTCTTTCTCTTTTGCCATGGTATAAAATATTTATTGAGTGTAAAGGTCATGGATTAATAATGGAACGACTTGCAAGAGTCTGGAGATTTGTTACATAAATCATACATTATGACAATTTGCAGCCCTGATTTTGAAAATATACTTTTATGGACTTAGATAAGCCATAATCCTTATAGGTTTTCAAAAACCTGTAGGGATTTTTTTATCATCATCAATTAATCAATTATCATTCATCACCTATCAATTATCAATAGTAGAAGTGATGAGTGAAGAAATAAACAAAAGAAGTTGTCGTCTCAATACTATAGCTTATCTCGCTGCCATAGCCCTTTTTACTGGGGTCGGTATCCATTTCATAGATATACTGAATGTCTCCTTCAATATACGTTTCAATGGCCAGATTGATTTTCCAGTAGGTTTGAAAATCAGTGATTGTTTGCTGCATTGATGGTTGATCACTTGAAATAATACTTGCGTTTTGCATATCACACTCATCTGATCCTGAGACTCCCATCGCTGAAATGATAAACGAAGTGAAATCCGGTATTTCGCTTTTTTCTACCCGGATGACCTTAAGAATAATCTCATCTCCGTTGAAAATAACTTCGGAAATATTTTCATTGAAAATAAAAAAATCAAAATTCCGGTGATGCAGTTTTTCAGTTAACAAGGAAGGATTGAACGGCATTTTTCTTCTGATATTAAAATTAATAGTATTTTTAGTGAATTGTAATCCATAGAGTTCAAAGGAGCAATTCTATGAATGATCATGTTCATTTTCAAAACTAATACAATTTACACCATGAAACAATTTCAGTTGAACGATTTTCCAAATGTGAAAGGCAGCAGAGTATCATTACGTCAGATCATGGATGCTGATATTCCGGACCTTATTGAAATTTCGTTTTATGATGCTATTCAGGCAGAAACTGTTCAGCAGGCGGCGGAAATGCAGGCAAGAATCGATCGGGATTATCTGGATGGGAATTCCATTCACTGGGGAATTATAGACAACGAAACCTATCAGATCGTGGGAACCTGTGGCTACTATCGTGGGCTGAATAAAGGCGAAGGTGAGTTGGGTTGTGTTTTATTACCCAAATATTATGGTCAGGGCTATATGACCGATGGAATGTCACTCGCTATTGATTTTGGATTAAATACGATGGGACTGAAACGCATCTGGGCGGCTACAAGCCGGGAAAATGGTCCTGCAATGAAACTTCTGGAGCGGCTTCATTTTGTGAAGACAGAAGATCTGAGCGACGGCGAAATTGAGTATGAATTAACACAGCCAAAGTAATTTTTGATTGCTAGTTGCTGGTTCATTAGTTGCTGGTTGGAGAGTAGAAAGGTTATGATTTATGAGTTTTGGATATGGATTATGGTGGCTTCGAGGTCCTCAGCCACCATTTGGAATGCCAGTTATTTGTTGGGATATTCATTTGAAATGCAGAATGTTGGTGGCTGAGGCCCTCGAAGCCACCAGCAGCACGTCTGAAATCTTGTGTCTGAGATCTGAAATCTTGATTCTAGCATTCACCATTCACTTGCGAAGCAAAATTCACCATTCACCTTCTTAATCCCCGTTGAAAGTCCGACATCACCAATCAATCATCAATGATCACTCATCGTTCATGAGTAAAAAATACCACATCTTCTAAAAACATTCTAAAACCGATACGCCAACAATTAAAATTATTTATATTAGATAGAGGAAATGCTGAATGAATTCAATGTGGAGACGGCAAGATAGTTGTAGTTAACTAAAAACCACACAAATTAAAACATATGAATTTACAGTTAAAACCACATTCGAAGGTTGAAGATATTCATGTTGATCATTTTCGAGAGGACGTTTTGGAAGGCCTAAAAAGCAGATCTAAAAGGTTGTCCTCCAAATACTTTTATGATGAAACAGGTGACCGCCTTTTTCAGGAGATCATGGCCATGCCGGAATACTATCTTACTCAATGTGAACTCGATATCTTCCAAAATAAAACAGCAGATCTAGCCCGACTCATCATTCCGGAAAACGAACCTTTCGATTTGATAGAATTGGGTGCGGGAGATGCCATGAAATCCACGTTTTTACTCCAATATCTTGTTGAAAAAGGAACGGATTTTACGTACATGCCTATCGATATTTCTGGTCATATTCTGACTGAATTAAATGAAAAATTAAATCAAAAGCTTCCTCAATTGGAAATAATCTCTCTGGAAGGCGAGTATTTTAAAATGCTTCAGAAAGCAGCCTCATTATCGTCCAGAAGGAAGGTGATCTTATTTCTGGGAAGCAATATAGGGAATATGCATATCGATGAAGTAGATCAATTCTGTTCCGATTTAAACCGCAATCTGGCCTCCGGAGATAAGGTATTGATAGGCTTCGATCTGAAGAAAAATCCTCACACGATTTTAAATGCCTACAATGACAGAACAGGAATTACAGCCGCATTTAATCTCAATCTTTTGACCCGCATCAACGCAGAGCTCGATGCGGATTTTAATCTTGAGCAGTTTCAGCATTATCAAACCTATGATCCCATCAGCGGAGCCTGCAGAAGTTTTTTGGTAAGCCTGAAAAATCAAACGGTAACGATAGAAAATGAATCTATTTCATTTGAAGAAAACGAACTGATTGACATGGAAATTTCACAAAAATTTTCAGCCGAAAATATAGAGGATTTAAGAGAAAAATCAGGCTTTAAAAAATCAGGAGAAATCAAAGATTCCAAAAAATGGTTTGTAGATGCAGTCTGGCAGGTAAAATAATAAATCGATCATGTTTAGTTTTGAAATAATATGGATAAAACATTTGCTTCTTAAAATCAATGAAATTGATTTCTCTTTGCTTTCCTTTACATAAGGATGATCATATTATTCCTTTGCGTTAAAAACAAAACTGTACATTATTCAAATAAAAATATAAATCTGCTCCATCCGCCCAATCTGCGAGAGAAAAAAGATTCCCGACCCAAAATAACTCACCAAAACTAAAGAACATGACACAGAATATAGTAACATCAGATTTAGTAAAAAAATATACAGACATCCGGAAGCATTCTGAAAAAATATGTGCTCCTCTGGAAATAGAAGATTATGTGGTGCAGCCGATTGTGGATGTAAGTCCTCCGAAATGGCATCTTGGTCATATCACCTGGTTTTTTGAAACCTTTATTCTGGTTCCGAATTTTCCTGACTATAAAGTCTTTGATCCGCAGTATAATTTTGTTTTCAACAGCTATTACGAAACTATTGGAGCCAGAGTGATCCGTACCGACCGGGGAAATTTAAGCCGTCCCTCCGTTTCAGATATTTACAAATACCGGAAGTATGTGGACGAACATATGAGCATTTTTCTTCAGAGTCAATTTATGACCGAAGCTGTTGAACCGCTGATGGAATTAGGTTTAAATCATGAACAGCAGCACCAGGAGCTATTAATTACCGATATCAAATATATTTTAGGTCATAATCCACTTTTTCCGGCTTATACAAAGGAAAGTGTTTCCAGAAAAGAAAAACCAGAGAATACAGAAATGATACGGTTTTCAGAAGGTGTTTATGAAATAGGATTTGAAGGAGAAGGCTTCTGTTTCGATAATGAATTGGGAAGGCATAAAGTTTTTCTGAATGATTTTGAAATTGCTAATCAGTTAGTCACCAATAGAGAATACCTTGAATTTATGGAAGCCGGCGGTTATTCAGATTTTAAGCATTGGCATGCCGAAGGATGGGATTGGGTCAGACAAAACAACGCAAAATCTCCATTGTACTGGCATCAGATTGAAGGGAAATGGATGAATTATACCTTAAACGGTTTACAGGAATTAGACCTCGATGACGCCGTTTGTCACATCAATTTTTATGAAGCGTCTGCTTTTGCTTCCTGGAAAGGAATGCGCCTGCCAACCGAAGCGGAATGGGAAGTCGCTTCCGGTCATTTCGATTGGGGAAGCCGCTGGGAATGGACCAATTCTGCGTATCTGCCTTATCCCGGATTTAAAAAAGAAGCAGGAGCAGTAGGAGAGTACAACGGAAAATTTATGGTCAATCAGATGGTTTTACGCGGTGCATCAGATGCTACACCTCCCGGACACAGCAGAAATACCTATCGTAATTTTTTCCAGACCAACCTGAAATGGCAGTTCACAGGAATCAGACTTGCCCGATAATTGTTGCCGATGATTACAGTTGAATCAGTTTCAAAGAGCTTTAGCGGAAATCCAGCCGTTGACCATATTTCTTTTCAGGCCCATGATCAGGAGATTCTGGTGCTTCTGGGAACCAGCGGGTGCGGAAAAACGACCACCCTTAAAATGATCAATCGCCTTATAGAAGCAGACTCCGGACAAATTTTGATCGACGGTAAGAATATTCGTGATCAGAAACCGGAAGAACTGCGCATGGGAATTGGTTTCGTGATGCAGCATTCCGGCTTGTTTCCTCATTATACCATCAGGCAGAATATTGCTGTAGTTCCGGAATTACTTAGATGGGACAGGAAAAAAACGGAAAACAGAACCGAAGAACTGCTGGATAAACTTCATCTTTCTGAAGAAGTCCTTTCACGATTTCCGAATGAACTGAGCGGAGGTCAGCAGCAAAGAGTAGGAATTGCAAGAGCTTTGATCGCCAACACGTCTGTTTTGCTAATGGATGAACCTTTCGGAGCGCTTGACAATATCACAAAGGCTGATATTCATTCAGAATTTAAATCACTGGAAGAGCTCAAAAATAAAACCATTATCCTCGTTACCCACGATGTTCAGGAAGCTTTTGAACTGGGTCACCGGATATGTTTAATGGACAAAGGAAAAATTATTCAGACCGGAACACCGAAGGAAATGCTCTATCATCCTGAAAACGATTTTGTGAGTGATTTTTTTGCTGAAAACCGCCTTTTGCTGGAATATAAGATCGCCACTTTGAGAGATGTAGGTGGCTTCGTTAATTCGGATCATTTACTGAATGAATTTAAATTCACAGAAAGCACCAATGTTTGGGAAGCCTTACAGGCATTAAGTTCAGATTATAAAAATACAGACCATTACGAAAACTTGATCAGGGCTTTTAATGAGTACAGAAAATTACAGATCGTATGACGCAGCAAAGTCTTTGGCAGTTCATCATCGAACAGCAGGAAAAATTACTGACCCAGGTTATACAGCATCTGGGACTCACTTTTCTGTCATTAATTCTGGCGATTATCATTGGTGTGCCGTTAGGAATAATGATTGCAAGAAAAAGGAAACTCTCCAGCCCCGTGTTGGGTTTGGCAGGTATTTTACAAACAATTCCGAGTATTGCATTGCTAGGATTTATGATTCCTGCATTCGGAATCGGGGCCAAACCGGCTATTGTTGCCTTGCTGATCTATGCTTTATTACCCATTATCCGGAATACGTACACGGGAATAACGGAAGTGAATTCGACTGTTATTGAAGCGGCAAAAGCGATGGGAATGAATAAAAGTCAGCTTCTCTTTAAAGTGGAACTTCCTCTGGCGATGCCCGTTATCATTGCGGGAATAAGAACGGCAGCGGTGATCAATGTTGGGGTAGCTACCTTGGCGTCATTTGTCGCAGCGGGTGGTTTGGGTGAATTTATCTTCGGCGGAATTTCTCTCAATAATACAAATATGATCCTTGCGGGAGCTATTCCTGCTGCATTATTGGCTGTTTTATTGGATCAGACGATTGCCCTTGTACAGAAATCCGGATATCGGCTGTTTCAGAAGCTGAAATATATTGTTCCGGCCATTCTGATCATTGTGGGAGCGGCTTACCTGTTCACTTCTGTTTCAAAAAATAGCATTAAAGCAGGTTTTACTCCTGAATTTATGGGAAGACAGGATGGAGATCTCGGTTTACGTTCAGTGTATAATCTGAATGTGAATCCGGTGATTGTAAATGATGCCATTATGTACAAAGCAGCGTTCGAAAAGGAACTGGATCTGATCAGCGGATATTCTACAGACGGCAGGATTAAAGCTTTTGATCTTTATGTTCTGAATGATGATAAAAAAATATTTCCGCCGTATTTCGCGGCACCGATTATTAAAACAAAAACATTAAAGAAATTTCCGGAACTCGAGGAAACCCTGAATCTGCTGGCCAATCAATTCAATGATTCGATCATGACTGATCTGAATTATAAATCTGATGAGCTTCATCAGACCCCGGAAAAAATTGCAAAGGATTTCTTAGTTAAAAATAAATTATACAAAATCTCCCGGAAAGGAAATTCAGGAACGATACGCATTGGCTCGAAGATCTTTGGTGAGCAATATATCCTCACAGAAATGTATAAAATGCTGATCGAAGGCTATACCGATTATAAAGTGGAAACAAAAACAGGATTGGGCGGGACCAAGATCTGCTTTGACGCTTTGGTCAACGATGCCATTGATTTTTATCCTGAATACACGGGAACCGGACTTCTGGTCCTTTTAAAACCATCGGAGCAGACTCTTAAAGAGGTAACCCAAAGTGCTGACAAAACCTATCAATATGTCAATGCTGAATTTCAGAAACAATACGGAATTCAATGGTTGAAACCGCTTGGATTTAATAATTCCTATGCTCTGATGATGCGCAGGAAACAGGCTGAGGAGCTGAAGATCAAAAGTATTTCAGACCTTAAGAGGTATTTTGATGTAAAGTAGATGCCGGATGTATAATTCGCCGCTTATTTTTTTAAAAATAATATAAATGATTGATTTGCAATTGATAAAAAGCCTAACGCTTGTTAGTAGTAGTACTACTACACTTTCTGATGTTTATGATTAAACGGGCTTATTGCGAAATTAAAATTCTATATTTGGTGAAATAGATAACATCAAATCACAGAATATTAATTATTAAAATTTACCAATCATGGCAGACAAAAATTCAAGAGGAATTCTAAAATTCAACGGTGGCGAAGGGCAGAAATTATTAAAACTTAATTACAGCGTGTCCCGTTCCACAGACGTATCAGGAAGAGTAGCATCAGATCCTTCTAATGCATTGATCAAAATCACAGTGGAAGCTACTGAAAAGTCAGATATTCTGGAAAGTCTTCTTAACGGAAAATACAAACCTACAACCGGAGAGATCACATTCAACAAATCTCACGAAGAAGGAACATTGACTACTTTGAAATGGACGAACGGATACGTGATTCAGCACGAAGTAGATTTCGACGCAGTAGACGAAAACAGCATGTACATCAGCTTTATCATAAGTGCAGAGCAAATCGATTTAGGGAACTCTTCTTACAAGGCGGAGTGGCCTACTTCTTAGAGTTTAATTTCTTAAAAACTTTAAAAAATATCAGACAGAATGGTCCATCCGGCATTAGGGATGCCGTTCTGTCTTTTTTTTGTCCGTAATAACTGCCGGTAAGAGATGGCAATTGGTCATCTGGTTATTAGGAGTTTAAAAATAAGCCTGACAATATAATTTTATACTGTGAAAGTTTTTTAACTTTATAGAACATCTGTTTATTTTTTAATTTTTTTTAAAGTTAGAAACAAAAAAACGCATTAAATAATATGGATAAAAATATTTCAAATTCCGATAAGATTGCAGAGAACTATATTCCTGGAATCAACCGTGTGGTAAAGCTGGATATTGTGATTGATGGTAAAATCATCAAACATTTCAAATATTTCCGCTTGCATCAAAGTGTCAGAAAACATCATGAGTTTGAACTTATCCTTGTGAATGATACATTATCTGAAAAACAAAATCATGAGCTTGAGCAGGCCAATAGGTTTTTAGGCGGAAGATTAACCGTTAATATCAGATACAAAGACGTTGAGGATAGCCCGGAAAGAACTTTTGTCGGGGTTATTACAAAAGTTGGATTCAGTCAGGCCAATCACAGTCTTGGAAACATCGTATTGAAAGGCTATAGTCCAACCATCTTATTGGATGCTGCTCCACATACCCAGAGTTTTGGGGGAAGCCAGCCTGTCAATATGGGCATTATCGCGACCGACATTATCAAGCAGGGAATAGAAAGCAGCAAGTTTGATGTGAAAATCAATGCAAAAGCATCTTCTCAGATTCTCTATAGTGCTCAGTATGACGAAACCCACTACAATTATCTGTGCAGAATGGCAGAAGCATATGGAGAACAGTTCTATTACGATGGTGAAGTTTTGCATTTCGGAAATATGCCATCCCAAAACAAAGCATTGGAACTGGTGTATGGAAGTAATGTTTCCGATGTTAATGTTGAATTAAAAGCAGTGCATATCAAACCCAGTTTTTATGGGTATAACAGCAGTGCGAATACTAAGCTCAGCTCCGGAGAAACGTCCATCCAACATATAGGGAATTTAGCAAAAACAGCCTATCAGAATAATGGAGGGATATTCAAAACTCCGTCATTACAGATTGCGCCGATAAAAGCCGTCACTGATATGGATGTAGTCATTTCCCAAACCTCTACATCAGGAAGCAAGGCAGTGGAAGTATTTACGGTATCCGGAGGAACAACCCTTCCTTTTTTGTATCCGGGATGTATTGCTGATATTAAAATGCGAAAAACGGATAGTAACCAAACAGCCTATTTTACAAAACTGATGATGACTGAAGTTACCCATGAAGTGGATACTTTGGGAAACTATACAGGAAAATTTGAAGCAATAGCTTCAGATACAGGATATATACCAAAACCGGACTTTGTTGTACCGATTGCGCAGCCGCAAGTCGCCACGGTCATATCCAATACGGATCCGCAGGGACAAGGTAGGGTAACCGTAAGATTCGACTGGCAATTGAATGACAATACCAATTTTATACGGATGATGGCTCCCGATGCCGGGGGAACAGATCAAATCAGTCAGAACAGAGGATATGTAGCTGTACCCGAAGTCGGGGATCAGGTAATGGTAGGTTTTGTACACAACCATCCGGATAGACCTTTTGTGATGGGAGGAATGTTTCATGGCGGAACAGCTTTAGGAGGAGGAGTAGACAATCATTTAAAATCTATACAGACAAGAAGTGGAATCAGAATTTTAATGAATGATGCAGAGGGAAGTGTCAATATTATTGATCCGAGCGGCAACAATTATTTCATGGACGGAGCAGGGAATATTACGGTTACAGCTCCTAAAAACATGACCTTTAATGCGGGGGAGAATCTAACCATTAATGTCGGAAAAGACATGAAAACAAGTGTGGGGAATGATAATGCCATTCATGTTATAAATGATCATCAATTCACTTCAAAAAATTATAAGCAAACCGTTAATGAAAATAAAACGATCAATATAACAGGAGATTTGAAAGAGACAACTTCTACCACTACTCATAATGCAAAGAATGGTGATATTCTGCTGCAGAGTGCGGGGGTTGCCAAAATGCTTGGTAAAATAGACGCCAAAGTGAACAAAGGCTAAATATAGATTTGAATTCAAAAATTAAAACTGATTATTGAAAAATAAATTCAGATGTATGAATGTGTTAAAGAATAATTTCCCTAAACAATGAACAAAGCGCTAAAATATTTACTAAGCTTATTATTCTTCGTTCAGATCTCGTGTCAGGATAAGAAAGAGCACCAAAAAACAAAAGCTATGACAAAATATGAATGGTTGGATGCCACTTCGGCTCCTTTAGGTTACCCTGTTGATGTGTATCGTGGAGGATTTGAATCTGCAGATGGAGAATTTACGAGTTTGTTTAGTGGAACGACAGGCGGAATATGGGGAGATGCCAACAGAGGAATGAGTAATGGAGAAAAAAGCATTCCCAATCATTTGCATGTGATTTGGGTTTCCTATGCTGAGAAAATATTTTATGAGATCGACACCGATCTGGATAACGGGAAAATGACTGATCTTTTCAAAAACGGATATTATACCCCTTCCAGTGGAGACAATCCAAATCCAAGGAAAGAAAATTATAGCAAGATTATTGTAGGCTTTGCGCCAGGTGGTGTGGTTGTTCTTTGGCTTTCCGGACCGGGAAGACAGGTGGAAATAGGAAGATATCAGAGTAAGAAGATCGTAATACCACAGTCTGAAATAGATGCTTTAAGCCCGGGACCTCAGAAAAATATGTTTGATGCTGAATACCAACGTAAAATTATACATGAATTTGGAATTGTTCCGGCAGAAGTGGTCAAGGCAAACGAAGGCAAGCCGATTCCTTACGGATTGTGGGACAGTTATAGAGAAGAATATAACTGGACACTGATAACAGAATTGCCTAATAATATGAAAAATAAAGATGTTGGTGTTTATGCTTACAATGGCAGTTGGGAGGAACTTTTTGGAGAAACATTAATTCAAAAATATCCAAAAATAATCCCAGATAACGTCAAATGGAATACCCCTAAAAAAAGGGCCGTTCCAAGTAAAGTTGATTTTTCATGGGTAGATGAGAACAGGTATTACTGTGAAATTGAGTTTGATGGGAATGAAATATTTCCAGCGTTCAAGGAAATTTCTTCCGATAATCCTAATGCTAAAATCGAATTAAAGGTGACAGTTAATATTCCCAAAACCTCTGCTTCGGTAAAGTTAGTGAATGGAGACAGGCAGGTTTGGTTGAAAAATAGTAAAATTATCGTACGTAAAACTAAATACAAAGACTAACCATGGGTAAAACCTTTGTTTACAATACGGGCAATCCGTTGCCAGATCCACCGGGAACTTTAAAAATTACCTGTGGAATATTCTTTGATGGAACCAGAAATAATCTGAAAAACACCGAGATACGTAAAAAGGTTCAGGGCAAGGGTGAGTTTCGCAATATTTCAGCATCAGAAGAAGAAAGAAAGATTTTTGAAAAATATGCTAAAGATGACAATAGTTTTGGTAATGATTTTACCAACGTTGCCAGAAAGTATATGTGTACCGAGAGAGCAAATTATTCAATTTATGTCGAAGGTATAGCTACCATTGATAAAGCAGATGATGAGGGGGGAGGCTTTAAATATGGCCGTGGAAAAACTGGAGTGGTAGGAAAGGTAAGAAATGGATCTCAAGCTTTAGCAAAAAAAGTTGTTGATTTAAAGAAAAAAGATACAGAATCAATTGAATTAATTGTTGATATTTTTGGATTTAGTCGTGGTGCAGCGGCAGCGAGAAATTTTGCCTATAATCTGCAGAAGAAACCATATCCGCCAAAAGCTTATTATCCACCTGTTCAGGGTGCATCAAGAATTGACGTAGACCACGAGACCACCGAATTTATGTCCGTCGAAAAATCGTGGGTGAAAGATGGCCAACTTCCAGAATTTGGCCATTTCGGTACTGCGCTTTTACAGGCGGGATTAGCCCGTGAACTGGTAGATTCCATGAGTGTTAATGTTCGATTTATAGGGATTTATGATACGGTAGCTTCTTATGATCCTACCTGTATTCTTATTCCAAGTTTCGAGAAGAAAGTGGGCGATCTTCACCTGCATCAGCTGGGTTCCCCAAGAAAAGCCGTGCATTTTACGGCGGCTGACGAACACCGGAAAAATTTTTCCCTGACAAGATTTGTGGATGTAGATCTCAAAACAGGAATTGAAAGGAATTTTCCGGGAGTACACAGTGATGTGGGGGGAAGTTACAATCATGATGTCATGTCCTCAGCGGAGCTCAGTGAAAGTGGTTACCAACCGGATCCAGCAGAAGGAGTGACTGAAAGAGAATATGTCTGGCTTGAAAAGGCTTATTTTTCGGGATCATTGGACGCTTTTAAGGATGAACTCATCGAGCAGGGCTGGTTCAAAAAAGATCAGTTGGCCATTGAAGCACACTGGAAATATACCCTTACCGGAACTCGCTATCTGTATAGAGGATATAGCTTTATACCACTTCATTTTATGTGCGATTACGCTTTGCCCCTTGTTAATGAAGATGATAACTGCCTGCTATATTCAAAAATAATGGCAGATTATGCTTTGAATGATACATTCTTGGATGAAGTAAAAGCATATATGAAAGAGCATATCATAGAAAAGAATGAAAAATGGACACTCAAAGGAAATTTTAAAAACGAAGAAGAAGAACCGGAAGCAGAAAGCAATGTAGAGGTTCCTGTAGCCAGTGCTGCGGACCGTGCACTTCCTGCAATACAATTGGAAGAAGTAGTGGTGACAGCATATAAATCTGATTATCTTCTCAGAAAATTAAAGAATAAATACTTACACCGATCTGCAAAAATTAACACGTTAATGGATACTCTTGCCTATTCACCAACGGATGATCGAAGAAGAATGGAGTTTTAACCCAGAAACAAATTGATATTGGAACATCCTCTAAAGAATTTCAGCAAAACGTATAGATTGGAAACGATAGTTATCTCTAATCCTGATACTTCTTACCAGACAGAAAAAAGTTATGTGAGAGTAGCTGAGGTTTATTATTTAGGGAATGAAAAAGACTATTTCAAATATCATGTTTTAGTGGTTGATTTCAATTTTTCAAACGATGATAATGCAATGGGGAAACTTTTAAAACAAATCAGTTATTTGTTTGATGAACTGGAATTAACAGTTGATAAAAATGGACATATTGTTGAAATTAATAACCTTGATTTTCTTCGCTTAAGATGGATGAAAATAGCCGCCAAGCTTTCAGAAAGCCATGAAGGTGAAGCCATAAATAATTATTTCAGTCAGATAAGCAGTGTGCTTGAAGATGAAAGCCAGCTGATCGATTTTCTTGAAGGTTACAATATGTTTGGACTGCTTTTCAATGGCTTATTGCGGCCATTAGATACAAAAATAAAGAGACTGTCTTCTGAAGGGTTTACAGAAATTATTACTCCTGTTAAAGATGGAGATAAAATAATTCTAACAACTGCTGTCGAAGATCCGGAACCAGCTGGGATTGACCATTTCAGAGGCTTATTTGTATTCAGAGAAGGTCACAATGAAGAAGGTTTTACGGAAATCAAAAAAGATAATACCCATTTAAAACATTCATTGCTATGGATAGGTTAAATACAGAAAACGACTCCTCGGACTCCTCTGCCGGACCACCTCAGGATTCTTCGCAGCAACCAAAGGATCCGAAAGCTGAAAACAGCCAGAAAATGGAGGAAAAGCGTGCCGAAAATGAGAAAAAAGATAAAATTGAAGACGGATTGCTGTTGGCAATACATGGAGCAAAGATAAAATTCAATGCCCATCTGGGTGAATTTAAAGTTTTAAATGATGTCCCTACAACACAGGGGAAACTTACGGGAACAGTTGTGGAAAAACAGATTCCCAACTTTACATTTTATGACGGTTTTAAGATGATATCCCTCACAGCGTGGCAGGATTTCGGGACGGCTAAAGTACAGGACAATTATGTACTATTAAAAAAATCAACCTTACCGGGAATAGGAAAAATGCCGGGTAATATACCGCCTGAAACCGGAAAGATAGAGTTTGTAACTTCAGGACAGATCAATGAGCCTGAAAGTGTTGATGCAAAGGGGGCGCCGGTGCCTCCGCCTCCTGTTTCTGTAAATATTGGCAAGGTAATCAGGGGAAATCCATATGTAGAAAAAAATGCATCAGTAGTAGCAGGGATGCCAGACAGTGTTCCTTTAAATAAAACCTATGAAGTGGAAGTTACAGTAACAGGAACAGGAACAGGTTCTGTGGACTTATCAATTATAAATTCAAATGCAGACAACGGGAATGCCAGTGTTACACCTTCTACTATTACAGCCACCACTACAGTAATTATCAAGGGGACTGCCAAGACAAACCCGGGGCATGGCGGACAACTTAAAATTGAAGCTAAAATAGCAGGTGTTGTAAAGGCTACTTCATCAGGTTTTACAGTGTGTTGCCATCCTGTTAATTATACTGATACATATGCGGGTGAAGTATATACATCTACCAGATTGGGCGTCATTGTTCAGGATGGCTGGAGTTCAGATAACGGTGTTTTTGCAGATTTGAAAGAAATAGAAATTAAAGAAGTGGTGGATTATGTAGGGAAAAATGACAGCCCTCCTTTTCAACCAAGAGGTGGGGCTGCAAGTAATTCAGGTTATCTGCCGGGAGATCAGTTGACTCAGGACACCCATTCAATTTCAAGAGCTGGTATTACTTTAGGCCAGCCAGGAATTACAGAAGCCAACCAATTATGCATATATAAATGTAAATGCTGTGGTGCCAATGATATTGTTCACCCAAATTCAGGTTTTCAAAGAATTCATGAGGTATTTAATTCAGGGACAGCTACAGCTCCTCAGTGGAAACACAGAACTAAAAAAATAGGAGCCGCAGTTACTATCAATGGATTTATAACCGGTGCTGGAAATGCAAACGTAGTAAGCCTTGAGCATAGTTTACCATAAAAAAAGATTATGAAAAACTTAATAATAATTATTATCCTATTCGTCAATGCACAATGTGCTTCACAAAATAATATTAAAATGAATAATAGCAACACTATAAATATCAGCATGACACAAGGTCATGAGAAGAATCTACTGAATGGAGTCGTATCCTCTATTTTGACCATTACAAATAATTCCACTCAGAATATTAGTGTTTTATTGTTTTATCCTAATCCTAATGACCTTTCTTTTAAATCACAGTCTTCTTTAGTGAAAATAAAAGACAGAGAATGGAATGATAGTGAACGTTCAGTACCCATTAAAATTCCTGCAGGAAAATCCTACCAGGTAACTTATTTTTTAAACAGATATTTTGAGTTTCTGGAAGAAGGGGAGGTGAATATAAATTATACTTTAGATTTATTTGTGGCGACTGATGGAGGTTCTCCAAAAAGTACAGCCTACAACGGAACGTTTAATCTTAAAATTAATAAAGGTTCAAAAGAAGAAATAGGAGAGCAGGTTTTAAATTATCAGACTAACCTAAAATCTGAAAATCTGAAAATAAAAATGGAAGCTGAAGAAGCCCTTCTTTATTTAAATGCTGTGAAAGATAAATAGTTCTGGAAATAGCAATTATCATTTAAAACATTCATTACTATGGATAGGTTGAATACAGAAAACTATTCTCCGGAGGCCACAACTCAGGCACCTCAGGTTTCTTCACAGGAACCAAAGGACCCGAAAGCTGAAAACAGCCAGAAAATGGAGGAAAAGCGTTCCGAAAATGAGAAAAAAGATAAAATTGAAGACGGATTGCTGTTGGCAATACATGGAGCAAAGATAAAATTCAATGCCCATCTGGGTGAATTTAAAGTTTTAAATGATGTCCCTACAACACAGGGGAAACTTACGGGAACAGTTGTGGAAAAACAGATTCCCAACTTTACATTTTATGACGGTTTTAAGATGATATCCCTCACAGCGTGGCAGGATTTTGGGACGGCTAAAGTACAGGACAATTATGTACTGTTAAAAAAATCAACCTTACCGGGAATAGGCAAAATGCCAGGCAATATACCTCCTGAAACCGGAAAGATAGAATTTGTAAATTCCGGACAGATCAATGAGCCTGAAAATGTTGATACAAAGGGGGCGCCGGTGCTGGAGGAGAAAGATGATAAAAAATGTTTCTGTGAAAAAGAGTTTACAGAGGAGGATATTAAGTCTTTCTACAACTCTAAAAAATTATTTACTGCTAAAAATTGCCCATTACCGGATGGAATGAAAACATACAAGGCTTTTACGGATGCTTTAAATAAAGCGATGATAGATAATAATATCAATACATGCCTTAGAAAAGCCCACTTTCTTGCACAGATTGAAACTGAATCCGATAGGCTTAATACAACAATGGAATATGCCTCAGGATGGGATTATGATCATTCCACCCATCAAGAAGGGTATGAGAGTTTTAAACCTTATGTAAATTATAAAAAAGATAAAAAACTAAGTGTTGAGCTTCATAAAAAATTTAATGCTCAGGAAATAAAACAAATTCAGAGAGCGTACAACAGATATAATGAATGTATAAAACATGGACATAATGTTAAAGGTTATGGACCAAAGTATAAAGGGAAAGGCTTGATACAATTGACATGGAAAGACACTTATGAAAAATATTTTAAGCATATTGGTAAGAAAGAATTGATTGATACACCAGAAGTTGTGGCAAACGATTTAACTTATACCTGTGATTCGGCGGCCTGGTTTTGGGATGATAGACAACTTGGAAATTATGCTGATAAAGATGATCTCATTTTTATTTCTGTTAGAATTAATGGAGGATTAAATGGTTTTGATCACAGAAAAACTAATGTAAAATCGATTATTAAATTAATGAAAATCGAAGAGAAATGTAAAACCAATAAATTAAAACCTATAGGTACTTATACATATGAAACAAGCGGAATTAAAAATCTTAAATGGGGTAAAAATAATAAAGCCAAAATCAAAAAATTTGATGATTAGGCTGTTGTTATTACTTATATTTTTTTTAACGTCTAATTTTAGCTATTCTCAAAACATAATGGGGATATATAATTCTATTGAGCCTAAATGCAAACTCAATCTAAAAATAGACAATGATAATAGCTTTGTTTTTAGTATAGGTAAAATAAAAAATAAGAAGGGAATTGTCAATATTTCTAAGGAAGATAAAGTAATTTATTTGGATTTCAGCGATGGTATAGGCGCTATGTATTCTAATGATACAATTTCTATCCAAAATTCAGGTAATTCCATGAATCCATATGTACATTTTAAGGAATGTAATGATATGTATATTCATCTGGTTAAGAAAAATAAGGTATTGGTTAATAAAAAATATTTAATAAGATGTTCAAAAAAAAATCTTAAATAAATTTTTAGCAACAATCTGGATTTATGGTTGGGTTGCCGGATACACGATATTTTGGAAAAAAATAAAAGTTTAATCAATGAAAAACTTAACCTATTTATTACTCATTTTGTTGACCTTTCCTGTAAAAACTTTTGCACAGGCACCCAAACCATATACTATAACTTACATCGTTAATAAAACCATTGATAAGGGTGAATATGCAGATGACAGAAGAATCGATAAAAAAGATAAGATAAGTACCAGCAAATTAATTTATATACTCAATGCAAAAAAAGACAGTATATCATTTTATGATTTCAATGATGCTCCGATATCAGAAAAGAAAGCTCCCAATTTATGTACTTTAATGAAGAATCAAAATATCCTTTCGTTAAATTATAAAAATGAAAGTTACAATACAAAATTGAATATTGTATTCAACGATAATGAAAAGACCATTTTAATTGGCGATAAGGATGTCTTTTACTTAAATGATTCTTATTATAAATACATCCGCAAAAGCATTGGTGACAATTTAAATATTCCTGATCTGATTGACTTTTTAGAAGATTTTTTAACAGGTTACAATCTCGATGATTTAAAATATATTTCATCGTACGAAAAATATAAACATCAGGATTTTAAAATAGTAAAGGGGTATATGGAATCTTACAGAACCCAGGCCAGTGACTATCTCGATAAATGGAACGTAAAGTTTTCATATAATGAAGCAGGGATCCCAAAGTATATCTTAAAAGAATCAACAGAAGGAGATCAGGAAATAGAAAAAAAGCTGGTATCTTCCCAAAAAGGAGTTTTTAAATATACAATGCACACCAATGCCGAAAGCAGACTTATTACCGACACGGAAATTCTGATAGACCGTAACAAAAACAGGTATGAAGAAAAAGTAATCGCGTTTCAGGTGGGACTCGGCAAAGAAACCCGATATGAAATTAAAAGGATTTCCTATAAAAGTTTTCCTTCCGGAGAATTTATTTTAACATCAGGAAATATTTCAAAAATAATGTCATCAAAATAAGACAGCATTGTTAAAAAATTGTTACTTATTATTATACTTTCTCTCATGAAAGATCAAAGACAAAAAAGGCTATTCCAGATGTTGGAATAGCCTTTTTTATACTTAAGTTATTGCAATCTATTGAATTACAAATGTCTTTTTCTGTGTTGTATGCGCTGAGAAATATCCCAAAGCACCATTGTTGATATTACTTGGAGGGTTGGAAGGTGTAACCCCTGCTCCTCCGTCGTCTGTGATCTGAAGCAAAGCAGAATAATAGGTGAAAACATTATGGTCGATGGACTGCATTTCTACATAAATAGTATCTCCTGGCACTACTTTATGGTCCGTAGGATCTTTTTCATCGTCCTCATTCGGAAGGAAAAGAGGTCTCTGATTCACCATTCCGTTATTGATATTATCTGAAAATACTTCAAACGTCTTTTTCGTCATATTATTGACCGTAAAATTGAAAAGGTAACGGTTTCCTAATGCGATCGGATCAGTAAAAACAGGTAAAAGAGTGTATGTAGTTTCACCTCCGAAATTAAACGAATCCTGAGTAAGTCCATCAAAATTCACCACTTCAGGCATAGTGCTTTGAGCGGTATATTCTTTTCCTTCCGCCTGAATTTTCAGCGTATAGGTACGTCCTGTCACGCCTGTGAAACTGGTAGTTTTATACTTTCCGTCACCCACATACTGTAAGGTTTCCGTTTGTCCGGTATTGTCGCTTAAAACAACCTGAGCACCAGTCACTGCCGGATATTGATTGTTTTGCGTAAATGCTACCGACTTCGTTATTCTGACAAAATAAGGTCCGGCCTCATTCGTGATATTCCCTTCTATGACAATGTTTCCGCTCTTGTCATCCAGGTCCAGATCAATCTCCTTTTCACAAGAAGTTACTAAAAACAGGGTCAGTATGATAAAAATAATATTCTTCATGATCTAAAATTTGAAATTATAAGTGATGTTCGGTACCCAACGGAACAGTGAAGTTTGCATAGCTCGGGTGGTTCCCGGATTATTAGGATTGTCTTCAAACGTAATGGTGTAAGCATTTTCACGACCATAAAGATTGTAAATACCAAATGACCACGATCCTTTGAAACGTTTGGTAGATTCCGGCTCATACGTAGCACTCAGGTCCATTCTGTGGTAGGCCGGCATACGGTCCGCATTTCTGCTGCTGTACTGGAATATAGTCTGTCCGTTCAGTTCGTACTTCGCAGTAGGGAAAGTAACCGCGTTTCCTGTACTGTACAGGAATAATCCTGATAAAGACCATTTTTTACTCAGTTCATAAGTAGCGACGATGGAAAGATCATGCGTCTTGTCCATTCTCGCATTGTACCAGTCATTATCATTGATCCCGTTTATTTTTCGTTCGGTTTTAGACAGGGTGTAAGAAATCCATCCGGTCAGTCTTCCGCTTTTCTTTTTGGCGATAAGTTCTAAACCATAGGCTCTTCCTTTCCCGTACAATAATTCACTTTCTACATCAGCTGCTGTGTCAAAAGAGATTTGAGCACCGTTTTTAAAGTCGATCTGATTCTTCATGGATTTGTAATAAATCTCAGCATTCACTTCATAGTTATTGTTCTTGAAATTTCGGCTGTATCCGGCACTGATCTGATCTGCTATTTCCGGCTTTACACTGTAGCTGCTTCCGATCCACTGGTCGGTAGGATTTCCGCTGCTGCTGTTGCTCAGAAGGTGTAAGTTCTGTGTGTTTCGGGAATATCCTGCCTTGATGCTGCTTACCTCATTGATACGGTAGTTGGCTGTAACTCTCGGCTCAAGATTGAAATACGTCTTTCCGAATTTCCCTTTCTCTAAAAAGCGGCTTTCTGTAATCACATCGCCTTCATAGGTATTGTAAGTATCGCCTCCTAAAACGCTGAACGTAGAAAGTCTTAAACCATAATTAACTGTAAGTTTATCATTGGCTTTAAAATCATCATTGATATACACCGCATTCTCCCATGATTTTCTAGGGTTTCTTGGAAAGCTGCTCACACTTGTTCCTGAAGCGCTGCTTGGCGTAATCGTATGATAAATAGACTGAAGTCCGAAACGTACAGAATGCTTATTTCCTGCAAACCAGGTGAAATCCTGCTTAAGGTTCCAGTCCTCGATTTGAGAATCCAGCCCAAAGGTATTGTCATTACTTTTAAGACTGATTTTATAATTGTAATTGCTGTAAATGAATGACGTATTGGAGAACAATTTACTGTTGATAATGCTGTTCCATCTCAATGTAGCGGTTGTATTTCCCCAGTCTGTAGAGAATGTGTCTCCTAAGCCCAAAACATCTCTTCCGAAATATCCTGACAGATAAAGACGGTTATTTTCATTAATCTGATAATTAGCTTTTAAATTCAAATCATAGAAATAAAGCTTACTGTCTTTGAAATCCTCACTTCCCTTAAGAAAAAGGTCAGCATAAGTTCTTCTTCCTGATACAATGAATGAAGATTTTTCCTTTTGAATAGGACCTTCTACGCTCAGTCTGCTGCTGATCAATCCGATCCCTCCATTCACATTGTAATCCTTATTGTTTCCGTCCTTCATTTTAACGTCCATCACAGAAGAAAGACGTCCTCCGTATTGTGCAGGGCTGTTTCCTTTGATGATACTGGCATCTTTCAATGCATCACTGTTGAATGTACTGAAAAATCCAAGTAAGTGCGAAGCATTATAAACAGGCGCCTCATCCAGTAAGATCAGGTTCTGGTCCGTAGCGCCGCCTCGTACACTGAATCCACTGCTACCTTCACCATTGCTTTTGATACCCGGTAAAAGCTGAATCGTCTTCATTACATCCTTTTCCCCGAATAAAACAGGCAGTTTTTCTATGTTTTTGATGCTTAACGTTTCAGTTCCCATCTGGGCGGTAGAAAGGTTTTTATCCTTTTTCACCCCTGAAATAATCACTTCATCAATTTTTCCTACTGTTTCGTTCCCTTTTTCCTCCTGATTAAGCGGGAGATCCATTTTCGTATTCTGTTCCACCTTTACAGGCAGTTCGAAATCCTTATAACCGGGATACGAAACAATCAGTGTATAATTTCCCTCAGGAAGTGATAATGAGTAAAAGCCATATTCATTGGCAACCACCGCAATAGACGGATCTTCACTCACTTTTACAGTAACCCCGATCAGCAGTTCCCCATTTTTGTGATCTTTCACGGTACCGCTTACCGAGTATTTTTGCTGCGCAAAAGCCATGGAGCTGAAACAGAGGACAGCGGCCGTAGCGGCAGTTTTAAAAAACAATTTTTGCATTGAGTTTAAATTTTAATGTAGTAGAAATCTATCAAATAGTCTATTTAATGGGATGAATGTTACAGAAAATTAGAATAATGAAACTTTAAATGTTAGAAATATGGCTTGTAGTTTACTGTCAAACGTAAAAAAGCAACCGATATTACGATCCTTAGAAAATAAATATAGTATTATACACCCTGGAGAGAAATACTTATTCTTCAGGACCTGGAATAGAAGCTTGTTGAGTGAAGGGAGTGGTAGAATAAGGTGATTTTTTTGAGATCGTATTGATCTGCAGTAACTGTCCCTCTTTGGATAGAATAAATAGGCTGCATTTCGTCATCTGGTTCATAGTTTTTTGGTGGTTATTCTGAGAAAAGTGGAAAATTCCCCCCTTCGGGAATACAAAAATAATAAAATACCTCTACCAAGCTTACAATTAATTGTTATCTTTTGGTAATAAACACTATAGCCCGATTGTTTTACAGAATGTAACTTTTCATTTTCGATATTCATATTAGAATTTGTATGGCGCAAAACTATTCTTAAATGAGTCTACAGATGTTCGGAATTATCGAGACGAACGTATTTTTTTTATCCATGTCAAGGTTTTGTGTTCTCCAAAGCAAATAATTACGAAATGATGTATATTTGTCAGTTAATTTTTTAAATGCCGGGTAGCATTTTCCCGGTTGCGTTCCACATCAATAAATGACCGGTAAAAGATGATTCCACTTCACGACCTTCTGTTTTTTGTCCTGGCTGCCCTTATTTTAGTCATAAGTCCCGGGCCAAACATGATTTATTTAATTTCAAAATCAATCACCCAGGGGAAAAAATCTGGATTGATTTCACTGGCCGGCGTAGTTTGCGGTTTTCTGTTTCATATTGTCATGGTCTCTTTTGGACTTACGGCCGTACTACTAGCGGTTCCGGTGGCTTACACTATTCTGAAAACACTTGGAACGGTTTATCTTTTATATCTGGCTTATCAGGCAATTAAACCAAAAAGTAAAAATATATTCGAGGTAGATAGAACCGGAATGCACGATGGTCCTAAAAAACTATTCACCATCGGCTTTCTGACGAATGTCCTCAATCCAAAAGTAGCCATATTCTATTTGTCTTTTTTTCCACAGTTCATCAAGCCTGAATACGGTTCCGTTCTCACTCAAAGTCTGGAATTGGGAGTGGTACAGACTTTTATAAGCTTCACTGTTAATTTTATCATTGTTCTAACGGCGGCAAAAGTAGCCGTGTTTTTCGCAGGAAATCCTTTCTGGGTGAAGGTTCAAAAATGGTTTATGGCGAGCGTACTAACCTTTTTAGCAGTAAAAATGGCGTTTTCCAAAGCCAGATAATACAATTTTTCTTGTTTATACCGAAAAAATCATCTTTGGGATAAAGGATAATTGCCTTCAGTTTCGTCTATTCTGATGAATATTTCTAATTTTACGTTACTATTTAAAGATGAAACAAAGCATTCCCACCTATGATCTGACCGATAGTACACAGCATGGCATTCTGATTGAAAGGATTGAAAAACGTACGATGAGTACGGAAGACAATCTTTTTGATAAAGGAATTCACCGTGACAGTCATTATATCTTTACCTTTCTGGAAAGGGGCTGGGCCAAAATGATGGTCGATTTTAAGACCATTGAAGCTCAGGGTTCTTCTGTTTTTTTTCTGCTTCCGGGGCAGGTTCATGAAGGAATTTTAATGGAAAACGTTAGCGGATGGTTTATTGCGGTTAAAGCAGATCTATTGTCCGATACTGTGAGATCTGTTTTTGAAGAATCATTGATAGATATACATCCCGTTTCCATTGATGACAACTGGGTAGAAAAACTGAGCTCATGCGCAGAAATACTGAAGAAGTCCTGTACGGAAGAAATGCTGAGCTCAAAAGAAGGATTTTTAGTAGTCCGGTCTTTAATGAATGCTTTTACAGGAATGTACGCGATGGTTTTTTTAAGCGAAAACAATTGTGAAATATCTACTGAAAGCCGCGCTGTTCAACTGACCAGAAAGTTCAGAATTCTGATACGGAAAGAGTTTAAAACCATGAAAAGCCCATCGGTCTATGCCGGACTTTTGAATATTTCCCCGGGTTACCTTACTGAAGTAATCCGTGAAGTGACAGGGAAATCTGCCCAGCACTGGATTCATCAGGAAATTTTAATAGAAGCGAAAAGGCTTTTGTCCTTTACCCAGCTTACCGTTAAAGAAATTGCTTATGAGTTGGGATACAACGATCATACCTATTTTTCACGTTTATTTTCGAGAACCGAAGGCTTCCCACCATCGGAATTCAGGGACAAAAATCGCAGGAAGAAGTAAACCGCGAATAGTCCAATCAATACCCTGAAACAGCTATCGGTCCGCATTCGTTTTGCGCTTTCCTTTGCATTAAAATTATTTATGCCAAGCTTACCAAAATGGATTAATGATACTTTAGAAAATGTCATGTCCTCCAAGTTTAAAGAATGTACTGTTATCCATATAGAACCTGTTTCAAATGATCTTCGCCTTGTCCGTTTTGCTTCCGATCTGGAAGATGTTCCTTTTGAACCGGCTTATGCCATAGGAATAAGAGTGAACGAAAGGGATTACCGTAATTATTCACCATTCAATTTTAATAAACACACCGGAACTTTTGATGTGATATTTCATCTTCATGATACCGATTCGGTTGGAGGCCGCTTTGCCAATAGCCTTTCAGAAGGAGATACTACCAAAATTTTAATGCCCCGGGGAAAACGTTTTTTCGAAATTAATGCAGAAATTCATTTCTCTATCGGTGATGAAACCTCTCTGGGAAGTTCCTTGTCCATCAAAGAAGCAGCCGAAGAAATTGGGGGTTCATTTGTATGTCTCCATGAATTGGAAGAGGCTTCAACACTGAAAGACTTGGAATTATATGGCTATCATGCTCCCAAAAATGATATACAGAACATTATGGAAGCACTGGACGATTTTCTTAAAGAAGAAAAGGAGGCTGTTTACAATAACGAAGCAGTTTTCTATCTTACAGGAAACGGAAATACCATGTCTGTCATCCGGAAATTCCTTAAAGCCAAAGGGGTGGATGCCAAATGTATCAGATCGCAGGCATATTGGATAGAAGGGAAGAAGGGGCTTTAGAAGCTGTTATATTTTATCCCAGACTTCCACAAAACTTAACCCGTCATTGCGAGGAGCGTAGCGACGAAGCAATCTCAAAAACGAAGCGAAAATTATTCAGATTAATTGTTAGTACTTGTTCAAAACCTTATAGGTTTTCGAAACCTATAAGGTTTATAGTAGATCTGCTACATTCTGCTTTTAGAAAAATAGAGGTTTGTTGGTTAATCGCAAAGACGCTAGTTTCTATAATGACGCTGTTATAAGGCGCAAGGATTTTATCTGCGATAAAATTGTATACTGTTTATCATTACGAAAAAAAGGAATCCCATAAAAAATAGGATAGAAGTTATTGTCAAAGATCTTTACCCTGCTGAAAATCTTCGATTTTCTTGTGCCTTAAATATTTCATCCAAGGAAAGCCCGTGCACCTTCGCGTTTAAAACCTTTCTATTCCAATAAGTTTTAATGCAAAATTCATAATCTATATTTTTTAAATCTAAGCGTAGCGACGAAGCAATCTCAAAAACGAAGCGAAAATTATTCAGATTAATTGTTAGTACTTGTTCAAAACCTTATAGGTTTTCGAAACCTATAAGGTTTATAGTAGATCTGCTACATTCTGCTTTTAGAAAAATAGAGGTTTGTTGGTTAATCGCAAAGACGCTAGTTTCTATAATGACGCTGTTATAAGGCGCAAGGATTTTATCTGCGATAAAATTGTATACTGTTTATCATTACGAAAAAAAGTAATCCCATAAAAGATTTGGATAGAAGTTGTTGTCATTGATCTTTACCCTGCTGAAAATCTTCGATTTTCTTGCGCCTTAAATACATCATGTAGGGAAATCCTTTGCGCCTTCGCGTTTAAAACCTTTCTATTCCAATAAGTTTTAATGCAAAATTCATAATCTATATATCTACGATAAATATTTTTCCAATTGAATCATACACCGTCAGCATTAATCGTGACGGTGTTTTTTATGCTTATAATTTCTTCAGATCTCTTTTAATAAATCATTTTGGCTTGGTTTAAATGTTTAATAATAAGATTTAATTGCTTATTTCTCACATTAAAGGGAAATACCTGAGTTTCTAAAAACCAGTAAATTCCCTTAAGGTAGATATATTTTTCTTTTGGACATTTGTATCAGAAGAAAGGGAGAAACAGAAAATGAAGAGGAGGGAAGGCGTAGAACAGTAAACCGGGAGAAAGGTTCTTTAAAGATAAGAAGAATGAATGATCCTTAGAAATGTAATAACCATTAAAACCAAGTATATGTCAGATACAGTAAATAACAAGGTCACCGATGCGGTAACGCAGACCAATGTTACAGTGCTCGGCGAATCACCGGCTCAGGCAATGAGTATGTTGTACCAGATGGCGATGCATGCCAGCGGAATTTCGATACAGAACTCAGTAACCAACCAGCAGAACCTTAACCAGCTTAATCCGGCCATTGTAGCAGATGCCATTAAGATCTTAAAAGGATAATCTAAAACTTTAAAACCATGGGAACGCAAAATTCAGACGGAGCCAAACCTACCAATGCTGCAGAAGAAGCGGTAGTTTTCATCAACAAAGAAGTATTGTCACCACCGACAGCTTCTCCAATGACCGGCGCAGGAAAAGTAATGATCGATCAGTCGACGGGGATGATGGTTCAGGATCTGCAGTCTTTTTTAAAGGGATTTGAGCAGGTAGGTCTTATCGCACTGAGCAGATTGGCCAATAATTTCCTGACCTACGGAACACCCAGCGAAAATAAGCCGCCGCCAAAGAAAAAACTCATGGAAGGAGCCGCTGAAGAGACAGAAACTGAGACCGGAAATGAAATGATGCGGGATCTTTTTAAAATCGTCAGCGATTATGCCGAAGTGAAAACGAAAATTTCTACAGCGATCTTTGCTGTCAACAGCAATCTGAATCCACCGCAGAATATTGCACCGGTCGAAGATCTTCCCACGGAAGATGCTGAAAAAAAAAACAATTGACGTCATCGCCTGTCAATGAAAAACCAGAAGAACAGGACAGCATGGGAAATAAAAATTTTGAAGCTGACGGCGGAGACGGAAAATTGGTGCTGAAATCTATAAAGCTGACTCAGCCACTCGTAAAACCTAAGATCGAAGAAGCGGTCATTCCTGCAGAAGAGCCTGAAAAAGAAGGGCCCGGAAAGACCTTATCTATGCAAATCACAGACAAACTTAAAAAAATAGGAAATGGATTATTCAAAAGATCATAATCTCAAAAAAATAGATCCGGCCATCTACGAAGATGTTCCCATGGATGAAGAGGAAAATGCGGCTGCAGGCGAAGAAACAGGCGAAGACAGCCCTGTTGTAGAGACAGAACGTAATGCCGCGGGGATAGACATCAGCGCCATGCCGTTTGTTCTGAGTCATGAAGATGAAATCATCAACTACATCAAAGATAAGGCAACCAAAGAAACCCTGAAATCATTAGCACCACTGTTGGAAAAGCTGGAAGAAGCTGTGAAACAGCAGGAAGCGTATCAATCACCTGCCACAGCCAGTCCTGTAACAATGAACTATGATGATCAGTTAAAAAAACTGCAGGAAGCTTCAGTGGTGAAAATTAAAGAGAAAGAATTAAGAATAGCGGAAAGAATGAATAAGCTGCAGGTGAGATTTGCGAATATGAGGAAGAATTAAGGGAATAGGGAATAGGCAAAAGGGAGTAGGGAGATTTTTGAAGTTCAAAAGCAGAACTTCAGAGCAATGGTATTAAATTTTTGAAACTATTAAATTCATTTTTATGGTGACTGCTAGAAGTCAGTTGCCGGATAGTAACTTCCATCCTCCCTCTTCCAGCTTCCAGCACTCTTAATTTTCACATTAAATAATATATCCAACCAAAATAACAAATCATATGAATGAAATCAATACAGCAGTGATGGGAATGTCTGCCTCTGTGCCCGCCGCGATTTCTATGCAGGTAAGCGCGCATTCCACAGGATTAATGCATATCAATTCCGCATTGAATCAACAAAGGGACGCGATGCTTGGAATGAGCAATTACGTCATGGGACTTAAAAAGATGAGCTCAGGAAAGGTAAGAATCAAAAGTTCAATAGCATTCGGAAAAGGCCGCTTTTAATTAACATCCCTAAAGAAAAACTACGGATGCGGTGTATTCCTCTGTAAAGACAGAAAACGGTGCCCTCAGCATATATACAGTCAAGTTAGGTCAATATTTATTTCCACACCGTTTTTTGAATGCTCAACGTGCAAAACAGTCAAACATCCTCAATCCCCCGAGAAAAGATCGCGTACAGCATACCTACAGAAGGAACAGATGGTAAGGAGATATATCCGGACATCTCAACCGCATCCTTTCTTCAACATCGTACAGGATAATTGAAGCTTACAGAATAAAAATTTAACTCCTGCAGATTGTACAGGTCATGATTTCAGCCATTGTATCGAGAATCATCCATACAGCGAAACCCAATTACCAGTCTGCAACAATGCCTTGAAAATCTGTGTCATTGTATCATTTGCGGGAGCTTAAAATAATAAGGAAACTAGTTTAAATCAAAATAATTTATTAACCGAGATCACATCTCAAAAAAAACAATTACAACTATGGCAACAGTAAACGAACAAATCACAGACGCAGTAACGCAGTCGAACGTGAAAGTAGTGGGAGAATCTCCTGCAATGGCTTTAAGCAACGTCTATCAGGCAGCTGCACACTCTACGGGAATCATGTTTGAAAATGCGGTGAACACGCAAAATCAACAGAACATTTTAGGACAAGCAGCCACTACTCAGGGTATTATGCAGATTTACAGCATGGATACAGTGGCAGACGCTGTTTCTATCGCTAAGATCCTGAAACCTTAATTTTTTCTGAAAACGTAGAAATTAAGCCTCAAATCCGGCAGATCCGGTGTTTTTAATCCACACAAACAATAATCATTATGGCAACAGTAAACGAACAAATTACAGACGCAGTAACCCAATCCAATGTAAAAGTAGTAGGTGAATCTCCTGCAATGGCGCTAAGTAACGTGTACCAAACAGCGGCACATTCTACAGGAATTATGTTTGAAAATGCAGTGAATACGCAGAACCAGCAGAATATTGTAACTCAGGCAGCCACTACACAGGGGATTGCTCAGATTTACAGTAAAGATACCATCGCAGATGCTATTTCTATTGCTAACATCCTGAAACCTTAAGAGTTTTCACTCCAAACTAAAATAATCATTATAAGCCGGAAGTCCCGGTCAATTTTTAACCCAAATAAACAATAATCATTATGGCAACAGTTAACCAACAAATCACAGACGCAGTTACCCAATCCAACGTAAAAGTGGTAGCAGAATCTCCAGCAATGGCTTTAAGCAACGTGTATCAGACCGCAGCGCATTCCACGGGAATCATGTTTGAAAATGCGGTGAATACGCAAAATCAGCAAAATATCGTCACTCAGGCAGCCACTACGCAAGGTGTTACGCAGATCTACAGCCTGGATACAGTAGCAGATGCTGTTTCTATTGCTAAAATCCTGAATCCTTAACCCGTTCAGCAAACAACAAACAATAATCCTTATCACCGGATGATCCGGTTTTCTTTTAACCCAAATAAACAATAACCATTATGGCAACAGTAAACGAACAAATCACAGACGCAGTAACGCAGTCGAACGTAAAAGTAGTAGGGGAATCTCCTGCAATGGCTTTAAGCAATGTATATCAAACAGCAGCGCATTCCACAGGAATCATGTTTGAAAATGCAGTGAATACTCAAAATCAGCAAAATATCGTCACTCAGGCAGCGACTACACAAGGTGTGACGCAGATCTACAGCCTTGATACCATAGCCGATGCTGTTTCTATTGCTAAAATCCTGAATCCTTAAGAGATTTCGGCTAACGGCAAAAATCCCCCACAGCCGGATCATCCGGCTGTTTTCTAAACCCAAATAAACAATAATTATCATGGCAACAGTAAACGAACAAATCACAGACGCAGTAACGCAGTCGAACGTAAAAGTGGTAGCAGAATCTCCTGCAATGGCTTTAAGCAACGTCTATCAGTCAGCGGCACATTCGACCGGAATTATGTTTGAAAATGCAGTGAATGCGCAGAACCAACAGAATATTTTAGGTCAGGCAGCCACCACACAAGGAGTTATTCAGATCTACAGCATGGATACAATCGCAGATGCGGTGTCCATTGCTAAAATCTTAAATCCTTAATTATTAGCGTGTTTTTTAGATTCCAATCAGGGAGTGCATATGGTGTACTTCCTGATTTTTGTTTTAGGGAAGAGTTTGAAGGTTTCGGGGTACGGGATTCGGGTTTGTGCGGGAAGAGGGAAGGAGAGTTTCGGGGTGTGGGATTCGGGTTTGTGCGGGAAGAGGGAAGCACTTGAGGTCCGAAAACAGAACTTCATCATCTCTGTATTAAATTTTAAAACAACCCCTATCCCAAAACGCTCAAACGCTCAAACGCTCAAACTCTCTGACTCTAAAACCCTCCGACGCTCCAACCCGAATCCCGAATCCCGCACCCCGCCTATTTATCCAGCAAAACAATCTCATTCGCATCAATAATCCTGTTCTGTACAGCATAAATGACGAGCCCGGCCATATTCTTTACGCACGTTTTAATCATCAGATTGGTCTTATGGGTTTCAACGGTTTTTGGGGAGATAAACAGGGCGTCTGCAATTTCTTTGGTGCTCATCTGCTGACAAACCAACTTCAGTACATCAATTTCCCTTTCCGTAAGATCATCTTTGGAGTAGGCGTGAAATTCAGGAAGTTTATTGGACAGCTGATGTCTCATCACTTCTATCTGATCATTTGAAAAATAATGACCGTTTTCATGTACCGCATTGATGACCGCTGGAAGTTCACTCAGTTCAATTTCCTTCGATAGGAAAGCATGAGCTCCCATTTTCAACATTTGTCCCATAAAAGATCGCCTGTAAAAGCTCGAAAGGACAATGATTTTCATTTCCGTATCAGTTTGTGATAATGCTGAAAGTACGTCAAGGCCACTGCCATCGGTCATTCTCAGATCAAGGATCAGAATATCAGGAGCGTTGGTTTCTATTTCTCCGAGGAAAGCTGTTCCGCCGGTGCAGGTAAGTGTCGTTTGGTAGCGGCTATCTTTATTTATATAATCCTTTAAAAGCTGGACAAAGAGAAGATCATCGTCTACAATCCCAATCTTTATTTTTTGTGATTCTTTCATGGTTTAATTTGATTTAAATGCCGTAAGGATCATCCATTGCGTTCCTTTTTCCGGCTTGGTTTTTAGTTTATATACTGCGTTGATCTGCTGGGTTCTTGACCGGATGTTTCTAAGGCCTATTCCTCCGTATTGAGTTCCGGTTTTAAAACCACAGCCATTGTCTTTCACGGTCAGAATCAGGTATTGCGTTGAAATTCTGAGCCTTATTTCGACTTTTGTGGCTTGGGCATGTTTCAGAACATTGCTGATCAGTTCCTGAACAATCCTGAACATATTCAACTTTACTGAACTACTGATCCTGTCTCCAGGATTTCCGGAATGATGAAAAGCCACGGGAATATCTTCAACCTGTTCAAGATAATCTGCAATAAGATCTGGAAGTTCAATGTCATCCAGATCCGGGGGCGTAAGGTTGTGAGAAAGTTCGCGGATCAGTTGCATAGAAACCCTGATGTCCTGGCTGAGCTCATTTACGCTTTTACTGGCTGTATTTAAACGGATGAGGTTCAGTCTTGAAATAATATTATCATGAAGTTCCTCTGCCAGACGTTCCCGGTCTTTTTCCTGAATATAAAGGGTGTTTTCCCAGCATTCCGTCTGGGTATTTCTGACCATCTGCATTACTTTTCTTTTATTTTTTTTAATACTTTTCAGATAAGTGGTGGTGAGTACCGTTATAAATAAGGTTATTAAGAACAGCAGCCCGATCCCGATCCATATCCACAGGACTACTGCCAGATTCTGATTTTCCCGGTACGGCATCCCAGATTAACAATAGCAAGATAAAAGCACAGCAAAAGTACCCCTCTGAACAGCCATACAGGAGCCACCCATTCCATATGGTTATTGATCAGGAAATTGAAGGTCGTGGAAATTACCGTTTCAATCGAGAAAAACAGGAATACGGCAATATTCACAATGAATAAAGTGGTATCTGTTTTGGCCTTTCTGATCACATGCAGAAAATAAAGTCCTCCAAAACTACAGATTACGATATTCGGAATAATATTCGAGTAGAAGGTAAGTGCTTCAATGCTCTGATGATACAGTATATTGAACGTCAGCAAGATCAAGGCGGAGGCATAGATGGACACTCTTATCCGGGGAGAAATTTTGTAGAAATAGACATTGTAAATCTCCGTCAGGGCAAGCAGGCTCAAAAACTGGCTTAATGAATAATTGTAAACATTGTAGGTCGTCAGTTTCATCAGCCTTCCGATAAGGTCGGAGAGTTCCAAAGCAGCTTCACCCAGAAAAAACAGGATCAGCAGGAGCTTTTCTCTTATTCCGGTCGTCATAAACAAAATCAGACCCGACAGTAAAACCAGGTTGATAAGGACTTGTAAAAATAGGGACAGGCTGTTATACAATGCCATCACTTTTGATCAGAAGTTGGAAATTTTGCTGGTCAGACATTGTGAATGGTGGTCTTGGCGTGGAGAAATCTTCGGCTTCCTTACTCATTTCATTCACTTCAAGATGCTTTACGGTAATAATTTCTATATGGTAATCCGAAAGGGAGCTTCTGTCTTTTAACAGGGTAGTGAGTCCCAGGAAACTGATGCACAGCTGATCTTCCTCAAGACCCAATTTCTCATAATCCGAAAAAGGAATGGAGATCAGTCTGAAAAACGGCTTTTCTCTGTTGAGGTCAAGCCATGTACTGCCGAACATATTCCATCTGAAATTTCTGTTGACGGCAGATTCCCAGTCAATGGACGGAGCTGCCAGAGCTTCACTGAAATATTGCTGCCACGGATCCACCGAGTTGCGGGTAAATTCTTTGACCAGAATATGGCTGAAATCTGCTTCCGCATCGCTTTTGGAATCGATCAGGAAAAACTTGAGACGGTCTTCATCAATGCCTGCATAAGCATGAATAGTAGGGTTTAATTCATGCTCCAGATTATTTTTCCAGTCCTGAATTTCCTTTCCCGTCACAATGAAATGCGTCCCCTGATTTAGCGCATTGAGGATCTCCTGTTCACTTACTTTATTCCCGATCTGATACAATTCTGTTAAAGTATTCCATTTCCTGATGGCATTGCAGATGTTCTCAATTTCCATAATATTGAATATTTGTGAATAATATTTCTTTATGGTTGAAATTTACGAAAAAATTGGATTTAAATCACGTTGTTTAGAAATAGGTGTATTTTATTAGATATCAAATTTTTTAATTTACTATTTTTACTGAAATGATGCCAAGAGCAACAATTTTATCTGTAGATTTCTTACTTTTAAGTTAAAATTGAAACTCTGATTTAAAAATGAACCCTATGATAGATACTGAAACTTTGGAAAAACTTTTAAAATTTCGCGATGATCGTGATTGGGAACAGTTTCATAATTCGAAAGATTTGGCTTTAGCCTTATCTATTGAGGCCTCTGAACTTTTGGAAATATTCTTGTGGAAAAAAGATGAAGATTTTAATAGAGATAAATTAGAAGAGGAGCTGGCCGATGTGTTTATGTATGGTCTTCTTCTTGCCCATAAAAATAATATTGATATCAATAAGATTATTTTAAAAAAGCTTCACAAGAATGATGAAAAATATCCTGTAAATAAGGCAAAGGGAAGAGCCGATAAATATGATGAACTGTAATTTTGGAGATGAATAATTTTTTAATTACTGAAGAGTATAGCTTTGATTACTTCGTAGAAGATAAAATAAACCATAATCATAGAGATTATGTATCATGGCCTATAGTATATCTTTTGAAAAATGAACGCAATAAGTCTGCATATGTTGGTGAGACCACAGACGTCCTAACTAGAATAAATACTCACTTAAAGTCGGAAGAAAAAAAACATCTGTCAACGGTAAATCTTATTTTAAGTGAGCTGTTTCATAAGTCTGCAACATTGGACTTAGAAGCTAATCTTATTAAGTACATTGCTGGAGATGGAAAATATGCTTTAAAGAATGGGAACCTGGGAATTTCTAATCATCAGTATCACGAAAAGAAAGTATACTGGGAATTATTCAAAAGTATATGGGACGAACTTATTAATAGAGGAATAGCTCATCAACCGCTAAATGTGATTGATAATTCTGATCTGTTTAAATATTCACCTTACAAATCACTTTCAAAAGAACAGATTAAAGGGTTAAAAATGATCTTAAACTGTCTGCTGGATGAGAATGCTAAAGTAAGTCTTATTCATGGAGGTGCTGGAACGGGCAAATCTATTTTGGCTATTTTTCTATTTAAATTATTAAAAACAGATTTAAGAGATTTTAATTATACTGATTTCGATGGAGAAGATAAAGAATTATTCTCGCTGCTAGAAGAAGTAAAGGAAAGTTATACTGATCTAAAGATGGCTTTAGTAATTCCAATGGCTTCATTCAGAAAGACTATTTCCAATGTTTTTAAAAATGTGGATGGATTGTCTGCTAACATGGTAATAGGTCCTGCAGACTTAGCAAAGAGGACTTATGATCTGGTTATTGTAGATGAAGGTCATCGCTTAAGGAGGAGAGTCAATTTGGGTTCTTATTATCGTGGATTTGATGATAACTGTTTAAGACTGGGATTAGATAAATTTACAGCATCAGAACTTGATTGGGTAAAGATGCAAAGTAGTAAATCTATTATTTTTTATGACCAATACCAATCCGTAAAGCCTTCAGATACACCCAGAGAAAGTTTTAAAAAATTAGAAGAGGCACCTTTTACACGAACAGAAAAATTAAAAAGTCAATTTAGAGTTCGTGGCGGAAATAAATATATAAAACTTATTCATAAACTTTTTGATGAGCCCCTAACTTCTCCTGTTGAGAAATATAAAATTAGTTCCTATGAGTTTTATGTTTTTGATGATTTGGCTGAAATGGTAAGCAGAATCAAAAAGAAAGATGAACTCTATGGTTTATCAAGAATGGTTGCAGGTTTTGCATGGGAATGGGTTTCTAAAAAGAAGCCAGACGAGTACGATATTCTTATTGGAGATAACAAACTGAAATGGAATAGTAAGGATAAGGACTGGGTAAATTCTAAAAACGCCATTAATGAAGTAGGATGTATTCATACGACACAAGGATATGATTTGAATTATACAGGAGTAATTATAGGTCCTGAATTGGATTATGATTTTGAGCAGAAAAGATTTGTTGTTTATAAAAATAGGTATAAAGATAAGAATGGGAAAAACTCTGTTAAAGATGAGAGTCAACTTCTGAATTATGTTATTAATATTTATAAAACCATACTATTAAGAGGAATTCAGGGAACATATATATATGTTTGCAATGAGAATCTAAGGAAGTTTATTCAACAATTTGTCCCGCTGTTTAAATCCAGAAATAAGACTGATAAGATTAAATTTTTGAACGAACCGGCTGAAAATACTATTCCTTTTTATGATTTGGAAATAGCAGCTGGTGAATTTTCCGAATTTCAGGAGTCTGGAAAAATTCAATATATTGAAGTGGATAGTTCATTGAGCAATGATGAACATTTTGCATGTAAAGTTATTGGAGAATCTATGAATAAGATTATTCCTAATGGAAGCATCTGTTTATTTAAAAAATATAATGGAGGTTCTCGCGATGGGCTTGTTGTATTGGTTGAAGGACGAAATATTTTTGATGAAGAATATGGTTCTAATTATACTATTAAGTATTATTCAAGTAAAAAACAGATAAATGAGGAAAATTGGTCTCATGAAGAAGTAGTTTTGTCACCTAAGTCAACAAATCCGGAATTTAAAAATATTGTGTTGAAAAGCGATGATACTCATGGATTTAAAATTATTGGTGTTTTTATTCAGGTACTGTCTGAAAAAAAAATTCTAACCTCCTAAGTATAAGAAATAATCATTTTCCGTCCCTTTTAAAAGGAAAAATTCACCTATACATACTGCCTCTATGAGGCAGTATTTTTTTATGGAATACACAGAGCTATTTTCACATTTTCATGCCTAAGCCATCATTTTTTTCATTAAAAAATTACGAGAAATAAACCGTATTATTTGATTTTTATTTTCTGATGAATGCTCCCTGAAAAATTGCTTTTTGCCTGCTTTTTCAATGTTTGTACTCACTATATTTGGAATTATTAACATTCAAAAACACACAAAATTATGGCACTAGACAATTTAATTAGTTTAAGTTTTTCCAGTGAAGAATTAGCAACTATTGATCAGGCGCTTCAGGCTATACAGGCCGCGCTTTTAGGAAAAACCATCAATCTTACCCCGGAGCAGAGACAGCAGTACGGGAGGATTGCAGAGCAGAATAAACTTTTCGTGAATAAAGCGAAAAGCTATATGGAACAGTATGCACAGCATGTTCCAGGATTTCTGGATAAAGCAGAATTCGACAGGGATTATACAGCCAGAGAACAAATCGAGCAACGCCTTCAGCGTCTGGATTCCCTGAACGAACAGCTCTCCGATACTAAAGTCCTGTTGGATCACGACAATTACCATAACGCGATCAGTTTTTACAGAAATGTCAGATTCCTTTCCGAAGAAAACGTCCCGGGAACCAATGTGATCTATGATGATCTGAAACAGTTCTTCGTCACATCCCCTCAAACTCCTGTTACTCCGCAGGCACCAACAAATAGTAGCAACAGTCAGACGGAATAATGCAGATAGAAATACTCAAATGAAAAGCACGTTTACAGACGTGCTTTTTTATGGATGCATAGTAAATTGAACTCAAGGAAAGCAAAAAGTCACGTACACCGATTATGCCAAACGATAAAACGCCCGCTTCATAGAATCAATGCAATTGATTTCCTCTTTGCACTCTTAAAATAGATAGGGTCAGAATGAACCTTTGCGATAAAAAAACAGGCTGTTTTCTCCCTGTTTTCTCCTTCCTGATGCCTGTAAAGTGGCTCCAGACACTTGGATAAGTTCCTCGCTCCCCTTGAATAACTGGCTAAAGCCACTTTACAAGTCCCTGGAACCCGTTATGCAACCCTATCTACCCCCTTGCCTAAGGGGGTAAATACCCTTTATGAAGGGGATGTCGGCTGTTCGGAAGTCACTACCGGGGCTTATTGAAGAGGGTAGAGCTACTTTACAAGGGTGTAGTAGTTCTTGAGTTTAGTATTAGAGTAGATTTTGTTAAAAAATTATGTTTTCCCGTAAGTACAATCAGATTTTTTTTAATATTATTGTTATCAAAACTATATAATCTGCTATGAAAATAAATCATTTCAAACTTTCTTTCGGCATCAAACGGCTATTTTTTACATGAGACTATTTTAAACCGATTTATTTTTCTAATAGAAATATCTAAATTATATTTTAAGACTATTCAGGCTTCTCATTGAGAAATCTGTATAATATTAAATGAAAAACTCAAGATGAAAATATGATAGAAAGCCTTGCTGAAATAGAAAAACAGGGGTCTTTAACTGTTGATGATTTCTTTAATCAATTTAAATTGAAAATATCCGATTATCAAAGACCCTATGTATGGACCGAAAAACAGATCATCAAACTCTATAATGATTTGTCAAATTATTCACGAAAAAACAAAAATAAATGTCCGCTGTATTATCTTGGGACGGTCATTCTGGTTAAGAATAAAGAGGGGAAAACTTACGATATTATAGACGGGCAACAAAGAATTTCAAGCCTGTTAATTTTGGCCCATCTGCAGGAACAAAGTGTTGGGTTAAATGATAATTTTTGTGTAGAATCAGAGATTTCAAGAAATAATATTAAAAAGAATGTTTCTTTTCTTAAAGATCATATTGATGGTTTGAAGTTGATGGAGGCATATACTGGAATTGATTTTTCTGATATCAATATCACCTATATTATTGCAGAGTCTCAGGATCAGGCATTTAAATTTTACACGACTTTAAATACGTCAGGAAGGCGGTTAGATGGAATCGATATTATCAAACCGTTTCACCTGCAGGCTCTGGAGAAATCAAAACAGATAGAAAAAGCTTTGGATTTAGAATACTATCAGTTTGATTCTGCTAAACTGAACCAGATGTCTGAACTGCTGTTAAAAGCCAGATATTGGCAAGGGATTAAGTTCAGAGAATTTCCAAGACATAATTTCCAAGAATGGAAGCTGAGGCTGCCAGAAGAATTTGCTTATGAAGAGATGCTGCCTGATAAAGATTATAAGTTCGCGGAAGCCTGTTTGTCAAAGGGAAAGCTTACCGTGGACGCTCCAAATTATAAAGTAAGACAGCCTTTATATAAAGGAGAGAATACAATCCATTACCTGATATACTATTGTGAAATCTGGGACCGTCTTGAGGAGAAGTTAAATTCAGATCATTCAGACATTTTAAATAGAATTAAAAAGCTACGTGGATGTGAATTTAATTATGAATATTATCAGATGGTTTTAATTACTTTGATTTCCCGATATGGAGAAGGTTTTATTGAAGATAGGAGCTTCATGGGTATGGCCCAACTGTTATTTAAAGTATGTTTTTTCAAAAGACTTTCAAAACCAGTGACCAAGAAAATCGTACATAATTTTGAAGAGGGAGAAAAACTTCTTGACCGGATATATTATTCCCATGACCTAGCAGAAATTGTTACCTACTGCAAAAAAAAGAAATACAGTAACTTATCAATTAGTAAAGATCATACAGAAGGTGTTGTGGGTAATTTCTATAATGAATTCAAAGATATTTTAATGAATAAACAAATTGATAATGTGTAAGTTTGAAATTGCTCCTAAGCGGCTGATTAATTTTGATTATACAGTGAATGTTCCGGTGTATCAGAGACCATACTGTTGGGGAGAAGAAGAAATAGAAAGACTTTTGGAAGATTTTTTAGAAAATCAGAAAAATCTTGGGTATTTTATCGGAAATATTATTGCCGTTGATAATGATGGTGTTTATGACTTGATAGATGGACAACAGCGTTTTACGACATTATGGATTCTTTGTCTTTATCTGGCTCATCAAAATAAACAAAATGAGCAATACAGGAATTTGCTTCATTTCTGTTGTACTGATGATCAGTCGAGACTCAGCTTTTCAATTAGAAAACATACAAATTTATATCTGGAAGAGCTGCTTAGATCTCATGAACAGATAGAAAAAGGGAAACGGTTTTGGGAAATAGATCATTTGTTGTCAGCAAGCAGTGGAAGTAAAAAGCTCAAACCGGAACTGGAGCAAAACAGAAATATAGCAGCTGCTTTCTCGATTATTGAAAACTGGATAAAAGACCGTAAACAAAATATCTCTATTGAATTTTTGCTGGAAAAAGTGAGTTTTCAGTTTTTAACGGCACCAGCAGGGAGCGATGAAAATAAACTCTTTATTCAGATTAATACCAATGGTACGCAATTGCAGCATTATGATATCTTAAAGTCTGAATTAATCAATGCTATACTTCCTGGAAATAGGATAGAGTATGCTAAAATATGGGATAAGATGACACTGCAGTACTATTCTAAAGCTGAGTCTGAGTATAATGAAGATCATGCTTCACAGACTGCATTGAAAGATATTATACAGGATGTAATGACCGGTAGTTGTGAAACGGTAGATGAGAATGAGGAAGATGAAGATCAGAAAGAAACACAGGATTATCACTATGAATATATGACAGATTTCAATACGCTGCTCATTCATACTTTATATATTTTTCAGAAAAAACATGGTAGCCAATATAACATAGGAGCTCCAAGTATGTTTGATAAGGAGCAGTTGCTAAAGGTGTTCGGTAATTTCAGAGAGATGATCAGCGATAAGAACCAGGAAGATTTAAGGCATCAGATTGCAGTGGATTTCATCATGGTTTTGAGAGAAGTGAAGAATAAGATAGATCAGCATATTATCTTTAAGGATCTTGAAGATAATGGGTTTGAACTATTAGATATCAGTTTGAAGGAAAATGAAGAGGAACATCAATATTCTGTCAGGAAAAAGGAGTCTGAACAGCTTCAAAGAATGCTTTACCACAGCAATTGGGATAAAAAACATTTTTGGTTGGGATTATATATAGATTTCCTGCTGAATAATGAAAACGAAGATGATGATTTAAAACATCTTGAAGTTATAGATAATGCACTATCAGGGTCCGCAAGTGCATTCAAGGTTTATGCATTTTACTTTAACGAAAATACCTCTTTGGAATGTGGTCAAAAAGATTTTAAGAAAGTAGAGGATTTCAAATTTGGAGAAATACAGAGGTACTGGTTTTACAAATTGGAATATCTTCTCTGGAAAAATAACCAGGTAAAATATCCCAATTATAAAATTACTTCACGAAGTTCAGTAGAACACGTTCTGCCTCAGAGTAAGTATGATGATTTCGATAAAAAAGATATTGATATCCATACATTCGGAAACCTTACTTTGCTGTCTGTATCCGAGAATTCATCGTTCTCAGATGATCATTTGAATAACAAGCTTAAGTATTTGAATGGGATGAAAAATCCTCCTTTAAAACTCAAAAAGCTTTTCGAAAAACTGGAAGAAAATGGGCTTATTGAAGATTTTAATTTTGAGAAAGATACAGTGCCCTATGATTTTTCCGGATTAAAAGAGACGCTTAGAGAGCATGAGACTGAGATGCTTAGTCTGTTAGAAAATCACTATGCTGAATAAGAGAATGTGAAACTGTAAAATATAAATGGTATGAAAATAAATGACTATCAGGAAATCATCTCGACATTCGACAGAGATATAACAATGCATATAGAGAGTCTTAAAAAACACATCTCAGATATCCGGTTTGATACGGAGAATGCAGTTTGTTTTACGCTTTCCGACGATTTTGATTCTTCTTTGTTTTTGAAAAAAGAGAAAAAGCAGGGACTTTATATGTTTGAACTAAATCTTGATACCTATTTAAATGCTGGTGTAAGAAGGGAAACCAGGATAAAAAACTTTGCATTGGCATGGAAAAACAGGAAGCAGGATTCTTTCTTTTCTTCCAGTACAATCCAAAAGAGGCTAAAGGTTAGAGAACTCTTTAAAGAACAGTGGCTTCCTATTTATATCGGGAAAAATAAGAATATCTACTGTAGAATACGGGAGCATATAGATTTGTCACCACAAAAACAGACGTATGCGATGAAACTAAGACATAGAAAAAATCTTCATGGACTGGAGTTCAGAGTGTCTACCATTGAACTTGACGTCAAAAATTATGACTTCATAGTTCCTTACGTAGAAAAATCGTTAAGAGAAGAGTATCATCCTATCATAGGTAAGCAGTAAAACTTAATATAGCTTATCTTATAGACTTTTAATAAGGACCCCAAAAAAATGGCAGCCCAAAGGCTGCCATTCATATTTAAAACATTTTATTAATGCGTTTTATTTCTTAATAATCTGGTGGGTTTCAGATTTTCCGTTATAGATTATTTTTAAAGTATATACACCTGGCAGTAGACCTGATGCAGACATCGTTCCTCTGAAATTATTCAGTTTAAGACTTCCGCTTCTGTTTCCTGTCGGGTTGTATAATTCAGCCTGAATATCGGTTTTGATTTCAGATGTGTTAGCTGGATCCAGTAAAGAGATATTGATGATATCGTCTGTAGGATTGGGAGAAATCGTGAAATAGTTTTCTACCTGCATCATTCTGGAAGAATAGATATTCCAGTAGAACCATTTCCATGGACCCCATCCACAAGCACTTTTGGCTCTTCCTTTAAATGCTAGAGTACTATTGCTTCCTGTTGCCTGAAGATTGGCCACCTTACCTTTACTTCCGTTTCCGTTGTTTTGAACATCGGCTACGTAAGGAGAACTTACAAATTTGAAATTACCCATTACTTTTTCCCATTCCCAGGTATTTCCTGAGTGGTCTGAACTGTCTAATCCTGCTGCATCAAGGCTTAAAGAGATCGTAGATCCTACCGGGAAAGAAGTGGTAATCCCCTGTAGATAACACATGGTCTGACTAGGGTCTGTACAATAATTTTGCATATAAACCATTGGAGCACCTATCCATACGTCTTTTGTGACATTGTTGCTGGCACCGTCTCCGGAAAGCGTTGCCTGAAGTCTTACATTTCCGTTGGCATATGGTTTTGGCGTGAAAGTAATCTGAGGCAGATTGGTAGACCCGTTGATATCAACAAGACCAGCCCCGTTAACGATAGACCATGAGATAGACGGCGCAAAACCTGTCGTATACGTAAGAGGGGTAGCTCCACATGATGCGGCATCTCCTCCGATTTTGATTTTGGTTCCGCACAGATAAGAAGAGGTGATTTTCTGATTCTGCACACTCGTACTCGTTGAAAGTTGGTTCAGGATAAACTGCCCATTTCTTGCACTGAAAGTGATATGCTCCTGATTGGCATCTACTTTTTCTGCAACGAAATTAGCGAAAGGAACATTTGCAGCGTCATCAATAGGAGAGAATGGTCTCTGATAATCAGCCTCCGTTAAAACAGTATTTCCTGATTTGTAATCCAGTGCACTTGGCGTAGGAATAAAGCTGAATGGAGTAGTCGTAAGATTATCCGTAACGTAAGACGGCAGCTGGTTTTGAGCCAGTTTAAATTTACCGCCTCCGTACTTATCAATAGGAAGAATACCTCCCGGCTGTGTTCTGCTTCCACCAAGTAAGGTGACCTGAGCATTGATCAGCCAAAGGACTTTCTTTTTGTATTTAATGCTTCCGTTGTATACCTGTGTTCCGGCATTAAGCTGTGTCATAGGACGTACCGTAAAGTCAAATACATATTTGGAGCTTCCCGGTACAGATGATAATAAAATCATATCCAGACGGTTGGTAGCTACTCCCACCAATGCGCCTATGATATCGGAGAACATATGCTGTTTGTTGGTTTCTTTATAAAGACGAAGTAAATTGGAAAGAGTCTGATCCGTTCCGCACTCACTACCGTTAGATATGGCTACATTTCTGGTCAGTTGAGGATAACCTTTAAGTTTAAGCTCGTTTTGCCAGTTGTCATGGATCGTATTGTTAAGTTGATAATTACCGTCAGCATAATTGATAAGCATCTGTCTGGCAGCAGGAGTATCTGTCAAAGTAAGAACATCATTGATAGAAATTCCCTGATTGAACATCGGAACAATAAATTCTCCGATTCCGGCCACTAGCGGAGTTCTGATGTAAGCTCTTGCGACATTAATCAACATATACTGCATTCCCAATGGAATATTCGCACCCAGATGCGGACTGTCATCAGAAATGAAAAGCTTGGTCACATGAGGAATTCCTTTTTGCTCCATGTCTTTCAATGCATATCTAGCTACAAGGCCACCCATACTTTGCCCGATCACTACATTAGGCTCCATTCCGGACTTCTTTGCATTCACCCATTGGATAGCCGTTGAAAGCAGGGCTGCATTATTCTGTATATAATCTACACCGTTATTCCAGTCTACATAGATGATATCATAACCGTTATTAATATCAAAATACAGTGAAGAGGATCCTCCCCAAAGGCTTGAAATAAATGTATCAATATTAGTAAGACCTGCTTCCTGCGTTGGAGCAACAATGGCACCCATATCAAAACCTTCTGCTACGATAAGCGGTTTGGTAATTTGGGTATGTCCCGGAGCAAGCTTGATGTACATCGTAGCTCTGTTGTTACCATTAAAAATTACGTTCTTAGTGTATTGACCTAAGTTCGTGTTTTTAGATTCCATTGCCGTATCCACATATTTCCCCATGTCCCCATTGATGGTAAACTGGGTATGCGTATACAATATTTCCCCGGAATTAAGCGTAAGCTTGAAGGTCCAGTGATACGTTCCCAGTGCTGTATAGCTTACATTAATCAGTTGGTTGTAAGGCAATAGCTCATAAGGCAGCTGATCACTTAGCTTATATTCTATTTTCTGAATCTGCGAAGTTTGGTTGGTGAGAAACAGATTGTTGGGAAGTTTAATCTTAAAATTAAGCTTATTGTGAGAAGATACGGAAGGAGAAAGTGCAAGCACATACTTTTCTTCATATGGATTTTGCCATACGCCGTTCACGTATTTATCCTGTACAGCACCATTGTTCACGGTTAAAGTACCCGGATCTCCCGTATTTTGGGCATTCTGCTGGGTAGCCTGTGAAAACTGGCTGTACTTGTAGAAAACACCTGCAAGAGGTACAATATCCATCTGTTGTTCTGATCTCCATTGCGAAACAAGATCATCGGAAGTGTGAGTAATAGGGGCGTTGGCAGAAAGACGGCTCATAAGGACCGTGTTGTAGATATCCGCCACCAGTTTAGAGCTCGTATATGAGCTGTCAGGCATCGTCCCGTCATATTTTTTAAGATTGGCGAATTCTATGGCTGCATCCAGCAGGAGGCCATTTGGAATTCTGTCCTTTTCCAGATTGGCAAAAACAGATTGCAAGGTATTATCCTGGATATCCCGGACCCTGGGGATGACTTTTTTGGTCTGGCCGAAACCAATGAATCCCGATAAGGATACAATAAAGAGAAAAACTTTTGTTTTCATAAAGGTATTAGTTGAAAAAAATTATTGATATTTTCTGTCGAAACGGCCGTCAGTAACAGTTACCGTTTCTCCGTCGTAATAGTATTTGGCTTTAAAGCTGAAGGTTCCTGAAATGATTTTATTGGCTTTGTCAAATTGGGTGATGGATAAGGTGCCGATGTTTTCATGATCCGTAGCATAGATTTTAGACGAATCATAGTACAGTCCATGATCGTTTTCGTTTAACGGATAGTCTCCAATCCCGAAATCCTGACCGCTCACCAGCATGAGCTGAATCGTATTTCCGCTTGGGTTTTCAGCATTTCTTAAATGGATTTTCAGTGAATATTCATTGTTCACAAATGCATAGGTGGTATTGTTTCCCAGTGCGGCAACCGTGGATTTTTCAATTCTGGAAACCCATATTGTACCGTTTACAAGTGCTCCGCCTGTATCTGCGCCGGTTTGTGTAGCCTGGGGAAGTGTTGTAGAGTCAGAATCACGGTCTTTGTCTTTGCATGAGGATAAAATTCCTAGTAGAGAAATAGCTAGCACAAAGCTCTTCATAGCTTTTAGAGTTATATTATGAGTTAAATGTAAAGCATTCCACGAATCTGTTAAAATTAAATTTCATTCATAAGGGAAATATTTTTTAAAGATATAAAAATATTTAGCTTTTGGCCCTTTGTTGCTGGAAAAATGATACGTATTAAATTTATTTACATTGAAATTTTTTCTTTATTGTCTCATATTGTGGGAATTAACAGGAGCGTTGTTAGATCAATAAGTCTGATCCATTTCAGAGAAACTAAACAAAAAAACAGCCGATGAAATATAAATCTCATCGACTGCCTTTTTTGAAAATAATGTATCAAGAATTTAATCCCGGATAACCATCTTTTTAGAGCCCATTACTTTTCCGTCTGTCGTCATTTTATAAACGTACATACCGGATGGCAGTTCGGAGCCTGAAAGGGTAACCGTACCGTTTCCTCTTTCACGGAGAGGAAGAGATTTTACCAGCTGACCGGAGATATTGTAAACTTCAATGGAAGCTGTTTTTGCTTGATTGGGAAGATAGTAGCTGATGCTTGTTCCGTTTTTGGTGGGATTGGGAACATTTTGAGAAAGTTGGGCTACATCCGATGACGAAAGGTCTGATGATAAACCGCTCTTATTCAATAACAACTGTTTTAGTTCTTCCACTGTGTTTTCGAGATTTTTAATGCGGTCTTCCAGCTGCATGATGGTTTCGTCAGAAGATGCTGTTTTGTTAAGCGGAGTACTGGAAACCATGACGTTTCCACTGGCATCTACAACCAGAGCATTTCCGCTTCCTGTAGGCAGATTCTCATGCCTTACCGTTCCTACCGTATGGAAATTGGCAGTAGGAGATAGGGTAAGAATCCCAACACTTTTATCCTTGATCAGCATCGTAGCTGTAGGAGATAAGCCAAACATAATGGATAGTGGAATATTATTCGTCAGTTTTACTCCTCCGGTTCCGGATCCGATCACAAAAGAACGGTTTCCCGTAGCCGCAAGATCAATTCCGAATCCGCCGGAATACACATCTTTAAGGTCAATCCCTACACCTAATGCAAACTGGTTAGAGTTTCTGATAATATTTTTCCAGCCCAAGGCTACAGACTTTCCGGCATTATTCATAACGACATTGGCCTGTCCGCCGATAATATTCGCCCCTCCGCCATTGCTCAGATCATTTTCCCAGCCGCTCACCAGGGAACTGCCGGCCTGTGCGCCCAGCACATTAGAAATACCGTTCACGATACTTCCTTTTACTTTCGCTACATTCGAGTTATTCACTCCGTCAACGATAAACGAACCGGCTTCGTTAAGGATAGCCTGTCCAGGATTGGAAGAAGCTCCATTGGTTCTTAGAAAAAAGGCCCTTGGATCTACGGTGCCGGCATAATTGGCTGGCGTAATCCCCCCGTTTCCGGTAACTTGCCACTGTTGTGCGCTTGCGATTCCTGTTAATAGCAACATGGCAGCTGCCAGACCATTTTTCATGGATAATAGTGATGTTTTCATAAATATTGAATTTTGGTGGTTTTTAGTTATCACTAATGTATGAAATAATATAATCCAAAATCGACATTAATCACGTTTATGTGACTTTAATTTATTATTTCAATGATTAAAATTCAATGATAAAAGGAATAGTTTGTATTATTTGTAATTTCTATAGCTTTTATTTGTAAAATCTAAATATCAGGAGACCCTTTTTAATAGAGACTTTTCTGTCGTTTCAGGTTTCTGTAATTATTTTTTGTTTCCCATAAGAAAAAGAAGGGTTTACGGCTTCCCGTAATTTTTCTCTTGCGGTTGTTTGTAGTTTCGGGCATTATAAAACGAAAACAATAACTCAAACATTATGAATAAAAAAACAACTCCGGCAGACCTCTTCTTAGGAATTCTTGCTTTATTGCTGATCAGTGTAAGCTTTTATCAGACCTGGCTCGGGCTTCAGCAGATATTTGGACCTGCATCATTTGTAATCGCCTTGGTACTGTCCCTTTTACTCTTATTTCTGTGTTGGATGCTCAGGAATGCCAAACTGGAAGGCAAACCTACGGGAAGTTTGGTAGGAATCTATGTATTTATCGCCTCCTTCTGTTTCATTGCCAACTTTAATGCATTGTACACCAGATTTATGAAAACGGATATTTATACCGATGAACTCAGGGAAATCAATAAAAGCTTTATGGCACTGGAAAATGATGTGGAATCAAAGCTGAGCTATAAATACAACAAAATCACGACTCAGAATATTGAGATCAAGAAAAAGCAATTAATGGAGCAGATTAAAGATCCGGGAAATAAAGGAATCGGAACCCGTGCACAATCACTTATCAGGGATATTGAAAAACTGACCGGGCAGAAAGTAGATCTTCTGACACCGGTAGGAAGTGACTACGAAGATCTCTCTGAAAGAATGGGACACCAGATTGATAATATGATCTCGGATCTCTCTCCGGAAGAAAGAGCTTTGAAAACAGATCTTAATAACGCAGCCTTAAAATGGAATAAAAATATTCAGAACCTGCTCTTATTGTCCAAAAAGGAAAAAGACGACCTCTCGCAAGGAGTCATTGATGAATCTCTTGCCGAATACAACAAATTAGGAAGCAGGGCTCAGAATGTTTTAGGAAATGAAAAGATCCATTTTGAGCCAATCGTTTCACAGACCCAGGAAGTAGGAAAGATTGGGTTTGCTTTTGAGCATGCCATCAAACACTTTGGAATGTATCAGTTTGTGGTGCTGGCAGGATGTATTTTATTGGATTTCGTCATCGTGATTATTATTTTACTGGTAACGGGACCGGATAATAACAGAAACAACAGAGGCAGTGTATTCAATAACAAAAGAAGCGGTAATACTTTAATTCCTAATAACTAAAACATGGAAAATTTTAACGAAAAATTTAAACCATTATCCTTTGATCAGGAAGCTGAAGAAATGCTGAAACCTCTTTCCTTTGATAATGAGCAGAAGATCCAGGAAGATTTTGTTCCCATCGCCAGAACCATTTCAAACGATATCAAGAATAAAGAAAGCAACTTTGTATTTTTCTTCGGAACCTCTGAATCAGGAAAATCAGTGATCCTGTCTTCTATGCTGTATTATCTGAAATCTCATGCAGGAGTACTGAGACCAAAACTTGGAACGCCCAATACGAAAGAAGCCAATGTTCTGTTATCTGATTTTTTTGAAAATATCAGGCAGGGGATTTTGCCGGGCAGGTCAACGAGGGACCAGGTTACCCGTCTTGATTTGGTTTTTGAACCCAATAACAGATCTAAAAAGGTAGTTCCGATCGACCTTACATTCCTTGAAACTTCAGGAGAGAATCATAATGAAATCAGAAGGGGAGGCAGCTATCACAGCAGCATAGAATCTTTCCTTAATGCGAATGTGCCTATTACATTTATTATTGTCACCAGCTACGAATCTGCCCATAAAGAAGACAGTGTGATCAATGAATTTTTAGATGAACTGGAAAGAAAGGGGAAAAACATGAAATCCGTTAATGCTGTCCTTGTCATTTCCAAATGGGATAAATCCGGTAGGATGGATGTGGAAAGTGCCGAAGAATTGGAAGGTTTTATTTCCGACCGTCTGCCGATGACCGCACAAAGGATTAACACTTATGGATTAAGCAAATCGTATTACACTATCGGAAGTGTTCAGAATGCAGTTGGGCAGGAAAGGGTCAATCTGCTCAATCTTTCTACTGCAGAAGTTTTGTCTAAATGGCTTTACAGAAGCATTACAGGCTATGATCTGGATTATGAGGGGACATTTTGGGAACGTTTAAAATTTAGTTTTACAAGCTGATGAGTACTACTTACTTTTTTTCTGCATTCGGAACTTTTGGAAATCCGAACGGCTTCCGTCAGTCTTATTTTTTAGGAGGGAATGCAGATGTAGTCAGGCATATTAAAACATTTGATTTAAAAACAGATGCCATAAAGCTTTTTCCGGGAACTAAAATCTATGGAATACGCAAGGAACCGGCTGGCTCATCATCCCTGATTTCTTACGCAATATATACATTTGCAAAGGAACAGAATTCACAGCGGGGCGGCACATTTATAGGGGCAAGTCTGATTTTTGTCGATAAAATAGCTTCTGAAAGCCTGATCATTAATGTTCTGGATGAATTTCACCAACATCTGGAAGCGCACAATGTGTCAGAAGGTGTCATTGTCACTAATCATTCCGATAAATTTTCCGTAGATCTGCCAAAGGATTATGATAAGATCAGCTTAAATATGAGGGAATTGGGAGATTTAGGTCCAGCTCAGATGAGTAATAATTATCTGATGGTTTACAGTGAGACCCATTCATCACAGCTCCAGCAGCATTTCAGCAAGGCAGTTGATCTGTTGAATTCATATGAAATGATTTATTTTACTGAGAGCCATGAAGTGGCTGAATTTGTAAAGCAGAAAGGGATTTTTAAAATTGTAGACATGAATGGTTTCGACCGGGAAATTCAAAAATGTCATGAAGAAAAATCAAAAGCACTTACCAGCTATATTCGGGATCTGGAATTAGAAAAAGAAACTTTGAAGGAAGACCGGAAACAGCTTCTGGATCATCTTGAAAAACAAATTATCCAAAATGAAAAGCGACACCAGGAAAACGAAAAGAATATCCGGGAATCTAAAGAAGGAATAACGGCGATCAATACGGAATTTGATCAATACAGCGGAAGAATTAATGAGCTGATCGGTATTTTAAAATCAAACGGAAAGGTCGAGAATATTAAAAAAGAGCATCTGGAAAGCAGGAAGAAATTTGCAGATAAGATCAGGCTTAATAGAGATATTGGAACATTCAGTGCAATGGGATCCTCATCGAGTCAGCGAAGTGTAAAGCAGCCTTTGGGAAATAGTCTGGAGGATTTCGGCAGAGGAGAAAGTAGAGAGAATAGAGGATCTAAGCTGAACGGATACAAAATTGCTTTCTGGAGTCTTCTTCTGTTGTTGGCAATTTCAGCAGTAGGTTATATTATGTTTCTTGATGGTGGAAAGATGATAGGATTCCCGATGGAAGAAAATAGGGTAGCCGTTGAAAGCGGTAATACGGATACTGTAGCTGCGGAAAATAAAGATTTAGAAACTGCGGTGGAGCCATCTTCCGTAAACCTGAATCCCTTTCCCAATGCAGAATTAAATGAAAACGACTGGCGGTTGGTATCCAAAAAGGCAGCGCCAGAAACGAAAATAGACAGCTTGATCAGTATTATTTATAAAGAGAATCCTTCAACGGTCAATGATTATTATAAACATCAGAAAAAAGATTATAAGAACCACCTTTATTCTCTAAATGATAAAAGTTTTGAAATAAGAGGTTCGGACACGATTCTTAGAGATACTTTAAAGAGAATTCCCAACTATATAAAGCCCGGATCAATTCATTAGCTTGTTTTGTGCCCCTTGGGAAAAATAATACGGATATAATTCCCAAAGATGCACCATTATGATGCATCTTTTTTTTGGTGTTATGAGATAAAAATAAATGAAATCCAGAATGATTTTGAAAGGGATTGATTTCGTTTTCAAAAATAAAATCATTTTTTTTACCATCATTTAAGTGCCTTCTATGCCGCCAAATAGAGCTGTTTAATTCAAAAAACGACAAAGCAGATAAGGGATGTAAAACGAACTTTGGTATGCATCTTGTTCACTGGTTGGGTGATGTAGAATTTTATTTTTCCCTCTTTAAATTATGTAAAAAGTACTAATTTATTATAAAATCATATGGATAATTTAAATTTTGGTGCCATTAGTGGGAAATTCATTTTCTTGTTAATGGCTCTTTTTTACGGCATTGCGGGGGCGCAATGTACAGTTTATACGGGCCAGGCCATGAATCCTGGACAAACCTATTGCCTTACCGGGAACCTTACTTTAGTTAACGATATCATGATTCCTCAGGATGCTCTTTTGATCATCCAGCCGGGAGCTTCACTTATCGTAAAAGGGATTACGGTGAACGGTAGTTTGGAGATTGGAGATGCAGGAAGTGTGAAATCGGAAGGGTCAATTATAATTGGGGTTTTTGGAAGTCAGAAGAATTCAAAAGTGAAGCTGGGAACAAAATCCTATCTTTCGCTTACAGGATCGGTTTCACAGGGAGATCCTACATTTTTGGGAACGTTTCCGGGATCAATGTCTACTATTGACATGGGAACATACAGTGTTGTGGAAATATGCGGAACTTTCAGCCAGCAGTCCACTACCTATCCCTTTGTGAATTATGTAGGAGCTCCTTTGGGAAAAGCTTATTGCATAGCGAAAGCACAGGTGAGCGGAGGAGGAACTTCCATATTCAGTAATGACAGTCAGATTATAGCCATTGCTATGGATACGGTAACAGGGTTACTACCTGGAAATGCCAGTTTTTGTGGCCCCAATGCTACCAAAGCTTCGTGTCCTACCTTGTGGCCTGACGGACTTCCTGAAGATAAGTTTGCGTGTGGTTTCGCAGATGAAATTGTTCATGAATTAGACGATTACTGTACCAAACCTGCAACTTTGGGGACGCCGGACGGTTTTACTAAAATGGGAATCACGGTACAGCAGAAAACAGCCAGCTGGCCGGAAAATATTCCCAATGGTTTTCTTGCATTGGAATCAAAAACGAAAGGCTTCGTTATTACCAGAGTGCAGCATGTAAGTCAGACGCCACAGTTAGGAGATGCCGTTGCAGAGCCTAAAGAAGGAATGCTGGTATATGATATTCAGGACACTTGTGTGAAACTGTACAATGGAACCCAATGGAAATGCATCGAAAGAAGCTGTAATGATTAACTTAATCTGTCAATAATATGAAACCTATAAAAAATATCAGCATAGCCCTGTCATTAGTAGTTTTTAATACTTTTTATGCCCAAGTAGCTATAGAAAAAGAAACGGTTGACGGCAACAGCACGGTTTTGGATTTCAATAACACCCCAACCAATACAAAAGGTATTATTCTTCCCGCCACACAAGGACTTCCGACAGGCAGCCCGGCGAATGGAACCTTTGCTTTTGATAAATCCGACGATAAAATAAAGGTGTACGAAAATAATGCATGGAAAGCCCTGAGCGATACCGGAAATTCATCTGCAGTTACCGTTAATGCTTCGGATGAAACCGGTAATGGAGTGGTGATCGGTACCCAAACCGGCAGCGCAGATGGTGTACTCGTTCTGGAATCGCCGGATAAAGCGATGATTCTTCCTAAAATATCTGCACCCCATCTCAACGTGAAAAATCCGTATCCGGGAATGATCTGTTACGATACAGCCAGTAAAACATTCGCTGTTTTTGACGGAACCGTTTGGAATTACTGGAAATAATAGCAGTGTCAAGCTGTTCAAAAAAGCCCTGCATGAATGATACGCAGGGCTTTTTTATTTTTTTCTTCCATACAGGAGGATTCTTTTAAAAGCATAAATAGCAGGAAGTTTCGGAAAATTTCTCTCAATACGCGCTTTAAATTCAGTAGTAAAAGTTTTCTGTTGTTCCTCGCTAAGTCTTTCCAGATAAGGAATCAATGCTGATCCGGAGATAAATTTAAATAAAGTTTCATGATCCTCCGCAATGATAGGATACACCTTCTGTGATAAATTCAGATCCTCAATACCGTTCTCAAATAGGATCTGTGCATATTCATCGATGGTAAGCACAGCAGAAGGACGGTTCCAGCCATTGAGCTGTGTACGGAAAGGCTCTTCAGTCGCCAGTTCGGAAAGAATAATATTCAGGGTGTTTCCCGGTTGATAAGGCATCTGTACAGCCAGCTGACCGCCGGTATTCAGTTTGGAAATCAGTTTTGGGAAAAGTTTCTGATGGTTGTCGGACCACTGAAGGGCTGCATTGCTGAAAATAAGATCCCAGTTTTCATCAGCCTCTAACATTTCTTCAGTGGTAGCAATCCTGAAATGAAGGCGTTCATTTTCCAGCGCCTGAGATTTTTCCAGCATTTCAGGAGATGAATCAATTCCTGTAAAGATGGCATGAGTCAACTTGTCCGTAAGTATAGAAGTCTGTTCACCTGTACCGCAGCCCAGGTCTACTGCTTTCATTTCTTTTTCATTGGTGATCAGTTCGGCAAGATCGTAAAACGGTTTAAAACGGATATCTTTAAATTGATTGTAAACATCAGGATTCCAAGGCATATTCAGTAATTTTAAATGGATCTTCAATTTAGCAATTACTGAATAGAGCAAAGAATTTTAAGTATTAAAAGATTCTTAAAAGAATGGAAGATGGAGGTTGGAAGAGGGAAGTTACTGGAAGGAGAAAGGGTAATCATTCTCGTTTTTATTGACTATTTAAAGCTTATTAAGTAAGCCTGAATTTGGAAAACCTTGACAAGGATAGAAAACGTAAGTTAGCCTGAGTCTCAGATTAAGCTAAATGATTTACATGAAAAGACTTAGGATTTATTGATAGGCTGAAAGTACATCCATCTCCCATCTTCCCGCTTCCATCCTCTTTATAATATCTGCACACTTTCCTTAATACTGTTCATCACAAAAATACTCTTGGTTTGCCCAATGCCTTCAATTTCAGAAAGTTTATTGATAAAAAACTCATGGAAGTCATCCATATTCGGAGCCAGAATCTTCAACATAAAATCAAAATCCCCGCTGATGTTGTAAAATTCTACAACCTCTTTAAGTTTTCCTACTTCTTCAATGAATTTTCCGGCTGTTTTTTTATTGTGAACATTTAAAGCGATCATGCAGATTACCATCATGCCTTTATTCACTTTTTTACGGTCTACCACGGCCGTGTATTCTTTGATGATCCCGAGTTTTTCCATCCGCTTAATCCGTTCATGAGTGGGTGTTGGGCTTAAATTGATCCTTGCCGAAATATCGCGGACACTCATTTTAGCGTCTTTCTGCAGCAAACGCAGGATAGAAAGGTCTTTTTCGTCGGGAGTATATTGTTCTGCGGTCATTTGTTCTGTTTTTAAGCTTGTTATGATTGGTTGTAGTGTATTTGTTCTTTTAAAATACGATAAATTAACAATGTGTTCCAAATTTAACATATAATTTTGACATATGTTCTTTTAAAATTAATTTTGCAGGAAATTTGAATCTATGAGTACAAGGAAAAATTTAATATTAATATTAGCATCGGTAGGAACTTTTGTAGAGGCTTTGGATATTGCCATTATTAATTTAACCATTCCTTCTATTCAGGAGCAGTTCAATATTGGAGCAGAAACCGTGCAGTGGCTGCAAACCCTATATGTATTATTTTTTGGAGGTTTTCTGATCATTGGCGGAAAGCTTTCAGACCAGATTGGGCGTAAAAAAGTATTCCTAATCGGAGGTCTGATTTTTATGCTGACTTCTTTGGGAGCGGGACTTTCGCAAAGCTTTGAAGTTTTAGCCATTTTCCGTGCCCTTCAGGGATTGGGAGCGGCTTTGATCATGCCTTCCGCTTTATCCATTGTAACCAATACCTTCAGAGGGGAGCAGGAACGTAACCGTGCAATTGGAGTTTTCAGCTCGTTTGCCGCCATTGGTTCAGGAAGCGGACTTTCAGTGGGAGGAATTATCAGCACTTATCTGAGCTGGCACTGGGTTTTCCTGATCAATGTTCCTATTCTTTTACTGACCCTGATTTTTGCTTACCAATACCTACCTGCGGATGAAAAAAGCGAGGCCGGACAAAAAACAGATCTGGTATCTGGAATGCTGCTTGTTTTGGGACTGTTAAGCCTTACCTACGGAACACATGAATTGATTCATATCAAAGAAAATCCAATAATGATCATCGGTTCTCTGGTGCTTGCTGTTCTGCTTTTGGTCGCTGTATTCATTCGATTGAAGTCTGTAGCTCAGCCATTGATTGATCTGAAAATATTTAAGCACCGATCTTTAATGATTTCTAATGCAGTTTTCCTAACACTAGGAGCGTTTTTCATAGGATTTCTGTTTCTTATTTCATTAATGCTTCAGAAAGATATGGGCCACAGTGCGGCTTCGGCTGGACTGATGCTTGTGCCGTTCAGTATTATGTCAGCATTGGCAGCGAAATTTGTACTGCCTTATATTTCTAAAAGACTGAGTTCTTCTCAAATGGGCGTATTCGGTTGGAGTTTTATGCTGGCCGGAGCTTTATCTTTATTGATTGCGGTGTATATAGGACATCCGCTGGCCGTTGTTTTATTGGGTGCTGCATGTATTTCAGGAATAGGAATGACGTTCTGTTTTACGGCACTTTCGGTGATGGGAATTCAGGATGTGGAACCTTCTCATTATGGTGTGGCATCAAGCTTGAGTTCTACTAGTTACTTTCTGGGAGCGGGGATCGGACTTTCGTTCATGACTTTGATGAGTCAGATCTTTCCTTCAAAATACGCAGTTGGAGATTTGAGTTTAATCATCCTGGTAGGTTATGCTTTACTGGCTCTTGGAATGCTTCTGTATTTTATCTTTAAAAGTTTAAAAATCAGAGAAACGGAAATTGCGGTTTCGTAAACGGATTAAAAATATACAAACTATATGAAAAAGGATCGGCATTATTGTGTCGGTTCTTTTTATTTTAGCAGAATGAAAATACAGATCATCAGCGACCTTCATCAGGAATTCGGATCGACTGATTTATTTTTTGATCATGCAGACGTTGTCGTATTGGCTGGAGATATTAATCTTGGGACCAAAGGAATTGAATGGATCAAATCAAAAATAAAAAATAAGCCTGTCATCTATGTTCTGGGAAACCATGAATATTATAAAGGTTCTTATCCAAAAACATTAAATAAAATCAAACAGGCCTCTGAAGGATCAAATGTATTTGTTCTTGAAGATGAATCTGTGGATATTGATGGCGTTCGTTTTCATGGAGCAACGCTGTGGACGGACTTTTCTATTTTCGGAAATCCTTTACATTACGGAATGATTTGTCAGCCGATAATGAACGATTATAAAAAGATCACGCGGGATCCTTCCTATTCAAAGATGAGGACTATTGATACATTTAAAATTCATCAGTTCTCAAAGCTTTGGTTACAAGAAAGTCTGGAAAGTTCTGCGGGCTCACAAAATATTGTCGTTACCCATCACGCGCCCAGCATTAAGTCTGTTCCTGAGCAGTATAAAGAAGATCCTGTAACTTCCGCCTATGCATCCAATCTGGAAAATTTCATCACAGAACATCAACCGCTGTACTGGATTCATGGGCACATCCATACACCAAGCAGATATTCCATCGGGAAAACCGAAATTATCTGTAACCCGCATGGTTATATCGATGAAAGATACAATGGCTATGAAAAAGAACTGATTATTGAATTGTAGAAATCGAAACGTTTTTTTTTAAAGAAAAACAAGGCCGCTTCGCTTATTGTAAGAAATACAACAATAGGAATTGCTTTTGTCTTACACTGATAAGTCTACGCCTTTGTTTATCTTAATAATAGCATTCAAAGAAAATAAATCTTTGTCTTGCTTTGCGATAAAAAATAGTCAATAAAAAAGTTAGAGGAAAAATTCTTCCGACCATGACTAGGTTTTGCCCCTTTCACTCAAATACCCTAATTTCGCAGTCTAATCCATCCTCCATGGCTAAAAAGTCCACAAAAACCTCCTCAGAATTTGTATCCCTATTCACCTTTGAAGAACTTCTTCAGGATGTAGAGTTTGATCTCAGGGTAAAAGAATTTGTGGTCATGGAAATTGATAAGGCGAATTATCTCATCAAGCTCAATACACCGTACCGCTCGGACTATTTCTGTATTTTTATGGTGCAGGAGGGAAGTATCCGTTTGAGGCTGGATGACAAAAGCTATGATGTGTCGAAAGGGGATGTGATTTTCTGTCCATTTTCAGAAATATTCTGGGTAGATCATATCTCGGAGGATTATAAAGCGAAGTATATCTTTTTTTCGTTAGATTTTATTTCTGACGCCGGGTTTAACTATAAGTCCAACGATGTACTGAAAAGCCTTTCATCAGATCCTACCCACATTATCAGAAATGAACCTGATCTGTACCGGAGAATGAACTTCCACCTTGATGAGCTGAAAAGCCTCAACAATACGGAAAAGGAAGATTATTACTTCAATGAAATGATCTGGCATCACTTTTCGCTGGTGATTTATGAGATTGACAACTATTTTAAAAAGATCGAAAAACCCCATCAGGTGGCTCACCGCGAGGATGAGCTGACGACCAGTTTCTTTACTTTGGTTCGGGAAAATTTCAAAGAAGAACATAATGTGCAGTTCTATGCCGACAAGCTCTGTATCAGCCGGAAATACCTGACTAAAGTGATCAATAAGACTATGTTCAAATCACCAAGAGATATTATCCATCAGGTACTGGCTGTCGAAGCACGACTTCTTCTGAGAAATCCTAACCTGAATGTCAATAACGTAGCCGTACAGCTGAAATTCTCTGATCAGGCGTCTTTCAGTAAATTCTTTAAAAAACATGTAGGCAAGTCACCTTTGGAATATAAAAAAGATGATTTGTATTGATAATCAGTATTTTGTGTTTTTTGGGTTTGAATGTTGATGTCTTTTTGCTAAATTAATACAGTTTTCTGATACAAAAAATAGAATTATGTTATTTACACATTCTATTGAAGGTAAATAATGACATTTCTGATGTTTTAACAAATAAGGAGTCTTTTTGACAAAAAAAGGAGTTTTTTGAATATTTCGATTGAATTTTTTTAGGGCGAATTTTGCCCCGTAAATTTAAAAGGAATATTGTTATGCAGAGATTTTTTATCCAAAAATCAACTATACTTTTCCTCTCGCTGATTGTCTTGGCGGGGTGCAGGAAAAACAATCAAAACCAGGCTTATCAACAGCAAGCTCCTGAACTTCCGGTAGAAAAAGTGAAGCAGGGAGACGCTTCTGTCTCCAGAGAATATGCAGCATCCGTGGAAGGAATCTCTAATGTAGAGATCAGACCGCAGGTTACAGGATATTTAAGCAAGATCTTCGTAGATGAAGGGGATTATGTAAGAGCGGGACAGCCTCTGTTCAAAATAGAAGACCAGATCTTCCGCGAGCAGATGAAAAGTGCCCAGGCAGCTCTGATTACAGCTCAGGCCAATCTTTCCACTTCTAAAATTGATCTTGACCGGAAAAAGGAATTATTAAGAAATAAAATGGTTTCTGATATCCAGGTGAAAGAAGCGGAAGCCAATTACAATGCAGCAAGAGGGGCGGTAAGCCAGTCGGTTTCTGCGATTGAATCCGCAAAGATCAATCTTAATTTTTCTACGATCAAAGCACCGGTAAGCGGATTTATCGGAAGGTTCAATTACCGTCTGGGAAGTTTAATGACACCTTCCAATCAGGATCCGATCACACTGTTATCTGACATTCATGAGGTTTATACCTATTTCAGCATGAGTGAAAATGATTTTAACAGCTTCCAGAAGCAACAGGCAGGAAGCAATATCAATGAGATCATCAAAAATACACCTGCAGTTTCACTTCTTCTTTCCGGAGGTGAAAAGTATGCACAGACCGGGAAGATAGATGCGGTGGAAGGACAGTTCAACAAAACCACAGGTTCCATCACGTTGAGAGCAAAATTCACCAATCCGGACAATCTTTTAAGAAGCGGAAATACCGGGAAAATCGTCATGGATCAGTTTTACAGCAACGTGGTTCTTCTTCCGATAGCTTCTACGAGAACCATTCAGGATAAGATTTTTATATTCTCTATCAAAGGAGGAAAAGCAGTGATGCTTCCGGTAGAAGTCACTGGGAAAGCAGGGACTAATTTCATCGTATCGAAAGGATTGAAAGCCGGTGACGAGTATATTGTAACAGGTTTCGACAGACTGCAGCCGGGAACTCCGGTAGTCGCTCAGAAAAAGAATGCTCAACAGAAAAAATCGTAAGAAAAAATCATGTTAAAGACCATTATAAAAAGACCCGTACTGGCAACGGTTATCTCCGTGTTGCTCGTTATTCTGGGTATCGTCGGTATGATCAGTCTGCCAATTACTAAATTCCCTGATATTGCTCCTCCTACCGTCATGGTAACCGCAGTGTATCCGGGAGCCAATGCAGAAACGATCGCGAGATCCGTAGCACCCCCTTTGGAAAATGCCATCAACGGGGTGGAAAATATGGATTATATTACATCCACAGCCAGTAACGACGGTACTTTGAATGTTACCGTAATCTTTAAACTGGGAACGGATCCGGATCAGGCTGCCATTAATGTTCAGAACAGAGTAGCACAGGTAACCAACCAGCTTCCTGCAGAAGTTATTCAGGCCGGAATTACAACGGTGAAGAGGCAGAACAGTATGACGGCAATAATCTCATTGACCAGCAAGGATGGTGCAATGGATGATCTCTTCCTTGAAAACTACGCAAAAATTAATGTTGTTCCCGAATTGAAGAGGGTAAAAGGAGTAGGAGATGCCATGGTATACGGAAACAAGGATTACTCCATGAGAGTATGGCTTGATCCCAATAAGCTGACTTCTTACAACCTTACCCCTTCAGATGTTTCGCGGGCGATCCAGACTCAGAACCTTGAGGCGGCACCGGGAAGATTCGGGGAAAGAAGTAAGGAAGCCATGGAATATGTTCTTCGTTATAAAGGGAAATTCACTGAACCTGAGCAATATGAAAATATTACGATTAAAGCACTGAGCGACGGTTCTGTTTTAAAATTAAAAGATGTTGCCAAAGTAGAATTCGGGGCGTATAGCTATACCGTTTCTTCTAATTTCAACAAAAAACCGTCGGTGACGATGGCTATTTTCCAGATGGCGGGATCCAATGCCAACGAGGTACAGATCGCCCTTCAGGAAAGAATGAAGGAACTTGAAAAATCCTTCCCGGAAGGAATGGCCTATGAAATTCCGTATGCGACGAAAGAAGCTTTGGACCAATCCATCGATCAGGTGATTCATACTTTGATTGAGGCATTTATCCTGGTATTCATCGTGGTGTATATCTTCCTGCAGGATTTCCGTTCAACACTGATCCCGGCGATTGCAGTGCCGGTATCGATTGTGGGAACGTTCTTCTTTATGAATTTGTTTGGGTTTTCTATTAATATCCTGACGTTGTTTGCCCTGGTACTGGCCATTGGTATTGTGGTGGATGACGCCATTGTCGTCGTGGAAGCAGTCCATGCTAAAATGGAACATAAAAAGCTTAACCCAAGGGCTGCGACCATGTCGGCGATGAGTGAGATCACAGGAGCTATTGTTTCCATTACCCTGATTATGTCTGCAGTATTCGTTCCGGTAGCTTTCATGAGTGGTTCTACAGGATTATTTTACCAGCAGTTTGCCTTGACATTAGCCATTGCGATTGTCATTTCAGCGATTAATGCATTGACATTGAGTCCGGCTTTGTGTGCTATATTTTTAAAGCAACATCATCCGGAAACGCATGAGAAAATGAATTTCAAAGACCGCTTCTTTGCCGGTTTTAATGCCAGTTTTAATAAACTGACCTTCCGTTATGGAAAAGCGATTCTGTTTTTATTAAAGAGAAAATGGGTAGGAGCGATCATCATCTTAGGATTTGGTGGACTGTTTGTATGGATGTCTATGACGACACCTAAAGGATTTATTCCTGATGAAGACCAGAGTTTTATCATCGTAACGGCCAATCTTGCGCCGGGAGCTTCGAAAGACAGAACGACCAAAGTAGTTTCTGATACGGAAGACCTGCTGATGAAAAATCCAGCGGTGGATAAAGTGATTTCGGTAGACGGATTAAACCTGTTCAGTGGATCGATGTCATCTTCTGCGGCTTCTATTTTCGTTAAACTGAAAAAAACGGAAGAAAGAGGGAATGTAAAGAATATCAATGACATCATCGGCCAGTTTCAGGGAGGACTTTCTCAGGATAAAAGAGCGAATTTCCTTGTGATCAATACGCCTACAGTAGATGGTTTTGGAAATACCAGCGGTATGGAACTTGTGCTACAGGACCGTACGAACGGTGACCTTCAGAATTTAGGAAACATTTCTTACGGAATGATGGGTGCCCTGATGCAGAGACCGGAAGTGGCAGTAGCATTTACAACCTTTGATGTAACCTATCCGCAGTTTGAAGTGCTGGTAGATGAAGTGAAAGCAGCTCAGCTTGGCGTTAATGTTTCTGATGTATTGGGCGTGATGCAGGGCTATTACGGAAGTATTCAGTCTTCGGATTTCAACAGATTCGGGAAATATTACAGAGTACTGGTTCAGTCTACTCCGGAAATGAGAGAAAATAAAGAATCTCTGAACGGGATCTTCGTTAAAAATAATTCAGGCGAAATGGTTCCTATAAATACGCTGGTAAGCTTAAAACAGGTGACAGGAGCAGAAGTGGTAGACCGTTTCAACCTGTTCAATTCTTCAAATTTAACGGTAATGCCGGCTCCTGGATTCAGCACGGGACAGGCGATGGCCGCTATTGATGAGGTGAGCAAGCAGGTGCTTCCTCCTGGATATACGTATGATTACAAAGGAATGAGCCGCGAAGAAGTAAGTGCAGGTTCACAGTCGGTGATGATCTTCGGGTTGTGTATTGTGTTTGTATTCTTCCTTCTATCGGCGCAGTATGAAAGTTATGTACTTCCGTTTGCTGTACTGATCGCGATTCCTGTAGGTTTATCAGGCGTATTTGTAGGAATTACCATGGCAGATCTTTCCAATAATATTTATGTTCAGATTGCTTTGGTGATGTTGATTGGTCTCTTAGCGAAAAACGGGATTCTGATTGTAGAATTTGCCATTCAGCGTAGAAGAGCAGGGAAAAGCCTTATCGCTTCAGCAGTAGAAGGAGCCAAAGCCCGTTTACGTCCGATTCTGATGACGTCATTGGCATTTATTGCTGGACTTCTTCCATTGCTGTTTGTCATAGGACCTTCAGCGTTAGGAAACCATTCGATCGGATATGCCGCGGTTTCCGGGATGATCTTCGGAACTGTTTTAGGAATCTTCGTGGTTCCGGTACTTTTTGTGGTTTTCCAGGCTTTACATGAAAGAATGAGCGGAAAAGTAATAACGGAAGCCGACTGGGAATATTAATCCAAATGATTATTAAAATGAATTCAATTAAAAATATAGCATATATCGCATTGATCTCAGGAGTTGCCGTTTCGTGCAAAGTTCAGAAATTTGAGCAGCCTGAAGTGAAAATGCCTGAAGCTTTCAGAAATGACAGTATCGTTGCAGACACTCAGGAAAATATAGCAAAGACTAGCTACAAAGACTTTTTTAAAGACCCGGTGTTGGTCGGTCTTATCGATAAAGCCATTGCACAGAATAATAATTTTCTTGTGGCACTAAAACAGATAGAATACGCCTCCCTTGCTTATAACCAGAGCAAGTGGGGGAATGTTCCCACAATCAGTGCTACCGTTGGAAACGCGAGTATCAGCCGTCCTTCAGACAACAGTATGAATGGAATGATGGCCGGGCAGTTCATGGGAAGAAAGTATACGGAAGATTATACCACATCGGTCAACATTTCATGGGAAGCAGATATCTGGGGGAAAATCAGAGGAAGAAAAGAGCAGGCTCTGACAGAATATCTTAAAACAAAGGAAGCAGCAAAAGCGGTGAAAACCCAGCTCGTAGCTTCAGTGGTGCAGGGATATTACAACTTACTCATGCTGGATACTCAATTGCAGATCACAAAATCCAACCTGGAATATTCCGATACAACGTTGAAGTTTTTAACCAAGCAGCAGGAATTAGGGTTAACGACCGCTCTTGCCGTGCAGCAACAGGAAATTGTGAAAGATCAGATCTTGAAAACGGTTCCTGCCATTGAAAGTTCTATTGCGATTCAGGAAAATGCATTAAGTCTTTTGACGGGCTCAATGCCTGATAAAATTGAGCGAAGTGCAAGTCTGAATAATGTACAGTCACCGGACAGAATTGCAGCAGGAATTCCATCAGAGCTGTTAAGTTACAGACCTGATATTAAAACGGCTGAACTCGAAGTCAGAAAAAGTGCTGCTGCGATCCATGTGGCGAAAATGAGCATGTATCCTTCTCTGAATATTACCGCTCAGGGCGGATTGAATGCTTTTCAGGCCAGTCATTGGTTCAGTGTTCCCGGTTCGCTTTTCGGGATGGTGGCAGGAGCAATTGCACAGCCTATTTTAAACGGAAAACAATTAAAGACACAATACGAACAGTCTAAAGTGCTGGCAGATCAGGCTGAAATTAATTTCAAACAGTCCGTATTAAAAGCAGTTGGAGAAGTTTCTGATGCGCTGGTACAGATCCAGAAGTTGGAAGAACAACAGAAAATTGCAGAAGGATTAGCGGCGAAATCCGGTGAAGCGGTGAAAAAAGCTGATATTTTATTTAAATATAATTCAGCGACATATGTAGAAGTGATTATCGCGCAAAGCAATAAGCTTCAGGCAGAACTGGACCTTGCTTCCCTGAAAGCCCAACGGTTAAATGCCATTACTTCTCTGTACAGAGCGGTTGGCGGCGGCTGGCAGTAAAGTAAAATGAAACCTGCTTCGTCTATAAGGATGCAGCAGGTTTTTAAACTAAATCATTATGAAGAATACAAATATACATGAGGGTATTATTCTTATTCCTGATTTCAGCGGGTTTACTGAATTTGTGTTCAATACAAAACTTTATACAGGAGAATATATTGTAAGACAACTACTATCTACACTGATCGATATGAATGATCAGTATTTTGAAATTTCAGAGATCGAGGGCGATGCCATTTTATTTTACCGATACGATGACAAACCGTCTTATCAAGTTATTTCAACGATGCTTTGGAAAATGCGGAATGCCTTTAACCAAAAGATAAAGGAACTGAGTAAAGAGCTCAGTATGTCCATAGACATGTCGCTGAAGTTCATTGTTCACTATGGGAAATTTTCGCAGTATACGATCGGAAGTTTTAAAAAACTGTATGGAAAAACGATAGTAGAGGCCCATCAGATGCTGAAAAATGAATTTGCCGAGCAGCCGTCATATGCACTGTTCAGTCATTCTTTTTTAGAAAACAGTGGAAACAGAGAATCAGAAATCAATACTCAGAAATATCATCTTCCGGAAGGTGGAATGATTCATTATTTTGAGAGTGTCAACTAGCATATCTATTTTTTAATCCTTGTAAATTTGCTATGCAGTGCCCGGGTGAGATCCGGGCATTTTTTGTGACCTGATATGATGTAAGTTAAAAATGATTTTATATCTTTGATACTATCAAATGATACTATCAAGTTTTGAAACCACCTTATACCATTACCGATAAAATCCTATCATTAGTTGCCTCCATCTCTGAAAAGATTGGAGAAATTAATGCTCATCATCTTTATAAGCCAACAATGGAGTTGCGTAAGAAGAACCGTATTAAAACGATCCAGTCTTCATTGGAAATTGAAGGAAATACCCTGACGGAGGAACAGATCACGGCATTACTTGATAATAAGCGAATCATTGCACCTTTAAAAGATATTCAGGAAGTACAGAATGCCATCGAAGTGTACGCCCGCTTAAAAGAGTTTAACCCTACCAGTATTAAAGACCTGGAAAAAGCTCATGCTGTTTTAATGAAAGATCTGATCGATAAGGCAGGAAAACTAAGGACTTCCAATGTAGGAATAGTAAAAGGTTCCAAAGTAGAACATATAGCGCCGACCGGATCAATAGTAAAAGGCTTAATGAATGATCTTTTGCGGTATGTGAAGGGAGATCCTGAACTTATACTGATAAAAAGCTGTGTATTTCACTATGAATTTGAATTTATCCATCCCTTTTTAGATGGTAACGGAAGAATGGGAAGATTATGGCAGACCTTGATTCTGATGCAGCAATATCCTGTATTTGAATATCTTCCGGTAGAAAGCCTTATTAAGAAAAATCAGGAGGAATATTACAATAAGCTTTCAGAATCTGATAAAAAAGGAAATTCTACCCCGTTTGTTGAATTTATGATGGGAATTATTTTAGAAGCTCTTCAAGAGGTTCTACAGTCTCAGAATACAAACCTAAATACAAAAGAAAGGATCCTGATTTTTAAAGAAAAGATGAAAGACGAAAGATTCAGCAGAAAAGATTATTTGCAACATTTCAAAAATATTTCGGCCCCCACAGCCAGCAGAGATTTAAAATGGGCCACAGAGCAGAAGATTTTAGAGAAATATGGAGAGCAGCGATTGACTGAGTATCAGTTCATAGGTTAAGATTAAGGTTAAGGTTAGGTGTGACTTATGCCTGGAATATTGAGGTAAGAATTGAGTATAAAAAAAAACTGAAAAGAAATAAATTATTATAACTAAATAGCATCTTCATTTAAAAAAAAATTTTTATCCAAAATACTATCCATAAACATCTGTGTACATCTGTGAAATCTGTGGTTAAAAAAATAAAAAAGCTATTTTAAACAAAAAAAGCAGATCCCATAGAACCTGCTTAGATATTTAAAATATATTAATAAAAATTACTTCAACGTAAACTTCACCTTCGTCTTAATCCCATCAGAAGAATTCCCGATCTGCGCCTCAAAATCACCCGGCTCAGCTGTCCATTCATGTTTATCTGCATCAAAATAGCTCAATGCCGTTTTATCAATCGTGAACGTCACTTCTTTCTGCTCACCAGGATTTAAATATACCTTTTCAAAACCTTTCAGTTCCTTTGCAGGACGCGGGACAGAAGCTTTGATATCGCTGATGTAAAGTTGTGCAACTTCAGCACCCGCTTTCTTCCCTGTATTTTTTACAGTCACGGTAAATGTAATCTTATCGTCCTGAGACATCACCGTTTTATCAGCAGAAGCCTTTCCAAACTCAAAGGTCGTGTAGCTTAATCCATGCCCGAAGCTGAATAAAGGCTTGATTTTCTTTGTGTCATGCCAACGGTATCCTACAAAAACACCTTCGTTATACGTAATATTGATAGGATTTTTCTGGTCTTTTCCTTTTCCGGCAGCCAGTTCGTCTTTTTGTCCGGGATATTCACCCAACTGATGTGCTGAATTATCTTCAAGTTTCACAGGGAAAGTAAACGGAAGTTTTCCTGACGGATTCGCATCACCAGCCAGAACAGAAGCGATGGAATTTCCAGCCTCAGAGCCAAGATACCACGACTGAATAACAGAAGGAACCTCTTTAATCCAAGGCATCGCCACAGCATTTCCGGAAACCAAAACTACTGCAAGATTTTTATTTGCTTTCGCTAATGCTGAAATCACGTTGTCCTGATTATAAGGAAGTCCGTAGCTTTTTCTATCGTTGCCTTCACTGTCCTGAAAGTCTGCTTTATTCAGGCCTCCCACGAAAATTACATAGTCGGATTTTTTGGCTAATTCTACAGCTTCGTTCAGTAATTCAGCTGCAGATCGGTCGTCTTTTAAGTTCTGTCCGGATTTTACGCCATTGTATTCTCCGCCGATGTCACCTACATAACCTCTCGCATACTGTACATCCGCCTGTTTTCCAAATCTGGATTTGATTCCGTCTAATGGAAGCGTTTCATATTTTACTTTTAAAGAAGAAGAACCACCACCAACAGTCATGATTTTGATAGCATTTTCACCGATAACGGCTATTTTTTTAGCTTTATTAAGTTCGATAGGAAGTACATTTCCCTGATTTTTCAGCAATACAATTCCTTCTTCTCCGATCTCTTTGGCTACCGCTTTATGTTCTTCAGAAGCAATATTCCCGAAAGGTTTGTTCCTGTTCATCGTAGTCTTGTAAGCTAAACGAAGTAATCTGGTTACTTTGTCGTCAAGTTCCTGTGTACCAACTTTTCCTGCTTTGATGAGGTCTAAATAAGGTTTTGCTAAATAATAGTTGTCGTAAGCATTTTTAGTTCCTGCAGAAAGTCCGTTGGTCCAGCTCCCGAATTCAAGATCCAGCCCGTTGTGGATGGCCTGCTCCGTATTGTTGACCGCTCCCCAGTCGGAAACGACAACTCCTTTATAACCCCATTCTTTCTTCAGAATGTCATTCAAGAGATATTGATTTTGACTGGCATATTGGTTTTTGTACATGTCATAGGCACCCATGATCGTCCAGGAATCACCTTCAGTGACCGCAGCTTTGAAAGGCGGAAGATAAATTTCATAAAGCGTTCTGTCATCAATATTGACATTGCTCGTATGGCGGAACATTTCCTGATTGTTTAAGGCAAAATGTTTCACAGAAGTCGCCACACCATTGGATTGCACCCCTTTGATGTAAGGAACCACCATTTTTGAAGTTAAATAAGGGTCTTCACCCATATATTCGAAGTTTCTACCGTTCAGGGGTGTTCTGTAGATATTGACACCGGGTCCCAGAAGGATATCTTTTTTTCTGTATCGGGCTTCTTCACCCAAAGCTTTTCCATAATTCCATGACATTTTTTTGTTCCATGTTGCAGAAAGTGCCGTCAGGGCAGGGTAGGCAATGATCGAGTCATTCGTCCATCCGGCCTGATCCCATTCGTCCCACATCACTTCCGGACGTACCCCATGAGGTCCATCTGTGGTCCAGAATTCAGGAATTCCCAGTCTTGGAACGCCGGGCGAACTGAACTTGGATTGCGCATGCAGCATAGCCACTTTTTCTTCCACGGTCATTCTCGAAAGAGCATCCTGAATACGCTGCTCCACAGGTTTTGATTCATCTAAATAAACGGGTTGAGTATGAGTCTGAGCCATATACGAAGCAGCAATAAAAGTGAATAAACTTACAATGGCGGTTTTCTTGAACATAAAATGCCTTTTTATTGATTAACAACAAAAGTAAGTAAAATTTTTATTATCTCAAATTGAGAAAATAAATTTTAGTCAATAAATGGTTGATTTTGGTTCGGGTTTCGTGTTCCGGGATATGTGAGTTGGTGAGTCGGAGAGTTTTAGGGTTTAAGAGTTGCGGGATACGAGTGTCGTGTTTCTTGTTTGAGAGTCGGAGAGTTTTAGAGTTGCGGGGTATAGGTTTCGGGTTCAGAGGTTGAGTGTTTGAAGTAGTGAAGGGAGAAAAAGATTTTATGAATGACAAATATCTGGCGGCTGAGGCTCCCGAAGCTACCAGTCCCGTCTCTCTTTATATGAAAAAATTATGGTATTTACCCCGCATTTCAAAACCCAAAACTCGCATCCCGCAACAAATTCATCATTCATCACCCATACTACCCATTGCTAATTACTCATCACACATTACTCATGCTCCTCCCATCCCTTCACCGCGCCTCCTTTGAAGATCTTTTCAGCTTTTTTAGCCACTTCATCAGATTGATAGGCTTTTACAAAGTTTTTCACTTTGTCGGAATTTTTATTGTCATGAGTAGCAACGATTACGTTGACGTATGGAGAATCTTTATCCTCGCTGAAAACGCCCTGTTTAGCTGGATCCAATCCTGCCTGTGATGCGAAATTGTTGTTGATAATAGCGATAACCACTTCCTTATCATCCAGTACTCTCGGCAGCTGCGGAGCTTCAATTTCTAAGATTTTCAACTGTTTTGGATTGTCAGTGATATCAGTGACTTTTGGAAGAAGTCCTACGCCTTCTTTTAATTTTAAAAGTCCGTTTTTTTGCAGAAGAAGGAGAGAACGTCCCTCATTGGTGGGGTCATTCGGAATAACGATTGTACTTCCGTTCTGAAGCTGGCTGATCGTTCTTATCTTCTTTGAATAGGCAACAATAGGATAGACAAAAGTATTTCCTACCACAGCCAGTTTGTAGCCTCTCTGCTTCGACTGTTCGTTCAGATAAGGCACGTGCTGGAAAGCATTAGCTTCAATATCTCCGTTGTTCAAAGCTTCATTTGGGACCACATAATCATTGAAGGGAATCAGCTCTACATCAAGATTGTATTTTTCCTTGGCTACTTTTTTAGCAGCTTCTGCAATTTCCAGTTCCGGGCCGTAAGTAATTCCTACCACGATGTGATTCGGGTCATCTTTCTTTCCTGAACATGCATTGAATACGAGAAGTCCGGCCGCTAAAAAGGCTATAGTTCTTATCTTTTTCATTAGATTTTTTATGATTTAAAGGTGGCTGAGGCACTCGAAGCCACCTTTTATTATTAGATTTATATTTTAAATTTCTGGGATTTTGACTTACCTATGATCAAATTTTTTCGCCAATCTGTCTCCAGCAAACTGTATGATAAACACCAATGCTACCAACAGCACTAATACCACATTCATAATCACAGCATCATAGCCGATGTATCCGTATTGATAACCAATCTGTCCCAATCCACCGGCTCCCAAAGCTCCACCCATTGCAGAATAACCCACCAAAGTGATCAGAGTGATCGCTGCATTGTTGATCAGGGAAGGAAGTGCTTCCGGAAGCAATACTTTCTGGATGATCTGTAAAGGTGACGCACCCAAAGCTCTGGCTGTTTCTATCAGACCATGCGGAACCTCGAGAAGGCTGTTTTCCACCAATCTGGCGATAAACGGAGCTGCTCCTACACTCAGCGGAACCAAAGCCGCATTCATACCAATGGACGTTCCTATAATCACCCTGGTGAAAGGAATCATCCAGACAATTAAAATAATAAAAGGAATAGACCGGAAAATATTAACCAGAATAGAGATTACTCTGTAATAAATTTTGTTTTCCAATAGCTGTCCTTTTCTTGTTAAAAACAGTAAAATTCCTACCGGAAGGCCTAAAACAAATCCAAAAAATCCTGAAACAAACGTCATATAAACTGTCTCCCAAAGTCCCTTTCCCAAAAGAGCAATTACCGAGTCACTAAGCATATCCTTTAACTGTATTTTGAATTTTATTCTGGTTAAAATAATAGATGGCCTTCTGGTTTTCCTCGGTTTCTCCCTGCAACTGAAGCAGAAGTTTTCCGAAGTTGGAGTTGCCGAGATATTCCACATCAGCTTTCAGAAGTCGGTAAGGTATTTTATATTGGTCGTAAAGCGTCGAAAGGAGTTTTTCAACACTGATATGTTCATTGAGTTCTATTTCAACCAGCGGAAATAAACCATCCTGTGGTTCTTTCTGTAGTTTTTTATTGAGTTCCTGAGGAATCGTCATGATGTCTGAATTTATAAATTGTCGGATCACCGGATTTTCTTTATCCGAGATGATCTCGCTTAATGTTCCTTTTGCTAATAATTTTCCTTTGTCGATAACAGCTACGTGATTGCAGACCGCTTTGATAACTTCCATTTCGTGCGTGATCAGCAGGATGGTAATGCCAAGCCTTTGATTGATATCCCTTAAAAGCTGCAGAATGGATTGTGTAGTCGCAGGATCCAGTGCGCTGGTAGCTTCGTCACAGAGAAGGAGATATGGATCATTTACGAGGGCCCTTGCAATCGCTACTCTCTGTTTTTGTCCGCCGGAAAGGCTTCTGGGATAATCGTTGGCTTTGTCTTCCAGTCCTACAATTTTCAGCAGTTCATTAACTTTTCTGTTGATCTCATCTTTACTGACATGATCCAGTTCCAGTGAAAGTGCTACATTATCAAAAACCGTTCTCGAAGAAAGCAGATTGAAATGCTGGAAGATCATTCCGATTTTTTTTCGTTCGGCAGCAAGCTGTTTTGAGCTTAACTGAATAAAATCCTTTCCGTTGATGATGATCTGGCCTTCATCAGGTCTTTCCAGAAGATTTACGGTACGGATCAGAGTGCTTTTTCCGGCTCCGGAAAACCCAATGATCCCTACAATATCTCCCTTTTCAACACTGAGGCTTACCTGATCCAGCGCTTTGAAAGACTGCTTTTTCTGGTGGAATGTCTTTGAAATGTTTTTGATCTCTATCATTTTTAATGTATAGTTTTAATTTTAAACAGGCTGATACGGTCGTACGGTCTTATTGACCAATCGCTTCAGTCTTCTTATTTTCACTTTTGAGCGTTTGGAAAGCCTGAAATACTTAGTGACATTGGTTAATAAAACGCCCAATAATATCACTGATAATCCGTACAGCTGACTTCCGTTAATAGTTTGTCCTGCTACGATCCAGCCTGCAAACACCGTAATGATAGGGTTGATGTAGGTATGTGTACTTACCAAAGCCGCAGGTTTTACAGAAAGCAGCCATATATAAGATAAATAAGCGACGATCGATCCGAAGAACACCAGAAACAGTACACCAGCCCATGCCGATGCAGGAACATTGGAGAATGAAAAACCGTGCCATTCTTGTCTGAATGATGCAATAATAAACGAAGCAACTCCTGCTGTGATCAGCTGTTGTGCAATATTCATAAAGGTAGACTGTGAAGCTGGATTTTTCTTTGAATATAAAGATCCTAATACCCAAGCCACTGAACTTAAAGCCAGTACAATGAAGGCTGTGATTCTAAGGTTTCCGTCTACTGCTGTATGGTGTACGTTGGAAACACTTCCGTTCAGGAATAATATTAAGCCTACAAAACCTATGATTAATCCAATTGGAATAAATTTATCGGAGAAATAATACTTCCAGTTTTTCTTATCAATTGCAATAAACCAGAACGGACCTGTTGCAATGGCAATCGCTGCTTCAGATGCAGATACATATTGTTCACCCCAGGCAACCAAACCTGTTCCGCCAGTAAGAATAAGTATTCCTGTGATGGCATTCTTTTTCCAGTTGATCAGGGAATTGGCTTTCTCACCCTTAGCAAACAGCCACCCGATCATCATCAGTCCAGCCGCTAAAAAGCGGAATCCGGAAAGAATAAAAGGAGGAAATCCTTTCAGACCAAATGAAATCGCGAGAAATGTAATTCCCCAAATGACGTAAATATTGATAAATGCCACCGGCACCAGCCAGCTGTTTTTAGAAGTGCTCATTCTGTATGTTTTTTGTGTGATGGGTAAAATAAAAAGGCCCTACAACGTGGTAAGGCCTCTGAAATATGTGATATAAAAGTAAGGTCAGCCACGGAATTTCTGATGCATAGGCATACAGTTGCACATCATCATAGTTTTGATGTTTTGTTTCTTAATGGATTGATGTTTAGATCCTTGTTTCATTTTATTTTCTTTTCCTGAATACGGTTGCAAATATAGGGCATATATTTTTATTAGTCCACTAAAAAGATAGACTTTTTAATTAATTTTATTTTAAAATCATTTAATATGTTGTTTTTCAATGAATTAATTTTGTCTGATTAATGATTGAAAGCCTGATATTTCATGGTCTTCGCGAAATAATATCAGTGAAAATTGGACTCTGTTTGATAAAACAGCACTGAAATTTTCTTGAGAATAAGAGATTTTGTAAGATAAAATTAAAGAGATTTACCGAAGTTATCATAGATCATTACTCAGTTTTACCAAAGAACCTAATTTTGAAATATTAATTTAAAACAATAAAAAAATGGAAAGAACAGAAATAGTTTTAGGAAATGTAAGAGGAGAAATCCAGCTTTTCTCAGATGATCAGAAAGCAGGAAAAATGGACATTTCAGTGATCGGAAAAAAATTAACCGTTTATCATACGGAAGTTAATCCTGAACACGAAGGAAAAGGTTTTGCCAAAATATTACTGGAAAGACTGGTTTCCTACGCAAGAGAAAATGATTTGAAAATCGTTCCGCTTTGTCCATACGTTCACTTACAATTCAAACGCCATCCGGATGAATACAATGATGTGTGGCTGAAAGAAGATTAAGAAATTGTATAGCTATTGATTGTCTGTGCAAACAAAATATTGGTTGCATTCACATAAAAAAAAGGGAATACACTATTCAATAGGAGCGGGCTTTAGCCCGCTTAAATTAGACGTGTAATAAATCGGCTTTAGCCAAAACCTAAAAAAACGAACAATATCATCCATCAAAAACATTTAACTTCTAATCTCTAATCTCTAATCTCTAATCTCTAATCTCTAATCTCTAATCTCTAATCTCTAATCTCTAATCTCTAATCTCTAATC
>NZ_JAOAMU010000002.1:628774-916797 GCF_025154075.1 Chryseobacterium herbae
TCTAATCTCTAATCTCTAATCTCTAATCTCTAATCTCTAATCTCTAATCTCTAATCTCTAATCTCTAATCTCTAATCCCTAATCCCTAAAAAAAAATGCACGAACACCTACTTTTGATACTCGGACTCTTACTCGTCGTCATGCTGTTGGTTATGCTGGCGCAGCGCATCAAAATTGCCTATCCCATATTTCTGGTATTGGCGGGATTGGGAATCAGTTTTATTCCAGGAGTTCCTGTTTTAAAATTAGATCCGGAGATTATCTTCCTGATATTTTTACCACCACTTTTATATGAAGCGGCATGGTACACTTCCTGGAATGACTTCTGGAAATGGAAACGGACCATTTCGTTAATGGCTTTCGGACTGGTATTTTTGACCTCCATTGTTGTGGCTTTTGCTGCCCAGTCTATCATTCCGGGATTCACACTGGCTTTAGGGTTTTTGTTGGGTGGAATTGTTTCACCGCCGGATGCCGTTGCAGCGACCACGGTTTTAAAAGGATTAAAAGTTCCGAAAAGAACCATTGCTATGCTGGAAGGAGAAAGTTTAATCAATGATGCATCATCACTGATTGTTTTCAGATTTGCTTTAGCGGCCGTGATGACAGGCATTTTTTCCATGCAGGAAGCTACAGGACAGTTTTTTCTTGTTGCGGGAATGGGAGTTTTGGTAGGCATTGTGGGAGCTCATATTTTCTACGCCATCCATCGGTTTTTACCAACCACTCCGGCGATCGATGCAGCATTGACGGTGATGACGCCTTATATTTTGTTTTTAGGGGCAGAACATTTTCACTTTTCCGGAGTGATGGCAGTAGTGAGCGGCGGATTATTTATGTCTTTCCGTGCCCATGAAATTTTTAAAACGGGAACCACTAGAATCAATATGAAAGGAGTCTGGAATACCATGATTTTCGTGATGAATGCTTTGGTGTTCGTATTAATCGGATTGGAGCTTCCGGATATTATCAATGGTTTGGGTGAAACTTCTTTGATGGAAGGAATAAAATATGGATTAATCATAAGTTTAATCGTGATTGTTGTCCGTTTGCTGTGGATTTATCCTGTGGCCCACATTCCAAGATGGGTTAGTAAAAAAGTACGTCAGGATCCAAGCCCGGGCTGGAAAAACCCTTTGATTATCGGTTGGGCAGGGATGCGCGGCGTAGTTTCTTTGGCTACAGCGCTGTCAATTCCGGTGATGATGAATGATCAGGCTGAGTTTCCGTTAAGAAACTTAATTATTTTCATCACATTCGTGGTCATTTTTGTGACATTGGTTTTTCAGGGTTTAACGCTTCCTTTGATTATTAAATTAACCAAAATTGGAGAAATTGATCCTATTTTACCTTCTCATGAACAGCAGACTGGAATTCAGATCAGACTGGATCATTTGGCTGTCGACAGATTGAATGAGAAATATGAAAAAAGCTTAACCGGCAACAGTTTGGTTGGAAATTTAAAAGAAAATCTGCAAAACGATATCAAGCTTCACGAGAGCCACTTAAGTTCTCTGGAAATGTGCACCAACAGACAGAATGACCTTAAAGAATACCATGAAATCATGCTGGATATTTTTGCCATACAACGGAAAGAATTATTCAGGCTGAAAAGAGAAAAACTGTTCAGTGATGATGAGATCCGGAAAGCAGAATCTCAATTGGATTTAAATGAATTGAAAATAACAGGAAATACACATCTGTAATTTTAAAACTTAGCACTCTTCACTTTTAATACGGGATACAATGAAAACACTACAATTTTTAGTCATTGGCAAAAATCAGGAAATTCTTGAAACACTGAAAAGAATCATCGAAAATAATGAAGGCTGGAACGCTGAGATTCAAAGCGATGAAACTGTTTCCTACGATTATATCAAAGAAAATCAGCTCGATATTGTGCTTTTGAGTTCAGGTTTGGAAGAACAGTTCGAAAAAGACATTAAAATATTTTGCGAAAATTTAGATAAAGAAGTCAAAGTGATCGATCATTACGGTGGCGGAAGCGGACTTTTAAAGAATGAAGTTTACAGTCTTTTCCCTAATTTGCAGGAATAAACTTAATCCATGTTTGAAAATATCATCCGGAACGTTAGCCGATTTATAGATCTTACGGAAGAAGAACAGAAAACTTTTACAGATTTATTAAACTGTCAGACATTTCCTAAAAAGACCGTTTTATTAAAGGAAGGAGAGATTTGCCAGTTTGAAGGATATATCCATAAAGGTTGTGTAAGGCTGTACTGTCTGGATGACAGCGGTACTGAGGTTACCCTTTTATTTGCCATTGAAGACTGGTGGATCAGTGATATTGCTTCATTCCAGGAACAGAAACCTTCAAAAGTATACATTGAAGCACTGGAAGATTCAGAAATCTATGTGCTAACTCCAGCTACTAAAGAAAAATTGCTGCAGGAAATTCCAAAATTTGAAAGGGTTTTCAGAATGCTGGTGCAAAGAAATCTCTCTACACTTCAGAACCGTCTGGTGGATACCATTTCCAAAACAGCCTCAGACCGCTATTTGGAATTTATTAAAGTATATCCTTCCATTCCACAAAGAGTGGCTCAGTATTATATCGCGTCCTATCTCGGAGTTTCAAAGGAATTTGTGAGCACTATCAGAAAGCGTCTTGCTTCCAAAGAAAAATAGATTTCTTTTTCCTTCACTTTCTGTGGATTTGTTGTTTGAAATCATTTTTTTTGTAAATATTTCTTGGACGCAAAGTAAAATTTTAACTATTGATATTAAGCCGTCCAAAGACGGAATCAATTAACATTGACTCAATTAAACGTAAGTTTATCCATGCAGCTTCATCATCGACGCGGTCAGGCTCCTTTGCTTCCCTCAAAATATCCAAAAGAATAAAAATATGCGCAATCATCTGTGTCAATTCGTGAAATCAGTGGTTAGAAATATAATCTCCCGCAGATTATGCTGATTACACAGATTTCTTTTCATATTGCAGTCGTGTTATTTGTGAATTTATTCGTGAAATTTGTGTTTAAAAGCGTTTCATCTTTGAAATCTATACGTGGAAAAATAAATAAGTAATCTTCTCACCAACAGGAAAATAATTTATATAATTAAAATAAATTTTACATGCACACATCAATTTAACGATAAAATCATTAATACATATTCCCAAAAATTTGTTTTGAAAACTACAATAAAACTGACATTGGAAAATGGAGTGTTAAGAAAATAAATTCTGTGAACGTTAAGAAAATTCTACTGTCTGAAGCGCGGGACAAAATCTGATTCTCAATATAGATTACTACCGAGCAAGTTTTAGAATTTTTAGAGAATAGGATTTATTTTTAGCGGAAGTTTCCCAGTCTTGAACTTTTGGCCCTTTTGTTTCAAGACAAAAGGGCTTTATTATTTTAATTAAAAAGCAATTTATTAAACTAGTTAAATGCACAGCTATTTCCTTCTCCCTAAATTTGTTCTATCAAAATCAAACAAATAACGACAAGATATGGACAGAAAAGATTTTTTAAAGAAAGGTTTATTGGGAACCGGGATGTTTGTAGCATCTGCTTCTCTTGCAAATACCATGAAAAATGAGATCGACGAGATCGAGCCCTTAGAACCCATCGGATACAATCACTTACCCAATCCTGAGTCGAAAATTAAAGATAACTCCGTCATTCATAAGGCGGATTCAAGAGGAAAGGCAGATCATGGTTGGCTGCTGAGCCAGCATACATTCAGTTTTGCCAATTATCACAATCCTGAAAGAATGCATTTTGGAGTGCTGAGAGTTTTAAATGATGACAGAGTAGAAGCGGGGAGAGGTTTTGGAACACATCCTCATGATAATATGGAAATCATCAGTATTCCATTGGAAGGCGATCTTGAGCACAAAGACAATATGGGAAATACCACTGTGATCAAAAGTGGAGATATCCAGGTGATGAGTGCAGGAACAGGGGTAATGCACAGCGAGTTTAATAAGAACAGCGATAAGCTTGTCAAATTCCTGCAGATCTGGGTATATCCGAATAGGAGAAATGTAACGCCAAGATACGACCAGATCACCTTAGATAAAACAAAAAGCCACAATGCGTTCCAGCAAATCCTTTCTCCTAATGCTGATGACGAAGGCGTATGGATTCATCAGGATGCCTGGTTTCATTTGGGACGTTTTGAAAAAGGTTTGGAAACCAACTATAAGATCAGAAAAAGCGGAAATGGTATTTATGTTTTTATCCTTAAAGGAAGCGCTGAAGTTGAAGGTCAGAGATTGGAAGAACGGGATGGATTCGGAGTCTGGGATATTAAAAACCTGAATATGAAATCTACAGCAGAAAACACGGAAATCCTTTTAATGGAAGTTCCGATGGCCATGTAATCACGAACAGAAAAGATTTGAAACCATGAAAAATTTTATTCTATCATTCGCAGCAGGTTTATTATCCTTAACCCTGACTGCTCAAAATACAGCCCCTGTCGGAACCTCAAAAAACTGGGGATCTGTAGATGGAATCTCAATGATCGGGTTGGTTCAGGGACCGTCTTCCGCAGACACTCAATTACAGGTCGCCTGTGTTTTTGAATACACGGAAAATGATATCCACAGTGCTCAGGCTTTACCCGCCAATCTGAATGGTTTGGTCCATTTGGATGATGCGTTAAAAGGTGAGTTTACAAAAATCCGACAATCAGGACAGTTTCAAGGACACTCGTTGGAAAGTCTTCTCATCACGCCGCCGGCAGGATCCATGTCTGCAAAAAAGCTATTGCTAATCGGTTTAGGTGACCGCAATAATTTCACTCCCGAACTCATGATTTCCGTAGGTGAAGTAGCCGCCCGTGAAGCAATGAGATTAGGTGTAACCAATTTTGCGTTTGCCAGTGATCTGAAAGATGCTGGAATAGACTCTCCAACCGCTTTGATAGCTGGAAATGTAGTGAAAGGGATTGTGTTGGCCAACCGTTCCGAAACCTATTTAAAAGAGCATCAACTTTCCCATACAAAGAAATTGAAAAAAGTATACCTTCTGGCAGGCCCATCCTTTTTTGAAGTGGCAGGCAGCGGAATTCAAGCTGCAATTGCCGAGGTGAATAGAAAATAATGAACTCGTTTTCATTAATATTGTGATGGCTCTCCTTTTTTAAGGAGAGTTTTTTTTAGTTACCATTACTAGCACAAGCGGGATGCTCGCGCTAGCGTTGTGTTTACATGTATAACGTGGGTATCCTTCTGCTGGCGTCTCAATTGCCGGCGCGAGCGTCCCGCTCGTGCCCACAACTAAAGTCTATCCGCAAAATATCTACTACCATTCATTTAACCTTAATCCTAAACATTTATATTAACACAATCAAACCTATTCCGTGGAAGTAAACGTCCATGCTTACACCTGTAATTTTCAAACATCAACTCCCAACTAAATTAGCTTAATCCAAAAAAAATCCCGACTTTTGTCCCCCTTCAATAATTCCAAAATTCATGAAACTTTGTATTGCCGAAAAGCCCAGTGTTGCCAGAGATATCGCCAAAGTATTAGGTGCTACCACGCCTAAACAGGGCTATATGGAGGGCAATGGATACTGTGTGACATGGACGTTCGGGCACCTTTGTACTTTAAAAGAACCTCATGATTACGGTCCTCAGTACAAATCATGGAATCTGTTTTTACTGCCGATCATTCCAGCCAATTTTGGGATCAAATTAATTCCAAACAAAGGCGTTGAGAACCAGTTCAAAGTCATTGAAAGATTAGTAGAGGAATGTGATGAGGTCATTAACTGTGGTGATGCCGGACAGGAGGGAGAGCTGATCCAGCGATGGGTTTTACAGAAAGCAAAATGTAATAAACCCGTTCAGCGTTTATGGATCTCGTCTCTTACCGAAGAAGCGATCAAAGAAGGTTTTGACAATCTAAAACCGGCTGAAGATTATAAAAATCTGTATCTGGCTGGAAATGCAAGAGCGATCGGCGATTGGCTGCTGGGAATCAATGCGACAAGATTATTCACTAAAAAGTTTGGAGGAAACAAAGCAGTTCTTTCCATCGGAAGAGTACAGACGCCTACTTTAGCTATGCTGGTTCAGCGACAGAAAGAAATTGACGCCTTTAATACGGAAGAATATTGGGAACTTAAAACCAAATACCGTGACGTCATTTTCAATGCTGCGATTGATCGTTTAAAAACTTTAGACCGCGCTGAAAAAGGACTTGAGTATCTTAAGCTCAATCCTTTTGAAATTGTTTCTTTTGAGATTAAAGAAGGAAAAGAAAAAAATCTGAGACTTTTCGATTTGACGGGACTTCAGGTGGAAGCCAACAAAAAATATGGCTACTCCGCAGAAAATACCTTACATTATATCCAAAGTCTGTATGAAAAAAAGCACGTGACTTATCCGCGTGTGGATACTACCTATCTATCCGAAAGTCTGTACCCGAAAATAGAAGGAATTCTTCGGAAAATGCACTTTTATCAGGACTTGGTTTCTCCATTATTGGAAGCGCCTATTCCTAAATCAAAAGTTATTTTTGATGATGCAAAAGTGACCGATCACCATGCGATTATCCCTACAGAAGTTCCGCCTTCTCAGAATCTGAGCAGGGAAGAGAAGCTGATCTATGATCTTGTGGCAAAACGTTTTATTTCTGCTTTTTATCCCGAATGTAAAATTTCAAATACATTGGTGGAGGGAAAAGTAGGAACGATTCCTTTTAAAACAAGTGGAAGACAGGTTCTGGAACCGGGATGGAGAGCTGTGTATGCAAAAGAACCCAAAGAAGAATCTACCGATAAGGAAAAAGAGAAGGAAGAAGAACAGACCATTCCTGAATTTACCGCGGGAGAAACCGGACCGCATGATCCAATGATTCATCAGGGAAAAACGACTCCACCCAAACCATATACCGAAGCAACTTTGCTGAGAGCCATGGAAACTGCCGGAAAACAGGTAGAAGACGATGAGCTTCGCGAACTGCTTAAAAATAACGGGATCGGAAGACCTTCCACCCGTGCGAATATCATCGAGACTCTTTTCAAAAGAAAGTATATCGAGAAGAAAAGAAAAAATCTTATCGCAACCCAAACCGGAATTCAGTTAATCGATACTATTGAAGATGAACTTCTGAAAAGCCCGGAACTGACCGGAGAATGGGAACAGAAACTCCGTAAAATTGAAAGAGGCGAGTACGAAGCCAATCAGTTTAAAGAAGAACTGATCCAGATGGTTTCTGAACTTACCCGAAAAGTAGTTGACGGAAAAGGAAAAGTGATCATGCTACAGGAAGAAGAAAAAGAAGACGTCAAAGAAAAGAAAAAACGCGAGCCTGCCGTAAAAAAAGAACTTCAGTCCTGGGAAGAAACAAAATGTCCGAAATGTAAAGAACACAATCTTATTAAGGGGAAAACTGCGGTGGGTTGTTCAGATTTTAAGAACTGTGGTTTCAAAATTACGTTTGATATTTTCGGTAAGAAGCTTTCTGATAAACAGCTTTTAGACTTAGTTTTAAAAGGGAAAACTTCAAAACTGAAAGGATTCACAACTCATTCAGAAGCTTTGTCGGAAGGAGTTCTGACACTTGAAGAGGGTTTTCAGGTACAGCTTTCTTAAAATTTAACGGAATAATTTATCATACCACCCACTGAGGTCTTTCTTAATGGCATCGTGGTGTTTACATATGATCTGCGCCAGTTGCAGCTCTGATCTTTCAGATTTATAAGGATTTAAAGTGAGATAGCCGAAAAAATTTCCGTCCTGATCTAGAATTACGGGAGGATAAGAAGCATAATCGCTCCACGGTGAATACGTACTGTATGCACTTCCATAGTTTCCGGAGCCATTCCAAATAGATTTTGAACTAAGCAGATTTCCATATTCACCATACGAATTCCATATAGAATTTTTATCAAAAGTATCACAGTTTATACAGCCCAGATATTGATCCTGGTTGGAGCCTCCGTACAGATGCAGTGTCTGTGCTTGAAAAATACAGCAGAATATGAGACAGAGAAATGTGAAAGTCTTTTTCAGAGGCATACGGATGGTTGTTTACTGCAAAGCTAATATTTTTTGCAAACTACTCCGACAAAAATTCTTTAATCAGATAACACCGATTTTTTACCATAATCAATAAAAATCTTAGATTTTTTCAAACTTAAGTGCGTTTTATAACGGTAATGCAATTCACTCATAAAAACTTAAGTTTTTAAACCATTAAGATCAATGAAGATGATAAGGATAGTTAAGAAAAATCAAATGATTTTAAGCCGTATCTCTTACATAGCGCAGCTCTCCTTAATATTCTTAACAACTTAAAAAAACTTAATGGTTCAATCTCTTTATTTCCCACGGATTTCACAGATGGCACAGATTTTTATGAATATTATTCTGAATAAAAATCTTTGATTTTTTTTAACTTAAGTGTAGTCTTTGGCAGTATGAATTTAAACTTCAAATAAACTTAAGTGTTAGAAAACTTTTGCAACTTTTGTGGTTAAATAACTTACCGTATTATTTAAAATTTCAGCATCAATAAGTAAACTTGTTCCAAATTTTCTGGTATTTCTGAAAAACATTTGTGTACTTTGTATTTACATTCAGATTAAAATACATATTCATGACTCCGGAAAAAAAGAAACTCATGACGGACAGCTTTGGCCGTTCAGAAACATTAAAATTTTACAATGCCGAACTCTTGGAAGTAGACACCGATTTTGTTTCCATTAAAATTCCAAAAATGGAAATGATGACCCGGAAAGCCGGCATGTTCAATGGCGCTATGATTGCTTCTCTGGTGGATGTTTCGTCAGGATATGCTTCGGTAAGTCATTACAAAGACGATTGTTATGTCGTGACTGTTGAACTGAAGGTTAATTATCTTCGTCCCGCACTGGGAGATGCCCTGATATCGAGGTCTTACGTTGTCAAAGGGGGTGCTAAGATCATTGTGGTAAGAACTGAAATTTATGTCATTGATGAAAGTACCGGTTCGGAAAGTCATGTGGCGACTTCACTGGTCACCATGATGAGGATCAAATAAATAGAACTTGAACCATGAAATATTAGGAAAATAGAGGAATTACGGGCTTTTTTCAGACCTAAATGGAACAGGATTTGCAACGTAAACACCATAACATTAAAAAATAATAATATGAACTTAATTATCAGGCTGTTCATTACAGCAATCGTTGCCTACCTTTTAACTAAGGTGCTTCCGGGTGTACATTTCGAAGGATTTTCTTCGGCTATTATTTTTGCCATCGTCTTGGGGGTATTAAATATTTTTGTAAAACCTATTTTAGGACTTTTAGGGCTGCCGCTTACGATCATTACATTGGGATTATTTGCCCTGGTAATCAATGCTGTGATTATTTTAATTGCAGATTATTTTATAGACAGTATGGTAGTAAGTGGTTTCTGGTGGGCACTGATCTTTAGTGTACTGCTTTCCTTTGTGACTTCGCTGGCCAACTCCATGTTTTCAGATGGAGAATAAATAACAAAACATACCGCAAAATAAAAGAGGCTGTCCGTAAGGGCAGCCTCTTGTTTTAACAGTACTTTTTAATCCATTTTATGCACTGTTCGTAGGTCATTTTCTGATTGTCAGTGATCATGTAACGTGCATTGATGGGTTCGTTTTCAGCAATTTTTGCCATAATCTGTTCAAGGGTTTTGCCTGCAAAATTAACCCTTGTGTCAGTATCTTTACCATATTTTAAATGGTTCTCGTGGATGTGCCAAAGGTTAGGTGCACCTGCCTCTACTGAGGTTCCTTTAAAATTTCCTGTTTCTAGTGTACTCATGATGTAAATTTTTAAATGGTTTTAATTAATATATGGGACGGTTGTTTTTTTGATTATAAAGACAAAAACTTTGATGATTTTGTTGAAGTAAAATTCACGTTTTGAGTGATATGAAAGAAGAGGGAAAGTACCCATCTTTAGAAAATAGGTGTTTTCCTGTAAGACAAACCCTGATCTGTGAAATGGAATTTTCTTGTTAATTCTTTCGTTCATTGGTATTTTAAGTACTAACTTTGGGGATCTTTGAATTAAATAAAAGGAATTAATGAAATCGGCGTGATTCCATATTTCCGTTAAAAATGAATATCAACATATGAAGCTTAAGTACAGTCTGCTGGCTCTGGCAGCTCCACTCTTAATGAATGCACAACAGTTAATGACACCTGAAATCCTTTGGACTTTGAAAAAAGTGGGAGTACAGGCAGTTTCACCGGATCAGTCTTCACTTATCTATAAAGTGGGACAGGTAGATCTGAAAACAGAAAAAACAAAAAGTGAGAACTACTTTCTCAATGTTCTTAATAACCAGTCTTCCAAAATAGATTTCGGTAAAAAAGCCCTTATTCAATGGGATAAAAACGGAATTTATGCACAGGAAGGAGATAAAATCTATCTTTCAAAAGACAACGGAAAAACCTGGTCTGAATTTTATACCATCGGGGAAGCTGACAATATCGTGATCTCTCCGGACGGTAAGAAAATTGCCTTCAGTAAGCAGGTTCTGGTAGAAAAATTAATGGGGAAAGACAAATACAGCGATACGCCTAAAACTACTGCTCAGGTGTATACAGATCTGAACCACAGACACTGGGATTATTTCAATGAAGGAAAATACAACCACGTATTTGTAGTCAATACCACAGACAAAGCAGAATCTGCAAAGGATTTATTGGAAGGTAAAACATGGGATTCTCCTCAAAGACCTTTCGGTGGAACAGAAGACTTCATCTGGAGTCCGGATTCTACTCAGCTTTTATACGTTACAAAACCTAAAAGCGGGAAAGAATATTCTACAAGCACCAATACAGATATTTTCGCCTACGATTTTGCTTCAGGAACGACTAAGAATTTAACAGAATCCAATAAAGGATACGATGTTAACCCAAAATTCAGTCCTGACGGAAAATCCCTGATCTGGCAGAGTATGGCCAGAGACGGTTATGAAGCGGATAAAAATGATGTAAAAATCATGGATTGGAAATCCGGGAAAATTATAAACCTTACGGCTGGCTGGGACGAAAGCGTTTCCGGAGATGTATTCTGGAGCGGAGATTCCAAAGCGATCTATTTTACAGCAGCGTTCAGAGGAACAAAACAGCTTTTCTCTTTAGATCCTAAAGCGGCAAAAGTTCAGCAGATCACAAAAGGTGATTTTGACGTTAACGAAATTTTTACTGATAATAAATCTTCACTTTTAGTAGGAAGAACAGACGTCAACCATGCTACGGAATTATTCTCTGTCAATGTGAAAAACGGAGAAATGAAGCAGATAACCGAAGCCAACAAAGAAGCTTATGCTAAACTGGCACAGGGGAAATCTGAACTGAAAATGGTAAAAACAACGGATGGAAAAGAGATGGGCGTATGGTTCCACTATCCACCAAACTTTGATCCCAATAAAAAATATCCTACACTGGTATACTGCCAGGGAGGACCACAATCTGCATTAACTCAGTTTTTCAGCACAAGATGGAACTTCTCTCTGATGGCTGCCAACGGATATATCGTAGTAGCTCCAAACAGAAGAGGAATGCCGGGCTGGGGAACAAAATGGAACGAAGAAATTTCCAAAGACTGGGGCGGACAGCCGATGAGAGATTATCTGGCAGCAACAGACTTCGCGAAAACACTACCATATGTAGACGGTGAAAGAGTAGCGGCAGTAGGAGCAAGCTACGGAGGTTACAGTGTATTTATGTTAGCAGGAATTCACGAAAACAGATTCAAAACATTCATTGCACATGATGGATTATTTGATATGAAATCATGGTATCTTACCACAGAAGAACTTTGGTTTGCCAATTGGGATTTGGGCTCTCCATGGGAAAAACCACTTCCAAAAGCATACACAGAATTCAACCCAAGTAATTTTGTTGAAAAATGGAACAAGCCCATCATGATTTTCCAGGGAGGGATCGATTTCCGTGTACCTTATGAGCAGGGACAAGAAGCTTTCCAGGCAGCCAAATTAAGAGGTCTGAAATCTAAATTAGTTTATTTCCCGAACGAAAACCACTGGGTACTTCATCCTCAAAACGGATTGGTATGGCAGAGAGAATTCTTCGATTGGTTGAAAGAAACTTTGTAAACTAAAAATGGATAATGAATAATGAAAGACGATTTTTATTATTCCTGAAAATAGCAATAGAAACGGGCTTTAGCCCGTTTTTTTATGCGATGAATCGAAGGCTTTCGCCAAATTATTAATGATAAGTTTTAAGTTTTCTAAAGTGGGTTTATGAGATGCGGAAATGGGTGTTGGCGAATTTTCACATTTCACTTGCGTAGCAAAATTGATCATTGACGTTTCTCAATCTCAGCCTTTACCTCTGTCTTAATCTTAAAGTCTCTTGTCTCGTGTCTGAAATCTGAAATCTCGAATCTAAAATCTTTCCCGCTTGCCTCCAAATTTTATATATTTGAGTATGAAAAACAGAATTTCCTCGTTTCCGCCGTTAATTGATGCTCAATCTGAAATTATAATTTTAGGTTCAATTCCCGGCGTCAAATCTTTGGAGAAACAGCAGTATTACGCTCATCCACAAAATAAATTCTGGACGATTATTTTTCATTTGTTCAAGGAAGAATTTACCGATGATTATACTCAGCGTCTAAATATTTTAAAGAAACATCACATAGCAGTCTGGGACGTCATCGATTCCTGCGAAAGAAAAGGAAGCCTGGATTCTGAAATCAAAAATGAAGAAGCTAATCAGATCGCCGAACTTCTGAATGAGCATCCCAACATCAAAGCTGTTTTCTGTAATGGAGGAAAGTCGTACAAAAATCTGCTGAAACTTTTAGGCAAAAATTACAGGTTACCAATTGTTCAGCTTCCTTCTACAAGTCCTCTTCATACCGTATCTTTTGATGTTAAATTAGAAGAATGGAGGGAGATTATGGAGTTCCTGATGTAGGGTTTTTAACCACAAAAACTACAAAAGTTTTCTAACACTTTAGTTTATTCGAAGTTTAAATGCGAACTGTACAGAAGTACACTTAAGATTATAAAAATCATAGATTTTTATACGGGATAACATCCTCAAACATCTGTGAAAATTCGTGTAATCTGTGGTGAAAAAATATCAACCACAAGAGTAACAAAACATGTTGCTATTTTTTTAAAAACTTTAAGTCATTTAAGTTTAAAAAGTTAATGATCTTGAAAATAATAAATTCACATCAGTGGAAAATCAGAAATTTTCAAAAACTTAAGTGTGAGTTTCGGGGCGGGGAGCAAAGCTCCCGCCCCGAAACTTTCCCAGTCATTGCGAGCGTAGCGAAGCAATCTCAAGAAAGAATTTTATTGCTTTTCTCGCATTAAAACTCCCCTTAAATTGAGATTGCTTCGTCGTTACTTTCCTCACAATGACGGTATTGTGTCATTGGTGAAAACATTTGTGTTATTTGTGTTAAAAAAAATCTAATCAACACGCAAATACTTTCTCAAACCCTTCAGCAACTGCAATTGATTCCTTGTCCTGTCCAGATTGTGCTCAGCATACTTCGTCGAGTAATAAGTGCTTCCATTCAGATAATCAGTCAGAAAACGAATGGCCTGAATATAAATCACAGTCTGTGCCGCATAATCAAGATTTTCAAGTTCCTCAAAAGTCAGTTTTTTCTTTAATGATAACAAAAATCCATCTTTTACAGTTCTGTAAATCTGGGGGTTGAAATTATTGTCAGCATTTCCATTGTCCTCATCCAAAGTATTGGTGTAGGATCTTGCCATGTCACCAAAGTCATAGAGAATCGTAGAAATAGTTACGGTATCCAGATCGATCACAGCAAGAGGCCTTGAGGTTTGGTCAAAAAGAATATTTCTGACGTTGGGATCTCCATGAATAATTCTTTTAGGCAGAAGACCTTCCTTTTCCATCTCAATCCATTTTTCTGGAAGGAAAAGAAGATCGTTCATTATTTCAATTTCAGGCTCGGCATTGTCTAGCAGATCTGGATTTGCATGCTGTAAAGAAGCCTGATAATCTAAAATTCTTTTTTCAAAATTAATAAAATCAGGAATCGGGGCCTGAATGTAGGGGAGATATTCCGGATTGACCGTATTCAAAAAAGATCCAACAGCTTTTGCCGATTCATAGGCTGTTTTTATATCAGGGATTTTAAAGAAAGTCTTTGTATCCTCAATAAAGCTGAGCATTCTCCAGGATTCTCCGTTTTCATCTTTAATAATGAAACTTCCCGATAAAGTTTCCTTAGGTTTTACCAGCTCCAGTGGATAGTTTCCATCCTCCAGCAGTCTGTTGATCAGGATATGATTATGGGTAATAATCTCCGGAAACGGAAAAACCTGAGTATTGATCTTTTGAAGGATAAATTTTTCATCATTATCATAATCCTCCACCAGATAGGTCGTATTGATCAGCCCGTTGGTAATAGGAGTGATAGTGCAATTTTCAGTTCCGGTAAATCCGGTAACAATCTGTTTTAATTCCATAGATCCTCGGGATATCTGTTTTTTTTGATCTCTGATGTCAGGAAATCTTTTATATTGCTTTTATCATCTGCATAGGTAACACCCATCCATTGCGAAGGAGAGGCTTTTACCAACACCTTTGCCTTCTTCTCGTCAATCATTCTCTGCACGGCAGAAGGAATATAAAACTCCTGAGATGGCGACGGCTCCAATTGCAAAAATTCATTAAAATATACTTCAAGTGCATCGAAAACATTCGGATGAAAAATAAAGAAATTCATAGATACCAACGCATCGGATGTCAGTTCAATATCATTTCCATTCCCGGTATAAAAAATTGAATCTCCTTTTCTACGGATCAAAGTCTGTTCTTCTACTTTTATCAGATAATTTTCTGCATCTAAGGTACATATTCCCCGGGCAACATTTCCGTTTCCACTCAAAGTAGACCCCACGGGATAGGCAGCCATTCCAAACTGTGACCCTGAAATGTGAAGATCAATTTCTTCAGAAGCCAGCTGATATGCTTCTTTTCCATAGAAATCATCAGCATTGATCATGACAAAAGGTTCATGTACAGCATTTTTAGCACAAAGGACAGCATGACCGGTTCCCCATGGTTTCTCCCGCTCTGAGAAGTCGTAATTCTTTGGCAGAAAACTTTCTTTTTCCTGATATACCCAGTGAAGTTCAAAATTGTTTTCTTTGGAAAGGGTATTTAATCTTTCCATATAGCTTTGAGGGATCAGGCTGTTCACAATAATAACAACCTTATTGAAACCCGCTTCCAGTGCATCATAAATGGAGTATTCCAGAATCGGGGAACCGTTATCCAGAATTCCGTCTATCTGTTTCAGTCCTTTGTAGCGGCTTCCCAGACCTCCTGCTAATATGAGTAATGTTTTTTTAGAATTCATCCGTCATTCCAAATACAGGTTTACGGGTTTTCCATTGTCCGTTCGTGAAATCAGGGATATCTACAGCCTGACCGCCTTTAGCAATAGATTCTTCACTTAATGGAGTGATAGAATACCACAAGGCAAGATCATACACATCCATCGGGAACTCTATATTTCGCTTGATACATTCGATGAAGGTATTCATGACAAAGAAATCCATTCCGCCGTGGCCTGCACCCGCCGCTGTACTTTCAAATTTCTTCCAGATAGGATGGTCATAGTCTTTCATCCACTTTTCCGTATTTTCCCACCGGTGAGTGTGATTCATTGTTTTTTCAAAATAAATATGTCCCTGATTGAAATCTCCCCAGCCGAAATCCTGCCACAGACCTTCCGTTCCCTGTACCCTGAATCCAAGATCATAAGGACGTTGTAAACTTGTATCATGGGTTAAAAGAATCGTTTCACCATTGGCACAGGCAATCTGTGTGGTTACAATATCTCCCTGATTGAACTTTACTTTCGCGTTAGGATGATTTTCTCCGCCTTTAGCATGTTCCACAATATATTTATGCAGTCCCACAGATTTTGAAGAGAATGAGGAAAGCCTCGTCAGACGGTTTCCACGGTTGATATCCATCATCACAGCTACCGGGCCCAATCCATGCGTAGGATAAAGCTCACCGTTGCGTTTTACATAATGCTCCGTTCTCCAATGCGCCTCACTGAATCCTTTTTCTCCAAATTCAGCACCCGAATTATACGGGGTAACCCCATCATTGAAAAGGACACCTCTTAAATCATGCTGATAACCGCCTCTTCCATGAACCAGTTCTCCGAACATTCCTTTACGGACCATATTCAGAACAGCCATGATATCTCTGCGGTAACAGACATTCTCCATCATGAAAATAGGGACTTTGGTTTCCTCATATACTTTCACAAATTCCCAGCAGTCCTGCAGTTTTATAGCTCCCGAAACTTCCATACCTACGATCTTTTTCGCACGCATAGCTTCTGTGCCCTGAGGAAGATGCCATTCCCATGGAGTAGCGATCACCACGGCATCTATCGTTTTTAATTTTAAAAGATTCCGGTAATCATAATCCCCGTTTGAAAATTCCTGAGCGGCAGATTTATTATTGTCTTTCAGTATTTTCTGAGACGCAGCCAGCATTCTTTTATCCGGGTCTGCAAAAGCCACAATCTCCACGTCATTACGCTTTGCCAGTAGTTTTACATGTTCCTGTCCGCGGAGTCCTACACCGATAAAACCGACCCGTACTTTTTTATCTGATTTAAAATCACTGGAATAGGCAAACAGGGAATTGGGTAAAACCAATGCACCAAAGCTTGCCATGGCTGCAGTTTTAATGAAATTTCTGCGTGAAGAGGTGTTGTCCATCGAAATTTTTTCTTAAATATATTAAAAAGTTGCGAGGTGGAGGGTATGAGTGCGGGGTTTGAGAGTAGGAGAGTTTTAGAGTTTGGAGGTACGGGATGCGGGTTTCGGGTTTTGTGGGGAAATAAAAAAACGGCTGCCCCCGATAGGAAGAGCAGCCGTTTTACAATCATCTGTTTCTATGTATTATTTTTCTGTGAAATATACTTCTTCGTAAGGTTGAATAAGCACCCATCCGCTTCCTGAGAACTTCATCTGGAATTCTTCACCGCTTCCTCTTCCGATTAAACTCTTGAATGAAACATTCGTTTTAAGATCCGGGCTTAGGTTTCCTGACCAGGCTACTGTAGCATTAGGATCTGTGAACACCGGATTGTCGGGAGTGACCATCAGCGTTAATGGTTCGCCGTGTGTCGTTATGGCAATGTGCCCCGTTCCGGAAAGTTTTACCTGAAAAAGACCGCCAGCCATCATGCCTGCAACGCTTTTTAGCATGGTAATATCGCTTTTTACACTTTGCTCATGTGCCAATACATCATTTCCGTTGACACATACTGCTTCATTGTTCAGATAAAGGATACGTACTTTCTTACCGGAATCAGCCACATACAGTTTGCCGGTTCCTTCTGCTTTCATCAGCTTTGCTCCTTCACCGCTGATCGCTTTCTTTAAAAGGTTACCAATACCTCCTGCCAGCATTCCCTGTCTCTCGAAGTTGATGCCTCCTACATAGCCTACCATACTTCCTCTTTTCGTCCATACGGCCTGATTATTAAGGTTGATTTCCAAAAGATGTGGAGTTTCAAGCTCAAAATAATCTCTTTGTTGTGGATCTTCTTTAGTTTCGTTGACGAAAGCTTCCAATGAATATTTGCTCATAAGTGTAAAAATTTTTTAAATATTTCCAAAAATAATCTTTTTTTCCTTCATAAATCACCGTAGAATCACGGTTTTAAATTTGATTTTAAATAATACTTGACAAAGGGGTGTTCAATGTCGTATATTTGCACTCCGAAAATTACACTAGTAATTTTTATAATTTTTAAACCGTAATTTAAAAAAATGAAAACATCAGATTTTAATTTTGATCTTCCTGAGGAATTATTGGCAGAACACCCATCTGAACACAGAGACGAAGCTAGATTAATGGTTCTTAACAGAAAAACAGAAACCATTGAACATAAACTGTTTAAAGATGTTGTGGATTATTTCGATGAGAAAGATCTATTCATTTTCAACAATACGAAGGTTTTCCCTGCACGTCTTTACGGAAATAAAGAAAAAACAGGTGCTAAAATTGAAGTTTTCCTTTTAAGAGAACTTGATAAAGAGACCAGAGTATGGGACGTTCTTGTAGATCCTGCAAGAAAAATCAGAATCGGTAACAAATTATTCTTCACTGAAGACGAGTCTTTGGTAGCTGAAGTTATCGATAACACGACTTCAAGAGGAAGAACACTAAGATTTTTATTTGACGGTTCTTATGACGAATTCAGAACAAAACTGAAGGAATTAGGAGAAACTCCACTTCCAAAATATATCAAAAGAGCAGTAGAGCCGGAAGATGCAGAAAGATATCAGACGATCTACGCAAAAATTGAAGGAGCGGTAGCTGCACCTACAGCAGGTCTTCACTTCTCTAGACACTTAATGAAGAAATTAGAGATCAAAGGAATCGATTTTGCTGAAGTTACGCTTCACGTTGGTTTAGGAACTTTCAACCCAATTGAGGTGGAAGATCTTTCCAAGCACAAAATGGAGTCTGAAGAAGTGATCATCGATGAAAAAAATGCTGATATCATCAATAAAGCGGTAGATGCTCACAGAAGAGTTTGCGCCGTAGGTACTACAACGATGAGAGCATTGGAAACTTCTGTTTCTTCAAACAGGAAGATCTCTGCATTCAACGGTTGGACGAACAAGTTCATTTATCCGCCTCACGATTTTGGAGTAGCGAATTCAATGATCACGAACTTCCACACACCGAAATCTACATTACTGATGATGATCGCTGCATTTGCAGGTAGAGAATTTATCATGCATGCTTATGAAGAAGCCGTAAAAGAACAGTACAAATTCTATTCTTACGGTGACGCAATGTTAATCCTATAAAAAAGATAATAGGTAACAGGTTGCAGGTATTAATTATCTGCAACCTGCAACCTAAGATCTGCAACCTACCATCTATAATGAAAGATATCCGAGTTTTATCACTAGACCAGCTTAAAGACTATTTTTTGACTTTAGGGGAAAAACCGTTTCGTGCGAAGCAGGTTTATGACTGGTTATGGAGTAAAAATCTCCATTCGATTGATGAAATGACGAATCTTTCGAAATCTCTCCGCGAAAGAATTGCCGAAGAGTATACCATCAATCCCGTTTCTGTGGATCAGCTTCAGAAAAGTACGGACGGAACCATCAAAAACGGTGTGAAACTTCACGACGGACTGTTGGTAGAATCTGTCCTTATTCCTACAGAAACAAGAACTACAGCCTGCGTATCTTCACAGGTGGGATGTTCATTAAACTGCGAATTTTGTGCAACTGCAAGACTCAAAAGAATGAGAAATCTTGAAGTAGCCGAAATCGTAGACCAGGTAGCCCTGATCGACAGCCAAAGCAAAATGTATTTTAACAGACCGCTTTCCAATATCGTTTTTATGGGAATGGGAGAGCCGATGATGAATTACAAAAATGTAGTGGAAGCCATCAGAAAAATTACCCAGCCGGAAGGTTTGGGAATGTCGCCCAGAAGAATTACCGTTTCTACATCCGGACTTCCGAAGATGATCAAAATGCTGGCTGACGACGAGCTCCGTGTAAAACTGGCACTTTCACTTCACTCTGCGATCGAGTCCAAACGTAACGAGATCATGCCTTTCTCTGATAAATTCCCGTTGACGGATATTATGGAAGCCCTTCAGTACTGGTATCAGAAAACCGGTTCCGTGATTACTTTTGAATATTGTGTATGGAAAGGAATCAATGATGGTGATGAAGATATCAAAGCTTTAATCAGATACTGCAAACAGGTTCCTTCCAAAGTGAATCTGATCCAGTATAATCCTATCGGGGACGGAAAATATGACCAGTGTAATAAGCAGGCGGAAGACAATTATGTACGTCAGCTTGAAAACGCCGGGATTACAGTGATGATCAGAAAAAGCCGCGGTGGAGACATCGATGCAGCTTGTGGGCAGCTTGCGAATAAAGCAACTGATTAAAATTTCCTTAAAAAATTCAAAACTTTTCTTAAAAATTTCCTAAAACCCTACCTTTACATAAAGCAAAAAAGTTTATTATGGACTTCTTTATGAGCGAGGACGGGCTGGAAAACGTTTACGCATGGGCTATTCCGTTTCATGCTGCCGTTATTTTGGCGGAAATGATCTACAGCCATATTTCTGAAGCTAAGTTGTACAATGGAAAAGATGTTGCCACAAGCGTTTATCTTGCTCTGATGAACTTCGGTCTGGATCTGATCATGAAGGCTTTTGCCATGGGAGTGATGTTTTTCTTCTACAACCATCGGCTTTTTACCTGGGATTTCACGGTTTGGTATTGGCTCATCTGCTTTGTCATTACAGACTTTGCCTATTACGTATTACATTATGTAGATCATCATTCCAGGGCGTTCTGGGCGGTTCATATTACCCATCACAATTCGGAATATTTCAACTTAACCACAGGTTTTAGAAGTCCTGTACTTCAACCGCTATACAGATATCTTTATTTTTCTCCGCTTGCTTTTTTAGGCTTCAATCCATGGCATATTATGGTCGTTTACGCGATAGGGCAGGTGTACGGAACATGGGTGCATACTCAGACGGTAAAGACAATGGGCATTCTGGAATACATTCTCGTGACTCCTTCCCATCACAGGGTACATCACGCCTGCAATATCAAGTATCTGGACAGAAATATGGGAATGTGCCTGATTATCTGGGATAAAATATTTGGAACCTTTGAAAAAGAAGATCCGAATGTACCCGTCAAATACGGAATATATCCAAAAATGCCGGACAATAAACCAGATACCGTTCTTCTGTACGAATGGAGAAAAATCTGGAAGGATATCAAGCAGCCTGGACTGAAATTTTCGGACAGGATGAATTATATTTTCAATTCTCCGGGCTGGAGACATGATGGAACCGGAAAAACGGTAAGGCAGTATCAGAAAGATTATGTAAAAAAGCTGGCCAAAAGACAGGAGCAAAAACAAAAAATGAAATCTGCATGACCTAGGTTGATAATTCTGATTTTATTTAACCACAAAAGATGCAAAAGTTTTAACACTTAAGTTTTTATAAGGTAAATATATTACACAAATAAAGCACACTTAAGTTTTTGAAAAAATCAAAGATTTTTATATATAAACATCTGTGAAAATTTGTGCAATCTGTGGTTAAAAATATGGACAGGATGGTTCAAAAAAACAAAACACGTCCAATCTTTTTCAATTCCTTCTAAACCCTTATTTTTGCTCTATGAAAAAACTCATTCTTCTTGCTGCCGTTATTATTTTTCAATCGTCATTCTCACAAAAGACGGAGTCATTGAAAATAAGAAAATTCAGGATCGGTTATTTGGATGATAAGATTCAGGAAACTTCAGGACTGAGTATGTTGAATGGTAATTTGTATACCTTCAATGACAGTGGCAATGCTCCGGAACTTTTTGAACTGGATGAAACTTCCGGAAATATTAAAAATACTTTGACCATCAATGCTAAAAATAAAGACTGGGAAGCTTTAACCAATGATGGAAAGAACTTCTACATCGGAGATTTTGGAAATAATGGAGGAACAAGGAGAGATCTGGAAATCTATAAACTTCCTTTTGGAAATAATGAAGCAAAGAATGATTCTATCTCAAAAATATCTTTTTATTATCCGGAACAGACGGAATTCATTCCACAATACACCAATAATGACTTTGATGCCGAAGCGATGATTTATCTCAATGGAAAAATTCATCTGTTTACCAAAGAATGGAAATCAAAATCAACGTCTCATTATATCATTGATCCAACGGTAGTTGAAAAGCAAAAAGCGGAGAAAATAGAATCTTATAAAACGAATTTTGTAGTTACGGATGCCGCGTATTTTGAAAAGAAGCTGTATGTGGTAGGCTACACCAAGAGAACAGAGGTCTTTCTGAATGTGTTTACAGAAACAGAACCCGGGATCTTTTTTAAAGAAACTCCGAAACATTATTATCTGGGAAGTGCTTTGGCAGTAGGGCAGATCGAGGGAATTGCAGTTAATGAGACTGGCCTCTATATTTCAGGGGAAAAATTCAGATCGGGATTGGGAAGTGCACAGCCGGCGTTGTATTTTATTCCAAAAGAATCACTCAAAGATTAATTTTGTCTTAAAATTGCGTGAAAAAAATTATCTTTGTCATAATTAATAATTACATACCTTTTATTCACAGATTTTGGCTAACATCGTAGAAGAAATCAAACGACCGATCAATGAGGAAATGAAACTTTTCGAGCAGAAGTTTTATGAATCGATGCAGAGTAAAGTGCCTTTGTTGGATAAAGTAACCCGTTTTATTGTTACAACCAAAGGTAAGCAGATGCGTCCGATGTTCGTATTTCTCTGCGCAAAACTGATAGGGGAAGTTAATGAAAAAACGTACCGCGGAGCTTCCATGATTGAGCTGATTCATACCGCAACGCTGGTACACGACGATGTAGTAGATGAAAGTTTCAAACGTCGTAATTTCTTTTCAATTAACGCTTTGTGGAAAAATAAAATTGCTGTATTGGTAGGCGATTATCTTTTGTCAAAATCAGTATTACTTTCTACAGACCATAAAGATTACGATCTTTTGGGTGTGATCTCAAGAACGATCCGTGAAATGTCCGAAGGAGAACTTTTGCAGCTTGAAAAGGCCAGAAAACTGGATATTACGGAAGATGTTTACTACGAAATTATCCGTCAGAAAACAGCGACACTGATTGCGGCTTGCTGCGAGATAGGCGTTCTTTCCAATAATGCTGATGAAGCGCTTGCCAAAAAAATGATGAACTTCGGAACCTATACGGGAATGGCCTTCCAGATCAAGGATGACCTTTTCGACTATTTAAGTTCCAATGTCATCGGAAAACCTGTAGGAATTGATATTAAGGAGCAGAAAATGACCCTTCCTCTGATTCATACTTTAAAAGTAGCCAGTGAAAAAGAGCGTAAATATTACTTCAACACCATCAAACGTTACAATAACGATCCGAAACGCGTTAAGGAACTGATAGATTTTGTTAAAAATTCCGGAGGCATGGATTATGCAATTAAAGTGATGAAAGACTTCCAGCAGAAGGCTAAAGATATTCTCAATGAATTTCCGGACTCCGAAGCCAAAAAATCACTTCAAAGTATGCTTGATTACGTGATTGAACGAAAATTTTAAGATTAAAAACCATAAATAGAAAATCTGAATGCCTGAAGCACTCAGATTTTTTTGTATACGAATGCTTATATTTTTTGTATCGTAACATTGGTGACATTTCCACGTCCTGTAGGCCCTATTTCTTCCGACAGGATGATACTGGTAGCTCCTAAAGCCGCTGCTGTAAAACGAATTTGATATCCACCGGTAGGTACAACAATCATCGTGGTATAGCTCATCAATTCACCGAGCCTGCTACCAGCAGTTAATACAGGAGTAGTATAACCTACATAGTGACTTCCTCTTCCTAAATAATTGGCATCAGGAAACGGACGGATCCCTAAAACCAATTGTTCTCCTTCATCTATGTTGGCAAAACTAGCCTGTAACGTAACCAAATAGTTTCCAGGCTGATTAAATGTCAGAATTCCGTTAGCTGTATTGTAAGTGTACAGTGATGAAGTAGCCAGAGGGTTTGCAAATACAAGGGTCGAGAGTACATTGTTTACAATGGTTTGGTCACTTGCTAATCTGGAATGAAACAGAGTGTATGCCCCGAATCCGATAGTTTTTAATATTCCATCCTGATCTGCAACCACCACTCTGTCCACATTGGTGGTTCCTATTTTGTCATTGATTTCCCTGATGCGGATATTGCCGGAAAAAATGTCAAGCTTATCTGTTGGGTCCAAAGTTCCTAATCCCATATTACCAGAAGAAGTAAGTACAACATCATTGGATTGTTGGGTTAATGTCGGTTTACCGGATTCAACATTATCTTTGGCGCTGTCTACATGGAAACTTGTTTGGGGATTGTTGGTATGGATCCCGATCTGTGATGATAAAGTTGTGGAAATTATAAAAATAAGCACAACAGAAATAACTTTTTTCATAATAATTTTATTTTAATTCAACATTTGGTGATTTTTCAGTGTTAAATCTATAGAATAAAATTTAATTATGAGTAATTAATAATTATTTTACCTTAAACTTGTTTTAATTTGTTATTTTTAGTTAAAATTATAAATATATTTAAGTTTATGTGTTTATTTTTTGAAACAATAATAGTTTAATCCGAAGTTTTTGAAGTGTATCTTATTTAAATGTAGCTTAATGCTTAAAAAATAGGTAGCAAATAAACTAAACCTTCCAAAGCATAGAAAATCATCTTTATTAATTAATATTTTTTTTAAAAGGTCAAGTTTCCAGCTAAAATTGTTACCGGCAATCCAGCTTTTTTCATTTATTTTGGATGCAATAATTTATCCGTTTTCTGTTTCAACGATCATTGCAGTGGGATCAAAAATTTTTATAGCCATTTTAAAATCAGTCGTTTAATATTTTGTTGAAATACCTAAATCGAATTTAAATTATTTTAACAGTTACAATTATAACAGCTAGAACTATACAAAATAAAGCAGTTAAAAATAAATAATCCGCAATAGTCTCATACCTCGTTTCCCGCTTTTCATTTTTAGTACGGATCGCAAGAAAGGAAAAAAAACAGCTGCATGCAAAAAGGAGACATGCCAGGCTGGCAAATTCATCCAGATGGGTATGATTACTGATTTTAGTGATTTTAAGGGAAGTAATGATAATCAGGGAAAAACCTAAAAGGTTGCTCGATGCATTAAGGATATGAGGCGATTTTTTTTCCATCATTTACAATTTTTTACAATATAAAACACTATTTTTTTATTATCAAATTTTTAAAAAAGATTATTGAAAATTAAAATTAATTTAAAAATTGTATATTAGCGGCATACTTGAAGAATAAAAACTTTTATATCTAGCTATGCAGACAACCTATATTGAAACACAGCAAATTTCTTTCCAGGATTTTAAAAATCAGATACTTGAGGATTACAGGTTAGGAAGGATATCGCGCGAGATGTCTTATCTTGGAAGAAGAGAAGTGCTTACAGGAAAAGCTAAATTCGGAATTTTTGGGGACGGTAAAGAACTTCCTCAGCTTGCGATGGCGAAAGTTTTCAGAAATGGAGACTTCCGTTCAGGATATTACAGGGATCAGACTTTTGCATTAGCAGCAGATGCTTTAACGGTTGAAAGCTTTTTCGCGCAGCTTTATGCAGATACAAGCGTGGAAAGAGAACCGGCATCCGCAGGAAGACAGATGAACGGACACTTCGCGACAAGAAGTTTAAATGAAGACGGAAGCTGGAAAAATCTTATGGCACAGAAAAATATTTCTTCAGATATTTCTCCTACCGCTGGACAGATGCCTAGATTATTAGGATTGGCTCAGGCTTCTAAAGTGTATAAAAGTGTAACATTCGACGGTTCTGAAAAGTTCTCTAATGAAGGTAATGAAATTGCTTTCGGAACCATTGGGGATGCGTCCACAGCAGAAGGACATTTCTGGGAAACATTGAATGCTGCCTGTGCGCTTCAGGTTCCTATGATCGTTTCTATCTGGGATGACGGATATGGAATTTCAGTTCCTACCAAAAATCAGAGAGCAAAAGCTGACATTGCAGAAATGTTAAGCGGTTTCCAAAGAAAAGAAGGCGAAAACCAGGGATGTGAGATCATTCAGGTGAAAGCATGGGATTATCCTGCATTATTGGATGCTTATGCAAGAGCAGAGCAGTTTGCAAGAATGGAAAGTGTTCCTGTAGTGGTTCATGTGATTGAAGTGACACAGCCTCAGGGTCACTCTACTTCAGGATCTCACGAACGATATAAAAATGAAGAGCGTCTGTCATGGGAATCTCAGTTTGATGGATTAGTGAAATTCAGAGAATGGGTTTTAAATTATTCAATCGAAATTGAAGGAAAAGAAGAAATTATCGCTTCTGTTGAAGAATTGGATGCCATTGATGAAGAAGCTAAAAAAATAGTAAAAGCAGGGCAGAAAAATGCCTGGGAGAACTACCAGAAGACCATTACGGATTTGATTCAGTCTGTTCTTCCGCTAGTGGAAAACCTTAAAGGTCAGAATGCTGAAATTGAAAGTTATATCGGGCAGTTCAATAAATTGGTTTCTAAAGCCAAAAAAGATGTTTTCCATCTGATAAGAAAAGCTTTATTGGCAACAAGAGGAACGAATTCTGCGGAAAGAACCCAATTGATGCAGAAATACAATGAAGTTTTTGAAATAGAAAAAGACAACTATTCTTCCCACTTATATTCTCAGTCTCAGTGGAAAGCTGAAAACGTAAAAGAGATCGCTCCTGTTTTCTCAGAAAATTCTGAAGAAGTAGACGGAAGAGTAGTGGTAAGAAATAATTTCGATAAAATTTTCGAAAAATATCCTGAAACTTTAGTATTTGGTGAAGACGCCGGAAATATCGGTGACGTAAACCAGGGACTTGAAGGAATGCAGGAAAAATATGGTGAAGTACGTGTAGCAGATACCGGAATCCGTGAAGCTACCATTCTTGGTCAGGGTATTGGTATGGCAATGAGAGGTTTGAGACCTATCGCTGAGATCCAGTACTTAGATTATATTTTATACTGTTTACAGGGAATGAGTGATGACTTAGCAACGGTTCAATACAGAACAAAAGGCGGTCAGAAAGCGCCTGTAATCATCAGAACAAGAGGTCACAGACTGGAAGGTGTATGGCATTCAGGTTCTCCGATGGCGGGAATTCTGAACCTTTCTAAAGGTATTCTGGTATTGGTACCAAGAAACCTGACTAAAGCTGCCGGTTTCTACAACACCATGCTTCAAAGTGACGATCCAGCGGTGATTGTTGAATGTCTGAACGGATACAGATTAAAAGAAAAGCAGCCTGATAACTTAGGTGAATTCACTGTTCCTGTCGGAAAAATTGAAGTAACGAAAGAAGGAAAAGATGTTACTTTAGTGACTTACGGTTCTACATGGAGAATTGTAATGGATGCAGCAGAAGAATTGGAAAAATTAGGTATCTCTGCAGAAGTTATTGACGTTCAGTCTTTAATTCCATTCGATTTAACAAACGAAATTGCGGAAAGCGTGAAGAGAACCAACAGATTGGTCGTAATTGACGAAGATGTGGAAGGAGGTACTTCAGCGTTTATTCTTCAGCAGATCCTTGAGAAGCAGAAGGCATTCAGATACCTGGATTCAGATCCGTTGACGATTGCAGCCAACGATCACAGACCTGCTTATGCAAGTGACGGAGATTATTTCAGCAAGCCATCTTCAGATGATATGGTAGAAAGAATCTACGCCATGTTCAATGAAACAAACCCTCAGAAATATCCTGCGATATTCTAATTGGGATTTTAGATAAAAATGAAACCGCTTTCTTTTTGGGAAGCGGTTTTTTTAATGAAATAAATCTAAATGGATTGTCACAAATTTGTAAATTTAATTTAGAATATTGTATAATTACAATCGATGAATGAAATTGAAATAGAATTTTTAACTAGAAATAAAATTGATTTTGATATTTGTGCTGATTTAAATGGAAGCAAAATGACCAAGTATGCAAAATTATGGATGGAAAATAATAATAAAAAATTTGCCTACAATGCATTCCCTTGCAATAAAAACTCAAGCCACACAATAAAAAATAGTAAAGGGCAGTGTGTTATGTGTAATTCTGCAAGAATTAGTTTTCAAATGAGAGAACATGAGGAAGGTTATATTTATATTGCAGGAACTTTATGGGGGGGGAAAATTAAAATTGGAGCGACAACTAATTATGAGAAAAGAGAAAAATATTTAAATGAAAATAAAGGATATGGCTTTCATGCAGATTGGAAGATTTTAGCAGCCATTAAAGTCGACGAAATGGGTCTTAGGGAAAGACAAATTCAAATTAAACTTGAAAAATATCGTGAATATGGATTGCATTACTACCGAGGAAAAGAACTAAAAAAATCAAATGAAGCGTTCAGGTGTAACTATGAAAAAGCTATAGATATTTTTCATGAATTAAGTAGAGAACATAAATTTCATTTAAAGATATTTGAAACAAATCTTAGTAAATATGATTTTTTAAATCTTGTAAAAGATGAACAAATTTTATAAATTCTATGATAATTAATTAAACTTGAAGGGTTCCTTTTATTTTACTATCAAGAACATTACAATCCTTATCATACTGCACGTCCTTATTATCAAACTTCGCTTCCCACTCTTCCAGCAAATATAAAATCGGTAATAAGGCCAACCCTTTTTCTGTCAACGAATATTCAACCCTTGGAGGAAGTTCTTTAAACTCTTCGCGGATGATCAAGCCATCCGTTTGCATTTCTCTTAACTGGTCAGTAAGAACTTTTCTGGAAATAACATTAATTCGCACGGCAAGTTCTCCAAATCGAAGTTTACGGTCTTTAATCACCAAAACAATGATCGGTTTCCACTTACTTCCCAAGGCAGACATAGCCTTACCTAAAGGACAGCTGTATTGCATTAATTCGTTCTTTTTCATCTGTTACTTTTAAGTTACTAATGTAAGTTACTGCGAAGTTACCACTTTTTTCTGACAAGAGATACAAATATGAACTATTATTAGTTACTTTGTGTAACAATTATAAAATACCCATTTAAAAATGAGCACAGAATCATTATTTAAACCTTTTGTTTACAAAAATCTGGAACTTAAAAATAGAATTGTAATGGCTCCTATGACGAGAGCGCAATCTGATAATGGAGTTCCAACCCAAAATATCGCAGAATATTATGCAAGAAGAGCCGCTTCCGACGTTGGATTGATTCTTTCTGAAGGAACCGTGATCAACAGAACAGCCTCTAAAAACATGCAGAACATCCCGGATTTTTACGGAAATGAAGCATTGGCAGGCTGGAAAAACGTGATCAATGCCGTTCATCAGAATGGTGGAAAAATGGGACCTCAGATCTGGCATGTAGGAGATACCAGATCGTCTGAAGACTACCCGCTGGCCCCCATGGAGAAAGCTTCTACCATGACTTTGGAAGATATTCAGGATACGATCGCCCAGTTCGCAGCTTCTGCAAAATCTGCAAAAGATCTTGGTTTCGACTGCCTTGAAATTCATGGAGCACATGGTTACCTTATCGATCAGTTTTTTTGGGAAGTAACCAATACCAGAACCGATGAATACGGTGGAAAAACCATCAAAGAAAGAAACCGTTTCGCAGTGGATGTGGTTAAAGCCATCAGAGCTGCAGTAGGAGAGGATTTTACGATTATTCTTCGTCTTTCACAGTGGAAGCAGCAGGATTACAGCAGCAGATTGACCGCTAATCCAACTGAAATGGAAGAATGGTTATTGCCGTTAAAAGAAGCCGGAGTGGATATTTTCCATTGTTCACAGCGTCGTTTCTGGGAACCGGAATTTGAAGGTTCTGACTTAAATTTTGCAGGTTGGGCTAAAAAAATTACAGGACAGCCAACAATCACTGTAGGTTCTGTAGGATTGAAAGGAGATGTCATGAGTTCTTTTGCAGGACAGGGAACAGAGAAGACAGACCTTAGTGAACTGATCAGAAGACTGGACAATCAGGAATTTGATCTTGTAGCCGTAGGACGTGCACTTTTACAGGATCCACAATGGGCTCAAAAAATAAAAACCGGAAATACAGAAGAGCTTTTGGACTTTTCAGCGGAAAGCATGGCGAAATTGTATTAAGAGGTGAATGGTCAATTGTGAATTCGCTTCGCTGTCAATTTTTAATTTTATAGAAAAGAATGGGGTCATCATTCACTTGCGTAGCAAAATTGACCATTGACTATTCACGGTCAAAACCTACAAATTTTCTTTATTTTATATTTAATTTTCACCTATTTATTTAAAGAAACCCGCTTTCAGAACTTCTGGAAGCGGGTTTTTAATTGATGTTAATCAGGACATTCCATGGTAACCGGAACACATCTCCAACGCACGGGAGATCCATTCTTAGGTGGTATAAGGCACGCAACAGTTCCTTCCGGACATTCCGGTGCATTTCCGCCATAAATTTCCTTTAAATCTGATTTTTTTAACTGCTTTAGATTTTTCATACGTGATAATTTGTTGATTCTTTTACTTGTGTACTATTTAGGACATCCTATCCCCGGCTCACATGTCCAATGGCTTGGAATACCATTTTTAGGACCATGATAACATGGTGTTGTTTCTGCCGGACAGTCTGGTGCACTTCCACCATTAATTTTCTTTAAATCAGATTTGGCTAATTTCTTTAAATTTTTCATATGTAATAATTTGTTGAAGATTAAAAGTAAAATATTTTCACCAGATAGCGAAATATTTGTAAAAAAAATATGACTGTAAAAAAACAAACCGCGCTCCAAAAATTTTGGAGCGCGGTTTTAACAGATTTAAATATCTAAAATTACCGCAGTGAACGGTAACAGTGATTTTTTATTATAAACCAATATTTTTAGTAGGCTTCAGCTGCTTAAGAATACTTTTTGGAACTGCATTCTTATGGATAAGGATCGCAGTTGATTTGTACTCTACATAAGGTCTTGTTACATAAAGATACCCCTCGAAATCATTGGTTACACCCCATGAGTTTTTAACCATATAATATTCTTTTCCAGTCTGGTCTTTCGCCAATCCTACGATGTGCATACCGTGATCATCGGTTGTAGAAAGATTGTTAAGCGCTTTCTGACGCATATCTTCTGTGATGGTTTTATCTTTCTTAGGCTCAGTAAACAGCGTTTGCTTGTTTTCAGGAGTGATCCCGTTCAGATCCACATCAGGAACATAAGCTACCCCGTTTTTGTATGAGAAATAAGGCTCAGAAACGTCTGTAGCCCATCCTACGGAATATCCTTTGTTTACGGCGTTGTCAATGATTGATGTTAAATCTTTCATCGGAACATTCCAGTCAGAATCATGGCTCCAGTTATCAGGAATCGGAACTACGAATTTCTGATAGTACGGGTAATCTTTGTACGAAGAAATTTCTATATAATCTTCAGGATTGATTCCTACTACTTCTTTAGCGAATGTTTTAGGGGTGTAATTCTTTCCTTCATAGGTAAAATTAGCAGGTACTTTTCCAAGATATTCATCAAGAATTGAATCTACTGAATCCATCCAGTTATCCGAAAGTTTTCCTTTTGAACTTGCCTGAACAAGGCTATCCAGAACTGTTTTTAATTTCCCCTGCATTTCCTTAAAGTTATTAAGGGTCTGTCCGGATTGTAATCCTGTATACACATCCTGAGGTACCGCACCATATTTTTTGTACATATTGATCACATCGTGCAATTCGCCTCCGTCACCCCAGCTGATCGCTCCGCCGTTTAGTACAAATAATTTAGCTTTATCGTGGTAAGAATTTCTTGCCGTAAAAATTTCAGCCAGATCTACAGGTTTTTTACCCATTCTCTGCATTTCAGATTCAAGGAAAGAATTCCCGGAGTAGCTCCAGCAGGTTCCGGATGATCCCTGGTTTTTTACTGAAGTAGCTCCTACGTCTTTTAACGCGGTGAACTGAAAATTAGCATTTTGTGATTGATTGTTCTTTAATTTGTTGATCAAGTCATCTTGGGCAAACATCATACTTCCTGCAGACAAAACAAAAAGTAATGAGGCAATTTTGGTATTTTTCATTACTATAAAAAGATTATTTATATGAATAGTCGTTCCTATTAAAGATTTGTTACAAAGGGAAAAGTTAAATTTGAAAGTGAAAAAAGTTGAAAAAAAAGAAATCAAACGAACCTGTTTGTGTATCAGTTTATTCAGTATTTTGCCCTTTTAACAAAAAAGATTTAAAATGTTTCCAACCTATCTTAAAGTTGATGCATCTATAAGAGTATAAAGCCTGACTATGGAAAGAGAATTACTAATAGAATGCCAACGTAACAGCCGCAGTGCACAGCGGAAGGTTTACGAGAAAATGGCGGGCAAGCTGTACTCAGTCTGCAGACGCTATCTGAAAAATGATGAAGACATTGAAGAAGTATTGGCCGATACGTTCTACAAAATATTCACGAAGATCAGCCAACTCCAGAATGTAGACACTTTCGAAGGATGGGCCAGAAAAATTGCGGTTAATGAATGCCTTCAGAAATTGAGAGCTACCAAAGCACAGTTTGTTTCCATGGATGACAATTTTGCAGAAACATCCGGAACCTTATCCGAAAGTATCTCATTTGAGAAAGATATCCTGAGCCTGCTGAACTTTCTTCCCGAAGGCTGCAGAGCGATATTCAATCTGTTTGCGATTGAAGGATATCCGCATAAAGAAATTGCTTCCATGCTATCTATAAGCGAGGGGACTTCCAAATCCCAGCTCAATTTTGCAAGGAAAAAACTACAGGAACTTTTGGTTAATCAGAACATTTAAATTTTAGGCAATGGAAAACAATCACGACATAGATAAAAAATTCAATGATGCTTCTAAGCTTTCAGAAGAACCGACGGTTTTTCCGGGTTTTGATAAAGTCTGGGCCAAAGTTGAAGAGAAATTAGATAAAAAAGAAGAGAAAAAGAGAATATTACCTGTGTGGTTTCCGTATGGAATCGCGGCAAGTTTAATCATTGGATTGGGGGCATTTTATTTTATCACTAAAGATAGAACGGCTGAAAACCCGAAGCCTGTAATCGTAGAAAACAGGACAGAAAATCGCTCTGAAAAGAATAATATCCAGACAATAGACAGTACAGTAAAAGCCAATATAGAAAAAGAATTAGAACTAAAACCTGTGCAGCCCGTACTTGCTTATGAACCCGTTGCGCCCATAAGTTTAGACAACCCAAGAACCATTTCTTGCGAACTTCCTGAAAGACCAGAGGAAGATAAATATTCCGGACAAGGAAAAAGAGATACTTTAAGAGAAACGAGGATAGAAGAAGTCGTAATGACTGGTTCAATGGGGTTGAAAAAAAAGGTGAGTTCAGTAACTTCATCAAGTACTATGGTCGCTTCCACGGAAATGAGTGCTGGAAGACCTTCTGCATTAGCTTCTTTAAGTGGCAGCGTAGCCGGGGTGTCAGTTTCGTCAGGAAAGGGGAAACACTCGGAAATAATGATTAGAGGGGCTAAAAGTATGAGCGTCAGTAAAGCATTATTTATAGTAGATGGAGTGGTATTTGGCGAAGAATCAGAAGTGCTGAATTCATTAGATCCCAGCAATATTAAAGAAATAAAAGTCTTAAAGGGATTGGAAGCTACAGCTTTGTATGGTAGCAAAGCCACCAATGGAGTAATTTTGGTGACTACCCGGGGCCTGTCAAAATCCGATATTGAAAAACTGAAAGAAGAAGCCTCAAAAAAAACAGAAGAAAGCATAAAAGAAGAAGAGAACGATCTTCCGAAAGCAGGACTTTTAACCGCCGGAGAAGTCAATGATTTCTCAAAATGGGACTACTGGAAAGATATCGCAGTTCCGACTCTTGACGAATATAAGAATATCTGGAATTTCTTCCCTGACAGAAGGGTTTCTGTACAATTGGTCAATAAAAACAGAAAGCCAGTAATCGGCGAAAAAGTAAAACTATTGAACGATAAAAAAGAGATCATCTGGGAAGCGGTTTCCAATAACCTGGGAAATGCAGAATTATGGATCGAGCCCATGAAAGGCAGTCATTCTGTTTCCGGAAAGTATTATTTGGCTGACGGTTCAGGACAGATTATCAGCACAAATATCAGGGATTTTAAAAACGGACAAAACCTGATTATGCTGGATAAAGCCTGCGTCACAAAACGAAACCTTGATCTTGCATTTGTAGTGGATGCTACAGGTTCTATGGGAGATGAAATTTCGTATCTGCAGTCTGAGCTTCTCGATGTTTTAAAAAAGGTGGAAAGCAATCTTAAAAATACTACCGTACGATACGGATCTGTTTTTTACAGAGACCAGGGAGATGAATACGTGACCCGCAAATTTGACTTTTCCGATAAAGCCGAAGAACTTGTGAGTTTTATTAAAAGACAAAATGCCGGAGGAGGAGGAGATACTCCTGAAGCAGTGGTAGAAGCCATGCAGGTTTCCATTAATGAACTGAAATGGAGTACCGAAAATTCAGCCAAAATCATGTTTTTGATTCTTGATGCACCCCCGCATCACTCGGATGAGAATATCAATAAGCTTTATGAGACCATAAAACTTGCGTCGAAAAAAGGAATTACCGTGATTCCTCTGGCGGCCAGCGATACGGATAAGCAGACGGAATATCTGATGAGAACCTTTGCATTGCTGACGAATGGAACCTATACTTTCCTGACCAACGACAGTGGAATAGGAAATGATCATATAAAACCTACCATTGATTCTTATGAAGTAGAAAAGCTGAATGCGCTGTTATTAAGACTGATCCTTCAGCGGGCAACACTTCCGGAATGCAACGACGGAATTTCAAATGATCATCTGAACAAAAAGCTTGAAACAGAAGTTAATAACCAGCTGGAATCCAAAACTGTGATTTTCCCGAATCCTACCAAAGGAATCATCAATATAAAGTCCAGATATGCGATAGACGAACTCTTCGTTTATGATCTGGCGGGAAAGATCATTATGCGGAAAGAGAAGCTGAACGAAGGTAAAAACACAATAGACATTACTGCTTACCCCCAGAGTATTTATTTGCTGAGATTAAGATCCGGAGCGCAGTGGGAAACCTTTAAGGTGATCAAAAATTAACTAGTTGAAAAAGAAATTTCCCCGGAAATTTCTTTTTTTTCACTATTTTTAGAAATATTAATAACGATGAAGAAAATGTATTTGGTGCTGCTGCCTCTTGCAGCCAACTTTTTGTTTTCGCAAAACTCCCAGCTTTACTATTCAGGAATATTTTTAAATAAAAAAAATAAGCCCCAGAATTTTCTTAAGATTTATAATAAGAATAGTGGAATATATGAACTTACCGATGGAAATGGTTTTGCGATTATCGCTGCCAAAGAAAAAGATACCCTGCTCTGGAATGATGGAAAAAGCAGACTTGTAGCTTATGGACTTGATGAGCTTAAAGACATTCTGGAAAGCCGGATTGAGAAAGCAAGTGTTCGGAATGTCAGAAGCAGAGCCTACGACAGTTTAGTGACCAAAGAATTAAAAGATGAGTTCAGCCTGGAGAATTCCAAAGAACATGTAACCGGCATTTCAATATATAATTTTTCTGAGGTAAGAAAGATTAAAAAGATTACTGAGAACACCTACCATTTAAGAGAACAACCGGATAAATTTCTTGGTTTTGGCGGAAGTTTTACAACCTCTTTTGACGTTAAAATCAGGAATTCTGTTCCACGGACTCAAAACCGGTACGTGCAGGGACGCTCCCAAAACGGTCAGCTTGAATGGCAAGGGCCTGAAACGGGTGAGATGTTCAGTTTCGGACCGGATATTTCTTCACTGGGATTTGATCATCATCCTTATGAATACGACTGGAATGGAAGGCTAATCCCTGTTGGCAGCGGAATTTCTCCCGCTAAAGCTTACAACAACGATATTTTCAAAACCGTTTTCAGCTACAATAACCAGTTGAGACTGAATACTTCCCTGACCAAAGGATATTACGACGAAAAACTCAGACTGTCTGTAGATCTGGGGCAGCAGAAAGATCAGATGTATTTTATGGATCAGTACAGTATGCTCAATACATTTAAAACAAAACTAAGCTCGAAAATTCTTAATTTTTCAGTGAACTTGGGGTTAAATTATGATGAAAATAAAGCAGTAAATTTCAACAGAATCGGACTTTTCAACAGAGTGTACCAAAATGCACTGCTTACGCCGATTTCTTTTTCAAATGCACAGAATACGCTTCTTGCAGATGGTTTACAGAGAAGATACGGACAGTCTGCAGACAATCCTTACTTTTTATTAAATCAGGAAAACAAATACAACTACCGTGACAGGAGGAGACAGTTCAGCTTTGGACTGGAAAGAAACTGGTCCAATTTTAAACTGGCGGTCAACCAATCCTACGAAAACGACAGCTTCCTGAATACGGATTACTACAAACCATCGACACATGGCTTTGCAAACGGTCTGTACAGTGAGAGGAACCAGGAAAATAAACTCTACAGTTCCAATCTTTCAGGATCTTATTCTTTCGGTGGAAGCGACAGAAGAAGTGTTCTGAGTCTGAATTTTATTCTGAATGACAGAAAATCTGACGTTTACAATAGCCTGACAAAAACAGCCTATTCCTACCAAAGGACATCCCAGGATTATATCTTAAACTATAAATATGATTATTCCAGCTACCGCAGTGACCTCGGCGCAGGGTTTAATGTGGGTAATGCCTTCTATATCTCAAATACATCCGCAAAAAACACCTACTGGCTTCCAAAGGTCAATGCTTATCTGACCTTCCAGAATGTTTTTGACTGGCACAACGTAGATTTTAAAATTCTGGGCGCCTACACAGAAATGAGCTCGGAGCCGGAGATAACGAAATCCTATTCTTCTTATGCCACGACTTTGCTGAATGCGCAGAATGCCAATCAGTACTTTCCGGTTTTAGAAGCGCAAACGTTCCGGAATCTTTCAAATATCAACAGTAAGGAAGGAAAAGCAGGCTTCAGAGTGAAAGTTGGCTACCATATAAGTTTGGAGGCCGAATATTTTAATCGAAAAGTGACAGATGATGCTTTCCCGGTTTTTGAAAATAACCTCTTGCAGCTGAAAAACCTGGCAGACCATACGTACAGTGGCTATGAAGCGAATTTTGCATATGACAATATCTATCTGGGCACAGATTTCACGACTAGTCATAAAGCTTCTTTCTTTAAATACAAAGATGTGGTAAACCGGGTCAATGCAGGATACAACCATATAGCCGTTGCAGGCTTCAGCGATGTGTATAAGACTTTATCTGAGGGACAGATTTTTGGTGCCGTGATGGGAAGTTATTTTGAAAGAAATGCATCCGGAGAATTGATTATCGATGAATTTGGATATCCCAAAAAAGCAGCTGGATTAAAAATTATTGCCGATCCTACCCCTGATTTTGTGGTTAAATTCAATCATACAATCAACTATAAAATGTTTTCTCTGGATATCAATTGGGAATGGAAAAAAGGCGGCCAGTTGTGGAATGGAACCCAAGCGGTCCTCGATTACTACGGTCGTTCTCAAAATTCGGGTGATGAGAGAAATATCAAAAATTATGTCTTCCAGGGAGTAGATTCAAATGGAAATTCCAATCAAATTCCTGTTGATTTTTACAATCCAGCACAGAATGTTTCCGAAAACAGATGGACGAGATATGGCTATCTGGGCGTGGCAGAAGACTATGTACAGAAGGCAGATTACATAAGAATCAACAATATTTCATTGACGGGGAAATTCGATGTTGGCAAATTCAGGAGAGGACTGGGAATTACTTTTTATATCAATAATATTCTTCTCTGGCAGGCCAACAAGGGAGTAGATCCCAACCAGAATTTTTATGATCTGGACAGCGGAAGAGGGCTTGATTTCTTCAATCTCCCTTCTTACAAGACTTTTGGATGCATGGTTTCATTTCAATTTTAAGGTATGAATTTCAAGACTACAACCTATATTTTATTCTTTGTTCTACTGTTTTCAACGATGGGTTTGAAAGCGCAGAATCAGTTTAGAGATTTCGAAAAAGAAAAAACGTATGTACAGACCAGCCATGTTTTTTATAAACCGGGCGAGGAAATGTACTTTAAAATTTACGTCGTGAAAGCGGAGAATAATCTCCCGGCGGATCAGAGCAGAGTTGTCAACTTTGAACTTATTGATCCAAGCGGAAGTGTGATTAAAAAAGCTAAATATGAAATTGAAAATGGCTATGCAGAAGGATATTTCTATTTCAGTGACGAGATGAAAGGTGGAATTTACAAGATCAGGGCATTTACCAACTGGATGCAGAACGAAGAAGGGAAAAATACTTTTGAAAAAGAAATCACGTTGCAGAAAGTCGTGTCACCGAGAATTCTGATGAAACTCGAGTTTCCGAAAAAAGGATATGGTCCCGGCGATGAGGTTTTGGCAGATTTTTCAATGCGAAGTCTGAGCAACCAGGTAATTCCCTTTTATGAAGCAGATTATACGGTAATGCATAATGGAGAAATCATTTCAGAAGGAAAACTGCTTACAGATAAAGAAGGTAAAAAGCAGCTTAAATTCAATCTTCCTAAGGTTCTGCAATCATCTGATGCTTTACTGAATATTAAAGTGAATTTTGAAGGTTTTACAGAATCTATTTCCAGAAATATTCCTATTGTTCTGAATTATCTTGATGTGAAATTCATGCCGGAAGGAGGAACGTTGATCAATGGAATTGAACAGAATGTGGCATTTAAAATTTTAGATGAATATGAAAAACCTGTAGATGCTGTTTTGGGAATTTTTAATCAGAACCACCAAAAAGCAGCAGATGCTTCAGCCTACAATTTCGGAATGGGAAGTTTTCGATTTACCCCGAAGAAAGGGGAGACTTATTACGCAAAAGTGATAAAACCTGAAAATATTTCCCAAACTTATCAGCTTCCGGAGGCTAAAGAGGAAGGCGTGGTTTTGAATATCCAAAAAGAAAACCAGAAGATCTATGTTAGGATCATATCTACGGGGCAAAGAACGATAGCTTTGAAAGGAAGCTTCCGTGAAAAAGAGATCTATAATCAGTCTTTTTCAATACAGAAAGGGGTCAATCAGTTTGAAATTTCTGAAAAAGAACTTCCGGCCGGTATCTGCAGATTTACTGTTTTTGAAGGAGAAATTCCTCTTGCAGAACGTCTTGTTTTTGTGAATGAAAACAGGCAGATGAATGTGAAAATTAAGCCCGTAAAACAACAGTATCTTCCAAGAGAAAAAGTAATACTGGACATTGAAACTACAGATGAAAACGGCATTCCCGTTCCGGCTAATCTTGCGATGAGCGTTGTTGATGACAAACTCTGGACGTATGCAGACGACAAACAGAACAATATCCTTTCCTGGCTTCTGATGGATTCGGAATTGAAAGGAAAAGTGGAAAGACCACAGTTCTATTTTGATAAAAAAGAAGAAAAAGCAACCAAAAGCCTTGATCTTCTTATGCTTACCAATGGCTACCGGTATTTTGAGCTGGTTCCGGAAATTATTAAAAATCAAAAATATAAATACCTTCCTGAAAAAAAGAACCCTATTTATGGGATTGTGGAAGATGAAAACAAAAAGCCTGTCAAAGCTGAAGTCTATCTGGTACAGGGAGAAAAAATCCTTAAACAGACCACTTCAGAAGAAGGAACCTTTTATTTTTCAGATCTGAAACGGGATGATTATTATAAGCTGGTTGCCAAATCTTTTCAGCCTAAACAACAGGTAAAGATCAGAATTTTATCCTACAGACTGTCTGTGAATCCGCATGCGAAAAAATCTCTGAATAACGTCAATGTAGAAGAAATTGTAAAAGAAGCCGTAAAAGAAACCGGAAAGATAGAGCTTAGAAAAGATCCGGAAAAAAAGATTGTGGAGCAGGAAAAAACAAAGTTTGTTACAGAAAGCCGTACAAAAAGGTCATCAGGAAGTAAGGGAAATATGAAGAGTGATACTCTGGGGTCGGATAGAATTGAAGAAGTAGTGGTAACCGGATACAGCATCCTCAAAAAAAAGGAACTGACAGCAACAACATCCATCTCAAAGAATGAGGAACTGCAAAATCCAAATGTTACTGCTGTTTTGAACGGGAAAGTCTCTGGCCTTATGATCAACCCCACCAGTGGACAGCCCGGAAATACGGTTCTGATAAGGGGAACAGCTTCGGTATCGAACAAAAATCCATTGTACGTGGTTGATGGGGTACCGGTAGAAAATTTCAAAACATCGATTAATCCAAATGATATCAACAGCATAACCGTTCTGAAAGATGCTGCTGCTACATCCATTTACGGAAGTCTTGGAGTCAATGGGGTTATCATTATTAATTCTGTCAAAAACTCACGCCCGCAACTGAAAGTTGATATAACCCCAAAATCATATTATGCAGTACTGACGGTTCCTCAGGACAGTCTCATATCCTATTCTTACAGCAGAAGTTTTCAGTATCCGGCTTATCAGAGTACCAATACTTCATACCGTTTTGATTACCGGGAAACGATTTACTGGAATCCGGTGTTAGAAACTGATAAAAAAGGAAAAGCAAAGGTTGAATTCTATAATTCCGATGCCAATACCGCTTTCAGAATTATAACTGAAGGGATCTCCGGAAAAGGTTTGATTGGAAGAGACGAAACCGTGTATGCCGCTCAGAGCCTGATTTCCATTGATGCCAAAATTCCGCAATATCTGACAAGAACGGATCAGATGACGATTCCGGTGGTCATTAAAAACAATTCAGCAGAAACCCGGAAAATGGTCATGGATGTGATCGTTCCAAACAGGGTTAAGCTTATCAAATTTGACAGTATCATTACCCTGAAGCCATTAGAATCGGGTCGGCTTTTTGCTACGATGCAGACTGATGATGTGATAAACTCAAATATTCAGTTTTCAATACAGTCAGGAGACATTAGAGAAGCGGCTATTTTTCCGTTTAATGTGGAAGAAAAAGGGTTTCCGCATCATTATTCCATCATCAGCAATACCTCAGAGAATAGAGTAACCACCATTCCGGAATATATCAACGGAAGTTTCTCATCGTCATATTATGTCTATGAAAATACAGCGTTGCAGCTGTTTGATGATATGGAAAGGCTTAAACGTGAACCTCATGGATGTTTTGAACAGCTCTCATCTACGGTATATCCCAATATTTTCATTCTCGATTATTTAAAATCGGTTAAAAAGATTACACCTCAGACGGAAAGTTTTGTCATAAGAAATATGAAAAAAGGTTTTCAGAAGATGCTGAGTTATAAAAACAGAGACGGTGGTTTTGGGTATTTCAATGCTTCGGAATCTGATGCTTCCGTTTCAGCTTTTGCCTTGCTGGAATTCGGGGATCTTAAGAAATATGTGGATATTGATCCTAAGTTGATCCAGAATCTGACCTCTTTCATTTTATCCAGGAAAAATCAGAACGGAACTTTTGAAGTGAGGCAAAGTTATGAAATGAGAAGTCCCTTTTCCGATTATGCATGGTCGAGAAATATGTATGTGATCTATGCTTTGGCTAAGGTCGGATTAAAAGATCAAATAGAAGAACCTTATAAAAATGCATTGAATAAAGCATTAGCCACCAAAGATTCTTACCAGCTGACTCTGATGGCCAATGCATCTGCCTATCTTGGCAAAACTAAGGATTATCAACAGTTGATGACCCTACTGAATCAGCAGTATGAAACTAAAACTGAAAAAACTACGGTCACTTTTACAGGTTCAGGGGGAATATCTGCCAATGCTGAAACCCTGTCGCTTTACATCATGGCCCTTCAGAAAGATGAAAAACTGAATCAGCTGAAAATCGCAGAAGCGGCAGATAAACTGATCAACTATAACGGGTATTATGGTTTTGGATCTACACAGGCTACGACATTGGCTTTGGAAGCAATGTCCGATTTCTTTGCTAAAAATGAAAAGCTGTATGGAACCGAAAAACCGAAAATTAAAATCAATAAAGTAGAAGTGTCTCCCAACATAAGCCTGAGTTCAGCATACAGAACCGGACAGAACGAAATAGATGTTGAATATGGAGGAAATATCCAAAAAGGGGTGCCATATAAACTGGATTATAAGTATTATACTTTACAGGCTCCGGAAAGTAAGGATATTCCTGTGACATTGGAAACCAGGCTGAAATCTGCTACAGCGAAAGTAGGAGAGACGAACAGAATGACGGTTACAGTAAAAAATAAGATCAATGGACCGCTTCCAATGGTTACTGCTAAAATCGGGATTCCAGCCGGACTGACTCTTCAAAATGCGCTGTTGAAAGATCTGATCGATAAAAAGCAGGTTTCTTATTATGAAATTTTCGACAATTACCTGGTGTTGTACTGGGAACATTTTGATACGGAAGAAACAAAAGTAATCAACCTCGATCTGAAAGTTGAATTTGCCGGAGAATACACCGGAAAAGCCAGCAATGCATATCTTTATTATATGCCGGAAGCGAAGTATTGGAATGAGGGAATCAGGGCTAGGATTGAACCGTGAGACATGAGTAATGGGTTGCGAGGTACGGGATGCGAGGTACGGATGCGGGATGCGAGGTACGGCGGGATGTGAGTTCGATGATTTACATTTTTACAGAATATCATTGAAATCAAAATAGAATGCAGAGGTATTGTTTTTAAACAGTACCTCTTTTGTTTTATTGAGCAACAACCAGTCACGAAGTGACGATTTAACGGAGGATAGGACACCGTCCTATCGAAAATAGCCATTCATATAACATTAATTATAAATACATCCGGAGATAGAACACCGTCCTATCTATCAAAATAACCCAATTCCCAACAATCATTCCCAACAATTAAACAGCGTCCTAAAAAAAACAAAAATTAGTTTTCAAAAATTATTGAAAATTCAAAAAATATAATTACATTTGTTATAGAAATTAAAAATAGAGAAAAATGAAACTTTCAGAAGCAAAAGAAAAGTACATCCAAACATGGGGAACCTTCGCCACTAACTGGGGAATCAACCGTACGATGGCACAGGTTCATGCATTGCTTCTGGCCACCGGAAAACCGCTTTCTACCGATGAGGTGATGGAGCAACTGGAAATTTCAAGAGGAAATGCCAATATGAATCTTCGTGCATTGATTGATTGGGGAATTGTAAAAAAAGAATTTGTAAAAGGAGACCGGAAAGAGTATTTCGTGGCGGAAAAAGATGTTTGGTATCTGTTTAAGCAAATCACAAAGGAAAGACGAAAAAGGGAAATAGAACCTGTCATTTCTTTTCTGGAAGAATTAAAAAATATAGAAGACAACGATTCTCAGGAAGCGAAAGAATTTGTAAAGTTGATGGATGATTTCAGCTCTGTAACGGGAAAGATTAATAATATTATGGATCTGGCCATTAAAAGCGATGATCACTGGTTGGTAGGAAAAATTACCAATCTGTTGAAATAGAAGAGGAGTCAATCCTTTTTTATTTGAATTTAATTTTCAAAAATTACTGAAAATATAATATTTATAAGATGTTTAATATAGTCTCATATGTCATTTTTCTTACGGTGAGTTCTTACATCACTTTAGATGTCGGAAGGAGATGCTTTCAGGCCGGAAAGGCTTATCTCGAGTATCTGATTCATGACAGCGAGATGTGTCTTACGATCAACAGAATTCTTCTTGGATGCTACTACCTGCTGAACCTGGGATATATTGCGGTTAATCTGGCATTTTGGGACCGCGTCAGTTCTATGGAAGAAGTCATCACGGTGACTGCCATCCGTATCGGATATATTGCTTTGATCCTTTGTGTACTGCATTATATGAACATTTTTGCGCTTTACTTTTTAAGAAACAAATTAACATTAAAATAATACAGCTATGACCACAACAGTTTTAACCACGACGTACAATTTCTCAGCGTACATGATTTACCTTCCTATTGTAATCGCTCTTACCGTATTGGTATCACAGTTTCTGTTCAAAAACTCCAAGACATTTATGATCGATATTTTTCATCAGAAAAAAGACATTGCGATGGCAACGAATTCCCTCTTTAAAATTGGTTTTTATCTCCTGAATATCGGATTTGCTTTATGTATCATTGAATTTTTTCAGATTGAAACCATAGAAAGACTGGTTGTTGCTTTAAGTAAAAAGATCGGAGGCTTTTCTATCTATCTCGGCCTGATGATGCTTCTCAACCTCCTTCTGTTTCTGAAAGGCCGTAAACATGCTATGAACAAAGAAAAAATCATCGAAAATGAAAACACTCATCTTTAAAATCTGGATGTATATCACCTTCAGATCCAACAATAAAAGAACCCGTGGCGATTTCTTAACCTTTTAAAATAAATGATCATGAGAACATTTGTAATAATCGACTTTTATGTTCAGCTGGTAATGCTTATGATTGGAATTCTCCTGGCAAGTTTTGGTGGCTCTAATATCCTTTTATTCTACTATGTGACAGGTGGCGCACAATTGATAAGTTTCCTGATCAGATTGTTTCTACCCATAAAAAAATCAGTCTTCTATATAATCTATGGAATCTTGATTATGCCGGTTTGGATTTCCATACTTTTGGCTTATACAGATTATAATATTTCTCAATTTTTCGATCAGGTTTTATTTGCTTCTTTATTTTACAGTCCGGTTATGGCCGTGATCTACATTTATGATTATTACAACGTCTACAAATCTTACCCATAAACCGTCATGAAAACCTTAAAAAACCACACCCTGATCTACGACAATGAATGTCTAAAAAAAAAGCAAAATATGAACCATTTTGAACTCATCAAAAAAGTAGAATGGAAAGATCTCAGAACCCTTTCTGTCAAAGAAATGCTGATCGAAAACAATATCAGTCTGCCATGGTTTTTTATTTCTATCCTGTTGGCTTATCATGAATATTACTGGCTGGCACTTCCTTTCTCAGGATTCTATTTTCTGACAGCGCTCAGACAAGTACATAATGGTTTTCACAATTCGCTGGGAACGGGAAAAGTACTCACGTGGCTGTCTATGTATCTCAACAGTATTTTAATGATGGCTTCCATTCATGCTGTGAAATTTAACCATATCAGACATCATAAATTCTGTCTTTCGGAAGAGGATTACGAAGGGAAATCAGCGTCTATGAAATGGTATGAAGCCATTTTGTACGGCCCGAAACATATGTTCCTGATTCACTGGATCACCTTCAAAAAGGCCAATAAAAACTATCAACGGAATATGATGATAGAACTGGTTTCCATTGCAGTTTTTACTTTCTTAATTTTCTTTTTTCAGATTCATTTTCTGATGTATCACGTGTTAGTCATGATTTTCGGAGAATTTCTAATGGCCTTCTTTGCAGTATGGAGCGTGCATCATGATACCCATGAAGATCCCAATATCGCCAGAACACAGCGCGGATCCTGGAAAAATAAGCTTACCTTCAGCATGTTTTATCATATGGAGCACCATCTTTTCCCTGCCGTTCCCACCATCAAGCTACCCGAACTGGCCGAAAGAATAGATAAAGCACTCCCGGACCTGAACAAGAAACAGACTTTTTGAAAGATATGAGACGAGAGATTGAGGCTAAGACTAAGACTAAGACTAAGACTAAGACTAAGACAGAGAATGATAATCAAAAGCTATTGAATCCTCAAACATTCAAACCCAATAACCCATAAACCCGCACACATCCCGAACCCCGAACCTCTAAAACCCTAAAACGCTCCTACTCTCAAACTAGAACTCACACCCAAAAAACGACAAAATGAACTTCCTCCAAGCCGAATGGCGAAAACTAGCCATCATCAATTACGAAATAGACCCTGAGATTTTAATGAAATATCTTCCTGAAGGGACAGAACTGGATTTCTATCACGGAAAGTGTTATGTAAGTTTGGTCGGATTTATGTTTTTAAACACGAAATTACTTGGGCTTTCCATTCCATTTTATAGGAATTTTGAAGAAGTTAATCTAAGATTTTACGTTAAAAAGAAAGAAAAGAATAGGTGGAAAAGAGGTGTTGTTTTCATTAAAGAAATCGTTCCTAAATATGCGCTCAGCTTTGTGGCCAATTCATTTTACAGGGAAAATTATAAAACAATGCCGATGAATAATGAAATCAGGGTGAATGGTGATGAACTGACTGTAAAATACGCATGGAAAGATAAAAGCTGGCATTCCATCCAAATTACCGCTGATAGTATGGCTGTGCCGATGGAAGATGATTCAGAATTTGAATTCATTACCGAACATTATTTCGGATTCACCAAAAGAGAACATAAAACCTCCGAATATGAAGTCTGCCACCCGAAATGGGAGCATTATCCGATTAAAAATTATCAGCTGGACATTGAATTTAATGCACTCTACGGAAAAGACTTTGAGTTCCTTAATGAGCAGAAACCTATCTCTGTGATGCTGGCAGAAGGCTCAGAAATTGAGGTCAAAACAAAGAAATACATTATGTGATTTTTTAACCACAAAAGTGACAAAAGTTTTAACTACGTTGTAAAGCTAAATACCTGATCCATTAAAGTTCATATAAGTTGAAGAATCATAAATACAATCAATATAATCTGTAAAAACAGCACGAGAAAAGCCAGCCACAACGTGGCGATTTAGCCCAAGATAGGATGCAGTCCTATCAGAAGCATATCATAAAAATCAGCTGAATCTGTAAAATCAGCGCGAGAAAAACCAGGATAAGATGCAATCCTATCATATCAAAATTAAGGTTTGCTGTTTAAAGAAAGGATGTTTAAATTAGCAAAAACGAACCTTGTATGCTCATTAAACAGAAAACGAAAAGTCTTTTCCTGTCATCTTTTCTTATATCCTCAGCTTTTTTTCCGCAGGCACATAATGTTTCTGCAGGCTATCAGAAGCCGGACGATCCGCTCGTTGTTCAGAATCTGGAAGAATGGCAGGATCTTAAATTCGGACTGTTTATGCACTGGGGAACCTACAGCCAGTGGGGAATTGTGGAAAGCTGGAGCCTGTGTCCCGAAGATGAATCCTGGACTCAGAGAAAACCGGAACATGGGAAATCTTACAATGAGTATGTGAAGAACTATGAAAATCTTCAGACTACTTTCAATCCTATAGAATTTAATCCTCAGAAATGGGCAGATGCTGCGAAGAAAGCCGGGATGAAATATGTGGTTTTTACGACGAAGCATCATGACGGTTTCACGATGTTCGATACCAAAGAATCCGATTATAAAATTACTTCTGCCAAAACTCCTTTCTCAAAAAATCCGAAAGCGGATGTCACCAAAGAAATCTTTAATACCTTCCGAAAAGACGGATTTAAAATCGGAGCCTATTTTTCAAAACCTGACTGGCATTCCGAAAACTACTGGTGGCCCTACTTTCCGCCAAAAGACAGGAATGTCAACTATGATCCGACGAAATATCCTGAAAGATGGGATAACTTTAAAAAATTCACCTTTAATCAGCTGAATGAGATCACGTCCAATTATGGAAAGATCGATATCCTGTGGTTGGATGGAGGCTGGGTACGTCCTTTTAAAACCATTGATCCATCTGTAGAATGGCAGAGAACCATCAAAGTAGAACAGGATATTGATATGGATAAAATAGGGACTATGGCGAGGAAAAACCAACCGGGAATCATTGTGGTAGACCGTACCGTACCTGGAAAATGGGAGAATTATGTTACTCCTGAGCAGGCTGTTCCGGAACATCCCCTTTCTATTCCCTGGGAGAGTTGCATCACGATGGGAGACTCTTTTTCCTACGTTCCTGATGACCATTATAAATCTTCCCAGAAAATCATAGAAACGCTTATAAAAATTATCTCAAGAGGCGGAAACTACCTGATGAATATCGCTCCCGGACCCAATGGAGATTATGATCCGATTGTGTATGAAAGATTAAAAGAAATTTCCGGCTGGATGGATAAAAATCAGTCTGCAGTTTTCACAACCAGAAGTGCAGAGCCTTATCACGATGGAAATTTTTATTACACCCAATCAAAAGACGGTAAAACACTGAACGTTTTCCATATCGATGATGCCAAAGAGTATAAAACGCCATCGGTACTCAATTTTCCGCTTCCGGAAAACTTTAAACCCAAATCATTGAAAATTCTTGGTCTGAGCTCAAAAATTCAGTGGAAACAAATCGGAAATAGGCTTGAAATAAAACTTCCTGAAGAAAGGACAAAACTCAAGTTGGCCACTGTAATTCAAATGACAAAATAATGAAACTGAATTTGATTAAAATTACGGTCATTGTATTGTCTTTAGGTTCTGTTTACTTGCATGCTCAAAAAGAAAAACCCTTATACAAAGATTCAAAACAACCCACAGAAATCAGAGTTCAGGATCTGTTGAAAAGAATGACGCCGGAAGAAAAATTCTGGCAGTGTTTTATGATTCCCGGAGATCTGGATAACGTTCCGAAAGATCAGTACAGACACGGCATTTTCGGATTTCAGGTAAGTGCCGGAAACCAAGGCGGTAGTGCAGCCGGACAAATGCTGAAATACAATGCCGGTGAAAATGCTGAAAAACTGGCAAAAAAAATCAATACGATCCAAAAATATTTTGTTGAAGAATCCAGACTTGGAATTCCCATTATCCCTTTTGATGAAGCCTTACACGGACTGGTTCGGGAAGGGGCCACTGCTTTTCCGCAGGCCATTGGTTTAGCGGCTTCTTTTAATCCGGATTTGATGAAGGAAGTATCTTCAGCTATAGCGAAAGAAGCGAGACTTAGAGGAATCCGTCAGATTCTGACGCCTGTAGTTAATCTTGCCAGCGATGTCAGATGGGGACGAACGGAAGAAACTTATGGAGAAGATCCTTTTTTAACCTCAGTCATGGGTGTTAGTTTTGTGAGTTCTTTTGAAGATCAGGGAATCATTACCACTCCAAAACACTTTTTAGCCAATGTAGGAGAGGGCGGAAGAGATTCGTACCCGATCCACTGGAGTAAGCGCTATCTTGAAGAAACCCACCTTGTTCCCTTTTATAAAGCCTTTAAAACAGGAAAAAGCAGATCGGTCATGACTTCTTACAACCTGCTGGATGGAAGACCTTCAACGGCCAATCATTGGTTACTCACAGAAAAATTAAAAAAAGAATGGGACTTCAAAGGCTTTGTAATCAGCGATGCTGGAGCGGTAGGAGGAGCGAATGTTTTGCATTTTACGGCAAAGGATTACGATGATGCTTCGGCACAGGCCATCAATGCGGGGCTGGATGTGATATTCCAGACAGAATATCAGCATTACAAACTTTTTATCCCACCATTTTTAGACGGAAGAATTCCACAAGCTAGAATCGATGATGCTGTAGCAAGAGTGCTCAGGGCCAAATTTGAGTTGGGGCTGTTTGAAAATCCGTATGTTTCAGTGAAAGAAATACAGGAACTAAAAAATATCGATCATAAACCATTGGCTGAAAAGGCTGCGGTTGAGTCTTTTGTTCTGTTGCAGAATAATAATGGAACGCTTCCTGTTTCCGGTGCCGTAAAACGGATAGCAGTTATCGGAACAGATGCTGCTGATGCAAGGCTGGGCGGATATTCCGGGCCGGGAAATAATAAAGTGAGTATTCTGCAGGGTATTAAAAATTTCACCAAAGATAAAAATATAGAAATTCTTTACGCAAAAGGGATTACCTGGGATATAAAGGAGTTTAAAACGGTTCCCGCCGACCTTTTATCATTCGGAAACAAAAAAGGATTAAAAGGGAGCTATTTTTCCAACAGTACTTTGAAAGATACTCCGGTTTTTGAAAGACAGGATGAACAGATTAACTTTAAATGGACGCTGTATTCGCCGGATCCTGAAAAACTACAGCCCGACAATTACAGCATTCGGTGGACGGGAAAACTGAAGGCCCCGGAAAATGGAAAGTATCATTTGGGACTGCGCGGAAATGATGGTTTCAGAATGTATGTAAATGGAAAACCTGTGATTGACCAATGGAAAAAACTTGGGTATTCTACCAAAACAACAGTCGTGGATTTTGTGAAAGATCAACAGTATGATATCGTCATCGAGTTTCATGAAAACAGAGGGGAAGCGAATATCGAACTGATCTGGAATTATGGCATTGAAAATGATCAGGAAGACTTTGATGAAGCTTTAAAAATAGCAAAGAATGCAGATCATATCATCATCACGGCAGGAATTCATGAAGGCGAATTTCAGGACCGTTCTTCGATGAGTCTTCCCGGAAATCAGGAAAAAATGATCCATGAAGTGTCAAAATTAAATAAACCTGTCACCGTAGTTCTGGTAGGCGGTTCTGCTATAAAAACAACGGCTTGGAAGGATAAAGTTGGAGCGATTCTGGATGTCTGGTATTCGGGTGAAGAAGGAGGAAATGCGGTAGCAAAAGTATTGTTTGGAGCAGAAAATCCATCTGGAAAACTTCCCATCACATTTCCCATGGAAGAAGGGCAGTTGCCTTTGACATACAATCATCATCCAACAGGAAGAGGAAATGATTACCACGATTTGAGTGGAGAACCGCTGTATCCGTTTGGTTTTGGACTGAGCTACACGACGTTTGAGATTTCTGATCTGCATTTAAACAAAGCAAAATATTCAGACCATGAAACCATCACGGCAAAAGTTTGGGTTAAAAATACAGGATTAAAAGCCGGAAGTGAAGTGATTCAGCTGTATGTGAGAGATCTGTTGGCATCAGTATCCAGACCGATTATTGAATTAAAAGGGTTAAAAAAAATTCATCTGAATCCTGGAGAATCAAAACAGGTGACGATCGAAGTTCCCGTAAAAGACCTTCAGTTTTTGGATGAAAATATGAAGTGGATCGTACAAAAAGGCACCTACCGGATTATGGTTGGAAATTCTTCTAAAAACCTGCCATTGAAAGGAAATATTGAAGTTGAATAGCAGCTTTGATCATACAAGATTTTGGCTTCAGTGACTGCTATGGTATGATATATGTAATATTGATATCAACCTGAATGAATTTAACGGATAAATATTAATCGTTTAAAACCATTCAAAAAAAGTAAATGTCATGAGAAAGTTTTTTATATCAACCGTAGTGTTATTAGGCTTGTCAATGAATGTCAATGCCCAGAAAAGTCCTCCCGCACCTCCGACTAAAACTGAACTGATTAACATTAAATCGCGTGAGCTGGACAAAAGATATAATACAGAAAAGAAACTGATTTTGAATCACCCGCTTGCCACAAAAAAAATGAAAAGGGATCAGTTAAAGGCTTTAAATGAGAAATACCGCAGCCAGAAAAAATTACTTAGAAAAATGTAGCACTGCAAACTCCTTTATCAGTTTCAAATAATACTGGAAAGGCAAAAATATAAAAAGCCGTTTTCACATCTTGTGAAAACGGTTTTTTCATTATATTCTATTATGATCAATCTTTTTAAATAGTTTTGGTCTTAGCCTCAATCTGTATCATCTTAATATAATTTTCTAGCCAGCAGCAGGTTCAGTAGGAAAGTCCCCGTCCAGTTACTGTTATTGGCTCCGTTACTGCCTATAAAGTCTATACGGGAAACAGAGACCGTGAGCCTTGTTTTTCCTGAGACATTGGCAAGACTGACAAAGGAAGCAGTAAAAATATCGGGAAAACTGGAGTTATTCCCTGCCGTTAAAATAGGATACATGTTGTTCACATTGAAAGGAGTCCCCTGGAATTCGTAAACGAGCATCATCCGGCTTGCGTTGGAGTACCCGGCGGTATGGGCAAAAGTAGTAGACGCTTTACTGATGATCCACCATGCATCTGTTCCTGTTCCTGAATCATATGCGGGATTCGCATGACTCACCCAGTCTGCAATCGGTGCAGTACCGTTAGCGTGTGGAGGAATGGTAAGTTGTATCCCATAAATTTCTACATTGCTCGGTTTTGGAAGAACGGTAAAGGAAAGATCCCATGTTCCTCCCGTTGTATTACTGTTGTTCACCACTTCAGCGTAAGCTCCTGTAGGGATTACAAAAGATGCCACAGGCGTATTATCAATTCTCAGGGTATTACCACTTGAGGCCTGAAGTGTAATGCCTGAAGCAGAGATATTCTTAATCTTATAAATTCTTCCTGTGTAACTTGCTGTTCCGGTTCCGATGACAGGAAGGGTAAAGGTAGCGTTGGCCGCTCCATCATAGGTGATGTAGTGATCTGTTGCCGTAATGTTGTAGGTTGTTGTAGTGATTTGCTTATAATCAGCGCCCATAGATCCTGCAACTGCCAGAGTACTGTTGGGAGTGGTGGTTTTGATACCAACTTGAGCATTAACAAAAAGTCCCAATAGGAGGGAAATCGAAATAAAATTCTTTGTTTTCATTTGTTTGGATTTTAAGCAAAATTAGAGAAAAATATTATACTGTATTCATTTATAAATGATTATTTTACTTATTTTAATATTATATCACTATAAAGTGATGTTTTTATATGAATTTAAATTTCAGAATAGTATTTAATATTTGATTAAAAAAATACGTTTATGGAGGATGGGTTCACTGGCAGCCGGCGAAATCAAGTTAGTGTTCAGTGAAATATGAAATGGCAGAACATAAAACATCCAATATTTTTCCTTAAATTCGCATAAAAATTTTTAAAATAATGAACTACGATATCATTGTCATCGGAAGCGGTCCTGGCGGTTATGTTACAGCCATCAGAGCAGCACAATTGGGTTTCAAAACTGCAATTATCGAGAAAGAAAACTTAGGAGGTATCTGTCTTAACTGGGGATGTATTCCTACGAAAGCTTTATTGAAGTCTGCGCAGGTTTTTCATTATATCAATCATGCTGAAGACTATGGTCTGAATAAAGTGGAAGCTAGTTTTGAATTTCCAAACGTGATCCAGAGAAGCCGTGGAGTAGCCAGCAAAATGAGCAAAGGAATTGAATTCCTGATGAAGAAGAACAAGATCGATGTGATTCTTGGTACAGCTACAGTTCAGAAAGGTAAAAAAGTGTCTGTGACAGATAAAGATGGTAAAGTAACCGAATATGCAGGAGAAAATATCATTATCGCAACAGGAGCACGTTCAAGAGAACTTCCAAACCTTCCTCAGGATGGTAAAAAAGTAATCGGATACAGACAGGCATTATCTCTTCCTGAGCAGCCGAAATCTATGATCGTTGTAGGTTCCGGAGCTATCGGGGTAGAATTTGCTGATTTCTATAATACAATGGGAACTAAAGTAACGGTTGTAGAATTTATGCCAAACATCGTTCCTGTAGAAGATGAGGAAATTTCTAAGCACTTAGAAAAATCTCTTAAAAAGACAGGAATCGAGATCATGACCAATGCATCAGTAGAAAGCGTTGACACCAGCGGTGAAGGCGTAAAAGCTACTGTAAAAACAGCGAACGGAACCATTACTCTTGAAGCTGATATCTTACTTTCTGCTGTAGGGATCGCTGCCAATATCGAAAATATCGGATTGGAAGAAGTGGGAATTCAAACAGATAAAGGGAGAGTTTTAGTGAACGAATGGTACGAAACTTCAGTTCCTGGTTACTATGCAATCGGTGATATCATTCCTACTCAGGCTTTAGCACACGTTGCTTCTGCTGAAGGAATCACTTGTGTTGAAAAAATCAAAGGAATGCACGTTGAAAAAATCGACTATGGCAATATCCCTGGATGTACATACTGTCACCCTGAAGTAGCGTCTGTAGGTCTTACAGAAAAGCAGGCTAAAGAAAAAGGATACGAAATCAAAGTAGGTAAATTCCCTCTTTCTGCAAGTGGTAAAGCTACTGCTAACGGAAATACAGACGGTTTTATCAAAGTTATTTTTGATGCTAAATACGGCGAATGGTTAGGATGCCACATGATTGGAGAAGGTGTTACAGATATGGTTGCAGAAGCCGTAGTGGCCAGAAAACTGGAAACTACAGGTCATGAGATCATTAAATCGATCCACCCGCACCCAACAGTTTCTGAAGCGATTATGGAAGCAGCAGCAGCAGCTTACGGTGAAGTGATCCACATCTAATTCAACTATAACTAATAACGTATTCAAAGATGTTTAAAAAACTTGCCGCAGAAGCACTAGGTCTTGGTGATATCGGGAAAATTATCCCTTCTCAGGACTATGACAAAGTAGACTCAGATGATTATATTTTATCGGAAGATAATGAAAGAATTTTCTTCTTAATCAAATCCAAAAGAGATGAATATTGCTTTACCAACAGAGCATTAATTCATATCGACGGAGCCAGTGCTCTGGACAAAAAAAGGATTTTAAGAAGATACGAATATTATCAGTTTCCTTTTTCAAATATAGCGCTGCAGACTGCGGGAACCATTGATCTTGATGTGGAAATTTCATTCCATATCGGAAATGTTCCATTAATGATCAGTGTAAGCAAAGGCCAGATCGATCAGTTAAAAGATCTTTACAAAGCGCTTTTAGCGATCCAACAGGAAGTACACCATAATCAGTCGATTTTAGGGTTCTCTGTAGATAGCCTTCAGAAAGCGATTACAACAGTAGCTGCCGGAAAGCAGGAAAATGTCTCCAAAAGCCAGGAATTGCAGCATGTGAATGAATATGTTTTCAACTGGTCCAGGAGCAGCTATGAGAAATACAACCAAAAAGATTTCTCGGCCATCTTTGAAAAGTATATCAATAATTAAGAAGATCTTATATCTTAATATACCAACCACAGGCATTTTGTCTGTGGTTTTTTTGTAAATTCAGGAAAAATTTAAAAAATGAAGAACAACTATATCATTCTTGCTCTGTCATTGGCCGGACTCCTGTCTGCGCAGACGAAAAATGAGTTTGTAAGTCCCAACGAAAACCTCATTGCCGAGAATATTCTGCCGATTCCTAAAAATCTGAACCAGGCGATTAAAAAATATTCCGAAAGCAGAAATGCCGGGATTGCAAGCATTCATCCCAACGGGAAAGAAATCATTGCTGTGACCCGTTTTGCATCTACCAATCAGCTCCATAAAATCACGGTTCCGATGGGAGACAGAAAACAGATCACGTTCTTTGATGAACCGGTGAATACAGCATCCTACGAGCCTGTAAAAGGGGAATATCTGGTCTATGCGAAAGATACGGGAGGAAATGAATTCGGACAGCTTTTTAAGCTTGATCTTAAAACACTGGAATCCAAATTGCTCACCGACGGCGGAAGATCCCAGAACGGTGGTATGAAGTGGAAAAAAGACGGTTCAGGATTTTATTTTTCATCTACGAAAAGAAACGGTGGCGACAGGGATATTTATTATATGAATCCCTTAAAACCTGAAGATACGCAGCTTATCCTTGAAGTAAAAGGTGGCGGTTGGGGAATTTCCGATCTGTCGGATGATGGTAAAAAGCTTTTGATCGGAGAATATGTTTCTGCCAACGATTCTTACCTGTACATCTATGATCTGGAAACCAAAAAGCTGGAACCTATTACCGACAGGAAAGAAAAAGGAGTGGTGCAGGGCGGCGCATCTTTCAGTAAAAATCCGGATGAAATTTTCTATGTGACAGACCGGAATAATGAATTCAGCAGACTGGCAGTTTTAAATTTAAAAACAAAAAAGACCGAATATCTGACCTCATCTATCCCATGGAATGTTGAAGATTATGATTTGTCTGACGATCAGTCTAAAATTGCTTTTGTCACGAATGAGAGCGGAATCAATAAATTATATATCCTTGATACAGCAACCAAAAAGTATGCACCGGTAAGCCAGATTCCGGTTGGATTGATTGGTGGTGTGAAGTTTTCGAATGACGGAAAATCGCTTTATTTTTCAAGATCTGCGGCCAATTCCGGTTCAGATGTTTATAAAATGGATATGGCCAGCCAGAATATTGAAAGATGGACAGAGAGTGAGCAGGGTGAAATGCAGCCTGCAGATATGTCTGTTCCCAAACTGATTGAATGGAAAGGTTTTGACAATATGAAAATCTCAGGATTCTATTATCCTGCACCATCGAAATTTACAGGAAAAAGACCGGCGATCATTAACATACACGGCGGTCCGGAAGGGCAGTCTATGGCGTCATCTATAGGTTCTTCAAACTATTTTAGCAATGAAATGGGTATTGCCATGATTTATCCTAATGTAAGAGGATCTTCGGGCTTCGGGAAAACCTTCATCGCGGCAGATAACTGGGATCTGAGAATGAATTCCGTGAAAGATATCGGAAGCCTTCTGGACTGGATCGCGAAACAGCCTGAACTGGATAAAGACAGAATCATGATCATGGGCGGAAGCTACGGTGGTTTTATGACACTGGCTACCGCTTACGAATATGCCGATAAAATCAGATGTTCTGTAGACATCGTGGGAATCTCCGATTTTAATACGTTCCTTAAAAATACGGAAGAATACAGAAGAGATCTGAGAAGGGTAGAGTACGGTGACGAAAGAATCCCTAAAATGGCTGAATTTTTCACTAAAATTGCCCCTCTGAACAATATTGACAAGATCAAGAAACCTATGTTTATCATTCAGGGAACCAATGACCCGAGAGTTCCGGTGACCGAAGCTGTTCAGATGAGAGACAAGCTGAAAGCTCAGGGCAAAACGGTATGGTATCTCGAGGCTAAAAATGAAGGCCACGGATTCAGAAAAAAAGAAAATGTAGATTTCCAGCGCCTTGCGGTGATCCGATTTATGCAGGAATATCTGTTGAAATAAAAGGGTGGGAAGCCTGAAGCTGGAAGAGGGAAGTTAGTGAACGCCTGAATGTAGTTTTAATTTCCTTGACCTATGTTCTGATTAATAGAGCAAAAACATAAGCCTAAAATCATTCGGGCTTATGTTTTTTTTATGTAAAGACTGATTTAGACCTTTTCTTTTTCAAAGGATAAAATATAAAAGTCAAATACTTCTTTTCCTATCCTGAATTCATGTTCTCCGGCATGTTTAAACCCGTTTCGGTCATAAAACTGAACGGCTCTTTCATTAGATTTTAAAACAGATAGCCACAAATGGGTTTTATCAGATGTCATAAAGGAAGTCATGAGTTCATCCATCAGCTGTTTTCCTATTTTTTGATCTAAAAATTCTCTTAGGACGTAGATTTTCTGAAGCTGTGAGGCATTTTCCGTATCAATACTTTCGGTATTGGAGTGAATCTTTAACTTGGCATAGCCTACAGGAAGTTCGTTCCAGAAAGCGATCCAATACAGGCTGCTTTCTTTCTGCAGACTGGTTCTAATTTTGGACACATCGAATGTACGCTCGTAATACTCAAATAAATCCTTCTGATCTCTGAAGTATTCTGAAAAGGTTTCGGTAAAAGTGATTCTTCCCAATAAAGCAATATGTTGGGCATCATCAGTGTTTGCCCTTCTTATCTGTATCATAATTCCTATGAGTTTAATTCTATAAATTTCGAAAATCAATAGCAGCCACGCAATCTAAAACGTGAGATATTTTAAAATAATTAACGTCAGGATAAGATCAAAGAATAAAGAATAAAGAGCCAGCCAGATATTAGAAGGGAGTAAGAACATTGAGGTGATAAAACTGGAAAAATGTGGATTGGAATTGCTTTTTTCCTTATGGTAAGGCTCAATGTATTGATAAACAGACGGGTATTCCTGAGAGATTTCTGTATATTCAATAGGGGCGGGCTTTAGCCCGCTTACAAGATATACGCATTGCAAAAGGCTTTAGCCAAAATTTAGACACCAGGATTTTCTTTTGATCTTTTTAAAACGACTTCAATACCTTTAAAAGGTATTGTTAAATATTTGCTGTCCATTAGTAAATTACATTCCATCCTTTTCATCTTAATTTCTTATCCTGGACTCAGGTTAAATAATTTATTTTGAAAACCTCAGGATTTGAATAGCGCTCAGGACTGGTTTACCTGTTGGAATAGTTTTAAAATATGAGATTTCTAAAATTTAACCTCGTTTTCTCACCCCGATTCCTTACATTTATTCTATGAATTTTGAGAGAACAGGACTGGTTTTGTCTGGAGGCGGTACCAAAGGAATTGCCCACGCAGGAGTGTTGAAATTCTTGAACGAAAAGAAAATTGATGTAGATGTGCTGTCCTGTTGCAGTGCAGGATCCATTGTAGGATGCCTGTATGCCGTCGGGAAAACGCCGGACGAAATTTTAGAGTTCTTCAATTCAGTTTATTTTTTCAATTGGAAACATTTTGCTTTTAATCAGCCGGGACTGGTTTCTTCCATTATTTTCAGGAATTATCTTAAACCTATTTTCCATGATATGAAACTGGGAGATCTGAATAAGGAAGTGAAAATTGTAGCCACGGAACTGGTTTCCGGAACCCAGAAAATTTTTGATGAAAATTTCCAGGTGGTGGATGCTATTATCGCATCATGTTCCATTCCCGGAGTCACGACACCTTATATCATTGGGGATGAAATGTACTGTGATGGAGGCGTGCTGAACAATTTTCCAGCAGATATTATCAGAGAAGAATGTGATAAACTGATTGGTGTTTTTGTTTCTCCACCCCATAACATTGATATCAACGACTTAAAATCAATCAAAGCCATTGTTTCGCGTTCCTATGACCTACTTTCCTACAGAATAGAAAAAGGAAAATTCGATTACTGTGACTGGTTTATTACTTCTCAGAAATTATCGAGCTACGGAGCTTTTGAGCGTAGAAAGGACCGGATGGAAGAGATTTTTAATGTTGGTTATCAGGCTGCAGAAGAAAGCTACGAGACAAGCAGTTTTCGATCTGAATTGCGCCAATCGGGAAGTTGAGTTTAATACGGACTTCGGGTTACGGGTTACGGGTTACGGGTTTGAGCGTCTGAGAGTTTTTGGGTTTGAGAGTTGGGTAGATTTGCTAGTTGCTAGTTGCTAGTTGCTAGTTGCTAGTTGCTAGTTCGAAGTTGTTGGCTTAATTAATAGATTCACCGTCTGATGTCTGAAATCTAGCATCTTGATTCTTATTTCTTATTTCTTCCAAACCAAAACGCCCCTACTTTTTCCGTAATATATTGATATAACCCATCATAAACAGTAAGCAGCCTACCGTAATGCAGCTGTGAATCCAAAACCTTTTCGAAAATTGATCTCTCGTGAAATTGTCCCAGGCAGATTTTCCGAAGAAGTAAGCCGCTCCCACAACGAGAAGTGGAATTAAAACATAAAAACTCCCGAATATCACACTGCTCTGAACCTTTTCAAGTTTTGAAGTCAGCGCATATTCAGTAATTCCGGCTAAGATAATCAGTCCAAAGAAAATAACAATCAAAGTGCCGATACCCGTCATCAATTTCAAATCAGTGACAAGTCTGGCTTGATGGGTATTTTCGTGGACTACTATTTTTACTTTTTCATGAAGTTTTGGAACATCAGAACTGCCAAAACCGGTATCGACCATGATTTTCTGTTGAAGCCCGTTATGATCCTGATACTGTACAATAGGGTAAGCAAGGGTTCCCTTCGAAGCCCTGCTTTTTTGAATTTTAAAATCGATAATCTGTGCTTCCCTGATATCGCCAGAGAAGTGATCTTTGGCAGTAGATCCAAGAAATAATACCATCGTGGTGGTAAAAAATACGAGCTTATAAAAGATAAAACCTGCGGCTGCAATTAAGATGATTTTTGGTATGCTTTTTATCCGTTTTTCCTTTCTCCACCATTGATAAGAAAGGAACAAAATAACCAAAACAACAGCAACCGTTAAATAGATAGAATGATATTCCTGAATATTAACTCCGAACATAGTTTAATGGACAATAAATGCTTTATTTACGGATAATAACAAATTCGTTGCTGCCTTCCGGAAGGTATAATAATATGCGATAATCAGCGGCTCCGGATTTTTGACCTTTTCGGATTAATGCTCCCCAACCTTTTATATCTAATGGAGATTTATGGTTAAATTCCATCGTATGATTCTTTCTTTCCAACGTTGCCAGCTTACCGCCTGCATATAATTTCAATTCATAATCCTCAAGAGGAATCATCATGTTGGTGCAGTATTTTTCAACATTGGTTTTGTTTTCACTAACGGAAGTGGACTGCTGCTCAGGATTGCTGTAATAAAAGACCGCCGTTTCTGCAGCTCTTTTCTTTGTTAAATCTGCCCATTTGTTTCCACTGCCCTGATTCAATATTTCTCTCACCTTTTCATGGAAGCTGACTACTTTCTTTTCCAGTTCTTTTTTATCCATTTTTGATAAATCCTGGCCTTTGCTCCAACCTTCTAAATCATAAGGAAGATCTTTAATTTCAACTTCCCATTCCTGCTCAAAGTAAGGAACAGGGGCGTCGGGAGCTCTGAGAGAGAGTTGGGTATACGTTTTCGGATCTAAGATGTCTCCGGTTTCCCTGTTTCTGACATAGCTTCCGAAAGTGAACTGACAAGATTTTATGTCTTCCGGACTTACCGTTGTATCGCCACGTCTGAATACCGGAAAGATCTGTATTTTGATTTTATATTTTCCGTTCTTCAATGCATATCCGTTCACATCCACCGATGAATTAAGCGGCGTATTTTCTTCTGATATTTTTATGTCGTTGAAATAGATGGCAACCGGTATTGTTGCATTAGCGTTGATAGTATATGTGATTTGTTTTTCTTTTGCGGTCTGCTGTATCATTTCTTCACCTGTTTTATCTGTTGTTTTATTTTTCGGGTCATTACAGTTCATATTCATTAGGAAAACAATGAATAGAAATACTAAGTTTTTCATTTTAATCAAGTTTAAATTCATACGAAAATCCATCATGTAAAAGATACTTTTTTTCCGAAGGATCAGCATCATTATCTTCTGTATTATTATTTAAATTATCACTGTCTGTTTTAACGCTTGCCTTTATGGTGGCATACAATCCCTGGTATTTGCATTCCAGTACTTTGGTCTCAGCATTTTTAGCGATATTCAGCACGGCATAGGCACTTCCCTGGAATTCAGCTTCCAGAGAGTAGATATTTCCAAATTTTGCAGTTAGGCTTCCACCACATTCCACGCCAAATTTTATTTCTACAGATGGGGTGATGTCATTCTCCATAAATCCGTCTACGGTATGATACTTCGTCGCTGTAGCTTCTATTTTAAATGCTCCGGAAACAAACAGATCCAGATAATAATCTATATCAAGCTGGATTTTATATTCATCTCCGCCGCCAAAATAGTCAACTATTTTATTCCAAAAATCATCTGAAGATCCCACGGTATCCGCCACTGCTGTAATTCCCTGTATAGCCTGTCCTACATAAGGAATTTTGGTGGCAACAAAAAGAAGATCCAGGCTTCCCTTTATTTCTATAAGAGGATCTGCCTTAAATTTTACTTCATATAACGTGCCGATTTCACCACCTTCTTTTTCGCTTGCCACATAGCTCCATTTCACTGCTCCGGCAAAAGCAGGCTGACTTATTTCTACTTTGAACGGAATCTTGCTTAATTTCTTATTTTTACCGCCAAGATACGTATTACGCTGTTTATTTCTTTTTTTTACCTGATCGGGGCGTTTGTTTTTGTTTTCAGCGATAGCTTCATCCGCTTCTTTGTTAAAGGTTAATAAGCTTATGGTATTAACGACCCACATCGCACTGTCGATAATATTGAAAACGGGATGTTCACCGGAAAATGTAATGGCTTCCTGTTTAATGTCATTATATCCCCATTCCAGAGCGACTTCAAACTGGCTGTAGCTCAGACGTCCTTCACTTACTTCCTGTTTTTTGTTTTTATAATTTTCATCCCGTGCATCCTGTTGTGCTTTACGGATTTTTTTATTGTTTTTCTTATTAAAAAAGCCTCCCTTGCCCAAATACTTTCTCTGGGTGTAAGATTTAGTCTGCCCTGTGAAAAAAGGGTTTTCTGCAGCCAGTTTAAAACCTACCTCATAATAGACCGCAGGATATACTTCCACGTTCAATGGTTTGCTGATGGCGCAGGAATTGAACTGGACCGGATATGACAGTTTTTTGACTTTTTCCAGGCTCATCATATCAATAACTTGTTCACGGGAAGGTTTGGGATAAGCAACGGAAAAACTGATATCATTTCTTCCAATGGTCAAGCTTTTGTATCGGCTCGGATCTGTTACGGTGACTGCTTTTTTCTCATGCCATTGTTCCGGTTTATCTTCAAATATACAGTCATCTGTTTTCAGATCGGTAATGGTGATCTTAACAGGTTTTTCTTTTTCATCAGAAACAATTCTGTAATGAAGTTCGTTTTTATATTTGTCTTTGAGGCGCTGAAACAGCGTGGATTTCTTAGTGTTGTATTCCCCGGTGATTTCAGTGTACTGGCACGGATGAAAGAAAGCGATATCGGTTTCCACCTGGCTCAGAATAACGACCTGATTGGAATTGGAATCATTGACCTTTACTTCCTCCACTGCATCTTTATCAATTTTTAAAATGCATTCCTGCAGAATTTTTTTCTTTCCGGGAATACGGTCATGATAAACGACAGGATAGATTTCCAGACTATCTCCACCCATGGTCTGCCATAAAGGATCTATAAATACGGCAAATTTTGACTTTTGCACATTAGGCTTTCCTGTGGCATCGCCGTCGTATTTATTGCCGTCTTCTTCTACAAGATACCCTCTTTTAGCCGTAGAAGGAACTGTTTTTTCCTGATGTACGGAAACAGGTCTTTCAAAAAATTCTTTCTGTTTTGAGATGTCTTCTTTTGTTCTTTCTTCCGTCTCGTTATTAAGATATTCTGTCGCAAAAAGTTTATCATCAGAATCAGTTATTCCCAGAGTGATCAGCCTGATTACTTTATCTTTGTCCTTGAGCTGAACTTTTATATTGTTTCCATATAAAGCGTCCGTATAAATATTCAGATAAACGGACGAACCGAATTTTAATGGATTTAAAATTTTGATATTCTCTGCATTGGTCCATTCTGCTGTAATAACAGCAGGACTTTCACCTTTAGCATTAATAAGAATACCATGTGGATATTTTCCCTGAGGCGTTGTCCCTTCCCAAAAAGGTTCAAGATATACCGCACCGCCGCCTTCCAGAAATTCACCGAAGGAAAATTTAAAGCTGGACTTACCGGTTGACATGGCTTCGTTAAAGCTTTCTGCAGTAAGTTCCGGGCGCCTGTCACCTACAAGCTGATGGACCCAGCGAACCGATTTATAATCATCTTTAATAGCTTTCAGATCATCTTCATACTGCTTGTTGATCGCTTCAACGTTTTTATTGTGGGCACTACCGAGCTCGGAATATTTCTTTTTCCTGGCTGCTATTCCTTCTTCGCGCTTATCAAAGTTGGCATCATAGGTTTCTTTTTTTATCTTACCGGCTTTATAATCTTCATGATTCCGAACAAGGAAATCATAGCTTTGCTGTTCCTCTTTTCCTAGGGCATCACTCTTTTTGGTATAGTCTTTATTCGCTTTTTCCAGATCTTTTTTTTGCTTCTGGTCTAATACGTCTTTCCGGTCTTTAAATTCTTTGATGAAAATATTGAAACTTTCAGCTTTTTTTAATTCCAGCCAGCCAATATCTTTGTGAAATGTCTGTCCTGGTTTGGATTCAACATATATATGTAATGGGCTCTTGTTATCCATAGGACTTTATTTATTGATTGATAGGAATGTATTTTTTTGCGCCTCCTTTTATATTCACAAAAGGAAGGAGCTCTGCTAAAACTTCATCATCAGCATTCTTCACATTCTGTGCGGAAGCTTCAGCGGTCTGTCCATGATTGACGATTTTGATACAGTCAGGTCCTCCGATGGGACAGGTTGCTTTGCTGTCTTCGAGTAAAGCTTTTCCACTGTTATCCTGCAGCGTTATTTTGTCATAGAAACCGCTCCATTGGGTTACCACAACCTGGCAGGGACTATTATTCATTTTCGCACAGCTTCCGAAAGTGTTTTTCTCGAAAGTTTTGCCGATATCCATATGGGTAGCCATCAGTTTTTTGCTGCCGGCATTATCATTGATGTAGCGTTTACTTTGTGTCTTTACCTGAAGTTTATCCGGAGCTGTTCCGAAGTTACACATACAGGTAGCACCTTGACAGACTAAATGTTTACCGCTCATTTTGTGTTCTTTTAGTGTTTTTTAAATTGACTGAGAATTTTTCTGCTCATAGGCTTGAAATTCAATGATGAATTCTTGCCCTTTTTCAAAAGTTGAGAGAGAGCCGTTGATTGAAAATATTTCTCTGGTTTCCCGTTCAAATTTATACAGGAGATCGATTCTGCCTTTAGATGAGTTTTTATTGAATCCATCTTCTTCTTCAGTTCCTGTTATTGTGAGTGCTATTTTATTTCCTCTTGTATATTCTTTGTTTAACGAATATTCTATGGTATATCCGGCATTCCGGGACAGACTTGAAAAGTAGATCTGCAAAAAGTCTTTCCTGAAAAAATTGGGATATCCCTTATAAACAGGCAAAAAGAATAACTTATAAAATATATTCCTGCTAAACAGGTCTTTCTTTAAATCAATATCAGTATATGCCTGATCTAATTGTCCCAGTATGCGGTCTGTAGTTTCCGACTGGTAGTATTCTTTCAGTTCCGGAAAGCATTCCGTTTTCCAGCGTTGGGCGATATCTTCTTTATTCAGGAGCTTTTGAATGGAGCCATTGCTATGGGTCGCAATTTGAAGCGGATATAAAACCTGTTCTGCCTTTTCAAACAGCTGCTCTATTATTTTATCAATTCCCTGATTGTTGACGTAGGTTTTTTCCTTGTTCAGTTCAATATAGAAAGGAGTTCTCTTGATATTCATTTTATAATGGATCTGCAGATTTTTAGGAAGGAATTTGATGATCACACCGTAGACTTTCTTACCGGATCCTGTTGGTATTTCCAGTACCGTATTTTTCAACAGTCTGCTGTCCCTGATCTTGAATTTGTCTGCCGGGATATAAAGATATTCCACATACTTGGGCAGTGAAATATTCAATAGTTCCGAAATACTGCAATGGGTGTTATGAAAACTCACCAGTTCTGCTGCTGTCATGCCATATTCATCACAGAGAGCTTCCAGATTAAGGATCCCTTCTGTTTTTAATTTGATGTATTCTTTTGTGGCAGAATCTTTCATGTTTATTACGCTTCCCAAATTAAATTAGTCTTATACTTTCAAAAAGTACATCAATCCCAAACTCAGCCACTGCAAACCGATATAGATATAAAAAATCATAGCAGAAGGTTCGGCCAGTTCGTGAAGTTTTTCAATCAGTTTGGTTTTAATGATATCATAAAAATTGGCATTTCCATTTTTCAAATCCAATTCGTCAAAGCTCAGCTTTTTCAAACCATAACTTAAAATCCTTTTTAAAATCTTATTCTCCGAACTGTTCTTAAATTCATTCATCAGCTTGATTTTCATCAGAGCATAATCTGCACTCGTTCTGACAACAGCCGGTTGTCCGCTTCTGAATTTACTCAGAATTTTATCAATAGCAGGAATCAAAAGTGTTTCCGAATGATCCTTTACCAACCTGCTGATGATATTGGCCATGGCATATTTCGTAGAAAAAACACCAATCACAAACGGAGCTGCGATCATCAGTAAAAGAAAAATAGAACCCGAAACCGGTTTCACGGTCACTGCAGCAACAATGAACAAATAAGCACCACTATGCCCTAAGGAACTTCCCAAACTGTTGGACAAAATATAAAATCCCAGTATAAGCGTAATTATTGTTGAAAGAATTCCTATTCCATAAATCTTTAATAAACTGAGGATGAATACCGCAGACAGTTTTGAAAAGTATTTTATTTGATTGGTGATTTTGTTCATTCTTATGTTTTAAAAACTATTTATTTTCCGTTCTTTTTTCTTTCCTCAAATGAAGCTTCTGTTACTTTTCGGCTATCAAAATCTGATTTGGATTCATAGCCTATCTTAAGATATTCCAGTTTCTTTGTCGCCGTGTAGGTTAGCTCATAATATTGTAGTCTTCCATCCTTACATTCTGCTCCCGGTGCACGATAATCGCCACCGAAAGTTTCAGTTGTTGTTCCTGAATCATTTACCCCATCTATATCATCATCCACATATCCAAATTTACCGGAATAGGGAAGATCTGCACGATAGGAATTGATTTCTTCCACCTTCATTCCTGCCTGTACCGGAAAGCCATTAAGGTCTACTGCACCTTGATAGACTTTGAAAGGGTAGATGTAGCTTTCCTTTAGCAGTTTTTGAAATGCTTCTTTAATTGTTTTTTGAGAAAGATCATCAGAATATACAGGTGACTTAAGCATATCTTCCGTAGTTTTTTTTTCTTTTTCAATATATTCTTTTGGATGAGAAACCCATCCTCTTGCATGATTTAGCATCTGCTCTTTTGCTTCAGGGCTGTCCAGGTTCAGAAAGAAGATGTAAACCCAGGCTACAGTACCATCTCCATTCTCAAAATTGTCCACTGCAATGCCGAGTTTATCCCATACATAAGTTCCCTTATCCTTTTCCATATAAGCCATAAACGTTCGGTCCGGCTTCCCTAATACCTTTATCCAATCCTCAATAGGAGTTCCTAATTGTAATTCACTTCCTTTATAAGACATACCACAAGAATCTACTTTTACAAGAGCTTGGGATATATCAACAGATTCTTTTTTCATATTTTGACATTGAAAATTTAATATTGTAAATAACAATAGTGAAAAGACGATCTTTATTTTATTTTTCATTTCTATTTATTACTCTTATTATTTAGTTTTCTTCTCGAAAAACTCCATAATTTCTTTTATTTTCTTAACGCTTTTATCACTTATTTCCTGGGCTTCATGTTCAGCATGCTCGTATATAGTGGCATATTTTAGCTTGTCAATATCATCTTTTTTCTGGCCTTTAACCCAGTTATTGATTGTAATATCACTCCATCTGGCGTTTGGAGAAGAGGGATGTACAAAATATTTACTGGCTACATAATCTGCTAAAGCAGTTCCACTTACGCCATTTTTATATTGTGTTCCCACATCCTGTACTGCTATTTTTGCCAATTCGGCACTGATCTTATTCAGAGGATGGCTATAGCTGTCTTTTGCCAATTGGGAGTGGGACGGACAGTCTCCATAATTGGTATTCAGATGAGATTGGGCTTCCGGAATAATTTCATCAAAAGAACCCAGTACCAGATTAAAAACAAGTTTTGGAAAAAAGGCCATAATTTGACCCGTATATCCCATGCCTTTCTGAAGAGTTTCAGCTGTTTTTGAGCCTAGTTTTTCAAAAAAATCTTTGGACATCCATTCCTGCTTATCTGTTTTCTGATACTCCTGTGCCAGAAAATCCTGAAAAGTAAGAAATTGATTGAACCATGATAACCACGTTGCATATTCTATTCCTAAATAATTGGAACTTTTTTCCGCCTTATCAGATTTTTGTGCTTTTGAAAGATCTTCAAGTACGCTAAGGATAAATTTTTCAGCCAGAGATCTCTGCCCTGGAATCCGTCTTTTGTATTCTTTAATTTTAGGGTCAAATAATAAATCACCCATTTTCGGACCTACACTCGCCATGGTATCATCAGTCAGGAATCTGCCACTTACCACCGGAATCTGTGTCGGTTGTTTTCCTTTGTAATAAGAAACCCACGGATAGGCATCCACTCCAAGTCTTCTCAATGATACTTCTACAAAATTGGTATGGGAGAAGTAGTCTTCCAAAACATGCAGAGCAGCTCCCAAATGTCTCAATCCTTGTGAAGATCCTCTTTTGGATACGGCAAGAACAAGCTGTTGTTTCATGTAAGTAACCGAAGAAGGACGATCTCCGGAAAAATCTTTCCAAAAGAAATAAGACATATTTTTTTCAGGATCTATTTTCCACGATTGACGGTTATCTCCCGAATAAAGCTTTTTTACACTGTTTGTTCCTTCGTAGGTATAGGAGATAATATTTCCTTTATCATCTTTGGCATCGGATTCATCCGGCAGTCCATAAGGATTGTCAATATGTTCTTCCGGGCGGTAGAGCCCAAGAATATCTTTGTTAAGTGCACCATACTCAGTATTAAATTTTGCTTCCAGTGTTGCATAGTCATCCGCCGGATTCTTTCCACCTTCTTTCAAGGGGTCAAAAGTAAATTCTTTAATCGCCAGAATCTTAATTAACTGCACCCAGCCCTCATGGGATAGCTGCATGGGAGTCAATTCTTTAATAACTTTGTTTTTTTGTGCTTTGATGGCTGCATTGGTTCCTCTCACCGTAATTTTTACAATAACCTGTGAGAAATCCCTGAGCCAGTTTCCATAATAAATTTTACGAACATCTTGCTCGGAATAGATTCTGGATTGTGGATTGGCTAAAGCTTCAAACTCAATATCACCATGAGCGAAAGCTGCATTTTTATTATGTTTACGGTTTCTTCCTGCTCCGTAATTTGAAATATCGTCTGTAGGATCTTCATCATACTGCCGGTCTTCTCCCACATACTCTGTTACTTTGGAATGCAGGGTAGAAAAATCAATGATAAGATCACCTTTAAAAGTTGGAAGTTCTGCTTTGGCAAAATTCAGCTGAGATTCATTGAAAATATCAAACCGGAAAAGGTAATAGGCAAATTTGGCGCCTTCATCGATTACGTCTGTATCAGGAGTTCCATTGGACGCTAATTCGGTTCGGAGAAGGTTGTCGATATGATGGCCATATTCTTCAACCAGGGCTGCCATCAGCTCTGCTCTCTTGTCGTTGTCTTTCGCCGCTTCTTCAACAAACTTTTGATTAACAATGATTTTTTTTCTTTTGTTGCTGTAGCCGGCAGGACCGCCTCTTCTTCCTACCAAACCTTTGGAAACAATAATTTCCGGAGCTTTGATCTTATTATCACTTAAATCTCTGTAAAGCTTGCTTAATGCTTCCGCTTCAATTTCGTAGCCAAAGATCTGGGTCATAAAAAGCATGAAAGTGATCTCCCCAAGTTCCTTGGCAAGACTCATCAGCTGATCATGGGCATAGGTACTTTCAAGTTTATATTCACTTTCCTGAACATCCATGGGAGGCGGTACAAACTTTTCCGGATCTCCGTAAATAACGCCGCCTTCTTTTCCTATCTGTATAACTTTGCTGCCTGAGTTTTCAATCTCATCCTTGGAATATCTTTTATAATTTCCTCCAACAACTTTGGTGATATTCCCTTTTACAATCCTTGTTCTGCTCATAGCGTAATGATTTAATAATTATTACTTTTCTCTGAGCTGTTATTCTTCACTATTTTATCGGAATGCTGTTCATTGGTTCCGGCACTTTGCGTTACAATTTTCCCCTCACTTACTTCATTTCTTTCCTTCTTCGTTTCACTGTGCACATCACCATCTATAATCTCCGTCAGTTTTCCACTGATCATCATGCTTGCATCACCAATTACAGAGGTTATTTTCATAGCTCCGACGCTTTGTGTGTCATTCATGGTCACGGATTCTGATTTGTTCATGCCGACTATATTGCTTTGATCGGCACCTACGGTCGTACTCATATTCTGACCTACACTGATCATCAGATTTTCTCCGGCTATGAAGGTCATATTTTTCGGTGCAGTCACGGTAATATTGCCCTTGCCATCCATAAGATAGGAATTGCCGCTTGGATCCTCAATAAAGATGCTGCCTTCAGTATCATTGAAGATTACTTTATTTCCACTTCGGGTCTGAATAGATTTCACATGATTGTCTATCCCGCCGCCTAAACCTACTTTACCATGAAACATTCCTCCCATAGCGAAAGGAAAATCGGGATGGTGGTATTCGAAACCTACCATCACCTGGTCACCAACTTCGGGAACAGCCACAAATCCTCTGTTCTGAGTGATCTGATCTGTACCTCCTGCATCGGGACTCATCATCCTGATAAAGTGTGTGGTGTTGTTCTGCTGCCAGTCAAACTGCACCTGTATACGCCCCTGATTCAGCGGGTCTGTATTGGAAATGACGGTCGCAATCTGAGGTTCGGCATTCGGTATTTTAAATTCATGTCTGGGCATAAAACCGGTTCCTTCGGCAATGGCTTCAAATGACCCTGTATAATAGCCCCTTGCATCCACCTCATGAATGGTCTCTGTGATCATTAATTTGGTAAAGTGTGACGTCTCATTCGTATCCGGCTTTCTCATTTGAATATCTGCAGTACATCCCGGATATAAAAAGGGAACCGTAGTATCACCGGAAACGGTAAATACTTCCACAGCAGCATTGCCGGCCGCACTTTTCTGAGACTGGTCCACATCGATGGAAATATTGGCATTGATAGGAGCGGGGGTTAAAGACTGACTGGTAAAGATACCGTCGTTTAACTGATAAGCTTTCGAAGCAAGTTCGCCCAGATGTTTGACACTTGTCGAAGTACTTACCATTTTAGCGTGGCTGCTGCTGTCATATCCAAAAAACTGAGGCTTGGTATGTACCGCATTCATTTCAACCTGTACGTTCGTTACATTGCTCCCGTAAACTAGAGGTATAGGTTTCTCCGCTGCAGGAAGACTTCCAAAATGCAAAACATATCCATCGTAATAGAACTGTTCTCCATAGGATTCAGCTATTCGTGCCAGATAATTATAATGGGTTTCATTATACTGGGCACTGTAGTTAATATAGCTTTTATTCTGGCTGCTTACCTTAAAATCAAATTTGCCGGATCCCAGTGTTTCTTTGATGACGCGTTCAGCAATAATTCCCGTATTAACAGACTGACTTCCCCCAAAACTCTGTGTATGGGATGCAGAGTCCATTAAGATAGTAGGACTTTTACCTTTTAAAATAATATTTCCAAGACTCATTTTGTCCTGACTAAAAGCTACGGTTGTAATAAGACCTACAAAACTTCGCTCCGGACTTTCATTTTCAGAATCTTTATACCTGAAGGTTACGGTTAAACGCTGACCCAAGAATTTTTGACTATCTAAAAGGTTGTGATTCTGAGCTTTTCCCAAAGAATCATGAGCCAGAGTCAGTTCAAATTCATGGTGTTTTTTTGCACTCTGCTGTAACCGAAAGTGTTTAAAATGCTTGATGATCTGGCCTTCTATCACAATATCCAAACGCACGACACGATTAATGCCTGAAATATCGTTCTCCGAAATTTTTTCAGAGTTTGAAGTACTTTTTTTCATTGGTGTTATTTCAATAAATATAGAAATATTAAAGCCTTTGAAAAAATATTAGGGGTAAAACTTGAAAAATTGTAGTAAAACTACGATACTTCATGTAAAATATAATATTTGAAGGCCAGCCAATTACTGTTTAACTACAAATGCATCCTGACGTACGACTTCACGTTCATTTTCGTCACTTACAGTCAGGGTGTATGGTGCTTTGGAGGCTGAATCCGTAAGATAATTTCTCCAAACCTGATAGCTATAGCCTTCATTGACAAAGCTGAAATAGTAATTTCCTCCCGAACCGTCAGGAATCAATTCCCCGTCACTGATAATCATGCTTGGTTTTGAAGTGATTTTGGCATTGGCTGCCCACGACTGGTAAAGGTATTTTCCGTTGGGCTGTTTGTCGATTCTGATCTTAAATTTTTTCGTTTTGATGATCACTGTTTTGGGTACTTTCTGGAAAGGCTGTACCTCATTGGAGATATGGATAGGTTGATTTGTTATAGTTGGTTTTTCTGCTGCATTAGCTAAAGAAAACTGTGTGATGCAGAAGGCTCCTAATAAAATCTTATTGATCATTGTATATGGGGTTATTGGTTAAGTTTAAACCCAATCAAATATGAAGCCATGTGAATTTTAGCAACTCATAATGTTTCGGGAGGCGGGTTTCGTGGTTCCACAACCAGCAATTCAATTTTAGTTATTTTAAGATGGTTTCATTGATCCATGTATTCAGTTCAACGGTATTTCTGAGGGTTTTCAGAAACCAGGCATTGGCTTTATAGTCTTCGATATACTGAGGAAAATAGACGTTGAGACCTTTTCTGAAATTAAAAAAGCTGAGGTGTATATTTTCTGCTAAAGACTCAAGACGTTTGTTAAGCCATATCTTATCCTCCGACAGACCGGATGCATGATGCCTGATCAGAACTTCAATGACGGGGATATCAATTCTTTCCGATTCTCTCAGTATTTTATCCAAAGCATTCGTCAGTACTTCATCGTTAAGGAAATTGATATGAGGCAGATTATCCTCATTATTCTGAAAAAGATGCTCAAACTCAAGATCATGAAGCAGATGATGAGCTCCATGCATAATTTCCGAAGCAGAACTGTAGTCACTATTATCTTTTACAATAAAAACAGCCGGGATGTCCATTTTCAGACGGGTATAAGCTTCAATTTTATGATGGCCGTCCAGTACAAAAGCAGAGCTCAACATCGGATCCAAATGGAAGAGGCTGTAAAATATAATAGGTTTCGGGCGGCCTCCTTTTTTGATCAGATCGATGTAGTATTCCGTTCTTTCAGGATTAATGCTTTTACTTTCCAGCGTATACAGATAATTAAAATCATCAAAAGGGTAGAACCAGCCTGAAAATTTCTGCTCATTGGTATTTTCATCAGCAGGTAAAGATCTGCTCATGTAAAAATTGGAATTATCGTACGGAATTTTACCCAGATTGACCTGATAAGTGCCATTTTCAAAAAGCTTAAGAAAATCCTCAATGCTTGTCATGAGTTCAGCTTCTGTTCCATCAGTAAGCGCTTGATTAAGACCATCAGAAAACGTGATCTTTTCCTTGTCAGAAAGTTCAGACACGGCATAGTATTCACCCACACTTCCACGGGAGTCCGGCCAATTGATGGCCACAGGACGTCTGATGATTAAGCAGCTGGCAAAACCATCGTACAGAGCTTTGATAATGCCCTGTCCGTGAGTGATGTGTATTTCCATGGAATGAATTAAGAAACGGCGGTGTAGCTTGCAAAAGCTTCTTCCAGACTGTTGAATCGGCCTTTAAATTCGTCGATAGGGCAGTCCTGAAGAATGTTTCCTTTATGAATAAGAATAACACGGGAGCACAGTGCTTCCACCTCCTGCATGATGTGGGTAGACAGAAGAACCGTTTTCTGCTGACCAATCTCTTTCACAACATTTCTGATCTCAATGATCTGGTTCGGATCCAGTCCGTTGGTAGGTTCGTCCAGAATCAATAGATCCGGCCGGTGAATGATGGCCTGTGCAAGTCCGACTCTCTGTTTGTATCCTTTTGACAACTGACCGATTTTTTTCGATTTTTCAGGAGTGATTCCCACCAGTTCTATTACTTCATCTACTCTGGCTGCCGATATTTTGTGGATATTGGCGACAAACTGAAGATATTCTCTGACGTACATTTCCAGATACAGCGGATTGTTTTCGGGAAGGAAACCTATTTTTTTCTTGCTTTCGATCTCGTTTTCGGAAATATTCATTCCGTTAAAGATGATTTTGCCCTGATCAATTTTCAGCGCTCCGACGATAGATTTCATCAGCGTGGATTTCCCAGCTCCGTTGGGACCGAGAAGGCCGATGATTTCATTTTTATCAATAGAAATATTGATGTTGTCCAGGGCAGTCTGTTCTCCAAACTTTTTGGTTAAATTGATGATCTGAAGCGGCATAATTCTTAATGTCTTTTTGCAAAAGTAAAAATAAAAAACTCATTCGGATGAATGAGTTCAGTAATATTGAAAAATAATATGATTATTTCTTTGATTTTTTGTTTTTGCTGTTACCATTTGAAGACGGTGCAGCAGTAGATGCCTGACTGGAACCAGCCTTTGTACCATTGATATGATTCATGGTAGCCGGTTTTTCGTACATCGCAGATTTTCCATTGACTCTTCCGAATACTTTCTCCATTTGTTTTTTATTTAAAAACTGGGATTTTCCAACGTATTTACGGTTTTTATTGATGTACTGAATAAACTGAACGGTCGGTTGGCCGTAGTTTTTTTCATAATGCAGTTCAATAATGTCATTGGGAAGTTCCAGGATGATGTTTTCGTCCGGAGTTGTGAGGAAACCATCCATAATCAGTTTGTAAAGACCGGAGACATCGCCATCCATATTCTGGAATGAAAAAGATCTGATCGTGTTCAGGTTACTGGTATTGAGATCCTGATAGTTGATGGTAAATTTATCCTCTTTTTTATATAAACCTACGGAATTATCTTTGCCAATTTCCACCAGACTTTCGTTTTTCAACACTTTGATCTGTGAGAAAACTGAAACGCCGAACATACATGTAATGAGTAGAATTATTTTTCTCATGTGGAGGGATTTTAATGTTTTATAAATTGGTGGATTAAAACTAATAATAAAAATGCGAAAAACATTTATTTCTTAAGCAAAAGTAACACTTTTTTTTAATATTAGTATGTGATCTCTTTTCCATATTATGCATGCCATAAGGATGTTTTGAACCATTTACTGATTTCATTTCTAATGATTTAAAGGCTTTTTTACAGGATAAATTTAACATTAAACAGATAAAAGATGTAGAATTTGTTTTCGGTATAAATGGCTGGAAAACAACTGGTCATTGTTTTTTTTATCATACAAAACATAATATTCTATAGATTAAAGTTAATCATAAACAACTTGATGATGTTTAAACAGGTTCTCCACGACTTGGAAATCACCTTTTAAATACTTGATGAAAGCAAAAATATTTTTTGAATGGACATAAGATGGAATGAAATAACTCTTATTTTTGTCTCATTATACATGCTCATTCACCATGATCAATATCACAGAATTTAAAGAAAACCTGGGTTTAAAAGAGATTCCGGTCGAACTGGAAAAACTGATTTATTTTCAAGACAATATCTCCTCCGGAGAAAATTACAGCCAGGGTTTTGGCATTTTGATCGATGATAAATCCGGATTGAAGAGCTGGAGTGAGGATGAAAACTTTTTAGCGTGTTTATTTCCTATTGCTCAGGCGAACGGTTCAGGCTCATTTTATGCAATTTGGAATGACGGAACAGATAAAACTTTAAATCAAATGCCTGTCGTGGTGTTTGGAGATGAAGGCGGCGTTCATATTGTTGCCGAAAATATCCTGCAGCTGCTTCATTTGCTCACTTATGATACTGAAATTTCCGTAGATTTTGATACTGCTTATTTTTACAGGGATGAAGATGATTATGAGGAAAGCGAAGATCTTGATGAATACCTGAAGTGGATGGCAGGGGATTACAACTTCACCCAGATTGAAGAACCTGATGAATTGATCAAAGCTGCTCAGGACAAGTACAAAGAACATTTTGAACAATGGTTCGGACAATATGTTGAATACTAATGGAATGATCTAATGTCCATAGCTGACCACTCTTGAAATTTTCCAGCCATCAGATGTTTTTTTCCAGACATGGACAAATTTGAATGTTCCACAGTTGATCAGGGAACCATTTTCCAGACGGCAAAACTGATGGACGCCGGTTTGTACAGCTCCGTAATCTTTAATAGGATAGACTTCAACGGATCCCGGAACCAAAACCCTTCGGGTATAGCTGTAATTTTTAGCCACTCTGCTGAAATTATCAACGGTTTCCTGATAATTGGCCAGCCCTCCCACGTCATGAAAAAATTCAAGATCTTCCGTGAAAAATGTCTTCAGTTGATCGATATTTCCGGAATTTGCGGCACCAAAAACAAGGCTGTCTTTTTTCATAATGGTATCATAGAGTTCCTTTGAAACGGGAGTGTAGGCTTTTGATTGAGAGAAGAATACTGTCCAGACTGAACAGCAAAGGAATATTGAAAAGAGTTTAACCATCAGTATTTTCTTCATAGGATAAGATTTTATGGTGTGATCGAATTTTGGAAAGTCGGCCGTATGGATACCTCAATCTGATCAAAGGTAACCAATTAAGAATCAATGGCTGGAAAAAAAGATAAGATTGCAGAATCTTCACCGAAAAGCTTTGCGGCTTCATTGGTATTGATGGGTTATAATTTGTACTTTTATCTTGATTATAATTTTTGAATATGACTATTTTACACCAGGATCAGAATTTTACGATCCGTAGATTTTTACCTGAAGAACAGAGCCTGTTTTGTAACCTTTTTGAAGATGATGAGGTTACCCGATATCTTCCTTACCGTTCATCTGAGCAGTACGCGGAAATGTTTGAAATAGCCTTGGAAGATTATAGCAAAGGACTGTTTGGCCGTTTTGGAATCTTCGGTTTTGAACACAATGATTTTATCGGAATGTGCCTGGTCCGAAATTTTGCAGATGTACCCGGACAGATTGAAATTGGCTATACATTAGGAAAGAAATACTGGGGAAAAGGTATTGCAACGGAAGTTAGCCGTGCTTTGGTCAATTATTCTTTATTAAATACAGAAGGAGGCGATATCGTAGCCGTGACCGATCTGGACAATATAGGATCGCAAAAAGTATTGGAAAAAGCGGGTTTCAGCCGAACAGATAATCTGAAAAGACCGGACAGTGAGATGGCTTACTACATCATTCAGCGCAATTAAACTTAAACTGAGTGCGAGATTAAAGCTATTTATTTTAATGACATTAAGGAAGCCTGAACCTACTTAGGTCCTGACAGTCCTGCTAACCATGTCAAGGTTCAAAATATTGACATGGTTAATTAAATTCATGAAATTTACTGATTAACGGAACCCTTAGAAACCGCGGTTACAAAAGCATCATATTCACTTTTATAGCTTCTGCCAACGGGAATATGGTAAGTGCCGAGGACTATTTCATTAGTGTTAAAAGCAGTAACGAATTGAGTATTAATCATAAACGAACGGTGAATCCTTACCAATCCTTTTCCCGATAAAATAGACTCCAGATCTGTCATTGTAGCCTTTGAAATGATACTTTCATTGTTCATCAGAACTGTTTTAATATCATTGCCCTGACTTTCAAAATAGACAATCTCCCGGATGAGAACTTTTCGGGTCATGCCTTCGGTTTTAAGCATAATGAAATCTTCGTGTGCGTCGGTTTTGTGCCTTAAAACCCGTTCCACCGATTTAAAGAAACGTTCAAACATAATAGGTTTCAAAAGATAGTCCACGGCTTCGAGTTCGAAACCTTCAATGGCAAAATCCCGGTAAGCCGTTGTAAAAATGGTAGGCGGTTTCTGCGACAGCGATCTCAAAAAATCAATTCCGGTTAAATGGGGCATCTGGATATCCAGAAACATCAGGCCTACAGATTTTGTCTGCAGAAGTTGATAAGCATCCATTGCATTTTCAGCTGTTCCCACCAGTTTTAAATGGCCGATTCTGGAAATGTGTTTCTCCAGCAATGTAGCTGCCAAAGGTTCGTCGTCTACAATAATACAGTTGATCATAAAGCTGCCGGCGTTTTTATTTCTACTTTAAAAATATGGTTTTCTCTCGAAACATTGAATACAAAATGGTCATTATAATGAAGTCTGAGCTGTTTTTCAATATTTTTGAGTCCGATTCCTTTTGGATCATTGGTTTCATCGTCACTACAGGTGTTTTCAATCTTAAAAATTAAATACGATTCATCTGAGGAAACATCAATTTTAATCTCTGTCTGATCCTTACTTTTTCCTGCCCCATGTTTAAAAGCATTTTCAACCAATGTCAGATACAAAAGCGGGGGAATGGTGGCTCCGGAATTGAAGTGGATTTCTTTACTGATCTTCAGTCTTTCTTTGCTATATCTGAGGCTTTCCAGTGCGATATAATGATCAATCACAGCGAGCTCTTCTGATACCGGAATTTCATTTTTAGGTCCTTTGTACAGGATATAATCCAGGATATCCGAAAGCCGGCTAATCGACTCCGAAGTCTTCTCCGAATTGCTGAGCGACAGAGCATAAATATTGTTCAGGGTGTTGAACAAAAAATGCGGATTCAGCTGGGATTTCAGAGATTTTAATTCCAGTTCTGCTTTTTCCTTCAGCAGCCGTGTGGTGTTCTCCTTTTCATCTCTGTAACGGATCACAAACATCACCGAAATAAAAATAAAGCCTGCACTAATCAGCGAAAAAGTATAATGCGTCAGAAGATACCTGATATCTGTAAAAATGCTGTAGAAACTGTCCTGAGGCTCATCAATGAAAAATGGTTCTGCACAATAGACAATAAAGATCCTGTTCATCACCGAAATGACATATAAACTGAGAACGAGATACAGGAAAAAGGTGACATATTTTTTCCGGTCAAAGAAGTTTCGGATCAGAATGTAATAGATGAAATTGGCCCCGGCGATCTGAAATATCCAATGACAGAAATTATAAATCAGAGTAGTTGCAGACATACCGCCGTCATATTCTCCGTAATTTCTCACGGTTCCGAATAAGAACAAAGCCGTCCAAAAGAACAGCTGGAAATAAACATTTTGCTTTAGATGATGTTCCGGTCCGAATTTCATAACGTTCAAAAATATAAAATCCAACGCTACAAGTGCTGATTATTTGATAAAATGAATGGAATTGATGACGGAAAGGCCCCATTGCAGTTCAGACTGCGGATACTACTATTGACATCCGGATCAATGTTTTCTGTCATTATTGATCAAAATTGCTGGTGTGGTTGACAATATTTGCAGAAAAAAATAATGCCTGCAGACCTTCATTCTTCTGAAAGACTTTACGGATTGGATCATTTACGAGCTTTAGCCATTGTATTGGTTTTAATGTATCACTACCGCGCTTTTAAACATCCAGTCTGGATTGATACGATCGGCAGATTCGGATGGACCGGAGTGGACTTATTCTTTGTGCTGAGTGGATTTTTAATCTCAGGACAGTTGTTTAAAGAAATTGAAAAAAGTGGAGGGATCAGTTTAAAGACTTTCTTCACCAAACGGTTTTTCAGGATCATTCCGCCTTATGTTTTTACACTTTTCCTGTATTTTGCATTTCCTTTTTTCAGGGAACGGGAGTCGCTAAGTTCATGGTGGAAATTTATCACGTTTACCCAGAATTATGGGCTGGATGTCATTAATCGGGGAACCTTTTCGCATGCATGGTCCTTATGTATCGAAGAACAGTTTTACCTTTTTCTTCCTTTGCTGCTTCTGACAGCGATAAAGACAAAAGTTTTCCGGTATACAGCGATTTTTGCAGGTGCTCTCATTCTCTTTTCCTTAACGGCCAGATGGTTCATATGGGAAAATTCAATCGTTCCTGTGTTGGATACCGAAGGTTTTTGGAAGGAATGGTACATAAAAATATATTATCCCACTCACACGCGTCTGGACGGTCTTGCAGTCGGAGTCATTATCGGTTTTCTGATGCAGTATTCCGTCCGTTTTAAAAATTTGGTTCATCATAATGGGAACAGATTTTTTATTCTTGGAATTATTCTGCTCGGTTTTACATTCTGGATTTGTAATGATCAGGTTTCTCAGGAAGCTTCTGTCTTCGGATTTACATTGGTGGCGCTCAGTTATGGAATTATTTTAATGTCAGCCATTTCTAAATCTTCTTTTATGTTCAAAACGAAATCATCTATCACAGCACAACTGGCGGGGCTGTCTTATGCCATTTACCTTTCCCATAAAGGCATTATTCATATGATTCAGTGTGCACTTGAAAAATCAGGGCTGGAAACATCTGACAATATCAGTCTTTTCATTGGTCTGGCAGGATGCATTGCAGGAGGATTGTTGTATAGATTTGTCATTGAAAAGCCGTCTTCAAAGGCTAAATATATATTTCTGAAGAGGATAAATAAGAATTGAGAATCAAGATGCCAGACATCAGATTTCAGACATCAGACGGTGAATCTAGTAATTAACTCAGCAACCAGTAATGCTACCTAACTCTAAAACTCTAAAACTCTCCGACACTCAAACCCTCCAACGCTCAAACCCGAAACCCGCATCCCATATTATCTTGGCAAAGCATTTCTAATGTTCCCAATATCCTTTTGAAAAATATCAAGGTCTTTTTCAACAACGATCTCATGGGTGTTTTTTGCTTGTATAACCAGTTCATGATACTCTTTTTTGAGCAGGGAAGTAAGCGGTCTGTCCTTAAAGGCGAGTTCCTTTTCTCTAATACCAAAATCATAGTCAGAAAAAGGATAGTCAATTTTACCAATCTTTACACCATCTCTTGAAATCTCACATTTGTTTTTGATGTAGGTCACGATCAGGAGAAGTGGCATGATGACAAATCCAAATAAGCTGAAAAAACCAACGCGATAGGTTGGATTTTTATGTAAAATAACACCGTCAATCAGGTTGTAGAATGATCCGGTCATGATGAACGGAGCCAGAACTGCATAAAAGAGAAGGACCTTTTTTGCCAAACATATTTTTAAACTCATCTCTAATCGATTTAAATTATTCCTGTTAATTATATCTGCAGCGTCGGAATAAACAATAGTAAAGTTTGTAATTTATTCATCCTTAATGTAATGGGAAAATAAGATATATTTTTCACCTCCACAAGTAAGGAATTTGATGAACGATTCACAGCAGGAAACATGAGTATTTTCACAAAATATGCTGCAAAAAATAAATATTTTTCTTAAATTGAATAAGACAACAGAGATTACATCGACAATAAGAGAGATTCTTCTCAATCAAAGACCCTTTCCAGCCACCAAAGATGCCTGTTTTCTGATATCTTAAAACTAAAATAATGCAGTATCTACAAAAAATATCCTTAATCCTCATTTTATTTTCTTCCGTCGCTTTTTCCCAGAAGTATAAAACCTCTTCAACAGCTTTACCGGGAAAAGAATTCCCAAAAATAGATGCAAAGAGAAATGCGGAGTTTCAGGTGTATTTTCCGGATGCAACATCTGTGACTTTGGAGGGAGGAGACGGAATGCAAAGTATACAATCCTCAGTTTCCAAAGGGAAGAATGGTTTTTGGAATGTTTCTACTTCAGCCATGGAAATAGGATTTCATTATTACTGGTTTAATGTAGATGGCCAACGCAGAAATGACCAGAATACGCAGTTGTATTTTGGATACGGCCAGCCAACCAGCGGAATCGAAGTGCCTTCCGGAGAAGATTTTTTCTTGAAAAAAAATGTAAAGCACGGAAAAATCGTTAATGATAGTTTAAATTCAGAAATTACAAAAGGCCAACGGAATTTTAAAGTATATCTTCCTCCCAGTTACGGGTCTAAGAAACTACCCGTTTTATATCTGTACCACGGAACCGGCGAGGATATTACTGGGTGGGAAACGCAGGGCTATATCATCAATATTCTGGACAATCTTTTTGCGGAAAAAAAAGCGCAAGAAATGATCGTGGTGATGGATTATGGAGTGGCACTGAATCCGGAACAGGAAAAAATGCCGGATGATTATCCCAGAACAGTTCTTTCTTCCAAAAATTTGGACAAAATCGTTATTGGAGAACTGATTCCGTACGTCGAAAAAAAATATAAAACGAATACTCAAAAAGCAATCGCCGGGCTCTCCCGCGGAAGTTATCAGGCCATGCTGATCGGAGCCAGCCATCCGGAAATGTTTTCTGCGATTGGGGTTTTCAGTCCGGTTATTTATGAAGGAACTGAGAGTGATCCATTTAAAGAACTTCCTATCGGTAATGTATTGAAGTCCGGGAAAAAACCTTATTTCTTTATCGGAATCGGGGAAAAAGAAGATGAGCGGTTTTTTCAGTTTAATAAAGAACTGACTACTTTTTTAAACAAGAATAAATATCCCTATTTCCTTTACGAATCTCCCGAAACCTATCATGAATGGCTCACATGGAGAAGATCTCTGTATCAGTTTACACAAAGGATTTTCAGATAAAAAACAAAATACTTAAGATTAATTTGTATACGGCCGGATTGAACTTCTTGTACTCGAAAAATTTATTATATTTTTGAATATAGTTTTATCAGACCTCTATTTTTTTTAATTGTTAAGCACAATCAACGGTGCACAGCAAACCTCAATATTATGAAGAGAAGGTATCTCACTTATATTTTACTTTTTGGATTTCCTTTGTTTGGATGCCAGAATAAAGTGAACGGACAATCCACTTACCAGCAGGAATGGATGGCATTAAAACAGCAAAATGAAGCATTAGCCTTTGATGCCGATATACACCTGTCTGATGCTGAAACCGCATTGGATAAAAAATTATTTCAGCTGCGAAAACAGCTCCTTACCGACACAGACAAACAGAAAATATCTTTGTTTAACAGTTCTTTTAATGAGTTAAAACCATTGATAGAAAGCAGTACATTATTCGAAATTTTCCAGTCAATGCCGAAAGGAGGTCTGCTCCATACGCACAGCGGAGGGATCACAGATATGAAATGGGTGATTTCGACGGCCAGAAAGTATAAAGAAGGGTATGTTTATGATCAGGCAGATAATGATCAGTTTATTTTCGGTCAGCTGGCGTTTTTTGAAGATGGGAAAGTTCCGAAAGGATTTGTGAGTCTTAATAAAAAGCTGACTTCGGATCCTGATTTTGAAAAGAAACTGGCGGACCTTCTTATCCTGAAGCGGGATCAGTTATGTACTTATACCGATTACTGGATTGAATTTGAGAAACGTTTTAAACGCATCAGTCTCCTTTTGCCTTACCGTCCTTTTTTCAAGGAATATTATAAAAAAGGCTTTATGGATTTGGTACAAAACAATGTTCAGCACGTAGAAATCAGGTATATTTTTGATGAGCTTTACGATTTTCAGAAAGGAAAATATCCGCTGAAGACTTCGATTACTGATTTACAGGATGTTGTTAAAGGAATACAGAAAGTACATCCGGAGTTCAGTTTAAAATTAATTTATTCAAGTTTTAAATTTTTAGATCCGAAAAGCATTGAAAAGCAGCTTGAAACAGCCTTTGAACTTAAAAAGGAATTTCCAGATGTGATTTCAGGCTTTGATCTTGTGGCGGATGAAGCGGCCGGAAACAGTGTTTATTCTTTCAGGGAAAACTGGATGAAACTGGACGAACTGAGTAAAAAGTATGGCGTAAAAATGCCTCTTTTCCTTCATGCAGGTGAAAGTAATTCAGTCTTTAATAAAAATATTCTGGATATGTCAGTATTGAACAATCCGAGGATTGGACATGGTTTAAACCTGATCTATTTCCCAAAGACCATGGAATTGATCAAAAAGCAAAACAAACTGGTTGAGGTAAGCCCGATCAGTAATCAGGTTTTAGGATACGTAAGTGATATGAGAAATCATCCTGCAAGAGTTTTGTTGAGTAACGGAATTCAGTGCTCCATCAACAGTGATGATCCTAGTGTTTACGGATACGAAGGTTTGGGTTATGATTTCTGGGTCGCTTTTGTGTATTGGGAGCTTGATGTAAAAGCTTTGAAAAAACTCGTCTTTAATTCAATTAACTATTCTTCGCTGAATGAAAATGAAAAAAAGAAGGCACTGACGCACTTGACTCAACAATGGGATGATTTTGTTCAAAAAATGAATCAGAAACTCAACTAATGCATCAAAAGGTACACTTATGGTAAATGACTATAAAAAGTACGACCTTTTTGGGAAGACTTTCATGCAAAAGGTGGCATTGACTTCACCCTTCCATTTTGATTTTCCTGTGAACGAGCAGGCTTGTTTTCTCTATGTTTTACAGGGAGAATTCCAATACAAAGTTGATAGCGAGGAAATTAAATTCCCTGCCAATTATTCTTTGTTTTTGAACTGTATCACTTCAGGAAAACAGATCCATAACCCGGCCATTACAGAAAACTGTGAAATTGTCATTGTCACATTCTATCCTGACATCCTGAAGAAAATTTATGACAGAGAATTGCCGTTACTTTTGCAACCTCCGAAAAACAGGATTTCAAACCAATCGAATAAGAAAATAAATAATGATTTCCTGATCCAGAAGTATGTGGAAGGATTACTGTTTTATTTTGAAAATCCATCGCTGGTGAATGAAGATATCCTTGTTTTGAAACTAAAGGAGATTATTTTGCTGTTGTCGCAAACACAAAATGCAGAAGCCGTACAGCTTATACTGTCACAATTGTTTTCTCCCACCACGTATACTTTTAAGCAGATTATTGAAGCCAATCTGTTTTCGCAACTTACAATAGAAGAACTGGCAGAACAAAATAACCTGAGTGTATCTTCTTTCAAAAGAGAATTTGCGAAACTGTATAATGATACACCTGCCAGCTACATTAAAAATAAGAAACTGGAGAAAGCTGCCGAACTCCTGGTTGTTTCTGACCAGCGAATCACTGACGTTGCATTAGATTGCGGGTTCAATGATCTCGCGAATTTCACGAAAAGCTTTAGCGATAAATATAATACCAGTCCTTCCAATTACCGTCAGGAAAACAGATAAAAAGAATACAGTATAGCTCTTCGAAGCTTACATAAAAAGCAATCTTAAAGTGTATTTGAGATTGCTTTTTTTATGGACTAAAATGCCAAATAATTGAACGGAATCACAAAACCCTTTCCCTTTTTCTGTCGCAATTTTGCACTGTTCCCTTGACACTCAATCGAGAGTAGGAGGGAATAACAATTTTTTAACAGGGTTGGAAAACAAATTCAAACTGCCATTCAACCCAACAGATCATTTAAGAATAAAGGAATTAATATTTAAAAAATCATAAAAATGGGACTATCATGTTTAGGAATTTTTCATACGATTATTGGCATCGCTTCTATTGCAGGAGCGGTAGTGGGATTTGTCAGATACGGTAAAATCAGTTTAAAGGAATTATCGGGAAAGATTTATTTTTACGGAACGTTGATTACTTCAGTCACCGCATTGGGGATCTCGAAACACGGAGGCTTCAATGCGGGACATGCTTTTTCGGTATTCATCATTCTGTTAATAGCTGTTGCGTATTTTCTGTTTTCAAAAAAGGAGGGCAGTAGGAGAGCCCGTTATTTTGAGAATTTCCTCCTTTCTTTCAGCTTTTTCCTCTCTCTTGTGCCAACAGTGAATGAAACTTTCACCCGTGTACCGGTTGGACATCCGTTAGCAAAAGATATCACGGATCCGATCATTGGTAAAACGCTTTTGTTTCTATTCATTCTTTTTATGGCAGGCTCTGTTTATCAGTACTTCAAGCAAAAAAAGGTTAATAAAAGCACTTCACTTTATCTGGAGAGTTAATGAATGTAAAAACTCAAATAATGAGTGGTCTATGATTTTTTATGAGTTTCATTGAGCCGGTCCGGATTATAAAGACAAATAGCATTATTCAATTGAATGATGCTATTTGCTTTTGTGAGCCTAAGAGGACTCTTTTATAACTGACTTTGTGTTTTTCAAGATTTTAGATCTCCTTTTTGCTTTGCTGAACCAAAAACATATTTTTCCATTTTGCCACTGTATTTCGGCTTAATTTAAAGTTTTTCGCCACTTGGCTATTATTAAGTTTGTGTTTTTTTTGATAGTCTAAAATTTCCAAAATTGTGGGTAAATCATATGACTTATGTTTTTGGTTTTGAGCAAAGGTATTTTCATTTTTTTTAGAGAAAATGATCGCGTTGATTTTTACAACGTCCAGGGTGGATAGTTTTTCTTTCTTTAAAATTGATTGACAATAAGGTGTTTTTTCAGGAAATTTAAACTTTAAAACATCTTCATAAATTTTTCTGTAATTGGGCTGTTTTGTCATGTTTGTATTTTTTCAACCAATTGTGCACTGTAGTTTTTGGGATATCATATTCCTCAATGATCTGGTTTGGTGTTTTATTTCCATTACTGATTAATTCTAATATAAATTCTATGATTTCTTTCGTGTATATGTTTTTTCGGAATCTTGGAAGGTTTGTTGTTTTTGGTAAAGAAAAAGACTTAGAAGAAGGAGCGTACATGATCAGATGTTGAGAATAGAGTCTGAAAAAATCATATTCTAAGAGCTTGCTCAGTTTTAATAATACTTCTGAATTTAAATTTTCGGAATCATATATTTGTTTTACTTCTTCTGCAGAACATTTTAGAAAGTTACAGACTCTTGATAATTCCATTTCACATTCTTCAACACGTTGTTCTATATATAAACCAATATGAATTTTTTTTAAGCTAGGATCAGTCATTTAATTGTTTTTGTAATTTCTAAAGCAGCATTCACTGAAATGAGTATTTTAAATGCTAATTTATTTTCCGGGCAAGTAAAACATTCAGTAAAAATGCTCCTCCCCAATTATTGGTCAAATGATCAGAACGTACAATCGATACAGTAAGTCTTGTTTTTTCTGCAGTTCCGGTATTGGCAAGAGAGATAATATTGGCCACATACACGTCAGCAAATCCTGAATTATTACCTGCTGTAAGTTGGGGATATAAGTTGGCAACGTTAAAAGAAGTGCCCTGGAATTCATAAACAATAGTCATTCTGGATGGCTGATTATCAACACCACTTACTGATGTTTTAGAAATTACCCACCAGTTATCACGATCAAAATTTGCATTTGAATGGTTATTGAAATCTGAAACATATTGATGATGGGGAGGGATTATTAACTGAGCTGCATATAGTTCTACATTTGTAGGCCTTAATGCCTGCCATAAGCCGGGTGAGGGCAAAGCATTTGAGTCAAAATAATAGTATCCAGGAAGATTAATATTTATTGCCGATCCGGCTGTAGAACCGGTAGTTACATTATTGACATATATTAAAGTGGATTCCGGGACCGCTGGCGTCGTGTTGTTTCCCATTGCCTGTGCTCTCGCCCTGTCTATATTAGGTATTATTATACCATCTTTAATGGTCGGGTTTGCAGATCCCGAAGATATTTTTGCCGTAATGTCCAGTGTAGATCTGGGTACGCTATTATTTATTCCAATCTGGGCATCTGCTCTTGAGAAAATGGCAGACATACCAATAACAATAGCTATAAAATTTTTCATCTTTTGTGGTTCTTTTTAACTGCAAAAACATTTCAATACCTGATCCCGTATTAAGACAGATTTAGACTGTGTTTTTCAGTTTTTACTTATTTATTTGCCAAAAGTATCTCCATTGTGGTTAGAAAGCAATTTTTTATCTGTCACTATATCGGATAGTAGAAAATATTAGTCTTCTATGCTTCGAAAGATAAATTGTTGATCCCGGTTTGAAGACATTTTATTGTGCAAAATTCTTCTATATATAGGAATTGGCAACATCATTTCATGCCGGCAATGAAAGGTATATTTTGCCTTCAAGGTTTGAAAAGCCTCTGTACTCCCGAAATGTTCAGGCCATTTTATTTTGCATCTGCTCACTTCATTATTGAGCTCTAATATTTGACAAAAAATCAGAGAATCGATTTTCATTAAAATTCATTTTATCAAAATGAACGTTCCCAGTTGATTCTACATCACAGTAGAATGCTTTCCATAATATATTTATAAGGTGTTGATTTTTAAATTGTTTAAGATTAGTGTTTTCTACTATCCGATATAGTGATACATGAAAAATTGTTTTTAGATATCACTAAGGGTAGATTTGTAAAAAAATAAATGTCCCCCGATTTCTTAATAAAATAAGTAAGGGGGATGATATTAAACATTAATAAAAAATACAAACATTGAAAAAAATTATTATTATTGGAGCGCTTGTTTCTTCATTATTCGCTAGTTCGCAAGTAGGGATTCAGACTAGTACACCACAGAAAACATTACACATCAATGGTTCTTTACAAATTACTAGTGAATTAAATGTTGGTGGAAATGCTGCAACAGCTGGAAATGCTGGAAATGCTGGGCAGGTTCTTAAATCAAGTGGCGCCGGAATGCCTCCGGTATGGCAGAATCTGGCGGGGGTTCCTAACTCAATTGGTACTGTAATCGTGGTCAATGGAGAGTTTCTTGTAGCTCAGGAAATTGTAGCACAAATGACTGCGGATTTTACGCTGCCTGCTGCATCTCCGGGTGCTGGAAAAATTGGTAATTTGAACTTTGAAATCATTGATAATGAAAATTCCTATACAGCCAGTACTACGGACAATTCTTTTAAAGTTACTACAGATGGAACCTACCAGATCATGATGAACCTGCAATTGTCAGGAGAAAAGGGGAGTTGGCCGGTAATCGGAATATGGAGTGATACAGATGGAAATTGGGTGGCACGGGTAAATGATGAATACACAGCAAATACTGGAAATTCTTTACAGACTTATACTCTTATCACTTCAATACCCCTGTTTACTTCTAAAACATATTCTTTCAGAGTAGCGGGAACTGCTGCTAACCCGGTAATTATAAAAAAGCAGAGCTCAGGAAGCACTGGAGGAGGTCCGGTATCTCAGGTGTCTGTAAAACGTTTAAAATAGTAATATATACAGATACTAAACCAAAGTGGGTCATATTTGTTATCATAACATGATTATTACGGTGAAAAATTGCAAGGAGACTGACAAGGTCTCCTTTTTTTTATGTTAAATTCCTACGTTTAATCTTTAATTCTAATTTTCTTAACCCAAGCCCGGTAGCTTATACTTGGAAAAATCTTACACTACTTTTATTCTGGTGAATTTAAAAAGAGTGAGATGTAGTTGAAGATATTTTTATATTAAGATGTTTTAACATTCTATTTAGTCATATTGAAACAAAATATCATTAATTTTAATATAAAATAAGCTCATTGCTGTTGTAAATCAAAAAAAATATATTGTTTTTTCGTAAAGTTTATAAGAATTTTTTATTTCTTTTCTTTTGAAGTTACATATTAGTCAGGGCCAAAAATTATGACTTGTGATGAAAATATTTATTTCTTTAATCCTATTACTCTACCAGTTATTTTATGGTCAGGAAGTACCACAGAATTCGCTACGTAAAGAAATAGAAACACTTTATTATACAAGAACGTCAAATGCTGATGATACTTATTCACTCGGGGAAAAGATCGTTCAGCTCTCTAAGAATGAAACAGAATTTTCAAAAGGATATATTTTAATCGCGGATGCTCTAAACAAAAAAGGAAACTACAGCAAAGCTGTTTATTATTACAAAAAAGTAGATTCTCTTTCTGATATTTCAAATAACTACAGTGATAAAATAACCGCCAATTTCTTTTTATCAGCCATTTATAAGAGGCTTTCTTTAAAAAAGCAATCCCAAGCCTATTTTATAAAAGTAAAAACAATTGCCAATACAATAAAGACCCCTGAAATTTTAGCAATGTCTAATGAGTTGGAAGCGATCTTATTGATGGAAGACCTGAAATATTGTGAAGCAATTCAGGTAAAAAACGCACAAATAAATTTTGATAAAAAATCTTTAGAAAAAAATAATAGTATAGAAAATGTAATTTACTATGGAATAGACAATATTACATTATCCTTTTGTTACTTGAAATGTGGAAATGACACCAAAGCTCAATTTTATTTAACAGAATACGAGAAAATTTTAAAAATAGTCCCCCAAAGTGATATAAAGTACTTAAGACTTTCTTTGTACTTTTTAAATAAAGCAATTATCTATGCCGAAGCCAACCAGAGAGATGCTGCAAAGTATTGGTTTAATAAGGCCTATGCAGATGCTGTAAAAAATAAAAATACTTTATATATTATGCGGGTCATAGAAGAAGAAATGCATTATGCTATTTTAGATCCGAAACTGCAAAAAGCTCACTTTGACCAATATATAAGACAAAAACAAATTCTCAGGTCTCATGCAGAAAAAATAATTGCTCAGGAAGAATCACAACAGGGATCCGGAATAGCATCTGTAAGAATCGTAATATTGATAGGTTCTTTACTTATAATCGCTCTCTTCATTTTATTTAATAAAAAAATAAGATTACTATTTGGAAAAAAAACAAGTCTTCCCTATAATAAAGTTAAATCTATTCAGGCTATTGAATACGAGTTGTCTACAGAAATTTTAGAAAAAGATGATGTTTCTTCAGGCTCTGAAAAGAAAGAAAGTATAATAATGATGTCCAAAGAACGGGAGGAGGAACTTTTGGACAAAATCAAAAAATTTGAAGAAGGTATACTGTATACGGAAAAAAATTTTTCAATGGCACAGATGGCTTTGGTCTTGGACTCAAATGCTAAATATATCAACTATATTCTGCAAAAATACAGAGGAAAAACTTTCAGTGATTACGTGAACGAATTGCGGATAAAATTCATTGTTAAAAATCTTGAACAAAAGTCTGAATATTTAAATTATAAAATTAATTATCTTTCAGAAATCTCCGGATTTTCTTCGCATAGCAGATTCACTTATATTTTCAAAAAAGAGCTCAATATTTCGCCATCCGAATTTATTTCTAATCTTCGTGAAAAGAAAAATAATTAATAATCTATAAAAATAATGGGTTCCGTTTATAAGTTAAGCATACAGGCTACTTTTGAATAATGATGATAAGCGATGCAACCGATTTGCAATTTCGTTTACTTGAAAATTCAAAAGTAGTAGTATGCTTTGATGTTTTTCCGGATTAGGAAATGGCTAGTGACTTATTTCTTAGGCTTCAAAGAAAAATTATCGATATAAACCGCCTGATGCACTCCATTAAGCAAAACTTTTACGCCTAAATGGGTATCTTTTTTTAAAGTAATAGTAAATACTTTTTTATCTCCTGTTATCTTGGATGGTTTGGCTATGGAAACATACGATTTTGGATCGGATGCATTGCTGATGGTGAACAGTTCAATAGTAGTTTCTCCTCCGTTATCTGAAGCATCCATGGTCAATGTATAGCTTCCTCCTTTAATTTTTGGAGTCACTAAATACATATTTTCTCCAGGGTTTGTCATCGAATAAAATATGATTTTTTTGTCACCGGCGTAAAGCATTGCCTTTCCCTGTTGAGCCGTCCAGCACTTGTTCATCTCTTTCCACGTGTCAAAATTTTCTGTAATGGTGGATACCGTAGAACACTGTGCGTTTGCTGTTAAAAATCCTCCTAAAGTCATTATTCCTGCGAGTACGATCTTTCTCATATATTATTTACATATTATCACGTAAAAATAGTTAAAAACCGCCATATCGGAAAGTTATTTTTAATTAATCCAGATTAAAATAAAGAACCGATAAGAAGTTGAGCTGGAAGCTTCATTATGCACGGACCAATCCGTATTCCATTGCTAATTTTATGGCCGTACTTAAGTTGGTGGTTTTGAATTTGACAATCAGGTTTTTACGGTGACTTTCTACAGTGTGTGGGCTTATGCATAACTTATCTGCTATCTGAATAGTAGTAAGACCTAAAGATGCTTCCAGTAAAATTTCCTTTTCTCTGCGGGTTAATTTAGGGACTGCATTCAATCCCGAATTCGTTTTCATCTCTACAATTTTTTGGGTCTGATTGCACAGGAATTTCTCACCCTTAAGGATCGTCTGTATACCTAAAATGATTTCCGTGACCAGAGCATTCTTCTGGATGTAGCCCATAGCGCCTTCTTCCAAAGTACTGTTGATGACGGCAAACTCATTGTGCACACTCAACATCATGATCTGGGTAGCCGGATATTTTTTCAATATAGGTTTAATCAAATCTATACTGTTGCCATCGGCAAGGTTAATGTCCAGTAATAAAACATCTAAAACCTGGTTTTCCAATCCTGCAAAAAGTTCACTTGCTGAAGAGTAGCAGCCAACGACTGTAAAATTCTCTTGCTGGGAAAGAATATTTTTTAAGCCTTCCAGCAATAATGGGTGATCATCGGTTATAGCAATTTTAATCATGGTTTGTTTTTATTTTGGAAATTTTATTTCAATATTGGTTCCTATATGGATCTGGGATTCTATCTGCAGAGTGCCTTTCAGGAACTCAACGCGTGAACGGATATTGTGAAACCCTGCAGAATGAGAATGATTCAGGATCTTGGTTTCAAAACCTTGTCCATCATCCTCCACGATAATAACATACTCGGATTCATTTTCGATAAACTGAATAATGATCTGCTCTGCAGCAGCATGTTTTACGGCATTATTGACCAATTCCTGAACAATCCTGTACACCAGCAACTGACTTTCCAGCGGTAGCTGATTTGAATAATATAAAAACTGAACATCCACATCCAGCGTTGGAGTCGCCATTCGGGAAACATACTCCATCAACGTTTCCTGAAGACCATACTTCAGCAGCAGATCGGGCATCAGATTATGGGCAACACGGCGAAGTTCATCCACTGCGATGTCGATCTGCGCCATGGATCGCTCTATTTGCGGCTGATGGTGATCGCTGGATTTATCCTTTAATAAAAACAGATTCATTTTGGTTCCGGAAAGCAAACTTCCAAGGCCATCGTGCAGATCCCGGGCTATTCTTCCCCGTTCCTGTTCCTGGCCTTCCAGCATCAGCGTAAGGTTGGATATTTTTGAGTTCTGGATCACCGTTTCCATTTCAAGAAGATGTAATTTTTCTTTTTGCTTAATGCCTTTTGTTCTCTGAAAATAAGCATAAAGCAGCAGGATGAGCAGTAAAGAAACCGAGGCCGTCAAACCGATATAGAATGTATTGATTTTCTCGTTATAATCAACTTTGGCTTTATAGAGATCTACTTCCCGTTTTCTGTTAGAGGATTCCAGCTGCGACAAACGAAGTTCCTGGGCTTTTTTACTGTTTTCTATTTCAGTGAATTCTAATTTTCTAAACTGATTCTCTTTCGTTAATTCCAGGTTTTCCAATTGCTGAGCCTGCTGCAGACTTTGCCAACTCATTTCTTTAAGACGCTGTTCCTGTTTTTCAGAGGCTAGCTGTAACCGGAGCAATTGCTGCTTTTGCTTCTCTCTTTCATACTGAATCTCTAATTTTTTACCTAAGGCAGCGTTTTTCTGATCATAAATCTGTTTGAAGGTTTCTATATATTTCTTTTGGTAAAATATGGCTTCTTTAAAATTATTTTCGTCTTGAAAAAGCTTGGAGAGGTTTTCAAAAATGGAAAGCTTGACCTGCGGATCTTCAATATTATTATACTCTGATTCTGCCAATGCGGTCATCAGATAGTTTTTTGCTTCTTCATGATGACCATTCTGCAAAGCTAATTCTGCCAGAATACCGTTTGCGGACGCTGCATGATCATGATTTCCTGTAGCAGTACCTTGGGTTTTAGCTAAATTGGCATAATATAGCACCTTGTCTCTGTAGGATTCCGGGAAATAATTTAAATACAGATTCGCCAGATTGATCGCTACAAAAGAAAGCGTGGAAGGAATTGGCATACGCGCCTTATTGGCTTTATAGGTATCAATTGCTTTCAGATAATAAGACTCTGCCAGGTTAATAAAAGCTTTATTATCAGTAGATTCATAACGTTTTTCATACATATAGCCCATCGCCATATATGAATCAAACAAATTCATGGGATCTTTCTGCTGTAACGCAATTTCCAGGGATAACTTACTGTATTTCTCCTGCAGCTGATATTCATTCCAGTCGGCATAAATGCTGTTTAATTCCCGGTATACTGATGCTTTTCTATTATTTAAACTTTCAGAATTGGGCGCTTTTTCATACAGTGACAGCGCTTTTAAAAAATAGCGGACTGCCTCAGCTTCTTTATTATTACGGGTATGGATCCAGCCCAATCCATAGGCTACATATCCTTTTGTTTCCTGATCTTTTGTTTTTGCTTCATAAAATTGGGCAAGTCTGGATGCATTTTCATAGGCTTTAACATTGTCCAGCAGTCTGTAACTGATCGCAGCAATAATATATAAATAGGCCGCATATTTTCCGTCCGGTTCCTTTTTAGCATAAGCAATATTTTCATTTAAAACGGCAATAGCTTTATCTTCCTGTTTATTGAAAAAAAGGGCCTGTGCATACTTTCCGGTCATCATCATTCGCTGGGTACTTCCCGGTTTGTATTTTTTGTACAGCTGTTCAGGGCTGTCGGAAAGTTCCTGAGCTGATGCAGTATGACCCGCTAAGACAAGGCATAGAAAGATAAGGGGATAACGTAAAAAAGGGAAAAAATTGATCAGCATTTTTCAGTTTGTAAAGAAGGCAAAGTTATTACTTTGCAGTTTCTCTCGGGTTATGTTTCATAGTTAAATTAAATAATATGACGGTCTTTACTATCAAAGGTGAGTCATTTCATAGATGAAGCCAAAACTCGTTATTCTTATGCGTTTTTTCAATCCCTGTTTTCAGCTAATTTCGGGAATATACTGAACTGAACAAATTGGCTGAAAACAGGGATGTTTTATCATGGTTTTTTTTTACAAATTTGCCTTTAGCATTTGTCGAAACAAAATAGATAATCAAAAAGGAGATGAAAATAAGATGTAATTTTGATTCAGAAGGTATGTTGATTGTCGTGAGCATATCATAAATAAAGAGCAAAGCAATGAAGAAAACAATTTTGATTTTTTTACCCTTACTGATGACGATTTCCTGTAAAGATAAAAAACAGGAAACAAAAAATAAAGTAGCACATCCTCAGGAGCAGGTTCAATCCAATAAGAAATCAGCAGATCTGAAACAGGATCCGGTTGAAGAACCAAAGGAGGCTATCAGTATTCTTCTCCCTAAAGAATACAGGGACTTTGGAAAAGAAAATGAGGTCAATGGACTCGCAAAGGATTGGCTGGATTTATATCAAAAGAACGGAAAGTTTTATTTGGGTAAAGCTGACTATACCGTTACAAGAGAATATTCTGAATGTTCAGGAGATTCTACGAAAGTCATTAATTCTAAAAATAACAGTCTTTTACTAATAGGCCATTCACGATTGACATCTGGTGAAATAAAGACAGTGAAAATTGTGAAGAATAAAATATGGCCAAAGGAAAAATTAAAATTCCATTTTGGAAATGAAGAGTACACATTGCGTGCAGAAGGGAAAGTGCTTTCATCAGAAAAAGTACAGACTGATGAAGGAGAGGAGCTCTATCAGAATGTAAAAGATTATAAGCTCTATCTGTCAGCAAATAATGCTCAGGAAACTCTGTTTTTAGAGGAAGAATCATTCAATTATACTTTTGTGGAATTACTTTTTATAGGAGATATTGATAAGGATGGAAAGCCTGACTTTATTTTTGGAGCCAACAGAGATTATGAAGAGGAACGGGTGATTCTCTATCTTTCTTCCCAGGCGAAAAAAGGAAAACTCATTAAAAAAGCAGCAGAAGTTGCCATTCAATTTGATTGCTAAGACAAACAAAACACAAACAATTTTTATTTAGAAACAGGTAAGAACACAAATTAGCTGAAAGCAGGGATTTTCTGCGGTGATGATTTTACAGATCTTTGTCTGTATTATTTCGGACACAAAAACACAATGATGAAATTTTTTCTAGGTGTCCGAAAAAGACAATGCAGAGCTATAATGAGAGGAAGTGAAATTGCCTATCTAAACCTTTAAAAAACATGAAAAAATTATTTACATCAGCGGTTCTCGCCCTGATCATAAGCATTCACGTCAGTGCACAGGAAAAAATCTATTTTGATGAAAACTGGGAGAAAACCACGCAGAGCAAAATGGAATTTTACCGGGAAACAGAGCGTAAAGGGAAACTCACTTTAATCAGAGACTTTTATAAGAACGGAACCCTTCAGATGGAAGGTCTTGTTTCGGATGCTACGCCGGGAAATGAAGTCTATGAAGGTAAAATCACCTGGTACAATGCGGAAGGCAAAGTAGTGAGTACAGGGACCTTCTCAAGAGGTAACAAGATAGGACCGGCTAAGACTTTTGATCAGCAGGGAAGAGTTCAGGAGGATTTGGTTTATAAAGCAGACGGTACTTTTACAGGTAGCATCTACAACTATAAAAACCCGGAAGAAATGTCTTATAACAACACGATTACCACGTATGATACTCCCGATAGTTTCAAATCCGTTGTCTATGATGAAGATATTAAGGGAATCCGCTATGAGACCATGAGTAACAGCAAAGAAGAACTTTTTGAAACTAAATTTTACGGCGAAAAAGGAAAATATATCGGCTCAAACACCTCCGGAAATTCCAGCGATAAGGTGATGGTAGAGTATTATCAGGATCCGATGAAGGTTTCCAAAATTGAAAAGCAGAACAAAGACGGAATCGTAACGGAAACGACCATCTACTCCAAAAATGGGGTGATTCTTCAGGAAGACAAGAAAAACAAAAAAGGTGGCTATCAGAAAACCTATGATGAAACGGGTAAGCAGATCGGTAACCTTACTTACATTTATGATAAGGAAATTGAGTATTACAAGCCACAGGACGGCGAGGATTATCAGTACAATTACGAGTTTTCCGGCTTCTCGGCTATCAATATTTATAAAGACGGGGCTTTAGTCCTGAATAAATATTTTGATGAAAATGGAAAATTATCTTCTGAACAGGTTGTAAAAGATGAGATACCCCAGGAGATCAGATATTATCATCCGGACGGAAAGCTAAAAGGGACAGTGACCTATAAAGACGGTATGCCTTATGATGGAACTTTGTATGAGGAACTTGTCGAACAGCAGTATAAGGATGGTTTTTTAATACACTCCAGATCTTTTAGAGAGGAGGGGAAATTAAAACTGGAAACAAAAATGAATGCAGATCAGACCGTATACAATTCTACTATTTATGATGAAAACGGAGCTGTTGCATACACCTACAGCCAGCTGGTCGAACAGGAGAGTGGTTTCACAGCGCAGATTGTGCAATATGCCAAAGGAAAGGCGGCCAATAAATCGGTGGTAAAAGATGGCATTCTTCAAAGTGGAAAAATTAAATATAAATCCGAATATGGTTCAAAGGAGCTTGAACGCAGTGGAAAATGGGTTCTGATCAAACTTTTTGACCTTGAAGGAAAATTAACTCAAGAAGGTAAAATTCTTGCAGAAACGATAGAGGACAATTCTTACAGTTCATTAAATACTTTTCTCACAGAAGCGGATCTTCAGTACGAATTTTCCGGACCTTTATCAGCAGCTGAACCGGCATTACCATGATCAATAATAAATTTTTAATCTTATATCTCTTTGTACAGCATTGACCATTCTAAGCTGTCAGAACGAGAAAAAAGACCAACCCAAAAACGAAATAACCGGAAAACAATCCCATCATAAACCATCCAGCCAACCGCAGGAAAGCCATTCACCAAAATCAAATCTCAATACAACGGACAATATTGTTTTATCAAAAAAACACAGTCCAAATTCAATTTCCTGCGATTTGGACGGAGACCATGTACCGGACACGATCAATATTGTTCAAAATACAGACAATAAAAAATACGATCTGGAAATTATTTTCGGTAACAAAAAAGTGGAATATCTGGGCATGGGAAAAGAGATTTTAGGTCAGGGATTTGATGATATAGACTGGGTCGGAGTGTTTGAAAAAGCGCCCAAAGGCCAAATCTATTGGAATAACGTCAATGAAGATGGAGAGATCATGAGCGACGACGAAGTAAATGAATCCGATAAAATCAAACTCCCCAATGACGGAATTTTCATTCATCAGGAAGAAGCCTGTGGTGGTGGCATCATCTATTTGAAGGACGGAAAATTTGAATGGATACAGCAAGAGTAGGATACCTGGATGTATAATTTTACTTTCTGAATCTGAAGTAAAAGATTTAGTAATTGATCATATTTTAGAATCCCTCGATGAGTTGAGGGATTTTTGTTTGGTAGAGTAAAAATATTAATTATCGTATTTACCTGGACTTTGTAGAGTGGTTGGAATACGGTAAGGCTAATTGATTTCCATGATCATGGTGTATTTATCAATCCCTTTACTAAATCCATCCGGGACAATCTCTACCGTTTTAAACCCATTCTTTTCATAAAACTCAGCAGTATGCTGTGAGGTTTCAATTTTGTAGGGTATGGAAGGATACGTTTTTTTTAACAAATCGATTCTGTATTGGGTAAAGGCTTTTCCAATTCCTTTTCCATGGTAATCGGCGTGAACCATTCCCCAGGATAATCCTCCAAGATGATCCCTTGTATCCAGGAAAAATCCACCACATCCTACTACATGACCATCGATTTTTACCACGAAGTAGTTCTCTTCGGTATCATCATCCAGAAAGTTTTCAAAGAGCGGCAATTCTTCGACAGCAAAAAATTTAGGTTGATTACTCTTAAAGATTTGGATACAATCTTCTCTGAAAATTCTTGTATAATTGATGATTTTCATAAATAGGTGTTGGGTAGTACCAAGATACAGGAAATTTTGTAATTACGGTTTTGGCGTGCTAGAGAATATTGGAAGTAGTTTTTTTCACATATTATTTTTTACGGCTTGATTGAAATAGAATCTCAAAAGTCAAGAGAGTTCGGAGAATGAGGTAACTTTGTATTAAAATTAATATCTAGAAAAAAGGTCCAAAGCGACACTAATATTATCTCTATTAGTATCTTCAGTAAAAGAATTTTTACTCATATGATCTAAGACTAATTCAACATCTGTATGAGAGTGATTATTAAGATCAAAGTAGGTTATTTTATTTTCGGCATCAAAAAATTCGAGATAAGAATCACCATTAGCAAAATTTATAATTTTTGGTGTTGGTGAGCTTAGTCGATCCAGCTGGCTCTCATATCTCTTGATTTTACTATTTAAATTCACTTCTTTTCTACGATATTCAGAAAGTTCAAGGTTAGTTATCTCAATGTCTTTTTTTTGGTTTTCAGTAGTATTATGTAAACTGTCAAGTAATTGCTGCTTAATCCCTAAAGCATGATCATGCATATTCTGAAGTTGATGCATCTCTAATTTTAGAGTATTTATTTCCTGTTTTTTTTGACTCAATTCATTATCAAACTCATTTGCAAATGTTTCTAGCTCATTAATCTTTGTTGTTTGTTGAACTACTAGATGGCCTTGCATTTTATAATTTTCACTAATAGTGTCAAAGTCGCTTGATAGCTCTCTTACTTTCTGTCTTTGAATTTCATATCGTTCCGAATATTGATCTCTATCATCTTTGATATTGTCATATTCTTCTTTAAAAACAACTTTATCACTAATAACTTTTTGTGTTATCCAAGGCATAATTTTAAATTCAATAAATGTGGAAAGTGTTCTCACACTAATAACAAGTAAATAACCTATTAATATAATCGATAATGTAATGCCTATATTTATCAAAGCTTCAATGATAATATTTTGACCGGATAAGTATTCTGTTATGAATTTTATCTTATTATTGAGAGTTGTTTTTTCATCGAAATTGAAAACGCTATAAACTAAAAGCCAATTTCTAGCGATTGATACTAAAATTAATGTACCAAAGAAAGGGTTTGAAACCTTTTCTTTTATATTAGTAAAGAAGTCTGTAATAGGGGTGAAATCCATTCGAATAAATTTTAGCCAAGCCTACAATGTTTGAATGATAGTAAAATGGCTTATAATTAATTAATATTAGAATAATAATTTGTCATTTTGTATTTATTCTAAACATCGCAAAGTTTAAAGAAATTAATGTTCAGAATATAAAATCAAACTATATTTAAAATTGCAAATATCCAATTCTTTTGGGGATTTTATTAATGCTTTATAATTGTTCATTGAAGAGTATCCATTACTTGATGAAGACTATTTCTATAATATTCAGAATATACTGTAAAACCTTTTTCCATATAAATAGATTTTTAATTTCTCGAATATACAAATAAACTGAAATCTACATTTACGGTTTTTCGTAATATTATGACTACAATTATACTAGTAAATTTATTCATTGTTGGCGCAAGTGTACGCTTTTATCCAATGACTATAATCGGGTGTGAACCAGAGCTTTGTGCAAATGTGAGGTAACAGATAATCCCAACTCACGTCAGGATTATTATTTATATTGTTTTTGAAATCTATTTAAGAAGCGACCAAATTGCAACCCCAATTCCCACATAAGCAGTCACCGTAATAATATCAGCGATAGGTTGTGAAAAGCGTTTTTCCGCAATTTTCTCACCATTGATTTGGTTCTTATGGAATTTCAGAATTTTCTTAGGATTGCTAATTGGGTGGGCCACCAGACTGTCGCTTTCCCACTTGTCAACGATGATTTTATAACTCTTGCCATCAACGTCAATTTTAAATTTTTTATTAGGGGCAAGTTTCTCCTGAACATTGATGGGAACAGGTGTTGGCTGTGAACTCTGGCCTTGGGATTCAGCTATTGAACTTTTCATTTGCTCAGAAGCATTATTAGCAAGAGCTGTATTCTTTTTAGAGTTCTGCTTATTGTCGGCCACTGGATCCACTGGCTTTTTAACCTGGTACGTATAGCAGCTGCTAAGACAAAATGATATGATGATGAGATAAAAATTCTTTCGCATGGACCAAATTTAAGAATTAAACGGAATATTTAGTATTTTCTTTTGTAAGATCCTGTTAAAAAACTCTATCCGCTGGCGCAAGTGTCCCGCTTATGTCTCAAAAGTTTATTTAAACACTACTTTATAGTTCAGTAAACGAAGAAATCATCAATTCTTAATTAATTCAATGAAGCGAATGTTTATCCGTCCGCTTAATCAGCGATGAAATCGCCCCCTTTGCTCCCCTTAAAATCATAAGAGTTATAATAAGACCTTTGCGTCTAAAAAAACTTTGCATACTGTCCAATTTCCCTCTAGTTCCAAAGTGATAAAATGTAGCTAAACCATATAGAATTTTTATTCACGCAAAGGTTTATTTCAATAACGTATAGTTTAGGAGGCAAAGGGAGAATCAATCAAAGATTGATTCGATTAAGCGTATGTTTTATCCGTCCGCTTAATCCGTGATGAAATCGCCTCCTTTGCTCCTCTTAAAATCATAAGATTTATTATAGGTCTTTGCGTGGTAAAAAAATATAATTATTCTTTTAATAAGCATATGTAATCTGAAAAATTATTGAAGAAATTATAAGAAAGAATGTTCTAAAGCTTTTGTTTAATTTTTTTTCACGCAAAGAAAAACAAAGAGGTGATTAAATTTCCTTCAGTAAGATAAACAAAGGCGTTTCACTTATTTCCGAAATACAAAGATTCTATTCTGAACGTTTGCTTCACTCTGTTTTAAAAGGAATGAATGGGTTGAAGTATGGTATTGTTTTACTTTTTTAAATGAAATGCCTTTGTTTATCTTTATTAAAATAGCTTCATTTCAAAAAACCTTTGTTTTTCTTTGCGATTATTAAAATGTTTAAACCTAAGCAGGTGTTGTAATCTTAACTTAATCACTGGCCTAGCCGCCATCTTTGCTTTGCTTAAAAGCATCAAGAACCTTCAAAAGAACTTTGCATCAAAATCTCCCAAAGATCCCGCAGATTACACAAATTTCTTTGAATAGCATAAGTAGTGTTATTGGTGAACTTATTCGTGAAATTTGTGTTTAAAAGCGTTTCATCTTTGAAATCTTTACCTCGAATAAAATAATATAGCTACAAACAAAATAAGCACTCAACACTCTTTTACTCAATACTAAATCAGCAAATAAAAACCAAAACCCTCACAATAGCAAGGGTTTTTGGTATACTTCATATGATGAAATTAAAGCTTTGTTAAGCATTCATATCTGTAATATTCTTATAATAGAGTATGACATCTTTAAGTTCTATCAGCGGCAACTTGCTTTCGCTGAGGGATGAGAAAACGGCTATATCGATCTGCAACCAAGCCCCGTTGTTGACAGGCTGATGCTGACTATACCATGTTTTAAGCGTATTGGTCAGACGACAGACAAACGGGTCGGAGTCGCTGAAGGACGGCTGACATCCTCCGGCAGGAATCTCATAATCCGTTGGGATCTCGAAATTGAACGGTGCTGCCAGCAATACAGGCAGTTCTATCGCAGGGAGCAGATCTCCTGATGAGGCCAGTAGAGGATAATTCCATGAAACGCTGAGTTTCACCAATTGCTCTGCCAGTTCATCGTACGTAAAGAAAGTACTGAAGAAGTTGGCCAGTTGCTGTGCAAGCGGAAGGTTCAGTCCCGTATCATTATTAATCCTTGCGATATCAAAGGTATCATCGCTGCTGAGCAGTGGGATCAGCTTATTGGAGAATCTTACTAAAGGTGTGCGATAAATAAAATCATTCACTGTCGGGTTATAAGGAACGAGGTCTTCGTTACGTATAATAGAAAGGCCTGCCCATGCATACTGGAACTGTAAGACATTCAGTGCATCTACATTGACATTGCGCGATGGAATATTGAAGGACTCTTCCCATGACAGATAGGTTTTATCTGCAGCCTGATACCAATACGAATTAGGAATAGGTACACCTTTTTTATCGGTGGCATTCACTGTCGTATAATTATCAATCGTCACGTAAGGGGTTTGCGGCAGTTCTGCTTCCAGTACAGCTTTAGTGCCCCGGTACAGCAACAGATCACTGGTAGACATATCTACAGAAGGTACAATGGTGATCAGCAGGCGGTTGCCGAAATCAGTATCATCTGTCTGACGGATGATGAAATCGTAGGCACGCGCAGTACCATTGCTGTTAGGATTGCCGAAAAGCAGACTGTTGAATTCGCTCCAGGCAATAGCAAGGTTATTGGATAAAGTGACCATCGTTTGTAATGCATAATAAGCATTGGCCAGGTTAGTATCGCTGTTATCTGATTGAGCATTAATCAGTTTCAGATAACGGTTGAAATCGTCCAGTACCTGTGGCCATACGGTGACGAATTGTGCCAGATCACTGAAGAGGTCGCGGGAAGGTGCTCCAAACAATTTTGCGGAAGGATTCGGAATCATATTGAACTCAATATCAGAGAATATTTTGTCCTGCGCAGCCTGATCTTCGGTATACGAATACGAAAAGTCCCATTCAGATGCTTTGGCCAGACGTGTTTTGGTCGTGTCGCCTTCTACAGATACGCCTTTGCCTGTTTGTGTGGTCAATGTAGGTGGTGTAGGATAGTTTCGTAGCACTACAGGAATATCTACGTTGCCTAAGCTTTGCTGCAGAGATGAAGCAACAGACGCTGCTTTAAGCGTACTGCTATTACTGCTAACATCAGCAGGAATAATAAAAGTAAGCCAGTTAGAGCCCTGATAGCCGTTGATCGCTGCTACATCACTGATGTCGCATTCCACATGAGTGACCACATATGTCATATCCAGATCTACGCTGGTAAATTCCTTCGCATTTTTAGTGGTAAAGCTGAAAGTAAGGAAGGAATCCGTATCGGTGGCATCTTTTTCATTCAACTGTATCTTAGAGGTGGAGATGCTGTATTCTTTTGCTTCGCCATCTGTTTTGTTACCGATCACCGGTGTACCATACAGGCGTGGCGGTGTTTGATAGCTACCGGATGCCACAAAGTCTGATTCAGCTGTTACTTCAAATTGTACCAGAGCATTGACAGTGTAAGCATTCCCAAGCTGGTTGAGCAATTGCTGTTCGAATTTATCTTTTGCATTGCCGAGACTGGTATTGTCACCAGACGCAGATGAAATATAAGGCGCTGTGAGCACAGGCTCTACTTCCGAAGCAATGGCTCCGGCCAGCTTAGTTTTAGCATTGGTGATGGCCTGCAGATAAGTAGTGGCATCAATGCCCTGTGTTCCCAGCCATGTTTTTTCTTCATTTGATTTTAACTGATCTACAAGGAAAGCAGGGATGGCGTAGTCTGCGCTCAGGAACACGTCGATGGCATTGAGGGATTGTGCGCCCCAGTTATCCATATCTATGCCTGTAAACGTCTGCACTTCACCTTTGCTACAATCCAGACCCTGACCTGTCAGATAATCACAGATAGGGACGCCAGCTTTTGAAACAAGGCTTGTCGCCAATGGCTTAGGCGCATAGAATACGGCATTCAGCAAGCTGTACGTATAAATATTGATTCGGTACTGATTAAACTGTTCTGCTGTCAATTGTTGCTGAAGAGCGATGTCAAACAGATCTCTGTTGTCATAGAAGGTATCAACCAAAGTATGAATGGCAGTGGTAACATCGGCCGGTACGTCGTCTGCGGTCAGCTGTGCAATAGAATCCGCCGTTAGCTGATAAGTACCTGCTTGGTTGACCTGCCAGTAAATACCTTGACCGGATTTTAAGCCCATACGGACTACAAACACAGCCTGGTTATTGGCACCGCCGGCTGTTGCTGCATTGGTTCCTATGGCGATCTTCAGTTCGTAATGATCAACACTTAAGAAAGCGGCTTCAAACAAGGCAGCAAACTCATTCAGACTGTACTGCGGATCACTGCCGTCCTGTGCTGTTGTGGACATCGTTTTTGGCTTCACCTGTGTAAGAGCACGAGTGACCAAAGTACTGTCTTTAAAGTCCGTGTTCACATAGTCCAGGTCTCGGTAAAAATCAAGATTCACAGTGAGCTGCAAGATGGAATGGGTATCGATATCTGCTACATTAACCGGGCTGGTGAGCGGGTTCATAACCGGAGCCGTACCCTGATTCCCCTGGCTGCGTGCCGATAAATAGGTATAAATATCTTTTACAAACTGCAGCAACTGGTTGAACTGGTCTCCGGACAGATCGGTGGCTTTACCGGGAGTAAGCGATGTACTGAGTGTAACGGTCAATGTATTCTTACCATCTACCGGATTTAACTGGGTCAGTTGATAATATACATTGGTGTAGGTCAGTAAATCATTGGCGGCATTCTGTTTCCAGTCCTGTTGTTGGTCTGCTGGCACATCCGGCAGCTCGTTATAACGTTGCGTATTGAAGTTGAATTCCAGCTTCAGTTCCGGTTGATTATCCGTACCAAGGTCAAATAAATAACTCAGTTCAACACTTGGCCATTTACCCAATCCTTTCAGTTCATCTACATAACCTGTCTGGATAGGAGGATTATTAATTGGTGTGGCAGGATCCAGCTGCGGATCACTGAATGGAGTAACCGTTACGTTGCCATAATAATCTACCCAGTCAAAATGAACCTGCACCGGATGACCGATACCACGGTAAGGATTACCATCTTCCTGCGGATAGTCGGCCGGATAACTCATAAATGGATTAGGTTTAGCGAACTTGGCAATAGGCACCACCTGATTGTAATACCATATCAGATCGTCGTCATCGTTGCTGTCGTCTGTTTTACCCAGCACATCGTCCTGTGTCTGTGGCTTGGCAGGTCCTGCAGGTAAACCTACAATACTTTCTGTAAACCAACTGTTCTCTACTACCTGGTAGCTGAGCAGATTGTACATATTGTTGAGGTATACTTCGGCATAATCAGGATCCGTTACTTTAGGTTGTTTGTTCGGATCAGGATTAGGATTCGTGCGGTTCAGATCGAATCCGGCTGTACCTTGCTGTACGGCAGTTACCTTATGCAGGATCTGATCGTTGATGCTAAGAGTGGTCGGATTCACAAAGATGTTCACTACATCTCTTGCAGCCCAGGCCATAGCAGCCATGTCTATAAAGTAATAGGCAGCAATGGTTTCGAAGGTAACACCTGCTTTACCACCGATGGTATAGTGTACCTGAGGTAAAACTATGAGTTGCCAAAGCGGAAGGTTGTTCCAATCGCTGATACCCGGATTGAGCTGTTGTATAGCCGCTGTATCCACTTCATAATACGCTGCAATAGAGTTCAATGAATTACCCGGACCGTTGGTTCCTACTTCGGATACCAATCCATTAAAGGTGATAACAGGTGCAGGATATTTTGAATCGGCTTTTGTATTAAGGACTACTTTTTTATTCAGCTCTACCAGTTCGGCAGGCAGTATATTGAAGCGGGCCGTAATGGTATCGATGGTATCATCGGGAGTGTTAACATGGTATGACAATCCATTCTGCATTTCACTTTGTGCGTAGACCACGCAGGAGTTCGCATCGATCTTATCGCCTGTTACGGCACAGGTCATATAATCGGTTGGCTTGTTGTTGTACTGGCTGCTGTAAGTTACCAGGAGACGTACATTCGCTGTATCCCCTTTACCGAATACACTGGAAGGGAAACCTGTATTGCCTTCAGTTTCGTTGTACATCAAATAATAACCCCCTGAACGGGTAATACTGCATTCCCACAGCAGGCGGATGAAATCATAAATACTGTTCAGTACACCTGTGGTAGGTGTTGCTTCTGCTTCCTCTCTTGATTCCATTTTCAGAGCAAAGGTATCCGGATTGGTTTCGGTAGAGAGGTTGGCCTGTACAATAAATGTTTTCATGTGCTCCATTCCAACGGATAATAGTCCATCCGAGCCTTCATACAGCCATTGTATATCAACAATTTTATCCGTGTTATTGTGGACTGATTTTGGGTCTAATGCCAGTAAAAATCTTTGCAGAATAGTTGCATCAGCCTCGCTTGCCCCCAGAAGTTCATAGCTGTAAGCATTTACAGGAGCCGTAGAATCAGTATCAAGAAGTTTAAGCTCTATATCTACCATCGTGCTCCATCCGTAGTAAGAAGATGGCCAGTAATCCATCACCCCTTTGGCAGCATCGTATTGTCCTATCTGAACGCTGAATGCTGAACCTTGTTCTTTAGGCAATGCCAGTTGGTTGAGCAGACCGGAAGGGAACTGCCAGATGAGCGGTGATCCATTAGTTTGGTCTCCCGATCCATAAGGGAGTTTTAGTGTTCCGGATGTCTGCCATTTCGTAGTAGTCTGGAAAGTATATTGTACCGCCTGAACATTGAAAGGCTGCATAGGAGCGAGTTCCAGTACATCCGGTTGTATACCCGTTTTCTTTGCATAGGTAAGCAGGGTGCTGATCTGGTTAAGATCTTCAGGTGTTAAGGCTATATCGAGTGTATTACCACCTTCTTCCTTCATTGTTTTTCCGTTGAACTGCAGCCAGCTTAATGAATTGTTGATCAGCTGTATCGAGAAGTCGGCAGGTATCGTAGCCGGCAGGGCAAATTCCTGACCAGTCAATGAATACAGGGCGCAATTGGAACCGGTACAAGGTGAACCTTCAGAAAGCGTAAGCCCCGGAAGGGTAGTAGGCAGACGCATACCGTGTAATTGGTAGCGTGATACCATACCAGACAGTTGTCCATAAGAATTATTATCAGTAAAGTATTCCAGAATACTGCCTACGGTAAGGTATTGCAGACCCGGAATATTGGCATTGGTATATCCTTCGCCGTCGTAGAAGAATTTATCTTGCTGCTGGTTGGCATAATTGGTGGCCAGCAAAGCTGCTGTCGTATTGTATTGTTGTGCCAGAGTATCCAGTGTGTCGGCCTCAGCTGCTTCGCCGAAGGTAACGGTAGTATGAATAAACGGTTGCACCAATACCTGACCCAGCGGTTGCACCGGCAGTGCCTGTACTTGTAGATCATTCGCGAGGTCCTGAGGCGTAACCGTAGCATCTGCTAATATTGAAATAGCAGCGGCCATGCTGGTCAGCGTATCACCCGGTACAACGGTATATGGGGTAGTGCCATATTGAAAGCCGTTACCTGCAATGAATAATCCCGGTGTTATCTGGTTTTGCATCAACAGGGCACTTACGTCAAGTTTTTTGTATACGTTAGTGCAGATGCCATTAAAGGTATCTTGGTTTTTGGCTGTATAGATAGCAGCTCCAATGATCAGCCATCTACCCGTCATGAGGACTGCCGTATCCTGGAAATTGGTATCAGCGGCAAGATCGTTTACCGTTGTTTTTAATCCGGCCGCTACTGCATTGATGGTATCGGTAGCCTGTACATTGTAGGAATTGCCCTTATAGGTAAGAGTTTGCGGCGCTAATAATCCCGGCACAGCTGCATTCTCCGTGATCAGCATGGTTGCTGTAATGGCGTAAATGGCAGCCACAGAAGTGAAGGTATCGCCATCTGCAATATCATACATAATCCCTGTTATGACTACCGGATTATTGGCGGTAAGCGGATGGGTCTGATTTGCCGTAGCGATGTCCTGTACATTGACCTTATTGCTTGTTCCGTCTACACTAATACCATTAGCCCAGTTCACCATTTCTGATAAGCTGTTACCGTTGCTGAGACGGTAGGTGAAATTATCCATCGCATCGGATGCATAACCAGCCAACTGCTTGCCTAAGAGTACAAAATAATCTTCAAAAACGAAAGTAGACATACTCCATTGCTGCGGATCGGATACTGCAAATCTCGCAGCAGTCGCTGTTTCTTCCTGTACTTTTACAGCCAGTTCATTGAACCATTCTTTCACAGCGGACAGGTATTCCTGCGTAGCCATATTATAATTATTGAACTGGATGTCCAATGAGATATCAGGCACCTTCAGTTCAAGATCAAAGAACATAGGGAAGATGGCTGCTGCGGTCAGATTATCCTGTAGCCGCTGAACATTGACTGCCTGGAAGCTGTTTTGCAGGAAGCTGAGGAGATCTTTGGTCGGTATAGGGAAAGGATTGCTTTCGCTGGATAGGAAGGCGATCAATGCATCCAGATCCGCTTTTGAAATACCTTCCGTATCTACTTCTGCACGGGCAGATTGTGAAGGCGTATGATCAATATAGTTTAATACCAGCCAGCGGAAGAAGTCAGCGCATAGATATTCAAACGAAGTCGTAGCACCACTACCATCACCCGATGGGTCGGGCGCATCGGTGAACAGGGTAGCTACATATTGTGCAGCCTGGTCTTTCAGATTGCTGTTTTCAGGTCCGGCTACAGTTAAATGAGGCACAAAATACAGATTCAATGTAGGCAGACTGTCCGCAGAAGTTGTTGCTAATACAGAACTGTAGTTAATTGGCATATGCGGTGAACGGCGTATCACCATTTGATCAGGCCAGATTTCCTCTGTTGCTTCAAATGCATCAATTGTTGCAAATTCAACAGGCAAAGCACCATCAAGTGGTGTTGCTATGCGGGCAGGTGCAATACGTACAGTAGCCGCAGGTGTAGATAATCGGGCAGCAGCATGTGGCGCTCCAAGATTGTTATTCCAAGGTGCTTTGGCGGTCTGGTCTGTACCAATGGTGAGGTCAAAGCGTATTTTGGCCGTAAACGTAAAGTGAATGGTAATGGAGAAAATACCCAGATTCAGTTTAGCAGAAACCCTGACATCCACTGAAGCTACGATAGCCAATGGTATTTTGTTATAGGCTTCAAAAATAGCCTGTGCATATACCATGACAGTTATATTAACACTGGCAGATATGATACCGAAGTCAATGGAACCATATAGTTTACCGATGATACCAATGGTACCCTGCAGGTAATAATAATAAGAGGTTTCTACCTGTTCTTTATTGCTCTCCTGTAAAGCTCCGCTGTAAGGATAGTAAGCGGCTATCACTCCTTCAATGATACCAAACATAGTAATGCTGAAACCGGCGCTGAGCACACCATAGTTCACGCTATAGCCTACACCTACCTGCAAGCCGATACCGAATACGATCACCGGGTTAAAGTTTCCGTAATTGGTTTTTGGGACTTTATTGGTCGTAGCACTGCTTAACTTGCCGAAATAGAGACCTCCTGAACCCATAGCAGGGATTCCCGGCGGCACAATGGCCTGCAGGGTAAACGAACGGGAGAAGTCCATATTATAAGGGAATCCAATATCCACCATGAAATCACCATTGGTATAAATTTCAATACCAATGGAAGGCAGCGTGATATTGACTGCTCCAAACTGCAGATAGCGCAGGGCATTAGGAAGCGTAAGATCTATTTGATAGACCCCGATCGAGTCGGAGATCTTTTTATACATGATCTCAAAATCGAGCCCTTCGAATATTTTGGCTTTTCCACCAGCCATGGCGATACGTAAGCCGTACAGGTTAGGGTCATTAAACACGACCTGCATATCTAGCGTCCATACCGGTTTATCCTTGGTTCCGGCATTCAGTATCCCAAAATTGGTCGCGATCAGCCAGTTGCTGTCTTCGTTGAACTGCAGCAGGGTATTGCCAGAACCCGGTCCTATAGGCACAGTGCCCGGCTTAGGTTCGGTAAAGGCTTCCTGCATAGCCTTGGTTACATCTTTAATGGAATTGTATTGGGCTGGGTTGACCAACTCTACGTGCTGACCCATGGCCAGCAGACGCAGGTCGAAATACTGGTTGCCCTGTCCCGGTACTTCCGGCATTTTCTGAATATCCTGTCCTCCGGTGGAAGGTTTGAACAGGTTACTGTCGTTAATAGAAGGCACAACGGAATTACCATCGAAGGTGATAAATACCCCTTTTTCGGTTTTGGTAAGGTTGATGCCGTTAATATTGATGAATATAAGGTTAAGCGTTTTAGGCAGTTTGTAGGTAACTTTAATGTCTTTGGTGTCGAGGTTGTAAGTCACCGAGAAGCCATCCAGACTTATTTTGTTGAGTATATCCCATGGAGCATCGAGCTCAAAGGTTGGGTTGAACAGCATCTTCATGAAAGAAGTGATCAATCCGCCCAAGGTCCAGTTCTTAATAGAGAAAACAATGGTACGGCTTTGTCCGCTTACATCATACATGGCGGTAAATCCTTCCCAGGTAATCGCGAGCTGCTGATTGTTTTCGGAGAAATTATAGCTGATGCCGACAGTAGCATTGAAATCGTCCAGCGTTACACTGCCCAATACACCGCCGGAGTATTTGCCTGTGGCAGAATCATTGCTGGCAGCTTCATATTTCAGCCAGAGATTAGCAATAATATCGATCTTCTGATCGATAATCGGGAATTTAAATTTCCATTGCAGGCCTCCTTTTACTTCATAACTGCTTTTTCCTGTTCCGCTTGGAATCGTGGCATTTAGTGAAAATTGAGTAATATTTAAGCTATCAGGAAGGAAGCTGGTAGGCAGGCTGATGGTTTGGAATAATTGCTTAATAAGTTCGCCCAGATTTAAATTACTGCCTTCAGGCATAGCAAGACTTAAGTCCCAACCGTTAGATGAATTGTAATTAACATCCGTATTGAGCTGCAGGCTGCCAATGGCAAATAATCCTGATACCTGGGCTGTAAATATACTTGGACCGGAACCGCTTGCGGGTGAGGAAGAAGTCAGACGCAGAGTACCATCAGTTACCGAAACATTGGTGATGAAATTGATGTCAATATTGGCATTGGCATAAAACTCATAATATTTGCTGTTGATATCCATATTGATACCGAAAGCGGTAAACTCAACCAGCAATAAATTTTCAGGAATGTTAATAGTTCCTCCCGTAATGGCTGATAATAAATTGTTAAATGTAACCGATCCGGTAAAGGCTGCGGAAAGCGTTAGATCTGAAGTGACTTCTACATCGAAACCTCCTACAAATATAGTAGGGAAGAAGTTGACTCTGGCGCTGAAATATAAACTTTGCGCATTAGTGGTGCCCGGACCGATGATGACCCAGTTCACATCGAATTGTTCAATAACAAAATTATCGAAAAGCGTCCATGCGCCGTTTGATCCTATATATGCTGATACGCTGGTTATGCTCAGTCCATTGCTGAAATCCAGAGAGGTATTAAATCCTTTGAATGCAATACTGTTGAGGTATTGCTGTAAAGTAGGCGGTATAGTCTGAAACCAGTTCTGCCCGGCCATCAGTCCAAATAAACTGAGCGGGGTAAGTGGTTTGTCCGGTTCGGAAGCTACATTTAGCAGGAAGGAAGAAGAACCCGATTCAACAGCCGCGCTGAAATTCAATACAATTGCATCGCCAGCCGCCAGTAACAAGCGGAAGTAGAGTATGGGCGTTTGTACTTTTTGGGTCTCACCTGCTGTTGCCATCAGCCCATCATCCGTTTCGTACTCAAGGCGCAGTGCATCTCCTTCATCTTCCGGTTCTGTGGGAACGGTTTCTTCTTCTGTTTTGATCTGAAATCCTACACCGGGGTTGCTGACTTTCAGAAATCCCAATGATATCAGGGTGGCATCTACATTGACAAAAAGATCAAGATCAGGATAAATGATATCTTCGTTGTTGACCTGCGAAGGATCTATACTTCCTACAAGAGCCAGTTGTGTAGATGAGGTCCAGGAAGTAAAGAAATTTACAACAGGTTGCAGCCATTTGGTCAGTGTAATAAGGGCTGCAAAGTTCTGACCTTCCATTAATGAAATATTTTGTTGCTGCCATTTAAAAGCAGCCACTTCATCCGTACTGAAAATAAAGGAAGGAGAGGTATAAGGAAGATTATCAAATACGCCGCCTGTCATATACTGCCAGCTTGTGGCAAATACCCAGTTGGAGAGATTGATTTGTATGGTAAACTGAACTTCATCCGCATCATTCGCTGTAACGATCAGGGTGACGGAGGTATTAGTCTTTTCTACATTGAGTATGGCCGCTGTTGTATTAGTAATCGTTAGTGTGTTTCCCACAGGCTCAGGTATAGAAGTACCAGAGATGTCGATCAACAGAAACGAATCAACAGGCAGCTTGTAGCTTTTGGACAAAAGATCGTCCAGCCCAGCCTGAGGGATCAGGTCCGAATCGGTAAAAGATGCTGCATCAATAGTAATGTTGTTATTATTGGCAGCGGCCTGGCTCCTGAAGGTAGCAGCTAATTTGGATAAGCTCATAATAAAATGTTATTCGGTTAAACGTCTACAATTAATCCCATATGGTCACTTGTACTTCTGACCCTTCGGTAATTGTTCCAGCCAACAAAAGTGGTCATAGCACCTATATTGCCTCTAACATAACCGCCATGTCCTCCGGGACCTGCCGGTGGAAGTGCTAAAGCAGAAGGTAAGCCTGCCGCAGGCATTCCTGCATTCAAAGCCATAGCAGAGTTGTATACCAGACTTCCAGGTGGTGCACCAACTATCGGCGGTGCATCCCGGTTATACGTCGTGCCGGTTACCCTGTTCACGATGGTAATATTCGCAGCAGGTCCAATAGCTGTTCCTCCACCATAACGGGTCAGTACATTATCCACACTCGAGAAAGTATCCTGGATCACATACTCGTAACCGGGATATCCATTGGTTTGCCATGGCCTTGCACTGTTGTGAGATCTGATCATGGTGCATACATAGCCTTTGTCCGGCCATACATTGGGTGTGGGGTTTATCTGTCGTGTATAGCCAACACCTCCGGGAAAATTACCCAGCAACCGATCATAAGCAATGGGTTGGAAATGGGTGTTAAAAATATCAACGTTAAAGTCCCCGACGATCACGCCCACTTCATTGACGGCAAGGTTTGTTGTCATTTCCTGAATATAGGAAAGCTGGTTGGTGCCATCTGCCGACTGTTGTTTTTTCGGAGACGCATGAAAAGACAGTAATTTGATGGTCCTTCCTCCGTTTGCCGGTTCCCAGAATGTTGTTAAAAAAGGAGTTCTGTTAAAGGCATTGGGGAAATCCAGTACTGGTGCTACACCTGCCACAACAGGTCCGCGGAACTGCCATTGACCCGCCAGGTGGCGATAGGGTATTCCAGGATTAATCAGGTTTCCTCCGCCGGGTGCATTACCCAAAGGAAGAGCACCTGCCCAGTTGATTCCATAATTAACCAGATTAACGGCTCCGATATTGGCCACTGAATCAGAGGGATTAGCTCCACCCTGCCAGCCCCAGGGACCTGTAAACTGTACATTGGCATGGTTATAAAATACGGAAATACCTTCCTGCACATTACCTTGTCCCAGCCTGAGGGGAGGAACAAGCCGCCAGTCATTCGGCGCAGGAAACCAGATCCTTAACTGTTGCAGCAAAAACAGGCTGCCTGTCTCTCCGCCTGCTGTGATCAGCGTGCCGGGAGTTCCTGTGCCCGTAGATGTTTCTACTACCACAAAAATATCCGGGGTATTCTGGATAAGCGTAGTACGGATCACTTCTCTTCTGTAACCGGCTTGTGGCGGAGGGATCGTAAGCGTTCCATCCCGTTTCCGCTTGGCTCTGGGTTCATTTATTTTGTTGATTCCGAACTTTTCAATGTTCCAATATAAGATACGGGCCATAAGACATCGATTTTAGGTTTATAGCAACAGGTTTATACATTTTTGTTATAGGCAGCATACCAGCCGAGACTTTTGGCTGTAGCTCCGGGATTGGGATTACCGAACAAAAGGAAGTTGGTATTACCACCCGGTGGCAGTTTCAGGATACCCAGCAATTTCAAAGCAATATTGGACAGGGTGAGCAGGTAAGACTGCTGGTCCACCACATATTGCAGGCTCAGCTTATCAATAGCGAGCTTCAATACGCCTTGGATACTCAACAGTTTGGCATTGCTGGCAGTACCGGGCAGCTTGATTCCCACAAAAGCATTGTAGCCGGGCGCTGCAATTTTAGAGCCTGGACTCCATGCGATAAGCAGACTGGCATTAAAACCCATGCTGCTGGCTAATTCGCCGGGTGAGCCCATATTAAGGGTCATCTGCAAGCCATACCAATCGCCTGTAATTCCTGTGGCATTGATGCCGGGTAAGGAGAGCTTTAAATACCCCTGACCCGATGGTGCCGAATTGTCGTTACCGCTCAGCAGCTTATTGATCTGTAAAGCAAAATTGGGATAAAGACTGTTAGCCCTGGCATTACTTTGTGATGAGTTGAAAGCGATCTGTGAGGCATCGAAAGCATAAGTGGTCACCGTTGGCGTATTGAGGTTAAAGGCCATGTTTACGTACAGATTACTGTAATTGAGTCCGCGTTGCAGAGTGCCATCATTCGATGCGATACCAAAGGAAAAAGCATCCAACGGATAGTCTGAACCGTCTTTGGTGGTTGCCGGAGTTATCATCGTATCGAAGTTGAGGTAGCCCCACATCGTAAACCTCGATTGTATGTCGAGTGCTGCAGGATCTGTAGTGAGGGTGTTGAACTGTATTTTGGTGATCTCTACATTGGTCAGCAGATTACTGTCAAAATAGAACAAATTATCGTCTTTATTGTCGAAAACATAGACCGGTGTGCCGTTATGATCCTGATAAGTACCGTTCAGTACTACCGTATTCAAGCTATTTGAGCCATACGGATTGTTGGTGCCGGTCACTTTATCGGAGAACAAATTGTTCATAGTCAATTGCAACTTGCTAGCAAAGTCTTTTATGGCGGTATTTTCAAACAATACCTGCAGAAACAGTACTTTAAAATCGTAAGTGGCTCCTGCTGCAGGCTGCACCGGCTTATTGGGATTCAGTCCCTGTGATATCTGCTGGGCATAGGCGGGGTCAACATAATTGATCAGTCCAAACAGCGAACTGACGGGATCCATAGTGATCACGCCACTGGCATCCACTCTGTTCACCTCTATTCCGAAATGATGTGCATAGAAGTTCTTGAGATTGATACCGCTGATCAATCCTTTTAATTGCTGCGGGAATTCCTGTAAATCGATCGTAGCTTTTAAAGCCAGAATACCATTCCAATTGGGATCATTGATGATGGCGTGAAACTTCTGATAATATTCCAGCTGACCGGAAGCAGGATCGGCCAGTGCGGCATTGTAGGCATCTTCGGCTGCTTCAAGATAGGTCTGCAGCCAGGATGACACCGCAACCAGCTGATTGTAAGCAGCAGCAGAATCGGTGTTGTTTTTGTCTATGTTAAATGCATTGGCCTGGGTCCATTCTTTGGGATTTTTTACCCGGTCGATGATGGAGCCTTTGCAGAATTTAAAGATCAATACATTATTGTAATCGGCGTAGGTATTGCTGGTGCCTACGTTCAGATCAAACGGCCAGTCTTCAATGGACATTTTATTGTTGAACACAGGTTGACTGCTTGAACCACCACCGGGTGTACTCATGGTTGAAAACAAATCGCCCAAATACTGATTGTTGGTCACTACCAGGAATTGCTGGTTGGTAAGGAAGGCGCTCTGCATTTCAGGCATCAGGTTAATGAGGCTGAGCTGGTATTGCGGCGGTGTTGCCGGAGTTTGTCCCTCCGGGTTAAGGTATTCAGGTGAACCACTGTTGACAGTATTCTGTGCAAGATTCAGTAAACTCCAGTTACCGTTGTTGTTCACATTAGCCACCAAACCTTGTGGAGTGGTCGAGGCTGTATAGTCTGTAGCTGCAGTTTTGGCCATATTTCTTTTGGCCTTGCTTTTACTGCTGTGTGGTGTAGTGAAAGCAGCCGATATCAAAGTTTTTCTTTCGGCGCTGAGTACTTTGGATTCAAATGTGCCGATACCATCAGCACTGGGTGGAGGTACAGGATTGATACCAAGATAAGGTGCCATCGGTACCGAAAAACCATTGGTTTGAGGCATATCTACTGACGGCTCATAAAAGCCGAGGAATCCTGTGATATTGTTACCGGGCGATGCCACCCCATGATCTTTAGCGTATAAAGAAGCACCCTGAGGCTGTGAGGCATACTGCACATTGCCGGGTGTGGCGGCTACGATATTGGCCCACGCTGTCAGATAAGTGCTGTCGAGTACGGGTTTATCAGTGCCGGGATTGGCCAGGGATACTTCCTGACCAGGGAAATTGGCGGCGAAAGCAGCCTGTTTTGAGGTAAAACGTATGGTGTCGCCGGTTAAAGTGCCGGCGTTGTTTTTATAGGGAGTAAATGAAACCACTTCTGTACCGGAAAGACCGGGCAGTAAACTGTACTGTCCGTTTTCATCGGCAAAAGCAGCCTGTGATGCGCCTGGGTCGAGGTAGAAATCACCTTCGGGCGACAGGTAAAATGATTTGATCCCTGCAGCATCCTGCGGGGATATAACAAAGCGTGCACTGTTGTCTGTCGGAAAAAGATTATTGACTGGTGCTCCTGAATCCACCATGTCCACTGCAGGCCATAAAGTAAGAGGGTAGCCGGTATTGATGGCATAATAACTAGGGAGGCTGGCTGCTCTTGTCTTACCGGTATTTGCATTGTAGATTTGGCCAGTGATAGCGAAATAGGTATTCAGTCCGTCATTATTGGCCACGTCAAGCAGATCGATTTCAGTCTGAGTAAGGAGATAATCATTGGTACTGCCTGTCTGCAGGATGGGATAAGCAAAGTAAGAAGGTGCTGCGCTGTCACCATAGTAGTAGTTGTTTTGAAGACCGTATCCTTTAAAATCAAGATTCATATTCAGACCCAGCAAAAAACGGAAGGAGCCCGTACCCGGGCCGCTGAAAGGAATGGTAATGTCGCTTCTGAACAGAGAGCTGGTACCGAATACTTTGTTGGCAAAGGTCATATTGGGGTTGCCGGGTGTCCATGTGAGGCGCAAGGCATTGGAGTCTTCGTCCGGTTGCAGCTGCATCACGGTATTGTTCTGAATAGAGAGCGTACCGAAGCCGCTGCCAATGGTTACAGTAAATGGCTGTCCTACCACAAAAGGGGCGGTGGGGCTAAATTGTGCGAAGTTGAGGACGGTTGTATTTTGGGTGGAGGGTGTTTTGTCCGGGTTGGTTAGCCATGCTGTCGTGAGGTTGGCAATAACACTCTGCCGAAACTTAAACAGGTAAGGCCGGTAGCTGTCAATAAAGGTTTTTACATCAGCGGGGGCTGTTTTGGCGAACAGGAAGTAGACCTGCTGTTGTATAGCTACCTTCAGGCTGATGGTAGGGTCGGTATAAGAAGATCCATCAGGAAGCAATAAAGCGGTCCAGTGCTGTCCTATCTGATTACATATATAGAGCGCAGGATTTCCTGAATTTTCATTGCTGAATAGAGTCTCTGTTTCGGATGGTGCCATAAGAATAGGTATTGGTTCTCAAAATGGAATAAAGTGAATACTTAACCAGGGCAGAATAGCATAACAAGAATCACAACACCCATCAATGACAGGTTTAATACAGTGATTTTCTTGCCTTCAAAATTACCTACAACAATGAGCTGCTGGCCGGGCCTTAAAGAATGTATACCATTGAAGGTTGCCGCACTGTCTAGTTGGATGGCATCAGGTGCACCGGTTAAAACGGTCATCGCTATATTAGCCTGACTGGTATTGGTGATCGAACAGATACAATCGCTTCCGTTATTGGTTAATTTTTGTGCAAATTCAAAACGGGAAAGCGATACGGTATCAGCTTTAGACCTGGCCAACCCCTGACCCATTGCCAGGGTATGGCCAAGAATAATTAGTAAAAGGATCTGAAAGTGAAGTTTATAGCTGCACTTAGCTGGTTTGGCACTGAATAGTTGCCTCAGCATCATTTTGAGCATTAGTGATGTTTGTGATAGTGACTGTTGAGCCTCCAAAATCACCAAAAGCAGTCACTACAACGTTAGGAGAATTAGGTTTTAAAGAGTAAACTCCATCGAACACTGATCTTGAATTACCTGCGTCGTCTACAATAATACCGCTTCCGGGTGCTCCCGAAATAGCGAATTTCAGTACGTTGCTTCTGCTGGCGTTAGCAATAGTAATAGTCGAGTTTGTGCCGTTTGCAGTGTTCCAGGTACAAAATTGACCTGATTTAATGCTGGCCGTTCCGTTTTGGTTGATTACCGGGTTTTGTGATGCCATAATTATTAGTTTTAAGGTTATAAAAATTATATTTGAAAAATGTAATGTTATTACAGGATAAGTCATGATAGCTCTCCTTCATTTCTAACCTCAATTCTCTCTTATCTGAAACCTATCTGGTCTTCTCTCTTTTCTATTGTATTTTAAAATCAGGCTTTTAAAATTTGCCTGTCACTATAGATGAGAAGCTTCATTAAAGAACAATTCAAAGTAAAGAAAATAAAATAATCCCCTGCTAAGTGAAAATACCGGAATTATGAATTACGTATTTATACGTAGTATTTTAACTAGTTATTATATAGTTAGTTATGAATTAATGTAACACTACCACTGTAGGAATAAGGTTCTTTATATTCAAATTAAAGATCGATAGTTTTAAAGACCGAAAACTTGTAAAAAGACAATTTGATCATCGTACATTGGAGATAGAGAAACGCAAAAAAAAATCTCATTAAACGCAAAAAATTATTTTACATGAAATGGAGTGTTTAAAAGTATAATATTAATAAAAATGTAAAATTTATCCCTAAAAGTGTGGTACCATACGTGTTAAGAGATAAAATTATTATGATTATTTTTTTATAAACTGTTTGAAGATCCACAATAAAAATATATTTTTGCACTCAACAACATAAAATCCTAATGGATAATGGTTGTTTCAAAAAAAACTAAAAACCAAAAACTAACCTTGAAAACTAATTAAATCATGAAAATGAACAAAACTACACTGTATTTCATTTTACCTATTCATCACAACTCATTGTTTCAAACAATTTAAAATCAACAGTAAGTACTCAAAATTTCTACGGAGCACACGTCGTATTTAACCAATATGGCCGATTCGAATATTTCCACCAATCTGATGGAGACCCTACCGGATAATGAAAAGCATTACAGGTATTCCACTATCAATCCAGGGGAAAAGAAGCGTCTTTAGCGATGCTTGAGGAAGTTTGCTGTTGTATCAGTGATGATGTTACATTCTTTGATCATCCAAAATATTTTCAAAATCAATGTTTATTCATTGATTAAAACTCCTGTTTTTGGATGAGATCATTTTTTTATGGAGCTCAGAAACCATTTAAACGAAGCGGAACCGAAAAGCTAAACGAGTAGGGAAATTATTATAACTTAAATATGAAAAAAAACCTCTTTTTTCTATTATTATTTATCAGTTTGCAGTCATTTGCTCAATGCTGGAAAAGCATAAGCACCGGATCAAGCCATTCGATAGCAATAAAAACCGACGGAACACTTTGGGCCTGGGGAAATAATGGCAGCGGAGAATTGGGAGACGGTACAGCCGTAAGCAAAAGTGTACCTGTGCAAGTAGGAACAGGCAATAACTGGCTCAAAATATCTACCGGCAGCGCATCTACGATTGCTATTAAAACAGATGGAACACTCTGGTCCTGGGGATTTAATATGTATGGACAAGTAGGAGATGGCACAACTTCAAATAAATATTCACCTAAACAAATAGGAACAGCGACAGACTGGCAAAGTATCAGTGCAGAAGGTCCCCACGTATTGGCCATAAAAACAAACGGAACTCTATGGGCATGGGGATATAATCTTCACGGAGAATTAGGGACCGGAGCTACAGGGACTATATTAACTCCCGTTCAGGTAGGTACAGATACCAACTGGCGAACTGTTACGCTGGGAACATCTCATACCCTGGCTGTAAAAACAAACGGAACACTTTGGGGATGGGGAACCAATGGATCAGGTGAATTGGGTGATGGAACTACAATTGGCAAAAGTACTCCCGTTCAGATAGGAGCAGCTACGGACTGGAAAGATGTTGCTGCAGGTAATGGTCATTCTGTAGCTACTAAAACCAATAATGTTCTTTACACCTGGGGACGAAATGATGTGGGGCAAATGGGAACGGGTACTACCAACTCATACAGTTCTACGCCAACTGTAATTTATCAGGGAGTTCAGAGTATTGCAGCAGAAGGTGTACATTCCGCGTTCATTTCCTCCAATGGTTCTCTTTACACATTTGGATGGAATGCACATGGACAATTAGGAGATGGAACAACGACCGATAGAAATACACCGACACTTATCGGAACGGCTGTTGATCGTAAAAGTATTGAAGTAGGCTCAAGAAATACAATGGTTATCAATGTAGATGGGTTTTTGTCAATTTGTGGAAATAATGAGGTTGGACAAATAGGTGATGGCACCACTGTTCAGAGAAAAACACTGACTCAGGTTAGCTGCTCGGAAATTTGTAATCCTCCAACCCAGTTATATACTTCTAATATTACTTCTACATCGGTTACCCTAAACTGGTTACCACCAGCACCGGTACCGGGTGGAGGATTTTTATATGCTTATTCTACAACCAATGTTACTCCGGCGAGTGGTGGAGGCAATGGTATTATCAATTCCACTTCAGGCAGTGTAACCAATTTATTACCAAGCACCACTTATTATTGGTGGGTGGCATCTAATTGCTCATCCGGCCAGGTTAATTGGGTACCGGGAGGATCTTTTATGACCCTTCCTCCGGCAGGCTGCTGGCAAAAAGTTTCTGCAGGGTATGGTCATTCATTAGGAATAAAATCAGATGGAACATTGTGGTCATGGGGATCTAATGACAATGGAGAGTTAGGAGACGGAACAGTGATATACAGAAATGTTCCGGTACAAATAGGTACAGGTAACGATTGGTTAAAAGTTTCCGCAGGTTTACATTATTCGGTGGGACTCAAAACAAACGGAACCCTTTGGGCGTGGGGTTACAATAGTCATGGTCAATTGGGAGACGGAACGACCACTGACAGTTATCTCCCAAAACAAATAGGAACCGCTTCAGACTGGGCAAGCATCGTTACCGGAAATAACCATACATTCGCCATAAAGACCAGCGGAAGTCTTTGGGGTTGGGGAAGTAATTCAACAGGTAAATTAGGTGACGGAACTACTGTTAACAGAACTTCACCTGTTCAGATAGGAAATGCCTCCTATTGGAAGAGTGTTGCAGCGGGTGCCGGCTTTTCTCTGGCGGTAAACACCAATGGAACCCTTTGGGCGTGGGGTATAAATATGTATGGACAAATTGGTGATGGTACCACCACCACACGACTTGTACCTACACAAATATCAACAGATATCACCTGGTCAGATGTGGCTGCAGGTAACACTCATTCCTTAGCAAGAAAAACAAACGGATTACTGTATGCCTGGGGAGACAATAGTGAGGGCCAACTTGGTGACGGTACCACTGTAGATAAATCAACACCAACCCTTGTACGTGATGGAATTCAAAGCATGGATGCAGGATGGTTTCATACCACAGCCATAGCGACATCCGGAAACCTTTTCGCATGCGGACAAAATGATTATGGTCAGTTAGGTAACAATACGACTACCAACAGCACCAGCTGGGTTCTTATAGGAAACGCTACCGATCATATACTGGTTTCTGCAGGTGCATACCATATTTCATCTGTAAGCAACAATGGTTCTCTGAAAATGACTGGAGCCAATTTTGCAGGACAGATAGGAGATGGTACCAATATTCAGAGACCTGTAATTACTCAGATTGCCTGCCCTTCAGGCTGTAGTCCTCCAAGCCAGCTGTATACTTCAAATATCACTTCTACGACGGCTACCTTTAACTGGTTACCATCAGCATCAGCACCAAACGGAGGATATATATACAGCTATGGGACTACACCAACTGTGGGAAGTACAAATGGAAATACAGTTTCTACAACAGCCAATGCTACCAATTTATTACCTAATACCACCTACTATTGGTGGGTAGCAGCTGATTGTGTATCCAGCCAAAGCAGCTGGGTACTGGGAGGATCTTTTACGACACTTCCATCCTCTACTGGCTGCTGGCAAAAAGTGAGTACAGGATATACTCATTCAGTAGGAATAAAAACAGACGGAACGCTTTGGGCATGGGGATCTAACAGCGACGGCCAATTAGGTGACGGAACGCTTATCAACAGAAATGTTCCGATACAAATAGGCGCAGCAAACAATTGGTTAAAAGTTTTTGCAGGTGATCAACATACCTTTGCCATTAAAACAGATGGAACACTTTGGGCATGGGGTGGAAACTTAGCAAATGAATTAGGAGACGGAACCACTGTTACCAGAAAGACTCCCATCCAGATAGGTACTGCTACTGACTGGGTAAGTGTGGCTGCCGGCGATGTTCATACATTAGCTGTCAAAGCAAACGGGACCCTTTGGGCCTGGGGAAGTAATGTAGTAGGTCAGTTAGGTAATGGAACCAATACTAATAGAAGTACACCTACTCAGATAGGAACTGAAACCAACTGGAAAAATGTCGCAGCAGGTGCCAGTTTTTCGCTGGCGACAAAAACGAACGGTACCCTTTGGGCCTGGGGTTGGAATTATCAGGGACAACTTGGAGATGGCACAACAGGAACATCACGAACTTCACCTGTACAGATAGGAACAGATACTAACTGGGCCGAAGTTGCTGCAGGAAGCGCTCATTCTGTAGCAAGAAAAACAAACGGATTACTCTATGGATGGGGTAAAAATGAAATTGGACAATTTGGTGACGGTACCACTGTAGATAAATCAACGCCAACCCTTGTCCGTGATGGAGTTCAAAGCTTTGATGCAGGATGGTTTCATACCGTAATCATAACAACATCAGGAAATATATTTTCGTGCGGACAAAATAGTTTTGGTCAGCTGGGTAACAATACGACCAATCACAGCACAAGCTGGGTTTTTACAGGAGCGGCAACCAATTATATGCTGGTTTCTGCAGGAGGATACCATACTTTAAGTATAGATAATACTGGTTCCTTGAAAGCTGTCGGACTTAATAATAATGGGCAACTAGGGGATGGTACCAATACTCATAAGTATACACTCACCGCTATTGCCTGTCCTTCAGTTTGCAACCCTCCAAGCCAGTTGTATACTTCCAATATTACTTCTACGACGGCTACCCTTAACTGGTTACCATCAGCAACAGCACCATCCGGAGGATATGTATATGCTTACGGTACTTCACCAACTATGGGAGCTGCCAATGGAAATACGGTTTCTACAACAGCCGACGCAACCAATTTATTACCTAGCACTACGTACTATTGGTGGGTGATGTCTAATTGCGAATCCAGCCAAAGCAGTTGGATTCCGGGAGGTTCTTTTACGACACTAGCTCCTGCAGGCTGCTGGCAAAAAATGAGTGCCGGTAGTACGCATTCGTTGGGAATAAAGTCAGATGGAACACTTTGGGCCTGGGGAAGTAACCAGTTTGGCCAGATAGGTGATGGAACCAGTACGGATAAAAATATTCCAACACAGATAGGGACGGCAAATAACTGGAAAAAAGTTGTTGCTGGTGCTTTGTATTCAGTCGGAATCAAAACAGACGGAACGCTTTGGACCTGGGGATATAACTGGACAGGTCAGCTCGGAGATGGAACTACGGTCAACAGAAATATACCTACACAAATAGGAACCGCTACCGATTGGGCAGAGGCCTCCGTAGCAAGTAATCACACATTAGCTATAAAAGCAAACGGAACCCTTTGGGCTTGGGGTAAAAATGGTGACGGACAATTAGGAGACGGTACCACCATCACTAAAACTGTACCTACACAGATCGGAACAGCTACTAATTGGCGAAGCATCGCAGCAGGTATTGATTTTTCTCTTGCGATAAGAACAGACGGTACTCTTTGGGCCTGGGGAATCAATGGATCGGGTCAATTGGGTGATGGTACCACAGTAACCAAAACGATACCTACTCAAATAGGAGCAGACACCGGCTGGGTACAAATTGCTGCCGGAGCTTTCCATTCTGTAGCTAGCAATACGAATGGATCACTTTATACCTGGGGACGAAATAACCAGGGACAACTTGGTGATGGCACCAATACCGACAGATCTACCCCTGCTGCTGTATCTGATCAGGTAAAAAGTATTGATGCCGGATGGTATTATACGGTAGGGGTAAAAACAACCGGAAATATGTTTGCTTGCGGGCAAAATAATTATGGTCAGTTGGGTAACAACACGACCAATAACAATTCAAATTGGATTTCTGTAGGAAATGCTACCGACTTTAGCATTGTTTCTGCAGGAGCATACCATACTTTAGCGATAAATAATGATGGCTTTTTGAAAGCTACCGGAAATAACGAGGGAGGACGATTAGGTGACGGCACTGCGATTCAGAGAAATGAATTTGTTTCTATTGCCTGTCCATCAAGCTGTACTCCACCAAGCCAGTTGTATACTTCCAATATCACTTCTGCAACGGCTACCCTTAACTGGACAGCATCAGCATCAGCTCCGAATGGAGGTTACCAGTATCTTTACAGTACCAATTCGATTATTGGAGGGATAAATGGAACTAGTCCTTCTACTACGGCAAATCTGACCAATTTATTACCTAATACCACTTATTACTGGTGGGTAGCATCTGATTGTGTATCCAGCCAAAGCAGTTGGATGCAGGGAGGTTCATTTACTACACTTCCTACTGCTGAAACAGGTTGTTGGGAAAGTGTGAGTTCAGGTTCTTTTCATTCGTCAGGAATAAAGTCAGATGGTACACTATGGGCATGGGGATCTAATGTTGCCGGTCAACTAGGTGACGGAACGACAAGCTCAAAAAATACCCCAACACAAATAGGAACCGGAAATAATTGGCTGAAAGTAGCTGCCGGAAGTAGTCATACTGTTGCCATCAAAACAAATGGTACGATATGGACATGGGGAAGTAATCAAAATGGTCAATTGGGTGATGGTACCACAGTCACTAAAACGATACCTACACAAATAGGAACCGCAACAGACTGGGTAAGCATCTCTGCCGGGACTAGTTATACATTAGGAATCAAATCGGATGGAACACTATGGGCCTGGGGATTTAATTATTATGGGGTATTAGGAGATGGTACAACCATCAGTAGAAACGTACCGGTACAAATCGGGACTGCAAACGATTGGAAAATAATCACAGCAGGCACTGAACATACTCTTGCCATCAAAACGAATGGAACACTATGGGGTTGGGGAAATACCAGTTATGGACGATTGGGTGAAGGAACTACGACTTCAACTTCAACAATACTATCAACCCCTACTCAAATAGGAACCGCTACAGATTGGAAAAGTGTGAGTGCAGGATCTTTTCATTCGTTAGGAATGAAAACAGATGGAGCGTTATGGGGCTGGGGAGAAAATTTTGAAGGGCAATTAGGTGATGGAACCTCAACCCTTAGAAGCACTCCAACAAGAATCGGAACCGCAACAGACTGGAAACATGTGGCTACTAACCATTTTCATTCGTCTGTGGGAATTAAAACAGATGGAACACTTTGGGCGTGGGGTAGAAATACTTATGGGCAATTAGGTGATGGGACTAAAATCGCCAGACCTATTCCCACTCAAATAGGAACAGCTACTGATAGAAAAATTGTTGCAGCAGGGGAATATACTACACTTGCTATAAATACCAATGGATTTTTGTCAGCCACCGGTCGTAATGAAAATGGGCAGATAGGAGATGGCACAAATGTTCAAAAAACAATTTTCACACCTATTGGCTGTCCTACAGGTATTGTTTTAAGAACTGAGGAAGTTTCAACACAGAAAGATCAGCTGAAAGTCTACCCGAATCCGGTACATGATATCCTGACGGTTTCTTTTGATCAAAAGATTCTTTCCGTTACGGTTTACAATATGGCGGGGCAACAGGTACTTACTAAAACGATCAACGACACTAAAGGAACCATTGATGTTTCTGCTTTCGCATCAGGAGTTTATCTGGTGAAAGTCAATGCAGTCAATGATTTTGTAAAAACAGTAAAAGTGATCAAGCGATAAGCATTATCATGGTAGTGCGGAAGCAGGATCTATAAAAAATAGCGTCACTTATTTGTAAGTGGCGCTGTTTTTTTAAAACGAATCGCTATTTTTAAGACATCAAAAAACAAAAACAATAACCGTTAAAAAATTAAAAATCATGAAAAAAATAGGAATCATTGGTTTCCTTCTCTTCAGCTTTTCCGTTGCAAGTGCACAAACCATCGAATCGGGAAGCCGCAGCACGACAGGCTACATCAAATCCGACGGAACCATTGAAAACAGTAGCCGTTCCACCGTCGGGTACATCAAGTCGGACGGAACCATCGAGAATAAAAGCCGCTCGACCATCGGTTATATCAAAAGCGACGGCACCATTGAAAACAGCAGCCGTTCTACGGTAGGGTACGTTAAAAAAGACGGAACCATAGAAAACAGCAGCCGTTCAACCATTGGTTACATCAAAGACGATGGAACGGTAGAAAACAGCAGTCGCAGTACTATAGGCTATGCCAGAGGAATTAAAAAAGAGTGGGCAGCAGTAGTTTATTTCTTTTTTAAGTTAGATTAATCATCTGCTTTGTAAAGACGAAATGAACCCATTGAGTGGATCAGTTCAAAAATCCGGGCTTTTATTCAATGAAATTACACCTCGTTCCGGATCAATGATTACATCGCCGCTTTAAACCCTATGTTGAAAGATCATAAATAATAAAAAGATGAAACTGAATATTTCTTACCATCTTGAGGAAACACGTTTTATATTGCATATAGAAATAACCAACGATACCGATAAGGAAAGGAGTTTTTACTGTTATAATGACACGGGTGGATTGGCCAGGAATGGAATAAGGCTTTTTAATGCAAACCATGAGCAGGCAGAGCCCTATGAAAGAGCTTTTATCTCACCTCTATATACCGGTGAGCAGGTGCGCGCTGATGTATTGACTCCCAATGAAACCGGGCAGTTTGAATTACCGGCTAAGATTTTAGAAGAAGACGGTGAACTGATTTTATCTTTCAAAGGAATTTCATTCAGGATTGTGAGGGGTGAAAAATTTTATATCACGTTTAATTTTTTAGGAGCGATATCTAACTTGCTGGAAGTCGTGGCTGAATCTGAATAATCATATCAAAAACAAAGCTTCAATGGATAAGAACACCCTAGTTTATATAGATTTAGAAGACAGGTTAACAAAAAAATACTATCGTGAAATCGTTGAAAAAGCTTTAGCGCGGGCCAAAGAAGAATATGAGCAATTCCCCGATGATCCCATGAACATTTCTTTTTACCGTCAATTGCTGGATATAAAAAAAACGGTTATTGATGAGCATACAATATATGTGGAAGATGAAGCGTATCAAAAATATCCAATGGCCATCATGGTTGTAAGGAATTTTCTCGGTGAAGAATCCAATACAGAGTATGCAAAAATGCTGCAAGATATCGTTTGGGGCATATCATTATATCCTGCTATGATTGAAAATATCAAAATAATCAGACGAAAATTATTTGACGGAGAAGAAGAAAAAGCTCTCAAACATGTTTTTGCAATTGAAAATCAAACGTTCAAACTGATGGATTTTTACAACCATCCATTACGAGAATTAAAAAAAGAAATAGGGGGGAGAAGTTTTAATATCATCATGAAAGAAAGCAAGTTCAGTCTGGTTAATAGCTTTGTTGAAAAGTATCTCTCTGAACATGGATTGGAAATTCATTATGTAAAGAAAAATGAGGCTATCTATCTGTTTTCCTATGGAGAATATCAACCGGGAAGGTATCTGTTGTTTTTAGAAGGTATCTGTCATTAAGTAGTGTGAGAAAAACGGGTTTGGCAGAAAAAAGAAACTGTATAATTTTTGTGGACGAAATAAAAAAGAGTGTACCCCGCTGCATGATTAGCAGAAATTCGATTAATAATACTCAAATTCTCTTTGTATTTTTTGTTGTAGCGTTCCATGATCATCCACTAATTCTTCATAAACAGAATTTCCATGGGAGTCTAGCTTTATATTTTTATAGAGAAGCTTGGACTTTTTGTGATTAATTAAATCCTCAAAAAGCACTTCACTTTTTATAGCATCGGTGTAAGTGTAAATAATGACATTTTTAATCGGGGTTCCATTAAAATGTCCGGTTTCTTCTGTTTTTATAAGGCGGTTATTTTTGTCCAGATACAATAACTTATCGAGAGACATGACGGTAATCTCAGAATTTGAAACCCTTCTGTACAACGAATCGGAAACTTTCTCAAAATAGCCTTTAGCTTGTACGTTTTTGTTTTCAGCATTAATGGTTTCGAAATGGCGTTTAGCTTTATCCTTTGAATCATAGATAATAACGTCACTAATCAGTCTTTTACCTGGAAATTGGCTTTTGCCTAAATTATGACTTTCAATTCTTGTCAGAAAACCGTCTTTATCAAAATAAGAAATACTTTTATCCACATTCTGATTGGCAAAAGTGACCATCTCCGTAATCTTTTTAGGATGCCCAACATAGTTAGAAAATGTCAGATCATTAACGATTGATTTTTCCTGACAGCTGACAAGGGCATATAATAGAATAAACAGATAACTCAATTTTAGGTTCATAGGGAAGCGTTTGGTGTTCTATGATTTTTGATGAAGCTCAAATATAGGTAAATAGACCAGTTTATTGTTAATTCTATATGTCAATTATTACAAATAGAGTTCTCTTTACGGTTTTCCTTAATTTCTGCCTATTACTTTAATTTATATTTGAAAAAAAATTGGTCAAATAGGGGAAAAATAATCCGCGACTCTTTACATTTTGAAGTTCACAAAATTGATCAAGCTTTAAACTCCAACCGTCAATATTAACTAAAACTATTTTATTACCATGATAACTTTTGCAACAATTCTAATATGTTTATTTATTGTATTTCTAGTAAATTTTTTAATAGTAGAATCTACACAAAGTAAGTTTCCCCAAAAGACCAAAACTGAAAATTTGAAATCAACAGAGAAAGCCAGACAAACAGTATTGATTTTAGGATTAGTAATGATATTTATTTCAACGTTTTATATAAATTTTTTTTATAAATCAGAAGAGGAAATATTCGCTGAAAAGGAGAGGAAAGAAGAATTAGATAAAATTTCTGTTAAAAAAATTGCAGAAGAGAATGAAATAAAACGATTGGGACTAACTAAAAATGAAATTGAGATTTTAAATCAACATGAAATCGCTGTCAAAAATTTATCCGAGGAAGTTAAAAACGCTTATTACATATTGAAATCACAAAAATATTTTATTGATACTGAAATTATAAGATTTACTGGGTTGGCTAAAAAAACTAAAGGTTCTGAATTTGAAGATAAAGTTATAAAAACTAGAGATTCATTAGTGAAAAATGAAAAAGCAATTGGCAGAAAACAGGTTGCTGATTTAGATAAAAAACAATCCACAGAAGAATCTGAAGGACGATTAAAATATGGAGGAGATTTTAGGAATTTATTACTTGACAGAAATTTGGATATTAAGGTTAAGGTTTTTGGAAAGAATAATAAAAAAATAAAATTAACGTATGTTCTTTTTAATGACGTATGGTTTAGAAAATTTGAAACACTGGGCTATTTTGATATGATACACGAAAAAGGCTTCACACATATTGAATTATCAGATGGTTATGGATATGGTAGAGGTGTGCAATATAGCAACTAATAAATTATAGCATTACCTCTCAAGAATACACCGAATATAACCACCTCACCCACGAAATGGAGCTACACTTTATAGCCACTTACACCTTTGTTTATGTAATATTGTGAGAATGTTATTTTCGGTGAGGAAAGCGTTTCAGTCGGCTGCTTAATCGGCGGTGAAGCCGCCATTCTTTGCTTCTCTTAAAATCATAAAGGTCTTAAAAAACCTTTGCGTTAAAGAAAAAAAATTGTGTACTCTCTAACTTTTAAACGAAAAAGCCTTTCAGTTTCTGAAAGGCTTTTTAATCCAAAAAACATACTACTTAAAGATTTGTTGATCATACAAAAGATTATCATCTTCATCAAAACTTATGATCAGTACTTTGTATTGTTTTGCGCTGTCATTATTAAAGAATTTAATTCTTGGAGGAACGTAGTCGCTGTCAAATAAATTAGGATTCCAGTACAGGGTTTCGCGGGTGTCATTGTCAACTTTCTTGGCAGGATCATCATTATCCAGCATTTCGATAGGAAATTCCGAAGGTTGATCATAGCCTTTTATGACCGCTGAGTTGTTCTTCGGCGTTTCTTTTTCATTGCTTTTAGATTTCATATTCCCTTTCATGGTATAAATGAGAACGGCATCACCTATCAATCCTGCTCCTTTAAGGATTTTTACCATCGCAATATTGCTTGGCGGAAGGTTGGCAATCATTGAAGGATCAGTAGGCGTTTCATCTAAATACAGCTTAGCTTGCTGGCCACGGATATAAGGGACATTGATCCCTGAATTATTTCTTTGAAACGTTAAACCGGCAGCTCTTCCCTGGAGCCAGTCTAATATATTACTGGATCCGGCAATATGTTGGTCTTCATTGACGAAGTCGAATATCGTAGAATTCATAGAACTAAACATTCCGGTGGACAGTTGTTTGTCTAAGTCTTCTTTCGGATCTGTCTTTTTTCCTACTATTTTTACTTCTTCAATCTGTACATCATTATGATCTGTTTTCTTGATGTTTTTTTGAGTGTTAATGGCTCTGGAAATGGTTGGAGAAAGGGTTTTATGTTCACCGGCTTTTACCAATGTATATTTGGTGCCGGGGAAATTGCCTTTAAATGATACGGGATTGACTAATGGTTCTATGGTGACGAATAAATTATCCGTATTAGAGTCTTTATTATCTTCTGAATTCACAAATAATGAAACATTCAAAGGTTCATCATAGTTCAGATTATCTAAATAGACATATCCGTTTTGATCCGTTTGATATTGATTAAGAGCAGCTTCACGGTTACCTAATTTCAGCATTAAACTTACGGTAGCGTTGACCAGCATGGAGCCGTTTTTAATAGGTTTTACCTTGTAAGAAAGGTATTGTTGAGAATTGGTTTTAATGGTTGGTGCAGATCCGCTAAGTACGGAATTCCAGTCAAATCTTGACCACTTTTCAGAAATAAGGAGCGCATCCAACGCTTCGGTATTGGCAGTTTTAGAAAAATATTGTGCCGGGCTGTCTATTTTTGTTGTAAAATCGCCTGTTAACCAAAGTCTGCTCAGAAGATTTTCTTCTTCCGGACTGGAGGTGCCGTCATCCTCACTGACTAAAACCGTATAATTTTTAAAATAGGACTCGGGAGAAAGATCAATGCTGTTGAAAGATCTTGGGGTTTGTTTTATGCTCTGAGCTACAATTTCTGCTTTTTCAATTTTTAACTGACCGGGTTTTACAAAACAAAGTCTTTGGGCAACCAGATTGTCCTGATCGTCAAAAATGGCTAATTGCAGAATACAGTTAGCTCCATTGCTGATTTTTGTAGGAATAAGACTGGTCGCTTCATTGGTTAAATTGTTGATATTGGCTTTGTAAGCCAGGTGGTTATTGATGGTTCCTACAACTTTATAATTCTTAAGCTGTTGCTTTAAATTGACGCCTTTTAGGGTGTATTTAATCCCTTCTTTAGAGCTGTAAACTTCTAAATGGAGACCGCTGTCTGCAACCGGTGGCAGATCTATGGTCTGACTTTTCCCTGTATTATCCTGAATGATTGCCTGGTATTTTTTTCCTAGAGCAGGAGTTATTTTAAAAGAGGCAACATTTTTGTCAAAAGATTTAAATGTAGTTATTGGAACATTCGGGTTTTGTGCATCTATGACTTTTCCCGTCCAGTTGTCCGGCAGGGAAGTAGGACTTGATACTCTTACGGCAAATTTTGAAGGCATTCCGTTAATGAAATTCCCGCCTTCCGGAAAGGCTTTTGCAGACCAGTCGGAACTTTTAGAAATCACCAGTGACTCAGTGGATTTAGGATTGTATACCGGAATGGTTTTAACAATCTGAAAATCTTCGTTAAAATTGGTCATGTAAGGCGTATAAGCTCTTACAAAATAAATTTGTTCAGGAAGGTCTTCTTTCAGTTGAAAATCTCCGCTGCCTTCCCCATTGGTCAGAAGTATCGTTTTCCAGTCTATTAATTTTTTATCAGCATTGTAGAGCTCAACAAATAGAGTAGTAGACAATGCAGAACGGTTATATCCATCAAACACAAAGCTTTTAAACCACAGTTTATCACCCGCTGCATATTGTGATTTATCCGTAAGTAAGTATACTTTCTCCTGGTTGTAATTATTCTCAAGATTGGTAAGTGCTTTTTCTAATTTAGTCTGTGCCAGTACAGGTTGTACTATTGAAATAAGCAATACAAAGAATATATTTTTCATAGAAATCTTAGCGCATTTTAATTCAGTGCTAATGTAATCATTTAAAGGCTTCGAGAATTGATATTTTGTTTCTTATTTCAGAAAAAAACAAAGAAATAAGATGGGTAATATATTAAACAAATCCCAACTCTCGTCAGGATTTTATTCATGCTTCAGTTTTGTACCTGATCCACCGCAAACAATAACCTTGTTATGTTTTAGACAGAGTTGATATTAAAATCGATAGCCAATACTCAATCCATACTTTGCAACCACGCCATGATCTGTTTTGTCTGCATTGAACAAAAGTTTTCCGTAGCCTGCGTTGGCTTCAAAAACCAATCCTTTCTTTGTGACCAATTTATAGCCCAGACCAGCGCCCAGTGCAACATCATAAACATCTTTATTTTCAGTGAATGTCAGGTGGTCTGCGGAGTATATTTTTTTTCCATCAATGGACGTAAACGCTCCAAATCCTTCGACGAAAAAACCGGAAGCATATTTTTTTCCAAAATAATATCTGTAATAGGGGGAGATGAAGTAATTCATATCCTCATTTTCTGTATTATCATAAACAAAAAATGCAGAGATTCCCAGTGATGAATTTTTATTGAGGTGTCGTTCAAAATTTACTTCTACAGCACCGGTTAATGGCGCGATTAAATTTAATCTGATTTCATTTTTTTTCTGATAAGAATTTGCATCAGTTCCATTTTCATTTTGAGCCTTAACAGAATAAAAAGCAAACAACATGATGAATAGTAAAAAGGTTTTTTTCATAAAAAATTAATTTGAATTATTTAAATGCAAAACTCAAATAATTCAAATTAGGACGGGTTCCAAAAGCTTAAAAATGGAGAAAATGGTACTTATTTGCTGCTATTTTTGTATTCATTGGGTGTCTGACCGGTCACTTTTTTAAAGGCATTATAAAAAGTCGTTTTTGAAGTGAACCCGGATTCTAACCCCATCGTCAACAAAGTATAGTTTTCATATTCGGGATCTGATATCATTTCCTTCACAGCTTCCACCCGATATTGATTGATATAATGAGCAAAGTTGTCTCCTGTTATCGTGTTTACAATTTGTGAAACATATCCCGCGCTTATGCCTAGTTTTTCAGCGACTTTTTCTCTGTTTAATGTACTGTCGGTATAAATGTGCTGCTCTTTGCAAAGAAGCTCCAGTTTTTGAAAATAAAGATTATCCGCTGTGATTGATTCCTTATATTCCTGCGGTGTACTGTTGTCTGCAGTTTGCAGATGGGGATACGAAATAGTTGGATCATTATTTAGAAAATGGTAGACAGCCTCTTTGTTTTTTGCGAGCTTGTATTTGTAAATGCCTATATAGGCTGTCCAGTGCATGATAAATGTTGCCGATAAAGCCAGCCCACTCATGGTAGAGGAAATGTCTATTCCAAAAAAGAAGCCAGTCATATACGTAATTAGCCAGGTAGATAATAATAAATAGAGCGTAGTTAATAAGGTAATGACCCATTTTTTCTCTTGTGGGTCTTTTAAGTGCCTTATCATAAAATAAGAGTAAAAAGGTGGAAACAGGATGATGATAAAGGCAAATAAAAGCTGAATCAGTGTAAGTATATTGATTATGAAAATGCCTGAACCTGTGATTTTATAAATTCCTAAAATATCATTAAGATGGTATAGAATAACAAAAGTAGAGGAATAGACAAACGGAATGTAGTACAAGTAAGTTCTTTGCCTGTTCCTTACAGTATCATCAATTCGGTTTATTATAAAAAGGAAAATGAAGACGGGCAGTAAAAATATCCATTCAATACAGTCCAGAAAACGCAGCAAAGGATAGGATGTAAATGCACCTTCAAGTTCAAAAACATAATTCAGTAAAACAATGGAAAGTGCAAATAGTAAGTAGGCTAAATACTTATTTGAATTACTATTGAATAGGGAAGATTTTAAAATAACTACGCCTAAGACTATTCCCTGAAAAATAGCAATATTTAAAAGTGTTGTATAGATCAATTTTTTATAAAAGTGGTTAAAAATTTGTGGTGGCTAAATGTAGCTCTTTCATGTGAATTGATAAAAAGAATTAACTTTTTTAAGGATTGGGAAAATTGATGTCCCTGCTCAGCTGAAATGAATTGATGTCATCATACAAGTTATCAACTACTTTCTCTAAAATTTCTCCTGTTTCATTAAAGCTGGTGTTGGTTAATATGGATATTCCTATATTCTGTTTGGGATAAATCACAAACCAATTCTGCATTCCGTATATCCCTCCATGATGTCTATACATTAATTGATTACCATTTTCTATGATGTACCAATGATAACCTTCCCAAAAATCAGAACCTTCTTTGTGTAATTTTCTATGAGATTCGTTGACAATAAGATTGGATTGGTCAAGTTGCAATTTCATATATTTCACTAAATCCGTAGTCGTAGAGTGCAATCCTGAAATTCCACCCCATAATGTTCTGTTGAAGTTAGGCATTAACTCGTTTTTATCGTTATAGCCTTTTACCAGTCTTGTTCTGTCATTTTCATTGAGCGTAAATTTAGTTTGGTTCATTGTATTGGGTTTCAAAATAAATTCAATCACCAGTTCCTCAAAAGATTTTTGATAGACTTTTTCAAGAATATAGGCGGTCAGCTCCGGAGCCGTGTTTGAATAGGAATAGACTTCTCCGGGCTTCGTTTCAATCTTGATGAGTTTTAATCCTTCAAAAAAGGCTTTTTTATTTTCGCTTTTTATTGGGAAATTAGGAAATCCACTGGTATGGGTGATGAGATGTTTGATTGTTATTGGTTCACCTTTAAATGCTAAATTGGGATAAGGTTCGTCAAGATAGATTCTGATATCATCCTCTAGATTGAGTTTTTGATCAAGTACGGCTTTAGCGGCTATATAACCTGTAAAGGTTTTGGTTACAGAAGCTAATTCATAAAGGGTAGAATCGTTAGGCTTGTTTCCTTTTCCAATAGTTAATTCTCCAAAATGTTTTATGGTGGATTTTCCATCTTTAAGGACTGCAATGGAAACTGAATGAAATCTTTTGTCCTTTAATAACTGAAGCGCATTTTTTGTAATCGCATGTTCAACATTTTGTGTATTGATGGGGTGAACAATTTTACATCCAAGTAAGGCAAAAAATAAAATAAGGGTTACATATTTCATGGTCAGAATTTTAATTTGATACTTATAATCTGATGCAAATATGCTGTAGAGAATCCTAAAAAAAGTCTGTATAAAAAAGTAGGACTCATTTTAATGAATACAATGAGTCCGATTATCTGCAATCCGGAGTTTGAGTATTTACAATTTATTAATTATCAGCTGTTTCTATATGCTGTTGGCGTTTGGTTTGTGTATTTTTTAAAAGAGGTGTGAAAAGAAGATTTTGAATTGAAACCTACTTCATATAAGATTTCCAGCACCGTATATTCTTTTTTCGTGGGATCTTTCAGCAAGGTCATTGCTTTTTTAACGCGGTACTCATTCACAAAATCAAAAAAATGCTGATTGAGGTGATGGTTAATTAATACAGACAATTCACGAACAGGAATGTTCACTTGATCTGCCAGTTCCTGAATCGTTAATGAAGGCTCTAAGAAAGGCTCTTTTTCAACCATGAAATTTTTAAGCTGTTCGATCTGAATGCTTTTTGTTTCGTCGGTTTTATTTTCGGTTTCCAGCGTTTCAGCAAAATCTTTTGTCGGCTGCAAGGTAGAATCAATTCTTCGGAAAAGCTCAGGATAATTTAATGCCTTTAAGATAAACCAGCAGGCAGCCAGTAAAAATACGGTTCCCGCCACAATATTCAGCCAAATAAACAAATCTCTATGTTGGGTGTATCTTACGATGTTTTTTAAAATAATACATACATGGATGACTAAGAAAATCACGGTAAGCTGAGACAGCCATTTGTATAGCAAAGTGTTGGGATTGGTATAGTTTTCAAGATAAATCTTCCTGTATTTTTTAAGGACAAGGAATACGCCAACGATATAAAAGAAATATTGCAGTTCTCCGATGAGTTGATAAACCAACATTTCAGGAGAGTTCCACATCGTTGTAAAGAACTGTTCTTTAGCAGCACCTTCCGCCAGATAAAGTTTTGGAACTAAAATTAAATTAACAATAATAAAAGGAATAAGATGCAGTAAATGCTTTCTTTTTAAGGTGAAATCAGAATAACAGACGGCATTCACATACAGATAGAAAAGAGGCATTACCAATAAGTAAGCAGATATTTTGAAAGCTTTCAGATTATAACTATCCACAAAAAGGTGCATGAAAAGCCCGCTGATATCAATGGCATTAATGATAAGGAAAGCTGCAAATAATCTGTTTTCCAGTTTCCTTTCTGTTTTTACCGTTAATAAAAATACGGCAAGCAGCAGCGATACAAAAACAGCCATCGCAGCAATAACTTCCAGAAAACTTAATTTGTCCATGTATTCTTTTTGTAAAAATAAGACATAAGTGAGACACAAAAATATTGTTAGTCATCATTTTTTAAATATTGTATTTCATCATCAACAGTCCTCTGCTGCACAAAGTCTCCCAACTTTGAGCTACTAATAAAATCATTTTCTTTAAGCTTGCTGCAAAGTCAGGAGACTTAGGAGAGCGGGCGATAGGATGAGAATAGGGCTTTAATTCAAAAGTAACTTTTTGTAAAGCCGTTAAAAAAAATGCAGGCCAGACCCCAAACGAATATAAAAATACCAGCAAATAAGTACCAATTTATGCACTTTTAAGCTTTTGAAACCTCTTCTCAATTTTCTTACGTGAATTTTGCATTTGAATAATTCAAATTACATGTTATGAAAAAGTTTTTATTACTGGCTGTTGTTATTTTTATCACCTCATGCAGCCATGACGATTCAAACCCTGCACCTGATAGAAAAGCGCTGGCACAGCAAAAACTTAATACAGCTCTGTCCAACTTTCCCGGCTTAAGCCTTAGTGTAAAGACCGCTTCCGGGAATTATACCCTGGTTGCAGGAGACGCGGTAATTAATGAAAAGCCGATGGCCGCTTCTGCACTTCACTATATGCAGAGTATCTCAAAAACCTTTACCGCAGTCGCTGTCCTAAAACTGAAAGAGGAGGGCAAAATTAATCTCGATGCCAAAGTAAACACCTATCTTCCTGATATTTGTAATCATCTGCCAAACGGAAATATCATTACGGTAAGGCAACTGCTTACGATGACATCAGGCCTTCCTGATTATTTAGATAATGATCAGTTTTTAAACGATGTTGTTTCAGGGCCACTGCCTATGACAAGCGAACAGGTATTGAGCTATATATACGATCAACCCGCAAAATTTGCACCCGGCACCTCATTTGGTTATTGCAATATAAATTATCACTTGCTGGCTCTTATTATTGATAGCGTTACTCCAAACGGGCATCGAAAGTATATTACGGACAAAATAATTAACGCCATTGGACTTTCCAACACCTATTATATAGCGGGCTCGGCAAGCACTACGGCTCCCGAAGGGACAACGGCTAATTATCTGGAAATAGACGGCAGTTTTACCAATATGAGCGAGTTGCAGTTGGGTACCGTGCTTACCTTCATTGGCGATGACGGTATTGTTGCTTCCGTTCAGGATATAGCTGGATTTTACTACAAGCTGCTCCATGACAAAACGGTACTGTCATCCGCATCGCTGGAAGAAATGAAGGTTGCGGTTATTTATCAGGGTACTCCGGTATATGGCCTAGGGCTACATTTTTATAAAACCAAAGGTGGCCTGCAGGCAATCGGCCACGAAGGTAGTGGTGTCGGAGCCGGAGCCTATGCTTTTTATTTTCCTTCCAAAAATACCAGCGTCGTCCTGTGTACAAACGTGGGAACGCTTACCGATGCTATAAAAGAGGAACAGTTACGGGCATTGTATGAGGAAATTATAGGTATTTTGCTTGAGTAAAATCAATACTTTCAGCAGAGGGCTCTGCTACGCAAAGTCTCCCGACTTTGAGCTGGTAAAATAAGATCATTTTCTTTAAATTTGCTCTAAAGTCGAGAGACTTTGGAGAACTAGGATTATTTGAAAGGAAATCTCCGAAGTCGTAAAATTTCGGAGAGTGGAGGATAGTAGATATAACTACACAACTTATTCTATTTTGTTGATTTTTTTTCTAAACCAATTCTTTATATTTTTTAAAAACTCTAGATGAATATTTTCTAATCTATATAAAAGTTCATCTAATTCCTTTAATAGTTCAAATTGTTTTTCAATATACTCATTTTTACTAATGACCTTATCTTCATAAAGCGTTTCATTTTCTAGCTGAGCTTTTTCAATTTCTTTAAGCGTCATAAATTTATCGGTGATTTTTTAGACTTTTTACTACTTAATTTTCAATATTTCTATCATGAAAATTATTACTAAGCTCAAATATATTAAACAAATTATTACAGGCATTACGGTTTTCCGCAATCAAAAAACCCCAGCGTACATTCGTCGAAGCATATGTATAAGCATATCGCTTCATCAGCGACAAAGTCGCATGACTTTGCCCACTTAAAATAAAGCGGAATTATTAATGAACTTTGCGTTTAATCAAAAAATAATTTCAAACATAACCTATTAAGTACTGTATATTTTATAATCCATCTGGTTTATTGGTATAAGAAGCAGAATTAACATTTTTATAAAATACAGTCAGGCACATTCAGGTATATAATGCCATAATTTTTCTATATTTAGAAGAAGTATAATAGTATATATGCACTCTGTCGCATGTCTACAAATATTAATATAAAAAAAGACAATGCCCATAAACCAAATACCTCCGGACGGAGGCATGTTATATAAAGAAACAGATATGGCTCAGTTTTTCCCGGAGCCATTCAATGCAATAACTGCTCTCTTATTTTTAGCCATAGCTATTTTTTGGACCATTAAAATGAAGGGTAATTTCAAAGAATATCCTTTTTTAACCTACTGCCTGGTTTTATTATATATTGGTGCCATAGGGGGAACTATTTACCATACATTCAGACAATGGCCGGTATTTATCATGATGGATTGGATGCCCATTATGTTACTCTGTTTGTCTGCCGGATTTTATTTTGTAGCTCAGAGCACCAGATGGTACTATGCTGTTTTAATGATTCTCGTATATCTGATACTTATGTTGGGCTTGAGAAATTGGATTTTGAGAGGTAACACTTCTCTCTTTATCAACGTAAATTACGCAATCATGGCTTCATTTGTGCTTTTTTCGGTCTTACGTTATTTGATTTATACCCAATGGAAAGCTGGCAAATGGGTAGGCTTTGCTTTATTGTCGTTTGCGCTCGCACTCACTTTCCGGATCATTGATAAACGGGAATGGTTGAGTTTCGGAACACACTTTTTATGGCATACGTTTGGGGCGGTAGCCACATTTTGCATGTTTAATTATATCTATCTTACGCGGAATACCATTAGAAAAACGTAAGAGTCTGTTTAAATTTTATTTAAAAAAATGTATACATGATTATCAAGCCTTTGGTTCCTTTTACCTTCGTCAATCCTTGGAGTCTTGATTAAAAGAATTTCCCACAGATTCCACAAATTTCACGGATGTTTGTGAATGTTTTTCTCTCGCTTATTTTGCAGATGACGCTGATTTTAGGGACTAAACCTTATAGGTTTTAATATACATAAGCTCTAAAACCTATAAGGTTTGATCCGATCATTTCCAAAAGATCTCAGAATTCTTATGAGTAAAAAATTTGCTCAATCTGCGACATCTGCGGGAATAATAAAAATCTTTGATTTTTTAAAACTTAAGTGCTATTGTCAACATTTAGTTTGTCACTAAAATAAAGTGTCCAAAATCTTTTGTGACTTTTGTGGTTTAATAAAAAATTTTAAACAGTTTTTTTGTGAAATTCAGAGTATAATTCTTTTAAGGTTGAAAGAAACGATTTACTTATATTTGCCCGCAAAGCAAATCTAAATGTTCAAAAAAGTAATCATTGTATTTATCCTTGGCTTTTACGCGGTTTTTTGTTCGGCTCAACAGATTCGGCCCTCCAAATCATCTGAAATTTACCGCGAAATCAAAACCCTTAAACATATTCCTAAAGTTTTATACTTGGCTGCTCATCCCGATGATGAAAATACGGGATTACTCTCCTGGTTAATCAACGACCAAAATGTAGAAACGGGTTATTTGTCTTTAACCAGAGGCGATGGGGGTCAGAATTTATTAGGCACAGAGCAAGGTGCTGCATTGGGTTTAATCAGAACGCATGAGCTTTTAGAGGCAAGAAAGTTAGACGGCGCCCAACAGTTTTTTACCCGGGCGATTGATTTCGGGTTCTCTAAAAATACCACCGACACCTTTAAACAATGGGATGAAAATAGCATTATAGCGGATGTTGTTTGGGTAATCCGTCAATTCCGTCCCGATGTTATCATTTGTCGTTTTCCTCCTACTGCTGCGGCAGGCCACGGACAGCATGCGGCTTCGGCTGTGGTTGCAGAAAAAGCTTTTAAGCTGGCAGACGATAAAACGGCTTTCCCGGATCAACTAAAATATGTTAATGTATGGCAACCCAAACGCGTATTGTGGAATACTTTCCGTTTTGGTGGGGTCAATACGACCGCTGAAAATCAACTAAAAGTTACCGTTGGGCAATATGATGCGCAACTGGGAATGGGCTATGGTGAATTGGCTGGATTAAGTAGAAGTTTACATAAAAGTCAGGGGGCGGGAACACAGTCCGTAGCCGGGATCAGAACTGAATATTTTGCCCATGTTGTTGGCGAACCAGCAAAAGCAACACTTTTTGACGGAGTAGCTAAAACCTGGACTGCAAAAGGAAATGCTGATATTGACCAATCGTTAGATAAAATTATTTCCGCTTTCAATTTCAATAATCCTGACCTCAGCTTACCTGCTTTGCTTGCTTTGCGAAAAAAGGTCATGGCACTGCAAGATGCAGACCTGAAAAAGGATAAAATCAAATCCCTTGACAATATCATTTTAAGCTGTGCCGGGTTTATGGGCGAGGCAGTTACCAATCAGGCTGAAGCTGTTGCCGGGGATCATTATAATTTCAGATTAAATTTGATTTCAAGAGCTTCAGATCCTGTTGTTGTAGAAAATATAAAATGGTTAAGCAAGTTGGAAAGTTTCAACAGAAAACTATCAAAAGATTCTTTAATTACCATTCAGCATGACATTCAGATTCCTGCAGATGCAGCACTCACAGAGCCTTACTGGTTGGCAAAATCTCCCACGAACGCAGCAACTTTCTCTGTTCCAAATGATACTTTAATCGGTTTGCCTGAGGCAGAATCACCATTGAATGTTTTGCTTGGTTTAAGAATTGGTTCAGAAAAGTTTCAGGTTAAACTTCCTTTATCTTTCAAGAAATTAGACCCGGTGCGTGGTGATGTGGTTGAAGCCTTGCGTATCGTTCCTGCATTGGAACTGAAATTTACACAACCGCTTTATGTGGTCAAAGAAAATGAAGATTTACATTTGAGTTTAAATGTTAAGGTCAATTCCAGTAAAAAGTTCAATAATGGTAAAATAAACCTGATGTACAACGGAGAACGATTAGGCGGTGCTGATGTAAGTTTGCTCAATGGAAAAGATACGACCATCGATTACGTTATTCCAAAAATGAAGCTTGCCTCAATACATTCATCTCGCTTACAATTGGATGCCGATTTTGTTGCAGATGGAGTCACTTATAATAAAAAACAACTATTAATTCAGTACCCGCATTTACCCTCCTTACAATATTTTACGCCTGCAACGGTAACCGTAATGAAAGGCGATATTCAGGCGAAGGTTAAAAAAGTGGGTTATATAGAAGGAGCGGGGGATTTCATTCCTGAGTTCCTACGCATGGCAGGTATTCAGGTAGATGTCCTGAAAGACGAAGATTTTTATGGCAAATTAGATGAAATCGGCGGAAACGGTAGTCAAAACAAGCTGTCGCAATATGATGCCATCGTATTGGGTATTCGTGTCAATAATACAGAGAAAAAGTTGGGTCGCTGGATGCCTTTTTTATGGTCATATGTAAAAGCCGGAGGTAATTTGGTGATGCAGTATAACACCAACCAGGATACAACCGTTGACCAATTGGGGATGTACAATTTTAGTATTGCCAATAAGCGGGTTACCGAAGAAAATGCTGCGGTTACGTTTTTAAGTCCCAATCATAAATTACTGAACTTTCCAAACAAAATTACTGCGGATGATTTTAAAGGGTGGGTACAGGAACGTGGTGCTTATTTCCCTGCTCAATGGGATGCAGCATATGAACCACTTTTTGAAATGCATGATACCGATGAAGAACCTTTGCAAGGATCAACTTTATATGCCAGGTACGGAAAGGGGAATTTTATTTATACACCATTGGCATTTTTCAGACAGCTGCCTGCGGGAAATGTTGGGGCAGCACGATTATTTTTAAACTTTTTATCTGCACAGAAAAACTAATGAATAAACCACTTAAAAATTGGAATACCTGGTACATACTATTGGCAGTTGCATTAGTATTGCAGATCGCATTTTATTATTTGTTTACTAAATTCTGGGCATGAGTACTATAGATTGGACCGTTCTTATTTTTACACTTGTTGCAGTGGTTGTTTACGGCGTATTGATTGGTCGTGGCCAAAAAAGCAACGAATCCTACCTGAAAGCAGATAATAAAATGCCCTGGTACATTGTGTTGATAGGGATTATGGCTACGCAGGCAAGTGCCATTACTTTTCTTTCAGCACCGGGTCAGGCTTATACAGACGGGATGCGTTTCGTTCAGTATTACTTTGGTTTGCCTTTGGCGATGATTGTGATCTGTATCACTTTCATTCCTATTTTTCAGCGTTTAAATGTTTACACCGCTTATGAGTATTTAGAAAACCGTTTTGATAAAAAAACAAGGGTACTCACTTCACTGCTTTTTCTATTTTCCAGAGGCTTATCAACAGGAATCAGCATTTACGCTCCGAGTATCATCTTATCAAGTGTTTTAAACTGGAATATTTATTTAACCAATGTTTTAACAGGTGGCATTCTGTTGATTTATACCTATGTTGGCGGAGCAAAAGCGATCGCTCACACCCAAAAATTACAGTTTCTCATTATTCTGGGAACCATGGCTTTTGCAGGTTATTTGCTTATTCAAAATATGCCGAACGGAATTGGTTTTAAGGATGCGCTTTATCTGGCGGGGAAATCCGGAAAGCTCAATGTCATCACCACAGAATTCGATTGGAAAGATAAATACAATATTTGGAGTGGATTGATTGGTGGTTTTTTTCTGGCCCTTTCTTACTTCGGTACTGACCAGAGTCAGGTCGGAAGGTATATTACGGCGAAAGATGATACCAATGCAAAAATGGGCTTGCTGTTGAACGGATTGGTTAAAATTCCGATGCAGTTTTCTATTCTGCTGATTGGTGCTTTACTTTTCGCATTCTTTTCTCTCAAACCGGCTCCGATTTATTTTAACGAACGGTCTTATCAACATTTAAAGGAAACACAACCTGAACAGGCTGCGGTTTTTGAAAAAGAACATCAGGATTTACAAATAAAATTTAATGCAGAATCGAAAGAAATTCTAAAGTTGAAAGAAACTCATTCTCCCCAACTCAAAAAAACAATTCAGGATTTTAAAAATACACAAACTCAGGTAAAAGATCTTCACGGCAGGGTAGAAGAAGCGATCAATCATTCAAACTATAATGCGGAGAAAACAGATACCAATTACATTTTCCTGTATTTCGTAAAAAATACCTTGCCTGTAGGAATGATCGGTTTACTGTTTGCCGTTATTTTTCTGGCCAGCTGGGGTTCAATTTCCGCAGCGCTGAATTCCCTTGCCGCTTGCTCATTAAAAGATGTTCATTTGATATTTAAAAAAGAAATTCCTGATGATGCCACCGAATTGAAATACAGTCGCCTGCATACGTTGGCCTGGGGGATTTTCTCAATCGGCGTAGCCATGTTTGCAACTCAGATGGGTTCTCTGATTGAAGCGGTGAATGTATTAGGTTCTCTCTTCTACGGCCCGATATTGGGGATTTTTCTGGTCGCCTTTTATTATAAAAAAATCACCGGTTCAAATGTATTTATTTCTGCAATTTTATCAGAAATTACGGTTATTGCCGTTTATAAGTTTGATATCGTTTCTTTCCTTTGGCTCAATGTCATTGGGGCAGCGGCAGTCATTATATTTTCTGCAATTGGTTTACTGTTTTATAAGCCGAAAGCCGTAAATTCGTAAACCAACAAACAAAAATATTATGAAAACAATGATCAAATCTGTTACCGTACTTTTTGCTGTAATGACAATGTCAGTAAATGCCTTTGCACAGGATACTAAAAAACCTGCCAGCCCTCCGGCTACTGCTACAGGGAAAATTAAAGATGCAACCATTACCATAGCCTATAGCAGTCCTTCTGTTAAAGGGCGTGCAATCTGGGGTGGTTTAGAAGCGTATAATAAAGTTTGGCGTGCGGGTGCCAATGAAGCAACAACTTTCGAAACGGATAAAAATATTACCGTTCAGGGTAAACCGCTACCTGCAGGTAAATATAGCTTTTTCCTGATCCCTAAAGAAAGCGGAACCTGGACTGCGATTTTTAACAAAGAGCCCAAACAATGGGGCGCTTATAAATACGAAGAATCTAAAGATGCTTTACGGGTTGATGTAAAAACAAAAGCTTTACCAGCAACACAGGAAACTTTAGTGTATAAAGTTAACAGCAATGGATTCACAATGGATTGGGATAAAATCTCAGTTCCTGTAGAGATAAAATAAATTTAAATATGAGAAATTAAAATCCCGTTAATGCGGGATTTTTTTTTGTTTAAAATTTGGTGACGATATACTTTAATGTACCAATTTTAATTCCAGCATTTCTTTTAGGCAAAAACATGCGAAGGTTTAATAAAAAAGCACCGCAACACTAATTTCATAAGCATTAATTAGGGTACATTAAAGTATATTATTATCTAAAATTATTTCTGCAAGTAAAATATAACCCAAAAAGTAAGATCCAATTAGCTGAAATTTAGCTGAAAGCAGGGATTTTATGCAATTATGATTTTACAGATCTTTGCTTCTGTCATTTCCAGGCACAAAAAACACAATGATGGAATCTTTCTATGTGTCGGAAATATAAAATTATGATAGAAGCTATTATTTATGGCTTTTGCATATGTCTGAACCATAAAAAAGCATGAAAAAAATATTTACAGCAGCGGTTCTCGCTCTGATTATAAGTACTTACATAGCTGCGCAGGAAAAAACCTATTTTGATGAAAACTGGGAGAAAACCACTCAAAGCAAAATGGAATTTTATCGGGAAACACAGCATAAGGGAAAACTCACATTAATCAAAGATTTTTATAAAAACGGAAAACTTCGTATGGAAGCCCTTGCTTCAGATACCACACCAGGCAGTGAGATCTATGAAGGTAAGGTGATCACATATAATCCTGAAGGAAAAATATTAAGTACAGTAACATTTTCAGGTGGAAAGCAGTTAGGGCCCGCTCAGACATTTGATGAGAAAGGGCGGTTACTCAATGATCTGGTCTATAAAGCAGATGGTAGTTTTATTGGGAAAGCTTACGGCTATAAAGATCCGGAAATATCAATCTTCTATAACAACATTAGTAGTTATAAAAATAATGGTTCGTTCAAAACCATAATTTATGATGAAGATATCAAGGGGATTCGGTCAGAGATTAACACTAATGATAAGGGAGAATACGAAATTAAATTTTATGGAGACAACGGAAAATACATTGGAAAAACATATACTAACAATGCTCTTGAAGGTGTGTCGGTAGAATATTATTATAATCCAATGAAAGTTTCTAAAATTAAGAAATATAGAAGAGACGGAAGAGATGGAATAGTGGAAGAAACTATAATCTATTCAAAAAACGGAGAGATATTGCAGGAAGAAAAGAAAAATAAAAAAGATGGCTATAAAACGACATATGATGAAACAGGAAAAAAAATAGGAAATCTGACCTACGTTTACGATAAGGAATCTAATTCTTATAAGCCTCAGGACGGCGAAGATTACCAGTTCAATGCTAATATTTCAGGGTTCTCAACAATTGAAATGTACAAAAATGGTCGGGTTGTCTCAGGCAAATATTTTGATGAAAATGGAAAATTATATTCCGAAAATGTACTGGAAGATGAAATGATACAGGAGATCAGGTATTATCATCCGGACGGAAAACTAAAAAGTACCCTAAACTATAAAGACGGCGTTCCTTATAAAGGTACTTTTTATGATGAGGGCGTGGAGCAACAATATGATGATGGTATTTTACTTCTTTCAAAATCTTTCAGGGAGGGTGGAAAAATAAAATCTGATAAAAAACTTAACGCAAAGAAAGCGGGCTATGATTCAACAGTATATGATGAAAAAGGAACTGTTATTTACACCTATATCCAGACGTTGGAAGAAACTGACCGTTTAGATTTCACAACGCAGATCTTACAGTATGTGAAAGGCAAACCAGGTAATAAGGCTGTTGTAAAAGATGGGGTGCTTCAGAGTGGGAAAATCAAGTATGAATCTGATTCCGGTTTAAGAGAACTTGAACGTACAGGAAAATGGATACTATTAAAGATTTATGATTCTGAAGGAAAACTTGTTCTGGATAATAAAATTAGTGCAGACATGCAAGAAGAGGAAAGTTTTCTTAACACCATCATTCAGGAAAATGATCTGCTGTATGAGTTTTAAAACAGTAATTTATAATTTCAATGTATCCTTTTAATAGGAGCATAACAGAACATAGTATATTCAAAATGAAAAATATCAAAATACAATTAACTGGCCTTATGTTATTATCAGCTACAATCATCTTTGGACAGGTGGGTGTCCATACAGCCAATCCACAGGGAGTATTTCATGTAGATGGAGGCAGAGACAATTCTTTTTCAGGGAATCCCACTATAACTCAACAGGCTAATGATTTTCTTGTATCTTCCACTGGTGCAGTGGGAATTGGTACTACAACACCCAATAGTAATTTGCAGGTCAATGGATCATTATCTATGTCTATAGTAACGACAAATAGTGACTATACTTTTACTGACAGAGATTACACAGTTATTTTTACAGGAATATCAAAAGATGCTGCAAGCCATGTGACTTTTACTATACCAGATCCTGTGACATGTAAGGGTCGTATTTATAAGATCAATTCTTTAAATGGAGGGGGGAATAGTCATGGAGAATATAATGCCGATTTTTCAGTATTTACAGATTATGGTTTAAGCTTAAGTCGTCCTGTTATTTATGCAAAGGATGATGATGGAGTAGTTTATTCTTCTACCATAGTTTATAGACTTGGAAATGATTTCAACGGCACTAAAGGCCCGGCAGACAGAATTACAATACAAAGCGATGGCATCAATTGGTACTGTATTGACTATTGATTAAAGGTATTTAATGTATTAAGATAACTAAAACTTCATGTTTCTTCTTTAGAATAAAAATACCATTGAAACTAAGAAATACACAGATGATAAGCTCTTGATTTTTGTCAAGCCGAAACCGCAAATTAAAACAGTTCTTTGTGCTTTTTACTGCCATCAAAAAATACAAAATATAATATTTTACAAATGGTGAAAAACTGTGTTAAAAGGCTTAGCCAAAGCCTGCATGAACCTTTTTGGGTTGAAGATGATGAAAAATACACCGGACCTTCTGAGCGATCCTGGAAAAATTCCTTCAAAAAAATTAAAACCTCATTCTGAATTAATCTATTATCTGAGAGAATAATAGAGCTTGGAGAACTTGAAGGATACACGGTATTAAGAAGTTATCTATTGGGATTAAAAGAAAAAGCTTTTGAAACCTGGGATGAAGGCGAAAAAATGGGATGCTTAAAATCTCCCCTTGCCAAAGCCTCAGTGGAAGTTCAGGGAGAATTGGATCAGGAAGATCAAAAAAAAAATAATTATAAAATAGGGTACTGAATAGGACGTTTTATTAAACCTTTATCATATGCATTTAAACAAAAGATACTTTTCATTACTATTGGTTGCAACTATTTTAAGCTGCAGCCCCAATGAAAAGACAAGTCAGCAAAATAAGAAAATCACCGATACTGTTCATACCAATCGCATTATTATAAAAAACCGGAAGGATACTCTTTTAGAAAATAAGGAAGTGCCTTTTATTGATTATAAGGTAGTATTGGTTGCTTTTAATAAAGCTATAAAAACGGCCAAGTTCAGTAAAGAATTGAATTTTAATTACCAGGATAAGCTAGACGTGACTATTTTTGATTGGGAAAATCCAATTCTGATTGGTGATTTGAATGATGATCATTTGGATGATGCTATTGTGCCCTTTACTATAGAAGAACGACAGGGTGGTTGGAATGCATGCTATGCTATTTTTATCAATAATGGTGGTATTCTTGAATATAAATATTCATTTAATAGAGGGGGTGGTCTTGCGGAAAGGAGGATTGATTTTAAAAGTATAAAAGACGGAATCATAAAGGGTATAGGAGAACCGGGATTCTATTCTGAAGAAGGAAATAGTACGCCGGTAAATTATATGTACCGACCTACAGACCTTTCAGAAGTCGCTACTGCTTCAGAAGCAAAATGAAAAACGGATGAAAAAAATAAAATCTATCTGCCTTATTTTAACGAATCTATAAAAAGTAAATTTTAAGTCTGCCAATTATTTTGTTCAGAAAATAGAAAGCAGGCTGCAGGTTTCATTTTATATCAATCCTTTTGCAGGAAAAGAGAGTAGGGAATAATTATTATTGATTTAACAAGAAGAAACATGAAATACAAAAAAACAGTTATTCTCACTAGTTTATTAGTCCTTATTGGTTTGTTCTTCGTCTTAAAAAAACAATATAATCAGTATGTATGGCGCAAAACCATCGTTACTCCCGAACATAAGCTGAAGGTAGGAAGCATTATTTTTTCGAAAGAATTACGGGTAGATGGGGGAAGCCAATGGTACAAAATGAATTATTCCTTATTCAAAGTTATTCGGATAAAGGGAGACTTTGTGAGGATTGCTCCGATAGATAAATTGTACACCAGCAGGGACTTATCGGCAGATAATGATTTGCCGCCCGCTGCAGAATACGAATACATGAAAAATAATATAGGACGTACCATTGTAACCGGAATATTGAGAGAAGACCTGTACGCCAATGGAGCACCTCCATTTATTTTAACCGCAGATTTAAAAAAGAAATACCCAAGCTTATTTAAGTCAAGATATTACTATGAAGAATTATCTGAAAAGGATAAGAATACCTCAATTCCTAAAAATAAGATTACTGATATTGAAAACTGGTTGGGACTTACCTATTCGGTAAAACAGATTGTAGAACATGGGGTACTTGTTCCCTATACCTTAACCGATAATTTTGAGAATTATAGTTTACTTCCTTATTTAGCTGATGGTTATGACATAAAGATTGATCTAATCATCAACTCGAGAAACCCAACTAATCATTAAAATATGTCACATAGAGTTTATTTATATAATATCAGTGAACCAGGAGAATCTTCGGCCGATGACACAATGATGATAGAATGGGGATATGAAATTCCAATTTTTTTACAACCCTTATTAATTGACGGAGCAATCATTGGAGGGAATAATTACAATACCCATACTCCGGGTAATGATTCGGGATTATTCTATAACGCTCCCAAAGGAATAGAAAACTTAAAGCGATTTTATAATTTCATTGAAAAGCATCAGGAAGAATTAATTGATGATATTGAAAGTTTTAAAACAGCCAAAGAAAGCCTTTTTAATTATATTGAAAAGCTTCATCAGCCCTTTTTCAATTTAGATGCCTGGGATGTCTTTAATATGAGTAGTACCAGCCACAAACAACAGGCAGAAGAGTGGCTTGAGAATATTAAAAATAATAATGCAGTCATTGATAATGCTATTGATGCAGACAACATTTTTTTACTGAAACTTTCTTTATTTTCAAAAGATGTTGGAGAAGGATTTGAGGACTTTAGGTCGCTGTTTAATTATTCAAATTATGGCTATGGCTGGGACATTATTGAGCAACCCGAGCCTGTGGGACCCGAGATTTTTGAGAAAAACAGTCTTTGGGGATTAAGAGATGCAACCGGAAAAATTCTTATTCCTCCTACATATGAAGAGTTTTATGATTTTAATGATGAAAATATGGCGGTCGTTTTTTTGGATAAAAAGTACGGCTATGTCAGTAAAGATGCTAGCAGAATCATAACACCGCAATTTGATGACGCCTTTGATTTTATTGGAGGTTGCGCAAGTGTTATGCGATCTGAAAAATATGGACAGATCAATAAAAAGGGAGATGTAATTATTGATTTTATCTACCAGGATATGGATAGTATTAGCTATGAGGGAGAATTTTTCACAGCAAAATTAAACGATAAATGGGGCGTCATAGATCACCATAATAATACGGTACTCCCTTTTGAATATGAAGAACCTATAGAATCCGGCAACTATGGAGAAACCTATATCACTGCGATAAAAGGAAGAAAAACAAAACTCATTTTCACAAAACAATTTAGATTTTTAGCAGAATGTGAAAATCGTTTTGTCAAAAGTATACTGGTTCCCAATGAACAGTATTTATATGAAATCGTAAAGAATAAAAAGTCAGATCAAAATCAGCTATTTGATGATGATGGAAAATTACTGTTAAGCGGCTATGAAAAAATAGCAAAAAATCTGTTTTACGTTTTTATAATCCGGAAAGAAAAAAAATATGGATTGCTGAACTATAAAGGAAATGCTATCCTTGATTTTGAGTATGAAACAATAGAACAGCTTGATGTTGTTTTAAATACTAAAGACCGTGATTTTTGTGCCCATTTGCATGATATCTTTTTAAAAGTAAAACGTGCACAAAAATACAGTTTACATCTTGTTGTCAACAATTTCAACAAGCCAATAAGTGATTTTATTTACGATGATATGGTCTCTTTAAACAACTCTTTCCTTGCTGTTCAAAAGGATGGCTTTTGGGGGATAATTCATGCCTTGGGCGAATTAAAAGTTCCGATGGAATATCACATGATCTTAAGAGGAAATGATGCTTATTGTTTAAAAGACGATATGGTTTATACTTTTAATGGAAACAATATTGAGGAAGCTAATAAGGCAGATTTGCAAACCTATATTTATTCAAATCAAGAACTAGGTTACTATCATTTTGATAGCGGAGTTGCGAGAAGACTTCAGGCTTATATAGATAAAGGCCTCCCGCAGAATGAAATATTTTATCAAAAGGCCTTGGCACTTTTCGAATTAGACAATGAAACTAGTCTTGCAGAGGCCGTAAATAACTACCAACAGGCAGTAGATTTGGGGCACGCTGGCGCTATGAACGAATTGGCTATTATCTATGAAGATGCCAGAGGAGAAAATCCTCAATATAAAAATGAGGAACAATCTTTTCAGTTGTTTTTGAAATCAGCGCAATCAGGATCTAAAACGGCCATGTTAAATGTAGGTTTTTGCTATGCGGAAGGAATGGGAACTCCGGTAGATCAAAAACAAATGCTATACTGGTATACAGAAGCTTACAAGGCAGGCAATAGGGCTGCAGCCCTTGAACTCGGACATTATTATTTCCATAGTAAGGATGGAAATGAAAACTATGAACTGGCATTGAAATATTATTTGAAAGCTGAAAAAACAGGTAAATCTGTAGATATGGAACTTGGCTGGCTGTATGATTATTTTGATTATACAGATCAAGCATTGCCTTATTTGTTAAAAGCAGCCATTGATGATGATCAGGGGTATGCTATCTGGCAATTAGGCGTCTATGCAGAATCCGGAACAGAAATGGAAATTAATATACCACTTGCTATTAAGCGTTTCGAGGAAGCTGCCCACATGAATTATAGCGAAGCTTTTCTAAACCTACATAAAATCTATAAGAATCACAAAGACTTTGAAGATAAGGTACTAGCAGATAAGTACGCTATTAAAGCTATAGCAGCAGGTTTGAAAATAGAAGAATAGATCTTACCTGATAAGCTTTTTAAAAGAATTAATAATAAAAAAACAAATGAGTTTGAATTTCACCGGACCTTATATAATGATTACTTTACTATTGAGTACAGCATTCTTTTTTTTGGGCTTAACAGGCTTCACAAATCCTCAGTTGTTTAAAAGAAAGAATTCATTGAAAGTACCTAATAAATTCGTTTTATTATTGATTTTCTTCCTGATTTCAATTGGTTTTCTTATAACAGCAGTAGGCTTATTCGCAACACAAATTCATAAACGTAAATTCGCAGACTATGAGAATAAACATCAGCAAAGGTTTTTCATAATAAATCCAATATGTTATAGCAACTTTGTTGCCTTAAATTGATTAAAAGTATGTTTTAAACAGAATGATATAATTAAATTATTAATGGACAAAAAATATGGTCTACCGCCTTTTAAAGCTTGTCAGTCCAAACCCAATATAGTGGCTAAAGGAATTATTATTTCTTTTTTTATAGGGCTTAGTTTACTTAGTGTTATCTTCTTAGGATGCTCCATAACCTGGCTCCTAACACCGGATAATGATGAGACAATACTTATAAAGATCGTTATTGTTTTAATGCTGCTGGTCTTAACGGGGTTACCCATTTTCCTTTCTTTTTATTTTTGGAAACCTTCAGGCTATACAGGGATCATCGTTGACGAAACCGGAATTACACATTATTACAGGGATAAGAAACATATTGTGAAGCAACTGCCCTGGAGTATCTTCTTAAAGAATCCAGATGAAGAATCTGGACAAGCCGTGTATGACATTAATGAACTTAGTCACTCCTCAACAGGGAAAGCGCTGCAATGGTGGGAAGTAAAAGACGGAAATACCGATAAACAATCATACTCTTTTGTGGGTGAAAATCATTTTTTTCTGAACCGTTTCTCCTTGGTTTCCACTTTTTTATTAGGCATTGCTCATTTCAGACCTGATCTAAACGTAAATCCAAATGTTTTCAGCGAGTTCTATATTGACTCAAATGAATATGTTTTTCAAAAAAAAAAATATATCAAGGACATTATTATGGGGCTGCTTATTCTTGTTGTCATTGCAGTCATCATATACTTTGGAGTGTTATTATCTTTTGAAAAACATAATTAAAAAATTATCTAATCAGATCTGATTGGTTAAATTATTTAAGTACCTACGTAAGAATTGGTAATTGAATTAGAATAGAAATACTACTAAATTTAAAAAGATGAATAAATTTTTAATAACAACTGTGATTATGGCACTAGGAACAGTTACTCAGGCTCATGCACAGAAAAAGAATACAGGTAATAAGGTGGCCGTTGAGCAAAATGCCGTAAAACAATCTAAAGATATTGAAAAAGCAAAAAACTGGATCATTCATGTCGTTGCCAGTACGCTCAATAAGGCCAATGGCCTGGCAGAAAATACCAATGAAGAAGCCGAGGGTAAGCATAAAGAAATTTATACTGACAAATATATGGCTTATAAGAATGATGCTATAGAGGTGGGAATGGACTGGAAAATGACCTTGAAAGAGTTTAAGAAGAAATGGGCTAAAGATTTTAACTGTGAATATGCAGGTATTGGTACAGGTTATCTGGTCTCGAACGGTGAGTACGGGTTTATAGAAGTGACCCGTTGTGTTTTCAAGAAAAAAATAGGAAATTCTTATCTGTTTGAAACAGTAATTACAGATACAGATGCTAAGATTGATTATAAAAGAGAGATTAGAATAGTTCCTTCCGGAAATGCTTTTTTAATTGAAGATGTACTCGAATATAAGTAACCGTATGGATTCTCAAATAAAGAATAGAAATTTAAAGTATCTAGGAATAACTTGTTTTATCTTCAGCTTGCTGCTACCCGTTCCTATTCCTTTATACGATGAAGGGAGTATCAGTTTTGATGATGCTGGAATTTGGTACCTTTTATTGGGTTGGAGTGAGGCTTTTAGCTGGGAAGGTATCAGTTGGTGGGCAAATGTTTTCCTTTTATTATCATGGTTTAAGAGAAGAAATCTTAAATTATCTTTGATATTTATTTCTATCGCCGTATTTCTAGCTTTAATCTTTATGGTGAACGCACACGCTTTTCAGGCAAACATGGGAATTGTAGGAGGTGGAGGAGGTTCAGTGGAAATAATAAGAATGTTTCCCGGCATTGGCTATGCTTTTTGGTTGGGAAGCTTAATTCTTTTCTTGTTAAAGTCCCGGGAAAAGTTTTTAAGAAACCGGGATATTGACCAGTCAACGGATCAGTAATTTTCATTTGATCCTAACTGGTTTTTGAGTGAAAACCCTTCTTTAATTTTAAACTATTATAATTGAAAATTCATCCAGATCGATTTAATATATAGAATAAAAAATAGGACTATGAGAAATATAGTCCTATTAACTAAAAAATGATAAAGTTTGAGATGAAATTATAAGAATAAATTCTAATTTTTAATAAATTTCTTTGTGATGAGACCTATTTGTAGTATATATATTCCTTTTATAAGATGATTTACGTTTACCGCACCTCTCTCAAGTTTCCCTGAAGTTATTAATTTTCCACCCATATCCAGGATTTTGTATTCTTCTGATGTTGTATTTGAAACATTCAGGATATCTTTTACAGGATTAGGGAAAACTTTAAAATCAGTCAGTACATCATTGGTGCTGAGTAAATCTCCTTTGGCTGCAGAGCCAATATTAAGCGTGTAGTCTTCTACTTGCCCATAAGTATAAGTTCCACAAGATGATGAAGGAAGAGAACTATATTTCAGCATTACTCTCATTCTTGTTGAGCCTGATGCTGCGGAAGCTGGAATTGTAATACTTCCCGTGGCTGGAGTTGTTTTGGATCCTGTTTTAGACCATGCTAATTCTCCACTATCAGTAAAATCGCCATCTTGGTTATAATCAATATACACTGCATATGCTTCGTTATAAATTGTTGAAGTCCAGGAAGGTGTTATAGAAACTGGATAAGTATTGCCTTTTATGACAGCAGTTGAAACAGACGTGAAGTCTTCATATCCTGCTGTTCCTGTAGAGCTATTATTTATTGTTCCGAATTTTACATTCCCAATTCTTTCATCTGAGGTATCCATTGCAGATGCGGAACAGTAAGTCACACTAGGCCCTGTAAGAGTAGTTACACTCACAGAATTACTGGAAACAGAAATATTTCCTGCTGCATCTTTTGCTTTAACCGTAAAGCTATAAGTGGTAGATGGGCTTAAGCTTGTTGCGGTATAAGAAGTGGAAGCTGTAGAACCTATTAACGATAATCCCTGATATACATCATATCCTGTAACTGCTATATTATCTGTAGCACCGTTCCATGATAAATTAGTGCTTGTAGAAGTGGTTCCTGAAGCTGCAAGAACCGGTGCCGTAGGAGCTATTGTGTCGTTTCCTGCCGGTACTGCATTTACATTGATATTGGCATTGTTTATATCAAAAAATATATGATTGGAACCCTTGACCATAAGTCTTCCTTTTGTGGTGGTAACGTTGGGAATGGTTACCGCCTGAGATCCATCATTTGGAGTTGTGGCCAATAGGGTAGTCCATGTATTTCCACTGTCTGCAGACCAAAGAATATCTACATTGGCAGCATTCACGCCATTGGCTGTAGTTCCTGCTATATCCCACGTTACAGTTTGAGCGCTGTTACCTACATAGTTGGTTACAGCATTTTGTGAAGAAACGGTGAATGGTCCTGCCGTTCCATTTACAGTGATTACGTTGTCATCTGAATTATTTGCCGATCCTCCAGCCCTGTTATCACGAACTGTGAATCTGAAATTTAATGCTCTTGCAACATTAGATAATGCTTCAACAGTAATTTCTGAGCCTGCAGTAGTAGTTGCACCTGCCAGAACGGTTTCCATTCTAGGAAAATATCTTATAGGTGAAGTGGTTGGTGTCCATGATCTGAAAGTAGGACCGGAGGTCTTTGTTGCACTTGCTGCAGAGTTGGCACCGGTTTGTGAGGATGAAGCAGCATCCATCTGTTCCCAGATATATGTTAAAGCGTCGCCGTTTGCATCTGCCCCTTGTCCTGTCAGCATGAATGGAGTGCCTTTGGGAATAGTATAGTCTAGACCTGCATTAGCAGTTGGAATTGTATTACCGGTATTTGTATTTACTGAGCAAAATTTATTTTTAATATTATTCGTAACCTGTTGAATGCTTACCGCATGAAAAAATGCATCTGAGTGTGGCTGTACATCCTGAGAAGTAATTCCTGCGTAGCCCATAATGGTAGATCCTGAACCAGTTTCCATATTCACACTATATGGTTCTATATTATGAGAGAATGTATGGTTTCCACCAAACTGATGACCCATTTCATGAGCTACAAAGTCAATATCAAAATTATCACCTGAAGGAATCGCATCTATAGGAGAAGTGAAGCCACTCCCTTTGGATCCATTTTCACAGACACATCCAATGCACCCTGCACTTCCACCACCTCCGGTAGCTCCAAACAAGTGGCCAATATCATAATTGGCTTCACCGATTACAGAAGTTAACGTGTTTTGAAGTTGATTACTCCAGCTAAGCATTGAAGAAGCCGCAGAATAGGGATCCGTTGAAGCATTGGTGTAAATTACATCTTCGTTATTTGCAATCAAAACCATTCTTGCCGCAAAATCTTTTTCAAAAACACCGTTCACACGGGTCATTGTGTTATTCATTGCTGCTAAAGCGTTGGCCTTTGTTCCTCCAAAGTAAGTAGTGTATTCTCCGGTACAGGAAAGGGCGAGCCTGAATGTTCTTAATACAGCATCATCAGCGTTGGGTCTGGCTGTAGAAGTGTTGGCGACTCCTTTTTGAGCGACATCAAGTACTGTACATTCAAATGCACTCAGGTTGTTTTTTTTGTCCGCTTTTTTATACACTACATAAGCCGATAAGTCCTTAGCGAAAGGTTCAATAAAAACAGCAGATTTATCTCCATAAATCTCCATGGATGAAAGCCCTAATGGAGAAATACTAAAGTAAACAGTTGAATTGGGATCTTCCAGACCTTCACCCACATAAGACCTGATATCCGGATATTTAGCGGCAAGTTGAGGATCAAAGTTTGAGTTTTCTTTTACTTTAAAGTTTTCTATTTTTCCTTCGGAATTAGGAAATGAAATAATGAGTTCCGATTTTTCACCGGCTGCCAGTCTTTTTGGAGCCTTGGAAAGTACATTTTTTAATCCGATAATATCTAATGTGTAGATTTTCGGATTGGCAATACTCATTTTGTTCTCAAAAATGTCTGTTGATGTTTTTTGTGAACTTTGCGACCAAAGATTATTAGTCTGTGCGAAAGAGATACCCGAAATGAGCAGCATCCCAATCACTGATAGGTTTTTTTTCATATACTAAATAATTTAAAAAGGTGATTGATAGAATTTCAATAGATACAGGTGAGGATCTATTTGACGATTAGCTTTTTATGAATGGTGTCCGTACCGTTTCCTGTTTTGACAGTTACCAGATAAACACCGCTTGTCAATGCATTTTCTCTTAGGTTCAATCTGTATTTTCTGTCGACGGGCTTAAAAGTCTTGGACAATACTGTTTTTCCTGTTAGGTCGTTGATTATTATTTCTGTGGCAGAACCAAAGTTCGGGTTGTTTGATGAGAAATTAAATTCTACATAATCAGTAGCAGGATTGGGTGCCATTGAAAAATCAACACTTGCGGAGGTTTCATTTATAGATAATGTACTGCTGTTCCGGGTGAAAAACTCCCATATTTTTTGAGTGTAGGAAATGTCGTTTTGTGAACTAAGCCATGTATGACCTGCATTGTTTACTTTAAAAAGCTCTATAACAGAATTATTAACGGTACTTGTATACTTGTAATGATCTACACTGTATCCATCATTAGCCGTATCTGGAAGTAGGGTATGCACAGGAGTGCTTACTGATTGATTATTGGTTTTCCAATAGCTGATCATAGTATCTACAGAACTCCCATAGTTGTTGGTTGTGTATCCAATTGTGTTGTCAGCTGTACCGTGGAAATGGGCAATGGAAACAGGTCGTCCAGGGGTTCCTGCCGCAACCGGAAGTATAGCGTTTCCAAAGGTTCCTGCGACAGAAGCAAATACCTTTATTTTATCATTTAAAACAAGGGCTAAACGTTCCGTCATAAAACCACCCATAGAAAAACCGCAGGCAAAAACCTTATTGGGATTAATACTGTAATTTTGCTTTACCTTATCAATAAGTGAGCTCAGAAATCCTATATCATCAACATTTGCATTAGGAGTATATAAACTTAATCCGGCACCGGAGTTCCATGAGGTACCTGCGAACGGGTCAGCTATTGCCTGGGGACAAACGACAATGATATTGTTTGTTTCTGCCAGAACATCAAATCCTATGTTTCTAAAATTGGTCATATTATCCCCGAGTCCATGTAAAGTTAGGACCAAAGAGGCTGGATTCTGAGGATTATAATTGGAAGGGACATATATTGAGTATTCTCTCAAACCTGAAGAATGCTGCAACGTTGCAGTTTGCCATTGCTGGCTATAAAGGTTTGCAGATAAGAATAAAACTAAAAATAGCAGTAGACCAGTAGATTTGTTTTTCATTTTATAATTTTTTAAAAGATTTTAAATTAAGATTAAACGATATATTAAATGATTATTACTTATAGAGAGATAATTTTTAGGCTTTGAAATCAAAATTTTCTTTTGATATTATTCTATTCTTATGAAATCAAAACTAGTCTATTGTTTCTCTTGTTATAACCGATATTTTTATTTTACAAAACATACAGTATTAAATACGTATATAGATTTTTCTCCTACATGAATGCTTTTTCTACTTTACAATATCTTTTAATATTGAGTTTTTTTTTAGTTTTATTTCACCAGATTTATTTTATAAACATTTATCTATTAATGAGTGTTTCATTATTATTAATGCAGTATTAGAAATATTATTAAAGTTTTTTATCTACTTTGATAATAGATTTAATATTTTAGCTTGCTAAAATTCGGTTTGTAATGACAAAATATATTCTTTCATTTATTTTTTTCATAAACATCACTGTAAGTCTGATTGCCCAAAGTCCTAAAGAAAATCAGCTGAACGAAATAATAAAAGATATATCAATGAGTTCAGCGGGAGATACAGAGATTAAAAAGCTAGAGGAGATTATAAAGACCTGTAAAAATTCAGGTTATAAAACTTGTGAAGGTTTGGGCTATTTAAAGGCGGCTTTAATCTATTTCAAAAATAATAATACAGCAAAGGCGGTTTATTATACCGATAAAATAGAAAAGGAAAAATTAATTACAGTAGATACAAGTTTAGAAGCCTTTTTCCATCTGAAAACATTACAGTGTAATATTTTTCAATCCTCAGGAGAATTTTCAGCGGCATTACAAATATTAAAAGAGATTCCTGAAAACGAAGATCAATATCCATATTTTACGTATTGTATATTTTTATTGAAAGGAGGGATTTATTCAAATATTGCAGATAATAATCAAGCGATCCAGTGTTACAAAAAAGCTTACATAATTTCCAGGAGGTGCCGGGAAGAAAAATACCTTAAGAGTCTGGATATTAAAAGAGAAAGTCAGATTGGGAATAGTTATAAAGCAACACCACACCTGGCAGATGCATTTCTCAAAACAAACCAAATTGATTCGGCCAAGATCTATATTGAAGAGGCTTTGAGTGATCTTAAAAAATTTGACGATCTTAAAGATGCGGATATAAAATACACTACTCATTTTTATGCCGGATCTATTTATATGGCGGAAGGCAATTATGCAAAGGCCCAGGATAACTATCTGATAAGCAAAAAAATTATTGATCGTTATTTCCCTATCGAAGTTATGCAGAAAGAAATGTATTCTTCTTTATTGCATTTATATGAAAAAACGGGAAAATCAGACAGTGTTAATTATTACTCGAAAAAAATTTTTGAAATTGAAGAAAGCAATGAACTTAAAAACATTGCCGTCAAAAAAGCAATTGATAATAAGAGCAATCATATTAAACAGGAATTGGCCAATGATCACAGAAAACTTATTTATATATTATCCGCATGTCTTTTAATGTGTCTGCTACTGTCCTTTTTAACCATTAGTCTTCATAAGAAATATAAAAGCAGAGTATTAGATAAAAAAGATGTTCCGAAACAGATGAAAGAGATTGAAGTTCAAGACCTGAAATCCACAAAATCATTTGATGAACTGGTGATGCTTGCTAAAGAAAATAAACCTGAATTTCTAACTAAATTTAATGAGTTATATCCGGAATTTACACACCGGATTTTATCTGTCAATGATAAAATTCAGAATACAGAAATACGGTTCTGCGCACTTTTATATCTTAATTTTTCGACAAAAGAAATCGCAGAATTTACCTTTACTTCAATACGCACGGTCCAAACTAAAAAATACAATCTGAGAAAAAAACTTAATATCGCTTCGGATGTTGATATTTACTTCTGGTTTAGAAACTTGTATTAACTTTTCTATTTTCAACTAAGTGGAATCATAAATAATTAAACCAGAGCAAATTTATTTTTGTTTTTATAAGTTTTCATTTTGATTTCCTTTTGCTATTTTGCATACTCTGAACGTGGATGAGCTAGGTAATAATTAAATTGGGAGATGGGGAATCTGAGATTATTATAAAGCAGAAATCATCTATTTTCCCCCTGAAAAACTATTATTCGATAAAGAAAATATTTCAAATATGCTTCTTTACTCAATTAAGTCAATTTTTAGAGTTACTGATTCTAAAATAGATTATTCTTTTTGATTTTGAACGTGTATAAGAGTAATTCTAATAAATCTTTGATTGTTAATGTGTTATGTGCTTAGTGTTCGATAAATCCTGTTAAGTCAACATAACTGACGTATTTTTTCTTGAGAATTAGCAATTATTTAATACAAGGTGTTGATTTTCAATATCATATTATGGTTTTTATAGGTGGGAATAGATTTAATTATAATGAATAAAAATCTCTTAAGATATTGATAAGTATCGTTTATAAAAAAATGGCGCCATGTGGCAGTGCTTGACTTCACATGGCGCTTTTGGTGACCTCGACAGGATTCAAACCTGTAACCTTCTGAGCCGTAATCAGATGCGCTATTCAGTTGCGCCACGAGGCCGTCGTTTCCTTGATGTTTTAAGGTTTGCAAATATAGCACTTTTTTCCGTTCTTTGAAAGATGAAACAGAGAATTTTACTTTTATTTACGGTTGTAGCGCTAATCTCCTGTAAAAGAGAACAAAAAATTTCGTCCTCAGACTGGACTCAAATTTCAAATCGTACCCAATTTAAGGAGCATGACGGTCTTTTGGAGCTGAAGTCGGGAAATTTCACTTATAATTTTAAGCAAAATCAGACTCCATTTAAGAAAATCATCCTTTTAAATGCAAGCATGGCAGGGTATATTTCCGAACTGGGAGCTGAAGATCTGATCATCGGCGTTTCAAGTCCGGAGTATATTTATTCGGAGAAAATTCAAAATCTTTTAAAGTCGGGGAAGATCCAGAATGTGGGAAGCGAGCAGAAGTATGATGTAGAAAAGATCATTTCCATGAAGCCGGATGCTATTTTCACCAACTATATTGCCAGTTTTGACAATGCATATCAATTGTTGAAAAATAATGGAATTCAGGTTGTTTTCCTGGATGAGTACATGGAACAGCTTCCGTTGCAGAAAACCGCTTATATCAAACTTTTCGGGGAGTTTTTCGGAAAAGAGAAAGAAGCTGAAGCAAAATACAAGGAAATTGAGAAAAATTACAGCGACCTGAAGCAACTGGCATTAAAAGCAAAAGATAAACCTGTAGTGCTTGCCAATGAAATGTACGGCGACGTTTGGTATCTGCCGGGCGGAAAAACATCGGTAGCGAATTATATTGGTGATGCCAACGCTTCTTATATCATGAAAGACAATAAAGAAGAAAAGTCTCTGACCATGAGCTTTGAAGAGGTATATGCTAAATCACCCGGCGTACAGTATTGGATAAATGCCGGAATTCACACGTCTAAAAAAGAAATGCTGGGGACTAATCCTTTCTACGGAAAACTGGAAGTATTCAATAAAGGAAAAATCTACACCATTGCCGGGAAAGAAAAAAATAAAGCCAACGACTTCTTTGAAAGCGGAGCAGTGAGAGCTGACCTGATCCTGAAAGATTATATCAAGATCTTCCATCCTGAACTTCTTCCGGAATATCAGCTTACCTACATGAAAGAGCTTCAATAACTCAGACGAATTGTTTATTTTTGCAATTCCTTTTTACAAAAAATTATGTGGAAAAAAATTAAGCAGCTTATTTTCATCGTTCTTGTTCTGAATGTGGTGTTCATTATCTGGGGCCGGTTTTTCAATCCGCCTATTACCATTACACAGATAGGAGGTATTTTCGAATTTGGCAAGCTGCACAGGGATTATATTTCCTATGACGAAATGGGAAACAACGTTAAAAAAGCAGTTATAGCTTCTGAGGACCAGAAATTCTTTGATCACAACGGTTTTGATTATACCGCGATAGAGAAAGCGATGAAGAATAACGAGAAAGGAAAAAAGATCCGCGGTGGAAGTACTATTTCACAGCAGACCGCAAAAAATGTCTTTCTCTGGCAGGGCAGAAGCTGGTTCAGAAAAGGACTGGAAGCGATGTATACCTTCATTATTGAGAAGGTGTGGAGCAAAGATATTATTCTGGAAAGATACCTGAATTCCATTGAAATGGGGCAGGGAGTATTCGGTGTGGAAGCTGCAGCTCAGTACTATTTCGGGAAATCATCCAAAGATCTGAGCGCTTCAGATGCTGCTTGGATCGCTGCTGTATTGCCAAATCCCAAGAAATATGATCCTAAAAATCCATCACCGTATTTAAGAAAGAAACATAATTGGATCATGAGACAGATGAGGAATGTGAGTTTGAAATAGTATCTTTGTCCTAATGAAATTTTTTAATTCCAGCACAAGTTTTGAATCAGTTCTTAAAAAATACTTCTCTTTTAAGAATGAAACCTTTTCTTTAGAGCCTTTTGCCGAGTTTTTAGAGAGCATTAAAAGGGCTGATTTCACGGATGTACTCAATTTCCTTAAAAGTAATCCGGATTTTGCTGAAAATTTTAAACATTACATCCATAATGTTTTTAAAGGAAGACCCTTCAACCTTTCCCTGACCGAAGCCAATATTCTCTCAGAAAATGCCTTCTTTCCGGAGCTTAAAAAGAGGATTTTAAATAAAATACTGCCACCCGTAGAGAATGAGAAAACGGTGTGGTACATGATTGACAATGTCAGTCTCAGACCTAAAAAAGATCTGCAATACCTGCATAATCTTCCTGAAAATGAAATTGACGAGTTTTTAGACCTTCTCGACGCCTCCAGTTTTATCACTCAACCCAATGTCAAAAAAGAACTGATCTTTTCGATGAGCATTCTTTCCTGGCGTGTGACCGGAATGGCGATGGAAGTAGAGGTCGTGAGAATGGCTCCACAGTACAGAAACCTGGACAACCCGTTCCTGGCCCTTCAGAACGAACTGGAAGCACTTACCGAAGACCTGAAAAATGATCCTGAACTCCAGCTGCATTCCAAAGACAGCCGATACAAACAGATCAAGATCTATACGGAACACTGTCATGAATTCGTGAATATTGCGTTTAAAAATTCTGCTAAATACGGAATCTCGGGGAAAATCAATCAGTCACTGCTTAAAATCCGTCAGCAGACCGAAAGGATCTATGAAATCGTACAGCTTCTGGTGATTGATAATGAAGAAGATATTACCATAAAATCAAAGCAGCTGATTTTTAATATACTCAACTATAAATCTCATAAAAATAATATAGCAGATCTGATCAACGACAGTACACGTCTGATCTCACACCTTATTACCAACCACACGGCAGAAACCGGCACCCATTACATTACATCTACCCGAAAAGAGTATATGACGATGTTCTACAAAGCCAGTGGCGGTGGAATTATCGTCGGTGCACTCTGCGTTCTGAAAATGCTCTACGGCTATATTCCCGGAAGTGATTTTTCCCATGCATTTTTATACTCGATGAATTATGCGATGGGGTTCATCATGATCTATCTGATGGGCTTTACGCTGGCCACTAAACAGCCTGCAATGACGGCAGCGACGATGACCAAAGTCCTTTCAGAAGAAGGAAACAGCAAACGCAACAACACCGAATTTGCTCATCTTGTCTCCAAGCTTTTCAGAAGTCAGTTCATTGCGTTCGTAGGAAATGTACTTCTTTCCTTTCCGATAGCATTAGCGATAATCTATGGTTTGGACATCTTTTTCTCCCAGAATTTAGCGGTAGAAAGATCAGATAAACTATTAAAAGACCTCGATCCGTTTAAGTCAAAAGCGATATTGCACGCCAGTATTGCTGGATTCTATCTTTTTATTTCAGGGATCATTTCAGGAAATATAGGAAACAATTCAGTGTTTTATCAGATTCCGGAGAGGATCGCAAAAAACCTTTCTATCAGAAGCTTTTTGGGTAAAAAATTCGCAAAAAGATTGTCTAAATATTACGCTAAAAACTGGCCGGGAATCGTTTCCAATTTCTGGTTTGGGGTATTTCTGGGCGCAACGGCTCCGATCGGTCTGTTCTTCGGATTAGACCTTGATATCAGACACATTACTTTTGCCGCCGGAAACTTTGCGTTGGGACTTTATGGAAAGGATTTCTCTGTTGATTCCTATACGTTCTGGATATCTTTTGTTACGGTCTTCCTTATTGGATTCTTCAACTTCCTGGTAAGTTTTAGTTTATCCATGTTTCTGGCCTTCAGATCCAGGAAAATGAACTTTGGACAGGTGAGTGAAATTTATAAGGAGATTTTCAAATATTTTGTGAAAAATCCGTTCAAGTTTTTCTTCCCGTTAAGTTCAGGGCTGGATAAAAAGGCCGATGATCTGATGAGCAGTACCCTCACCAATAAGCCGGAAGAACACTAATGGCATTGAATATAATATCATCTATATACTGAAAATGCTCCTGAAAAGGAGCATTTTTATTTTTTACAGATAGGTCAAAATCAAATATTCAACCGATCAAAAATGACTGCAAATTTAGTCTTGTTATACGCAAGGTTCTAATATAGGACATCTGGCTGGAAGAACGGTATAGTAATTACATTCCCCTGTAGCACAAACTGTTTGACAGCATACCTTTCCCCCGGAACCCATAATTTGTCTTAAATTTTCTCTGCTTAGTTTTTTAATTGAGTTTTTCATGTTGAGGTGATTTAATATTGTTCTCAAATATAATATTAAATTCAACACTGTCGAATAATTTCATGTAAAATATCTTTATAAAATGCGGATGTCATTGAATTTATCCTCTCCAAACTTATCCTGAAACTTTTTGAGATAAAAGCTTTTACGCATCTGAAAATCGTGCTTCAGAAGAGGAGAATCAATCTTGATCATAATGCATTGATCTTCAATATTCACGCTTCTGATCTCTTTGAAAAGACTTTCATCCAGATAATCCTCAAGAAAATCTTTAATTTCAAAAGCAATCAGCTTATGCTCAAAACCATGAATCCTTGCAAAAGATTTTACAAGTTCTGAGGATTGAAATTCACGTTTTTTGTTTCTTTTCATAATGCGGGTTGCGGGATACGAGTTCCGTGGTTCGGGATTCGAGTCATGTGGTTCGGGATTCGAGTTGCGGGGTAATGCGCTTAAGGATGGATCTAAAGATTTCAAAATTACAAAATTTTTATCCAATCTCTATTTCTTACCTAAAACTCGAATTGTCGAACTTCGGAACCCGAATCCCGAATCCCGAACCTCGTAACTCATTACATTTTCTTCTCATTCCAGTTCTCTCTGGCCCATTTTTTATAATTATTAATTTTTCCACCTAATGTATTATACTCATTTCTTAATATTTCAAATTCTGCAGCTTTATCAGGGTATAATGCCATAATTTTTTCTATGTGATTAATTGTTTCATCATTGCTGGCATGGCTGTAGATCAGAAAACGGATGTACTCATTTTTATAAGATGACCTTCCGTATCCTTCCACAATATTAGTGACGACAGAGTCAGCAGATCTTCTCAATTGGCTGCCTAATTCGAATAGTTCATACTTTGGAAGAAGGAAAGTCGCCTTGTGTGTTTTTAAGAATAATTCAAAAGCAGTTTTATAGATATCTAAATTTCGATAGCTCATAATCATTTGTGTTTAGGCTAAATTTAGCAATTAAAACCTATCCAACCATAACTAAACATCTAAGCACAAACTTCCATCTAAACTTTAGATCCTATCTCTAAAACCTCGAATCCCGAATCTCGTATCCATTAATCAAATATCAAAAATGATGCTTTCCTCGTTAATCTTCTTCACCACACTTTCCGTACGTTCCCGATGGGTATCTGTAATAAATATCTGCCCGAAATTCTCCTGATTCACAAGTTCAATAAGTTGCGAAACACGGGTATCATCAAGCTTATCAAAAATATCATCTAATAGAAGAATCGGGGTCTTTTTGGTCAGTTCTTTTACAAGACTCATCTGAGCCAATTTCAACGAAATCAGGAAAGATTTCTGCTGTCCCTGTGAGCCTATTTTCTTAATCAGAACATGATCCATTTCAAAAAGCAGATCATCTTTATGGATTCCTTTTGAAGTGTACGTCAGCATTCGGTCTCTTTCAAGGCTTTCCGTTAAAAGGGTCCTGAAAACTTTGTCAGGCTGAGCGGAGTCGAAGCCTTCGCTTAAATCAGACTGGTACTGAACTGAAACCGTTTCCTTTCCTCCTGAAATAATCCGGTAGAAATTCTGAATAATAGGATCAAGTCTCTCCACAAAATTTCTTCTTTTAATGAAAATACTGGTTCCAAACTTACTGATCGGATCATCATAAATTTCCAGAGAATCTCTATCCCAGGTTCTGTTCTTAGCGAAATATTTTAACAGTGCATTTCTTTGCTGTACCGTTTTTTGATATTGAATCAGATCAAAAAGATATTCGGAATCCGTCTGAGAAATCATAGAGTCCAGAAACCTTCTGCGGCTTTCCCCGGAATCTGAAATCAAATTTGAATCATAAGGAGAGATCATCACGCTCGGCAGATACCCGATGTGGTCTGCAAGGCGGTCATAGCTTTTATCGTTCTTTTTAATAATCTTTTTGGCTTCTTTGGGCTGAGAGATCTTGATGATATCTTCACTGTCCTCATTCTGGATCTCGGCGTCGATGGTGAAAAAATCTTCCTCCCTTTTGATATTATTAGAATCCGTGTTTCCTAAAAAACTTTTTCCGACAGATAAATAATGCAGTGCATCCAGAATATTGGTCTTTCCGGCACCGTTGTTTCCCACAAAACAGTTGATTTGAGGAGAGAATTCGAATTTCTTCTCCGAATGGTTTTTGAAATTGTAAAGGGAAAGCTTTTTGATAATCATTCGTCAAAAATACTCCATTATTAGTAAAAATAAAAAAGGAAGTGCAGAACAGGTTTCGATCCAGAAGGAGAAATAAGTGTCATCTCTTTTATTTTCAGAGAAATAGATTAAAATAAAGGTAATAATTCCCGTCAGAAAAAAAGCGGTAGCGTAAATCAGCTTAAGGTTAAAAATAGCAAGAATTACACTGATAAAGACCAATAGATAAGCAATGTATTTGGTGTTCTGAATTCCTATCATCTTAGGAAAAGTCTCTACTGTATCACTTTTCATGTCACGGATATCAAAAGGAAGAACCAGAGCAGTTATAAAAAAGAAACTGATCAGAAAAATCGGAAGATTAAATTCCCAAAGAGTAAGCCAGCAGTTGACCAACGCCCAGACCAGCCCCACATAAAAAACTTTAAGCAACGGAATCTTCCGGATATACACATCCAGGAAAAAGCTGTTGTAAAGAAGTCCTAAAATCACAATGACAAACCATTTCAAAAGTCGTACTTCATTATGATTATGGATGATCAGAAACGCACAGATAACGCCGGCTGCTGCATTCAGAGCCAGTATTTTTAAAAAGTGCTTGGTATATTGGTATTTAGTGTAAATATAACCGCTAAAATAAGTAATGAAAATTAACAGAATGGTAGGGAAACGGAATGTGTTTTGCTCTTTCATGAAAAATACTGCGAAAAGAGTTCCCATAACGGAGACATAAATCTGGCTGTCGATGACAGTTTTTTTCAGTATTTTTAAGAAATTCATTTATCAAAAATAACATTTATGAAAAGATTTTCCAAGATTTTTATGCTTTTGCTTTTAATGCTGAGCTTTTCCGCTGTTTCGGCGCAGAAATACTACGACGACCAGTGGAAGAAAGTGACTGAAAACAGTGCGAAAGGTGCCTATAAATCTAATCTTCCCATCATTTTAGACATACAAAACCACGCAATGAAAGAAAATAATGCCATCCAGCTCATCCGTTCCCTGAAAGCGGAATTCAGTGTTGTGAATCTTACCGTAGACGACGATAAGAATGATGCAGCCTCGAAGTTTTTTGTCAAGCTTAAAGAAGCCGACAGCAAATTGAAAGGCGAAGAGAAATTGGTATATACGGTTCTTCTGAACGGATTTTTTATGGATTATTACAATCAGAATTCGTGGGAAATAGAGAGCCGAACCAATATCAATTCACAGGATCTGGCTCAGATTGAAACCTGGAGTAAGCTTGATTTTAAAAACTACCTGAAAAAAAGCTATCAGGAACTCGATCAGCAGAAGACAGAGATAAAAAAAATACCTCTGGCGAAATACAAGGATATTTTTACAGAAATCAAGGATATGGCTTTTTTTCCAACCTTGTTTGAATGGTATTCTATGAGGAAGATCAGTTTTCTTTCTGAAGGCAGTCTTTTCACAAAAAATGAATTAACGGAGAACAGAACACAGATTAATGCGACTTTTGATGAACTGATTGCACAGAATAGCGGAAATCCTAAATTGTATTTCTCAAAGGAAAAACTGACGGAAAACTGCAATTACAGTCAGTGTAAAGATAAACTGGAACAACTCCAAACTCTTTTGAAATCTGATACGGAAGGCGATTACAAAGTGATCATCATGGAAGATATCATGAATGAGTTGATCGCGAAAAAGAAGGAGAAAGAAGCTTTGGCTATTGCTGATCAGGCGAAAAAGCAATATCCGAAATCTCCATTCATTGAAAATATAAAAAACAAAGAAAATCAGGTCACCAATCCGTTTCTTACCATTAAATACGAACAGCAGACCCAAAACAATCTGCCGATTCATTTCGTAGCGGAACATAAGAACGTAACGGATTTTTCACTGAACATTTATGAAGTAAAAGAAGATTTTACGACATTGATGCAATATGTACAGAATTCATACAACAATACTTTTAGTAAGGTTAAAAAAAATCTGGTAAGAAAAGAGACATTCCAGCTTGGGGATTCCAAAGATTTTCAGATCCACAAAACTTCACTGGAGATCAAGCCTCTTCCTTCAGGTGTTTACGTTTTAGAGTATGCTGTGGCAGGATCTGAAGCAAAAGACAGTGATTCAAGACAGAATTTTTACTTTCTGGTTTCAGGAAACAGAATAATTTACCAGACCAAAACAGATAGAAACCAACTTTCCAATACTTTGAAACTGGTCAACAGTGAAAACGGAAAACCGGCAGCGAATGAAAGTCTTACTTTTTATGAATTTGTTGCCAATAAAACTTTAAATAAAATTGATGGAAAAACGGATGCGAACGGTGTTTTTAAGTTCCCTTCCACAGCCAGCAATGAATATTACAGAACCTTCCTGATCCGCCAGCCGAAAACCAATGATTTCCAGATCATGCAGGTATATGGAAACAGCGGAAATGTAGAAAACTACAATCCCAATAAACAAGCGCGCAGCTTAGCTCAGATCTTTACGGACAGAGCGATCTACAGACCGGGACAAACCGTTTATTTCAAAGTGATCAATACAAAAATCGATAAGGAAATAGAAGCTGTCACCTCAGGGTTAAAACAAAAAATCACCCTTCTGGATGCCAACAGTCAGGAAGTGTCTTCACAAAACTTTACAACCAATGAGTTCGGATCTTACCACGGAAGTTTTATCCTTCCAAAAGGTCAGCTGAATGGCGTTTTCTACTTAAGAACAGATGAAGGAAGTCAGGGTTATAAAGACATCAGAGTTGAAGAATACAAGAGACCGAAATTTGAAGTGACTTTTGATCCTGTAAAAGACGAATACAAATACGGACAGACGATTGAGCTGAAAGGAAAAGCAATGATGTTCTCAGGAGTAGCATTGAGCAATACCACAGTAAATTACGAAATCAAAAAGCATAACATCAGATGGAGATATTTCTGGTGGTATCCGCGTGGTAACGATAACGAAAATTCAATCCTTGGTGAGGCAAAAACCAATGAGAAAGGAGAATTTGTCATCCGTCTTGATCTTAAAAAAGATGAAAAGCTGGAAGGAATCCAGATCGATAACTATGAGATCAATGCTTCAGTAACGGATATCAACGGAGAAACACAGTCTGCAAATACCCAATTGAAAGTAGCTTCGGTTTCTCACTATATTAAAGCTGACGGAATCAAGAACACATTCAGTGACGAAAATGTAAAACTGAAGGTAGAAACCCTGAATTACAACGAGCAGGATCTTAAAAAATCATATAGCGTGAAATTATCAAAACTGAGCTCTCCAAACAGGATTTTCAGAGATAATTTCGCACAGGAAGTTCAGAATCTGCCTAAATATTCCAAAGAAGAATTCATCAGCAAATTCCCACACGATCTTTTTGATAAAGAGGATGAAGCTAAAAACTGGAAAACAGAAAAACTGATTGCTGAAAAACTTCAGCAACCGTCTGCGGAACTGGATTTAGGAAAACTGGCAGCTGGTGATTATCAGCTTGAGCTGTATAATATGGAAGGAAAAGACACCATAAAATCTTCTCAGAATTTCAGTATTTGGGATAAGGGATCTTTACAACCTTCACAGAAAACATTCCTGACCGTTATCGAACCTAAGAATGAATTTTCAAGAGGGGAGAAGGCTAAGGTATATGTATATTCAGCGATTCCGGATGCCCTTGTGAATGTATTTATTCAGGATGGTTCAGGAAAAACAGTTTCGGAAGTCCATCAGATGAAAAAAGGAGTTCTTGAGTACACTACAGATATTCCTAAAGACAAAAGTGTAGCAACATTGAATGTCCAGTTCCAGATTGCAGCATTCAACGATGTGCAGACCCAGTCTGTGACTTTAAGAATAAAAAATACGGAACAGCCCGTAAAAATTGAAACTGTTACCTTCAGAGATAAACTTGAACCGAATTCAAAAGAAAAATGGACGGTAAAAGTTTCAGGAAGCGATAAAGAAAAAGTAAATGCTGAGGTACTGGCCAATATGTACGATATGTCATTGGATCAGTTTGCAGCAAATACCTATAGCTGGCAGAATCTTTATGCACCATATTCTATCGTAACTTCTTATGATGTCAGACAGTATTTGCTTCAGCAATACTATCAGAAAAGACTGAAATATTACAATGGGAAATATGTAGATATACCGAATTTTAACTGGTTTGATGGTGATTATAATAGTTATGGATTAACAGGGAGAGTGGCCGGATTACAGGTTGAAGGTATGGCAATGCCAGCTCCTGTTGCTTCTGCAAAAATGGAAAGTATTGAACAGGTTGTCAGAATAGGAGCCGGACAAAAAAGATCAATGAAAGTGAGTGCAAACGCAGGTGGTCAGGAAGCTCAGGCTGATGCAGCAGTATCTTTAAATGAAATGGCCGTTGAGAAAAAAGACCTTGAAAAAGTTCCCGTACGTCAAAACCTAAACGAAACCGCATTCTTTTATCCTGATCTGAAAACAGATGCAGAAGGAAATGTAAGCTTCGAATTCACGTCTCCGGAAGCATTGACGAAATGGAAACTGATGTTCCTGGCTCACACAAAAGATGCGAGAGCGGCAGTACTGGAAAAACAGGTGGTGACGCAGAAAGAATTCTCAGTGACTCCAAATTACCCTAGATTCCTGAGAGAAGGAGACGAACTGAATCTTCAGTCGAAACTGTCTAATCTTACCGATAAAAAATTAAGCGGTTCAGCAGACCTTCAGATCCTGGATGCCTTTACGAATGAAAATATTTCTTCTCAGTTCGGGATCAATGCAGGAACACAGAATTTTAGTTTAAATGAAAAAGGAAACAGCGCATTAACATGGAAACTTAAAGTTCCGAATAATGTGTCTTCCATTATATTAAAAGTGGTAGCTAAAGCAGGCGCGTATTCAGACGGAGAGCAGCAGGCTATTGCTATACTTCCGAACAGAATGCTCGTGACGGATGCAGTACCGGTTTTTGTGAAAGAAGGCGAAACGAAAACGTTTGTTTTAGATAATCTTAAAAATACAAACTCTACAACAATCACCAATGTTTCGAATACGTTGGAACTGACCACGAATCCGATCTGGGAAATCATGTTTGCCTTACCAAGTTTGAAAAATGATCAGAACAATTCTGCCGATGTGATCTTCAACAAATGGTTCGCTGATGTACTGGCTTCTGAAGTGTTCAAAGCCAATCCGAAAATGAAGACCGTTTTTGAAGAATACCAGAGCAAAGGATTGCTGAATTCAAATCTTGAAAAAAATCAGGAACTGAAGCAGCTTCTATTGGAAGAAACTCCATGGGTGCTGGAAAGTAAAAATGAAGGTGAGCAAATGCAGAAATTGGCTTTATTATTTGATGCTAACACCATGAGAAATTCCATCAATCAGGATTGGAGCGATCTTAAAAAACTGCAGAATCCGGACGGAGGTTTCTCTTGGTATCCCGGATATCCGAGTTCTTACGGAACATCGCTGTACATCCTTAAAAATCTGGGTAAGATCAATACCTGGTTAAAAGAAAGTGCGAAAGATTATCAAAGTACAGATCAGAAAGAATTGGTAGCACAACTGGTTCAGTACGTAGACAATGAGATCAATAAATACTGGGATGCGAAAAAAGATAATGTCTGGAACAACTGGACCATGGATTATCTGGATACCCGAAACTATTGGGAAAAGCAGTATCCGTTAAAAGGAAAAGGTGCTTCATTGAAATCACTGGTAAAACAGAAAGCAAAAACAGCGAAGATCACAGATTTCACTTTCTTCGGACTTCACCGTGCTGCTTTACTGATGAATGATTACGGCTTAAAAGATGTTTCAGATAAATTAATGAATTACCTGAAAGAAACTTCTACCGATACAAAAACTCAGGGCGTTTACTGGAAACAGAACCTTAACGACTGGGGCTGGTTCGGATCTAAAGTAGTAAATCAGGCTGGTGCTTTAGAAGCATTCAATAAGTTGAAATCTAATGATCAGAAATTTATTGAAGATATGAAGATCTGGCTGATCACGCAGAAAGAGGTGAATTCATGGGGAAGTTCAAGAGGAACCTCAGAAGTAATCTTTACGATCTTAAACTCAGGTAAATCATGGACCAGTGCTGAAAGTGACAAAGCAACCATCGTTTGGGGTGGAAAAGAACTGGCTCCTCAAACGAAAGCGACTGGTTATGTGAAATCAACCGTGAAAACGGATGTGGTAGACAAAAACTTAGGAACCGTTACCGTTACCAAACCAGGTCCTGGAATTGTACAGGGAGGCTTGTTCTGGCAGTATTATGAAGATTTGGATAAAATAAAATCTTCCGAAAACTATATCTCAATTACCAAAGAACTTTACAAGAAAGTGAAAACAGTAAACGGAGAAGAACTTCAGAAAATTTCAGCCGATACGCCTTTAAAAGTAGGAGATAAAGTAACCGTAAGAATGATTCTGAATACAGACCGAGCGATGGAATTTATTCACATTAAAGATATGCGTGCGGCAGGATTTGAACCCACAGATGTACTGTCCGGTTACCAATGGAAAAACAGTTTAGGCTACTACCAGTCTACGAAAGATGCTTCCACGAATTTCTACATCGAGTACATGCCGAAAGGGAAATACGTCTTCGAATATGACCTTGTTTCCAATGCAGCCGGTAAGTTCTCCAATGGAATCACCACCATGCAGAATTACTATGCACCGCAGATGAATGCCCATACAAAAGGAACCAACGTTCAGATTTTGGAATGATTTTTGGCTATAGGGAAGAAGTAAAAATTTTAAAACAAAAATAAGATGAGATTTTCAAAAACTTTAATGGCGGGACTTATTATGTTGGCAGGTGTAAATGCTTTCGCACAAAAGAAAGCAGAAAAGTTTGAGAAGCTGGAAATTGAAATGTTCCCTAAAGCGAAAGACGGATTCAAGCAGGTATATATTCAGCTGCCTGTTGCAAAAAATGAAAGCGATTTAAAAGTAGAATTTTTTGTAGGTGCTGAAAAAATGCTGGACTGTAACAATTACTTTTTAATGGGAAATGTAAAAACCCAGGATCTTCAGGGATGGGGCTACAACTATTATGAAATAGAATCAAACGGTGAAGCCGGGGGAACCTTAATGGGTTGCCAGGATCAGAAGAAAACAAAGAAATTTGTGACCCTTCAGCCGGAGATCGTAAGATACAACAGCAAGCTTCCTTTGGTATTCTATGTACCGAAAGACCTTGAAGTTCGTTACAGAGTTTTACGTCCTGATGCGAAAATGAAATCCGCAGTACAGAGATAAACCCATATCTTTACATATAAACTCCTCACATTTTGTGGGGAGTTTTTGTTTGCACTAAATCGGCCTTTTGAGTAAACGTTATATTTTCTCTCGCTGATCAGTTTGATTAGGCAGATTTAATTCTTGTCATATCTGGGAAAAATTATTCACCACAAAAGTCACAAAAGTTTTTCTAAGCACTTTAGTTTATCTGAAGTTTAATTAATACAGCAAAGAAGAGCACCTAAGTTTTATAAAAATTAAATTTTTATTTGTTATAATAAAAAATCTGCCCAATCTGAGAAATCTGCGCGAGACCAAACCAATTGAAACATTAAATTTTAGAGGATATATACGCAATCATCTGTGTCCATCCGTGAAATCCGTGGTTAATATTTTTTCAATAAAATTTTCACCAATCAAACAGCATAATAAAATCCCATGAATAAAAGAAAATTCAACTTTTTTCCAATTAAAACATCCCTCAAATTAAAGTTAAACGGATCCTATATAATCATCACAAATAGAAGATTAAAACTAAACACATTTTAAACTTACTTTAAATTCACCATATTGATGAATTATCTTCGGGGATTTAACGAATTTTTGCATTATATTTGTTATAAACATAAACCATGAAAAACAATTTATTGATTTTTACGTTTAGTTTTTTGGCTTTCCCTGCTTTCTGCCGGGCACAGTCTGCGCCGGATTTTAAAGAACTTTTAGACAGTGCTATGGTCCGTGATTCTGATCTCAAGATGCAGATTACCCAGAACAAACTCACAGACCTTGACGGACACAAACTGAAAGACATCTTTCTTCCCACATTGGAAGTGAGCGGACAGGTCGGATATCTAAATGCAACTGCAAGACTTACGTCGCCGGAAATTAATCTGGCACCTTTTATCAATATTCCCGAAGGAAGTTTTAACAATAATCTCAATGTTTCCGGATTCTCAGGGATTGCAAAAGCAGATGCCAAAATGCTTCTCTATTCAGGTGGAAAGGTGAAATACCTGAAAAAAGCCATTGAAGAAAAGAAAATGTCAGAAGATATTCTCCTTGAAAAAACAAAAGATGATGTAGTGGCTGCTATTTCCAAGGCGTATGATCAGCTTGCTCTTATCCATCAGTCTAAAAAGGTGCTGGATGAAAGTAAGAAAAGACTCGATATCAACAGAAAAACAGCAGACAAAGCTTTAGGGTACGGCCTGATCACTCCATACGATCATAAAAAAATAGAACTCGCGCAGGCGACTCTGGATGCCAAAATGGTAGAGTATGAGGGCAAAAAAGAGCTTCTTCTTACCCAGCTTTATATCCTGAGCGGAATCAGTAAAGAACGCCTCAGAATGATTGATCCCGTACTAGCTCCGTTGGAATTGCTTTCCGCACAGAAAGGTATTGAAGAAAGAGCGGAAGTCCGTGCTTTGGAACATGGTATATCAGCGGCAGACTATAAAATAAAAGCCGAAAGAACCTGGATGATTCCTAAAGTACAGCTGATGGCATCCGCCTATTATATTGGACTTTACGGAAGCCGTATCAAAACCTCGGAAAATGTAATTCCTGCAGTTCCGGCGCTGGGTTATGAAGGCGCAAAACTGGACTGGAGACCAACCAATGTTAATATCCTTCCCTTATTAACAGCTGGTGTCGGCTTTAAATGGGAAATCTTTGACGGAAAAGAAGGAAAACATGCAGAAGAAACAGCGAAAGTTGGAAAAGAAGTCCTTCAGAATAAAAAAGAAGATGCTTTAAAAAAATTAACGCTGAATCAGGCGAATAATCAAACCAATTATGATATTGCGACCGCTCAGATCACTTTAAAAGCTAAAGAAAAAGAACTCGCTAAAAGCGCACTGATGCAGGCTGAGAAAGAATTCAGATATGGGATGAGCAAATCTTCACAGCTCATCGATGCAGAAAATGATCTTGAAGTCGTGGAGCTTGAATATCAGAATGCCCTTTTCAACCAGAGAAGAGCCGGAATAGAGCTCATGAGATCGACTCAGGAGCTTGATATCACCAAACTTTACTAATCCCTAACTATTAAAATGATGCATAAAAATATACTCACCCTCTTTGCTGCTCTTTTTCTATTAGGGAGCTGCAGTGAAAAAAAGAAAAACCTGAATGATTCCGCGGGAAAGACTAAAAAAGATGTCGTTTCTTTTGCGCCTAAAGTCACCGGAAGAATTCTGAAAATATATGTAACGGAAGGACAAACCGTGAAAAAAGGTGACACACTGGCCTTACTGGATGTTCCGGAAGTTTCTGCAAAAATTGCTCAGGCTCAGGGTGCCGTCAGCGCGGCAACAGCTCAGGAGCAGATGGCAAAAAACGGAGCAACGGGAGATCAGTTGAGACAGCTTCAGGCTAAATATAAAGGCTTGAAAGAACAGTATGAATTTGCCCAGAAATCATATAAAAGAGCTAATAATATGTTCCGCGACAGCTTAATGTCTCCACAGGCACACGATGAGGTGTATGCTAAACTTCAGGGTGCAAAAGCCCAGTATGATGCTGTGGTAGCCGAATTGGATGATGTACAGAGAGGAACCCGCATTGAAAAAGTGGAAATGGCGGCCGGACAGGCTTCACAGGCTAAAGGAGCCCTTCAGGAGGCCAATGTAGCCTATTCCGAAAGATACATTATCGCGACCAATGATATGGAAGTAGAAACCATCAGTTTGAATGCAGGAGAATTGGCTACGGCTGGTTTTGCTTTATTCAACGGATATATTCCGGAAAGTACCTATTTCAGATTTACAGTTCCTGAAAGTGCCATTTCAAAATACAAAAAAGGACAGGAGGTCAGTATGCAGGTGGTTTATAATAAAGAAACTTTAAAGGGAACAGTCGTATACATCAAACAGCTGACAAGGTACGCAGATATTACCACTGCTTATCCGGACTACCAGCTGCAGGACGCGGTTTATGAGATCAAAGTAAAACCCACAGACATGAATAAGGCTAAAGGTATATTGGTCAATGCTAACGTTATCCTGAAATAATTATGAAAGAATTTTTCCGTCTTTTAAAACGAGAGTTCAGGCTTTTTATAGGCAATTCTACCCTAAGGACCGTGTTTTTTCTGGCCCCGGTATTCTATGCCACGCTCTTAGGTTTCGTGTACAAAAGCGGAAAAGTGGAACATACGCCGGTACTTGTTATCGACCGTGATAATACACCGTTGTCAAGTCAGCTGACAGATATGCTGGGTGACAATAAAAGCATCAGCATCATTAAATACGCTCAGGAACCTCTGAGTATAAAAGATGAAGTGATCAGACATGAAGCAGCTGCTGTGGTGATTATTCCGTCAAGGTTTGAAGCTGATATGCTTCAGAAAAAATATCCGGAACTGAATGTATATGTCAATACCGGAAACGTCCTTACCGCGAATTTTGCTTCAAAGGCACTTCAGCTTACGATAGGAACTTTTTCAGCCGGAGCTTCCATTAAGGCTTTACAAAAAGCAGGAATGCCCGCTACAAAAGCAGCTACTCAATACGAGCCTTTCAAAGCCAATTATATCACACTTTTCAACACCACGGGAAACTATCTGATCTTTATGTGGCCGGCAATGCTGGCTGTCGTTCTTCAGCAGGTTATTCTTCTGGCCATGGCGGTAAGTTTTGCAACCGAATTTGAAAGAGGATCTTTTGTGAAAGAATATCTGAAGATGAAAAGATGGGCTTTCCCAACCATGCTGATTAAGGTGATCCCGATCTGGGTATTCTCCATTCTCATTGTCGGAGTCTATTACTTTATGCATATGATTTTCCGGGTACCGATGCCGGAAGGAATATTCAATTTTATTCTTCTGACGGCAGTATTTGTCGGCTCCGCTTCATTTTTAGGAGTGCTCATCAGCATATTGATTCCGGATGCTTTGAAAGCCACTCAGATTCTGATGGTGATTGCATCTCCGGCATTCATTATCAGTGGATTTACATGGCCATTGAGCGCAATGCCTGCCTTCGTCCAGTTTATTGCTAATATCATTCCCCTGACACCTTTCCTTCAGGCTTTTAAAATTCTACTGATCCAGAAAGGTTCCGTTGAACTTACATTTCCCTTCTTAAAACATTTAAGCATCTTATTGGTCATCTATGCCATCCTGGGCTGGATTGCTTTAAAGATCAAACTGTGGTTTATTTTTAGAAATACAGGTTCTAAAGAGGTTGTGGAAGTTGTAGAGTAGGAGAGTTTTAGGGTACTAGGGTTTTAGAGTGCGTCGAGACTAGTGATCAACTACAAATTCACTAATTATTCACCTTGCATTCCGAAAACATGTATCCCGTAACTGACAACCAATAACCCGCAACTCTCACCCCGCATCCCGCACTCCGTATCTCGGAACCCGCACCCCGGAACCCGCACCCCAAACACGTCACCGTTTTTTTCATTCTCCTATAAAAATCAAAAGAAAAAACTGATATATTTGCTTTTAGTTAATTAGAAAGTATATGGAAAATGTATTTGACGCAAAAGATGCTCAAAACTATATTGATAGGATAAATAATCTGGTAGAGGACACTCACGGTTTATGGGGGAAAATGACGGTTGATCAGATGCTTGCGCACTGCAGCGTATCTTATGAAATGGTTTATGAGCCTGAAAAGCATAAAAAGCCGGGATCTATTGCCAAGTTTATTTTGAAGACGTTTGTAAAACCAAAAGTCGTTGGAGAAAAGGCGTATTCAAGAGATTCTCCTACGGCTCCGCAGTTTTTGGTTACCGGAAGAAAAAACTTTGATGATGAGAAGAAAAGACTGATTGGTTTTATTCAGAAAACACAACAGTTGGGACATGAAGCTTTTGACGGTAAAGAGTCGTTCTCTTTTGGGAAATTAAATTCTACAGAGTGGAATAATATGTTTGCAAAACATCTGAACCACCACCTGTCTCAGTTTGGAGTATAAAATCACCCTATGAAAAAACTTTTATGGATCCTCATTCTTGCCTGCAATTTTGCATGGGGGCAAATGCCTGATATTTCAAATGTCTGGCTGAACAATAGCAAACCTTATATCGGAACCATTGGCAACAGCGGCCAACAACTGAAACTGAAGGTCAATATTTCCGAACAGAATAAGAAAAATGACCAGGAATACTTTATTTCCGGGTATTCTCTTGTGGATGATAACTACGCGAAATATGAAGGGAAAATCACGATTTCGAAATATAGAGATGCAAAAAGAAAAGGAGTGGTTTTCGGGGATTATGAACTGGCGGAAGAAGCGAAAGGAAAACATTCTGGTATTTTTAAAGGTAAATTTATTTATACCTTCAAGTGGAATAAAAAAACTGAAAAAATAGAAGGACAGTATATAGAATTTATTGGAGATTGGAAAAGTTATGACGGAACACTGGACTTTAAAACCCGTTTAAAAAATCAATAACCATGTTAAGAAGAATATTGGCTGTCCCGGCCGGACTCATTGCAGGAATTATCTGCATTACCATCGTTGAGAAAATAGGTCATCAGGTGTATCCGCCTCCGGCAGCAGCGGGAAGTGGTGATATGACAGCGATGAAAGAATATGTGGCGACTGCTCCTTTTATGGCGTTGTTTTTCGTGATCATTGGTTATGCACTGGCTGCCTTCGTTTCAGGATTTACAGCTTCCAAAGTGGCGAACAATGGAAAAAACACTTCTGCAGCAGTTTGTGGAGTTATTTTTCTGTTCATAACGATTTATATGATGTTTTCTCTGCCTACGCCGATCTGGTTCTGGGTATTGGGAATTGTCGTTTGGGGATTAGTGTTTGTGGGAAGTAAATTGGCTTTAAAAAAATAAAAACTAAATATGAAATCGCTGTCATTGGGTAAATTAAATAGTCATGATAATACGCGATTCCATATGACCATTAAAAAAAATCAAAAATACATATGAAATTAGGAGCATTTTCAATCAGTCTAAGTGTCAAGGATCTTCAGAAGTCTAGAGATTTTTACGAAAAACTGGGGTTCTCAGTGATGGCCGGTAAAATGGAGCAGAATTATCTGATCATGAAAAACGGAGGCACACTGGTAGGCTTATTTCAGGCGATGTTCGACGGAAATATGCTGACATTCAATCCGGGATGGGACGAAAATGCCCAGAATCTGGAATCTTTCGATGATGTACGCGATATTCAGAAACATTTGAAGGAAAACGGAGTGGAGCTTGAAAAAGCAGCAGACGAAAGCACTTCAGGTCCGGAACATATCTTCCTGAAAGATCCGGACGGAAACATGATCTTAATAGACCAACACAGATAATCCCGAGTTATGAAAATATTAAAGAAAATTATTCTCGTTCTGGCTTCTATCCTGATTTTATGGATGGTTGTGGCTGCTTTTATCTCAGGAGACTGTGTGTATGAGAAATCAATCACCATCAATGCTCCGGTTGAAAAAGTATGGCAGCAGACGAATACTTTAAGAGCAATGGATCAGTGGAGCCCATGGAACGACCTGGATCCCGCCATGAAAAGAGACTGGACCGGAACCACCGGACAACCTGGCGAAAAAGTATGTTGGGACAGTAAGAAAGATGCGGCCGGAAAAGGCTGTCAGGAAGTGAAAAAAATAGATGCAGCAGGAAAAAGAATTGATACGGAACTCCTTTTTTTGACACCTTATAAAAGTGAAGCCAATGCGTTTGTGAAAATTGTTCCGGAAGGAAACGGCAGCAAAGCGACATGGGGATTTACATCAAAAATACCTTATCCGTTCACGGTAATGAAATTGTTTATGAATATGGAAGATGCTATTGGAAAAGATTACCAGAAAGGACTTTACAGATTAAAAGAATTATCTGAGAAACCTTAAAAGAAACTCATTAAAACTTAACTCATAAAAAAACAATCAATGGCATCAGTAAACGTTTATTTAACATTTAATGGAAACTGCAAAGAAGCATTCGATTTCTACAAATCAGTTTTCGGAGGAGAATATCCTTACATCGGAACTTTCGGAGAAATGCCTCCAATGGAAGGCAAAGAAACTTCCGAAGAAGACAAAAACAAAATCATGCATGTTTCTCTTCCTATTTCAAAAGAAACCATCTTAATGGGTAGTGATACTGCCGGAGAATGGTCATCTCAGTTGAAAGAAGGGAATAATTTTGCTATTTCCATCAATGCAGAATCTAAAGAAGAAGCTAATCAGTTATTCAATGGGCTTTCTGCTGGAGGACAGGTAACCATGGCATTGGCAGATACTTTCTGGGGAGCTTATTTCGGAATGTTTACGGATAAATTCGGAATCAACTGGATGGTTAATTACGATGATCCTGCCAAAATGCAACAGCATCCTTAAGATGTATATTTTGTATACGAAATATAGTTAAAACTAACCGGCGGAAATATCTGCCGGTTTTTATTTTACGATACATTTTTTTTAAATTTGGAAAAGGTGGCAGGTTGCAGATGACAGTTAGCAGGTGAGATGGATTAGGATGTGGCGATGAAGCCTACTGTATAAAGCTTACAGCCTCCAGCATAAAAAAAAGCTATGAAATTGACCATTGAACAAATCAAAGCAGAACATCAGAAAGTAAAAAGCGGAGCAGATTTTCCTGAATATATCCAGGCTATAAAGACTCTTGGCGTTTCGGAGTATACGGTTTCTGTTGCAGATTTGGGTATAGACTATCTTGATAACGAAAACAATTCGGTTACTACTAGAGGTGAAGATGATGGAGTAAGGAGTATTTCAGGTATCGTTAAACTTGAACATTTTAAAACAAGGTTAAAACTTCACCAGCAAGGCGGAACGGATTATCTTACATTCTGCAACGACTGCGCAGAAAACGGCGTAGAAGGCTGGAAAATGGATCTCAATGCTATGACTTGTACCTATTTTGATACAAAAGGCAACAAAATCCTGATAGAACAGATTCCAGCACACTTGTAGCCGTTCACCAATAGCTATTAGCCAACAGCTCATTTATTGTTGCAATTATTGATTTAAATTATTAATTTTGTTCTGCACGATAGATAATAGTAATTGGTAATTATGAGAAAGGTCTTTACGAAGCTGGCGTTTACAGTATTGAGTCTGGGGTCAATAGCAACCTATGCACAGAAAAATGATTTGGGAGCGTGGTATATGTATTTCGGGAATAATAAGATCGGCAAGAAGCTGAATCTGCACAACGAAATCCAGTACCGTAACTTTGATGCAGTAGGAGACCTTGAACAATTATTGATCCGTACAGGAATCGGGTATGACCTGACTGAAAATAACAATAATGTTTTGCTGGGGTACGGTTTTATTTTAAGCCAGCCTTATGTAAACGGCGAAAAAAAGGAGAATATAGAGCACAGGATCTTCCAGCAGTTTATTACAAAACAGAAATTCGGACGCTTTAATCTGCAGCACAGATATCGTCTGGAAGAGCGTTTTCTGCAGGATAATTTCAGGATGAGGTTCCGTTATATGATCGGTCTGAATATTCCGATCACCCAAAAAGAAATGCTTCCGAAATCGCTCTACGCTTCGGTGTATAACGAGATCTTCTTAAGTTTTGACAATCCCGTTTTTGACAGAAACAGAGTTTACGGAGCTTTAGGATACGTTATCAATAAAAACATGAGGATAGAAGCCGGTTATATGAACCAGATTCAGGAAAACAAGAACCGCGGACAGATCCAGATCGGGTTTTATAATAATATTCCTTTTAATAAAAATTAATACTGACAGCCTTTGCCGGATGCCATGATGATGAAAAAAAACTGTTAGTTTAGACAAGATAATCAACAGATCACAAAATAAATAAACACATATGCATTCAGGGAAGAGATTTGGAGCGATAGAATTCGCAGTTTGGACGAGACGCAGTATTTATGTACTCACGGTATTATCGGCCATACCTACAGTTTTATATTTTTTAGGATGGAAATTTGTTTCCGTTCCGTGGCAGCCGATCGCTATTTTAGGAACAGCTGTCGCTTTTATTGTAGGTTTTAAAAACAATGCGAGTTACAGCAGACTTTGGGAAGCCAGACAGATTTACGGAGCGATTATCAATGACAGCCGTAGTTTCGGATATGTTTTAAGAGATGCCCTTTCCAACAAGGATCCGAAAAAGGTAAAAGACATGTTTCACCGTCATTATGCATGGCTTACCGCCCTTCGTTTTCAGCTTCGTGAGCCGAGAACCTGGGAAAATATGGGGACGGCACAATATGACGAATATTCTAAGAAATATGATATTCCGGAGAGACTGACCAAACTGGATGATGAACTGAAAAATTATCTTTCCGAAACAGAACTTCAATACATTTTAAGCAAAAAAAATAGAGCAACTCAGCTGATGGCAAGCCAGAGCAAAGAATTGTCCGAAGCCTATGCCAGAGGAGATATCAATGATTTTCAATGGACACAGATCAACCAGCAGCTGGTGAAATTTACAGATGATCAAGGGAAAGCGGAAAGAATCAAGAATTTTCCATACCCGAGAAATTTTTCATCGATCACCACGTATTTATTGTTGCTGTTCATTCTTTTTGTCCCGTTTGGATTATTGAAAGAGCTAGATAAATTAGGGGAAGGAACCGTTCTGGAAGGCTGGACAATATGGTTTAATATTCCGTTTTCACTAATGGTTACCTGGTGTTTTCATACCCTCGACAGTGTAGGAGAAGCATCCGTAAACCCATTTGAAGGAAGCCCGAATGACGTACCGATCACCCAGATCAGCCGTACGATAGAGATTGATATGAGAGATATGCTGGATGAATCAGATCTTCCGCCGGCCATTACTCCAAAGAATAATATTGTGCTTTAAGGTAAAGGTAAAGGTAAAGGTAAAGGCTGTGTTCTTTAGATAAAAATCCAAACCTTATAGGTTTCCCAAAACCTATAAGGTTTAAAAAAGGTAAAAAGGTAAAAAAAGTAAAAAACCTAGCTGAAAATCTTAGATTTTCTTGCGCCTTAAAAATACTCCCCTTGGACAACCTTGCGCCTTTGCGATAAACCAACAAAAGAAAACAACTGGAACGTAGTAGAATTTTTGCACACTGCGTTTAGCCAATTTCAAACTCAAAAAACAACTTAAAAAAACAATTCAAAATGATTCACAGTTATGTTATAATATCCATTGCAGTCCTGCTGTCTGTGATGATATTGGTGATGATAGGGCAAAAGCTGAAAGTAGCTTATCCCATCTTCCTGGTGATTGCCGGTCTTGCGATCAGCCTTATTCCGGGAATGCCGCATATTGAAATAGAGCCAGATCTCGTATTTCTTATATTCCTTCCTCCGATATTGTTTGAAGCTGCGTGGTTTACCTCATGGCAGGACTTTCACAAATGGAGAAAGCAGATCTTTTCCATGGCTTTCGGGCTTGTATTTCTAACCTCAATTGTTGTAGCGTATCTTTCATCTTCCATTATTCCAGGGCTAACCATTGCGATGGGATTCCTGTTGGGAGGCGTAAATTCACCACCTGATGCAGTGGCAGCTACTTCAGTGTTAAAACATATGAAGATTCCTAAAAAGATCACCAGCATCCTTGAAGGCGAAAGTTTGATTAATGACGCTTCCAGTTTAATTGTATTTAAATTTGCTTTAGCGGCCGTAATTTCAGGGCAGTTTATCTGGAGAGATGCTATTCAGGATTTCTTTATGATGGCTGTGGGTGGAGTAGTAATTGGTATTGCTACAGGCCTTTTGTTTGGGGCTTTGTTAAGGATTATTCCTTCCAACTCGAATATTGACACCGTGATTACCCTGATCGTTCCTTACATCATGTATGTGGGTGCTGAGCATTTCCATTTTTCGGGCGTATTGGCGGTCGTTGCGGGAGGGCTTTTGATGTCTTATAATTCGCATTGCTATTTAAGCCATACCTCGAGGATACAGTCTGGAAATGTCTGGAGTGTGCTCATATTCCTGATGAATACCATTATCTTCATCCTCATCGGCCTTGAGCTTCCGGTAGTGGTTGCAGCGATGAAAGATTATACCATTTCGGAAGGAATTTTTTATAGTGTAGTGATTGGTGGTGCTATTATTCTTACCAGATTGCTGTACAGTTATGCCGTAATGTATTTCCCAAGACTTTGCTCGAAAGAATTAAGATTAAAAATTCCTAAACCGGACTGGCGCGAACCTTTTATCATCAGTTTTGCCGCGATGAGAGGAGTGGTTTCACTGGCTGCCGCACTTTCCATTCCTGCATTTTTACCGAATGGAGACGCTTTTCCGCACCGAAATATCATTTTATTCGTAACTTTCGTTATCATTCTGATCACGTTGGTAGGACAGGGACTTCTTCTGACTCCGATCTTAAAATGGTTAAAAATAGATGATGCCGGAAGCGAATTGCCTGAAGAAAAACAGGAAGTAATCCTGATGCGTAAACTTAAAGAAACAGCATTACACAAAATGGAAAATGATTTTTCCGAGCTTGCCGTTACGAATACGTTGGTGCGCCATCAGAAACATAAACTGGAAACCGAAATGATGCTTATGGCAGATAAGGCCCAGTGTATGGCTTCCACAGGAGATTATGTAAATGCGATCAATGAAAATAAAGATGTGCTTCGCCAGATCATTCAGGCTCAGAGAAATGAACTGCACCGGATGAAAAGAGAGAAGATATTTGATGATCATGTGATGAGATCTATAGAAATGCAGCTGGATTTTGATGAAGCAAAGATCACAGGATTTTCACACAGTTAAATCTTAATTAAATCTGAAACTATGAATACACCCATCACTGTTCAGTATAAATTCAATGCATCGGCAGAAAAAATATGGAATGCGTTGACCGATAAAAACGAAATGCAATCCTGGTATTTTACGATCCGGGATTTCGAACTGGAATTAGGAAAAGAGTTTGATTTCTATGAATCCTGTGACGGAGGGAAATATCTACATCACGGCCGTATTTTAGAAATTATTCCCAACAGAAAATTAAAACATAGTTGGGCCTATCCTGAACTTTCAGATGCCGTTACCACAGTGACCTGGGAGCTTCAGCCGGAAGATGATGGAACGCTAGTAACACTGACGCATGAGAATATTGAAGGCTTTGAAGGTCTGGGAGAAACTTTTTCCAGAACAAGCTTTACAGAAGGCTGGAACTCTATTATTGGACAGAGTTTGAAAGAATATTTAGAAAAATAAAAGATATGATCGAGCTGCAGATTTTTAAAGCAGAAAATGCTTCTGAACTGATATCTAAAATAAAAAACAAAAGAGAACTTTTACAGTTTGCCGGTCCTGCCTATCATTTTCCATTGACGGAAGAACAGCTGGAAAGTGACCTGGCGAATGAAAACCGCTTGATGTTCAGTGTTTTCGATACAACAGACCAGAAAGCAATTGGACATGCACAGATCTTTTTAAAAGATGAAACTTTTCTTCTCGGAAGAATCCTGTTATGGGATGAGAACAACAGAGGAAAGGGCTACGGAAAGAAAATTGTACAGGAACTCCTGCAATACGGCTTTCATCATTTTGATCGGGAAACCGCTGAACTTAATGTATACGACTGGAACACTGGAGCCATTGAATGCTATAAAAAAGTAGGTTTCGAAATTGATCCGGACGTGATGAGCGAAGTCAGTATCGATAATGAACTTTGGCTTTCCATTAATATGAAAATCAATAAGAACACCTTTGAATCCGGGAAAATATGACTTACTCAGCACTCCGTCCGATACTCTGGACCGATAATATAGACGAAACAATAGGATTTTATACCCAGATCCTTGGCTTTACTTTGATGGGAAGAAATGATGAATGGCAGTGGGCTTCACTTAAAAAAGATGATGTACAGATCATGCTTTCTCAGAATGACTATGAAAAACCCAATGGGATAGGCTTTACTGGCTCATTTTATTTTAACGTAGATGATGTGGATGAAATCTGGGAAGACCTTAAAACAAAGGCAAAAGTATGCTACGAAATCGAGACTTTTGAGTGGGAGATGAGGGAGTTTGCCATCTATGATAACAATGGCTATCTGTTACAATTTGGCCAGCCCGCGGATAATATTGGCAATACGGAATAAATTTTGCTATTTTTGGGGAAATATTTAGAAATTCAATGAAAAAGAATATAATAGTAGGTTTAGCGGTAGTTTTGATGTTGGCGTCTTGTAACAAAGATGAAAAGATCCTGAACACGCTGAATGAATATAATAATACAATGGTAGAAAAAGGGTATCACTTCGGTGATAAACTTGAACTTCCGAAAGAGGTAACGGAGAATGCAGAAAGCATCAGCATCAGCTTTGGAGACAAAGAAACTTCAAGTTTGACAGTTGATCCCAAATTCTTTACGTTAGGTGATAATGCCGTTACTTTTAACATCAAAACAAAGGGTGGGAAAGTTCTTAATCAGGATGCAACCATCAACGTATTCGCAAAAAATCCTGAAAAAAATATCGCCTACCAGATTATTGCAGAATATCCTCACGATCCAAAGAATTTCGTACAGGGTTTCCAGATCGAAGGCAATACCATCTATGAAAGTGACGGGCAGAACGGTTCTTCCCAGATCCTGAAGTATACATTGGGAACTACCACTCCGCTGGCTTCTACCAAGCAGGCTCAGGAAGATTTCTCAGAAGGAAGTACCATCGTTGGTGATAAAGTATATCAGCTGACATGGCAGAGCAAAAAAGGATATATCTATGACAAAAGCTCTTTGAAACTGCTTTCAGAATTCGCTTACCCGAATGTTTTGGGTGAAGGTTGGGGATTAACTTATGATGGAAAAAACCTGATCGCATCAGACGGAAGTAAACTTTTATATTTCCTGGATGCCAACAATCCTTCAAAACTGATCAAATACGTAGCTGTAGCAGGAAGTTCTCAGATTTACGACCAGCTGAACGAACTGGAATACCACAACGGATTTATCTATGCCAATGTATGGCAGAAACCTGTGGTGTTAAAAATCAATCCTGCAACGGGAGAAGTAGTAGGAACATTTGACTTTACAGATATCGCGAAACAGAATACCAAAGGAAGTGACGATGTACTGAACGGAATTACTTTCAAAGGCGACAATATGCTCGTAACCGGTAAAAACTGGCCGAAGATCTACGAAGTTCAGATCAAATAATATCATTCAGCTGACGTAAAATATATAGTATACTTCAAAAACATAAAGAAGTCCTTGTATTTCGTAAATAAGTGAAACGCCTTTATTTATCTTAGATTAAGAAACTAAAATAATTTCTTTGTTTAACCTTGTGTTTAATCATCGCAAGGCTAAACAAAGTTTTTGAAATAAAAATCTTAAATAAAGATAGAGAAGGGCATTTCATTTAAATAAAGTAAAACAAATAAATATACTTAATCATTTGTTGCTTAAAATTGCTTTCAACGTCCACAATATGAAGGATTAAATTTTAGTATTTTTGAAGAATGATTAAGAATTCACTGAAAAGAAATATCATAGCCGGTTTAGCCGTCATTTTCCTGCTGTCATCATGCAATAACAATGAGAAAATGATGGATGCTCTGGCTGATTATAACAATTCAAAAGAGACGAAAGGGTATCATTTCGGAGATCAACTTAGTTTTCCGAAAGAAGTGACGGACAATGCGGAAACGATTACCATCAGTTTTGGCGACAACGAAACTTCTAATCTGACGGTAGATCCCAAATTTTTCACATTAGGTGATAATGAAGTGACCTTGATCATTAAAACCAAAGGTGGAGAAACCTTAAATCAGGATGCTACTATCAATGTTTTCGCGAAAAACCCTGAGCAGAATATTTCCTACAACATCATTGCAGACTATCCGCACGATCCGAATAATTTTGTGGAAGGATTTCTTATCGAAGGCAATACGGTCTACGAAAGCGACGGGCTGGACGGCTCTTCGCAGCTTATAAAATATACTTTAGGTTCAGCGACTCCTGCTATTATCGAAAAACAATCTGCTGAAATTTTTTCCGAAGGCTGTGCGATTGTCGGGGATAAAATGTATCAGCTGACTTATAGAAATAAAATAGGGTTTATTTACGATAAAAATTCATTGAAAAAAATCTCTCAGTTTCCTTTACCCAACGTCATTGGTGAAGGCTGGGGATTGACTTATGACGGTAGAAATCTTGTCGCTACAGACGGTTCAAAAAATCTTTATTTTCTGGATATCAACGATCCTTCAAAGGCAGTCCGGACTGTTCCCGTTGCCGGACATACCGAAACGTACGACAAATTGAATGAGCTGGAATACCACAACGGTTTTATATATTCTAATATTTGGCATAAACCTGTTATTTTAAAGATTAATCCTGCGACAGGAGAAGCGGTTGGTAAGTTTGACTTTACAAAACTGACCGGTGAAAATGATCAGGGGAATAGCGAACATGTTTTAAACGGAATAGCTTTTAAAGGAAATAATATGCTGGTAACAGGAAAAAACTGGGCAAAAATTTATGAAATTTCCGTTAAATAATTCAGTGGCGTTATTGAACGGTTGACAATTTTATCGCAGATAAAATCCTTGCGCCTTAAAGCACCATTTTTTCAAATTTCTTTGCGGCCTTTGCGCTTTTCCAACAAAAAAGTTTATTGTTTAAAATTCAAATAAAAGAATGTAAATTGCTGACGTTCCGTATAGGAAAGTTATCTTTACCAAAATAGATTTTGAGACTACTTTATATCATATTCATCTTCCTTTTCTGTACAGTGAATGCGCAGAAAGCTCTTCCTTTGGACACCTTGAAACTGAAGGAAGCCAAAGATATGCTGGCAGACGATTACGGCAACCTGTACATCTACAAAAACAAAGATTTCAGCTTTACCAAATATGATTCTCTGGGAAAACAGCTCGGAAAAATGATGCTGACGGTTCCTTACAAAGTGCAGTCGGTGCAGAATCCTCTGAGTCTGGCCTTATTTTCTGAAAATGCTCAGGAAATGAAATTTGTGGATCAGAATATGAACGAGATTCAAAAGGTTGATTTCAAGCAGAAATTCGGATTTATCAAAATGGCGTATGCGGAAGATCTTCAGCAGCTCTGGCTTCTGGATGACAGCACAAAACGTCTTATTCAGTATAATTTTAGAAATGATACCACCATCAATTCCTATCCTTTTGACGTCAGTTTTGATGATATGATGGATCTGCTGGTCTTTGAAACGAAAGTCTATATTTTAACCAGGAAACATATCAGAGTCTTCTCGCTGAAGTTTGAAAAACTCTTCGAAGCACCACTGGAAAACGGAAAACGTTTCAGAAGGGAAAATGACGTTGTTTTGGTCGTCGCAGACAACTCGATTCTGAAATACGATCCCGAAAAAGGGATGGTGAAGATTTTTGAAGATAAGGACGCACAAATTGTGGATAAAAACATCCTTTCTTATTTTGAAATCAAAGCGAACAAACTCTATCTTTACAACTTAGAAAAAATAAAGGAAACTAAACTGCAGACAGAGCCCGACACCAAGCCGACTACGGCGCCAGTCACAGAATCATCATCTGAAAAACCGGCTGGGGAAGAAGGAAACAAAGCTCACGACGAAAAGAAGGAATCTGAAGAGAAAGCTACGGACAATACTTTGCAGAAGCTGATAGAAGATTCTTCCGAAGTTCAGGCCGTTGGAGTTTAGTCAAATTAAATTAAAAAAATACTTAGAAGAATGCATATTGCAGTTACAGGAAATATTGGAGCAGGAAAAACCACTTTGACCACGATGCTTGCCAAGCATTACGGATGGGATGCACAGTTTGAAGATGTAGACCATAACCCTTATCTGGAAGATTTTTATGCGGACATGAGCAAGTGGAGCTTTGCCCTGCAGATCTACTTTTTGGGAAGCAGATTCCGCCAGGTGAAGGAGATCAGAGAAAGTGGGAAGAATATTATCCAGGACCGTACGATTTATGAAGATGCACATATTTTTGCAGAAAACCTGAATGATATGAAGCTTCTTTCCGACAGGGATTTCAAGAACTATATCTCTGTTTTCGGCCTGATGAAATCATTTGTTTCTGCACCGGATCTTTTAATTTATTTAAAATCTGATGTTCCGAACCTTGTAAAAAAGATTTACAAAAGAGGAAGAGAATATGAAGCATCCATCAGTATCGAATACCTTTCCAAACTGAACCAGAAATACGAAAAATGGATCTCCGAGTATACAGAAGGGAAGCTTCTTGTGATCGAGGTAGATGACCTGGATTTCGTAGAAAAACCCGAAGATTTCGGATTTATCCTTGAAAAAATCGAAGCAGAGCTGAACGGTTTGTTTTAACAAATTTTTATCAGAATTTAAGACAGCTTTCCAATCATTTCTTCCTAAATTTGAGAAGAAAGTTTAATTTTTTAAATGATTATATTATGATGGTTAAGGTTTTACATAACGGAAGCTGCTCAAAGTCCAATGCTGTTCTGGAGTATCTGGATGAGAATGGGGTGCCTTTTGAGATCATCAACATCGTAGAAGATCCATTGAGCATATTAGAGATCAAAACAGTATTGAAAAAGCTGAATCAGAGCGTATTTCATATGATCCGCAAAACAGACAAACTGTATACGGAGAACTATGCCGACAAAAATTATTCTGAAGAAGAATGGATCAAAATCCTGTCTGAAAATCCTTCCCTGATCCAAAGGCCTATCCTGATTAAAGGATCTGTGGCAATGCTGGGAAGACCTATTGAAAATGTGAAATTTTTTATTGAAAAATAATAAGCATAAAAAAAAGTCAGCGGAAGCTGACTTTTTTATTTTCTACAATAGAATAACGCCTTCTATTTTAGCTACATCTTTATAAATATTCACTACCTGATCAGCATCCAGAACGAACGCATTGATATTGCAGGCCGTGTACTTTCCATTTTTGCTTTCGCGGTTTCCTAGTGTAAATTTAATACCATCGAAAACTTTATAAATTTCTGTAAGTTTAGCCTCGTCTGTAGGAATAATAAATTTAAATAAATAATCTTCCGGAAAGTCATGGTGACCTTCCAGTTTTTCCTTCAGAGAACTATAAAAATCCTCCTGGTTTGCGTGTTGGTTTCCTTGTAATATGTCCATCTGCCTTGTTAAATTATATATAAATATAGCGAAAATTTTTCTATTTTCCAAGAGGCCCAAGCAGGGCTTTGGAGTTCTGATGCTCGTAATCTTCAATGATGTTGAACAGTCCGTTTACCAGTTGTTCTGAGGCTAGTTTGCTCAATCCTCCGGTATTCACATTGCTGTTGCTTCCTCCAAGAAGACTTCCCAGAAGATTGTTCCCGGAAAGAGCGGTATTGATGGTTTTTGCAATACCATATTCGTTCAGTTTTTCATCCACTTTAGGGGCGATGGCTGCTACGAGTTGCTGAGAGGTTTTTTCCTTTAAGATCTGCGTTGCCGTTGTGCCCTGGATGATTCTTGTGACATCCTGTGCATTCAGGCTGTTGACCGCGTCCTGTAGAATAGGTTTTGAAAGATTAACCGTATAAGCAGCTGCCTGCGCGATAAAATCTCTCTCTTTGGCTACTAAGGACGGAGCAATCTTTTCAAGGGTGGAATTGATGTCTCTAAGCTCTTTTGGAAGTGCCTTGTCCACCATATTGTTCTGAAGGAAGGCTTCCTTATTACTGTAAATACCCATTCCTTTATCAATGCCGTTCAGTAAAACTTTTTTAATGATCGATAGACCCAGGTCCGTGGTAGCCATGGTTTGGCAGGATTGTACCGTCGTTACAACCAGTGTTCCGGTTCCGATTAACAAAGCTGCCGTTATAATGTATTTTTTCATTGATCTTTTGCTTACTTTTTCAAATATTACGCCAAAGGTAAATACTATTCCTGTATTAACAAAATATTAAATACCTGTTGCCAATTTGGTGAATTTTCTGCTAAAAATGCAATAATTTTAATTGGGTATTTTGTCATAAATTCAAAGTTATAATGAAATTTAATTTGGTTAAATAGGTATTATAGGACCTTCTGTTTAATATTTGTTTGTTTTTTTTAAATTTTTAAGATATGTTAACAATGTTCGTTTTTTTTTCTATTTTTGACTAATGTCTTTTTTTGAGAATTTAAATAACTCCACTAAGAAGGGCATTAATTGAAATTTGATTGTACGAATAAAATTGAACTATATGAAACAACGTGATTTAAAGTATTCATGTCTCATTGCAGTTTTATACTTCGGTATGAACGTCAATGCGCAGACTGCTCCCAAAGATACTACTGCCAAAGAGCAGAAGATCGAGGAGGTAGTTCTGATAGGATATGGATCTCAGAAAAAGGAGAATGTTACCGGAAGTATCGGGATCGTTTCTGCCAAAGACCTGGCCAACAGACCGAATGCTAACCCCATCAGTTCTATACAGGGAAGGTTATCAGGTGTACAGGTTTTAAATTCCGGTGCGCCGGGAGGTTCGCCAAGAGTGGATATCAGAGGGGTAAGTTCTCTTACCGGTAAAACAGTTTTTATCGTAGACGGAATGATCACTGATGATATCTCTTTCTTAAGCCCTCAGGATATTGAATCCATGAGTGTTCTAAAGGATCCGTCGAGTTTAGCTATTTACGGAGCTAGAGCATCTAACGGAGCTGTGATTATTAAAACAAAAACCGGAAAAGGGAAAAAGCCTGTTTTTAACTTTAATTCGTACTTAGGGATAAAAACAGTAACTAATATTCCTAAAATGGTTAATTCAGATCAGTACATAGAATTGTATAATGAGAAATTAATCAATGATAAAATAAAGGATCCTATCTTCTTAAACAGAACTTCTTATCCGGCAGATAAAGACTGGTTCAAAGAAATTTTCAGAACGAGTATTATTAACTCTAATGACATTTCTGCATCCGGAAATCTTGGAAAACTAAACTATTACTTAAGTGCAGGAAATCTTCAGGATGAAGGAAACCTGGCTGCAGGACGGGGAATTAATTCAGGTAGCGGTTTTAACAGATTTACAACTAAGGTGAATCTTAGTTATAAAGTGACGGATAATATTACCATCGGAAACAATTTCACGTTTTCAAAAATGCGTACGGATCATGTGCTGAATACCTTGCTTGATGCTTATTCATCACCACCGCTTTATGACGTAATGAATCCGGCTACAGGAGACTATCAGTATTTTACATTGGCCAAAGTACCTAATTCAAGGGCAAAAATGGATCTATTCAGATCTCAGACCAGAGATGAAAGACTGTTGAATAATATCTGGGGAGAATATAAATTCCTGAAAGACTTTACTTTGAGAGTAAGCTATAGCTCTGACAATATTAATTCGAGCAAGTATGAATTTACGCCGACGTTTGGTTATTTTCCTTCAGCAGACCAAAAACCAACTAAATTAATAACAAGAGACTCCAGAACCAGAAATTATATCTGGGACAATACTTTGAGCTGGAAGAAAAGTTTAGGGAAACATAATATAGAATTGTTAGCCGGTTTCTCCAGAACAAGAAGTTCTTATGCTCAGACTTATGCAGAAGCATTAAATGTGAAGTATGATGGAAGTAACGCTTCATTAGGTATATCTAATGGAACAGATATTTTTATAACTGGTTTTGAAGAAGGTGAAAGAAATGTTATTCCATACCAGGACAGAATAGAATCATTTTTTGGAAGACTGAATTATGATTATGGAGGGAAATATTTATTGAATGCCTCCATTCGTAGAGACGGAACATCTAAATATTCTTCCAATGACAGATACCGTGTATTTCCAGCTGTAAGTGCAGGATGGGTGATTTCAAAGGAAAACTTCATGAGCGAGCAGAATGTTTTCAGCCTTTTAAAGCTGAGAGCAAGTTGGGGTAAATTAGGAAACCCGGATGTACAGAGAGCGTATACGCTTAATACAACAAAAATCATTGAAGGGGCATACTATGGACCAAATGGTGCACCGGCACAGACCATTGATAAAATTATAGACCCTAATATTGGTTGGGAAACTACAACCGGTAGAGATTTTGGATTGGAAATGGCATTGTTCAATAATAAGCTGAAAATCGATGCTACTTATTTTGATAAAGATACCAAAGATGTGGTTTATGGTATTGTGCAGGGAACTGTTTCTGGTGCGGGTAACTGGAATAATTACATTACTAACGCCTATTCTTTTAACAACAGAGGATTGGAGTTTTCAGTAAACTATGATGCTAATCTTAGCGAGAATGTAAAGCTCGGTGTTTATGGAAACATGACTACCCTGAAAAATAAAATTACCTCTGTATTTAATGGATCTTATTTACAGACAGGAGCCAGTTTATACGGCAATAATATTATAAGATTACAGGAAGGACAGGCCGTAGGTTCTTACTATGGGTATCAGGTAGAAGGTATTTTTCAGAATGCTTCGGAAGTAGCAGGGGCACCAACACAGAATGGAGCAACACCAGGAGGCTTTAAATTTACAGATATCGACGGAAACGGAGTAATCGATGCCAGAGATAAAACTTTCCTTGGAAGTCCTATTCCAAAAGGGACTTATGGATTTGGTATTAATCTGAATGTGTATGATTTTGATTTTGCGATTGATTTCCAGGGTGTATTTGGTAATAAAATCTACAATTTCAACAGAGAGCAGCGTTACGGAAATGAAAGCTGGGATTTAGATTTCTATAATAACAGATGGCATGGTGAAGGGACCTCAAATACTTCTCCGATGGCTACCAATGACCAGTCGATTATCTTACCTAACAGCTTCTACGTAGAAGATGGAAGCTATATCAGAATCAGAAATATTCAGGTGGGTTATAATTTACCTAAATCATTTGCAAATGCCATGTCTATTACTAAATTAAGATTGTATGTAAGTGCTCAGAATCCTTGGACAAGTTTCAAATATCATGGATTCTCACCTGAAATTTTGAATACAGACAGAGTGCAGATGGGTGTTGATAATAACATTTATCCAATTTCAGCAATCTACACGATCGGTATGAACTTAACATTTTAATTAAGAAAGAGTTATGAAAAAGATATTTTTAACAATCGCTTTATTTTCGCTTGCAGTAAGCTGTAAAGACGATTATTTAGACATAAAGCAGGAAGGTCAGACAGAAGCTGCATCATTTTTCAAGACACAGGAAGATGCGTTACAGGCTACCAGTGCTATCTATAGTTTTCTGAGAAGCTGGGAAAATTCAGCATTTCCTTATCAGTTTGTTTTCGGGGTTCCGGCAGATGATGTGGTAAAAGGTTCTAACCCGGGAGATTCCTCTTTCATTAATGTATATGATAATTTCACCTATACAGTGAGTGATGAAGGAGTAAGAGGATACTGGATCGGGCAGTGGCAGGCGGTGAACAGAACCAATCAGGTGATCACCAATGTTCCAGCCATAGACATGGATACTACTTTAAAGAACAGGTTGATCGCTGAATCCAGAATGTTAAGAGCTTACTTCTATTTCAATTTAGTAAGAATTTATGGAGGCGTTCCTATTTATGATAAAGTGGAAACTGTTTATGAGAAACCTAGAAATTCGGTAGAAGAAGTTTATAACTTTATCATTGCTGATCTTCTTGCTGCGGCAGAAGTTCTGCCTCAGACCTATCCAGCTTCAGATCTTGGAAGAGTGACGAAAGGAGCTGCATTGGGATTACTTTCTAAAGTGTATCTTTATAAAAAAGACTGGCAGAAAGCATATGATACTTCTAACCTGGTTATCGGTATGGGATATGATCTGGATCCTGATTTTAACCATTTATTCAGACCGGCTGGTGAGTTCGGTAAAGAATCTGTTTTTGAAGTGAACTGCGGATGTGAACCACCATACAAAGGAAGTCAGTATGCTGAGGTTCAGGGAGTAAGAGACCAGTTCGGATGGGGCTTTTTCACGCCTTCCAGTGCACTTGAAAATGCATTTGAAACAGGAGATATCAGAAAAGAATTGACCATCCTTAGAAACGGAGAAACTACCCCTGAAGGCGATTTGATTGCTATGGGAGATGCCAACTCTGTGACTACCTACAACCAGAAAATATATGTTCCGAAAGCATTGAATAACAGTGCTTGTGGCTATGGATCTATCCAAAACATCAGAATACTGCGTTTTGCTGAGATCCTTTTGATTAATGCAGAAGCGGCTAATGAGTTAGGTAATGCCTCTACGGCAAAATTAAATCTGGATAAAGTTAGAGACAGAGCTGATCTTTTACCAACAACAGCTACAACCCAGATAGCTTTACGTCAGGCAATATGGCACGAAAGAAGAGTGGAATTAGCTTTGGAAGGAGACCGATTTGTTGATTTGGTAAGAACCGGGCAGGCAGCCACTGTACTTGCTCCCTACGGATTTAAAGCTGGGAAAAATGAAATATTCCCTATTCCTTTAGATGCAATGGATCAAAGCCACGGAGCTTTCACGCAAAATCCTGGTTATTAATCTACAATACTATAAAATGGCCAAAGTTTACTTTGGCTGTTTTTTTATCATCCATCTGAAAATGTATATCTTATGAAGTTAGGCCTTATTTCTATTCTTACAGTATCCTTACTGTTTTCATGTAAAAATTCTCAGATCAAAAACACTGAAACTGCTCAGAATGAAGCCGTAAAAAGCAATATCACCGATGAGCAGCTCATGGACAGAGTTCAGAAAGATGCCCTGAAATATTTCTGGGACTATGCCGAACCTAAATCTATGCTGGGAAGAGAGCGTTACCATGAAGACAATATTTATCCTGACAATGACAAGCATGTCATCACAACAGGTGGATCCGGATTCGGATTGGCTACCCTTTTAGTAGGCGTGGAAAGAGGATTTGTTCCAAGAAAAGAAGCGGTAAAAAGACTGACTCATATGATGGATTTTCTGGCAAAAGCAGATCGTCATAAAGGCGCTTGGTCTCACTGGATCAATGGAGAAACAGGAAAAACAGTTCCTTTCGGGAAAAAAGATAACGGCGGCGACCTTGTGGAAACTGCATTCCTTACTTCAGGAATTCTGATGGTACGTGAATACTTTAAAAACGGAAATGCTGAAGAAAAAGCCCTCGCTTCAAAATGTGACGAGCTTTGGAAAGGAATTCAATGGAACTGGTATACAAAAGGAGGTGAAAAAGTACTCTACTGGCACTGGTCACCGGAATATCAATGGGAAATGAATTTTCGTTTGGAAGGATATAATGAATGCCTGATCACGTACATCTTAGCCGCTTCATCACCAACCCATCCCATCGATGCGGAAACTTATTACAAAGGCTGGGCGAGAAACGGAAATTATCTTTCAGACAAAACAAAATACGGACTTCCTCTGTATGTAAAACACAATTATGCCGAAGAATACGGCGGACCGCTTTTCTGGTCACAATATTCCTACATCGGTCTGGATCCTACCGGACTTTCTGATAAACTGGTGAAAAACTATTTTGACTTAAACAAAAATCAAGTCCTTATCGACTATAAATACTGCGTTGAAAATCCAAAACAATGGAAAGGCTACGGCCCGAACTATTGGGGACTGACAGCCGGTTACACAAGAAATGAAGACGGAAGCACAGGCTACACGGCTCACATGCCAACCAATGACAATGGCGTAATCACACCAACCGCCTCACTAAGCAGCTTTCCGTACACTCCAAAAGAATCTATGGATTTTCTGAGATTCCTGTACACACAAAAACCTGAATTCATAGGATCAGCAGGACCTTACGACGCAACTTCCGTGAATTACAACAACTGGTTTACGCCAAGATATTTAGCCATCGACCAGGGAACCATTGCTCCTATGATAGAAAACTACAGAACAGGATTCCTCTGGAAACTATTTATGAATGCCCCTGAAATTCAACAGGGACTTAAGAAATTAAGTTTTCAGTCTGAGAAATACGGGATAAAATAATCTGATTTTTAAAGACTATTTTCTTTCAATAGAAACGGGCTTTAGCCCGTTTAAATAAAAACGACACACCAAACGGCTTTAGCCAAAACCTATATATTACTATGAAATTAAAACTAAAACACCCTTCCTTTTTACTCCTGTCATTGTCACTACAGATCAATGCACAGGAAATAAAAGGAGAATTAAATAAAGAAATTAAAAGGACAGAAAAAATATCCTACATTCTGGATTACCCTCAGAAAGCAAAAGGAAATGTTCCGTTGATCGTATTTCTTCATGGTTCCGGAGAAAGAGGAAATAACCTTGAGGCAGTTAAGGCTCACAGTCCGTTTACCTATAAAAATCTGATGAAGGAACCTGTAGCGATTTTAGCACCGCAATGTCCTGAAGATTCATGGTGGGATACTGTAACGGTCTATAATCTGATCAAGGAAATTCAGAAAAAATATAAAATAGATGCCTCCAGAATTTATCTCACAGGACTTTCACTGGGAGGCTGGGGAACATTGAAACTGGCCATGGAGCATCCTGAAATGTTTGCAGCAGTAGTACCAGTTTGTGCACCTACAGATTTGATTATGTACGCGAATATCAATCAGTATAAAGATTTGAATATGAAAATTTTCCACGGAGGAATGGATGATATTGTCTTGCCGGAGAATGCTTTAAATTTTTATCAGAGATTGCATCCGGTAAATCCTTCCGCAGAATTAGTCATCTTCCCCAATGACTACCACAACTCATGGGACTCCACCTATTCAGACCCAAAACTGTATGAATGGATGTTCTCTAAGAAAAAAGGAGAATAAATTTAATTAGAATAAAGAATAAAGAATAAAGAAGCGAGCTCTACCCTCAATCAATTTTATCGCAGATAAAATCCTCGCGCCTTAAAACATAAAGCTTGAAAAAAAAATAGCGCCTTTGCGTTTTCCAACAAAAAACGTTTCCTCGTTAAAATAATAAAATTAGAACTATAATTTAAGAAGATAGATTTATGAAAAAGTTAATTGTACTCGCAGCTTTAGCACTTTCGCCCGTTTTTTCCGCACAGGAAATGGTAACCAAACCGGTGCAGTCTTACCAGACGGCCCAGTATCAGGCGAAAAGAAAAGCTTTCGTAGAAAATCTTTTGTCTAAAATGACTTTAGATGAAAAGATTGGCCAGCTCAATCTGCCGACCTCCGGAGATTTTACCACTGGACAGGCTCAAAGTTCAGATATCGGAAAAAAAGTAGAGCAGGGATTAGTAGGAGGCTTATTCAATATAAAAGGGGCTGAAAAAATCAAAGCCGTTCAGAAAGTGGCTATGGAAAAAAGCCGTCTGAAAATTCCTTTGATCTTTGGTATGGACGTGATCCATGGCTACGAAACTACTTTCCCTATTCCATTGGGACTGGCAGCTTCATGGGATATGAATTTGGTACAGCAGTCTGCGAGAGTAGCGGCGAAAGAAGCTTCTTCAGACGGGATCAACTGGACATTCTCACCAATGGTGGATATTTCCCGCGAACCAAGATGGGGGAGAGTATCTGAAGGTTCAGGGGAAGATCCGTACCTAGGCAGCGAAATTTCTAAAAACATGGTTTACGGATACCAAGGAAAAGATCTTTCCGTTGGGAATACAATTTTAGCCTGTGTAAAGCACTTTGCATTGTACGGAGCAGGAGAAGCCGGCCGTGATTATAACACGGTAGACATGAGCCACGTGAGAATGTTCAACGAATATTTTCCACCTTATAAAGCAGCTGTAGATGCTGGAGTAGCTTCTGTAATGGCCTCTTTCAATGAAGTGGATGGAGTTCCGGCAACCGGAAGCAAGTGGCTTCAGACCGATGTTCTAAGAAAAATGTGGAACTTCAAAGGTTTCGTTGTCACCGATTATACGGGAATCAATGAAATGATCGAACACGGAATGGGAGATCTTCAGCAGGTATCCGCTTTAGCTCTGAAAGCAGGAGTAGACATGGATATGGTAGGAGAAGGATTTCTGACCACCCTTAAAAAATCTCTGGATGAAGGAAAAGTTACCCAAGCGGAGATTGATATAGCAACCAAAAGAATTCTTGAAGCCAAATATGACCTTGGATTATTCGATGATCCTTACCGTTATGGCGATGCAAAACTGGCTGCAAAAGAGGTTTACAATATGGAAAACCGTAACATGGCAAGAAGTGCAGCAGCTCAGTCTATGGTTCTATTGAAAAACGAAAATCAGGTTCTGCCATTAAAAAAATCCGGAACGGTAGCGGTAATCGGACCATTGGTGAATAATTCATTGAATATGGCCGGAACATGGAGCGTGGCTACCAAACATGCAGCTTCAGTTTCGTTAATGCAGGGGCTTCAGGCTAATTATGGGAAAGAAGTGAAATTCCTTTCTGCAAAAGGAGCCAATATTGATTATGATGCTAAATTAGAAGATATTTATGCAGCTCACGGAAAAAAAACAGATCGTGACAATCGATCTAAAGAAGAATTATTGAAAGAAGCGGTTGACGTAGCCAACAAAGCAGACGTTATCGTTCTTGCCATCGGAGAATCTGCGGAAATGAGCGGAGAGTCTTCTTCAAGAACTGAGATTACCATTCCTCAATCTCAGGTTGATTTATTAAATGAATTAAAAAAAACAGGCAAGCCAATAGCGATGGTTCTTTATACAGGTCGTCCATTAGCTTTGACGAATGTGAAGGATACACCAGATGCAATTGTTAATGCATGGTTTGCAGGTTCAGAAGCTGGAAACGCTATTTCAGATGTTTTATTCGGAAAAGTAAATCCTTCAGGAAAACTTCCGATGACCTTCCCGAGAAGCTTAGGACAAGTGCCTATCTATTATAATGCAAAAAATACAGGCCGTCCGCTAAGTCAGGATAAAGTAGATAAATGTGTCTACGAAAGATTCCGTTCCAACTATATGGATGAGTGTAATACGCCACTGTACCCGTTCGGATATGGTCTGAGCTATTCTAAATTCAGCTATTCTGACCTCTCTGTTTCTAATTCGAACCCGAAAGGAAATCAGACGGTTCAGGCTACAGTAACGGTAACGAACTCCGGAAACTATGACGGTGCTGAGGTAGTGCAGCTTTACATCAGAGATATGGTAGGAAGTATTACCAGGCCAGTAAAAGAATTGAAAGGTTTCCAGAAAGTATTTCTGAAAAAAGGAGAATCTAAGAAAGTCACCTTCGACATTACCCCGGAAAGTCTGAAATTCTACAACGGAGAATTGAAGTTTGACTGGGAACCGGGAGAATTTGATATCATGGTCGGAACCAATTCTGATGAGGTAAAACATTCAAAAATCAACTGGACCAAATAATAATAACCAAAGCTGCTCAAAAGAGTGGCTTTTTCCTTTTTTGGCATGATTTTTAATAGCACATTTGTAACTCTAAAATAATAATTATGAAAAAAACGATTGTACTTAGCGCAATGTTTCTGGGTTCTTTTACCTTTGCACAAACGGTGGGTGGTGACAGAGATGCTCACGGATGCATAGGTTCTGCTGGATATACATATTCTCAGATCAAAAAAGACTGTGTAAGGGTTTTTGAGCAGAAGATCAAATTAACGGAAGTTGCTCCGAAAGGAAGCTCCACTTCAATGGCTGCCGTGATTTTCAGCAAAGACATGAAAAAAGCTGAAGTTTTCGTTCCGGATACAGATGGAGAAAGCCTTATCCTGACAAGATTGGGTAAAGGTAAAGCATGGAAGAAAGACGGCTATATATTGGTTCCCTTTAAGAAAAACGGATACCAGCTTAAGAAAGATAATGTTGTGATTTATCAATAAATCCAAATTTTATAAAATACACCTGGAGGCTGTCTGTTAAGGCAGTCTTTTTCTTTTTAAATTTCTCCGAAATCAACAGAACTAAAAAATATATGTATAAGTCTCTCGAAATGAGAGATTTTTTGTATCTTGGATTTACTAATACCTTGTTACTGTTGTTATTTTACAAAACTCAAACCATTAATATTTTACTATGAGAAAAACTATTTTATTGGGCGCAATGTTCCTCAGTTCTTTAGCCTTTACCCAACAAAAATCTCCGGTTGTAGGAGGTGATAGAGATATTCACGGCTGTATAGGCTCGGCAGGTTATACGTATTCACAAATCAAAAATGATTGTATAAAGGTTTTTGGACAGAAAATCAAATTAAAGGAAGTGGGATCAGATAAAAGTTCCACTTCAATGACGGCTGTTATTTTTAGTAAAGATATGAAGAGGGCTGAAATTTTCATCCCGGAAGGAAATGCAAAAAGTATTATTCTTGACAAAGAAGGAAAAAGCAAAATGTGGAAAAGCGGAAGCTATATCAAAGAAACATATATGTTAGTTCCTTTTAAGAAAAACGGATACCAGATTAAAAAAGATGATGTTGTAATTTATCAGTAAATCCTGATTGAAAATATAAAAAGCTATTCGTCTGAATAGCTTTTTTTTTGTTTTTAATGATGAATAACCACAAAAAAGAAGCCTGAATCAATCAGGCCTTATTTTTATTAGATGCATAATGCTTCATCATATCTTCTGCAGGCACCGTTTTCTCTGTATTGGCATGTTCCGGAAGGACAGCTTTGTCCCGGTTGCGGAACCCATCCTCCTGAAATCATTTTTAAATCGGACTTTGATAGTTTTTTTAGATTTTTCATAATAAGTTTGGTTTTAATTTGTTCTCTACTCTGTTAGCTTTTCGAGCGCCGCTGTAATGACGAATTTAATAAATAAATTGAAATAAAATCACCACTTGTTGAAAAATTAAATCAATGTTCTGGAAATTATTCAATAAAATAGAGGAAAAGATCTGTGTAATCTGCCGGATATATCTGAGCTTTAAAAGTTTTCACCAACGAAACCGGCTTCTTTTTTTTCTGTAAAAATACATGAAACCCATCCATAAGATTCTACGGAATAAAAGACTTTCAGCATTTGATTCAGTCTTTAAAAAAATATAAAAAAGATCATTGGTTTTAGTTAAAATTTAAAAGCACCTTTACAATTTTCATCTCTCACTGAAAATCCTTATTTTTGTACATCTAAAAAGTAAAAGAAAGAATGAATTCCTACAAAAATCCATTGGAAGAGCGCTATTCCAGTGAAGAAATGTTGTTTAATTTCTCACATAATAACAAATTCCGTACCTGGAGAAAGCTTTGGATAGCTTTGGCTGAAATAGAAAAAGACTTAGGTCTTGATATTACAGACGCACAGATTGCCGAGCTTAAAGCGAATGCCGAAAATATCGATTACGATAAAGCGGCTGAGTATGAAAAAAAATTCCGTCATGATGTAATGGCTCATGTTCACACGTATGGTGATGTGGCGCCTTCAGCAAAAGGAATCATCCATTTGGGAGCTACTTCGGCTTTTGTAGGAGATAATACAGACCTTATTCAGATCCGTGACGGGCTTTTAATCTTAAAGAAAAAGCTGGTGAACGTAATGAAAAACTTAGCTGATTTCTCTATTCAGTATAAAGATCTTCCTACTTTAGGATTTACCCATTTCCAGCCGGCTCAGCTGACGACAGTTGGAAAAAGAGCTACCCTTTGGTTACAGAGTTTGGTTCTTGATATCGAAGAGCTGGATTTCTTCTTGGAAACACTTCGTTTCAGAGGAGTAAAAGGAACTACCGGTACTGCTGCTAGTTTCTTAGAACTTTTCGACGGTGATTATTCAAAAGTAAAACACTTAGATAAAGAACTTTCAAAAAGATTCGGTTTTGAGAAAGTATTCGGAGTTTCAGGTCAGACTTACGACAGAAAAATTGATGCTAAAGTTGTGGCTTTATTAGGAAATATTGCTCAGTCTGCTCATAAATTCACCAACGATTTACGTCTTCTTCAAAATCTTAAGGAAGTTGAAGAGCCATTCGAGAAAAACCAGATCGGTTCATCAGCGATGGCTTACAAACGTAATCCAATGAGAAGCGAAAGAATCGGAGCATTAGCAAAATATGTGATGTCATTAACGACAAGTTCTGCTATGGTCGCTTCTACTCAGTGGTTCGAAAGAACACTGGATGATTCTGCGAACAAGAGACTGACGATTCCTCAGGCTTTCCTTGCGGTTGACGCTATTCTATTGATCTGGAACAATATCATGAATGGTATCGTTGTATATCCGAACAGAATCAACAAGCATATCATGGAAGAACTTCCTTTCATGGCGACGGAATATATCATCATGGAAGAAGTGAAAGCTGGTGGTGACCGTCAGGAAATTCACGAAGTGATCAGAGTTCATTCTATGGAAGCTTCCAAGAAAGTGAAAGAAGAAGGAAAAGAAAATGACCTTATTGAAAGAATCTTAAATGATGATTCTTTAAAATTAGATAAATCAAAATTAAAAGAAGTTTTGGATCCTAAAAACTTTATCGGTTTCGCACCCATCCAAACGGAAGAATTCATCGCGAATGAAGTTCAGCCGATTCTGGATCAGAATAAAGACCTGATAGGATTGGAGGCTGATCTTAAAGTATAAAACAGATGCAGTCTTTTGGGCTGCATTTTTTATTTTAGATTCAACATGAAAAAAACTCTTTTACTCATTACCATGATACCCATCCTTTCTTTTTCCCAGAAGAAAGAGGTTTTAAAGTATTTTATTTCAGAAGATACCTTGGCGGGAGTAAAAGATCAGGACGGAAAAATTATCGTTCCTGCCCAGTTTAAAATATATTCGGATCTTGAAGATAGAGAGCTTGTAAAAGAGGAAACTATTTATTTCGACGGTTCCAAAAAAGGAGAAACCAAAGAAAAAAATGCATGGGGATATGTGTATGATAAAAAAGGAAATTTCCTGTACAGACCCTTCTTTTATGACAATGGAGCAGATTATTTCAAAGAAGGAGTCAGAAGATTCGTTAAGGATGGAAAAGTTGGTTTTGCAGACCGCAACGGAAAAATAGTTATAGAAGCCAGACATGATTTTGTTTCCTATTTTGACTATGGTTATGCAGTATTTTGTGACGGTTGTGACTGGGAGAAAACAGAGGATGAACATAAAGGAATTGTCGGTGGAACCTGGGGCGTGATGAATACCAAAGGAGAAACCGTTAAGCCCATTGCGAAATCATCTGATAAAGACAAAGAAATCCAGGGGAAATATTATCCGAATCCGTTTCATTACAACGAAAAAGAAAAGAACATTCTTCAGTTTTTTGAAAAGCAGAATAAAACACTCTCAGGATTATATTACATCAATGTTTATCCTAAAATGTCTGATGCCGAGAAGAAATTACTTTTTGAAATTGTAGAAAGACCAAAAGAAAATTTTCGTTATTACCAGATCAAAACCTATGCTTCGAGTATGGACAGTATGGTTTCTGACCGTTTTACATTCATGGTTTCAGAAGATGGCAAAGAAAAATATACCATGGATTATAATGAAAAGATTCCTTACGAAGAATGGCTGAATAATGAAATAAAAGACGCGGAGCAGTTTCAGAAAGAACATCCCGATAATCCCAATAAATTTGTAAAATAACAATAGCCCATGAAAAACCTGTCGATTTTTTTATTGATTCTTGTATCTTCAAAGAGCTTTTCACAAAGCCAGAAAGAGATGTATTCCATCATGGAGACCAATGCACAAAAATTAAAAGAAAAATCAGGGGCTTATTCCGTATCTGTCGGAATAGTGAAAGACGGAAAAGTATATACAAAACATTTCGGGGAAATAGATAAAGGAAAAGGAAACAAGGCAGATGACAATACCTATTTTGAAATAGCATCTGTAACAAAGCTTTTTACCGGACAATTGTTGGCTCAGGCCGTTTTGGAAAATAAAATTAATCTTGAAGATGATATCCGTAAGTACCTGAAAGGATCTTATCCCAATTTAGAATACAACGGAACTCCTATTAAAATTAAAGATCTGATTTCCTACAGAACAGCGCTGCCGCGTAATCTGCCTGATGACACCGAAATCAGGAAAAAAATGTCAGATGAAACGCCTTTTCAATACAACAAATTAAGCGAAAATTATACAAAAGATCATTTTAGGCAGGACCTTCAAAAAGTAAAACTGGATACGATACCCGGAGTCAAATATAGCTACAGCAATCTAAGTCTTGAACTGACAGGTTTGATGCTGGAAAATATATATGGTAAAAGCTATGAAACGCTCCTTAAAGAAAACATCCTGTCAAAAGCAGGAATGGATCACACCAAACTGGAATTGGGTAAAGGTGAGGCCTTAGCGAATGGATATCATTCAAGCGGACGTCTGATGCCAAAATCCATAAGTTTTTTATGGGGTTCCGGTGGTTCAAAAACTAAATCGACAATGGGAGATCTGGTGAAGTTCTTACAATATGAACTGGATTCAAAAAACTCAGTTGTTCAGGAGTCTCAACGAAATATCAGTAACAGTAAGGGAGATTGGTACGGGTATTTTTGGGATGGTTATGGCCTTAGCGAACATGGAAAAATGGGGTATAAGCACGGAGGAGCATTCGGAGACCAGTTATGGTTTGCGATTTATCCCGAACTGAATATAGGGATTTGCGTTATTGTAAACGTCAGCGGTTCGGATACATTTCCGGCGCTTTATAATTCAGTGGCCAGATTAATGAATGATCTGACGACAAAACCGGGCAAGAAGGAAACAGAAGGATACTATCTGAAAGGAGATAACGTTGTATTTACGTATACACATCCAAAGAATTTAAACTCAAAACTGATCAATAGTGCTTCTGTGGCCGGTTCTTTCAATGATTGGAAGACAGACAATAAGAGCTATCAGTTAACGAAGAAAGAAGATAACCGCTTCGAGTTGGAAGTTCCGAAATCCAGTTTTGAAAAAGGAAAAACCTATACTTTTAAACTGATTCTGAACGGAGAGGACTGGATCAATGCATCAAAAAATGCTTCCAATACAGACGGAACAGACGATAATAATCTGACGTTGAAGCTTTAAAATATAAAGGACCATTATGGGTTCTGAAAAAGTAAAAAGAAAGTAATAAATCTAATATTTAAAATCTGACATCTAATGTCTAATAACAAAAGAATTTTCGTAGAAAAAAGAGGAATTTTCGATGTTGAAAGTCCAAAAATTTTTGATGAAGTAAAAGCAGTCGTTCCGGCGGTCAAAAATGTGAAAGTGTTTAATGTGTATGATATTTTCGGCCTGAATGACGGAGAATTCGAAAAGGTGGTTAACAGCACTTTTGTAGATCCGGTGACCGATATTTTACATACAGAAAACCCTGCCGCAGAGATCGGGTTTGCCATGGAGTTTCTTCCCGGCCAGTACGATCAGCGTGCAGATTCTGCCCAGCAATGTATCGCTTTACTCACGGAGAATGAGAAATCTAAAGTAAGAAGCGGAAAACTGATCCAGTTTGAAGGCGTTTCCGAAGCAGATCTTGTCAAAATCAAAGACCTTCTGATCAATAAGGTGGAATCTCAGGAAAAAGATCTTTCCATCCTCAACATTCCTGCAGATGAAGTGCCATCAAAAGTTTTGATCCACGAAAATTTCATCAACTTCAATGATGCTGAACTTGAAAACTTTTACAACAATCACGGTTTTGCATTAGGATTGGATGACCTGAAATTTATTCAGGAATACTTTAAAACAGAAAAGAGAAACCCTACCGAAACGGAACTGAAAGTTTTAGATACCTATTGGAGTGACCACTGTCGTCATACCACTTTTGAGACAGAATTGTCAGACATCCAGTTTGAAGGAGCATTCAAGCAGACATTGGATACTATTTTCAGTGACTATATCGAAAAAAGAAAATTCTTAGGCCGCGAGCTGAAACCAATCTCTTTAATGGATCTTGCGACAGTTTGTGGTAAATATTTTCATAAAACAGGGAATCTGGAGAACCTTGTCATCTCAGATGAGATCAATGCATGTACCATTAAAATCGAAGCTGAATACGATGGTAAAAAAGAACCGTGGTATTTATTATTCAAAAATGAAACCCACAATCACCCTACGGAAATTGAACCTTTCGGAGGAGCTTCAACCTGTTTGGGAGGCGCGATCAGAGATCCTTTGTCCGGAAGATCATTTGTATTCCAGGCCATGAGATTAACGGGTGCTGCCGATATTTTAGAATCGGTTGATAAAACGTTACCGGGAAAATTACCTCAGAAAACCATTACAAAACAGGCAGCCAACGGATATTCATCTTATGGAAACCAGATCGGCTTAGCCACTACTATGGTTTCTGAAATCTATGACGAAGGCTATAAAGCTAAAAGAATGGAAGTAGGATTCGTTACCGGAGCCGTTCCTGTAGATTGGGTAAGACGTGATAAGCCGGAAAATGGTGATTCCATCATTATTTTAGGAGGTGCAACAGGTCGTGACGGAGTAGGTGGAGCGAGCGGAAGTTCAAAGGTGCAGGATGAAAACAGCATCCACACCATGTCTACTGAAGTTCAGAAAGGAAACGCCGTTGAAGAACGTAAAATCCAGAGACTGTTCAGAAATCCTGAAGTAACGAAACTGATCAAGAAATCAAATGACTTCGGAGCAGGAGGTGTTTCTGTAGCCATCGGTGAAATTGCTGATTCCTTAGAAGTAAATCTTGATGTTTTACCTTTAAAATATGAAGGATTGAACGGAACGGAGCTGGCTATTTCTGAATCTCAGGAAAGAATGGCCGTTGTTGTTGATCCTCAGGATAAAGAAAAGTTCATCAAATTCTGTGAAGACGAAAATATTGTTGCCGTAGAAGTAGCAAAAGTGACTGACTCAGGAAGAATGCAGATGTTCTGGAAAGGCGATAAAATCGTTGACCTTTCAAGAGAATTCTTAGATACCAACGGATGTTCCAAAACTCAGGAGGTGAAAATTACCCACCTTGAGGAAGTAAAAGAAGAAACACCTGCTTTTACAAAAGAGAACTTCATTACCATATTAAGCGACAAAAATGTAGCTTCCCAAAAAGGACTGTTGGAAATGTTCGACTCTTCTGTGGGTGGAACTACGGTTGCGATGCCTCTTGGAGGAAAATACCAGCAGACATTGATGGAGGGAAGTGCTCAGACACTGCCGATTTTAAGAGCAAAAGATATCGAAACGGTTTCTTTTGCAAGCTGGGGATTTGATACAGGAATCTCAAAACAGAATTCACTCTTAGGAGCTTCTTATGCGGTCGTGGAAAGTGTCGCTAAGATCGCTGCCATGGGAGGAGATTACAAAAATATCAGATTAACGTTCCAGGAATATTTCGAAAAACTGGGTCAGAATCCTGAGAAATGGGGGAAACCTTTGGCTTCTCTTTTAGGAGCTTATGATGCTCAGATCAATCTTGGTCTTGCTGCGATCGGAGGAAAAGACTCGATGAGTGGTACGTATCAGGATCTGAATGTTCCGCCGACATTGATTTCATTTGCTTGTGCTAATGGTGAAAAGAAAAACGTTATTTCTCCGGAATTCAAAAATGCCGGAAATAAATTGTACTTCTTCAGTCATGTTCCTCAGGAAAACGGACTTCCTAATTATGAAAGCTTAAAAGAAATCTTCGGATTTATTTTTGACAATATCAAGGCCGGTAAAATTGTTTCTGTGAAAACCGTTAAAGAAGGCGGTGCAGCAGTAGCTTTAGCGAAAATGAGCTTTGGAAACAGATTGGGAGCAGACATCACAATTGAGGAGAATGCTTTATTGGCTAAAAATATAGGTAGCTTAATCATTGAATCAAAAGAAGACTTGAACAATGCTTCTCTTCAGCAGATTGGTGAAGTAAAAGATTCAGGTGTTTTAAAAATCAACCATCTTGAGTCTCAAATTTCAGAACTAGAATCTGCGTACACAGGGACTTTTGAAAACCTTTTCCCAACGCAGGAAAAAGAAAAATTAACGATTGAAATCGATGAGAAATCAAACTCAATCAACCCACGAAATATCATCATTAAAAAACACGGAATTGCTCAGCCGAAAGTATTTGCTCCTGTATTCCCGGGAACAAACTGCGAGTACGAAACGCTGAATGCATTCCATAAAGAAGGAGCGGTCATCAGCAGCCTTCCGTTGAAAAACATCAGTCACCAGTTATTGGATGAAAGCATCGATGCGTGGGTGGAAGAGATCAGAACCTCTCAGATTCTTGCATTCTCAGGTGGTTTTTCAGCAGGTGATGAGCCGGACGGTTCAGCGAAATTCATCGTTAACGTTCTTAAAAACGAAAAGATGAGAAATGCTGTCCACGAACTATTGGACAGAGATGGAATGATCATCGGAATCTGTAACGGTTTCCAGGCGTTGGTTAAATCCGGTCTGTTGCCTTACGGAAGAATTAAGGATCTGGATGAAAATTCTCCGACACTGGCTCACAATGCCATCAGAAGACATATCTCACAGATGGTAAATGTAAAAGTGATCAATGACGAAAGCCCTTGGTTAAAAGGAATGAAAGATCAGGTATTCACCATTCCAATCTCTCACGGTGAAGGACGTTTCATGGCTTCAGAAGAAGAAATTAAGAAATTGTACGAAAACGGGCAGATTGCCACTCAGTATATCGATCTTGACGGAAACATCGCCCACGGAATGCCATTCAACCCAAATAATTCATTATTCGGAATTGAAGGCGTTACCAGCCCTTGCGGAAAGATTTACGGAAGAATGGGACACCCGGAGCGTTTTGCAGAAGGCCTCATGAAAAACATACCGACCGCAAACTACCACAACATATTCAAAAACGGAGTAGAATACTTCAAATAAAAATAGAAATGATCGCCACTGAATGGCGGTCATTTTTTATATCAGAATTCTATTAACGGATATTTTATTTACGCTTAAACACTGGCGAAGTCAGAATTCTTTGCTTTTCTTAAACCAAGTATATATTCATTGAAGTTTTGCGTTGAATCCTTAATGTATGACTGATAAAAATGTGAATTTTTATTGGATCAATTTCAAAACATGGAAGCATACTTTTTTAAAACATTAAGACATTAAGATCTTAAAAGATGGAGTGCTTAAAGAACTTAAAAAAATCAATTTATTGATTTCTTCATTTCTTCATTCATAACAATAAGCATATTGCTTAAATTCTTAATGTTTAAAATTTAGAAATAAACTAAAGTTCATTGAAGTTAAGAAAATTAAGATCAATTTTTATTGGATAACTAAGTCGAAAAAAAGTCTTTTTTATATTTACGGAATAAAATCTTACAAGAATGATGTTGAATTCAGATCAAAATAAAATAATCACAATCGATGGCGGCCATTTCTCAGATCTGCCCGGTTTCTATGATGAAGCTTCTTTGGTGTTCATGAAAGATACAGACTGGAAAGTAGGAACACTGGATGGCTTCAATGATATCCTGTACGGCGGTTTCGGAGTATTTGAAAACGAAGACGAAGTTGAGATCACATGGAAAGAATCCCAAAAATCAAGAAAAGATCTCGGTCTGGATACGACCCGTATTTTTTACGAAAATAAAATCAGACAGGGAAAACCTTTTAACGTAGAACTGATTCAGGAAAAACTGGATGAACTGCTTTCAGGAAACGGCCAGACCTTATTTGAAATTTTAATAGAAATTATAGAATCACACAAGAATATTACCCTAATTTTGGATGAGTATTTGAACGATTAAATGAATAATAACCCAAAGAGTCACGAAGTGACGACTTAGCAAAAGATAGGATGAAGTCCTATTAGAGAATGAAAAAAATGATTTACGGGCTGTTCTTCGGCGACAGCATTACATATGGAGAATACGACGGAGTATTCGGCGGATGGGTAGATATTCTGAAAAGATATGCCCTGCAGCAGTTTCATGAAGGGAGCAACGAACTAATCCTTTTTAACCTTGGAATAGGCGGCGAAACGACAGAAGGCTTACTGAAAAGAATGCCTCATGAACTGGCTGCCAGAAATTCTGCAGAAGGAAATATTATTTTCATCGGGTACGGAGCCAATGACCTTGCCGTAAAGGAGGGAAATCAGCTGGTAAGTCCTGATCAGTTCAGGGATAATATCAAAACAGCAGTTCAGCACGCAAAACAATATTCCGGGGATATTTATTTGGTGAGTATTCTTCCGTTCTCTGAAAAGGTAGATGGGGTAGAATCGGCAACAGGAAAATTACGGATCAACGGAGATGTTTTAATATACAATCAAATCCTTAAAAATATTGCTACTGAAAGCGCTTTACACTATATTGATTTCTATGCTTCGCTTGCAGACGATAAAGAAATTCTACTTTCTGCAGACGGAGTTCATCCTAATGAAAAAGGATATGGAGTGATGGCTGAAACGGCAATACCAATCATAGAAAAATATTTATAATGGTGCATTTGTTTTCTTATGGAACCCTGCAAAAAGAGCAGGTACAGCTTGAAACATTCGGAAGAATTCTGGAAGGTGAAAAAGATATTCTGACAGGCTATACAATGAAGATGGTAGAAATTACCGACCCAGAAGTGTTGCGTAAAAGCAACCAGAAATACCATCCGATCCTGGAACTTTCCGGAGATATTGGTGATGAAGTGGAAGGAATGCTTTTCGAAGTGACGGAAGAGGAAATTCTTCAGGCTGATGAATACGAAGTGGATGATTATAAAAGAATTGAAACGGTTTTTAAATCGGGAAAGAAAGGTTTTATTTATGTAGGAAAATGATTTCAAAACCTAGAGTGATCTGATAAAATAAACAAATATCACTTGTGGTATAAAGAAAAAACGGGCTTTAGCCCGTTTTTTTGTAGATCGTCAATACCTGATTACCAGACATTGATCCATAAATCTCCTCCGAAGGTCACTGCTTCTGCTTTAAATGCATAGTTGATTCCATTCAGTGTACTGGTTCCTGAGATATAATTGGGAATACCCGTACACGGATAAAAACCTACAGATCCTCCCAGAGTTGGATTCATCAATCCCGGATTATTAGGATCTCTGAGCTCAAATTTCATATAACTCCATCGCTGAGCATCAGCTACCGCAGGACTAATGGATGTAGCTGGAACCACCGTACTGTTGTGCCAATAACTGTCAATAGGATAAGGATGTGGCGATGATGCAAAAGATGATGATTTTAAAAAGGTTGTATAATCGGTAATCACGCCCGGAGGCAGCGGTATACTGGGGCCTAAAGCCTGATAACCATCACCACACTGGGAAAGGTTTACGGTAAATATGGTATAGTGTAAATTTAAGCTATGGTAAGAATCATCATTAAATACATGTAAGGTTCCTGAACCGTTTTGTGCAAAAGCCGCAGATCCGATACTTAAACCGAGAAGAATGGTGAATATCTTTTTCATAATTAATCGTTTAGAGTTTTTTGAGGAGTTTTGTTATTTTTTTCGTTGTAAATTTTCACAGCCCAGGTAAGGATCTTATCACGGTCTCCCTGGGTGTTTTTTGTAATCTCCTGATCAGAAGTACCGGTAGATTTTATTAACTCTAAAGCGGATGGAATCAGGATGTCTTTACGACGGTCACTCAGTTCCAATGATTGTTGATTTCTTTTTTCTTCCTCAGTAGGAAGATTTTGAGGAAGAGCCAGGCTTTTAATTGATTTTTCAAAATTAGTAATCTCCTTGCTCTTTTTGGCATCAACCGGAGTAACAACTGCGGTCGATTCTGTACTGCACGAAATAAATGCAGCCATCAGAATCGCATAGAATAGTTTGCTTTTCATACGTATAAATTATTATTAGGTTTTTATAAATGTATTGATTTTACATATATCATGTAACGGTGAAAAGTAAAATTTATTTTAAATATGTATTTATTTAGCAATTATTTTGTTAATACTTTATATTTGATTGAATTAATACTGAAAAATGATATTGTTTATTAATGGCAAAATATCCTATAGTTTGAAAAAATCAGAAAAAAGCCATACAATTACTGACCTCACTGTATGATGAGAGATATAGAAGTGAAAATATTACTGAAAAAAATCAACAGTAGGATGTACGGTAATTCAAATGAAGAATATCTTTAACATGACGATGTCAATATTCAATAGGAATGGGCTTTAGCCCGTTTTGTATTTAAAATATTTAAGATCAAAAACATTCAATTCAATCCTCAACGTTTAATTTTAATCCCTAATCCCTAATCCCTAATCCCTAATCCCTAATCCCTAATCCCTAATCCCTAATCCCTAATCCCTAATCAAAAACATATTTCCAGTACACAAAAATTCCGACAACAACTGACGCGACTGCCATCAATACAACAGCTCCCGCAGCAATATCTTTAATAAAGCCAATCCTCTTGTCAAAATCAGGTTGGATGATGTCACATATCCTTTCTATAGCGGTATTGAAAATTTCGGCACTTAAAACAGCTAAGGAAGCTATGAGAATGAGTACAGTATCTACGGCTGAAAGCTTAAAATAGAAAATCAGAAAAAGATTAATGAAAAAAGCGGCCAGTTCGATCTGGAAATTTCTTTCCGTTTTTATCATCAGGAAAATACCGCGGAAAGCGTTGATGAAACTTCTGTGAACAGGCGGTTTTTTCATGGATTCTTTTTCACAAATATAGTATTTGTATTTTGATGAAAGCTGGAGATGAAATGCCGGTTTTTAAAATTAACAGACTCTTATCACAAAAAAGATGGAATCTCTGAAATCTTGTGTTTAAAAATTAATGATGTGAGAAATCTGACCATAATGTCAAGTCTGAAAACCAATTAGTGATATTTGTGAAAAACTCGCTATGATTATTTTTTTCATTATAGTTTCTATTTATTATATTTGTAGAAACTTATTTTTAAATCTATGAAATTTATTATTTCAAGTGGTGAACTGCAGAAAGCATTGCAAACTGTAAGTGGCGTAATATCAAGCTCTCAATCGAGACCGATTTTAGAAAACTATCTTTTTGAATTAGACGGAAATAACGTTACCATTACAGCTTCTGATGGCGAGACTACTCTTGTTACTTCTTTGGAGGTAAAGTCTGACGATTCGGGTAAATTTGCCGTTCCTGCTAAAATTTTTCAGGATTTTATCAAGACTTATGGTGAACAGCCTCTGACGTTCGTTGTGAAGGATAATGCGGAAGGAACCGGAAGCCAGCTTGAGATTTTAGATGAAAAAGACAATTTCGCGGTAGCACTGGATAATGCTGATGATTATCCTGATCTTCCGGAATTTGATGCCTCTCAAAGTGTAGCGATGCCTGCCGGAGTTTTATCTGAAGCATTGACCAATACTCTTTTTGCAACAAGCAATGACTCTCTTCGTCCTGTAATGACAGGCGTATTGTTCCAGTTTGGAGAAAATGAAACCAATTTTGTTTCTACAGACTCCCATAGACTGGTCGTGTATAAAAGAACAGACCTGATGAATGCCGAGCCAATGGAATTCATTATGCCTAAAAAGCCTTTGAACATTTTCAAAAATATCCTGGCCAGCTCAAACGAAGACGTTAAAATCGACTTCAACGAGAATATGGCTAAATTTACTTTTGGAAAACATATCTGGATCTGTAGACTGATTGATGGGAAATATCCTAACTATACAGCTGTAATCCCGAAAGAAAATCCAAACGTACTGACGATCAACAGAAACCTTCTTTTAGGAGCGATCAAAAGAGCATCGATCATGTCTAACAAATCTACCAATCAGGTGAGATTTAAATTGTCTGCCAATATTCTTCACCTTCACGCAGAAGATACGGAATACGCAAACAAAGCAGATATGCAGATCCCTTGCGACTACAACGGAGAAGATATCAATATCGGTTTCAGCTCTAAGTTTTTGACGGAAATGCTTACCATTTTAGGTTCTGACGATATCACTATGAAAATGTCTCAACCGAACAGACCAGGGATCATTGAACCTCTTGACGGTCTTGAAGAAAGTGAAAATATCCTTATGTTATCAATGCCGGTGATCGGATTGTAATATGATTATACATACAATTAAAAGAGACTGGGCAATCCAGTCTCTTTTTTAATGGACTTGAATCTAATGAAAAGAATACTTATATTCACCTTACTACTATCATTCATCAATTTGTTTTCTCAGAAAAATATTAAAATATACCATGAGAAAAAAGGAGATACTGTAATATTTTATGCTGACAATCAGGAGATCTATCCTATGTCTGTTGTTTTTTCCGGCCAACCGGAATTAGAAAATATGAAAACTCCTGAAACGTTTAAAATCACTCAGGTTATCCCCGCTAAATCATTGAAAAACAGAATAGCCTATTTTGTTATTGCTGATAAAAAAAAGAAATGGGCTGTAAAACAGATCCCGGGTTATTTGATGTATATAGGAGATGTTACTTTGAAAGATTATGACAGGGATTATCAATATGACCTGCCGTTTAAAAAAGGGAAATCGATTAATGTTTTTCAGGGATATGATGGCGTTTTTTCTCATCAGAATGAAAATTCTTTAGATTTTAAGATGCCTGAAGGAACAGAAATTACAGCTTCCAGAGAAGGGGTGGTAACAGATCTTGTTAAGCATAACAATACCGGTTGTCCCTCAAAAAGCTGTGCAGATCAGGGCAATTATATTACCATCATGCATTCAGACGGAACTTTTGCACAGTACTATCACTTACAGCAAAACGGGGTTAAAGTAAATATCGGAGATCATGTGAAAAAGGGCGATATCATTGGCTTAAGTGGAAATACAGGTTGGAGCAGCGGTCCTCATTTGCATTTCATGTGCTACCTTCCAAAAGCAGAAAAGGATAACGCCAGAGAAACAATAAAAACTCTTTTTAGAACAGGTAAAGGAGACAAAGCAGAATATTTGCTGCAGAAAAAAAACTATTCAAAAGAATATTAAAAGACAGGCTTTGTAGGTTTTGTTCATGATTTTAAAGATTAATCGTGACATAATGATAGCAAACAGTTCTGATTTTTGTTGAAAAAGTAAGCCGAATTGACCAAACAAAGGTTGAAAAAAATTAAAAGTTATTCTCTTAAAGTGATCTCTAAATTTCGCTGTTTCTCAAAAAAACACGACATTTGTACCGCGGAAAATTCGAATAAATTTTCAAAATAAGAAAAGGTTTTTAACCTTGGAAAAAACAAAAATGATCAGATAAAAGGCTAAAAACCGATGTCTGACCAATAAAAATAGATTGAGCAAATGAAAATATCAAACAACTGGCTGAAAGACTTTATCAAAACGGAACTGAAAACTGAAAGAATCGGAGAATTCCTTACAGATATTGGTCTTGAAGTAGAGGGGATAGAAAAATTTGAAAGTGTAAGAGGCAGCCTGGAAGGTATTGTCGTAGGAAAAGTATTGACCTGCGAAAAACATCCGAATGCAGACAAGTTAAAGAAAACAACAGTTGACGTAGGAAACGGGAAAATATTGAATATTGTTTGCGGTGCTCCGAACGTAGAAGCAGGACAGACGGTACCTGTAGCTGTTGTGGGAACTAAAATCTATGACAAAACCGGAAACTTTTTTGAGATCAAAGAAGCGAAGATCAGAAGCGAGGTTTCTCAGGGAATGATTTGTGCGGAAGATGAACTTGGCCTTAGCGAAGACCACGGAGGAATTATGGTGCTGGATGAAACCAAATATGAGGTAGGAAAAAACTTTGCAGATTATTTTGAACTGGCCAATGATGAAGTGATCGAAATCGGTTTGACGCCGAACAGAACAGATGCAATGTCACACTATGGCGTTGCTAGAGATCTTCACGCATTCCTTTCCACCAACCAGCAGAAATCAACGTTTGAAAAAGTTTCTTCTGAAGCTTTGAATAACGAAGGTTCACACAATTTCACTTTAGAAGTTGAAGATGCCGAGTTGTGTCCAAGATACATCGGAGCTGTGATTGAAGAAGTAAAAGTAGCAGAGTCTCCGGCCTGGTTAAAAGACAGATTAAAAGCAATCGGTTTAAACCCGATTAACAATATTGTAGATATCACCAATTATATCCTTCACGGGTACGGACAGCCTCTTCACGCATTTGATGCGGACAAGATCACCGGTAGTAAAGTGAAAGTGGGAACTGTGAAAGCAGGGACTAAATTCACAACCTTGGATGGTGTTGAAAGAACGCTGAACGGTTCTGAAGTGATGATCAAAGACGGAAAAGATAATCCTATGTGCATTGCCGGAGTTTTCGGTGGTGCCAATTCAGGAGTTTCTGATGAAACGAAAACCATCTTCCTTGAAAGTGCTTACTTCAACCCTGTTGCTGTAAGAAAAGGTGCTAAGTTTCATGGTTTAAATACAGATGCTTCTTTCAGATTTGAAAGAGGAGTAGATCCGAATATTACAAGAACAGCGATCACACATGCCATTAAAATGATCCAGGAAATTGCTGATGGAAAATTGGTGGGAGATCTGTTGGAAGAATATCCAAAGAAAATTGAAGACAATTATGTGATCATCAGATTCTCAAAAATTGAACAGATTTTGGGAACGAAGATTCACAGAGAGAAAGTAAAGGAGATCTTAAAAGCTTTGGAAATCCAGGTTTTAAACGAGATCCAGAACGGACTTGAAATTTCTGTACCGGCTTACAGAGCGGATGTAACGAGAGAAATTGATGTGATTGAAGAAATCTTAAGAATTTACGGATACAACAAGATCGACGCTCCACAGAAAATTTCATTTACACCGGTTAAGCTGAGCGCCAACGATCAGGATGAGCTGGAAAACAACTGGGCAAGAACTTTACAAAGTATTGGATTCAATGAAGTGATGAACAATTCACTGACGTCTGTAAAAGATGAAACCGATGCTGTAAAATTACTGAATCCGTTAAGTGGTGACCTTGCGTTCATGAGAAAATCTTTATTGGAAGGTCTTCTTCAAAATGCGGTGTACAACATCAACAGAAAGAATCAGGATATCAAATTCTTCGAATTCGGGAAAATTTACCATAAAAAAGATAAATACGAGGAAAGAAAACAATTAGGGATTCTTGTTACAGGAAGAGATGTAGCAGAAAACTGGTTGCAGCCTAAATCTGCAGTAAGCTTCTACAACCTTAAAGCGTATGTAAAAGTTTTATTGGAGAAACTGGCTGTCACTTATAAAGAAGTGGCTTTAAACGATGAGAGATTCTCTGATTCATTAGCCTATGAAGCGGACGGAAAAACGTTAGTAAGAATCGGGAAAGTATCTCCTGTACTCATGAAAGATTTTGATATCGATCAGGAATGTTTCTACGCAGAAATCGAGCTTGAACTGGCACAGGAATTACGTTCTAAAAACGAGCTTAAGTTTAAGAATATTCCTAAGTTTAACAAGATCAGAAGAGACCTTGCCCTGTTGATCGACAAAAATGTAAACTATCAGGATCTGTATCAGACGGCGAAAAAGAATAAATCTCCTTTCATTAAAGGCATCAATTTATTCGACGTTTATGAAGGGAAAAACCTTCCGGAAGGTAAAAAGTCCTACGCAATGAGCTTTGAGCTTCTGAATGAAGAGAAAACATTGGAAGAGAAAGAAATCTCCGAAGTTATGGATTCTCTGATCAAAGCTTTCCAGAAAGAATACAATGCAGAACTAAGATCTTAATTCAGATTAAAATATACTATTAAAACGGGCTTTAGCCCGTTTTTTTGTGTCCTATTTCGCGCAGATTAAACAGATCAGGCAGATTTAGAATGGTTAATAAAAATCTGTTCAATTGGCTGGATCTGCGAGAGAATAAAAGTCATTTCCAATAATCATTCAATAGGAGTGGGCTTTAGCCCGCTTTCAAATGATCCCAATTCTAAAATGGCTTTAGCCAAAATAAAGAACAGTTTTTGTTTCTCGCAGATTGAAGAGATTATGCAAACAACTATAGTAATGATAATTTCTGATATAAAAAAAGAAAACCGACTTCACCAGCAAGATCTGCGCGAGAAAAAGGAAATCCTAATCTCCCGGATTCCAGATCAATATTCAATAGAAACGGGCTTTAGCCCGTTTTAAAAGAACGCCCCCAATCAATTGGCTTTAGCCAAAAAATAAAGAACGTGATCTAAGTTATCGTGAGAATTTTAGCCGCATGGGTGATTAAAACTAATTCTAAAATAGAAGTCTTAAAAAGTAATAAAATCCCCTGCATCCCGTTTAAATAATATAATTTCCTTAAATTTGAGTAATTCAAAAAGAAAAAAATGAAAAATCTTTTTTTAAGTATAGGTGCGGCTGCTATTCTGGCGTCGTGTGGTACCATGTCCAGCGCTTCTGCATCTAAAGTAGGAAAGGCTCAGCCTGCATTGGCGAATACAAAATGGACGTTGGCAGATAACGTGAAAGGTAAGGTTCCGACCCTGAATATTGAAGGGGAAAAAATCAATGGAAACGGCGGATGCAACAACTATTTCGGAACAGCTAAAATAGATCCTTCTACCGGTGATTTCTCTGCAGGACAGATGGGATCTACCAAAATGATGTGCAACAATATGAGCATTGAGCAAAACTTTATGGATATGGTAGGGAAGGCCAACAAATATGTGATTTCCGGAACTACACTGGAGCTTTATAAAGACAATCTTCTCCTGTTGAAATTCAACAAAGCTGAATAAAATAAAAAAGGAACTCAATTTGAGTTCCTTTTTTTATGTTTAGGTCGTTATTATTCTTCCTCTTCTTCGTCGTACTTAGCCAACTCTTCATCACACCATTTGAACGCAGCCTCTACTACTTTTGTAGCTTCGTCTGCCATAGTTTCTTCATCGTCACCTTCCAAATCATCTAGCCACTCAACTTCTTCTTCCTCAACGTTTAAGATGAATCTTGGATATTCTGTGTGAACTACGAATAAATCTTCAGGAAATTCCGAATTGTCTGCTAATAAAAACTTTGGTAATTTCATTTTTTAAATATTTTAACTTTAATCAAAGATAATAAAATTATTGATATTTGTTCTTGTCGATTTTAATTTTTTGCAAAACTTTATACCTTGTAAGTGTGGTTCTGCGGAGCGTATCTTCAGGCTTGAACGTAAGGGTAATATCTGAATTTACCGTACTTAAAAGTTCTGCAACCTGTATTTTTTCCAGACTCTCTTCCTTTAAAACATAAAACTGTATAGGAACTTTGTCCAGTTTCTCACTTTTTAAAAAATCGGACACAGCTTTTCTGTTTTCAAGGTAGTTTCCTTTAGACAGCCAGGTGAAGGCCAGCCCGGACAATAAGCTCAATGCGGTAATCGCATAGGTTTTAAGGTTGAAAATCCTGAACAGACGGTTAAAATAAATCAGCCATACCGGAATGGTAAAAGGCCCTATAATTCTATAATCAATAGGATTCACAGAATAAAAATACTGGATAAAATAAGAGCATAAGATACCGGAAATACTGATGACCGTAAAGAACCATTCAGTTTCTGACAGTTTATTTCTTACAAAAAGGTAAATCATCAGGAGAATATTCAGGACACCAATGCCATAAATCCCATAATTGACGAAACCTCCGCGGGGATCTGCAATATGAATGAATGGATTCAATGAAGTGGCTAGTCCCTGCATCAATTCTGTCAACAGCTGCGAACTAGGGTGGATGCCTACGGATAAAGCCTGTTGGACATAATTTTCATTAAAATAATCAATAAATAAAAGCTTATAAGCCCCAACAAACAAGAGTCCTATAATACCGGAAGTAATGAATACAGATGAATATTTTTTCCTCAAAAATAACAACCCATAAAGACCTGTCCCTCCGATAAAAAATAAGGCACTGTATCTGATATTATAAAGCGCAATTAACGAAAGGGAAAGATAAAAAACAGCCTTTCCTTTTTCAAGTTTTCCTGTAATGATCTGCGAGGCAGTGTACAGAAATAAAAATACAAAAGGAAGAATAAGGGCTTCGCTCATCGTATAGGCAAACAGTGAAACAAAGCTGAACAATCCGCCTACAGCAATAGCCTCGCGTTTATAAAAATCTTTTTTCCAGCAGAAATAAACAATAAAAAGATAAGCAGCAATGCCCAGCGCTTTACTTCCCCAGAATTCATCGAACCCCAGAAAAGTAAACAACCTGATGCCAACGGGATAGCCCATCGGAGTGGTTGTGTTATCAATGGTCGGGAGAACATGCGCAAATCTCATAAACCGGATAGAATCGGGATTTATTCTTCCTTTTTCATTGAGCATAAAACGAAGAATGGTCATCATTACTGTAACGATGACCATTGCTATCTGAATATTTCTTTCCTTTAATTTCATTCAGTTATTTCAAAAACATTTTTGAAACTTTTTCAGCTTTTTTGCTTTCAGAATAATCATAGAAACCTTCACCGGACTTCACCCCCAGTTTTCCTGCCATTACCATGTTCACAAGAAGCGGATTCGGAGCATATTTAGGATTTTTGAAACCGTCATACATCACATTAAGAATCGCAAGACAGATGTCAAGACCGATAAAATCAGCCAGTTGAAGAGGACCCATAGGATGAGCCATTCCAAGCTTCATTACCGTATCGATTTCTTCTACGCCAGCCACTCCGTTATAAAGCGTTTCAATAGATTCGTTGATCATCGGCATAAGAATTCTGTTTGCTACGAAACCGGGATAGTCGTTCACTTCTACAGGAACCTTCCCCAAAGTCTTGCTCATGTCATAAATCACATCAAAAGTCTCTTTAGATGTAGAATATCCTTTGATAATTTCTACCAGTTTCATGATAGGAACCGGGTTCATAAAATGCATCCCGATCACTTTATCAGCTCTTTTGGTAGCCGCAGCGATCTTTGTGATGGAAATAGAAGAAGTATTGGTCGCCAGGATACAGTTCGCAGGTGCCAGCTCATCCATTTGTCCGAAGATCTTCAGTTTCAGATCCTGATTTTCAGTAGCCGCTTCTACGATAAGGTCTGCATTTCCCGCAGCATCCTTAAGTTGTGTAAAAGTGCTGATGTTTCCCAGTGTTTCAGCTTTTTGCTCTTCCGTAAGGTTTCCCTTTGCAATTATTCTGTCAAGGTTCGTTGTAATTGTTTTCAGTCCTCTGTCCAGTGCATCCTGAGATACATCTACCAGATTTACTTTGAATCCGCTTTGTGCAAAAGTATGCGCAATACCGTTCCCCATGGTTCCAGCTCCAATAACTACAATGTTTTTGATCATTTTTTTCTTTTATTTTTTATAGATAGTTAAATTTTTAATGTCCGTCAGGTCAGATTTATAAACAGTCACTGCCGGATCGAAATCCACTGTACCGTCACTGTCCTGTTTTCTGGTTTTGTTTTGGGAAGTAATAACAGACTGAAGGCCTTTTGCAAAAGCTGTTTTCTGCTTTTTACCCAGTTTATCTGTTCCGATGTATAAATTAAATTCACCTTCTCTTCCCAGGCCGCCCTGTTTAAAGATTTCAAAAGTGCTCAGTCGATTATTTTTCTCAAACTTTTTCAGATAATCCGTCACTGGCTTTGTGGAAGGTGTTCCACAGCAGATACTGCCATAGCTTATACGTACATAGTTCATGTTCTTTTGCGAAAAAAGGAACGCAGAACAGAACAAAAATGTTATTAATCCTATTTTTTTCATATCAATGGTTTTCCGGGTTGAAGAAATGATATTCTATCGCTTTTTCAGCTTTAAAAATAAGCTTAATATTTTACTTATTAAAATCATCCCAGACCGCCTTAGAAATGTCTGAAACCATTTTACAGTTCACAGCATCTGTTTCCATGGAATCGTTTACAAATACGGCAATTGCGTAATGATTTCCGTTCGGAAGGGTGATGATTCCCATGTCATTTTCTGCGATGGTAAGTCCGTTGTCATTTTTCCCTGAAGAACCGGTTTTGTGGGCTACTGGCGTGTTTTTGGGAAGCTGTTCAACAATTTTATTCGTACCGGTTTTGGTTCCGATCATAATCTTCATGAGATAATCTGTTGACTTTTTGGTAAGAAGTTTTCCATCATAGAATTTTTTGAGAACTTGAATCGCAGAATTAGGTGTACTGTAATTCTCATATAAAGCCTTCCAGCTTTTATGCATCTCAGCTTCGTTGTGCCTGATCTGGAAGCCTTTTACTCCTTTCGAATCCATAAACTTCTGAACAGTCTGCGGTCCTCCGATAAGTTTAAGTAAAACGTCACAGCCATTGTTATCACTTAATGCAACGGTGTAATCCAAGACTTCACCCAAAGGCAGAGAAATATTGGCATCAGGATATTTATCACGGATCGGCGACCAGGTATTTTCCAGCATATCTTCTTTTTTGAAGAAAAGCTTCTGATCCAGAGACAGCTTTCCCTGATCGACAAGATCCAGTACTGCACAGGCAATATGAAATTTGAATACGCTTAAAGTGGGAAGCGGTTTTTCCCCGTTTTTGCTGTATTTGAAATTATTTTCGAACCCAAGAACTGAAACTCCAACGGTTGCTTTTTTACCTGCTGTAATAGCATTTATTTTTTGTTCCAAAACAGATTTCTGAGCCGTTGCCAGTGACGTGATCAGAAGAAAGAAAAGTCCTATTTTTTTCATAATATACAGCTTAAAAGAAGATCCCTTTTAGACGCTAAAAGGGATCTGCAATTTAAGATAATTATTACTGTATTTCAAAATAATTCAGATTCGAACCGCTGCCTTCAAAGCGTAGCCTGATTTTGTTTGTTCCTTTCTTCAGCGGGACGTTTTTAACGGATACTGTTTTCCAGTTTTCCTCTCCACCGGTAGACGGCAGTGAAACAGTAGCTAACTGTTTTCCTGAAGCATCTTCAAGCTTAATGTCGGTATCATTGCTACCTGCGTACCGGATACTGAGCGTATAGTTTTTGTCAGATTTGACAGTGACAGTATACTGAAGCCATTCTCCCGCTTCCGTTTTTCCTACATAATATTGATTGGTAATAGCATCATGACAAAGATAAATGTCCACACCGTCATTTCTCATCTGCTGTCCGGAATTCCATTCAGATCTTTTCTTGGGATCGCTGACCCAAAGGTTGACAAAATCATGATCAAGATAAGCAGAGCCCATTCTTCCCAAATCATATTCGGATGCAAATATTCTTCCGGGAACCTGATGGTTTTTGAACGGTTTTGTGGTGTCATCCGTTACCTGTCTGAACATGGCATCAATAACATCATTTTTGATCTCTACATTACTGAATTTGTAATTTTCTGCAATCTGCATCAATGCTTTTGTTGCAAAATCTTTAGAAGGTTTTTCACCTCCGTTTTTCCAATAATTCAGAAGTTTTTCATATTCAGGAGTGATCTTAACATTGGTGATTCCTGCAATATTATCGATCTTTTTCATGGGCCAGAATGCATAACCGATATTATGTTTGTCCAGAAGCTGGATCAGCTCCGTAAACCACACGTTGGAATTCTCTCCGGTTTCTCCCAACCAGATTGGAATGTTATGTTTTTTTCTGAGTTCAAGGATAGACTGGATGGTTTCGTCATTGTTGTAATTCCAGTATTTATGAAAACTGAAAACTATATTGTTGTCCCAAAGCGGGATCAATCCGTTGTAGTTATTTCCCCAACCGTTTCCTTCAATAAATATGATGTGCTTTTTATCGGTCTCACGGATGGCAGCTGTAATCTCTTTCTGAAGTTTCCAGAGTGGAGCATTGGACATTTCATCAGTACCGTTCGGATTTTTCCCTGTGAAATTAATATTCGGTTCGTTAATCAGGTCGTAACCTCCGATCCAGGGCTCATCCTTATACCGTTCGGCAAGCTTTTTCCATAGAGCAATTGTTTTTGCCTGGTTTTCAGTGTTTTCCCAAAGTGAAGGTTTTGTTTTATCATTGTCTGAAATATTGACGTCATTTCCCTGTCCTCCCGGTGCTGCATGGAGATCCAGGATCAGATATATTTTATTGGCCGCACACCATTTCAGAAGATCATCCGTCATTGTAAAGCCTTCTTCCAACCATGTATTTTGCCCTTTTACCGGTTCTTTTTCGATCGGAAGCGTGTACAGGTCATAATGCATCGGCAATCTTATAGAATTGAAGCCTGCTTTAGCAAGAAAATCAATATCCTGTCTGGTAATACCGTTTTTAAGATAAGCTTTATAGAATTTCTTCATTCCGTCTTCACCAATTAATTCAGAGATCTTTTCCTTGATCTTATACTGAGGACCGGCAAAATCAGCCGTTTTCAGCATATAACCTTCCTGAAGCATCCATCCTCCGAGGCCCAAACCACGCAACTGAATGTTTTCACCTTTGTCATTAATTATTTTCTGTCCTTCAGTTTTTAACAATTGAGATGTCCCAAATTGAGACAATGATAAGGTGGATAATATGATGGCTCTTTTCATAGGGATTTATGTATTTAAATTATTGGAGAGAATTGTAGAATAATTATTTTAAGAAAGACAAATATATTTAAAAAATCCAGAACAAAGATTAAAATTATGTAACGAAACCATATTATTTTCATGGAATTGCAAATAAAATCAATCCATGTAAAAATAGCAAGCTAAAAATAAAGCAGGCTGCCATATATACAACGACAGCCTGCTACAATATGATGGTGAGATCTTTTTAAGAAATCAGTTTTATAATTTCAAGAGCAACTTTTAAAGCCTCCGTTCCGTCTTCCAGAGAAACTTCTACATTTTTACCATCGGTAATAGCATCTGCAAAAGAATTTAATTCATCAAGAATAGCATTATTAGGCTGAATATCCGGATATTCAAACAAAATCTGGTTCTTTTCTCCATCTGCATTTTCAATGATCATATCAAAAGGAGTAGGGTTTTCGGGAGCATCTTTCATCCTGATCACTTCTGCTTTTTTCTCCAGGAAATCTACAGAGATGTACGCATCTTTCTGGAAGAAACGGCTTTTTCTCATCGCTTTCATTGAAATCCTGGATGTGGTAAGGTTCGCTACACAGCCGTTTTCAAACTCTATTCTTGCATTCGCAATATCCGGAGTTTTGCTCACTACACAGACACCACTTGCATGAATATTTTTAACCTTTGATTTCGCCATGCTTAACAGGATATCCAGATCGTGAATCATTAAGTCCAAAACAACAGAAACATCTGTTCCTCTCGGGTTGAATTCTGCCAGTCTGTGGATTTCAATAAACATCGGATTATTGATATATTCTTTAGTGGCAATAAAAGCAGGGTTATATCTTTCAACATGTCCTACCTGCGCCTTGATGCCGTTTTCCTGACATTTGTGAAGGATTTCTTCTGCCTGCTCAAGCGTTTGGGTCACCGGTTTTTCAATGAAAAAATGAAGCTTTTTCTCAATTGCTTTTAAAGCATAATCATAATGATAGACTGTAGGCGTCACAATATCCAGCATATCGATCTGCTCAAGAAGGTCATCAAAATTTTCAAAATATTTATACCCGAATTCAGCTTCTATTTTTTTTCCGTTTTCAGTGTCTTTATCGTGGAAACCTACCAGCTCGTACTTATCTGACTGGTTAAGAAGTTTTAAATGGATCTTTCCCAGATGTCCGGCACCTACCAAACCTGCTTTTAACATAGATTTTTTATTTTGGTAAAGATAAGAATTTTAGGTATTAGGAAATACGTTGTTGTATTTAGGTTGATAAGTATTGATAGTTTTTTTACTTTTGTAGAAACTACTACACGTAACCTAATAACTACTATCTTACTAATGATGCATGATTCGTTTGTACATAAAGGAAAAAGAAAAATCTTAGTTGAATATTTAAGACATAAGATCGGGATATCGGATGAGAATGTACTTTCGGCAATGAGTGAAGTTCCGAGACACCTTTTTATCGAGAGCATTTTTGAGGATTTCGCCTATGAAGACCGGGCATTTCCTATTTTGTCACACCAGACTATTTCCCATCCTTCAACCGTTGCGGAGCAGTCTGAGCTGCTGCAGGTGAAGCCGGGAGAAAAAGTGCTGGAAATCGGAACCGGTTGTGGATATCAGACCGCTGTTCTAATAGCTATGAAAGCATTGGTATACACAGTGGAAAGACAGAAAGATCTTTTTGATTTTTCAAAGAAGAAGTTCCGTGAGCTGCATTTAAGTCCAAAATTTCAGAGTTTCGGAGATGGTTTTGCCGGACTTCCTACCTTTGCCCCTTTTGATAAAATCATTGTGACCTGTGGTGCCTCCGTGTTGCCTACAGAATTATTGAAACAACTGAATATTGGCGGAAAAATGGTGATTCCATTAGGTCCTACTGATGAACAGATCCTGTACAGATTTACAAAAACAGCTCCCACTCAGTTCGAAAAAGAAGAATTTGGGGCTTACAAATTTGTTCCTATGTTGGGAGATACCAATCATTAATGTAAATTTTACCACAAAAGTCACAAAAGTTTTTTTAACACTTTAGTTATTTAAAGATTAGATACATTGTGTATATAAAGTACACTTAAGTTTTCTTTGAATATCTTTGATTTTCTATTTATGTGATCTTAATTATTTCAAGACGATAATCTTTTGAAACTAAAGTGACCTGAAGTGTTTAAAATTAAACTTTTGTGCCTTTTGTGGTTGTTGTTTTTCTCCTGCAGATTTTACAGATCACATAGATGATTCAGAGTTTATCACAAGGGTAGACAAAGCAATTTTGAAATGATCATATTTTAAGATAAACAAAGGCGTTTCACTTATCAAAGGAATACAATGTAAAGATATCATCCGTTTCCGATTCAAATCTTAAGATTTATAATTTTCCGATTTCACAGATGATACAGATTTTCATGAATATTATTCTGGATAAAAATCTTTGATTTTTTCCGGAACTTATGTGAGCTTCTTTTGCATGAATCATTAAGCTTAAAATTTACTAAAGTCTTAGAAAACTTTTGTGCCGTTTGTGGTTTAAAAAAAATCTCACATTTTAATAAACATTAAGACCGCTTCGGAATAGTAATTGGATTCACTAGAAAACCTAATCACTTAAATTGTATTATTATGGACACGAATAGATTTAAAGCATCCCATGACTTTAGCAATATTCAGAAAAACCTGCATAATAATCCCGGATATCATGTAGAAAGCTATGGGAAGCAGGTGAAGGATTATTTGAATGATATGAAAACAAAGAATCAGGAAGCAACCAGACAGTGATTTATGGCTCATACACAGAAATCTACAAAAGATGTTTGGGAAGAAATTCAGGAGATGGCTTCAGAAACCTGGGATAAAAATAAAAATGAACATCAGTAATTTTTAATACAAAAAGTTAAAAGAACCTCACTTGTAAAAGGAGTGAGGTTTTTTGTTGGACTACACGAAAACTAAATCGAAATAAATAATGAAAGTATTTGTAAACAGAAGAATTCCGGAAACGGGAATTAATATGCTGAAGGAAGCCGGATTGGAAGTTTTTATCCCGGAACACGAAAATCTGTCTCACGAAGAATGGTTGATCTATTGTCAGAATCACGATGCTATTTTAAGCATAGGTGGGGAATTTAAATACGACAAAGATTTTTTTGATCAATGTCCCAATATAAAAACAATCGCTTTATATTCTGTAGGTTTCGATCATGTGGATATTAAAGAGGCGAACCGTAGAAATATCCCTGTGGGAAATACCCCTGATGTACTCAGTAAAGCCACTTCAGATGTCGCTTTTCTGTTGATGCAGTCGGTAGCAAGAAGAGCAAGTTATAATTTTCAGAAAGTAAAAGAGGGCAACTGGGGCGACTTTGATCCATTGCATGCTTTAGGACAGGAGTTGTATGGTAAAACTCTGGGAATATTTGGTTTGGGAAGAATAGGTTTTGAAATGGCTAAAAAGTCAGGAGCGGCTTTTGATATGAATATTATTTATCACAACCGTAATCAAAATGAAGAAGCGGAAAAAGAATTAAATGCCACCTACGTTTCTTTCGAGGAACTGGTTGCACAATCCGACGTTCTCAGTATTCATGCGAACTTCACTACTGAACAGAAAGACCTTTTTAATGCTCCGGTTTTTGCAAAAATGAAAGACAACGCGATTTTCATCAATACGGCAAGAGGCGGTTTCCAGAATGAGAAAGACCTATATGAAGCGCTGATTTCAAAACAAATCTGGGGAGCCGGTTTAGACGTTACCCATCCTGAACCGATGTCTAAAGAAAGCCCGCTTTTAGAACTTTCAAATGTCTGTGTACTGCCGCATATCGGTTCTGCTACTATTGAGGCGAGGACCGGAATGGCAAAAATAGCCGCTGAAAATATCATCGCTTTTTCTAAAGGAGAGAAAATACCTTATTGTGCCAATCCGGAAGTGTATACAGGATGAAGAATAAGTAATGAATAATAAGTAATAAAGTTGGAGAGAGCTATCTTTCAGATTTTTTTATGATGAAAAACGGTTGGGGTGTTGAAATCGAAATATTAAATTATCTGTTTCAAGGCATATAAAGAAGCTCATACAGACCTATTTTGTTACACGTTCTGCTGGTTTTAAGTTTTTGTACAAATCTCCTACAACAAACAGGAAGGTTGGAACCGTTTTTGTTCTATACTACTCAACATCAAATACTCATATTATGACACCAGAAGATAATACCAACGAACAGAACAGAAAGCTGGAAGAGATGGATTACAATCCCAGTGAAGATATATTCAATAAAGAAAAACATATTCCGCTTGACGGCGATGGAAACCCCATTCTGAGTGAAGAGGACGATGATAAATTAGATAAAGGACTTGATATTCCGGGAACTGAAGATGACGACGATATGGAAGAAATAGGATCTGAAGATGAAGAAAACAATTACTGGAGCCGCAGCGATAATGAAGATGACCACGAAGAAGAAAATGATGACGTAATGCGGTAGTACCAAAGTAGTACTTCATCAGTGCAATTTTTTTTGTTAACTTTTATATTATAATCAATTGTATTACAGTTGATTATTTTTTATTTGTGTTAACCGGGGAGTAACCCCTTGATTAATGTGATGAATGTAATTTAACAAATTGATAGCTTTACCATAATATTATAATTAATTTTTTTTAATTTTCATAGGGATGGTGAAATTTATACATTTATTATTGTTTTTTATTGTGGTTTCCGTTTTTTCTCAATCTCCTGTCAACGTAAAGGTGAAGGATGCAGCGGGAAATGAAAGTTTTAATGTAACTTGTAATAATAATCTTGATGCCAATGGCTGCCTGTCTCTTCATGTAGAATACCCTGTACTGAAACAAACCACCAGCTATGAAGTCAATCCAACGGCTTACAGCCCTCCTGTTGCTATGAATCAGGGAACTGCCCTTAATGCCAATTATGATGACCTGTTTGCTGTGAAGCTGGATATTCCTTTTAAATTTTGCTTTTTTAATCAATATTTTGATGCCCTTGTGGTAGGTTCTAACGGGATGATTACTTTTGATACTGCTCAGCTAGGGAATATCAATTACCCAAATGTTCAGTGGCAGAATCCTAATTCCGGCCTTTCCAAAAATTCTATTTTTGGGGTATACCATGATATGGTTTTCTCTTCCGGAGATTCTTCAGAAATTTATTATTCAACGATTGGTGCTGCACCTTACAGGAAATTTATAATCAATTTTTATGAAGGCAGAGTAGCCGGTTGTACGGATGTTTCCTCCTCACAGATCGTTTTACACGAAACAACCAATATGATTGAAGTGTTCGTGGATAAAAAACTTACCCCTTGTCCCACGAGGAAATTTGAAAATGCACTCATCGGGGTGATCAATGCAGACGGAACAGCAGGATATTCCCCTGCCACAAGAAATACAGGGGTTTGGCAGGCTTCGCAGGAAGGGTGGAGGTTCAATCCGCAGGGAAATACCATCGTTCCTGAAGTACAATGGACCAATTCCCAGGGTCAGAATGTTGGAACGGGTATTCAGACAACCCTTTGTCCCACTCAGAATGAAACCTATACAGCGAACGTTACCTTTACGATTTGCGGAAGCAGTGCCCTTACTTTAACGGATGATTTTGGAGTAACTTTTGATCCGACCTATCCTGTCGCCAATAATTTTACCCAGAATTTCTGTGCAAATGGCTCAGTTTCGGTTAATTTAAATAGTTTTCAGGCCAATCTTACCTCTCAAAATCCTGCTAATTTTAATTTTAGTTTCCATTCAACATTACAGGATGCACAAAATGGAGTGAACGCTTTGCCGGCTTCTTACACCCTAACCGCCAATACGGTGTTGTATGTAAGGGTTCAAAATCCTGCTGTTCCCGGGTGTTACAGAACTTCTGTACTCACTCTGAACTTTCTCACCAAAAGTTTACTGAAAACAACCGTAGAGATTTGTGATACCAATAATGACAATGTGGAGCCGAACTATGCGCTCTCATTATTGACCCCTGAACTTTTCCCGGCGGGAACTACAGGCATCTCTTATCATCCTACACAGGCTGATGCCCAGAATAATACCAATGCAGTTACTACCGCCAATATAACCGTAAATACCACACTCTGGGTAAGATTGCAGGAGGCAAGCTGTGTCTATGTTTTAGGACCGGTACGCTTTCAGTTTAAGCCCGGAGTTAATATTAATTCACCCATCAATTTTTCCTATACAATTTGTGATATCAATGCAGATAATAGTGAACTTTTCGACTATGCTGTCAATATAGGTCCTCTTATAACCGCTCAGCCGGGTGCTGTTTTTACCGCATATGAAACGTATGACGCGGCCGTAGCCGGTACGGGAACACCTTTAGGAACAATCCGGGAAGGGATATACCAAATTTTTATAAGGGTACAGATTCCGAACGGATGTTTTGCCGTTGTTCCTGTTAATTTGAACGTTACTTTTACAGAAATAATCGTTAATGAAAAAAGTGAGTACATTTGTTTTAACGGAACAGATGATATCACGGTCAATCTTTCCGTGTTATCGGCTGGGATGCTGGTTTCTCCTGTCACGGTTCCGGTAATCGAATTTTATGATGATTTTGCAAGTGCAACAGCCGGTGTCAACCTGATTAACCCGAATCAGATCATTACAACGGATGGAGATCTTGTTATAAAAACCTATTATGTCCGCTTTGAACAGTCTGATCTTTGCTATACGATAAAAGCTATTACGGTTCATTTGGTCCATCCTGCCATCGTTAAATCTGATTTTAAAGTTTGTGATTATAATAATGACGGTACCGAAAATATACAGCTGGCTCAGTATTCGGGGGCGATTATAGGAAATCAGAATGCAGCAACTGCGTTTTATCTTACCCTTGCTGACGCACAAAATGGTGTCAATGCCATAACCAATCTTACAGTGACCGGAAACCAACAGATTTTCGTGAAAATCACTTCACACAATTGTCATCAGATTTATCCTGTGAATATAAGCCTTACTTCAAACCCGGGGGTCAATTCGCCGGTTAATATTATGGTCAAAAATATCTGTGATAATAATAATGACGGATCAGAAATGTATAATTTAATGCTGGCCCAGCCTCAGATCTATAACGGATCAAATGCCACGTTTACTTATTTCATGAATTATGACAGTGTAACGCATACTTTTTCCAATCAGATCAGTAATCCGGGACAGTTTTTGGTTACCGGGAATGCAACGGTTTATGTAAAGGTTGAATTGAGTAACAGCGAATGTTTTTCCGTAGCTCAGTTGAATATACAAATGACCTTTCTGGCGCCTATTGTTTTGAATAATGCAGTTTTGAATACCTGTGATAAAAACTTTGACCTGAATGAAACATTCCAGGTGAGTGATGCTGTTAGCCAGTTATTCATTCCGGCCCAGAATACCCAGCCCCTTTCCAATATGACGATATCCTATTATCTTACGGCCGCAGAAGCCAATATAGGGAATCCAGCCAGCCAGATCGGGAATAGCATCACAACGAATATTTCTACATTGATTGTATGGGCCAGATTTCAATCCAATACCACAGGTTGTTATTCTGTTGCTTCAATTCAGTTGAATACCTATTTTCCTCCTAAAGCGATCAATTCCACCATCAGTGTCTGTGATGAAAATTTAGATGGCAGTTATGAAGTTAATTTATTGAATTTCACGGATTCAATGGTGAATACTCCCAATGCGGCCAATACATTCATTTTTTATCTGACCCAACAGGATGCGCAAAACGGTGTGAACCCCATTGCGAATCCATCCAACTATAGTGCTCAGCCTTTTCCCACACAGATCTGGGTGAAAATCCAGAATATACCAGACTGTGATGATATTGCGACAATTAATTTTGTATTCGGAACTCAATTGACGCTTCAGAATCCGGGACCGTTCCAGCTCAATAATGTGTGTGACACAGGAAATGATGGTATTGAGAATGTGAATTTAACACAATTTGAACAGCAGATGTATACCGGTGGAAACGTAACGTTCACCTACTATTCTTCGTTAGCTGATCTTAATGCCAATACAAATGCTATTGCCAATCCTTCCGCTTACTCATTTAATCAAAATACAGGACCCAATATCATCTATGTAAAAGTGAAAGCTCCCGGTTATTGTTCTGTAAAAGTAGAAATTAAACTGGCTCTCAAAAAGACTCCTTTTTTCACACTCCCAACACAATATATCTGTCCTGACGGTTCACTTACCTATACTGCGAATATTCAGGGATATACTATCATTAGTTACTTGTGGAAGGATCCTAATGGAAATGTAATTTCAACAACGGCCACCGTTACAGGTATTAAAGTCATTGGAAACTATAGCCTTACAGTGACTTCTGACAATGGTTGTTCCTATACGGGGACCATGGAATTAAAGTATTTTGATGTTCCCGTTATTCAAAGGATTGATATCAGTGGAGTTAATTGTACGGTTTTCGCAACCGGCACAAAAACAATCCTGTATTCTATAGATGGGATGACATGGCAGGCGAGTAATATTTTCTATAGTTTACCCAAAGAGATTATCACTTTTTATGTGAAATATGAAAATGAGGACTGTATTGTAAAACGGGAAGAACTGATTTTAAATATTACCAATGCAATTACACCTAACGGGGACGGTCGCAATGACACTTGGGTGGTGAAAAATCTTCAGATTTTTGGAGGAAAAATGACCAATGTGAAGGTATTTGACCGCTATCAGGCTCTGATGTTTGAACAAAATACAAACACCCAAATCATCTGGGACGGAACCATAGCAGGAAGAGCAATTCCTACGGCTACGTACTGGTATGTCATCACTCTTCCGGACGGCAAAACATATAAGGGTTGGCTTCTCGTAAAGAATAATGATTAAAAATACCGATCGTAAAACAATTTTTCAAAAGTATCGAATCATCATATCAAAGAATTCCCACATCATCAAATCCTCACATCGCCACATCATCACATCAACAAATCATCGCATTGTCACATCAACTCATCAACACATCAGCAAATTCCCTTGCCTATATTTTCTAATTTGAATATCTTTAAAACTTCAAAAAGTTGAATTCTAAACATTGAACTAGATAGCAATATGACATTTCAAGAACAGATACAGCAGGGGATCCCGAATCAGCTGCCACAGCCTAAACCATACGAAACCAATATCAATCATGCACCGAAGCGTAAAGAAATTTTAGGAGAAGAAGAGAAAAAACTCGCTCTGAAGAATGCTTTGCGTTATTTCGAACCTCAATTTCATGCGGAGCTTTTACCTGAATTTAGGGAAGAACTGGATAAATACGGGAGAATTTATATGTACCGTTTCCGTCCGGATTATGAAATGAAGGCAAGATCAATTGCGGATTATCCCGGAAAATCTGAGCAGGCAAAAGCAATCATGCTGATGATCCAGAACAATCTGGATTATGCAGTGGCACAGCACCCTCACGAACTGATTACGTATGGAGGAAACGGAGCTGTATTTTCAAACTGGGCACAATATCTTCTGACGATGAAGTATCTGTCTGAAATGACGGATGAACAGACTTTAACAATGTATTCAGGCCATCCGATGGGCCTTTTTCCATCGCATAAAGATGCACCGAGAGTAGTGGTAACAAACGGAATGATGATTCCTAATTATTCCAAACCGGATGATTGGGAGAAATTCAATGCTTTAGGAGTTACCCAATATGGCCAGATGACCGCAGGAAGTTATATGTACATTGGTCCTCAGGGAATTGTTCACGGAACCACCATCACGGTTCTGAATGCATTCAGAAAAATCAAAAAAGAACCAATAGGAGGACTTTTTGTAACTTCAGGATTGGGAGGAATGAGTGGTGCGCAGCCAAAAGCAGGGAATATCGCAGGCTGTATCACGGTATGTGCTGAAGTGAATCCGAAGATCACCAAAATCCGTCACGACCAGAAATGGGTAAACGAAATTCATGAAAACCTGGATGAATTGGTAGAAAGAATCCTAAAAGCTCAGGAAAATAAAGAAACCGTTTCTCTGGCTTACCTTGGAAATATTGTTGAGGTTTGGGAGAAATTTGACGAGAAAAATTTAAAAATAGATATCGGATCTGATCAGACATCGCTTCACAATCCTTGGGCGGGTGGCTATTATCCGGCTGGACAAAGCTTTGAGGAATCAAACAGAATGATGGCTGAAGAACCTGAATTATTCAAAGAAAAAGTTCAGGAAACCTTAAGAAGACACGCGGCTGCCATTAATAAACATACACAGAAAGGAACTTATTTCTTTGACTATGGAAATGCCTTTTTACTGGAAGCTTCAAGAGCCGGGGCTGATGTAATGGCTGAAAATCCGACTTTAGGACGAGAATTCAAGTATCCTAGTTATGTTCAGGATATTATGGGACCTATGTGTTTTGATTACGGTTTCGGGCCGTTCCGTTGGGTATGTGCGAGCGGAAAACCGGAAGATCTGCAGAAAACCGACAATATCGCATGTGCTGTACTGGAAGAGATGGTGAAAAATTCTCCCGAAGAGATTCAGCAGCAGATGAAAGATAATATCCAGTGGATCAAAGGCGCTCAGGAAAACAAACTGGTTGTTGGTTCTCAGGCGAGAATCCTTTATGCAGACGCAGAAGGAAGAATGAAGATCGCTGAAGCATTCAACAATGCGATCAAAAACGGAGAAATCGGACCAGTAGTTTTAGGAAGAGATCATCACGATGTTTCCGGTACGGATTCCCCTTACAGAGAGACTTCCAATATCTACGACGGTTCAAGATTTACCGCTGATATGGCGATTCACAACGTAATCGGTGACAGTTTCCGCGGTGCAACTTGGGTATCCATCCACAACGGTGGCGGAGTAGGCTGGGGCGAAGTAATCAACGGAGGTTTCGGAATGCTGCTGGACGGAAGCTCAGAGGCAGACAGAAGATTAAAATCTATGCTGTTCTGGGACGTGAACAACGGAATTTCCAGAAGAAGCTGGGCCAGAAATGAAGGGGCTGTTTTCGCGATTAAAAGAGCGATGGAAGCAGAACCGAATTTGAAGGTGACGTTGCCGAATTTTGTGGATGAGGGGCTTTTTTAATTTGGGAATTTGAGAATGAATTAATTTGAAAATTATAGATTTCGGATATAATAAAACCTGCTGTGAGGCAGGTTTTCGTTTTATGATGGTGCGGATTTGTTTTATTTAAAGCTTTTTTCTAACAGCTTTTTGTCATTTTCACCGAGCTTCTCATATTCTTCAATTGTCATTCCTAATCTTTTCAAATTTCTACTTATATACATATTGACTTCATCAATAACTCTTTGAGCATCATCAATCAATGCTTGATATTGAAGATCGATTAACTTACTCAACAATAAAGCTTCAGCAGCTTTATAGTGACTTACAAAATCTTCCTTATTCTTAAAACCATAACGAAGAGTGTTTATGGTCTTTTTATCTCTTTCAACATTAAATGCATCATAATATTCTGTGAGAGGTTTCATAAGAACTTTCTGCATTGTTTTGTTGTTAAAATCTTCTAGTTTTAAAACATCGTCAATAGCAGATTTTAAAACCTTTCGAGCATTTTGTAAATATTCAACTTTATTATCTTGGATATTATATTTTTGTAGTTCTAATGTCAAAGAATCTGTTCTAACACTTCGTTTATTTAAAATTTCATCAACGTTTTGTCCATAGGAAATTCCAAAAAACATACTGAGTAGTGAGAAAATAAAAATTCTTTTCATTTAAATGTTTTTATCTGCTTTTAAAATTTAAGAAATCACTATATTCTTTTGCATCTTTAAAACCTGAATTTAACCATTGTATATATAAATAATAACCTTTATTTTTAAAATACTGAATAGTTGAACGTCCTTCCTCTTTATACTGGACAGCACATAAAACAATCTTAGATAAATTATTTTCATTAAAGAAATTCTCGACCTCATCATCTGATTCTTCAAACGATGAATTTCTTACGAAAATGGCATCATTTATTTCTTGATACATTTCTTCAAAAGATGAATTCTTAACAAATAGTTCAATATCTTGTTTGTTTAAATTTTTTTTTTAATCCGGTTCTAATTTTTCTTCCAAAGAATTCATAGAATGTATTTGATTTTCCAGAGTTTCTATTCCCTAAAATTAATATAGCAACTTTTTTTTCATTCTTTTTAATTTATAAAGCAATATATATAACCTAAGCTCATATATAATTATTTCCATAATCTAAGGGCTTTTAGATTAAAAATTCGATATGCACTTTTTTTAAATGGATATTATATCTTTAGGATTATTTCATTTCATTTTTTGTTCCTTAAAGTTTTTACCACCATATTCTTTATATTTTGAATCTTGAAAAGGATAAAAGCTAATTAATTTTGGAGTATCAAATATAGACCAGGCAACAAAATGATCTGCAAACGTTAGATATTTACTTTTACTTAATGGATACACATCTATTAGATTCTTGATTGATTTTGTGTCAAAAATACTTATTGTGCAATCGGAGCAATTCTTTTCTCTAAATTGTTTTACGAAACTTGATATTTCATTTTTAGATAAATTATTTATATCAAGATAGATATTATAGTTTTTACTTATATTATTTTCGGTTGTGGAAATTATCTCATATTTTAATTGTGATAAATTTACACTAGGAGTCTGACTACCATCTTTGATAATGTTTTTTAATGGAATCCACCCAGAATGCGTTGCAGATAGATGAGAAGGCTCTACAATTCTTACTTTAGCCCAATTATTTTTTTCTTGTTCAATAGAAATAGTACAAGTATAATCAACTTGCAAATATTGAGCTTCTCCAATAACATCTGTTGCTTTTTGGTTTACTAACTTATCGTAATTTTTTCCTGGGCCATCTCTAAGAAAAATATTTTCGCCCTTTATTTCATATATTTTCTTTTCTAAATTAGAATCATCAAATCCATACATCTCTGATGAATCCATTTCATTATTATTATTTAAAACTAATGTATCTAAATTATTATTTGCATCAGTATTGGATTTTTTACAATTTGCAAGTAAAAAAAATCCTAAAATTAATAGTAAAGTTGTTCTCTGCATAAGTTTAGAATCAATTATAATATTTCAAATGTAAATAATTGAAATCATTAATAATTACGGTTTTCCACAATCAAAAAGCTTCCCTTTGCTGTTTGTTTTTACTGAACTTGTCTAAATCTTTTTGTTGGAGAACCGCAAAGACCCAAGGTTTTTAAAATTTATGGAGACTTAAGGCACAAGAAAAACAAAAAATTTCAGCAAAGGGGATGATGAGATTGCTTCGTCGCTGCGCTCCTCGCAATGACGGCGGTATTCAATTTTATCGGAGATAAAATCTTTGCGCCTTAAAACATGTTGATTAAAAAACTTGCGCCTTAGCGATTTTCCAACAATATGATTATTTCAACATAACCTTTCCAACCTTTCTCATCATTCCCGCATCTCTATATAAAAAGAGACTATGAAAATCATCATACCAAAACCATGTCATGAAAACTGGGAAGCTATGACTCCCGAAGAGAAGGGAAGATTTTGTTCCGTTTGTTCAAAAACCGTCCGGGATTTCACCATTGCTTCTGATCAGGAAATCATAGAGATTTTTTCTCACTCTTCAGAAGATATTTGTGGAAATTTTAATGCATCGCAGCTTAACAGAGATCTGAATTATTCTTTTATTAATTCATTATTTGCGAAGTTTGCGGTCGGTTTTATGTTGACAACAGGAGGATTTGTTTCGGTACATGCACAACAAAATGAAGTACATGATACCTTAAAAGCAGACGAAATAAAAGACGTTGTGATCCTCCAGAAAAAACAAAAAATGCTGCTTGGTTCAACGACAGTAGTACCGGGGAATCTTTTAGTGAATACTCAACGGAATGATATGCCGGCAAAGTTAAGCGGTTTGATTGGTAAGGGAGCTCCTACTGTACAACAAGATGATACTACTCATCGGAAAATGATGATCGGAGGGGCTTCCTCAACGCTGAAGAGTACTGAAAAACCTTTATGTGTCATTGATGGAAAAGTCAGCAGTTTTGAAGAACTCAATATGATCGATCCTAATACGATAAAAACGATGAACATTCTCAAAGATGCAAAGTCTATCTATGGGGTCAAAGCCAAAAATGGAGTTATAGTGATTACGACTAAACGGAAAATGAAAAAGTAAATAAATATAATTTTTCACTTGTTTACTTTGATTGCTTCACGGTCTTTTCGTATTCCGACAATGATTTCCATATGCCTTCAATTTCAGGCCATACATGATCTGTAAAATCGGTATCTGTGTTCACCAGTAGTAGTTTCCCTATTTTAGTTTCAGGATTAAAATACATGGCAGTGAATACACCCGGGTCAGAACCATTATGACCAATCATATTATTTTTAATTTTTAAAAACTCGTCACGGAATTCAATGAAAATTCCATAGTTTTCACTTTTTCCTTCATCTGTAAATGTCTTTTTTTCAAAGAGTTTTTGATAACTTTCTTTGTTTAATAATTTTCCATTCCCTCCATAGCCTTTGATGAGTTCTGATAAAAATAGTCCCAGATCATGACTCGATGTCAGAAATCCACCATCAGCATAGGTTATAAGAGAATAATTGGCTATCATTTTGTCTTTGTTGGCAAACAATCTGGAACGCATATTGACATCAATGTCTTTTGATGACCAGCCGGAACTGTTCATTTGTAATGGTTTTATGATGTGTTGCTGAGTAAAAGAACCGTAATCCTGTCCTGTTGCAGATTCTATAACCAATGCACAAAGAGCGGCTGCTATATTGGAATATTCACGCTTTTCTCCGGGTTTCGTGCTTAAAAAGGAGTTTTTGGTATACCATTTTCCATTTGGAGTAAGACTGTTTTGAATGAAATTTAATAAGGGGATATTGCTTTCGGGAGCATTGAAGTAGTCGTAAACCCCCTCATTACCGGCATGCTTGTTTTCGGTTAAAACATATGATTTTGCATACACTTCATCCAGATCGGTAATTGAAGAGGTATGATAGGCTAAATGTTTGATTAAGATCGGGATATCAGGATAATTTGGATTGATGATCCTGAAGGGTAGGTATTTATTGATAGGATCATTGATATTGAGTTTCCCTAATTCCTGCGCTTTAAGTAAAGATATTCCAATGAGTGTTTTGGATATGGATGCTATATTTTGAACGGTTCCTGAGGTATATGCTTTTTTTTGTTCAATATCTGTATACCCGAAGCCTTTATCGTAAATCAGGCCCTTTTCATTGACTACAGCAACTGAAAATCCTATAATCGCTCCTTTCTTACCATCCAGTTGTAAGTGTTTCGTAAGCGTGTCATTTATTGCCGTATAATTTTTGCCACTTGTTTGATGAGTTAGGCTTTTATGTTGACAGAAAAATAATGTTGTTGAAAAGAGGAAGATTAAAAATAGATTTTTCATGGATTTTGGTTTTATTCGGGCCGAAGCTTTAATGGAGTTATAGTTTTTTAGTGAAGGGGAATTCTTAAATATACGGAAAGACTTTCAAAAAATGAATATATGCTTGATTTTGATCATCCTTCTGACTGATTTCTTACTTACGTAAAAAACAGAGCTCCGGCGATCGAAGATCGCCGGAGCTCTGTTTTAAATTATTCCAAAAGCAAAAGCTTACTTTTTTACAGCTGCAATCGCTGCTTCATAATTCGGTTCCTGTGAAATATCAGCAACCTGCTCTTCATAAATGATTTTCCCTGAAGGATCAATCACCACAACTGCTCTGCTTAAAAGACCTTTCATCACAGAATCTGTAATTTCTACGCCATAAGTTTTTCCGAAATCTGAACGGAAATCTGAAAGCATCACGACATTCTTAATTCCTTCTGCACCACAAAATCTTTTCTGGGCAAAGGGTAGATCTTTAGAAATACAAAGAACAACCGTATTGGGAATACTCGCTGCATCTTCATTGAAATGATGTACGGAAGCCGAGCAAACACCAGTATCTACACTTGGAAAAATATTAAGAATCATAAATTTTCCCTTGTAAGAATCAAGCGTCTGATCCTTCATCGTAACGTCTGTAAGCGTAAACTTTGGAGCCGCTTTATTAACCGCCGGAAGTTTCGCATAAGTATGTACCGGTTTTCCTCCCATCAGAACAGTATTCGCTGTTTTGGTATTTTGAGCGAAAATAAATGCTGAGAAAAACAATAAGGTGCTGAAAGCTAATTTTGAAAACATGAAATTTTATTTTTAGTAAAATTATTCATTTTTTCAGTATCCGACATTAATTTTAATTCAAACACCCGTCAAATAGAACAAATCTATCAACCTCCTGTTTTTAGTACCAATTTTAACGTCTACCTTTATTCTGTATAATTTTAGAATGACACTCATTATCAAAAAATAAAAATTTATGGATTCAGTCAATAAGCCGTTATTTAAGGATATTTTTAAAAGCGAAAACGAAATTCCGGAAGAATTTAAAGTACAGGAAATTCATCAGAAAGTATATCTTCTCAATGGAGAGCTGGTGGAATGGAAGGGAGAGACTCAGAATATCTATTCGCCGGTCTGCATTCCTACTGAAAACGGTCTAGAGAGAAAATTGCTGGGAAGTATCCCGAATATCAGCCCCAAAGAAGCGATGGAAGTCCTTGAAGCTTCTGTTAAGGCCTATGATAATGGTCTCGGAGAATGGCCTACCATGTCTGTGGAAGCACGTATTCAGTGTATGCAGAAATTTGTTTATCTGATGATCGAGCAGCGTGATCTTGTGATTAAACTGTTAATGTGGGAGATCGGGAAAACCCTGGCAGATTCTACCAAAGAATTTGACAGGACTGTAGATTATATCAACCAGACCATAGATGCTCTGAAAGATCTTGACAGAGAATCATCCCGTTTCCAGGAAGCAGAAGGAACTATCGCACAGATCAGAAGAGCTCCGCTGGGCGTTGTTTTAAGCATGGGACCGTTTAATTATCCTTTGAATGAGATTTTCACCACATTGATTCCCGCATTGATCATGGGAAATACGATTTTGTTTAAGCTTCCAAAGCATGGGGTTCTGGCTCATTATCCATTGCTGAGTGCCTTCAAAGAAGCCTTCCCGAAAGGAACTGTAAACACGCTTTATGGCAAAGGTTCTGAGATCATCACTCCCATTATGGAAAGCGGAAAAGTAAATGTCCTGGCATTTATTGGGTCCAGTAAAGTGGCTAATGGACTGAAGAAACTGCATCCTAAAGTCAACCGTTTACGCGCTATCCTGAGTCTTGATGCTAAAAATGCAGCGATCGTAACTAAAAATGCCGACCTGAATGTAGCAGTAAGCGAATGTATTCTGGGAGCATTGTCATTCAACGGGCAGCGATGTACAGCATTGAAACTGATCTTTGTTCAGAAAGAAATTGCCGAAGAATTCACCCAGAAATTAAGTGCTGCTGTTTCTGCTCTGAAACCCGGCCTTCCGTGGGAAAAAGATGTAAAAGTGACGCCGCTTCCAGAAGTGAATAAACCACCGTATCTGAAAGAATGTATTGAAGATGCTTTGGCTAAAGGAGCGAAGGTTTTAAATGAAAACGGAGGTTTTACAGAAGAATCTTTTGTATTTCCTGCAGTCGTTTATCCGGTAAATAGTGACATGAAACTCTATCATGAAGAGCAGTTTGGACCGGTGATTCCGGTTGTTCCGTTTGAGGATATTGAAGAACCAATTGAGTACCAGGTTAACGCGTCCCATGGAATGCAGGTAAGTATTTTCAGCGAAGATCCGCAGGAAGTTTCCAGGCTGATCGATCCGTTCGTGAATCTGGTGAGCCGTGTGAATATCAATTGTCAGGCACAACGAGGCCCAGATGTTTTTCCGTTTACAGGAAGGAAAGACAGTGCGGAAGGAACGCTTTCTGTCTTTGATGCGCTCCGTTCATTTTCCATCCGGTCTCTGGTGGCTGCGAAACTGACAGATTCCAACAAAAAATTATTAAATACAATCGTTAGAGATCATGACTCTAATTTTTTAAGTACCGACTATCTTTTCTAGGGATGTTCTACTTAACATAAAATAATAATCCTCATTAAATTTCTTTATTTTTTGAGGATTTTGTACTTTGAGACGTGGAGTTTTTAGTTTTTATGTTAAAATTGTAGTATTTTTAGCAAAAATACTGCTGTACGAGTAGAGTTTGAGCATGTCTTTAATGGAAAAAGAATTTTTAGAGAAAATTGAAAAGCACAAAGGTGTTATTTTCAAGATCTCTAAAATGTATATGGACGATCGGGATGATCAGAATGATCTTTATCAGGAGATCATTTATCAGGCCTGGAAATCATACGGTGATTTCCAGAGGAGAAGCGACTTCTCCACATGGCTCTACCGCACTGCACTTAATACGGCAATTGTATTTTTGCGTAGTGAAAAAAAACGTAGTTTTATACAAAATCAGGGGATAGAAGATCTTGTTGTTCCACATGAATCCTATAATGATGCAGATGACAGAAATATGAAGTTGATGTATGAGGCTATTCATGAACTCAGCCCTATAGACAAAGCGCTTATTTTTTTCTTTTTGGAAGATTTTCCGGGTAAAGAGATTGCCCGCCAGCTGGGAATCACTGAAGTGAATGCCCGTGTAAAAATGAATCGGGCAAAAACAAAACTGAAGCAGATCATCGAAAAACAAAAAAGCGACAAGATTTAAAGTAAAAACAAATGGAGTTAGAAAATTTTAAAGAACTTTGGGATAAAGATACCAGGCAGGATCTGCCCGAGATCTCTCTGGAGAAACAGCGTGAAATTCATTCGCCGATGCGGATGCTGAAGATCAATATGCAGACAGAATTCTGGCTTATGATTGTTACTCTGCCTATGCTTTTAATAGGATTTCCTTTTGCTTCCGGAGATTCGAATATTGTTATCATATCGGCATTCGTCGTCGCACTTACGCTTGCTTCTATCATTTATTTTTATTCCCGTTTTCTCAAGCTTTACAAAATGCTTTGCAACAGCAGCATCAATACAAATTATGATCTGTTCAACCTTAAAACACAACTTTTAATATCGAAAGAAATCTACATTTCCTATTATATTGCCTACATTCCGTTGGCTTTTCTGTTGTCTCTTATCAAAATCAACTTTCATTTTGAGGCGAAATATAATCTGGCGATTTTCGGGATCAGTTTCCTGATTACACTGATGCTGGTATGGTTTGTGATCAAATACTGGATCTATTATATGTATGGGCGATATATAGAAGACGTTGTACGTTTGGTAGATGAACTGAACGACCTTGAAATAGAACCTAAGAAAGTGAGAAAAAATTCATGGTTTGAGCGCTCTCAAAGATTCTTCATGAATAAATTCGGGCTTCAGGGGAACATTCTGAATACCGTAATATGGTTTGTTTCCGTGTATATTTTTATCGTTATTTTTCTGACATTGGTCCTATTAATTTTCATTATTATTGGCGTAAAACTTCATTTTATCGATATTCACACCCTTCAAAATGCCTTAGACAGACTGAATTGATTGGTCAATGAAAAAGTGATAATACATTTAAAAATAAAGATACAATCCCGAAGAAATTTTTTCTGTCGGGATTTTTTTTACAACATCAATAAAAATTATAATGATCAGAAAGGGGCAGTATCAAGGAGTTCACAAAGCTTACAGGAAATTTTAAAAAGATAATTGTGGTTTTTTGATGAAGATTTTTCCCCAAATGGTGTAACATTTTTGCTTTTTTTCTACTAACTATTAAAAACATACAATGTTAGTGTCCAAATTCGGACTGTTACTGTTCAAATTTTTAACTGACTGTTCAATTTAAAATATAAGCCGTTCATGAGTCGGTTTATAGATTAAAATTATTTCGTACAAAGACTGTGTTTTTCTGAAACATAGATTGGAGTAAAACTAAAAAAACACACAATGGGCCCTGCAGGAAATTTTCTGTTGGGTTTTTTTTTATCTTTTCAAAAATATCTGTAACATTTTTTTACAATTAAAACTAACTCTATAGAGCCCGAAAATATGAACTCATTAGAGCAGGAATTTTTAGACAAAATAGAAAAGCATAAAGGAATCATTTTCAAGATTTCTAAAATGTACATGTCCGAAAAAGACGACCGTGATGATCTTTTTCAGGAAATCACTTACCAGATCTGGAAAGCCTATCCTAACTTCAAAGGACAAAGTGAATTTTCTACCTGGCTTTACAGAATTGCCCTGAATACGGCCATTATTTTTCTGAAATCCGAGAAGAGGAGAAGTTTTATCTCTAATGAAGATTTTGCCGGATACAAAGTTATTCAGGATGACTATGATTATGGAAAGGAAGAAAAACTGGTTCAGATGTACGAAGCGATCCGCCAGCTGAACTCTATTGATAAAGCTTTTATCTTTTATTATCTGGAAGACTTTTCAGGAAAAGAAATTGCAGAACAGATGGGAATCTCTGAAGGGAATGCCAGAGTAAGAATGAACCGGGCCAAAAATAAACTGAAAGATATCTTAAACTCAAATCAACCATAACTTTAAATCAGTACCAATGAATATAGATGAATTAAAAAATGCATGGAATGAAGATGTTTCCGAAGAAACACCTGAAATAAGTATTGAGCAGAGAAATAAGATCAGTCTTCCGCTGGAAAAAATGCGTAAAAACATGCGTATGGAATTCTGGTCCATCATTGCGATCTTTACCTTCTCATTTATCGTGTGTGCTTTTTGTCAACCCTTTAAGTTACAGTTTTATATTACCGTTCTTATAGCGTCAATGCTGATGGTGACCATCTTCTTTTTCAGTAAATTTTTCAGACTTTACAACGATATCAGCAACCCAATGCTTAAAACCTATGATTCGTTAAAAGATCTGGTCATGCAAGTCAATCTCAATAAGCAATATTATCTGTCGTATTATCTGAGTTTTGTACCGTTTATCGTCTGCGAAATGATTATCGTGATAGAATTTATTCCATGGCCTGAACCGATGAGCGAAATAAAAATTGCCGTGATCCTGATCAGCTCAGTGACGGTAGGACTTTTTGTGTTGTTTTTAGCCGGGAAATTCTGGTTTCATAGGTATTACGGAAGGTATATCGTACATATCGAAGATCTTATGAAAGAATTAAAAAGATGAAAATAGTTTCGGCGGGCTGAAAGCCCGCCGAAACTATTAATAAAGCTATTGAAGCGCTCTTTCTTTTGCAATTTCATTTTTCACCCAGTCCAGCTGCGGATCTTTTTTATCGATAATATCCTGCATACTTTCGGTGATCGTAATATCCGGAACGACACCTTTTTTGGTATTCAGAAAATCAATATTAGGCTGTACCAGCAATAAACCGATAGGAAGATTGATTTTTGAATGCGGAAGTTTCTGGTAAGAATAAAACCCCGCTACAGTTCCGTCATTGGCACCGCCGGTTTCTTCACCCACTAGAACTGCCCGTTTATCGTATTTCAGTTTTGCTGTAATGATTGACGATGCTGAAAAGCTTCCGCCATTAATCAGTACAAAAACCCTTCCCTGGAATGCATCTTTATTGGGTTTTGTTGGCTTGTCGGCTTTCATTTTGTAATACACCTTTCCGTCTTTTTTATAGGTACTGAAGGTCTGTGCAAAAACATAAGTCGGATAAGCCAGACTCTTAAAAGCGTATTGGAAGGGGGTACTTTTTCTGAAATAATTTGTTTTTAACGGCGTAATCCTTGAGGTAAGCTGTGAGGGTTTTATCAGAACATACGGTTCCGGAGCCAGATAAGAATACAGATTATTGATTTCATGCAGGGATCCGCCGTAGTTGTTACGGACATCGATAATAAGGTATTTAGACCCCGCATTTTTTATTTTTGCAAATGTTTCTTTGTAAAATTTATCGGAATAATCCCTTGAAAAACTTTTTACTTTAATATAAGCAGTCGTACTGTCTTTATCCAGAAATTTAAAATTCCGGTTATAAGAATTACTCGCTGCTACATAATCATTAACTTTCTTTTCAGGAGTTCTTTTTTCCAGCTCCTTGTCTTTGTCCAGATCATTTTTAGATTTGGATTCGCGGTGCAGGGTATACGTGTGTTTTTCGCCGTTATACAACGTTTCTATAGAGGCGGTGTCTTTAAATCCGTGTTCTGCAGTATAAAAATTAAAAAACACATCCTTCAGAAAGTAAGACTGAAATGTAGTATTGTATCCGTCACTGCTGATCAGTTCGCGGTATTTTTTTACATAATTGGAAACAGGAACCTTGTTGATGGTCAGAATTTCACTTCCCGGTTTTATATTTTCAATCGAATCTTTATTCTGAATAATAAATAAATGATTATCTTTTATATAGTACTCAAAACGGCTGAACATTCCTTTTTTATGCTCAAGAGATTTAATTTGTCTTTTAGTGAATTTTTTCCGCGGAACTCTCAAGGCAAGGTGTCCTTCACGGATATCAGCGATCACAGGCTGCAGTTTAAAATAAAACTGAAGCGGAGTCAAGGGCTCGTCGATGGTCCCTTTAAGACTGTCAAATTTACGGTCGAGTTCAGGTTTGGAAATGTACCAGTAAAGCTGGGGGTGCATCTGCTGAAGTTTTAGGTAAGCGTAATCTACATCCTCCTTAAGCTCATCAGGGCCAACGCAGGTTGCCCTCTGTTCGTTGTGCCTTCTGATAGACGTACATGAAGAGAGTGCTGCAGCCAGCAGTATGATCGAATAATTTTTCAACGTATTTTGAATTTTTTTCAATCTGCTAAGTTAAAAAGTTTGAGATTATTTTGGTTTAAATAAATAATAAATTATTCAGAAAGCTTTATAAATTAAGTTAAAAAACAACTGAATTTTCCATGTGAAACCAAAAGTCAATACCTTTGAGGCTTATTTCAATGCAGATGATATACCTGATTTTAACGGCCATTTTATTAGTAATAACTTATTTTGTGGTAATGAATCGCCCTGCTTTCGGAGCAGCTCCCAAAGGCAAAAGACTGGAACGTATAAAACAGTCAAAACTCTACAAAAACAGACAGTTCCGGAACATCAGTCATACGCCTTCCATTACTGAAGGATATAGCCCGATAAAAGTTACTTACGATTTTATTTTAGGCAAAAAAGATCCATTGCTGAAGCCTCTGAAAAATATCCCTGCCATTCATACAGATTTGAAAAATATTAGAAAAGATCAGGATGTTTTCATTTGGCTGGGACATTCGTCCTATTATCTGCAGACCGATGGTGTTTCTTTTCTGGTAGATCCTGTGCTGAGCCTGTACGGTTCACCATTCAAATATTTTAACAAGGCATTTAAAGGTTCGGATCTGTTTAAACCCGAAGATATCCCGGATCTGGACTATCTGGTTATCACGCATGATCATTTCGACCATTTGGATTATCCCACAGTGAAATCGATCAAAGACAGAACCGGTAAGGTTATTGTGCCACTAGGCGCCGGTGCTCACATTGAAAGATGGGGCTATGCAGAAAAAAATCTGATTGAAGAGGAGTGGGGTACGGAGGTACTTTTAAAAAATAATCTGAAAATTACTTTTACACCGGCAAGACATTTCTCAGGGCGGAAAATAAAACAAAACAATACTTTGTGGACTTCGTATGTTCTCGAAACTCCAACGAAAAAAATATTTTTAGGTGGTGACAGCGGGTACGATTCTCATTTTAAGACCATTGGTGAACAATTCGGACCTTTTGATTATGCTGTTCTTGAAAACGGGCAGTATGACGAAGCATGGCGGTATATCCATGCGTTGCCTGAAGACGTGATCCAGGCAGCCGTTGATCTTAAAGCCAAACATAGTATTCCTGTCCACTCATCGAAATTTGCGCTGGCTCTTCATCCATGGAATGAGCCGCTTCAGAAAGTGACAGGTTTAGGAAAAGAAAAGGGACTCAGCATCCTTACCCCAATGATCGGGGAAGTAGTGGATATGAAGCTTACCCACCATCAGTTCAGCAGCTGGTGGGAAGACTGATTCAGGCATGCCAGATATCTTTGTACCGGGCAGGATGATTTTCAAACTGCTGGCGTACAAAATCACATTCCGGATCTACCAGAAGATCTTTTTCCTCGGAGTAACGGACCAATTCGTCCAGAAGCATTTTGGCATATCCATGGCCTTCACGTTCTTCAATGATTTTTGTGTAATAAACGATCAGCAGTCTTCCGTCTATTTTTATCGACATGTATCCTACCTTTTCTCCGTCCAGCAACAGTTGCATTTCATCCTGATAAGGAGATATCTCAAACTTTATATTTTCCATAATCATTAAAATTTGATTAAGTTAAAATGACTTGCTTCACTGAATTGATAAAGCAATCTAACAGTCCCTCGACATTACAAACCTTGCGGATGCATACTTCTCACTCTTAAAATTACAAATTAAAATAATACAAAACGTGAGTTTTCAGGAAACTTAACGAAATTTTAGGAGAGTAAAGGAGTAGAAGGGTTTAAGTATAGTAGAGCTGTTGAGGGTTAGGATGTATGAAATCCTTATCTATTTGTGAACCTCTTATCGCTTATTATTGAGTCTTCTGATGTGTGTTTTAATTAATAATTGAGCATGTTTTTGTAGTTTTTAACAAAGATTGGGAAGATACATTGCAAACTTGGCATTTTAATTGACTATGCTAAAACAGTTAACCAAAAATAAGACTAAAGATGAAAAAAATAATAATAGCGTTAATGCTGGTAGGGACTTTCGGACTGAGCTATGCACAGTCAGATTATTATAACGATTACAGAAGAAGTATTACAGATGTTAACTGGCAGACCGTGGCAGCAGATCTTCTGCTTTCCGTAGCACAGACCAATCAGTTGAATGCTTTAAATGACAGATACCACGATTATAATTCGTGGAACAGAGCCTATGTAAGCCAGCCGGACAGATGGAGAGAAGACCGGTACTATGAAATTGAAAGAATACTTGGAAGGGAAAAATACACCAAGTTCAAAAAGAATTATTACAAAGGCCAGAATCCGGTAGCTGTTTATAACCGTAACAAAAATAACTACAAGAAAAGCAAGGTTAAAAAGAACAAAGTATACAAAACGGAGAAGAAAAACGGACATCATCATCACTAAATCAAGTTTAACTATACATACAATCTTAGATGGCTGGCATTTTGCCGGTCATTTTTTATTTTATCAATCATTAATTTGTTTGAATTTTATAACTTAGTGGTATGGAATCTAAAGAAACAATACAAGGATTTTATTTACGGAATGCATCTGTGGAGAGACCGGAAGCTGTTACAACTCCCGGGGTAGGGCATTTTAACGTATTTACACGTGAAAGCTGCTCACTGCTAACACCATACAGCAGGAGAGATTATTACAAAATATCACTTATTATCGGAAAGGGAAAGCTTCATTACGCAGACAAATGGATCTATGTAGACCGTCCGGCACTTTTGTTTTCCAATCCTGTGGTTCCTTACTCATGGGAAGCGGATGATGAAGATCAGACAGGATGGTTTTGTCTTTTTACCGATCAGTTTCTGCAAAACGGAACGCGTCTTGGAAACCTCCAGGATTCACAGCTTTTTAAAATTGGCGGAACTCCGATGTTCTTTGTTGATGAAGAGCAGCAGAAAACCATTTCAGACCTTTTTACCAAGATGATGACGGAGATCGAGTCCGAATATATGCACAAATATGATATGCTCCGTGCATGCCTCCATTTGATGATTCATGAAACCATGAAAATGCATCCTGCTGAGAACTTTGAGCCCTATCAGAACGCATCCCAGCGTGTTGCTTCGTTATTTATGGAACTGTTGGAAAGACAGTTTCCTATCGACAGTCCTGAAGCTTTTCTGAAACTGAAGACTCCCAATGATTATGCACAGAGTCTTTCCATTCACGTAAATTCGTTGAACCGTTCCGTGAAAGAAATGACAGGAAAGACCACCAGTCAGCAGATCGCCTCAAGGATTGTTCAGGAAGCTACCGCACTGCTGAAACATACCGACTGGAATATCTCTGAAATCGCCTACGGATTGGGGTTTGAAGAGCCTGCTTATTTTACCAATTTCTTTAAAAAACAAGCAGGAATGGCTCCTAATGCTATCAGAATCGCGGTTGTTTGAATTTTATAATTCTTAGTTTGAATTCTATACAATCCCGAGCTTATTCTTGTTCTAATTTTGTCTTATCAATTTAAATTAAAATCACAACCCATTATGAAATTCAGAAAATTAGGAAACACAGGAGAGCAGTTATCTGCAGTAGGTTTAGGATGTATGGGAATGAGCTTTGCTTATGGCCCGGCCGATGAGCAGGAAAGCATCAGTACATTGCACAAAGCTTTAGACTTAGGGGTAAATTTTTGGGATACGGCAGATATGTATGCCGCAGGAGAAAACGAGAAACTGATCTCAAAAGTTTTGGTTCCGAACCGCGACAAGATTTTTATCGCAACCAAATTCGGATTCAGATTTAAAGACGGAAAACCAAGCCACAGCGGCGCACCGGGAACTTATTTTGACGGTTCACCTGAGTGGATCAGACAAGCGGTTGATTTAAGTCTTCAGAGACTGAAAATTGACACGATTGATCTGTATTATGCCCACAGAGTAGACCCGAATATTCCCATAGAAGAAACGGTTGGAGCGATGGCGGAACTGGTGAAAGAAGGAAAAGTAAAATACCTTGGATTATCAGAAGCTTCTGCAGAATCGATCAGAAAAGCGAACAAAATTCACCCGATTACAGCTTTACAGTCGGAATATTCTATCCTTACCAAAGATGTAGAAAATGATATATTGCCAACCATCAGAGAACTTGGAATCACATTGGTGCCTTATTCTCCACTGGCGAGAGGTCTTTTCGCGAACATCAATGAAGTACAGAATTTCGGTGACGAAGATTTCAGAAAAACCCTGCCGCGTTATCAGGAAGAATATCTTGAAAACAACAGAAATTTGGCAAGGGAAATCAATGAATTTGCCGAGTCTAAAGGAGTAAAAGGAACCCAATTAGCCCTTGCATGGGTGTTGAATCAGGGAGAAGATATCATTCCGATTCCGGGAACTAAAAGAATCAAATATCTGGAAGAAAATATCGCTGCGGTGAATATAGATCTTTCAAAATCTGATCTGGAAACAATTGATTCGCTCCTTAAAAAATATCCTAACGTTGGTGAAAGATATACCGAAGGTTCTATGAAATTAGTCAATAACTAAAACATAATATTTCCGGATTGCTGAATAGTCAGCAATCCGGAATATTAATAATCACCCATTCAATCATGAACAGAAGAGAACTTTTAAGAAACGGACTCCTGGCCGGAGCATTAAGCTTTGTCCCTTTTTCTGATGTTTTTGCCGGCACACAGACGGTTTTACCCCATTCAGAAGATGACCTTTCAACATTTAAAAAGATTCAACTTGGAGAACTGGAGCTGTTTATTCTTACCGACGGATACATTCACGAAAAAAACGTTGATACATTTTCTCCGCGGGCAGATGTTCCTGAGTTAAAGAAGCTCCTTAGAGATCATTTCCGTCCCGATGATTATATTGATATGGCGATGAATCTGCTGCTTGTTAAAACAAAAAACAGACTGATTTTACTGGATGCCGGAATGGGGATTTTTGCCGATGAAAGAACCGGTTTCCTTTTAAAAAGTCTTCAGAAAGCAGGATTTTCACCTAAAGATATTACCGATGTTTTTATTTCCCACGCTCACCCGGATCACATCGGTGGAGTGGTGGATAAACAGAATAATCTGGTTTTCCCGAATGCAGACCTCTATATTTCAAAGATTGAGCATGATTTTTGGCTTCAGGCTTCCCTTAAAGATTTTAAAAACAGCTTTTTAAAGAACGAACCGGAATTCCTTAACCAGGTGATTCCACCTCTTCAGAATATCCTGAGAACAATTCGTCCAAAGCTGAAGTTTTACGATTTTAAAAAGCCTTTATATGATCATTTCAATTTTCAGCTGGCTCCGGGACATACGCCGGGACTTACCATCATGACGATTTCTTCAGGAAATGAAAAACTGATCTATATGGCAGATCTGATTCATTCTGATGTCATTCTTTTCCCACATCCCGAATGGGGTTTTTCAGGAGATACCGATCTGGATATTGCTACCGAATCCCGTAAGAAACTTCTTCAGCAGCTGGCGGAAACAAGGATTAAAGCATTTGCTTATCATCTTCCATGGCCGGGACTTGGTTTTACAAAGAAAAAAGATACAGCCTATGAATGGATTCCGGAGAGTTTTATGAATTAGCGGAATTAAGGAGTATCAATACGCATAACTTAAATTTTCTACGACATCATTTAAAAATAAATCCTCTCATTTCCGGGAGGATTTATTGATTGAAAATTCCCCAACCAAAGCAACGTAAAGTAGAAAATGAATAAGGCATACAGTCACCTGATTTGGGGAACACAAATATTTTTTCTATAACTCTGAAATAATCATTGATAAGTTGAATGCCTGACAAATTTTAGCATTTTTTGAATTATTAAAAAACAGATGATGTGTGAGATTCTGAATTTCTAACTTATCAATTGATCAGTTTAAAGGGGGGGACTTCTGCTAAGCTTCTCCAAATACAAGTTCTGGAGTATACAGTTTTCTGAACATCACGTATGTCACAGAAAGTACTGTAAAAGCGATAATTGCATCTAATGTTGCTGTGAAACCAAGCACGGCAATTTTTGAAAAGAAGGCAAAGATGATATCAAAAAACATTCCTGCAAATACCCATTCTTTCAGTCTTAATAAACGATTGGGCAGAAGGAGTACCAGAACTCCCGATAATTTAAAGACACCAAGAATATAGATGAAATGGGCCGGATAGCCAAGTTGTTGGGTAATGTCCCATACCACAGGGTTTTTGGTAAGTTCAAAAAAGCCACTGGCACCGAACCATAATGACATGAAAATGACACCTGACCAATAAATGATTTTTGTTGTTTTTGTTTTCATTGTTTTATTATTTTAAGTTTTGTTGGGTTTTCTAATACCTTGAAATATTTTTATTTTGATATAGCCTTGCGTCTTAGCGTTTCTCAACACGTATTTTATACTTGTTGGATAGTGATTTTGGTTTGTCACAAAGGCGCAATTTTTTTCAAACTACATGTTGTAAGGCGCAAAGACTTTATCTTCGATAAAATTGATTGTGTTATAATGATTGATTTTCAGTATTTAGTCCTTGCTGAAAATTTTTAATTTTCTAGCGCCGTAAAATCTTCACATTTAAATAGAGCTTAGCGCCTTTGCAATTCTCCAACAATTATTTATACTCGTTGGATGATGATTTCGAATGATCAAAAGACAAAGGCTTTATGTGATTTGTACATTAATTTCCAACCTATTTTACTGGATGATAGTCTTGGATGCTCCAGCAATAGTTCCGGTTTTCGGATTTTGAATAAACCCAATGATTTCCCAGTTATCAGGAGAGAAATTCTCTGGAAGTGTGAAATTTACAGCTCCTTCCGGATGATCTTTCAGTGAGATTTGTTCTTGTTTATGCACGATCTGCCAGTGCTGCAGACGATGTCCTTCATTTTCTCCGCCATTCACCTGAGTGAGTGATTTCTTTTCAATCAGATTGATCAGTAATTGATTTTGAGAATCCGTTTCAGTTGTTTTAAAACTGACGGTGATTGCTTTTTGTGAAGAAGCTGCGGAAAGGTTTATAAAAGCATTTTTAGAATCAGGGATAGCCTTTTGAATCGCGTTTTCTATAGCATTTCTGTCAGAACCTACAAACTCTGTTTTTCCATTCACAACCAATTGAGGCGTATAAGTTTGTGATTTCAGAAGACGGCTGTATGTTTGCTGCCGTTGTGAATTTTCAGCACTGCTGAACCTGTCTTTCCATCCCAGACGGTTCCAGTAGTCTACGTGATAAGAGAGAATGTAAACAGGTTGGTCTTTGTATTCTTTCTGGATCTGTCCCATCAGTTCATCTGCAGGAGGACAGCTTGAACAGCCCTCAGAAGTAAAAAGTTCCAAAACTGCGAAACCATTATTTTCAGAGGAAATGTCTTTAGAGATTGTTTTAATTTCGTCTTTCTGTATGAATGCAGAAGCGGCGAACATGAAGGCGGTAAAAGCACTTACACTTAAGAGGTTTTTAAGAATCATTTCTTTTAATTTTGATTCAAAAGTAGCTACTCAGGAAGCGCGAAAGAATACAAAAAAGGGTCAGCCGGACAAATTGAAAGGCGAACCCGGAAAATAATCAGGTCTAAAATTTAAGAAGTTAACGGTCTTCCAGCCAAGTGAAGAAACTGTGGGTTTTTTCTTTGTTGATCAGGAGTTTTTCAGGAGTTTCAATGACCAGTTTAACCAAAATTTTACGCTGAAAGTAATGCTCCATTTCCTTGATCGCTTTGAAATTGACCAGATACTGTCGGTTGATTCTGAAAAACTGTTTCCCGGAAACCTGCTCCGCAACCTGTCCAAGCGGTTGAGAAAGCTGAAATTGTTCCTTATCAAAAGTAACCAGATGCGTGATCTCATTATGGATATAGAAATACGCAACACTTTCGGTGGCAATGGTCGTGTATTTTTGATTTTTAAAAACTAGAAAGCTCGTTTTCCCTGCCGGCTGAGTGATTCTCTGCAGCAGCGATTCAATATCGGGAAGTTCATTCTTTTGGAAGAATTTCCGAAGCTCATCAACTTTTTTCAAAGCTTCTGAAATATCATCACGGGAAAACGGTTTCAGAACATAATCTACTCCCTTGCTTTTGAATGCATCCAGCATATACTGATCAAAAGCAGTACAGAAAATGATTGGGCAGGTAATGTCCACCGCTTTGAAGATCTCAAATGAAAGACCGTCTGACAACTGGATATCCATAAAAATAAGATCCGGCTTGATGTCTTGTGATAGAGCTTCAACACTGGCCTCAATACTGTCATAAACCCCCAGGATCTTAGACTCCGGTTTTAAGTCTAAAATAAGGTTCTGAAGAGACTTTGCCGCTCTAAATTCGTCTTCAATGATGATGATATTCATGGATCAAGGGTAGTTTTATTTGAAAAGTTTTTTCGTCTGAATAAATTTCGATTTCCTGCTCCAGCAGATGTCTGAAACGCATTTTAATATTATCCAGGCCAACGCCAAGGGAATCTTCTGTCGCGATTTTTCGCTGAATCGGGTTTTCAATAATGATTCTGTCTTCCGAACTGTAGATACTGATGTGCAGCGGTTTGCTTTGCGATACAATATTGTGCTTGATACAGTTTTCTACCAGAAGCTGCATGGTAAAAGGAGGAATAAGGGTTTTAAGATCTTCCTGCTTAAGTTCGTTGGTAAATGTAATTCCTTCACCAAAACGTGCTTTCTGGAGAAAAAGATAAGCTTCAATAATGTTCATTTCTTCTTGAACTGAAATAAGGTCTAATTTCCTGCTTTCCAACGTGAATCTGTAAAAATCAGAAAGTTTAATGATAAAATCAACCGTTTCTGAGTCGTTCGTTTCTGCCATTGACTTTAAAGTATTCAGGCTGTTGAAAAGGAAGTGAGGATTGACCTGTTGTTTTAATAATTCATATTGTGCACCCAGATTATCGCTTTTTACTTTTTCCAGTTCTAACTGTATTTGCTGTCCTGCATAGTTATTCTGAAGCAGCGTTAAGAACATATAACACACCAAATTAATCAGAATTCCTCTGACTTCTACCATCAGCATCACCGGACCGAAATTGATATGTGATAAAATAAGCTGCTGGATCCAGGCCAGTCCAAACATGATCACCATTCCGAATGCTAAGACCGTTAATAATCTGGAATACGAAATATCCTGTCTCCGCTTTCCTGCACTGCGGTTTAAAAGATAAATATTGAGGTACCACATGATCACAGAAAACGCCGCAGTTATCGCTGAATTCACAGCTGCTTCTTTCCAGTTGAATGCATGGGAAGCCAGCTGTGGTACGGAAGATAAAACCCCAAGAAAAAGGGAACTTATCCAAATGATGGCCGGTGAAATTTTTACTTTTTGCTGCTGCATGGGAACAGATATTTTGAGAAGTGAAATTAGGTTTTTTTATTTGTAAAAAGAAGAGAGAGTGAATACTTATAGTCAATGGTGAATAGTCAATTCGCTTCGCTTGTGAATTTTTATTGTGAAAATTGACGATTGACTTTCGTTAGCAAAATTGACCATTCACAGACCTTCATTGTCAATAGTCAATGGTGAATTCGCTTTGCTTGTGAATTTTTACTGTGAAGATTGACAATTGACTTGCTTTAGCAAAATTGACCATTCACAGACCTTCATTATCACTAGTCAATTCGCTTCGCTTGTGAATTTTTATTGTGAAAATTGATGATTGACTTTGCGTCAGCAAAAATTGACCATTCACAAACCTTCATTATCACTAGTCAATTCGCTTCGCTTGTGAATTTTTATTGTGAAAATTGACGATTGACTTTGCGTCAGCAAAATTGACCATTCACAAACCTTCATTGTCAATAGTCAATGGTGAATTCGCTTTGCTTGTGAATTTTTTTACTGTATAAATTGACGATTGACTTTGCGTTAGCAAAAATTGACCATTCACAAATTACCAATTCACAAAAAACATTTGAAGCCGAGTACTCAACTTCAAATGTTTTCTAAGGTCTTACAACAGGCCTGTAACTCAAAATGTACTGTATCCGCCCGTCTTTGTTGGGCTGAACATTTTCAGTTCCGGAAGTATTTTGCATTTTGTAGGAAACATTTCCGTTATTATCGGACTTAACGGTTTCAATACTTAGTAACTCACCAGTAATGGTTCCTCCAATGTATTGCGGATTATCATGGTACTTCCAGGTGACCAATTTTATCACAGAACCTTTTTTTAATTGATTATTTTCACCTGATAAAGAGGCTAAAGCTTCCGGGTTTCCGTACAGTGCGGATGAAGTTTCCTTTTTTGTATTTAATGAAGTGGAAATGAACTTCAGATCTCCCGGATCAAAAACAATGCGTTTTAAATCTTTATCAGGTTCATCAATTTTACAGGCCGTAAACAACGTGCAGATGGACAGGGTGATGAATAGTATTTTTTTCATTATTTCTCAAGGTTTTTAATTAATCTTTCGGTATTGATTTTCATCGGAACATCAAATAAATATCCCGTTTTTTCGGCTAACTGACGGTGACAGGCGATACAGGATTCTTTCGCGAATGAGGCTGTTTTTCCTGTTGGATGAAGATCATTTCCTGAAAACTTTGCAAAGCCCCAGCCTTTTGTATCTGTGTATTTCTTAGCGTCTTTGACCATAAACTGAGCATTGACAAATTCGCCGGCTGTCACTTCTCCGTCTGCGAAATTTTCCTGCTTCCATACGGATTTTACAACGATGCTTCCGTCTGGCCACGGATGAAAATTTTCTGTTTCAATGGCTTTTACCGCAATCTCATTTCCATAAATAACCCTGATAGAATGATCGAAAAGTGTACTCATACTGATGACCTTCCAGTTTTTAAATGCATCTGTATATTGTACTCCATTGGGAGAAACCGGAAACTTCGCGGGAGTTGAGTTATGATGGATTTCAACACTCCGGTGCGGATCTTTTTCCTGTTTTGCAGAAGTGAGACCTGATAATGAAAGGGTATACTTTCTAATGGTTTCAATCTCTTTTTTCGTGATTTTAGCTGACGGATGAAGCAATGTATACTCATGAAGCGGCATTTTTCCGCTTTGCATCATGTTTAAAATTGCATACATTTTTCCCTGATGTTCCCCGGCAGAATAATTCCATTCCGAAAAGTTTAACACCTCCTGGGCTCTCTTTATATCCTTATTGACAGCCCAGGATACAGGGGCAATTTTGTCATACCAGCTCAATTTCTGTTCATTGGAGTGACAATTAAAACACGAATTTTCCAGAATAGCAAGAACCTCACGCGGAGCCTCTATTTTTTTGGCAACAGGTTTTCCTTCCAAAGGTTTGTTGAAAAGCTGTAAAACGGTAAAAGCGGCCATAACTGCCAAAAATATAATGGCTATGGGCTTTACTGTTCTTTTTTTCTTTACTGAGTCCATATGATATCATTTTTTTATGGCTCAAAAGTAGAGGCTTCAGTAAGGTCCTGAAATTTGAAATGGGGTGAACCGGACAAAATGGTGGGCGAAGGGGACAAGTTGTAGGTGTGAGGGATTAGAGATTAGAGATTAGGGTGTACCTTAATCAGTATTTGTCTAAAAATTCAATAGGAACGGGCTTTAGCCCGTTTTCAAAAATGAAAAATTCTATTGGCTTCAGCCAAAACCTAAAACTCAACGGTAAAATAATCTTATCCTCAATCTCAACCTTAAAACAAAAAAAAGCCCCTTTAAAAAAGGAGCTTTCATTTGTATCAGAACGGGAAATTAAATTCCGTCAATAATTTCATTTAACACTGTGCTTGGTCTCATCGCTGCATACGTTTTGTATGTGTCAGTTTTGTAATAACCGTCAATGTTTTGCGGCTTACCTTGAGCACTTATTAATTCTGCGTTGATTACTTCTTCACTTTCCTGCAGTGCAGCAGCAACCGGAGCGAAATGAGCAGCTAATTCAGCATCTGCAGTCTGATTAGCCAAAGCTTCTGCCCAGTACATCGCTAAATAGAAGTGAGAACCTCTGTTGTCGATCTGACCTACTTTTCTTGCAGGAGATTTATCGGTAGCTAAGAATTTCGCATTAGCTTCATCCAAAGTATCTGCTAAAACCTGAGATTTAGTATTTCCCTGTGTTTGAGCTAAATGCTCTAAAGAAGCCTGAAGCGCTAAGAATTCACCCAGAGAATCCCATCTTAAATAACCTTCTTCCAGGAATTGCTCAACGTGTTTTGGAGCAGAACCTCCGGCACCTGTTTCGAATAAACCACCTCCGTTCATCAATGGAACGATAGAAAGCATTTTTGCAGAAGTACCCAGTTCAAGAATTGGGAAAAGGTCAGTTAAATAGTCTCTCAATACGTTTCCTGAAACAGAGATGGTGTCTTTTCCTTCTCTTGCTCTTTTCAGCGTTTCAGTCATTGCATCTTTTACATCAAGAATTCTGATGTCAAGACCTGTTGTATCGTGATCCTTAAGATATTTTTCTACTTTTTTGATGATTTCTCTGTCATGTGCTCTTCCTTTGTCTAACCAGAAGATCGCAGGCGTATCAGAAAGTCTTGATCTGTTTACAGCCAGTTTTACCCAGTCTTGGATAGGAGCATCTTTAGTCTGACACATTCTGAAGATATCACCTGTTTCTACTTTTTGAGAAAGAAGGATGTTTCCTGTTTCGTCCTGAACTTCAATAGTTCCTTCAGCAGAAGCCTGGAACGTTTTGTCGTGAGAACCGTATTCTTCAGCTTTTTGGGCCATTAAACCTACGTTTGGAACAGAACCCATTGTAGTAGGATCCAGTTTTCCATGAGCTTTCATATCATCAATTACTGACTGGTAGAAACCTGCATAAGAACGGTCCGGAATGATACAAACGGTATCTTCTTCGTTTCCGTCTTTGTTCCACATTTTACCGCCACCTCTTACCAATGCAGCCATAGATGCATCAACGATGATGTCAGAAGGAACGTGGAAATTGGTAATTCCTTTGTCAGAATTTACCATAGCCACTCTTGGTCCGTTTGCTAAAGCAGCTTCAATATCAGCTTTGATATCAGCTTCCTGAGCGTTTCCTTTGATTTTTTCAAAAAGATCGGCAAGACCGTTATTTGGATTAACATCTAAAGACTTAAATGTCTCAGCGTATTTTGCAAATACCTCTTTAAAGAAAGTTTCTACGATAGCCCCGAAAATAATTGGGTCAGAGATTTTCATCATCGTAGCCTTAAGGTGGGCAGAAAGAAGGACATTTTTGTTTTTAGCCTCATCGATAGCCTGCTGAACAAATGCTTTCAGTGAGTTTAAATTCATGACAGAAGAATCGATCACTTCTCCGGCCTGAAGACCTGCGAAATCTTTTAACAGCGTTTCAGCACCGTCATTTCCTTTGAAGACAATTTTGAATTTAGCTGCATTTTCTAGGGTAGTTGAATTTTCAGTTCCGTAGAAATCTCCTCCTTCCATGTGAGCAACATCTGTTTTGCTGTCAGAAGCCCAGTTACCCATTCTGTGAGGGTTGGCTTTTGCATAGTTTTTAACCGCTTTTGGAGCACGTCTGTCAGAATTTCCTTCTCTTAACACAGGGTTTACAGCACTTCCTAAAACTTTGGCATATTTAGCTTTGATTGCTTTTTCTTCGTCATTTTTAGGCTCAGCAGGATAATTTGGAACTGCAAAACCTTTAGACTGTAATTCAGCGATAGCTTCATCCAACTGTGGAGCAGAAGCTGAAATATTAGGTAACTTGATAATGTTGGCATCAGGTTGAGTGGCCAATTGACCTAATTCAGCCAATGCATCACCGATCCTCTGGTCATCTTTCAAAAATTCAGGAAAGTTCGCTAAGATTCTTCCGGCTAAAGAAATATCCGGAACTGCGATTTCAATATTTGCTGATTTTGTAAAAGCTTTCACAATCGGTAAAAATGAGTGTGTAGCCAGCATCGGAGCCTCATCCGTTAATGTGTAATAGATTTTTGATTTGTCTGACATTATACTGTTATTTATTATTTGACTTTTTAAGAATCACAAATTTACTAAATATGATTGTTTTATGAATGTATTTTACATAAAAAAAGAGGCCCGAGCCTCTTTAAATTTTAGATTTGAACAATTGTATAGGTTCCTGTCCCGTTAAAATTGAGACTGAATTCAAGTTTATAGTTTTTAGGAGTAGAAGAAAGATTTGGAAAAGTAATGGAAGAACCTTCGATATCGAAAGAACCATCATGTAAATTATCTCCTAAATCCTCAGGAATCGGACCTTCTGTTGCGAGTTGTATATAGAAAGATCCACCGCTGCTGGTTGTAACTCCATTAATAGTTATCGTAAACTTCCCTGTAGAAGTACTGTAGGCTACGGAAGTCGTAGGCTGTGTACCACCATCTATCGCAGTGAATTTGATTTTTGGAGTAAAATTAGAGAAATTAACTCTTGTGCCTGCCATATAACTGTCCACTAATACCTGGTAATATCCATTGGAAGAAACATTGTAATTGCTTCCATCGGCAACGACTGATCCGGAAGAATCTGAACCATAAGTTTGTGCACCGTTACTTGGCGAAGCTAAAAATTTTATCTGAGTATTCGCCTGTAAGTATTTATAACCAATTTTTGGAACACCATTACCTCTCAATAATTCAGCTGTAGAATTATTGAAAGAATTGTATGATCCGTACATGTATAGATTTGACGGTAAATTATTAGATGGATTAGAAGTGGTCGGTAAGCTTAATGTACCTGCATCGTTTACCCCCAAAGTATAAGAAGTCCCATTCGGAGAAACAAGCGTAAGGCCTTGTCCTGCACCTGTAACAACTGTTTTACTCACTTGCGCATAAGGAACACTCATCAGCTGATTAACCCCTACATTGGTATAGTTTGAACCTCCCTGAGGGTCCATTTCCACTTTTACGAATTTAGTATTGGTTCCCCAGTTAATTCCTGAAAAATTTCCTGTAGAAGGCGTTCCCTGACCGATATTAAGATTAACCAATCCTTTTGAATTAGTCGTTTTGGTATGCGTTTCAGTATATAAAACATTTCCTGTAGCCGTATTTTCCAGAATACTTACTTTTAAAGAGATATTTCCGTTGGCAATAGGCGCTCCCGAAGCATTGAAAGCAATCGTCTGGTAGCTGAAAGCTTGCGGAACCTGTGCACTTACAAGTGTTGCAAGAAATAATCCTATAGTAGCGTAAAGTTTTTTCATGTTGATGAGTTTTTAAGGTTTTTTGATAATTTTAATAGGTTTTAGATCAGGATTTTTAAAAGAGATCATATAAATCCCGGAATTAAGACTGCGCAGATCAAGTTTTCCACTGTCAATTTTTGCTTTCAAAACAAGTCTTCCTGCGGTGTCATACACTTCAGCTTCCTCAATTTTTGAATTGGATTTAAGAGTGATGTGAACAAAATCAGCAGTAGGATTGGGGTAGATCTTAACGTTGTCTTTTTCAAGTTCTTTAACGCCTAAAACCTGTAATACGGATTGGTAGAACATTCCCAGTGTTCCTGAATTAGCCTGATCAGGATCTGCAGGAATTACATAAATTTCCCCTACAGAATGTATGAAACCGGCATCAGAAACTGCCCCGGAATTGATGTTTCCGATCACAGACTGGGCGAAACCAAAGACCGGTACTCCGAAGAGCAGGAAAGTAATTTTTTTTCGCATGGTTATTATTTTTTTGGATTGCGAATATAACTAAAATTTGAATTAAAAAATCACTACAGGTTGATAAGTCTTTTTATTTTCATTTTAAGTTGTGTTTGGGTTGAGGAAATTAAGATATGAGGTTGGGAGTTACGGGGTACGGGTTTGAGCGTCTTAGAGTTTCGGGATATACGGTTTGGTGGGTATGATTGTAAAAAGTAGTTGCTGTTCGAACCACGAGATTCGAAACTTTATTACAAAACGTCTCATGTCTGAAATCTGGTATAGGAAGTCTGTCATCTTGATTCAGGCTTCCAACTTACTTTAAGAATTATTTAACCTTTATTTATCCTCAGAAATTTTCTATTTTGAGTAAATTTGAAAAACTTAAAAAATAATTTATGTCAAATATTACATTAAAAGGAAACGCAGTAAGCACAATAGGTAATTTACCATCAGTAGGAACTACGATTAAAGATTTTGCTTTGGTAGATTCAGGTTTAAATGTGAAAACACTTGAAAGCTTTGGAGGGAAGAAAAAAGTATTCAATATTTTCCCAAGTATCGATACACCTACTTGTGCGTCTTCTGCAAGAAAATTTAATGAAGAAGCTTCAAGCCTGGATAATACAGTAGTGATCAACGTTTCTAAAGATCTACCTTTTGCACTGGGAAGGTTCTGTGCGGCAGAAGGATTAAACAATGTAGAAACGCTTTCAGACTTCAGAAGCAGCTTTGGGGATGATAATCAATTGACTATCGCAGATTCTCCATTGAAAGGACTTTTAAGTCGTGCGGTAATCGTAACGGATGCTGATAATAAAGTAGTGTACACAGAGCAGGTATCTGAAATTGCAGATGAGCCTAATTACGAGGCAGCTCTTTCTGCTTTAAAATAAGATCTGAAAATAAAATTTAATAAAAGCCTTGTTGAGATTTTGTTTCGCAGGGCTTTTTTTGGCAGTAATAATTTCTAAATCCGGTTTACAATGATAAAAAGAATTGTCGCCAATATAAAGACTGAAGACCTGTCCAAAGCAGACCTGTTTTATAATGAAATTCTAGGTCTTGATATTCTGATGGATCACGGCTGGATCAAAACCTTTGGAAACCATGAAGAAGCCAGAGTTCAGGTGAGTTTTGCCACTCAGGGAGGAAATGATACAGAAGTCCCGTTACTTTCAATTGAGGTAGACAATGTAGATGAATTATACAACAAAGTAAAGCAGGCAGGCTTTGAAATTACCTACGGAATCACCGATGAAGACTGGGGCGTCCGGAGATTTTATGTAAAAGACCCGTTTGGGAATTTAATTAATGTACTTTCCCATCAGTAATTAATTTTGCAACAAGCAACAAGCAACAAGCAACAAGCAACAAGCAACAAGCAATGAAAGCAGAAAAAATTATTCCAATTCTCAGAATTTTTGATTACAAAAAAACGATAGAGTTTTACATAGACTGGCTCGGTTTTGAGATCGTCTGGGAACATCATTTTGAGGAAAACGCGCCTGTTTATATGGAAGTGAAAAAAGGAAATATTATTCTCCATTTAAGCGAGCACCACGGCGATGGAACTCCGGGAAGCAGAGTGTTTATCTGGGGCGAAGGTGTGGCCGACTACCATAAAGAACTGATTGATAAAAACTACAAATACAACCGTCCCGGACTGGAAAAAGCCTTTTACGAAGCAGTATCCTTTACCGTTGATGATCCTTTCGGAAACAAATTGATCTTCAATGAAGAATTTGATGAAGAGAAACATAAAGACCTTGAATTCTGTTCTATCCATTAATGGGTACAATTAAAAAGGACCTTGAAAGATTCAATAGGAACGGACTTTAGTCCGTTCAATGAAAAACAATTTTCAAAAGGCTTTAGCCAAAACCTATTTGTAACCAAAACAAATGATTCAAATCATCAAAAAAAAAACTCTACTATAATTACCTTTACCCTTTAAAATACTATGAAACGTTCAGGAACCGCAGATCTGCCTTTACACTATGGAAAAGTACCGCCATGGCTGTATGAGCGTATGTCTGCACTCGGATTTTCCATCATTGAAGTTATTCTGATGGATTACGGCAAAGATGAGGTGCTCCGAAGACTCGCAGACCCTTTCTGGTTTCAGAGTTTTGGAGCGGTCATGGGAATGGACTGGCATTCTTCAGGAATTACTACTTCCGTTATGGGGGCTTTGAAACGTTCCATTAATCCCAATTCACAGTCGCTGGGGCTTTATATCTGCGGCGGAAAAGGAAAATTTTCAAGAGAAACGCCTTCAGAACTCCTTCAGATTGCGGATAAAACCGGACTGAATGGTCATGAACTGGTGAGAGCCAGCAAACTTTCTGCAAAAGTAGACAATACAGCGATTCAGGATGGCTACCAACTCTATCTGCACAATTTTATACTGGCTGATACTGGCAGCTGGAGCGTGGTACAGCAAGGAATGCATGAGTCAGACGGTACGGCAAGAAGGTATCATTGGCATTCCGGCAATATCAAATCATTTATAGAAGAGCCTCATACAGGAATTAATGGCGTTTCCAGAGGGAAAATCCTCAACCTTACCGATGCTGAAGCGTCGGGAAACAGAAAGGGAATTCTGGATATTTCTCATACCGATTCCATAGATGTCATGAAAGATTTTTCAAGACTGATACTTCCTGCGCATCATGAAGTTCAGGCTTCTGATGTTGATTTAAAACGTCTCGGAGCTCTTTTGTACTTAACCCGCGAACAGCAGCCACAGAATTTCGAAGATCTTCTCATGTTGGAAGGTGTAGGACCAAGAACGATGCAGTCACTGGCATTGGTAAGTGAAGTAATTCACGGTGCTCCCTCAAGATTTGCAGATCCTGCCAGATTTTCCTTCGCCCATGGAGGGAAAGACGGACATCCTTTTCCGGTTCCGACTAAAACCTATGATGAAAGCATCAGCATTCTCAGAAAAGGAATTGAAAAATCCAAACTCGGAAACTCTGACAAGCTGAATACCTTAAATAAACTCCATCAGATCGTAGCCGCCACAGAAAAATATTTTACCCCCGATTTCGACATCCAGCAGGTGATAGAAGAAGAAAGGCAAAATTCATGGCGCTTCGGAGGAAAAACGGTTTTTGGAGACGCAGAACCCCCTAAAAAACCCAAACCGATTCAGCTTTCTTTATTCTGATATAGAGAAAAAATTTTTTGAGGTTTTGAAAGATGATTGAAAATCTGTTTAATTATTTAGAAAGAATAAAAACAATTAGTAATAATACAGTTAAATGGAGCTTTTTCTATGGACTTCATTAATTTGTTTAATTTTTTTTGTTCCGGAATCAATTAAAAATGATACTTTTAAAGCCTTAAAAATGCACCAATTCAATGACCAGCAAAGCCCTAGAAATCTGTTACGATTTCCCGTTCTTTTTTCAGGAAGAGCTTGATGAAATATTTCAGGCCCACGAAAAAGTCTCATTCCAAAAGGGAGATATTATTCTTGAAGAAGGAAAAACAGCCAATGAATACTATATTCTTGAAAAAGGTCTGGCCCGTTCTTATGTCAATGATTTTAATGGAAATGAAGTAACCACGCATTTTTTTGCGGATAACGAGATCATTATTGAAGTGCTGTCGCTTTTCCAGAGAATTCCTTCACAGGAAAATATTGCATGCATCACAGACTGCGAATGCTGGCGGTTTGATTACGAAACCTTTCAGGAACTTTTTCATAAAATACCGAATCTCAGAGAATGGGGAAGATCGTGGATGTCGAAAGAACTTTTCGCGTACAAACAGCGTTCCGTTGAAATGTTTACCCTGTCTGCCACCAGACGTTATCTTAATCTTTTAGAACAGAAATCACAGGTGGTGCAGTTTGCTCCGCTTAAGCAGATTGCTTCCTATCTCGGCGTTACAGACACTTCTTTGAGTCGTATTCGTAAGGAAATCGTCTCTCATCCAAAGAAAAATTAAATCTTGTCCTATGGCAAGTTGATTTTCATGAAGGCTTGGTAATTTTGGTTTACAGATTAACACCAAATAATTACAATTATGAAAGCCAATCAAATTTATGTCAACCTTCCGGTAAAAGATGTTCAGAAAACAAAAGCATTCTGGACCCAACTCGGATTTGCAATCAACGAACAATTTTCAGATGACAAAGCGACGTGTGTTGTGATCAAAGAAGACAACATCTACGTCATGTTCCTGACCGAAGAATATTTCATGACTTTTTCTGAAAGACCCGTTCCGAAAGGCGATACCACTCAGGTGCTCGTTGCCATTGGTCTGAGCAGCCGTGAAGAAGTTGATCAGGTGGTGAATACCGCTTTGGAAAATGGAGCTTCACAACATGAAGAACCTCAGGATTACGGATGGATGTATCAGAATTCTTTCTGGGACTTAGACGGACATGGCTGGAATATCACATTTGCTGATATGTCTCAAATGCCCGCTGAATTTTAAAAATTTCCACAATCTGCAAATCTGCAGAAAATAAAAACTTACCGCTATGGAAACCCAATCAAACGACATTGAAATCGTAAAAGTTCAGGTATTCAGTAACTACAAAGTAATTTCAATGAATATCGACGGCATTACCCACGAAGAATCCATGATTTTTCCGAATGGGGAGGCGAATTGTATGAACTGGATCCTTGGACATTTAATTTACATCAGAAATGCTTTTTTAAATGTTCTGGCAGAAGAATCAATCTGGGACGGTGAAAAATTTTCATGTTACGAGAGAGGTGCACTTCCGCTCGAAAGAAAAGACGAGCTGGTCACCTTTGAAGAGCTGAAATCTCATCTGCAGCAATCTCAGGATAAGCTGGAAGCAAAACTCATCAGCATTGAAAGTTTCGCTCCTGAAACAATCAATGATATTGCGATCCTTTGTCTTCACGAACTCTATCACAGTGGGCAATTAGGCTATCTCAGAAGAATTCTCGGAAAACCCGGAGTAATAAAATAATACGGCAAAATTCGCACGCGAAAATAAAAATCCAAAAACAAACGACTATGGAAAATTCCTTTTCAATCCTGCATAACGTGGATGTAGATGCGACCCTTGAAAATGTATTCCAGATGGTTTCCGTTCCCGAGTTTCTCAATGAGTGGTGGACGCATTATTGTGAGGGCAGTCCTGAACCCGATTCAGAATATACTTTTGAATTTTCTAAGACAGATATCCTGAAGGGAAAAGTTTCAAAGTTCAGCCCACCTTATGAGATTGAATTTTTAATAACGGACGGGGATAAAGATTGGGTTGGAACCAGAGTTGGATTTGTTTTAAAAGAAACAGGAAATAGCACAAGGATAAGCTTTTATCACACCGACTGGAAAGTTATCAATGACCATTTCCGCCAAAGCTCATTCTGCTGGGCAACCTACTTAAGAATTTTAAGAAAATTTGTAGAAGAGGGGCTTCATGTTCCTTACGCAGAAAGATATCATTTTTAAAACAACTAAAAATCAAGAAAATGGACACACCGAAATCAAAAAAAATGGAAATTATTATTCCGGCCTACCGAATGCACACCCAAAGCTTTCTCAATGTTTTGGATGGTATTTCGGAAGAAGACGGATTGAAAAGAATTGAAGGAAAAACTAATCATATAGTATGGATGGCAGGAAACTTTGTGAACATGCGCTATAGCCTGGGATGGGTTTTAGGACTCAGGGATGAAGATCCGTACAGTGATCTTTTCTTTCAGGGAAAAGCCTTGAATGAGAGTAATAAATACCCGACTTTAGACGAACTGGAGAAAAATTTCCATGACATTTCTCCAAAAATATTCCAAAAGCTGTTAGAAGTGACAGATGAAGAATTGGATGAAATTTTCGAGATGGGAATGAATATTCCTTTTATCCGTGAAACCAAACTCAATTTCGTAGGAATGTGCATTGGCCGCGAAGACTATTTATGCGGACAGATCGGTCTGATGAGGAAAATCCTTGACTATCCGGGAATGACCTATGATGTGGACGAAAATATAAAATATTAATCAATGGAACCCAAAGAAAAAGGCTACAAGCAGGTCAATGGGATCCGGATGTATTATGAAATCTATGGTTCCGGACAACCTCTGGTTCTGATTCATGGTGGTGGTTCCTCAATTCTGTTTGATTTTAAAGAGATAATTTCCCGGTTTGAAGATCAGTTTCAATTGATCGGAATTGATCTTCAGAACCATGGAATGACCGATCATCGCGATATTCCTGAAACCTTTGAACAGGATGCCCATGATATCGCTGCTCTTTTAAAAGAACTTCATATCGAAAAAGCTTTTTTCTGGGGATTCAGTAACGGCGGAAATACAGTGATGCAGGTTGCTCATCTTTACCCTGAAATAGCCGAAAAACTGATCATCGCTTCTGCATTTTTCAAAAGAAACGGAATGATGGACGGCTTTTTCGAAAGCATGGCAGAAGCTACTCTGGAATCAATGCCGGAACCTCTTAAAATCAATTTTCTGAATCTGAATCCTGATTTTTCAAAATTGGAAAACCTGTTCGATAAAGACAGCAAAAGGATGCAGACTTTTGAAGACTGGGATGAGAAAATTTTAACATCCATTGATGCTCTTGCATTATTGATCAGCGGGGACAAAGACGTTATGAAACCAGAACATGTGGTGGAAATGTGGCGACTGATCCCGGATTCGCAGCTGATGATCCTGCCGGCAACCCACGGTTCCTACATGATGGCTGATTTCGAAGGAAATACAGACGATCATTTAATAAACTTTACAGTAAGCGAGGTGGTGAAATTTTTAAAACAATAACGAAATAACTATTGAAGAAACGCAAGGACGCAAGGCTTGACAGACCTGAAAACATTTATTAAGGCACAAGAAAATCGAAGATTTTCAGCAAGGATTATGATGAGATTGCTTCGTCGCTGTGCTCTTCGCAATGACAGTGGTATTCAAATTTTATTGGAGATAAAATCCTCGCGGCTTAAAGCATTCGAATCAGGAAAAAATCTTGCGCCTTTGCGATAATCCAACCCTACAAAATCAACATTAATTAACAATAATTTTAAAAACAAGAAATCATGGCTAAATTAAATCCATACCTAAATTTTGACGGAAAAGCAGAAGAAGCTTTCACATTTTACAAATCTGTTTTCGGAGGAGAATTCCTTGGCGAAATCCATAAAATGGGTAACGCTCCGGGAACTGAAAATTTATCTGAAGAAGAAAAAAACAGGGTCATGCATGTCGCACTTCCCATCGGGAAAGACCTTCTGATGGCTTCGGATATTGTTCCAAGCTTCGGACAGACCCTTAACGTAGGAAATAATAATTACGTTTCAATTTTTCCGGAATCAAAAGACGAAGCAGACAGACTTTTCAAAGGACTTTCTGACGGCGGAAATGTAGAAATGCCGATTGAAGACCAGTTTTGGGGAGACTATTTCGGAAGTTTCCAGGACAAATATGGAGTTCATTGGATGGTGAACTATAATGAAGAATATGCAAAATAGTCTTATATTTAACTAAATTTATGGAGGGCAGTTCACCCGGACTGCCTTTTTATTTCAACATTAAAAAGTAGATTTATGGATCCTATTAAGATAGATATCACGATTTTAGCCCCTGTGGAAAAGGTTTGGAATTATTTCAACGAACCGAAACACATTACGAAATGGAATTTTGCCCACGAAAGCTGGGAATGTCCAAGCGCAGAAAACGATTTGAGAGTGGGAGGAAAAATTAAAGCAAGAATGGAAGCGAAAGACAAAAGCTTCGGTTTTGATTTTGAGGGAATCTATGATGAGGTGATTCCGAATGCCGTTATTAAATACCATCTGGAAGACGGAAGAAAGGTAGAAGTTCTGTTTGACAAAATAGACGAAAATACCACAACGGTTGTCCAGATTTTCGATCCTGAAAAACAAAATTCTGTGGAAATGCAGCGAGACGGCTGGTATGCAATTCTCAACAATTTTCACAAGTACGTAGAAAACCACTAAAATACGCATCTGCAGTCATGATCAATCTCTTAATAATGGCAAAATGTTTAAGCTCTATCTGCGCTGTCAACCATTTTGCTAAAAGTAATAATTTCCTGAATGGCGTTATTGCAGTACCGGCGAGAAGGTCTTTGGAAAAAGAGAAAATAGACTCTTTTGAAAAGCTTTCGGACTATTCTGAAGAAGAGATCATGCAGCTTCATGGTTTCGGAAAGAATGCCATGGAGAAACTTAAAAATCATATGAGGGAACATCAGGTTTCTTTCAAAAACCAATACCTGTAATTACCGGATGCTTTCGTTATTGCGGGCTCAATTAGCCGGCAGTGACTGATAAAACTATATATTTCAACCCTAAATTTAATACGATGAATAACGATATTTTCCCATGCCTTTGGTTTGATGAAGAATCAAAAGAGGCAGCAGAATTCTATTGTCAGTTATTTGACGGAAAGATCACTGCAGATACTCCTGTGGTCATGAATATTGATCTGTTCGGGCAAAAACTGATGCTTCTGAACGGTGGACCTCATTTTTCAAAGAATCCCTCCGTTTCCTTTATGGTGATCTGCGAAACTGAAGATGAGGTTCAGAAATACTGGGACCAGCTGATGGATGGAGGAATGGCCCTTATGGCGCTGGATTCCTATTCCTGGAGCAAAAAATATGGTTGGGTACAGGACAAATACGGCGTTACGTGGCAGCTGTTTTTAGGAGACAAACCGGAATCACAGAAAATAGTTCCAACCATGATGTTTATTCATCAGAACAATGGAAAAGCCAGAGAAGCCATGGCGTTTTATACCAAAACTTTCCCGAATTCAAGCATTGGAAATATCCTGAAATATGGCGACGGCGGAGAAGGACATCTTATCACCGAACCTTCTGAGAATGTACAGCATGCTCAATTTACGATTGACGGCTATAGTTTCTTTTGTATGGATAATTCTTACGATCATCAATTTGATTTCAATGAAGGAATTTCTATCGTTATCATGACTGATGACCAGCAGGAGACCGATCATCTTTGGAATACACTTATTTCGGAAGGTGGAAGAGAAAGCATGTGTGGCTGGCTCAAAGACCGATACGGACTGAGCTGGCAGATCGTTCCGAAAAGACTGATCGAACTCATGAACGATTCGGATCAGTTAAAAGCCCAAAAAGTAGTTCAGGCGATGATGAAAATGCAGAAAATCGTTGTAAAAGAGCTTGAGGAAGCTTATCATTCTTAAGATACATGGGTTAAAAGGTGGAAAACAAATTTGTCTTTTAGCCCATTTGCTATTTTAGGTTTCAGTTTTCGGCTTGCTGTTTGATGGAGTTTAGATAAAGATTTGCTTATGAAAACACAGAACAAGTCACAATCTAAATCCAAAGTTCCTAAAGAGGGACTCTTTCCGGAGATTATCCGTAACGATTATCAGGGAAGCCGGAAACTCAAAGGAAAAAAGGCGGTCATCTCAGGCGGTGACAGCGGAATAGGGCAGGCGGTAGCCGTTCATTTTGCGAGAGAGGGAGCCGATGTTGCCGTCATTTACAAAGAAAGCGATAAAGATGCTAAAGAAACCAAAAAACTGGTGGAGAAGGAAGGTCAGAAATGTATTTTGATTAAAGGAGATCTGACCAAAAAAGCATTCAGGACAAGATGTTTTGAAAAAATAAAAAAAGACTGGAAGAATCTGGATATTCTGGTTAACAATGCGGGAATTCATACTTCAAAGAACAGCCTTGAAAGGATCTCCGATGCGCAGATTCAGGAAACTTTTAATACCAATATCATTTCCATGATTTCCTTCACAAGAAATTTTCTGCCTTTGATGGGAGAAGGAGGCCGGATTATCTGTACCACATCAGTCACGGCGTACCGGGGAAGTGATCATCTGATTGATTATGCGGCAACGAAAGGAGCTATTTTATCCTTTATCCGCTCTCTGTCAGCCAATCTTGCCGAAAAGAAAATATTAGTCAATGGAATTGCTCCCGGACCTATCTGGACGCCCCTTGTAAAAGAAGCTTTTGACAATCTTTCAACATTTGGAAAAGATACACCCCTGAAACGGGCGGGACAACCTTCAGAAGTCGCTCCGGCATATGTTTTTCTTGCCTCCAGAGATGCAGATTACATTACGGGAGAAGTCATTCATATCAATGGGGGAGATTTCGTTGGAGGGTAGAATCAGAAGTTAGAAGCTAGAGCTTAGAAATTAGAAACTGGAAGTTATAACAACTAATAGTAGTATTTTTAACATCTGACATCTGACATCTGACATCTAACGTCTGGTATCTTGGCTCTTGGCTCTATCCCTACTACTTTATAACATCTAAATAAAAAAAACAATGCAAAAAATATTTTTTGAAATCCAGATCGATGCGCCCACTGAAAAAGTATGGGATGTGCTTTGGAGTGATATCACCTACAGACAATGGACAACGGCTTTTACAGAAGGTTCTTTTTATCAGGGAACATTTGAAGAGGGAAGCATCATGAAATTTTTTGATCCCAAAAATAACGGAATGTACAGCCGTGTTGAAAAAAATATCCCCCACAAAGAATTGAAGCTTCTGCACCTCGGTGAAATTTATGACGGTGTAGAAACACCGCAGGATTGGGGTGAAGCTACTGAAGCTTATATTTTGGAAGAAACAGAAACGGGTACCATTTTGAAAATTGAAATTCAGACCCCTGAGGAGTTTAAAACGTTTTTTGAGGAGAAATTCCCGATTGCTTTGGGAATTGTGAAAAATCTTTCAGAAAACCAGCTATAAAACCACACATTATACCAATCAAAAAAATAAAAATATGGAAACCTTATCTTACGAAATTGTCATCAACGCCCCATTAAAGAAAGTATGGGATGTTCTCTGGACTCCCGAAACCTATACCGAATGGACTCAGTTTTTCGGTGCAGGATCTGTAATGAAATCCGACTGGAAAGTGGGTGGAAAAACCTATTTTGTGAATGCAGAAGGGGCAGGAATGGTATCAACGATTGACAGTCTGGATGAACCCAATCAGATCATTTTTAAACATCTGGGAATGGTAGATAAAGAAGGCAACGAGGACATACACAGCAAAGAAGTAATGGAATGGAGTGGTGCTTTCGAAAAATACATTCTCATTGATTTTGATGGGAAAACCAAGCTTCATACCGAAGTTCAGGTCGACAAAGAATGGAAAGAGCATCTGGATACGGGATTTATAAAAGGCTTGGAAGTAGTGAAAAATCTTGCCGAAAATAAATAATCCGTATATTACTTTAACAAAAACTAACCTTATAGATTTCATAAATCTATAAGGTTTTATATTGATATTATGAGAAGATACAGTATCTTTCTAATTACTTTTAATAAATAACAATATGAAATTATTAAGCATCCTTTTCGGAACATTTCTTCTCGCTTTAGTGGTGACGTTCGCCATCCAGGGAAAGCCTGATTTTCTATTTTCCGGGAATCTGGGAATGGCTGTGTTCATTGTATTCACTGGGTTTTCACACTTTAAATTTCAGAAAGGAATGGCGATGATGATTCCTGAATTTGTACCCGGCAAAATGTTCTGGGTTTATTTCACGGGAGTTCTTGAAATTGCAGCCGGAATAGGGTTGATGATTCCATCCATACGGGAAATAACCGCTATACTGCTGATCATTTTTTATGTTCTGGTTTTCATGGCCAACATCAATTCATCAAAGAAAAATATCAATATTTTCAAAGCAGACTACACCGGTCCCGGCATGAATTATCTTTATAAGGAGCGAATTCCGATGCAAATTATTTTAATAGCTTGGACATTTTATTTTGGAATTTATTTAAGTTAATGATTGCTAGGAAAAAAAACATGAATACCATTTTAATACTTGATGATTTTCTATAAATGTATTTTTTTAATGAATGAGTTATGATTTATGTAACATATTGAGATTAAGCACGTCATATTAAGTAAAGATTTTTATTATTTTTAAAATCTTATTTACACAGTTTAATCTTAAAAACATAAGTTATGAATCTAAATGCAAAATTTTTTGGTGCGGCTCAGATCGTACTGTCAGCAATGATGATGAATGCACAGACTTCAACGGCTAAACTGCCGGGCGACCCTACGCTTCCCTCTTCCAAAGAGACCCTTGACAAGTTGATTTCCTATGATAAAGGAAACTTCAAGTACAAAGTAGAAGACTATTTCGCAAAACCGAATGCCTCACAATTTAAAATTTCACCGGACGGGGAATACCTTTCTTACAAAGAAAAAGACGCGGATAAAAAGAATCACGTCTATGTAAAAGAACTGAAAACGGGGAAAATTACGAAAGCTATTGTAGAAAAAGATGATCTTATCGGGAGCTACGGCTGGCTGGATAAAAAAAGAATGTTTTTTACTCAGGATAAAGGAGGGAATGAAAATACCCATTTGTACGCCGTGGATATTGATGGAAAAAATCTTAAGGATTTGACTCCTTTTGATGGTGTAACCCTCAATTATGCAAATATAATTAAGGACACCGAATTCGTGATTGTGGCCCTGAACAAGAACAATAAGCAGATCTTTGAACCCTATAAAATCAATTTCAATACAGGTGAAATGACCCAGCTTTATGAAAATAAAGATGTTAATAACCCTATTGACGGGTACATTTTTGACAAAAAAGGCAACCTCAGAGGATACACAGTTCTGGAAAACGGATTGACTACAAAAACATATTATAAAGACTTAGATACGGGAAAATTTAATCTTATTAAATCAACGGACTGGAAAAACACCTTCAGTATTATTGGGTTAAATGATAATTCAAAAAATAAAGATGAAGCGTATGTGGCGACCAATTTAGACAGTGATAAAAACCGGATCGTGCTTTATGACCTGAAGAAGAATGCCATTATAAAAGAAGTTTATTCCAATCCTGTATATGATGTAAGCTCATTAAGAACGGCACAGAAAAACAGGAATTATGAACTGGATTACATCAGCTATACCGGCGTTAAAAGTGAAATAGTTCCTGTCAGCAAATTTTATAAAGAAGTTCACGACAGATTAAAATCTGAATTTAAAGAAAAGGAATTTTCAATAGTGTCTTCTGATGAAAATGAAGATAAGCTGTTGGTCGTAGTTGGAAGTGACAGACTTTATGGGACTTATTATGAATATAATACAAAATCCAAGCAGATAAAACTTCTGTACAACCTGATGCCTCAGCTTAAAGAAGAGGATATGGCAGAAATGAAACCTATCGAGTTCAAGAGCAGAGATGGCCTTACCATCCGTGGATATATCACAATGCCTAAGGATGCGGTGAATGGTAAAAAAGTTCCATTAATTGTTAATCCTCACGGCGGCCCTCAGGGCGTTAGAGATGAATGGGGATTCAATTCTGAAGACCAGCTTTTTGCAAGCAGGGGATATGCTACACTGCATGTGAATTTCAGGATTTCCGGAGGTTATGGAAAAGAATTTAAACAATCCGGATATAAGCAGATAGGCCGTAAAGCCATGGATGATGTGGAAGACGGAGTAAAATATGTGATAGAACAAGGCTGGATTGATAAAAATAAAATTGCGATTTACGGAGGAAGCCATGGAGGATATGCAACTCTGATGGGATTGATTAAAACTCCGGATCTATATGCCTGCGGTGTAGACTATGTGGGAGTTTCCAACATTTTCACATTCTTTGAATCTTTCCCTGAATACTGGAAACCTTACAAAGAAATGATGAAACAAATTTGGTATGATCTTGATAATCCGGAAGAGGCGAAAATAGCTAAAGAAGCTTCTCCAATATTCCAAATTGATAAAATCAAGAAACCTCTATTTGTAGTTCAGGGAGCTAATGATCCGAGAGTGAATATCAATGAATCAGATCAGATTGTCAAAGCGATGCGTGCAAAAGGAGTTGATGTTCCATACATGGTAAAATATGATGAAGGGCACGGATTCAGAAAAGAATCAAACAGTATAGAACTGTACAAATATATGATGGGCTTTTTCGCCGAAAATTTCAACAAGAAATAATACTGATTGAATAATTATAGGAACGGAGAGTGTAATGCTTTCCGTTTTTGTTTTTAAGAGAGGTTAGAGATTAGAAGTTAGAAATTAGTGGGGATAGAGACAAGGATCAAGAGCCAAGATGCTAGATATTAGACATCAGACATCAGACATCAGACATCAGACATCGGACATCAGATTGAGGTAGAGGTTTAGGTTGACGGGAGATTAAGAAGAGATTATTTGATATTCAAATAGTCAAAGTTATAATCTATTAACTCGCAACACGAACTCCGTATTATATTTTTAATGTTCCGGTTTAGATATTTTACTCTAAAACTCTAAAACTCTAAAACTCTAAAACTCTAAAACTCTAAAACTCTAAAACTCAGAAACCCGCTCTACAAAAGAAAATCTCAACAATCAATAATTTTTTTTAAATTTATTAAAGTAAAACCAAAAGACAGATCGTCATAGCAATATGGAGGTTGTCGAAGAAATAACAATGCCACAAGAGGAGAAAGCAAGTATCATCTCACAAACCGTTTCAAAGTACGGAGGAAAGCTGATGTCTTATATTCGTCCGAAAGTGAAAAACACCGAAGATGCGGAAGATATTCTGCAGGAAGTGTGGTTCCAGTTCAGCAGTCTGACCAATCTTTCGGAGATTGTGAATGTCGGCGGCTGGCTGTACAGAGTGACTGCGAATAAAATCACAGACCGTTACCGCAAGAAGAAAACCGAAAATCTTGAAGATTTCGTGTATGAAGACGAAGATGGAAGTTTTTCTATCAAGGATATCTTATTGCTGGACGAGAGTGCCGGACCTGAAGTCAAAATGTTTCAGGATGAGATCTGGAAAAAGCTGTTCGAGGCATTGGATGAACTTCCTGAGAAACAAAGGCTGGTGTACGTAGAAAACGAGCTGAACGACAAAACACTGCAGCAGATCGCTGACGAACAGGGAGAAAATATCAAAACCATTATCAGTAGAAAAAATTATGCTGTGAAGCATTTAAGAAACAGACTGAGAAGATTATACGAAGATTTAAATAGTTAGTAAAGAAGAAATTATGAATCATAAACACAAAAAAGGCTGGATTTTTTTATTCTTATGTCCGCCGCTGATCTTATTGGCCGTTACATTTATTGTAATGTCGCTTTGGAACTGCCTGCTTCCTGAGATCCTGGGTGTAAAATCCATTACATTCTGGCAGGCGATGGGAATACTGGTCTTAAGTAAAATCCTTTTTGGAGGTTTCCATTTCGGAAAAGGAATGAGAGATTTCAAAGAAAGAAAAATGAGACAGAGAATGGCTGAACTGTCCCCTGAAGAAAGAGAGAAATTCAAGGAAGTTTGGAGAGATAAATGTTCAGGAGGATTCTTCAACAAAAACAACGGATAATTTAAAAATTTTAAGAAGTAGTAAAGTAAAATTGAAATTCATCCGTCTCTATAAAAAACAAGAAGTAGTAAAATTTAAAATTTTGAAAAAATGAAAAATTCAGCATTAAAAGGAGCTCTTGGAGCATTAGCTGTTGTGGGCATTGCATTGGCTGCCAAAAAAATAGCACAGAGAAAACGATTTATGAAAGGTATTTTTAACGAATACGGAATCAAAGAAAGATCACCTTTCGGTCTTGCAGACAGAATCAGAGAAATGAATGATGAGCAGTACCAGGAACTGAAAGGGAAATTCAAAAAAGAATTCTCTTCAAGATGTTGCAGAAAGGACAGTAAAGATAATACTGTAGAAGCATAAGAACACAATAACTAAATTGAAATTGTTTAGTTCCGGCGCGGGAAGCAAAGCTTCCCGCGCCGGAATTTTTTTATAGGGAAAGGTGGCTTCGAGTGCCTCAGCCACCAGAAAAGTAAGGAGAGTTCATGATCACTAGAAAAATAAGGGATTTCATAACTACAAAATAAATATCTGAATGTTTTGAATTTTGCTGAGTAAAACGCTTTCGTGAACTTAAAAACATTAAGCTTATCAAAGAAACTTTGCAGACTCTGCTATAAAAGAATCACCCTGTTACGCACACACCACAACAGCATTGTGGCCATTTGTGAAAACATTTGTGTCATTCGTGTTTAAAAAAACATAATGTATACCGAAAACCTTAGCATTTTACTGAAATATTCCCCTAAAGAATAAACCCGAAAAAAAAATAATTCCTTATTTTTGCCTAGCTCAATGAAAGATTACTACTATTTTCTCGGGATTTCTCCGGATGCTTCAGAAGAAGACATCAAAAAAGCCTATAGAAAGTTATCTTTAAAATATCATCCCGATAAAAATGACAACGATGATTTCTTTGCCGGACGTTTCCGCGAGATTCAGGAGGCTTATGAAATATTGAGTGATTCTGGAAGAAGACGTACGTACGACCAGAATTTAGAGAACCATCAGAAAAGTTTCAGGTATAATATTCCGCCAAGCATTAAAACGTTTACGGCGAATAAAATTCATGCAAAAAAAGGGGAGGAGATCATCATCAACTGGCAGACGAGCAATGCCGATGTGGTGAAAGTATTGCCTTTCGGTCTGGAAAAGCCTTTTGGAGAAAGAATCTTTAAGATTACAGAATTTAAGGACGGGAAATTTCAGATTTTGCTTCATGCAACCAATTCTCTGCTGCACAAAACGGCAGTACAGGGAATCACCATTACGGAAGTCTTTGAGAATGACGGCACTCAGTTTAAAAGCAGCGTAGAGGAAATGTTCAAGCCTCAGCCCAGAACACGGATCAATAAATCAGGCCAGCCAAAGATCATGATGCTGATCTGGGGAATTATTATTTTGGCAGTGGCCATCTATTTTTTAGTCAGGAATTTCGGCTAGTTTAAGCCATTTTTTTTCTTCCAGGACACTTTTTACATCTTTTCCCTTTCTTGAATTTCTTACAACAAGATTTCTTTTCACAATACATATCTTCATTATTAAATGCAAATACAGGAGCTAAAGGCGGTACTTTGAATGGGACAATCATATTCATGTTGCAAATATATTAATTTAGAATAAATATAATTAATAAAATTTCATAAAATTGACAAGGCCTGTTGATCAGCGTATTCAGCGACAATTGAGTATCTTGTTTTGGATGGAAAAAGAAGATTTTTGAGCATTTGACTTCCCGAAAAGTGAGATAACATACCATTTGAAAATTTCTGATTTGAGATTTATTTCAATGAGTCTAATGATTATTCCTGACCAATTATTAACTCAATGTGTACTCATTTTAAACATCAATCGTATAAATTCTAAGTTTTGATGCAGATTTAATAAAGCATTAAAATAGAGAATGAAAAATAAACGGATTAAATTTTAATTATTAAACAGATAATGGAGTGATTTATTTAATATATGATATAGATTTTCTTTATTGTTTTGACAATTTTGAACTGTTGTACAATCGTTTAAAAAAACGTAATTTTACGAATCTTTTTTACGAACAAAATCTAATAAATAAAAATGAATACAGAACAGTTTGTGAGCCGTCACATTTCCCTTAATGAAGCCGATAAACAGGCAATGTTGGAAAGATTGGGCGTTTCAAGTATTGAAGAACTAATTTCTCAGACCATTCCTTCTTCTATCCGTTTAGAAAAGGATCTTGAGATCTCTGCACCGCTTTCAGAATACGAGATGCTGAACCATTCGAAAGATCTGGCATCGAAGAATACTGATTATACGAGCTACATTGGTTTTGGATACCACAATACACTTTTGCCATCAGCTATTCAGAGAAATATCTTTGAAAACCCAAGCTGGTATACGGCGTATACTCCTTATCAGGCTGAAATTGCACAGGGAAGGCTGGAAGCGCTTCTTAATTTCCAGACGGTAGTGTGTGATCTTACAGGTTTCGGACTTGCTAATGCTTCTCTTTTGGATGAATCTACAGCTGCTGCCGAAGCAATGCACATGTTCTTTAACAACAGAACGAAGGACCAGAAGAAAGCCAACGCCAACAAATTCTTCGTTTCCGATCTTGTTTTACCTCAAACAGTTTCCGTTTTAAAAACGAAAGCTGAAGGTTTAGAAATCGAAATCGTGGAAGGTGACCACAAAACGCACGAGTTTGACGGAAGCTATTACGGTGTTTTATTGCAATATCCTGGAAAAAACGGTATCGTTTTAGACTATACTGAAGATATTGTAGACTATAAAAAATTAGATTTACAGGTGGTTGTAGCTTGTGATCCGATGGCTTTGGTTAAATTAAAATCTCCGGCTTCTATGGGTGCTGACTGTGCCGTAGGAACTTCTCAGAGATTCGGTATTCCATTAGGTTACGGAGGACCTCACGCTGCATTTTTCTCTTGTAGAGAAGATTACAAAAGAGATATTCCGGGAAGAATCATCGGGGTTTCTCAGGATATGTACGGAAAACGTGCATTGAGAATGGCGCTTCAGACCAGAGAGCAGCACATTAAAAGAGAAAGAGCGACTTCCAATATCTGTACAGCACAGGTGCTTCTTGCTGTAATGGCTGGAATGTATGCGGTTTATCACGGTCCAAGAGGATTAAACTATATCGCTGATCAGATCCACTTTAAAGCAAATGCTTTGAAAAACGGTCTTAAAGCATTAGGATATCAGACGGTTGAAGAGCCAATCTTCGATACCGTAAAAATCACGATGAGTGAGGACGAAAAAGGAAGACTGACAAGAATGATGCTTGATCACAAACTTAATCTGAACTATTTCACAGAAGGAGTGGTAAGTATCGCGATCAACGAAAGTACAACATTGGAGAAATTAAATTATCTGATGGCTTCTTTCGCTCAGTTCAAAGACAAGCAGACTTTCAAATTAGAAATAAAAGAAGGATACAGCATTCCTGAGGAGAATTTAAGAAAAGACGAAATTCTTACGGAACAAGTATTCAACAAATACCATACTGAAACGGAATTGATGCGTTACATCAAACGTTTGGAAAGAAAAGATTTATCATTAACGCATTCAATGATTTCTCTTGGTTCTTGTACAATGAAACTGAACGCTGCTACACAAATGTTACCTCTTTCTTGGGATAACTGGGGAGCTATTCACCCATTTGTACCGGTGGACCAGGCTGGAGGTTATCAGGAAATGATCAGAGAATTAGAGAAAGATTTAGCTGAAATCACTGGTTTCGCAGGAACTTCTCTTCAGCCAAACTCTGGAGCTCAGGGTGAATATGCAGGATTAATGGTGATCAGAGAATATCACATTTCAAGAGGTGAAGGCCACAGAAATGTAGTATTGATTCCTCAGTCTGCACACGGAACCAACCCGGCTTCTGCAGCAATGGCAGGAATGAAGATTGTTGTGGTTAAAAACCTTGAAAGCGGAGAAATTGACTTCGATGACTTGAAAGCTAAAACAGAACAGCATTCTGAGAATTTATCTTGCGTAATGATCACCTATCCGTCTACTTACGGATTCTTCGATGCGAACATTAAAGAAATTACAAGCTTAATCCACGAGCACGGTGGACAGGTATATATGGACGGTGCAAACATGAACGCTCAGGTAGGATTTACAAGTCCTGGAAACATCGGAGCAGACGTTTGTCACCTGAACTTACACAAAACTTTCGCGATTCCTCACGGAGGTGGAGGTCCTGGAGTTGGTCCTATCTGTGTAGCTAAGCACTTAGTACCTTTCCTTCCTTCCAATGCGAATATCAGAGTCGGTTCTAAAGAAGCGATCGAAGGTATTTCTGCAGCCCCTTATGGTTCTGGTTTGATCCTTAACATTTCTTATTCTTACATTAAAATGCTAGGAACAGATGGATTGAAAAAGGCAACAGGACATGCGATCATGAATGCTAACTATCTTAAAGAAATTTTAGCAGAGCACTTCCCGATCTTGTATTCAAACGAGAGTGGAAGAGTAGCTCACGAATGTATCGTAGACTTCCGTCAGTTCAAAACTTTAGGAATTGAAGTAGCTGATGTAGCGAAGAGACTAATGGATTATGGATTCCATGCTCCAACCGTTTCTTTCCCTGTAGCAGGAACATTGATGATTGAGCCGACAGAATCTGAAAGCAAGTCTGAAATCGACCGTTTTGCAGAAGCATTAATCTCTATCAAAAAAGAAATCGACGAGATTGCTAATGGAGAAGCAGATCAGGCCAACAACGTCCTTAAAAACGCTCCACACACTGAGCAACTGGTGATCTCGGATTCTTGGGATAAACCATACAGCAGAGAAAAGGCAGCTTATCCACTAGACTGGGTAAGAGACCACAAATTCTTCGCTTCCGTATCCAGAGTTGATGAAGCTTACGGAGACAGAAACCTAGTATGTACTTGTGAGCCGATTGAAGCTTATATGTAATCATTGACTATAAATATAAGACACCCGTTTAGATTCTAAACGGGTGTTTTTTTGTTATATTTTTATTTTCTCTTACCTTCTTCGATAGCTGTATGCTACAAGAAGCGCAACAGCCATGGCACCAAAAGTGACCATTGAAACTGTTTTAATGGATAGCTCACTGTCTTTTGCTGATGATGTATTTTGAGATTTCTCACATGAAGACAAGAATACTACTGTCATGAATAGACAGCCAAAGAGTAATTTTTTAATCATAGTTATATTTGTTTGGTTCTTAATGTTTTAAGAGCAAAAAATATACCGGATATTCGTTTGGGATAAGAATTCTATATGCAGTAAATAAGAAATATTGAAAAAGATAGATTTGAGATTGTAAATAAAAACCCTTCTCAAAACAGAAAAGGGTTAATTATTTTATATAGGAATAACAATTTTATTTCCCGTTAAGTACACCATTCACATAATCCGTCCATTCATACACCGGAATGCTTCTGTCCAGATAAAAGTCAGGCTGTAGTCCTTTTGCATCGATCGTAAAATCAGGAATACGCATACTTCTAGAAAGGGAATAGCCTAATTCAAATTCCTTACACGGCGAAGGAACATAATACATATTGGAAACATCCAAAACACCAAAAGTTGTAGTTCCGAACAGCTTCACTTTCTTACTTTGTTTGGCTGCAAGTAAAAATTGCTCGTCGGTACTCCCGTTTCTTTGATTAATGATAATTCCTACGTTTTTAGGATAAGGATAAATGGTATCAAACTTAGTGATGCTCACAATACTTTCATTGAGGTTGACAAATTTTCCCTGTTCCTTTTCCAGGGTGTTAAATGAAGATTGGGCCCATTTTTTATTCTCTTCACTGAATCCGTATTCCGGTTTGTTGATGAAATCCAGCATTCTCTGATTATTCAGTTTTGTAGAAAGATATTCTACGCCAACAGTTCTGATCGGATTAGTGTAAATCAGAGGAAGGATTTTACCGTAACTGGCATCGCTTCCTCCGGTTCCGTTTCTGATATCAATAATAAGGTTTTCAGTAGAGGTGATTTTATCTTTGTTGGCAGTAATGACACTGTCAATTTTTTGCTTTTCAGAAGCCTGGAAAGAAGGGATTCTTAAGTAGAGTGTTGTTTCGTTTAATTTTTCTATATAAGGTTGGTTGGCGCCTATTGATTTAAAATATTGTGCATATTTTGGCTCATCGTCAATCTTAGGATAAACTCTTGAAAGGCTGAAATCCCCGATTTGCAAATGATTTTTTCCGGTCAGTGTGATCTCTTTAGATTCCACTGCTGAACGATCACGCATATAATAAACAGAGCTCATTTTACCCTCTGAAGAATTGAGTTTCAGTTTTACCTGGCCTTTTGTCCAGGTTTCTGCCCCAGATTCGATGATAAATCCTACATATTGATTTCCCACTTTTTTAATTCCGATGGTATAAGGTTCGGTTACCCAGATTCCTTCGTAGTCGGATGTTTTCTTTTTGTCCAGATACTTTTTAAAATCCTGTGTTTCTACAGCTAAGGTTTCCCAATTGACAGATGGGCTTTCCTGTTTTACGTTATTAGCTGTCTTTGGTGTTTCCTTGTTAATAGGCCTTATCGCAATATGTCCGGAACGGAAAAAAGATAACCATTCGTAAAGAACAGGTCCGCATTCAGTATAGGTTTTTATTGATTTTACTTTCTCGGCTATGGTTTTATTATGGGCTTCGTAGGCCTGATTGCCTTTTTGCTTGAGTGCATATTCAAAACCTGCATCGTTGGCTTCAAAAGTTTTCTTCACCCATTCATAATTTTTTGTACAATCACAATTCTGAGCGTAGACTGATGTGGTTAAAAATGTAAATAAAGAAGATATTAAGACGGCTTTTATTTTTTTCATGAGCTTAATTATAGTATAAGAACATCCGGTTTGCTTTAAATATTACATGCTTTTAATTTCATTTAGGTCGATGTATCAAATCAATCCGAATTATATGGCGCTAAAAATAAATAAATATCTAATGAAAAGCAATTTTTTAAATCCTGTGCTTGTGAGAATGACGGTATTTGTGTTTTCTTGAAAAATATATACAGAAACTAAGAACGCACCAGATAAATACTGATGATATTTTGATGACCAAAAATTAAACACAAATTGCACAAATTCGTTTCACAAATAGCACAATTTGATCTCCAAAACCAATACATTCAACTCTAAAACTCTAAAACTCTAAAACTCTAAAACTCTAAAACTCTAAAACTCTAAAACTCTAAAACTCTAAAACTC
>NZ_JAOAMU010000013.1 GCF_025154075.1 Chryseobacterium herbae
ATATATTCAATAGGAGCGGGCTTTAGCCCGCTTACCATATATATCCATCGTAAATGGCTTTAGCCAAAACTTAGACTCTTGGATTTTTCCTTATATCTTTTCCTGTGATCATAAAAAAATCTGCATAATCATTCGGATTTGCAGAGACACTCATCGCAGCTTATAATATATGCCCATCGTAAAAGATTTCAGTCAAAACTTATGCTGTAGACTTTTACTTACATCTATCCTGTAATTAAAAACGATCTGTCCAATCTGTAAAATCTGCGAGATACATTTATCGCAGTTATAAATGATTTTAGAAATTTTGAACTTAGTACTTTCTACAATACCAATCTGCATCTTCTATTTTGTAATAATCTTAACGGGTAAATACGATAAGCTCCATCGGTCTGACAATAAAACATAAGCTCTATGCAATCTGCTTTATCCACGAGAAATGATCTCATCATGTTCTGTATCATTTACAATTATTACTCAGAGTCTTTTATTCAATAGGAGCGGGCTTTAGCCCGTTTACTATATATATCCAATGCAAAGGCTTTAGCCAAACTTATACTCCAGGATTTCCCTGTATCTTTTTTATAAACTTAAATCTTAGACAAACATTCTAAGCTTCATCATAATCTAATCAATAAGACAAAATCTTCTCCCAATCTCCATGATCTCTAAGTAATCCTCCTTCTATTTCAAAATTATGTTTTACCGTAAGCCTTTTTCCGGGCCTACATTTAAAAGTATCCTGACTATAACTACGGTTTATACTCTAAACTCTGCAGCGTTCCTTCTTAAGTGTATCATCCACCCACAGCCTATTTTCCAGCTATTGAACAATCTTTTCTACTACCAGCATTTATCACCCCTCATTGTTGATAACTATGATTTTTGTGTAATAATCTATAAATTAAAAGTTTATAGATATAGTTATCCCCAATATG
>NZ_JAOAMU010000003.1:0-273612 GCF_025154075.1 Chryseobacterium herbae
ACCAGCGCCGATGGTACTGCGAAAGCGGGAGAGTAGGCCGCCGCCAGTTTTTATTAAAAAGTCTCATACAGTTTTGTGTGAGACTTTTTTCGTTTATACCCATATTAAATCAACTACCTTTGCAATAAGCAATAAGCAATAAGCAATAAGCAATAAGCAATAAGCAATAAGCAATAAGCAATAAGCAATAAGCAATAAGCAAGGTCCTATACAGAAATGTGCGGGACTTTTTTAGTTTGGGCCTATGGTGAAAACGAGTTGTGAGCTATATGCTGCTGCAGGGATTACTACAGAAACACCTGTCATTTGCAATTGTACATTAATTCCAGAATAAGATACGCTATTACCCAATCCTAAAAGTCCGGAAAAGTTTATAGTGCAAAATGCGGTGTCGGCGGACTGCAGTATTTCTATATATGTTGTTCCTCCATTGACAGTTGCAGTACAAGCAAGACAAAGTCCACTAATAGTAGCCGTTCCACCACTTCTTTTTGCGTAAAGATGCAGAGTATTATTCCAGGTTGTAGGATTATAGCGTACACTGATCCTGGCAGCTCCATTGGCGAGAAGATTAAGGAAAGATCCTGGCATGGTACCTGATAGTATAATTGCATTAGTAGCACTTGAATAAGTCCCTCCATAGTTATTCCCTGCTTCGGTAATAGCGGGCACACTTACGGTCCAGCCACTTCCGCTGGGAACTACTGTTTGAGCTTCCAGATAACTACCCATTATTATCGGAATGAAATACAGGTATTTTTTTAAAAGTATATTCCGGAGAAGGCGACTATTGATTTTCATTTTCAAATTTTATTCTGTGATGGTATAGGTGATGATAACAGGAGTATTTGTGTTGGCTGAAAGATTAGCATAAGAACTAATCGCAAGGCTGATCGTAAGCATGTGCCCATTATTAGCACCATTTCCGGTAAATGCACCCCCTATTCCTGTAATAATAGTAGTAGCCGTTGTACTGAGGGTAACCAAACCTGAAGATGTACCCAAAGTCCCTCCACCAGCTCCAGAGGCTGCAGCTGCCTGTACTCGTATATTAATTCCGGCGATGGGCGTATTGATAGATGCCGTAATTCTTCTGGTAAGTCCTCCCGATGCAATAGCCGAAGTATAATTGACCCATTTTGTGGTATTGGCTGCCGGAACCGTTACAGCCTGTCCGGCTTCTGTTGGAGCTGTAAAATTCAATGTAAAGTTTCCTGTAGGTTCTATATCCATCAGTGTGACTACGGGAAGGGTTATAGGCACGGTGGTTTGTGAGAATGTTGTGCCGGATATGAGACCAAAAACCACAGTTATTATATGTTGCTTCAATTTCATTTTTTCTTTTTTAATTCATTATAACCTACTTTGATCATTTCCTGCTGGTATTTAATTTCACTCTGCTGTTTTACGATACGGATAGCTATGTTCTGTGTTTCCGACGGCTTAAGGCTGTACTGAAAAGAATCCGTTGCTATTTTATATCGCTTGTCAAGACCGTTCCTGTACAATTTAATTTTCCACTCTCCGGGGCGCAGATACGTGAAGTCAAATTTTTCACCGATAAATGCTATTTTCCGGTACGTCTGTTCACCGTTTGATGCTTCAATAATGATGCTTTGCCTTTTCTTTTTCTCTGTTTTAGGCGAAAACTGCGCGAAACTGTACGACTCCTTATCATCATTTTCAATAAGTTCGATACTTCCTTTAATGGTAGACGCTCTGGTTAATCCAAAGTTGAATATATTCTGTTTGCCGGTAAGATGTAGTGAAGCCGGTAAAGAGATATTTGTAATATCATTAATATCAGCGGTAGATCGGTCTATCTCCAGAAAATAGTCTCCGGGAACAATATTTTTAAACAGGTAATTTCCATCCTTGTCCGTAATGGATAAATGATTGCCGAGAATCAATCTGATGCCTTCGGTCTTCTTTACACCCAGATTGCCTATGTTTCCTGATAAAGAAGTGTATTCCGCGGTTTTTTGAACAGGAACATTAAGGCGAAGCGTATAGCGCAATGAAAATATAAAATCCTTATCACCAAGCTCGCCCCGCTGCAAAGAATATCTTCCTGACAGATCAAGCTCACTACCCTTGAAAAGTTGTTGATGAAACAGAACCTCAAAAAGATTCCGGTCTCTGAAATATTCCTCAGGCATATAATTATTCTGATAAAAAATACTCAGACTGGTTTTATCTGAAAACCTGCTGAAGATTCTTGCCCCATAATAAACCTGTTTGTCATTCTGCAGCTGATACCTTGAGGTAATCGCATAACTTGCATAAACATTGAAAGAGGTTTTAAATTTTTCAAAAGATATATTAGTAGTATAAAAACTTGAATTTCCATTAAAACCGCTCAGGTAATTATTCGTTTTCCCAAACTGTCCCTGGAGATTCACCTGAAACATTCCGATCTGCTGATCAATACTCACTTTAAAATACTTTTCATAATAATCAAACTGTTTCGGTTCCAGACGGTCTTGGTACTTCTGAAAACCATTATACAAAGTAATCAGGCCGCTTGGAATGTATTTGTACTGAATTCCATACTGTAGAAAACTTCTGTAAGGTGCTGCATAGAATAATGTATCCCGCTGGAAATTCTTTGCATCCTGGAGATAATTTCCAAAGACATTCAGCTTTTTAGAAATCCTGTACTGAAGACTTCCGTTAAATGTGCTGGTATTAGTGAAATATCCCGCAAACTTTGGACTTGCGCGCATATACATCAGATTACCGTTAAACCTTTCATAAGTGGCCTGGGCCTGCGCCATATAAGCCGTTCCTTCCATCTGCTCAGTCTTACTGAATGCAGCTTCTCCGGAAAGAACAATGTTTTTTGAGATCCTGAATTTTCCTGTTGTGTAGGGAAGGTGAGCCTCAGAATCCAGTCTGATATTGCCGAAATTCATTTCACCTTTCCTCGGAATTTTATAAAGATATCCCGCAGTGATCTCTGATTCTTTTCTGATTTTAAAGGTTGAATAAATATTAAATTCATCTTTGATATCCCTGAAAAACCGCGGATGATTGTAAAAACCACCCAGACTAACTTTTTTGAAGTCATAACGGATTTCTGCCCCACGGCCGTATCTTGCAAACTCCGTTAAATAAGAAGCAGAATAGGTTTTGTCACCGAGATGGACAAAAAAATTCTCTCTTTTATAATTGATGAAATACTCTTCGTACTGAGTAAAAGAATTGAATTCAACAGGGTTTTTTGACACCGCATGAAATTCAATCTGGTTTTTATTGTCTTTGTCCAGAGTTCCTTTACCGTATATTTCTCCCTGAAATCCATCCTGATAAATACCCATATTCTTCATTCCGATAAAAGACATAGAAGCGGAAACAGGAAGCCGGTGATAAATATCGTCTTCCACAGGTTTTACCGATATAATTTTTACACTTACATAAGCCGTTTGATTTTCCTTTGGATTATCCTGAGAATACACAGACAGGTTCAGATTCTGAAATTCATTCTGACCAATTTCTGCATTGGTAAGCTTATAAATGCCAATTACTTTTGATTCGTTGGGTCCTAATGTGATGGAGGCATCATGATTTACTACGGCATTTTTGCTTTCCAAAATCAGAGTTTCGGTGATATTTCCATTGTTTTTTAAAAGAAAAGAAGCCTGAATTGTTTCGCCAGCCCGGATAAGCTCCGGTGAATTTAATGCAGTGAGGCTGAGTTTTCGGCTTCCGGAAATGATAACTTTTGAAGTTTTGGTGAAAGTAGTACCGTCATATTGGGCAGTTCCATGCAGAATTACAGAGTAAAGTCCTTGTGCTGCCTCCGCCGAAATACGGATAGGAACAAGATAAACTGTTTTCTCGTGAGCTGAGATTTTAAGTTCTCCTTTGGCTAAAATTGGGGTAAGAAACGGACTCGAAGCCGTAACAGTAAGATCGTAGGTTTTATTTTCATCCGAATTATTTTCCAGCGCAAAGGAAATAGAAGTAGACATTCCCGGCATTAGACTATCTTTTTTACTGGCCAATTGACTTGACTGGTGTTGAGAAAAAATAAGTACCGGGAATAGTGATAACAGGACGATATATAAAATCCAAGTTTTAATCATTCTTTACTTCTAATTCCACATTGAGCGCAAAGGCATTTTCATCTTCATCTGTGGCTATAATGACCGCTTTGTACTGGTCTGCCGGAACTTTGCTGATATCAATGTAGAATGATTTGGAGGTCTGTGGTAATAATCCCATCGCAATGCTCGTATAGCTTCCGATGCGTTCTCCGGTTTTCCGGTTGTAGATTTCTATTGAGGCAGTCGGTTTACAATACAGATTGCCGTTGTTGGCGATGGCTATTTTTGCGATATGTTTTCCTTCTTCCTTCTCAATTTTTACACTTTCAAATTTAAGGTCCGGTTTGGCTTTCTCTGTTTGATAATCAGTGATGACCTGAATGGCATAGCGTACGACAGAAGTGATATTAACACCCGCTTTATCATCGCTTGGTCTTATATCTTCTACAGGTTCAACGATAATCACACTCCAATAACTTCCCGGGTCTACCGATTGATTGGGAACCGTAATTTCATAAAATACTTCAGTTTTTTCCTTTCCCTTCAACGTGATCAGGTTCGTATTGAGTTTGATCCAGTCACCATTCGTTCTGTTATTCGTATGAACCGTAGTATAATTGATGGATCCGTCCGCATGATAAGTAAAGTCCTGTAAAAATAATTTTACGTTCTGAGGTTTACTGCCCGTATTTTCGATCTCCACTTTTCCTTTGTATACTTTTCCGTTTTCTACTTTATAGGCATGGGTAAGACCATTCAGAACGACGATACCCGCATATAAAAAGCTAAACTGCATCATCATAAACATCAAAAGAAAAATACGCTTCATCATAATCATGTAAAGTTTGGAATTAAATCGCAGACCATATAAAACCTGGAAGAAACCGTCGGGCAGTTTCTTCTTGTATTGCTTAAAATTGAGAATAAAAACTAGTTGTCCGAGATCGTGTAGGTAACTGTAGCCACAGTAGTAGCCGTTGCCTGTAGATCTGCGTACACAGCTACACCACCAGGGCCGCTTCCTGCTGCCAGAGCATACGTAAGATTATGTCCGTTATTGGCTCCGTTTCCGGTATAAGCACTTCCGATTCCTGAAATAATAGTTTGATCCGCTGCACTCAATGTGATCTGAGCCGCCGGTGTACCCAATGTACCCGCTCCACTTCCTGTAGCAGCTGCTGCCGTCACGTGGATATCGATTCCCGGAATAAGAGCATTGACTTTCACGGAAACATTACGGGTTGGGTCTGCCACAGATTTGATGGATGAATAATTCAGCCAAAGTGTATTGTTGGACGTACTGGCTGTCACGGGGTTACCTGCTTCTGTAGGTGCTGTAAATCCCAGAGTAATGTTTTTGGTTGCAGCAGGTTCTATGTCTACCAGTGCAACTTCAGGAATGGAAATTGTGATCGTGTGATTGTCAGTATTGGTGTCTTGTGCCTGTAATCCGCTGGAAAATGCGGCGGCAAGAAAGCATACTGCAAGGCTTAGGTTTAATTTTTTCATGATGTTTGTTAATTAGTTAAGTGAATTTAATAAAAATCAGCAAATAATAGCGATAAAATCTGGTTTTTTAAATATTATTATACATTCTTTTACAGTATTGCATTATGTGTTATAATGTTTATATGCAAATTATATAAAACCAGTATATTAAGCTATGATCGTAATCATAAGGAAAGCCTTACACGATCGGTGCAAGGCTTTTATTTTTTTATTAACCTCTGGATTATGCCCAGTGTGGGTCTGAAATAGAAACTTTCCCGGTTTCCACTCTTCCTGCAAAATGCCAGATATGACCGTCTGATCTTACTTTTATATCATACCAGCCTTTATTTTTACTGAGGTCAATTTTTATTTTTTCTTCAGGCTGATGCACAGAAACGGTCTTCTTCGTTTTATCATAGAGATCTTCTAGAATAACCGAAATGGCACCTTTTTTCTTTTTGAAAATCAGCTCTGCTTCATTTTTTGAACCGCTGTTGATCAGCTGTACTTCTATTTCTGGCGTATTATTTCCGCTGAATTTCCGGAAGAAACCATTAGGCCCAAAGACTTCATAATCATAGGTTCCGGGATTCACTGCATGAGAGAGTTCCTGTTTTGAATACAATGCATATGAAAAATGATAATCGTTGCTGTTAAATTTTGTTCTGTCATATAGTAGCAAAGGAACTCCGGCTTCCCTTAAATTCGTCATTTTGATTTTTCCGTTGTCCAGATTGACATGGAAATGATAAGGAAGCGGGTTGGAAGGCTTACTTCCTCTCTCCTGAATTTCAAGCTGACCGTCATTGATTTCATTTTCAGCATACCATTTCAAATTGGGAACTGGCTTGCTTTTGGCAGCATTGATGGTCTTTGTATAATCTTTCTGGTCCAGATAATCCATCTGGGGAGCTTTGGTGTTGGAAGAATTAAAGGCAGAAGTCAGGTCCCCGCAAACCGCTCTTCTCCAGTCACTGATATTGTCAACCTTGACGTCTTTACTGAATTTTTTCTGAATAAATTTCTCCAGAAACTGCAGCACGGAAGTATGATCCGACACTTCTGAATTCACAAAACCTCCTTTCGTCCAAGGTGATGCAATGATCATCGGAACTCTGTAGCCCAAACCAACCGTTCCTTCTATTCTTTCATGGTCTTTCAACGGAAGGACAAACATGTATTCCTGGGATTTATCCACATATTCCACTCCTTCTTTACCGTTCAGATCAACCGGCTGGCTTGGATTAACTGGCGGAGCAAACGGAAGAACATGATCGAAATAACCGTCGTTCTCATCGTAATTAATAATGAAAATAGTCTTTTTCCAGGTTTCAGGATCTTTGGTCAGAATATTTAAAACCTCTGAAATATACCATGCACCGTACCAAGGCGATCCCGGGTGATCCGAAAAATGTTCGGGAGCCACGAGCCAGGAAACCAACGGAAGTTTTTTCTCTTCCACATCTTTCCGGAACTGGAACAGTACATCGCCCTTAGGAACGACTAGCTTTTCTCCGTTTTCATCTTGTCCTGTTTCCAGATTCCAGTAGTCGGGATCATCGATATTGGTGGTGAATGCTTTTTCGTGCAGATTTTTTTCCTTCTGCGAAAGCTTATTGTAATTTTCAGGAGTATATTGGGTCTGATCTTCTTCAAGTTCAGCGATCAGTGTTTCAAATCTTTTCTTCTGATCCGGTTTTTTGGCCATCTCTTCTTTCAGGTAAGCGATGATCTTAGGAATATTCTGATGATAACCTTTTGAAAATTTCACATTGAATTTGGAGAACCATTCAATTGGATTATCCGTAAAATTGCTCAGCCAGGCTTCCTGCTCACCGGACATTCCTTTTGGAAGACTGATCTCGTTCTGATACATCTTCCAGGACACATTCTGTTCCTCTAAAATTTCAGGAAAGCTTTTCCAGTGCGCCTGTTTTGCTTTGTCATAATCAATATTTTCATTGTAAACATTAGCTTTTACTTTTCCGTTTTGCTGTTCTCTTAATGTTCCGGACCAGTGGAAAAGTCTGTTAGGAGTTGTTCCTGTCAGTGATGAACAAAAGTATTGATCAAAAATAGTAAATGCATCCGCCAGCTGATAATAAAAAGGAAGATCTTCCCTGTTATAGTAACCCAATGTAAGCGGAATATTTTTATAGTCTTTATTTCCCGAGGCTTTAAACTGAAGCCACTGATCATATTTTCTTTTATTTAAGGCTTTCTGCTGATCAGACCAGGAGTGAGGCAGAGAGCTCATCCATGTGGATTTTGTATTTCTGAGATCCAGTCTGGCAGGGGAAGCATATTTTCCGGAATCATCTTTTTGAAAGAAAACCGAATGTCCGTCCTGTTTCACGAAAGCTCTTTGGTCTAAAAATCCCCTTACACCTTTTAATGCTCCGAAAGCATGGTCAAAAGAACGGTTTTCCTGCATCAGGATCACGACATGTTCTGCATCATAAAAAGTAGACAGTGCTGCAGGCTCAATGGCCAGTGCTTTTAAAATAGCGGGATGAAGAACGCTTGAAGTTCCCAGTCCGGCCATCAAAAGGCTCGATTTTTCTAAAAATTCTCTTCTGTTCATGTTCAATCAAAATAAGAAATAAACCGCAAGTTAAAAAGGATTTTCCTGCGGTTGATCTGTTTTTATATAAATTTTAGATTCTTACTGAAGCCACCATGGTTTAGAACGGATGTTGTCATTTCCTCCGTATTGAGCCGTCACTGCAGCTTTCAGATTGGTACTGTTGTAGTTGTATTCAGCCTGCGGATATCTGAATCTAAATGGAGCAGAAACTCCGTCTTTCAGTGGATATTCGGGATATCCTGTTCTCAGATAATCATAGTAGGAAGTCCATTGGCTCTGGTGAAACATAGTCATATATTTCTGAGTCATGATTTTTTCCAGACGTTTTTCCAGCAGATCAGAATCACTGTAAACCACCAGTGGCGATGCAAGATATTGATTCACATCAAATCCTGAAAAATATTGTCCCGGATTTTTCACATAGGTCTGATAGAAGCTGAAACTGGCTTTAATGGCATTGTCATAATGCGTTTTTGCAGATCCGGAAATCCATCCTCTGCTGGCAGCTTCTGCAAGAATAAATTCAAGTTCGGAATAGCTTAATATGGAAGAAGGCTCATTGGTCGCATCTTTATAAAAACGGTCGTTGACTTTCGAAATATTTTTTGCAGTGATCAACGCGGCGTTGTCAGAATAGGAAGAATTGGGATCTCCACCGTTATATCCTGTGAAATCTGTAACAGGTTTTCCGGCTTCTTTGGCGCCTGTAGTTTGTGCAGCAAATGTGAAAAGACGCGGATCCTGTCTCAGTTTAAACAGATTGATAAAATAATTGGCCATGTATAAACTTGACCCGTAACCACTGCTGTTGAACATGGTATATCTGCTGTCTGCAGCATCGGCAAATTTAAGTTCTCCGTTATCTGAAATAGAAGTCATTAAAGGCTGATTGTTCGCAATAGAAGCAAATTCAGAGGTTACACTGTAACTTCCCAGGGTCATTTTTTTAGACATGGTGATTAAAATCTTCAGTCTGAAAGAATTGATCAGCTTTTTCCATTTGGTCGCATCACCGTTGTAAATGATGTCACCTTCTATTTTATCGGTGGTATTGATCAGATCATTGGCTTCTTTCAATTCTGATAAAATTCCGGCCATCACGGTTTCCTGGCTGTCATATTTCGGCTGGATAATTCCTGATTCACCTTTCACCGCTTCCGTGTAAGGAATGCTTCCGAATTTTAAACTTAAATTAAAAAAATGATACGCTCTGTAGAATTTACCGATGGCAACGTAGTTCTTATTGTTGATCTTCGCGGCTTCGTCCATCATTTTCCCTACATTCAGAAGACTTTTGGTATAGGGCTCGAAAGTATCATCATTCCATTTCATGTACTGATAGACATTTTCACCGTCTGTCCCGATCATCATTCTGGAAGCATACATATTGTCACCATTCACCTGAAAAGTATTTTTGGAAACATAGGTTAAAAGAACTTTGGGATCTGCTGTAGGCTGATCATTGGGGTTCTCATTGATTTTGTCAAGATCAGATTCGCATGAAGCCAATAGCAAGAGTCCTGCAAAAGCAGCCGATTTTATACTGAATCTTCTGAGCCATTTTGCGGTTGTACCGTTTTGCGGTTTCGCTATTATATTGATATTATTTTTCATTGTTCAGGATACTTATTAATTAAAATTTAAGATTAAATCCGATTCCGATCCATCTGCTGGAAGGATCCTGGATATCATTCACGTCTTTGGAACCGATCTGGTAGTCAGGATCAGAATAAAGGTTTTTCGACTTTTTCCACATCGCCAGATTGTATGCAGAAATATTGGCCGTGAAGTTCTTGATCATTCCTTTCGGATTAAGAAGATAAGAGAAGTCATATTCCAGCACTACAGATCTCAGCTTGATAAAGGTTCTGTCGAAAACATTCGCGAATAATTCACTTTCGTCTTCTGTTACCCTTGCCTGGTAAGGATAGTTCTGTGCCCAGTCCTGGAAGCTGATAGGCTTCGTATGGGGAGTGTACATTCCGGTAGTTGCGTTGTAGTTGACCCCGTCCGGCACGAAATAATACGTTCCCGGATTCGCATATTCAAGATCTCTGTAAGCCGTTGAGTTCGGATGTTTTCCGCCCCACCACATTTTTTCTACCACCTGAGATCTCATGACACCGCCTATGCTTCCGTCGATTCCGATGTTCAGTGAGAACTTTTTATATTTGAAGGTGTTGTTGAAACCAAAAGTCCAGTCAGGATTGAAATGACCCAGGTTGCTTGGTGCATCTGCTCTTGTTGGCATTCCTGTTTTAGCATCCAACACTACTTTTCCGTCCGGAGATTTCTTCCACGTATAATCATAGAAACTGTCCATTCTTTCACCGACCTTGATGTTGTTGTAGTTCGACCTGTTGTCATAGATAGAAGTCAGTTTCTGCTCATACGTGCTCCAGTTAATTAAAGACCTCCATGTGAAATTGGCTGTTTTTACGGGAACCAGGCCTAAAGAGATCTCCAGACCTTTTGTCGTGTATTCGTTACCGTTCACATATTGAGAAGTGAATCCGGATGACGGGGCAGTTGGGAATTCAAGGATATTATTATAGTCCAGCGTTCTGAAATACGTGACATCCAAGGTAAGTCTGTTCTTAAATAACCCGGCACTCAATCCAAGTTCATAAGAGTTGGTCTGTTCCGGTTTTAAAGAGTTTTCAACGTTCAGGATCGTAGGATAATTGAACATCGGGTTTCCGTTAAACGTAGCTCCTTTATTGTTAAAATAATAATTTCGGGTTGAGTATGGTTTGAAATCATATGCTACCTTAGCCCATGAAGCTGATAGCTTTAGAAGACTCACGGCTTCCGGCATTTTCACTAAATTTGAAATCAGTGCACTTACTGACGCGGAAGGATAGAAGTAAGATCTGTTGGCCTTCGGAAGTGTGGAAGACCAGTCATTACGTCCGGAAACGTTGATGAAAAAGGCATCATACAATCCGATATCGATCGTTGAATAAGCACTGTAGATCAGTTTTTCTTTAAGATAATCATAGTATTTTACAGCACCTGTGGAGTTTTCCAATGAATACAGCTCAGGGATCTTCAATCCGTCTGTTGAAGCGTTGTCTATATTGTTTTTATAGTAAAATGTAGAACCTCCGGCATTGATGGTGAAGTCAAAATTATCGGATATTTTTTTCTTGTAGGTAGCCAGTACATCAGAATTCAGATTCCATGTTTTGGTATCGTTCAGAAGATAACCGCCGCTTCTTGGCGCACTGTAGTTGAAGTAAGAATATGGACTTAATATTTTCTGTTCGTTATGATTTTCAACCATGGAAATCTTACCTTTTACGGAGAAATCTTCGGTGGCTTTATATTCCAAACCGGTCTGCGCATTGATCACATTGGTTCTGTTTTTATTTTTATAATACTCAGCCCCGAACCATGGATTGTTGTACCAGGCATAATTCCAGTTGGCCTGTGCAGTACCTTCTTTTCCGGGAATCCACATGTGGTTTTTAAGATCTCTTCCATCTACATCCGCTCCCATCCAGATCAGGATGGTATACATATGACCGCTTGGGTTGTAGTCGTAGTTAGGAATATTAGGTGTAAAAGTCTGATTGAAATTGAATTTGGTATCCAGAGTCAGCTTTTCACCTAAATGATTTTCAGAAGAGAAATTGACACCGTAACGCTGCAAGTAAGAACCGGGAACTCTGTCGTCATAATTCATGAAATTTCCGGAGAGTCTGTAGATGTCCTTATTATTTTTGTAGCTGATCGCGAAACTGTTATTGTTGATGACGGCCGGCTTTAAAAATGTATTTAAATTATCGTGATATTTCCAGTCGATCGGAACTCTTTCATATCTTGATTTATCATTGTACTGCGTTCCGTTTACCGCACCGTACCATGGCGTTACTTGTCCGGTCAGCTTATCTCTGATCGGGCTGTTCCATTGGGCAATTTGCTGTCCCGGAACAAATTTGGGTCCCCAGATCATATCACCATCATTCACACCGCCGTCGGCTCCATCCCAGAATTCGTACTTTCCGTGCGAGCCGTTTCCGTATTCCGTTTGGGTTTTGGGAAGATTCGTGAATCCGGTGGTCACCATTGTATTTTGTGAAAATTCTACAGAGAAACCGTTCTTCTTTGCACTTTTCGTCGTGATCAAAACAGCTCCGTACCTTCCTCTGGAACCATATAGGGCAGAGGCTGTTGCTCCTTTCAGAACATTGATGTTGGCTATATTATTAGGATCCAGATTCTGAAACACTTCTTTTTCTACAATCACCCCGTCGATAACGAAAACCAGATTGGAATTTCCTCTCAGTGTAAATTGTGGAGCCTGCTGCATTCCGGTAGGATTTGAAACATTCAGACCTGCCACCTGTCCGGAGAACAGGTTTCCTATACTTGGAGTGGTGATGGTTTCAAACTGTTTGGTACCCACTTCCTGAGTAGAGTACCCTATTTTTTCCTTCTTTTTGGCGATACCCAAAGCTGTAATAACGACCCCTTCGATCTGTTTTTCATTGGCTTTAGTCAAAACAACAGAATATTGTCTTTTTGAAGAAACTTCCACCGTGTACATGGAAAAATCAGGAGCATAAAACTCAAGGAGATCTTTTGGGTTGGCTGAGATCGTAAAATTACCGTTTTCATCGGTCACCGTAGTTTTTCCGGTGTTTTTGTCGGTAATGTTTACTCCGGGAACGATGGAGCCGTTTTCGGATTTTACATTTCCGGAAATGTTAATTTCTTGGGCAGTAAGATAAAGGGGGAGTAAAAAAACAGCAAAAGTAGCTAAAGTCTTCTTCATTTTTTTGAGGACAAATTTAGCGGTGCAGTGTTACCAGTACTTTAATGTGGTATTAAAATAAAAATACGTTTTTAATATTTTTTAACAGACACATTTAACATAATAATAAAACTGAAAATGTTCGGGTTATTTAATATTTCCTTTTATTTTACTATATATTATATCGCTTATAAAAGCATAATTTTTCCAAAGATGAAGTAGATGTAATTTTTTTTAACACAAAGAAAAACAAAGAATTGACTTTAAATACTTTAAAATAAGATAAACAAAGGCGTTTCACTTATTTCCGAAATACGATTTTTAGAATAAATTAAAGTCCCAAAATTTTTGATGTTTTGTTTTACTTTTGTTAAATGAAATGCCTTTGTTTATCTTTATCAGTTTTGTGTCATTTCAAGAAACCTTTGTTTATCCTTGCGATTATCAAACGTTTAAAACGATATCAAAGTATCAGCGCAAAACCTATCTTTTTTCCAATAATTTAACTGAATATTTTTATTTGGAATTTAAAGAGAATTTATAATTGCGAACTTACCACGTAAAGTTTGAATATCATTCTTCATATTCTAGGAGTGCAAAGAAGAGAATCAATTAAAATTGATTCGATGAAGCGTATGGATAAAACGTCTTCTATTCAGTGGCGCAGCCACATCTCTTTGCTCACCTTGAAACTAGTGCATATAGCAATAAAGCTTTGCGTTAAAAAGTTATTGCAAAGATGCATGTGGAAAAAATGTGGATGAAAAATATGGTCCTAGAATCTACTCAGGATACCCCAGTGAATCTTGATGTCATTAAATTTAAAAGGATTCCCGAACTCATTACCATTCGAAAGCTGGAAACTCATCAGCCCGATCGGGATAAAAAAGTTAAATCCAAGCCCGACACTGTAGAGCTTAGGCTTTACATTTAAAGATTTATTATTGAGCTGTCCGTATTGTCCGAAGAAGTCAAAAAAAGCTTGATTTCCAATGAGATAGCGGTATTCTAAACCTGCGTAATAATAAAAATCAGCGCTGAGGGATTTCTCATTGAAGCCCCGCATAGAATTCCAGCCCCCGAAACGGTACAATTCATTCGCGGAAAACTCAACCTTTGAATCCATCATCGCTCCTTCCCCTTTGATATTAAGAAAATGGTTGCCGGAAATATGATAATTATGTTCCCCAAAGAAATAGAATTGGTTCTGGTTGGCCTTAATATTATCTTTGGAGTAGATCGTTGTCAGATAATCGTATCCCGCATTGATTCTTGTTTTGTACAGGAAAAGGTCAATATCTGTGGGTTCAGTCATTTCATACCAGATCCCGAGACCTTTTTTATTATAATCTTTCCCCTGAACATAAAGCGCATCAATGATACTCGATGTTTCCAAAGTCCCTCGAAGTCCGATTTTATTCCGGTTGTTGATGTGATAATAGAAAGCCGGAAGGAATTTTACGTTGGCGAAAGTAGAATCCTGTCTGAAAATATTAACTTTCAGGTTCATTCCTACATTAGATTTAAACAAATAGGGAATATCAGTCTGAAGGTCAAAAGTCTGCCCTTTATCCGGGTTTCTCTGCCAGTAAAGATTGACGGTTTCAAAACTGTTGAACATATTCCTGAAATTTACATTCAGGGTTCCATTTAGGGTGAATTTCTCCGTTTTGTCATTCCCGAAACCGATCACCCCGTCAAAAGTATTCGTTTTTTTCTTTTCCATAAACAGATAAATGCTTGTGGAATCTTTGGTGAATAACGTTTGAGGTGGTCTTTCGAGTGTAACAAAAGCGTGGTTCTGAAAATTTTTACTGATGGCCAGCAAATTTTTGTCATCGTAGGTTTTCCCTTTGAATTCTTTGTCCAGGTTTTTCATAAACCTTTTCGGAACCCTTTCATAACCTTTGACGACAAAACCATCAATGGTCCGCTTATCATTCTTGTTGATGTCAAGCTCTATGATGGGATATCCGTTTTTCTGACCTTTATATTTAGATTTTAGCCGGCTGAAAGAATAACCGTCATCAATGTATTTTTTACTGATGCTTTTCTTTGTGGAATCTAAATTTTTGGTGAAAAAATCTTTCTGGATTTTTAATCTCTGGGTAATAGAATCAGAAAGTTCTACATACGTTTCGTTGAAGTTTTTTCCTTTGTCGAAGAAAATTTCTGTGCTGTCACCTTTTATTTTTACGTCATTCAGTTTGGTGAAAAAATAATTGCTCTGAGACAGGGAATCCAGAAATTTCACTGCTGAAACGGAATCTTTTACTTTTTTTCTGACCTTCGTTTCCGTATCGATGAGCCAATACTGTTTCTTCTGCGCTTGTACAAAAACGCAGAACAGGATAAAAAATATTTTTAGAAATAACTTCAATGCTCAATTTATCTAAACCATTAACTGATATTGTAAGAATTAATTCAAGCTCATTCTTAACTTTTAATAAATCTTAATGGTTCAAACCTATATTAAATAATTTTTTTAAATAACAGAATTTAGTCCAGTTTATTATACTTCTTCATCAGATTTTCATACGTTCCCTGAGGAAGGATCCATTTCAAAGGAACCCCGATCTTCTGCCCGAATTTACCAAAATAATAATGGGCTTTCCATTTATTTTTATTCAGAAGATTTTCAACGTAAGTAGCGACCTCAAGAGGCTCAGTTCCGTCGCCCACATGGGAATTCATCAAAGCATAGACTTTATCGAATACACTTTTATAAGGCGCGGAAACTTCCGTTCTTACCCTGTTCTCTGCAATATTTGTTTTGATATCACCAAGATGCAGCGAGCAGACATCAATATTCCACGGATAAACTTCATACCTCATCGCTTCCGTTACTTTATCCAGAGCAGATTTTGAAGCAGAATAAAAACCACGGAAAGGAAGTCCCATTTCACTTCCGATACTCGAAATATTAATGATTTTTCCGAATTTATTTTCACGCATTTTCGGAAGAACGGCGCTCATCATCTGGACAGGACCTACAAGATTCAGGTTGAAGAGTTTTAAAATATCTTCCTTGGTAGAATCTTCCACAGCGCCCACCATTCCCATTCCTGCATTATTGATCAGGACATCGATTCTTGATTCTGTTTTTAAAATTTCAGCGATAGCATTCTGAACGGCAGCGTTATCAGTAACATCAGTCGGGATAGACCTGAAATACTGGCTTTCTGTATGTTTTCGGCTTAAACCGTATACTTGATGCCCTTTCTTTCCAAAATATTCAGCCAGTACAAAACCTATTCCTGATGAGGTTCCAGTGATGATGATCGTCATTGAATTGTTTATAATTTTTTAGACTTTTACTTTTTGTTCCGGATGCGGGTGAACCGTTTTTTATCAACTGTCTCAGCCTAAACCGTATTTTCAGCAAATGTAAAAAAAGAAAAATGAACTCTGTGATTTATTTGCGGCTTAAAATCGTTCGGAATGAATATCATTAGGAGATCATCTCCCTATATCAGCCTGAATCTTTCAGAAAAGAATTCTATACATCATGATTTATTAAACTAAATTATTAGTTTAAATGTGATGTGTTTTGAAATCAGACAATTACATTTAGCTTTTAATGAACTATTTTTAAGATACTATTTATTAATAAAAAGATAAGAAAACCTTAATGGAGCGGACAAGAGAGCTTTCCTAATTTTGTCCGAACGTATTATGAAATTATCAAAAAAAATAGCAGCAGTACTGGCTTTTGGTCTGTTTACCCAAAACCAGGCACAAAATTATCTGAAGTATACCGTAGGAAATGCCCATTCGCATAATGATTATCAGCAGGAAATTCCTTTCTGGCAGGCATACTATGCCAACTTTGGTTCTATTGAAGCGGATGTTTTTCTTGTCAAAGGGAAGTTGTGGGTTGCTCATACGGAAAAAGAGCTGTTACCAAACCGAACACTTGAAAACCTTTACCTTGATCCGATATCGAAACAGATCAAATTGAATAAAGGAAATATTTATTCTGATGGTAATAAAAAGCTTCAACTGCTTATCGATATCAAACAGGATTATAAAACGTCTCTGAGTGCTTTGGTGGGTGTTTTGAAGAAGTATCCTGAAATTACGGGTTGTCCCGGAATTAAAATTGTGATCACTGGCGGAAGACCTCAGCCGGGAGATTTTAAAAACTATCCAAATTATCTCTGGTTTGATGGAGACCTTGATACAAATTATACCACCGATCAGTTGAAAAGGATTGGCTTGTTCAGTGCAGACTTTCAGAATCTTGTTCAATGGAACGGAAAAGGAATTCCAAGGGATGAAGAAACGGAAAAGATCAGAAAATCTGTAGAAAAGGCACATGCTCAGCAAAAGCCTGTCCGATTCTACGGAGCCCCTGATTTTACCAATGCCTGGGTAAATCTGATGGATCTTGATGTGGATTATATCAATACCGATCATATTCCTGATCTTAAAAAGTTCATCAATACCATTCCTAAGAATTTTTATAAGAATACAAAGGAGTATGAGGTCTACAATCCGACCTATAAAACAGATAAAACCGATAAGAAAGTTAAAAACGTTATTCTCCTGATTCCGGACGGAACTTCTCTTCCTCAATACTATGCTGCTTTTACGGCCAATAAAGGAAAGCTGAATGTTTTCAATATGAAATCCACCGGGTTATCCAAAACCAATTCTTCGAATGCCTACATCACAGATTCCGCGCCGGGATCAACGGCATTTGCTACAGGCGTTAAAACCAAAAATACTTTTGTAGGAGTAGATGATCAGGGGAAGGCTTTGGCGCAAATCCCCGATATTATTGCCAGTAAAGGAATGGTTTCCGGCTTAATTTCTACAGGAGATGTTACCGATGCCACTCCGGCGGATTTCTATGCCCATTCAGACAACAGGAACAGCTCAGAACCTATTCTGAAAGATTTTGTCAGTTCTAAAACGAAAATTTTAATCGGAGGACCTACCGGCGGATTGAGCCAGGAGAATGTGCAAAAGATCAAAGATGCCAGGATTGATTTCTACCAGGATCTGAAATCAGTTGGTAAAATAAACAGCCGTACGTTGGTGATTGATCCTTTAGCTTCACAGAGAATAAGCAGCGGAAGAGGAAACTGGCTGGCTGATGCTTTTGATCTTACCATAAATGATTTAAAGGAAAACAAAAAAGGGTTCTTTATGATGGTCGAAGCGTCGCAGACAGATGGTGGTGGACACAGCAATAACCTGGAGCAGCTGGTGACCGAATTGCTGGATTTCGATCATGTAGTAGGAAAAGCGATGAAATTTGCGGATGAAAATAAAGAAACGCTGGTGATCGTCGTAGGAGATCATGAAACCGGAGGTCTGACGCTTTTGGATGGAAGTCTTAAAGAGGGCTGGGTTTTCGGAAATTTCAGTACCAATGATCATACGTCAATTCCATCGAGTGTATTTGCTTATGGTCCCCATTCTCAGGAATTCACAGGGCTGTTTGAAAACACGGAGATCTTTAATAAAATACTGGAAGCGTACGGAATCCGAAGTAAATAGCTATTCATAAATTGTGGATAACTCTGTGGATAACTCTATGGACAACGTAAAAAAGAAATGAGCAGGATTTTTATTCTGCTCATTTATATTGTTGATAATCAATAGTAAATTTCTCTTTTTAAACCGGGAATTTTAAATTTGTTTTCCCCAATCCTGAAATTGTTCATTTTGATCAGAGTTTTAAAAGGATGGATCAGTTCTTTGTGAATATCTTTGGGGATCACTTTTACATCCTCATCACAGGAAGCGTGTTCTTCATCCACAATTACTTTTCCTGTGGAGAAATTAATCTCGTTCAGATAATTGAAATCACAGGTATCTTCAAATCTGTCGGATGAACCGATGAGGTAAAAATCAGCGTTCTGAAATCTGAAGGTGTGTTTATAAGTCTGCGTATGCCTTGAATTCGTATTGAATATTTGAGTAATAGAAAGACTGTTGTTTTTGATGGATATTTCCGGAGGTGCATTATCTTCCGGGTAAAAACCCATTCCGCTGGAAAAAAGAACCGAGTTGTTCTCCTTCCATATCTTCAGCTGGCCGTCTATGTCTTTTAAGATGAAAAATGATCTCAGGAAATCATCGCGGTCATCCAGATGAGTTTTTTTATCCGTATTGAAAATAATTACGGTTTCATCTTTTCCGTCTTTGTCCAGATCTCCTTTTGCTTCAGCAATTTTTTGATAACCGTTCGGAACTGCAAAGTCTTTCAGGTTCTGGGCATGAAGTCCTAGGACTAACAAGGAAGTGGCGAGAGAGAAAAGTTGTTTCATTTTTAAAGGATTAAATTATGAACCAAAATCTTCTTTCTTTACCTCTGTATCTTCCAGATTACATAGGCATCCTTTGATGGTTTTGTAAACTCCTGTAATATCAGTTGCTTTTCGTTTGCTGTCTGTAACGGTAATTCCTGTAGAAAATGATTCATCTTCCGCAGAATAGGTTCTGAACAGTTGATATTGGTAGTTATTATTGGTAAAGGTCAGATAGTTGAGGTCCATGCCTGCGTTTTGCTTTCCACCGCCTCTGTGGTAAGAACTGTAGGTAAACTGCTTCCAGCTTTCTTTGGTCCTTGTGGCTGGGAATTCCATCTCTACACGATCTTTACTCCCGAATCTATATTGGATGTAGCTATTCTTTTTATCTTTCACCAAAGTCATTTTCTTCCCGTTTTTGGTGTCGAATGAGAAAATAGTTTCCTCATTGGGCAAGAGATATTGCGCCGAAAACACCATCGGAATCATTACAGCAAAAAGCAGAAAAAAATTTCTCATAAAATCTGTATATTTTCAAATTACCGCATCATCAAATCATCACATCAACATATCACCGAATCATCACATCATCCAGATCCTTCCAGAACATCGGATAAGATTTCTCCACCACGTCTTCCTCTTCAATATTGAGTTCTTTAATCAGGCAGAACGGAGCAAAACTCATCGCCATTCTATGGTCCTGATAGGTTCTGATGGAAATGTTGTCTTCCGGTTCTCTAAAATGTATTGATTTAATGGTAAGGTCCGTGATTTCTGTTTCAGTTCCCAGTTTTTTCAGTTCATTATATAAAGCCTGAAGTCTGTCCGTTTCTTTCACCCTTAAAGTTCCCAGTCCGGAAATTTCGAAAGGAATTTTTAAAGCTGCAGCTGTTACACAAAGTGTTTGGGCAATGTCAGGACAGTTGTTCATATCCAGAACAATTTTTTGCGGGAATGAGAAGTCCGGCTCCGGGATCAGCGTAAGTTTATGTTCGTCTTCTGTGAATATTGTTTTAATCCCGAAAAAGTCTTCATAGATCTTAGCAATGGCAGAATCCCCCTGTGTAGACTCTTTGTAAAAACTTTTCAGGTGGATGGTTTCTCTTCCCAGCGCACAGATCGAGTAGAAGTACGAAGCCGAGCTCCAGTCACTTTCCACTTCATAATTCACGGTTGATGATTCACTGTTCTCGTTAAAAGGCTCCACTGTAATGGTATTTCCTTCAAAGCTGTTTTTAATTCCGAATTTGGTCAGAATGTCCAGCGTCATTTCGATATATGATCTTGAAGTGACTTCCCCAACCAGATTAATTTCCAGTCCGTTTTCCAGTTTCCCGGCAATCAGAAGGAGAGAAGTGATGAACTGGCTGGATATATTAGCCGGAACATTCACCTGCTTTTGAGTGATCTTTTTTCCTGTAATTTTTAAGGGAGGAAAGCCTTCATTTTCCAAATATTCGATTTCTGCCCCTAAGTCTTTCAGAGCACTTACAAGGTTTTTGATCGGTCTTTCCTTCATTCTTTTGGATCCGGTAAGAATGGTTGTCTTTCCTTCAAAGATTGAATAATAGGATGCCAAAAAACGCATGGCGGTTCCTGCATGGTGGATATCCACGGTTTCCGTATTTTCAGACAGTGCTTTTTTCAGCAGCTGTGTATCCTGAGAATTGGATAAATTCCCGATCTGTATGTTTTTAAATAAACTTTCCAAAATCAACAAACGATTCGAAATACTTTTCGAACCGCTGATCTGAACTGTTTTATCTGCTGATAATTTTGATTTTTCTAACTTCATTGTTTCTTCAAATTAGAGACATCAGATGACAGGCATCAGATATCAGATTGTTTAAAGTCTGATATCTTATGTCTCATATCTGAAATCTATTTCTATTTCAACTTCTCATTATTCTGATGGCGCTCTTTGTCGCGGTCAGTTTTGATCTTCATTTTTTTGTCGAAAGCTTCCTGCAGATTCACTCCGGTCTGGTTGGCGAGACATAATGTTACAAACAGTACATCTGCCAGTTCTTCACCGAGGTCTTTGCTTTTATCGCTTTCTTTTTCGCTTTGTTCGCCATATCGTCTGGCTATGATTCTGGCTACTTCGCCTACCTCTTCGGTCAGCATAGCCATATTGGTCAGTTCATTGAAATAGCGGACACCGATGGTTTTGATCCATTCGTCTACCTGCTGCTGCAGTTGCGTGATTTCCATTATTGATAAGCGCCAAGCGTAGGGTTAGTGGTTCGCGATACATTCACAATATCAAGAGGTACAGTTCCTGCTACCGTTAAGTTTCCTTTTCCTCTTGCCGGAGATGTCGTTTTTACTCTTAAATTCATCTTCGCAGCAAAATAGTTAAGGAATTGGGGTTCCTGGTTCTTGATGCTCTGGATGACATTAGGACTGGTATCAAAATTAAATCCGGCCTCTGGTACACCTGAATATTTTATTAATGAGTTCTGGATCAGAAATTCAAACTGCTGACCCGGAGTCTGTTCAAAATTCACAGAATTATCTCTGTCTGAATATATGATGCTGTTCTTGATATCAAGACGCTGAAGAGCTCCTTGTTCTGTAGTTCCTGCAGCGTTCTTCCATTCATTGGCAGCCGTAATTCCGTTTCTGTTGAATGATCCCATTGTTTTGGAATAATTGGCAATGGTAGCGTGCGTATAGCTGTGGTTTCCTCCTCTGAAGATCCCGATGCAAGACTCGCCACAATTATTCATGACTAAGTTTTTAGCCGTAACCGTTGAGCCCACTGCATAAATACCGTATTCAAAGAAAGTATGGATGAATGAATTGCTGATATTGGCCGTATTCTGCTTCATATCCAAACCTCTGGTTCCCCCGAAAAGTCTCGCGAAATTCATGTTAAGATTAGAATTAGCTTCCATGCGGATGGAGTTCCAGTTTTTAGGAAGGGTATCATGATCCAGGTCATTTCGGTCTCCGCGGAGAATAACTTCATCATTCAGTGCTCCGTTGATGTTTAGGGTCGCACCTGTGGAAACTTTCATACCGCTTTTGGTATGGAAATACACTTTAGTTCCAGGATCGATATCCAGTGTTATATTAGGATTGATGGTAAGGTCACCATAAATAATCTTCGCTTTATTTTTGTTCCAGACTGTATGGGTGGTGATCTGGTTAGGATTGGTAGGGGTTTGAATGAAGAATTCCGCATCCTGCACCACTGAGAATAAAGTAACATGCTGTTGTCCTGCACCGCTGCTGAATAGAATTTTATCTTCAGCAATAGCTTCAGGGCCGGTCGCTTGTGGAGCAATTTCAACGAAAATATACATACTGTCTTTCTTTCTCAAAGGAACATCTTTAAAATCGTAGCCCGGTTTTCCGTCTACATTGATTCTATATAATGATGCACTTCCTTTTTCCAGATTGATTCTTGGGATAAGAACGTCTTTGTCTTCATTATTATATACCTTTACCAAATACGTCTCAGAACGAACCTGATGATAAACCGTATCACAGAATACCGTGTCCTTTGAAAAACGTAACTGCTGCGAAGGGGCATCAAAAGTAATATCGTCTTTATTACATGATACCGTTACAAGAAGCATCCAGAAAGAAAAAGCCAGTAATAGTTTGAATTTCATCGAAATTAAAGTTTAATAGATTCCAAATTTAACGAAAATACTTTGAATTTCTTATCAATAAAAAAAATTGAATGGAGTATTTGGATATTTAAAAAAATGTTGTATTTTTGCAGCCTAAAATTAGCAGAGAAATACCATTACTATTTCGAAAGCAAACTTTAATTTTTTAAAAATTGTATTATGAAAAAAGGAATCCACCCAGAAAATTATAGACTTGTTGTTTTCAAAGATATGAGTAACGACGACGTGTTTCTTTGTAAGTCTACTGCAGAAACAAAAGATAGTATCGAATTCGAAGGACAAGAGTACCCATTGATCAAAATGGAAATCTCTTCAACTTCTCACCCTTTCTACACTGGTAAAGTGAAGTTAGTTGATACTGCAGGTAGAGTTGATAAGTTTATGAACAAATACAAAAAATTCGCTAAGTAATTTTTTGTTATCAAACATACTGAAGTCTTCCAATTTATTGGGAGACTTTTTTTTTGATATAGAAGTTAGAAATTAGAGGCTAGAAGTTAGTTGGGTGCATTTTGTACTTTTTCTCTATAGAAAGGAATTGTATTCTTTTCAAACAGAAAGACAGACATTCTTACTGATCCTTTCGTAAACTAATCTCTAACTTCTAACATCTAATTTCTCTAATCCCGCTATTTTCGTATTTTTGTTCCGGACAGAAATCAGATGCTGTAAATAATTTGTGAGGCAGAATACTTCTATATCGAGTATCTAATTTCTAACTTCTAATCTCTAACTTCTAAAATAATGCAATTAGTATTTTCAGATGCCCAGTATTGGGAAGATTTTCTTCCGCTTACCTTTACCCGTCCTGTTGCCGCAATGCGATGCGGAATCCTCACTTTTTCTGAGCGATGGCAAAAGATCCTGGGAAATACCGGAGTTTCCTATTTTACAGAAAATTATCTTCAGAATAAATTTAAAAGTCCCGAGGACAAAGAAAGTCTTTTCTTAGTCACCAATTTCCTGCCGACTGAAACGGTAATTCAGCAGATTAAAGATCTTCAGCAGGGTGAAGCTTTGGTTTATGAAGATGAACTTGTTGCTGCAAGGATCAATATGAAAGGTTTTTCCCTGAATCAGATCGAAAAAATGACGGATATCAAAGAGAAACTGACCTTCTTTAAAAAACCGTCAGACTTATTTACTTACAATCACCTTGCAATCGATTTTGATTTCAATCTGATTACTGATGGAAGAGCTTCTCAGGAACTATCTTCTACCAATGGATTTTTAGGGGATAAAAAAGACTTGTTCATTGAAGAAGGAGCGCAGGTAGAATTTTCTACAATCAATACGAAAACGGGAAAGATTTACATTGGGAAAAATGCTGAGGTGATGGAGGGTTGCAATCTTCGCGGACCTATATCATTGGGAGATGATTCCAAATTTAATTTAGGTTCCAAAATTTACGGAGCAACGACTGTTGGGCCACATTGTAAAGTTGGCGGTGAAGTGAATAACATTATTATCTTCGGGTATTCAAGTAAAGGGCATGAAGGTTTTGTAGGGAATTCTGTGATAGGCGAATGGTGCAATTTCGGCGCAGATACGAATTCTTCCAACCTTAAAAATAATTACAGCCAGGTGAAGCTTTGGAATTACAGAACAAAAGCTTTTGAAGATACAGGACTTCAGTTTGCAGGCTTGATCATGGGAGACCACTCCAAAACGGCGATTAATACGCAATTAAATACAGGAACCGTAATAGGAGTTGCTTCCAATATATTTAAACCTGGGTTTCCTCCCAACCTTGTGGAGAACTTTTCATGGGGTGGATGTAAGGATGATGAAAGATTTAAATTGGATAAAGCTTATGAAGTGGCAGAAAGAGCGATGGCCAGAAGAAAAGTACCATTAACGGATGATGATAAAGCAATTTTAAAACATATTTTTGATACCTATTAATATTGAAAGCCTCCATTTCGGAGGCTTTTTTTCTACCACAGATCACAGAAGAACACAGATGATTGAGAATATTTTCTCCTACTTTGTCCATGTAAAAATCTTAGATTTTTGGAAAACTTATGTGTTCTTCTATATAGTTGTATGGTCAACTTCAATTAACTAAAGTGTTAAAAAAACTTTTGTCCCTTTTGTAGTTAGTAAAAAAATCTGTGAGATAAATTGTCCATCTCTTTATGAAATTTCAAATTTATTATAGCGAAAGACAGTAGAAAACCTAAGATTTTCAAATTATCGTTCAGAAAAGAAAAAAAATAGGTATTTTTATAAACAGCATTAAAACTCCTTTATATGCAGGTTTTAAGAGCATACGGAGAAAATAAAATGCAAAAGATATCAATTATTTTATAATGTAGTGTAATAGAATTAAGATTTTAATTGTCTTACTAATAGAAACAAAACTCATGACCCAAGAAACTTTCAAGAATACGGTGTTTATTCTCAAAGACGAGATGTATCGTTTTGCGAAAAGATTTGTTATGAGCAGTGATGAAGCAGAGGACGTGGTACAGGACCTGATGATGAAGTTCTGGCAGAAGAGGGAAGAACTGGGGCAATTTGGAAATTTGAAATCCTATGCCTTAAAGTCCGTCCGGAACGAATGCCTGAACCGGCTCAAGCACCACGATGTGAAGTTAGGATTTGCAGATTTGCAGCTTCACCGCTCAGAACTATACAGCATGGATATCAATAATCTGAAGGAGTATATCATAGGTTTTATCAACCAGCTCCCGGAAAAACAGAAAATGGTTATTCATCTGAAAGATGTAGAAGAATATGAAGTCTCCGAAATTTCCGAAATGCTGGAAATGGAAGAAAACGCAGTAAGAGTCAATCTGATGCGGGCGAGACAAAAAGTAAAAGAACAAATATCACAATTGATGAGCTATGAACAAAGATCAATCTCAGAATAAATACGACGAGATCTTCCGGGAGATCAAGGAAGAGAAAATGGACTGGAGCTTTGAAGATTTTCTTCAGAAAACAGAAGAGGCGCCCGGTACCGAAACAAACGAAGCTCCCATCATTCCACTCCAGAAAAATAAACCTTCTTTCCCGAAATGGTTTTGGATGGCAGCCGGAATAGTACTTCTTTTCAGTGTAGGTTTTTTCTTCAATGATTACCGTACAGATGCTCTTGAAAAGGAACAACTGGTGAAAAATGAAGTTTTAAAGCAGAAATCAAAGTTTATAGAAGAGAATAACGATCATCAGGAGCAGGTAGCGGTGAACCACACCGATTCTATATCCGGGGCGAAAAAAGATTCTATATTTCAGGAGAATTCGGTAGCAGAAAAAGATGTGCTGGACGAGATTCTGCCAAAAAGAGGAAGGCTTAAAAAAGAAACAAGACCGAGATTTGTAAACAATGCCTCTTTTAAAAACAACAAGGCTTTAAAAGACTCTACAGGTTATAAAGATTCATACGTTATCGTAAACGGTAAAAGAATCGAGAATGTAGAAGAAGCCATCAATGTGACTAAATATTCATTCCAGATATTGGCAAATAACGTTAGTGAAAAGTTAGTACAGCCTACCGTCGTAAACGACGATTATTAACAAAAATAGATTATGCACCTGATCAGGCAAAAGTAATCAGCTTTAAAAATAAAAATTGACTCATGAAAAAAATATTCATAATATTCGCGCTTGCCTTTTCCCATTTCTTTACGGTGTATGGACAGGGTGACAAGTTCGACAGACTTTTTGAAAAATATCAGGAAGTGGAAGGTGTAACTTCTATTAAAATTGCTAAACCCATGTTCGGGATGCTCAGCAGTCTTAATATTGATGATTCGCAGCTGGATCAGATCAAGCCGCTGCTGTCTAAAATTAACGGATTAAAGATTCTTATCACCGAAAATCCAGAGAAAGCCAATACTAAAGAAGGTATTCAGGTACAGACTCATCTGGCGCAGTTGAGTAAAGATGTAGCCTCTTATTTAAAAACCCTCAATTACAGCGAAATCATGTCTGTGAACAGTTCCGGATCGAAGATTAAATTTCTTTCTGCCGAAGCAAAAGACGGAATGTTGGATGACCTGCTGTTGAGCATCGACGGAGGAAAAGGTGAAAATATCCTGGTAATGCTGGATGGAAAACTTTCCATGGATGATGTGAACAAGATCATCAATTCCAGCGAGACCAAAACCAAAACAAGTTCTGCAACCACTACCAGAAGCAGCTTTACCGCTGAAAGTAATTCTTCTTATATTAACGGGGAAGCAAGAAATGTCGGTGAATTCTCAGGAATTCAGGTGAGTACAGGGGTTAATGTGGTTTTCAAGCAGGAAAGCCCAACCAGTGTAAAGGTCATTGCCGATGCAGATAAACTTCAGTATGTGATCACTAAAGTGGAAAACGGAGTTTTGAAAGTGTATATAGACAATAAGGGAACGAAAAATTTAAGATTTAGAAACTTAAGCGTTAATATTTCTTCCCCAAGAATGGATAATATCAAAGCTTCTTCAGGATCTAACTTCAATGTAGTAAATTCTATCAAAGAAAATAATCTTACGATTGATGCATCATCCGGGGCTAATATACATGGAGATTTTAAAATCTCAAATGCAGTGGATATCGGGATTTCTTCAGGTTCAAATATCAGAGCAGGAATTACAGCCGGAACCATTATGGTAAAAGCTTCAAGCGGATCCAATGCAGCCATTGAAGGAAAAGCGAATTCAGGAATCATAGACATCAGCAGTGGAGCGCTCGTAAAAGCAGATGAACTGAGACTGGACAGTCTTGAGGCAGAAGCTACATCCGGGGCAAACCTGTCTGTAAATGTTTCCAGCAGACTGAAAGTAAGAGCGTCTTCAGGAGGATTGGTAAAATACAGAGGAAGACCTGAAATAGAAGCTAATATCAGCAAAACATCCGGAGGTACTTTGAAACCTATCGACTAAAAAATAACGGCCATGAAAACTTTAATAAACGTCTTTGTAGGAATCTTCGCAGTACTTATGCTTCAGTCGTGTATAGCGTCTCGCAGGCCCAATATCGATTTCTTCAAACAGTCAGGGTACGATTACAAAGGAGCAAAATTTGCAAGCTTCAATGTACCTTTGTTTCTCGCAAAACCCTTTATCAAGAAGGCATTAAGGGAAGATGGCGAAAGTGAAGAAGTGATTGCCCTGATCAAAAAAGTATCGAAGATTAGAGTCATGACGGTAGATAACGGCAGCAAAGCGATGCTGAACGACTACTCTAAATATTTAAATGACAATGATTTTGAAGACTGGGCTACCATTAAACACGACGGAGAAAACGTCAATGTACGGGTAAAACAGAACGGAGAAACCATTAAAAATATGATGATCACCGTAAACTCAGATAAAGAACTGGTTTTTGTGGACGTGAGAGGGAACTTTACTGCAGACGATATTTCAAAAGTGATCAATGCCGCTACAGATAAATAAAAATTTTTACTGTGGAAAAAAATAACAAGAGAGGTATGTCTTGCTAAAATATATAGCGAAATCATCCTTCCGTAAAAGATATAACAAGTAGTTTCATACTATACTAATTATTTTGTACAGAAAGACCGTTCTTAATAAGACCGGTTTTTTTGATTTAAGTTATTAATTTTTATTTAAACTATTGAAAAGGATTTTCATATCTCGTCAAAATAACCTAATTTTGCAAAGAAAGTAAAGATGTCTATTCATAACAAAATTGTAGAGACAGCCATCACTTTCGATGACGTTCTTCTAGTCCCTTCTTATTCAGAAGTTTTACCTAATCAGGTATCATTAAAATCAAGACTTACCGACAAAATCACGCTGAATGTTCCGATAGTTTCTGCTGCGATGGACACAGTTACTGAAGGAGATCTGGCCATTGCTCTGGCAAGAGTGGGAGGTTTAGGTTTCATTCACAAAAACATGACGATCGCTGAGCAGGCTGCACAGGTAAACCGTGTAAAGCGTTCAGAAAACGGAATGATCTCTGATCCTGTTACCCTTTCAAAAGATCATACTTTGGCTGAAGCTAAAGAAACAATGGCTAAGTATAAAATCTCCGGCCTTCCTGTTGTAGATGCAGATAATGTACTGATCGGGATCATTACCAACAGAGATGTAAAATATCAGGAAAACCTTGATATGAAGGTAGAAGAGATCATGACCAAAGAAAATCTGATCACTTCCGATAAAAATACCAACCTTGAAAAAGCAAAAGAAATTCTTCTGAAAAGCAGAGTTGAAAAGCTTCCGATCGTAGATAAAGACAATAAACTTGTAGGATTAATTACCATCAAGGATATTGACAATCAGTTGGAATATCCGAATTCGAATAAAGATCACAAAGGTCGTCTTATCGTAGGTGCCGGAGTAGGTGTTGGAGAAGAAACGATGGCCAGAATTGAAGCATTGGTCAATGCCGGTGTTGATATCATAGCCATTGATTCTGCACACGGACATTCAATAGGAGTTTTAGATAAAATTTCAGAAATAAGAAAAGCATACCCGGATTTAGATATCGTTGGAGGAAACATTGTAACGGCTGAAGCAGCGAAAGCTCTTATTGAAGCTGGAGCTAATGTTCTTAAAGTGGGAGTAGGGCCAGGTTCAATCTGTACAACCAGAGTAGTGGCAGGAGTAGGAGTTCCTCAGTTATCCGCTATTTATAATGTATACGAATACGCTGCATCTAAGAATGTAACAGTGATTGCTGATGGAGGTATTAAACTGTCAGGAGATATCGTAAAAGCGATTGCGAGTGGAGCAGGAGCAGTAATGCTGGGTTCACTTTTAGCAGGAACAGATGAAGCTCCGGGAGAAGAAATTATCTTCCAGGGAAGAAAATTCAAATCTTATCAGGGAATGGGAAGTCTTTCCGCAATGAAAAGAGGAGGAAAAGAAAGATATTTCCAGAGTGAGGCTAAAAAATTCGTTCCGGAAGGAATTGAGGGAAGAGTACCACACAAAGGAAAATTAGAAGATGTGATCTTCCAGCTTACCGGAGGATTAAGAGCCGGTATGGGATACTGTGGAGCTAAAGATATTGAAGCTTTACAGAAAGACACCAAAATGGTTATGATCACCGGAAGCGGATTGAAAGAATCTCACCCGCATGATGTAATCATCACTCAGGAAGCTCCGAATTATTCTTTTTAGAATAGAGTTAAACAATATAAAAATGCCGCACAGATTTGTGCGGCATTTTTTATTTGACGGTTTGTTTTGGAGATCAAAATTAAGGGTGGCCTTTTTTAAATTTAAAATATAAATTAATTCTATGTTTTTGTCTAATTGTTGAATTTTATAAATTGAATTATTTATTTTGATTCATTTTTTAAGTGCAATGCTGCAAATTTTAGTTTAAAATATTATTTTTTTTATAGAATATGTGAATCAGGTACTTAAATATTTGTAACAAAATTAGATTTTTACTACTAATATGGGATGTATTTGTAATTTATTTATTGATAGTAATAAATAAGCCTAATTAAATTTATAATTAAAATATTTGAAGAATGAAGAAAATTTTCCTTTATGGAGCAATGTTGCTTTCCGTTTCATTATCAGCACAACAAAAAAAAGATTGGTGTGGCTTTGATACTGAACAGAGAGGACATGAAAAAGAGAATCATGAAATCGATGATGCTATCCGTAAAATCAGAAACCAGATTCTGAGCAGTAATAAAAAAGGGGGTGTACAAAACGGAACTGGCTTTAAAACCGTTAATGGTGTTTACGAAATTCCAGTTGTAGTACACGTCATTGTACCAACGGGTTCTGCAATCGGAACTGCTTATAATAAGAGTGATGAGCAAATTCAGGCCTGGCTGGATCATTGCAACCAGATGTATGCGGGAACGTATCAGTGGGCTCAGGGAGTACCTGCAGATTTTGGAACAGCAGCAACAATGCCGATTAAATTAGTATTGGCTAAAAGAGATCCGAATTGTAATGCTACCACTGGTATTGTACGATACAATGGTGGAACTCTTACTGGATATGATGCCAATGGGGTGAACCGTCAAAATACAGACGGTGTTACCACTGCACAAATTAAAACCATTGCTCCACACTGGCCGGAAGCTTCTTACTTTAACATCTATATCATGAATAAAGTAGATGGTGGTGGGCAGTATGGAATTATGGGATGGGCAGGACTGCCTCAGAATATTGATTCAGCGTATGAATCATTTATGAAATCATTTGTGGTGACGCTACAGGATGACATTACTCTGGCGCATGAATTTGGACACAGTATGGGACTTCTTCATACGTTTGGGAACGCCAATGCACAACCTCCGGCGGGAACTACAGCAACTTCCTTCTGTCCTGCACAAACTACTAATGATTGTACAAAAGATGATGATGGGGTATGTGATACGGAAAGATCAAGAAGTTTATTAAGTGATTTTCCTGCACCTACCAATAATAGCATGAACTATTGTACAGGTGCAAATTATCAGGGAGTTCAGTATAATATGATGAACTATACAAACCCTATAGCCTTCAAATTTACCAATGGACAGCATGATAAAGCTGCTACTTCTTTCTTTTTATTGAGAGGTTCTTTAAGTACTTCATTGGGAGCAACAGCACCTGCACCTGCGTCAGCTATCGGAACGCCTATTGCAGCATGTACTCCAAGCGGTTTGGCTAATGCAGCTTCAAACAATTATTTTGTAGGGCCTACTTTGGTTAAATTAGGAAGTATTAATAATGCCAGTACAGGAGTTTGGCAAAATGCGCCTAGTTACTATGTGGATTATACAGGTGCAGGCTGTCTGAGAGCAACTACTACACAGCTTTTGGTAAGCCAGTCACAAAACCTTCAGGTCAATGTTTCCGGGAGTGATAATGAAGTGAGAGCCTGGATTGATTTTAATAACAACGGAACTTTTGAAGCTGGTGAATTGGTAGCATCGGGAGATAATATTGCCGCAGATCCTAGCACTCTAATCGGTACTCTCAATGCCACTTTTACGGCTCCTGCTTCTACGGTGCTTAATACTCCATTAAGAATGAGAGTAATGGTAGATGATGAGAATGCAAATATGACCGCTTGTGGACAGTTACAATATGGGCAGGCAGAAGATTACACCGTTAAATTTGTTACTGTTTTAGGAACCAGTGAAGTGAAGGCTGAAAACAATGATCTTGTGATCTATCCTAACCCGGTTGCAACAGGTGATAATGTATTTATCAAAGCTAAAAACGGTAAGAATTTAAAAGTTTCCATTTCTGATATGTCAGGAAGACTTATTGCAAGTCCATCTGTAAAAGAAGAAGGAAACGGAATTTATAAAATAAACCAGCAACTTGAAAAAGGAGTGTATATGGTTCAGATTTCCAACGGAAAAGAAAGTAAAACATCTAAACTGATCATTAAATAATTTTTAGATCATATAAAATTTAAATGCCTCCGGAAATGGAGGCATTTTTATTAAATATCTGTCAGCTGACCTTAATGTATTTAAATCTCCGTTTGATCACAGAATTCAAAAAACGTCCTTTGGATCTGGCCTCTCTGAATTTTTCCGAAATGGATACAGGGACTTTCAGATAGTCATACACGGCTCCGGACTGATAGATAATTCTTAACACTTCAGTCTCCGGAAAATAAATATAGGAGTTGACAACACTTGATGGCATACCCGTGAACCAGCAAAAATTATTCCTCACAAAAAATAGCCCTCAGGAATTCTGAAGGCTAAATCGATAATCAATTAATGCTATAAAAACATTATATCTCTATTTCTTCACGAATTTAAATTCATGAGATTCGAAGTTTTTAGTAGTAATTTTTAAAACATAAACTCCCGCAGAAAGAGAAGAAATATCAATTTTCTGATCAAATGCATCGCTTTTTACAAGTCTTCCGTCTACATTATAAATCTGAATCGTTTGTCCGTTATCAATTCCTGAAATATGGATCACATCAGATACAGGATTCGGGAAGATCTGGATTTTGGATTTCGTCACATCCGTTGTTGCCAGTGGACTACTGTGTACATCGCCTGTCATTGTAGAATTGATTCCCGTAAGATTTCCTCCACATTGTCCGGCCGTACCGGTGGGTACTGCGTTTTCTATCCATGTTCCGAAGGTATTGCTCGGAGGTCTTGGGCTGGTGTTATTTCCGGTTGAATTATAATAGATCAGCGTAGGAGTGGTGAAGGTTCCGTTTCCTTCGTCAGCAAGGAATTCCCATCTGGTAAGGGTATTATTCCACTTGATTTTAAATTCACACGTTCCTAATCCGCCGCAAGGCTGTCCATCCACCGGTGTTGTGATGTAAATGTTTTTGTTGTTTGCATCGACTCCGGTTTTGGTGAAAACAAAATTCTGGTTGTCAAACAGATTATGACATCCATTGAAAGTGATGGTCTGTGCGGCCACCGAACTTCCAAGAGCTATAGCTAATAAGTATAGAGTTTTCATAACTTATTAATTAAAAGATGGGAAAATACCTTGTAAAGCGATGATACATCTCATCGTTACATAAGGCTGTCTGTTTTCATGAGGCTGATTTCCTCCCGTAGGATTTACCATAGTCGCCTTCATAGTGGTATTGGCGTTGGCGTCAGAATATTCTTTGTCCAAAAGTTTAGTGTCTGCAGGAAGATTTCCCGTAGGGGTATTTTGGTTTCCTTCAGCAGTTACTGCATTTACGGTATGACTGTGAGCAGGCATTTGCTGTTGTGTTAAAGTAACACTTTCGCTTCCTCCCATTTCTCCGATCAGATAGTTCTGGCTAATGGTAGGACCCTGTCCCTGAGAAACAAGCACTCTTCCTCTCATATCCGGTAAAGCGAAATTCGTGGTTCCGTTTCCTCCATAAGTGGTTCCTATCAAGGCAAAAAGAGCCGTGTTTTGTGAAATAGGTAGCAGTTGTCCGTTGCAGTCTGCCCAACCGTTTGGAGCTCTGTTATACGGAACAAAAGCAATCTGTCCAAGAAAAGGTTCTGATTGTGCTTTTAAAGCGGACGTAAATGCGCTGCTTACAAGCAGGATGCATACTAGAATTAAGTTTTTCATGATGATTAGTTTTTATTAATGTAAAATTATAAAATATTTCCAATAAAAGGATTATGGAAAGAAAAAACCTTTCAGAATTAACTGAAAGGTAAGATTATATTAATGTAAACCTATGTTATATTGGATTTTTTCTCTATTGGCCCAGCATTTTGTGATATTCTGCAATATGAAGATAACCTTCCTCTTTAATGCTTACATCAAGGTGATGTTTTTTGGCTGTTTCATAGATTTCTTTAGGCAGCATGCTCCCTTTTTTGCTGAGTTCGATGCTCATATCTTTCAGAAGATTCAAATGAAGAATAAGGTCTTCTCTTGTCTTTTTGGCGAGATCCTGCATCAGTTTCTCGATTTTTTTATCGGTAATATGATGCTGCATGCGGTGCGGATATTCTTCAAAGCTGTAAACTGCCTGATATTCCTCATCAAACCCATATTTTCTGATATAGTCGGAGGCCAGAATGGTTGCCTGCTCTCTGTCATGGCTTCTTCCTATGCTGGCATTGTTTTCACCAAATATAATTTCTTCAGCAATTCCTCCTGCAAGATAAATTTTGACTCTGTCCAGAAGACTTTCCTTGGTATCGTGAATCTGATGAGGGAACGTAAATCCTGCCGCATAACTGCTGGCCACTTTACTCTTCAGCTGTAGCGGAGCAAAACCGGTATAAAGCATATAACAAACGGCATGTCCGCATTCGTGAACGCTGATGTTGGCAACGGCATCCTGCTGATTAGACTGGCGTATACTGTCGATTCTTCCGGTATAAGGGATATCGATGATACGTCCGCCTACTTTTCCGGAAATCTTTTTCTCTTTGACCAGATAGTCAATTTCAATGGTTTTATCGTCGTTAATGATCGCTTCAAAAAGAAATTTGCTGAGGTTCGTGTCCAGAATATCCACTACGCTACTGAATACCGGACGTACACCCTGAACTGGAAAAACGCCGTTTCTATAGATCAGCTCATTAATATTTTTAGTAATTTTTAAGCTGATTCCGAACTTTGATTTTGTCTTCGTTTTAAGATTATTGATTTCCCTTTGAACCAAATGCTGAAAATCTTCCGTCTTTAATGAAAAATAGATCAAATGAATGTTCCCGAATCGGGCTACCTGCTCAGGTCGGAATTTCCTCGATAATGCATTTTTTATATCAACAACGGTAATTTTCTTTGTAAAAGCATGGTAGATATTGGCATCGATGTCTGCTTCGCTCGTCTCGCGGGACATCTGAAAAGCTTCATCCAGATTTCCACTGATGATGATCAGCATTTTGCTGTAGTCTACCGGCTCATAAATCTTTTTCTCTTTCTGTTTTTTAAGGATCAGCTTGATCATATCTTCCTCTTTCATATCAATGATGCTCATGACATCATCTTCCATGCTGAGGTATTTCTTCAGTTCTTTGGCATCCCAGAGATTCAGATACGGATTTTCATCCATTTCCGTTTCGCCGTTCTTTTTGCGTCTGTCATTTTCTTTTTTACGCAAAAGATAGGAGAAGAGATAATGCTCAAGGTCATCACGCTCCCTTTTGCTTAGCTTGCCATCACTTAAAAGTTCCCAGAAATCGGTAAATTTTGTTTGTGGTACCGGAGTGCCGTCAGGATCTAGAGTATTAAAGCGCTGGATCTCATCAAAGAGAATGATGCTTGGTTTTTCGTCATTGAGGCGGTTGCTTTGTAAAATATCGGAAACACTTTTACTCCATGTAGTTTCATCGCTGTTGCTCAGTTCGATCTCTACAAAACGGTTCTGAAATTCAAGAAAGCGGACGGTTTTTCTTACCAGATCGGTCTTTCCGACCCCCGTCATTCCCCATAGATTGATCACCACAGGGCGTGTCAGGATTTCCGGCATCAGGTACCAGATCTGGATGTATTCCATTAAATCATCAATAATTTTATCAATTCCGATGAATTCTTTTTTCAGAAATGCTTTGCAGTCGTCCAGCTTCTTCTTTTTCTTCTGGATCTCTTCTTTATCAATAATCATACGTGAAAAATACACTATTTTTTTAAATTATCCTTAAAATCGTCAATTCTGAAATCAGTCAGGGCATTGCCTTTCTCTATTTTTTCCTTAGAATAAAGCCTGAAATCATTTTCCGTCTTTTCTAAAAGATGGTCATAGGGCCCTACATGAGAAATTAATTTGACTAAAACCGGAGAGATCTCAAGACAGATAAAAAGCCCCATTATAAAAGCTGCCGCCAGCCCAATGATCGCTGAATTCTTGCCAAGTTCATCCAATGCCTGCAATCTCGCGGCAAACCCATTGAATTTATCTTCAAAGGTTTCCGAAGATTTTCTTTCTGTTTCCAGATTGGTGTAGACTTTGGAGATTTCTGTATCTAAATATTGTACTCTCGGTGCATTTTGCTTCTGAAAATTTTCCAGATCCAGACGACGTTGTTCCTTCAGTTCCTGTTTACGTTTTGCATTAGGACCATAGCCTTCTTTTCCACTGGTCAGCCCGGACTGTTTCCCAAGGATTTCTTTTTCAAGTTCTACCGCCGCCGAGTCATAAGCCTTCTGATATTGAATGGTTTTTTCAGCAATCTGATTTTTTTCCGTTTCAAACGGACCGCTTTGCTTCAGGATTCTGCCGCTCATTTCGCCTTCAAGCTGTTTTTTATTTCTTTGAATAATAGTATTCAGCTGCTTGTTCACTTCTTTTTCAAAAATTTTAAGTTCCAGAGGTTTGGAAATAATAATCCCAAGAAAAGTAGCCAATATCAGACGGGGAATGGACATGAGAATCTGATTCCACCATGTTCCTGTTTTTTTGATGGAGGAAACGATGTATCTGTCCAGATTGAAGATCATTAATCCCCACAGGATCCCGAATCCTACCGAAGTCCATACGTTATCAAATACCGTATACATAGCATAGCCTGCAGACAGGGTCGCAAATACTGCGGTGAATAATACAATCCCACCAATTCCGGAAAATTTATTCCACTCACTAGGGGTCTTTCTTAAGATATGAATGTTTCCTCCGGAGCATACCATCAGAAACTTCTGGAACCAGTTTATTTTATGATTCGCTTGATTTATAGTTTGTTGGTTTGTTTTCATTATTGAAAATTTATACAAATGTAATACTAAAAATCATACCAATGTAAAAGATAGTATTATGTTTTGCCAAGTAATTGATTGTTTTGATTTAATTGATTGGATATCAATTTTTTATTGTCGAAAAAATTTTGAACTAAAAGAAACAAATGTAAACGTTTTAAAAAAAATTAGAAGATTGAGTAAATAGCGGCCTGAAAATTTCTTTTACTGAATATTTAATTTTCTTTCTTGCATTCGGATCAACCTCATCTAGTTTCACATCAGGTAATTATAAAATTAATATTTTTTAATAAAATTTTAATATTTCCCAAAAAAAAGATATATTAGCGGATAATTAAGGGGAAGTTAAACAATTAAATTTACAACCTTTGTGGTAGAAAAATACTGGCCGAGAGATCTGGTCTTCCCCTTTTTATATTTTAACACAGAAAAATGATAACTAGAAAAAAATTTCTTACCCTAGGTACACTAGGTGTAATTTCCTTCTTTTTCCCAACTTATTTATTTTCAAATAGTAAAAGTATATCTGGTTCACTTGATGTAAATACTTTATTAAAAAATGCACGAAATTTTAGAAAACAGGGAGAAAATAATCAAGCGAAAGAAATTTATCAACAAATCATTTCCCAATATCCTAATGAGATAAGGGCTTATGATGGGATGAGAAAAACTTTGCTGTCTCAGAAAAAGAAAGAATGGGAAGTTATCTTAATGTTTAAAGGGGCGTTGCTATTAAATCCAAATAACGTTGCATTAAAACAACGTCTTTATAGAGAATATTTCAATGCGGCATTAGGAAATAAAAAAATAAAGAAAGTTATCAATTTTAATGGAAGGCTTTTATCTGAGGTAAGGCAGAAATATGAGACTTTTGTTCAAAACCATCCGAATAATAGCAATATACAAAAACAATTTGCTAAAATAAGCAGATTAATGGAATGGAATGCAGATACTCAAAATTCTAATAATAATACAGCCTTAAAAACATATAAAAAAACACAACATAAAAATTTTAAAAAAAGATTTAATGATATTCCTCTTTCACAATTAGAAACAAAGTTAAATACGTTATTATCTAAACCTCTCTCCAAAGATAGAAAGCAGCATATACGTGAATTGCACAATGTAGTTATTAGAAAATACCGAAAGGATAAAAATAATATAACAGCACTTAATAAGGCTCTTTCATACTATAATACTGTAGATAAAAATGATCCTTTAATTTTAAAGTATATCAGAGATTTAACTAAGCTTCAGAAAAATTTTGATACTCTAATAACAATAGAAACACAAAATCATACACAGAAAAATAGTTTTTGGTCTGCTTTGGCATTATTAGATGCGCATTTAAAGAAAACAGAAGATCAAAATATTCCTGTTCCTTTCCAACTCAATTCATTAATACAATTTTTAGAGGATAATATTGATAACCCTGATAAGAAATTTGAATTCAATACCCGAAAGATAAAGCTTGATATTCTTAGGAATCAGCCGGAGGCAGCTAAAGATAAAATAATGACAATATGTAAAAGTATGTTCGGCGTTTCAAACACCCATTCTATTGACCGGATGAATGTATTAATTGCAAAGTATTATGCTAAAAAAGGCGACGCTGAAGGAAAAAATAGAGTGTTAAGTATCGCATCCAATCCCCAATCTTATGCTGAAAATACTGATCCCCTCATACAGTCGATTGCTTTAATGAATCAAAATAGAGCTTCAGTAAAGTCAGTACACATACAAAATTTACAAAAATTAATAAGTAAATTATGAGAATAAAATCTACTGCTTGTTTTTTTCTGTCCATTTTGGGACAAATCGTCTATTCACAATTATTGATTACGGAAGTATATTATAATACGCCATATAATGAAAAACTGTATTTTAATAAAACTGTAAACGGAGTTCTGACTGGAGAGCTTATGGATGCTAGAAAGCATCATAGAGGTGAGTTTATTGAAATATATAATTATAGTGATAAGGACGTTAATCTAAAAAATTGGTATCTAAAGGATTTATTAAAAACATTTTGGCTTCCTGAAAAGATTATCAAAAAAGGTGAGTTTATGGTTATTGCTTACAGTACTTTGCCGTACAATACTACCATTTTTAGTGAGCATTTTTCTACAACAGCAGGAAAAGAAAACCAGATTATCTATCAGGATGATATTATATTAAGAAATAAAAGAGAGGAAATAATCTTAGGATATTCTTTTAATAGAACGAATCTACTTAATAAAAGTAAATACAGTTGGGAGTTTCAGGCAGAACCCTCTTCTAATTTTATAAAAAATATTTATCAAAACCCTTCTCAGTTCTATTCTTTTAATTCTTTACAATATAATCCTACTACTTATCCAAATGGTAAATATGAAGCAACACCGAATCCATTGGCAGCTACTTATGTACCCACTACGCAAAGTTATGATGAAATAATAAAAGATGACTTTCAACAATACTATTCTTATTTGGACTGGAGCGATAATGTCAATACTTTAGTTGATAAAATATGTTCTCTATCAATTGAAAAAGTTTCACAATCTCCTAATGGATCATATACAAATAATGGAAGTTCTTGTTTTTCTTATGATAGTGCAGGTAATTTAGTTACGGGAGGCGGATGCAACGGAGCAAGTACTCCATCTTCCGGTACACCTGGAGTTTCTTCTGATGAATTGGAACTTATAAAAAATAATATAATTATATCTCCAAACCCAACAAAAGCGTCAGATTCTTATAATGTAACCATTACATGGAATGGACCTGCATTAAATAAGATAAACAATATTCAAATATTTAATTCATCGGGAACAACTGTTTATGGTTTTTCACCCGGAACAGGAGTTAACACAACTACTTTTAATCTTCAAAATCAGCTACCTGGAGCATTTGTAGCAAATTTTATACTTAATACAGGACAGATTGTATCTAAAAACATCTTAAAATGGTAATGATGAAAAAATTATACTCTTTATTTACATTTTTATTTGCATTTTTATTATTTCAAGCTCAAGTAACAAAGGAAATTCCATTACCATACAGTACAGCCGGATATGCTGAGAATACAACTTCAGCTTCGTCAAATAAGAATATTCCTAATGTACTGATTCCTTCTGTTAATGCTGAGATGAATGTTAATGAATCCGGAGCTCTAACTTATACCTTACCTATAGAAACAGTAAAAGGCTTACGTAGTTTCCAACCCAATATTGCATTGGTATACAATAGTCAAAGCGCTAACGGGCAAGCTGGGTGGGGCTGGAATATTGTAGGGCTTTCTTCAATTACCCAAGGAGGAAAGAGTAAGGAAATCGATGGCATTACTATAGGAGTACAATTCAATAATACCGATCCTTATTACTTGGATGGACAGAGATTAATCAAAATCAGTGAAACAAATTATGTAACCGAAAAGTTTTCCAAATTAAAGATTACCCAATTTGCTTCCGGTGAATTTTCTTTTATAATTCAATATCCGGATGGAAAAATTGCCAAATATAAAGAGCTTGTTTCAGGACAACATTATATTTCTGTTCTTATTGATTCTTTTAATAATGAAGTTCACTATTCATATCAGGTTGAAAATAACATACCTAACATTATAAAAATATCTTATGGCGGGACAACTCCTGCAAATGATAAATTTGATATTAATTTTTTATATAAGGCAAGGAAAAAAAATATCCAGATATTTAGAAATGGAATTGCCTATACCAGTTCAAAGATTTTATATGAAATAAATTCTGGAACCACTTATACTTCTCCTTCATTGTACAGGAAATATATTTTGTCACATGATTTTATTGAAGATAATAGTGTAGAACGTTTGCGCAACATTGCTGTTAGTAATGAACATGGGGAAGCTCTAAAACCCCTTAATTTTAATTATAATACAACGAACCAGGGAAGTGTCAAAATCATTTCTCATATTCAGGTTGGTATAACAGGGGGTAATTTTCCTGGAAGTGGAACAGCGAACTCCGTTACTGGTTTGGGGAGTGTAACCATGGGCGACTTTCTTAATAAAGATCCTGAAAAGATTCAACCTGTTTTCCAGACTAGGTTAACAAATGGGTACGGATTAAAAGTAGGAGCAGTAGCTGAGAATCCCTCTATAACCATAGAAAATAATAATTCAGGCACATTATTGTTTTCTGGTAAAGTATTAGATCTTAATAATAAAATTACAGAAAAAGATCAGCTTATTAATGTTTACGAAAACATTACAGGATCCGAAGATCCTTACAATCCGAATAGTCCAGGTAATCAACAGCTTAAAGATGAAGTTGTCTTTCAAATAAAAAGTTTGGTAACTGGAGAAGAAAGAAAAATAAGAGTTCCTGTAAAAGGGGGATTGATAGAAGTACAAAACTATATTCCACCAGACCCTTATGATAACTATGGTTCCGGAACCTATGAAACTACTTACACCAGAGACAATACAAGAAGAGACTATATTCAAGGAGATTTTAATAATGATGGTCTTGTAGATTTTCTAATCATTGAACCACGTAATGTAAATCGTAATGACCGCATATATTGGGCTGAGATAGGAAAAGCTAATTCAGGAACATCTGTTGAGTTGAACCCTATTCTTTTAAATGAAACATCAATACCTCTTTATAACAAAGATGTTTATCCCATAGAATTTGATGGGGATGGTCTGCCTGAGTTATTAGCAGTCGATAAAAACAATTCAAAATATTCAGTATATAAAATTGATTTCACTACAAATTCCTTAAACATCAAGATTTCAAATCAGACGCTCTCTAATTTTGGAAGTGATACGCCAATTTTTTTAGGTGATTTTAATGGTGATGGCCTTACAGATTTTCTTACTCCCCAAAATGTATATGCGATTCCGGAGGATGATAGCTCCGGGGTGAAGATGGGGGATACTTATTACCGAATGCAAACTGAAACATTACTTTGGTGGAAATATACGGGTAATGGAGTTTCTTTTGTGAAAAATCAAGAAGATTATACACAGCAAAAAATTGCCTATTTAAAGCCTGCCCAAAGTAATTATATTAAAAGATCTACTTTCTGGCAGAAATTCTGGAATGGCAAACCGGATGAATATGCCTATACAAGATATTCTACTCATAATATTATCATCACCGATTTTAATAATGATGGACGTTCAGATATTATCACGTTAAATAAAATAGGTTCCGCAAAATATAATGTCAATGGTTCTTTATCTAATGTCCCAATTAATAATCTTAGTAATTCATTATCTAGAATGACATCCCCCCATGTCTATGAGTCTTTCAATTCTGATATTACCAATAGGATGAATTTTTATGAAAATAAAAACTTGCAAGGGGGAACTTTCCAGAAACTTACAACGTATTCTATAGAAAACACCAAAATTTCTCCACTATCACTCATTGTTTCTGCTACAAATTTTGATTATCTCAATACATCAAAATCAGGAGTTTATATTTATGATCCTCTTGGAGGAGATTCTTTCGTTTATGCAGGAGCATCCACTAATATTACTATAGACAACAGTAACTTTTTAGAAAAACAAATTCAGGAAGTAAACAATGGTACGGAAGTCGTGCAGAGAGTTGATTACAGAAATATGATTGCAAGTCCTGATACTACTGAATCAACCTATCTTTATAAAGCTCAGGATTTTAAATACCCTTATTATATCCATCAAACCAATCCCATTCTTTATATGGCTCATAAAATACATACGGTTTTTGATGGGAAGACACTTACAAAGGAATATCGTTATGAGAACGGGATACAGCATTTAATAGGAAAAGGGTTTTTAGGATTTCAAAAAACGTATTCCAGTGATGCTTATGAATCTGAAATTAAAAACGGGAAATATGTTAATAAAAACCCGGGAAAAGCTGTTTTTTGGAATATACAAACAAGTGATCCTGAAATGGATAATGCAACCGTCAAATCTACTTATGGTGGTATCAATAAGTTTTTCACTGAAAATACAATAATTAATAAAAAATTTGATAAGGGTAATCATCAGTATTTGGTATTATCTACAGATGAAGTTTCAAAGGACTATCTTAAAAAGATTACCATCGGTAAGAAATATGAATATGACGAAAATGATGATCTGAAATTAAAAACAGCGTATACCGATTATAGTGGTGCAGGTTCATCTATATCAAAGTATACTTACAAACCGGAATTTTTCAACACGGATCATTATTTCTATGGCAAAATAGCCTCAGTGGAAAACGCTGTATACAAGGATGGCTTGTCTTTTATTACAAAAGAAGAGCATGCTTATTTTCCAAATGGAGAAGTCTCAGAAAATAAAAAATATGGAAATCAACCTAATGCTCCTCCTATACTTAATTCATATACTTACGATAGTATTGGGAATCTGAAGACCCAAACAGGTTCAGTAACGGGTATTTCTCCGCAAACCACAACTTATGAGTATGATGTCACTAACAGATATCTAAATAAAACAATAACTCCGGACGCCTTGTTTGCCACAATCAATGTTAATGCATTGGGGCGTGCCTCTTCCGAGGCTTCTTCATTGGGATTAATGACTTCCTACGCGTATGACTCGTGGGGAAATGTTAATGAAATTACAGATTTCCTTGGAAAAAAAACAACAATTTCAAAATCTGTTGCTGATGTCTCAACAGGAGGAGTGTATAATCTCCATAAAAAAAGAGAAGGAGGGACTGAAACTATTGTCACATTTGATAAATTCGACAGGGAAATTCAAGCCAAAACCCAGTCTATTAATGGTAAGTGGCTCGTATCAAAAACCGAATATGATCTTTTCGGAAGAAAAATAAAAATATCGGAACCTTTTTTTGAAGGAGAACCCGCCAAATGGAATACTGTAGAATATGATGAGCTGAACCGTCCTGTAAAAAATACATCTTTTACCGGAAAAGTGATTACTACCTGTTATGAGGGATTGAAAGTAACTGTAGAAGATGGTTATAAAAAGACCTCTAAAACGTTGGATGCAATGGGGCACACAATAAGACAGCAGGATCACGGGGGGGTGCTCTCATTTTCTTATTATCCTAATGGTGCATTGCGTGAAACTAATTATGAGGGAATAAAAACCACTTTTGAGATTGATGGTTGGGGCAATAAAACGAAAATAACAGACCCTTCTGCAGGAAATTTTACCTATGAGTATGATAACCTAAGCCGTATTACCAAAGAAACCAATCCTAAAGGATATACATTGTATAGCTATGATGATCTGGGAAGACCTCTTGCAGAGAAAACCTATGGGAATACACCTGCCGAAAACACGACAATAGAAAAAAATTATACTTATAACGGACAGACAAAATTACCAGAGACCATTACAGGAACCAGTAACGGAAAAACATTTACCTATACTACCTATTATGACCAGTATTATCGGATAAAAGGAAAAAAAGAAGAAACTCCTGATTTTACGTATACATCATCTACTACATTTGATAGCTTTGGAAGAGCAGAAGGTGTAAATATGTATACCCTTATTTCAAATTATAGCTCTACATCATCCATTAAAAATGTGTATGATAGCAATGGCATACTAATCCAGCAGAATAATGATAACGGAACTATGGTTTGGCACGTTTCAGATATTAATTCGAGAGGGCAGACCACCCAAATGGAATACGGTAACGGATTTACAATTACCAGTCAATATAATCCCAATGACTTTTCTCTATTTAATATCAGACATCAGAATACCAATAATGGGACGTTGGCTTTAGATATAGACTATAATTATGACGTAAATAAAGGAGTGCTGAACTCGCGCAGGAATAATATTTTTGGCAAAAAAGAAGATTTCACTTACGATAAGTTGAACCGACTGTTAAGTGAAGCCGTAAATGACGTTTTGACCAATGAATATACTTATGATAAAAGAGGCAGAATCACTTCCAATACAGAACTTGGGAAGTATAATTATAATGAAACCGATTATAAGCTACAAAAAATTGATTTTAATACCAATGGACAGAATGTAAATAGCCAAAGAGGTTTTGCACACATTACCTACAATGCTTTTAAATCCCCATTAAGAATACAGCTTGCCGGAAAAGAAGATTTGAATTTTGAGTATAATATACTAAACGGCAGATATTCAATGAGTTCAAGCGTCACGGGCAGGACAAAATTCTATTCTTCCGATTTTGCGGTGGAGATTACGAGAAAACCAGGCCCAAAAGGAAGTGGAGAGATAGAAATTATTACCTATATCACGGGAGACCCATATTCTGCAAATTATATTAAAAAAGAGATTGTAAAAGCCGGACTTTTACAGGAGAGTGATAATTATTACCTTCATAGGGATAATTTGGGAAGTATTTTAGCCATTACGAAAACAGATGGTTCTGTAGTAGAGAAACGCTTTTTTGATGCATGGGGTAATCTAAAAAGTTTGGTAGATGAATCGGGACAGCTTATTACCGATAGTCAGCAATTGGCAACCGGGAACTTATTCCTTGACAGAGGCTACACCGGACATGAGCATCTTTGGAAGGCAGGGCTTATTAATATGAATGCACGTCTGTATGACCCTATCCTTAGAAAGTTTCTAAGCCCGGATAATATGGTTCAGGACCCTTTCAATACGCAAAATTATGACCGCTTTGGCTATGTATATAACAATCCTCTGTTATATGTAGATCTAGATGGTAATGAAATTACTTTAGGATTGGCCGTTGTTATAGGTGTTGCTGTAGCAATTACAACCAAGGTAATCGTCAATATGATCAGTGGGATACCGTTTTGGTATGGTTTAGGTAAATCTGCCCTTATGGGAGCGGTTTCAGGAGCGATAAGCTTTGGTATTGGTTCGGCTGCGACTTCTTTTTTTCAGGAAGGGCTCTCTATAGGAAAGGCTTTATTTGAAGCAGGAATGCATGCTCTGAGCGGAGGGGCCATGTCTGCAATAGATGGGGGGAAATTCGGCGCAGGAGCATTAAGTAGTGCTATTTCTTCTTTGATGGCAAGCAGTGTGCAGGCCTTGGGTACAGATTTTGGTGCGACAAAAGCGGCTGGACGTACTGTTTATAATAGTTTTGGAAAAGATTTGATGAAGGCTACCATGATTGTAACAGGAGGGTTATCCGGAGGGATTTCCTCTGCAATAGCTGGAGGAAGTTTTTGGGACGGTTTTAAACAAGGGCTGATTACAAGTGGGTTAAATCACACGGCACATATTGTAAGGGATGGATTTGATAGAAGTAATTATGATAAATTGCGTAATCAGGTAGAGAAAATCATGGGTGATGCCGAAGCTAAATTTTCAGGTAATCCATCAGATATGTGGAAGATGATGAATGAAGTACCTATATTGAAAGAATTGCTAAATAAACTTCATGGAACGAAAATATGGGCGACCGTACTTAAAAACCATCCAGATAGTGATAAATTTAATGGAAAAACAGAAAGCAATGGAGATGGCAGTATAAGTATTAAACTTTATCTTAAAAAATATACTACAAATATTGCTGCTGCGTTGACTTTAGGACACGAAATTACTCATGCTATTGGTAAAGTAAATGGAAGTGAGGCAATGTGGGCAGGTATGATTAGAGCAGATGCAGGCAGTAAGGTGATTAAAAATTATATTGTACACCAAAGTGAGGTAGGCGCATATATGTGGTCTGCAACTTATGCAGATTCACAAAGGACTTTTGATTGGAAAGTTTCACAATCAAATCAAAATATGTATGAAGCATCTATATTATTAAGAGATTTTGGAAAATAAAATAAAATGAAATGTAAAATTTTAATTCTTATTGGTGGTATTTTTAGTTTATTTAGTTGTAATAAAAAGAGAATGGATTTCAAATTTTGTTATGATTCATGTCTGGCTAATGAAAGCATATGTTTTATTATGGAAAATAATTCTGATAAAAAATATATATATTATCTACCTTCTTCTATTTCTGATGAGGGTTGGGGATATTATACAGGAACAAAAATTATAATAAATGACAGTGATGGTCAAGAACCAAAAGTTAGTGGTCCTATTTATCTTGACAAATTATTTTTAAATGAAAAAGAGATGAATGAATTCATTCTCAATGAAAAGAAAGATTCATTATTATGGATAAATCTTTTAAATAAAGGAATGAATATAGATTATTATTGGGTTAAAAGCTATAGAGCTATGCAGAAAAATAAATTTTTTGTTGGTCCTAATGAAAAAAATAAATTTTTTAAAAAAATAGTGTTTTTTAAAAAACAATTAAAAGAGTCAGGAACATACTATACCTTTGATAAAAATAAAAAATATTTCATTCAGGTAGAGATGGAATTTGATAGCACTAGAATTAAAGAACATTTGACCCCATTTGATTTAGATTCTTTACGTAAGAATCATATTAAAATATTTCATGGTAAACTAAAGACAAAGAAAGTTCCTTTGATATTGGAGTAAATCACAGTGGTTTTTATTATTAAAATTCCCTACTTCAACCTCCCTGGATTTTGTTTCAAAAAACTATCCCACCCGCTATAAGACTTAGTATCTGCTATCGTTCCGGAATTAAAATGATGACATACCGCAACCGCAAGACCATCCGATGCATCCAAATATTTTGTAGGAAATTCTTTTAAATTTAAAAGATTTTGAAGCATTCCTGCAACCTGTTCCTTGCTGGCGTTTCCATTTCCGGTGATAGCCATTTTAATCTTTTTAGGAGAGTATTCCGTGATTGGAATGTTTCTGTGAAGACTGGCTGCCATAGCAACTCCCTGAGCGCGGCCTAATTTAAGCATACTCTGTACATTTTTCCCAAAAAACGGTGCTTCAAGAGCTACTTCGTCAGGATGGTATTCGTCAATCAGGGCTAATGTTTTGTCGAAAATATATTTCAGCTTCGTTTCGTGATTCGGATATTTTTTCAGGATTAATTCGTGAATAGAAACCATCTCCATTTTGCCTTTTTTTACGGAAATAATACCGAAACCCATAATGGCCGTTCCGGGATCAATGCCTAAAATTATCTTCTCTGAAATCATGGCTCAAAGATAGGATATTCTAAACTTTTTTATCAGAGAAAAAGAGGATTTAAAATAACTGAGATCAGAAGGTGGGAAGAGGAAGAAGGAAGCTACAGGATACGAGATATGGGTTTGAGAGTTGAATTGTTGGTCGACAGTTACTGCTTTGAACCACGAAACCCGTATCCCGGAACGTTGTATTACCCCAATCTCAAGTTTTCTTAATATTTTAGACTTCAACAAGTTCCCTCCTCCACTTCCCTCCTTAAAAATCCCAAATTCAAATAAAAAAATATTCAATGTATCGGGAAATATGTATAACTTTAAAATAAAATGTGCCATGAAAAATTTACTTAATTTTTTTATTGTTCCCGTTCTTCTGTTGTGCAGTTTTCAGAAAAGCAGTACGTTAGGTTATTCAGGGGATAAAACCTCCGGTGCTGAAATCCGGAAAGAAGGTAAGATTGTTTATCTGTTTTTTAGAACCGATAGGGAAGCTTCCGGAAAAGAAAGAATTATCCTTCAGGAAAAGAAAATTGCTGAAGGAAAGCTGAAATTCGCTCCTTCTTTTGACAGGAGTGAAGTGGAAGCCGGAGATCTTATTGTGATTCTGTCTGATACAGGTGGAAAGGAAATTACGAAACAGCTGGTGAAAAATCCACTGCACCCTGAAATGGAAGTCTATGAAAAAGAAGGCGTCAGCAGAAAGAAAATTCCTCTTGAAAATGCTGAATTCAGTGTAAGATATTCTTATTCTGAACACATCCAGTCGGTAAGGATTGAAAAAGTAACGGAATCCGGAAATCAGCTTTTATTCACCCAAAAACTATAACCATGAGAAAAATCCTATTAGCCCTTTTCATCGGCAGCTGCTGTGCTGCACAGACATTCCAGACGGTTCCCCTTCTTCAGAACGGATCGAATGACAAACGTATTATTATTGCGGTATTGGGTGATGGTTTTACGACAGCTCAGCAGACTTCCTTCGTCTCCTCGGCTCAGTCTACCGTTAATTATCTTTTTACCAAAAGCCCTTACACAGAATATAAAAATTATTTTAATGCCTATGCCGTGAAGGTGGTTTCTACCGCTTCTGGCGTAAAGCATCCTGGAACGGCGACTGATGTCACTGAACCGGTAATTCCGGTGTCCAATCCGAATAATTATCTTGGTTCTTCCTTTGATTTCGGTGTTCACCGATGTATTTACAGCAATACCACCAATAAAGTAGGTCAGGTTCTTGCCGCCAATGTTCCGGATTATGACATTACGTACGTGCTGGGTAATTCTACAGAGTATGGAGGATGTGGCGGTTCGTATGCATTCGCGTCTCTCAATGGATCTTCCAATGAAATTGTTGTTCATGAATTAGGGCATTCATTTGGAAAACTGGCCGATGAATATTGGTTTTCCGGTTCCGGAGAATCTCCTAATAAAACCCAGACTTCAAATCCTGCTACTGTAAAATGGAAAAACTGGGTAGGACTTAACGGAGTAGGTGTATATTCTTATGCGGAAAGCCCTTCATGGTATCGTCCGCACCAAAGTTGTGAGATGAGGTACCTGAACCAGCAGTTCTGCTCGGTCTGTAAAGAAGCTATTATTGAAAAAATTCATTCATTGGTATCTCCCGTAGATTCTTATACACCTGCGAATACTTCAACGGTTAATGCCAATTCCAATGTAACTTTTACCGTGAATGAAATTCTTCCGATTCCTAATACATTAGTGAATTCCTGGAAGCTGAACGGAACATTGCTTGCATCAACAGCCAATTCACTCACAGTGTCTCCTTCCCAGTTGAATGTAGGAAATAATACCCTGATCTTTTCGGTGAATGATAATAATCCATTGCTTAAGGTGAATAACCACAGTACCCTTCACTTTACGAATATCACCTGGACGCTGAATAAATCTGCTGCCAAAAAAATGACAGAAGTGAAAGCCGAAGAAAGAAGATACAGCATATATCCCAATCCTTCAGACGGTGAATTTTTTATCAAAGGAAAACAGGAATTCGCGGGAAATACCAGAATCGAGCTGTATGATACTTCCGGAAAGCTTATCAGTATAAAATCAGATATAAAAGACCGTTCAACATTGTCGGTGAATATTAAAAATCTTCCTGCCGGAACGTATCTTGTGAATGTTTATGAAAATGAAGGAATGATTATATCGCAGAAAATTGTGAAAGAGTAGATGTAGTAAAGACTGGGAGAGAGAAGAAGGGAGATGGAAGTTACTTTTAGGAATTGTCATTTCTGACAGTCGTCAAGAAATTAATTGTGTTTAATTTTAAAATTGAATAAGAACAGATTAATAGTTGTTATTTCCGCCCTCAATAACTTCCCTCTTCCAGCCTCAAGCTTCTTTACTCAATAAATGCCGGTTGTAAAAGCCGGCATTTATTGTTCATTAATGATTCCTGTGAGTTTCTTTTCTGCGATCGGAGTCCAATTCTGATCATGACGGAGAAGTAGTATTTTATCAACTGTGAATTTAGTTTTGTATTCTTTTTCTTTGTAAACTTCCCATGCTTTCAGATAGTTGTCATAGCTGAGGTTTCTGTAGCCAACAGTTATATGGGGATTGAAAGAATATTTTTTAAAATTGAAATATTGTTTTACATTTTGATGAAGGAGGTTTAAATTCTCATTCGGTTCAGGTTGTATAAAAAGGACAGGGTTTTTGGGATTTGGAAAACTTCCAAAACCGTTTAGTATTATTTCAAAGGGAGAAAGATTGGTGTCTATCTTTTGAAAAGCCACATGAATATCACTCTCCAACTCCAGTTCTCTGGAGAAGGGTGGAAATAAAGTAATATGGGCATCATTTTTCAGTGCCTTTGAATTGTCATAGTTCAAAACGAGATCTTCTTTAAAAATCTTCACCTCGCCAATAACTTCCTGTGGAGGATAGATCGCGATGAAATACATTTTTTCCATATGGCAAAATACATTTTTTTTCAAAAAAATTTCATACATAAGAAAATTATGCATAGATTTGAAAGGTATAAAAAAGATCATTTGAAAAAGAACAGTCTTTACAAAGGAACACTCCAGAACATTATTTTGAAACTGCTTTCAAAAGAGGTAAAAATGTATGGCTACCAGATCACGCAACGGGCAAAAGAGCTTACAGAAGGCGAGCTTGAAATGACGGAAGGTGCGTTGTATCCCTTGCTTCATAAACTGGAGAATGATGGAATGATCACTTCAGAAATTCAGAAAATCAACGGAAGAGACCGGAAATATTATCTTCTGACCGAAAAGGGGAAAAAACAGCAGGCTGTTCAAGAGAACGAAATGAAAAGTTATTTGTTAAACCTAAATACCATTTTTAACATATGATGACTGAGATACAGGAAAATGAGGTGACGGACTATCTTATCTTTCAAAAACTGCCATTGGATATTCTGCTGGAAATAAAAGACCATATGATATCTCAGATTTTAGATGTCCAGACCCATGAAAATCTCAATTTTGAAGATGCATTTCTGAAAGTAAAGAAATCCTGGGATGGAGAATTTAAAATGGTCAGTTATATTCTGTTTTCCCAGGCACAAATTCCTTTGATTGCCAAAAAAGTAATCAAAGACAAATACAACAGGCTGCTGATAAAATCTATTATAATGGGGCTTTTTTTCTTCGGAATTAATCTATTGCTGATTTATTTTGCAAAAAACCAGGAGGAATACGGAATGTTTTTCCAGGTGCTGAATGGGATGTTCCTATTGGCATTGGGGCTGGTTTGGGTTCTAAATGTAAAGATCTGGAAATACATGAGAGCAGATTTTAAATATAAAGGAAAATGCTTTTATACCATGTATCAGAAAAATATGGGACTTATGGTGGTAAGTGCCATTTCAATGGGGCAGATCATCGGAAAAACCGGACATCATGCTTACCAGTTTTTCAAAGCTCAAAATACGACAGAAATCTTAGGTGTTATTATTACTTTAGTGATTCCTTTTGTATTGCAGACTGCGGTTATCTTTACGCTCTTCAATTTTTTTGAACATAAAAAGACCCTTAAAAAACTACAGAATTTTCTTCAGACTTCTGAGGCCTGATATATTGATAATCAACTGATAAATTACCATTTAAAGCCAATTAAATATGATAAATACAGCACAGGAAATTGAGATCATACAGTATCTTGTTTCGAAAAAACTGGATCAGAAACTATTGTTGGAAATCAAAGATCATTTTATACTTCAGATATCAAACCTGATGGAAGAACATAATGAAGGTTTCCAGGAAGCTTTTCTTCAAACCAAAATGAACTGGAAAAGTGAACTTGAAATGGTAAGAGCAGATTTTTTATCCGCAAGAAAAATGACCAGAATTGAGAAAGACATTCTTCAGACCCGTTTCAAGAAGATGACTGTCTATGCCTTGATTTTTTCATTGGTTTTTTCAGGATTACTGTATATAAAACCCAATCTGTTTAATGATGTACAGATCCTGTTTTTGTTGACAATATTGGGACTTTCTGTTTATAATTTTATGCGGAAAACCATGAATTTAAATGATTATTTTCAGGTCAGCTTTCATCCTTTACTTTTAAAAAATCTGTTTGCTGGAGTTGTGCTGATTACAATATCATCTTTCTTTTTTAAAGATCTTCATACGACCCTTTCTGTCATGATAAAACCCTTCTTTCTGTTTGCAGCGGCTATTCAGTTCCAGCTTCTATACTGGAATGCAAAGAAAATTAATGTTTTGATTTAAGCTGTAATAGGGTATTCTCAAGGTTATCCGTAATCTTTTTTACTTCAACATGAGGTCTGAAGGTAGAACTTTTGCCCTTTTCTTCATCAGCAATATTCGATAAAATCAGAACGGATGTTTTGGTCTGCGGATAATAAATGTTCAGAGAAGGGGAACCTTTTATATAACCACTGTGAAAATAACTTTCCGGCTTGCCAATATTCATCATGATCCCATAACCATAGCCCATCTTTCCAAGAATAGCGTGGTGTCTTTCCGCACTTTTGGAAGTGAACTGTTTTAGCGTTTCAGGTTTGAGGATTTTTCCACCATAAAGCGCGTTATTCCACAGGTGAAGATCATCTATGGTAGAAAGAATACCACCTGCAGGAGTACCGATGTCTTTACTGCCCAGTCGCTTGGGCATATTGGGAACTTCCTGAGCATTTTTTTCATTACCCAGATAAGCACTGGCGAAATTGTTCCCTTTAAAAGTATTTCCGGTAGAAGAATTTTTCATTCCTGCTTTTCTGAACAGTTCCTGTGCATTTTCATCATATGATTTTCCGGAAACCGTTTCTACAATTTTACCCAAAGTATTAAAACCATCATTGGAATAAAAGAAATCCGAACCGCTTTTAAACAGTAATTTCCCTCCGAAAGTATTAAGCCCTGACGTATGATTCAAAAGCTGATGAATGGTGATGTTCTCATACTCTTTGCTCTGGAATTCCTTAAGATATTGGGAAGCCTTGTCGGTAACATTCAGTTTTCCTTGTTCCATCTGAAGAAGAATCATTGCTGCGGTGAACTGCTTGCTTACTGAACCAATCGCAAAAACAGTACTGCTATCTATCTTGGCTTTCGTTTTAAAATTCGAGTAACCGTTTTCCTTTCCGTACAGCTGCAGTGAATCTTTGAAGACAGCAATGCTTCCATTGAAATTATATTTTTTAAATACAGAATCGATCTGTTGCTCCAAAAGTGTTTTCTGGAACACCGTGACCGTAGAATCAATGATGGCATTTTTGTCAACCGGTTTTATTTTGGGAATTTCGGTTTTGCATGAACATAAACAGTAAAAAAGGAAAAGGAATGTAATTTTTTTTATCACAGGTGTGTTTTTAGATTAAAATTGAAGTTATTGATTGTAAGAATAATGTCTATTTAAATGTAAGAAAATTCTTAGAAGTCTCAAAGGGATGCAAAATTTATGCTAATACAGGGGATTATGTGTATAAGTATTTTTATTTTTGAATAGATTACTAACCCATCATTATGAAAGAATATTTGAAAAATGACTCAGACCAAATAGACCATATTCTGGAAATTATTAAAAACCAGGGAATAGGCTACCTCAATACTATTTCGGAAAGACCTACTTCTGTCAGTAATATGCCGGTATTTGAAAAGCAAAATCTGCCGGAACAGGGTTTTGGAACTGAAGAAACATTAAAAATATTCAATGAAAGGTTTGAGCCGATCATGGTGGGTTCAGGAGGACCGAGATATCTGGGATTTGTAACCGGAGGTGCTACACCTGCTTCGATAGCGGGCGACTGGCTTGCCACGATTTATGATCAGAACACTCAGTCTACAAAAGGGCATGGAGATATTTCAGCCAATATAGAACTGGAAACTATAAAAATTTTGCTGGATCTTCTCGGTCTGCCGGACAATTTTCTGGGAGGCTTTGTGACCGGTGCCACGATGTCAAATTTTACTTGTTTAGCTATTGCCCGCCAATGGGTGGGAAAAGAGCAGGGAAGAGATATCGCGAAAGATGGAATTTCTGGCGCAATCAATATATTAACGGCAACACCTCATTCCTCCGCTATAAAATCTCTGTCGCTTCTGGGAATCGGAAGCGGTAATATCACAAAAATTAAAACGGCGGGAGAAGATCGTGAAGCCATTTCTGTAGATGACCTGGAAGATCACATCATCAAGCTTGGCGGAGAACCGTTTATTCTGATTTCCAGCGGAGGGACGGTGAATACAGTTGACTTCGATGATTTTAAGGCAATTCATGCATTAAAAGAGAAATATAAATTCTGGTGGCATATTGATGCGGCTTTTGGAGGATTTGCGGCCTGTTCGGACACTTATAAACACCTTGTTGAAGGTTGGGAATATTCTGACAGTATTACTGTTGACTGTCATAAATGGCTCAATGTTCCTTATGAAAGTGCGGTGTTTTTTATAAAAGAGCAGTACAAAACGTTGCAGGTGGAAACTTTTCAGAATTCCAATGCACCTTATCTTGGAGATCCGTTGGAGAATTTCAGCTACTTAAACTTTCTTCCTGAAAATTCAAGAAGATTAAAGGCTCTTCCTGCCTGGTTTTCTCTGATGGCTTACGGTAAAAAAGGTTATCAGGAAATTGTAGACAATAACATCACGTTGTCTAGACAGTTTGGGCAGATGATTGAAAACAGTGATGATTTTAAACTCCTGGCTCCGGTAAGATTAAATACGGTCTGCTTTACCCTTAAAGACAGCGGAAAACAGGATGAGGTTGGAAAGTTTTTAGCAATGCTTAACGAGACGGGAAAAGTCTTCATGACGCCTACTTTCTATCATCAGCAGAATGGAATCCGGGCTGCTTTTGTTAACTGGAGAACCTCTGAAAATGATGTTGTGCTGATATTCGGTGTGATGAATACAATCATCTCTCAGTTGAAATAAAGATCAGGAAATCATTTTGTAGCAGCGTTTATTTCATGATCAGATCGCAGAACCAGAAAACATAGGCTCCGTTTTCATCGTCAGGGCTGGCTTTAGGTTTGGGGTACGTTTTCTTTACCGTTTCCCCGATTTCAAACTGAACAGGTTCTCTGAAGATCGGTCCATCAAAAGTAAACGTATGAAATTCTCCGTTTTCTCCACATGGATCAACGTTTTTTGGTAGGTCACGGATAAAATCGTGGTCAATGATTCTTCCTGCGAAACTTTTATCGAGATACGTTTCATTCACGCAGGTGACGATCGTTTTGAAACCAAGATCCAGAAATTCATGGATAAGATCAGTTGTATTCTGTTTCCAAAGTGGAAAAACGGCTTCCATGCCTATTGATTTCAGCTGGTCTTCACGGTATTTGCGGAGGTCTTCCAGGAAAATATCTCCAAAGACAGACTGCGTGATTCCCATCGCCTGAATTTCAGACATGGTTTTATTCATAAGTTCCCGGTATTCTTCCATGGATGGTTCTTTGGGAAGCTCCATTTTAATCAGAGGAAGATTCAGACTTTCAGCCTGTTTCTCCAAAAGCGAAACATGAACGCCATGCATAGAAATTCGCTGAAATTCTTTATTAATGTTGGTCAGCAAGGTAATGACTTCAGAACGGTTTTCCTGCAGGGTTTTATAAAGAGCAAGAGCAGAATCTTTTCCACTGCTCCAGTTGAATACGGCTTTGGGTTTCATACCGCAAACATAGTAAATATTGAAGATAAAAACCTGTGAGAAATTGTAAATGCGATGCGACTTTTTCTCTTATTCCGTCTCCTGATCTTAATTTCTTCTGCGGTAAGATAAGACCATTCCGTACTGAAGATTGTAAGTTTTATCAAGAAGTTCTTCGGCATAGGCTTCTGATAAAAAATATGATTCAATATTGGAATCGTTTTTATTTTTTTCATAATCCTCATAAGAAATCTCCTCACCGTCTAAGAAATACAGCGTATTTTTCCTGTCAGGGTTAAAATCTATCTTTTGAGCTTTGTCAATATTTAAGTTTAATGGACTGTCTTCTTTTGAACGTCTGCTGTTGGCGGATAAAAACAGCTTGTTTTTATTGGATTCATTTTCGAAAACATAGATATTTTTGAAGCTGATGTCATCTTCAGAGATTCTGATTTCACCGGAAAAGAAAGAATAGGTTGAGTATTTTTTGGAAAGAGTGAGAATGCTTGTTTTATTATATTGCTGTACTGTTTCTTTATTTCCTGAAATGTTAAATTTCAATGTTTTTGTTTTAGGTCTGTAAAACTCTCTGTCCTTATCCGGAGCGTCCTGTGTATCAGATGGTGCGGCATAAAGGATCATACCGATTTCCAGGGTTCTAAGCGTGTCTGTTTTTTTGGATTGGGCATTCAGGGCTGAGGTGAACATGGCGGCAATAAATATTCCGCTGGCAATTTTACGAAACGGGAGTTGGAAAAGGTGGTGATTTATTTTTGATGTTTGTTCTTCTTCAGTATATAATCTGCTCTTCTGTATTTTTCCGCATACAGATAGATTTTCACTCAGTAACGCCTGAATTTCCTCATCAGTTTTCCCGGTAAGATCATACACTTTTTTAGAGCATAAGTCACAAAATTTTCCTCCTTGAGCCTGCTGCATTTTGTCCCAGTTTTCACTACATGGACTTGAAATCTGAAATTCTTTTTTCATCATGATCAACTTTAAATTAAAAATACAAAAAAACCTCAAAGAAAATTCCTTGAGGTTTAATTTATATAAGCAAATCCAGGTTGGATTACATATTTCTTCTGTATTTACCACCCACTTCAAACAAAGCATTGGTGATCTGTCCAAGAGAACAGTATTTCACGGCATCCATCATCACTGCAAATAAGTTCTGTTGGTTGATAGCTGCATACTGTAACTTTCCAAGGGCTTCCTCAGATTTGTCCTCATTCGATTTCTGGAAATTATGAAGCGTTTCGATCTGAACCTGCTTTTCCTCTTCTGTAGAACGGATAACTTCTCCCGGACGAACCGTTGGCGAGCCATCTTTTCCAAGGAAAGTATTCACTCCGATGATCGGATATTCTCCCGTATGCTTCAGCCATTCGTAATGCATAGATTCTTCCTGGATCTTAGAACGCTGATACATCGTTTCCATAGCTCCAAGAACACCGCCTCTTTCCGTAATTCTGTCGAATTCTGTATAAACCGCTTCCTCTACAAGATCCGTTAATTCTTCAATAATGAATGACCCCTGTAATGGATTTTCGTTTTTAGCTAAACCTAATTCTTTATTGATAATCAGCTGGATAGCCATTGCTCTTCTTACAGATTGCTCAGTTGGCGTTGTAATCGCCTCATCATATGCATTGGTGTGAAGAGAGTTACAGTTATCATAGATAGCATAAAGCGCCTGTAGCGTCGTTCTGATATCGTTGAAATCAATTTCCTGTGCGTGAAGAGAACGTCCTGAAGTCTGGATGTGGTATTTCAGCATCTGGCTTCTTTCGTCTGCTCCGTATTTTATTTTCATAGCCTTAGCCCAGATTCTTCTTGCTACACGCCCGATCACTGAATATTCAGGGTCGATACCGTTGGAGAAGAAGAAAGATAAGTTTGGTGCAAAATCATTGATGTCCATGCCACGGCTTAAGTAATATTCCACATACGTGAAACCGTTCGCCAGTGTAAAGGCTAGCTGGGAAACAGGATTCGCACCCGCTTCAGCAATGTGATATCCTGAAATGGATACGGAATAGAAGTTTCTTACTTTTTCAGTAATGAAGAACTCCTGAACGTCACCCATTAATCTTAAAGCAAATTCAGTAGAGAAAATACAGGTATTCTGAGCCTGATCTTCTTTTAAAATATCGGCCTGAACCGTACCACGAACCGTTGCAATGGTTTTAGCTTTAATTTCAGCGTAAGCCTCAGCCGGGATCACTTCATCTCCTGTGATTCCCAATAGTTTTAAACCTAAACCATTATTGGAAGGAGGAAGTTCACCGTTGTATTTCGGTCTTTCCAAACCTCTGTTGTCAAATTTAGCTTTTAAAACAGCTTCAACCTTAGCTTCAAGTTTATGTTCAGCGATATATTTTTCAACATTCTGATCAATCGCAGCATTCATAAAGAAAGCCAGTAACATTGGAGCAGGACCATTGATCGTCATGGAAACCGAAGTCATCGCATTAACCAGATCAAATCCTGAGTATAGTTTTTTAGCATCATCCAGCGTTGCAATAGAAACTCCCGCATTTCCAATCTTACCGTAAATATCCGGTGGTAATGCTGGATCCTGACCATATAAAGTTACAGAGTCAAATGCTGTTGACAAACGCTTGGCATCCATTTCTGCAGAAACATAGTGGAATCTTCTGTTGGTTCTTTCCGGACCTCCTTCCCCTGCAAACATCCTTGTCGGATCTTCACCGGTTCTTTTAAACGGATAAATTCCGGCCGTGTAGGGGAATCCTCCAGGTAAATTTTCCTGGCCTTTCCATTTGATCAGATCACCCCAATCTGTATATTTTGGTAATGAAATTTTTGGAATTCTTAAGTGGGATAAAGATTCGGTAGAAGTTTCTACCTTGATTTCTTTTCCACGTACAAAATAAGAATAAAACTCTTCGTGGAACGCTTTTTTCGTATCGTCCCAGGTTCTTAGGAAGTCAATGTTTTCCTGCTGAAGGTCTTTTTCTGCTTTTTGGTATTCGGCGTCCAGTGTTTCATTGGATAAGAAACTTTTTACGCCTTCTATATGATACATTTTTCTGGCAAGCTCAGCCTGCTTTTCAACGTTAGCATCGTAAATTCTGTTGTTTTCAACAATTTCAGACAGATAACGGACTCTTTTTGGAGGAATGATCGTTACTTCGTCCGTAATTTCCTGCTCCACGAAACCCTGAAGATTTAAATCTGAGAATTTTTCATTTACTTTTTCAACAAGTCTGTTGTAAAGTTCAGTCGTCCCGTGATCATTAAACTGTGATGCCTTTGTAGCATACACCGGCATATCATCCAATGGACTTTCCCACAGTAAGTGGTTTCTCTGGAACTGTTTTCTTACGGCCTGAAGCGCATCAAGAGCACCTCGTTTATCAGATTTATTTAAGGCCACAAGATCTGCATAATCTAGCATGTCGATCTTTTCAAGCTGTGTAGAAGCACCATATTCAGGCGTCATTACATACATTGAAACATCAGCGAAATCTGAAACTTCCGAACCGGATTGCCCGATACCGGATGTTTCAAGAATAATAACGTCAGGAGTAGCCAGCTTTAGTACATTCAATGCAGAATGGATGAAAGGCGAAACGGAAACGTTATTTTCTCTTGTTGCCATAGAACGCATATAAACTCTCGGATCATTGATCGCGTTCATACGGATTCTGTCTCCTAAAAGGGCACCTCCCGTTTTCTTTTTGGAAGGGTCAATAGAAATAATAGCAATTTTTTTATCAGGATTTGAACGGATAAAACGTCTTACCAATTCGTCAGTAAGAGAGGATTTTCCGGCTCCACCTGTACCTGTGATCCCGATAATAGGAATATTTAAGTCTTTTGATTTTTCGTCAATAGCCTTTACCAGTTCAGGTTTTTCATCTGAAAAGTTTTCTACGGCTGAAATAATTTTAGCAATGCTTGTGGAATTTTCAAAATCTATTAAATCCAAATCAGCGGCTGTGATATCTTTTCCTGTTGCGAAATCCGATCTTTTTACCAGATCATCGATCATTCCCTGTAAACCAAGCTCACGGCCGTCATCCGGAGAATAAATTCTGTCGATTCCGTATGCCATGATGTCTTCAATTTCTTCAGGCAGAATAACACCGCCTCCGCCTCCGAAGATCTTGATTTGTGGGGAGTTTTTCTCTCTTAAAAGGTCGTAGATATATTTAAAATATTCGTTGTGACCTCCCTGGTATGAGGTCAGGGCAATAGCGTTGGCATCTTCCTGGATCGCTGTGTTCACCACTTCCTCTGCTGATTTATCGTGGCCAAGGTGGATCACTTCACATCCTGTTCCCTGGATCACGCGTCGCATGATATTAATCGCAGCATCGTGTCCGTCAAATAATGACGCCGCAGTTACGATTCTCACTTTATTGGTTGGAGTATATTTTTGGGTTTCCATATAAAAACTAGAAAATTTCTGAATTTTCAAATATAATAATAAAATAAGAACCTTTTGGTTTTGTTTAATGGTTTGATTTTAAGATCGTTGATTGTTGATGTGAGATTGCTTTTTTACCTGCTTACCAATCATTCGTTTAAAAGTGGTCAGTAAATTCTTTATTTTTGCATCATTATCTATAGAATATGAAAAAGGCTTTGATGTATTTTGCGTTGGGAACGGTTCTTAGTTTCCTGATCAATTATTTTTTTTACAGTTCTGAAAATATAGGTCTTGATATCTATTATGCGTTAGCCTTTGGGATTGCATGGGGAATTGCTTATTATCTGGATACACCTAGTTTCACGTTGCCCCAGAAGTTAGGTATTTCTTTTGCGGTCATGGGAGTTTTGGTGCTGGTAGGAGCCGGTTTATTCAGTCTGGAGCTGGCAGTTCCTTCCATACTTAAATTTTCAACGGTGTTTGTAGCCTATTATATGATAGCAAGCTTCAGAGCAAGCAAGTCATTAAGAAAATAAAAAAAATGAGGCTATCTAAAAAGAACAGCCTCATTGTATATTTAGTGAATCATCATGAAGCTTACCAGAGCAAGACCTACAATCAAAAATGTAAATGCAAAGAAATTGATGGTAAATAATAGTACCCCAATTATAAAGCTTACCACTCCGTGTGCATGATAAACCCGGCGGTGAGCGATGAAGAAATAGGCTATACTGTATAGAATCAGAAATGTTATTATTAAATATAGAAGCGTATTAATAGCCCCAACATTGACAATATTCGTTAAATTCACTAATAAGAAAACAAAAAGAATATTGAGCAAAAGGAAGGAGAAATAATGCAGGGTAAAAATTCCGTGATCGAAATACCACCATTTTTTCTTATTGTGAAAAATCCATAAAAAGAAGGCAAATAAGGGCAGATAAATGAAAAGAGCCTTCGGTAAATTATGGAAAGACTTTTCAAGTAGATTTTTCAAAATCTCTGCTTTTGTTACCCCACTTTCCTTGAGTTCATAAAATTTATGGGCCACTGGTATTTGGATGAAATCTAAAAATGATGGGTTTTTAGCCACCGCCGAATCATAAGATTTTCTTGTTTTATACCCATTATAAGTAATATCAGTATCTATTTTCTTATCCATTTTCAAAGCTTTCTTGAGACCGCCTGTTTTAGATGAATCCGAAAGTGCACTCAGGGCATTGATAGACACGGAGTCTTCTCTTGTCAGAATGGGTTTGGTTTTGATGCTGTCGATTATTTTTTTTACCTCAGAAGATTTCATCTTATCAAAAAAATGTGTTTCCGATGGACTTTTGTCGTCTTTTTCATCATCAAGATTGACGTTTGCCATAGGGAAAAGAGCAAATGAGAAAAAGGTAATAAAACTGACGAAAATATATAGTTTTACCGGAGGTACATATTTTTGCCTTTTGCCTTCCAGATAAATACAGGTCAGTGCTCCCGGTTTAATCAGCAGATTTTTTAAGGTACCCCAAAACTGTCCGTCATAATGCGTGAAGTCTTCAATAAAGTGTGTGAACAGGAAGTAAAAGGGATGGCGGCTTTCAATGTTCTCCTGTCCGCAGTTTGGGCAGAATCTTTCTTCGACCTGGTGCCCGCAGTTCAGGCATGTTTTATCTTCTCTGATTTTTCCGTGGCTCATGGATGATTAAGAATATGGTTTGGTCGCAAATATAAATAATTCGCGATATAAAATAATCACATTAGTAAGCTTTTGCGGAAATGTTTAAAGTAAAATTAATAAAGAAAGAGCCGAGGGACAAAACTCTTTACTTTATCAGGTGTGTTTTTAGAATCTTCGAAATATTTTTTTTCAACGGTCATTCATTTTACAAGTTCTGTGCCAAAAAGAAAATAGTTGTTAAAATCTATTAAAGCAACCTTAAAATCCAGAGGTGATATAGATTAAATAAAATATGTTTTCGGGTTACGAAAATTATTTGTACCTTTGCACACCCTTTTAGGGGAAAATTATGTTTAATCTTTAACTAAAACGTGTGAATACATTAAGTTACAAAACTGTTTCAGCGAACAAAGCTACTGCTAATAAAGAATGGGTTGTGGTAGACGCTGAAGGACAGCCGTTAGGAAGACTAGCTTCTACGGTTGCAAAGATTTTGAGAGGTAAGCACAAAACGAACTTTACACCTCACGTAGATTGTGGTGATAACGTTATCGTTTTGAATGCTGGGAAAATTACGCTTTCCGGAAATAAGTGGGCTGATAAGACTTACATCTGGCATACAGGTTACCCTGGTGGACAGAAGTCTATGACAGCGGCTGAACTTCAGAAGAAAGATTCTTTAAAAGTATTAGAGAAGTCTGTAAAAGGTATGTTACCTAAAAACAGATTAGGATCTGCTTTATTGAAGAACCTTTATCTATATGAAGGAACTGAGCACAAACATGAAGCTCAACAGCCGAAAACAATTAATGTTAACGAATTTAAATAATTAATTATGTCTATAGTTCACAAAATCGGAAGAAGAAAAACTTCTGTAGCTAGAGTTTATGTAAAACCAGGTTCTGGTGTGATTACAGTAAACGGTAAAGATGCTGCAACTTATTTCTCTACAGACGTGATGGTTTATAAATTAAACCAACCGTTCATCCTTTCTGAGACTGTTGGTCAGTATGACGTTACCGTAAATGTTTTCGGTGGTGGTAATACAGGTCAGGCAGAGGCTATCAGATTAGGTATTTCAAGAGCTTTATGCGAGATCAACGCTGAGTTCAGATTAGCATTGAAGCCTGCTGGTTTACTTACAAGAGACGCAAGAATGGTGGAAAGAAAGAAGCCAGGTCAGAAAAAAGCAAGAAAGAGATTCCAATTCTCAAAACGTTAAGATTTCTTGTGGGCGAATGGCTTATGGCTGTTGGCTACAGAAATGTATTAAATTTTTTTTAAACTTAATCTCGGCGAAAAGCCAATTGCCACAAGCAAACAGCAAACCGCCAATTGCCCGTTACGTTTAGCATCCAAACACTTCTCCCATCTAAAGAAGTTGTTGATTGTTTAAGAAACGGAAAGTAAACTAACAAAAACAGAAAACATGGCAAAAGCAAATGTAAAAGACCTTTTAGAGGCTGGCGTACACTTCGGTCACATGACCAGAAAGTGGAATCCAAATATGGCTCCATACATTTTTATGGAGAAAAACGGTATTCACATTGTAGACTTACATAAAACAGCAGTTAAATTAGATGAAGCTTGTAGTGCTTTAGAAAAATTAACTTCTGCAGGTAAAAAAGTTCTTTTCGTAGCTACTAAAAAGCAAGCGAAAGAGGTAGTTGCAAAACATGCTGCTGAACTTAATATGCCTTATATTACAGAAAGATGGCCTGGAGGTATGTTAACGAACTTCGTTACAATCAGAAAGGCTGTAAAGAAAATGAACCATATCGACAAAATGAAAAAAGACGGTACGTTCGAAACTTTATCTAAAAAAGAAAGATTACAGGTAGACAGACAAAGAGCTAACTTAGAGAAAAACTTAGGTTCTATCTCTGACATGGTTCGTCTTCCTTCTGCAATCTTCGTTGTAGATATTATGAGAGAACACATCGCTGTAACTGAAGCTAAGAAATTAGGTATTCCAGTTTTCGGTATTGTTGATACAAACTCTGATCCAAGAAAAGTAGATTTCGTTATCCCAGGAAACGATGATGCTTCTAAGTCTATTGATATGATCTTAAACATTGTTTCTGATTCTATCAAAGAAGGTCAGTCTCAAAGAAAAGCTGATAAAGAAAAATCTAAAGAAGAAGGAGAAAAAGTATCTGCTGAAACAGATGCTGATTTCGATGCTGAATAATTAAAGATTTTCTTTAATATAATAAACGCCGTGAAGTTTTTACTTTACGGCGTTTAATTTTAGGAATAATGGCAGGATCTATTTTTCCTCTTCCCCTGTTAAAGGAAATGGATTATTCATGGCTTTTTCTCTGATTGCAGAGAGTATTTCAGATGCATCTTGCTGATTATTCAGGGATGAAGTATCGCCATCTCCAGCACTGATTTCTATAAGTTTTAAAACATTGTCATGCTCCAGGTATCCAAGGAACATATGATATAAACTTGGAATGGTTACTATAAAGAATCTGGCGTTTACATCTTCTGACTGTTTCATTAGGGAAACGGCTTCTTTAATTAATATAGAGTCTCCGATACTCTTCACTTCCCATTCTTCATTTTTATTCTGTTGAATAGTAATGGCAGATACTACCTCATTCTCATGAATCACCGGATACATTCTTTCGTTAAGATCAATCAGAATGCTGAAAGGGGAATCATTTTTATTAAAAGCCAATAAGCTGTCATGTCTGATGAAATAGACTTTTAAATAATTTGAGTCTGCTTGAATAGCATCAGAATGACTTGCCATTTTTTCTAACCCCATTTTTCTGTAATTTTTGTCATTGACGAGATGAAAAAACCTGTTCAATCCATCGTTGACAGCTTCAATAGGGCTGCTGAAAGTATGCGATTTGATATTTGGATTCTTATCATTCATAGACTTATAACTTTTAACGGTTGTATTTTTAGAAATATTATAATAATCTCGCCAATGCGTATAATTAGACCCCTGAACATAAGCATTGTAAGATAGCCATTTAAAAGTACCAATGTTTGGCGGCCATGGATCATTAATGGAAACCATTTCGGAAAGTAGTGAATATCCTGTGGCTACCTGCATGTGCCCACCACCACCGGTCCATCCCCAAGAGAAAGCAACCGGCATATTTGAATCGAACTGATTTTGAAGCTCATCAAAATAGAGGGCATCTCCCCATAAGGTCGTTATACTGCTAAATCCCCAGTTTTCAAAATCTGGCCAGCCACCCTGAATACAGTTAGCTGGAGTAGGGGTGATGCAGCAATTACTCAGACCAAAGCGGTAATTGGCCTGCTCACATTGGCTGATATTTGAGCCCAGATACTCCATGACCATCTGGCCGCTGGCTGCCCAACACCAATTGTTAGTTTGTTGCCCTATGATATTGACATCCAGTACAACGGTTTGATCTGTTGCGGCAAGAAATCCATTGGTGCCAAGATAAAGCTGATAGTTGTTACTGGCAATTCTTACTTCGTGATTGCCTAATCCGGGTAGACCATAGACAATCATAATATTGCCGCTGTTACCGGATAACTGATAGGCATATCCATTGGAACCGGCGAAAATTACATCTCCTTCAGATTGTACAGAGACGATATTAAAAGCACAATTCGGAAGAGAAGTATTGAGATTGAAAGCTGTGTTTCCAAAACTATTCAGCGTAACCAATACAACAAAACCGTTGGTTCCTGCAATCAGATAAGTATTATTGAGCGCCAGACGGATTTCATTATTACCCATTCCCGGAAGATTATTGCTGGCGATAAGATTACCGCTCAAATTAAATTGATAAACATATCCGTTTGAACCTGCGTAAATGTAATTGGGATCGGACAGTACAGAAACTTTACTATATCCGCTTCCGGTAAGGGAAATATTAATATTGTAATCCGTATTGTCAAAATCTGTAATTAATACCAATACAATGTATCCGTTTATTCCTGCTACAAGATAGGTATCAGTGGTGGCCAGTCGCACTTCATTGTTGCCTTTTCCAGGAAGGGTATTGGTGGCAAGGAGTTCTCCTGTGGTGTTCAATTGGTAGGCGTATCCATTTGAGCCTGCAAAAATATAGCTGCCGCTCACTATCACGGAAACTATATTGTAGCCACATCCGGGAAGTGAAACATTGATATTGGAGCTCGTGTTGGCAAAATCTGAAAGTGAGATGAGTACCACGTATCCGTTGGTTCCCACTACAAGATAATTGTCTGTAATGTCCATTCTGATTTCTCCCTGACCTCTTCCCGGTAGATTGTTGGTGTTCAGGATGTTCCCATTCATATCCATTTGATAGACGTATCCATTAGAGCCTGCATAGATATAGCCATTGCCGATCAATACAGAAACAACATCGTTTCCGCATCCAGGGAGAGACTTGTTCCATAAATATTGCTCAGGAGAACTTGAACTGTCTGTTACAGATAATTCTTCATTCGTTTTGATAATTAACTTGTTAGAATCTGTTTCGGGTAATGGTTTTAACACCATTTTTTCCGCTTTTCTCCGGTCTTGTTTTTTTTCAATTTGTTTCATGATTAATTTAGTTTTTTGATTAATTTAGTTTTTTGATGATTATTGGTATTAGTTTTTTTAAATATTTTTCACTGAAAATGATTTATTATTTTCATTTTGAGATTATTAAAATTATAGATATTTCTCTATATAATGATATAATTTATAGTAATATTTAATTATTTCAAATTGAATATGAGTGTGTTGTGTGTTTTTTTAACGATAGAATTTCAGATGGTGAAGCTAAAAGGTGTTTTCCTGGAATAATGAAAAAAAAAAATAAATGCTTTATTTTTTTATATTGTTCAGTAAAGAGTTGATGTTAAGGACAAAAAAAACGCCGTACTTAAGCACGGCGTTTTTTCTTTGGATATTTTTTATTTTTTGCAATTCAATGATGAAATTGCTAGTTTGATAATTTCACAGAATAAGAAGTTGAAATGAATTTCGTGGACTGGTAAGAAGAATTACAAAGCATACCGGACAGTCTGTAATTCTGGTTTTTAGGAACCATCGTATAACCCACTTTACCGGAGGCGATCGGAATCTTTTTGAAAAAACCGTTGCTGCTTACAGTAAGAACCATATTGCATCGTGACTGATTTTCTACAGAAATCGACGTTTTGGGATTAGAAGGAGAATCAGCGTTGAGAAGATCATTTAAAACATCTGCCGTTTCAGGTTTGTACGTTTTAATAAGTTCCGAATATTCCCTTTCTGTACTGGCTGTACTGCTTCCTGAACCCGTAGGATAGGTAGTTCTCGTAGGATAGCTTCCGTAGTTTGCACTACAGCTGATAAGGATAAGTGAAATGCCGGAGAAAACAAACAGCTTTTTCATACAGTTATGATCTTTTCTTTTTTATGGATTTTTCCCGTTTCACTTTTTTCTCATCTTCTGCCAGATTTTTAGCGGGTTCAGATTTCAGGGCGCCGGGATTTTCAATCACTAAAAATATACTTTTTTTTATATCTTTTGCAGAGGTGTACCTGATATCACAAACATTGCTGTTCAGGGTATAAGAACCTTTATTAAGAACAATGAAATTTTCTCCGTGTGCAGGAACAGCGAGATTGTAGAACGTTTTTCCTTCAATTCTCAGTATGATATTGCAATCCGAATTATTTCTGAACAGAAGTACAGCCTCTTTACGGGTAATATCTTCATCGAACATGGCGTTCAGAAGTTGTACGGTTTTTTCTTTATGCTGGTCAGAGGTTTCTGTAATCAGTTTTTTAAATTCTTCCGCATCTTCAGAATTGGAATTTCTCATGAATCTGTTGGGAATGTCCGTCATTACAGGTCTGGCTTCCATAGGTTTGGCCTTCGCTGCACCTTTCGTCCATTCAGCGTTCTTCAGAGCAATAAGTTTCGGTTTCAGCACACTCCGTTTAGGATCTTCGGGATGTGCGTTTTTTAAGTACTCTTCAATGTCCCGGATATTTGTGCTTTTAAGGATGTCTTTGCTGTTTTTCTGCGCAGAAACAAAACCCGTGGCCAGGAAAATGAGTAGGAGGGTCATTAAGTTTTTTTTCATCAATGTGTTTGGTTAATTCATCAGCTTATCCGGAATTTAATATACGTTATCGTTTTTCCTTTTGCTGAGAAAAGTTCTTCATAATAGGTTTTTATATCTCTTAAATGTTCGGTACCCGGATCATATTCAGCAGCACCATAGATGTCATGGTGAGCACTGATGATTTCATGTCCTGCCCCTTGAAGATATCCTAAAGTATAGCCGTGCAGAAACTCCGAATCTGTTTTTAAGTGAACGATTCCACCCGGTTTCAGAAATTTTTTGTATCGTTCTAGAAAGTCAGGATGGGTAAGTCTGTGCTTTGTACGTCTGTATTTGATCTGAGGATCCGGGAACGTGATCCAGATTTCGTCAACTTCATTTTCAGCAAAAAAATGATCTACCAGCTCGATCTGTGTTCTCAGAAACGCTACATTATTCATACCGCTTTCCACAGCTTCTTTAGCTCCGAACCAGAATCTAGCCCCTTTGATATCGATCCCGATGAAGTTTTTTTCAGGAAATGTTTTTGCAAGTCCTACAGAATATTCTCCTTTTCCGCAGCCCAGCTCCAGGACAATAGGATTGTCGTTCTTGAAGAATTCTTTTCTCCATGTTCCTTTAAGTGGAGAACCTTTCAGCGCATCTTCTCTGGTTGGTTGGATAACGTTCGGTAATATCTTGTTTTCTGCGAATCTTGCTAGTTTATTTTTGCCCATCGAGTCATTTATAAAATCCCGCAAAAATAGCAAATTTTGAATAGATTACCTTGTCTTTTAAATATAAAAAACATGTCCTGAGTATATTTATAGTGGGTTTAAGGGGCCGCCGAACTACCCAATGCCACCATGATCGCTTTCTGAATTGTTTTTTGGGAAGCGTATTGTGCACCGCAGACAAGGCTGGTAAAGAGATACTGGCCTTTATCTATGACAATTGAGCTCTCGTCATGAGCCGGAACCGCGAGCCTGTATTTGGTGGTTCCTACGCCTTCCATTCTTACGATGATATTACAGTCGGATTTATTCTGGATAAGAATAATACTTTCCTTACTGTTCGGATCGTTGTCGAATAACGAGTTTAGTATTTTTACCGTTTTGTTTTGATGTTCTACAGGATTGACGGCCATCAGCATGTTGAATTCTTCAGCTTCCGCATTCGGAATGGCTGTATTGGCGGCGGCATTAACGACAAATGTATTCTGGACAGTGCTTGGGGTATACACTACGTTAGATTTTTTAGCGGCAAGCTCTGCTTTATATTTTGCGATCTGTTTCTGTTTGATAATGGCATTCATCTCATCGAAGCTGATCTTTGTAGAAGGCCTTCTCTTCAGCAATGCAAGCATTTCCTGCATATCTTTTACTTTCTGATCAGCGGGGTGGGCGTCTTTAATATAAGCCGTCATCAGTTCCATGACACGGGGCTTCAGTACAGACCTTCGCGGATCATCGGGATGTGCATCTCTCAGGAAAGCATTAATCTCGTAGATGTTCTTGCTTTTTATAACATTGCTGTAATCTTTTCCCTTTTTCTGGGCAGACACACTAAAGCATAGAACAGAAACAAAAAGTAAAAGTAATTTTTTCATTGACAAATATTAAGTGAAAGTTTGGTGTGCTCTCTTAATTTGATTTGGTCAATTAGTTTTCTCAATAATAACGATGTTCTGTTGTTTTTATTTTAAACACTTAATTGTGATATGAAATTAAGCATAATTTTAAACAAAAAAGGAATGTATACCATAAATTTTGAATAGTACACATTCCTTTTTTATTATTGATATCAAAAAGCTATTTAATGACTTCCTGAAGATTCGAGGTTTTAAGCCTTTTCTGATAGATCGGCAGATATTTTTCAATCGGGATTTTGATCGCCTCAAAATTACCGGCCAGTACATAGGCTTCTATATTTTCTGAGGTATAAACGAACTGAAGAAAGTTATCCACAAGGTTTTCCGGAATCTTGAATCTTGCAAAATAATCTTTCCCAAGATAATTTTTGATCTGAGAGACAGAATTATTCATTCTTTCATAGGCCATATAACGCTGTTTTTTCTTTCTGTCCCCCGAGAGGATGTCATAAATACTCTCTAAGCTGAAAGTAAGCCCTCCGTCCCTTAATCCGGCTACAGGAAGTTCAGGAGAAGTACCATCCCCTTTCGGTTCAGGCAGGCCGATTACTTTTTTAAGAGCCAGGCCTTTATCCACTTTACGGATCGAATTCACATCATACCTAAGGTTTCCGGTAGGCTTGAAACGGGTCAGCACAATTTCCTGGATTTCATAATAGGCGATTTTTAATTCGATTAAATTTTTCTGCTGCATCATCTGGGGAGTAAGCTTCACATCTTTACGTTCGGTAACGATAGATGTAAAACGAACCACATCGCCAGGAGCAGCGGGTAAGTTATAAGTTCCGTTATAATCGGTAAGTACGGTTTTCTGAGTGTTCAGATTGGTGACATAAACCTGGTTAAGATATAAGATCGAATTGTCTCTTAAAAATACCTCTCCGGAATACATCTGTGCACTGAATTTTGCTAGAAAAACCAGCATCAAAAGGGTAATTAGCTTCTTCATATAATTAGGGCAAAATTACGTAGAAATACAGCAATTTATACCTATTAAGATAGTGATCTCAGGTTAAAGTTATATTAAACTTTAAGACTAAACTGTTAATGAATGTTATAAAGTGGTGTAAATAAAAAGGATAGGATGAGATTTTAACCAATATCGCGAAATTATTTCCCTTGAATTCTGAATGAAATATCTCCATTTTCCCAACATATCAAGGACCTTTAAAGACGAAATAAAAAATTATTTTGGACTGAAAGAACAATGATAATCCTACCATAAACTTCCATCATCCTGCTTCCATCCCTTAACCTCAGCCTTAGTCTCAACCTTAGCCTCCTATTTATGCTTCACCAGCAGCCAGCTTGAATATTTTACCGTAGTAGAAGTTCCAAACTCACTCCAGCTGATGAAATACCAGTAGGTAGCGGTAGGAACAGGTCTTCCGCCCATTCTTCCGTCCCATGTAAACCTGTTGTCCGGGGTTCCTCTGAAGATTTCAGCTCCATAGCGGTCGAATATTCTGAATTCCAGATTCGTCTGGCTCATCAGGGCAGAATAGTCTATCTGTTCATTATGCCCGTCGCCGTTTGGAGTGATGGTATTGATCAGATTGATGATAGCAAATGGTCTTGTAACTTCCTCGCATAGTTTAGAGTCGCGTACAAAGACTTTGTGGGGACCTCTCGGTACATTATTGAAAACATTTGAACTCTGCCAGCTTACTCCGTCAAGGGAATATTCGTAAGGAGGAGTACCGCCGCTTGCTCCAACTGTTACGGTCGTTCCATTGATCTCAAGAGAAGTGATCATTGGTGAAGGGGATTCACTCACTATAACGGTTTGCCTGTAAACACAGCCGTTAAAGGTAAGTTCTACCCAGTAGGTTCCCGCAGCTACATTCGAAATTGAAGGGGAAGTGGCTCCGGTGCTCCACAAATATTTTTCAAATCCCGGACCGGCATCTAATGTAGTCGTAGCTTTCGGGCAAATGACCTTGTCTGTTAAAATATCAGACTTCTTCGGTGTTTTAACTGTGATTCTGATGGATCCAACCTCAGGACATACTCCGTTTTTCTCGAATCGGATATAATACGTTTGGGTACCTGTAATATTCACGGCACCTGGTATCGGACTGGTGTCATTCTGAGCATCAGCTAAAGTTGTATGGAAGGTATACGTGACATTCGGGTCCAGGGTAAATTGAGGGATAAACTGGGCAAGATTGACCGCTTTTATTCCATCCAGATCATCGTCACAGATATTGGTAGCCGTTGATGTTGTTATTAGAGTAATTCTTGCCCCAATACTGAATTGTAAAGGTTTTACCACTGTAGCGCAGCCATCCGGAGATTCCACTCTGATGTAAATAGTTGTCGTGGCCGTGTAGCTCCAGCTGTTAGGAAGTGTATTGGCATTTCCGGCATTGGCATCAGCCAATGCAGCATAATATCTTACATTGGTAAAATAGGCCGGATTATTCAGAACAATACCTGTGACATTAGGTAATATGACGGTCACGGTTCCATCCAGATTATCATCACAGAAAATACCATTGTAATTATTCAGTATGATCGCAAGATTGTATAATGAGAGAGTGATCTGGGCAATACTTTTACAGCCCATACTGTTTTTTACCACGGCATAGACAATGGTACCGTCAGGAGCCGTATAAGCATTGGCTGTCGTGATAAGCGCTGCCGCGTTTTCTGTCTGGGCATCCAGAAGGGTAGGGTAATAGGTAATGGTTACCGGTGAATTATTCGTGACATTTGCGGTGGTAAGATTAAAGGTTCCCTGTCCGTTAATGTTACAGGCATGCAAAGTAACATTCATGACTGTAAGAGCAAGTATATTGACGGTGACGGTCACCGTTTCACAATCGGTGAAAATCGGATCATTTCCGCAAAATGTATAAGTAAAAGTATCTGTCCCTGTAGTTCCCGGTGTAGTAACGGTATAAGTAATGATGCCGGTGACAGGATCTATAGCTGCTGTACCCAAAGTAGGAGCAGTGACAATAGCCACTGTGGAAGGTACAGGGGTTTGTGGGGAGCTCGTGAATGTAGGTGTTATAGTCTGTGTACTACAGACATTATATGTTGAAGTACTTAGCTTTGTACAGTTCAGAACCTTAAACTGTTCTGTGACCAGCGGTGCGCAGCTTCCCATCGTTACTGAACAGGTATAAAATCCGGACTGTGTAGGAGTAATAGACGCTCCTGTAGCTCCCGGAATAAGGGTTCCGTTCACATACCACTGATACGTGTCATAAATGATTGGATCTACGGTTAGGACGATTCCCGGCACACAGGTTCCTCCTGATCTTAAGATAACAGGCTGAGTAGGAAATCCCGCAAAAAAACCGCCGTATCCTACAGCATCACTTCCCGCATTGATTCCTGCTGTGATCGCTTTATCTGAAACTACCGTGATGGTTCCTGTTACATTGGGAATGCCGTAAGTTACCCAGTTAGTGGTTCCTGTCATATTGAACGGACCGGTTGATGCTAGCGGAGTGGCTCCGTTTACAGAAACATTGGCCCCCCGTTGGGTAATGAGGTTCAGCTTTGTCGGAATATTAAGAATTCCGGATGGGTTAGCATTGGAGTGAACAAAATTCTCGTTAATAAAGCCTAGTTCATTGATCTGTTTCGGAAGATAGCAGTTCAGGGCCGGAATAAAATTGAAGCCGCCGGTTGCTACCTCACTTCCCGAAGCGGAATCTCCTGCGAGAACCTGGTAGACGTATGCATTTTTAGAGGTTCTTAAGTAAAGATTATAGTGGTTTCCTCCCTGGTTCATATATTTTGAATCAGGAATGATAAAATACTGACCCGCATTTATGGTAGTCAGAGGAGGAATTTCATCATTGACAAAGATCTGAGTATTGTCTTCGGTCGCAATAATGATGGCACCCTCCATATTGGTACCTATGCTTCCGTTTCCTTTCACAAGGGCAAACTCGGTTCCCAGCCTTTCCACCGGAACGGCCTGATCCATTAAAATGTCTGAGCTTGTAGGATTGTTTCCCGCGTACTGACCATTGAAGTTTCCGTTGGTCACGTTTACCGGTTTATTGGCTGTGATCTTAGCCCCGATAAACGGATCGGTGTTTCCGGGAGCTGAACCTATTCCGTCTATAATATAAGACTGACCTTTATTGAGGGTAAAGGTCATGGTAGGATTCGTGGCTCCTGTAGTTCCGTTTGAAAATTCTGCAGTAGGTTTATATCCACTTACAGTAACTGTTGTATTGTCTTCTGTAGCAAGAACGCTGGCCATAAAACTTAAGATAGAATTACTGACCGTAATGGGGGCGTTCGCAGCATAAAAGTTTTTTCCTGTGGAAGGTATTCCTTTCGAAGTAATGATTTCAGCGTGATTATAGACAGAGAATCTCAAATTGGCGTAAAAAGGAAATTCGGCCTTTAGATATAATCCTTTCGAAGTAGGTGTAAACAAATCCGCCTGATTGGTAGTGATGATATAATTTCTGAGTACATCAAATTTCTGGGGATTGTTTTTACTGATATTAACAGTGCCTATAAGCACATTGTTGTTATAAATATTTACCGGGAAAGATGTTGTTCTGTTGGTAGATAGGTATAATTTCTGATACGGATTCGGACTTCCGCTCCTGTCCATCATGGGAGCAAACCAATGTTCCCTGTCCAATTGGGCAAAGGTAAAGGTGAAAAAACAAAATATAAATAAAAAAGATAAAGTTTTCTTCATTCAGTGCGGGAGTTTAACACAAATTTAATAATAAAATGTATTCATCGACTGAAAAAGTAATAAAAAAACCGCGATTGTAATATCGCGGTTTTGAAACTTATATTTTTCGGAGATTATTCTCTGCTTTTCACCAGGATCCAGCCTGTATATTTTACTGGAGTTTGCTTGCCTGCAGGCTCATTCCAATGAATCTCAAACCAATAATTTCCGGTAGAAACTCTCTTGCCGCCTATAGTGCCGTCCCATTTATAGCTGTTGGTTTTATCACCCTGGAATATTTTGCTTCCGTATCGGTCGAAAATACTAAACTCAAGGTTCTTTTTACCTGCTAACAATGAATAATCAAGAACATCATTTACACCGTCACCGTTAGGGGTAATAGCATTGATCAGATTAGGGATTGTAATTTCCACTTTGATAGGATCACAGTTGTAGCTGTCCTTCACATATACTGTCGATATACCTCTTGCCACATCTGCGAATATATTGGAATCCTGCCACTGGATGTTGTCAATTGAATATTGATAAGGTGGGTTTCCGCCTATTGCAAATACGGTAACCGTAGTGTTGGAAATTTCAACATTGGAAACAACCGGCTGTTCCGAAGCATATACTTTTACATTCTGAAGGGTCACACAGTCTCCTGTTTTCAGTTTTACCCAATAAGTCCCCACTCCAACATTCGTGATGGCCTGTGTAGTGGCACCCGTGCTCCATGCGTAGCCTGAGAACCCAGGACCGGCATCCAGTGTTGTTTTATCTTCAACACAAATGATCTTGTCAACAAGGACAGTAGATTTCACAGGAGGAAGAACAGTAAGTGTTACCTGGGCAATTCTATAGCAGCCATTCGCGTTGATTACTTTTACATAAGCAACTCCGGTAGGAGCAATGTAATTGGTAGGATTCAGGATCTCGTTGGTACTGTTGTCAGCATCCGTAGGAGATGGGTAATATTTTTTAGTAACTCCCGGCTGTATGGTAACAGGAGCACTAGTAAGATTAAATAACCCTGTAGCAGGATTGTCTTCCAGGAAACATGCTCTTAAAGCAGCATTGTTAACGGTAGGACTTTCTGAAACCGTTAAGTTTAAGGTTACCTGCTCACAGTCTGTAAAGTTCGGATTGTTTCCGCAGAATTTATACACAAAAGAATCTGGTCCTACGTAACTAAAGGCAGGCGCATAGCTGATGACACCTGTAGTAGGGTCAATCACCGCGTTACCATTTGTAGGAGGAGTAATGATAGTCACAGAACCAGGTACAACAGACTGCGTTGAATTGGTAAATGTAGGAACGATCAGTTTTACCCCGTCACACACTGTTTGGTTTGATGTAGTTTCTGCAAGACATGTGAAAACCTTGTAAACAGGAGTGATGATTGGAGGACAAGACCCAACGGTGATCCTCACGGTATATTCACCGGATTGCGTAGGGGTAAAAGAATTGCTTACAGCACCCGGAATAGGGTTGCCGTCTCTATACCATTGATAAGAATCAAAACTGTCATCCAATTCAAGGACAAGTCCCGGAATACAGTCTCCGGTCTGCTTGGCAATGACCGGAATAGAGGAGAATCCAGCGAAATATCCGCCATAGCCTACCACACCACTTCCTCCGGAAATTCCCGCAGTTACAGCTTTTGTGGATGTGATGGTAACGTTTCCTGTCACATTCGGGACAGAATAAGATACCCAGGATGTGGTTCCTGAAACCGGAAAAGGTCCCTGCGTTGCAGGAGGAGTTGCCCCGTTTACGGTAACTCCCGCTCCTGTTTCTGTTAGGATATTTAATTTTACACTGTTGATCGTAGGAGGGAGAATATTAATATTTCCTATTTCGTCAATTTTTCTTGGAAGATAACAGTTCAACGGCGGAATGTAATTAAATCCAATCGTCGCATTACTTGTTGCTACCCCTGCCATTAGCTGGTACACATAAACATTTTTGGTAGTTTTAATGTACATATTATAATGGTTGTTCCCTTGATTGATGTAATTCGTATTGCTCAATTTGTTGACTCTGTAGCTGTCTCCTTCATTTAAGGTCACTGCGGGAGTTGTAGCATTATTAATGTACACCTGAGTACCGCCTTCGGTGGCTACGATCAGGGCATCTTCCATTCTTTCGCTGATATCTCCGTTTCCTTTTACTAGAACGAATTCATTTCCCAATCGGTCTGTAGGTACAGATTGATCCATTACGATATCAGACCCGTCGTGGATGGAACCCGGAGGAATGATGGCAAACTGACCGTTGAAATTTCCGTTGGTTACGGAAATCGGTTTATCAGCCTCTATTTTGGCTCCAATGAAACCTTCTTTGTTTCCAGCTATATCACCTGTTCCCTCAATGATGTAAGATTGTCCCTTATTAAGGGTAAAGGTGAGAGTAGGATTGGTTACAGCGGTCCAGCCGTTGGTAAATATGACATTGGTAGAATAATTTGAAACCGTCACCACCGTATTGTCTTCCGTAGCCATAATTCCGGCTGTAAAATTCAGCGAAACAAGAGGGTTTTCCAGTGGCGAAACTACAGCATAAAACTTTTTACCGATTCCCGCTTTACCTTTTGAAGTCAGGATCTCACCGTGGCTGGCTACGGAAAACCTGAAGGTAGCGAAATAAGGTTTAGTTCCTTTGGTGTAAAGTCCTTTGTTTACCGGAACAAACATTTCAGATGTATTGCTGGTAATGATGGATCCCAAAGGAATCAGGAAGGTCTGTGGAGCTCCTTTTGCGATCGTCACTGTTCCAAGCAGGGTATTGTTACTGTAGATTTCCACAGGAAAAGGAGTGGTAGAATCTGTTGAGAAATACAATGCCTGTTGTGGTGACGAAATCTGGGCACTTCGTGCGGCCATAGGAGCAAACCAATGTTCGGTATCTCTTTGGCCATAAAGCGGATTGATTGCTGTAAAAAGCAAAATAAAAATGAGTAAAAATATTTTCATTTATTTGAAATTAGGATTCTCGCAAAAATAGTGGAATATTTAATGTGGAATTGTAAAATGTTTAAAAAATATTGATTTTGGGTCAAAAAAAAACCGCGATACTAAATCGCGGTTATATATTTTACTAAAATGGAAGACTTATTCAATGTTTTTAACTAAAATCCATCCTGTGTAATGAATCGGGGTTTTGTCTTTGTTTGATTCATTCCAGTTGATATGATACCAATAGGTTCCTGTTAAAAGTTTTTTGTCATAATGTTTTCCGTCCCATTTATAATTATTGAATTTGTTTCCGGTGAATATCATGTTCCCGTATCGGTCATAAATTACAAAAGTCAGGTTTTCTTTATAAGCCAGCTCGCTGTAGTCGATAAAGTCATTTTTATTATCGCCGTTAGGAGTAATTGCATTGATCAGGTTAGGAATAGTTACTTCCACTGTTGTAGGATCACAATTGTACGTGTCTTTTACAAAGAATATATGCTGACCTCTTGTAAGTCCTGTAAATACGTTAGAATCCTGCCAGTTTGCCGGAGTATCCACAGCATATTTGTAAGGGGCTTTTCCTCCGTTTACAATAACTGTTGCTGTTGTATTTGAAATTTCAATCTTAGTGATTACCGGATCTTCAGCTTTTCTTACTCTTACTACTTGCTTCAGTAAACATCCGTTTTTACCAAGGATTACAGAATATTCTCCAATACCTACATTCAGGATAGAAGCTGTAGTGGCTCCCGTGCTCCATAGATAAGAATCATATCCAGGTCCTGCATTAAGATTTGTTTTGCTGTCTACACAGATAAACTGATCCACAAGAATTGGTGATTTTTTAATTGGCAGAGCAATCAGTTCAATTTTTGCATTCGCTGTACATCCTTCGGCTGTCGTTACTTTTACATAGACGAACCCTCCTGCAGACGGATAATTTTCCGGAGTAGTGATTTCATTGGTTCCTGCATTAAGATCAGCCAGTGTAGGATAGTATTTTTTTATCACTAAATTATAATCTGTAACGCTAGCTTTAGTAAGATCAAAATAAGCATATGGATCTACATCATACTGACACGCCTTGATAGAAGCGTCTCTTACTACGAAAGGGACTACAGTAAGATTTAATGTGATTTGCTCACAATCGATAAACTCAGCAGCATTACCACAGAATTTATAAACAATCTGATCTGCCCCAAGGTAGTTGGTTGTAGGCGTATAAGTAATCGTTCCGTTTGGATTAACTACCGCTGTACCGTGTGATGGTGGAGTGATGATTACCAGTGTTCCCGGTACTACGGTCTGCGTTGAAGACGTAAATGTAGCCGTAATCACTTTAGTAGAACATGCATTGAGTGTCTGAGTGGTAAGTTTCAGACAAGTAAATACTTTATAAATTGGCGTCGTAACCGGTGGACATGTACCCATAGTTACTTTTACCGTATAGTTTCCTGAAGTTGTTGGTGAAAATGTATTGGCAGTCGCTCCTGCAATAGCAGTTCCGTTTACAAACCACTGATAGGTTTCATAACCGTCATCCACTTCCAGTACGATACCTGGCGCACATTCACCCGTTTTCTTTGCAATGACCGGAATGGAAGAGAAACCTGCAAAATATCCACCGTATCCTACAGCTCCACTTCCTGCAGAAATACCTGCAGTAACAGCTTTTGAGGAAACAACCGTAACATTTCCTGTCACATTGGGAACAGTATAAGATACCCATGCTGTAGTTCCTTGTACAGGGAAAGGTCCTTGTACCGTTGCTGGCGGCGCTCCATTTACGGTAACGTTCACCACGGCTCCGGTTTCAGTAAGAATATTTAATTTGATGGTTTTTGGACCACTGGAAAAACTTTCAGGAAGCTCACTGATCAATCCTATTTCGTCGATTTTTCTTGGCAGGAAACAGTTCAAAGGCGGGATATAGTTGAATCCTTCTGTCGCCGTACTGTTGGGAAGACCAGCCAGAAGCTGATACACGTATGCATTTTTAGAAGTTTTGATATGCATATTGAAGTGAGAGTTTCCCTGATCAATATATGGGAATACGTAAGTACTGTTTGGTCCTTCACCTACTCTCATCCATTGCCCTTCATTCAGGGTTTGGATAGGAGCGGTAGATCCGTTAAGATAAACTTCCGTATTATTTTCAGTTGCGATAATCAATGCATCTTCGTCTCCGTCATTGTTGTCTCCGTTTCCTTTTACAAGAACGAATTCATTTCCTAATCTGTCTGTAGGAACAGACTGGTCCATTACAATATCAGACCCCGAAGATCCTGCAGCAGGAGGAAGGGCAAACTGTCCGTTAAAGTTACCGTTTGTAACAGATATCGGTTTATTGGCTTCTATTTTTGCGCCAATAAAACCTGTGGCATTGGTTCCGGTATTGTCCCTGCCCTCAATGATATAAGCTTGCCCTTTATTAAGGGTAAATGTCATAGTTGGATTAGTAGTTCCTGTACTCCCGTTTGTAAACTGCAGTCCCGGGCTATATCCTGAAACGGTAACCGTTGTATTGTCTTCAGTAGCTAAAACTCCGGCTGTAAAATTCGTATAGGTGATAGACTGACCGGTCATTGGGGTAGAAGCGGCATAGAATTTTTTTCCAATTCCTGCTTTCCCTTTTGAGGTTAATATTTCCCCGTGACTGCTAACACTAAATCTGAAGTTAACGTAGTACGGTTTTGTTCCTTTAGTGTAAATTCCTTTACCAATAGGTGTAAACATGTCAGCTGGAGTCATTGTGATCATCGTAGCTGTTGTAATGTCGTACGTTTTAGGATCTCCCTTCATGATCGTTACTGTTCCAAGCAGTACGCCATTGCTGTATATCTCTACAGGAAACGGTGTCACTGAATCTGTAGAAAAATATAAAGCCTGTTTGGGACTTAATAGAGCAGCCGGTTTTGCTGCCATAGGAGCAAACCAGTGTTCCGTATCCCTTTGTGCAAAGAGAGTGTTAACTGATAAAAGAAGTAATACTAAGCTGAGTAGAAATCTTTTCATGTGTGTGGAATTAGGATTTCTACAAATTTAAAATAATATTTGAAATAGTATTAAATAAATATAACAAAAGTTAAAAATTAATCACGATTTTTAATTAAAAGCCATCCGGAATACGAAACTGGCAATTTTGTATCAGGCTCTGTCCAAGTGATCACATACCAGTAGGTTCCTGTAGGGAGATTTCTTCCGTTGACCTTTCCATCCCATATATAATTCTTGTCGGATGATTTGTAAACCGGTGCTCCATAGCGGTCAGCCACTTCAATACTTACATTCTGCTTGATCCTTAAATCTGAATAATTAAGAACATCATTAAGCCCGTCGCCGTTCGGTGTGATGGCATTCACAAGATTCAATACCAGGAATTCTTTAGTCACAGGAAGACATCCGTCTGAGCCCAGAACAAATACTTTGTGTATTCCTCTTGAAAGGCCCATAAAAACATTGGAAGTCTGATAATTCATTCCATCCAGGGAATATTGATAAGGAGGAGTTCCGCCTGTTAAATAAACCGTGGCATTGGAACCGGAAACATCTACTCTCGTAATTGTAGGTGCCTGTGCGGTTGTTACACTTACACTCTGACGGTATACACATCCGTTGAAGCCTAAATCTACATAATAGTTTCCTACACCCACTGTAATACTCTGCGTTGTTGCTCCGTTGCTCCACAAATAGGAAGAGAATCCCGGTCCTGCATCCAATACGACTTTTTCATCTGAACAGACTACCTGGTTTTGAAGTCTTGTTGATTTTTTAGGCGTTTTTAAAGTCAGTTTCAGAATTCCTGTATTGGGACATCCTGTACTGCTCTGGAATCTTACATAATACGTATGAACCGAAGTTATATTCTGAGTTGGTGAAATAGCATTGATTCCCGCCTGAGCATCAGCCAGTGAAGTATGGAATGAAAGAATTACCGTAGGATCCGTGGTAAATAAATTTTTATAATCGTTAAGATTGGCCGATTCGGAACCACCGAGGTCATTATCGCAGACATCCGCTGAAACTGAATTCGTAATCAGAGTGATTTTAGCTCCGATCTTAAAATTGATCTGTCCAAAAACCGGAGGACAGTCGCCTGTGTTGGCTGAAACCCTTACGTAAACCGTTGTATTGGCGGTATAAGTCCAGTTGGCCGGAAGCGTATTGTTATTTCCTGCCGTAGCATCTGCCTGAACAAGATAGTACTGAACAGTGAAAGTAGCAGAATTGGTAACGATTTGTGGGGTTACCGTAGCAAAATTTACGCTTATAATTCCGTCGAAATTATCATCACAGAAGCTTGCATTAAAATTGCTGGTATTCACGTTGGGTGAAGCATTCAGGGATAAGGTGATTTGCGCAGGTTTAGAACATCCGAATGAGGAAGTCACATTAGCATAAATGGTTCCCGCAGGTCCTGAATACGTGGCAAGACTGGTAATTTGTCCCGTTAAATTAGCGTTGGTATAATATGTGGCCGTTGTACCTGTATCCGGACTTAAAACAGCTGTTGTAAGATCAAAAGTTCCGTTTCCATTGTTATTGGCGCAGGAAGACAAAGCCGCATTCTGAGTCTGGAGCACATCAATATTCATCACGATTTTAAAATATTCAAAATCTGCTGGGTTTCCGTTTCCGTCAATATAATAAATGAAAGAATCTGTAGCATCTGCTGTAAGTCCTGCATTGGGTGTATAAGTGATCTGTCCTGTCGTAGCATTTACCGTGGCCGTACCATTGGTTGGCGGAGAAATAATGCTTGTATGTGAAGGAACGATGGCCTGTGTAGAAGTGGTGAAAACCGGTGTAATCACTTTGGTATTACAGGATCCGATATTATAAGTTGTTGTGGATATCGGTGGGCATAATGTATATTCGTACTCAGAAGTAAGCCTCGATTCACAGTTGTTTTTGGTGATAAAACAAGTATAAGCTCCCGCTCCGTACAATTCAGGATTGATAAAATAAGAAGTTGCTCCGGGAATTAAAATACCATTGAAATACCATTGGTACGCATCATAACTGTTATCCACCTCAAGGCGGATCCCTGCATAGCAATCTCCTGTTTTTGTAATCGCAGGAACTGAGGAGAATCCCGCGAAATATCCTCCGTACCCCACAGCGCCGCTCCCTGCCGCAATTCCTGCAGTGACAGGTTTTGTAGAGTTGATGGTGACATTTCCTGAAACATTCATGATAGAATAAGTAACCCATCCCGGATTTCCAGTAACCGGATATGGGCCTGTAGCTGCGGCAACAGGATTTCCGTTCAGCGTTACAGCTGCACCTGCCTGCGTGATGATATTAAGTTTTGTATCGTAATAAGTTCCCCCAATTCTATTGATAAAGCCTATTTCATTGATCTCTTTAGGTAAGAAGCAGCTTAACGGCGGAATGAAATTCATACCTCCGGTCTGATACACCGTACTTCCGGAAGCTCCGGCCAGAAGCTGATAGACGTAAACATTTTTGCTCGCGGAAATATTCATATTATAATGTCCGTTACCCTGATTGAGATAACTGGTCCCTTCAATCATATAATATGCTCCGGCATTAAGGTTGACACCGGGCACAGGATTTCCGTTGACGATAAGAGTAGTGTTATTTTCTGTAGCAATGATTAAGGCTTTTTCCATCCCTACGCTAGCAGGTCCGTTTCCTTTGACCATTACAAAATCTTTCCCTAATCGATCCACAGGAACTGCCTGATCCATCAGAATGTCTACGTTGCTGTTGTTCTGAGTGGTATAAAGACCATTGAAGTTTCCGTTTGTTACCGATACAGGTTTGTTGGCAACAAGTTTTGCCCCTAATAATCCTTTTCTGTTACTCGCTCCGCCCATATCGCTGATGACGTCAATGATATAGGATTTTCCTTTGTTGATCGTAAATGTTCTGGTGGGCATTACGCTGCCGTCAGAGAAAACAACATCAGAATTATAACCGGATAAGGTTACTGTGGTATTATCTTCTGTAGCGGTTACTCCCAGAGTGGAGTTTACATAATCTTTGGGAGTGGTAGTAGGTGCTGTTCCTATGAAAAAAGTTTTCCCGATACCTGCCAATCCTTTAGACGTAATGATTTCAGCCTGGCTGGGAACCGAAAACCTGAAGTTGGCAAAGAACTTCTTACTTCCCTTTGCATGCAGCCCCATGGAATTCTGGGTAAACAGATTGTTGGGAGTGGAAGCAATCATATAGTTGCTGGGAACAGCCAACTGTACGGGGTTTCCTTTACTTACCTGTACGGTAGAGAATACAACATTATTATTGGAAACCTGCACGGAGAACGGGACCGTTTCATTGGTTGACAGGTATAAATAACATTGAGGTGCTCCCTGAAGAGAGCTTGCAGACATGGGAGCAAACCAGTGCTCGGTATCCAACTGTGCATTAAGGATTAAACAAAGAAAAGTACAAATAGCTAGTAGAAATTTTTTCATGCTTTATTATAAGGGGCAGCAAATTTAAACATTAATAATTTATTTCTAGCTTAAAATATTTCACAAATAGGCACTTACGGTTAAGTTGTTGAAGATTTAAGATTAGCTTCATATTAGGTTAACAGCGGCGCATGATTCCATAAAAAATCCCGGTGAAATATTCACCGGGATCCGTATTTTTCTTTGAAAGAGATTAAGCCAGGCTAATTCTTACAAATCCTGTTACTTTAAGGTCTCCGTTTACAGATTTTACATAGTCAGCTACAGAAACACTTCCGTCTTTAATGAAAGACTGGTGTACCAATGTGTTGTCTTTGTAGAACTTCTGCATTTTACCTTTAAGGATGTTTTCAATAATGTTTTCAGGCTTACCTTCTTTGATAAGAAGTTCTCTTTCGATCTCTAATTCTTTATCGATGGTTTCCTGAGAAACTCTGGTTTCGTCCAAAGCGATAGGATTCATTGCAGCAACCTGCATAGAAACAGATTTAGCAGCTTCGTCAGCTCCATCTACTTTAGCAGAAAGTGAAGTGATCGCAGCGATTTTGTTTCCAGCGTGGATGTAAGCTCCAAGGAATGGTCCTTCGATTCTTTCGAATGCACCGATCTCGATTTTCTCACCGATAACTCCTGTTTGCTCGATTAGTTTTTCAGCAACAGTCATTCCGTGGAAATCTGTAGCTAAAAGCTCTTCTTTAGTAGCCGCGAAAATAGCCATTTCAGCTAATTCGTAAGCAAGCACGATGAAAGCTTCGTTTTTTGCAACGAAGTCAGTTTCGCAGTTTAGAGAGATTACAACACCTAAAGTGTTATCCTCGTTTACTCTAGCGATTACCGCACCTTCAGAAGATTCTCTGTCAGCTCTGTTTGCAGCTACTTTCTGTCCTTTTTTTCTAAGGATATCTACTGCTTTTTCGAAGTCTCCTTCTGCTTCAACTAGAGCTTTCTTGCAGTCCATCATACCTGCACCTGTTTGGTTTCTTAATTTCGCTACGTCTGCAGCAACTGGTGTATAAGACATAATATCTATTATTTTTTTATTTAAGATTAGTATTAATTTTTAGCTTAATTTTAGAGCAGGGCAAAGATAATGATTTTAATGATAAACTAAAAAATGACTTTTCACGTTATTGATATATTTAATACTATTTTAAAGACTTGATTAATGAAAAAAATCTTTCTACTCCTATTTCTCTGCATTTTTGCATTAGGTTTTTCCCAAAAAAAGAAAAAATCGAAATCCAAAGCTGTTGTAGAAAAAGAAACAGTGATCATCTATACAGAGCAGGATGCGGAGGCTTCAAAAGAGGCGAGAGTGATCGCAGGTTTCCTGAAACAAAACCCGGGACATGCCAAATCAGATTACTTTAAAAGAAAACTGATCGATATGATCATGGCAGATAATTCTCCTGAAGCTAAACCTACCATTAAACCAATCAGCAAAGAGAAAATTGAAAAAATAGTTAAGAATAACGAACTGAACAGCGGAAAAACGATAGCAACCAATACAGCTGCCCCTACAACTACGGCCACAAAGCCGGAAAGAACGGTCAATTATGCTTCTGTAGGATCTGCGAAAAGTGCCGGAAAAACAAGCAGCAAAGCGGAACCCAGTGAGGAGCACAAAAGAACGGCTGCCATGCTTACCCATCTTTTTAATAATGATATTAATAAAAATGATGCTTACATCAATATCAAAAATAGATCAAGCTGCAATCTGATTGTGAAAATAAGCGGAAAAAAATATTATAATCTAACGGTTCCTGCCAAAGGAGAGAATTTCATCCTGATCGATAAAGGAGAATATGTGCTGACGACCATGGTGTGTGATGCTAAATATTCTTCTCTGAAAAAGATTGATAAAGATATTGAGATCGCACTCAATGTATCTGAATGATACCCATAAGAAGAAAACTATAAGCAAAAACGGTTAAGAAATATTTCTTAACCGTTTTTATTTTTTATCCTTTAAACTGTCCCATCGCAATGAATTTCTCCTGCCTTTGGGTTTCAAGTTCCTGTCCTGAGAATTTTGAAAAAGCTTTGATATTCTGTAAAATTGAATTTTTCAGATTCAGATACGCTATTTCCGGATCGTATTGAGCGCCTCCAAGAGGTTCTTCAATAATACCGTCTATGAATTTTTCTCTTAAAGCATCTTTCGGGGTAAGGTTCAATGCATTGGCTGCATCTTCCTTGTGGTCCCAGTTTCTCCATAAGATAGAAGAACAGCTTTCAGGGGCAATTACGGTGTACCATGTGTTTTCAAGCATGTATACTTTGTTTCCTACACCTATTCCTAAAGCTCCACCACTTGCTCCTTCACCAATGATATAGGTGAAAATAGGAGTTTTAAGCTGAACCATTTCAAAAATGTTTCTGGCGATAGCTTCACCCTGTCCTCTTTCTTCAGCTTCCAGTCCAGGATAAGCTCCCGGTGTGTCTACTAAAGTTACTACAGGAATGTTGAATTTCTCAGCAAGCTTCATCAGTCGCAAAGCTTTTCTGTATCCTTCAGGATTCGGCATTCCGAATCTTCTGTACTGTCTTTCTTTGGTCGTTCTCCCTTTCTGGGTTCCGATGATCATTACTCTCTGACCATCCAATGTAGCTAAACCACCGATCATGGCAGGGTCATCTGCGAAATTTCTGTCTCCGTGAAGTTCCAGAAAACTTCCTTTATCTACCATTCCGTTGATATAGTCGATTGTATAAGGACGATCCGGATGGCGGGATAGTTGTACTCTCTGCCAAGGAGTGAGGTTGTGGTAGATTTCTTTTTTCTTTTCCAAAATCTTATCCTCAATCTGGCTGCATGCTAATTTTACATCAACACCACTTTCTTCTCCTACTAAAGAACAAGTCTGAAGTTGATCCATTAGATCTTTTATAGGAAGTTCGAAACTTAAATATTCCATTTCTTGAAGTAAATTAAATCTTTCAAATTTATGAAAAATTATGAAAAACTATTTAAAATTATTGATAGCATTGTTTATTCGGGAGATACTTTCCTCTTTTCCAATAAGTTCCATGATATCCGGAACGTCCGGGCCTTTCAGCTCTCCAACTAAGGCTAAACGCAGGGGCATCATCACTTTTCCCATCCCCAGGCCTTTGTTCTCCGCGTAATCGTGGATCGCCTGCTTGATGCTTTCTGAAGTGAATTCAGTATTCGTAAGGTTTTCTGCAAACTCTCCCAAAACAGCAGAAGTCTCGTCGTTCCATGCTTTTTTAGATGCTTTCTCGTCATAAGAAGCAGGAGCTTCGAAGAAAAACTTTCCGTTTTCGTAGATGTCTTTCGGGAAGGTAGCTCTTTCTTTCATCAAACCGATGATCTTTACTAATTTTTCATCAGAAACAGCAGAAAGGTCAAGATCTGTATTCTTTAAAATCTGAAGAAGCTCCTCATCCGATTTCAGCTGAATATACTGATGATTGAACCATTCAGACTTTTCTTTGCTGAATCTGGCACCGGCTTTATGTACTTTATGAAGATCAAATTCTTTGCACATGTCTTCCAGGGTCAGGATTTCTTTATCATCTGCAGGAGACCATCCTAAAAGGGCAACCATATTGATGAATGCATCGGGAAGATAACCGTTTTCTCTGTATCCTTTGGAAACAATTCCGGTAGCCGGATCTTTGAAATCCAGGGGGAACACAGGGAATCCGAATTTGTCACCGTCTCTCTTGCTTAGTTTTCCTTTTCCTTCTGGTTTTAAAATAAGCGAAAGGTGGGCAAACTGAGGTGCTTCCCAGTTCATAGCTTCGTATAATAAAATGTGAAGTCCTAAAGAGGGCAGCCATTCTTCACCACGGATGACGTGGGAGATTTCCATTTCGTGGTCATCGATGATGTTGGCGAAATGATAAGTAGGCATTCCATCGTTCTTTACAAGAACTTTATCGTCTAATGTATTGGTATTTACCGCAGTTTTTCCACGGATGATATCTTCAAGGTTCAGGATTCTGTCCACCGGCATTTTGAATCGTACCACATAAGGGGTTTTCTCATCCAGTAATTTCTGCACTTCTTCTTCAGAAAGAGCAAGACTGTTTCTCAGTCGGTTTCTGGTTTTGTTGTCGTAAGAGAAAACATCTCCTTTCGCTTCGAACTCTGCACGGATGGCATCCAATTCTTCAGGGGTATCAAAAGCGATGTAGGCATAGTCTGTTTTAAGGATCTGCTCCGTATATCTGTCGTAGATATCTCTTCTTTCAGACTGTCTGTAAGGTGCAAATTTTCCTCCTTTCTTAGGACTTTCATCAGGAATGATGCCGCACCATTCTAAAGCTTCCTCGATGTATTCTTCAGCTCCTTCTACATATCTTGCCGTATCTGTATCTTCAATACGAAGGACAAATTCACCACCTTGGTTTTTAGCAAAAAGATAATCATATAATGCGGTTCTTACGCCTCCCAAATGCAAAGGTCCGGTAGGACTTGGAGCAAAACGAACTCTTACTTTCTCCATTTCAATTAAAATTTTGGTGCAAATTTACTCAAAATTACCTGAGTTCGGGTTATGAAAATTAGGATAATAGGGCAGGAATCTTGAAGCGGAAGGCAGAAAGCCGCTATCGGGCATTAATTTTTAACAATTACTTTAAATTTGATGATACCGCTTTAAAGGAATAAATAAAATTCTGATTTGGGATTGAATAACTTCCATCTTCCTGCTTCATACTTCCATCTTTCAATCTATTTTTTAAGCATCAGCAGTTTGAAGAACAGGACCGGGTTTTTATATTTTACCCTGTACTTTTCTTTTTTCCATTCTATTCGGAGTTTTTCTTTTTCAGCTTCTGAATCAGTTTCTGAAAGGAGGATTTCGTACTTGAAATGGATAAGTTTAAGCCTGTATTTTTTATAAAGTTCCTGATCAGCTTTTATATAGTCTATGTATTTATGGGTCACTTTCTCATAAGAATCTTTCATCAATTTCCAGTTTCTTGAAAGACTGGTGGAAAGAATTCTGTAGTAGAACAGTTTTTTGTCTATGAATCCGATTTTGTATTCTTTGGATGTAAGTCTCAGATTCATGTCCCAGTCTTCCGTATTGATGCTTTCATCAAATGGGTATTTGACGAGCAGTTCTGTTTTTACAAACGTTCCTACATTGGACGTTCTGTTTTCAGAGACATTTTCATGGAAAAAATTGGAAAGGCTGTCTATGACCTGTTTTTTCTCTTTTGGGGTATAAGCATCAGTGGTTTTATCTTCAGCCTGATAATATTTATAGCCATCTGAAAGAATAAAGTCTACCGGATTTTCCTGAATGTACGCTACCTTTTCCGCCAGGCTGTCTTCCGTATACCAGTCATCTCCGGAAAGCAGGGAAATAAATTCTCCTGAAGCCTTAGAAACGGCGATATTAATATTTTTAGCCACACCAAAACTTTCGGTATTCCTGATCATTTGATAACGCTGACCAAATTGGGAAAGCAGACCTTCTGCATTTTCAAAAGTCTTATCCTTCGAAGCATTATCCAGCAGAATGATTTCATAATTGGGATAAGTCTGTGATATGGCGGACATGCATGCCTGCTCGATGAACTTTTCATGGTTCATGGTGATGATGATGAGGCTTACAAGTGGAGGGGTATTCATGCTATAATAATTCTGCTGTGGAAGGCATTTTATATTACTTTTAAATAAGAAATTGTTGGGAATATGAAACAGTGATTATATCAATTTTAATCGTTTTGAGTACTTTAGATAAAAGAAGAGGATGAGATTACAGACCACAAAATAAATTAAAAAAAAGATACTCTTATCAACCTCCTGATATTCTAAATTTGTCACAAAAAAGCCTTCTCCAATCTTATTTTTATCATTAAACTCCAGAATGGTGAAGATAAATTTATAAGGAAGAGAAATGACCAATATGATTAAATAGAGAAAAATGTTCTTTACCTTGTCATTGTTGATGAGTTCATCAAAAAGGAAAGGCAGGGCTACACAGAATATTCTGGTAAGGTCAGATCCGGAAACTGATAGCAGTGCAACAAGAAAAATAAAGAATAGTGTTTGCTCTGAAAATTTTCTTTTTATAAACAGGAATGAAGAAAAAACAATAAAAAAACAGGCGATAAGTTTAACCATATTTTTAAAATTACCATAAAACTGATTAAAGAAATATTTAATTACTTCAAATCCGTTGCTATGGCTATCAAAACCATAAATCTTTGATCCGAGTTTCAGATAGATCCAAAAAAACAGAAGAACAGGAATAGTGTAAAGCAGATATTTAAGCTTTCGGGTCATTAAAAATCTTGTCCCTAAAAAAATACAGCACATCGGAACAGTACTTTCTTTAAAGGGCAGAAAGAATATGCTTGCCAATATCACATACAATGGCTTTTCATAAAAGAAAATCATGAGTGATATAAATAAGAACTGAACACCGTCCACAGAGAATGGGTAGAAAAGAGTGAGTCTAAATGGCATTTGCGGTGTCACCAACATTGAAAAAATAAAAATCAATGCAAGGGTTATATTTTTTTTACCCCACTTAAGGTATAAAAGAGCAAGTCCTAAGAAGAATGCTGTAAGATTGATTAATCTAAAACTAAAAACAGAATCAAAAGGTAATTGTGACGCCAGCTTTGGAACTCCTATCCTTTTATTGAATGGATCCGCTTTATGATAGAGGTCTTGATAAGTACTATTGTACTCATTACTTTTATATAATTGATTTTCTTTATGGGAGAATATTTGGTAGGCTGCATTGTAATAAACTCCGTCCCATCCAAATCCATTTTCTTTTTTTATCTGTTTTTGATTAAAGAATCCATATGTAATATAGATAATTATAAAAAATATTATAGAGATGTTAATATATGGAACTATCTTATCTTTATTCATCATCTTGACTTTTAATATTGCTGTTTTTCTTTGTATTTTTCTATTTAGCTATGGTGCCTGCAATTGACTTAAAAAGTTCTCCTAAGATAAACAAACAGATTTTCAGTGCATAATATATTTACATGTTCCGCTACTACTATTACTGGATAACTTTAAGAAATATTATTTTTTAATTTTAAATCACTAACATTCAGTGTTTTAAATTGATGAATTTAACTTCTTTATACAACAAACAGACCTGTTCTATTTATTGTTGATCAGATCTTTAGTAGCTGCACAAGATATTTGTTAAAAATCTCAGGATCCAGTCTGTAATCTTCATGGAAACCTTCGTAATCCTGCGGATAAATATAAAAATTAAGATCGAAATCCACTTCTTTGGCTAGTGTAGAGAAAATTGCAAAATCTCCCCATACCGAACTGAACCAGCTGAGGCCTTTGGCTCCGGATTTTGCGAACAAAACGTTTGTCCAGGCCGCTCCGCTTGGTCCTATGATATAATCAGCGTTATTGACCATGTAGATTTGTTCATGGATGTTGAGATCTTCAAAGAAAACTTCTTCAAACCCATATTTTTTTGCCGTTTCAAAGATCTCCTCATCATTATATTTTCTATACTGGGATCTTCTTGAAATAAATATTTTTTTAACAGGTTTGATGTTAACCTTGCTCAGGTCTAAATTATCAAAGGCTGTTTTTCTGAGATACTGCAGCGAAGATTTCGATAACTTAGCAAATCCGGCCTCATATTTTACGCCCGGCATAATATTCGGGACCGCATAATTGGTGCTGGTGATATGCCACAGCTTTTTAAATTGGTAATAATTCTTTTCGTGGCTAAGGAATACAATCTTATAATCCTTGAGAAAAAACATCAGAAGATCTTTCAGATTTTCAACCTTCTGTACGTCTTGATCTATAACGATCAGCTTATTCTTAGCATCAGGAATATATTGGAAAAACTCAACTTTAGACAAAATATCTACCAGAAAATGATAATAGTTGAATGTAAAGGTTCCACCCAGGAAAATGGCTTCCTCATCATAATATACATTCTTATGATTTCTTACCTTCGCAAGCGTCATTGAATGCTGCAATAGATTGTTGGTATTGTAAACGTACGTAATCCTGTCATCGTCATGCCATCTTTCGTAAAAGATTTTATCTTTTTTCAGGTTTAAAAAATACGTGGAATTAGGAATACAGAGCACATCCTGAAGGGCCAGAATCTCTATGGCATTTTTAGGCGTTTTTACAGAAACCTGGGGAGCATCAAAAGTTTTAGGAAGAAAAAGTTCTGCCTCTTGTTTTTCGCTAACCCTGATTTTTTCTACACAATACTCGGGGGGTAGAGAATCCAGCGTCAAAAAATCGGTTACAAGTCTTTTTGCTCTTCTGAAAAAAGACTTGATATAATATTTTTTTCTAAGTGCTTTAAGCTGTTTTTCTAAATTTTCAATTTGTTCCTGTGCGTTCATACTCTTAAACTTGGGATGACCTAAGAAGTTCGGTTGTTATTTCCGGAGATATAGAGAACTTATTTTCTATATGATTTCGTGGTAATAACGTATGGTTTCATCAACCATTGTATCGATGCCGAATTTAGATTCTATTAATTTCCGGGCATTCAGTGATATCCTGTTTCTCAGATCATCGTCTTCAAAAATGAGACTTATCTTTTCATGGAAGGTTCCTTCCTCAGCAATAAGGCCGTTTACAGGCTCCTGTATAATCTCTTTAAACGAATCTATAGAAGAACATACAACAGGTTTCTGCATCGCCATTACTTCCAGCAAAGATAAGCTAAAATTTTCACCTTTGGAGGGGAAGCAGACCACCTCTGCGTTGCTGATGAGCTGTACAATTTCCGCCGCCGGTTTGTTACCATAAAAATGAACTGATTTTTGGATCTCCGGATCGTGGATATTCTCAGTGATATAGACAGGATAATGATTCGGATTCCCTATAAAATGAAGCGATGCTTGCGGGTAATTCTTTTTTAGTTCAACGAAAGCAGTGATCAGCGTTTCTGCTCCTTTTTCAAAAGATACGTTTCCTAAATAGAAAACAGATTTAGGAATAATGTCCGCATTTTCCTCTGGCTTATAGAATTTTTCATCAATACCGTTGTAGATCAGCTTTGGATTCTTGATATCGAACAGGCTTTTATTGATCGTCTCATTGTATTTTGAGATCGTAATTATGTTTTTTGATTTTTTAAAAGCTGCTTTTTCACAGAAAATTCTTCCTTTATGAACTTTTTTATACCCGAAATACTTTTCAAGGACAGACCACGAGCCGTGACATCTGATTACATACGGAAGTTCTTCAGGAATAGAAAGCGCCAGACCGTCAAAGTCATGCGTTTCTGCAATATCGAAATGAAGATTGTTTTTTTTGATCCAGGTACCTATTTTGTCAGCTATTATTTTTTTCTCAGATAAATAAGTTTTAAAATGAATCTGTTCAAGAGCCTTTATTTTTCCGGTAAAAGACCTTACCAGCTCAAGAAGAGGATTAGCTTTGAAAATATCTTTGACAGAATGAATCTTTACACCTTCTTCCTCCATATCAAATGCATACTTTGAAATCAGGAAAACATGTACCGAGATTCCTCTCTTGACCAGCTCTGCACATAAATTTTTATAAAAAACGCCTGTACCGCCTACTTTTGGGGTGCGGGAAGATTGGTATTCCCGGGTTACAATAAGTACATTTTTTATTTCTTTCATGAATTCAGTTTAAATACAGTGTTTACCCAATGGTCAAGCGTATACTTATAATAAACTTCTTCAGGCAGTTTTTCGTATGGCGTATTGAAAAAATCTTTTTTTACATTACGGAAATTCTTATCCAGCACCAGAATATTATTAGGATTATAAAAATCATACGTTTTAATGGTTGGATTATCGGTGATGACTTTTTTCTCAAGAGCCATAGCTTCAAATATCCTGAAACTGAGGCCGGTCTGGTCGGCACGCATCAGATCAAGAATAACCTTGGTGTTTTTATAATAAGTCGGAAGAGCATGATGCGGTATTTTTTTTCTTCCGAATTTTAAAATTTCAATATTTTTTTTGTCAATGATCTGGTTCAGCTTATTTTTCCATCCTTTCTTACCTGCGATATACACTTCAAATTTAACTTTCATCGGGCAAAGCCTGTTGATTAGCATATTTAATGCAGAAAGTCTTTTCTGATCGTAGGATGTGATGTAAAACAGGTCCAGTTTTGGGCGTTGTTTAGATGCCGGAACATGATCGAGATAATTATAATTGGTGATTTTTTCGAATCCGAAATTTTTCACATCATTATCATCAAAAGAAAATATAGTGTCGAAATAGTGCAGAAGGTGTGTAGCAGGGTTTCTGGCCATACTGTCGTAAAGGTAGGCAATGTTACGGTCTGCATATTCTCTGATCTTTTGGTGGATGCTTTCGTCAATAGCTTCAGGATTGATGACCAAAATCTGATCCTGTTTTCCAATTTTTTCCAGAGATTCAAGTATGAAACTTTGTCTTTTGTAATATTTCGGGTTTTTGCCCAGAAAAATCTTGCTGAAAGTGTTTTTTATACGCTCGCCAGTATTTTTATGGGTAAAGGCTCCGATGTTGATATGGCACGCCTGAATGCCTCTATCACTCAGTTTTTCCACTATGTGTTCGTCATAATGCCAGAAATCGAAGCTGATTAAACAAATTTTCATACTGCAAAAATAAAAATTTCATATTTAAATTTATATTTTTGATGCAAAGCTTAGCTATAATGACACATAAAATTTTAATTGATGCTGAAAGATTGAAGTATCCGAAGTCGGGAATTGCTAACGTATGTGTTTCATTAATAAAGGGTCTGGACGAGAAAACCTCAGATTTTGAGTATACTTTTTATGGCCCGAAAAAAAATATTCCACAGACAAAAAAAAACTTTAAAATTATTGACTGGAAGTTCTGGCAAAAGAAAATTTCTTTCAGCACGGGATCTTTTTCACTTATTCATACAACTCACCAGCTTTCTGACTATTTTCATACCATAAAAAGCGGTCAGAAAAAAGTAGTGACCCTCCATGATCTTAATTTTCTGCACGACAACAGTTCTGAACAAAAAATAGCGAAAAGTACGAGACTTGTTCAGAAAAACATTGGAAATGCAGATGCTTTGGTCTGTATCTCAGAATTTGTAAAAGAAGACTTTCTTAAAAACAAAAAGCTTTTTGCACTAAAAAATAATGTAAAAGTAGAAGTGATCTACAACGGACTGATTTTCCCTGAAACTACAGCGTTCACTTCTGAAAATAAGTACGGCTTTATCGGAAAAAAATATATTTTAAACATCGGGGTACTTTTTCCTAAAAAAAATCAGGAAGTTCTCCTGGATCTTATTTCAAAAAATGACCGGGAACTTGTATTAGTTACTTCTTCAGCAAAATCTGCCTATAAAGAGAAGTTTTTAGAAAAAATAAAAATACTGGGATTAGAAAACAGAGTTCACATCCTCGAAAATGTAGATAACAACGATAAATATTTTCTTCTGCAGCATTGTGAGTCATACTGTCATCCGTCTTTAGCGGAAGGCTTTGGTATTCCACCTGTAGAAGCCATGTATTTTGGGAAACCGGTATTTTTAAGCAAACTGACGAGTCTTCCTGAAATAGGTGGCGATCTGGCTTTTTATTTTGATGAATTTTCAGCGGAACATATGCAGCATGTCTATGCGTCCGGAATGCAGACTTATGGGGCTAAAACAGACCAATATGCTTCACAATTAAAAGAAAGAGCCCTGAAATTCGGATATCTTGAGATGGCCGGTGCCTACGAAAAACTTTACAGCGAACTGTTGAATTAAAGCTTGATTTTCCCCAGTCTCAATTTCCATTTGAAAATTTCGAAGCTATCACCCCCTTTGATATCAATCCTTTTGATCTCAAATTTATTCTTCCATGGATAATAGGCAATATTGTTTCCAATTCGGACTGCTGAGGTAATACCGGCATTTTCAAGCATGGAAAAGAATGCCTTTTTTTGCTCACCCTTTTTAGGAAATTTACCATAAGGATAGGCGAGTACTTTGGTAAAAGGAATTTTTTTCTCCTCCAGAGTGCGGATATTCTCGTTAAGATCATCAGCTGTTTCCTGCAGAGATATTTGTGAATAATTTCTGTGGGTATGACTATGCAGTGCAATCTCTACGTATTCAGGATTGAGTGACCTGATCTCATCAAACGTCATCATTTCACGCTTTTTGTCCGTGAGATCTTTATGAATAAGTCCTGTAGGAATAAAAATGGTAGCTTTCAACCTGTACTTTTCCAATAAAGGAACCAGATATTGCAGGTTGTTGAGGTAGCCGTCATCAAAAGTGAGGATGAGCTTGTGTTTCAGCTGGTTGCCGGTGTTGAGGTCATTAAAGAATACTGTATTGTAGTGATTTTTAATGTATTTAAACTGTTCTTCCAGATTTTCTGCCGATACGGTCAGACCATCTTTTCCGGAAATTTCTTTTTCCGGAAGAACTTTATGATACATAAGGATGCGGACACTTTCTTCTTTTGAAAATCCAAGTGTTCTTTTAACAAATCTGAGCATGGTTATATGAATTTTGAAAATCGCATGCTTTATGGAATTTATACCTATAAAAATTACCTACGATCTATATAATTCTGTTGTTTTTATTTACTGACTAATTTATTCCTTGAATAGTAATGAGTCTACATAAACAGACATCTGTTACAATATTCAAATTTAATTAATTATTAGATGCATGAGCTTAAAAATACATTAAAATTAATTTTAAAATACTGACTGGTTGAGCACAAAGCTAAAAAAAGCAAGACTGAATACAGGCAGTAAAAGATAAACAGAGGGCATCCGACTATGTATAACCGGTTGCGTTTTTAAAAATGCCCAGAATCCAGTGGAATAAAAAAACAGCCAGCTGCAATTCGTTGTAATGCAATCCGGCTGTTTATATTTTTAATTCAAAAGATATTATTTGAACTTGTAGATCTCGTTGATCTTTATGTATTTCAGGAACGTGTAAAATGCCCCGGTAATTGAGATGTAAAATCCGGCCACACCATCCAGAAAACCGAATTTTAAAAAATAGGTTTTCGTAAAATCAAAAAGGGGAGAAAAGATGATCTTAAAAAGAGATACTGATTTTCCGTTCAAGACTTTTTTCTCTGCCATCAGCTGAGTGTAATTATTAATTTTCTCAATATGATGGGCAATACTTTTATAGGTATAATGGTTGATATTTCCGGGCAGTTTTCCTTTTTTATCCTGAGTGATAAAACACTCATGGACCAGATCATCCGTATATTTTCCGTGACCTTTTTTGAAAAATCTTTCTCTCCAAACGTTACCCCAACCGCCATATTTAATGGTTTTCTTCAGCAGAATATTGTTGAAGTGGATCTCATAAACTTTATAGGGAGGGTTGGAACTTTTTAAAATTTCCTTAATCGCATTAACAGCTGTTTCGTCCGGAACTTCGTCGGAATCCAGAAACAGGATCCATTCTCCCGAAGCTTCAGACAGGGTATAGTTTTTCTGACAGCCGAAGCCGAGAAATTTTTTTCTGATAAATTTTACTTTCGGAAACCCGGTACAGATCTCTTCGGTCTTGTCTGTGGAAAAAGAATCAACGACAATGATCTCATCAGCTATCTCGTAGATGCTACTGATACTTTTTTCAATGATTCTATCTCCATTTAAAACAATATAACAGACGGATAACTTCATTAACGAAATTCTGTGATAGTTTTTTCAATAATTTTGACGCAGTCTAAAAGCTGCTCTTCTGTAATCACCAAAGGTGGTGCCAATCTGATGATATTTCCGTGGGTAGGTTTTGCCAGAAGACCATTTTCTTTTAACTGTAAGCATAGGTTCCATGCTGTAGAGCTGTCCGGAGTATCGTTGATCAGAATCGCATTTAAAAGACCTTTTCCTCTTACTTTGGTAATCAGGCTGTGTTTTTCAATGATCTTTTCGATCTCAGATCTGAAAAGCTGACCCAGCTGCTCTGCTCTTTCTGACAGTTTTTCGTCGGCAACCACATCTAAAGCGGCTACTGCTACGGCACAAGCGATAGGGTTTCCTCCGAATGTAGAACCGTGTTGTCCCGGCTTGATTACATTCATGATGGTATCATTCGCCAATACTGCCGATACAGGGTACATTCCTCCGGAAAGAGCTTTTCCTAAGATCAGAATATCCGGCTGTACATTTTCGTGGTGGCACGCGATCAGTTGTCCTGTTCTTGCGATACCGGTCTGAACTTCGTCAGCGATGAACAGTACATTATGTTTTTTACATAGCTCAGAAGCATTTTTCAGGAAACCTTCGTCCGGAACATAAACACCGGCTTCACCCTGAATAGGCTCTACTAAAAATGCGGCGATATTTCCTGCTTCTTTGTTTAGCACTTCTTCTAATGCTGCAATATCATTATAAGGAATCTTAATAAATCCGGGTGTAAAAGGACCATAGTTTTGGTTGGCATCCGGATCATTGGAGAAAGAAACAATAGTAGTGGTTCTTCCGTGGAAATTATTTTCACAAACGATGATCTTGGCTGCGTTTTCTGCAATTCCTTTTACTTCGTAGCTCCATTTTCTGGCTAATTTTACGGCAGTTTCTACGGCTTCAGCTCCGGAATTCATAGGAAGAACCTTATCGAATCCGAAAAGGGAAGTGATCTTCTGCTCGTACTCACCTAAATTTGAATTGTAAAATGCTCTTGAAGTCAGGGCCAGTTTCTGAGCCTGTGCCACCAGAGCCGCTACAATTTTCGGGTGAGAATGTCCTTGGTTCACAGCAGAATATGCTGAAAGAAAATCATAATATCTATTACCTTCTACATCCCATACATAAACTCCTTCTCCGCGGTCAAGAACCACTGGAAGAGGGTGATAGTTATGCGCTCCATGTTTGTCTTCAAGGTCAATAAAATACTGTGAGTTTTTTGCTGTTGCTGCTGTTGACATATGTTTTGGTTTTCGGCAAATTTAAGCATTATTAATGAGATGCATAAACAAAAACGTAATACGGTACACGCCAGTATTTAAAGTGAATTTTAAGGCTGGATGCAGCTGTTTTAGAAAATATTTATTTCACAAATCAGACAATGCAGGTTTTATATCTTTATGCTATGGTATTTTTTTTTCTTGGGAGATTTCAGAAAAAAGCATAACCGTTTTGGGTTATGCTTTTGTGTTACTTTTTGGGATGCTGTTTTTGCTGGTTTTCATATAGTTATATGATACTGCTTATTTCCCGGTATAATATCTTTTCTCCGTCCGAAAGGATGAAGTCAGCTTTCTTTTTTGAATACTGTCTTTTTGGGGAGTTGTATTCCATTTGAATGGTAAGCGTTGCTTTATACTGCTCTGCTCTGTGTTGGTATTTTTTGTCAATTTCCTCTTTTATATCATCAGGAAGGCTGATTTCTGAAGTGAAAAAAGCATCAAAACCATAATCTCTCTGGTTAGCTAAGATGGTTCCTGCACATTCTACAACTCCGATTCCTTTTATATTCCACATGAAGTTTTCGTGTGTTTTTTCACCGTTATCTACATAAGATGGGGCATAGAAGATAAGGTTCCAAAACGGTTCTTTAAGCTTGTTTTTGTAAAAAAGAGGTTCATCTTCTAAAGCATTCAGATATTGATTTCTGAAGACATCTGCATTCTGGTATTTCTCCTGAATCCCTGCTGTTTTCTGTTTCCAGTTTTCCACCATTTTCGGATGGTCTGAGGCATTGAGAAACTGGCCCTTTTCATCCACTTTTATTTCAACAGGATAAGAGCTCTGTTCCAGCTCATGGAGGATTTCCATAAAGCTGTTTTCAGACGGAAGGGGAGCGTCTTCTATTTTTTCTATCCGCCAGTTTTTGGTGTGGTCTTCATTTTCCGTTTCCTCTATATTGAGTTTGCAGGAAGAGCGGCAGCCTTTTTTTTCTCCAAACTGTACTTCAAGTGAGTTTTCCACATGATAAACATGTGTCCCTGAATATTTCTGAAAAGGTTTTACCCGGTTTTCTTCCATGCTTTTTATTTTTTACAGCTATTGATGAAAATTTCTTCTTCGGTTACCTGAGGAGCATTTGATACGAACTCTCATCATTGAATGGCCCATCTGAGATTTTTAAAACCTGAGTTATCGGAGGCTGTTGTACTGAACTACTATATAAAAATACTTTTTATCTTTTTCTTTTATTTTGGCTTCGTTTTATAAATAATATGCGAAAAATTCTCTAAAAACTGAGTATACATCTCTGGCTTCAAAATACTTAGGACTGGAGCTTGATACGTTATTAAAATAATGTTTTTTAAATAATTTTTTAATACGTGTTTGGTGATAATACTGAGAAACTGAGACAATGCTTTTATAATGTAAACTGTCAGCTGTTTTTATGGAATTAATGACCGTTTTTTCAGTATTATCTCCGTAATTGTCTGTGATAATGTTTTCAGAAGGAATTTTATTTTCCACCAAATATTTTTTCATTTCGCTTCCTTCCCAATATCCTTCTTTACCAAAACCTCCACTTACTAAAACTTCTTTTACCCGATGATCCCGATACAATTCAATTGCTTTGTCCAGTCTGGCTTTTAATCTTGGGGATAAGGTTCCATCTTTATTCACTGTATTACCAAATACAACTGCTAAATCAGCGTTTTTCCTGTTGTCCGTTAATCCGTCTGTAATGATGTAAACAGAATGAATGAGAAACCATGCAGCTCCCAAAATAAAAAGATATCTGAAAATATTTTTAACCATATGAACTGTAGACATCCTTATTGCATTTTTACCTGTATTATTTACATTTCTAAGTGCGAGCTTCTTCGAGATTATTATTCTGTGTGACACCCAAAAGTCATGGGGAAGAATAAGTTCGAAGGAATGATTTCGCACTTTGTTGTAAGTTTAAAGCTTTAAAATGTAAATCCCAAATCATCTTTAGCTGTAAAAGGAATAAGTACAGTCAAAAAAGACAGAATAGCATCCCTTTCGCCGGGTCTACCATTCTGTCTGTTGTTTCTTTTGATGTAGGAAATTACATGCTTAAGATGAAGGCCACTCTCCTTTGTAAGAAGAAGTTCCAAGATCGATTTGTTCTGCGCTGATTACAAAGCTGATGTACATGCTGTTTTCATCTACCGCATCGAAATCTACTTCGTGCTGGATCACATATCCGTTCTCCCACTTCAAAGTAGTCAATGTTCCTTCTTCGTGAGATTTGTTGAATGTTACTTCTCCAGTTGTAGGCTTGTACTTTCCGTTAAGAAGACTTTCCAGAACGTCTGATTTTTCAGTAGCTTCTACTGTGATTTTGATCAATGCATTGGAAGGATCTGATGCTACTCTTCCTGATACATCTGTAGAACGGGATACACTGTAGTTAAGTTTTAATAACTTTTGTCCTTCACCGCCGTTGAATTTTAAAATTCCTCTTGAATTTCTTTCTGCCATGATAAGTAAATTTTAATTGTTAATATTGTGTGGTTTGTTATCTTATGTCACCAAAAATAGAAGTAATTATATTATCACAAAAAAGTTTTTGAAGAAATTTTAAAAAGTGTCGTAATTCTGCGACTAACAAGTGTTAGGTGAATTGTTTATTGGAAATCAGTTGTTTATGGATTTTAATATTAAGCATTTGTGAACTTCCGATGGACAGGGGGATTGGGTGAGTTCGAAAATGAAAAGGTGTAAATATTGGATGAGAATTAAAATTTCCAAAGATCGGATAATAAAAAAACTGCCTCAATTTGAGGCAGTTTAAAATTTATATATAAAATAATCTTAGTGATTATCATATTTTCTATCCATTACAAAATCTTCCATGAATTTTGTAGTATAGTTTCCTGCAAGATAATCTTCATTATCCATCAGTTGTCTGTGGAAAGGAATGGTAGTTTTCACACCTTCAATATAGAATTCTTCCAGTGCACGTCGCATTTTAGCAATAGCTTCCTCACGGGTTTGAGCCGTAGTGATAAGCTTAGCAATCATCGAGTCATAGTTGGAAGGAATAGTATATCCTGAGTAAACGTGAGTATCTACTCTGATTCCGTGTCCACCAGGAATGTTTAATCCTGTGATTTTACCGGGAGATGGTCTGAAGTCTGCGTAAGGATCCTCAGCATTGATTCTACATTCGATAGAGTGCAGTTTCGGGTAATAATTGATTCCTGAAATAGGCGTTCCCGCAGCAAGAAGGATCTGCTCTCTGATCAGGTCATAATCAATCACCTGCTCAGTAATAGGATGCTCTACCTGGATTCTTGTATTCATTTCCATGAAATAGAAATTTCTGTGCTTGTCTACAAGGAATTCGATAGTACCTACCCCTTCATACCCAATGAATTCAGCAGCTTTTACAGCAGCAGCCCCCATTTTCTCACGAAGCTCGTCAGTCATGAAAGGAGATGGTGTTTCTTCAGTCAGTTTTTGATTTCTTCTCTGTACAGAACAGTCTCTTTCAGAAAGGTGACATGCTTTTCCATATTGGTCACCAGCCACCTGAATCTCAATGTGTCTTGGCTCTTCAATCAGTTTTTCCATGTACATTCCTCCGTTTCCGAAGGCAGCCACAGCTTCCTGAATAGCAGATTCCCAATGATCTTTAAGGTCTTCAGCTTTCCATACAGCTCTCATCCCTTTTCCACCACCACCGGCGGTAGCTTTGATCATTACTGGATATCCTGTTTCTTCAGCTACTTTTATAGCGTGCTCGTAAGAGTCAATCAGTCCGTCAGAACCAGGTACACATGGTACTCCGGCAGCTTTCATCGTCGCCTTAGCATTGGCTTTATCCCCCATTTTTTCGATCTGCTCAGGAGAAGCACCAATGAACTTGATGTTGTTTTTCTGGCATATTCCTGAGAAATTAGCATTTTCAGAAAGGAATCCGTAACCCGGGTGGATAGCGTCAGCATTCGTAATCTCTGCTGCTGCAATAATATTAGGGATTTTAAGGTATGAGTCTTTGCTCATAGGAGGACCGATACATACGGCTTCGTCAGCAAATCTTACGTGAAGACTGTCTTTGTCTGCTGTAGAGTATACCGCAACGGTTTTGATCCCCATTTCTTTGCACGTACGTAGAATACGCATTGCAATTTCGCCACGATTGGCTATTAATATTTTTTTGAACATCTTCTTCAATTTGAAAATTAGATAATTTGAAAATTAGATAATGTTATTTTGAATGCAGAATTGAGTCTAACATCTAATGTCTAACATCTAACTTCTTAATTAAGATGGATCTACTAAGAATAAAGGCTGATCGTATTCTACCGGAGTAGCATCATCTACCAAAATTTTCACGATTTTTCCGCTGATCTCAGAATCGATCTGGTTGAATAACTTCATTGCTTCGATTACACAAACTACTTTTCCTACGGAAACTTCGTCACCTACATTTACAAATACATCTTTATCCGGAGATGGCTTTCTGTAGAAAGTACCAATCATTGGAGATTTGATAACGACATATTTACTGTCATCAGATGCTGCTTCAGCTTTTTCAGCTGGTGCTGCTGCAGGAGCTGCTGCATGAACAGGAGCTGCCGCCTGAGGAGCGGTGTGGTATACTGCTGGCTGTGCATAAACCGCGTCGCTACCGGCTAATGGAGTTTTAATAGTGATCTCGAAATCTTTAGTTTTGTACTTCACTTCTGAAACTTCAGCCTTAGATACAAACTTGATAAGATTCTGTATGTCTTTAATGTCCATAAATTTGATATTTGATTTTGGTTCAAAGATACCAAAAAAACATAAAAAACAACAAAAAACCGCCCGATTTTATCAAAATCGGGCGGTTTTTGTATTAAAATGAGGCTTTTTCAATGAAAAGCGACTCTTAGTTTTCTTCTGTAGTTGCTACTTCTTTTTCCAATACTACTTTACCTCTGTAGTAAAGTTTTCCTTCATGCCAGTGAGCTCTGTGGTAAAGGTGAAGTTCACCAGTTGTTGCATCTTTAGCTAATTGAGGAACTACTGCTTTATAGTGAGTTCTTCTTTTATCTCTTCTTGTGGACGACTGTCTTCTCTTAGGATGTGCCATTTTGAATAACTTTTTTAATTGATGAGCGATGAGATTCATCATCTCATCATATTTAAATTATTTTTTATTTAATTATTGTCTTTTAACTTTCTCAGTGCTTCCCATCTCGGGTCGCTCTCATGTTCTTCCTCTTCGGGTTCCTCAATATCTTTCGGACTGAACCTATTCAGAATTTCCAGATCTTCATCGCTTATATTCGGTGAAACTTTTTTCATCGGTATAGAAAGCGTTACACTTTCATAGACCAGCTGTGCTACATTGAATGCGTGATCTGAAGTAGGGATGGTAATGACGTCTTCATTGCTGTCGTCATATTCTTCACCAAAATTCACTAAAATTCTGACCTCGTTTTCAATAGGATAGTCGAAATCATCATTCGTGAGATCACAAATGAGTTCTACTGTCCCGTGTACTTTGATCTCAAATTCTAAAAATGTAGTGTGCTTCTCAAAGAAAACATCAGCTGCGATTTTAGGATTTGTAAATTCCTGTTCAGTGTCAAATAATTGAAAGAACGATTTATCTATCTCAAATTTGAACACGTGCTTCCCGTTTTTGAGTCCGGAAAAGCTTACGTCATAGTTTCTTAACTTGTCCATAAAATGAGTGTGCAAAAATATGCAATTTTTTTATAATAACAAATAAAATCCATAACAAATTAATTTAAAATTTGTTTTTACGAATTATCCTTCATTTTCATCAGGAAGATCTTCATCCACTCCATTGTCTACAACCATTTTTCTTGGTTGCATACGATTGGCCATCAGATCGTTATATTCGCTTCTGTTCTTAAATATTTTAATAGCAGTGAAAATCGCTTCTGTAAAACTCTGTTCATCAGCGATGTTTTTTCCTGCGATATCATACGCCACTCCATGGTCCGGAGAGGTCCTGATAAAAGGAAGTCCCGCTGTGTAATTCACGCCTTCTTCGTAGGCTAAAGTTTTGAACGGTGCCAGTCCCTGATCGTGGTACATCGCCAAAACTGCATCGAAATTTCTGTACTTATTCGGCTGGAAAAAGCTGTCTGCGGGATAAGGTCCGAAAGCCAGTATTCCGTTATCAGAAAGTTCTTTGATAGCCGGTTCTATAATTTCGATCTCTTCTTTTCCGATCACACCACCGTCTCCTGCATGAGGATTCAATCCTAATACTGCAATTTTTGGTTTCTGTACACAGAAATCCTCGATCAATGTCTGATTCAGGGCTCTGATCTGTTTTTTTATTTTTTCTTTGGAAATATTTTCTGCTACGTTGGCAATCGGAATATGGTGGGTAGAAACTGCTACTTTCAGATCTTCTGTAACTAAGAACATCAGTCCTTTTTTACTGAACTTCTCTTCAAAATAGCCAGTGTGTCCAGCATGTTTAAAGCCCATTTTCACCATTTCATCTTTGTTGATAGGCGCTGTCACCAGTACATCGATGTCTCCTTTCATTAAAGCTTCAGTCGCTAGTTCTAAAGATTCGATAGCCATTTTGGTGGATTCTTCCGTCGGAACACCCAATTCTACATTCACATTATCCTTGGTCAGGTTGACCATGTTGAGTTTCCCTGGCTGGGCCTGTGATGCTTCATTCACGTAGTTGAAATTGATATTCAGCTTGAAAATGTTTTTCTGGAAGGTAAATAACTTTCCCGAGCCAAAAATCACCGGAGTGAAAAAATCCGTAATGGTTTTGTCTGTCAGGGACTTCATGATGATCTCCGGACCGATGCCGTTAAAATCACCTATTGAAATTCCTACTCGTACTTTATGGTTTTTTGGGCTCATTTTGATTATCTTTGAAGATTATAATTTACAAATTTAGCAAAAAATAATATGTTCACAGGAATTATTGAAGCAGTTGGCGTTATTGAAAAGATTGAAGAAAAAGGAAGCAACATAGATTTCACCCTAACATGTCCTTTTACCAGCGAATTGAAAATAGACCAGAGCCTTGCTCATAACGGGTGCTGCCTGACGGTTGTTGAGATTAAAGATGATCAATACGTCGTAACAGCGATCAATGAAACATTAGAAAAAACCAATCTTGGAAAATGGGATGTAGGTACAGTTGTGAATCTTGAGCGATGCATGAAGATGGATGGAAGACTGGATGGACATATTGTACAGGGCCACGTGGATAAAACCGGAGAAGTAGCAGGAATCGAAAATAAGGACGGAAGCTATTTTATTACCATTAAATATGAAGATAACGGTAGTTTTGTAACGGTTCCACAAGGTTCTATTACAGTAAACGGAATCAGTCTGACCGTTGCAAAAAGTGAAGATACTCAGTTTTCTGTGGCTATCATTCCTTACACCTGGGAGTTTACCAATATGCAGCATCTTAAAATCGGAGATCAGGTTAATTTAGAATTTGACATCATTGGTAAGTATATTGCTAGGTTAATTAAAAAGTAGGATGCCGATAAATAAATACAAAGGATACAGTTTAAGGAACCGGGTGTTTTTCGGATTCCTGCTCGTTTGTTTTTTAAGTGTTGTCGCTACATCGCTCGTTCCCTATTTTGTCTTAAGGAATAATTCTCTGCAGCAAAGCAATATTGATATGCAGGAAAAGACTAACGCCGTGATGAGATACCTTGATTATGCAGTAAGCCGGACTCTTGTAGAGACGGAAGACCTGCCGATGGTATTGGGAAATAAAATTTTTGAGATAGCGGACATCAACCAGCATGATATTGTGATCTATGATCTGAAAGGGAATTACCTTCTGTCCAATAAAGACGAAAGCCTTATTGATCAGAAAACGATTCCTATCAATATCGTCAATAAAATTCTCTCTACCGATTCCAGAGTGGATATCAAAGGGTATGATAAGAAAAAAGATGCCGGACGAACTTCGTCATATCTCCTCTTAAAAAACAATGAACTGGAGCCAATAGGAATTATATATATTCCTTTGTATCATAATGAATCTGCCTATCTGGATGTTCTTCACCAGTATATCAAATACATTTTATTGGTAGATATTTTCCTTATCCTTTTCAGTATCTGGATAAGCTGGGTAACCTCAAACAGCTTAGCGAAAAATATTACGAAATTTTCTGATATGATCACACGTATTACATTATTTGAAAATGAGATGCGTCCTATCAGATATTATAAAAATGATGAGCTTAATGCCCTTGCAAGAGCTTATAACAGGATGATTCTGCAGATTCAGGACCAGAAAGAAAGGCTGCGTTTCAAAGCATCTGAAGAAGCCTGGAGAGAAATGGCAAAACAAGTGGCTCATGAAGTGAAAAATCCTCTTACGCCGATGAAACTTACCATCCAGAACTTTGAAAGAAAATTTGATCCGGAAGATCCGAATATCAGAGAAAGGGTAAAACAAATGAGCAAAACAATGGTAGATCAGATCGACCTGATTGCTACTGTGGCTTCAGCTTTCTCAGAATTTGCCAAGCTTCCTGAAAAAAATAATGAAGTCATTAATCTAAATACGGAAGTGGAAGATATTCTGCGCGTTTTCAATGATGACAGTATCTTTATGCATTCCAATAAAGGAAATATCATGATCAATATGGATAGGATCTACCTTTCAAGGATCATTACTAATCTTGTAACCAACGCTAAGCAGGCTCAGAGTGATGAACGTAAGCTCATCATCAATGTGGATGTGGAACAGCATCAGAGAAGGGTAATGATCTCTGTGCAGGATAATGGGGTAGGAATTCCTGATAATATGTACGAAAGGATATTTGAACCTAATTTTACGTCTAAAAACAGCGGGATGGGACTTGGTCTCTCGATGGTCAGAAAGATGATCGAGGATTATAAAGGAGAGATCGCGGTGAAGTCTGAAGTAGGGAAGGGATCTACATTTACCATTACACTGCCTACGAATTTATAGTGAAACCTTTTACATTTAAACATTTCGAAATTCAACAGTCAAAAAACGTCTTCCGTGTAGGAACAGACGGCGTATTGTTGGGTGCTTTGGCCGATGTTGAAAATGCATCGGAGGTTTTGGAAATAGGAACCGGAACCGGTCTGATTTCATTAATGCTTGCGCAAAGAAATACTCATGCATCTTTTCTTGGTCTGGATATTAATGAAGAGGCAGTTTCACTTACCAGAACGAATTTTGAACATTCTCCTTTTCAAGCAAGACTGAAAAATATTCATCAGGATCTTAAGACTTTTGAAACAGAAAATAAATTTGATCTGATTGTTTCAAATCCACCCTATTTTGAAGAATCCGGATCTGATAAAGATAAAATTGCCCGGCAGACGATAGAATTAAATTTCCAGCAGCTCATTATGGCTTCTGTAAAACTTCTGGCTGATCATGGGATCTTATCGGTTATTATTCCTGCTGAAGCTGGTGATGGTTTTATAGAAACGGCTTCTGAAAATCGTTTGTTTCTAAAGCGCAAAGTCAATATCAAAGGAATAGAAAATTCTAAAACGAAAAGATTAGTTCTTGAATTTTCCTTGACAGAATTTCCTGTGGAAAAGTCTGATTTTGTGATAGAAAAAAGTCCGAGACAATACTCGGACTCATATATTGAACTCACAAAGGAGTTTCATGTCTTTAAAAAATAGAGGTTAGAAGCTAGAGATTAGAAGTTAGATGGTGGCAGTTTGGTCTTATCTAAATGCCTTCATTTTTCAATCTCTTCATTCTTTAATCTTATTCAAATAACTCAGCCGTATCCAGTACAGAAACTTTTCCGTCCTCACATCTGATCGCTTCTCCAGGGAAGTTTTGGATCATATGGTAGTCATGGGTAGCCATTACTACAGCGGCTCCGTTTTCAAGAGCTACCTGCTTCAGAAGAGTCATGATTTCGTTGGATGTTTCCGGGTCAAGGTTTCCTGTAGGTTCATCGGCAAGGATAAGGTCAGGATGATTCAGTAAAGCTCTGGCAATCGCTACACGCTGTTGCTCACCACCTGAAAGTTCATGCGGCATTTTGTGCTTTTTGCTTTTCATATTAACGCTTCCTAAAACTTCGTTGATACGGTCTTCCATTTTTATCTTATCATTCCATCCTGTAGCTTCAAGAACGAATTTTAAGTTTTTTTCAACGGTTCTGTCCGAAAGCAGCTGGAAATCCTGGAATACGATTCCTAGTTTTCTTCTTAAGTTTGGAATGTCTGAAGGCTTCAGTTTGGCAAGCTCAAAACCTACCACAGCGCCATGCCCGGATGCCAACGGAATGTGTCCGTAAAGCGTCTTTAGCAATGAGCTTTTTCCGGAACCTGTCTTTCCGATAAGGTAGCAGAATCTTCCTTTTTTAATGTTAAGATTAACATCAGAAAGGACGGTAAAGTTTTTTTGCGCAATCTTTGCGTTCTGTAAGCTTATAATATTATCTCCGGAGATATTTGTATGCGGCATAATTCAATTTTATGGTGCTATTTCTAAAATATTTTTTCAGATCTTAAAAATAGAAAAAAGAAGCTTAAAAAACCTAAACTTTAGGAAATTTTAACAACAAAAAATGCCTGAAAAACTTCTTTTCAAGCATGATCTGTATATGATATTCGAGATATTATCTCTTAGCGCGCGCAGCACTAACAGTTAAACTCTTTCTGCCTTTAGCTCTTCTTGCTGCCAAAACTCTTCTACCGTTTGGCGTAGACATTCTTTCTCTGAAACCGTGTTTGTTTCTTTTCTTTCTTTCTGATGGCTGGAATGTTCTTTTACTCATTACTATATATTTAAATCGTAATTAATCTATTAATTTTCAGGTTGCAAAGATATAGAAATTTTTAAAAGTTACAAATTTTCCTTATCTTTTTTTGGAAATTATTTGAAATGTTTTTGATCCCTTTATTCATAAACCCCGAGATAGAAAAGAAATCCGGCTATAGAAATTACATTGAGATGATTTATTTAAAAGCTCTATCTTTGAAAACTCAAATTTAAAGAAAAATAAGCACACGATGTTTACACCAACAGAACTTTTAGATATCAACGCATTACTTACGCCTGAAAGCAAGATAGTTATCCTTACTCATTACAATCCGGACGGAGATGCTATAGGTTCCAGTTTGGGACTGAAGCATTATTTAAGAGCAAAAGGAATTCCTGCGGAAGTGATTGTACCGAATGATTTTCCAAAATTTCTGAAATGGATGCCGGAATCCAAAAAGGTAATCATCGGAGAATATAAAAGGAAATATGCATTTGAGCTGATCAGCGGTGCGGATGTCATCTTCTGTCTTGATTTCAATGCCCCTTCAAGAATCGGTATTTTAGGAGAATGGCTGACGAAAGCAAAAGCTAAGAAAATTCTTATCGACCACCATCAGCAACCTGAGGAGTTTGATTTTGTTTATTCTGACACCGTAATTCCTGCGACTTCCCAGATGATTTATCATTTTATTGAAGCCATGGGAGATGAAACATTGGTTGATCAGGATATGGCAGAATGTCTTTATACTGGGATTATGACCGATACCGGCGGTTTCCGTTTCCGTTCTACAAGTGCGACTACCCACAGGATTATTGCTAATTTAATTGAAAAAGGAGCTGATCCTTCTGTGATCACTTCAAATACCTGGGATACGAATACCGTTTCCCGTCTTCATCTTCTTGCTCTCGTACTGGGAAGAATAGAAGTGGTGAATGACGGTAAGGTTGCTGTATTGTCTCTAACCAGAAACGAACTTAAGGAATACGGTTTCCAGAAAGGAGATACAGAAGGTTTCGTGAATTACGGACTGAGCATTGCCGGCGTGAAAATGGCCGCTTTCTTTATGGAAGATCTTTATGATGATTTTATCAAAATTTCTTTCAGAAGTAAAGATGATGTAGACGTAAATCAGTTTTCCAGAAAGTACTTTAACGGAGGTGGACATATCAATGCAGCAGGTGGAAAATCTTCCGGATCTTTGGTAAGTACGATTGAAGATTTTAAACGTTTTATTGAAAAACCGTAATTAATTTCATAAAGTTCTGTAGAATAGTTTGTTTTATTTATGTATTTATTGTACTTTAGGCAGTGAATTAATGAAAAACCAAATTATTTTATGAAAACAAAATTACTTACGTTTTTGTTTGCATTGCCTGTTCTGGCCAGTGCGCAATTTTCTCAAAACTTTGATGCAGGTACTACCACTCCTGCGGGATGGAGTGTAATTAACGGAGGAGACGCCAATGGGTTTATTTTTGGCCCCGGTGCTCCGCGAAGTGTGTACTCACTACCGAATGCAGCGCAGATTAACTACAGTACTGCAGCACATGATGATTATTTAGTAACACCTGCTATAACCGTAGTAGCTGGTGTTAATGACAGGATTACCTATTTTGTGAAGAATCAGGATCCTAATTACGTAGAAAGTTATGCGGTTAAATTATCTACAACAACAGCTACTGCCGCTGCCTTTACAACGGTACTTACCCCTGTAGCACCGGCTCCTAATAAATGGACCTTCTTTTCTGTAGACCTTTCCGCTTATGTGGGACAAACCGTGTATGTAGGTTTTCAGGCTACTTCTCCGGATATGTTTAGATTGTTGTTTGATAGTATAGGTAATGATACTGCACCTACAGTAGCTCCTAGTTGTGTTACTGCTTTAACGGCGCCAAGTAATGGTGCAACAGGAGTAAATCCAAATGCTGTAACATTAACATGGACTGCACCAGCTGCAGGAGCCAAAGTTGATAGTTATGATTTGTATCTGGATACCAATCCGAATCCTACAACGCTGGTGGCAAGCAATTATTTATTTGCTGATTTTACAACATTGCAAGGAAATGCTACCTATTATTGGAAAGTGGTTGCTAAAAACGCAGCAGGTGTGGCGGTAGGATGCCAGACTTCCAGTTTCACAACCGGAGATTCATTTGCGCCTTATTGCTTCGGAAACCTTCTGTTTACCGATGGCGTAGAGCCTATTACGTCTGTTCAGTTAAGAAATATGACGAATACTTCTTCAGAAATATTAACCAGCCCAACCCATGAAAATTTTATCAATAAAAATGTATCAGTGGAACAGGGTGGAACCTATCCTATAACTTTCAAAGGGAATACGGATGGAAATAATTCTAACAGATTTATTGTCTATATAGACTGGAATCAGGATGGTGATTTCGTAGATACGGGAGAAGCATTTTTCGGAACAGCGGCAACGATAGTATCACTAGTAAATTCTACAGGTATTGATACGAAAACGGCAACCGGAAATATTGTGGTTCCGGCAACAGCTACCTTAGGGAAAACAAGAATGAGAGTGAAAAAGACCTATGGTGCCACAGCTTATTTAAGCCCATGTTATTCTTCCGGTACAACGCTTGCTGCCACTACGGGAACAGCGGCTTACGGACAGGCTGAAGATTACAGTATCACGATCGTTCCTGCCGGATCGTTAGAAGTAAACGAAACGAATGCTAAAGCAAAATTATCAGTATATCCTAATCCAATGAAAGATGTCTTAAATATTTCAGCGGTGGACAGAAAAGTAACGGAAGTGAATTTCTATTCTGCTGAAGGAAGACTGGTAAAATCTGTGAAGGACAATGTTTCTGTCATTCAGACGAATGATCTGAATTCAGGGGTGTATGTTGTAAAAGTGAAAACAGCAGATTCTGAGCAGACCTTTAAAGTAATCAAAGAATAACTTTTTTAATAATCAGATAATTAGAGGCTCTCAATTTGGGAGCCTTTTTTATATCCTTTTTCTTCCAGCTCCTTGCAGGTATATTCATAAACTTCCTGAAACATAATGTCCAGATTTTTCTTGCTGAACAGGCTGAATTTTGTCATTTTGGGAGGATCTAAAAAAATATCACAGGACTTGACTTTGGAGTACACCGATTTGGCGATGGCTAAATGGAGAATTCTGTCAAACTCCTTCATCAGGCTCATCTTTTTCAGTTCGTCATAGCTTATGGAATTGACATGGGAAGCAATTAAAAAATCACATTTGTCAATAATCGGTTCGATAGGAAGGTTGTCTAGAACACCGCCATCCACATATATTTTTTCACCTATTCTTACGGGTGGCAAAATAAATGGAACACTGGACGAAGCCAGCAAAGGGCCAAAAAGTTCTCCTTCAGAAAAAAAGTCTACAATACCATGAGTCATCTCGGTAGCCGTAACGTAAACAGGGATTTTTAAAATCTTAAAGTCATTCTCGGGAAAATGATCATTGAACAGTTTTAAAATGAAATTTGAGCTGAAAATACCGTTTTTAGAAAGCTTCAGATAGGATCTCGAGAAGAAAGTGGTATTTCTTACGATCTCCATCATCTCGTCCGGTGATTTTCCAAAGGAGTAAAAAGCTCCGACAATAGAGCCGGCGCTGGTTCCTGAAATGATTTGAGGTTTCAGATTGTATTCTTCCAGTGCTTTCAGTACCGCAATATGAGCAATTCCTCGCATTCCTCCTCCGGAAAGCGTAAGGCCGATGACCGGCGGTTTCTTTTTTTTGAACGAGAATAAACCCATTGAAATAATTAATCCTTACTAAGATACAAGAAAATTTGATATGCAGGGCTTAAGACCTGTATTTGAAGGGTTTTCTACAGCACCAGCTTTTTGGGAAGATTGTGAAGAAGTTCCGTGTTAATAATTTCTGCGCAGATGCCCGGTTTTTCCCAATGTCCGTTGTGTCCGCAGTCCAGAATGTAGGACTTTACATTGGTTCTGTCAGGAAGATGTTTGATCATCATATCTGTTTTTACAGCATTGTCGTGTTTTCCGGCCAAAACCAGAATTTTCGCTTCAAGATTTTCCATGACCTGCTTTTTGTCTGTTCTTTCCACCATACCTTTGACACAGGCAAGAGCGCCCATGTTGTTTGTAGAAAGGGCCATAGCCAGAGCAATTTCAATTTTCCCTTCCAGAATATCTTTTTCATTGGGATTGAAAAGGTTGGGAATGCCGGCCTTGGCATAATGGGTAAAAGCGTCTTTGATGATTCTGTAGCTTTTGATCCGCTGCTGTTTTTTCTCCTCATCATCGGCGAAATACGTCGAGAAGAATAGGGTAAGGCTTTTAAGAATCTGAGGATATTTCTCTGCAAAAGCCAGTGAGGTATAGCCGCCCATGGAATGTCCCAACAAATGTACTTTGCTTAGCTTTTCATAATCCAAAACTTTTTTCACTTCATCAGCCATCAGTTCCATGGTGTGAACTTCGGCCAGAATATCAGATTGGCCGTGGCCGGGAAGGTCTATTTTCAACAGTGAAAATTGATCGGAAAGATGAGGTTCCATATCACTCCAGATAGAAAGGTTTTCCATAAAGCCGTGAAGCAGCACCAGAGTTTCTTTCCCGTTTCCTTTTCTTTCAAAATTCAGCATGATCTTCAATTTTATAACAGTTAAAAAGATTTCAGCAGATAATATCAGTCTGAAATTAGTTGTTTCTTCAAATGTAAATAAAAAAAGAGCATTTAAAAAATGCTCTTCTGTCTTATTGCGTTAATTCAGTATAAACTTTCTTTTCCCAAGGTTTTATGTCGGTGATGCCATATCTTTCTTTTTTAGAGATCGCAATATTGTCGAGAATATCTACGAAATTTTTATAGTTGGCTTCATCCGTTGGCTTTACAATCACTGTGAAATTTTCCGGTGTGGGAGCATTTTTGTAAGCTTCGGAAATGATTTTAGAGATTTTTACGCCGCTGAAATCCGTCTCTTTTAAGTTATTGGAATTTAAATCGGTCGCATTACTCTGGTGATAAAATACCCTGTTGTCTTTTCCTAAAATAAAAGTAACCTGGTTTTTTTGATTCATAACAACAGGTCCACTTGGAGGGGTTCCTTTTGCAGGAAGTCCCAAATCCATTACATTGGGTTTTGTAAAATTGGTAGTGAACATAAAGAAGGTGATCAGCAGGAATCCCAGATCTACCATTGGGGTCATATCCACCCGGATTAATTTTTTCTTTTGCTTGCCGCCCTGCTTTTCTTGTGCAATTACTTCAGCCATAATTCATAATTTTAAATGTTAAACGGTACTTGATGAAGCGTCTAGAATTCATCGTGATTCGGAGGAATCGATGCAAAGTTTGTACCTAAATTAATTAAATGATATAAAAAATTAAAAATCAATTATAATTTAACATTAAAATTATTAATGGTTGTTTAAATTCATAATGTTTTGTGATAGTTTAAGGGTTTGTGTATTATTTCTTTATCATCAGTTTGTCTGATAAAATAATTTTTCCTTGAGACTGAACCTGAATAAGATACACGCCATTGGTGAGTTGGGAAGCAGGGATGCTGACCTTTTTCTCATTGTATTTTTGACTCAATAAATTTCTTCCGGACATATCGGTAATATGTACAACTGTTTCTCCGGGAAGATGATCCAGATAAATCATATCTTTTGCCGGATTAGGATACATAAGAGGCTTATTAATAAGTTGAATTTCTGCCGTGTTTAATTGGTTGGCGCTTAACTTGACGATCCAGGCGTCACTTTCTCCATGGTACCCTGTAATGTTTCCGTCTGAAGAAAAAACCATACCTGCGAGGATATATCCCCCATCAGCTGTCTGCTGAATAGAATTTGTTTCATCAAAAGAACTCCCTCCCAATGGTTTCTGCCATTGTATGAATCCTGAGGTATCTAATTTTACGATCCAGCAATCGAAATTTCCATGATTTCCTGTAACATCTCCGTCTACAGAACCAGTTCTCCCGGCGACGATATATCCTCCGTCAGAAGTTTGTTGGGTAGAAAGGGGGTGATCTTCACCGCTGCCCCCAAAATATCTTTGCCATAATGTATTTCCGTTAGAATCTAATTTTGCCACACAATAATTAGATGTTCCAAACATTAGCGGCATTTCAGAGTTTGTAGAATTAGACATACCGGCAACAATGTATCCTCCATCTGATGTTTGCTGGATAGACGTTGCAGTATCAGCAAGATTGCCCAGCAATGATTTCTGCCATTGTATAGCTCCTGAGGTATCTAGTTTTACGATCCAAAAATCTCCGTTTCCATAATTTATACTAATGTCTCCATTAGTAGAACTGCCTGTACCTGCCATAATATATCCTCCGTCAGAAGTCTGTTGGATTGAATTGGCTCCTTCATAAGAAGTTCCACCCAGTGACTTCTGCCATTGCATAGTTCCTGAGGCGTCTAATTTTACAATCCAGTAATCGGAAATTCCATGGTTTCCTATAACATCTCCGTTGGTAGAATAAGATTCACCGGCAACAATGTACCCTCCGTCTGAAGTTTGTTGGACAGAATTTGCAGTATCCTGATTACTCCCACCCAATGATTTTTGCCATTGTATAACTCCTGAGGCATCTACTTTTACGAGCCAGTAATCAGAATTCCCATGATTTCCGGTAACATCTCCATCGGTAGAATAAGATTCACCGGCAACAATATATCCTCCGTCGGCGGTCTGTTGAATTGAATTGGCGCTGTCGTAAGAAGTTCCACCCAATGATTTTTGCCATTGTATAGTTCCTGAAACATCCAGTTTTACAATCCAATAATCGGAATCTCCATGATTTTCTGTAGCATCACCATCGGTAGAATTAGACCATCCGGCAACGATATATCCTCCATCAGAAGTTTGCTGAACAGATTTTGCCTGATCCCCATGACTTCCACCCAGTGATTTCTGCCATTGTATAGCAGGGGCGGTCTGTGCCGGCAGAAAGGAGTAAATGGTAAGGGAAAATAAAAAAGTAAATTTAAAATATTTCATATGTAATTGTAATTGGGTGACTCAGGGTGTAATTTAATAAAAAAAAGGAAATGTTCTCAAATCAATTAGTAAGTGTAGATATTCTTCTAATAAGTGTACAAAAAAGCCTTACCAAAATGAATTGATAAGGCTTTATGATAGGTAAAGTAAGCTTACTTTGCTGTTTTGTAATAATTAACGCCGCATTCTAAGAATTTTTTGAAATCTTCTTTCGGCATATATCCGGATACCGGTGTATTGATCACTTTTCCGTCCGGTGTTATCAGAACGTAGTGTGGCTGGGAATTATTGTTGAAATTCACCTGCTGGAATAAGCTCCATCGGTCACCAATCGTTTTTACTTTTTTGATCTGTCCGTCACCAAGATCAATTTTGGTTTTCTGATCTTCCGGAAGCTCTTCCTTGTCATCTACATATAAAGAGGCGAGTACCACATCATTCTGAAGGATCGGTAAGATGTCCGGTTCGCTCCAGACGAATTCCTCCATCTTTCTGCAGTTTTCACAGCCGTAGCCGGTAAAGTCGATGAGGATCGGTTTGTTTTCCTTTTTAGCAAGTTCAATGGCTTTAAAGAAATCATGTTCAGGGTGCATCCCGAGGATCCCGTCTTTTTCATCATGTAAATAGCTTACATTCAGTGGAGGCAAAATACCACTTAATAGCTGAAGTTTTGGACGCTCAGCAGGAATTAATCCCTGAATAAGATAAATCACAAAACCGATTCCCAATGCTCCCAATATCTTTCTTGTAATAGAAATTTTAGGTTTTTTATCATCGTGCGGGAATCTTATAATTCCGAATAAATATAAAGCCAGTCCAATTGCAATAATGATCCAGATGGCTATGAAAAGTTCTCTTTTTAATAAGAATGTTTTGGAAACCAGGTCAGCTTTAGATAAGAATTTTAAAGCCAAAGCCAGTTCTACAAATCCAAGAACCACTTTCACGGTATTCATCCATCCTCCTGATTTTGGAAGACTCTTTAAAGCCTGTGGGAATAAAGCCAGCAATCCAAAAACAATAGCCCATGCCAATCCGAATCCTGCCAGTGCAAAGGTAAGAAGCATAGGAACATTGGAAGATCCTGTCACTGCACTTCCTAATAAACCTCCCAGAATAGGGCCGGTACATGAGAAAGAAACAATAACCAGCGTTAACGCCATGAAGAAAATACCAACAAGTCCGCCAGCCTCTTCTGCTTTAGAAGATTTGTTGGCGATAGAGCTTGGCAGCGTGATATCATAGTATCCGAAGAAACTTCCTGCAAAGAAGATGAATATGATAAAGAAGGCGATATTCAGCCAGACGCTTGTAGAAATTTCGTTAAAAATATTTCCTGCGATTCCATCGATCAGGTGGAACGGTACACTTAATAATACGAAGATCAAAAGGATGAAAAATCCGTAGATCAGCGCATCTCTTTTACCTTTTGCTTTGTTGCTGTTTCCTTTTGTAAAGAAAGAAACCGTAAGCGGAATCATCGGGAAAACACAGGGTGTCAGTAAGGCGATTAAACCTCCTGCAAATCCTAAGAATAAATAAGTCCAGTAGTTTTCGTCCACTTTTGTAGAGGCAGTTCCACAATCCGTTAAAGGTTTCTGGAAATCAATGGTGGCTATTTTTAGCTGTTTAGGATCTAATTGTGAAGCTTGAGTAACGGTTACTTCTCCTTTCACAGGAGCTGTGGCAACAGTTTCTATTGTTTTTACTGAATCTTTTGTAGCTTCGGTTTTTTCCTCTGCTGGTTCTTCAGTAGCTCCTTTCGGAGTGATTTTTTGGTTGAATTCTAATGTATTAGGCGCAAGACAAACTCTGTCATCACACGTCTGATACGTAATTTCAGAAGTCACATCACCCGGTTTTGTGGGATCTTTTAATTTGAATTTCTGTTTAAACCCGGCTGAATTGGAATAGAAAATAATCTTTCCACCAAAAGCTTCCGAAAATTCCTCATGTTTTTTGCCGACTTCTGTAAACTTTCCAATCAGTTCAATATTTTTCCCCGAAACTTTATATTCAGTAGGGATTCCTGTATCTTCAGGAAGGTCTTTGGAATAAATATGCCAGCCGCTTTCCATCGTAGCATTCAGTACAGCTTCATATTGATTGTTCCCCAAATCGTTGATGGTGAACTTGAATTTTACAGGATTCTTGATCTGTGCATTAATTCCTGCCGCTAAAAAAAGCAGCACTACTAAAAACCAGTTTCTAAATTTCATTTTTCTTTTCATTAAAAATTTTGAGAATACTTTTCGTTTTCCCGTCCTTTGTATATCGTCTGTCCTGCCTTAATGGTATAATTCCGAGTACGGAGTTGTTGCCATCGCACAGGATCCAGATTTTTTGCCTCGCTAAAATAGATAATTTTTCGTCCCTAAAAAATTTAGAAACTTTCTTTTTTCCTGAAAAACCAGTCGGATAAAACTCATCGCCATCCTGTTGTTTTCTCAAACGCAGTGGAAATTGAAGTTTTTCGGCATCGAGATCCCATTCAAAACTGTTATTGATTCCTTCAATGTTTTCAATCTTATTTTCAAGATTGATCTCCATCTGGCTTTCCGAAAGATCCGGATCTTCTATCAGGATAATTTCTTCTTCACGATCTTTTTTATCAGATTTTCCGGATAAAATTAATTCATTTCTGTTGATAATCAATACATAATCGTTAGAAAAAAAAGTGCTTCCACTCTGAGCTGAGAAGATTTTTTTAATCTCTTCTTCCTTTTTAAAGCCGTATTTTTTTAGAATCTCAAATTTTACAAAATCACTTTCGCTGTTTAGCTTTTCTTTTGATATAATTTTTTCTTTTAAGTTAAAGGTCGAAATGCTATTTTCTATCTCCTCTATCTGCTTTTGAACAAAATTTTTGGTCTGATTTAGATAAACGGAACTTCTTTTAAAATTTTCCAGAAAATGATCATTCGTTTCTAAAAGCCTGGGAACGATTTCGTTTCTGATTTTATTCCTTAAATAATCACTTTTTTTATTGGAAAGATCTTCCCGGAAATCAATCCCATTTTCCTCCGCATAGTCATAAATTTCTTTTTTTGAAAAAATAAGAAGCGGGCGGAGTGTATGATTACTGGCTGCCGGAATGCCACTCAGTCCGTCGATTCCTGAAGCTTTGGAAAGATTAATGATAAAAGTTTCCAGCTGATCGTTCAGATGATGAGCCGTAACCAGAAATTCCAATTCTTCCTGATTCTGAATTTCACGGAAAAAGCGGTAACGAAGTTCCCTGGCCCAAAGCTGAATGGAATTGTCCGGTTTTTTGTCTTTTTCCGAAACTTCATACAGATGAAAAGGAATATGATTTTTCTCACAAAAATCCTGAACCGTTTTCTGATCTAGATCCGAATCCTCACCACGGAGCTTATAATTGACATAGGCAATCTGGTAAACAAGCCCCAAACCTTGAAAAAGAGAGGCCAGAACCATAGAATCGGCACCGCCGCTCACTGCTAAAAGATAGCGGTGATTTTCCGGGTTTCGGACAAGGTTTTCAAGCTGATTTTTAAAACTAAATTTTTCCAAAACGTTTGTTGAGAATTTCGTTCCTACAAAGATAATGCATATAGTTCAATTGAATTTTCCTAACTTTGATTCGTCTAAAAATGATACGTATGAAGATTTTTAAAATTTTAGCAGTTTCTGCAATGGCGTTGGGATTAACCTCATGTGTCTCCCAAAAACAGTACGATGCTTTAAGTTCAAACTACAAGCAGTGTATTGAAAATATTGGCGAAAGACAAAGAGAGATCCAGGATTTAAAGTCTCAGAATTCTGCCTTGTCAGGAGAAAATAATCTTTTAAAGAGCCAGCATGATGCTTTGAAATCATCTTTGGATGCATGTCTTTCAAATACAGGAAAAAGCTCAGCTAATATTGATAAGCTAGTGGGAGAAATCAATGCTTCCAACTCTTATATCAAGCAGCTGATCTCAAACAATGCTAAAAATGACAGTCTGAATATGGCTCTGTCTAATAAGCTTAAGAGATCTCTTGATAATGTGGCGGATGATGATGTACAGGTGAAAGTATTGAAGGGAGTGGTAATGATCTCACTTTCTGATAAAATGCTTTATAAGACAGGAGATTACAACATTCAGCCAACAGCTCAGGAAGTATTAGGCAAAGTAGCTAAAGTGATCAATGATTATGATAAATATTCTGTCCTGATTGAAGGAAATACAGATAACGCACCTTTAAGTTCTCCTAATCTGCCAAGAGACAACTGGGATCTTTCTGCATTGAGAGGTACAGCGATTGCGAAGGTTCTTCAGACACAGTTCGGTGTAGATCCTGCAAGAATCACAGCTGGTGGACGTTCTGAATACAATCCTAAAGCAACGAATATGAGTGTTTCCGGAAGAGCGGATAACAGAAGAACGGAAATCATCATCATGCCTAAGCTGGATGAGTTCATGAAATTAATGGATATTACTCCTAAGAAGTAATTCAAACCCAACATACCCATAAAAATAAATCCCGAAGCAATTCGGGATTTATTTTTTTAATCAAATTAATTCTTCTTTTTTCAATAATGAAATAACTCGTTGAAAAAATGAATTGGATATTTGCGTCTTAGTTTTTTTAGACGAAGAATCCGCCTTGCCTAATGGCCCTGCGGTCTTCTGATTCTCAGTGTTATTTAGTTTTCCCCCTGCATTCATTTCCTTTTTTTCTTAGTGTTTTTACCCCTTGTTCTCTGCAAATGTATAACTATGTTCGACACAAACATATCCGTATTTTCCCGGTATTTTGCACCGTGGTTTTCCCGGAAGAATGACTTGGTAGATCATTAATATTCTCCATTGCAATGAAAAAAACAGGGGGTAATGCACGCTTTCATTCAAATAATGAGTGTTCTGGATCTTCTATTGATGTAATAAGTGAAAACTAGTTTTTATAGATTCTATTATTTATTTTAAAAGAATGTTTATATTTAAATCTCTATAAAGAGAAATAATAGAGGTGTCCGAAAATCTTAAAGAGTAGGAAATTATACTAAACTAAAAAATATGAAAAATTTAAAAAAAATGTCAAGAGGACAAATGAAAGAAGTACAGGGAGCTATTAGAGATTGCAACCCACAGATTATTTGCCGTGTAACCAGAGACTGTTGTCCGGGTTGGGTATGTGGTACACCAGGTCAGTATTGTATAGCTTTGTAATAGAGCCGCAGATATATCTGAAAAAAAGGAGGGAATTAATTTCTCTCCTTTCTTATGAGATGTTGAATAGAAGTCAGGAACTCAAAAAGGAATTTTAAAATGATTAAATTTGTTTAAATTAAAATTTTATGAGCTTTTTTGAAGAACAGAATCCTGAAATGGACAGGTATCTGGAAACACATGCTTCCTCAGAACCTGAAATTCTGAGAAAACTAAGAAGAGAGACCTATCAGAAAACGACTCAGCCGCATATGATATCCGGATATCAGCAGGGAAGGCTTTTGACGATTGTTTCCCAAATGATTCAGCCTAAAAATGTACTCGAAATAGGAACTTTTACAGGATATGCTACTCTTTGTCTGACAGCAGGACTGGCCAAAGACGGGAAAATAACCACACTGGACGTTAATGAAGATCTTGCTTATCTTCCCAAAAAATATTTTGAAGAAAGTGAATTCGCGGGACAGATTGATTTTAAACTTCAGGATGCCAAAGAGTTTTTAAGAGAAACCGATCAGATTTTTGATTTTATCTTTATAGATGCCGATAAAGAGAATTATGCAGAATATTTCAGACTCATCAAGCCCAGAACAAAATCCGGTTCCGTGGTGATGTTTGATAATGTTTTGTGGTACGGTAAAGTACTGGAAGAAAATCCAAAACAGAGATCCACACAGATCATCAAAGAACTGAATGATTTGATCGCAAAAGACGACGATTTTGAAAATCTTATTTTACCTTTGCGTGATGGAGTGAATTTTCTGAGAAGGAAATAAGACCCAAGATACAAGACAACAGATATCAGACAAGCTTCAGTAAATCTGAAATCTGTTGTCTGAAATCTATCATCTAAAAAATTATGAATAAAGGAATTTGTAACGTTACAGTAGCACCGGTCCGCGCAGAAGGTTCTGACAAGGCGGAAATGGTTACGGAAATATTGTTTGGAGAAAGCGCTGATATTTTGGAAGTGAATAAAAACTGGACCAAAATAAAAATGCATTATGATGGATATGAAGGATGGATGGATACCAAACAGCTGAGATCTGTAACAGACGAGGATTTGGTTAAAAGAAAAGTGACCGTAGTGACTGAGGATTTTTCTTCAGTACTGATGAAAGATGGAAAAACCCTTCTTTCAATAGGATCTGAAGTGGAATTTCCGGTAGTGGCTTCAAGAAGAAGTCATGATCTTCGTGAAAGTATTGCTTTGGCGGCGAAGGAATTCCTTAATGTGCCCTATCTGTGGGGCGGCAAAAGTTTTTTTGCGGTGGACTGCTCAGGTTTTACACAACTCGTTTATAAAATTCATGATATAAAATTGCCGAGAGATACTTATCAGCAGGCAGAAGTTGGCGTGCCTTTAACTTTTGTTGAAGAGAGCCAGCCAGGAGATTTGGCTTTCTTTGAGAATCCGGAGGGGAAAATTATTCATGTAGGAATTATGCTGGATAACCAAAGGATTATTCATGCCTCAGGAAAAGTAAGGATAGACATTCTTGATTCTACTGGGATCTTTAACAAAGAAATGAATAAACATACGCATAAACTGAGAGTGATTAAAAACATGCTCTAGCCTTAAATACAGTCGGAATGGAGAATATTATTTTTACAGTCTTTGATATTTTTAATTTCGGATTGGTGGTTTTTTTCTGGTGGTTTACCCTGAAACATTACAAAACCCTTCCTAAAAAAATTCCTGTACATTTCGATTTTGACGGAAAAGCCGATAACTTCGGGAGCAAAATATATTCTTTTTTTACTCCGGTCATTGGAACGGCTTTATTTTGTTTTTTTGCCTATGCATTAAGACATCCGGAAACAGCCAATCTTCCCGTCGATATTACGGATAAGAATAAATATGCTCAGTTCCTGATTATGGAAATTTTTCTAAGGTGGCTGTTTGTATTGGTGATGCTGATCTTTATGAACGGACAGGATTATATGTTCCGATATGCCTTTGATGAAACCGTAAAGCCTAGAGTTCCGTTATCTACAGCTATTTTATCGGTGATCGGAAGTTTGATGTTGGTTTTTACTTTTGTAGCGATATTCAAATGATACATTCTAAAACTCATTCAGCGCATTATACCTGGGGAAACGGCTGCGACAGCTGGGTTCTGAATGATTCCCGTAATCTTTCCGTAAAACAGGAAAAAATGCCCGCCGGAACTGCTGAAAAAATGCATTTTCATGAAATGGCAGAACAGGTTTTTTATATTTTAAAAGGAGAAGCGGTATTTGATATTAATGATGAAAAGTTTTCTGTAAAGGCGGGAGAAAGTATTTCCGTTCAGCCCAAATCAAAACATTGTATTTCCAATGAATCTCAGGATGATGTGGAATTTCTTGTCATCTCCAGCCCGTCTACCCATAACGACCGAATTGAAATTGAAAAATAATTAAGATGTCATTCCTATACAACATATTTGTCAGTCTTCTCATTTTCGGAATGAAAGTTTTCGCCTTGTTTAATGATAAAACTAAAAAAGGAGTTGAAGGAAGAAAGAAGTCTTTAGATCAGGTAAAAGCTACGTTTTCGCCATCAGATAAAGTGATATGGATGCATGCGGCCAGCCTCGGTGAATACGAGCAGGGACTTCCGGTTTTGGAAAAGCTGAAAGAGAAATTTCCGACTCATAAAATCCTTGTGACCTTCTTTTCCCCTTCAGGCTATGAAAATGTGGTAAAAAAGAAACATATCGCAGATGTGATCTGTTATCTTCCCTTCGACAAAAAGAGCACCATAAAAGAATTTATCTCTCAGTTTGATCCCGAATTATTTTTCACCGTTAAATACGACTACTGGTATCACCTTTTGGCTGAGCTGAAACAACACGGAGCTAAGATCTACGTGATTTCTGCTTTGTTCTATGAGAGACAGGCGTTTTTTACTTCCTACGGGAAATGGTTTGTAAAGCAGCTCAAAAAAAATGTAGACTGGTTTTTTCATCAAACGGAATTTTCCTTTGCATTGGCCAAAAGTATTGGTCTCAGTAATTCTTCGGTAACGGGAGATACAAGATTCGACAGGGTAAAGCAGCTGAGAATGCGCGATAATCATGTGGATTTTATTTCAGAATTTATAGGAGATCGTCAGACGATCGTCTTCGGAAGTTCGTGGCAAGCAGAAGAAAAAATCGCGGCCACCATTTCAAAAATGAATGCAGATTTAAAATTAATCATTGCTCCTCATGATCTGAAAAGAGTGGGCCATTTAAAAAATATTTTCCCTGATGCATTAGTCTACAGCTCAATAAATAAGGCAGAGCTTCTCATTTCTGAATATCAGATTTTAATTATCGACAGCATCGGTTTGTTGTCAAAATTATATTCGTATGCAGATGTGGCTGTTGTGGGAGGTGGTTTTCATGATGCGGGACTGCACAATATTTTGGAAGCAGCAACATTCGGTGTACCTGTGATCTTTGGAAATCATTACAGAAAAAATCCAGAAGCGGACGACCTGATTGCAGCAGAAGGCGGTAAGTCTTTTCCCGAGGAATACGCAGCAGCAGATTTCGTTTTGTTTCTTTTCAATAATGAGGAAGAACTCCAGGGATTGTCAGACAATGCCCGAAAGTTCGTTGATAACAAGCCTGATGCAACCCACCTTATTCTTCAGAAAATATCTTAAGTTTTAGAGTTGGTGTGTTTGAGAGTTTGAGAGTCGGAGCGTTTTAGAGTTTCGGGATTCGGGTTTATGAGATTCGGGTTACGAGTTTGAGGGTTTCACATTTCACTTGCGCAGCAAAATTGACGATTGAAGTTTCTTAACCTGAATTCGGGTTTGAGAGTTTGAGAGTGAGAGTGTTTGAGAGTTTCGGGATCCGGGTTTATGATTTTCGGATTGTGGAGTAAGAGGGTTTCACATTTCACTTGCGCAGCAAAATTGACCATTGACATTTCCTAATTTTAGTCTTAACTAAAAAAAAGTCTCATGTCTGATGTCTGAAATCTCATATCTTCCAAAAATTCACCATTCACTTGCGCCGCAAAATTGACCATTGACATTTCCTAATCTTATTCTTAACCCAAGAAAAGTCTCGTGTCTGAAATCTGATGTCTGAAATCTCTATCTCAAAAACCCCTGACTTTTTATATCCTTCATGATCTGCTCAATGTTTTCTGGAATACGGTGAGACTGGAACCAGTTAAAATCGAGACCGTTGTTAATACAAAGTTTCTGCAGGTATTGATTGTCAAGGATTTTATCCAGAGATTCTTTCAGTAATTCGTCAATTTCCATCCAGTAATCCTCATCCAGTTTTTTCGTTAAAACCAATGCCTTGAATATTTTATTGATGATGTAAATATAGAGTTTGTAAACATTGTCAAACCTTTGTCTGCTGAGGTCTTCGTTAGAATCCAGAATTCTGTTGACCAGCAAAAGATTCAGTGAAACTTCCCCGAATTTATCCGTAGTTATTTTTACGTGCTCAGTAATGTCTGCGCTTACGGTTCGGACGGTGCTCATGAAATACTTGGCATTTCCCACATATTTAGATGCAAGAAGAAGTTTTTCGGCAACATTTTCTTCCATGGTATTTCTCTTATCGTCCGTAGTTTCCTGATCGATCAGTTCGAAATACAGTTTTTTAGACAAAAGTTTATCCTTTTTCAGTAATCTGAAAATAAGACGGTCTTTTTCTACATTGGAAAAAGCACTCAGTGCTGCTTTAAACTCTTTGGAGTACTCCATTAATTGAATATTTTAGAATATTTCAGAAATCCGTTAATCGCCCAATTGGCTGTGTAATAAAGAGATTTTACAGTAGAAAATCCCATAAAGTCTTTATAGACCAGATACTGATCTTTGATGATGTTTTTTTTCTTTCGGGAAACACTATTCTCACGCATTCTGTACTTGGCCAATGTCTTATTGATGGGCACTCCTTCCGGAATTACTTTTAAAAGATTCAGCCACATCACATGATCTTCACGTTTGCTTTTTATCGGGAATAAAAATTTCCCGACTCTTTGGGTATCATACATCGTAGAAACCGGTGCCAGTCTGCAGGTTTTCAAAAGATTGGAAAAAGTGACTACTTTATCCGCTAAGAAATCCTTTAAAACAGGCTGTAACTGCTCATTACACCTTGAATAATTACAGTAGACCAATTCTGCATTGTTTTCCTCCATATAATCGGTCATGGTTTCCAGATATTCGGGATACCAGAAATCATCGGAGTCCAGAAAGGCGATATACCGTCCTGTAGCTCTTTCCAGACTGTTGTTTCTGGCATTTCCTGCGCCGCCGTTTTTCTCAAGGACCTGCAGTTTTATCCGCGGATCATTGTATTTTTTTATAATATCTACGGTATTGTCTTTGGAAAGATCATCTGTGATCAGCCATTCCCAGTTTTCATAGGTTTGGTTTAAAACAGACTGTATCGTTTCTTCGATGAATTCTGCAGAATTGTAACAGGGAGTAATGATGGAAACAAGGTCTTTCATTTGTGAATTTAATGAGGGTAAAATTATAAAAATTTTTTCTCATAAAGATGCCAGGACGCAATTCCTACTCCAATCACCACCAGCATACACACAAAACTCATGAAAAAAGGATTGTAATTAGCAAATAGCCCAAGCGTAGCAAATACCCTGATAATAGGGAAGTGGAAGATATAAATACCGTATGTGAAATCTCCGTATTTTCCGAAATTATTCAGGAACTTAAGTGAATAGGCGATATACAGTACAATAATACTGATCATGATAGGTGAGAATAATTTGATATGCAGAATCAGATCGATCCAAACCGTAATGAGGGCAATAATGAACAGCGTGTTTTTATATTTGATAAACTGATCAAAATGAAAATAAATCAGCATTCCACCGATAAAATAGCATAGTGAACCCGGCAATTGCCTGGAAATAGCAGATTTTCCGGTCAGGTCAAAATAATTAAGGAAAATCAAAGAAAGAAAATACAAAATGATAAGGCTTGTATTCCTGTATTTATTGTTTTTTCCGAATAACAAAAAGATCAATGGAACTGCAAAATAAAAGCACATTTCAATCTTAAGGGTCCATAGCGCACCATTAACCGCTTCATTTCCGAATACTCCGGGAAGGGAAGGAGCCATAAAGTTCATGAAGATAGAATTCCAGAAGAAATATTTATAAACCTGTACATTTCCAAAATAATCGGAGAAAGAAAGTGTACTTACAAGGCTCAGAAGTACGGTACAAAGAAATACAACCAATAGATAAGCGGGAACAATTCTGTTGATTCTTTTCTTTACATAGCTTTTCAGGCTGGAAGATCTTTCGTAGCTCCTCGCAATAAGGAATCCACTGACAATAAAAAATGCAAAAACGGCAACTTCTACGGGACTATGTGTTAAAAAAGTGAGTTGAGTTGAGTCACTTAAAGCTCCCAGATGTCCTACAAAGACAATGAAAGCGAGGAGAACGCGGATGAAGTCAAAATTATTTTTCGTTATACTTTGCATTTTTGTTTTGTTTCTGCAAAAATAGTTTTTTTAATAAAAAACGCAGGGTATCTCAGATTCAATATTTGTTAAATAACGCCTATTATGAGGGTTAATGTTCTAAAATTTTCAGAAATATGTAATATTGAAATAATTTTTCACAAAAAATGGTGTTATAAATCAAAAAAATTATAATTTTAGCCCTTGAAAATTTTATATATGAAGAAATTAGCATTACTATTTGCAGGTTTATCATTATTTTTAGCTACAGGATGTAATGATGATGGCGATACTACGATGGAATATCCTCTTGTAGGCGTTTGGCAGCCGCTTAAAGAAGTAGTGACCACGATTAAAACAGGAGCAGATCCGGTTTCAGATCTTATTACATATACCGACTGTCAGAAAGAATCCAGATGGAGATTCAATACTGAAGCTTCCGGGAAAAGAACGGACTGGGATTTTATAGGGGTTACTCCACAATGTGCTATTCAATCAGACCGAAATTTCACTTACACGTATGATAAAAGCGCAAAAACAGTAGTGATGAAATATCAAGGGACAGTAGAACCATCCAATGCGAAAGTGGTGACCCTCGATGACGTGACCCTAAACCTTGCGGTAAGAGAAGAGACTCAGGATCCGACTGTATATAAAACAAGAACGTACACGTTCAAGAGAATTCCTCAATAATATACATTCCATACCTTACTATAGATCTCATCTCCGGATGAGATTTTTTTTGTTGAAGTACATTCCCGAATTAATTAAAATTAAAATTCTTATTTCTTTTAAAATCATTATTTTTGTGAAAATTAGAATGGGAGTTGAAAAATGTAACATCTAATATCTAACATCTAATATCTATAATAAAGTGTTTTACGATCATCAGCAGATAGAAAAAAAGTGGCAGAAGTACTGGGAAGAAAACCAGACCTACAAAACCTCCAATAGCACGCACAAACCTAAATTTTATGTTCTCGATATGTTTCCGTATCCATCCGGGGCAGGGCTTCACGTGGGGCACCCGCTGGGGTATATTGCGTCAGATATTTATGCGAGATATAAAAGACATCAGGGTTTTAATGTCCTCCACCCGGTAGGTTATGACAGCTTCGGACTTCCTGCTGAGCAGTATGCGATCCAGACCGGGCAGCATCCGGCGGTCACCACTGAGGAAAATATCAACAGATATGAAGAACAGCTGAAAAAGATCGGTTTTTCATTCGACTGGAGCAGAGAAGTGAGAACTTCAGATGCATCCTATTATAAATGGACTCAGTGGATCTTTATTGAGCTGTATCATTCATGGTACAATAAAAACACCGATAAGGCAGAACCTATCCAGACTTTGATTCAGCATTTTGAAGAAAAAGGAACAGAAGGATTAAATGCTAATCAAAACGACGAATTAAATTTCACGGCAGAAGAATGGAAAGATTCTTCAGACCTTGATAAAGAAGATATCCTTTTAAATTACCGTCTGGCATTCAGAGCGGAGACTACCGTTAACTGGTGTCCGGCTTTGGGAACTGTATTGGCGAATGATGAGGTGAAAGACGGAAAATCTGAAAGAGGAGGATTTCCTGTATTTCAAAAGAAAATGATGCAGTGGAGCATGAGAATCTCAGCCTACTCTGAAAGGTTATTACAGGGCTTGAATACATTAGACTGGCCGCAGCCTCTTAAAGATGCCCAGGAATACTGGATCGGAAAATCCCAGGGAGCACAGGTTCAGTTCCAGGTAGAAGGACATGACGAAATCATTGAAGTGTTTACGACAAGACCTGACACTATTTTCGGGGCAACATTTATGGTGCTGGCTCCTGAAAATCCTTTAGTAGATACCATTACTACAGAAGCTCAGAAAGCAGAAGTAGATTCTTATATTGAAGAAACTTCCAAGAAAACGGAAAGAGACAGGATGGCTGACGTGAAAAACGTGAGTGGTGCTTTTACGGGAAGTTATGCTGTTAATCCTTTCAGTGGCGAAAAAATGCCAATTTATATTTCAGACTACGTATTGATGGGATATGGAACAGGTGTTGTAATGGCGGTTCCTGCACATGACGAACGTGATCATAGATTTGCCAAGAAATTTAACCTTGATATTAAAAAGGTAGTAGATACCGATGAAGATATTCAGGAAAAATCTTTCGACTCTAAAGATTCAGTTTGTGTGAACTCTGATTTCTTAAACGGATTGAATTATAGCGATGCCAAATCAAAAATAATTTCTGAAATCGAGAACAAAGGAATTGGTCACGGAACGACTAACTATAGACAGCGTGATGCCATTTTCTCAAGACAGCGTTATTGGGGAGAACCGGTTCCTATATATTATAAGGAAGGAATGCCTTACACCCTTCCGGTTTCCGCTTTACCGCTGGAACTTCCTGAAGTTGAAAAATATTTACCGACTGAAGATGGTGATCCGCCATTAGGAAACGCGAAAGTATTTGCGTGGGATGAAGCCAATCAAAAAATGGTTTCCGTAGACCTTATTGATGATAAAACGATATTCCCGTTAGAATTATCTACAATGCCGGGTTGGGCGGGAAGCTCATGGTATTTCCTTAGATATATGGATCCTTCCAATGATGAGGTTTTTGCAGATAAAAGCTTAAGCGATTATTGGGGACAGGTAGATTTATACATCGGAGGAAGCGAGCACGCCACCGGTCACTTACTATATTCCCGTTTCTGGAACATGTTCTTAAAAGACAGAGGATACATTAATAATGACGAGCCTTTCCAGAAACTGATCAACCAAGGGATGATTTTGGGGATGAGTGCATTCGTCTACAGGAATTTTTTAACAGCAACAATTTATAACTCTAATAAAGAAAAATATGACTCAGAGGATTTTAAGCAATATTACCAAGAAGTTATAAATGGAACTCCTATTTTTATTTCGAAAAAATTTATTGGTAAGTTTAAACTTGATGAGGATTATGATTTAGAAAATGATTTAGAAATTGTCACTCAGGTTAATCAAGTAAAAGAAGTTATTAAAGAGAAATTTAAATTAAAATATCCAGACGTTGAAGAGATTCAAGTTAATTTTAATGCTCTTAAATGGTTTTTAATGCCTGTTCACGTTGACGTATCCTTATTAAAAGGAACCTCTGATGAATTGGATACCGAAGCTTTCAAAGCGTGGAGACCTGACTATGCGAACGCGGAATTTATTTTAGAGGACGGAAAATACATCACAGACCGTGAAGTAGAAAAAATGTCCAAGTCTAAATACAACGTTGTAAATCCTGACGATATCTGTGAAGAATACGGAGCAGACGGATTAAGACTATACGAAATGTTCTTAGGTCCATTGGAGCAGTCCAAGCCCTGGAATACACAAGGACTAAGTGGAGTGTACGGTTTCCTTAAGAAATTCTGGAACCTGTATTTCAACGGAGATACCTTTGAAGTGTCTGACGAAGAACCGACAAAAGCAGAATACAAAGTTTTGCATACCTTAATAAAGAAGGTCGTGTATGACATTGAGAACTTCTCTTTCAATACGTCTGTATCTTCATTTATGATCGCTGTTAATGAGCTTCAGAAAATAAAATGCAACAAACGCAATATTTTAGAACCCTTAGCCGTTATCATCTCTCCGTACGCACCACATATCTGTGAAGAGCTTTGGAGTTTGCTGGGGAATAAGGAATCTGTGGAGTTTGAAAAATTCCCGGTATTGAACGAAGATTATCTGGTAGAAGACGAAATCGAGTATCCGGTAAGTGTAAACGGTAAAATGAAGTTCAAAATTTCTCTTTCAGCTCAGTTATCTGCGAAGGAGGTAGAGGATTTGGTGATTTCTGATGAAAAAATGCAACCTATTTTGGAAGGTAAAACACCTAAAAAAATCATCGTAGTGCATCACCGTATTGTGAATATCGTAATTTAAAAAAAAGTTAACATTGGCAAATTAAAAAAAATGAGGGTCTTATTTTTTTAAATTTCTAACTCAAATGTTAAAATTGAGGAAAATAAATAAAATAATTAAAAATAATTATTATATCGAAATCGTATTAAAATTTCTTTATCAGAAAAATGCAAAATGTTTATTTAAGACTCTTGCATTTTAATTAATTTTGCCTTTAATTTACACCTTGTAAAATTTTAAAACAATATAATTTAGTTAAATATGGAAATGAATGTTTCAAAAAATGATGAGCAAGTAGTTGCTAGAAAAGCAGGAGGTTTAAACCCGGCTGTTATTATTCCTATTTTATTCGTTATAGGAGTTTGTATTTATTTATTCGTTCTTGGGAACCCAGGAAACTTTAAAGACGCAGAAAAACTAGGTAGTGGATCTGTAGCTTTCTCTAGTGTTGAAGGAAAAGACATTCACCCGGAATCGTTTTTAGGGATTATCTACAAAGGAGGGGTTATCGTACCAATCTTGATTACTTTCATGATTACTGTAATCGTTTTCTCTTTCGAAAGATATTTCGTACTAGGTAAGGCTGCTGGAAAAGGAAACTTAGACAACTTCGTAGTTCAGGTAAGAAGCTTATTGAATCAAAACAAAATTGATGAAGCTTTAGAAGAGTGTGACAGACAACAAGGATCTGTAGGTAACGTAGTAAAAGAAGGTCTTACTACTTACAAAGCACTTTCTCACGATACTACTTTAAATAAAGAGCAAAAAATGGTAGCTCTTAACAAAGCTATCGAAGAGGCTACTACTCTTGAAATGCCAATGCTTGAAAAGAACATGATGATTCTTTCTACTTTAGGTACTGTAGCTACATTGATCGCACTTTTAGGAACTGTAATCGGGATGATCAAAGCATTCTTCGCATTAGGTTCAGGTGGTGGTACTCCAGATGCTGCTGCACTTTCTACAGGTATCTCTGAGGCCTTGATCAACACGGCATTAGGTATTGGTACTTCAGCTATCGCGATTATCCTTTATAACTTCTTTACATCTAAAATTGACGGATTAACTTATAAGATCGACGAGATCGCTATGAGCATCCAGCAGTCTTTTGCTGAATTCAACTAAGAATTGAATTTGTAGCAAGGAATTTGCATTCCAATTAAAAGAAGTTTAATTAAAAATAATTCAAAACAATGGCGAGAGTCAAACCAAAAAGACATGGAGTAGTGACGGATATGACGGCAATGTGTGACGTTGCCTTCCTACTACTTACGTTCTTTATATTGACCACTCAGTTTAAAAAACCTGACGTGGAGCAGATTAAACCGCCATCTTCAATATCAGAGAAGTTACTTCCTGATGCAAGTTTGATGACCATCAACGCTACTCCGGACGGAAAATTTTATTTCCAGCCGGTAGAGAATGCATCAGAGAGACTACAGCTTTTAGAAAAAATGGGAAAAAAGTATAATATGACTTTTACTAACCAACAAAAAGCTGCATTTCAAAAAGTACAAGCAATTGGGGTTCCTATGAACCAACTGAAAGGCTATCTCGATTTGTCAGATGAGGAGCAGAAAAGCTTTAAGAGTCCTACTGGGATTCCTATGGATAGTACAAATAAGCAGTTAGTGGAATGGGTACAACAAAGTTTGAGCGTAAATCCTGATTACAAGTTAGCAATCAAGGGTGACGTTACAACTGAGTATCCTAAAGTTAAAAGCCTATTTGAAGGTTTAAGAGATATTGATTTTCTTAAATTCTGGTTGATTACATCACAAGAAGGTAAACCATAATAATATCATTTAGAAATGGCAGAAGTACAAGTACAGGAAAAAGGCGGCAAAGGCGGCAAGGTACGTTCCAAGAAGCAGAATACCAGAGTAGATATGACTCCAATGGTGGACCTGGGTTTTCTATTGATTACCTTCTTTATGTTCACAACCACATTTAGCAAACCGAATGTAATGGATTTAGGGCTTCCGGCGAAACCAAAAGAGGATCAGCCGAAACCACCTCCAACAGAAATTAAACTTTCTAACTCAATTTCTTTATTATTAGGTAAAAACAATAAGATTTTCTGGCATCAGCAGGATCCAACATCTTTAACTGATCAAAATCTTAACGAGACTACTTACGATAGAGAAGGGATTAGAAAAATAATTGAGAAAGCAAAAGCAGGCGCAGTAGATAAAACAAAATTTACTGTTATTATCAAGCCGACTGACGATGCTGTATATAAGAACTTTGTAGATATTCTTGACGAAATGGCCATTACCAAAAGTGAGCAGTACGGGGTAACCGATGTGAAGCCTTGGGAAAAAGCTATCTATGATAGAAAAGTTGGGAATAATGGAGCTGCGGCTACACCAGCTACAAAGTAATTTAACCATAAAACTGTAAATCTATGGCAGATGAAAATGTATACAATCAGAATCTTACTTTAGATGAGATTGTATTTGAAAATAGAAATAAGGAATATGGTGCCTATGATCTGAGACATCAGTATCCAAGACTTCTGACAAAATCTTTTATTGTTGGAACGGCATTATTCCTGGTTGCGGCTTTATCTCCTTTTATTTATCTTACTATTAAGAGACTTACTGAACCACCTAAACAAGAAGTGAAGGCAGATTTGGTAAACATTATTGAAGAGGATCCGATCATTGACCAGCCAAAAGAAGAAGAACCACCTCCACCACCTCCTCCAAAAGAAGAGGAAAAAATTGAAGTAATTCAGAACGTGGTTCCGGAGCCTGTAAAAGCTCCAAAGATTGAAACACCACCGCCGCCAATCTCTAAGCAGTTAGAAACGACGACCGGTTTGAATAATCAGGAAGGGGTAAAAGCTCCGGCTTATACACCACCGCCACCACCGCCTAATAATGGTAACAAAGCCAGTACAGCGGAAGTAAAAACAAATAACCCTAACGAGATCTACAAAGATGTAGACCAATCTGCAGAATATCCTGGAGGTATGGCATCATTAAGAAAATATCTAGGGGAAAATTTTGATACTTCTTTAATGGAAGGAGGTGAAGGTACCCTTAAAGCGAAACTTAAGTTCGTTGTAGAAAGAGACGGAACTGTTTCCGGAGTTACTATTGAAGAGAAATCTCCAAATGGCGACTTCAACAGTGAAGCGATTCGTGTAGTTAAGAAACTGAAAAAATGGACTCCTGCGAAAAGAAACGGGGAGAGCGTTAGATCTTACTATAGCGTACCGTTTACTATGAACTTTGAATAAGACTTATTTATTCGAATTATAAATAAAAAGAGAAGCATATGCTTCTCTTTTTTATTTTTTTTGGTATTTTTGTTACATGATGTTCAATTGGTTATCCGTAGTTACCGGATTATTTTATATCGTATTGGGAATTGTAGTTATTATCTACAAATTTTTCTTCACGATTTTAGAGCCTGCCATTGCTTATGCGATGGGTGCAGTGCTTATTCTTTATGGAATATTTAGAATCTATAGAGCAGTTTCAAGAATTAAAGATTCAGGAAATGAGAAATAGTTTGAAAATCGCGGTGCTTTCCGTAATAAGTATCGTTGCTGTAAGCTGCAAAAAAGAAGACAAATCTCCATCCTATCATAAAGGAGACCTTACCATACTTACCGACGAGTCTTTTAAAAGCGTTACCGAGGCATTGGCAGACGGATATATGATCAATTATCCTGAAACCCATATCAAAATCGAAACAAAGAAAGAAGATTTAGGCTTTCTTGATCTGCTGAATGATAAGGCCAGAATAACAGTTATGTCCAGGGATCTTACTCCTGAAGAGAAAAAAGCATATGAAGAACAGGTTGACCTGAAGTTTCTTCCTGCTAAATTTGCCGCAGATGCAGTCGTTTTTGTTGTTCCGAAAGATTCTCCGAAACAGAGCATTTCCATGGATGAGATAAAAAACGGACTGGAATCTGATGCTAAGAATTTTATCTTCGACGGAACCAATTCAAGTAACCTGAACTTCGTCGCACAAAAACTGAAGAAACAGCCGAAAGACCTTAAGTTCTCCATTATTCCGGGAAGCCAGAATATCATTGAAGAATTAGGTAAGCATACCGATAAAATCGGAGTTATCGGCCTGAATACATTCAGTCGTCCTTATGATAAAACGTCTGAGAAACTTAGAGAAATGGTGAAAGTTCTGCCGGTTGAAAATAATGGAAAATTATACAGTGTAGATAATGAAAGCCTTCGTAAAATGACCTATCCGTTTACCAGAGTTCTTTATTTTTTAACCAATGAAGGGAACTTTAATATCGCTAACGGATTTATCAGATATTCATGTACACAACTGGGGCAGATGATTGTAGAAAAAGAAGGTCTGCAGCCCTATAATATATACAAAAGAGAGGTTCAGATGCGTTAAAAATTATTAAAATAGCATTGTACCCCTTGTGAAAATATTAATTTGGTCTAAAAATTGTGGAGCATATAAGTCAAATATAGAAAAATATAAAATGAAAGATATAATGATTATGAATGTAAAGAAAATTGCTTTTGGAGCAGCTGTGGTATTTTTTGCCGGTTTAGCCTCTGCACAGACGTTGCAGGATGGTATTAACAGTATAGACAGTGACAAATACGCACAGGCTAAAATCAATTTTACGGAAATGGTTTCCAAAGCACCTACAGCAGAAAATTACTTCTATTTAGGGAATACTTACCTTAAGCAGGGTGAACCTGATTATGCTAAAGCTATTGAAAGTTTTAACAAAGGTTTAGCTGCTGATAACAAAAGCTACCTGAACAAAATCGGTTTAGCTACCGTGAAGTTGGGTAAAGGAGATAAAAGTGCAATTGCTGAAATTCAGAAAATTGTAGCAGATTCCAGAGAAAAAGATGCTGAAGTATTGTTCAGAGCTGCGGAAGCTTTAACTTTATTTGAAAAGAACAATGCTCCTGATGCTGCCATTCAGTTCCTGACAAAGGCTGTTGAAAAAGCAGAGAAAAAAGGTGTTCCGGCTCATTATTATTACACTCTTGGAGATGCTTACAGAATTAAAAGAGCACCGGGTGAAGCCATGTCTGCTTACGATAAAGCATTACCTTTAGCTAAAAATAAAGCATCCGTTTATACAAGAATGGGTACGCTTTGGATGGCTGCTCAATTGTGGAAAAATGCAAAAGAAAGTATTGATAAAGCGATTGGTGTAGATGCTACTTATGCACCTGCTTACAAAGCTTTGGCTTCATACGATATCAGATATCAGCAAAACGCAAAAGCGACTCAAGACCTTATCAACTATACAAAATATGCTGATGAGGATCCATATACTCAGTTAGAAATTGCAAAATTATATTTTACCAATGAAGATTATGCAAACTCTAAAATTGTACTAGACAAAATCTTTGATAAAATTGATGATCCTATCAAGTTTAAATTAAGAGCATATCAGTCTTTTGCTGATGGAAACTATGCTGATGCAAAACAGAATATGGATACGTTCGTCTCTCAGGCTGAAAAAACAAGAATACAGCCGGCTGACCAGGGTCTTCAGGGACTTATCGCAGCAGGATTGGCAAAAACTGAAACGGATGCAGCTAAAAAAACAGCTTTAACTACAGAAGCTCAGCAGAAAGTTGCAATCGCAAAAGCTGCTAAGGATGAAACAATGAAGTGGGATATCGAGCTTGCGAATATCGCAGGAGGTGGAGCTTCTCAGGCTGAGGCTGAAAAAGGACCTACTACTCCTGAGATCGAAGCATTGAAGAAGAAAGTAGCTGCTAACAAAGAAGATTCAGATTCTCTATTCAAATTAGCTACAGCTTACCAGGATGTTAAAAACTGGAATGGAGCTATTCTTGCATGGCAGAAAATGAGTGCACTTCTTCCGGATTGGGCACCAGCTTACTACAGCCAAGGGTATTCTTACCAACAGGCTGGGAATAACGATGCAGCAAAATTGGCATACGAAAAATTCATCTCTACTGTAAAACCTGCAGATGCGGAAGCTAACAAGCAGACTTTAGCATATGCTTACTTCGCGGTAGCGTATATGAACAAAGATTCTGATACTGCAAAAGCAAAAGATTACGTAGCTAAATCTTTACAGCTTGATCCTACTTATCAGGATGCTGTAAAATTAAATGCAGCAATCAACAAGTAATTTAAATTTTAAATTATAGATATTAAAACTTCCCATTCTCAATGTTTGGGAAGTTTTTATTTTAAGTCTTATATTTGAGCATATGAAAACAGATATACTTGCTTTTGGAGCACATCCTGATGATGTAGAACTAGGATGCGGCGGAACAATCGCTAAAATGATTTCGGAGGGGAAAATATGTGCCATTGTAGATCTTACCAGAGGTGAGCTCGGAACCAGAGGAACCGATGAAACCAGAAGACTGGAGGCCGCTGAATCTGCAAAGATCCTTGGTGTTTCTGCAAGAGAGAACCTAGGCATGAAAGATGGCTTTTTAGTCAATTCTGAAGAATATCAGATGGAGATCGTAAAAATGATCCGGAAATACCGCCCGGAAATCGTCTTAGCCAATGCAATAGATGACAGACATCCGGATCATGCAAAAGGCGCGAAATTAGTATCAGATGCGTGCTTCCTTGCCGGACTGAGAAAAATTGAAACCCAATTGGATGGAGGAAATCAGGAAGTGTGGAGACCAAAGCAGATTTTTAATTATATTCAGTGGAAAGATATCAAACCTGAGTTTGTGATTGATATATCCGAGCATCTGGATAAGAAGATCGCTGCCTGCATGGCCTTCAAAACACAGTTTTATGATCCAACATCCAATGAGCCTGTTACCCCAATTGCCACAAAAGACTTTTTTGAAAGCCTTACATATCGTGCTCAGGATTTGGGACGTTTGTCGGGAGTGACTTATGCTGAGGGATTTACGTCTGAGAAGCTCATTGCGATGAAAAATTTTGACGGAATTGTTTGGTAATTAAAAAATCTTGCCTATATTTGCACTCACAAAACGGTGATTGTAGCTCAGTTGGTTAGAGCGTCGGATTGTGGTTCCGAAGGTCGGGGGTTCGAGACCCCTCATTCACCCAAGAAAAGTACACTTTTACAGTGTACTTTTTTCATTTCTATACATTTCCAATACCAAATTGAGGATCTATCTCAAAATTTTGGGAGTAAAATATACAATCAAACCGATAAGAGTCTGTTTAAAATTGATCTTAATTTCTTAACCTCAATAAACGTTAGTTTATCTCTTAATTTAAACATTAAGGATTTAAGCAGTATGTTTATTATTATGAATGAAGAAATCAATGAATTAATTTTTTTAAGCGCTCCATCTTTTAAGATCTTAATTTCTTAATGTTAAAAATTGTTTTAAAAAATTAGACGGTCTGTAAGGTTTCGCATCTAAAATATACCTTTGATTTTTAAATTTTAAACCACAAAAGAGTGTTCATAATCATTTTATCTCACAGATTAAAATGTCTTATCCAAACTCATGTTACTATATGGATGTTTCTTTTTGTTAGAGAAAATTTTTTATCTGCTCCCTAAGTTTTAAGACTGAGCCTAAATTAATTAATAAACACCATTTGGTGTCTAAATTGTCATTGACTGTTTGATACTCCGTAAGAAAAGTATATTTTTGCAGTTCACAACATAAAAAGTCATCATGACGATACATGTTGCCCGCAAAAACTAAAACCTTAATTTAAAAACATTAAACCATGAAAATGAGAAAAATTACCCTGAATTTATTCTGTTAATTCATCAATACTGATTGTTTCCGGAACTTAGAAACAAAGTAAATCTTAGATTTCTTTACAAGTGCAAGTGGTGTAATCAACACACTTTATTAGATTATTTCTCGTAACGGGATATAGTCTGTACTCATACTGGAGAAACTTCGAATCTTCTACTGGTAATGATGCAGTATTATTTAACCAACCAAATACTTTTTTAAATCATAGCTCGCTTTTTCATGAATTAATTTGATTTTGAAAAGTTTTCATTTCATATGGAGTTCAGAAACCATTCAAACGAAGCGGAACCGAAAAGCTAAACGAGTAGGGAAACATTATGAAACTAAACATGAAGGAATTTATTTTATTAAAAACCATGAAAAAACTCTACTTTTTATTCTTAATCCTCAGTTCAATTTCTGCATTTGCACAAACGTATAGTTACAAAACATACAATACTTCAAATTCAGAAATAGGGAGCAATTATATTGCTGATATTAAAGTTGATGCCAATGGATTGTTATGGCTTGCAACGTACAAAGGAGTTTCAACTTTTAACGGAACGACTTTTACCAATTACAATACTACCAATTCCGGTATTGCATCCAATTCAATTATAAAAATTCAAATTGATGGCTTGGGCAGAAAATGGATTGCATCTCAGCTTAATGGAATTATTATGTATAACGGAACGACATGGACTAATTATACAACTTCCAATTCAGGCTTACCGACTAATGCAATCAATGATATAGCTGTTGACGGACAAAATAACCTTTGGATTGCAACAGACTCCGGTCTTACAAAATTCAATGGTACAACGTGGTCTAATTATTCCTCTGTAACGAGTCTGAATTCTATAGCAACAGACAGTAATAATGGAGTTTGGGTTACCAATGGCGGTGTATTGTATAAATTTAATGGAAATGATTTTAATTTTATAGCGCAGGGAACTCAAAAAATATTGAGAATTGCCAACAATACGGTCTATTTGCAAGGTTCTGACAGTTTAGTTACAGTAACAACGAGCGGAACTAACCTCGCGTTTATCTATCAAAGCACTTCTTGTCTTGCAGGATACAATCCTAACGCCCTGGATGTTGACAGTAACAGCAAAGTATGGATTGGATTTAATGGATCAGGTTTGCAAAACTTTACGGATTGCACCACTTATACGAGAAACAATACAAATCTTGGTTTGCCTGATGACTATTTCAGTGCAGTTCGTACTCAATCTTCAGGGACTATCTGGCTGGGAACATTACAGCTTGGTTTAGTGAAAATGTCGCCAAGCGCTGGTCTGCCAGGTTGTTTTCAAAAAATCAATGCAGGTAGTTCGCATAGCATAGCTATAAAAACAGACGGAACGTTATGGGCCTGGGGGGATAATTATTCAGGACAATTAGGAAATGGTACAACCACTAACAGGTCAACCCCAAAACAAGTAGGAACGGGTAATAACTGGAAAGAAATTGCTGGCGGAAGCAGCCATACCATTGCTCAAAAAACAGATGGAACGCTTTGGGGTTGGGGAGCCAATTCAGGTCAATTGGGTAATGGGACAAATACAGGCCAACAAACCCCGGTACAAGTAGGAACTGCTACTGACTGGAAGACTTTTGATACCGGAATGTATCATACGGTAGCTATAAAAAATAACGGAACACTATGGGCATGGGGACTCAATCCTTATGGGCAGTTAGGTACTGGTAACACGACTACCAGTTTAGTGCCGACTCAAATAGGAACTGCTGCCAATTGGGTAGCTGTTCAATGCGGACAGGATTTTACCATCGCATTAAAAACAGACGGAACACTTTGGGCCTGGGGTAGCAATACTTATGGAACTATCGGAGATGCTACCAATACAAACAGGCTGATCCCTACTCAAGTAGGAACCGCCAGCAACTGGCAAAGTCTTGGTGTAGGAACGCTTCATGTCGCTGCACTGAAAACAGACGGAACACTTTGGACCTGGGGATATAATGCTAATGGACAATTAGGAGATGGAACAACGGGACATAAAAATATTCCAACACAAATCGGAACAGCTACTAACTGGCAGACCGTTGCTTCAGGAGGAAATCATACCCTTGCCATAAAATCCAACGGAACACTGTGGACTTGGGGAAGAAATCAATATGGCCAATTAGGAAACGGACTTAATACCAACACTAACGTTCCTGCACAACTAGGCAGTCTTACGAACTGGAAAGCTATTGCTGCTGGAATATCACATACTTTTGCCTTAAAGAGCGATGGAACTGTCAGCACATGGGGGTTAAACCAGTTTGGTCAATTAGGTGATGGTTCTACTGTTGATAAAAATGTTCCAACAGTTATTGCCTGTCCAACTTTAGGGGTTGATGACTTTACCATGTCAAAAAATTCTCTAAAGGCATATCCAAACCCTGTTAATGACAAGCTTATTATTTCGTTTGATCAGAAGATATCTTTGGTATCGGTTTATAATCTATTAGGTCAGGAAGTGCTGAGCAAAACAATAAATGCTAATGAAGGGATATTAGACTTTTCCGGCTTAGCATCAGGAGTTTATATGGTTAAAGTGAATTCAAATGATGAGACTAAGACATTGAAAGTCATTAAAAAATAAAAGATATCAAAAATTAAATCAGTGAATTGCCGACTCATGCGATCCGGTTTTTGACTATAATTCATAAAGAAAAGTACACTTTTTAAAGTGTGCTTTTTTATTTTATACTATTCCTGAAATTTTATTTTCAATCATCTTATGTTCTAAAACATATTCAGTTCAAAAAAAATGTAATTTTTACAGATTGATGATTTAATTCATAACCGTTCTTCAAGGTTTTAAAACAGTCTCCGTTAAAAATTTTCCTATATTTATTGATATCAACTTCACATATGGAAATAAAGGTAACGGTAAAGCAATTAGGCAGGAAACATCCTGTTCTTTCAGAACAGAAGCTTGAAATTGGATATGATGATTCCAAAATATCACTGGAGAATTTATTACAACTAATTGTTCAGCAGCAGGTGGAAGCATTCAATGCTCAACCATTTGAATTGGAAGATACAGATTATACGAAAATACCTTCGGAAAATTATCTGAATATTCTTACAGACACCGGAAAAGCAGGCTTCAGAAGTATTTATAACGAAAAGAAAGCGAATCTTCAGAAGGCGCAGGAAAATGCGACGCAGGCTTTCGAAGACGGAATGTTTGCCGTATTTTATAATGACGAACAGCTGGAAAACCTTTCCGAAACGATAGATCTGAGCCTACAACACACATTCACTTTCATCAGGCTTACCTTTCTTGCAGGAAGTTATTGGTAATTAAAAACACTGAATCTCAAAATACATGGAAATCACAGAAAAATTAGAATCGAAGAAGATTGTAAATTACTATAAAAATTTACGGAAAGATCTAAAAGAGCAGACGGAAAAGGGAATACTCTCTCAACTTTTTTCAAAACCTAAACTGAAAAAGGAAGTAGCAGAATTAGGCCTGATGATCATGGGTAAATTCAATTATTATCAGGAATTAACGCTGGGTTCTGAGCAGTCTGAAAAACTTAAAAAATGCATTAAACCTGATATTTGGGAAGACAAAGAGTATTATAAGCTGTTGGTTTATTTCTTTGGCGACAATGCTGATCTGGTAAAGCACGCCTGGAATAAAATGCCTCAGAAAATGTATCAGACAGGTTATTACAGACGATCTTTCCGTGCACCTAACAATGAAAAGTACATCTTTCTCAATCAGGTTAATTTAATAGGAGGTCTTTTACAGTTTCCGAGTGTCTATTCTTACACTCATGGAGGTGAGCAGTATTATAACCTTACCCTGGAAGAGCAGATCATCTACGACAGTCAGATTTCAAACAGTTTAAACCAGTTCTATATCTGGTCCGCAGCGATTGATACAGGAAATGCCATCATTTATCAACTGATTGAAGACATTATTTTCAATAAACATCCTGAAGGAAAAGTATCCAGAAATATCATCAAAGCATTACTCAACAGTGATCAGAAACATTGCTGGGAACTGGTGGAAAAACTCCTACTGGCAGCTCAGCGACAGGAAGGTTTAAGACAAACGGTACTGGAAGCTCTGGATGAAACCAGCATCGGTGCGTTGGAATATATGACGAATGTGATTGTAGAACATAAACTCACCCGTTTTTCATCTGTTGTCCGTTCCATAGATACTTGGACAGGTCTGGGTTGGGATGCCGAAAAAGAATCAGTGGTAAAAAATATTGTTTCCCTGGCGCATACCTATTTCAACAATCCCGAACTGATTCCGGATGCTATAAAAAGCAAGAACAATAACGAAGTTTATATGGCACTTTGGGTACAGTCTGTATGGGATGTGGAAAAAGCGGTTCCATATCTGCATCAGTTGTATGACCATGGCAGTGTGGAAAAGAAATGTCTGGCCATAAAATTCGCGGGAGAAACCCATGATCCGTATATCCAGATGCCATTGTACTACAAAGCAGTATTGGAAGGCGATTTGCAGGTTTTGGCTTTTGCGGGCGAACCTTTATCAACATTATTAAGTGCCAATGCAGCTTCAAAATTCTATATCAATAATACCGATTATCCTGATTTCTTTGAAAAACTGCATGAGCTTACCCAAAAGATTGAGGTAAAGGAAAAGAAATTTGAAGGAAAGATATTCTCCTGGCTCAATGCGACGTTCAGTAAAAGCAATTTATACGCGTCGATGTTTTATTTGGTAGGTGAGGATAAAGAAAAACTGGACCTGGTTCTTTCTTATTTTGATCAGTTTGACCTTTCATTGCGTGAACAGCTGTCAAGAGGTATTTTAGGGGATTTCTACTGTTATTCCTATTCTTATAATTTCGGCAAGAAAAAGCAGGCAGTAACGCCGTTCCAGAAAGAATTTGCATTTAAAATCATAAAAGACAGAGGAGAATCTTTAGTGGCTTCAGGGATTAATGTGCTGCAGCAAAATCCTTTAAACAAAGATGAACTGATGATTTTCTTTGATATGTTTAAAAGAAAAGGTGGAACACTTCGTAAGAAACTGATAGAATTGGTGGTGCATCAGGAAGATGGAGTAATCAGTCCATTGGTTGAAGAATTAATGGTAAAAGGAGATATCGAGCAGCGAACTGCTTCTCTGGATATTATGTTGCAGCTTCAAAAAGACAAAAGAGCCTCTGCTCAGATCGGAAGCTGGACCCAACAGTTTTCAGAAAAGCCGAAAGTATCCGAAAGGGAACAGAGTCTTTTAGATCAGCTTAATCCTTCTGATGACCAAAAAGTACTTTCCGCAGAAAATGGATTCGGATTCTATGATCCTTCTGTGATCTCAAAATTTGAACTTCCTAAGGTGGAAGCCAATTCCGTATACGCAAAGGCTACGAAAAAAGATAAGTATGGTTTTACACAACCCATGAACCATATCAAAGGGGAATTAGAAAAACTCAATGCTTTATTCCTTAAAAATAAAGATCATGAATACGAAGTAGATGATTGGAATGGCTCAAAAATAACTGTATTGATGGGCAATACCCTCCGGCACATCAGAAACAATACGGAAGGTTTTACCTCTGAACAGATCGCTGAAAACTATCCTCTGCATGAAGTATGGGCACAGTGGTATAATGATTCGGGACTTCAGCCGCGGGATTTATTCCTGTTGACTTTCGCTGAAAACTGCGACCGTAAAAAATTCAGAGACTTCCTGGGAAACTATGTATTTTATCACAAGGATATCATCCCTAATCCTCTGAAAAGCGACTATTACTGGGATAATCCTGTTAAAAGGATCCTGGAAGTTTTACAGTATAAGTTTATATTCGAGGAGAAAACAGATTTCCTGATCGATGCGTGCAGTACTCTGTTTGCCCATTTGCAGGACGATATCATTAACTATAAAGCAAAAGAAAATACCTATTATTATGGTGGAGGAACCGGTTGGCAGCAGCTGGGCTTCTTCAGTGTGTTTTTACAGGCAGTGCCTTTTAAAGACCTTACTGATGAACAATATATCAAACAGTGGAATCTTTACCGCTGGATGCAGTATAATGGTCTGGAAGAAAATAAAAAACATTCAGTTCCGAATTTCTATTTATTCTGTAAAGCGTATGAGCTGAACGTTATTACAAAAGATGAACTTTATGAAGGTATTTTCACGGCAGACTCTGTCATAAGGGATCTTACGAGAGCGAAGACCCATACGATTTACCATAATCAGGAACAATATCTGGACACATTTCCTTTCCTGAAACCGATCATAGAAGATATTCAGAATAAATTCCTGGATGTAGAGCTTATTCGTGGTGATGCGAATACTGCCGTTTCTCAATTTGTACAGGAATTTCAGACCATCTACGGAACCAACCGCTTTGTGCAGCTGTTGAAAGGACTCGGGAAATCGACATTGTATGCCAACTATATCTATAGTTATGGCAACGAAAATATGACCAGGCAGAAACTGTTCTCTTATCTGATCAAAAATTCTCATCCTTTGGAAAGTGATACTCAGGAATCATTTAATGAAATGATGAAGAAAGAGAAGATTTCAGAACTCCGTTTGATACAGGCTGCCGTTTATGCACCGCAGTGGCAGAAACTGATCAGTACTTATTTAGGCTGGAAAGGTTTGGATTCAGCGATCTGGTGGATGCACGCCCATACCAAAACCAGTGCGTATCAGGCTCAGAATTCAGAACTGGAAAGTGAAGTGGCCAAATATTCATCCGTAGATGTTCAGGAATTTCAGGATGGGGCAGTGGATAAAGACTGGTTTACACAAGCTTACAAAGAACTGGGAAAAGCCCGTTGGGAAATGCTGTATGAATCTGCTAAATATATCTCCGATGGAAACGGACACCGCCGGGCAAGACTTTATTCAGACACACTTACCGGCGATTTAAAGATCAAAGAAGTAACGGCTAAAGTAAAAGACAAGCGTGATCAGGATTATCTCCGGGTGTATGGACTTGTTCCATTGAGCAAAGCCAATCCGGAAAAAGATGTCTTGAGCCGCTATGAATACATTCAGCAGTTTAAAAAGGAAAGTAAAGAATTTGGCTCGATGAAACAGACGAGTGAAGCGCTGGCTATTCGTGTGGCATTGGAAAACTTAGCCCGAAATGCAGGCTATCCGGACCCGATCCGACTGACCTGGGCAATGGAAACCAAACAGATTCAAACGATTTTATCAAAAGAAACCCAGGTGACGATCGATGGAGTAACGGTAGGTTTGATTATAGAAGACGATGGAAAAGCCGAAATGGTAGTATTCAGGGATGATAAACAGCTGAAATCTATTCCGCCAAAAATCAAAAAAGATAAAGCGATCGTAGAATTAGGAAACTACCGCAAGATCATGCGTGAACAGTGGACCCGTTCCCGAAAAGGATTGGAGGAAGCCATGATAAGAGGCGACGAGTTCTTTTTTGCAGAAATTAAAAACCTTTTTGAACATCCGGTTATTGTAAAACATCTGGAAAAGCTCGTATTCATTTCCAGTGATGATAAAATAGGATTCTATCATGACGGGAATCTGATTAATGCTCATGGAGAAATTCAGGAATTAAATGATACCAATACGCTGAGGATTGTTCATTGTGTAGATCTGCATCAGCATGGGGTCTGGAGCGATTATCAGCACTATTGTTTTACGGAAAAACTGATTCAGCCGTTCAAGCAGATATTTAGGGAATTGTATGTGCCTACACCGGATGAGCTGAAGGAAAAATCAGTATCACGCCGTTATGCAGGACATCAGGTTCAACCGAAACAAGCATTAGCACTGCTTAAAACACGAGGTTGGAAAGTAGATTACGAAGAAGGTCTTCAGAAAGTCTATCATAAGGAAGGCTTCCAGGTGAAAATGTATGCTGCTGCCAATTGGTTTTCACCAGCCGAAGTGGAAAGCCCGACTCTGGAAACCATAGAATTCCATTCATTAAAAGATTATAAAAATATTCCTTTTGAAGATATTAATCCACGACTGTTTTCAGAGGTGATGCGGGATATAGATCTCGTGGTGTCGGTAGCTCACGTAGGTGGAGTAGATCCGGAAGCCAGCCATTCTTCCATTGAAATGCGTGCAGTACTGATGAAAGAAACGGCCCGATTATTCAAATTGGATAACGTAAGTATTGAAGGTTCTCATGTATTGGTGAAAGGGAAAATGGGAGAATACAGTGTGCATTTGGGCAGTGCGGTGGTTCATCAGGTTCCGGGCAAATATCTGTCTATCCTTCCTGTTCATTCACAACATAGAGGAAGACTGTTTCTGCCTTTTGCAGATGATGATCCGAAGTCTGCGGAAGTAATGTCTAAAGTATTGCTGCTAGCCAAAGACGATGAAATACAGGATCCGACTATTCTTACGCAGATAAAACGAGAATATAGCTAATCATTCCCTACGTTACATTTAATCATTTGCCGGTTGGTGGATGATTAAATGTAACCTGAAGGGGAATTGTAAATTTAAAAAGCGATTGGAGATTTCCCTGATAAATTCTGCAGGAAATGATAGCCCTTACTTCTTGATTATTTTTAAAGTTTTTGTGCTGTTTTGAGTGTGCACCTGTAATACATAGACCCCTGGACTGAACTTAGAAAAATCAATCTGGTTTTTATTGATAAAATGTACAGGTACTTCCTGACCTACCATATTGGTCATGGTCACTTTATCAATAGGAGTGACATAATCTACGGTTAAAATATTACTTACCGGATTGGGATAAACTTCGATTTGATCTTTTTCAAAATCGACATTCCCAAGTCCTAATGTAGCCGTATTGTTTCTCGAGATAATATGTTTTTCCGGATCAAATCTTACTCCGGTTATGGTAAACGGAACATTCACTGTGAACGACTCGTTGTTTACGGTGTTATTTACATAAGTATTATACACCTGGCCTCCCGCGCCTGTGAACTGTAATGGTAAACGCATTTCAAAATAATTAACGGAAGCGTGTGACTGAGTTTGGCTCACAAGAACTTTTACCTGGCCAGCTGCCATATTCTGAGCTTTAATGGTATAAACAGGATAGCCCTGATTGTAGATCCAGTCATTGAAAAAATCGGTCAGGCTGCTTCCGTAAACCGCTTCCATATGAGCTTTGAAATCTGGCGTTCCTGCAGTTTTATATATTAAATTGGGGTCATTTATATAATTTTTAAGCCCAAGCAGGAATGTGGTTTCACCCAACTTAAGCCTTAACATATTGAGGACCATCGCGCCCTTATTGTAAGAAAGACGGCCGTCAAAAATACGGTCTTCATCCAGAGCTTCTGCATCCGTAAGATATACTGCGCCGTTAGGTTGTGAAGTGATATGGTTGATCAAGCTGGTTCTGTTCGATATTCCTGCTGCATTACCATCATAATGTTCTATAAGCAGTTCATCCATAAAAGTGGCAAATCCCTCGTTGAGCCAAATGTCGTTCCATGTAGCACAGGTGATTTTGTCTCCGAACCATTGATGGGCCATTTCATGTTCCATCATATATCTGTTATAATTGCTGATAAAAGAGACTGTAGGATGCTCCATTCCGCTCTCGGTAACTTCTGCGTTTCCATATTTTTCATTACTATAAGGATAGACTCCTAACAAGGATTCGAAAAAATTTAAAAAGGAAGGAACTGGACTTAAATTACTTTGTGCCAGACTCAGGTGTTCTGGAAAAACATAGTTAATAATCGGGTAGGTATTGGGAGCGGTGCCCCCGGTCTGATTGAAAGTGCTGTAATTGGTCACGGAAACGGAAACCAAATAAGCCGGAATGGGATAGCTGTGATGAAAATGGGTGGTTTTATCAGAACCGGAAATGACTGGAGCGGCAGGTTCCACACCGTTTCCGACCGCTACATATTGTGATGGTGCTGTAATGTACAAATCAATACTGTCTATTTTATCTCTCATATCTTGCTTACATGGCCACCATTCTCTGTCTCCGAATGATTCTGATAATGTAAAGAAGATAGGAGAGCTGTTGTGGGTCGTAAAAAAGACATGTCCCGTATTGGGTGGTATACCTGCATATGTGATTTCTACAGACGCACTTGTACCTGCCAGTTGTGTATTGGGAAGGGTAATGACTAATTCTTTGTTTGCATTTTGTAGGAATGAAAGGTTCACATTATTTTGCTTTACAGAACTTACGACCATCTGACTGACCAGGTCAAAGGTTATGGTATTCATATTCGATAGAGCTGTATAAGTGGTGGTCACTTTTCCGGATATGTTTCTTACGCCTGGATTTACTTTTAATTCTAATTTATGATAAGTAACATCGTAGTTGACCGTATTTGGATTGAACTGAACGTTCTTTTTACTCAACGCTGACTTCTTTTCTTTTTTTGAAATCATGTCAGTGTGGTGTTTTCCTTCTTGTGAAAATACAAATGAAAATGATAGAATATTTAATAGAATGTAAATAATGCGTGTTTTCATTGTTAATAAATTTAATTTTTATCGAAATAATTAAATGCGAATATAATTTATTTTTTCATTATATAGCTGTTCATTTTATTTCCTGTAAAATTCTATGTTTCCAAATGCACCTTTTTAAATCAGGAGTTCTGTTTATATGCTGAAATTACAATTAAGGGCATAAAAAAAGCATCTTTTTCAGATGCTTGTGTTTTTAGATATTCTTTTTTAAACTTCGTCGTCAGAATCAATAGTGAATGATTTGCTTTTGAAGTCTTTGTCGTGTTTTTCTGATATTACATCCTCACCCTTTTCATTAATGATGAAATCTGTGGATTCATTAAACATCTCCTGAAAACTTTTAAAATCTTCTTTGTAAAGATAAATTTTGTGCTTCTCGAATGTAGCTTCCCCATTCTCCCCGAAGTTCTTTTTACTTTCGGTAATCGTAAGATAATAATCTCCTGCTTTCGTCTCGCGCACATCAAAGAAATAAGTTCTTCTCCCTGCTTTTAACACCTTAGTGAAAATTTCATTTTCATGGCGTTCCTTGTATTCACTCATTGTTAGATATTTTTTAATCTTGTTAAGAACAAATATAAAAGAATTCTTTTAATCACAAAATTTTTTTTATGATTTATTTAACAATTGAGAATGAAACGGCTAAGCAGTTACAGAATTGGCAATTTCGGTAAGGTTGATGATTTTATCGGCTTTTTGAGCGCTAGACTCTCTGTGTGTGATAATTATGGACGTGGCGTTGTTGATTTTTCTGTCGATATTTTCAAGGATATTCTGTTCCGTTTCGGTATCCAGAGCAGACAGGGAATCGTCAAAAATGATGATATTTGGATCCTTTATTAAAGCTCTTGCGATACATATTCTTTGCTTCTGTCCTCCCGAAAGCATCACGCCGCGTTCACCAACAAGTGTTTTATACTGCTCTTTAAATTCAACGATATTTTTATCTACGTCCGCAATTTTTGCATATTCCACCACTTTTTCATGAGACGGATGATCGATGGCAAAACCGATATTATTTTCTATAGAATCCGAGAATAAATAGCTTTCCTGAGGAATATATCCGATGAAATTTCTGTAATTGGTCAGATTGTGCTCTTTCAGGTTCTTCCCGTCGATTAAGATTTCACCTTCCGTAGGATCAATAAGTCTGCACAACAGAAGGGCAATCGTAGATTTTCCGCTTCCTGTCTTACCCATAATCGCCAGAGATTCACCGGCTTTGATCTTAAAGCTTAAGTTATCTAATGCTTTGATTCCTGTGTTCGGATAAACGTAGGAAACATTTCTGAATTCAATATCACCTTTAATAGGATAGTCCTCAAAGTTCGTGTTAATAACTTCCGATTTTTTATCAAGAAATTCATTGATCCTTTGCATCGAAGCCTCAGCTCTCTGATTCACAGAAGTTACCCAGCCTACCATGGAGAATGGCCAGATCAGGATATTGATATACATAAAGAAATCAGCAATTTTACCCACGCTCAGTTCTCCGGCAATATATTTATGTCCGCCCACAAGAATAACCGCAACGTTCAGTAATCCGATTACAAATAAAATAATGGTAAAGAAATACGCTTCAGTTTTCGCTAAATCCAAAGCTTTGTTTTGATAATCAGTGACTTTGATGCCATAATTCTTTTTGATGTAATTTTCCTTAGCAAAAAATTTCACCACTCTGATTCCTGAAAAGCTGTCCTGTACGAAAGTGGAGATCGCAGACTGACTTTTCTGCATGATCTTCGACTTCTTATTGATAATCGAACTTACCTTAAATATAATATAAGATAGAATAGGAAGTGGCAACAACGTCCATACGGTCATAGACGCATCCGTTTTCACCATATAGATGCTGGTGATCACAAGCAGGATCACTAAATTCACCACATACATCACACCCGGACCCAGATACATTCTTACGGCAACAACGTCTTCACTCAACCTGTTCATAAGGTCACCGATGGTCGTCTGCTTATAATCCGTCAGAGAAAGTTCCTGGTAATGTCTGTAGATTTTATTTTTCAGTTCATATTCAATCCTTCTGGAGGCAACGATGATCGTCTGACGCATCATAAAGGTGAAAAATCCGGTCAGAAGTGAGCAGCCCACAATAATGGCTACATACACCAAAACCTGATTGTTGAAGCCCAGGTTGCCGCTTTTGGTAAGTTCGTCCACAGATTTTCCTACAAACTGAACTTTATATATATTGAAGAAATTACTGGCAATAATAAATAGTAACCCCCAAAACAATAATATTTTGTGCTTCCAAAAGTAAGGGTTTAAGGTTTTTAGCGCTTTCATAAAGTTTTACAAATTTACAAAAATGTAGGCAGACTACGAATTTCATCAATTTTAATTTTTGTATCTTTGCACCCATAAAAAGCTCTTTGAATGTTAGGAAGACGACAAATCCGTGAAAAAGTAGTACAAACAGTGTATTCATACTATCAGAATCCTGTAAAATTTGATGTTTTAGAAAAAAATATGTTCACTGGAATAGAGAAAATCTATAATCTCTATATCTATCAACTCAATTTTTTGGTGGCTCTGAAAGAATTGGCAGAGACTCAGATTGAGATTGGAAAGAACAAATATCTTAAAACTGATGCTGAAATTAATCCTAACCAAAAATTCATCAATAACCAAGTATTGATCAAGCTGGAAGAAAATCCTGAGAGATTATTTTTCACAGGCCAACACAAGCAGTTGAAATGGGATATGCATGATGATATATTGGTGAAAACTTTCCAAAGAATGACAGGAGGGAAGAGGTATCAGGATTTCATGAAAGAAGATGGGTATTCTTTTGAAGAAGATCAGAAATTTATCGGAAAACTGTTTTTAAGATACATCGCTGAGAATGATGATTTCCAGGAATATCTTAGTGATAAAGAACTTTCATGGTATGATGATATCCACATCGCCAACTCAATGGTACAGAAAACAATCGGTTTCCTGAAGGAGGATGAAGAAAGCAGAACATTAATCAAAATGATTAAAGATGAAGAGGATAAAACTTTCGCAGGAAAACTTCTGAGAGATACCCTGAACAACTGGGAAGTTAATGAGAAAAAGCTGAGTGAAAGGTTGGAAAACTGGGATCTTGAAAGAGTTTCTTTAATGGATAAAGTCATTTTGTCAACAGCACTTTCTGAGCTGGATAATTTTCCTTTTACGCCTTCAAGAGTTATTATCAATGAATATATTGAAGTTGCAAAAGTATATGCAACGGACCGTTCCAATATCTTCATTAACGGAATTTTGGATAAATATTGTAAAGATCAAAATAGAATTTAACATGAAAAAGACATTATCAATTATCGCTTTGTCTATCATAGGCCTTGGTTTGGTTTCTTGTAAAAAAGAAAATCAGCAAGCTGCTACAGGTGCAGAGGTTGCTAATATTACAGATTCTACAGCGGGTGCTACCAATTTAGCTCCTACTAACCCTGCCGCTGCTCCGGTTTCGGCTGAAACAGCTGCTGCAGCTCCGGTTTCTAACCAGCCACTAACATCTGTTGCCCTATCTGAAAACAGCTTCGATTTTGGAAAAATCAAAAAAGGAGATAAAGTAGAGCATATTTACGAGATTACAAACACAGGAAAAAATCCATTGGTCATTTCTGAAGTAAAGCCAGGATGCGGATGTACTGCTCCTGATTTTACAAAAGAACCAATCCTTCCTGGTAAAAAAGGTAAAATCACGTTGCATTTTGACTCTTCAAGCTTCGACGGAAACGTTCAGAAGTATGCAGATGTATTTGCCAACGTAGATAAGACTCCTATCAAATTAACGTTCACAGCGAACATCCAACCATAATATAAATATATGTTGACAATCTTTTTACAGGCACAGCAGGGGTCTTCATCTATGATGCTGATCATGATGGGGGTAATGTTTGTGGGGTTTTATTTTCTGATGATAAGACCACAGATGAGAAAACAGAAGCAAGAGAAAACCTTCCAGGAAACTTTAAAAGTAGGTACCAGAGTAGTCCTTACTTCAGGTCTTCACGGTAGAATTGCTCAGGTTCAGGATGACGGGTTCGTGATCGAAACCTTATCTGGAAAACTGAAATTCGAAAAAGCGGCCGTTTCAAGAGAATTTACTGAAACGCGTTTTGGAGAAAAAGCGAAAGCTGCTGCTGAAAAAGCAGCAGAGAAAAAAGAAATTGATACTGAAAAGAAATAATTTTTCAGTTTGAAAATATCGCTCGGCGCGGTGAACGAAGTTCACCGCGCCGAGTTTTTTTATAGCTAAAATCAAGATTTGAGATGCCAGATTTCAGACACGAGACTTTTCTTAGGTTAAGACTAAGATTGAGAAATGTCCATGGTGAATTTTGCTTCGCAAGTGAAATGTGAACCCCGCATTACTCAAATTAGTGTTATCCGTGAACCTATTCGTGAAATTTGTGTTTAAAAATTAAAACCAAATAAAATATCTTTGCACCATGAATCAAAATACAGACAAAACCGTTCTCATTCTCGGTGCCAATTCAGACGTAGCCAAGCAGTGTATCATACAATACATTCAAAAAGGATTTTCTGTAATTGCAGCTTCAAGAGATACTGTCTCACTTGAAAAATTCGTTGCAGATAACAGGCTGGATGCTTCAAAGGTGACCATTCTTTATTTTGATGCGGTAGATTTTGATTCTCATCAAAAATTTTATGATGAACTTCCCGTAAAGCCTCATATTGCGGTTTACGCTGCCGGTTTCCTGGTTGACAATGAAAAAGCATTGGTAGATTTTAAAGGCACTCAACAGATGATGCAGGTCAATTATATGGGAGCCGTTTCCATTCTGAACATCATTGCCATGGATCAGAAAAACACCCATTTGGAAAGAATTATCGGGCTGTCTTCATTATCAGGAGTGAGAGGAAGGAAAAGTAATTTTGTGTATGGAAGTACAAAAGCTGCATTTACTCAATATTTAGCAGGCTTAAGACAGGAATTGGCTGCAAGAAAAATAAAAGTCAATGCTTTAGTGATCGGTTATATCAGAACAAAGATCAATGACGGGCTACAGCTCAACGAATCTTTGATCATGGAGCCTGATTATGTGGCAAAACATATTGTCAATGCCGGAAATTCTTTCACTATCGTCCCGAATTTTAAATGGAAGATGATTTATATGATTTTGAAAATTCTTCCGGAAGGTTTGGTGGCTAAGCTTCCTTAATTTTGTTGTTTTGAATATTTTGCAAGATAGTTTAATACAATGTCAAATTCGTCATTTTTAAATTCTGCTTTTTGAATGATAAAAGATAAAGTATTGATTGGGCTGATGACAATAGTGTCATTTGATCTTATATAAAAAACCTTTTCCCAAACGGAACCCATCATGTAGAATGCATTTTTAAATTCAATGCCGTGATCATTTAAAATAATGGAAGAAGGTTCGTTTTTAGTTTTGAACTCAGTAATAATCTTATCAACTTCTTTTTTAAATTTCTTCCTGGAAGCAAAATAGTTATTGATTAAAATGAAACAGTAGCCGCAGAAAAATATTCCGCCATATTTAAATATATAATGAATCAAATTTTTATCAAAATTTTCTATTGGATAGAATCCTAAGAATAAAAAGACTATGGTAAAAAGTAAAATTTTCCACCACTTTTTTAGCGCTTTATTCCATACATATTTAAAATAAAAATTTTGATTCTGCCTTTCAAGTGTTTCATTAAAAGGAATTTCGATCTGAATAGTTTCATTCATAGTAATCAGTGGTTATGATCAGTTTTTGACCACTCCAAAAATAGAATTTTATCCACCATTCTGCAATAGCTCCAACGCCTTCATCATATCAATTCCCTTTCCCAAAACAGGTTTAAACAAATCACCTTTTTCCTTGATTCTCTCTAAGGCGTTATGAATCGTAAAATCAGTTGGCTTCAAGCCCGGTTTTACTTCCTCCCACTCCAAAGGCATAGAAACAGAAGCGCCTTCTTTGGGTCTCAAGCTGTAAACACTAGCCAAAGTCTGTCCTGTCCTGTTTTGAAGATAATCGAGATAGATTTTTTTGTCATCCCTTTTCTGTAGGCTTCTTTCAAGAGTGGTGAGTTTGGGTAGCTTTTCATTCACCTGTTTCATCAGAATGTGTGCAAAATCTTTTACCTGGTCAAAATCATATGTTCCACCCGTCGGAATATAAATATGGATTCCCATACTTCCCGAAGTTTTACAATAACCTTTAATTTTAATTGAATCTAAAACTTCATTCACCTGAAGCGCTGTTTCAATCACGTCATCAAATGTGTTCTTCTTTGACGGGTCTAAATCCAGTACCAGATAATCCGGATGTTCCAGATCCGGAAGCGCACTGTTCCATGGATTCATATCGATACAGCCTAAATTATTCAGATACGCTAAAGTTGCTTTATCATTACAATACACATAGTCAATGTATTTGTCAGTGGATTCCGAATAGACTTCTGTTGTTTTGATCCAGTCGGGCATACTGTCACCCGCGTCCTTCTGGTAGAATCCCTGTTCTTCAATGCCATTGGGAAACCGGTTGAGAGACAGCGGACGGTTTTTCAGATAAGGAAGAATATAAGAAGCAACGGACTGGTAATAGGCGATCACTTCTCCTTTCGTAATACCATCTTTGGGAAAATAGATCTTATCCTGATTGGTCAGTTTTACTGTATGTTTATCCAGGGTGATTTCCTTTTCTTTTTCGGAGTTTTCTGATTTCTTGGATGGGTTTTTCGCTTTCATTTCTTTTGGATTTTCGTGGGTTGGAGTATCTGTGTCTTCAGGTTCTTTGTCTTCACGGATGGCCACAAAAACAGGATGCCTGTAAATCCCGTCTTTCGTGATTTCGGAATACTTAATTTCACAAATCAATTCAGGTTTTGTCCATGTTACGGGCATATTTGTCTTCGGAACCGTTTCAAATGGAGAAGTTTTTACAATGAGTTTTTGGAGCCTTTCATAAAGCAGTTTCAAAGATTCATTGTTAAAGCCTGTTCCTGTATGACCACAGTAAATCAGTTTTCCTGCAATATACTTTCCCAAAATTAAAGCTCCGAAACTTTCCCGTGAACCCCGGGGTTCTGTGAATCCACAGATAATGGCTTCGTCCGTATTCGTGAATTTTATTTTAAGCCAGTCGTTCGTTCTATGGTTTTCAGCATATAAGCTGTCGGCCTTTTTCGCGATCATTCCTTCCAGCTTCATTTTTTTCATCTGATTAAAAAAAGCAATTCCATTTTCTGGAATATGGTCACAGTATTTGATCACCTCCGTTTCTGTTAAAGCTTCTTTTAAAAGTTCTTTGCGCTGTACGAGAGGAAGCTCTTCTGTAGAATGACCATTCAGCCAGAGAAGATCAAAAACCTGGTAGGTTAGAGCCATATCAGGATGATCACCGATCTGTTGTAGAAGCTGGAAATTAGGTTTTCCGTGCTCATCATAGGCCACAATTTCGCCATCCAGAATCATTTTATATTTCTGGTGGTTAAAGTCTTTTGCAACTTTTTCAAATTTTGATAAAAATGAAATTCCGTTTCGGGAGTAGAACACGGGATCAGTATGGCTGAGATCGGCCACAGCACGGTAACCGTCCCATTTAATTTCAAAAACCCAGTCCTCATCGTCAAATGCTTTTTCAAAAGATTTAGCCAGCATAGGCTTGATGAAAGAGCTTAGTTTTTTTTCGTTCGTTAATGAATTGAAGTTTTTGAATCTTTTTTCAGAAGTTATGACTTCTTTTTTTCCTTTATTTTTAGGCTTTTTTTTTCCTCTAAAAATTTCGTTACCAAAGATTTTGGTGAAGTATTTTCCTCAACATCATACGGACTTTCTTCAAATTGATCTTTGTGTTTAATGAGAAGCCAGGCATTCTCCTCACTGTTTTTCATTTTAACAAGAGCAAATTCACCCTTCAGTTTTTTTCCGTGGAGAATAAATTTTAATGAACCAGCACGAAGTTCTTTCAGAAGCTCTTTTTCATCCGAAAGTTTGCTGTCTTTTTCCAAAGGTTCATAAGTTCCGCTATCCCAGACTTCCACTTGTCCTGCTCCGTAATTTCCTTCCGGAATATTTCCTTCAAAATCTTTATAATCATAGGGGTGATCTTCCACCATCATCGCCAATCTTTTATCTTTGGGATCTAATGATGGACCTTTCGGAACAGCCCAGCTTTTAAGGACTCCATCCATTTCCAGACGAAAATCATAATGAAGACGCGATGCCGCATGCCTTTGAATCACGAAAATAAGCTGGTCTTTGCTTTTTTTCGTTTTGCCCTCAGGTTCGGTAGTTTCATCGAACTTTCTTTTATTCTGATAGTCTTTTAGAGCCATTACGATGCAGATTTGGATTTGGGACTTTGTAAACTGGCTTTTAGCTGAGCCATAAGGTCTATTACTTTACCTTCTTTCACAGGTTCGGCTTTTTTCATTTTAATGCTTTTGCCTTTAGCTTTTTTTCTGATAATCTTCATCAGTTCATCAGAATAAGTGTCTTTGTACATGGCGGGATCAAAAACCTGAGAAAGCTGTTTAATAAGACTTACAGCCATTTTTAGTTCTGCAGGTTTAGGAGCTTTTGCGGCAGGGATTTTCAGATCTTTATAGTCTCTTATTTCCTGATCAAATCTGAGGCGGTTCAGAACCAGTATATCTTTGTAAGGTCGGATCATGCCAATCGCTTCACTGTCACGTAAAACAAAGGTCCCGATTCCTGCCATTTCTGTTTCCTGTAAAGCTTTTAGCAGAAGACGGTATGCGTTTTCACCGTTTTTCTGAGGTTCCAGATAATAAGGATTTTCGAAGTACACACTGTCTACTTCCGCTTCCTTTACAAACTGATCAATGGAGAGAATTTTTGTTTTTTCAGGGCTGGCTGCCTCATAATCTTCCTCATCAAGAACGATGTATTTATCATCCATGAGATAGCCTTTTACAATGTTTTCCCATTTCACTTCTTTTCCTGTACTCTCGTTGACTCTTTTAAATTTGATATTGGAAAAATCAGATTTATCGAGCATGTCGAGGTCCAGTTTTGTGGTTTCTGTGGCGGAATAGATTTTAACCGGGATATTGACTAAACCGAAGCCAATGGCGCCGTTCCAGATTGCTTTCATTGTCTTACGTTTTTAAAAATCAATCAATTAACATGCCGTGGGAAGATGGTGTGGTACATTTTATCAGCTTTGTTGTCAAATGACAATGGCTTCTCCACCGTATTTTTATACTTTTATATTTCCCGACTATTCAGGCAAAATAAATATGGACGAACTTTTTAATTATATCCGCAAATTCGGAATTCTCAATGCTGAGGAAGAACAGCTGATCGCTGAAGGTCTGCAGGAAATCACCATAGAAAAAGGGGAAGCTTTTATTGAAGCCGGAAAGGTGAGCCGAAAGATCGCTTTTGTAAAAGAGGGCGTTTTCCGGTCTCTGTACTACAATAAGCAGGGAGATGATTTTACCCGCTACTTTATTTATGAAGGACGGTTTATCGGGGATTTTCACGGTTTTGCGGATCAAATGCCTTCACTTGAATACATTGAAGCTATCACAGACGGAGTTCTGCTTGCAATCGATCTTGATCATTTTAAAAAGCTGGAGAAAGAAATTGCCATCTGGCCTTTTCTGTTCGCTAAAGTACATGCTTTTGTGGCAGAGAACAAACTTAAGGTCGCAAGTACAATGCTCAATCTGGATGCAAAAGCCCGTTATATTCATTTTTTAGATCATTATCCGGGACTTGCCAACAGAGTTCCGCAATCTATGCTCGCTTCTTACCTTGGAATTACGCCTTCATCTTTAAGCCGTATCAGGAGAAATATTGTATAACAAAATCAATAGGAACGGGCTTTAGCCCGGTTAAGAAAAAACAAAATTTTCACCGGCTTTAGCCAAAAGTGTATCTGTTTAAACATCAGATTTTCATCGTCATCAATACTTTTTACATGATACATTAATACACTATACATTAATACATTATACAAAAAAACACATCCCTTTTTGCCAAATGACAATGGTCTCCTTTTCAAACCACCATAGCTTTGCATCATAAAATTTAAATATATGGACATTGTATTAGGCCTGCAGTGGGGCGATGAAGGAAAAGGAAAGTTTATTGATCTCATCAGTGAAGACTATCACATGACGGCCCGTTTTAATGGCGGTGCAAATGCTGGACACAGTATAGAAAGAAATGGTAAAAGAATCACTTTAAAATCACTTCCTTCCGGGATTTTCATGAAAGGCGTTCAGAATGTCATCGGAACAGGAACCGTACTGGATCCGGTAAGTCTGAGAAAAGAAATTTTAAATCTTAAACAATTTGACGAAACGATTGAACCTGAAAATACTCTGATGATTTCCAAAAAGGCACACTTCGTTCTTCCTACGCATAGACTCTTGGATTGCTTTATGGAAGATAATCTAGAATATACCACCATCGGAACGACGAGAAACGGGATTGCCCAGGCCTATTCCAATAAAATCTTAAGACAGAATCTTAGGGTTGGTGATATAGATTCTCTTGATTTTAAGAGCAGGGTAGAGCAGATTCTAGAAAGAGACTACAGGCTTCTTGCCGGTGGAGATATGGTGCTTCCTTCATTAGAGGAAATCAGCAGGGAATTCTTTGAAGCGGTAGATTTTATGAAAAAGTTCACCCGTACAGAAACAGAGATAGTTTTAAATACGGCTTTGTCTGAAGGAAAAAAGATCCTGGCAGAAGGATCACAGGCTGCAATGCTGGATATAGATCACGGTACGTATCCTTATGTGACTTCCTCTTCCACCACGGCTGCAGGAGCATGTGTCGGACTGGGTATTTCACCTAAGAAAGTCGGTGAAATATTCGGGATTGCAAAAGCGTATTGCACAAGAGTAGGGAATGGAATGTTTCCTACGGAGATTTTTGACAGTTTGGGTGAAGAGATCAGACAGAAAGGAAACGAGTTCGGGTCCAATACAGGGCGCCCGAGAAGAATCGGCTGGCTGGATCTTCCGGCTTTAAGATATGCGATTATGATCACCGGAGTTACCCAGGTTATTTTGACCAAGGCAGATGTTTTAAGCGGAATGGAATCCGTGTCAGTCTGTACCCATTATGAACTCGAAGATGGAAATGTGGCCCGAACTTCAGGAATACTCCCTGAAAATGCCCGTCCGGTTTTAAAACAGATGAAAGGTTGGGAAGGAGACATTACCGCTATTGAAGATGCCTCCAACTTACCTGAAGAATTAAAAGCTTTCCTTTCTTTTCTGAATGATGAGCTGGGTGTTCCCATCACTTATCTTTCTACGGGACCGGGAAGAGATGAGATATTGAAATTAAACAGTAAATAATTATAAAGCAAAAGAGGTTAGGAAAATAAATCCCTAACCTCTTTATCTGGATAAAAAAATATTAATTAACTTTTGTAAGTTTAAAACGTTGTTTTGTAGGCGGCTGAACCGTTTGATCCGTACTACCGATTACAATAGGAGTAAGGTTAGTGGTTAGACCACCCTTTACTTCTAATCTCAGGGATGGTGCGTTCTTAGGAGCAAATCCAAAACCATTATTTCCCAAATTAATTAATAACCATTTCTGAGCATCTGTATTAGAATTAGTTCTTAATTCTACAGCAGTTCCATTTGCTGTTCCGCTACTTTTTACAGTTAAAACCTTTGTAGCATCCAATGTAGATTTGATGGTATAATAACCGTGATCTGACTTACTGAAAGTAAATCTCTGGTTATTCCCTGTAGAGGCTGAATATAGAATCACACTGGTACCATCTGTAGTGGAGCTTCCGGATATATCTACATTTTTATCATTTGCTAAAGCTGTTGTCATTGTATAAGTTCCGTTGATTGCAGAAGTAGCATTAACAGGCCCGTACAAATGGTTAATTCCGGCATAGTCACCGGCAGACAATCCTGTTCTTTGCTTGGTGAAAGTAGAACCGTCCAGTTTAGTCATTACAGGCTGGCTTGAGTTTATCGCAAAATCTGTAGACTGATACATCATCACCGAACCGAAGTCAAACGCACCGTGTCCTGCATAATCATTGTAAAGGTTGAAGTTGTGACGGCTTCCTTCTACCGCCTTGTTAACATCTACAATAATATACTGATCTCTGTCCGGACGGCATTGTTCATGCATAATTCCCATAGAGTGCATCACTTCGTGGGCAATAATTGCCGGATAGGTAATATTATAAATTTTGATACCATTCACTCTGTTTTGCTGCCATCCAAGCGGAGAACTGTTACCTGTAGAATAGGTAAAGGTGATATATTCGGTCTGGTTGGTGCGTTCTACAAACTGAACACTGGTTTGGGAAGAAATCATATCAAACGCTTTGTTGATATTGGTAAGGAACGTATTGTAGTTCAGAGTACTCAGGGTTCCCTGGCTGGGTAATGTATAATAGACTGTTGCACCTGGCCATGTCTTGATAAAGGAGCTTACAATGGTGCTTTTCTCAGATGTTGACAATTCAGAATTGGTCTGCATCTTTAATTTGTTAAACTGTTCAGCTGTAATGGTAATATCATCTGCGTAAAAATATTCACCATTCACTTCATTGACATACGTATAAGTCCCGCTAATTAATAATTTATGAACCGTCGTGTTATCCAGCTTCGCCGTTGTATGGTCCATTTGATTGGCCTGCGCGTTTTCGATATCCGACCTACAAGAATTCAGAGCCAAAACAAGGCATCCTGATAAGAGTAATAGTTTGCTTTTCATATCATTTAAATATTGGTGTATTGGTAAAGTTTTCTCAATATGAACGATGATATTGTCATCATATTCACATGGTACTTATAAATATATTAATAAAACCTGTATTTAAATGTAACATAATATAATGTTTGTTTTGTTTATTATTTTATTGAATAGTGTATTTATTTCGTTAATAAATTTATTTACTGTGATTTTTTCCTATTAAATTAGAATTTTAATTATTCACAAATATTCGATATAAGAGTCGAAATGACCCCATATTATGTGTGAAAACGGAATTAATCTGAATATTTCTGTAATTTTGAATAAAATAAACGGAAATTTTTCTCCGCTTTAATAGATATTAGTTGATATAAATTTTTTCGATCTGATCATTATCGGTGTCTACAATCAAAATCCCCTCATCTTCATCATTGAGTTGCCCCAATAAATTTCCTGTAGTACTCCAGACAGACGATTTTCCTGCGCATTCATAACCTCCCGATTCTCCAACGAAATTAGCCATTATAACATGCAGATGGTATTTTTCTGCAATAGTGGATAGTTTAATAATGTCTTCATCAATGCCATTGACCGAATTGAGAACACTTGCTGCATAAATAGTTGAACCCGTCTGGTAAGCTTCCTGTGAATGAGTAGGATCAGATAAATCATAACATATGGCTAGTGATATTTTAGTCTGCGAAAGTTCCAGCTGACAGAAGCTTTCTCCTTTTGAAAAAAAGGTAATTTCCGTTGGGAAAAGATTCCGCTTTGAATACACTTTTCTCTTTTCCCCCGGTTCAAATATAATACTGCTTATAAATAACTGATCATCGGACTTTGTCGGCATTCCAACGGTGATACTCATGTTGTTGTCATCTGCTATTTTTTGGAAAACATCTAAAATTTGATCTTCATAATCAATGGAGAGCTGTTCCGCTAATTCAGGTTCATAGCCGGTAATCGAAAGCTCAGGAAAAATAATCAGATCAACGTTTTTAGTAGCTGCTGCTTTGATTACTATTTTGTGATTTTCAATATTTTTAAGAATATCTCCTTTTATGGGCTTGATTTGTGCTGCTGCGATTTTCATATAATGTCAATAAAAAAGCGGAGAAAAATCTCCGCTTTAAATTTATGCTTTTAAGTTCAATTGTATTTCCAGTTCATCCAGCTGTGCATCAGCGATAGATGCCGGCGCATCGATCATCACGTCTCGCCCTGAATTATTCTTAGGGAATGCGATATAATCTCTGATCACTTCGTTTCCGTCGAGAATAGCCACCAAACGGTCAAATCCGAAAGCTAATCCCCCGTGAGGCGGTGCTCCGTATTTAAAGGCATTCATCAGGAATCCAAACTGAGCTTCTGCTTCCTCTTTGGTAAATCCTAGAAGGTCAAACATTTTAGACTGAAGATCTTTGTCAAATATTCTGATAGAACCTCCACCGATCTCGTTTCCGTTAAGAACCATATCGTAAGCATTTGCTCTTGCTTTACCCGGATCTGTTTCCAGTAAATGGAAATCTTCAGGTTTAGGAGAGGTGAAAGGGTGGTGCATAGCGTGGTAACGTCCACTTTCTTCGTCGAATTCGAGTAATGGGAAGTCTACGACCCAAAGTGGTGCAAATACATCTCCTTTTCTCAGTCCCAAACGGTTTCCAAGTTCCATTCTCAAGGCAGAAAGCTGAGCTCTTACCTTATTTTCGTTTCCGGATAAGATCAGCATTAAGTCGCCTTCTTTAGCTCCGAATTTTTCAATGATCTTCGCCAGATCTTCTTCGTTGTAGAATTTGTTGACAGATGAGGTTTTCACCCCGTCATTCTGGAATTTAGCCCAAACCATTCCGGATGCTCCGATCTGCGGACGTTTTACCCAGTCAACAAGCTCATCGATCTGCTTTCTTGTATAGTCAGCACATCCTTCTACATTGATTCCTACTACCAATTCAGCGTCGTCAAATATTTTGAAATCTTTTCCTTTTACAAGTTCGTTAAGTTCCACGAACTCCATTCCGAAACGGATGTCCGGTTTATCATTCCCGTATTTCTTCATCGCATCAACGAAAGTCATTCTTGGGAAAGCTCCGAATTCCTGTCCTGTAATATCTTTGATCAATGTTTTCGTCATTCCTTCAAAGACATTCATAATGTCTTCCTGTTCTACGAAAGCCATCTCACAGTCAATTTGTGTAAATTCCGGTTGTCTGTCCGCTCTCAAATCTTCATCACGGAAACATTTTACGATCTGGAAATATTTATCCATTCCGCCTACCATCAGAAGCTGCTTGAACGTCTGTGGCGATTGTGGAAGGGCATAAAACTGTCCCGGATTCATTCTGCTTGGCACTACAAAGTCTCTTGCGCCTTCCGGTGTAGATTTAATTAAAACCGGAGTTTCCACTTCGATAAATCCTTCGTCGGAAAGATAATTTCTCACTTTCTGTGCCATTTTGTGACGGAAAATAAGCTTATCTCGTACCGGTGCTCTTCTGATATCAAGGTAACGGTATTTCATTCTTAATTCTTCACCGCCATCCGTTTCATCTTCAATGGTGAAAGGGGGAAGCTGGGATTCATTAAGAACTGCCAGTTTTTCAACTAGAATTTCAATTTCTCCAGTTGGAATATTTGGATTTTTGCTTACTCTCTCGATTACTTTTCCTGTCACCTGAATCACAAATTCACGGCCCAGCTTTTTAGCTTCTTCCATCAGTTGTGGAGAAGAACGGTCCTGGTCAAAAACCAGTTGGGTAATTCCGTAACGATCCCGAAGATCTATCCAAATCATAAATCCTTTATCACGGATAGTCTGTACCCATCCGGAAAGTGTAACTTCTTCATTAAGATTTTTCAGAGATAATTCTCCGTTCGTGTGTGATCGAAACATAATTATTTGTTTAAGGTTCAATGTTTAAGATATAAGGTTGAGCTTTCTGATCATGAAGTTTTCAACCATAAATTCCGGATGCAAAGATAAGATTTTTGCAGGTTCTGTAAACAAAAAAAACTTCCTTTCGGAAGTCTTGTATATTATTTGAGGGCTTTTTAATTATTGGTAGCTCCTTTTTGTATCAATAGCTGTGCGGTTTGCTCTTTATTTCCCAATTTGGCTAATGCAAGGGGAGTTTTACCATTACATTCCTTATTGACATCTGCCTGGTTGTCCAGAAGAAATTTAATAATATTATTTCTGCCATAAAGAGAGCTGAAACCTAATGCACTGAAAGTTTCATTTTTAAGCGGAAAGCATTTGTTGTAATCTGCTTTTGAAAAATTCTTTTTAAATGAAGTAACATTGTCAGATTGAATAGCTTGCATCTGAGCTTTGCTAAGTGACTGAGCAGAAAGCATACTGGCAGATGCCGAGATGGCAAGTATAAAAACAGTAGAGATTATTTTTTTCATAAGATTCATTTTAAGAATATACAAATCTAAATTATTTTTTTGATATGAGTAACTAAATTTTTATAAGAATTGAATTTGTATTTTTGATAATCAGATAATTATTGATTAGGAAATGACAAGATATATAGATTTTTTGAAAAAAGCATTCAGCGGGGAAGAAGTAGATTATACCAAAATAACGATCAGGAGCGCTGTTCTTCTTCTGGCGGTTCCTATGATGCTGGAGATGGCCATGGAATCTGTTTTTGCATTGGTAGACCTGTACTTTGTCGGGCATCTGAAAGAAAGCGGATATGCAATTCAAACAGTAGGCCTTACAGAATCGGTACTTTCGGTAATGTATTCCATTGCGATAGGGATGAGTATGGCAGCCACGGCTTTGGTGGCACGGCGAATTGGGGAGAAAAATCCGGAGCAGGCTTCCAGAAGTGCTGCACAGGTTTTACTCGTTTCATTTGTCATTACTTTGTTGCTGAGTTTATTGGGCGTGATCTATGCAGAAGAAATTCTGATTTTAATGGGCTCAAAACCTGAAGCGGCAGCGTACGGGAAAGATTTCACGAGGATCATGATGGGAAGCAGTGTTATTATTATGCTTTTATTTTTGATCAACGGGATTTTCAGGGGAGCGGGAAATGCAGCCATTGCGATGAAATCTCTCTGGATCGCCAATATTGTGAATATTATCCTTTGTCCTGTTCTGATCAAGGGTTTCGGACCTGTTCCGGCAATGGGACTTACCGGAGCGGCTTTGGCAACTACAATAGGTAGAAGTGTCGGTGTAGTTTATCAGCTGTATCATTTGTTGGTTGCAGATACCCAAATCCGCATTGCGCTTCCTTATTTTACTCCTGATTTCAAACAGATAAAATCCATTGTGAAAATAGCAACACCGGGGATTTTCCAGTTCGTGATTGCATCATGCAGCTGGATTTTTCTAGCTCAATTGGTGGCAACTACCGGAGGGGAAAATGCTTCTGCAGGATATCAGACCGCTTTGAGGCTGATGATGTTCTTTATGCTTCCCGCCTGGGGATTGAGTAACGCGGCTTCCACACTGGTTGGTCAGAATATGGGGGCCAATGAAATGCTGAGAGCAGAACAGTCAGTCATGAAAACTGTAAAATATAATGTGATCTTCATGCTGGCGGTAAGCTTAATATTTTTCCTGCTTGGAGATTTTCTGGTAGGATTTTTTACGCAGGAAACACATATTAAAGAGTTTGCTAAAAATGCACTGCATATTATGAGTGTAGGATTTATTTTCTATGGAATCGGAATGGTACTCATCAATGCATTTAACGGAGCGGGCGATACCTGGACGCCAACCTGGGTGAATTTCTTTGGGTTCTGGCTGTTTCAGATTCCGCTGGCTTATTTTCTTTCAAAACATTTCGGAATGGGACCTAAAGGAGTATTTATCTCTATTCCGGCTGCAGAAACTTTGATTACCATTGTTGCCTTTATTTTGTTTAAAAAAGGAAAATGGAAGACGGTGAAAGTGTAAAATCAATATGGGAAAAGAAGACCTGGAACGGTTTCTAAATCCGTTGGTTCTTCTGAAACTAAAGCAAAAAGCTAAAAATAAAAAAGGCTGAAGATCAATCTTCAGCCTTTTTTAATATACAAAATTAAATTATTTTCCTCCTAAAATATTACCAAGGATGCTTCCTAATCCGCCTCCTTGTTGCTGTTGTTGCCCTCCGCCACCGCCAAGTACACTTCCTAAAATATCATTAAGCGGGTTTCCTCCTGATTGCGACTGACCGCTTCCCAGAACACTTCCTAAGATATCATTCAATGGACTTGATTGCTGCGTTTGAGCCTGGCTGGATGCATTTCCAAGAATTCCTCCCAAAAGATCTCCTAAACCTCCTGCACCTACATTATTCTGTTGTTTCTCTTTACCGATATATCCCATGATCACCGGAGCTAGCATCGCTAGAATAGGACCGATTTTGTCGATGGAGATTCCTGTATTCTGAGAAAGTTGGTTTTCTACATTGCTTTTCTGCCCGCCAAAAACGTGGTCAAGGATTGACCCTCCTTCATCTTGTCTTGCTTCAGCCTGTGATGCGTCATCAAGAATACTTCCGTCGTGGTCTTTATCTAAAGCATTATTTAAAGCTTCTGCTTCTTTAGCGTCCTGAGATTTATTTCTAAGGTAAGAAATAACCAAAGGGGCTGCTACAGCCAATAAGGCGATAATCTGGTTTCTGCTGATCCCGAATTTGTTTTCTGCCTGCTCAGCAACCTGGTTGCTGGTGTTACCTGTAAGTAGGTCAATTAAACTCATAGTTTGTGTTTATTTTAAAGTATTAAGTAAATCAAAGTTATCAAAAAATGTGATTCACAAAATCTTTTCACCTCACAATTATTGTTAAAGTTTTTTGATCTCTTCGTCTGTATATCCCTTGCTTTTCAGTAGTTGTATATATTCTACGGCGCTTACTGTCATCCAGTTAACGGGTTCGGGGGCAGTCTTTTTATCAATGGTAAACTCCAGAATACCTTCGTTGCCGTTCATCCAGGGAAGCATGTAATAATCCAGTCCTCCTTTGTACTTTTTGAAACTGTGAAATACTTTTCCTTTTTCTGTCTGCAAAACACTTTGATAAGCGATGAAATACCCCAATGGAATAAGCAGGCATGCCCATGAAATTTTTTTGAGCACAGCATATTTGGGATGAGCCAATCCATATCCGACAGACAACGCAAAGATAACGTTGAAAGGAAGGAAGAAAACATAATTATCCGAAACCGCATAAAACGTAGAAAAACCATATACACACAAGGATGCGGCAAGGAACACAAAGAACATTTTCCGATTGGATTTGTACAGAAATACCGCACCCATCACTCCGAAAAAAGTAAATACATTAAAATTGTAGATAAGGTAAGCCAAAGACTGAATAAAATCTTTGATATATTGAATAAAGGTTTTTTTAAAAGAATCATCGACCCAGGTTCCCTGATCCGAACTGTAAGGTGATTTGAAAGGCAGTCCCTGAGATACATTCAGGATAAACAATGAGGCAAACAGTAGCCCGAATGCCAGCAGTGAAGGATAGAAATATTTCTTTTCACTTTTGAAATAGAAAAGAAAAACTAAAAACGCGGGAATCAGTAATATATTCTGGATATGAACCCAAAGACTGATGCCTAAAAATATACCTGCCCATACGATATATTGTTTTTTATGCTCTGTAAAACTCTTGATGACGGCAAAGAAAAAAAGGCTTACCCAAAAAGTATTGTAAGTATAGACCTCCACAATTTCTGCATTTCGCCAGAATGAGAAACTGAAACCAAAAACAAGAGCTGCCGTGGCGGAAGCCCATTCTGTTTTCGTGATACTTTTAACCGTTAGATAAATAACGGAAACAGTTGCGGCTCCTGAAGAAACTATTAATAAACGGCTAGCCTCGATGCCATTAAAACCAGTAATGTTTTTAAGTAAAATAACGGTATTAATGTATAAAAAGTGAGTTGTTGCCGTCGCAATTGTTGCCAATTTCCCTTTCTCAGCATCCAGGACAAACCCGACACAGTCTCCAAATGGAATTTTCGAAAAGCTCCCGGAAAAGTAAATCACAAAAAAAATGAAGAATAGAAATAGGGCGGATAAATATTTCTTCATATTAATTCTTTACAATAGGAACAAAGGAGCAGGCTTCACCAAACATTAAGGATTTTACCAGGGGTTTTAATTGTTCTACCAGTTCTATGTAAGCATTTTCAGGAATTTCTTTATCCGAACAGCCCTTTACCAGCACTCTTTTGCCTCTCATATCTTCAAAGTCATGTGTCTGAATGACATTATGCATGATGATCACTTCCAAATCTTCACGGTTTCCGAAAACGATTTTTTTAGCCACATCAGTAAGCTTGGCTGTCAGGACAAAATAAGCCCACAGCGGAACAATAGTATCCACTGAATTGTAAATATAGATGTAAGCATCATTGTATTCCTCAGGATCTATAGCATCTACTTTTTCCCTGAAGTCTTTTTCCTTCAGGATCATTTCCTGGAAAAGAAAATCCTTAAGGTCGATCCCTTTTCTTATCCCCTTAGGAATCAGAGTGGATAAGTCAAAATTCACAAGGCCGCTTTCAGCAACTTTATTTCGGATTTCAAATTCTTCTGACATTTTTTATCATTATCTTTGGACAAATTTACAAATTAAGATCATGTAAACCTTAATTTGTTCTCTATCCTTACCATAGAAACCTCCCATAATTCGAAATCATTCTGTAAAGTGAAATAAGGGCCGGTTTTTGATGGTTTTAAAAACAAATAAAAGATTTCGGAAGAAATGAAATATTACATTATTGCAGGAGAAGCCTCCGGTGATCTGCATGGAAGCAATTTAATGAAAGCCCTTTTACAGAAAGATCCGCAGGCGGAAATCAGATTCTGGGGTGGAGATCTTATGACTGCACAGGGCGGCACTCTGGTAAAACATTACCGTGATCTTGCGTTTATGGGATTTCTGGAAGTGGCCATGAATTTGAGGACCATTCTGAACAATATCAAGTTCTGTAAAGAAGACATCAGAAATAATAAACCGGACGTTTTGATTTTGATCGATTATCCTGGATTTAACCTTAGAATCGCCCGTTTTGCAAAAGAATTGGGGATCAAAGTGGTCTATTACATTTCTCCACAGCTTTGGGCCTGGAAAGAAGGCAGGGTAGAAATCATTAAAAAATATGTGGATGAAATGATGGTCATCCTTCCTTTTGAAGAGGAATTTTATAAAAAGCATGGGGTTCATTCCCATTTTGTAGGTCATCCGTTGCTGGATGCAATTTCAAGTTTAAAAGAAATCAGTACCGAAGAATTTAAAAAGGAAAACGTACTGAATGAAAAGGAAATCATAGCACTTCTTCCCGGTTCCAGAAAGCAGGAAGTGGAAAAGATGCTTGAAATCATGCTTTCCGTAAGACCTCACTTTAAAAACTATCAGTTTGTGATTGCCGGTGCACCAAGCCTTTCGAAGGAATTTTATCAGAAATATGTGGATGACAATGTTCATTTTGTATCCAACAGAACCTATGATTTGCTGAGATGTTCGAAAGCTGCGCTTGTCACTTCGGGAACGGCAACTCTGGAAACTGCTTTGCTGAATGTTCCTGAAGTAGTTTGCTACCGTGGAAGCAAAATTTCGTACGCCATCGCAAAAAGACTGGTGAAAAACATCAAATATATTTCTCTGGTCAATCTGATTATGGACAGAGAAGTGGTAAAAGAGCTGATCCAGACTGATCTGAATACTAAAAATCTGGTAGAAGAGCTCAATAAAATGATAGAAGGTGAAAAAAGGAATCAGGTTCTCGCAGATTACAGTCTTTTAAGAGAAAAACTCGGTGGGAAAGGAGCCAGCGAGAAGGCTGCGGAGGTGATTTTAAGTGTTTAGAACAGAGTTTCAATCGATTTAATGCTGAAGGGTTTTGCAGATTTAAATTTTTATAAAAATGAATTTTAAAAGCTTACTTATATTCATTCTTTTGATGGGTATTTCCCTGAAAAGTTTTGCTCAACAGACTCAATTCCGTGAACAAATCCAGATTTTCTACTATGGCTGGTATGCAAACCTCACCGTAGATGGAAAATATGATCATTGGAATCATGATATTTTGCCGCACTGGAGCAATCCGAAGTGGAACAACCTAGGCCATTATAAAGGAGGGAATGATATTGGAGCCAACTTCTATCCGGAGTTGGGAAATTACAGTTCCAATGATCCGGAGATCATAAAAAAGCACATGAAGATGATCAAAGATTCCGGCGTAGGCGTTGTGGTACTAAGCTGGCTCGGAAAAGATTCTTTTGTGGATAAAAGCATCTCAAAATATCTGGATATCGCTGATAATTTTGATCTGAAGGTTGCTTTTCACATCGAACCGTTCTACAAAAATATTTCAGAACTTCGAGATCAGCTGGCCTATCTTGTGAAGACTTATTCTCAGCATCATGCTTTTTATAAAAAAGACGGAAAACCTCTGTATTACGTGTACGACAGTTACAAAATTTCTCCGGAAGAATGGACAAAATTATTGTCTGAAAAAGGTGAAAAAACAGTCCGGAATACAGAACTCGATGGGCTTTATATCGGATTATGGGTTGAAAAAGAACATTCGAAGTTTTTTGAAACCTCCGGATTTGATGGCTTCTACACTTATTTTGCCAGCGAAGGCTTCGTTTTCGGGAGCACAACTTCCAACTGGGAATATCTTTCTCAATATGCAAAAGATCACAGCCTTGTTTTTATTCCGTGCGTGGGACCGGGTTATTCTGATACAAGGATAAGACCGTGGAATGAAGCCAATTTCAAGAGCAGGGAAAACGGAAAGTATTATCAGAAAATGTTTGAGGCGGCAGCAAAAGTTCACCCGGATTTTATAGGAATCACTTCCTTTAATGAATGGCATGAAGGAACTCAGATAGAGCCTGCAATTCCCAAAAAGACGGGGAATTTCAAATATGAAGACTACGGAAAAGATACATGGTTTTATATTAAGGAAACCAAAAGATTGACGGACCGGTTTTTAAAAGCGAAATAAGCTCCATCTTCTAAAGTGAAATTTATTGCTTCTTAGAAGATATTCCATTTAAAATTTTAATTAAAAATAAGTCTGTCCTTACAGATGTTTTTCAAATATAAAAGCTGTCTCATAAAGGCGGCTTTCTTTTTTTTGTGTAAATCTAATTTTATAGTAAATAATCAAGCCCTCAGTTAGTCATTTGGAAGAAGATAGAAACGGAATTCTGCAAAATCTGTGTTATTGAAGAATCGGATAAATTAATATATTTTGATCATCAAGAATGACATCAGTTGAATAAACAGCCGCTTCTTATTCTGACTCTGTGTTTTATCCTCGGAATTTTTTTTCAGGATCAATTGGTGTTGAATAAAACGTCGATTTATGTCGTGTGTGCAGCGTGTCTGCTGATTCTCCTTTTGTTTTTTTTTCATTCTTACTTTCTGCACAAAACAAGAGCTTTTCTTTTGGGACTGATGTTTTTCGGCGCAGGAATTATTCTTCATTTTTTCAGCAGCTTTTCATCTGATGATCTTTCAGTTTCTAAAAATGAGATGATCACTTTTAAGATCTCAAAGAAATTAAATTCGACAGAGAAATATAAAAAATATGAAGCTTTTGTTTCTACAGGAATAGAAAATTTTAATGCGGTCCTGTATCTCCCCCAAAATGAAAAAGAACTGGATTTTGACCATTATTATAAAGCAGATGCCTATCTTTCAAGGCCAAGGTTGCCCCAGTATGATTTTCAGTTTGATTATGCCCGTTATTTAAAAAGGAAGAAAATTGAATACCAATGTTATCTTTCAAAAGGAATTTCTTCAGCGAAAAGAGATGATCTGACTTTCAATGAAAGGATTCAGCAGCACAGGCTTAAAATAGTACAAAAGATCGACCACACGGAAATGTCATCCAGAACGAGAGAGTTTTTAAAAGGAATCATCCTGGCCGACAGAACGGAGACAGATCCCGAAACAGTGCAGGATTTTAACAGATCAGGGATGGTTCACTTACTTGCAATTTCAGGAACGCATATTGTGGTGATTTTTGGAATATTTTATTTTCTTTTAACCAGATTCAGTCCGCTAAGGTTCAGAAAATACGCGATCATTTCCAGCATTTCTTTGATCTGGTTTTTTGCTGCATTTATTGGGTTTGGAAACTCTGTAATGCGCTCCTGTATTATGCTGACGGTCTATTTTATCTATGTTATTCTTCAGAGAAAACCGGATTTACTTCACTCAATGTCATTATCAGCAATGATTATTCTGGTTGCAGATACACAGCAAATTTTTGATGTTGGTTTTCAGCTTAGTTTTCTTGCCGTTTTAGGAATCTACTGGCTGAATCAGCCTCTTTTGAAATATTTTCCCAAGCAGGATGGGTACTTAAAAAAACTCTTCTTTAATGCGGTGACGATATCACTTTCTGCACAATTGGCGACGCTTCCGCTGGTTCTGTATTACTTTCATCAGTTTTCTTTGGTTTCTATTCCTGCCAATATCCTGATTGTCCCGTTTTCGGAGCTGATTATTGTCTTTTCATTTCTGATGACGATTCTTATTGGTCTGCAGATGGATTTTAGTTTAATCAATACTATTTACGACGGTTCAATTCAGATTTTGCTGAAATTGATCCACTGGTTTGCGGAAACGGATCTGCTCTTTTTTTCCAATATCCCGATGAATATTGTTGAGGTTTTGACCTTATTCGTCTTAGTTTATTGGATGAGACCATTGCTTTTACAAATTAATTTTAAAAACTCAATGAAACTTGTAAAAATTGTTTTCCTTTTTTTTATGATCAGAACCACCTTTACGATCTTTGAAAACAGGAAGAATGAAGTCCTGATTCATGATTTTAACAAAACTAAAGTAGTGTCCGTAAAGACTGGGAACAAAGTCTGTTTCTGGACGGTTGAAAATTCAGACGAAAAGAAGTTAATGAGTTTTATAACAGGTCCTTATTGCGCTTCAAGACGCCTTCATAACATGGAAATTAAGACTTTTCCAAAAGCAGCCCGAAAAGTGGTTTTTAATGGCAAAATATATGATTTAAAATAATAATTGGTATTTTGCATTTTATCCTCACACAATGCTATAGATTCTTATTTAGAAAGATTACAAACTGGCTAATTGTGAGATTTCTCACTTCCCGATATTGTTAACATTTCTTAATTTTGTGGGAAATTCAAATTTAAACTTATATGGCAGGTTTAACGAGTTCTACGATAGGTAGAAAATATGCGATGGCATTATCAGCTATGTTTTTGCTGATCTTTCTTATACTGCATTTGACGACCAATTTGTTATCAGTCCTGAATCGCGATGCATTCAATACAGCATCAGATTTTATGGGCTATAATCCTTTTGTGCAGTTCTTAATGCAGCCTGTTCTTGGTTTTGCAGTTCTTTTCCATTTCATCATGGGATTTGTACTGGAAATTAAGAACAATAAAGCGCGTCCGGTAAAGTACGCTTCAAACAACCCTTCTGTGAACTCTTCATGGATGTCCAGAAATATGATTATTTCAGGAGCAGTTGTTTTAGCTTTCCTAGCGCTTCACTTATATGATTTCTGGCTTCATGAGATCAACTACAAGTATGTGGAAGGACTTGCTCCTGATGCGGAACGTTTCTGGCCGGAGTTACATGAGAAGTTTGCAGACCTTTGGAGAGTTGCACTATACGTGATCTCTTTTGTTTTGCTTGGACTGCATTTGGCTCACGGTTTCCAATCTTCGTTCCAGTCTGTTGGGGCTAGACATCCGAAATATACGCCGGTAATTAAAGCTTTTGGAAAATGGTATTCAATCCTTATTCCTGCAGGTTTTATTTTTATTGCAATTTTTCACTTCGTAACTCAATAATATCAATATACCAATATGAGTAAATTAGATTCAAAAATTCCGGCTGGTCCTTTAAAGGATAAATGGAAGCATCATAAAGACCATATGAACCTTGTTGCACCAAACAACAGAGATAAGATTGATATTATTGTTGTAGGTACAGGTTTGGCAGGAGGTTCTGCTGCAGCTACATTAGCGGAGCAGGGATATAACGTAAAAGCATTCTGCTACCAGGATTCTCCAAGAAGAGCACACTCGATTGCTGCACAGGGAGGTATCAACGCTGCTAAAAACTATCAGGGTGACGGTGACTCTACTTATAGATTATTCTATGACACCATCAAAGGTGGTGACTACAGAGCAAGAGAGGCTAACGTTTACAGACTGGCTGAAGTTTCTGCTAATATCATCGACCAGTGTGTTTCTCAGGGAGTACCTTTCGGAAGAGATTACGGTGGTCAGTTGGATAACCGTTCATTTGGAGGAGTTCAGGTAAAAAGAACATTCTACGCAAAAGGACAGACAGGACAGCAGTTATTGTTAGGTGCATATTCTTCAATGAGCCGTCAGATCGGTAAAGGAAGAATCAAGATGTACAACCGTCATGAAATGCTTGACCTGGTTATTGTAGACGGAAAAGCAAGAGGTATCATCGCTAGAAACCTGGTAACAGGTGAGATCGAAAGACATTCTGCTCACGCAGTAGTTATTGCTTCCGGAGGTTACGGAAACGTATATTTCCTTTCTACCAATGCTATGGGATCCAACGTTTCTGCAGCATGGAAGATTCACAAAAAAGGAGCGTACTTCGCAAACCCTTGTTATGTACAGATTCACCCGACTTGTATTCCGGTTCACGGAACACAGCAGTCTAAACTGACTTTGATGTCTGAATCTCTTAGAAACTCAGGAAGAATCTGGGTTCCTAAGAAAATCGAAGATTCTGTAGCTATCAGAGAAGGTAAATTAAGACCTGAAAATATAAAAGAAGAAGATAGAGATTATTATTTAGAAAGAAGATATCCTGCATTCGGAAACTTAGTTCCTCGTGACGTTGCGTCCAGAGCTGGTAAAGAAAGATGTGATGCTGGTTTCGGAATCGAGAATAATGATACTAAAGAAGGTGTTTACTTAGATTTCTCTACAGAGATCATCAAAAAAGGTAAAGAGTCCGCTATCGAAAAACATGTTCACAATCCTACAGATCAGCAGATCTATGATTTAGGAAAAGCTTGGATTGAGGAGAAATACGGTAACTTATTCGTAATGTACGAGAAAATTACAGCTGATGATCCTTACAAAACTCCAATGAAGATTTATCCTGCCGTTCACTACACAATGGGTGGTGTTTGGGTTGATTATAACTTACAGTCTACAATCCCAGGATGTTTCGTAGTCGGGGAGGCTAACTTCTCAGATCACGGTGCCAACAGACTGGGAGCTTCTGCTTTGATGCAAGGTTTGGCAGACGGATATTTCGTACTTCCTTACACGATAGCAGATTATCTTTCTGCAGACATCAGAACAGGTGCAATTCCTACAAACTCTGCAGATTTTGATCAGGCTGAAAAAGAAATTAAAGATAAAGTAGATTTCTTCTTAAATAATAAAGGAACTCATTCAGTAGATCATTTCCACAAAAAATTAGGACACATCATGTGGAATAAGGTGGGAATGGGAAGAACTCCTGAAGGTTTGAAAGAAGCTATTGCTGAAATCGCTCAAGTGAAAAAAGAATTCTGGGCAGACGTGAAAGTTCCTGGTGATGCTGAGGGAATGAATACTGAACTTGAAAAAGCTTTCAGAGTGGCAGATTTTATCGAGCTTGGACAATTGATGGCTATTGATGCTCTACACAGAAACGAATCTTGTGGAGGACACTTCAGAGAAGATCACGCTACTTCAGAAGGGGAAGCAGAAAGAGATGATGTTAACTTCAAATATGTTGGAGCCTGGGAATATCAAACAGATGATATCACAACTGAAGTTCTGCACAAAGAAGATCTGGTGTACGAAAACATTGAAGTTAAAGCAAGAAGTTATAAATAATCTCCAACCTATAAATAAATAATTATGAGTGCAAAAAAAGGCCTTCATCTTACCCTAAAAATTTGGAGACAAAAAAATAGCAAAACTAAAGGTCAGTTTGAGACCTACAAAATATCAGATGTTTCTACAGATTCTTCTTTCTTGGAAATGCTTGATATTCTGAACGAAAATATTATTAACGAGGGAAAAGAACCTATCGCTTTCGACCACGACTGTCGTGAAGGAATCTGCGGTATGTGTTCTCTTTACATCAATGGTAGAGCTCACGGTCCGGATACTGGTATCACGACCTGTCAGCTTCACATGAGAATGTTCAAAGACGGTGAAACCATCGTTATCGAACCATGGAGAAGTGCTGCTTTCCCGGTTATTAAAGACTTAATGGTAGACAGAAGCGCATTCGACAGAGTAATGGCTGCAGGTGGTTTCATTTCGGTGAACACTTCTGGTAATACTTTGGACGCTAATGCAATTCCGGTTCCTAAAGAAGATGCAGACAAAGCTATGGATGCTGCGGCTTGTATCGGATGTGGAGCTTGTGTAGCGACTTGTAAAAACGGTTCTGCCATGTTATTCGTTGGAGCAAAAGTTTCTCAGTATGCTCTTTTACCTCAGGGTAGAGTAGAAGCGAGCAGAAGAGTTCTGAACATGGTGAAAGCTATGGACGAAGAAGGATTCGGAAACTGTTCAAATACAGGTGCTTGTGAAATTGAATGTCCGAAAGGAATTTCTCTTGAAAACATCGCCAGAATGAACAGAGAATATATGGCTGCTATGGTAGACAAAGGATAGAATCTATTCAAAATATATATATAAAAATCGTCTTCATTATGGAGACGATTTTTTTTGTATTAACCTGAGTTGAGTTATAAGTTATAAGTTTCGGGATACGAGATACGACTTAGCTCTTAACTAAAATCAAAGACCATAATTTCAACCTTCGGTACAATCCCTACAACCTACAACCTGCCACCTGCTACCTAACATCTGCCACCTAAGACCTGTCACCTAAAAAAACGTTTTAACCCGAATACATGTTATACTATGCTTTTAGTTGTTAAAATTTGTTAAGTTGTTGAGCAGATAAGACATTCTTTATTTAATAAGTCTATATTTGGTGAACACTATTTAAGAAAAGAGAAAGAATTCTCATCCATAGATTTTTGTCTACAAGTGAAAATCTAAGCGGATAAAATGGTCTCAACGGCCCTCTCCATAGGATTTCATAAAATTTTCAAAAAAAATAAATAGTGTTAATCAACAAGCCGTAAAAAACGTATTTTTGTGTAATATTAAAATTGAAATGAAAAAATATCTTTTATTGTTTATCATCACAGTATTTGTGATGTCTTGTTCAAAAAAAGTTGAAGTAAAAGGAAAAATTGCCGGAAGTTCACCACTCGAAAGAATTGAATTTGTTGAAGCTTCTGGTGTAGCAACACTTCCACTTGCTAATATAGGTTTAGATAAAAATGGAAACTTTACAGGAAGCTTTGATGCTCCTAAAGACGGAATGTATGTGATCAACTATGCAGGAAGACAGAATCTGATTTATCTTGAAGGCGGACAGAAATTAAATATTTCTGGAAACTCAATGACCTTTCCAAATGAATTCGTAGTTACAGGAGACGCTAAGAAAAATAATGATTTCCTTCAGGCGAGCCAAAAATTTTTAGGGGAGTACGGAAGTAAAATCAACATCCAGCAGTTAATGTCAGGTGACGAAAAAACGTTCTTAAAAGGAGCGCAGAAAATCGAAGCTGACATCAACAAGAATGTGGATGAGCTTGCTAAGAAAAACAACCCTGGTAAAGGAATGCTGGAGTGGAAAAAGAATGACGTGAAAGTGACTATTCTGAATCTTTTGGCCAATTATGAAATGGCACAGCGTCAGATGTCAGGAAATCCTTCATTCAAAGTGTCAAAAGCTTTCCAGGATTATGAGACTAAATTAGAAGAGAACAAAGATTTAATGGTAAAAACAATTCCATTATACAGACAATACCTTCTTGTGAAAATGAGTCCGGACTTCCAGAAATTTGCTGAAGCTAAAACGAAAGGAAAAACAGATGTTATAACTTCTGAAGTTTTTGCACAGTTCCTGAAAGACAGAAAAGAAGTATCGCAGACTGCTAAAGATTATCTTCTGGCATTCGTAGTAGCTCAGGATATTCATCCGGGTGCTCCTGCAAAAAATACGGAAAAGATCAAAAAAATCATCGATACAGATATTACAGACGCTGGAATCAAAGCTGACTTGGGTAAAATGCAGATCGCTATCAATGGACTTAAAGTAGGAGAAGTTGCTCCTGAAGGTTCACTGGTAAAAGCAGACGGTAAATCTTACCAGCTTTCAGAAAACAAAGGAAAACCATACATGTTGTTCTTCTACGCATCCTGGAACCCTTACATCAGCGAAGCTACTGTACCGGTATTAAAAGAAGTAGTGAATTTCTACAAATCTAAAATGAACTTTGTTTTTGTCAACGTAGATGATACGAAAGATCAGTTCGTAAAAACAAGCAGTGCATTGTTAAAAGGAATTCCTGGAACAAATGTATATGGAGAAAAAGGATTGGAATCTGATATCGCTAAAAAATATGGTGTGTACGGATTTAAATTACCTTGCTTCATCGTAGTGGATAAAGACGGTAAGATCGCGAGCAGATCTTTTGTGAACTTAGGGGAGCAGGAGGTAGTAACGGTTCTTGATAAACTTACAGGTCTTTCTGCCCCGAAAGTAGAGCAACAACAGCCTATGCAGATGCAGCCGGGAATGATGGTGGATCCTTCAGGACAGCCTGTAAATCCACAGCCCGCACCTACAAAATAATAAACTTTAATATAGATGGAAACCTTATCTTCGGATAAGGTTTTTTTTTATTGTATTTTTGCAAATTGAAACCGGATGGTTTTCTGGGACATATTAGAAAAAATAGAAATAGAATTAGCGGATGAGACTGGAGAGTTTCGTTCGTACGTTAAAGAAATTGAGTTTACGGATGAGAAAGAAGAAAGATATTATTCTTGAAAATATTAAGGTGTTCGGGGCAGGGGCGAAAGGCATTGCAATAGGAAGAACAGAAGAAGGAAAAACAGTACTGATCTCGGGAGCCGTTCCCGGAGATGTAGTGAATGCCAGAGTAAAGAAATCCAAGTCCAAGTACTACGAAGCGGAAACCGTGGAAGTAGTGGAGTCTTCTCCATACAGAGTACAAGCTAAATGTATTCATTTCGGAACTTGCGGAGGATGCAAATGGCAGAATATGAGCTATGAAAAACAGCTTGATTTCAAACAGGAAGAAGTATACAATAATATTAAAAGAATCGGTGGGATTGAAGACTTTGAAACCGTTCCGATTTTAGGTGCCGAAGAACAGTATTTCTACAGAAATAAAATGGAGTTTTCTTTCTCAAACGCGAGATGGCTGACTCAATACGAAATAAGCTCTGAAGAGAATTTTGGAAGCAAAGACGCTCTTGGTTTTCATATTCCGGGAATGTGGAGCAAGATTTTAGATCTTAAAGAATGTTTCCTTCAGGAAGAACCATCCAATGCAATCCGTCTGGCCGTAAAAAAATTCGGTGTAGATAACGGATTGGATTTCTTTGATGTTAAAAATCAGGAAGGATTCCTGAGAACTCTTATGATGAGACAAAACTCTAAAGGCGAGTGGATGGTCTTATTCCAGCTGTACAGAGAAGAAAAAGAAAATAGAGAAAAGCTTTTCCAGTTTTTACTTGAAAAATTCCCGCAGATCAAAACATTAGTGTACGCCATCAATCCAAAGCAGAATGATTCCATTTATGATTTAGATGTTAAAATTTATTTCGGAGAAGGATTTCTGATGGAAGAAATGGACGGACTGAAGTTTAAAATCGGACCGAAATCATTCTTTCAGACCAATTACAAGCAGGCATTGGAGCTTTATAGAAAAACCCTTGAGTTTGCTGATTTAAAAGGCGATGAAGTAGTTTATGACCTTTACACAGGAACAGGAACTATTGCTCAATATGTAGCCAGAAATGCAAAGCATGTCATTGGGATAGAATCTGTTCAGGAAGCCATAGACGCTGCCATTGAACATGCTGAATTAAATGGTCTTATCAACACTACATTCTATTGTGGAGATATGAAAAATGTCTTTAACGATGAATTCCTGGAAAACCACCCGAAAGCAGATGTCTTAATTACCGACCCACCAAGAGACGGGATGCACCAGAAAGTAGTGGAGCAGATCCTGAAACTGGCACCGGAAAAAGTAGTGTATGTAAGCTGTAACTCAGCGACGCAGGCAAGAGATCTGGCTTTGATGAAAGAACATTACACCCTTGTGAAAATATTACCGGTAGATATGTTCCCGCAAACGCACCACGTTGAGAATATTGCATTACTAATCAAAAAATAATTACTTAAATTTGAATATATTAATCTGATAATTTAAATGAAAAGAGTGAAAAACCTGGGTGCTGCATTCATTGTATTGGTTTTGATGTTGAGTCAGACCGGACTGAAAGGGCAGGAAAAAGATTCTACAGCGGTAAAAACAGATACCGCCAAAGTAAAAAAAGATGATCTTAAGAAAAAGCCGGTGATAAAACCTTACAAAGAGGTGATTACGGATAAGGCGGTTTCGGATCAGGGGGTTTTCACAGTTCATAAATTAGAAGATAAATATTACTTCGAGATTCCTGACAGAATGCTGAAAAAGGAATTTCTTTTAGTAACAAGACTTACAAAAGCTGCTGCCGGCATGCGTTCCGGAAATACCGGATATGCGGGAGATCAGATCGGCCAGCAGGTAGTAGCTTTTGAAAAAGGTCCTAAAGACAAAATCCTTCTGAGAGCTATTTCTTTTGTAGATTATGCAAAAGATTCCACCTCAGATATGTACAATTCTGTCATCAGAAATAATGTACAGCCTATCATCAAATCCTTTGATGTAAAAACGTACGGAGACGATAAAAAGTCTTCAGTCATTGATGTCACGGATCTTCTGAACTCTGATAATGAAACGGTTTCTTTCTCTGTAAATTACAAAGATGCCTTTAAAGTTGGAGCTTTCCAGAAAGATATGTCATTCGTAAACTTTGTAAAATCGTTCCCGAATAATATCGAGATCAATACCACCAAAACTTTCGCACGTACTTTGGGAAGACCATTGCCGGGAGCTACTCCTGCCAACACCCCGAAAATAAGCGGAAATTATACGGTAGAGATCAACGCCTCATTTGTTCTCCTTCCGGAAAATAAAATGCAGGCCAGATACTTTGATCCGAGAGTAGGTTATTTTACAGTAGGCTATACAGATTTTGATCTCGATCCTCAGGGTGTAAAAAAGATTTCTCTGGTTAAAAGATGGAGACTGGAGCCAAAACCTCAGGACCTTGAAAAATATAAAAATGGAGAGTTGGTAGAACCTGCAAAACCGATTGTATTTTATATTGATCCGGCCACACCAAAAAAATGGGTTCCTTACCTGATTCAGGGAGTAGACGACTGGAAAAAAGCCTTTGAAAAAGCAGGTTTCAAAAATGCCATTTATGCAAAAGTCCCGGATTCAAAAGTGGATACGGAATGGAGCCTTGAAGATGCGAGATTCTCTGCCATTGTTTATAAACCTTCAGATGTGCCGAATGCTTCCGGACCATCGATCTCAGATCCGAGAACGGGAGAAATTCTGGAAAGCCATATCAACTGGTATCATAATGTCATGATGCTACTGAGAAACTGGTATTTTGTACAGGCTGCGCCCAATGATGAAAGAGCACGAAAAATTAAGTTTGATGATAAACTGATGGGCGAACTGATCCGTTTTGTTTCTTCTCATGAAGTAGGACATACTTTGGGATTAAGACATAATTTTGGTTCAAGTTCTACCGTACCTGTTGAAAAGCTGAGAGATAAAAAATGGCTTGAAAAGAATGGCCACACCCCATCGATCATGGATTATGCACGATTCAATTATGTGGCACAACCGGAAGATAATATCGGAGATTCAGGAATTATGCCTAGAATTGGAGATTATGATGACTGGGCCATTGAGTGGGGCTACAAAAGATTGTATCAGTACAACAACCCGGATTCAGAAAAAGAATATATGAACAAATGGGTCATTAAAAATTTAAAAAACGAAAGACTTTGGTTCGGTACAGAATCCAATCCTCTTGATCCGAGATCTCAGAGTGAGCAGGTAGGAGACAATGCCATGATTGCAAGTGCCTACGGAATAAAAAACCTGAAGAGAATTATAGATAATCTGGAAAAGTGGACGGCAAGTCCGAATGAAGATTATGAAAATCTTGGAATGATGTATGATCAGGTAACCGGGCAGTTCAGAAGATATACCGGTCATGTTTCAAAATATATCGGCGGACAGATGGAAACTCCTAAAACCGCTGAGCAGTTAGGTCCGGTGTATGAAGCTGTAGCTAAAAAAGATCAGCAGGAAGCGATGAGATTTCTTGAAGAAAATGTTTTCACTACACCACAATGGCTGATCAAAAAAGAAGTTTTTGAGAAGACAGGAAAAACGCCGGTGAAAACCATTGAAGAAATTCAGAATGGAGTTCTTTCAAGAATTTTGAGTCCGATCGTTTTACAGAATATGTATCAGATGGAAGCTGTTGATCAGAATACCTATACCTTGGTTGATCTGTTTTCAGACCTGAATAATTCCATTGTTAAAAAAGCAAATCCTGATGTATACGGTAGAAACCTTCAGCGAAATTATGTGGATAACCTGATTAAACTTGTTGATGCAAAAAATCCTGATAAATCTGATGTTTCATCCATTGTGAGAGGAAATCTGATCATGATTAAAAAAGAACTTTCGGCAAAAGCAGATACCAATACGGTGAATCAATACCACTATGAAGATCTTGCTTTCCGAATTGAAAAAGCCTTAGATCCAAAATAAAAAATATGAAATATTTTACATACCTTATATTGATATGCGGTATCTTCATGATCTCATCCTGTGGCGGAGACGATGATATCTGTGAGAGTGGGGAAGGCACCCCCCGAATGAAAGTGGCGTTCAAGTCTTTGGCGTCAGGTAAAGAGGTTACTTTGGACTCTGTATATGTAGCCGTAGATTACGGTTCCGGAAAAGTGCAGCTGGGTAAGCTTCAGAAAATAAATTCAAGACTGATCCCGTTAAGAGTAGACGACTCACCATATACAGACGTTTATTTCAGGTTAGAAAATAAAGCTCCTGAATCTCACGTACGAATCAATTATACCACGAAGACTGCCTATGTTTCTCCGGGATGTGGGATCAAAAAAACGTACGAAAATTTAAACTCAGAATTAAAACAATCCAATCCTGTACAGAAAGTAGAAGCAGGACAAAACCAAATAGAGAATGAAGACAAGATTAATCTTTACCTTCTTTTTTAGCATCGTAGGAATGCTGGGAATGGCCCAGGAAAAAAAAGAAGCCAAAGAAGCCAAAAAAGTTCAGGAGAAATACAAGCCTAACTTTATGGTGGGTCTTGACGTTCTTAATGCCGGGGTTTCCTTTTTCTCAGACAGAGTGCTTTACCAGGGGTTTATTTCATCCAAGGTGAAAGGAAATGTTCATGCCATTGCCGAAGCCGGTTTTGAGAAAAATGTATATCAGAAGAACGGGTATGATGCAAAAGCAAGCGGTCCATTTGTAAAGCTGGGTGCATTCTATATGCTGGCCAAGGACCTTGAAAATGAATTCAACGGTTTCTATGCCGGAGGGAAGATAGGTGGAGCTTTCTACAATCAGGAGTATATGGCAGTTCCGGTCCGCGGATTCGGAGGGAGTGCTTCTTCTGTAGCATTTCCGTCATCATCACAAACCTCTGCATGGCTGGAAGGAACCTTAGGAGGAAGAGTGCAGTTGTTTGAATCCAATTTTTATATTGATGTCAATCTTCAGCCGAAATATTTAGTTTATACCTCAAAACAAGATGATATCACACCCATGATCGTACCCGGATTCGGCAGAAGTTCAGCCAAATTCAATATGGGCTTCGCATGGAATATCGCGTACAAATTTTAAAAAGAAAATAAACAGATTCTTACTGTTAAAAAATAAGAGCAGTCTTTATCATAAGCATAAAGCAATGCATCATGAATAATGAATCCCCGGGTCCCCATCCGGGGATTTTTTCATGAGTATCGGTTAATCATAAAGTAAGTATTATGGTTATTATTCATTAAAAGTTAAAATTTAATGATTTTATTTTAATAGAAATATTATATTTGTGACATTAATCTAATATTTCAAGAAATTATGAAGAAAATTTTTACTTCAGTATTTTCTCTTTGTATGTTCGCTGCTGCTACGGCCCAGTGGACGCCGTCAACTGGACGGTCCGGAGAGGTGATACAGCGGTCCGATATTAAAGGATACTACAATTTAGATATTTCTTTACTAAGAACACAGCTTTCGGGAGCTCAGGAAATGGGTAAAAATGCAAAACCTATTGCAGTTGCACTTCCTACTTTAGATGGCAAAATTGAAAGATTCAACGTGTACAGCTTTCCGGTTGTGGATAAAGCCCTTGCGGATCAGTATCAGCTTGGATCATACGTGGGAGTAGGAATAGATGACCCTTCCAAATATTTAAGATTTTCACTTGCTCCGAATGACTTTCAGTCTATGATCATTAAAGACGGAGTGTATCAGTTTATTGAACCACAGAATGCTTCTAAAACGGTTTACGGTGTACATGCCAAAACCACGGACGCAGGATCACAAGGCTTCCTGTGTTCTATGGATGAAGATATTCTTTCTAAAAGTGAGATCGCAAAACTGTACAATACCAATAAATCATTTACCAACAATCCATCAGATTTTTCTAAATCTTCAGATAAAAAATACAGAACACTAAGACTGGCACTTTCAGTAACTGCAGAATATACAGCTTACTTTGGAGGTACCCAGGCTGGAGCGCTTGTAGCTATGAATGCAACGCTTTCAAGAGTGAATGGCGTTTTTGAAAAAGATATGGGATTGCATATGAATATGGTAAATTATCCTGCATTGGTTTATATGGATGCAGCTACTGACCCTTATTCTCCTGCCGCTCAGATGAACAACTGGAATGTTCAGCTTCAGCAGACCCTTACCAGTGTGGTAGGAAACGAAAATTATGATATCGGCCACTTGTTCGGAAGAAGCGGAGGCGGTGGAAATGCTGGATGTATCGGATGTATCTGTGTAAATCCTGCCACTCCCACTACCAAAGCAAAAGGTTCAGGATTTACTTCACCAGCGAATGCCATTCCACAGGGAGATACATTTGATATTGACTATGTAGCTCACGAAATGGGACACCAGCTGGGAGCAAACCACACATTCTCCCATGCACTGGAATCTTCGGGAGTAAATATGGAACCCGGTTCAGGATCTACGATTATGGGGTACGCAGGTATTACAGGTGCCAATGTTCAGATGAACTCCGATCCTTACTTCCATGTAGTAAGTATTATTCAGATGCAGAATAATATGGTGGCTAAAACTTGTGATGTTGAAACTTCAGTGACCAACAATCCACCGGTAATCTCTGCATTAAATGACTATGCGATTCCAAAAGGGACAGCATTTGCACTTACAGGGAATGCTATCGATCCTGAAGGAAATCCTATGACCTATACGTGGGAGCAGTTTGATAATGCCGCTGCGACAGTAACTTCTGTTAATGGAAATACCGGAGTGGGGCCGCTATTCAGATCGATCCTTCCGTCTACTTCACTTACAAGATATTTTCCTAAACTAAATACCGTATTGGGCGGAAATCTTTCTTCTGCGGCAGATTGGGAAACCGTATCAAGCAGAGCAAGATCTACCAATTTTGTATTTACGGCCAGAGATAACAGCCCGATTGCGGCAGAGCAGCAGACCAATTCTGCACTTCAGAAAATCAATGTAGGAAATGAAGGACCTTTTCAAGTGACTTCTGCTACAGTATATAATAATGCAGCCGGTGCTGTAACCTGGAATGTAGTCAATACCAATTCCGGGATTTACAATGCTCCGAATGTTAAAATAGATTATACCGCAGATAACGGAGTTACATGGGTTGTGCTTACGCCATCCACTCCGAATGACGGAGCTGAAGCATTTACATTTTCTTCTCTTGCAACAGGAGCAGCTATAAAAATCAGAGTAAGTGCTGTTGGAAATGTTTTCTATGCTATTGGAAATGCCACAGTAGCAGCATCAATGGCAACATGTTCTTCTACAGCTACGACAGGAGTTGCTGCTTCAGGACTGACAATTTCTTCCGGAAATATCAGCTGGGCACCGGTTCAGGGAGCAACTTATTCTCTACGATACAGAAAAACAGGATCTACAACGTGGGTTACTGTAAATGTTCCTACGAACTCTTATTATATTGCAGGTCTTGCAGACACCACTCAGTATGAAGTACAGGTGGCTAATATTTGCGGAAGCACTACCGGTGATTATTCTGCAAGTACGAATTTCAACACATTGGCTTATGCATTGTGTACCAACAGTTCCGGAAATTTCGACGATGAGTTTATCTCAAATGTTTCTGTAACGCCGGTGGGAATGAGTGTTGTTTCAAATGCCAGTTCAGGCTCTTCTTATACCGATTATACAGCGGATCCTTCAAAAGTAATTACCCTTAGACAAGGAAGTTCAGGCAATGCAATCAGTGTGACAAAAGCATGGACGGGGCAATCATACAACGAAGGTGTATCCGCGTGGATAGATTTCAACAGAGATGGGAATTTTTCAGATTCTGAAAAGATCTTTACCAGTGCTTCGAATATGGTGACCCCGGTTTCCGGAACATTCTCTGTGCCTGCCAATGCATATACAGACAGCAAGGTGATTATGAGAGTCGCTATGTCTTACGAAAATCAACCTGAAAACGGATGTAACCCTTTTGCCTATGGTGAAATCGAAGATTATCCGGTTCAGATCCAATTGTCATTAGGAACAAATGAAGTGAATGGTGCCAATAACAACGGAATCCAGATCTATCCAAATCCGGTAACCGATATTCTGAATGTAACCAAAGTTTCAGATAAGGCAGCGTATAAAATTTACAATACCGCAGGTCAGCTTGTGGGTGATGGAAATATCAACAGTGGAAAAATCAATGTTTCATCTCTGGTGAAAGGCGGATACGTCATCACAATAGATGAAAAGGGCAAAGAGCAATTCAGATCTAAGTTTATCAAAAAATAATAAGAATTAATACCAATATAAAATCCTCAGGCTATTCTGGGGATTTTGTATTTTAATGTATAAAAAATACTTTTATTGTGGAATTTTAACAAAAAAATATTTGAATGAATGCATTAATAGTGAAAAAATTATTAGATTTGTGTAATTATAAAATTGTTAGCGTATGAATTAAAAAATTATTCTTTTTAATACAGAATATCTGTAAAAAAATGGATGTTTCAAAGAAAAACATTTGAACACCGAAAAATAGGAAACACTATACTTACTTACTATTGTTATCACTACTAAACTAAACAAATATGAGTGGATTTTTACTCTGTAAAGTGGGCAGGCCCTTTAGGGTGCTCATCACATTGCTGTGTATGGTCTTCGGACTGTTGTCACAGGCACAAACAATCACTATTGGTACAGGAACCAGTACTCAGAGATATCCTTTGGGTCCCTATTACGGGCACCAGAGAGATGCTTCACTTTATACTGCAGCTGAAATAAATCTTCCTGCAGGCGGAAGTGTTCTGTCGGTAGGATGGAATGCTACAGTAGCTACGACGATCACTACTCCGGTTAAAATTTATTTAAAAACCGTTCCTGCCGCTACGACTACCCTTCCTTCACAAAACTGGGCTACCTCCACTACGGGGGCTACTCTGGTGTACGACGGAAACATAGCCAGTATACCTACAGGATGGAATACAATCGCGCTTCCAAACCCTTATTATTATAACGGGGTGGAAAACCTTGTGGTATTGGTGGAAACCAACTACGGAGGAACCGGAACCGGAACATTAGGTGGAAATGCCTTTACGTATTCCAGTAATGCATCAAAGCACCAATATATCGAGGGTGACAACACGCCACCTACCACTACCGGGACAATTGATGGCAACAGACCAAATATTAGATTAATTTTTGGCCCGGCACCAACTTGTTTGCCTCCTATAGGATTAACTTCAGGAGCAACAACAGCCACGACAGCAGCGATCAGCTGGACTGCACCTTCTTCTGCACCCGCAGGAGGATATGACGTATATTACAGCACAACAGCTACAGCCCCAACGGCTGCAACGGTACCTTCACAAACGGTTACTACCGGAACAGGAGTAACCCTTTCCCCATTGGTACCTAATACAACATACTATATTTGGATAAGATCAAAATGTAGTGCGACTGACCAGAGTACTTGGATAGGACAGTTAACTTTGACTACACCTCCTTCATGTATGGCCCCTACAGCATTAACTGTTGGAGCGGTTATACCTACAAGCGCCAATATCAGCTGGACAGCTCCTTCAATTCCGCCTGCGGGAGGATATGAAGTATACTACAGTACATCCGCTACAGCTCCAACAGCTGCAACAGTGCCTTCACAAACCGTGACTGGAACCACAGCAACACTTTCTCCATTGGTAGCCAATACTACTTATTATGTATGGGTGAGATCGAGATGTACTGCAACAGATCAAAGTACATGGACAGGACCTATGACAGTGCTTACAGGATACTGTGCACCAACTGGAGGTAGCAGCTCAACTTCATATTACCTGAAGACGATTAATACAACAGGAGGAATTACAAACTTAAACTATACAGCGAATTCCTATACAGCTTATGTGAATAACTCAGCTACTGTTTTCTCAGGGTTACCTACCAATACGATAACCATGAATTTGAACAGTGGAACCAGTACATACAATTATTATGTTTGGATCGACTGGAATAACAATATGAGCTTTAACGATCCGGGTGAAACCATTCTGGCAACTCCTGGTTATGTGACTTCTGCAACAGCAACGATTAATATACCTGGAACACAGGCTCCTGGGAATTACAGAGTAAGAACGTCAACATCGTTTATTGGAACTAATGCTTCATGTGGACCTGCGCCGTATGGTAATTTTGTAGACTTTACATTAAATGTGATCGCTTTACAGCCTTGTACTACAGCGCCTCCGGGAAATATTACCGTTTCAAACCTTACGCCTACTACCGCTCAGATAAACTGGTTGCCTTCAAATGGAGCTACATATGTGCTTCAGTACAGATCGCTGCCTGGAGGAGCATGGATACCGGTGAGTATTACGGCGCCACTTTCGAGTACTTACACCATTACGAACCTTACGGAACAGACTCAGTATGAATTCCAGATAGCTACGGTTTGTGGAGGAACTCAGGGACCATTCTCTACAGCGACTCCTTTCACCACTCCGGCTATTACATATTGTACATCTGCTTCTACAAGTACTACGATTGACGGCTTTATCAGCAATGTTGCCGTAACTCCGAATTCTGCAATACCAATGAACAGTGCTTCGGGTTTCAGTAACTATACAGATTACAGTACAGATCCTGCGAGACTGGTTACTTTGGTAAGAGGTCTTGGAAGTAATACAGTGACTGTTAATAAATCATGGCCTGGAACTCAATGGTCTTTCGGAACAGGAGTTTGGATTGACTTTAACAGAAACGGAGTTTTTGAAGCCAGTGAGCAGGTATTGAATTCACCGAGCAACACAACGAGTCCGGTTACAGCTATTTTTGCTGTTCCTGGTACTGGTGGCGGTGTTTACACAGGAAACCTTACGACCCGTATGCGTGTAGCATTGAGAGAAAGTGCTGCTGCTGCTGCTTGTGGAACTTTCACCTGGGGTGAAGTAGAAGATTATGCGGTAAAACTTATTGATCAGCCGCCTTGTACTACAGCGCCACCTACAAACATTACAGTAACTAACCTTACAGCAACTACGGCTACAGTATATTGGTTCGGTGCTGCCAATGCTACTTATACCATCAGATGGAAACTAGCTACAGCAGGTACTTATACCATTCCACCGGTTGTTTTAGCACCTGGTGTGAATACGTATACCATTCCAGGACTTACTGAGCAGACTAAGTATGATGTACAGATTTCTACTACATGTGGAGGTTCTACAGGACCATACTCTACAGCGGTACAATTTACGACACCACCACTTTCATACTGCCCTATGACAGGAACAGGAACTAACGATCACATTTCAAATGTAACTGTTACTTCTTCTAACCCTGGAGTGCCGGTAATGAATAATACAACGGTTCAGACTAACTATACAAGCTACATCACACCTCAGACACTGATCACTCTTGATGCAGGTTCTTCAAATAATAAGATCTCAGTATCAAAAGGATGGACAGGGGCAACGAGCAATGTGGCAGTTTCAGCCTGGATCGATTACAACAGAAACGGAGTTTTTGAAACATCAGAACAGATTCTGAACTCGGCACCGAGTACTGCAACTCCTGTAACGAATCTTAACTTCGCAGTTCCTGCAACAGCTTATACAGGTCCGCTTACAACGACTATGAGAGTAGTGCTTAAACGTACAAGTGCTCCGGTATTATGTGTGGATCCTGTGAACGGAGAAGTGGAAGATTACGCAGTAAAAATCAGACCATGTGCTAACGGTACACCGAACCAACCGGGAATCACGGCAACACATAACTCTGCGACGCTTACCCTTTCAGGAGTTGCGAACACTACTACTTATCTGGTAAGATACAGACTTCAGGGACCTCCTCCGGGAGCCTGGACGGAAATATATGCTTCAGCATTGCTAAACAACATTCCATTGGTGATAACAGGTTTAACGCCTGCTACCAATTATGAAGTTCAGGTTGCTGCAGTTTGTGGAGATGTTGTAGGTACATTTACGGCTATCAAACCATTTGTGACAAGATGCGACCCTACGCCTCCGAATGTTACGGTAAGTAATATTACTACCAACTCTGCACTGATTACATGGGCACCGCTTGCAGCGAGCTCTACGTATACCCTGGAGTGGAGAAAAGTAGGAGCGCCTGCATGGACTCAGGTGCCAAACATTGCTCCTCCTACCAATACTTATTTGTTAACAGGTTTAGACCCGTATACAAAATATGAAGTAAGAGTGGCTAACAAGTGTGTTGGAGAACTTACTCTTAACCCGTACTCAAATCCGAAAGTATTTACTACGGAAAGAACATGTGAGCTTCCTCCTCCGGGATTAACAATTTTACAGCTTACTCCTACATCGGCTGAAGTGACATGGGATGGTTTCCCTGGTGCAACGTATGTACTGAGATATAGAAAAGTAGGTATTCCTAGCTGGACGAATGTTCCTCTTATCACGAATACTTATACCATTACAGGATTATTGGAAGAAACGAAATATGAAATGCAGGTAATGAATATTTGTAACGGTACGCCGGGTACACCTACGCCTCCATACTATTTCACGACACCTACAGTAATTTATTGCCAGATGGGTGCTCAAAATTCTGTGAACGAGCATATCGCTAAAGTTACAGTGGTACCGAACGGAAGACCTAAAATGGAAAACGCTTCAGGACCATCAAGCTATACCAACTACACAGGAGTACCTGCAACATTTATAGAAATGGTTCAGGGATCTACAGGGAATCAGATCACGATTGAGAAAAAATGGAACGGAACGAATCATGATGAAGGGATCGCTGTATGGATTGATTTCAACAGAAACGGATATTTCGATCTTGACGAAAGAGTATTCACATCACCTCCGAACACGACAAGTCCTGTGACAGGAACATTCAGTGTACCGGTAGATGCTTATATCAGTATGACAAACTATAAGTATGTTGTCATGAGAGTAGCAATGATGAGAGACGGAGTTCCGGTGAACTGTGCTAATTTTGCCAACGGGGAAGTAGAGGATTACTCAGTAAGAATCTCTAAACCGGGAATACCAAACTCTGTGAACCAGACTGAAATCCTGATTTACCCTAACCCGGTAAGCTCAGTATTGTATGTGAAGAATATCAGCAAAAAAGCGAAATATAAGATCTACAATTCTGCAGGACAGGTTATCGGTGACGGTATCTTACTAAACAACCAGATCAATGTAAGCAAACTGATCAACGGAATTTATGTGATTGATATCGAAGACAACGGTATAACAGTTCAAAAGAAATTTATTAAAGAATAATATGTAAATTTCAAATATAGGAAGCCCTCAGAAATGAGGGCTTTTTTTTATTTTTATAAGGTTCCTTCGAACCGGATTAAAAGTTTTTTAATTAATAATTCAATAACAGTTGAATTTTTTACTTATAATTAAAGTTTTATAGTTATTTTTTTAATCTTTTTGATGCTTTATTATTCATTTGTCAATAAATTAATGGTATGTATTTTTTTTTATTAAAAAATATGCTAGATTTGTCAGATTATTACAAAATATTGAAAAAGTTATGAGGAAAATTTCTATTTCTTTCTTTTTCCTTTGTTTGTTTGCAATGATCCATGCACAATGGGCACCTGCAGTATATAATGGAAAAGGAGCTAATGATGGCTCAAAATCAGACAGCTATTTCTCTTTGGACATTTCACAGCTGAAATTACAGCTTGCCAAAGCAGAGGAAACTGGTAAAAATGCAAAACCAGTAATCATATCTCTCCCGACCATGAATGGGAAGATTGAAAAATTTGCAGTCTACAGCTTTCCGGTTGTAGCAAAAGAACTTGCAGATCAGTATCAGCTAGGCTCTTATGTTGGAGTAGGGATGGATGACCCCTCCAGATATTTGAGGTTCAGTTTAGCACCTAATGATTTTCAATCCATGATCATTCAGGATGGAAATTATGAATTTATAGAACCTGCCAATCCGGCAAAGACAATCTACAGGGTTCATCAGAAAACAGGAAAAGACAAAAAAGGATTTGTATGTTCGTCAGAAGAAACTGAAGGCGCGAGACATGATATTGATGAGCTTCGCCAGCAGGGGAAAGCTTTTTTTAATCAGCCTGCCGACTTTGCAAAAAACTCAGACAAGAAGTACAGAACTTTAAGACTTGCCCTTTCAGTATGCGGAGAATATACGCAATACCATGGAGGTACCGTGGCCGGAGCACTGGCTGCGATGAATGCCACGATCACAAGAATCAATGGAGTCTATGAAAAAGATTTTGCACTCCATATGAATTTACAGAATTATCCAAATTTAATTTATACCAATCCTGATACAGATCCTTATTCAGCAACTGAAGGAGGAACTGTCAATGGTATTGCTGGCTGGAACTCTCAGGTGCAGAATGTAATTACAGCTGGGGTAGGGAATGCAAACTATGATGTAGGACATCTATTTTCTCCTCCGGGAGCCGGTGGAAACGCTGGATGTATCGGATGTATATGCAGGGATAATTTAACGCCTACGGCTAATGATAAAGGATCAGGATGGACATCTCCTGGCGGCGGCCCTCCTGTCGGAGATAATTTTGACATTGACTATGTAGCTCATGAAATAGGTCACCAGTTGGGGGGCGTTCACAGCTTTTCATATTCTGCTCCTCAGTTAGGTTCTTCCACCAGTGTAGAGCCGGGCTCAGGATCAAGTATTATGGGCTATGCCGGGATTACCGGACCCACTACTGATGTACAGCCACATTCAGATCCTTATTTTAATATTACCAATATCACCCAGATTCAGGCGAATCTGATCAGTAAAACATGTGATATAGAAACAGTGATTACCAATACACCTCCGGTAATCGCGGCGCTTCCTACCTATAATATTCCAAAAGGAACAGCGTTTGTTCTTACAGCCTCTGCTACAGATGCTGAGAATGATCCTATGACTTTTAACTGGGAGGAGGTAGATATTGCCAATGTAGTGATCAATAATGCTAACTTAGGAGATACACCGAATGGTCCGTCTTTTAGATCTGTTGCTCCAACAGTAAGTCCTACCCGTTATTTCCCGAGATTTTCTTCAGTGCTTGCAGGTGTTTTAAATAATGCCAATAATCTTTGGGAAGCTGTATCTACAGTGGCAAGAACCACCAAGTTTACGGTTACTGCAAGAGATAATAATCCGGCTGCCAATCAGCAGCAGACGCAATCAGCAACACAGACTATTATTGTAGGCAATAATGGTCCTTTTAAAGTAAACCCAACAGTAATATATAACAACGGACCTACGACTGTTACCTGGGATGTTGTGAATACCAACGCGGCTCCTTACAATGCTCCCAATGTAAAAATAGATTTTACAACAGATAACGGAGTTACGTGGAATGTCGTAGCTGCGTCAACACCGAATGACGGAACTCAGGCTTTGGATTTTAGTGCCTTTCCTTTAACAGTAGGAGGTACCGCCAAAATCAGGGTGAGCGCCATCAATAATGTATTCTACGCGATAGGAACTGCGACCATTGAAACGCTTCCTATCTGTACTACTGCAGCACCGGGAGGAATTGTAGTTTCAGCGATTACACAGACGCAGGCGACAGTGACCTGGAATGCATCATTTAATGCAACCTATGTTTTCCAATATCGTGTTGCAGGAACTACAGCCTGGACAACAGTTACTCCTGCGCCTATTACCAATACAGTGACCCTTTCCGCTCTTACAGCGGGAACCCATTATGAATTCCAGATCGCCAATGTGTGTGCAGGAATACAGGGAGCCTTTTCACCGGTTTCAATTTTTGTAACCCTGTACTGTGCTGCAGCCTCTACCAATACGGATAATGGATATATTTCCAATGTCACAGTTGGTGCTACGAACTCATATACGATGAGTAATAATTCAGCAGCAGCTAATTATACAGATTATTCATCTGACATTACAAAACTGATAACACTGGTTCGCGGATCAGCCAATAATAGTGTTTCAATTTCCAAATCATGGCCGGCTGCGATATCAAGCAAAGCAGTAAGTGTCTGGATAGATTTTAATAAGAACGGTACTTTTGAGACCATTGAAAGGGTTTTAAATGCGGCGAATAATACAACAACTCCGGTCACTGCAACATTTCCAGTACCTGCTGCAGCTTATTTAGGACCGCTTACAACCCGTATGCGTGTTGTCCTTAGAGATTCTGCTAATCCTGCCGCATGTGGTAACTTTACCAATGGTGAAGTGGAGGATTATGCAGTAAAACTAATAGATCAAGCTGGTTGTACTACGGCTCCGCCAACCAATATTACCATGACCAACCTTACTCCTGTTACAGCTGATGTTTCATGGCTGGCAACAACAGGTGCAACGTATGTATTGCGATACAGAAAAGTGGGAACTACCGTTTGGACAACCGTAGATCCTGTACCGGCTCCAGGAAATACCTATACAATTCTGAACTTAACAGAACAAACTCAATATGAAGTACAGGTGGCGACAAAATGTAATGGTAGCCAGGGTGCTTTTTCACCTTCTACACAATTTACAACGCCGCCTATTACGTATTGTCCTATGACAGGCACCGGAACGAACGACCACATTTCAAATGTAACCGTGACCTCCATAAATCCTGCGCTTGCAGTAATGAATAATACTTCTGTACAAAATAACTACACGAGCTATAATACACCGGCTACCCTTATTACCTTGGAAATAGGTTCTGTTGGTAATAAAATCTCTGTGGCAAAAGGATGGACAGCAGCAACCGCCAGTGATGCAGTGAGTGCCTGGATCGACTTTAACAGAAACGGAGTTTTTGAAACATCAGAACAGATCCTGAACTCAGCAGCAAGTACTATAACTCCTGTTACAGCTAATTTCGGGGTTCCTGCCGGAGCTTATAACGGACCGCTGACCACAACAATGAGAGTCGTATTGAAACGTTCAAGTGCTCCTATAATGTGTCAGAATGCAGTAAACGGGGAAGTGGAAGACTACGTAGTAAAGCTAAAACCATGCAGTACAGATACACCAACCAATCCTACGTTTACAGCAGTAACTCATAATTCAGCTGTTATTAACTGGACAGCTGCAACGAATAACCTTACTTATCTGCTTCAATACAGAATATTAGGAACTACTGCATGGACATCAGTATATGTTACCGCTGTTCCATATACGTTGACCAACCTGGTTCCTTTTACGACCTATGAAGTACAAATTGCTGCAAACTGTGGAACTTCAACAGGTACCTTTACGCCGATCAGAGCATTTAATACAAAATGTGATCCTACGCCTCCTAGTGTTTCAGTGACCAATATCACGACTAACTCTGCGTTGGTTACATGGACCCCATTGGTTACAGGTTCTACCTATGTGATGAGATGGAGAAAAGTTGGTGCAACGGTATGGAATCTCGTTAACCTGCCAGCTCCACCTAGTAATACTTATGCATTAAATAGTTTAGATCCGTATACGAAATATGAAGTACAGGTAGCCAATCAGTGTACGGGAGAAAGCACACCTAATCCATATTCAAATCCTGTAGTGTTTACTACACTGAGAACATGTGAATTGCCTCCTCCGGGATTAACCATTAATCAGATTACCCCTACGACAGCTGAAGTGATATGGGATGGATTCCCGGGAGCTACGTATATCCTGAGATATAGAAAAGTGGGTATTCCGAGCTGGACTAATATTCCGGTAGCAACTAACGCTCACACGATAACAGGATTGCTGGAAGATACCAAATACGAAATGCAGGTAGTCAATATCTGTAACGGTACACCAGGAACTTATACTCCTCCGTATTATTTCACGACACCTACCGTGATCTATTGTCAAATGTCTTCTCAGAATTCTGTGAATGAACATATAGCCAAAGTTACGGTAACACCGAACGGAAGACCTAAAATGGAAAACGCTTCAGGACCTTCAAACTATACAGATTACACCGGAGTACCTGCCACATTTATAGAGATGGTTCAGGGATCTACAGGAAATCAGATCACGATTGAGAAAAAATGGAACGGAACGAATCATGATGAAGGAATTGCCGTTTGGATAGATTTCAACAGAAACGGATATTTTGATATCGATGAAAGAGTATTCACATCACCTCCGAATACTACAAGTCCTGTTACAGGAACATTCAGCGTACCTGCTGATGCCTTTGTAAGCATGACAACGTATAAATATGTAGTGATGAGAATCGCTTTAATGAGAGATGGAGTTCCGGTAAACTGTATGAGATTTGCGAATGGGGAAGTAGAAGATTACTCAGTAAGAATCTCTAAACCTGCAGTAGCGAATCCGGTAAACCAGACGGATATTATGATTTATCCTAACCCGGTAAGCTCAGTATTGTATGTGAAGAATATCAGCAAAAAAGCGAAATATAAGATCTACAATGCAGCCGCGCAGATCATTGCTGAAGGGATCTTACTAAACAACCAGATCAATGTAAGTAAACTGATCAACGGAGTTTATGTGATAGATATCGAAGACAACGGTAAATCCGTACAGAAGAAATTCATCAAAGAATAATATGTAAATTTTAAATACAGGAAGCCCTCAGAAATGGGGGCTTTTTTGATGGGCAACAGGTAATGAATAATGGGTAATAAGGTGGGAAATATTGAATTTTAGGATTAATTTTTAATTTTTAGCGAAAGGTTCCAGTCTTGAACTTTTCGTTCTTTTGTTTCAAGACAAAAGGACAAAAAGAATATTGATAAAATGCATTTTCCGTGTCAACCCCGGAAATAAAAAAACCTCGCTAGAGCTATTCTAACGAGGTTTCTTTTATTCAATACTGAAGATGATCCGTTCGGTCTGTTCCTTAAGATCCTCCAGATTGGTATTGTTGTGAATAATGCAGTCTGCCAGTTTGATTTTATCCTTTTCAGACATCTGTTTTTCCATGACGGATTCTACTTCCCGGTAGGTTTTTCCGTCTCTGTCCATTACTCTTTTTGCTCTGATATTATCTTCGGCAGTCACCAGAAGAGACTTATAACACTGTCTGTTCAGCTTTAATTCAAACAACAATGCTGTTTCTTTAAAGACTAGATATTTCGTCTGTATTTTCAGCCATTCTTCAAAATCGATCTTTACAGCAGGGTGTATGATTTCATTTAATTCGTGCAGCTGTTCCTTGTTGTTGAAAACCTTTTCTGCGACAAATTTTCTGTCATAAAGGCCGTTGGCGTCATAAGCTTCCTCACCAAGGAGTTCTTTGATCCTGATCTTTAAGTCTTCACTTTCATTCACGATCATTTTTGCTCTGTCATCGGAATAATAAACCGGGAATCCAAACTCTTCAATGAAATGGGCTACGGTCGTCTTTCCTGAACCTATACCACCGGTAAGCCCGATGATCTTGGGTGACGGTTCCGGTTCTGCTTTCTGGGTCTCTGAATGTAATTCTTCCATAATCAAAAATTAATATCCAAAAACATCATTAAAACTGTGAATTTCGTCCAATCTTACTCCCTTTTCAGTCATCTTAAGACTGGCTAGTTCATTATGGGCATCGTGCTCAAAGAACAGTAAATATTCATTATCTACGCACTGTTTCAGGAATTTCCCTTTCTCTTCCACGGTAAGAAGAGGTCTTGTATCGTATCCCATCACATAGACCTGGTTGATGTGTCCTGCAGTAGGAATAAGGTCTGCTGCGAAAACAATCGTTTTTTCCTGGTACTGGATCACCGGAAGCATTTGTTTTTCCGTGTGTCCGTCTACAAAGATTACATCCATTTTCAGATCAGGAGCAAAACCGTAATTTCCTGTTGTAGGAAGAGGCAGGAAGTTCAACTGTCCGCTTTCCTGGATCGGAAGAATATTTTCCTTCAGGAAACTTGCTTTTTCTCTTGGATTCGGTTCTGTAGCCCATTTCCAGTGGTTTTCATTAGTCCAGAACTGTGCGTTTTTAAAAGCCGGTCTGTAACCGGTTCTGTCGTCATTCCATTCGATAGCGCCACCACAATGGTCAAAGTGAAGGTGCGTAAAGAATACATCCGTAATATCTTCTCTTATGAAACCGAATTTCTTTAAATTTTTATCAAGATTGTCATCTCCCCAAAGCGAATAATGCCCGAAGAATTTATCATCTTGTTTATTGCCGAGACCACAGTCCACAAGGATCAGTTTCTTGCCGTCTTCTATAAGCAGGGATCTTGTTCCCAGTTCAATCAGGTTTTTTTCGTCTGCAGGATTCGTTTTTTCCCACAAACTCTTTGGGACGACTCCAAACATGGCACCGCCATCCAGTTTAAATTTTCCACATTGTATTGGATATAGCTTCATATATATTTTGATTATTATTTCTTTATTAATTTCATCTTTTCAGCGATCTTCCTTCCGTTCTCATCCGAATTTTCCAGTTCCGAAATGATATTTTGAAAATCATGATCCTTTCTGTTCTGAGAAAGTTTCTGCTTGATGGATATTTCTGTCGGAAATATTTTCATTCCGAAAGCACCTTTCATTTCCTTTTCCACAAATTCGCGTCCCATATCTTTTACCATCATCGGACATTTCTGGAAATTTTCATATTTGGAAGTTAATTTTTCCAGATGACTATACAGTTCTTCGTTATTCATGAGTTGCACTTTTCCATGAATCTGCACCGCTTCATAATTCCATGTCGAAACATTGATATGATCATACCAGCTGCTCGAAATATAGGCATGAGCTCCCAGGAAATCACACAGCACTTCATCTCCGTCCTTTATGGTCTTTGCCTGAGGATTGGCTCTGGAAATATGAGTTTCCACATACATATTCTCAGGATCATCTTCATTGAGCATCATCATAGCATGAGTCGCCCTTATTTTTTCAACCGAAGAAATAAGTAAGGCAAAGGCATTTTCCCTGATGATTTCTTTCATCAGATCATGATCTTCGCTTCTGTATAATTTGGGAATAAACATATGTTATTAAAATAATTCTCCGGGACTTCTTGGTCTGGTTATGTTTAAATGCTGATAAGCTTTGTCAGTTACTTCTCTTCCTCTTGGCGTTCTGATAATGAATCCTTCCTGAATCAGAAACGGCTCATAAACCTCTTCCAGCGTTTCAGGATTTTCAGCAATTGAAGTCGCCAGCGCGGAAATTCCTACCGGTTTTCCTTTGAAATTTTCAATCATGACACGCATGATTTTATTATCCATTTCATCTAAACCGAATTCATCCACGTTAAGAGAATTCAATGCATATTTTGTAATGTTGATTTCAATTTCTCCGTTCCCTTTGATCTCAGCAAAATCACGGACTCTTCTTAACAAAGCATTCGCGATTCTCGGCGTTCCACGGCTTCTTCTTGCAATTTCTATGGCTGCATCTTCATAAATTTTAATGCCTAAAACCCTCGAACTTCTCTGAATGATCATCGATAAAAGCTCAACAGAATAATATTCAAGTCTGCTTTGAATACCGAATCTGGCCAGCATCGGCTTTGTTAGCATTCCGCTTCTTGTGGTAGCTCCCACCAGAGTAAAAGGATTCAGCCCGATTTGAACACTTCTTGCATTAGGTCCGCTTTCGAGCATAATATCTATTTTATAATCCTCCATGGCAGAATACAGATATTCCTCTACGATAGGAGACAGACGGTGGATCTCATCAATAAAAAGAACGTCATTTTCCTCCAGATTCGTCAGTAAGCCGGCTAAACTTCCCGGTTTGTCAAGAACAGGACCGGAAGTGATCTTACAACCTACACCAAGTTCATTCGCGATAATATTGGCTAAAGTGGTTTTACCCAGACCCGGCGGACCATGCAAAAGAACATGATCAAGGGCACCACCACGTCTTTTGGCAGCACTTACAAAAACTTCAAGGTTTTCCAAAGTTTTTCTCTGCCCCGCAAAGTCCTTAAAACTCTGGGGACGGATCTGCTCCTCCTGCATAAGCTCTTCATGCGAGTAGTTTTCCTTATCTGGATGTAAAAAATCTGGCATTAATTCATTTCATTTACCTCAAAGATAACAAATTTAGACTAAGGTTAAGGTTTAGACTGAGAAATTTCAGGGATAGAAAAAAGGCTGAGATAGAGGCTGAGGTAAAGGCTAACTTGGATTTAGAGGATTAATATATTTTAAGTATTTTTGAGAGGAAAAATTATAAATGACGATTTGATAAAAGATTTTACCGAAATGCCGGTTTGGCAAAAAGCAATGGATATTGCCGAGCGGTGTTTCCTTATATCTGCTGACTTACCTAAAAAGGAAGATTATGCACTCACTTCGCAACTGAGAAGATCTGCGCAAAGTATTCCTGCCAATATTGCTGAAGGTTTTGGGAGAAGAAGTGCCAATGATAAAAGCAGATTCTACGATATTTCCAGAGGGTCAGCATTTGAAACGAAAAGCCACCTGATATACGGAAACAGAGTAAAATATTTTTCAGAAAACGATTGTTTAGAAATACAAAAATTGATTGATGAAGTGATATTCGATTTAAATAAAATTACGAACTATCTCAAAAATAATAATCAGTCTTAACTTAATCTAAACTCAACCTTAGCCTTAACCTTAACCTAAACTTTATCAATGAAATTAATAGGACCCTTTAAACAGATTGTAACCTTAGCAGACCTTCCACTGAGAGGGAAATTATCTGATGAACAATTACAAGTTATTACGGACGGAGGAATTGTAGTGAATGACGGCAAAATTCAGAAAATCGGAAACTTCGAGGCATTGAAATCTGAAAATCAGAATGTAGAGATTGAAACCATTGAAGGAGAGCAGATTGTTCTTCCCGGGTTTGTAGATGCCCATACCCATATCTGTTTTGGAGGAAACCGGGCCAATGATTTCGCGATGCGTAATGCAGGGAAAACCTATCTTGAAATTGCAGAAAGTGGCGGTGGAATCTGGAGTTCCGTACAGCATACAAGAAATGCCTCAGAAGAAGAACTGCTTAGAACTTTATTAGAAAGGATCGCGTTTCTTTTATCATTGGGAATTACGACGATTGAAATAAAAAGCGGTTATGGATTAGACGTGGAAAACGAGCTGAAAATGCTTAGAATTATAAAGAAAGCACAGGATCAGACGAAAGCTAAATTGGTTCCTACGTGTCTTTCCGCACACCTGAAGCCAAGAGATTTTGAAGGAAGCAATACAGAATATCTCAACTACATCCTTACCGAAATTTTACCCAAAGTAAAAGAAGAAGGATTGGCTCAGCGTGTAGATATCTTTATCGAAAAATCTGCGTTCCAGCCGGAAGAAAGTAAAGATTTTCTTCTTAAAACTAAAGATTTAGGTTTTGATATTACCGTTCATGCAGACCAGTTTACACCGGGAAGTTCAAGAATTGCCGTGGAAGTAGGAGCGAAGTCTGCAGACCATCTGGAAGCAACTATTGACGAAGATATTGAGTTTTTAGCACAATCAGATACTGTGGCTACAGCACTTCCGGGAGCAAGCTTAGGATTAGGCGAAAAGTTTACTCCAGCCAGAAAATTACTGGATGCCGGAGCGATTGTAGCCATCGCCAGTGACTGGAATCCGGGTTCTGCACCGATGGGAAATTTAATTACCCAGGCTTCCATTTTAGCCACATTTGAAAAATTAACGACCGCTGAGGTATTGGCCGGAATGACTTTCCGTGCTGCCTATGCATTAGGTCTTGAAGACATAGGAAAGCTGGAAACCGGTAAAAAGGCAGATTTTGTAACTTTTAAAACCGATAATTTCCAGAACGTTCTGTACAATCAGGGAAGTCTGAATGCAGAGCATGTGTATATCGGTGGAACTCAAATTCATTAGAGTATGGGGATTTTTGATAAGATTCTGGGTAAAAAACAGCCGGAAAAAGAAACCAGAACCTATAAAGAGTTTTGGGATTGGTTTTTGACCAAAGAGAAAACATTTTTTGAAGTGGTTAAAAACAGAGAACATATTGAAGGACAGTTTTTTGATGTTATGGCTCCGGAGCTTTCCAAAATACATGAGGGGTATTATTTCCTCTCGGGAATGTCTGATGACCAAACGGCAGAGCTTATCATTACGGTAGAAGGCGAGATTAAAAAAATGATTTTTGCGGAGGAACTTGTTGCCGCTGCTCCAAAGATGGAACGCTGGAAAATAACTTCCCTTAAGCCAGAAACAGATATTGAAAACGTAGGAATCCGGATGAATGACTGCGAGTTCACAAAAGATAATATCTTCTTTTACTCCAATGAAATAGACGGATATCCGGATGAGATAGATTTGGCATTCGTCTATAATGATCTGAATGAGGAAAACAGAGGTTCAGCCACAACAGGAATCTGTATTTTCCTGGATAATTTCTTAGGTGAATTGAATTTCGCCACTCAGATTGATACTTTCAGTGTAATTGGTAAAAATGAAGCTGAACAGGAACTTATTCCGATAGAAAAGTTAAAAGAATTTCTTCTCTGGAGAGAAAGGGAGTTCACGGAAAAGTATAAAGATATGAAGATGTTGGAAGGTGAAGATCAGTTTTCCCTTCTTGAAGCCACTTTGGAAAACGGGATGCCGCTTATGGCTACTGTGAATGCTTCTTTACTGAAATACAATGCAAAAGCTTCGTATCCATGGATCTCGGTGCTGAAGATTTCTTACGACGGAAACAGGAATGATGGTTTCCCGGAAGAAAAAGATTACAATACGATGAACATCATCGAAGATTATGCAGCAGAAGTTCTGACTCCTGACAATGGCCATCTGTACATCGGGAGAGAAACGGCAGACAGCTGTAAAAGTATTTATTTTGCCAGCAAAGACTTCAGACAACCCTCAAAAGTCTTTGACCAGATCATAAAAGACAACCCTCAGTATAAAATTTCACTCGAAATTTATAAAGATAAATACTGGCAAAGTTTTGAACACTATAACGTCAATTAAAGCAGATTTTATGTGGGCTGGGACAGGCGAATGAGACCGAATCCCAGCCTTGATTTTTATTTTTTTATATAAGTTTCCTTATATTGTGCCCCCGTTACTGTTCAATCTTTGAAGAAAACAGTAACTTTCTATAGTTCTTAAGTACACTCCTTGATAAGGAAAATAAAGCAGTCATATTATTCTTTGAGTACTTCAGCCAGGGCTATGCCAGGTGTCTGTCAATATTAAAATACGAAAAAATAAAGGTGATGAAATTTAAAAATCTAAAGTCTACTTTCAACAAAGGTGTTACTATTCCAAGTCTCATTTTTATTATCGGAACATGTTTTCTTTCGGCTCTTTATCCTAAACCCACGGAAAATATTTTAAACGGGATTAAGCAGTTTATATTTGTTAATCTGAATTGGGTGTATGTCTGGGCGGTCACTTTGTTTGTGGTCTTCTTGGTTTACCTGCTCTTCAGTAAATATGCGAATATAAAGTTGGGAGCCAACGACAGTAAGCCGGAATACTCCTTTTTTTCCTGGATTTCAATGCTGTTTGCCGCAGGAATGGGAATCGGGCTGATTTATTTTAGTGTAGCAGAACCTATGCAGCACTATTCTTCCGAAGTTTTTGCCGATAATCATTACGTAAGCAGAGCCAAGCAGGCACAATTATATACGTTTTTTCACTGGGGAGTTCATGCCTGGGCTATTTATGGAGTCGTAGGACTTTCTTTATCATACTTTGCTTATCGTTACAGACTGCCGCTTTCCTTACGAAGCTGTTTTTATCCATTGCTGAAAGATAAAATTAATGGTAAATGGGGAAATGCCATTGATGTATTTGCACTATGCTGTACTTTCTTCGGATTGACCACGACTTTAGGATTTGGAGTAGTGCAGATCAGTTCAGGATTAAATATACTTCATATCACCGCAGAAAACAGTTTTACCAATCAGGTGATTATTGTGATCAGTCTTATTGCTCTTTCTGTTTTTTCAGCGATTAGCGGAGTAGATAAAGGGGTGAAAATTTTAAGCAACATTAATGTAATGAGTGTCATTGTACTCTTACTTTTTGTCCTGATATTAGGACCGACGGTCTATCTGATAGGAAGTTTTACGGATGGATTGGGAAACTATATCAATAATTTTTTCAATCTTACTTTCAATACCCATGTTTACGAGAAAAATGCATTGCCATGGTTTTATGACTGGACTATTTTATACTGGGCGTGGTGGATTTCATGGTCGCCTTATGTAGGATTGTTTATCGCACGAATTTCAAAAGGACGTACCATCAGGGAATTTATTCTCGCAGTTTTAGTTCTCCCTACATTGTTCAATTTTATCTGGATGTCTGTATTTGGAAACAGTGCCATCTGGTTCGATTTAAATGTAGCTAATGGAAAACTAAGTCAGCTGGCGTCCGATCCTGATGCATTGATGTTCCGGTTTTTAGAATATATGCCTTTGTCAACCCTGACCGGATTTTTTGTTATTGCCATCATTATTATTTTCTTTGTGACCTCCGCCGATTCGGGAATATTTGTCATGAACAGCATCGCTACTAAAAATTCCACTAAATCTCCGAAATGGCAGATCGTATTCTGGGGTATTTTACTCGCCGTGCTTTCCCTTTTACTGTTAAATGCTGGAGGATTAAAAGCACTCCAAAGCATGACTTTAATTACGGCATTGCCCTTTTCAATCATTGTCCTTTTATTTATAGTAAGTCTGATGAAGGGACTGATCATTGACCAGAAATATTATGATACTAATTTTTCTGCTTCAACCGTTCCCTGGTCAGGAGAATTTTGGAAAGAGCGTTTAAAAAATATTGTCTCCTTTAAAGATAATTCGTCAGTAGATCATTTTATTCAGGTTAAAACAAAAGAAGCCTTTACAGATCTGCAGCAAGAATTTGCAGCTAATGGAATTGAAGCGCAAATAAACCATTACGAAAATCCTGTCAGAACAGAAATAGAAATCCACCAGGGAGTCGTCAATAATTTTATCTATGGCGTTGAAAATAAGGTGAAAACCGTTTCCGAATACATGATCAATGAAGAAAATCTTCCCGATCTGGATGATAAGAAAACCCACTATCCAAGATCCTATTTTGGAGATGGAAGAGAAGGCTATGACGTTCAGTATTTTACAAAGAATGAACTCATTTCTGATGTCCTCAAGCATTATGAGCGGTTCCTGGAAATTGTTTCGGAAGAGCGCAATGAAATGTTCATCAGCAGTAATGCCAATCAGGGGAAAGAATAACCTGAAAAAGCACATTTTTTGGAATGACGGATGTCATGGAACACCGTTGAAATTGAATACAGGTGCGTTTTAATATGTAAACAATATTATTTAGATTTACCGGATAAAACGATGTCATTAAAAATTTAATTTAAATTCTATGTTTCAGGACACTTGGCAAGGCAGATTAGACGGAGAAGAACTTCTTTTCCACAGAATATTTCAGAGAGTTAAAGAAGAACATAATTACGACCATATTGCTGCAGATGATTTTGTCCTGCATGGTTTTGCGGTAGACGAAGGAGTAAGAAGAAATAAAGGACGTCAGGGGGCAAAAGATGCTCCGGATGTGATCCGGAAAAATATGTCTAATTTCCCGGTGATCCGTCCTGATTTTTCTCTTTTGGATTTCGGAAATGTAACCTGTGAAGATGGCGATCTCGAAAGCACCCAGAACAGCCTTGCTAAAAATGTATCCAAAGTATTGCTGAAAGGTGGAAAATCAATTGTTTTAGGTGGCGGTCATGAAGTAACGTATGCCCATTATTTAGGCGTAAAAACAGCTTTTCCGGAACAGAAAATAGGGATAATTAATATCGATGCTCATTTTGACAACAGACAGCCTGAAGAAGGAGTCGGACCAAGCTCAGGAACCGGATTCTGGCAGATCGCACAGGAAGGACAGATCAACTCACTGCATATCGGAATTCAGAGAAATTCAAATACCCTGAAACTCTTTGATACAGCCCATCAGTACGGAATGAAATACATCCTTGCAGACGAACTCTTTTTTGAGAATCTTCCTTCGATTTATCAGCGCATCGATGAACTTACGGAAAGTGTAGATTTTATTTATCTTACCATCTGTATGGATGTTTTCAATGCATCAATCGCTCCAGGGGTTTCCGCTTCCGCATATAATGGTATCTTTGCAGATACGCCTTTTATGCATTTGTACAGGCATATTTTAAAAAGCAAAAAACTCATAGCACTGGATGCAGCAGAAGTCAATCCTTCCCTTGATATTCAGGAAAGAACGGCGAGGCTTGCTGCGTGTCTTGTGAATGAATGGTTTATGATCTAGATAGAAATTATAAACCCATAGAGCATTTTGAATTCTCGTATTTCGGAAATAAGTGAAACGCTCTTGTTTATCTTAGTGTAAAGAAATCAGAATCAATTTTGTCTTTCTTTGCGTTTAATAATCACAAGGTAAAAGAAAGGCATTTCATTTAAAAAAGTAAAACAAAAAGATACTGCTAGTTATCAGATATTTAAAATTACTTTCAAAATATACAGAAGGTTATATTATTTCGATAGAGAAAATCATTCCTTTATTTAGCCTTTAAGGAACAAAATTTGTTACTTTCACGGTGCTTTTTAGAATAAAGGCATTAAAAAATTCATTTTTGAATTTAAAACAGAAATTAGATTATGGAACAGTTAATTGAAAATAAGCTTATTAAAGCAGATAAGACATTTTCAGAATGGAGAAAAGTACCGTTTGAAGAAAAGCAGAAGCTGATCGCAAAAGCGGCAGAAATTTTAAAGAATAATTCGGAGAAATTTGGCAGGATCATCACGACAGAAATGAATAAACCTATTTCAGAGTCGATTGCTGAGGTTGAAAAATGTGCATTAATGATGAATTATTATGCAGATGCTGAAAATATTTTAAAACCCGAAAAAGTTGAATCTGAATTTTCTTATTCTGAAGTTCATTATGTTCCGAAAGGTGTGATTTTAGGAGTAATGCCGTGGAATTTTCCTTTCTGGCAGGTACTGAGATTCGCTACACCAGCAATTTTGGCTGGAAATACCGTAGTTCTGAAACATGCTTCCATCTGTTTCGGAAGTGGAAATGCTATTGTAGAAGTTCTTTTGGAGGCAGGTTTTCCGGAAGGTGTTTTCCAGAATCTGGAAGTGGGGCATCAGGCTGTAAAAGAAATTCTTGAACACGATGCTGTAAAAGGAGTAAGTCTTACAGGTAGCGGAAAAGCGGGTGGAGAAGTAGCTTCTATTGCCGGTTTAAATATTAAAAAATCTTTATTGGAATTAGGTGGAAGTGATGCTTTCATTATTTTCGATGATGCAGATTTAGATGCAGCAGCAAAAGCAGGAGTGAAATCCAGACTTCAAAATTGCGGACAAACCTGTACTGCCGCTAAAAGATTTATTATTGATGAAAAAATTGAAGGTGAATTTTTACCGAAATTCATTGAAGAATATAAAACGTATGAAGTGGGAGATCCTTTAAATAAGGAAACTAAATTAGCGGGAATGGCAAGACCGGACCTCGCTGATGAGTTGGAAGCTCAGTTCAACCGCGCACTGGAAAACGGTGCTGAAATTATTATTCCTTTGGAAAGAATTTCTGAAAATGAATTTAAACCCGGTTTAATTCGTGTTCAGGAAGGAAATCCTATTTTAAAGGAAGAACTTTTTGGCCCTCTGGGAATGATCATGATTGCTAAAAGTGATGAACAGGCTTTGCAAATGGCGAATGATATTCCTTTTGGACTTTCAAATTCCGTTTGGACGAAGAAAACAGACCGTCAGTTATTTTTTATTGAAAACCTGGAATCAGGAACGGTCAATATCAATAGAATGACGAGCTCAGATCCGCGTTTTCCATTCGGTGGAAGCAAAGGTTCGGGATATGGAACGGAGTTGTCTTTATTGGCTTTAAAAGAGTTTGTGACGGCAAGAACGATCGTGGGGAACTAGTGATAATGTACAATGTAAAAAGTATAATTGTAAAAAGTAAAATGTACAAAGTATAATGTAAGTTTACGGTTATCAATATAAAAAATCCCGGAAATAGATATTTTCGGGATTTTTTGTATGCTGGTCAAAAAGTAATTTTGCTTATTGCTTATTGCTTATTGCTTATTGCTTATTGCTTAAACTGTTGTCAGCCTAAGTGTATTCGTTTTTCCGCCTTCGTAAGATGGAGTAGCATTGATGTTGATTACAAAATCTCCGCTTTCGATATACCCATGGTTGTGAGTCAGCATATTCACCTGAATGATCGTCTCATCCGTAGACTTTTTCATGTCATAGTAGTAAGCATGAACGCCCCAAAGAAGGTTCAACATGGTGATCACTCTTCTGTTTCCACTGTATACAATGATCTGAGAATTCGGTCTGTGAGCGGCAAGCTGGAATGCTGTATATCCTGAGTGCGTCAATGTAACGATTGCAGAAACGTTAGTAGTTTTAGCAATTCTTACAGCTGCAAGACATACTCTGTTCGTGATAAATCTTTCGTCGATGCAGTTGTAATCTTTTTCCATAGGCTCATTTTTATGTTGGTAAAAATGAGTGGTCTCGATATTCTTTACAATTTTCGTCATGTTTTCAACGACCTGAATCGGATATCTTCCTACAGAAGTTTCTCCTGAAAGCATTACGGCATCAGCACCATCCAATACAGAGTTGGCAACGTCATTTACTTCCGCTCTGGTAGGCGTAAGACTGTTGATCATAGTTTCCATCATCTGTGTAGCGATAATCACCGGCTTTGAATAGAATCTTGCCTTCTCTACCAAAGTTTTCTGGATAGCAGGAACTTCTTCCATCGGAACTTCCACACCAAGGTCACCACGGGCAACCATCAGTCCGTCACATTCCAATAGAATTTCGTCAATATTTTTAACGCCTTCCGGCTTTTCAATCTTAGCAATGATCGGCGTTTTGAATTTTCCGTTCGGATGGCTGTCAATCAATTTTTTCAGGTCAATGATATCCTGAGCATGACGTACAAAAGAAAGTGCAATCCAGTCAACCTCCATGTCAAGCATGAAATTGGCATCCTGAATGTCTTTTTCCGTAAGAGCAGGAAGAGATACATTGGTATTTGGCAGGTTCACCCCTTTCTTGGAACTTAGAGGTCCCCCTTGAATGGTCTTTGCTTTTACCGTATCTATTTCGTTGGTTTCAATAACTTCCAACATCAGTTTTCCGTCATCAATAAGGATTTTCTCCCCAACTTTTACGTCCTGAGGAAACTGCTGGTAGGTCATGTAAACCTTAGTAGAATCTCCCTCTATTTTCTCATTCGTAAAGGTAAGGATATCACCAGGGTTCAGGTAGGAACCTTCTTTTACAACGCCCACTCTCAGTTTCGGGCCCTGAAGGTCTCCTAAGATCCCTATAGAATAGCCATATTCCTGATTAAGCTCTCTGATAATTTCAATATTATTTCGAACTAAGTCGTAGTCTGCATGTGAAAAATTTATTCTGAAAATATCAACACCCGCTTTCATTAGTCCTAACATTACCTCCTTCGATGATGAAGCAGGCCCTAGTGTTGCAATAATTTTTGTCTTCTTTAAATACTTATTCATAATATTGGATAATTTGATAAAGTTCCTCTTCAGAACTCAGTGTATAGTCTTGTATCGGAAATACAAGATTTTCCGGGAGCAAAATTACGGAAAAATCAGGAATTTGTTCCGATGTATGCAGAATATATTCCACATCTACCTGATTATTTAATAAAAATTTAATGTTTTCTTCTTCTGTGAAGAGCTCGGTCTGCAGTTTTTTTTGCTTACTTTCCGAAGACCGGTTTGAAATGAACGTAAAACACGTTTTCGTAAACTTATGGTAAGCTTCAAATCTTGGAAAAAAGTAGTCGTAATAAGCCCCGTGAATGATCACATCTTTTTTTCGGGAAAAAGCGAGGCCGTTGATTTGATTAATCTTGTAGAAAAACTCATGAGCAGGTACATCTTTTGCTAATCTTACCAATCCTATGGCAATATCTTCAAATTCTATATCGTCTAGATCATAAAGTTTTTGGATTTCCAAGTATGTTTTCTTTTTTGTTTAAAATATAAAATGCTCTCTGCGCTGCCTTTTCTTCTGCCTTCTTTTTGGAAGTTTCCGTCGCATTGGCGATTTTTTCTTCTCCCAGCCAGACATGACACCTGAAGACGATTGCTTTGTTAGCCTGAACTTCTTCGCAGGTTTCGTATTTTATATTTACTTTTTTCTTCTGGCTCCATTCAAGCAGAAGGCCTTTGTAGCTTACAATTTTATTTTCAAGCTTATTAATTTCAGAAGGCGTCAGTAATCTTTCCAGAATGATCCTTTTACAGGCGTCATACTGGAAGTCCAGATAAATGGCACCAATAAGTGCCTCAAATAAATTTCCGGAGATATTTTCGCCCAAGGCTGCGGATCCCTGCTTCTGCAAGAGATCGATAAGCTTCAGGTCTTCACCTAATTTATTAAGATTCTTCCTATTAACAATTTTAGATTTCATCTGTGTGAGATATCCTTCGTTGGCCTGAGGATAAGTCTGGAACAGATGACAGGAAATAATTGTACCCAAAACAGAATCTCCCAAAAATTCAAGTCGTTCGTAATTACTGTCTTGATTTTTAGAAGAACTTTTTAAAGAAAAAGCTTCCCGGTAAAGAGCTATATTCTGAACCTCGGCGCCCAGCATTTTTTTCAGCTCGGTACTGAGGAAATAGTCTCTCTCCGTTAATTTTCTTTTTCTTTGTCTGAGAAGGAATTTAGAAAAGTATTTCTGTAACTCCATTCATTGAATTTAGATTTTCTTAAATAGAACGCAAGCGTTGTGCCCGCCAAATCCAAAAGTATTGCTCATGGCTACTTTTACATCTTTCTTCACAGCATTAATGAATGTGAAATTCAGTCTGCTGTCAATGTTTTCATCATCAGTAAAATGGTTGATGGTAGGCGGAACGATACCATGAATAATAGTTCCTAATGCAGCGATAGCTTCAATAACTCCAGCTGCACCCAGAAGGTGACCGGTCATTGATTTTGTAGAATTGATCTGAATATCAAAAGCGTGCTCGCCTAATAATTTCGAAATTGCGTTGGATTCTGCAATATCTCCTAATGGAGTAGAGGTACCATGCATGTTGATATGGTCTACTTCATCAGCAGTTAAGCCTGCGTCTTCCAAACAGTTTTTCATTACCAGATAAGCGCCTAAGCCTTCAGGATGTGGGGCAGTCATATGGTGTGCATCTGCACTCATACCGCCACCTAGCAATTCTGCATAAATGGTAGCACCACGTTTTACCGCGTGCTCATATTCTTCAAGAATGATCGTTCCTGCACCTTCACCTAAAACAAAGCCATCTCTGTCTTTATCAAAAGGTCTTGAAGCAGTGGTAGGGTCATCATTTCTTGTAGAAAGTGCCATCATCGCATTAAATCCACCGACACCACTTGCTGTAACGGCTGCTTCAGAGCCTCCGCACACAATAACGTCTGCTTTTCCTAGCTGGATAATCATCTTGGAATCAATTAAGGCATTGGCTGAAGATGCACAGGCTGATACCGTAGTATAATTCGGCCCGTGAAAACCGTACTCAATTGAAATGTGTCCAGGAGTGATATCCGCGATCATTTTAGGAATAAAGAAAGGGTTGAATCTTGGGATTTCCGTATTCGCCCATCCTAAAACCTCAGTTTCGAAAGTCTCTAAACCTCCGATACCGGAACCCCAAATTACACCGACTCTGTTTTTATCAACATTGTCTTCCATAATTCTGGAGTGTGCTACCGCTTCTCTTGCGGCTACTAGCCCAAGCTGAGTATTTCGGTCCATTTTCTTTGCTTCTTTCTTATCGAAATGCTGCAGCGGATCGAAACCTTTTACTTCGCAAGCGAACTTAGTTTTAAAGTTTGTGGCATCAAAAAGAGTAATCGGAGCAGCACCGCTCTCACCTTTAAGAAGATTTTCCCAGTATTCTTTTGCATTATTTCCAATCGGTGTTATTGCGCCAAAACCGGTTACAACTACTCTTTTTAATTCCATAAACTTTTAAAATTTTCTTTTTGTTGAAGAATATTATTTATTTACTACTTCTTCGATGTAAGCGATAGCGTGACCTACAGTAGTAATTTTTTCAGCCTGATCATCAGGGATTTGAATGTTGAATTCTTTTTCAAATTCCATGATTAACTCAACTGTATCCAATGAATCAGCTCCTAAATCGTTAGTGAAGCTAGCTTCAGGAGTTACTTCTGTTTCTTCAACGTCAAGCTTATCAGCGATGATAGCTTTTACTCTTGATGCAATGTCTGACATAGTAAATTATTTTTTTAATTGTTAGATGGTGCAAATATATAAAATTCTTCACGATAAAACATTTTTTTAGTCTTTTTTGTGGGTAGACTATACTTATTTTATAGTGAGAAGTTTTAGTGTTTTCGTTTTCAGGTATTTATGTTTACTATGCAAATCATAAGTAAAATGGATGGTCGGGGAAGGTAAAGAAAGTGCGTAAATGGTTTGTAGCAGAAGGCTGATCGAATATATTTCAGCCTGAAAAAGGATCAGCTGATGCGGATTAAAAACTAATTTCTTTTTTGTGAAATTTGAGTATTAAAAGATCATTTTAAATTTTCATCGGAGAAACAGACGTTCAATTTTATAGGTTTTGTGAGCTTTTTAGCAAAGTTGAATTGAGCCATGGGACAAAGTACTTCCTTCGTAATTGTAAGAACTTTGTCCTGTAAAATTAAAATAAACAATATGAAACGTATAGAACAAGCTTACATCAACGGTGAATTTGCCATATTACACGGAACAGAAGTATTCGATCTGATTAATCCGTCCAACCATGAAAAAATAGGGGAAGTAGTTTTAGGAGATGAAACCGATACTCAAAAAGCTATTGCAGCAGCGAAAGAAGCTTTTAAAACATTTTCAAAAACGACTATTGAAGAGCGTATTGAAATTCTTAAGAACTTAAAGAAGGCTGTAGAAAATCGTGAAGAAGAACTTATCGAAACCATGATCCTGGAGTACGGCGGAACGCGACAGTTCTGCACGGCAGGCTTCCAAAATATGGTAGGAGCTTTTGAACACATGATTGAAACCCTCCGTGATTTTGAATTTGAAAGGAAAGCAGGGAAAACCCTTGTACAGATGACTCCCATTGGAGTAGTCGGCATTATTACCCCATGGAATTCCAGCAACGGTTTTATATGCAGTAAATTCGCCACAGCAGTTGCTGCAGGTTGTACAGTCGTTGTAAAGCCCAGTGAAATGAGCGCACTTCAGACCCAAATCATTGTAGAATGTTTTCATGAAGCAGGTTTACCAAAAGGAATTTTCAATGTCGTAAACGGATTGGGAAATGTCGTGGGAAATGAAATTGTTAGCCATCCTGATATCGCTAAAATCTCTTTTACCGGTTCTACCCAAACAGGAAAAATGATTGCTAAAGGCGCTGTAGACAGTATGAAAAGAGTAACCCTGGAACTTGGTGGGAAATCGCCCAATATTATTTTAGATGATGCTGATTTTACGCAGGCAATTCCCCAGGCTGTCTTTGGAGCTTATATGAATAGCGGACAGGCCTGTATTGCACCGACCCGTTTACTGGTTCCTCAGTCGAGACTGGAAGAAGTTAATAAAATTGCGAAAGAAACAGCGCTTCAGGTTGTCGTAGGAAATCCTACCAATGAAAATACAAATGTAGGTCCGATGGTTTCTGAAAAACAGTATGAACGCGTACAAAGTTATATTCAGTTAGGTCTGGAAGAAGGGGCAGATTTGTTAGCGGGTGGTATCGGAAAACCGGAAGGTCTTGAAGATGGAAATTTTGTTAAGGCCACTATTTTTACCAATGTCAGAAATGATATGCGTATTGCTCAGGAAGAAATTTTTGGACCCGTACTTTCGATCATCGCTTATGAAAATGAAGAAGAAGCTATTGCAATTGCGAATGATACTCCTTATGGATTGGCTGCTTATGTGACTTCTTCGGATGAGAGTCGTGCCATCAGGGTAGCTTCTCAGATTGAAGCGGGAAGAGTTTGTGTGAATGGTTTTAAACACGATCCGCTGGCACCGTTCGGAGGATTCAAACAATCGGGAATTGGTAGGGAATTCGGAGCATTTGGTCTGGAAGAATATTTGGAACCGAAATCAATTTTGGTGTAAATCATCATTAAAAAATACCTGATTTCGGGAAGATATTTCAGTTTTTATTATGATGTAAGGAAGTCAGAAGCTTGAAGAGGGAAGTTGTTGAAGTCCAAAGATAGAAATACAGATTGTTTTTATTCATCTTTTTAAAACTATTTCAATAAATTTAAAAGGAATTGTTAAGTGCTTACTGCCCAATAGTAACTTCCATCATCCAGCTTCCATCTTCCAACCTTTTAATCTTAACTTTTTATCCCAAACTCAGGTTAAAATATTATATTGAACAGTCAAGTCAGAGTTTTTTGGCTTGACTTTAATTACGAAAAGAAATGTCCGAAAATATCGATTACATCAATTATTCCTGCTACTTCGCCGTTTTTCGTGAAGGGGAACAGTTCGTTTCCTATAATGCTTTGTCGATGGTGATTTCAGGAGAAATGGAACTTAATGATGGCGTTCACCGGAAAATATTCCGGAGTGGAGACGTCTATCTTGTCCGGAAAAATCAATTGTTGAAATTTCTGAAAAAGCCGGGCGAAGAAGTAGGATTTAAATCATTATCGATTAGGTTTGACGATGAACTGCTGAAGGAAATGAGCTTGGAAGAACATTTTGTACTCCCGGAAAGATCAAAAACGTCCGCTTTTACTGATGTTTCAGAAGTAAAACATTTGAAATACTTTATGGAATCTTTGCTTCAGTACCAGGATCTGTTGGAAAACAAATCTCCCGAGCTGGCTCTGTTGAAACAGAAAGAAGCTTTGTTCCTTTTATTTGGACATGATCCGTCATTAAAAAATATTCTGTATGATATTTCTGATCCGCATAAAATAGATCTCGAAGGTTTTATGCAGAAGAACTATCATTTTAATGTAAAGCTGGACCGGTTTGCTTATCTGACAGGAAGAAGTCTCGCAACCTTTAAACGGGATTTTGAAAAAATATTCGGAACTGCGCCAAGAAAATGGCTGCTCGAAAAAAGACTGCAGGAAGCCCGCTACCTTTTGGAAAAAGGAAAAAAGGCGACGGATATTTATCTGGATCTGGGCTTTGAAGATCTTTCCCATTTTTCATTTGCTTTTAAAAAACAGTATGGGTTGCCACCGAGCAGGTTATCCATATAAAATAAAAACCTTCAATAAACGAGTATTGAAGGTCTACAGATTTCTATTAAATGTAATGACAGGTTTTATTCTGCAGGAACTTTATTTTTAAAGGTTAGACTTGTTAATAATATTTCCGGGATTGATAACTACAGTATTTTTTCAAAGCTTACGTTGCTTTCCGCTGTTCCTCCGAACGTATAGCTTGATATTGAGAACGCACTGTTGTCGATGGATATTCTGAAATTTACATTATTATTCACATCCAGAAACAATACCGTATCTGCAGAAACGGCATAGCTGTCCAGGCTTATAAATGCTGCATTAGCAGACATGTACGCTTTTTGTTCCCCATTCACCAATATGGCAATATTGATTTTAGTTCCGGTAAATCCTACGTTGATTCCTCTGAATAAAGTGTTGAAATTGATTCTGTAAATTCCTTTCTGGCGCATACGAAAAGTGTCTGCCGAATGCCGGATCGATAAATGATCTGCAAACTGAGGATCATTAGCCGGAATAGAAAGCGGCAGGTTGTTGGAGCTGCACAAAATAGAAAGACAGGCTGCTGAAGCAGATTCTATTCTGGCACGAGTCCATGTGGTTGCCGTATGTTCAGGGATGAAAGCTTGGTTCCACGAAGAGCCATCATAAACTTTGGTGAGCTGGGCTTTTTTATCATACATAAGCATTCCTTCCATGGTAGGATCGTCATTATATCCGTCCGTTTGGGATGTATTATATTGAGGCAAAGAAGTATTGTTGTCTGCTGCCGGAAGTATTAATACCTTTTTTCCATCCGTATTTTGAAGCTCCAGTTGGGTGTAAGGATTAGAAAGCTTGCTTCCTCCTATGATGATCTGTGCGTTGATAAGAGTACAGGTGATTATGCTGAATAATGATAAATATTTTTTCATTGTTTCGGAATGAAGGATTATTTTAATTTTTTGATATTGATAAAAGTGTCTTTATGACCTGTAGAGCTTGAATACACAGATACTACTGCCTCTGTGGAAACCGATGCGGCTAGCCTTATTCTTGCATTAGCCGGTAAAGTAACTGTTGCAGAAACACTGGCACTTTTATCACCGGCCTGACCTACATCTATAAAAAGACCACCATACTGAAGGGTTTGGCTAAGGGCTAAAGTATTCCAGGTGCTACCATTATCATAGCTCACGTCCAGATTCACCCAATAAGAAACATTATCTCCTAAACCTAAAACACTGGTTCCGCTAAATCCTACAACCCCTGAAACATGATAGAGCCCAGCGGTAGGGATTGTAACGTAGTCGGCTCCTGTTGCCAGATTTAAATTGTTAACCAGCAATTGAGAACGGTTAGTAGTAGTAGATAAAGGAATAATTTTTCTGTTATTGGTTCCGAATAATTGGCCCAGGCTGCAAGTGTTAAGTCCGGGTAAACCAATACATGACCATTGTTCTGAGGTATTTGCTTTTTGGCGGGTTTCAAAAGGATTATAGAATGCACCAAGCTGAAGTGCCGGGATCCAGACAGTTCCGTCATATTTGTAGTACTGTTTGTCTTCTTTGTTGTAAATAATAGCGCCTTCCAATGATGGCAGATCACCGAAAAAATCCTCCTCAAGGTTGTTGTACAAAGGAAAACTGCTGATATTGTCTGCTTTTGTAAAAATAGTGCCCTTTTTAGAATCCTTTATATCCAGTAAAGCATTAGGATGCGGGTTAAAGATTCCCGGAGTATTGGAAATCATTATCTGTGAAGTTGCCCTGATTCCGAATATGATGGTGAAAATCAGACTGTAAACGAGTTTTTTAGTTTTCATTTTATCTTTTTATATCGATTATAGAATGACTTTTTCAAAAATAAACTCACCCGTTCCGTATGTGCTTCTATTTTGGAAAACAGTAGAAGAAGTAATAATCGGAGACAAACCAGATTCCATATAACCCTGGAGTCGGAATTTATCGCCGGCGCTTGCCTGTAATACGATGGAACCATTAAACACCGGATTATAGTCTAATCCGTCATTGGTATCCGTAAATTCTTTATAATCGATAGTGGTGAAATTATTGGGTGCTGCAGAATTTGCTTTCTGAAGTCGAAGCTGGATCAAATCTGTATTGAGCCCCTGAAAAACTGCGTAAGAGCGATAGGTGATTCTGTAGGTACCGGCTTCATTGACTGTAACGATATTCGATGCGATGGATAATTTAATTAAATTCCCTATGAAATCTGATGGACCTGTGCCGGTGAGTGGAATGATTCCATCTGCTGAACATCCGTAAGGAGGAAGAATACCTGATGAGCAGGATAAATTCAGGTCAGAAGGTCTTGAAAAATGAGCCAGATACTGAGGTTGGAGCTCTGCGGTGTATTGATAAACACTTCGCCAGTTTGTCCCGTCATGTTCATAGATGGAGCCATTGCCTTTATTGTAGATAATGGCTCCTTTAAAAGCTTCATCTCCGTCGGGGTCTGCTGCATTTCCTATCTGTGTAACTGTTGGAAGCATGACCGCTTTGGCGGGAGTGGTTGATTTTACATCGAGTATTGCATTGGGATGAGGCTGCTGATCGGCCGGATTGTTGGAAATGCCTACTTGGGCATAAGTACTCAACCCTGATGAAAAGAGAAGAACATAATACATTTTTTTCATATTTGTTTTTTATTGTGAACAGGAAATAAGCTGCCTGAAGCTATGGTGTACAGCTCCTAATCGGAAATATTGATAATTGTGAAAAAAAAATAACTAAAGGCCAGGTGGCGGGCGTGAAAAATAAGAAACGGAAAATCTATTTTCAGAAAGTTGTCTCTGGGTAGAAAGAACTTCGATCTTTTTCGCAAAGTAACACAGCAAAATGACTCTTTTTGAAAAATCTGAAAATATACTTTTCTTTAAGACTGTTTGAAGTCCGGATTTCGGAAATACGGCTTTCAGACAGCGAGTTGTAGAGGTGTGATTAAAACTGGAGTATATATTTTTACCGTTTTCAGGTTTATGATTAAATAGGAGGAAATGTTGACTGGTCGTATTCGGTGAATAAGACTTACAATCAGGAGTACTGAAAAAAAGTAAAGCAAAAACAATTGTTGGGAGACTTTTAAAAAGCTCCCACAATTGTACTGTATATGAAATTGTGCTTTCCATTATTTTTTATTGCCAGGATTCTATACTTTCTTATTCAAAAAAGGAGTTTATTGAAAGTGAAAGACCTTATATCTTACTTTGAAATGTGGCTTCGGATAAAATAATAAGATCTTTTCGGTAGTCAAATATAAATAGTAAAACTCTATAAAAATTTCATCTATCTTAAAATCCATCATATAGTTTTTGATTTTAAAAATCCTTTAAAATATGCTGTTTCAGGCATTTTATCAAGTGGTGGAAATAGGATGTGATCATAATATGGTAATGATTTGTGAAAATCCTGATAAGGTGAAATTTAAAGTTCTACTAATTTTGTAGGGTATACATCTGGCTGGATAAAAAAGTCTCTGGAATTCTATTGAAAGAAAACCTGATTTTTTTTGATTTAATGAATATTGTTTGGCTAATGATGGTATAAAAATAACCCTTTTGAAGACCTTACGATGATCCCGGTAAGGCTTAGATTAGGTTGAATTTTAATCATTTTAAAAAAATCTCTGAAAATTGCTTGTCACTGGGATAGTACATTTTTCGGATCATAAAACTTGACATGAAATTACGATTGTACCTTCAGAATGAAATAGGCCTGATGCCAGAGGCCGTCACAGCACTGGATAATTTATTCGCCTATAAAGAGCTGCCTAAAAACCATATGTTATGTTCCAATGGAAGCCGTTCAAAAGATGTTTTCTTTATAGAAGAGGGATTGGCCCGTTCTTTTTATCACAAGGACGGTAAAGATATTACCGACTTTTTTTATAAGGAAAAGGTGTTTTTTCTGTCGGTGGAAAATATATTTCTTAATAAGGAAGATCATTGTGATTGTGAACTGTTGGAAAGAAGTAAAATAAGAATGGCAAATTACAGCTTACTGGAACCATTTCTGGATAATGTTCCAAAACTGAATTATTTCATGCGTAACAATATGGCTTATCATATTAAACTATTGAATGACCGTTTGTATGATATTCAGTTTCAGTCTGCTGAATACAGGTATCAGAAACTGATGAGGGATTCTCCAGACCTTATTTTGAGGGCTTCTCTGGGACATATAGCATCTTATCTGGGAATTACTCAGCAGACTCTTAGTGTGATAAGGGCGGGCAAAAAACTAAAATAATTTTTCGTTAATATGATTTTAAAGTACTGTTTTATAGTATGATAGGAGTCCTGTATTCGTTCGTGAATTTTTCCTGAACGAGATCTTCGGTTTCAGATAAAATGTCGTCCAGATTATGAGTTGTGTAAATTAATCCCAATTCACCGAGCGCTTTTTTGGTATTCTTTCCAATCTGGCCATCGAGGTTGCCGATTTCTTTCCCAAGTCTGATAAGATTAGCCTGTATCATCGCCTGTTTTTGATTGTCTCCAAAGAAATCCACATGTACTCCAATAGAAAGAATAGCACTTGCTGCCGCTGCTTTGTATGGTTTGAAATTTTTGCCTTTTTTTGCGTTGTAATAATCATAGACGACCTGATGGCTTCCTCTGCATTCAAAATGCCACGCTTCGGAGATGCTTTTTTTAGGTTCATCGATGATGGGTACAACACCATGTTTTTTGGCGATTTTCCAGAAATCAGATAATGAAACTTTAATGGAGCTTAAATCCAGATCAAAAGCCCTTCCCGCTTCATGGAAGCTTCCGCCCGGAGCAGGACTGAAAGCGCTCTTTTTTCCGGATATGTAATCGTTGTGGGATTGTGCCTGCATTTCATAACTTCTGAACAGGTCGCTGAGGATCAGTTTTCCGCCTTTTGCTTTAAGTTCGATAGAAATGTTGATTAATGCAGTATAGGTATCAGCTGTACACTTGGCCATTCTCATCGGTAAAGGAAGAAGATCTCCAAGTTTATTTTTATAGATCGAGATAATCTCAATCGGGAATAAGGGTGATTTCATGATGGTGTATTTTTTAGATGATCAAATTTACCATGCTTATTTCTAATATGAAATACTTCTTTTGTGTGATTTTGTAGTTTTTTTTAATGTATTATGGGGGAAATATTTATTGTACTTAATGGTATAAATGAAAAAGGTTGCTTTCCAATGAAAACAACCTTTTTTATCAAATTTGTAGATTCTTAAATAAGCTTATTCTTTTACCCATTTAATGGTTTTATCCATAGTTTTGGTTTTAATTTTAACCAGATAATCTCCAGTAATTAACTGGCTTAAGTTGAAGGTTCCAACTTTACCTGCGTCTAATTTATTATTCAGCTTACTGAATACTAATTTCCCACTTGTATCATACACGATGATATCGTAGTTCTCATTTGAATTGGTAAATTTAATATTCAGAAGTTCTTTACTAGGATTAGGATAAACCACGAAAACGTCTTTATCTCCGGCTACTTCACTCACAGCCAATACCCGGTTGATTGTGAAATTAATAGGGTTAATATTGTAAAAGACATTACCTTGTCCTGCAACCATAATTCTGGCTTGTGTAGTAGCTATATTAGGAATTGTAATAGTCTCTGAGCCGTCATTTGGCGTAGATGCCAGGATAGTGGTAGGATAAGTAAGGCCTCCGTCTGTAGAAAGGAAAATGCTTACATTGGCGCAATTCACGGGAGCTGCAGTTGTATTGGCTACATTCCATGTAAGAGTCTGAGTAGAATTACCTGCCCAGTTTACGGCTGTAGTGGGCGCTGTAACTGTAAATGGTCCGGAATTTCCGTCAACTGTAACGATTGCATCATCATTGGCAACCCCTGCGCAGCCTGCGTTATTATCTCTTACTGTTAATCTGAACTCCATAGTTCTGCCATATGAAGGTAAGATCTCTCCTCTGGTTGTCGTGTTGTTAATGACATCTGAAAGTTTTGGGAAATATCTGTAGGGAGCAGTTACCGGGACAAATGATCTGAATATAGCAGCATTTCCTGATGGAGCATTCCAGTTACTTGCTAGTCCTACATCGTTTTGTTCCCAGGAATAGGTAAGTGGATTATTTTCAGCATCGGTTGCAGAGCCTGTTAATTTAAATGGAGTCCCTTTAGGGATGGTATAGTTATTTCCTGCATTAACAACCGGGGCTGTATTGGCAACTGGAGTTGTCACCTGGCAGGTAGTTGACTGAACTGTTGTTGTGATCGACTGGAATGAGCGGGTGTGGAAGGTAGGAATACTGTTTGGAGCCAGATTATTGGTGGAGCCACAGATACCGGCATAAGCCATAATAGTGATTCCGCTTCCGGGTTCTACAGCTGTGGCTGCATTACGATTGCCTCCTCCACAACTTCCCGTTGTTGAATTGAATGTATGAGGACCTCCAAACTGATGTCCCACTTCGTGAGCAACATAATCTATATCATAAGGATCTCCAACAGGGTTAGGTGAACCGGTAATTCCGCTTCCTTTGTCGCCGTTACTGCAGATAACTCCCAATCCGGCTAATCCACCACCTCCGGTACTGAAAGTATGGCCTATATCGTAATTCTCGCTTCCTATCAATGCGTCAATCTGAGCTTGACTTTCATCAATTAATGTATACGCATCATCATTACCATTAAAAGGATCGGTAGCAGGATTTGTAAAGATCACATTGGTTTCAGTTGGAACTAATATCAATCTTACAGCTACTTCCTGTTCGTATACCCCGTTTACTCTGTTTACAGAAGTCACAATGGCCGACAGCGTTTGTGCAACAGTAGGTGAAGCTAATCCCGTTGCAGCTTGTGCATATTCTCCGGTACAGGCTACTGCAAATCTGAAAACTCTAATTTGAGTTCCTACGCTTGGAGTTACTGTTTTTTGTGCATTTTTTTTTTCTGATTGGCTGTCTTCGTCTTTTGTTCCACAAATCCTTGGGGTTTTGTCAATCAAATCGCTTTTCTTGTAAATAATATAATTATTAACATTATTTTTTGCATAAGGATCAATATAAGTATCACCCGTTATGACAGACTTTATTTGGGCATGAAACCCTAATTCTGTAAAATCCAACTTAATAGTAGCGTATTGATCATCTACTCCTTGTCCCGTGAAGGTAACCAATTGAGGGAACTTCTGAGCCAATTCAGGAGCCATTACTGAAGATTTCCAGATTCTAAATTTTGCTTTAGTTCCGTCAGGCATCGGGAGCAGGATGATAGGTGCTTTGTCTTTAAGATCAGTATCTTTCAGTTCAGGCACTGAATTAAAGTAGCTTTTCATTCCAGCTACATCTAATGCATAAGTCTGGGACTTTTCGGGTTGTACCGTTCTGTTTTTCGGATCAGCTTTAATAGATCTCTCATTGATTGGGGTAAAAAAATCCTGTGCTTTTCCAAAGGATATGGATAGGATAAATATCCCCAAATAAGATAATTGTTTAATTCTCATATTTTATAATATTTAGTTTCGATGTTATTAAAAAGTAGAAGGTTTTTAATTTAAGACACAATGACCCTTAAAATTAATTAAATCTAGGCAATAAACATAATAAAAAGATAATAATGGATTTTTTTTAGCAGAAACTACCAGTATTGATTAATAATGAAGCTCTTGATGATTGCATGATACTGTGGATAAACATTGCTTGGGACTGTTAATTAATCAGAGTTCAGGATACGGAGGATTTTTGAGATTTACCTTCTGAAGAATATATTCAACACCGGATCAGTGCTGAATGGAGAGATGTTAAATAAAAATCCCTGTAAATGTTTTATTTACAGGGATTTAAGTGGAGTTGGAGGGATTCGAACCCTCGTCCAAACAAGCAATACATAAGATTTCTACATGCTTATTCTACCATTGGTTTTCGACTGAAGGCAGAGGGCAGACACCCAACTTCCAGCTTATCTTCTAAAGTTTTCGAGTTTCAGCCGAAGCATCTGAAACCTTATTTCTACATTCCTATATCTCAGGATCAAACGCCGTAGAACGGAGCATTTGTGAGATATCTTGCTTCCTTACTATCTTCAGGAAAGCGCTTGAATCTTACTTTATTCGGATTAAGCTGCAAGAGCGAACTCTTCGTTGCCAGTTAAAGTTGTGTAGCAAGGGATTTAAGAGATCGCGCTACGGTTCTCTGCATGCTTACTTACCCATTGATCTTGCTGTCGAAACCAGTCAACCCCATGAATAAAGTGAATGCAAAGATAGAGATTTTTGTTTACATACGCTTAATGTCATGCATTGCTTTTGAAATAAACTCAGTTTTTAAAGGAATTATACATAAAACCAGCCGGCAATAAGTACTGCCGGCTGGTGAAGATTGATTAATCTCTGTTTTTTAAAAGAACCCATCCCGAGATTTCTACCGGTTTTTTAGTGATCTTGTCTTCCCAGAATAATCTATACCAATAGGTGTCGGAAGGGAGAGGTCTGTCCAGGTACCTTCCATCCCAGATGGGAGTTTTTGTACTGATTTTGAAAACCACCTTTCCATACTTGTCAAAAATGCTTCCCTCGAAATTTCCATACTTGCTGATTTCAGTGAAATTAATGACATCATTTTTACCGTCGCTGTTGGGAGTGATTACATTCGACATAAAGAAGGTGTAATAAGTGGCGTTCGTTTCACATAATGCGCCTCTGTTTCTTACTTTGATAGAATACTGGGTATTCCTTAGAACATGGGTAAATACATTCGAAGACTGCCAGGTCACTCCTCCGTCAATGGAATATTCCGCAGGAAGATTTCCACTGTTCTTTATATTGATAGTTAAAGTAGGATCTTTATATACGATAGTCAGGATTTCAGGAGTAACAATGTATTTTACGGTAGCCGTAAATGTTTTTGAACAAACACCGTTGCTTATCGTTACAGAATAAGTTCCTGCCAATTCTACATTGATAGTACGTGTTGTTGCACCGGTGCTCCAAAGATAGGTATAGTTGGGGCCTGTTCCCGCGTCCAGTATGGATTTATCGCCTTTACAGATCTCAATATCATGTAATGTGGAAACGATTTCAGGAACTACTTTAATCGTTATGGTGGTTGGTGTTTGTGCTGTACATCCATTAGCTCCGGTTCCTGTTACCGTATAAGTTGTAGTTGTGGTTGGTGACACTATTTGTGTATTTCCGGTGCCGGAAAGTCCTGTCCATGTATAGGTAGCAACGCCTGTTGCTGTTAATGTTACTGATTCTCCCAGGCAGATCGTCAATTTAGGTGCAGAAATACTTATGGCAGGCGGAGTGGTATTTTTTATGACGGTTACAGAGGCCTGATTGGTACATCCTAAAGGCGTTGCGCTGGTGATCGTAAGAGTATAAGTTCCACCGTTGTTGACTGTTGGTGTTAAAGTATTCGCTCCCGAAACAATAACGCCTCCGTTGCTGGTGGTCCATGCAAATGTAGAACCCGGTTGGTAAACCGAAGCAGTAGCATTTAAGGTAACCTGTGGATTGGGACAAGTGATCTGGGCCGGAGAAGCAATATTGACAATAATCGCCGCATCCATAACCACTGTCGCAGATTTTTGATAGACGCAGCCGGCGGGTGTGGTTATCGTAACGGTGTAAGTTCCTGGTGTATTTATAGTATTCGTAGCTCCGTTTACACCATTTGACCAAACAAATGTATTCCCTGTTCCCTGAGCAGATGCGTTGAGTGCTGTTGAAGATCCCTGGCAGAAAGTCAGATTTCCCGTGATGGTAACGTTGGGATTGTTTTCCGATGAAATAGTCACAGACGCCGGTGTGCTGGCACATATTCCGTTCGATCCGGTTAAAGTATAAATTCCCGGACTGGTAATCGTGATGGATGGCGTCGTTGCACCTGTCGACCATGTATTTCCTGTGGCATTGCTTGAGGTTAAAGTAACGCTTCCTCCATAGCAGATCGCTGTAGATGATGCAGTAATAGTCGGTACAGGAAATTGTGTGATGGAAAGCTGTAATTGGGCAACTTTAAAACATGTTGAAGATTGTACACGGACATAGATCGTCGCGTTCCCTGATGCGTAAGTTGTGGGATTCGCAATCGTGTTCGGATTTCCTGCGAGAGCATCTGCCTGATTAACATAATAAGCAAAACTTACCGATGCTGTTGTACTGATGTTCTGCTGTGATAAGGTAAGATCAAAAACAGCCGTTGCCGAGTTAGAGCATTGACTTAAACTCGAATTCTGAACAGTCGGAACAACACCTTGTGTTACGGTTACAGATTTTGTGTATTCGCAATTCGCCGGTGTTTTTACCGTGACGGTATACGTTCCCGGTGCCGTAACTGAAACGGTATTTCCAGTTGCACCCGTAGACCATGTGTATATATTTCCGGTTCCGTTTGAAGAAGCGGTAAGCTGAGTACTCGTTGATTCGCAAAGCAATAAATTTCCGGTAACGTCTACATTTGGATTGCTTTCCTGGGCGATCGTGACAGTGGCTGGAGTGCTTGTGCAGGTTCCGCTTGTGTTGGTTAAAGTGTACATTCCGGGAGAAGTGATGGTGATCGACGGTGTTGTTGCGCCATTTGACCATGTATTTCCCGTTGTAATACTCGATGTTAAAGTAACATTTCCGCCATGGCAGATCGTTGTAGAAGACGTTGTAATGGCTGGAGTGATAGATTGAGTGATGTTTAAGTGTAATTGAGCGACTTTAAAACAAGTTCCCGATTTTACACGTACATATATGGTAGTATTTCCCGAACTGTAAGCTGTCGGAGTTGCAATGGTATTGGTGTTTCCGGCAAGAGCGTCCGCCTGATTGACATAATAATCAAAACTGACATTGGCGGTGGTGCTGATGTTGGTCTGCGCTGAGGTAAGATCAAAAACGGCAGTCGTTGAATTGGAACATTGACTTAAACTTGAATTTTGAACAACCGGAACAGTCCCTTGCGTCACCGTTACAGATTTTGTGTACTGGCAATTGGCCGGTGTTTTTACCGTCACCGTGTAAATTCCGGGTGCCGAAACTGAAATGGTATTCCCTGTTGCACCCGTAGACCAAGAATAGGTATTTCCGGTTCCGTTTGAAGAAGCCGTAAGCTGCGTGGCTGTGGATTCGCAGAGTACCAGATTTCCGGTTATGTCTGCGCCAGGATCTGTGTCCTGGGTAATAGTAACAGAGGCAGGACTGCTTGTACAGATCCCGTTCGTACTCGTTAAAGTATAGGTTCCGGGAGCTGTTATGGTAACCGTTGGCGTGGTGGCTCCTGTAGACCATGTATTCCCGGTAGCATTATTTGAGGTTAGGGTAATATTTCCTCCCGCACATAAAACCGTAGATGAAGGCGTGATAGCTGCGGTTAAGCTTTTATTTCTGAAAACAATAGCATTCGTTTGTTTACACGCATTGATAGTGCCGGTTGTGCTGTTCGGATCGTGATAATTAATGTTATAATAATAGGTAGTCGTAGTATTTACAGTAACCGGTGCCATGATAGGGTTGGTTCCTGTGGCTGCGTTATTAGCGCTGTTAAAATAGGTTACCGTAAAATTCGGATTTCCATTTAATATGCTGGCCGATAAAGTACTGAAGTTGAAAAGAGCAGTGGTGCCACAAATTCCGATTTCCCGTGGAGAGTTGGCATTTGGGCCTGGTGTTCCCGGTGGAATAAACGGATTCGGGGCTGCTGTAGAATTATTGAAAGGGGAAACAAACGTCGCTGTTCCTCCCCATGTCAGGTTAAAAGTATACACCGTTGTAGACCAGTTATCCAGATAGAGATAGTAAGTCTGCCCCGCCACAACATCCATATACCGGCAGTAAGGATCAGTGTTTCCGCCCGCTGATGTTGTGTTGTTGTTGGTCATATTCATTCCTGTGCTGGTAAGGTCGCCGGATGCGTTACACCGGATGGGTGATCCCAGGTTGTTGCAGGTTGCATTGGGTCCGTAAATGGCCCAGTCATAATCCACAGGCCCTGTAGGAACAAGATTAAAAGTAAGTGTACCGCTTGTTGCAATGGTAAATTTGTACCAGACGGAATGATGTTCACCGGATAAGCATCCTCCCACATCTTCGTTGATATTTCCAATTCCGGAAGGGGTGTAATTGATATTAGAGTTTCCGCACACCGTTATAGCCGAGCTACAATCTTCCTGTGCAGAAAGGGATATATAAAAAATGAATAAAAAGAAGAGGAGTAGTTTTCTTGTCATAGTGAAAGAAGTATTTATAGAAAAAAAGTTTTTTAACAAATTGTTATTCCCTTATGAATGAATGGTTTGGGTAGTAGAGGTGTGGGGGTTTATAAGTAAGAAAGGAGTAAGGATGAAAGGAGTGTTCTTTTCCTGAGGTTTCATAGCAGTCTGGTTTTTAGAGTTTTAATAATTACAAATCTATTGAAATAAATTTATTTTAATAGATTTCGGTTATATTTTAAATTAATTTGATAATTAAGTTAAAATTGTAAACATTTTATACTAAAAACAATTAAATAATACTGTTTAAATAATCAATTGAGTTAAAATAATATCGGTGAAAATATTTTTAAAGAATATAATTTGTGAATTAATGAAAAAATGCTAACTTTGCAATCCAAAATGAGATGTAAAATATGTTAATAATTCCAGTAAAAGATGGGGAATCCATCGACAGAGCATTAAAAAAATATAAAAGAAAATTTGATAAAACGGGTACAGTTCGTCAATTGAGATCTAGACAAGCGTTTATTAAGCCTTCTGTAACTTTAAGACAATCTAGACTGAAAGCCGCTTACAAACAAAGAGGCCTTAGTAAGGAAGAACAGGCTTAAGATTTTTCTTAACCACATATAATTCACTTCTTAAATATTCGTATATTTGAGAGGTGAATTTTTGTTTTTATACCTTACATGATGCTGGATAAATATATAGAATACGTACAGTTCGAAAAGAGGTATTCGCCTCATACCGTTACAAGCTACAAAAAAGACCTTGACGATTTTTCTCATTTCTACCTCAAAACAGAAGGTTCCGAAGATATTTCCAAAGCCGATAAAAAAGTCATCAGAAATTTTATTGTTGAACTAAGTGAAAATAATATTTCAAAAAGGAGTATCAATAGAAAATTATCTACTCTTCGAAGTTTTTATTTATTTCTTCTAAAAATCGGAGAAATCAAAGTTTCTCCCGCAGAAAGCATTCCATCCCTTAAGTTTTACGCTGAAAAACAGATTCCTATCTCACAGGAAGAAATGCAGGCCCTTAGCGATCGTGTTCTCCCGGAGCATCATGATCTCCTTGATCAATGCATTATTGAAGTACTATATCAGACCGGAATGCGTAAAGCTGAGCTTTGTGGCCTGATGTTTGAGTATGTTAATTTAAGCGGAAACGAGCTTAGGGTAATAGGAAAGGGAAATAAAGAACGCTTTATTCCCATCTCCGACGATCTGTCTCATCTGCTGGAAAGTTACCTGAAAATAAGGAAACCGGAAGACCCATATAAATCATATTTTTTCGTTAACAAAAAGGGTAAAAAACTCGCTGAAAAATTTGTTTATGTGGTAGTTAATAAGTACCTTAGTCTTGTAACAACGAAAGAAAAAAGAAGTCCTCACATCCTTCGGCATAGCTTTGCTACGCATGTTTTGGATAATGGGGCGGAGATCTCCAAAGTAAAAAAAATATTAGGGCATTCCAGTCTTGCAAGTACTCAAGTCTATACGAATGCCAATATTGAACAATTGAAAAAAGTGTTTAATCAGGCTCACCCTCGAGCATCTAAAAAAGAAGAATTATGAAGATTACAGTTCACTCAATTGGTTTAACTCCACACGAACCATTAGAATCACACATTGACAAAAAAGTAAGCAAGTTGGAAACCTTCTATGATAAAATTCATGAGTGTAAGGTGTTCCTAAAAGTTGAAAACGCTTCGGATAGAAACAATAAAACTACCGAGCTTATCCTGGCCGTTCCGGGTGACGATATCGTTGTAAAAAAGACATCTGAAACTTTTGAAGAAAGTTTAGACCTTTGCGTTGATACTGCTAAAAAGCTACTAATCAAGAAAAAAGAGATGGCGTAAGAAAAAAAGATAAAAAAAGTCATAAAAAAGTTTGAGAATTCAAAAAAACCGTTCTATATTTGCACTCGCAAAAAGGGAACAGCGTTCTTTTGAATTCTTTTTGTTTATGCCTCCATAGCTCAGTTGGCTAGAGCAGCTGATTTGTAATCAGCAGGTCGTGGGTTCGAGTCCCTCTGGAGGCTCTTTTAATATAAACATTCGGGAAGATTCCAGAGTGGCTAAATGGGACTGACTGTAACTCAGTTGCTTCGGCTTCGCAGGTTCGAATCCTGCTCTTCCCACAGTTTATATTTTAAAAAAAAGTCTTGCAGATTTCAAGAAATTTTCTTAGATTTGCAAACCGTTAAACCAATAGTTTTGGAAACAAAATTGCGAAAGTAGCTCAGTTGGTAGAGCGTCAGCCTTCCAAGCTGAATGTCGCGAGTTCGACCCTCGTCTTTCGCTCAAAAAGTCAGACTGAAAAGAATGATTTTTTTAACTACTGAAAAGCTTAGAGTAGAATTTTCTCAAAAGCTTTCAGTCAAAACATTAAAATTGCCTCCATAGCTCAGTTGGCTAGAGCAGCTGATTTGTAATCAGCAGGTCGTGGGTTCGAGTCCCTCTGGAGGCTCAATTTTAATATAAACTTTTGGGAAGATTCCAGAGTGGCTAAATGGGACTGACTGTAACTCAGTTGCTTCGGCTTCGCAGGTTCGAATCCTGCTCTTCCCACTATTTTATATTAAAAAAAATCTTGCAGATTTAAAAGGATTTTCCTAGATTTGCAAAGCGTTTACCAATAGTTTTGGAAACAAAATTGCGGAAGTAGCTCAGTTGGTAGAGCGTCAGCCTTCCAAGCTGAATGTCGCGAGTTCGACCCTCGTCTTCCGCTCAAAGAAAATCACGCTGATTAGTGTGATTTTTTTTAGTTAGTGCCGACTTAGCTCAGCGGTAGAGTGCTTCCTTGGTAAGGAAGAGGTCACGGGTTCAAGTCCCGTAGTTGGCTCTCCAGATTTCCCGAATTTCTTTCGGGATTTTTTTTGCCCAAAAATTTCCAAACTTAAAATTTAACGAAGCCAAATAATAAACCTACAGATAAAACGATCTCCTGGTTCGTATCAATGTAACAATACTTTCCCCGCCATTCCTTATAGTATTTGATATCTGTGAAAGAAACAGGATGCAGCTTCTCTCCCGATTTTAAGACCTGCCTGACGAATATATTATGAACCGAATAATAATTAATGTTAAAAGCTGATTTCCCTCATGTGTGATATTTGAGATGAAACATATATTTGTTATCTAAACTTTAAACCAAAGTATAACAATGAAAAACTTAAAGAAGATTTCAAGAACAGATTTGAAAGAAATTATTGGTAACGGAGGCGGTATGACATGCCGTGGTGGAGAATGTATGGGTGGTACTGGTGATGATGGGGGTGAAGTAAGATACGTCAGATGCTGTAAAGAGTTCGCAAATCCTCCTCAGTGTGGAGATTCTTGCGGAACAACATGTGGTAAGGGATATTATGCTCAATACTGTTAATTAAAAAATCAGGCTCCCGAACAGGGAGCTTATTTTATATATCATGAAAAAATTTCTTCCAAGACTTATTTCTTTTGTTGTTATTTTTTTTCTGAGCGCTAAGGCTTATTCTCAAAACTTAATGTTGGTATATGACTACACGTACAAACCAGACAGCTTATCGGAGAACTCAGAAAAAGAACCTATGTTTTTGTGGATCAACAATAAGCAGTCTACATTTGCCAGCTATGAAAGACTGAAAACAGATTCACTCTATCTGCAGGACAAGAAGACCGATTTTACCAATGGGAAAATTTTCTGGAAGATCAATAAAAACCTTAGTTCCCGAGAAATTACCGAAACTCAGTATTCCTATCCCGTCATGTATTTATTTCCGGATGAAGTAAAATTGAACTGGGAATTAATTGACGAGACAAAAGAATCTTTCGGATATATGCTCTATAAAGCGAAAACCCGTTTTAGAGGGAGAATCTGGGAAGCCTGGTACTGTCCTAAAATACCCATCAGTGACGGACCTTTCAAGTTTAGTGGTCTGCCGGGGATAATATTTGAAATTTCTGATACCAGGAATCATCATAGGTTTTCATTAATAAAACTGTACAAAACAGATTTCGATGTCCTAGGTTTAAAAAGTTCCCTCTTTATAGAAAAGCAGCAAAAAATTTCAAAGAAGGAATATCTGAAATTGAGAAAAATTGAAATAGACGATCCGGCGAGAGGTTTTAAAGCAGATGTATACAACGGAAAGATTGTTCTGAAAGACAGAGATCCGAAGGAGATCATCAGAGGAATCGAAAAGAAAGCTTTGGAAGACAGGAAAAAGAATAATAATCCCATTGAACTGAATCAGCGTTAAATCTAATCTTTAATTTTAATACTCCCGGAAGAAAACGATTGGATACAGCATCGCCAATTAACTTGAATACTCATAAATTTTCGTTAAATTCGTATCAAATAAATTTTTGATGAATATTCTTTTATTGGAAGATGACCTTATTCTCTCGGCAGAACTCTGCAGGTTTTTGGAATCGAACAGCTTTACCTGTGACAAAATCTATGATGGTGAAACCTTTCTCCGTCAGATCAAAAACAATACTTACGACCTGTATTTGCTGGATATTAATGTTCCCAAAATAAACGGGCTGGATGTCTGCCAGACCATCCGTTCTTTCGATAAAAATACACCCATCATCATTATTTCGGCTTACGGAGATATTTCCGATAAAAAAGATGCCTTCACAAGACTGGCAGACGATTATCTGGTAAAACCTTTTCAGTTTGAGGAGCTCTTGTTAAGAATCAATTCCCTATTGAGACGAAAAGCACCATCTGATGCGGCGGATCAGGATATCATCAGAGTAGACGACCTTATCATCAATAAAACAGAACAGAAGGTGTACAGAGCAGGCAATGAGATTGCACTTACACTAAAAGAATTCCAGTTGCTGGTGTATCTTGCCGAAGCGCAGGGAAGGACTGTTTCCAAACAGCAGATCACCGAACACGTATGGGAGCATAACTTCAATACGAATACCAATACGGTAGAAGTCTACATCAACTTTCTGCGAAAAAAGATCGATAAAGATTTTAAACTGAAACTGATACACACCCGTTCCGGTTTCGGATATTACCTAAGCCCATTGTAGATGTCTTTAAAAAGAAAGATAGCATTAACGATCAGTATCGCTTTTTCCCTGCTTTTTGCAATGGTGATGGCGGTTATCTATCTGTCTTTTAATGATTTCAGAAGAGATGAATTCAAGGAAAGGTTCAGACAGCGTCTTGAATTTACCTCCCACTTCATTTCAAAGTCTAAAGATTTCGAAGAAGAAGCCCCGATCTTTTTTAACGAAAACTCAGATAACATCCTTCTCAACGAAACCATCTTAATTTTCAACAGCGAGAAAGAGTTAATCTACAGCACGATTAAAGACCGTAATGTAACCTGGGACAGTGCCCTTCTCAAGGAGCTGGATGAAAAGAAAATCATATACACGGAAAAAACAGTTCCCGAAATCTATGCGGCGCTCCGGAATATCAATGGTGAAAATTATTACATCCTCACCAGCGCACTAGATACCAACGGAAAATCGAAACTGGAATACCTGAAATACCTTTTGATCACAGCTTATGTAATGAGTACTCTTCTGATCGGGTTTTTCAGTTATTACTTTATGGGACAGTTTCTACGCCCTCTGGAAGATCTGAATACCGAAATTTCGGAAGTCACAGCTCATAAACTCACCACGCAGATTCCCGTTCAGGAGTCGGACGATGAAATCAATGTTCTGGCTAAATCATTTAATACCATGATTGCAAGGCTGGATGATGTCTTTCAGTCGCAGAAAGATTTTACGGCAAGTGCTTCCCATGAAATCAGGACTCCTATTACCAGAATGGCATTTCAGCTGGAAAACCTGATTAAATTTGAGGAACATTCACCAGAGACTTTAACTTCCTTAAAACAGATTCAAAAAGATGTTTATCAATTGTCGGATCTTACCAATTCTCTTTTACTCCTCACCAAATTTGATAAGGAAAATATTCAGAGTATTTATGAAGAAGTAAGAATTGACGAAGTTATTTTTGAAGCCTTCGAAGCCGTAGAAAAAAGCTACCCGTCACTTAAACTGGATTTCCTGATCTCTGAAGATACTTCTGAAAATGGTCTTCTGACGATAAGCGGTATCCAGTCTCTGCTGGTCATCGTCTTTATTAATCTTTTTAAAAACGCAGCGGTTTATTCCGATGATGAAGAAGTGGATGTTCTGATTACGGAAACCAACGATCAGCTTACGGTAGATGTTATTTCCCGCGGCAATACGATTCCTGAAGAAGAACAGGCTAAATTATTTGAAGCCTTTATGCGCGGAAATAATTCTCAAAATATTTCCGGCTCCGGTCTTGGACTTCGAATTGTAAAAAGAATTCTTGAATACCACGGCGCAGAGATCATATATTCATCTCCTGCTGAACAGACCAATACGTTCAGTATCATCTTTAATAAGCAAATATAATTACGTCCTCGCTTTGTACTTCTGTAGTACATAGGCTTCCTGTCTTCTATCCTCCATCCTGTGATTTTCCCAACAAATACAGCATTTATCGATGTTCATAAGTCAAATTTAATTTTTTTTTAAGGCTCCTTTAAGGTCGTTTTAATCGTATAGCGGCAATTTTGTACCATAAATAAAGATAGAATGAACAAAATTGCAGGGCTGTTTATTGCCATCTCCTCATTCATGGCAGGGCAGCAACAGATGTCACTTTTGGACTGTGAAGAGGCTTTTCAGAAAAACAATCTTCAGCTTCTCGCAGAACAGTACAACATCAACATGGCCGATGCAGATATCCTGCAGGCTAAGATATGGCAACTTCCACAGCTGAGCGGACAGATCAATGCCTACAATCCTGAAGGTAAGAAAGCCTTTGATATAGGACATGCCAAAGGAGCAGAGATCACCCAGCTGATTTACATGGGCGGAAAAAAGAAAAACGAAATTGCTTTTGCAAAATCAAACAAAGAACTGGCACAGCTTCAGTTTTCGCAGCTTCTGGTGGATCTTAGAACCCAGCTTCACGCAGCGTATTTCAATCTGTATTACGAAAAACTGAAACTGGATAACACCAATAAGCAGTTGGGATACATGAATGATCTTTTGAGTGCTTACCGTGCACAATCTGCCAAAGGTAACGTTTCCCTTAAAGACGAAGTAAGACTGCAGAGTCTCGTGATCCAGCTTAATAATGATAAACTGGGAATCAATAAAAATATCCTTGAATTTGAACAGAGTTTAAAAGTCCTGACTGGAATATCAGATGATATAGAACCCCAGCTTTCCGATGTAGATGCCAAAGAAATTCTTGCGACTCAGCCTTTCGGAGATGAAAATGAATTAAAGAAAAAAGCCCTGGAAAACAATTCCGACTACCAGTATTTCTTAAAATTAATAGACAACAGTAAACTATACGCACAATGGCAGAAATCTCTGAATGTTCCGGATCTTAACGTAGGAGCCGGATGGGACCAGAATGGAGGAACCTTTAAAAACGAGGTCAATCTGATGGTCGGTATTCCGTTGCCCTTATGGAAATCCAATCAGGGAAATATGGTAAAAGCGAATTTCGCGATTCAGCAGAACGAGAAAAATGCAGATTATCAGAAACTGAACCTTGAAACCAAAGTGCAGTCTGCCTACAAAACCTGGAAAAGCCAGTACGATCAGCTTGCCGAGATCAAATCCACAGACCTTAGCAATATGGAACTGGTGTATGACGGAATGCTGAAAAATTTCAGAAAAGGAAACGTCAACCTTATAGAATTTACAGATTTCATGGATAGCTACAGACAAACAGCGCTCCAGATCTATGATATGAAGAATGAAATCATGCAGTCGGCAGAACAACTTAATCAACTAATACAAACGAAAATCTTCTATTAAGCTATGAAAAAATATATAATCCCTGTACTGATAGCACTTTCATTACTGTCATGTGCAAAAAAAGAGGAAGAAAAAGCACCACAGGCAAAGAAAGGTTTTGAACTGAGCAACACCATGCTTAATTCCATCGCTCTGGCTAAAGTGGAAACGAAAAATATAGAAGACCAATACAGTTTTTACGGAAAGATTTCTGCCGATAAAAACAGTTATATCGATGTATATCCTTTAGTGGGTGGAAATGTCTTAAGTGTGAATGCTGAACTTGGAGATTATGTGAGAAAAGGGCAGGTACTGGCTACCATCAGAAGTACGGAACTGGCCGAAGTTCAGAAAGATGTGAGTGATGCAAAGACAGATTTGGTCGTGGCCCAAAATAACCTGCGTGTCGCCAAAGAAATGTACGAAGGAAAGCTGAATACGGAAAGAGAAGTTCTTGAAGCCAGAAGTGTCGTACAGAAAGCCCAGGATCAGATGCAGAGAGCCACAGCCGTAAGCACGGTGTACAATGTGAAAAAAGGAAATATCTATAGCGTTCTTGCGCCTATCAGCGGATACGTCGTTCAGAAGAACATCAATAAAGATATGCAGCTGAGAAGCGACAGAAGTGAAAATATTTTTGACGTTGCCAATACGACAAATGTATGGGCCATCATGAATGTGAATGAAGCTGATATTGATAAAATAAGCCTGGGAATGAAAGCACAAGTTTCCACACTGTCTTACCCGGATAAAGTTTTTGACGGAAGAATTGATAAAATATTCAAGATCATTGATCCGGAAACCAATTCCATGCAGGCAAGAGTCGTGCTGGATAATGCCAACGGCCTGCTGATTCCGGAAAGTAAAGCAACCATCAAAGTGTCCAGTTCAGAGAATAGTACAGCGCTTACCATACCTTCAAAAGGCGTAATCTTCGATGACAACAGAAGTTTTGTAGTCGTTTTCAAATCCAGAACCGATATAAAAGTGAAAGAAATAAAGATATTAAAGCAGGTGGGAGATATCACCTACATAGCCGGAGGTCTGTCTGAAGGGGAAGAAGTGATCACCAATAATCAGCTGCTGATCTACCGTTCCCTGAACAGTTAAATTTTTAGTTGAATGTAATTTAAAACATTAAGAATTATTGAAATGTTGAAGTAAGAAGTTAAGTTGAATTAAGAAAAACATCTGAAGATATTTTTAAGCACTCCGCTTACCCAAATTCGCTTGCGAATTGCTTAACTATTCTTCACCTCTTCATTTCCTTAATGGTTCAGAAAACATATTGAAAAAACAGGAAGAATCGAAAATTTTTCAACGGCTTTTTTAGGTCACCAATTTAATCTATCATGAATAAATTCATTAAAAATATAATTGCTTTCTCGTTAAAAAACAAAGCATTTACCTTTATCTGGGTAGCTATTTTGGCCATTGCGGGTTTTATAAGTTTCAAAAATATGCCCATTGAAGCTTTCCCCGATGTTACCAATACCCAGATCGTCATTATAACCCAATGGAATGGACGTAGCGCAGAGGAAGTGGAACGTTTTGTCACTACGCCCATCGAATTGGCTATGAGCCCGGTTCAGAAGAAAACGAGTGTGAGAAGTACCACCATGTTTGGGCTCTCTATCGTTAAAATTCTTTTCGACGATGGGGTGGATGATACTTTCGCCAGAAATCAGGTGAATAACCAATTAAGAACCGTAAGCCTTCCTGATGAGGTAGATCCGGAAGTTCAGCCACCCTACGGGCCTACCGGGGAAATTTTCAGATATACCCTGGAAAGTAAAACGAAAGATTCCAGAGAGCTGCTTACCCTTCAGAACTGGGTGATCGACCGTGCACTGAGAGGGGTTCCGGGAGTGGCTGACATCAATGTTTTCGGAGGTCAGGATAAAGTTTTCGAATTAAGTATTGATCCGAGAGCTTTAGATAAATACAATCTGACGCCGCTTCAGGTGTATGATGCCGTTACCAAAAGCAATTTAAATGTCGGAGGTGATGTGATTGAGAAAAACGGACAGGCCTATGTGGTAAGAGGAATCGGTCTTGTAAAATCTGTCGCAGACATTGGAAATATTACTATTCAGAATGACAGCGGAAACCCGGTATTGGTAAGATATGTAGCAGACGTTCACGAAAGTTCTATGCCGAGAGTAGGGCAGGCCGGTCTTAATAAACATGAAGACACGGTAGAAGGAATCGTGGTGATGAGAAAAGGGGAGAACCCGAGGGAAGTGCTGGTTGGAGTAAAAGCGAAGATCAAAGAACTTAACGAGAAGGTTCTTCCGAAAGACGTCAAAATGGTAACATTCTACGACCGTGACAACCTGATGGACTTCACCACACACACCGTGATGCACAACCTGATCGAGGGAATCATCCTGGTTACCGTGATCGTCCTGATCTTTATGGCCGACTGGAGAACTACTTTTATCGTTTCCATTATCATTCCGTTGTCCTTATTATTTGCATTTTTATGCTTAAAACTGGCGGGAATGAGTGCGAACCTGCTTTCATTGGGAGCAGTAGACTTTGGGATCATCATTGACGGAGCCGTCGTCATGGTGGAAGGGCTCTTTGTGATGCTCGACCACAAAGCCCTCAAATATGGGACAGAAAAATTTAATAAACTCTCAAAAGGAGGCTGGATCAAGCAGACGGGAACCGGCTTAGGAAAGGCGATTTTCTTTTCAAAATTAATTATCATCACCTCTCTGATCCCAATTTTCTCATTCCAGAAAGTGGAAGGAAAAATGTTCTCACCGCTGGCATTTACATTAGGATTTGCGTTGATAGGAGCATTGATATTTACCCTAACGCTGGTTCCGGTTCTTTCCCACATCTTATTAAACAAGAATGTAAGAGAAAAAAACAACCCGTTTGTGAATTTTTGGGACAGAATTGTACTGAAAGGATTCAACTATACTTTTAAACATAAAAAAATGAGTTTAATTGTTGCCATATCCTTCATGGTCGTAACCTTGTTCTCCGGAAAATTCCTAGGAACAGAATTCCTGCCGCAGCTGAATGAAGGCTCACTTTGGATCACAGCAGAAATGCCGATGAGCTCATCATTAAAAGAATCATTGAAAACAGCAGATCTTTTAAAGAAAGACATTATGAGCTTTTCCGAGGTCACCGATGTTTTGGCTCAGACAGGACGCAGTAATGACGGAACAGACCCGAACGGATTTGGATTTGTGCAGTTTGCGGTCAATCTTAAGCCTAAGGATGAATGGAAACGGAAGATCAGCTATGAAGAACTGATTGAAGAGATTGATAAAAAACTCAGAAGTTACCAGGGAATTACTTTTAATTATTCCCAGCCGATCTCAGATAACGTGGCAGAAGCGGTAGCCGGTTTCAAAGCAGAAAACGGGATCAAGATTTATGGGGATAATCTGGAAACCTTAGATAAGTTAGCTGATCAGGTTTTAAAACAGATCAAAGATGTAGAAGGGGTAAAAGATCCGGGAATCATTAAAAATATCGGACAACCGGAGGTAAGCGTGGTGCTGGACAGAGATAAAATGGCGGCTTACGGTGTGATGCCGGATGATGCACAGTCTGTACTGGAAATGGCATTCGGAGGGAAAACCGCTTCAGAAATGTTCGACGGCGAAAGAAAATTCCCAATCCGTCTCCGTTACTCTCAGGAATACAGAAAAGATGAAAATGATATCGCTTCATTGATGGTTCCTACACAGGGCGGAGCAAAAATTCCGCTGAAAGAGATCAGTACCATTGTAAAAGATAACGGAGCAGCATTTATTTACAGAGATGATATTAAACGATACATCGGGGTTAAATTCTCGATCCGTGACCGTGACTTAGGAAGCACCATTGCCGATGCACAGAAAAAAGTAGCCAATATCGATCTTCCGGATGGCTATTCCATTGGCTGGACCGGTCAGTTTGAAAACCAGCAGAGAGCTTCACACAGACTGGCGCAGGTGGTTCCGATCAGTATTCTGGGAATTTTCTTCTTATTGTTTATCCTGTTTGGAAATATGAAAGACTCATTACTGGTATTGGCGAATGTACCTTTCGCATTGATTGGGGGAATTATTGCCCTTCACCTGACCAGAATGAATTTCGGAATTTCCGCAGGAGTAGGAATGATTGCCCTCCTCGGAATCTGTATCCAGAACGGGGTCATCCTGATCACAGAGTTTCACCAGAATGTCAAGGACGGATTGAGTTTGGATAATGCCATATTAAACGGCGTAAAATCTAGAACACGTCCTGTTATCATGACGGCGCTGATGGCTTCGATAGGATTGATGCCGGCTGCATTGTCCACAGGTATCGGTTCGGAATCTCAGAAACCTTTAGCCATCGTAATTATCGGAGGTTTGATTACAGCGACCGTATTAACTCTGTTGATCTTCCCGATTATCTTCTGGATCTTCAACAGGACAAAGAAGTCCCAACAGATTTAAAATTTCTTCTATCTATATTAAGTGAAGCGCGGAAAACATAGTTTTCCGCGCTTCTTGGTATCGAAATAATTATTATGAGTCTTTTTAAAATCCTAAGCCTACGGCAAAAGCTTTTACAGCATTAGGGTAATCAGAAACGGCTGTAGCAGCTCCCGATGTCGTATTGACGGTATATAATTTCGTTGAGGTTCCCACCGTAGCCATCAGGTAGGCTTTCTGGCTTACACTGCCGATATCAAAACCGTTAGCATTCGTAATATTGATGCCTAAAGAACCGGTTTCTACCAGAGTTCCGTTATTGGGAGGCGTTTGTTGGTATAATTTATCTGTATTATGATCGATCACGAATAGAGTAGTAGCCGTAGTTCCGACAAAATTATTCGTATAAGCGGCTGCACCAATCATTGCTGTAACCGGACTGATGGCTGTATCTACCGCTGTGATGCCTCCGGTAACAGGATCTAAACGAAGATTTTGTCCGGTGTTACTCACTACCCGTATTTTATCAACCATTGGATTGAAATCAAATCCGAAATCCGTGCCTGCCAGTAAAGTGGCGAAAGGTGAACTTCCCACAGCTGTGGCAGCACCGGTTCCTAAATTAATAGTGTAAATTCTGCTTGAACTTCCCAAAGCATACAGCTGCCCGTTCAAAGGACGGAAATCGATCCCCAGAATATTTTCTCCGGTCTGAAGTCCTGCCACAGTTTTTGAAACCGGCATCGGGCTGTTCGGATTGAAAATCTGCAGATTGTTTGAATTGTCAATAGCATAGGCTACCGCTTCTGTAGGAATCGCAAGATCGATAATCGCTTGCGGAAATGATCCTATAAAAGTCGCTTTACCATTATTCAGGTCCAGCACATGTAATTTTTCGTTTAAAGCCAGTAAAGCTGTACTGTTATCAAATTTAATATCAAAAGCGGCCTGTCCTGAGAAGGTAGCTCCAAGACTTCCTACTTCCACTAAAGTTCCGTTATTCGGAGGATCCTGCTTAAATAACTTTCCGGAAACGGGATCAATATCGTATAAAACAGTGGAGGAAGCACCTGCTTTGCTGTTCGTATAGGCTACACCGTTGATACTTGGCGTTCCGGCACCTGAGATATTGGTATCCGTTGCTGCTACTGCTCCGGTTTCAGGGTGAAGTCTTAAATTTTGTCCGGTATTACTCACCAACCGGATTCTGTCTACCGTTGGATTAAAATCAATGGAAGCTATCGTTCCGGAAACGGCAGGCGTGAAAGCTGTAGCGCTTACCATTCTTGCAGAAGCACTGGCTGTATTGATGATGTATAATTTGCTGGCATTCGACAGAGCATATAATTCTCCGGTAGCCGGTCTGAAATCGATGCTCATTAGTTTTTCGCCGGTTGTAATTCCTGTAATGGCTGTTTTAGCGGCAAATGTTTTAGGATTATTGGCATTGAAAGAAACCAGTTCATTCATTCCTGTAAGTCCGTAAGCCATAAGATCCGGCCCGGTTACATTGCTGTCCGGTATCATCATCGGATCATCGGAATTGTCGCACGAAAAAAAAGTTGTCACGGTCATCAGGACCAGAAAGAAGTGTAATAATGTTCTCATAATATTATTTTTAGTGGTTTATAGTATGTACGAGAAAACATTTAAAGCGGTTTTTTTATCATGAATTTAATGGATAAAAAAATATTTTTGGGTTCTATATTATTCAGAACGAATCAGATAGTTTACAATTTGGAATAAAAACGTTTGAGATGATTTTTTTCAATCCGGAAATTTGTGTAAATTTGCAGTCTCAATACATTGAAATATAAGGTTTGTGCTTCTTTGATTTGAATATTGAAATTTTTTTAATGAAAAAGGTTTTGGTATTTAAAAAAATCATTATATTTGCACACCGAAAAATTGAAAAATAATAAAATAAATAATTTTAAATCATGGCAAAGGAAACGTTTAATCGTAACAAACCACACTTGAACATTGGTACTATTGGTCACGTTGACCATGGTAAAACTACTCTTACAGCTGCAATTTCTGCTGTATTAGCTAGCAAAGGTCTTGCTGAGAAAAAAGACTTCTCTGCAATTGACTCTGCTCCAGAAGAAAAAGAAAGAGGTATTACTATCAATACTGCTCACATCGAATACGAAACTGAAAAAAGACACTATGCTCACGTTGACTGTCCAGGTCACGCGGATTACGTAAAGAACATGGTAACTGGTGCTGCTCAAATGGACGGAGCTATTGTAGTATGTGCTGCAACTGACGGTCCAATGCCTCAGACTAGAGAACATATCCTACTTTGTCGTCAGGTAAACGTACCTAGAATCGTTGTTTTCATGAACAAAGTTGACATGGTAGATGATGCTGAGTTATTAGAGCTTGTTGAAATGGAACTTAGAGACTTATTGTCTACTTACGATTTCGACGGTGATAACTCTCCAGTAATTCAAGGTTCTGCACTTGGTGCTCTTACAGCTGCTACTGCAGAAGGAGGTGCTAAGACTGATGACCAATGGTTCAAGAGCGTTGAGGAATTAATGGATGCTGTTGATACTTGGATCGAGCAACCACCAAGAGATACTGATAAGCCATTCTTGATGCCAATTGAAGACGTATTCTCTATTACAGGTAGAGGTACTGTTGCAACTGGTAGAATTGAAGCTGGTATCATCAACACTGGTGATCCTGTTGATATCATCGGTATGGGTGAAGAAAAATTAACTTCTACTATTACAGGAGTTGAGATGTTCAGAAAAATCCTTGACAGAGGTGAAGCTGGAGATAACGTAGGTCTATTGTTGAGAGGTATTGAAAAAACTGACATCAAGAGAGGTATGGTAATCGCTAAGAAAGATTCTGTTAAGCCACACAAAAAATTCAAAGCTTCTGTTTATATCCTTTCTAAGGAAGAAGGTGGACGTCACACTCCATTCCACAACAAGTACCGTCCTCAGTTCTACGTAAGAACTACTGACGTTACAGGTGAGATCTTCTTACCAGAAGGTGTAGAAATGGTAATGCCTGGTGATAACTTAGAGATCACTGTAGAATTGTTACAGCCAATCGCTCTTAACGTAGGTCTTAGATTTGCGATCAGAGAAGGAGGTAGAACAGTTGGTTCAGGTCAGGTAACTGAAATCTTAGACTAATCATCTTAAAATAAATAAAGCTTCCGAAGGGAAACTCTCGGAAGCTTTTTATCTACGGGCATCGTCCAATGGTAGGATACCGGTCTCCAAAACCGTTGATCAGGGTTCGAATCCTTGTGCCCGTGCAAATATTAATTATGAGTTCATTTGTTGATTTTTTAAAAGGTTCTTATAACGAATTCAGACATAAAGTTGAATGGCCAAAATGGGCTGATCTTCAGTCTTCGACTATTGTAGTAACTATCGCTACGGTGATTTTGGCATTGTTTACCTTTGGAGTTGATGAATTGTTTTCAAAAGCAATCAGCAACATAATCGGAATGCTAATTAACGTATTCAACTAAAAAAGTATTTTCCCATAATGAGCGAATTGAAATGGTATGTGCTGAAAGCAATCAGCGGACAGGAAAATAAAGTGAAAAACTATATTGAGACAGAAATCAAACGTCTAGGGTTTGAGCAGTACGTTACTCAAGTGGTTATTCCTATGGAAAAGGTTATACAGATTAGAAACGGTAAAAAAGTTCCTAAAGAGAAACCTTACTATCCTGGATACCTGATGATCGAAGCTGATCTGATGGGTGAAATTCCTCACGCGATTAAGAATATTCCGGGAGTGATATCTTTCCTTAGCTTAACGAAAGGAGGTGATCCTGTTCCAATGAGAAAGTCTGAAGTAAACAGAATGTTGGGAAGAATGGATGAGCTTTCAGAGTTTGCAAGCGATATTGAAATCCCATACATTGTAGGTGAAAACGTTAAAGTAATTGACGGGCCTTTCAATGGATTCAACGGTACTGTTGAGAAGATTCTTGAGGATAAGAAGAAAATTGAAGTTTCTGTATTGATCTTCGGTAGAAAAACTCCAATGGAGTTGAGCTATATGCAGGTAGAAAAAGTATAATTCATACTTTTAAAATATACAAAGACCGCTGAAAAGCGGTCTTTTTTTGTGTCCAAAATGTAGAATCTGTTGCAAGATTTTGAGAGAATATATGCTTATCACCTAACAAGTAACTTGATTCTGGGAATTATTTACGGTAAGAAATACAAAAAGGAAATATCAGATTAGATGATTCTAGGAAGAGGTAGTATGCATCGGTTTAGTTAATCGTTCTCTATTTATCCCAGCTAATTTTTTTTTAATAAGTATTTTCATAAAAATGAATCGGTGGAGAGGCTAATTTATTAAAATGCGGTGTGGTAAAAAATGTTCATTGTGAAGTTCGTATAAAAGGGAGTTTGTTTTTATTTAGTTATCACTGATTTGTGAAAAAGTAGTAGATTTTTATCGAGATAAAGATTTATTTTTTGATTTATTTTCATGTGGCATGCTTCTTGTAAAGTTGTATCCAGTTAATCCATAAAGTTTTATCCTTTTAAATGGTTATACCTGCACATTGCAGAGTATGGGCAATTGTTATGTTTTTCAAAACAGAAAAAGAGATAAAATAATAGAAGATTAGTAAAAAAAAACAAACACAATACACAAGTCCAATGACTAAAATTATTTCGATGGTGCTTCTTGCATGCACTACACTCATGAACGCTCAGGTTGGTATAAATACCTCTAAACCTGAAAAAGATCTGACCGTAAATGGAACCATGAAGACCTCAGGAATAGTCTTCAAAAATCCTTTGGAAAAATTAGGAGCTGATGAAAATTATACTTTCGTGATCAAGTCTCCCGCTCCGGAAAACAAAATTACGGCTTACAATGATACTTTTGTACCCAACTCTCCAGCACCCATCAATCTTATTCAGTTTAAAATCACCTGTGACCCTTCAGATAAAGACTGGGTGAATCAGTTTGATACCAAGATCAATTCAAACAAATTTCTTGTGGTGATCTCTTCTTTCGGATTTACGCAGGCGGTAAGAACTTATTCTGCAGACTGGCTGACTCCGGTACCGCAGATCTTTGCTTATTCTTCCGGTGGAACATGGAAACTGAAAGCAGACTACCAGGGATTTGCTCCGGATAATTCTTTTCCAACAGGTGAATGGACGTTGAATCTACTGGTTTTTGACAAAGCCTACGCAAAAGAACTGAATACTACACAAGATCTCGGAGCTTCTACCACCGGTGCAGCTGCAACTCCATTACTTCAATAAAAAACATAACATAATGAAAAAATTAATCACATTCTTTCTTGTGGCGGGTACTTTTTTTGCCGCAAGAGCTCAGGTTGGAATTAATACCGCAAATCCTCAGGGAACTTTAGATGTAGCCGGAGAAACTTTGGTAGAATCTTACCTTGTAGATACCGTAAACTCACCGGCAAGAGGAAACTATTTTCTTTTGACCCGTTCAAAAGATACTTCTCCTGTAGGAAAAATTAAAATGCTTGACATTTCGCTGCGTAATGTAGCACCGGTGAATACCTATAATGTCATTCTGAAAAATGTAAGCCAGGACGAGGTTATTAATCTGAATACAGGCTTAGAAACCAGTAAATATGTGGTAGCGATTACCGGAGCAGTTTTCTCTAACGCCGTTTCAGCAGCGAATACTTCCACAAGTCCTAAATCTTTCGGAGCTTATTCTACGGAAGTGACTCAGGTGACGAGCGGAGGAAAGACTTATCATGCTATTAATTTAAGCTTTAAAGGAGCAGGCACGGTGTCTTCTACAAATGGAACATGGACGCTTACCCTTAATGTCTTTGAAAAATCTCTGGTAAAAGAATGGGGAACATTCACGGGATCTGTTTCGGCTTCGGCTTCACCGATTTATTCAGGAGTTTCAACTAACACGCCTTTAGGGCTTCAATAATGATGATCATGGAAAAAAGAATTTATATTATAATGATAGTATTTCTGGGAATTATGATGAATGCCCAGTCCGGAAGAGTAGGAATCAAAACCACCAATCCGCAAGAAACACTGGATGTAAACGGCCAAACGTATACAAACTCTCTGTATCTTAGAAATCCTGGAGAACCTACTATGACCGGAGGAAGCTTTCTGGCTACTTCCGAAAATTCACTTCAGCTTTATGATCCGACTTTGGAAAGCAGCGGACTGTTTAATTATCTCAAACTTTCACTTACCGGAATTTCAGGAGCTGGAATTTCAGATTATGACACTAAGATTGATGCTGATAAGTTCCTTGTCGTTGTTCATAATTATTCATTTAAAATGAATGACGGAACCACCAACGTGGCGCTTGACTATGGCGATAACGGGACAAATGACAACAGACAGGGATCTCCGGATGTGACTGCATTTAAAAGTAAAGGGACATGGCATGTCAGAGCAAGGTTTACAGATAGCAAGCTTATTGCCCTTACCTCTGCAAATCCTGGAAGAACATATAATAATTTTACAGTAGATCTTTATCTTATGGCCTATAAAAGACTGATCACAAAGCAGAATATCACCGATATCAATACTGATCTCGGAGGAACCAATGGTTCTGCACGTACAGTGAACAAACCTTCAGGGTTTTAATCAGGAAAGAAACATCTTAACATATACTCTAAGCCATATCTGATGATGTGGCTTTTATTTGCGTAATAACATTTGAGAAGATGTATTCTGAGTAGGTATTGGTTCTGTATTAGTGGATTTCATATGGTGATTGAGTCATTTTGCTTTGATACTCCAACAAAATATTAAAAAACACACATAAAAGTAAATGGTACAGTTTTATGGATTTCGTTTTTAGTAAATGTAGAAAAAAAATAATTATTTGTAATTCTTTCTAAAAATCAACACATTCCATTTGCTAATTCAAAAATATTTCATAATTTTGCAGTCCGAAAAGTAGATTTACTGTATGTGAGTCGGTAATCTGCTGAATAATAAATGCTTCCAAACTCATTAATTATTCAAACTAAAAAAATTAAAAATGGCTAAGAAAGTCTTTAAAATGGTAAAACTTCAGGTGAAAGGTGGCGCAGCTAACCCTTCTCCACCAGTAGGTCCAGCATTGGGTTCTGCAGGTGTGAACATCATGGAGTTTTGTAAGCAATTTAACGGGAGAACCCAAGATAAGCCAGGGCAAGTTTTACCTGTAGTAATTACAGTATACGAAGACAAATCTTTTGAATTCGTTATTAAAACTCCACCTGCAGCGATCCAGTTAATGGATGCAGCTAAGATCAAGGGAGGTTCCGGTGAACCAAACAGAAACAAAGTAGGTTCTGTGTCTTGGGATCAGGTGAAGAAAATCGCTGAGGATAAAATGACTGACCTTAACTGCTTTACAATCGATTCTGCAGTTTCTATGGTTGCAGGTACTGCTAGATCTATGGGATTAAGAGTAACAGGAACTAAACCAACTTTTAACGCTTAAAACTAATAGAAATGGCAAAATTGACTAAAAAGCAAAAGGAAGCTTTAAGCAAAGTAGAAAAAGGAAGAATCTATAGCCTTGAAGAAGGTTCTGCTCTTGTAAAAGAAGTAAACACTACGAAGTTTGATGCTTCTGTAGATATCGCTGTAAGATTGGGTGTAGATCCAAGAAAAGCAAACCAAATGGTAAGAGGTGTAGTATCTCTTCCTCACGGAACTGGTAAAGATGTTAAAGTTTTAGCTCTTGTTACACCAGATAAAGAAGCTGAAGCTAAAGAAGCTGGAGCTGACTATGTAGGTCTTGACGAATATTTACAGAAAATAAAAGAAGGTTGGACAGACGTTGACGTTATCGTTACGATGCCAGCTGTTATGGGTAAATTAGGTCCATTAGGTAGAGTATTAGGTCCAAGAGGTTTAATGCCAAACCCTAAGTCAGGAACTGTAACCATGGAAATTGGTAAAGCAGTAGCTGAAGTAAAAGCAGGTAAAATTGATTTCAAAGTAGACAAGTATGGTATCATCCATGCTGGTATTGGTAAAGTATCTTTCGATGCTGCCAAGATCAAAGAAAATGCTCAGGAATTAATTTCGACATTGATCAAAATGAAACCAACTGCTGCTAAAGGTACTTATGTGAAGAGTGTTTATCTTTCTTCTACAATGAGCCCAGGTATTGCAATTGATAGTAAATCTGTTAACTAATAATAATCCTTAAGACAATGACAAAAGACCAAAAAGTTGTAGCAATACAAGAGATCAAAGACTTGCTTCAGGATGCGAAAGTAGTTTACGTAGCAGATCTAGACGGTTTGAACGCTGCTAAATCTTCTGATTTCAGAAGACAGGCTTTCAAGCAGAATATCAAAGTGAAAGTGGTGAAAAATACACTTTTACAAAAAGCAATGGAGCAAATTGACGGAGTAGATTTCTCTGAAATGTTTGAAACTTTCAAAGGTAACTCTGCTTTGATGATTGCTGATACAGCTAATGCTCCTGCAAAATTAATCAAAGACTTTAGAAAAAAAGAAGAGAAGCCGGCTTTGAAGTCTGCTTTCGTTCAGGAAACTTTCTATGTTGGTGACAACAACCTTGATGCGCTAGTAAGCATTAAGTCTAGAGAAGAAATGATCGGTGAAATCATCGGATTACTTCAGTCTCCAATTCAAAGAGTTGTTTCTGCTCTTCAAAACAAATCTGAAACAGTAGAAGCTACAGCTGAAGAAGCTGCTGCACCTGCTGTAGAAGAAACTCCTGCTGCTGAGGCTACAGAAGCTCCTGCTGCAGAAAGCACTGACGAAACGCCAGCTGCTGAATAATACTCTCAAAAAATTAAATAAATAATCAACAAAAACATTACAACAATGTCAGATTTAAAAAATTTAGCTGAAACGCTAGTAAACCTAACTGTAAAAGACGTAAACGAATTAGCTACTATCCTTAAGGATGAGTACGGAATTGAGCCAGCTGCTGCTGCTGTAGTTGTTGCTGCAGGTGGTGCAGGTGAAGCTGCTGAAGAAAAGACTGAATTCGACGTAATTCTTAAGTCTGCAGGTGCATCTAAATTGGCTATCGTTAAATTGGTAAAAGATTTAACTGGTGCTGGTCTTAAAGAAGCTAAAGATATCGTAGACGGAGCTCCTGCTGCTATCAAGCAAGGAATCTCTAAAGACGAAGCTGAAGCTCTTAAGAAGCAATTAGAAGAAGCTGGTGCTGAAGTAGAATTGAAATAATTCAATTTACTATAAAATAGGAAGCCCGGACAGCAATGTCCGGGCTTTTTTTTGTTTTTATGATATTTCAAAACCGTACATATTTCCCAACGGTATTTGAATATGTTTACCGGGTGTTGTTGTATATTTGAATATGATTATTGATTTAATTAAAATTAACATAATTAAATAATTATTATTCATGAAATTGTATATTTTATATCAAAATTTAATATTAAAATATTGTTTTGATTGAAAAATTACTATATTTGTACCGAAAAAAAACACATACACATTTGAAAAGAAGTTACTTTATCTTCTATGGCTCTGCTGTAGCATATTGTATTAGTATGCTGGCCGCACTGCAGATAGGAAGTCTAAGCACCACATCTTCAACAGTACATAAATCTACTGCCTCTTCGTGCTATTCTCATAAAACAGACTGTTTTGAAAGCCCTACAGAATGCTCAGAAAAAGATAAAGTGGTAAGCTCTGCTATTGAACCATATATTCCTGCTGTCAGTACCATCTCCCCAGAAATGTCTGCTGATAGAGAACAGCAGAAGAATAAGATGAGTTCCAGAAACGTATATCATGTGAAAACCGGAAGTACGGAATCTATCCGTCCTGCTTTAGTTCATCATGATTCCTTAAAGAAAATCCTTTCTTTTATGACCTCCGATAAACTGTGTACAAGTCATCATTCAGATCTTGCATCTGCTGATATGAAAGCAGTACAATACGGAACATCAGTCAGCTATTCCGTCGAAGATTCTAAAAGTCTGGGAGGTTTTGATTCTATTATTGAATTTCCGGATAAATTATCTTAGCCCAACCGCAGACAGACACTACCATCCATATACTTTAACGAAAAATAGACATTTCCGCTCCCGACCAGAGTGTAAAAAGATAAGGTATGCCTCTTCTAAAAAATAAAACACACAAAAAAAAGACAAATATCACTAAAAATGAAAAACAGATTATTAACGCTCGCGGCTTTGTCCTTCTATATTGGAATAAACGCACAAGTAGGAATTAATACAAACCAAGGACAGGCAACCCTTGATGTGGTAGGATCTCCTTCAGTCACCACAAAAATGGATGGGATTATTGCTCCCAGACTGACCGAGACAGAGTTGAATAAAAAAACATATGGGACACCTCAGATAGGAGCGTTGGTCTATGTGACATTAGCAGACATCGCGCCTGCGGGACAAACTGTAAATATTACTAGTCCTGGATATTATTATTTTGACGGAACGCAATGGCAAAAGCAGACAGGAACGGAATGGCAAGTGAAAGGAAATGCTAGCGGTGAAATTTCTACATCGGCAGAAGTTTTAGGCGCTGCGCCGGCTTCCGCGAATTATCTGGGAACTAAAGGAACTGCGGATCTTGTAGTGATTACGGCTAATAAAGTTCATGCGGTTCTTGACGCAGCAGGAGGCTTGTCAGGAGGAGGTGAAAATGCTTCAAGTCTTTCATGGGGAAGTACAAATGTGATCAATGCTACTTCAAATAACATCGCTCTGGGAAGAGGCAATACGGCGACTGCTTCAGCTGCCAATTTTCCGGGAGTAGCCATCGGATCAGCAAATGTAGTGAGTAACGGGGGTAAAGTTTTTGGTGCCGGAAATACAGCGGTATTGGCAAATAATTTCGCTTTCGGAGGATTTAACAGAACAGGAAACTCTGTAGCGGTTGCCGTTGGGTACTCTAATGATGCTTCAGGAGGAGGTTTTGCTTTTGGAGCCAATAACACGGTCACTCTGAATAATTTTGCTTTTGGAAGTAATAATACAGTGGCCGGAACAGGTTCTATCGCGATAGGAATTGGAGGAACTTCTACAGGTAGCCAGTCTACATATGCCAATACCACACAGGTATTTTCCGGACAGGGCGCTGTAGGTACCGTGCTGACTGATGTGGGAATCAATATGACCCCGAATTCTACAAACTATGCAGATCTGGAAGTAAGCAAAGCTGTTCAGATCAAATCTACGGCTACAAGGCCTACATGTGATGCCGGTAACGCCGGATCAATCATTTATGAGGTGGCCACTGTGCTGGGCGTGACATCGGGTAATTTCGTAGGGTGCAAACAAACCAATACGACCACTTACGGGTGGCAGACTTTATAATAAGAAACACAAACTTTTAACATACAATAAAAACAAAACAATGGCAAAAAAATTATTCGATAGATTGGCAGCAATACTCATGGTATTCATGATGTCTGCGGCAATATCTGCTCAAAAAGGGTACGAGCCTATCCGTGGGATGGGGGTAGAAGCAAAGCCTGTTAACAATTCAGGTATCTGTCTGGCATGTTATAGCGGAAGTATGAATCCGGTAGTGGATGCAAACCTTGATAACAGCGTAAGCATGGGGAATTTCGCTTCCCTTTTAAGTGGAAACGGTATTTCTGTAAAGAATACAAACACAACTTATCCGGCTGGATATGTCACCGGATTTAATGTAGATCTGGGAACAAGCTTCATCACGGTAGACCTATTAAGTTCACTGAGAATCAGTACCTATAAAAATGGGGTGCTTCAAGAAACGACTACCAGCAGTACTTTATTGTCTGTTCCTGCATTCGGTGGAAGTAAGAACAGAATTTTTCTTCATTTAAAAACAACAAAGGAATTTAATGAAGTAAGATTATATCAAACGAATGCATTGTCTATATTCAGTTCAATGAATGTGTATTATGCATTTGCATTCGATCCTACCAAAGTGCCGGTGGACCAGAATGGTATCTGTGACGATATTATTGCGGGAAGCGGTGTAGATGGTAATGTATCCGGAAGCAGCAGTTTCCTGGCACCACTTTCATTTATCCAGAATAAAGAAAGAATAGGGGATGGAGATAAAAATTCTTATGGATCTGTTGTATTGCCTGTGGGTCTTCTTGGATCTTATTCAGTAGGCGTATTAGATAAAAATCAGGTGTATCCGGCTGGAAACAAAACCGGTTTTGTAATTTCTCCTGATGATGAAGGAAAGCTTTTAAGTGCAGAATTCCTTAAAAATATTACGGTAGAAACCTATTTATACGGTCAGCTTCAGGATTCCAAAACACTATTTGATGGTGGTGGATTGATCAATATCAAAGTTTTAGGTTTTGGTTCAGGAAAACAAAAAGTGACCTTGACTTCTTCCAAGCCTTTCAATGAAGTACGTTTAAAAATTACGCAGACTTTAGGGGTTAATTTAGGAGCTCTGAAAGTATACTATGCATTTGAAGAGCCTGCTTCTTGTGACTGTAATGATAAAATTCAGACCAGTGGTTCCGCTATTCCCGGGAATATTGTAACTGGATCTAACTGGACTTCAGGTCCTGGATTTCTAGGTCTTATTTTAGCGAAAATGACAAACACGTCAGCTATTGTAGATACCAATACTTCCAATTATGCGACTGCTACTCTTCCTGCAGCTTCATTTCTGAGTATCTTCTCAGCTTATGCTACAGTAGGGACTAATACTTTACTTCCTGCCAATACATATGCAGGATTTACATTGGAAAAAGCAGCTAACCTGATTGGGGTAAGTGTTCTTGAAAATATTACGGTAACACTTTACAATAATAACACACAGACGGATAGTTTCACGAGTACAGGAAGTTTGATCAGTGGGAATTTCTTCACGACAGATTCCAATAAATTCTATGTGGGAGGAAAATCTACAAAGCCCTTCAACCGTATTAAGGTAACTTTCTACAGCGGTACAGGGGTACGTATTCCACAAAACTATAATATCTACAATGCTTTTGCAAGCAGAGATGATGATAATGATGGGGTGCCTAATTGCTTTGACCAGTGTCCAAACGGTAATGACAGTATTGACTTAAATGGAAACGGTATTCCTGATTGTGCAGAAGGATGTACCGCAGTAAACGATAAATCGCCTACACTGGATACAGATGGAGACGGTATCATGGATGCTTGTGATCTTGACTCTGATAATGATGGAATTCCTGACGCCTTGGAAGACCTTGATAAGAATGGTAAATTTGAAGATGATGATACGGAAGGTGTATTCGGACCGGTTCAGGTACTGGGAGACGGAATTTCAGCTTATCTGGATCTTGATTCTGATAATGATGGTATCTTAGATTTATTCGAATCCGGTATTCCAACATCAGTGATCAGCCAGATCGATACAGACCTTAATGGTATTATCGACAAAGGTGTTGCAGTGGGAACCAACGGTATTGCGGATATCTTAGAAACGTCTCCGGATTCCGGAATATTAAAATACCCTCTGAAAAATACTGATAATGATGATAAACCTGATTTTGTTGACTTAAATTCAAATGGAATGGTGTTCGATCTTTATGCTATTGGTAAGGATAATCTGGATGATTTCGGAGCAGGATTTATTTCCAGAATCGTAGATCTTGACAAAGATGGTATTCAGGCGGTTGTAGACACGGATCTTGTGAAGAGAGGAGCGCCAAATTCTCCACTTTCACCGTATGCTACTCTGTTGAAAAACGCTCAAATGAGATCAGGAAAAGGAATCGATTCTGATATTACAGAAAAGGCTAATGACATTAAAGTATATCCAAATCCTGTAAAAGCGGGTGAAAACCTTAATGTAAGATCTGAAGAAGCAGGTGTTTATACCCTGTTCTCTGCTCAGGGACAGTTGATCAGAACAGATAAATTCTCTGGTAACGCTGAAATCAGCACAGCTTCACTTCCGGCAGGAATCTATATGGTAAAAATAGAAACCAAGTCCACAGTGAAATCTTATAAGATCATTGTGAAGTAATTTCTCATATTCTATAAACGAAAGGCCGTCCCTGTGGGGCGGCCTTTCTTATGTAAATACGTTTAACGGTCTCAAAATGAAGTGGTTTTATTTGTCTATGTGGATAAATTTTTGTACTTTTGTCCCTCTTTTGGCGCGAATCATTGTACGAAAATCTATAAAATACTGGAAATCAGCTCTTTCATGAAAATAATGAAAGGGATTTCTCGTATATAGATACTGCGGCTCATTCCGCCTCAAAAGTAATAAAAATATTTTGCATTACGCTGTGAAAAGATATACCAGCGTTGCAGTTAGGAATAAGACTCTAAGAATAAAGAAAAAAGAATAAAGACTATTTCTAATAGCGCCAAACATTTGAAGTCTTTTATCTTTTCTCTCTTTTCTTTCTTCTACTCCTGATATTTTTGAATGAATCAAAATATTTTTTAACCCTTTCTTAAAAGTTTTATGAGTAAAACAACAGCAACAACAAGGGGGAATCAGAGAATTAACTTCTCATCAGCTAAAGGAAAAATTATCACTCCTGACTTCCTGGACATCCAGTTAGAGTCTTTCAGAGATTTTTTCCAGCTTGATACCCTTCCAGAAGACAGAACAGACGAAGGTTTATACAGAACCTTCCAGGAAAACTTCCCAATTACCGATTCTAGAAATCAGTTTGTATTGGAATTCCTTGATTATCTGGTAGATTCTCCACGTTATTCAATTAACGAGTGTGTGGAAAGAGGATTGACGTATTCCGTTCCTCTTAAAGCAAGACTTAAATTGTATTGTACAGACCCTGAGCACGAGGATTTCCAAACTGTGGTTCAGGATGTGTATTTAGGCCCGGTTCCTTATATGACGCCTAGTGGATCTTTCATCATCAACGGTGCTGAGAGAGTTATTGTTACGCAGCTTCACCGTTCACCTGGTGTATTCTTCGGACAAACTTACCACGCTAACGGAACTAAACTGTACTATTCAAGAATTATCCCTTTCAAAGGATCTTGGATGGAATTTACGACAGATATCAACAGCGTAATGTACGCGTATATCGACCGTAAGAAAAAGTTACCATTAACTACCCTGTTAAGAGCCATCGGTTATGAATCTGATAAGGATATCCTTCAGATCTTCGACCTTGCTGAAGAAGTGAAAGTTTCTAAAGCTGCCCTTAAAAAAGTGGAAGGAAGAACATTGGCTGCGAGAGTATTGAACACTTGGTTCGAGGATTTCGTAGACGAAGATACAGGTGAAGTAGTTTCTATCGAAAGAAACGAGATCATCCTGGACAGAGAAACTATTCTTGAAAAAGAACATTTAGATCTTATTCTTGATGCTGGTGTGAAATCTATCCTGATTCACAAAGAAAACAGCAATGAATTCTCTATCATCCAAAATACATTACAGAAAGACCCTACGAACTCTGAAAAAGAAGCAGTAGAGTACATCTACCGTCAGTTAAGAAATGCAGATCCACCAGATGAGGAAACAGCAAGAGGAATCATTGAAAAATTATTCTTCTCTGAACAGAGATATTCATTAGGTGAAGTAGGACGTTACAGACTAAACAAAAAGTTAAGCCTAAACATCCCAACTACAACTGAAGTTCTTACAAAAGAAGATATCATTGCTATTGTAAGACACTTAATTGAGTTAGTAAACTCAAAAACTGATGTGGATGATATTGACCACTTATCAAACAGAAGAATCAAGACCGTTGGAGAGCAGTTAGCAGGACAGTTCGGTGTAGGTCTTTCAAGAATTGCAAGAACAATCAAGGAAAGAATGAACGTTAGAGATAACGAAATATTTACTCCACTTGATCTTGTAAATGCTAAGACATTAACGTCAGTAATTAACTCGTTCTTCGGTACCAACCAGCTTTCTCAGTTCATGGACCAGACCAACCCACTATCAGAGATCACGCACAAGCGTAGACTTTCTGCACTAGGGCCTGGTGGTTTATCAAGAGAAAGAGCAGGTTTCGAGGTTCGTGACGTTCACCATACCCACTACGGAAGAATTTGTCCGATTGAAACTCCGGAAGGACCAAACATCGGTTTGATTTCATCTTTAGGTATTTATGCTAAGATCAATAACTTAGGTTTCATCGAAACGCCATACAGAAAAGTAGAAAACAGTAAGATCGATCTTACTGCAGATCCTATTTACCTGAATGCAGAAGATGAAGAAGATAAAGTAATTGCTCAGGCGAACGTAGAATTGACTGATAACGGTGAATTCTTAACAGACAGAATTATCGCAAGACTTGATGGTGACTACCCGGTAGTTGAGCCATCTCAGGTTAACCTTATCGACGTTGCACCAAACCAGATTTCTGGTATTTCAGCTTCATTAATTCCATTCCTGGAGCATGATGATGCGAACCGTGCATTGATGGGATCTAACATGATGCGTCAGGCCGTTCCATTGTTGAAGCCACAAGCTCCAATCGTAGGTACTGGTCTGGAACAGCAGGTTGCTAAAGATTCAAGAATCTTGATCAATGCTGAAGGTAGAGGAACTGTTGAGTATGTAGATGCTGATCAGATCACTATTAAATATGAAAGAAGCGATGACGAAGATTTAGTACAATTCGAGTCTGCTACTAAAACATATAAATTAACTAAGTTCAGAAAAACCAACCAGAGTACAACAATTACACTTAGACCAAACGTAAGAGTAGGTGAAACAGTGGAAAAAGGACAAGTACTTTGCGACGGTTATGCTACTGAAAACGGAGAATTAGCGCTTGGTAGAAACTTAGTAGTAGCGTTCATGCCTTGGAAAGGATACAACTTTGAGGATGCAATTGTAATCAACGAAAAAGTTGTACGTGAAGACTGGTTTACTTCAATCCACGTAGATGAATATTCTCTTGAAGTTCGTGATACCAAATTAGGTATGGAAGAATTGACAGCAGATATTCCAAACGTTTCTGAAGAAGCTACCAAAGATCTTGACGAGAACGGTATGATCAGAATTGGTGCTGAAGTGAAGCCTGGAGATATTATGATCGGTAAGATCACTCCAAAAGGTGAATCTGACCCGACTCCTGAGGAAAAACTTCTTAGAGCAATTTTCGGTGACAAAGCCGGTGATGTGAAAGATGCTTCATTGAAAGCAGATTCATCACTAAGAGGAGTTGTGATCAACAAAAAATTGTTCTCCAGAAACATTAAAGATAAAAAGAAGAGAACTGAAGAAAAACTTAAACTTGAAGAGATTGAAAACACTTACAAGGCTAAGTTTGATGAGTTGAGAAATACTTTAATTGAAAAATTAAATACACTGGTAAGCGGTAAAACTTCTCAGGGAGTTACCAATGACCTTGATGAGGAAATCATCGGTAAGGGTATGAAATTCACTCACAAATTATTGACTTCAGTTGAAGATTACGTTAACGTAAGCGGTGCAGACTGGACGGTAGATAATGATAAGAATGAATTGATCAAACAGTTGATTCACAATTATAAAATCAAGTTCAACGATATCCAGGGAGTTAAAAACCGTGAGAAATTTGCTATTTCAATCGGAGATGAGCTTCCAGCTGGTATTATGAAGTTGGCTAAAGTATATATCGCTAAGAAACGTAAGTTGAATGTAGGGGATAAAATGGCAGGACGTCACGGTAACAAAGGTATTGTTTCCAGAATCGTTCGTGAAGAAGATATGCCATTCCTTGAAGACGGAACACCAGTAGATATCGTATTGAATCCACTTGGGGTACCTTCTCGTATGAACATCGGACAGATTTATGAAACAGTTCTTGGATGGGCTGGTCAGAAATTGGGAATGACGTTCGCTACACCAATCTTTGATGGAGCTACTCTTGATCAGATTACTGAATACACGGAGAAAGCAGGTCTTCCTAAATTCGGTAACACTCACCTTTATGATGGTGGTACTGGAGAAAGATTTACGCAGCCGGCTACAGTAGGTATTATCTACATGCTGAAACTGGGACACATGGTTGATGATAAAATGCACGCACGTTCTATCGGTCCTTACTCATTGATTACTCAGCAGCCGTTAGGAGGTAAAGCTCAGTTCGGAGGTCAGAGATTTGGAGAGATGGAGGTTTGGGCTCTTGAAGCATTTGGAGCATCTAACATCTTGAGAGAAATCTTGACAGTGAAGTCTGATGACGTGATTGGTAGAGCGAAAACTTATGAAGCAATTGCAAAAGGTGAATCTATGCCTGAACCAGGTATTCCGGAATCATTCAATGTATTACTTCACGAGTTACAAGGTCTTGGACTTGATGTAAGACTTGAAGAATAATTGACGAGAGACTTTAAGACACGAGACACGGGACTTAAAAAAGTCTCAAATCTCAAATCTCTTAATCTTTTAATCTAAAAACAAAACAATGTCAAATAAAAATAAATCAAGTAGATTTAATAAAATAACCATCGGTTTAGCTTCACCGGAATCGATTCTTCAGGAATCAAGAGGGGAAGTTTTAAAACCGGAAACTATTAACTACAGAACGCACAAACCTGAAAGAGACGGGTTGTTCTGTGAAAAAATCTTTGGTCCGGTAAAGGATTACGAATGTGCTTGTGGTAAATACAAGAGAATTCGTTACAAAGGAATCGTTTGTGACCGTTGTGGGGTAGAAGTTACTGAGAAAAAAGTAAGAAGAGAGAGAATCGGACACATCAACCTTGTAGTGCCTATTGCACACATCTGGTATTTCCGTTCTTTACCAAACAAAATCGGTTACCTTTTAGGAATTCCTTCTAAGAAATTAGACATGATCATCTACTACGAAAGATATGTAGTGATTCAGCAGGGTATTGCTAAAAAATTAGACGGTTCTGACTTCGATAACATGGAGTTCCTTACAGAAGAAGAGTACCTGGATATCATGGAAACTCTTCCTGTGGAAAACCAGTATCTTGATGATTCCGATCCAAACAAATTCATCGCCAGAATGGGTGCTGAAGCTGTAGAAGATCTTTTAAAAAGAATCAACCTTGATGCATTGTCTTTCGACTTGAGACACAAAGCTCACAACGAAGGTTCTAAGCAAAGAAGAACTGAAGCTCTTAAAAGATTGAACGTTGTAGAAGCACTAAGAGGTGCCAATACAAGAATGATCAACAGACCGGAGTGGATGATTATGCGTGTGCTTCCAGTTATACCACCAGAACTAAGACCATTGGTTCCATTGGATGGAGGACGTTTCGCAACTTCTGACTTAAATGACCTTTACAGAAGAGTTATTATCAGAAACAACCGTCTGAAAAGACTATTGGAGATCAAAGCTCCGGAAGTAATCTTGAGAAACGAGAAGCGTATGCTTCAGGAATCAGTAGATTCATTATTCGATAATACAAGAAAATCTTCTGCCGTAAAATCTGAATCAAACAGACCATTGAAATCACTTTCAGATTCATTGAAAGGTAAGCAAGGTCGTTTCCGTCAGAACTTACTAGGGAAAAGGGTTGACTACTCTGCGCGTTCCGTAATTGTTGTAGGTCCAAACTTACAGCTTCACGAATGTGGTATTCCTAAAGATATGGCAGCAGAACTTTACAAACCGTTCATCATCAGAAAACTGATTGAGAGAGGAATTGTAAAAACTGTGAAATCTGCAAAGAGAATCATCGACAGAAAAGAGCCTGTAGTATATGATATCCTTGAAAACGTGATGAAAGGTCACCCGGTTCTATTGAACAGAGCACCTACCCTTCACAGACTGGGTATTCAGGCATTCCAACCTAAGATGATCGAAGGTAAAGCGATTCAGCTTCACCCGTTGGTAACAACAGCATTCAACGCCGATTTCGATGGTGACCAGATGGCGGTACACTTACCATTAGGCCCTGAGGCAATCCTTGAAGCTCAGTTATTGATGCTAGGTTCTCAGAACATCTTGAACCCTGCAAACGGTTCTCCTATTACGGTACCTTCTCAGGACATGGTTCTTGGTCTTTATTTCATGACCAAAGAATTGAGCTCTACAGAAGATATGAAAGTTTTAGGTGAAGGTCTTGCATTCTATTCTCCTGAAGAAGCGGAAATCGCTTATGCTGAAGGAAGAGTTTCTTTAAATGCTAAAGTAAGATGTAGACTACCGGTTAAAGAAAACGGAGAGATTTCAACAAAATTAATCGAAACTTCTTTAGGTAGAATCTTATTCAACCAAATTGTACCAAAACAATCAGGATACGTTAATGAACTATTGACGAAAAAATCACTGAGAAATATCATTGGTAGAGTTTTAGCTGATACGGATTTCCCTACAACAGTGAAGTTCTTGGATGCAATGAAGGACTTAGGTTATTCTAATGCATTCAAAGGAGGTCTTTCATTCTCACTTGGGGATATTGTAGTTCCTGTTGAGAAGAAAAAGATGATTGCTACATCTATTGAAACTGTTGATGAGATTAGAGCCAACTATAACATGGGTCTAATTACAGATACAGAACGTTATAACCAGGTAATCGACGTTTGGACAAACACCAACGCCGGATTAACTGAGATGATTATGAGCAGAATGAAATCTGACCAAGGTGGATTCAACTCTGTATATATGATGCTTGATTCTGGGGCGAGGGGTTCTAAAGAACAGATCCGTCAGTTATCAGGGATGAGAGGTTTGATGGCGAAACCGCAAAAAGCCGGTTCTACTGGTGCGGAGATCATCGAAAACCCGATCCTTGCGAACTTTAAGGAAGGTCTTTCGATTCTAGAGTACTTTATCTCTACCCACGGTGCCCGTAAGGGTCTTGCGGATACCGCACTTAAAACTGCCGATGCCGGTTACCTTACAAGAAGATTGGTAGACGTTGCTCAGGACGTTATCGTTACTGAGGACGACTGTGGTACTCTTAGAGGTACTGAAGTTACTGCACTTAAGAAAAATGACGAGATCGTTGAAAAGATCTCTGAAAGAATCTTAGGTAGAGTTTCTCTTCATAACATCTATGATCCGGAATCAGACGAGTTAATCGCTGAAGCAGATCAGGTAATTAATGAAGCATTAGCGAAGAGAATTGAAGCAGCAGGATTAGAAGCTGTGGAAGTTCGTTCACCACTTACTTGTGAAACCAAGAAAGGAATCTGTGCGAAGTGTTATGGTAGAAACCTTGCTACTGGTAAGATGATCCACATGGGTGAAGCTGTAGGGGTTATCGGTGCACAGTCAATTGGGGAACCAGGTACTCAGCTTACGTTGAGAACCTTCCACCAAGGGGGTACTGCAGGTAACGTTTCAGAAAACCCATCTATCGTTGCAAGAAGAGACGGTATCGTTGAAATGGACGAAGTAAGAACCATTACTTCTGAAGATGAAAACGGTAAAACTGCTGAGGTAGTGGTTTCTCGTTCAACGGAATTCAGATTGGTAGCAGATAACGAAACCAGAACACCATTGATGATTGCTAACGTACCTTACGGTTCTGAATTAGCAGTGAAGCCTGGTGATAAAGTGAAGAAAGGAGATATAATCTGTAAGTGGGATCCGTATAACGCGGTAATCATTGCAGAAACTGCAGGTAAGGTTGAATATGAAGACATTATCCAAGGTATCTCATTCCAGCTTGAAATTGATGAACAAACAGGATTCGAAGAGAAAGTAATCTCTGAATCTAGAAATAAGAAAGCCGTACCTACATTGAAGGTGGTAGATTCTAAAGGAGTTGAGCAGAAAGCATACAACTTACCGGTAGGAGCCCACTTAATGGTAAACGATGGTGAAAAAATTAAGGCTGGTAAAGTCTTGATCAAGATCCCAAGAAAATCTGCAAAAGCAGGGGATATCACCGGAGGTCTTCCGAGAGTTACCGAACTATTCGAAGCAAGAAACCCTTCAAACCCAGCGGTTGTTACTGAAATCGACGGGGTAGTTTCTTACGGAAAAATTAAGAGAGGTAACCGAGAATTGATCGTAGAAGCTAAAACTGGTGAAAGAAAAATTTACCTGGTAAAACTTTCTAACCAGATCCTTGTTCAGGAGAATGACTTCGTAAGAGCAGGAGCGCCACTTTCTGACGGTTCTATTACACCGGATGATATCTTAAGAATCAAAGGTCCAACGGCGGTTCAGGAATATCTGGTAAATGAGATCCAGGAAGTTTACCGTCTTCAGGGGGTAAAAATCGACGATAAGCACTTCGAGATCATCGTAAGACAGATGATGACGAAAGTATCTATCGTAGACGGAGGTGATACTCAATTCTTAGAAGGAGCTCTTGAACACAAGTTTGACTTCTTGGAAGAAAACAACAGAGTATTCGGTCTTAAGGTTGTAGTGGAAGCTGGTGATTCTAAAGATTTCAAGCCAGGTCAGATGATTACAGCTAGAGAATTAAGAGATGAAAACTCTAAACTGAAGCGTGAAGATCAAGCCTTAGTTGAAGTAAGAGAAGCACTTCCTGCTACAGCAACGCCTGTATTGCAAGGGATTACAAGAGCAGCTCTTCAGACTAAGTCATTCATGTCTGCAGCATCATTCCAGGAAACTACGAAAGTTCTTAACGAAGCAGCAGTAGCTGGTAAAGTTGACTTCTTAAGTGGTCTTAAAGAAAATGTAATTGTAGGACACAGAATCCCTGCAGGTACAGGTCTTAAAGAATATCAGAATGTAATTGTGGGTTCTAAGAAAGAATTCGAAGACCTTAACTAAAATTAATGATTTGAAATTTGAGGTTTGGATTTATTTTTATATTTTCACAATCTCAAATTTCGAATTTTAAAAACATATTTTATAACAATGGACAACAATCAAAATCCACAAGACGGAAACATCAACATCGAATTGAACGAAATGGTAGCTGCTGGAGTTTATGCTAATTTAGCATTGGTAAACCACTCTCCATCTGAGTTCGTAGTAGATTTCATCCAGTTAATGCCGGGTGTTCAACAGGCTAAAGTAAGATCAAGAATCATTCTTGCTCCACTTCACGCTAAAAGAGTATTATCTGCTCTTCAACAGAACATTGCTAACTACGAGCAGCAGTTCGGAGAAATCAAAGAAGTTGAACCTTTCGTATTAGGAGGTAACAACGTACAAGCATAAGATTTTTCTTACAATACATAAGGATGCCCCGGTTTTTACCGGGGCATTTTTTGTTGTAAATCTATTCTGAAATGAGATAACACAATAACAAAGATTATTTGCTTTTTAGATGGTATGTTTTAATTAGAATCTAAATTTTGATTAAAAATCTACTTATTAATTAAGAGATTGTTAAGTTTTTGATAGAGATAATTAAAGAATGTTATTTTTCTACTATATCAATAGCTCAATTTTATATATTTGCTATGAAAATGATATAGCGGATATGATTAATAATCAATTTATTCTTAATAAATTCGGGTTTTTAGGCGAAAATTTTTTAAATGAACTGCATGCAAATGCCGTGGTAACGGACATCAAAGCAAAAACTGAAATTATCAGGGAAGGACAGAAAAATAAATATGTTCCATTTCTGATCAAAGGTTCTATAAAAGTTTTTACCCTTAATGATGGCAGGGAACTCATCTATTATTACATAAAACCGAATGACAGCTGTCTGATGACCTTCTCATCTATTTTTACAGATTGCACCAGCAGAGTATATGCCGTTGCCGAAGAAGAATCGGAAGTGATTCTGGTTCCCGTTTCAGTGATCCATGAATGGCTCATCCGGTTTCCGGAGATCAACAGAGTGTTTTACCATGAATATGACAAACGTTTTTCAGATGTCATGAATATGGTGAATGATGCCGTATTTCACAGGCTTGACAAAAGAGTCCTGAACTACATCCGTCAGCAGATTTCAGCCACCGGAAACAATCCTCTGAAGATTACACACCGGGAAATAGCCAGTAATTTGGGGACATCGAGGGAAGTCGTGAGCAGAGTTTTAAAAAAGATTGAAAATGAAGGTGAAATTATTCAGACCAAAGAAGGCATCAAAATTCCTGTAAATGAAAATGTTAGACCAGTCTAATATGTGATGTTTTAATGATTTTATCTTTATCATTGATAAAAACAATTTCTCTGGTGACTTTTATCACATACTTTTGACTTTATAACTCGATAAGTTTGTTATATCATAATTTAATTCAAATAGTATATGACAAAAACTCTCTTATTTTTGTCGGTATTAGCATCAGGTCTTGCCTCCGCGCAGGAAGACTTGCTGAAAGATATTGACACACTCAAAACCAATGCAGAAGTATCCCAGCCGGCTTTTAAAGCCTTACAGATCGTCACCGGACAATCCACCAAACTTTCCGCTAAAAATGAATGGTACATTGTGGTGGCCCACCGTTTCGGGGACATAAGTACAGGATTCAAAAACTTTTTCGGCCTGGATGATGCCTCCACCAAATTAGGTGTGATTTATGGTGTTACAGACGGAATTTCAGTCAGCCTTTCCAGAGAAACGAATATGAAAACATTCGAAGGCGCTGTGAAATATAAGCTGGTAAAACAGACTGAAAAAAGCCCCGTGGACATCGTAGGTTACAATGTGATGGCAGTCAATACCGATCTGGACAAAGACAACTATCCTTACCTCAAATTTGGAGACCGGCTTGCTTATCTTACCCAGGCTCTGATTTCAAGAAGATTCAACGAAAAGTTTTCGCTGCAGCTGAGCCCATCATACATACATAAAAACCTTTATGATCCAGCCCTTGAAGATAAAAATCAGTTTCTTGCCGGATTGGGAGGCCGTTATAAAATTTCCAAAAGAATTTCTATCAACGCAGAATATTTTGTGAATTTCGACAATCACAGTTTCTATAAAAATCCGCTGTCATTAGGCATGGATATAGAAACCGGGGGACACGTGTTCCAGCTTTTATTCTCGAACTCCCAGATCAATTCAGACATCGGCTATCTTTCCAATGCAGCAGGCAAATGGGGAAAGGGGCAGATATTTTTTGGGTTTAACCTTTATAGAGTTTTTTAATATGAAAAAGATACTATACATATTGTCATCAGCTGCTTTGTTCATTGCTTGTGACAGCAGGACCTATGAAGAGATTTCGGATAATACACCCATTACAATACCTGTAAAGTACAATGCTGAGGTGAAAACCATTGTGGATAACAACTGTATCGGCTGCCACGGAGCAGGAAGTTTTAAACCTTTCGTTACGTACAACGATGTAAAGAATAATATAGACGGTATTCTCGACAGGATACAAAGACCCAACGGAGATCCCGGAAAAATGCCACAGGGCGGATCCTTATCACAGACCCAGATCAATACCTTCATAAAATGGAAAGCCGACGGGCTCACCGAAAATTAAAAAATATTTGATATGAAAAGATTAGTACTAATGAGTGCCGTATTATTTTTTGCTGGATTTGCTTCAGGCCAGAAATACAGTACGAAAACAGGGAATGTGACCTTTGAGGCATCCGTTCCGCTGTTCGAAGATGTGTACGCCAAGGATGATAATAATGTGGTGATCCTCAATGCCGACAATGGAGAAATGGCTTCCGTTTCAGTGGTGAAAAACTTTCATTTTAAAACCAAATTAATGGAAGAACACTTCAATGAAAGCTATGCAGAAACAGCAAAATATCCTAAATCAACCTTCAAAGGAAAGATCGCGAATTTTGATAAAACGAAATTGAGTACTTCACCACAGAAATATACCGTTCAGGGAACCCTGAATTTTCATGGGGTAGATAAAGCGGTTACTTCTGCAGCTACGATTTATGCCAAAGACGGGAAAATATATATGCAGGGAAGCTTTATGGCAAGACCTGTAGACCACAATGTGACCATTCCGAAAATGGTGACCAAGAAAGTTGCGGAAAATGTAAAAGTGGAGTATAATTATGTAATGGCAAAACAATGAAAAACATCCTCTTTATCATCAGTATTTTCCTGAGTTTTTCTACCATATCTGCCCAGGAAAAAGCAAAATCAATATTCGATATTGCCAGAAGCGGAACCGTAGCTGAAGTGAAAGATCTTATGAAACAGGATCCGGATATTATCAACAAAACCAATGAAAACGGTTTTTCTCCCCTTATCCTTGCCTGCTACAGAGGGAATATAGAAGTCGCTGACTTTTTAATGGATAAAGTAAAAGATATTAATTATAATTCTTCCATGGGAACTGCGCTCATGGCAGTTGTATATAAAGGTGATTTAAAATTGACTCAGAAATTATTAGATAACAAATCAGATATCAATACAATAGATGCGCAGGGAACGACACCCCTTATTTTTGCTTCAAAATTGGGGAATGTAGAAATGTTAAAACTTCTTGTAAAAAATAAAGCAAATAAAAATATAAAAGATAAACAGGGAAATACAGCTTTTGAATATGCTGTTTTATCAAAAAATCCAGAGCTTATAAACCAATTGAAAAATTAAAATATGAAAAACATCGTACTCTTTTCTTTCTTATTAACAAGTTTTTTGGGCATTGCGCAGCAAAAAACTACAGGTGATGTGCCTCTATCCCCTAATAACGGGATCACTGCAAATTTTACTCTTGATAATACAACATCTAAAGTAACTTTGGTTTTAAAAGGTCCATCTGACAGATGGTTTGGTTTGGGGATAGGCGTTAATGCAGGATTTAGCATGTCAGCAGGAGATGCTGTGGTTTATTCTGCGGTTACCACTCCAAAACTTACCGATAGAAATTTTACAGGAACCATGCAGCCACCATTAGATAGTTCTCAGGACTGGACGATAGTGAGTGATGTTGTTTCTGGTTCGGTAAGAACGCTGACTTTAACAAGAGCATTGACAAATTCAGATCCTAATGACTATCAAATGCCTTATGCGACGACAAATTCTATAAGCTTTGCTGGACCAAGACCAGCTACCGCAACTACAACCGTTGCTCCACATGGGGGAACAGCTAATGTAGGGTATGCAACAGCATCTTTTAGCACCGTATTAGGAGTGAATGATACTGATAGAGTAAGTAAAAAGGTTGTTCTTTATCCAAACCCTGCCAAAGAAACCGTAAGCTTTAAAAATGCGGATCAAATAAAATCTTTGGATATTTATGAAACGGGCGGTAGAAAAGTAAGATCTGTAAAGTTGGACGGAGAAACCGTAGACGTGAGAGATCTGAAGTCTGGAATCTATTATTTTGAGATCACATTAAAAGACGGAAGCCTATCTTATGAAAAACTGATCAAAGAATAAATACACTCAGTATAAATATGTATATAAATGCCTCTGATATCCGGAGGCATTTTTTGTTGTTAAATAGTTTCCCATTAAAATTATCCCTAAATTTCCGCGATAAATTTTTAAAACGTGATCACAATGAGGAAAGACCTGAAAGAAATAGCCCATCAGTTTGCGAAAGCCACTGTTCTCAATGATTTTATAGAATATGGAGGAGTAGCTGCGGCTATTGAAACAGTAGCTGGGAGTGTGTTTACAGGAGTCAGTATAGATACGGCCTGCTCTATGGGATTCTGTGCCGAACATGGCGCGGTGGCAGAAATGTTGAAACATGGTGAATCACAGATTAAAGCTGTGGTTGCGGTAGGAAATGACGGTAATGCAGTCCCTCCATGTGGACGATGCAGAGAACTGATGAGTCAGCTGTCCAAAGAAAATCTGAATGCCATAGTCGAGGTTAAAAACGGAATCTTTTTAACCTTAAAAGAACTTTTACCTTACGATTGGAAAGACGATCTTGAAAGAAAATGGTAATTCCCATTCTTTATTTATGAATAGTTTAAAAATGAAAACATGGAAATCAGAAGCTTAGAAAATACCAGTACAGAAGAACTTTTATCTGTATTTAATACATCTTTTTCAGACTATATCGTTCCGTTTCACCTGTCATTAGAACAGCTTGAATTAAAAATTACGGCAGATAAAATAGATACAAAATTGTCTGTAGGTGCATTCGAATCAGAAAAACTGGCCGGATTTATTCTCTTTGCTGAAAAAGAGAAAAATGGAAAGCGTATTGTATATAATGCCGGAACAGGAGTCATCCAGGAATACAGAGGACAGGGGCTCGTAAGAAAAATGTATGATTACAGGTTTCCTCTATTCAAAGAAAGAAAAACGGATGTGCAGATCCTTGAAGTGATCGAAGGAAATAATCCCGCCATCAGAGCTTACGAAAATTTAGGTTTTAAAATCATTCGGAAACTCCTTTGCTTTAACGGAATTGTTGATAGTAAAGAAAAAGATTCTGAAATCGTCATAAAGGATTTGGAAACCTTTCAATGGGAAGTACTATGGTCTTTCTGGGATGTAGAACCTTCATGGCAGAGCTCAATACCCGTATTAGAAGGTGTTCTTAAGGATTGCAGGATTCTTGGAGCCTATAAAGAAGGACAGTTTGCTGGATACGCCATTTACAATCCGGCAGTGAGAAAAGTTTATCAGATCGCTGTTGATAAAAATTACAGAAATCGTGGAATCGGAACACAGCTTTTCAGAGTGATAGGGCAAATGGCAAATGGACAGGCTATATCTGCTAACAATGTAGATGATACTTCAGAAAATACATCGGCTTTTCTAGGTAAAACAATTGGCCTTAAAAACTGGGTTTCACAGTTTGAAATGAAGAAAGAGCTTGAGTAATGAGTAGGAAGCAGGAAGAGCGAGGATGGAAGTTGCCTCTTCCCGCTTCAGACTTCCCAACTTCAATGTTTTAATATACTTTTAATCTGATAAACTTTTTCAGGAGCGTCATAGGCCGTAACTTTGCCGAAAATTTTGACAATGAAGCGAGGAATACAAATTGTTCTGCTGTTTTTTTCTCTGGCAATCTACGCCCAGCAGGTAAAAGTGGATACGGCTCAGGTAGTTGTTTCCGGCCGTACCAACAGTGCTGAGGCGCAGACTAAGCCTTATGTGATCATGATCTCTACAGACGGTTTCCGTTATGATTATGCTAAAAAATACCAGGCAGAAAATCTTTTGAAATTATCATCCGGAGGCGTACAGGCTGAAGCCATGATCCCTAGTTATCCCAGTATTACTTTTCCCAATCACTGGAGTCTGATCACTGGACTTTATCCGTCCCATCATGGATTGATCGATAATTTTTTCTATGATTACAAACGGAAAGAACCCTACGCGATGAACAGTAAGAAAAATGCTGAAGACGGAAGCTGGTATGGCGGAACTCCGCTTTGGGCACTGGCCGAAAAGCAGGGGATGGTTTCTGCTACTTTAATGTGGGTAGGCTCGGCAAGCGATGCAGGAGGAATGCGACCTTCGTATTATTATCCTTATCATGAAAAATTTAAACCTTCTGAAAAAGTAGACAAAGTAGTTAATTGGTTGAAGCTGCCGGCAGAAACAAGACCTCATTTTATCACACTATATTTCCCTGAAGTAGACGGAAGCGGACATCATTACGGCCCCGATGCTCAGGAAACAGAAACTGCAGTTCATCTGGTTGATCAGGCCATTGGAGACCTGGTTCAGAAAGTCAATAATCTTGGATTGAAAAATGTCAACTTTATTTTCGTTTCCGACCACGGAATGATCAAAGTAGATGGTGGAGCTCCATTGGAAATCCCCGCTATGCTTTTGGATAGTACCCGATTTGATTTTTACAATTCCCAGACTTTACTGAGAGTTTATGTTAAAAATCCTGTTGAGGTTAAAAAAGTTTACAAAGAACTGAAAGCCAACAAAACATCAGATTACGAAGTGTATCTCGATAAAAAGCTTCCAAAATATTTACATTTCGCGACGAGAGACGATAAATACGACAGAATAGGGCAAATCCTTCTGATTCCAAAAGCTCCGAAAATATTCCTGGAAAAAGGGAAAAAAACATCCGTAGGAAAACATGGCTACGATCCAAAAATAGTCCCTGAAATGAAAGCTACTTTCTTTGCCTGGGGACCTGAATTTAAAAACAATCTGGTTATCGATGAATTTGCAAATGTCAACGTTTATCCTTTGGTTACTGAGATTTTAGGTTTGAAAAATGACCAGAAAATTGATGGAAAGCTTAAGGTTTTAAAGAAAATTTTGAAGGAGAAGAAATAGGTTGAGGTTGAGTTTAAGATTCAGATTACAAACTTAACTGAAAGATTGAGTTAAAGATAAAGTTTCGGCGCACCGCAGGTGCGCCGAAACTGTTTTTTGTAGAAATTTAAATTGAAGTTGTCATGAAACGACTTAGGAATTAAAAGCGTTTAGAAAATAAATTTTGTGAACGTTAAGAAAATTCTTTTGTTTGAAGCGCAACACAAGCTTAGAGTTGAAGAACTCAGATTTAATTCGCGCGAGTTTAGAATTTTTAGAGAACAAAATTTATTTTTAGCTTTTGATTCCAGTCTTGAACTTTTGATTCTTTTGTTTCAAGACAAAAGAATTTAAAAATCTTAAGAATTAAATTTTGCAGAAAACTCTTTCGCAAACTCTTCCAATTTAATCTTCCCATCAACAGAAGCTTTGTGCTCAATAAAATCCTTCTGCACAACTCCTGTTCTCACCCCTCTTCCCATTTCAGTGTACATCTCGGCCATTTCTTGTGGAAGACCAGCCTGCAGCATTCCGTTTAAAGAATCTTCATCTGAAAATTCTACCCATGGAAGTTCCGGTTTTCCTATCGCAGCACCGAAAACGCTTGCAAAATCAGAAGCTTTACGAACGTCACTTATAATATACCTTATATTTTTACCATCTGTATTTTTTACTAATTCTTCAGCTGCAGCTCCGGCAATATCATTCGGGTGAACAAGTGGAATACTGGTATCTCCTGAATAATTTCCACCCATAATTCCGGCACCTTTAATCAATGGAATGTCATTAAAGAAATTGAAATAAAAATATCCTGCTCTTAACAAAGTAACCGATGTATTTTCAAGGTCATTATAAAATTTTTCAATGTGGTAAAGACTTTTTATAGGACCGTTTTCAACAGGCGATTCAGCTCCGATACTGCTCAGCATCACCAATCTTTTGATATTGTTTCTTTTAACAGCTTCAGCATAGTTTTTTCCTGCATTCACCGTGTTTTCAACAATATTGACAGCACCCATATTAGGAGGTGTCATCGCAAAAATAGCATCAGCGCCTTCAAATGTTTTTACTAAAAAATCCAGATTTGCAATAGAACCGATAGCCGCTTTAGCCCCGATGGATTCAATTTCACTGATTTTAGATTCATTGCTGCTGATGACCGTAATATCGTGTCCTTCTGCAACGAGTTGCTGTGTTAATGGTTTGGCTACATTTCCTACTGAACCTGTGATGATAATTTTCATAATAAATATTTTTTTATTCTGATAACAAAGGTATATTTGTACTTACTTTTATACAAGTACTTACCCTGAAGTATGTAATATTATGACTGCCATTAAAGAAAGTTCGACCATTCAGCAAAACAAAAGATATGCACTGGACAAATGCCCGGTCACCTACGTGATGGAAAAGATCGGAGGCTACTGGAAACCGATTATTTTATACCAGCTCTCCAACGGTGATAAAAGATACAGCGAATTAAAACGTGCTATTCCCGCCATGACAGAAAAAGTACTTATTCAGCATCTGAAACAGCTGGAAGCCGACGGATTAGTCATCAGAACTGCAAAACCCGTAGTTCCGCCTCATGTTACTTACAAATTAAGCAAAGCAGGAACCGGTCTGATTCCCGTGATCGCGGCTTTGGCTGATTGGGCATTTCTTGATATGAAAGGGGAGTATACGTGATTTTTTGTATAATGTATTAATGTAAAATGTAAAATGTAAAATGTATAATGTATAATGTATAATGTATAATGTATAATGTATAATGTATAATGTATAATGTATAATGTATAATGTAT
>NZ_JAOAMU010000003.1:273712-588051 GCF_025154075.1 Chryseobacterium herbae
AATGTATAATGTATAATGTATAATGTATAATGTATAATGTATAATGTATAATGTATAATGTATAATGTATAATGTATTTATGATAAAGGTCTATGATGGAAAGATTCAACTATTTCAAACAAGCTTACAAAATTCAATAGGAGCGGGCTTTAGCCCGTTTTTTAATGAAAAATATATTCAAGGCTTTAGCCAAAATCTATCCAATTGCATTTAACGTTTTCAAGATAAAATTCAATAGAAACGGCCTTTAGCACATTTTTTTAATGCACGAAAGATCCCAGGCCTTAGCCAAAATCTATCATTTATCCACGCGTATTTAATGTTTGACTATAATATTCAATAGAAACGGGCTTTAGCCCGTTTAAACTTTAAATCATCCAAATTGGCTTTAGCCAAAACCTAAAAAAATATTCCAAAAACAAAAAAGACCACCCAAAGGCAGTCTTTCCGTTAAAATATACGAATAATTACAAAGATTGCATATCAATCACAAAACGGTATTTCACGTCACTTTTGATCATTCTTTCATACGCTTGATTGATATCCTGCATTTTGATCAGCTCAATATCTGAAACGATATTATGCTTTCCGCAGAAATCAAGTAATTCCTGAGTTTCAGCAATACCTCCGATCAATGAACCGGCTACCGAACGACGTTGGAAAATCATTGGTCTTGTGCTCACTTCAGTTTCGCTGAATTCGCCTACAAATCCTACAAGAACCAAAGTTCCGTTCAGAGTAAGGGTCTGCATATAAGGATTGATATCGTGCTCATAAGGAACCGTATCGATGATCAGGTCGAATTTTCCTTTTACAGTATCCATTTGTGAATCATCGGTAGAAATAACCACGTGATCAGCTCCTAATTGGTTCGCATCTTCCGTTTTTCCTGGAGTTCTAGAGAATAAAGTCACATCAGCGCCTAATCCTTTTGCCAGTTTGATCGCCATATGTCCTAATCCGCCTAGTCCTACAACAGCTACTTTAGAGTTAGGTCCAACGTTCCAGTGTCTCAATGGAGACCAAGTTGTAATTCCTGCGCATAAAAGCGGTGCTACTGCAGCAAGGTCAAGATTTTCAGGGACGCTTAATACGAAATGGTCATCAACAACTACTTTCTGAGAATATCCGCCAAAAGTATGACCTCCCAAATGCTTGTCTTTTCCGTTGTAAGTTCCTGTAAATCCGTTTAAGCAATATTGCTCAAGATCTTCTTTACAGCTGTCGCAGTGTCCGCATGAATCTACCATACATCCTACTGCGGCAAGATCGCCTACTTTAAATTTAGAAACTTCACTTCCTACACTGGTAATTCTGCCAACAATTTCATGCCCCGGAACCACAGGATACAAAGATCCGCCCCAGTCATTTCTTGCCGTATGGAGGTCAGAGTGGCATACTCCACAGTATAGAATTTCAATTTCTACATCTTTGGGAGTGGTTGCTCTTCTTTCAATCGTCATTTCTTTAAGGTCTGCCGTAGTAGACTCAGCCCCGAAGGCTTTTACTGTTAATGTGCTCATTGGTTTGGTTTGGTTTATTTGATTTAAGTTAATTAAGTTCAGTTATAAATTATTGTACTCCTCATCATTGACAGGTTCCAGCCATTCCACAATGCCGTTTTGGGTATTGGGATTGATGGCAATATGAGTAAATTCACTATCCGGACCAGCACCATGCCAATGAATGACATCAGGAAGAATATTCACCACATCTCCTGGACGTAAAACCTGTGCCGGTTTTCCTTTTTCCTGATAAAATCCTGTTCCTGAAGTTACAATTAAAATCTGGCCGCCGCCGTGAGAATGCCAGTTATTTCTGCATCCGGGTTCGAAAGAAACGTTTCCGATCTGGCAGTTCAAGTCATCTTCATTAGGTTTTAGAATCTGCACCCAGGCTGTTCCTCCGGAAAAATAAGCTGCGGGAGCTTTTTCTCCTTTTGGAAAAATGTTTGTATTAAATGTTTCCATAACGGTACAAAAGTCGATACTTTTAGATAAACACTACTTATACAGATTACCGAAATACTTACCAATTTTACAGACCCTATACAAGGTATGCAGGAAAGTGGTAATTTTGAATACGTTTAAAAAGATAGTTAATGGAAGATCAGGAAGTTGATAATATAAAGAGTGTTTCAGATTACAATAAAATGGTAAACAATGAAACCTTGCATCCGCTGGTAAGTGTGGTGGATTTTTCAAAATCCGATCCCATATGTCAGTACAAGAGAACCTATACCTTTTATACCGTTTTCCTGAAAGATGTGATCTGTGGCGATATGCATTACGGCAAGCACAGCTACGATTATCAGGAAGGAACGTTGGTTTTTATCGCTCCCGGACAGGTAAGCGGTGTTACCAATGATGGGAAGTCCATACAGCCCGGTGGATATGCCTTGCTGTTTCATCCCGATCTGATCAAAGGAACCAATCTCGGCAAAAATATCAAAGACTACAGTTTCTTTTCCTATGACGTTCACGAAGCACTGCACCTCTCGGAAAAAGAACGGGAAATTGTTTTGGAATGTTTTAAAAATATCAAACTTGAACTCGAACAGTCCATTGATAAGCACAGCAAATCATTGATTGTGAATAATATTGAACTCTTTTTAAATTACTGCATGCGTTTCTACGACCGTCAGTTCATTACCAGAGATCATATCAACCAAGGGGTGATCGGGAAATTTGAAAACCTCGTAGATGATTATTTCAAATCTGACAATCCTAAAAACATAGGTTTCCCGATGGTCAATTATTTTGCAGAAAAACTCAACTTATCAGCCAATTACTTCGGAGACCTGATCAAAAAGGAACTAGGTGTTTCTGCTCAGGAATTTATTCACAATAAACTCATCGATGCGGCAAAAGAACAAATCTTAAATCCGTCAAAATCCATTAGTGAAATTTCTTATGACCTTGGGTTTAAATATCCACAGCACTTCACCAGATTATTCAAAGCCAAAGTTGGCGTTTCTCCAAGTGAATATAAAATGCTAAACTGATTGTTTTAAACACAAACAACACGAATGTTTTCACAAATATCAAAATTTTCATCCACAATCATTTGTGAAATTTGTGGGAAAAACTATTGTCATTCGTGTTAAATAAACTGATTGTTTTAAACACAAGCAACACGAATATTTTCACAAATACCACGATTTTATTCAGGTTCACTTATTTGTGAACATTAGTGTAAAAAATTAGTGTCATTTGTGTTTAAATACCATAAAATATTTCCTCATTTCAAAAAACTGAATTAATTTTAATAGACAGAATTTTTCAAAGTTTTTAAAATGACAGTTCAGCAGACCAAGACTCACATTTTTCAGACCTCCTTTGGGAAAATTATTGCACTGAAAGAAAACGGCATCATCAGAGCAAAAAGCATCCGCTATGCCCATTCAGAAAGGTTTAAAAGACCTGTTCCCGAACAACCATCAGCTTCAGAAATTATCTTTCCCCATAAAACACCCGTCTGTCCACAGGTTATAAGTCCGTTGGTGGAAAAGATGATTGGTCCTACTCATATTGAAGATTTTGATGCGGATGAATCTACTCAGTTTCTTTCCATATTCCGTCCTGATAGTTTTACAGACAATGAGAAACTTCCCGTGATTGTATGGATCCATGGCGGTTCCCATGAGATAGGTTGTGGTGACCTGCCCACTTCTGATCCGAGTGAATGGGTAAAAGAACAGCAAATCATTGTTGTTACGGTTTCCTACAGACTTGGGCTCTTTGGCTTTCTGGGAGGAGATGAAGAAAGATCAGCTAATTTGGGCTTGTTTGATATTATCGAAGCTTTAAAATGGATCAAAAACTATAGCTCAGATTTTGGTGGTGATCCTGAGGATATTACACTTTTAGGCCAGTCTTCAGGCGGTGATGCCATTGCTCATCTGATGATCTCAGATGGTGTTGAAGGTTTGTTTAAGCGGGTAATTATCCAGAGTGCACCTTTGGGACTGCGCCACAGCCGGCAGAAAATGTCTGCAGAGTTTCTGAAGAAAACAGAATTTCTTAAAGACGAAACAGATGTTTTGAAAATGGCAGAAGAATCTCGGAAACATGTACCGGCTGTGATAAAATACGGGCTGAAAGCAGCCATGCCTTTCGGAACACAATATGGTTTTCCTCCTTTATGTCAGGAAAATGAAGCGGTGGAAAAGTGGAAATCAAATGCAGGGAAATATGATGTGCTGATTGGTTTAAACGACAATGAAACGGCTTTTTACCTCAAAACATCCGATGCTTTGAATAAATATTTCGGAAAAGGGTTTGGCCTGATCATTTTAGATAAAGCGGTAAGAAAAACTACGGAATTCATCTATGGAAAACCGGCAGAAGAATTTGCTGAAAATTATGCCAAAGCAGGAGGAAACGTTTATCTGTTCAGAATTCATTCACAGTCAGAGCACAATCATATTGGGGCTGCACACTGTATCGATCTTCCTTTGGTCTTTGGGAATAAAGAAGCCTGGAAATCTGCGGAATTGCTGAAAGATATTCCATGGGAGTATATTCAGGAAAATGGTAAAAAGTTGAGGACGCTTTGGGCAGAATTTGCCAGAACCGGAAAAATATCAGATACATCAGAAAGACCTGAAATACTAAGAATCCGAAAAATTTAGTTTTAAATCTGTTGATGTTTTTTGACGAACTTCTACAGATTATATTCTTATTTTATTATGGAATTGATAGACTAAATCATGTATTTGTGAGTAATTTTTAATGATGTGATGATTATTTATTTATATTTGATTAACAAATCTTAAAACATACTAACTATGAAAACAAATGCACGAAAACTAAATCGGGAGGAACTTAAGAATTTAAAAGGAGGAGGACCTATCCGAGACAGAGTATGCTGTACTTCCAACGAAGATGGCTTTTGCTGTGAATGGGCCATTAATATGGAAAACTGCCACTATATAAACTGCTAAAGAATTATTATAGCAGTACAATTTTAAGACATACATGACCAAAGAGATGATCATCCGGTCATGTATGTTTTTTTATTTATTTGAGAAGTTATTCAGAAATCCAGACACTCACATTTCCTTCAGGAACCGGAAAATTTCCCCATCCGTTCTCATCAATGATTACTTCATCTTCTAGTCTTTTAAGCAGATCATGGAATTTTTTACCCGCATAGCGTTTTCCCATTTCCATAGGCTTGCTGTAAGCTTCTTTATTGCTTAGGACCACAGCACATCCGGAATGTTCATCATCTCCTTCACGTGTCCAGCCGAGGCAGTTGGCATCTTCAAAATAATCCCTTTGTTCACCGTAAGCATGATCTTTCCTTGCAATAAGAAGTTCTTCAATGCCATCTACTTTTTCAAGAAAAATTTCCTGATCATTGCCATCTCCACCTTTGTCAGTATAATGGGCACCATACAGATCAGGATAAAATACACACGGATAGCCATTCTCCCGAAGCAGAATTAAAGCATACGCCAATGGTTTAAACCATGATTCTACCGGAGCTTCAAGGTCCTGCAAAGGCTGTGTGTCATGATTATCCACAAGACTCACAGAATGCATAGGATCCGCCTGGGTAAGCGTTTCGTCAAAAATTCTTCGGAGATCATAAGAACCACCTTCATTGGAAGCGGTGTGGAAGTTATTCTGAAGCGAACTGTCAAAAAGGCTCATGCATCCTTCCGTAACCTCAATATATTTCTGAAGCAGATTCAGCTGTCCCGGAGCCCAGTATTCTCCGACTGCAAAGATGTTTTTTCCGGAATTGGAGCGGAGCATGGTCAGCCATTCCTTATAAAAATCAAAGGAGATATGCTTTAAAGCATCCAGTCTTACCCCGTCGAAATCAGTCAGGTTAAAATACCATTCAGCCCAGCTGTTGAGTTCTTCACGGACAAATGGATTACGATGCTCGATGTCATTATACATCAGATAGTCGTAGTTTCCCTTCTCGTCATCAATCATTTCTTCCCAATCATTACCGTATTCAGACTGTATCTTATAAATGTGAGAATCCATACCTTCGGCAAAATCTACTCCGCTGAAGCAGTTGAAATTCCATTCAAAATCAGAATATTTTTTTCCTCTTCCGGGAAATGTGAATTGAGTGTAGGATTCTATTTCGATGACATCTGAAATAATTTTTTCCCTGTTGTTTTCATCAACTTTTACAGCCTTAAATTTTTCCAGCTCATCGCCGCCGGCCTTGTGTCCCAGAACAATATCAACAATGATCCCGATATTTTGTTTTTTCAGGGCTTTAATGGCTTTTAAATAATCATCCTTCGTGCCGTATTTCGTGGGAAGACTTCCTTTCTGATCAAATTCCCCAAGGTCATACAAATCATAGGCATCATAACCCACCGAGTAGCCTCCGTTTGTGCCTTTATAAGCGGGAGGAAACCATACCGAAGTGATTCCTAATTTTGCCAGATCTGCGGCCTGTTTTTCTGCTTCTTTCCATAATTTTCCATTTCCTTCAGAATACCAATGGAAAAATTGAATCATCGTCGTGTTCATAGGCTGTGATTTGGTTGGTTTCCTACAAGATAGTGAAAAAAATCATCTATTGATTTTCAAATTCTTCGAACGGAATTTTTAGTTGAATAGATACCTGTTTTTTCTCTTCCGTGTTGAGGTGGGAAAGGGATAATCCCATTAGTCTTACCGGTTTGTCAAAAGGTCTGAGCTCCCAAAGTTTTTTTCCGGTATTGAAATACTGTTCAGGGGAAGTGAAATAGTCTTCCTTCGTGAAACTTCTTGTAAAGAGTGAAAAGTCTTTATATTTAATTTTTAAAGTCAAAGCTCTTCCGAGGATATTATTCTTTTGCAGGCGCTGATGAAGTTCCTGGCTCAGATGTTCCAGTTTATCATTAATTTCCTGATCATCAAAGAGATCTTCAAAAAAAGTCCTTTCTACCGCAACACTTTTCTGGATGCGATGAGGTTTTACTTCAGAATTATGAATACCACGAACAACATTGTAATAATAACCACCCGATTTTCCAAAAAGCCTTACCAGTTCTTCCAGTGATTTTTTCTTTAAATCTTTTCCTTTATAAATCCCTAAACTAAACATTTTGTTAGCTGTAACCTTTCCTACACCATAAAACTTTTCAACGGGAAGTTCTTCTAGGAAGCCTTCAATCCGATCAGGATGGATCGTCTTCTGTCCATTCGGTTTATTGATATCCGAAGCCACTTTTGCCAGGAATTTATTCACTGAAATTCCCGCAGAAGCGGTCAATCCGGTCTGTTCAAATATTTTCTGACGGATTTCCTTAGCAATCTGATTGGCAGATTCTATATCTTTTTTATTTTCGGTGACATCCAGATAGGCCTCATCCAGAGAAAGAGGTTCTACAAGATCTGTGTATTCGTGAAAAATTTCCCGGATCTGTTTTGAAATTTCTTTATAGCGTGCAAAACGGGGTGGAACAAAAATAATATGCGGACATTTCTCTTTGGCTGTTTTGCTTGGCATAGCAGAGCGTACACCGTATTTTCTTGCTTCATAACTCGCCGCGGAAACTACACCACGGTGTTCTCCTCCTACAGCAATAGGTTTTCCCTTAAGCGAAGGATCATCATGCTGTTCTACGGAAGCATAAAATGCGTCCATATCAACATGAATTATTTTACGGGTGGGAAAAGAAGAATCCATACCGCAAAGATATGGATTCATTTATTTTGAATTAAATTCTAATCAGGTTTTCATTCTCATCGTAACCAATAATGACTCAAAGCCGGCTTTTTCATAGGCTTTTACAGCCGATTCATTTTGGGAATATACATCGAGCCTTATTTCAGAAAGACCTTTGGATTTTGACCAATTGAGCAGTTCGTCAAGAATCAGCTTGTTCACACCTTTTCCTCTGTGCTCGGGCTTTACGTACATAAAACCTAAATAGGCATACCGGTCAAAGTTAGAATAATCATTTCCCGGTTCCTTAATTTTAGCATAACCGGATGCAATGATCTCGTTATTTTCCTCCGTTACCAATACTAAAGAATCCTCCGACTTTATCAGTTGAAGCAGATCGTAGTAATGAATTTCTCCATCACGCAGCGTGCTGTTAAATGGTCTTTCTGCAAGGACAATTCCCTGCTCGAATTCTAAAAGGACCTCCAGATCCTGTTCTGTAGCTTCTCTTGTAATCATTATTTTGAAAGACGGTTTATGGTTTCCTGAATCTCCGGATCTTCGGGAGAAATAGCGTAATATTTTGCAATAGAAGACTTCTGATCCACTACCATATATCTTGGAATCCAGTTCAGGTCAACGTAATTGTTGAAATCATTTTTCCATCCTGAAGCAAACCAGTAATTGTTTTTGTCCTTCATATTGAATCGGTCCAGACTTTTGTCAAAACCTTCTTTTGATCTTTCCAGAGATAGAAATACAAAATCTACATTAGGATTGTTTTTCTCAAGTTCTTCAGCTTTCGGAAGCGCTTTTAAACAGTCTCTGCACCATCCGGCCCAGAAATCAATCACTAAAACTTTTCCTTTATGCTGATCAAGAATCTGCTGAATGGTAATATTTTTCCCTTCCTCATCTTCCAGCTTTTGTACTAAAGCTTCCTTGGAGAAAGAGGTTTTGAGTACTTTCGGCTGCTGTTGTGCATAGCTCATCCCGAAAACACTGATCATAAAAATGAATGCTAACTTTTTCATTCTTTCAATTTCATTTATACAAATCTAAACAATGAAACGCAATCTGAGATTGATTTCTGATGAATTAGGAAAAATTTATGAGATCGAAAATTTCTATAAAGATCTATGGATAATTTCTGATAAGGCCTTTCACTACAGCAATCACGTTCGGCATAGCTTTATTGGCTGCATTCAGAACTTCTTCATGAGAAACGGCAAGGGCAATATCCGGTCCGCCAAGATCTGTAATCAGGGAGATACAGAAAACGTCCATTGACATATGTCTGGCGACAATCACTTCAGGAACGGTGCTCATTCCCACCATATCCCCACCAATAGCTTTGATCATTCCGTATTCTGCGGGAGTTTCAAAGGTAGGTCCCTGTAAAGCTACATAAACGCCCTGATGAATCTTAATATTCTGTTCGGCAGCGGCCTTTTCAGCCACTTCGATCATTTTTTTGTTGTAAGGCTCGCTCATATCCACAAAACGGGGTCCGAACGATTCAATATTTTTGCCACGAAGCGGATGTTCAGGCATCATATTGATATGATCTTTTAAAATAACAATATCTGCCACACGGTAAGCAGGATTGACACCACCACAGGCATTGGAAAGGATGAGGTTTTTAATACCCAAAAGATGGAAGACCCTTATCGGAAAAGTCACGGTTTCCATAGAATGGCCTTCGTAGTAATGAAAGCGTCCGCTCATCATCAAAACTTTTTTGCCTTCGAGGATTCCGTAAATTAATTTTCCGCCATGTCCTACAACCGTCGTTTGCGGGAAGTTGGGGATTTCAGGATATTCCAGAACGTGAATGGCTTCCACTTCGTCTTGCAATTTTCCCAGTCCGGATCCTAAAACGATCGCAAAATCCGGAGTTTCTTTGATAATATTGTGAATGAAATCTGCAGTCTGCTTAATTTTTTCTAACATAATCTAAGATGATTTGGTTGAATTCTTCCTTTTTATCAATGATGACATTGATAGGCCAGTAGTAAACAATTTCTCTAAGATAATCAAAAGTTTTCAGACGTACATAATCTTTCTCCGTGGTCAGGATCAGTTTGTATTCCCCTAATTTTTTATATTCTGCGATGATTTTTTTGATGTCATCATCCGTAAAATTATGGTGGTCTCTGAATTTTAAATGCTTAACCCGCTGTGAGAATTTTGCCAGATGCTCAAGAAGAGGTTTCGGATTGGCAATTCCCGTGATCAGGAGGATGTCATAATAATTCAGGTTGTTATCCGGAAGCATTTTTTCTCTTCCGTACACATTTTCATCGTAGCCGATGGAGGAAAAGAAAACTTTCTGGTTGTGGGAAGGTCTTATCCTCGAAATATAATATCGTTTGGTTTCTTCGGTAAGTTCATCCGGACATTTGCTGACCATGATGATATCTGCTCTGCTGGAACCATTTCGGGATTCTCTTAAATCTCCGGCAGGAAGAAGATGGTCTTTGAAATAAGGATCATTAAAGTCCGTCATCAGAATATTGAATCCTGCTTTGATCGCTCTGTGCTGTAAAGCATCGTCGAGAACAAGAATATCCAGGTCCATATCTTCGATTACTTTTTTAGCGCCGGGAACTCTTTCTTCTGAAACAGCAATAACGAAACGGTTTTTAAAACGTTCAAAAAGTTGCATGGCTTCGTCGCCTACTACTTTATAATTGCTTTCATAATTCGTTACTTCGTAGCCTTTGCTCAGTCTTCCGTACCCACGTGATAGGACGCCTGTCCTGTAGTGTTTGGACAGATATTGGGCAAGATACATCACCATAGGCGATTTTCCGCTTCCGCCCACAGAAAGGTTTCCGACATTGATTATCGGAGTCTTGAACTTAGTTGTCTTAAAAACTCCCAGATCATACATTGTGTTTCGGATACCCGTTACCAAATGATAACCAAGGGAAAAAGGATAAAGGTACCATCTTTTCATACGTTTGCAAAAATAGGAATTTTCGTAAGGATTTTGTGTAATATTCTCAAAGACTTTTCAACAAATATTTCATTAAATTAAAGTATTTTTGTGGAGTTATTTTTAATGCATTGAGATACTTTATTGAATTTTCTTATAATGGCAAAAATTATTTCGGTTACCAGATACAGCCGGATGCCATTTCTGTACAGGAAGAACTGGAAAAAGCGCTTTCCACCATATTAAGGGAAGAGATCAAAACAACAGGTGCCGGAAGGACAGATACCGGTGTTCACGCCAAAAAAATATTTGCCCATTTCGATACGGAGAAAGAAGTGGATGCACTCAACCTTCCTTATAAGATGAACAGCTTCCTGCCTCCCGATATCAGTATAAAAAGGATTTTTAAGGTCAAAGATGACTTTCATGCCCGTTTCGATGCGACGTACAGAACGTATGAATATTATATTTCTCTGGCAAAAAATCCATTCACGCAGGAATCTGCCTGGCAGCACTGGAAAAGACAGCTGGATATCCACAAAATGAACGAAGCCTGCAAAATTCTATTTGAATATGAGGACTTTACCAGTTTTGCCAAATTAAAAACGGACAACAAAACCAATATCTGTAAAATGTACAAAGCAGAGTGGGAGCAGGATGGAACAGAACTTAAGTTTACGGTTTCAGCCAATCGTTTCCTGAGAAATATGGTACGTGCGATTGTAGGAACCATGGTGGAAATCGGAAGTGGTAAAATAAAACCTGAAGATCTGCGTAAAATTATTGAAGATAAACACCGCAATGCTGCCGGAACTTCAGCACCAGGACACGGACTGTTTCTTGTAGATGTTGGCTATGAATTTTAGTCAGGAAGGTACAAAACTCATATAATCATTTCAACGTTTTTTGTATAGTACTCTGTTTGTTCACAATACGGAAAAAATTGCTATTTTAGCAGGATAACTATTTCCATGAAAAGATTCTTTGCATTCCCTTTCTTTAGCATAAAGTGTTCTTTGGTGGAAATAGAAAAGTACTGAACGTATGATGAATTCAGGAAAGGCCTGAGTTTTCTGCTATTAATAAAACACGAATTATGTTATCAATCTTTATTCTTATCGGAGCCTACCGATATTACGCACAGCTTGCCGAAAGGTTCGGAAAAACAAAATGGCACTACGGGCTTTTCGCTATTGGAGTGTATCTGGGAACGCAATTGTTTTTTGGTTTTTCTTATGGAATTTATCAGGGAATTAATGATCCGGACTCTCTGGAGGAAGTCAGCTATACAGGGTTTTCTATCGTTAATATTATCAGCTGGATTATTTCCATTGCAGCCGTATATGGCGTTTATCAGCTTCTTGAAAGAAAATTTGTAAAAGAACATGTGAATAAACCTTCTTTGGAAATTGAAAAAATCGGGGAGAAGAATTTATAAAATTTAGATGACCAAGGGCAGGTGACTGAGGTTCTCGAAGTCACTGATACGTTGGCTTCGAGCGCCTCAGCCAACTTTTGGAGTTATTAGAATAAGCCGGAGAAACTATAAACCGGGATGACTTAATCTGTGGCAAAAAAGGTTGAAAAACTGTGCTTAATATATTCATACTGTAAATAACCCTTATCTGAAATTTTCTATAACGAATTGATGAAGTTGTAAAGGCTGTCAAATTATAAAGTCTTATTTTTGCATAGAATTTTAAATTCTTTCTTCAACTCGTACAATGAAAAAACAAGATACCTGGGAGATTGTTAAGAGGCTGTTCTTTATTGGAATGAAATTCCGTTCCTGGTTCATCCTTACTTTGATAATTTCCGTCATACTGTCCATAGTTTCTACCTACAGGCCCTATCTTACCATGGAAGTGGTGGATAATGATATTACCAGGCTGCAGGATAAGGCTTTGATGATGAAGCATATCTATATTTTGGTAGGTTTGGTTTTTGCAGAGACTATTTTAAACTTTTTCTTAGTTTATTTTTCAAATTATATTTCGCAGAACGTTATCCGTGATATCCGCGAGAGGCTGTATGCGAAGCTGATCTATTTCAGAGCCTCATTTTTTGACAAAACGCCTATCGGACAGCTTGTGACGCGTGCTGTTGGGGATGTGGAAACCATTGCCACGGTTTATACCGACGGTTTCCTGATGGTTTTTGGAGATATTCTTAGAATTGTATTTGTTCTAATAATGATGTTCAGTACGAATGTCCATCTGAGTTATATTACATTGGCGATCCTTCCATTAATGGTGGTGATCACCAGATTTTTCCAGAAAAGATTGAAAAAAGCTTTCGGGGACGAGAGAACCTGGACCGCGAATCAGAACTCTTTTGTTCAGGAAAGACTGGCAGGAATGTCTATTATTCAGGTATTCAACAGACAGGGTGCTGAATTTAAAAGATTTGATGACATTAATATTACCCTGAAAAGTGCTTTATTGAGAACGGTTTTCATTTTCTCATTATTCTTTCCGGTCGTAGAATTGATTTCCTCATTATTCATCGGATTTATCCTTTTTTATGGCGGGTATATCACGATCAGTGCCGGTGTTGTTATTGCATTTATCCAATATATCTCTATGCTGATCCGTCCGTTAAGACAGATTGCAGATCGTTTCAATAATATCCAGAGGGGAATCGTAGGGGCAGAAAGAGTATTAGGGGTGATGGATGAAGATTACGCAATGCCAAATACGGGAACGGTGAAGAAAGATCACTTTGACGGTAAAATTGAATTTGAAAACGTACGTTTCGCCTACGATGAAAAGCAGGAAGTATTGAAAGGAATAGATTTTAAAGTAAATCCGGGAGAAACGGTAGCTATCGTGGGTGCCACGGGTGCGGGGAAATCTACGATTATCAGCTTGATCACAAGACTTTATGATATCAATTCCGGAAGAATCGTTATTGATGATGTTGATTTAAAGGATTACGAACTGTATAACCTGAGAAGTCATATCGGTGTGGTGTTGCAGGATGTGTTTCTTTTCCACGGAAGTATTTTTGAAAACCTTGCGTTTGGTGACGATACTATTACGTTGGAAAAAATAAGAGCAGGAGCCAGGGAAATTGAAGTGGATGAATTTATCGAACAGCTTCCTGGCGGCTATGAATTCGTAGTAAGTGAAAGAGGTTCCTCCATTTCTTTAGGACAGAGACAGCTGTTGTCTTTCCTAAGGGCTTATTTATCAGATCCTAAAATTCTGATTCTGGATGAAGCAACCTCTTCGATAGATCATGAAAGTGAAAAACTGATCCAGAGAGCAACAGAGAAAATTACTAAAAACAGAACTTCCATTATCATTGCCCACAGACTTTCAACTATTGAAAAAGCAGATAAAATTATTGTCATGGAGCATGGCAAAATCGTGGAAGAAGGAAAGCATTTAGAGCTTCTTGATAAGAACGGATACTACTCAACACTCTACAAAGCACAGCTGAGACATGAAGTGGAACTGGAAGAAGAAGAGCAGAATTCATAGATCAATTGATTTTGTATATAAAACAAAAAGAGAGCCTCGCAGCTCTCTTTTTTATTTGAATAGTTTTCTTAGAATCTTAATTTCTTAGTGACCACTTTTCCGTTTTCCAGAACCGCAGTTACCGTTAAAATCGTATTCTTTTCATTCACAGGAAATCTGAATTCAGAAGATTTTATATCTGTTCTGCCGGTAAGCAGCCTTCCTGAAGCATCATAAATATGAAGTGAAGATATTTTCAGATCACTTTTTATGTATACAGCGTTCTCATCTTTAATGATCTCTGCGGTATTTACCTTGGTTACATTTTCTACAGCCAGTAATCCGGGACGCGTAATGATCACCGAATAATCTTCTACCTGCCCATATTTTGGAGTATAGCATGCCGTAACAGCTGTTCCGTTAAATTCACCGATAACTCTCATTCTTAAAGCGGTGTTGGCTACAGCAGTTGCAGGAGGTGTTACAGAAGCCGTCGCAACAGAGCCGCTGCTGATGCCACTTTGATTAAGGACAAGTTCAGTCGTTTCATTGAACTGCCCGTCATTGTTATAATCGATATAAGCTTTGATAATATGCGAATTGCTGGTTCCCGGTGCAACGGTAAGGGTTGTTGCCGTACCACCAGGAATCGTGGTTTTGGAAACACCTGCGCAGTAATTTCCGGTAAAATTTTCGTAGAAATTATTGGAAGCCTGTTTATAGTTTGAAGAATAATTATTGATATCTCCAAATTTTACAGAGGTGATTCCAAGATTAGTGCCTCCCGGATTTGTGATAGAAGTTGGAGCACATGCGGAGGTTAAGACACTGCTGTTATTAGGTATCGTGGAAGAAGCAACAGGGGAGTTGATCAAAGACTGTCTGTACTGCAGGAGTTGTGCCGTTGCCCGGTCGGTCTGTCCGGAAGTAAATAAGTCTCTGAAGCAGTAAGTATATGCCATAACGTTTCTCTCACCACCCGCGTAAGCCACACTGGTACACGGATTAATCTGTCCCGTCTGGCAGCTGCTTGGCACAGACGAGTGATAAAGACTTTTCATAGGTTCTGTATCGCAAACCAGATCTCCCTGTAATGTACAATCAGTATTGGTAGGGCAAGCTCCTGTAGATTCAGTATAGCCTTCATGAGTATGACGAAGTCCCAGCGCATGTCCGAATTCATGGGCTAACGTTTGTTTATTCACTGCAGAAGCGCTTGTGGCCATGAAAGAATAATCCTTGCTGCCTCCCGGATAGTAAGCATATCCGTTCAGGGCCCCTGCATTGGAAGTTAGTTTCTTCACGACATAGATATTGTAATATTTGCTGGTGTCCCACATCCCTAAGGCGGTGATCTCGGTAGCAGCTACTGCATTGGTGGTATTGTCATCATTGACACCTCCGCTTACATATTTTGGAAGATGGGAGGCATTGATTCTGTTAATCCCATTGGTAGCGGCACAGCTTGGATTCACTTTGGCAAAAACAAATTTCACAGGTAACACAGCACTGGTGCCGGACATACCGCTGGTTGAACTTCCGGAAAAAACGCCGTTTGAATAATTCACCCATGCAATAATATCAGCGTCGGATTTGTTATTTACCGTTCCTATGGCACTTCCGTCACCGACTACATGGACCACGACAGGTATTTCATAGACTAGTTTTTTGTTGATGGTCTTAGCAAATTTTCCGCTTTTGATCAGTTTAGATATTTCTAAATTAAAAGCATCATCCTGAGCTTTCTGTTCCGGATACCTTTCATAATGTTTCCGCATCAGTTCATCCGTTCCACACTCCTGGAATTCCAGCTTCTGCGAATGAAAATTGGAGCATAGAACCCCACAGGTAATTAAAAATAGTAGTTTTTTCATAATATTCATATTGGTATTTTTCTGGTTATTAAAAATAATTAAAAAGAAATTAAAATATTGATATATGAAATAAAATCTATTTAATAATGAAATAAAAGTTTTATTTTAATGTAATTATTGTTAAAAAATGAATGTAATATTTAATTATATGAATATTGTATAATTTATTACATTAAGTAGCTTTCAACAAAAAAACTTTGTATTTTTTGTTGATTATTCTTTCAATTGTTCATTGATTTCTTCAAATTTATTAATCAGTCCATTCAATTTTTCCTGCTGTTTCTTTATGGTTTTGGGTCTAAGATAAAACCAGTTGAAGGCGATCCATAAAAAAGTGAGCCCATACGTTAAAACTGCATAAATCATCTCCATTCTTGAAGCGTATTCATACATATACAGACTGATTCCTGCGAACAGCATGATGAAATACAAGTTCAGCATAGTGGTTTGCATAAATTTCTGCTTACTCTTAAGTGAATACAGACTCTGCAGATATTCAGCATTTGTTTGTGTACTGTCGAGTTTATAAATAGGACTGAACAGTTTATTGTAAGCAAACAGGAAAATAACCATGGCCAGAATAACCAGTACAATTCCGATTTTGGTTGAGATAAGCTGAGGCTGATAATAATACCAGATAAATCCTATGAATAGGCTGGTGAGGATCAGCAAAACATTGGTAATCAATAGTTTTCTTAAGTTCTCATTTTTAAATTTCTTAAGCCTTCCAAGCAGTTCTTCTATACTAGGTTTCTCAGCAGTCTGCTGCTTCCAGAGGTTTTTAAAATCTATATTAGTAGCCATTTTCTTTGAATCTTTTTGTTAATTTTTCTTTTATCCTGTGAATCCTTACCCTTATGTTAGGTTCCGAAAGTCCCACGATACCAGCGATTTCCGCCTGCCTTATTTCTTCCAGTTCCAGTGAGATAATGATCCTGTCCGTTTCAGGCAATTCCGAAATAAACTGATACAGCAACTGGATCTGCGGTTCCATAGATTCCTGTTTTTTTTCTTCGAGATGAATGGGAAGTTCCGCTTTAGTAAATCTTTTCTCCTTTTCAATCTGTTTTAAACAGTTATTCGAAGCAATTCTGAAGATCCACGTTCCAATGCTGGATTCATTCCTGAATTTCGGAAGCTGCCGCCAGACAATAATGAAGGTTTCCTGAGCGAGATCCTGTGCCAGGTCAGAATTGTTGACATATCCCATGCATAAACGGAATATCTTCTGCCAGTACAGTTCATATATATCTTCAAATACCATTATTTGGAGGATAAAAAGTTATTCAACTGTGCAAAATACCATTCTTTGTCGTCATACATGATAAAATGAAGCCCTTTTAAAGCATATCTCATATCTGTATTTTTTAAATTTTTATATTGGTTTTCAATAGCCGGTTTAAAATTAACAAAATAAGATTCCAGAAGGATAAGCGAAGGACATTGAATCGTTTTTATTTTTTCACGTAAATCTGTATTGGAGAAATCACAGTACATCTTTGCAAAAGTGGTCCGGTCGGATTTCATGCTCCAGTCAATCACTGTTTTCTGCATAGCTGGATCGGCTACAAGATGTGGAATAGTGCCGGTTTGCATTTGTTTAAACTGTTCATCATTCATCGCTTTTAATGTATTGATTGTTGAGGTACAGTCGTTATTTTCTTTAGAGGTAAAATTCGGATTCGATAATGCTGCCAGACACGGAAGTGTATCTACAACCACTATTTTTGCAATAAGCTCCGGATAATCTGCAGCCAATGCCATAGCCAGACCGCCTCCCATACTGTGTCCAATGATGACAGGCTTGTCAATTTTCTGATCCTTGATATAAGCTGCAATTTCTTTTTCCCAGTCCTTAAAACTGGCATCTGCCAATGGTGGTACTCCCGCAAATCCTTTCATCGTTAAAACATAGCAGGAAAATTGACTGTCAAATTGAGTTACTGTTTCGTTCCAAACGTCTCCCGAAGAAGCAAATCCTGGAATAAAAATAATGGTCTGTTTGCCGTGTCCAGTTTTTTTGATTTCAAAAGGATACGTTTTTGTCTGTCCGAATATATTGCATGCTGCTGCAAAAACTAACATCAGGATAAAGAAGATTCTGTATTTTTTCATGATTATAAAATTTTAAGGTGAATATGTCTTTTAGAGACAGACTTTTATAAAATGTTACAAAATGTTTTAAATTATTTTCTGAATGTTGGTAAAAAGGCAGCGGTGCAAAGTTTTTTATTATTCTAAAACAGTTATCAACCCTCTGTCATTGCGAGGAACGAAGCAATCTCATCATCATCTTTGCTGAAAATCTCGATTTTCTTGCGTCTTAAAATACCCATATTTTATTAATCCTTACGCCATTGTGATCCTCCAACAAGTTAATTTTCAAATAGTAAAAACATTGATCAATCATCTTTCTCCTTCCTGAAAACCTTCGATATAAACCATAATGTACTAAAAATCGGGTCTCTTCGCTCTATTTCAGCAGATTTAACGATAAATTTTCAGATAATAGTGGTGTAAAATAGCACGTTACAGCTGCTTTATATTATTCATAAAAAGATTTATTTTTTTAATGGTTTTTCCTGATTTAATAGGCTTTTTAAAGATATTTTCTATTAAATTTCTGAGCTTTAAAATTATTTTATAATTCTGAAAAAATGTAAAATCCGTATAAAATCGTCAAATTGAGTAAAAAAATAGTATTTACCTGATGATTATATTGGAAAATTCACTAATTTTATTACTAATTAAGAAGATGCCCCAGCTTATCGAAGGGTATGAAGTGTAAAGTTGAAATTTTTAACTAAAATCCAAAAATATAAATGAGCAATATACAAGATGAATTTAAAGTCTTTAAAGACGAGCTAAAAAAACTGAATATCGATGTACAGAAAGTAGTGAAAGTAGGAAACGGAAGCATGGATTTCCACGAGGTTTTTTACAAGTCACCGAGATATCAGGATATAAAAAGCGTGTATGTTCAGCGTCATAACCTGGACAGTATGGTGGAGAAATTTAAAAAGGCTTACCACTAAAAATAAAATGGGCGCCGCAGAGAATCTGCGGCGCCCGGCTTTTATAGCTGTTGATGTTAATCTTTATCAAGTGAGGAATTTTCTTTTGTATCCTTCATTCCGGCATATACGATCAGAGAGAATAAAATACATCCGGTGATATACCAGTAGAAATACTGTTCTGTTCCCGCCTGCTTGAACCAAAGGGCTACATATTCTGCTGTTCCTCCGAAAATAGCCACTGTAAGGGCATATGGAAGACCTACTCCAAGCGCTCTGATCTCAGAAGGAAAGAGTTCCGCTTTGACAACAGCATTGATGGAAGTGTAGCCACTGACAATAATCAGGGCTGCCATAATCAGGAAAAATGCTGTCCACATCGATGTGGTTGTGCTCAAAGCCGTCAGAAGGGGAACCGTAAATAATGTTCCAAGGATTCCAAAACCTAAAAGCAACGGTCTTCTTCCGATTTTGTCTGATAATGCTCCAAATACAGGCTGCAGGCACGCAAATATAAATAGTGAAATAAATGAGATCAGGGTAGATTGTTCTTTGGTAAGATGAACGGTATTCACCAAAAATTTCTGCATATAGGTTGTGTAGGTGTAAAAGGCCAGAGTTCCTCCTAACGTCAGTCCAATTACCGTAAGTAAGGCTTTAGGATGTTTCAGAAGCTCTGTGACCGTTCCTTTTTTCTTATCGTTAACCTCTTTTTTATTTTCAAAAGCCTCCGTTTCGTGAAGATTGGCTCTTAAATACAAAGCAATCACAGAAAGCAAAGCTCCGATGACGAATGGAATTCTCCAGCCCCATTCTTCAAGCTGAGTTTCCGTCAAAAGCAGTTTTTGCAAAATCAATTGAATGCCCAATGCGATCAGCTGCCCGCCTATAAGTGTTACATACTGAAAGCTTGAATAAAACCCTCTTCGGTTTTCCGATGCCATTTCACTGAGATAGGTTGCAGAAACACCATATTCTCCGCCTACACTTAAGCCTTGCAATAGTCTGGCAATTAATAATAAGGCAGGAGCTAAAATTCCTATAGTCTTATAAGTCGGAGTAAGTGCAATAAGGAGCGAACCGAAAGACATCAGTAAAACAGAAAGTGTCATTGCTTTTTTTCTCCCGATCTTATCCGCAATACTTCCGAATATCCAGCCTCCGATAGGACGCATCAGGAAGCCCACAGCAAAGATTCCTGCCGTATTCATCAGTTGTGCATTCAGGTCGGAATCCGGGAAAAAGGAGTTGGAAAAATAAATCGCAAAAGCAGCGTAAGCATACCAGTCGTACCATTCGACCAGGTTTCCTACGGAACCGCCCACAATGGCTTTGATCCTTTGAGCAGTTGTAATTTGAGTAGTATTCATATGAGTAAGATATTAAATTTTTTAAAGTACGATCTGAAAAGACAGCAAAAATTCACCTTTTCTATCAAAAATTGTTTTGGATGTGATGTCATAGAGCGGTCTGCTGCTGTATTGAGCAACGATTCTTGCGTTTTGACCATAGAGATAAAAATTGGCTCCAATGTCATAATAGCTTCCACTTTGATTAAGCGCCTTCATGTCTTTCAAGGCATAATTGAAAAATGGCTGAACCTTCAGGATTTTACTGAATTTCGGAAGCACAAAACCCATCTGCGAAAACCAGATATTTCCTGTTCCCATCAAAACCCTGTTGTTTCCGGCACCTTCCAATGCTTTTTGTCCCATAAAATCTGCGTTGGGAGTTCCTGGATTCAAAAGACCACTTACTCTTAAATAATTGGGACCGTAATTATAATTGTAAAAAACAGAATAGAGTGTTAATCCCATTTCCTTGCTTTTATCTCCTACCGGAAGCTCCGTATAAACATCTGCACCTAAAATATTGACATCATGAGATTCGAAAACATTTTCAGAAGGTTGAGATTGCGTTGCTTCTTTATTGGTGTAAAAACCGGCTCCAAGATTCAAGACTTTTTTTGTAGCTAAATTATTTCCCGGAAGGAAAGAAGTCACCGTCGTTTCTTTGTTAAAAAACTGGTAGAATGCATATCCGGAGTAAGACAGCTTTCCACTTTGGTTATTATCTACAGCCGCACCTCCGATGGCTGGTTTCAAACTGGTCGCAAAAGGTTTGTTAACACTGAAACGGTAATTAATTCTATCCAGTTCCCCATGGACAAAAATTCCCAGCTGTCTCGAAAACTGATCGGCTATTTCTATCATTGGAAAATTGAAAACGGGAATATCACCAGCAAGCATTTTGGTGGTGCTGGCATTGGTCAGTCTACTTACCCCATTCCATGAGTGGAGTCCTGCGCCCAAGTATAGATTGTTTTTGTTCGGTTTTCCTGTCTGGAAATCATTTCTTGGAATAATCGCGAATTCATTATAAGCATCATGAAAAAAGAAAGGTGCTTTTTTTCCGGCTCCATTGTTTCCGGTACCGGTTCCACCACCTGAAATAAAACTCTGATTATTAATTCCCATCTGTAAAAAAACAGAATAAAAAGGAGTGACCTGGCTTTGAATAATCAGCCTCATTCTCCTGATACTTGCATCGTAGGTTTGTTCCTGAGGAACTCCGTTCACCAGTGTTCCGGGATTGTTATCAATACTGCGGAGCCAGATCTGACTGGAAATACCGAATTTCAGCCATTTGTCACCTTTAGCATTCAGGTTAATTTTAAGTTCTCCCACATCTAAAGGATTTTTCTCAGAAGAAGCCTCTTCAGGACTTTTCTTAATACTCACCGTATCCTGGCCATATGTACATTGCATAACCGTAAAACTGAAAATGAGAAGTAGTTTTTTCATTGGCGCTTTTATTTGCACCTAAACAATACATACATTCTGAAGAAATTCTGAAGTTTTCACAAAATTGAATCATTTGATGTTATGTTTTTGAAATTCAGTATTTTATTTTACGAAATTGATTCTTGTAATATGAAGATTGTTTTCAAATTGATAGAATATTTCAGTGTCATAAATCTCCAAAATTTTCTTCACGAGTGCCAAACCGATCCCGATAGAATTCTGATTGGGGTTTCCGCGCCTGAATCTCTGGAATAATTCTTCAGTAGGAACAGTAGGAGGATTTCCCGTATTGGAGATCTGCAAATAGCTTTCCGTAAGCGTTACCGCTATTTCTCCGTTTTCTATATTATGTCTTTTGGAATTATTGATGAGGTTGTTGATGACGATCGTAGCAAGATTCTGATCAAAATTAAGATAAACTTCCTGTTGGATATCTTTCGTTACCGTAAGATTCTGTATTTCAAAAATGTCTTCAAAATAGAGAAGTCTTTCCTCTAGCAGTTCCGAAAAATTGATAAGCTGGGAATCATTTTTTTCAAAATGCTCAAGTTTGGCGAGAAGAATAAGAGATTGATTAATTGATGAAAGCCTGTCCAGCTCATCATTCATAGAAGAAAGTGTGATCAGTTGGTTTTCCGAAAGCTCACTGTCCATCAGTAGTTCTATTTTCCCTTTGATGGAAGCTAGTGGGGTTTGCAATTCATGAGACGTATTTTCCGAAAGTTCTTCCAGTAGATGATAGTCTTTTTTAGAGCTTTCTGTCATTTTTAACAAAAACCTGTTTAATGATTTGAATTCGTCGGTTTCCGTTTTCATCAGCTCCATGGAGCGGTTGTCTCTCAGACTGAATTTCTTGATTTCATCTATCGCATGATAAAAAGGGTCAAGGATTTTTTTGGATACCAGAATACTCACAATAATAGTAAGAATGATCAGGAAAACCATGATCCATGCAATAACCATGATGATGCTCATCAGAAAATTATTCTCGATGATCGTAATGTATCTTACACTGGTAATGGCGTATCTTTTCTGCTTAATTAAAGGATAGGTAGTCACCGTAATTCTGTTCATGTGGGACTGGATGCTTTTATTCCAGATGTATTTCTCTTCAATGATTTTTTCCTTGAAATTTTTAGAATCTACAGGAAGAATTTTCACCTGAATCTGCCCGTGATGGAATTTCAAATAGTCATATGCAGGATCCTGTTCCAATCTACGGGCTACATAAGTGTTTAAATCCTCAAGTTTGAGAATAGCAGAACGCATCGTTGCTCTTTCAAAAGCAAAATAAAGAATCGCAAAACCGGTGATCAGTACGAAAAATACCAATATGGTAAATGCTCTGGCAAAACGGAAGCTCAAATTCATTTATCAATCCATTTATAACCCAATCCGTAAACAGTTTGCAGATAATCCTTTCCACCGGCATCAATCACTTTCTTCCGTAGGTTTTTTAAATGCTGATAAACAAAGTCTACATTGTCAATGCTGTACGTATAATCACCCCAAAGATGACTGGCTATAGCCTGTTTAGAAAGCATTCTGTTCTGGTTGTTGATGAAATAGATCAGCAGGTTCAGTTCCTTTTTTGTAAGATTGACCAGTTGGTCATTGATTCTGCATTCCTTAGATTCCAGATCAATCTTAATTTCATTGAAGCTTAGAATGCGGTTGGCTTCCGGTGTTTTTCTTCTGAGCACCGCTTTTATCCTGGAGTGAAGTTCGGGTAGTGAAAATGGTTTGGTGATATAGTCATCGGCGCCGTCATCCAGTCCGGTCAGTTTGGTGTCTAAAGAATTTTTCGCAGAAACAATAATGACACTGGCCCCGGGAGCATAGTTTTTAATATGTTTCAGAATATCCAGCCCGTTTCCATCGGGAAGCATGAGGTCCAGAAGAATGCAGTCGTACTCAAAAAGTTCTATTTTATCGATAGCTTCTTTCGCATCAGAAGCGACTTCACAGACGTAATCTTCTTTTTTAAGATAGTCTGTGATATTGGACGCAAGATCTTTATGGTCTTCTATGATGAGAATTTTCATGCGAAAGTATTAAACAGGATAAACGGTTATCCGGTTTAAAGATATAAAAAAACCGTTCAGAAAATCAAGAACGGTATTTTTAATTATGGGTTTAAAACCTGTATCCAATCGAGAGCCCGCTTCTGAAACCAGCCCACGGCCCGTCCACTTTTACTTTAGCGCCATTGGCATTTGTCTCTACGGTGTAATCTACAAACGGAATATCCAGGTTTTCAATTTCTTTTTTAAGCTGAGCCTGCATTTCCGGAGTCAGGACATAATCGCTGGTCATCGTGAAGTCTCCTTTTCCCGTTCCGTAATGAGCTCCCGCAATCCAGAAATCAAGGACCAGATTTTGGCTTCGGGTTAAGAAAAATTGTACACCAACCATCAGTCCGCCGCTGTTTCCGCTTGTGCTTCCCTGACCTTTCAATGGGATCTGGTAGGTATTTCCGTCAATAGCGTCATAATCATAATAGAAATCAAAACTGTTGGATGTGACATCGGAATACCGGTAATAAGGGGCAAAATAGAATCCTTTTCCATAGCCTTTCCCGATGTAGAATCTGGGTTCGATGGTGAAATTGGTAGCTTTTACCCTCAAATTCTGAAATCTTTTCTCATCTTCATCTTTCAAAAAAGCATTAATGAAGGGAACTTTCCCCTGTGTCATTGTTCCGAAACCTATATTGAGAGAGAACCACTGTGTGATTGCTCTTTCGTAAGACAGGTTGATATTTCTGAATGCGTACGCTGTAACGTTGGTCTTAATGATATTCAGTTTTTCCGAGGGAACAGCCTGAACTTCCTGTGCATCTACTTCGGAAAGCAGGAAACAGGGAATTAAGATGAGAAGCTTTTTCATGAGGTTATATTTTGTGGGTGTAGAAAGGTATCAGCAAAAAACGGGCAAAAATTTACCAAAATTTAAATATGGTTTGATATTTAACTTAAAAATAAAGATATGATTGTTGTTTGTGTTATTCGATGGGAATATAATAAGAATAATTGATAGCATCGTCAGGTATGTAATAATTATTGAATATCAGCTGTCTTATTTAAACATTCTAATTCTATTTCTGATATGAAAAAAGTGATATGTTCTTTACTGTTTCTTTCCGGAACCTTGGTGTTTTCGCAGGAGAATGTAAAAAAAGATACGATCAGCCAGTCTGACACCAAAGAAATCCAGGAAGTCATTCTGAAAGCACAGCGTAAAAAACAATTCGCGGATAAGGCAGTTTATACTTTTGATAAAGAAGCTCTGGAAAAAGCACGTTATGCAAAAGATTTGTTAAAGACCTTACCGGAACTGCAGCTTGATCCTGTTTCCAATACGCTTAAAAGTATCAAAGGAGGAACTACATTATTTCTGATCAATGGTATTGAAGCTACAGATATGCAAATCCGAAGTGTACAGCCAAGCGAAGTGATCAAAGTGGAGTATTATGATATTCCGCCTGCAAGATGGGCTTCCAGAGCAGATACTGTTATCAACCTGTTAACCCGTTCCGCTGAAACAGGATATGTTTTTGGTGCGGATCTGAGCAGTGGTCTGACCACCGGATTTATAAACGGATCGGCCTATGCCAATTATACAAAAGGGAAAAATGATTTCGGTTTAGAATATTCTATCAATCTCAGAGATTATGATGACAGGAGGGTTCATAGTATTTATGATTATCAGTTAGGAGGAGAGCATTATCGTTCGGATGAGGAGAGGAAAGATCATTTTGGATATACTTTTCAAAATCTAGCTTTGCGTTATACACGTGTGGTTCCGGACAATTATGCTTTTCAGGCGAAATTGAATATGGATATTCTCAGCAGTTTCTTCAAAGGAAGCGGGCAAAGTATTTTCACCAAAGATGCCTTTTCTGAAGAGCATCAGATGTTAAAAAATGGGGGATCAGATTATGTAACGCCTACACTGGATGTATATTTTTCAAAGAATATCAGTAAGAAAGATGAGTTGAGTTTAAATGTTGTGGCCAATCGTTTTACAACCAATACTTCTGAATTTGCCAAAGAATGGATCATTTCTTCGGGTCAATCCGTTTTTGATAATGATATGAATCTGAAAGCGAAACAAACCGGATTTGTAGGAGAACTGGCTTATACCCATGATTTTGAAACCGGCAAGTTTTCATCAGGATACCGTGTTTCCAATACTTCTATTTCTAATGATCTCTCGAATTTATCGGGCTTTTCAGAGTATAGTGTCAATTATCTTGAACAGTATCTCTATTCTGAATTTGCCGGAAAAGTAAAGAAATTTAATTACCGGATAGGCGCCGGACTGATTAATATTCACAATAAGAGTGCAGAAAATACTTTTGATGAATGGTCTTTCGTTCCAAAGATTATTTTGGGTTATCAACTGAAAAGCAACCAAACTCTCCGTTTTTCAAGCAGCTATAAACCCAAAAGTCCGGTTAGTGCTGCTTTGAGTAGTAATGTTGTTCAGCAGGCTCCCAATATTGTACAGCGGGGAAATCCTTTTCTTACCTCGCAACAGACATGGGGGAATAATTTAACGTATTCATTCAACAATAAATATTTTGATTTTAATGCGAATCTTTTTTACAATTATACCAATCGCGCGATCAATCAGTTTTACGTGATGGATGCTGCGTTAGGCGGTTATGCATTAACATATGAAAATGCTCAGAACTCTAAACAATATGGAGCTCAGTTAACGGGTTCTTATAAACCTTTTGGAAACAGATTATTGGTATTGAAAGCAGTCATTTCACCAACTTCAGAAACCGTGAGAACCAGTAGCGGAGCATTGATCAAAAATAATTATATAGGAAATAATTTTGTCCTGTCTTCCGAATATAAATCATTCAGCCTTGAATATCAGCTTAATATTCCCGTGTACAGCCTGAGTGGTGCCTTTTTGGTGATTAATGAAAACCAAAATCATGTATTTGTCAACTATAAACATAAAGAATGGACGTTTTCAACCGGAATGTACTGGATTGGAATGCCTTCCGAATACAAAACAAAAAGCTTAAAAGAAAGTCTGGTTAATTATTCCCGCGTAGGGCAGATCATGAATAATAAATCCATGTTTGTTTTAGGACTAAGCTATGATTTTTCAAAAGGGAAAAAGACAGATTTACAAAGGAAATTAAATAACTCGACAGCGCCGGCTGCTACTTTTTAAGATTAAATAGTTCATAAAAATAACCCCGCTCAGGAATCCTGAACGGGGTTGTTTGCTTTTGTAATGTATCTTGTTTTATTTCTTGATAAACTTCACCGTTTCTGTCTTAGCATCTTTTCCGGAAACCTGGATAAAATAATTAGCCGTCGGAAGCTCAGAGATCTGTACTTTTCCGGATTTCAGATCTGATGTTTTGATCAGTTTTCCGTCTAAACTGTAGATATTGGCTGTTGTATAATTTCCTGTATTTCCTTTAAATCCGATAAAATCCTGTGCCGGATTAGGATAAACAGTGAAATTTTCTTTTTTTGCAGTATTTGCCGTTCCTAAAAAGGTCTCACCCAGAGCCACAGCACTCGACGTAGACTGATTGATACCCAGTAAAGGAACCGAAATGTTTCCGCTGGTAGACGTCAGCAATGCATATCGGTGACTGCCATCATAATAAGAATAAGCGGTATTGGTAAAAGTTCCGATCGGATTGGTTAAGGCAACATCAAACGGAGAATATAAATTAAAATTCTGTGTAAATTTTACTCTCAGTACATTCGTATAAGTTCTGCTGCCGATGATTAGCGTTCCGTGGGCATCGGCTAGTGTGCCCATTGTCCCGCTGAAAAATCCATTAGCCACAGATGAGGTGAAATTTCCTCTGGCATTGTCGGTTTGAGTAACTCCAAAAGCGGTAGGATAATTCATGTATGTACCGTTGTCTACAGAAAAGTTCAGCGTAGCTTCAGGATTGATTACTCCGGTGATTTCAAGTTTGGTAGTTGAGGATTTATAAAAAATAGTGGTTGCCCCGCTAGCCATTTTGATGGTAGAACCCGGAAATGTGGTGATTTCTGCCGCAGAAGGTGTCGAATAGACCGTTGGAGAAGATGTTCCCTGTACCAGACTGCCGTTTGAAAAGGTAACATTGGCTCCTGTAGCGGTATTGTTGACGGTTCCCGTTACCGTATAATGATTCGCAGTATCGCCTGATAAAGGATCGTTGGCCGCTTTGGTCAGAGTGATCTGTGCGGAAAGTGCGCCGGAAATACCCAGCAAAAAGAGTAGTGATGTTTTCATGGTCAAAATTTTTACTAAGATAAATAAAAACAGATATTAGTTTTTATGTTAACTTGTTTTTAATGAATAATTTAAATAAAACAGCCATCCGGTATGATCGGATGGCTGTTCTGTGCGTTATATATTCTTCCTAGTTGCTCATGATTTTGCGGTACGCGTGGATATCTTCAATAGTGACTACGCTCATCTCTTTCAGGGATGCAAACTTCACGATTTCCGGCAGCCTTGCCATTGAACCGTCTTCATTGGTCAGCTCACAAAGTACGGCATCATCACCAAGATTGGCCATTTTTACAAGATCTACACTGCCTTCGGTATGGCCTCTTCTTTCGAAAACACCGCCTTGTTTGGCAATCAGTGGGAAAACGTGTCCCGGGCTTGCAATATGTGCTGCCTGTGCATTTTCTGCAACGGCGGTTCTGATCGTTGTTACACGATCTTTTGCTGAAACACCAGATTCAACGCCTTCTTTGGCTTCGATAGAAATGGTGAATGCGGTCTGGTTTTTTGAATTGTTGGTTTCCACCATCGGACGCAAATTTAAATGCTTGCTTTTTTCTTCCGAAATGCAAAGACACACGATACCGCTGCATTCGCGGATCAGAAGTGCCATGTCCTGTTCTGTAATGGTGGATGCGGGAAAGATGATATCGCCTTCGTTTTCACGGTTTTCATCATCTACTAAAAGAATTCCTTTTCCCTGTTGTAGTTTTAGAAGTGCATTTTCTACACGTTCTGTGGAGGTCGCTCCAAATTGTTCTAATAATTTTTCCATGTTATTTTACTTTTAAAAGTTAAAATAGTCTTCGGTACATGGAAATGAAATACGGCACAATAAGCCCGTAAGGAATCTTACTGACCGTTTCATTTTCTTCTCCCATCCAGACTTTAACTGTCGGTTTTGGAATTTCACCAAATCAGTCCCTTCCGAAGAAAGGAGTCGCGGACTGTAACCGCCGGTAGGGATTTTCACCCTGCCCCGAAGAAAACTTATACTAAGTTTTACTGTATGTTTTGATTTAAAATTTTATTTCATTGATTATATTTAACGCACAGACCGCAAATTTCGGGAAGTTTTTTGAATTGGAGAAGGGATTTTTGATAGTATTTATCGATGAAGAATGAATAGCACAGAATATCGGTTAAACCGGATATTTAAATCCCGGATATTGAAGGTCAAAAGATTTCAGATCATCTTCATCGTAGCTTTTGTCACACCATCCGGTAGACAGATTGATTTCACCTAATCCAAAATAGAAATGTTCACTTTCAAAAAAACGGATCTTGTTTTCAATCACATATTCCATGGTGGTCTCAAAGCTGCCTCCTGTTGTATTAACGATTTTTTTCTTATTTAACCAAAAGAAAGAGTAATCAGAATAAACTCCGCCTACTTTTATCTGAACGTACTGAAAATCTATATGATGCAGTATATTTTCAAATTCCTGTATAAACTCATTGAGCTGATTTTCAGTTTCAAGAAACCATTTGGCTGTTCTTCCAAAAGAAATAAGAATGTTATCATAGTAATAAGGAAATTCCTGAATAGCCTGTGAAAATATGGCCGGATGAAAATAATAGTAATTTTTGTCCTCCATTTTATTCTGAACGAAATCCAAAAATCCATTGTAATCAGAGTCCAGCATGATGGCTCCGTAAAAATAATTCCATTGGTACATTCTAAATTGTATTTTTTAGTTGAACTTATTTTGCTGATCTTTTTGTTCTTATTCGTATTCCTTTAAATAAAAGACTATTTTCTTCTCTATTAAATCAGACAGTGAATTCGCGATTTTTATCACTTTCGGAGGTGCATTTTCGTGGGCAAGTACGTAAATATTTTGATTCTCCAGATTGTATAGCAATTGATCTCCGTCTCCATACAGCCAGAATTCACCCAGAACGAGATATTGCTTTTTCTGAATAGTTTCGACAGATAATTCGTTACAATCCATTTCCAGCCCTTCTAATTGTAAAACGGATACATTCCAGTACCATGTTATAAGGTCATCAGGAAGTTGGATAGAAAGTTCTATTTCTTTATTTTGGATAAATTCCTGCTGTACACCGGCTTCGATGATGTCAGAATCACTGTACGATTTGGTTAATTGTCTGAAAAACTTCGGATAACTGTCTTTTAAATAGCCGAATTTACTTTCAACGTCTTTCTGAAGCTGTTTTTCTTTTTGTTTTTCTGCTTTACAGAAATCATCAAATTCTCTTTCCCAGCCTTTTTTATAAAGATCGGAAAAATCAGCATTTATGTTCACAGACTTCAGCCAGTCAAAAGCGCCCAGCTGTCCGATGTACAGATTTCTGACCCCGCTGAAACTTTCCCTAGGTTTTATTTTAAGAAAGGCCGTTCTTCCACATATTTTTTCTACATCATCTTTATGATCGTTGAACCAGCTCAGCCATTCCTGAGCGGTGAGTTTTCCTTCTGAAAGGCTGCTGAATTTGTCAATGATTTCCTGCATAGTCATAGCTGAAATAGATTAAGTATCACATGAAACATCATCCCAATCCTGATCCATATAAGTGATCAGCCAGTTTAAGGCATAATGTCTTTCATACACAATACCCGGATCGATGGTTTCCATTTCGATATTATTTAAACGGGCATCTACACAGGCCCAATCATATCTGTAGTACAAATCAGCCGCATCAAGGATTTCTGATTTTGAACGGACTTCATGCGGTCCATTGATGAAATCATTGGGATCTAAGTCACCACCCACCGGATAATGTTCTGCCGGAATATCATTCAGATCGCATAATTCATCAGGAAAGGGTAGGGTGTCAACGATTTTTAAGGCCCAAAATAAAACCCAGATGCATTCACATTTCCAGCTTTCCTGAGATTTTTTATGTTCTGTGGGATCATTTAGAAAATCCTTTTCGTCCGGAGTCACAAAGTCCCAGAGATGATATTCTTTAAGATAATCAATGGCCTCTTCCGGCTCGATGGAATCAAAAGCGATAAGATTGGTGACCGCAAGAACAGTGAGCCTTCTGGCTATTTCTTCAGAAGCTCTCAGGGTCGTTTCCTCTTCTGTTTCTATATGGGGAAGGTTGAAATTAATTTTAATCCCTTCTTTTTTGAGGATTTCCTCGGTTCTTTCTTTTCGCGAAAGATCTTCTTTATTTGTGGACATATTAAGCATGATAGGGAATTAGTGCGAATAAATCAAATCAGTTCTTTGATCGTCTGTTCAAGCAATTGATTAAACTTTTCCGGGTTTTCCAGCATCGGATAATGACCGGTTCCGGCTATTTCAATGGAGTTATAATCTTTTAAATACTTTCTGTTATTTTCAATGTTCGTAGGAGAATTATCTGAATTGATAGCTCTTACCGGGACCTGAACTTTTGAAGCAATTTCCCTGAAATCTTTTTTATACAAAGGTCTGAGGAGATCAATGGCTGCTTCCGATGTGTTTTGAAGGAACTCGTTCAGTAACCTTTCTCGTACATCAGATGGTGTGTTTTCCACAAAAAGATATTGAGGAAGAATATGTTCAACCGCATTTTTAAAATCATTGCGGTAGTGTACAAATAGATATTGCTCAGCCTGTTCATCTGTAAAGGCTTCATCAAGGTCTTTTATGGTGTCAATCAGAATAAGAGCCTTAATCTGAGGGATTTGTAAAGAAGCTTCCAAAACATAAGCTCCTGACATCGAATGTCCTACAAGAATAATTTCTGATGAATCAATTTGATCAGCGACTGCCTTGATATCATCCGCATACAGCTCACTCGACCATTCTTTTCTGGATGTATCGGATAGACCGTGTCCGGCAAGACTCATTTGTACAATGTGATAGGTATTCCTGAAATAGGCCTCCTGGCTGTTCCACCATTCTGCATTGCCGAGCCATCCGTGTACAAATAATAAGGTAGGATTTCCCTGACCGCTTTCTTTATAATGAATTTTCTGTCCGTCTGACGATTGTGCGTATTTTTCCATGATTAATATATTCTTCTGTTTGTATAGGCGGTTTGTGATTAAAGAGCTAATGTACAAAAAGAGATCTTCAAAGTGTGCTGAAATCCCGGTATTATTGGGCCTTTATGAAGATTAGTTTATGGGCGTTTCGGTACATAGATGAGCTGTACCACTCCGGATCGGAAGGTATGGGTAGCGGTGAGTTTTAGTTCCAGTCTCTCTTTCATATTTTCAAATAATGGTTTTCCGCTTCCTAAAGCTACAGGGTGAACAGAAATTCTGTATACATCGATAAGATGAAGCTGAATAAAGGTTTTGATCAGACTGGCACCGCCGTAAAGCCAGATGTCTTTCCCTTCCTGTTTTTTGATTTCTGCTACTTTTTCAGCAATATCGGAGTTGATAAAAACCGCTTTGGAATCCTCTCTGACCTGTTTTGAAAAGACATATTTGTTTTTTGCATGTACAGATGCCCAGAGTTTCTTTTCTTCAGCATCTGCATTGTCTTCCGGCTGATAATTTCCCCACGCATCATAACTGACCCTTCCGTAAAAAATGGTGTCGATACTGTCGAGGAATCCGTCAAAATTCATATCATCATCCATAATGCACCAGTCCGTTTCTCCATTGGGCCCTTCGATGAATCCATCCAGAGTAACAGCCAGGTCAAGAATTACTTTTTTCATGTTTATTTATTAGGTTTAGTTATTGTAAAAATAAAAAAACGCTCTGAAGGCAGAGCGTTTTTGCGTTATAAAATTTTACCACTTCCAGATCTGTGGCTCGTCTTTCCAGATCAGCAGCCTGAATTCTTCGTAATGATTTCCGTTTCCGATGGTGTGGGTATCTCTTTGACCTTTGTCCAGTTTTAATTGGTGCAAAATCCCGGAATGCGCAGCTACCCAAAGTGTTTTTTCATCATCCGAAAGGGTCATTCCTGAGATCGAGGAACCTAAGAAATATCTCCACAACTGATTTCCGTCTTTATCAAATGCTTTAATGTATCCGTAAGCATCGCCCAGGATGTAGTACTCTTTTGTAGCTGTACCGGAATATACTCTCATTTCCTCATCGATAATGGTATAATCATCACTTTCTGTATACGCTTCAATATCGGCACCTTCATATTGATCGGAATTGATGCCTATGGTAATCCCGTTGTAAAAGTGGCATGAATTAGTAATAAGCTGGCTGTCATCTTTAGCAAACAGACAGAAATGCGGGTAGGAGGATTGTGCTCCGATCGAGCCTAAAGTATTTCCTTCCGCATCTAAAATCCTGTGATCATAGCTTTGGTCTCCCACCACCATGTAGGAATTGTCATTAGAAACGGTGGCATTTTCCATATCAATGTCCGGGGTCCAGTCTTCTTCGTCATCTTCATTCATTGGATGGATCAGTTTTTCTTCTTTTTGAGAGATCAGGTAGATTCCGAATGACGTGACCAGCACAACTTTGCTTCCATCATTGAACGGGATAAGTTCCGTAATTCCTAATTCTGCAGTTTGGTTCAATTCAAATTCGTTGATGAGTTCTCCTTCCCAGCCTTTATAAATTGATATTTTACCGGGAGTTGCAGTGGCAAAAACACCATTCTGTTTAGATTTTCCAATGGCCTGAATATTTTCGTCAAGTTGAGTCACCTGACCATGATCCAGCAGATAAGCCTGTCTTTTTTCATAAGAAGTTCCGGTCATGAAAACGATCTTTTCACCGGAAATAAAATGAAGCTGCTCAATGCTCTGCGACCTGTTTTCTAGTAAAGGAATGATAGGGGTGTGAGCCGGCGGAAAATTCGCTCTGAAATTTTCAACATCTCCGTTCTGATTGGCTGTTTTAAGCAGATTAAAAACGCTTTCCGCAAGATTTGATCTCTTGTCTTCAGGTTCTTCACCTTTCCAGTTTTCCCAGCCGTTCTTTTCACCGAAATCAACCATTTCATTAATTTCTGTTGCATAACGTTCCCCTTTTGAGAACCATTCTTCCTGGATTGTAGTGTTTTGCATAATTGATGTTTAAATAAAGTTTGAGATACTCGATACGGGAATATCCTGTCTTAAAAAAAAATTACTTTTTTATTTGAAGTTTGCATGCTCGTCATGGTTTCCACTGATCTTAATGCTGCTTCCTTTTAACAGCTTAGGATTGATCGTTCCGGTTTTTTCAGCGGTGAATTCAAACCCAAGGATATCCAACGTTTCACCAGGTTTGAAGAATTCTTCTTTTTTTAGCGTGTAATCTCCTGCCGGACCGATCTTGATGGTGTCTCCCGGCTGTTGCATAAACGTTTCGATATTATTTTTCTCTTTGTTCTCTACTTTAACACTTTTAGATAAGTAGAGCATATTGACATCCTGAAGGCCAGACCAGTGAATAGAAAAATCCTTATTTAAAGAGGCTTCTTCTTCATAAATAATATTTCTTGCACTGCTTAATTTCAGGGAAGGAACACTGCCCAGGAAAAATTTTTTACCGTTGGCCAATTGAATCTGAAGATCGTATTGACTATTTTCCGGGGCTATCTTTTCAGCATGGTACAGATAGTTTTTGTTGTAATACAACTCTTGTACGATTTTGTATTCTGCCTTTTTGCCATTCACCCATATATTCACAGAGTCATTGCCGAACATTTTACCGTTCTTATCACGGAGGACTACAGAAATGCTGTTGTCATTTTCATCCGTCAATTTTTGGTAAATGCTGATTTCCGCTTTCAGATCAGAAATATCTGTAATCTTTGATGCCGGTTCCGGTCCTGAACAGGAGTTGAACAGAAAATACAGACAGTATAGCAGAATAGAAAGCTTCATTTTGATATAGCCGGCAGTTTTCATAATGTGATTTTTTGGTGTGACGGAACTTTTTCCGGAGTGTTAAATTACGAAAAGAAATAGAATGGGTTAGTTTTGGTATGGATTAATTTAATCTGAGTTCAGGGCTGGAAGCAGGAGGAGGGAAGTTACTATTAGTGATTCATTTTTAATATTTACCATAAAATTCAATGGAGTGGTCTTGAAATTAATAAAACTACGTGGGAGTTATACTTTAGGTTTTCAGTAGCTTCACTCTTCCAGCTTCAGGCTTCCCTACTTTAGACTTCTATGATAATAGTTTCCGAAGTCCTTTCTGTCAATAATTTTCCAGTTTTTAATGGTAAAGTCTACCATTGCGCCCTGATTGATTTTGCCGTCTACAATGAGTTCATAGAAATCACAGCCCCAGTCTTTATTCATCATGGTATTATGACTACGGACAAGATATTTAAAACCATAAATCTTTTTAGCCGGCTCATTTTTGATTTTTATAAATACGGTATCCGTTAAAAGTATTTCATTGTTTAGAAAATAATTTCTCTGATGCCTCAAGGAATCCGAAATAAGATCGGGTATTTTGTCGCCGTAATTTTTAAAAATCTGATTTCCTCTTTTTATCTGAATATGAATGCTGTCCGCATCTTTTGGAAAATATCCGAAGAAAGAAATAGGCAAGCCATCAATTTTGGTTTGTGCAGCACAGTCTTTTTCAGCTTTTGAAAGTTTTTCTTTATCGCTTTCACAGGAGAGGAGGAATACAGCGGTTAAAATTTGGGCAATATTTTTTACAGATATATTCATGTTCCTGTCATTAAGAGTTGGGAGAAAGAGTCGATATTATTTTGCAGTCTTCACATTTAAAATCATAAAAATAATCATGTGGAGTTTTTAAATTCCATGTTTTTCCACAGCCTGGACAAGGGCGATTGGATTGGTCCGATTTGTACTTCCTGTAGTTATAGAGGAAATAAAATGTTGGGATTTTTGTCAGTTCCTGAAGTTTCTCACAAATTTCAATTCCCTGTTTTGAGAGCTGGCTGTTCAGTTCCTGCATTTGATTTAGCGACCAACGTTCTCCAACTTCACAATTCATCTGTAGTCTGTCACAGGACTGATAATTGGTTTCCCAGTTTAAGATCGGCATATATCCAAAATCACGATATTTTGGTAATTTATACAAGGGAACAGATTGATTACAGTTTCCACAGGTTATCGGAGAATCAATGGAGATGTAAGTGGTTATCAAAATAAAAAAATCAGATTTTTTACATTGACAACCTCCCTTATAATCTTCAAGGGTCTTTCCAACGGTTTTAATTGAAATTGAAGATTTACTTAATGTTTCTATTTTTTCAATTTGCCTGGTGACATAAGTGTTATTATTTTTCTTATCCAATGATTTTTTTTCAAGCGTAAAAGGCAACGCAACAATCTTGTTTTTATTTATATACTGACTTTCAATCCTTCCCTGAGTCTGTCCATTGCCTCTATAAAACGACATCAGTAAGTTGAATTCCTGAAAAAGCTCATCTTTATTTACTTTTGAATTGATATCTATTGATACTTCCTGTATAAACATGTATTGGTTATTTTTTATGGATTGAATCCAATAGTTTTTTATTTTATCAGTTCCTTCGAATAATTATACACAGATCTATTATACCTTGGCAAATGCTTTGATAACGACTCCAAAACCAATGACAATGCCTCTTTATCCTGATCAATCGATGAAAGTGAAAGCGCGAGAAAAGCATGGACAGCATCATCCAGTTCATCGGAATAGTTTTCCTTTTCTTCCCTTAAGATCTCAATGCTTTCTTGGAGTTTTCCGTTATTTCGCAACGTGCTTGCCAGTTGAATTCGGGCTCTTCTTCTCCTTAATCCGGTGAGCCCCGAAGCTAAAGCAGATCTGTAAAGCGGTTCCGCGTTTTTTTCAAAACCGGTTGAGTCGTACGCGCAGGCTCTTTCGAAATCTGCAATACCATTCGGTTCATCGGCAGAAATTTTGTCCGTATGTTTTTTGATCTGGTCAATGAATTCATCATTGGAAGTGGTTCGCAACCGATCCCATATTGTTGTTAATTCTTTTTCCCAAAGTTCGGATTCTGTCATCTTTCTTGTTATATATTATCAGTCTTCAATAGCTTCAATACCTTGTTGTTTCAGCTTTTCCAGATGGTCTTTCATCGTTTTCAGCTGTTCCGGTGAATGTCCCTGCCAGTCTGTAACTTCCCCAACCACTTTAAACGGGTGTAAAGAACGGTAAGATTTTGTAGGATTTCCCGGGAATTTTTTGTCCGTTAAGTTGGGATCATCCTCAATAGGTCCCGTCGGTTCTACAATATAAATTCTTTCTTTCCCATCCCCGAAAGCCAGCTCTGCACCCCAGGTTGCTGCTTCCAGCGTAGCCGAAAGATAAATATATTTCGCTTTTCTTTTTGTACCGTAGTTGGAACTGAAACCAATTTCGATGAGGTCACCGGTTTTAAGATCTGCTTTGGTGCCGTGGTAATAGATGGGAGTTTCTTCAATAGGGTTAGAACTCATAATATGATATTTTTTAGAAAATAGGATTGACTTTCATTTTACATAATGGAGGATCGATTTTACATGGTCCAAATGCTCCATTTTGATTGTATGGCAGAAGGATTCAGCTTTTCAATTTTCCGGTAAAATTCAAGAAAATTTTTATTCCAGATGGTGTAGTTGTGTGCGAATTTGAAGACAATTTCTTCGCCGTTATTGTTGATTTTTACCTGCCAGATACGGCTGTTATTAATTTGAACGGAGGTTTTACTTATTTCATTGATATCTTTTAAATTAAATTTTGCGGTCTGTTGATGGCTATTAACGGCGTAAAAATTTTCATTGTCAAAATAAAATTCCTGATCGGAAATAATATTCTTCTCAAGTCCGAACAGAAATGGTTTGGTTGAGATTTTGTTTAAATTTTGAGTCCCTGAATTAGTGTAATTTATGTTATTATTTTCCTTTTTAAGCCCGGAAATATTTCTTTTATACACGATACGAATCACCAAAAAGGCGAAAATGAGGCTTAGAATAACAATTGCAATCAGGTAACCGTCCCCTTTTTGCGACATTGTTAAAGTGATTCCTGTAATGAGCAATGCATAGACAGCAGACAGGATAAGTATTTTTTTGATCATTAATGGATTGCTAAGTTAAGTTTGAAGCCTCTTTTGTGTCTTAATTTTGTTCTACCTCCGAACTTTTATAAACATTCCAGAAATTATAATCCGTCATAGGCGCATCTGTAATCCCAACGTTTCGGCCCATCGTTACGATTTGTCCCCTGTGATAAGCTCCGTGAACAATCACGTGCTGGATATATTCATACTTGGAAAAGTCACACTGAAACCACGGAGATTCAATTTTTACAGTTTTCGTTAAATCTTCTTCGGATAAACTTTCCACATAATCTACCAGCTTTTGGGAATTGTTTTTAATCCCGTTGAATATCTCTTCCTTAGTGTTGGCCGCAGAAATTTCAGCAAAATCGAAATCACCGTTTTCTGCGATATAACCCCACCAGTATTGCTGCGTCTGCCAAATATGGTGTAAAGTGGTTAAGATCGTCGGAAAGCTTGAAATAACTTCCTGGTTAAGCTGTTCATCAGACTTCGTGGAAAGCCAGTCAATGTACTTATTGACCACCCAATTATTGTACTGAACACTGTGATTGATTAATGTTTTTAAATTCATGATGATTAATATTTAGTTTGATTTAGGTGATATAAAAATAAATAAAATCCCCATTGAATTTTGTTTTTTCAGAATAAGAGTGAAGATTTTTTTGATATCAGATATCAGATATCAGATATCAGATGTCAGACGTGAGACGTCAGACTATTGAGCTTTTTAAGATTGTGAATGGCGAATGGTGAATTTGCTTCGCAAGTGAAGGGATGGTAGAAGATTTTAGGCATCAGAAAACCCGTACCTCGTATCCCGAAACTCTCCAGCCCTAAAACGCTCCAACTCCCAAACCCGCACCTCGTATCCCGTACCCAATATCAACTAAGTTTCGCTATCTGAGCCTGAAATTCATCCGCATTTATAGTTCCCATTGCCCATTGATACTGAAGTAATTCGTGTTTTTCATTTTTCGTCAAGGGTTTTTGATGAATGGTTTCTATGATCTGATCCTCATCTTGTAATGCCTCCCAAATATGAGTTTTTTGTTGGAAGACTTTAAAATATCTGACCCCAAATTTTCTCTGGGAAACAGCATTGAAATGAATGTTGTCGGGATTAGCCGTCAAACCTTTGGCAGAAACAAAATAACAGTGTTGCTGATCTTTTGCAAACTGCATCAGTGCTGCATTCACTTCATGATGTTCATTGAAGTACTGACCATACATGCCTTCCTGTAAAAAATCTCCCAATCCTCCAATAATGAGCGGAAGATCCGGAGCATTCAATTCCTCTCTCAAAGTTTTTATAATCAGGGCGAATTTTTCTATATAAAGCCGATGTTTTTGCCCATTGCTGTCACTCTCTCCCTGATGCCACAGAATACCGCTCAAACTGCTTATTTTTTGTGCAGCTTTGGCCTGAAGAACCGCATTTTGAAACAATGGACCTTCCACCGACCAATCGTCCAGACTTGTACCGCCATCCGCACACGGAATCAGTGCAATATCATCTTTCTGATTATGGAATAAACGCCATGAAGAAGCAAAACTGGCAGCCAGACTGATTCCCGAAGTAGAACGGTCATAATTCATTGGTTCTGCCATCATTTGCCACTTGCCGTTTCTCAACATTTTTATCTTTTCATCATAAATAGGAGGGACTTCATTAAGAAATCCGCGACCTGCCATATTAGATTGGCCGATCATTAAAAATGAGTATATCATTGTACTTTTTTATTATTCTACTTTTTATTTTTTTAATGCTTTGCAGACTTTTTCGAAGGTAGTCCATACCATTTCATCTGTCAAAACAAAAGGTAACCCGTTGATATTTCTTCCCTGTTGATGAAAGTGTAATAAGTTGTGTAGCGGGGCAAAAGCAATTGACCAGAAAATTTCGAATGGCAATTCATCGAGTTCTCCACACTTCACGGAATTAGAGATAAAATGTAAAAGATTGTTCTTGAATTCGCTCATAAATGTTCCCGGATTTTCATTAAACATTTCAATAAACTGATGGCTGTAATGAGAATTGTTGATCTGTTCAAAGAAGGGAAGGACCAAAGGATTTGTGATAGCATAATTATATCTGTTCGTCCATTGTACGCGCATCCCTTCTTCAAAAGCAGAATTTGGATCAAATCCCTCATTGATTTCAGTTTCCATTTTGTTTCCTTCTTCAATAACCAGTTTCAGGATGAGATCATCTTTATCTTTATAATACACATAAGGCGTCCCTACAGAGATATTGCACGCTTTCGCCAGTTTATTGATCGTAAAGCCATCCAATCCATCTTTTACAATGATTTCAATAGCTTTCTCTTTTATACTGTTTTCTTTGTTAAGATCCCGGTTACGCATATTTATTTTATTATCAGTTAATTATAATTAAATGAATATTCATTTAATTATAATACAAATGTATACTATTTTCAGATTATTACAAAAAAATAGGGCGAAAATTATTTTTTAGGATAGTCAGGAATGTTGAGGCCAAGAATAATATTATGCTTTGCCATCTGAATATTACCTTTCGTCAAAGGTTTTACAACGCCGCTTCCACCACGGTTTTCCTGTGGGTACTTTTTGAAATAAGGAACAAGAAGTTGGTCATCCTCAAAATTGATTTCATCAGTATAATATTCATTGGGAATATCGGGTTCTTTTACCGATAAATGAATATGTGCTGGCAACGTCTGGCCGGGATAAGGCGCGGGACGGATCGTTTTAATGGTGTATTTTCCTGCTGCATCTGTTTTTATCCATCCCCGGATGTGTCCGTGACGTTCTGCCCGTTTATCCATGCCTTTTCTGGGTGAGTAATAGCCGTTGTTATCCGTTTGCCAGTAATAGATAATAACATTGGGGGCGGGTGTTTTTCCGTCCTGCTGAAATACGGTTCCGGATACGATTAATTTCTGACCTTTTTCATTCCAGCCGGGACTTATATCTTCGGAATGAATTTCTTTGGGCATTCCAACGTACATAATTTCACAGCCGTCGCAACCACCACCTACCATTTTAGTATTTCCCTTTTTTTCTGAGGTCTGTCCGTTGCAGCTCATGAATCCTAAACAAGGAATCAGCATCATAATGTATACAATCAATGTTTTCATAGTGTTAAACTTTTCTGCAAAATTGATCACTTAAATCATTGATTTTCAAATTTAATGAAGTAAGACGAGTTTATTTTGAGGTAAGATGAAGGCTCTCCAGTTTTGATTTGAAATCTTTTGCATAATTGCGGCTTACTCTCAGGATCGTGTCGTCTGAAAGCGTAATATCATAATCCCCGTTTTGTCTGGACTGGTAAGAAATGATGTGATGAATATTCACAATATGAGATTTATGGATCCGAACAAACTGATCGCTGCTTAATTGTGTTTCCAATGATTTTAAGGTGTCACTGTGAAGATATTTTTTAGAACGGTGATGAATATTGATATAAGGAGAGTTGGCAGAAAAATAAAAAATATCACAGACTTCTATGACTATCTTTTTATGATTCACTTCCGAAACTACCATGGAGGTTATGGTATTCTGTTTTGTCGTTTCTTCAGGAGCTGGCTGATGAGTCTGGACTTTATTCTTTAAAATGGTGAATATGATAAAAGACGAACTGTAGACAAGCACGGTTTTAATCAGGTAAGCAGTTATTCCAAAGCTAAAAGTCTGCCCATAGGGAAAGGTGTGATCATAGAATATTTTTGAAAGGAACCATATGAAGATAGGGTAGATTGTCAAATGAGCTACAATAGCTGAACTAATAATCAACAGACCCAGTGTAAGGTTTTTTGTTTTTTTGATCAGATAAAACTGAACACACAGCAAAGGGGTAAACAAAAGCCAGAAAGAACTGAAAAGAAGCGATTCGGAGAAATAAAAAGAGCTGCTTTGTAACTGTGTTAATAAATAATCTAAATAAATATTCACCATCATCAGCACAGTAAGACTACAGCCGAAAAAGAAAAATAGTTTCCGCCAGTCTTTGAAAACATGATATAGTTGATGAATGGCCATATTCAGGTCTGGTTATCAGACGATTATTTATACAAATGTATTTCTTTTTCGGTTTGAACTGAATGAAAATCCTTTAAAAATAAAAGATTACTTTTCAGACCTGCTGATCGCGTCCAATTTGATAAAATATTCATCAAGCAGATCATAGATAGCTTTTTGATCTTTCCCCGAAATTTTATTATCCCAGTCAGTATTTACGATGAGGTATCTGCCCATTTTTTTCTCTTTAAAAAACCAGATCACGGAATTCAGACCCGGATCGCCGCCCGTGTGTCCGAAATTTCCGGTAGATCCGAATCCCATAGTGATACCCATATTATATTCATCGCTGTATTCGCTGTTGCTTCTGTCCTGGAAGTTTTCCGCTTTCAGTTGGGGTGTAAAATATTCTTTATAACTTTCTTTTGATAGAATATTTCCGTTTCCAAAATACCCTTTCATCAGTTCGAGAAGGTATTTACTCATGTCATCGGAAGTGGTCAGCATTCCTCCGTCAGGATAGGTGTTGAGTGAATAATAAGGATAAGGCGTTTGTTTATCGATAAAGGTTCGTGTATATTTTGAAAAATTTATCGTTTTAAAATTCCAGCCTGAATGATCCATTTTTAATGGCTTGAAAATATATTGTGTAGTGAAAGTATCGTAAGGAATTCCTGTCGCTTTTTCCAGCACCAAAGCAGCCAAAGTAGCTCCGATATTGGAATAATTAAACAGTTCGCCGGGCTTTTTATCCAAAAATATATCCTTCGAATACCATTTTCCTTTTTCGCTGAGAACATGATTCAAAAACTCTTCAATGGAAATTTTAGAGGAAGGAGGGTTGAATTTGGTTGGGGAAATATCAATCTTCAGATTTTTTGCCAGATCAGCAGTATCTTTTAATACAACCGTTTGGGTCATATATTCATTATTATCATTGATAGAAGAGGTATGTGTGGTCAGTTGTCTGATGGTGATGGGAATATCGGGATATTTAGGATTGATTACTTTGAACGGAAGATATGTATTGATTGGGTCATCCAGTTTCAGTTTTCCCAGTTCCTGTGCTTTAAGAATAGCAATACCGATAAGTGTTTTGGAGACCGATGCGATATTCTGAACCGTATGTTCATCGTACTTTTGAACGGGATTTACATGCGCGATTCCGAAACCGTTTTGATATAAAACTTCCCGGTCATTAACGAGTGCCACTCCAAATCCGTTAAAGCTTGTTGTTTTACTGATTTCTACCAGTTTTTCAGTTAATTCTTTTTGAGTTTTGAGCAGTTCCTGTGACGGCTTTTTCTGCGCAGTACAGAAAGTAAAAATCAAAAGAAAAAGGCAGAGACTGTATAAATTTTTCATGACGGGCTTTATTAAAAAACAACTTCAGAGACACAGATATTACATATTCAGCCATTTCCAGCCAGGTTTTTACAATCCAAAATGACGATTCTGATCTGTATTTTCAGGATTGATGAGTGCTTTGTTGCAATACGTAGCAGATTCAAATTCACTGATATTGACAGATAGAAAAGAAATATCCGGAAATAAAACGGTTATCTGAGCACAGATTTTCTTTGACAGTTCGGCCTTCTGTTCCGTATTGCGGCCTTCCATGATATACCCGAAAACATGCAGGAAGTTATTCTTTTGCTCTCCAAGCTTAAAATATTCATAGGGCTGAAGTCTGACTTTGATGTCATTGGGAGCAAACAATCCTATTGAATCCGCCGATTTATAAATGGTATCCATTATTTCGTCCGCCGTTCTTTGCTGAAGGAGATCCTTTGAGCATTCGATAATAAAATGAGGCATAATGATTTTGTGATCAATGGGTTATTGAACATAAAAATAAGTAAAATAAGCTGATTCTGAAAAATAAACAGCTCTGATATTCAGAACGATTGTTTTGTTGATATGATTAAGGCCTTTTGTGAATTGCTTTTAAAATACTGTCAGGATATTAAGGCTGAATGGTAGGATTGTTTTTCGTGTATTTCTTTTCCCAATCATATATTCCATCATTTCCAAAAACGTTTCCCTTAGAGAATGCCTGCAGAAACTCTATAAGTGAACTGGAAGAAATTGTATGGATGGAACTGAAAAATTCAAAGTCTCCATTTTCGTTTTTTCTTAAACCCCAGGAGTCTGAAAAGATCGTATATTCAGCAAACAAAAACCAATGATCACCATAATCATTATTCGCTAATATGGTATCTACAGACAGAAAATTGAATATATCTTCCAAACACTCAAATCCATTACATAAACTATAAAACTGAATGAAATCTTCGGGAAGTTTGCATCCTATTTTATGTTCCAGTTCTACTATTTTATTATCTGCTGCGGGATTTAATATTTTAAACCCGTGATATGAATTCTTTATTTCAATTTGCTTTAATAATTCCTGCATTGTGAAGAATGATTGTATTAGTTGAGGTACTATTCTGCCTGGTGATAATTTTTAATTTTTATATTAATCAAACAAATATGTAATACTCCAATGATCCACCAGATTGGAATTTTAAAGAGTAGATACAAAACATTAAACCCATCGACGGTTTCAAATTTATTGTGGACATTGTTTAGTTCAATTTGAGTAGAAATTCCGGGAGCAAGAATGAGAAAAAACAGTCCAATAATTATTTTGTTTAATTTAAGCCATTTCTTTTTGATCAGAATATACAGAATCAGATTAATAATGATCAAAATTAGAAAATCAGAATAGCTGAAAAATGTAAATGGTTCGGCTGGTTCTCTAAAAACAATCTTCATAGTTTATAATTAATAGCTTGGTCTAATACAGGATAATTACATTTTCTCAAAATATTTACCCTTGAACTGATATCGGATTTTTTTATCGGTGATTTTGTAATTTTCAAGAATTAATGGAATACTGATGATCTTGTTTTTGGGATCATATTCAATATTATAATTGCTGATTTCATTATCCCTGTTGGAGGATGCCGTAAGATCCACTTCATAGCCCAGCTGATTTTTAATTCCACTTTGGGTTTTGATCAACTTTGCATTATGATTGAGTTTTCCGTCATCAATAGAAAAGACTTTGATGTTGTGATAACTCAATCCTGAACTTAATATGGCTTTATTTTGAGCGAGATAATATTTTTTGTTTTGCGAAAGGATATCATTCATCTGATAATAAAAAGATTGTGCATCACCTTCAGTTTCTATTTCCGTGGCTTCAGAATAGACTTTTTTGTTTGATTCATACTGAAAAACATTCCTAAAGTAATGCATCGTTCCACCGGTCCATGTGTCCCATGAATAAATCCTGAACTTTCCATCTTCAGAAGTGGTCATGATTAATCCGTTTTTTTTAAGAACTTTGAAATCATAGTGTAAGGTCTCGGAATTTGATCCGGTATATTTCAGAAGCAGTTTTTCAAATTTTAGATTGGCCGCAGACAGAGAATCATAATCCTCTGTAGTACCTTTGTTTTCGGGACTTATTTTTTGAAAAACAGTATTTAATTGTTGCTCAATCTCAGAAGTTTTTTGAGCGAATGCAAAATGAGATGCTAATAAAAACAGTAAAAGTCCAAATATTTTTTTCATAGTATAATGATGTTCTATTGCTGAACCATATCATCAGCGATTCTGAATTTTATTTTTTTACCTTCAATTGAAACACATTTCCTTCCGGATCCGTCCCGTCGCATAGCCAGAAATTATAATTTTCGAAGGTTTTGATCTCTCGCATTTCAGTATTTTTTGAAATCAATTCATTCCTCGCCGATTCTATATCTACATCAATTTCAAAAACGAGTTTTGTATTATTATCAAACTGATAACCGGGTTCTATTTCCTCTAGATACAGATCCCCGATTTTATGAAGCCCTATATTGACGGCTCCTGCATTCAAAAGAACCCAGCCGGAATCTTCTTCAATTACTTTTAAACTGAAGTGTTCAACATAGAAATTTTTAAGCAATTCAACGTTTTGAACATACAGGATGATGGTGTCAAATCTTGCCTTCATGAATTCATTTTAAGGAAAGTAAATATAACGAAAAACCACTCTGGAAAATAGAACGGCTTTGATATTGTACACGGTTGCTGCTTAAAATAAAGGTTCTCCGTTTAAATCTGTCGTCAGGACCTCACTCATATAATTAAAGAAAGGACGCATGGCCAATAAGGTGAGAAGGACTTCTTTCTGAAAACTGTCTGATAGAACTTCCTTGTCCGTAAATTTCCTCATCACAACATATTGTTTTTTTCTGATCAGATCAATGGCAGGATGATTTTTATCAAAACCTCTCGGAGCTGTTTTTACAGCATCACCTTCGATTTCGCCGAAGTATTTTTTGAAAGTTTCATCAGAGGTGATCTTGTCAATTTCTGTGGTACTAATTTCATATTCTTTACGAATACGAAGTAGATCTTTAGCTTCCGGACCCCAGAATCCGCCACCTACAAAACTGTTTCCAGGCTCCAGTTGAATATAATACCCACCTCTCAACATCGGTTTTGAACGGGAAAAGCCAACCCCGAAATTGTTTTTATATGGCGTAGGATCCTTAGAAAAACGGACGTCCCTGTAAATTCTGAAAATATGAATGCCTTTTAAGTTATCATGTTCCTGAAGCTCGTTGTAAATGTCCGTGAAAAAAACTTTGTTGTTTTTGATCACCGAATCAAATTCCGGTTTGTGCTTTGTAAACCATTCACGGTTGTTGTTCTTTTCAAGTTGTTTAAGGAATTCAAATGTTTTTTTCATGGTGTCTTTCATACAATTTTGTTTTTTTTAGTCCGTGATTATTAATTCTAATAGTGGGAGAATTTAATTGCCAATCCGGAAGATGATTATACAGCTCATTGGTTAGTTTTTCTATTCCAAGTGTGTAACTATTGAATTCATAACTATTTTTGTCGGTAATTATTTCCAGACCTGTTTCGCTTCTGTGATTGGAAATTGGAATACTAAATGAATGTACTGAAATAATTTCATCCCACTTGATAAGCTCCAATGGGTTCTTCTGCTTATTGTAAAATCCTTCATTTGTATATTGAAAACTCCCATCCGATTGCTCCAGTTCATCGATCTCTTTTTCAATAGAATCATAATCATCTTTGTCACTAGGAAAATATAATTTTGCGCCTGAAAAGCAAATAGTAACGAAACAAATGAAAATAATGAGATAAGATATTCCTTCACTTTCAAAAACAGGATAGTTAAGAAAAGTCAGAACTAAAAGTATACAAGTAATTAGAAGTATTTTTTTCATTCAAAATATACGTTAATTTTTATATTTAACAAGGTTCAAGCGGTCAAAGTTAGTGTGAGCAGTGTCGATTCTACATTGCAGGGACAGTTTTTACTGCCTGGTAAATTTGCTGAAATACATATACCAATTCCACTCCCAGGATTCTCCATGATCATCTGAAAAAGCCTGGCTCCAAACAGGATTTTCAAGATCTCTTACATCCCAGCGAAAAACAACAATGATTTCCTTTCCATTAAAAGTATCCTTTGTGAAAAAATGTCCAATATGATTGTCAAATGAACCCACAACTGCCGGCTGTAAAACTCCCTCATTGGAATCAGCCCAATAAATACTCCACAATTTTGTTTTTGGGTTAAAGAGTCTAACAGACATTCCTTCAAAAGGACTTCCATCAAAGGTTGCCAGATAATTGTCTATGTTTCCTATTCCATTTAAAACCTTGTACATTTCCTGGGTAGATTCAAATTCGATCCATTCTGTGCAATGATCTAATTTTGTTTTTAACTTTTTATTGTGCAGTTTCCATTTCCCTTCATAAAAGTCAAAATCATGATTGGAAGATTTTTCAGATGCCGTAATTATCAATGTTCCCTCGGAATCAAAGTTAACTTTTGGAATTTCTATACTGTCTTTGTTGATCATTTTTTTTGGTGTTTTAAAGTTTTTTAAGCCTCCTTTTCAATAACAAATCCATGAGACCGAAGATACTCATCCATATCCACATCGAAAGGAAAATCAAAGCCGTTATCCATATCAAACACTCCACCAGCACCATCTGAAGATTCTAAAAATCCGATCATCTTAGACTGGGTTTGTTCTTTGGCATTTCTCCAGCAGTTCATTAGGAAGTCACTTTCCAAACCGAACTGGTTTTCCCAATAATGAGCGTAATCCAATTGATTATCTTCATCAAGATAGGCAGAATAATCAATATTATTTTCATTAAGCACCTTTTTGCATAATTCCTGAACATCAGTAGAGGAGTAGTCTTCAAAGGAATGCTCTTTCAAATGAAGCTCTGCCATCTGAATAGTTTTATCCGGAGAGTAATATTCATAATTGGGCAAAGCAAATAAAAAGCTTAGCGGGCTTGAAGCATAATAGTACAAACTGATTACCTCAATTTTTTTATCATCTTCCCTGAATTTATATTTTGAACTTAAAACATCGATCAGGAATTGAGTGACTGTTTTTTCTCTGGGCAGTAGAAAAGTGTTTTTAAAGGCTTCATCAATTTTTGTTTCTATTTTCATGTCTTGTTCACTTTTTTGTGGTTGTAAAAATAAAGAAACCGTTCTGGAAAATGGAACGGCTTTATCTTATTTCACCTATTTTTTATTGTTGATAAGCGAAATGCTTTTTAGTATAGTAATTACTGTCTAAGTTGCTTATCGTAGTATTTCTGTGTTCTGCTATACCATAGTGAAAATCCAGCAATCATTAATGCGATCCCTATGACTGATAAGATGAGCATGGGAATCGTTGTATATACATTAATATTTTCGTGATTTTTCTTTAGATTTTTCTCAATATGAAAGGCTTTATCACCCAACAATAAATTATCTAGTTCAAATGCTTTCAGTTTTTCATAATCTTTTTCAAAATCCTCTTTGTTACTTATTTTTGAATACTCCGGTTCAGAGATTTTTAAAGTATTTTCTATCCCGTAATTGACTTTTATTTTTATTCGAAGCATTTCAATTTTCTCGTCCAGAATGATTCTTTTCGAATCACTCTGAGATTTTTCCAAAAGAATTTTTGAATGATTTATGTTACTATTGATAATACTGTTCTCAAAGGATTGTTGATTATTTACGAAAATATAAATTGCTAGTGCGAAAATGGCCAATCCAAAGATGGATATGAATTTGTATAGATTGTCAGTGGGGATGTCCGGAGTCTTAAACATGGAGTTTGGTTTTATTAAGTATAACGAAATTTTGAGAGTATATTTTATACAGATTTATTTATTGCACAAAGTACGGAGGCTTTATGAAACTGGAAAGGTATTTATTTTCATTGGCCTGCACTAGTAGAAAGCACACTTTCGTTAATATCTGCCGCTTGTATGCTTTTAATAGCTGAGCTGGTGAGAGACGTTGTACTTCCACCGATGATGTATAACTTATTGTTGTATACTTCCGCTGCAGCGTGTCTTCTGGGAATCATATTGGATGATAACTGATGTAACTTATTGGTTACAGTATCAAAATAGGCCAGGAAAGTTTGATTATTAAAACCGCCTACAATAAAAATTTTATTACCGGCTACAGCTAATGCGTGTCCGGATATACCAACAGGCATCGTATATTTATCGATCCAAAGATTAGTATTGAGGTCGTATACATTGATCAGACGAGATGGGGTCCCGTTAAAACCACCAATGACATAAAGCTTATCATTAACAATTTTGCCTTTTGCTTCTCTGGCTGTGGGCATATTGGGTAATGGATTCCAGGTATTTGAAGCAATATCATAGTACTGGAATTTATTAGAAAATACAGTGGTTGCCGCTCCATTTAGTCCGCTGCCACCAAACACATATATCTTGCCATTATAGATTGCTGAACCTGAATTCCCTGTATAGGAATGATTAACAGCCCCCTTCGTTATTGTATTGGTTTCAAGGTCTACAATTTCAAGATGGCTGTTTCCCCAACCGTTAAAAATATAAATTTTATTATTGTAAGTCTCTGAATTAGCAAATCTTTTGGGAAGTAGCGTAGAATTGAGAACACTCCAGCTGTTATTGGTAATGTTATATTTTTCAACATACTTTGCATCACTTGCTTTTTCCTGATACCCATTGCTCACATAAATATGATCATTCACGATTACACTGGTTGTGGCACCTCTGCCTGCAGACATATTGGCGAGATTTTGAAAATGAAGTATTTGTGCGTGAGCTGACAATAAACTCAAAAATGAAAGGAGTAGGGCATATAATTTCATAAATCAATTGTTTTTTTGTTTTTTACAAAAGACAAGAATAAGGTTTACCCTATTTCTTTTTTGTTTTTACAGAAATGCTTTACTTTTTTTCATTCAAATATAAGTAGTCACCTTTAATCAATGATTTAGAAAATCCTTCCATTCTCACTTGTAAAATCAAAGGCATTGGAATAATATCCAACTTTCTTTTTACTTCCAATTTAGTGAATGAATCAATTAGTATTTGTAATTCATCTTTTTTATAATTACTGAATGAATTATAGATAGCATCATCCATTTTTTCAAGTTGAATACTTTTAATGATTTCATTCTTTTTGTTTTTATCCCATTTTTCGAGTCTTGATACGAGATCTATTCTATCAATGAAGTAATTATAAATATATTTTTTTAAATCAGCAGTTTCAATCAGTTTGTCAATTAAAATTTTATTTTCTTCAGTTGGATAGGCTACCGGAGGTGGTCCAGCCTGAGCAAATGAGTTTAAACTTAAAAGGAAAATTAATAGATAGAATCCATTTTTCATAGTTAAATCTTGTTTTTCTAATTTTGAATAATAACTGCTTTTGTAGGTAAGTAATTGTCTATTTTGCTTCTTTCGATAATTTCAGTTTCAATTTTTTTGAAATCATTTGTCAGCAATGGAATTTTAGCGTTTTCATCATGTTTGTATATTTTTGAATTCAGAATTTTCATGATGTTCATAAATTCATTATTCATAAATGGCTCAATAAAGCAAAGACTGTAAATTTTTCCTTTAAATGTGTAGGAAATAAATTTTGGGTTTCCTGCGAAGTATTCATTCTTATTGAGTTGTTTTTGTTTGACAAAAGATTCAATATTTTTGTTTGCCAACGAATTTATTTGGCTGATTTCTTCCAAAGTTAATTGATATTGGAAATAATTTTTACCATCCCAGCTATCTGAATAGACAGTTAAATTTCCTTTCTTATCTATTGTTGTATAAGATTTTATTTCAATTTTATTATCTGATATTAATTCGTAATCAACGATTTTTAAATCATTAACGAGAAGTTTTTGTGAAAATAAATTTAGGGCTAAACATATAAAAATAAGTAATGTGAGTTTTTTCATTGTTATTGTAAGTTTGATGCAATTTATACTGACGGTTAGGACTATTTTATTAGTGCTATGTGAAGAGACTTTGCAGATCTAAATTTGGACTTGATCTTTACCAATACAATATTAGCTAGAAGTACTATTTAAAACTTCGTTTGGCTTACAAATTTAGCATTCATTGTTAGTATAAATTCCCATGTCAGCGTAGGGAAATTCTATTATTTATACAATTCTCGTTCAATAAAATTATTATTTTTCTTAAAACTTTCCTGTGCCCGCTGTTCTTTTCCTTTAATGAGATCCCGTTTTGTAAGTGGACTTCCATTAGCATCAGAAAATAAGGTTTCTGACATTTCTGAGGAACTGTGCATGACCCTTATGTTTTTTGCGGGATCTTTTTTATATTCACTCCAGAGTTGATTAAACTTTTCATTGGTCACAAAGATTTCTTTCATACTTGAACTGATTATTAAGGGCTCATAATTGAGTTTTTTACTTCCAACCAGATTGAAAATATGATCCCCTTTATCATCTCCGACACTTAAAATTAAACCGGGAAGACCACAAAATTTGTAAGGTCCGTCCTGTATTTGAATATCATTCGTGAACCAGGCGATCCAATTTCTTCCGCCAAAAGTGGTGGTTGCTTTTTGAACCTTAAAACCTTCAATGGTTTTTGTTTCCGGAATAATAGTCCAGTTTATTTTATTCTGCTCTTTTAAAGCGATGTTGCTGGCACTGATAGACGTATGATAAATCGTTTCTAAATTGGGATAGTCCTTGGAAACCCGGAAATTAACCTTTGTCTGTTTAACTTTTCTCATATCAAAGATCATAGATTGAGAAGCTTTTCCTCGCTCAAATTGTGCTTTAAAAAGGGAATCTCTACTGATTAACAAGGCACTGTAGAAGTTGGAACCCTCTTTGGTAATATCAAGATTCATGATTTCTTTTTCAACGTTTTCCTTGTTTAAAGAATCCATTTTAAAAGAATATTCATAGGTAAATCTTTGATTTTGAGCAAATACTAAAGAAGTTGTGAAAATAAAAATTAGTAGGATAGTGAGTTTTCTCATTTTTGATTGATCGTTTTAAATAGAATTTTTGTTTTTAAATGGCCATAACTAAGATGCTTTCGCCAGCGAGGGAAAGTATGCTTTTATTTATTAAAGTTTCCTGAAATGATAGCGTTTTCCATTGAGTCTACAATTTCAGAAAGCGGAATTGCAAATATTCCTGCATCTCCTTTATCAAATTCCTTTTTCCAATAAGAATATCCATCTGTTTCAAGCGAGTCGGGTATTTTACGGGTATCATTTTGTAACTTGGTGACACTTTTATTTAAAGCTTCTTCCGATATAGGAATATGACTGAGATTTTCTGAAAAGCCTGTAGGACTGCTAGGGTTTTTCATCTTCAGACCACTAACGGAAATATGAATTACTTTTCCAGTTGCAGGATATTCCTCAATCTTTAAAATTTTAAGGGTAGACTTTTCTTCCATAGGACGGGTTTTGTATTTCCATTCCTGACCTACACTGTATTTCATATCGTTTTTTGTACAACCAAGGAAGAATAGTGGTACTGTTGCTATTAAAGTATATAATTTAATCATGAATCAATTGGTTTTTTTAGTTTTTTACAAAGATGGAAACATGATGATATAAGGGCAAAATTACGAAACTCGGCTCACATATATTTTTCACTATCGTAGTTTGTATTTGGTTTAAAACAGAGTTATTTATAATCAAATACTTTCTCCGTTGCCTACAAACAAACTTGTTTTTGTTAAAATCCGTTCTCAGCAATTCTTATGCAAATTACGGGAAACAAAATACGACTATGTTTAGTTTCATACAATAGGGTTTGTAATTCAATATGATCATAAGCTAAGATTTATGATGCAATTCTTATTTCACATTTTATCAGTAGTTATCATTCCACAGGTTCTTGCCTGATATCTCGTATGGATTTTAAGTTTTTTTGAATTGATCATTTGTCGTGTAATTATGCGACAAATGTATTGTGAAATTTTAAATTGTCAATCTTTTATATGACAATTTTGTCAACAAATTAGCTGACATTTGGTTTATGACCAGAGCGAAATTAAAGATTGAATTGGGTAAGCAAATTGTTATGCTTCGTCAGCAGAAGGGCTGGAGCCAGTCTGATCTTGCCCGTGCGTGTAACAAAGATCGTCAGGCTATTGAAAAACTGGAAAACGGTAAAGTAAATCCTACACTTTATACTTTGCTTGAAATAGCCAATGCGTTGGAGGTTTCTTTGCCGGAGCTGGTGGATTTGGGTTGATGTGTAAATTTTATTAATTGCTTTGATAAAAGAATGTCAACCATACAGAAACTGTCTAAAGGCATAGAAGTTCATCCTCAAGAATTATTTGATTTTAAAATAGAATAATAACCAAGCTCCGAAGTCTTCAGACTTTGGAGCTTATTTTTAACTAGATTGTTTTTATTTTATTGGCTCAAAGTCGGGAGACTTGCATTGTAGGGTTATTATATATAATTAATAGCTTCCCCTTTCTGTTATTTTAACAAATTCCTTATTGTTGTAGAATGTTTCAAAGTGAATAACATATCTATTTAGCGTATCAAAAATAATATCATATTTGCTTTTTAAATCAGTATACTTGGGGCTGGAACCTATGGTTGATGATAATTCTCTACCATGTGCAACTATATTACGGTTTTCAACAATTTCATCAAAAATTGTAATCTCCCTTGGAGTGATTAAAAAAGTTACTATGCCAAATGTTTTTGTTAATTGATTAAATGATTTACCCCAAATATTTTGTAAGTATTGATCAACAAATGTTTCATTAAAAATGGCAACATCATTACTTTCTGATAATAGAAAGATATCTGACGCTTTATCCAGGAATTTTTTAGAATTACAATCGCGAATTGTTTGAAGGCTAGAGGATAAAGCAATTGTCAAAAATTTATTTTCGAAATGCCCATAAAGAATATTTTTACTCTTAATTGACGATAATGTTCTTATAGATAATTCCTTAAATGTATACTCAATACAAGAATATAAACTAACATAAAAAAGGCCTTTTAGTATTTTATTTTCTATAGGTTCATTGGCAGGAGGTATTACAGCCAATTCATTTGACTTAATAATATTTAGAAGGCTATTGGTTTCATTAAACCTATCGAGAATATCTGAAATTAAATTTCTATAAGGCATTAGGAAAGTTTACATAAAATTTCTGACATGATTAATTCTACCATTCAATTTATTTCTTGAATTTGTTGCACCGGTAGTTAAGCTTTTAAGAATATTATCATTTAGTAGAGTTTGAAGTTTTATAGCGGTTATTCTATTTTCTTGATTTTCCTTAATAAGATCGGCAACGCCAACTGCGATAGCTTCATAAAGAACTAGTGGAGTGATATTAACTCTATTTCCTCGAACAATTCCATTAGGTAGTAATCTATTTATTATTTTAAAACTTTCATCAAATATTTTCTTTAGTTCGTTTTTATTGTCAAATCTTTTAGTTTTCTTCTCCATGTAAGAGTTTAGAAATTCTTTTACACTATGATCAAAAAGATTTCTATCTTCAAAATAAGCAAAAAATTTAAGAACTAATTCCTCCCTATTACCATTTCTTTCAGATGTTTCAGTCATTTTTACAGATGCAAGAAAATCTTCATTAGTACTACATTTAATTATGAAATCTTTAAAATCACCTATATAAACACAGTTTCTAATTTCTTGTGGATGTAAAATTACACCGCCAGTATTTAACCTTTCAAATAAATCATAACGTACATTAAAGTCACTTTTATCATTTAAAACAGTAACTCTAATAGGCCTTGTAAAAAACATTTGCTGAACAGACATTGGTAAATCTTCAAAGTACTTACCATTCATTGAGCTCAGTTTTTCTAAGCCTGCGAGTTTAAGTTTTTGAGATTTAGCATTTGTTCTTAATCTTGTTGGTTCATCTCCAATAAAATTAACTACAGTTGTCAATCTTTGTAATCCGTCAATAACTTCCCAGGTTGAATCACTATTGGTTGCCATAAATAAATTAGGAACAGGTATACCTAGAAATATAGATTCAATAAGTTGAGATTGGCGAGTTTCATCCCATATAAAATGCCTTTGATATTCGGGTTGTAACTCAATTTGTTTTTCTGATATCATAAGATAAAGCTGACGAACTGTAATATCATAATTATCAAAGGAAACAGTTCTTCTATTTTTGTCTAATTGTTCTTGTATGGTCATTATATTAGAATACAAATTATTTTAATTATAGCTATATATATAAATATACAAACTTTTTTAATGTATGCAAAATTATAAATTAAGTTAAGTAGTTATAAAGATAGGGAGTATTTATTGGAGGTTATTACTTAGATTTGTTATTAGTATATAACTAAGGTTTAAAAAATGAAGGGATCTTTAAATTAAAAACAAAAAACTACGAAACCTTTCGTTAGGTAGTATGGAGTGTACTTGCAAAAAAAATAAGAGAGTCTTTTTAGGACTCTCTTATTAATTTTAAAGATTATTTGGATTAAACATAAGGTTATTACCAGCCCAATAAGTTGATTTTATCACCAAAAGTCTATCGTCACTATCTATAAATTTTATAAAATGATCTCTCAAGGCCTCAGTGCTATTGTCAAAATATTTAAAACACCAAACAGATTCTAAAACTCTTTTTGCTCCATATTTTTGTAATTCGGCGTACAAAGTTTGATAATCTTTATTTTTGATCAAATCATAACTTAAATAGTACAATGTATCTTTCATAAGATATATTTTATACTCAACAATCCGAGTGAGATTTCTCGGTGATTGAAGTTTTATAAATTTTCCTATATTTGAGGTCTCAATTCGGATATCAGAAATTTAAAGGTATTCAATTCATTACCATTTTAGTATTCTCAATTTTTATTCCATTATTGATTATTTCTAAAATGGTCTTTTTTTTTACCTATAATGTGACAAATTTTCATTGAATTAATTTTTTCTGTAGACTTTTTGATAGTTTTTTTTAAGGCAGTCTGTTGATTATCAGGTTTTAAGATAAAAGCTTTAGAATGATTTCTTTATAAGTTTTTACGAAATTAAAATTTTAAAACAAAAGTTCCTTACGGAAAACCATATTATATAAATCTTTTTAAATATAATAAACAAAAAAACCGCCCTATAAAAATAGAACAGTTGATATATTAAATTGTCTCAGCGACACGCTGCTACATGATTCCCGGCATTCCACCTCCCATTGGCATAGCAGGTTCAGCGCTCTTCACTTCAGTGATGACACATTCACTCGTAAGAAGCATTCCAGATATAAAATTTGTAATGTCTATTTCGGACTTAAAACTTTTCCAGCATATTTCCAGGGAAATGCATAATAGCCAATACCTTTATTTACCTGTCCTGATAGGGTATCGGAGCATTTCGTAATATAATCTTTTATTTTCTCTACATTTTTACTATCCTTCATAAGAGACTGCAAACTTGAAAGCCATGCTGCATTAACCCCTTGATCTGCCTGATGGTTAGCAAGATATTGCTCAACCTGATTATCGATAGTTTCACCAGGGACGCCACCTCTGTTTTTATCTTCAGGGGCTCTGCAAATATTAACCGGGTTCCAGGTCACAATGGAGAAAAAACCTCCTACTTTAGTTTCAGGATCATGATCATCAAAAATAAACATGGGGGCACCAATTTTTTTCCCATAATCATAAACAGACTGCATCCATGAATTCTTAATAAAATTTTCAACCTGGGAAGTATTATTACAATTTGTTGCCATATCCTTCATAAGAGGATTTAATACAAGATTGAGTGTATTTTGGGGTACAATATGTCCTTGATGATCATCAACTAAAGCACCGGGCCCATCAACGGTTATCTTTTGGTAGATAAAATTTTTTGGTTTGTTCTTACTATCCAGCTCAAAAGAGTGAAACTTAAGGGGCTGTTGCACGCGATAAACGGCATTGTAGCCATGTATCCTGCTATCATCTCCTGCCATAATAATTGAGTTTTAATACTTTTTACCTACTCTCTACAGTTTTCGGTTTACCTGTTTAAGAAAAGAATTTCTTTATTGTATCTGTAAAATTAAGGGAATGTAAGCGCTTATAATACCGTATTTATTACCCAAAAAGAATGTAGGTATTTCTACTAGTGGTGAAATAATAAAATATAAAGCCCTTTCTTAATTTGAAGACCTCTCCCTTTTTCAAACAGTTAATACATAAAAAAACCGCCCTATAAAATAGAACGGTTAGTATATTAATTTGCCTCGGTCGCTGACCGTTACATCATTCCAGGTATTCCACCTCCCATTGGCATAGCAGGTTCAGCGCTCTTCACTTCAGTGATTACACATTCAATAGTAAGAAGCATTCAGAAACAGGAGCTGTATTTTCAAGGGTAACTCTTGTTACTTTCTCTTTTTTATTTATGCATCTCTTTTTCAATTTCTTTAATAAGTTCAATGGCTTCGGGTTTTGTATTTTGGTCATAAACCCTAATGTTATTCTTACCCAGTCTGACAAGAAATTCAACGGTCTTTTTAAATTTGGGGTCTGAATATGATTTTTCTTCCGGTTGATCTGCATTTTCTATCATTTTATCAAAACTCTTAAACAGAAAATCATTGTACATTTTATCAACTTCGTTAATTGCCGGTACATATATTTGGTAATAATTTAAGATTTTCTGTTTTAATTTTTCGTTTTCAATGTAGCCAATTTTACCGCTTGATTTAAAACCTTCATAATTACCAATATTCATTTTGGGTCCATGGGAATAAATTGGGAAATTAACTTTATTGTTGGACTTATAAATACTGTCAAGTTGGAGAGGCGTTAATGCTAAAATTTTTTCATACCCTATGTTTGACTCTTGGTAGGCTTTCCTTTCAATGTCGATATTTTTTATGTCATTCTCCAGATCATTCTTTAAATTACCAAGAAACACGGATGCCTCTTGTTGTTGATGTCTGTGCTCACTCCAACTGTGTAACCAAATTGAAAGGGTTACAGCAAATACAATAATGAAAATTTCAGTAAGTACTTCTTTTACTTTTTCTTTCAATGAATGTTCTTTATTGTTCATAGCAGATTGTATTTTTTTTGAGTGTTTTATAATTTCGTCTTGCATGTTTTAGTTTTATAATTCTAATTGTTGGGGGTAGTTATTTTAGTACGGTATTTAATTCAACCAGTTCAAAGTCGTCATTATTTTGCAGCAGGTGTTTTAATATAGGAATATGTCCCTGTCCAAATAGGAGGACAACGTATTTGTCAGTGGGTTTGATTTGAGTAATGATATTAGCGTAAACGGCCAAATTCCTCAAATACCAATCAGACACAGATTCTGCACCAATGTAATTCTCTCCAGCACCAATTTTTGCATAATATTTTAAGTACAGTGATAAATTTTTCTGCAAAAGTTCTTTTGTGTTGATGTATTTTAATATTCCGGATATTGAATTTTGTTTTGTCACACCATCGATTTCACGCATAAAGTTATTCGCAGTAGTCCCTAAATCATTTAAAATATATAACTGATTTTTTTCTTTAGCCGTAACAGAAACCAAACTGTCATGTTTCATTCCATAAAAAATATCTACACAATTGATATGTTTTAAATTTAATTTTTTAGCTAATCTAAAACCAATTTGTTCCCGTTCAGAAACGGTTAATTTGTACTTGTTTTGGGAATATGCATTATACAGACTATCTACTTGCTTTTGTTGATTCAAGGGTTTTTCTATCATCACTTTGTCAGCATTGGTCCGTTTTAAAATCTCGGTCAGTTCTTCCAGTTCCTTCTGTCTCTTCGGAGCTAAAAAATCGTCAGTCTTTAATTCATACGTATCTAAATGTGGTGTTTCGAAGTGAATGGTCCCGATTAATAGAATTTTGGTTTTGTGTTTAGATGTTTGTCCAAAGGTTGTTGTTACTGATAAAAATGTAATTAGAAATGTGAAAATTGTTTTAATGAAGGTCATGGTTTTAGTTTAATATTAGTTTTTTTATCGTTGTCGTTCTTCAAAATTGCCACCAAATATTGATCAGTTATTTCTGTCTCTTGAAAGGGTGTACACCGTGCCACCGCTTGATGCAGCTGCGAACTTCGATAGTTTATATTTTTGGCTAAAGATAAAACTTCTTGCGAGACGGAAAGATGAATTCAATACAAAATTCGTAATTGCGTGAGACTGCTGTTGAACTGCACCGCCAGTAGCTTTTTCTGATTCATTGTTTTATTGACTTCCTTTTATTAGTCGGAAAAAAACCGCCCTGAAAAAATAGAGCGGTTAGTATATTCATTTGCTTAGAATTAAAATTTTTCATCAGCACCTTTTTTCGTTGAATTGTATTCAACTAATGTTTGAAATGCTTTTTCTAATCTTTCAACTAAAGCTTGGTCTGTACCGAAGTTAAAAGGTGATCTATACTTATTATAGTTGGGTCCACTTATAGAAATATAGTTGTAATAATTTCCTTCGCCTGCCCTGTCATAATCACAGTGAGCAAAAAGTTGTTTATTTCCCGAAACAAAAAAATCAGAGTATTCATTCTTCATTCCAGTAACCTTATTCAAGTCATAGCTATATTCACAAAATTTACTAGGCCCAGCATATTGGCTTCTATAAACAAAAATCCCGTCTTGATAAGAAACAAAAGTTCGGTCATTATAGGTGGCTAAATTTTCTTTCAATTTTCCTGCAATCCAATCCATGGTTTCCTGTTTGGTGGGTTTTGCGGTTTTGTTTTCAGTGGATGGTTTGGTAGATTTTGCAGTTGTCTTCTTTTGGGCATTTAGACCCATGCTTGCAACTGTTACAAGTAGTACAATTGCCAGCTTTAATTGTCTGGTCATAGTTTTAAGTTTCATTGAATGCTTACTACTGTTGTGGGGTGTCTGTTCAGCTTATTTCCCTGTATTCATTTTTAATATTTTTTATAGGATTTCGTTTTTACTAAACGACTTCAATAATTTATATGGTTTGCAAATTTATAAATTGTTTTAATTTGCCAAAATAATATTTATTACAGAATGGTCAACCAAAATACACAATAAAAAACCGCTCTATAAAAATAGAGCGGTTTTTTATATATTGTTGTAAGCTTACACTACTACATCATTCCCGGCATTCCACCTCCCATTGGCATAGCAGGTTCAGCGCTTTTCACTTCAGTGATAACACATTCAGTAGTAAGAAGCATTCCAGAAACAGAAGCTGCATTTTCAAGGGCAACTCTTGTTACTTTCGTAGGGTCAATGATACCTGCTTCAAGCATGTTTACATACTCGTCAGTTTTAGCATTGTATCCGAAATCTCCTGTACCTTCCGCAACTTTCGCTACGATTACAGAACCTTCACCACCTGCGTTAGCAACGATTTGTCTTAATGGCTCTTCGATCGCTCTTTTAACGATTTTGATCCCTGTAGTTTCGTCAGAATTGATTCCTGTAAGGTTTTCCAAAGCAGTGATCGCTCTTACCAAAGCAACACCACCTCCGGCAACGATACCTTCTTCAACAGCTGCTCTTGTAGCGTGAAGGGCATCATCTACTCTGTCTTTTTTCTCCTTCATTTCAACTTCAGAAGCTGCACCTACGTAAAGTACGGCAACACCACCAGCTAATTTAGCCAATCTCTCCTGTAGTTTTTCTTTATCGTAATCAGAAGTAGATGTTTCCATCTGAGCTTTGATCTGAGCTACTCTTCCTTTGATTTTAGCTTCATCACCACCACCGTTTACGATCGTCGTGTTATCTTTATCGATGGTTACTTTCTCAGCAGTTCCAAGCATATCTAAAGAGATGTTTTCCATAGTGAAACCTTGCTCCTCAGAAATCACCTGTCCACCTGTAAGGATCGCGATATCTTCCAACATTGCTTTTCTTCTATCTCCGAATCCTGGAGCTTTTACAGCAGCAATTTTAAGAGAACCTCTTAATTTGTTTACCACCAAAGTAGCTAAAGCTTCACCTTCAACTTCTTCAGAAATAATTAACAGAGATTTTCCGCTTTGTGCGATAGGCTCAAGAACTGGAAGCAATTCTTTCATTGAAGAGATTTTCTTCTCTACTAAAAGGATATAAGGGTTTTCTACTTCAGCTACCATTTTCTCAGGGTTAGTCACGAAGTAAGGAGACTGGTATCCTCTGTCGAATTGCATACCTTCTACAACGTCTACTGTTGTATCGATACCTTTAGCTTCTTCCACAGTGATTACCCCTTCTTTACCTACTTTTCCGAAAGCTTCAGCGATCAGAGATCCGATCGTTTCGTCGTTGTTTGCAGAAACGGAAGCTACCTGCTTTACCATTTCTTTAGAATCTCCAACTTCTTTAGACTGAGCTTTAAGACTTGCAACAACAGCTGTTACTGCTTTGTCGATACCTCTTTTTAAATCCATTGGGTTGGCACCCGCAGCTACATTCTTAAGACCTTCTCTTACGATAGCCTGTGCCAATACAGTAGCGGTAGTAGTACCGTCTCCTGCGATATCATTAGTTTTGGACGCAACTTCTTTTACCATTTGCGCACCCATATTTTCTACTCTGTCTTCAAGTTCGATTTCTTTTGCTACAGAAACACCGTCCTTAGTTACGTGAGGAGCTCCGAAAGATTTCTCAATCACTACGTTTCTACCTTTTGGTCCTAACGTTACTTTTACCGCATTAGCCAATGCATCAACCCCTCTTTTTAAAGCGTCTCTTGATTCAATATCGAATTTTATTTCTTTTGCCATTTTATTTAAGCTTTTGGCGACTGGCTTTTAGCTATTAGCTTTAACCTAGTCGCAAGTTTATGTTTGATTTTTTAATTTACCTTTAGCCTGTTCCATAATGTGACAAGCTTCTTTTTTAATGTTGTTAATTCATCTAAAAAAATCTGATAATCATCTTCATTAATATATCGTAAATCTTTAGCAAGAATTAATTGGTTTTCAGCTTCATTAGACGATCCTAAAGCAATATTGATAAAATTAGCAAATTCTTTATCTGAATTTCTACCACTTCCTTCTGAAATATTATATCCAATTGAAGCAAACGATCTTCTGATTTGAGAGGTAAGTCCAAAAACTTCTTCCTTAGGGAAATTTCTGGTTGAAGCATAAATTTTTAAAGTCAACTGATGACTTAATTGCCAAACTTCAAATTTTTTAAAATCTCTCATATACTAATTTATATGCAGAAACGCCATTAGCCAAAAGCCAATAGCTAGAAGCTATCCAATTACTCCAAGTAAATCTCCTTCCTTAACGATTAAGAAATCTTTCCCGTCTAATTTTAATTCAGAACCTGAATATTTTCCGTAAAGAACTTTGTCACCTACCTGAACAGTTGTAGGCTCATCTTTTTTTCCTGGACCTACTGCTACTACAGTACCTTCCTGCGGCTTTTCCTTCGCAGTGTCCGGAATAATAATACCTGAAGCTGTTTTAGTTTCTGCAGCGATAGGCTCGATAAGAACTCTGTCTGCTAATGGTTTAAAGTTTACTGACATAATATATTTTATTTTTTAATTAATTCTCCATTATAATTCTCTAAATGTATGCCATGAGGTCCCTGTGGATGAAATGGCAGAGTTTTAATTTCAAGTGTGAAAATTTGGCAGAAAAATAAAAAAGTAAAGCCGGAAACTTCCGGCTTTTGTATTTAACTCTACTTATTCATTGAATTAAGGGCAGTGCTGTCCAGGCCCGATCCATAAAGTACATTTTCCCTGATCGTCGCGCTCGCAACAAACAAGTCTCGCCGCACCTCCGATGATAGATTTTTGCGCGTCTCTGCTTAATGATTTAGCATTTTTCATAGATTAATATTTAATTTGTTTTACATTCCTGAACATTTAGGGTCAATCAGGATTTTTGACGATTTGGTGTGGTAAGTGTTAATTCAAAGATAAAAAAAATATCATTACATAATACACTGTATGTAGATTTATTATTGATGTTTGTATTTTGATTATCAGTTGTTTAAATGTTGTGTTGTAACAGGGAAGTACGAAGGTTTTATCATTTGGATTGATCATTAAAAAGAAAAAGTTTACCATTACAGTAAACTTTAGTGATTTTTATTTGATGGTTTCGAGTGTCATTTTTCTTCCGCCGAGATCCATATCCTGTTTCAGAATTTTCCGGGTTTCGGGATCAATATAATAGGTGACGAATGTTGTTTTATCTCTGATATCATCCGTTGTTTTTACTGCCCATACTTTTTTCCCGTCGTAATCGGTTTTCTTCACTTCCAGTATGTAGGCTTTTATAAGTCCCTGTTTTGCATCCGGATTATAATCGAAAATGGAAAGGTCGGCGGTATCATTTTCTTTAAGTGGAGAAAAGCGGATCATCATAGGATAACTGCTGCTGTCGAAATAATTCGCTGCCGGAATATCGATACTGTGTTTCTCCTGAGATTTTTTATTGAGATAATACCCGGTTACTTTCGTTTTGCCCGATTTGAGCACCATATCCCTCATCATATTGAAAGAAGAATGATAAACCGGTTCGAAATTAGCTGTTTTTACGATGGTAGAATCCGTCCACTTGGCATCAGGAGCCTGCTTTAGTTTTACAGTGGTTCTGATGAGAAGATCCGTTTTGTTTAATTTTTTAAGCTCGGTAATGATGCTTCCAATTTCGATTTTTGTTCCTGCGTTGTCGGCATACCAAATCGCTTCCGAGGTTTCATCTTTGATCAGTTTAGGATCAATAGTGCTGTTGGCTGGAGTAAGCAGTTTCTGTGAAAATAAATGAACGCTGCTTACTAATAAAAGGATAAGAAATGTTCTCATGATTTTTTTTAATAATAAGTGTTACTCATTTTCAAAAAGTTACAGCTTTACTCTTCTCTTTGAGGTTCGGGAGAAATACTTTCCTGCTCCATTGAAAATATCACGCTCGTGATCTTCCATTCATTTTTAATTTTCACCAGTCCCCAGGATTCTTTTCCCCATAAACCTTTCTTTCCGCCTGCCAAGAAACTGAAATCAAAGGTTACTGAAGCTATGCTGCCGTCGGTATCAATATTCACATTAGAAAATTTTTCTTCTTTCACAGATCCTTTGGTTGTGCTTCTGAACCAGGATTTATAATCTGCTAATTTATGATCTAAAGACTTCGGGTCTTTCTCAATTCTTTTCTGCTGGGTTTTATCCTTATAAACGCCGACCCAGGTGACAGGTCCGTCATAAAACAAATTATAAAGACTCGTACTGTCTTTTGCTTTTAAGCTGGACATAAAAGTATCCAATACTTTTCGAAGCTCAACTTTATGTTTCTCCGTTTCAGTTTTATTTTGTGAATACGTCAGGCTAAATCCCGAAAGGAAAATAATGAGAGTTAGAAGTATACTTTTCATGATTTCTTGTTTAATTTTATTAAATCAGTCTGGTTTTTCTGTAAAACTAAATTAACAAAAAATATAGAATATGAATAGGAAAATGTTGAATGATAATGTTTTAAGTAAATTCAATAAGATGGCTTTATACAGAAACTAATTAGCCTACATTATTTTTTGAAGACTGGTTAATCTTAGAAATCACAGCTCCGGAAATCGCAATACTGATAAAGTTGGTGACAGATCTTGCCTCATTCATAAAACGGTCTACACTGTAAAGAAGGGCAATATCCGTTAGTGGAATCTTTCCAAATCTATTCAACGTAAAAATTAAAGCAAGAAATCCTGATCCCGGAACTCCCGATGCCGTTTTCGAAGTCACGGAAATAATGACGAAAAGCCAGAGATAATCACTAACGGTTAATGAAATATTATAAAACTGAATGAGAAAGCAACACGTCACGGAAATGTAAATACACGCCCCGGAAAGATTGAAATTATACCCCAAAGGAATCACAAACCTTAAAATTTTTCTGCTGTATCCTTCGGATTCCATTTTTTCAAAGATCAGCGGGAAGGCTGTTTTAGAGGAGGATGTAGTGACTACGAGGATGATTTCTTCCTTTAAATCAAGCAAGAATTTCCACAACCGGATTTTGAACAGGTACGCGACAATCCCCAGAATTCCAAAGATAAAAACGATATCAGCCAGATAAACCGTAGCCACCACTTTACTGAGGGGCAAAAGAGTATTGATCCCATAAACCGCAACCCCATAGGCGATATTGCAGAAAATAATGACCGGAAGGATAATGTAGAGGTATTTAATGACCGTATAGAAAATCTTAAGACCCTTGTCCAGTATGTTCAGGAATTTTTCTCTTGCCCCGGAAAGATTCATGAGAATCCCGGCTACAATGGAAACAATCAGAAAAAGTCCGTGTCTGTTGAGATACAGGCTTCCGGATAAAGTGCTGTCGTTGATTTCAAATGTTTTAGGAAGAGTCCTGCTGATTTTTGCAGTATCAATTCCCGTATCAGCGCCTGGTTTTACAGCAAATCCAAAGATAAATCCTAAAATAATAGCGACCGAACTGATGATCAGAAAATACAGAATAGTCTTCCAAACAATACGGCTTGCATTTCTGATTCCTGACAGCTGGCAGATTCCATACATGATCGCCATAAAGATAATCGGAAGGATCAGCATTTCCAGAACCAAAAAGAAATACCGGCTTACCATTCCCAGCTGAATGCTTGCCTCAGGCGCATAATGTCCTGTGAGCACTCCACCGAGAATGGCGGCAAATACATATAAGGTGAGATTTTTTAAATATCTTCCCGTGAATGTTTTTTTGGTTTCAAAAAGGTTCATCTGAATAAAATATACTTTCCGTACAAAGATCTGTTGTTTTTTTTACATCTGAAATAGAATAATTGGGTCGGGAAGATGGAAGGTTGAAGATGGAAGTTATTGAAGAGGAAAATAATAACTTCTAGCCTGTTTTTATTGATTTTTAAATCCTGTTTATTAATCTTTAAAACCTATCCATTAATTTTATAATGGTGTCTAATATTAACTTCCATCCTCCCTCTTCCAGCTTCCATCCTTTTAACAAATCAGGTTAAATTACACCCAAAATCAATGCAGCGATCAACATGACAAGAGAAGATCCCAATGCCCATTTCAGCGTATATTTCAAATGGTCTGAAAATTCTACACCTGCCAGCGATACCAATAAATAAGTAGATGGAACCAGCGGACTCAGAAGGTGTGAACCCTGTCCGATAAGGCTCGCTCTTCCAAGGATTTCCGGAGAAATACCTAGCTGATGCCCCGTAGCAACAATAATCGGGAGTATTCCAAAATAATAAGCATCATTCGAAAGGAAAAAAGTCAGCGGAATACTGAAAGCCGCCGTCACAATATTCAGATAACCGCCCCAGCTTTTCGGAACGATTTCAATCATACTGTTTCCCATCGCCTGCATAATGCCGGAACCATTCAGAATTCCTGTAAAGATTCCTGCTCCGAAGATCATTCCTGCTACAGACAAAGCATTCCCCGCATGTTTGGAAATAATTTTCTGCTGGTCTTTTAATTTAGGATAATTGATAATGGAAGCAATACAGAAAGCAATCATAAAAGCAATTCCCAACGGAACAAGGTCCAGAATCATCACCACCAAAAGAGTGATGGTAAGAGCCAGATTAATCAGGATCAATTTCGGACGTCTAAGCTTAAGATCTACTTCGCCGATAATGTCATTCGTGTTATAATTGGTGAATTTTCCATGCTTGGCAATTCTTATTTTTTCTCTTCGTCCTAAAATGTAGGCAACGAATATCACCCACAGAATACCAATAGCCATAATCGGGATCATAGGAACAAAAATTTCTGTGTGTCCCAGTTTCAGGGAACTCATAACCCTTGCTGTAGGACCGCCCCACGGGAGAATATTCATGATTTGTCCTGCCAGCATAATGATGCAAGTCAGGATCAGTGGATTCATGCCTTGTTTTTTATAAAGCGGAAGCATGGCAGCGACCACAATTAAATAGGTGGAAGAACCATCGCCGTCCAGGGAAACCAAGGCAGTAAGAATGGCTGTTCCTATCGTTGTTTTGATGGGATTATCTCCAACTGCTTTTAAAATGATATTGACCAAAGGTTCAAAAAGTCCCGTGTCGATCATTAAACTGAAATACAGGATGGCGAAGATCAGCATAACGCCGGTCAGCGCTATTTCTTTGACCCCGTTTTTCATCATTTCTCCCAGTTCAGGACCGAAGCCTGCAAAAAGAGCTACGGTTACAGGGACGATGACCAATGCCGTAAGCGGAGTCATTTTTTTGTTCATGATCAGAACCATGAAGATCAGAATCATGACGAATCCAAGGAATGTAAGCATAGATGATTTGATTTATAGTTATTTATTTTTGTTTTTCTTTCTCCAGTCGAAACTGTTTCTGTAGCCGATGTAGCCGTAATTACTTGTAGATCCGGTTTCCAGCTGATTGATGAAAGCGACTTCAATCGCTGAGTTTTTGCCGACTTTCATTCCAAGTCCCGCTGTTATACGGTTACTGTCAAACGGATCTTCCTTCACCACATTCATCCTCAATTCATTTTTCAGGATGCCGTACAGTTTTTCTTTTTCTCCCTTTCTGTTAAAAGGAATTCTCAGGGAAATCAGATAGCGGAGTCTGACGATGAATTCATCCGGGTTGCTGATGAAACGCTCTTCCACCCGGAAACGATGTGAGACGGACGTTCTTCCGATATTGCCTCCCAATGTCACTTGCTGGAAAGGCCTTTTCTCATAGCGCTCTTTTTTTGAATTGTCAGATTTATAAGAATCCAGAACCAGAAACATGAATCCGGCAGCGGGTTTCACTTCATTGGCTACTTCATAATCTACATAGGTGGAAACCAGAAAAAGCCTTGTATCATACGCGAGATCAAAAGAACGGTACTGCGAAAGGGCAGTCAGTGTACTTTTGTCGGTGAGTCTTGCGGACATCAGATACTGGAACCACATATTGTAGTTGTCGCGGCTTTGCGCGTTGGCGAGCCGGATCATCCCCAGCAGCAAAATGATGATTAATCTGAATTTAATTTTCATGTAATATTGAGTTAATATCCTGATGTCTCAAATATATTTATAAGAACCAGCCGCAGATTTATTTTTCAATCAATGACAGTTTTTATCAGTGAACTGCACGATGGGGTAAAAAAGATGGTATATTTGAAAGATTGAAATTTGGATTTTTTAGATGTTTTTAATTATAAATATTGTATTTATATTATTGGTTTTCAGGATTTTGTTTAATGCAAAAGTGTTGAAAAGACTGATGGAATATCATTGGGGATTTTTGTTGAAGTTTCAGCATATTTTTTTCCTTTTGATCTTCGTGGTCATCACTTTTTTTACTGAAAACTACTTTTTGGACGTTCCGGAACTTATCTGGAGTGTTTTATCAGTCATTATTTTTAATGTCGGAATTTACAGTCTGGTCTATTTTTATCTGGTCCCGGAATTCTATCTTTCCAATAAATATCCCGAGTTCATTCTCTATGCACTGATCAGTTTTCTGGTCTCGAGTCTTTTTAGAATTTTGCTACAGCCGGCGGTGTTTCATATGAATTTTAATGAAACGCTTTCCAATACCAAATTCCTCTACAATGTGTATACAGCGCAAGGAATTGTGATTCTTGTAGCTTCATTTCTAGGCATTACCAAGGATAAATTTCTTATCGAACAGGATTTTAAAGATCTGGGGGAAGAAAAAGACCAGCTGTACTTAGATTTGCTTAAATCTAAAATGAATCCCCATTTTCTGTTGAATACGCTTAATAATATTTACTCCAAAAGTTTTCAGCCCTCAGAAAATACTTCAGAATCTATATTGCAGCTCAGTAAACTGCTTCAGTATGTGATTTACGATACCAGCAAAGAAAAGATTTCAATGGCGCAGGAATTCTCATCTATTAAATCTCTGGCAGGCTTATATCAGTTAAAGTATAATAATGTGTTGAACATTAATTTCGATATTCAGGATGAAGAAACCCTGGAATTAATCGATATTCCGCCTTCTGTATGCCTTACCTTATTTGAAAATGCATTAAAGCATTCTGCGGTGGGAATAGAGGCAGAGACGTATATCAATATCAGCTATAAAATACAGGATCAGGAACTTTTGTTTGAGATCCAAAATTCTGTTTCGAAGAAAAAAAATCTTGTCGGAAATATGAGTGACAGCGGCTTAGGAAATGAAGCGGTCATCAATATTCTGGAAAAAAACTATGCGGGAAAATATACTTTTATATCCGAGCCCGCAGAAAACAACAACTATCAGACTATTTTAAAAATTAAACTGTAATGGCTAATCTGACGATTGTAAGTGTAGATGATGAATATCCGGCGCTCCAGCTTATCCAGAAGTACTGCGGGCAGATGGAAGATGTGGATCTGCTGAAGGTTTTTCAGGATCCGGAAGAAGCATTGGAGTATCTTAAACAGAACACAGTAGACCTGGTGATTCTGGATATCAATATGCCCTACATCAACGGAATTGAGCTCCTGCATCAGCTTCCTTACAAACCATTGTGCATATTTCTAACCTTAGAAACTCAGTACGCGGTCAAGGCTTTTGAACTGGATGTTGTTCATTATCTTGTAAAGCCTGTCGATTTTGAAACATTCAGAAAGGCAATTAATAAAGCAAAAGATTTCCTGCAGTTCAAAAATTCTACGGAACAGCAGAAGAAAGAAGATTTCATCATGTTCAAATCCAATTACGTAATGCACAAGGTTCTTCTGGATGATGTACGTTGGGTACAGGGATTTGGGGAATATATCATTCTGGTGACCCATCTGAAAAAGTACATGATTCTTGAGCGGATGTCCAATTTTGAAGAGAAATTTCAAAACCTGGGCTTTATCAGAATCCACAAATCGTATATCGTTCTTTCTTCCCATATCAGTTCGTACGATACGGCGAATGTGTATCTCAAAGACGGGGAGAAGCTTCCGTTGGGGAGAACGTATAAAAATTCTTTAAAGTCTTATTTGAATTAATACTTTTCGTTTAAAAATCTCTCGCAGATTTCACCGATTATGCAGATTTCAGAATGCGATTATCAAAATTCAATAGGAGCGGGCTTTAGCCCGCTTAATTCCCACAGATCGCACGGATTACACAGATTTTTAGTTACGGAAAAAATAAAATTCAATAGGAGCGGGCTTTAGCCCGCTTAGCCCCCGAAAATCAAACGGATCACAGGGATTTTTTCGATATAGCATTTAAAAAATTCAATAGGGGTGGGCTTTAGCCCACCTAACATTTAATAACGTTCAGCATTGGCTTTAGCCAAATCATAAATCTGTCGCATTAAAAGAAAAAAGGTTGTCTCAAATTTGAAACAACCTTTATAATTTTTATGATTTCTTTCCCCCAGCCTGCATCGGGTTTACTTTTCCATTGGCGCCACCTCTTACCGGGCCGCCTCCCTGTTTCTGTTTAAACAATTGGAATTTGGAAACCTGAGTATCCGTACCGGAACTGCTCCATAAATTATTGGAAGTATTAATATCCGCCGTTTCTCTCATCGGGTCTAGCTGAATCGACTTGATCTTTTTGTCAAAATAATAAGTCTTTGAAACCTTCTGCTCATTCTGTCTCCAGATCTGTGCAGATGATTTGTCGTATAGTTTGGATCCGTCTTCAAAAGTGAATTCAAGGATGATTGGCATTACCAGTCCGCCTTTATTCACAAAATCGATCTGGTAGCCTGTAAGGTTTTTGAATTTCTCTTTATCCTTAGGATCCAGAGGAAGACCGGCTTCTGTTTTTACTGTGTATTCTTTTTCAATGTCAAATTTCTCCTGACCTCGGTCATATCGATAATAGAAATCCTGTAGCTCTTTATCTTTATCTACATAGAACGTGATGTTCTTATCTTCTTTATTTCTGATTTTAGAAATATCTTCAAAATCATTCTGGAGCGGTTTTTCCACTTTATACTTTGTTTCTTTGGCTTCTTTTGGTGGTGTATTGAGATCCGGAACTGCCACAGTTACTTTATCAATGGCAATATCTACAGGATCTGTTCCGTAGAACCATCCTCTCCAGAACCAGTCAAGATCCTCACCGCTGGCGTCTTCCATCGTACGGAAGAAATCTGCAGGTTCCGGGTGTTTGAAGGCCCATCTTTTAGCATAAGTTTTATAAGCTTTGTCAAAAAGTTCTCTTCCCATGATCGTCTCACGAAGAATATTCAGTCCGGTAGCCGGTTTTGAGTACGCGTTCGGACCAAACTGAATTATGTTTTCAGAATTACTCATAATAGGTTCCAACTGATCTTTCGGCAGCTTCATATAATCGGTGATCGTCCATGCCGGACCTCTTTTGGAAGGGAATTTATTGTCCCACTTTTCTTCCGTAAGATATTCCGTAAAGGTATTTAAACCTTCATCCATCCAGCTCCACTGTCTTTCATCAGAGTTGATGATCATCGGAAAGAAATTATGTCCCACCTCGTGGATCACCACTCCGATCATTCCGTTCTTGGTTCCTTCAGAATACGTTCCGTCTTTTTCCGTTCTACCGAAATTAAAACAGATCATCGGGTATTCCATTCCGTTGGCTGCTTCTACAGATTGTGCTACAGGATATGGATAAGGAATTGTGAATTCAGAATAAGTTTTGATCGTATGAGCAACTGCTTTTGTTGAATATTTTCTGTAAAGTTCGTAAGCTTCCTTTGGATAGAAACTCATCGCCATTACTTTATTATTGTTTTCAGGAATCGTAACACGCATTCCGTCCCAGACAAATTTTCTGGATGAGGTCCATGCGAAATCTCTTACATCATTGGCTTCAAAATTCCATGTTTTTCTCTGCTTTGAATGATTTTTCTCTGCTTTCTTAGCTTCATCCAGCGTTACAATTTCAATCGGTTCAGCAGCGCTTTCAGCCTTTCGGTATCTGGCCATTTGATCCGATGTTAAAACCTGATCGTAGTTTTTACATTCGCCGGTTCCGCCTATGATATGATCGGCAGGCACATTCATCGAAACTTTGAAATTTCCGAATACCAATGCAAATTCGCCACGTCCTGTGAACTGGTGGTTTTGCCATCCGTGAAAATCACTGTATACACACATTCTCGGATACCATTGCGTTATCGTGTACAGGTCATTGCCGTCTTCAGCGAAATTTTCATAACCGCCGCGGCCGCCCATTTTTATTCTGTTCGGGATATTATAATTCCAGTCTACTTTGAAGACCAGTTTTTCTCTTTTCTTTAAAACCTTCGGCAGATCAATACGCATCATCGTCTTGTTGACTGTATATTTCAGAGGATTTCCTGAAGCATCCGTTACCTTTTCCAGATTGACGCCATAGCCGTTGTCTTTTTCCGGCAGGTCAGTAGCCTTCAGCTGTTGATCGTTGGAAGAAGCGGGAAGGGTAGATGGAAACTGAAAACCTGCGTTTTTAACAGTGGATTGTTCATTTTCGTCAAGCTGAAGCCAGATGTAATCCAGATCATCCGGAGAATTGTTGTAATAGGTAATGGTTTCGGAACCTTTCAGATTTCTTTTGTCTTCGTCAAGGTAAGCCGTGATATCATAGTCAGCCTTGTTCTGCCAATAACCATGGCCGGGAGATCCCGAAGCCGTTCTGTAAATATTGGGAGTCGGGAGAATAGTTCCCAGCTGCTCGAATCTGTTCCCGTGGTTGCTTCCAGGATTGTTCTGGATATTTTGTGCGGTGAAACCTGTATAGGCAAATACAGAAAATGAAAGTAGAACTGTTTTTAGTTTCATTACCGAAATGATTTAATAATTATCAAAGATAATAATAAGTAGTTGAAAAATTGAATATGTTTCAAAGTTAAAACGGAAGTCTTTCCAAAGTCATTTTTAAAGCCAGTGCCAATACTCCCGAAGATACAAACAGGATCCAGTCTTTTTTGTTGACCTTAAAGATTTTCAGCAGGATAAATAAAAGGATAAGAATACCCAATACAATAACGATTTGCCCAAGTTCCAGCCCAATATTGAATCCTAATAACGGAACAGCGATACCTTGACTTTTAGCAATCATTACCCTTGCTGTATTGGCGAAACCCATTCCGTGGATCAATCCGAAAATCAGGGCGAGATAATAATTGGCGCGCATCAGGGTCTGCTTTTTATTTTTCATCAGGATATTATCCAGAGAGGTAAGGACAATCGTCAGCGGAATTAAAAACTCCACCCACGCTGAAGGAACTCTGAAAACATCAAGAATGCTTAGTGCAAGGGTAATGGAGTGGCCAATGGTAAAAGCTGTCACAAGGATCAGTATTTTTTTCCAGTCGGTGTAAGAATATACGGCGATCAGGGCTAAAACAAACAGTTGATGGTCCAGAGCATCCAGAGAAATGATATGTTCCCAGCCAAGGTGTAAATAGAAAAGAAAATCCTGCATTTTGAGTAATGTTTATTGTTTTTTTTGTTATTGATGGTTTTTTAAAGGAATTTTTTTTTAAATGGGTGATTGAGAATATAATTTATTTAAGAAGAGAGTAGAATATGTGATTTTCTGTTTTTCGGAACGATATAGTGAATTATTTTACTTAATATTTTTGTTTTTATGAATAATATTGATGTTTTAGCGATATTGTTTATGATATAAATATTGTATAATTGTAATGTTAAAAAAACTTAAATATGCGTTTTAAAAAATTATTTCTTACAAAAGTAAACATTCCGAATGGAGGAGCGAAGTTTCTGAGAAACGCTACCGCTGCTTTTTTAGGATTGTATTCGTATGCTTTTTATGGACAGGTGCAGAAATTAGATTCCCGGTTTGATATTCTGGTAAAAAACAAGGAGATTCTATCCAGAGGAAACGCCATAAAAGATATGGAACGGGATGATATGAAACTGGATAAACATCTGGTGGTGACTTCTAAAGGAGCACAAACCATGTATTCATGCATTATTTATACAAAAACCCCGGAAAAACTGAAAGCTGACGGGTTTTTAGTACAAAGTCAGTTACCTGGTTTTGCAACTGCTCTGGTGACCATCGAAGATATTGAAAAGCTCACGCAGCTTTCCTATGTAACTTCCGTAATGGCACCCACGTTTGACGAACTTCATAATGATGTGAGCAGAGCCCAGTCCGGAGCAAGTCTTTTGCAGGACGGTGTTTTCAATAATACCGCTTACAACGGAACCGGAATTCTGGTAGGAGTTTATGATACAGGGATAGATTGGAAACATCCTGATTTCAGAAAAGCTGCTGACCAGACGAAAAGCAGAATTGTATCCATCTGGGATCAGACATTGACCGCACAGGGAAGTGAAGTGCCTCCAACAGGATTTGCAACAGGAGTAGAATATACAAGAACCCAGATTGAAGATGAGCTGGACGGTACTCCGGCAGGTTTTGTCCGTGAAAATGATATCAACGGTCACGGAACACACGTATCCGGAACTGCCGCTGGAAACGGGGCTGCCTTTGCAGATAAAAGACACAAAGGTTTTTCTTCTGAAGCGGATATCGTTTTTGTAAAAGGAGGAAACGGTTCTTTTCCTACAACCAATACAATCAATGCCTTAACCTATTTTCAAAATGTTGCCACCGCTTTAAATAAACCGATTGTGGTCAATATGAGTATCGGAGGGCAGGGAAGTGCACATGACGGAACATCATCCCATGAAGTGGCTGTCAATAATTTTACTATTGCAGCTCCGGGAAGAGTCGTCGTGATTTCGGCAGGAAATGATTACGGGGCCAATCTTCACAGAAAAGTAGATATAGAACCGAGCGCTGCACAGTCTTATGCGTTTACGGTAGGCAGTAATACGTCTGCTGCTTCGGTATTTGCATTTCTGATGTATGCCAATAATGACACGGCAGTTACCGCTAAACTGACCGCTCCGGATGGACAGCAATATACACAAAACATTGGAACCAATACACCACACAGCATAATAGGCGGAGGATTTACCGCATCCATGTACAATTATTCGAGTACAGATAATAACAAGCGTTATGTACAGTTGGTGATCAGCAGAAATACAGGTTCCACAGCGAATTGTCAGGGAACTTATACTTTGGAAATTACCAATAATGGAACACAACCTATCACTACCCATGGTTGGTTATACAGCAAGGGAACAGGAGTTGCGGCTTCACTTCAAAATGGAGACAACGAGTATGTGGTGGGAAGCCCGGGAAATGCATCCAATGCTATTACCGTAGCTTCATATATGGGAAGAGGAAGCTGGTATTCTTCAGCAGGTGGTTATTCTACAACTACGACACAGGAGTCCATTTCCTCGTTCAGTGCGCAGGGACCAAGAGTGGATGGTTTTCAAAAACCGGATATTGCAGGTTCAGGCCAGAATGTGATTTCTTCAAGATCAGTTGATTCTGCTCCTGGAGCAACGGATATTATCAGCGGAACCAATTTCTATGTGAAAAATCAGGGAACCAGTATGTCTTCGCCGGGAGTGGCAGGGGCGGTAGGGCTATTGCTTCAGGCTAATCCGGCCCTGACTGCAGCACAGGTGAAAAGCCGCCTTACTTCTAATGCAAGAAAAGACGGAGCTACAGGAAATATTCCGAATGCGAGATGGGGCTACGGAAAATTAGATATTTATAAAGCGGTTACTGATGAATTGGGATGTGTAGAGTCTAATTTTGAAACAGTGACTTATGATGAACCTTATATTGTTGCCAATACAGAAAATAACAATTATTTTGATAACACAGCTTTCGCAGTTCGATATACACCGACGTTAACAGGAAAATTAGGGGCCTTGTCATTTGCAACAGGAACATCTGTCATTCCAGCTGATATGGCTGTTGATATCCAGGTAAGAAAAGTAGATGCCAATGGTAATCCGGGCGATATTATTGCAACGAAAACCGTTTCTTCATGGGTGAATGATGTTCAGAGATTTACCTGGAACTATGTAGATCTGTCCAGCTTAAATGTACAAATGGTGACCGGCAAAGATTTTTATATTGTCATTAACGGACTGAGCGGAAGAGTTTCCATGAAAAATGAATCTGTTGCAGTGAGTGGACGAAGCAAAACTTCACAAAACGGAACTACATGGACGGCAAGAACTTTTGACCTTAAAATGAGAGCTACGGTTTATGAAAATGTAGCTGAAGTGAAAAATCTGGCTACGGTCAATCTGAATAAAACAGCAACGGTAGCGGGAGGATACAATTATTTTACCAATACCTGTCAGTTGATCACGAGAGTGGAAAAGGAAACTGCCAGCACTGTTTCAGGAGATATCACCTCAAAAGTCTGGGTAGATAATGCACAGCCTAATTATGTTTCAAGAAGATATGAGATCAATCCGGCTACCGATGCTGCCATAGCTACAGGGAAGGTTACTTTATATTTCAAGCAGGCAGATTTTGATACCTACAACCTGACAAACAGTGTGAAATTACCTACTTCAGGTACGGATAATGCTAACAAAGTAAATCTTATAATTGAAAAATTTGCAGGAACCAGTACGGGAAATACAGGGACTACAGCTTCTTTCGGAGGTTCGGCTACGGTTATAACTCCCAATGTGGCTGATATTATTTGGAATGAAACCTACCAATATTGGGAAGTGAGTTTCCAGACTACAGGTTTTGGAGGATATTTTGTAAAATCAAGCTCTGCTGTATTGGGTACGGTGGATGTTAAGCTGAATTCAGAAGTTAATATCACCCCGAATCCTGCCAGAGACTTTGTTAATGTAAGATTAGGTAAGTATTCTAAAGCTGCGGTGACTATTTATGATGCTTCAGGAAAATTGATCAGCACAGCTCATGTGAACAATTCAGAAAGTAAAATTGATGTTTCATCGCTGGTAAAAGGTGTGTATCTGTTTACCATTATATTGAACGACAATACAAAAATTACTAAAAAAGTAGTTAAGGAATAATTAAAGAGAACCGGATAACGGTCATTATAAAAGGCAGCGGTTGTATAACTGCTGCTTTTTTTATATTTGTTTAAAAATAAAATCAATGCAGGGTAAATTTTTTCTCACCTTTATTTTTTCGATGATGCTGTTTTTTCAAAGCTTTACAAAGGTTGATGAGGTTCACCCTTATCATGTAGGTTCTGTAGAAATCAATTATAATGCAAAATCAAAATCCTTTGAGATCACCGGACGGTTTTTTTTGGATGATCTGGAAAACGGATTGGGGAAGAAATATGGAAATTCTTTCCACTTTAATGATGAAAAATATAAGGCCAGGCTCAATGAGGCTTTGGAAAAATACTGCGCCGAATATTTTAAATTAAAAGCTGATGGGAAGTTTTTAAAAATAAACTACGTAGGCTACGAAGAAGACAGCGAATCGGTGAATATCTTCCTGGAGTCGGAAACCGTGTCCAGTCCTAAGAAACTGGAAGCCGCGGTGAGCTTTCTGTATAACCTTTTTGATGATCAGATCAATATTGTTCATATGATTGTCAACGGGGACCGGAAAAGTGAAAAGCTCACCTATCCGAACCGTTATCTGTATCGCCAGTTTTAATCCACCATTTTCTTGATTTCTTTTTAGATAGCATATTACATTTTGAACAAATATTAAATCACCAATTATTGATTAATAATTTTCAATTGTATCTCTATTAAAATTATTTTTAATAATTAATTAATATTAAATAGTGTGTTTTATTGTTGATAATTAATGTATAAATATTATTTTATTAATTAACGTTTATAATATTTGTTTTTTCTTTAAAATAAATTATATTTGTGTAGATCTAGTTATGTTTAATTAATTTTTATTAAATCAATTTTCTACGTAAAATTTTAATCAAAATTGTAATTTGACTAATTCTGGTGAAAACATATAAGTTTAATGTTTTAATAATATACTAAAACAACTCATATGAATAAAACAAACTTATTTTGTATTTGATTTTTAAAGATAGTTGCCTGTTTTATTGTTTAGGTAGGTATTGAAACCTATACTGCAATATTTGTATTTGACAGGGCAACGAAGCATAAAAAATTAAGATAACCGAAAATGAGATATTGATTCTAACAACACAAATTGTTAAAAGCACTTACGTTCCCTGTGAGTGCTTTTTTATTTATTTTCGAGCTGAATCAGGGCATTGACACCTTTGGCGTGAGCGAGAAGATCAGGGAAAAAGTCATCATAACATTCCTGCAGAAAAGGTTTATTGTTCAGAAATGCTTCGTAGACCGGGATATCCGGTTCCAGATATTTGGCTTTATTCAAAACATTCCGCATACTGAATTTAATACCCCAATCTTCGCGGTAATTGTACAGCCAGTCGTCCTGTTCCATTTTGGCTAGCATTATTTTGAAATTGTCAGGAAGCCATTCTTCATTTTCGTTAAGAACCCGGTAAACCCTTAGTGAATGGTTTTTCCACCCCGCTAAAGAATGCAGGGAAAGATCGGTAGCCACAAAATAATCCATGGCGACATCTACAAAAGCTCCCGCATAGAGTCTCACCAAAGGGGCAAATACTTTTTTAGCCTCATGAATGGCCGGGTGAGAATCTGTAAAAGTATCCACGGCTCTGTGCAGCGTAATGCCATCCTGAATATCTTTCGGAAAAGAATAGCGGTCTTTGTTCCGGATAAAATCTTCAAGAAACTGTCCTACAATCTGTCCGTCCGAAAAAGTAAGAAAAGAATGGGCTAAATAATTCATAAACGAATATAAAAATTTTTACACAAAAACCGGCTATCGCCAAAGGTCTCCACCCAAACTCCTTTTTCTGCTTCCGTATATTTAAAATCAATTCGGTTTAAAATAATTTTCTCACTAGAAACTATACTCAGGTGAAGTTCATCATTACTGACAAAACTTTGAAATTGCACAGGATAAGAAAAGCTGTTCCGGATCTGCAGATCTTTATAGCCATACACGACGGTACAGTCAGAGCCAAGCGGAGTAAAGCGCTCATGTTCCTTATAAATATCGATAGAATGAGGATATCTTTCAATGATGGTCAGTCCCGCTTGCAGGGCAGAATAATACAGGATAGATGAAAACTGACAGATTCCGCCACCGGATCCGCTGGAGATATTATTTTTAATGAGATTTCTCCCTTCTTTGAAATGGTTCTTTTGCGTAGGTTTTCCGATTAATTTCCAGAAAGAAAATACTTCACCGGGCTGAATCACCAGGTTATGGATCTTTTCACTGACTACTTTTAAATTGTGAATTTTATTGTCATTGAACTCACCTTTTTTGATCACTTGTTTAAGCTCAAAGAAATGCTCACCAATTTTTTTAGCCGCATATTCCGCCGGATAACGGTTACCGGATTTCCGTTCATCAAAATACCGCTGCCATAATCTGATGTGCAGTTTTACGGGATCGGGTAAGAGTTTTTTTAAGATCCGTTTCATTTCTTTTCCAGTACTACAATGTGATAGGAAGCCCACTTTTTCAGGAAAGTACGGCAGAGCAGAATATCTAAAGGCAGAAAAAAATTCCTTAAGCCTTTCGGAAGTCTGTGAACAGGGAATAATAAAATACCCGTCGTGTTCCTGATATTCCATTGAGCTTGGGCTAAAAGTGAAATTTCGGCTGGAGTAAAGCTGTTACCCGCGTGCCAGTCTTCCTGAGGTGAAACCGTTTTCCGTCTGGCTTTTGTTGGATAATCAAAAATCAAAACGCCACGATTACTTAATTTCCGAAAACATTCAAGGAGGAAATTTTCTGTTTCCTCTTTGGTTTGATGCATAATGACGTGAAAACAGAAGATACAGTCGAATTCTTTATCAAAAGGTATTTTTGAAATTTCGCCAACTGCAGTTATTTTCCCCGGATGTTTTTTGGAAGCAATGCTGAGCATCTTTTCACTGAAATCCACGCCATGTGTGGCCAACTCAAGAAGCCTGCCGGTTCCACATCCGAGATCCAGCACTTTAGTATAGTTTTTATCTCTGAAAAAAGAATTTAAAAATGATTTTTCCTGCCGGTCAATATACTTTCCGTAAGAGTTTCCAAAACGGTTCTCTTCGTAGGTTTCGGCAAGGTGATCGTAGTATTCATGGATACTTTTTTTCATTCATTTAAATTCTTTAGTGAAAATAATGAATCCTGATTAGACTTTCAATAAAGCGCCTAAGAATTTTTAGAATTCGATCAGCCAGCCTGTTCTTTTTTGAACTCGGAAGGCGTCATATCCGTCATTTTTTTGAAAATCGTATTGAAAGCCGTTTTGGAATTAAAGCCGGATTCAAAGGCGATGCCTACGATAGATAACTTTTTGTACGAATCATCTGTGAGCATTTTCTTGGCGTGTTCTATCCTGTACTTATTCACAAAATAAAAGAAATTTTCATGAAAGCCATTGTTCAGAAGATAAGATAGCTGATGCGCATTGATCTGAAGCAGATCCGACAGTTTGAGCAAATTAAGATCACCGTCCAGATAAGGTTTTTCCGTTTCCATTAAAGTATTTAACCTGAGTTTTAAACTTTCAAGTTCATGATCGGGAATCAGTTTTTTTCTTTCCATTTCTTCTTCCTCGCTTTCCAGTTCAATAGATAACAATTCGTCACGCTGTTTTTTATTCACAGGATAAATTTCTTTCTGCCTCAATACATAATATAAAGTGCTGTAAACAATGAATAAAAACAAAAGATCCATCACCAGGTGCTGATGCATTTTATACACAAAAGCATTAAACAACTCGTAACCAACCGTAATGATAATGGTGACAAAAAGAAGAAAACTCAGCTTGATCAGCCACTGAAGATCCATATTTTCGGTATTGGACGAAATGGTTTCAATCCTTTTCTGATGTCTCCTGATTTTAAAATAGATAAGTGAGATATAAGGAAGATTATGCGCGACATCGATCAGCAAAACCGCATTGTAAATCACCGGATGTTTATCAGAATTGAACAGTAAAATCCAATAGATCACGGGAACAATAAGACAGACCAGATCTCTCGTTTTAAAACGGTAATTGGGATTAATGAAAAACACAACACTGAAAAACAGAAGAACTGGCGTGAATATCTGTATCGAATAGACTGAAGAATTCAGCAAGGGTCCCGGAGGTAATCCGCAGAACTGTAAAACATTCAAAATCCAGTAGCTGGACCACAAAAGCAAGAACAGCCCGAAAAACAAGTTCGCTTTTCTGTTGACCCTCATCGGGTTGATCAGTACCGTAAATGAAAGCAGGGTCAGACCTCCGTAGAGCAGGACAAGAACAAACTTTTGGATATTTTCAAGCTGCATGTGGAATGGTTTTAAAAGATCCGTTCGTGGAAATCCTCAATTTTACTCACTTCCTCGATTTTAATTCCAAATTTTCTTTTCGGAATCTTGTTGAGGTTGGAGACAAATATTTTTTCGTAGCCTAATTTTTCAGCTTCTGTAATTCTCTGTTCCACCTGTGCGATAGGACGAATTTCTCCGCTTAATCCAATCTCACCTGCAAAACAGAAATGCTCTGAAATCGCAATATCTTCATTGGAAGACAGGATAGAAGCCACCACCGCAAGATCCAATGCAGGATCATCCGTTTTGATTCCTCCTGTGATATTTAAAAAGACATCTTTCGCACCAAGCTGAAAACCTGCCCGTTTTTCCAGAACAGCGAGCAGCATATTCAGTCTTTTAGCATCAAATCCGGTAGAACTTCTTTGAGGAGTTCCATAAACCGCAGTACTTACCAAAGCCTGGATTTCCAAAAGCATCGGCCGGTTTCCTTCCAGAGTTACTGCTACTGAGTTTCCGGAAAGTTCTTCAAATTTCTTGGTGATCAGGATCTCGGAAGGGTTTCTGATTTCTTTTAAACCTTGGGAAACCATTTCATAGATTCCAATCTCGGAAGTAGATCCGAAACGGTTTTTATTGGCTCTGAGCAATCTGAAAAGGTGATTTCTGTCGCCATCGAAATTTAAAACTACGTCTACCATATGTTCCAGTACCTTTGGTCCGGCAATCTGCCCGTCTTTCGTTATATGGCCTACCAGGAAAACGGGGATATTGTTCTCTTTTGCGTATTTAATGATCTCATTGGAACATTCTCTAATTTGAGAAACCGTTCCAGGCGAGCTTTCAATTAACTGAGATTGTAAAGTCTGAATGGAATCGATGATCATGAAATCCGGTTCCAGTTTTTTGGCTTCGTGGAGGATTTTTTCCAGTGAAGTTTCCGTAAAAAGAAAACAGTTCGGATTTTGAACATCCGTCAGCCTGTCCGCTCTCATCTTGATCTGCGAAGCACTTTCCTCTCCGGATACATAGAATACTTTTTTCTTCATCTTTAAAGCCAGCTGAAGCAGAAGGGTAGATTTTCCGATTCCTGGTTCTCCCCCGATCAACGTTACCGAACCCAATACGATACCACCTCCCAGAACACGATTCAGTTCTTCGGAAGGAGTTTTTATTCTCGGTTCTTCGCTGGTCACCACTTCAATAATGTTGATGACATGCTGTTTTGATTTTGAAAAAGGTGGAGTTTTGGATGAGGTTTTCTCAACGACTTCTTCCACAAGGGTGTTCCATTCTCCGCAGTTTTTGCATTGCCCCATCCATTGAGAGTATTGGGTTCCGCAGTTTTGACAGAAATATGCTGTTTTCAGTTTTGCCATACTGCGAAGTTAAAAAAAATGAATCTCCTTTCAGAATTTTAATTAATTTTCGGGCATGAAAAATATTCTGGTGAAAAGTCTGGTCATATTTATTGTGATGAGTCTTCTCAATGCTCAATTCAGCGAATGGACATTGCAATTTTTAAAAGTAAAATCAGATGGAATAGCAATGGTACCAATGGGTGTTTTGGTGGAATGTCTTATGGTAACAGCGATCAGTTTTATTACGGTATTAGTGTTCAGGAAAAATTATCATTCCATTTTTAGAATGGCTGTTTTATTTGAAATTATTTATTTACTCACATTACTCATTTCAGGAACAAATCCCTTCAAATATTTTTTAGATAAAGGAGATGCAGAATTTCTTGCCTTGTTTATCTATCTAAATTCATTCGTTGTATTTCTGATCATGTTGGCTTTCGCTTTATTGTATTCTAAAATAATTCAACCAAAAATTAAAAACTAACATACATCAATAACATAATGACTGATATATCATACCTTTACTCAACTAAAAATAAGTTATAATGAAAAAAGTACTTTTATCTTTCGTATTCACGCTGTTAAGCGTTTTGAGTTTTGCACAGACTGAATGGACTGTAGACCCGATGCATTCTTCGGTGAATTTCAATATCAAACATATGGGAATCAACTTTGTACAGGGTAGATTTGATAAATTTGAAGGGAAAATAACTGCAAACGCAGCCAATTTAGATAATGCCGTTTTTGCATTCGAGGTAGATGTGAATTCAATCAATACCGGAACGGATATGAGAGACAAGCATCTTAAAAGCGCGGACTTTTTTGATGTCGAAAAATATCCGGCGATGAGCTTTCATAGCAAATCAATCACTAAGGATAAAAATAATACATACATTCTGAAAGGTGCCCTGAAGATCAAGGAAACTGTAAAAGATGTCAGCATTCCGGTAACATTCGGTGGGGTGACTAAAAATCAGCAGGGAAAAGAAGTAATGGGTTTCCAGGCGAAATTCACGGTTAACCGTTTAGACTACGGAATTAAATATGATCCTACCGGTGCAGGCGTAGCTAAAGATGTAGATGTAAGCTTATATTTTGAACTGGTAAAACAGTAATTGTATATATAATTTTGGTTAAAAAAGGTTTTTCAAGTGATTGAAAAACCTTTTTTTATTAGCTTTTGGCTCGCGCAGATTCAGTCGATCAGGCAGATTTAACGCAAACATCTGTTCCATCTGCTCAATCAGCAAGAGATTATTTTTTAGTTAATCTGAGTCCGGGGTAAGACATTTATGAAGAAATTTAAAAAAATATTTTTTGGGATGCGCAAGGGACGCAAGGATTTTAAAAATGCTTACATTTTTAAGACGCAAGAAAATCGAAGATTTTCAGCTAGGGAGAATGTAAAAACGTTCAATTACAACACAATCAATTTTATCGCAGATAAAATCCTAGCGCCTTAAAGCATAATCCTTATCTATTTTTTTGCGACTTTGCGAAAAACCAACACAGCATTCAATATTTTAATTTAAATGACGTGAGTTCGGGTTAGGACATTTGTTTTTCTAATGATTTCAGGATGTAGGTTTCGTAGTTTAAATCAACAACTCAGCTCTCAACGTACCCGTAACTTTTAATGCCCCAATCTTAATTTCCTTAACCCGAGCTCAGGTTATTTTAAGAATTAATTTTCCCTGAAGAAACGGTGAAAATACCATAATCATCAATCAACATATCTTCTTTACGAACACCGCTGTGATTCATGACTCTGTCCAGTTCCTTCTGCGAACGTCTTCTCATAACCCAGTCTTTGTTCTGATGGTTATTCAAAACATAAGCAATCATTTTCAGTTGAGGATGCCATGGCTGTCCCGTATAAACAACAAAAGAATTTTTTTCAGAAACGGAAGCTGCTCCTTTTATCGCCTTAGCTGCCATTTCATTATCTCCAAACAGTTCCAGAATTCCTGAAATAATGGTGATATTCGGTTCAAAGTTGATCTTTTTATAAGTTTCAGGATCAAAGCAGTCAAAGTTGGTAAAACGGATATTCTGATAATTTTTTTCCATGATCACCTGTTCTCCGATCTCAATATTAGCCTTCACAAATTCATTGATAACGATCTCTGCTTCAGGATGTTTTTCTTTAATATCGAATAAATAATTTCCTGTTCCGCCGGCAATATCAAGAATTTTAATCTTTCTGCCTTCCTTTTTAAGACTTTGAATATTCTGCTCCAAAAGCTGAATCAGATGCTCTTTACGGATACGGATCCCTTTCCAGCCAATAGCATTCAAGTAATTTTTATCCATCATTTTCCCAAAACCTAATTTTCCTTTCGGTTGGTTCTGGTAGACATAATGTAATGAAGCTCCGGAATCAAAGCCATGTTTCAGGCCGATAGCCATTCCATTGCTTATTTTTCCGATGTTATTAAGAGAGAACTTCTGAAATTTAAAATTTAGATTATTCCCGACATTATTCTGAAGATTTTCATATTCCTTTAACGAGAAACGGTCAGGATGAAGAGAAGCTGTTTTATGCGTCCTGTTGAAGCATTTTTCTGCAAAATCTGCAACTTTATCGTAGACTTTCTCTTTTCCGGTGTCAAACAGAATTCCATGGAAAAAGCCGGATAATACTTCATATTTCTTTAAATCCGTATCAAGCTTGTCATAAAATGTTTTCTGTTCTTTATTAAAAACCACATGGTCCTTTTCTGCCGCCAGAATCAAGGCAGGAGTATCGATAGCTTCAGCATCTTCTACGAGTCGTTTTCCGGCTTTGGCAAGGTCGATGAGAAGTTCGGCGTCGATAGATCTTGTGATCAGCGGATCTGTATCATACGCTTTTTGCTGTTCCGGATCGTGGGTCAGCATTTTGGATTTTACATAGCTTTTGATAATCAATCCTTTTTTAAGCTTGGTTCCCAGAGTGATCATTTCGTTGGCTAATGGAACGATCAGATTAATTTTAAAGGCAGGCGCCAGAAGTGCCATTCCCGCAATATCAGGCGCGAAATCATGGACCCATGCCGAAGCCACAACACCTCCGATACTGTTCGCTAAAACAAAAATATCTGAAATATTCACCTCATATTTTGATCCCAGAAATTTGGAAAAAGAATCCAGATCTCTAACATAATCCATGAAAACAGAAGAGGTCTTGGTCTCTGTATGCCCATGTCCGCGGAGATCAAAAGCGAAAATACTGTACTTCGAAAACTGGGGTGACTGGGCGATATCATTCAGTCTTTCCGAATGCTCATGACCACGGTGGATAATGATGATGCTTTTTTGTTGAGGCTGATAATTCCACTCTCGGTAGAACATACTGCTGCCGTCAAAACTCTTAAAATGTCCGCTGTTCATAGTTTAATTTTTTTTCAAAAAATCCTTCAGATAAGGATGAATTACTGCATTTTTGTGAATACCTTTCATGGTGTTTACTGCTTCATCTATGGGTAAAGATAGAATATTTTTCATTACTAAAATGCCTATGACAGAGCTTCTTGTAAAGCCCATCGTACAATGGATGAATATTTTTCCATCCGCCGGAAGTGTTTTATACTTTTCCGTGATTTCTGTAATCAGCTTTTTAGTTTGATCAATATCTAAAGTTCCGATATCCAGAAAGGGAACCGAATGATAGGAAGATTTATTTTTTAAGTCGGATATTTCTTCAGTTTCTGCTGAAAGATCATAGACTAAAGTATTCCTGTTGATCTCAAAATAGAGGAGATCTTCACGGCCGGGTCTTGATGAAATATAAAGACGAGATGCAATTTCCAACGGTTTTTTATTCTTTCTTAAAAATTTCCAGAACATCCAATAGATCATCAGATAAGGTGCATAAAAGATTTTTTTCCACCATGAAATATTTCCGCCGTTGTCTTTTAAAAAATGAATATTATTCTTTTGATACTGATATCCGATGATGATGGTCATTGCGGCAGGCCACAATAAAATCAGCCACAAATGCCCATGAAATTGGTCCATCAGAATTGACACCGAAACCAAAATCCATCCAAACAGGAAATAGAAATTGGCCACCTGGAAATTTCTGTATTGAAAATCATTTTTACGGTAAGGGAAAACCATAAAGCTGAGATGAGCGAGAACTGTCCCTGAAAGAATATCGATGAAATGATGTTGATAAGTTGTTAACGTAGAAATTCCAAGCACAATAAACCACAACATTAAAAAGATCCGGAATTTTGTGAAGTTTCTGAAAACGCTCCAGAAAATAAAAGCATAGGCAATATGAAGCGAAGGAGACTGGTTGAAAGGCGAATCAAATAGTTTCAAGAACTGAAAAGAGTAGTTCAGTACAGATCCGTCTGTCATTGGTTTTGCTAAAGAAAATTGTAACGGAAATACGATAAAACACAAGCCCGCTGTAACAGTCGTAAACAGCATTCTTTTGGTCAAAACTCTAAGCTGTTCTTTATCCTTGCAGAAAAAAAATACGGAACAGAAAAAAATACCGCTGGTCATATACGGAATAATGCTCCATGACAGAAACGGAATGTATTTTTCAAAATCAAACACAAAAGACGGAACTTTTTCAGCTCTTGAAGTATACCACGCAGCAAAATTGTAAACAGTGGTGAATACAATCGCACAGAGCGAAAAAGCGAAAATTTGCTGTTTTAAGGTCGGTCGTCTTTCATCCATCGGGCTTTCCTGAACATAATCATATTTAATAAAAAAGAGGGGAGCAAGGATAATGATCTCATCATCCATTTCATTTTTGTCGGAAAAATTACCAGTTTTTCCTGGTTTTCAATCGCTTTGGAAATAATATTGACAGCCGTTTCCACATCAATAAGGAAAGGTTTTTTATGAAGATCATTATGATTCAGCTGTCTTAGTTTTTCGGTGTCTACATATCCAGGGGCAATTGCTGTTACAGAAATCCCGAACGGTTTCAATGCCCGACGGTAAGCATCAGAAATCTGAATAACAGATCGTTTTGTTTTGGTATAAAGACTGGAGTTTTCATAATCTAAGATTCCGGAAACAGAAGCAATGACTGCAATGCTGCCTTTTTCCTGTCCTTTCATTGCTTTTCGGGCGACTTCAAAGCAGTTGGCTGTTCCTAGAATATTGGTCTGAAGCATTTCTTCAGCTTCTTCATAGGAAATTTTTCCGGCTACATCTTCGGCATAACTTCCCGCACAATTAATGAAAATATCAAGGGTTTTTCCTTCGGTTTGAAAAGAATGGAATGCAGCAGCAATTGAATTCATATCACAAACGTCTGCCTGAAATAGTTTCAGATTTTCAAAGGTATTTTCAGAAACCTTTCCGGAATTTCGTCCACAGATTCCTACATTGTGTCCTTTTTCAAGATAATGCCGGGCAAGAGCATAGCCGATACCGGAAGTTCCGCCTGCGATAAAAACATTCATGAGAGGGTTGTGATTTGAATTTTATGTAAAAATAGATTTTAAAACTGAAAGTTGGATTTTTATCAACGACAAAAGGGACAAAAGTTTTTAAACACTTTAGTGATTTTAAGTGTAAAGGTTTGAGGATAGAAGTTCACATGAGTTTTGAAAATCAAGATTTTCAATATTCAATAGGAACGGGCTTTAGCCCGTTTACTGAAAATAAAAATAATACAATTCGGCTTTAGCCAAAATATAATTCACCATAAACCATCACCCACGAATAGATTTTATTGTCTGATCAAAACCATACTGCCACTGCATTTCCATGTCTTCTGCAAATTGTTCATAGGTTTTCGGAAAAGAAAAATCAATTTCAAACTTTCCCCAATTGATTCCTTTTTTGAGATAATGTCCTTTTAAATCCTGTTTGATTCCTGTTGTGTCAATCTGGAAATCCGCTGAAAGTTTTTTAATCTCTAAAAGTCTTTCATTACCACTGAAACCAAGCACAGCCCGGACAAAAGCTTCTTCAATAGAACTGTATGTCTGTTTTTTTTCAATAATGATTTCGTCAGCAAGATGACGAGCCAGTTCAGCAGGAATAAGATCAATTGCTCCGCCAGCGAAATATTTCCCCTGAAGAAAAACCGGTTCTACATAAAACATATCGGAAACAGAAATTCGGGTACTTTCGAGTAAAGAAAAATCAGTTTTTACAACGGGAAGTTTTTCTACAACACTGTTCATCATATTTTCAGATGGAATGATGATCTGTTCAGTGTTAATTTTTTCAGCCGTCTTTTGATCCGTCAAAATGATTTTCCGATAGAGTTTCCTGCCGCTTCTTTCCTGTCCTGCTTCTTTTGGATCAAAAAGTATTTCTGAACCGATGATGACTGTTGCGACCTCTTGTGAAAACTGAACATTCTTTAAGGAGGGAAAAACTTCTGAGAGATCTTGAGGCATTTCAACCAGATATCTGTTAAAAACGTCTTCAAGGTAGGGCGCATTTCTTTTATCCAACATTTTTTTTAATGAGAAAAGTCCTATCTGAGACAGTTTTTTATGCTTTGTCAAAACCGTACCGGATACAAATCTGAAATATTCTTCAGATTTTAAATACGCCTTTCGGGAAATAGTATCAGGAAAAGCATTGATGACCGTTGCTGCAAAGGCTCCACCACACGAAGCGATCAATACATCGGGCTTCATGTCCATTTCTTCCAGGGCGGCAAATATTCCGAGATAAATCATGAGTCTGGTTCCGCCTCCTGAAAATAAAACAGCTCGTTTAAATTTTTCACTCATGATTTTAATTTTTTACAAGGAGCGAAAGAATCCAGAAGAAAATGGGAGCATTGAAAATCAAACTGTCCATCCGATCAAGGAGACCGCCGTGCCCGGGAAGTAGAGTTCCCGTATCTTTTATTTCTGCTTTTCTTTTTAAATAAGACATCAATACATCGCCAAAAAATCCTGAAACACCAAGAATGAGTCCTATTACTGTATTAACGAAAATATCTGCCTTCAGTAAGAAAAATCCTAATATATTACTCAATACCACCGTAAGAAAAACACCGCCAATAAAGCCTTCCAACGTTTTATTGGGACTTATTGTAGGCGTAATTTTATGCTTTCCGAAAAACTTACCCATCAGGTACTGAAAAACATCATTAAGTTCGGTGACAACCACCACAAATATAATTGAGTTCAATCCGGAAGCCGTTTCTCTGATGAATGATAAATGCGGAAAAGCAAACAGGCAGATCAATAAAGCGGTAAAGACGCCGTAAAGCTGTTTTAAAGCTGTTTTTAAAAGAAGAGAATACAAGAGAACGATAATGGCTAAAACGGAACTGTAAATAAAATAGCTGTCAATGGTGAAAAAATACAATAGAAAAAACTGTCCGATTCCAACAAATAACGATGGAATAATACGGTTTGAATTGACCTTAAACAATCTTAAGAATTCAAAGAAGCACTGAAAACTGATCCACGAAACAAAAACTTTCATAGCGAGAGGATGTGAGATTCCCAGTGCAAAAACGATGATAATGTAGCCCCATGTTTTTACCCTTAAAGGAACATCTGCAAATTTATTTTCTTCAGGCATCATGCAGTGATTTCTTTAATCTGATATACGTGCTGACCGTCAGCAGAACGATGATAAGACCGAAAATGTATTTTGAAATCCCAGAAATATCTGCTCCGAAAAATACAGCCAATCCATATATTCCTAAAATCAATGCGCGATCGCTTTTCCCCATCGGGCCATCGTAGCGGCGTTCTTTTCCAACAACTTTTCCTATCAGACCGGCAAATTCATTGATGATACTTAATACAATAAAGATGACGATCAGATAGATACTTTCCGGCTGGAATTTAAGCAAAGGAAAAAAGATGATTACATCAGAAACGATGTCACCTACTTCGTTTAACACTTCACCCAATCTGCTGGTCTGGTTGAATTTTCTTGCCATCATTCCATCCAGAGCATTCAAAGCCATTCTTAAAAGCAATCCAATGGGAAGGCATAAAAAGAACCATTTCGACAGATCTGCATTCCAGAATAATACCCCAATAATCACCGACAGTACTATGGAACTTACCGTGATCTGATTGGCTGTAATATTGTTCTTGTGCAGAAATAATAAAACAGGGGTGAGCAGCTGCTGAAATTTTGGTTTTAATTTATATACCGAAATCATGATGGTTATCGCTTTTTGTCATTGTGTTTATCAAATATAGATAAAATTTTTAATCAGAATTTATAATTGCCGGAGCAGGGTTTTTCTATTTTCAAAATTTAAAAAATTGCTTTGTGTTTCTTTTTCCCATAACTTTGCACAAACCTAATCTAATGAGTAAAAAGAATACAAAGTACATCTTTGTGACAGGAGGTGTAACTTCATCTTTGGGAAAAGGAATCGTGTCTGCTTCTCTGGGACTTTTGTTAAAATCACGCGGTTTTAACGTAACGATCCAAAAACTGGATCCTTATATCAACATCGACCCGGGAACACTGAATCCATATGAACACGGAGAATGCTATGTAACCGAAGATGGCGCAGAAACGGATCTGGATTTAGGCCACTATGAGCGTTATCTTGATGCTCCTACTTCCCAAAACAACAACGTTACTACAGGGAAAATCTACCAAACAGTTATCGAAAAAGAAAGAAAAGGAGATTTCTTAGGAAAAACGGTTCAGGTAATTCCTCATATCACCAACGAGATCAAAAGAAGAATTAAAATGCTTTCCAAGCAGAACTACGATATCATCATTACTGAGATCGGAGGAACTGTAGGCGACATTGAATCTCTTCCATACATTGAAACTGTACGTCAGCTGAAATGGGAACTTGGTGAGAAAAATTCTATGGTGATTCACCTTACGCTGTTGCCTTACCTGGCTTCAAGCGGCGAATTAAAAACAAAACCTTCTCAGCATTCCGTACGTCAGTTGATGGAAAGCGGAATCATGGCAGATGTTTTGGTTTGCAGAACGGAACACAATATTCCAAAAGATCAGAGAGCGAAATTGGCTCAATTCTGTAATGTTTCTCTGGATAATGTCATTGAATGTAAAGATCTTGAAACGATCTATGAAGTTCCGATGTACCTTCAGAAACAAAATTTTGATGATGTAGTTTTAAAAGAACTGGATCTGAAAAATGATAAAGAAGCTGATCTGAAAGACTGGAAAACTTTCCTTAAAAAATTCAAAAACCCTAAAAGAACTGTAGAAATTGCCTTGGTAGGAAAATATATTTCTCTGCAGGATTCTTATATTTCTATTGCTGAAGCTTTCAAACATGCCGGTGCAAGTCTTGAAACTGAAGTGAAAGTAAGATGGGTATACAGTGGAGATATCACCGCTGAAAATATTAAAGAGACTTTAAATGGTGTGGACGGAATCCTTATTGCTCCAGGTTTTGGCGATAGAGGAATTGAAGGAAAAGTACTTACGGCTCAGTATGCAAGAGAAAATAAAGTTCCGATGTTGGGTATTTGTTTAGGAATGCAGATCATGACTGTTGAATTTGCAAGAAATGTTCTTGGTCATTCAAAGGCCAACTCTATGGAATTTGATACTTCTACACCGGATCCTGTAATTTCTATCATGGAAGAACAGAAAAATGTAGTGGATAAAGGAGGAACAATGCGTCTGGGAGCTTGGAAATGTTCATTGAAAAATGGTTCTAAGCTATATGATATCTACGGAACTAAAAACATTTCTGAAAGACACCGTCACCGTTATGAATTCAACAGTGATTATCTTCAGGAGTTTGAAAAGAACGGTTTCCTTGCAACAGGAACAAACCCTGAAACAGGATTGGTAGAGGCTCTTGAAATGCCAGATCACCCATTCTATGTAGGGGTGCAGTATCATCCGGAATATAAAAGTACAGTAGCAACGCCGCATCCTCTTTTCAGAGCATTTGTGAAGGCTTGCGAAAAGAAATAAGGTAATAATAGACCATAAACGTCTTATCATAAACTCAGGCTGATTATTCTCAGCTTGAGTTTATTATATAGTAACATGGTAATGCATAGAGTTTTGATAAAAAAACAGTATTTTTGTCAGCTCAAAAAGTAGCATATTGTGATACTTGGGTTAAATTTAAAATTTTAATATAAAATAAAATGCAAGAAAACAAAGGAATCGATAAAAGTCAGATGATCAGTTTTGCGGTTTTATGTCTGGTTCTTTTCGGATTCATGTTCTATTTCCAGAACAAGCAGTCGAAAGAAGAGCAGGTAAAAGCTCAGGAACAGAAAACCGAGCAGGTAAAAAATGCGGTAAAACAGACTCAGGCAAGTAATATCAATCCAAATGTAACTCCTAATGCCATTCAGACGGCCAGTTTGAACAACAAAGAGCTGAATGTGGAATTCTCAAGCTTAGGAGGACAGGTTTCTAAAGTGCAGCTTTCGGAGTACAAAGCATATGACCATAAAACAGATAAGGCGGATCTTCCACTTTACCTGATCGATAAAAAGAACTCCAACTACGGCTTTCAGTTTAAAGACAAAACCGGAAAAGTGATTAATACTAAAGACTTAGTTTTCGCACCGGCTGTAAATGGAAATGTTGTAACGATGACGGCAGATTATAATGGCGCGGTTATTCAGTTTATTTATACATTACTTCCAAAATATACATTAGATTTTAAAGTAAGAACAAAAGGGCTTGCAACTGTTACTTCTGATAACAAAGCAGACTTTATCTGGGATTATAATGTAAGAAACTTAGAAAAGGGTAGAGCTCAGGAACAGTCTCACTCCGAATTCTCATATGCGTTTAATAATTATAAAGATTATGATTATGATGGAAGAACGGAAATGAGTGAGGAAAAAGAAACTCTTAACTGGATCGGTGTAAAGCAGCAGTTTTTCACTTCTGTAATCGAAGCTAAAAACGGTTTCACACAGAGTAAAGGAAACCAGGAAGCTATCGAAGAAGGTGAATATCTGAAGAAACTTAATTTTGAAGGATTCGTACAGATGACCGGAAGTGAGCTTAATCAGGATTTTACCTGGTATTTTATGCCACTTGATTTACCGTTGCTAAAATCTTACGACAAAAACTTTGACGAAATTTTACCACTGGGATGGTCTTTTATCGGATGGATGAACCGTTACTTCTTTATGTGGCTGTATAGTCTTATTGCAGGTTGGGGATTATCTGCTGGTTGGGTTATTTTTGCCATGACGATCATTGTGAAGCTTATCCTATCACCTATCATGTATAAGCAGCATAAGCTAAGTGCGATGATGAAAGTGATCCGTCCTGAAATTGACGAAGTAAACGCGAAGCTGAAGGATGCAGACCCAATGAAGAAGCAGCAGGCTACGATGGAGATCTACCGAAAGGCAGGGGTGAACCAAATGGCAGGATGTCTTCCGGCATTGGTGCAGATTCCGATCTTCTATGCCTTATTCCGTTTCTTCCCGAACTTTATTGATCTTAGAGGACAGGGGTTCTGGTTTGCAAAAGATTTGACAGCTTATGATGATTTAATTAAACTACCATTTAAGATTCCTTTCCTGGGAGATCATTTAAGTGTTTTTGCATTAGCATGTACGATCGTGATTTTGATCTATACCGTAATGACTTCAGGAAATATGCAGCAGCCTCAGCAGGAGGGAATGCCAAACATGAAAGTGTTGATGTACATCTTCCCGATTACATTCCTGTTCTTCCTGAATACATCGGCATCTGGTCTTTCATGGTATTATTTTGTATCCAACGCGATTAACATTTTAATTATCCTGGTTATTAAATACGTGATACTGGATGAAAAGAAAATCCATGCACAGATCCAGGCGAATAAAGAAAAGCCAAAATCTGAAGGTAAGTTCCAGAAGAAAATGAGAGAAATGATGGAGAAAGCTCAGGATCAACAGAAGGTTCAGGAGCAGCAGAAGAAAAAGAAATAAGAAATAGTTTATAATAGAAAAGAGAAGCAAATTTGCTTCTCTTTTTTTTGTTTTTAATGACAAGGTTTTGGAACGGGCTGATTCATGTGTGGACACGGTGTGTCACAAGGGCAAATCTGTCCGCCCATAATCTGCTTTAACTGGTTTTTGCTAATTAGCTTAGCATTTTTGATTTTTGTAATGTTTTTCATATGTTAATATTAAGATGAGTATATATTTCTTTACGATTTAAAGAAAATATAGGATGTTTGTAACTCAAATATAAATAAAATATCTTTTCCAAACATTTTTATTTGAGTTTGTACGGTAATGACTCTGAAAATGTGAGAACGAGAAAAAGAAATAGGTTACAATAGAAAAGAGAAGCAGTAATCCGCTTCTCTTTTTATTTGTCTTGTATCCCAATGGGAAGATATTACTCTTGATTAATCGTATTTCAATCTGAATGACTGTCTATGATGTTTTGTCGGTCCGTGCTTTATGAGGGCTTGTTGGTGCGCTTTTGTGGCATATCCGAAGTTAGTGTTCCAACTGTATTCAGGATGTTCTTCGTGAAGTTCGATCATCAGTTTATCCCTGTAGTTTTTTGCGAGAATAGAAGCTGCTGCAATAGACAGCACTTTTGAGTCTCCTTTTATAATGCATTGATGGGGGATAAAATTATAGGGATGGAATTTATTTCCGTCTACTAATATAAGTTCGGGTCTTATTGTTAACTGATCCAGGGCGCGGTGCATGGCGTGGATGCTTGCATTAAGAATATTATGCTCATCAATGAATTCAGGAGGTAGCTCGGCAATGGCATAATTTTTTACATTATCCTTAATATAGCTGTCCAGCTCCATTCTTGTTTTGAATGTCAATTTCTTTGAGTCATTAACGAGGTTCTGCTGAAAGCTGTCATCCAGAATAACAGCTGCAGCAACTACGGGGCCGCTCAGGCATCCCCTTCCTACTTCGTCACATCCGGCTTCAATGTACAGATCTGTCCACTTTTGCAATAAATCCATATAATTATTTATATCATTTTATAAATGAGGTGTAAAATTAGTAAAAATTGCATTTTAAGGTGATGTGTATTTTTTTTAGATATATGATTATTTTAATAAATATATTGCTTCCATTTAACGCAATGAATGTATTGTTTTTAATTATGGTGTTTTGTGTGTTTTTAAATGATATGGATATTTTGTTGAAATATTTTTAAGTATTGTGCTTGTTGATGTTATGTTGTTTGTTAAATTAAATATTTTTAACGAAATATTTGGTGATTTTAAGAAAGTTTCACATATTTGCAATCATAAAAAAAATAATCAATTTAAATATGAAGAAATTAACTACAAGTGTTTTAGCGATAGTTCTTACTGCTTCCTTTGGGATGGTAAGCGCGCAAAATACACCAGGTGATACTTTACAGGTAAATGACATCCGTGAGATTGTTGTTACAGGTGCACTTGGTCTTAAAAAGAGACAGGATGCTGTTGTTGGTAGTAATAAAGTTATTGACAACAAGGAACTTAACCAGGCAGTAAACCCGAACGCAGCACAGGCACTAACTGGTAAAGTAGCAGGTTTGCAAATTAACACCTTGAACACGAATGTTAATAGCACGGCAACAGTAACCATCAGAGGGCCAAGATCTATTTCAGGAAATAACCAAGCATTAGTTGTAATCGATGGAGCAATATCTACTTTAGCTATTTTTCAACAATTACCACCTGAGGTAGTTGAGAGTGTAAACGTTATTAAGGGCCAGCAAGGTTCTGCACTTTATGGTGAAAAAGGAAGTAATGGTGTAATTGTAGTTACGACTAAAAAAGGAACTAAATCTGAAAAAATACAATTTACTTTAACATCTTCTATAGATATATCTTCTATTTATAAAACGCCGATCCGTCAGCAGCTTTACGGACAAGGTTGGACAGGTGAGCCTACAGGTTTCAGTGATGTTGAATACGGTGGTTCAAACTGGGTGCCATTCGAGAACGGTAGCTGGGGTCCTGCATATAATGATCCTCAGATTGGAGGACAGTTGCTAATCACAGGTCTTCCTCAGGCGGATGGTTCTCTCATTTATACCCCATATGCTGCTAGAAAGAATAATACAGACAAATTCTTCAAAAAAGGAGTGTTGCTACAGAATGGTGTTTCCATCAATGTAGGGGGTAGAGATTCTTATTCCTTCTTATCATTTAACAGAGTGGAAAATGATTTCATGATTGAAGGAGATAAACTGAAAAGAAATACAATATTCTACAAAGGAGGTAAGCAGTTAGGTAAATTGAGAATTGATGCTACATTTAATTTCATTGACCAAAATATTACACAAACCGGAGGGAATACATTTGCCAACCTTATGCAGACTCCTACCAATGTTGATGTCAAAAGATATGAAAATAGTGGAATGGATGGTCACTGGACAGCTTTTGCCCGTAGCCCATATTGGATGAGGGATCATTTTAGAAATAATGCCAATGTAACAACCTTTAATGGTGTTATATCATTAGGATATGAATTTAGTAAGAATATAAGTTTGACGTATACAGGGAATATGACTACGAGTTCAACCGTAGCAGAAACCTACAATGATCAGTATACTAGTAAGGAGGCAAGAGTATTTTCAGGTACAGGAACGCCTTACGACGGACTTTCATATTTAAAATTAGGTGCTGCACCTATTACATCGGCTTACAATAAATCGTTAAATAAAATATGGAGATATTACGGTGATTTAATGTTGAATTTTAATTACGATTTAACAGATGATATTAACTTCAAGTTGAATTTAGGTAATAACATTCAGGATTCAAAAGAAGACTATACTGAGGTTGGAGGGACTAACCTTCAGATTCCAGGATGGTATAACGTAAGAAATATTGTGAATTCTACACCATGGTATAATCTTAATAACGGGAGTGTTAGAAGAAGAAATGTAGCTTGGTTTTCTAACCTTGATTTAGGGTACAAAGATTATCTATTCCTGAATGCAACCTACAGATTTGAACAGTCATCTGTATTAAGTATTCGTGAAACACCTCTACCGGGAGAAGCTCCAAGACCTTTGAATAATAAAGGATATTCTTACTACTCAGCAGGTTTTTCATTTATTCCTACAAAAGCATTTAAGAACTTAACGAATGGTGATGTTCTTACATATGCAAAAGTAAGTGGAGGATTTACTAGAACCGGTAACTCTATTCTGGACCCTTATGCGGTAGACGAAAGAGGAGTTTTCCCAACAGGATTCCCGTTTGGAAACCTTTCTTCTTATATTGTCAACAGAACGCCTGTTGCACAGGATATCAAACCTGAATTTAACAATACATTAGAGGCTAACTTAAGCTTCGGGTTATTTAAAGACAGAATTACTTTTGATGGATCTGTTTATCAGACAAAAACCGACGGGTTAATTACCAACAGTGGGGTATCAAATACTACAGGGTTAACTACTGTTTTTGATAATGCGGGAGCCATGAGAAACAGAGGTTTCGAAGTGGAATTAGGATTAACACCATTTAAGTCTAAGGATTTCGAATGGAATTTAAAAGGGTCTTACTCTAAATATAAAGCTGTTGTTACAAGTTTAGATAACGGAGCTTTAACGGTACCTAGAAACGTTGCAGGATCAGATATACCTGCTGGACTTTACGCTGTTTTAGGTGGAAGTGCCAATACGATTATGGGTACTGCATACCAGAGAGATCCTGAAGGAAGAATTGTAGTAGATGACCTAGGATTACCTATCGTAAGCAGCCAGTATAAAGTATTAGGGAAATTAGATCCTGATTATATTTTAGCGTTCAGTACCTCTATCAGAGTGAAAAGCTTTACGATCAGTGCAGTGGCAGATTACAGAACAGGAAACAGCTTCCTTTCTGAAAACAAAAATAACATGGCTTATGTAGGAACTCTGGAGAAGCAGGCTGACTTTAACCGTGCTTACGGATATGTTATACCAAACTCTGTACAGAATACAGGTACTGCGGCAAATCCTATCTATGTTACCAATACAACGACAGTAGGAGATAACCCGACGTATGCAGGTGCTGTGAATTATTTCACAACTAACTATAGAAGTGACATTGCAGAAGAGTTTATGGTGGACGGTACAGCATTAAAAGTTAGAGAAATTGCTGTTAGCTATGCTGTTCCAAAATCTGTACTTGCCAATACTTTTGTAAACAGTATGAGTATCGGTGTATATGCAAGAAATCCATTTGTAGTGTATGCTAAGGATAACAGAAACTTTGGAGACGGGGAAATGCAGAATACAGCGAGCATCGCTGCCAGCCAATATCCTACTTCCAGAAATTTTGGTTTTAATTTTAATGTAACTTTCTAAAATTCTAAAAATGAATAAATTTAAATATATAATTTCGTCACTTATTGTGGCGGGTTCATTAACATCTTGTAATGATTATCTGGATATTAATGAAACTCCAAATGATGTCAAAGTGGAGAATGTTACTCCCGATTTGATATTTCCTGGAGCGGTTGCACAGTCTTATCGTATACAAGGAACTGATATGATGGAGTTTGGGAATTTAATGATGAACTCTTGGGCTGGTGATGTGTACCATTATGGAGGACTTTACTCAAATGAATTTTCTCTATCTGCCGTAAATAGCCAGTTTTATGACGGAATTTGGAATGATATCTATAGAAATGTTAACAATTTTGTAGTTATCGAAAACTATCCGAATGCAGATCATAAGCAAGATAAGTATGTAGCAATGTCTAAGATTATGAAAGCTTACTATATGCAGTACATCGTTGACCTTTACGGAGATGCACCATATAGCGAAGCATTTAAAGGACAGCTTAATATGGCTCCAAAATATGATAATGATTCAGATGTGTATAAGTCACTTATTTCAACTCTGGATGATGCAGTGGCTATCATCAATTTAAATAATTCAAGTGCATTAGCTCCCGGAACTAAAGATATTGTCTTTGCAGGGGATATGGCCAAGTGGCGAGCTTTTGCCTATACAGTTAAGCTTAGATATCTTATTAGAATGTCAAAAGTTACAGGTGATCTTGCTGTCTATCGTGATGCTCAGCTTGCTGCGTTAAGTGCTGCAAGTGGTATGGGGACAGGGTTAATCACTACAGATGTTGTTGAAAACCCTGGATATGGGGCTTCTACAAATGATAAAATGAATCCTTTCTTCCGTACTTATTATTATGATTCAGCCGGTAATGAGGTGACAAATCATATTGTGGTTACATCTTCAGAACATATAGCGATTGCTTTAAATGGAAACAACCTGAATAATACGACTCCACAGTATCAGAAGTTTAATGGGGTTAAAGATCCTCGTAGATTTAGATTGTTTACGAGTGTAACTTATAATACGGAAGATCAGGTAAAAGGTGTTAGGCAAGGAGCTACTTCAGGCCAGCCGGGTGCTCCAACAGATAATCAGGAGGTTTCTAAATTAGGAGATGGAATTGTTTTAGGTAGTTCTACCGGATCATTACTTGCAGTGGGTAGTGCTAGAAGTGGAGTGCTTATGTCATTGGCTGAAGGAAAGCTGTTATTAGCTGAAGCTTCTCTGAAATATCCTTCATTGTTTACTGGTGGACAGACTGCTTTCAATGCTGCTATTACAGGTTCGGGTGTATGGCTTGGTGTTCCGGCAGCAAATACTACTGCTTATCTTACTGCTATTGCTACTAGACCTGGTTTAGGTTGGGTAGGAACTGATGCTCAGAAAATGGAAGCTATTATGACGCAGAAATGGTTGGCGCTTACCAATATAAGCCCTACTGAGATGTACATCGAGTATAACAGAACTGAGCTTCCTTATAACCCGGTTGCTGTAAATGCTGTAAAAACCAGAAGACCATACAGATTGGTTTATCCTACTTCTGAATATGCTACGAATTCAGCAAACGTACCAAACATTGGAAGTGATGTTGTATTTGCTAAAAACCAATACACTCCTTTCTGGAACCAAAATTAATTCGACAAGTTTTAATATATTTTTATTACCGCCTTCGGGCGGTTTTTTTGTTTTATGACTTCAGTGCTCGCGTTTTAAGATGAAAAAATATATTATGCATAGCATTGTTTTACGAAAGCTGAGAATTGATATTTGTCATTTTAGTGTGATTAATTGTTTTGATAATCAGGGTGTTATTCGGTTTTTGTTGATATTTTATATAGAAAATATCAATTGAAAAAATGTTGTTGTTTTCTGAAAGAAAATATTGTTAAAATGTTATGTTTTTGTTAATTGATTTGATTTTAACTTAATTTAGCAATTTTTATGATATAAATTTTGAAAAATTATGAATATTTGATATTTTTTTTAGATTTTGTTTTGTGATTTTAAGAAAGTTTTACAAATTTGTACAGTCACAAAATTAAAATTTGATATGAAGAAACTAACAACAAGTCTGCTTGTTTTGGTATTGTCTTCATCTGTTGCTATTGCCAATGCCCAACAGAAGAATGATACTGTAAAAACAAAAGAAATTGAAGGGGTGGTAGTAACCGCTCTCGGAATTAAAAGAGAGAAGAGATCTCTCGGTTATGCAACCCAGGAAGTAAAGGGTGATGCTGTTAATAAAAATCCTACAACCAACTTCTTAAATAACTTATCCGGTAAAGTAGCTGGATTAGAAATTAAACAAAGTACCAACTTTGGGGGATCTATTAATGTTGTTACTAGAGGATACAAATCGCTATTAGGTGATAACCAGGCCCTTTTTGTGGTAGATGGAATTCCTATTTTGAATAAGAATATCAACACGACTAATCAGAATACCGGTGGTGGTGGTTATGACTACGGTAGTTCAGTATCAGATATAAACCCTAATGACATCGAGACAATTAACGTTCTTAAAGGAGCTGCAGCAACTGCCCTTTACGGATCAAGAGCCCAGAACGGTGTTATCATTATTACAACAAAAAGAGGAAAGAAAAATAAAGAAGGGATCGGAATGGAATTTTCGAGTTCCATCACAATGTCAACTGTAGACAAATCCACTTTTCCTAAGTATCAGACCCAATATGGGCAAGGATACAGAGGTACAAGTTTTGATGGCGATCAGGATGGTAGTCCTATTGTTGGCTTTGGAAATGATGCTTCTTATGGCTCTCCTTATGATGGATCAATGGTGTGGCAATATGGTGCATTTACGCCGGGATCAACAACTGAAGGGCAAAGAACACCATGGCAAGCAGCAAAGAATGGGCCTATAAAGTTTTTTAATACAGGAGCGACCTATGTAAACAGTTTAGCTTTTAGTGGAGGTAACGAAACTGCAACTTACCGATTAAGCTATACCAATACCAACGCCTCTGATATTATGCCTAATAGTTCACTAATGAAAAATAATTTTAGTGGGAATGCTTCTTATAAATTAACAGATAAATTAACGGCCAATTTCTATGCCAATTATATTACTCAAAAGACCAAAGGACGTAACAGTACAGGGTACAATGATAATATAATGACTAATTTCAGACAGTGGTGGGCAACGAACGTTGACATTAAGGATCTGCAGTATTTATATGATAAATATAGAAAGAATTATACCTGGAATATAAATGCAGCTGATGATTTGGCGCCTGCATTCTGGGATAACCCATATTTCCAGAGATATGAAAATTATCAAAATGACTCCCGAGATAGATTTGCCGGAAACTTCAGTTTAAATTATGATGTAAGTAAAGAGTTTAATCTATTGTTCAGAATGGGAACAGATGGATATACGATGACTACAGAAGACAGAAAAGCTGTTGGATCCTATATTGGAAATGATTTTGGATTAAACGGTACAGTTGATCAGCCTTCAGGTTACGCAATGAGTAATTATAAATTTAATGAAACCAATTATGACCTTATTGCAACATATAAAAAGGACATAACTGATGATTTTAATGTCAGTGCATTAATAGGAGGAAATGTTAACGTACAGAAGGCTTTCTCAAATCAGCAGTCTACATCCGGGGGATTGTATACTCCTGGAATCTATACTATCGCTAATTCAAGGTCTAATCCTGTGAGACCTTTGATTTCTGATGTTTCAAAATACGTTTATGGAGCTTTTGCTCAGGTATCATTAGGGTATAAAAACACCTATTACTTAGAGGGAACTTTTAGAAGAGATCAATCTACCGCATTGCCGGAGAATGATGCTGTTTATTGGTATCCTTCACTGTCTGCAAGTGTTGTGTTCTCGAATTTAGTAAAGGCCAGCTGGCTGAACTTCGGAAAAGTACGAGCTGCCTATGCTGAAGTAGGATCGGATACTAATGCAGACCAATTACTGAACAGATATTTTGCACAGCCATCTTATGGAGATGTTCCGGTGTATGCTTACAATGCAGTACTGAGAAACTTTGAACTTAGATCTCAGGGACTTAAAAATGTGGAAGTCGGTATAGAGGCAAAGTTGTTTAATAACCGTGTAGGTTTTGATGTTTCCTGGTTCCAGAATAAAGCATTTGACCAAATCTTAGCATTGCCGGTTTCTTTTGCTACAGGGGCAGCTGCTAAAACTCAGAATGCCGGTGAGCTGACAACGAAAGGGTTTGAAGTAGCTCTTAGCGTAACGCCTATTAAAACCACTAATTTCTCTTGGGACCTTAATTTAAACTGGTCTAATCCTTGGACTAAAGTTACAGCACTTAGCCCTGGTATTGAGAATATATCAATCGGTAGACTTCAAGGTGGAGCAAGTGTGAATGCTCCTTTAAATGGAGATTATGGTTCAATCTGGACCTCGGATTACGTATATGACTCTAATGGTCAGAAAATCGTAGGAGCTAACGGAGCTTATCTGGTAACAGATAAAGCAGTATTCAATCAGGGAAGTTTCCAGGCCAGATGGAGTGCAGGACTAAATAATACAATAAACTACAAAAACCTATCATTAAACTTCTTAATTGACTGGAGACAAGGTGGAAATGTATATTCACTAGACCAGTTCTATGGTTATGGAACCGGTATTTATCCTGACTCAGTAGGAATGAATGATTTAGGTAATCCGATAAGAAATACATTAGCTACCGGCGGTGGGATCATTCTACCAGGTGTAATGGCTGACCCAAATAATCCGGGACAATTTATTACAAACACAACCAGATTAGACAAATCAAGATCCAGCCAGGTTTTAGGAACAGACCTTCCGGGAGCTGCCTATATTTATGATGCAAGTTTTGTAAAGCTTAGAGAGGTAGCCATAACCTATAAATTTGATAAAGATTTCTTTAATTCTAAATTTATACAGGGAATGTCTATGAGCTTAATCGGTAATAACCTTTGGATCATTCATAAAAACCTTCCTTATTCAGATCCTGAAGCAGGTCTTTCAGCGGGAAATATTCAAGGGTACCAATCTGGTCCGCTTCCGACTACAAGAAACATATCGTTTAACGTGAAAATTAATTTTTAAGAAAATATGAAAAAATATATAGTAACATCGTTAGTCGCTATGTTGTTCGTAGGATGTTCGACAAGTGATGATGTAAACATAGATCCGCATGCATCGTATAATACAACTCCCGAGGGATTAATTACATTTGCCCAGAAAGAATTAAGTGATTATATGACAACGCCTAGTGTTAATGAAAACAATTTTAGGCTGACCATGCAATACTGGCAAGAGACTATTTATGTAAATGAAAGTAATTACGATTTTACAAATAGAAATGTATCTAATAATGTCTGGACTGATACCTATGTAAATACATTAAAGAATTTAGATCAGGCAAGAAGAATTATCAATGCATATGTTCCTACTTTTCAGGAAACTGCAACCTGGCCTGGTATCAAGAAAAATCAATTAGCAATGATTGATATAATGCAGGTGTATACATTCCAGGTTTTGGTAGATACTTATGGAGATATTCCATACACACAAGCTTTGGATATAGAGTCTTATCCGCTTCCTAAATATGATAAAGCAGCTGATGTTTATGCATCACTTATTTCAAGATTAAATACTGATATAAATAACTTATCTGCAGCTTCAGACTCTTTTGGAAACGGCGATGTGTTTTATAAAGGAGATATTGGGCAATGGAAAAAATTTGGTAATTCACTACTGCTTAAATTAGGAATAGCTTTGGCAGATGTTAATCCAAGTTTAGCCCAGACTAGTGTAAATCAGGCAATCGCTGGTGGCGTAATGTCTTCTCCAGATGATGATTGTATATTTAAGTATTTGAATTCTTCACCTAATGAAAATCCTGTCTATCAGGAAGTGACTTCCAGAAATGATTTTATTGCTGGAAAAACATTAGTTGATTACATGAAAAATACAGCTGATACAAGAATTAGTGTTTATTACAGAGGACCAATCGGTGGTCAATATATTGGGCAAGTGATTGGTGCTCCCGGAGCTTTCGCTAGCTTTTCAAAACCTGGAGCTTTCACCAGAGAACCTACTACATCTGGAACACTTCTAAGTTCCACGGAAGTGAAATTTTATCTTGCTGAAGCATCTGCAAGATGGGGAATTGGAGGGGCTCCTGCTACTTTATACAATAATGCAGTTACCTCTTCTTTTACCGACTGGGGAAAAGCTTCAGATGCTGCCGCTTACTTAGTAGCCCATCCATATGATCCGTCAAATTGGAAAAAATCAATCGGAGAGCAGGCTTGGGTAGCAATGTATAATCAAGCTATAACTTCCTGGAATTTTTACAGAAGGTTAGATTACCCTCAATTAGTTGCTCCTGTTACTGCGATTCCTAATGCCGGTGGGAAAGTTCCGGTAAGACTTCAGTATCCTCCTGCAGAAGCTACAACTAACGGTACTAATAGTTCTGCGGCAAGTGCTGCAATCGGCGGTGATAAACTGACCACAAAAATATTCTGGGATATCAACTAAAAAATAGTTATTCATATTCAAATAACCGCCTTCGGGCGGTTTTTTTATTTCCGTATATTTGTACTTTAAAATTTTGAGAAGAAAAGACTATTTTCCATAGTCTTTAAAAAAGCAATAGATACACATGAATATTAAAGATATCATAGAGAAGAAACTTTCGGAGGTTATTTTAAATGTTTTTCAATTGAAAGACATCAATCTGGAAGTTCAGGAAAATAAAACAGAATTTGAAGGAGACTTTACCATTGTTACATTTCCATTGGTAAAGCAGCTGAAAAAAAATCCCGAAAATATTGGCGTTGAATTAGGAGGAGCTTTGACGGAGTACTCTGATCTGTTTGAAAGTTTCAATGTCGTAAAAGGTTTCCTTAATATTAAGGTAAAAAACCAGTTGTTTGTGGATAACTTCAGATCTGTAAGCAACGATTTTGATACCATAGAAAAGAAAAATTCTACGGTAATGGTGGAATATTCTTCTCCCAATACCAATAAACCCCTTCACCTTGGACACGTTAGAAATAACTTATTAGGATTTTCCGTAGCGCAGATTCTTAAAGAGGCAGGCTATGATGTGATCAAAAGTCAAATTATCAATGACAGAGGGATTCATATTTGTAAGTCAATGTTGGCATGGGAAAAATTTGGAAAAGGCGAAACCCCGGAGTCAACGAACACAAAAGGAGATAAGTTTGTAGGAAACTATTATGTAGAATTTGATAAAAACTACAAAACAGAAATTGCAGAACTTGTTGCACAGGGTTCAACAGAAGATCAGGCAAAAAAAGAAGCTCCATCGATTGTTGAGGCTCAAAAAATGCTTTTAGATTGGGAGAGTGGCGACGAGACGGTAAGAAATCTCTGGAAAGAAATGAACGCATGGGTTTATAAAGGCTTTAGCGAAACTTACAAAAGATTGGGTGTTGATTTTGATCAGATTCAATATGAAAGCAATACCTATATATTAGGAAAAGATCTTATTCAGGAAGGATTAGATAAAGGTATTCTTTATCAGAAAGAAGATGGTTCTGTATGGTGTGATCTTACAGATGAAGGTTTAGATCAAAAATTATTATTGCGTTCAGACGGAACTTCTGTGTATATGACTCAGGATTTGGGAACGGCAGTAGAACGTTTTAAACAAAATAATATTCAGAAATTAATTTACACAGTAGGAAACGAACAGGATTATCATTTCCAGGTTTTATTTAAAATCTTGAAAAAATTAGGATATACATGGGCGGATCAATTATTCCACCTTTCTTATGGGATGGTAGAACTTCCGAACGGAAAAATGAAATCCCGTGAAGGAACTGTTGTAGACGCTGATGACCTGATGCAGGAAATGCATGAGACGGCAAAATTAAAAGCAACAGAACTGGGAAGATTGGAAGGCCTTTCAGAAGAGGAAAAAGTATCTTCTTATGAAATAATCGGTATGGGAGCTTTGAAATATTTCATGCTGAAAGTGGATCCTAAGAAAAAAATGCTGTTCAATCCGGAAGAAAGTATTGAATTCAACGGAAATACAGGTCCGTTTATTCAATATACCTATGCACGTATTCAATCTCTATTGGCAAAAGCCAATTATCAGTATAAGGAAGTTGCTACTGTTGATGCCAATCAATTTGAAAAAGAACTGATCATATTACTAGTCAACTATAAAAATGTAGTGGAAAAAGCAGCGGAAGCATTAAGTCCGGCATTAGTTGCCAATTATGTTTATGACCTGGTTAAATCTTACAACTCATTCTATCAGAATCAAAACACTCCGATTGTAAAACTTGAGGATGAAAATTTAAAACAATTCCGCTTAAATCTATCAGATATAACGGCAAAAACAATACAAAAATCATTAACATTGCTGGGAATAGGAACAGTGAACAGAATGTAAAAAAATAAAGCCTCCTGAATTTTTGGGAGGCTATTTTTTTTCATGTAAAATGTATTAATGATAAACAACGATTAATACTAAAGAACCTTGTAACCTAAACCACGCATCCCGAACCCCGAATCCCGCATCAACCTTCTTTCAACCCATCTCGCTTACCGTCCCGGTACATCTTCGCCGCACTCCATTTTGCATGCTTGGAAAGAACCACTTTGTAGCCTTTTTTGTAGTTGTATACTTTCGTAAACTCGGCTCCGAAAAAGATCAGCATACAGGAATAATTAATCCACATCATAATTAAAATAACGGTTCCTGCAGCTCCGAAAGTAGACGTAGGTTTGAAATTGCCGAAATACAGACTCAGTAAAAATTTACCCAATGTAAATAAGATAGTAGTCAGTAAAGCGCCTTTCCATACAGGTTTCCAGCTGATTTTTACATCAGGAAGTACCTTGAACATGAGTGCAAATAAGAGCATGACCAAACCAAAACCGATGGCAAAATTCACGAGCTCTACAAGCATATACGTTTCAAGACCAAAATAATTGGTGATCCAGTTGTTAAACAGACTGATCATCGAAGACAGAATCATGGTGATCATCAGTAAGAAACCTAAAATAAGGATCATTCCCAATGAGTTGGCTCTATCTAAGAGAAATTTAACTAAAGCCTTTTTAGGAGCAGCTTCTACGTCCCAAAGGGTATTTAAAGTATGTTGTAACTGAAAAAACAGAGTCGTAGAACCGAAAACCAAAGATCCTATTCCCACGGTTTTCATAAAAATATTCTGCTTATCAATGAGTGCTCCGGCAATCATGCCTTCAATACTTTTGGCCACATCAGTTCCCATTAATCCACCGATCTGGTTGCTGATTTCTCCGCGAATAGCTTCCTCACCAAAGAAGTTTCCGGCAATCCAGATGATAATAATCAATAATCCCGGGATAGAAAAGATGGCGTAATAGGCTAAACTCGCCGAATCTTTTGATGCGGAAGAATTGTTCCATTCGTCGAAAGTCTCTTTTAAAGTCTCCCAGAAAAATTTGATGGTGTTGATCATATTAGAAAGGATATCCGATGGCTATATTTAAAACTAAATTATCTTTTCTCCATTGTGAATCTCCGAAATTAATCCGGTTAAATGCCCATCGGTCTCCTTTTTCGTAATAAGGAACACGCAATGGCATGGCAAGATCCAGCCTCAAAATTAAGATAGAGAAATCAAGTCTTAGACCAACTCCGGCTCCGACTGCAACTTCGCTTAAAAATTCCTTAGAAAATTTAGCACCCGGTCTTTGGGTATCTTCATTAATTAACCAGACATTTCCTGCATCTGCGAAGACGGCAACATTTAAAAATTTATAAAGATTAGCACGGTATTCTGCATTAAGTTCCAGCTTGATATCTCCGGACTGATCAAAATAATAACCTGATTTAATAGTTCTTGGGTCAAAACTTCCTGGGCCTAATGTTCTTGCTCGGAAAGCTCTGATACTATTACTTCCTCCGGAAAAGAACTGTTTGGAGAAAGGAATATTTTCTGAATTTCCGTACGGATAAGCTATCCCGCCAATAAATCTTGTGGCTAAAGAAGTTTTTTCTGTGAACTTATGATAAAGCCTGAAGTCATTTTCTATTTTGGCATATTGACTGAAAGGAATTCCGAAAATCTTTTTTTCTTTTCCTTTTTCAACATTGGCGCCCGTTACCAAACCTGTAAGATTTCCTGCCAGATCCAATGTTCCTTTATAGTAAATGGTAGTAGGCTTGGACAGCATTGTATTGGTATAGGTATAAGAATAGGTAGGGCCAAAAATAAGCTGCTTTTGAACAACCCTTTGCATGGCATCACTGTTAGCCGATATTGAGTCATATAAAGCGGTAACCTTGGTAGGAGAGACCAATGTGACATCCAATATCTTCAGATCATGTTCCTTTCTCACATTTTCCTTCCATAAATACCCAAATGATGCACTGAACGTATTAAGCGTATAATACTCGGTACGGTTTTGAAATTCAAATCCTAAATTGATATTTGTTCTCGGAACAAAAGCACTTGAAGAATTGAAGCGGAAAGGGGCTACGATCCTTGGAATGGAAAGCTGTACGGTTGATCCCGCACGAAACAGATTTTTTGCATTTTCCTGACCGCCCATCTGGAAATCGAATGCGCCGTAAATAGCCGCTTTAAACTGTTCGGCTCCTCTGAAAAAGTTTCTGTGGGTCCAGTTTAAGTTCAATTCACTACCTGCATAATTGGCGGAATTGGTTCTTCCCAAAGCTTCCAGCCTCAACGACTGAATTTGTCTTGGGGTCAGTAAATAATACGCATCAAACTGATGTTTTAATGAATCTGAAACAATGAATTCATTTTTTACAAATTTGAAAACACCCAGACTGATCAGACGGTTAAGGGTAAGATTGTGGTTGGAACGGTTATACAGATCTCCTTTTTTAAAGTACAAAGCTCTGTCGAAGATTTTTGGTTTAAATTTATGCTGCGGATCGATCACATAAATATCATCATATGCATATTTGGAAAGCGAATCAGGGTTCATCGGAACGCTGTATTTGCCTCTCTTGACATCCTGAATATTATAATTCGGAAAAACGATCACTTTGTCGATGCTGAACTGATCAGTTGCCAGATCCGGAGTGTCTTCTTTTAATTTTACGTTAAGCTCAACCTTATGATTTTTGCTTACCGTACTGTCAGCCTGAACAAGAATATTGTCCGGACTGAAATAATAGAATCCTCTTTCCTTTAAGCCGTTATCTATTCTTTCTCTCTCATTTTTAATCACATCGAGATCAAAAGGTTTTCCGGATTTAAGCAGCGTTTTATTGGCCAAATTTTGAATTTCCTTATTCACCAGTGAAGAGTCTTGCTGAAATTTAACATTGCTGACCAAATATCTTGCACCGGGTCTTAAGGTATAAATAACCTGCGCTTTTTTGTTTTTGGAAACCGTATCATAGGTAGCTTTTGCATTAAAATAGCCTTTGTTTTCAGAATAATTTTCAATGATCTTTCTGTTGAACTCACGATCTACATCTCCCAGCAATACAGGTTTTTCACCCACTTTATATTTTAGCCAGTAATTAAAACCTTTATCTTTTTTAGGTTCTTTGGCGATATTGTAGAAATATAATTTCGGACGGAGACCTAATAACGTGGAATTAGGTTTAGGAACTAAATTCTCCTCCAAAGCAGTCTTCAGTTCCTTTTTCTCTTTCTTCGAAAGACTGTCATTTTCTATTTTTACTTCCCCGCCGGTATACAGCATCTGTCCCTGCTTCAGATATTTCGTATTGCTGCAGGAAAGACTAGCTGCGGTAAGGCCCGAAGCGAACAGATATTTACAATATAGATTAAGTCTGCTTTTCATTATTTAAATTCTACCACTTGGTTATTTTTGTTTTCTTTTTTGCGTCTCTCTTTCTTGGTTTTTTGGAAGATCTCACGGAATTTATCATAGTCTAAAGTGATGATAAAACCTACTCCCGTTTCTATGATCTGTCCCTGAAGAGCCACCTGATATTCATCCTTACGATAGGCACGAAGCATATATCTTCCGTCTTTTGAAAGGCTGTAATCTACCGTAACATTTCCCGCAATATTCGTTGTGCTTTCGTTTTGGCGTGCTTCACCTTCCAAGGCAAAATTACTTCCCACGGAAACTTTCAGACGGTCATTCAGTAATTTTTTACTTACTCCAACATTCAGATCCGTTCTTGTATTTTTCTTCCCGGTTGAATAATCTTCGGAAGAATCAAGACCTAAATCTATATCCACTCCTTTGATTAAACCTGAGGCAAGATTGTTCAGCTGTTGCGAAAGAATTTTACTAACACTTTGTCTGGCCATCATTTCAGCAGACATTCCCGCACCGGATTCAAAAGGATTTTCCCCAATGAAACGGTTCAGCAGAAGAAGGGCAAAAACCTGCTTATTCATTTCAGATTCCTGAGTTCTCAGCTGGGTAAGCTTTTGATCAACAATATCTTTTACCGTAGACGAGATCGCATTATTTTTTTCGTCCGTCGTGATATCAAAACTGATCTGTGGTTTCAGAAGTTCACCTTTCATTTTTAGTAAAGTATTGAAAGGGATTCTCTGTTTAAACTGGTTCAGTATGGAAGCATCTTCGCCACTCACTTGTTGCTCAACAAGATCAATAGGTGGAGCTTCCGTTTTATAGACAGCGGTAATATCCATAATAGCAGCAGTCGGTTCACCAGTCCACGTAATGGTACTTCCTTTCTGGATATCAAATTTACGTTTCAGAAGACTTACAGAAAGTTCATAAGACCCTTTTTCCACTTCATAAACCCCTACAAGCGTTGTTTTTCCTGAAGGATCAATTCCACCGGTCAGTTCTGCTTCACCCTGAAGTTTTACAAAATCTCCGTTAGCTTTATCAATCACAATGGACATTTTAGCTTCCTTGCTGACTTCAATATTCACACTCACGTCCATTCCTTTGATGCGGCTTTGAGCTTTCAGAGAATCAGCTTTAATGGTTTTGTTTAAAACAACCTGATCCTGATCAATGAACTCGACAATTCCGTCTCTCTCCTGTACTGAAGGGCTTGATTGCGGAAGGACAAAAGTGAAATCAGTGTCATCAGAAACGGCCAGTCTGCCGTCCACTTTCGGAAGATCCAGGTTTCCGCGGATATGAAGTCCTGCATCAATCGCAAGAATTCCATACATCATCGCGTCATTGGATTTTTCTGAATTCACGACTTTGAAGTCTTTGGCATTCACATCAAGATTAAATGCGAAATCCCTGTAGGTCTGAGTAAGAACCTGTCCGTTGATCACAAGAGAATTTCCGTCCTTATCGTTGATTTTAAATTTATTAAATTCAATACCACGGTTGGTGAAGTCAATTTCATCATTCAGTTTTCTGAAATCACTGCCGGTTTTGGCAATTTCCAGCCCTGCATCATTGAATTTTACTTTACCTAAAATATTCGGTTTTTGTGTATTTCCGGTGATCTTTAAATTTCCTGAAATATAACCTTCCGTATTCGTTATCGCATTCATGGAGAAGCCCTGAACACTCTTCATCTGAAGCTTATTGATCGCCATATTCAGATCAAATGTGCTTGAAGAAGTATTGTAATCTCCAAGGATTTTCACATCATTATCATTTCCGGATAAGGCAACATCAGCATTTAAAATATTCGGTGAAGAATTATTCACTTTAACCGCCATATTTCCAACCGCATTTCCATACACGATCAGATCTGTAATGTTAAGGTCTGAAGTGAAGGTCATATTTTTCGTGACATCACGAAGCTGAGCTGTTCCGTTGATTGTTCCTTTTGCCAGAACCGTATCTTTTTTAATCAGTTCGGTAATAGTTTCGATTTTAAAATCTTTCAGGGCAACATTCAAAGGACTGGCTGGACTTTCAGTTTCAGACTGCAGTGAGATCTGGCTTCCTCCGTTTGACAAAACAAAATTATCCGCTAAAATCCCTTTGCTGCTGATCTGGATCTTATTGTTTTCAGCAACATTCCAGTCCGAATAATTAAGTTTTAAACCATCCGGGTTCAGAGATATTTCTGTGATATCATTGAGCGATTTGGCCTTTCCTGCAATAAGGAACTGCGTAGCATCTTTGTCGTCTTTGGTGGTAATATTATAATTGATGGTATTATCCGCTACATCTCCGGTCACCGCGATTTTTTTCAGAGTGAAACTGGAACTTTTTAAAGAACCTGCATTGAGACTGTACTGTAACGCCTGATTTTCATTGGTTACTTTTAACGCGACATTTTCCAGCGAATTTTCACCATATAATAATTGCGGGATCTGCCCGTCTATTTCAATTTTTTGAGAATCAGCATCATAATTTCCGGCTAAATTGATCGTTTCAAAAGTTTTCAGCTCCGGAACAAATTTCCTGATCAGATCATCATTTTTAATCTTGGCATTGAATGTGAAAAACTGTCCCGGATCAATTTTCTGACCTTTAGCAGGCTTCTGGAACTGGTAATACTGATTAATGGTCTGCGTTAAAGCACCAAAAATCTGGGTCAGTTTATATTTTCCTTTTAATGAAACATCAGCAATCTGAGAATTGAAAATAATCTGCGTGGAATCCTGTGTAGAAGACGCTTTTAGATTAACTTCCTGAACAGGATAGACTTCTTTGGTATCTGAGAATGCAAAATCTTTTAAGTTTAAATAACCGTTCAACGCATCCGGATCAAGGCTTGTGAAATCTCCGTCGATCTTTCCTGCGATAATCATTGGTTTCTCGTAGAATCCAAGTTTATTCACATCAAGCTTAATCACTTCACCATTAATCTTTACCGTAGGATTTTTTTTATTGTAAACTCCCGAAGCTATTAAATTCAGATTCGCATTCGGATCTTTTGAATTTAAAACGATATTATAAACTCCTTTATTAATTTTACCCGTCAGATCCATATTCTGGTACCGGTATCCTTTGTAAACAGCTGATGCTACATGACCTTTAAGATCTGCTTTTGCATTTTTGAAGTCAAAGCTTTCCCCTTTGGCGGAAATCTGAGCGGTAACGGCTCCGACATCTTTATTCTTAATAATTTTTCCGACCTGGATCGCCTGAAGATTAGCTTTTACATCATATAGCTCGCGGTTTTTTCTGCTCATGTCCACATCTGCCACAATAGCGGCATTTCCAAGAGTAGAGTAGAGGTTCAGGTCTGCCTTCACGACTTTCGTTGTTCCTTTCGCACTTCCCTTGATACTGAAGTGGGAAGGCAGGGAGATATTGGATGGAATGGTATTTTTCGGAACCAGATTGTAGACCGTTTTAGCTTCTGCTGAAAATTCTGCAATCCTAAGATCATAGTACAGGTTTTCAGGTTTCATTGCATTTTTGATTCTCCCCGATGCCGCCACTCTCAACTGGTCCAGACCTGACACTTTAAGATCTTTGATCAGTAAATCATTGACGATTCCCTGAACATTGGCGTTCACATTCAGAATTGCGTTCGGGTATTTATTGAATGGAGCAGTATTTCGTAATGTCGGAACAATATTCAGGATATCTGCGAAACCTATTTTGGAATCTTTGATATTGGCTGAAATTTTTACAGCACCCGGATTTGAAGTCAGCTGATCGAGGGATTCATAATTTAAAATCACCTCATCACGGATCAGGGTTTTCGGAGTTTGGAGATAAAGATCTTTCAGATAAGCCTGTTTTTCAGCATACACAAAATCGGTATTGAATTTCTGGATATCCAGGCCTCTTCCTTCCTGAATTTCTGCTGAATTCACGGTTCCTGCAAACGTATTGTTCTCCATTTTAAAGCTTCTTACTTCCACGTTCATTTTAGAAAAATTCATGTGGTTGAAATCCATTCCCTGTTTGGTTGGAGCAATTGCGGTATTGTTGTACACAGCTTTTACGTCATTCAAAACCAGTTTTCCAAGAAGCACTTTCATGGCTTTATCCTTGTCCGAAACTTTAGAAACTTCAGGTTCTTTTGTATCCTTCGGATTGGCATTTTGGGCAGGAATATAAAGGTTGGCATTAATGTCTGCTCCGGAAAGGAAAACATTGGAAATATTGTAGGAATTGTTCTCAAGATCAAGTTTATTGACCTTCGTACTTAATTCTTTGAAGAGAACTTTTGCAAATGTTTTGGTATTGTCATCGCCATAATCAATATCGAAATTGGTCAGTTTGATTCCTCTCAGGCCAATATTCATCGGCTTTTTATCGTTGAGAGAATCTACCTTTTTCTCTACTTTTTTAGAAACCTCTTCAATAAGGTCTTGTTTTAATTTTAATTTCAGTCCGTCAAGATTAATGTCATTAACGGCATAGGTATTTTTATTAAGGTCAAAAGTTTTAACTCTCGTATCAAATGATTTGAAATATAATTTAATATCGTTCTTCGACTGCTGATCGTTGAAGGTCACCCCAATATCTTTTAAATTGATCTTATCAAGAGAAATAATAAAAGGTTTGGAAGAACTTTCCTCTTTATCGCTGGTCGCAAAAGCATTGATGATATAATCGAAATTGAATGTTCCGTTGGGTTTCCGTACCACATTGGCGCGGGCTCCCTCAAGATCCACCGAAGTAATGTCGGCCGTGGAACTGATGAGCTTCATCATATTAAGACCTACATCCAGCTTTTTAACAGCAAGAAGGGTGTCCACATCTTGTCCTTTAAGATAAAGATTTTCCATGACAAGACTGTTCGGGAATCCTATATAAACCCTTTCCAGACTTACTTTGGTCTTGATTTTTTTCTCAAGATACACGACAAGTTTGTCTTTGATGAAATTTTGAACGGCAGGAAGCCTCAGACTTAATATCAGAAGGGTAACAAAAACCAATATCGAAATAAAGGTTATTGCAATACGCTTTAAAATTTTTCTTTTATTGATTTTTAGTTTCAAATGCGATCAGGTTTCTAACAAAGATATGAATACTATTTTATTAGTTCTTTGTTGTGGTATCCTGTTACAAGTACAAAAATCCTGCCTTGGCTGTCCTGATATGGAATTTAGTTGAGTAGTTGTCAAGTGAATATGTTGATAAAGACAACCAAGGTTTGGATTTTTTTTAATAAAAGCCCCCTTTATATCATTTTAACGTTGAAAAGGTTAGCAAAAATGAAAATTCAAATGTTAGATAAGTTTCAAAGGGGGCAAGGAATATATGGAGATAATAAATTTTTGTTAATTATTAATAAGGGATTGGAAGCTGGAAGAGGGAAGCTGGAAGTTTTTATTGCGCACTCATTTTGATTGTTGTTTTAAAATTTAATGATTTGGCTTAAAAAAAATTAATAAAACTATGCTGTAGATTTGTTTTTTGACCTCAATAACTTCCCTCTTCCTGCTTCAAACTTCCAGACTATTAAAACTAATTGTTTCCGTTTTCCCATTTCACCTCTTCACCCTGAGCAGCGGCACCGCCCTGAGCCGGAGTGATAGGAGAAGTTTCCTGGTTGATGTGATAGATATAGGCTGCAATCTTCTCAGCATCTCTTCCTGTAATGGTTCCGTCTTTGATGAAAGGACGCATCGTTGGATTATTCGGAGAGCCGTTTTCAAGCATCCAGAAGACGTTTTTAAACAGACTTTTTTCTTTGATGTTGATCCAGTGGGTATCTGTGAGATTCGGTCCGATGCCTCCTTTTCCGCCGTCACCATGGCAGGTTACGCAGTTGGTTTTAAATAATTCCTGACCTTCAGCGATATGATCTGCGCTGTATTTTGCATTTTCCAGATTGATCTGAGGAGCATTTTTTTCGTATTCTTCGATGGAGGCAAGCATGGTTTTCACTTCTTTGTCATATTCAGCTTCCGGATGAGCGTATTCTGTAAAGGCAAAAGCCATCAGATACACGACACAGAATATACATCCAAACCAGAACAGACCTATCCACCATTTCGGTAGTGAGTTGTCAAGCTCTGTGATTCCGTCAAAACCATGGTCTATAAGAATGTCTTTTTCTTCGGTTGCAGATTGCTTTTTGAATGCTGAATTCCAAAGCTTCTGATAATACGGAATGTTTTTTTCTGCTAAATATTCCTTCTTTTCCTCGTCTGTCAGCCTGTTGAAACTCTCATTTTCCACCAGATCTCCAATCGAGTTCATGATCAGAAGAAGAATGACAGCGATGAGAGTAAGCGCCCAGAAAAACGGCGAGGAAAAATAACCTGAATCTCCGGCGAACATTTCAAACGCCATGATCGTTAAGCCTATTGTTGTTGCGATATATATTGAAATAGGGGTTCTCTTTTTCATTGCAGTACAATTTTATGGGTTATTCAGCACTTGCGGTCTGGATCTGTGTAGTTTTAATATCGGTACCCAATCTTTGCAGATAAGCGATCATGGCTACAATTTCTCTCTGCTCAAGCGGAACATACGATGCTCCTTTTGCCATTTTTTCTTTTTCCATCTGATCTTTCACATCGGTAGCTTCAGAATAAATTCTCTGTACAATCGCTTTGGACTGGTTGTCGGCCCATTGTCCGGCAGAATCTATTTCCGCTTTTGAATAAGGAACATCGAATACATTTTTCATTAACCTCATCTTGGCAACCATTTGAGAACGGTCCAGCTGATTTGTGATCAGCCATGGGAAACGCGGCATAATGGAACCTGCAGAGGTAATTCTAGGGTTGTACATATGTTTGAAATGCCATGAATCCGGATTTCTACCTCCTTCTCTGTGAAGATCAGGGCCGGTTCTCTTGGAACCCCATAAGAATGGTCTGTCATAAATAAACTCTCCCGCTTTTGAGTATTGTCCGTTTTTACCTTCAAACCTCACGATTTCATCACGGAAAGGTCTGATCATCTGGGAGTGGCAGGAGTTACATCCTTCACGGACATATAAATCTCTTCCTTCCAGTTCAAGCGGTGTGTATGGTTTTACAGCCGTGATCGTCGGAACACTTTGTTTTAAGGATAAAGTCGGAACGATTTCTATTAATCCGCCGATGGCTACGGTAATGAAAGCAAGGATAGATAATAGTTTTGGTGTTCTTTCCAACCAAAGGTGTACACCTTCGCCTTCTTTTCTTGCAGTACCAATATCTGCCAGTGCCGGAGCTTCTGCCGGAACGTTTTTCTGGAATGAACCTGATCTTACGGTTTTAATCACATTGATCACCATTAAAATAGCTCCTGAAAGATAGAGAAGACCTCCTAAGAATCTCATTTTAAAGTAAGGAATGATGGCGGTCACCGTATCCAGCCAGTTTTTCCATAACAGAGTTCCTTCCGGATTGAACTGTTTCCACATCAATCCCTGGGTGAATCCTGAGATATACATCGGAACGGCATAAAAGATAATTCCCAATGTTCCCAGCCAGAAGTGCCAGTTGGCTAATTTTTTAGACCATAACGGGGTTCTCCACATGATCGGGATCAGATAATAGACTACCCCGAAGGCCATGAAACCGTTCCATCCAAGCGCACCCAAATGTACGTGCCCGATGACCCAGTCGGTGTAGTGCCCGATTTTATTTAAAGATTTTGTGGCTAATAAAGGTCCTTCGAAAGTAGCCATCCCATAACAGGTAATTGCTACGACGAAGAATTTAAGGATAGGATTTTCTCTTACTTTGTCCCAGGCTCCTCTTAAGGTAAGAAGTCCGTTCAGCATTCCTCCCCATGACGGAGCAATCAGCATAATAGAGAATCCCGTACCTACGGCCTGAGCCCATGCCGGAAGCGCCGTATACTGAAGGTGGTGAGGGCCTGCCCACAGGTATACGAATATCAGCGACCAAAAGTGAATAATGGATAATTTATAGGAGAATACAGGACGCTGTGCTGCTTTCGGCATGAAATAATACATCAGACCCAGTACCGGTGTTGTGAGTACGAATGCTACGGCATTATGACCGTACCACCACTGTACAAGTGCATCTTTTACACCGGCATATACAGAATAGGATTTCCAACTTGTGAATGATAGAGGAACTTCAAGGTTATTAAAGATATGCAGCATCGCTACGGCAATCCAGGTTGCGATATAGAACCAGATGGCTACGTAAAGGTGTCTTACCCTTCTTTTCGCAATGGTTCCGAACATATTGATTCCGAAAATAACCCATGAGAAGGTGATCAAAATGTCAATCGGCCACTCGTGTTCTGCATATTCTTTAGACGTATTGATTCCCATTAAGAATGTGATCACTACAGCAACGATCATCAGCTGCCAGCTCCAGAAATGAATCCATGAAAGCGTATCACTGTACATTCTTGTTTTTAAAAGTCTCTGCATGCTGTAATACGCACCGCAGAAGAAGGAATTACACACAAAAGCAAAAATAACGGCACTCGTATGCAGCATTCTGATTCTTCCGAATCCCATAGCACCCTGCGTGTTGATCAGTCCCTGGATATTTCCGCTTCTCAGACTCTTAATCGTGGTATCATCTGTCCCGAATAAAAACTCAGGCAACTCAGGGTAGAAAAGCATCAGCGCAGCCGAAAGTCCCAGCAGAAAACCGACCAACCCGAATACGATAGTAGCATACAAGAATGCTCTGACAATATTATTGTCATAATTGAATTTTTGCGTCTCCATAATTCCAATTGTTGTTGTACGGAAGTGATATTTATCCTCTGAAATCAGAAGGCAGTGACCTTGATTTGGGTGAAAAAATAAATATCATGTAACGTGTATAATGTTTTGCCAAAGGTATTTATTAACTTTGTGTAAGTCTAGTAGGTATCCTTCTAAACTATACCGAAAACTACTAAAACAAAAACGATGAAAGTATGTGGCCAAAATATCAGGAAAATCCGCAGAAGCAAAGACTTTACGCAGGAGTATATGGCTTTTGAAATGGGCATTTCCCAAAAGGCCTATTCCGATATTGAAAATTCTAAAGTGAAGATCAATCTCGATATACTGACGAAGATCTCAAATATTCTGGAAATTAAGCCTTCTGATATCTGCAGTATTTCACACAAATGTGGAAATGATGGGAGTGATGATCGGTATCAGTCACTTTTAGAGTACATGAAAAACAATAATATTTCAATTCCTGAAGAATATTTATAAGGAAATACCCTGTTTTTACTTTTTAATTCTTTAAAACTGAATCCATTGACGGTTCTTACAGCTTCATAGAAGTTAAATTTCTCTAAAGTTTTATATATTTAGGGCATAATTGATTTTATGAGCAGCGAACAGAAAACGGAGTCCAATGATGGGGCTCTAGTCAGAGGATTAACCAACAGACATATTCAATTAATTGCCCTCGGAGGAGCCATAGGAACAGGATTGTTTCTCGGGATTGGTCCGGCAGCAGTTTTAGCGGGTCCTTCCGTTATTCTCGGGTATGCTTTAGCAGGAATCATTGCGTTCTTTATTATGCGCCAACTTGGTGAAATGGTGGTTCAGGAACCTGTTTCCGGAAGTTTCAGTCATTTTGCCTATAAATATTGGGGGAACTTTCCCGGTTTTGCTTCCGGCTGGAATTACTGGATTCTCTACATCCTTGTAAGCATGGCTGAACTGACGGCCATCGGGCATTATATTCACTTCTGGTGGCCCGAAATCCCGCTCTGGGTTTCCAGTTTATTCTTTTTTATCATGATTACGGCCTTAAATCTGGCATCTGTGAAAGTATACGGTGAAACTGAATTCTGGTTTTCCATCATCAAGGTAGTGGCTATCATCGGGATGATTGTTTTCGGTATTTATTTATTAGTGAGTGGTAGCGGAGGCGATAAAGCAAGCATTTCCAATCTATGGAACGACGGCGGATTTTTTCCCAAAGGTTTCTTTAATAAAGGGGAAGGTGGGTTTTCCGGACTGTTTGCCGCCATGGCGATGATCATGTTCTCTTTCGGAGGATTGGAATTGATTGGGATTACAGCTGCTGAAGCTAAAAATCCTGAAAAAACGATTCCTAAAGCGACCAATCAGGTTATTTACAGGATTTTGATTTTCTACGTAGGAGCTTTGGTTATTTTATTTGCATTGAGCCCGTGGAGAGAGATTACAGAAGGAACAAGCCCGTTTGTGATGGTTTTCCAGAATTTAAATGGATTTGAATTCAATATATTCGGAAAGGTGATTCAATTCAATGTTTTAATTGCCAATATCCTTAATCTGATCGTTTTAACGGCGGCTTTATCAGTGTACAACAGCAGTGTTTACAGCAACAGCAGAATGCTGTTCGGATTGGCTCAGCAGGGAAATGCACCGAAGTTCTTAAAGAAACTGAATAAGAACAGTGTTCCTACCAATGCAATTCTGATCTCTTCCTGTTTCGCCGGAATCTGTATTATCATCAATAAACTGGTTCCTGAAAAAGCATTTGAATATTTAATGGCTCTGGTGGTTTCTACGTTAATTATCAATTGGCTGATGATCTGCTATACCCACTTGAAATTTAGAAAGGAGAAAGATAAAGCTGGTGTGAAGACCTTATTTCCCTCCATATTTTATCCGGTTTCGAACTATATCTGTATTCTGTTTTTAGTCGCGATTTTGGTATTGATGAGCATTACAGGAATGGAAATTCAGGTGATCTTAATTCCAATATGGCTTGCGTTCTTATTCCTGATGTTTAAATTATATAAGCCTAAAATCAAGTGATAAACTGTACAACAGATTTACTTAATAATATAAAGGATGGATTTTGATCTGTCCTTTTTTGCGTTTAAATAGAATTCAGAACACTTGTCCTTTTCATTGAAATTATGTAAGTTATTTAAGTTTTTTGAGCCTAAATTTGACTTGGTCGAATGGGGTGTCTCCGATTCGAATAACAAGTCCAAAAACTTAACCCAGACTTTATGAAAACAACAGACCAATTGAAATTTATTTTCTTTTTTTCAATAGTATCAACCTTTTGTTTTTCACAGAAGTTTAGTTTTATTTATGAAACTAAATTTAGATCTGCTAAAGGAAAACCTGATGATATTTATAAGGATCATATGGTGCTGGATTTTGAGAATAATATTTCTATTTTCCGGGAATCAATGGCTAGAAAAGCTGATTCCTTGTCGTTCATTAATAAAAATGGAGGCTATAAAATGGGGGTTGAAAATCAGTTTTATGTTAAAAAAGATATTAGCAATAATAAAACAAAAAAAATGATTACTTATTTACATGCAAATTATCTTATTCCTATTGATGAACCATTAAACTGGAAAATCTCATCAGAACAAAAAACAATCGGAAAATATAAATCACAAAAAGCAGAAGTTAATTATGGCGGTAGAAGCTGGATTGCCTGGTTTACTACAGAATTACCGTTTAATGATGGCCCGTATGTTTTCAATGGATTGCCCGGTTTAATTATTTCTATTGAAGATACAGAACATGACTACACATTCAATTTAGTGCAAATAAAAAAGGGGGGCGATTGGTTTGATGCAAGAAAAAAAGCCATTACCATCGATTGGACAAAATATGATCATCTCGGAAAAACATATTATAATGACCCCTGGAATTCTAAAACTGCCGGGAAAGTTACATTTTATGATCCTCAGGGAAAAGAACAGGATATGAACGAAATGATCAAACGGGCACAAAAATCTATCCTTGAAGATGATAATCCGTTAGAGCTGAATCATAAAATAAATTATAAATAAAAGCTTTTTACGATCTGTATCAGCTTTACTTTAGAACTGCTATTTGTTTCAATAATTTGTTGAGTACTCAACTGAAAATATTTATCTTTAGAGTACGTAAGCCAATCCATTGGCAAAATATAAAGCCGTGCAGATCAGTTTTAATGAAATACAGAAGATTGTTGATCATATCGAAGAAAACTTTGACAGAGAGATCACGGCCGATGAAATAGAACATCTGTCGCAGTATTCTTACCGTAATTTTCAAAGGATTTTTTTTAAGATCTTTAAAGAAACCATCTCCGGATTTCAAAAGCGTCTCCGTCTGGAAAAATCGTATAAAAAACTGATCTACACCACTGATAAAATCTCTGATATTGCTTGGGAAGTAGGTTATTTCAATATCCAGTCTTTTTCAAAAGCATTTAAAAAACAGTATCAGATTTCACCAGCAGAAGCCAGAAGTCAGAAGCAGGAGATTTTTAAAGAATTTCTGGACAGTGAAGCTGCTGATCTGCAGTATGAAATAAAATACAAGGATGCGGTTTCCGTGTACTGTACATTCATTAAGGCTAAAGATTACAATAATCAGGAGATTAATGATTTATGGACCACGATTGAACAGCAAAACGGAGATTCCTTTCCTGCTTATGGAATTATACGGGATCAACCGCTGATCACCAACCGTTCCCACTGCAGATATGGGGCGGCTATACTAGATACTGCGCCGGGAGCTTCAGGATTTCAGAAAACAGAAATTTTTGGAGGGAAATACATCCGGTTTACTCATTACGGATCTTTTGACAATATTTTAGAAACTTACCGGGCCTTTTACCGTTTTTGGCTCACCCGACCAGAACTCCTGCTTGATAATTCGGATGTTATAGAAGAACATGTGCAGTCTGAAAAGGGAGAAATGATTACCCATATTTATTTTCCGCTGCATTCGTAAGGATGTCCTTTTAGGACAAGTTTTGTTTTTCTGATGATCTAATTTTGCCCCAGATAAATACTCCAACTGATGGAATTTATCCCGCAAAATTTTTAGAAAACAGGACAGAATGAAAAAAAATGTATGCCTCTTTATTGTATTAATTTCATCTTATGCACAATCTCAGGTTTCCATCCAGACTTATGGCGGAAATAAGGAAGCTGAGGTGTTAGGAATTTATGATAAAGATTTTAAAAACAGATGGAATTATTTCGTTTCCGGAACGGCTTCTTATGATTATGAAACACGAAAGGTAAGTCCGGCAGTGCATCAGAGTCTTAATTATTATGTTGGCAGCAACTGGGGCGCTTCCGCGGGGGTTTATATTTCAGACGAAGATGTGATGCCTTCACTGGGATTGGCTTTTGTGAAAGAAACCCGAACTTTAGGAATCAACTTATTTCCTGCCGTTACCTATTCTTTGGATACCGGAAAAGCAGGATTGGGACTTTACACTCTGTTGGAATACACTCCTAAATTGAATGAACGGTTTAATTTCTACAGCATGCTGATGGTAGAATCTGATTTCAGTTTTCAGGAACATCAGGCCAGCAGCCAGATCATCCGTTTGGGATTGGAAAACAGCAAAAAAATGCAGTTCGGGATAGGGAGCAATATTTCCCAGACCGGAAGTACTTTTGAAACCGATATTAATTTCGGACTATTTATTGGAAAAAAATTTTAATGATATGAATCAATTATTAGCACTCACCCTTTTATTTAATGTAACATTTTGTATGGCACAGACGTATCACTTCCCCGAAGAATCTTCACCTCACGAAGGAACATGGCTGCAATGGCCACACCATCACCAGCATGGCGCTGAATACCGGAAAAGAATAGAGCAGACGTGGATTGACATGACACGTGAGCTTCAGTCCGGAGAAAAAGTTCACATCATCGCTTATGATGATAAGGAAAAGAAAAGAATTTCCGATCTGTTGGAAAAAAATAAAATCTCTTTAAAAAATGTAGATTTCAAAGTATATCCTACCGATGATGTCTGGGTGAGAGATAACGGTCCTATTTTCGTGAAAGATAATAACGGACGTGTACTTATTGAAGATTGGGGCTTTAATGGCTGGGGAGGAAAATACGATTCCGAAAATTGTGATGAAATTCCTCAGCGAATAGGAGCGGATCTGGGCATTAAAGTGATTGATCTGAACGAAGAAATGGTGAATGAAGGCGGATCGGTAGAGACCGATGGAAACGGTGTTCTGATGGCCTGTAAAAGTTCTGTGATCAGTCAGAAAAAAGGATCTACCCGAACGAAAGGGATTACACAGCAGGAAGCTGAAGAAATGTTTGAAAAATATTACGGTGTTTCAAAGGTTATCTGGCTTGATGGTATTACCGGACTGGATGTGACCGATATGCACATTGACGGTTTTATGAAATTCATCAATCACAATACCATGATCACGATGGACGAGGACGGTCTTTTTGAAATGGGACTTACCGATAAAGATATCAATACCTTGTACGCAGCATCCAATGCAGACGGAAAAGAATACAAAAAAGTATATCTGCCGGCAACAAAAAATAAAGTAAAAACTGCTTATGGAAAGCAGCTGGAAGAAAAAGGCTCTTATATTAATTTCTATGTTGCCAATAAAGTGGTTTTGGTTCCCAACTATGGCGATCCAAATGATAAAGTGGCTAATGAAATGATTCAGAAACAGTATCCTGACCGAAAAGTCATTGGAATTGATGTGAGAAATTTATATGAAAACGGTGGAATGATTCACTGTGTAACACAACAACAGCCTGCCGGGAATTTTTAGAATAAAATATTTACCGTATAATGATAAAAAAAATGCAGACATCAATGTCTGCATTTTTTTTAGTCTCTGTTTTTTAATAAAATCCATCCGGATAATTCTACCGGTTTTTTACTTATTTTATCTTCCCAGAACAGAGAGTACCAGTAAGTGTCGGTAGGAAGAGGTCTGCCTAAATATTCACCTTTCCAGATGGTGTTTTTAGGATCAATCTTGAAAATAGACTTACCGTATTTATCAAATATACTCCCTCTGAAACTTCCATATCGGCTGATAACACTGAAATCGATCACGTCATTCTTTCCGTCATAATTCGGGGTGATGACATTGGCCATAAAGAAAGTGTAATATTCTCCGGTAGCGTAGCAGGAGGTTCCTTTGGTTCTTACTCTGATAAAATACTGGGTATTCTTGAGAACAGGAGTGAAAACGTTAGAATTTTGCCATGTAAAACCACCGTCAATAGAATACTCCAGCGGAAGATTAGAGTTGTTGGTAGCTTCAATAATCAGGGTATTATTTTTATAAGTTATTGCTTTGATCTGAGGAACCATAATATAGGAAACCTTTGCTGTAAATGTTTTAGAGCATACACCGTTACTGATCCTTACACTATAAGTACCGGCAAGGGTCACATCAATGGTTTGTGTGGTAGCTCCGGTATTCCAAAGATAGGTGTAACCAGTACCGGAACCGGCATCTAAAATAATCTTATCCCCCTCACAAAGCTCGGCATCTTTCAACGCAGATACAATTTCAGGAACGACTTTGATGGTAATGGTTGCAGGTGATTGTGCCTGACAACCGTTAAATCCCGTGCCGGTAACACTGTAAGTTGTTGTAGTAGAAGGAGAAACGGTCTGGATGTTTCCATTACCGGGAAGACTGTTCCATATATAGGTAGAAGCACCTAAAGCAGTAAGGGTAACAGACTGTCCTTTACAGATTGTAAGTTGTGATGCACTTATAGAAATAACAGGAGAATTAGTGTTTTTAATAACGGTTACAGATCTCTGTTTAACACATCCGAAAGGGGTATTACTGGTAATGGTAAGCGTATAGGTTCCGGCAGCATTCACTGTTGGTGTTAAAGTATTGGCCCCCGAGACAATATTTCCTCCGGCTGATGCTGTCCATAAAAATGTTGCACCCGGCTGATAAACAGAAGCAGAAGCATTGAGCATGATCTGATTATTGGTACATGTTATAGATTCAGGAGTACCAATATTGACAATGATGATAGGATCCATGGTGACAGTAACTGACTTTTGGTAGTGACATCCCGGAGGCGTTGTTACAGTGACCGTATAAATTCCGGGCGCAGCAACCGTATTGGATGGTCCGGTAGTACCGTTTGACCACGTGAAAATATTTCCGGAGCTCGCTGCTGTAGCGGTTAATATAGTCGGAGAACCTTGGCAGAAAGTCAAGTTCCCTGCAATTTGTATATTAGGATCTGTGTCCTGAGTTAGGGTAATGGAAGACTGCTGGCTGGTGCAGCTTCCGTTGGTATTGGTCAGGGTGTAGGTTCCGGGAGTATTAACTGTTATAGATGGCGTAGTAGCTCCCGTAGACCATGTATTTCCCGTTGCATTACTGGAAGTAAGCGTTACACTTGCTCCGGGACATATAGCGTTGGCAGAGGCTGTGATAATTGGAATCTGTGTCTGAGTGACGATCAGTTGAAGTTCCGCAATTTTTGAACAATCTGCTGATTGTACTCTGACATAAATCACGGCATTTCCTGAAGTATATGCAGAAGGATTAGCTATTGTATTTGCATTTCCCGCTAGGGCATCCGCCTGAGTGATATAATAAGCAAAAGTAACACCGGGAGTTGTGCTTATAGCAGGCTGAGCTGAGGTCAGATTAAATAGAGCAAAAGCTGTCCCCGAGCATTGGGTTAAACTTGTATTCTGAGTCACAGGAACATTTCCCTGAATAACCACAGCAGATTTCTGATACCGGCATTCTGCAGGTGTTTTTACGGTTACCGTGTAAGTTCCCGGTGCAGTAACGGTAATAGCAGGAGTGGTAGCTCCCGTAGACCATGTATAAGTATTTCCTGTTCCTGTGGAAGAAGCTGTAAGCTGGGTCGAAGCCGTGGCACATAAGACCAGGTTTCCTGTGATCTGTACATTAGGATCTGCATCCTGAGTTAGGGTAATGGAAGACTGCTGGCTGGTGCAGCTTCCGTTGGTATTGGTCAAGGTGTAGGTTCCGGGAGTATTAACTGTTATAGAAGGAGTGGTCGCTCCCGTAGACCACGTATTTCCTGTTGCATTACTGGAAGTAAGCGTTACACTTGTTCCGGGACATATAGCGTTGGCAGAGGCTGTGATAATCGGAACCTGTGTCTGAGTGACGATCAATTGAAGTTCTGCAATCTTTGAACATTCTGCTGATTGTATTCTGACATAAATCACAGCATTTCCTGAGGTATATGCAGAAGGATTGGCTATTGTATTTCCATTTCCGGCTATGGCATCAGCCTGACTGATATAATAAGCAAAAGTAACACCAGGAGTTGTACTTATGGCAGGCTGAGCTGAGGTCAGATTAAATAGAGCAGAAGCTGTCCCCGAGCATTGGATTAAACTTGTATTCTGCGTTACAGGAACATTTCCCTGAATAACCACAGCAGATTTCTGATACCGGCATCCTGCAGGTGTTTTTATAGTTACCGTGTAAGTTCCGGGTGCAGTTACGGTAATAGCAGGAGTTGTCGCTCCCGTAGACCATGTGTACATATTTCCTGTTCCTGCGGAAGAAGCTGTAAGCTGGGTCGAAGCAGCGTTGCATAAGACCAGGTTTCCTGCGATCTGAACATTAGGATCTGTATCCTGAGTGAGGATTATGGATGACGGCTGACTTGTACAGTTTCCGTTGGTATTGGTCAGAGTGTAGGTTCCGGGAGTATTCACTGTTATAGAAGGAGTGGTGGCTCCCGTAGACCATGTATTACCCGATGCATTACTGGAAGTAAGCGTTACACTTGTTGCGGGGCATATAACGTTGGCAGAGGCTGTAATTGTGGGAACCGTGACATGAGTGATATTCAGTTGTATTTTTCCATCACCATTGTTACATAAGCCGGAAGAAGGGTCACTTACCACCACTTTAATCGTTGTATTGGCTGAATATTGGAAATTGGTAGGATTGGCAATAGGGGTCGAACTTCCTGAAATAAAATAGGTAAAGGTGTAGTTTCCAGGGTTGTTAACGAATTGCGAATTAAAAGAGGTTAAATTTATGGTGTTGCTTCCCGTTGAAGAGCTGACGCATAAAGATGAAGTGACGGTGTCAGTCAGAATAGGAACTTTGTCCACGAAAATCTTAACGTTTTTAATAGAATGTCTTGAAGTGGCACAGCCTGTTGCTGCTGAAAAACCGAAATATCCCTGTGATAGCCCTACTGCAGCTCCTGAAGGTGAAAAAGACTGATTAACAATAACAACACCGTTAATCTTTACCCTGATGATCCAGTTTCCGGGATTGGCAGGATCATTTTCGCCGGTTGCTTCCACATGTTTATAGGTAGAGCCTACAAACGGCAGGGTCTGGTTGAGATTGGGAGAATGGAAAGTGCTTCCCGGAGTATTGTTATATTCAATATTGCTTCCCGCGATATTATTGGTTCCGTATAGCAGGTGTACCTTACTCATGGCGTGCCCGTTGTCATTGTTGTATGTATCAAAACCTACCATCAAGCCCGATGAGTTGCTCGGAATTCCAAGACCGGCTCCCGTTACAAATCCTGAAGGAGGATTGGCGAGATACCAGAATGAGAATCCATCCCCTTTTCCGCAGGAAGAAGTGCCATTTCCGTCAATTCTGAAATCAAATTCTACTTTCCATTTTTCACAATAGCTTAAGGTAATGGGATTAGATCGTTTGATTGCTCCAAATTGGGAGACCTGATCTGAAGTGAGTTGTATAAAATCTCCGTTGACGACACTTGATACGAGATCCCAGCCGGTAGTGTTTACAGGGTTTCCTGTAAGCTGATAAGTTTGTGAAACTAATTTTTCAGAACAAAATAACAAAGTAGTTACAAAATAAATAAGTAATTTTTTTTTCATCGGTGTGTTTTTATTTGTGCTAAGTTGAATTGAAATGTTTAATTGGTGTTCAGGTCATACTTTTAATTTTTTTGTTGTACTAAAAACCAGCCCGATTTGATAAAAACATCAATACACGGACAGGTCTGAATAACGCCAAATATAATAATATAAAATGATGTTTTTGATAATTTTAGTATTGATATTCAGTTGATTATGTTTTATTTTGAAATCTGAATGTTGATTAAATTCCTTAAATCTGAATGAATTATTTTTATTATTTTACGATATATGTTTTTGGGCATAAATTATTCAATTGACGAATGGATGAGAAAAAGAAAAATATAAACTATTGTGTAATAAGATGTTTAAAAAAATAGTGATTTATAGATTTTGATATTTTTTAATGATCTACTAATGAATTTTATGTTGAATAAAATGTATTGTTGAAAAAAGAATTTTTTTTTCAGTGAGAATCTTAGAAAAATCAAGAAATTTGAGATGGAAAATATACGATCAGAAATATTAGGATCTATACTTCTATTTAAAACAAAAAAACCACCCTTAAAAAAGAATGGTTTGTAGACCCACAGGGATTCGAACCCCAACTGATGGTACCAAAAACCAGAGTGCTACCGTTACACCATGGGTCTGTTTTATTTTGGTGGTGCAAATTTACAATTTTTTTCTTTACAGGCAAGAATCTCCCGTAAAAAGTATGGAATTTTTAAGTGATGAAAAGGTAAACGACTATGTTTTGATGACTTAAGATTTATTTTTTTAATGTAATTATCTTTCCTGATGTCACGGCAGAATTATAGAGCAAACAAAAATGAATAGCTCTCGCAGATTATGCGGATAGAGCAGATTATCAAAATTAAAAATCAGTATCATTTCCATAAGAAGTATGATTCTTTTTCTTTAAATCATTATATATCCATTTCCTTCATCAGAATCAACTTCGTTGATTCCGTCTTTGCTTCCCTTTATAAAGTGTTAGAATACATTTTCTTTGCGTTAAAAAAATAATCTTTATCTGCTTTACAAGTTTTACAGATGATTCTAAATTTTGAATAACTTTAATCCATCACAAATAATGGAAATGGCAGAAACGGAAAGTTTATAAAACAAAAAAACCATCCTTAAAAAAGAATGGTTTGTAGACCCACAGGGATTCGAACCCCAACTGATGGTACCAAAAACCAGAGTGCTACCGTTACACCATGGGTCTGTTTTTATTTTGGTGAGGCAAATTTACAGCTTTTTTCTTTAGATACAAGAACTTTTTAAAGTTTTTTTTACATTTACATCACTTTTTATATACTACAATCATGCGGATAGACTTCAATAATCTCAATATTAATAATTTATCATTTCAAACGGATTTTGAACAGAAAACCAAAAATTTTCTGGACGAATGGTTTTCCGATGGAAATACGGTAAAAGTGCAGACCTCCGGTTCTACAGGAACACCGAAAGTTTTTGAAATCGAGAAAAATAAAATGGTCAATTCTGCGTTGATGACCTGTAATTTTTTAGGTTTAAAAGAAGATGATAAAGCCTTATTATGCCTTCCGGTAGAATATATTTCCGGTAAAATGATGATGGTTCGTTCTATAGAAAGACGATTGATGCTGATTATTTCAGAGCCATCTTTGAAACCGGTAGAACATTTAAATGAAGTAGTAGATTTCTGTGCCATGACTCCGCTTCAGGTGGAGAATTCGTTGGACAAGCTACATTTAATTAAAAATTTAATCATCGGTGGAGCTACAGTTTCAGAAAACCTGAAAGAAAAAATTAATACAGCAGCTCAGCGTTCCCATACTTCAAACCGTATTTTTGAAACCTATGGAATGTCTGAAACCCTTTCCCATATTGCCTTAAAACAGCTGATGCCTGAACCCGAAGATTATTTCACCGCTTTTGAAAACGTTTCTATCAGTACAGATGAAAGAGGTTGCCTGAAGATTTTTGCTCCCAATGTGAATGCTGAAGTGCTGCAGACTAATGATTTAGTTGAAATTAAAAATGAAAAGCAGTTTAGATTTTTGGGAAGAATTGACAACGTGATTAATTCCGGAGGCGCGAAAATTTTTCCTGAAACCCTGGAAGCTTTGGTCAAAAAAGAAATTCCAAACGAAGCGGTATTCATTGGTATAAAAGATGAAAGTCTTGGACAGAAATTAATATTGATCATAGAAGGAGAAGAATCTGCGAATTTGGTTGAGAAAATATTTGAAATATCTTTTGAAAAGAACTTTCACAAACCCAAAGAAATTATTTTCACTGAAAAGATCCCAAGAACACCGAATGGTAAAGTAAACCGAATAGAACTCCATAAAATAATAAGCGAAGGCTTATAATCTTTTATCTTTACGCTTTAATCTATCAGTCTCTATCCTATGAAAGACTTCTCAAAAGAACTCAGCTTTAAAACTTCCCGCAGCAGTGGAGCAGGAGGCCAAAACGTCAATAAAGTCGAAACCGCTGTAACGGTTCTCTGGTCTGTTGCCGAATCTGAATTCTTCAATGAATACCAAAAAGAGCTGATCCAGAATAAATTAAAAAACAGGATCAACGCTGAAGGCTATTTATTTCTGACTGTTTCAGAAAGCAGGACCCAGTTGATGAATAAAAACAAAGCGATTGAAAAAATTATTGAGATCGTCAATAAAGCTTTAATTGTTCCCAAGAAAAGGATCGCAACTAAGCCTTCCAAAGGACAAAAACAGAAAAGACTGGATACCAAAAAGAAAATTTCCGAGAAGAAGGATAACAGAAAGTTTAAATTGTAAGGGTACGGGTTACGAGATATGTGGTTGCGAGTTTAAAATGGTTTTCTTCCGTATGTCGGGATTTTTGAGTATCTTACGGGTATTATTAATACGATTTAATCTATGACAGCACATATTTCTTTATCTGCAGACTGCCATTCCAATGGTCTTTTGCTGTCGCTGTTATATTTACATACAGATTCTTTTCTGAAGAGTTCTAAGGACTTTATCAATTAAGCCCTGTCAGGATCCACGACAGGGAAACATTCCGATCTATTTTACCTATTATTTTTTTGCAGTTTTCTACAGGAGAAAAACTGAACAGAAGTGTCATCCTGCATTGGATCACGAAGAATAACTGCATTCATTAATTTTTAAAACAAGTAAAAAATGTCTAAACCTATTATACTCACCACCGGAATTTATGATGCGATAAAAGATACACTCAGAAGAAAAAAAGTAAGTATGGCTGAAGAAAAAAGGCTTGCAGAAGAGCTTAGAAAAGCGAAACAGGTTTTGAGAAGAGATCTTCCCGCCGATATCGTAACGGTTGACAGAAAAGTGACCATCAAAGATCATACGCAGAATTTTGAACATGAATATATTTTTGTGGCTTCTGCAAAAGCTAAACCGGCTAAGAACAAACATTCCATCTTATCGGATATCGCCTTGGCAACGGTAGGATATAAAGTGGGAGATATCATCGACTGGCCTTTTAGAGAGGGCGAAAGAAAGATTGAGATCTTAAAAGTAGAATCTTGTCACGGGTAATCCCTGTGTAATCTATATTGTTAGAGAAAGTACAGCTCCAGGGCTGTACTTTTTGTATAAAACCCTGATGAAGGCAGCTCTATTTATCATTTGTTAAAAAAGGATGTTCAGAGGAGAGTTTCTTTACGTACTCATGTTGCATTCCGTTTTTAAGTTTTATCTTTGCAAAAATTAAAAAAATGAGCAAACCGATTTCTGAATTTATAGAGAAATATTACCTGCACTTCAATGCGGCTGCATTGGTAGATGCATCTAAGGGGTATGTTGCACATCTTAAAGATGGCGGAAAAATGATGATCACTTTGGCAGGTGCTATGTCTACTGCTGAATTGGGGAAAATCCTTGCAAAAATGATCCGTCAGGGAAAAGTTGATTTTATTTCTTGTACAGGAGCGAATCTTGAAGAAGATTTGATGAATCTTGTGGCACATTCTCACTACGAAAGAGTTCCTCACTACAGAGATCTTACGGCTCAGGACGAGTGGGCTTTATTAGAAAGAGGGTTAAACAGAGTTACCGATACATGTATCCCTGAAGAAGAAGCTTTCAGAAGACTTCAGAAGCATATCGTGGATATCTGGAAAGATGCAGAAGCTAAAGGTGAGCGTTATTTCCCGCACGAATTCATGTACAAAATGATTCTTTCAGGAGTTCTTGAGCAGTACTACGAGATTCCAAGAGAAAACTCATGGATGATCGCTGCCGCTGAGAAAAACCTTCCAATTGTAGTTCCGGGATGGGAAGATTCTACGATGGGTAACATCTTCGCTTCTTACTGTATCAAAGGTGAGCTTACGGCAACCACTATGAAATCAGGAATCGAGTATATGATGTATCTTGCAGACTGGTACACTAAAAATTCAGCTGGAAAAGGAGTTGGTTTCTTCCAGATCGGAGGAGGTATCGCAGGAGATTTCCCAATCTGTGTAGTACCGATGCTTTATCAGGATATGGAAATGCATGACGTTCCTTTCTGGTCTTATTTCTGCCAGATCTCGGATTCTACCACATCTTACGGTTCATATTCAGGAGCAGTTCCAAACGAGAAAATCACTTGGGGTAAACTGGATATCACTACACCGAAATTCATCGTTGAAAGTGATGCCACCATCTGTGCACCATTGATGTTCTCTTACATTCTAGAAAATTCTTAAGAATACATTTCTTATCAAAATACAAACGCTTCAATTCACTTTGAAGCGTTTTTTTGTTCTCACACCGGCATTGCGAGCGAAGCGAAGCAATCTCTTAATAATCTTAATGCTGAACTTTTTCTTAATGGTTTTTACTTTGAATCATTAAGAATTTTAAGACCGTTAAATTGAAGCTTTATTATTAATTGTGATTGATTTGCTTTGTTCGCAGTGACATATAAGTTGTAATCATGAATACATTAATACTTTTTACATCATAAAAAAAATGGCGTGCCCCTCACCACCCCAATCCCAAACCTCGGGTCGGGCTGCTCCGGGCTCCACTTCGTTCCGGTACGCTGTACCGCTCGCTGCGCTCGCGCCCTCCACATCCCTCACGCGGAGGTCAGTCAAGGGAATTCACCAGCACAAAATAACGGTAGGCCAGAATTCCTTTCTCTATTTTACTGAGACGGTTCGGATCTTTATTGCTCAACTTGGGAAACATCTTTTTATTCACTGCATTCAGCAGTCTGAAAAATGATTTTTTCATATCTTTATAGTTAAAATCAAACATCATTGAATCATTAAGAGTTCAAAAATGATGCAGAAACGGGTTAAAATGTATTTAATCTGCGTTCGGGATGAGAATTTAAGATGAAAAGGTTGGAAGCTGGAGGATGGAAGTTACTATCAGGCAGTACATATTTAACAATTCTTTTTAAATATATTGAAGTCGTTTTAAAAAGATGAATAAAAATACCCCGGTACTTCTATCTTTGGGCTTCAATAACTTCCCTCTTCGAGCTTCTGACTTCCTTAACTAATAATAAAAAACAGATCACTTGGCTATGGACGAAATTTTCAAACAACAGATTTACGAGATCACAAGACTTATTCCGAAAGGAAGAGTTTCCTCTTATGGGGCCATCGCTAAAGCGGTAGGGTATCCCAATCATTCCCGCCATGTAGGAAAAGCGATGGGAGGATGTCCTGAAGATGTTCCGGCGCACCGGGTCATATCCAGTTCAGGCGTGTTATCTGTTCCTGAGTTTCAGAAAAGACTCGAAGCGGAAGGAATTACTGTAGAAAATTTGAGGATAAAAGATTTCAAAAAATTGTTCTGGAACCCGCTTGAGGAGATTTAGTCTTAACTTGATTTCAGGATAAGACATTTGTTTTTATAATGATTTAAGAATGTTTAAAGTATAAATCTTAGCATTTCATAACGTTTCGGGATGCGAGTTTCTTTTCGGTGCCTCAATCTTAATTTTATTACCTCAGGGTAGTCTAATATTCAATAGGAATGGGCTTTAGCCCATTCAACAAAAAAGAAGAAAGCAATTTGGCTTTAGCCAAAACCTGAAAAACAATATCATTTAAAACTCATAACTAGTTTCGTAACTTTGGTGCCTAAATCTTAATTTTCTTATCTCGAACTCAGGTAGTCTTAACAATTTTACCGTTCAGATAAAGATATTTACAGATCAGTCACCTATTTTTTTTAACGGTTGGTAATTGCGGTACTTTTGGTTCATAAATAAAACGAAAACTTATGAAACCAATTTCAATCTTCTCATTACTATTCCTTTTTATCGCTGTATTTTCAAAAGCTCAATCGGATGAAAAATTCTATCAGCCCAGTAAAACGATGAAGCCCTTTGAATTTAAAACACTTGAACAGATTAATTTGCCGGTTGATCAAGATACAATCACCGCTTTTATTGCAAAACCAGACGCAAAAAATATCAGGAAGACGATTTTCTATTTTCATGGCTCAGGAGGAAATGTAACGACCTATCAGTTTATGACCAAACCTTTGGTAGAGGCAGGATATCAGGTCGTGATGATTGATTTCAGAGGATATGGACTCTCTACAGGAAAACCATCGCATAAGAATATAGCAGAAGACGGACAGAAATTCTTTGATGAACTGATGAAAAGACCTGATATCAAAAATACCAAAGTCTATATCTACGGAGCTTCTTTGGGAACTCAGATCGCAGCTCACCTTGCTAAAGATAATGTTTCAAAAATCTCTGGTCTTATCCTAGACTGTCCGATGTCCTCTTTCACCGACATAGCCGCTCATTTTAACCCTCAATACAAAGATTTTATCCTGCAGTCGATGGTTTCTCCATATGCTGCTAAAGAAGATGTAAAAGCCTTAGGAAAGCTTCCTGTGCTTGTCATTCATGGAGGGGAAGATAAAACCATTCCTTACGAACAGGGGAAATTGGTTTTCGATAATGCTTCTGAACCTAAAGTATTCATCAAATCAAAAGGAGATCATCTGCAGGGATTGGTGAATAACAAAGAAGAGATTCTGAAGGCAATCGATAAACTATAAAAAAAGCGAAGATTTGCATTCATAAGATATCTGATTAACTTTGCGTGAAAATTAAAAAAGAACCGTGAAAAAAATTCTACTACTCTTATTCATTGTAAGTTATTACCTATCCTTGGCTCAAACAGCTCCTCTGATGGAGTGGCAAAAAGTAATCATGACCGGATTGCATGATCGTATCAACGATATTGTACAAACTTCTGACGGGGGATATATTTCGCTGGCACAAACAAATACAGTACCCGGGTCTTCTTTCAAGTGTGCCATCAGTAAGATTGATGCTAACGGAAATCCGGTGTGGAATAAAACGATTGGTGGATCCGGAAAAGATTTTGGTAAAAAAATTATAAAACTCGCTGATGGAAATTTTATTTTAATTGGCACTACAAGCTCTACAGACGGTGATATGTCCGGACATTACTCCAGCGAAAAGATGTGGGTTTTTAAAATGGATAGCTTGGGGAATTTCATTTGGAAAAAGTTTTACAATGGAGAAGGAATTAATGATATTCTACCTGTCCCGGACGGATATATTTTACTCGGAAATGTATTAAACGCCGGCTTTTTAGATATTAGAATTACCAAAATTACAGGGGATGGAAATTTAGTTTGGACTAAAACTTATGGCGGAAATGCAGATGATATGGGAGTGAAAATAGATTTTACGCCTGATAGCAATTACATGGTTTTTGCCCAGACAAGATCTAATAATGGGACAGTTACCAATAATCACGGGGAGCAGGATGCCTGGGTTATACAATTGGATACTTCAGGAAACCTGTTGTCTCAGAAGACGTATGGTGGCTCCAGCTGGGAATATGCAACAGATTTTTTTAAGGATGTAGACGGATATGTATTTTGGGGACAGGCAAGCTCATTGGATGGAGATTTGACTGGTGTTGCAGTAGATGATGATAGTGATTACTGGATTTTTAAAACTGATTTCGCAGGTAATATTCTATGGCAAAAAAAGATTGGAAGTGATTATGCTGAATATTATAATTGGGGTAAAATTATAAAATCTACGGACAACAATTACATAGCAATGGGGCTCGTCTGGAATGGTTATAAAACGGTATATGGAAGTGGTCATCATGGAGCTTCTGATATTTGGTTGATGAAATTTGATACATCAGGAAATATCTTGTGGAAGAAATGTTGGGGAGGATCTACTTATGATTATGCACTAAATTTCATACAAAATAGCGATGGAAGCATAGTGATTGCAGGAAGTACAAATTCTCAGAACGGAGATCTGGTAGGGTCAGGGAAAAATACAGGTGGTGAAGATACATGGATTTTTAAATTGTACCCGGAAACTTTTTTATCAACAAATGAGACTAAAGAAAGCCCCATGAATATCTTCCCAAATCCAACATCTGATTTTGTTCATATAGAAACAAATAAGAAGATAGAAAATATAAATATTTTTACGCTAGCCGGACAGTTTGTAAAAAGTTCGAAAGAGAAAAGAGTAGATATTTCATCGCTTACCAAAGGAGTTTATGTTTTTAAAGTGCAAACTTCAGAGGGAACAAAAACGTATAAAATTATCAAAGAATAATTATTGTCTTTCGCAAAAAGCAATAAGCTTTCACAAAATAAAATGCCCTGAATACTCAACAGTATTCAGGGCATTTATATTTTAAATAATGGACAGACTTTAAAACTGCAGCCTTATTTCCTTCCTTTCGGAGTTCTTAATTCTTCTTTCAATCTTTCATTTTCCTCTTTCAACATGGTAATGTAACCCTGAAGATTCTCAATAATAGAACCAGGTATGTTATTAAACTGCTGATTGATGTTTCCTCCTGAAGCACTTCCATTAAAGATGGGATGATCATTGTTGATAACCACCTTAGCTTCTTCATCCTCATAAATATCTTCTACGGTAACATCCAGAAAACGGGCAATTTTGTCCCATTCATCTTTTACAATTCTTACGTCTCCGCTTTCTTTTCTGCTGTAGTTGGATACATCAGTCGCGATAATATCAGCTATCTGCTGCTGGGTATAGCCTTTTTGTTTTCTGATGACGCGTAATTTTTCTTTTTGCATATCCGACATTTTATACAAAAATGGAAAAAAAGCACAATGTGTACAATAGAAAACAGAAAAAATGTGCAATAAGATTTGTTGCCCTGATCATGCGACATTCACAGAATATTGATATCAGTAGCTAAATTTGAATTTTTATTTGGATTACAGTAAAAATTATTTACGAATTTGGTTTTTAAAGTTGGAAAATCTACTGGTTTTTTTGACTTTCTTTTCTTTGGTAAAAAGCACTTTTAAGTATCCGAAGAAAGCAGGAATGAGGAGCGTGACAAATAGACTGCAAATTCCTAATGCCCAAATTGGCATGTCATTTCTTCTCCCCTGGAAATATTCCCAGATTACCCAGGATAGTATCCCGATAAAAAATAGCACGGCTGCAGGAAAAACCAGGTACATCACAAAACCAATCCCTATCCGGAAAATAATAGAATAGTCCTTTCCCAAGGAATATAATAAGATCCATGCCATAGCCAAACCGAGCAAAAACAGGAAAAGAGAAATAATAGAGATGGGGAGTAGCTGCGTTCCGAAACTTAAGTTGGTCACACTTTGGTCTCCGTCCTCATAACCCACCGTTATTGTTTTTCCTATTTCTACGGGATGACTGCTTCCATAGTTTAAAGGTTTTTTAATCAATTGATTGTTGTCATCTCTGAATTCTACCACCGCTTTTTTAGTTTCGTCACCATAAGATTGTGTGGAATCATATTCAACAACCTTAGCCTCATATTTTGGAGACGAGAAAAAGGAGATTACCGGGTAAGAAATAAAGGTTACCAAGCCAAAAAATAAACTGGAAACAGCAAAAACTACAAGACCCGGATAAATAAAAGAGGCCAGAGAAATGGATGTACTACCTTGTTTTGATCTCTTCCTTCCGTAATTCATGAGCAGAATGAAGGATGTAAAAATTAAAGGCGCAAATAAAATAAATTTTCCCATGGTTCTGTTTTAATTTTTTTGAGCGTTTTTCAATTTTGACGCTTCTTTGAGGAAATTAACGGTCTCCTCTGTATTGAATAATGTGAAACCAGTCACACAGACCAGAATCGCGAGATAAATCAATGTCAGTTTTAGTTTTTCAAAGCCAATAAAAGCTGAGAAGAAAATAAAAGGGATAAACACAATTACGGACAGTCCGAAAGTCAGAATGATGAATCTGAGAATTTTTTTCACAAAGAAAATTTTCTTAAAAATACTGTACAGCATCAATAATCCGATCGTAAGAACCGGAAAACCAATAGCAAGACTTCCGAAAAATTTCTCAGAATTGATGAAACTGCCGAGGGTGCCTAAATCTATTTCCATTATTAAAGTGTTATGGTATTATTTTGTTTTTCGGTATCTGAAAACTGAAGCATTTCCTTTTTCCGGTAATTCATCATTTTAGCAAAAATAAAATCCGGGAAAACTGCAATGCCGGTGTTGTACAAATTGATAGAATCGTTGAAATATTCTCTTCGGTCAGCAATGATATCTTCCAGTTCACTTAATCTTTTCTGAAGCTCAAGAAATGACTGGCTGGCTTTTATTTCAGGATAATTTTCCACGGTAACTAGAAATGATTTCAGTTTTCCGTCGATATTGTAAGCAATTTTCATTTTCTGATCATTTTCTTTGGTGTTAAGATATTGGGATCGAAGGGCTACAAGTTCCTTCAGAATCGTATTCTCGTTCAGAGCGGTTGCTTTTACCGTTCTTACAAGATTGGGAACTTCATCTGCCCGCTGTTTCAGCACCACATCAATGTTGGCAAAAGCTTTTTGAGAATTGTTTTCCAGCATTACCAGTCGGTTATAAGTGCTGATTAAGAAAGTAATCAGACCTACAGCAACAATAATGATAAGTAAAAGCGAAATCATGGTTTAGTGGTTATTAACGGTTAAAAATACTTTCAAAAGGATTGGACTTCATGACCTCTTTCCAGTTTCTCTGTTCAATCATGATCTTAGTCCCATTAATTGTAATGGGTGTAAAAAGAATAATGGCGGCAAATACAGCGATGCAACCCAATGCAGTCATTGCCCTGAGTTTTAAAGGTCTCCATTTGTTGGAAAAATTCACTATATCCAAAGGAGCAATTCCAAATACTTTTTTACCTTCATCAAAACGGAGAATAGAGTTGGCCCCTTCATAAAAAGCCTGTCCGATTAAAAGGAAATCAGTCTTTTCATCGAGAATATATTCTTGATACCGTTTTCCACCACCTTCCCGCGAATTTGTGGGTGAAAAATTAATCCATTGAAGTTGTGCAGGAACGATTTCTATTTTTCCGGTTTCATCTTCAATATAAAAGTTTTTGAGATCTGTTTTTCTTGAAATCTCGTGATAGGAAGTAGAAGTTCTGCCGTCATCATCTCTGGAGGTGTGAATTTCATCAACCGTATAAATATACCCTACACATTGGGTATCCGTATCCGGAGAAATGACCGGCTGAATAGCTTTTGCCTTCCCCGAAATTTCCGCAAGACCCATCGCTACACTTTTTATAGTGGAAGTAGGAAGTGTTCTTTGATAAAAGTAAAATCTGTTTTTATTATTCGGCAGCATGGAGCTTAGGATGATCACAAAAAAGATGAGGAAGAAAGAATAGATGCCTAAGTAGAAAAAAGCAAGATATCCTAAAAGAGCCAGCAATCCACCACCAATAATTTTCCAGACCGGGGTTTTATTTTTTCGCTGTTCTTTAAAGGAATCAACGGTAGATTCAATACCGTTTTTGATCATCCCGATAATAGCCATGGCAAAAACAGAAAGAAACAACGCAATGAAAACAATTCCCGATTCTTTTCGGAAAAGCAGAAAAGCAATTCCTAAAATAACAGGATCGATGACAAACATAATCCAGCCTGGTTTTAAGTTGACATTAAAAATTCCAGATAAAATAAAGGTATGAAACAGGGCAATCCCTAAACTGAACAGGAGGAGAAAAGGAAGTATTTCAGAGGTTATTTCGAACATCGATTACGTTTTGAACAAATGTAATGATATTCAGGATAATAAAGAATCTGTAGGATAATTTAAACTAAACTCAGGTAATATGAAGGGGCTGGAAGCTGGAAGAGGGAGGCTGGAAGATATCCTTTTCAAGGTTTTAAACTTTGACAAAGATAATTAATATAAAAAAAGGCCGTTGTCACGGTTGTGATACGGCCTTCTTTATCATATTATTTTTCCAGTTGCTTGTAGCTTCTCTGGATGAAATCTGTCAGGTCTTTTCCTTTCAGTAGATTCTGTGAAAGTTTTGCAAGATCAAGAGCGTATTTGATCAGCGTTTCTTTTTCCTCAGGACTTTCTGTTTTTAAAATCTGGTTGGAAAGTTCACTGTTTGAGTTCACCACAAGATTGTACATCTCAGGGAAACCTCCCATTCCAAACATTCCGCCGCCGCCTGAAGCTTGCATTTCCTTCATTCTTCTCATAAATTCAGGCTGTGTGATGGTAAACGGAGCATCATTGCTGTCAAGATCTTCAAGCTGTACCGTGAATTTAGCATCTTTTACGGCTTCTTCGACATTCTTCTTTAATGATTCTTTTTCAGTTTCATTTAATTTAGAAATGACAGGCTCGTCCTTTTTGATCAGGTTGTTGATGTGATCTGCATCCACTCTTGCAAATGAGATCTTCTCTTTTGAAGTTTCCAACTTCTGGATCACGTGAGAGATCACAGGAGAGTCTAGTAACAGTACATCATAACCTTTATCATTCGCTGCCTGAATATAGCTGTGCTGCTCGTCTGCGTTGGTTGCATAAAGAATGACTGTGTTGCCGTCTTTATCCGTATGAGCTGGCTGGATTTTTTCAATCAGTTCATTCCAAAGGAAGTATTTTCCGTCAGTGGTAGGATATAGCGTGAATTTATCTGCTTTTTCCGCGAATTTTTCTTCGGTGATAATTCCGTACTCGATGACGATTTTAATGTCGTTCCATTTTTGCTCATAATCTTCACGGTTTTCATTGATCAGAGAAGACATTTTATCCGCCACTTTCTTAGTAATGTAAGATGAAATTTTCTTTACTGCACCATCAGCCTGAAGGTAAGAACGGGAAACGTTCAATGGAATATCCGGAGAATCAATCACTCCTCTCAGAAGCATTAAGAAATCAGGAACGATACCTTTTACTTCGTCCGTAACAAATACCTGGTTCTGATACAATTGAATTTTATCCTTATCAATATTTAAATTGTTGCTCAGTTTCGGAAAAAATAAAACTCCGGTAAGGTTGAAAGGATAGTCAACATTCAGGTGAATATTAAATAAAGGCTCTTCAAACTGCATGGGATACAATTCGTGGTAGAACTTCATATAATCTTCGTTGGTAAGCTCGCTTGGTGCGATGGTCCAGGCCGGTGCCGGATTGTTGATGATGTTGTCAACTTCTTCAGTTTCTGCTACAGCATCTTCAGGAGCGTCTTCCGGTAATGGAAGCGTATGTGTTTTTGTTCCGAATTTGATTGGAACAGGCATGAACTTATTATATTTTGAAAGCAGTTCACGGATTTTTGCTTCTTCTAAAAATTCTGTAGAATCTTCAGCGATGTGAAGAATAATCTCCGTTCCTCTGTCGGTTTTATCAGTGGTTTCTTCAAGGGTGAATTCCGGGCTTCCGTCGCAGATCCATCTTACAGCAGATCCGTCTTTATAAGATTTTGTAAGAATTTCTACTTTCTCTGCCACCATAAATGCAGAATAGAAACCAAGGCCGAAATGGCCGATGATTCCAGAGTCTTTTGCGGAATCTTTATATTTTTCAAGGAATTCTTCAGCTCCAGAAAAAGCCACCTGATTGATGTATTTCTCAACCTCTTCAGATGTCATCCCGATTCCCTGATCGATAATGCGTAACGTTTTCTGCTCTTTATCGATCTTAACTTCAATCTTCGGGTTTCCATATTCCACTTTAGCCTCACCAATGCTCGTTAAATGCTTTAATTTCAAAGTAGCATCAGTTGCATTGGAAATTAGTTCTCTCAGGAATATTTCGTGGTCACTGTAAAGAAATTTTTTAATAAGCGGGAAAATGTTTTCCACAGATACATTAATATTTCCTTTAGTCATAATAATTTTTGTTTTAATTTCTTTTGAACGCTCAAAAAAAATACCGATTTGAATAAAGTGACAGAATGACAGAAGGGGTGGGTGATTTAAAAGATTAAATGCACCTTATTAAAATTCAATAGGAGCGGGCTTTAGCCCGCTTACAAAATATGCATAAAACCATATTGGCTTTAGCCAAAACCTAAATGAAACATCACAAAAAAAGACAGCTCAAAAAGCTGTCTTAATTTATAATATTGAAAAAAAAATTATTTTACTTTATTTTTCAATTCTTCTTTGATTTTATTTTCCAATTCATCAGCAAGCTCAGGGTTGTCCTTTAACACATCTTTTACTGCGTCACGACCCTGACCTAGTTTAGTTTCTTCATAACTGAACCAAGAACCGCTTTTCTTTACAATTCCTAGTTCTACAGCCTGATCCAGGATTTCTCCTGTTTTAGAAACTCCTTCACCGTACATAATGTCAAATTCAGCTTGTTTGAAAGGTGGAGCTACTTTGTTTTTTACAATTTTCACTTTCACACGGCTTCCTACTGCTTCATCTCCGTTTTTAATCGGGGCACTTGCTTTTCTGATATCTACTCTTACAGAAGCGTAGAATTTCAAGGCGTTACCACCAGTAGTCGTTTCAGGGTTTCCGAACATAACACCGATCTTTTCTCTCAACTGGTTGATGAAAATTACGGTACATTTTGTTCTTGAAATCGTAGCGGTTAATTTTCTCAATGCCTGAGACATTAATCTTGCGTGAAGACCCATTTTGGAATCTCCCATTTCTCCTTCAATTTCTGCTTTTGGAGTAAGCGCTGCTACCGAGTCAATAACTACGATATCAATAGCTCCCGAACGGATCAGGTTGTCAGCAATTTCCAATGCCTGCTCCCCGTTGTCCGGCTGAGAAATGATTAAGTTTTCAAGATCGATTCCCAGCTTTCCTGCATAACCTCTGTCGAAAGCGTGCTCTGCATCAATGAATGCTGCAATTCCACCTGCTTTTTGAGCTTCTGCAATAGCGTGAAGGGTTAAAGTTGTTTTACCGGAAGATTCTGGTCCGTAGATTTCGATAATTCTTCCTCTTGGATATCCACCTACTCCAAGAGCGATGTCTAATCCTAAAGATCCGGAAGGAATCACTTCGATGGTCGTATCAATAGTACTGTCACCTAATGTCATTACAGTTCCTTTTCCGTATGTTTTATCTAGCTTGTCAAGCACCAATGCAAGTGCTTTTTTCTTATCTTCTATGTTGCTCATCTCTATTAAAATAATTTTTCAAAAGTACATAATTTAAACATCAAAAACTAATATTATTTAGAGTGAAAACCTGTTTTTAGAGTTAAAAAATAATAAAATATAGAGACTGATATCATTCATTACGAACGGGATGCGGCGTTTTATGATTCAAAACATAAAAAAATAATTTTTGCCTTTTGATGCATCGGCTGTTCAGCGCTTTTCTAGTGGAAATTTGAATTTTTTGTAATGCTCAGATAGTCTTCCAGTACCTTCATCTGGTCTTTGTTCCCTTTTTTTATTCTGGCGTCTCTGCTTACTACATGATCATAAATTTTGTTGATCATAATTTTGGTTTTCGGGAACAGATTTCTGTTTGGAACATCCGGAATCTGCAGTCTTTTGCATACCTCATCATCCAAAAGAAACCACGTGCAGCAGATATGAAGATATCTCAAATTCTTCCTTTGAAATTTAAATTTTAAAATTGGATTTTCCAATGATTCATTAAGTAAAGAATGAGCCAGCAGAATAGAATCTTTGTCTGACGGCGGTTGTACAGAAGTCCATAGATAGAAATATTCCGTTGCCTGTTTTTTACCGTCTGGAAGAAGCTCTTCAGGAATGCCCAATAAATATCCTACATATTTCCAAAGGTGAAAAATTCCTTTCTCTTCTTCTTCCGTAAAAGTATTCCCCAGTTTCTGAAGACTATGGAGAAAAACAAGACTGAAACCGATATACGTTGCCATCATATCCCATGAATTGATCGGCTCACCCCAATTTTCAGTGTCCCATTGGCGATAATGTTTCTTGATGGAAAGTCTGGCGTAAGAATGAATCAGGCGGGTCTTTATGGCAAATTCATACCCTTTTTTATGAAGTTCAAGTGCATCATAGCGGGTGGCATTGACCCAGAAATCCAGGGTTTCGGAAAGACGTTTTACAGCTCCTTTTTTCAAGGCTTCTGTGGCAGTAAGAGGTTTGTTGAGGTACGCGTAATCATAACCTCCCATCAGACAGTAATCCCTTAACGAGATCAGCGAGTCTATATTGCCGCGCATGCAAAGCTCTGCACCGCTTTTCAGCAGGCTGTAGTCGAGCCATTCAGGAATATGATGAGTCTGTGCGAAAAGATTTTTTACGCTTTCGGGAACATCGTCTGTGTCAGAAACACCGTTTCGTATATAACCTTCAATTTCTCTGGAGGCTTCGTGGAATTTTTTAGTAAAATAAACGTCTTTCACCACCTCATCACCGATTTCATCCACATGATAAAAATGGGCAGCAAATCTGTCGAAGTTCTTAAAACTTACTTCCGCTCCGGAAAAATCAATAAGCTGTTTTCCATTGCCTTTTTCCCAAAAATCTTTGAAGTGGTGAGTATCTTTAAAACGGGGCTGGGGAGTCATTCTTTCCATTGTATATAAAAATACAAGTTTTGAACCGAAATACCCTGGTGAGATTTATCAGTCTTTCAGCCGTTATGATATGGAAAAGTAAAAATTATCAGATAAGCCCTCTCTCAAAGGCCTTTTTCACGAGCTCCTTGCAGTTTCTGGAATCTGTTTTTCTTAAAATATTTTTTCGGTGTGTGCGTACCGTATGTTCGGACAGGATTAATGCCTGGGCTATTTCAGGTCCGGAATATCCTTTGGTGATAAGGCCAAGGATCTCCATTTCCCTTTTGGTTAAATGCTCTGAAAACTGCTGCGGCTTGGAAAAAGAATCCAGTTTTACCTGGTGAAAATCATTTCTTGGACCTATCCCGGAAATAAGAACGGTATATGGATTTTCTTTAGTGATGTGATGAATATTGGTATGGATATTTATAGCCTGCACCGGAATGCCGGTTTCATCCTCCATCGTGATAACGGACTGATGATGGAACAGTTCATAATTTCCTTCTGCCGTTTTCATTCTGAAACAGTAGCTGCACTTGATGTAAAGCTGGTGCTCCAGGCCGATCTCTGTTATTTTATCAATAAGGGTCTGCTCGGCTTTCATGACAAATTCAATGTCATCAGGGTGAGTAAGATCGATGACTTCTTTTAAATTTTCAGGATATTCCGGAAGACCGTGAAGCCTGAGAATATTTTCATGATGATGGGAAAGCGTACTGTTGGTGAGATTCAGGGCATAATAATAAAACTCACCGATGGCAAACATCTCGCCAATGATTCGTTCCACGGGAGGTTTATTCAGGATCTCTCTGTCTTTTCTGATTCCGGGATACGTATTCCAGACTTCAATGAGAGGGTGCTTTTTTTCTGAATTCTCCATGAATAAATAGTTTTACGCTAAAATAACTAAAAAACTTACAAAATACCACAAAAGGGGGATTTTTTTACGATGATAAAATCGTAAACTTTGTACTAGCTAATAACCATGGCAACTCAATTTATTCCTTCCGTTTTGTTTAATGATTTATTTTTTTCTATAATTTATGGTAATTGGAGAAATATTAATTAGAACAAACTTGACGGACCGTTCTTCAGGGCGGCTTTAATTGAAACGATAATGAATGTTATAAAATCAGTTTACTCTTTTCTTTTTAGTTGTTTGAAAATGATAAACTAATGGCCTCTCGTTGCTGGAGAGGCTTTTTCTTTTTTACCACCCAACAAATTTCTTCAATATTCCGGCTCAGTCTTAAAACTTGGAGAGTAGATAATATTTATCTTTCTAACGAAACTTTACAGGCTGTCTAATTTTTTTTTAACATTAAGAAATTAAGAACTTAAAAAATCAATTTATTGATTTCTTCATTCATAATAATAAACATGATCCTTAAATCCTTAATGTTTAAATTAAAAAATAAACTAAAGTTTATTGAGGTTAAGAAAATTAAGATCGATTTTAAACAGACTTTTTGCTCGTTAAGTTTTGAGACAGAGCCAATATTCCCATATTTTAAAATCACCCGAACGGGTACTTTACTTGTATTCATGGAATTCCAAACTTTGTACAAAACTAATAGCCATGAAAACACATTTATTATTAAAGATTCTTGCTTTCGTAATTTTTATGCCCTCCATTTTTTTTGCACAAATAAAAGTTGAAAAGATAGAGGGAATCGGAGATAACGGAAAAAAGATAATCGATAAAACGATTACTATTGATCTGTCTGTTGAAATTGATAGCATTGAAATGCCAGTTGAAAAGGGAATTTATAAATTATATATACCCTCCTCAAAGCTGAAAAGTCTCGTGATAAAAAAGAAAGCTATTGAATATGAACCGTTAAAAATGGAGAAAGAGAAAGGGAATGCTGAAATTGGTGCTGAAAATGAGGTGGTTACGGAATTGGTTTTTAGAAACAATACTCAATATATTCTGTACATCGGGGTAATTGGTGAAGAGAAAATAAGAAAGTATATTCTGAAAAGTGAATCTGACTGGAAATGGACAACTTCCTTCGGAGCCAATGCCGTTTTTCTCACAAGCCGTTCAAGATTTACGTCTGTAGATAATAGCGTAGCACAAAACAGAGATGGGAAAATGATGGATCTGATGCCTAGTATTATGTTTACATTTATGAATAACCAGCGAAACTTTTCTCCCGGATTTACAGGTGGTTTAGGATTTAATTTTGAAGAATTGTCTGTCTTTGCCGGAGGTGCTTTGGGGATCGGACAGAATATTGTTTTATCAGCAGGCGTTGCGGTTCATAAGCAAAACCGTCCTAACACAGATTACACAGTAGGGCAGACTATTGATAGCTCTGTTACCTCCGATAATCTGAATAAAATGCAGTACAGGGTGAATCCATTCGTGGGACTATCATTTAGATTTGATAAAAATCCTTTTGGAGCAAAACCGTAAGTTATTATCGAAATTTTGTAACCCATAACCAATAATTGATCATAAAAAAACCTTCCCATCGGGAAGGTTTTCATTATGTATTGCTAATTGCTCATTACTGATTATAAAGAAGCAGAATGAATCAGCATATCTACCAATTTGTTTGAGTAACCCATTTCGTTGTCATACCAAGAAACAAGTTTTACAAAGTTTGGAGAAAGCATGATACCAGCGTCTTTGTCGAAGATAGAAGTTCTCTTATCTCCTACGAAATCCTGAGAAACCACTGCATCTTCAGTGTATCCTAAGATTCCTTTCAATTCACCTTCAGAAGCAGCTTTGATCGCAGCACAGATCTCATCGTAAGAAGTAGCTTTTTCTAATCTTACGGTAAGGTCTACTACAGAAACGTCAACAGTTGGTACTCTGAAAGACATACCTGTTAATTTTCCGTTTAGTGAAGGGATTACTTTTCCTACCGCCTTAGCAGCACCTGTAGAAGAAGGGATAATATTGTTCAGAGCAGCTCTTCCACCTCTCCAGTCTTTCATTGAAGGACCGTCAACAGTTTTCTGAGTTGCCGTTGTAGCGTGTACCGTAGTCATAAGACCTTCTACGATTCCGAAGTTATCGTGGATTACTTTAGCTAAAGGAGCTAAACAGTTGGTGGTACAAGAAGCGTTGGATAAGATTTTGATATCGTCAGTAAGCTCCAGGTGGTTCACACCCATTACGAACATCGGAGTGTCGTCTTTAGAGGGAGCAGAAAGGATTACTTTTTTAGCTCCGGCGTTGATGTGAGCCTGAGCAGAGTCTTTAGATAAGAAAAGACCTGTAGATTCTACGATATAGTCTGCACCTACTTCATTCCACTTTAAGTTGTTAGGATCTTTCTCAGCAGTTACTCTGATTCTTTTTCCGTTTACCACAAGGTCATTTCCTTCTACAGAAACTTCTCCCGGGAAAATACCGTGTACAGAATCATATTTTAACATGTAAGCCATGTATTCTGCGTTGATTAGGTCATTGATTCCTACTACTTCAATGTTATCTCTTTCAGTCATTGCTCTGAAAACAAGACGTCCAATTCTACCAAAACCGTTGATACCTACTTTGATTGTTGACATAATAGTTTGTTTTAGATTTATAAAAAAATAATTAGATTGCTAAAATTTCGGAAATCAGTAAAAGATCTTTATTGATTTCATTATGTTTTTTAATGGCATCTTCGATCGGTGTGTACACCATATCGTTGGAACGCATTCCTGCCATTACATTTGTTTTTCCTTCCATTAATCCCACTACGGCACCGTACCCCAGTCTGCTGGCCAAAACTCTGTCTGCACAGCTTGGAGAACCTCCTCTCTGGATATGTCCCAAAATGGTTACACGGATATCATAATCTGGGAATTCTTCTTTAGTTAAGTCGGCAAGATCATAGATGCTTCCCTGCTTTTCACCTTCCGCTACTACAACGATGCTTGATGCCTTTCCAGTTTTTTCAGCCTTTCTGAAATTAGCGAAAAGCTCATCTCTGCTGTCTTTTTTCTCAGGAATAAGAATATCCAGCGCACCAGTTGCCAATCCGCTGTTTAAAGCGATAAAACCTGCATCACGGCCCATTACCTCTACAAAGAAAACTCTGTTGTGAGAAGTTGCCGTGTCACGAATCTTATCAATAGATTCCATAGCTGTATTTAAAGCCGTATCGTAGCCGATGGTATTATCCGTTCCGAAAATATCATTGTCGATTGTTCCCGGTACACCAATGACTCTGATCCCAAACTCTTCGTAAAAGATCTTGGCTCCGGTAAAAGTTCCGTCTCCTCCGATGCATACCAAACCATCCACACCATGTTTCACACAGTTTTCATATGCTTTCTGGCGTCCTTCGGGAGTTCTGAATTCCACGGATCTGGCGGATTTCAGAATCGTTCCGCCCTGGTTGATTATATTTTTTACGGAACGGGGACCCATTTTCAGGAAATCATCGTGGATAAGGCCGTTATAGCCTTCCCTTACTCCGTAGCATTCAATATTATAATAGTTTGCGGTCCTTACTACCGCTCTTAATGCCGCATTCATACCGGGAGCGTCACCTCCTGAGGTAAGAACTGCAATTTTTTTTACAGCACTCTCTTTCATCTAGTAAAAAATTTCGAACACAAATTTACAAAAACAAGTTCAGATAATGGCAGTAAGTTGAGAAGAGTTTTGAATATAAATAATTAAAAGCTTCTAAAATTTGTAGGTTTAAAAAAATACCTCGCCGTTTTAGTTTCTGCAGCATTTACATCAAGGCTGTACCATGGCGAAATATTTTTCTCAAAAGGATTGGAAAGGGTATGAATAGATTGCGCCGGAGTGAATCCCTGACTTAATAAAAATAACTTGTTCCCTTCCTTACTCCGGCATACTCCGGAAATAAAAACAATATGTCCCGGACTTCCCGCTGTGATGAGGATATCACCGGTTTTCAGATCTGAAGTTTTGGCAACAGGTTTTGTTTCCTTATTTAAAGATATCGTTCCCGCATAATTGAAGATCAGATCCAGATATTTTCTGAAATTGGGATAGGAATCATCAAAATCTGCAGCTTTTCTGAAACTGACATTATTCCCATTAACAAAGGTCCGGATGCCATTTTTATAGTCATTCCATGAAGCCAGATCGCCACTTGTAAAATGGAATTTGATCTCGTCAAACCTTTTGGCTTTGTATAAATATTCAGCTCTCAGTCGGATGGCCGCATCAGCACATTGTTGAAGATCCTTATTTCCCGTATCAATATCGAAAACGGCTTCATGAAGATCCTGCGTCTCGATAGGAGTTCCGTCATATTTCATGATCTGGCTGCCATACGGTTTCAACTTAAAATTTTCAAGAAAATATCCGAAGGAATCGGGGGTTTCTTCAATCCAGGTATAACCTTCAGGAGCAGGAAACCTTTCTTTGATGGTATTTTTATCTTTATTAATGTGAACAGAATTTTCCGGAGCCAAAACTGCTGTAATATTGGTTTTGTTACCCGATATGGCTTTATCATTACTGCATGCTGCTGTCATCAGTGCAACAGCCAGAATGGAAATAATTTTTTTCATGTGGTTTTTTTTCAATTACAAATATCATGGATTTTTGAATATGAAGTGAATTTTTTTTAACGACAGATGGTACGAATTTGTAAAGTTGCCAGTGTTTTATTTAGGATTAATTTTTAACCACGGATTGCACAGATTTACACAGATGTTTGCGTCTTATCTGCGTGCGTGAAAAATATTAAACTTCCTCATTTTCAGGAATTAAAAGTTTCCCCCAATCATTCAGCTGCCAAAGGATTTCAACCAGTTTTCCGCCAAGTTCGGTTAAGGTATATTCAACTCTAGGAGGTAATTCATTAAACGAATGTTTAACCAAAATGCCATCCTCTACCATCTCATTAAGCTGCAGGTTCAAAACTCTGCGGTCTACTTTGCCAATACCCCGAAGAAATTCACCTGGCCTTTTTTTGCCTTCATTGATCTGCCAGACGATCGGAATTTTCCATTTTCCACTGATGGTATTAACGGCAATTTCCAACGGACAGATTTTATTTTCTTCAGCTTTCTCCTTTGTTTTCATAAAATTGACTTTTTTATCCCTATGGGCGAAAAATATGCGTTATTGCCCATCTTGATTCACTTTCGGACTTTTGTAAAGTTAATCATTAATAGAATCATGACCGAAAAACGAAAAGGCGCCCGCTCCATAAAAGATATTCCGAAAGATATCCTCAAACAGCTAAACCGGGGTGATATCGAAAGTGTCAATCTTACAGAATGGCTGGCGGTAGATCAAAGGCTGTTGCTGGAAAATTTGCTTCAGCAGAATCATCGTACAGAATATTTGAAACCTATTTTAGAAAATGTAGACCAGCTGAAAAAACAAACCGTTAATACCATTAATGAAGCCATCGGAATTGGTCTACTTAATCTCGCGGCTAAAAATAATGACGATAAGTTTCTTCTCAAACTGTCAGCCCATCCGGCAGATCTCGTACGTTGCTGGGCTGCTTATACGATTGGACAAAACAATAATTTAAGCGTTAAAGAAAAATTAGAAAGGATTCAGTCATTTGCTTCTGATTCTCATTTTGGAGTGAGGGAAATCTGCTGGATGACGGTGCGTCCGGATATCTCCAAAAATCTTGAGGAAAGCTTATCTATTTTATCAGAATGGACGATGCATGACAATGAGAACGTGAGACGTTTTGCCAGTGAATCTACAAGACCGAGAGGAGTTTGGTGCGAGCATATCAATGCTTTAAAACAAAATCCCGGGCTTGGACTGGATATTCTCGAACCATTACGATCAGATTCTTCAAGATATGTGCAGGATAGTGTAGGTAACTGGTTGAATGATGCCAGCAAATCAAAACCCGAGTTTGTAGTAGAAATCTGTGATGAATGGCTTCGTGAAAGTCCGACAAAAGAAACGCAGTACATTGTAAAAAAAGCTTTGCGAACCCTTAAAAAGTAAGACTTATCCACAAAAGATAGAACGGTGATGTAGTTTTTTATTACATATGTCACAGGTTTTCAAATTTTTAAATGTTTTTTTCAAATCCTTTATTCCCGTTGGTTAGGGAATAATTTGCTGGATTTGGCAGGAAAAATAAGATTGAAAAAGCTTCAATGTTAACTATATATTAACTGGAAAAAGTTATCCACAATATGAGTTTTTGATTAATTTGGATTATACATCTCACGAAATGAATGATTTAAATAATGGAGATCAAAAAGGGACTTGAAATCAGGTCTTTTTTCGCCGAAATAAAAAGTTATCCACAATATGGAATTATTGATTCAAAATTTAGAACTTCTCTCTAGTGATCAGCTATGTAATCCGAACTCAAGATGAGAAAATTTAGATGGTAAAGACCTGAAGCTATTATTGCGCTACATTATGAAATTGTTTAAACTTTTATTTTCCTCAAGAATTAAATAGAAAAATCAGGTCATGTACAATTAATCCAATTGATATTCAAAGTTTCAAACCTTCCTGATAAAGTTGGAAAAAACGCAAAGGTTGAACAAAAATGAGGATATTTTAAGGCGCAAGAAAATCTAGATTTTCAGCAAGTTCATTGGCGTTTATTGAACGGTATACAATTTTATCGGAGATAAAATCCTCGCGCCTTAAAGCATTCGAATTAGATAAAACTTGCGTTTCTTCGCGCTTTTTCCAACTAAGAAGTTTCAACAAGTTGTATATATGACCAGGATATTTACAAGTAATTTTATCCCGAATTCACATTATTTAAATTTTTAAGGATCTGTTTACCATTTTTCAGTCAGATATTTCCAGTATCTTTTCGGGACATGCTGAACATGCAGTTTTAAATTCTTTCGTTCAACAATATTGGTTTTGGTAAAATATCGTTGCCAAAGGGTTTGGTAGTTTTGTTCTTCGTCGTGAAACTTTTGCTCGTATTGGTGAAGATCTAATTTTTCTTCAGGATAAAAGAACTCACAGTCTTCCAAATCGTACAGAATTCCGTAATTTCTTCTCAAATCGTAAATCATCCATTTCTGATCCTGATAGCGGTCTTTAAAATGTTTCCTGATCAGTGGAAGAACATCGAAATCGGGATCTATTTTCGCAAAGAAAACACCATCCTGCATTTTCTCAAAACGTACAAAAGCGGTCATTCTGTGCCTTTCCCGGTCTACAGATTTACAGATCTTAGAAATTTTAAGCATATCATTGTCCGCATAATTCTGAAGGATATTGGCTTCAGGATGCTGAATAGATTGTCTGACTGCCGATAAAATCAGGCGCTCCAGTTCCGGATCTTCTGACAGGAATACTTTTAGCAGCTGATGAACTCCTGATCTCCCGATATTCTGTTCCAGTTTATTGAAGACCCTTTCGGATTTATCATTTTGGGTAATGGTTTCATGAATCTCTGCAAAGATATTTTCCTGATGAAATCTTTCTTTGTTCACTATTTCCACATCCTTATACCGGTATTCGAAAACTTCAAATACTGCAGTTAAAAGGCCGTCGAAACTTCCGTCGTAAATCAATGTGATCATCATTCTATATTTAGATACTATGAATTCATTCTGGACAAAAATAACAAAAAAGGACCTCACTCAATTTTTAATGAGAGTCCTTTTTCGAATAGAATGATACTGTTTTCTTATTCTTTGAAGTATTGTGTTTTCTGGGATTCAGGAAGACTGTTCAAATGGGGCATTTCACCATGACGGTATTCTCTGTAGAGTTTTGAAATATCTTCTGCACTTTCTGCAACAAATGGCCCATGCTGTACCACAGGAATATGATGAGGCTGTCCGGCATACAGAACGAAACGGGCTGTTTCATCTTTTGTATCAAAAGTTACCTGACTTTCTTCATCTGTCCCAGTCTTATTGATCCACCCTGTCTGACCCGTTTTTAGCATCTTGCCTGCTATGGTGACTGAACCATCGAGCATATAAATCAAACCATTATAAGCGCCCGGAATTTCCTGAACAATTTGTGCATTCTTTTCCATCCGGTAATCTATTAAGCTGAAAGGAGTAAAGTCTTTAACAGGAGAAACAAGTCCATTACTACTACCGCTGTATACTCTGATTTCGTACAGGTCTGTGATGATCTTGGGAACATCTTCCAACAGGATTTTTTGGAAAAATGGTTGTACCCATCTTTTGTCAAGAGGAAGAACAAGCCAAACCTGAAGAATGTGTACGTTGGTTTCTGTAGAGATTTCTTCGGTATGTATAATACCTTTTCCGGCAGTCATGATTTCAAGACTACCTGTTAACAGGTCTTTTCCGTCACCTTTTAAAACGAGCGTTAATGTTTCAATTCCTGCATGAGGATGTGGTCCGCCCACCGGTGGCCCACCCGGAAGATTCATATCGTCATCCATAAATACGATAAATGGATCAGAATTTTCGTAGGGAATATTTTCTAATACGTTTAATGCCTTATGTCCATTTCCTAAAAAACCTTGTCTCCAGGAACCTTGTATTATTGTTGTTATTGTTCGTTGTATCATTGTAAGTGCTTTAATTTGCTAATCAAATTTCGGGAAAAATTCTCTACATTTAGCCTGTGTTACATAAAGGATAGTAGTTACAAAAAGGATACGTATGCAAAGTAAAGAGAGCTGTCAAAGGTCTATCCGGGCCATCAAAGATACCTTGGATGTGGTAGGAGGTAAATGGAAATTAGTGCTGGTCACGGTTTTGATGAGCGGAAAAAGAAGGTTCGGAGAATTATCCCGTGAAGTAGGCATTACACCCCGTATTTTATCTAAAGAATTACAGGAGTTGGAAATCAACGGGTTAATAAGCAGAACAGTTCTTGATACCAAGCCTGTTACGGTGGAATATGAACTTACTCCTTACAGTAAAAGTTTACAGGAAGTATTGACTTCCATGGAAAAATGGGGAGAGGGTCACAGAGAAAAAACAATTAAGGAAATGTAGTTTATAACTTCAAAATATCACGGGCATTTTTTTAGTGTTGAGGTTGAAAAATAGATGCTTATTATTAAGGATGAGACTAAAACAAACTCAGCTGCTGTGAAAATTGGTTGTGAAACTTAGAAGAGCTTCCGCCTACAAGCAGTTTTCTGAGATTTTTATCGGTTAAATATTTTAGGTAAGCATTCCCAGCATTAAAATCGATGAAATATTTGGCCCGGTTGACAGCAGCTCCCAATTTTTTCAAATGATCCATATTTAAAACCTGAAAACGACGCGCCTGAACGATCTTCTGTGCTGTTTTCACTCCGATGCCGGGAATTCTTAAAATCATCTGATAATCGGCAGTCTGGAGATTAACCGGGAACTGGTGAAGATGTCTCAAAGCCCAGCTCAGTTTAGGATCTACTTCCAGATCTAAGAAAGGCATATTCGGATCAAGAATTTCTTCCGCTTTAAATCCGTAGAATCTCATTAGCCAATCCGATTGATACAGACGGTTTTCCCGAAGCATAGGAACTTCCGTAGTTAAAGAAGGGAGTCGTTTATCTTCCAACACTGGAACGTATCCCGAATAATAGACTCTTTTCAGATTGAAATTTTTATAAAAATGGTCAGCCACTTTGATGATCTGTAAATCATTTTCATTGGTGGCTCCCACGATCATCTGTGTAGATTGTCCGGCAGGCGCAAACTTCGGCACTTTTCTGAAAATTTTCTTTTCCTCTTTATACTGATCGATGCCTTTCTGGATATAACGCATTGGGTTAATCATATCCTGACGGTTCTTTTCAGGAGCCAGTAATTTTAGTCCACTTTCCGTAGGAATTTCGAGATTAACGGAGAGTCTGTCTGCATACAAAGCCGCTTCCTGCATCAGTTCATCACTTGCTCCGGGAATAGATTTTAAATGAATATAGCCGTTGAAATTTTCTTCAGTCCGTAATTTTTTCGCAACTCTTACCAGGCGTTCCATCGTCGTATCTGCATTTTTAAAAATACCGGAACTTAGGAACAGACCTTCAATATAATTTCTGCGGTAAAAATTGATCGTCAGATCTACGACTTCTTCTACAGTAAACCCTGCTCTTTTAATATCATTGGAACTGCGGGATACACAATAAGCGCAATCATAGATACAATGATTGGTCAGTAGAATTTTAAGCAGAGATACACATCGCCCGTCTTCCGTGTAGGTATGACAGATCCCGCTTACGGAACTATCTCCTAAAGCGCCCTTCTTATTCTTTCTCGTTCCTCCGCTGGATGAGCAGGAAACATCGTATTTCGCTGCATCGGCAAGGATTTCGAGCTTTTCTTTCAGGCGTTCAAAGTTCATATTTTTAACTGGATGTTACGATTTGTATCTAAACTGTGTTCAAAAGTAGTTCCAAAATATATAATTATCAATATTTTTCTCTGGAAGTTATCAACAATGGAGACTTTCAAAATTACTATCTTTACACTTATTAAATTTATGCTATGAATCATAAACCGGTAGAAGGTTTCTCTAAATTGACCAAGCAGGGGAAAATGGATTGGCTTGTCGGCGAATACCTTGAAGGAAACGAAGAATATCAAAATATACTAAAACAATACTGGAACGAAAATGCTGATCTTCAGAAGCTTCACGAGGAGTTTTCTGAAAATACGATCTCCAATTTCTATATGCCGTACGGAATTGCTCCCAATTTCTTAATTGATGGAAAATTATTCGCTCTTCCAATGGCTGTAGAAGAAAGTTCTGTAGTTGCTGCCGCTTCCAAAGCTGCAAAATTCTGGATCGATAAAGGCGGTTTTAAGACAACCATTATCAACAATGAAAAATTAGGACATACTCACTTTATATTCAATGTAGAATCACATAAACTTCAGCATTTCTTTAATTTTAAATTGAAGAAGAAATTGTATGAAGCTACCGAAGCTATTACAGCCAACATGAGAAATCGTGGCGGAGGAATTCTGGATATTAAATTGATCGATAAAACTTCTGAAATGCAGGATTACTACCAGCTTAAGGCAAGCTTTGATACGGTAGATTCCATGGGCGCGAATTTCATCAATTCATGTCTTGAGCAGTTCGGAAAAACCATGAAGCAGGAAATTGCAACGAGTGAAGATTTCACACAGGAAGAAAAAAACTCACTTCAGATCGTGATGAATATTCTTTCCAATTTTACACCGGACTGTATTGTAAGAGCTGAGGTTTCATGTAAGATTGAAGACTTAAAAGACGATAGCGGAATTTCCAATGAGGAATTTGCAAGAAAATTCAAACAGGCCGTTACCATTGCTGAAATCGAACCTTTCCGTGCTACGACCCACAACAAAGGAGTCATGAATGGAGTAGACGCAGTGGTCATTGCTACAGGAAATGATTTCAGAGCTACAGAAGCCTGTGCTCATGCCTATGCAGCGAGAGACGGACAATACAGATCTCTGACACACTGTACGATAGATAACGGTATTTTCAGATTCTGGATCGATCTTCCGATTTCTGTTGGGGTAGTGGGAGGACTTACGAACCTTCATCCACTGGTGAAATTCTCACTGGCATTGCTAGGAAAGCCTTCTGCACAGGGACTAATGAGTATTCTTGCCGTTTCAGGTCTTGCGCAAAACTTTGGAGCCATCCGTTCTCTGGTAACCACAGGAATCCAAAAAGGGCATATGAAAATGCACTTGCTGAATATTTTAAACCAGATGGGCGCTACAGAAGCGGAAAAACAGCATTTTGTAACCTATTTTAAAGATAAAACGGTAAGTCATCACGAGGTTATTCATGAGTTTAACAGATTAAGAGCTCAGTAATGCTGCAGATTATCTTACCCATTGTATTCATCATCTTCGGGATCTTTTTAAAGAAAACGACATCGCCGGGCTTTAGAAATTCTAAAAAGCTTTCCAATGTCTTTATCATATTGGGAATCTCAACGTTGGTGGCGAAAATTATTTTAATTTATATAAAATCGAAATAGTGAAACGGAACATTCTAATCTTCCTTTTGATTTCAGGTTTAAGTTTTTCACAACAAAAAAATGTGAAGATCAATAACCTGCAGCCTGTATCTGAAAGCCATACTTTTCCGGTAATTTCCTACAGCGGAAAACCTTTGGTTGAGAATAAGATCAATACTTTTCTGCAGGTAAGTGAATTGGAATATGTTCCGAATTCCGGAGGGAATCCTTTTAAACGGGCTTCTACCGCTACGAATTCTTACTCCAATTATGTAGATTATTACAGTTGGGAAAAATTGGAAACACCCGAAAATATTTTGAGTATTGCGATGGATGGAGAGGCTTCGGGAGCATATCCTGAAGGTTTTTTAATCTGGAAGAATTTCGACCTGAGAACAGGGGATTTTATCAACGCAAAAGATCTTTTTCTGCCGGATGTGGTTAAAACAGTTGAAAGCTTAATTAAGAAAAGAGTAAAAAAAGAGATTGATGATTTTCTTATTAAATTAAAATCAGAGAAAAATCCGTCGGATGAAGTACAGGAGCAGATTGCTATTTATGAAGGATGCTATACAGAATATGGCCTGGAAGATATCGAATATTATTTCGGGAAGGATAAACTGAGGTTTATTGCACCAAGATGTTCCAATCATGCAACGAGAGCACTAGATGATCTGGGTAGTCATGTCGTTGAGTTTTCTTACAAAGATCTGGAGAAATACTGGAGTCCTTATGCCAAAAATCTGCTTAACGGATCTGAAAAATCAGAGGAAACAAGTTTCACGAATAAGCTCTATAAAGGAAAAATTGACGGAAAATACCCGATTACAGTTTTGATAAAAAGAGTATACATTGATGGGAGCCTGTCTGCCGTGTATTGGTATGATAAAAATAAAAAACTCATCGAGTGGAATGGCAACATGAAAGGAAATCATATCTCCATCACAGAAAGCGAATATTATAGCGAGGAAGCCAGACAATGGATGCTGACAGGCTTTGTAGAAGCAGATCTGAAAGGGAATAAAATCACAGGAACCTGGCAGAATTACAAAACAAAAAAATATTTAAATCTAGAATTAGAAGAATTATAAAATGAAAACAATTACTTTAATTTTCGGGGCTGCCTATGGAATGCTGTCGGTTATTCTCGGAGCTTTCGGAGCGCACGCTTTAAAAAAAATATTATCTGTAGAAAGACTTGAGAGTTTTGAAACGGGAGTGAGATATCAGATGTATGCTGCCTTCTTTTTATTGATTGTGGGATACATTTTGAAATTTGATACTTCATCACAAAAATGGATTTCTATTTTCATGATTGCAGGAACGATATTGTTTTCTTTCAGTATTTATTTCCTGAGTTTACAGGATTATCTGGGCGCCAACCTGAAGTTTTTAGGTCCCATTACTCCACTTGGAGGTTTGTTTATGATTCTAAGCTGGGGAATGCTGATTTGGTATTTCGCCAAGACAAAAATATAATCATTGCGGTTCGATCTGCAGAAAAAATATAGGCTCACTTTACATCGTGGCTTACTGAAAAATTTAAAAATGAATAACCGCTTTACAAGTTTTCTTATTACGTTCCTTTTCTTTTCTCTAAGTGTTCAGAAGATGGAAGCCCAGGAGAAAAAGAAATTACTGAATGGACATATTTTAACAGAAGTAAAAAATATTCAAAAGCGTTTTTCGGATAGCATCAGTCATTATGATTACAAAAAGAATTCTGTTTTATACAGTGAAAAATATAGAGTTTTTTACAGTGAAAAAATACAGAATCTGAAAAATCTGTACCAAAATATATATGACAAAGATGTAATTACCGGGAAGTTTGATACCGGTATTTCATTTAAAGCAACGAACGAGATACAGACAAATACGGTATCGCCTGGAGAAACTGCTCCTCAAAATGAAACGAAAAATAAAATTGTTGATATTACTCAAATTGAAAATTATCAACAGCTTGCAGACTTAAAAAAACGTTTGACTGTTGATTTTCCGGTTTATTTGATAGAGGACAACAGTGAAGAGACATACCAATGTAAATTGAATTTCATCATTGATGTGGATGGTCAATTCAAAAAAGTAAAATACAGCGGGTCATCCGGCACAGAATTCAATATCATCAGTGCATTGTTCCTGTATGCAATCGGATCTTTGGAAGAACCGTTGCTCTATAACAAAAAGCCAATCGTGCAACAGTTTTCCCAACCGATCATCTTAAGATTTGAATAGATCATCATAACACATACTTTGAGAAGTTATTGTGTATAAGTACACATTCAAAACCGGTAAAAACAAATGATGAGGTTCTTTTAATATTTAAAATAAATTAAATGAAAATCAATAGAAGGAGACGGCTAATAAAAACATTCAATCTTCTGGATCAGCCTATAAGATTCAATCCGTTTGTATTCAGCAGGACTTTTTTCATGTGGGCTTTCACCGGTCTTGTGGGAGGTGCAATTGCCGGTGGTTACTGGATCGTATTGGAACATTTTACAGAGTTTTTAGTACAGTTTCAGGGATGGATGGTTATTCCTACTATGGCCGTTTGTGGTTTGCTGGCAGGGCTTGTGATTCACTTCATCGGAGATCCGGGAGAAATTCATCTGATCGTTAATAATATAAGGTTTAATAAAGGAAAACTGGATCCTAAAAACAATCCTTCCATGATCCTTTCGTCTCTGTTTTGTGTAGCGTCGGGCGGAAGTCTCGGTCCTGAAGCTCCTTTGGTTCAGGTCACCGGATCTACAGGAACCTGGCTGGGAAAAATTTTCAGACTGAAAGGAGAGGAACTTCGTTCTCTGAGTATTGCCGGAATGGCTTCAGGTTTTACGGCTCTGTTTGGAGCTCCGCTGGGAGGAAGTCTTTTCTCGCTTGAAATTCTGCATCACAAACATGCAGTAGAATATTACAGAGCTATTATTCCTGCTTTGGTGGCGAGCTGTTTCAGTTATGTCATGTTTGCTTTGATCATTCATTTGGGGATAGGTGCAACGTGGGATTTGAAGGCTTATCATTATTCAGGAGTATATGATTTCATTTACGCCTTTTTATTTGGAGTAGTGGCGACTATTTTCGGATGGATCTTCATTTTTGTGGTTAAATTTTTCAAAAAGATTTTCGAATACAGACAATTCCCGATTTATATAAAAACCTTAGTCGGAGGAATTATTTTAGGAATCATTGCCTATAATTTCCCGATTACGAGATACTTCGGGCATCATGAAATCAATGAGCTGATCAACGGAAATTTCGCACTGAACTTTTTAATTGTGATCCTTATTTTTAAAATCATAGCGATTGCAGTGACTGTAACTTCAGGATGGAGAGGCGGTTTTATTATCCCGTTATTTTTTGTGGGAACCACTTTAGGACTGATCATTCACCAGCTATTTCCGGCTGTTGATACGACCTTAGCAATCGTGAGCTGTATGGCTGCCATTAATGCCTGTGTCACCAGAACACCTATGAGCACCACGATTATTCTGGGAACCTTAACCGGGTTTACGTATTTCGTTCCGATACTTTTTGCAAGCTTAACAGGTTATTTCCTCGCTCCGAAAATTCCGTTCATCGGTTCACAGTCTGAAAAATTATCCGAAGAATAAAGCAAATTTGGAGGATATGTTAAAAATCAAGTTTCCTGTGCCTTAATTTTTAAGTCAATAAACTTGAACTTCCATGTCTTTTTAGTAAATTTGTCAACCTTTAAATTTTAAAATAAAATAATAAAAATAATATGAATCTTCACGAGTATCAATCAAAAGAGATTTTATCAAAGTACGGAGTTGCTATCCAACGTGGTTTCGTAGCGAACAATGTAGAAGAAGCTGTAGCAGCTGCTGAAAAATTGACTGCTGAAACCGGAGCTCAGGCTTGGGTAGTAAAAGCACAAATTCACGCAGGTGGACGTGGTAAAGGTGGCGGTGTAAAGTTCTCTCCGAACATGGATAAACTTAAAGAAAACGCTCAGAACATCATCGGAATGCAGTTGATAACTCCACAAACTTCTGCTGAAGGTAAAAAAGTACACTCTGTTTTGGTTGCAGAAGATGTTTATTATCCGGGAGAAACTGAAACTAAAGAATTTTATGTTTCTATCCTTTTAGACAGAGCTGAAGGTAAAAATACAATCGTATATTCTACTGAAGGTGGGATGGATATTGAGCACGTTGCTGAAGTAACTCCTCATTTGATCCACAAAGAAATCATTGATCCGGCTTTAGGTCTTCAGGGATTCCAGGCTAGAAAAATTGCTTTCAACCTAGGTCTTGAAGGAAATGCTTTCAAAGAATTCACAAAATTCATTGCATCTCTTTACAATGCTTACACAGGAATTGATGCTTCTCTTTTCGAAATCAACCCGGTTTTGAAAACTTCTGATAACAAAATTATCGCTGTAGATGCTAAAGTAACTTTAGATGGTAACGCATTGTTCCGTCACAAAGATCTTGAAGCTTTAAGAGATACAAGAGAAGAAGATCCAATGGATGTAGAAGCTGGTGAAGCTGGTCTTAACTTCGTAAAACTAGACGGTAACGTTGCTTGTATGGTAAACGGAGCTGGTCTTGCAATGGCAACTATGGATATCATCAAATTATCTGGTGGTAGCCCTGCAAACTTCCTTGACGTAGGAGGTACTGCAGATGCTCAGAGAGTTCAGACTGCTTTCGGAATCATCCTTAGAGATCCAAACGTAAAAGCAATCCTTATCAACATCTTCGGAGGTATCGTAAGATGTGACAGAGTGGCTCAGGGAGTTGTAGACGCTTACAGAGCGATGGGTAGCCTTCCGGTTCCATTGATCGTAAGATTACAGGGAACTAACGCTGTAGAAGCTAAAAAACTAATTGACGATTCAGGTCTTCCTGTACATTCTGCAATTACTTTGGAAGAAGCTGCAAACAAAGTGAAAGAAGTTTTAGCATAAGCTGAACTTTTAAATAAATAGAGAAACCGTTCCATTTTTGGAGCGGTTTTTTTATATTTAAAAATCAAAATGCAACCTGATGAAAAAAATATACATCCCCAATCCATGTTCCGAAAGCTGGGAAACAATGTCTTCTCATGAGCAGGGAAAGTTTTGTTCTGTCTGCAGCAAATGTGTGGTTGATTTTACAGAAAAGAAATCCCAAGAAATTGAATATGTTTTCAAAGAGAAGCAGGGTACAGATATTTGTGGCAGATTTTTTATTCATCAATTGGATAATGAAGCTGAAGAAACTGAAAAACTGAAAAACCGGTTTTTAAAATACGTTCCTCAAAATTTTCAAAATAGCAGAGTAACACTGGCCGTCTTTTCTTTGATTATATTTTTAGTAGGATGTTCAAAACCAAAAGAGGAGGCTTGTGCCACCATTGGGGAAACCAAGATTGAAGAAGATTCTATTCCTAAAAATGACGACTATGTTGTGGGTGCGCCTATGGTCCGGAATGATTCAGTAGCTAACATTCTTCAGAAAGACAGCTTAAAATTAAAAGATCCCAAATAATTTAAGACATAAAAAACCGCTTAAAAAAAGCGGCTGATATTTTATTTGTCCTGATGTTCGGGAGGAAAAGATTCTCCATTCGTTATACTGATACTCGTAGGCGTGACCAGTTGAATGTTGTCGGCATCCAGACGCTGCTTGATCTTCAGATAAGCCTCACTTTTCAGCTGAACCATGTTGGCCCCTACCTTCATCCAGAATTTAGCCTGGAGGTTAAAATTGCCCTGTTTAAGGTCCGTGAAAATCACTTCTGAAGTATCCAGTCTGTCTACACTGTCAAGGTTCTTAATAACCTCCAGCATTCCTTTCTGCGCCTTGGTGATATCTTCATCCGCAGGAATTTCAAAATTCAGAATAATTTTGCGCTGTGGCGATGCTGTAATATTGTAAAAAGGTGCATTAAAAATCACCTGGTTCGGGATGTAAGCTTTCTTTCCGTCATCCGTAATAAGCTTGGTCGTTAAGAAACCAATTTCCTGAACCGTACCTGAATGATTTCCGATCGTAATATAATCTCCTACTTTAAATGCCTTATCGATCCCAATCAGCATTCCTGAAAAAATACTCGATACCAGATCTTTCAAAGCCACCCCGGCAATAACCCCGGCTACCCCTAAACTTCCGATAAACTTCCAAAGGAAACCACTAAAGCCCATAATTTCGAGGGCAATAAAACTCCCCATCATCATGATGAGAAATCTGAAAACCCCTATTAAAGTAACCAGAGAGCCTTCTTTCTGGCTTTTCGGGAAAAATTTGTGGAATAATTTTACCGCTCCTATACTTAAATACTTACTTGTAATAAGAAAGAATAAAAAGACTAAGATTCCGACGATAAGTTTCGGTGTAAGCTCGGCAAACCTCATATACCAGCTTTCCAAAACCCTGTAAATAACGTCTATGTAGCTGTGTTCAATGTTCTGCATGAATAAAATTTTGATTAAAGATATAAATTTTCAACAAAAATTTTGCCAGTTCCAAAAAGTCTACTAAATTTGTAGACTAACAAAGCAGAATATTATGTCAATTAAACTAGGAGATACAGCACCGGATTTTCAGGCAGAGACTTCTTCAGGTGATATTAAATTTCACGAATTTTTAGGGAATTCCTGGGGAATTCTGTTCTCACATCCTGCAGATTATACACCGGTATGCACTACGGAACTGGGATATACTTCAAAGCTTAAATCAGAATTCGATAAAAGAGGAACGAAAGTGATTGCGCTAAGTGTAGATGGAGTAGAAGACCATCAGAGCTGGATCAAGGATATCAACGAGACCCAGAATACGGATGTGCAGTTTCCTATTATTGCAGACAAGGACCGACAGATTTCAGAGCTTTATGATTTTATTCACCCGAATGCTTCAGTGACTGCTACTGTACGTTCTCTGCTGATCATTGATCCGGATAAAAAAGTAAGACTGATCATTACGTATCCGGCTTCTACAGGACGGAATTTTAATGAGATCCTGAGAGTGCTTGATTCCCTTCAGTTAGTTGATTCATATAAAGTAGCAACTCCTGTCAACTGGAAATACGGTGAAGATGTTATCGTACCACCGACGATTTCTACAGAAGATGCCAAAAAAATATTTCCGAAAGGAGTGACGGAAATAAAGCCGTATCTGAGATATACGCCACAACCCAACACATGATTTATTTGATTTTTTATAGTTTAGTTTTAATTTGTACGAAAATCGCTCCGAAAAATATTTCGGGGCGATTTCAATTTTTTTATCCGGTAAGTTAAAATGATTAGTTTCTTACATCATTTGCTACTTCTTTAGCTTTTGAAGTAGGTAAGTAAATACTGAATCCTACGTTGAACGTAATATTAGAATTTAAACCTTCGCTACCAAATCCTGTTCTACCTTTATATTTTACCAAACCTTCAATACCGATGTTAGGTGTAATAAAGTAAGAATAACCAGGACCAGCACCAAAATCCAAACCGGTTGTAGAGTCTGCATTTTCCACTGATCTTCCTCCGATACCTACATTTCCTTCAAGGAACCATCTTCCGTGGTGAAGCAAGTTATCCACACCTTTTTCTCCAGGTGAAAGAAAATAACGTCCTAAAGCACCTACTCCATAAGTAAATTCTGTTGGCGATCCGTTTTTAACTTTACTGATACCTAAGTCCACATATCCACCTACTGCAACATTATCTTTTATAAAATAAGCTGCCTTAGGCTGTAATCCTATGTTATAACCTCCCCCTGTATTTAATCCAAAGTTACTTGTTATAAGGCTACTTCCTACCATCCAATTACCTTGTTGAATCTGTGCATTAGCTGTTGCAGTCAAACCTGTTGCTGCTAATATTCCTGCAAAAATTAGTTTTTTCATAATTTATTATTTTAATAATTAAATGTTATCATTTGTAGATTAGAGAAAAAACAAGAAATGTGCCAAGCTTCTTAATTTTAGATAAAAACTCAGAATAAATGTTAATTTTAGGAGAATCGAAATGTGAATTATTTGGTCATTTTTTTGATGATACCACAATTTAAATACACAGAAGAATCACTGAAATGATAAGGCCTGCTATTGTGAATTTGATTCCTCTTTTGAAAGCTTTTGTCTTTGGGTTGAACATCCAGAAACTGGAAATCACAAAGAAAAATAAAGAGATCCCGAAAAATGTGTTCAGAGGTGACAATGTTTCCTTTGACTGGGATTTATGAAGTTTCACCATCTTGTCCAGAACAAAAGGAAGTTCCTTCTTAGCATATTTTGCTTTTCCGGAGGCTGCATCGTAGGTTCCCTGTTTAAAGTATAAGATATTTCCTTCGGTTTTTTCTACTTCCAGCCCTTTGATCTTTAGTTCTTTACCTAATTCTTTTTCTGAAAGATTCACAGCAACTGTTTTATCATACTTCTTTTCTTTTTTAAGGAAATCAGTATCTCTGTAAACGAGCAAAACGCCGCTTAATGCATATATAGCCATTATCCCTGCAAGAAAATACCCCAGATAGCGGTGCGTAATTCTCATAAAAGTTCTTGTGTCCTTGATCTTATCCATATCGTATTGTTTGTTAATTTAAAAAAGGAAACTGCAAAAATGCAATTTCCCCTTTGATTGATGAAATTATTCCGGTCTTTAATTCTAAAGTTTATACGTCAGTGTGAAATAATAATTTCTCGGAGTAATAGGGTTTACTGAATAATTTTCGTGTACATTATAGTTAACTACATCGAATAAGTTCCCCACTTTCCCCTGAATAGAGAATTTTTTCCACTCGTAGCCAACAGAAACGGTTACTGTGGTGTAATCTTTTAGTTCGAACATTCTTGTTACATCCTTTCTTGTGACATTGGTAGACTTTGAATCATTCCAACCCGCAATTCTGTCTCCGATATAATAAATACCGGCTCCTACTTTTAATCCTTTTGCATAATTAGTGAATTTATAAAATACAGATGCATTGGCTGTAGTAGCTGGAGTTCTTACCAGTCTTTGCTTTTCTACATATCCTTTTTCAGGAGTATCAAGATAAACTGAATTATTATAGGAGAAACCACCGATAATAGAAAGGTTTTCTGTAGGATTTCCTGTAATATCTACTTCAACACCACGGCTTCTCATTTTACCCGCAAATTCCTTAAGGTTAGTATCAGGTGTCTGTACAGTTCCTGTGTTATCTACGTAAAAGAAGTTCTGATAGTTGTTATTTTGTAAAATCTGATATACCGTAAGATTAATAGCAAGGGCATTATTCCAAAGGTTTTTCTTTGCTCCGATTTCGTACTGGTCAATAGTAGTAGGGTTGATACCTTGTTTCTGAAGAGTATTGACTCTGTCTCTCACCTGCGTAAGCGTACCTGAAGTATCTAAAGAACCAATTTCATTAGACATATATCCTGCATTGGAAACAAATGAATTGGTGTAAGTGGCAAATACAGACAGATTATCATTAGGCATATAAACCACCCCTAACTTTGGAGAAAATGCCTGATCAGAAGTTGCAGAGTTTTGTACAAAGCTTTTATCCAAAGGCTTTGTCGCAGTGGCATAAGTAGTCTTTATAGAAGGCATATTTTCTACATAAGACCAGCGCACACCTGCGATCACTTTAAACTGTTTGGTCAGGCTGATATAATCCTGTACATAAACACCGGCTCTTCTCGTATTGATTCTTGTCAGTGAATTTTCACCGCTGTCCGGCATTGGGATATTTCCCCATGTTGAAGGATCATCCAGAAACAGAACATTGGTAGGAGCAATTACATTGAAAGCATAAGCATCTGCCTGATTGTAGTCAGCATCTGCTCCGATTAATAATTTGTGATTTATTGATCCGGTGTTAAATTCACCATTAATATTGACCTGTGCAGAACCATACTTAGTTCTGTTGTTGGTTTTATTAAACGGTCTTGCCCATGATAGACGGGTCTCGGATATTTTTTTATCATATCCCCATTGTACACGCTCGGATGAGAAGTAGTCTTTAACATAGCTTTGGTAAGAGGCAACTGCATTTAATGTCCAGTTCGTACTTATTTCATGGTTGAATGTCACATTCGTTGAAGCCTGTTCTACATTTTGATATTGCCAGTCTGTACCGAAAAATGTATTTCTGTCCACATAATTGTTCAGAGAATAGCTCAGATCTTTATTGGTAATAGAGCCAATCCCGAAATCCGGAGTAAAATTATTCTTAAGATAATCCGCTTCTACAATCAGCTGAGATTTAGCACTTAAATTAAATAAGATAGAAGGATTGAAATAATATTTCTCAGATTGTACAACATCTCTGAAACTTTCTGCATATTCATAAGCGCCGTTTACTCTGAATGCAATATTTTTAGATAACGGACCATAAATATCGACAGTTGGCTTATAAGAATTCCAGCTTCCTCCGTTAAGTCCTATGCTTCCTCCGAAATTGAATTTAGGTTTTTTGGTGATCATATTGATGATTCCTCCTGCAGCCGTATTTCCGTAAAGCATCGCATTAGCTCCTTTTAATACCTCAACTCTTTCCAAACCGCTTACCTCAGGAAATACTCCGCTGTTAACTCTCGTTCCGTTTTTAAAAACGTTATCGTTACCCAGAATAAAACCACGACCTCCAAAACTGTCCTGAGAATTTCCTCTGGATGAAGTCACATACATACCGTTGATATTCTGAATGACATCACCCAGTTGTTTTGCCTGCTGCTGCTCAATGATTTCGTGGGTTACGATGGAGATGGCCTGAGGATTTTCCATTACCGTAAGGGCAGATTTTGTAGATAATGTTTTTGCCTGGTTGGGATTTCCTGTTTTGTGAAGATTAATGTCTTCAATGGTTTGAGATCTGATGGTATCGGTTTCAAGGTTTTTCATCTGGGCACTTAAAGATACGGCCGCCAACAAAAATCCTAAAGAAGCTAGTTGTTTTTTCATTTCTTATTTTTATATAGAACAGTTTTAAATAGCGGCAAAAATAAGAATTCGGAAAGAATTAATTTAGAATTAATAAAAACAATAAAATGATTTTTGTCATATTCTGAGGATGTGATAAAAATAGCTGTTGTCGTCAGAAGCTGTTAAACTGAGGATTATTGAATATATTTGTTTAAAAATAAATACATATGCAATTGGTAAAAGCAGGACTTTGTGCCTTTGGAATGAGCGGAAAAGTATTTCATGCTCCGTTTTTGAAAGAACATCCCGGATTTTTTATGGCTGCTATCGTAGAGAGAAGCAAAGAAGAATCTAAAGAAAAATATCCGGATGCTACCATTTACCGTTCGGTGGAGGAGATGCTTCAGAATGCAGATATTGAGCTTGTAATCATCAATACACCGGTACAGACCCATTTTGAATATGCTAAAATGGCGCTCGAGGCAGGGAAGAATATAATCGTTGAAAAACCCTTTACCGTAACCGTTTCAGAGGCAGAACAACTTGTGAATCTGGCTGAAGAAAAAGGATTATTTGTAAGTGTTTATCAAAACAGAAGATTTGACCGCGATTTTTTACAGGTTCATAAAATCTTGAATGAAGGAAAATTAGGCGAGATCAAAGAAGCTGAAATCCGTTTCGACAGATTCCGTACAACGCCAAGCGGAAAACAGCACAAAGAAGACCCTCAGCAGACAGGTTCAGGATCACTTCATGATCTTGGCTCTCATCTTGTAGACCAGGCGGTACAGTATTTCGGATATCCTGAAAAGCTTTTCGCAGATGTATTTTCGATGAAAGGTGAGGAATATGCCAATGACTATTTCGAGATCTTATTATATTATAAGAATAATTTAAGAGTACGACTGAAATCATCGGTTTTCACGAAAGAAGCGCACTACGCATACAATATTCACGGAGAAAAAGGAAGCTTCCTGCAGGAAAGAACCGATAATCAGGAAAATGAGTTGGTGGCCGGAGCCATACCTGTTTACGGGAATGAATGGACACAGCCATTACAGGGAACAGATGGGATTTTGAATTATTTGAATGAAAATTCAGAAACAGAAAGAATCCTCACGTCCAGCGATCCCGGAAATTATATGGATTACTACCAGCAGATCTACGAATATATTGTCTTCGGATATGCGCTACCGTCTCAGGGAAGAGAAGTAGTACAGAATATGAAGATCATCGATGCTTCTCTGGAGAGCTCAAAAGGGGAGAAGGTGGTTTATTTGTAGGAGAGTAGTCTAAGAGTCTGAGAGTTTTAGAGGGGGAGAGTTTTAGAGTAAATGCGTTGGGTGTAAACTCTCATGCGCTCTTACTCTAAAACTCTTCAACTTATTTAGATTTCCTGAAGCTCCAGCCATCTCATCTCATATCCCTCCAGCTTTTCAGAAATGGCTTCCAGTTCCGCAGAAAGCTTAGCTACCTTTTCATATTCCGTTTCGTTATTGAGTTGATCCATGATCTTGACACGTTTTTGTTCAAGTTCAGGCATTTCTTTTTCTATCGTTTCCAATTCTCTCTGCTCCTTAAAAGACATTTTTCTTTTTGGAGAAGCAGGTTGAGAAACCTCTGGTGTTGCTACAACAATTTCTTTTACAGGTTCCGGTTTAGGAGCTGTGTTTTTCCCCTGCGCATCCTCACGACTTTTCGTTTCTCGGTATTCTGAGAAAGTTCCTATAAAATCTCTGATTTTTCCTTCCCCTTCAAAAGCTAAAACATGGTCAATAATTCTGTCCATAAAATACCTGTCGTGAGAAACAATAATCAAACTTCCCTGGAAGTTCAGTAGAAAGTTTTCCAGTACAGTCAACGTCGGAAGATCCAGGTCGTTGGTAGGTTCATCAAAGATCAGAAAGTTAGGGTTCTGATACAAAATATACATCAGATGCAGTCTTCTTTTTTCACCACCCGAAAGTTTTGAAATCGGCGAATATTGCGTTTGATCATCAAATAAGAATAATCTAAGGAACTGCGATGCAGAGATCGTTTTTCCATTCGCTAAAGGAAAGTTTTCAGAAATTTCTTTGATGAAATCAATGACTCTTTCATCCTCTTTATATTTCAGTCCTTTTTGTGAGAAATAACCAAACTTGATCGTTTCTCCGGTTTCAATTTCTCCGGAATCTTTGGGTTCAAGTCCCTGAATAATGTTCAGTAAAGTAGATTTCCCAGCACCATTTTTTCCTACAATTCCTACTTTCTCACCTCTCTGAAACTGATAGCTGAAATCTTTTAATAATAATTTATCACCGTAGCTTTTAGAAATATCTCTCAATTCCAGAATTTTGTTTCCAAGCCTTTTCATTTCGAAATCGAGTTCAAGAGATTCTTTTCTTGTATCGGTTTTCGCTATTTTTTCAGTTTCGTAAAAGTCATCCTGTCTGGATTTCGATTTTGTCGTTCTCGCTTTGGGCTGTCTTCTCATCCACTCCAGCTCTTTTCTGTAAAGATTATTGGCTTTGTCGATAGTAGAATTCATATTGTCCTCACGGATCATTTTGTTTTCAAGATAAGTCGCGTAAGAACCATTATGGAAATACAGGTTTTTATCCTCCATTTCCCAGATAATTCCGCAAACAGCATCCAGGAAATACCTGTCGTGAGTAACGAGGATTAATGTTATTTTTGCTTTACTCAGATAGCTTTCCAGCCATTCTACCATTTCCACATCAAGGTGGTTGGTAGGCTCATCCATAATCAGAAGAGTATGACGGTGTTCCGCTCTGGTTTCAGTCAGTAATTTTGCCAAAGCCACACGTTTGATCTGTCCTCCGGAAAGGGTTCCCATTTTAGCCTCGAGATCTGTAATCTTCAGCTGAGAAAGAATTTGTTTCATATCATTCTCCAGATCCCAAGCTTTGTGAATTTCCATTTCAGCCAAAGCTTTTTCAATGAAATCATAATCTGTGGAAAGCAGCGATTTATGATAATTTTTCAGAGCCTGAATGGGCGAAGAATCAAGCGTCATCATGAATTCGTCAATGGTAAGATCAGAATCAAACTCGATTTCCTGATCAAATAAAACCACCTGGATGTCTTTATTAATAGTTACAGTTCCGCTGTCTGCAATTTCTTTCCCCATTAATATTTTAAGAAGGGTAGACTTTCCGCTTCCGTTTTTGGCAACGATGGCTATTTTGTCACCCTCATTAACGTGGAAGGAGATGTTTTCGAACAAAACTTTGATGCCATAAGATTTAGTAAGATTTTCGACAGAAACGTAATTCATTGGAATGTAATGGTTTGATATTGATTTTGTATTGAGCGGCAAAAGTACGAAAATGTAACTAGAAAAGTTTGACCTAATGAAGTGAATTAGGGATAAGAAAATTAATATTAGGTGACTGAAGATGGAAGAGGGAGGCTGGAAGTTACTATTGGGCAATAATTTGACTGACTACCACAAAATTTGAAGAAGTATTTTTGAAAAACTAATAAAACTGCAATCTAGCTATGCTTCGAATTCAATAACCTCGATCCTCCATCTTCCAGCCCTTAAAATTAAGATTTATTTAATACCCATAAAGTGAATTTCCCGAAACACATTCCCTAATTTTGAATAAGCTAAGGCGCGATTTTTGCTGCCAAATAATGCTAAATCTGATTTATAATAATGAAAAAAGTAATTGTCGACATGGATGGGGTGATGGCGGATGTATACCATCAGCTGGTGAAGTTTGAAAAAAGAGACTCCGGAACAGAAATTGAGATCAGTGGTCTCGCAGGAAAGCCTGAAATTGAAGCCTTCCCGAATGGAAAGAAACACGTTAATGAAGTAGGGTTTTTCAGAACACTTCCCGTAATGGAAGGAAGCCGCGACGCTTTGGAATATATTAACAGCAAATATGAACTCTACATTGTTTCCGCAGGAATGGAGTTTCCGAACAGCTTAAGAGAAAAATTCGACTGGTTGGCAGAACATTTTCCGTTTATCAGCTGGGAACAAATTGTTTTATGCGGAAGTAAAAGAGTGGTTCACGGAGATGTAATGATTGATGATTATCCTAAAAATCTGGATCATTTTGTGGGCGAGAAATTAATTTTCACTCAGCCTCACAACGAACTGATTGAAAACGAAAATTATAAACGAGTGCATTCATGGGAAGACATCATGAATATCCTTTAAAAATTAAAAGTTTATACATTTTTTAGAATTCGGATCACAAAGCGGTGATATTTTAGAAAAAGTTTAACTAAACGGATATTAAATTTAATAACCTGTTATGAGTGTTAAATGGTGGAAATAAAGAATTTTGCAGCAAACTTACACCATGAAAAAACTGAATACTTTATTCTTTCTTTTAACCGCTTATTCTTTCCACGCACAGGTGATTTCCGGGACGGTGATTTCCAAAAATGAAAACCAACCTGTTCCTTACGTAAAAATTGGGATAGAAAAAGAAAATGCAGGAACGATTTCCGATGAGAAAGGAAATTTTTCCATTGATCTTTCCGGGCTGGATGCTTCCCGAAAACTCAGAATAGAAGTTCCCGGCTATGAGCCGTTTGATGAAACTGTACAGAATTTCAGAAAGCAAGATCACAGGCAGATATTTTTAAAAGAAAAAGTTAAAAATATAAAGGAAGTCAACATTAAAGTAAAGAAACTGGTAGATAGAAACTGGGGCGTCAATACAAAGACAAAAAGTGTCCTGTACTCTGTTAACCCACAATTAAAAAAAGATAATTTCATTGGTGAAACCGCATTGGAGTTTAATGCCAGCCGAAGATCTAAGATTAAAAATATCAATCTGAATATTGCCAGCTATACTTCCGATAAGCCGGTATTAATGCGATATAGCATTTACACAGAAAAAAACGGATTTCCTGATAAAAATATTCTGGATGAAGAGATCACGGTGGAACTTACAAAAGATATGATTAAAGACGGAACCTTTACATTGGACGTCAACGAACATAATATCTGGGTGCAGGGGAAATTTTTTATTGGAATTCAGTTTCTAAAAGAATTTGAAGGAAGGATTTTTATCAGTGCGGCTTTGTTCAGAACTGGATTTCTTAGAAGGTTTTATGGGGAATGGCAAAAAACAACACTGGCGGCACCGGCTATCAATATAGATGTAAAAGTGGATAAAAGTGCAAAAAATACCAAAGATGAAGAGGCAGCTTTAGGGGATGACCTTGAAGGACTGATCTCTGATGTGTCTCAATATCAGGCAGCGTCAGAAAATTCCGGCTACGGGAAAAATGAATCTGCAGGGAATTATCTTGAATTAAAAGACACTAAACTGTACTACGAAACCTACGGGGAGGGAGAACCTCTTTTTCTTCTTCATGGAAATTCAGGAAGTATAAAGGATTTTTACCAGCAGATCCCGGTGCTGTCTAAACAGTTCAAGGTGATTGTTGTAGATACCAGAGGACAGGGTAAAAGTACCGATACTTCTCATAGACAGTTTACGTATATCCAATTTGCAGAAGATATAAAAGCACTGGCAGATAAACTGGGATTAAAGAAAATTAATATTGCCGGCTGGAGTGATGGCGGAATCACAGGACTTGAGTTTGCTTTAAAATACCCTGAAAATCTTAATAAATTAATTGCCATCGGAGCCAATGCTTTTCCTGAAGGCGTTGATGAAAGACTGATTGCCCATATGAAAAACCAGCTCCTGGTACTCAATCTTGAAAACAAACCGGAAAAATTTGACGAACGCAGATTGGTCACGATCATGCTGAAAGAACCGCATATCAGCAAAAAAGATCTTTCAAAAATACAAAGCCCGGTTTTGGTGATTGCAGGAGATAAAGATGTGATCAAACAGGATCATACCGAAATGATGGCCAAAGAAATTCCGCATGCTGGGCTAAAGATCTACAAAGATGCCACCCATATGATTCCTTTTGAAAAAGCAGATGAATTGAATGCGGATATTTTGAGGTTTCTGGGGAAATGATCTTAGGATGGAAGAGGGAAGATGGAGGTTAGGAGATATCGCGGACGATTGATAGGTATCAGTATTTCATTAACTGATTAAATTTTAAATTGATTTTAAAAGGGAATAAATCCGGGAGAAGTCATTCTTTCGGATTTCAGAACTTCCATCTTCTGGCTCCCATCTTCCCTTCTTACTAATCCAGCGTCAGTCTCTTCAAAGACCATGTACTTCCGTTATAGATATCAAGATCTACTTTAGTATTGATGCCATGAACAATTCCATTTTCCGTAAACTGCCAGAAATCCCAGTGATCATTGGGAGTAGGAGAAGGAACATCGTTGTAATTGGCCAGCCAGAGCGGATAGCCATCGAATTCACCTTTCAGGAAATCTTTGTAATAGTGATAATAGGTGTAGATGATCGGTTTTTCACCGTACGTTTCTTCTACGATCCGGCACCATATTTTTAGATCCTCGATCAATTTTTTATTGGTCTTTCTTTTTGGGATTTTTTCGATATCCAGAATGGGAGGAAGGTCGCCGCTTTCAAGCTTGACATTCGCCAGGAAATTATTGGCCTGGATGACAGGATCCTCATCAGCTCTGTAAAAATGATAAGCTCCACGTATCAGATTGTGCTTTTGAGCTTTTACCCAGAATTCATCAAAATGTTTGTCAGCATTCCTGTTTCCCATGGTAGCGCGCATGACGACAAATTCAAGCGGAATGGTTTTATTTCCGATGCTTAAACTATCCCATTTTATATCTTCTCTGTTCTGGTAATGGGAAACGTCAAAACCGTAAGTTTTATCCAGATTGGAACTCAGGATTTTCTGAATCCTTAAAGTTTCTATTTCGCTGTTGTGAAGTTTTTTATGACTGAATTTATTAAAGTATAATGCGTAATAGTAGCTGATAGACTGCTTCAGATAAAATCCGGTCCCTATTAAAGCAATAATTAAAACGGCCAATATTACTTTTCTCCGGAAAAAATAATTCTTCCGACGGTTCTCATGTACCTTTTTGGCAGTTTTTTTGGTGTACTTTCTGGGTGTCATAAAGTTTTGCAAAACTAACTTTTTTCACTACTAAATGCTAAATAAAATCAGTAAATTTGTGTATTATGGAAACACGCGAAAAAATCATCATTATAGGAGGAGGATTTGCGGGGCTGCAGCTTGCAAAAACGTTAAATAACAAGAACAAAAAAGTAATCGTTCTGGACCGGGTGAATCATCATATGTTTCAGCCGCTTTTTTATCAGGTTGCGTGCGGGAGGATAGAACCTTCCAATATTTCCTTTCCTTTTCGGAAGATTTTTCAGCAATCCAGAAATACACAATTCCGTCTTACCGAAGTAAAAGAGATTGATCCGGCACACAACAGAGTGATCACGGACGAAGCTGAATTTACCTATGATAAACTGATCATAGCCACCGGATGTAAAACGAATTTTTTCGGTAATAAAGATATGGAATCTAGAGCTTTCGGGATGAAAAATACCCAGGAAGCGATAGGAATCAGAAATCATATCCTGATGACCTTTGAAAAACTGATTCTTGAAAAAAGCAGAAGCGACGATGGTAACTGGAATATCGTTATTGTAGGAAGCGGACCCACCGGTGTGGAATTGGCAGGTGCTTTTGCTGAAATGAAAAAGGAAATTCTTCCGAGAGACTATCCTTACATGAATTTCGACCATCTTAAAATCATTCTGGTAAGTTCCACCGAAAAACCTCTGGCTGTCATGAGCAGCGAGGCTCAGGAAAAGTCTGAAAAATATCTTAAGGATCTTGGCGTTACTTTCTTAAGCGGTGAGATCGTGACAGATTATGACGGCAACAAAGTTTACATGAAGAGCGGAAAAGATATTCCTTCCAATAATGTGATCTGGGCAGCGGGTGTTACGGGAAATGTGGTAGACGGATTTCCGGAAGAAAAATTAGTAAGAAACAGATACTTAGTAGATCGATTTAATAAAATAAAAGGTTACGACAATATTTATGCAGTCGGGGATATTGCCTATATGGAAACTCCAAAGTATCCGCAGGGACATCCGCAGGTAGCGAACGTAGCCATTAATCAAGCAAAAAATTTAGGGAAAAATTTTCTAAAGAAGAATGAAAGCGAGTGGACGGAGTACGAATATAAAGATCAGGGCTCTCTGGCAACTATCGGAAAACACAGAGCGGTAGTAGATCTTCCGTTCATCAAATTTCAGGGATTCCTGGCGTGGTATTTCTGGATGTTCCTTCACCTGATGCTGATTCTGAGTGTGAGAAATAAACTTGCAGTCTTTTTCAACTGGATGTGGAGCTACTTCAACAAAGATTCTTCTTTAAGATTAATTATTTCACCGAATAAGAAAAACGGAACATTACAATGAGAATTGACATAATAAGCGTACTTCCTGAATTGATGGAAAGTCCGTTTCAGACTTCTATTTTAAGAAGAGCAATGGATAAAGGTTTGGTAGAAGTTCACTTTCATCAGCTGAGAGACTGGGCTATCAATAAGCACAGACAAATAGATGATGAGCCTTACGGAGGCGGAGCAGGAATGGTGATGATGATAGAACCCATAGATAAATGCATCTCTGATCTTAAATCCCAGAGAGCCTATGACGAAGTGATTTACCTGACCCCGGACGGAGTCACCCTGAATCAGAAAATTGCCAATTCCCTTTCTATAAAAAATAACCTGATCTTTTTGTGTGGTCATTACAAAGGTATTGATCAGAGGGTTCGGGATCTTCACATTACTAAAGAAATTTCAATCGGAGATTATGTGCTTACAGGCGGAGAACTGGCGGCATGCGTTCTCGCGGATTCCATTATCAGACTGGTTCCCGGAGTATTAAATGATGAGCAGAGTGCCCTTACGGACAGTTTTCAGGATGATCTTCTCTCGCCGCCTATCTATACAAGACCTGAAGTTTATAAAGATTTAGAGGTGCCGAAAATACTTTTAAGCGGCAATTTTGCCAAAATTGAAGAATGGCGTCATGAAGAAGCTGTAAGGATTACTCAGGAAAAACGTCCGGATTTACTTTAAAAATGATAAGTGAAATACTTTAAATCAGTATTTTTTTTCACCTATTTAAAAAGCTAAAAATAAAACGGAATAAGAATTGATGTAAAAATCAAAACAAGCGAAAATTATTAATTTAGATTTTAAATTTGACTATTATTTTCCTTATTTAAAGGGAAAATAGATGTTGTTTTAATTTTTATTTTTGTTCTGATAATTTTAAATGCTTAATAATTTAGCCGTATAAAAGCTTTCTTGTTGATGTTTTTTATACAATAAGTACATTTATTGTATAACATTAATGTAAAAATATTATAAATAAATTAACGGAATTTGAAAAAAAATAATAAATTTACAACGGAAAAGAAAGTGATAATTTTAAGATAGCAATTTGTGCAGATGGAGATGTTCTCTTTTTACAATGTCGAAAATTTATTTTTACCTGATCCCAAACCAGCCCACAGATTAGATCCTACGAGATCGGGCTTGAAAAATTGGGACGAACAAAGATATAGGAACAAGCTTTTTAAAATATCACACGTTTTTCAACTGATGAAGGAGGAAAATGGCGTCCTCCCATTTTTAATTGGACTTTCAGAAGTCTCCGGAAGGAAAGTTTTGGAAGATCTGGTAGAAATGGAACCTTTTAACTCAGAATACGGGATTGTACATTACAATTCTATGGATGAGAGAAAGGTGGATGTAGCCCTGCTATATGATAAAAGCAAAGTAGAAATCATAGATTCAGAAACTATTACTTTCTTCTTTGAAATTATAAATAAAAAAAACACAGAAAATTACGACACAACCAGAGACGTACTATTTTCTAAAATTAAATATAAAGGAACTGTTGTTAATGTTTTTATCGCCCATCTTCCCTCCAAGCGAGAAAAAGACGTTAACAAGCCAAAAAGAGACTTTATTCTTAATGAGATCCGTTCACGGATCTTGAGGATTGTACTTGAAGAAAAGGAACATGTGATATTGTGCGGTGATTTTAACGAAAACCCGGATGATGAAAATTTAGTAAAAATTCTCTACGACAACGATCATGAGGAGGTATTGGTAAATCCTTTTCTAGAGTTGTTCTCTACAAGAAATTATTCTACTTTTCATTATAAGTCAGGTCTGCTTTATGATCAGATAATCATGTCAAAATCTCTCTTTGACAATGATGTTTTGAACTTTCAGAATGCTCAAATTTTTAATTCTGAAAAAATAAGCAGCCGGACAAGAAATTTTGAAGGACGACCCTTCCGAACCTATGCCGGTACACGGTATTTGGGCGGATACAGCGATCACTTTCCGGTTTTTGTGAAATTTGAAAAAACAAAAACATAAATAATAAAAAAGTAGAAAATGAAAAATTCAAGCAACACAAGTTATCATTTAGATTCAATTGACAAGGAGATCATTTACATGCTGATGGATAACGCTAAAACATCGTTAGCCCACATCTCGAAGAATGTCGGAATTTCCACTACGGCAGTCCATCAGAGAATCAAAAAACTGGAGCATGCCGGAGTTATTGAAAACTCCATTTCTTTCCTTAATCCTAAAAAAATAGGATACAAAGTAATCTCGTATATCGGCGTATTTTTAGATCAGCCAAGCCATTATCAGGAGGTTGTAAAATCTCTGCATGATGTAAACGAGGTAGTAGAAGCCCATTATACCACCGGGAACTATACCATATTCTTAAAAGTTCTTTGCAAAGACAACGACCATCTGATGCAGATTCTTAACAAACTTCAGAAGTTTAAAGGGGTGACAAGAACGGAAACTTTCATATCTTTGGAACAAGGTATTTACAGACAACTGAAAGTATAACGATTATGAACATTGCCCAATATTTGGATTCAACTTATTTGAAAACACCTGCGCAGTCAGGAATCTCAAACGAAGAAACATTACAATTAGATAAGGAACTTGCGCAGGAAGCGATTGACAACGGTATTTTTGCCGTGATGATTCGTCCGGATTATGTAGAGGATATCAAAAAGTATATTCAGGAAAGAAATTCAAATGTTGCGGTAGGAACCGTAATAGGTTTTCATGAAGGAACCTATTCTATTGACGAAAAGCTTGCGGAAGCTTCGAAAGCAATTGAGGACGGAGCCGATGAACTGGATTTTGTGATTAATTACAGTGCCTATCTTAAAGGAGATTCGGACCTGGTAAAAAAAGAGTTTGTACAATGCACTCAGTTGGGATTGCAGCATAAAAAAGTGGTTAAATGGATCATTGAAATTGCAGCACTTACCGATGAGCAGATAGCAGATATAACCAAAAATATTTCAAACTGGGCTGAAGAGAATTTCTCTGAGAATGAGCTCCCGAATATTTTTGTAAAATCTTCTACAGGCTTTTACCAGACTGAAGGTGGAAAACCCAACGGAGCAACATTTGAAGGCATTAAAATCATGCTGGATAATGCAGGAAAACTACCTGTAAAAGCTGCCGGAGGTGTAAGAACCCCTGAAGATGCTGAAAAAATGATCAGCATGGGAGTGAAAAGAATTGGAACTTCCTCAGCACTGGCATTGATTAAAAACGAATCCTCATCAGGAAGTTATTAAAACATAAAAAAAACCATCAAAATCTTGATGGTTTTTTTATTTATACCTGTGCCTGATATTCTTCGTAGAATTGCTGTGTTTCTTTGATTAACACATCCATTTCTTCCAAAGTATACACCTCAAGGAATTTTTTTCTGAATTCTTTGAAATGAGGTACTCCACGGAAATAATTGCTGTAATGCTGTCTCATTTCGATAAGCCCCAGCTTTTCTCCTTTCCATTCTGCACTCCATTCTGCATGTTGACGTACTGCCAAAAGACGGTCTGAAATAACCGGTTCCGGAAGATGTTCCCCCGTTTTAAAGAAATGTTTGATCTCGTTAAATATCCATGGATAACCAATCGCGGCACGACCGATCATAATTCCGTCGCACGCATATTTCTGTTTGTATTCAAGAGCTTTTTCCGGAGAATCGATATCACCGTTTCCGAAAATAGGAATCTCAATGTTAGGATTTTGCTTAATTCTTGAAATATGTTCCCAGTCCGCTTCTCCCTTGTACATTTGGGCGCGGGTTCTGGCGTGTATTGTTAATGCTTTGATACCTGTTTCCTGTAAACGCTCTGCCACTTCATCGATATTGATGCTGGTACTGTCCCATCCTAAACGGGTCTTAACCGTTACAGGCAGGTGAGTAGAGGTTACAACGGCTTTGGTAAGGCGAACCATGAGGTCAATATCCTTAAGAACTCCTGCTCCTGCTCCTTTGCACACTACTTTTTTTACAGGACATCCGAAATTAATGTCTACCAGATCCGGGTTTACCGTCTCTACAATTCTTGCAGACATCGCCATTGCTTCCTCATCTCCACCGAAAATCTGGATTCCGACCGGTCTTTCGTAATCGAAAATATCCAGCTTCTTACGGCTCTTCATCGCATCACGAATCAGGCCTTCAGAAGAAATAAATTCTGAATACATCATATCTGCCCCATGCATCTTGCACAGTCGTCTAAACGGTGGATCACTTACATCTTCCATCGGAGCCAGCAAAAGCGGAAATTCCGGCAGTTCTATATTGCCTATTTTTACCATGCGGCAAATTTACGAAAAATACAAAAGATATAATCTATCGGTTTATTTCATAAAAAAAAATAAAAACCCGATCACGATCGGGTTTTATATGAATGATTATTTATTACTCATTATTGTTGGTATCTAACATTCATTCTGATAAACTTAAATCCAGGTATGCACAGTAATGCATCGGTATATACCTGAACTGCTTTTATTTTGGATGGCAGTAAATTATTGTTTTGCAGATTCTGTTTAAAACCATGCAACACGGTATTCGCTGCATCATTTGACATGAAACCTGGCTGATTAGGATCACTGTTGAACATATCCCCATATACTGCTGCATTGTCAGAATTCTGTCCTATGATAAAATACATTTCTGAAAGGTTTGAACTGTTGGTGTTTGCGTATTCAGTCTGTGCCGCCATATTATTGCCGTAGATCAGCTGAATAAAATTAGGAGTTGTCCCGAATGAAATAAAAACATTATCGAGAACGAATTTTGATAATGTCGTCTGATTTCTTCCAAACAGAGCTGTATAATCTCTATACGCAACACTGTAATTGCTGATATATGGGTAATTGGGATTCACGAAAATTGGATTCATAGAACCTCCGCCACCAGCGCACGTAACATTTTTATTGGCTATTGAAGAAAGCGTGGCTCCTGTATTTTTTGATGCTGAATTTTTCGAAACTTCAGTTTTTGATACCTGATCCGGGTTTTGAAGATCCGCCATTTCATTGGTATCACATGATGATAAAATAAACAAAGTTGTCACTGCTAAAAGTAGATTTTTCATAAAAATTAATTTTTCACCAAATATAGATTTTTATTTAATAATTGCTGAATTTATATAAATTAATTTTTTATAATGAATTTATTAATGATAATCAAGAGTGTTTTTGATTGAATGGTGTCAATTTTCTATTCTGATTTAGAAATTAGTAATGTGATGAGAAGTATTGAAAATTAGAAACTGGCTTTCACCTGCATACTTCCGATATGAATGGTTCGTTCTCCGGAATTCCTTCCCTCGTAATTTAAATTAAGCTGAAGGAAAGAGTTGATCGCTTGCTGAATAAAAACACTCCAAACCTGATTTTTCCCAGGCTTAAGGCCGTCCAGCATCTGGTTTCCGACAATACTGAAATTGTTTCCTGTGAAATTGTTGTTGATAAAAGAAAAATTCCCTCTGATCGAAGTTTTCTTGCGTTCCCACTGAATCGTTCCGGTAATATCAAAAGCCTTCAGTAATTCTTCACCATCGATTCTCTTTTTCTGACGGTACGCAGAAGAAAGCTCAGCCTGAATGGCATCTGTAAATTTATAAGTTGCTTTCGGTTTCGTTTCCATGTTATTCAGACGGTAATCCCTTGTGGCAAAAAGCTGGGATGAGTTTTTGAGATCGTGGACGGAATTTTCCCAATCGACCCTGAATTCCTTATTAAACCAGTAGCCGACATTCACGAAGTGAGACGTTTGCTGGCGTTCCTCATTACTGAAATTGGCATTGATGAGATTATCGTTGGTAATGAAACGGTAATTTCCGTTCCAGCCTGATTTTTCAGTTGGATTGAACTGTACGGAAGCTAGAATATTCTGGTTTTTGAGGATCTGGTCGCTGTTTTTTTCAAAAGGATTCAATACCAGAACCTTGTCTTTTTTATAGAATGAGTTTTGTGAATTTAACGAAACATTAAAATTCCAACGCTTTAAAAATCCATTTTCAGAATTGAAAACAATCGCCGGATTGACAAATAATGCCAGCTGGATTTTATTTTTATTGGAAGGAATATAGCGTACCGAATTGGTGTAAATCCTGATATACTGTGCTAAGTCGGAATATTCTGCAATTTCGAATTCATCAAGTTGCTGGATGCCATCTCCGTTGTAATCCGTCCATTTATAAACACCCTGTCCGTCCGTTACTTTTAGGTATTGGAATTCCCGCTGTGCTTCCTGCCCGTTTCCTAGCTCATAAAAAGCCTGCAGACGCATCCCGTTTCTGAATAACTGCTGGTTATACAATATATTCCCGACAACAAAGTCATTATTTCGGCTCACATCACCTTCATTGCTTTGATAGAAAAATTTTCTGTAGTGTACCAAAACATTTAAAGTCGTTTTCTCGGTTTTAATCAGCTGACTTTCCGCCATGATCCCCAGAATGTTGTTCATGTTCTCAAGCCTGTTGTTTCGCACAGAGTCATTGTCCCTCATATATACTTTGGCCAGCAATTTTGTACGCGTACTGTCCCCGATTTTTTTCTGTACAAAAAGCTCTTTCCAGCTGAAACTGGTGACATCCATGAGTTGTGTATCGTTATACTTTTTCTCATTATGCTCCATGCTTCCTCCGAAAGCCCAGCTTCCTTTCTTACCGGTAAATTCTGTAGAAACTCCACCTCTGATGAATTTAGTGTCCTGAAGGGTAGCGTTCGTATTCAGGTAAGATAAATTTCCTTTTGTGAAGAACTTTCCGGTGATCCAGCCAAAATCCAGGTCATTTTTTATCCCTTTGTAGGTATCCTGCTCATCCAGATAATTGATTCTGTAGTTCAACGTGGATTTATTGTTCCATTTATTTAAAAAGCTGAATGTAAATCTGTTTTGAGTTCGCTGGCTGAATTCCTGTATTAAGTTAAAGTCTCTTGAGAATTCCACATCATTGATACGGTCTAAAATATGGAACTGTTTATCGATGTACTGGTATTCGAAACTTGGAGTTCCTTTCCATTTGCTTTTTGTAAAAGTTTTATTTCCGAAAACACGCCATGCATATCCCATATTCTGGGCAGCATCTTTTGAGGAGAAAAGGTTAAGGTCGTAATTACTTAGGGAGAAATCGGCGCCTATTTTTCCTTCTTTTAAAAGATATTCGGAATTCACTGAATACACCTGTGATTTCTGGGGTGAAGGAAGTTTTCTTACCGCTTTGTAATCACCCATATTATTTCCTACATATTCAAAAACACGTCCGTTATTTGTAGTCTGTGTAATTTTATAATTGCCTTTATTGACCCCGAAATAAGTAAAAGATACCTGATAAAGTGTTTCATTCTGATCTGTGGAAAATTCATAGAAATTTCCTGCAGAATTCAGTTTGTACAGGATTTTATTCACATCGTATGCGGTAACCACCCCTGATGGAGCATACATTAAATCAGGGTTATTTCCGGCGTCTGCCAGAATCTGTTCGTCTTCTTTAGAAAGATTGAGAGCGAGAGGAGCGTTTTTATTGTCATTTTCCATGAACCAATTCAAACCCACTTTAAATTTTTCCCTTTGATGCTCAACTTTTCCGGTAAATAAATATCTTGAATAATTTCTGTTCGTATAGTTATAGGAGATTGTAATGAAATTCTGCTGGAAAATCGGTCGGAAACTGGTAAATGTTACTTCTCCCGTATTATAGTTGATGGTATAATCTTGATTTTCCCCGCGTTTCATCAAAATACCGTCTATAAATACCTGCTCAGAACCGGAAATAAGCGTTATGAATTGTTCGCCATTCTTACCCGTCAGTCGGTAAGGTCCCTGGTTGCCTTCTACCCCTTGAAAACGAATCCTGTGAAATTCACTTCGGGCCACACCCATGGAAATATCTACAAACGTTTTGTTTTCATCTCCAAACTCGGTCTGGAACTCAAGCCCCATGCTTCGTCGCTGGAATTTTGCAAAATAGGTTTTGGCTTCCACAAGATCAAGATGTCCGGCTCTGAGGATGGATTTATCCTTAATATTAAGCTGCATGTAAATCTTGTCGAATTCTTCCAGGGTTTGTGTATAGCCATCAGCCTGAATAGGCAGGTTGTGATCCGAGATACTGGCTAAAATAGTAACATCCTTTGAAAGACGACCGGAGATCTGAAGGTCCATAGAACTCTGTACAGACTGCCCCTGGTTGTTACCGAAAGTAATCCCACGGATAATGGAGCCTTTTGAATTCAGTTCCCCTAAAAATCTTTTCTTATCGTTTTTGGCAAGTACAGCTTCGTCTACGATTATTTTGTTATTGGTTCTTACGAAATCAAGAGTGTCCTTCGCAAAAATGTCCTGTTCAAATCTTGCGGCAAGAATACTGTCTTTCTTGATACTGTCCTTCGGAATGTTTGGATTTTTCCACGAAAATATTTGTGCATGAGCCGAAAATATGCCCATGAAAAATAAACCGATCAGAAGAAAAAAATTGCGCAAGTCGTTAAAAATAATTCGTAAAAATAACTAAAAAATGTTAATAGTTAGGGTTTTAGCATTATTAACAAAAAATTAACCTAATTATTGTATAGGGCGAAAAAAATCAAGTAATTTAGCCACGGAAATTATTAATTATTAAATTTTAAATCATGAAAAAACTTTATTCGTTATTTGCTGTAGCATTTTTGGCAGCATCATTCTCTGCACAAGGAACCGAATCTTTTACTAATGTAACTGCGCCAGCTAATTCTTATGCAGGAGGGAATTATACCGGAGATAATAATGTAAGCTGGACTTTTGCTGGTGCAAGAAAAGTGACTTCTACAGATAATATTACAGCAACTTCAGTTGGTTTTGATAGTAGTGGTACAAGAAGCGTTAGCGCAAGTTCAGGAGCAAATGGAGTTGGAAGTGTTACATATACTGTCAGATCTTATTTCACAGGCGGGACTGCAGCTAACAGAACAATTCAGGTGTATGTAAATGGAACTATGTATGAAACATTTACATTATCGGCAATGTCTACAAATTATACGAGAACAGTAAGTGCGAATGTGCCAGGAAACGTAACTATCGAATTTAGGTCTACGGGCTCAAGACAAATAGTATTAGATGATGTTTCATGGACATCCGCAGGAGCTCTTGGAGTTGCAGACAGCAAAGGAAGAAAAGAAGTATTCATTAAAAATACTTCAGTTGATCAAGAAATTCATTTCGGTTTAAAAGCGGACGTTAAAATTTTCAATGTTAACGGACAACTTATTAAAACTGCATCTGTTAATGAAAATGGAACTTTAAACGTAATAGATCTTCAAAGGGGGATTTATATTGTAGCCGGAAATATTAATGGTAAAGCGGTTTCTGAGAAAATAATTAAAAGGTAATTTTAATTAATTGTTAAATATATACCGTCATTTTAGTAAAGTGACGGTTTTTTTGTATTTTTATCCTATAAATTTAAAAACTTTTTATAATGAAAAAAATCTTTACTGTTTTAGGATTAATTTCCGCTACTGCATTTATGAATGCTCAGATTGTGATCAATGAAGTATATGGAGGTGGGGGAAACTCAGGATCTACATACAAAAATGATTTTGTAGAATTGAAAAATATAGGGTCTACTCCAGTTACTTTATCAGGTGCTACTTTACAATATGCTTCTGCTGCAAATGCTTTTAATCAATATCATCCTTTACCCGCTATTACATTAAATCCTGGGCAAAAGTACTTAATACAAGAAAGCGCAGGTGCAGGAGGTACAACCAATTTACCAACACCAGATTATATTGCACCGGTTCCCACTAACTTTGGTTCCGGAACAAATACAGGAGCTGGATTTGCTATGGCGGCAGGGGCAGGGAAAATTGTTTTAGCAAATAATGGGGTACAGGTTGTAAGTCCTACTGATTCTAATGTGGTAGATTTTGTTGGCTATGGAACAACAGCGAATATATTCGAAGGTACAGGACCGGCTCCAGCTCCATCAGCTGCGAATTCAGTTGCAAGAATTTCAGGTGATACGAATAATAATGCTGCAGATTTTGTTGCTGGAGCTCCAACTCCACAAAATACAACTTCAGGTTCACTAGCTGTTTCTGACGTACAAAATGCTAAAGCTGGAAACTTCGTAAAAAACACTTTCGTAAAAAGCGACGAAATCACTTTCGGTGCTGATGTGAAAGATGTAAAAGTTTACAACACGTTCGGACAGGTGGTGAAGTCTGCTTCTGTAAAACAAAACGGAACGGTAAACGTTTCTGAGTTAGCAAAAGGAAACTACATCGTAACAGGAACTGTAAACAACGAGCCAGTATCTCAGAAGATCTTAAAAGATTAATTTTTTAGTTTCTTTAATGAATATAAGCTCGGGCCATTTCGAAGAAATGGCCCGAGCTTTTTTATAGAATCATTCTTTATAATATATTTTTGTTTGAAATATATCAGTTAATACTTCGTATAGTTTATAATATATTTCTTTTTGGGGTTATTCTTTGATGATCCTTGTTTTTGTGGTATTGTTTTTGATATATTCCCTATACAGATAAAAGCCAATGGCTTTCGTCTGAACCGGATGAAATAAATCTGTTGAAAAGAATTTAAAAGTTAGTTTTCAATATAACATGTTAAAAGAAGCAGCTGTACCTTACAGTTGCTTTTTTATTTAAACCAAGTTTATGGAACTATTAAAATGAATGCTTAATAGTAAATTCGATCCTCCATCTTCTTTCTTCCAACTCCTTAATACCAACCTCTTCTGGCTGCGTTGATGACCGCTCCAAGATTAAGGACAAGAGTATATCTGATTCGTTTAGCATAATCCTTAAAAGAAGGTTCAAAACCTAAGGACGATTGTATCGGGAAATAAACTTCCAGGAAATCAGGAATCACTCTTACTTTAATACCGGTGTCCCAGATGAATTCTGTCGGACGGCTTTTGTTTTTATACATTCCGACATCCGCATACACATGAAATATCTTCCAGACACTTGAGTCTACATTCAGAGAAGTGATCCATTGATTGACAGATCCGGGAAGAAAAGATTTAAATCCTCCGTCAGCTAAGATAAATTGTTGAGAGAGAAGACCACTGTTGGCACTTTCACCCAAAAGATTGTAGGAGAAAGAATAGTTTGAAACCCTTGAGATTCCATAGTTGAACATATTATTCCTAGTTTCATTCCTTACGAAATAACCAGCGAATAACCTGACGCTTAATTTCTGTTTAGGAGCAAATTCCCATCTGTAAAACCCTTCAGCGGTTATCTTATTAAAGTCTTCCATGCCCTGAGTGCTTAAACTCAGGCTTTTTTCATGGATCATCTGGCTGTCACTATATCCATATCCGGCGGTCCACAGATTGTATTTGCCATAATCTCTATTGGCAACCATTCGCGGACTCAGATCTCTTTCCAGATAATTGTAAGAAAACCCAATACTTCTGCTCACCGTACTTCTAGGATTTTTTCTAAAACTGAAACTCGAAAATATAGAACCTTTTCTGTAAGCCAATCCATAATCGTAGTGGAAATAAGATCCCGACACTCCAAAAGTAATACTTCTGAAAATGCTTTCAGCGGGAAGAAAAGAGTAGGAGACAGCTCCCGATCCTGTCAGTTTTCCGGTTCCGGTACTATACGTTGGAGTAAATGAATAGAGGAACTTTTGATCGAAGAACGACTGATTTTTTAAATTCACTCCCAAAAGGAATTTATCATACGTATTATTAAAACGTACCCTTGGACTGATGTATATCTCGTTGTATTCAGGATTGGGAATATCCTTAATCAGCTTGAATTTTATTTTTTTTGCATTCGAAAACAATCCTTTTGCATACAGGAAATTGTCTCTGTATTTAGATTCAGGGAAAATATATCCGCTGTTAAGTGTTACTTTATGAATATCTTCTGAAGCCGGAAGAGCGAAATTGGTAACCTGCTCGTTTTGTTCCGTATTTATCCAGTAAGATTTTTTCTCACCTTCACTGGTTTGGGTTTCCAACTTTACGGGAATTGGAGAATCTGTATTTTTTGCGATTTCAATATTAAGAGAATCATCTTCTTTTCGGACATTTTTCAGTCTGAAGTTAACTCTGTTCTTTTGTTTTAAAAAATCTGAGAGATACGCTGATGTTTTGTCTTTTTCAGCTAGCTCCTTCAGGAATTCTTCAGGATTGATTTTTCTGTCCGTATTTTTGGCGATATAATCTTGCACAATGCTGTTGAAATGATCATAGCCCATTTTTTCTGCCGTATAGTTGAACAGACTTCCCGTTTCAAAACTGCTGACGGCCATATCATTAAAGTTGCTCAAAACCGTGAATTTTTCACTGATCTTCTGATCCAGATTCTGAGACATGATATATTGATACGATAATCCGTAACGGTCGATAAGTTTCACCTGGGAAGCATGGAATAGTTTCAGAGGTTTTACCCCGAAAATTTTTGTTTCCGGAAGATTACCCAATAATTTGGTGTCTTTGTAAAACTTTTGAAGGTACTGGATTTCCAGATATGATTTTAAACCGTTCTTAAACCAGTGATGTTCCTGCTTATCTGCAATAATGCTTTCGTCAAGGATCTTTTTTGTGATGATTCCAAAATAATCGAGGTCTGTCTTTTCAGTATCCGTGAACAGTTGAAATCTGAATTTCCAGAAAGCAATATCATTATTCCCGAAGAAATCTTCCGACGACCTGAATTTATCAGATATAAAAAGATTTTTCGGAAGGAAACCTATCTTTTCTTTAATAAATTTTAGATGTAAAGGAAGGTAAAATTCAAGATTCTGCTTTTCTTCCGGCTTCAGGTTATATCCGAATTTGATTTCGGTTTCTGATCCATCCACACTGACTTTTATAGAAGGAAGTCCATTTTGTGCAATTACGAATTCAGGATCGGAGTCAAGATACCCCTTAAATGAATTCATCTGAACCTGTGGAAGGTTACCTTCAATAAAACTGTTGGGAGGAAGATCGAAATTAACGGTCCAGAAAGTGTTGAAACTCACAGACTCTTCAATATCATGATAATTTCTTTTAGAAATATTGTCCGGATCAAAATGATCCGGAACAATAAAGAAATATTTTAATGCCGTCATTTTATCAGCTGTACCATAGCCTGTAAATTTCTTATCAGGAAGGGACATGCTGTAATGAAGCTGTAATGTAATGCTTTCGCCAGGCTTTAGAGCCTCTGTTAAAGGAAAAAAAATATTTTCATCCGCCTTGGAGTTCACCGGAACCGCCTGTTGTGCTGAATTTTTGATCTCTAAATCCAGAAGTTTACCAAGTTGTTCTGGTTTTGCAAAATGAAGGTCACTGCTGCGGTCTTCCAGTTTTCTGTAAACCAGGGATGTCCCTTTTTTGTTATAAGCAGAAACCCAATTGAGAAGTTTCACCGAATGCAGGTCTTTATCGGAATGATTGTAATACACAATTTCCTGATTAACCTCCAGCGTTTTTCTGTCGGCTGATAATTTTGCTTCAATATATATGCTGTCTTTTTGCCCGGAAACCTGTACAATTCCCCAAAACAAAACAAGGCATGTGGTGATCTTTTTCAATATCCTGTGATAAAGCCCAAATATAAACTTATTTTGAATATATTCAACAGCGTTTTAGCCTTGGATACTGTTTTTTTGCAAAGAATTAACATACGCGTTCCAGCCCTCGTTTTTATAGGTAATAGCAGCCGTTTCAGGATCATCAGATTTATAAATTCCTCTGCCTACAATGATGAAATCGGAATGAAGCATTTTGAAGACGTGTTCAGGCGTATTGTACTGTTGTCCTTTTCCATCTCCTGAATCTGCAAGGTTAACACCCGGAGTGAAAAGCAACAACTCTTCAGGAATCTGATTCTGAGATACCCCACCGATTACGTTTGGATGTGATAATGCCACTTTCAGAGCCTCTTCACGGTAAGTGGCCGTCGTCAATGCACCTTTGGAAGACATTCCTACAATAGCCACAACTCCTACATTTTTAAAGCAGTCTAAAGATTCAAATCCTCCGATCACCTGCGAGGTCACGAAATCTGCCCAGTCTGAAATTTTAAATACACCGCTGGTAAACTGAAGTTCCTGCGTGTTGCCGATATCTGCAAACTTTCTGTCCTCCATCAGTAAAAACTGGTGTTTTTCAGCCAATGCTTTTAACGGAAGAATTGTTTTTTCGTAGTCAAAATCTGAAATGATGTCAATATGCGTTTTCAGTGCAATCACGTGAGGGCCTACTTTTTCAGCAAGAGCAAGTAATTCCTGTGTCGTGGTAACATCTGCAGATGCAATCAGGTTTGATTTTTTAGCCAAAGTCGTTTCAAGTAATTTTTTAGAAACAGAATGTTGTGCGTGCGCAAGTTTCTGCTCGTAAGAACTTCTTGTCTTTTCTTCAAACTGAATATGGTTCCCCTGAAGGAAATCCTGGATTCTTTTTACTTCCTCGTCAGACAGTTCTCCCGTTTCCTGAAGAATAACACACACCTCAGAAATATTGAAAAGAGTATGAACTCTGTACCCTTTGCTTTCCAATAACTGTTTTCCGCCTTGCTCTCTATCCAGAACCACAACGATGTCAGCTACTTTCAGGTCTTCCTGTTCTACCTCTGCGATGGTTTCCACAAGAGATTTTCCGGAAGTGATCACATCCTCCACCAAAAGACAGTTTTGTCCTTTCTGATAAATTCCTTCGATCAGCTTTTTCGTTCCGTAGTTTTTGGCTTCTTTTCTTTTAATAATTAATGGAATATAACTTTCCAAAGACATTGCAGTAGCCATCGGAAGCGCTGCATAAGGTACCCCGCAGATTAGATCAAAATTATCCAGAGGAAGCATCTCCAACAGATAATTAGCCAGATTTTTTAAAATTTTCGGGTCTGAAGCCAAAGGTCTCAGGTCTACATAGAACGGACTTTCGATACCGCTTTTCAAGGTAAACCTTCCGAATTTGATGATGCCCAGCTTGTAGCACTCTAAGAAAAATTCTTTTTTACTTTCCATTATTTTTTATTAGATACTGCAAATTTAATGATTTGAAATAAGGCTTAAAAATTTATCCGTCATTTGTCAATAAAAAACCATCCCGAAATGTTTCAGGATGGCTTTAGAATATTTCTGTAAATTATTATTTTACAATTTCTGCGTCAATAACTTTTGTGCCGTTCAGCCTCTGTTCAGCTTCCCACAGTAAGAATTTATCCACTTCTTTGATCAGCTTTGGAATCGTAAGCGATAAAACCGCTAAGTCATCCATGACACCCAAAACAGGGACAGCAAATTCAGGAAGAAGGTCAATAGGGGAGATCACATATAAAAGTCCCAGAAGCGGAAGAATAATATCAATGGATCTCATCGGATATTCTCCTTTTCTCCATAGTTTTACCATTCTGAAGATATCAGGAATTTTTTTTACGAAACCTTTGTGGCTGATGGCTTCTTTTGCAAGATTCAATTTTGAATATTTCATTTTGTGTTTAGTTTTAATAAATTTTTCAACACAGTAAATTTCGCAAATTTTATACCAATAAACTATAAAATTTAGTTAAATAAATTACTTGATGATATTATCAATGAACTGATGCACAGTCTCTGTGTTCCAATCTCTGTAGGCATCCTCCTTTATGATGATCCTTCCATGCTGATCGATAAGAAATGTGGTAGGAAATACTTTCGGAAGTATTTTTTCTGAGATTGGACTTTGAGCAATATACACAGGAACGTTATAATTATTTTCCTTTAAAAACTTTACGACCGCCTCTTCCTTGTCATTCATCGCAATAAGGACAAAATCTACATTTCCTTTTCTTGAATCATATAACTTCTGAATGGTAGGCCATTCTTTTCTGCACGGCGGGCACCAGGTTCCCCAGAAATTCAGGAAAATAGGTTTGTTCTTAAAAGCCTTAAGATTCGTACTCGGTACATTGATTCCTTTCAACTCAACATCATAATCCTCTTCACTTACATGCACGGCATTTTCAATTGTAGCGATCGGAAAAAACTGATCTCTCAGGTATTCCTTTAATCCCGGGACAAAAGCGACCACACCAATAATGATGATAAGGACAATATAAATGATATTCTTTTTCATGCGTTGATCTTTACTGTTATTTTAAGCCGTATGGAATTCAATCTGTAATTATAATAATTCTAAAATCTCCTGAACTGAATCCTTGCCTCTGTTTTTGGCATAATACAATTGAAGATCGTTGTAAAAATTATCTTTAGGGTAAGCTTCTGGATCGGCCTTGTGCTTCATTAAAAGTTCGTATCCGTATTTTGGGCGGGGTCCCCATGAATTTTTCACATTGAAATCCTTGTCCAGAATAATCACTTTTGGGATTGATTCCGTACCGTTGGTCATAAACTGACCGATCAGACTTTTATCACTATCTCTAAGGAAAATTTTCACCTCATTGTGCCCTTGGAAAAAGGTAACAAGAGCAGGAACGGTAGCACTGGCATCGCCGCACCACGCTTCTGAAATGATGAGAATCTTTCCTTCAAAATTCTTGGCGGCTAATTCTTTTAACTGTTCTTCATCCGGAACATACTTTTTAAGTGTTCGGTCCATTCTCTGAAGTCCCAGTTCGTAATATTGTTTATATTCGGTTTCCTGTTGGTTGGAAGGATTTTCCAGTCTTTCTTTTCCGATGCGGATATATTCTTCAAAAGAGATACCCTGATCCCAGTAATTTTTCATTACTAAAGTATTTTATTAAAAATTGTTAATGTTTCTCGTTTTATTGATCAAAAACAGGTCAGCCAGTACAAATGCGGCTAAGCTTTCCACTACAGGAACTGCTCTTGGCACTACACATGGATCATGACGTCCTTTTCCTTCTACAGTCACCGGATTTCCGTATTTGTCTACACTGTCCTGAGGTCTTAAAATAGTAGCCACAGGTTTGAACGCCGCACGGAAGTAAATATCCATTCCGTTGGAAATTCCTCCCTGGATTCCTCCTGAAAGATTGGATTTCGTCGTAAAATCAGTATTGAAAGCATCATTGTGCTCCTTTCCGGTCATTTTTGCTCCGCAGAAACCACTTCCGTATTCAAATCCTTTGCAGGCGTTGATATTCAGCATTGCTTTGCCCAATTCAGCCTGAAGTTTTGAAAATATAGGTTCTCCAATACCCACAGGAACGTTTTTGATCACGCACGTCACTGTTCCGCCAATGGTGTTGCCTTCCTTTTTGATTTCTTTAATCCTTTCGATCATTCTTTCTGCAGTTTCAGCGTCCGGACAACGTACATCATTGCTTTCCGTTTTGGAAAAATCCAGTGCCTGATAAGGTTTTTCACAGAAAATATCGCCTACGGAAGAAACATAAGCATTGATCTCGATACCCGATAAAAGCTGTTTAGCCAATGCTCCGGCAACGACCCAGTTGATGGTTTCCCTTGCTGATGATTTTCCTCCTCCGCGATAATCTCTTATTCCAAATTTCTGGTCATATGTGAAATCTGCATGACTCGGACGATACGAATCTGCAATATGATCGTAGTCCTTAGACTTCTGATTTTCATTTTCTATAATAAAACCGATTGGCGTACCTGTAGTTTTTCCCTCAAAGATTCCGGAAAGGAATTTTACTGTGTCGCTTTCCTTCCTTTGAGTAACTATCGCAGACTGGCCAGGCTTTCTACGATCCAATTCATATTGAATTTTATCGAAATCTACCGTTAATCCTGCCGGAAAATTATTGATGATACCGCCGTAAGCCACGCCGTGACTTTCTCCAAATGTTGTAAGACTGAGAAGATTACCTAATGTGTTGAACATGATACAAAATTACCTATTTTTCTTCAGATAATAAAGTTTCTGGATTTGTTCTATTTATCAGTGTTTTTGATATTATTGATAACGTTCTCCAACTCCTTTTTTTCCTGTGGGGTGAGTTTTTTCCAGATCAATCCTTTTTTGATATTTTTTTCGTCGATGTATTGTGGGAAAATTCCTAATTGTGCATCATCAAGAACATATCCGGAAGAAATAGCAGGAAGAGGCGTGTCAAAATTAAAAGGGTAATCTTTTGATACATTGAACTTTAAATTTCCTGTCTGAAACGTTTCAAATTTGTTGTAATGATAGGTCGAAGGTTTATAAAGCTGTTCTTTTTTGAATCCCGACATGAAACTTCCGGGCCTAAAACTTGGAACATACTGACGGATAAAGTTTGGAAAACTTAAAACACCAATCACCAGAAAACTTAATGTAGAGCAAAAAACAAGTGAATTTCTTTTATTAAACTGAATGAACAAAATAAAAAATATGACAAAAAACACGTCGATAAAAAAGCGGTATTGTGCCGAAAAAGCCAATACCAGCATACTTTTTATTAACAGTGATATACAAATTAAGGTGATGATCTTTTTCTTTTTAAGGATAGCAAAAACAGAGAATAACGCTAAACTCAGGATGAAAAGAATATTAATCTTTGATTTAATTCCTTCCAGCGAAAACCAGTTTCTGACCGCATCATAAGAAGAAAATTTTTGAATTTCTTCATAGGTATACTGCATATCGTACGTTTTCTGAATAGCATATTGAGAAGAGATTTTTAAAACCTCAGGATTAGGTTTCCAGTTGAATCCAAGATCGCCTACAGCAACAGGAAATACCGGATATCCAAATGTCCATATGTTTTTAATAAAGAATAGAAGAAGGATAAGAATTCCGAAGAGGGAATGTTTATAATTGGGTTTAAAGATAAACATTGAACAGAGAAAAACGAAAATGGGAAGCCAGATCATCGTAGGCTTTATAGAAAAGATGAAGACAGAGTAGGCGAATAAAAGACTGATGTTTTTATTTCCTTTTATGATTTCATTTAAGATAATTAATGATAAAGTGATCACCGGAAGATCGGGGCTGGGAGACTGCGAAAAAAGCAACAGTACCGGAACAAAGCAAAGCTGTATCCAACTTTTTCTTTCAAAAATATAAAGAGTGTAAATGATCAGCAGAATAGCATTCATCCTTAAAAAAGGATCTGAGAAGCCGGAAAATCCTGCCTGAAAAATATGCCATACAGACATTTGTCCCAACGTAAGATCCAGATTGGAAATACCTTTAATCAGACCAAATTCTGTAAGCCATTTGATCGTGGGAACATAATATCCAAAATGATCCAATATATAAGGATAAAAAGAGCTTGCATATACAATGATCAGTGAAATTCCACCAATCAGAAAAGTATCTTTCTTTGAGAATTTATAGAATTCCAGATAGAGTTTCTTGATGAAGAAGAATGAAACTCCCACCAATGCGAAAGGAATTTCTACATATATAGTAAAAGGAATGAAGAATGCAAACACAGTCCAGATTAAACTAAGTCCTAATATTCCTGTTAAAATATTTCCCGAAATTCCGTTAAATAAAGTACCTGTGAATCTTTCCACGATTTTTCCCCAGCCTGCGAGAACCGGGAGAATGAGAACCGAAGAAAGTAAAAGTAACATCATAAAAAAAGATTGCCTAAAAATAAGCAATCTTTAAATGTTATCGTGAAAATATTAATTACGCGGTTGAACTCTTCCGTCTTTTCTGTCCCCGGCTCTACCGATCGTATAACCGGTTGCACCACCAACTACACCGCCAATCACGGCTCCAAGGCCTCTGTTTTTCTTAGCAACAATAGCTCCTAAGGCGGCACCACCTACGGCACCAATAGCGGTTCCTTTAGCGGCTTTACTCCATCCTTTCTTCTTTTGGGTGGTTCCTTGTGAAGAACTGTTTCCGTTATCTGCATAGGTACCGCCTCCTGAATTAGAGTTGGATCCTCTGTCTCTATATATTGTCTTTGTTTCTCTTATGATCTGAGGTTTTGAATTGGCTACAGCAGCAGCCTGAGATTTTTTACTTTCTGAGATGCTGTCTACCTTTTTCTGTGCCTCGTACACTAATTTTTCTTTCTCTATGGCCAGCTTTTGTTTTTCTATATCAAGCTGTCTGGCCTGAAATTCAAGTTTCTGCTCTTCGAGAGATTTTTCAGCTGTCCTGTCGTCTTTCTTACAGGCTGTCAGTAAAAAAACTGATAAAAGACCTGTTAATACTATCTTTCTCATAATTCAAATTTTAATAAGTAGTCTGAGCCAAAACGGCAACAACTTCCTTTGTATTTTCAATTATGAAGCCAAAAATTAGTTAAGGAATGTTAAAATATTAAATCTTTACATAAAACCTACTTTTCGTGCTCGGTCACCATGTGCAGCTTCTCCCTGAGGGTCGGGGTTGGAATGTAATTTTAAGTTAATTAAAGGTTTTTATTCAGTTCACATGAATTAGTTACTTTTGAAATACCAAATTACTTTAATATGAAAATAGCAATTTTTAAAACAATGGCTTTTGTGGCTTTGTCGGTTGCAGCAGTATCGTGCTCTTCCAATGATGATATGATGACGGATGTTAAGCCTCAGGCAAATTCGGAAGTCTCTAAAGAAGCTTCAAAAACGAATACCTACAAAGTGAGATTCGGTCTTATTTCTTTGGATGGAACCAAAACGCTTTCAGGAAATCATGATGTAGGAAGCTTTCTTGCTGAGAATACTGTGACAGGAGAAGTGTTTGATACTTATTATGGTGGCGGTTTCCAAACGCTTCCGGGGTATTATGACGGGATTCCGGCCGGAACTTACACGTTTTCTGCTATGCAGGGACAAGGTGGATGGACAGGCTATGGATCACTGACAGGAACTGTGTCTGATACGCAGGTAGATGCTGACGGGTATGTTACCGTATATATTCCGGTGACCTGGGCTGAATAATCTGTGGTAAAAATATTTACATCCATTTTGAAGATCCTCACCGAAGGTTTTTTTTAATGAATTCATAGATATAAGTGGTTTTTATTCACAGTGTGTGGAAATTTATATTAAATTTAACATTATAAAAAACTGAAAAACTATTAATTATGGATATCTATGACCATTCATTTATTCTGAAACTTATTATTTTGTTTATCTTATCAATGCTCATTATTTTAGGATGTTATTTGATTCTTAAAAAAATCAACCATAAATCTGACTTTTGGTGCTATAGTTATGATTTCCCTTACTGGAAAAAGTACAGTAAAAAAAGATATTAGGACATTAACTGTCTACGAATTCTGTTTGGATTTTTCTAAATAGATTTTTTTCATCATTTGTGTTTTTAGGCCTCCTTGATTGGGGGCCATTTCATTTCTGTTTTATTCTTTTTGATGGGTAATAAAAAAGCTTCTCATTCCTGAGAAGCCTTAATCAATTATATGTTGAAAGTCACTTTTACTTTATTAATCAGCCGGTGAAGCTTTTGGGTCTGATAGTCCAGGAGCTCGTAGATTTCCTGTGCATTGGTATATACATCCGGAACGATCTTATTATTGATTTTGCTGATGCCACGTCTTTTCATCGTATCGTGAATCACTTTGGCAAAAGATTCTTTTGCTCCCTGTTTGAAACTCTGTTGGGAAATGCCATTAGAGTGTAATCTGTACAGATAGAGTGGTTCTTTGATGTATTTTATGCTGCCATGTTCCAGAATTTTCAGGTAGAGATCCTGGTCTACGGCACTTTTTAAAAGGGGATTAATGCCGGAAGTTTTCATGTAAGTTTCTTTTTTAAAGGTAAAGAAGTGAGCAAATTGCGTAGGACAATTAAAAAAATATCGGCTGTTGTAGATCTGTTTGGTGCTTGCAAATATTTTTTCCTGATTTAGATTTTCATCACACAGCATCATCTGGGAATAGGTGGCTGTAATATCAGTTTTTGCAAATTCTTCAGCTGTTTTTTCTAAAGCGTCGGGATAAAGGGCGTCATCAGGATCTACATAAGCGCAGATTTCTCCTTCCGCATACTTCATACATTCTCTTTTCGTATAGCCACAGCCCTGATTAATGGCATTTCTGTATATTCTGAAACGGGAATCATTTTGTATAATGCCCTCAATTCGTTCCACAGAATCATCAGTAGATGCGTCATCAACAATTATAACTTCCCAGTTTCCGTATGTCTGGCTGATCAACGAGTTATAACAGTCTCTAAAGTATTTACCATTGTTGTAATGGGCTATAAGAATAGAGAATTTTATCACGTTATATTGAATTAAATACCAGTGTAAAATTATGAAATAAAATAATTGAAAAACATAACCTCGATCATGGGATATCTGATATTTTTTTTGTATTTTTTGGAATTATGGTGTGTGATGTTTGTTGATAATTGTTTATTGATTAGAATAATTTAAATTGGTTTAAATCATCTAATGATAAGATTATGTGTATGAGTTCCGGACTTTAAATTCGTATTACAGAAAATAAACAGACCAAAAGCATACTTTATGACTGTACTCATAAAATAGGAAAACTAAAATAGAGTATTTTTGACCGTAAGATTAAACGATAGATAATTATTTATACATTATAAAAATTTTTTCATCATTTGTGTTTTTTGAGGCCTCCATTTTTGGGGGCTTTTTATTTTTTGGACATTCTTATGAACGGTTTTTTTTTAACTCATTTAAAACAAAAACTCCCCGTTAAAAGGAGAGTTAAAAAAGTATAGATCAAAAAAAATTAAGGTTAAAAAATTTCCCAATCTTAAAATTTGGAAAAAAATATAAAGGGAAAATGGAAGCAGGTTTGTTATAAATATAAAAGAAAGGTGGTTATTTGTTTATGATCCGGATCATAGATAGTAATTTGATATCGTTCTAAATTTCATTGGAAATCTGTAAGTTATGTCCTTTTTACATAATCGGTACCGGATTTAAACTTTCTATTATGCGATGGGTTTTCCTGTTTTCATCGTCGATTGGAATTCTAAATTAAAATCTCCTCAAAAATAATAACTTCCAAAAAATATAGAAAAGTATTTTCTCTGAAAGCAACTTTGGCACGATTTTTCAATATATGAAGCAACTCATGTTTAATTTGAGTTTTCATGGTTATTAGTTTTTATCCCCAGAGCAATCTGGGGATTTTTTTTTGTATACTATCAGGGTGAAATTTTGCTGTTTATAGTAGATTTTTAACGGAATCGCTGTCAGACATAAAAATAATCATGTTAAATAATTGAAAGATTGTAATAGATTTGATTTTCAGTTGTTTTATATATAAAAATAAGCCATGAGAATTTACCTTTTTATTGTATCATTACTCATTTCTTTGTCCTCTTTTGCTCAAAATATAAGTTCTCAGGTCGATGAAATCATTCATCGGGAGATGAAAACGAGGCGGATTCCCGGAGCACAAATCGCCGTCGTTCAAAACGGGAAGATTGTTTTAAGTAAATCGTATGGAATTGCTAACGTTCAGGATCAGATTGCAGTTGACAACAATACTATTTTTCCTCTTAATTCGAATACAAAAATTTTTACAGGAGTGGCTGTCATGCAGTTGGTTGAGCAGGGTAAAATAAAGCTGGATGCCCCTGTCAATACCTATTTAAATGGCTTACCTGCAGAATGGCAGAAAATAACGATTGATCAACTTTTAACCCATGTTTCAGGACTCCCTGATATGCTGAAACTTTTTGATCCTGTAACGGGAAATGTAGGCCCGTTAAGAACTGAAGAAGCCATTTTTGAAAAGCTTAAAACCAATCCTATGGAATTCAAAACAGGGGAGCAGTTCAGTTATAATCAAACCAATTATTATTTACTGGGAAAAGTTATTGAAAAACTTACCAATCGATCATTTGCAGACTTTTTTGAAGAAAAACAGTTTAAAACGGCCCATTTAGAGAATACCGTTTTTGGAGATTCCAGAGACATAATTCCACATTATGCACCCAGCTACGGTTATAGAAATTTTTTCGACGGAAAAAGAATAAACGAGGATAAATTGGTTAATAATTATTACGAATTCCCGGATTTCACCCGTACAAGCGCCGGCCTTAACAGTACTTCCGAAGATCTCGCCAACTGGATTATTGCCCTGCAAAGTGGTAAAATATTACAAAAATCTTCAACAGTAGATCTGATGTGGTCTCCGGGGAAGTTCAATAACGGAAAGCCTACAGAATGGGTAAGGGGCTGGGGAATTGCGAAGCTTAGAGAAAATCACAAAGCAATCGGAATGTCCGGTGGAAACAGATCTGTTCTGCTTATTTATCCGGATGATCATTTAGCGGTTATTATATTGACCAATTTAGGAGGAAGCGCCCCGGAAGATTTCATTGAAGAAATTGCAGGATGCTATATCCCGGATATTATTAAAGCGGATCCTTTAACCTATCTTCGGAAAAATCTGCAGAAGATAGGATATGAAAATGCCATAGATTTTGTAAAGGCTGAGAAAAAGAAGAATCCGGATTTTCAGCCGCAGGAAGTGGAACTTAATAATTGGGGATATCGTTTGCTCGCTACCAATCAGAAAAAAGAAGCATTGGCTGTTTTTAAGCTCAATGCCTATTTATATCCTGACAGCTGGAATGTATATGACAGCTACGGTGAAATTTTGTTAAAAACCGGCGATAAAAATAAAGCGGTCGAAATGTATAAAAAGTCTATCGACTTAAATCCGGATAATGAAAATGGAAAGCAAATTTTAAAAGAAATTCAGGCTCAAAATTGAAAATGATAAAACAAGCAGATTCTTTATGATCAGGGTCATAAGATGGATGTTGGCTATGGATTAATTTAGCCTTATTTATGATCATTCATTCCCAATCGTTTAGTACTTACAATTCTTCCCGCAATGGGAAGTTTTTTTTTGTTCACCATTTCCTGATTGAAATTATCAGAAAATGGGTAAGGTTTTTATTAGCGTGATAATAGTTTGCTCAAGAAACAGGCTGTTTACAGATAATTAATGAGTCTGTTTTTTGAAACATTATATTGACGGGATCAAAGCATTCATCGTTCTTCTTATGCATTTAAAAAATATTATGCATGATTCAATAGTGTATAAATTATTATATGATTAATTTTGATGAAAATTAATTTAAATATTGTGGATTATTTCTTTAAAATAATCTACTTTTATTCATAATAATAAAAACACATAATGAAAGGCTTGACAACAAGTGAATTAGTATATCATAACCGTATGATGCTAATGTTTATCGTATAAAGACACAAATTAAAAACAATTAAAACTTCACTAAAAAAATCAATTTATGAAGAAAATTTTTTCGATTTTTTACATTTGTACCTCTGTGCTAGGTTTTGCGCAGGTTGGTATTAACACTTCAAATCCACAAACTGTATTTCATGTGGACGGAGGAAAGGACAATCCTATAACAGGAGCACCCACAGCGACACAACAGCTTAATGATTTTGTGGTTACGGCTGCCGGGAACGTTGGAATAGGTTTGATCGCTCCACAAAAAAAGCTGGATATAGATGCTGGTAATGCAAGTCTCAGAATTAGAAATCTGCCCCAGCAAATTCCTGATGACCATGATTTTCTTACGATCAATACAACAAATGGAGACGTGGTAGCAACCCGGTATGTTTATACAACAACCATTACTGTAGCGGCGGCGGCAAATGGAACAGTGACCATTCCAGCCAGTATAAGCATTCCAAACGGAATGTTGGTAGTTAAAACTAATAATACATGCGGAGCAAACATGATTACGAATTTTATTTATTCGGATATTTCTCTTGGATATGCAACATCCATTGCAGGTGATAAAGTGGGCACTTCAACGATTGCCCCTATACCAAGCAGTGGAGGAGGTTCCGGCGTGTGGTCTGTTAAGTTCCCGGGAACTGTAACCTGTGCCACAGGAAATGCTACCCAGTTTGATTTTACGGTTTCAAAACCTACAGCCAGCAGCTATTTGATTGTAAACAACGGCAATATAGCACGAACCTATGTGGTGACTATTTTCCGTTTGTAGTCTTTCGATCCCAAAAAGAGCAGGCTCTCATAAGATTTATTTCATTGAAGAAATAGTCTGGTAAAGCTGTGTTCAGTTAATATTATATCGACTGAAAGCCTTATGGGAATTCAAAAATTACAGGTTTCTGATTTTTACAAAAAAATAAAATTATGAAGAAATTATATATCATACTTTATATACTCATATCTTTTCTGAGTTATGCGCAATTTGGTATTAATACAACCAATACTCAGGGATTATTCCATATAGATGCTGCAAAGGACAATTCTGTTTCTGGAGTTCCTACAGCAGGTCAGCAGGCCAATGATTTTATCATTACATCATCTGGAAATGCGGGAATTGGAACCGTATCTCCGCAAAGAAAATTAGATGTTGATGCCAATAATCAGAGTCTGCGGATTCAGAATCTGCTCCGTCAGGTTCCTGCAGATCATGACCTATTGATAAGAGGAGGAGCTACCGGTGATGTAACTACAGCAAAATACAGCTATTCTATAAACAGTACAAGTATATTGCCGGGAGCAAGCGGTACTGTTACAATACCTGCTGCAGTCAATATTCCAGCGGGAATGCTGATTGTAAGATCTGGGAATGCGTGCGGAAGAACAATGATTTCTACTTATATGTACTCTGATATAGCACTTGGATATTTAAGTGCTGTTGCCAGGGACAAAGTAGGAACTGTAATAAGCTCTGCAGGCGGAGCCGGAACATCAGCCACCTGGGGACTTCAGTTTGCCAATGTAACCGGTTGTGCTGATGGTGGAGGAGCTACCCAATTTGACTATACCCTGGTTAAAACGGCTGCTAATACATATACCATTACCAATAATGGAAATATAGCCAGAACATATACTTTTACGGTGTTCCGTTTATAAATGACTTTTTTGAATAATAATAGTAAATCCCGTTTCAAACGGGATTTTTTATGGGAATTATATTTAAAGAAAATAAAGAATGAAGGGAAATATGTAACTGGTAAAGTACTCCAATGAAAAACCCCTCTAAAAAAGAAGGGTTTAAATTATTAAGGCTTAACTTTCGGAACACAACCACATGCACAATCCCAGATATCCTGGTCTGGAAAGCATGCACCTACTGCCTGACACATATAAATGTATCCAACTCGGCAATAAGGAACTGCACCTCCACCGGCAACATTTTTTAAATCTTCTCTCGTTAGCTTTTTGAAATTTTTCATAGTTAAGTATTTATTCGTTAGATTTCAAATATAGCAATATTCCATTGATGGGGAATTAACTTTTTTAAAGAATTTTATTATGTTAAATTCGATTAATAATGGAAAAAATAATATAAAATGTAGTATGTGGTTAATTATTTTTTAAATTCTTTGCAGATTATGATTAGTAGATTTTATCAAGGTTTCGGCAGATATAAGAAAAGATACCACAAAAGTCACGATTTATGGATTTAATATATTCAACGGCATAAACCTTGGATATAAAAAACCGCATCACTAATAGTATATCTTTCTCAAAAAAATTACAGTTTTGTCTCCCGTGCCCCGGGAGGTTTTTTTATTTTCCAAGTTTGTCTCGGTAAAGGCTGGCTTTAAAAGAAGGAAAATGAAAAACCCTCTAAAAAGAGGGCTTTGATTTATCTTGGAAAAGGAAGTGTGTTCACAGGATAGCATCCACACAGACAATCCCATTGATCGAAGTTTTCATCACATATTCCAAGAGCCTCACATCTCCAAATAGCTCCCCTAGGGCATGTCGGAACATTAGGACCTCCGCCTTTCAATTGCTTTAATTCTTCTCTTGAGATTTTCTTTAAATTTTTCATAGTTAAGTATTTAATTCGTTTAGGTCCCAAATATAATAATATTCCAATAATGGAGAATTAATTTTTTAAAGAAAATTATTATGTTAATTTGATATATTGGTGAAATTGATTTTAAATATAGGATGTATAAAAAACAAAAAACCTCTAATTATTTTAATTAGAGGTTTTAAAGAGGTACCTAGCGGATTCGAACCGCTGTAGATGGTGTTGCAGACCACTGCCTAGCCGCTCGGCCAAAGTACCATTTTTACCATTTTTGAGGTGTGCAAATATAGCAAAAATTCTTAATGAACAAAAATTTTTAAATAATTTATTTCGCTCCAATGCTGTTGATATCGCTTTTTAGCTGTCTTTCAGCATCATAATTTTTAATGTTGATGACACGGGTATTGCTCCAACTGTCATGAAGCCCATTTTCTCCTAAAAATGAAAGCTGATCAACTACTATAATTCCTCTTATCATATTTCTTAAAAAATAATCTCCTACAGATGGTTTTTGGCCATCGGTCATAATCACTTTTGTACCCGTAATCAGTTTCCCCAAGCTTCTCCCGCCGGTTAAAGCTTCCACTAAAAAAGAAAATAATGCATAGGAAATAATACCGAGCAATCTTAACGCAAGGTCATGTGCATTGGCTAGCCATTCTCCGTAAGCAGGGTTGATGACAGTCAGTAGCATCAGAATGATAAAAAATACGATATAAAATGCAACAAGATCAATCATATAATTGGCAAATCTTGCGCCTTTGGAAGCCCGATGTCTATCGATTATCTGTAAATATTTTCTCATGGATTAGTTTTTTATAAATTTAAATTCCGTTGAGTATTAGTTTTAAAGTAGCGTTGGTTTCAATGACCGCAGTGATTCCCGATTCGTTTAAAAGAATGCTGCCGGGTTTCAGATTGTAAACCCGGCCGTTCATTTTTAAACCTTTGTAATATTCTTTGTTAAACGCGTCTTCAATACTTTTCTTCGAGGCCAGTTCAAGATCCTGAGTCGGAATTCCGTACTCATCTTCAATCATTTTCACGATCTTTCCTTTAAAGAGCAGCGTAGCGGTTTTTTGAAGGATATTGGCGGTTTTCAGATTGAATTTCGTATTGGAAAGCACAATCTTCTTTTTCGTTTCGTCATAAACAGGGATTCCGGAGATCAGCGCTTTACCATTCACATAACCTTCCGTTTCAGCCTCAATAATCACCCTTCCGTCCAAACCATAAACCCTGATGTCTTTGATCTTCACCTTAGAACCTCTCACGTCATATTCTTTGTTCATGAACATATTTCTTGCAATATTCGTTGCCTCGGAAAAAGGAACATTAGCGGTGGTTTGAAGAAGAAATTTATCCGCTAAAACAGGAACAAGAGTAAAATTACCTGCTGATTTTACGTTGGGTGATGCAGCTGGCTTGCTTCCGGTAAATGTTTCCGAATAAATATCCATTCCGATATTCGTGGTGATCTCATTGCCATAGAACTTCAATGGAGTAATATTGACACCTACCGGACTTATTTTCAGCCAGGTATTATATTCCTCCGAAATATTAAAAGGCTGTGAAAAGACATTCCAGGCCATTACCGCATATTGCTGAAAATTAAGTTGGGCATTCATCTGCTGATCAATCGTTTTGGCGAATTTTCCCTGCTGTTCTTTCAGGCTTTTTTCTACCAGTGATGTGATTGGAATCTGGATTTTACCATAGTTGAGAACAGGTTTTGTTACCCATCTGAAACCATTAGGCTGCGTATTGGTAGAAATCGTCCAGTTATTGTTAAAATTGATTGTTGTGTTAAAGGACATCACCGTTTCAAAAGTCGTGTTCTGGTACGAATACACGCCCAAAGTACCGATCCCTTTTTCTGCCCATATTTTCAACGGAACTTCTATCAATAGATTTTGACTCGTTCCGCCTACCAGACGGATAGGACGGGTTTTCCAGACTTTTACTTTGAACTGATCGTTGTTGTTATCCGTATAGGAATCATCCTGAAATACCAGTTCTTTTACCGAAGCATTGATCATGTTACTGATCTCAGAAAGCGGAATGGTAACCGGCATGGTGATGCTGGATCTGATCTTCGGAAAATTATACGTTGGCGTATCACCTGCAGTCTGACCGAAAACTACGGCAAAACTTAATAAAAATAATAATTTGATGGATTTCAATGCTTTATGTTTTTTTAGTGAAAATAAAAAATTATTGGTCACCGGGTTTGAAACTTTTTTCCAGTTCGATGCTTGCGCCTTTCATTTCGCCCTGCATCGGTGGGGAAGTTTTTGTAATTTTCAATTTGATGTAAGAAATCTGAGGAAAACTTTCATGAATCTTCATCGTAATTCTTCCCGCTACATGTTCCAGTAATTTAGATTTGATAGCCATTTCCTGATGAATGATTCCGTTGATATCAGCATAACTGATCGTATCATTCAGATCATCCGTTTCAGCGGCTTTCCAAAGATCCGTGTGCAGTTCAGCATTTAAAATATAATAGGTGCCGATGATGTTTTCTTCGGGAAGAACCCCGTGGTACGCATATATTTTTACATCTTCAAGAGAGATCTTGCTCATTGTTCGTGATTTTTATTCAGCAAAAATCGTTTTAATTCTTCAAAATCTGCATGTATTTCTACAGTTTTTTTCTCCTTTTTCATCAGATCGTTCAATGCTTCAGGAATCTCAATCTTAATAGACGTTGCTTTTTCTACTGCTTCAGGGAATTTCACCGGATGAGCAGTTCCCAGAATAAATCCTTTTTTACCTGGATGTTCATTCAGATATTGTTCGAGGGAAGTAAAGGCAACCGCGCCGTGAGGGTCAAGAATATAGCCGTACTTTTCATAAACTTCCGCAATAGTTTTCAGTGTAGATTCATCATCTACAGAATATCCCGAGATCATGTTTTTCAAATCTTCAAACTGATGCCCAAAAAGTTCAAGGATTCTGGTGAAATTGCTTGGGTCTCCCACATCCATGGCATTAGATAAAGTAGCGACTGCTTTTTTAGGATGATATTCATTTGATTTCAGATAATCCGGAACCACATCATTTTCATTACAGGCAGCTATAAAATGTTCGGCCGGAAGTCCTCGGAAATAAGCCAAAAGTCCTGCACAGATGTTCCCGAAATTTCCACTTGGAACACAGATAACAGGATCTGTATTTTCCCGCTGTTGCCATTGTTTTAAGGCTAATACATAATAAATCTGCTGAGGAAGCCATCTAGCAATATTAATAGAATTGGCTGAAGTTAAAAACAATTCGGAATTAATGCTTTCATCTGAAAAAGCCTGCTTTACAAGATGCTGACAGTCATCAAAATTTCCGTCTACTTCCAATGCAGAAATATTTCCACCCAGTGCGGTAAGCTGCTTTTCCTGAACCGGACTCACCCTGTTTTTAGGATAAAGGATAACCACATTGATTCCCGGAACGTTATAAAACCCATGGGCAACAGCTCCTCCTGTATCACCGGAAGTGGCAACCAAAACCGTTACTTTTTTATCCTGATCTTTCAGAAAATACGACAGGCAACGGCTCATAAATCTAGCACCGACATCTTTAAAGGCTAAGGTCGGTCCATGGAAAAGTTCCAGAACGGATATCTGCTCATTGATTTTTTTCAAAGGAATGTCAAAGCTGACTGTTTCTGCAGCAATTTTCTTTAATTCTTCCACTGGAATTTCGTCCCCGATAAGATCTTTCATGCATCGGAATGCAATTTCTTCATCAGAATAAAGATGCAGATTGGAGATGAATTCTTCATCAAATTGAGGAATAGTTTCCGGGAAAAACAATCCTTTCTGGCTACCCTGGCTTTTTATAGTGGCCGTTTTAAAATCAACGGTTTCCTGGTTGTCTTTTAAATTATAATACTTCATTGTCCTTGCTTTATTGGTTTTCATCATTAATTTCTTCAACGATTTCGATTCCCGCAGGATTTATTTTTGAAATGTATACAAAACTTTCAATCTCAATTTCGTCATACACCGACTTCATCAGCTGAGTAATTCTTTCTGCCGTTTCTTTGGTCTCTGCCAGCATAAAAATGGATGGCCCGGAACCTGAAATTCCACCGCCGAGCGCTCCAGCTTCTAAACTTTTCATTTTAATTTCATCAAATTTTGGAATCAAAATACTACGGATAGGTTCTATCAATACATCATTGAGGCTTCGTCCGATCAATGGAATGTCGTTTTTTAAAATTCCCGCGACCAGTCCTGCGATATTTCCCCACTGTTCTACCGCATCCTTCAGGAGGATATTTTTCTTTAAGATCTGTCGTGCATCGGAAGTCTTCACTTCAACCTGAGGATGTACAGCTGCCACAAACAGATTGGGAGTACTCAACGGAATAATATCAATAGGAGAGGAGGATTTCACCAATGTGATGCCGCCATAAATGCACGGTGCAATATTATCGGCATGACGCACTCCTGAGGCCAGTTCTTCCCCAAACATAGCGAAGTGAACCAGTTCTTCATTTGACAGAATATTTCCTAACAAAACATTGGCCCCAAAAGCGGCTCCTGCGGCACTTGCCGCACTGGAACCAAGCCCGCTGCCCGGCTTAATATGTTTGCGGATCGTTACTTCAAAACCTTTCGTCAGCTTGAGATGTTGCTGGATATTCTGCAGAACAACGCCCGCCACATTTTGAGAAGGATTTTCCGGAAGCCCGAAATGATCTTCATGTCTGATAATGATCTCCGGGCTGTCCAGTAATTTCAGTTCCATTTCGTCGTATGGCTCATGGATGGCCATTCCAAGGATATCAAATCCGCAAACGAGATTGGCGACGGTGGCCGGAACTTTTATTTTTATTTTTTTCATACTATTTATTTTAAACGGATCTTATAATATCTGCAAAAACACCACTGGCAGTGACTTCAGCTCCCGCACCGGCACCTTTTACCACAAGAGGCTGCTCAGAATATCTTAAAGTTTTAAAGATGACGATATTGTCTTTACCATAAAGATGATACAAATCGCTGTCCGGAGCGGCGTGCTGCAGTCCGACTTTGGCTTTTCCGTCTTTAAAATCAGCGGTATATTTTAAAATTTTGCCTTCTTTTTGGGCATCATTCAGTAAACTTTTGAAATGATCTTCATACTCGGTAAGTTTGAGATAAAAGTCTTCCACACTTCCCTGAAGACATTCCTCGGGAAGGAAGCTTTCATTTTCAATTTCATCAAACTGAAGGGCATATCCGGCTTCTCTGGCTAAAATTAAAATCTTGCGGGCGACATCAATTCCTGTAAGATCCAAACGCGGATCTGGTTCAGTATAGCCTTCTTTCTGAGCTTGGGCAACCACTTCAGAGAATGTTCTGCTTCCATCATAATTATTGAAAACAAAATTTAAAGTTCCACTTAGAACCGCCTGAATAGATGTGATTTTGTCGCCACTTTTCATTAAATCATTAATAGTTCCAATCACGGGAAGTCCGGCGCCTACATTGGTTTCAAAGTAAAAATTGCAGTTATGATTTCGGGCAGTACGTTTTAAGGTTTTATACTGTTCAAAATCTGAAGAAGCTGCGATTTTGTTGCAGGCGACAATATTCACACTCCTTTTTAATAAATCTTCATACACTTCTGGGACCGATGAACTGGCGGTTACATCTATAAATACCGAGTTCCGGAGATTCCGTGAAATGATTTCGTCTGCAAATCCATGGATAGAAGCTTCAATCGCTTCTTGATTCCAATTGTTGAATTCACGTTCAGAAATTCCATGATCAGAAAAGAACATCCTCCGGCTGTTTGAAATTCCGGCAATTCTTAAATTGATCAAATGATTTTCCTGCAGATAATTGTTCTGTTCATAAATTTGCTGCACCAATTTTGAACCCACATTTCCAGTTCCACAGATATAAAGATGGACCTGTTTTATTTCCGATTCAAAAAACTCTTCATGTAAAATGTTGACCGCTTTTCTGGTGTCTTTTTCAGAAATAACGATGCTGATATTCCTTTCAGAAGATCCCTGGGCAATAGCTCTGATATTGATCCCGTTATTTCCCAGACATCCGAACATCTTGGCACTGATACCGCTTCTGTTTTTCATGTTTTCTCCAACCAGAGCCACAATTGAAAGCCCGGTTTCTATTTTTACAGGAGCCATTCGCTGTAGCTGTATATCGTCTTCAAAAGCTGCATTCACCACATTTTCGGCATGAAACACCTCTTTTTCATTGACAGCAATAGTAATGGAATGTTCCGAAGATCCCTGAGTAATAAGAATCACATTTATTTTTTCAAAACTCAGGCACTGGAAAAGCTTTGCTGAAATTCCCGGAATTCCTACCATTCCGCTTCCTTCCAGAGTAAGAAGAGCAATATGACTCATATTCGAAACTCCGGCTGCAGGTTGTTTTTCATTTTCAGACTTATTGAGATTGTGGGAAACCAAAGTTCCATAGGCTTCCGGATCAAATGTATTTTTGATCTTAAGGTCAATATTTTTCGCCATGACAGGCTGTATGGAAGGTGGATAGAGAACCTTAGCTCCAAAATGAGAGAGTTCCATCGCTTCATGATAAGAAATCTCAGGAATAGGTTTGGCGTTGGATGCCAGTCTCGGATCTGCAGTCATCATACCGCTTACGTCGGTCCAGATCTGGAGTTCCTCAACAGACACAGCTGCTGCAATGATGGATGCAGTATAATCTGAACCGCCACGTCCTAATGTGGTGGCATTGCCATTATTATCTTTAGCTATAAAACCGGGTGCAACAATGATTTGGTTTTGATGAGCAGCGATATAGTTTTTGAGATTTTCGTCTGTGGAGTCAAAATCTACCTTAGCATGAGCAAAATTGCTGTCGGTTCTGATCAGTTCAGCTGAATTCATCCAAAGACTGTCCAGTCCTTCGTGCTGAAGCCGTGCTGCTATAATATTTGAAGAGAGAAATTCACCGTAGGAAGTGATTCTGTCCCTTATTTTATCTGTGAATTCACCTAATACAAAGATTCCGTTGTAGATATCTTCCATATCATTGCAATGTTTTTTAACGAAGCTCAGCCATGAGCTCTGCTCTAAAATAGGGATCAGTTCTTTGACGAGATCAAGGTGTTTTTCTTCAATATTTTTGATGATCGGGATATAATTTTCGTCTTTAACAGCAGCATATTCTGCCGCTTTTATAAGACTGTCAGTAATTCCATGAAGGGCTGAAACGACAACGATAATCCTGTTCTGTGAAGATTCTTTTTTGATAATATGTTCTGCCAGAAGAATATTCCGGGCATTGGCGACAGATGTACCGCCGAATTTTAAGACTTTCATCTATGATGTATTTGAGATTGGAGAAAAGCGAATGTTTGCTCTTTTAAAAAAAAGAGTATGGGTGCAGGAAATGATATGTGAAAATGTACCCCGCTACGGGGTAGATGTTGTAGATGTAATCGTTGATGTAGAAACAGAAGATAGTCCCGAAATAAGTAATTCCGGTGTAGAAATATCTGATATGTTTCTTAGAAAGTTCATTCTTTACGGAACAAATGTACAAATTATTTTGAGATGGCCATATTAATTAATGGTATATATCTGTATTATTTAATTCATAATAAAGAGAAATATATTAGGTTTTAAGCTTTGTTTTTCCAGTAAAACTGCTATATTTAGGCGTTAAAATAAAACAAAATAAACATGAAGAATTTAAAAAAAATGACCCGAAAACATTTGGGAATGATTAATGGAGCTGCTGCTTCCAATTGTAATAGCTGCCCTAAAGGCGGATTTGGTCCTGGTGGCTCTGCAGCAGGCTATACCTATTCATGCGAGGATTATTATGAACTTGTTACGGCACGTTGCAGTACCTGCGTTATTGTTAGCTCGGCGTGTTTCCAATAACCGAAATATAAAAGAAATTAAAGAGACTGTCTGAAAAGGCAGTCTTTTTTTATGCAGAATAACGGTAATCACCCAAAATGGATCACTTACTTAATATTCAGCTACACCTGTGAATTCTGGTTTTGTTTTGAAGTCTGTACGTTTCATATTTGTCTAACATATCAACAGAGTGTGAAAAATAACAACAATAGTAATTTAAACTCAGAATATTATGAAAAAATTTAAAAAACTTTCCAGAAAAGAATTAAAAACGGTGGCGGGTGCCGGCATAGATTGTGGTCCTTTCCCATGTGTCTGCATTTATACCCATTATTGGTGTGAATATGCGAAGAAATGTATTCCCAAAGGAATCTATTGTGGAAAAATTCCGGTGGAAGTAGAATAGTGATTGTCATTAAATGTATCATTAAAAACCAAGAGATCAATATGAAAAATGCAAATAAAATATCAAGAGAAAAACTCAAAAATATTACTGGCGGCTATGGCTATATTTTAATTAACTGTAATACGCCAAATGGAGGTTTTACGAAGTGCAGTGTTCTGCGGGACATTCAAGTTTGTCCGCCGGTTTATCAAGTTTGTACTGCCAGTAATTGCCTTGAAGGTGGAGGATGCGGCATGCCCGGCCTTGAAATAAAATAGTAAATTAAAAATTTGCGTAATACCAATCATTATGAAAAACCTGAAAAAACTTTCAAGAGAACAAAAAAGTAAAATCAGCGGTGGGTTTACTGAGTTTCAAATCGAAACCTGTGGCGGTGCTGCTTATGTATGTTTCCGTGGAGGCGGTGCCTGGGGATGCTGGAGAAAACCCGGTGGAACCTGTTATCCTCCGATGGTGTAATTAATAAAACTATATCAATCTCAAAAAAAATATTATGAAAAAATTATCAAAAGAGCAATTGAAAAGCATCAACGGTGCCGCTTGCCCAGGAGGATGTCCTTATCCTGCGGGAACTACTTTCGGTCCTCCGGGATCCGGTGCTACCCGAAACTGCCAGCAATATAATGCTTTGAGCGACTGCTGTAAAGGTCAGTATCTTGTACATATGGGTTGCGTAGGTCCAATTGTTAACTAATCCGGACTGAAAGAGCAGAGGTGGAAGAAGTTTCTTCGATTATAATTATGGGGGTTTAAAAATAGGAGTAACGAAGCTGAGACTAATTATTTTACCAGCTTTTACATCTCCCGTCTCCGCTCTTTTATTTTTCTATCTTAATTCATTATTTCTCAAACATATAATATTTCATCATTCAGGGATAAAATACTATATTTATGAAACAAAATAAAAATTAATATGAAAAATTTCAAAAAACTCTCAAGAGAACAAAAAAGTAAGATCAGTGGTGGAATTACCGATTTTCAGATTGAAACCTGCGGAGGTGCTGGCTACGTATGTTTCCGTGGAGGCGGTGCCTGGGGCTGCTGGAGAAAACCTGGAGGTATCTGTTATGCACCAATGCTGTAATTAAAAAATGCTCTGCTTTTAATGATATTTTCCATGGATCAGGTTTAAAATCATATATTTATAAACCAAAACAAATTAATATGAAAAATCTGAAAAAATTAAACAGAGCAATTTTGAAATCGGTTAATGGTGGAAATGTCTGTTATGAAAACTGTCCTCCAGGACCTTATGGACCAGGACCGGATTACCCAAGATCATGCGATGATTTTAATGCTTTACCTGAATGCTGTAAATTACGGGTAAAAGTAGATTATCTATGTTCCGGACCATTATAAGTATAAGAAAGCACTGTTTTAAGGATAGTGCTTTTTTCGTCTTTTAAAGGAGTATTCTAAGTATTTGATTTTTTTTAATATGTATATCACCTGTGTGGGATAAAATGATTATATTTAAAACTCAAAAAAATTAAAATTATCATGAAAAATTTAAAAAAATTAAACAGAAAAGAGTTGGGTAAAGTAAACGGAGCAGCGGGTCCATCAAGATGTTCAGGATGTCCTCAAAATGCTACTTTTGGAGATGGACCTGAATATAAGTATCCATGTTCAGCTTATCAGGGACTTGCAGATCAGTGTAAAATGTGTGTTCTTGTAAGTATGGAGTGTGTAAATCCTGAATTATAAAAAAAGGTACTGTTTTCTAAACATTTAGAAAACAGTACCTTTTTTACTATTTATTTTTAATTATTTGATGCTTTTTGAAAGATCCAGCATCGCTTCAATAGGTTTCAGAGCTCTTAAACGAAGCTCTTCGTCAATAAGGATTTCCGGAAGTTCATATTTCATGCACAAATACAATTTTTCCATCGTATTCCGTTTCATGTAGAAACATTCCGAACAGTTACAGCTTTCGTCAAAAACCAAAGCAGGAATCAGTTCTTTGTGCGGCGCACGTTTTCTCATTTCGTGAAGAATTCCTTCCTCAGTAGCGATAATGAATTTCTGACAGTCATCTTTCTCAACAAAATTCAACAGGGCAGAAGTAGACCCGATGAAGTGAGCCAGTTTCAGAACTGCTTCTTCACTTTCAGGGTGTGCAATCATTTTGGCATCGGGATTGTCAGCCAGCTGCTGAGCAATTCTTTCCATAGAAAATGCCTCATGTACTACACAACTTCCATCCCAAAGGATCATATCACGACCGGTTTTTTTAGATAAATATCTTCCTAAATTTTTATCTGGCGCAAAAATGATGGGTCTGTCGGTTGGTAAAGCTTCAATCACGGTTTCAGCATTTGAACTGGTTACGATGATGTCACTTTCTGCTTTTGTTTCCGCATTACAATTGATGTACGTAGCGATCAGGGCATTCGGGTGCTGCTCACGCATCTTCCTAAGGCCTTCTCCTGAACATCCGTCTGCCAGAGAACATCCTGCCATAGTATCAGGAAGAACTACTTTTTTAGTTGGGTTCAGAATTTTAGCGGCTTCAGCCATGAAATGTACCCCGCAGAATACGATCATGTCTGCATTGGTATCTTTGGCCTGTCTGGCCAGCTGTAAAGAATCTCCCAGGAAATCAGCGATATCCTGAATTTCTCCCGGCTGGTAATAATGGGCAAGGATCACCGCATTTTTTTCTTCTTTAAGCTTCAGAATAGCTTTCACTAATTCTTCTCCTTGAGGAATCGCTATATCTTTTATATCCAGAAATCCTCTTACGGGAATCGCAGATTTAGCTTTTTCTAATGTTTCGGTACTCATATCAACCTCAAATTTTTGATTATAGAAGTTAGAGTTTAGAAATTAGAAGTTAGAGCTTCGATGTGTCTTAAATGGGTATAACGGCACAACTAACCTCTAATTTCTAGCTTCTAGTTTCTTTCTATAAATTTTTTTATTAAACTTTCTATTTCTTTTTTTGCTTCATCAAGATCGGTATTGATCACGATCCTGTCAAACTCTTTCGCATAGGTCATTTCTTCTCCGGCCTTTGCTACTCGGGTTTTGATGGTTTCTGCATCATCTGTGTTTCTGGAGATCAATCTTCGTTCCAATTCTTCTATGGAAGGCGGTTCAATGAAAATAGACAGGGCTTTTTCTCCAAAATATTTTTTTAAAGAAATTCCTCCTTTTACGTCCACATCAAAGATCACCACTTTTCCCTGATTCCAGATCTTTTCCACTTCAGATTTTAAAGTACCGTAATATTTGTCAGTATACACTTCTTCATATTCTACAAAAGCATCTTCCGCTATTTTCTGTCTGAATTCATCCGGACTTAAAAAATGATAATCTACGGCATGGGCTTCACTTCCTCTCGGCTGTCTTGTCGTGCATGAGATAGAAAATGCCAGTTCAGGAAATGTTTCCAGAGAATGTCTTACTAATGTAGTTTTTCCGCTTCCAGACGGCGCTGAAAATATGATTACTTTATCCATTTAGATTAGAGATTTTTAGATTAGAGACAAGAGAATAAAATCTCTGATCTCTTGTCTATAGGTCTATGGTCTATAATACGTTTAACGTCTGTTCTTTAATTTTTTCCAAATCATCTTTCATCATGACCACCAGTTTCTGGATTTCTGCATGATTGGCTTTTGAGCCTAAAGTATTGATTTCTCTTCCGATCTCCTGAGAAATAAAACCAAGTTTTTTTCCGTTGAAATCTTCATTGTCCATTACTTCTTTGTAGTACTTCAAATGCTGGGTAAGTCTTACTTTTTCCTCTGCAATATCAAGTTTCTCTGTGAAATAAGCCATTTCCTGATAGAAACGCGTCTCGTCTACGTTTTCAAACTCTTTTAAAGATTTCTGATAACGTTCTTTTACAGCAATGATTCTCTCTTCTTCAAAAGGAATAACTTCTAAAAGGTATTTGTCAATATTCCGGATATTTCTTTCCAGTTCTTCGTGTAAGATACCTCCTTCCGTTTTTCTGAATTCCATGAAACGGTCTACCGCTGCATGAACGATTTTTGCCAGAGCCTCCCATTCGCCTTCCGTAAGTTCGTCAGGTCTTGAAGAGATCGCATCCGGAAGTCTTACCGCCATTTTCAGGTATTCAAAGTCCGGGCCGTCCGAAGCGATGTTACGAAGCTCATTCATATAAGAGTCAATTAAACTCCTGTTGATTTTCACGTCGTTTGTCTCTTCCAGATTCTCCAGATTGATGTAGCAGTCTACCTTTCCACGGATAATTCTGTCGTTAAGGATTTTTCTGATCTCGAATTCCTTTTCTTTATAACGTAAAGGAACTTTAATATTTAAATCAAAGCTTTTGCTGTTCAAGGATTTAATATCTATTGAGATCTTTTTCCCTTCAAAAACACCTTCGGCTCTGCCGAATCCGGTCATTGATAAAATCATAGTTTTTTATTGTTGTACAAAGATAAACATTTAAATTAGCACTGTGAAAAAATTGATTTCTGTTGTAGGCCCCACCGGAATAGGTAAAACGAGACTGGCCATTGATCTGGCCAACCATTTCAATACGGAAATTGTTTCCTGTGATTCCCGTCAGTTTTTTAAAGAAATGAAAATAGGTACTGCATCACCTTCGGAAGAAGAGCTGGCGCAGGCACCTCATCATTTTATCGGGAACCTTTCGGTTCAGGAATATTATTCTATCGGGCAGTATGAGGAAGATGCTTTAAAAAAACTCAATGAACTTTTTGTGAATCATGACACCGTCATTCTGGTAGGTGGAAGTATGATGTATGAAAAAGCGGTAATTGAAGGGCTCAATGATCTTCCTGAAGCTGATGAAAACAACCAGAAGAAACTTCAGGAAATACTGGATACGGAAGGAATCGAAAAACTTCAAAACATTTTAAAAGAGCTCGATCCCGAGTATTTTGAAGTGGTGGATTTTCACAATCACCGAAGACTTTTACGCGCTATTGATGTGATCTGGCAGACGGATAAAACATATTCTGAACAGATTGCTGTTTCTCAGGATTCCAGAGATTTCAACGTGATCCGTATCGGAATTAAAGCTCCGAGAGAAGAACTGTACGACCGAATCAACAGAAGGGTAGATATCATGATGGAGAAAGGGCTTTTGGCTGAGGCTGAAAGTTTGGAAGCATATAAAGACCTTACGGCATTGAAAACGGTTGGATATTCCGAACTGTTCAAATATTTTGATGGGGAATGGGATCTTGATTTTGCCGTTTCCGAGATCAAAAAAAACAGCCGCAGATATGCAAAACGTCAGCTGACATGGTACAGAAAAGCGGATGATATTCACTATCTGTCATTGGGGTATTCACAAGAAGATTTTGATCATTTAATTGAATTTATTTCCACTTCAAATCAATAGAAAATTCCTTCTATTTTAAAAATAATATCAGTTTATAAAAAGTTTTATCGTTTTTTTTTATTTAAATTGGGCTTGAAAATAGAACCATTTCTAAACACAATTTAAATCAATTGAATTATGAAAAAACTAATTATATCGGGTTTGATACCTCTGATGATCTTCACAAGCTGTGAAAGAGCTTCCAGTCAGGAAACCCAAAAGGAGAATGTTAAAAATAATGTTCAGAGTATTGAAAACCCATTGGGCATTCCCCTCCCTTCAGAAATCAGCAGTACAGAAACGGTATGCATTCTGTTGCGTCATGCAGAAAAAGAAAACGTTGGAACAGATCCTGATCTTACCAATGCAGGTAAGCTGAGAGCGGACGAATTGAAACGTTTGCTGGGAAATGTTCATATAGATAATATTTATACTACAGCATACAATCGTACACGCCAAACAGCCATTCCACTGGCAGAGAGTAAAGGAATTGTTATTAAAGAATATGCGCCGGCTGCTACTATTGCTGCCACTCAAGTATTTATTAACAACATTCTTGCACAAAATCAAGGAAAAGTTGTTGTTATTATCGGCCATTCCAATACAGTTCCTGAAATGGTAAAAGTATTGAGTAATAATGCGTTGAATGTGACCATCAGTGAGACACAGTTTGATAATATATTTATTACGAAAAACTCTGCAGCAGCGGGATCTGTGTTTGCTGTTCAAAAAAAGTTTGGACAAAGTACACCATAAGACCTGAGCTTTATTAAAAAATGCGGTCCCTGAAAAGAGACCGCACTAAAAACAATATAATTAAATTTACTACTTCCAACCGCCGCCAAGAGCTCTGTAAAGATCTACAATGCTGCTCAGTCTCTGTCTTTTTACAGACGCAAGATTCAGTTCAGCCTGCAGAGAATTTCCCTGAGCTGTAATCACTTCTAAGTAATTGGCCATACCGCCTTTGTAAAGCATTTCTGCACTTTTTATTCCGTTTTTCAACGTGGTTACCTGATCTGTTGCTTTCTGTTCCTGAACTTTTAAACTTTCATTAGAAACCAAAGCATCGGAAACTTCACCTACTGCATTTAAAACAGACTGACGGAATGCCAGCACATTTTTCTCTCTCTGGATTTTAGCTACGTTAAGATCCGTTTTCAATTGTCTTTTCTGGAAAATAGGCTGAGTAATTCCACCCAATACAGACCCGAACAAAGAAGCCGGAATCTGGAACCAGTTGTCAATTTTAAATGAATTCACACCTCCGTTAGCTGTAATTTTCAAAGCAGGATACATATTAGCCTGAGCAATTCCAACCATTGAATTGGACTCCAGCAGAACCAGTTCCTGCTGACGGACATCCGGACGACGGCTTACCATCGCTGCAGGAAGACCCGTTGAAATATTCTGTGGAAGGGAAGTATCAGACATTTCAATCGTTCTGTTCACTTTATTTGGATTTTCACCCACAAGAATACTTAAAGCATTTTCCTGGATGGCAATATTTTGCTCCAACTGAGTGATCAGAAGTTCTGTAGATTGTTTCTGAGCTGTTGCCTGCTGAACCCCTAAAGAAGTGGTATCTCCACTTTGCCACATTTTTTCAGTAATGGAAAGCGTATTGGTACTTAATTCCAGATTTGATTTTGCGATCTGAATCTGTTTGTCAAGCATCAATAGATTATAATATCCCTGTGCGATAGCTGCTACGACCTGTGTCTGGACAGCTTTTGTCGCTTCGTAGGTCTGCAGATACTGCATTCTTGAAACTTCCTGCTGGTTTTTAATTTTCCCCCAGATATCCGCTTCCCATGAAAGGTTGAAGGCTGCATTATAATCCTCAACATGGCTCTGACCTAAAAATGAATTTAAGCTTTTTCCGTTCATGCTGTTTTCAGAAGGTTTTGAAATTTGCGCTGAAACGGCAAAACCTACATCAGGATACTGAAGATATTTGGCCTGTTTCAGTTTCTCCTGTGAAGAAGCGACCTGTTTTAAAGCAATCTGAAGATCATAGTTATTTTTAATTCCTTTTTCAATCAAATCCTGTAAAATAGGATCGCTGAAAAACTGTTTCCATTCCAAATTGGCAATACTCGCTGTATCAGCAGTAGCCGTGTACTGGAACTTTTCCGGAAGCTGTAGGTCAGGTTCGGTGTAAGCCAGTTTGGACACACACGACACCGCGCCTAGAGCTAATATAAGGGTTAAGATAAAATTCTTAATTCTTTTCATAGTATTAAATAGACTTTTAGTTGAATACAAAACTTTGAGAGGTTTTGGTAAAGCAAAGAGGTCTTTAGTAGGAGAATACTTTGCTTTTTTTATGATATTAGTTTGAATAGTTGCTTCTCTATGAGTCTCAAAGTTTTGTATATCAATATATATTAATGAGCTGTGGTTAGAAGTTCTTCTTCCAATTTCTGTCTTTGAAGTCTTTTATTTTTTCTGCTCGGCATTTTTTCATGCAGATACTGGAAAATCACATACAATACCGGGATGATGAAAATCCCGAATATCACTCCTGTCAGCATTCCTCCTACAGTACTGTACCCGATAGAGTGGTTACCTTTTGCTGAAGCTCCCTGCGTCCATACCAATGGAAGCATTCCCACGATAAAGGCGAAAGAGGTCATCAGGATCGGTCTCAAACGTAATCTTGAAGCCTGCAGTGCAGATTCAATCAGACTCTTACCTGCTTTTCTTCTCTGAACAGCAAATTCTACAATCAGGATGGCATTTTTAGCCAATAGCCCGACGAGCATGATTAATCCAACCTGAACGTAAATATTGTTATCAATTCCAGCTAGCCCCGTGAAAGCAAATACTCCGAATATCCCTGTAGGAATGGTAAGAATAATTGCAAACGGAAGGATGTAGCTTTCGTACTGAGCTGCCAGAAGGAAGTACACAAACAAGATACTTAAAAGGAAGACAAATACCGTCTGACCACCTGTTTTGATTTCTTCACGTGTGATTCCCGTCCATTCGTAACCATAACCTCTAGGAAGTGACTGTTTTGCAACTTCTTCTACCGCTTTAATCGCATCTCCGGTACTGTATCCAGGTTTTGGAGTTCCGTTGATCGTTACTGCGTTGAACAGGTTATTTCTTGTTACCGTTTCAGGTCCGAAGGTTCTCTTTAAGGTTACCAGTGTTTTCGCCGGAACCATTTCTCCTGATTTATTCTTTACATAAATCCCTTCCAGAGAATTGATATCTGTACGGTAAGGAATATCTGCCTGAGCCATTACTCTGTAGTATTTTCCGAATCTGTTGAAATCTGAAACGAAACTACTTCCGTAATAGATCTGCATCGTCTGCATCAGTTCTGTGATAGAAACACCCAGCTGATTGGCTTTGTCAGCATCTACATCAATTGTATACTGAGGATTTCCTGCGGCATACGTGGTAAAAGCAAATGCAATCTCCGGACGTTTCATCAGTTCCCCGATGAAGGCCTGAGTTGTTGTTCCCAATTGCTCAAAAGAGCTGTTCGTTTTATCCTGAAGCATAAACTCAAAACCGGAAACGTTACCAAATCCCTGTACGGTTGGGAAGTTGAAGAAGAACGCGTTTGCATCTTTTACCTGACTTACTTTTCCTGTCAGAGTAGCTGCGATCTGATCCGGATCTTTCATCTCGCCACGTTTATCATAATCTTTAAGTTTAATGAAACCTGCAGAATAAGGAGAAGCGTTGGCATTACTGATGAAGTTCATTCCATCCGCTACCCAAAGGTGGTTCGTAGCTTTTTCACCGTTGATGATCTTGTCAATCTGTGCCGTAGCTCTGTGCGTTCTTTCCAGTGAACTTCCCGGAGGTGTGTTAACTGCATAAAGAACAAATCCCTGGTCTTCGGTAGGAATAAATCCTGACGGTGCTTTTTTAATTAAGAAAACACTTGCAGCGGTAATAACTACCAGACCTCCTATCGCAACCCATTTATTTTTAATTAAAAATTTAAGGCTATAGATATATTTTCGGGTCATATTATTGAAGGCCACATTAAATGCGTTGAAGAATCTTGCTCCAAAGCCTGTTTTATGACCGTGTTCTCCATGTTCTCCCTGAGGATCTTTTAGGAACATCGCACATAAAGCCGGACTCAATGTCAAGGCGTTCACTGCAGAAATCAGGATGGCAATTACCAGAGTAAAGGCAAACTGTCTGTAGAACACCCCTGCTGGACCCTGCATGAAACCTACCGGAATAAATACGGCACACATCACCAAAGTAATGGAGATAATAGCCCCGGAAATTTCACTCATAGAGTTCGTCGTTGCCTGATCTACTGCCATTCCTGTCTGTTCCATTTTGGAATGGACGGCTTCCACTACAACGATGGCATCATCCACCACAATACCGATGGCGAGTACCAGTGCAAACAACGTAAGCATGTTGATACTGAAACCAAACAGCTGCAGGAAGAAGAACGTTCCGATGATCGCAACGGGTACCGCAATAGCCGGAATCAATGTAGATCTGAAATCCTGAAGGAAAATATACACAACCAGAAATACCAGAATAAATGCAATCACCAAAGTTTCAACAACCTGATGGATAGAAGCATCAAGGAAGTCCTTAGAATTGTACATGATGATAGGCTCAACTCCTTTTGGAAGGGTAGTTTTCATCTGATCAACCTGTTTTTCAATTTCAGTTAAAATTTCATTCGCGTTGGAACCTGCCGTCTGCAGAATAGCAAATCCGGCAACCGGTTTTCCGTCTACTCTGTTGGTCGCTGTATAAGTATAAGAACCGAATTCTACTCTCGCTACATCTTTTAATCGTAAGAATGATCCGTCATTGTTCGCTTTAATGGCGATATTTTCATAATCTTCATTCTTGCTTAGTTTTCCTTTATATTTAAGGATATACTCATACGTTTCCTTACTTCCCTGGCCCAAACGTCCCGGAGCAGCTTCAAGGTTGTGATCTTTAACTGCCGCAAGCACTTCCTGTGGAGAAAGATTGTTGGCTGCCAGTCTGTCCGGTTTCAGCCAGAGTCTCATGGAATAATCTCTCGTTCCGAAAACCTGAGCTTGCGCAACTCCCGGAATACGCTGTATCTGTGGAATTACGTTGATTTTAAGGTAATTCTGTAAGAAAAGTTCATCGTACTGTTTTGGATCATCACTGCTCAGTCCCATGAACATAATCATACTGTTCTGAACTTTCTGCGTGGAAATCCCCGCCTGTACCACTTCCTGAGGAAGCTGGCTCATAGCTTTCGATACCCTGTTCTGTACGTTTACTGCAGCATTATCGGCATCAGCCCCCTGTTTGAAATATACGCTCAGGGTCATCGTACCGTCGTTACTGGAATTGGAGGTCATATAGGTCATGTTCTCCACTCCGTTCACTGCTTCTTCAATAGGGGTGGCTACCGAACGGGCAACTACTTCAGCATTAGCTCCAGGATAGAAAGCCGTTACCTGAACACTCGGTGGAGCAATATCGGGAAAGAGGGCAATCGGTAAATTAAAGAGGGACAGTGCCCCCAATAATAGGAGTATTATGGAGATGACCGTTGAAAGTACCGGTCTTTCTATAAATTGTTTTAACATAAGAAGTTTATTTTTTTAAGTCTTCTGTATTCGGAATAGATTACAAAGGTCTGGCTCTCAACAAGCTGTCGGCAGAGATTGCTTTCGGCTTGATAGAAGCACCATCCTTCAAAGCTCCGATTCCGGTGTACACGATTTTTTCTCCTGGAGCTACTCCTTCAGAAATAAAGTAGTAGTTTTCTGTTTTTCCTGAGACTTTAATCGGCTTGCTGGTTACTTTGTTGTCTTTACCTAAGATATATACGTAGGTTTTGTCCTGAATTTCAAAAGTAGATTCCTGTGGAATGATCAGGGCATTGGAAAGCATCTGAGGCATACGCACTCTTCCTGTATTTCCTGTTCTTAAAGCTCCCTGTGCATTAGGGAAAACGGCACGAACGCTGATGGCTCCTGTAGTTTTGTCAAACTGACCATCTACAATGCTCATTTTTCCTTTTTGAGGGTAAGTGCTGTTGTCTGCAATCACCAGATCTACCATTGGCATATTCTTCAGCTTTTCATCTAAAGTTGCTCCCGGATATTTCTTCTGAAATGCGATAAAATCCAGTTCACTTAAAGAGAAGTAAGCATAAATTTCGCTGATGTCCGATAGCAACGTCAATGGATTAACATCTGTTCTTGAGATCAGGCTTCCTTTTTTGAAAGGAATTCTTCCGATGTATCCGCTTACCGGTGCTGTGATCGTTGTAAATCCTACATTGATTCTTGCATTTCCTACTGAAGCTCTGGCTTGTGATGAAGCGGCAACAGCAGCAGCATAATTAGCTTTTGCGGTTTTAAGCTGTACGTCGGAAACTACTTTTGCGGCTACTAACGGCTGAAGTCTGTCAACTTCCACTTTAGCTTTCTCAATATTGGCATTGGCAGCCTGAAGATTGGCCTGCGCCATATTCACCTGCTCGCCATACGCTCTTGAATCTATTTTAAATAATGGCTGTCCGGCTCTTACGTAAGAACCTTCCTCCACATAGATTCTGTCCAGGTATCCGTCTACCTGAGATCTGATCTCTACATTGTTTTTACCTTCCAGTGCGGTAGGAAATTCCTGATATGTTGTGGCTGGAGATGTGATCACGGTGTAAACCGGAAGTTCCGGAGCAGGCGGTGCTGCATTGGAACCTTCTGCTGCTTGGGTACAGTTCTGCAAAAGGATAATACTTGATATAAGTATGATAAACCTTATTTTTCCAGATATTTTCATTGTGGGTTTATTTTTTTTAATGAAGTGTTAGATTTAAGTAATAATGTCTTTTAAATTAATTCTGGTATATTTCCTAACGGTGTTAATATTTAGTTCAAAAAAAAATACAGAATTTTTAATAAAGGGTCAGATCGTCATTTTCATAAGTGCTGTCTGTTTTTAATGTTGAAATGTATATATAAAATGAGGTGTATTAATTGTGTGTTAATTTATCTAACAGTGTTAAGTAGATAGTAAAAGCTGTCCTGAAATTTTAAATTATAGTTTCCATGTTACTTTTTTTAATTTTTTAACTGAATATTTTACTGATATTCGGTGGTATATTTCCTAACGGTGTTAATTTTTGATTCAAAAAAAATTTACAAAGACTTAACGAAAGCAGAAACCGTTTCGTCTAAAGTCGTTTTATTCATCGTAGAAGGAATATCTGTATTTCGCATCATCATAATAGAGATCAAACCGTGTACCGCTGAAAATAGAGCGTGTGACATATGACAGGCATTGTCCGGATTGGATCCGTTCTTCTTAATGATGTTGAAGGTACACTCATAGATCAGGTCCTGAAATGACGAAAATTCTTCTTTCATCTGGCCCTTACCACTACACTGCATTCCCAAACCGAACATCAGCTGATAGTATTCTTTATTCTTAAAAGCGAAATCCCAGTAGGCATCTACTATAGCAGTAAGCTGCTCTTCCGGAGTTTCGAATTTCTGCTGAGCTTTTAATAACTCTATATGAAGACAATGAAAACCGTTGATAGAAATTTCATACAAAATAGCTTCTTTGTTTTCAAAATAATCATATACTACAGGAGCACTGTACTCAATGGCATCTGCAATCTTACGCATTGACAATGAAGCCCAGCCCTCAGTTTTAGCCAAACCGAAAGCAGCCTGCAAAATATTTGCACGTATGGATTCTTTCTCTCTTTGGCGACGTTCATGTAAGCCCATGATTTTTATTTACTAACGGTGTTAGCAAAACTACAAACTTTTAAGTATATCTTCCAAATAATATTTGATAATTAACATAAGTTGGGGTGAAGATATTTCAGTTTTTATAGTGATGAAAGGAAGTCAGAAGCTCGAAGAGGGAAGTTATTGAAGTCCAAATATATGAATACGAGAGGTGTGCTATTAATATTTTTTAAAACTACTTCAATACATATATCGGAGAAACTGTTAAATACTTACCGTCTAATAGTAACTTCCATCCTCCAGCTTCCATCTTCCAATCTTTTAATCTTAATTTCTTTCCTGAACTTTGGTTAATTAACATTTAACGCAAGTTTATAAATTCCTGAATTGGCTTATATTAAAAGAAACTTTATATTTGCGATAAAGAAAATAAAGGATATGAATACTCCCTCAAATATGCTGGCTCTGGGAACCAAGGCTCCGTTTTTCGAGCTTCCGAACCCTTCAAAAACTAATGAGATCCAATCTCTGGAAGATCTGAAAGGTGAGAAAGGAACACTGGTGATCTTTATGTGCAACCACTGTCCGTTTGTGCTTCACGTGATCGACAAGATCAACGAATTGTATGAAGACTATAATGAAAAAGGGATTGAATTCATTGCAATCAATGCCAATGATGTAGAAAAATATCCGGCTGATTCTCCGGAAAAAATGATAGAATTCCAGATTGAAAGAAATTTTGATTTCCCATATCTGTATGACGAAAGCCAGGCCGTAGCCAAAGCTTATGATGCAGCTTGTACACCGGACTTCTATTTCTTTGATGATAAATTAGACCTGATCTACAGAGGACAGATGGATGATTCAAGACCCGGAAACAACAAAGATGTAACCGGAGAAGATCTGATCATCGCTTTCGAAAACCTACTTTTGGGTGGGCCACAGGAAGAGATCCAGAAACCAAGCATGGGATGCAATATCAAATGGAAGTAATACGATGAATGGTTGAATATTTTTAACCGTCATATATAAGTATAAAGCTGTTCTTTTTTAAGAGCAGCTTTTTTGTGCGCAAACATCTGTGTCAATCTTTAAAATCTGCTAGAGACTTTTTCAATATCATAAATAAACGAGCTCATCATTTTATTTCCCGCAGATCTCACGGATCCCGCAGATCTTTAGGAATCATTATCTGTGAAATTTGCGTGATCTGTGGGAAATAAAAATACCTTAACTTATTACAATCCTTATATGCAAGATGCTTCGACTCCGCTCAGCATGACAGGGGACACGTTAAGAGGATATTTTTAAAAGCCAGCTGTAATTTTCACCTCTTTTTCAACCTTCAGATCCACATTTACTTTATTGTGCGAGAAATTCTTTATAAACTCAGAAGGCGTTTTCTCCGTATACTTTTTAAACATCCGGTTAAAATAAGTCACATTATTAAATCCACAGCTGTAGCTGCATTCTGAAATACTCTTATCCTGAGCCATCAGCAGGCAGGCTTTATTGATACGGTACCGGTTCACAAATTCTGTAAAAGTGATCTGCGTCGCTTTTTTGAAAAAGTTACAGAAAGCCGGCAATGTAAGGTTGGCGAGCCTGGCTACATCTTCAATATTGATTTCCTTATCATAATTATGTTCTACGTAAGTGAAAATATTTTCCAGTCTCGTCTTGTTTTTTGAGATAATGGTATACGGCATGATTTCCTTGTTCAAAAGATCATAATCCTTACATTTTGAAAGTTCAAACAAAATCTCAAGCAGCAGCAGATATCTTTTATAACCTTCCGATTCCAGCATGAGTTTCAGTTTGGGAAGCATTACTTTTTTAATCTTATGATGAAAATGAATTCCGTATTTTGAAAGTTCCAGAAGATTTTTAATTGATCGGGCTTCCACTTCCTGTTCCGGAAACTGAAGAATCTCTTCTCTGAACTGAAGCACGATTTCTTCATGCGGATCCGTAGAATTTAGGCCAAATCCTGAATGCGGAATATTGGAACCTATCAACACCAGATCTCCGTTCGTATAATTGCTTTTGTGATAGCCAACATGACGGGTTCCGTTCCCGGAAATGACACACACCAGTTCGATTTCAGGATGGTAATGATACTCCCACTTGAACTCGCAGATCGGCGAATTGTTGTGCAGAGTGCGGAAAGAACTCTTTTCGCTCGTAATGATTCTTTCAAAACTGACTTTCATCTCATTAATCGTATTTATTCAATAAAAATACTAATTATATTAATATAGTTCAAATATTGATTTATTGTGTTAAATTAATGTTAACCTAAATGCTTCTATCTTAGCCGACAAGAAATGATCTCCATGAAAAATTTCAATATTAAAGCCGTCCTGTTTTTGAACTATTTTGTTTTCGCGATTCTTTTGAATTCCGTGGGAACAGTTATTCTGCAGGTACAGCAAAACTTCGGAATCTCAAAATCTTCAGCCAGTATTCTGGAAGGATTTAAGGATCTTCCGATTGCTATATGTTCATTTATTCTGGCGTCATTTCTACCCAAAATAGGGATCAAAAATTCCATGCTTATCGCCCTTTTTTTGGTGAGCTGCATGTGTTTTGTGATGCCGTTTTCCAATGATTTTTGGTTTTTCAAACTGCTGTTTGCCATTGTAGGGGTTTCATTTGCATTAATAAAAATCTCGGTTTTTACTTCTATTGGTCTTGTGACAAATACCGATAAAGAACATTCAAGCTTTATGGGCTTTCTGGAAGGATTCTTTATGATCGGTGTATTAGCGGGAAATGTGCTTTTCAGTTTGTTTATTGATGATCATAATCCGAAATCTACCCAATGGCTTAATGTATATTGGGTACTGGGAGCCGTTTCTACCTTGTCCTTCTTGTTTTTATTCTTTTCAAAATTAAATGAAACAGAAGCTAAAAGTGAGAAAACGGATTTATTAGGTGATTTGAAAAACAGCATCAGCTTATTCAGTTATAAAAAAGTATTGTTTTTTCTCCTGTGTGCCTTCTTATTTGTATTGGTAGAACAGAGTTTCCAGACATGGACGCCGACTTTTTATAAAGAAATTCTAAAACTTCCGACTTCCATGAGTATTCAGGCCGGAGCCGTTTTAGCCGGAGCTTTTGCGCTGGGGAGATTTTTATCAGGCTTTTTCTCCAAGAAATTCAGCTGGATCTATGTGGTTTCTTTCTGCGTGATTGGTTTTGCGATAAGTATTATTCTGGTTCTGCCATTAACCCACAATATTCAGATTGATAAAGGAACAGGTTGGTTCAATGCTCCGCTTGTCGTGTATTTATTTCCTTTGATGGGAGGTTTGCTGGCACCGATTTATCCAAGTATCAATTCTGTGATTCTGGCATCCATTCCAAAATATTTACACAGTGCGATGGCCGGACTGATTGTGGTTTTTTCTGCAATCGGAGGAACAATTGGTTCTATGATCACTGGTTTTGTTTTCCAGGAATTCAGTGGACAGCAGGCGTTTTATCTTTCATTGATCCCGCTTTCACTGCTGATCATTTCAGCTATTTTCATGAATAAATTAAAAATAAATCCTAAGAAATAATAATGAATAAACAGCTTTACATAAACGAAATCCAGACTCTTTTTGATGATGTACAGAGAGCAGAGATCTTTGAAGACCAGAAGATGATGACTGATGCCGTTCCCATGTTTCCTGTTTCGGAAATCAATGCGGACTATGAAAAGAAAAAAGGAAGTCAGGGATTTGATCTGAAAGATTTTGTAACGGCGAATTTTGATTTCCTGGGAGCGAAAATTTCTATCCATAGAGAAGGCCAGCTGCCGATCGAGCAACATATCGAAAAACTTTGGGATGAACTAACCCATACTGCTTATGAGGAGAAAGGAACATTACTGAAACTTCCGAAGCCTTATATCGTACCGGGAGGACGTTTCAATGAATTCTTTTACTGGGACAGCTATTTCATTATGCTTGGATTACAGGTTTCGGGGAGAACAGAAATGATGGAGAATATTGTAGAAAACTGTTCTTATTTAATTCAGAATGTAGGATTTGTTCCGAATGCGAGCAGAACCCATTTCCTGAGCCGTTCGCAGCCACCATACTTTTCGCTGATGCTGGATCTTCTGTTTGAAACTAATGGTGACGAAAAAATTTACACCAAATATCACGATACTTTAGAGAAGGAATATGCTTTCTGGATGAATGGGGAAGAATGGCTGGAGAACGATTCCAGCGTAAAAAGAGTAGCGAAAACGAAGAACGGAGATCTTCTGAACCGTTATTATGATGCAGAAAATGCACCCCGCCCTGAAAGCTATCTGATCGATATTGAAGACAGCGACAATGCAGGCGAAGAATTTTACAGAAATATAAGAAGTGCCTGTGAATCCGGCTGGGATTTTTCCAGCAGATGGTTTGCAGACGGCGAACATATACAGACGATAGAAACACTGAATATTGCAGAAGTGGATCTGAACAGCCTTCTATGGCATTTGGAGAAAACACTGGCCAAATCTTCAGCACTTCTGAATCTGACAGAAAAAGAAAATTATTTTACTCAAAGAGCAGCAGGACGCAGACAGATGATCAACACTTACTTTTGGGATGAAAACACTGAATGTTATAAAGATTATCACTTAAAAAAACACAAAAACACACCGTCTGAACATATTGCTGCTCTTTACCCATTATTTTTGGGACTGGCAGACGAGGCACAGGCTGAATCTGTTGCCCAGCATATTAAAGATAAATTCCTTTATCAGGGAGGTCTTGTAACGACTACAAAGAAAACCGGCCAGCAGTGGGATCTTCCTAATGCATGGGCACCATATCAGTGGTTAGGTTACAAAGCAATGAAGAATTATGGTTTCGATGAACTGGCTGAGGAAATTAAAAATAACTGGTGTAAGAATGTGGAAAGAGTCTACAGCAACACTGGAAAATTAATGGAAAAATACAATGCATTAGACACGGAAACCATTGCGGGAGGAGGAGAGTACCCGAATCAGGACGGATTCGGATGGACAAATGGAGTCTATCTCAAATTAAAACAAAACTAACTATATAAAAATCATGCTATGAAAAAAAGATCGATATTTTTAATGGCTGCCACCGCTACGCTTTATTTTAACAACGCGTACGCCCAGGAAACTCCTCAGGATTCCATCAAGACGTCATCCATAGACCAGATCGTTATTACCGGAAACTCCGGCCCGAAAAAGAAAATAGAATCCAGTACCGCTATCTCTACGTTTACGGCAAAAGAGATCCAGAAGCAGAATCCTATCAGTGCAGCCGCTCTTTTACAGAGGGTTCCGGGATTTGCTGTGGAAACTTCCGGTGGTGAAGTGGGTAACAACCTTTTTGCAAGAGGAATTCCTTCTGCAGGAGCTTATGAATTCGTGCAGGTTCAGGAAGACGGACTTCCAGTGTTTGAAGACGGAGCACTTCAGTTTGCGAATGCAGATAATTTTTTCCGTGTAGATAATACGGTGAGCCGTCTGGAAGCGCTGAGAGGTGGTTCAGGTTCCATTTATGCAAACAATTCTCCCGGAGGATTGATCAACTTTATTTCCAAAGAAGGGAGTAATGATTTTAAAGGTACGGCTAAGCTTGAAACCAGTACTTACGGCCTGATGCGTACAGATATTAATGTAGGCGGGGCTTTGGTCCAGGATAAACTTTTCTTTAACGTTGGCGGATTCTACAGAACAGATAACGGAATCAGAAAAACAGGTTTCAGAGCCAATAATGGCGGACAGATCAGAATGAACCTAAAGTATGTCTTTGATAAAGGCTATGCTAAAGTCTACTACAAAAAACTGGATGACCGGAATACATTCTACCTTCCGATTCCTTTATTACAAGACGGAAACGACCTTAAGGAATTTCCCGGTTTTAATGCCAATTATGGAACCTACAGCTACAGAGGAGTAAGTCAGCTTAATATTCCACAGGCCGGCGGCGGATTTTTTAAGAGAGATCTTGAAAACGGAATTCACCCGAAAGTAGATGTTGTAGGAGCAGAATTTAAATATGATCTTGGAAATAATTTCAGCGTTCTGAACAAGACGAGATATACCAATATCAATATGGAGTATACGGGAATGTTCCCTGCAGGAGCTCCAAAACTGGCTTCTGATTATGCTACCGGTGCTATAAAAGACGGTGGTTTGGGAATGAGCAATTATCAGTATTCTCTGGTGAGCAATGGGGCTTTGGTGAATCCTCAGTATATACAGAAATTAGGATTCTGGGCTATTGATAAGCAGATGAATAATTTTGTCAATGATTTACAGTTCAATTATAAATTTGACAAAGGAAGTGTGACGGCCGGTTTCTATAAATCAAACTGGAAATCTCATCAGTACTGGAACTGGAGCAATGTTTTAGCAACTGCTTCAGACAAACCGGAACTTTTAAATTTGGTGAATCCGTCTATGGGCCCTTCAGATACAGGATATTCTCAGACCTACAATGGGGTAAAAGATATGTCTTTCCTGATCAGAGATTCACAGATCCAGGGAAGTCTTAATGATGCTTATCTGAATTTTGATTATAATGTTACAGAAGACTTAAGCCTTAATGCAGGAATGCGTTACAGCCGTGATTACTATAAAGGATACAAAGTCAATACAACAACAGCCAATCTTAATAATTCAGGTTTAACAACTGACGGAACCCACAGCTTTGCAACAACTACGGCAGATGATAATATGGCAGTATTGGGTAATCAGTATACGTATTGGAATTATGATATCAATAAAGTGTCTTACACATTGGCAGCCAATTATAAGCTTAACAAAGGAAATGCGGTATACGCCCGCTTCTCTCATGGTTTCAGATCTCCAAATGAAGAAGCTTACTATAATAATATAAGTGATCTGAGCGCTATTAAAGCGGTTGACACCAATCAGCTAGAAGTGGGTTACAAATATTATTCACGTACTTTCGATATCGGAATCATTCCTTTCTATTCTACGCTTAAAAACCTTTCATTTACAGATGTATTCTCAGACGGAACTTCAGAAAATAAATTCGCCAACACAACGAACTTCGGGGTAGAAATCGAAGGATACACCAGACTTTTCAATAATATCCTTGAAGTGACTTTCAACGGAACGATTCAGAATCCGAAATACAAAGATTTTGTCGGGAAAAATGCAGACGGAACTACCTTTGACTACGACGGAAACATCGTAAGAAGAATGCCTAAGTTCTATTTCAATATTTCTCCTGCAGTGAATATCACAAAAGAATGGAGAGCTTACGTAAGTATGAACTACTATGGAAAACGTTTCCAGAACGAAGGAAATACGGATGATAATGTTCTTCCGGCTTTCACTGAAGTAGGCGCAGGAATGTCCTACCAGTTAGGAAAAATACGTTTTGCGGTAGACGGAACCAATATCTTTAACACGATTGGCATTACAGAAGGAGATCCAAGATCCCAGACTGCAGCCGGAACGAATATCAGAATGGCAAGACCAATCATGGGAGCTGCTGCAAGAGCATCTATCACACTTGATTTTTAAACTTATATTTATTTTCTTCATAAAAAAACCGTCAGGATATTTCCTGGCGGTTTTGATTTTTTGTGGGAGGAAGATGTCAGATGCTAGATTTCAGACATGAGACACGAGACACTAGACTGAGATTAGAAAATGTCAATGGTGAATTTTGCTTCGCAAGTGAAAAGTGAATTTTAGCAATTCATAAAGTTTCGGGATGCGGGATGCGGGTTTCGTGATTCGGGTTTTTCTAGTATCGAGTTTCGAACTAGCAACTGTCAACCAGCAACCAAACTCCCCACCCATATACTCTAAAACTCTCATACTCTCTAACTTGGAACTCGAAAAACCCGCATCCCGTATCTCGAAACTATTTAAAAAACGGATTATACTGCTTCTCAAACCCTATTGTCGTAGGATTTCCGTGGCCTGAGAATACCTGAGTTTCATCATCAAGAATAAATAGTTTATTGGTAATACCTTCGATCAGTTGTTCGTAGTTTCCTTTATAAAGGTCGGTTCTTCCGATGCTGCCTTCGAAAAGAACATCGCCGGAGATCATGAATTTCTGCTGGTCATTATGGTACACAACGCTGCCCGGAGAATGTCCCGGAACGTGGTAGATTTTAAATTGTTCTCCATCCAGTTCAAGCACGTCGCCTTCATTGATGTAGGTAATATCTGCTTTTACGGGATCAACCGTGAATCCGAATCTCATTCCGCTGGCCTGAAGCATATCAAGTACATCCTGATCTTCCTGATGCATGTGAACAGGAACTTTGAAGGTGTCAAAAGCCCATTGAAGGCCTAAAACGTGGTCGATGTGAGCATGGGTCAGAAGAATCTTCTCGATCTTCAGTCCGTTTTCAGAAATAAAGCTTTTTATCGCTTTGGTTTCCTGCTCATTCATATTTCCCGGATCGATCAGCCAGGCGTTTTTATTTTCGTTGTAAAGGATGTATGTGTTTTCGCTCGCAAAATTGAATACGAAGCCCTGAATCTGAAGCATAACTGGATTTTTTTATTTCAAAAATACGATATTATTAAGAAAATCCCGATTTTTCGTTATCTTCGTCATAATGAAAACTTTGCGAATACTTTTACTTTCTTTGGGCGGACTGGTTTTTGGTCAGAATATTCAGAGCATTCAACTTTTTAATCCGCAGACGAACGATGAAACACCTGTTATCAGGTTCGGTGAGCAGTTGGTTTTAAGCTTTGATGATCTTACGAATGCCAGCGAAATCTACAGATATACGATCAAGCATTACGACAGAAACTGGAATGATGACAACCTGTTTTTTACAGAAATGGCAACCGGAAGTTTAAACGGACTTCTGGATCAGTTCCAATATTCTTTTAATACGCTGCAGGCTTACACCCATTATAAGCTTACATTCCCGAATGATAAAATACAACCGAAGATTTCAGGAAATTTTGAGCTGATTGTTTATAAAGATTCAGCAGATAGACCTCTTTTCAAAAGACGTTTTTATCTGGTGGAAGATGTGGCAACCGTCGCTTTGAATATCTCAAGAATTGCAGATGCCAGAAATCCCAATGTGAATCAAAGGGTAGAAGTAAAAGCCACTTCAAAAACAGGAGATCTTTCCTCTAATGTCAATTCAATGACGTTGAATGTAATGCAGAACAACAACCCAAATGTAGTAGTTAATAGTTTGAAACCAAGCGCAACCTTAGGAAATCAGCTGCTTTTTCAACAGATGAACTTAACATTTCCCGGGAATAACGAATTCTATTATTTCGATAACAAGAATATGAATATGGCCGCAGATATGGTGAGAGCTACAGAATTGAAAGACGGCGTCAACCAAACTTATCTGCATCCAATATGGGCTTTTCCATTAAATTATCAATATCAGCCTGACGTAAACGGAGCGTGGTTCTTCAGAAGAAATGATTTGGGACTGGAAAGAAATGCTGAAAGAGAAGCCGATTATTCTTGGGTATATTTTTCTCTGGATTCCGATCCTGTGGATAAGGAAATCTATGTACTGGGAGGTTTTAACAATTTTATGCCAAGCAAAGAAAACCAGATGCAGTACGATGCAGCCAATAAAAAATATGTAGCCAAAATATTTCTGAAACAAGGTTTTTACAACTACATCCTCGCTACCAAAGAAAGCGACGGTTCGCTGAACTTCGGAGAGGTGAATGGTAATTTCTGGCAGACGGAAAATCTGTATCAGGCGTTTTTATATTATGCTCCTTTCGGACGTAATTACGACGGGTTGATGGGATATGGAGAATTCAGAACTCCGATTGGAAAATAAAATTTACATTAATTTGTTTAAATATTAGGAGGTACTCATTATGGGTGCCTCTTTTTTATTGTGGATATGATTTGTGATATTTTTAACCACAGATTTCTCAGATGTACACAGATGATTGTGGATATTTGTGTAGATCATTTGTGGTATTTGTGTTTAAAATAATCCTGTCTATAAAAACAGGCTGTATGAATATTCTTTTTTAACCACAGATTTCACAGATTTCACAGATGTTTGTGGATATTTGTGCAGATCGTTTGCGGTATTTGTGTTTCAGAACTAACCACCCGTCCAAAATTCTTTGAATTTTTTAAAACTTAAGTGTACTTCTTATACATTATATATTCAACTTAGAAAACTTAAGTGTTCAAAAACTTTTGTGCCTTTTGTGGTTAATGAATTTTTAACCACAGATTTCACAGATGATTGTGGATATTTGTGAAAATCATTTGTGGCATTTGTGTTTAAAATAATCAGTTAATAAAAAAGGAACTGTATCAAACAGCTCCTTATATTTTAAACCAGATAAAAATCATTCAGTTTTTCTTCACAAAGTATCTTGACGACATCAATCCAGCGGTCTTCATCATTCAGACAAGGAATGTAATGGAAGTTTTCTCCACCACCATGCTCAAACTGTTCTTTGCCTTCTACTGAAATTTCTTCCAGAGTTTCCAGGCAGTCCGAAACGAAAGCAGGGCACACAATGGCCAGATTTTTTACCCCTTTTTTAGGGATCGTTTCTAATGTTTCATCCGTATAAGGTTCTATCCATTTGTCTTTTCCCAATCTTGACTGGAAAGAAACAATGGTTTTTTCTTTGGAAAGACCCATCTTAGCAATTACGGCTTCAGTCGTTTTATAGCACTGATGTCTGTAGCAATAGGCATTGTGAGTATCCACCTGGCTGTTGATACAGTTAGCATCGTCAATTTTACAGGTCTTTGACGGATCTGTTTTGTAAAGATGTCTTTCCGGAACCCCGTGGTAGGAGAACTGTAAAGCATCAAAGTTTTCAGGAAGTTTTTCCTTGATACTTTCTGCCAGACAGTTGATGTAAATATCCCTGTTGTAGAAAGGCTGTATATAATTGATTTTTACTTTCGGAAATTTCTTTTTACGGACTTCTTCTGCTTTTTCAATCACTGTTTCCGTAGTACTCATCGCGTATTGCGGATAAAGAGGAAACAGAACGATCTCTGAAACGCCCTGATCAACTAACTTTTGAATTCCCGCTTCAATACTGGGTTGAGCATATCTCATCCCGATTTCTACGGGAACATCCACTATTTTTTGAAGTTTCTTCCGGATCTTTTCAGTGATGACGACCAAAGGGGAGCCTTCATCTGTCCAAACTGTTTTATAGGCTTCTGCAGATTTTGCGGGTCTTGTTTTAAGAATAACTCCCTGAACCAGCAATGCACGGAAAATCCATCGGTAGTCAATTACCCTTTCATCCATCAAAAACTCGTCAAGATATTCCTTTACATCATTCACTGCCGTGGATCTTGGCGATCCCAGATTTACTAATAGAATTCCCTTCATTGTTTATTTTAGAGTTTGCAATCGTCCATCGATAGTTGGACCATACCTTTGCTTTAAATGTAAAATATAAACTTCCAGTGCCAAATGTTCTTCTTCTTTGGTCATTCCCAAAGATTTCAAATATTCATCACCCTTTTGAGTTGCTATTTTTGTATATAATTTGAAATATTCATCATCTGCATCGTAGATGAATTGTTCTCCTTTTAATTTTTTTATTTCGTCGCCGGTTTCTTTGTCCATTTCGTAGTAATTGTGGAAATAGTAATCAAGAAAAGTTGTGTTTTTCTTATTTAATTTATCTAAAACCACATCCATCTTTTGAAGGCTGTCTTTCGCTAATTTAGTTTCTACCAAATCATCATGAATACCGCTGTTCAATTGAGGTTCTTTCCTGCAGGCAAGAATACTTAAGCTAAGACCTATTAAAAGAAGGAATATTCTCATATCCAAATGATTTTATCCGTTCACAGCTTCTACTCTTTCTACCAAATCAGGAACAAATTGTTTTAAAATATTTTCAATTCCGTTTTTCAAAGTAGCAGTAGAACTTGGACATCCTGAACATGCACCTTGTAGAAGCATTTTTGCGGTTTTATTTTCCTGGTCGTATTCCATCAGGGAAATTTTTCCACCATCGTTTTCTACGGCAGGAGCTACATATTCATTCAGGATATCTGAAATTTTCTGTTCATCGTCTGTATATTCTCTGTTGATGATTTTTTCAACAGGATTTTCATGAGTCTGAGGTTCAAGGTTGGATATTTCACCTCCGTTCTGAAGATATTCAGCGATATGACCTCTTACAGCCATCATTACCTGATGCCATTCTACAGAATCATCTCTGGTTACAGCAACAAAATTATCAGAAATAAAAATTTCTTTAGCGAAATCAAATTCCTTAAAGATCGTCTGGGCTAAAGGAACTCCTTCTGCAGCCTCTCTTGATTTCACTTCCACAAAACCGTCAATAAGCATTTTGCTGGAAACGAATTTCATGGCATTAGGGTTAGGCGTCATTTCCGCATAAATCTGATACATTTCCTTCTTCTTCTGAAGGTAAATTCTCGGATTGGCTAATAATTCATCTTCAATGACATTTTTCAGGCTTTCAGCGACATGTTCCCATTCAATGGTGTCCTGTTTTGCTACCGCTACAAAATTAGCAGTGATGAAAACTCTTTCCACAAAAGGATAGTTGAAAAGTTCCTGAGCTAAAGGAATTTCTGAAATATCTGAACTTCTGTCCAACTCTAAAGAGCCCGGGATCAGGTTATAATCCGCGACAAATTTCATCACTTTCGGGTTTTCAGTTGGTTCTATAAGTATCGTACGCATTTTTTCGTTAAATTTGAGATACAAAAATACGCAATTAGAAATTAGAAGTTGGAGATTAGAAATTAGATTTTTGCTATCACACTCATTTGAAATTAGAAGTTAGAGTTGAGAAGTTAGAAATTAGTATGAGTAGACGTGTGATTTTCAAATCAATTCATTTTCCGACAAAAAATTAAAAGTTATTTCATGTAATCAGAATTTACATTTTCAAATTAACTTATTTTTCAAATTTTCAAATCAAAATTATGGCAATTGTAAAAGAACTTTTAGGAAAAAAACCTCAGATAGGAGAGGGCACATTTTTGGCAGAAACGGCAACCATTATCGGTGACGTTACCATGGGAGAAAACTGCAGTATCTGGTATAATGCAGTGATAAGAGGCGATGTACATTATATCAAGATGGGCAATAAAGTGAATGTTCAGGACAATGCCATGCTGCACTGTACCTATCAGAAATACCCTTTAAATATAGGAAATAACGTTTCCATCGGACACAATGCAATCGTTCACGGATGTACAATCCATGATAACGTGCTTATTGGTATGGGAGCTATCGTAATGGATGATTGTCTGGTAGAGGAAAATTCTATCGTAGGAGCCGGTTCCGTAGTAACGCAGGGAACGCATATCAAATCAGGAGAAGTCTGGGGTGGAGTTCCTGCCAAAAAAATCAAAGACATTTCTGCCCAATTATTGGAAGGAGAAGTGAACAGAATTGCAGATAATTATGTGAAATATTCTTCCTGGTATAAAGAGAATCTGGAGGTAGGGAGCTAGTTCCGAGGTCCGGGTTTTAGAGTTCCGGGTTGGAGAGTTATGAGTTATGAGTTATGAGTTATGAGTTTGTTGCTGGTTGACAGTTGCTAGTCCGAACCTCGAATCCCGCATCCCGAAACTTGTTAATGCTAAAATTCATTAAGAGCAAGTCTCATGTCTGACATCTGATATCTAGCATCTGAAGTCTAAAATCTTGATTCTTGGTTCTCAAGTCTTATCACCCCACAAATAGTAAAAGCTCCATCATATCGATAGAGCTTTTTTAAAATCCTTAGTATAAACTCCTGAGTGAGCTTTGTTGATAATTCAACAGATATATAACCTTTGCTTTGATTTTTTTCTTTTTCTATTGCTCCGGTGTTATGAGCAGGGCTTTTCCAGCGACACACTTGACAGATGTTGGAGGTGTGATCATCATACAGTCCGAAGTGATATTATATTTTTCATTGAAGGCCTTTACTTTCTGGGTATATTCTTCGATTCTGGGTGATATTGCAGCTTCTATTTTTTTAGGATAGGCGATGTATTGCTGAGGTCCTCCGCAGGCTTTGGCTCCCATTGGGGCAAAAGTCCATTCTGATGCATCGGTACATTTTTCTTTGGATGCTTCAGATTCAATGAATGCTTTTAACTTATCCAGCTGAGCCTGTTCATATTTTTGACTGTCTTCATCGGCGGGTCTTTCGGAGATATCTTTTGGAAGATTGGCGCTGGTATTTTTTGTTGTATTACATGAAACGAGGGTAAGTGTAGTACATAATGCCAACAATGGAATATTGATTAAGAATTTTTTCATTATAAATTTCTTTTCTATTAAAGAATTTTCAAAAGTTATGCCAAGGTACCAAATTCAAATTCATTTTGCGTAATTTTGGAGCGATGAACAATCATTTTTTTGACTTAATAGAGCATACGAACAGAAGTGTTTTTCTTACAGGAAAAGCCGGAACCGGAAAAACAACCTTCCTTAATGATTTTGTAAAGAAGACGAGGAAAAAGTATATTGTGGTAGCGCCTACGGGCATTGCCGCAATCAATGCCGGAGGGGTAACTATCCATTCTATGTTTGGGCTGCCTTTGAGGACTTTTTTACCCACTACGGACCGTATCGATGGAAGATTGGCGAATAATATTGCCGACCTGATGCCCCATTTTAAATACAGAAAGGACAAACTTAAACTTTTAAGAGAAGTGGAAGTACTTATCATTGATGAGGTTTCCATGCTGAGAGCTGATGTTCTCGATATGATGGACTTTTCTCTGAGGTTTATCAGAAGAAATAACCAGCGGTTCGGTGGAGTTCAGATGTTGTTCATTGGTGATCTTTACCAGCTTCCGCCGGTGGTAAGAGACGAACATATTTTAAAGATTTGTTATCAGTCGCCCTTCTTTTTCGATAGTCATGCCGTGAAGGATATTCCTTTGTTGACCATTGAATTGACCAAGGTGTACAGACAGTCGGATGAAAAATTCCTCGATATTCTGAATGCGATCCGTGACGGAGATATTGCCAATATCAATTTTGATGTTCTCAACGAAAGATACAATCCTGATTTTAAGGCCGGAACCAATTCCTACGTTTATCTGTGTTCACACAATAGAATGGCGGATGAAATCAACCAGGAAAAACTGGAAGAGATTGATCTGACAGTGAAAACCTATGAAGCCAAACTTTTTGGAGATTTCAAGGAAAATCAGTTCCCGAACGAACAATTTTTAGAATTAAAGGTTGGGGCACAGATCATGTTCATCAGAAATGATATCACCGGAGAAAAAAAATATTTCAACGGAAAGTTAGGTGAAATTATGTCACTTGATGACAACGAAATCAAAGTGGTTCTCGATGGAAGTGAAAGAGAAATTGTAGTAAAAAGAGAAGTCTGGGAACAGAAAAAATATTTCCTCGACACCGAAAAAAATATCAAAGAAGAAGTTTTAGGAAGCTTCGAACAGTTCCCGATCAAGCTGGCGTGGGCGGTTAGCATTCATAAAAGCCAGGGACTGACGTTTGATAATGTCATCATTGATGCAGGGAAAAGTTTTACTGCCGGTCAGGTGTATGTAGCGCTTTCGAGATGCCGTACGCTGGAAGGAATCGTTTTAAAATCCAAAATCACTCCCGAGGTTATTTTTAAGGACAACAGAATTCTGCAGTTCCAGGGAAATACTCTTGCGAATGATAATGTAGAAGCGATTCTGAACCGTGAAAAATACGATTACAGTATCAAAAAAGTACTCCGTACCGTCAACTGTCTGTGGTTCCTGAATGAAGTGGAGGAGTGGAATAAACTTTCCATTACCACGAAAAGCATTGATCATGTAAAAACCAACCAGCTTTATATTCAGCTGAAACATGAAATTGTTAACCTCGGAAAGATTTTTGAAAAACTGGAAAGAGTCATTTCCCAGAAGGTTAATAATTTTATCGAAAATAAAGAAGAATGGTCTGAAATTGAAGGTAAAACGAAAGGTGCCGTTAATTTTTTCTTTACAGAAATCAGGGATAAAGTATTCAATCCGCTGAAGGAATTTTATGCTGAAATCAAAGGAACAAAAGGTTTAAAACAGTACAATGAAGAATTCAGGGAATGGCTGGAAGATACTGAAGAATACCTGAACAGCCTGAAAGAGGTTCATCTGTTGGAAACTAAGCTTTTAGATGAAAAAAATGACAAAGAAATCAATTTGAAAATTGCAAAAGTTCCATCACAGGTTTTGACTTTTCAGTTATTTGAGCAGGGAAAAACCATTGGTGAAATCGCCATGGAAAGAGGTCTCGTGAAAGAAACGGTAATCGGCCATTTAGCAAAATTTGCAGAGCAGGGATTATTGGATATTTCAAGAGTCATTACTTCGGATAAGATCAAAGCGTTTGAAAACGAATTCTACAAAAATCCTCATGAAACCCTTACGGAATGGAAGAATGCATTGCCGAACGATTTTGAATTCAATGAGATCAGAATTTTGATCAATCATTATACGTTTAAGAAAGAGAAGAATGATTCGATATAACAAAAAAGACTGTCCCAAAAGTGAGACAGTCTTTTTTTATTTGTTTAAGAGATCCTGATTGACCCTGTTAGCTGTTATTGATCACATCAAAATAAAGCTTCAGATTATCCCAGTTGCTATCACTCTTTGAATGGTATTTGATAAACCTGTCCTCTCTGTCTTCCAAATCATTGGGAATGTCTATACATTCGCCTGTAATTTTCTGTGTATCCTCCTGCTTGGCGTAGAAAATGATTTCGTACAGATTTTTGTAAAGCGTTGTTCCGGCAATTTTGATATCAGCCACTTTCATTATTCTCTGAAGGATTTGTACCATCAGCAGTTGTAAATTGGCCTCATCATTTTCCGTATCATCAAATTTTTGCAATTCAACATACCAACACCAGCTAAACTGGCCCTTGTCGTTATTCTGCATGATACTTTTATTCACCCACAACTCAAAAGGTTCATTGTCTACCTTGAGTATTCTTCGGCTAAATTTTACAGCTTCTTCCACGTATTTAAATTTTGGAGTTCAAATATAATGCAATAATCCAAGTACAAAAAAAATAAAGAAGATTAAATAGTATTCAATAGTTTTTTCTCACAACGCCAATCAGACTTATCAATTACAAAAAGTAACTAATGCGATTTTATTGGTTTAAATTTGTTTGGTTTTAAACCTAAAATTTAAAATTATGAAATCACCGAGGGTGATTTCATATCGCTTTAAAAAAAAATAAATATCTGATATGAAAAATTTTGAAATATCGGTGCTTGATCTTGCTCCCGTAAAGCAGGGAAAAAGTATTCACGATACGTTTCAGGACAGTTTATCTTTAGCAAACCATACTGAACATTTACATTATAAAAGATTCTGGCTTGCGGAGCATCACAATATGGAAAGTATTGCCAGCTCTGCCACCACAGTTCTGATCGGTTTTATCGCCAACGGAACAAAAACAATACGTGTAGGATCCGGAGGAATTATGCTTCCGAACCACAGTTCCCTGATCATCGCTGAACAGTTTGGAACCCTCGAATCTCTTTTTCCGGGAAGAATAGATCTTGGTCTGGGAAGAGCTCCCGGAACAGACGGACTTACCGCCCAGGCTTTAGGAAGAAATCCTGCGATCATCAACAAACAGTTTCCAAGACAGATTTTAGAATTGCAGACGTATTTTTCGAAAGACAATTCTGATGCTTTAGTGCGTGCGATTCCCGGCGAAGGTCTGGATATTCCGCTTTATATTCTGGGGTCCAGTACAGATAGTGCCTGGCTTGCTGCGGAGCTTGGACTTCCGTATGCTTTTGCAGGACATTTTGCTCCGGAACAGATGGAAATGGCTTTTAAAATTTACAGAGAGCATTTTCAGCCTTCCGAACAACTGGCTCAACCTTACCTGATGGCGTGTATCAATGGGGTAGCGGCTGAGACTTCAGAAGAGGCTCACAAGATGTCTACAACGTTGTTCCAGGTATTTATCAACATCATCAGAAATGACCGTAAACCATTTGCTCCGCCAGTAGATGATATGGATGATCTTTGGTCGCCGATGGAAAAATCGATGGTACTTCAGAAACTGAAATATACGTTGATCGGAAATCAGGCAGCAATAGAAGAACAGCTGAAAGATTTTCAGGAAAAATTCAATGTGGATGAATTAATTATCAATTCCCATATCTACGATCATCAGAAAAGACTGAGATCTTATGAGATTTTCAGAGAGGCGGCAAACTCTTTATCCAAAGCCTAACAAACCATCCATATTAATTGGCAGATGCTCATTTTTATAAGTATCTTTGCACAAATAAAAAGTAAACATGTCTGATATTAAATTAAATACTATTCCAGAGGCTATTGAAGACCTTAAAAATGGTAAAATAATCATAGTAGTAGATGATGAAGACAGAGAAAACGAAGGAGATTTTCTTTGCGCTGCAGAATTGACAACGCCAGAAATTATCAATTTTATGGCACTTCACGGAAGAGGACTTATATGCATGCCGCTTCCTGAAAAAAGATGTGACGAGCTTGGTCTTGAAGTAATGGTAAGCAGAAGCAGTGATCCTAAGGAAACCGCTTTTACCGTATCTGTTGACCTTCTTGGAAACGGAACTTCTACAGGTATTTCTGCCGGAGACAGAGCCAAAACCATTTTAGCTTTGATGGATGAAAAATCCAAACCGACAGATTTCATGAGACCTGGTCACATTTTCCCGCTTCGTGCTAGAAAAGGAGGGGTTTTAAAAAGAGCCGGACATACTGAAGCAGCTATTGATCTGACTCAGTTGGCAGGTTTAAAAGAAGGTGGTGTGATCTGTGAGATCATGAATGACGATGGTACAATGTCCCGTTTGCCGGAACTTCACGCTTTTGCTCAGAAACATGATATGAAGATAGTTTCCATCGAAGACCTGATTCATTATCAGCTTAAAAAAGGAAATCTTATCGAAAGACTGGAAGAAAGAAAAGTACAAACAGCTTATGGTGAGTTCGATTTTTTTGCTTTCAGAGAAACTTCGAATGACCAGATCCATTTTGCTTTAACAAAAGGAGCATGGACGGTTGACGAACCTGTTTTGGTAAGAGTTCAGTCTTCAGATTCATATTTTGATGTATTGACAAGACTTAACAACGGTGAAAAACCTTTATTGGAAAAAGTAACCAATATGGTGAATGAAGCAGGAAAAGGAGCCGTTATTTTCATCAATAACGTTTCAAATTCTGAAAATACACTGAGAAAACTTCAGCAATTCCTGAATTATCAGGATGGTCAGGAGCAGCATCCTACGTTAGCTTACAACTACAGAGATTACGGTATTGGTACACAGATCCTGAAAAATCTGGGAATCAATAAATTTAAAGTGATCACTCAAAACCCGAATATCAAGCCACAGGTTGGAGGATATGATGTAGAGGTGACAGAGCTTGTTCAGCTTTAAAAGTGAATCGTTAATTGTGAATTAACTTCGTTGTCAATTTCATTGAAGACGGAAGAAAATATAAATGAAGCAAAAAGGTTTAGAAAATTTCTAAACCTTTTTTATTTTACTTAAAGATGGATCTTTTAGAAATCAGATGTCAGATATCGAATTTCAGATCAGAAGTTTAAGATTTTTTTACATTGAGTTTTGGAACTAGCAACTGTCAACAAGCAACCAAGTTCCCACTCATATACTCTAAAACTCTTCAACTCCCTAAAAGCTTATCTCCTCAAAGTTTCTAAATCCATTCAGAAAATCCTTTACTGTCATTCTTTTTTTGCCCTCAAGCTGAAGTTCTTGTGGGAAGTAGGCACCGTCTTCCGTATAAATTTTGAATTCATTTTTAGAAATGTCCAATGTTCCGGAAGGTTTTCCATGATCCGTGATCTCAAATTTTCCAGCGAATATTTTCAATCCTTTTTCCTCTTCTCCGATTTTTATTGTGGTGAAAGCAGCCGGATAAGGTGACATTCCAAGGATGAACTGGTGAATTGTTTTTGAAGGAGCTTTCCAGTTGATCCTGGTATCTTCCTTAAATATTTTATAAGCATTTTTAGGATGCTCAACATGAGGCTGAGGTTTTTCGATAATGGAATTTTCTGCTAAACCGTCCAGAGTTTTTACCACCAGTTTTGAACCCATTTCCATTAATCTGTCGTGAAGACTTCCTGCATTTTCATCCTGTAAAATGTCCAGTTCCTGCTGAAGAAGAATATTTCCTTCATCTATTTTTTCATTGATGAAAAATGTAGTGGCCCCGGTTTTTTCTTCACCGTTAATCACTGCGTAATTGATAGGAGCTGCTCCTCTGTAATCAGGAAGCAATGAAGCATGAAGATTGAAAGTTCCCATTTTAGGCATTTCGAAAAGAACCTTTGGCATCATTCTGAAAGCAACGACTATGAACACATCAGCATCCAGTTTTCTCAGTTCTTCTAAAAATTCAGGGTTTCTCAATTTTTCCGGCTGGAAAACAGGAATATTATTTTCGGCGGCGTACACTTTTACCGGAGACTGGTTGATCTTCTGTCCGCGGCCACTGGCTTTATCAGCAACAGTTACCACACCTACCACTTCATGATCAGACTGATGAATAGCCTCCAAAGAAGTCTTTGCAAACTCCGGAGTTCCTAAAAAAACGACTTTCAATGATTTCATGGTGCAAAGATAAGGGTTTTTGGGAGAGTTTTGGAGTTGGAGGATATTAGAGTTGGAGTGTTTTAGAGTGAGAGAGTCGGAGAGTTTTTAGAGTATACAAGTTAGTTGCTGGTTGACAGATATTGGTTTGAACCGCAAAACCCGGACCTCGCATCCCGAACCTTTTTTTAACTATTAAAATGAATCTAAATTTCTAGTTTACCCGATTGGTCTGAAATCTGCTGTCTAAGATTCACCATTCACTTGCGAAGCAAAATTCACAATTGACCATTCACCATTACTTATTACTCATTATTAAGCGCATAGGTTCTAAAGTTCAGCATCTTTACTTTTCCTGAGTCTAAGAGAAAGATCAGGTTTTCTAGGATGTTGTTTTTAGAGTGATAGTTGAGCTGGACGGATAAGTCTTCGATGGTGGAAGGTTTTTTAGCCAACAGATTAATGATCTGCTGGGATATGTTTTTTCCGAAAATGGATTGCTTGTTCTTTTCACAAACTGAGCACTGGCCACAGTTCTTCGTGTTTTTTTCTCCAAAATAGGCGAGGATGAGTTTCATTTTACAATAATCATTGTTTTCTATGAAGAACTTGATCTCTTCCCATTTCTGGATTTTATTTTTTTGAATATGCTCAAAAAGTTTCCAATACGCCGCATTGATGGCTCTTTCGTCACGGGGTTTTAGAAATTTAATGCTTGATAAAGCACCGTCTACATATTCCAGATAATTTTTCTGCTGAAGTTCTTTCAGACGTTCTTTAATCAGAGGAACGCTTACTCCGATCTTATTGCTGACCTGTTGCTCGCTGAACATTACCTTATGAGTAGTGATTCCTGACACGGTACGGAGCAGAAGCTCTATGAAATAAGCATCCTTCTGTGGTAGCTGGTCTATTTCTTCAGCATTAAACAGAAGTTCCAGTGAAGACAGGCTTTTGTTGTCGTTGTGATAGATGATCTCCTGATTGTGCAGGAAATTGAGAACATTGCTGATCTTAGCTCTCGATAGTCTTGTAAAGTTTTGTATTCCCTGGATATTCAGCTGAAAAACTTTTTCCGGCAGTTCATATTCTGCTACCTGAAAAATAGAGTAGAGGTAAGTGATGATTTTTAGAAATTCAGCTTTGTTGGGAATCTGATTTTTTAAGATTTCGTCAAAATTGAGCAGTTCCTGTTTGTTCCAAAGGAGAAATGCAAAACTGTCTTTGCCATCTCTTCCCGCTCTTCCGATTTCCTGATAAAAATTCTCTAATGAAGGTGCAGGAGAGTAATGGATCACAAAGCGTACATTATCTTTGTCTATTCCCATTCCAAAGGCATTGGTGGAGATCAGAACATGGTTGTCGCTATTATTCCATTGAGACTGTCTGGTGTTTTTCTCTTTCGTCGTTAATCCGGCATGAAAATAATCAACATTTTTAACCTGGTTTTTTTTGAGAAATTCGGCCAGCATTTCTGCGTCTTTTCGGGTTCTTACATAGACGATCCCGGAATCATTATTGTGTTTTAAGATGTCAAAAACACGTTGGAATTTATCGGAAACTTCATCTAAAAAGATCCTGATATTCTCTCTCCTGAAACTTTTCTGAAAAACAAACGGCTTTTTTAGTTCCAGCTTATTTTTAATTTCTTCGAGTACTTTTGGAGTTGCTGTAGCTGTTAAAGCCAGACATGGAATTTTTGGATTATTTTTTCTGAATTCTTTAATATTCTGGTAACTCGGTCTGAAATCCTGACCCCATTCTGAAATACAGTGGGCTTCATCTACAGCAATAAATGACAGCTGAATTTCTTCAATATTCTGTAGAAACTGGCTGTTGGTCAATCTTTCGGGAGATACATATAGAAGTTTGGTAAGGCCGTCCTTACAACGGTCATAAACTGCTTCCGCATCATATTCATCCAGTTCGGAAGATAAGTAGTCCGCCTCTATACCACGGTGCTTCAGTTGGCTTACCTGGTCTTTCATCAAAGCAAGAAGAGGAGAAATCACCAAACAGGTTCCTTCTTTCAGTAAGGCCGGAAGCTGGTAGCAAAGTGATTTTCCGGCACCGGTAGGCAACAGGACAAGACTGTCTTTTTCATTAATCACCGCATCAATGATTTCTTCCTGTGAATCTCTGAAACTGTCATAGCCCCAAAAATATTTTAGGGTATCAAATTTTAATTTTTGGAAATCCTGCTGAGAAATCATAGGGTAAAAGTAATAAAAGTATTACAACAAAAAAAGCCGTGCAAGGCACGGCTTTGATATATTAGCTGATAAGTGTATTATTTAGCTTCGAAGTATACTCTTCTGTTGGCTCTGTTTTTCCATTCAGGGCATTTAGTAGCTGGTTCACACTCAGGATATTTAAGGTCTTTTTCACCTTTTCCTACTGCGTTGATTTTTCCATTCTGAACTCCGTTTTTAATCAAATAATTCTTAACGTTATTTGCTCTTCTTTCAGAAAGTTTCTGGTTGTAAGCGTCAGTACCTCTTGTATCAGTAGCACCGATTACACTGTAAGAACCTGTTGAAGAGTTAATATAGTTAACTGCATTATTTAAGATTGGGGTATTTGAAGGTAAAATTCTGTCAGAATTTAAATCAAACTCAATTCCTTCAAGTTTCGTTTCTGTTTCTACTACAGGTCCTGTAGGAGTTGTAGGACATCCGTTGTTTTCCACAGGTCCCGGAACAGTTACACACTTGTCGTAAAGATCGATTACACCGTCAAGGTCAGTATCAAGAGCTACACCGGCACCATCCACTCTTGCCCCAGCAGGAGTATCAAGTTGTCTGTCCCAATCGTCGCAAACTCCGTCGTTATCAGCATCTCCTTTTTTACATACTTCAATATCTTGGTTTTTGTTAGCCAAAACATCAAGTTTGTAATAGATTTCCTGAAGCGGGTCATGCCACATTAAGTGAGATTCGTGCTTTCCTAATTTCAATGAAAGACCTAGAGTAGCGTTGAAGAAGTTGTCAGATACCTGCTCTTCACGTCTGTTGATCGTACTGTATTTGTCACCACCTCCATCGAATTCATCATCACCGGTAACTACATACATCAATCTTCCTTCAAGATCAAGTCTTCTGTTGATTTTATACTTTAAACCGGCACCAGCCTGCATAAACATAGATCCAAACTTGAATGGTTTTACTTCAGTAGCTAAAACCTGTCCTTTAATATCTTTCTGATATGCTCTGTATGCGATAGTACCAACACCTGCATAACCATGAAGTGCCCATCTGTAAGGAGAGTGATTGTCAACTCTTCTCAATAAGTTAGAGAAGTTGATATCTCCTAATAAAGAGATTGCATCATACTGAGTTCTTGCTCCTACGGCTTTCGCATCCGGTGCAGCATCTTTCGTATTGAACCATCCCTGTCTTGTTTCACCTCTGTCATATTGTAATTTTAAACCGAAAGCATGAGTGATTGCTTTGTCAATACTTACATAAGCAGAGTATCCGAAAAGGTTTTTACCATTACCATTCTTGATAGATGTAAGATCTGCTGACTGAATCAGCGGTACACCTGCACCAGCTGAAATAGACCAGTCGTTAAATCTTTTTGACTGATTGGTAAATGGGGAAACATTGGCAGAACCGGAAGAAAATGTATTCGGATATTCTCCATGTGAAACTGCCGTTGAGTCTTGCGCATAACTGATGGCAGGAATTGCCATGGCTAATGCAACAATTGCTAAACTTAATTTCATAGTGTTATTTTTTTAAGTTAATTTAAATGATTTTATTTCTTAAGTAATTTATTCTTGTGATCTCTTCTCAATAGTTCTGATATGTATAATTCACTACATGCCGAAATGTCTGAAAAATAATATAAAGGTAGGTAAAATATTTCGTAGTAAAAAAATTAACCGAAAAGAATTGCTCTTTTCGGTTAATATGTAAGTATTATTTTTTCTTCTTTTTAATAGGTTTTTTTACGGGCGCATCTTCATAATCTTTCTTCTTAATAGAATCCCAATCTGTGCTTTCTATAAAACGAACCGTAACTTTTCTGTCTGCTAATCTTTCGGCATCAGATGCAGTTGCAGGAACTACAGCTTCAGCTGAACCTACTCCTTTAGATTTCAGTACATTCTGACTTACTCCTCTGTTTTCCAAAGCGGCTACTACTGCAGCGGCTCTTTCTCTGGATAATTTAAGGTTGTATGCAGCATTTCCTTTAATGTCTGTATTTCCCGTTAATAGGTAATTACCTCCTTTATCGTTAATGATTTTGGCCGCCAGATCTAATTTGTCGTTAGATTCGGGTCTGATGGTTGCCTTGTTGAAATTGAAGTATATATCTTTAAGATTTTGTTCTATTTCTATGGCAGTTTGGTTATTATCTACTTTTTTTACAATGGGGCATCCGTTGTTTTCTACAGGTCCCGGAACCGTTACACACTTATCATTAAGATCGATGACACCGTCAAGGTCAGTATCAAGAGCTACACCGGCACCATCCACTCTAGCTCCTGCTGGAGTATCAAGTTGTCTGTCCCAATCGTCACAAACTCCGTCATTATCACCATCACCTTTTTTACATACTTCTACATCCTGGTTTTTATTAGCCAAAACATCAAGTTTGTAATAGATTTCCTGAAGCGGGTCGTGCCACATTAAGTGAGATTCGTGTTTCCCTAGTTTCAGTGAAAGACCTAGAGTAGCATTGAAGAAGTTGTCGGATACCTGCTCTTCACGTCTGTTGATTGTACTGTATTTGTCACCACCTCCATCGAATTCATCATCACCGGTAACTACATACATTAATCTACCTTCAAGATCAAGTCTTTTGTTGATTTTATACTTTAAACCAGCACCAGCCTGCATAAACATAGATCCAAACTTGAATGGTTTTACTTCAGTAGCTAAAACCTGTCCTTTAATATCTTTCTGATATGCTCTGTATGCGATAGTACCAACACCTGCATAACCATGAAGTGCCCATCTGTAAGGAGAATGGTTGTCAACTCTTCTCAATAAATTAGAAAAGTTGATGTCTCCTATTAAAGAGATTGCATCATACTGAGTTCTTGCTCCTACAGCTTTCGCATCGGGGGCAGCATCTTTCGTATTGAACCATCCCTGTCTTGTTTCGCCTCTGTCATATTGTAACTTTAAACCGAAAGCATGGGTAATTGCTTTGTCAATACTTACATAAGCAGAGTATCCGAAAAGGTTTTTCCCATTACCATTCTTGATAGAAGTAAGATCTGCAGACTGAATCAGTGGTACGCCCGCACCTGCTGAAATAGACCAGTCATTAAATCTTTTTGACTGATTGGTAAATGGGGAAACGTTAGCAGAACCGGAAGAGAATGTATTTGGATACTCTCCTGTTGAAACTGCCGTAGAGTCTTGTGCATAGCTAACGAAGGGAATCGCCAGTGCTAATGCAGCAACAGCTAAATTTAATTTCATCATGTATTTATGTATTAAAATTTTTTTTCTTCAACTGAAGAAAGCAGTCTTTCAACTGCTTTTCATTGTATTATTTGGTAGGGCATCCGTTGTTTTCAACTGGTCCAGGAACGGTTACACACTTATCGTATAGATCTATAACACCGTCAAGATCCATATCTAAAGCTACACCGGCGCCATCTACTCTTGCGCCTGCAGGAGTATCAAGCTGTCTGTCCCAATCATCGCATACACCATCATTATCTGCATCACCTTTTTCACATACCACAAGATCCTGAGATGCATTTTCGAGAACGCTGGTTCTGTAATATGCTTCCTGAAGTGGATCATGCCACGTTAAGTGAGATAATTGTTTTCCAAGCTTGAACGTTACCCCTAGGTTTACTGTCCATGCATTGTCAGACCTTGAATCGGAGATCATATTATACTTTGAACCGGCAGTTGCTGGATCATAGTCGTTGGCCTCAGCCCATCCGCCTCCGTCAAATTCGTCGTCGCCACTTATGATATACATCGTTCTGGCTTCGATATCGATAAGTTTTGAAATGTTGTATTTCAATCCTACACCGAACTGATAGAATAGGGAGTTAATATCAAAATCCTGTTTGATAAATAGAGGAACTCTTTTAGGACTGTCGCTCCATCTGAATTCATTACCATCATGAAGAGAGGTGTCATAACCCTGGAATCCAATACCTGCATAACCGTGGAAAGCCCATCTGTAAGGAGAATGGTTGTCAACTCTTCTCAATAAATTTGAAAAGTTTACATCTCCCATTAAGGCAAGCTGGTTATATTTCGTAGTCGCTGTTCCAACACCTGCTGCTGCACCTGCAGCTCCATCAAGCATTGCTTTCTGTTTCGTTTCTCCTCTCTGATAGATAAGGCTTAATCCGAATACATGTGTAATCTGCTTGTCAATACTTATATAAGCATTATATCCCCAGTTAACTTTTTTGTCATAAAAAGAGCTAAGGTCAGAATGTGCCATAAAAGCAGCACCCCCACCCACGGAGATAGACCAGTCGTTGAAACGTCTGGCTTTGTTGTCAAAGCGTTGTACATTAGCGGAACCCGAAGAGAAGGTATTAGGATACTCACCAGAAGAATTTACTGCAGTACTATCCTGGGCATAAGCCGTGATAGGCAGTATGGCTAATAATAATAAACCTAATTTCATATATGTTTTATGTTTTATTTAGATAAAATCTTTCAATAATATTTTAGAAAAATCTCTTTCAAACAAATGTTTTTGATGAGGTATTTCCAATCTTTCGGATCTGAAATTCAAATCGTTATATTTAATGATGTCAATATCTATTATTCTATCGCTGTAGCCTCCAGAAGATTTTGAATCATTAATTCTTCCCATTTCAACTTCAATAGTTTTAACAAAATCAAGCAGTTGAATAGGCGAAAGATGCGTGAATATTATTGATGCAATATTACAAAAAATATTAGAACTGACAAATTCTACAGGTTCTGTTATTAAAAATTCGCTGGTTTGTGATATTTCATTTCCGCCTTCCCTGATCTTTTCTAAGGCAAGCTCTAAATTTTTTTTTTGGTCTCCCAGGTTACTCCCTAGTAACAAAACGACCCTATGCTGCGACATATTGGAAAATTGATTGATTTATGAGAAGTTTCTTTAAAAATGTATTGGCAAATATAGTGGCAATTGTCCTATTATGTGCCGTATTTTTCGTCTTTTTCATCATGATGCTTGTGTTCAGTTCCATGGGGAATGACAAAGCGGTGTCTGTGAAAAACAATTCTGTTCTGACGATTAATTTAAAGACTAATATAATAGACAGCCCTACAGAAGAAGAAGTGGGATTGTTCAATATCAGCGATAAAAGCAAAAGTGTTCTTTTGTATGACGTTCTGGAAGCTATCAAAAAGGCTAAAACCGATGATAATATCAAAGGGATAAGTATAGAAGCTGACGATCTGCATGCCGGAATGACCCAGATTGATGATATCAGAAATGCTATTGAAGATTTTAAAAAGAGTGGAAAATTTGTGTATGCTTACGGTAATGCTGTTTCGCAGTCTGCTTATTATTTAGGATCTGTGGCAGATCAGTATTATCTTAATCCATCAGGAATGATAGAATTAAAAGGATTGGCTACTGAAGTTGCATTTTTTAAAGATTTTGCTGATAAATACGGTATTGGGATTGAAGTGATCAGACATGGGAAATTCAAGTCTGCGGTAGAACCTTTCTTAAGGAATGATATTTCTCCGGAAAATAAAGAGCAGTTAAGTACTCTTTTAAATGATATCTGGAGCAGTACTTCAACTAAAATGGCCGTTTCAAGAAAGATTGACACCGCTCAGTTCAAAACGGTTGTTGATAGTTTATACGGAATGATTCCTGAATTAGGATTAAAATATAAACTGGCTGATAAACTGATCCAGAAAACGGAATATGATCAGATGATCAAATCAAAGCTTAGTCTTAAAGAAAAAGATAAGCTGAATAAGGTGTCATTATCCGGCTATATCAGTTCTTATGCAGACGAAGATAAGTCTGGAGAGAAAGTAGCTGTACTGTACGCTTCAGGAGGAATTAACAATGGTGATGGCTACAATGATATCTTTTCAGAAAGATATGTGAAATACATCAAAGAGCTTCAGGATGATGAAAAAGTGAAAGCGGTTGTTTTCAGAATCAATTCTCCAGGAGGAAGTGCCAATGCTTCAGATGAAATTTTATTTGAACTTCAGCAGTTGAAAAAGAAAAAGCCTTTGGTCGTGTCTTTCGGTGACTATGCAGCTTCCGGAGGATATTATATTGCGATGGCAGCGGATAAAATTTATTCAGAGCCTAATACGCTGACGGGATCTATCGGAGTTTTCGGAGTGATTCCTTATTATAAAGACCTTGCGAACAAAAATGGGATCCGTTCAGATATTGTCGCTACCAATGCCAATTCTCAATATTATTCTGCACTGAACGGGGTTACACCTTACGGAGTAAATCTGATCACAAGAAGTGTAGAAGGAACTTATAAAAGATTTGTGCATTTTGTGACTCAAAACAGAAAGCAGACCTTCGAGCAGATCGACAATGTAGGAGGTGGAAGAGTATGGAGTGGTGTTCGTGCCAAGCAAATCGGTCTTGTGGATGAATTAGGAACATTGAATGATGCTGTGAAATTTGCCGCTCAGAAAGCAGGGTTAAAATCTTACCATATTTCCTCTTATCCGAAAAGAATGACTCCATTTGAGCAGATCTTCAAAGACCTGAACGAAGAGGATATCTCTGCAAGAATCATCAAAAATAAAATTGGTAAAGCCAACTATGAGATTCTTCAGCAGATCACAGATGAGAAACTAAAGTCTGAGGTGAAAATGGAAATGCCTTACCAGATCAAGATCAACTAAACTAAATTATATTGTACAAAAAATCCCGGAACTGAATTTCAGTTCCGGGATTTTATTTTTTATCTGCTGTATTAGCTTTTCTTAGTAGCCATTCCGTAGATCCAGAGCACGATTAAAGCACCTCCGATAGCCAGAATCCAGCTTCTTGGATTCCAGAATGAAGTAACGTCTCCCCAGTGAAGAATATAAACTCCTATTGCACCACCCAAAAAAGCTCCGATGATCCCTAGTATAATGGTGATCAGCCAGCCGCCTCCCTGGTTACCCGGCATAATCATTTTTGCGATAGCTCCAGCCAGTAGCCCGAATATAATCCATGTTAAAATTCCCATAGTTGCAAATTTTTTAAATGTTAATATGTATTGATTTGTTTGCTAAGTTAAGGGAAAACATGATCTAAATCATCTTTTCTTGAAGAATGAGTCAACAAATTCCGTACCATTGAAAAGTTGGAGGTCCGTCATCTTTTCGCCCACCCCGATATATTTTACCGGAATCTGGAACTGATCTGATATGCCTATGACAACACCGCCTTTGGCAGTTCCGTCTAATTTTGTTACGGCTAATGCGTTCACTTCTGTGGCTGCTGTAAACTGTTTTGCTTGTTCAAATGCATTCTGTCCTGTGGAGCCATCAAGAACGAGCAGGATCTCATGCGGGGCGTCAGGAATCACCTTCTGCATTACTCTTTTAATCTTGGAAAGTTCGTTCATCAAGTTGATCTTGTTGTGAAGTCTTCCTGCGGTATCTATAATCACTACGTCTGCATCTTGTGCTACGGCACTTTGAACGGTATCAAAAGCTACGGAAGCGGGATCTGAGCCCATATCCTGTTTAACGATAGGAACACCGACTCTTTCGCTCCAGATGACCAACTGGTCTACAGCTGCCGCTCTGAAGGTATCTGCCGCTCCAAGGACAACCTTTCTGCCTTCGGATTTGAACTGGTGAGCCAGTTTCCCGATAGTCGTTGTTTTTCCTACGCCATTTACGCCGACTACCATAATAACGTAGGGCTTTTTAGAACTGTCTATATTTCCTGTTCCTGCGTGAGGATTTTCAAGAAGAAGTCGCGAGATCTCTTCACGAAGAATATCATCCAGTTCATTGACACCTACATATTTATCACGGGCAACACGTTCTTCAATCCTTTCTATGATCTTGATGGTTGTGGATGCGCCTACGTCAGATGCAATAAGTATTTCTTCCAGGTTATCCAGTACCTCATCATCTACTTTGCTTTTACCGACTACGGCCTTCGTCATTTTTTCAAAGAAACCCTGGCTAGATTTTTCCAGACCTTTATCTAAAGTTTCTTTTTCTTCTTTTTTGAAAATATTTTTAAACCAACTCATAGTTCATTCTTATTTGTTTTTTATAACTGCCGTGGCTTCTACTTCTATCAGTACGTCATCTCTGAAAAGACGGCTTACTTCCACAAGGCTGCTCACGGGAGGATTTTGAAGGTTGATGTATAAGTCACGGATTTTTCTAAAGTCTGGCGTTTTGGAAATGTCAGTGATAAATATTCCCAGTTTTACAATATCCTTTCCTGTTGCTCCATATTCTTTCAGGATGCTTTCAATGTTTTTAAAAACCTGTTGGGTCTGCTTCTCGACATCGTTTCCTACGAGATTTCCTGCAGCATCCAATGGAACCTGTCCGGACAGTAATATCATTCTGGAATTTCCACAGTCAATGCTTGTTGATTGTGACAATCCTTTAATGGTAAAAACTTCCGCCGAGTTTTTGTATTCTACATTGTTCATCTTTTTCTGACCGAATGAAAATAGAAAAATTGCTGTGAAAACCAGAACAAGAATCTTTTTCATATTGGTGTATATTGAATTGATTAATAATCTGGTGAACAAAGATAACAAAAAAACTACCCAAAATATGAGTAGTTTTTTATATTGTAAATAAAGTGGAGATTATTTCTTCAAATAACCGTCTACTTCGTCTGCATTCATTACTTTTTCTTCGAAAACGTAAGCACCTGACTTAGATGACTTAACCATTTTCACAACTTTAGTCATTTTTTTTGACTGCCCGCTTTGTAGGGTTGCTACTACTTTCTTTGCCATGGTAAATTATATTTATAAATTACTTGATTTCTTTGTGAAGGGTAGATCTTTTAAGAACAGGATTGTACTTCTTAAGCTCTAATCTCTCTGTAGTGTTCTTTTTATTCTTAGTAGAAATGTATCTAGACATTCCTGGCATACCGCTCTCTTTGTGCTCTGTACATTCAAGGATTACTTGAACTCTATTTCCTTTTTTTGCCATGATTTATTAATTCTTTTTAATCAATCCGTTTCTAGTAGCTCTTTCAATAGCTTCTTCGATTCCAATCTTGTTAATCACTCTCAATCCATGAGCTGATACTTTCAGTGTTACGTGCTTATCCTGCTCCGGAAGGTAAAATTTCTTCTCTAATAAGTTAATTTCAAAACGACGCTTCGTCTTGTTATTAGCGTGAGAAACGTTGTTACCAACCATTGCACGCTTTCCTGTTATTTGGCAAATTCTTGACATATCTCGATGTTCTTATTTGTATAATATTTGAGAGTGCAAAATAACGAAGAATTTTTTATATAGACAAATCTTTTGGAAAATATTTACAAATAACTGACTGATTAATAATCATGATTTTTAAAATAAAATAAATCCCGAGACACGCTGAGCCAAGTGACTGATATATTTCATGTAAGCTTTCTCTTAAAAGCAAATCCGAATACTTTACCTTTGTTTTTAATTAATCTAAATAAAAATAACATGAAGAGGATCTGTATTCTTTTATCTATGATTCCCGTTGGGCTGATGGCTCAGAACTATACTGAAATCCAGACTGGTATGAAGAATTTCTACTATGGATCAGCTGATGTGGCTGATATGGATAATGACGGAAAGCAGGATGTGGTGATCAACGGAGCTATTGACAGCGATGGTGATGGAAACGTAGATACATCTTTTAACGAAGTATATAAAAATAACGGGACTTCACTGGTGCCTTATGCCAATCTGGGAGCCAATGCAACCCATCTGGGAGATATCAAGTTCATGGATTTTGATAATGATGGTCTTATGGATATTATTTCTACGGGACTCAGCTATAATGATATTGTAAACTATAAACATTACCGATTTAAAAATACCGGAACCGGTTTTGTAAAAGAAGCAGATCTTGCCGGAAAAATCTATGGATCTCTGGAAGCTTTTGATTTTGATAATGATGGTAAAGTAGATTATGCCATCAACGGAACTCAATATGTAGAAGGAACCGGTTTTGTCAATAATGTTGATTTTTACAGAAATACAGGAACTGATTTTGAAATCACGAAAGCTTGGCACCCGGGAACGCAGAACGGAAGTTTCAAATTTGTAGATCTTAATAATGACAACTTTCTTGATCTCGTTATTCTTGGAGTAGCTGATGGTGATAATCCTATTTGTAAAGTCTTTCTGAATCAGTCAGGAACATTGACGCTTTCACAGGATTTCACAGCGCTTACGAGTGGAAAAATGGAGTATGCAGATTTCAATGCAGACGGGTTCCAGGATATAGTTATTACTGGCCAGGATACGAGTTATGATGGATTTCTTGCTGTGCTCATGAATGATGGAACCGGACATTTAAATTTACAGAAGATAAATGTCGCAGAGATTGCAGATTCATCTGTCACTACGGGTGATGTGAATAATGACGGCTATTATGATTTTATCGTTTCCGGAAATGATAGTAATAATGATGCCGTTGTAAAAACTTTTTTATATACTCCTTCGAATCAAAATTTTACTGAAAATATACCTACAGGGCTGCATACGTTAGGAGGTCCGGGTTTTGTGAATCTACTTGACTTTGACAATGACCACCATCTGGATGTTCTATTGGCCGGATTTGATTGGGCAGATCCGGGCATGCCTTCACTTACCAAATTCTTCAAAAATACTTCTACTGAAGTTAATCTGAAACCTGTACCTCCCGCAGTCCTTAATGTAGTAAAAACAGGAAACCGTTTTAAATTCTCCTGGAGTGGTGCCTCTGATGATAAGACACCTGCAAATGCCCTTCGATACGAGATTAAAGTAGGATCTACACCCGGAGCCGCCAATCTTGCGAAATATGTGGTGACAACACCATCATGGTTTCTGGATCTTGATTCTTCCATTCAGAATGTGTACTGGAGTGTAAAATCTATCGATGCTTCAAAAGTATTTTCTGATGCTTCTACGCAGGGTACATTGGGAACGCGTGATGTTGCTGTAAACAGTCAGGTTTCCATTTACCCGAATCCGGCGTCTGAGAAAGTATTCATCAAAGGCGAAAAAGTTTCGGATGTTGAAATGTATTCTATGGATGGCAGAAAACAAAATATTGTTTTGAACAACGATCAGTCTGTCAATATATCACACCTTACAAAAGGAGTGTACCTATTAAAACTGAAAATTAAAAATGAGATAACCACTCAAAAATTGATCATTAAATAAAACTGAAAAGTTCTATTAGTAAGAAAAGCCAGACGTCCAGCTGGCTTTTCTATTTTTTTATCGTAGAGATTGATGACTGATCTCAAAAAAGCACTTTATCCGGCTGGGTAAAGTGCTTTTGTTTAAGTGTTTAATTTTTTGATATAATGAATGGGGGCTTCGAGTGCCTCAGCCCCCTTTATAGGATGCTTACATCATTATGACTATAATTTTGATGACAAAGTATTACTGATAACAAATATTTCTGGGGGCTGAGGCTCTCGAAGCCCCCTTGTGATTAATTAGTTTTATAAAACCTCTTGTGTTGATTTGTGCAAAACATTAGTGTTTAAAAAATCACGCCTTCTTCATCTTACTCCTGAACTTCTCAATCAAAAAGTAAAACAATAAAAAGCCTAATGCAAAAATGGAAAATCTTGATAACAGATCTCCGGCTCTCGTATAGAAAGTCATGGTTTCATACAGATTCACTTTTGCGAATAGGGCGGTTTTATCACCGTAGAATGTGTCAGCTACTATTTCTCCTTTTGCATTGATGTGGGCTGATATACCGCTGTTGGCGGCGCGGGCAATTTCTCTTCTGGTTTCAATGGCTCTCAGTTTTGCATAAGAAAGAAGCTGTTTGTGCCCTTCCGTAACACCCCACCATGAGTCATTGGTCATAATGCCCATGAAATTGGCTCCTTTTTTCACGTAATCTGTAGTGAATTCACCGTAGATGCTCTCGTAGCAGATGACCGGTGCCATTCTGCCTTTGTTGTAAGGATTGGCAAATGACTTTCTCTCTTCGTCTATCCCCAAAGAAGCGACAGTTCCACCCAGGTTAAGCATGGCATCGCCCAGAAGAGGCTTTAAAACACTTATATAAGGGAATATTTCAACTCCGGGAACCAGTTTCCCTTTGTGATATACCTGAACCTTTTCCAGTGGAGCAACCTGAATAGCCGTATTGTAGCTTTCTACCCAAAGATCGGGATTGAGCTGATAGGCTTCCTTCGGCATCTTTTCCTGATTTTTGTAAAAACGGTGGGAAGAAATTCCGGTTGCGAAAACAGCGCCGGGATGTTTGGTTAAAAATCCTTTGATATTGTTTAAAAGTAAGCTCTTTTCAAAAGCAGTTTCAGAAATCGAGCCTCTTCCGGGTAGAGCTGTTTCAGGGGCAATATAATAATCTATTTTTCCTTTGGAATTGCTTTCAGCTAATGTTAAAAGATCATTTTCAATGGTAAGGCTGTCCTTTGAATACTTTTCAGCATAAGGATCAAGATCGGGCTGCAGCATCAGAACATTGACCTGTCCGGAAGGTTTTTCGTTGAAGTTATTGTATTTAATTATTGAAATAACCATCGGAAGGATGATGAGTGCGCTTACAATAGATACATTTCTGATCAGGTCTCTCCTTTTTCTTCCGGCTTCCCAGGTTCTTATGGTATAGAAAATTAATACATTGACTAAAAGAATCCAGAAGCTTCCTCCGGTGGCTCCCAAAGTGTCATACCATTGTATTAATTTAGGATAATCTGAAAATACATTTCCTAAGTTCAACCATGGCCAGGTAAGTTCCCAGTTCAGATGGAATTTTTCAAAACTCATCCATATCGCAATCAAAAATCCTAATCCCCAATACGTTCCCTGTGCGTTTTTGTACCAGTGATAACATTGGAAAACAAGGGAGTACAGAAAGGAATTGACCAGAACAGGAAATACAACCGCCATCATAGAATGGCTTCCATCCGGATTTTTTGCGCCATACAGCCATCCGGTCGTCACAATGTTCCAGACTACAAAACAAAGATAGGAGAGTCCGAAGACCATCCAGCTTTTTCTTTTGTAAGCTGAAAATTTTGATATGCCGTGTTCCATCATCAGAAGCGGAACAAGGGCAATAAATATAAAGAACGGAACTCCGTAGGTAGGCCAGGAAACAGACAGCAGCATTGCTGAAATGAGGGTAAGTAAAATGTATTTCATTAAATTAATTTAACACACAAATTTAATGTTTTTGAAATGAATAAATTTGCACTTGATGTTAAAGAAATTTTACAAAATCATTATTGTTCCGTACATGCTGTTTTTGCTCTACCTTATGTTTTGGGGTATGGGCAGATTTCAGTATGATGATCATCTGATTACCGTGGAACCTATTTTTTCTACTCTCGAGTTTATCCATAATACGATCGGGTGGAAGGATGTTGTGATTATTGTTTTAGGTAATGTAGTGATGTTTATTCCCTTTGGGTTTCTGGGCTGGATTTTTCCTCAGTTTAAAGATCTGAAAACGCTGCTGTATGCCTTTATTTCTTCCATTGTCATCGTTGAAGCGCTCCAGTATTTTACAAGAATGGGCATATTTGAAGTGGATGATATTCTTCTGAATACCTTCGGTGTTTATCTGGGATGGTTACTCTGTAAATTGATCGAAAAGAAATTTAGCCGTTTAGTTCTTTAGCCCGTTTTTCAGCATTTAAAATTCCGTTTTTTAAAATGTCTTTAAAGCTGTTGTCTTCAAAAGTTTTCAAAGCGGCTTCAGTAGTTCCGCCCTTGGAAGCTACGTCTTTAATTAATTCTTCAAGGCTTTTGTCAGAATTGTTGATCAGGTGATAAGCACCCAGCATCGTTTGCTGTACAAACAGTTTAGAAAGATTTTCATCGATACCCATTTCTACACCGGCTTTTATCATTGCATCCACGATATAATAAAAGTAAGCAGGTCCGCTTCCTGAAAGCGCTGTAACGCCGTCCAGAAGGTCTTCGTTTTCGAGATAGACTGATCTTCCCGTACTATTTAATAGTCTTTCAATATTGATCAGCTGGCTGAAAGAAATGCCTCCTGCAGCGGTATAACCTGTAATTCCCATTCCGAGAAGGGTAGGAGAGTTCGGCATGGCTCTTACGACAAGAGGATGGTTGAGTAAGGTTTGGATTTTTTCAATTTTGATCCCGGCCATAATAGAAAGAACCATCTGATTTTCTTTTAATGTAAACTGAAAATTCTGGGTTACATGCTGAAAATCCTGAGGTTTTACAGCGATGATGATAAGATCGGCATCCAGCTCATGAGTCTCTTCAAAAGTAGAGATCTGAGATTTTGGAAACTCTTCTGCTATTTTAGAGATTTTGGACTCACTTCGTGTGATCAGATGAAGATCCTGCGGCTTAATCAGTTCATATTTTAAAAATGATTTAGAAAAGGAAAGGCCCATATTTCCGGCTCCAAGAATAGCTATTTTCATGTTTGTGCTCTTTTTTTTAGCTAAAATAATATTTTTATTCCTTGATGACGCTCAATTCATAAAAAAACTGCTTCCAATAGGTTTGAAAACAGCTTCTGTATTATAAAATATTCACCTCGCGTTCCAGTTCTATCCCGAACTTTTCCTGTACGGAATTGATGATCGCTGTGGAAAAATCATAAATTTCTTTTCCCGTAGCATTTTCCGTAGCATTCACGATGACCAGGGCCTGAAGTTTGTGCGAAGCGACGTTTCCAATTTGTTTTCCTTTCCATCCGCATTGTTCGATGAGCCATCCGGCTGGAACTTTTACCACATCTCCGTTGGGATAACCTGGAATATTTTCAAATTTCCTTTTCAGATCTTCGAATTGTGCCAAAGGAATAGTCGGGTTCTTAAAAAAGCTTCCCGCATTTCCCGTTTCTTTTGGATCAGGTAATTTGCTTTGTCTGATGTTAATTACTGCTTTGGAAACATCCTGAATAGTGGGATGAGAAATTCCCAGATTTTCCAGTTCAGTTTTTATTGCTCCGTATTCAGTTTTAATATGATGATCCTTTTTGGTTAATTTGAAAGTAACTTCCAAAATCACATATCTTCCTTTTCCTTCCTGCTTGAAAATAGAATCCCTGTACCCGAAACGACAATCTTCAAGGTTGAATGTTTTAAGCTCAAGATTTTCAAGGTCTAAAACACTACAACTGACAAAAATATCTTTGATTTCCGTTCCGTAAGCTCCGATATTCTGCATCGGTGAAGTGCCTACATTTCCCGGGATCAAAGAAAGGTTTTCCAGTCCGCCATAATTTTTTTCAAGGCTGTACATCACGAATTCATGCCAGTTTTCTCCTGCTTTTGTCGTTACCAGAATTTCGTTGTCATTCAGATCTTTTTCATCAATTCCTTTTAAACTAAGCTTAATCGCAAGACCTTCAAAATCCTTAGTCAAAAGAATATTGCTTCCTCCGCCTAAAAATAAAATATGAAGATCATGATTTTTAGAATAATGGATGGCATCCCTTAATTCTTCAAGGGTTTGTACTTCAATAAAGTATTTTGCTTTGACGTCAACGCCGAATGTATTGTAAGGCTTTAGGGAAAAATTTTCTTGCATATTGTTATTGATATTCTGTGGGAAGAAGGAGGTTGAGTTGTTCTTTAAACTGTTTCAGCTGTTTGTAATGCACCGTATCTGCATAAGAATTGACATAAATATGCGACTTTTTCGGAGTTCTGATCTGAAAAGTTTCATCGATGCCGTCTACAGACTGCTTACTTGGAGAACTTTGTATTTCATCAAGATCTTTAACTTTGATGGAAGCGATCAGATTTTTCCAGTTCTGTGCAGTGATCGCTGAGCTCCATTCTTGATGAGTCTGTTGCTCTGCGATGCCTTGTTCAGCATGGATGGAATCTTTAGTGACTTTGATGATCTTGTAGTTTCCCTGTTCACCTCCTATATTGGATAAGCTGATGAAAGTGATCTCATTAGGATGCTGAAGAGCGGCGGGAATCTGTTCTTTTTTCTTGTCACAGGAAAAAAATGCCGGCAGCAAAAATAGTGAAAACAGAAGTTTCAGGTAATTATTTTTTATTGCCGGCATCATATATTGTATTTTTATAGGCTGAATTCTTCTCTGTAGGTCTTCAGTGCTTGTTTCAGGATTTCAGCACTTTTCCTAAGATCTGCTTCTTTCAGCACATAAGCAATTCTTACCTGTTTTTTTCCTAACTCAGGATCACTGTAGAAACCTCCTGCAGGAGCTACCATGATCGTTTCTTTATTCAGGGAATATTTTTCTAAAAGCCACTGTGCAAATTTCTCAGTATCATCTACCGGAAGTTCAGCCACACAGTAGAATGCTCCTCTTGGCTTAGGGCAGATAACCCCTGGAATAGCATTCAGAAGATCTACCAAAATATTTCTTCTGTGTGTGTATTCTTCTCTTACCGCTCTGATGTAGGCTCCATCATTCTGGTGTGCCGCCGTAGCTGCGATCTGTCCTAAAAGAACCGGGCTTAGTCTGGCCTGTGCAAAAAGCATAGCCGCATCGTGGATCTTTTTTGAACGGGTTACCATACAACCGATTCTTACTCCGCACATAGAATAACGCTTGGATTCTGAATCAATGATGATGCAGTTGTCGCTCAGTTCAGGGAAATCAAGCATAGAAATCTGCAGCTTTCCGTCATATACATATTCTCTGTATACTTCGTCGGAGATCACAACAATGTCATATTTCAAAGCAATTTCTGCCAGCTTCTGAAGCTCTTCACGGGTGTAAAGATATCCGGTAGGGTTACCCGGGTTACAGATAACGATTGCTCTTGTTTTTTCAGTGATTTTTTTCTCAAATTCTTCGATCGGAGGAAGAGCAAAACCTGTGTCAATAGTAGACGGAACTGCTACCACATGTACGTTGAATGTGCTCGTAAAACCGTTGTAATTGGCATAGTAAGGCTCAGGAATAATCACCTCGTCTCCGTCATCACATAAAGTAGAAATTGCAAAATTCAGCGCTTCAGAACCACCATTGGTCACAATGAAATTATCAGGTGTAAGGTCTGAAAAACCTAACGTGTGATAATATTCCGTAAGGGCTTTTCTATATTCTATATTACCTTCAGAAAGTGCATATTCTAATACTTTAAGATCAATATTCTTTAAAGCATTTAAAGCGGTTTCCGGTGTTTCAATATCAGGCTGCCCGATATTAAGGTGATATACTTTTATTCCCTGCTGTTTCGCTTTTAAAGCGTAAGGAACCAGTTTTCTTACCGGCGATGGCGGCATATGCTGTGCTCTGTTTGAAATATTCGGCATTGTTCAAAAAATTTGTATGGCAAAAATAAGATTTAATTTCTCAATAATAAAATAACCTGTTATCCATTTTGAGTGCTTTTTAATTGTTTTGAAAATCAGCAAATTAAAATTGATTGTTGCCTGTTCTTTTGATTATGAACATAATCCTTTTTATTTACGCTTGATACTGGTCCTCAGTTTGTTAAAAATTGGAACTATTGGAGATTGATTATAGGTCAAAATGATTGAAATTGTTAAAATAACATATTAAAATGTGAATAAAATATTTGGTTGCAAAATAAATTTTCCATATACCAGAATATGTTGATATCTTAATATTATTAATGAATATTTGGTTATTTCATAAAAATATCAATTTTGTATTGTATTTTTTATTAAATTTCAGCGCTAATAAAAAATAATTATGAAAATACATTTACCATTGAGAGTCCTTCCTCTTATGACTCTTTTTGCGGCATCAGCTATGAATGCCCAAAACTATCAGACCATGCCAGTCCAGTCCGGATACACGGCAGATGTCATTGCCAATGATGTAGGTTCTGCCTTATCAAGCACCACAGAAGACGTTGACGGTGTTTCTTTTGCCTTTGTCGCAAGGGATTTTAAGCTTACCCCTACAAGTACGGCACTCACCTACGGACTTCCTGTAAACGGGATCGTAAATTCTGTAGTGGCTTCTACACCCGGATTGAGCTACAAACTGGGAGATCTTTATGGGAATAATTCTCTTAAAATTTCCACCAGTGGGACAAGCGGAACATTGTCATTTATCACACCTATTCCTGCTTTTAAAGTATATATGCTTGCTACCGGAGGAAGCGGACCATGTACAGTGAATGTAACGGTCAACTTTACGGATAGCAGCACTCAGATATTTTCAGGAGTAGTAGTCTCTGACTGGTATGACGGGACAAACTATGCCGTCCGGGGGATCGGACGAATCAACAGAGCGAATAATGTTTTAGAACCGAATTCTACAAACCCGAGATTGTATCAGTCCTTATTGACGCTTGATGCAGCCAATCAGACTAAGCCAATTCAAAGTATCACGGTGACTAAAGTCAGCGGTACAGGAATTGCCAATGTTTTTGCTTTTTCAGCGGATGCCTATACAGATTGTGTGGCTCCAACACTTCAGCCTGTAGGTACGCTTACTTCAAGCTCTGCTCAGGTTTCATGGACAGTACCGGCCAGTACTCAGGCTGTAAGCTATGATGTGTATTACAGTACAACCAATACAGCGCCTACCGCTGCAACAGTGCCGAATCATCCTGGAGTTACAGGAACTTCCTTTACCATTCCGTCCTTATCATCAAGTACGGTTTACTATTATTGGGTAAGAACGAATTGTAGCACCGCAACGGCTCAGAGCGTTTGGTCGCAATCGGGAACATTTACCACGTTGTGTGGAACAATAGTCCCGTCTTACACGAATGACTTCAGCACTTTCCCTGGAACATGCTGGACCAGTAATCTTTCCGGAGGTACTCCTGCTACAGGTCCTACAGGAACAAGCAGTCTTTGGGCATCAGGTGGATTCTTAGGAACGGGATCAGGTGGATCAGCAACGATCAATTTGTATTCTACCAACAGAGTAGGCTGGCTAAAAACACTGCCATTTAATCTTTCTGCAGGTTCCTATAAAGTTAAATTTGATTATGGAGTTGCAGCGTATCTAAGTACTGCTTCTTCACCAATGGGATCTGATGATGTGGTCCAGTTTCTGGTATCGAATGACGGCGGATCTACCTGGACAGTCTTGCAGACATGGAATGCAGCCAATGCACCTACCAATACGTCAACGCAATATTCTTATACCTTAACTGGATACAACAGTGTGAATACTGTATTTGCTTTTTACGCAACAGCCGGAACTGTAAATGATAATCCAGATTACAATTTTTATGTTGACAACTTTACCGTTGAAAATGCTCAACTAAGTACATCTGAAGTGAAAGACGGTGTAAAGAAAGCATCTGTTCACCCAAATCCATTCAAAGATATTCTGTACATTTCAGATACCAGAGAAGTGAAATCTGTAATGGTAGGGGACGCTTCGGGCAGAGCCTTAAAAACCTTTACGGGCGCTGTGAAAGAGCTTGATCTGAGCACGCTGAATACAGGGTTGTATTTTGTAACGATTTATTTCAAAGACGGTTCACAATCTACGGTGAAAGCGATCAAAAAATAATTTTTTTTATTTAATAAAGAAACGGTGGTTATTTCATTATAGCCACCGTTTTTATTTTAGGTTGAGGTATCAATTCTGCCAATTAATCATTTTTAATGATTTTCTCTGAAATCAATTTTCCATGATCATTCTGCAGGCTTATAATGTATGTTCCTGTGTTCATTGTAGACGTATCTATTGCTTCATCTCCTTTTTTGAGATTTCCTTGTAATACGATACGCCCTTCCATATTGCTTATACGATAAGTAATATTCTCTTTTGAAATAATGGAGATATTACTTTTAAATAGAGTAGAGGATACAGAAGCAAATTGTTTCTGTTTTTTTCCTGCCTCATCAGTTGCTAACATGGCATTAGGGTCATATCGGTACACAATGGTAACCGGTGTTCCGTACTCATTATTAAAATCATCTACCAGATAAAATTTTACCGTATAATCTATCGGGAATGTTCCGCTTCCTGTATTGGAATTCCACATATTATAGCCACTGGCAGGGGTCTCTGAGTTGCCATTGATCGTAATGGGTGTGTTGGAATTTGAAGGATATACAGCATTGAGAGCTACAGAAGGGAGGCAGGTATTCAGGTAGCAGAATTGAAAGCCACTTCCTGTCCCATTTTGGATGCTAAGAATCTTAATACGTACGTTAACGGCAGATGAAGAGGTGTTTTTAATTTTATAGTAAAGTGTAGCAGAGCTTTCGTTGGTTGTATTGTAGGTGAAAATCTGTCCATTGGAAATTGAGGCTCCGTTTTCTTTTACCAAAGCCAACTGTGCCTGACTAAAACAAGGGGTAAAAACACCCAGCAGTAAAAAAATAAAATTCTTCATAAATTTATTTGTTAAGAAAAAGCACTGAGCTCCGGCCTGGAGCCCAGTGCTTTTAGATTATTATTTTATAATTAATTTTTGTGTTTTTGGTTCTGAACCTTTTTCTGTAATAGAAATAATGTAAACTCCTTTAGCTAGTTTTTCAACGGAAACCGGGCTGTCCGGTGCTACATTTGTTTTTTCTAAAACAACTTTTCCTGAGACGTCATAAAGTTTAAGATCTACATTTTTATTAGCCTGTACCTTGATATATTCTGAGGTTGGGTTAGGATATACGGTTAGGTAATTGGAATTGGTTTCAGTCGTACTTGTTCCTAAAGAACCAAGAAGGAAAGAACGTGCATTGATTACTTCACCGGTCACACCATTTAATAAAAGCACAACGGCTTTCACTTTGGCCAGATTATAAGTAGTTGGAATATTTGCTGTGAATAGATAATTGACAACCTGCCCATCTGTAATTGTGGTAGGAACTGAACCTGCCTGTCCCGTGTATCCGCCTAGCAGCATTCTGCCTACATGATCATAGGTCATTTGTGCTGCAGGTACCGGATCTGGTAAGGTTTCATATCCTCCCATAGCTCCATTGTTTCCGCCTGCATAATAATTTTTTTGATTATAAGCAGTAGTAGTTCCTTTTACACCATCTTCTACCAAAACCACGGCAAATCTGAAATTGGCATTGCTTATCATGGTTCTGAATGTAGCGGAAGTATTAAGGGTAAGTGAGTTTCCTGTCAAACCTCCGGATGCATTGAGCTGTGCAGGGGTAATAAGCGTTTTTCTTGTAGTCACCTGTGTGGTCATTTCGGTATTGGTTACCCCTTTATTTAAAGCAGCCCTGTCCACATTCATAGACGGATATCCGTTGAAATTAGATCCGGTATCATATTCACTTACCGCCATAGGGTCGCTGTTGTGTACTGCAATCCCAATAAAGTCATCCGGATAATTGGTATCCATATATTTCATGGCAACCGCACCTCTCGGACACCATCCACACCAGGTTCCGGTACCTTCTTCAACCAATACCTTTTTAGGTGAATTTTGACTTACAGTTCTGAACATCGTATTTTTGCTGTTGTCAGCAGGCGTTGTATCGGCAGTTCCGTTTATTTGGGTCACTGTTACCGCCATATTTTTTTCTGTCACTGTGGAATAATTGATGGCTGCAGGATGGGTAACGGTGATTTCCTGTCCTGCATTAAGCGGAGAAGATAATGGAATGGTAGAAATGTGGTCCGTTGCCCCATCATTCCAATTAAGAGTGATATTATTAACAGCTTCTGATCCGTTGTTTCTTACTGTTGCCTTAAGCTGGTAATCAGTGCTGATGAGACCGTATTCGGTGAGGAAAATGTTTTTAAGGGCGATATCTTTGTCAGCAAGAGTTTTTACCTGAATATTATCTACAATTAAATAGTTTTGATCTGTACATTCATAATGTCTGAATGAGATGTAAACCTCTTGTCCAATAAAAGGTGTAAGGTTTACTGATCTGCTTTGAAAACCTCCCGTAGCAACTGTTTCTGTGTAGACCGGAGTAGATGATGTGATCGTTCCTGATACATTGGAGGTTGTGACATATATTGAATATCTTTCAGCAGGATAACTGGGTGCCGTTGCAAGGTCGTATTGCAGGTAAGCATTACTTGCAGTGACCAATCCCAAGTTAATCAGTGGAGACGTGATTAAATTATTTGGAGTTATTGCACCCGCGCTTGTCCAGGACCTGGATATCAGCGATCCGGTCCCTAGACCCGCATTTACACTGGATAGGTTTGAGTTAATCCATTGTTTGCCATCCCCGTCAATGTCTGTACTGACCCAGCTGTTAAGCCCGGTAGTATTAAAATCCTGAGTGTAATAAGTCTGGGAAAAATGTATTCCTGAAATAAGAATACCCATAAAAAATAAAATCTTTTTCATATTGTTAAAAATTTAAGGTTGTTATAAAAATTCGTAAGTGTTGGTGGTGTTTATTTTCTCTTCTCTTACATTGAGTACAGTGCCGTTGGCATCCGTGATCATAATAATAATTTTAAGTTTGTCCGCATTGTAACCTGCCGGAACCGTATACTGAAAAGATCGGGTGTATTCAGCGGATGTGACGGTCTGGGTGTTGGGAATACTCTCTCCGGTTACGGAAGAGGTCAGTTTGCTTCGTAAAACGTTGTGATGGATATAATTGTAAATGTAACTGGTGCCTCCATAAAGCGAACTGATATAATTTTTCTGATGATGCACCAGCCCATCTTCCACCAGAAATGCTGCCATTTTAAGATGGGTGAAATTCTCAGTGAATAAAACTGAAGCCTCCGTAGTAAAGATATTTCCGGAAACCGAAGATTTCATTCTTATTCCGATTTTACTGAAAGCACTCAACTGTCCCAGCGGTAAAGACATATCTGTATAATTGGAATCATAAGGCCATACCGTATTTCTGTTGATAAACATTGCCGGCCACTCTGTAACGTTTTTTAAAGTTTCCATTTCCGTGCTCGTACCATTGGACCACGGATCAGTAGTTCCGGCTGGACCGTGAATTCCTATAAAAACAAAATCCTCGGTCTGATGCACCAGATTATCATGTCTTGCCAGTGCTATGGTACAGTAGCCGCACCATGTTCCTGTAAAATCCTCGTATAAGATTCTGTGCTTAAAACTTATTCCGCTGTTTACAACAGCTTTTACAGCGATCGGGTTTAGGGGTAGATCTCTGTATTCAGCTCGTACAGTATAGTTTCCTTTCTCGGTAGGAGTAAAGGTATTTCCCGAAATCACCTGATCATTGATATAAATCAGACTTTGGGAGGTAACATCATTCGTAAGATTATCTTTCACCTTAAAAATAAATGTTTTCCCTACTAATTTTTCATTTCCGCCTTCAGCAGTTACCGTCAGATAGGTTACTACTGAGTTGCCTTCATCACTTGCTGAGCCCTGACATGCCAGGAGGATGAAAAAAACAAGTATGCCAGGAATAAGAAATATTAAGTTTTTTTTCATATTGTTTTTAAAATATTCAGTTAAAAATCGGTTCTCTAAAATGTTATCAAATTCATTGAGTAAATCGATTAATATTTTACTTATTATTTTATCGAATATTTAATAAATTTATGTTTTATTTGATGTTATTATTGCAAATATACAATAATAATTAACATATCGTTAATTTTTATTCTGTATGTTTGTAAAAAAAATATCTGCAATGGTGAAAAAAATATTATCTGTGATTCTGCTTTTGTTCCTCCATCTCTTCTATGCTCAGGAGGTTCCCAATGTATCCATCAGCAACTTGAATAATGAAAAGATAAATGTCTCAAAAATAGATTCTTCGGATCCTGTTGTACTTACTTTTTGGGCCACCTGGTGTCTGCCGTGTATGGAAGAACTTAATACCATCCATGAAAAGTATGAGGACTGGCAGAAGGAGGCTAAATTCAGTGTGTATGCTGTGTCTACCGATGATGCCCGTACAGCTTCAAAAGTAAAAACAGTAGTTAAAAGCAAAGGATGGCCTTATACCATACTTTTGGATTCCAACCAGACGCTGAAAAGAGCATTGAATGTGAACAGTATTCCTTATTTAGTCCTTCTCCATAAGGGTAAAATAGTGTATTCTCATGTGGGATATTCCTCCGGCGACGAGGATGAACTGATTGCGAAAATTAAAGATTGTTATAAAAATTAATCTTTTGAAAATGGTGAATAAATTAATGATCGGTACTCTGTTCCTTTTTAGTACTCAATTTTTTTGTCAGCTGACTGTAAATTTAGAATCTAACTCCCAATACTATATAGATGATGATAAAATAAAACTGTCCGAAGCAGAGGCCTCTCACAGATTCAGATCCAATAATTATCTGAATCTGAATTATAAACTGAAAAACTTCACTTTCGGAGCACAGCTGGAATCCTATGAACCTAAGGCTTTACTTAATTATTCTCCGGCTTTTAAAGAGACCAACTTAGCCACTTATTATGTCAATTACAATAACGAGAAAGCTGGGATTGATGTAACTTTAGGTCACTTTTATGAACAGTTCGGAAGTGGTTTGGCGCTACGTCTCTGGGAAGACAAACAGCTTGGAATAGCCAATTCTCTGCTTGGGGCTAAAATAAAATATTCCGACCCGGATCAGATCATAACGGTGAAAGCTTTGGCAGGAAAACAAAGATCAGGGTTTAAACTTACCGATGGGATGATCGGTGGGTTGGATGCTGAGGTTAAACTTGATTCTCTGATGAATGTGAAAAATCTCCGGACCAGCGTAGAGTTTAGCTACGTTACCAAGTATGAAAACAACAGAGAAAATGCTCTATACCCGAAAAATGTAGATGTGTATGCATCACGTCTGAAAATGGAGTATTCCAAATTTGCCATGGAATTCGAATATCTCTACAAAACTAAAGACAATATAAAACAGGTCACCGTTTTGGATCCGAATAATACCTTCTCAGGAAATGCTTATTACCTCAATCTATCATATGCTACGGACCGGTTTGGAATTATCGCCAATTTCCGGAGGCTGGAAAATTTCAATTTATATTCCCAGCGTGACCAGATCGGAAATATTTACCATAATGCTGTTCTGGATTATTTGCCGGCACTTACAAAGCAGTATGACTACAGTCTTGCCAATATCTATGTGTATCAGGCACAGCCCAGACTTGCCTTTCTGCCTCAAAAAAAATCAGGGGAGATAGGCTCCCAGTTCGATATTTTTTATAAAATAAAGAAAGGAACATTCCTCGGAGGAAAATACGGTGTTGATCTGTCCCTGAATATTTCCAATTGGTATGGTCTCAAAGGAACCTATCGCAATTATATCAATGATAATAATAATTACAGGACAGATTTTTTAAAGCTCGGGGAAAAATATTATGCTGATCAAAGTATAGATATAAGAACAAAACTACAGGACAGCTGGAAGATTGCTTTTGTTTTCATCAACCAGTATTATAACACGTACAGAACCGAAGAGACAGTAGGCGAGGTGAAAGCAAAAACAATAGTTCTGGATAATATCTATAAATTTTCAAAAAGCTCTGTGAAACTGGAACTCCAGCATCAGTGGGCAGATAGTTACCACGGAAATTGGGTTGCCGGCCTGGCTGAATATAATTTTAAAAAGAACTGGTCCGTTTTCATCAATGATCTTTATAACTATGGTAATCCGGATAAAGAAAAACAATTGCATTATTACACCGGCGGTCTGGTATTCAGAAAAAATAGTTTCAGGGTTCAGGCTTCATACGGAAGACAGCGGGGAGGATTGCTGTGCGTGGGCGGTGTATGCAGATTTGTACCGGAAAGTGCCGGTTTGTCCCTTGGTGTAAGTGCAAGCTATTAAACGATTGTTTAGAAAATTATTATTGAATTAAAGACCGTATCAATATATGTTCAGTCATCATTGTAGGTATTCTAAATTTTATTAATTTGGAACATTATAAAACTTGACCGAATATGCAAATTCCAGCCGACTCTGTAGCCGATTATATCTCAAAAATTCCTGAAGAAAGACAGGAAGTATTCAAGAAATTATATGATACCGTGAATGACAATCTGCCGAAAGGTTTTCAGGAAGGTGTCAGTTATGGAATGATAGGATGGAATGTTCCTCTGGAAACATATCCTGCAGGCTATCACTGTACGCCGGGTTCACCGCTGCCATTCATGGGTCTGGCTTCGCAAAAGAATTTCATCGCCTTCTATCATATGGGAATCTACGCCAATCCTGAACTGTTGGATTGGTTTGTCACAGAATATCCTAAACATTCCAAACGAAAACTGGATATGGGAAAATCCTGTGTCCGCTTCAAAAAGATAGAAGATATTCCTTTTGAGCTCATTGCTGAGGTAAGCAAAAAAATGACAGTGGAAGACTGGATCAATATTTATGAAAGCCAGCTTAAAAAGTAAAAAAGCCCGTTTCAAAAAAGAAACAGACTTTTCGCTTACTTCATTACGACTATCATTTTTGAAGACAAATATTTCTGGGGGCTGAGGCTCTCGAAGCCCCCTTCCACTTAAATTTTTTCAACACAAATACCCACAATCATCCGCGAGAACTAAGAAACTCGATTAATATCAAAAATCTATATCCCAAATCCCCGTTTTCCGTTCCAGTTCTACAAGTGCCACCGCATTATCAGCCACCGTTTCAATATAACGCTGCCTGATATCATTATATGTTCTCTGCGCATTCAGAACTTCCAGAATAGAACTTTCACCTCGCTGATAACTGTAGCTGATACCATCCAGAATATTTTTCGCCTCTGAAAGCATGCCATTATCAAACTGTTTCAGCTGCTTCTGTGTTGCATGATACTGCTGATAAGCCTGCATAACCTCCGTCCGGACACTATTTTGAGTCTGTTTGTATTCTGTTTCCGCCTGCATACGGCCCATTTCAGCTATTTTCAGATCCGCATTTCTACGGTTTGAAAATTTCAGAGGAATACTCGCTCCCAGTTTTACTGCATTCACAGCAGGTGAGGGAGCAATTTCATTCGTTGCCCACGTATTATGCTCTGCGCCTACACTGAGTCCGAGATCGATGACCCGTTTAGACTTTTCAAGCTGAACAAGACTCGCAGCGGTATTGATGTTCTGTTTGGAAGCCAGAAGATCAGTTCTGTTATTGACCGCCTCGAGAATCAGATCCTCAGGATTGAAATCTCTGTTAAAATCTTTGAAGTCTCCGCTGATGTCCTTTTTTTCCAAATTTGTTCCTAAGAATATGGAAAGTGCGGAGAAAGCTTGTCTGCTTGTACTTTCCGCCATATACAAATCATTTAGCAAAGAAGAAACTTCCAGTCTGCTTTGCTTGGAGGTAACCTGAGAAATAGCTCCAAGTTTGTACCGAATGCTGTCGGATTTGGCAAGCTGCTGCATACTGAGATAAGAATCTTTCTGAACATCCACCAGAGCTTTTGTTTTTAAAGCTTCAATATATCCGAGAGAAGCATCAGCCACTAGATTTCTCAGAAAATCCTGAAGCAGGAGTTTGGTATATTCGGCCTGATTTTTTGCAGTTTCTATTCTTGCCTTTCTTTTTTGTCCAAGTTCAAGGGTCCAGCTCAATGAAGTTCCGATGGTATAGCCCATCTTTTTTGAAACCCCGTTATCTGAGGTTTCCATTTCAAGCTGCGGATCGGGAAAAATACTTGCCGTCAGGATAGAAGCTTCAGCCATGCTCACATTGTATTTCTGAGCAGCATAGTTTAAATTTTTTTCCCTGACCTCATTCAGATAAGACGAGAAATTTAAAGTTTCCTTTTCCTGGGCTTTCAGTGCAATTGGAAATAATAGGCCTATTGATATAATTAAAGTGATTTTAGCTTTCATCTGATGTTAATTTAGGTTGGTCAAAACGATATTCTGCGAGATAATAGATCGCCGGCAGGATAAATAAAGTAAGGAGCGTTGAAAACATAAGTCCATACACGATCACTGTGGCTAAAGGTCTCTGTACATCGGAGCCAATTCCAGTAGCTAATGAAGCCGGGAATAATCCTATAACGGCTACGGAAGCAGTCATCAGTACAGGTCTGAAACGGTCTTCCGCTCCTTTGATCACGGATGTTTTTAAATTCAATCCCTGTTTTCTGAGCGTATTGATATGCGAGACCATGATCACTCCGTTCTGTACCGCCACTCCGAACAGCGCAATAAAACCGACAGCCGAAGAAACATTTAAAGTCATTCCGCGTACATTCAAGGCCAGCATACCTCCGAATAATGCCAATGGAATAATACTCATCAGAACAAGCGCCTGTCTGAAACTTCCGAATGCTCCGTAAAGAAGTAAAAACATGACAGCCAAAGCCAAGGGGACGATGAAAGCCAGTCGGGAATAAGCCCTGTTTTTATTTTCAAATTGTCCGCCCCATTTGATCTGGTACTTCTGATGATCATAGCGGATATCTTTTTCAATGGTATCCTGTGCTTCCTTCAGGAAAGAAGATAAATCCCGGTCTCTTAAATTCAATTTAACCGTAAGATGTCTCTTATTCATTTCCCGGGTGATTGTGCTTTCTCCGGTGCTTAATTTAATTTCAGCTACCTGTGAAAGCGGTATTTTAGCTCCTGAAGCTGAAGTCAGCATAAGATTTCCGACTTTATCCGGAGTATTTCGGCTGTCTTCGGCGTACCGGCAAGAAATATCATAGACTTTATTGCCAATAAATATTTGTGAAATCGCTTTTCCACCCAGAGCCGTTTCGATGAGGTCGGCTACATCGGAAACATTCAGACCGTACTGTGCAATTTTATCCCGGTCCGCGATGATTTGCAGCTGAGGAAGCGGTGGCTCCTGATCGATAGCAAGATCAGCAGAGCCCGGAATCTTTTTTAAAGTGGAAAGAATCTGTTCGGCAATTTTTCTGGTTCCGTCAAAATCATCACCGTATACTTTTACAACCAGTTCACTGTGCGCACCGGAAATTTTATCCATAACTCCATCGATCATGGGTTGGGAAAATCCTACAGAAAATCCTGGCATATTTTTATAATCATCCGCCAGTTCTTTGATCAGATCCGCTTTGGTTTTTCCTGATGCCCATTCTTTGTAAGGCTTTATTCCTACGGAAACCTCAAAATGGGAAGCGGTCCATGGATCTGTACCGTCATCATTTCTTCCGGCCTGTACCATCACATAAGTAACTTCGGAATGTTTCATGGTCTGGGTGCGTAAAGAATCACTCATTTCCTTCGCTTTGTCTAATGAAATTCCGGGTGGAAGCTGTACCTGAAGCCAGATCGATCCTTCATCCAGCTCAGGAAGGAAATCTTTACCCACCATGAAAGAAAGGAAGCCTGCAGAAAGCAATATAACACCCGCGGGAATCAATATTTTTTTAGGAGCTTTGATGATTCTTTCGATTCTTTTACCATACAGGCTGCTTATTTTTTCAAGCCATCGGTTATGAAAAATTTTCTGTGGTTTTTTATAGATGACGTAAGCCAGTCCGGGAATTAAGATCAGTGCTGCTGCCAATGCTCCCAACAATGCGTAACCTATTGTAAAAGCCATAGGAGTGAAGAGCTTCTTTTCAACCCGTTCAAAAGCAAACAGTGGAAGATAAGCGGTAATGATAATGACAGTCGAAAAGAAAATAGGTTTTGCAATTTCTGTAGCCCTCTGGATGATGGTTTTCTCTTCCAGCTCCTGCTCGGGATGGTCTTCCCGCTTTTTTAAAATGGCTTCAAGCATCACAATGGATCCGTCTACAATAATCCCGAAATCTATGGCACCTAACGACAAAAGATTAGCAGGAATATGGGTGAAATACATCAGAATAAATGCAATAAGAAGCGACAGTGGAATGGTAATCGCTACAAGCAAGGCTCCTCTCCAGCTTCCCAGAAATACAATCAGAATAATAATGACCAGAACAATTCCTTCCGTTAAAGTATGAGTAACTGTAGTCAGCGTTGTATTCACGAGATCGGTCCGGTCCAGATAAGCATGAATTTTTACGCCTGCCGGAAGAGTATGGGTGTTCAGTTCCTCAATAGCCTGATGAACATCCTTTAAAACGACGGAAGGATTTTGCCCTTTTAACAGTAATACAATTCCTCCTGTACTTTCGTTGTAATTACGACTCCTGTCCGTATAACCCAGAATTCCTTTTCTTTCAAGATTTCCGTATTTCAGAGTTCCGACATCATTCAGAAATACAGGGACGCCTTTTTCTGTTTTAATAACAATTTTTCCCAGGTCATCTAAATCTTTGATGAGTCCGATTCCACGTACCACATAAGCCAGGTCACCTCTTGGGAGCATACTTCCTCCGGCATTACTGTTATTTTTGGTGATAGTTTCTGTGACTTCAGATAAAGATAATCCATACTGATCCAGTTTCTGAGGATTCAGCTCAATCTGAAACTGGGTGGTGATTCCGCCGAAATTCGTCACATCCGCAATCCCCGTGACCTGTTTGATTCTTGGGATAATGACAAAATTCTGCAGATCAGTAAGTTCTCTCAGGCTTTGCCCGTTACCTTCAATGATGTAGCGGTAGATTTCGCCTACAGGAGAGGTTAAAGGATCCAGACCGGGTTGAGCATTGTAAGGAAGTTCCGCTTCGGATAGTCTTTCCTGAATGCGCTGTCTAGCCCAATAGTCATCAACACCGTCATCAAAAACCATCGTGATGATAGACAATCCGAAAGTACTTTTGCTTCTCATAATGTGCATTCCCGGAAGACCATTCAGAGATCTTTCCAGAGGAATGGTGATCTGTTGTTCTATTTCTTCAGCAGCCAGTCCGGGAACCTGTGTCACTACCTGTGATGTTGTGTCGGCAATATCCGGATACGCTTCCACAGAGAGTTTAGTCCAGGAATAATATCCGAAAATTCCTAATAGTAAGAAAAGGGCAAGCATCAGCCATCTCTTCTGTATGGAGAGTGTGAGTAATTTTTTCATAAGATTGATTGATTGTCTGGAAATCGTGCTGTTCGCCAGGCGAAAGTTTCCTGACTTTTAAAGGTTGTTATTTGGTATCCGGCATGTAGATTCCACCCTGAGTCATGATGATATCTCCTGGTTTGAGCCCGGAATTGATCCTTACTGCTTTCTCAGAAGTATTACCGGGAACTACAATACGTTTTGTAAATTCCTGTTTGCCAGATTGTACCCAGACATACTGACGGTCTCCCTGCTGCATCAGAGCACCAGAAGGAATCACTACCGCTTTTTCTGTTCCGGCAGAATATGTAACCGCTGCGTACATTCCGGGCTTTAATTTTCTTTGTGGATTATCACATTGAATCAGGACTTTAATACTTCGGGTATCTTCATCTACCAGTTCACTGATATGATACACCTTTCCGGTAATTTCCATATCCGGATAGGTATTGACTTTCACGGATACAGGGTCTCCGGGGCTTATAAAACGGATGTCTTTCTCTTTCACAGCACCGGTGATCCAGACTTTTGAAAGTTCAGCGATAATCACCACGGGTTCCGAGTCTTCTTTTAAATACTGCCCGGTGACGATCTTATTGGAAATAATTTCTCCGCTGATCGGGGCTTTTATAATATAGGTTCCACCAGAGCTTTTGCTGTTATATGCATTCAGTGTTGACGAAGCGTTGGATAGTGAGGTCTTTTTATTTTTGTATTCAGTTTCTGCCTCTTCCAGTTCTTTTTGGATACCGACACCGTGCTTAACAAGATCTTGTTGACGTTTGTAATTTTTTCCCGCCAGTCTCACATCATTCAATGCATCGGAATAGTCTTTCTGAACGGAAGAATATCCGGGAGCAAGGATTTCAAAAACCGGACTTCCTGCATTGACGTGCTGTCCGATCGTTACAAAGGATCTGATGACCCTTCCCGAAAACGGACTCGCTATTTCCGCATAATTATTAGGAATGGTTTCTATGGTTCCGGCTGAAGTAATGCTGTTGCCAGACTCTTGCTCAGTCACCGTTTCTGTAGTAATTTTTTTTAAGACAGGATCGTTGTTCGTTATGGTAACAAGGTTTCCCTGGATGTGGAATGCTTCTTTTTGTTGAGGTTCTTCTTTTTTACCACTGCAGGAAATGATAAGAGCAAGAACAGGAGAGAAGATCAGTATTTTCATAAAGGATATGTTTAGTGGTCGTTGTTTATTGTTTAGATGGATCATTTTACATTGATTTTTTAGGTTTATAAATCGCTTTCAGTGCCGATGATTTCCCAGCTTACCCTTGTGATTTTATCTTCCAGGGTGAGTCTGCTCACTGCCTTTTCTATAATGTTATCCTGTGGAGATGCGGAATATACTTCGGCGGAAATAATAATGTTTTCAGGCGTATCTGTATCGTCGCTGGTAAGGGATTTGAGCAAGATCTGATCGGTGGAATTGAATGACTGCATCAGCAAAACTCTTGCATGGTTTTCAATTTCCGTTCTGCATTTAATCGTGATCAGATATTCTGAAGTGCTGGTGCGGATGGTTTTAGAACCTAATGTTTTTCCCAGCGGGCGTAATATGGTATGCGTTAAAATAATGAGGCCGGCAGTCATTCCTGCCTCGGTAACAAATCCTAAAGCAGCCAGTGAGCCTACGGATGCAGAGCACCAGATGGTAGCAGCGGTATTCAGTCCTCGTACGGTAAGTCCGTCTTTCATGATGACACCACCACCGAGAAAGCCAATGCCGCTCACAATATAGGAAGCTATTCTTCCCGTAGCATCACCCCCGATTCTGAGGGATAATAAAACAAATGCCGCCGATCCCAGACATACCAGTGTATTGGTTCTGAGGCCCGCACTTTTCTGATGCCACTGTCTTTCAAAACCGATGGAGGCGCCCAAAATAAGAGCAGTCAGTAAGCGTGTACCAAATTCTAATGTATTCATAACTTTTTCTTTTTTGCAGGCCTTTTTTCAGGCACACGGAAAAAGTATGCTCAGAAAAGCCTTAAGGTTGATAATAACTGGCAGGATCTGTGTCCATAGTTTGAATTATTTTGCTGCAAAAGTAGAAGTAACAGCTGTGGCAGGCCGTTAGAGATGTTTTAGAATGTTATTAGAATTCTATTAGAGAAGTTAGAAGTTGGAGAGTATAGGGGTTTGAGGGTATTAGAGTTGGAGAGTTTGAGAGCCGGAGAGTATATGAGTGTGGAGTTTAGTTGGTGGTTCGGAAATCGTATCCCGCATCCCGAAACCTTTATAAGTTAATCTAAATTTCTAGTTTACCACGATTCTGTCTGAAATCTGAAATCTGGCATCTGATGTCTCAAATGAATTCATGTAAACAGGATCTGAAAGCTAGTCGTATTTTCCTCCGAAGAGGCCTGAATTCGGGCTTGATGAAGATCGATGATCTTTTGAGTAAGATAGAGACCGATTCCGTATCCTTTTTTATTGAAGGAATTTTCGGCTCTGTAGAAAGGTTTGAAAATGTTCTGCTGATCTTTTTCGGAAATGGAGATTCCGGTATTGATGAATTGGATGGAAAGATGATCGGCGACCAATGCAACATCAATGAGACAGCTGCCATCCGAAGCATATTTACAGGCGTTATCGATAAGATTGTTGAATGCCACCAGAAGAAGATAAGGATTTCCTCTATGGATTAGTTTCTGCTCATCCATTTCGGGATCAATATTCAGATGGATGATATACTGCGGATTTTCTTTTCTGATTTTAGCGTAAGAATCCATCAGGATTTCATCGATTCTGATCTCAGAGAAACTTATTTCCGCAGGATCATAGCTGGCTTTGGCAAGATCCATTAGACTTCCCGAAAGTTTGCTCATGTTTTTTACATCCGTTAATGCATTCAGAATGATTTTCTGATATTCTTCCTGAGTATAATTTTTCTGTAAAGCCAGTTCCAGCTCGGCGGTCATAGCAGCAAGCGGTGTATTCAGTTCGTGGGAAATATTGGAAACAAAATGTTTTTGGGTACTGAAAGAATGATCCAGTCTTTCCAGCATTTGATTGAAGCTCTTTTCAAGCTCGTGAAATTCTCCTTTCTCTTCAGATTCATCCAATCTCAGTTGTAGTTTTCCGGCATTGATCCTTTTGATCTGTTCTACCATTTTTACCGCCGGACTAAGCGCTTTTTTCGAAAGAAAAAGACCCGCCAGATAAATAAGCACGAGAATAATAATGAATGAAACAATACTGATCGTCAGCAAATGATTAATCGAATTATAACCATACTGATCATAAGCCGCAGCAGTGATGGCATATTGTTTTCCCTGATGAGAATAAACAATTCCTGCCACCTGAAAGTCATCCAGAAAAAAGAAAAGCTGTTTACTTTTGAAAATTTTGGATAGCATCTCAGTATTTTCCTTCACATAATCCACTTTTGAATCATCATGATACACAAGATTGAACCCGGAATCATAAATAGCCACCTGTACTTCACTTAAAGTCTGCGTATTATTTTTGTACAGCTGATGCATTTCCTTTTCACTCAAATCACCCTGGAAAAAGAGGTTGGCTTTAGCTACAGCTTCACTTTTGAGTTCTGTATAAAACGAAGTTTCCCTGGCTTCCTTTGACGAATAGTAAATGGCAACCCCATAAAAGCTGATGAGCATTGCAGTCACTAATGTAAACAGTAAAGTAAGCCTGGTTCTAACTTTCATTCCGTAATTTTTAAGTATTGGAACTGTCTTCGTAGCCCTTTTTTAAAATAAATCCCATGCCCGCCTTGGTATGGATGAGTTTGGTTTCAAAGCTGCGGTCTATTTTTTTTCTGATATAATTAATGTAAACATCAATGAAATTCGTGCCTGTATCAAAATGAGTATCCCAAACATTTTCTGCAATCTCATGACGGGAAAGCACCCTTTCAGGATTTTCAAGCAGAAATTTCATCAGATTGAATTCTTTGGGAGTCAGTTTGATCAGGTTTCCGGAACGGGTAACGGTCTTCAGTTTCAGATCCATCTCAATATCTTCATACTGCAGCAGGGTTGAGGTTTCCGGACGGTAGGTGGAATATCTTTTAAGCAAAACTTTGACTCTGGCCAAAAGTTCCCGCATTTCAAAAGGTTTGGTCAGATAATCATCTGCCCCCGAATCAAAACCTTCCAGTTTATCATCTGTAGTTCCCAGCGCGGTTAGCATAATGACAGGAATTTCAGGTTTCAGTATCTTGATTTCTTTGCAAAATTCCAGACCGTTTTTCACAGGAAGAATAATATCTGTAATGATGAGGTCAAAGTTCAGCAATCCAGTAAGCTTCAGGGCTGTTTCACCGTCAGCAGCCGTATTGACTTCCATATCATTTTCCATCAGTCCTCTCGCAATCAGCTGCGAAAGTCTTTTGTCATCTTCAACGAGTAGGATATGAGGCATAGAAATCTGGTTTTATTGCTGTCCTGCAAAGGTAATTAAGTATTTTCACATACCTGTTATGAATACAATTTGTAAATTTGACCGCTCAATGATAATGTAATATGATTAAAGTTAATAAAGATCCGTTGAACAAAACGGTACAGATATTTACCTATGTTCTTTGCTTTGCTGTAACGCTTTTGCTGCAGTATTGTGCGCCACATCCCAAAGCCGGACCTTTAAAAAACGGAGACCTGCTTTTTGTGACGGCGAAAGAAACCGGACTTTCAGGAGCAATTAATAATGTCACTCAAAAACAAAAAGAAGCATCGTTTGATCATATCGGGATTGCAGAAAAAGAAAATAATCATTGGTATGTGCTCCATGCCGCACCAAAAGGAGGTTCCCAAAAACAGGAGCTTGCTTCTTTTCTTAAAGATCAGTCTGATGACGGACAACAAGTTGTGATTTACCGGTTGAAACCTGAATATCAGAAATCTGTTCCGGCAGCGCTTAAAAAAGCAGAGACCATGCTGGGAAAACCTTATAACTTCAACTATATTTTAGACGAAAATTCTTACTACTGTTCAGATTATATAGAGAGAGCGTTTCGTGAGAATAATATCTTCAAATTGGAACCCATGACATTTATTGATCCGAAAACAGGAAAGATCAATGCATTCTGGACTGAATTTTATAAAAAGAAAAATTTGGAAGTACCGGAAGGAAAACCGGGATGCAACCCCAATGGATTGGCAGCTTCTGAAAAACTGGAAAGAGTAGGGAGTTGTAAATAAAGTCTCGTAAATAAAAATTTGTTAAACGCAAAGAAAAACAAAGAATTGATTTAATTTTCTTTACAGTAAGATAAACAAAGGCGTTTCACTTATTTCCGAAATACTATGATTTCAGCCCTGAAATTTTGGTTTTACTCTGTTCAAAAGAAAGAATGAGTTGCTTGGTATTGTTTTACTTTCTTAAATGAAATGCCTTTGTTTATCTTTATCAAAATAGCTTCGTTTCAAAAAAACTTTGTTTATCCTTGCGATGATTAAAATGTTTAAACCAATATCGAAAGTATCAACGCAGAGCCTATTTTTTTGATTTTACGCAGTGGTTTGATTGAATGTTTAAAAAAATCTGCACAATCAGTTCAATCAGCGAGAGACAAATAAGCACAAAGATTGTTCAGTATATATTCTCCTTATTTCCCGGATTGAAAAATAAATATGTTAAAATTTAAAATTATTAGTCTACTAATTTGGTGGACTAATAATTTTTTATATTTTTGTCAAAGATTTAACGCAAGAAAGCAACCATGATCTAGAAAATGTTTAACCAAAAAATTATTTAGTGATGATTACACCTAATCCTACGCTGCAGATAATACCCAATACTACCATTGGACTGCCTAAAAAAGAACTGATACTGGAAATAGAATTGAATGGCAAAATGAAATTTGAGCATTTGATGAATACCATTTATAATCAGTTTGGGATATGCCACAGGGTGTTGTCTGCGAATGTAGAATATGTGAATGGAAACAGTTTTGGTTCGGTACAATTGTATATTAATGTAAGTTCAGAGGACTACCAGAACCTGGAGTTTTATCTGAATAAAAATAAACTTTTAAATACCATGGTGGAATACCACTGCCGTAAGTATTTTTAGGGGAGATTCATATAGTTTTAATTACAGAAAGTATCCGGTTTTCCGGGTACTTTTTTTGTTCCCAACAATAAAATTTATAGAAAATCTACTAAAATATTTTTATCCAACTTTTTAATTTCTGATTCAAATTTAAAAAAACACTACTTTTAAAGCATACAAAATAAAAAATTATGACCATAGTTATTATTATTGCTTTAATTGTTGTGTTTGCGCTTTACGCAGTATCAATTTACAACCGACTTGTCAAACTGAGAAATCTCGTTCAGGAAGCGTGGAGCAGCATAGATGTAATGCTTAAAAAACGTCATGACCTTATTCCCAATCTTGTGGAAACGGTGAAAGGCTATGCAACCCACGAGCGTGAGACCCTTGACAGTGTGATCAGGGCAAGAACTCAGGCTGTAGGTGCCGATTCTGTTCAGTCTAAAGAAGCTGCAGAGAAAAACCTGAACCAAGCGATGATGAATTTATTTGCGGTAGCTGAACAGTATCCTGATCTGAAAGCTAACACGAACTTTCAACAATTGCAGAGCGAACTTACTTCCATAGAAAATGATGTGGAGAAATCAAGAAGATATTATAATGGTACGGTCCGTGAGAACAATACACTGGTAGAATCTTTCCCGAGCAATATCATCGCGAATATGTACAAATTTGAGAAATCACCGTTCTTCGAACTGGATAATATTGCAGAAAGAGAAGTTCCAACCGTAAAATTCTAGGAAATGAAAAAGTGGTTACTGCTTTTCTTTCTTCAGTTTTTTTTCATCGCCTTTGCTCAGAATGAATTGGCCAGGGCAGATCAGCTGTCTATTATCGGGCCGGAAAAAATTATTTCTTTCCACTCGGATATTGAGGTAGATAAAAATTCTGGAATTACGGTTACGGAAAACATTAAAGTATACAGCCTCGGAAATAATATTAAAAGAGGAATTTTCCGGGCTCTTCCTTTATCCAGAAATCTGAATAATAAAACGCAAAGGGTACGGTACGACATTATTTCTGTAAAAAAAAACGGGATCGATGAAAACTACCATGAAGAGACAGGAGACGGCTATTTGAAAATATACGCCGGAAACAAAGATATCATTCTTGATCCCGGAACTTACAACTATGAAATAAAATATAAAACAGAAAACCAGATCGGATTTTTTCCGAAGTACGATGAATTCTATTGGAATGTCAATGGAACGTATTGGGATTTTGATGTAGATTCTATTTCGGCAAAAGTAACGCTTCCGGAAGGTGCCGGAATCATCCAAAACTCTTGCTACACCGGGGAGTATGGCAGCAATAGCCAGAACTGTACGGTTAAAGTATTGTCAGATCAATCCATAGAATGGAATGCGTCAGGCCTTAAAGCGAATGAAGGTCTTACTGTTGCGGTAGGTTTTAAAAAAGGAATTATGGTACCGCCACCACCACCGACTTTCTCTGAAAAGTATGGAATTCTGATTGGCGCATGTATCATATTCCTGGGACTGCTGCTGTATCTCTATTCAACATGGAGAAAATACGGCGTAGATCCTGAAACCCCAACGGTTTATCCGCAATTCAATGTTCCCGAAAATCTTTCACCGGCTTCTCTAGGGTACATCAATTCCGAAAGTTTTAAAAATAAATACCTTACCGCTGGCGTTGTAAATCTTGCCATAAAAGGCTATGTAAAGATTATTGAAGGCGAAGATTCCGGTTTGCTGGGATTTTTCAACACCAAAACATTTACACTGCAAAAACTGAAACCTGCGGATGAATCCCTTTCTAAAGAAGAGATCAATCTGATGAACAGCCTCTTTTCGCAGTATGAAGATTCCATTAAGTTTGACGGAAAATACAATTCAAAAATTGAAACAGCAGTCCTCAACTTCAAAGAAACGCTCAAATTTCAGCACGAAGACTTTTTAAATGAAGGAAATAATACCAAAAAATTGGTATTGCCATGGTTGATGATCACTCTGGTGTACGGCCTTGGTTTATTGGTAAGCTTTAAAATATTACCGGAGGCTGAAAGAGTGTTTGCCGGAGTCCTTTTGTATATTATTCTTTTTATTGCATTTCTTTTAATTGCATTTTTAGCCAAGAAATTATCATGGAAGCTCCTGTTTTTGGTTCCTATTCCCCTAAGTATTGCCTTAGGAATTGGAGGGATTATTTCTCAGGAAGGGACAGGTGCTGAAAGTATCAATTTTAGTGTCTGCTATATTTTTCTTACCCTTGGGTTTTCCGTGATGGTGCTGTATCAGTACTTAATAAAACAGCCATCGAAAGAAAAGCTGAGAAAAAAATCTCTGATAGACGGTTTCAAAATGTATATGGGTGCCGCTGAGAACGAGCAGCTGAAATTCCATAATCCTCCTCAGATGACCCCGCAGGTTTTCGAAACCTTGCTTCCTTTTGCCATGGTGATGGGAGTGGACCAGATCTGGGGGCAGAAATTTGATGACCTGCTGAAAAGAACATCAGCTGAATATAATAATACGTGGTATTACGGAGGCGTAATGAATCATTATGCTTTCGGGAATACGCTGAACTCAAGTCTTACGCAGTCCATACAGTCTGCATCTACCAAACCATCCAGTTCCAGTAGTGGATCCGGTGGCGGTGGATTCTCCGGAGGCGGCGGCGGCGGTGGTGGAGGCGGCGGCTGGTAGTCATCCATTCTGAAAAAACAAAAAGCGTTCAAAAATTACTTTGAACGCTTTTTTATGGGAATAAATGTATTCTTAAATTCTTTCAATATCAGCACCAATCGCTTTCAGTCTTCCGTCAATATTTTCATACCCTCTGTCGATTTGTTCAATATTGTGGATGATCGATTTTCCTTCCGCAGAAAGAGCTGCGATAAGAAGTGCATTTCCTGCTCTGATATCCGGAGAAACCATGGTTGTTCCTCTTAAAGGAGCTTCCTGGTTCAGTCCGATTACTGTTGCTCTGTGCGGATCACATAAAATAATCTGTGCTCCCATGTCGATCAGTTTATCTACAAAGAATAATCTGGATTCAAACATTTTCTGGTGAACCAAAAGACTTCCTTTCGCTTGAGTAGCTACTACCAGGATAATAGACAATAGATCCGGTGTGAATCCCGGCCAAGGAGCATCTGAAATGGTAAGGATAGATCCGTCGATGAATTTCTGGATCTTATAATTTTCCTGAGCAGGAATGAAGATATCATCATTACTCTGTTCAAGTTGGATTCCTAATTTTCTGAATGTATTTGGAATAACGCCAAGCTGGCTCCAGTTTACATTTTTAATGGTGATTTCAGATTTGGTCATGGCGGCAAGACCTATCCATGATCCGATTTCTACCATGTCCGGAAGCATCGTATGTTCCGTACCACGAAGATGTTCTACCCCTTCAATGGTAACTAAGTTGGAACCGATTCCTGAAATATTCGCCCCCATTCTGTTCAGCATTTTGCATAATTGCTGAAGGTAAGGTTCGCAGGCAGCGTTATAAATTCTTGTTTTTCCTTTGGCAAGGGCAGCAGCCATTACAATATTCGCTGTTCCCGTTACAGAAGCTTCTTCCAGAAGAATAAATTTTCCTCTAAGCTCTTTAGCTTTTAATGAATAGAAATATTCCTCTTCATCATAATTGAATTCAGCACCCAGTTCAACAAGTCCCTGGAAATGCGTGTCCAGTCTTCTTCTTCCGATCTTATCACCACCCGGAGTTGGCATATAAGCCTCACCATAACGGGCAAGCATCGGACCCATCAGCATAATGGAACCTCTCAGTTTAGCACCGTCTTTTTTAAATTCGTCTGATTTTATATAATCGAAATTGACCTTATCGGCTTTGAATGTGAAATCGCCCTGGCCATTTTTAGTTACTTTTACACCAAAGTCACCCAAAATTTCAATCAGTCTGTTTACATCATGAATGTCCGGAATATTTTTGATTCTTACCTCTTCATCTGTTAACAGGACAGCACATAAAATTTGTAAAGCTTCATTTTTAGCCCCTTGTGGAGTGATTTCCCCATGCAGCCTTTTTCCTCCCCTTATCTGAAATGTTCCACTCATTACTTTCTGTTTTTATGGTTGTTGTTATGCCTTCTCTTATTAGTCTGGTCTTTGTTGTTACTAGTATTGCTGTTGTTTCGTCCGTTGTTATTATTGTTTCGGCTGTTATTGCTGTTGCTGTTGTTGTTTCGGCTATTGTTGTTACTGGTGTAGTAGATCTTGCTCTTTTCGAGAGATTCTATTCCCGTAAGGTCCAGCCTGTTTTCAGACAGTTCTTTCAGGTGACGGAAAATCACGTCATCCGTTACATGTTCCTTATTATAGACATTGTAAGACTTCTTCATATTGTTCGCGATCACTTCGATCAGGGCTTCTTTTTCGTCGCCGGGTTCCAGTTCGATGGCTTTATCAATCAGTTGAAGGATACTTTTTCCGTAAAACTTAAAATCACCCTGAAGTTTAGGGTATTCCATTCTTTTAGGTTTTTCTGCCAGCTGTTCTCTGGTAGGGAAAGGATATGGGGAGTCTACATCAAGATCATATTCTGCTAAAATGAAAAGATGATCCCAAAGTTTATGTTTATAATTTTCTTCGTCACGGAGTTGAGGGTTTCTCTGACCCATAAAATCGATAATGGCCATAGCCATTTCACTCCTTTCCTCTTTGGTAGGGAGCTCTTTGCAGCGTTCAACCAGCTGCTGTATGATTCTGCCATATTCCGGCATATGAAGCTGAGTTCTTTGGGTGTTATATTCCATAATATGCAAATATATGGATTAAAAGAAAAATTGTTTTGAAAATATTAAAAGTTTATGATATTTTAATGAAATATTTATGCAGTCTTTTGCGAAGATCTTTTAGTGGGAATGAAAATATTTCACGTTTTATAGAATTTGTTTTAATAAAATTGTAATTTAGTTAATAGGTTAATAATTAAAATACTAGAATGAAAAAAACACATTTTCTCGTTTCGATGCTGGTTTTAACAATTTTTAATGCCTGTCGGAATAATGATGAAAACGACAATGAAAATCCCCGAAAATTAGAGTCTCATACGAGAACCGTAAATGTTACCACGCATGACGGCCGTCCCTTCAGTACCGGAAGCGGATCAGTATCCGGAAAATTTGTATCCGGTCCCGGAGGCGGAGTGCTGATGCAGGGATTTTACTGGGATGTTCCCGAAGGTGGTATCTGGTGGAATGTTGTAAAAGATAAACTGACCGCCTGGTCTGATTCTGGAATCGGGGCAGTATGGCTTCCTCCCGCATCAAAAGCTCAAAACGGAGCCTATTCAATGGGATATGATCCAACTGATTATTATGATTTCGGAAATTTTAATCAGAACGGAAGTGTAGAAACACGGTTTGGATCCCGGACCGAGCTGGAAGCTTTAATTACAAAAGCTCACGCTGAAAATATGCAGGTTTATGCGGATATTGTCATCAATCACAACAGTGGCGGACAGTCTCAGGCGAATCCTTTCACTGGAACCAATACATGGACGGATTTCTCAGCAATAGCTTCAGGGAAATTTCCGAGAAGTTATAATGACTTTTACAAAAATTCTTACGGGAATAATGATGAAGGCGCCTTCGGAGGATTTCCGGATCTGTGCCATGCAAACCCTAATGTGCAGGACTGGCTTTGGGGAAGAGATGATTCTGTAGGGAAATATTATAAAAATGTCATGAAATTTGACGGTTGGAGATTTGATTACGTAAAAGGTTTCGGACCTTGGGTAGTCAATTCCTGGAATAGCAATGTGGGTGGATTTTCCGTGGGTGAACTGTGGGATTCAAATGTCAATACACTGGAATGGTGGGCGAATAATGCCAACAGCTCTGTTTTCGATTTCGCAGCCTACTATAAAATGGATGAAGCTTTTGATAACGGAAATTTAAATGTACTGAATGATGACATGATGTGGAAAAGAAATCCTTACAAAGCTGTGACTTTCGTAGCCAATCATGATACGGATATCATCAACAATAAAATGCCGGCCTACGCCTATATTCTTACGCATGAAGGCTATCCTACCATTTTTTACCGGGACTATGAAGAATGGCTGAATAAAGAAAAACTGAACAACCTGATCTGGATCCACAACAACAAAGCCACCGGAACCACTTCAATCCTCTACACCGATAATGACGAATATATTGCAAGACGTAACGGCTACAACGGAAATCCAGGACTCGTTGTTTATATCAACAATTCGACAAGCTGGCAGGAAAGATGGGTAGAAACCAATTGGAGCAGCAAGCAAATGAAAGATTTTACAGGTCATTCAAGCTGGTATCCAACGACACAGGGCGATAAGTGGGTGAAAATCCAGTGTCCACCGAACAGCTATTCAATATGGTCCCTGAACCAATAGAACCTAATGATGTAAAAACAAAAGCAAGGGTAATTTATCCTTGCTTTTTTTATTTATGATAGAAATATTCAATAGGAACGGGCTTTAGCCCGTTTGTCGTTTTAAGAAAAATCAATTGGCTTTAGCCAAAATCATAACACAGTCTATCCGCAATCATCTGTGAAAATCTTTGAAGTCTGTGGTTAAAATTTAAATCCTCAAACCTCAATAAATTTTTTCTTTTGCTCCCGATCCGGAAGAAAACATTTCTGATTCGCCAGCTTCATTCTGTTTCTGGAAACAAGGTCATACACCTGATCACTTAAAAATGCAGGTACAATTCTTCCAATAGCGGCCAGTTTATAAACACCGCCTAAAATATTCGCGATCTGCAAAACCGCCCGAGACTTCGTATAGTAATATTGTCCGGGCTTCCAGAGATAGAGTGTATTAAAAACTTTTGTTTCAAGACCTCTTTCAGCCAGAAACTTCTGTCCGAAACCAGATTGTAACGACGCAAACATAAATTGGTTGTTCTTATCCCGTTCGAGAACCCACTGCACCCAAAAATTACAGACGCCACATTCGCCGTCAAAAAATACAATATGTTGATCTTCCCATTTCTCCAGCATGATTTTGATATTAAAATAACATTTTCCTTTCGGTGTCTTCTTTTACTTTTTTGAAATATTTCACGAGTTCTTTACGCTGTTCAGAGGTTAGTTTGGCATCCTGATGTCCCACGTAATACGATTCCAGTGGCATTTCTTCTTTCCCCACCATTTCTATGCATTCTTCCAGTTTATGAGCCTGTTGCTTCGGTTCATATACAGCAAAGGTAGAGAAATTAAGATGTTTTCTGCCTTCATTTATATGATTTTTAACGAACAATGAAGCCGGTGAAATACTAGCATACCACGGATACTGAGTTTCGTTGGAATGGCAGTCGTAGCAAGAGGTACTGATGATTTTTGCAATAGGTTCCGGTGTATTTTTTATTTTCAGGAAATCCATTCCCGGAGTAGGAGGTGGATTGGTTTTATCGATGGGAAAAAACTGAATGATGATAAATGCTACGAGAAGGATAACCACTATTTTTTTCATATCGAATTCTTGTTTATATTATAAAAATAAGAAATTTTAGATAAGATTCCATCTTTATATTCTTCTATCCTGTAACTTTTGCTGTTTCTATGATGAGTGTGGTATTACGATAACTCGCGAATAATAGTAATTAATGTACATGTCATAATTCGTTAAATCCCAGGTTCCTTCTAACATTTTTATAAGGGCATTTATTATTTTTTCTAGATCTTCTGTGGGGAAAGGTTTGTTATAAAATCTCTTAAAATCTTCATCTTTAGTAGGAATGGATTGTAGCTCAATCAATGTAATATAGCTTCCTTTATTTTGAATGATATTTTTTACGTTTTGAAGGATTTGAATCATGGTCTGTTCTTCCGAAGAGTCTGATATATAGGTATCCCAAAGGAAAGCAAACCAACCTGCCATCTCACCATTTATTGCCATCCTGTGATATTCCTGAAGCTCTTTTTTCTTTGTAAAGATATATTCAGTTTTTTTTTAATTCTTCATTAATGTAATGGAATGCCAGCTGCATAAATATATCTGATGTTAAGAATCCTTTATCCTTATAATCCATGTTTTCTGTTGCCATAATGTAGTTGTTAAAATCAATGAATGGGTCAATTTGTGCAATATCATTGAGCAGGTATTACATTCTCAAATTCATCTGAAAAATTCACTTTTTGTATAGTTTTAGATCATATATTTCTGATTTCAAAAATGTCTAACTCTCAAATTTAGTGATTGTTGATGATAATAAGTATCAACTAGTATGGGTTTCATTTGAATCATTCTAAATATGCCTGTTTGCTCTTGCTTTTTACACGGTTGTTCTTGAATTTTTATTAACTTAATTGCATTATTATGCCTTTTGTGATCATGTAGTCAGAGAATTTGTAAAACGGAATTAATTATAGTTTTTAACTATTGTTTAAATTAAAATTAATAGATTGTATTTATAAAGCAGGCTTTGTAGATTTGTCAAGTCTTTAAGAATAAACTGTATTAATCAACATAAAAAATATTAAACGACAATGGAAAATGATTTAAATGACATCAGTAAATGCCCGTTTCATAACGGAACAATGAAAAAAGAAGCCGTAGCCGGTGGAGGAACCAAAAATCTTGACTGGTGGCCCGAGCAGCTGAGAGTAGATATTCTGCGCCAGCACTCGTCACTTTCAGATCCTATGGACAAAGACTTTGATTATGCTGAAGAATTTAAAAGCCTAGACCTTGAAGCCGTAAAAAGAGATCTTCATGCTTTAATGACAGATTCTCAGGACTGGTGGCCTGCAGATTTCGGGCATTACGGTCCTCTGTTTATCCGTATGGCTTGGCACAGTGCAGGGACTTACCGTGTAGGAGATGGTAGAGGAGGAGCCGGCGCGGGACAGCAGCGTTTTGCCCCTTTAAATAGCTGGCCGGATAATGTAAGTTTAGATAAAGCGAGAAGACTATTATGGCCTATCAAACAAAAATATGGGAAGCAAATTTCCTGGGCAGATCTTTTGATCCTTACCGGAAATATCGCTCTTGAATCTATGGGCTTTAAAACATTCGGTTTTGCAGGTGGGCGTGAAGATGTGTGGGAGCCGGATATGGATATCTATTGGGGTTCGGAAAAAACCTGGCTGGGTGGCGACTTACGTTATGCACACGGATCAGAAGGAGTAGCTGAGCAACATGGTGTTCTTCCTACCGATGATAATGCAGATGGTGATATTCACTCCAGAGATCTTGAAAAACCGCTTGCGGCCGTACAGATGGGACTTATTTATGTAAATCCTGAAGGACCGGACGGAAATCCGGATCCTATCGCAGCTGCTAAAGATATCAGAGATACTTTCGGACGTATGGCGATGAACGATGAAGAAACGGTAGCTTTGATCGCCGGTGGACATACTTTCGGAAAAACACATGGTGCCGGACCTGCGGACAACGTAGGAAAAGAACCGGAAGCCGCAGGAATTGAACTTCAGGGATTAGGATGGAGCAGTAATTATAAGTCAGGAAGAGGAACAGATGCCATTTCCAGTGGCCTGGAAGTAACCTGGACTGAAACACCGACCGAATGGAGCAATTACTTCTTTAAAAACTTATTCGAAAACGAATGGGAGCTTACCAAAAGCCCTGCCGGAGCTCATCAATGGGTCGCTAAAAATGGCGCAGAGATTATTCCTGACGCATTTGATCCTAATAAAAAACACAGACCTACGATGCTTACCACGGACCTTTCGCTAAGACTGGATCCTGAGTATGAAAAAATATCAAGACATTTCTACGAAAACCCGGATGCATTTGCCGATGCCTTCTCAAGAGCGTGGTTTAAACTTACCCACAGAGATATGGGCCCTAAAGTAAGATATTTAGGACCGGATGTTCCTCAGGAAGAACTGATTTGGCAGGATCCTATTCCTGAAGTGAATCATGAGCTGGTGAACGATTCGGATATTGATGCATTAAAGAACAAAATTTTAAATTCAGGATTGACTGTTTCTGAGCTGGTATCCACAGCATGGGCTTCCGCTTCTACATTCAGGGGAAGTGATAAACGTGGTGGTGCCAATGGAGCAAGAATCAGACTGGCTCCTCAAAAAGACTGGGCGGTCAACAACCCGTCTCAGCTTCAGAAAGTTTTGGATGGATTGGAAAGAATTCAGAAAGAATTTAATGATACTCAAAGTGGAGGAAAGAGAATTTCAATTGCCGATATGATCGTTTTGGCAGGAACTGTTGCAGTGGAAAAAGCAGCGAAAGATGCAGGACATGATATTAAAGTAGCATTCACGCCCGGAAGAATGGATGCATCGCAGGAGCAGACCGATGTAGAGTCTATGAATTATATGGAGCCTGCAGCTGATGGATTCCGTAATTATCAGAAAAAGAAATTCAGCGTGTCTACAGAATCTTTATTGATTGATAAAGCGCAACTTTTAACCCTTACCTCTCCGGAACTTACTGTACTGATCGGTGGTATGCGTGCGTTGGATGTCAATTTTGACGGATCCAAGCATGGTGTATTTACCAGCCGTCCCGGCTTGCTAACGAACGATTTCTTTGTTAATCTTTTGGACATGAATACACAGTGGAAATCTATCTCAGAAAGTAATGAAGTGTATATGGGAACAGATCGCTCAACGGGGCAGCCCAAATGGACCGCTACCCGTGCAGACCTTGTTTTCGGTTCCAATTCTGAATTGAGAGCGATTGCTGAAGTATACGGAAGCCGCGATGCACAGGGGAAATTTGTAAAAGACTTTGCAGGTGCATGGACTAAAATAATGAACTTAGACAGATTTGATCTGAAATAAACCTGTCAAAAAAATAACTGATAAAGTTCCCCCGGCCAGAATGGCCGGGGGAATTTTATTTATATAGGCGCGTAATTGACTGATTATTTTTAAAAATCTACGTTTAAGTTTTTTGGGACGATTCTCAGCATTAGATTGTGATGCAATTCAGATCGTTACTTTCATCAAACCTGGAATTTGCTGTTAACTTTTGTTACATGCAATTGTTTTTATCTACAACATATGAAACATTTTGATTGTAATGATTTGATTATTAGAGCTATTTTGCTTTTAAATTGTTAACTAAATAAAAATGTGAGTATATACAGAAGAATAAATTTATTTCGGCTTTGTTTTTTAAATGGAAATTATAATTTTAATACATATTTTGCTAATATGTTGATTTTAAACTATTTAATTTCGCATATTTTTATTGTGTAATTAAAATAGTGTTAAAAAAATGCATTGATGAAAAATAAAATTATTAGAATTTTAACTGTTTTGCTCTTTTCTATAATTATTGTTTCGTGTAGTTCCTCTAAGAAAGAAGAAGCCAACAATTATTTTAATCAGATTAACCAACATGTTTCCAAAGTTATTTATCAACCCGAAAAAATAAAAGAACTGAAAGAAAGGGAACAAAAAAAATATGAAAGTACCGGCGACCGTATATATAAGATCAGCAGCAGATACATTGAATTATTTTACAATTTCAATAATTCCGGAAACAAAAACGATGAAAATGCGATCAATCAGATTCCAATAGTATACGAACTGCTTATACTCAACAATAATGACTATGATTATATTACGATTGCCTGTAACTTTAATCTGGCTCATCAGTTTGAACACAAATCACCTAAACTGGCTATGCAGTTCCTGAATGAAGCAATTAAGCTTGATGAAAAACTGGGTAAAAAATATTATTTGCCTCATTTGTACCATATGAAAGGAAGATTGTTGTTTAATAATAAAAAGTATTCTCAGGCATTAACTTACTTCAATAAATCTCTTCAAAATCTTGATAAAACAAGACATAATCTGATATTTATTTCTTCCATGCATAATAATTTTGCATGGTGTCATGAAAAAATGGGACACCTTAATCTTGCATTAAAAGAAGCCGGAGAAGCTGCGAAGATTTTGGAAAACGAAAAGAATCTGAAGCCGGACGAAATAGCTTTTTTAACAGGTATAAAAGGAAGTATGGGATTTTATTACTTTAAGAAAAAAAACTTTCCCGAAGCAGAAAAGCTTCTTATTCAGGAATTTGAGGTTCATAAAAAAAGTAGAAAAAACGATCATGAGTCTATAGCCAATCTTACCAAATTATTTGACCTGTATAATGAAACCAACCAGAATGATAAAATGAAGGAGGTTGTAGAATATGGTAAATCTATAGAGCCTGAAATTACCATTATATCTGATAAAATTTTAATTAATGAGATGGTTCAGTCTTATTATTTAAAGATGAATGACACCCCAATGGTTAAAAAATTATGTAAAAAATTAATTGTACTGCATGACAGAAATGATGAAAAATCCAATCAGAGACTGACCTATATTTCGGATACCCTTAACAACTTTACAATCAGGAATATTGATCAAAAGCATCAATATACCATAGAGGCGCAGAAATTTAAAAATAAGCTGATGCTGATAGCGGTATGTATTGTGGGTATTATTTTTGGAGTTACGATTTATATTATTCGAAATATCAATAAAAAAGAGAAAGAACTGGTTGATAAAGAGAAGATTATCCTAATGAAAAACAAAAAAATTCTAGAACAGGATCTGAAACGTCAGGAAGAAAAGATAACCAATCTGCATTTGAATCTTAATCTGAAAATTGAAACGGAAAAAACTTTCCTGGACAATATTAGAAAGATGAAAAAGTTCAAAAATATTGATGCTGAACAGACCGTCACTGATCTTTTTCTCAAAATTAATAACCTGATCCAAATTGATAGAAAGAACTATGATTTGGTCAATGAGAGTTCTCTTGAAAATAAACTATTTATTCAAAGGCTTTCCGAAAAGTTTCCTTCGTTAACGAATAATGAACTGAAGTTTTGCGTGTATTATAAACTGGAGTTTTCTTCTAAAGAAATTTCGCTGCTGGAAAATATTACTGAAGGCAGTGCCAGGGTGTATAAAACTAAGATAAAAACTAAAATGAATATCGGAAAAGAATCCATACTGAATATATTCTTAAAAAGTATTTAATTGACCGTTCTTTTAGATTATTTATTTCAAAATGTAGCATGTTCAAATTAATTTTGACCATCTTTTGAATGGCCTGACCGGATTTTTTATCTTTTTGAACGTTTTTGTGTAGGATTTTAACCTGGTTTTTTAAATATTGTCATTTTTATTTTAATAGCCTGTTAATCAATTTATTGTGATTTAATAGTTAACGTTTTTTTAATGTTTTCCTTGGTTGTAGTTAACAAAAAGTAACGCTTCAAATGCTTGATTTTAAAACGGTAAGATTTATTTTTGCTTAACTATTTTAACCAAATCTTCAAAAAATAAGAAGTAGACCAATGAAGAACTACACAGATGATGAATTAAAAAAAATTACCAAGACTTACAGGTTAATTAAAAGACTGAAAAAGTTTGAGTTAATTTTTTATTTGGCGCTTTTTTTATTAATTGTTTATTTGGTGCTGAATAGTATGAAAGTATGACAGAATTTTTTTATGAAAGGTTGGGAAGCTTAAAAAAAATTCTGGAGAATTTAAACACATTTGATGAAAACAAATAACCGCTTGATTGTAAGCGGTTATTCTGTTGTCTTAATGTATTGGGTTACCCTGTTTAATAAATGGATATTACATTATTTCTTTAATAGTTCAATGAAATACCAGCACCAAAGCCCATATCACTGTCATAGTGAGTACGGAAATCAATGTTTTTACTGATCACATAGCGTAGCTCCGCCATATATTCCATATCGGTATTGACCATAAAACCTCCTCTTATTCTTTTGGAAATGGGAATGTCCTTACGCATTAACTGCAGGCGGACAATACCGTCATGATACATCTCGGCCTGGAAGGTAACAAGCATAGGTAATGTATACATAAACCCTAAGCTAACTGCTTTTCGGAAGTCTTTCTCATTGGTCTGTCCAAATAAATTGGTTTCACGGGGATCTATTCCCATTTTACGGTAACGCCAGTCGAAACCAATAAATGGCATGAACCACTGCATTTTTCCGATATATCTTCCTAAGTGGGTTTCCATTTCGTAACCATGCATGTTGTTGTATCCTAAACGCCACTCTGCACCTAAAGACCATCTCGAGTTTTGTAACATCACCTGACCATCATTCCCGTTAGTTGCGAAATCATTCTGGGCCATAAAGTGAGGCATATTGCTTTCCATCTGCAAAGCTTTGTATGCTTTTTCTTTGTTGGGAAGTCCAGGATTCTTATAATCACCAACCGCAAATACTCTGTTCATACCGGCCATCATATGGTAGAGGATGTGGCAGTGGAAAAACCAATCGCCTTCTTCATTAGCTAAAAACTCAATGGTATCTGTTTCCATCGGCATTACATCCAGTACATTTTTGAGCGGAGATCTTTCACCCTTACCATTAATGACCCTGAAATCAAAACCGTGTAAGTGCATCGGGTGTCTCATCATGGAGTTGTTATGAATGGTGATCCTTAATATTTCTCCTTTCTTCACCGGAATTTTGTCAGTTTCGGTAAGCACTTTATTGTCCATACTCCATACATAGCGATTCATATTTCCTGTCAGTGTAAATTTCAGTTCTCTCACGGGAGCGTCTTTAGGAAGAGTTGTGTTGTGAGGAGATTTAAGCATGGCATAGTTCAGGGTGACAATATCTCCCAGAGCGTTAGCATTATAACGGTTGGGGTCGTTATCCATATTCATATCCATACCCGAACTCATGTTATGCTTGCTGTGATCTACTTTTTCTTTTTGCTTCTCCTTTTTCTTTGGTTTGGCCTCACCGGTAATTTCAGGATACATTACTACATTCATGTCCATTTGGTTCAGACTCATCTTCATTCCCATATCATTCAGGTCACCATTCATTTTCATCATGTCATTCATCATTTTCATGCCTTCGAAGTATTTCAGACGTGGAAGAGGTGAAATAAGCTGTTTGATGCCACTACCCACATAATAACTGGCAGATTGGGTTCTGTCCTCAGTGGTAGCCAGAAACTCGTAAGCTCGCCCGTCTTCCGGAATAGTGACAACAACATCATAAGTTTCTGATACGGAAATGATTAATCGATCTACTTCTACAGGTTCTACGTCGTTCCCGTCATTGGCTACAACCGTTATTTTACCACCCGCATAGCGAAGCCAGAAGTAGGACGAAGCACCTCCGTTTGAAATCCGTAATCTGACTTTATCCCCTGCCTTAAGCGGTTTTCCGTCTACACTTTTCAGATCTGTAGCATTACTTCCATTGATTAATATTTTGTCATAATACACGTCACTTACGTCCATTGCCGTCATACGCTTCCATTCATTTGCGATCTTGGTTTTAAAGTATCCTTCTCTGATAGCTTCTGCGTAAGACTGCGTTGCATTTTTCTTAATTCCTGCCCAGTCGTTGGCATTATGCAGCATTCTGTTGATATTATCAGGATTAAGATTGGTCCATTCGCTTAAGACAATGGGAACGGTTGGCAGATCATCGATGCCTTTTCTGAAGGTTTTGTCATCATTATGTTTCTTCATGACAAAGTTCCCGTACATTCCGATCTGTTCCTGCAGTCCGGAATGGGAGTGATACCAGTGGGTTCCATGTTGAATGATGGGAAAACGATAAGTATAGGTTGCGCCTGGTTTTATCGGTTCCTGCGTTAAAAAAGGAACACCATCTTCTTTATTGGGTAAAAATACACCATGCCAATGGAGCGATGTACTTTCCTTAAGCTGATTGTGGACTGTAATTTCTGCAGTGTCACCCTCCGTGAAAGTAAGCGTTGGCATAGGAATCTGTCCGTTGACTGCAATCGCTCTTTTTTCTTTACCTGCGTAGCTGACAACAGTGTCCTTTACATAGAGCTCGTAACGGACTAGCTTTTGTGCGAAAACTGTTTCCGAACAGAGCAATATAAACATCACTGTCAGTAATTTTAGCGAGATATTTTTTTGTATTTTCATTTTTATATTTCTTGTTAAATGAAACTTATTCCTGCGTTTCTAACCATTGAGTTAAAATTTTTATCTGTGCATGAGTCAGCTTTGCATTGTTGTGCATGAGCGTGTAGGAAGGCAGAGGCATTTTTTTAGTTTCAATCTGTTTTTTTATTGAGGTTATTAATCTTTTTTGTTTTCGCTCCGAATAGGAATTCCATTCACTAAAGTTCAGGTCTTCCTTTGCTTCTTTAATGTGTTTTTCTACTAACAAGCTTCTGGCAGGCTGGATATAATCATACCATTCATAATTTGTATTATTGCTGTGACAGTCGTAGCAGGATGTCTGCATGATCGTCTTCATTTCAGCAGGCATATCGGGATAGGTCTGCATAAAATCGGTTGTAGCAGCAGGCCCCTTATCTACATTCGGGGCAGGCTGATAAAGCTGGACAGCAATAAAAACAAGAAGCAGAATTACTCCTGTAATTTTCAGTGCTTTTTTCATCTTAATATTCCTTTTTTACGGAGCCACAAGTCAACATTTTGCTACCGTAGTAAGGATTTTTGATCGTTTTTGATTCACTGATCCAGACAGCCCCTTTTCCGTCATTAAACATTGGGCAAAAATCACGATAAAGTTTTTGAGGTGTTCCGAATAGCGCAATAAGATCAGCCATATCCTGGCTTAATGGGGCCATGTGTTCTCTCTGGTGATCTATTTTTCCAACGTTGTCGCCAATGTGTTCCGCATTTTCTTTGGCATCATCTGCGATATCCATATATTCCTTGTGTTTGTCGGCAGGAATAGATTTCATGTCTGTATTTTTGATGGTAGCCAATAACTTTTTCCCGGCACTGGCCGCAGCTTTGTCATTATCTGCTGTAAGTGCATTTTTCAACTCGAGATAGTCCTTGATGATTGGAGAAATGGAAAAACTTTTTACCTCTTCTTTCACTGCGATTTTTGTCTCTTTTTCATTGGTAGGTTCCGGAGATACGTTAGCCGGCGTTTGTTCTGATGGTTGTGGTGCCTGCATTTCCTGCGTTTCTGTAGCAGCAGAAGTATGTTCAGCATGCTGATCTGTATTTTTATTGGACGCTTCTTTACATGAAAATAAGGTAAGTGCTGTTAGTGCTATTATAGTAAATGATGAAAATATATTTTTCATTGTGTGAATATTTATAGTTGTTAAAGTTTTGAATATCATAACGGGATGTCATGAATGTTTAATTTATTTATTGTCAATGGTTTCTACCGTACTTCCACAGTTGATCATTTTTGAACCGAAAAAAGGATTCTTGATCTCATTTTCCTGACTCAGCCAATCGGCTCCCTTCCCATTGTTGAACATTGGACAGTGCTGATAATAGATAGGAGTATCATATTGAGATACTTTAGCCAGATCATAGATGTTTTTAGACAGTAGGGCAAATGTCTCTCTCTGCTTTGAAATGTCCTTGGCTGAGGAGATGTTTTCAGCACTAGCTGTTAAATCCTTCATTACTTTCATCCAAACCACATGTTCTTCAGTAGAAAGTTTCGTCATTTCAATAGCTTTGGTTACTACCACTAACTTCGAGGCTGTTACGGATGCAGCTTCCGCATCTGTTTTCACTAAAGCATTCTTTATAGAAAAGTAGGTATCGAAAACAGGTTTCAATGGAGATGTATTTTGTGCAGGAGAAGTTTCTGCCTGGGTCATTTTACTGTGATCATGACCACTGTCGTTGGTGGCCATGTTCATACCGGCATCTTTGTTTTTAGCTGCCGGTTTCAGCTCTCTGGTATAATGACAACATTCCGGCAATGCGGCGTAAATATCATCAGGAGCTAAGAATTTTTCACTGTCGAAACCTGCCAGAGCAATTCGTCTTAAGATCTCATCCTGATTGGTTGTCTGGGAATCATAAGTTAAGGTAGCCATTTGAGTATCTTTATTCCAGCTTACGGCAGCTGTTTTCTTAAGGTTACCGGCTTTTTCTATCATACCTTTACAGATATCACAGCTTCCATAGATCTTTATGGTTTCTGTCTTTGTATTTTTAAATTGGGCATTCATTGTCAATGTGATCAACACAGTAAATGCAACCAATATTTTTGATATTAATTTCATTGGATGAATTGTTTTTAAAAGCAAAGGAACGGTACTGTCTATTGCTTTGTTTATAAACTGAGAATGTTGAAAACTAAGTGTGTTTTAGAAAAAAAACGCACAGTTTAGGCTGTAATGATTTGAAATTAGCCTATTTTAGGAATTAGCCATATGGACAGAAACCCCTTCGAAATTGCGGTTTCGTACGGTGAAAAAGAGATGAAATTAAAGTTTTTTAGTTTTAAAAAATTAAAATCATATTTGTTGAAAATCGTCGGATTGAGATTTGAAACGGGACATTTGCATAAAGGACTTTTACATTTCCCATTACATGTTTTTGAACCACAAAACTCACAATGATGTTTCTTGCCCGCTTTTACGGTTTTGGTTTCACAGCTGGAAGATTTCGCTGGAGAAAACTTTAGATCACACGCGTACATCTGCTTAGGCATTAATAAAAATCCCAGCAGAATAAAAATTAATATGTACTTGTGTTGAAACATTTCACTGCAAAAATAACAAATTATTTTCATTCAATAAAAGACAGATCCTCTTTTAATGTATTTTTTAATAGTTAATCCTATATTTTACACTGTTTTTATTTAAAGCACAAGTAAGCTGTGATTCATAGTATAGGCAATCAGTTCAGCCGAAGTTTTAGTATTTGTTTTTTTTCTAAGGTTACGTTTATGATTTTCCACCGTATGATACGAAAGGAAAAGCTTTTCTGCAATTTCCGGACTGTTGAAACCCTGGGCCATAAGTTGTAGAACGTCTTTTTCACGATGCGTTATATGAGGCTTTTCCATATCTATTTTATGCAAATTTTGATCAATATGCCTGAAATATTGAACTTCATTGTCCGTAAAATCTATGATGGAAAGTAATGGCATGTTTTGAATAATGAAATGGGAAAGATCATGAATAAATACTATAGAAGCTTTTATTTCGTAATTATGAGTAATTTGAAGCGGTGATTGAAGTAATATCCAGCGATATTCTCTATTTCGGTCGATCATTCTGCCATAATGATTGAACGTGATGTCCGTTTTTCCTTCTCTTAGAAACTGTAAACGTACGTTGGCAGAAAATACAAAGGCTGCCATCAAATACGCTCTGTCTTCCGGATGAAACAGATTCATAAAAAATTCAGTACCCGAATCCATCCAGTCTTCTTTTTTAAAAGGAGTAAACTGTTCAATGTTTTCGCTGGTTCGCTCTGTTTTCATTCTTGTACTATTATTAATAAACCACAGGTAGGGCCCTATAGCGAAATTTTTAGCGTTTTTAATGGAATTCGCAAAAAAATCAAAATAATTCTTAGGCAGTTCGCCGGCTTTTTTATCAAAATAATCATTAAACTGTTGTTCATCTATCGGATTGATCTTTTTTTTCATAACACTGTAAATAAAATGTGATATTGCTAGATAAAACGGGTCTGATATTTTTTTATATCGATAATTATACCAATGATTACAGAAGAAACTCAATAATTTCTACTGATATAAATTCTCTTGTCGAAGGAAAACAGCCGTATTTGTGAGCAATATCTTAGTAAATATTGAATCTTTTTAATGCGGTCTGTTGTTTTACGGAAAATGGTTAGAAGTAGTGGATCTGATCTGTTTGCCTTTAATAGGCTTTTATTTCAAGCGGTAAAAGACTTACCGAAATATCTTTAAATAGTTTATAAAGTAAGATCCGTAAAGCTCTTAGAGATCATGAAATCTAAATAAAACAAAGCATCGGTATTCCAAACAAAATTATAGGAAGAATTAGAATCACTGTATAAACTGTAATAAAAGGAATAAAAAAATATACCGATGCAATGTCATGTTTTTCAATGGAAATTTAATTTTGAATAGCATAATCATACACTGTATCTTCAGTAAGATATATATGCAGTTTTAGTTTAAATATTCCAAAAAATGATTTTTTCAAGATAAAGACACGCTCATTGGTATGTAATTTTTGTAGCTGGTAATCAGTAAGAAAACATTCGAGGTCGTCCATCTTTTTCCCAATCAATTGGTCTTCAGATATAATATTTTGGTTTTTATCATGGAAATAATATCTTTTACTTTTCATACTAGCGTGTTTTATTTATCAAGTCTTTTTATTTTTTTCCAGGCTGCCAAAGTATTCCGACTTAATTTAAATACTGAAGCAACTGCGATGTTGGTCATCTTGTTTTTTCTTTGGTATTCCAGTATTTTGGCAATACTTTCGTCATCATAAGATTTATGCTCATTACGTACTTTACCACCATGAAATAAAATGCGGTTGAGGGTAATAACTTCTAATGAGGATAGTTTTTTCTTTTCAAGATAATTCCTGCAACTGGACATCTTTTCCGGAAATTTGCTCGAAATGATATCAGAAAAAATTTTCACATAATGAGGCCCTTCATTTTCCACGATGATTTTAGTGTTTTATGGAGAAGTGTTTTTATGATTTATATTTTCCAAGCCACTTATATAGGGTGGTTTTTGGAATTCTGTATTCTGCAATAACCTGGTTCTTAGTTTTTTCTCCGTTTTCGATCAGGTCTAAAATGAAATCAATAATTTCTTTTGTATAAATGTTTTTCCTGAATTTGGGTAATTCTGATTCTTGTTTTAAGCCAGAATGTTTTTTTACAAGTACCGGAGCATACCAGATCAAATGCTGGGTATAAATCCTGAAAAAATCATATTCTAAAATTTTGCTCCATCTCAATATGACATCAGAATCAAGACTTTTTGCGGTGTACATGATATTAAGTTCATTTTCTGAGCAGTTGAGAAATTTACAAATTCGGGAAGTTTCAATTTCAGATTCCAATGCTCTTTTCTGAATGATGTGGCCTATATGTATATTTTTAAAATTCATTAATTCTTTATTTAAATTATTGAAAATAAAACCGGATAAAATTGAAGAACAATATGCCGACTGTTGGAATGTTGTAAGTGCATTTTTTAATCAAACCAAAATCCTCTGGCAGGCCTGTAATCATGATAAAATATATAAAATGTGTTTTTTAATTGGATTAAAGATTCAGATTGTTATTATTTAAACTCAAAAATATAAGTGAGCATAGATTGGTTTTCCTTTCCTGTTTCATTTCCACCATTGGCAATAGCGTTCGAAACATCCTCTTTAAAGATATTCACTCCTATTAAAAATTTCCTTCCTGCCCATTTAGCGGGAGAAGTCACAATTGCATAACAGTTTTGAGCCTCCGTATAATAAGTTACATTATCACCGTCTATAAATCTTCCCTGAGCATTATTTAAACTGATATTACTAGCCACTATTGGATTGTAAAATGCATTACTGCTGTAGTTAAAAGTAATTCTCTCTCCTGAAACATTATATAGAACGGCTGAATAAGTGTCTCCGGTCCTCCTTCCCACATCAATTCTAAACAGATCATTGGAGGCAAAATTTCCATTGGCAGGATAAGACCCATACAACTGAGTGTTAGTAGGACTATATTGAGGTGGAGGTACAGAAATTATACTTCCGGTAATCCCTGGATAAATAGGTTTATAACGCCCGAAAATCATATTCCCGAAAGGAAGATTAGGATCTTCATTCAGACACTCCCAACGAGGCATAGCTGGTGTGCCATTATTAACCTGCAAACAATTATCAGTGGTATTATAAATCATCAAACCTGTGGCCGGCTGGGAAATAGAATCTCTGTTACTGGTAGACATAGTTCCCAATAAAGTTCCTTTATACTGATTGGAGGTGTTGGTAGGGGCTACATGTAAATTGGAAGACTGATCCGGTGTAGAAGTGCTTATTCCGACTTGTCCTTTTGATAAAACTACACCTGTTATTATAAATATTGTAATACTTAATTTATTCATTTTGATACAATTCATTTTTATGATCTGGTTTTTATACACACCCATTGAGAGGCAGCTGGAGTACCCTTATTCACTTTCAGACACTTGGTTACAGTATCATAAACGATCAGACCTTTAGCAGGGTTTAATATCGTATTGATCTGGTTTGTTGTCATTGGGCTTAAAAGAGTTCCTTTATATTCTCCCTTTAAATTTGTGGGAGCTACTGTAAGGTTACTTGATGGATGAGGTGTCGATGAATTAATAGCAACCTGTCCGGATGCGTGTGAGGTGTATAAGGCTACACCTATCAAAATCATTTTTTTTTTCATTTTTTTTCAATTGTATAATTACAAATCTTAAACATGCCAGAAGGCTTGTTTAGGGTGATAGGTTATTTGTGTTTTTTTCAACCGAATGGTGTCGGTAGTATCTTGAGGGCAAAGTTAGGAGACCGGAAAATTAAAACATATAGCAGATATCTGTCATTTTTTTCATTTTGAATGAAGGTAGTGGTAATAAAAGCTAATTTTGTTTGTCATTATTGTTGTTAATCGACCTGTTTGAAGGTTTTTTAGATTCAATATGCGGTGAATTATTAAGAAATCAATAAAATGTATTTTGAGTGGGATGCCAATTATAATTAGATATCATCTTTTTACTATAATCATAGTAAGTGAAAACTGATAGCTGGTAATTATTGAAGATAAATAAAGAATGAAATTAATAAATAGATTTTTTTTAGTATGGAAAATGAAATAATAGACCTAAGGAGTGACACCTTAACTTTACCCACACCGGCAATGAAAAATGCAATGAACAATGCGGTATTAGGTGATGATGTATATCGTGAAGATCCTACCGTGAATAAACTGGAAGAAAAAGTTGCTGCGATGTTCGGAATGGAAGCTTCCTTGTTTTGTCCCACAGGAACTATGACCAATCAATTGGCGATTAAAGTTCACACAAAACCTGGGGATGAAGTCATTTGTGATCAGCTTTCCCACATTTATCTGTATGAAGGAGGAGGAATTGCCATGAATGCTTTTTCCTCCGTGCGACCGCTGGCCGGGGACTATGGAAAACTAAATGCAGCGCTGGTAAAAGACGCTGTCAATAATCCGGATGATATTCACCAGCCCATAACAAAGCTTGTTGTATTAGAAAATACGACCAATAAAGGCGGTGGAAGTATTTATAATTTTGATGAGATAAAAAAAATCAAAAAAATCTGTACAGACTATGGACTTATTCTACATTTAGACGGAGCCAGATTGTTTAATGCTTTAACTGAAACTTCAGAAACTCCTAAGGACTATGGAGAAGTATTTGACAGTATATCCATATGCTTATCAAAAGGATTGGGATGTCCGGTAGGATCTGTACTGATTGGTTCCTCTGAGTTTATTAAACAGGCAAGAAGATCAAGAAAAGCAATGGGAGGAGGTTGGAGACAGGCTGGAGGATTAGCCGCAGCAGGGATTTACGCTCTTGACAATCATTTCCCTTTGCTTAAAGAAGATCATTTGAGGGCAAAAAAAGTGGGCAATTTATTGCTGGCCAATACGGATATTATACGGTTATATCCTGTTGAGACCAATATTGTGATTGGAGAGCTTCCGGAAGATATAGACGCAGTAACCTTTGTTGTTATAATGAAGGAAAAAAATATATTATGTTCTCCTTTTGGAAAAAACCTGGTACGTTTTGTGACCCATCTGGATTTTACAAACTCTCATTTGGAAATACTGGAAAGCAGATTAAAGGATTTGAAGATCAAATAAAGAAGTCAGTACTAAAATTGCAGGGTGTGATTAGAAAACAAAAAAAACCATCTGATTTTCAAATGGTTTAAAATAATATGTAGACCCACAGGGATTCGAACCCCAACTGATGGTACCAAAAACCAGAGTGCTACCGTTACACCATGGGTCTGTTTATTTTGGTGGCGCGAAATTATAAAAAATAATTGATTGAAAAAAATATTTTTTGACAGATTAACAACTGAAAAGGTAGTATTAATCCGTAATTGTATGATTTTAAATAGAATAGATAGGCAGGTGTTTTTGTTTTGTAAACAATTTTAGAGGGTTCAATTTTCAACAACTAAATAATAAAATCTTATCTTTGCAAAAAATTGGGCTCCAAAAGTTGGAGATACCCATTAATAATTTCATTTATTAAACATTTTTATGTCAAATATTGTCGCAATCGTTGGGCGTCCCAACGTAGGAAAATCCACACTTTTTAACCGTTTACTAGAAAGAAGGGAAGCCATCGTAGATTCTACGGCTGGTGTTACCAGAGACCGTCATCACGGGAAATCTGACTGGAACGGAGTAGATTTTACAGTTATAGATACCGGCGGATATGATGTAGGAACGGATGATATTTTTGAAGAAGAGATCCGTAAGCAGGTTCAGCTGGCAGTAGATGAAGCTACATCTATCATTTTTATGATGAATGTAGAAGAAGGCCTTACTGATACCGACTATGAGATCTACCGTCTTTTAAGAAGATCAAACAAACCGATCTATATTGTCATCAATAAAGTGGATTCTTCAAAAGAAGAACTTGCTGCTACAGAATTCTACCAGTTAGGTATTGATAAATATTACACCCTTTCTTCAGCTACAGGTTCCGGAACAGGAGAGATCTTAGATGATATCGTTAAAGATTTCCCGACAACAGACTACAAAGATCCATTTGAAGGTCTGCCTAAGATCACCATTGCAGGACGTCCAAACGTGGGAAAATCTACTTTGACCAATGCTTTGCTTGATGTAGAAAGAAATATTGTAACAGATATTGCAGGGACTACAAGAGACAGTATCCAGACACTTTATAATAAATTCGGATACGAGTTTGTGCTGGTAGACACTGCTGGAATGAGAAGGAAGTCTAAAGTAAATGAAGACCTGGAATTCTATTCGGTAATGAGATCTATTCGTTCCATTGAATTTTCTGATGTGGTCATCATTATGGTAGACGCTACATTAGGATGGGAATCTCAGGATATGAATATCTTCGGACTAGCTCAGAAAAACAGAAAAGGAATTGTGATTGTGGTCAATAAATGGGACCTTGTAGAAGACAAGAAGACCAATACCATGCGTGATTTCGAGAAAGTAATCAAAGATAAAATCGGTCAGTTCAGTGATATTCCTATTTTATTCATTTCAGCTTTAACGAAGCAGAGAATTTTAAAAGCCGTAGAAGTGGCAATGGAAGTTTACGAAGACCGTAAAAAGAAGATCAAAACTTCAAAACTGAACGAAATAATGCTTCCTATCTTTGAACGTACTCCGCCACCTGCCAACAAAGGGAAATATATTAAAATCAAATATTGTGTACAGCTTCCAACGCCGTCTCCGCAGTTTGTATTTTTCTGTAACCTACCGCAGTACGTAAAAGAACCTTACAAAAGATTTACTGAAAACCAGCTGAGAAAAGAATTCGGATTTACCGGAATTCCTATTGAAGTCTATTTCAGACAGAAATAAGATGATTTGCTGATAAGTTAATTTGATGATGTGCTAATGTCAATTAAGATATGGAAAAGAAGAATGAAATTTTAGATTTAAGTATCAGGTTTTCATTGGACATCATTAAATATACTGAATTACTTGAGAGTAGCAGAAAGTTTGTCATTGCAAACCAGCTCATGAAATCAGGAACATCGATTGGAGCTAATATTTTTGAGGCGCAGAGTTCTGAAAGCAGGGCAGACTTTATCCACAAACTGAAAATTGCAGATAAAGAAGCGAAGGAGACCGAATATTGGTTATTGCTTTGTGAAAACTCTGAAAATTATAACTTTGACCCGGCTTTGAAAATACAGTTATTAAGTATTCAGAAATTATTATCTAAAATAATCTCAACTGCCAAGAAACAGTAATAGATTCAACAATCATCAAATCAACATATTACCAAATCATCACATCATTATATTATCAAATTGACTATGGTAACAGAACTTTCAAAACAGTCTTCTTTAATAAACTCCTGGATTAATGAGCTTAGGAATATAGACATCCAGCATGACAGAATGCGATTCCGTAGAAATATGGAACGTATAGGTGAAATTGCAGCGTTTGAGATCAGTAAAGGGTTGGAATATAAAGAAGTAGAGATTCAAACTCCTTTAGATAAGATCAAAGTTCAGGAAATAGCTGTTCAGCCGGTGATTACCACTATTTTGAGAGCCGGGGTTCCTTTGTTTGAGGGGATTTTGAGCTACCTGGACAGAGCAGACTGTGGTTTCGTTGCAGCCTACAGAAAGCACGATGCCAATGATTATTTCTCAATCAAACAGGATTATCTTACCTGTCCGAATATTGAAGGAAGACCATTAATTGTAGCTGATCCTATGTTGGCAACAGGAGCTTCATTAATCGAAGCCATAAAAGACCTTTTGACAAACGGAACACCAACTCAACTGCATATTGTAGCCGCAATTGCTTCCAGACAAGGAGTAGAAACCATCGAAAAAGCTTATCCTGATGCGAAAATTTGGGTTGGAGCTATCGATGAAGGATTGACTTCGAAAGGATATATCACACCAGGACTTGGTGATGCCGGGGATTTAAGCTACGGTGAAAAACTACAACGATAAATATTAAGAGAGATTCCAGAAATCTTTCATCAGATCAGATAATAAATTAGGCCGTACTTTTTCCATAGGATGTTTTGTATCCGGCAGTATGGCCAATTTTGCATTCGGAATACTTCGGTAAGCACGGATGCTTTCCTCTATACTCACCATATTGTCTTTATCCCCGGTCATAATCTGCACAGGAATAGTAATAGCCCACAGACTGCTTTCATTCAGAGGTGGATTTTTACCTAACGAAACCATCATTTGGGCAATGGCCGGCAGTAATTGCTTCCATTTTGCACCATGTTGATTTTCCAGCTGTTCAGCATATTTTGGAACTTTCACAAGAATAGATTCCGGATCCAGCATTTTACTTTCCTTTATAGCCTGTTCCTCAGTCCAGTTGAATTTTGTACCCAAAGTCATGATGGAATTAATTCTTTCAGGATATCTCAGAGCACAGTTGAGTGCAGCGTAACCTCCCATGCTGTGCCCGAAAATACAAACATCTGTGAGGTCTTCTTTTTCTAAATAATCCTTTATCTCCTCCGTGTATTTTTCAATGCTGATGCCGCTTTCAGACAGTTCAGTATTTCCATGTCCTGAAAATAAAAGCGTGTGGATATTGAAATATTCTGACAACTCCTTTTCATAAGGCTTAAAAATATCACTGTGTCCCAACGCTCCATGCAGTAAAAGCAGATTTTTCATAATCAAAAGTTTACCCGAAAATTAAGAAAAAGAATTGAGCTTTGCAGTACGAGTTTGAGGGTTTGAGAGTCAGAGCGTCCGCGAGTGGGAGTGTCGGAGAGTTTTAGAGTTGCTGGTTGCTAGTTCTAATCCCGAAACCCGCATCCCGAAACTTTTTAGTCGTTATTCATTAGCCCGTAACCCGAAACTCTCAAACTCCTACACATCAACTGCCATCACCAAAATACTCACCCTGTTATCACCCGCATTTAGAATCTCCCAGGCAATAGAGGATACCGTATTTCCGGTAGTGAAAACATCGTCTATTAAAAGAATGTGTTTCCCGGAAATCGGTTTTGAAAGGGAAAAGGGATTCACTGTTTCCAGTCTGTTTTTTTTGTCTTTTAAGGCTTGTGCTTTGGAATAATGATTTCTTTGAATGATTTCATGATCAAACGGAATGTCATAAAACTTTGACAAAGCTTCTGTGAACAGATGAAGCTGGTTATAACCTCTTTCCTTTAGTTTTTTAGGATGAAGCGGAACTGAAACCAGTAGGTCCGGCTTTTTATCTTTAAGATCCAGACGCTCTGTTGTCCATTCAGCAAGAGTATTGCCGGCATTTTCCCTGCTTTTGTATTTCAGTTCATGGATGATTTTCTGGCTCAATCCATCCTGTTCAAATTTCATCAGGGCATACGTATTTTCTACAGGGAACATGAGTTTACATTTTTCTTTGATGATATGGTCACCGGAATAATCAAAGTGGGTAAAATGAATCTGTTCAAAACATAAACTGCAGACCAAAAGTTCCGCGTCTATGATCCGGCTGCAGTGAATACAGCGGTTTGGGAAAAATAAATCTAATATCATTTTGTGTTTTTTTTAAAATTAGAAGTTAGAAGCTAGAAATTAGAATTTAGAGGTGGGATTTGTAATTTTGCAACTATCAACTATCAACTATCAACTATCAACTATCAACTATCAACTATCAACTATCAACTATCAACTATCAACTATCAACTATCAA
>NZ_JAOAMU010000003.1:588061-672503 GCF_025154075.1 Chryseobacterium herbae
CTATCAACTATCAACTATCAACTATCAACTATCAACTATCAACTATCAACTATCAACTATCAACTATCAACTATCAATTATCAATTGTTTTCTGATCTTCTCAATTGCATTTTTCATACTGAGGTTAAAGTGTTCTTTTTCCAGTCGGACCGGCGGGGCCTGTCGTACTTCACAATCCGGAATACTGCAGGATTCGCAGGTAACTCCTACATTGACCGTTTTTAAAGTCTGGGATTTTACAAAACCGATTTTTTTAATAGTCTGCGAGTTCAGTAAAATACCAAGACAGTAGCTTCTGTTGCTGCCGTCTGAAAACGGGTTTTTCTGTGAAGTTGAAATCACAAGATAGCTTACTCCCTGATCCTTGTAATGCGAAATCTGAGCATCCGTAAGCGTTTCATTCTCCTTTAAATGGTGTAAATTTTTGACAGCAATCCATCTTCGGCAGTAATGTTCATTCATAGCGTTCGCATGCGGTGCCTGCTGGTGATTCAGATGAAGTTCCTTTAAAATCTGGATCTTATCCGAATCTTTTTTCTTGACCAGACACAGGTAGAATAAATCTTTGATGCCCAATTCAGATGAAAGCAGATTGGTCAGTCGGTAATAAAACGTTTCAGGAGAATCTGTAAAACTTTCAATCAGCGCTTCAAAACTCTTCGGTTCCCATGTATTTTGGAGTAAAAATTCTGAAGTTTTTTCAAGCGTTTTTTCCTTTGAAATTAATAAAGCACCGGCGAAATAAGAAGCATAAAAATTATTCAAAATTTCTTCAAAACTCCCAAAATCCAGCCATGAATACGTGTTTGGACGAATTTTAAGGTCCAAAACATTGAATCCGATTTCTTTAGCCATGATAAAAGTTCGCTGATCTTTTTCAAGTTTCTTATTCAAAAGCAGCAGTTTCTGCTCAGGAATATAAAGGGAACGCAGATTATCCAAAGTTCCGAACTGTTCAAAATCCTCAGATCTTATGCTGTAGTGAAATTTTTCAGTAAGAATGTTTTCTAAAACAGATGCTCTCAGATCCTTACTAATATCCAGTCCATTTTCTTTGATAAATTCTACCGTTTTTTCCTCAATTTCAGGAAAGTGATTATCATAAAGTTCCTGGAAAGACCTGAGTACAGCAAAGTAAAAACGTTCCTTCCCTAAATTATAATTCTGCGAGATTTCGATCAGAGCATTAATAAAAGCAGTTACTTTTTTGGGCGCATCACTAATGATACTGATCAGATTGTTTTTGCTGATGCCAAAGAGATCCAGCGGTACTTCCTTGAAAAAATCGGACTGCAGAATTTCGTTGAATGGAGCTAAACTTTTGTCAAGTTTGGTAGAAACCAGTTCATCAAAAGTGCAGCTCAGAGATTCCGAAAGTTGGATGATCTTATCGTGCTTTGGATATTTTTTTCCGTTTTCAATTTCATTAAGGTAAGATTTAGACAGACCGGTCTTTACCGCAAGATCCTGCAGAGACCAGTTTTTCTTTTGTCTAAGCTGTTTGAGCTTTAGTCCGAAAACTGTTTTGATAAAATCGCTTTCTGAATTCATAGTCAAATATAAATAATTGGATGCGATTATCCGCATAATAAATTTTAAAAATAATTAGCGAACGTTCGCTGGTTGTGAAAATTTTTATTTATGTTTGTAACATCAAATCACAAAATCAATAGGTTATGGAAACCAAAACTCAATTAGAAATAAAAGCTCCAAAGCAGTTTAAAGAGGTTTTTACTCCTGAACTGACCGATTTTCTGGTAGCGCTTCATCAGAATTTCAATCAAAATAGATTAGCGCTTTTAGAAGAAAGAAAAAAAACGCAGCAGCTTTTTGATTTGGGAAATCTTCCGGGATTTTTGCCCGAAACTCAAGAGGTGAGAAACGGAAATTGGGTATGCGCCCCACTTCCTGTTGATCTGTTGGATAGAAGGGTAGAGATCACAGGTCCTGTAGACCGGAAAATGATCATCAACGCACTTAATTCCGGTGCATCAACATTTATGGCCGATTTTGAAGACAGCAGCTCGCCAACCTGGGAGAACTGTATTCAGGGGCAGGTGAATCTGGCAGATGCTATAAGACGGAATATAGATTTCACCGCTGAAAATGGAAAATGCTATCAGCTGAACGAAAAAACGGCTGTTTTACAGGTTCGTCCGAGAGGATTGCATCTTCCAGAAAAACATATAGAAATCAATGGTGAAAAGGCATCCGGCTCACTGACGGATTTTGGAATTTACTTTTTTAATAATGTACAACAGTTGCTTAAAAGTGGAAGCGGTCCCTACTTTTATCTTCCTAAATTAGAACATTATAAAGAAGCCCGCTGGTGGAATGAGGTTTTCGTTTTTGCACAAAAATATCTCGGAATTCCAACAGGAACCATTAAATCTACAGTTTTAATAGAAACCATTACAGCATCTTTTCAGATTGATGAAATTTTATTTGAGCTGAAAGAACACAGCGCCGGCCTGAATTGTGGAAGATGGGACTATATTTTTTCATTCATCAAAAAATTCAGAAATCTTCCTGAATTTATGGTTCCCGATAGAGATCAGGTGACTATGGCTTCTCCTTTTATGAGTGCTTATTCAAAAAGAGTGATTGAGATCTGCCACAAAAGAAACGTTCATGCTATCGGTGGAATGGCTGCACAAATTCCTGTCAAAAATGATGATGAAGCCAATGCCGCTGCTTTTGAAAAAGTAAGAAAAGACAAAGAACGTGAAGTGAAAAACGGTCACGATGGAACCTGGGTGGCACATCCGGCTTTAGTGTCAATAGCGAAAGAAATTTTCGATCACCATATGCCTGCACAGAACCAGATTGATAAAAAGTTTGAATACCATATCAAAGAAACAGATCTGCTGGAAGTTCCACAAGGCGAAATCACTGAAAAAGGAGTCAGAAAAAACATCAACGTAGGTATTTTATATCTGGAAAGCTGGCTGATGGGAGTCGGTGCAGCAGCCATTTACAATCTGATGGAAGATGCCGCAACCGCAGAAATCTCCAGAACACAGCTCTGGCAATGGCTCAAAAATGATGCTAAGCTCGATAATGGTCTTGTCCTAACCAGAGAAATGATTCTCCAATGGGAGGCTGAAGAAATAGAATATATTGAAAAATACGTCGGCGAGGAACGTTTCAAAAACGGGAAATTCAATTTAGCCAAAGAGCTTTTCAATGAACTGATATTCTCAGAAAAATTCGAAGAATTCCTGACCTTTAAAGCGTACCCGTTTATTGAGTAAGAGCGTGGGAGAGTTTTGGAGTTTCGGGATGCGGGTTTGGTGGTATGAGGACTGAGAACTAGCATTTGTAAATCATCAACCCAAAAAAGTTTTGGGGTACGGGTTTCGTGGTTCTAACTAGCAACTAGCAACTAGCAACTAGCAACCAGCAACTCCAAAACTCTAAAACTCTCCGACACTCAGACACTCCAACTCTCAAACACCCAAACACTCTCCCCTTAATACAAAACAACAAATCCAAAATATTATGAAAACAAGACAAGAACAGATCCATGCTATAGAACAGGATTGGCTGAACAATCCCCGCTGGGCTGGAATAAAAAGAACGTATACTGCTGAAGAAGTATTAAAGCTTCGCGGTTCTTACAAAATTGATTACACCATTGCGACGGAAATGTCCAAAAAATTCTGGGATAAACTGAATAACCAAGATTATGTGGCTGGACTTGGTGCATTAACGGGAAACCAGGCGGTTCAGGAAGTTGATGCCGGACTGGAAGCGATCTATCTTTCAGGGTGGCAGGTGGCTGCGGATGCCAACCTATCGGGGGAAATGTATCCTGACCAGTCATTATATCCTGCGAATTCAGTGCCTTCTGTGGTGAAAAAGATTAATAATGCTTTATTGAGAGCAGATCAGATCCAGTCGGTAAGTGGGAACGGAGATAAGGAATATTTAGTTCCGATCATTGCAGATGCGGAAGCAGGATTCGGCGGAAATCTGAATGCTTTTGAGCTGATGAAGCAGATGATTGAGGCTGGAGCTGCGGCAGTTCATTTTGAAGACCAGCTTTCTTCGGCAAAAAAATGCGGACATCTGGGCGGAAAAGTTTTAGTCCCTACTCAGGAAGCGATTAATAAACTGGTTGCGGCCCGTTTGGCTTCAGATGTTTTGGGGGTTCCAAGTATCATTATTGCAAGAACAGATGCTGATGCGGCAGACCTTCTGACTTCAGACATCGATGAAAGAGATCGGAAATTTGTAACCGGAGCAAGAACTTCCGAAGGCTTTTATGTGGTAAACAATGGAGTAGAACAGGGAATAGACCGTGGGCTTTCATATGCGCCTTATGCAGACCTGATCTGGATGGAGACCTCTAATCCCGATCTGGAGCAGGCCAGAAAATTTGCAGAAGGCATTCATGCTCAGTTTCCGGGAAAAATGTTGGCTTACAACTGTTCGCCATCGTTCAATTGGGCGGCGAGATTAAGTGTGGAAGAAATGGCTAACTTCCGTGAAGAGCTTGCAAAAATGGGCTATAAATTCCAGTTTATCACATTGGCAGGTTTCCATGCGTTGAATACTGCTATGTTTGAACTTGCTTTAGCTTATAAAGAAAGAGGAATGGCGGGATATTCTGAACTTCAGGAGCGCGAATTTGCCCTTCAGCAGAAAGGATTCAGAGCGGTGAAACACCAGTCGTTTGTAGGAACAGGATATTTTGATGAAATCCAGAATGTAGTGACGAACGGTTCTTCTGCAACGGTAGCGATGAAAGATTCTACAGAAACAGCACAGTTCCATTAATTATTTTCCATTAATTTTTATAAACAGCAAACCTTCTCATGATTGGGAAGGTTTTTTTTGAACGAAAAAGAAGTCACTAATCAATTGAAATTATGTAAAAAATATCAAAATAATGAGCAATGTATTTTAATTATTAAGATTCATAATTGGTCTTCCTTTTCATTTTTTTTACAATATAGTAGCGTTTTGCTTAATTTTTTACATGTTTTTCGAGGCTGTTGTGGTCTTTTTTCTGTTAATAAAGTGTTATCTTTTGGAAAAAAATGTGTTAACATCATATCTGTTACTTGTTGAAATTCAGTGTTTTGTATATTTTCGTTGTTAACAGCTCCTATAATCGCTTTATTCTTTTTATCATTTATCCTAGTTTTGAACAGAACGAAATGACACTGAATTTTAATGTATTGTTTCACTGTTTAAAAAACACTTTTATGAAAACAAAAAATATTCTCTTTTCTGCCCCAAGTTTCATTTTTGGTTTTATCCTTAGTGCATTAATTATATTATTGATTTCCTATTGTACGGGATTTCTTTAGAAATGAAAATTAAGTAGAAAAAAATATACATCCGGATCATACAGATCAGTTGTAAAAAAAATTGGTGCCCCTGCCAATGCCCATGATTTTTAGATCATCACTGAATAAAGCAGCAGTATGGAATATCTCGAAAATAAAAGTAAAGATGAAAAAAAGGATTTTCCGTTGTAATCTATTGAAAATTACAATATCATAAAAAAGTGATTGTCATAATAGGGAAAAAGTAGATTCTAAAAACACAAATGATGATGATGAAGTATGCGCCGATGGGCCGGCCTGCTTCATCTTTTTTATAGGATGATTTCTGGAAAAACACTCAAAATTTAATTCACTTTTAATTCATTGAGGACTGTAATCGGGATCAAAAGTTCATATATTTGATTATTCATGAAGCCGAAAAAACAATGGATTTAATTTATCAGAAACAGATTCAGGTAACTGAAGAACACATAGATCAGAATAATCATGTCAATAATGTACAGTACGTGCATTGGGTGGAAGAAATTGCCGGTGAACACTGGAATTCTTTAAAACATAAGACAGAATATGCAGAATTGGCATGGATACTCGTTGATCATCATATTCAGTATAAAAAACAGGTTTATCTGCATGATATAATAACGGTGAAAACTTATCCGAAGGCTCCGGAAGGCGTAAAACAACCTAGAAAAGTTGAATTTTATTGTAATGATAAGCTTGTGGTAGACTCAAGTACACTTTGGGTTTTGGTCGATCTGAAAACTCAAAAGATGAAAAGACTGGAAAGCGACTGGCTGAGTAAATTTACTGAATAACTGAGTTTATATCTTTTGAAAATGGTATTACATTTAATTTTAGCATAAAAAAAACACCTGAATACCGGTGTTTTTATTGTAAATACCTCTTTTATGCAAACAAAAAAAGTTGTAAAATTTAAATAAAAGGTTAGTTAAATACCTGTGTCTTAATATAGTTCACATCCACATTCTTGATATAATTAATCAGATTGGTATACTGTGGATGGAAATTATAACCTCCGTCTGTCATTTCTTCAGTAGCGTCATGCTTGCTCCAGTTTTGAAAAACAATACGGTACATAGCCATTGTTACCCCAGTCCTGTCACTTCCATGTTGACAATGTATATCTATTGGTTTTGGAGCTGTTTTTATAATTCGCAAAGCCTGGATAATTTCCACATCGGAAACTGACGAGGCCGTCATTGGAACAGAGTACAGATTACCCGTGTAGCTGGTTCCTCCGACATTATCGGTGTGACCTGATCTTAGATTGAGAATGGAAGCTATATTATTTTGATGAAAATAATTATAACCATCGGTATCGGGCTGTTCACTTCTATAGACATCATCATTGACTTTGTAAAGATTATCGAAAGGGGTTCCTGAGACTTTTTTAGCCCATTTTTGAGGTCTTGTTTTAGAAGCAGTAACCAGATCTGAATTTTTGGATGTGTAAGATGATACCGGCTTTGAATCCTCGTAATTTTCAGAATTACAAGCTACAGTGCTTAATGCCAAAATGATGAAAATTGCTTTTTTCATGTTTTACTTTATTTTTAAGATGAGTATGTCGTGTGGGTGACCAGTACTATAGTTCGTATTTTTATTCTACTTTTTCACCTTCCGAACATCTGCAAATTAAAGTAAAACGCAATCAGACTTAATAATCTATAGTCTCCATTTATTCTTCAAAATAAGCGGTACAATCCGGATCATTACAATTTTAATACTCATGGGGTAATAAAAAACAAATATATAATTTTAAATAATATATCACAATATTTTGATTTATTTTTTTTGAAATGTTGTAAAAAGTGTCTAGAATAAAAATCTGCACAAATTATACTATAAACACCAATTTTTTACAGATATCGGTAAATCTGAATTTTTTAGATTTGATCAGAAATTATTTTGATTTATTAAAACAGGTCATGCTGAAAATGAAAATTCTATAGATCTATCCTTCGAAGAATAGGATTAATTCAAAGAATAAAATGAATAATATCAGCAACTTGCAAAACAAAATTAGGAGTAGGTTTTTTTCCTGCTCTTTTTTATTTTAAATTTGAACATTATTTTATGGTTTTTATAAAAGTAGACTGCTATTTTGAACTCGTTTAATGGGTTCAAATCTAATTTTATGGAAATCAGTTATTTAAAAATAATACATTGAGTATGATACGTATTACAAAAATTTTCACATTCGAGACGGCCCATGTGCTGTACAACTACGATGGGAAATGTAAAAATATGCACGGGCATTCCTACAAACTGTTTGTAACGGTAAAAGGAAAAGTGATTAATGATTTGGAGAATTCCAAAAACGGAATGGTAGTGGATTTTGGAGATATTAAAAGTATCGTGAAATCTGAGATTGTGGATCTTTGGGATCATGCGGTTCTTGTTAACGCATTGTCGCCCCACAAAGAACTGGGCGAAGATCTTGAGAATAAAGGACATAAAGTAATCTATTGCAGCTTTCAGCCTACCTGCGAGAACATGCTGTATGCTATAGCTGCCAAAATAAAATCAAAACTTCCGGCTGAGGTTTCTCTGGCCTACCTTAAACTTCACGAAACGGAAAACTCTTATGGAGAATGGTTCGCAGAAGATAATAAGTAACAGTAATTTATCCATAAAAATTCAGACCGGTGTTAAAAACAATTATTAATTTAGAACCTGGAAAAAAAGTGTATTTTGCTTCAGATCAGCATTTTGGGGCTCCTACGCCTAAGGAGAGCAAAGTGCGTGAAGAGAAATTTATCCGCTGGATGGACGAGATCAAAGAAGATGCTCAGGTTTTGTTTTTAATGGGTGATCTTTTTGACTTCTGGCATGAATGGAAGCATGTGATTCCAAAAGGATATGTACGTGTTCTCGGAAAAATAGCCGAACTGAAAGACAGAGGAATTCATATTTATTTCTTTGTGGGAAACCATGATCTGTGGATGAAGGACTATCTTGAAGAAGAGATCGGATGTACCGTTTTTTATCAGAAACAGTATTTTGAGATGGGCGGAAAGCAATTTCTGTTGGCTCATGGAGACGGTCTCGGACCTGGTGATAAAGGTTACAAAAGAATGAAAAAACTGTTCACAAATCCTGTGGCACAATGGTTTTTCAAATGGCTGCATCCGGATATTGCCATGAAAATGGCTTTGTATCTTTCGCAGAAAAATAAAATGATCTCCGGAGACGAGGATAAGGCGTTTTTAGGAGAAGACAAAGAATTCCTGATCATCTATTCAAAAGAAAAACTGAAGAGCCAGAATATTGACTACTTTATCTATGGTCACCGTCACCTTCCAATGGTGCTGGATCTTGAACAGAAAGCAAAGTACGTCAATCTGGGCGACTGGATTTCTTATTTTACTTATGGAGTTTTTGAAAGCGATTTTGAGTTGAAAACTTTTAAAGATGGCACAAAAAAAAATTACCCCTGAGAGAGGTAATTTTCGAATGAACCGAAGCTCACTCTTGTTTTTAATCCATATTCCGAATAGGTAGTTGCAAGAAGTTTACCAAAGTGTAAATCTTCGATTAAAAAATATTAAAAAAAATATACTTTTTATGTAATTCATTCATTGTGAGTTGGTAATAAGTTAAAAAATAGTCTTGAAAATTGGAAAATATATTCAGTATACAGACAGAAAAGGATTTTCTGAATGCCTCATTGGCAGCTTTTCATTACCAGTATGAAAATGTCGAGATATATAGAAAGTTCGTGGATTATCTGAAAATAAACCCGGATGAGATCAACAGTCTGGCGAAGATTCCTTTTTTGCCAATAGAAATGTTTAAAAACCATCAGATTTTAGACAGGAATGCGTCTACAGATCTGTTTTTTCAGAGTTCAGGGACTACGCAGATGAACCTTTCAAAACATTTTATTGCAGATCCTGATCTCTATGAAGAAAGCATTTATAAAAGTTTTGAACAGTTTATAGGAAAGCCGGAAGATTTTATTTTTCTGGGCCTGCTTCCAAGTTATCTGGAAAAACAGAATTCTTCTTTGATTTATATGGTTGATTATTTGATGAAGAAATCTGCAAAACCTGAAAACGGGTATTTTCTTTACAATCATTCGGAACTGTTTGACCTTTTAAACCGTTTGAAAGATAAAAAAGTCATTCTTTTCGGGGTTTCTTTTGCGCTTTTAGATTTTCTGGATTCCGTTGAGTCTCTTAATTTTTCAATTGAAGAATCTCAGAATCTGACGGTTATTGAAACCGGAGGAATGAAAGGCAGAAAAGAGGAAATGACAAAAGATGAGCTTCTGAAAATTCTGCAGAATGGTTTTAAAACAGACAGAATCTACTCGGAATATTCCATGACGGAATTGCTTTCACAGGCCTATTCGCTTGGAAATAACAAGTATAAATGTCCCAACTGGATGAAAATATTGGTACGAAATGCAGAAGATCCGTTTTCTTACGAACAGGAAGGGAGAACCGGAGCGGTTAATATTATAGATCTGGCCAATATCCACTCGTGCTGCTTTATTGCAACGCAGGATTTAGGTAAAACACTCCCGGAAGATAAATTTCAGGTGCTTGGAAGAATAGACCACTCCGATATCCGGGGATGCAGTTTATTGGTTTCTTAATTCAAATAATAACTTTTATGGATCTCATGAAAAATGTATTTACAGTTTTACTACTGATCGGATTATCCGGTTTAATGTCTGCTCAAAAAAAAGCAGAAAAGGATATCTGGTCCGGAACTTATATGGTCAATGAGATGAGTAACGGAGTTGTAACAACGACTGATACTTTGGTGGTTGTAAGAATGAAGGATGCTGATGCTGAGGAAGTTCGGGATAAAGAGAAATCAGATCTGGTTCGCTGGTCTATGATCTCGAAAAGAGATGGTGGTAAAGATAAAATCACCGTTAAGCGGTTTTTATTTGACCTTGCAAATGATGAGGATGAATACAAAGAATTTGGCTTAACAGATATGCATAAAGAAGGAAAAATAAATTGTATTGACGGCGGACATTTTTTTATCTGCCAGACGGCGCCTGATACAACCGTTGCATTCGGAAAAGAAGAAACCTATTTTACTAAAACAGGTTTTTTTGGAGTCTGGTTGCATTATGGTGTCGTTGAACTGCAAAAAAAGTAATATATAGTGCTGAAAATAGAAGAACTTGTCCATGCCTATATCCATTCCCACTGCGATTTCGAAAAAGAAATTGTATTGACGAATTATTTCCAGGCCGACTGGGAAGCGGATATGCTGTTCATAGATGCGGATGGTTTCAGCCATGAAATAGAGATCAAGCTTTCTAAAAGCGACTTTAAAAACGATTTCAAAAAATCATATCTCAATAAAGAAACAGGAGAGAAATTTCTGAAACATGATAAAATTTCTTGTGGCGATTATATCTGCAATGCTTTTAGTTTTCTGCTCCCGATGGGAATGATAGACCATAGTTTGATCCCTGAACACTGTGGAATTATTGAATTTTACCACAATGCTGATACCTGGGAAACTGAATTTTATCTTATTCGCAGCCCGAAAAGAGTCCATGAAGATCCTTACTGGAAACTGAATGACAAAGATCTCTTTATCCGGAAAATGGCCCTGAATTTACTACAGCGTAAAATGGAAATCAAAGGAAAACAGGAAGAGTTGATCTTTAAAAATCCTTTTGATATTAAGAAGATGAAGTAGATGTCAGATGTCAGATGTCAGACTTGAGACTGGAGATATGAGATCTTTTGTGGTGAATTTTTAGTTTCGGGATGCGGGTTTCGGGATTCGAACCAACAACTGTGAACTAGCAACTGTCAACTAACGCTCCATTCATACACTCTCAAACCCTAAAACTCTCCGACACTCAAACTCGGACGCATAAAAATAGGCCGCCAAAAATGACAGCCTATGTTTTTTATATAGTGATTGGTATTAATCTGCTACAACTTCCGTTGAATCTCTCTGAAGCAGGAACTTGTAGATCAATCCTCCTACAATTCCTCCCGCAATAGGCGCTACCCAAAACAGCCAAAGCTGTGACATCGCAAGCCCGCCGGTGAATACTGCCTGTGAAAGGGATCTTGCCGGGTTTACCGAAGTATTGGTAATCGGAATAGAGATCAGGTGGATCAATGTCAAAGCAAGACCGATAGCGATACCTGCAAATTTTCCATTAGCCCATTTGTCTGTAGCTCCCATGATTACAATCAGGAAGAACGCTGTCAGTAAGAATTCTGCCAGGAATGCAGCACCCATACTGAAAGCTTTTCCGTTGTAGACTGCTTCTCCATAAAAATTGGTGGCAAAAGCTCCCGGTTTAGAAAAATCTACAGCTCCGGAACCACTAAGGATTACATAAAGACATCCTGCAGCTACCAATGCTCCAAGACACTGCGCTACCACATAAGGAATAAGGTCTTTTGCCGAAAATCTGCCTCCAGCTAAAAGTCCGAAAGATACTGCCGGATTGAAATGTCCACCAGAAATATGCCCGACAGCATAAGCCATCGTAAGAACGGTAAGACCAAACGCTAAAGCTACGCCCAGCAGGCCAATTCCGATATCAGGAACTCCGGCAGCAAAAACCGCGCTTCCGCAGCCACCGAAAACAAGCCAAAATGTGCCGAAAAATTCAGCAAAAAGTTTTTTTATCATGTTGTTTATTATTTAAATGTATCTCAAATGTAAAATTTAAATTTTAAAATAAAAAGTTAAAGTGGAAAATATTTTAACTTTTTTTTAACTGAAATTTAAAGATTTAATAATTTGGTTTGATGTTTGTTGGGAATTTTTTCAGGATGGCATTATGTGAGGCTTGAATGACATAGCATAAATGTTTATCTTTCGTTTAGTAATTTAAAAGCAGGTTAATGAGAAAGTTTTTGTGTGTGGCCTTTGTGCCTTTTATGTATAGCTTTTATTATTCGCAGGGAACAAAAAAAACTGTCCCTTGTTATGATCTTTCGTCGGTACTGAAAGTAGAACCAACGGCGCTGTACAAGTCGCATTTGGATGCTTCAAAAAGTTTTGGGGTAAAACTGCTGACAGATTCCAAAACAGTACAGAAATACATCAACAGCGGAAAATTTCATAAAATAAAAAAAAGTGGAAAAGGCTATCGCGTTCAGAAGCTTGATTACAGCCGGGCTTATATGGTTTCCAAAGCGAAAGCCACTCTTGAAAAGATGGCATCCAGATTCAGCAAAGAAACAAAAGGACGTACCTTCACTGTTTCATCCATCACCAGGACACTTGAGGACCAGTGCAGGCTGAGAAGGGTAAATTCGAATGCTTCAATGGGGATCAGTTCCCACAATTACGGAAACTCTTTTGATATTTCTTATATCCGTTTTAATGATGTCCTGAAGTACAATCCGAAAATGGAAGTGGCACTGGAGAAAGTTTTAAAGTATTATGCAACGGCTGGTAGAATTTATTACATCAAAGAAAGACAGCAGAGCTGTTATCATATCACGGTAAGGAATTATTGATTTTCTTTTCTTCATTTCCTTTCAATTTTAATTCCTGCCATATTCCAGAATTCAGGAAACAATTTCATTATCGTTTTTAAATCTGTTATAGCTGTATCTTTCTGTCTATACAGACTTTTCAGTCATATATCACAAACTGCCTGATACTGTTTTGTGGATTTTTGAAGCCTAAAATTAAATTTGTTTTACGGATAATAAATTTATGATACGATTATTTGTGCAGGAGGTTTAGTTTATATAATTTTATGGCACTAAACAAACCATGAAATTATGAACGAGAACGATTACAAACTGGCGGTCGCTGAGTGGCGCAAATGTAGGCCAGATTATTACTTGATCACCCAACTGATCAAACAAACCAATCAAATCTTTGAACTGTCTAAAGAGCAGATTGATAAAATCAAAGAGAAAAATAATTACCCGGACATCTGTGCAGAAGTAGGTGTATTTGAAAACTGCATGGTTCTGATTTTCCTTCCTTTGGATGAGACGGGACATATTGATAAAAGTGTTGTTGAATATCAGTACACCAAGCTCCAGGTATTTAAACAAAATATAAGACTGCAGGAAACAAAAGAATTTACCGTTGTCAAAAATGCTGTTCTTTCTAGTGAACTTACAAAAATAGATGACAATACCAATACAAATCTTCCGGTAACCAACCAGCCAATTCTTGACCAGGATATCGCTGTAGAATCGATTGAGCGTTGGAAAAATGAAGGAATGGAATGGTTCTTCCGCGAGTGTACAGAATTCGGAGGAGAAAGAATTTTTAAAAGATTTTATATTCCTATGGCGGATCTTTCTCACCCGTATCCGGAAGTTACCGGGATCAAATGTTCGTTTGGTCTCAGATACAACGATATTTACCAGAGAATGCTGGTAACGGTGATCTTCATCTCGTTCCATCAACTTCTTCAGGAGGGAGAAAGCACAGAAACTATTTCAAATACTTACGATTGGGCGAAACCATGTCCGCCTGTCTGCCGTATTCCTGAACTTGGATTTTAAATACGTAGTATAGATAGGAATGACAGATTTTTTTAAAGTAATTTTATTCCTAAACTATGGTCTGCTTCTGTCCATCATACTTTTGGGAGCAGCAAAATACCGTATACTGAATAATAAAGAGAAGCAATATTTTCACTGTATTGCTTTTCTTTTTTTTATAGAACTGCTGAACCTGGTTCTGCCTTATGTGTTCAATCTTAATGATACCTCTTTTCTGTATCCTCTGTACATAGCCGGGGAATTTTTCCTGGTTACCGCCTTGTTTATCAGGAAACTGGAGATTCCGAAGTGTTTTCTGGGTATCACAGCACTGCTTGCTGCAGGATTTATGGTATCAAAGTATATATTTAATTATCCTTTCAACAGTGATATTGTCAAAGTAATTTCCAATATTATAATCATCTGCCTTTCGGGGATTGCCCTGATCCGGGAGATCAAAGATGCTTCTACACAGAACCGTTTCCTTCTCGTAGATGCATGTATTTTTTTCTATTATTCCGTTTCGGTCTTTATTTTTATTATTCAGCACCAGATCGCGAACCTGTCAGAAAATGACTATTATATTATTCTAAGTGCGAATAATATTCTGTCAAGCATTTTATACTGTTCATTTTTATATACCTTCATCAAATTAAAGAAGTAACCTTAAATATTAGCCTGCTGATCCTTATAATTGTTACCATAGCAGTTATCGTATCCTTTATTCTCATTGCCTACCGGTCTTTTATCAGCCGGATCATAAAAGAGAAAAATGTTCAGCATCAGGCAGAAGTCCTTCACCAGAAAAAATTGGTACTTGAAAACATCAAAGCACAGGAAGAAGAGAGAAAAAGAATCGCGGTGATGATTCATGATGATATAGGAAACCGTCTCAATATCCTTTCATTGTGGATGAATAACCTGGATACCAAAGGCGACGAGGTGATCAAGAAAAATATTTACGGACAGATGTCGTCTCTTATTGATGCAGCCCGCAGTATTTCCCATTCATTATACCCAGTCAACCTTGAATCGGTGGGATTTGTTCTGTATGTAGAAGAACTGATCGCTAACCTTTCACACAAAATCAATATCTCTATGCAGGTAATGCCCGGATATGAGAAAAAAGATATCTTTGTGGAGGTACAGTTGTACAGGATTATCCAGGAATTTACAACCAATGTGATCAAACATTCCACAGCGACGGATCTGTGGATTTATATCAAAGATTATCCCAAGAATATGGCGGTAATCATTTCAGACAACGGCCAGGGATTTGATTATGATCTCGTGAAAAAAGGAATGGGAATCAAGAATATCGAATCCAGGATAAAATCCATGAATGCCGTCCATAAATGGAAAAGTACTTTAAATAAAGGCAGCCGTTTAATCATTATAATTCCAAAAAACAATGAACTCCCAAATCAAAATAGCCGTAATTGATGACGAACAGCTGATCCTGGAAGGGGTCAAAATGCTGCTTTCGAATGAAAAGAATATTTCCGTTTGCCTTACGTCCAATAATGGCCCTGATTTTATTGAGAAACTGGGAAGTCTTTCGGAAGACGATTTTCCGCATATCGCTCTGGTAGACGTACAGATGCAGCCTATGAACGGCTTTGAACTGGTAGAAATTCTTAAAGAAAAACATCCTGAGCTCAGAATTATCATCCTTTCTTCCCATTATAAAACTTCCATTCTGGGATATATGGTCAAGCTGGGCGTTTCTGCTTTTCTCCCTAAAAACTCGGACAAGAAAACATTTATCGATGCCATTACGATGGTGTATAAAAATGGCGTTTTCTTTACCGCTGAAGACCATCAGATGCTGTTTACCTATATGAACAGTTCTGCCAAGAAGAAATCTCTTTTTGAAATGGAAGACGAACTGTCTGAGCGGGAAAAAGATGTCGTAAAACTGATCTGTCAGGAATACACCAATAATGAGATCGGGGAGAAGCTCTTCATCAGCCCCAGGACGGTAGAAAGCCACCGCCAGCGGATCCTGGAAAAAATAGGAGCCAAGAACACAGTAGGTATTGTTATCTACGCCGTTGTGAACAATATATATTCTCTAGATAAAATGTGATTCCGTAGAAATACGGAATTTTTTATTTGGTATTTTTCACGCTAGTATTGCTTTTCCTTCTTCCGTTAATTTGAAAAATAAGTTTTTACGGAAATCAAAACAGAATCAGATCATGAAGATGTTGAGGAAAACTTTTAATAATTAAAGCAAAACACAGCGATGGAAAAAGATAGAATACGATCTGTCGGAATTTTTTTTGACGGAACAGGAAATAACGGGATCAATGCAACAGCATCTGTCAGACCTTCATCCAACAATGAAAGCTACAAAGGAGCACCCACTAATATTTTTAAATTATTCAACTTACTTAAAGGAGACAGTAGAATATATGTAGAAGGAATAGGAACAGTTACAGGAGACGAAGACAGTAATTTCGCGATGGCTACATGTTCCAATCCACCGGATGCACAGGGATATTCTTCTGATGACAAGTTGCAGAAAGCAGATCTTTATGTGCAAAATCTTGTTGTAGATCAAAATATAGAGTACCAGTTTTATGTCTATGGATTCAGCAGGGGAAGCATGCTGGCAAGAGAATTTTGCAACCAGCTTGTGACGAAATATCCTTCCGTAAATGTGACTATAAAGTTCCTGGGCGTTTTTGATACCGTTGAATCCAAACCTTTTAATACCTATGATATGGGGTTGCCGCAGGAAGTTGAAAATGCACTGCATATGTGCGCAGTCAATGAATGTCGGTTCTTTTTTCCGCTTACCGGATTTTTTGAGAATTCAAAAAATATGCAGGATACCAAAACCGAAACGGCCGGTTCTGTATGGAAAGAAGTTTTTGTTCCCGGAGCCCATGCCGATGTAGGAGGAGGGTATTTGCCGGCCGCACATTCCGTATATATTTCTACAGATTTTATTAATGTGAATGATCTTAATGACTATGTTTCAGATGTAAGAAACGCGAAAACCGATGCTGAAGGAAATAAGATCTGGGATGCATTGCTTTCAGATTTTAAAATTGAGAAAGGAGTTGTTCTTTCGCAGGCTTATATTTCAAAAGAACTCGTGCTGAACACGCTTCCGTTCGTATACGGACGCATCATGCTGGAGGAAACCAATAATGCCGTGCCTGGAATATTTAATACGGATCTTGCGCAGTCAGGTCTTGAGATTACGGATGATCCATTCCTTTCGGATTTTTATAAAGCCCTTTCAGCCTATGTCGTAAGCTTTACACCGGATATGAAACCGAAGTATGATTATTCAGCTTTGGCAGACTATACCCATATTTCAGCCAATTACGGAACGTACAGGGATCCGACGGATCATAAAACCGTGGAGAAAATGGAAGCAGAGCTTATCAATAACGGTCTGAATGTACCCAGCAGTACATCCATAGACCGGGGAATTCATACCAGACTTCTTACCGAACTGCATCTTCCCGAAGACAGTTTTGTAGCAGATTTTTTGTATGGAACCAATATCCCGAATAATGATATCTGGAGCCGTACGATCGAAATGAGATCCATAGCGGCAGAACAGAATTAGATAAATACGTTAGTACTTTTCAGTTTTAAATTTAGGTTACGAAGGGATGTCTGGCAGGGCATCCCTTTTATTGTACCCAATAACGGTGCTCTGGAGGCGCCCGTTTTTATTTCTGGGCTATTCATTTCTTTTTCCGTACTTTTGCACCCGAAAATTCATTACTCATCACTAATTTTTATTTAACACAATGCTTTCGGTTCAAGGTTTAGGATTACATCATTCAGGAAACTATCTGTTTCAAAATACAAATTTCACCATTAAAAAGGATGATAAAGTAGGTCTCGTAGGAAAAAATGGAGCAGGGAAATCTACTTTATTGAAAATGCTTTCCGGGGAAATTAATTTCTATGAAGGAAGTGTAGTCCGCGAAGGAGGTGCTACCATCGGTTTTCTGAAGCAGGATCTGGATTTCGTAAAAGGAAGAACAGTCTGGGCAGAAACCATGCAGGCTTTTGAGCAGATCAACGCCTGGAAAAACGAGCTGGAAGACGTGAATCACCAAATGACTGTAAGAACAGACTACGAAAGTGATGCTTACACGGATCTGATCAATAAAATGACAGAACTTAACGACCTTCTGATGAACCATGACGCTTACAATCTTGAAGGCGATATGGAGAAAGTATTGTTCGGTTTAGGTTTTAGAGCGGATGATTTCCAAAAAATCACCGATGAATTTTCAGGAGGCTGGAGAATGAGAATTGAACTGGCAAAACTGCTGCTTCAGAAAAATGACATCATGCTTCTCGATGAGCCTACCAACCACCTGGATATGGAATCCATTATCTGGCTGGAAAACTTCCTTAAAGATTATCCCGGTGCCATTGTTCTGGTAAGTCACGATAAGCAGTTTATGACGGCTGTCTGCAACAGGACTTTTGACATTAACAATAAAAAAGTTGACGACTATAAAGCCAACTATTCCAAATATCTGGTGATGCGTGAAGAGCGCCGTGAGAAACTGATCGGGGCGAAAAAGAACCAGGATGCAGAGATCAAGCAGATGGAGGACAACATCAATAAGTTCCGTGCCAGTGCTACCAAAGCATCTTTCGCACAGTCATTGATCAAAAAATTAGACAAAATCGAACGTATTGAAGTGGATAATGAAGACGTTTCAAAATTCAACATCCGTTTCGTACAGTCTATGGTTCCCGGAAAAGTTATTTTTGAAGCGGAAAATTTAGGAAAAGCCTACGGGAAGAAGCAAATCTTCGATAAAGTAGACTTTATTGTTCAGAGAGGAGACAGAATTGCTCTTTTAGGACAGAACGGACAGGGTAAAACCACTTTAGCGAAAATCCTTGCCGGAGATATTAAAGACCATACAGGAACCTGGAATTTAGGACATAATGTAAATATCGGATATTTCGCCCAAAACCAGGAAGAAGTACTGACTCCGAATAAAACCGTTTTAGAAGAAGCTGAAGATGCAGCAACGGAAGAAACGAGACCAAGAGTAAGAGACTTATTAGGATCTTTCCTTTTCCAGGGTGAAGCTGTTTCCAAGAAAACAAAAGTACTTTCCGGAGGAGAAAGAAACCGTCTGGCACTTTGTAAACTGTTGCTTCGTCCATTCAACACGCTGATCATGGATGAGCCTACCAACCACCTTGATATTCAGTCTAAGGAAATTATCAAACTGGCTTTACAGAATTTCGAAGGAACATTGATCGTGATTTCTCACGACAGAGAATTCCTGGACGGACTTTGTGATAAAATCTACGAATTCCGTGACGGAAGAATGAAAGAATTCCTTGGAAGTGTTGGAGAATACCTTGAATACAGACAAAAGGAAACCCTTAGAGAGATCTCTGCTGAAAAAGCAAAACTTCATAGCGAAGTAAAAGTTGAACCAAAACCGGCTCCGAAAGAAGTGATAGTTGAAGAAAAATCATCAACTATCGTAAGCAAGGAGCAAAAAAATATTCAGAATAAACTAAAGAAAGTAGAAGAAAGAATTTCCGAGCTTGAAGCAGAAATCGAAAAGTACGAAGCTTCATTCACCAAAGAAAATCCTTCCGAAGAAACTTTAGAAAAATACAATAAAACGAAGGAAGAGTTAGAGGTTGCTTTACAGGAATGGGAGCATTTGGGGTCTCAATTGAGCTAAGAGTTTTTGGAGTTGGAGTGTTTGAGAGTTTTAGGGTTTGAGAGTATAGAGGTTTTGGTTGCTGGTTGAAAGTTACTACTCGAATCCCGAAACACGTATCCCGAAACTTTATTATCTGAAATCTGATGTCTGATGTCTGAAATCTAGCATTTTGACTCTCCCCCTGTAACAAACTATCACTTTCACCGACCTATCGAATAGTTTTTACACAGTGTTTAATAAAACTTAAATTATTTTCATACTTTTGAAGCATGATTTTTAAGGAAAGCAGAAATCTGAAGAATTTTATTTCCAAACTTTTGTTTGGGATTTACTTCATTGCGCTGTTTTCCCAAAGTTTTCACCATCACGATGCTGTCGATTATTTTAAGAACTACAATTTTAAAAAGACAGAAAATACAATAGCTAAATCTTCAGCTAAAGAAAAGCCGGGCGACTGTCTGGCTTGTCATTTCTTAGCGACAGGAAATACATTAGTTCCGGACGAGTACCATTTTACCTTCGATCATTTTTCGTACGAAGTAGAACAGGTTATTGCCGTCCAGGAAAAAATATGGTCTCAGACCAAATTCACTTTTCAACTTCGGGGGCCTCCCGCAGTTTCATAAATCATAGATTTTTATGGGCTTTAATTCATTTTAAAGTTCAGTACTTTGGGTTTAAAGCTAATGGCTGATAGATGAGGATTTCGGGTTTCCGGATTTTGGTTTATCGAGGTTCGGGATACGAGTTTTGAGTTCGTTGTTTAAGGCTGGGAGATGAAAGAGGGAAGACAGAAGTCTCTGCAGGTCTTAAATGGAATATCATTCTTGTTGAGCGGATTCGGGATACGAGGTTCGAGATTTCGGGTTTTTCGGGATACGAGGTTTGGGTTTTTAAGTTTGAGGGTTTGAGAGTATGTGAGTGTAGAGTTGGGTTACTGGTTAACAGTTACCAGTTCGAATCCCGGATCTCGCATCCCGAAACTTTATTACAACAAAAGTCTCACGTCTGAAATCTGATATCTCACATCTGACATCTGACATCTCATCACTTACCATATCAGTCATTCCTACATTTTACATTGTAATTTTTACAATTTAAAATAACCCCTTTTAATAAATTTTTTACGAAAAAATGTACCTGAAACGGTACACAATCAATCTATAGACAATGAAATTGATATATAGTCTGATGTTGGTCTTTTGCGGACTGGCATTGATAAGTGCACAAAAAACTTACTCGGTGGAAGGAACCGTTCACGATTTTCACGATAAAACCATGCTGGAAAATGCTGTGGTGAACATCGGCGGATTCACTGCGAAAACAGACAGTAAGGGTAAGTTTACATTTAACAAAATTCCTGCGGGAAAATATATACTCATTGCCAAACATCCTGATTGTAATGATTATACTGAAAATATAGCAGTTACTCAGGATTTACACTTGGTAATTACACTGGAGCACCATAGCCAGGATATTGAGACGGTGACCATCCATGGAAGCCATAAATCCAACGGTTCTTTAATCATCAAAACCCTTGATAAATCTGAAATTGAGAGAAATTCTACGGATAATCTTGGTAATTTGTTATCAAAAATTTCAGGGGTTGCGACTTTAAAGACAGGAAATAATATCTCAAAACCTATTATCCACGGATTGTACGGAAGCAGAATTGCTATTTTCAATAATGGAGTGAAGCTTGCAGAACAGGAATGGGGGGTGGAACATGCTCCCAATGTTGATATTAACAATTTTCAGCATATCGATGTGATAAAAGGAGCTTCCGCACTGAAATACGGTAGTGATGCCATAGGCGGAGTCGTGGTGCTGGAACCTGAGGTTTTCCCTAAAAAAGATACGATAAAAGGCTCAGTTGGGCTTACCGGAATTTCCAATGGCAGAGGACTTGGATTGGATGTAGATGTGGCGAAGGTCTGGAAAAATGGATGGGCAGTAAAGACCCGAGGAAGTATCAAGAAACTAGGAGATCAGAGCGCTCCGGACTATAACCTGAAGAATACGGGAATGGATTTCTCCTCCTTTAATTTCACGGTTCAGAATAATACCTACGAAAGAGGAATTTCATTTGATTATTATCTGACTAATCAGAATATTGGAATCTTGAGAGACTCACATGTTTCCAGTTCAGGGGATTATGACAGAGCAATGACGGCAAATCCTCCGGTTTATTCAGGGAAATTCAGCTATGATATTGATAACCCGAGACAGGTGATTGAGCATCATATTGCCAAAGTTTCAGCGTTTAAAAGATTTGAGAATATCGGAAAACTTTCCGCGACGTACAGTTATCAGTACAACCACAGGCAGGAATATGATATCAGAAGAGGGGAATTGAAAAATACACCTTCTTTAGATCTGGAGCTGATGACGCACCAGTTTAACCTTAATGATTTACTGGAAAGGGAAAAATGGTCTCTGGAGACAGGAATTGATGCCAGTTTTCAAAACAATTATTCAGATCCTGCCACAGAAGCAAGACGTTTGATCCCTAATTATGATAAATATGCCGCTGGAGTTTATTCTGTGTTTAAATACAAAATCTCTCATGAATTTAATTTTGAAGCAGGGGCGAGATATGATTTCACACGTTATGATGTGACCAAATGGTATGATCAGGCTGATTGGGATAAATTATATGCCAACACTTTTCCACAGTTCTATGTGAAGAAAGACAAGAACAGAATTTTGACACGTCCTCAGCTTAACTATAATAATGTTTCTTTCAATGCAGGTTTGGAGTACCGTCCGAATTCCAGCTTTGATTTGAAATTTAATTATGCAAAAGTGGGCAGATCTCCGAATGTGGCAGAATTGTTTTCAGACGGACTGCACCATTCAGCAGGGGTGATTGAGACCGGAAATATGGGATTGAAAAATGAAGAGGGACATCAGTTTAATTTAACGGTAGATTCAAAATTTAATGTTTTAAAAGGACTGAATGTTTCCGTAAATCCATACTTTTTCATTACCAAAAACTTTATCAACCAGGTTCCTGTAGGAATTAAGGGAACAATCAGAGGCGTTTTTCCTGAATGGGAATACCAGCAGATTGATGCCAAAATGTATGGGGTAGACCTGGACATCAACTGGAAACTTACAGATGACCTTACCTATGTAGGAAAAGGAAGTTATGTACACGGGCAGAATGATACAGATAATGAGCCTTTAATCCTGATGATGCCACCGAATTTTTCTAACGCATTGCAGTTTAAAAAGGAAAAATGGAACAACTTCTATTTTACGATAGAAAACCAAACGTTTTTAAAACAAACCAGATTCCCGATCCGAAATGTTGACCTTGAAGTGTATGTGGATGGCGAATTGGTGGATAAAACCATTGATTTGAGCACACCGCCAAACAGTTACTCACTCTGGAATATCCAGACGGGAATCAATATCAGCAAAAATCTTTCTGCAGGACTTATCGTGAATAATCTTTTCAACACTTCGTACAGAGATTATCTGAACCGTTTGAGGTTCTTTGCGGATGAGGCAGGAAGAAACTTTATATTAAACTTTAGATACAAATTCTAAGGATTCAGAAAAAATATTACATTAAAATTTTACAAACTTAAAATTCTAACAATGAAGACATTATTCAATACTAAAAATATCATCAGATTACTAGCCGTTTTATTAATCACTTTTACTGCTATTTCTTGTCAGAGAGACGGTTCTGTAGCAGAGGATGATCTTCCTCAGGAAGAGCTTACCAATATCATTTTATTGGTGAAAGAAGATACTCCGGGAGCTACGGCTATCGAATATAATTACAGCATCGGAGCAGGAGGAATTCCTACTATTCCATTGAAAGACGGAAAGTCTTATACGGTAGAAGCAAAATTCAGAAACGGAAACGAGGATGCTACTCAGGAAATTATTGATGCTAAGGATGAACATTTCCTTATTTTCGACTTTCCAAAATCTAATATCACCGTGACCAGATTGGATGGAGGTGACTTGAGAAAAGATGGAAAAAGAGTAGGATTAAAAACAAAATGGGATGTGACACAAACAGTTGGAGGAACGGCTCCATTCCTGAAACTTACCCTGATTCATGAGCCTCAAAGTGTAAATGATGCCAAGGCCGGAACTGCCTGGGGAAGTGTAGTTGGAGGAGAAACAGATGCAGAAGCGACTTATAATCTAAGTAATTAATCTAAGTTTGGGAAGTTTGGAAGATGGAAGATGGACGTTACTTTGGACAATAAGTACTTAACAATTTCATTTGAATGTATTGAAGTCGTTTTAAAAAGATTAATAAAAATACCTGTAATTCAATCTTTGGACTTCAATAACTTCCCTCTTCGGGCTTCTGACTTCCTTACATCATGATAAAACTGAAATGTCTTATCCTGAACTCACGTTAATTAGAATACTTCACATAAACAAAAAACCACTGATATTTTCAGTGGTTTTTTATTTATAGACATTTGACGACTAAGAATTGATTAGAAGTAGGTTATTCTCATAAAATTTTCATATTTTTGCAACCTAAAATTTTAATCAATAATGAAGGTTACCGCACAAAACCATGATGACGTAAGTGCATTACTTACAGTGACATTGGAAAAATCTGACTACAAAGAAAAAGTAGAAAAGCAGTTGATTAATTATGCTAAAAATGCGCAAGTTCCTGGTTTCAGAAAAGGGAAAGTGCCTTTAAGTATGGTTAAAAAACAATATGAAGCAGGTATTGCATTCGAAGAAATCAACAAACAGGTTTCTGACGCATTGAACAACTACGTTAACGAAAACAAGTTAAGATTAGTTGGACAGCCTGTTCCTCAGCCAGTAAACCAATTGGACTACAACGCTGAACAAATTGAAGTTGGTTTCGAGGTAGGATATGAGCCTGAATTCACTATAGATTTAGCTAAATATGAAGCTCCTCATTATAAAGTAGAGGCTTCTGACAAAGAAATTACGAAGAGCATTGAGAACATGCAGAGACGTTTTGCGGAGCAGGTTCCTCAGGATAAAATCGGTAAAGATTCTTATATCGCTTTAGAGATTTCTCAGGTTGTAGAAGAAGATGCTGAAGGAGAGCACCACCACCACCCAAAGAATGCTACCATTACAGCTGAAAACAAAGAAGCTTTCAAATTGGTAAAAGCTTTGAAAATGGACGGTTCTGTAAAAGTATCTAAAGAAACTCTTGCCTCTGACGAAGAATTAGCTAAAGAATTAGGATTCACTAAAGAAGAAGTTGAGCACTTACACCATGCTGAAGTAGAAGTTAAAGTAAAAGATTTCTATGCATTGAACTTAGCTGAACTTAATCAGGAGTTATTCGACAAAGTATACGGAGAAGGAACTATTACATCTGAAGATGAGCTTAAAGACAAAGTAAAATCTGAATTGGATGAGTACTTCCAGCAAAATGCTGACGTTCACTATGTGAATAAAGTATTGGAGCAGGTTACTGAAAAAGAAGAAGTGAAACTTCCTGAAAATTTCTTAGTAAAATGGTTAATATTCTCTAATCAGAATATCCAGTCTGAAGACCAGGCTAAAGAAATTCTTGAAGCTGAGAAAAGCCAATTAAGATACCAGATCATTGAAGGTAAATTAATGACGGATAACGAGATCAAATTAGACTATGCTGATGTATTGGCACAGGCTGAGCAGTTGGTAAGAAACCAATTGGCGATCTACGGAATCCACCACTTAGGTGATGAAGAAATCCAGAAATATGCTGTTGAGATGTTGAAAGACCAGGAGCAGGTAAGACAAATTTCTTCTGAAGTAGCTATGGCTAAACTTAAAGATGTAATCCTTGAAAAAGGAGGAAAAAAAGAAACTAAAATCTCTCACGACGAGTTTTTAGAAGAACTTAAGAAATAATTTATTTCAATATAAATATTTGAAAACCTCTGGGAAACCGGAGGTTTTTTTATGCCCGATTTAAAGGAGTTTCTATTTATTTAACCTAAATTAAGGATAAGAGCTTTTTGTTTTAATGAGGGTAAGAAAGTTGGAAGCTCCGGATCTGAGTGTTTCTGTTAATCATGTCAAGGTTCAAACCTTGACATGATTACTCAAAGGCACAAAAGGAAATTCTACCTTTCAGTAAATCCCAATTTTCGGCCCCTGTCACTCTCTTCCGCATCATCTTTTCACAGGCCTATTCTCTTAAAAAACCTTAATGTATTCTTACAGATATTATAATGTATTGGGATAAATATCCTTTGTTTTATTTGTTGCGGTCATTATTCCTATATTTACACTTTAAAACTTATTATAGATATGAAAAAGATCATCATTCCGTTTTTCTGTGCCGTATTGTTTTCAGTGCCGGCAGCAGCTCAGCAGACCAGCGCAGCTCCCGCAAAGACGGAAGTCGTGAAATCTAAGCTGACCCCAAAAGAAGTTATAGACAATTATTTCAAAGCGTTAGGAGGTAAGGCTAAACTGGAAGCCGTAAAATCTACAGTTATTGATAACAGCCTTAGCGTTCAGGGGATGGATATCACCATGAGCACTACGAAAATGGGTAATAAATTTAAGTCTGTACAAACCGCAATGGGGCAGACAATAAGTCAGGTTTTTGACGGTGAAAAAGGATATATAGATAGAGCAGGACAGAAAACAGATTTCCCTGCTGAGAATATTGCCGAGCTGAAAAAAGGAACCACAGTTGAAGCTTTAGGCTTTAATGCTTCCAGCTTTCAGACCGCTACGGTAGAGAAAGTTGACGCTAAAGATTATAACGTATTATCTTCAGAAAAAGGAAAATTTTACTTTGATGCTGCTACGGGACTTTTATATAAATCTACGGTAGGACAAGGAAATGTTATCGTGAAAAATTACACTACAGTAGAAGGATTAAAATTCCCTTCTGAAGTAGATATTGATGGAAATGGCCAGAAAGTGACGATTAAAACTACAAAAGTTGTTTTAAATGCTCCGGTTTCTGATGCAGACTTTAAATAGAAACAATCATTTTATAAGATAGAAGCCGGATATTTTCCGGCTTTTTTATTGCCTGAATAATTTTAACTCAAATTTAACTATAATGCGAATTTTAACATTTCTTCACGTGGTGAATAATTGATACTTTTAGCACGAAAATAAATTCAAATTATATGAAGAAAGTTTTATCATCATTTGCGGTCATCTTCCTGATGTCCTCAAATGTATTCGGTCAGAATATCCCTGTGGATGCTTCTGTGAGAATCGGTACCCTTTCCAATGGAATGAAGTACTACATCAAAAAAAACACATTACCTGAAAAGAAAGTAGATTTCCGTCTGGCAATCAATGCCGGATCTATTCTTGAAGATGAAAACCAGAGAGGTTTAGCTCACTTTATGGAGCACATGAACTTCAACGGAACCAAGAATTTCCCGGACAACAAACTCGTAGATTTTCTACAGTCTATCGGGGTGAAATTCGGGCAGCACCTTAATGCTTACACCAGCTTTGACGAAACCGTTTATATGCTTCCCGTTCCATTGGATAAACCCGGAAATCTGGATGCAGGACTGAAAGTAATGGAAGACTGGGCATTCAACGCTACACTTTCTGATGCACAGATCAACAAAGAAAGAGGTGTTGTTCTGGAAGAGCTGAGATTGGGTCTTGGGGCAGATAAAAGAATGGCCGATAAATATCTTCCTAAATTATTATACAAATCACAATACGCAGACAGACTTCCAATCGGTAAAAAAGACGTTCTGGAAAACTTCAAGCCGGATGTGATCAGAAAATTCCACCAGGACTGGTACAGACCGGACCTTATGGCGATCGTAGTGGTAGGAGACATCAACGTAGATGAAGTTGAAAAGAAAATTAAAGACAATTTCAGCAAATATAAAAATCCATCCAAGCCGAGAGAGCGAAAAGTATTTGATCTGCCTAACCATAAAGAAACATTAGTAGCAATAGAAACTGATCCGGATGCTACCAATTCTATGGTTCAGTTCATTATGAAAGATGCTGATGCTTATAAGCCGGATGTGACTGTTGAGCAGTACAACCAGACTATTGTCGAAGGTCTTTCTACGACGATGTTGAACAACAGACTGAAAGAACTGATCAATTCAAACAATCCACCTTTTACATTCGGATCTGTGTATCATGGAGGAACGTATGCAAGAAGCAAAGAGGCTTTCCAGGGATTTGCCATGGTAAAAGAAGGAAATCAGCTGAACGCTCTGAAAGTTTTGTTGGAAGAAGTGGAAAGAGCGAAGAGATTCGGATTTACACAAACTGAACTTGACAGAGCAAAAGCACAGATGCTGTCTAACCTTGAAAGATCTTACAACAACCGTGACAAGACGGAAAGTGATATGCTGGTAGACGAGTATGTGAGAAACTTCCTGGAGCAGGAACCAATGCCGGGAATTGCATGGGAATATGATGATACGAAAACATTCCTTCCTAAGGTTACCTTGGCTCAAACCAATGAGGTGATTAAGAAAATGGTGAAGGATGACAGCAGAGTAATTGTGATCACGGGACCTAAAAAGGATAACGTTACAATGCCAACAGAAGCAATGGTTCTAAACACCTTTGAATCTGTAAAAATGGCAGATCTTAAGCCTTACGAAGAGAAAGCAGCGATCAAAAACCTGATAAAACCTTTCAAATCTGAAGGAAAAATTGCTAAAACGGAAACGGATGCGAAATTAGGAACAACAACCTGGACATTGAGCAATGGAGCTAAAGTGACTTTCAAAAAGACGGATTTCAAAGATGACGAAATCGTGTTTTCAGCAAGAAGCTTAGGAGGGAACTCTCTGATCTCTGATGCTGACTTTATCAAAACTCAGTTCGCTTTCGGAGCATTATCAGAAGCAGGAGTAGGCGGATTGTCAAAAGCGGATCTTACCAATTATCTTGCAGGAAAGCAGGTGAGTGTAAATCCAATGATAGGACCTTACTTTGAAGGAATTTCAGGAAGAACTTCCCAGAAAGATCTAGGAACGGCTATGGAGCTTACCTATGCTTATTTTACGGGATTAAATTACAATCCTGCTGCATTCAATGCATATAAAGAAAAGCAGTCTGCGATGCTGGATAACCTGTTATCTAATCCTCAGGCTTATTTCTCTAATGAGCATGCGAAATTCATGAACCAGAAGAACCCGAGATTCATAGGACTATTCCCAATGGAGAAAGACTGGGCCAATACGGATTATAAAAAAGCGTACGATATCTATAAAGAGAAATTTGCCAATGCAGCAAACTTCCAGTTTTATTTCGTTGGAAATATAGATGAGACTACTTTCAAAGAGCAGGTGCTTCAGTATATCGGAAGCCTTCCGACAGCTGGAAAAACTTCCACGTTCAAAGATACAGGCTACAGACAGCTGACCGGAGATCATTCGAAAGTGTACAAAAAAGGAAAAGATCCTAAGAGTATGGTGACGATCTCTTACAGCGGAGAAACACCTTACAACGAAAAAGAAGCTCTGGCTCTTGCAGCACTTGGAGAAGTAGCGACCATCAAAGTGATCGAAAAACTGAGAGAAGATGAAAGCGGAATCTACGGTGGTGGAGCAAGAGGAAGTATGAATAAGATTCCTTACAGCACTTATAATTTCAGCATCAGTTTCCCTTGCGGACCTGAAAATGCAGATAAATTGACGAAAAGTGCCATTACTGAACTTCAGAAACTAATCGACAAAGGTCCTGAGCAAAAAGACCTTGATAAGTACAAGGAAGGGGAATACAACGATAATAAAACAGAACTTAAGGATAATATGTTCTGGCTGAATGCTCTTGCTAAAAACCAGTTAGACGGCAGCGACAAATATGACATCCTGAACTATCAGGAAAAAGTAAAAGCGCTTACCGTAAAAGATCTTCAGGATGTGGCTAAGAAATACCTTGCCAAAGGAAAAATCACCGCAACCCTGATGCCGGAAGACGGATGGGAAAATACTAAAAAAGCTGATGCAAAACCTGCAGTAGTAGGAGCAACAGTCGTTAAATAATATTTTCAGAATAATTGATAAAAGAAAAACCGCAGAATAATCTGCGGTTTTTTATTGTTTAAGAGCCATATGCTTTTTTCCATTCATCGGCAGCTTCACTGAGAACGCCGTAGAACGCTTCACCGTACTTTCTGGTCAGTGGAGTTTTCAGGAATTTATAAATAGGAACCTGTAGTTCTTTTCCTAAAGCGCATGCATCGCTGCATACACTCCATTCGTGGTAGTTCAGAGCTGTGAACGTAGAATATTCTGTAACACGAATCGGGTAGAGGTGGCAGGAAATCGGTTTTTGCCAGTCTATAGCACCGTCTTCATACGCTTTTTCAATCCCACATTTCGTGATTCCTCTTTCGTCGAAAGTTACATAAGCACATTCGCGGTCTTCTACCATGGGTGTCACATACATTCCGTCCTCCGGATCTGTAGTCCATGTTCCCTGTTCTTCAAGGGCTTTGATGCCTTCCTGTGTAAGATAGGGCTTTATTTTATCAAGAATACTGTCTAAAATATCAAGCTCATCCTTATCTAGCGGAGCTCCTACATCTCCTTCCACACAGCATGCACCTTTGCATTTCGTAAGGTTGCAAACAAATTCTTCGGAAAATATATCCTCTGAAATCAATTTATCGTCTATCTGAATCATAATCTTTAAAATAAATTAAAATACGTACCTGCTTTAAAAGCAATCAAACTTATAATGATAAGGCATAAGCTTACCTCCCGCATCCAGTATTTAGGCAAAAATCTCATCATCCTGCTTAGGATAATGCTTGACGGAAATGCCAGAAGCAGTAAATACTCATAATTTTTATTCATGTACAGAATAATGGTCACCAGCTGAGCCAGTGAAAAGACAAGCAGAAACGTATACTTATATCTGCTTATCGGGCTTTTCTTATTATAGTTTGTGAAGTGGTCGTATACGGCATAAATAAGCATCAGCAGAATAGGAATCAATGGAAAAAGATCTATATAATCCGTCATAGGTTTCATTTTTCCAAACGGGAAATAATCTATATTCCATGTGGTAAAACTGAAAAAAAACATGATGGAGAAATAACTGAATGCAATTAATATGGTTCCTAAGAGAAATCTGAAGAGATTTAAACTTATTTTTTGAGAAGTGGCAATCACGTGAACAATCACGAAAAGGGCCATGGGCCACGTGGTAGGAAGGAAAATGAAATTCAAAGCAACGATGGCTCCTACCAGAACATACGACTTCTTTCTGATGTCTTCATCCGCACTCGTAAGAAGCAGAACAAGAAAAGAATTGGTGAGCAGCGAAACTGCAATTCCGATGTCCAGATGTCCGGGATAAAGTCCGAAAATAAAAAATGTGTATAAGAATAAGGGCAGATGGGTCTGATAATTCAGCGCAATGTTGTGAAAACAAAAATATCCCAAAGCAATTCCCAGAAAAGTTACCCCGGCAATAATCGCTTCATAAGTGTTGAAATTCAGTATGTTAAATATTATAACTACTAATAGAAGAAAACCAATATAAACAGGAATTGAAAAAATATTGCTTTCTTTTGAAAGTAATTTAAACATTTTTTATAAATTTGTACAAAGTTAATTTAAAAAAGGAAAATAATGACGTCTTTCTGGTTATTCTTAAGTAAAGTTTTCAAATGGGCCTTCGGTTTTTTTGATGCATTTGGAAATGTTCTAAACTGGATTTTATTTATCGTTTGCTGCGTACTGTTTACTTACTGGTGCTATGTATTGGTGGTAACTCTTGGTGGTGATAAAGATAAAGACTATTATTCTCCGACTGAGGGTAAGAACCCTTACTACGATCCGAAGATCTATAAAAAAGAAGGTTAATTAATTGGTTATATAGTAAAAAACCGATCGGACTTAGGTCTGATCGGTTTTTTTATTAACAGTTAAATTTAATTTTTTTTAGTCGTGGATGGGAAGTACCAGTACCGGAACGGGGGAGTCTTTTGTAAGTCCTTTCGTTAAGCTTCCTACAAAAACATCATAAATTCCACTTCTTCCGTGGGATCCCATGACGATATAATCTGCATTTTTAGCCTTGGCATAGTCCAGAATGGTATCCTTGGCGATTCCCTGTTTTAAAAGGTGCTCGCACTCCACATCCTGTGCAATAATTCGCTGCTCAATCTTATTCAGCTGTACCAGTTCCTCTCTGATCTCATTCGCTTCTACTTCAGGAAAATATTGATATCCCATATCACCGATAGCAAAACCAATATCTGTTGGCGCTACGTGAATCAGAAAGACTCTGCCGTTTAACTGTTTTGCAAATTTTACGGCTCCGTCTACAAGCTGTTCTGTTTTGTCCCCAAAATCTACGGGTAGTACAATATTTATCATGACCTCTAATTTTGTTATCTTAAAGGTAAGGAAAAATTGCCGAAATGTTATGTTAAATACTTATAATATTAATTGCAAACTGCCTTGTTAGCTATCTTTAGAATAAACAAAGCTGTAATTCTACAACATGGGTTTGGAACTCAATCTTGGTAAAAGATAATGATGCTATTGTTCATATTCGTTTTATTGAATTTTAATCACTTATTAACCATTGATAGTTTATTAAATTGTCATTTTTATTATTGAATTGATAGGTGTTTTGTGTATTGTCTGATGCAATAGTCCCTGTTGGGTGAATTTAATTTTTTTTTAATAAAAATTCATTAACTAACGTATTAATTTTGATTTAATTTGTTTCATAATTGAATTTATAATTAATGTTTAAGATTAGTAGAAAAGCATGGAGGTTTGCAGAAACTGCCTTCAGTAATGAGAGACGTAAGTATAGACGTAAGCAGCAATATAAAAGTTTTGTTTTAACTTTAATTAATTATAAATCTTCCAAATATTGGTTTGAAATTTTAGAAAGAGAGCGTTACAAAGAAGTCCTCTCTCAAAGGCCCCGTCTTTTTTTGAAACCATTCAAAGTTTATCTTTCAACTCGCTATTCCATCGAGCAAAGAATAAAAATCATTTGTGATACCTATGATTTTATATATGGTGAGCACATTGAAAAAATAATTTTTGGAGAAGATCATGTAGTATGTAAATTTGCCTTAAAAAACGGGCTGCCGGCAAAGCTGGTGATTGGCTATAATGACCGATACAGAAAAGAAGGAGAATTGGTTTTGTCTCTGGTCATTGATCATCTTGATGGCAATGTAGCCTCCCTATCTTTCTCCGTGGAAAAAAATGAGAAGAATGAATGGCTGTGCAGGATTGGCTGTCTTCAGGGGAGGCCTGTTGTAAACGGAGTCTACGTTACAAAGGAAGCTCAGAAACTGATGAATGGAATAAGACCCAAAGCTTTTTTAATTGAAATTTTGCAGGAGTTTTGCAAAACACTTGATATAAAATCCATTAATGCAATAGGTGGAAAATGTCAGGCCCAAAACAAAAAACATTTTATTCACATTTCTCTTTTGCATACCATACAGTTTTCGTATAACGAATTTTGGGAAGAAATGGGAGGTCAGGATCTGGGAAATCATTGGTACGCATTACCATCGGAAACTTCCAGAAAAAATATCAATGAAGTAAAATCAGAAAAAAGGGCATCCTACAGAAAAAGATATGAACTCATTGATTCTGTAAAAAGCAGTTTGTGTGATTATTTGAAAAGTAATCCCTAAAAAATAAAAAACGGCAGTCTTAATTTAAAAAATTAGGGTTGCCGTTTCACTGTTTATTTTTTTTATAATATTCGGATATCAAGGATTTTATCATCTTTCAGATAAGCTTCCAGAATATCATTTTCATTCACCTTTCCTACGCCTTTTGGAGTTCCAGTAAAAATAAGGTCTCCCACTCTCAACGTAAAATACTGGGAAGCAAAAGCAATGATATCATCAATACTGAAGATCATATCTTTTGTATTGCCATCCTGAACTTTTTCTTTGTTTTGCAGAAGTGAAAACTGAAGTCCTTCCAGATCATAGCTTTCTTTGTTGAAAAAATTCCCTACTACTGCTGAACCGTCAAAACCTTTGGCAAGCTCCCATGGAAGCCCCTTGGATTTAAGTTCGCTCTGAAGATCTCTTGCTGTAAAATCTATTCCTAAGCTGATTTCCTCATAATGCTTGTGCGCCACATCTTTCTGAATGTATTTTCCTCCTTTTGAAATCTTGACAACAACTTCCAGCTCATAATGTACGTCATCTGAAAATTCTGGAATGTAGAAGTCGTTTCCCTTTAAAACCGCTGTGTCAGGTTTCATGAAAATAACCGGTTGTTCAGGAATTTCGTTTCCTAATTCTTTTGCATGCTCGCTGTAGTTTCTTCCAATACAAATGATTTTCATAATTCTTTTGTTATTTTGTTTTGCTTCATTCATCATTGAAAGAAATGAAGCTGTGATCTATTATTGTACAATTCCTTTAAAAAAACCTTCTCCTTCTTCAAAATATTTTTCTAAACCGTAGCCGTTCTGAAATTTAAACCGTACATATCCGAAAATAGGGTCTCCTTTTTTATAAGAACTTTTATCTAAAATCAATTTACTTTCAAGCAATTTAGTGTATTCTTCCGGTGTATGAGAAGAGTGATTGTCTGTGTAAGAATAATGATTGATCTTATATCTGTTTCCAAGGTTTTGTATTTTATAACCGCCGCCACTGAACCCGTCTCCTGCTTTAAAAACAATTTCCAGATTATATTTTTGATCATATATGGCACATGCATAATACTCTTCGCCGGTCTGGTTTTTTACTTTTATTTTAAAAGTATTAGACTTCACATTTTCCGAGTCACTCTCAAAAATTGTTCTTTGTTTTTGTTGGTCAAAAGTTTTATAGATCGGATTTTTAGATAAGTTAGCGTCTATTTCAGTGCGTTTCCATGATATAAAATAATAGGTTGCCATAAAAATCGGAATTGCAACAATACCAATTAAAATGAATAAAAAGACCTTCTTAATTTTTTTCATGTGTAAGTTTAGCTAAAAAAAATCTTAATGCGTAAACTCATTCCCACAATAGTAACATACAAACTTCTGACTGGACAAAATGGAGATTCCAAAGAAGCTCGTCGCTCTGTCGTCCCTGTAAATATGATTTGAACCACATTTTGGGCATACAAAATCAAATACAGGATCGTTGATCGTATGTTCTACTTCCAGAGAATACGCTTCGTTATCATTATAATCCTGAAGAATCTTTTTCGCCTTTTCGAGATCATCTTCAAAAACCTGAAGCTGAATGCCGCCCACAGCCTGTGAAAGCAGCCAGTCAGACTGGATCAGCTGTTCGTTCGCAATGAAACCATTCACTCCGTTTTCGGCAAGGATCTGTTTGTCCCTGTTGGCTTCAAGGGCTGTTTCGTAAAATTTAAAACGGACCAGATTTGACATGTATTAAAACTTGCTTGATAGTTGAATTTTGGTGAAGACTTTCTTCGTATACAACGGAAAATCAGCATTCTGAAGCCATCCGTAATAGCCTAAATCTTTTTGGAATACAGCTTTTACCACCTGTCCCTTATATTTTCCGAAGTTGAAAACAGCTTCCGTTTTATCATTGTATCCGATGAATCCCGCAAGGTCAGCATTCTTATTATGGAAGGTGAACTCACTTAAAGGCGCAATTTCATTCGGGATATCGTCATACTTTCCGACCTGTGCATCCAGTACCTCGAAAGTTGCCATCACATCAGCTTCTGCAGAGTGAGCGTTTTCCAGAACCTTTCCACAGTAGAACTGATAAGCAGCTCCCAGATTTCTTGGTTCTTTTTTGTGGAAAATAGTCTGTGCATCTACCAGTCTGAATTTACTTAAGTCAAAATCTATTTCTACCCTCAAAAGTTCTTCTGCCAAAAGCGGAACATCAAAACGGTTGGAATTAAATCCTCCCAAATCACTTCCTGCAAGCATTTCCATCACCTTTGGAGCGATATCTCTGAACGTTGGAGCATCCTTTATATCTTCATCATAAATTCCATGGATCAGACTGGATTCGTTGGGAATAGGCATTTCCGGGTTCACGCGCCAGGTTTTGCTTTCTCTGGAGGCATCCGGGTTTACTTTTAAAATACAGATTTCTACGATTTTGTCTTTTCCGATATTTGTTCCTGTCGTTTCAAGGTCAAAAACACAAAGGGGTTTATAGAGTTTTAAATTCATTTCTTTAATTTGAAAATGGGTTAAAATAATGTGCTGATTTGATATACTAATTTCTAACTTCTAGCCTCTAATTTCTACTTCAACTGTCTCTGAAAAACCAGCGATACTAATATATAATAAATAACAAGCATAGGAATCCCTACCACCTGAAATATAATCAGAATAGCAATTCCTCCGACTAATAAAATAACTTTCGGGTAATTATCCTGCAGCGTTTTCGATTTGAATTTCATTGCCATCATTTTGATCGGGCTGATCAGAAGCCATGACGTGACAACCGTCAATACAATCAAAAACAATGAATTGTCAAATAAGAATCCAAAATATCCGGTTTCTTTGAAGGCGTAATACAGTCCAAACAGCAATACCGTATTGGTAGGCGTATTCAAACCTTTAAAATAATAACGCTGCTCCTCATCAAGATTAAAAATGGCCAATCTTAAGCATGAGAAAATGGTCGCGAGAAGACCGATATAACTGATGTCAAAAGGAAGATGCAGTCCTAAAATTTCGTTTCCGAACGGTTCCAGAGCTTTATACATGGTAAGGCCGGGAATCAGTCCGAAACTCACCATATCCGCCAGAGAATCCAGCTGAAGTCCCAGATTGGAGTTTGATTTTACAGCGCGGGCTACAAACCCGTCAAAGAAATCAAAAATGCAAGAAAGAATCATACAGATGGCCGTAGTCTGGTAATCGCCCAGAATAAGATGTATCGCACCTACACAGCCTGCAAATAAATTGGCAAGGGTCAATAAATTGGCAAGATTATTTTTTATGAAATTCATAACAACAAAAATACAGTTTTTCCAAATTTTATACCGAAATATTATGCAGGAAAAAATACATTAATCGGTTTTTGATGTAAATTTGCCGAATGAAATTTTTTAAAGAATTTAGAAAACAGGAAGTTCTGGCGCTTTTATACAGGATTTTCTTAGCATACGTTTTTTATCAGATTGCCCGGCTTTTGTTTTGGTATTTCAATAAAGAACTCATCAAAGTAGACTCTGTTTCAGATTATTTCAACCTGGCGTTTCATGGGACAGCCTTTGATACCACGGCGATCTTATACGTGAATGCCTTGTTTATTCTGTTAAGCCTTGTTCCCATTGTGATCAATACAAAGAAAGGCTATCAGACTGTTTTGTTCTGGCTGTATTTTATCACCAACGGCATTGCTTATGCGATGAATTTCGGGGATTTTATCTACTACAAATTTTCACAGGCAAGACTGACCTCTACCGCCATGGAAGTGGCAAAACACGAATCTAATGTCTTTAAAGTATTCATGGTTTCCGTAGGGCAGCATCCTTTTGTTCTGATTTGGTTTGTCGTTTTAATGGCACTTTGGGTTTTCCTTTACAAAAAGGTGAAGGTAACAGAACAGAAACCTTTAAAGCTGATTCCTTACTTTATCTGGTCGGTGCTTTTTCTTTGCGGGACCATTGTTTTGGTGATCGGAGGAATCCGTGGTGATTTCAAACACAGTACAAGACCAATCAACTTAGTGGATGCCAACCGTTTTGTCGTGAATCCACTTCAGGGAAATATCGTGTTGAACAGTACATTTTCATTTTTCAGAACATTAGGGACTAATAATTTTAAAGAAGTTCATTTTGTAGACGAAAAATTTATTACAGACAATGTTCAGCCGTATAAAATATACGACAGAAAAGTAGAGAACCGTCCCAATATTGTCATTTTCATTGTTGAATCTTTTGGCAGAGAATATTCAGGGGCTTTTAATAAAGATAAAAATATCAAAGGTTACGTTTCTTATACCCCTTTTATAGACAGCCTTGCCGGACAGAGTTTGATTTTCCCCAATACTTTTGCGAATGGAAGACAGTCTATCCATGGAATGAGCAGCGTATTGGCGGGAATTCCAAGTCTTACTGATGCGTTTACAAGTTCGCCGTATTCCAACCAGAAAATTCAGTCTATTGTTTCGGTATGTAACGATCTCGGCTATGATACTTCTTTCTATCACGGAGCTCCGAACGGATCGATGGGCTTCCTTGGATTTGGAAATATCTTAGGATTTAAACATTATTTCGGGAAGAATGAATACAACCATGATGAAGATTTCGACGGAATGTGGGCTATTTGGGATGAACCGTTTCTTCAGTATTTTGCAAAGAATGTAGGAAAGAAGCAACCTTTTATGACCACGGTATTTACAGCGTCGTCACACCACCCGTTTAAAATTCCTGAAAAATATAAAGGGAAATTCAAAAAAGGAACCATAGAGATGCATGAGCCCATGCAATACACGGATTATTCAATCAAAAAATATTTTGAAACGGCTAAAAAAGAACCTTGGTTCAATAACACAATTTTCGTGTTCACAGGAGACCATACCAACCAGATCGCTTACGGTGAATATGAAAAAGCAATGAACCGATTTGCCGTTCCGTTAATCCTCTATTCTCCAAATCCGGAATACAATCTGAAAGGCGTGAACCTCGAAACCGCTCAGCAAATAGATATTTATCCTACACTGGCAGACCTTATCGGGTACAACAAACAGATTAGAAGCTGGGGACGAAGTCTCGTGAGTGATAAAAAATACACTTCTATCGTGGTCAATTCTGATGGAAGTTCAGAGCAGTTCATCATCGGAAATCATATGTACCGCTTCGATGGAAAGCAGATCACAGGGATATACGATAAAAATGACCTCGGTTTTGAAAAGAACCTGATGGGGCAGTTGAAAACCCCGGAAACAGAAAAAGAAATGCAGACGGCCAAAGCCTGGTTCCAGGATTATATGGACAGGGTGATTAATAGAAAACTGAAATAGCTTGAGTTGCGGGTTACGAGGTACGGGTTTGAGAGTAGGAGAGTTGTAGAGTGAGAGCGTTTTAGGGTTGTAGAGTTTTTGTTACTGGTTGGTAGTTGCTGGTTCACATCACGAAACCCGAAACCCGAAACCCGTATCCCACATCCCGCATCCCGAAACTTTGGCCTATCATATGCTCTGTATAATAAAAGTTTTTGCCTGTTTAAAATTTAATTTATACTTTTAGCAATAGATACCTAACAAAAAACGTATATCGGAATTAAAACTATAAGAAATATGAAAAAATTATTATTAACATTCGTGCTCTCTCTGTTTGGCGTATTATCGTTTGCACAGATCGAAGGGAAATGGAAGACTATAGATGATGAAACGAAGCAGGCTAAATCTGTGGTGGAAATCTTTAAAAAGTCAGACGGAAAGTATTACGGAAAAGTTTCCCAGTTGCTTATAAAGCCTGCAGATCCAAATTGCACGGGATGTAAAGATGACAGAAAAGGAAAACCAATCTTAGGAATGGAAATCATCAGAGGTCTTAAAAAAGATGGTGATGAATTTACAGGAGGAACTATTACAGATCCTAAATCAGGTAAAACGTATAAGTGTACCATTACAAAAAGTGGTGACAAACTGAATGTAAGAGGATATATGGGAGTTTCTGTATTCGGAAGAACTCAGACCTGGGATAAAGTAAACTAATCAGGTTTAAATAAATTGTAAGACGGCATTTCAGCAATGAGATGCCGTTTTTTTCATTTTTTTTGAAAAAAATATGTAACGAAAATAAAAACCTCCCACTCATAAAGCATGAGCACAGAACTGGAAAAAACTTTTGTCGATTTTTTTAAGCCTAATCAGAGGCTTATTCACAAATTATGCAGGATATACACCGATAATGCTGAAGACCATGAAGACCTCTTTCAGGAAATTACAGTTCAGCTTTGGAAATCTTTTCCGGGGTTTAAAGGAGAAGCCAAGTTTTCTACCTGGATGTATAAAGTTGCCCTGAATACGGCAATGACTCTTTTCCGAAAGCCTCAGAAAAAACAAATTCAGCATGCTGATATCGATGTTTCCACTTTAAAAATGGAATATGAGGCATACGAAGATGATGAGCACAAACTGAAAAGAATGTACAAAGCTATTCATGAGCTGTCCGATGTAGAAAAGGCTTTGATCATGATGTATCTCGAAGACAGGCCTTACAGGGAAATAGGAGAGATTCTGGGAATAACAGAAGGAAATGCAAGAGTGAAGATGAACAGAGCAAAGAATAATTTAAAAACAAAAATAAACACAAAATAATATGGAAGATTTGGAACTTTTGAAAAAAGACTGGAATAAAGAAGAAGCAGAATTTAAAGACTATTCGGAAAACGAAATTTATTCCATGATCAAGCAGAAATCTGTTTCTGTAGCAAAAACTTTATTCGTGGTTGGCTTGATAGAAATTGTACTTTGGTCAGTCTATGGCTATATGAACGGAGAGTTTCCTTATTTGAGAATGATCTTGTTCTCCGGATTTGTCATTCTTATTATGTTATTGTTTCGCAGACTGAAAACCGGGCAGGATTCTTTATCATTAATGAAAAACATTCTGAACATGAGAAAGCTGATCTTCGGATACGCCGGAATTTCCTTTTTTCTGGTTATTCTGGATAATCTGATTCATTTTGATCTCTATACAAAAGAAGTGATGGCAGGCTCAATAGACGGTTTTAATAGCGTTCATGATACTACAACTCACACCAATCCCGAAATGATGGTACCCGGAATGGGAAATTATGTAGTATTTACATTGTGTATGCTCCTCGGATTGTATATTTTGTATGTGATTTATAAAAGAACTTACGGTAAAATTCTGTCCGATCTCAGAAAAAACTACAGAGAACTGAGTAGGGCGGAAGAAAAAGCTTTTTAATTCAATAGATATTAAGCCTTCTCATTCAATGAGATGCCTTTTTTGTTATGTTAGTAATAAAAAAACACTATTTTTGTAGTCTAAATTTTTCAAATAAATATGGCAGAATATACTTTTCGTGAGGTAATTGCACAAGCAATGAGCGAGGAAATGCGTAAAGACGAATCCATCTTTTTAATGGGGGAGGAAGTTGCAGAATACAATGGTGCGTATAAAGCTTCAAAAGGAATGTTGGATGAATTTGGTCCTAAAAGAGTAATCGATACACCCATTGCTGAGCTTGGTTTTACTGGGATTGCTGTAGGTGCTGCGATGAATGGTAACAGACCAATTGTAGAGTATATGACGTTCAATTTCTCTTTGGTAGGTATTGATCAGATTATTAATAACGCGGCTAAGATCCGTCAGATGAGCGGTGGCCAGTGGAACTGTCCAATCGTTTTCAGAGGTCCTACGGCTTCGGCAGGACAATTGGGAGCTACACACTCTCAGGCTTTTGAAAACTGGTTTGCCAACGTTCCGGGACTTAAAGTAGTAGTTCCTTCAAACCCTTACGATGCGAAAGGATTGTTGAAAACAGCTATCCAGGATAATGATCCGGTGATCTTCATGGAATCTGAGCAGATGTATGGTGATAAAATGGAAATTCCTGAAGAAGAATATTACCTGCCAATAGGTAAAGCAGTTATTAAAAGAGAAGGTACAGACGTTACTTTGGTTTCTTTCGGTAAGATCATGAAGCTGGCTATTCAGGCTGCTGAAGATATGGCTAAAGAAGGGATCTCTGTAGAAGTGATCGACCTTAGAACAGTTCGTCCTCTTGATTTTGATACCGTTTTAGCTTCTGTTAAAAAGACAAACAGATTGGTGATCCTTGAAGAAGCGTGGCCATTCGGTTCAGTATCTTCTGAAATTACTTATATGGTACAGCAAAAAGCATTTGATTACTTAGATGCTCCTATCAAGAGAATTACAACTCCTGATGCCCCTGCACCGTATTCAGCTGCATTATTTGCAGAATGGTTCCCTAAGCTTGAAAAAGTGAAAGAGGAGATCAAAAAAGCGATGTACGTAAAATAACTATTATAGAGAAAAACTTCCGAAAGGAAGTTTTTTCATTTATTCTATTCATGAAGAATAGTTCTTGGCGTCATAAAATTAGTATAAATTTGCGCGTTTAAAATAAATAAGCTGACATGGCAGACGTTACAGAAGATGGTTATCATTTTGACATAAAAAAACTTTCTTTTATGGGAGTTTTAGTCTCTCTCGGAATTGTTTTCGGAGATATCGGGACATCACCGCTTTACGTAATGAAAGCGATTGTAAATGCAAGAGATGGCGGTAGTAATATGCCTTTCAACGAATACATAGAAGGAGCTCTTTCCTGTATTATTTGGACACTTACTCTTCAGACTACGATAAAGTACGTAATCATTGCTCTAAGGGCAGACAACAAAGGAGAAGGAGGTATTTTGGCTTTATTCTCATTAGTTAAAAACCTTAAAAAAGGATGGCTGTATCTTATTGCCATCGTAGGAGCAGCAGCACTGGTTGCAGATGGAGTCATCACACCCTCGCTTACAGTAATGTCAGCTATCGAAGGTCTTGAAATATATAATCCTCATACCCCGGTTGTTCCTATTACTATCGGAATTCTGATTGTAATATTTGTGGTACAGCAATTTGGAACCAGCTTTATAGGGAAATTTTTTGGACCTGTAATGGTGGTTTGGTTCCTGGTTTTAGGTGGTTTGGGAGTAATGCATTTAAGTGAAAATTTCGAAATTCTGAGATCTTTCAATCCTTATTATGCGTACAAGCTTATTGTCAATTCTCCAAGCGCGATTGTTATTCTTGGTGCTGTTTTCCTTTGTACCACCGGAGCTGAGGCTCTTTATTCAGATTTAGGTCACTGCGGTGCTAAAAATATTAGAGTAAGCTGGGGATTTGTTAAAGTGATGCTTATCTTAAATTATCTTGGACAGGGAGCTTGGCTTTTGACCAATCATGCTAAACCCGGATTTTCTGTGGTGAATCCATTCTTTGGAATCATGGAAGAGTGGATGATTGTACCAGGTGTAATTATGGCGACTGCAGCAGCAATTATTGCAAGTCAGGCCTTAATTACCGGTTCTTTTACCATTTTTTCTGAGGCGATGTCACTTAATTTATGGCCGAATCAAAAAATTGATTACCCTTCTGGAGTCAAAGGGCAAATGTATATCCCAAGAATCAATTGGGGACTTTTGATCTTATGTATTATTGTCGTACTTCATTTTAGAGAGTCTGGAAAAATGGAAGCCGCCTATGGATTGTCCATTACAGTAACGATGTTGATGACAACAGTCCTGTTGGTTTTCTGGCTATTAAAACATAGAGTGAGCAAAGTATTAATCGTATTTTTCGCCTTAGTCTATATGGCGATTGAACTAGGATTTTTCAGTGCCAATATCATCAAGTTCATGGAAGGTGGCTGGATTACAGTAGTGTTAGCCGGTTCTATTGGTATCTCTATGTACGCATGGTACAATGGACGACTGATAAAAACAACATTTATCCAGTTTGTAAAAATAGAGAAATACGTATCGATCATAAAAGATATGAAGTTGGATGAAAGCATTCCAAAATATGCAACCAACCTTGCTTACCTGAGCAGAGCTAAGAGAAATGATGAAGTAGAATCTAAAATTATCTATTCCATCATCAAAAAACAGCCGAAAAGAGCAGATCATTATTTTATATTAAGCATTGTCAATCAGGAAGATCCGTATACCTTTAAATATACCGTAGACGAAATTCTGCCGGGAACTGTATACAAAGTTAATTTCCTTTTAGGATTTAAAGTAGACAGAAGAATCAATGATTATTTTAATATGGTACTAAAAGATCTTATGGCCGATGGAACCATTCCTTCAAGGAGCAGCCATCCGTCTCTGAGAGCCCATAATATTCCGCCGGATCTGAAGTATGTGATTATAGATAATACGTATATTAACGATATACTTTTAACTGTTAAACAGAAGATTGTACTCAATATCTACAACTTTGTGAAGTACATCGGAAGCGATGATTTCAAGGCCTGGGGAGTATCCTCACACAACGTGGAAGTGGAGTCTGCGCCTATCACAGAACTTACGATTTATGACAACAAGATTGAGCAGTCTGGCTTCATCCGTCACAATTCCTAAAAGTCCGCGCACCAAAGTATAAGGTCTATTTAAATAAAAATCAATAAATTTGTAGATAATTTTTTTGATGGATACAATACAAAAAGAAAAAAATATTGCCTTGATCAAGGATGTTTTAAGAAATTACCTGCTAGAAAAGGGTTTCAGAAACACGCCTGAACGATATACGATATTAGAAGAGATTTATAATATGGATCATCACTTCAATGTGGATGATCTCTATCTCCTGATGATGCAGAAGAAATATCATGTTTCAAAAGCAACCATTTACAACACTATTGAAATTTTCCTTGATGCAGGATTGATCCGTAAGCATCAGTTTGGAGAAAAAACACTGACCTCTTCATCTTATGAGAAGTCTTATTTTGACAAACAGCATGACCATTTGGTGATCTACAAAAAAGGCTCTGATAAAGAAATTGAAGAAATCATCGAATTCTGCGATCCAAGAATCCAGGGAATTAAAGAAGCAATTGAAGAAGCATTTGGCGTAAATATTGATTCGCATTCGCTGTATTTCTATGGTACCAAGAATGATTAATCAATGAGAATAATCCTTTTTCTGTTAATTTTTATTTCTGCGTTCAGCTCCGCACAGGACAATAAAACCACGCAGATGGATCCTTATATTCAAAATAAAGGGAAACCTTTACCGGCTGTACGGCCTGAAGATAAGGTGAAAATCATCCATGCCGATGAATTTAAAAAAGACACTAAATACGAGGGAAACCAATACATGGTAGGTCATGTTCAGATAGAGCATCAGGGATCTATTCTCTATGCCGATGAGGTTATTCTTTATAACGATCAAAGTCTTGTAAAAGCCATTGGTAATGCAAAACTGCAGAACGCAGACGGCTCCGTAATTACTGCCCATGAAATGGAGTACAACGGCGTTACCCAGAAAGGGGTAGCCAAGAAAGACGTTGTTCTTACCGATCCCAAACAGACCATTAAAACAGATATTCTTTATTACGACAGGCTTGCCAATCAGGCCTACTTCAATACAGGAGGAACGATCAGTGACGCGCAAAACGTGATGTACACGAAATCGGCGACCTATTTTCTCAATACCAAAATGATTGATTTTGTCGGGAACGTAAAAATAGACAGTCCGGATTATATCATTGAAGGTCCCAATATCAAACAGAACCAGAATACAAAGGTGGCTGAGTTCTTTGGACCCACAACAATCACGAACCGAGCCAATCCTAAAAACAGAATCTATACCGAAAGAGGAACCTACAGAATGGAGACCAAGGAAGCTTTCCTTAACAAAAACTCCAAGATCTTCTATAACGACAAAATCCTGACCGGTGATGATATGTATTTTAATAATATCACAGGTTTCGGTAAAGCTACCGGAAACGTTACCCTGGACGACCCCAAGGAAAAAAGATATATGAAAGGAGGCTATGGAGAAATTTTCCAAAAGAAAGATTCAGCCATGATGACCAAAGGTCCTTATGCTGTGAAGATCATGGAAAAAGACTCTATTTATTTTGCCGCAGAAAAAATACTTTCTTACCAGCGACCGGATTCAGCAGATATTACCATTAAGAAAAGCTTTTTGAGAGCCTACAAAAAAGGACGTATCTTTAAATCCAATGCGCAGGGAAGAGCAGATTCCATCGCCTTCAATGAAACAGACGGGATCATGCATATGTATACCAACCCAATTCTTTGGAGCGGTGAAAAACAGGTAACTGGAGATAAAGTAGAAGCTTATTTCAATACGAAAACCGAGAACATAGATTCACTTAAAGTAATAGGAAATGCTTTTGCGATAAGCAAAGTGGATTCATTGAACCTTAAAGATGAATTCAACCAGGTGAAAGGAAAATTCATGACGGTTTACTATCAGAATAATGAAATCAAAGAAGCCAGAGTGGTTGGGAATGCCCAATCCATCACTTACGTAGATGATGTAGATCAGGAGACCAAAAAACCAATGAGAATAGGGATTACACTTTCTACCTGTGGAATCATCGGAGCGTTATTTGAAGAGACCGGACTACAGATTATATCATGCAGCATTGGGGCCAATTCAGATACCTATCCTATGAGTATGATAGAACCGGACAGAAGAAAGTTTTCCGATTTCAACTGGAATACCAAAGACCGGATCAGAAAATGGCAGGATATCCTGGTAGACAGTCCTAATTACGAAGAAATTAAATACACTTCTGATAATGAGCTGTTTGACAAAGCTCAGGAGGCCGTAGATAAAGAAAGAGCCAAAGAAGAAGCTAAAAAACCTAAACGGGTTCGAAAATAAAAATATAATTTTCAACGAAAAGAATGAATCACCACTTTTTATTAAAAAGTGGTGATTTATTTTGGGCTTAAACTCCTCTCAATTTTGAAATCTACTAAAATAATAGACTTTTATTTTGATGATAAGCTTTTTGCTCAGTCGCAGAATGACCCTTAAAATCTACGTTTTTTATTCTTTCATTTTTATTTAACATTAATTTTCCACGAAGATTGGTCTTTAAATAATAATATTTTATACATTTAATACACCTAGAATGATAAAAAAATTTAAAAATGAAAATCAACTATTTCCTCTTGGTCCCTATACTTTGCTTTATAGGGATTAACGCACAGGTTGGGATTGCAAAAGCACCCGGCTTTCAACCTGACGAAAGAACACTTCTTCATGTAAAACAAGACAACAACGCGGCGCGGATGCCCAGGTCCAACACAGCAGCAGTTCTGCCAACTTCTGCTACGGGTACCACTGGAAACGGGACTCAAAGTTCCATTATCTTCAACAGAGAAACCGGAAGTATGGTACAGAACGACGGAACAACCTGGAAAATATCAGATCCCATCGTGACAACTTTGAAGAACAACAAGATGGCACGTTTTATAAGAAGCGCTGCCATCACTGCAGATTGCGGAACCTGCGGATTGGGATGTGGAGGTGTCAACCGGCTTTGTCCACAGGCCGGAGGAGCAATAGATGTTCCTTTTACAAGTACCAGCCCAAGTTATAATGATATGACAGCAGATGTCTCGCTCGCCGCTGCTACCAGTAATATCATTAATATCAAAACAAAAGGACTGTATAAAATCTCCTTTAAAAGTGGCGCGATTGATGTGAAGACACCGGCTCTCTGTGTAGGCGTAACCATTAATCTATACTCAAAGGTTGATCTGGAAACCAGTACAGCAGCAGCTCCCACTACCTGGAGACCTATTACCAACAATTCGACAAGCTCTACCAGCGGAGCACTATCCTTAGGAAGCTTATCACCGGGATCTATTGATGTAGGACAGTCATTGGTTCTTACGTATATAGGCAGTTTTGATGCAGGTGATAATTTACGCCTTAGGTTTTATGGAAACCAGAACATTGGAACAGGGGTTTGTACCGGTATTATTGGAGGGAATGTATTGTCTTTTTCAATGAATACCACAGGAAATGCAGTGTCAGAAATTATTGTCGAAAAAATAAATATGCAATAAGATGAAAAAGATCATATTAATTGTAGTGCTTTTATTTCAATATGGCTTAAACGCACAGGTAGTGATTGGTGACAACATTGCCAGCAATCAGAATATACTCAAAGTAAAAGATGGAACAAAAGGAGTAATCCTTCCATATTCTACGACCTTTACTGCTTTTCCCAAGTATGACGCTGCATCATCAGATCTCTTTAGTGATTATCCCAATCTTGTAGGAGGTCTTATCTACAATAAAGCGGATGACCAATATTATAAATATGACGGTTTTGCCTGGAATCCAGCAAGACAGATACAGGGAATTTTTCAGCCTAAAGGTTCAAGACTGGGCATTTCTTCAGGAATTACCATCCCTTGTTTAGCTTTTGGCCTTGGAATATGTCTTTCTCTGGGCGCTCCGGTTTATCTTGCACCGGACAATAAAAGCCAGGTGCTTGTGGATAATTTACTTCTGAAAAATGCAAGCTCAGTGACCGTGAAACAAAACGGAATGTACGATATAGCAGCCGCTCTTGGTTTTACAGGAGGCAGTGTGGGCGCTCAATTGGGAGTTACCGAATTTAAATTAACATTACAGGTGAAATACACGCCGGCTTCAGACTGGGAAACCATCATTACCAAGACGAACTACTCTCTGATATTTATCATCGATACCCAGGGAAGTAAAACATCCAGTTTTGCACAAACCGTATCCTTGCCTGCAGGTGCTGAGCTGAGAGTTGTTCCTACGATAACAACGGTTGGAGGTTCAGGAGGATCTCTGTCTGCTTATGGGACAGATAGCAATTCTATAAATTCATATATCGGAGCACGTTTAATTAAAGCCTACTAACAATGAAAAAATATATATTCTGCCTGTTCATGTTTTCATTAGCTATGTACAGCGCACAAGTCAATTTTACCAATATACCCAATCCTGATTCCAATGCGAATGGTAATGATCAGGTGATGATGTATATCACCAATACAAGTGAAGCGACAGGAGTCAAAGGTTTTGGCTTACCTGCTGTCGAAACCCCTACAGATTTGCCTAACACGGGCGTAAATGCACCCGCAACCAGAATAGAAGCATTACGCGGAATGCTCCTGTTTGTAAAAAGTACAGGCGAGGTAATGGTTTTTGACGGGCTTGTTTGGAGCAAAGCTTTTGAAATAGAATCTGATAACATTTCCAGATTTGCAATAAATCCGGTCAACACCAGTTCAGGTTCTGTGATGCTTCCCATAAATTCTTTGATTGATAAGCCTAATTTTTTAGCGGACCCGTTAAAGCTTAAAACCAATACAGCAACAACCGGTGCAGATCTGAACAGACTTTATATCCGTCAGAGCGGATTATACAGAGTGAATGTGAACCTTAATTTTACAGGAGCAGCCGGGGCATTTAGCAGCAGATTAGGAGCAAGCTTATATGTCAACGATGCCAAGAGATTTCAGCTTTTGGAAAATACAGTGAATTTCGATGGTACAATTCGGAAAATCAGCTTAGATTTCTCAGTGTATATCGTTCAGGGACAGTACATCACCCTGGAAGCGATTTCGGAACTTGGAGGTACAACTGCCTATAACGTGATTAGTAACAGCTTTGTTACGGTGGAAAAAGTACTTTAAATCAACCTTCAACTTTTTATTATTTATATTAAATTGCCCTTGAGATCATCAGGGGTGATTTTTTTTATTCCCGGCAGATAATTTCTGCATGTGCTGAATCTTTTTTAGCTTTGCTGAAAATTTTCGCAATAATGGAGATGCACAAGGACTTTTTTATATATCAGGCACAGACCACAAAATTTGCAGCAGGTTTTGAAGTTGAAAAAGCAGAAGGAAGCTATATCTACGGAACAGATGGAAAAAGATATCTGGATTTTGTAGCCGGGGTTTCTGCCAATACTTTGGGACACTCACATCCTAAGGTGGTGAATGCCATCAAAGAACAGGCAGACAAATACCTGCACGTCATGGTGTACGGAGAATATGCACAGGAAAAACCCATCGCTTTATGTAAACTTCTTGCGGAAGCTACTCCTGATCCTTTGGAAATCACTTATCTGGTGAACAGTGGAGCGGAAGCGATTGACGGAAGTCTGAAACTGGCCAAACGATACACAGGAAGAGAAGAGATTGTTTCCTTTAAAAACTCATACCACGGCAATACGCACGGGGCTTTGAGCGTATCAGGAAATGAAACCCATAAAAGAGAATTCCGCCCATTATTGCCAATGGTCAGCTTTATTGAATTCAATAATGAAAATGATCTTCATCAGATTACTGAAAAAACAGCGTGCGTGATTCTGGAAACCATTCAGGGAGCAGCTGGATTTTTAGTTCCGGAAGGGGATTATCTGATTAAACTGAAAAAAAGATGTGAAAAAGTAGGAGCACTTCTTATCCTGGATGAGATCCAGCCTGGATTCGGAAGAACCGGGAAATTATTCTCTTTCGAACATTTCGGAATTGTTCCGGATATTCTTGTCATGGGCAAAGGAATGGGAGGCGGAGTGCCGGTAGGTGCTTTTATGAGTTCCAGAGAAATTATGGAAACATTGTCACATTCCCCTAAATTAGGACATATCACAACGTTTGGAGGAAACCCTTTGATTGCAGCAGCTAGTCATGCTACATTGAAAGAAGTTCTGGAAAGCGGACTGATGGAAGAGACAAAGGAAAAAGAAAAACTGTTCAGAGAACTTCTGGTTCATCCGAAGATTAAAAACATCAACGGAATGGGGCTTATGCTTGCCGTTAATTTAGGAACACCTGAGTACACCCTTGACGTAGCCAAAAAATGCATGGAAAAGGGCCTTATTGTCTTCTGGCAGCTCTATAGAAATGAGTATATGAGAATCTCTCCACCGCTTACGATTTCTTCAGAAGAAATCAGACAGGGATGTCAGATCATTCTGGATGTTCTAAACGAAGATTAAATGATACAGTCTCTCTACTCCGGAGAGATTTTTTTATGCACTACATGGTATTTTTTCTGCTGAAAATCATATTCGGCAGAGTTTTAAAACCAGTGATAAATATCATGAAGATTCTTTAAAAAAGTAATTGCTTTTTTGTGTAATAAAAAAATTAATTTATATATTGCGGGACGATAAAAACAAAGATTATATGGCGAAACATAAAGTCCATTACGAATTTCCAATGCATTGTTTATCAGAGATTTTATACGAATATCTGGCAACGGCTGAGGGGCTATCTGAATGGTTTGCGGATGAGGTTACAGAGAAAGGCGATGATTTCTTTTTTAGCTGGGGCGGAGGACCTGCCGAAAAGGCCACTTTGATTAGATATAAGCCGGAAGGTTTCGTACGTTTCAGATGGGAAGAAGATGAGGGGACTAAAAATTTCTTTGAAATGACTATCACAATAGACGATATTACAGAAGATCTGGCTCTGAATATTACAGATTTCTGCGAAGAAGGTTCTGAAGAAGAGAATGCATTGTACTGGGAAAACCTGATAGAAAACCTTAGAATAAAATTAGGTGCGGCATAAGCCGGACGCTATTAAATGGTAAAACTGATGAACGATTTATCGTTCATTATTTTTTTATAAATAAATCACATCAAAAATTGGAAAATCAATATTTTACATCAGACGGATTAAATGTAAAGAATAGAGCGTTCCTTTTGGGCGACGCAGTGAAGGTTTCTTTCTTTGTAAGAAACGGAGGACTGATCATGGATGAAGAATGCTATTTCTTCCTGATGGCTTCCATGAGAAAGATGAGAATGAACATTCCGCTTACCTATACGCTGGAATTTTTTCAGACCCTTTTTCATAAAGATGTTATCGATGGTAAAGGAATTAAAAACGGAATTATCAATTTTCAGGTTTTCAGAAATAATGATGCTGTCACGGTTTCAAAATCTTCAGTGTCCTATTTTTATGAAGTAACGGAATCCGATGATGTACTTACCGTTCATCAGAGACCTCTGGAAATGGACCTTACCAAGGAAATCAATGTCAATAATAATTTATTGAGCAATATCAGAGTTCACTGTCCTGAAAATATTTACGGAGGTATCTACGCGGAAGAAAATGATCTGGATGATGTGATTTTGCTTAATCCCAATAAAAGAATTGCACGTACCACTTCAGGAAATCTATTGTTTCTGGAAGGAAATGTGATCAAAGTTCCCAAGCAGTCCGAAGGAGCATATATTTCTCCTTTAATGGAAAATTTTGTGACTTTCCTGCATAAAAATAATCTTGCAGATATTCAGGAACATGAAATTATTGCTTTTGAATCACAAAAAGCCGAAGAGATTTTAATGATCTCCGACGAGAAAGGTGTATTTTCTGTAGGTAAAATAAGAAATAAGACTTTTGAAAGCTCCCGTTTTATAGAAATGGTGGAAGGCTGGAAAAATAGTTTTCAATAAATTGACAAACCCGGTAAACAACAAAGTACCCAAGTCCTTTACCGGGTTTTATTCTGAATAATCAGAAATTGTTTCTTTATTTAGTATTCACGGATAATATCTGTGAATTTTTGTGCGATTTCTTTCTGTCCCTTTTCGCTGGTAACATACTCTCTATCCTTGGTATTATTCATAAATCCAAGCTCTACCAGAACCGCAGGTGCTTTCGTCTCTCTCAGCATGTGGAGATTGCGTTCCTCGACTTTGGCAACATCAAATTTCTTTGAAATTTTTTCAGCAAGCTTTTTTGAATTTTCAGTATTCTGAATATATACCTCAGTTCCCTGTTTTGGAGTTTCCTTCTCAGGATTGCTATTCATATGAAGAGAAATAACGATCTCCGGATTCAGCTTATTGATCATAGCTGTTCGCTCCTGAAGAGTAGGATAAGCATCGGAATCTCTGGTGAGAATCACTTCATACTGGTCCTGATTTTCATTCAGCTTCTTGATCTCTTTAGCAATATTTACAGTGATCTCTTTTTCGGAGACTTTCCCATACACAGATCCCATGTCATTTCCGCCATGTCCGGCATCTATAACGATGTATTTTTTGTTGATTGGGGTAAAAGATAGAAATGAAGCAGAAAAGGCAGAAAAGGCAAGTAGTTTGAATCCTCTCATGGTAGTGATTTTTGGTTGTTCAAATAACGTGAATTCTTTCTTTAAAATTGGTTAACATAATCTTAAAGTTTGTTAATGTTTTCACAGTGTATCAAAAACGAATTCAGTTAGTTAAGTGAAATATCTTCAGGTGAGTTGGCCCAAAGCAGATATTCCCCGCCCAGGTTCTGCATAATTGATTTCCAAAGGGTATGGTCATTGGGAAGCGTATAATCCAGATTATAGACATCTACTACCGTCCAGAGCTTTTTCTGAACTTCCTCATCCAGCTGTCCGCCGGCCCATCCCGAATATCCGGAGAAGATTTTTACATCATGAATGCTCAGTTCCTTATTCAGGACTGCACTGATGATGCTTTCAATATCTTCTGTGATATAGAAATCCTTGCTGATCTCAGAATAGATCTCGGTTACCTTCTTTTCCTTAACGATAAAAAAGACCTTATCGTTTTCTACAGGTCCGCCGTCATAGACCTCTATTTTGAAGTCAAAAAAGTTTTTGAACTTACTACTCATCTGACTGTTTTTCTTGTTCAATATCAATCCAAAGGCACCGCTTTCGTTATGCTCAACAATCAGCACGACGGATCTCGAAAAAATATCGCCGGAAATGTCAGGGGTGGAAATTAATATTTTACCTTTGTATGAGTAATTCATACTCAAATTTAATAAAAAATATTTATGGAAAACCTGCACGACAAAAGAAAAGTGTATGAGAAATCCCAACTTATTGAAAGTGAGATAAAACAAAATCCCATTGAACAGTTTAGAGACTGGTTTTTGGACGCCAGCAACAGCCCGACGGTCTCTGAAGCCAATGCCATGGCGGTTTCTACCTTAGAAGAAGACGGATGTCCAAGGACGAGAATGGTGTTGCTTAAGGAATATACCTTCGAAGGGTTTATTTTCTATACCAACTACGACAGCAGAAAGGGAAAAGCCATAGAAAACAACCACAAAGCCTGCCTTCATTTTTTCTGGCCAAACCTCGAAAGACAGATTATAATCAAAGCCGATCTTGAAAAAATAGCTGAAAACCTCAGTGATGGATATTTTCATTCAAGGCCGAAGGGAAGCCAGCTGGGAGCAGCTGTTTCTCCACAAAGCCACGTAATTCCGAATAAAGAATATCTGGAAGAAAAATTAAAAGAACTCGAAAAACAATACGAAAACAGCGAAGTACCAAGACCGGCCAACTGGGGCGGATATATTGCAAAACCTTACGAAATTGAATTCTGGCAGGGCAGACCCAACCGTCTCCACGACAGGATTATTTATCAGTTGGAAGATTTGGACTGGAAGATTTCACGATTGGCTCCATAGGGATTAGAAGCTAGAAATTAGAGATTAGAAATTAGAAGGTGAATGCCGGAAGATGAGAGTCTGATGGGAGCATTTGGACTTGTAGCGCTTCTTATTCGAATTGATTCATATCTGATTAAATCTACTTTGTAAGTACAAAAAAATATCATTTACATTCAATAGGAGCGGGCTTTCAATTTCCAGGCATTCCAACGGCTTCAGCCAAAACCTAAAAATTAAAACAATAAGAATTGGAAAATAATATCTTCCAGATTCTGCTAATGACACAATTTGTGGGTGGCTGAGGTTCCCGAAGCCACCCACAAAAAAAGCCGCTTCCTAAAAAACGGCCTTGAATTTTTTTAATCTGAATGATTATTTTTTCTTGACACCAGAAACTGCATTAGATAAATCAGCTCCTGCTTTGAATTTAGCAACTTTTTTAGCAGCAATTTTGATCGGTTTTTTAGTTGCAGGGTTGATACCTTGTCTAGCAGCTCTCTCAGCTACTGAGAAAGTACCGAAACCTACTAAAGAAACTTTTCCGTCTTTTTTCTTTAAAGTAGTAGTTACATTACCAATGAATGATTCTAAAGCGGCTTTAGCTGCAACTTTAGTGATTCCTGCATCTTTTGCGATTGCGTCGATTAATTCAGACTTGTTCATAATTTTTAATATTAAAGTTAGTTCGTAATTATAGCAAATATAATACTATTTTCTAATTGTGCAATTATTTTATTAAAACTTATAAAATTTTTTTGCTTTTCGGTGAAAACAGTTAAAATATGATAATTTGACTTTTCACGTAAAATCTACGTTACGGCTCACTAAAATCATGCCAAATGCTTATGAGTATTGACTTTAGCAAAAAATTAATATTATTTACTCCATTTATTAAATCCTGAATTTCGTACAAACTATTAATATTTTTAAGGATATGTTTGTAGAATTTATAAATAATGCCTTGAAAACTTGTGTAATATAAAATTAAATAGCTGGGTTTGTGGGAGTTTTAAAATGATTTCAAAAGACCGATTTATTAATTTTTATTAATAAATTTGCAGTATGTTAATAGAAGTTTTCAAGTCTAAGATCCATAGGGTACGGGTTACGGCCTCAGACCTTAATTATATTGGGAGTATAACGATCGACGAAGATCTTATAGAAGCTGCCGGACTGGTAGTGGGAGAAAGGGTCTATATCGTCAATGTGAACAATGGAGAGCGTTTTGATACCTACGTTATCAAAGGGAAAAGAAAATCCGGAGAAGTGTGTCTGAATGGGCCTGCTGCAAGAAAAGTACAGCGTGATGATATCATCATTATTATTGCTTATGCGCAGATGACACCCGAAGAAGCGAAAGTCTTCCAGCCGAAAATTGTTTTCCCGGATGAAAAAACAAATCTTCTAACCTGATCCATGGAGAAAAAATCAAAGAATCCTTTAAAATCAATTCTAACAATAGTAATATCGCTTGCTTTTGCAGGCTTTTTTTTATGGCTTGCCTTAAAAGGGCTTGATTTTAAAGTGATTCAGGCATCTTTGGCCAGGGCCAATTATCTTTGGGTACTTTTTGCATCTGTATTTGGTATTCTGGCTTATTGGTTCAGAGCCGTGCGTTGGAATCTGATGCTGGAGCCCATGGGACATAGGATTTCAAACTCAAATTCACTTTGGTCTATATCATTCGGGTATCTGATGAATCTTACCATCCCAAGAAGTGGTGAACTGGCAAGAGCTACCGCTTTATATGGTGTGGAAAAAGTTCCGGTTGACAAGTCTTTCGGAACCATTATTCTGGAAAGAGTAGTAGACCTTATATGTATGATGGGTTTTCTGGGACTGACGCTGCTTTTTAAATATGAAGCGATTTTGTCTTTTTATGAAAATTCAGGTGTTAATATTAATTCTAACAAGGTATTGCTGGTTCTTTTGATACTGGCTGCAGGTACAGTGGGATTCTTTGTATTTAGAAAGAAACTTGCAAACGTTCCGTTTTTAGGAAAGATCGTGAATTTTATTGACGGAATTTTCGAAGGACTGGCGACCATATTTAAACTGAAAGAAAAAGGGAAATTCATTCTGTATACATTAGGAATATGGATTTCTTACTACTTTGCAGCTTATCTTGTATGTTTTGCCCTTCCTGAGACCTCCAATTTTACCATTGCTGACGGCTTTTTTATTATTGTTGTCGGTACTTTGGGAATGATTATTCCTGCCAGTGGCGGGATCGGAGCTTTCAATCTGGCGATGAAGTTCGGTTTTATGGCGCTTTTTATTTCAATGGGTAAAAGTGCTGAATTAGGTGGCGAAATGGGATTGACCTACTCATTTATTTCACTTCCGCTTCAAATTACCATTATGCTGGTCATGGGACTGATCTCTATTCCAATGCTGGCGAAAGCAAGGGAAAAAGCAGTTTCCGATCAGGAATTTAAAAATTAATTTTACAGATTTTTTTTAATCTATATAAGTCCGGTTTTTTAACCGGGCTTTTTTTATGTCGAAACCTATTAAAGAATCTAAACTTTAATCTAATGAAAATTTTTATTTTGACATCACAAACCTTATAGGTTTTTAAAACCTATAAGGTTTAATTTCCCCCACGTATAAGACAAAACGGGGAGACTAATTCTTTAACGCTAATATCTAATGTTAAAACCCTATTAAAATTAAACATTTATCTTGGTGAGCACACGCCATTTATTTTTTTATCAATAAATTTGGTCAATTCACAAATCAAATTTATCTTAAACAAAAAATAATTAATAATCTAAAACACTATGGCAATTAATTTACAGAAAGGACAAAAGATCGATATTGGGCTGACAAAAATGACGATAGGACTGGGCTGGGACCCGAATGAAGGGACAGGTCTCGACTTCGATCTGGATGCTTCTGCCATCATGATTGATTCCGACAGAAAATTAATAAATGAGGAATGTTTTGTTTTTTATAATAACCTTCAGTCTCCCGATGGCGCACTGACCCATACAGGAGATGATCCCAGTGGTAAAAATAGTGACGGTGACGATGATGAGGCGATTATTGTAGATCTTGAAAAAGTAGATCCGAAAGCGGAAGAAATACTTTTCGTGGTCACCATTGAAGATTTTGAAAGAAGAAAACAAAACTTCGGACAGGTGAGAAATTCATACATCAGAATTGTGGATAACAGCACCAATCAGGAGATCGCAAAATATGAGCTGGATGAAGATTTCTCTATTGAAACCGGAGTAGAATTCGGAAGACTGTACAAAAGAAATGGAAGCTGGAAATTTGAAGCTTCAGGAATCGGTTACAGAGCGGATCTTGCTTTCTTCCTTGAGAAATACTACAAAGGACAGATCATTAAATAATTATATTTTCAAATACACAAAACGATAACTATGGCAATTAATTTACAGAAAGGTCAGACGATTGATTTAAGAAAAAATGACCGTGGAGAAAATGTTTACGATCTTTCAAAAGTAACGATCGGTTTAGGATGGGATGTCAGAAAGCAGGGCGGTTTCTTTGGAAAACTGTTTAGTAAAGAAGCGGAATATGATCTTGATGCCGTTGCATTTCTTTTAGATGGAAACGGTAAAGTAGCCAATCTTGGAAAAACCGTACAAACCAATGAAGGAAGACAGATCGCACTGTATCAGGGTGATGTGGTTTTTTTTAATTCCATGCAGCATCCAAGTGGAAATATATGGCTGACCGGAGACAACAGAACCGGTGCCGGAGATGGTGATGATGAGCAGATCATCGTGAAACTTGACCAGCTGGATGAAAGCTATCAGAAAATATTATTCCTGGTGACTATTTACCAGGGAAAACAAAATAACCAGCATTTCGGAATGATTGAGAATGCCTTTATCAGGGCGGTGGATGCGAAAGGTAAAGAGATTACAAAATACAGCCTTTCAGGCGATGCCAGTATGAATGGAAAATGTGCGATGGTTTTTGCCGAAGCTTACCGTCACAATGGCGACTGGAAGTTCCGTGCGATAGGAGAACCTCACCAGACGGATAACTTTATTGAAATCCTGAAACAGTACGCGTACAGCAATTAAACCTGAATATTGATCAAACTAAAAAGCCGGCAGGAAAGTTTTCAACTTTCGCTGCCGGCTTCAGAATTAACACCATACCATGAGCAGGAGATTATTAGCATACTTTTTACTGGATACTTCAGGTTCCATGAACGGAGAACCCATCCAGGCACTGAATAACGGATTTAACGGGCTGATAAGCATGCTTCGGGCAGATCCCCAGGCGATGGACAGCCTTCATCTGAGCGTGATCACTTTTGACCGTGAGGTTAAAAATATCATTCCGCTGACCGATCTGGCCAGTTTTTATCCAATGGAAATCACTTGTCCGGACAGTGGACCCACCCATACCGGGGCGGCATTAGAGATGGTTTCGGAACTTGTGAAGAAAGAACTGATCAGAGGTTCTTCAGATGAAAAAGAAGACTGGAGACCATTACTGTTTATATTTACCGACGGCAAACCATCCGATATCCAGAAATACAGACAGATGATCCCTGTGATCAGAGATCTGGAATTTGGCGCTATCGTAGGTTGTGCTGCAGGTCCAAAAGCAGATGAACAGTTCCTGAAGGAGCTTACAGACCATGTTGTAAAACTGGATACCACTGATGCGATCACGCTTTCCTCATTTTTCAAATGGGTAAGTTCATCCATCACGATGGGAGGAAAATCGCAGGGAACGGGAGAAAGTACACCGCTGCCTCCGCCGCCGTCCGAGCTTAATATTATTATCTAAATCACTTGTCTTACTATACATCATGAGAAGACTTCCCATTTATTTTTTAGTCGATGTCTCCGAATCTATGGTTGGAGAGCCTATTGAGCAGGTACAGGAAGGTATTGCCAATATCATCAGAGATTTAAAGAAAGATCCGTATTCACTGGAAACGGTCTATATTTCCATTATAGGTTTCGCGGGAGAAGCTGAGGTCATCACGCCGCTTCAGGATATCATCAGTTTTTATCCTCCGAAGATCCCGATTGGAAGCGGAACGTCGCTGTCTCAGGGTCTTATTAAAGTGATGGACTGCATAGACAGGGATATTGTGAAAACGACTTACGACAGAAAAGGCGACTGGAAACCGATTGTTTTTCTTTTTACAGACGGCGTTCCTACCGATGATGCCACAAAAGCAATTGAAAGATGGAACAATAAATACCACGGAAAATCCAATACGATTGCCGTTTCGATAGGAGAAAATACTAATTATAAACTACTTGGGACATTGTCTGACAACGTTTTGCTGTTCAATAATTCTGATGAAAATTCGTATAAAGAATTTTTCAAATGGGTGACGGATTCCATCAAAACAACCAGCCAAAGTGTTACGGAAGCCAATAAAGAAGGAATTAATCTTTCCAAAATTGATTCTATTATTCTTGAAAAAGTAGATCCTGAACTGGAGCAGAAGTTTCCGGACAATAATTTTGTTGTGTTAAACGGGAAATGCTCAGAAACGGAGAAACTGTATTTAATGAAGTTTAAAAAAACATTCGCCGAATCGAGCATACCGGGAATGTCTACAAGATATTACAGACTGGATGGAGCCTATAAAATTGACGAAAAATCATATTACAGGCTTTCCTCTTCCCAGAAAAATAATCTTAAAATTTCTATTGAAGAACTTCAGGGAGGGACATCATGTCCTCACTGTGCCAATCCCATCGCATTGGCAACCTGCTCATGTGGCGGAATTCACTGTCTGAAAGGAGAAGGGTACAACAAATGTCCATGGTGCGGAACTTCGGATTATTACGGATTTTCAAGCGAAGGATTTGATATTAACCGAACTTTGGGATAACGAAAGGAAATCCTACTGCCGAGACCTAACACAAAACCATGGAAAAAGCTGTTATTTACAGAGAAAAAGAAGAATTTAAAGAAGTTCATCTGGTGCTTAAAAATGCCAGTTCAAAGCAATTCTATGAATACCGTTTTGAGCTGGATGACTTTCCGAATATAAAGATTAAAAATATCGCCAATCTTCAGGAGACAGGACTTACTTTCGAAAACAATACAATATCCGGAATTCCGTATGTAAACAGTGTTCATGACCTGGATATTGAATTCTATCATGTCGATGATGAAAACAGTACAGAGATTAAAAAAGTGCATCTGTTCATCAATGCAGACCCGAAAGATCTTTGGAAGAACATTCCATCTGACACCAACGATGTCTATCATAAACCTGATGAAACATCTTACAAAGGAAAATTTCTGGATAAAAAAATCACCGTTGTATCGAAAAGAGGACGTTCCCATGCTCATGAAGGAAAATTCAGGGATGATGATTTTGCCGTAAACGAACTTCCCGGAGGCTGGAATATTGTTTCAGTGGCAGATGGTGCTGGTTCTGCTGTTATGGCAAGAGAAGGTTCAAGACTGGCAGCCGTTTCAGTGAACAGTTTTTTCAATTCGGAAGAAATTTTAACCAGAATCGAAAAAAATGTTGAAATCATTTACAATGCATCTGATTCATCAAAAGAAATACAGTCCGAAGCCAGAGAAAATGTCCTAAAACTTCTGTATGAAGGGGTTTTGGATGTATATCATGTTTTGGATCAAACGGCAGCAGAACATTCATTTTCTATAAAAGATTTCCATACAACACTGATTTTTGCATTAACAAAAAAGTTTGATTTCGGTTATGTCATTCTCACTTTCGGAGTGGGAGACTGTCCGATCAACCTGATCAGTCCGGATTTTTCTGAAGTAAAGCTTCTGAACCAGATGGATGTTGGTGAATTTGGCGGTGGAACCCGTTTTATCACGATGAATGAGATCTTCAGCGATGATCCGGCTTCAAGATTTGGAATAACCTGCGTCAATGATTTTTCCTATCTCGTACTGATGACGGATGGTATTTACGATCCAAAATTCATGACAGAAAACAAGCTTGAAGATATTGAAAGCTGGAAAACATTCTTTAATGATCTGGCCGGAAACAATGATGACCGGACGAAAGTAGATTTCATTAATGATACCCATATTGATCAACAGCTTCTTACCTGGACCGATTTCTGGAGCCGCGGAAATCATGATGACAGAACACTGGCCATAATCTATTAAACATGAAAAAAACCGTTAAAGTTGCTTCTATTCTGGATACCGCAAAATCCTATGAATACGTAGATGAAAGCCCGATCAGAGGCGGTGTGAAAGATGTCTATTTTTCGCCGGAAAGGGAATATGTGGTGGCGTTTTACCGGACTCCTCTGGATGCTGGACAGAAAGAACGTATCATGAGAATTGTTTCTACTTATCTCGGAAATATACGAAACGGGAATTCATCAGATTACTTTCTGAATGAAATATTCAGATGGCCGTATGATATTGTAGAAAAAAATAAACTGACGGGAATTGTGGTTCCCATTTACCATAAAAAATTCTTCTTTGCAAAAGGCTATATCGGATCAGATAATATTCAGGGTCAGGATAAAGTCGGGAAATGGTTTACTGCTCCAATGTTCAGGAATCAACAGTATCCGCTGAGGCTGGATCATTCGGAACTGGGGGATTGGCTGAGCTATTTTCAGATCACCATTAATATCAGCCGGGGTGTGAAAAAGCTTCACCAAATGGGATTGGCGCATTCCGATCTTTCCTATAATAATATTCTGATAGATCCGGTGACGAAATCTGCCTGTATTATTGATATAGATGGATTGGTTGTTCCGAAACTCTTCCCACCGGAAGTGATTGGAACGGCAGATTTTATTGCTCCTGAAGTGTTAAAGACCAAACATCTGAGCATGCAGGATCCGGGAAGGCATCTGCCTAACCAGAAAACTGATCTTCATGCATTGGCAGTGCTGATTTATATGTATCTGTTCAGAAGGCATCCTTTGAGAGGAGGAAAAATATGGGATCTGGATTCCGAAAAAGATGAAGTGATTTCGATGGGTGAAAAAGCTTTATTCATAGAACATTTTCAAGATCCATCCAATCAGGTGAAAGCAGATCATCTCAGAAAATGGGACGCATTCTGGGGCGATCCTCAGAAAATTCCTTTTACGGCTGCAGGGCCCTATCTTTCCGAACTGTTTAGAAAAGCATTTATAGACGGGCTTCACGATCCGATTCGACGTCCAACCGCCAATGAATGGGAAACCGCCCTGTTAAAGACCGCTGATCTGATTCAGCCCTGCCACAATCCGGAATGTACCGAGAAATGGTACGTCTTCGACAACAGAAGCAATCCGAAATGCCCTTTCTGTGGAACTTCACACCGGGGAACACTTCCTGTACTGGATCTGTATTTTAAGTTCGATGATGAGGTCTGGAAACCTGAAAACCACAGATTGATGGTTTATAACAACCAGTATTTATTCAAATGGCACGTTTCAAGAAAGGTCATCAGAAATGAAAATCTTACGATGCAGGATAAAATGCCTGTCGGATATTTCACTTTTCATGAGGGAAGATGGGTGCTGGTGAATCAAAGCCTGACTTCGATGAAAGATGTTACGGAACAAAAAGAGATTCCACCCGGATCTATGGTGGAACTGACGGATGGAAAGAAAATACTTTTGTCTGCCGAGGAAGGCGGGAGGCTGATCTTTGTTACTTTAGCGAATCAATCATAAAAAAATTACGTGGGTGGGGCTTCGAGAGCCTCAGCCCCCAGAAATATTTGTCATCAATGAACTTGTTGTAGATGATGATTACTGTTAAGTAAGTATCCTCTAAAGGTGGCTGAGGTTCTCGAAGCCACCTTGAAATTCCATAAAAAAAGAATGCTCATCCTCATTCACAGTCTTAAATCCCAGACTGGTATATAAATGTTGAGCCTTATTGGTTTTTAATACGCTTAAGACTACTGTTTTTCCTGCTATCGAAGCTTCCTTGAGAATATCTGTTAAAATCGTTTTTCCGAGCCCTTTACCCTGTTGGGCAGGATCTATCTGTAGCTGCAGAACTTCCGTTTTATCATCGGCTCTGTTGATCTTCAATAATCCGGCTGGTTCATTGTTTAAAAGGATGATATGGGCCTTGTCGAACTGATATTGGATTCTCTTAAGTGTTGTTTCTTTATCCGTTGGAAGATTGGAATCGGCGTAGTGCGGATTCATGGTTTTTATTCTTAGATCAAGAAGATAATCGATATCGTTTTCTGAAGCTTTTCTGTAGGTGATCGTCGTGTTCATAAGTTGTATAGGAGATCCATTTTTTGAGCCGGATCGTTGTTATCCGCCAAGAATTAATAGGAATCTAAGATAACGATTCTTGGATTTTTTTCCACATCAATTCTCAGTTTCATTTCGATGGACTGTTTAAAAAAAGCATAGGCATAGTAGATGGCCTGTGCATAAGGACCTTTCTCATCAGCCGAAGACTCCTTTATAAAATCACATTCCCTTTCAATTTCTTTAAACAGGATTAGATTGTTTTGATGGTCTGTCGTTATACGCCGGATGATGTCCTCTTCACTTTTTGTAAAGTCATATTCATAACCGTCCAATTTTTTATCTAAAATCATTTTCATCAAAAGAATCATATAATCATTGAATTTTAAAAAATCTGTTGAATCCATGTTAACGCCACCATCATTATTCCCTGATTCATAATTCTCCAGTTCGTAAATGGGGAAATAATGGGTGTAGTTTCCATATTGAAACATATAGCTGGTACAAACTGTTGAGGTAGGAAGTTCATACAACAGGATAAGCCCATAATGGTCATACAAATCCCCGAGATGTTTTTCACTTGTGGCATAATTGCTCCCTGTATATTCTGAATATACCTCTTCACTGAGAAAAAGATTGATCTCAAACAATTCATCGGCTGTGATGGTATTGATGTCACATTTGACCTTTTCCAGTACTTTTTCAAAGGTGATATCATAGTTTCCAATTTCTTTTTTTCTGTCTTCAAGAAAGGTTTTAAATGTTCTGGTGTGGAATTTTTTGTGCTGCAGATCCTCATAGAGACGGACAGACGCCTTCTCCTTATCGAACATATAAATTTCAGTATTTCTTCCCACGCAATTGTATAATCAACTATTTTAAACCTATTTTCAGACCCATTTCTTTTTTCATATACAGCAAAACTTCTGCATTTCCTTTGGCATCGTCTACAGGATGATGCGTGTGTTCTGTTTTACGGAGATGTTTCCATTGGGCAAAAGTGTCTTTTTCCAGCCCGCAATACAGGTCAGAAAGTCTTCTTGATGAATAGCCGAAAGGATTTTTTCCGGTAAAATGATGAAAATACCAGCAGATAAACATCCAGTCGAAACCGTTATTGTCACTGATGAAAATAGGTCTTCCTTTGGAGTTTTTCTCAATCCATTCTTCAAATGCCAGCATCACTTCTTTTGGGTCATCAAACTGCATCGTTTCCTCCCTGCTGAAGCCCGAAACAGCCAAAGCATCAGGATTGAATTTTTCCGAAATAGGTTTCAGTTTTCCGTAGAAAGTAGTATCCAGTTCCTCATTCACAAGGACTGCACCAAAACAGATCATCGAGAAATCTCCGGGAATCGGACCATCCGATTCAATATCGACCATAATATAGCTCATCACTTTTATTTAATAAAACGAATATATTGAAAATTACCTCACGAATCTGAAGATTTAAACGAGTTCAAAAAAATCTCTTCTTCCTATTTTTACCTTTGTCTGTGGGAGTAATTCAATCTCTTCATCAGGATCCGTTATTTTGATATGATTAATCTGAATGCCTCCGCTTTGGATCATTCTTCGCACCGCTGATTTGCTGAGGTCACTTTTAAGCGCACTGCAGAGTTCCACCAGTGTGATCATGTTTTCTTTATAATGAAGTGAAGTCAAAGAAACGGGTTCATAGACTTTCTCCTCAGAATTTTTGCTTTGAAACTGACTGCTGAAAAATTCTTCTGCAAGCTCTGCCGCGGCACGATCATGGTATTGAGTAATGATGTTTTTAGCGATCAGTTTCTTAATGTTCATCGGGTTTTCGCCGTTTTGTAATTTTAATTGTAAATCAGCCTTTTCCTCAGTAGAGAAATCAGTAGCAAGTTCAATAAACTCATCAATAAGACTGTCCGGGATCGACATGGTTTTTCCAAACATATCATCAGGTTCATCCGTCAGTCCGATAATATTGTTTAGTGATTTGCTCATTTTCTCTTTACCATCAAGACCTTTAAGAAGAGGCATGCACATCACCACCTGTGCTGACATCTGATGGACTTCCTGAAGCTGTCTCCCCATAGTACAGTTGAAAAGCTGATCTGTTCCGCCCATTTCAATATCACATTCAATCTGTACAGAATCGAACCCCTGAAGAATTGGGTATATAAGTTCATGCATTGCAATAGGCGTGTTTTCTGTAAACCTTTTATTGAAATCATTTCTGTGCATCAGTTGAGCTACGGTGACTTTTGACATCAGCTGAATGACCTCTGAAAAATTCAAGGCATCCAACCAGTCGGAATTAAAGACAATGTTGGTTTTTTCCACATCAATAATCTTCGAAAGCTGATTGATATACGTCTGGGCATTATGATTGACGTCTTCAACACTTAACGGTTTCCGGGCCTTGTTTTTTCCGGTCGGATCACCAATTCTGGCCGTAAAACTTCCAACTACAATCATGATCTGATGTCCTAGTTCCTGAAACTGTTTCAGTTTTTTAAGCACGACAGCATGACCCAGATGCAGATCAGGAGCGGTAGGATCAAATCCCAGTTTGATAACTAATTTTCTGTTCTCCTGTTCCGCCTGTTTAAGTTTTTGTTCCAGACCGTTTTCCGGTAGGATGATGGCTGCATTTTCTTGTAATGTATTGATCATAATGATTGGGTTTTTAAAACAAAAAAAGCCCGGACAATGCTGTCCGGGCTCTATATATAAATTTGATTATTCTTGTTAAATTACAGATATAGAAGTCTTCCCGAACGGTTCGTCGGGGAGTAATACGCACTGAAAAAAGGAAGACGCAATATGCTGTTTAAATGTTTCATTGATAATGTAAATATAAAAGCTTTTTGATGATAATCCAATATCTAAACCATTAAGACCCGCTGTAAAGTTCCATATCAGTTAAGATTTGTAAAAAACTTACTGTTCTTAACATTTTATCAGTCCTAATGGTTTAAAATAAAGGTTTCAAAAACAATTTTACTTATCGCTCTTGAAGCTAATTCCATGCCATAAATCCTTCATAAGCAAAATAAAGAATCGTTATAAATAATGTGTATTTAATGATTTTTTTGCTCAGCTTATAAGTCCTGAATAATAGAGGTCTGACGGTCTGTCTTGCTGCTGATTTTTCCATTTTTATTAATTTTAAAGGTTAAAAACCGGCTGGGAATAGGTATTTCTGATTTGTTCTTTCCAAATGTCCACTTCCCCGGAAGATGCTTTATCAGCTTTATCAAAAAAGAAGTGTTGGATGATTTCAAAGCCGCTGTACAGGAAAATCCCGTTGTCGGAAGTCAGAGTAAGTGCTTTATCCATTCCCATACGTTCATATTCCTCGTGAGACTTTCCGTGGGTATTGATAATGACTGCTTTTTTCCCTTTTAACAGTCCTTTCTGTACACCCTGATCATAGCGGTACGCGAAACCATAACTAAAAACCCTGTCAATATACCCTTTGATGATCGCAGGCATTCCGGTCCACCAGATGGGGTAAATAAACGTAATCTGTTCGGCCCAGGAAATATAATCCTGTTCTGTTTTTACATCGTCTGCAATTTTCCCGGCAAACTGCCCCTGCATATCTTCGAGTGAAAAAACGGGATCAAATCCTATTTTGTTCAGATCTCTTATCTGTATGTTGTGGTTGTCTTTTTCCAGGCTTTCAATAACGGTTTGAAGCAAACGGTTGTTCAGGCTGTTTTCATTGGGATGTGCGTAAATGATTAAATGTCTCATCGTTTTTATTGTTTAAATTAATGAGACAAATGTAGAGCAGCAGGAACTGCAAAAATTGTAAGAAAACGAAATGGAATCAGTCTGATCCGGAACGGCAGATATCCTTCTGGAACTTTACGTATTTAGAAGGAGAAATATTAATGAAATGTTTAAAATCATGGATGAGCTGGCTCTGATCATAATAACCGCATTCATTAATAATCGCGAACCATTCGATCTTATTGCCACTTTCCTGTTCTTTTTCGATGAGGGTAATTGCTTTGAGAAAACGGCTGTATCGGGAGAGCTCTTTGGAAGAATAACCAAACTGTTTTTTCTGCTTCAGCTGGATGTTTCTCTCACTTTGGCGAGTCTGTTCGGCGATGGTTTTTACAGGGTTCAGACTGATGTTTTCAAAATTGCTCAGCAGGCGGCTTGTCTCATCCTGATCCTGAAGATAAGGACGGCAGAATTCAAGAATATGAGCAGTTTTTTCCTGTGGAGAAGCGAAATCAGAGATCTGATGCCAGAGTTCCGTAAAACAATTGTCCTGCAAAAGTTCATCGGGATGAGTGCCCTGGCTGGAGATCATGGCTTTTCCAAAGAAACGGTAAAAAGCATCGTCTTTAAAATTAGCCACCAGAATAGAACTTCCCGCTGGCAATGTATAATCAAAGGCTTGTCGTACAGGTCCCAGCACAACACATTTGTCCACTTCTGCCTTTGTATTTTCCTGAGTGGTCATAAAAACATTTTCCCCAAAACAGAATAGCATAATTGTTTGATAGGAGGGAAGCAGGGTTTTCGTCACAGAATCGGAAGAGCTGTTTTCAGCGAAATAAAAATGCGTGAATACACTTTCAAATTCCTGTGGAACTGATATTTTGAGCTGGTGATATTCCGGGTGTAATTCCTGCATGGTAAAGATTTTTTAGTAAGTCAATGGTGAATTTTGCTTCGCAAGTACTTTATAACTCATAACTCTAATTTAATTCTTTCTCCATTTTATAGTTGGTAAGATCAATTCCTTTTACATTGACGGTTTGCTCTTTGATGACTTTAAAACCCATTTTTTCAAAGAAAGGTTTAGCTGTTTTACTGACATCGGCTGCCAATGTTTTTTCCTTCCGGACGGTGGCTTCCTGTTCTATAAAGATATACATTTTCCGGGCAATTCCCTGGTTTTGAAAGTCCTTATGAACGAAAAGCAAATCAATATAATTTCCCTGATCGAGGGTGCAAAATCCCGCCATTTGACCATTTATTTTAGCTACAATCACCAACTGACTGTCAATTACCCCGAGCCATCTTTCATCATTTTCCGCCCCGGATTTCCATACATTGATCTGATCGCTGCTGTAATCGTTTTGGCAGACCGTCGTAACGGTATCTGTAAAAAGTGTGCGCATTTCTGCAAGATCGCCGGGAGTTCCTTTTCTGATGATCATGATTAGCTGATATATTTTAATTCGTAAAGTTTCTGTTGATCTTCCGTAAGCAAAGGATAAAAAAGATTCATCTGAATCAGTGCATAATGCTTTACCGCTTCATCTTTGTTGAGTTTAAAAGAAAGACTGTTGTGGATCAGCCAGTTGTCTGCGATGATAAAGATCTGTGTGGTAAGACTTCCCAGGATAAAATCTGGAATATCGCTTCTGAATATATGATCTTTCTGAAAACCTTCGAAAATTTCCCTGAACTCATCTTTTCTGGTGATGTTAATAGATTCATACTGGGATTCAATGACTGGAATTTTTTTTAGAATATCAAAGAAATTCATGAAGATAAAACGGAAAGAATAGAAAACCTCATACGTTGAAAAAGTAAAATGATAAAGGTCTTCCAGTGTTTTGTTTTCTATTTTTCGGAGATCATTCATTAAAACATCCATTTTAAGGATCAGTTCAGAAAAAAGGATCTTAATAATATCTTCTGAATGCTTAAAATGATAATGCAGATTTCCCGCACTGATGTTCAGATCGGCTGCAATATGCCTCGTGGTGATATTGTTGTAGCCTTTTTCATTGAATAACTCCAATGCTTTTGATAATATTTTATCCTTGGTTTTCATGATCCAAATATAAGAGACTTTAAATCATATTTCAAAATTAGAACATTTGTTCTAATTTTTATATCTTTGCCTTATCAAATTTACCGGGATGGAAGGAAAAAAAATATTCAATTATGAAACTGCCAAAAATAGTGACTCTAAAAAAGGAAAAGAGGTACAGGAAACGCTGGTGAAAATCCTGCAGATCATCATCGGGTTCATCATGGCCATACTTCATATGTGATGAAAAATAAAATTTCCTACTGGTTTCTGCTGGGACTTGCCGTCTGGCTATTGATTATTTTCCTGAGAAGAAAGGGAATTGTTATTCCGGTGATCAGCAATCATCTGACTGATTTTATCACGGTTCCCATGTACGCTTATCTCATTGAATATTTGATGAATTATATTCTAGGCTATCACTGGAAACCTGATGTAAAATTTATTCTGTCTTCAACATTCTACCTTTCGATTTTGTTTGAAGTAGTCTGTCCGATGATTTCAGAAAGATTCACAGGAGATATTTTGGATGTTGTGGCTTATCTGGCTGGAGGGATAGTGTATTATTTTATGAAATGAAGGTTTTTGCATTTCACCAAACCATAATGTAAAGCAGAAGACCAGCAGAAGTCCTGTATAGATCAGGAGACTGCAGGTCAGTATTTTTTGTTGCAGCATGGTCAAAATATATCTGCTTCTAAAATTATAAAATAAAGTTTAATTTCCTCCGCCTGCCCGCTTGGATTCTTCAAATTTTACTTCTTTCGTAGCTCCTTTCACATTATTGTTCCCGAATTTATACGTTACGGAAAGATAGAGGTTTCGGGTGATGCCTTTACTGTAGTATTCTACGTCATAGTTCGGATAATATTCTATTCCTTTGTTTCGGTTGGTGTTCAGAATATCATTCACATACAAGTTGATCAGAAGTTTTTTCTCCATCAGATTCAGTTTCATTCCGGTATAAACGGATGTATTGGCAAAATAATAAGTATTTCCGTCTCTGTTCGGGAGATTGCTCCAAAGTCCCAGCATTAAAGTAAGGGTCTTGCTTTTATTCAGGAAGAAATTATTATCAACATTAAAATTGGCGCTGTATCCCTTTGGTGCAGCTATTGCCGTTGGATCATAAGATTTTGTTTTGGAATAAAAAGCATTCACAAAAACATTGGATTCCAGCCATTTCAGCTTGTTGTAATTATAGCTGATATTGATTCCGGTCTGATCTTCATTAAAGAAATTTTTTACAATACTGTATTTCGATTTCCCTTCCACTACCTGAATTCGGTCCCAGTCATCTTTGGTTTTGTTATAGTACAAAGTGACATTAAAATTATTATTTAAGACATATCCGAACTCCATATTATCCGAGAACGACGGCAACAGATAAGGGTTTCCAGTACTGTACTCAAATTCTGAAACATAAAATTTAAACGGATTCAGATTTCCGAAGTACGGTCTTGAAATTCTTCTTGAATAATTGATGGAAAACGCGTGATTTTCGTTCGGCTTATAACTGATGTAAGCCGTAGGGAAAAGTTTCCCGTATTTGATTTTCGCGGAAGAATCATCATTCATGGAGATTCCTTCCAGACTTGTATATTCATAGCGAAGCCCTGCCTTGGCGTCCCATTTATCATTGATCTTAAAATTGGCTGATGCATAAGCCGCGTAGTTCTGTTCGTTGTAAAAGAAAGTATTCGTTCTTTTTGTGTTAAGAATATACTGATCATTCTCAATGTTGAAGAAATTAAATTCAGAATCATTTTTGATCTTCGTATACTTCAGTCCGGCTTCTGTTTTAATCTTACCAAAATTCTTCTCAAGATCTGCCTGACCGGAATAAATTCTGTACTCACTCACCGGATTCGCAAAAGTGGAAACGATGTCTGAAGTAATGGTATTATAGAAATTCCTCGCATTGGAATTATTGAGCATCATATTCGCGGTTAAGCTTAGCTTACTTCCCGAAGAATCAATTTTCACATCATAAAACGCACTGGCATTATGAATATTTCTGCGGTTTCTGTTATTGAAATTTGACGCAACATCCAGATAACCGTCTTTGTCAAAGATACTAGCTTTGCTTTCGCCCCTTTCAATCGGATTACTGAAAGAATAGTTGTAATTGAATCCAATCAGATTTTTATCATTGATTTTATATTCACCCTTTAAGCCACCTCCTTTATAGCGATAATTGTTGATGTTGGTACTGTTTGTTTTCCAGTAATTATTGTCTGTAGTTCCGGTAAGATAATTATAAGAACGGTTTTCCCAATAATTGTCACCGATAGATAAGTTGCTGGTAATCGAAAGTTTTTCTCCCTGGTAATTAAAAGTAGCGCCACTTCTGGTGGATGTCGTAGGTCTTCCCCAATAAGAACTTCCCGAAGTCTGAATAGAACCGTTCCAGCCCAGACTCGAATTTTTCTTAAGGACAATATTGATCAGTCCGCTTTTTCCTTCCGCTTCATATTTGGCAGGCGGTGTGGTGATCACTTCTATTTTTAGAATATCGTCTGAACGGATGGTTTTCAAATAATTGATAAGCTCCTGGCCATTCAGATTCAAAAGTCTGTCATTGATCATGACAGCGACATTACTTTTTCCGGCGATACTGATCGCATCATCCGTGGCACGAACCATTGGGGTTTTTGCAAGCGCTTCTACGGCATCAATTCCCTGTGAAGCTACAGAATTTTCTACATTGAAGACCAGTCGGTCTACCTTTCGTTCAAATAATTTTTTTCTGGCAGTAAGAGTGACTCCTTCCAGTTTCTGCTCTACCGGAGCCTCTTTCAGTTGAATATCTTTTTTCGAATTTCCTTTTACGGTAATAGTTTCACTATTGGTTTTTACCCCGTCTCTGATAATTTCAAGAATATAGTTTCCATCTTCTTTTAATGGAATTTTAAACATTCCGTTCTCGTCTGTGATTGCTGAAAATTTGGTGTCCGCTTTTGTGATGAGGACCTCAGTTTCCGGGGCAGGTTTGTTCTGCAGGTCGGTAACTTTTCCTTCTATGCTTTGCGCGAAAAAGTAAGTGGATGAGACAAGACTTAAAAGAAGAATAATCTTTCGGTTCATGGTTTGCTTTTCATATATAACAGTTCACCAGGTGGTGGCATTACATAAAAAGTTGGAAAAAACAGAGAAACTTTGAATAAAGCAGGTTTTGTTTTGGCTATTTTTGTCAGATATTCCGAAAAATATTTCATCATGCATGACAGGCTTTTACAGGAGATGAATTCTGATTTTAATTTCAGTTCTGATGAAATTGAAACGGTTAAACTGTACTTTGAACCAGTCAGTTATTCAAAAAACACAGTCCTGGAGGAGGCCGGAAATATCCCCGAACATCTGTACTACATTGTTTCCGGATATCTCAGACTGTTTTATATGGATGAGGGCGGCAGTGAAATCACGACACATATCAACTGTCCTCCCGGATTTTTCACGTCTTATACCCATTTTATCAGCCAGACCAGATCTGAAGATCATGTACAGTGTATTACGGATTGTAACCTTTTAAGAATTACTAAAGAAAATCTTGATAAGCTGGTCAGCACCAGTCAGACGATGAAAGATTTCAGTATTTCCGTGTTTCAGAAGTCTATTGCTTATAATGAAAACCGTTCCAGAGAACTATCGGTCCTGAATGCAGAACAGCGGTATCTTAAACTGATAGAAAATTATCCGGAGATCATTCAGAATGTTCCCATTCAGTATATCGCTTCTTTTTTGGGAATGAAACCGGAAAGTCTCAGCAGGATCCGGAAGAGAATAATTAAGTAGATGCCAGATTTCAGACATGAGACATGAGACATCAGATTTCAGACTATTTTTAATAAGTCAATGGTCAATTTTACTTCGCAAGTGAATGGTGAATTAAGATTTTAGAGGTCAGATAACAGACATCAGATTTCAGACATGAGACTTTTACATTAATTTTCAGTAAGTCATAAAGTTTCGGGATGCGGGATTCGCGGTTTGAAGTAGCAACTGTCAACAAGCAACAAAACCCTACACTACATACTCTCAAACCCGTACCCCATAACTTTCAGATTAACTAACAAAAGTCAAGTGGTTCAGGAGCAGGGAAGGTGAACTTTACAGCATTAAAATCAATGCAATGATAAAGAACAATCTGGCTCTGGTTTCAGGGGCCAACGGACATTTGGGGAATAATGTAGTACGGCTTTTATTGAAAAAAGGTATTCCTGTACGGGCAGCGGTAAGAAATCCGAACAATACAAAACCTTTCGAAGGGCTGAACTGCGAGGTGGTGCAGGCCGATATCACGGATAAAGCTTCTTTTGTACGAGCACTTCAGGGTGTAGAAACTTTTTATGCAGTAGGCGCTTCCTTTAAATTGTGGGCAAAAGATCCAAAAAAAGAAATCTATGATGTGAACATCAATGGCACCCGCAATACGATAGAAGCGGCAGCTGAAGCCGGTGTAAAGAAAATAGTGTATGTGAGCTCAATTGCTGCTTTAAATTATTCAAAACTCCCGGCAAGAGAAAACGGCGGCTACAATCCGGATAGAAGGGATATGTATTACAATTCTAAAAATGACGGCGAAAAGCTGGCTTTCGAACTGGCGCACAAGCTGGGTATTGAACTGGTTTCCGTTATGCCTTCCGCAATGATTGGCAGCGACGCTTTTTTTCCATTGAATGTTTCCTACAATATCCTGAAGCTTATTCTGAACAAAGAAATCCCAGTCGATACAAAGATTACCCTGAATTGGATCGATGTAAAAGATGTAGCAGAAGGATGCTATCTCGCTGCCCAAAAAGGACGGACCGGTGAGCGCTATATTTTAGCTAATGAAAAGTGTATGACAATCACAGATACCACTGTTTTAGCCAGTAAATTATATCCCGAACTGAATTTAAAAGTACCGGGTTCAGTTCCTAAACCTTTACTATATGCTATTGCAGGAATGATGGAGCTGACCGCCAAATTGAGTAGAAAACCACCTTTATTGACGAGAAAAGACATTGCGATGTTCTCCGGACTTCAGCAGGATTTTGATATTTCCAAATCCAAAAATGAATTGGGATTCAATCCTAAAAGTCCTGAGCAGGCCGTAAAAGAAGCATTGGATTATCTGATGAAAAATAAAAATATTCTGGGGGCTTGAAAAAGCCTCTTTTTATGGAGTGTAAAGCTGAATAATAGATCCCTTATAATATTTCGTCAGGTCATAAAGCTCTCCGAAATAATGCTGCAACGCAAGATCGTTACTTTGCCCGGAGCCTTTTGCATGAAATTGTTCTTCTGCAAGGGCATACAAAGCCGGATGTTCCGTTTTTAAATAATGGGAAAGTACCGCACAGCTTCCTTTTTCTTTGAGTGCAATGTCTGTGAAAAAAAGGCCGTAGATCAGAAACTGATTGAAGTTTTGAGAATTCACCCTGAAATCCAGCTTCTGTTTGGAATACTTTTCGTAATCTGAAAGAATTTCCTGAAAAGACTGTACATTTTCTTCTTTAGGGATTTCGTAGAAAAGATCGAGACCATGGATGAACAGCTGGGTTTTGGCTTCTTCACTATCCGTTGGGTAAGCATTACTGAACCAGGTAAAAATACTTGAAAGCTCCTCTTTGGAAAGTTCTTCCACAGAATCTTTTACTTTATTTTTTATAATTTCAAGGCTTACTTTGGCATCAGGCTGAAGAAAATTCAGAATATTTTCCTCCTCACGGCAGAGTTTATTGTACAAATTGATTTTAGCAATATTCGGATTCGTTTTGATGAAATAAAGTTCTTCTGCCATTGCTTGATACCACACAATTTTTTCCAATATGGTACCTAAAGATACGAAATATGTAACGATTAAAATTAAAAATATTATGCAGTGAATGACTAATCATTTTTGATGGTTTCATGAAGTGCAATCCGGTTTCCTTCAGAATCTTCAAATTCAGCAACTGCAAATCCGTACTTTTCATTAACTTTTTTAGGATAGAGTATTTTCCCGCCATTCTGAAGCACCTTCGCCAATGATTGATCTATATTTTCTATTTTAAAATAAATAATAATTCCATCTTTTGTTGGTTTGTAGACATCTCCTTTTGCCAATACGCCGGTAATGCCACTGCTTTTTTCTTCAAAGGGAAATAAAGACATTTCATAACCATCAATATCTTCTTTTTCAAAACTGAAATTAAAAACATTCGTATAAAACTGCTCGGCACGTTTCATATCATTTACAGGAATTTCGAAGTAAACAACGGGGTTGGAAGGAGTCCTGTTTTTTTCTTTTGAGGTACAGGATAATAGCAGTAAAAGGAGAGTAGTACAATATAAAAATCGTACAAACGAAATTTCTCTATTCTTAATCATTAATTTTTTCATTAATACATATTGGATAATGTATGAAAATTACGGAGATATTTTTAAAATGAAAAGGAAAGATCATAATAAGGCACTATACTATTCAATAGAAATGGGCTTTAGCCCATTCCGTATATTTTGAAAGAGAATATGAAATTGCAGAGATATTTTTAAAATGAAAAGGGAAGCTCGTAATAAGGCAGTGTAATATTCAATAGGAATGGGCTTTAGCCCATTCTTTGAAATAAAGTATAAAATTACGGAGTTAAAATGGAAATGATAAATAGATAATAAAACGGAATAATATTCAATAGAAATGGGCTTTAGCCCATTCAACAAAAAAATATATCATTTGGCTTTAGCCAAAACCTAAATAATCCCCATCAATAATAAGTAATTTCATATGACTTAGACCACATTCTGTTTCTCTTCTCCGATGCATCTTCATAATAGATCAGATTGTTATGCATATCAAAAATATGAGTGATTTTAAGATCATCATCTTCATCGTACTGCGTTTCAATCCGGTTTCCATTTTCATATGAAATATGAGTAACGCAGTTGCTGTCACCTGTAGTGATCTTTTTTATGATTCTGTTTTCAGCATCGAATTCATAGGCATATTGATAACTTCCTCCGAAATCATGATTCTTTTCAGTTATACTGTAGCAGTGAGCTATCAGGAGGTTTTGATTATTGTATGTATTGGCATTGTATTCAATAAGAGTTAACTCTTTTTCATTAAAATCTGGCCAGTAGACATATTTTTCATTAGAAACTTCACGGTCGGCGTCGTCATAGGTTACATCGGTGAGCTCAACAAAAAAATCAATAGAAGGTTGTCCCGGAAGCTCTTTACCTTCCAAATTGTACCTGAATTCGTTGAGGAGACCTTTAATAACGATGGTGTAAGGCGATGTTTCATCCAATGGGATTTTTGATGTCTCAGGTAGGTTTTCATTGCTGACGTTTTTCAAATCATCCATCGTAATCCTGGTCATATGCTCGGCATGATAACTTTCATAATAATCAATACAGTCAGTACCAATTTCTTCCCTGGAAAACTTAAAACTTTGTAAAATCCGTTGCTTTTCATCTATAATCAGATGCCTTAGCTTGACCAATCTTTTTTCAGCATCAAATGATTTTCTTGTTATTGTATTTTCATGATAAAAATATTTAACGATATAAATGATTTCTCCTGAATCTGAAAACGAAACCTCTTCAAGAGCCTGATGAGATGTGTTAAATTGTTTTTGAAAAAGGATAGTCCCATCCTTTGAAAAGCTGATTAGTTTTCCCGTTGCATTATATTCTGTTGAGGTTTTTCCGAAGTCTTTTTTTTCCAATACATTAAAATCAGTGTCATAGTATTCTGTCCGGTTCCGGTTCCCCGATGAATCTTGGTAATGACATAGAATCATTTTAGGTGTATTTTCTCCCAAACGGTGAATTTCTTTAACCTCCATACCTTCCTTTTCATACCTCTTTTCAATACTGTCCAGAATGCCTTTTTTATACAGTTTAATTTCAGAAATTGCACCTTCAGGGGTATACATACTTTCAGTCTTTAGTTCTCCCGAACTGTATTTCTTTACTGATTTTACCTTTCCATAGAGTTGAGTCATCTTCTGAAATTTTAATTGCGAATAAAGATACAGAAACTCAAAAACAATAAAATAGATAGACTTATCTATTTTTTAGCTACATTTGTAAAAATTTCGGGATGAAAAAAGAGAAAGTACAGGAAAGGATTATCAGGGTGGCTTCGGAGCTGTTTTACAGACAGGGCTTCAATTCAACAGGAATTAATCAAATCATTGCTGAGGCAGATATTGCTATCGGATCACTGTACAATCATTTCTCATCCAAGAATGATCTTCTCCAGGCTTATTTGATCAAACAGGAAGTAGAATGGTTTAAAGGTTTTGAAGAACATTCCGTAAAAATTTCTGATGCAGCAGAAAAAATACTTTCTTTGGTTGATTACCGAAAAAAATTACAGCAATCCTCAAAATTTGCAGGTTGTCATTTTATAAAAATTGTAGCCGAAGTAGGAGACAGCAGCTCTGCAGTTTCTGATTTTGCCAGACAGCATAAAGACAAACAGAAAGAAATGATCCGAACATTAGTGAATGAATATGCTGAAAGTAAAAAGAATATTGATACTGATATACTCACAGAACAGATTTTTCTTTTAATAGAAGGCGCTGTAGTCACTTCTACGATCAGTAAAAACGCAGATTCTTTTGATCTGATCCAAAAAATGATTAAGGCACAGTTGTCTTAATTTTTTTTCTTAATTAAAATAGATATATCTATATAAAAATGAATGCTAAATATTTGAAATTGATCGTGATATTATCCGGTCAACTGCTGACGATCATGGATATCTTCATCATCAATGTTTCCATTCCGTCCATACAGAGTGATCTTCATGCTTCAAACGGAGAAATGCAGCTGATGATCGCATCTTATCTCATTGGTTTTGCATCATTCCTGATCACAGGCGGAAGGTTGGGCGATTTGTACGGGAGAAAAAAGATTTTCATGATAGGTCTGGTATTTTTTATGTTGAGCTCGGTGGCATGCGGAATTTCGGTGGGACCGGAAGTTCTCGTGATCTCCCGTTTTATTCAGGGAATCAGTGCGGCGATGATGTCTCCGCAGGTTCTTTCTATGATACAGATTCTGTTTACAGCGCATGAAGAAAGAACAAAAGCGATGGGCTGGTATGGAATTACCATTGGAGCAGGAACCATTTTAGGTCAGTTCCTGGGCGGTTATTTTTCATCGGTAACCTGGATGGAAGAATCGTGGAGACTTATTTTTCTGATCAATATTCCTGTATGTCTGTTGGCTATTTTTTTTAGCAAAAAAGTATTGAAAGAATCTAAAATATCAGTTGAAAAAAAGACTTTTGATTTCTTTGGAGTAGCAATCTTGGCTTCCGGGCTTTTCTGTTTTACCTACGCACTTACCATGTCTGAACACCAGGGAATTCAGATCAAAAGCTTATTACTGTCCGTAATTTCAATACTTATTTTAATCTGTTTTGTTAAAAATCAAAAGATGAGGTTAAAGCAAGGGAAATCTTATCTGATGGATTTTAATGTATTCAGCTATAAAAACTTCAATCTTGGAATACTCGCCGTTTCTTTTTTCTTCATTATGCTGGATTCCTATTTTTATATTCTTTCCCTTTTTTTCCAGGATGGACTGCAAATCGGGTCTATGGCGGCAGGAGAAATCATTGTTTTTCAGGGCATCGGTTTTATTCTGGCTTCTGTGTTTTCTGCGAGATTTATTTTAAGATACGGTAAAAAGTTTTTGATGACCGGATTGGTTTTGATTATGATGGTTCTGATTTTGCAGATCCTTTTATTTGATCAGGAAACACCATTTTTTGTGCTCTGTCTTTTGCTTTTTTTCCACGGAATCGGCGTGGGTTCCATTATCCCTTCATTGGCGAATATTGCGCTGTCCGGGCTGCCATCAACATTAGCGGGAAATGCTTCAGGAGTCTACAATACCTTTGTGCAGGCAGCTGCTATCGTAGGAATTATTGTCGTGGGAAGTGTTTTCTATTATTTTGTCGGAACAAAACCTTCTCCACAACATTATCACCAAGCTTTCTCGATTGCTTTGGCTGTGAACATTATTTGCCTGATTGTTGTTCTGCTTTCAATTGCAAAAGTTCCGGAACACATACTTCCTACAACAAAACGAAAAGACTCTAAGTTTTAAATTAATGCCCAAAAGTAACTTCCATCCTCCCTCTTCCAAGCCTTAATTATTTCAAATGCTTTTCTATGACAGCATCCAGCGTTTCCTGCCCGCCCAGTTCTTTTGAAACAATCTTTCCGCTACGGTCTACAATGATGAAAAGTGGATATCCTCCGGCGTTGAGCTTCCTGGTGAATTCTTTTGTTGTGTCAAAATAACTTTTCCAGGTGACATTATTCTCCTTGAATATTTTATTGGCCAGATCCATTCTCTGCTGCGTTTTATCGTCTGCTACACTGATGAAATTCACCCCTTTGTCTTTGTACTTTTCATACAGCTTAACAAGTTCCGGAAGTTCTTTAATACAAGGTTTACAGCTGGTAGACCAATAGTCGACCAGAGTGATTTTATAATCGGAAAAGGTTGCTTTTGTAATTTTTCGCTCCGAACCGAAATCAATCTCAGGAAAATTTCCCCCTACATTGGTCGAATTTTCAAGGATTAATATTTTTTCAAAATCCTTAAAACAGGAAGATGCTTTTATTTTTTTTGAAAATAAGGGAAGATCGGTCAGATAATTTTTATGAAAACCATACTTTGAAAAAACATCTATGATTTCCCAAAACGCAGGATATGATTCGGGATTTTTTTTGATGTATGTTTTTAATAGTTTTTCTTTATTTTCAAGATCTGCGGGATTATTTTGCTCAAACGGTCTGAGTTTTTCGTCTGCCTGTTGAAGATATTCTTTCAGCTTTTTATAATCGGTATTGATGGCCGCATCCGGTGGTATCACCAATGTTAAGTTTTTGTCTGCGACCTGGATTTTTAAATTTCCGTTTTCAATGAAGAACATCTTAGACTGCTGGAATCCTTTTTTATCTTCTTTCGGCCCCATCATGATCATAGGCATGGGGCAGGGAATATTTCCACTGATGGTATTATCCTGAGGCTGGATTTTAATGAGTGCTCCCTTTGAATTTCCAATAGATTTAACATTTTTCTGGTCCGCATTTAAATTCAGACTGTACACTGAAATGATGTTTCTTGAAGTGGGCGGAGGCGCCAATAACAGAGAATCTTTTTCAAATGCAGGGGCCGTCAGTTGAATATTAAACTGAGTTTGAGAAAATGCTGAACTGCTTACTAAAAATAATAATATTTGTGAAATTCTTTTCATATCAATGGATTGGGATATAAAGATATTACTTCATTATCCGATGTACAAATTTATTTACTTTTTCAGATCGGCGCGTTTCTATAGTGTTTGTAAACCAGATACATAAAAAGATATTAATTGGTTAAAATACGATCTGTTTTAGTGATAAGAAATTCCTCAGGCGAAAGAAAACAATAAGAAATTTAATATGGGGATTGTAATTTTCATTCGATGGATTATTTTTTAACAGACTGCAATGCAATCTTTGCAATGTTTCTGGTGATTTCCGTGGGGGAGTGGCAGTCACAGCTGCTCAATCCAATCACGTAAATATCTTCACCGGGAATATAGACGCCCATACTTTTAAATCCGAAAATACTTCCGCCATGTTCCCTGTCCGGACTTCCGTTGATGTCTTTCAGGTGCCATCCGTAACCATAAGTGAATTCTTCTCCGCTGTTCAGTCTGTATTTCTGGAATGCTTTTTTAGTTTCTGCCGGATTGAGAAGGGTGTTTTGATTCAAAGCCTTTTGCCATTTCAGCATATCATCTACCGTTGACATTAAAGAACCGGATGAAAAAGGAACACTGAAGTTGATCACTGTTTTGTTAACAAATCCATGTTCTTTCTGATGATATCCGTACGCTCTTTTCGGAATAATCTGACGGTCTGTGGCATAATAAGAATGGGTCATACCCGCTTTTTCAAAGATATTTTTTTTGATGAAATCTTCATAGGTCTGCCCTGAAACCAGCTCGATGATATATCCTAACACCACATATCCCGAATTATTATATTCAAATTTTTCTCCCGGAGCAAAATCTACAGGTTCATTTTTGAAAAAATCAACCATCATTTCAGGCTTCATTTCCTTTTGGGCGATGGTGGATATTGCTTTCATTTTTGTAAAATCCTTGATTCCCGAAGTATGGGTCAACAGATGATGGATGGTAATTTTGTCCCCTGAAGGATAGTCTTTGATGTATTTTGAAATTGGGTCGTTAACATTTAATTTTCCCTGCTGCTCCAGCATAAGGACTGCCACAGATGTAAACTGCTTGGTCATAGAACCGATCTGGAAAACGTTGTCAGGAGTCATGTTCACGTTCAGCTCCAGATTCGCTTTTCCGAATGCTTTGCGGTAGATGGTTTTTCCTTTGTGAGAAATCATAAATGCACCTCCGGGTCCGTTGGGATCATTGAATTCGGTAGTGATTAGGCTGTCTATCTTTTTTTCCTGGAGTTGAGCATCGATGGTGCTGCAAAAAAGCAACAGAAAGATTGAAAAAAGTTTTATAGTAATCATAATTATTATTTTGTTATGCAAAGATATAAATAATTATCATTACTATGTTATACTCTATAGTGATTTCGTAAAAAAGAAAAATTATCTTTGATTCTGTTTCACCGCCTTAATCAGTTTTTCATTGCGTCGGTCTGCTCTTGCATTGTTTAAGGATAAAGCGGCCCAGATGGCAGCAGGAAGCCAACCAATAAGTGTAATCTGTAAAATAAGACAGACAATTCCGGTAAGAATTTTTCCACGGATTATAAAGGACAGAAAGGGAAGTAAGATCGCTAGTAACATGATGTATAATTTTAGATGATAATTAAATTTTTATTGACTTTTCAGATTTTTATTCCTGAGCTACGGTTTCTTCGTAGTTTTCCGGTTCATTGGCTAAGGGAACAGGGAGGAAAGTATTTCCTTTTTTTGTATAGACTTTTGCACGGTAAGGGTGTTTTTCAATGCTGTTTCCGATGGCTTCAAACAGATCCGTTTGGGTAAACCATACTGTTCCGCATTCACCACAACCCCAGAATGGTTTTTCGTCTTCTACATAAGAAATCAGGCCATAGCAGGAGCTGATGGGACATCTCAAATGATCCTCATCCGTAGCTTTCTGTGGGTCAGGCGGATCCATGGTTTGTGGATTCAGAGGGAAGCCGTTATAACAGGAAGAACATTCCAGCATGATAAACCGCATTCCTTTTTTCTGCGAATCCAGAATAAAAGAGGCCTGTTCTCCGGATGCTGTAAATGTTTGTTTACAATGATCACACGTAATATTCATAATGATTTCTGTTATTTCTCTGCTGAGATCAAAAGCATCATGGGACGGCGCAGTTCATCTTTCATATCAGAAAATTCTTTCAGCATTTCTTTGCTGGGTTCTGGTTCTGTCAGTTCATTTATTTTGAAACCCTGCTTCAGCAAAGTATTCAGATAGGAAGTCAGTGTTCTATGATATTTTATCACATTTTCCCCTAAAAATGAGGTGTCTCTTTTTCCTTCTAAGAAATAACGATCAACGGGCCAATGCAGTTTTTCATTATTTTCATCATAGGTCCAATCCTGTTTTCCCTGTGCTGTAAAAACGGGATGTTCCACAGAAAATACGAAATGTCCACCAGGTTTGAGCCACTGATAAATATGATGAATAAGAGTGTCGAACGATTCTACATAGTGAAAGGTCAGCGAACTCAATACGATGTCAAATTTTTCTGAAGGATATTCCAGGTCCTCAAGAGCTTTCCGTATATATTCAATACCATTCAGTTGATTGATCACTTTTGCTTTTTCCAGCATTTTTTCTGAAAGATCAACCCCAATCACAGATTTTGCTCCCTTTTCAATGGCATAACGACAATGCCAACCGAAACCACAACCCAGATCAAGAACATCTTTTCCTGCAAAATCAGGCAGCATTTTTTTTAGTGCAGGCCATTCTCCGGCCCCTTCCAGTCCTTTTTGAGAGCGGAGCATTTTTTCATACTGTTCGAAAAAAGATGAATGGTCGTATTTATTTTCTTTCATGTTCTGATAACAGGGCTCGAACCTGTGTCCTCCCGGAAGAAGAGCCGGGTGCTCTGCCACTGAGCTATATCAGAAATGGGATAGGTGCAGGGCTCGAACCTGCGTCCACCCGGGTGAAGAGCCGGGAATTCTACCACTGAATTAACCTATCTTATTGTTCTATTTTCAGATCTTACCCGAAAAATACTTATTTTTTCTTAAAACCGAAGCCAGAAACGGATTGGATACTGTCACTCCATGTACCAGTTCGGGTGTTGGGGTAAACTGACTGACCTGATGAGTCCGTGGTGCGATCCAACCTGATTTTTCAGGATCAAGACCTACTTTTCTGCAGGCTTCCACAATCATTTTTTTATTACAGAATTCTTTCCCCTGAAAAACCTCCCACGGCAAAGGTACAGTATTCCAGACTTCTGTATTGGGGTCCAGTTTGCCTCCGGTGGATAAATGCCATGCGATGACATCGGCAGCCATCAGACGCATCACTTTTCCAAAACTTAGATCTTCCAGGATGTATTCCATTCCCAACGCGTAGATGATATTCATCCAGCTGTCTCTGGCTTTATTCCATGCTCCGGCGGTATTGTTCCACGTGGTGGAATCGTTGCCCCGCTGTACAGCCATTGTTTTCCTTTTGATATCGTTTTCAGCCCATAATTTTCCAAGAAATTCAGCAATTTCCTGAAGGATGTAGGTCCATTTTCCCAGCAGATTTCCTTTCTGCTCATCGGTAAGATGCTTCAGCACTTCTTCAGTTATATAAATATGGGAAACAGCCTGCCATTGGGTTCTGTCTAGGGTTTCTTTGCATCGGTTAAATAGCATTTCACATATTTCATCAAAAGGTCTTTCCTGACTCTGGTTGGTAAATGTGCTTCTAAGACCACTGCGGGCATTAAAATAGGCAATGAAACACGCCGTGTTCAGATCTGCATTAAAATCTTGAGGACTGATGGTGTGTGAAAGCCCATGTTTAGCTATTTTCTGAAATTTAATTTTTTTGGATTCCTGAATATATTGGTGCAGTCTTTTTTCAATGCGTTTTAGGAGGCGCCACTTTTTATTGTAATTCCTTTTGGAAATATCCAGCCCGGCTTCTTTTCTTTCTGTTTTATTAAGTCTGTCCGATTTGAAATCATTTTGTCCTACAGATTTTCGGATCAGAGGTGATATTTGATTTAAAAACAGTTCAATGTTATCAGCATTGTTGTAATCTGATTTTTCGTTTTCACGGATCTTAAAAATTTCAATGGCTTTTGTGATCTGTTTTTCAGCACCAACGGCAGTTCCGAAGGTTTCGAGCATGGAAGTATATCCATATACACTCCTTTTCAACGAACCCTGAGCTGCTTTTTCTAAAACAGAATGTTCAGACTTTGTCAGGCCATCTTTCAATAAATCAACGATCATTTCTGCAACATCTTCCGGACGTCTGCGCTGATCTAAAGTAGTATAAAGCTGTTCAATGGTTGTCATGATACGATCAAAATTATTAAAAAACCCCGGTTAGACCGGATAAAATACAGATTTTTTCAGATCTGGCTGGTCATCTCCTTATTTCTGTTGTCTCTTCAACGACCACCATGTAAGAACAGCTCCGATGATTCCTAAAAAGGTCAGTATGAATACAGCCAGACCTGTTACCATATCATAAAATAATGAACCCTGAAAATAAAACAGATCGGTGGATAAAAACAGTTTGCTTTTCTGAGGTTGATCAGGATTGATGAGAATAAGATAATCCCTTTTCTGTATTTTTTCTGAAACCGATTTTGAAAATTCATCCACCAGCTCACGGCTCTTTTTTCTGTTCCAAAACGGATAATATTTGTGTAAAGCTTCAGTCTCCGATTTTTTATACGTTGTTCCGTTAAACTGATATTCGTAATCAATATTGACGTAAGAATTTCCTTTTCGCCTATATCCTGAGTCCCAGGAAGCCAATGGCTGTATCATTTGGGCATTCACAGGTTTCCAATCTTGATGAGACCATTTAAATTCCAGAATTTTCAGAAACGGAGAAAGCGATAATAGGGTAATTAAAACGAGATAGACCATGCCGGTTGTTACCAGAAGATTCCTGGCTGTTTTTTTTAGGTTTAATAGTCAAATATAGTTGGTAGAATTCTTTGTAACGCCGATTATTATTGATCATACAGAAAGTTTATTGAA
>NZ_JAOAMU010000004.1 GCF_025154075.1 Chryseobacterium herbae
TTTTAAGAAGCTTTCTCGTCTACATCCCTTAAGCTCGTTTAAATTATTATGCTTATCTAAAAGCTCTTCTGTGCTACTGAACTACTCTCGTTTTTCAGTGGGGCAAAGATAACAACTTATTCAAACGCAAAGCAAGTTTATTTAACATAAAGTTTATAATCCATTCATATTGGGGATAACTATATCTATAAACTTTTAATTTATAGATTATTACACAAAAATCATAGTTATCAACAATGAGGAGTTGTAACAAATGGGAGTTAAAAGGGTACTAAAAAAGATGAAAGAAAAGGCCTACAGCCTAGGTTTTGGCTAAAGCCTTTCTATTCTGCTCCTGTTGTAAGCGGGCTAAAGCCCACTCCTATTGAATATGTTTTCTGCAGATAAGTAAAAATCACCTATGAACTTATGATACCATATAAATAATAGTGTCTGGCTTAGAAAAAGCGTTTGATTAATACCTTATATATATAGTATCCTATTAAGCACCCTACCGTATCTGCTACGATATCTAAAGATTCCATGGATCTGCCTAAGCCCATCTCCTCCTGGAGGATCTCAGTAAGGAAGGCGTATATAAGGATAATCTGAAAAAAATATGAAAATTTAATTTTAGGAAAAGCTGCAACGAAGGAGAATCCCAGCATTGCAAATATGCTCACATGCAAAACTTTGTCGATACCGCTGAACATAAACCAGTATTCCTGGTTCTCTTCCCCCGGCTTCAGGAGCATATAAGTAAGAAATGCCCAATAAATGGGCAAAATCTTACTGAATATTTTTGAAATCTTATCCAATGATTGCCTGATATTCTTCTGCAGTAAGCAGTTCTGAATGATCTGCACCATCAGCAAGTTCTAATTTAATGATCCAACCGTTTCCATAAGGGTCTGTATTTAACAGCTCAGGCTGATCTTCCAATTCTGAATTAAATTCAATAACTTTTCCTGCAATAGGTAAGAATAAATCTGAAACCGTTTTCACCGCTTCTACACTTCCGAAAACAGCTCCACCTTCAAGATCGTCATCTACCGTATCTACATCTACGTATACGATATCGCCAAGTTCTCCTTGTGCGAAGTCTGTAATACCTATTGTAGCTACGTTACCTTCAATCTTGATCCATTCGTGATCTTTCGTGTACTTTAATTCTGATGGTGTATTCATTTTAATTTTTATTTTGTACAAATGTATTCAAAATAATAAAAGGTTCAAAGAAGTAATGACTATCTTGATCAAATTTTGGGTTCAAAATAAAAAATCGCTGCCTGAGCAGCGATTCCCTATATTTCAATTATTACTTTTTTATGATTTTACTAGGATAAGTTTTTCCATTTGAATCAATTAAATTAACCATATAAATCCCCGATGGATACTGTGACAAATTAATCTCTATTGCTGTCTTTGAAGATATATCAAGGGTAATAATTTTTTTTGCGTCAATTGAATATACTTCCAGTGTTTTGAAGCTTTTACCATTGAAATCAATATTGAGAATATCTTTGGTAGGATTTGGATAGATTTTTAATTGTTTAATTTCATTATTTTTAATTTCATCTTCCCCTAAAACTATATCACCATAAATACTTGCTTCTTTCCCTTCAACTTTCAACTTTGTCAAAGCCATCTTTTTATCAGCTTTATTATGATAATCAGATAAAACAGGATGTAACATATCGTCATATGTTAATGATTCTGGATAAACCTCCTGCGAAGTAACTTTAATATGTAATTCATTGCCAGAAGCAGATGACACTTCGAAGCCTGGTTTTATGACTACTGAATGTTCTGCATTCAATTTTACACTTTTATTTGCTGTTAGAGGAGTTGTAAGATGACTTAAAATATATGATTTGGGGTTATTATAATTAAGCCTTATTACTCCATTTGCAATGGGAGCCCCTACTCCATCATGAGTTTCAGTAGTAATTATTTTCAAGGAATTTAGAGACTGACTTATATTATCATATTTTTTAATAACACCATCCTGACCTTTAAACCACTCCTCTCTATCTAAATTATCTAAAACCATATAAGCTCCAGACAAGCTTTCTCCAAATATCTTTCGTAAATGTTCTGCATTTATGATATTATAAGCAGGATAAAGTTGTGTTTTAAATCCTGTCGAACTTGCCTGTAAGTACTTCCACTCTATATCATCCAAAAAATATGAATCATTTATTGCAATTAATTCATTTCTAATTAGTGTATTCGAAATTTTTGGAGTACTAGTATAAGTACTTCCTCCAAGCACCCATTGATTCCCTTCCTTATAATAAAAAGTTCTCTTATTTCTTACATCAACTACCGGAGTACCTCCAATTAGAGCTCGATTCTCTGCTACTATCATCATATTTCGGTTTACATAAATATTTTTAAATCCTGAATAATTATTGTCCAAATAAATATTAGAATAATTTTCCAGATTCAGAGTAGATATATTAAATCGCCAAATATTTATTTGATTAGCGATCTTCATACTAAAAAGCTCATAATTATTATTTTCTTGGTAATTAATATTTACTACACCTAAAATATCTGCAGGTGTTTTTCTAACAAATAAAAGTGTTGGTGGGTCTGCTGTTGTAGACTTAACATTAAACGCAACAGATCCCATACTTAGCGATTGTATGATCAATAAATCTTTTTTGAAAAAAACTTTAGATTCAATAGTAAAATATTCATTGAAACCACCTTGATAAATCAGAGGAAAGACTTTCTTTTCCCATGGCGATGTATCATTTTGTCTGTAAATTTTAATTAAACCTATTTTAGTATTAAACGCATATGGTATCAAAATTAGAATAGTATTTCCTTCAAAATGATACTTAATTAAATCCAGTTCGTAATTCGGAAATACTTGTTGAAGTTCTAATGCATTTTGAAACACGTCAATTACAGATTCATCATTATACTCATTATCAGTTTCATTGTATTTATATAATCCAACTTCTAATTTATTATAGTGTGTTGAACTTAATATTTTTCTTTGTCTAAATATTACAGCGACACGATCTTCATCGGCATTTATTAAATTACTTTCAACAGGTGGAAACTCTCCATTAACATTAAGTAAATTAGTCATAAAAAGATCTTTAGCTTTAATTTTTTTTACAGCATTATTAGTGACCCTATAAGAATGGTTTAGATAATAATAACCTTGGCATGTTTTATCTATTCCTAGACACAAGAGCTTATTACTAATTTTAGGCTCATTAATCCCCATACCGCTCAAAGTAGGAATAAAATCGCTTTTCACATAAATCTTTTTACCATATGTGGAAAAAGGTTTTACTCTATACTGATTTACATCTTTAACTGTTTCCTGCAAATAATCCGGTGTGGCATAAACATTCTTAATAAAAATTGGATTACAACCTTGTTGTGGATTTTCAATATTTATACTTCCCCATAGTCCAACTCCTGCAGGACAATAGTTCCCTATAGACTGTATATTTTCGCTATCGGGGTTGAGCCAAGGCTGCATAAATCTATAATCCCTCCAAAATCTGGAAAACAATACATTATATTTTGCTTTATTAGTAATTACGCTACCACAGGCTTTAAATTCAGTATTCAAGAAATTAATCGGTTTAACGGGAGTATCATTAGAAATTTCGAATACAGGCCCTGATGATAAAGTTCCTATGATAAAACCTTCTCTAGTAAATAATGGTGCACCTGATGATCCATGATATGGGAATCCATTGGCAAATTCTACACCTAAGAAATATCCTTGAGACAGATTTGTACTAAAACTTTTTGAAAAATATACATTCGGATTTTCTAAATTACTAAAATCACTATAAATTGCTGAAAAATTAGTTGGTGTAATATAGCTTTGATTTGTTATTGACAATTTTTTTACAACTCCAGCAGGGTGATGAACCGTAAACGAAGATGCTATATTGTTTGGAAACTGCAATGTTGACCAACCGGAATAACATACTTTATATTTACGTAAGACTTCAGCCGTGGTATTAAGTTTAACCAACGCAAAATCTTGTGAAAGTCCACTGTAGGTACCATCAGGATATTTAGTTATGCCCATAAAGGTAAGCACCTGCATTCCTGTTACAGAATTAGTTGATGGAGAAGAAAGACTACCATTAACCGTACTTCCATTATCATTACATAATTTTGTTTCATGATTAAAAATAACAACAGATTCATTCAAAAAAATCGGTTGCTGGGGTGTTCCTTTTACACAGTGCTCAGCTGTCAAAAAATAAGGACTACCGTCTTGTTTCGCATTGTTCATGAGGGCACCTGAACAAGTAAAACCATAGAGTACATTAGTGTTTACAATTAAACCTACAGATTTAATATTTCCCTTATTAATCAAACTATTATAGCTGTTCCCTTCTAAAACATTCGTGTCAACACAAGAAACATTTTTGTTACAAGATGTATATGTACTAGCATTAGACTCTGAAAAAGGGCCATCACTTGCGTACAAATTAGTAAAACCATGCATGATTGTATTTAACTCAATATCTACATTTCTAAGATCGTCCTCATTTTCTAAATCAAGCTCAAGAAAAATTTCGTTTCCTTTTATAGGCTGTGTTACAAAAACATTTTCAGATTCCTTTAATGGAAAAACATTCTTGTTACTAAAGGATCCAAGAATCATTCCTTCACTATTATATAAAAAAAAGTTTGAACTTTCCGGTAAATTAAATCTAGAGAAAAAAGCTTGGAGTGAATAAGCATTTTCAGATTTAACCTTAAGGATACATATGAATTTATCACCTAATCTAAATTTTGTTGATTCTACTTTAAAATCTTTCTTAACTTCAATTTTTTTGCCGTAAAAGTTAAGATAATTTGTTTTTGGATATTTTTTTCTGTATTCTTCAACATTTTTAAGCTCTGTTTGATTGTCTAGACCTTTATTAATTGTGGCTAACCTAGTGAATAACGTTGGTGGACTTATATAAGAATTGTCTATATTAATTACTGGGCTACTAATTCCTGATTTCATTAAATCATAAAAAAGCGGTCTTTTATCTACACTTTCTTGTGCAAAAATCAATACATGAAAAAGTATGCAGAATAAATATGCAGATTTTCTAATCATTTTTGTTTATTTAACATTAACTTTTTCAACATTTCAATTTCTTTTGTCTGACTTTTAAGCTGCTTATTCTGCTCAATACTGTACAGAGTAAGTTCTTCAATCTTCTGAAGAAGCTTAATCTGAAACTCTCCAATGTTCACCCCTTCCTTTTCCATCTGCGCTGCTGATGCTATCTCAGGAAGGTGTTTTTTCTCTTTTATATGCTTTTCCACCTCTTCCAGCTTTGGAAGATTATAATTTTCGTTAAAGACAAAGTCAGCTGTAGGAGTAAGAGTAACTTTTATTTCTCTTGCTTCAAATTTACCTTGTAACAAAGCATTTCCGTTGGGAGAAATCTTCATGACTTCAGTCATGATTACAGGTGAGTTTAATGCGATTTGCTGTTGACTTTTCATTAAGAAACTGATTCCTTCATTATCTAAAGTAATCGCAGTTTTTGTCCAATCAAGCGTTCCATTACTGGATAACCATCCAAAACCTGAACCATTAGCCTTAACTCCAAAGCTCATGTATGTTGATGACGAGCTTCTTAAGGCTCCCCAATTATTAATTGATCCGTCTTCATATCTAATAGCTAATGCATTAATGCCTTCGGTAGAATTTGTGTTGCCAGCCAAGATATTACCCCAAACATCTAATTTTTGGATTGGAGTAGAAGTTCCAATTCCAACATTTCCGTCTCTTAATAGCTGTATCCCTACTCCTGCAGAACTCTGTAATTTTATTCCTCCATACCAATTAATATCTAAGCCATCAGCGTTTGCTACAGGATAATGCCCTAGATAATAATGAATAGGATCAGAATTTCCATAAAGTTTGTCAAAAGGGATATCTTGGGAAGACATCATCCCAAATGCAAACAATCCGAAACTCAATAATATTCTTTTCATAGTGTAAAAATTAATTGCTGCAAAGGTACTACATAGAATCGAAATACTCTTTCATACGTGAATTAAAACTAAAATTACTTTCTTTAAAAGAAAGTAATTTTAGTTTTATTATTTATGTATTAATTTTTCTCTTAGAAACCACCGCCTGAGTCACCAAATGTGAACGTCGCAGACAGGCCTGCTCTGATGGTAGACAACGGGAATGCCGTCGATATTTTATACTTGGAAGTCATCTGTTCGTAGAAGACTCTTAAGTTCAGATTCTCGGAAACATTGTAGTCTGCAGAAATCTTGATATTCATCAGTTTCTGACCTCCTGTGATCTGTGAATCATCCAACAGGATATTCATGATAGAGGTTTTGCTGTCTCTTAATGAGATATCTCCTCTGATATTAAGATCGCTTCCTTTTCCTTTGGAACCTCTTGTATTAGCCATTCCTAATCTGAAGTTCTTCACAATATATCCCAATCTTATTACATACTCTGTATTGGAGTCTTCGGTAAGTGTCTGGTTTACCAATCCCAGAGTCATCATTCTGTTTCTGTTGTACTGAAGTCCGAACTGCATATTGTTTCTCATGGTCACATCGATTCCGATAAGTGGTGAAAAAGATTCTACATATCCCACTTGAGAGAAGGTAAATGGATTGATGTAATCATTATTAACATCAAAAGCATTCCCTCCTGAGAGCCTGTTAAAATAATCAATACTGGACTGGATTCCTGTCGCCGTATAGGTCGCGGTATATCCATGCAGTATATCAAATTTAGAGAACTGACCGTTAATAATCGGAACATTTCTTAAACCTGAGTAGGTAACTCTCCAGTTGGGAATCGGAATTCCGGCTTTCTTGGCATTCCCCATCTGCTTAACAGACTTCCCTTCTACTGCCGCCCTAAATGCTGGAATCAAAACGTATGCATTGGCAATACTATAATGATTAGCAAAACCTTCACTATCTAATAACTCTCCTATTCCCAGCTGCTGTGAAAGAATTTTAGCATTCTCTCTTATCGCGTGATAAACAGCTTGGGTTTCTTTAAATGATGATTTAAGGAGTATCAATGAATTAGAATAAGTAACTTGATCATTAGCAAAAGTAAAATTAGGATTAGGAATTCTTTTGCCGTCAACATAATCTACATAATTAAATCTAGAGTGTGAAAAATTTCTATTATAATTATGAAGTACACTTAAATCAATCCTCAAATCATTCATCGGAACAATCTGTAAATTCATCCTCAGTTCTTTAGTTGACATTTTGATGTAAGGATCTGTCATATATGGTGAATCACTGACCCATCCGTTTTCCAGCACGGTTCTTCTGATATCCGCCTGCGATCCGAAAAGGAATCCGATAGTAGGACCTCCCAATGTCTGGCCGTAACCATACATATTCGGTGCAGAAAGTAAGCCGGGAAGCACTGTTCCGTTATTTTCAGTATAGCTAAAATCCAACTGCTTGAATGATGTCAGTACGAAAGCTGCGCTCTGAAGTATCGTCAGTTTATTTTTAAATTTATAGCTTTTAAATCTATACCTTTTCTTTTCCCACTGTTGGGTGTATGCGTTATTCAGGGAATCGATTTCCTGCTTACGTTTTTGCAGTTTTGCGGAAATATTCTTAAAATATTTAAATTGTCCAAAGAACTTAGGAATATCTGCTGTAGCCGTAGCCTGGATCATGTTTGTATTCTGCCCTACTGAACCTAGGCTTCCTTCAGGGCTTGACAGTAATGCTGTAGATCTGGAATTCCAGTTATAGGTAAGTCCGTAGCTTACTTCTGCATCAATAAAGTCCAGATAAGGAAGGTACTGGAACGGCAGTTTGTAGCTCAGCTGTGCTCTGTGATTATACAATACCGGCCTACCCGCTCTGAAGATATTTCCAAAGATGGATTTACCATTCATTCCATTCACATCTATATTATCGTTCAATGTTCTTGTCGCAGAATTGATCTCCAGTTTTAATGATTTTGTGAAATTAAATCCTAAACCATACTGCCATCCGAAGAAGAAATTTCTGTTCTTGATCGCCGCGAAGCTGTCACCCATATTTCCACTTAAGATCGATTCTACATTTCTAAATTCAAGTTCGTTGTAATTTCTGTCTATTTCCGTTCTGAAAGATAATCTTGTAGGAATCGGATTGAAATTGAATTCTTTGACCCATCTCAGGTATTTTGTAGACTTCGCCGTATCACTGATCATTTTGTTGAAAGGCTTAATCACCCACGGTTTGAAAGTATAGTTGTAATCCACATACCCTCTAAGATACTGTCTGTAGTTTTTAGAGGTATAAATATCTCTGAAATAGTCATCGTTATAAACCGCAGTTACGGAAACGTTTTCAATATCATAGAATTTAGGTTTTTTATTCGGATTTACTCTTTCCTTGTGCATATTCACAACACCGATACTTCTTTGCTGTGTATATGTTCTTGCTACTTTTTTCAATTGCTCCTTATTCGCCGCCTTATTAAATTCCACATCGGTATCAAGAGGATTGTATTTCGGATCCTCAATTGTTTGCGCGTAAGAATAGTTTAATGGAATTTTCATTCCGCTTTTTTCAGGAAGGAATTTATCTACGTTCACTGCGGTATTGATGCTGAATGCTGATTGTGTAGACTGATTTCTTTCCGCCGGTTTTGAATCTATATTACCGAAACCTACAGAGGTATAAGAAGCACTGGTATTCACAGTAGCAAAATCTCCCAGGTTAAAGTTCAAGCTTGCATTCCCTGCATATCCGCCATCGTTTTCAATTTCAGAAAGACGGATTTCGTTTACCCAAAGAATTCTTTCAATTCCCGCAGCTAAACGATCATTGTTTCTTAGTCCTATCATGATCGTAGTGATATTCCCCAAGCTTGGACGTCCTTTTATATAAATCTTTTTAAGCTCGTTAGCCGCACTAAATGCAGGATCTTCAATTCTATTGATAATGTCATTCGGAGAGTTTTTATCTCTTCTTATTTTTGCATCAACAAAATTTTGAATTTCAAAATCTACATTGTTTTCAATAGGCCATATTTCCAATGGTGTAATTGCTGTGCTTTTTGTAAGCATCATTGAAGATTCATATTCATAGTAATTGTCAGTAGCATCACTACCGAAACGAATAAAGAACTTAGCCTGCGGGTCAATATTTTCATATCGATTAGATGGGTCCTGAGCATGTACAAAAAGTTTTAGTTTTTTATATCTTCTCATATCCAGTGACGTATTTTTGAAAACCCCTCTTGCTTCAGCCTTAAGATCCTTCACTCTCATATAAAGAGATGCCTCATTCTGCCTTTGCGCACCAGCGTTTCCACTCAACACCTGTCTATCAATACCTGGAGGCAGTACATAAGGAGGCTGATTCAATGCGTTTTCTTCAATATTTACACTACCTACCTCAAAGTTATTGTTCAAATTCAGATCTGTAGATGCTACCCCTTCATTAGCAGAGGTTACAGTTTGACTGGCAATCTGGTTTGGATATCTTCTCCAGTCAGATCTTACAAGATCCATTGTCCCGAATCTTAAAGTAGACGTTTGCTCAAATCCTGCAAGCATTAATCTTGCAAACCTTACGTTGTTCAATACGGAAGCATTTCTTTCTCCTTCCGCTTCAGGCTCTGCATATTTTGAAACCGGAATTCTGAATAAGTACCATTTTACATCTGAAGTCTGCCCATTCTGGAAACTGGCTTTTACCGTTTTTACATCTACGATATTGTTACTTCCCAATGCAAGACTTGGCTTGTCCAGTTTTACAATATATTCATTGTAGCTTTCAGTCTGGTCAAGGTTGTAATCTTTATTGATATCTTCCGCATCCGGAGTCTGTGAAGCCACTTCCAGAGAGTTGGCTTGAGAATTTCCTTCCGGGTTTCTGAAGTATTTGTATCGCTGAACAAGAGATGCCGCCTGTCCGCCTGTAAATTTACTAGACATAAAAAACACGAAATCATCTACCGCAGGGTCAGCCAGATTAGTCACCGGGTTTACGAATGTATTTCCGAATCTCATGGCTTCCTGATCGGAGCTTAAACCGTCGTATCCTAAATCCTGAGATCTTCTGTCGTCTCCTTCGCTGGAGAATGCATAAAGGATAGGGGGTTGTTTTGGCTGTACTCCCCAGTTGGAAGTAGTTGTAGTAGAAGGTGCTCCCGGAGTAGGAAGACCGTTTTCATACTGCATTTTACCATCTTTAAGGATATCCTCTGAAACGTTACCTAATTGAAGTAAAAGTCTTGCTCTGTTCCCTAAATTATTTCCATCGGCATAAGGATCCATCATCCAGAATTCTACATATTCAATGTTTGAATTCACGAAGTTGGAAACACTGATTGGTCTCATAATCCCCGCCCATCTTGAAGCGCCTGTTTCAGTGCCCGGATTGACGTTATAAGGACCTTTTTCATTAGGGTAATAAGAAATATCTAAAGTATTGGTGAAGGTTTGCTCGCCCGCAACAAAATCTCTGTTATTGTAAATCTCGGAATACTGAACTCTTCTGGATGCGTGATTGGAAACGGACTGTGCCGTAATTCCTGCAGGAGCTCTACCTCCTACTCCCCAGAATCTAGGGTCAATATTATACCATGAAAGAAGTCCTCTTCCATAGCCGCTCGTCAAAGCATCATTCCCCGGTGCTCCGTTGAATGGTGCTGATGTATTTTTCTCCGGTCTTGATGCAAGACTCCATGCAGCCGGTTCTTTTAGTGATATTTTAGAAGTTGTCTGTTCAAAGTCATCTACGTAAGACTGGTCATTGGTACCTTTATTCAATCCCGGAAGCAAATAAGCGGCTTCCATTTTAAAGTTAAGGTTGGATGGAGCCTCAGTATTTACAAACGGAATTTTATCTGTAAGTCTGGTCAGGAAAGGCATCTGATTATTGTACATCATATTCACCCCTGCCATGGTATTATTAACTGCCTCCTGTCCGTAGTTTACTTTCTGGGTAAGCGGAGATTCTGAATAGTTAACAACCGTTCCACCTATGATAAAGTTCTCATTGAATCTTCTTTCAAGGTTTAATCCTAAGAATCTTTTTCTTTGGGTATTAAACGTAAGCTGATTTTCCAGTGAGATATTGATTGCTTGTCCGGACTGTTTAACGTTTTCATTGATCACCGTTACCGTTCCAAGCATATAGTCTACGGTATAATCTACTCCTTCCGTCAGCTGAACTCCGTTTGCAGACACTTTTACAGATCCCTGCGGAACGTTTACCGCTCCAAGAGAAATTCCCTGCCCCTGTGTTCCTTTGTAACGTCCTTCTATAGTGTAACGCTGTGCAAGATTACTGGAAGTCGCTACCTGCTTCTGTTGTCTGTAAAGATCTCTGAAGACAAATTGCGGATCGTTCCCGACCTGGCTCTCCATAAAGCTACCGAAAGGTTGTACTTTGGTGAAGATAATTCTACCTGTTTCCGGGCGTATCGTGATCCCATTGACAAAGTCAAAAATCCCGTCTCCCAATATACCGCTGCTGGCCTGGATATCACCGTTCATATTAAGACGGTCCCAGTTGAATAATTTCAGTAAATTCTTATCCTGAACAGGCGTACCCGGAAGATAGTTTACTTTACCTCCGGTCTTCTGATCTCTGTAGAAAACATTCAGGATAAACCCGTCCTGAGCTACCTGTCCTGCATCCAGAGAATAGATGTTTTTCATCATCAGGTCCCACATCGGAGATTCCGTATTCACTTTGTTGTTTACTCTAAGAACCTTGGTTACCAATACAGGGCTCTCCTCGGAGAATTCCCCTACTTTATATACTTTATTGGTTCCGTCTGTAAAAGAGTAAGAAACGGCTAAAAGCTGATTTTCGTTCAGCTTCTGGTTTAATGAAACATATCCTAACTGAGGCTGTAATGTATACTCATTGGCATTCAGCCTTCTTGCTTTTGTATTAAAAATAAACTGCTCACCGTTATCATATGGCTGTATACTTCCCGGGAAACTCTGTCCCTGGAATGTGGTCGCATAGTTTTTACCGGCTTCTCTCGGCCCTATAGCAGCATTAATGGACTGGTATAATCCATTCTGCGAATTATCCGGCAATCCACCGGCTCCTTCTCCCAGATCCCTGATTCCAATGATACTTTTCTGGTAAGCCAGGTTACTGTTCCCCTGGTCCAATACCCAAACCTCCAATCTGGTCACGTTTACCGTGGAATTAATCTGCGGGTAATTGGTCAATGCCTGATCATAGCGGTCCAGGAAGTAATGCCCCAGGAAAAAGTGTTGGTTATCTTCATAGTCGATGGCGTTGACTTTAAAGTTGTTCATCACACCACCGCCCTGTACTACTATATTTCTGGCCTCACCTTGTTGTTGGGAAAGAACTACTGTTCCGAAGGTCTTTCCAAGCTGGAATTCCGATTTCACCCCGAACAGGGACTGTGAACCACGGATAAGACTGGTAGAAAGCGGCATATTCACGTTACCGAATTCTACTCTTTTTATGATTTTATCTTCTCCTCCGGCACTTGGTTTGTCTACATCGCCAAGACCTTTGGTCTGAAGATCTTTCCAGCTTCCTTTTGCCTGCCATACGAGGTTCATTCTGTTTTCAAATGCAAAACCGCTCTGGGTATCATAATTGGCTTTCAACTGAAGGTTCTCCCCTACTTTTCCTAAAAGTCCCAGCTGTATTCTCTGGTCGATATCAAACGTAAAACTGGTCCTGTTTTGTGGCAGGATCAGCGGGTTGTCTATTTTCTGGTAAAGTCCGGCAAAGTCTAAAGAGGCATATCCTGATGGAATGATCTCAATTTTATTACTTCCGAAAATGGTTTCAAACAGTCTGTTGTTGATGGTTAAGGATGGAATAAGCCCTTGTTTTCGGGCATCCGTTCTGTCTCTTCTGAAAAGGAGGCTGTATTTGTCGGATTTCTCCTTATAGTAAGCTTTTGTCTGGGTAGCGAGCATAAATTCTTTATACTCTTCCGGAGACATCGCTGTGGGAGGACCGGTATAGGTATTTCCAATCTTAGGATATACGTAGTACATTCCGGTTTTTATGTCGTAAAAGGCTTCATACCGTGTGGGGTCAGCCAGTTGATATTCTTTCTTTATGATCGCAGTATCACGTACCTGTTGCGCAAAGGCACTTACCGACATGCACAGGAACGACAGGAACAAAAATATTTTGAGATGCTTAATATTCGCCACCAAATGTTAAATGTTTTTTAAAATTTGTTTTACCAATTCTTCTACCGAGATCTCCGGATTCTGCTTCATCATTCTGTCTGCTATCTTCTCGCTCATCCGTTTCGGGATCCCTAAAACTTCTAATGCAGATAACGATTCTTCCTTGACTTTATTATCCACAAAAGCAGAAATATTTTCTGCCTCAATGCCGAATTTCTGGACTTTATCCTTTAAATCCACTATGATTCTCTCTGCGGTTTTAGCCCCTATTCCTTTGGCTTTTTGAATGAGGGCGCTGTTCTTGGAAAGGATAGCCGTAGCGATCTCTTCAAGGCTTAAGGTGGAAAGAAGTATAAGGGCAGAAACAGCTCCTACTCCGTTAACGCTTATTAACAGATTGAACATTTCTTTTTCTGAACGAGTGTTAAAACCAAAGAGAAGATGTGCATCTTCCCGTATGATCTGCTGAATAAATAAGAATGCCGGCTTATTCAGGGCCAGTGCCTGGGAGGTCATCAAACTGATACCTACATAGTAACCAACTCCTTGTACGTTGATCACTGCGTAAGTGGGCGTAAGTTCTTGAACGCTGCCTTGTAAGGAAAATATCATTATTAATTTTTAAAACTCCCAAATATAGCAATTTAAACTAATTAATATTTTCATTTCATGTAGGAATGATTTTTAACTTAAATTTTGAATGTAAATTCAATGATTTAATATAAAAACAAAAGACTCCAAAATCTGGAGTCTTCTGCTATCTTTATGATAATTAAAACGGTTTTTTAAGGGACCATTTTACTATTTCTAGCCATTATTCTTTTCAGAATTTTTCTTTTCTCTTCTCTGAGCATCAAGAACTGCTACTGTAGCCAGGTTTACAATTTCGTCTACGCTTGAACGCATCTGTAAAACGTGTACCGGTTGCTTTAATCCCATTAAGATCGGTCCGATTACCTGAGCTACTTTCATTCCTCTGATGATCTTGTAAGAAAGGTTCGCACTTTCAAGATTCGGGAAAACGAAAGTATTGGCAGGAGTGGTTCCTAATTTTGAGAATGGATAATCACTCAAATGATCTGCATTCATTGCAAAATCCGGCTGGATTTCACCATCAACTACCATTTTAGGATATTTCTCATGAAGGATGCTTACTGCTTTGGCTACTTTTTTGGACGTATCAGAAATCGCTGCAAAGTTTTCGAAGCCAAGCATGGCAATTCTAGGCTCTATTGCGAAAGATTTCACTGTGATTTCTGCCATTTTAGCAATATTCACAAGGTCTTCTGCGGTAGGATTCTGATTGATGGATGTATCAGCAAAGAAAATAGGTTTCTTTTCTGACAGGATCATCATCATCGCCGCTATCTTATCTACCCCTTTGTCTTTTTCAATCACTTCCAAAACAGGACGAAGTACTGACGTATAGTTTTTAGAGAAACCAACGATCAATCCGTCTGTATCTCCGTGTCTCAACATCAACGGACCGAAATAATCTCTCTGGCGCACATATCTTTTCGCTTTGTACTCGTTCATTCCTTTTCTCTGACGAAGTTTCCAAAGGGTTTCTCTGTATCTTTTTCTGTTTTCTTTCTGATCATCATCGCTTGGATCAATAATCGGGATGTCCAGATTTATACCGAAACGTTCCATCTGCTCTTTGATGTATTTTTTATCTCCTAAAAGACTTGGGAAAGCAATTCCTTCTTCGTAAAGGATCTGAGCTGCTTTTAATACGTTGTACTCTTCAGCATTTCCTAAAGTGATTCTCTTAGGATTAGATTTTGCACGGCTCTGCATCATTCTCACCAACTTCTCGTCTCTTCCCATTCTGTCCAGCAGCTGGTTTTCGTACTCTTCGAAGTCTTCGATGGTTTTTCTTGCAATACCGCTTTCAATCGCTGCTTTTGCTACAGCACTGGATACTTTAGTGATCAGTCTGTTATCAAATGGTTTTGGAATAAAATATTCTCTTCCAAACTGCAAGTTCTGAACATTATACGCAAGAATTACGGCTTCAGGTACCGGTTCTTTTGCAAGATCTGCAATAGCGTGTACCGCAGCCAGCTTCATTTCCTCATTGATTCCTTTCGCCTGAACATCCAATGCGCCACGGAAAATGTAAGGGAATCCCAATACATTGTTCACCTGATTAGGATAGTCACTTCTTCCGGTTGCCATGATCACGTCTTTACGGGTTTCAAGGGCAAGATCGTAAGCGATTTCAGGATCAGGGTTCGCTAAAGCAAAAACGATAGGATTCTCATTCATGCTCGAAAGCATTCCCGGAGTCATTACGTTTCCTTTTGATAATCCGATGAAAACATCTGAACCTTTTACAGCATCTTCAAGTGTTTCGATATCGGTATTGGCAATGAAATCTATTTTTTCAGGGGTAAGATTTTCTCTTTTATGATTGATCACGCCTTTACTGTCGCACATCAAAACATTTTCTCTCTTCAAACCTAAAGAAATGTATAAGTTCGTACATGCAATGGCAGCCGCTCCGGCTCCGTTCACAACCATTTTTACTTCTTCAATCTTTTTATCGGCAATCTGAAGCGAGTTGATCAGTGCAGCAGCTGAAATAATAGCTGTTCCGTGCTGGTCATCGTGCATCAAAGGAATATCTAGTTCTTCTTTCAGTTTCTGCTCAATATAGAAAGCTTCAGGAGCTTTGATATCTTCAAGGTTGATTCCCCCGAATGTCGGAGCAATTCCTTTTACAATCTGGATAAATTTGTCCGGATCTTTTTCATCGATCTCAATATCAAAAACATTGATATCTGCAAAGATCTTAAACAAAAGACCTTTTCCTTCCATTACCGGTTTTGAAGCTTCAGCTCCGATATCACCAAGACCTAATACCGCCGTTCCGTTGGAAATTACCGCTACCAGGTTTCCTTTTCCTGTGTAGTCGTAAACGGTTTCCGGCTTCTCGTGGATCTCCATACAAGGAACTGCCACCCCTGGTGAGTATGCCAATGATAAATCTCTTTGAGAAGAGTGAGGCTTCGAAGGGATAACTTCGATCTTTCCTTTAGGTTCGGCTTTATGATAATCTAACGCGGCCTGATTAAAGTTCTTTTCGTCGCGGTGGGTTTTACTTGACATAGAATTTTGTTTTTTATTAAAGTATATACTTAATATGGTAGTCTACTAAACTTTCGATAGGTTTCTGGACAACATGTCCTACATTTAATTGGAATTCTTCCGCTACAGAACGGAGCGTATCTTCATAATAATACGCAATAGAGCCGATGAAATTAATCTCGGCGTCTTTTGATTCTTTATAGGGAATGACCTGGTATTCGAAGAAGTTTTTCATTTCCTCGTATACCATATCTTTAAAGTAAGGATGATCCTTTCTTTCGATGACAAATTTATTGAAATCCGCCAGCCAGGCGTTTGGTCTTGAACTGTGATACATATTTTTCAAAGCATCTTCTATCTTCAGCCCATAACTCTGCTCAAATTCCGTATGAAGATCTTCCGGCAGTTTTTTCATAAAATATCTTCGCACCAGCTGTTTTCCAATGGCACTTCCGCTTCCTTCATCTCCCATAAGGAAACCAAGGGAAGGCAATTCTATTTTAATGTTTTTACCGTCGAAATAGCATGAATTGGATCCGGTTCCCAGAATACACACCACAGCAGGTTTTCCGCTGTAGGCAGCATAGGCAGCGGCCACAAGATCTTCCCTCACAACTATTTCAGCTTTTGTGAATACTTTCTTTAATTCCTCTTCAATGGTTTCGCAGTTTTTTTTCACACCACATCCGGAACCATAGAAGAAAATCTTCGTGATGGAGTTTTTGACCAATATAAGGCTGCTGTTCTTTTCTATTTCAGGAACGATAAGTTCTCTGTTGATAAAATTAGGATTAAAGCCGATAGTTTCTGTTTTTAAAAACACTTTTTTAAAGTCATCAAGTATCACCCAATCTGATTTGGTAGAACCACTATCAACAATAGCAACCATATATTACATTTTAGTTTAAGGATGCTAAATTATGAATTTATCTTTAAATAGCGTTTAAAAACAGACTGGAAGCTTCTAATGTTTTATATCAGCTTTTTGATTGTTAAACTTGATGAGCCAGTCTTCTATTTCATCCTCCAGATAAGAACTCTGAAGCATGATAGCGTTGATAAAATCATCCGGCACCGGTTGGTCTGTGGAGTTTTCAAGGTTCCACAATTCGTCTGCCATATTTTCATACTCTGAATACACTCTTTTGAAGCGGGAATTCTCTCTCTCAAGAGCCTCAATATTTTTTTGCTGAAGCTGGAATTTTCTGTATTTGTTTTGACTTTTCATACAAATATTGTTACAAGTTGGGTCGTGAAAATTAAGGTATTATGCGTTAAAGCGCACATTACAAGATAGAAAAAACCATCAACACAAGGAGTTGAAAATGAATTTATTATCAGGTTATAATTACATCATTCTGAATAATAAATTTAGAAATTATTTTGATTCAAAAAAATTATTTAACAACTTTTTTCATTGTTTAACATATGCTTATCACAATATTTGCGGCCCTGAAATTCCGGATCATCTTCAATCCCTTTTGCTTACAACGATTATCCTTTTTATCTGTAATCTGTGAAATAATCATAAAGTAATTTTACACCTCATTCCAATCATTATCAGAAACCATTCAAAAAAGCACATCACATGATATAGTATACTGATTTCACTGTATCCTTCGTACAAAACAACAAGTATCAAACTAAAAATCAACAGAATACATTCCTTTTCCATTTTAAAATAATCTTTTATTCTTACATTATTGACATATAATTATAAATTTGCACTTTCATATATATTGAATGAGAGAATTACTAATACGCCAGAAACAGGTTTTGTTCTTCATTATAGCCGGAGGGCTCAGCGCTGTTGTAGAAATTGGAAGCTTCAAGGCATTCAGTACATACCTTCCGCATTTTTTCGCCAGAGAAACCAATTTTCATGGCATTCATTATCCTTTGAGTAATATTTTCTCTACCAGCTGCGGAATCATCACCAATTATTTTCTGAGCATCTGGTTTGTCTTTGAACGGGGGAAACATTCCAAAAGAAAAGAATTCGCCTACTTTATGGGCGTATCTTTTGTATCAACTTTACTGAGTTTAGGCTTCTTCCAGATTTTTTACAGCTTTATATTTAAGGACAATATCAATTTAATTTTTTATACCTTAAGCCCGGAAATGATCAGTAAGATCGCTGCGATCCTGCTGGTTTCCATTCTGAATTATTCAGTGAAAAAGAAAGTAATTTTTAACGGTTAAGCGGTGACAAAAATTTTAAATTATCTCTGGAGATTCTGGCTGTTGCTATTGGCATTTGTCTTAACAGTCACACTGGGAATCCCTGTCTATATTTTATCCTTTAGTAAAAAGCATTACAAATACGCGTATAAATTCATCCGCATCTGGTGCTTCGGGATGTTCTACGGCATGGGCCTGAGATATGATCTCACTCCTCTTTCCGACCACAAAAAAGACAAAAACAAACCCTACGTTTTCATTTCGAACCATACTTCGATTATGGACATTATGCTTACCTGTATTCTGATGCCCGACCATCCGATATGTTTCGTGGGCAAAAAAGAACTCGTAAAGATTCCGATTTTCGGTACCATATATAAAAGGATATGTGTAATGGTAGACCGGGGCAGCGCAAGAAGCCGTGCAGATGTCTACAGAAGATGTGCTGAAAAGATGGAAGAAGGCAACAGCATTGCGATATTTCCTGAAGGCGGTGTACCGGACGATACTTCTATTATTCTGGATGAATTCAAAGACGGGGCATTTACTTTATCTTCCAAACACAACTCCCCGATCGCCGTTTATACTTTTGTGGGACTGAAGGAAATTTTCCCTTTCGACAGTGCCAAAGGCTATCCCGGCCGTGTAAAAGTGTATTTCAATGGAATCATGGAACCATCCGGTTCTCCAAAAGACCTAAAAACAGAGGCTTACAAAGAAATAAAAAAAACACTGCTGGAACACTCTATATAAAAGAAATAGTTATATTTGTTTGCGAAATTTTTAACAAACATGTCTAAAACAAATCAACCGACTAATTACCCTGCACTATACACGCTGGTGCTGGTATTTTTTTTCTGGGGTTTTATTGCAGCCGGCAATAGTATTTTTATCCCTTTCTGTAAAAACTATTTTTCCCTTGACCAGTTTCAGTCCCAATTAATAGACTTTGCGTTTTACACGGCCTATTTCTTAGGAGCACTGTTGCTGTTCATATCCAGTACGATTAAAGGTATTGATATCATAGGAAAATGGGGCTACAAGAGGAGTATCGTCTACGGACTGCTGCTGTCAGCCATTGGAGCTGCCATTATGATCGTAGCCGTTAAAGCCAATGTGTATTACGGAATGCTTATCGGGCTTTTCGTTGTCGCCTTAGGTTTTTCTATCCAACAGACAGCTGCCAACCCTTTTGCCGTCCTTTTGGGAGATCCGAAAACGGGAGCGAGCAGGCAGAATTTAGCCGGGGGAATTAACTCTTTTGGAACATCCATCGGGCCCATTATTGTAGGTCTTGCGCTTTTCGGAACTACTGCTACGGTAGATGATGATCAGATCAAACACCTGGCGTTGGATAAAGTAATTTTACTTTACACTGCCGTAGGAGCCTTGTTTCTAATTGCTGCCGGAGTTTTCTTTTTTTCTAAAAAACTTCCTGACGGGATCTCAACTGAGCCTATGGAAAAAGCTGGAAAAGCCAGAAAAACTTTGATTGCGATGACCATCCTGGTGATCTTATTCTTTATTCCGGTATTCAGCAGCTACAACTCTGATGAAGCTAAGAAAATTGAAGCATTAGGTAATGAAATTTCAGTCCTTGACACGAATCTGAAGAAAGAAACAGACGCTGCAAAAACAACTGAATATACGACACAGATCGCTGCCAAGAAAACAGAACTTGAAACCATAAAACATCCTCTTGAGAAAGAGAGAATGATCTATCTGGGAGGTGCTTTACTTTCCGTTATTGTATGCCTTATTTTCGCCAACACCAGTTCGAAAAAGAATCCGGACGGTTGGGGCGCTATGAAATATCCACAGCTTGTATTGGGAATGATTGCCATTCTCTGCTACGTGGGAGTGGAAGTTGCGATAGGAAGTAACCTGGGTGAGCTTTTGAGCACACCTGCGTTCGGCGGACATCAGTCTTCGGATCTTGCTCCGTACATTTCTATGTATTGGGGAAGTTTGATGATAGGAAGATGGACCGGCGCTATTGCTGTATTCAATCTTAATAAACAACAACAAACGATTGCTACCATTGTGGTTCCTTTCGTGGCATTTCTTGTCATTATCGGTATCAATACGATTGCACAAAAAGATATGTCTCACCTTTATTTCTATGCGATCTGTATTGCAATTCAGGTGATCTTATTCCTGGTTAGTAAAAACAAACCGGCTACTACATTAACGATTTTTGGACTGTTTGGAGTGATTGCGATGATCGTAGGACTTCTTACCACAGGAAACATCGCTATTTATGCATTCCTTTCCGGAGGTCTTGCCTGTAGTATCATGTGGCCGTCTATCTTTACTCTGGCCATTACAGGTTTAGGAAAGTATACTGCTCAGGGTTCAGCATTCCTGGTAATGATGATCTTAGGAGGTGGTATTATTCCGCCGCTACAGGGGAAACTTTCTGATATTATCGGAATTCACAATTCCTATTTCATTCCGGTGCTGTGTTTTGCGTATATTGCATTATTCGCATACATAACCAAAAAGGCTTTGTCTAAACAAGGAATCAATGTTGATATTTTAGAATCTGATGGAGGTCATTAATACAACAAAAAATATATATAAGAAAAGATTTTGGGCAGGTGGATTACTTGCCCAATTTCTTTTGTTCTATGCGTTCTCTAAGTCGAAAACAATGATCTCTTTTTTCGAATGGTTCTTTGAACTTCAGAAAAAGATTCATCAATTGCTTTTCAGCTGGATCCCGTTTTCTTTTGGGGATCTTATCTACATCCTTTTGGGGATTTTTCTTTTATATGTACTTATTCTCTGTTTTAAAAAGAAAAGCAGAAACAAGGCACTTTTAAAGCTTCTTGCCGGTATTAACATCTTCTACTTCATCTACCAGATCTGTTGGGGCATGCTGTATTTCCAGACTCCCGTTATCAAAAAACTTTCCAATCAGAAAGAACCGGAAATCAATAAGGCAAAAACACTAGCCCTGCGCTATCTGGAAAAATGCAAGACGACCAGACAATCTGTACGGGAGGATAAAAACGGAGTGTTCATAATTACTGATCTGAAGGCTGTACAGACTGAAATTCTTCAGCAACAAACTAAGCTTCCCAAGTACATTTCGGATAAATATGCACCGGAAATCAATGCTTTTAAACCCAGCCTTTTTAAGACCGTCATGAATTTTACAGGAATATTGGGTTATTACAATCCTTTTACGGCAGAAGCACAATATAACAGTCAACTTCCTCATACTTTCATTCCATTTACATCAGCGCATGAAAGTTCGCACCAGCTTGGTTTTGCCAGAGAACAGGAAGCCAATTTTATAGGCTATCTCATAGGTGTTAATGCTAAAAATCCGGATCTGAGATACAGCACTGAATATTTTACATTAAAAAGTCTTTTAAGATTTATTGTTGAGGAAGATCCTGCATTTGTTAAGTCTGTACTTAGCCAATATTCTCCTGCTATGAAAAGAGACCGACTCTATGAAAGGAGTTTTATTTTCAGGCATCAGGGCTGGCTGGATGACTTCTTTGGGTTTACGAATAATCTGTTTTTGAAGAGCAACCAGCAGGAAGGAGCGGTTACCTATTCTTACTTTATCGACCTTCTTCTCAACTATGAAAAGTAGCCAACAAAAAAAAGAATCGTATCAGGCGATACGATTCTAAAAACACAAATGATGAAAAAAAATTTATTACCTTGACTTGTTCCCTCATTCAAGGCGATGTAAAAGTACAATATATTTTATAAATACAAAAACATTTCCATCCTTTTTTAAAACTTTAAGAAAACTTTATGATTTTTTAAGTTTTTTTGAGTTCATTGCTGAAAATTAGAATTTCACCAAAATGAATAATTCAATAATAAATCATTATTTAAATTTTAAATCCGGTATTAAAAGTGTATAATTATAAACGATTGTTTAAGAATTAAATATTTGGATTTTGCTGTGTTTTTTCAATCATAAAAATTAGAGTTATTTTCAAAAACAGCTCAAATAGTAAAAGAGCATCAGGAGAAATGAAGATGCTTTTAAGAATTAAAAACTTGATTAATTATTTCAATTTAGAACTCAGTTCTATTACTTTATTTTTTAGTAATTCATTTTGTTCCTTTAGCATACTTACATAATCCTGTAAACTGTCTATGATAAAACTTGGGATATTGTAGCAATTCACATTTCCAACTATAGCATGATCATTATGCATTAAATTATCAAGATTACCAGAGAAGTTATTATTTTCTTCTTTTATAACTTCCACAGGAACATCCAGCGCTTCTGCCAGCTTTTTCCATTCGTCGTCATGAATTCTGGTTTCACCACGCTCCTTGCGTGAGTAATTGGAAGTATCTGTTGATAATATTTTCGCCATCATTTCCTGAGACAAGCCCTTTTGCTTTCTCAGATTTTTTAATTTTTCCTGAATCATATCATTTGTGTTTAAAGCAAGAATACGCAAAATTTGCATGAAAATTGCCAAAAAATCGCAAATTATCTCTTATATGTGTGATGTATTTATTTTTAGTTTTGAAATGTCAATAGTGACACAAATGAAAATAAATTTAGGTAACTATATACAATTATACACAGGTTAAATTTGTTTTTGTGTAATTAAGTTCTTATATTTGCTTTTATAAATAGCAGATGTTATGATTAACACGAATTTCAAATCAATTTTAGATCTTATAAAAGCCTTTCCAGATGAACAATCTTGTATTGATCACTTAGAAAAGTTAAGATGGAATAGTGATGTTGTTTCTCCATTTGATCCAAGTTCAAAGGTCTACAATTGTAAAGGCAATAAATATCGGTGTAAAAATACAGGCAAATATTTTAACGTAAAAACCAATACCATTTTTGATAACACTAAATTAGGGTTACAGAAATGGTTTTTGGCTATTTATATAGTCACGTCTCATAAGAAGGGAATTTCTTCTTTGCAATTAGGTAGAGACTTAGATATTACTCAAAAGTCTGCTTGGTTTATGTTGCAACGAATTAGAAAATGTTTTGGCATTGAGAATAACAATGATTTAGATAACGAAGTTGAAGCAGACGAAACTTATATTGGTGGAAAGAATAAAAATCGACACGCAAATAAAAAGATTGATGGATCACAAGGTAGAAGCGCAAAAGATAAAGTCCCAGTGGTTGGAATGGTTGAACGTGATGGAAAACTGAACGCTTATAAAGTAGAAGATGTAAAATCGAATACTTTAACAAGAGAAATAATTAGGAACGTAAAAGAGAGCGCCAAGCTTTATACTGACGAATGGTTAGGATATAAAGGAGTTTCCAAAATATATGATCATAGTATTGTAAAGCATAATCAATCAGAATATGTAAACGGCCGTATTCATACAAACACTATTGAGGGTTTCTGGTCTTTATTAAAACGTGGGATATACGGAATTTATCACGCTACATCAAAAAAACACCTACAAATGTATGTTGATGAGTTTGTATTCAGATATAACACTAGAAAACATACTGAGCAAAATAGATTTAATTTGCTACTTTTAAATATACAAAACAAATTAACCTATCAAACACTTATTAATGGATAATCAAGAAAATTACGCAAACTTTATATTCTATCAGTCTGAGAATGGAAGTACAAATATACAAGTTATTGTAGATGATCAAAGTGAAACAATTTGGGCGACTCAAAAGTCTATGGGCGATATATTTAATGTAGAGTCAAATACAATCACTTATCACTTAGGAGAAATATTTAAAAGTAATGAATTAGAAGAGGATTCAGTTACTCGAAAAATTCGAGTAACTGCTGCTGATGGCAAAAATTATAACACAAAATTTTATAATCTAGATGTTATAATATCTGTAGGATACAGAGTTAACTCTATTCAAGCAACATCATTTAGGAAATGGGCAACTAGTGTATTAAAAGAATACATGATCAAAGGTTTTTCTTTAGATGATGAAAGATTGAAACAAGGAAACAAAATATTCGGAAAAGATTATTTTAAAGAATTACTTGAACGAATTAGAGAAATCCGATCAAGTGAAAGACTCTTTTATCAAAAAATAACAGATATATATGCTACTTCTATAGATTATGACTCTCATTCAACAATAACACAAGAATTTTATGCAACAGTTCAAAATAAATTACATTGGGCTATTCATCACCATACAGCAGCTGAATTAATAAAATTAAGAGCAGACTCTAAAAGCCAAAACATGGGATTGACATCATGGAAAAATGAAAAAAAGGGTGGTAAGATTCTTAAAACAGACGTGACTGTTGCTAAAAATTATTTAAACCAAGATGAAATAAGAAGTTTAAATAGAGTCGTTACTATGTATTTAGATTTTGCAGAAAATATGGCGGATAGAAATAGAGAAATGAAAATGGTAGATTGGATTATTAAATTAGATGCATTCTTATCATTTAATGAATATGATATACTAAAAGACTCTGGAAAGGTTTCTTCAAGTGTTGCAAAAAAAATAGCAGAAAGCCAATATGAGAAATTTAGAGTAATGCAGGACATGGAATATAAATCTGACTTTGACAAAGTGGTTGAAGAGATTAAAGTTACGGGAAAAATTCCTCCAAGATCAAATTTTAGTATTAGTGGATTTCTAAAGCAGGCTGAACAAGAAAATGAATTATCTGACTTCGATAAAAAATTAAAAAAAGGATTAGGATTCGATCCTAATGCGGAAAAATAAACTTTTGCAAGTCTGAAACTTTAATTACTTTTGTTATTCAAATTTTAACGAAATAAAGCGTTAGCAGTTTATATACCTTGCGGAATCTGGTAAATTCAAAATTAGGTGTAAATAAATATGCGAATGCTCATGCCATATGGCGTGGGCTTTCCTGTTTATTACCTAATGGCTTACCAGAGCCTCGCAAGAATAAATACGGTTAAGTTCCACGCTTTCTGCATTTATAAACCTTTCATTTTGGGACTGAGTGAATCAAAACTTATAACAAATGAAAAAACTTGGATTTTTATTCATCATTTTATTCCCATTACTTTTTAAAGCACAGATACGGCTTACTAACATCTATGATTTATATAACATCAAAGTTGATCAAGTAGGATCATATGTTTTAAATGGATTAGGGTTTAAAAATATAGGTTATAATAGATCTGAAAGTTCTGAAGATTTTGAATTTTATAATGGTAAAAACATTTTCGCTGAAGTTATATACATAAAAGTTCAAGTCCCGTTTATTGGCAATTATAAAAACATTGTTACAGTAAGATATTCAAATGAGGACTATGTTAGAGATTTAAAATCAGAGGCAATAACAAGTGGATTTGAATATGTTGGTAAAAGAGAATTTACAAAAGAAAAGTACATTCATATGTATATTAAACATAATATAATACTTAGCATAACTGAAACTAAAAACAGTAATGGTTTATATGAAATAATTATGATTCCAAAAACTGAATAGATAATTTAAAAAAATACTCTCCATTTGGAGAGTATTTTTTTGCTTACATAAAATATATTTCTATATTTATAAAAGGTTATCCATCTACATGTCTAATCGGTGAGTGAGCAAGCACCGAAGGTGACACGGTGATGGTTGTCATTATTAAAACTTGTAACATCATGGCCTCGAAACCTGTAAACAAGTTCGTAAAAGTTCACAAACCAACGAAAAACGGAAGAACGTTCTTTTATAGAGCAAAACCAAAGGTATGTAAAAAATAACCTAAGGTTATGGAGCGGTCTCAACACCGCTCCTCTTTATTTTGTAAATATATAACAAATTTACTTCTCTTTTCCATTTCCTATCTTTGTGTACAATTGTATATAGTTACCTAAATTTATTATGAAAAAATTAAAAAAAATTTCAAGAAAAGAATTGAAAAATCTGAAAGGTTTAGGATCAATGTTTGACGAGGAATATATTGAAGGAGAAAACACTTATAAATGTTGTTCTGATCTCTATACTTGCGGATCATGTAGTACTGGCAGCAATTGTCCATCAGGTTATTTTTTAAAAGCTTGTTAAAATCGACAAAAATCATTGAGGCTGTTGAATAATTATTTGATAGCCTTTTGTTTTAAATAAAAAATATAATGAATACAATTAAAATCATAATTTTTATTTTCACCTCAATTAATATTTTTGGCCAAAACAAACAATTTTTCTATGAATACAAATCTATTCCTGATTCTAATAACGTGATAAATTTAGAGAAAGAAATAATGGTTTTGAATATTGGCAATGATAAATCAGAGTTCTATAGTTTTGAAAAATACAAATCGGACTCAACAGTGAATTCAGATTTAAAGAAAGTAATCTTTTCCATGCCCTTTAACAAAAAAATGAATAGAGATAGAGTAGTTAGAGATATTAATACTCAAAAAATTGAATTCATTACATCTCTTGAACCTTATAGATATTCAGTCAGTCAGAATATAGATTTAAAATGGAATATACTTGCGGAGTTTAATAATATTTTGGGGTATGGTGTGCAAAAAGCAACCACAGAGTTTGGAGGGAGAAAGTGGATCGCGTGGTTTGCAAAAGACATCCCGATACAAAGTGGTCCATACAAATTTTTTGGGCTTCCAGGACTTATTCTTAAAATAGAAGATCTTCACAAAAGCCATGTTTTTGAACTTAAAGGAATAAAAGCCACAAGAGGAGACTTTAATTATCCTTACGTGAATAATTTTAAAGATGTGAAAATTACTTATCCAAAATATGTGAAAATTTATAAAAATTTTAGAAAAAATCCGATGACAGGTTCGGTTGGGGCTTTTCCAGACCAAACAGATGCCAATGGTGTTTTTCACTCCGGAAATGAAATTTTTCGCCAATTTGAAAAAGCAGCGCTTGAAGACTTGAAAAAAGACAATAATATTATCGAACTTGACTTACTTAAAAATTAATAATTATCTTCATCAAAATATTTCCATCTTCCTGGATCGGATGATTTTCGATATTTTTAAAATCTTTCAACATAAAAAACATTTCTCAAAGCAGATGCTTTAGCGTCAAGGATAACAAGAATCGTTCTGTCCCAAAATGTCATTACATTGCAGGTATTCATTTGAGATTCTACTCTTATCAAATTTTTAAACTACTTCTATTTGTAGAACTTTCTGACGCTCTACAATACCCCTAATAGAGGCAAGATCACCCCGGTTTTATTACGGAAACAGCTTCATATTCTACTAAATAATGTAAAAAATACAGTAATATTTACACATAATCAAGCATTTAACAATAGTATATCACTAACAAAAGAAAAAAAATTTGTTTTTTTAAAACATCTGCGTATTTTAGTTAAAAATATTACTATGATTTTCGACAAACTAATTAACTATCTAAAACTCGATAAACAGGAATTTTCTTTTCAGTTCAACTCACATCCAAACTACCCTTCAGCATTGGCTTTTAGTGATACGCTGAACTTTATGGGCGTAAAAAATGATGCTTATGAACTTGATAAGGAATATTGGGATGAGCTGCCGGAAGAATTTATCGCGATTGTAGATAACTCCTTTTCTCTGGTAAAGAAATCGGGAGCCAGTTATTCAGTTTATTCGGAAAAAGCAAAAACACTTAATAAAGAGGAACTTCATCAAAAATCTACAGATTTTGTATTGCTGTTTGAAAAGAGTGAGAATGCAGAAAACAAACAGGCTTTTAATTTCACACCGCTTTTATATCTTGTTTTTGCCATCATTCTGGTCTATTCTTTTTTCACCCAAACCATATACGAAGCTCTTTTCAATCTCCTTTCTCTGGCCGGTGTTTATATTTCTATGGAAATTTTCAACCAAAAATTCGGGAATACCTCTACCGTGATCGGCAGTATTTGTGGAGATACTTCCGCCAAGCAGGCCACCAATTCATGTGATAAAATTATCAAACAGGACAAGACGAGTATCTTGGGCTTAAAGTTCTCAGATTTTTCTCTGATTTATTTTGCAGGACTGGCCATATTGGGACTTTTCCTTCCGGCAACATCATATATCGTAAAAGGGTTTACATTAGTTTCTATCCTGGCCATCGGATATTCATTATATATTCAGGCTTTTGTAGAAAAAACGTTCTGTAGAGTCTGTCTTTTAATCATTTCAATTCTTGTCGGACAGTTGGTGTTGAGCATTATCTTCTTCCAGAATACATCATTCAGTATTGGAGTCCTGTTGTTAACAGCAGTTTTATGGATTTTGGTCTTTTCTGCGGTTCTCTATTTCAGTAATATCCTTTCCCAGAAAGAAAGTCTTCAGAAGTCAAATGCCAAAAACCTAAGATTTAAAAGAAATTATGAACTTTTCAAAAGCCAGCTTCTTGAAAATGAAAAAATAGAATTTCAGGATACAGAAACTTTCTCATTGGGGAATAAGGATGCTAAACTCCGTCTTTCCATTGTATCCAACCCTTATTGTGGATTCTGTAAAGACGGTCATAAGATCATGGAAGGACTTCTTGAAAAGTATCCCGATGATATTTCCGTACAGATCCGTTTCAATTATTCACAGGAAAGAGCTGATGAAAAGTATACCAAACTGCTTTCAGCTTTCAACCATATCTACCACAATAAACCTCAGAAAGAATTCCTGAACGCTGTTGAAGAATGGTTTGAAACAAGAGACGAAAACAAGATTGCAGCCCTCTCAGGTTCATCTGAAACAGAAGACCTGACACCATTTATTGAAATGACAAAAGATAACAGTGCATCAGGATTGAACTTTACGCCTATTTTCATTCTAAACGGACACCAGTTCCCGGACAAATATGACCGTGATGATATCTGGTTTTTCGTTGATGAATTGATGGAAGATGAGGACTTACACTAAGAAATCATTCGTTAATTGAAAAATTCACTATCTTAGGAAAAAATATAAGCGGATTCTGAAAAGCTTTGAAAGAGTAGGAAAACAGCAAACTAAATAACACTATGAAAAACTTAAAGAAAATCTCAAGAGAAAATTTAAAATCAATTAAAGGAGGGCTTAGAAGATGCCCGGAAAATGGAGAATGCGGTGGTGACCAGTGCTGTGCCAACGGGGTATGCAGACCTATTGCAGGAGCCGGACCCAACACTTATTATTGCACACCGCCTCCCATGATTGATTTCACGCCGCTGGGTTAGTACTTGCACTATTAAACTAATTTAACAGCACGAAAAATAGACTGTTAATGATCCTTTAATTTGTATCGGTGCATACCCTAAAAATGATGCATCATATAATTGAACGATATACATTTGAATATTAATTTGAATAAGTAAAAATGTCGTCATATTTTGGCGACATTTTATAATGAATATCAATTTTGAAGAAATTTCCCTTTTATAAACAGCCGGATGCTAAAGACTGCGGCCCTACCTGCCTTAGAATTGTAAGTAAATACTACGGCAGAAGTATTTCCCTGCAGCAGATCCGTACCCTTTCTGAAACTACACGAGAAGGAAGCAGCCTTTTAGGCCTTAGCGACGCATCAGAAAACTTAGGATTCCGTTCCCTTGGAGTCCAGATCGATTTTAATACCCTTGCAGAAGAAGTTCCTTTTCCCTGCATTGTACACTGGAACAAGAACCACTTCGTTGTTGTCTACAAAATTGATAAAAATAACAAAGTCTATATATCAGATCCGAGTTACGGACTGATCACCTATTCCCGTGATGAATTCATCAAATTATGGATTGGGGAAAATGCCAACGAAAATACGGAAGAAGGAATTGCCCTTATTCTTGAAACCACACCGGCATTTTTTCAGACCGAGTTTGATACAGACGAAAGTAAGGCGAGTTTCTCTTTCTTATCCAAATACCTGCTAAAATATAAGTCTCTTGTCATACAGCTTGCAGTAGGTCTTTTGGCGGGAAGTTTACTTTCGCTTATTTTTCCTTTCCTTACGCAGAGTATTGTAGACGTCGGGATACAGAATCAGGATCTTAACTTCATTTATGTAGTCCTTCTTGCCCAGATCATGCTATTCCTGGGAAGAATGGGTATTGAAGTCATCCGAAGCTGGATTCTTCTTCACCTTTCTGCAAGAATCAATATTTCCATCATTTCGGATTTCTTTATCAAGCTGATGAAACTTCCGATCAGCTTTTTCGATACGAGAATGACGGGAGATATCATGCAGAGGATCAATGACCACCACAGAATTGAGCAGCTATTGACGAGTTCTTCACTAAATACCCTTTTCTCTTTGGTGAACCTTATTATCTTCAGTATTGTTCTTCTGTTTTATGATTACAGACTGTTTGTCGTTTACCTGATAGGAGCAGGTCTTTACATCGGATGGATCAGCTTTTTTCTTAGCAAAAGAAAGGAGTTGGATTACAAAAGATTCTCTCAGGTTTCACAGGAACAGAGTAAAGTGATCGAGCTTATCAACGGGATGCAGGAGATCAAAATGCATAACGCGGAAAAACAGAAACGTTGGGACTGGGAATTCCTGCAGGTTAAATTATTTAAAATCAGAATCAAATCTCTTTCTCTGGAACAATGGCAGTCGGTAGGAGGAAATTTCATTAACCAGATGAAAGATATTCTGGTAAGTTTCCTTTCAGCCAAGCTCGTATTAGAAGGAAATCTTACTTTAGGGATGATGCTTTCTGTGCAGTATATCATCGGGCAGCTGAACAGTCCATTATTACAGCTTATCGATTTTATCAAGCAGACTCAGGATGCCAAGATTTCCCTTGAAAGATTGGGTGAAATCCACGATAAAGAAGACGAAGAAGACAAAAATGAGCAGTATGCAGGAGAAATTCCTCAGAAAGACATTGAAGTCAGCAATATATCATTCAGGTATATCGGGTCAGATGTTCCCGTATTTGAAAACCTTAGCCTTACGATACCTTATCAGAAAACGACAGCTATTGTAGGAGCCAGCGGAAGTGGAAAAACGACGCTTTTAAAACTTCTGATGAAATTTTACGAACCTACAGCAGGAGATATCAGACTTGGAAGCACCCAGTTGAAAAGCATTTCTCCGAGATTCTGGAGAGATCATTGCGGTGTAGTGATGCAGGAAGGATATGTATTTAATGATACCATAGCCAATAATATTGCGGTAGGAGAAGATCACGTGGACAAACAAAAATTAAGACGTGCTGTAGAAATTGCTAACATCAAGGACTTCATTGAAAGTCTTCCGTTAAGCTATAATACAAAGATCGGAAATGAAGGGGTAGGCGTAAGTGGTGGTCAGAAACAGAGGCTTTTCATTGCCAGAGCCGTTTACAAATCTCCTGAATTTATCTTTTTCGATGAAGCAACTTCTGCTTTGGATGCCAATAATGAAAAGGTGATCATGGAAAATCTGGAACAGTTCTTTAAAGGCAAAACAGCCATCGTGATTGCCCACAGACTATCCACCGTAAAACATGCAGACAAAATCATCGTTCTGGATAAAGGTCAGGTGGTAGAGGAAGGTAACCATGCCGACCTGGTTGCTTTAAAAGGTGAATACTACAGATTGGTGAAAAATCAACTTGAATTAGGAAGCTAATACAAATAAAAAAAGCGAATTCCGAAAAGCTTATAGAGTAGGAAAAAAACTAAGCAACTTAATTATGAAAAATCTGAAAAAACTGTCGAGAAAGGAATTAATTTCTATTGACGGAGGAACAATAATCCCTGGTACCAACTGCTGCGGATCATGGTGTAACGGAAGCTGGGTTCCATGCAGAATCAAGCATTTTGAATGTCCGCCGGATGCAGATACCAATCCTCCATCAGACTATGACGGAAACTGTCCATTTGCTTAAATTATATTCCCTCTGAAACATGGGGGAAATTTTATCTCAGAAACATGAAAGAAGATATTTTAGACAATATTGAACTCCGCTCAGAGAGTGTTCAGGACATTCTCACCCAGCCTCCACATTGGATGATACGCTGGGGAAACAGCGTTATATTAATTATACTCCTGCTTATCCTTGTGATGAGCTACATCATTAAATACCCGGAATTTGTTGCTGCTCCGGTTATGGTGACGTCACAAAATCCTCCTGAGAAAATAGAGGCCCGGATGAACGCGAAAATTGAAAAGATTTTCATCAAAGATCATCAGCAGGTAAAGAAAAATGATGTATTGATGGTCATGCAGTCCACGGCCAATTATAAAGATGTTTTAGAACTGAAAAAACTGGTGGATTCTATTTCTCCTCAGCTATTGCAGAGTTTTCCAATCGCGGTGACCTCAAGATTCAAACTTGGTGAACTGCAGGGAGATTACAACAGTTTTGCAAAAGCTTTTCAGGATGAGGAACTTTTCACGAGACTTCAGCCTTATGCGCCTGAAAATATAGCGGCCAACCAGAGCATCTCAGAATACAGGGTAAGAATTGCTACTTTAAGACAGCAAAAAAGTCTGGAAATAGCGAAATATGAATTATCAAAGAAAAGCTATCAGAGATCTCAGGAACTTTTCAACCAGGGAGTCATTGCTTCCGTAGAACTTGAAAATGAAAAAATAAAATTCCTTCAGGCTCAGCAAAATCTTGAAAACCTCAATATTTCCATCTCCCAAATGGATGAAGGGATTTCCAATCTGAATAAAACAAAAAGCGGAACAGCCATTAACACAGAAAAAGACAAGATCACTTATTCTTCTCAGACTTTACAGCTTTTTGAACAGCTTCGTAAATCTTTAAAACAGTGGGAACAGAATTATCTTGTGATTTCTTCTACAGATGGTATGGCCAGTTTTCAGCAGTTTTTTGGAGAAAATCAGTTTGTAAAAATGTCAGAGCCCATTGTTTCCATCCTTCCTACCAATAAGGAAAAGCTGGTTGGAAGAATGTCCGTTCCTACTGTTAACTCAGGAAAGGTCATGACGGGTCAGAAAGTATTGATCAAACTTGACAACTACCGTTTTCAGGAATATGGTATTGTGGAAGGAAAAGTACAGAATATTTCTCTTATTCCCGATGATAAAGGAAACTATTATGTAGACATTACCCTTCCGAAAGGATTAAAGACCAGCTATAATAAAAACCTTACTTTTGACAAAGAACTGAGAGGGAACGCGGAAATCGTAACACAGGATCTTAGACTTATTGAAAGATTCTTCTACCAGATCAGAAAATTATTGGGGTACCAAACTTAATACTCCTTTAAATATATCAACAATAAAACCGCAGCTTACAAAGACTGCGGTTTTATTGTTATGAATGAGTACGATTATTAAAGTTGGTATTTTACTTTCCCGGTTTAACCTTTAAAAATATAAAACTGTAATCCGTAGGATATTTTTGGTCTCCAACCGATGCATTTTTATGACAGTCCATACACTGTTTCTCCTGAATATAAGTCTCCATAGTGACATTGGCTATATTCTTCGGGGTAATCCCACCGGTCATCAGAGGAGCTTTCTTATTGTTGTCTTTATCCTTCACCGGGTTTTCCGGCCACTGCACATTCACCAGCTGATAATATTGCCACACAGATTTAGGATTGCTGGCCTTAATCATATCCTGGATCTGCTTATTCAGCTGTTGTATTTCCGGCGTGATGGCGTTGTCTGCAATACGAACTACCTGAACAGGTTTGTTTAAACTGTCTTTTCCGGGTACCGGAGACTGGTTTGGCTTATCCGTGCTTTTAGGGTCATAAAAACAATACTTAACGGAAGGATCAACTTGTCCATCTGTCGGTGCATTGTTCACATGCTCAAAAGTCATCCAGGTAAATTGGGGAGACTGATTGGTTTTTCTAATGATATGAAGACCTACCAATCCTAAATATTTCTGTGAATATTTTCCATAGATCGGCTTATTGTTCTTATCAAAACCTTTGATCTCCGGAACCGTCGCCATGGATATTTTGTAAAAATTCTTCAGCGATTCCAGTTGATCTTCCGGAATGATTCGCCATGCCGCTTTGATCTCAATAGATTCCAGCGGAAACCAAACCCCTTGATTTTGGGCAGCAAATGCACTTAAGCTTCCATAATTATAAAGTTTATTATCACGTACAAAATCACTTTCAATCGTATTCATCCGGATTTCATACCAAACGATGTTTCCGCTTTGATCGGTCAGCCACGCTCCTTTAGCCTGCATGATTTCGTCTACATTTCCTCCAAGCATTGCTCTCAGCTTAGGTTTCGGAAGACTTGCATTGATATCAGTAAACTTATTGATTTCATTGATGTACTTCATATACCCGTTTTTGCTTCTAAGATTCCATTGTGCAGGTGGTTTAGCAGCAAATACATCATCACTACTCAGGTAGCTTTCCCATACCGTAGGTTTGTAGTCTCCGGGCATTCCGTAATCAGCGGCAACTGCAGCAGTATCCGGAACTCCCCTTTGGTCAGAGGCCAACCAGTTTAATGCAAGAAAATTTTTCCATGCAAAACAGTTCATTACATTTTGAGAACTGTTCACACAGCTGGAATCTGCCGGCAACTGATACGTTACCGAAGGCGGATCACAAAATGCACCACAATCGAAATCTGCCATCTTTTGAGAAAAGCCAACTCTGGAGTTTAATTTTTTGTCCTTTTTTCCGGATTCACATGAAATTGAAATTAAACTCAATAGAAAAAAGGAAAATAATAGTGTTCTCATTTCAGTATTTTTTGAACCTGTTTGATTTGCTGATCAGAAAGTAAGGTATGATTTGGCGTAATGTTCAGTTTTGGAAGTGAACCAGGTGCCACTACTTCAAGAACTCCTGAAACCGTATATTTTGGATCTGAAGCATTACTGTACAGCGCAAGCGGCTTTTCTCCCAACGAGGCAGCAGCATGAACGGTAATATCGATCATGAACAGCTGATTATCATTCCCCAGATCCTGAAAATCTGTCACAGATACATTGATTCCTGTTCCAAAATCAAAACCTGTTTCCTTGTTGGCATCACTGGTCAGTACAGCAATTCCACTTGTAGTGGTTCCTGCTTCAATTTGAGTAATGCATGAGGTTAAATTAGAGAATGTATTCAGTTTGTTGTAAAGACTTGCCTGAAGCAGATTATTGTCTAGGAGATACTGTACACTTGGCAAGGTAACATCCGGATCTCCTACCGGCGGATATTCCTGAGGTTTGTCACTTCCTCCCGGAATTCCTGTCCCTGCAAGCTGTACTTTAAAAACATCTGCAATCTGTGAACCCCATTTTAGAGGCTGCCCTTGTACTTTAATATCACTCAGCTTAAATTTAGCTCCGGCCGGAACCTCAAATCTTGAATGAAGGATCATATTAAAAGGATAAAAATCAGTCCCCGGATTGATATCTGTTCCTCTGATAATTTTATAACAATCTTTAATGGTATAGCCCTCTGCTGAATCCGGCATTGTAAACTGAGTAAAATCCGGCACCTGTCCGTACAGTGCAATTGGGTTAGTCAATGATATTTTCAGCTTTTTATTATACACCAGTGCATTCACATTCTGCCCGATACGGGGATCACTGTTTCTGTAGATCTGCCCGTACTGTGCAGCACAGATGAGTGTATTGGCATCGGTAATAACTTTTCCTCCCACCACTCTTAAAATAGTAGCAGCTGCTCCAAGGTAAATCTCAGCACCTAAAGAATTGGGTGGGCTGGTAAGATGTACCGCTCCTCCTCCATCTGCTGTAGCCGAAGAACCTCTGTTCCATTTATTAATCGGATTATAGGCAGGCAGACCCGTTTCTCTTACTATAACAGGATTCCCGTTTGCATCCAAAAGATAGAGATCTTCCTTCTTCACATTGGGATTATTAAGAATTTCCTGATAAAGTGAAACCACCATATCCTGAGAAACTTTCCACATGTGGAACCAATATTCCGGATTTTCATGGGTGAAATTTACTGCGATAATATCTCCGTTGGTATCTCTGGTCACGCTCCATTCACAGTATTCATCCTGCCAGCCTCTGGGACCGGAAGGACCAAATGCTTTTGTATCCGTATTAGTCGGATCACATGGGTTTTTAGGAACCACCAGTTTTGTACCATATTTTTCAGTGAATGCATTCGGACCGATATCGGCAAGTTCGTGCAGTTTATCCTGAGCTTGATTAGGAAAATCTTTAGTAAACTGACTGGTAAAATAATGATTGATCCTGTTTGGAAAAGCACCCCACTGTATTGGGACTGTATTATTTTTATCAGGAGTAACCGGTGTGACAAGAGGATTATAGTACCAGCTTCTGGGATGATCATAGCTGCTTGACCATGGATTTCCCATCTGTGAATTAATGGTACAGTATTTTACGTAATTGCTCCAGGCATTTACAATCTGATTTTTCAGATCCGGCTGGTCTTTAAAATCTTTGTCCGCCTGATAGGCTGGGGTGTCAAATTTTTTCATGGTTTTAATTTTTAATGGTATATAGTTTTAAGAATTTGAAGTAACTGTGGGAAGAATGCTCATTCTCCAATACATCAGCACCGAAAGTGCAGTGAATGTCTGATTTAAAAAAAGCACCACCAGAAAGTAATTTTTCTACTGATGCTCACTTGAAAAGTAAATTATGATATTCAAAGCTAGAAATTCTCCTTTGAAATTCTTTACGTATTTCTACGCAAATTTATTTTTCAAAGTTTATACCTATTGCTAAAACCCTTTTAATACAGAAGGAATAAAAAGCTTAAAAATCCCACTAATGGGAAATTCATATTAAGTCACAAAAAAACCGCACTCCTCAGTGCGGTTTTCTCACCCTTATTTTACATAAGTCCGGTGAAGTAGAATAGAGTAGAAAACAAAAGTATTCAATTGAATTTCAATACATTTTTCAGATTAAGCTTAGTCTGTGCAATGATAACACGCAGAAGTTTCAGACGAAAACTGAAATGCCACCCTGGAAATTTGGGATGTTCCATATGTTCGCTGATCATGATGAAAGTAACAACAATCATGGCCAGATTATGTCCGGAAGGCAATAACATCGGGAAAAGCATCAATGCCCATCCTGCTCCCACACACCAAACTCCGTGCATAATCCCAAACATAAATGCATCCCGATCCGCCTCGGAACCAAACGCAGCAAGCGCAACATGGTCATGTCCGCGGTTCAGACACTTTTGCTTGATCGGAGAAAACTGCCATATCATTGCAATTATTCCCACTGCCAATGCAGGAATGTAAGAATCCGGTAAGAGCAGATTCAATCCTACAATGATCGCATTCATAAAAAAGCCCATAACGATCCATACTGCTGTATAGCCCAATATGAAAAGTAATGCAGACCAAAACCTACGGCTTTTGAAACTGCGGTCATAAATATATTGAACCGGCACAATCAGTTTGGGCAACATCATCGCCAATACCATCAGTGTCCACCCAATCATCAGATCAGAGACCGGATTCATCTGAAGCATCATCTGAAGCGATGCTTTTGACGGGCCTTCAAGGGTCACATGACAATGCTTTACCGTCATAATTCCACCCGGATTAAACAGCAGAATCACCCAAAAGAAAGCACTTACCGCCAGAATCGCTATATTTATTGAATAACGGATCCTTTTCGAGGTTTTCATAGTTTCTGCTCTTCACGATAGATGCTTACGCGCCCTACCGTAATTTTTTCATCGGAAGGAATCACATTATCTGGCAGGATTGTTACATCCAGAGAATTAATATCAAGCTGATTATTGATAAACAGGTTGTCGATAATGTCTGTAATATTAAGGATAAACGTAAGTCCTGTCCCACCATTGTGTCCGTCTTTATCGGAAGCATTACGCAATCCGAAAAGAGAAACGTGTCCGGCAAGCTGATGGTTCACAGAAACGTTAAGAATATTGGCATCTCTCGTTCCTTTTACATTTTCCAGCTGAAGATAGACCTGATCCGGTAAATTGGAAACAGAGGCTTTCATCAGGCTGTTGGGTACATTCTTCCAGGAACTGCTTTCTAATTTAACGGTAGTTTTCGCTCCTGATCCGTCTATCTGAACCTGTCCGGTATTGGCACCTACAAGTTCTGAGTTGTCTCCTAAGTCCATATCTTGTTCTTGTAAATTTTCTGTTTCTACAGATTGTACCCCTAATTTAGTCAATCTTTGGGAAAGTGTTTTCTCCACCAAAGGAGCCGTTGTTGGTTCAAGATCATCATACGTATAATCAAGCTTAGCCAAACTGGTCATTTCTTCAGGAGTATATACCCAGGCCTTATTATCCGGTAAAGGCATGATGAATTCTCTTTCACCGTAAAGTGCCGGTCCTCCCAACCACAGTGGATTAATGGGATTACTGTTCTTTACATTCCATGCAGCCCACATTCTGTCGATATTGCAATGGTGCAGATAGAAAATAGGATCAAGTCCTGCAGAATCGGGATCAGACATTATTCCGTCATTTCCTCCTACCTGTACATGCACCAAATTATGTGGATTGCTCTCAAGGTTGCCACTGGTTGCTCCATCATGTGAAAATTTGGTTTCCGGTCCTCCATACCCTGGTTTTGAAGTCGCAGAGTTGCTTCCCGTATAAATAGTATTTCCCTGACACGCTTCTGAAAGTGGTGGAATCACCACATAAACGTTTCCATCGCTTTTAGGACCATATCTTGCGGTTACATATAAAGGATTCGGAGTTTTTCCATCCGGAAGGGTTTTCTGAGTAAAAGCCGGAGGTATTTTATACTGATCACCATCTCCCAGATAATTCCAGTATGGAAGTGCCCAGTCTGCAGGACCTCCTAAACTGATTACTGCCTGACGGATCTGCTCTTCAAGAGCGATAAGATACCCACGGTGCCATGGCGCAAAATACCAACTCTGATGCTGACACTGGTTCCAGTATTTTTTCATTGTATCAGGGTCCGGGAGCGGACTTGTTGGAATATTTGGAGGTCCAGGAATAACATTCCAGTTAGGAAATGTACTTCCACCCATTTGCTCACCGTGCATGGCTGCAAAAAACCACCAGCTATTTTCATCATTTAAAGTTCTGGACTGCATCACCCCTACTGCTTTTGCGTACCACAAAAGATCCGGATTATTAAAAGTACCCTCATACTCCCACGCATTTTTTCTTGTAAACTTTGCCATAGAATTAATTTTAAGTTTGTTCTGGTTATTATAAAAGTTTTTATCAAAAAGTACTGCTCTTTACAAGCAGATTTCATGTTAACCACAAATCTACGCACACGACAGGAAAAAGGATTACGTATAAATACGTAATTTATCACCAATAAGTGAATTTATTGAAACGATTTCAGGGGATTAAAAATAGTTTATTGGAAATTTAAGGACGAAATAGTCTGTGAGAAAAAGAATAGATAAGTCACGTAAAACTTATCGTAAGTAATTTTTAATTCGTCATTTTAAAATAAGTAACGACGAATTGGTAAAATAAAAAAGGGAAAGTAAATCTATTACTTTCCCTTTTATTGTAGCGAAGACGGGAATTGAACCCGTGACCTCAGGGTTATGAATCCTGCGCTCTAACCAACTGAGCTACCTCGCCGTTTTGGTGGTGCAAATATAGAAAATATTTGTTTACCACCAAAATTATTTTAACTTAAAATATTCCAAAACATCACCTACGTGGTCTGGTTTATTGATTATCTTATTGTTAGCATCTAAAATAAAATACGTCGGAGTTGCATGAACATTGTAGGTATCTACGTAAGTACTGTTCCATCCTCTTAATTCGGAGTCATTGATCCATGGAAATGCAGCAATCTTCTGAGTATATGAATTTTTGTCGGTATCCAGAGACAGTCCGATAACCTGAATATTTTTCGCTTTTAAATCATTGTATTTCGCTAAAAGCTGTGGCAGCTCGGTTTCACAGTGCGAACATGTAGACGACCAGAAAACAATCACTTTCTTATCTGCTTTCACGTCATACAGAGACTTTGCAGATGTGTTCGTTGCAGACTGGAATTTCACATTAGGAAACGCTCCTCCCATTTCCACATTCGCATTGGATTTTAAAGTGGTTGCCAATCTATCGGTAATGGTACATTTAAGGTTTTTCGCAAGTGTCAGATACTTGGTTTTAAACTCATCCATGTCATAGGCATCAAAAATGTCAATAAGTTCCGATAAAACAGTCTGTCCTCTTGGTGTTTCTACTTTTAAACGGTCTAAAAGAGTATCTACTGAACCCGCCACATTGGTATTCCCTCCGGAATTAAGATAGGAAACCAAAACAGGTCTCAGAAGAGAGGAAGACTCTAACATATCATTAGACTTATCCAGGAAGTTAACGATATCGTCCTGGGTAACTTTTTTTGCAGGATCTGCAGAATTGGACAAGAACTTAGCGTAATTGGTATTATAATAAGCAATAAACGGATGTTTGGCAGCGTCAACGCCATTGCTTGTACCGGAAAGTCTGTCTATTTCAATTTTCAGGGCTTTACCGAACTCTGTATTGTCTTTATAGTATTCTTTGATCTGTGCCAATGCAGGAAGTATAAGTTCTTTTTTCTGGGAACCTTCCTGTTGTTTGCTCATAAGATCATTCACTTCATCAAGATAAGCTACTTCTTTGATCTTATTATTCTGAGCATCTATTTTTATGCTTACATTTTTATTCTCTGATACAAAGCTCACCGTATTATTTGAAGCCGGAAAATACACCTTCATCATTCCCATATAATGGCTGGGATACTTAAAGGTCCAGGTATTGTTCTTGCTCTGTTCTTTGGTAACGATGATATCTTTCGAGCCGTTTAATGTATATAGAATGGCATCCTGATCTTTAAATTCGGCAGGGGCCTGAACGGTAACCGTAAACTGAGCCTGCAGAGAAAATGCAGCTAATACTGCAGATAATATATATATCTTTTTCATAGAGTAAAAATAAAAAAACTCTCCGATTAATCAGAGAGTTTAATGTTATTTTAATAAAATTTTAGGCTTTTACGCTTTTTAATTTCTTTGTATAGAATAGAATAAGTGCAATGGCCACTACAGACAGCAGATAAACATACATGTCGATAGGTGATGCAGCAGCTCCGGGGCCTACCCCTCCGGTACCACCTCCTCCAGGTACTGGCGGAACTTCATCTGCCTTGACCAGAAATGTTCCGAAAAAGAAAAGAGCGATTACTAGTTTATTAATAGTTTTCATAATATTTATTTTAAGATTTTAGTGTTAACGGTTTCTCCTTTATCAGAAACAATTTTTACAACATAAGAATTTTTAACAGCGCCGTTAAGCTCAATTACAAAATCCCTAGATGCATCAACTGCCTTTTTAGAGATAACCAGTTTCCCGCTCATATCATAAACTTCAATATCTGCTTTTTTCCAGTTTGGATCAAATCTAACAATGTAGTTGGTAATTTCTGGATTATATACCACCATTGTTCTTGAAGGTGCCTTCGTATCATTCGTTGCTAGCACCACATTATTTGGCTCACCGTAATATAAGTCATAAGATGCCACAGCGTTTGGTGCAATACCTCCCTGTTTTGCCTGTTGTACAGTACCGTTTGATGCTTTATAATAAAACCCGATACCTGCAGACAATAAGTGAGTTCCGGTAGGCACTAACTCTCCGTTTTCTCTTATTTCAAATTTGTAAGATTTAACTTTATCAGTCTTATAATTTACAAGTTTAACATTTTTACCAAGAAAGTTACCTTCATTGGCTTCATTGATGTATAACCAGTACTGAGACTGATAGTTTGTATCATAACCTCCATTTAAAGCTTCTTCAAATGTACCGATCATGTTTTCCCCTGTAGCTGTAGCCTGAACCGTAGTTGCTATTGAAGTCTGGTGACCTGTAGTAGCATTAGGTGAAACTACATAATAGGTTCTTGCTATTTCGTTTCCGTTAGCATCTAAACCAATTACCCCAAGTTGTTTTACAGTTCCGTCAATGCTCTTACTACCATTTTTGGCAGCAGTAACACTATAATCAGTACCTGCTAATCTAACCGTTTGGTTAAATCTTCTAAGGGTATTAAAATTTAATGTTTGAGATGTATTATCTCTCAATTTCAGAACGAAAGTCTGCATTGGCTTGATAATCATACCGATATCACCAACCGGCACTCCGTTAGCAGCATAAGTCTGGATCAATGCTCCTGTACTGGATGCATTTCCCTGAGCTCCTACCACTACTGTTCCCGGATCATATCTTACCCCCCAAATATTAGGGATATTATTTCCGTCTGTAGTTCCTCCGTTTTCAATATACCCTATTCTTGATAAGTCAAGATTAGTTAAGAAAGGATTTCCAAACTGGTAAATATTTTTACCGTATGTATTCCCCCAAGGAGTAATGGAAACTTCAAACTGATCCTGAAGATATGTGTTATATCTTTCATTGTACCCATTGATCGTCGTTCCTCCTACACCGAAACTAACATTTCCTCCGTTTTGAAGAGTTGTGTTTGCTGCCAGTGAAGTATAAGGGCGACCATTAACGGTGTGAAGCGAGCTACTGGTATCCAGATTATTATTGGCAGATCCCAACATATAATAGGTAGTAGCATCAGTTGTAGGAACAGATAAATCTGTAAAATCGGCAACAGCTGCTGTGTTGTTCCATTTTAGGATTTCGTTTTTACTTCTTCTTACTGTTCCGAATGTTTTACCAAGTTCAGTGGATAATGTGTTCAGAACTTTACCAGAGAAAGGCATTGCCACCTGCTGATAAAAATCTCCATTACCATTTTTCTTGGTTCTGAATTCTTTACTTACGATTCCGGTTATCTGTGCCTGGTTTAAACCATCAACATATAACTGTCCATAAGTAGACGCGTCGTCGGTATTCCCTGGAGTATTAAGTCTTAAAACAATATTTCCACCATCGGTTTTATCTCCACCAGCAGCGTCTATTGTTTTAAAAGCATCTCCGGTTGTACCTACAACCATAACGTTTCCGTGCACATCCAAAAGGCCATTACCTCTCGTTTGTACACCTCCACCACTATAAACAAGGGTGCCTTCGCTCACATACATATTAGCATTAGTGTCAACGTGACATAGTACCTGCGCCTGAACAGAGTAACTAATTGCTAAAAGACCTATAGCAAATAAACTTTTTCTCATTGTATAAATTATTTGTGTGTTAATACAATCTTCACCCGCAAAGGTAAGATTTTTTTTTAAAGAAAAAAAAATATTTTATTTATTAACAAAAATATTATCCTCCGTTAATATGATTTCTTTCTCCTCTCCTATTGAAAACATATAGTCCTCCAGAACTTTTTCAGTAGTTCCTCTTAAACCTCTGGCTCCCAATCCTTTTTCAATAGTTTCTTCTACTATCTTTTCGACAGCGCCGTCTGTAAATACCAAATTCGTGCCATCCATTTTGAACAGTTCTATAAACTGATTGATGATCGAATTTTTAGGTTCTTTCATGATTCTTACCATGGTCTCTTTATCCAGTTTATCCAGGTAAGTAATGATTGGGAATCTACCTAAAAGTTCAGGAATTAGTCCGAAAGTACGAAGGTCAATAGCATTAATATTGGTCAATACATATTTTTCTTCGTCCGTATTATTTATTTTTTCAGAACTGAAGCCAATGGCCTGCTTGTTCATTCTTCTTTCGATGATATCTTTGATTCCGTCAAAAGCTCCACCGGCAATAAACAGGATGTTCTGAGTATTCACCTGGATGTATTTCTGATCCGGATGCTTTCTTCCTCCCTGAGGTGGAACGTTTACGATACTTCCTTCCAGAAGTTTCAGCAATCCCTGCTGCACCCCTTCTCCGGAAACGTCTCTGGTAATGCTCGGATTGTCAGATTTTCTTGCAATTTTATCAATCTCATCGATAAACACAATTCCTCTCTCTGCTTTTTCCACATCATAATCGGCCACCATCAGAAGTCTCGAAAGGATACTTTCCACATCTTCCCCTACATAGCCGGCTTCGGTAAGAATAGTAGCATCTACGATACAGAAAGGAACATTAAGCTCTCTTGCAATGGTTTTTGCCAGAAGCGTTTTTCCTGTACCGGTTTCGCCTATCATGATGATATTTGATTTTTCCAGTTCTACTTCTCTGTTCTCATCCTGAGCGTGAAGCAGTCTTTTATAATGATTGTATACCGCGATCGAAAGCTGTTTTTTCGCCTGATCCTGCCCAATAACATATTGGTTAAGGAATTCTTTGATCTCTTTCGGTTTTTTAAGTTCGTCTATACTTTCTGCCGGAGAAGTTCCCGTTTTAGAAACGCTGTCTTTTACTATAACGTGCGCCTGTTCGATGCAGTTTTCGCAAATAAAGCCCGTCTGCCCGGAAATGAGCATTTGTACTTCATTTCTTTTTCTGCCGCAGAAAGAACATTGGTTTGAATTCATACTATATAATAATGTTAAAGAAAATCGTAAAAAATTTCTTTTTTACGATTTTATGCTTTTAAGAAATAATTGAGTTTTGAATCTCTTTATATTCTTCGTCTGTTAGTTTCAGTCTTTCATTTTTGAAGTTCATGTCTTCCACCTTGTTTAAGGGAATGAGGTGGATGTGGGCATGCGGAACTTCAAGTCCTACTACAGCTACGCCCACTCTTACACAGGGCACTGCATTCTTAATCTTTTTGGCGACCTGCTGGGCAAATCCCCAAAGGTTTTTATATTCTTCACTGTCCAGATCAAAAATCAGATCGACTTCTTTCTTGGGAACTACAAGAGTATGTCCTTTCACTAAAGGCATTGCGTCCAGGAACGCGATAAAGTTATCATCTTCGGCAATGGTATAAGAGGGAATATCGCCATTAATGATCTTTGTGAATATACTGCTCATAGGGTAGAAATTAGAGGTTTGATTTTAGAAATTAGATTCCGGATATCGTACTTTAGATTATAGAGTGATTTCTAATACTTCGAAAGAAAGTTTGTTTCCATTAGGTAATGTAATATCAGCTGTTTCACCGATTACTTTTCCAAGCAATCCTTTTGCGATAGGTGTATTTACAGAAATTCTTCCTGTTTTAAGGTCGCTTTCATTATCCGGCACCAGTGTAAACACCTGCTCCTGATTGGTCACATTGTTTTTAAGTTTTACAGTAGTAAGGATGGAAACCTTTGAAGTATCTAATTGACTTTCATCTATGATCTTGGAAGTTGCGATAATATCTTTCAGCTTCGAAATTCTCATTTCAAGCATCCCCTGAGCCTCTTTAGCCGCATCATATTCAGCATTTTCAGACAAATCTCCTTTATCTCTTGCTTCTGCGATCTGCATGGTAATTTTCGGTCTTTCTACAGTTTCTAACTGTTCCAGCTCAGCTTTCATTTTCTCTTGTCCCTCCTTTGTTACATAGCTTGCCATAATTTTCAAAATTTAGGTTTGGTATAAAAAAATAATCCGACATTTGCCGGACAATGTATTACGTGTTATATCGTTTAACTTTTACAAATATATAAAAATTTAAATTGAAATGAAAAAAACTTTTTCAATCCTTTCTATTTCAACGATACTGATTTTCAGTATTTTAACTATAAACTCATGCGGAAGCAGAGAAGATACCGTAAGCTGCTTTCCCAGCAACCCTGTGAATGTAACTTTAAATCTAAATCTGCCTGCTTATTACAATCTGACTTATGATGGAGGATGGATTTATGTAAACGAACAGCAAGCCGGAACCAGAGGACTGATCGTAGTGCGTGTGGGGGATAACTTTAAAGCGTATGACAGAAATGCTCCTCACCTTTGCCCGGACAGCAATACCACTCTTGAAGTAAAAGATAATATCAGTATTTTGTGCCCTAAGGACAACACGAAATGGATCCTGAGAACAGGCGAGCCACAGTCTGGGTCTGCCACTTCTCTTCCGCCTAAAACCTATCTTAACAACTATGATCCTGCCACCAAAACCTTAAATATTTATTATTAAAATGAAGATCGTTATCCAGAGAGTTTCTGAGGCCAGTGTAAAAGTAGACGGAAAAATTGTAGGGGAAATCAGGAAAGGACTGATGCTGCTGACCGGAATTGATGAAAATGATGAAAAAGCAGATGCAGACTGGCTGGTTCAGAAGATCTTAAACCTGAGAATATTCGGTGACGAAGATGATAAACTTAATCTTTCTGTAAAGGATATTTCGGGAGAAATTCTTTGCATCAGTCAATTTACCCTGATCGCTGACTATAAAAAAGGCAACCGTCCTTCCTTTATCAAAGCTGCAAAACCTGATAAGGCCATCCCTCTTTTCGATTATTTCAAAGAAGAAATTGCTAAGTCCGGATTAAAAACCGAAAGCGGAATTTTCGGAGCAGATATGAAGGTTTCCCTTATCAACGACGGCCCTGTGACGATCGTTATGGACTCCATCACAAAAAACTGATCCGTCAGAAAATACAATATTGACAGCTACAGTTCAAGCTTCAACCACAGTAAAAACATCTTATTCATGCCCCTTAATTTTAAATTACTATCCGCACTTTTAATCACTTTCAGCATCCAATTGACAAGCTTTGCTCAAATGCGCGAAGATCTTTTAAAATCAAAACTTGATTCTGCATTTTCAGAATTATTTAAGGCAGACGAACCGGGCGGCGCTATTTTGATCCAACAGGGAAATAAGGTGTTGTATGAAAATTCTTTCGGACTGGCTGATCTGAAGACCCGGGAAAAATTCACCACCAAAACGGTTTCGAATCTTGGTTCTATTTCCAAAACTTTTGTGTCCTACGGTATTCTGATGCTTCAGGATCAGCAGAAACTTTCAACAGACGATAATTTGCTGAAATTTTTTCCGGATTTTAAAAATAAGAATATAGCTTCTAAAATCAAACTTCGTCATGTTCTTACTCACAGTTCCGGGCTTCCGGATCTCAGACATGTGGATAAAGACAGTATTTTTTATCTGACCGCAAAGGATGAGGAAAATTTCAGGCCTTTAAAGTCTGCCGATTCTCTGGAATTTGAACCGGGAACAAAATTCGAATATTCCAATCCTGCCTATAACGGACTGGCGCTGGTCATTGAAAAAACAAGCGGCATGAAATGGCAGCGTTTCATCGGTGACCATATTTTCAAACCTTCCGGAATGAAGAACAGTTGTATCACAGATGGAAGCTATCCTGAAAAAAATGTAGCTCACGGCTATATTCTGAAAGATAAAGTATACACGGAATACGACTACGGTGAATGCCCTACTTTTGCTGCTGCCGGAAACGGAGGGGTCTGGAGTTCCATTGAAGACCTGAAAAAATACATTACAGCCATTAATCAATGTAAATTTACCAACTGCTCTGTTATTGAAACCTCAAAAACACTCTACAAACCGGAACAATGGAATGGCAAAAAGCCCGTTTATCACACCGGAACCTGGTTTGTTCACAAAGGTTTCTATGCTGATACTCAAACAGAAGAGAATGTAGACGTCATAGAGCACTCCGGTGATCAGGGAGGTTTTAAATCCCACCTCATCATAATTCCTGAAAAAAATATTTCTATTATCTGGCTGACAAACAATAATAAATTCATTACCGGTCATATTCGCAGAATACTTCTTAAGATGAATTATATTAACTAAATAGTCTCCTATAGATTTCAACATCAATTGATTGCACATATCATTTTTTTGCTATTAATTTAATTTCACAAAAACGTGATTTAGATTAATTTTATAAACATTTGCATTAATTATTGATTATAATTAATAACTACACAACAAAATACATTTATTTCATTCTATTTTTCCTTTTCTTGTGATATAAATTATATATTTGATTAACAACCATTTAATAAAATATTATGAGAACAGAAATTAGACTTTTCACATTATTTATTTTCGGCTTTATTCTTTCTTACGGCCAGAATCCATCGGAGAAAAATGATAAGCCCAACCCGAACATTTATGTATGTTTTTCAAAAAACATTACTTCTGAAAAAGCAGCACTTGGAAATCCGGAATTGGCAGAATTTGTCAAAACCAATGGAATTTCGTTTGTGAACGATCTTGGTTTTAGTGACCAAAAACTTGAAGAAATGATCAAAGACAGCAGAGCCAACGGGAACTCCGGTGAATCTGTTGAAAAACTGAGAAGGATATTCAAAGTAAATATTCCTTTACAAAACAATGAAGATGCTGAAAAGCTAGCCCACACGCTTGAAAGATTCCCTGAAGTGGAATATGTTTCCGTGATGAGCAGCACACCTATCGAGCCTCCGTTCGTTAAAGCATTTGTAGCCACTCCAGATTTAGAAAGTATCCAAACGTACCTCAACGACAATCCGGGGATTAATGCAAAATATGCATGGTCCAGAGGAATCACAGGACAGAATATCAGGATACGTGATGTAGAATATGGTTTTTACAAGACTCACGAAATGCTTTCCAATCAAAATTCTATCCAGCTGGAACCGGGATACAGCCCGAATGCAGGATTGGCCAACAATAACTACCGCGATCACGGAACGGCTGTGGTAAGTATTTTAGGATCTGTAAAGGATAATGTTGGTCTTTCAGGAGCGGCTTACAGTGCTTCTCAAATCAAAGGCTATATGGAATGGACCACTGTGGGATACAACAGAGCTTCAGCGGTGAGCAGATCCATCAATGCATCGCAGTCCGGGGATATTATTTTGTATGAAATGCAGACCGGCGGAAAAGACGGCCAGTACTGTCCTGCAGAATATGACAGCGTGATCTGGGATTTAACGAAAGCAGCTACAGATTCTGGAATCATCATCATTGCAGCAGCAGGAAACGGAAATCAAAACCTTGATGATCCTTTTTATGCGGCGTACAGAGCAAGAGGAAACAGCGGTGCCATCATTGTGGGAGCAGGTTCTCCCAATACGACCCATTCAAAACTGAGCTTCAGCACATTCGGAAACAGAGTGGACGTACAGGGATGGGGAAGCAGCGTTCTTGCGGCAGGATACGGATCTTACCAAAAGTATGATAACGATAATAACAGAACTTACAATTATTTCAGTGGAACGAGCTCTGCCACTCCTGTGGTAGCTTCTGCAGCCACATTGATCCAGTCTTATTATTATCAGAATACAGGGCAGTATCTTACACCAGCTGCTATGAAAAACCTGTTAATCTCTACGGGAATTCCTCAGGGTGGTACTGTGGTTAATCAAAAAATCGGTCCTTTTCCTAATGTGAAAAATGCCATCTTACAACTTGAAGGAAGTCTTAAAGCCAGCGTCAAAGTTCAGGCTCCTTTAGAAGTTAAGATTTATCCGAATCCTGTGACCAGCTCTGTTGCGATTCACAGCAATAACGATAAAAAACTCGATTTCGAGATTATCAATATGCATGGACGAACCGTTACAAAAGGTTCAGTTTCACCGGATGAAAAGATCAACACTTCGAATCTTCCTACCGGTCAGTATATCATCAATATCACTGAAGGACAAAGAAGAGTGGTTGAAAAATTCACCAAACTGTAATATCAAATCTTTCAGATATATTTAACTGAATTGGTTTTTTAGAGTTGCCGGTTTGAACCACGAAACCCGCATCCCGAAACACTACCAGTTCCTAAAATTTATAATGAGGTGATCCAGATTTGGGTCGCCTCATTTTACTTTTAAAAACTGCAAAAAGAAATGTATCTTGTTTTCTTTTTAATCTAACCAAAATGAACGGAGAAAAAGACTTAGGAACACTTTTAAAAAGCATGAAGCCCCAACACAATCCGGGTGACTATGTTTTTTGTACCACGAAAAGTACAGACGGTTTTAATCTGAATGAAATTGAAATGTTCTTCAGAGAAGATGAAGGATTTACCCTTATTATAAAAAAGGAAATTGCAGACAGATTACAACTGGACTATTCCGTAGTGATGTCCTGGATCACTCTCACAGTACATTCTTCCCTGGAAGCGGTGGGATTAACGGCTGCTTTTTCAAAAGCACTTTCTGAAAATGGTATAAGCTGTAATGTGGTAGCGGCCTATTACCATGACCACATTTTTGTGAATAAAAAAGATATCGAAAAGGCCATTGAAGCTCTGAAAAAATTATCAGAATAAATTCGTACACTTAAAATAAAAAAAATAGACTGCCCTTTTGAGGACAGCCTATTCTATCTTAAACGGTACAAAAATTATTTCGCTGGAACACTGTTGAAATTAAGGGCTATTTTAAGATTCATATCCGAAGTCGTCTGGTTTTTCAACTCATAGACTGTTCTTACAGTCAGTCCTGAACTTTTCACCACCTCATCCAAATATCCTGTATCATTAAGATCCAGATTTAAGCTGGAGGAATCTGTTGTCATATTGGAACGTGATGCCACTAGCTTCTCTCCTGTTCCGCTGGATGAAACATATACTTTCACAGATTTCAGTGCGCTTAAGTTTCCTCCTGAAGGAGACACTACAGAGATTTTGGCATCGGAGATTCTTACATCCTTAATTTTCGCATTATTGTTTCCTCCAAACCATGTCTGCACATTAGTAGCAGTAGCTGTTGAGGAAACTTCTTTATCGGCCGGAACTCCCGTAGACACCAAAACATTGGCAGTATAAGGGAATGTATTCTGGACCAGTGACTGCACCGTTCCACAGCTTACTACTACTGCTGAAACTGCTGCCGTCATTAACCATATATTTTTCATAACTTTTAAACTTTAGTAATGAGTTTGCAGAAATTATACCAAAGGGATAAAACCTACTCTACACTTACATTAAAACTTCCTTTTGTATTCCCGGAAGCCATATTACTTTTCCCGATAATCAGCCAGACTTCGCCTGTACCTTTGGTCTCATAAGTGATTTCTCTACTGAAAGGGCCGTCATAATCTCCGTTGGGAAGCTTGATCTGGTTAAATCTGATATTAAAGTCTTTTTCATTCGTTGAAATTTTAGCTTTAATAGTAGGTTTGTCATAATGGGTCAGTTTTAAAACAAGTTCCTGACCGTCTTTCGTAAATTCTTCTCCCAGTGTGAAAGGAAGCTGAGACGCATCTGCCGTTCTTATGATCTGGCCTTCTTTTTCACTTCTCATAACGCCTTTGCGGAGTACTTCTTTGGTAACGGGAGCATTGTTAATGATTGAATCTTGCTTTCTGATGGCAGCGGAATCTGCTTTAGCAGCAGCGTCCGGCATTTCTGTGATCACAGCAGAATCTTTGTTCGGAGTTTCTGTTATGTTCGCTTCTTTTTTACATGAAATAATAATCAATGGAATTAACAATAAGGATTTTTTCATAATAACTACTCTTTTAATGTTTCATAGTAAAGGATTTTTGAAAGGAAAGGCTTAGTTTTTTCTTCTTTTACTTTGTTAAGTATTTTCTTTTTAAGCTGCAGATCGTTCTTTTCATCCGCATACTTCAGCAGCCTTCTTTCGCTGAAACTGATCTGCTCAAGGTGATATTCCACGGCAAAATCTTTACGTTTCATATTCTGGGAGGTAATGATTCCGCCCCAGTTGACATAACTGCAAGCCAAAATTGTTCCATAAAAATACCAGGTCATTACATTGAACAGGAATGCATTTCTTTTTTGCTTTTGAATTTTAATAAAGGTAAGAGCAAGACCAATCAGCGCCAGCAGGAGAAAAGCAAATACGCCCAACCTTTTATAAGTATATCCGTAGGTGATAATGTACTCGTAGTTTTTCAGTGCAGCGGACAATACCAGAACAGCATTCAGAATGATCCATATTCTGGCCAGCATTTTCATCAGCTTTGCTTTAGGATCAAAATTGAATCCGGATTTAAAATAAAACATAATTACCATAACCGCCATCACGATCGACATGATCACAGCATTCACTCTTTCATGCGTTTCCTCTGAAAGCTGAACCGGAGTTTTTGAAACTTCATAAAACTGTTCGTAATTGTAAGTGATAATGAAAAATACGAGCAAAATATTCAGGCAAATGAAAGAGATTACACCGCTGGTTCGCTCTGCATCGAGATCAAGGAAGGAATACGTGGCCTTCTGAACTTTAGATTGATCATTAAAGTGATCATCCAGCAGATAATTATTTTTGTAAATAAATCTTTCCACTGCATAATTCCAGTAATTGAACGCGATAAAGAAGCCCAGAACTGAAAGACATATTAGCTGCCATACATCAATATCCAGTTCATAATCTGTAAAAAGTGCCGCAAAATGATCACTCCCCGCAGAATAGATCCCGAAAAATATAGAAATAAATACGAGCGGAATCACAACGAAAGCCAATGTTTTCTGCCACACGCCGGAAACGTTCCTTTTCGGCAGCCATGCATCAAAACTGAAAAACCGGAAAATGGAGGTAAAACTGTTGATGATAAAAACCGGGATCAGGAACAGTATTTTAAGCTTCCTATTTCTTGAGCGATAGCCCAATAAAAGAATGGAACTTACAACCGCCAGCAAGGAAGGAAAATCTCTGTACCAGATAAAAGCAAAGCTCGACAAAATACTTGTAACAAAAAGTATCAGGAAAGTTCTGGTCCTGTTTCTCTCAGAAGTTTTGAACAAAGTAAGCAATGCGTAAACAATGGCAAGAATACCGAGATTCAATCCCATGTCCTGATCATAAAATACGATGACGAACAAGGGGGTTGTAAGGAATATATAGTGATGTGTTTTCATGATGGGAGATGTTAAATTTTTGATTGAAAGATTAAAACATTGAAAGATTTAAAAAGTAAATAGATTTATAGTTTAAAATCAATGAGGATGCCCATATAGAGGATGGTGATGGGAATATTAACCAGAAGCAATAAAACAGAGTTTCCGGAGGATTTCTTATCCGGAATATGGGTCAGGAATTCCATAAGCTCATACAGCAGCACAAGCAAATTGACCACCGCTGCAATGATGACAAAGTAAAAACCGAAGACCATCAAAAGCTCTGCTTTCGTGATCAGGTAACCGATTAAAAGTAAAGTCCCTGATAAAAACGAGATCAGAAAAGTATTTCTGCCAAGCGCAGTATATTTTATTTTCTTCATGGCTTATCATTAATAGAGCGGTGCGGTTTCTTTCTGCTGGATATAGTCTTTCAGATGGTCGAAATTCTGCCACAACAAGCTTTCAAAGTCCCAGTGGTAAAAAGGTCTCATGCTCTGCCCTTTTTTGTATGCCTTCATATAGAGTTTGAGGTATTCCGGAAGAATGAGCGTTCCCAATACAACGGCAGCCAGCAAATGAGCATTCAGTTTACCGTTTCCAAGAAGCAGATATTGCATCGCCACCTCATCTTCGAAGTGGGTTCCACAGCCGGTGATCAGGTGATGTACGTCGTGGTCCTCCATTTTTGGAATCATGGAGAACCCATGCTTTTTATAGAATTCCCCCAGTTTTCGTCCCAAAGAATCTTCCTGGAACTGCAACAATTGTTCTTCGTTGAACTGCCACTGTCTTTTTTTCTTTTTAAAATATTTTCTGTAAAGTTTCTGGGTTTTATCGTAGACAAAAAGCAGAAATTGAACACGTACTTTTTTCATAAGGTTTATTTTTATATTATATTAAGTCCTATTACAGCGTAAAGTATGGCTATGGAAATATTGATCAGCATTATACTGATAGATTTGAGGCAAGCATCAGACTTGGGCTCATGAGTAATTCCATAAATCAACAATACTAATGCAACAAATAGATTTAAAGCTGTTCCGAAAACGAGCAAAAGAAAGCCATAGTAAGCAAAGTCATCAATCTTAGTGATCAGATAACCGAAAAGGCAGATGTTTCCGAGCGCAAAGCACAATCCGAAAATGTATTTTCCAAGGTTTATTATTTGATGATCTTTCATCGGTACAGTATTTTAAACTTGTGTTAAAGTAAAGACGGTAATTTCCGGACGGACCATAAATCTTATCTGGAAAGAGTGACCGATAGCTCTGTTGATGTACTGCATTCTTCCGTCCTGAAGATCTATTTCTCCTGACACATATTTTTTATTCTCGACAGGAAGAATAGGTGTGATGATCCCGGGAATTCTGCATTATCCTCCGTGGGTATGACCGCTCAAAATCCAGCCCTGATAGCCATTCCATATATCTCTGTCGCAGGCATCCGGATTATGACAAAGCACAATATTGGATTTTGAGGGATCATAGCTTTTCATCACTTCCGCAGGATAGAAATTGGGCGACCACAGATCTTCAAAGCCGATAAAGTTCAGTCCGTGGCTTTCTTCACTGCTATTTTTAAGCATCTTAATTCCGGAATCTTCGAGAATATCACAGATATTTTCTGAGCATTCTACATCGTCCCAGTTCTTTCCGTAATCATGGTTTCCAAGAATTCCGAATGTTTCCAGCTTTCCATGAACTGCATGGCTCATTACTTTCTTCAGATCTTCTCGCTCTTCTGCCGTTCCATGATTGACGAAATCTCCGGTGTAGACAACAAAGTCAGGATTAAAATGTTTGGCTTTTTGGAAAGAGTCGATCAGGAAATTCCAGTCGAAACGGTCTCCAACGTGTAGGTCTGATATCTGCATCAATGTTTTCCCTTCCAATGCTTGTGGTAGATTTTTAACCGGTAACTTTCTCTGGACAAATTCTACCCAAAAAGGCTCTACCTGCCAGGAATACAATGCAGGGAACGCTCCTATCAGTGAAAACTGTGCTAATCTTTTAATGAAAGTTTTTCTTGTCATCATTGAAATCTTTATGATTTGAAATCTTCCTTAGCTTCCTGCGAATGGACTTCCGAAAATCCCTACGGCCAATTCGATCCAGATCAATGCAAAAACGATCAAAACAAAAATGCAGATCAAAATTCTGTGGCTTTGTTTTTTAATTTTGGTTCTTGCTAAATTGATCAGAATAGCCACAGTAGAAAGTAAAACTCCTGCGATCAGAAAATCTGAAGCTGACCAATTGACTTCATTGGAGGTTAGATTTCCTACCAATGGGATACATAGTAAAACCAATGGGAGCGTATAAATGGCGAGTGTTTTTTGTTTTTGTGTTATCATTTTATTTCATTTTAATTTTTATAAAGTACTTTGCATTTCAAAGTTTATTTTCAAAAAAATATAGAGTTTATCTTCCCAGTAATTTTTCAAGAGCATCCAGATGTTCATTAAAAGCCTGTCTTCCGCTTTGAGTCACCCGGTAAGAGGTTTTCGGTTTTTTGCCTACAAATTCTTTTTTCACTTCAATGTATCCTGCTTTTTCCAACGCATTACTGTGGCTGGCCAGATTACCGTCTGTGATTTCAAGAAGCCCTTTCATTTCAGAGAAATCAACCCAGTCGTTGACCATAAGAACGGACATAATCCCCAGTCTTACACGGCTTTCGAATTCTTTGTTGAGTTGATTAATCTTTATCATAGTAAGGTAATAGCTGCAGGTTTCTAAGAAGCTGTTCTTAAAAGGTCTGCAAATTTAATCTTTATTTATATTTTTTGTGCATGATCAGCCCATACACAATATGTAAAATTCCAAAACCGATGGTCCAGAATATAAGTCCCCATCCTAAAAAGAAGATAGAAATGAGCCCCAGTATAATCTGACAGTATCCTAAATATTTAATATCTGTGAGTGTGTATCTTTCTGCACTTACTAAAGCGATTCCGTAAAATATAAGCGTGGCCGGTGCTACCCAAACAAACAGATGGTGAAAAAGAAGTGCCAGACAGAAGACTCCTCCTGTTACCAAAGGAACGGCAAATGTCAACAACAAACGTTTTGTTGTGCTATCCCAGATCTTTTGTCCTTTCTTTTTGCTTTTGTTGGCTGTGAAAATATACCCGCTCAGAACAGCAGTCAGTAAAATAACAGTTCCTACAAGGACAAGTTCTCTGACCAATGCCGGACCGAAAAAGTTTCTGTCGCCGTCCAAATAATCAATTCCTTCCCGCTGAAAAATGAAATATACATATCCTGCACCGATCAGCGCAGCCAAACCGGCAAAAACTCCGGACAGTCCGCTCAATGAAATAAATCTGGAAGACCGCTCCATCATGGAACGGATATGTGATAAGTCTTCGTGATAGTTTTTCGAATCCATAAAAAGAACTTTGAATTACAAAGTTATAATTTATTTTGAATCTGCCAATTATTTTTTTTAAATTTTAATGATAACTTTTTATCATCCCATTCATACAATTCTTAACTTTAGGAAAACAGAATCCGGCTAAAAGGAATTCTGTACCTATTTAATGAATAGATTATGGCGGAAAATTCAATAGATTATTCTCAAATTAAGCTGCAGGAAAATATTCCTTTAACGGAAGAAGAAAGAAATACTATAGCTGTTCAAAAGCAGGATTTCTTTAAACATGTTCCGGGTGTTCTATTATTAGTCATCATCCTGATGGTCCTCATGGCCTGTTACCTTTTGAAAGATGAGTTTCATGATTTCAAATACTATCATTACCTTCTGTTTCTCGGTATTGCATTAATGCTTTACGCTTTCTTCTATGGTATCATGCATCTGGTCTACTTCTACTCCGTAAAAAACTGGGAAAAGGATATTCAGAATGGTAAAAACAAATTAACAAGCATTATTATCAGTCGTCATAAAACAGAAAATGACGAATACATCATCACATTTTCCGGCCGGAACAGAAAAGAAAAAATAAGACTTCCCGTTTCCAAAGATGATTACTTAGGCTATAATGTGGGAACTAAAGTGGTTGTGGTTTATTTAAAGTATAGTAAAACTGTTATTTCTCTTGATCACACACATTGATATCTATTAAAAAAAGAACCCTGCCCAAGAGCAGGATTCTAAAAAATATTATATTTTTCGTTTTAATTATAATGGATTCTGAACGATCAATGGATTGGCATTGATTTCCGCTCTTGGAATCAGGAATTCCCATCTTGGATCGGTATTCGGAACGGTCATCAGATTATTAGTAACCACTGACGGATGATTTGCACCAGTTCTATCCAGTCCCTGATTCAGTCTCTTCAGATCTAAAAGTCTAAATCCTTCGCCCCATAATTCAAGCCTTCTGCTGTTGAGAATTTCATTGATATAAGCCGTACCTGTTGTACTGGCTCCGGCATAGGCAGTATTTCTGTTTTTAGCGAGTAGGTTAAATGCGGTCTTTGAGTCTGTTTCATTTCCTAATCTCGCTAAAGCTTCTGCTTCTATAAGATACATTTCCGCAGCACGCATATAAGGAAGATCTACTCTACTGTCTGCAAAACTTGCAGAAAGAAACTTCTGGCTGGTATATGCAAACTTAGAATAGGTGGTCGGCAGAGCCAGAGAAGTATGCGCTCCCGAAGGATCGAAGTTTTTAGTTCTCACATCTGTCGTTGGGAACATTAGAAATAATTTACTATTGATCGCTTTTGGTGCCTGACGTATATTGGTAGAATTAAAATTTCTTGACATATACGCTCCGAAGTTCGAGAATGTTTCGCCCTGATCTGCAATAATAGTCGCACCCCAAATCCATTCACTGTTTCCTGCCAGATTATTAAATCCGGCTGTATAGGCTGTATTATCCATCAGAGGATATTCTGCTCTGGCTAATTTAGCAGACGCAGCAGCAACGGCGTAATTCCCCTGTGTCAGAGCAATTCTGGCTTTCAATCCGAGAATCACCTTATCATCAAAATGAGACTTTGTTAATCTTTTGCTCCCGGTAAGTCTTGTGGAAGCTTCGTTAAGATCATTATTGATCTGGGTATAAACTTCTTCAACGGTATTTCTTGCTAAAGGTATTTCATTAGCCTCCAATCTGATGGGAACTCCAAGCTGGCTGTTCACGGTACCAGGAACATATCTTTTACCATAAATCTGAACCAGCATATAATAACAGAATGCTCTGAATGCATGAGCTTCACCAATCGCAAGCTTCACAGTGTTGACATCGGCTGCATTAGCAACTGGAACTGAAGGCCCGTTGGCAATCACTAAATTGGCATTTCTGATAAGGGCATAATAAAACTGGTACGGATAAAAAACATACGTACTGTTTTCATTCACCTGATCCTGCCATCTAACTGTTGAAATGTACCAACCATTCCCAGTAGAAGGAAACACAAGATCTTCTCCTATAGCATCCATCATAATCATGATTCCTCCCTGGCCGTTCTGACCCTGGCTATCATTTTGTCTGTAATACATATCTCTATGCATCCCGTTTATAATAGCCATTAGATTCGATGCACTTGAATAAGCTGCATCTTCGGAAGCTGCAGTCGTAGGATCCGTTTCAAGATAATCGCTCTGACATGAGATCATTGCTGTGAAGACCGATGAAAGGACCACAGCCCATTTTATATATTGTTTTTTTAGATTTTTCATACTTAAATTTTAAAATGACACATTAAATCCTATGGTAATAATTCTCGCAGGCGTATATCGGTTAGAGGTTGTTCCGTTAAAAGCCTGAGCGGGCTCCAATCCTTTTCTCGCAGTTTTGCTCCAAAGGTTTTCACCGGAAACCAATACCTTGAACCCTGCTAATCCCAGCTGGGATAAAATCTCAGAATTAAAGCTATAGCTCAAAGTGGCCTGTCTGAACGTAATAAAGTCTGAACTTATCAGCCATCTTGAAGAAGCTGCATTTGAACTTGTATAGGTGGATGAGTTTAACGCAGGAACATCAGTAATCTGTCCCGGAGTCGTCCATCTGTTTAGAATATCTGTACTTAACGCTCCTCCCTGAGAATAACTTGACATCAGGGCTGCATAATTGGAATCATATGTTTTTCCTCCCAACTGGTACGTAAACATTGCAGATAACGCCCATTGTTTATAGGTAATCGAAGTTCCAAAACTTCCAAAAAGATCCGGAATAGCAGTTCCTGAATAATCATATTTGGCCTTATTAAAGTTGGTAGTCACTTTTGTTCCATCTACAGTTCTGATATCTGCAGCAGTGGTATTGGCATACGCGTCTGCTACTAAAAAGAGAGGTGAACCGTCTGCTGGGTCAACTCCGTACCATTGTCTCAACCAATAATCATAAATAGAATGACCTACTGAAACTTTTTTGGTTCCGCTTATAATTTCCGTGATTCCATTGGAAAGTTCTGTAACCTGATTTTTCAGCGTAGATGCATTGGCATTGATATTCCAGGTGAAGTTTTCATTTCTGATCACATCTGCATTAAGACTGAACTCAAATCCACGGTTGTACATTGTTCCAACATTTCTGCTTATATTATTATCAGGAACTCCGGAAGAAACCGGGAGAGGAACCTGAAAGATCAGATCTTCGGTAACTCTTTTATAATACTCTACAGATCCGGAAATTCTATTATTTAAAAATCCAAAATCAATTCCTATATCGCTCTGTTTATTTGTTTCCCAGGTGATCGTTGGATCTGCTAAAAACCCAAACAGAATACCAGGCTCCTGAGCATTATTATACCCTAAAGTATAGGTACTTTTGTACATATAGTAACTGTCTGTTCTATCGTTTCCTACTTCTCCGTAAGAACCACGAAGTTTTAATTCACTGATCAGACTAGAGCCTTTCAAAAACTCCTCTCCTTTTATTCTCCATCCTGCACCAAGAGACCAGAATGAATCCCATCTTACATCCTTACTGAATCTGGAAGAACCATCCCAACGGATAGATCCGGAAAGTAAATATTTTGAATTGAAATCATAATTCAATCTTGAAAAAACACCTTCTTTTCTGTAATTGTCTGTTCTGGAAGTAAGAGTCGTAGGAGTAACAAAATTGATCAGTTCATCATTATCATCCACAATCTGTCCTTTCTTGTAGCCATATAAATATTCATAAGTGAATTTATAGTTTTCATGTCCTAATAAATATTCAAAATTATGCTGACCCAATTTTCTTTTATAGTTCAAAAGCTGGTTCCAGGTAAATGTCTGGTCCGTAATACTGTATTTCTCAGCTGAACCTCCAGGAGCTGCATCACCAATGATTTTATTGCCATAAGTGCTTCTTCTGTTATTTCTGATATCATATCCTACATTGGTAGATAACGTCAGATAAGGATCAACCTTAACCTCAGCATAAGCTCTGGAAATGATATAATAATTCTTGGAAAGATCTTTATTTAAAAGCGTTTCCTGAATCACGTTTCTTCCGGCAGCAGCATCAGCCCCTCTTCCGCTCCCCGCATCGTACATGATATTCCCGGCATTATCATAAAGATTAGCATTGGTAACAGGATCATGAGCATACGGACTGTAAATAGGCCCCATCGTTCTTGTCCATCTGTAAGGATTGATATATGAAGAATTACTGTCTACCCCCTCCACTGAATTGTTTCCATTAGAAGAAACTCCACTGATACTGGTTCCTATCTTCAACCAGCTTTTAACCTGGGAATCTACTTTCAATCTGGCGGTAAATCTTTCAAAATCCGATTTTATAAGATATCCTGTTTCATTGGTGTAGCCAACTGATGTAAAATAGGTCGTTGTATTGCTTCCACCACTGTAGTTTAATTCATAATTCTGCCTGAATCCCGTATTCATCAAAGGTCTCTGCCAGTCTAAATCTGTATATTTCAATTTAGCGTTTGGGTTTAAAACCCCATCAATAACTAACTGATGAGGATCAACGTCAAATACATTTGTTTTTAGAACCCCTGATCCAAATGCAGTGTTTCCAGAAACCAAAACTATAGAAGCATAATTATTAGCAGCAGCGAGCCCTAATGCTGGATTAGATGCAAGTCTTCCATTTCTGATAGCTTCCCAGATCAGCGGATAGTATTGGTGTACATTCACCCTGTCATATTCAGGGATAGATCTTTGTACATACCCTGTACTCATTCCAAAATTAAAGGAATCTTTGCCCTTTTTTCCTGATTTGGTGGTGATGATAATAACCCCATTAGCAGCAGCCGATCCATAAAGTGATGTTGAAGCTGCATCCTTCAAAATATTAAATGAAGCAATATCATTGGGATTAATGGCTGCAAGAGATCCTGTATACACCGCCCCATCCACCACATACAAAGGTGATGTGGTAATTCCGTAAGATCCTATTCCTCTGATCTGAATACTCGGTGAGCTGCCCGGCTGGCCTGTTCCGGTACTTACTTTAACTCCTGCACTGGCTCCGTCGAGCGCCTGCCCGATACTTGATATAGGACGGTCTGCGAATTGTTTCGCTTTTACCTCCGTGCTGGAGCCTACCATTGTTTCTTTTTTCTGACTTCCATACGCTACAACGACTACCTCATCTATGGCATGTTCTTCCTGAATGGTGTCCTTCTTAGCTTTTTGAGCTTCAACAGCCTGCCCTCCCATAAAGAAGAGAACAGCCGTTAATAATGACAACTGTAATTTCATATTAACATATTTTAACTATAATACAATCAAATATATATTAATAAACGTTAAAATTTCTAAAATGAAGTTAAATACTATATAATTAAATAATTAATGTAAATAATAAATGAATAATAATTAAATAATTTAAATTTTTAATGTTAGTTCAATAAATACAAAACAAAATACAACATCAATTTTTTAATTTTCCAAAAAAAAACCGCTGAAATGTTCAGCGGTTATCCAGTAATGGTGTACAAAATACTATTTTGCTCTCAGTCTTTCTTTAATGGACTCGATATTTTTCTTGGCAGAATCTTCAAGAATTAAACTGGCACTCATATGAATTCTTGCCGGCATCAGTTCATTAAAATGATCGGTTCCTTCCCATGATACTTTTTTGATCAAAGCCAATGCATCACTGCTTCTGGAAGCCAATGTCTGCATAAATTTGTCCAGTTTGGCATCCATTTCCTGAATATTGTCAGAAACGGAATGATACACATTATGCTGTTCTGCCCATTCTGCCGATCTGAAGTCAGCATCAATAGCCATTGCAGAGAACTGTGATTTTCCGATTTTTCTTTCTACGTATGGTCCGATCACAAAAGGTCCGATTCCCAGATTAATTTCAGTAAGCGCCAAAGCTGAATCTTTCGTAGCAAAGCAATAATCTGCTCCACAAGCAATTCCCACTCCTCCACCGGTGGTTTTTCCCTGCACTCTGACCACAACTATTTTTCCACAGTTTCTCATGGCATTCAGAACTTTTGCAAAGCCACCGAAAAACTTCGTAGATGCTTCCAGCTCTTCAATAGACAAAAGCTCATCGAAACTTGCTCCCGCGCAGAATGCCTTCTCTCCTTCACTTTTTACTAAAATAGCTTTTACTTCTTCTTTAGCTCCTTCATCCAGAATGGTCTGAGCCAGTTTTTCTAAAATGGCACCCGGAAGGGAGTTGCTTTTCGGTGTTCCGAATGTGATTTCGGCGATATTGTTTTTAATTTCTGATGCTACGAATTCGTTCATTTTTATTTTAATTGGATTCTTACAAAAATACTAAATACCGCTCTCCCGGAGAAAATTATAAGAAACAAATTACAGATTAAAGACGGCCTCTCAAATCTCTGTGTTTTTTGGACCACAAAATCTTTCCTGTAGGGGTAAACCGAATATCCGTTACGTAGAAATACGGACTCTCCAATTTGGTATTTTCTACTCTAGCACTGCCTTTTTATATGTTGTTCCTTTGGCTTATCAAAAAACAAATAACCACCGGCGGAATCCGAAAAGCCCAGAACAGAGTAGGAAAACTTAACAACTGAAAAACTATTATCATGGACGAATACATTGGAATTGTAAAACTATTTGCTGGAAATTTTGCACCCAGAGGCTGGATGTTTTGTGACGGAAGCTTACTGAGAATCTCAAATAATTCTGCTTTATTTTCCATCTTAGGAACCACTTACGGAGGAAACGGTATAGATACTTTTGCACTGCCTAATCTGAAAGGACGTATGGCTATCGGAGCCGGAAATGTAAATGCAAACGAATATTATCCTTTGGGAGTTGTTGCCGGAACTACGCAAAACACCATTATGGCACAGAACCTTCCAAGTATAGGTTCAGGGTTTCAACTGAAAGTGGCCAATACAAATGCTACAGTTTCTACCCCTACTGCCTCCACATCTATCGCCAAAACAGGAACGCAGGTAGGAAGAGATTTCAATGCTGTACCTAGTTTTGCGGCCGTGGATCCTGATACCGCTATCAACGCACGATCTCTATCATACATCGGGCAAAATCTTCCGATGAACAATATGCCTCCTTATTTAGGACTAAACTACATCATCTGTATTGAAGGAATATATCCTCCGCGCAGCTAAAAAAAACATATTTAAAACCTAAATCATGAAAAGAACTATTTTTTTAACCATCTGTAGTTTGTTCATCTCCTTATTTTCTTTTGGACAGACAAGTACAGAGCAATTTGAAACCGAATCGAACGGTAGTCCAAGTTTTACCGATAACGGAGTGATCTTTAATATTATTTCTCACGTAGGACTTTTTGACATCCAGGCGAATTTTCCAAGTACAGGATGGAACGGAACAGCTAACGACAACAGATACATTGATAACTCCAATGACACGGCTTCACCACCGTCTTTCAGTATAAAAAGTACATCGAATCTGTTTAAAGTAAACCGTTTCTGGATGTACCTTTCTGCCCTTAATTTAGATCTGACTGTAGCAGGAACTCTAACAGTTACAGGAAGGCTAAGCGGTGTTACTAAATTTACACAGACTAAATCTACAGGCTTCAATACTTCTATGGCTACGACAAATGGATATACCCTGATTGATCTTACCAATTTAAACGGTCAGAATTACTCAAATATCATTATTGACGAACTTAGAATTACTATGGGAGGAGGTTACAGATATGGAGGACTTGATGCATTTACCTGGGTAAAAGATTCCGGTCTTGTACTGGCAACGAATGAAGTTACTTCTTCACAAAAAGTGATGAGCATCTATCCTAATCCTACCAGCGGATTGCTTTCTATTCAGGCGGAAGGCAATGCACCAGCTGAAATTTACAGCCAGGACGGAAAACTGCTTAAAAAACTGGATATGAAAAAAGGAACCAATCAGGCAGACATCTCGGAACTTCCGAATGGCGTTTACATCCTCAAAACACCATCAGGATCATCCAAGATCATCAAAAAATAAAAATTTTTCATAAGTGATTTGTGCCCTCGAAAGATTCTAATGCATAAATGATAAATTCCCTGAATGATCAGGGAATTTTTGTTTTTTTAACGGGTCCATTTGTGAAGATGTTCTATCCTTGCATTTCTTTTTAACAGGGACTGAAACCTGAGTTGTAACAAAATACGTCTTCCTTCGATAGTTCTGGTAAAGACCAGTTCAGATTTTTCAATTTTTTCGCTCCAGGTTTTCGCAAACAACTCGGCACTTTTTTTGTTTCTGGCGAAAACTTCAGGGATAGGATAATAGATATATTTCTTCGTGAAAAAAAGTTTAGCCTGCATTTTTAACAGATAACGCGGATTATCAATTTTAGAAATAATTTCCTGCAAAACCTGAATAAACTGTGATTTCTCATAGTGACTTCCACCATCCAGATAACAGAACATATCTCCTTTAGCTCCGGAACTCACCACTTTCATCTTGTCGGGAGCAGTGGTAATAATTCTCTCGTAGATCAGGCATTTAAGAACAACCTCACCTATAAGTCCTATATGTCCTGCTGCATTTTTATATTTGAGATACTGTCTCAATGCACGATAAAATTTTAAACCATACGTCAGTAATCCGAATCCTCCAAAGAGAAACATCACCCAGAAAAAGCTTTTAACAGAATCTATCGCCTCCATATTCTTTAGTATTCCCAGAAGAAGATCCTGTCCAAATAGCAAAACGATTGATATCATTACTTTAGAAAGGTCCGCAATCATTTTTCCGAGATAAGTCATCTTCATATCGGTCACTTCGGTAAGATCGCCGGAAGGAACCTTAATTTCCTCGACGAGAGTATTTCCTTTATCCAAAGCTGTTTTCCATCGTAGCGTAAGATCTTCCCTGTTTTTAGCCCAGGAAAAACTCTCCTGATTGATCAAAGGAATTTCATTTTCCTTTTCAATAGTTTTAATGTTGAGCCTTTCAAAATTATTCTCAATAGAAGTTTCTTGTCCTGTTGAAATTCCTACAAAGGTTTTGAATCTCTTCCTGACAATATCCATATCCTGTCCTCCGTTGTCTCCTTGTGGATCGAAACACAGCAAATGCCATATATTTCCCGTTTTTTGGGGAGTATCTTTATCTATTCTGATCACTCTTCCTCTCATCTGGTTGGAAAGGACGAAGGAACTGACAAAACTGGCAAGAATCAAAGTATTCATTTTAGGAGCATCCCATCCTTCTCCCAGCAGGGCTTTTGTTCCTATCAAAATCTGGATATAGCCCTGTTGAAAAACTTCCGTTATAATATGGACGATATCGTGTTTTATCTGTTCTGTAAGATTGACCTGGATATAGTCTTTATCATAAGTAACAGGAGAAAATGATATTCCGGATATCCCTTTTCTGGTACACAGCTCATTCATTCTATCTTTTGCAGACACTGGAATAATGACAATGCTCCCCGTAAGAACGCCTATCTTTTTATTCTGAACGTTCTCACGTCTTAGTTTTTCGAAGATTGGGATGGCTCCGATTTTGTCCAGCTGAAGATTATTTTCAAGATCACCGGACAGGTATTCCTTTTTTATAAAATCGGTAAGGATCACCATTTTCAGATCTTCTTTGAGAACAGAAAATTCAAATTCTACTATATCTTTAATACCCTCAAGTTTTCCAATGCTGGAGTTGAGGATCTGGCTTAAATTTTTATTATTGAAAAAACTGATAGTCTTTTTTTCCAGGAATCCCTGTCTTTTCAATCTGTTACCTAAAGCGGTACGGTGATCTTCTTCGTTTTTAAAATTCACTTCATCTACGATCAGATAAAAATCGAGAAGTTCTTCGAACCAGAAAAAATCAAATTCGGGAATGTACTGATGCTGATCCCCTATGATCTCAAAGTGAATTTCAGAGATTTCCTTTTTTCTGAAATGAAGATAAATAAGCCCTGAGGTGTAGGAAGAGATATTTTCATAAATCCATTCCAGATGATCCATCGGGTTCTGATAGACGGGATGTTGCTCTAACGCGTTGAGAAGAACGTCGTCATTTTCAATTTCCTTTAAGAAAGCGGCTGCCTGGGTATGATAATGTTCTATTTTTTGCTGTTCTTCATAGGATGGAAGTGTAAAAAACACCAAATCCTGATGCGGGCAAAGATCGCCTTCAATCATCAATTCCGGAACGGAAATCTCTGCATCTATGGGACCGTTCAGCTGCATATATTTTTGCCATTCAGAGCCGGAAACATCGAAAGGAGGTGTTGCGGTAAGGGAGACAACAATAGGGTCTATTGCTGCTTTTAATTCCATCAAACTTCTCCACCATGCATTTTTCAGATGATGGGCTTCATCAAAAATAAAGGTTTTCACTTTCTGCTTCTGCAGTTTCTTTATAATTTCAGCTAAGGAAACCCTGGATGTTTTTTTATCAATCTCCGTTTCATCGTCATCCGGAAAACCTGATGCTGCGTGAATTCCCTGATAAGTGGTTACGGTAATAAGTCCGGGATTTTTAATATCCGTGGATATCCAATCCGGGACTGTTTCAGTATCAAGAAAAAGCTCGCAGAATCTTTGAACCCACTGGTTTTTTACGGCTAAGGTTGGCGCTACGATGAGTGTCGGTTTATTGAGTCTCAACATAACTTCCAATCCTAAAACTGTTTTTCCGGAGCCGGGAGGTGCGGTGACATGCAGATGACGATCGGTAAGGAATCCGTCAAGATCATCCAGAAATCTCTTCTGATAGGCACGCCAGCTGTATTTAAATTTTGTATGGACAGGAAAAATAGTCATGGTCAAGGTTCAGTGCTGCAATTAACAGCTATTTTTTCAAAGCCAAAATATATTTGTCAATGTACAGTTGTTTTTCTTTTGTTTTATACTGTTGAATGTATCTCGGATGTTCAAGGACAGTCATGGTTTCAAACAGCTGAGCTTCTTTATTCAGTGCTGAAATAAATTCTGAATTCTTTTTGCCTAAGACAAAAACTTCGGAAGTATCCACGCCCAGGCTGATATGCTTCTTCAGAGAATCGATCATAAAGTCTTTTACGGCTTCAAAGAGTTTTTTATCATCATAATAATTGGCGTTCAACCAGCCGGTTTTTGTTTTTCTTACAATAGCCAACGGAAAAGGCGAATTGATATAGACATCTTTGTAAAACTCTTCTGGACCACCATATTCAGCGATCATATCGTACATAAAAACCGAAGAAACTTCATGGGTGCGGGCCGATTGCATTTTAATTCCGCAAACAGCTTCCAGCCTTTTTGTATCGGTAAACGGAACGCCCGTCACTCCTGCTCCGTGCCGGCTGGGATTGATCCCGATCATGAATTTCCTCGTGCTGATATCATTGTAGTATTTGTGATAAAATTCCTCCATAACTGTCATCGTTTCCGGATTGTCCAGATACGGATTCATGGCCTCAAAACCATCAGGAAGATCTCCTGAAAACTGAAGGTTTTTATTGAATTCTATGACGGCGTCCGCAAAAGTTTTATTCATTAGAAATTATTTTAAAACCACGGAATATCCTACTGATCTGTATTTTCATCATCGTCTTCGTCCTCTTCTGCTTCAGATAATTCCATTTCAATATCAATAAAATGAATATAAAGACTGCAGATTTCGTCCTTTGCATCATACCCAAAATAAACAGGATATACTCCATCTCCTAAACCGCTTGCAAATATTGGAATCTGATATTCTGTATCCGGCACTTTCCAATTGATCCAGTCTCCCAAATCCCTTTGATTATCCGGATTTTCTTTATAGTTTTTAGCAAAAAGATCTGCAAAATAGTCATCGTAAATATTTTCCACATCAAGTTCTGCAATAAACTGATCCACATAAGGAACTACCTGTGTATCCGTAATACACGCCAACCCGGCATCTACTACAAAGCCAAAATAATCTTCTTCCTCAGAATCTCCAAGTTCCTCTTCTCCTATCAATGCCTCTCTGTATACAACAGCCTCTTCTTTGGTAAATTCTACCTTCACAGCAGCATACCGGTCTCCCCAATCTTCGAATTTTGCCACAGCAATTTTAACAGGAAAATTACCTTTGGGCACTTCAACAAAATAAGGTTTCTCCTTTGCATTTAAGTAGACTAAGGGATCTCTTACAATCACTTTCCCGGACGGCAGGGAAACGTTTCCGATCTCCATCACTTCCATTTTCTGCTCCATAATTTCATCCGAAGTAAAATAGGTTTCCAAGTCTACAGGACAGATAAGTCTATTTTTTACCTCTTCCCATTTTTGCATCCAGCTTTCGTTCATTATTTTATTTTTTACGATTTGATTTAAAGTTTAAAAATGTTGTTTTAATTATTCCCCGTCAAATTCATCTTCATCTTTCAGCCCCTTTATGAAAGTTTCAAAATCTTTGGCCAAAAATATCTTTTTATAATCATTTTCCTGATCAATGTGAACCACTTCCGGTTCTCCATCTTTGCCGCAATTGGAATAATCCAGCAAAACCATATCATGCCCAGCTGAAGGACAGTCGCAGATATAGATACCAATTGCAGGATATCCCCATTCTTCAATCATAAACTGACTTCCAAGTTCTCCGCAGATGGAATAGGTTTTCTCTCTTCCGATTCCCATAATTCCGGTAATTGCAATATGATCATCCGCCCATGAATTCTCTTCAGACGTTGGAAAGCAGGATTTTTCAACCAATCCACCGTTCTGCAGTCTCATCAGTTCGATATAAGACGCGGGAAGTTTGTAGCCAAGCTCTTCTTCTTCGGAAGCAATAAGTTCATCATCCGGAAACGGTTCGATATAATCTCTTACGGAATAGCTGCTTTCATTCCAGAAGTCCGTAAAGTCAAAGTCTTTGAAAAATTGTAGGTCCATATTTTGTCTTAAATAAATGAGATTCTGATTGTGCAGTAAAAGTAATTATCATTTTTAATAAAAACCTTTCCTGAACCAAGATTTTTCCTGCAGCAATTACCATTGACAAGGATAATTAAAAATCCCTTTCAGTAAAACCAAAAGGGACTATCAATTTATATTTTATTTTAAGAATCAGCGCATATATAACATGCTCTTGCAATATCTGGCCATCTTCCAGGGCGACAACAACTTCCCGGAGGGCAGGAATTAGGGAAACAAGCCCAGTTTGGACCGGCACCTTTAACAGATCTCAATTCATTTCTTGAAAGCTTTTTTAAATTTTTCATAGTACTTAGTTTTTAATCTTTTTTCCTACTCTATATGCTTTTCGGATTTCGCCTATTAAAGTTACTCATTTTAATCTAAACTTTTATTTTAACGGCTTACTTCTTAAACCTTGACAAGGAGTATTAAAAAATCCCTTTCAGTAAAAACCAAAAGGGATCATAAATTTATATTTTATTTTGAATTAAATCAATCCAAACTGCTCGAAGTGGTGTGTAAAATGCTTTTTGTGCATCAGCTCCCACATTTCTTTATTCAGCTTTCCGAATACATAATTCATGTGCTCAGCCTGTGGATTTTCTCTGTAATAGACTACAAATCTCTGTAAGTTATCCAGAAATGACTGTTTCGCAGCATCCAGATTTTTATGCTTCAATTCCAGTAAAGTTTCATCTTCAGCCAGGAATGGAGCAGGGAAATCTTTCGGCATTTTTCTGTGGTTATAAAGGGAATCCTGCCATTTTTCCAATTGCTCTTCAGGTGTGAAACATTTGTCGGCTTCCGGTTCACCTAGGCTTACCAGAACTCCATGCTCCAAGTGTTCGATCATTTGCTGAGGAGACATTTTACCCCAGTTTATTGACGTGCTTTCTGTTAAACCACCCAATATTTTCTGAACATTTTTCACATTCAGGTCAATGAAAGGAGAATGCTTTGCCACCAATGTCAGGATCGTCGCTACACAAACGATTTCATCTCTTTGGTTAACCACTTCTACCAGCCATTTCACAACGCCTGAAGGAATGTTTCTTCCTTTTACCCCTCTGTTTATTTTTTCTTTTGCCGTTAAATAAACCGTGATCGTATCTCCTGCATAAACCGGTTTAAAGAATGAGCAGTTTTCTAATCCGTAGTTTGCGATAACGGGTCCTTTTTTCCCTGAAACAAACAATCCAGCTGCTGCAGAAAGGATAAAATACCCGTGGGCTACTGTTTTATCGAAAATAGTTCCGCTTAAACTTGTAGCATCGGTATGTGCGTAGAAATGATCCCAAGAAACGTTGGAGAAATTAACGATATCTGCATCAGTAACCGTTCTTCCCGCTGTTTCCAATGAATCTCCTACTTCAACTTCTTCAAAATATTTCTGGAAAGGATGTTTGTCTGAGAATTTTTTCTCGGCACCCTGCTGATATACTTTTGTAATCGCTTTCAATACATCCGGAGAACCCTGAATCGCTGTTTTCTGAAGGAAGAAATGAAGACCGTTCAGTCCGCCCATTTCCTCACCTCCACCAGCTCTTCCCGGACCACCATGCATAAGTGTAGGTAGCGGAGAACCGTGACCTGTACTTTCTTTGGCATTGTCTCTGTTCAGCACAAAAATTCTACCGTGCTGGGAAGCCATTTTCCATGAAGTTTCTGCGATAAAGGTTTCGTCGTGGGAAATAATAGATCCTACTAAACTTCCTTTTCCTCTTTTAGCAAGAGCCGCCGCTTCTTCAGCATCTTTGTAAGGCATTAACGTAGAAACCGGTCCGAAAGCTTCTACATCGTGAGAGATATTTTTCTCGAAAGGTCTATCGTTTAAGAACAGTTTCGGGCTCATAAACGCTCCGTTATCATAGTCCGCATCTACAAGTTCATGTTTTCCGTCGTAAACTAATTCTGTTTCCGTTTTTAAAATATTTACTTTTCTAACGACCTCATCGTACTGCTGTTTTCCAACCAGTGATCCCATTCTGGTTTCTCTGCTTAACGGGTTTCCGATTTTGGTTTGGTCTAAAGCTTTAGATAAAGCATTCTGAACATCTCCGATCAGGTGCTCAGGAACAATAATCCTTCTGATTGCCGTACATTTCTGACCTGCTTTAGTGGTCATTTCAGTACGTACTTCTTTGATGAAGAGATCAAATTCCGGAGTTCCCGGTTTTGCATCCAGACCTAAAATTGAACAGTTCAGAGAGTCCGCTTCCATATTGAAACGTACAGCATTTCCTGCGATAGACGGCATTGATTTCAGTTTTCTTCCTGTATGGGCAGAACCGGTGAACAGTACAGAATCACCATCCTGAACATAGTCCAGAATATTGCCAGGCTCACCACAAACCAATTGAAGCGCACCTTCCGGAAGAACTCCACTTTCGATCATGTCCTGAAAAACTGCGTTCGTCAGGTAAGAACCGTAAGGAGAAGGCTTTACAATAGAAGGAACACCTGCTAACAGTGAAGTTGACAGTTTTTCCAGCATTCCCCAAACCGGGAAGTTATAGGCATTGATCTGTATAGAAACTCCTTCACTTGGTGTCAGTATATGAGTTCCCAGAAAAGTTCCATTCGCGGAGATTTTCTGAGTTTCGCCATCCACCCAGAACGGAGTGTTGGGAAGCATTCTTTTGGCCAATCCGGAATAGGTAAAGAAAGTACCGAAACCTCCTTCTATATCTACCCATGAATCTGCGTGGGTAGCTCCGGTTTTATATGATAATTCGTAATATTTTTTCTTTCTTTCCAAAAGATAAAGAGCCACTTTTTTCAGCATCTCTCCTCTGTCATAAAACGTCATGGAGGAAAGGTTTTTGTAGCCTACTGTTCTTCCGTAGTCGAGAGCCTGCTCAAAATTAAGCCCTTCTGTATCTGAAACAGCAACCTGCTCGCCTGTAACGGCATTGTATAAAGGAACTCCGTTTCCGGTACCTTCTACCCATTCTCCGTAGATGTAATTTTTCAGTTTTTCCATATTATTTTTAACTTTTTATTTCTTTTTAATGTCTAAAAAATCCTACTTTTTCTTTAAACCTTATAGGTTTTTGAAACCTATAAGGTTTACGAATCGCTTATTCTAAATTCATAAAATCATATTCTACATTAGATTTATGATAACCAAGGAAGTCCTCTTTTGAATCGAAGTATTTCAACATTTCTCTTCTTTGAATACTGCTCGGCTTTTCTACATTTGTGTAAGAATTATATGAAGAGTATTTCCATTTTTCAGCCTGACTGGCAAAACCATGATGTACAGGATTATTATGAATATAGTGTAACAGTTTAAGCAGGTATTTTTCATCCTCGACTCTCTTCCGTCTCAGGAAATCGAGAAAGAGAGCACCTTTCCTATTATATCTTCTATTGTAAGCTTTGGCATAACTATTCAGAAAATTACTGAATGGTCTCATCAGATGTTGATGTTCATCTTCAACTTTATCATCAGCTAAGTCTTTAAATCTTATTAATAAATGAAAATGGTTTGGCATTAAACAATAAGCATAAATTTCTGCTATCGGAGTAATATATTTTAATAACCTGTCCAGAAAATACTGGTAGTTACTATCTTCCACAAATAGCAAATCTTTTCCGTTGGCATGCGAGTATATATGATAAATATATCCGGACTCAAAATGCTCTGCGATGGTCATTTCTTCTTTATTAATTCTAAAGTTTATTTTTTAATAATGAGTTGTACTATTTTCCTTCCTCCTATAAACAGCAACAGCAGAATAAGGGAAAAATCCAGGATCAGAACTGCATCCACAAACAGGGTATATAAAAAATCCTTCTGTTTCAGCTTTCTGATCACATGTTCTGATTCTACATGCTCAAGCGCATCGGAAATACCCATTGATTCCCACAATAGATAGAACCCCGCATAATTGATTCCGATAAGGGCAATCAACAGGAAAATCCAATGTTTTTTTAGACGCTCTATCATTTATTTCTTTTTCTGAAGAAGGTCCAAAGCTTCTTTCAATGTATATTTTTTATATTCGAATCCTCCTGCATCTTTAGCATAATCTTCGATAGTCCTTCCAAATCCGGAATTCTTTCTCAGTTCGTTGACACCCTCCGGATCTTTTATCGGCCACACAAATGACAGGGTTTCCGTTTTTCCGTTTTTTGTTGAAAAAATTGAACGGATCTGTGTTCCATAGATTTGCTCTTTGTTTTCGTACATCAGCTTTCTGTCCATCATCATAGCATAGAGTCTGAACGGCAGTTCTTTTTCATCGGCTGCTTTTTTAATCAGAGGAAGATATTTTTCAATTTTAGGGGAATGCTGGATAACATACCATACGGCATAATTCTCAGGTTCTCCCACCATAGATTTTCCGGGATAGCCATATTTTTCAATAATCTTCTCAACTTTAACCAGATTCTTCTGATCCTGATCGTCCATCAATTTGATAAGCCCTGTACTCACATCTTCTGTAGAGAGGTTTTTCTCTTTTATGATCTCGGCCTTTCTTTCAGGGGTAATGTTGTGTTGTGTCAACTCCCGGTAGATCTGATCGTCTTTATAAATTTGTGCAAGCTCTTTCTTAAGTTCAAGATTGAGCGGTTTTTCTGTAGTTTTCTGGCCTTCTCCGAACTTCGAAACTTCATCTAAAGTATAATTCTTAAAAACAAAACTCTTTCCGTAGAGGCGCTTGGCATAGCTTTCTACCGTATCATCAAAACCAGCTTCTTTTCTGAGCTTGTTTACATTTTTAACATCTTTAATCGGCCAAATAATAGGATCACTTTCTTTCTCTCCATCGTTAGAAGAAAACCCCTGAGTTCCGTAGATCTGCTCTTTTCCATCATTCATTAACTGTCTGTCCAGCATCATAGCATAAAATCTGAACGGAATTTCTTGATGATCAGCCGCCGTTTTAATAACGGGCATATATTGATTAATTTTTGGAGAGTGCTGAATAACAAACCATGTGGTTTCATTTTCCGGTTCTCCTACCAGAGATTTCCCGGGATAGCCATATTCTGCAATAATTTTTTCAACTTTTTTAAGATTGATTTTATCCTGCTCATCCATCAGTGACCATAATCTATCTGTAATATCTTCCTTACTAAGATTTTTTTCTTTCATGACCTTTTCCTTTTGCTCCTGGGAAACGTCAGACTGCATCAGTTCACGATAGATTTGATCATCTTTTTGAATCGTAGCCAATTCATTTTTAAGCTTTACATTAATTTTCTTATCCTGCTTTTTCTGAGCATTGATCAAAACTGAAAAGAAAATGGCGAAAAATAAATACCTCATGATTCGTATTTTGATGGTTTACTTTTTAGGCTCTTTATACGGGAATAATTTCACCAGACCTTCGTACAAACTTCTGTGAAGAATGGTAGCGTGATTATCTGTTTCCATCATTTTATATTCTACAGTCCAGTTCTTTTTACCAGCCTGTTTCAGTACATCATAAAGAGATCCTGCGTCTTTTACCATCACAGGATGTTCGTCTTTTCCTACAGAAACGTAAATAAATTTCTTCGTATCCGGGCTTTTGGCAAGCAACTGCGGAGCCTGTTTCAATAAGCTCTGATCATCCCACCACAAACTTGGGCTGATGATAAAATAATTATTGAACATTTCCGGCTTTTTCAACAAGATTTCTGTTGCCAGAAGTCCACCAAGAGATTGACCGAATACATATTTTTCTGTTGTTTTATACTGGCTTCCTACGTAAGGGAGTAATTCTTTATCCAGAAACTCAATAAATTTATCTGAATGTCCTGTCGTAGGATAATCCTGTTGTAAATCTTTCAGGTCTGTATGAAAGGTAAAGTCCCTTTTTCTGTCGATGTTGGCAATTCCTACTACGATGGTTTCAGGCATGGCATACATTTGATTAAAGAACTGTACTAATCCGGAAACATGGATAAAGTCTTCGTTCATTGAGCCATCCAGCAGATAGATCACCGGGTATGATTTTGTTTTATCAAAACCTTGCGGCAGATAAATATTTAAAGTTCTGTCTTCATTTAAGATCTTAGATTTAAATGTTCTGACCTCTCCGATAGTCAACGGTTTTACTTTTTCATTCTGGGCTAAAACCATGAATTGAAAAGCAAACAACATACTACAGGTAATGAGCATCTTTTTGATCATATTCGTTTTCATTGTATCATAAAACCTTATCGTTTTGAATAAGGTTTAAAAGTTTATTTTAAATCCGCCCAGATGCTGTAATCCACAGTTTTGGTCGCGGTCTGTTCTACATATTCTGAGAACGGTTCACATGGCAGGATAGCCTCTTTTCCTTCTCTTGCCAGCTGTTGGTATAGCTTCGTTCCTTCTGTTTTCCAATGGATCATTTCGTCGGAAACATCGCGAATAATTTTCGCAGGGCTTCCTACAATCAGTTTTCGCGGTCCGCAGGTGAAGTTAGCAGGAACAAAAGCCAATGCTCCGATGATGCATTCATCACCGATAACAGCTTTATCCATCACTACGGAATTCATTCCTACCAAGCAGTTTTTACCGATATGTCCGGAATGGATAATCGCGCCATGTCCGATATGGGCTGATTCCTCAAGAATGGTTTCGATATTCGGGAACACATGCAGGGTGCAGTTTTCCTGTACATTGGCTCCGTCTTTAATGATAATTTTCCCCCAGTCGCCTCGGATCACAGCATTGGGTCCGATATATACTTCTTCACCGATTTCCACATTCCCGATGATCACCGCCTGCGGATGAATATAGGCAGAGGGTTTGATGATGGGGCGGATACCGTGGTATGAGTAGATGTTCATAAAATTTTTGTTAAAAATTTAATTTAACAATGTATCAATCTAACAGTTTACCAATTGAAATGCTTTGGCAACCTCAGCATAGGAGGAATTGTTACATTGATACATTTTTATATTGTTACATTTTTGAAAAAGTTATACTTTTTCAATAACCATTGCATAGCCCTGTCCGACACCGATACAAAGGGTACACAATGCATATTTCTTGTTTTGTTTCTCCAGTTCAATAGCGGCAGAACCAATGATTCTTGCTCCTGAAACTCCCAGCGGGTGACCGATGGCAATAGCTCCTCCGTTTGGATTTACTCTTGAATCATCATCTTTCAAACCTAAGCTTCTGGTCACGGCCAATGCCTGCGCTGCAAATGCTTCGTTCAGTTCAATAATATCCATATCTTCCAGAGAAAGATTTAATCTTTTTAATAATTTCTGAGTGGCCTCTACAGGTCCGATTCCCATAATTCTAGGTTCCACACCAGCTACGGCAGATCCTAAGATTTTAGCTTTCGGTTTTAAACCATATTTTTTCACGGCTTCTTCACTGGCCAGGATAAGCGCTGCTGCTCCGTCATTCATTCCTGAAGCATTTCCGGCAGTTACGGTTCCTTCTTTTCTGAAAGCGGGACGAAGTTTTCCTAAACCTTCCATAGAAGATGTAGGTTTGATGAATTCATCCTGATCAAAAACTTTAGGATCGCCTTTTTTCTGAGGAATTTCAACTTTTACAATTTCTTCCGCCAGTCTTCCGCTTTGCTGAGCTTTTGTCGCTTTCTGCTGCGACCAAAGGGCAAATTTATCCTGATCTTCTCTGCTGATATTATGCATATCGGCTAAGTTTTCAGCAGTATCTCCCATTCCGTCAACCCCGTACAATTCTTTCATCTTCGGGTTAACAAAACGCCATCCGAAAGTCGTATCAAACATCTGACTGTCTCTTCCGAAAGCAGCACCCGGCTTAGACATTACGTAAGGAGAACGCGTCATCTGTTCTACTCCACCGGCGATATAAATTTCACCCTCTCCGGAAGCAATCGAACGAAAAGCATTAGCCACCGCCGACATTCCCGAAGCACAAAGTCTGTTTACCGTTTCTCCACCGATTTTGTAAGGCAATCCAGCCAATAAAAGAGCCATTCTTGCCACGTTACGGTTATCTTCTCCCGCCTGATTAGCACATCCGAAAATAACATCCTCAATTTCCTCAGCAGGAACTTCAGGATTTCTGGCCATAACTTCTTTAATAACGACTGCCGCCAAATCATCAGCTCTTACTTCTGATAATCCACCCTGCAGTTTTGAAATGGGTGTTCTGACGTAGTCTATGATGTATACGTTGTTCATTTTTATTAATTTAACAATGTATCAGTTTAACAATGTAACAATTGGATTGGTAGATTGGTACATTTTCAAATTGGTACATTTTGTTTATAGTTCAGTTACTTTTTTTCCGATTTTATAGACTGTTCCGACGAATTTTGCGATCAGCTCATTGTTTTGATTAGTGATCTTGATGTCGTAAACGGCTGTTTTTCTGGTCTCATTCACCAGAATACATTCTGCTCTGAAAACATCACCTTCTTTCCCGGCTTTGGTAAAATTAATGATACAGTTCAGGGCAACGGCTGCCTCTCCGGAATTGTTGGACGAAAATGCCAATGCAGAATCTGCAAAAGCAAACGTAACTCCTCCGTGAACCGTTTTTAGCCCATTAATCATTTCTTTTTTGATGGGCATTTCTATTAAACAATAATTTTCTTTGACTTCGATCATTTTGATATTCATCCATTGGGAAAAATAATCCTGACCGAACATATAATCTGCAACTTGTCTCGGCGTCATTTTTTTTAATTTATCAATGTAACCTGTTTTTTTTTATATAAATCGGATTATATCCGATTCTATGTTAAATCGTCCCTTTGGGACTCATTATTTAGATATTGATAACAGGTATATTTTTTTATATTGTTACACCCTTACATTTTTATCTTGTTAGATTTTGCGTAGCAAAGGGCTTTGTCTGTATCTTTCTTCCTGATATTCTCCGTAAAGATTTTGCAGGGTTTCGGAGATTTTTGAATACCCGATTTCTTTTCCCCAGCTTAGTAAACCTTTTGGATAATTAACTCCTTTCTGCATGGCCAGCTCGATATCTTCATCGTTGGCAATTCCTAATCTTTTGGCTTCCACAGCTTCATTGATCAACATTGAAATGATCCTTAAGAAGATCTGCTGATACAATTCATCATTTTTCTCAGCAACCGGTTTTTCTGCACCTTCTGCATAATCATAGAAACCTTTTCCTGTTTTTCTTCCGTGAAGTTTAGCTTCGGCCATTCTTTGCTGAAGCAGAGATGGTTTGTATTTCGGATCGTAGAAGTAGTCTTTATAAACGGTTGTGGTTACGGCAAAATTGACGTCGACACCGATTAAATCCATCAGTTCAAATGGTCCCATTTTAAAGTTCCCCAGTGTTCTCATAGCTTCGTCTACCTGTTCAGGAGTTGCAATGTTTTCTTCAACAATCCTTAATCCTTCGCCATAGTAAGGGCGGGCGATTCTGTTGACGATAAATCCGGGAATATCTTTAGCAATCACAGGAATTTTTCCCCATTCTTTCATGAGGTTATAGATTTTTTTCGGTAATGATTTTTCTGTTAATAAAGAAGGAATCACCTCAACCAAAGGCATCAATGGTGCCGGATTGAAAAAGTGAATTCCGATGAAACGTTCTGGCTTCTTTAATTCTGCACCAAGAGAGGTGATAGAAATGGATGACGTATTGGAACCGATGATACAGTCGTCGGAAACATAGGTTTCAAGTTCTGTAAATACTTTGGTTTTTATGTCTTTGTTTTCGATGATGGCTTCTATAACCAGATCCGAGTCTTTCAAATCCTGCAAAGCTTCACCTTTAACGATATTTGTTCTGATTTCTGTGGCTTTTTCCTGAGAAATTTTAGCTTTATCCACTAATTTCTGAAGTGTTTTCTCTAAGCCTGATAATGCTTTATCAATCTGCGGAGCATTTGCATCGAATAAAACGACTTTGCATCCCGCCGTTGCAGCCACCTGAGCAATTCCTACGCCCATGGTTCCTGCCCCAATAATTCCGATATTTTTCATTTTTTATAGATATTAGAAACTAGAAGTTAGAAGTTAGATCGCATACTTACTAATATCTAACTTCTAATCTCTAGCTTCTATAATTTATTTTCCTTTATAATCAGGTTTTCTTTTCTGTAAAAATGCATTTACACCTTCGATGAAATCTTCTGTTTCAGCAGCTTCCTGTTGTAGATCGCCTTCTAATTCCAATTGCTCTTTTAAGGTATTGGTATAAGACTGAGCGAAAGCTTTCTTAGTTAATCTAATCGCGGCAGTCGGCATATTTGACATTTTCTCAAGAATCTCCATAGATTTTGGAGCAAATTCTTCCTCAGTGAACACTTCAGCCACTAAACCGTAAGATTTAGATTCTTCCGCTGATAATCTTTTCCCTGTAAATGCTAAATAATTGGCTAACTGTCTTCCCAATAATTTTGGAAGGAAATAAGTTCCTCCTGTATCAGGAATCAATCCGATATTTGAAAATGCCTGAGCAAAATAAGATTTATCTACTGCCAAAACAAAGTCACAGATCAATGCCAACATTGCACCTGCTCCTACTGCAGGGCCGTTTACCAATGCCACAACAGGTTTTTTGCAACGCGTGATTTCTGTTACCAGAGGATTGTAGTAATCCACTACAATTTTTCTGATGATATCGTTATCATGGTGCTCATTACCCTGTACAAAAGCATCATCCAGATTCTGACCGGAGCAGAAAGCTCTTCCTCTTCCCGAAATCGCCACACATCTTACGGTAGGATCTTCACTGCATTCTTTAATGAAATCTTTCAGATCTGATAAAGATGGCTTGGTAAGCGCATTCATGGTTTCCGGTTGATTGAGGTAAGCAATTTTCAGTTTTCCGTCAAAATGCGTTTCAATATCAAGTTGTGTATACATGGTTTTAAATTTAAAATTAAATGATTAAAGAATTAAAAAATTACACTGCTCTAATTTAACAATATAAAATAATGTGGCAATCTCTATCATGTAACAATCTAACAGATTAACAATGCTTCAAATAAATATAACAATGTAACAGTTTAACAGTGTAGCAATTATTTTGCGGCATTGTTAAACTGGTACATTGATTTATTAGTACATTAAATACCCAATTCCATAATATTGATCACGAGAATTTCGGGATCGGGAAGCTGGGATGGGATGTTTAACATATTGTTTTGCATAATTTAAAAAAAAATTCTTTTATACCCTTCCTTATATGGGGCTATTATTATAATAATTCTGAAATTTAATGTTTGTAACAAAATCTTCTTCAATAGGAAAAACACTACAGTTGAATAATATATTATCCTTAGCAATACTATTGTCACATCGTAAATAAAGTCCACTTCTAACATTACTTATTTCATTACCAGATATTGTGACTTTTCCATCCAAAGATCTCCCAAAGGGAATAGAAGGAGTGGTTATATCAGTAACTATTCCATAATTATTTCCATTTCCGAAGATTAAATTATTTGAAATTACAAATCTCTTGGTCAAATCATTGACTATTTTAAATTCTTCTGCGGATTGTGGTGTATAACTTATAATAGAAATACCTACAAATTCATTCCCTTGAGTACTGGCTTTGAAATTATTATTACTAATTAATATATTCCCAAGTGGCGCGGTAAGTCTTGGTGTCTTTATTACTGTAGTACTGTTGACAACTGTAATTGTTGTTGAATAAGCATAATACTCTAAAACCGGACCGGACATATCTGAAGCATTATTATTCGATATATTCATTCCCATAATACTTCCGCCAATATTAACTGCAGTTCTTAAGTGGCTAAAAGTATTACTCAATATATTAATATTCTCCGCCACAACACTATCTTCCTGCGATTGTAAGCCTATACCGTAACTGTTTCCAATGACTCCTTCAATGATATTATTACATATAGAAATATTTTTGAAGGAATTTTCATAGGGATCTTTTACTACTCTTGCAGATGCATTAATAATACCACTGTCATTTGTTATCAACTGATGGATATAGTTATCACTAATAGTCGCATTTTTTTTTGTTCCATCAAATCTGATAGCACCCCAGGTTGTATTTCTGAAAATATTATTAGATATGATAAAATTATTCACGTTATCGTAAAAATCTATTGCGAAAAGCCTATGTTCCCCATCATTATTTCTCCCGCAATATTCAAAAACATTATTATTTACAAGGACAGATCCCCAATAACCACAGTCATGTCCTCCAATACCTGAAGGCATTTTTGCCGGATCGGGCAATAGTGGATTACCCTTTCCATCTCTTGGCGGCTCATTTTTAAATATATTATTCTCTATAATAAAATTGACCGATTGGCTTTGTCCAAAAACCAAATGCTCCATTCTGTACTTTTGATTCTGAACTCCACTTTCAAAATAATTATTATTAACCTTGATAACATCTCCCTCTCCTCTGCAGTCATAGATTGTAATAGCTCTTGTGTATAGATCATAAAAGTAACTATTACAAATTTCAAGATTGCTACAAAGAGTTATAAATATTCCTCCATTATAATCATTCGGGTAATCACTTACAGAATAAGTTTCTGTTATATTTCTTTTATTTTGATCAAACCTAATTCCATCTATTATAAAATTAGCACATGAATTAAAACTAAAATAATATCCAGGAAAACGGGTATTACTATTCGATTTAATTATTGTATGCTGTTTATCCCCTAAAAGTTTGAAACAGGAAAGGTTCTGAAACGTCAGCTGCCTGTTTACAATATATTCTCTTGCATCGAATCTCAGTGTTGCTCCTAAATAGGCAGCCATCTTAACAGCGGCTAAAATAATTTCCTCATCATTAGTATATCTTTTATTACATCTGTACCATTCAATATTAATAGTATTCTCTGTATAAATAGCTTTATAATGTTTACCATTTTCTTCTCTAAGAACAACATCATCAAGTAGACTTACACTAATTGGGGGTATTTCCTGATAACGGATAACTTCTCCGGTATTGTGAAATGTTTTAATAATAGTGGATTCCTCACATGTCGATGGAAATTTCTGGCTGTTGCAATTTGTCATAATAAATGTTTTGTGTTGATTATTGTAAATAAGATCATTAAAAAATGATACTGAAGCAAAACTAAGGGCTGCTAACGACAAAACTCGTCGTATCATTTATTACTTACCTAATGAAATCATTTATTTTAAAAATGACATTTTAACACTTAATGACATTTAAAATAATCAAACGGCTCCAGACAGTCTACGCATTGATAAGAGGCTTTACACAAGGTAGATCCGAATCTACTGATCTGTTTTGAGTTCATAGAGCCACAACGCGGACATTTTTTCGGTTTCCCGATGTGATGTTCGTCTGCTCCTTTTTCAGGAGGTGTGATTCCGTAAATACGAAGTTTTTCTCTCGCTTCATCCGTTAACCAGTCCGTCGTCCATATTGGAAACATTTTGGTTACCACTTTCGCATCCCAGCCGTTTTCCTTCATCAATTTAATAATATCTTCCTCAATGGTGAACATGGCAGGACAGGCAGAGTAAGTTGGGGTGATTGTCACTTCGCAAGTATTCTCGCCAGTCACTTTTGCCTCTCTTACAATACCTAATTCCACAACATTGATCACCGGAATTTCGGGATCGGGAACCTGGGATAGTATATTTAATAAATTATTCAAAATTTTAATCTAACAATTTAGCAGTGTATCAATATAACAATTCCTACCACGTACAGCCCGGGTAAGCTCTCTGCATATACTGAAGTTCGCAAAGAATAAATCCGAAGTATTCTGTGTGGTATCCTGTTCTTGATTTAGGCTGCATGAATGGATTTGCCGGATATTCCAATCCATATTCTGCAAAATCTTTTTGTGTGATGGCTAAGAATTCTTTGTATAATTCATCTCCATCCGGAGCGATATTTAAAGCAATTAAATCATCTTCTCCTTCCACTTTTGCAAATAAACCTTTTGAATATTCCCAGATATTGTCAAGTGATTTTACTAAACGTTCACGGCTTTCTTCTGTTCCCTGAGCGAAAATTTTCATCCATGAAGCAGCATGCGTGTAATGATATCTCACTTCTTTTAATGATTTCTGAGCCAATGCAGAAAGCTCTTCATCCGCAGAATTTGACAATGCCTCGTACATCAGTTTCTGATATACAGAGAATACATATACTTTAAGAATGGTCTGTGCATAATCTTCATTCGGAAGTTCAACCCAATGTGCGTTGACATATTCGTGCTCGTATCTTAAGAAGGCTAAATCGTCTTCACTTTTACCGTTATCAGCAACTCTTGATGCATACACATAAAAGTTATTGGCCTGGCCAAGTTCGTCCAATGCAATGTTTGTCAATGCAATATCTTCCTCTAAATAAGGACCTTCACCGCACCATGCAGACAGTCTTTGTCCCATAATGAAGCTGTCATCAGCAAACTTTAATAAATAATTATATAATGAATTCATTTTTTTAGCTTTTGGCTTTTGGCGTCTAGCTTCTGGCAAATTGCAAGAAGCTAACAGCCATCAGCTGTTTTACATGTTTTTTACATCATTAGGAATATCGTAGAATGTCGGGTGACGGTATAGTTTGTCATCTGCCGGATCAAAGAAAGCTTCCTTGTCTACTCCTTCTGAGGTCACGATATATTTACTTGGAACTACCCAAACGGAAGTTCCTTCTTTTCTTCTGGTGTAAACGTCTCTTGCGTTCTGCAAAGCCATCTCTGCTGTTGGCGCCTGTACTATTCCTGCGTGTTTGTGAGATAATCCCGGTTTAGTCTGAATAAACACTTCCCACATATCTAAATTTGCCATAGTCAAATTCTAAATTTAACAATGTATCAGTGTAACAGTTTACCAATTAAAGATTCCTTGCTTAGCTCAGAATGCCCCATTGATTGTTACATTTTTACATTGGTATATTGTTACATTATTATATTACTTCTTTTTGTTGTTTCTCTGCAAAAGCTATCGCCGCTTCTTTTACCCAAAGGTTTTCCTGCTGCGCTTTTACTTTGGTCTGTAATCTTTTCTTATTACAAGGTCCGTTTCCTTTTAAGATCTCCATAAATTCATCCCAAGGAAGTTCTCCGAAATCGTAGTGCTGTCTTTCTTCGTTCCATTTCAGATCTTTATCCGGCATGGTTAATCCCAAAAATTCAGCCTGAGAAACGGTAACGTCGATAAATCTCTGACGAAGACTGTCGTTACTTTCTCTTTTTACTCTGTAATTCATGGAGATTTTAGAGTTAGGCGAGCTGTCGTCATTCGGGCCAAACATCATTAAAGCCGGCCACCAGAAACGGTTTAGTGAAGCCTGAGCCATTTCTTTCTGCTGTTTCGTTCCACGGCAAAGTGCCATCAAAATTTCGTAGCCCTGTCTTTGGTGGAAAGATTCTTCTTTACAGATTTTCACCATCGCTCTTGAATAAGGACCGTAAGAATTCCCCATCAGCATCACCTGGTTCATAATGGCTGCACCATCTACCAACCAACCGATCGCACCGATATCTGCCCAGCTCAATGTAGGATAGTTGAAAATACTTGAGTATTTCGCTTTTCCTTCCAACATATCTTCGTAAGTGGCATCTCTGTCCGCTCTGATGGTTCCGTTTCCTAAAGTTTCGGTGGCAGAATACAGGTATAAACCGTGACCTGCTTCATCCTGAACTTTAGCTAAAAGAGCCATTTTTCTTCTCAATGAAGGTGCTCTTGAAACCCAGTTGGCTTCCGGCAGCATTCCGACAATTTCAGAATGTGCGTGCTGTGAAATCTGACGAACCAATAATTTTCTGTAATCATCGGGCATTACATCTTTTGGTTCTACTTTATTCTCGTCGTGAACGTATTGAACAAATTTTTCTAAATCCATAATTTTCAATTTAGCAATGTATCAGTTTAACAATGTACCAATGATTGTGACACTGGTAAATTATCAGATTGTTACATTAATTTTTACACATCATAATTAAGCATCACCACATTCGTTGTCGGGTGACATTGACACGTCAGAACATAGCCTCTGGCTACTTCATCTTCGGTAAGCGCGAAATTCTTCTCCATGAAAACTTCTCCTTCCAAAACCTGCGCTTTACACGTACAACAAACTCCTCCCTTACATGCGAAAGGTACCGGAAGATTGTCTTTTAATGCTTTATCTAAGATACTCTCTTTTTTAGAATTCAGGTGGAAAGAATATTCATCATCATCAATGATCACCGTTACCATACTTTCCAAATTGGCAATGGCTTTAAATTCATCACTCATTTCCTCGGAATTCTCTTCGTCAGGAGCAGTGAAATATTCAAATAAAACCTGAATGGCAGGTACTTTTTTATCTTTCTTTAAATAATCTGCGATCCCTTTGATCATTTCTGCAGGTCCACAAATAAAATAAGTGGCGTCCTTTACATCAATATCTGCATATCTTTCAAATAACTGCTCCAGTTTTTCAGCAGAAATTCTTCCTTCGAATACAGGATCTTCATGCTTTTCACGGCTTACCAGATAAATAACTTTCAGTCTGCCATTGAAGTGCTCTACCAATTTATCGATCTCAGCTCTTTTCATCACATGATTCATGCTTCTGTTGCTGTAGAAAAGATAAGCGCAGCTATTCGGCTCCTGGTAAAGACTTTCCTTAATATTCGATAAAACAGGGCTGATACCGCTGCCCGCTGCCAAACCTACATAGGTTTTCGCATTGGTAGGGTGATAAGAAGTATTGAAACCACCCATCGGAGGCATTACTTCCAGCAGCTCATCCATATGAAGATGCTCATTGAAATATCCTGAAACCTTTCCGCCTTCCAAAAGCTTTACCAGAACTTCCAGTGTATTGCTTTTTTCGCTCGGGGCGTTGCAGATAGAATAAGAACGTCTTTCTTCGTTCCCCTTGATCATCATACGGAAATTAAGATACTGTCCCTGCTTGAATCTGAATTTATCCTTCAGCTCCTCAGGAACTTCTACTGCCACGTTTACCGCATCAGGAGTATCTTTCTGAACCCTTACCGTTTTAAGTTTATAAAATGAATTCATTATTTTTTAAGTATTCTATTAATTTTTCCGCCTTCGCACTTGGGCAGGCTGTCCTGGGCATGAATTTTTACTTTCGTGGTAATTCCTACCCTCTTTTTTATTTCGTTTTCTATGTTTTTTCCAAAGTTGCCGACAAAATTAAAATAATCATCGGTATCAGCATCTATTTTTTGAGCTTTCACTAATTCATCATCAATTTCTACGTCGATATCCAATGCTACACACATCTGCTCTTTTTCAACCGGCGTAAGATAATAGTTTGGAACCACTCCTTTTACGTGTGAAAATGCTTCTTCGATCTGACTTGGATATACGTTGACCCCTCTTACGATCAGCATATCGTCTGCTCTTCCTTTGATGGGTCTCATTTTCACCATAGTTCTCTTCGCATTCTCATCATAGTAAAGACTTGTGATGTCATTCGTCCAATATCTTAAAAGCGGCATTGCTTTTTTCGTTAAAGTCGTAATCACCAAAACGCCTTCTTCTCCAAACGGAACCGGCTGTTTCGTCAGCGGATCCAATATTTCAGGATAAAAATGGTCTTCCCAAATGTAAGAACCTCCCTTCTCTTCAAAATCCTCCATGGATACTCCGGGACCGATGATCTCGCTTAATCCATAAATATTGGTGGCATGAAGGCCCAGTCTTTCTTCAATGTGACTTCTGATAATTTCTGTCCATGGCTCTGAACCTAAAACAGCGTATTTCAGACTGATCTCGTCTGCAGAAACTCCTCTTTTTGTAAATTCATCAGCAATCGTTAATGCATAAGACGGCGAGCAGCAGATTACTTCAGGTTTAAAATCTAAAATCAGATCTACCTGTCTGGCGGTCATTCCTCCTGAAATCGGAAGAACGCTCATTCCTAATTTTTCCGCTCCGTAATGAAGGCCTAATCCTCCGGTAAAAATTCCGTATCCGTAGGCATTGTGTAACTGCATTCCTGGTCTCGCTCCTGCTGCATATAATGATCTGGCGACTACTTCACTAAAAAGATCCACATCTTCTTTTGTGTAGCCCACTACTGTAGGTTTTCCTGTAGTTCCGCTGGAACAGTGAATTCTCTGCAGCTCATTTTTCGGAACGGTAAAAAGTCCAAATGGATAATGATCCCTCAGGTCCTGTTTGTAAGTAATCGGAAGTTTCGTGATATCTTCAATGGTCCTTATATCCTGTGGAGATATTCCTGATTCATTAAATTTCCCTCTATAAAATTCTGATCTCTCTTCAAGATAGCCGACCAAATCTGTCAACCGGTCAGACTGAAGCTGTCTCAACTGGTCGAGTTTTAAATATTCAACTGCAAAATCCATATCCTACTAACTAACATTTGTTAGGTGTAAATTTAAAAAGAATTTCAATGCTGACAAAATTTTTATGATTTTCGTCATATTTTGAATGATTCTAAATAACTGAATAGTGAGACAATGAGTTATTTCCGCTTTAAACAGTACAAATTATTAGGTTAAATGAGAAGGCTCCTTTATTTGAAACATTAAGATTTTTTAAGGAGTGAAGGAAAATTAAGCAAATATCAAAGGTATTTTTTAGGCTTGAATGTCAAAATTCTGCCGGAAGATTATTTTTTCACGATTAAAGTGTAAACTTTGTGCCCAAAAACTTTTGTGCCTTTTGTGGTAAAAATTATTGCTTTTGATTTCCTAGTAGTCCGTATAGAAGCTTAGCCCTTATTTCATCGGTAATTTCGGAGGTAGATTCCGTATTTCTTTTGAACCAGAAATAGGAATTATTAAGGGTATGAAGAATAAATCTTGTTGTAAAGGTCGGTGATTTTAGTTCCCAGCTTTCTGCTTGGAAGATCTCAGAAATTAACTGTTCTACCTCATCCTGATAGTTCTTCCTCAGTGCTATGAATTCGGGAAGCCTTTCTTCAAGATGCCTCCATTCATTGGAATAAATATGGGTAACGTCCCGGTTTTGGAGAACGACCGACAGGTGTTTGTCTAAAAATAAATTGAGCTTATCTTTTGGAGCAACATCTGTATTTTTTACTTCCTGGAGTTCATCAAAAAATTCCTGCGCAATGCCAAAGCAGATCCATTCCAGAATTTCTTCCTTCGAACGGATGTGAGCATACAGCGACGCAGCTTTGATATTAAGCTTTGTGGCCAGGTCTCTTACCGAGCTGCCCATATAACCCTTCTCTTTGAAAAGTTCTACGGCTACGTCTAAAATTTTCCTTTGTTTTTCTTTAAGTTCCATCTGTAAAATGCAAAAGTAATTATTCTGAGGTTAAAAAAATTAATTTAACACCATGATTTTAAACACAGAAGCGGGAGTTTTGCTAAACCACCCCGTCAAATCTTTGATTTACCATTCCTTCGGCGGAGGGGAATTTCAGGTTAAGTTTATATAAAGTAGTCGTTAAATGCAGAAGTTTCCACTTCTTTCCATTTTATGTTTTTCAGGAACCTGACGGTTTTTCCATTATTTCAAAGCAAATGTAAAGGAATCGGAAATTTTGTCAAGTTAATTTATCGTTAAAAATAAACAATCCGGAAATTTTGTCCATTTTTTTTGTAAATTTAATAATTGAACAGTTTTTGCGGTAAGCTAATCGATTAAATGATTAAATAACTGATGGCATTAAGAAACCGGGCCTCAAAATTCAGTTTCTTGATGTCTTTTTAAAGCTCAACCAACAACAAATTATTACAAAAAACATAAAAAATATGAACTTAAACCAATATACTGTAAAATCACAGGAAGCCATCCAGGCGGCACAGCAAACTGCTCTGGAATTCGGCAATCAAAGTATAGAACCACAACATATACTTGAAGGGATCTTTCAGGTAGATGAAAATATATCGTCTTTCTTATTAAAAAAATCTGAAGCAGATGCTACATTGGTCAGAGAGCGCAACCGTGAGAATATTGAAAAGCTTCCAAAAGTTGAGGGAGGGAATATTTACCTCTCCCAATCAGCGAACAAAGTATTGCTGGATGCTCCGAATGTTGCCAAGAAAATGGGCGACGAATATGTAACGATTGAACATTTATGGCTGACGTTACTGGAAACCGGTTCTGAAGTATCTAAAATGCTTAAGGATATGGGTGTGACTAAAAGTCTTCTGGAAGGTGCCATTAAAGAATTAAGAAAAGGAAGCAAAGCTACTTCTGCAAGTTCAGAAGAAACATATCAGTCCTTAAATAAATATGCTAAAAACTTTAATGAATTAGCAGCGGAAGGAAAACTGGATCCGGTGATCGGGCGTGATGAAGAAATCAGAAGAGTGCTTCAGATCCTTTCAAGAAGAACAAAAAACAATCCGATTCTTATCGGGGAACCGGGTGTAGGTAAAACAGCCATTGCTGAAGGTATTGCCCACCGAATTATTTCCGGAGATATTCCTGAAAACCTGATGGACAAAACGTTGTACTCACTGGATATGGGTGCCCTTATTGCCGGAGCCAAATATAAAGGTGAATTTGAAGAGCGTTTGAAATCCGTGGTGAATGAGGTGATCAAGTCTGAAGGCCAGATTATTCTTTTCATTGATGAGATCCACACTCTGGTAGGAGCCGGAGGAGGTGAAGGAGCCATGGATGCAGCCAATATCCTGAAACCTGCTTTAGCAAGAGGAGAATTAAGAGCAATCGGTGCCACTACTTTAAACGAATACCAAAAGTATTTTGAAAAAGATAAAGCACTGGAAAGACGTTTCCAGAAAGTGATGGTGGAAGAACCGGATACGGAATCAGCCATTTCTATTCTTCGTGGAATAAAAGATAAATATGAGGCTCACCATAAAGTAAGGATCAAAGATGAAGCGATCATTGCTGCGGTGGAAATGTCTCAGAGATATATTTCAGACCGTTTTTTACCGGATAAAGCGATTGACCTTATTGACGAAGCTTCAGCGAAGTTGAGAATGGAGATCAATTCCAAACCGGAAGAACTGGATGTGTTGGACAGAAAACTGATGCAGCTGGAAATTGAATTAGCAGCTATCTCAAGAGAAGGCAACCAAACCAAAATTGATCACTTGAAAGAGGATATCTCAAAAATTTCAGAAGAAAGAAATGAGATCAATGCCAAGTGGCTGAAGGAAAAACAAAAATCTGAGGATTTAACACAGATTAAAAAAGATATTGAATCTTTAAAACTGGAAGCAGAAAAAGCCTCAAGAGCAGGCGATTATGCTAAAGTTGCAGAAATTCAGTACGGAAAAATAAAAGAAAAAGAAGATGCTTTGCAGAAACTCGAACTGGAGATGCAAAACCATCAGAATGAATTAATTAAAGAAGAAGTAACTTCTGAAAACATCTCTGAAGTGATTGCGAAATGGACAGGAATTCCTGTTACCAAGCTTATCCAGTCCGAAAGAGAGAAGTTACTGAACCTGGAAGGTGAACTCCACCACCGTGTCGTGGGACAGGATGAAGCCATCGGAGCGGTTGCAGATGCGATCAGAAGAAACAGAGCCGGATTAAGTGATGATAAAAAACCCATCGGATCTTTCTTATTCTTAGGAACAACGGGTGTCGGTAAAACGGAGCTTGCTAAAGCCCTGGCAGAATATCTGTTTGATGATGAGAATAATATGACCCGAATCGATATGAGTGAATATCAGGAAAGACACAGTGTTTCCAGACTGGTAGGTGCTCCTCCGGGATATGTGGGTTATGATGAAGGTGGGCAGCTGACGGAAGCGGTAAGAAGAAGACCTTATTCTGTGGTTCTTCTGGATGAAATTGAAAAAGCGCATCCGGATGTTTTCAACACCTTACTTCAGGTATTGGATGACGGACGTCTGACAGATAATAAAGGACGTGTGGTGAATTTTAAAAATTCAATCATCATTATGACTTCCAATTTAGGTTCGCACCTGATTCAGGAAAATTTTGAGGACATCACCGAGGAAAACCAGGATCAGATCGTCAGCAAAACCAAGGATGAAGTTTTTGATCTGTTGAAACAAACACTACGTCCGGAATTCCTGAACAGAATTGATGAAGTGGTATTATTCCAGCCTTTAAGTAAAAAAGAGATCGGAAAAATTGTTCAGTTTCAGTTGAGAGGCTTTAATAATATGCTTGCTAAACGAAACATTATCATGACGGCCACTCAGGATGCGGTAGATTATCTGATGAATAAAGGATATGATCCTTCGTTCGGAGCGAGACCTCTGAAAAGAGTGATCCAACAGGAAGTTTTAAATAAATTATCCCGAGAGATTCTTGCAGGAACAGTAAATGACGGTGACAGAATCACTTTAGATTATTTCGAAGAAACCGGTTTGGTTTTCAGACCGGCAGATCAATAAAGTAGTTTTTTTCATATATATTATTTTTGTAAGTAAGTGGTGCAGCCCAATCTGCATCACTTATTTTTTTATTCCAAATTTTATCAAAAGGCAGTGATATATTTGTATATTTATAGAACCAAACAAATTAATAACTAAAACAAAATCAGCATGAAAAAGCTAAAAAGAAGCTCACTAAAAACCATTTTGGGAGGAAAAATTGACTGTCGATGTAACATATTTACGTACCCCGATGGCTCCACCAGCGGAACTTGTGCAACGGAACGTTGTTCACAGATCAACATTAATTGCGGACAGCTTGAATGTCGTCCTGGCCTTATTGATTAACCTAAAAAATCATCGTATGAAAAAGTTAAAGAGAAATGATTTAAAGAAAATCAACGGTAGTGGTACGGCGATCATTACAGAATGCGACATTGATATGAACTGCCCGATTGGACTCTGCTGTTCGAACGGAAATATCTGCAGGGATCCAAAAAGATATCCTTGCATCTAATCACACAGGCCGGAGATTTTTTCTCCGGTTTTTTTTTGCTTTTAACATCAATTATTATTTTTCGAGGAATTTCAAAGATATAGTCTATCAATTTTATATATTAATATAATGGTTAAAATATTTCAATAAAACAAATATTTTAACGAATAATTTAAATCTCATAAAAATATTGATTTAACAATAAATAACGTTAAAATACCACATAATAATCAATCAATACATATTTTTCATACATTTGTGATACATTTAAACCACAAACCATTTATATTATGAAAAAAGCAGTATTAGGAGTATTGATTACTCTTTTCGTATCGTGTAACAACGAATCCGAGAATCTAGGCTCGGAAAACACAACCCCGGACCAACCTGCCATGGCAGACAAATCAGCAGCGATTTGCGGCTCGGACTTAGTAAGACAAAAATTCCTTTCAGAGAACCCTGATGCAGCACAGCGTATGCTTCAGATCGAAAATAACACCGCAGATTATATTGAGCAAAAGAAAATAGGCAAAGTACTTCCTGACGGCAGCGTAGAAATCCCGGTAATTTTCAATGTTTTATACACCAATTCAACGAATAATGTATCTGATGCAAGAATCAATTCTCAGATCGACGTACTGAACAAAGCTTTTGCTTCAACTCATGCTAATGTTTCTAATATTCCGGCTGCATTTCAGCCTGTGAATGCCGGAGATACGAAGATCAAATTCAGACTGGCTCAGATCAACAGAAAATCTACAACTACTTCCAACTGGGCTCCTAATGATAATATGAAAAAAACCTCAACAGGAGGAATCAATGCTACAGATCCTGCTAAATACCTGAACATCTGGGTCGTAAACTACATGCCATACCAAACCGGATATGTACTTGGATATGCTACTTTCCCCGAATCTGCAGGTCTTTGGAATGACGGAGTTGTCATGATGGACGAATATGTAGGTGAAGGCGGACCGGTAGCCACTCACAATAAAGGAAGAGTAACGGTACATGAAGTAGGACACTACCTTAACCTTAGACATATCTGGGGTGATGCTAACTGTGGAAATGACCTTGTAGACGATACTCCACAACAGATCACCAACCACAGAGGCGTGCCTTCTTATCCTAAAATGGAAACATGCGGCGGAGTATCCCGTTCTACCATGTTCATGAACTATATGGATTATTCTGATGAAACGACCTTATTCATGTTCACAAAAAAACAAAACGACAGAATGCAGGCTGCCGTCTCTGCTAACGGTCCAAGAGCCGGATTGAGATTATTATAAAGATAACAACCATACAAACCATAAGGTCCTCAAATTATTTGGGGACTTTATGGTTTTATAGTCTAATTTGCAATCCGTAAAAACACGGAAAATTAAGGGGAAAAAACACATACTACTTAACATAAAAAATTACGAAATTTGCACTACTAACTAACATTCTTTTATAAAACTAACGTTATGAAAACAAAACCTACTTTAGAGGACGGAACCCTTGAAGCCGTTTCTGGAACAAACACCATTGCTTCAGAGCTTGTACAGAAATTGATTTCCAACTACAGAGACAACCAGATGCAGGCCGTAAATAAAGAATTGGGAATCACCGACTCCCACGCCATATGGTTTGACCTTCCTAAGTTGAAAAAATTTATTGCGTGCATAGAAAATGAGGCAGCCAAAGTGAATCCTGATGTTTCTGAAACTGATCTGGGCATTAGATTTTACTATGCAGCCTATCCAAAAGCGGAAGACTGGGGCATTATGGAAAACCATCCGGTAGAAAGAGAATATGCAGAGAGACACACCCTGGTCATGATCCCTACCCTGAAAAAGGCAGATGAAAACGGTGAAATGCTTGACTACGACTTTTGCCCTTTAAATAGTGGAAGATCTCTCGCTATGGCATCAAAAGGTGACGGTGATGACGATACATTTCCACCAGATACTATTGCAGAAAATCACGGGACATTATCTCCGCCACACGATACAAAAGTTGAACAGTTTCCTAATTAATAATATATTTTCACCCGATAAGAAACATGACTGATTTTCAGAAGATACTTCAGGAATCCCTAATATGGATAGAAGGACTTGCTGCCTTAATATCCATTATTTACTATAACCGTGGTAATACGGACAGATATTGGAAGTATTTTTCTTTTTATCTTATTCTTATGTTTTTGTGTGAAGTAATGGGAAAATGGGGCCATCATCTGATAGAGTATGATAAGCCCAAGTTTTTCAATTATTTTGTCATTCCTGTTGAGTTTCTTTTCTTTTACTGGCTCTATGCCGCCAAATCATTGGAAAGGCCTAAACTTTTCTATACCTTATCAGGACTGTATTTATTATCATTTTTGCCCAGTGAAATATTCTTTACCACGAAAAAGATTATTTTCTCTTTCAACTATACATTTGGATGCCTTATGCTCATGATACTGGTGATCATGGAGTACTACAAACAGATTAATTCAACTGAAATTTTAAACTTCAGCAGAAATAAAATGTTTTATATTAATTTAGGGGTAACTTTATTTTATATCGGAACTCTGCCTTTCTGGACATTTTTCAGTCTTCTGGCTAAGTATAAAGAATTGTGGGATATGTACTTCAATTATTTTCTGATCACCGGAATTACAATGTATCTTTTATTCTCAATTTCATTCATATGGGGAAAACGGAGCTCATAATAACCATCATTCTATTCAACATCTTCTTTGTGCTGTTTGTAGCTGCCGTCATGGTATACATCAGAAAGTACAAGCAGAGGAAGAGAGAGTATATGAATGAAATTGAAGTAAAAAATGAAATTCACAAGCGTGAAATTCTGGCTACCCAGCTTGAAATTCAGCAGGCAACGATGCAGCAGATCGGGCGTGAACTTCACGATAATATCGGCCAGAAACTGACATTGGTAAGCCTTTATACCCAACAGCTCCTCTACGAAAACCGGGTTCCTGAGGTAAGCGAAAGAATCGATCAGGTTTCGCAGATTATCAACCAGTCTCTGCAGGATTTGAGAAGCCTTTCAAAAACACTGACAGATGACAACATCAACCAAAAGGAAATTGTAACTTTGATCCAGGAAGAGGTAGACAATACCAATACATTTAAGAGATGCCATGTCACTTTTGAACATAATTTTAAGCAGCTCGACCTCGGATTTGTCCACAAAAATGTCCTGCTCAGGATTACACAGGAGTTTATTCAGAACAGCATCAAACATGCGCACTGTAAAAATATCTTCATCAATCTGAATACTTCGGACGACATTCTTTGGGAACTCAACCTTAAAGATGACGGCATAGGATTCGACAGCACGAAAATAAAATCCAACGGTATTGGCCTGACCAATATGAAAAACAGAGCGGCAATCATAGGTGCCGACTACAGTCTGGAAAGCAAGGAAAATACCGGAACCACCCTCAATATTATTTTAAAAAAACAGCCATGAAAAAAACAATAGTGATTGTTGACGACCACGTTCTTATCGCTAAAGCATTAGAAGGAATCATTGGAAATTTCAGTGATTTTGAAGTGATCTACGTATGTGAAAACGGGAAAGATCTGATTGAAAAATTTGAAAATAACGGCAAAATCCCGGATATCATTCTGCTGGATATCAGTATGCCGATCATGGATGGCTTTGAAACCGCTGCATGGCTGACTAAGAATCATCCGGACATCAAAGTAATGGCACTGAGCATGCAGGGCGACGACAACAGCGTGATCAAGATGATTAAAAACGGAGCAAAAGGATATCTGCTGAAAAACACCCATCCCAAAGACCTGGAAACGGCCTTAACAAAATTGAATTCAGACGGTTTTTTCTATCCTGAATGGGCCTCAAAAATCATTTTCTCCAACCTTAACAAGGACAAGGAAACGGAAAACGCCATAAGAATCTCAGACCGTGAAAGAGAATTCCTGAAATACACCGTCACAGAATTGAGTTATAAGGAAATTGCAGACAGAATGTGCTGCAGTCCGAGAACAGTAGAAAGCTACCGTGACCAGCTTTGTGATAAATTAGATTTGAAAACGCGTGTAGGATTGGCTGTATTTGCTATTAAAAACGGTTTTGCAGGTTAACAAAAAGAGACTGTAATTAAAAATATCAATTAATTAGAATATTTTATTTAATTATTTGAATCAACGTAAACGATAAAAAAGTAAATAATTAAAATTTAACAAAAACAGTAAAAACATACATTATATTCACTAATCGTAATCAATAATTAACAGTTAACCGATAACCGGCTGGTTTTTTTTGCATCATATTTTTTTATAATATAATTTTGGAACGCAAACCATAACAATATATTATGAAAAATTTACTCTTTGGAGCTCTATTACTCAGCTTCATGTCTGCCTGCAACAGCGACAACATTGCTAACCAGGAAGACCTATCCCAAGATCCGGGTATACCATCCGGTACTACCGCTTTGAAAAGAAGCTGTCCTTCTGATCTGATCAGACAGGAAAGACTTAAAAATAATCCGGCATTAAGGGCTAAATTTGAAGCAAATGAATTACAGACTGAAAAATTTTCAAGAGACCTAGCAATGGGTAAAGTACTCGCAGACGGAACGGTTGAAATCCCGGTTATCTTCAATGTTATCTATAATACGACTGCCCAGAATATTTCTGATGCAAGAATCGCAGAACAAATCGCTGTATTGAATGCAGATTACAGTGCTACTAATTCTGATATCGGCGACATCCCTACAGAATTCCAACCTGCCGCTGCCGGCAATGTAAAAATAAGCTTTAAATTAGTAAAAATCAACCGCAAACAAAGTTCAAAGACAGCATGGAAATCTACAGTGGATGAAATGAAATACTCAGCTAATGGAGGAATCGACGCTACAGATACTACCAAAAATCTGAATATCTGGGTCGTGAATTCTATTCTGGACAACAAGAATAAGCCCGGAACACTGGGATATGCTTACTATCCGGAGGATGCAGGATTAGAGGATGACGGGGTTGTTTTAGACTACCGTTATGTAGGGAAAACAGGCGCTACCTTTCCTTATAATTTAGGAAGAACCGCTACCCATGAAGTAGGCCACTATTTAAATCTTCCTCACCTTTGGGGATCATCCGACAATGGCTGTGAGACAGACTTCTCTGCTGACACTCCCGCTTCTCCCGGCCCTAACTTTGATGAACCAAGCTATCCTCTATATGCAGTTTGCGGAGGGATAAACCGCTCTCAAATGTTTATGAATTATATGGATTACGTAGATGACAGAGCTATGTGCATGTTCTCTGCCAACCAAAAAACAAGAATGCGGGCTGTAGTAGCAACAAATGGTCCAAGAGCCGGATTAAGATAACATATTAATTAATTTTACCCATAATAGCCTGAATCTTCTATTCAGGCTTTTTGTTTTATAGTGAACCAGATTTATCACCACATCGATAAGATTCAAAAGCATTCATCAGAAAACCACCGTCACAGAACTAATTTTCAAGGAAATTGCAGGTGGATTGAAAAGTGAAATTTATACTTAAAAATATAAATCATTTTGAACAATTTGCATAATTATTTTCAACAAAAACAAATTAAGAGATAAAATAATTAGACACACATTAGTGATTTGATTAAAATTCAACTAAACAACAAAAAACATACATAATATTCAACAACAACAACTATTAAATGAAAAATATTTAAATATTTTTCAAAATATCTTGTTTATTAATTTTTTATAATATAAATTTGAAGACCAAACCATTAATAATTTATATATGAAAAAGCTATTATTTGGAGCTCTTGTCCTGAGCTTCATGTCCGCCTGTAACAATGATACTATTTCCAATCAGGAGGATGCATCACAGGATCCCGGGACTGCTTCCGGTATGACTGCATCAAAAAGAGCCTGCCCTTCTGATCTCATAAGAGAAAAAGCGCTGAAAAGCGATCCTGCATTAAGGGCCAGATTCGAAGCTAACGAATTACAATCTGAAAATTTTTTAAGAGATCTTTCTATGGGTAAAGTACTTGCAGACGGAACCGTTGAAATCCCTGTTGTTTTCAATGTAATCTACAATACTTCTTCCCAAAATGTTTCTGATGCAAGAATCGCAGAACAAATTGCAGTACTGAATGCAGATTACGGTGCTACCAATTCCGACATCAATAAAATACCTGCAGCGTTTCAACCTTCTGCTGCCGGCAATGTAAAAATCAGCTTCAAGCTGGTAGCCACCAACCGTAAGCAAAGCACAAAAACAGGCTGGAGATCTGATCTTGAAGAAATGAAAAAATCAACTACCGGCGGTATTAATGCTACTGACCCTACAAAAAATATGAATATCTGGGTTGTTAATTCTATCCTTGACGAGGATAGCCAGCCTGGAACATTAGGATACGCTTACTATCCTGAATCTGCAGGATTATGGTATGACGGTCTTGTAATAGGCTATCAATACATAGGAAAAACAGGTGCTTCTGCTCCGTTTAATTTAGGAAGAACAGTTACACACGAAGTAGGTCACTATTTAAACTTACCTCACCTGTGGGGATCGTCTAATACAGGTTGTCAGACAGATTATTCTAATGACACGCCAGCTTCTCCTGGTCCTAACTTTGGAACTCCATCATATCCTTTAAACAAAGTTTGCGGAGGAGTGAGCCGCTCTCAGATGTTTATGAATTATATGGATTATGTGGATGACAAAGCTATGTTTATGTTCTCTGCGAACCAAAAAACAAGAATGCAGGCTGTAGTGGCTGCAGCTGGTCCAAGAGCTGGATTAAGATAATACACACCAAATTAACTTTACATAAAAAGAGCCTGGATTTTACATTCAGGCTCTTTATTATTGTACAGATCAAATAATTCGAAATTAGAAATATTTAACTCAATATTTTTTGTTTTATAATGCTCTTGTGTTATTATCCGGCGTATAATCCATAAAGATATCTCCGTCTAAAGTCACAGATTTCACTTTCTTTTTAATAGGAACGGTAAGATCTGTCTGCTTCTGGTTTTTCTCCCAGATTCCGGGTGAGAAATGAAGCTTTTCCACGGATCCGTCTTCGTAATTAAGTACGGCATCAAAAGGAATTGCAAATCCGCCTACATTATCTACATTCACGGTAAGAAGGTCGTTAAGCTGTGAGGCACCGGCAACTTTTAAATCAATATAATTGTTGGTATAAAACCAGTTTTGAAAGAACCAGTTCAGATTTTTCCCTGAACCTGTATTCATTGAATTAAAATAATCCCACGGCACAGGATGTTTTCCATTCCAGTTATCCATATAATGAAGAAGCGCTTTTTTAAACAGATCGTCTCCTAAATAATCTTTCAATGCAAGATAAGACAGGGATGCTTTTACATAAGAATTGTTTCCGTATCCCGCACCACTTACCTGAGTACTCATCGTAATAACCGGCTGATCCTGTTCGGCAGAAGGATCTTTGATCCACTTTTTAACGCGGAAGTTTTTATAGAATTCTTTCGCTGCATCTTCACCGTTTTCATCAATTCCGATCAGGTATTCAAGAGTCGTCGCCCAACCTTCGTCCATAAAAGCATAACGGGTTTCATTAATTCCCATATAAAAAGGGAAATAAGTATGGGCAATCTCATGATCTGCCGTAAGCCTTGCATCACGAAGATCATCAGGAATACTGGTATCGTTGATCATCATTGGATATTCCATATCTGCATATCCCTGAATAGCAGTCATCACATTATAAGGATATTCCACGCCCGGCCATTTCTTTGAAAACCAGTCCATATTATAACGCATCCACTCTACATACTGTTCAAAATCTTTTGCTCCTGTTTTATAGGCTGACTGAACACTTGCTCTTTTTGATTTCAACTGAACACTTGCTGCGTCCCAAACATAATGGTTGCTTAGTGCAAAACAGAAATCCGTGATATGATTCGCTTTGAATTTCCAAACATTCCATTTATTAGGCTTGGTTACTTTTCCGGACCTCATCTCCTGCTCGGAAGCAATTTGTATTACTTTATCGCTTTTAATGGAAGCTTTGTATCTTTTTAAATATTCCGGCTGAAGTACGGCATCCGGGTTCAAAAAATCTCCTGTAGCCCAAACCACGAAATTTTTCGGAGCAGAGATGGTAAAGTTATAATCATTAAAGTCGTTATAAAACTCCTGTCTGTCCGAATGAGGAAGCATATCCCAACCATTGTAATCATCGTACACCGAAATTCTAGGGAAAGAATAAGCTACATAAAAAGTTTCGGGATCTATCTGACCTTCCCTTCCGCTCTGAACGGAAAGTGGATATTCCCACTCTATTTTGATCTCTGTTTTAGATCCGGCTTTAAGGGATTTATTCAGTTTTACTTTTTCTACCGTTCCCCAGTCATCGCTGTTTACGGCATATTTTTCGCCGTTTACCACGAACGATTTGATATGAAGACCTGAAGACAGGAAATCTTTAGACACCGTTCCTGATCTCGGTGACTGCGGTTTGTGGAGGTTATTCACAAATCTGATGGCCAGTTCAGGAAGTTCGTCCGGGCTGTTATTAGTATAGGTGATGGTTTCTTTTCCTGAAACAGTCTTCGTTCCGGCATCCACTTTTACATCAACATTATAAATTCCTTTATTCTGCCAATAGTTTTTGCCTGGCGCACCGGAAATATCCCGGGTACCTTTTTCATAGGCTTTTTTAATATTCCTCGGCATATAAAGCTCCTGCGCAGAAATTTGCTGCATCAAAACAGTCACTGCCAGAGCATAAAGAAATCGTTTCATATCTCTAATTTTTAAAAATAAGTATCAAAATTAGCGAAAATGTAACACCGGGCAGTCATTTCTTTTATAATAATGTTTTATAGCTATTAATTTTTTATTTTTTTAAAGATTTCAGATATGAGACTTCAGATTTCAGACATCGTCACACTCATCACTTGCGGCAACAAAATATTGATTTACAACAACTTGATCTTTATTTAATCTTTCCGGACTGACAGATTTCAAAATTCGAATCTCATAACTCAAAAACGCTCCCACTCTCCCACCCCGTAACACGAAACCCGATCACAATCTATCCTGTTCATCCGTCTTCTTAATCGTTTTAGCATTCTTCACCGCCTGGTTCCCAAAATTAAATTTCAGTGAAAGCGTAAATCCCTGCGTATCTCCATAATCCAGAAAGTAATTGTCCTGATTGGCATATTTCGTACTAATCTTCTGTCCCATGGTTCTGAAGATATCATTGACAATAAATGAGGCTTCCAGTTTTTTATTAAAGAATTTACGGTTCATCACAAAATAAGCAGACCATGCGCTGGAGATCGTAAAAGTTCCCTGTATTCCAGGTGAATAATATTTGTGTCCCACCTCCATTTTCCAGTCATTGCTTTTATCTAAAGTAACAGCTGTTGAAACATTCGATACCCAGTTCCACACTTTATTTTTATACAGGAGATCATCCATTCCTTTGAAATAATTTTCGTTGTGTTCCAGATTTTCAGAAAGGATAAGTGTCCACCACGGTTTGATCTGGAAACTTTTGTACAGACTTGCTCCAAAAGCCTGTCCTTTTTCAATATTGGTGAAATAGTAAATCAGATTGTTCGTACTTGGTTCCTGAAATGAAATTTCCATAGACGGATAAATCTCTTTCCGGTAATACAGATCCAGATTCCAGCCTTTCCACGAATACGTAAGATTCAGATTGTGAATGATGGTCGCTTTCAGTTTTGGATCTCCCTGATAATAGGAAAATAAATTATAGTACGATTTCGCCGGATTCAGCCATGAATAAGAAGGTCTGCTGATCCTTTTGCCATAAGAGAACCCGAATTCATGCTTGCTTTCGGTCGTATATTGTGCATAAAATGTAGGAAAGAGGTTCCAATAATTGTTCTTATTTCGCTCATAAGGTTCGGAAACTACACCTTCCAGGTCTGTCATTTCTGCACGGAGGCCTCCTTTAAAATTCCACTTTCCGAGATTGTAGGCCAGTGAAGAATAGACTGCAAAATTATGCTCTTTGTAATCAAACAGACTGCTTTTCTCAGGACGCAATTGCAGAATTCCGTTTTCGTTGTCTGAAAAATCCAGTCCGCTCATTGTTTTCACAAAACTGTATTTCACTCCGGATTCCACCTCCAGCTTTTTATCTTTCCACTGATAATCGGCCTGTGTGGAATATAATTTGACATCGGCTTTATTTTGGGTAAAGAAATTATCATCCTTGGGTGTCTCACCTGCAAAATTCAGATGGGTAAGCACATTCTGGTATTTATCCACATTGTTTCCTGTAAAATAACTGATCCATGAAAGACTGCTTTTCTTATTCAATTTTCGGTCGATCTGAAAACTCAGTGAATTATTGATCGTTCTGGACTGATGATCATTAATGGTGGTATAATCGGACTCAGCCATATTCTGACTGTTGTAGATCAATGTAGGCACCACATAAGTTCCAAAAGATTTCGGACTGAAGAATCCTGAGTAATTCAGACTCAGATTCGTCAGGCTGTCAATTTCATATTCCGCATTGAAGTTGAGAGTATTCTGTGCATTATTTTTATCTTTCCGGTTCATGGTACTCACCCATCTGGTCTGGCTTTCCTGGTAATTGACGTAATCAGTCCCCTCACGGTAATAGGTTCCGAAACCTCTGTAATAGCTCCCCATTAATGAAAGTTTATCCTTTTTGTAATATTGGGACACGCCTGTTACTCCTTTTGCATATTGGGTCTGAACGTATTTTGAGGAAACAATCCCGCGGTAACCTTCAATCTTATTTTTCTTCATGACGATATTCAGGACTGCGCTGCCGGAGGCTTCATATTTTGCAGGCGGATTGGTAATCACTTCTACCGATTTGATTTCATCTCCCTGTGTATTTTCAAGAAAGTTTTTGAGCTCATCTCCGGTCAGCATTACTTTTTTATCATTGATGGTCACCAAAATCCCCGTACCTCCTTTGATGGCAATCACATCATTGTTGATCGTTACATTGGGCGTTTTCTTTAAGATTTCCCATGCGTTTAGTGAAGAGACATTACTGTTTTCCACATTGAATTCCAGGCGGTCTACTTTTCTAGTGACTACCGGTTTCTGCTTGGTCATTACGACGGCTTCTATTTCCTGAGTTTCTTTGTTAAGGATGATTTTTAAAAATTCATTCCCTTTTTGCAGATCCACTATTTTTTCAAACGGAGCATAATCTGTTTTTTTGACGGCTATTTTTATGGAATCACCCGAGATCCCTTCTACACTGAAATAACCGTTCTGATCAGTTTTCAGTGTTTTGATCAGTTCATTTTTTAAATTATAAACGGTGATATCCGCGGAAGATATTTTGCTACTCCCGGTATCCGTCACTGAACCTTTAATAATCTTCGTCTGGGCCGACAGCATTATTGGAAACAGCAGTAAAAGAAAAACTTTATACATAATTGATTCTGAAAAGCATGGATGTGACTCTGCTTTCCGGTTCAAAATTCAGTATTTACAGAGAGAATTTCGGTTAATGGAAGGTTAATGATGGGTTAATGCCAGCAAGGGGAAGCCTAAAGTTTTTATCTTTGTTTCAATGATCACCAAAAGCAAAAATCTTATTGCTCTTTTCGCGGCCCTGTTCCTGCTTCTGCTTGGGATACAGGCGTATTTTATGTACAAGACGTATCAGGTAAAGGAACGGGAGATCTACAGAGATGTTCATGCAAGACTTACCAACTATACCGACAGACTGGAAGATCTGGGTGGCATCAAAAGCAGAACAGATGATACTATTCAGAAGATTTTAATCCGATATCATGATAAAAAGATCAGTAAAAAAGATTTTCTGGAGTACTTTAAAAAAAACAGAAAGGAAAATGAAAAGCATCTCAGCGACTACGTAGATGCAAGTTTTAAAAAAGAAGGCTATAAAATTGCTACCAAAACAGAATATATTTCCATTATTTACATTCCTGACAGCACGAGCCTGATTGATCAGCCGATCACCCTGTATGAAACCCGAAACAAAGTTTCCAATCCTAAAATTTCCAATACAGGTAAATGGGAAACTACATCAAGATCCACGACTAATGATGACACTCCCGGCAGAAATGACTCTTTTATTCTGAAAAGCAATACCGGTTTCGAGATTTTAAACATCAAAACCATCATATTTAAAGAGCTTGCCCTGCTCACCATATGCTGTGCTGCCATCCTTGCCAGTGTGCTCTTACTTTACATTTTCACCGTTAAAAATCTGGCCCGCCAGCAGAAACAGGTAGAAGTTCTCCACACCGTTGTGGATAATATTTCCCATGAATTCAAAACGCCGATCGCCACTTTAAAAATAGCCTCAAAAACTTTAAAAAAAGAATGGAATCCTGAAACACTGCCCCTCATCGACCGGCAGATCAATCGTCTGGAAAACCTGATGATTCAGCTCCACAAAGACGAAACTTCTGAGGAAGTTCTTTCGATACAACCGGAAGACTGGAGTTTTTTTGTGCAGGATCTCGCCTTCACTTATCCTGAAATCAATTTTGATTTGTCCAATAAAATCACAGATGAGCTTCCTTTTGACCAGCATCTTATGGAAACGCTCATCAAAAATCTTTGTGAGAACAGTGTAAAGTACGGAGCTTCCGATGTGAAAATCAATATCAATAATTCTTCTCAAACCCTCAAAATAGAGATCAGCGACAATGGCTGCGGCATTGAGAAAAAGGAACTTGCCCACATTTTTGAAAAATTCTACAGAATCCAGTCTAATAATATTCACAACACCAAAGGATTGGGACTGGGGCTTTATTTTGTGAAAAAGATCGTCACGAAATACGGTGGCAGCATAGAAGTTTCCAGCCTTCCTAAAACCGAAACGACCTTTAAAATATCTGTTCCTTATGAAAACTAAGATCCTTTTAGCAGAAGACGACCCGGATTTCGGGATGATCCTGAAACAGTATCTGGAACTGGAGGATTTTGAAGTAACGTGGTTTCAGAATCCTGAAGACGTTGTTGGTCTTTTAAGCACTGATTTCCCTTTTCACATTGGAATTTTGGACATTATGATGCCTTCCATTGATGGTTTTTCTTTAGCCAAAATGATTTTAAAGGAGAAAAATAATTTCCCCCTGCTTTTCCTCACGGCCAAAAATCAGAAAATAGACCGCCTGATGGGCCTGAAGATCGGAGCAGACGATTATATTGCCAAACCCTGCGATCCGGAAGAGCTGGTGTTGAGAATTAAAAATATCCTTAAAAGAACCCAGCCAAACACTCCGGCGCAGATCAAAATAGGGGACTATTATTTTGATACAGAAAAACTACTGCTTTCCCATCCTGAGGGCAATGTACGGCTTACGATCAGAGAACGGGAACTTCTTCTGTATCTTCTAAAATATAACGGAACCATGATCAAAAGGGATGATATTCTGGATAGTCTCTGGGAAACGAACGATTATTTCACGGGAAGAAGCCTTGATGTATTTATAAGCCGTCTGCGGAAATATTTCATGAATGATCCCAAAATAAAAATCCAATCCCTGAGAGGAATTGGATTTGAAGTTGATTTTCCGGTAAACTGATTCCAGAATTAATACGAAAGCTCTGCCAATACCGGAAAATGATCCGATGGATACAGCAGGTTTTCTCTTCTGTCATTGATATGTCTCTGGGACTTTATTTTAAAACCTTTCACGAAAATATAATCGATTCTGTCTTTTGGAACCTCATTGACATTGAAACCTGTGAACGTTCCTTTGGGTCCGTAAGGTTTAGTCTGTGAATGATAAAAGCTGTCATCCAGATTCTTCGAAAGGATTTTTATAGGCTCGGAATCTTCAGTTAAATTAAAATCTCCGGTTAAAGTGACCGGAAGATTTTTAGGATTCATCTCTTTGATTTTTTTCAGAATAAGTTCAGAGGATTTCACTCTCGCTACATTTCCAATATGATCAAAATGAAGGTTCATCGCCAGAAATTCTTTCTTTGATTTTTTATCTTTAAAAAACGCATAGGTACAGATTCTGTTAAGCGCAGCATCCCATCCTCTGGAAGGTGTTTCCGGCGTTTCCGAAAGCCAGAATGTTCCGGATTTTACGATCTGGAGTCTGTTCGTATCATAAAAAATAGCTGAAAATTCTCCTTTTTCTTTTCCGTCATCTCTTCCTACACCTACATATTCGTAATTCTTAAGGCCGGCTTTTATATCTTTCATCTGCTCGGGAAGTGCTTCCTGAACGCCGAAATAATCGGGATGATAATAATTTAATAAATCCACAGCATCCTGTTTTCTTTCTGTCCAGGCATTTTCCTTATCTGAAGTTACCTGCAGCCTGATATTGAAACTCATCACTTTAAGATCCTGCGAAAATCCCAGTGCAAAAAACAACAGGGATAAGATTGAAAATCTGAAATTCATAATCCTATGTTTAAATTATAATAACAAAAATAGGACATCTTTGTGAGAGGTGATGGAGGTTAGTGTTAATTTTTGGAGGAAGTTGCGGGGTTCGGGTTCGAGAGTTTTGTGATGCGGGAATCAGGGTTGGAGGATTTCACATTTCACTTGCGCAGCAAAATTGACCATTCACGTCTATCCCTCTTCCTTACTCATAAAAAACCTGAACTTCAAATGAAGTTCAGGCCTCTCAATAGGAATAAGCTCTGTTTTATTCTTTGGTAAATTTATATTCTCTTCCGGCCTGCTTAAAGACAAGATCCTTTTTATCCTTGCTAAATGCCAGTGTTATGCCGGATTCATTTAAAGTAAACTGATTGTCTCCTGCATATTCAAGAGGAACCTCCGGCTGGTTTCCTGCTTTGAAATAAAGCTGACCGTTTTTATCGGTAAAAACCAGTTTGATGGCATCACTTTTAGTACCATATGTCCCTGCAAACTCTTTTGTATTCACCTTTTCAACCGTTTTTGGTTGTGCTGAAGGCCAGATATTATTTTTCATATTCACATCAGGAATCATAGAATCCGGATCCAACATCACCTCATCAATTTCTTTAGTTGAATTCACTTTGAGCAGCCATTCCGTATTACGCTTCCAGACCTCAACCGGGATTTTCATGACCTGCTTTGTCCCATCTTTGAATTTTACCTGAACCGTAGTTGGCATCGGTAACTGACCAAGGTTTTCAACAATGATCTGAGCTCCGTTTTTAAAGTCGCCATTCACATATTTCACGTCTTTTACAGACTGATCGATCTTCCATTTATTGATAAACCATCCTCTCCAGAACCAGTTTAGTTCTTCTCCTGAAACATTTTCCATCGTATGGAAGAAATCCCATGGTGTAGGATGTTTGAACGCCCATCTGTCAACATACGTTTTGAAAGCTTTATCGAATTTTTCAGGGCCTAAAATCGTTTCTCTTAAAATCTGCAGTCCCATTCCCGGTTTAAAGTAAGCCAAAGCTCCGATGCTTCTTTCCTTCATATTATCAGGACCCACCATGATCGGCTCAAGATTATCACCCATCATAAAGCCTCCGGCTTTGGCAATATTTTTCTTGGTGTAGTATTCTCCGTTGTTAAAAGCCTTTGTGGATAACTCGTTGATAAAGGTATTGAAGCCTTCATCCATCCATGCAAACAGTCTTTCATTGGAACCTACGATCATTGGGAACCAGTTGTGCCCGAATTCATGATCCGTAACTCCCCAAAGATCTTCACCCGCAGAATCCATATGGCAGAACACAATTCCCGGATATTCCATTCCGCCTTCATTTCCGGCTACATTGGTTGCTGCGGGATAAGTGTATTCGTACCATTTCTGAGAATAATGTTCTATGGCTGCTTTTGTATATTCTGTAGATCTTCCCCACGCCTTTTCGCCTGCGCTTTCTGCCGGATAAGCTGATATAGCCACAGATTTTTTACCACTTGGAAGGTTTATTTTTGCCGCATCCAGAATAAATGCCGGTGATGAAGCCCATGCAAAATCACGGGTCTGGTCTATTTTAAATTTCCATGTTTTAGTCCCTGAAGCCTGGTTTTTCCCGATTTCAGATTCCGGACGGATCATTACTGTTTTATCACTATTTCTTGCCTTCTCCCAACGGTCATTTTCTTCTTTGCTGTAGACTTCTTTAGAGTTCAAGAGCTCCCCGGATGCTACCACATAATGATTGGCAGGAACTGTAATATTCGCAGAAATATGCCCATATTCCAGATAAAACTCTGATGCTCCAACGTAAGGAAGGGTGTTCCAACCCATCACATCATCATATACACACATTCTCGGATACCATTGGGCTATGGTAAATATTTTCCCGTTTTTCGTTGTATGAACGCCCATTCTGTCGGATCCATATTCAGGAGAAATAAAGGTATATTCGATTTTAATTTTAGCAACTCCTCCTTTAGATTTCAGTTCTTTTGGAAGATCAATCTGCATTCTGGTATCCGTAATGGTATATTTTACGTCTTTACCATCCAGTTTTACTGATTTAATTTTATAACCGCCTTCCAGCTCTTCACCACGAGCTCCGTTTCTGCTCCCTGATGGGGGAACTACCGCATTTCCACGGGAATCTTTTGCAAATAAATTCTGATCTAGCTGCAACCATAGGAAACCCAATTGGTCCGGACTGTTATTGGTATAAGTGATATCAGCGGTTCCGGTGATTTCATTTTTCGCTTCGTTAAGGCTTACATTCAGATCATAATCTGCTGAATTCTGCCAGTAAGCATGTCCCGGCTGTCCGCTTGCAGAACGGGTTTCTGTCCCGGTCTGAGGGTAAAAGAAGGGCTTGAATGCCTCTACATAACTGTATTTGGGTGTTTCCTGTGCTAAAGCAGATCCTGAAAAAAGGAATATTGCCGCTGCTGCTACAAGGCCTGGAAGTTTATAATTCATTGGGTATAATTTATACTATTTCTATGATAAGTTATAAAAAACCCCGGAATCGTTACAAGTCCGGGGTGTTTTTATGTTTTTTTGTTTATTGTAAACTATTGAAAGCTCATCTAAATTTTGATTTTTTAAACATTAAGAAGTTGAGTAAATTGCTTTATTCAAGATCTTTTAAGAATTTGCCTCCGGCAAAATGAAACCCAAGCTTAAAATATTGAAGATATTCTTAATTAATCTTTAAAGGCTAATAATCTAAATGCCTTAATGTTGAAATCAAAAATTAATTTGTCTTTTTCGCTTTGATCATTGCTTCCAATGCATCCCACATTTCCTTTGGAATATCTTCAAGCATATTGAATTCTCCAGCTCCCTGAAGCCACTCGCCACCGTCTATAGTCACGACTTCCCCATTCATATAAGCTGAATAATCTGAAACCAGATAAGCCGCAAGATTCGCAAGCTCCTGATGTTCTCCCACTCTTCTCAAAGGAACTTTTTTCCTCATATCGAACTTTTCCTGAAGATCTCCCGGAAGCAATCTGTCCCACGCTCCTTTCGTAGGGAAAGGTCCCGGTGCAATTGCATTGAAACGGATTCCATATTTTGCCCATTCTACCGCCAAAGATCTGGTCATAGCCAGAACTCCTGCTTTTGCACAGGCTGAAGGAACTACATAAGCAGATCCTGTCCAGGCGTAAGTGGTTACAATATTTAAAACGGTTCCCGGACTTTTAGAATCGATCCAGTGTTTCCCGATAGAAAGGGTACAGTTTTTTGTTCCTTTTAAAACAATATCCAAAATAGAATCAAAAGCTGAATGCGTCAGTCTCTCTGTTGGTGAGATAAAGTTTCCTGCTGCATTGTTTAAAAGAATATCAATTCTTCCGAATTCTTTTAATGCAGCTTCTTTCATTGCTTCCACCTCATCCCAGTTTCTCACGTCACATGCTACACACAGGACTTTTCCTCCGGTTTCCTCTTCCAGTTCTTTTGCAGTTCCTTGTAGTTTTTCCAGATTACGGGAAGTGATCACCACTTTTGCTCCCAGTTCCAGAAAATATTTAGTCATTGCTTTTCCGAGTCCGCTTCCGCCTCCCGTTACAATAGCAACTTTATCCTGTAATGCACCTTCGCGCAACATTGGCTGTGTATATAAATTCATATGATCTTATTTTTTCCTAAAAATACTAAATATTGAATTCATGCCATTTAAAATAATGGGATAAATAATAATGTTATAAATAGTGATTCTCTTTTGCAGAGATAAAAAAATAAATTTCAGGCTGGAAAAACTGAGTATGTGCAAAGGCTGGAGAAAATAGCCTGCCTTTTCTTAAACGCAAAGAAAAACTAAGAATTAACTTTAGCGACTTTAAAATAAGATAAACAAAGGCGTTTCACTTATTTCCGAAATACGATTTTAGAACCAATTAAAGCTCTGAAATTTCTGATGTTTTGTTTTACTTTTGTTAAATGAAATGCCTTTGTTTATCTTTATTAACATTGTCTCATTTCAAAAAACTTAGTTTATCCTTGCGATTATTAAACCGTTTAAACAGTTGATTTACCAGTATCAAGATTTAAAACCTTTACACGGATTCCAAAGCAAATTCTAAAGGGAATAAAAAAACAACCTTGTAACGAATTACAAGGTTGCTGGATTTATTATGATTGTCTGTTTGTAAAAACTGATTACGCAACCACTACTCCTTTGAATGAAAGAGTTTTAGGTGTTTTGCTTTCGCTTGTAGTCACATTCACGGTTTTCATGAATGCTCCTGCCGCTGCTGCGTTGTAGCTGGCTTCTACAAATCCTTTTTTACCAGGAAGAATAGGCGTTTTAGTGTAATCTGCTGTTGTACAACCACAAGATGGAGCTACATTTTCAATAACGATTGGTTTTGAAGAAGTATTCGTAAATTCGAATCTGATCGTTTTTGGTTTTCCCTGAGGGATGTTTCCTACGTCTATAGATTCTGATTTCCATTTAATAGCATCTGCAATTGTTCTTACGATAGATGCGGTTTCACCTGGAAATACGTTGGCATAAAACGGAGAGAAAGCAAGTACTGCTAAAAGAGCTGAGATTTGTAATTTTTTCATGAGTATATATTTAATAGTTAATAAAAAATCAAAGGAATCGGTTATTATCGTTTGATATAGCAAATATAGAACGGATAATGCCTACAACTTGTTAATCACTATCAAACATTTGTTAACGAGTTGTTAATGATCAAAGATAAATAGATATTTTTGGATAATATTGCTTCAGGAAATGAAAATAAAAAAACTCAATATTATTATAACGCTGGGGTTCATTGCTATTATTGGGATTTTAATAGCTCAGCTTCTGTGGGCCCGGCAGGCCTATAATCTTGAAGATAAAAAATTCAACCAGAAAGTAAATATTGCCTTAATGGAAGTGGCGGAAAAATTATCCGGCGGAAAAACTTCTTTCACTGAAAATCCGGTACAGATTATTGCCAACGATTATTATGTAGTTAATACAAATAATGAATTTCATCCTGTTGTACTGGAACACTATTTGAAAACAGAATTCACCCGTTTCCAGGTGAACACAGATTACGTATATGCCTTATATAATTGTCACAGCGATAAAATGGTGTATGGAAAATACATGTCAAAAAATCAGGAAAGTCCCAGTGATAAGGTGATTAATTTTCCAAAGCATAAAAATCTGATCTATTACTTCTCCATCCGTTTCCCCGATAAAACCACCTATCTGATCAGTTCATTACGGTTTTGGTATGTACTTACTTTTGCCCTTATTATCATCCTTCTGGTTTATGTTTATTCTATCTACACCATTATTCAGCAAAAAAAATTCTCGGAACTGCAGCGCGACTTCATCAATAATATGACCCATGAGTTTAAAACTCCCCTTTCTTCCATCCTTCTGGCTTCGGAATCGCTCAACAAACAGAATATTGTGCAGGAAAATCCCAAACTACAGACCTACACGTCCATTATTATCAATCAAAGCTACAAGCTCAATAATCATATTGAAAAAATACTGAATATCGCTAAAAATGACACTTCCGGACTGTCATTGAAACCTCAGAAAATCATACTGCTTCCGTTTATTCAGGAAATCGCTGACACCATCCGGCAGAATAACGAAAACATGACGATCGATCTAAACATCGAAAACAGTTTTTCCGTAATGGCAGATGAATTTCACTTTACAAACATCATTTACAACATTTTGGATAATTCCATAAAATATTGTGAAACCCAACCTCAGATTGTAATTTCGGCGTATAAAGATTCAAAAGGTTTATATTTAAAGTTTAAAGACAACGGAATGGGCATTCCTGCTAAAAATATACCTCATATTTTTGACAAGTTTTACAGGGTAAACACCAGAAAGAGTGAGGAAGTCAATGGCTTTGGATTAGGATTATTTTATGTGAAAAAAATCGTTCAGCAGCACAACTGGAAAATTTCAGTTGAAAATAATGCAGATAAAGGAATTACCACCACTCTCTTTTTTCCGTCTTAAATTTAATCATGTGTACGTATGGAGAAATCTAAAATTTTATATGCAGAAGATGACGAAACCATAGCTTTCCTAATCCAGGACAGCCTGGAGAGCTATTATGACATCAACTGTTACCCGGATGGAAGATCCGCACTTGATGCGTTCAACAGCCAGAGTTTTGACATCTGCCTGCTGGATATTATGATGCCGGGACTCAACGGGTTTGAACTCGCGGAGCATATTCGTAATAAAAATTCAGATATCCCCATTATTTTCATTTCTGCAAAAACTTTAAAGGAGGACAGGATCAAAGGGCTGAAAATCGGTGCTGATGATTATCTGGTAAAACCATTCAGTATCGAAGAACTGATCCTTAAAATTGAAGTTTTCCTGAAACGTACTAAGAAAACCGATACTTCCCCAGTACAATACAAAGTCGGTAAATATGATTTTGATCCCAAGAATTACACATTACAGGAGCCGGAAAACAGCATCAGTCTTACTCAAAGAGAATCTGAACTGCTTTTATATTTTATCCGCCACAAGAATATTGTTGTTAAAAGACAGGATATCCTGAAAGCGATCTGGGGAGACGATGACTATTTTATGGGACGAAGCCTGGATGTATTTATTTCCCGGTTGCGAAAAGTACTGGCAGATGAGCAAAATATTTTAATTGAAAATCTGCACGGAATAGGTTTCCGTTTTTCTGAAAAAAAATAAAGTTACGAGGTAGGTTTTAGAGAGCTATGAGTTTTCAGGATAAGAGGTACGGAATTTGGGATTTGAAAGTATGGGGATCGCCTGCAAAACTTGGAAGAGATAAGTTTTTTTTCACGCAAAGTTTCATCTTGTTAATGTTTAGTTTTGAGGAAGACAAAGACTGTGACTGCATCACTGATGAAGCTCTCGGTATAAAACATCCGCTTAATCGAATCAATGAAATTGATTCCTCTCTTTGCTCTCCTTGTACTGTACGGTATTAGAATAGAACTTTGCGTAAAAACTTATCTCTTGCTCAGGGTTTAAAATTGATCCAGTATATGGACGTAAAAATAGTTTCTGGTTTGAACCACGAAACCCACATCCCGAAACGTTATCAGGTACTAAGATTCATAAAAAAAGTCTGATATCTGAAATCTAAAACAAATGTCTTATCCCGAACTCAGGTTAAATAGAGATCCGATTGTTTCTAAATTACAACGATAACGGATTATTCTTTGATTTTTAATTAATTTTAAACTTTGAAAATTAATCCTTAATGAAAAATCACGGAACAACTGTTTTTCTATTCCTTTTATTTTTTGGTTTACCTCTTAAAGCTCAAAAATTTGAAAGATTAATACAATACGTCAATCCTTTAATCGGGACCGAAAAAATGGGACATACCTATCCCGGAGCTACCGTTCCTTTCGGAGCTGTTCAGCTGAGCCCGGAAACGGATACGATTTCATATGAACTTAATGGAAAATACAATGGCGAGGTTTATAAATACTGTGCAGGCTACCGCTATGAAGACAAAACAATCGTAGGCTTCAGCTCAACCCATTTCAGCGGAACGGGACATTCTGATCTTGGAGATTTCCTGATGATGCCCACTGTCGGTAAACTACAGCTGAATTCGGGAACCGCATCCAATCCTGAAAGCGGTTACAGAAGCAGATTCTCCCATGAAAATGAAAAAGCAGAAGCCGGATATTATAAAGTCAAGCTTGATGATCATAATATTGTAGCAGAACTAACGGCCTCTACAAGAACCGGAGTTCACCGCTATACCTTTCCAAAGTCTGATCAGGCCCATATTATTTTAGACCTTACCGCAGGAATTTATAATTATGAAGGTAAAAATGTATGGACTTACGTTCGGGTAGAAAACGACGGTACAGTGACCGGTTACCGCCAGACCAATGGCTGGGCAAGAACCAGAACGGTTTATTTCGCGATGAAATTTTCAAAATCTTTTAAATCATACGGACAGAAAAATTTTGACGGACCTCAGGTATACAGAGGATTCTGGAGAAAATTTGATCAGAATAAAAACTTTCCTGAGATCGCCGGCAAAAACCTTAAAATGTATTTTGATTTCGATACTCAGGAAAATGAAGCGGTTGAAGTGAAACTGGCCATTTCCCCGGTAAGTCAAACCAATGCTTTGGAAAATCTTGAAAAAGAAACAGGCAATCTGTCTTTTGATCAGATTAAAGCAAAGGCCCAGGAAAACTGGAATAAAGAATTGAATAAAATTGTTATCAAAGGTTCTGAAACAGAAAAGACGAACTTTTATACCGCGATGTACCATACTTTCATCAATCCCACCACTTATATGGACATCAATGGGGAATATAAGGGTTTGGATCAGAATACCCATAAAGCGGAAGGTTTCACCAATTATACAACGTTCTCCATCTGGGATACGTACCGGGCACTTCATCCTTTCTTTAATATCATCCAGCCAAAACGAAATAACGATATGGTTAAATCAATGATGGCGCATTATGATCAGTTCTCCATGAAAATGCTTCCGATATGGTCCCATTATGCCAACGACAACTGGTGTATGAGCGGTTATCACAGCGTAAGTGTAGTCGCCGATGCGGTGATCAAAGGAAATTACACCGGTGATCCTAGAGAAGTATTGAAAGCCTGCATCACAACGGCCAACAAAAGAGATTATGAAGGCATCGGATATTACATCGATATGGGCTATATCCCAGCCGAGAAAAACGGAACTTCAGTTTCCAATACCTTGGAATATGCCTATGACGACTGGGCAATTGCTCAGCTGGCCAAACATTTAGGTGAAACAGAAATTTATAATCAGTTTATCAAACGTTCTGAAAACTGGAAAAATAATTTTGATCCGAAAGCCGGATTTATGCGTCCCAGATTAGCAGACGGAAGTTTCAAAAAAGATTTTGATGTGCTTAGCACTCATGGACAGGGTTTCATAGAAGGAAACTCATGGAACTACAGCTTTTTTGTCCCTCAAAATCCTGATGGTTTAATGCAGATGATGGGCGGAAAGAAAAAATTCGCTTCAAAACTTGATGAACTTTTCACTATGCATCTTCCCGATGAATTTTTCGCCGATACAGAAGATATTACCCGAGAAGGAATTATCGGTGGCTATGTTCACGGAAACGAACCCGCTCATCACGTTGCCTATTTTTACAACTGGGCAGGACAGCCATGGAAAACCCAGGCTCAGATCCGCCGTATTTTAGAAATGCAGTATAAAGCAACGCCCGACGGTCTTGGAGGAAATGATGATGCAGGGCAAATGAGTGCGTGGTATATTTTAAGCTCACTCGGATTTTATCCGGTAGCTCCGGGTTCTGAAGATTATTCGATTGGAAGTCCGGCCATAGATCATGCGGTTCTTAATCTTGAAAACGGAAAGACTTTTGAAATTGAAGCCATCAATCAAAGTCCGAAGAATGTATATGTGGAAAAGATCCTTCTGAATGGAAAAGAGATTAAGAATTTCACCTTAAAACATTCTGAGATTGTGGCCGGTGGAAAACTTACTTTTTATATGAGTGCGAAGGCGAAGAAATAGTTCTTTAAACACAAATTTTCACACTGTTGATTAAACACAAATACCACAAATGATGTACACAAATATTCACAAACATCTGTGTACATCTGAGAAATCTGTGGTCAAAAAAATATAACTAAAAATTTTCTCAGATAAGGATTCTACTTTCAAATCCTGAATTAATAGAAAACAAAAGGGCAAATAGCTTTATTTGCCCTTTTTATTATTTTGATTTTTATCTTAGCACTATTCTCTTACTTCAAAAAGAAGTCTTTCTCCGAATTTTTCTTCTGCAATATTCCCGTTATCATACACCAAATGTCCATTCACAAAAGTCTGGGTTACTTTAGAGTGTAAATTCATTCCTTCCAGAGGGCTCCAGCCACATTTATACAGAAGATTATCTTTAGCTACCGTCCAGTCTGCATTCACATCAACCAAAACAAGATCTGCCTTATAGCCTTCTCTCACAAAACCTCTTTTCTCCACTCTGAAAAGGATGGCCGGATTGTGACACATTTTTTCAACGATCTTTTCCAAAGAAATTTTTCCATTATGGTAATTTTCCAACATCACAGGTAGTGAATGTTGTACCAAAGGAGCACCGGAAGGGCATTTTGTATAGACATTCTGTTTTTCTTCAGCTGTATGAGGTGCATGATCTGTCGCGATCACATCAATCCTGTCATCCAGAAGCGCTTCCCAAAGTGCATCTTTGTCTTTCTGAGTTTTTACAGCCGGATTCCATTTGATCAGAGAACCTTTGGTTTCATAATCGTCATTCGTAAATGTCAGATGATGAACACAAACTTCAGCGGTAATTTTTTTATCTTTTAATGGAATATCATTTCTGAAAAGTTCCATCTCTTTTGCGGTGGAAAGGTGGAAAACGTGAAGTCTTGCTCCTGTTTTCTCTGCTAATTCAATTGCCTTCGAAGATGATTTATAGCAAGCTTCTTCACTTCTGATCAGATGATGAAATTTCACAGGAATATCCTCTCCATATTCATCAAGGTAGGTTTGCGTATTGGCTCTGATTGTAGCTTCATCTTCACAGTGAACGGCGATCAGCATTTTTGTACTGCTGAAAATATTCTCCAGCGTTTTCGGATTGTCTACCAGCATATTTCCTGTAGAAGAGCCTAAGAATAATTTAATTCCCGGCACATTTCTCGGATTGGTCTTTAAAACTTCTTCAAGATTATCATTCGTTCCGCCCATCATAAAACCATAGTTGGCGTATGCTTTTTGGGAACCGATCACATATTTGTCCGCTAATAATTCCTGGGTGACCGCATTGGGAACCGTATTCGGCTGATCGATAAAACTTGTGATTCCACCGGCGATGGCAGCTCTCGATTCTGTTTCAATATCTCCTTTATGTGTCAGTCCCGGGTCTCTGAAATGCACCTGATCGTCTATGACACCAGGCAGAAGATATTTTCCGGAACCGTCAATGATCTGATCTGCCTCTTCGGAAATAGAGGAATCTATTCTGGAGATCAGGTCATTTTCTATTAAGACATCGCTTTCGAAGATCTTACCTTCGTTCACGATCTTTACATTTTTGATTAGGGTCTTCATTTTTTACTTTAGAAATTAGATGTTAGATATTAGAAGTTAGATGTCAGAAAATTTTTAAGATAAAAATTATAAGTGCTTGATAAAACTGCAATCACTAATTTCTAACTTCTAATATCTAACATCTACAAAAAGCAAAATTAAGGTTTATGAATGAATTTTAATGTCGACGAATATAAATCAATTTCTAAATATTTACATTTGCATAAAATTTTCGAATTTGTATAAGAAATTATTCGGTCAGACCGCCGTATATGGGCTTAGTTCAGTATTAGTCCGTATTTTCCCGTTCATCATCGCACCTATCGTGACAAAGGCTTTCGGGCCTGCGGCTTCATCACCCTTTGTAGACTGGTATTCCATCGCAGGAGTAATTACGGTTCTCCTTACCCACGGTATGGAAACCTCTTTTTTCCGTTTTGCACAGGAAGAAAGCATTGATAAAAAAACATTGATTTCAACATGTTCGGTAAGTATTATCAGCATTGCCCTGATCTATCTGGGCTTAGGCTATGTCTTCAGAAACGAACTCGCAATAGCATTTGAAACTCCTGACCAGGTCAACTACCTTGTCATCTTTCTATTTATCCTTTCTCTGGATGCATTTTCTACCATTCCTTCGGCTATACTAAGACTGCAGGGGAAAGCTTTCAAGTATATGTTTTCCAAGGTGGCAGGATCTGTCGTTTACTTTTTGCTGGTTATATTTTTCATCAGATGGCTTCCAAAACATCCGGAAGGAATTTTCGGTTTAAAATATGATCCTCAATTGGGCGTAGGTTATGTATTCATCGCCAATTTAGTACAGAGTATCATTACATTACTGATTGTAGGAAAAGAATTTTTCAGCTTCAGTCTTTCCAAATTTGATTTTAAGTTATGGAAAAGAATCATGAATTATTCATGGCCGGTAATGATTGCAGGACTGGCAGGAATCGTTAACCAGACGTTGGATAGACAGTTTCTTAAATATTTACTTCCTCCGGACGAAGCCCGCCATCAGATTGGAGTATACGGAGCAGTGTATAAAATCGCTACTTTTATTACAGTTTTTCGACAGGCTTATCAGCTCGGTATAGAGCCATATTTTTTCTCAAGTTTTAAAAATAAGGATTCACATAAAACCTACGCTGTACTGATGGATGTTTTTGTCATCTGCAGCTGTGTCATTTATATGGGACTGATGGTAAACCTTCAGTGGATTTCGGAAAAATATCTGAGCAATCCGCTTTATTATGAAGGGATTGAAATCATCCCGTTTGTGATGCTGGGTGCCTTATTCCTGGGAATTTATCTTAATCTTTCGATCTGGTATAAATTATCTGACCAAACCAGAGTCGGTTTATATATATCCGTGATTGGGGCATGTATTACCGTTTTCATTAACTTCTTCTTTATTCCGGAATATGGATATTGGGCAAGTGCCATGGCTGCGCTGATTACCTTTATGTCTATGATGGTCATTTCATACATCTGGGGACAGAAACAATATCCGATTCATTATAATACCGGAAAAATAGCACTCTATTTAGTCTTTACTATTTCCTGTTCCTTGGTATCCTTCTATTTTTTCAGAACCAATTACTTTGTAGGAAATTTATTTTTACTTCTTTTTATTGGCCTCGTAGTCTATAAAGAGAAGGCTATCGTATCCAAAATACTAAAAAAGTCTTAGGATATGGCCTCTAATTTGATACTATTGAGTTCTTTAAAAAAAATTAAACAGAAGCTTGCAAAGATGATAAATATTACGATCAGCAATGATTTAAATTATTACCTTTAGCCGTACCAAAATAAAAACTAACAAATAAAAACATTGTCATATAGTCTATGAAAATAATTGTTCCTATGGCTGGACGCGGTTCCAGATTACGTCCACATACTCTGACCGTTCCTAAACCTCTTATTCCTATTGCAGGAAAACCTATCGTACAGAGACTGGTAGAAGATATTGCTAAAGTAGCAGGTGAAAAAATTGAAGAAGTAGCATTTATCATTGGAGATTTCGGACCGGAGATTGAAAAATCTTTACTTCTGATAGCCGAAAAACTGGGAGCAAAAGGCAGTATTTATTACCAGAACGATCCGCTGGGTACCGCACACGCTATCAAATGTGCTGAAGACTCCATGCAGGGAGATGTGGTGATTGCTTTTGCAGATACTCTTTTCCGTGCAGATTTCCAGCTGGATAAAAATTCGGATGGAGTGATCTGGGTGAAAAGCGTAGAAGATCCTTCTGCTTTCGGAGTGGTAAAATTAGACAACTATGGTTTCATTACAGACTTCGTGGAAAAACCTCAGACCTTTGTATCGGACCTTGCCATCATCGGAATTTATTATTTCAACAGTGCTGAGAAACTGATGGAAGAGATCAATTATATTATGGACAATAATATAAAAAATGGTAATGAATACCAGTTGACAACCGCACTGGAAAACCTGAGAGCCAAAGGAGCAAAATTCACTCTAGGAAAAGTAAACGACTGGATGGACTGCGGAAACAAAAATGCTACCGTAGAAACCAACAGCAAAATCCTTGCGTACGAGATAGAAGAAATGAATAATTATCCTGCATCAGCGGTTATCGAAAATTCATTGATTATCCAGCCGTGTTTTATCGGTGAAAACGTAAAGATCTCCAATTCAAAAGTAGGTCCTGGAGTTTCACTGGGTAACAATACGATCATCGTTAATTCCAATATCGAAAACTCCCTGATCCAGGAAAACACAAGAATTAATCACGGAAACCTTTCCAACTCTATGATTGGAAATTCCGCACAATACTTTGGAGTGGCCAGAGAAATCTCATTAGGTGACTACTCTGTTTTAGATTTTTTATCTAAATAAGATCAGAAATAATTCATATAAAACAAGATACATCCGGACCACACAACATTTTTTGTGTGGTTTGGCTTTAATATTGCAGCGTTTTTTCTTTAATTGAAAGATAAATACATGAAAAACTGGATCCCGATACTTTTACTATTTCTTACCCTTTCCTCCTGTAAAACTAGAAATGCGGCCAAAAACAACAGCAAAGCGCAGGATAGCACTGCTGTAGCTACAGATGACAACCGCAATCCCAAAGATGCCAACGAGGCGGTAAGAGACAAGTTCTCGTTCTATGAGCACGTGGTGGTTCCTCTGAAATTTGACCAGGTTAAGATCAACAGTAAAGTAAATGTGGAAACCGGAAGCTTTATTCCGACTCTTGATGCGGTGATCTATATTGAAAACGATAAAAAAGTATGGATGAATCTTCAGGCGTTTTTTTTCAATGTAGCCAAAGGGATTGCAACTCCTGAAGGAATTAAAGGACAGGACAAAACCAGCAAAACCTATATTGATTCCGATTTTGATTATCTGAATAAACTGCTTAATGTGAATTTCATCGATTACAAATCGTTGGAAAAAATACTGATGGGCAGAACTTTTGTTAAGATCAGCGATTCTCAGTTTACCCTGACCCAAAACGCACAGGGCTTTAAAATGGTTTCCAACGCTAATCAAAAAATTACTACGGATGAGAAAACCAGAGAGTATAAAATTGAGCTTAACTATGATACGAATTATGATCTGCTAAGCGTGAATTTAAAGGATGTTTTATCTACCGACGAACTGGAAATCTCTTATAGTAACTGGAATGAATACAATGGAATCCGACTTCCGAAAAATGTTAAAATAATTATAAAAGGCTCAAAATCTAGTCAGATTTTACTGGAAAACACGAAATTTGACTTTTCGAGGATGGAAACACCTTATTCTGTACCATCCAGTTATAAGAAAATTGAGATTAAATGATTAAAAAATTTAGCTTTTTAATAGGTATTCTACTGTTCGGCCTGCATCAGGGACAGCAGAACAAGGAACAGCTTCAGAAACAGAATGCCGATCTTAAAAAACAAATTGTACAGATAAATACAGATCTGGCTAAAACCAGAACCGAATCTAAACTTTCAGTGGCCTATCTTACCAACGTCAATAAGAAACTGACGTTGCGAGAAAAGGTGTACACCAATACTCAGAAAGAAAAAAGATTTATTGAAGATGAGATTTACCTGCGTCAGCTGGAAATCAACCGTCAGAACAAAGAATTAATTGTTCTGAGAAAGAATTATGCCCAGGTTTTGGTCAATGCGTACAAAAACAAAGGGGTACAGAACAAAGTAACTTTTATTCTTTCGTCCAAAAATCTGGGTGAAGCCATAAGAAGGGTTCAATACCTGAAACAGTACGCTGACTTTCAGGATAAAAAAGCTGCAGAAATAAGCAATGCAGCTGCTCAAATCAAAAAATCAATCGCACAGAAACAGAGCTCTGCAAGAGAAAAAGATAATCTTCTTGTGAACCAGCAGAAAGATCTGACCACCATCAATGCAGAAAGAGCCCAAAAGGAACAGTTATTGTCTGATTTCAAGAAAAATGAAGCCAAACTTACCGTAGAACTTAAGCAGAAGCAGGTTCAGTCTAAAACTTTGGAAGGACAGATCAGAGCCATCATTGCGGAAGAAATCAGAATAGCAAAAGCTGAAGAAGAAGCCAGAAGAAAAGCCGAGGCTGAAAAAATCCGTATGGCTAAACTGATTGCAGAAAGAGAAAAAGCAAGAATTGAAGCTGAAGCTAAAGCCAGATCTGAGGCTCTGGAAAGAGAAAGAAAGCTGGCAGAAATTGAAGCTAAAAAAGCAGCCGATCTTGCTGCAAAAAGAGCTGAAGAGGAGAAAAAACGTAATGAAGAAGCTGCAAGAGCCGAATCCAGTGCAAAAGATGAAGCCAGAAGAGTGGCCGCTAAAAAAGCATCTGATGAAGCGAATGCAAGATCAAAAGAAGCTACAGATAAGCTTGTTGCCGCAAGAGCTGCAGAAGCTGCGCTGAACAAGAAAAAAGAAGAAGAGAAAAAGGCCGCTGAAACAAAAGCAATGACCAGCTACGGAGTGACAACCTCTACCGGTAGCAGTTTTGCAGACAGCAGAGGAAAACTTGGATATCCTGCGGACAGAGCCGGACAGGTAACCCACCGATTTGGAAGACAGCCGCACCCGGTTTTCAAAAATATTGTTGAAGATAATACAGGAATCAAAATTGCAGTTCCTTCAGGAACACGTGCAAAATCCGTATATCCGGGAACCGTCTCTTCGGTATTGGCAAACAGCGACGGAACAAAAACCGTTATGGTAAAACATGGAAGCTATTTCACGATCTATTCTAACCTTGGAAACGCTAGTGTCTCCAAAGGGCAGCAGGTTTCTTCCGGTACTCCGGTAGGTACGGTGGCTCAGGATTTCGATGGTTCTTATACCCTTGATTTCCAAGTATGGAACGGAAATACACCAGTTGACCCATTAGGTTGGATTTCGTATTAAAAAAAGCTTTAACTTTGCAAAAATCTTAAGAGATGAATACACTAACAATACTAGCCTTATCTTGGCAGCACATCCTTATCGTAGCGATACTTTTGGTATTGCTTTTTGGAGGAAAGAAAATTCCGGAATTAATGAGAGGAGTTGGTTCAGGAATCAAAGAATTTAAAGATGCGGTGAAGGAAGAAGACAAGCCAGGTTCTGACAAAGCCTCTTCTACCAACAACACCAATAATAATACTCCCAGCAACTAAAATTCCTCAGAATTAATGAATTTTACCGAGACTGCATGGAAAGTCTTCAATCAATCTATTGAAGACTATCACGTGTCCGATGACGTTAACTCTCTAATTAATAACCCGTTCGAAAAAGACAGTTTGGAACGGATTTTGTATGCAAAGAACTGGATTGATACCGTTCAATGGCATTTAGAAGATATTATTAGAGATGAAAATATTGATCCCGCTGAAGCTCTTCAACTGAAGAGAACGATAGATGCATCTAACCAGAAGAGAACAGATCTGGTAGAATTTATCGACGGCTGGTTCCTTACTAAGTTTGAAAATATAACTCCTAGACCTGATGCAAAAATCAATACTGAAACTCCCGCTTGGGCTGTAGACAGACTATCAATTCTTGCATTAAAGGTTTATCATATGTCGTTAGAGGCCAATAGAGAATCCGCTTCTGAAGAGCACCGTGCTAACTGCCAGGCTAAACTGGATGTACTGCTTACTCAGAAAGAAGACCTATCAACTTCTATAGATCAGTTGCTTACTGATATTGAATACGGTAATATTAAGATGAAAGTATACAAACAAATGAAAATGTATAACGATGATAGTCTTAATCCGATCCTTTATCAAAAGGGGCAACAGAAATGAGAAAACTATTTTTTTTTGGAGTACTACTACTAATTATAACTTCCTGCGCAACGGAGAAGCTCAACCTTTCCCCGTTGTCTAATAATTTTTACAGCGAAACTAAAGGTTCTGATTCCGACAGAGGGGCAAAGAAAGGTTTTGATATCAATATCAAAGAAAATGTAAATGCTTCTGAAATTTCAAATCTGATTTCTACTTTTCCAAAGTTTAAGAATAACGGTTTAAATGATGAAGTCACAAGCTTGAAATACAGCCTGCAGAATTATTTATATGCCATAGATGCCAACAACTCGGCGGGGAAAAACAGAGCAGTTAAAAGCTTCGAAAAATCATACAAGAAAATTCAAAAACTCAGACAGCAGCTTGATAAAGATGATGATGAAGTTCTCAACAGATATCTGGTACGTCTAAAAACCAATATTTCTGTCATAGAAGATTCTTTAAAAGGAAATTAAAAACGAACCACTATTAATGATTAAAATTCAGGCAGAAGCTAATGTTCCTACAGAACACGGCTCTTTCCGAATGATCGCTTTCTCCGAAAACGAAAACGACTGGATGCCACACATGGCCATCGTTGCAGAAAATACAGATTTTTCAAAACCGGTGAACGTACGTTTCCACTCAGAATGCATTACCGGAGAAGTTTTCCATTCAAAAAAATGTGAATGCGGGCAGCAACTGGATGCCGCAATGAAATATACCCATGAGCACGGAGGCATTATTGTTTACCTTCGTCAGGAAGGAAGGAATATCGGGATCATCAACAAGCTGAAAGCTTATTCTCTTCAGGAAAAAGGTCGTGATACCGTTCAGGCCAATCTGGAACTGGGACTTCCTGCTGATGACAGAAAATTCGGTGTTGCTATTGATATCCTGAACCTGCTAGATGTAAAAGATATTAATCTTTTAACCAATAATCCGGAAAAGGTAAAATATGTAGTAGAAAGCAACATTCATCTCAATTCAAGGATACCTTTACAGATTCCGGCCAATGAGATGAGCAGAGGCTATCTGCAGACAAAAAAAGATTTCTTCGGTCATTTACTCGATGATAATGACAATTAGATAAACATAAAAGCTTCCAGAGAAATCCGGGAGCTTTTTAGTTATATTGGAATTTGTCCATATTATTGTTTCGTCACAGACCAGCTGCCACTCCAGTTCTGCAGTTTCCAGGTTCCGGACTTGGTATGTAAGCTTCCGTATAGGGTGAAACCTTTTGGAGAAGGAGAAGGGCTTAGAGATCCATTTTCTGCTCCCTGAAGGCTGGTATAATAAACTTCCTCCACATTATTATTTACAGTTCTTGTTACCTCCATACTTCCACTTTTTGAGATATTCAGGATCAAAGTTCCACTGACTTCACCAGAATAGGTCCCCACCCACTTTCCCATATAGGGAGAAACATAGTTTTCCTGTTCATTATTCTGATGAACATTATCTACAATCTCACTGCATGAAGACAACAGGAATAAGGGAGCAATGATTAAAAGTTTAAAATATTGATTCTTTATCATGGTTTTATTATTCATAGTTTGATGGTAAAATTAATCTTTTTTATGATCCTCAAAAGTGGTTTTAAAGAATACAATAAAAAAGCTCCGGGATTGCTCCCGAAGCTCTTAATAATTATAAAAAACTGAAAAGATATTTCTTAATTAGTTCACTTTGGTAGTAGGTACCTTAGTTTCATCAAGATGGTAGTACTTCACTACAGCATTGTAGTCACTGTAATCTACAGAACTTGCATTTTTAGTAGCTTCTGCCGGAACAAGTACTAATCTGAATCTTTGATTACTTAAATAACTTGTTGCCTCAGCTTGTGTCATTTGTGTTCCAAGATCAAAATTCTGATCGTCGATTCTGATCTGTACATTCTGAGAATCAAAAACAAAATTATAATCAAATACTCTGTTTGTTGGTAAAGTTCCTGAATTCGGCAAATAAATAGACTTTGGAATCTGCTGCCATGCATTACCTGCCGCTCTGTATACTAAAACCACATCTGTCTGGTTAATATCGATTCCCTGCGTAAATGCATACCCATTTCCATTGGTGAATGATCCTGTTACGTCTCTCATTCTTGAATAGGTGTCGCTATCTGAATCATCTTTACAACTGAATATAAATAATGATGCAAATGCAAGGAATAGAAAAGGAAGAATTTTTTTCATTTTTAGAAAAGTTTAGTTATTATTTATAAAGCGTATTCAAATCATATACCAAAAGTTGCAAAAACTTTGTTTTCATCATTTTTTTAATTGTATTTTTGTTCTTATTCAAAAGATCATGAAGAAATTGTTATATACTTCCCTCTTTATTTTTTCATTAATAAGCTTTACAGCCAAAGCTCAATACCAGCCTAAAAACATTTCGAAAGAAGACCTGAAAAAGGCTCATCAGTGGGTAGACAAAACCTACGGATCACTTTCACAGGACGAAAAATTGGGTCAGCTGTTTATTGTAGCCCTTTATACAAACAAAGGGGAAGACTATATTAACCAGATCAGAACCATTGTGGTTAATGACAAAATCGGAGGACTTATTCTAATGCAGGATGATGCAGCCAGAGAAATTAATCTGGTGAACGAATTTCAGCAGAAATCAAAAATTCCGATGATGATCGGGATGGATGCAGAATGGGGAATTTTTCAGAGAATTGCTACCGCGCACAAATTTCCATGGGCAATGACCCTTGGAGCGATACAGGATAAAAGCCTTATTTATCAAATGTCCGCCAAAATAGCGGAAGACTGCCACAGAATGGGAATCAACTGGGATTTCGCACCGGTAGTCGATGTGAATACCAACCCTAACAATCCTATTATCGGGAACAGAAGTTTCGGTTCAGAGGTGGATAATGTGATCAGTTCAGCTTTATCTTATTCCAACGGACTTCAGGATAATACGATCCTTGCTGCCATCAAACATTTTCCGGGACACGGTGATACAAGTACAGACTCGCACCTGGATCTGCCGGTAGTTTCGCATAGTTTAGAAAGATTAAATACCGTAGAACTGGCTCCTTTTAAAGCTTTGATGGATAAAGGAATCGGTGGTGTGATGGTGGCTCACTTATATGTACCAAGCCTTGAATCGGGAAAAGGAATTCCTGCTTCGGTTTCTAAAAACATCATTACCGGAATATTAAAAGATCAGTTGGGATACAAAGGTTTAATCATTACAGATGCCCTAAATATGGGAGCTGTAGCTAATAAATATAAACCAGGCGAGCTGGATGCACTGGCATTTAAAGCCGGAAATGATATTATGCTTTTCTCGCAAGGTGTTTCAGAAGGGAAAAAATTAATTCAGAAAGGAATTGAAAAAGGTGAAATTTCTCAATCAAGAGTTGAGGAAAGTGTAAAGAAAATTCTACTGACAAAATATTTCCTGGGTCTTACGCAATACACCCCTAAAAATCCAGACAATATCAATAGCGATCTGAATAACGATTCTCACAAAACATTGGTGCAAAATTTATACGCCAATGCTTTGACATTGTTAAAAGATGATCAGAAATTGCTTCCAATCAACGGAAAACAGACTTATTATGTTCCTCTGGAAGAAGCACCTTATCAGACTTTCGCGAATCAATTAGGATCTAATGTGATCACCAAAAAAGCCAACGAGATTAATACTATCCCTGAAGGTTCTACAGTAATCGTAGGATTTCACAAGGATAATTCAACAGCTTATAAACCTTATAAAATTTCAGCAGAATCCAAGAAAGTTCTTGCTGATCTCACCAAAAATCAGAATGTTATTTTAAATGTATTCGGAAGTGCATACGCTTTAAAAGATATCGATATTTCAAAAGTATCTACCGTATTGGTCTCTTACGAAAACAATGACGACTCTATGACCGCTGCAGCCACTGCGCTGAACGGAAAAACAAAAATATCGGGCAAACTGCCTGTATTGGTCAATGACCAGCTAAAAGCAGGAATGGGAATTGAAAAGACTCCTTCTTCTGCTCCAAATGTGAACACAACAGTTTTTACAACACCAAAACAACAATAATCTAATGAAAATAGGCATACTTTGCTATCCGACCTACGGAGGAAGCGGAATCGTAGCAACAGAACTGGGAATGTCTCTTGCCAACAAAGGCTATGAGGTTCACTTTATAAGTTCTGCGCTCCCTGCGAGACTGGACATTACCAATCCGAACATTTTCTTCCACAGAGTGAATGTACAGACTTATCCGCTTTTCCAGTATCAGCCTTATGATATTGCATTAAGCTCGATGATTTACCGTGTAGTGAATCTTTATAAATTGGATCTATTACACGCTCATTACGCCATTCCATACGCATATGCCGCATTTACTGCAAAACAGATGCTGAAGGAAGATAATAATGACATTCCATTGGTAACGACTCTTCACGGAACAGATATTACTCTTGTGGGACAACATCCGAGCTATAAGCATGCCGTGGAATTTTCAATCAACCAGTCGGATGCCATCACTTCCGTTTCTCAAAGCCTTAAAAAAGATACGCTTCAGTTTTTCAACATTAAAAAAGAAATTCAGGTGATTACCAACTTTATTGATAATTCTGAATTTGATGACTTAACGGAATGCCAGAGAACACAATTTGCCAATCCGGATGAGAAAATTCTGATCCATGTTTCAAACCTTCGTCCCGTAAAACGTGTAGATGAAGTTCTACAGATTTTCAAAAGCGTTGAGAAAAAGGTGAAGTCAAAACTGATCATCATCGGTGAAGGGCCGGATATGGAAAAGGTCAACCAGTTCCTGGAAGAAAACCCTGAGCTTATTTCAAAAATCCGTCTGTTAGGAAAAGTAAACGATCTGTATAAAATCTTACAGCTTTCCGATGTATTTCTACTTCCTTCGGAACAGGAAAGTTTCGGTCTTGCAGCGCTTGAAGCTATGGCAGCTTACACTCCGGTGATCAGCTCCAATGCAGGAGGAATTCCTGAAGTGAATATCCAGGGAGAAACTGGATTCCTGGCTGAGATCGGAAATGTAGAAGCCATGAGCAATTACACGATCAAACTTTTGAGCAATGATGAGCTTTTAGCTACCATGAAGCAGAATGCAAAAGACCAGGCTATCAAATTTGATCTGAAAAATATTCTTCCTATTTATGAAGAGATGTACAGAACAACTATAGAAAATTTCAAGAAGGAGTTGACAAAAGCTTAACTCCACCAAACAGATAAAAGTTTAATTAATATTCCCGCAGGCCAGATATGGAATTGACAGACAATACGAAAGGATTTGAAGTTGAGTTTTCTATCACCAGTCTCGACGGGAATATTGATTATAATCGCCAACCGCAACGAACTGCCGTTAACCGGATCTATATTTATCAGAATGGTACAGGATCTGTGACCATCGACAAAACGTCTCTCCATCTGGAAAAATATCAGGTTCTCCTTATGGCTAAGGGACAAATCTTTTTATTCTCCGAAGATTCTTCATTAGCAGGATATGAAATTTCTTTTACCGATGCATTTTGGGAGAAAGCCCCTGAAAGTGCAAGCAACTGCAAATCTGTCCTGTTCAATCTGAATGCAGACAATCAGGGACTGGCAGCGGAAAAATATGATCTCGAAGAACTTTTTTCTGTAGCAGCCATGCTGAACCGGGAATACCAGACTGAAAATTACATCAATAAAACAGATGCTTTGGCCGCCTATCTCAAGATCATCATGATCAAGACTGCCAATATCAATTTTTCTCTGCAGGATCGCTATAACAATTCCGACAGAAAAATATACACGCATTTCCTGGAACTCGTTTCACAAAATTATCAGAAGACCCGCGAAGTTTCAGCCTATGCAGGATTCCTGAATATAACCAATAAGCAGCTTTCCAATATTTGCAATAAACAGGGCGGTATTTCACCTAAAAAATTAATTGCAGGCATGATCATCAACGAAGCTAAAAGAATGCTGTATTTCTCTGCATCACCTGTAAAAGAAATTGCTTCTGTCCTTAATTTTTCGTCAACAGAACAATTCAGTCATTTTTTCAAAAAACAAACTTCTTTGTCACCTCAGGCTTATCGGAATTTAGGTCAATTTTGACATGTGAAAGGAAAAGACTGATATTATCCACGCGCTTTAATTGATTTAATTTTGTAAAAAAAGTTATGACAGCAAAGTTAAAATCAGCCGCAGGCATCATAATCCCTGACAGTACTATTGCAGAACAGGCCAGAGAACTTCTTTTGGAGCATGGCAATGAATTTTTATACAATCACTCGATGAGGGTATTTCTTTTTTCATCTTTAAATGCTAAACGGAAAGAAATTTCCTACGACTCCGAATTATTGTATGTTTCGTCCCTGTTCCATGATCTGGGTCTGACAGAACATTACAGCAGTACTGATCTCAGATTTGAAGTAGACGGAGCGAATGCTGCAAGAGATTTTCTCAAAGGACACGGACTTCCCGAGAAAAGTCTTCAGCTTGTATGGGATACGATTGCCCTGCATACCACGATAGGAATTGCCGAACATAAAGAAGCGGAAGTCGCACTAATGTATTCAGGAGTAGGATTGGATGTGATGGGTGAAGGATATGAGCATCTGTCTGAAGCAGATCGTGAAGAGATCATAGGATTTTTCCCGAGAACAGATTTTAAGAAAAAGATTATTCCAGCATTTTTCTCAGGATTTGAGCATAAAACTGAAACCACATTCGGAAATATTAAAGCTGATGTCTGTGCTTTTATGATTCCTAATTTTCAACGAAAAAATTTCTGCGACTGTATTCTGCATTCGCCGTGGTCGGAGTAAAGGTTCGGGGTAAAGAGATAAGGATTTGCGACTTTGGGGAAGTTATGAATTATGAATTATAAGTTTTGTGATGCAGGTCCCGGAGTTAGAAAATTTAAAAAATTCACCATTCACTTGCGAAGCAAAATTGACCATTGACGTTTCTCAATCTCTGACATCTAAAATAATACATTAAATTTAGACACGATACCTTCCGTCATTGTATGGGAGGTATTTTTATATTTTTAGTCAAAACAGCACGAAAATAGAATGAACAGAACATAAATTTCAATTTTAAAAACTGGATTTCTATGGAAGGAAAATTGTGTAGAACAGAGACGGAAAATTTAATACCAAACTTAATAAAAGTACAGGATTTCCATTATATTTATCATCACACCTATGACGGAAAAACTGCTTCAATATCTCTGGAACTATAAGGTTTTCAAAAATTATGACTTCAAGGATATTGAAGGAAATCCCGTTGAAATCATCCATTTTGGAAAATGGAATACCGATGCAGGACCGGATTTTCTCAATGCAAAAATCAAAACAAAAGAACTGATCATTGCCGGACATATAGAACTTCACATCCGTACCTCAGACTGGATTTTCCACAACCATTCCCAGGATCCTAATTATCAGAATATTATTCTTCATGTGGTGTATCAAAATGACACAGAGATTGATGACCTCATCAAAAAAAATGTTCCGACTCTGGAGCTTAAAGATCATATCGACTCAAATATGCTGTGGAAATATGAAAAGCTGATCAACGGAACTCAATTTATTCCCTGCGAAAATATTTTTGATCCCAATAAAATCCCTATTCATTTTCACGAAGCCAATGTGCTTAAAAAGCTGGACGAAAAATCTCAAGAGCTGGAGAAAAGCCTGGAACAGTACAAAAATAATTTTGAAGCTGTACTCTTTCACAGCCTCGCCTACTCTTTCGGATTAAAAGTAAATGCCCATATTTTCAGGCAGATTGCAGAATCAATAGATTTTGGCATTATCAATAAGGTCCGGCAGAATGAATTACAGCTGGAAGCCCTTCTGTTTGGTATTTCAGGATGGCTGGATCATCCGAAAGACGGACAAATGATGATCTGGAAAAGGGAATTTGAATTCATCAGAAAAAAGTTCAGTATTCCCAACCTCACACTTCATCCTAAGTTTCTGAGATTGCGCCCACCCAACTTCCCCACGATCCGCCTTTCCCAATTGGCAAATCTTTATTCCAGGCATCAGAATTTATTTTCAAAAATTATACGGGTAAATAATACGGATCAGTTGTACGAAGTTTTTGAACCTGTAAAAGCCTCAGAATATTGGGGTTTTCATTTTAACTTTGGAACTATTTCAAAGTTTCAGCCTAAAACATTAAGTCCTGATTTCATTGAATTAATTATCCTCAATACGGTACTTCCGTTAAAATATACTTATCACAAATACCATCGCGAAGAAATTACCGATGAACTCGTAGAACTCTACAGAAGCAGCGCTGCAGAAAAGAATTCCGTCACTGCCGGTTGGAAAAAATTGGGACTGAAAGTGAATAATGCATTGGAAAGCCAAAGCCTGATTTATCACTATAAAAATTTATGTACAGAAAAAAAATGTCTGAACTGCGGTATAGGATTTAATCTATTGAAACAGACTTTGGACAGCTGATATTTTTCCAATCGAACCATTACACTGTATAGCCTGATTTTATATTTAAATCAATAACAATACTTTCTACATCGGATAACGATTCGTCTATCATTTCTTTCTTAAATACTGTGGTTTTATTCGAATATTTACAGAAAAAATAATGGTGGAAAAGGTTTTATTTCTGAATATAAAGCTGATCTGCTTTTCGAAATTTATTCTTAAAATAAAATTCTATGAAAAACATGAGCGTACTATTTTGTGTTTTGTTTACGTTTTTTTGTCGTGCACAGAGCTATATACAACAAAAAAATGAAATTCAAAACCTTGTAAAAGAAGTCAGACAATATATCATTAAAAAGGATACTGCAGCTTTTAAGACCTTATTTACAAAAGATTCCTTTAACTGGACTGCTGTGATTAAAGATAAAACCCAGCAAAAAAGGTTGAAAAATAAAACGCCAAATCCTTCCAATGTATTCACAAAAAATTTTCAGGATTTTCATCTGTTTCTTATGGATAAAGGTAACCAGGATGAGCTGTTTAAAAATGTACATATTGAAAACGATGATGTAATAGGCTCGGTTACTTTTGATTATTCTTTTCTTTTGAATAACAAAGTCACCAATTATGGTAAGGAATTCTGGCAGCTGGCAAAAGTCAATGGACAGTGGAAAATTATCAGTGTAATGTATAGCCTGGAGTTTGATTAATCTTTGATAAAAACTAAAGTCCTGATCAAGATCAATTTATTTATCACGAATCGGATAGGTAGAAAAAAATTGCTTAAATTGCGGTATTGGATTTAAACTTTTAAAAGAATCTTCAAATGTTTGATAATATCCGCCACAAAATGGAAAGAGAATGGTTCGGTGTTCTTACGAGAACGGGAGCCAAACTGGGGATTCCTGTATCTAAATTAAGGATCTTCTTTATCTATTCTACTTTTGCCACTGCCGGCTTTTTCTTTCTGATCTATCTGGGACTGGCATTTACGCTTTGGATCAAAGATATTTTTATCACAAGAAGGCCCAGCGTTTTTGATTTATAATTATGGAATTTTTACCGATTACTTCTGCAGAAGACTATAGAGTTCAGGACATCTATGCGTCTTATTCCAGCACATTTCCCGCAGATGAGCAAAGGGACTGGAACCAATTTACCGCTTTATTTTCAAACCCTCATGTGAAGGTAATATCTGTACTTCATGAATCTCAGTCTATAGGGTATCTGATCATTTGGGAACTGAGTTCTTATGTTTTCGTAGAACATTTTGAAGTTTTTGAAGCCTTCAGAAGCCAGAAACTGGGATCGCATATTACAGGATATCTGTTTAAAAATTATCCGAGAATTATTCTGGAAATAGAGCCTGATCATTTGGGAGAAGATGCCAAAAGACGCTATTCTTTCTATCAGAAAAACGGATTTACCCTGATCGACGAAATGTATGTACAGCCGAGTTATGGTGAAGGGAAAAAACCGCTGGATCTTTGGCTGCTGGCCAATTACACTCCCGAACATCTGAAGAGTGTGAAGGACGAAATTTATGATGTTGTGTATCACTAAAATATAAAAACCGCCGGAAGATTTCCGGCGGTTTATTTTTATTGCATCTTGTAAAATCTTTATTCTGTTTTTTTTTCACCACTGATTTCACAGATTTTCACAGATGATGATGTACATTACTCTGTATAAAAATCTATGATTTTTTTTTAAAAAGACTTAGGTGAACTTCTTATTGTCAAAGTATTAAACTTCAAAATAACTTAAGTGTTAAAAAACTTTTGTGGTTGATATTTTTCCAACAATTGATAATGACATTCACAGATGATGTGTTTAGTTCACTTGATATTCCAATTTGATGGTGATATTCGCTTCTTTTTCTTTCGAAGAAGTATTGAATGTTCCACCGTAGGAATAATCTTCATTGGAATTAGGTTCTGTAATCTGAATTACACCCATGGTTGCTTTTTTAAGATTTCCCAGACTGCTTCCTGAATTTTCAGCTATCTTCTCTGCTCTTTCTTTAGCATCTTTCGTTGCACTGGCAATCATTTCCTGCTTTACTGTGGCCAATTTGGTGTAAAAATAGGATGGTGATGATGAAGTGAATTCAATTCCACGGTTGATGATCTCCGTAATATTTCTCGAAAGGTTTTCAATCTTTACGACCTCTTTGCTTTCAATAGAAACTTTTTGGGTAAGATTGTACCCGGAAAATTCACCCTGTACGTAATTTCCATTGGAATCATTATAACTTCTGAACTGCTTTTGGATATCTACGGAAGAAAACACGATCTCACCTTGCTTAATCCCTTTTGAAACAAGATAATCGTTGATGACCTTTCTGTCTATCGCAAGCTCGTCATAAGCGGCTTTTAAATCGGAATTATTTTTGGAAAAACTTCCGGACCATGTGATCAGATCGGAAGTAAAATGTTTGGTTCCCAATCCGGTTACGGAAATGGTGTTTTCAGATTTATTTCTGTTTTTAATAGCATTCCCTAAAAAGCCAAGCCCAAGGACAAATCCTAGTGCTCCTACTGCTACTGCAATAATATTTTTATTCATAAAAATTGTGATTTTATTCTGTGTAGCAGTACATCAATTTCTATTCCGCTTTTTAAGAATTCTTTAACATTATTCCTGGTTTTTCCGGCTCAGTTTCAACACTTGAGAGAACTAGGCAAAAAGAAACATTATAAACATTAAGAAATTAAGATCTAAAAAAATGGGGTGCTTAAAGAACTTAAAAAAATCAATTTATTGATTTCTTCATTCATAACAATAAGCATACTGCTTAAATCCTTAATGTTTAAAATTAAGAAATAAACTAAAGTTTATTGAGATTAAAAAAATTAAGATCAATTTTAAACAGGCTCTTATAGGTTTGATTGCATTTATTTTACTCCCCAAGTTTTGAAATTGATCCGTTTTTCCTTTGCTTTAATCTTTCCAGATAAACAGGCATGGTTTCTTCCATTCTCAGTAATACTCCGGAAAGGTTTTTCGCCTTCACATAGGTTCTTACCTGAGGTTTAACCTCAAAAGAATACTGGATAAATTCTGAAATCCGTTCTTCGGGAATTCCGGCATTCGTAAAGTATTCATTATCTACCCGGTTTCTCACCCACATAATATGCTCCTGCAGATCGTCATACCTGTACTGTCGTTTCTGACGCCTCGCTTTTCCGCTGATCAGATCGTAAGTTCCCTGTACATCTAAGCTTCCCAAAAGTATCGGAAGAAGAACCTTTTTTACTTCTGCAGGTTTTTCACGCATCTTCCCGACAGGTTGTGGTAAGCCCACCGCCTGTTGTACAATCTCTCCTTTATTTATTTTTGTGGCTAACCGGGAATCGGTCTCAAGATCACCGGTGGGTTTTTTAACGATTTTTACTTCTCCGACATCTCTCGGTATCGGAATCATAGTGACCATCAGCTGAGGATTGTTTCCCCCTGTGAGAACTCTTGTAGACACTCTGTTGAAATCTTCTTTTACAAATCTCAGTTCGTCATTCGGAGAGGCTTCAATGGAGAATATTCCCAAGGCATTGGAAGATGTTTTCTGATCGGTAGACATATTGATAATAAGGACTGAGCTTAAATATCCCCCGTCATCATCTGTGATGCGCCCACTAACTGTTTGCTGTGCAATGAAGCTGTTAAACGCGAAAATCAGAAGAAAGAAAGTTTTCTTCCAACCAGCAATAGTCATATTTCTACATCCAACATTCATCTTCATGTTTTTAAAACTAAATATTACTCACTTTGCGCGTCTTTTTGTATTCAGCAAACGCTACTTTTAGTTCATATTCCACGACATCTGCCTTAAAGTTTTTCCTGAATTTTTTTGCCATAGTTCTTGTATCATTGGCATAAATCAGGAATGCATCAATCTGTTCCTCATCCATGCCGTATTTTTTCAGAAACTGTAAATCTATTTCGTTTTTTATTCTTTGGATAAAATCCTGGGTTTCCTTATAATTGGCTTTGGTAATTTTAAGTTCCGTCGCTTTCTTGAACAAACCCACAGCAGCATCCAGAACCCCTAAAATACTTACCTGCCCCGCATTATAATCCGGTTTGAAGGTTTTAGAAATCGCATTATCCGGTACCGCTTCGTTCATCGGACTTTTCATATATTCATCCAGTTCCGATCTTAAAGAAACCATTTTTCGTGATTCATTAAGATGCTTGTTATCTCTTTCCAGATTGCCAGTAGGTTTATATACGATCTTCACTTCCGGTATTTCTATTTCTACCCTTTCAAAACTGATCATTAAGGGAGAACTGAAATCTTCCTTTTTCATTTTTTTATCAATACGATAATACCCTTCCTTTACAAAACGTAATTCATCATTTTCAGAGGCTTCTATGCTAAATTTTCCAGAAGTATCACTCAGAGCACTTTTTTGGCTGGAAATATTGACAATTAAAACCGGATTAATATTGGTTTTACTATTATCTGTTACAACTCCGGTCACCTGCTGTTGGGAAAAAAGTTCAGCAGACATAAATAGCGGAACTGCGTAAAGGCTTTGTTTAATATATGTTCTCATCTGTGTTTATCTTTGAGTCTGTGGAGCGCGGTAGGAGGAAATTCTTGTCAGCACAAATCTTTGAAATCTGTACAGATCTGCATCACTGCAGAACCCATATTTCAGGATACTTTTCCGCTCAAAACCGCCTGCAAGTACATAACTTATAAAATGTTCAATCTGAGGCTTCTCTATTTTAAGATTGATAAAATATTCATCTCCCAGGGCTGAATGAAGGTAGCCCATCAAATCAATATCATCCCATTTATTTTTTATTTTTCCAATGGAGAATCCTTGCCCTTTCGGCTGTACAAATTCTCCAGGTCTTGCTGCCAGGATCCGTGGATCTGATTTCTGAGCGATATATTGATCAATGTCTTTGATGAGTTTTTCCACTTTTTTAGGACGGTTAAGGTTTTTGGTATCAATTTTCAGATCACCCGTGAGTCCCCGCTTAATTTCCACTTCAGGGATTAGGATGGTTTCTCTCTTTAAAATAATATTGATAGGAGCATCTATAATCTCTTTGGAAATTTTTTTGACGATACGCTCATAACCGGCTTTAACAAACCTGAGTTCATCCCCTGCCCTTCCCGAAACCATGAAATGTCCGTCCCGGTTGGTGACCGTTCTTTCATCTGTCCTGATATTAATGACTGTCACATCCTGAATCTCTGCACTGTCTTCAGAAATTACTTTTCCGAAAATGTAATTTTGGGCATTGGTATTAATGAAAAAAAGGGTGGTTAAAAAAAAGAGTAGTTTAAGTTTCACGGACAGTTTTTTATTAAGCAAATCTAAAATTATTTTTAAATTAATTTACAAGTTTAACCACAGTTAACGCGTTTTGGGATTTCTTTTTGATTTTTGCGGATTAAACTGTTAAATCGATGCTCTGAATTGTTAAAATTTCACTTAAAAATTAGCTAACTTGCAGTCTCAATTCTAAATTCAGCAATGCAAAATTCTTACACAGTGATCAATGCTTCAGCCGGGTCGGGGAAAACATATGCCCTTGTCCAGAGGCTTTTGATGATCTGTCTCCGGTATCCCAATCAGCAGCAGTCGATCAGGAATATTCTCGCACTGACTTTTACCAATAAGGCAGCGAATGAGATGAAGGAGAGAATTCTGTCGTGGCTGGGGAATTTTTCAGCCGATAATTTTGCAGAAAACGGGGATCTGAAAAACATTCAGAAAGCATTTGAAGCTGATGGTTTAAAAATTACTATTGATGAGCTTCACAACCGTTCCAAAAAACTGCTGGATTACGTTCTTCATAATTATTCAACCCTGAATATCGGAACGATTGACCGTTTTAATTCAAGGTTGGTAAGAAGTTTCTCCTATGAATTGGGTTTAGCGAAAAATTTTAATCTTGAGATCGATGCAGAACCGTTTCTGATCGAAGCTGTAGATAAAATGCTCGACCAGATCGGTGAAAATGACAATATCTCCAATTCTTTTATGGATTATGTAGATTACAGTCTGGAAAACAATGAAAGGATCAATCTGAATAAAAGCCTTTATGATTCCGCCAAGGAGTTTGTAAAAGATATTCACTACGAACATCTGAAAAGCAACAAAAGCTTTGATGATACGAATTATGAAAATATAAAAAATACGCTCAGAAAAGAGATCGTACAGAATAAAAAGAAGTCTGCAGAGCTTGCTACAAACTCTGTGGAACTCTTCCGATCCAGAAATATTGAGATCGAAGATTTTGCTCAGGGCAAAAACGGAATCGGAGGATTTTTCACGAAGGTTCAGGATTTTTATAACCAGAAAAGACCCGGTTTTCCGTTTCCTACCACGCAGGAAGAATCTGTAGTCAACAATTACAGAAAGGGGGCCGCCACGAAATCTAAAAGTAAAGAACCCGAAATACTGGAAATACTTGATCAGCTTCTGGACAACAGGATGCAGCTGATTCTTCTTTATATTGAAACGCAAAAGAAGGAAAAGATTTTATCTGCCCTTCTTCCGCTAAAGGTGAACAAAGATATTCAGGATGAATTAAAAAAAATCGAGGAAGAGAATGATCTGGTTCTGCTTTCGAAATTTAATATCCTGATCAATGAAAATCTTAAGAACGAGCCATCAGCCTTTATTTATGAAAAGGTGGGTGCGCAGTTTCAACATTTTTTCTTTGATGAATTTCAGGATACTTCGGAATTGCAGTGGCAGAATTTTGTTCCGTTGCGGGACCACAGTGTTTCCTCGGAATACACCTCTTTTACGCTGGTAGGTGATCCCAAACAGAGTATTTACAGATTCCGTGGTGGAGAAAGTAAGCTGATGCTGGATATTATCAACAAAAAGGAATTTTCTCCCAAGCAGGCAAGTCTTCTTGTTTTAAAAGATAACTGGCGAAGTGCCAAAAACATTGTACAGTTCAATAATGAGCTGTATCGTTATCATTCTCTGAATCTGGAGGAAGAGCACCGTAATATTTTCGGGGAAGATGCTGAACAGAGTCCAAGATCCCAGATTGACGGACGTGTAAAAGTAAGTCTGATCGAAAATCTCACGAATGAAGATTTTTATAATGATACTTCTGAGAAAATGCGGAACGATATTCAGGAAAGTCTGGATAACGGTTTTAAATTTTCAGACATCACGATTTTATGCCGGGGCAATTTTGATATTTTCAGTTATTCTCAAAAACTGGGAAATCTGAAAGTAAAATACCGCGGAGAAGAAACCAATATCAAAACAATTTCCGACAAAGGTCTGACACTTGAACTTTCCAACACGTTGAAAGCAGTTATTGAATTTCTGCGATGGGAAATCAATCCAAAGAATAAACCCAATCTGATCATGATGATGTATTATCTGAATACATTGGGAAGAATTCATATGGCAGATTTTACGCTGGAAATGAAAGAAGTTCTGGAACTTGAATCGCATGAAGAAATTCTTCAGTTCATCCAGAACAAATATTCATTAAAGCTGAAGCAGGAAAATTTCCCAAGATTCAACCTGTATAATTTTGTAGAGTATTACATCAATGAATTCGCTGTAGATAATAAGGAAACAGATTTCCTTCTGAATTTCCTGGAAATGCTTTTCAATTTTACACAAAATGCGGGAGCCAGCACGAAAGAATTTCTGAAATATTGGGATGAAGAGGCTTCTGCGTATACGATTCAGGCTTCAGAAAATATTGATGCCGTTCAGATCATGACGATTCACAAATCAAAGGGACTGGAATTTCCGATTGTATTTATCCCGATGATGAATAAAAACCGGGACGGTGAGTTTACCAATTGGTTTGACACCAATAATGACGATGCTCTGAAATCGGTCAACATCAATCAGTTCAATAAAAACCTTGAAGTGTATGATCAGGAAATTGAAGCATTCAACAAAAAGAATTCCTACAAAAACCTCATCGACAGGCTATGTCTTCAGTATGTAGCTACGACACGTCCTGTAGAGCAGCTGTTTTTCTATCTTCAGAAAGCGAATAAAACATCTAACAATCTTGAACTGCTGGAATTTTTTAACGGAAAAAACATCGAGGGAGCTGATGAATTTGATCTGTATGAAGTGCATCCTGAAATGTTGAAAAAGCATTCTAAAGATAAAACCTCATTATTTAAAACCAAGGATATTCAAAACCTTAAAAATATTAATGAAAACAGGTCTTCTATAAAAATTGCTACGCCATCCAAAAACTATCAGGTACGGAATGAAAAGGTAAGAATCGGGCTTTTTGTGCATGAATTACTGTCGAAAATCAATACAGAAAAAGATACAGAAAAAGTTCTGGAGAGCTACGTGCTGGATGGACAGATTACGAGGGAGGAGAAAGATGAGATTCAGGAAACCCTGACTCAAATTATTCAGAAATATGCCGAATTTTTTGACGAGAAGTGGGAAGTGATCAATGAAAAAGACATCATGATCTCGGACAGAGGTCAAAGTCATATTTTCAGACCGGACCGTATTCTAAAGAGTGATGAAGGCTATATCATTGTTGATTTTAAAACCGGTGAACAAACGGAAAAAAATGAATACCAGATCGAAAGGTATAAAAATATCCTGGAAAGCCTGGGAAGAAAGGTTTTAAAGACGCAGCTTATTTATTTATAGTTTTCCAGAAGAGCTCGAATTGAACAAGAATTAACAACAAATAACTCAATATTTTCAAAAAAAAATCTACTTTTAAATATTACTAACAGTAGGAAGACCATAAAGCAACTTCAACTCAATAAAACAATAAGATGAAAAAAATATTAACCCTAATTGCGCTGAGCCAAGCTCTTTTTATGTCCGCTCAAAAAAAAATTGAAAGCAGTACATCACAGAATACAATAGGAAAAAACACTAAAGTTAGCTTTGATCATTTATTAAAATGCAGTGATTATTCTTACGGTGAAAAATATTTTCTAACCGCAGACTATGGCTGTATTTACAACCCTAAAGAGAAAAATACTTTTGGAAATCTTATCATTTATTTACTCCCAAAAAAGAAATTAAATCTTAAGGACAGTGAAATAGATAAGGAAGTAGACAGAATAAATCATTTAAATATTGAAAAATTCAAAGAGAATTTTGAAATCTATGTTTATTTAATCCCAAAAGAATTTCTAAATTATAATGCTACTGGAGATCCTGTATACTATCAAAATAAGATTTATAAGGAAAAGCTATTTACATATAAGGGAAATCAATGGGAATTAATAGACTCCATGAGTATTAAGAATTCTTCAGAGAGTCAAAAAGAGCAGGAATGGAGAGAAGCTTTTATAGAGAAACAGTCAGATCTCTGATAAAAAAAAAGGAACATCATAGAAAGATACTACTTGTCAATAGTTTTCCACAAAGTAATGTTGATAACTTTTAAAACACCTGTTAAACATCTGTAACAAAAGGTAATTATAAGATTTAAAACTACAGATATTACCAACAATCAGAAGAAAATTTCACCCATATTTGTGGATAACTTCGAAATCAGGATATCCATCAAGATAAAAGCCGCCCGGCCGTTCTTCGAACGGCCGGGCGGCTTTTTACCTTATATGTACTTAAGCTGTTGCAGCCGGTACAAAAACTCTCTGAGACAATTCCTGGTCAAAAAGATATAATGCAGATGGATTGTCGCAAACCATCTTGATTTTTGTAACGTACTGTGAAGCGCTGGCTTCTTCTTCTACCTGCTCGTTGATGAACCACTGCATGAAAGAAGTTGTCGCAAAATCACCTTCGTCGTTTGCATTTTTTACGATGTTAAAGATGCTTCTTGTTACTTTTTTCTCGTGCTCCAGAGCTTTTTCGAAGATATCTGTTGCATTTTCGAATTCATGAGGAGGTTTTGCAATCTCTCCGATGATGATGTCTCCGCCTACGTCATTTAAAAAGTCAAACATTTTATCTGCGTGCATCAATTCTTCTTTGCTCTGAACTCTGAAGTAATTCGCAATCCCGTCAAGATCTTTTCCTGAAAACCAGGCAGACATTGAAAGGTAATATTGTGCAGCATATTGTTCGTGAGCTATCTGTTCGTTAATTAACGTTGCAATTTTTTCGCTGATCATAAGTATAAATTTATATTCAAAAATAAGGAATAAAAGCCCGAAATCAAAAGTTTTAATGAAATTTAATACAAAAAGGACGGGTATTTCCCCATCCTTCTCACATTAAAAAATCAAAATTACGAACTGTTATTTAGCTTCCGGAGCTGCAGTGTTCATTGGCTTCTTCATCATTTTCCCATCCTTCATTGCCGTCTTTCTCTGCTCCATTTTAGCTTTTCTGTCGGCCTGCCATTTATCATACTGATCAGGAGTAAGAATCTTCTTCATATCGGCATCCATTTGAGCTCTTTTAGTTTTCATATCCTCCATTTTTGCCTGTCTTGCTTCTTTGTTCTTATCGAAGTCGGCTTTCATTTCAGACTTTCTTTTTTCATGAAGGCTTTTTATCTGTGCAACCTGAGAGTCGTTCAGATTCAGATCTTTTTTCATTTCATCAAGGTGCTTCTGGTGCTTCTGCTCCATTTTCTGGTGCATCTCTGCTTTTCTTGCTTCTTTGTCCTGTGGAGTTGTTGTCTGTTGCGCCATGGCAAGACCTCCTATTCCGATAAATGCTATTGCTAAAACTAGTTTTTTCATCTTAAAAAATATTTAATTAATTGTTATACATATCTTTGATTATTAGTTAAAAGATAAGTTAAACCGAAATATTCATAAAAAATGTTAAATTATACTATTAAAATAATAAAATTGAAAAATAAAAAAGGACAGATCCTAAAACCTGTCCTTCACACCACTTAAATATAATATATGAAAATTATTTATTGCTTACCAGATTGCCTCTGAAACCACCCCCATTGCTGTTCTGTGATCTCGAAGGCTGACTTTCAGATCTTGAGCTTCCTCCATTTCCTCTGAATCCTCCGCTGTTATTTTCTCTTCGTGGAGCACTTTCTCTTTTCACTTCACCGCTTCCTCTGAAGCCTCCATTATTTCCTAATTCTCTTGTCCCGTTATTTTCAGAACTTCCTCTGAAACCACCATTGTTTCTTTCTCTATTGTTTTCGTTACGGAAACCTCCTGAGTTTTCAGATCTTCTGTCATTATTTCCAGCCTGATTTCTGAAACCTCCGGAATTACTGCCATCTCTTACCGGTCCTCTGAATCCGTTATTCGGTCTATCGCTGGTACGGATCACATTAAAGGTTGGGTTATCCATTCTGCGGAATCTTGATCTGTCTACTCTGTACACATTGATATTTACATTTCTGTACCTCGGCATTACGGCATATCTTGGCACATAATACGTTCTTCTGTAATTCTGGAAGTAAACGATCGGGCTTGATCCACGGTAATAATTGTTTTGGAAAACAACAAATACCCTTGGTCCTAAAATTCTTTCCAACGCATAGAATCTGTCATAATACCATCTGTCCGGGTTATATTTGTAAAAATTATCCCATGTAGAGAAATTCACATATAAATTATTCAGACTCATGATCTGGTCCATTTGCCAACGGTTCAGTCTGTTTTCCCTGAAGAAGACATTCCAGTTGATATTGGTGACACTGTTTCTGTAATCATTGTAATATCCCTGATAGTAATCGCCTGGATAATAGTCCTGCGGATAGTTGTAATAATAATCGTCCGGGAAATAATTCCTGTCATCTTCATCGGTATAGCCTCCGTTCTGGTAATACCCGTCATCTCCCCATCCGTTATTTGGATACTGCTGGGCGGAAGACAAAGCTGCCAGTCCCAAGGCAAATCCCAAAAGTATTTTTTTCATCTCTATAGTCGTTAATTGGTTAGTATATAGTAGAATATCTCTATTCTATCTTTTGGATATAAATAAAAAAAAGAAGTTAAATCCTAAGATCAAACTTCTTTTAATTTATCGTTAACCAATTGATAATCAAATGTTAAATTTACGCTCTTCCACTATCTTTTATCCAATAAGCGATTTTTTCATTGAATTCTTTCATTCCTTTCAGATCCTCAAGGTTCAGATGCATTCTGTAACGCCAGTAGTGTGGAAAAACCGCAGGATTATTGATCCTTTCATTATCTACATTCGGATTGGTAAGTTCCGGATCAGTCGCTAGAAACTCCTGAATCGGGAAAATAGCCAGCATCGCATCATTGTAAAGATGTTGTTTCATGATAATTTCAGCTAAGTGAGAATCCATTTCTTCAGGGGCTTTTCCATATTGGATCAGCTGCTGGTTAAAATATTTTTGGGTCAAAGCCGGATCTTCTTTCCACCATTGTCTCAGTGTAGAGCTGTCATGGGAAGAAGCCGTGACCACATTCATATAATCTGCATTTTTAGGATTATAAAACGGAATATTATCTGACGGCATACGCTGAACTTTTAACGCGATAATCGCCAGCTCATCCATTGCCACAGGGACACATGTTGGAACCATTCCAAGGTCTTCCCCACAGATCAGCATTTTTGTAGCATTCAGAATAACCGGAAGCTTTTCCATTGCTTTTTCATACCACAGATGATCCTGTCTTCTGAAGAAATAGTCGTGGTATAGGTCATAGATTGCTTTTTGCTCCCATTCAGGAAGATATTGATAAGAATCTGTATTGTAAACGTTAAATCTTGGATGATAGACCGTTTCTCCATTTCTCTCTTCAGCCAGGAATAAAACATTGGCACAGAGTGAAACCAGTTTTTCTTCAATAGCACCTTTTGGATTCTTTTTGAAAAAATCGGTTAATTTTCTCTGGGTATCGAATTCTTCTTTAAATGAATAGGTCCCATCATTATTATTGTTAATAAATTCAAGCGCAGCGCTACTCTCTTCACCGAAATATTTCCACAGAATTTTATCATTGATGAAAGGCTTGCAATACCGGTTAAAATCAAACGGAATATGTCTGGCTTTAAATTCATCCACAACAATCGGAACAGCAGGATAAAAATACCCTAAAATCCCCTGTGTAGCAGATATTGGCATTCTCCAGATCCTGAAAAATCCTAAAATATGATCGATTCTCATCGCATCGAAATACTGTTCCAATGCTTTAAATCTGTTTTTCCACCATCGGTAGTCGTCTTCCTTCATCGCTTCCCAGTTGTATGTCGGGAATTCCCAGTTTTGCCCCAGTTCTGTAAATTGATCCGGCGGTGCTCCGGCCTGGAAATCCATTCCGAAAAGTTCAGGTTCTGTCCAGGCTTCTACAGAATGCCTGTAAATACCAATCGGAAGGTCACCTTTCAATGAAACACCTAAACTGTGGGTATAATCTACAGCATCTTTCAGCTGTAAGTGAAGCTGATATTGCACCCATGCATGAAGCATCGAAGCATCATAATCTTTACTTTTTACGGCAAAGAATTGTGAAATTTTACCAGCAATATATTTCTTGTGGGTTTTCCAGTCGTTGAAGTTTGGCGTTTTATATTTATCCCTCAACACACAAAAAGCGGCATAAGGAACCAGCCAGTGCTCATTATCTTTTATAAATTTTTTGAAGCCTCTGTCTTTATAGATTTTTTCTTTTTCTGCATTGAAAACTGTTTTTAAAAATTTCCATTTGCCGGCAATTACTTTTTCATAATCAATCAAGTCCAAAGCATTTAATGCCTCTTTCTCAGACTGATACTCAGAAACTAATTCTTTCGGCAAAGGAAAATCAAGGTTTTCCAGTGAAATATACTGCGGATGCAGTGCATAAACAGAAACAGCCGCGTAAGGGTAAGAATCCGTCCAGGAATAATTGGCCGTGGTATCGTTAATCGGAAGAATCTGGATAATTCCAAGATTGGTTTCACGGGTCCAGTCAGCGAGGTTTTTAAGATCTGAAAATTCTCCAACTCCTAAACCATTCTCACTTCTCAAAGAAAAGACAGGAACCGCTACTCCGGCATCATGATACATCTGATAGGACCTGAACTTAAAATAATGATTGGAAACAATCTGCAGGACATCCGGAAGCGGATTGGCAAGGGTAAACCTGTTTTCACCAGTCTCCACATCAATCACTCTTCCTTCTTTTAAATCGTAAAGACAATATTTAAACTGAATAAATTCGTTCTCAGGAATTTCAACGGAAGCTTCCCAGATTCCAAAATCGGTCTGCGAAAGATGGATCGCTTTTTCGTAATTCCAGTTTCCCAGAGATGCCGTACTGCCGAACAGTGCAATTTTCCAGTCCGGGTTATAAACAGGCGCTTCTATTCTGAATAAATGGGTGTGCTTTTTTAAAACCGTCGCTTTTTCAGGAACAAACTGATTGAGCTTATTATAAAGAATTTTATTGTTTAAATAGTTTTCAGGAAAATTCTTATTACTCCATTCATCGAAAATAATAAACTCCTTGTAGTTATGTGGAAAATTAAGATGATGCAGGACAAATTCTTCTCTGAGGATATTTCCTTTTTCGTCTGAAACCTGGTATTTATATGAAACTGATTTTGAGAAATAATCTACCTCACATTTCCAAATGCCGTTTTCTGCATAAAATAGGGTATGAGTCTGGACAGCAGCTCCTTTATCATCTACAATCAACAGCTGCAGATTCTGCCCGGCCTTTGCATTATATCCTACATTAAAGTATAACTTCATCTATATTTTTTTATAAAAATACATTTTAATATCGAAAAATAAAACTTATTGAAGATCAAATAATCATTAAAAAACCTTTCCAAAACAAGTTGAAAAGGTTTTAAATTTTAACAAGGTTTAATAAAATATTTATCTTTAATTTAAACCCATTATTTCGTAACCAGGATCTTTTTGTTCAGTAAAGCTTTACCGGATTCATCTGTAATATTGACAATGTACGCTCCGTTGACAAGACTTTTCAAATAGACCTGCTGATTGAGTGAACCGTCTTTTACGGACAGTTTCTGTTTCATCACATTTTTTCCGGAAATATCGAAAACATTCAGGTGAATATTTCCTTTTATCTTTTGATCATTGACATTGATGTTAATGAAATGTTCATCTACTTTCGTCGGATAGATATCGATATTCGCCAATGCATTGGCTGAAGTCGCTCTGTCATTGGCAAAATATTTACTCGCCAGGTCGTAAATATGTGGTTTTTCTCCACCAGGAAGCACTTTGGCCTGAAGGGTATTTAAATCTACTTCATACAAACTGTCTCCTTTAGCACTGGCGACCACTACTTTCCCGCTGGCATTAACTGCAGATCCGTTTACTGAATAATTTTCAGGAAGACCGGAGATCTTACCTACAAATTTCGCTTTCAGTTCTTTGGGCACCACTTTAAAGACATTTCCAGAAGCCGAAAAAACATAGAAATTATTGTCAGCATCCGCAATCATATCACCTCCGAAGCCTGTTTCAAGAGCTGTGAATGAATTCTTTCCGTTGGAAGCATCATCTTTAATAATCCCAAGATCATTAACGGTGTACTGGCTGCCTTTTCTGCTGATTTGCAAAAGTTGTGATCCAGCGTTGTTCAGGGCATAAATATTTCCGTCATATCCAGCGGTCATTCTGGTGATATGAGAATTGATATCGCACGATGTTACTTTGGCAAAAGTATTTTCTACCAGCGTAATTTCCTTTGTCTTCGCATTCAAAATATAAATATTGGACGAAAACATCGGCATATATACCAGGTTATTGTTCATCGGATCATAAGCCAGAGCCGCCATGGCAGTCGCCTGTGAGTGATTATAGGAATTTTTATCTTCAGACACGTTACCTTTTCTTTCCTGAGAAAATACTTTTGCCACAGCATCAGCTGCGAATAGTTTATCTCCTGAAGTGCCATTGGCCGCATCCATCACACGGAAATCACTGAAAACAATACTGGAAGTATCTTTTCCGGCAATCGCGAAAAAATCCTGCTGTGCATAGGCGTTGGTACCTAACACAAGCAGGAAAAGAGGGAATAAATGTTTTTTCATACAATGTAGAATTTAGATTCGTAATGATTTTAGTATGACTAAGTTACATAATTTAAAAATGGAATCATAAAAAAATAGCAGTATTTACATACCATTTACAATCATTTAATCTAAACGTTGATATTTCGATAAATAATTTTTTTTTTAACACAAACAGCACAAATATTTTCACAAATGCCACTATTGAAAGACTGCAACATTCGTGTTATTGGTGAGAAAGATGAGTAGAATTTGTCTTTTTTAACGCAAAGAAAAACAAAGAATTGACTTTAATTACTTTAAAATAAGATAAACAAAGGCGTTTCACTTATTTCCGAAATACGATTTTTAGAATAAAATAAAGCCTTAAAATTTTTGCTGTTTTGTTTTACCAAAGATGGCCGGTTCTGCCGACGTGAGTGAGGTTTTCGGATTAAATCTGCGAGAGATATAGAAAGAAATTACTGAAGTATGAACATAAAAAACTCCCGCAGATCACACAGATTACAACAGATTTTTATGAGCTGTAGAATCTATATGAGCTGCGGGAGCTGTACTATTTATTTTTGAGGTTAATTCAGAACGTAGGTGGTTCCGTCTCTTCCGTCTTTTAATTCGATGCCTTCAGCAAGCAGTTTGTCTCTGATCTGGTCTGACAGGTCGAAGTTTTTTGATTTTCTGGCCTGATTTCTCAGTTCAATCAAAACTTTTAAAGTCTGATCAAGCTTCTCGTTATTGTTTTCCTCAATATTCTGCAGTCCCAAAACATCGAATACAAAAGCATTCAGCGTTGTTTTTAAGTCTTCAAGATCTTCAGAAGAAATCGTTTCTTTCTCATCATTTAAAGCGAAAATATATTTTACAGCTTCAAATAAATGAGCGATCAGAATCGGAGAATTGAAATCATCATTTAGGGCATCATAAGCTTTAGTTTTCCACTCTTTAAGATCAAAACCGGACTGTTTTTCATTATCCGGAGTGATTGAGTTTAATACTTTAATAGCTTCCATTAATCTGATAAAACCTTTTTCGCTCGCAATCATCGCATCATTGGAAATATCCAGCACACTTCTGTAGTGCGCCTGCAGGAAGCAGAAACGTACGATGGTAGGATGGAAAGGTTTTTCAAAGAAATCATTTTCACCTGTTACCAACTGCATCGGAAGGATATAATTTCCTGTAGATTTACTCATACGCTGGGAATTCATCGTCAGCATATTGGCATGCATCCAGTAATTCACCGGAGCCGTATCATTGCAGGCTTTCCCTTGTGCGATTTCACATTCGTGGTGTGGGAATTTCAAGTCCATTCCTCCACCGTGAATATCAAATTTTTCACCAAGATATTTTGTACTCATAGCAGTACATTCAAGGTGCCATCCCGGGAAACCTTCGCCCCAAGGGGAATTCCATCTCATAATATGAGCAGGAGATGCTTTTTTCCATAGGGCAAAATCCTGTGGATTTTTCTTTTCGCCCTGTCCGTCAAGATCACGTGTATTGGCAAAAAGTTCTTCGATATTACGTTTTGAAAGTTCACCGTAGTTCAGTCCTCTGTTATTGTATTCCAAAACATCGAAATAGACAGAACCATTGCTTTCATAGGCAAAACCTCTTTCGATAAGCTTCTGTGTAAGCTCGATCTGCTCTACGATATGACCTGTAGCTGTAGGTTCGATATTGGGAGGAAGCAGGTTGAACATTTCCAAAACTTTATGAAAATCCACCGTATATTTCTGTACGATTTCCATAGGTTCCAGCTTTTCCAGACGGGTTTGTTTTACGAATCTGTCATTATCGACATTTCCATCGTCTGTAAGGTGACCTGCATCAGTGATGTTTCTCACATATCTTACTTTATACCCTAAGTGGATCAAGGTACGATAGATAAAATCAAAGGAAAGGAAGGTTCTTACATTCCCTAAATGCACATTGCTGTACACGGTAGGTCCGCAGACATACATTCCTACGTTTCCTTCTAAAATGGGTTTAAATATTTCTTTTTCTCCGGTAAGAGAGTTATATAATTTTAATTGCATTTTTTTAAATTAAAAGATTCAATGATTAAAGGATTTAAAAATTAGTTAAAATAATTCTATCCACAACAAATAATCGTTGTGAGAAAAATTTTATTTGAAACTTTTTTAAATATGACCATTATTAAATTGCTTTTAAGTGATACTGAAGATGATCAATATAATCCTGGATAATATATTCCAGTGTGAAAGTCTGAGGAACCGTTTTTGTGGTGTCACAGGTTCTCTGCAAAGCTTCATCGGGAATATTTTCTACGGTATGCACAATCTGAAAATTCAACGATTTCCAAAGACCGATGATCTCTGAAACCGGAATATTCTGATAATTCTGTGCTTTTACCCAAAAATCCTGATCATATACAATATTATCGTTTTCCTTATACTGAGTGACTACAAATCGTCTGATATTACTGAGTGCGCTATCACAAAGATGGCCTAAAATTTCTTTTTTCGACCATTTTTCGGGTGAAATTTTATAGTTCCAATCTTCTTCAGAAATAGCCTCAAATCTCTGAAGTTCGGCATTCACAATATTTTTAAGAATCTGATAGTTCATCTGTTTACTAATAATCTAATTTCGCATGACTTCCCACATAATGCAGGAATTCCTGTCTTGTGATAGGATTGGTTCTGAAAATACCGCTCAATTCTGCCGTAATGGTAGAACTTGCCGTATCTTTTATTCCTCTGCAGTTCACACACAAATGTTTTGCATCGATGATACAGGCTACATCTTTGGTGCCTAGTGCTTCTTTTAAGGCATCTACAATCTGCATCGTCAGTCTTTCCTGAACCTGCGGTCTTTTTGCATAATAATCCACAATCCTGTTGATCTTCGAAAGACCAATCACTTCACCATTTGAAATATAGGCTACATGGGCTCTTCCGATGATCGGCAGAAAGTGGTGTTCACAGAAAGAATACACGGTAATATCTTTTTCCACCAGCATCTGGCGGTATTTATATTTATTTGAAAATGTGGAAATTCCCGGCTTGTTTTCGGGAAGAAGACCTCCAAAAATTTCATTCACATACATTTTGGCAACACGCTTCGGAGAATCCTTTAAAGAATCATCCGTCATATCCATCCCCAGTGTTTCCATAATTTCACCGAAAAGTTCGGTAATTTTTTCTATTTTTTCCTGTGGCGATTTATCAAATGCATCTTTCCTAATAGGCGTATGTTCTTTTCCAGTGAAAATATCATCGTCGTTATCGGTAAAATCAACCATTTTTATTTAATTTGCAACAAAAATACGGATAAAATCTGTTCATCGATTTCAATTTGAACGAAAAACATTGTCCATTCTCAACTTAGCCTATGATTATTGTCGAAGAAGTACAGAACGAAAAACAGAAAAAGGACTTTTTAGAATTCCCCGCCCAACTTTACCGGCACGACAAAAACTATATAAGACCCCGAAATCAGGACATCGAAGAGGTTTTTGATCCTAAAAAAAACAAATCTTTCAAAGAAGGATCATGTGCCCGATTTCTATTTAAGAACAAACAGAATGAAACGGTAGGAAAAGTGGCTGTTTTCATCTCAGCCCTTTACGAACAGAACCAGCCTACAGGAGGAATTGGTTTTTTCGACTGTATCAATAATCAGAAAACCGCTGATTTTATTTTCGATCACTGCAAGATGTGGCTTCAGGAAAGAGGCATGGAAGCCATGGACGGCCCGATTAATTTTGGAGAACGGGATAAATTCTGGGGACTTTTAACGGAAGGTTTTGCTGAACCTCTCTTTGGAATGAATTATAATTTTTCTTATTACAAAGATCTGTTTGAAAATTACGGTTTCAAAATGTATTTCGAACAACTTTGTTTTTCCAGACCCATTTTTGCAGAAGTTTCAAGGATTTTCACGCTTATGCATACCAAGCACAGCAGAAATCCGGCGATCTCTGCAAGACCGATGAAAAAGAATGATCTGCCTAAATTCGCTAAAGATTTTACGGAAATTTATAATCAGGCATGGGCCTGTCATGGAGAAGGCAAACAGCTGGAGGAAACAAAAGTTCTGAAAATGTTTAACACGATGAAACCTATCATCAATGAACATATTTCGTGGTTTGTGTACGAAAATGAAAAACCTATTGCGATGTGGATGAATCTTCCGGATGTGAACCAGTGGTTCAAATATCTGAACGGCCGATTTGGGATTGTGGAAAAACTCAAGTTTTTGTGGATAAAACAATTCACAAAGAATGAGAAAATGGTTGGTCTGGTTTTCGGCGTTATTCCGGAATGGCAAAAGAAAGGGATTGATGGGTATATGATCTGGGAAGGGACGCAGCACCTGAGAAAACATACGGATTTCAAAACGACAGAACTTCAGTGGATCGGAGATTTTAATCCTAAAATGATAAAAATTGCAGAAAGTCTTGATACGACTGTGACCAGAAAACTGGCTACATACCGGTATTTATTTGACCGCACTAAAGAATTTGAAAGACATCCTATCCTTTAAATAAAAAACCCTGCCATTGAATGACAGGGCTCCTTTCATTAGATACTCTATTAGAATAGCTCTCCAGCTACTTTTTTAATATTATCACTTTTCCCCATGGAGTAAAAGTGCAGCACAGGAACTCCGAAATCCAACAGTTCTCTGCATTGGTTAATGGCCCATTCTACACCGATCTGTTTTACGGCTTCGTTGTTTTTGGCTTTTTCCACTTCATTGATCAGCTCTTCCGGAAGATCGATTTTGAATATTTGCGGAAGAATTTTTAAATGCTTTTTGGTTGCAATAGGTTTAATACCCGGGATAATAGGTACTGTAATCCCCATTTCTCTTGCCTTTGTCACAAATTCAATAAACCTTTTATTGTCAAAAAACATTTGCGTTACAATATAATCTGCTCCGGCATCTACTTTTTGCTTTAACCATTTCAGATCATAATTCATGGAAGGTGCCTCCATATGCTTTTCAGGGTAGCCGGCTACTCCAACACAGAATTTGTTGAGTTCATCACAGGCTTCCTGATCATTATGAAGATATTTTCCTCTTCCTAAATCATTAATCTGGTGAACGAGATCCATGGCACTGGGGTGACCTCCCGGCGTTGGTTCGAAGTATTGATGTCCTTTCATCGCATCACCTCTCAAAGCCATTATATTTTCTATTCCCAGATACATACAGTCTACGAGAAGGTATTCTGTTTCTTCTTTGGTAAAACCTCCGCAAAGAAGGTGAGGAACAGTATCTACATTATATTTATGCTGGATTGCAGAACAAATTCCTAAGGTTCCGGGACGCATTCTGGTGATACGACGTTCCATTAACCCGTTCCCTTTATCAAGATAAATATATTCTTCTCTGGAAGTAGTTACATCAATAAAAGGTGGCTTAAACTCCATGAGCGGATCTATATTGGTATACAGATCTTCAATTCCGATTCCCTTCTGGGGCGGAACCACCTCCAGGGAGAATAAGGTCTTGCCGTTGGCGTTCTTAATGTGTTCAGTGATCTTCATTAATCTTTTTTAGTTTTCTTTTTTATAAAATCTATGATGTAATTAACAATTTCCGTTGTTACTTCATTGTAAATTAGGGCTTCATCATAATCATATGAGTACATTTTTGAATATTCAGTAGAGTTAAAAATAGAATCATTTATTTGCAATTCATATTTAACAGTCCTTTTCTTTATAGTTATAACTAAAAAAAGTTTCAGATTAAATTCATCTTTAATGTGATCATTAAAAGATATAAGTACATCCAACTCTTCGCCTAACAATAATGTATTATCATTTTTTATATTATCAGTTAAAGATTTATAGTCATCAATAGAAAATCTTAAATCAGAAAATGAATAATAAGACTCTTGAAAAAGACTCTCAAACTTATTTAATTTAGGTAACAAATAATTTAGTAAATTGATTACATACTTTTGAACTATAGAATCTTGATTTTTTTCTAAATCTAAACTATTAGAAGAATTAATTTGAGATTTTACAAATAACTCAATTTCTTTATCCAAATCATCCACTTCATTAATATTCTCGCCATTAATTGCCTTTTGCATAGTTTCAAAACTGTGAGCTATATTTTCAGCGAATAAATTCACCAAATCTTCATAAATTCCATTATCCGCAATATTCAATGTAGAATAGTACTGAATCTTATCTTTGTTTTTGATAACAATGACAGGATAATTATGTTTCAGTAAAATAAAGTTGCTTAAGATTCTCGCTAATCTTCCGTTACCATCATCAAAAGGATGAATGGATGTAAACTTATGATGGAAAATTGCGGAAATTACTACCGGATGAAGGTTTTCTTTTTCAGCATCTTTATACCATTGCAAAAGATTGTTCATTTCAAAAATCACATCTTCGGGATTTGTGTAATAATGTATATCCCCTGAAACCGTTTTCACATGATTAGGCGATGTTTTGTATTGTCCGATTTTTATTTCTTTCTGAAATTCAACACCTTCAGGAGAAACAGTCTTTGAAAGGTAGGGTTCTACTAAAATAATTTTATGTAAATCTTTTATATCATTTTCAGAAAGTGGACGGTCTTCTTTAATCAGCTGTAGCATAAATTCTATAGCTTCATTATGTCCTTTGATATCCAAATGATCTTTAAAAGGCTTTCCTTTTGCTGTTAATCCGAAATTTAGAAAAGCAACAGTTTCTCCATAGCTTAATTGATTACCTTCTATTGCATTTGAATTGTAATTCCAGTCTAATTTTAATTTTTGAAAAATCTTATTCTCCAATTCCTTAGAGAATGGGCGATGGGAATCTATTGACTTTTTCTGCTTATCAATTGTCTTTATTCCGTCTAATTTTTCTAATATTTTGATATTTTTCATGATGCTATTTTATTTACAAAAATAGATTTTAATCTGCTAAATTGGGTGATAACCATTTTCTGGCTTCCTGAAGCGTACATCCTCTCCTTTTTGCATAATCCTTAAGCTGATCTTCTGTAATTTTTCCGAGACCGAAATATTTTGCGTGCGGGCTGCCGAAATAATATCCGGAAACTGCTGCTGTCGGAAACATGGCAAGGCTTTCTGTAAGGAATACACCTGTATTTTCTTCTACTTTTAATAGATCCCAGATGGTTTTCTTTTCCAAATGATCAGGACATGCCGGATACCCCGGTGCAGGACGGACTCCTTTATATTTTTCGGCGATAAGGTCTTCGTTGCTCAGATTTTCCTGATTGGCATAACCCCAATATTCCGTTCTTACTTTTTTGTGTAAAAATTCAGCGTAGGCTTCTGCGAATCTGTCGGCAAGGGCTTTTACCATGATGGCATTATAGTCATCATTAGCTTTTTCATATTCATCCGAAAGTTCATCTGTTCCGAATCCGGTACAGACACAAAAAGCCCCAACATAATCAGTTTTTCCTGAACTCTGTGGTGCTATAAAATCACTTAACGCTAAATATTCTTTGCCTTTTGATCTCTGGGCCTGCTGTCTTAAGGTCAAAAACTTAGCCTGCTCTTCATTATTTTCGTTAAAGATTAAAATATCATCAGTCTCATTTGAATTCGCTTTGAAAATTCCGAAGATGGCTTTTGCCTTCAGTAATTTCTCATCAAGAATTCTCTTTAAAATAACCTGTGCATCTTTAAACAATTCTTTAGCCTGAGCTCCCACGACCTCATCTTCCAGGATATTCGGGTATTTCCCGTGCAGATCCCAGCTTCTGAAGAACGGAGACCAGTCGATAAACGGAAGCAATTCTCTCAGATCCTGATCTTCCAGTACGGTTACGCCTAAATTATTCGGCGTAAAGATCTCTTCATTTTCCCAATCAATACTGAAGTGACTTTCTCTTGCTTCCTGAATGGTAACATAATCTTTGTCAACTTGTCTGTTTAAAAATTTTTCTCTGAAATCAGAATAATCACTTTTTAAATCATCCACATATTCTTTATTTCTGTCACCTAAGAGCGAACTCACTACATTCACAGCTCTGGAAGCATCATTCACGTGAACGACTGCATTTTTATATTTTAAATCAATTTTCACAGCGGTATGTGCTTTTGAAGTCGTTGCACCACCGATCAATAATGGAAAATTGAGATTTTGTCTTTCTAATTCAGAAGCAATGTATACCATTTCGTCAAGACTTGGCGTAATCAATCCGCTCAAACCAATGACATCAACCTTATGTTCTATGGCAGCCTGAATAATTTTTTCAGCTGGAACCATTACTCCAAGATCAACGATTTCGTAGTTATTACAACCCAAAACAACACTCACAATATTTTTTCCGATATCATGAACGTCACCTTTTACTGTGGCCATCAGAATTTTTCCATTGGCTGGTCTCGCGCCGTCTTTTTCATCCTCAATAAAGGGTTGTAGGTAAGCAACGGCTTTCTTCATTACCCTCGCGGATTTTACAACCTGTGGAAGGAACATTTTTCCGCTGCCGAAAAGATCTCCGACAACGCCCATTCCGGTCATCAGGTTAATTTCAATGACATGAAGCGGTCTCGCTGCCTGTTGTCTCGCTTCTTCTACATCTTCTTCAATAAAACGGTCGATTCCTTTAACCAAAGCATGGGTAATTCTATCCTGCAAAGGTCTTGTACGCCATTCTAAATCTTCAACGATTTCTTTCTTGACAGATTTATGCTTCTCGGAATAATCAAGAAGTCTTTCTGTAGCGTCTTCTCTCTTATCAAGGATTACATCTTCTACAAGACCTAAAAGTTCTTTGTTGATCTCATCATACACTTCCAGCATGGAAGGATTGACGATCCCGATATTCATTCCGGCCTGAATGGCGTGGTAAAGGAATACGGAGTGCATCGCTTCTCTCACGGTATCATTTCCACGGAAGGAGAAGGAAACATTACTTACTCCACCACTTACTGAGGCATAAGGAAGGTTCTGTCTTACCCATCTTGTAGCTTCAATAAAATCAATGGCATTTCTTCTGTGCTCATCCATCCCCGTTGCTACAGGGAAAATATTTAAGTCGAAAATAATATCTTCTGCCGGAAAACCAACTTGATTTACCAATATATCATACGACCGTTTTGAAATCTCAAGCCTGCGATCGTAATTGTCTGCCTGACCATCTTCATCAAAGGCCATCACAATCACAGCAGCACCATATCTTTTAACTGCTTTGGCCTGCTTGATGAATTCTTCTTCACCCCCTTTTAAACTAATGGAATTAACCACACATTTACCCTGTGCTACCTGAAGTCCAGCTTCAAGAATCTCCCATTTGGACGAGTCTATCATCACCGGAATCCTTGCAATATCCGGTTCTGAGGCAATTAAATTCAGGAATTTGATCATTGATGCTTTTCCATCGATTAATCCGTCATCGAAGTTGACATCAAGGATCTGCGCGCCACCGTCTACCTGATTTCGGGCAATATCAAGTGCTTCAGAGAATTTCTCCTCTTTTATCAGTCTTAAAAACTTTTTGGAACCGGCAACGTTTGTCCTTTCACCAACATTGATGAAATTACTTTCCGGCGTTATGATAAGAGGCTCAAGGCCTGATAATCTTAAATATTTCATTAATTTTTTATTCTGCTCAATTATAATAGTCCTGTTTGTGTTCTGTCCCGGCAGATCAATAGCTCTGCTTCAAGTTGTAAACAGCGGAAACTTTTTATAAACCAGCTTCTATTTCTTGTTTTAATTTAAAACTCCCTGATTATACAAACTCTTTCGTTTTTCTTGGCGGATATTGTGCGACCAAGTCTGAAATGGCTTTGATATGATCCGGAGTTGTACCACAGCATCCACCGATAATATTGATCAATCCTTTCTCCACATATTCTTTGATCTGTCTGGCCATATCTTCCGGTGTCTCGTCATATTTCCCGAAAGCATTCGGAAGTCCCGCATTCGGGTAAGCGGAAACATAAAATTCTGAATTGTGAGCCAGGGTTTCCAGATAAGGAGTAAGCTGATCTGCACCTAAAGCACAGTTAAATCCTACGCTTAACAAATTCAGGTGTGAAACAGAGATCAGAAAAGCTTCTGCAGTTTGTCCACTCAACGTTCTTCCTGAAGCATCGGTAATGGTTCCTGAAACCATGATCGGAATTTTTATATTTCTTTCATCCTGAAGTTCATCAATAGCAAACAGAGCCGCTTTTGCATTCAAGGTATCGAAAATGGTTTCTACCAAAAGAATATCTGAACCTCCATCCAGTAAAGCTTCACACTGCTGTTTGTAAGCCACTCTCAATTCTTCAAAAGTGATTGCTCTGTATCCCGGATCATTAACGTCAGGGCTTAAACTTGCCGTTCTGTTAGTAGGTCCGATGGAGCCTGCCACAAATCTTGGTTTATCCGGATTTTGAGCGGTAAATTCATCACATACTTTTCTGGCAATTTTTGCAGACTCGTAGTTCAACTCATACACCAGTTCTTCCATGTGATAATCTGCCATCGCAATGGTAGTTCCCGAAAATGTATTGGTTTCTAGAATGTCTGCTCCTGCTTCCAGATATTTCCTGTGAACTTCTTCAATGGCCTGAGGTTGTGTCAGGGAAAGAAGGTCATTATTTCCTTTTACCGGATGTTCCCAGTTTTTGAAACGCTCACCACGGTAATCTTCTTCCTCGAATTTGTAACGCTGAAGCATGGTTCCCATTGCACCATCGAGAATTAAAATTCTCTCGGATATTGCTTTATATAATTGTTCTGAATTTTTCATATGTTTTTTGTTATGATAAATAGGACGATGTCCTATCCTTTGTTAAATCGTCCCGTTGGGACTCTTTGATTTATTTCAAACAAATAATCTGAACTCTCTTGAATTAATCTAGGGCTTGTTTCAGATCTGCAATGATGTCATCTATATATTCCAGACCTACGGAACAACGGACAAGACCTGCTGTAATGCCTACTTCATTTCTTTCATCCTCAGTCAGTTTTGAATGGGTTGTGGATGCAGGATGTGTCACGATCGTTCTTGTGTCTCCCAAATTGGCAGAAAGGGAACACATTTTTATTTTGTCCAGGAAGTTTCTTCCGCCCTCTATTCCACCTTTAATTTCAAAGGCTACGATATTTCCACCCAGTTTCATCTGCTTTTTCGCAACTTCATAACTCGGATGTGATTTTAAAAACGGATATTTCACCAATTCTACATTCGGGTGGCTTTCTAAAAATTCAGCAACCTTCAAAGCATTCTCACAATGTTTTTCCACACGGATAGCCAATGTTTCCAGACTCTTTGATAAAACCCATGCATTGAAAGGTGACATCGCGGGTCCTGTATTTCTTGCAAAAAGATAAATTTCTCTGATCAGGTCCTCTTTTCCTACGGCTACACCGCCCAGTACTCTTCCCTGTCCGTCAATTAATTTCGTTGCAGAATGTACAACAACATCTGCACCATATTTTATCGGTTGCTGCAGATAAGGTGTTGCAAAACAGTTATCTACAATAAAGATAAGATTATGCTTTTTCGCGATCTTTCCGAAAAACTCTAGATCCAGAATTTCAATAGCCGGATTGGTAGGTGTTTCAAGGTATAAGATCTTGGTGTTAGGTTTAATATATTGTTCAACATTCTCCGCATCCTCAGCTTTGAAATAGGTTGTTTCGATATTCCATTTCGGGAAATACTTCGTAAATAAGGTATGGGTAGAACCGAAAACCGACTGGCAACTTACGATATGATCGCCCGCATCCAATAAAGTGGCAAAAGTAGAATAAATAGCCGCCATTCCTGTTGCAAATGCATATCCTGCTTCTGCACCTTCCATTTTTACAATCTTATCTGTGAATTCCGTTACATTCGGATTTGAAAAACGGCTGTACAGGTTTTTAGATTTTTCTTCGGCAAAGCTCGCTCTCATATCTTCCGCATCCTGAAAAATAAAGCTGGATGTAAGATATAATGGAGTGGAATGTTCGTCAAACTGCGTTCTTTCAGTCTGGGTTCTTATTGCGGAGGTTTCAAAATTTTCCATATAGTTAATATAAAATGTACCAATATATCAGTATACCAATCTACCAATGAAATTCTCCATTGAATTAAGAATGACAGTTGTATTAATATTTATTGGTAAACTGTTACACTGATACATTGTTAAATTATTTTTTATTTAGTTTCACTTACTCTTAAGATATCGCCGAAAACGCCTCTCGCTGTTACCTGAGCTCCGGCTCCGGCTCCCATGATCACAATTGGGTTTTCACCGTAGCTTTCTGTGTAGATTTCAAAGATAGAATCTGAACCTTTCAGCTGACCTAAGGCAGAACTTCCCGGTACAGAAACCAGTTTCACATCAAGCTGACCTTTTTCTTTCTGAAGATCTCCATGAAGATCCCCTACATAACGAAGCACGTGACCCGGCTCCTGCCCTTCTTTGATTTTCTTATATTCCTCATCCAGCTCATCCAATCTTGAGATAAATTCATTTTTATCTACGGCTAAAAGATCTTCAGGAATTAAATTCTGAATATTGATATCCTGGAATTCATTGATCAGGTCCAATTCTCTGGCAAGGATCAGAAGTTTTCTTGCTACATCGTTTCCAGAAAGGTCTTCACGTGGATCCGGTTCTGTATATCCTTTTTCCATTGCTTCCCCGATGATGGTTGAAAACTTGTCGTTTCTTACCGAGAAATTATTGAAGATATAACTCAATGAACCGGAGAACACCCCTTTGATTCTGGTAATATTCTCTCCTGAAAGGTGTAATAATTTGATGGTATCAATTAACGGCAGTCCCGCTCCTACATTGGTTTCATATAGATAACGTCTGTTGTTTTTACTCAACGTATATCTTAGTTTACGGTATTCTTCTATCGGAAGGGTATTGAAAATCTTGTTAGAAGAAACAAGGTCAAAACCATTTTCAGCCAGGGCGTGATAGTTTTTCACAAAATCCTTGCTCGCCGTGTTGTCTACTACGATCAGGTTTTCCAACTGATTTTCTTTTGAGAAATTGATCAGTTCTTCAACATTTGACGGATGTTCTGCTGTTAAAATCTCATCATTCCAGTCTGCATTAAAACCTTTTTTATTGAAAGCAATTTTTCTTGAATTGGCTACTGCCACTACTTTCAGGTCTATCTTTTTACGTCTTTTAATCTCTTCTGAAGACTGTAGAACCTGCTCTATTAAAGTCTTTCCTACATTTCCGTGACCAATGATGGCCAGATGAACAGTCTTAGGCTTTTTGAAAATTTCAGATTCGATAACATTCTTTGTCTTTTCATCCTGGGAGGAGGTCACTACAATATTGACTCTGTTTTCTCCTGAAACCTGGTTTAATAAAAGTGGAAAAACATTGTTTCTTGCTAGTTCCGTTAAAACTTTATTGAAATCTTCCGCTACGAATCCAAGTACGGAAACATTATTGATGCTATAAATCTGTGACACTTTTCCTGATTTTCTTTCTGCTTCAAATTCGTCAATCAGGCAGGAAACTGCTTTTTCTGCGTCAGCCTCATTGACCAGAATAGAAAGACCATTTTCAATAGCCTGCTGGGAAATTACTCCTACACTGATTCGCGCTAAGGTAAGCGCCTTAAAAATTCTTCCATCGATTCCTATTTCCCCTAAGAAATCTTCTCCTTCAAACTTGATGATTGATCTGTTTTTTAAAAACTTTATTTCGTTCGCATTTTTCATCTGTTCTATACTTTTTGTTTGTTATTATCAGATGGAGTTTCACTTTCGCTTCCTTTCATTCTGAAAATATTGTTGATGATATTATTTAATTGTTCGTATTCCATTAAGAAGGCATCGTGCCCGTGAATTGACTGTATTTCATGATAGAAAACCTCTTTATTTTTCTCTTTCAGCTGTTCAAAGCACATTCGAATTTCTGAAGCAGGGAAAAATAAATCTGTATCTACAGCGATCAGGTGCATTCGTGCGCTGATCTTTTCCAGCTGGTTTTCATAGGTATTGATATTCATCAGGAGATGGTTCATCAGCTTGTAAGATTTTAAACTAAATCTATCGTTTAATGAATTTCCATGATAAACGAGCCAGTCTTCTGACTCCAATCGTTTGTTTTCCTGATGGTATCTATTTTGAAATCTGTCGTTTAGGGACTGTGGAGTTCTGTAGCACAACATGGCGTGTATTCTCGCTTTCTGCAGGGGTTCATCGTTTCCATTTAATAGAAATTTCTGAACCAGACATTGTGCGTGAAGCCAGTCGTGCGTTCTGAAGTCGCAGGCAATCGGGATGAAAATCTCTGCAAGCTCTGGCTTCTTGGCAAGCATTTCCCAGGCGATTCCTCCTCCGAGAGAGCCTCCAATAATGGCATATATATTTTTGATATGTAAAGCTTCAAGGCCTTTCAGAAATATTTCAGCAATATCTGAAGGGATGAAGTCTTCGTAGTCGTCAATTAAAAAATGATCAAATCCGTTTCCGGGAATATTGAAACAGAGAACTGTGTACTGATTCGTATCAATCACCTGATTTTCACCAATCAAATGCTTCCACCACCCTTTTTCTCCGGAAACATTTGAATTTCCGGTTAAGGCATGATTGATCAATATAATGGGTGCTGTAAACAGGTCTTTCCCGAAGATCTGATAAGTCAACGGGATATGGTATTCCTTTTGGGAATAAGTCTGATACGAAAGATTTATATAGTTTAGTTCTGTTTTCAATTCTATTATTATTTTAATACAATTGAAAATGCCACAGGAAATGGCTGAAAAGAACTTCAGTAAGTTATCTGTCCAAAATAAATTGGTAGAACGTAGCACCTTCTCTGCTTGCACAAAGGGTTGCTAAGGTTTCATAGGGTCTAATCCCTCAACCTTTCTTGATAACATTTTCAATATTTGAATGAACGCTCTGCAAAGATATGTCTTTTCTTTTAAATTTTAAAAGAAAAAATATTTAATATTAAAAAAGCCTCTAATCATAAGTGTTTCAGGGCTATGTTAAGAATTCTTCAGATGAAAGGAATTGGAATTATTTTTCAAAAAAACTAACTTCGTATTGAAAAAATGATGAAATATGACTGTTGAGAAAGAAAGATTACAAGATTCTAAATGGAAAAACTGGGGGCCCTACGTCAGTAACCGACAGTGGGGAAACGTCCGCGAAGACTACAGCCCGAACGGCAATGCCTGGCACTACGCGAATCACAATAATGCAGAAAGCTACGCTTACCGATGGGGAGAAGAAGGTATCGCCGGGATCTCTGATGTGAAGCAGATCTTCTGTTTTGCTTTTTCATTCTGGAACAAAAAAGATAAAATAGTAAAAGAACGTTTCTTCGGACTGAGCAACCCTCAGGGGAATCACGGGGAAGACATCAAAGAAATCTTTTATTACCTAGATAATACACCTACTCACAGCTTTATGAAGATGGTGTATAAATATCCGATCAATTCATTTCCATACGATGATCTCGTTGCTGAAAACGGCCGACGCAGCAAAAATGAACCTGAGTATGAAATTTTTGACACGGGAATTTTTGACAATGATGAATATTTCGATATTTTCATTGAATACTGTAAAGCAGATCACAATGATATCCTGGCCAGAGTAACGGTTCATAACAGAAGTCAGCAGGATGCTCCGATCGTTGTAGCTCCGACTGCATGGCTCAGAAACAACTGGAAATGGGGTTATAATACCTACAAAGCACAGCTGAATGCTTCTTACGACGGATGTATCGATATCAGTCATGACAGTATTTCTATTAAAAAGCTTTATTCAAGAAATTCGGCTGCTAAAAGTGCTTTCTGCGAAAATGAAACGAATACGCCAAAATTATATGGGACGCCCTACACCGGGAATACTTATTTTAAGGATGGCATCAATGATCATATTATTTACGGAAGCAATACGGTAAATCCGGAAAAGAGAGGGACAAAAGCTTCATTTATTATTGATGAGATCATTGGCGCGGGGCAGTCAAAGACTTTTGATTTCAGATTATGTCCTGATGAGGTGGATGAACCTTTTGAAACATTTGACGAAATTTTCGCGACAAGAGCCGCCGAGACTAATGAGTTTTACGAAGAAATTCAGAGTGAGACCACGAACGAGGATGAAAGAAATGTACAAAGACAGGCGTTTGCAGGACTTCTCTGGAATAAACAATTCTATCACTATAACGTTGGAAAATGGCTGAAAGGTGACCCCAATCATCAGGCTCCAAGAAATTTCAATGATTATGTAAGAAACACGGAATGGAACCACCTTCACAATAAAGACATCATCTCCATGCCCGATAAATGGGAGTATCCATGGTATGCAACCTGGGATCTGGCATTTCATTGTGTTCCTTTCTCCATCATTGACGGTGAATTTGCCAAGGGACAGCTTCTACTGTTAACAAAAGAATGGTATATGCACCCTAACGGCCAGCTTCCTGCCTATGAATGGAATCTGAGCGATGTGAATCCACCCGTACATGCATGGTCTTGCTTCAGGGTTTTTAAAATCGATGAAAAACAAAACGGCAAACCCGATCTTTTATTTCTCGAGAAAGTTTTCCAGAAGCTTCTCCTGAATTTCACATGGTGGGTGAACCGAAAGGACCAAAGCGGTAATAATATTTTTGGTGGCGGTTTCCTCGGACTGGATAATATCGGAGCTTTTGACCGGAATATGGAACTAAAAGACGGACAGCATCTGGAACAGGCAGACGGAACCAGCTGGATGGCTATGTACGCGTTGAATATGATGCGAATCGCTATGGAACTTGCTCAATATTATCAGGTTTATGAGGATATGGCGATCAAGTTTTTTGAACATTATTTGTATATCGCGGAAGCCATGGAAAACCTTGGAGAAGGTAAAGAAGGTTTATGGAATGAGGAAGACGGCTTTTTCTATGATGTCCTGCAGCTAGGTAACGGAGAGAGCGTTTCTTTAAAATTAAGAAGCATTGTGGGATTGATCCCTATGTTTGCCGTTGAAATCATAGATCACAAATTACTGGATAAGATGCCCAATTTTCAGGCAAGAATGGAATGGGTCTTAAAAAATAAACCTGAGCTTACAAAGCTGGTTTCCCACTGGGATGAGGAAGGACAAGGCAGAAAACATCTGATGAGTATTCTGCGTAAGAACAGACTAACAAAGGTTTTGAGACGAATGCTTGATGAAAATGAATTCCTGAGTTCTTATGGAATCCGGGCGATGTCAAAAGTCTATGAGGAAAACCCATTTGTATTCTCGGTTCATGGTACTGAAAATGTGGTTTACTACACACCTGCCGAGAGCGACAGCCGTATGTTCGGAGGAAACAGTAACTGGCGCGGACCGATCTGGTTCCCAATCAATTTCCTGATTGTAGAAAGTTTACAGCGTTTCCATTTTTATTATGGCAACAGCTTAAAAGTAGAATTCCCGACAGGAAGCGGTGAGAAGAAGAATCTTGACGAAGTGGCTCAGAATATCAGCCGGAGACTCTGTTCGTTATTTTTAAAAGATGAAGACGGACAAAGACCTTTCAACGGAGGAAATGCAAAGTTTAATTATGATGAACATTTCCGGGACTACATTACTTTCTTTGAATATTTCCATGGAGACAACGGACGTGGCGTAGGCGCTTCTCATCAGACAGGATGGACGGCAACGGTAGCCAAACTTATGAAACCAAGATTAACGGTATAAAGGTAGCGGCCGGCCCGAATGGGCCGGCCGCTTATAATCAATTAAAAAAATATTTAAACTTTTTCTCCGTTTACAAGAACTTCATATCCGATTTCTACATTCGGCTCTAAAGTTTTTGATACGGAACAGTATTTCTCAAAAGATAGCTGAGCAGCTTTTAATGCTTTTTTAGGATCTATATCTCCTTCTAAAAGAAATCTCACCTTAATAGATTTAAAAGGTTTTGCATCTTCTACCTGAACTCTCTCTCCTTCTACTTCTGCCTTGAAACCTGTGATTTCCTGGCGTTGTTTTTTCAAAATAGCTACGACATCTATTCCACTGCATCCGGCAACAGCCATCAACACGCTTTCCATTGGAGAAACGCCCTTGGCCCCGGGCTGTGAGGTATTGTCCAAAAGAATTGAATTCCCCTGGGAATTGGTACACTCAAATAAAAAATCGTCGTTAATTCTGTTTAGTGTTATTTTCATTTTCGAATTTTGTTGTAAGATTTTCCGGCTCTCTGAATAAAACCGGACTGATTAGATTTATGAATGCAAAATTATAAAATTCCCCGAGCTTTTATCTCAAGATATTTATTGATAACGTCGATATTTAAATTTTCAGGCAGGGTATACACCGTGTAAATCCCATACTTCCTCAGTTCCTGAATGATCAGTTTCTTTTCAAATTCAAATTTTTCGGCAACGATTTCATCGTAAATTTCCTGCATATTTTCAGGATTCTTCTGAATAAGGGTCTGCAGTTCTGAGTTTTTGAAAAATACAACCACCAAAAGATGGTTTTTCGCTATTCCGCGGAGGTATTTCAACTGACGGTTCAATCCATCAAGTGTTTCAAAATTAGTAAATAACAGGACAAGACTTCGCTGATTCAGAGAATATTTCACATCCTGATAAAGGCGGTTGAAATCACTTTCAAAGAAGTCCGTTTTAATGTTATACAAAGCTTCGGAGATCTTTCTCAGCTGCCCGGATTTGTTTTCTGCAGCAACTTTATTCTCTGTCTTTTTAGAGAAGGTCATCATTCCGGCACGGTCACCCTTCTTAAGGATAATATGAGACAGAGCCATTGCAGCATTGATCGAATAATCCAGCAGACTCAGTCCGTTGAAAGGCATCTTCATCGTCCTTCCTTTATCGATCAGAATAAAAATCCGCTGAGATCTCTCATCCTGAAACTGATTAACCATTAATCGATTGGTCTTAGATGTAGCTTTCCAGTTGATCGTTCTGATATCATCTCCGGGAACATATTCTTTGATCTGCTCAAATTCCATGGTGTGCCCCAGTTTTCTGATCTTTTTGATTCCACCGAGCATAAATTCGCTCTGCAGCGCCATCAATTCATATTTTCTGAGGTGTACAAAAGAAGGATAGGCAGGCAGCATTGCATCTTTCTGGAAATTAAATCTCTTTGAAACGAACCCTAATGGCGAAGAAACATACACATTCAGGTTTCCGAAACTGTACTCTCCTCTTTCCTTGGGTTCCAGACTGTACTGGAAATAAGTATTTCTACCGGGTTCTATATTTTTTGTAATTAAAAAATCTCTTTTCTGAAACTGAAACGGAATCTCATCGATAATCTTTGTGCTGATCTTAAAACTGTAGTTATTTTTAATATCAATCTTTACAAAATTTTCATCCCCATTCGATAATTTTTCCGGAAGTATTCTTTGAGCAAGCACTCCTTTTTTCTGATTAAACAATAAAAGATAATCTACCATTGCCGCCAGAAAACAAATCAGCAGAACAATGTGAGCCGCCCACATCAGAACAGGAAAGAAAAAAGCAAGGACATACAGTACTCCCACTCCGATGAGCGAAAAGAAGAATCGTGTATTGATGTATAGGTTTTTCATTTTTTAGGTAGCAGGTTGCAGATGATAGGCTGCAGGTTGTTGGTGATACTTATTCTAGAGAGTTTATTAAACCGTTCAGCATTTTTGAAATTTCGATAATGTCCTCATTTAATTTTTTATAATTTTCTTCACTGAAATAATTAAGGTTTTTAGAGATGATTAATTGAGTTTCAACCTCAGCACAGCTTCCTCTTGCTATCTTTAAGAATTGCAGATAATCAGGTTTGCTTCTTCTGGAGTTTCCTTCAGCAATATTTGATGGTATAGAAACCGAGGCTCTCCTGATTTGTGAAATAAGTCCATACATTTCATCTTTCGGAAAAGATCCGGTAATCTTGTAAATTTCTGTAACAAAATCAATAGATTTCTGCCAAACCAAAAGTTCCTTAAAATTTGCCATAATACTACACAAAATTTATTGAAAATAATTAATCCCTCATCACTGGCAGCTATAGTCTGCGACCTGCTACCTAATACCTGCAACCTACCTAGGAATCTCTATTCCCTCTAAGATCTGACGTATAATTTCATCTGCCGTTAAGCCTTCCATTTCGCGTTCGGGAGAAACGATCACTCTGTGTCGTAATACAGCGTAGCTTGCTTCTTTAATATCTTCAGGCGTTACAAAATCTCTTCCTCTCATGGCTGCGAAAGATTTTGAAGCTGTAAGCAATGCCAGAGAAGCTCTTGGAGAAGCTCCCAGATATAAGAACTGGTTTTCTCTTGTATTGACAATGATTTTCGCGATATATTCCATCAATTGAGCTTCTACAATAATCTCTTTTACAAGATTCTGATAGCTTTTTAATTGCTCTGCTGTAATAACACGGTTTATTCCTTCTGTTTTATCTTCTTTCCGACTTTCGTGTTGGTTTTTGATGATTGTGATCTCCTGTTGAAGAGTCGGGTATCCTACATTGATTTTGAATAGGAAACGGTCCAGCTGTGCTTCAGGAAGTCTGTAAGTTCCTTCATGTTCTATTGGGTTTTGAGTTGCCACTACTAAGAATGGTTCATCCATTATATAACGGATTCCATCCATTGTGATCTGTCTTTCTTCCATGACCTCAAATAAGGCAGCTTGGGTTTTCGCCGGGGATCTGTTGATTTCATCAATTAATATAAAACTGGAAAAAATCGGGCCTTTTTTAAATTCAAATTCAGAGTTTTTCACACTGAAAACTGAAGTTCCCAGGATATCTGAAGGCATAAGGTCCGGTGTAAACTGGATTCTGCTGAAACCTACATCTATTGTTTTGGCGAGGAGCTTTGCCGTAATGGTCTTTGCCACTCCAGGAACTCCTTCAATCAGGACATGCCCGTTTGATAAAAGCGCCGCAATGAGATGTTCGATCATGCTTTCCTGCCCAACAATCACTTTAGCGATTTCAGCTTTTACTTTTTCTAAGCTGGCACGAAGCTCGATCATATCAATTCTCGACTGAAACTGATCTTCTTGTTTATTTAGATTTATAGAACTTTGATTTTCTACGTTTTGATTTTCAAGGTTGTCCATAATTTTCTATTTGTGGTTTTTAGTCTATCGTATGTCTTATCTGTATGAGTTTAATCGGACTTCATCCGATTTTTTGTTAAATCGTCCCGTTGGGACTTTTATTTCTTTTATAATGTACCAATGTATCAGTCTGGCAGTTTACCAATATACATTGTTACATTGTTACATTGTTACATTGTTACATTGTTACATTAATAACTTATCTCAAAATCTCATCAAGAAGCTTGTTCATTCTCGCGAGGTCTTCTTTCATGACGTTGGCATAAGGATCCTGACCTTTTTTGATCAGGACTATGGCTTCATGGATCATTTCCATTGTTTTCCCGGTTTTCAGGTGAAGTTTTTTAGCAAATTCTTCATCCAGGTGTTGGGTATCAATCAGGAAATCCATTCTTACTTTGTTCAGGAAATATTGCCCTTTCTTAGCCATCATATCATGAAAATCTCCTTCCTGAAGATAAAGATTTCCAATACTTTTTACAAAATCCAGAGAAGTATTTTTCAAAGGCTCTAAAACAGGTACGATCCGTTGTTTTCTTTTAGCATTAAAGAAAATGAACAGGACAAGTCCTCCCAAAAGTACCCACCAGGCATATTTCAATGCCGGATTGGAAAGTACAAACCTCATAAAGAAGCGAGAAACTTTGGTGTCATTTTCTACAAACCAGATGGTTTCCCTATCCTGGAGATACGAAAAAACATCCTGTGCATATTTTATGCTACCGGGTTTCAACAGATAATAATTGGTAAGGAAAAGCGGTTCACTGTGAACATAGATCGTTCCTCTTCCAAAGCTTACTTTAATAAAATTAGCCTGATCCGAATTATCTTTCTCTACCGTTTTCCCCAGTACTTCCACTTGAGGTTTGATGTACGAAAATCCTCTGCCTGACGGAAATTTATCCAGTTTAATAAAATCATTCTGGTATTCTTTATCTGTAAGCTTCAATACATTTTCCTCTGCAAACGAAATATCTGCACTATGATAACCGATGGTGTCTGAAATATCTTTTGGTACACGGCTCGCCAGAATCATTGCATCCGAACCGTTTGACACCTGATCCAGGATCTTTTTCCAGGACTGTTTATCCAGTTCCTTTTCAATGACAACGATATTGTGTGCTTCCTTTTTGTTCCTGCTGTAATAGTCGTAAGGTGCCTCTTCTATTTTTCTCAGGTTATTTTTAAAAAGGTCTTTGGCTTCATTATTGAAAACAAACAGGCCGAAAGGAGATTTCTCCTCAATACTGAAATTCTTACGCCAGCTTATTCTTTCCTTTTTATTGACTTCAAACAACGCCAGAATAACCATCACAACGATGAATATCACAGCATATATTTTGAAGGTTTTTTTCATGATTAATAGTTTAATTAAGGCTTAAATGCCTGATATTGGTTTTTAAATTTCAGATAGCTCTGTTCATCAATACTGAATTCTCCGTACCATACATAATCGAAAATATAAGACAGACCTGAAAATTCACTTTTCAGATTTCCGTCTTTTAGTTCTGCAACATAATCTTTATTTGTCTTTTCAGGATTCCAGTTGATTTGTTTTTTATCACTCAGTTTTTTAAGGATAAACAGGAACTGGTAACGGACTGCCGAGCGGTAATCTCCTTCCCTTTCAAATTTAGCGATACTTTCCGGGAAATTGATTTCATGGATGTTCTCATGAAGCTCTTCTGCATTAATGTCTATTTTTTTATTTTTCTTTCCGAAGAAGAGATTTCCATCTTTCCCAAGTAGGAATTTAATGATAAAATAAAGAAGAAATCCTACCAGAATAATGGCAAAGAGACGGATGAGGACAGTGGTAATTTTTGCAGAATTGTTAAAAACGGTTTCTCCAAAAAAGCTTTGTAAAATTCTGTCAATCCTGCGCATTAGCTTTTGGAAGAAAGACTCTTTCGGTTTTGATACCGAATAATCAAATTCGTTTCCCTTATATCTGGATTGAATATTTTCTTTAAACTTTTTCGGGTGGAGGATATTTTCTGAAACAGGCTTTAGGATCAGTACAGAATCCGCACGGAGCATATTCCTGTAATGTCCCGTTCCTAAAGAATCTACCATATAATCTTCCACCGTTTCACCTCCATCGTCATCCTGTGCATAAACAGGACAAATGGAAAAAAAAATCAGTAGAAAAAGTAAGATTTTATTCATTAATACCGATAGTTTCTATTTCTTCAAGTTCAATTTTCGTGTGAAGGTCTGTTCTGCTGTCATAATACATTAGCCCCGCATTGATATACATCAGATTGGAAAGAATTAAGTATGCTAAAATGGAAACGCCATAAAATAAAAAGAAAATAATTCCCATCGCTCCCGTAAAAGGATTTTCTTCAAAATTCCCGTCCGGAGCAGAGGTAAGAATGGAGCCGTACATAAATATCATCGGAACGAATGTAAATACGGAGGTTATCATGTACATAATGATGAACATAATGATAGAGGCTCCCCAATACTTCCAGTACGGAGATTTTTCATTTCCATTCGGGTAGGAAAACTGGGATCTTATGGAATAACTTAAGCTTTCTATAAAGCCTCGTTTTGTATTAAAATAATCATACATCAGAAATGCCGAAACATTGAATGCCGTAGGATACACAAGCAGGATCAGGAAAAACCCGATAACGATTAACAGCAGCAGATAGGAAAATCCAAGGACAATCATTGTCACCGGAAACACGATCAACAGCATTCCCAGACACATTTTAAAGATTCGTCCTGCATTGGTTTTGAAATCACTCAGGATCTCATCTGTTTTCACCTTTTGAGCTCCTTCAGCGATCCTTTTCATATAAAAAACAGGATACAGGTAATTGACAATTCCCAGAAGGACAAAAAGTACAAAAACCAATATTCCCACTATGGTAAGCATTCCTGCATTATCTGAAAAGTATTTTTCAAAATAATAACTTTCACCACTGATATTCCCCCCAATCAACTGTCCGAAAATTTCTCTGAACCCAAAAATCACCACAGCGATTGTCAGGATTAACAGCAGCCCGTTGATCAGGATATAATTTTTAAAATAATTTTTTCCGTATAATTTGAAAAAATTAAAGCTGTCACTGATGAAAGCTCCAAATTCTCTTTTTTTATAAAACTGCATCATTGGTGTGGGTATTAATTTTTTTATGAACCAGTGAAGGATAAACAAAATAGTAAAATCCTATAATGGCCAGTGAGGTGATGATTAATGCTAAATTGATGACCAGTGGCATTCTTAAAGCATGTCTTGTGACATATCCTTCAATAATTCCGGCGCAGATGGTAAATGGAATGGTACTCAGGAAAATCTTAAACGAATCTTTAAAGCCTGTTTTAAAGGAATTAAATCTTGAAAAAGTTCTCGGAAACAGGATACTTGCGCCTAAAATCAATCCACACATCGCTTCCACCACCATCGCAAAGATTTCAAAAACACCGTGAAGCCAAATTCCTCTTGCACTGTCTTTCAAAGCTCCGTAATCATAGAAAAAATACTGGAAAGAACCGAGCATAACGCTGTTCGAAAGCAGAGCATACAAAGTTCCTACGCCTCCGGTAACTCCATAAATGTACAATTTCGCACCCACTCTGATGTTATTGAAAATAATTCCAATGGTACTTCCCCATGTGGAACCGCTCTGATAAACTCCTACAGCATTTCCCTTTTTTATATTTTCGATGGTTTCGTTTACGTATTCTTCACCAAGAATGATGTTGGCAAAATCTTTATCGTAAGCTCCGGAAAGCACGCCTATCGCCGTAAAAAGAATGAAGAATAGAAAAGCATACAAAAGATATCTCCTGTACTGGTATACCAACAGAGGAACTTCTGTTTTGAAAAAATAGGTAAGCCTGTTCTCCTCTACTCTTTTGGTTTTATAAATCTTCTGGAACATCTGCGAAGACAAATGATTCAGATAAACTGTAGTGTTACTTTTAGGATAATAGGACTGTGCAAATGAAAGATCATTGATCAGGTTGATATACAACGAAGACAGGTCATCAGGATTTTTTTTTATTTTCCCTTGAATAACCTGTTCAATTCCCAACCATTTTTCTTTATTTTGTTTAATGAAATAAACTTCTCTCATAATTGTAAGGCTAAAATAATAAAAATTATGTCTCAAATTGCGATAAATACCTCACAAAATGTAAATATTAACTTTAATATTGCAAGTGTCGGAGAAAGAATGCTTGCCTTTATTATAGATTTCCTTATCAAGGTGGCTTATGTCATTATTGTACTCTATCTTTTCTTCAACATTTTGGATCTTGGGTATTTATTGGAAGGGCTGGATCAGTGGTCCATCATGGCTGTTTATATTATCCTGACTTTTCCGGTTTACATTTATCCCGTAGTCCTTGAAAGTCTTATGGAAGGACAGACTCCCGGAAAAAAACTGATGAAGATACGCGTTGTAAAAATTGACGGCTATCAGGCCAGCTTCGGTGACTATCTGATCCGATGGATGTTCCGTCTGATCGATACAACTGCTGCCGGTGTCGTAGGTTTAATCTCCATGATTGTCTCCAAAAACAACCAGCGTCTGGGTGATATCGCTTCCGGTACCGCCGTAATTTCTTTAAAAAACAACATCAATATTTCCCACACCATCCTGGAAAATATTAACGAAGATTATATTCCGTCGTTCCCTCAGGTCATCGCCTTAAGCGACAATGATATGAGAATCATCAAAGATAATTATACGAAAGCCCTGAAAGTAGACGACCGACAGATCATCAGCAAACTTTCAGATAAAATCAAAAGTATTTTAAAACTGGAAATTGATTCGAGGAAGATGACAGAAAGACAGTTTATTAATGTGGTGATCAAGGATTACAACTACTATACGGGGAAGGAGAATTGATAGATGTCAATGGTCAATTTTGCTGCGCAAGTGAATGGTCAATTGATTAATAATCCTCAAACTTAATCGAGTTAAAAAACTGACTGCGAAGCAAATTCACAATTGACGAATAATGATTGATACTGTCAATGGTCAATTTTGCTGCGCAAGTGAATGGTCAATTAATTATAAAGCAGAAAAATTATTTTTCAAGTTTAATCGTATTACAAAATTGACTGCGAAGCAAATTCACAATTCACAATTGACATTTCCGCATTACTCATTACCTATTACTCATTGCCCATCATCTCCGTCGGTGCAATTTTTGTATCTTTAAATATCAAAGCTTAGCATTATGAAATTTGAGAACAATAAATCAGGAAATGGTGGCGTCCTTACACTGAACAACGAAACCAAAGAAGTAGGAAGACTGACATACACTATTTTCCCTGAGGACAGTAAATTTATTATTTCATTCGTACTCGTGCACCCTGAGTTCGAAGGACGTGGAATGGGAAAATATCTGGTTGAGGAAGCCATAAAATTTGCCAGAGAAAATAACTGGAAAGTTTACCCTCACTGTTCTTATGCAAGAGCTGTGATGACCAGAATGAGCGATGTGGATGATATTTTTCTAAAGAGCTAAAACATCTTTTACCAGAATCTCCTCAATATCGTTGGGATAATCTACTTTTAAGTGATGATCTGAGGCGACCCATTCCATAATTTCCTGAAGTTTTAATACTTTGGAATTCGGAATTCCCATCAAATCCAGAGCACAGGCATTACATTCCTGCTCGTACTGGTTATGAATCGGGATCACAAAGAGTTTTTTATCCATGAAAAGTGCTTCCGCAGGAGTTTCAAAGCCTGCATTGCAGAGGATTCCGTCACAGCTTTCAAAATATTTCAGATACTGCATCTCGTCGATAGGAAAAATCTCTACATTTTTCACCTTTACCTGTACCTTGCTGTGTTTTGAAAACACTTTCCATTGTACAGGAATCTGTTTCAGAACCTTGATGATATTTTCGTCGGCAAAACTTGGAAGATAAACGAGATAATAACCTTTTTTATCGGGATTAAGATTTCGGATCTTATGTCTGATGACAGGTTTTTTAATCTGTGGGTGGTAATTTTCAAAATGGAAACCTATTTTTCTTTGGCTCGGAACGTAGTACTTCAGGATCAGTTCACCCAGAAAATCTTTATGTTTCGGCTTTGGTGTTTCGGCAAAACTCATGGAAGCCTGATGGCTCAGCTCAATCATTGGCAGCTTCTTCAATTTGCCAGCCCAACCGGTGAGAGGCTCATAATCATTAATAATTAGATCATACTGTGAAAGCTCCAGTTCTCTGATTGTTTTTGCTGCTTCAAGAAATTTATTTTCGGTAAACGTTTTGCGATAGGATAAACCGCCTGTTTTGTTGTAAAGAAGAGAAATACCTCTGTATTGATAATTAATGTCAAAATCGGCCTTTAACTGTGACTGATGACCACTGATCAATGTATCGACCGAAGCATATTTTTTGAGAAGAGGAATAATTTCCTGTGCTCTGGCAACATGCCCGTTCCCTGTCCCTTGAAATGCATACAAAACCTTCATTTAAGAAAAATTAGTTACTATTTTCAGAAGCTCAGAACTGTCCATGTCCTGGATCTCTTCTGCTTCGTCGTCTTTAAGTGAATCTTTGTGGTCGTCATAATAAAAGATTTTCCATTCCTTATCATGGTATTCAAGAGCCGAAAGGTTTTCTATCCAGTCTCCGGAATTCAGATAGGTACATGATCCTTTTTTATTGATAACTTCACGGATCTGAGGCTGATGAATGTGCCCGCAGATCACATAATCATAATGATTGTCGATGGCTAGTTCGGAAGCAGTCAGTTCAAAGTCTCCTATGTATTTCACTGCCTTCTTTACATTGTTTTTGATTTTCTTTGAAAATGAATATTTTTCTCTGCCCATCTTCTCCAGAAACCAATTGACCACATTATTAATGACAATTAACAAATCATAGCCTTTTCCTCCCAGCTTTGCGATCCATTTTGAATGCTGTACCGATGCATCGAAAACATCGCCGTGAAATATCCAGGTTTTCTTCTGATCAATATCAAGACAAATCTTATTACAAACCTTCAGTTTCCCCAATTCGAAATCCGTAAACTTCCGGAACATCTCATCATGATTGCCCGTAATGTAGTAGACCTGTGTATTTTTATTGGTAGCAAATGAAAGGATCTTCTTAATCACTTTCAAATGAGGTTTAGGGAAGTAAGACTTTTTAAACTGCCAGATATCGATAATATCACCGTTCAAAACTAATGTTTTAGGCTGGATAGAATTGAGATACCGTAACAGCTCTTTAGCCTTACATCCATAAGTTCCCAAATGAACATCCGATATGACAACCAACTCAACGTTTCTTTTCATAGTTTTATACAAAGAAACTAATTGAAAGTTAACTGTATATGAATGCTATATTATGTTTTACAGCGAGTTCATCAACTCTTCTGTGATTTCCATGTTGTGATACACGTTCTGTACATCATCATCGTCTTCGAAACGCTCCAGCATTTTCATATTGGCTTTGAACTGTTCTGCATTCACTTCTTTGATATTGTTTGGAATTCTCTGAAGTTCTGCGCTTTTTGCTTCAATTTTCAATTCATCTAATTTATGAGACAATGAACCGAAATCTTCGAAAGCCGTTGTAATCATTACTTCCTCGTCATCTTTTTCCACATCTTCTGCACCTCCATCAATCATTTCCATTTCAAAATCATCCCAATCCATTTTGATCTGAGATAAATCAAGGTTGAAAATACCTTTTCTGTCGAAGATAAAAGCAAGCTCTCCATTCTTCCCAAGATTTCCATCGAATTTATTGAAGATCGCTCTTACGTTCGCTACGGTTCTCGTCGGGTTATTGGTTGTACATTCCACAAAGAATGCTACACCACCCTGTCCGTATCCTTCGTACGTAATTTCTTCATAGTTTTCAGCATCAGCACCACCTGCTTTTTTGATGGCTCTTTCTACGTTGTCTTTAGGCATATTGGCACCCTTTGCATTCTGGATACATCTTCTTAAAGCCGGGTTGGCCTCAGGATCTGTTCCTCCGGCTTTTACTGCCAGTGCAATGTCTTTACCGATTTTAGAGAAAGTTTTGGCCATTTTATCCCATCTGGCCATCTTAGAAGCTTTTCTATATTCAAATGCTCTTCCCATTTTAATTTTTAAATTTTCAACAAAATTAACTAAAAGTCTACAAAAAAAAAATACCCCCAAAAAATTGGAGGTATTTATTATTTAGAAAAATTAATTATTTTTTCTTTTTAGCAGCAGCTTTTTTCTTAGCTGGAGCTTTTTTTGTTGCTTTCTTAGTCGCTTTTTTAACAACTGGAGCATCAGTGTAATCTTTCTTAGAGATTGCATTCCACTCGTTAGCATCAGCAATAGCTTTTACAACAACTTTTCTATCAGCTTGTCTTTCAGCATCAGAAGCTTTTTCAGAAACTGTAGCTTTAGCTTCACCAACACCAATTGATTTAAGAGAGTTAGCGTCTACACCTCTAGCATCTAAAGCAGCAACTACAGAAGCAGCTCTTTCTCTAGATAATTTCAAGTTGTAAGCTTCAGCACCTTTAGCATCAGTTCTACCTTCTAATAGATAGTTACCACCATCTTTCTTAATGATTTCAGAAGCTGCATCTAGTGCACCTTTAGATTCAGGTCTGATTGTAGCTTTGTTGAAATCGAAATAAACGCTTTTCAATTTAGCTTCAACTTCAGTAGCTGTAACGTCTTTAGGTTTAGGACATCCGTTGTATTCTGGAAGACCTGGAACTGTAGGACAAGCGTCGTCTTTATCTAAGATTCCGTCACCGTCTGTATCTGGCCAAGGACAACCGTTGTTTTCTGCAGGACCTGCAACTGTAGGACAAGCATCATCTTTGTCGATAACACCATCACCATCTGTATCTGGCCAAGGACAACCGTTGTTTTCAACTGGACCAGCTACTTCTGGACATTGATCGTCTTTATCTGGAACTCCGTCACCGTCAGTATCAGGACATCCTTGGAATTCTGGAAGACCTGGAGTATCTGGACAAAGATCGTCTTTATCTAGGATACCATCCTTATCTCTGTCTCTGTTACCGAATCTGAATAAGATCGATGCAGAAGCTTGCCAGAAGTTAGCAACTGTAGATTTATCACCTGGAGTTGACACATAGTCACCTTGTACACCAAGACCGAAGTTCTTAGTTACCCAGAAGTTAACACCAGCACCTGTAGATACTGTAAAGTGGTTAGCTTTACCGTTTTCGTTACCACCGTCTCCGTTAAGAACAGAATTACCTCTGTAATCGTTTCTAGGGAAAGTAAGTGCAGTGTAGTCATGTCTCAAGTAGTTAGCACCAACTCTTAAATATGGATCGAACCAAGATTCTTCATTCCATAAAAGACCAGCTGCTTTAGCTTGGAAACCAAGACCTGTCATAAGGAAAAACTCTTTCCCCATGTTGAATCTCTTGTTATCTACATTACCTACGGAAGTCTGCCAGTCGATAACCAAACCTTTACCGATGTTTCTAGCAACTGTTAATTTAGATAATGGAGGTGTAATAGAGAAGTTGTTCACATTGAACATCGTCTTCGTTAAATTATTAGCAGAGAACGTATTACTAAATTCTGTCTGTACTGCCTTGTGGTTTTCCGCATGAGCACCAACCCCGATCAACCACGGATTGTTGGTAGTCTGCGCGAAGACAGTAGAGGCAACAGTAAGCGCCAATGCTGAAATTCCTAATTTTAGATTTTTCATAGAATTAAATGATTAAATAATTGATAATGCAAAATAAATATAATTTTTCTTTATATACAAAGTTTTTTGAATGATTTTTAACTTTTCTTTAGTATTCTATCTAGGTTACGTTTATTTTCTCTATCTTTTATCGCTTCCCTTTTATCAAAGAGCTTTTTCCCTCTGGCAAGCGAAATCAAGACTTTTGCTTTCCCCTTATCTGTGATATATAACTTAAGAGGTATAACTGTGTTCCCTGCATCCTTTAACTTTTTCTCAAGCTTCTGCAATTCTTTTTTGTGCAACAGCAATTTCCGTTCCCTTTTTGTTTTGTGATTGTAAAAAGTTCCCAGTTTATACTCATCAATCATCATATTAATAATGTATAACTCCCCATCAATAAACTGACAAAAGGATTCTGTGATAGACGCCTTGGATGAACGTAAAGATTTTATTTCCGTACCCGTCAAAACCATCCCGGCTTCATATTCTTCAAGGATTTCATATTCAAAACGGGCTCTTCTGTTTAATATACTGACTGTTTTCTCGATCTTCATTTTAAAAATTCGTAGTTACCGTGATATATTTGTATAATATATTACGTGATTAATTCATCGGGTTTATACCCATTCTTCATTAAATCGTTCCTTTGGGACTGTTCTGTATTATTTCATTAATGAAATATAGAAAAAATACCTCATATTTAAAAACTTGACTATTACATTATTACGAAATACCCAAATTCTTTTCGTAATTTTGCGCCAAATTTACAAAACTATATGTTAACAGTATCTAACTTATCTTTACAATTCGGGAAAAGAATTCTTTTTGACGAGGTAAATATTATGTTTACCAAAGGAAACTGCTACGGGATTATCGGAGCAAACGGTGCGGGGAAATCTACATTCCTTAAAATATTAACAGGAAAGCAGGATCCAACTACGGGGCATGTATCTTTGGAGCCGGGGAAAAGAATGTCAGTTTTGGAGCAGGATCACTTTGCTTACGATCAATTTACTGTTCTTGAGGCTGTTTTAAGAGGTAATAAAAAATTATACGAAATAAAAGAAGAGATGGATTCTTTATATGCTAAAGAAGACTTCTCTGATGAAGATGGAATTAAAGCGGGTGAGCTTGGTGTAATCTATGATGAAATGGGCGGATGGACTGCAGAATCTGATGCACAGACGATGCTTTCAAATGTTGGGGTAAAAGATGGCATGCACTGGCAGATGATGAGCGAGCTTGAAAATCAGGACAAAGTAAAAGTTCTTTTGGCACAGGCTCTTTTTGGAAATCCTGATGTATTGATTCTGGATGAACCTACGAATGACCTTGATATTGAAACGATCGCCTGGTTAGAAAATTTCCTTGCAGATTATGAAAACACAGTAATCGTGGTTTCTCACGACCGTCACTTCTTAGATACGGTTTGTACGCACGTCGGAGATTTAGATTACGCGAAACTTAACCTTTATACCGGTAACTATACTTTCTGGTATCAGGCTTCTCAGCTTGCAACAAGACAAAGAGCTCAGGCTAATAAAAAAGCAGAGGAAAAGAAGAAAGAACTTCAGGACTTCATCGCAAGATTCAGCTCCAACGTTGCAAAAGCTAAACAGGCTACAGCAAGAAAGAAAATGATCGATAAATTAAACATCGATGATATTAAGCCATCTTCAAGAAGATACCCTGCTATTATTTTCGAAATGGAAAGAGAAGCCGGAGATCAGATCTTAGATGTAAAAGGTCTTGAAAAAACAAAAGACGGAGAATTGTTATTCTCAAACATCGACTTAAACCTTAAAAAAGGAGATAAAGTTGCGGTTCTTTCTAAAAGCTCTTTAGCTATCACAGAATTTTTCGAAATTCTTGCAGGAAATGTTCAGGCAGATCAGGGAACAGTGGCTTGGGGAGTGACTACAAACCAATCTCATATGCCTTTGGATAATACAAAATTCTTCCAAGATGATATCAGCCTGGTAGATTGGTTGAGACAATTCACTAAAAACGACGAAGAGCGTCATGAGGAGTTCGTAAGAGGATTCTTAGGAAGAATGCTTTTCTCAGGTGATGAGGCTCTAAAATCTTGTAAAGTACTTTCAGGAGGTGAAAAAATGAGATGTATGTTCAGCAGAATGATGCTTCAGAAAGCCAACGTTCTTTTATTAGACGAACCTACCAACCACTTAGACCTTGAAAGTATCACAACGTTGAACAACTCATTGTCTAACTTCAAAGGAAATCTTCTGTTAGCTTCTCATGACCACGAAATGCTTCAGACTGTCTGTAACAGAATCATCGAGTTGACTCCTGGAGGAATCATCGACAGAGAAATGACTTACGATGAATATCTTGCTGACAAAAAAGTAAAAGAAATCAGAGAAAAAATGTATTCTTAATTTATTGAGATTACATTCAACTCCCAATAATAAAAATTCCTCAAAGACAACTTTGAGGAATTTTTATTTAAATGAAGATTGAATTATTTCGTAAGCTTCGTTTTAGGAAGTGCCACCGTTCCCGGATCTTTCCATAAGCCGTCTTTTTCTGCTCTCTTCTTAATAGCCTGAGCTCTTTTTTCGCTATCAGGGTGAGAGTTGAACATTTTTTGAAAACCGGTCTGAGTGCTTCCTTCAGAAAGCAAAGCCAGTTTCTTGAATGCTGAGTACGCTCCTACCACGTTATAGCTGTTCGCTTTCATAAAGTCATAAGAATACGTATCTGCTTCAGATTCCTGTTTTTTGCTGTGAGAAGCATCCAGAAATTCGTTGGCCATTTTTCCTACCTGGCTTTCACTAAGTGCTGCTACCGTTCCAGAAGCTGATGATGCAGCATCCAATGCCGCTGCCTTTAAATAAGCAGATTTAATAGCATCTTTAGTGTCCTGGTTCTTCACGTGCCCGATCTCATGTCCGATTACTGCCAACAGTTCTTCATCCGTCATGATATCCATTAACGAAGAAAAAACACGTACACTTCCGTCTGCACAAGCAAAAGCATTGATATCCTTCACTTTATAAACCTTGTAGTTCAGAGCAAGTCCGTCCTGAGATTTGTGCTTTCCGAAAAGTTTGTTCAGTCTTACAGTATAAGGATCTTTTGGACCTGCAACCTCGTTGTTTTTGTCCATCCAATCGACAGATTCCTTCGACAGTTTCACTGCGTCTTCATTGGTAAAAGTAAGGGCTTTTGCTCCTTTCGAAACAATACCTGCAGCTTTTCCAAGATTGATTTTCTGTGCTGATACAGCATTCATGGCCCCTAAGAATAAAAGGCATAGTGTTAATTTTTTCATAATCATTTTTAATTTGGACCGCGAAGATAGATAATTTTTTTTAACAATCAGTAAGTCAAGTTCATCCTTAATCATTTCAAAATGCTGTTTTTTTTCCTTATTTTTGTGAAATGAGTCAGAAATGGATTTACAAGCCCGAACCCGATGAGGAAGTTGTGGACAGATTAAGTTCGTCACTTGGTTTTGGTACTTTTGAATCTAAACTCCTCGTTTTAAGGGGAATTGACAATTATCAAAAGGCCAGAGAATTCTTCAAACCTAACCTCAACGATATACACAGTCCGTTCTTAATGGCAGATATGCAGAAAGCTGTAGAGCGCATTGCCACCGCCATTGAAAACGGAGAAAAAATATTGGTTTACGGAGATTATGATGTAGATGGAACTACTGCTGTTGCCGTCATGTACCTTTACCTCAGCAAAATTGTTGAGAAAAAATACTTAGATTATTACATCCCTGACAGAAATTCTGAAGGATACGGAATTTCTACCGAAGGTATTGATTTTGCCAAAGAAAACGGCTTTTCACTGATCATTGCTTTAGACTGTGGTATCAAGGCTATCGACATGATCAACTACGCCAAAGAAAAAGACATTGATTTTATCATCTGCGACCATCACCTACCGGGTGACGAGATCCCGGATGCTGCGGCTGTTCTAGATCCGAAGAGAATTGACTGCAGATATCCTTTTAAAGAACTTTCAGGATGTGGTGTCGGCTTTAAGCTGTGCCAGGGACTGAATACCATCTATAAAATTCCGGAGGCCGAATTATTTGAGCTTACCGATCTTCTGGCTATTTCCATTGCTGCGGATATTGTTTCAATGACCGGCGAAAACAGGGTATTTGCTAAAATGGGGCTGAAAGTTCTCAGAAAAACAAGAAACCTTGGATTAAGATTATTAATTCCGGAAGATAAACTGTCGCACTTCGAAATTTCAAATATTGTTTTTGAAATTGCTCCGAAAATCAATGCGGCGGGAAGAATTTCTCACGGAAAAGCTGCTGTAGAACTTATGGTTTCTGACAACCTGAAACATGCAAATCAGATTGTTGGTGACATTATGAATCTGAATGATGAAAGACGTGAGCTCGATATGAACTCCACGCTTTCGGCATTAAACCAGATCATTGAATCGCAGCAACAGAGCAAACATTCCACAATCGTTTACCATCCGGACTGGAACAAGGGCGTGATTGGTATCGTGGCCTCAAGGCTTATCGAAACCTATTATAAACCGACTTTGGTATTCACAGACGGGAACAATGGAGAAATGGTGGCTTCGGCCAGATCTGTTTCTGATTTTGATGTTCATGAAGCGCTTGATATGTGTTCTGAATACTTCCTTAAATTCGGTGGACACCATGCTGCTGCAGGACTTTCCATGGAAAAGGATAAGTTTGAAGCTTTTAAAATAAAGTTTGAACAGATCGTTTCAGAAAAAATCCAGGAACATCAGCAGGAACCTTCCGTTACCATTGATTCCGAGATTAAGGTGGATGAGATCAACCGTGAGTTTATCAATTTCCACAGAAAACTGGCACCTTTCGGACCTCACAATATGAAACCTATCCTTACGCTCACAAACCAGAGGCTTTCCGGTTATGTGAAAACAATGGGGAAAGACAACAATCACCTGAAGTTTTATATCAAACAGGAATCTACCGGAAGAAATATAGAATGTGTGGGCTTCAAACTCGGACAGCATGCGGAAGATTTTAAAAACAAAAACTTCGACCTTGCTTTCACCTTAGAGGAAAACCACTGGAAAGGAAATGTAACCCATTATTTGAATATTAGAGATGTTAAATTCAGGGATTAGGAGCTGCTGTTAGCTGCAACCTTTTACCTGCCATCTGCTACCTACCAACTCATGAAAAAAATCGGCTTATTTTTCGGTTCTTTCAATCCGATCCACATCGGACATTTAATTCTGGCTAATTACATTCTGGAGCATACCGACATGGATGAGTTATGGTTTGTAGTAAGCCCACAGAACCCTTTTAAAGATAAAAAATCACTTCTTAAAGATCATAACAGGCTGGATATGGTTCAGGTCGCCGTAGAAAGCTATCCTAAAATGAGAGCTTCCAACGTAGAGTTTTCACTTCCCAAGCCAAGTTATACGATTGATACACTAACTTATCTTCATGAAAAATATCCGGATTATTCTTTCAGTCTGATTATGGGTGAAGATAATCTGAGCAGTCTTCATAAATGGAAAAACTACGAATTGCTGATCAAGAATCATCATATCATTGTGTACCCAAGAGTTTTTGATGGGGAGAAGAAAGATTCGGAATATCTGCAGCATGAGAACATTTCCATGATCAAAGCGCCCGTTATTGAACTTTCTGCTACAGAGATCAGGAATATGATCAAAGAAGGGAAAAATGTACGTCCTATGCTTCCACCGGAAGTCTTTGAATATTTGGACGGAAGCAGTTTTTATAAGTAATTTTGCAAATCAGAAATTAGAAGCTAGAAATTAGAAGTTAGATTCCAATACGGCCTGCTATTTTTCAATTTATATATCAAGACATGGAATTTCTCGAAAAAATTTTCTCAAAATATCCTCAGGAAAAAGTAATTAAATGGTTTAAGCAGGTTTGTTTGGCAGAAGCTGTTTCATGGTTTTTCCTATTCACAGCAATGATCTGGATACGCGTTGATCCGGAAGGTATTGTCCCGATTGTATATATCAGTACTATTGGCAGTATTCACGGATTATTTTTTACGCTTTACTTAATCTTTCTCCCTGCGATAAGAAAAATATTTACCTGGGATGACGAAGACAGTGTTTTCGCTTTAATTTCAGCATTTTTTCCTTTTGCCACGATTTGGATAGACAAAAAATTAGCCCGCTTCGACAGAGAATAACAATATGAAATAAAAAAAGGACCGAAATGGCCCTTTTTTATTTTAGCTATTTATAAAGATTAAAGATCTCTGAGTACATGCCCATTGGCTGTAAAAGTATGGTTTCCGTTCGTATCTGTATACGTTCCGTTTACTGTAAAATCAATATACGCTCCTACCGCACTGAAGCTGGTCACCTGAACTACGACATTTCCTGTAGTAGATGTGAAAAATCCTCCGGAAAACTCAAAAGTATAATCCGTAGTAAAACTTCCCGGAACTCCAAGCATATTATTTTGAGTCATAATGAAAAAATTTCCTGCAGGTGATGTAGAACTAATTCGTAATTGCTTTGCAATGATATTGGGAGACGTTGAAGTAAGGCCGGTCCATTGAGCATACATCCCTCCCAAAACATATCTCACATTTTGATTATCAATTTTATAACTGATAAATTCACTCACTGAATTACAAACCGAAAGATTGGTAAAATTCATCACCGGTAAATTGGCTGTGAAAGGAATTTCTCCTGAAGTCTGCAAATTGGTATAATCATATCCTTCCAAAATAAATTGTGGATTAGCGGTACATGAATACACATTAAATGAGAAATTACCTGTACTGCTTACCGGAACTGATGTGTACTGAAAATAATTTGCAACTACAACAGGTCTTAAAAGCACATAACCACCCGTAACATCCGTATTGGCACAGGTTTTCAGATTCCCCTGTATGACATACTGATTCCCCGTCGGGGTTACTGTAATATCAGGTAATACCATGGTAGTTCCCACTGCCACAGGGGCTACATTTGAAGTATAAATCACGGTATTACACACGTCATATACTTTAAGAACAAGTGTTTCGTTGGCTGGAATAATCCCTGAAACGGTACCCAGATTATCTGTGATTCCATAGATTTCATAGGCCTGGCTGCTTCTCTTTAAACTCACCTTTGTATTGACCATTGGTAAGCCTGCAGGATTTTTCACCGTTACTTTCAGGATGGCCTGCGGAAACTGAACATCACAATTCCACCAGGAGAAATGACTTACGGTTCCTACATACGTATTCCCAACCTTCGTTGCGGAGCCTTCTTCCTTCCACATTCCCGTATTTTCATCATATGACCAAAGCGGAATTGTATTCGGAGACGTTGAAGTTTGTGAAGCATCAATTGGAACCGTCATTTCGGCGGTATGTCCGTTTGCAATCTGTAATTTTTGTCCTGAGCTTCCCGTTAGCTGAACATGTACCATTCCAAAGGTTTCCATGATTCTTGCGTTTCCACCTGAGTTGGATGCCAGAAGAGAACCGGGCATTAATTCTGTGAGATACTGATTGGATGATGTTAAATTATACAGTGCGACATTGACACTTCCGCTGTAGGTAGTTCCGCTTGCATCTTTGAAACTTCCGTCGAATTTTACTTTTGTTCCGTTAGGTAAGGAAACCGTAGAAGTTGCTCCTGAATTGATACTTGCGGTGGTGGTTGCAGGGATCATCATAATATTCACACGGTTGATTCCACTTGTAGGAACCATTACTCTTGAACCGTCTACAAATCCTGACTTTGTCACTTTCACAAGGGCAAAGTTTTCCTTTACATCTGTGTTTTTAAAAGTAAAAAAACCTTTGAAATTGGTTTGAGCTGTACTTGTTCCGATGGTTACGGTGGCTCCGATTACAGGATTTCCGCTGGTATCAAGTACTATTCCCTGAAAGTTTCTTTGTACTGTGTTTCCAAAATTGAAATTAGATTCAGGGGTGGAGTTGTTGTCATCAATGTCTAAATATGTTTCACTTTTACATGAAAATATTAACAATAATAACAACAATAGAGGATAAAATTTTCTCATATGTTATTAATTTTTGGTTTACACTAAATTAATCATAAAAAGGATACATCTGGCTTTTATTCAATTTTTCATTCTAAATTTTTTAAATCTGATGAATTTTCAATCTTTGATGTAACAAAATTTCATATTGAATTGTCTAATTATGTAGAAAGTAAAAACAAGTTGAATTTTTAATTTGAAATTTTAACACCTGATAAACAGATAGTTAAATATAATTTAAAAACATTTTAAGTACTTTGTATTGCATGATACTGTTTTTATTACATATCTTTGTAATGTTAAATAATCATCCATACAAGCTATTAAACAACTAAAACAAAATAATTATGAAAACTCAGATTCTAATTGCCGCCTTATTTTTCAGCGGACTCGCAGCTGCCCAACAAGCAAAAGACACTCTGAAAGTAAAAAATATTGAAGCTGTCAATATTAAGAAACAGGTTTTCAAAAAACAAAGTGACCGTTTCGTTTATGATGTAGCTTCTTCCCCGATTGCAAAGGGAACGAATACATTCAATCTTTTGAAACAGACTCCAATGATTTCCAGCATCGACGGAAAATCTCTGAAGATCATGGGAAAATCTGATGTGGTCATTTACATCAACAATAAAAAATCCAATATGGATGCTGAAGCATTGATCGAAATGCTGAAAGGAACTCCATCTGAAGATATCCAGAAAATAGAAGTGATCACAACTCCAGGAAGTGAATATCAGGTAGAATCCAATGAAGGGGTTATCAATATTGTGATGAAAAAGAAGAAAAATGACGGCTACAACGGAACATTGAAAATGAATAATGAGCAGGCGTACTACAACAATCCTTCTGCCGGAGCTTCTTTCAATTTCAGAAAAAATAAATGGTCTGTGAATTCAAACTTCAATACGGGAAGCTGGACAGACAGAGAAAGATATACTTTATCCAATGGAGATTCCACTTTCAGAAATGAGTCTTTCGGATTCAATTCTGATCCTAATAAAAATGTGGGTGGAAGCGTGAATATTGATTATGAGCTTAATAAAAATCACAGTTTAGGATTTACCTACAACATGCGATATAATAAAAGTTTTAATTCAATTCTTGATGTTACAAACTGGCAAAACGGAGCGCTTACCAACAGGACTGTAAACAATGAAAATGCACAGACAAGAAACCACTCTTTCAATTTAAATTACGAAATAAAAACAGATTCTATCGGAAGCAAACTTACCTCTAACGTTTCTTATTTATGGTTCAACAGGGATAAAATGAGTACCAACGAAAGTTTTCCATTAAATACTGATCCTGACAATAAATACAGTGCATTACAGCAATCTGTTCCACAGATCATTAATAATTATGCCGCGAATATCGACTATCTGAAAAAAACGGCTAAAGGCAGCACATGGTTAATGGGAGTAAGCTACAACCACACGAATACGGATAATGACACGAGACAGGACAAGATCATTAACAATGCAATCATCAATGACGCCAATCAGACCAATCACTTCATTTATAAGGAAAGAATCCTAGGCGCTTATATTACGTATGAAAGAAAACTAAGTGATAAATTTTCAGGAAAAATAGGAACGCGCTATGAGATGACCAGAAGTAATGGTGAGATTCTTGGAAAGACTGGTTTTGACAGAAATTACAACAACCTATTGCCTTATCTTAACCTGAACTACGCCATCAGTTCTGATCATAATCTTACTTATAGTTTCTCCAGCAGAATCAGAAGACCAAGGTTCTGGGAACTGAATCCGTCTAGAACTTATTTCACGCCTAATAATTATACGCAGAACAATCCATTCGTACTGGCTTCTAAGTTTTACAACCAGGAAATCAGCTATATGTACAAAAATGCATTTTTTGCCAACCTGAGTTTCAATTATGTAGAAGATGCATCGAACCAGATTCCGCTTCAGGGAAGTGTAACCGGACCTAAAAAAGATGAAAACGGAGATATTGTATATGATTCTAGTGGACACGCAGAAATAGCCACCACAAAATTCTTGAGATATATCAGAACCAATTATGGTAATAACAAACAGTTTGGACTGACCTTAGGAATGAACAAATCATGGTTCAAAGAAATCTGGACGACCAATTATTCTGTGAATTTAGGATACAATATCTACAGCGGAAAGGTGTCGGAAGACCCTACTACAGTTCCGGATCCGCTTTATACGGAAGTCGTTGAACCTTATGTAATCAATTTCAAAAACTTCAACATCTCAGGGAATATTAACAACAACATCCGTCTTTCTTCCAATAAAGACTGGTTCCTGGGAGTGAATTACTATTACGGCAGTAAAGTGAAAATTGAAAGCGGAACATTGGGTGTAAGACAGAGCTTTGATGTGAGCTTAAAGAAAATCATGGGCAACTGGACATTTGTAGCAGAAGTATATGATGTCTTTAATCAAAATTATAACAGCATTCAGGGGATACAGCCTAACGGAAGTTACAATAACGTGATCAACTTCGAATATCCAAGAATTCTGAACATCGGAGTGACCTACAATTTTGGGAACCAGAAACTGAAAAAGGCAAGAGAAATAAAATCTGCCAACGATGCTATAAAATCAAGGACTTAATCAGTCGACCGCAAAAATAAAAACAACCACAAACCACATCCGTTCCACAACGGCACTTAAATAAGAATAATCATGAAAAAGATCATTATACTGGCAGCAGCTATATCAGGAAGCATCGTTTTTGCTCAGGAAAAGAAATCCGATACGGTAAAAGCAAAATCTATCGAAGGAATCACACTTACGAAGCAGGTTTTCAAAAAGCAGAGCGACCGTTTTGTCTATGATGTTGCCGCTTCACCGGTGGCCAAAGGAAATACCACTTTCGACCTGTTGAAACAGACTCCCCTACTTTCTTCAACAGACGATAAAACACTGAAGATTGCAGGAAAAAACAATGCTCTGATCTATATCAACGGAAGAAAAACCAATATGGATGCAGAATCTCTGGTACAGCTACTGAAAAGTACCCCGGCAGAAAACATTCAGAAAATTGAAGTTATCACCGTTCCTGGCAGTGAATATCAGGTAGAATCTTCAGATGGAATCATCAACATCGTGATGAAGAAAAAACTGAGCGACGGTCTGAACGGAAACATGAGGATGAGTAATATGCAGAATAAATTCAATGGTTCCAGCGCTTCACTTTCTCTGAATTACAGAAAGGATAAACTGGGAATCAGCGGAAATATTTTTACGGGAGAAAACATTCAGGCTCAATCGTATGTTTTAAGAAACGGAACCAGTTTAATTTCCAATGAATCCGTTGGTGACATCAATGACCCAAATAAAAATCTTGGGGGATATTTAAATTTCGATTATCAATTAACGGATAACAGTAATTTAGCGCTTACTTGGAATTCATGGTACAACAAAAGTAATGACTCAACGGTAGATTTACTGAATACATTAAGTAACTATAATGCTGACGGAAGTTTTAAATCAAGTGAACAAAATAAGTCTCAAAATAGAGAAGATGCGCATTATTACAACAATTCCCTGAACTTAAACTATGAATTAAAAACAGACTCTCTGGGCAGTAAATTGAATGTGAATGCAGCTTATCTGAACTACAGAAGATTTCAGTTTTCCGATAACAGGACTTTAGTTCCGGGAACTTTAAATGACTTTTCATTATTACGTCAAAAAATTACCCAGGACATTCCTCAGGTCATCAATAACTTTTCAGGGACGGTAGATTATATTCAGAAGTTTAAAAATGATTTCACTGCTTCTCTAGGCGGGAATTTCAATAAAACGAAAACAGATAATGATACCAAAAATTATAGCTATTCCTACAATGGAAACGGAAATCTTATTGCTACAAAACCCGATTTCAATCACTTTATCTATGATGAAAGTATTTATGGGGTGTATTTAACTCTTGAAAAAAAGTTTTCCGATAAACTTTCAGGAAAAGTAGGTGCAAGATATGAAATCACCAAAAGCTTAGGAACATCTGACAATCCACAGAACACAGAAGCCCCATATCAGGAGATTGAAAGAAATTACAATAACTTCCTGCCTTATTTAAGCTTCAATTATACCATTAATGACAAGAATAACATCTCATACGCCTTTTCAAGCAGAATGCGCAGACCGAGCTTCTGGGAATTAAATCCGGTAAAGAACATCCTTACTCAGGATAATTACACTCAGAATAATCCATTTGTAAAGTCATCTTCTACATATAATCAGGAGCTAACGTATATGTTTAAAAGTTCATACTTTTTAATCTTAAACCACTCGTATTTCAAGGACATTATTACTCAGGTTCCTTTACAGAGAGAGATCGTAAGAGATGGTGTTGCCTACAGACAATTAGCTTATATCAGAACCAACTTCGGTGACAAGCAGGAAATGTCTGCCATGCTGGGAATGCAGAAAACATTTTTCAAGCAGTATCTGACAACGAACTTTAATATCGGTGTTCAGCATAATATCAATAACGGAACATTGAATACGGATCCAACGACAGGACAGGTTTTTGATACCTATATCAATAAAACCAAATCTACCAGTATGGTGATTCAATCGAACAACACGATCCGTCTGGACAAAAAGAAAACGTGGTTTCTGGGGGTCAACTATTTCTACGTAGACAAACAGCAGATCGAGCTGGGAATGTTGAAAAACCTGATGAGTTTAGATCTGAGCATCAAGAAAAACTGGAACGACTGGACTTTCTCTCTTAATGTAACAGACGTTTTAAGAACCAATGTTGTAGAAATTGAAGATTATCAGTCATCAGGGAACTATAATTATGTGAAAAACGATCAGTTCAGACGTGGAATGACATTCAGTATTGTGTACAACTTCGGAAATCAGAAAGTGAAAAAAGTAAGAGACATCGAAGGGGCATCAGATGCCATTAAAAGCAGAACAAGATAAGAGACTATCTTTCTTCATATTAACTATTTTTGTGGTAACCCGCCGGTATTTCAGGCGGGTTTTTACTGATGATTAATCTATTAACCTGAGTTCGGGATAAGACATTTGTTTTAGATTTCAGACATCAGATTTCAGATATGAGACTTTTTTTGTGAATTTTAGCAGCTCATAACTTTGGGAGAGGTAAACTTTTTTGACGCAAAGAAATTGATTATCCTATTGATTAGGGGAAGCAAAGGCGGAATCAATTTCATTGATTCGATTAAGCGGATGTTTTATGCTGATAGCTTTACCAGTGACGCAGTCGCAGTCTTTGCCTTCCTCAAAACTAAACGTTAACAAAATGAAGCTTTACGTGGGAAAAAAAAAGCTTCCCTAAGTTTTGCAGGTGATACCATATAATTTCAAATCCCAAATTCCGTATTTCTTACCCTTGAAACTTATAACTCATCATTTAAAACTCATAATTCGCTCAAACCCGTACTCCGTAACTTTCGGTACCTCAATCTTAATTTTCTTATCACGAACTCAGATTAATTATATTTTTAAAATTTATAAGCAATGCTTCCCAGAACCTGTGTAGGATTTTGTGGCGTCAATCTTACAGACCAGGTTTTTTCATTCGTTAAATTATTCACTTTAATTCCTGCTCTGAAATTTTTGTGATCATAAAATAAAGTAGCATCCAAAGTGGTGTATGCAGGTATGATCACTTTTGCCGTCGTAGTATTGGTTTGGAAAGAATGATTTCCTTTATTTCCACCGAAACCAATTCCCAAGCCTTTCAGCTGTCCGCTCATCATCTGATAGCTCATCCAAAGGTTATATAAATTGGAAGGCCCTGAAAGTGCAGGACGCAGCCCGTCTACCTTTGCATCAGCTTTTATCATTTTGCTGTCGTTGTATGCATATCCCGCGATGATATTAAACCCTTTTACAGGATTGGCTGTAAATTCCACTTCGAAACCTTTGCTTCTCTGACCTCCGTCCTGAATAGAAAACAAAGAATTCACAGGATCCTGACGCACCATATTTTTAACATCAATATCATAATAACTGATCGTTCCTACAAGTCTGTGCCCAAATAAGTCTCCTTTCACTCCAAATTCCTTCTGATTGGCTTGTTCAGGTTTAAAAGTATTTCCGGAAATATCAGATCCGCCTTTATTCGTAAATCCGTTCATATAATTTCCGAAAACCGAAACTTTATCCTTGATCACTTCATACACTAATCCGAATTTGGGAGAAAAGTTCGTCTGCCAATAATCTCCGGTCGTTATATTCTGAGCAATATTGGTCACGCCCATATTCTGATAACGGTCTGCTCTTAAGCTTACCATCGCCAGAAAACGGTCTGTAATATTGAAAACATCCGATACATAAACGGCATAGCTGTTATCTCCGTTCTTTTCAATCCTCGGAGTTCCTGATGCTGCTAGATTATTAATGGCATCCTGATTAACAGCATAAGGCGCAGTTCCTGTAAAATCAAAAGGAGCCCCGTTGATGGTTACTCTGTCAAAACTGTTGGCGTTGTTGTAATAGTCCAAACCAACGATCATTCTGTTTCGGTGTCCTAAAATCTGGAAATCTCCGATAAAGTTCTGCTGGATGTTGGTGGCAATGAAATTGGTATTTCCTTTCATTACCTGTAATCTTGCCATGGTATCTGAAGTTCCATTAATAGCGGTAATATAGCCATCGATGGTAGATTTTGCACGCGATACAAGAGTCTGTGAAGTCCAGCTGTCAGAGATTTTATAGTTCATCTGAGCAAAAATGTTCATCATTTCTGTTTCATACGGAATGCCGTTGCTTCCGAAAAGTCTGTTGTATGGGAATCCCATATCTGCGATGGACTGTACTTTATTACTTCCAAGGAAAGGATTGAATCTTACTACAGATGTCGCTTTTTCATGACCGTATTCAATATCGAATAAAAGAGAAAGTCTGTCATTGATCTGATACGAAATAGAGGGAGCAATAGAAATCGCGTTGCTGAAACCCAGATCCTGGAAACTCTTTTGAAAAGTAGTCGCTCCGTTTAATCTGAAAAGAACTGTTTTATCCTTATTCACGGGTGTGTTTACATCCACTGTAAACCTGTTATAATTCCAGTTTCCGGCTGTGAAAGATACTTCCCCTCCAAAACCGTTGTATGGTTTTTTCGTCACCCTGTTAAATAAACCTCCATACGTAGAAAGATTGGAACCGAATAATGTAGCAGAAGGTCCTTTGATAGCCTCAATTTTTTCAAGATTGGCCGGATCGATTGTCGTATAAGCAAATCCTGAAATTCCGTTTCTCACCATAGGCTCTGTAGTAAATCCGCGGGAAAGAAACGTCACACGCCCTTGATTAGCCAGCATTGGAATACCAGCACCAGGAATATTTTTGGAAATGCTTCCCAGATTCACTGCAATCTGTTCCTGGATCAGTTCTTTAGGAACGCTGATATAAACCTGAGGAGTTTCTATATTTTTTAAAGGAAGCTTCGATACATAAGGGCTTTCCTTTTTAGAAAACTTGTTAGTAACAGTAGACAATGTAATTTCCTGTATCGCGGAGATATTTTCTTTTTCGAGTTGATAATTCACCACAGCAGGTTCATTTTGTACGACCTTTACTTCAATAGTTTTTTCTGCTGAACCAATCACCTGGATTCTAATGTGATAATCACCGTTGGTAAGATGTTCAAAGCTGAATTTTCCGTCCTGATCGGTAAGTGTGTGCTTATTGATCTCCACCAGTTCCACCGTTGCTTCACGGAGCACTTCCCCGTTGTGTTGTTTCAGAACCCCGGATATATTCCCCGAGTTCTGGGCAAGGGCCCATCCTAAACCTCCGAAAAGGAAGACTATAGTAACTATAAATTTCATTCAGTAAATTTTTTCAGATGCAAATCTATCGCTTTATTTATACTAAGTAAAAATAATAATTCCCTTTATTGATTAAAATCATATGAAAGATAAATCAGGATAACTCTAAAATTTCGATTTTATCACTTGACTTCCATTCAAAATATAACTCACACACAGTATGAAAATTATCGTTTATATTTCATATCTTAAATTCAGAAATGTCTAATCTTTAACCTTTTTTCAATTGATGAAAAATTATATGATCCCTATTGTGAAATGCCTGGTCATTGTACTTCTTATTTTCAGCTGTAAAGAAAAGACAGTGAAGCTGGGAAAAAACATCAGTTTCCAGAAAGAGGAAAACGTTTATTACGGAAATGATCGCGAGCAGGTGATGGACCTTTATTTACCTCATCAGGAACCTTCAAAAAGGAAAGATGTTTTCATCATTATTCATGGCGGAGGCTGGCGCGGTGGAGATAAGTCACAACTGACCTTCTTTACCCTTTCGATGATGAAAAAATTTCCGGATTATATTTTCGTCAATCTCAATTACAGACTCGCAACCGCTACAAGTTCCGGGATTCCCAACCAAACGAATGATATTGAAAATGCAGTCCAATATATAGAGAAAAAACTGAAGTATCATCCTAAGTTCATCCTGCTTGGAAACAGTGCCGGTGCTCATTTATCAATGTTGTATGCTTATCATTTTGATGCTAAAAAAAGAGTAAAAGCTGTGGTGAATATTGTAGGACCCTCTGATTTATCAGATCCGGGCTTTGAAAAATATGTGGATTATTCATTTGTCAAAAACTATCTGGTCAATCCCAAAGCAGTTGCTCCCGGGATGTCTGCAACCTCTTTTGCAAGTCCGATCAACTGGGTGGATTCTGCTTCTGTTCCTACGCTCTCCTATTATGGAAACAGAGATCAGGTTATTCCTTTATCTCAAAAGAGAAGACTGGATTCTGTTTTCACTCAAAACAAGGTAAGCCACGAAAGCTATGAATTTAACGGCGGGCATCTGGATTGGGACAAAGCGCCTAATGATCAGTTTTTGATTGATAAAATTGCTGTTTTTCTCAAACAGTCTGTTACATTATAAAAACTCCCGCACTTATGAATTATATTTCTATATTTACAGACCTTTTTTAACCATTATTATTGTTTAATCAATGTAATGATTAAATAAAATCTCAGAATTTCCACATAGGTTTATAGTAAAAATATGAAGCATTCATTTTTAACTCAGGGGATATTTTACATCCTCTTTTTTTGTTTTTCAGCATTATCTGCTCAAAAGCTTACCCTCGTTAATAATACCACTGAACCTTTTACTGTACAGAATGGTAAAAAAGCAGTGATAATAAACGATGGGGACAAAAAGGAGTTTTCAAATATAGCAAACAGAATATCAGTTACAGGCTCTCAAAATATGAACAGATCCATACTGATATTCCTCGAACCAACGGAAAAGCTCACCATCACCCTAAAACAGGGCAATATCATTTCTTATTCTGGAGACCAGGCCGACACCCATGAATACCTTAATCAAAAACTGAACGTGGAAACTTTCGGGAAAATGAGAGACTATCTAAACACTATTAACAAGAAGAATATCGGAGAATTAAAAAACACTTCAGAAATATTTCTTTCGAGTATTTTGAAGAAAGTAAAATTGTCTGCTGTACTTGTTTCTCCTGAGGATAAGAGTTCCACCAAAAAATTAAAAAATCATATAAAATACAATTGGCTTTATACCCTACTTACCACCGTGAATTCCCGGAAGGACAAAGCATTTACCCAGCAAGCCCTTAACTATTACTATAAAAAATATATAGAATCAGATATTGCACAGTACAGCTGTAACAGTGCTTATCAGTATAATGTCATCGAAATATTAGCGAAAAATAAAGAGTTGCTACAAGTTGAGTTCCCAACTTATCCTATTGTTGAGCATACAGATTCAGATGCTATCAACCAATATATGCCTCAAAACTGTCAAAGATTGTATTTTCAAAAAGAATACGATTATCTTGAGCACATCAATGATCCCGGCCAAGACTACTATAAAAAGGTTTTAACTGAAAAATTCAAGGAGCAATAAAATTATTGATGCAATTTTGAAACAGCTGAATGGTATTTTGATTTTCCATAAAAATGCCCTTAAAAAGCATATTACTTTGTAAGGGCATTCTATTAAGTTTGTGAAGTATAATAAATCACTTCAAAGATTTGAGATATTAATTATTGGAAAATTCTAGTGCAAAAGTTTTGGCTAAAGCCTTTATCAATGCGTATATCTTGTAAGCGGGCTGAAGCCCGCTGCTATTGAATATAGAGGAAGCCATCTAGAAATACCTGTCAGTTTATTAATGTCTTGAACCTTATTAAAGGAAAAAAATAATTCTAAGCTGTATTTTTCAGTCTTATCATCTGAATTTTCTTATCCCAATCTAGTGTATAATTGGAATCTTTACTCTTTACTCTTTACTCTTTACTCTTTACTCTTTACTCTTTATTCTTTATTCTTTATTCTTTATTCTTTATTCTTTGTTCTCATTCAGATTTTACAACATCCGTTCTCTCAGAAACTCCATTCGCATTGAAAGCTTCGATCTGGAAATAGTAAGAGTCGGCTCTATCGGCTCCGGTGAAGAAATATTCGTTCTTTCCGTATACCATGATGCTTCCGTACAATTTATCGGGAGATTTTCCCCAATAGATCACATATCCGTCTGCATCCTGGTTCTGCTGCCACTTCATCCAGATGCTTCTTCTTTCACCGAATTTTTTAGGTTCGGATCTTAAAGGAACAAATCCTTCCACCTTCTTTGGCTTTTCTCCTGCACCTTTTCCAAATACCCTGAACCCGCTTAATGCAAATTTTCCGGTAGGCATTTTCAGGTTTTCCATTTTCAGGAATCTGGCCTGTGCCGGTTTTTCCAGTTCTACATAATCGTGGGGAACATCTTTGGTATTTTTACTTTTATCCACAACCATATTCCATTTTTTACCGTCATTGGAACCATAGATTTTGTACTGATGCATTTTTCCCAGCGTTTTCCCCATAAATTCAGCATCCTGATCGGCATAATTGATCTGAATCGCATTGATCGTGGAAACTTCTCCAAGGTCAGTCTGAAACCATTCTCCTGAATTTCCTGTTTTTGCACTCCAATACGTCTTGATATCTTCATCTACCGCTAAGTTCGGCTGATAACCTCCTAATGTAGAGGAAACCTGAACGGGTTTATTATAATTTAAGAGCATCCATCCTGCAAAAAGTCCTTTTGAAAAATCTTTTCCCTGAGCAAACTGCGGAAGGAAGGTCGGATAATCTCCGTAAGCCGTATTGGTGTACATCACATCATCTTTATCAAATCCAGCAGGCCAGATCCCCAGTCTTCTTTCAAAATTATTTTTAGTGGAAATAAAAATTGTTGAAATATGCCACCAGTTTTTGTAATTGTCTTCAAATGTAGCCCCATGTCCCGCCCCTCTCGCAAAACCACCGGGCTTGTAGGAAAAAGGATTGTGCTGCTGGTATTCAAAACCTTCCAGTGGATTTTTACTTACATAAACTCCATCGGAATATCCACTGAATTCAGTAGCGGGAGCACCGTACTGCATATAATATTTCCCATTATGCTTCGTCATCCACGCTCCTTCTACAAAAGGCTGAAGGAAAACATTATCATTATATTCCCCGAATCTTTCCCAACCGTGATCTTCCGGTTTCAGCCTGATAATGGGCTTTGTAAAACCTTCGGACTGCAGGGTTTTCACTTTCACTTCAGTTCCCAGTAACGGCCATTCGTTGCTGGATCCCCAGTACAGGTATAATTTATTTTTATCTTCATCATAATGGAAAGCCGGATCCCACGCTCCCACTTTTAAAGTATCCACTGCAATTTTCCAGTCGTCTTTGGTAGGATTGGTACTTTTCCAGATCGGGAAATCCTGTTCCCAGGTAGATCCGTACACATAGAGCGTATCTTTCATCGCCCAGACTGCCGGAGCATTCAGGTCATGGATGTATTTATTGTCTCTGAGGAATTTTCTTTTCACAAATTTCCAGTCCAGCATATCATCGCTGTACCAGTATCCTTCCTGGTTGGTGGAGAACAGGAATAATTTATTTTTAAAATTAACGATCACAGGATCTGCTGTTGCACGGTGTTTCCCCTGTTTTGAAAAAACTTCGAAAGGTGTATAGCCATAATCGATGTTAATCGGGTTACAGAACGTTTTCTGCTGGGCGCCCACAAACATCCCGAACAGAACAGCGAATGCTAAAAAATACTGCTGCATCTTCATAATTTTTGCTTAATGAACAAATTTAGGCAACTTTTTTGTCTTTTGTCTCAATTTGAATAAATGAAACGGGTCAAAAAAATTCCGGCCCTGAGACAAGGCCGGAAATATATTTTAATAGAATCTTGTTCAACTATTTTTTCGGAAGGAAAACCTCAGCAAGCATACATCTTGCGCTTCCTCCACCATTCACTTCAATCGTATTCAGATCTGAGTAAATGATCTCACAGTATTTTTCAATAGCGGCTACCTGCTCAGAGGTCAAAGACTGATAGGCAGTCTGGCTCATCACCAGGAATTTCTGTCCGTCTTTATTCTGAACCTGAAGCATATTTCCCGCAAATTGCTGCATTTGCTCTTCTGAAATTTCAATAATTTCTTTTCCTGAGTTTTTGATGGTTTCAATCACCTTTTCTCTTTCCAGTTCATCATCGATACAGTCTAAACAGATTACGACAAATTGGTCTGCTACACACATCATAACATTGGTGTGATAAATAGGAAGTCTTTCCGTTCCTACAGTCTGATAAGAATGAAAAACAATCGGTGTAAATCCGTATTTCTCACAGAATTCTCTGAATAATTTTTCATCAAGTCTTAAGGAAACAGAACCGTAAGCGATTTTTTTGTCATGATCGAAGATCATACTTCCTGTTCCTTCGAGGAAATGCCCCTGAGTTTCCGGTAAAGACCAGTCATCAATTTCCGTCAATTCAAATCCCTGACTTTTTATCGTTTCAAGAATATCTTCTCTTCTTTCCACTCTTCTGTTGGAAGCGAACATCGGATATAGAACTACTTTTCCGTCTTTATGGAAACTTACCCAGTTATTCGGGAAAATAGAATCCGGTGTGTGAGGATCCAGTGTATCTTTTATGGTAATGACATTCACTCCTTTGCTTCTCAGCTTTCCAACAAAACTGTTGAATTCCTCCAAAGCCTTGGATTGAATATCAGAACCTTTCTGTTCTACCTGAAAGTAATTGTTTTTCGCCGTTTCAGCGTTGTAGCCGAATGCAATCGGCTCTATCATTAATACTGTATCTGTTGTTTGCATTGTTTATAAGTTTGAGGGTGTTAGTGTACGAGAGTTTTTGAGTATATCAGTCGTGATACAAATTATCATCCTCTTTATTGAGTGATGAAAATGAACACCATTTTTCTGATTGCCCTATCATAGTAACTAACATTCCGATGATTTGATTATACTCATTATGTAATTTTCCAAACTGTTCAGCATTGATATACTCGCAAGCCAGAGCAAACTGCAACCATGTTTGGGTTTCTCTTGCTTCACCTTCAGAATCTGTTAGCTTAGCAATAAAGGATTTTTCATATTTTCTTTTTCCCCACGCCTCGCTAATATTAGCTGAGACTGATCTTGATGATCTTCTGATCTGGTCCGTAAGAGAATAGAGTTCTTCTTTTGGAAAGGATTTTGAGAGTTCATAAATTTGCATAGCCATTTCAAAGGACCTTTGAAAAACTTTTAATTCCTTATGAAACCTGACTGTAGACATATTTATAGTTTATTTAAAACGTAAAACAAAACACTCCCACGCTCCTACTCTAAAACCCTAATACACTCCTACTCCCTTACAAGAGGCATTGTAGAACATCTCAGCAATCCTCCCATTTTAGAGATTTCTCTATAAGGAATTTCTTCTACGGTCATTCCCCACTCGTTTCTCAGATGATTGTTCATTCTGGTGAATGTTTTGTCTGATACCACAATGTCCGGAGAAATGGAGAAAATATTCGGGAACATTTCAAACATTTCATCATCATTGAGATGGAAACAGTTTTCTTCCCCGAAAATATCGATGATCAGGCGGTAATCGCTTTCATCTACAAATCCGTTTTTATAAATAAGACATTTATCTTTTCCTACCGGATTGAAGGTACAATCCAGATGCAGAATGCCTTCGAATGGAATTTTATCGTTTTTCTTTAATTCAAGATCAATGATTCTTTTCTTCGGAAAATATTCTTTTAAAATTTCAATAGCGTATTCGTTCGTTCTTGCCGTTTTATAGTTTCTGTAATCTTCACTGAAGCATGTTCCAATAAAAAGGAAATCGTCCCATACAATAACGTCTCCCCCTTCGATGTGTGCCGTTTCCGGAAGATTGATAATTTTTCTCCAGGCTACTTTTTCAAAAACTTTTTTGTAGGCCTCCTGCTCGTCAGCTCTGTCTGCGATCACGTTTGAGATGATCATTTTATCGTCGATCACAAATGCTACGTCTCTTGAAAAAACCTGATTATAATCTTTGATAATGCTCGGGCGAAGGACCTCCACATCATATTTTTTTAGTACTGCTTCGAAAGCATTCATTTCGTTGATGATATCCACTTCCTTAGGATACATATTGTGTTCGATGGAGTAATATGACTTGGCGTCATAACTCTCCTCTAGTGTGGGAACAGCTCCCATTGAATTAGGCTGACCTAGAACTACTGATTTCAGCCTGCCCGTTTCGTTTTTAATGTTTAGTCTCATAAAGATTTATGCAATACTACAAATATAAGTAAAGGTCTCTATCTGCGAAACTTTTGATTTGTTTTATGCATCAAATTTGATTTTAATGCAGCATACCTTTCAATCTTGAACCCTATATTTTAGTATAAAATTTCACACCGGACTATCGGGTCCCATTATTTATTGTTCAACATCTATCTACAACTGGCTATTTTTCATCTACATAAGAAACAAAAAAATGTAAATTCTACAAAATAAGTTCCTATATTAGTGATATAATTTCAATGGAATTATCATTTTAAAACTTTAATTATTAACACCAAAAAATCAAAATCATGAACAAGAAAAATCCGGTGCTGAAAAATGCACAAAAATTAGGAAGAGAGCAACAGAAATCCGTTATGGGAGGAGCTATTCCACCAGGAAACAGAAGATGCTGCGAATGGGATGATGTTACAGGAAAATGCTATATCTGGACTTGTGACAGATGTATGTGTCCATAAAATGAATAAGAACCTGCCTGATCAAACAAGCAGGTTTTCTTTTTATCGGGCTCTGTTTTCTTCTTCGCTCTTCTGGAGCTCCTTTGCCTGATACTTTGAACTTCCAAAGCTGTACCCCACAGAAACAATAAGACGACTACTGTCCCACCAATGGTTTAGACGGTTATCCATGATTTGTTTATGTCTGAACTCAAGATCTTGATCATAAGAATCAAAAATATTGTTGTAGCTGATCTTTGTATTAAGGGTATTGTCAAACCATGATTTCTGCAAGGACAGATCCACCGTATATCTTGGCTTTATGATGTAGAGACTGTTGCCTGTTTTGGATTCATAATTGGCAAATAGATTAACGGTATATCCTTTTGGTAAAGAAAAGACCTGGTTTACCCTGAGTTCATAATTATATACTTTTAAAGCAAATACCTCATCGAGATACGGTCTGAATTCATCATTGTAGTATCCGGTGATCTGGCTGGTGATATTCCACCATTTCGTTAGTTTTACTGGAAAACTGGTTTCTATGGATGCAAATTTTCTGTACGGAAGATTCGTGCCCAGATATTCCAGAACATTGGTTTTCGGATTGTAAAGGGGATAACGCGTCATCACATCTTTTTCTTTTCCTGCTGTAAAACTGGTCACCCAATTCCTATGACGGTATGTAAGTCTGATCTGACTGGTGAAAGATGGCTGCAGATAAGGATTCCCGATCCAATAATTCAGCGGACTGAAATAAACCCGGAACGGATTGAGCTGTGAAAAGACAGGCCTTGTCATCTTCCTGCTGTAGGATAGAGACAATTCATTAGATTTATTAAATGCATAAGACGTACTGAAAGACGGCAGCCACTCCAGATAATTTCTTGACACGATGGAATCTCTGGTAACAGCATCTGAAATACTCTGTGTATTCTCAAACCGTAACCCTGCATTCACCTGAAGCTTTCCGAATTTCTGTCTGTAAGATACATAACCGGCCCAAATTTTCTCTTTATAAGAAAACATATTGCTACGTTCAGGATCAAAGACAAAACGGTTATTTACAGACAATGTATCATATCGGATATTATTATCTGTATCTGAACGGCTGTATTTCATCCCGGCCTCAAGATCTGCATTACCTATTTTTTGAGAAGCATCAATCTGCACGGTCTGAATGTCAATTTTATTAAGCAGATCAGATTTCCAATAGGATAAAAGTTGAGAGGTTGGTTGGTCCCTGTTAATAAAATCATCATTCTGTTTATTTTCAACGGAAAGATAATTTCCTAAAAAGTTCAGCTTAAAACCTTTGTTTTGGAATGCATAATCAGCGGTGATCCCATAATTTTTCTGGGAATACTCTGTCGGATTTTCGCTTTGGGTATTAAAGATCAGCTGCGATTCATCCCTGTTGGTCGTATAAAGCGATCCTAAACGGAACCGGTCACTTTGTCTGAAATTTCCTCTTAAGTTGATACCGAGTCTGTTTTTATCATTCATCCTGAAATCTGCTCCGGTCTGAATACCGTACACCGTCCCTTCATCTTCCTGATACGTATTGGTTCGCATAATATTGGTATTGGCAAGCTTTTGCAACGCATTATAACGGTAGGTGGAAATTCCGTTATTATAGTTGGCCTGCAGACTGTACGCTGTTTTCTCTGTATTGTAGGAAAGATTTAAAGAATTTTCCCTGTAGCTGAACTTATTTGCATAGTTATTTCCATTGTAATTTCCTTTCCAGCCGAGATTTCCGTTTCTTTTCAGTCTGATATCGATAATGCCTTTAAATTCCGCATCATATTTTGAAGAGGGATTGGCGTTCACTTCAAGAGATTCTACCATTTCCGGTGGTAACGAACGAAGATAGGATTGCAATTCCTGACTGCTCATGGCAACGGGTTTCCCATCAATAAATATCGCGGGCGTAATTCTTCCCCCTATAAAAATGCCTTCTTCCTGATCTATGGAAACGCCGGGAGTTTTCCTTAAAACTTCAAGAAGATTAGCCGATGTTTTAAAGTCTTTATTTCCGGAAACGCTCATCACGATATTTCCATCACTCAGCTTGATATTTCTAGCTGCTGAACGGATGACTACTTCAGAAATATTTCCGACTGCCGGTTTCAATTCAATCAAAGAAAAATCTCCCGCCTTATCCAATTCTTTGGCCTCGTACCCGTCTTTTCGAATGACAACATAGGAATCATCACCTCTGTTATTCAGCTGGAAAAATCCTAAGGAATCTGTGATAACTTTTTGAATGATTCGTCGGTCTGATGTATTGAACAGAGAAACTTCAGCCTGAAAAACCGGTGCTTTCGTCTCTGAATCCAAAACTTTTCCTTTGATTGTTTCCTGAGCTTTTCCAAAACAGAAAATAAATAAGAGCGACAGGAAAAGCCATAATCTGATATTCATAAATTTTAAATTTTATGAAACCAAAAGTAGCGGGATGAAGGAAAAATAAGGTTTTGAAGTTTAAATTCCGCAGTACGAAATTATAATTCTGAACTCTGAAACCTAGCCTCAGAAGGAATTTGAGACTGTTTGTACAGAAGAGGTGTTGTATTTTTGATTTTTTTGAATGTAGAAAAGAATGTAGACTTGGAATTAAATCCAACTTCATAACCAATCTCTTCAATCTTCAGAAAGGAACCGTTTTCTATTTTGTCACAAGCTTCGCTGATCCTGTATTCATTGATGTAGGTTGAAAAGCTTTTGCCCAAATTATCATTCAGCAGTTGGGAAAGCTGATGGGCAGACATATTCATTTTAGTGGCCAGATCGCTTAATTTCAGATTTGGATTTTTGTACAATTCTTCGGAATTCATCAGCCGTTCAAGTTTTGAAACAAAACCATCTGCCAATTCTTCTGAAATCTTTTTATTGGTATATTTTGGAGCTTCCTTTACATACTCCTGCTCATTCTTTTTACTGAACAGAATTAAAAAATTAGCATACAGCACAAAGGAAAACACAAGACTTCCTCCTGCACAGTAGATTTGAACCCAACCTGTAGAAATTAGCTGATAAGCCAGAAAAATAATCACATTGCTGATCATTACCGGAAGGATAAATTTATTGGGATTTTGAGTCGTCCGTTTTGAAAAAATATAATATTGGTATACCGCTAACACGACAAATACTGACCAAACGGTATAAATAAAGGTTCCGAAATATCTGTCCCAAGTAACCGGAAAGAATAAATACACCAATCCAACGGCTCCAAGGAGCAACGTAAGAATACCGAAAGAAGTTCGGCACTGTTTTAAATCAAATTTTTCCCTTAAAAATGATGATCTGATATAATAATATAAAGCTGGTCCAGTAAAAAACAACGCCGCCATTCCAAAATGGGGAATAATTCTCGGTAAGTCCGGATAAAAATAAATGCAGACGGAAATCCCAACTCTGATGCTTAAAGTCAATAAAATCAGACCTAGGAAGAAATCCGGAAGATATTTGAGCTTTTTGACAAACAGAAGATAGATCCCGAGCAGCAACCCATTAAAGGCTCCTACTGCACTGAAGAAAAATAACATCTGCTGTCCGAAAGTCATTGTATTTGTTTTTTATTTTTTGATATAAAGATGATCAATAACTGGTTTCATCAATCTGTACGGGTGATTTTCAATAGGAACGGACTTTAGTCCGTTTAACAATAAAACCTCATCATTTGGCTTTAGCCAAAACCTATTGACATTGATTAACTTATGGAAGTAAATTTAATGAAATTATCAATTCCAATTTTATAAAAAGAGACAACAATCCAAAATAAAAAATCCCAAAGCAAGCTTTGGGATTTTTATTATGATAAAAACAGTGATTATCTGTTTGTAATATCGATGTAATCTCTTTGTTGAGCACCTTGGTAAACCTGTCTTGGTCTTCCGATAGGATCTCCTTTCATTCTCATTTCTTTCCACTGAGAAATCCATCCCGGTAGTCTTCCTAATGCAAACATTACGGTGAACATTTCTGTAGGAATTCCTAACGCTCTGTAGATGATACCTGAATAGAAATCTACGTTTGGATATAGCTTTCTTTCTACGAAGTATTCGTCTTCAAGAGCTACTTTTTCCAACTGCATTGCAATATCAAGCGCTTTATCCTGAATACCTAATGCACTAAGGATATCATCAGCTGCTTTTTTAATGATCTTCGCTCTTGGGTCAAAGTTTTTGTATACTCTGTGTCCAAAGCCCATTAGACGGAAGTTATCATTTTTATCTTTAGCTTTTGCTACCCATTTGTTAACGTCTCCACCATCTTTTTCGATCAATTCAAGCATTTCGATTACAGCCTGGTTAGCCCCTCCGTGAAGAGGACCCCAAAGTGCAGAAACACCCGCAGAAATAGAAGCGAAAAGACCTGTGTGAGCAGAACCTACCATTCTTACTGTAGAAGTAGAACAGTTTTGCTCGTGGTCAGCGTGAAGGATTAATAATTTATCAAGAGCATCTACAATTACTGGGTTTACTTCGAAATCCTCGTTTGGTAATCTGAATGCCATTTTGTAGAAGTTTTCTACGTAGTTCAGGTTGTTGTCTCCATGATTAAGTGGAAGACCCTGAGTTTTTCTGTAGGTCCATGCGCAAAGGTGAGAGAATTTAGCAATCATCAATTCTGCAGCGTGGTCCATTTCTTCTTTAGAGTTTACGTTAACGGCTTTAGGATTAAAAGCGGTCAAAGCGGAAGTTAAAGAAGATAAAACTCCCATAGGGTGTGCAGAACGAGGGAAAGCATCGATGATTTTTTTCATCTCCTCTGCTATGAAGTTATATTTTTTAATATTGTTGTTGAAAGAACTGAACTGATCCTGATTAGGTAATTCACCATTTAATAAAAGGTACATTACTTCTGTGAAGTTAGATTTCTCAGCAATCTGCTCGATTGGATAACCTCTGTAGAATAATTCTCCTTTATCTCCGTCTAAGTAAGTGATGTCGCTAAGAGTAGCTCCGGTGTTCTTGTACCCTAAATCCAGAGTGATTAAACCTGTCTGGTCTCTTAATTTTGAAATATCAATTCCTCTGTCTCCGATAGTACTATCCACGATTGGATATTCATATGAATTACCGTCGTAATTCAATATTACTTTGTTGTCTGACATTTATTTTATTTTTTTTTCTAAATATACTACTTATTACAAAATACGGCAAACAAAAATTATCGCTTGCCGTCATTTATAAATTCAATTATCTTTTAATTTTGAATGCATCTAAACCAGGGAAATAGGCCGTATCACCCAATGCTTCTTCAATTCTCAACAGCTGGTTGTACTTCGCCATTCTGTCTGATCTTGAAGCAGATCCTGTTTTGATCTGTCCGCAGTTCATAGCTACTGCAAGGTCAGCAATCGTAGCATCTTCAGTTTCTCCTGATCTGTGAGACATTACAGAAGTGAACCTGTTGTTCTGAGCCATTTGTACTGCATCCATAGTTTCGGAAAGAGAACCGATCTGGTTTACTTTTACAAGGATAGAGTTGGCAATACCTTCTTTCACTCCTCTTGACAGTCTTTCTACGTTGGTTACGAATAAATCGTCTCCCACAAGCTGTACTCTGTCACCGATTTTATCTGTAAGCATTTTCCAACCTTCCCAGTCGTTTTCCTGCATACCGTCTTCGATAGAGATAATCGGGTATTTCGCTGCTAATTCAGCAAGGTAAGAAACCTGCTCGCTGCTTGAGAACTGAGCTGCATCCGGAGTCTGGAATTTTCTGTAATCGTAGATTCCGTCTTTGTAGAATTCTGAAGCCGCACAATCCAGTGCCAGCATGATATCGTCACCAGGCTTGTAACCTGCTTTTTCGATCGCCTGAAGCAATGTATCCAAAGCATCTTCAGTTCCTTTGAACGTAGGGGCAAAACCTCCTTCGTCACCTACCGCAGTAGAAAGACCTCTTGAATGAAGAATAGCCTTCAGGTTATGGAAAATTTCAGTTCCTTTTCTCAATGAATCAGAGAAAGATTCTGCTTTTACCGGCATGATCATGAATTCCTGGAATGCGATAGGCGCATCAGAGTGAGATCCACCGTTGATTACATTCATCATAGGAACAGGAAGTGTGTTGGCATTAACACCTCCTACATATTTGTATAAAGGAATTCTCAATTCAGCGGCAGCCGCTTTTGCTACCGCCAGAGAAACTCCTAAAATTGCATTAGCACCAAGATTTCCTTTGTTGGCAGTTCCATCAAGATCAATCATGATCTGGTCGATAAAGTTCTGCTCAAAAACTGGTTGTCCGATTAAGTTTTCTGCAATGACTTCTTTTACATTTTCAACAGCTTTCAGGACGCCTTTACCCATATAATCTGAACCGCCGTCACGTAATTCCACTGCCTCATGTTCACCCGTAGATGCTCCTGAAGGTACTGCAGCACGTCCCATGGCACCGCTTTCCGTAAATACATCTACTTCAATGGTAGGATTACCTCTGGAATCCAAAATTTGTCTCGCTTCTATGAAAGAAATTGCACTCATATTGTTTAGTTTTAAACCATCGGCACATGCTTCAGGCTGTTTTTATTAATAATTATACTTGATCACAAATTTAATGAAAAAACTAACCTGATGAAAAAAGTAGGCTTTAATATTTGGTAATAATCCAAAAATTCTCCAACCTTATTGATTGGAGAATGGGTATTAAAAATCTGGAGATAATTTCTTTTAACTTTATCTGTTTCTAAAATCTTCCGGAAAGTTTTTCAATTCTGACAAATCCAGTTCCAAGAGGGTATTCCCGTTATCTGCCATTGCTCCTATGGTAAATGCTCCGTACGCAGGAATTTTATACTCCACTTCTTTCTTTCCGTTTCCGTCAAGATGAATGATGGATTTAGCAAAAGAATTATGCAGAAATAAATAAACATCGCTGTTTAAATCTACTTCTGCAGAAGAAACCTTTATGGTGAGATTCAGGACACCTGGAAGATTGGACTGGCTATAATCTACGGAAAGCGTTTTACCATTGGTACTGCTCCTTCCTCCGAACCTTCCTTTCTGCGGGTCATTGGAATGAGTAATTGGTGGCAGCCATGAGAGTAATAATGTACTTTGATCCAGTGCATTGATTCCACTCTCGGCCACACTACTGCTTTCCACGGCATCTTTAAGCTGAATAGATTCACTTACTTTATAATTATTCAGAGAGGTCGTCATTTCTTTTTCCTTCCCTTTAACTTCCTTACTTAGTTCCTGTATCTCAGTATTTTTCTGATTCATCGTTTCTTTACTGATAATCTTCGACATCAGAAGGTCTATAAACCTCATTCCTGCACACGCAGCAAGCAGACAATACGCCGTCCAGATCAGATAATCTGTGGCAACAGATTTTTCTTTTTCTTCCGTTTTTTTATCATCATCAGGCTGTGTAGAACCGGGTTGAACTCCTGTGTTATTATTAGATGGCGTAGTCTGTATAGAATCTTTTTTTACCAAACTGTAATTTGCGGTTTTGGGAACAGGCTTTCCTGATGGCTTGATCTCTATTGGAGGTACCTTTACCGGAATATAAATTTCCTGCAAAAGCTTACTGTCTGCAAATTTCAGAAATAAGGGAACGAGGACGGTCGCAGCCAATCCAAAAAGGACACAGACTCCTATAGACCGTAATTTTATTATGGTAGTACTTTCAGCTTCTCTTTGTGCATTGGCATCTGAATAGAAATTGACAATTCCTCCAAAAACACCTGTTGCAGCCATAATGATCGCGATATAATACAATGACATGGTGATTAGTTTTTATGGTTATTGGTATTAGCTTATATCTTATTGTAGACGAAATTCCATTGCCAGACGGTCAATATAATTACAGTCTTGACCATTCAGCCCATCTTTGAAAAAAGTAATCTCTCACTCTTACAGCTTTATTCGGGCAGCCTCCATAGCCATGAACGCCTACTACTGAACGAACCGGAGCATTCACATAAACAGGGCTTCCACTTTGCCCTCCTTCTGTATCCAACATATACTCAAGCTTGTAATCTGTCACATTAGTAGGTGCCCCTGCATTAAACCACTGGGTTCCGCGGGGTTTATCTTTGGGATACCCAGAATTATTCAGAATGGTAGATGTTTTCAATTCGGAGTAGCCAAAATAGCCGCCGACTCTGTTAAAAAGCGTATTGTCCGGAAGAATAATAGCGCCGTGATCAAAGTCCGAATTCCCATTCCTGATAAAGTCTTCCATAGTTCTGAAATTGGTACTGACCTGTGATCCAAACGGTGCGTTTCCTCCGTCCCTCCCGGGAATAACCTGAACGGACCGGGCCCAACCTCCGGCATCTTTTAGAAAAACGCAGTGGCCACTCGTAATAATGCATCTTTTATTGATAAAAAAGCCGGTCCCTATGTATTGCGTCCCATTGTTTGCGGTAATAATCAGACTGCATATGTATCTGTACGGCACATTCTGAGGATTGACCAATACCCTGTCATCATTTCCACATGTACTTTCAGGCATGAACGAATCAATGTGCTGAAGATTCACAATATCATCTGACAGGGCTTCAAGCCAGTCTGCGTTGCGTAATTTAAATCCCTGAACTTCTTCCAGAGTATTGTTATCAAGCCCTTCCACCTGAGAAAAAGGTGATGGTAGCGTTTTGTTTTCAAACTCTACCAGTTCACCTGTATTTGATACTGAAAAAAAAATATTATCCATTGTAATTAGTTTTTATTTCAGTAAAGTTCAGCTTAAAAATTCCTCATGTCAATTACACAAAAGGGTGATTAAAGTAATAATAGACATGTATACAAATTTATATGGTAACTCTGAAAAGTATTTGAGTTCCGGGTCCGTCTTTTAAAATATGGCATTCTCCGTTTTGCTCCTGCATTCTTCGTTTCATATTTCTTAATCCATTCCCTTCGGGATGTGAGTCAGGAATTCCGGATCCGTCATCTGAAATCTTCATGGAAAAGACATTATTTACCTGTGAGAAAGACAGTTTCAATGTATTCGCAAGGCTGTGTTTGTAGGCATTATTGATGGCTTCTTTTAAGCATAAAAACATATTCCTCCTCAGCTCTGTAGAAATCGGAGTTTTTGACAGGACATCCACACTTTCTGACCACAATTTGATTTTTGTTTTTTTCAGGAAGTTATCCGCGTATTGATTAGCATAATCTATAAAGCTTCCCAGGGTATCATTTCCTGAATTCAGGCTCCAAAGCATTTCCCTCATGGAAAGATTCATTTCTTCGGAGGTTTTCAGAAGTTCATCGATGTCATTCTGCAGATCATCATCTTCGGCTTTCTGTTTCAGGAATTCTGCCTGAAGTTTCAGTGCTGAAATACCCGCTCCGAGATCGTCATGCATATCATGGGAGATGCGTTCCCGCTCCTGTTCTATTGATTTTTGCTTTTCGAGTTCTTTCTGGAGGAGCTGGTTTTGGTATTCTGCTTCTTTGAGCTGTTGTTGCTGAATAAAAAGCAATCTTTTCTTATTAAACAGGTAGGTAGTGAAAGCTAAACTTATAACTATAAAAATAATAATTACACCTACTAATAATATTGTAAGCTTAATTTTATCTGGCATCGCTGTTCATTTTTTTCCATTGAAAATAAGCAAAACTGTATAATATCAAACAAAAATAATTGCCTGCAATAAAAAGTATTTTACTGAAATTTAGAATACTTTTGTTTGATTCGTTGAAGTAGTACATGGGAACGGTTCTTAGTATAAAAAAACTTGCCCATACGATTTGAGATAGGCTTATCCAATATAATGGGTTATTAATAATCTTTTCGCCATCAAAATAATAGTTCTTCTTCAGTAACCAGGCAAGCGAAATAATTATGTAATAGAATGAAATGACAAAACCTAATCTTATGTCAAAAATATTACTAAGTAAATCTATTTTCATTAAAAAAACACATAAGACAGATAATAATGAAAGAATTATTAAAAAAAAATTCCACCAAAATTGGCCCCAAAATAAATAAGAAAAATACAATATGCAGAATATGATATAGAAATTAAATCTCACCGCATTCGGTTGATCTACATTTAGCATTTTTTCAGCAAAACCGATTACTACATCTACTAATAATGTAGTGATGAGGTATACAAAAAAGAAACTTTGGGAATAAAATTTCTTTTTTATTCCCAAAGTAAAAAACAATATTGTAAGAGTTAGCAAACCAAAACAATAAATGTAATAAAATATGGTTAAGGCCATAAGCTTGTTATATCAGATGGGCTACTAAGAGAAATAACTTTATCATCCGGCATCTCAAAATAATACTGCAGGGCAATTGAAATTCTTCCTAATCTTTTCTTATATTCAGAATTAAGAACAGAACCTTTAATTCCTTTAAAGACAATAAAACTAATCTTTATATATTTAAAATACTGTTCCATATCAGGATAGTCTTTAAACGTTGTATGGTGAAACAAGCTAATATCTTCTTTTTCATATGATACAATTCGAGTATTAATCTTATTTGTTACTTGATTAATATAATCTCCAAGTCCTTCTTCATAATTTGTTTTCTCCACAAGAAGGCTAAATGTGTCACTTAGCTCAGTTAAAGTATAAATGGTCATCCCATTGATCTGATTTTCATCAAATGTAAATACCTTATCATCAGAATCTAAAGACGAAATATTATTTGATAAATGAAGTAATAGAGAAATATTTTTTTTTCGCTCGACAAAGTAAAAATTAGCATATTTCTTTCGAGATCTTAAAAGAATATCAATAAGTCCTCCATCAACCAATAGATGACTATTAAAAGAAACATCATCTTTACTTTTTAATTTGCTAAATTCATTTGTCAACTCTATAAAATCACTTTCAGGTATAGGCGTTACGGCAAACGCTTCAAGTAATGTTTTCTTCTTGTCTATTAGTTTACTTTGAAAAAAAATCTCTGATAATCTGGTTTTCATAATTCTTAGTTTTTAAAATGGTTAAATTTATTAATGGCTTCTACCTTATTGCTGACATGCAGCTTTCGGTAGATGTTTCCTACATGTTTTTTTACCGTGTCAATGCTGATGAACTTCTGGTCTGCAATTTCTTTATATAAAAGTCCCTGTGAAAGAAGTTCAAGAATTTCCTTTTCTCGCTCGGTGAGATCATCAAATTCTTTAGTTTCAGGAAGTTTTTTTTCGAAGTGGCTTAAAACTCTTCGGGCAATAGACAGGCTCATGGGTGCACCACCATTGTAGACATCGCGGATGGAGGATAATATTTTATCCATGCTTTCTCCTTTGATGAGATAGCCCATCGCACCGGCTTTTAAAGAATTGAAAATCTTTTCATCATCTTCGAAACTGGTACACATGATGAACTGCGTTTCAGGCATTTCTTTTCTGAGCTTTTCGATGATTTCAATGCCGAGCATATCCTGCAGCTGGATATCCATCATCACCACATCCGGAGCAATATCTGGGAGATTTTTCAGGGCATCATTCCCGTCGAAGAACTGGGCGGCCACCTTCATATCATCCTGGTAATTGATGACTTTCTTCAACGCATTGTTGTAGTTCTTTTCGTCTTCTACTATGGCGATGGAAATGCTCATTGTTTTTTTGTTTAAGACAAATTTCGTAAGAAAACAAGGTGGAATCAATTACACTTTTGTGTAATTTTGAGACTTGAGTTCAGGGTTATTGGTTTGTTTTTTGTTCTACTAAATTTACTTAAATTTCTGTTACGATAGAAAAACAATTCATTAGCCTACATTAAAAAAATAAATATCATGAGAAAAAGTCTTTTAATAGCCGTTTCAGCTGTAGCATTACTATTAACGAGCTGCAAAAAAAATGAAAGCGGAAACAAAAGTGTGATCAAAATGGACAGTTCTTCAACTGTAATCACAGACAACAACGGGAAAATAGATTCTGTAACCCAAAGTTCTTCCACTATTGAAGTGAACAGCCAGAAAACAGAAAAAACAGATTTTGTGTACAAAGCAACAGACGGAGCCTTGGTTAAAGTAGTTTTCAAGAATGATCCTAAAGAAAGCACAGTTGCGATTACCAGCAATAAAAAAACGTTTACCCTTCCTAAAACTGGAACTAAAAACGGGGAAACCATCTATGAAAAAGATGATATGACCGCAAGAGTAAAAGGAGACAGCTTACATCTTGAACAAGGGAATAATGTGATTGAACTGAAGAGAACGAAGATTTAATTCTCTTTCGCGATACGAGTTTAGGGGCCCGAGATTTATGATTAGAGGGACCAAAATAAAAAAGCCATCCGGATTCCGGATGGCTTTTCATTTATATCTGAATGAATATTATTCTTCAGTTTTCTCTTCTGCAGAGTCAGTTGCTTCAGCCTTAGGCTCTTCAACTTTCTCTTCTGCTTTTGGAGCTTCAGCTACTACAGCTTCAACTTTTTTTGCAGTTGCAGATCTTCTGCTTCTTCTTGTAGCTTTTTTCTCCTCAGCATTAGGATTGTAAAGTTCGTTGAAATCAACTAGCTCGATAAGAGCCATGTCAGCAGCATCACCTTGTCTGAATCCAGTCTTGATGATTCTTGTATATCCACCGTTTCTTTCTGCGATTTTAGGAGCTACTGATCTGAAAAGTTCAGTAACTGCTTCTTTACTTTGAAGATATGAAAAAACAATTCTTCTATTGTGTGTAGTATCTTCTTTTGCCTTTGTTAATAGAGGTTCAACATATACTCTTAAAGCTTTAGCTTTAGCTACAGTAGTGTTGATTCTTTTATGCTCAATTAGAGAACAAGCCATATTAGAAAGTAAAGCACTTCTATGAGAAGCTGTTCTTCCTAAGTGATTGAATTTTTTACCGTGTCTCATTATTAATTATTTATCAGCGTCTAACTTATATTTTGCAACGTCGAAACCGAAGTTAAGACCTTTTGAATGCACTAATTCTTCTAGTTCTGTCAAAGATTTTTTACCAAAATTTCTGAATTTCATCAAATCAGACTTACTGTAAGAAACAAGCTCTCCAAGAGTTTCTACTTCAGCTGCTTTCAGACAGTTTAGGGCTCTTACAGAAAGATCCATATCTGCTAATTTAGACTTAAGTAATTGTCTTGTGTGAAGTGTTTCTTCATCATATTGGATAGATGCTTTTACGGCTTCTGTTTCAAGCGTGATTCTCTCATCAGAGAATAACATGAAGTGATAAATTAATATCTTAGAAGCTTCTGTTAAAGCATTTTGAGGACTGATAGATCCATCAGTTTCTATATCTAATACAAGTTTTTCGTAGTCTGTTTTTTGCTCTACACGATAATTTTCAATGCTGTATTGTACTTTCTTAATTGGCGTGAAAATAGAGTCAATAGCAATAGTTCCTACAGGAGCATTGTTTGACTTATTTTGTTCTGAAGGAACATACCCTCTTCCTTTTTCAATATTGAAAGTAATTTCGAAAGTTACATCACTGTTCAGGTTGCAAATCAAAAGATCCGGGTTCAGCACCTCAAATCCGTTGATAGACTTACCTAAATCACCAGCAGTAATAACCGTCTGACCTGATACTTTAGCAATTACCTGCTCGTTGGCCTGGCCTTCTGCTGAAGCTTTTAATCTTACCTGCTTAAGGTTAAGAATAATTTCGGTAACATCTTCGATTACTCCTGGAATAGTTGAAAATTCGTGCTCTACACCTTCTATTTTGATAGATGAAATAGCATATCCTTCCAGAGAAGAAAGCAACACTCTTCTCAAAGCATTACCGATTGTAAGCCCGAAACCTGGTTCTAATGGTCTGAATTCGAATTGACCTTTAAATTCATCAGAGTTAAGTAAAATTACTTTATCGGGTTTTATGAATTGTAAAATTGCCATATTATTGGGTTGAGCAAAAATTTGATTAAAAAATTATTTAGAGTAAAGTTCGACGATAAGCTGTTCCTTGATGTCCTCCGGAATCTGGATTCTTTCAGGAGCAGAAACGAAAGTACCTTCTTTCTTCTCATCGTTGAATTGTAACCACTCATAATTAGCTTTAGTAGCTAATGAATCAGTAACAACCTCAAGAGATTTAGATTTCTCTCTTACAGCGATCACATCACCTGCTTTTACTAAATAAGAAGGAATGTTAAGGATCTCCCCATTCACAGTAATGTGTCTGTGAGAAGTTAACTGTCTAGCAGCAGATCTTGTTTTAGCAAAACCTAATCTGAATACTACGTTATCCAATCTTGATTCACAAAGCTGTAATAGAACTTCACCTGTTACACCTTTACTTCTGTGTGCTTTTTCAAATAAGTTAGCAAACTGCTTTTCTAAAATACCGTAAGTATATTTAGCTTTTTGCTTTTCAGCTAGCTGAACTGCATATTCTGATTTCTTAGCACCTCTTCTTTTGTTAGGACCGTGTTGTCCTGGCGGTTGGTTTTTTCTTCTTTCGAAGTTTTTGTCATCTCCGTAGATTGCAGCACCAAACTTTCTAGCAATCTTAGTTTTAGGTCCAATATATCTTGCCATAATGGGTAAATTCTAAAAATTAAACTCTTCTTCTTTTCGGTGGTCTACATCCATTGTGTGGCATAGGGGTAACGTCAATAATTTCGCTAACTTCAATACCTGAATTGTGGATCGTTCTGATCGCAGATTCTCTACCTGCACCAGGACCTTTCACATACACCTTTACTCTTCTTAATCCAGCTTCATGAGCTACGTTAGAGCAATTTTCAGCTGCCATTTGAGCAGCAAAAGGAGTGTTCTTTTTAGAACCTCTGAATCCCATTTTACCGGCAGAAGCCCAAGAGATAACTTCTCCGCTTTTATTTGTTAAAGAAATGATGATGTTATTGAAAGACGCTTGAATATGCGCTTCTCCAATAGCCTCAACTTTTACTTTTCTTTTTTTAACTACTTTACTTTGTTTTGCCATAATTCCTAACGATTATTTACTTGCTTTTTTCTTGTTAGCAACTGTTTTTCTCTTTCCTTTACGGGTTCTAGAGTTGTTTTTCGTTCTCTGGCCTCTTAAAGGTAGTCCTAGTCTGTGACGTATTCCTCGTTGGCATCCTATGTCCATCAATCTCTTGATGTTCAATTGCACTTCAGATCTTAATTCTCCTTCTACTTTTACGTTTTCAGAGATATATGTTCTGATTGCAGCCAATTCATCGTCATTCCATTCGTTGACTTTCTTGTCTTCGCTGATACCGGCAGCTTTAAGGATTTCAGAAGAAGTATTTCTTCCAACTCCGTAGATGTAAGTTAAACCGATAACACCTCTTTTGTTTTTTGGTAAATCAATACCTGCAATTCTCGCCATAATTTAATGTTAGCCTTGTCTTTGTTTAAATTTTGGGTTCTTCTTGTTGATTACGAATAGTACACCTTTTCTGCGTACAATCTTGCAATCAGCGCTTCTTTTTTTAATTGATGCTCTAACTTTCATTTTGATAGTATTTATTTTTCAACAAGAGCCAAATGGAACATACATTCCATTTGGCAGCTGTTTTTAATATCTAAATGTGATCCTCCCTTTCGATAAATCATAGGGAGACATTTCTAGTTTTACCTTGTCTCCAGGTAAAAGTTTAATATAATGCATTCTCATTTTACCGGAAATATGAGCGATAAGTATATGCCCATTCTCCAGCTCTACACGGAACTGGGCGTTCGAAAGTGCTTCCGTGATAACGCCGTCTTGTTCAATATGTTTTTGTTTTGCCATAAATTAATATCCAGTCGTTCTTGACAATTTAGACTGCATTAAGCCATCATAGTGATGGTTCAGCAGATATGTATTAATCTGTTGAACGGTATCTAAAATAACTCCAACCATAATCAATAGTGATGTTCCCCCGAAAAATAGGGCGAACGCATCTGTCTGAACAAAGCTTCCATGCACTATTGCTGGAAGGACTGCAAAGATAGACAAAAATATTGCACCTGGCAAGGTAATTTTTGATAAAATATCATCTAAATAGTCAGCTGTCTCTTTACCGGGTCTTACTTTCGGTACTAAACCTCCATTTCTCTTCAAATCATCAGCCATTTGGTTCACCGGAATTGTAATTGCAGTATAGAAAAATGAGAATATAATAATTAATAGCGCGAACAATACGTTGTACTGCCAGCTAAAAACATTCTTGAAACCTGCGAGAAAAGTATTGGACTCATCGAATTTCGTTAATAATCCTGGTACGAACATCAATGCCTGAGCAAAGATAATCGGCATTACACCAGCAGCATTTACTTTCAATGGGATCCACTGTCTTGCTCCCTGCATAAGATTTCTGTTTACACCTCCTCTTGCTTGAGCTCTGCTTACATACTGAATTGGGATTTTTCTGACAGCAACCGATAATACGACTGCCAAAAGAACTACCAGCATCCAGAATATTACTTCAATAAGGATCATAATAGATCCCATTCCTCCTTTTCCGTTCTGCACGGCCATTTCCTGAACGAATGCTTCCGGTAATCTTGAAAGGATCCCCACCATAATAAGGATGGAAATACCGTTTCCGATACCTTTGTCGGTGATTTTCTCACCTAACCACATTGCGAATACTGAACCAGCAACCAAGATTACAATACTTGGTAACCAGAACATGATAGAATTTGGCTCTACATAGTATGCAGAAGAGAACTGAGCATATGGTAAAAACAATTGAGTAATAGAAGTTAAATAAGAAGGAGCCTGTACAAGACAAACACCAATCGTTAACCATCTAGTAATTTGATTCAATGTATTTCTACCTGACTCTCCATCCTTCTGAAGTTTCTGAAGATAAGGAATAGCCATTCCCATCAACTGAACAATAATAGAAGCAGAAATATAAGGCATGATACCCAACGCCATTACGGAAGCGTGGCTGAAAGCTCCCCCCGTAAACGACGAAAGCAAGCCAAGGAGACCTGCTCCTTGCTTGTTACCGCCTTGATTTTTATAATGCTCTAAGAGATCTCCCACCTCTGCAAGGTTAATTGCAGGAAGTGAGATATAAGATGCGAATCTATACACAAGGATAATACCTAACGTAAAGAGAATTTTATCTCTTAATTCCTTTAGGCTCCAAATATTCTTAAGGGTTTGTATAAATTCTTTCATTAGTAAGTATTATAAGGTAATTGCTTTTCCACCTGCTTTAGCAATAAGCTCTTCAGCAGATTTAGTGAACTTGTCAGCAGAGATTGAAACCGCAGATTTCAATTCTCCTCTACCCATAATTTTCACTAATTCGTTTTTAGAAACGATCCCGTTTTCTACTAAAACTTCTTTCGTGATCTCTCCAGTGATGGATTTGTTCTCGATTAAGATTTGAATAGTATCAAGGTTTACGCCTCTAAACTCTTTTCTGTTTACGTTTTTGAATCCGAATTTAGGTAATCTCCTTTGTAAAGGCATCTGTCCACCTTCGAAACCGATTTTCTGAGAATAACCAGCTCTAGCTTTCTGACCTTTATGTCCTTTCGTAGCAGTACCTCCTTTTCCTGTACCTTGCCCTCTACCAATTCTTTTAGAGTTGTGAGTAGCACCTGCAGCAGGTCTTATGTTGTTTAAATTCATTTTAATTTTTGTTTTAAAATTATTTTTGAACTTCAAGTAAATGACTAACTGCAGCTATCATTCCTAAAATAGAAGGCGTAGCTTCGTGTTCTACAACTTGGTGAAGTTTCTTAAATCCTAATGCTTCAAGCGTTCTCTTTTGGGTTTTTGTTCTTCCAATAGCGCTTCTTACTTGCTTTACTTTGATTGTTGCCATTGTTCTAATATTAACCGTTAAACACTTTACTTAGAGAAACTCCTCTCATTCTAGCGATCTCTTCAGGTCTTCTGATATCTAATAACGCTTTGAAAGTAGCTTTCACTACGTTGTGAGGGTTAGAAGATCCTTTAGATTTTGAAAGGATATCGTGAATACCAGCAGACTCAAGTACCGCTCTTACCGCACCACCGGCGATAAGTCCTGTACCGTGAGAAGCAGGTCTTAAGAAGATATCTGCACCACCGTATCTGGCAGTAGTCTGGTGAGGAATAGTGTGGTTCATTACAGGAACTTTCACTAGGTTTTTCTTAGCATCTTCAACAGCTTTAGCAATTGCAGAAGCTACTTCTTTAGATTTTCCTAGACCGTGACCGATTACTCCGTCTTCGTTACCTACTACTACAATAGCAGAAAATCCGAAAGCTCTACCTCCTTTTGTTACTTTTGTTACTCTGTTAACAGCTACGAGACGATCTTTTAATTCTAATCCTCCCGGTTTTACTCTTTCTATATTATCTAGTCCTAACATATTTCCGAAATTTTTATGATTAGAATTTAAGTCCTCCTTCTCTCGCTCCATCAGCAAGAGCTTTCACTCTTCCGTGGTAAACGAAACCGTTTCTGTCAAATACAATACTTTCGATTCCTGCAGCGATAGCTTTAGCAGCGATAGCTTTACCAACAGCAGCAGAAACTTCAGTCTTAGTACCGTTAGCATCTACACCCTTCTCTCTAGAAGAAGCGGAGGCTAATGTTGTACCATTTTTATCATCGATTAACTGAGCGTAAATTTCCTTATTACTTTTATATACAGATAATCTTGGCAATTCAGAAGATCCAGAGATTTTTCCTCTTACTCTTCTTTTGATTCTTATTCTTTTTTCTAATTTACTTAATGCCATAATACTTATAATTTATTAAGCAGATTTACCAGCTTTACGTCTAACAATTTCTCCCAGGAATCTTACACCTTTTCCTTTGTAAGGCTCAGGCTTTCTGAAAGAACGGATCTTTGCAGCTACCATTCCTAGAAGTTGGTTGTCATGAGACGCTAAAGTAATAATTGGGTTTTTACCTTTTTCAGTCAATGTATCTAATTTTACTTCGTTTGGAAGTTCCAATACGATACCGTGAGAGAATCCTAAAGCTAACTCAAGTTTTTGACCTGTGTGTGAAGCTCTGTATCCTACCCCTACTAGTTCTAGTTTCTTTTCGAAACCTTTTTCAACACCAACAATCATGTTGTTGATCAACGCTCTGTATAAACCGTGAAGCGCTTTGTGTTGTTTAGAATCAGACGGTCTGCTTACTGTAAGCACGCCATCGTTCTGTTCTAAAGTAATTCCTGCTGTAAGCTCCTGAGAAAGTTCTCCTTTAGGACCTTTTACCGTTACAATACTGTTATTTTCAGTGACTGTAATTCCAGCTGGAATTGTTATAATTGCTTTACCAATTCTTGACATTTTCCTCTGATTAAAAATTAATAAACATAGCAGATTACTTCACCGCCTACTTTTTCTTCTCTAGCCTTCTTGTCAGTCATTACTCCTTTAGAAGTAGAGATAACAGCTATTCCCAAACCGTTCAGTACTCTTGGAAGTTCTGTAGAACCTTTGTACTGTCTTAAACCTGGTCTAGAAGCTCTCTGGATAGATTTAATAGCCGGCTTGTTAGTTTGCTTGTCATACTTTAAAGCGATTTTGATCGTACCTTGAACAGCGCTTTCTTCAAACTTAAAGTTTAAGATATAACCCTGGTCAAATAAGATCTTAGTAATCTCCTTTTTGATTTTCGATGCAGGAATCTCCACCACTTTGTGGCCTGCGCTTTGTGCGTTCCTTACTCTTGTTAGGAAATCTGAAATTGGATCTGTTACCATTTTTCTATTTTAAATTATTGGTTAAAGACAATCAGTATTGAAGGGACTTGAAGATTAAAATATCAGACTTCAGAAAAACTTGGGTCTGATATTTTTGTTCTTTAGTATCCAGACAACTTAATTGTCCCGATTAATTAGTAATTACTACCAACTAGCTTTTTTCACTCCCGGGATAAGACCGTTGTTGGCCATTTCACGGAACGTTACTCTAGAAAGACCGAAAGTTCTCATGTACCCTCTTGGTCTACCTGTTAGTTTACATCTGTTGTGTAATCTTACAGGAGAAGCATTTTTAGGTAATTTCTGAAGACCTTCATAGTCACCAGCTTCTTTTAAAGCTTTTCTCTTGTCAGCGTATTTAGCAACTAGTGCTTCTCTTTTGCGCTCACGCGCTTTCATTGATTCTTTAGCCATTTCTTAGTTCTTTTTAAATGGTAAACCGAAGTGAGTTAATAATGCTTTCGCTTCTTTATCTGTTTTCGCGCTTGTTACGAAAGTGATGTCCATCCCTTGGATTTTTTTCACTTTGTCAATTACGATTTCAGGGAAGATAATCTGCTCAGTAATACCTAAGTTATAATTACCTCTACCATCGAACCCGTCTGCTTTGATACCAGAGAAATCTCTGATACGTGGTAAAGCAGAAGCAGTAAGTCTGTCTAAGAATTCATACATTTTATGAGCTCTCAATGTTACTTTAGCACCTACAGGCATACCTTTTCTCAATTTGAAAGCCGCTTCGTCTTTCTTAGAGATGGTACCTACTGCTTTCTGGCCAGTAATCATTGTTAATTCTTCTACAGCGTAATCAATGATTTTTTTGTCTGCAGTGGCATCACCTAATCCTTGAGATAGGATGATTTTTTCCAATTTAGGTACCTGCATTACAGATTTGTACCCAAATTCTTCCATCATTGCAGGAACAATTTTCTCTCTGTATATATTTTTGGGTCTTGCTATAAATTCCATGTGTTAATTCAAATTATAAAGTTTCACCCGTTTTTTTATCGATTCTTACTTTCTTATCTCCGTCGATTTTATAACCAACTCTTACCGCTTTGCCGTCTTTACCAACTAGAGCGATGTTTGAGATATGAATAGAAGCTTCTTTTTCAGTGATTCCACCTTGAGGGTTAGAAGCTGAAGGCTTAACGTGTTTTTTAACGATGTTAAGACCTGCAACGATAACTCTAGGATCTTTTCCTTCTTTTTTGATCACTTCAATAACTTCACCTGTCTTACCTTTGATATCTTTCTTACCAGTAGTAATGATGACGTTATCTCCTCTTTTTATTTTTAACTTTGACATTTTCTTTTAAAAATTTTAAAAATTAAAGTACTTCAGGAGCTAATGAAATGATTTTCATATATTCTTTGTCTCTCAACTCACGAGCAACTGGTCCGAAAACACGCGTTCCTCTCATTTCTCCTGCTGCGTTTAGTAATACACAAGCATTGTCTTCGAATTTGATGTATGAACCATCTTTTCTTCTAACTGCTTTTTTAGTTCTTACTACTACAGCTTTAGATACCTGACCTTTTTTAGCGTTTCCTGATGGCGTAGAATCTTTGATAGTAACAACGATTTTATCACCAACTGAAGCATATCTTCTTCTGGTTCCTCCCAGAACTCTGATAACCAATACCTCTTTGGCACCTGTGTTATCAGCAACTTTTAATCTTGATTCTGTTTGTAACATTATTACTTAGCTTTTTCAATGATTCTTACTAATCTCCATCTCTTGCTCTTGCTCAAAGGTCTAGTTTCTTGGATAAGAACTGTATCTCCCTCTGTGCATTCGTTGTTCTCGTCGTGTGCAGTATATTTTTTCGTTTTCAAAACGAATTTACCGTACATCGGGTGTTTCACTCTCGTAGTCTCACTTACAACAATGGTCTTTTCCATTTTATTGCTGGAAACTATTCCGATTCTTTCTTTTCTTAAGTTTCTTTCCATAATGTATGAAAATCTTATTGTTGTTTAGTGGTTAACTCAGTGTTTAGTCTAGCGATTGATCTTCTCAAATCTCTGATTTGAATCGGGTTTTCAATTGGACTGATCTTGTGAGCCAATTTCAGTTTTGAATATTGAGTTTTCAATTCAGCAAGTTTTGCTTGAATATCACCCGCGCTTAAATTTTTAATATCAGCTTGTTTCATTGTATCAAAGATTATAGAGGTTTAACAAAATCGTTAGCAACTACGAATTTAGTAATTACCGGTAATTTCTGTGCAGCAAGTCTTAAAGCTTCCTTAGCGATCTCGTAAGATACTCCTCCGATTTCGAACATGATTTTACCTGGTTTTACTACAGCTACCCAATATTCCACAGCACCTTTACCTTTACCCATCCTTACTTCGGCTGGTTTCTTAGTAATAGGCTTATCCGGGAATATTTTGATCCACAGCTGACCTTCTCTCTTCATATATCTAGTCGCAGCGATACGAGCAGCTTCGATTTGTCTTGCAGTAATCCAAGCACCTTCTATAGCTTTGATTCCAAATGTTCCGTATGCCAGTTGATTACCTCTTTGAGCAATCCCCTTCATCTTCATCTTGTGAACTCTACGGAATTTGGTTCTTTTTGGTTGTAACATAATTTCTAAATTTTAGATTTTAGATTTTAGATTTTAGATTTTTTATATTTTAAAAAAGTAACGGTAATTTAAAATTCAAAATTTCTAACCTAAAATTTTTAATTATTATTGTTATTATTGTTATTATTCTTTCTAGGTCTTCTGTTATCTCGGTCTCCACCTCTGTTTCCACCTCCTGAAGGACCTCCTTTCTTCTGTTGTCCCACTAGTGGAGAAAGGTCTCTTTTACCGTAAACCTCTCCTTTCATGATCCAAACTTTCACTCCTAGTCTACCGTAAGTAGTGTGAGCTTCAGCCCAGTGGTAATCGATATCAGCTCTGAAAGTAGACAAAGGAATTCTTCCGTCTTTGAAAGATTCGCTTCTTGCCATTTCAGCACCGTTCAATCTACCAGAGATTTGAACTTTGATACCTTCAGCACCCATTCTCATTGTACTTGCCATCGCCATTTTAACAGCTCTTCTGTAAGAAATTCTGTTTTCAATCTGCTTAGAGATGCTGTCTGCTACTAGTACTGCGTCAAGTTCAGGTCTTTTGATTTCGAAAATGTTGATTTGAATATCCTTACCTGTAAGTTTCTTCAATTCTTCTTTTAATTTATCAACTTCCTGACCTCCTTTACCGATGATAAGTCCCGGTCTAGCAGTAGTAATAGTTACTGTAACTAATTTTAAAGTTCTTTCAATATAAATTTTTGAAATACCACCTTTAGATAATCTAGCTTCAAGGTATCTTCTGATTTTGTAGTCTTCAGCGATTCTGTCTCCATAATCTTTACCACCAAACCAGTTTGAATCCCATCCTCTGATGATACCTAATCTGTTACCAATTGGATTTGTCTTCTGTCCCATACCTTGATTAATTTTCTTTATTACCTAAGATTAATGTAATGTGGTTTGATCTTTTTCTGATTCTATACCCTCTACCTTGTGGAGCTGGTCTTAGTCTCTTCAATTGTCTTGCACTGTCTACAAAAATTTCTTTAACGATAAGATTAGCTTCTTCGATATCAGCACCTTCGTTTTTAGCTTGCCAGTTGGCCATTGCTGAAAGTAAGACTTTTTCTAATTTATTAGAAGCGTCTTTCTTTGAATATTTTAGGATGTATAAAGCTTTGTCTACTTCTACGCCTCTGATGATATCAGCTACTAATCTCATCTTTCTTGGAGAAGAAGGGCAATCGTTATGTAATGCTTTTACTACATCTTGATTTGTTAACTTACGTGCTAATGCACTTTCTCTTTTTCTTGATCCCATGATTATCTACTTCCTTTGTTTTTATTACCACCATGACCTCTGAAAGATCTTGTTGGAGAAAATTCGCCTAACTTGTGACCAACCATGTTTTCTGTAACATAAACAGGGATAAAAGATTTCCCGTTGTGTACAGCAATAGTTTGTCCTACGAAGTCTGGAGAGATCATAGACGCTCTAGACCAAGTTTTGATAACTGTCTTCTTACCAGACTCTATGTTTGTCTGAACCTTCTTATCTAAAGTATGATGAATGAATGGTCCTTTTTTAAGTGATCTTGCCATAATTATTTACGTTTAGATATGATATGACGGTTAGACGCTTTGTTTTTCTTTCTGGTTTTGTAACCTTTAGCAGGCATACCATTTCTAGATCTTGGGTGACCTCCTGAAGAACGACCTTCACCACCTCCCATTGGGTGATCTACAGGGTTCATTACAACTGGTCTAGTTCTAGGTCTTCTACCTAACCATCTGCTTCTACCAGCCTTACCTGAAACAGTTAACTGATGATCAGAGTTAGAAACAGATCCAATCATTGCATAACACTCAGTAAGGATCATTCTTGATTCTCCTGAAGGCAACTTGATGATTGCATATTTTCCGTCTCTTGAAGTTAATTGAGCTGAAGAACCAGCACTTCTTGCTAAAATAGCACCTTGTCCAGGTTTCATTTCAACACAAGAAATAACAGTACCCAATGGAATGTTTTTCAATTTCATTGCGTTACCGATATTCGGTTCTACGCTTTCTCCTGAAACTACCTTCTGATCTACTTTGATACCGTTTGGAGCGATGATATATCTCTTCTCTCCGTCTGCGTACTCTAATAAAGCGATAAATGCAGTTCTGTTTGGATCATATTCTACAGTTTTTACCGTTGCTTCAACATCATGCTTGTTTCTTTTGAAGTCGATAATTCTGTATTTCTTTTTGTGTCCACCTCCGGTGTAACGCATGGTCATTTTACCAGTTTGGTTACGTCCACCTGACTTACTAATACCAACTGTTAGAGATTTCTCTGGTTTGTTGGTAGTAATTTCCTCAAAATTGTTAACAATTCTGAATCTCTGTCCTGGGGTGATAGGTTTTAATTTTCTAACAGACATTACTATTATTTATAATTAATAATTAATTTACAGCAAAAATATCGATAACCTCACCTTCAACAAGCTTGATTACCGCCTTTTTTAATTTGTTTGTCTTTCCTACTTGAAGACCCTTTTTAGTGTATTTCGAAGAAACCTTCGGAGCATAAATCATTGTATTAACGTCTGCTACTTTTACACCGTAAGCTGCTTCAACAGCTTTTTTAATCTGGATCTTATTAGCCTTAGGATCTACTAAGAAAGAATAAGAACCTCTTAAATCTGTAAGGTAATTAGCCTTTTCTGAGATAACTGGTTTAATAATAAGTGACATGATTTATTTCTTTAAATTTTCCTGGAATTTTTCAACTGCACCTTCTAAGAATACGATCTCACCTGCATTCATCAAGTCATATGAACTAATTTCGTTGAAGTTCATTACTTTAGTTTTAGGTAAGTTTCTTGAAGACAAATACACATTCTTGTTAGCTTCAGGAAGAACGAATAGAGATTTCTTATCGTTCAATGCCAATGCATTTAAGATAGAGATGAAATCTTTAGTTTTAGGAGCGCTTAAGCTCATATCTTCCATTACTCTGATGCTGTTGTCTCTCATTTTCTGAGATAAAACAGATTTTTTAGCTAATCTCTTAAGAGCTTTGTTCAATTTGAATCTGTAGTCTCTTGGTTTTGGTCCAAATACTCTACCTCCACCTCTGAAAGTTGGAGATTTGATATCACCATATCTAGCAGAACCAGATCCTTTTTGCTTCTTAAGTTTTTTAGTAGAAGCAGTAATTTCGCTTCTTTCCTTTGATTTATGAGTCCCTTGTCTCTGTGCGGCAAGGTACTGTTTAACTTCTAAGTAAACCGCGTGCTGATTTGGCTCAATTCCGAATACTGATTCGTCTAGAGTTACTTTTCTTCCGGTCTCTTTTCCTGATGTATTTAATACTACTAGTTCCATTTTCTGATAATTACATAAGAATTTTTAGCTCCCGGAACAGCACCTTTTACTACTAAAAGATTTTGTTCTTGATCCACTTTTAATACTTGAAGGTTTTGAACAGTTACCTGCTTACCTCCCATTCTACCCGCCATTCTCATTCCTTTGAATACTCTTGAAGGATCCGATCCAGCACCGATAGAACCTGGAGCTCTAAGTCTGTTGTGCTGACCATGAGTAGCTTGCATTACACCTCCAAAGCCATGTCTTTTAACAACACCTTGGAAACCTTTACCTTTTGAAGTTCCTGTTACGTCAACAAATTCACCTTCAGCGAATAAGTTAACTTTTACTTCTTCTCCTACTTTTACTTCGTCTACGAATTCTCTGTAGAATTCTACCAACTTAGCTTTTGGAGCAGAACCAGCCTTTTTGAAATGGCCAGCTAACGCTTTACCTACGTTCTTTTCACTCTTGTCATCGAAACCTAACTGAACTGACTTGTAGCCGTCCTTTTCTATGGTTCTGACCTGTAAAACCGAGCATGGACCAGCCTGAATAACTGTACAAGGAATGTTTTTTCCTTCTTCGTTAAACAAAGACGTCATACCGATTTTTTTACCAATAATACCTGACATTGTTTATATTAAATAAAATTTATCTTTTTAATTTCCCATCTCTTAGGAGGTCTGAAGTAATTTCTACTTTTGATATAGGCATACTACGCCCCTAAAATGGAGTGTGCAAATTTATGAATATTTTTATAACTGGCAAATATTTTGTGTAAAATATTTTGATTTTTAATCATTTAGATCATTTTGAAAAAATCCGGATGAAATTTTCAGAGAAATTATTTTGTCCTTAAAAAAGAAATGAAAAAGAAATTTATTTTACAATAACCGAAACCCCTATTTCTTCCAGGGCAACCTTATCCTCATCACAAATCCCATCATCCGTGATCAGATAATCTATTTTATCCAAAGGAGCGATCTTCCCGAAACCTTTTTTATTCAGTTTCGAAGAATCACCAAGAATCACCACTTTTTCAGAACATTCTATCATAAGTTGATTCAGATGAGCTTCTGCAGCATTCGAAGTACTGATCCCGAATTCCATATCAATCCCATCTACCCCAAGGAAGAGTTTATTACAGGAAAACTGTCTGAGAATCGTTTCTGAAATAGATCCTACAATAGAAGTAGAGCTCTTTCTCACCTCCCCACCTAATTGTATGATATTAATATTAGGATTATTGCAAAGCTCCAACGCAACCCGTAATGAAGAAGTAAGAACCGTAAGCGGACCGAAATTCACCAGCATCCTCGCCAGATAGTGCATCGTAGTTCCCGAAGCCAGAATAATACAATCATTCTCCTGAATAAGCTGCAAAGCCGCCTTCGCTATATTTTGTTTCGCTTCTACATTGATGTTTTCTTTCTCATCCACATTCCTTTCATAGGCATAACGCACATGCTTACTCGCTCCCCCATGGTTTCGAAAAAGCAATCCCAGACTTTCGAGATAATTCAGATCCTTTCGAACCGTAACCGACGAAACATTCAGCTTCTCACATAAATCCTGTACCAGAACATGCCCTTTTTCATTGAGTTCCTTTAATATATCATCGTGCCTTGGTATTAACTTTTCCATTCTGATTCTTTCATCAAAAATACCATTTTTTTCCGAGACCGATAAAATTTCATTTATTTTCTTTTTAGTTTCGTTTTTAATTTATACATTTGAAAACGAAACATAAACGAAACATTTATGAAACGAAACGAAGAACTTAGTAAACTGACCAGTGTGCAGGAATGGGACTTTATTGTCATCGGAGGTGGAGCCAGTGGTCTGGGCTCAGCATTAGATGCAGCCAGCAGAGGATTTAAAACCCTGCTCCTTGAGTCCCACGATTTTGCAAAAGCAACATCCAGCCGAAGCACCAAATTGGTACACGGCGGGGTAAGATATCTTGCCCAGGGAGATGTAGGACTTGTGAAGGAAGCCCTGAAAGAAAGAGGACTGCTTGCCCAAAATGCGGCACACGTAGTCAAAAACCAGTCATTTATTATTCCCAACTACACATGGTGGGGAGGCATTTACTATAAGATAGGATTGTCTGTTTATGATTTCCTTGCCGGAAAGCTTAGCCTTGGAAAAACAAAATACATCAGCAAAGCCAAAACCATTGAAAAACTACCAACGATTGAGCAGCATAACCTCGCAAGTGGTGTGGTGTATCAGGACGGACAGTTTGATGATGCAAGATTAGCGATCAACCTTTCCCAGACTCTTATAGAAAAAGGAGGAAGTGCAGTTAATTATATGAAAGTGACCGGCCTTCTCAAAAATGATTCCGGAAAAATAAACGGTGTAAAAGCAGAAGACCAGTTTTCAAACCAGCAGTATGAGCTTCGTGCAAAAGCTGTGATTAATGCTACAGGAGTATTCACGAATGATATTCTGAATATGAATAATCCTAAGCATGGTAAATTTGTCGTTCCAAGTCAAGGTATCCATTTGGTATTGGATAAATCTTTCCTTAAGAGTGATGATGCCATCATGATTCCTAAAACATCGGACGGCAGAGTTCTTTTTGTAGTCCCTTGGCACGACAGAGCATTGGTAGGAACTACGGACACCCTTCTTGAAAGCCCGAGCTTTGAACCGCACGCTTTGGAATCTGAGATTAATTTCGTTCTGAATACAGCCAGACAATATTTAGCCAAAAAACCGACGAGAGAAGACGTAAAATCTATGTTCGCCGGATTGAGACCGCTTGCCGCACCAAAAGAAGGAGGTAAAAACACAAAAGAAGTTTCCCGAAGCCACAAAGTCATTACTTCAGATACAGGATTGGTTTCCATCATCGGTGGAAAATGGACCACGTACCGTAAAATGGCACAGGACACTGTGGATAAAGCTGTGGAGATTCTTCATTTAAACGGAGGACCTTCCCAAACAGAAAACATGTCTATTCACGGGAACATAAAAGCAGAACTTGTTGACCGTACCAGCCATCTGTATGTATACGGATCTGATATCCCAGCTATAAAAGCATTGCAAAGCAGCGATCCTCAGTATTCAAAAAAAATACATCCGGATCATGATTTCACGATAGCAGAAGCAGTTTGGGCTATACGACATGAAATGGCAGAAACCATAGAAGACATTCTCGCCAGAAGAGTCCGACTCTTATTCTTAGATGCAAGAGCCGCCATCGACAGTGCCCACACGATTGCACAGCTTATTGCCAAAGAAAAAGGATATTCTCAGGAATGGGCAAATGATCAGGAAAAAGAATTTATTGAATTAGCACAAGGGTATTTATTAACGCCTTACTCTCCCAAAACTATTACTCATAACTAAAAATTTGCAGTATGAAGGAAAAACTGATTCTCGCTCTGGACCAGGGGACAACATCCTCCAGAGCCATTTTATTCAACCACAGCGGAGAAATAGAATACATCTCCCAGAAAAATTTTGAACAGATCTACCCTACTCCGGGATGGGTAGAGCATGATCCCAACGAAATCTGGTCTTCCCAGATATCCGTTGCCGCAGAGATTATCGCCAAAGCAGGCATTTCCGGACTGGAAGTCGCTGCCATTGGAATCACCAATCAGCGTGAAACAACCATTGTCTGGGATAAAGAAACCGGCGAACCTATTTACAACGCGATTGTCTGGCAGGACAGAAGGACTTCCAAATATTGCGATGAATTAAAAGAACAGGGCCACGCCGAAACCATCAAAGAAAAAACCGGACTTGTTCTGGATGCTTATTTTTCTGCAACCAAACTTAAATGGATTCTGGATAACGTAGAAGGCGCAAGAGAAAAAGCAGCAGAAGGAAAATTATGTTTCGGAACCGTTGACACATGGTTGGTGTGGAAACTTACCCGCGGAAAAATGTTCATCACCGATGTTTCCAATGCGAGCAGAACCATGCTTCTGAACATTCACACTTTAGAATGGGATCAGGAATTGCTGGATTTATTTGACATTCCAAGATCTGTTCTTCCTGAAGTAAAACAGAGCAGTGAAATTTACGGCGAAACTGCAACTACTCTATTTTCCACTAAAATTCCAATTGCAGGAATTGCGGGAGATCAGCAGGCTGCTTTATTCGGACAGATGTGCATTACACCCGGAATGGTAAAAAACACCTACGGAACAGGATGCTTCTTACTAATGAATACAGGAAAAGAAGCTGTTTCTTCTAAAAATAACCTGTTGACTACTGTAGCATGGAAGATTAATGGAGAAGTAAATTATGCACTGGAAGGAAGTGTCTTTGTAGGCGGAGCAGCCATACAGTGGCTGAGAGACGGGCTGAAACTGATCCGTACATCTGAAGAAGTAAATGATCTGGCAGCAAGCGTTGAAGATAACGGAGGGGTTTACTTTGTCCCTGCACTTACAGGATTGGGAGCTCCTTATTGGGACCAATATGCCAGAGGAACGATTGTAGGGGTAACCCGCGGAACGACCAATGGACATATCGCGAGAGCGACTTTGGAAGGAATTGCATTCCAGGTGTATGATATTGTAAAATCCATGGAAGCAGATTCCGGAAGACCAAGTCTTGAGCTTAGAGTAGACGGCGGTGCTTCTGCAAGTGACCTTCTGATGCAGATCCAGTCTGACCTTTTCGGGTTCAAAATCACAAGACCGAAAACCCTTGAAACAACAGCCTTAGGAGCAGCGTATCTTGCAGGATTGGCAGTAGGATACTGGAAGGACATCAACGAGATTCAATCCCAATGGATTGTGGACGAAGATTTCCATCCGAAAGTGGACAAGGAAAAAGCAGATAATATGATCCATTTCTGGAACAAAGCTGTAAAGCGTTCTCAAAGCTGGATCGAAGATTAAATCCTTAACTTAAAAAAACTACTCATGAACCCATTTACCGCAGAACTCATAGGCACCATGCTTATGATATTATTAGGCAACGGCGTTGTAGCAAATGTTGTCTTAAAAGATACCAAAGGAAATAATTCAGGATGGATCGTCATTACAACGGCATGGGCACTGGCCGTTTTTGTAGGGGTCACCGTGGCAGGACCGGTAAGTGGTGCTCACCTGAATCCGGCTGTATCCATCGGGCTGGCTGTTGCAGGAAAATTCTCATGGGATCTGGTTCCCACTTATATTGCAGCACAGCTACTCGGCGCAATGCTTGGAGCTTTTCTTGTATGGCTTTTTAATAAAGACCATTTCGCCATTACCGAAGACGGAGGTGCTAAACTGGCCTGTTTCAGTACCGGTCCAGCGATCAGGAATACGTTCTCCAATCTCATCAGTGAGATCATCGGAACGTTTGTCCTCGTATTTGTTATCTTTCATTTTTCGGATCCCAGCATCGCTCTGAATGCAGATCCAACCGCTAAAGTAGGACTTGGCTCTGTGGGAGCACTTCCTGTTACCTTACTGGTTTGGGCTATCGGTTTATCTTTAGGTGGAACCACCGGTTATGCCATTAATCCCGCCAGAGATTTAGGTCCCAGAATCATGCACGCCATACTTCCCGTAAAAGGCAGCAGTGATTGGGGATATGCCTGGATTCCTGTTGCAGGCCCTATCCTGGGCTGTATTATCGCAGCAGTTCTATATGGAATCTTAAAATAAATACATCCATGAAAGTTTTAAAAATAGCATGCCTGATTATTTTGGGCACAGGAAAACTATGGTCTCAGGAAAACACTGAACCTAAGGAAAGCAACAGGCTTGATTTCACTGCGAATATTCAGAATAATCACCTGTGGAGAGGCTTGATCATTACCGATAAACCTGTGGTGATGGGAAATCTATCGTACGCTTTCGATGCGGAAAAAAAATGGAAAGCCGGAATCTGGGGTGCATCTTCCCTGACGGATGACAAAGACGGAACACATTATAAAGAGATCAATTATTACGTCCAGTATTCAGACGGAAGACTTTATATCGGGCTTTGGGATCTTTTTAATTCCAGAAACATCAATACCGCGGTTGCTTCAGAAGACATATTCCATTATTCGCGGACAAGAACGGCTCATATCATTGACCTTAGAACCAATTATACGTTCGGACCTTCATTTCCTCTGAATATTGAAGCCGACATCATGCTGTACGGAGGAGCTAATGCGGGAGAAGTGGTTTTGGAATCTGACGGAAGCTATAAAAAGAATAAGTATTCGACCTACGTTCAGGCAAGTTATCCCGTTATTGCGGGACAGAAAGTCAATCTGGATGCTTTCATCGGTGCAGGATTTGCGCTTAACGACAGAAATTTTCTCTATGGAAACGGCAAAAACAGTTTTGACATTGTTAACGTTGGTGTAAAAGCCAGCAAGACCGTCAAAATCACGGAACACTACAGTCTTCCGGTTGCCATGATGGCCATGTGGAATCCTTCGAATAAGTACGCAAGAATTCAGCTGGCCGCCACTGTTTTCTAATCTGAATTTTAAATTAACTTATACTAAGACCACTCCAATTCGGGGTGGTCATTTTGTTTTTTGTGCTCATCTTCAAATAGATTTCTGATGATATAGCTGTATCTGAATAATTTTAAAACATTAAGATCAATAAAGGAGGTAAGGAAAATTAAGAAAAATCAAATGATTTTTTTTCAGCAGCACATCTTAAAGCAAAGCTCACTTAATATTCTTAAAAACTTAATTCATCTTAATGGTTCAAGTTATTAAACACAAAATTTTTAATGTATTTAAACACTTAAGCACACTTTAGTTTAAAAGTTTTATCATGCTGAAAACACTAAGATCACATCAGTAGAAAATCTTTGATTTTCATAAAACTTAAGTGTACTTTATATGTACAATGTATGTAACTTTAAAACAACTTAAGTGTTAAAAAAGCTTTGTGCTTTTTGTAGTTAAGAATTACCTTCAACAGCCAATCACCGGGTTTTTACGGTTTAATTTTTGCTTAAATATTTTTACTTTTGAAAAAAAATATATGAAAAAGATTTTCAGCTTAGTGATCTTATGCATCAGCATTTTATCTTTTGCCCAGACAAAAGCACCATTTATCGGTCATAGAAGTTTTAATATCGTTGAAGGATTCAGTGGATCGGGAACTCCGTCTTATTACCTGGATGTGAAGAAAAACGGCGATGTCTATTTCGGGTTTGTTCAGGTCAATCAGGCAGACAGAACTGAAACTACAGAAGAAGTGAATGCAGGAAAATACAATCCCAAAGTCATGAAGGTAGTTTTCAAAAAGTATGGCGAAAACTTCTATGTGAAATTTGACAAAGACAACATCTACCTTACCGATAAAGAAGGAAACATCCAGAAATCTGAAGACTGCTGTTCTTCTATGGAAAGCGCTTCCAACGACACCTGTACCTGCGAAAGCAAACTGTACAAGAAATGAAAACATTAAAGTTCCTGTTAATCCTCCTTCTCGTTGTTTCATGCGGCAGAAAAAAGAATCATCCTTATACTTTTTATTACTGGAAAACTCAGCTTAAGTTGGATCAGGAAGAGAAAAAAGCATTGGACAAGGCTTCAGTTCCTTATGTGTACACAAGATTTTTCGATATAGATAAAATCGGCGGACAGTTTCAGCCGGTTGCCGTGATTACGAAAGACAAAAGTTTCCAGACGGATAAACAGATTGTTCCGACTGTGTTTATTACCAATCAGTCAATGTACCGTATTTCTTCGGATGAGATCAGATTTCTGGCAAAAAATATTCACAATCTGATTCAGAAGAAATCTAAAGAATATGGTTTAAAGATCAGCAATGAAATTCAGATTGATTGCGACTGGACCGCTGGAACCAGAAATGATTATTTTAAATTCTTAAAAGAACTGAAAAAGGTTTCCGGAAAAGAAATCACCTGTACTTTACGCCTTCATCAGGTTAAAGATAAAAACCAGACTGGAGTTCCACCTGTAGAAAAAGTCTACCTGATGTGCTACTCTACTTCCTCGCCATTGGAAAACTCCAACAAGAACTCTATTCTGGATGTGACGATTTTAAAAAGTTACCTTTCCAAACTGGAAGATTACCCTGTAAAGAAAATAGAAGTCGCGCTGCCGATCTACTCCTGGGGAATTGTTACCAATCATCTTGAAAAGCATAAACTAATCAATGCCCTGTCCAGGAAAGATCTTGAAAACCCGGGATTCAAAAAAATCTCCGATAATGAAGTCGAAATTACAAAAGACGGTTTCTATTTCGGAAGCTTTCTGAGCAAAGGCTTCAGGATAAAGGTGGAAGAAATCTCTGACGAACAGCTGGAAGATGTCGTTCGTTTTCTGGAGAAAAAAATACCTGATTTTAATGTAATTTATTATCAATTAGATAGTAAATTTGTAAGTAACCGGGAATTTTAAAATTTTATCTCCTGCAGATTGAGCACTTTAAGCAGGTCTTAAATCCTGTTGACCATACAACTTTTGAATTCTATTGACATTTAATTATAAAAATAAAAACACCCTCAACTATATGAAAAAGTATATTCTTTCACTGGCGGTTCTATCGCTGTTTTATACTAAATCTGACGCCTGCGCATGGTCAGACCCCGATTATGAATACTTCAACCTGTTTACGCAAAGCATCATCAAGGATAAATCTTATCTTCCTTTCTTGCTCACGTATTCCAACAGGTTCTACGGTGATTATAAAAACATGACGATTCCTGACGACAATATTGAGACATGGAAGAAATTCTTCAACAACCAGCTCAACTATTCGGAAACAGAGAATCTGGTGTACAAAATAAGCATGGATGATTTAAATGCTTTGAAAAACGGAACGCCAAGTAATCCTCTTTTGCAGAAACTGGGGACAGGATTTTACCAAAAGTATAAGGAAGGCATCGATTATTTAATTGAAGCAAAATATCTGGAGCCTTACATGAGCATCAATTATGTTGAAAGCCCGGATTCTTTTTACAACTACGGCCCCTCCAAAAAGCTCAATGCCACTTCCGTTGATTACGCTAAAACAGTCAATGCATTGACTTCTCTATACAATGCCACAAGAAATCCAGAGATCAAGCAGCGCTACGGATATCAGCTGGTGCGTTTCAATCATTACACGAGAAATTATGATGCCACTCTGGAAGCGTTCAAAACTTATATTGAACCTATCAAACAGAAAGGAACCGTGTATTTCATGGCGCTTGATCAGCTTGCCGGTGCTCAGAGAGGAAAGGAAATGAACAGTGATGCGAACTGGAACTTTTTCCAGGTTTTTATGAACAGCAAAGACCGTAAGGAATCTGCCTTCGTTTCCATGAAGCTTTCGGATACGGCTTCTTTCAGTAATATTATGAAAAGAGCGGGGACGAGCGATGAAAAGAACATGGCTTATTTCCTGTTGGGCTATGAAGGCTTCACAGACCCTATTCCGATCATGGAAAAAATGTACGATATCAATCCTGATTCTGAGATTCTGAAAGTAATGGCGGTGAGAAGTATCAATGAGCTTGAAAGAAGTTACCTTCCGATATATTACTATACTTCTGATGCTTCAGATAATGTTTATATGCAGAAAGGAAATGCAGATGATCACGACAAAGTTTCCACCGATACAAAATCTGAACCAGCAGCTGCAGAAGTAAAAAAAGAAGAGAAGCTTTCATTCTGGCAGAAGATCGTAAGGTTTTTCAAAAATCTTTTCGGAGGTTCAAAATCTGACAGCGCGAATGGTGGCAAAAATGATAAGAGTGATGATGAGCTATTGAACAACCCGGACAGAATACCGTTCTACACCAAATCAGGTTATGGCTATGATGAAAAAACGAAAGATTATCTGGACAATCTGGAAAAATTCACGGAGAAAACCAAGAAGGTCTCTAAGGATGAATACTGGCAGATCGCCGATGCTTATCTTAAGTTTTTGAAAAAAGACTATAAAGCCAGTTCCGAAATTCTGGAAGATATCAAAACAACCAACCCGGAATATCTGGAAGAAATCAAAAGAATGAAAGTCCTGAATGATATCGTTTCGCATCCTAAGGTTGATGCTGAATTCGAGGATCATCTGATGAAAGACTATGCAGATTATTTCGTTAAAAAAGAAGTGAAGAAAGATACCGCAGCCGTTGCAGATTATGACTATTACGGTGAAACTCCGTCTACAGCAGACTTTCTTAAAGATGTTCTTGCGAACCGTTACTTCTTACAGGGTGAGGATGGAAAATCATTCTTAATGAACAATAAACTGTCCGACCTTCAGTACAACCCGAATTCAAGTCTGGTAAAAAGTGTTGAAGACTTTTACAAGAAACCGAACAAGACCCAGTTTGAACAGCAAATCATTGCCAAAAACATGGACAACGTAGGAAATATTGATGCGTTCTTCAGCATGATCTATGGAGATAGAGCTATGAAACAGGCCGATTTTGAAAAGGCCAAATCATATTACGAGAAAGCCCAAGGCTTTGCAGGAATTCCAAGAATGAATTATGACTGGACCGATAAAGGCGAAAAGATCACTGCGAAACAATATGCAGCCGGCGAATACAATGGATTCAGAGATATTTCCAATCTGGTCTTCGGACATAATGTATGGGAAAGTTTCGGAAGTGCTGAAACTGAAAGTATGGAGGCTGAAGATTATACTGCGTTCCCTTTCATTAAAAACAGCATGAATAAACTGGAACTGGCAGATGCATTGATCCAGCTTAAAAAGATCAGCAGCGGAACGGATGAAAAGGCAGCTGCAGCTAGCCAGCTTATCGGAAATCTAATGTACAACACTTCAAGTTTAGGCTACTACCGTCAAATATTTGTGATGGATATCGACAACACCAATGGTGGAAAATATGACTTCTGGAACACGGACAGAAAGAATCCGTACAAGTATTATTATAAGAATTTCCTTTATACCACTTATATTGAGCCTGATAATTTCGACCTCGCGATCAATTATTATCAGAAGACCCTGAAGCTTTCGAAAGACAAGGAACAAAGAGCAAGAGCTCTCTTCCAGATGGCCAGTGCAGAGCAAGGAAAGTATTATCAGTATGAAGCGAAAAATGTAAGTACCATTGACTATTCAGATCCTAAATACTCTGAAAAGGAACAGGCTCATCAAACTGAACTGGACAATATCAGAAATGAAAAATACAGAACGTATTTTGCCCAGCTGAAATCCCAATATGCAGATACGGAAACACTGAAAGGACTGTCAGGAAGCTGCAGTTATTTCGGATATTTTCTGAAAAGATAATTTACTGATACACAGATAACAATATTTTAATAGAAGAAATTTTCTTATTTTTAGGGTTAAGGAAAAAGGAAATTTCTTTTATTAAAAAAAACATTATGGATAACAATTCTTCAGCAAAGAAAGAAAGTTTTGATGCAGATCACGGTTTTATTTTCATGCAGACATGGCCGTCGGTTTTACGATGGATATTGGTTTTACCCGTAGCTCTCATCATTTTTTTATTAACAAACGGATTATCAAATTGGGCGATGAAAATATCATCTGCAGATTGGTTTATATATACCGTTTCGTTTGTTTTTCATACCCTTGCAAGTGCGGTTTTTGTCTATTATGGCGCAGCAACAGCACCTGGTGCGAGAAAAATCGTAATGGCGATTTTATCTGTTATTTTAATCGCCGCTGCCATTGTAGTTTTCACTATTCCTCAAGAAAGGTATAATACCCGAGATCTGAGTGCTACTTTAAAAATAATCAATGTAGTAAGTACAATTTTAGGAATTGTTCTAGCTTATTTCTGGAGAAAACAAAAACCCAATCAACAGAACTTAGAATAAGGGCATCCATTTATTTTTCCGTTGAGAAAAACCAAATAAGCCACAACGATTTCATCCTGTTAACGTTTAATTTTGAGGAAGGTAAGACTGTAACCGCGTCACTGATGAAGCCATCGGTATTCGCTTAATCGAATCAATGAAATTGATCAAGTATATCGATTAAACCATGACCCGCATCCCGAAACCTTATGAGGCACTAAATTGATACCTTAAACATCTTACAATCATTATAAAAAAGGAATCATTACGATTCCTTTTTTTGTTGTTGTTTCTGAAGCCATTCTTCATGTTTATGTTTAAAAAAATCGTGCTTATAATTCTGATTTCTTTTGGCAGCATCTATAGAATGTGAGGTGTGAATATCATCATCTTCTTCCGCAAAATCAGCGAGTTTTTCGTAATAACAGTGAAGCTGATCCAGTTCTTTTTCGGTCAGATCTTCAATATCTACAATTCTGTTGCTCGCTTTTTCATTGGCGGCGAGAAGTTCATTCAGCTTGATCTGTATGGCTTTGGAGTCTTTGTTCTGCGCTTTCTGAATTAAGAAAACCATCAGAAAAGTAATAATCGTAGTTCCGGTATTGATCACGAGCTGCCAGGTTTCAGAATAGTGAAAAAGAGGTCCTGAAGCTGCCCATATCACCACTACCAGCACGGCTCCGATAAATGCATAGGAGCTTCCGGTAAATTTAGTTGCCCAATCTGAAAATTTTTCAAAAAGGTTATTGTTCTTCTGGCTCATGGTTTCGATTCTTTTAATGAATAAATGTATTGAATTAACTTGAATCGGGGATGTTTTTTGGGATGGAAGATGGAAGTTTGAAGATGGACGTACTATTTCACGGTGAAATTGTAGCTGTCTTTTGATAGAACGGTTCAGATTTGTTTTGTTTTCTATCTCTCTTGCAGATGGGGGCAACGCGGATATTATTTTGACTTTGGTCAACTTCCTGCTCCCATCTTCCCACTTCCCTTCTTAAACCTGTGCCACCAGATCAGAAATCCTGTCACAGGTAATGAACACCCAATCAGTGAAACGATGAAATAGAGAATGACACTCGGCAGTCCCATGATTTCTCCTGTGTGGAGAGGTTTTGCTAAAGCGGTGAACTGTTTATTCAATGGTTTATCTGAAAATAATTCTTTGGTTTTAAAAACTCCGGTTTTGTCGAAAGTGATTTCATCCGGAAGCATCATGCCCAGGAAATTTTGGGTATTGGTCTTGATGACAACGTATCGTGGATTTTCTTTGTTGGGAAGTTCGATGCTGGTCACCGCTGTATAAGGAAGCTGCTTGTTGGATAGCTCAAGGATCTTGTCTATAGATGCTGAAGCTGTATTTTTAAGGTTCTTTTTTTCATCCTGTTTCTGCAGCATATCTTTAAGGAGACCTCCGAAAGGATCATCACCGCTTTTCTCTTCGGCAATACGATCAATTGAGGAACCGCCTAAGCTTACAATAAGTCCATTTTTCACCCATGGATACGTCACATATAATCCTGTAACAGCAATGAAGAAAAGCATCAAAAAGGTGTAGAAACCCAGTGTATTATGCAGGTCGTAATTCACGCGCTGAAATTTAGCTTTGAGTTTTACGGTGAGTCCCTGTTTCAGGAACTTCAGTTTTTTGGGAAGCCATAGAATCAATCCTGAAATTAACAATAGACAAAATATCAGGACAGATGCCCCAACAATTTGTCGTCCGGCATTTCCCATCATGAGGTTTCGGTGAATATCCAGAACAACTTCAAAAAACTGGTTGGCTCCTGTTTCGGCTTGGCCCAGAATCTTACCCGTATATTGATTGTAGTATGAGCTTTTATCCAATTGGTTTTCGCGATAGGAAACAACATAACTTCTATTTTTGCTGTCCGGTATGAGAAGTCCGGTAAGTTCTTTTCCGTTTTTCAGTAATCCGGTCTGGATCTGATCCGGAGTTTGGGAAACCTGTGAGCCAGCAGTGATATAAACCATATCTTTATTGTAAAGGTCTATGATCTGATTTTTGAAAGCATACAGACATCCGGTAATACACATTACAAACACAACACTACTCGAAAGAAGCCCCAGCCAAAGATGGACGATCCACATCAGATATTTGATGAGTGATTCATTTTTTCTCCGTTTTCTGTAAAGGCTTTTAAATAATGATTTCATTGGGAGTTTTGGGTGCGGGTTTCGGGTTTCGAGATTCGGGTTTGAGAGTAGAGTGTTTTAGAGTTTTAGCGTTGCGGGTTTATGAGATTCGGGTTGCGGGGTTGGGGACTTTCACATTTCACTTGCGAAGCAAAATTCACTATTGACATTTCAGTTTCCGACTACATTCCCTTTAACAGCAAAAACATTAAGACAGGAATACTGCCTTAATGTTTTTGCTGTTAAAATTTGATATGAATGTTTCTTGGTATTAGAATAGAAGGACGAAGCATTATGACTTCCCTCTTCCGTCTTCGGACCTTCATTAAGTTTAAAACTTAATTATTTTCTTCCTTTGAACTTGATGTCTTTTACGATCTCTTCGAATTTCGTATAGTGTTCCGGGGTAAGAGCGGTCTTGATCGCTGCTTTTCTCTGGGCATCAAATTTTCCCCAGTATTCTTTAGCAAGATCATTGTTTCCGTGATAGACATCGTGAGCATCATTGAATGCTTTTTCAAATGCATCGTTGGCAGCATTCACTACTTTGAATTCATCTTCTGAAAGCTGACCCTCAGTTTTGATTCTTTCAAGAAGTGCATTGTCATATCTCGGTCTTTTTCTTGAATTTTCATCAACGAATTTGTTGAACTTCTCCATCTGAGGAGCATCAAGAACTTTAGCCATTTCAACAGACTGCTGTGCTCTCAGTTCTTCATTTTTGATTCCCAATGCCACGCGGTCCATATTTCCACCCTGCGCTTTTGCAGCCTGGAAGTTCTGCTCCTGAAGGTCCTGGTATTTTTTCGTAATCCCGTCAAAGCTTTTCACCTGATCCGGGGTAAGCTGTACTTCAGTTTTGAACTGATTATAGTCGATTCCTTTCTTTTTGTCTCCTGAACATGCAACAGATGCTGCAGCAAGAGCAAAGGCTAAGAATAATGTTTTTACGCTTTTCATAATGAATAATTCTGCTGATTAGAATTTATAGTTTACCTGTACGGCAAAGTTTCTCGGTTGGATCTGATCGATGTATCCGCCTCTGAAGTAAGAGTTGTATCCTACAGAATCAAAAATATTGTTGAAGAAACCTCTCAGTCCCAATCCGTTTTTGAAGGTGTAGCCAATCTGGGCATCTACGGTAGTATATTCCGGCATGTTGAAAGGTTTTTCACCAGGCTGTGTTCCGTTGACGTGACCATTTTCAGCATTGGTATAAACCTGCTTGAAGTCATCAACCGGTCTGGTTCCTACATAATAAATTCCTGCTCCTACATCAAGTCCTGTTAAAGCTCCTTCACTAAATTTATAATTCAACCATGCATTCGCAGAATGTTTGGGAGTATTGATAGGCGCTGAACCATTTACAAATGACGGACTATCCTTATACTGAGCATCTACATACGCCCATCCGGTCATCACCTGAAGGTTTGGAAGAATTTTTCCAATCAATTCGATCTCCATTCCTTTTCTTCTTAATTCACCTGCCATTGCATAGATTCCCGTACTATTTCCGTCTTTCAGAAGTTCATAGGACAAGTTATCGGTGTTGATATCAAAGAATGTCACATTGAATCTTAATCTTTCGTTCAGCCAGTCAGATTTAATTCCGGCTTCCCATTGTTTGGTTGTAGAAGCGCCCACGGTTCCACCTCCAGCTAATCTGTTATTAGAACTTCTCAATGCTGTGGTACTTGTATATGAACCAAAGACGTTCATATTTTCAATAGGAGAAATCATAATTCCTAATGAAGGGTTCCATGCATAATCTTTTTCTTTATCTGAACCGATTAATCTGCTGTAACGAAGTCCTAAATGGGCTTTAATATATTTGTTGAAAGTGATGACATCCTGCGCCATTAGTCCCATGGTAGGCGCTACTGCGTTAATAGCTTTGGCTGTTGCAAGGTCGATATTAACTCCTGCAGGAAGAATATTACTTACTTCTTCAAGAACATTGATCTTATCGATAACTTTAGTAGCATCGTATGAAGTCGTGGTCACAGTAGATTCTTTCCAATCGAATCCCAGCTGGAAAGTATGTTTCATAAAACCAGTCTTCACATCTGCCCCAATAAAATCAAACTGAAAGACTTTATTTAAATCTTCTCTGTCTGATCTGGTTAAAGTTCTATTACGGAATTCAGTCGGGTTATTTCTATTTAGAGGCGCCAAAGCTGCACCAATAATATCAGACTGATAAGAAGAGCTCATGTAAGCTGCTCTTAACTTTAATTTTTCGGTAAGTTTTCTCGTTACCGTTGTAGAGAAATTGAAGGTCTCAATTTTTGCATTATCCGAAGCAAAACCAAGGAACTTTCTTCCCGGCATTCTGTATATGGCTTCCACATCTCCTTTGGCAAGGTTTACCGTTCCTCTGTCCGGTGTGGTATTATTGTGCATATAATCCATCTCCACTACGATCTCAGTCTTGTCATCAGGACGGAATGCAATAGATGGGTTTACATAAATACGGTCTGTATTGATAAATCTTCTGAAACTGTTGTTATCCTGGTAAGCAGCATTCAATCTTACGGCTACTTTTCCCTGAGCATCCAGAACTCTCTGGAAGTCTGCTGTAGCTCTGTAAAAATCCCAGCTTCCGTATCTGAAACCAACATTGGTTTCATTAATAAACTTAGGAACCTTGGTTACTACGTTGATGACACCTCCAGCAGAACCAAGCCCGTCACCAATTCCCTGCGTTACTGCTGCAGAACCTTTAATCACCTGAATACTTTCTACGCCCTGCATATCCGTAAGCATAGCTCCGGTACGGAAATCAGAATCCATCTGAACTCCATTCTTTAAAACAGGTACTCCCCGGTACCCTCTGATAGACATACTTTCTCTTGTCCCTCCATAGCTTCCGAACTGGGTAACACCAGGGATGTTTTTAGCAACATCTGTTACGGTAAGCCCCCCAAGATCTTCAATTACTTTATAGGAAATCACGGAAATACTCTGGATCTGGTCTCTGGTTTTCAAAGGAAGTCTGGTAATGGCTTCAAGGCCTACCGGCTGTTTCTTTTTTTCACCAAATAGTTCTACTTCATCAATCTCCTTTGATTTTTTAATAGAATCATTCACTTGCTGTGCGTTTACAAAAACCCCACCTAATACAAGCAGAGAAAAGGATACTACTTTATTCATCTGATAATTTTTTACAAAATTATTATTTTTAATAATTCTAAATAAATAAACACAGGTGACATATCTCACGTCGACACGACTAATCATTATCAGATTATAAATGAGCCTTCATATGTAGTAGAGATCCTTTAACGATACCTGAGCATCATTAAAGGTGCCGGGTAAAAGTAGACTTATGGGTATAAAGGGAGAAATGGCAAAAAGGTGGAATAGTAAGAAATGTGAATGGTGAATTTTGCTTTGCAAGTGAATGGTGAATTTTTGGCAGATAGAAATATTGAAAAAGGGAAAACGAAATTTGTTCATTTTGGTTGTTTATCCGTGTCAAGGTTTTCAGCATTGTTAGCAAAGGTGTTTCACTTAGCAAAAATAACAACTACAACCCATGAATTGATCTTTCTTATGCTTTATAAACAAAAAAATCCGTCCCTGAAAGGGACGGATTCTATAATCATTGCAAAGTATGCAGTTATCACACTTTAATTTCAACGTCTACACCGCTTGGTAACTCTAATTTCATTAGAGCATCAACAGTTTTAGAAGAAGAAGAGTAGATATCCATTAGTCTCTTGTGAGCCGAAAGTTGGAACTGCTCTCTTGCTTTCTTGTTTACGTGCGGAGATCTTAACACCGTGAAGATTCTCTTATTCGTTGGCAATGGAATTGGTCCGTTTACAACAGCACCAGTAGCCTTTACCGTTTTTACGATTTTCTCAGCAGACTTGTCTACCAAGTTGTAATCGTAAGATTTTAGTTTTATTCTGATTCTTTGTGACATTTCTTTAATTTAAAAATTAACCTTTTGCTTTAGCAATGATATCTTCAGCAACGTTTTGTGGAGTAGCTTGATACTTCTCTAATTCCATAGAAGAAGTAGCTCTTCCTGATGAAAGTGTTCTTAGAGTCGTTACATATCCAAACATTTCAGAAAGTGGAACAGAACCTTTGATTACAACAGCTCCGTTTTTCTCTTCCTGACCACTGATGGTCCCTCTTCTTTTGTTAAGGTCACCAATGATGTTACCCATATATTCTTCCGGAGTTACAACTTCCAGTTTCATAATAGGCTCCATAATTACTGGCTTAGCAGCACGTCCCGCTTCTTTAAATCCTAATTTAGCTGCCATTTCAAAAGAAAGAGCATCAGAATCCACCGCGTGGAAAGATCCGTCTTTAAGAATAACTTTAATACCTTCAACTTCGAAACCAGCCAAAGGACCGTTCTTCATTGCAGCTTTAAAGCCTTTTTCAATTGCAGGAACAAATTCTCTAGGAACGTTACCACCTTTGATCTCATTGATGAATTCTAAACCAATTTTACCTTCGTCAGCTGGTCCTAGTTCAAATACAATATCAGCAAATTTACCTTTACCACCAGATTGTTTTTTGTAAACTTCTCTGTGCTGAGCAACTCTTGTAAGATTTTCTTTGTATTCTACCTGAGGTTGACCTTGGTTAACTTCTACTTTGAATTCTCTTCTCATACGATCTACAAGAATGTCAAGGTGAAGTTCACCCATTCCTGAGATAATCGTTTGACCAGAAGCTTCGTCAGTTTTAACCTGGAAAGTAGGATCTTCTTCAGCTAATTTAGCCAGAGCGTTACCCATTTTATCCTGGTCAGCCTTAGTTTTAGGCTCAACAGCGATACCAATTACCGGATCAGGGAAAACCATCGATTCAAGAACGATTGGGTGTTTCTCATCACACATTGTATCACCAGTTTTGATAGATTTAAAACCTACCGCTGCACCAATATCTCCTGCTTCAATATATTCTACAGGATTTTGCTTGTTAGCGTGCATCTGATAGATTCTAGAGATTCTTTCTTTATCTCCTGAACGAGTGTTCAAGATATAAGAACCTGCATCCAGTCTTCCAGAGTATGCTCTGAAGAATGCTAATCTTCCCACGAATGGGTCAGTAGCAATCTTAAATGCTAAAGCTGCGAAAGGCTCGTCTACAGATGGTTTTCTTGTAATATCAAGATCTGTTCTTGGGTCAGTACCTTTGATATCATCTTTATCCAATGGAGAAGGCAAGTACTTACATACTGCATCCAACATAAACTGTACTCCTTTATTCTTGAATGAAGAACCACAAGTCATTGGGATAATAGATAAATCGATAGTAGCTTTTCTAAGAGCTTCGTTGATTTCGTCTTCTGAAATTGAATCTGGATCTTCGAAGAATTTCTCCATCAAAGTATCATCATAATCAGCAACAGCTTCAACTAATTTCTCTCTGTATTCCAGAACTTCAGCCTTCATGTCTTCAGGAATTGGCACTACTTCGAAAGTAGCTCCTTGTCCTGCTTCGTCCCAAACGATAGCTCTGTTTTTAATTAAGTCTACTACACCTTTGAAATCTTCTTCAGCACCGATTGGTAAAACGATTGGAACTGCGTTTGATCCTAACATAGTCTTAACCTGGTTTACCACGTTAAGGAAGTCAGCACCTTGTCTGTCCATTTTGTTTACGAATCCCATTCTTGCTACTTTGTAGTTGTCAGCAAGTCTCCAGTTTGTTTCAGACTGAGGCTCTACTCCATCTACTGCAGAGAATAAGAATACCAAACCATCTAATACTCTCAAAGATCTGTTTACTTCTACTGTGAAGTCAACGTGTCCCGGTGTATCGATGATGTTGAAGTGGTAAGGCTTACTTTCAGGTAAAATTTTACCCTGGTCAGTCGGGAAGTTCCAGTTACAAGTAGTAGCTGCAGAAGTAATGGTAATACCTCTTTCAGCTTCTTGCTCCATCCAGTCCATTGTAGAAGCACCATCGTGAACTTCACCAATTTTGTGGTTTACTCCTGTATAGAATAAGATTCTTTCTGTAGTAGTAGTTTTACCAGCATCAATGTGCGCAGCAATACCAATATTTCTTGTAAATTTAAGATCTCTACTCATTTCTAATTAGAATTTAAAGTGTGAGAAAGCTTTGTTAGCTTCCGCCATTTTGTGAGTATCAGATTTTTTCTTGTAAGCAGCACCTTCTTCTCTTGAAGCAGCTACTACTTCATTAGCTAATTTCAAAGCCATAGACTTATCATTTCTTTTCTTAGAATAGCTAATTAACCATTTCATTGCCATAGAAATTTTTCTATCAGCTCTGATTGGCATAGGGATCTGGAAGTTAGCTCCACCTACTCTTCTAGAACGTACTTCTACGTGAGGCATAACGTTAGTTAATGCATCTTTCCAGATTTCAAGGGCAGTCTTTTCAGTTTCTCCTTTTTTAGTTTCTACGATCTCTAAAGCATCATAGAAAATTTTGAATGCGATTGACTTCTTACCGTCAAGCATTAGGTTGTTTACAAATCTAGTTACCAATTGATCATTAAACTTCGGATCTGGTAACAACGGTCTTTTTTTCGCTTTTGTCTTTCTCATTGCTTCTGTACCTTATTTAATGATTATTTTTTCTTTCCTTTTGCTGGTGCAGCAGCTGCCTGACCTGGCTTAGGTCTCTTAGCTCCATACTTCGATCTTCTCTGTGTTCTTCCATTTACACCTGCAGTGTCTAAAGCACCTCTTACGATGTGGTAACGTACTCCCGGTAGGTCTTTCACCCTTCCGCCTCTTACCAATACTATCGAGTGCTCTTGAAGATTATGTCCTTCGCCCGGGATGTAGGCGTTGACTTCCTTCCCGTTAGAAAGTCTTACCCTTGCAACTTTTCTAAGTGCAGAGTTAGGTTTCTTAGGAGTGGTAGTATATACTCTCGTACATACACCTCGTCTTTGTGGACAAGAATCAAGGGCAGCCGATTTGCTCTTCTTGGCAAGCGTGGCTCTTCCTTTTCTTACTAATTGTTGAATAGTAGGCATTTAATTGCTTTTTATTTTAGGGTGCAAAAATAGGAATATTTTTCCAATCTACAAAAACTTATATGAAAATTAAAATCAAACACTTACACCAAAAAGACATTGTCTGTGAACAACCAAATAACAGACTACCGATATCCATTGAGAAAATGTAAAAAAAGAATGTCATTTTTTCTTATAGACTCTGTATTAAATAATTGTAAAATTTATTTAATCTCCTATGCGCTCCGAATTTTTCACATCCTCTGAGTTTTCTATATTCTTTTAAAGAAAAATACATCTTGGTACATTCTCAAACCGCATTTCATTTATACCTTATTATATGGTATCATTTCGTCATCACTTTAAATTGGATATTCATCATGTTTCCAAACTATTTTAAAACATTTTCTTATAGTTATCTTCTATTGACATTGAAGTCCTTTCGGCACAATATTTTCTAATTTTGTGAGTATAAAAAATAAACTTATGAAAAATGCAAGCATTATCGGCTTGAAAGAAACCGACTGTAAAAACATTTCGGAAAAACTAAATATCCTTTTAGCCAACTATTCCATCTTCTATCAGAACACAAGAGGCTCACACTGGAATATCAAAGGAGATCAGTTCTTTACCCTTCATCCGAAGTTTGAGGAATTGTACAACAGCCTGGTATTAAAGATCGATGAGATCGCAGAAAGAATCCTGACGTTAGGTGCAACTCCTGCCCACAACTACTCCGACTATCTGAAAGTATCTACCATTAAGGAAAGCAAGGAAGTAACCGACGGTACAAAGAGTGTTGAGAATATTTTAAGTTCATTTAAAGTAGTCCTGGATTTACAGAGAGAACTTCTGGACATTACGGATGCAGCGGGAGATGAAGGAACAAATTCCCAGATGAGCGACTACATCACAGAACAGGAAAAAGAAGTATGGATGTACAATTCTTATTTAGGGAAGTAACCGGCAGAAATCCACTGATAAATAAAAAAATCGCCTTACATTTAGGCGGTTTTTATTTTAAATGACTATATTTGCGTTAAAATTACACATATTATGTACGACGTTCGATTAAACTCTATACTGGATAACGATTTCTACAAAATCACCATGCAGAATGCAGTGGTCAAATTATTTCCAAGCTCTATCGTAAAATACGAATTCATCAACAGAGGAAAGCATCAGTTTCCGGAAGGCTTTGATGCAGCTTTAAAAGAAGCCGTCAATAAAATGGCAGAGCTGAAGCTGACCAAAGATGAAAAGAAATTCATGGCCAGAACCTGTCCTTATATAGACCTTCCCTACCTTGATTTCCTTGAAGGCTATCACTACGATCCGTCTGAAGTGAAAATTCATCAGGAAGGAAGCGAGCTCTCCGTAACCGTGGAAGGGCTTTGGTACAGAACGATTCTGTGGGAAGTTCCTTTACTTGCTTTGATCAGTGAGTTGCATTACGAAATGAATCATATGGAAAGAGATTCCAATGATATTGTGATGAACAGAACTTTGGAAAAAGCGGATTCTCTGGCCCGACTTGGCGTTAATTTCGCAGAATTCGGGACCAGAAGAAGACACTCCTATAAAGTACAGAATCTGGTCATGGAAGCTTTAACACAAAATAAACAATCCACATTCATCGGAAGTTCCAACGTTCATTTTGCGATGAAGTTCGGGGTAAAACCAATCGGTACGCACGCGCACGAATGGTTTATGTTCCATGCTGCTGAATACGGATTCAAAATGGCCAATGAAATGGCTCTTGAACATTGGGTAGATGTCTACAGAGGAGACCTTGGAGTAGCCCTTTCAGACACTTATACCACGGATGTTTTTTTCCAACAGTTTGATAAGAAGTTCGCAAAACTGTTTGACGGCGTTCGTCACGACAGCGGTGATCCTCTGGAATTTGCAGACAAGACCATTGCTCATTATAAAAATAACGGAATCAATCCTTTATTCAAATACATCATCTTCTCCGATGCCTTGAACCTTGAAAAGGTAGAGGAAATCACCAATTACTGCAAAGGAAAGATTGGAGTTTCATTTGGAATCGGCACCAATCTTACCAATGATGTCGGTTTAAAACCAATGAATATCGTCATGAAACTAATTGGTGTACAGGCTCCAAACAAAGAATGGATTCCAACAGTAAAACTTTCCGACGAACACGGGAAATACACTGGTGATCCGAAAATGATCGAATTGGCTAAGGAATTTTTGAGAATAAAAGATTAGATTTTAGATATCAGACGTCAGATTTCAGATTTCAGACATAAGATGTTAGATATTGGACTTATAATACAATCATTGCTATGAAATTAAAAATTTATGTATCCATCTCTTTTTTAATGGCAATTTTATCTTTTGCCCAGGAAAAGAAAGCAGAAAAGGCAACATTCAATCAGGAACTGGCGACCTCTCTCGGTGCAGATCAGTATGGAATGAAAGCCTACACCATTGTGATGCTTACCACAGGCACTACAAAAATTGAAGACAAAGCCAAAATGGGCGAAGTAATGAAAGGCCATATGACGAATATCGGAAAGCTAGCTGATGAAGGAAAAATAGTGGTGGCCGGTCCATTTTTAGAAAAGAACAAAGAAAACTACCGTGGTATGTTTATCTTCAATACAAAATCTAAGGAAGAAGCTGAGCAATGGGTAAAAACAGATCCCGCTGTACAGGCCGGCGTCTTCAGTTATGAAATTTTCCCGTGGTATGGATCTGCGGCGTTGCCTTTATATCTGAAGCATCATGAGGAAATATCGAAAACGAATCCATAGCAGTGGGCTTTTACAGTAAATTTTCGGAACAGGATCTGATTGAATCTTATAAGAATCAGTTGGATTATCAGGGCAAACCGGATCAGGAAATCATAAACGAAATTTTAAGCAGAGGCTCTCTGGAAGATTTTCAGGATAAAATTAAAAGTCAACATTTGTTTTTGAATGAACAAAACAGACTGATAAGAGAGATTCATGGGCATTATATGAACAAATTATCCAAGCAGGAATGTTTGTCATTACTAAGCTCTGATTTCTTATCCGATAAAACCATCGGAATCCTTGTCAACACAAAATACAATCAGATCCATCGGAAAGTGGAGAACTTAAAAGTTGATTCGGATACTTTAATGTTCAGCATTTTTGGAACTATCGTAGCCTCCGTTGTCAGTACCATTGTTATTTTGATCGTTTTATACAAATTTATATTTCTATCAGTTTTCGCTTTTGGTTTACTTATACCTGCTTATATCATTAATTATTGGATCATAGGATTATTTACCGGAAAAACACGTGATAATTTGGCCGTATTTATTGCCACATTTATAGCGACTTTACTTAATTGTGTGTATTCTATTTTTCTTATTAATTATTCTTAATAAGATAATCCTCTAAAAAAACAAAAACAAATGGGTCTATTATCAAACATTCTTTGGGCATTTCACAGAAAAAGCTATAACAGCATCGAAGATTTCAATACGGAAATCACAGATTATCAGACACGTATTTTAAAAGAAAAAACATCCTGGGAACCTTATACGATCGTGATAGATGCACCTGAAATAAACGTTTTCTATGAAGCGTGGATCAAAGGAAAAGAAGATATCGCGACCAACGAAACATTACTGGGTGATGAAAATGATGTATTAAGTGAAGATAATAGTGATTTTGGTATGTTTCAGGCAGAGTTTTCTGCAAGACTAAAAGCAAGCAACGGTGTCAATTTTACAGCTCTGGATTTACTGTATCAGTTACAAAATCAGGTTAGTCAAAAAGACCTCGGAGATCACATCTTTTTTGAAGGGCTCACACCGAACGATGCCGGGCAAGAAGAGAATAACACACCAACCTACTCTATGTATTTAGGGAGCTAATCAAATTACTGCTCCATTACCTCGCAGGATATCTAATTAAAATCACATAACATGAAACTTCGGAATAAAAAACCAGCCTTACTTTTAATTGACATTCAAAAAGGATTTCTTGACGAACACTATTGGGGCGGAAACAGAAATAACAAAACAGCAGAACAAATCAGTGGAAAAATATTAGAAAGATGGAGAGAATTAAACTTGCCCATATTCCACATCAGACACAGCTCACTTAATCCTGATTCAAAACTTCATGAAACCCATACCGGATTTGAATTCAATGATTATGTACTTCCAAAAGATGTTGAACCTGTTATTACAAAAAATGTAAATAGCGCTTTCATAGGAACGAATTTAAAAGAGCAACTTGATCAACAGCACATCAATTCTTTAGTGATTATTGGAATAACGACCAATCACTGTGTTTCTACCACCACCAGAATGGCTGGAAACTACGGGTATGAAACCTATGTCATTTCAGATGCCACTGCAACTTTTGACAGAGTAGGAATACATGGTGAAAAATATGATTCAGAATTAATACATTTGACCAGTCTCGCCAATTTAAATGATGAATTTGCCAATGTGTGGAGTTCAGAAAAATTATTAAACGAATTATAGAAAACTCGGGTCTCACTTAAAAAGATTCGATAAAAATCAATTAAATCATTATGTAACATCATAGTGATTTATTTTTTCAGTATCTTAGAACTTCATTTTCAGAAATATACAAATTAAAACCATTAAAAAATTAATTCCATGAAAAAAACGAACCTATCCAAACTATCGAGAACAGAACTGAAAGAAGTATTCGGAGGAACACTGTATCCGGCACCATGTCCCGGAGGATGCCCGGGTGAGGCTATGATCAGATGTCCTGACGGCTCCACCACGATGACTAATTTTATATGCATGGGGAACAGATGCGAACCGGCTGCAATGTGCAAACCACTGGTTCTTGAGCCTTTTCCAGATCCGATTACGATCACTCCATAATCTGATCAACAAAAATAAAGTGAGCTTTCCGGCTCACTTTTTCATTATTAAAAAGATCACTCTACTCGTTTTCAAAGCAATACACCACTGATCACAGGTTTTTATTATCTTTAAATAAACAAAAACTGCTATGAAAACGATCGAAGAAGTACTGAAAAAACTGGATGAAATCATCATCTGGTGCAAAGAAAACCAAAGCCCGGCCGGATATTTCGCATGTACATACCGTATTATGACCGCGCAGGTACTAAAAGGAATTCAACAGAAAAAATTTGAAGACAATCCGAGAATGACCCTGCTCGATATCGCTTTTGCACAAAGGTATCTGGAAGCCTGGGAAAATTACAGCAAAGGAAAAAAATGCACCCAATCGTGGTACACAGCTTTTGAAGCGACGAAAAATAAAAATCTTTTGATTTTACAGCATATTTTTCTGGGAATGAATGCCCATATTAATCTCGACCTCGGGATTTCTGCAGCAACGGTGATGCCTTACCGTAAAATAAATCCGCTTAAAAAAGATTTTGAAAACATCAATACGGTCATCGCCTCAATCAACCAACAGGTTCAGGACTCTTTGAATACCATATGTTATCCCGTCAATCTCATTGATAAAATTTCCAACGGAAAAGATAACGCCATTCTGGATTTCGCTATTTCCAAAGCAAGACAAACCTCCTGGGCCACAGCAGTTATTGCATCCAACACGCCCAACTTTCTCAGAGAATCAGTCATCCATATTGTAGATTATGCCGCAGCAAAAGTCGCCTCACAGATTTTAAATCCTAAAATATTGACTCCAGCTCTGACTAAAGAACTGAAAAAATGCGAGAGCAATGATGTGGTAAAGAATATTGAAATCTTATCCGGAACGAAAGTAGTTTAGAGAGTAGAAAATGTAGAATGAAAGAGCAAAGTACAACTGCAAAACACAGTAACTTCCCGCTTCCCTCCTCCATCTTCCAATCCCTCATTTAAAGTATAAATTAATTTTTCTTTTTGTAATTTTGAAACATGGAGATGACCTATTTAATTATCGGATGTATTGCCGGCGGAGTTCTTGGAGCCGTTATTTTGTATTTTGCCTTAAAATCGTCTACAGTTTCAAGAATTTCTTATGATGAACTGAACAATCTGTATATCAAAAACCAATCGGATCTTGAAAATCTTCATCTGAAAGTTCAGGAACTGACCCAAAATATCGGCAGAGAAAAAGAGCAAAATCAATTACAGACCGATCTTCTGAATGATCTGAAAAATGAATACGCAAAAATTTCCGCAGAACACGCTTCGTTGAATTCCCAGTTTTTGGAACAGAAGCAGCTCAATTTGAAACAGGGCACTCAAATAGAAACCCTGGTTTCCGAGAAACAACATATTTTTGCTAAAAATTCTGAACTTTCTGCTAAAAACGACAGCATGCAGCAGTCTCTTGATACCCAGAAGGAAGAAATCACCAAAATCCAGGATGAATCAAAACTACAGTTTGAAAATCTGGCTAATAAAATCTTGGAAGAAAAAACAGAGAAATTCACCACTTTAAATCAAAATAATTTAAAAAATATTCTGGAACCTTTCCAGGAAAAAATTACCGACCTTAAAAACAGGGTGAACGAAGCTTATGAAAAGGAAAATAAGGAACGTTTCTCACTTGCAGAAAAAGTAAAAGAACTGGCAGAACTGAACCAGCAAATTTCCGAAGACGCAAAAAAACTGACAAGAGCTTTGAAAGGAGAAAGCAAAACCCAGGGAAACTGGGGTGAAATGATCCTTGAAAGCATTCTTGAAAAATCAGGACTCGTAAAAGGAAGAGAATATTTCCTTGAGCATGAGCTTCGTGACGAAGACAATAAAGCCCTTTTTTCTGAATTTTCAGGAAAGAAAATGCGTCCCGATGCCGTTATAAAATATCCGGATGAAAGAAATGTGATCATTGATTCCAAAGTTTCGCTGACTGCCTTCACAGAACTGGTAGATGAGACCGATCAGGATGTATATGCCATAAAACTTAGTCAGCATTTAGGTTCGATCAAAAATCATATTTTGCAACTGAGTCAGAAAGCATATGACGACTATGGAAAATCACTGGATTTCGTGATGATGTTTATTCCGAGTGAGCCGGCTTATATTGCAGCTATGCAGGCTGACCAAAACCTCTGGAATTTTGCTTATGACAGAAGAATTCTTCTGCTAAACCCGAGCAATCTGATCACTTCCCTGAAACTGATTGCAGATCTTTGGAAACGTGAATACCAAAACAAAAACTCCATGGAGATTGCTGACCGAGGGGCGAGGCTGTATGATAAATTTGTAGGTTTTGTGGAAAACCTTGAGAAGGTAGGGAAAAATCTGGACCAGGCTAAAAATGTTTACAATGATGCCTACAAACAGCTTTCTACCGGAAATGATAACCTTGTGATTCAAACTCAGAAACTGAAATCGTTGGGTATTAAAAACAAAAAAGATTTACCACAAAGTCTTATTGACAATGGTAATTTTCCAGATAAAGAAAACTAATCTTATGAAAAAAAGTCACATCATCTTAATAGTAAGTATTCTTGTTTTTGTAATTTCCCTGGCTTTGCCCGCAGTTTTTACAGGAAAGGATAATGAGATGTATGGTTTGGCTCTTTTTCTGCTGGGATGGGCTGATCTTTCCGGAGACGGAACTTCATGGCTGGCAAATCCTATTCTTTTATTCTCCTGGATTTTCCTGTTGGTCAAGCAGCCTAAGATTGCGGCTTTTTTAGGTTTATTTTCTGTAGGCGTAGCGCTTTATTATTTTACGGAAACCGAAATAACCGTTAATGAAGCAGGACATAAATCTCCTATAACTTCGTACGGACCGGGATATTATCTGTGGCTGGCAAGCTGTGTCACCATGTTTGTCGGCAGTTTGCTTCTCTTGCGATCTAAGCCTGATCCTCAGATCGGTTTGAAAAATTAAACTCCAAAAACTCACCGTATGTTATCCTTTGCAGCCTATCCGTATCCCAAATCTGATTCTTATAAAGAGATTCTGGTTTCGTCAATGGTTGCTGGCCTTTTATTCTATATATTTCTCATCGTTTTCCAGCCTTTTGGAACAGAAAACTTCCATCATCAATATAAGTATCTTCTGCTTTTCCCCTATTCCCTCATCTTTGGTACCTCTTTCTTTATTGCAGATTTCTGCATCATCCGTTTCAAAGACTGGAACATCGGCTTCGAATTACTGAAACTGATCGGAATTATTTTTTTAGCTTCCATCCTATCTTACTTTTATAATACTTTAGTAATCAGCCATGTTAAACTGAGTTTCATCAACTTTCTTTATATGTTTCTCTACTGTCTGGCATTGGGAATTCCTATTTCCACAATTTATGTATTGTCAAGGTATATTTATTTAAAAAGCATTCACGAAAGAACAGCTGATCAGGTTTCAAAGCAGCTGGCAGATTATCACCAACCAACAGATCATAAATTCGATACAACACTAAATATAGCTGCCAACCAGACTAATCTGCAGATCCCTGAGAATTATTTTATCTGCGCGCAGTCAATGGAGAACTACTGTTCGGTTTACTTTATAGAAGATCATATAGTGAAAAAAGTATTGATCAGAATCAGTTTGTCCGATCTTTTGAATCAGATACAGACAGATAAGATAAAAAGATGTCACCGGTCTTATATTCTCAATTTAAATCACGTCAAAAGTCTTAAAGGAAATGCACAGGGCTACAAACTTTTTCTTTCAGAAATTGATTTTGAAATCCCTGTTTCCAGAAGCTTTATCTCATTAATTATTCCCAGATTAAAAGATTTAAAAACTTAACATTTGTAATTCGTCACATTTCTTTGTCATTGATCACTTTAATTTGGTAAAGCTTATTGCAAACTGCAATTTTGTTCAAAATTTATCCACAATGAACAAAATCATTTCTTTCTTTTTCTTTTTTGTACTCGGGTTTTTCGTGTATTATTTCCTTGATCTTTTTTATTTTAAAACCATTCAGACTTTTGTTAGAGAATTGTCCGGAAGTAAAGCTCTCGCTCACGTTGCTGCCTATTCAGTCACTATGATACCGCTCATCATTACCTTAAAAATCTTATTCCCTAAAAAGAATATGGCTGATCTCTTTTCAATCAACAAATCTGTTTTAAAAGGTTTCAATCTTGCTTTTATAGGGACACTTCCAATGCTTGCAGGGTATTTAATCAATTTCAGCCTGACTGATAGAATTGATATTCAATCTCTGTTTATCAATACGATTTCATCTGCATTTTTTGAAGAACTTATTTTCAGAGCATTCCTTATCGGCATCCTGTACAGGTTTAGCAGACTGGGATTTATAACTTCTGCTTTATTCGGATCATTTCTGTTTGCGCAAGTCCATTTATATCAGGGAAGCACGGGAACGGAAATTATTGAGATATTTCTGATCACCTTTTTCGGATCCGTTTTTTTCTCATGGGTTTATTTTGAGATGGATTTTAACCTTTGGGCGGCCATATTTCTTCATATTTTAATGAATTTATATTGGGAAATTTTTAATGTTTCGGAAAATGTTTCAGGAAACCTGTATGGGAATTCATTTAAAATTTTATCCATTCTGTTGATTATAGCCATTATTATCTATAGAAAATACAATAATAAAGTTCTGTTTCGGATCACTCCAAAAACCCTTTTCACAAAAACTAAAACGGCCTAATCACAAATTTTGCATAATTTTGCAGGATGTTGATAGAAAGTTTTCAAAACGATAAAATAAAAAATGTCACCAAACTTCTGGCAGACAATCGGTTTCGTAAAAAATCAAAAGTTTTTGTGGTCGAAGGACAGCAGGAAAATGAAAGAGCTCTACAGTATGATTTTGAACCTGTAGAGTTTTTTGTCTGTGAAAATATCTTTAAGGGAGTCCTTCCTGAAGGCAGGATTCACCATGTAAGCGAGAAAGTATACGAAAAAATCGCGTACCGAGGGAATTCGGAAGGGATCATCGGAATTTATAACACCAAAGACAATGTGCTTTCATCGTTTGTTCCTAAAGAAAATTCAACGGTAATTATTGTAGAAGGTGTTGAAAAACCTGGAAATCTGGGTGCCATTCTGAGAAGCTGCGAGGCTTTTGGAGTTGATGCTCTGATCGTTGCGGATGGAAAAGCAGACTTTTATAACCCAAATGTCATACGATCAAGTGTAGGATGCCTGTTCGGAATGGAAGTTTATGATGCTGAAAATGAAGAAACTCTTGAGTTTTTGCAGAAAAACAACTTCAACATTTATACAACTCTTATGGATGAGACTGCGGAAGACCTATATAAAAGAGATTTCAGGCAACGTTCTGCGGTATTATTCGGAACCGAGCATTCAGGCTTAAGTGATTTCTGGATTGGAAAAGGAAAAAATACACTGATACCGATGGCGGGAAGTATTGATTCATTGAATTTAAGTAATGCGGTGGCTATCACATGCTATGAATCATTGAAGCAGAAAAAAGGATAGATGGTTGGAAGGGGAAGATTCTGAAAGTTATTGATCTTTTGAATCTTCTACTGCATAAAGCATAAAAAAACCGTCTCACCAGGTGAAACGGTTCTTTTATTGTTAAGCTTAAGCTAAAATTATTTCTTAGCAGCGTCTTTAACTTCTTTAGCAGCTTCTTTAGAAGCGTCTTTAGCAGCATCAGCAGCACCTTTAGCAGCATCAGCAGCTCCTTTAGCTACGTCTTTAGCAGCATCAGCACCAGCAGCAGTAGTTGCAGCAGCAGCATCTTTAGTTGCGTTAACAGCAGTAGTTGCAGCAGAATCGATTACTTTAGCAGCAGAATCAGAAACTACAGCAGCAGAATCAGCTACGTTAGCAGCAGCAGAATCAGTTGCTCCTTCAGTAGAAGTAGCTTCAGTTTTTTTACAAGCAACTAGAGAGATTGCAGCGATAGCAGCTACGAATAATGACTTTTTCATAATAAATTAAATTTAATTTTGTTAATATTGTTTTTATAAATTTTCTTCTGTTCTGTTATTTGAACAAGACAAAGGTAGACCAGATAAGAAAGTTGTTTATGAAAAATAATTGTAATACATTTGTAAAATAGTTTTACAAACAAACAAAGCTGATAATCAACAATTTAATTATTTTATAAAAATTGACAGATTTAGATCTATTGCATTTTGAACAGCTAAAAAAAGACGTTCAGACCGAATATTTAAAAAAATCCACCCCTTCCCATGATGATATTTCAAAATGGAAGGGGATAGATATTATATATTTCCAGGAAGACCTTCGCAAAAAAGCCAAAGGCAACATCAGTGAAAAGTCATTTTACACCTATTTCAAAACTTCACCGGTTACCAAATTACCAAGAATTGACATGCTCAATTTATTGAGTATTTATGCGGGATACGAATCATGGTACGACTTCAAAAAACAGCATCTTTTTGCAGGTGAATTACTGCTTGAAAATGAAGATCTTGAGGAAGAAGAAATCGAAGAATTAGAAAAAACAGTTGCTGCAGCGCCTGATCTTCCAAAAAGTGAGATTCCAGCAAAAAAAATAGAACATCTGCCTCAGGAAAACGTTGATTTACAAAAATCAAATACTGAAAATCAAATAATTACACAAAAAACAGCACCAACAAACAATGTAGAAATACAACCTGTAGTAATTAGAAAGAATTTCTTTAAAAAGAATGCCTGGGCTATCATTACTTCTATTTTAATTACCCTTACCGGAATTCTTGGTTTCAAGGACGAAATATTTTCAAAAACTTATAAATATTGTTTTACGGACAAAGATCGTGGCGTTTCCGTTATCAATACTCTTGAAATAAGAGTGATTAAGGAAAATGAATCTCCACTTTTCTTTAAAATCAAACCGGGAGAATGTTTTTATTATTCTACTAAGGATAAAAATATAAAAATGCAGATCAGTGCTCCGTTCTATGAGTATCTGGAAGTCAACCGAAACCTTGAAAATGCTCCTGCTGAAGAAATGATCGAGCTGAAACCGGATGATTATAAAATGGCAGCCTACTACTTCTCCATTAAGGATGTAAAAGGAGGAAATCCTGAAGAACAGATCGCTCTGATCAAGCAGAAAAGAAATCAACTGGAGAATCTGATCAGTAACAGTGCCATTATTTACCAGGTATACGACAACAAAACCTACGGTATAGAAAGACTTGATAAACAAAGATACATTACCTTGGTAACAACCCCTACTACATCTCTGAAAAACCTTAATGTCATAGAGATGAAGAAAGACAGTAAAGGAAAAATAGTATCTATTAAATTTAAAATTGCATCCACAGATGAAGAGAATAAATAAGTTTTTAATTTTCGCAGTACTTTTTTTAGCATTTGTTTCCTGCAATAATAAAAAGACTGAAGTAAGCGATCTGGATAAACTGAGAAACAGCACCAATGTAAAAAGCTATCCGGCAGTACAGATGGACAGCATGCAAGCCATTAATTCCATAACAAAACAAAAAGTACAGGAACTTCTTGACCTGTCTACTTTATATTTGTCCGGCAACAGAAATACAGAGATTGATACCGTGATTTTTTCACAGATGGAAAGTTATTTTCACAAACCCGACTCTCTTACGTTTAAAAAGCTTTTAAGAGAACTGGACAGTCTGAAAGTAAAATCTGTGAAGGTAAACAGCCTGAATGTTTACAAAGAATTCTATAAAAAGGATACATTGGATTACGCTAAATTCAATCTGGAATATTTTGATGCAAAAAATAAATCTTTGGGAACTTTTGAAAAAAACGCCCAATACATTTTACTTTCCACCCCGATGATTAAAAAAGAATTTAAATTTTATTTCTTAGATTTCTATTCTGCTCCATTGAAGAAAGACAGCACCTCAGTGGGAGTTACCAAATAATCTAGGGGAATATCATTTTCCCAGACATCATCAATAGATTCATCCGGACCGAAATAATTAGCACCAATTTTTTTGGATGCCGCAGAAATACTTTGGAAAAATCCGTCGTAAAAGCCTTTTCCATAGCCTACTCTATTTCCTTTATGATCGCAATACAATAAAGGTGTGATTACAAAATCAAAATGAAGTTCTCCGGAATCTTTATTGGAAACGGGCTCGGAAATGCCCCACCTGCTGGTTTCAAATACAGTATCTTCAGTAATTTCTACGGAGATAAGATCATCTGCCACAACTTTAGGAACGAAAACACGGATACCCTTCGCTAAAAAAGCATTAATAAAGATTTCTGTATCTATTTCATTGAACTTTTTGATTGGCATAAATACATGTACCTTCTGCCCTTTTTCAGGCCTGAAATAATCTAGAAAATGATTTAATATTTTCCCGGATAACAAGAAAGCCTCATCAACTGACAAGGCTTTTCTTTTCTCCATATATTTTTTTCTAAGCTCAGCTTTTAGCATGACTCAATCGTTTTATACGTTTTCAGAGGGCTGTATAATTTTATACAATTTATCAGACAAACGGACTCTGAACGGAATTTCAAAAGTGATCTGATCTCCTTTTTTAGCCGTTTCACAAGGACCTCCATTTACATGAATTTCAGTAATGGTAAGTTCCTGCTCACCGGTTGTCGGTCCTGAAATCAAGACTTTGTCGCCTATTGAAAGTTCTTTGTTTTCAATTAAAAACTGTCCGATTTTCGATTTTGTATAATAATGTTCTGCCTTTCCAACCAGTACTTTTTTAATGGCTATTTTCTGGCGGATATTTTTGGCTTCAACTTTCGCTAAAGGTTTATCAGGTAAATCTCCTGAATTTTTAAATTTCAGAGCATCAGATTTTCCTTTTCTGAAAACCTTATTTCCAACCTGTACTCCTTTTCTTAGTTCTAACTGTTCAGCTAAAGGTAAATGACTGATATCCAGACATTCTGTAGAACAACAGTTTTCCATGGCTTCTTTACATTCGTCACATTGAATAAACAATAAATGACAGGCATCATTGGAACAGTTGGTATGGTTGTCACAAGGTTTCCCACACTGATGACACTGCGAAATAATATCTTCTGTAATTCGTTCCCCTAATCGGTGATCAAACACAAAGTTCTTTCCGATAAATTTACTTTCAATACCTTCTTCTTTGATCTGACGGGTATATTCAATAATTCCGCCTTCCAGTTGGTACACATTTTTAAAGCCCTGGTGTTTGAAATAGGCACTGGCTTTTTCACAACGAATTCCGCCGGTGCAGTACATCAATAGATTTTTATCTTCTTTAAAATCCTGTAACTGCTCGTTGATAATTGGTAAACTTTCTCTGAAATTTTCCACATCAGGAGTAATAGCTCCTTCGAAATGCCCTACTTCACTTTCGTAGTGATTTCTGAAATCTACGACAATCGTATTGGGATCTTCAAGTAAATTATTAAATTCCTGTGCTTTTAAGTGAATTCCTTTATTGGTTACATCAAAAGAATCGTCATTCAAACCATCGGCAACGATTTTATGTCTCACTTTGATGGTCAGCTTTAAAAAAGAATAATCATCCTGGTCAACCGCTACATTCAGACGGATTCCTTTCATAAAATCATATACTTCCAGTGTATCACGAAACGCCTCAAACTGATCCGCAGGAACACTCATCTGAGCATTAATTCCTTCATGAGCAACATAGATACGGCCAAGTGCATCAAGGGCATTCCAGGCTATAAATAATTCGTCGCGAAATTGTTTGGGATCTTTAATTTTGGCATACGCATAGAAAGACAATGTAAGGCGTTCCTTACCAGCTTCATCAATAAGTTGAGCTCTTTCTTCTGCGCTTAAGGTGTTATACAGTTGCATGCTATAAACGTTTTAAGTGAGAAAAATATTTTTGCAAATATAATGATTTTTCAATTGAATGACTTTGTCATGATATGAGTCATGAACAGGAAGTAATGATGAATGAGTTACCGGATGATGATGAATGAAAGACTTTCAGATAAATTTTCGTACCTTAATCATGACATTTTATCCTTCTCCAGCTTACAAAATGTCACATTTTGGCTTTAATATTTTTTTAAGTTTTGTTAATACATTATTCGTAATTATGACATAATGCATAAAATGACATAATAGCCGTTAAATTTTAGTTAAAATTGAAACACAGTATGCTAATTGCTTACTTATTTAGCATTAAATTTGTTTACGTTAAAACAAAAAAAATCAATAAATAAAAAAAGAAAGATATACAATGAAGAGTACTTTAAAAAAACTATTACCATTTGCAGTAGTGGGAATTGTCTCCGGAGCTACTACCGTTGGGACATTACAATATTTCGGTCAGCATTCCAACAATGGCGACCAGTCTTACTTCACCACAGCAGCACCTAATGCATCATTCGTAGGAATGAACACCGGAACTGTGGGTGATGATTTCGTAAAGGCTTCAAAAACGACTGTTCCAGCCGTAGTAACGATTAAAAACTATCAGAGCAGATCAACGAACAGAGCTTCGGAACAGGATCTCTTTGATTACTTCTTCGGAGATCCTTTCGGAGGAAGAGGACAGCAGAGACAGAAGCAGCAAGCTCCCGATAATATGCCATCGGGAATGGGATCCGGGGTGATCATCTCACCGGACGGATATATCATCTCCAACAACCACGTGGTAGCAGGAGCGAATAAACTGGAAGTTGTTTTAAGCAACAAGAAATCTTATATCGCAACGCTTGTAGGTACTGACCCGAACACCGATATTTCTTTACTTAAGATCGAAGAAAAAGGGCTTCCTTATTTAAATTTTGCCAATTCAGACAATATTGAAGTTGGACAATGGGTACTTGCCGTAGGAAATCCACTTGGATTAAATTCTACAGTAACCGCAGGTATTGTTTCAGCTAAAGGAAGAGGAATCGGGATCTTAGGAGGTCAGGGGAAAGCGACCAACCCAATTGAAAGCTTTATTCAGACCGATGCAGCAATTAACCCGGGTAACTCAGGAGGAGCGCTGGTAAACGTTAATGGTGATCTGATCGGGATCAACTCTGCGATCCAGTCTACGACGGGATACTATCAGGGATATGGATTTGCGGTTCCTGCTAACTTAGCAAGAAAAATCGTTGAGGACATCAAGAAATTCGGAATCGTACAAAGAGGCTTCTTAGGCGTTTCATCATTAGACCTTTCCAGCGATCAGCAGGTAACAGCATACAATAAGCAGTTTAAAACCACTCTTAAAGTAGGTTCAGGAGTTTATGTGACAGGATTTGGAGATAACAGTGGCGCAGAAGATGCAGGTCTGAAAAAAGGAGATATCATCACTAAAATTGACACGTACGACATTACAGATTTTGCGGATCTTTCCATGTCTATCGGAAGCAAACGTCCAGGTGATAAAGTTCAGGTAACTTATTCAAGAAATGGGAAAGAAAGTACGACTACGGTAACGCTTAAAGACCAGAAAGGAGGAACGACCACCAGAACAAAAGCTGATCTGAGCGTAACTGAAAAAATAGGAGCTGACTTTGATCCGCTTACTGAAAAGTTCAAAACGGAATACGGACTGAACAGCGGTGTAGTTGCTAAAAACGTAAGCGAAGGAAGCGAAATGGCTAAGATCGGAATCGTAGACAACTACATCATTATCGAGATCAATGGTAAACCGGTGAATTCACAGAAAGATGTAGAAAAGGTACTGGATAAATACCAGGGTAATGTACAGGTGAAGTTTGTGGATGACTACGGAAGAATCTATACCAAAGGTTTCAAAATGCCTTAATAAATTACAGACAATAGTCTTTTCATATCAAAAAAAACGCTGCAGAATCTGCAGCGTTTTTTTTATTTGGTTTTATTCATTTTCTCAGCGATCCTTTTTTTCTTGTTCCGCTCATAAATAACTTCTACAATCTTTCCTCCTATCCACGAGAACGGGAAAAATGTAAGGAAAATAGAAATCTTATAAAACGTAGGATGGTATGGAAATATAATAACATCCAGCATGGCAATGAAAAGCATAATGAAGCCGATAAGAATAGCATAAGCCACTTTAGCGTACTTCACGATAAGAGCAGTAGCTACTCCCCCAATCGTAGATCCAAGCCCGGAAATAAACAGCAGAAACCCAAAAAATGCATTATCATTTTTCATGCTGAAAAGAAATCTCTGCCAGTGCTCAAAAGGGGCAAAAGCTTCGAAAGTGATCCATTGCGGAAACACCCTTATACCAAGAGTGATAATAAGCCCCGCTATACCAAGACCTACCAGAACCGCAACTGTATTTCTAATAAAATTCATTAATCCTGATGTGCAATCATAGAAATTTCAATATCAACATTCTTTGGCAGACAAGAAACCTGTACAGTTTCACGGGCCGGATAGCTGTCTGCATCAAGATATGAAGCATAAATATCATTCATTACCGCAAAATCATCCATACTTTTAAGGAAGATGGTTGCTTTTACTACGTTTTTGAAAGTCATTCCAGCTTCAGTAAGGACAGCTTCAAGGTTTTTCATCACCTGATGTGTTTCCTTTTCAATTCCCTCTACCAATTTACCAGTTGCAGGATCTACAGGAATCTGTCCGGAAATATATAAAATTCCGTTCGCCATATTAGCTTGTGAATAAGGCCCGATGGCTGCAGGTGCATTAACTGTATTGATTATTTGTTTCATATATGGGTATTTATTTTTTCAAAAGTCATATGCAATCACTATGTCGTGTATTCGTTTGCTAACCAATTTTGTTAACAGTGATTCATTGAATTTATTTTGGTTGCAAATATAAAATTTATATTTACAATAGTCAATCTGATATTAGAAAGGTGCGTTAGGCTGTGTAAAACTTCTGTCTTTGTACTTCAGTGCATCACTTAAGATGTTGGCTTTGATCCCGATAAAGAAGTCATATACCTTATACTGTCCGAAAGGCACCCAGTTAAAGTTGATCGTAAAACTTCGCTGGTCTCTTGAGAATCCGATTCTGGTATAAGCCAGATCTTTCGTCACAAGGTCAAAATGCGTACTTCCGTTGATATTCCAGTAAGGAGTCAGCTTAATACTACCGTCCAGACCTACAGAAGCAATTTTGGTTCCAAGTAAGGATGTCCCTTTTGAATAAGCGTAGTTTGCATTGATATTTAAAGTCCAGGCCTGATCGAAATGAGCGTAATTATCATCATCAAAATAATAATTCTCATTTCTCACTTCTCCTTTTGCAGGATACTTTTTAGCATAATCTGTTTTCTCGCCGAATATCTCGCTGCTCAAAGGATAAGAAAGCTGTACGTTGAATCCCTGTACACTGAAATGACCGAACTCTTCCGTTCTTATTCCCTGCGTAGCACCCGGAGCAAAATCAATTCTATAAGGATCCAGTGAAAGACTGGTGTTTACGCTTAATTTATTATTGAAGAAAGAGGACTGCCCGTTGATACTGAATACAGACCACGGGTGATCTTTTGCGGCAAAGTTATAATTCCCTGATAAGCTAAGTGATTCGAAGATCTTAATTTTTTTCACTCCTGTAGAATCACTTTTAGACTTCACTTTCATTTCAATATTGTTCCCGATATTGAAACCTAAAGCTCCTACTACTCCACTTGACGGGCTTCCTACAATTCCTTTATCAAAAATAGAATAAGGAGTCAAAGCACCTTCCGCATTATAATAGTTTTTATAATATCCGAAACCAGGACTGGAGAAATCCGGTGAATACGTAAAGCTAAGACTCGGCGTCATCATGTGTCTTATCGCTTCTACAGCAGATCCTTTTTTGAATTTCAGCATTCCGTAAAGCGTAGTCTGAAGACTGGCAGAAGTAGAGAAGGTAGAATATCCTGCAATATTCTTTTGAATTTCATCCACATCAACCGTTTTTATAGGATCATAACGTCTTTTAAGTGTTTTGGTCGTTAATGCGTTATCAATATTGGCACTTAAGCTGAATGTGAAATATTTCGCTACCGTTGTATTGGTTCCTAAGGCAATATTATTCTTAAGTCCTGTTTGCATTTTGTCCCACATCGCCTTTGTAAAAAGCTCATTTTCCTGAGTGCTTGCAAAATTGGTCAGGTTGAAACCTGTATTCACTGTAATATTCTCAAGAAGTCCCTGTCTTACGCCTGTTTTAGATTTAAACAGATAAAACTGATTGATCGCTACGTTCATCTGGGGAAGACGAAGATCGGCCAGTCCGGTTGCAAAGTTTTGAGCGTATGACGCAGATCCTGTAATCGTAATCGGCAGTTTCAAAAACCTTTTGGTTATCGTTACCGCTGAATTCTGTTGCGTGTTCAGGACGTTCTGGTTGAAAATATAATTATTGTTCAGGTTATTGTTGTAAAACTTCGTACTTACGATATCCACTGAAGCACTGAAAGTCAGAAAAGGATTGGATTTAGAATCCTGAGTATGTGTCCATGCAATTCTGTATGTACTGTTTTTGTTATAATCATCCAGCCCTTTTATTCCACGTACCATCGTTCCGACATCTGCTGTAAATGTCCCGGAATACCTGTATTTTTTCAGATAGTTCATCTGTGGCCGTATGTTCCAGCTTCCTTTGGTATAAATATCGGCAAGTACCTTAAGGTCAAAATGCTCCCCTATAGGCTGATAGTACCCCAGCCCGTTGAGGAAAAACCCTACATCTTCCCTTTCCCCGAAACTCGGGATCAGGATACCGGCTGCCCTCTTGTCTGAAAACGGAAGGATCGCAAACGGCAGAATCAGAGGAGTCGGAACCTTCTCGATATACATCTGGATAGGTCCGGTAACGATCTGTGATTTATTTTTAGTCTTGATCAGCTTGATATTGGAGGCACGCATGAAATAATCTGATGCGGTATCTTTTTTCTTGATGTAATATTCATCGGTCGTGTAATCGGCATTCTTCATGGCGAAAACAGAATCGTTATACTTTTTGGTTTTCTGCGCCGTGATTACCCCTTCGTTTTCTTCAGTTCTCGCATTAAATGCGATAGCCTGTTTTGTTTTGGTATTGTAGCTGAACTCATTGGTTTCATATTTTTTCCCCGCCTGAGTGGTAATTACGGGTTCAATAATCTTCCCAAGGGAGTCCTGTTTTCCACGGGCATAGATGAGATTTTTATTGTCGTCGATAGAAATATAATCCGCATCAATCTGCATATCCTGGTATTTTACCTGGGCATTTTTGTTGAGGAATGTCATCTTTTTTGGGACATCTCTTCGCTGATCATCCGCTTTTGTGTGGAGAATATCATCTAAAGATTCCTTTTTTACAACAATGGTATCCTTTTTGGAAATAGTATCATTAACCACATTTTTAGGCAATTTTTCAGGTGTTTTTTGTGCTAAAAAATTGTTAAAAATTAGGATAATTAAAATTTGTAATATATTTTTGAGGACGGTTTTGGCCAATTTTTGTTCTATATAATTAAGGCTCAAAATTAATATAATTTTTAAAACTGTAAGATGCACAAACAAAATTTTAAAATAATTTTATCATTTCTCCTTATTTTCTCGAGCACTTTAATCTTTTCGCAAAAGAAGTTTACGATCGTTTTAGATGCTGGGCATGGGGGAAGTGACCATGGAGCGAACCGATCTTATGCAGACATTGGAAGGGTCGCAGAAAAAGATGTTACGCTAGCCGTTACCCTAAAAGTTGGGTCAATGTTGGAGAAAAACAGAGATTTCAAAGTAATATACACCCGTAAATTTGACGAATATCCTTCTCTTTCGGACAGAACCAACCTGGCGAACAGAAGTAAAGCTGATCTTTTTGTCTCTATTCACTGTAACTCTTCGCAGCGACCTACCGCTTACGGAACTGAAACCTATGTACAGGGACCGAATCAGAATGACGAAAACCTGGAAGTGGCAAAAAGAGAGAATGACGTGATCTTTCTGGATGAAAAAGACAAACAGACCTTCGGTTCTTATAATCCAAGTTCACCGGAATCTCTTATCGCCCTGAAACTGCAGCAAAATAAATATCTGGAGTCCAGCTTACTGCTTGGCGGATTGGTGGAAGATAATTTCGTGAATAAAGATAAAAGATTTTCAAGAGGTGTTTTTCAGAAGAACCTTCACGTTCTCCGTATGAATGCGATGCCTTCCGTACTGATAGAAACAGGATTCATCAACCATCCTGAGGAAAGCCACTATCTGGCCTCTGAAAAGGGTCAGAGCGAAATCTCAGAAAGTATCTATAACGCCATCATCGATTATAAAAAAGCCATTGACCGAAAAACAGGAGGATCAATTTCAGTGAAAAAACCTGAACCTGAGAAGCCTGCAGAGTCTCCTCTGAAAAATGATTTCAGAATTTTACTGCTTAGTTCACCTACGAAATACAACGACGGAGATCCGGCTTTAAAAGGTCTGAATTACATTCTTCCTCTTAAAGATAACGGACAGTACAAATATTATTATGGGGTTACAAACATGGCTTCGGTAAAAGACATCAATTTAAAAACAGCCAAAGATGCAGGGTTCAGAAATGCCTATGCGGTAGGATTTATGCCTAATCAAAAACTGCTTTCTGGCTACTATACTATTGAGGTTTATACGGGCGAAAAGCTAAACGGAAACTCATTTATCTTACAGACACTGAAGGATGTAGAACGCAACAAAGAGAACGGAGTTTTCTACTATACGTATGGAAAAGTATTCACTTTGGAGGATGCTGTAAAGCTCCAAAAAGACCTTGAAACCAAGGGAATCAAGAATACGATTATTCAAAAAGTTTTTAAATAATTTATAAAATAATTTTGAAGTTAAAAAGTTAATCATTACTTTTGCAACCTCAAAATTTGGCCTATTCGTCTAGTGGTTAGGACTCAAGGTTTTCATCCTTGCAACAGGAGTTCGATTCTCCTATAGGCTACCAAATTTGATATCATGCCGGATTTAAAAATACAAGAAGCAAAACTTCTTTTTAAGAAAATCCACTCTAACCCAAAAAGTTACGATTTACAAATCAATGAAGACGGGATTACAGGCAGGGATGATAAAATAAGTTTCAGACTTTACAGGACTGGAGAAAGGGTCGCCTTTGAAGTAACAATTGATGGACTTACCTTCACCAACACCACTGGAGAATGGAACAACGCAATGATTATGTTAAGTAGCACAATCAAGAAAATAGAACGAGAACAAGAGAATTTAAAAATAGAACAAGCAATAGATAAACTCAGAAAATACCTGTCAGAAGAAAATTGAAAAATTTTAAAAATAAATTTGGCAGATTAAAAAAAAGTTTATAGTTTTGCACTCACATTTGAACGATATGGCAAATCATAAATCAGCACTAAAGAGAATTAGACAAAACGAAGTTAGAAAAGTTCGTAACAGATACTACCACAAAACTGCTAGAACAGCAATCAAAGTTTTGAGAAATGAGGAAGATAAAGCTGCAGCTACGGAGCAACTTCCAAAAGTTATCGCTTTGTTGGATAGATTAGCTAAGAAAAATATCATCCACAAGAACAAAGCTGCTAACTTGAAAAGCAAATTGGCAAAGCACGTTAATAAATTAGCGTAACAGCATAGTAGGCCCGTTCGTCTATCGGTTAGGACCTCAGATTTTCATTCTGGTAAGAGGGGTTCGACTCCCCTACGGGCTACAAAACTTAATCACTACTAACCGGGTGGTTATACTAAGAGTTGAAACTTATAAAAACAAAAAACTAACCCTGTAGGTATTTTATTTACAGTTTGGTAGATGGCCCGTTCGTCTATCGGTTAGGACCTCAGATTTTCATTCTGGTAAGAGGGGTTCGACTCCCCTACGGGCTACTTAACAACAAAAAACTCTGGTATTTTTATCAGAGTTTTTTTGTGCTTTACGACTTCGGATTTTCTTGAAATTATTCATACATGGTCTTGTCCAAAACCTATTGTATTTTTTTAAATTCCGGCTTGGTTTCAACTTCAGTCATCATTTCAGTAAACGAAATTCATCAATACCTGGCACATCGGGTTTAAAAAATGGGCTATAGCCATTGATCTGCATATTTATTCTCAGAAGAGAAAGTATAATTTGTAGTTTTGTAGTATTCAAAATAAAAACATGGCATTCATTAACGATTTAGGTAAGATTATTGTTTTTTTGTTTTTACTGTTAAGTATTTTCCTGATCACCGCAAAATCCGAAAGAAAATTACCTGATTATCTATTTGCTGCTTTTCTCCTGGTATCTGTGATAGATTTTTCCGGGCTTTTCCTATCACCGCCTGATTCCAGAATAATCAAAGGAGGGAAACTGGCCAGCGTTCTGCTGCAGATGCCTTTATATTATTTATACGTCAACTCAGCCTGTTATTATAATTTCAAGCTTCATAAAAAACATCTTTTGCATGGGCTCCCGTTTTTATTCGTTTTTTGCTTCTTCAGCATAACAGGAATTTCAGAACAGGATTACAAGATATTTGATGTGATCTCTGTCGTTCAGTATTACTTTTACATCATTGCTGTATTTCTGGTGTTGAGAAACTTCAGAAAACTATATCAGGAAAATTATTCCAGCAATCATCATCTTACCTACAAATGGCTGATGCAAACCACTGTCCTTTTTGTCATTGGAAATATCTTCGTTCTTATCAGAGGTTTTGTTGACAACGATAGTCCTGTCTATAACTACTTATTTACGCTCACCTCCGTGTTTGTCTTATCTGTGATCACCTGGTTTGTGCTGAATGCTCTATACCGACCAAATCTGTTTGCCGGGATCAACAAAGATCTGACTCCTGTACAATCGGAAAATGAAGTAAAGAAACAACCGGAGCAATTGAAAAGTCTTCTCCAATTCATGGAAACTGAAAAGCCTTATTTGGATGACAAACTGACGTTGCAGAAACTGGCTGAACAAATTCATCTACCCGAAAAGCAATTATCCCTGCTGATCAATCAACATACCGGAAAGCATTTTTTCGACTTTATCAATGAATTCCGAATTAACGATGCAAAAACTCTTCTGAAGGAACAATCGCAGCTAACCGTACTGGAAGTATTGTATGAAGTAGGCTTCAACTCGAAATCTTCATTTTATACTGCTTTTAAAAAGGAAACTAACTTAACCCCTACAGATTACAGAAAATCAACCATTTAGGCGTGTCCGATTTTAATTCGGACTGTTTTTATGATTTAAAATCAGTCCGGTTTCCGATAGTCGGATATTTATCCCACTGTAAATTTTCAGATTTGCTTCATCATTTAAAAATTAAATCAAATGAAGCTACCAATCCAATGGACACTGATCCTTTTCACTTTATTAAGTTCCGGACTATGCTCCGCCCAATTCAAACAAAAAGATCCGATCACGAGAACAGACTCTCTGCTGAATATCTATAAACGGGAAAACGCGCCGGGTATGGCCGTTGCCATTATAAAAGACGGAAAAGTCATTTATAAGAAAACCTACGGACTGGCCAATCTGGAAAATAAAACTCCGATCACAGATTCTACGGCTTTTAATATAGCCTCCGTTTCCAAACAGTTTACCGCCTTTATTGCTCTTTTGGCTGAGAAGGAAGGAAAGTTATCGTTAGATGATGATATCAGAACCTATCTGCCGGAACTGAAGCATCTGCCTTATAAAATTACGATCCGTCAATTGGCTAATCATACCCATGGATTACCCAATTTTTCGGAAATAAAAAAACTGCAGGGTTTTGGAGATGAATTTAAAGTAACCAATGAAGAAGGAGTACATACTCTTTTGGGAATTAAAAGCACCAACTTCCCTCCCGGAGAAAAATACCAATATAATAATACCGGTTTTACGCTTCTCGCTGAAATTCTCCACAGGATTTACAAAAAGGATTTTAACCAAATCGCAAAGGAATACATTTTTAATCCTTTGCACATGAAAAACACCTTGGCATTAGATGACCCTGATAAAATCATTCCAAACGCAGCAGAATCCTACCGGCCAAAGGGGAATACTTTTTTTAAGTTTCCTATTGCGCAAATGGTGGATGGCTCATCCAATATTTATACGACACTGAATGACTTGTGTCAATGGGCAATTAATTTTCAACATCCAATACAGGGAAGCCGCGAGCTTTATCATACCATGCAAAAGAGTACCGTGCTCAGTAACGGCAAAACCATAGAATATGGATTGGGACTGCAAACCGAAAAATACAAAGGTCTGGACTTAGTATTTCACGGTGGTGGCACTGTCGGCTATCGTTCTTATATTTTACACGTTCCTTCTCAACAGTTTTCTATCGTCATGTTAGGCAATAAGCAAGGATTTGAAGGTTTGCAGATTGTTTATCAATTGTTAGACTTTTTTCTCAAAGATCAGGAGATACTTCCTCCCCTTCCGCAAAAAACAACTTACACTCCAGCTGAGCTTAAAAAATTTGAGGGAGTTTATGAATTTAGTCCTGGAAACTTTCTTGAAATATCGACGGAAGGGAAAGATCTTTCTGTGGGAACCTATAACCGAAAAGGCAAGGAACCGCTTCAGATCATTGGGGACAGCAAATTTAAGATTACCTCTATTCCAACAGCAAGTTTAACCTTTCATAGCGGTTCGGTTGTCCTTAGAATAGCAGATTTTACCTACACTGCAAAAAAGGTGAACCTGAATCTTCCTAAAGCAGAGAAAATCGCTTTGAACAAATTAGTTGGTTTCTACAGGAATGAGGAATTTAATACAACGTATCAGCTCGTCATTGAAAACAATAAACTTATCGCAAAACACCCTTTGAATGGTGATATTGAACTGTATCCGTTAAACAATAAAAGCTTCTACTCCACAGCTGATTATTTCGGGCAACTTGATTTTAAGTATGATCAAAATAATGAAGTCACGAAGTTTATATTATCCGGATCAAATCTTTTTAATATTGAATTTAAAAAAATAAAATAGTTTTATCTTCTTTAGTTACTTAGGTTATTTCCAGTGTTTAACCCTGTCAAGGTTTTGAACCTTGACAGGGTTTGCTGAGCTACTCATCCATCTTATCCTTTTTTCAAGCTCAATACATCCTTTTAAAATTTATAGTTAAATATTTTAAAAAAGTCATACCTTTGCATTCATCAGATGATAAGATGTATATGCAAATTCAAAGAAAATCATTAGCTCAGGAAGTCGCAGAAAGATTAATTCAGGGGATCACCAATGAAGAGTACGCTGTAGGTGATAAACTTCCGATTGAACCGGAATTGATGAAAATATATGGTGTCGGCCGATCCAGCATCCGTGAGGCTATAAAAATTTTATCGATAAAGGGAGTTCTGAGTGTGCAACAAGGTGTAGGTACCTTTGTAACTTCTAAGAATATCCAGGAATCACTGGAAGATCAGATCAGTAATGCTGAATTCAATGAAGTGTATGAGGTTCGTTCGCTCTTAGATTCAAAGATTGCAGCGAAAGCGGCGGCTAACCGAAGTGAGAAGGAATTGGAGACTATCAAAATGCATCTGGATCTCAGAGATCAATTCGCAAAAGAAAACCAGGCACTGGAATGCTATCAGGCAGACATTAATTTCCATATATCCATTGCTGAAGCTTGTGGGAATACTCTTTTGAAAGAAATTTACAGAATTGCAAGCAAACATATCCTAAGAACTTTTGAAAGCAGTCACAATAACAATACAGACTCTTTTAAACTTTCTCAAAAAATACATACTGATCTTTATAACGCTATTGAAAATAAAGATTCCGACACAGCTGCACGCATTGCTCAGCTCATTGTTGAAAAAGTATACTAAACATTAAATTTATAACAAAATTCATCAGATGACCTGATGAATTAAAGACTACATTATGGAAAAGGTACAGACACAAACCATTGATACCACTAAAATTGTTTATCCTATTTTATTTATGATCAGCTTTTCACATTTGCTGAATGATCTGATTCAATCGACTATTCCTTCATTATATCCTATTCTGAAAGGTGAATTCCACTTATCGTTTGCTCAAATCGGAATCATTACGCTGGTCTTCCAACTTACGGCTTCTATTTTACAGCCGTTTGTCGGAATTTATACGGATAAAAAGCCCAATCCCAGATCTTTAGCCATAGGAATGGGACTGTCAATGGCCGGTTTATTACTTCTGGCCGCAGCCCATCAATATTATGTGATTCTGATTGCCGTTGGATTGATTGGGATGGGATCGTCTATTTTTCATCCTGAAGCTTCGAGAGTTGCCCAACTGGCATCCGGCGGACAAAAAGGATTGGCTCAATCTATTTTTCAGGTAGGCGGAAATTCGGGAAGTGCTATCGGGCCTTTATTGGTTGCATTAATTATACTTCCCTTGGGACAGGGTTATGTCGCTCTTTTTGCGATTGCTGCTTTTATAGGAATCATCGTCTTGTGGAGAATCGGAAACTGGTATGCAGAAAGATTATCACTTAAGAAATCAACCAAACATCCGGATAACATTATTGAGATACAGCTTTCCCGAAAAAAGGTTCTATTTTCTATCACCATTCTGTTGGCTTTGGTATTTTCCAAATACATTTATCTGGCATCCATGACGAACTATTTTACGTTCTTCCTGATTGATAAATTTCATATTTCCGTACAGGATTCTCAGCTGTATTTATTCATGTTTCTTGCCGCTGTGGCCATAGGAACTATCCTAGGTGGAAAATTGGGGGATAAATATGGAAGAAAAAAAATCATTTGGGCTTCTATTCTTGGAGCAGCACCTTTTACCCTTTGTCTTCCTTACCTTTCACTGGGATGGACTATCACATTTGCTGTTTTGATAGGATTAATTATCGCATCAGCATTTTCTGCCATTCTTGTCTATGCTACCGATCTTATGCCTAATAAAATTGGATTGGTCGCCGGACTATTTTTCGGGTTTATGTTTGGAATGGGCGGAATCGGTTCTGCTGTGCTAGGAGCTGTAGCAGATGATACGGGAATCGAATATGTATTCAGAATTTGTGCATTTTTACCTCTTATCGGTATTATCACAGCTTTCTTACCTAATATTAAAGGGCGAAAAAAATAGACTCAAAATAAAACTACAAGGGATTAACATAATCGTATTTTACCCGTTCCTGATCCTCGTATTTTTCAGCGAGCAATAAACCAAAGATTAAGGAATCATTATATATTTCACATTTTATAGAGATAATATTGTATACATATACTTTTATGCTTAAATTTGGTTAAAACATTAACCTTAAATCTCTATAGTATGAAATCTATTCTACTTTCCAAGAGCCGCCTTTTTCAGGCCGCATTATTTTTAGCCTTTTTATTCCAATCGAATAATTCACAGGCACAAAGCAGAATCTACGCCAACGATCAGCACTCCAATGTATATGGAGTATGTCTGGGATGTGGCGTACAGAATCCCCTGAATGCCGTGGGAGACAACGAAGACAACTATTCTACCATGGTCATGGGTACCGTTTTATTAGGAGGCGTTGAACAGACCCTAAGATTCCCTGAAGTGAGAATCAACACTAAATTGGTCATCGGTATCGGAACGAATAACATTCCTCTGACAGTTCAGCTGTTAAGCGGTGTGTACATAGAAACGATGAGTGGAACGACAGCCAACAATGACAGCCAAATGATATCCGCCAGTTTACTGAAGCTAGCAGACACTCCAAACAGAGCAACGATTGAACTTACTCCTGCCAGCTCATATAACGCCGTTAAAATCAGACTGAGCGGTGGTGTATTAAGTCTTGGTGGTGGATTCAGAGTGTATTATGCTTACCAGGATCCCCTTTCTACGATCATGGCTTACAGCAAAGCCGGACAGGTTACTCTGGGTGGGACCGTTCCATTAGAAGGGGCCCAAGTTACCCTAAGAAATACTTCAGGAAAAGAAGTACATCGCTCTACCCTGAAATCAAATACTTTTGAACTGTCTACTCCACAACCAGAAGGTATTTACATCCTGACGGTGGAAGCAAAAGATAAAAAGACTTACACCCGTAAGATCAGAATTACGAACTAAGAAACAGGACTTATTAAAACTCCGGCAGGCTTTCAGCCTGCTGGAGTTTTTTTTTGCCTTCTTGTAGGCAAAAAAAATCGGCGGCCCTCCGGGCCGCCGATTCCTTGAAATAAAATAGACTGTGAAAACTATTTTTTGATTAATTTCTGTTGGTATACTGCTTTATCAGTTACAGCCTTCAGAATATAGACTCCGTTCGGAAGCATGCTTACATTGATCTGGCCATTGTTAAGCTGCGTATTCACCACTTTTCCGGAAGTATCATAAACGGAAACGTTTAGGATTTTCTCCTGAGTTTTGATGGTAAGAATATCGGTCACCGGATTCGGATAGATACTGAACTCAATTTTCTTCACTTCAGCTGTTGCTAAAACAGAAACTGTACTGTTTACGGTAAGGGTTTTCTCAACTACTTTACCGTTTGAATTAAAGGCGATCTTGATATCAGCATTTCCTGAAGCAATCGGTGTCAGAACAAGTTCATCATTTTCGTTGATTACGGCAGAAACAGCTGCTGGATTTGAGTTCGATTTAATTGTTTTTACAATAGCTGATGAAAGATTATCTTCATCAGAAACGATTGTTTTCAGATCAATCACGGATGCACTATTCACATTAACCTGTGAAGGGAATGTATTGCTAACTGTAGGAAGTGTATTATCCGGGAATACGGCTACTGCAGGGAACCAATAATAATCATTAAGCGTTTTTGTATTGATCAATGCTCCGGTTGCATCAAAAGTATGGATCCAGTTTTTCTGGTAGTGTGCACCGTAGCCACTTTCTGTAGTATTTAAGATTAACTCATCCGTTATAGGATTCATACGAAGTCCGGCGCCATAAGGAATTTGCTTATAGGTACCTGTCTGACCGGGAATTGTTACAAAGCTTTCGTTAAATGCTTTTGTCGTTACATCAAATTTTACAATTTGTGCTCCTGATACAAAACTGTTTACTGAGTTATTCCAGTATAAAACATTCTGCTTACTACTTGCTGTAAAGCTTCCTGCATTCCATGCTCCCCAAGATCCTAAATATTTAGTTGTAGGGATGTTATATGGAGTCGTTACAAATGTCGTTGTATTAATATTCACCACTTTCTGATCCTGAATAGCCCAGATGCTTCCGTCTTTTGCCTGAACAATTGAGTGGAAAGCTCCCGGAATGGTACTCACCACCGTATCAGTTGCCGGGTCAATCACTAAAATTCCAGCAGACTGCTTTACGGCAAATACATATTTCGAAGAACGGACCATATTTCCTATCTGTCCCGCATATTGTCCGCCACCGCCTGTTCCGGTTATCAGGCTTCCCACCTGCATATTCGCGATATCAAATACAAAAATACCGTTCGAAGCTCCGATGTATCCTTTATTTTCATTAACACCAACGAATGACCTTCCATCACCTCCGCCGATGTTATTAAATCCAGCAATTTTCTGCATCGTTTGTGCATTCGCTACTACCAGTCTTCCTCCAGGCGTATATTGTGTATCGCCACCGTCTGCAGCCTGCTTTGAAATAAAATAGAATTTATCTCCGTAGATTGTTCCATATTGCGTTGTAGCACCAAAAGCCTGGTTGTTATTAGCGTTGCTATACACACGGTAATTGATCTGTCCGTTACTGTCAATAAAGTTCACAGAACCATTGGTGTGTCCGAACCATTCTTCATTCACCATGAAATATCCATTCGCAAAATTGGTTGATGCCACATAAGGAGATACCGGCGTCAACGTTGAAGAAATGGGGAAACTCTCCATTCCTGCATTAAAATTCCACACATCATATGACCCATTCTGAAGCACACGGGATGTAGCACCCACTCCTGAATATCCGAAAGCGGCATCTGCAGGATCTTTTACCCAATATGACCAGTAGCTGTTGTACCATCCTGATCCCCAATGATCCGCAGCATCTGCTGCAGTATAATCATCAAAATCATAAGCAGCTGTATTAACGATACCATTTACAGGATAATAAGGATAGGTTATATTTCCGCTTTTGTAAAGCGCATTGCTGTTCTGTCCGTTCAGGTCAAAGCCCATTCCACCGATTGCCGTTCCGAATTGTGTTCCCGGATAAAGCAATGTAAAAAATCTGTGATCTGCCTTCGCGATGGCTTTCATCATGTCTTCTCCGGTAGCGTTTCCGTTCCATCTGAATCCCCATACCAAAGCATCAGGATTTTTGCTGTCATTCCACTGTACCACGAAAGCCGCTTCGTTGGTACCGCTTCCCACCCAATACTGAATATCAGAAAAACTGATATTGGTGGTTACTGTCGTATTCAGCTGATTGCTGCTGGTACCCTGAATATCATTTCTGGGTACGCCCTGTACTTTTATCTGCGCATTCGCAAAGAACGCAAACAGAAACAGTACGGTAAAAAGATAAAACTTTTTCATTTTTTGAATTATATATATTAGATTTTGTTTTCCGTATTACTAATTGAGATGCAGGTCATAAGCTCCTCCTACTTCCGTAGAAACTTCTCCAAGCCAGCCCGCTTCCTGATTGATTCCTGTATACACTTTTATAAAATCGATGCCTGGAAGCTTTACATAGTTTCCGTTCTTATCTACTGCCCAGGAAATATCTATGTTTGAGGCTTCATCGTTGTTCGGGGCATTATCGGCATACCCATAATCATAAGACCTTCCCACCCAGTAATTTCCCACTCCGCTTTGGTCGTAATAATTATCCTTAAGTCTGGTTCCCGTTAGGCTGTAAGAAGCACTTGATAGCCATAAAGGATAATAACTTTGTGAATGGAAAGCATTTTTTGTTTTAAATCCGGAATTCCCCATATTATCCTGCCATTTGATGTACTCCACATCAGTCTGCCAAGGCTCACTTCCGAAAATGGGAGGTTTATTTTCATTAGGCTTTAAGTATGTTATGCTGTAATTCTTAGTTGTTGTATTTTTAAAATATTCGCTGCCGGCGATCTCATACCATTCATCTTCATCAGGCTTACCATTTTTATTTTTATCGTAGCCAACCATGATAATTCCGGGTTCGCAAGATCCTGTTCTAACGGCAGCAGCCTCATTTCCCCAAAAAGAATTGCCCAAAATTTTGAAATCTCTTCCTTCAAGATTCGGAATAGTATGGTCAAAACCAAAAGCAACGTAGCCGCCAAAACCACCTAGTGTAACGAACATAGAATTACCTCCTACCAATACTCCTTTTGCTGTTTTAATCATATCGGCCTCTGTATTTCCGTTCAAATATTCCGGATTCTCATTGATAAACTGGCCTACAGCCGGACGGAATTCAAAGACATCTGAAATATATTTGCTGTAAGGCGTAAGCTCTTTATTAACAATAATCGTCGACTTATAGATCTTCACAGCTCCTTTCATTTCTACCTTTAATGTCAAAGGATAAGTCTGTACTGTAGCACTCACAAAATCCAGCTGCTGCTGATCTGAAATCACAGCATCATTAATGCTCCACGTCAGCTTACCTTTAATTTCTGGATCTATACTCAGAAGCTTAAGTCTGTCTATAGTATATGATTCTTTAAGAACTTCTGTAGGAAAAGTGACTTCTTCTATGACTTCCTCACTATCGCTTTTGCAAGCTGCAATGCCCAGCAGTACTAAAGAGAGAAGTAGGATCTTTAAAATATGTTTCGTTTTTCTTTCCATTTTTTCTGATCTGATTATTTATACAAAAAAGCAAAGTGAGCAGGAATATTCCCGCCTTCTGTTTTCCACTTGAATTTTCCGCTCTTGTCGAAACAGTACACATATCCGGTAGTCACGTAGTTTTTCGCATCCGTTAGATAAATGTCTTCCGTATAAGGATTTACTGCAATTCCGTAAGGAGCTTTGATCTCGTCCACATATTGCTGGTCGATAATTTTATTGGAAATGATCTGCTCTGTTTTTACATCAATAATCCCGAAGGTCTTGACATAAGTATGGGTATTATAGTTAAATTCATTACCATAATAATACAGCTTGTCATTCACGATTGTCATTCCGCTGACGGCGACATGAAAGTCTTTTTTCACGGTTCCTGTAGCAGCATCCAAAAGGAAAAGACTGGATGGAATGTTATAGTAATCACCTCTTGAGCTCACATACAGATCTCCATAATTGTCCTTTCTAATACGGTGGAGATTAATCGCTACGTCAATTTTCTTAGTTTGTGTAAAGCTATTCAGGTCAATGACGGAAACGGTTTTATCATAATTCGGGAACATATATCCCCCGGAATTCGCCACAAAAAGCTGATCGCCCATCACTTCTATTTCTTCCGGCTGATACCCTACAACCACCTGTCTTTCGATGTTTAGTGATGTAGTATCAATTTCCACTACTTTTCCCGGAGGAGCGTTCGGATTCAGATCAACGGGACCTGCGTAGCTGCTGGCATAGACTTTATTGCCTTTAAAAGCCAGATAACGGCAGTTCTGCAGCTGTATAGTCTTGATTCGTTTGGCAGTTTTCGCTTCAAGTACTTCAATTTTATTGGAAACATTCACTACCACATACATTTTGCTACCGTAGATCATGATATGATTTCCCACATCACCCAGCTCTTTTACCACAGAAGGATTGGTTTCCCCGTAAATATTCTTGCGGTATGTTCCTGTCGCATAATCGAAATAATCGAGCGTACATTTATTGCTCCCCATATTTCCTTCGTTCAAAAGATAAAAACCTTTAATAGGCAGATCTTCACCGGTGCTTACCTCTTTTGTTTCCGAAGGAACTATATTGTCATCCGTCCTACACGAGAACAGAAAGAAAAGAGTAAAAGCCAGCAGGCAAAAGTTTAGTTTTTTCATAATGTAAAGCTTACAATAAGTTTAAAGTTTCTTCCGGGCATCGGATAATTCCTGACCACGTCATAGTATTGATTAAGGACGTTATTGACCTCAAAACCGGCTTTAATCTGATGAGAATGCCAGTTGAATTTTTTCTGAACAGATAAATCGTGCGTGTACCATGGCTGAAGATAATTGGCTTTGATATTATTCAGCTGAGCATCATAACGCTCTCCGGTATACATAAAACTGTAATTGAAACTCCAGTCTTTATAATCCGCCATCATGGTAAAGGTTAGCGCATGCCAAGGCACATAGGAAATCTGGTCACCGTAATAGTCGTCACTTTTATCGGTATAATCTCCGGCACGCTGATAGGTATAGCTTACCAAAGGTTTCAGTTTCAATTTATTAATATCAAATTCCGCCTGAACATTCACGTCCGCCCCAATGATTTTCACTTCACCCAGATTCACCATCATCCATCTGAAAAGATTGGTGGTAGGAACAGCGATAATCTTGTTCTCTACTTCATTATAATAGCCATCCACTTTCACATAGATGCCTTTAAAAAATTGATGATCGTAGAGTTTCTGATAAGTAAAACCTACATCGTACTGGTTCGTATATTCAGGTTTCAGCATCACATTTCCAATCATCGTGTAATACAGATCATTGAAAGTAGGCATCCTGAAAATTCTTTTGTAGAAAGCTCTTAAGGTTAAATCTTTTGATTCAAAAGGCTGATAGCTAAGGAAGGCAGAAGGAGTCCATTCTGTTTTATCAGGAGATTTTGCATTCATTTTCACTTCTTCGTGGACAAAAGTTCCGAGAACGCTTCCCAAAAATTTAAAACGGTTCCACTGATAGGTCGTGGCAAAAGCAACGAGTGAAGTATAACGGGTAGGATATGAAAAATCCCTCAGACTGGCATTGAGATTATTATACTGAAAGTCAAAACTTGCACTTACATCCCAGTTTTTATTAATAGAATAAATATTTGAATTGGAAAAATAGAGCTCTCTCTGAACATAAGAATTATCGATTGGCAGCGCTGTGTTGGCTATATTCACCGTATCTAAAAACCGGGTGTAGTCATAGGCAAATTTAGCTTTAATCTGCGTTTCAAATTTTGGAAATAATTTTTTACGAAAACTGGCCTGGACAAAATAATTTTCATCCAGCATCTGCTGACCTTTAGGTATGAAATTATTATTAACAATGGCTGTGGGAACTCCACGATCGGAAATATAACCAAATCCACGTACACTCCAGCTTCCATCATTAATGGTTCCGTTTAAAGCCCCTTCAAAACGCTTCGCACGGATATAGGAATCATATCTTCTCGCAATGGTATCATTGGCAACAGATCCGTCAGAATTTTTCTTTTCGTATTTAAACTTATACAATCCATCACTCTGTACAAATTCCGAACTGAAACTTGCCGAAACTCTGTCTGAAAGCTTCTGCTCCAGACGGAAAGAAGGATTAAACAAACTGATCGAACCTAATTTCAGCTTCACCGTTAAGTTGGTTTTCTGATCTCCTTTAAAAACAGGTATTTTAGGCTGAAGATAAATAGATCCCGAAGATCCGAAGTCCTTTGCCGGCTGAAAAACTTCACTTTTCTGGCCGTTGTATAAAGAAATGGCTTCAAGATCATCCAGTGAAAACTTTCCAAGATCCACGATTCCGTTCTGAACATTTCCCAGCTGAATACCATCATAGAAAACACCCACATGCTGGCTTCCCATACTCCGGATATTCACCGTTTTCATGCCGCCCATCCCGCCATAATCTTTGATCTGAACTCCTGAAAAATAGCGTAAAGCATCAGCCACCGACTGACTGTTCAGTCTTTCAAGCTGCTCTCCGGAAAGTACCTGTGCGGGAAGAATTTCTTTAAAATCTTTTTTGTAAAGCTGGATAGGAAGAATGGTTTTCTCCCTGATGGTGTCTCCGGATTGTGAGAATATAAGTTGAGATGCTGCCACAAATAATGTGATAACGCCTTTTTTAAACTGTGAAGCAATACATGTTCTGACCATTAGCTCATTGAGAATATTGTTGACGCTAATGGATATAAGATAGCAAAGATAAAGCGCAGCTGTTACTGCACAGAATCAATGTTGTCCTAAGCTTTATTCCACGAAAGCATCAAACGTTTATCTTCTGGCAGGTCTTCTGACTTACTCCGTTTTTGAAATCCTTCCCATTAAAAAACAGTGGATATAATTTTCAAAAACTTTGATGTGGAGCTTACAGCAGCGGGTCTGTTCCGGATTTTCACCGGATTCCCTTTTAAGTGCTTTTTACAGCGCACCAGATTTCGGCAAAGATAGAAAATAATTAACAGATGCAATACATCACATAATAAATTAACTATCAGCACTATAAAAACGTCTTAAACAACATTATTTATGATTAAAAATCTTAAAAACTCTTTTTTTAATGGAAAAAAGTAAACGTATAAAGAAGGGATTGTATAAAAACCGGTGGCTTCGAGATTCTCAGCCACCGGGGGGTTTAGAAATTATACTACTGAAGATGGAATAACCTGTGCTTGGTGGCTTCGAGGTCCTCAGCCACCAAGATTCCGGTTACCACAAGATTAAATTCCAAAATTGATAAAAACACTGAATCTGGATTTTGCTTCAATGTCGCCACTTGCCAGATTGGAATAAGCAGGCAGCATGACTTCACCACCCAGACTGAACTTTTTATAGGAAGCTTCGAAACCGAGTTTTCCATATAAAGCGCTTCCGGCTGTTTTGGGCAATACCTCGTCAAACTGTTTGTTTTTATCATAGACTTCGCCCTGAAGTCCAGCTTTGGCAGAGAAAGTGGTCTTTTCATTTCCTGCAAGCTGATAAAAACTTGTTACTGCATAATTCCACTGATTTCCGAAACGGTAGTTCTTTTTGTTTTCCGTTTTTACGGTGTAATCTGTATTGACCAGTACAGCCAGTTTATTCTTTTGAAACTTGTAGTTCAAAGCAGCCTGATAGTCCCAGCTTCCCGTTCCCAATTGAAAACTTGGATTGACACCCGAAGCTCCTTTTTCATCAAATTTCCCCAAAGGAATTTTCACGCCCAAACCTCCGTTAAGCTGATGAAAATTATCTTTGGAACTGATGATCCGGTAGATTCCCATCAGGTTCAGATCTCCGATTCCATTAATGTTGATATCGCCCTGCATGGTTTTCTTCTCATGAAAATGAAAGGGCAGGCTGGCGTATACACTCAGTTTTTCTGTCAATGGAATTTTTCCCCAAACCTGCAGGGTGTTGAAATACTGATCCTGTGTGAGATCTTTTACAAAAAGGTTTTCTTTGGCCTTATAATGCTGAGCAAAATATTTGATTCCAATAAACTGAGGATTCAGTAAAGACTCAAAACCGGAAGATCCGTTTCCTGCTGCACAGCCGCAAGCATCACAATCATCCAATACAATCCTGCTTATTGGATCTGCGATATACAGACTGTCTTTGATTGTTTTAGCCTGACAGACCCATGATAATGTCAGGCTCAGTATAAAAATTATTTTTTTCATGTTCATGATGCTCATTCTGCAAATTTTGGATTAGAAATAAAGTTTTTATCAGATAAGGTTTTCAAAAAGGCGATGATAAAATCCTTTTCCTGAGTATTCATCGCAATTCCGATATGTCCGTTCTGTTTCAGCTGCGGATCCAGATTGGGATTATCCTCCACATTATCTGAATAGAAATTAAGAACTGCTCCTAACGTGTAAAATCTCCCGTCATGCATATAAGGCGCAGTATATTCTACATTTCTCAGGCTCGGCACACGAAATTTCATCCAGTCTTTCTGATCAAGAGTTACGCGATGACGTCCCGCATCTTTGAACTGGGTATTGTAATACATTCCTGTATTCCTGAAACTCTCATCAGTAAATAATTCACCATTGTGACAGGAAGCACATTTCTGATTAAAAAGAGCCATTCCCTGAGATTCATCAGAAGTGAAATTTTCTTTTCCCTGTTTAACCCTGTCATATTTCGAATCCGCGGAAATCATGCTGACCATAAACTGCGACAGAGCCTTCAATATTCTTTCTCCGGTTATACTCTCGTCACCATAAGCGGCCATGAAGAGTTTTTTATACTTCGGGTCATCTTTTAATTTAGAAAGTACTTCCGGCATTGAGCTGTCCATTTCATTCGCATCTGTGATCGGAATGATGGGCTGTTCGTTCAGATTATGAATCACACCGTCCCACATATATCTTTTCAGAAAGGCCATATTTTGAATGGGTGGTGCATTACGGATTCCAATCCTGTCATCTACGCCATGGCTTACGTTATGACCGTGGTGTGTAAAAGCATTTTCCTGAATATGGCAGAAGCCGCACGATATGGTATTGTTTCTGGAAAGCCTTCCTTCGTAAAATAATTTTCTACCCAGTTCTACTCCGTTTTTCGTCACCGGATTCCCGGATGCATCGAAAGTCATTTCTGGAAAGTAAGATGGGAACTGCAATGAATAGGCCTCATCTTTTTCAAGCGGCTGCATCACCTCATTTGAACAGGATAAACAGCTCAGAAATGTAATGACCACCACTATTGTTTTTAATAAAATCCTAATCATTATGAACATGATCTACTTTAAACATCGTTGTAAGATTATTAGTGACATCCACCAGATGCTGACCTGAGCCCATCATCATATTATTTCCTGTGGTAAGAGAAAGGGTTTTAGTTCCACTCAGAAACTGATTAAGATCTGCAAGAATGTGAATGGAAGGTCTTATCTCTGCAGTTACTCTAGCGGTTGTAGGAAGGCTCAACGTAATTTCCCGGTAAAGATCAGGCATATCATTGGCTGTTATGTTTCCCATGTTTCCGGCATGATTCATAAATTCTGTATCTGCGGAAGCGGTTCCATATTTCCCTTCCAGTTTAACAAATACATAACCGGCTGCCCATGACCAGGACATTCCTTTCTGCTTGGCTTTCGCCCAGAATTCTGCCTGCCCATCCTGCCCCAGGAAATAAGCTTTTGGGTTGATTCCGAGTCCGAATTTTACTTTTTTGTAGTTGTTTTTCGGAATTCCGTTCAGATTAAGATAGATAACTCCGGCAACTGCATCGGCTTGATCTACGATGAAAGCTCCTTTATCGGGATTATTTTCATTGTATTTGAATTCATTTCCTCCCTCATCAATCAGAGTGATATTACTGATGATATATTTTAGGGTCGAAAATTTGTGTTTTTGCCCGGCGGCAGAGGTCTGCACAGTTTGGTTCAGTACGATATCCCCCAGATTATTGAATCCGTTTTCAAATTTTATCTGAAGATTTCCGGTTGAAGTATCCTGCGGATCGTCATCATCGTTGTTTCGGCATGATGATAAAGTGAATAAATTAAAGGCAATAAAGAATAATGATAAAAATTTATAAATTTTCATTTTGATTTTTTAAGTTGAATTTTTAAAATAGAAATGCTTTTGAATGCGTGAACATTCATTTTTTTTAACCACAAAAGGCGCAAAAGTTTTTTGACACTTTAGTTACTTGAAGTTGAAATACTTTTGAATAAGAAGATCACTTAAGTTTAATAAAATCAAAGATTTTCATCTTGAATGATATGCATAAACATCTGTGAAAATTTGTGCAATCTGTGGTGAAAAATAACCACAAAAGGCACAAAAGTTTTTTGACACTTCAGTAATTTAAAGTGTATTGAAAAACTGCATAGAAGAACACTTAAGCTTTCTAAAATAGTACGAGAAACTGCTTAAGAAAAGTCTTTATCTTCTTTGTGGTCGGTAAAGATTAAAATTGAACTTAAAAAACCGGTGGTTTGAAAATATGTTTGAGAAACAGAAAAGAATAGGCTGTTTCGTAGAGAAAATTGAAGTTTACAGAAAGGAAACTTTCCGCTTTATTGATTCCCGTAATTTCAGGGAGTGTACAGATATCAAGAACTTTCTGTCCTGAATTTTTAGTTTTGTTTAAAGGCGAAGAATCGGAATCATTCGTCTTTGCAAGTTCTTTGCTCAGGTAGCATTTTCCGTTACAGTGAAGCTCCGGTTTGCTTTTATTGATACAGAGAACGGTGGAGATATAATCATAATTTACAGCATACTCCATCAATGGGATCAGAGGTCTGAACACCATATAAAGAGTGAGGAATATGCTGCAAATTAAATTCATCTGTTATTTCTTGCTTACGGCTTCATCATATCTTCTGCTCACCTCTTTCCAGTTAAGCACATTCCAGATGGCAGCAAGATAGTCTGCTCTCTTGTTCTGGTATTTCAGGTAATAAGCGTGTTCCCAAACGTCAATTCCTAAGATTGGAGTTCCTTTTTCTTCCACAACATCCATCAAAGGATTATCCTGATTTCCTGTAGAAGACACAAATAATTTCCCGCTCTTATCTACAGAAAGCCATGCCCATCCTGAACCGAAACGGTCTGCACCTGCTTTACTGATTTTTTCTTTGAATGCATCCATACTTCCGAAAGTTTCCGTAATCGCTTTAGCCAGTTTCTCAGAAGGCTGTGTATTTTTTACGGGCGTAAGCACTGTCCAGAAAAGCTCGTGGTTGTAATGTCCACCTGCATTGTTTCTTACTGCTGGCGTAAGTTTAGAAACTCCTGAAAGGATCTGGAAAAGCGTTTGTTTTTCCTGTGGTGTTCCGGCAATCGCTTTATTCAAATTGGCAACATAGGCTGCAGCATGCTTTGAATAGTGAATTTCCATCGTCTGTGCATCTACCGAACCCTCCAGTGCATTGTATGCATATGGAAGCGGCGTCTGCTTAAACTGCGCAAAAGCAAACTGTGCGGCAAATACGGCACTTAAAGCTGCTACTTTCAAAATCTTCATAACGTTTTGTTTTTATGGTTTAACAATATTTTTTCATTTATAGAAGGGAGGCAGGAAGATGATTATCCTTCATTGATACTTCTTCATCTCATCTTTTTAATCATCCGCATTCATGAGTCCTACCAATCATTCTCCCCGTCATTAGCTTCTGCATTAAGACTCCTCTACTCCATGATCTCAATTTCATTCAGTCTTTTAAGCCTTTACATTGATGACTATCATTCCTCATTATCCTCATCATTAAACTTCCAGCTTCATTCTTCTATCTTCCTTTCCCTACTCTATTTCAATAATTTCTTAATATCCTCGATCAATATTTCTCTGTCAGGATGATACTTTCCGTTAAGTTTGGGAGTTTTCCCTTCCAGATCTTCATAATTCAATCCGGAGTAATACAGGATCGGCATTTTATCTTTATTGTATCTGCAACGGATATTTCCTTCTTTATCTACCAAAGCGATCATTCCGCTGTGGTTAAGGCTTTCGCTGTCGTCTTCCTTATCTCCCACATAGATGTTGAACTGGTCTGCCAGCTTTCCGATATAATCTCTGTTTCCGGTAAGAAAATGCCAGTCCGGAGATTTTGCGCCTACACTTTTAGCATGTTCTTTCAATGCAGCGGGTGTATCGTTTTCCGGATCTATACTTATTGAAATAATCCCGAATTCAGGACTGTTTACCTCATCTTCGATAAACCTCATATTCCGGTTCATCACAGGACAAATCGTAGGACATCTGCTAAAGAAAAACTCTACCAGATATACTTTTCCCAGCATATCTTTATTGGTGATTTTTTTATTGTTCTGGTCGGTGAGTTCAAAATCGGGAACCTTCATTACCGTGTACAGGTTCTTCTTGAAATATCCCATTCCTACCCCTATTCCCAGAAACAGAAGAGCGAAAATTGCAATCGGAATAATCACTTTTCTCTTTGCTCCGGTTTTGGTTTTATTATTTTTGGACATATTTCTCAGGATTTTTTTTGAACTCGTCCTTACATAGGCTACTGCAAAAACCGTACGTTTTATTTTTATAGACTGCCGTATCTTTCATATCATCTTCCGTTTTCATGTGACAAATAGGATCTTCTGCATTGGCAAATTTTACTTTTTTAGCGGTCGATTTTGAAGAGGCAGCGCTCTTTTTATGCTTTACTTTAGGGGTTTCCTGACCACAGGCGAATAATGAAACTGACAATAATGCAGTCAAAATAATTTTTGATTTCATTTTAATGGTAAATTGAAATTGATAGTATTGTGAATATGTAAATTAATTTTTAACACAAAGGTAAGCACCGCTTTTACCATCCATTGCTTTAAAAAACAATATCCGGTCATAACAAACGAGGGCACTTTGAGAAAAAACTAAAAGAATAGTTGAAATTAAGCTAAAGGAGGATGAAATATCCTGGAAAAGTATTCCGAAGTATCGTCAACAGCATAACGTGAATGTATGGCTTCATCTTCAGCATCAGATTCTTTCAGTCCTAAAAATGAAAGTGTATCGTGGGAAACAAAAACATCCAGTACAGATATTTTGATGACCTGGGAATTATTGGACTGCTTTTCCGTTTTTGCCAGTTCTTTGCTGACGTAGCACTTCCCTTTACACGTAGACTGAGGAATATTCCTGTTCTCACAGAGATTTTTCACAATATAATCATAGTTCACGGCATAGTTCACCAATGGCAAAACGGGGCGTAATGCAATGGTGAAAATGATGAATATGGATATAAAAAGTCTCAATGATCAGTTCTGTTGTACAAATATACTACTCAAATTGGGTTTATGGATTATTTATGATGAATGTCATTGATTATTTTTCGGTGAGCGGATACGGGTTACGGGATGCGAGGTTTTGAATTATGGAATAAAGCTTTTAATATTATTATTCTTTTTCGCGTGGATTGTGGAGATTTTGCAGATTCTTTTTTTGTGTATAAAAAACCTTATAGATTTTGGAAATCTATAAGGTTTGGGTGTTTTTATTTTTAAATGGATGATGTAGTGTTTTTTATCGCAAAGGCGCGAAGAATATCACAAAAAGGATGCTTTAAGGCGCAAGGATTTTATCTCCGATAAAATTTTATAATCCTAATAATGGGTCGCTTCATCCTAAAAGCTATTGTTTGGCACCTGCCTGCTATCTATCAGCTTTTATTATTATTCAGTTTTACAGTTTTTGTGTAAAAAAACCTTATAGGTTTTGAAAACCTATAAGGTTTGGGTGTTTTTATTTTTAAATGGATGATGTTGTGTTTTTATAGCAAAGGCGCGAAGAATATCACAAAAAGGATGCTTTAAGGCGCAAGGATTTTATCTCCGATAAAATTTTATAACGCTAATAATGGGTCGCTTTATCCTAGAAGCTATTACTTGACACCTGCTACCTGCAACCTACCATCTGCTACCTAACCCCTGCTTCCTAATTAAACTTCATCCTCTGGATTCTCACTGCATTTAATATCGCCAGCATTGCTACTCCCACATCTGCGAATACGGCTTCCCACATGGTTGCCAGACCTCCGGCTCCAAGGGCTAGGACAACTGCTTTTACCGCGAAGGCTAAAATAATATTCTGCCATACAATCTTTTTGGTTTGCTTACCGATATTGATCGCCATTGGGATTTTGCTTGGTTTATCGTCCTGGATAACGACATCTGCGGTTTCAATCGTTGCATCGCTTCCGAGTCCGCCCATGGCAATTCCTACGTCGCTTAGCGCAACTACCGGAGCATCATTCACGCCATCGCCAACAAAGGCTACGGTTTGATTTTTCGCTTTAATTTCTTTTACTTTATTCACTTTATCTTCCGGTAAGAGATCGCCGAAAGCGCTGTCGATGCCCAGTTGGTCGGCTACATACTTGACAACGGTACTTTTATCACCACTGAGCATGGTGGCTTTTACGCCCATTCTGTGTAGGTTGTCAACGGTTTCTTTGGCATCGCTTTTTATACTGTCTGCAATGGTGATGTAGCCTGCAAACTTTTTATCATAAGCTATGGCAATAAGCGTGTATACAATATTAGCGTGGTTGGTATCGTAGCTGATACTGAACTTATCCATTAACTTAAAATTACCAACTAGTAATTCTTTTCCATTGACTGACGCTTTCAAACCATGTCCTGCAATTTCTTCCACGTTTTCCAGAGGAATAGAATGATCAATCTCTCCTGCATAATTATGGATTGCTGTGGCTACCGGATGGGTACTTTTACTTTCGAGCACATTAACCAGTTTCAGGATTTCGTCTTTATTGAATTCAGGCTGAATGATTACTTCCTGTACTTTGAATACACCTTCCGTCATGGTTCCGGTTTTATCCATCACCACATTCTGGATTTCTGCGATACTGTCTAAGAAATTACTTCCTTTAAATAAGATCCCGTTTCTGCTCGCAGCTCCGATTCCTCCAAAATACCCCAACGGAATAGAGATCACCAATGCACAAGGACATGAGATCACCAGAAAGATCAATGCTCTGTATAACCAGTCTCTGAACTGATAATCATTCACAAAGAAATACGGCAGAAGACAGATTCCTATGGCAAGAAATACAACAATCGGGGTATATACTTTTGCAAATTTTCTGATGAATAATTCGGTCGGGGCTTTCTGTGCGGTGGCGTTTTGAACCAGTTCCAGAATTTTACTCAGCTTGCTGTCTTCGTAAGCGGTATTCACTTTTACGAGAGCAATACTGTTCATATTGATCATCCCTGCCAGTACGGCTTCCCCTTTTGTCTTAGTATCCGGTTTGCTTTCACCTGTGAGCGCTGCGGTATTGAACGAAGCTGATTCAGTCATCAGTTCACCGTCAAGGGCTAGTTTTTCTCCGGGTTTCAATTGAATGATGTCTCCTATCTTGGTTTCTTTGGCTTTAATGGTCTTTGGCTGGCTGGCTTCAATGATCGTTACCTCATCAGGACGCTGATCCAATAAGGCTTTGATGTTTCCCTTTGCTCTTGAAACCGCCATTCCCTGGAATACTTCTCCTACGGAATAAAAAAGCATTACGGCAACACCTTCTGGATATTCCCCGATCACAAATGCTCCTACTGTGGCGATTCCCATCAGGAAAAATTCAGAGAATACATCTCCCTTGATAATGCTTTCATACGCTTCCTTTAAAACCGGAAGACCTACGGGAGCATAAGCTGCCAGATACCATACTAACCGTACCCAACCTGTGAACCATTCTGTTTTTATATAATTGTCTAATGCTATTCCTATCAGCAACAGCACGAAAGAGATGATGGCAGGAAGAAACATCTGGAAAGGTGTTTTGTCTCCTGTATCGTGAGAGTGATCATGTCCGTCTCCTTCTGAATGATCGTGTGTATGCTGTTCTTTCTTTTTGGGTTTTGTACTGCAACATTCTTCCATAAATACTATTTTGATGTAAAATTAGGGTTATACTCGATGCAATACTATTGCAAACTTTCAAGACAGTTTTCGCAGATTCCTTTGGCAAAAAGTCTTATTTCATCGATTCTGAAATTGCCCTGAACATTTTGAGGAAAGGAAATATCTTCTCTGCAGGTCGTCTGCTTACATATTTTGCAGTAAAAATGGAGATGCCAGTCTTTGTGGGTTTTCTCATCGCAGCCGTCATCGCATAATTTATATTTTGTAGTCGTATTTTCCTGGATACTATGGACAATTCCTTTTTCTTCGAACGTTTTCAGTGTCCGGTAAATGGTGGTCCTATCTGCATTGTCAAAATGATTTTCCACCTCTGAAAGGGATAGTGCAGCTTCCTGTGTACTCAAAAAATCATACACCAGAATCCGCATGCTGGTAGGCTTGGTATTTTTATCGATGAGTTTGGTTTCTATATCTTTTTTCATTTTTACAATTAATTTTTAAAGATGCATTTCCTGTTCTTCATAGCCTTCCTCTTCAATCTGAAAAGTCGTATGACTGATTTTAAAATTCGCAGTGGTAACTTCCGTCAAAGTTTTCAGCAATGGATTCTGAGCCGTTCCGGTATCTCTGACAATGTGCGCGCTCATGGCATTTACGCTTGATGTCAATGACCATACATGAAGATCATGGACATTTTTCACGCCAGGAACTTCTTCCAGTGATTGACGCAGTTGATGAATATCCACGTCTTTCGGAGTTCCTTCCAGCAATACATTCACTGCTTCTTTCAATAAACGCCAGGTTCTCGGGAAAATCAAAAGACCAATCAATGCAGAAATAATTGGATCTGCATAATACCAACCTGTTGTCAGCATAATAACCCCTGCGATCATGACTCCGATGGAGGTAAGCATATCAGAAAGCACTTCAAAATAAGCACCTTTCATATTCAGACTTCCTTCTGAATCTTTTCTCAGAATCATCATCCCGATAATGTTGACTACAAGTCCTATTCCCGCTACAATCAACATTGTTTTACTCTGGACTGCCGGAGGATTCTGAAATCTTTGGTAAGCTTCATACAATACATACAGGGAAATACCCAGTAATACGACAGCGTTGATTACGGCTGCCAATATTTCTGTCCGGTAATACCCGAATGTTTTAGATGCATCTGCTTTCCGCTCTCCTATTTTGATGGCGATAAATGCCAAAAACAATCCCACCACATCTGTCAGCATATGTGCGGCATCAGCCATCAGTGCAAGACTTTGGGTAACGAGACCGCCGATCACCTCAGCGATCATGTAGGTTCCACTCAGCAACAAGACAAAAAGCAGGTTCTTTTTATGTCTGCTGGCCGGTGAACCTGTTTGTGTTTTTATTTCTTCCATGTTTTTCTGAAATTTTAGTTGATCACATTTCGTAATACAAAGAATTATCTTTTTTGGCAGGAACATTCTGATCTCCTGTCATCTGTTTAATATTAATTTCGATGGTCTGCGCCAATGAAGTCACAGGCGTATCTACAGGTCCGTTTTCAAAAGGATCCTGCATAATAATGGATGTTTTTTCGATGGCAAGAAACATAACCGGAATAAGGAAAGTAACGATAATCTCAACAGCAAGCTGTCCATCATCCAATCCAAAAGGAAGGATGGCTGCAAAAACATAAATTAAGGTATGCAACAAAATACTGTACGACCTCGGAAATACTGTGTTTTTCAGCCTTTCACATTTTCCCATACTGTCGCAGAGCCTGGTGATAATGTCATTCAGCTGCATCTGTTGAAAATCCGTCAAACCTTTTGAAGAAGCTATCTCTCTGAGCCGTTGGGAATGCTCATCCAGAAGTGCATTCGGAACATTGGTCGCTTTGATCTGATGTTCATTCAGATAATTCTGAACTCTGTCCGAAAAAGGCTGTCTTCTCAGAGATTCACCAAGTGCATAGGTCCAGATGATCTGTCTTTCTGCAAATTCCTTGATGATCTTATCTTCTCCTGCAGGGAAAAACTGGATGACCAATCTCATCAGCGTTCTTGAATCATTCACTATCGCGCCCCAGACTGTTCGGGCTTCCCACCATCTTTCGTAGGATTGGGAAGTACGGAACGCCAGCAGCAATGATACAGCCGTTCCCAAAAGAGCAGGAATATTAAGGGGAAGTGAGATTTTCCGGAACCATGGGAGAAGGTCTAATAATCCTATGGACACAGCAAATATGCCCATATACAGGATCTGGGTTTTTATTTCACGGATGAAATACCAGATGGATATTTTCTTGTTTAGCAGCATAACTGAATGATGTATTAGAATGTTTCTTGTATTCTGACTCTGAACATGTACCGTAAACACCTCTAATTTAGGCATAAAAATCGGTAGTTCTTCCGGCCTGTTTCTATAAATCGGTTATCATTTCCTTATTTTAATGTTCATGCCCGCCCGAATTGGAAAGTTTAGCATTAACGAAAAAAGCTCCTTTCACTACAATTCTGGCATCAGCAGGAATTCCCTTTATAGCTGTAATGGCCGTATAGCCCATATCTGAGGTACCTTTTATCACTTCTACTTTTTCAAAATTCAACGTCTTTTTATGTTCCGCAGGTTCTCCTTTTTCATTTTTGTGATCGTCTCCACCTTCTTCCTCCTCATGTTCCTCCTGTTTTTTATCGGTACGGATGAAGACATAGTATTTTCCGTCTGCTTCTACAATGGCTTCGTTTGGAACAGCAGGTGTTGTATTTTTATCCAGGCTGACAATTCCTGTAATATTCATTCCATCGATGAGACCTGCTTTATTTCCGGTTACTGTGCCATGTACTGAAACCGTCTTGCTTTCGTTTTCAAAAGAAGATCCTACACTGTACACCATAGCGTCATATTCAGTTTCAGGATTATTGGTCAGCTTGAAATGCACAATCTGCCCTACTCTCATTTTAGGAAGATCTTTTTCAAAAACCTGCAGATCAAGGTGAATCGAATTATTGTCGATAACCTCAGCCACAGGTGACGAAACATCTACATAACTTCCGATCTGTGCTGAAATACTGCTTACAGTTCCGCTGATTGGGGCAGTAATCACCAACCCTGATCTCATATTGCCATTATTCACTTTTCCCGGACTGATTCCCATCATCTGAAGCTGTCTCAAAAGGGAAGCTTTTTTCGTTCTCAGGGTTTTAAGTTCAGCATCTGAACTCTGCAGGTTTTTCTTTGCGCCTGCGTCATTGTCAAAAAGCTCGCGCTGTCTTCTGTATTCCTGCTCTGCATAGGTAATTCTGCTGTTCGTCGTCAGATATTCTTCCTGTAACTGGATAAATTCAGGATTCGCGATAGTTGCAATCACTTGTCCTTTTTTTACAATGCTTCCTACCTGGACATTCAGGGTTTTGATCACTCCTCCGTATAGAGAGGTGATAGTAGCTTTATTATTATTGGGAACTCTCAGAAGACCGTTTGCTTTGACGGTGGAAGTAAGTTCTTTCATTTCCACAGGACCTAAAGATATCCCGACCGATTTGATTTGTTCTTCCGTTAGTGAAGCAATAGTCTGTGGCGCTTCTTCATGACCGGCTTCAGCTTTTTCAGTTTTCACTTCTGGTTTTTCTGCCGGCGTTTCTTTTTTCCCGCAGCTCGTAAGTAAGAGTGCCGTGATGAAAGTCAGAGATATGATATTGTGCTTTATTTTCATGTTATTTATTGATGATTGAATTAATAGTAACTACAGATTGGTTGACCTGCTGAATGGATTCTAAATATTTCAACTGAATATTAGTGGCGGTCTGCAGGGCAAAAAGATATTCTACGTAAGAGATTTCTCCTGTTTTGTACCCTAACTGGGCTGCTTTGACAATTTTTTCCGCGTTCGGAATGGCCTGACTTACATAATATTCATACTGCTGTATATCCTGCTGATACTGTCCGAAAGCATTTTCAAGCTGTGTAGAAAGTTGTTTCTGCTGCATCTTCGCATTGGTTTCAGCGGCATATTTTTCATATTCCAGAGATTGCATTCTCGCTTTTGTCGCTCCAAACGTCAATGGAATGGCAACACCTACAGAAAACGAATTGAAACGGTCTCCGGCATTATAGAATTTCTCCTGTCCGTTTTTGGTATGCAAACCTATTAATGACTGGCTCGTCAGACCAAGGCTGAATTCAGGAAGTCCCTGTGATTTTTCCACATTTTTATTCTTGTCAGCAATTTCCATTTCATGATAAAAAGCTTTGACCGTAGGATTGTTGGCTATTGATGAGCTGTCCAGAATATTTTCTGTTCTCAAAGGTTCGTAATCACTTTTAAACGGAACTTCGAAATTCTCGGAAGTATTCAGTAATGTCTTTAGATTTTTATAGGCATTGTTTAAATACACTTCATTCTGTTTCAGCAGCAGATTGATTTCTCCTTTTTGGGTTTCTGCTGTATTAATTTCAATCTTCTTGATATCTCCTGCTTTAAATCTTACCGTTGCAATCCTGATAAAATCCTGATAAAGACTGTCAAGATCTTTCAGTTTAAATTTATTGTACTGAAGATATTCGATCTGATAATAATAGGTTCTTACCTGTTTTGTAAGTTCATTCGCCGAAACTTCTTTATCGATCTGCCTGCTTTTTATATTTTCAGTGATCAATTCTCTCCTCGCCTTGAACAGCGTAGGAAAAGGAATACTCTGCGAAATGGCAAATGACTGGTCGAATTTCGGACTGTTGTACTGTCCAAGCTGTGCTTCAAAATTTAATTTGGGAAGCTCTTTTGCTGTCCCTTTCAAAGCTTCTGCTGATTTTATATTCAGATCTTTTGATTTTAAAACCAAATTGTTTTCAGCGGCCATTTCTACTGCCTGATCTACGGAAATCTGTCTGGTCTGTGCCTTGAACGTCTGTCCGAACATCAGAAATCCAAGAACAATAACTGTTGTGATGGGCTTAATTCTATTCATCTTTCGTGGAATCTTTGAATTAAAAATAATATAAAGCATCGGCAGAACAAATAAAGTAAGGAATGTAGCGGTTACCAATCCGCCGATGACTACGGTTGCCAAAGGTTTCTGTACCTCAGCTCCGGCTCCTGTAGAAATCGCCATCGGCAGAAATCCTAATGAAGCTACTGTCGCGGTCATCAGAACGGGTCTTAATCTGGTTTTTGTTCCTTCGTAGACTCTTTTCAATACATCTTTTTCGCCATCTTTTTCCAGTTGGTTAAAGGTTCCTATCAAAACAATTCCGTTAAGAACTGCAACACCGAAAAGCGCGATAAACCCGATTCCGGCACTGATACTGAACGGCATATCTCTTAAAAGAAGAGCAAATACTCCTCCGATGGCACTCATTGGAATGGCTGTAAAGATCAATGCAGCCTGCTTAAATGAGTGAAAGGTGAAATAAAGCAGCATAAAAATCAGAAACAGTGAAACCGGAACAGCGATCATCAGACGCTTGCTGGCTTCCTGCAGATTTTCAAACTGGCCACCATAGGTAAAGTAATATCCGGAAGGTAACTTGATTTGTTTATCCAGTTTGGCCTGAATATCCTTTACGACACTCTGTACATCACGGCCTTTCACATTGAATCCAATTACGATTCTTCTTTTTCCTTCTTCACGGCTGATCTGTGCAGGACCCAGTTTATAGCTGACATTGGCCACCTGGGAAAGCGGAATCTGTGCTCCTGTCCCTGTCGAGATCATTAAATTATTCACATCATCGATATTCGTTCTGTGAAGACTGTCGAGACGCACTACAAGATCAAAACGTCTTTCATTTTCAAAAACCTGACCGGCTGATTTTCCGGCAAAGGCTGTACTCACGGCGTTGTTTACGTCTTCTATATTTAAACCATAATTGGCCATTCTCGTTCTGTCGTATTCTACGTTGATCTGGGGGAGTCCGCTTATCCTTTCGATTTGAGGAGGCGTCGCACCATCAACGGTCTGGATGATCTTTCCTACTTTATCTGCATAAATAGACAGCGAATCCAGATTTTCTCCGAAAATTTTAACGGCAACATCCTGTCTGATCCCTGTCATCAGCTCATTGAAACGCATCTGAATCGGCTGGTTCTTTTCAAAAAACACCCCGGGAATGGTTTCTAATTTCTCACTGATCTCATCGGCGAGTTCTGTATATGATTTTTTTGATTTCCATTCGCTTTGTGGTTTTAAAACGACAATCAGGTCGGTGGCTTCCGGAGGCATCGGATCGGTAGGAACCTCAGCGGAACCGGTTTTTCCTACAACCATTTTCACTTCATCAAACTGTTTGATAATTCTTGAAGCCTGCATGGAAGTTTCGATACTCTGACTGAGTGAACTTCCCTGTGGCAGAATACAATGGAATGCATAATCCCCTTCCTGCAGCTGCGGAATAAATTCGCCACCCATATTTTTGAAAATAAACGCACTCACAATAAAAATGAAAATCGTGGCCGAAACAATGATGTATTTTACTTTAACCGCTTTATGCAACATCGGCTGATAGATCTTCTGCAGGAAGTTCATCATCTTATCTGAAAAAGTTTCTTTATGCGAAATCTTTTTGGACAGGAATAAGGCGCTCATCATCGGAATATAGGTCAGTGAAAGGATCAATGCTCCTAAAATGGCAAATCCTACTGTCTTAGCCATTGGCGTAAACATTTTCCCTTCTACTCCGGCTAATGTAAGGATCGGGATATAAACGATAAGGATAATAATTTCTCCAAAAGCCGCACTGCTTCTGATTTTTGACGCAGAAAGGAAAACTTCCTCGTCCATTTCGCTTTGGGTAAGATTCCGTACCGATTTCCTTACGCCTAAATGATGCAAGGTGGCTTCAACAATGATTACGGCGCCATCCACAATCAATCCGAAATCTATGGCTCCAAGGCTCATCAAATTGGCACTGACTCCGAAAACATTCATCATTCCCAAAGCAAAAAGAAGGGATAATGGAATGGCAGAAGCAACAATAAGTCCGGCTCTCAGGTTTCCAAGGAAAACCACAAGGACAAAAATAACGATCAGGGCACCTTCTATCAGGTTTTTCTCAACGGTATTGATGGCTCTTCCGACAAGATCTGTTCTGTCTAAGAAGGGTTCTATCACCACGTCATCGGGAAGGGATTTCTGAATGGTTGGAATTTTAGCTTTAATCAGGCTGACCACATCGTTACTGTTGGCTCCTTTAAGCATCATGACGACACCTCCTACGGCATCTACTTTTCCATTGTAGGTCAGTGCTCCATAACGTACAGCGCTTCCGAAACGAACATCTGCAACGTCTTTTATAAAAATGGGAACGCTTCCTGTTTCGTTTTTAACGGAAATATTTTTAATGTCTTCCAATGAGGTGACAAAGCCAATTCCACGAATAAAATAGGCATTCGGTTTTTTGTCTATATATGCTCCACCGGTGTTCTGGTTGTTTTTTTCTAAGGCTGTAAAAATGTCAGAAATGCTTACGCCCATTGCTTTAAGGCGGTCTGGATTTACTCCTACTTCATACTGTTTCAATTCTCCTCCGAAACTGTTGATTTCTGCTACACCCGGCGTTCCGTTCAGCTGTCTGCGGACAATCCAGTCCTGCATGGTACGGAGTTCTTTGGCGGAATATTTCTTTTCGCTGCCTTTTTTCGGATGGAGAATATACTGATACACTTCCCCAAGACCTGTACTTACCGGGGCAAGCTCGGGAGTTCCTACTCCTTTGGGGATTTCTTCAACAGCCAGCTTCAACTGCTCATTGATCAGCTGTCTGGCAAAATAAACGTCTACATTTTCTTTGAATACCACAGTGATCACGGAAAGTCCGAATCTTGAAATACTTCTGGTTTCCTGGATATCCGGAACATTGGCAATACTCTGTTCTATAGGAAAGGTAACAAGCTGCTCTACTTCCTGCCCTGCGAGTGTAGGACAAGCCGTGATAATCTGCACCTGATTGTTGGTAATATCAGGAACAGCATCTATAGGAAGTTTTGTAGCACTCCATACGCCCCAGATAATGAGAAGGAGGGTCATGATACCAACGACCACCTTGTTTTTGATACTGAATTTTATGATTTTATCTAACACGATCTGTATTTAATTTTTTATTGGTAATAACTGCATACGGCGATAATGCCGTTGCAAAAATATCACGAAGACCTCTGCAATGGTATTGCAAAGTTCAATAGATAGAAAGCTTAACTTTCTAATAATCAATAAAAATTAAATCTTAGGAGGTTGCCAGATATGATCGTACATCTGGTAAGCGAAATTGTTTTTCTGGAAAAGAATTTTCTTTGAAAAGTAAGCCTGAACATGGCTCGGAATTTCAAACAAAGGATCCATTTTGAAAGAAGACACCGTCATTTGACAGCAGCTGCAAGTACACAATGGTGAGCAGATATCTCCTTTATCTTTTGAATGGGATTCCTGAATATTGAATGAAAGTTTAATTTCTGAAGGCCCTGCAGGACGGTGCACATCTTCGCAAGGCATCAGTGACAATGCCATGAAATAGAATGCAAGTATCCATCTTAACAGGTTCATATAGACAAAGGTAAAGCTTTTTTCTAAAACAGGAGATTTATATGGGCTATTTAATATATTCCTGACATTGTAGTGTTTTTTGAAAGGAAGATATATTTTCTTTATTTTTGGAGTAGGATCTGCCTGATACAGCTTATGAAAAAACTTTTTTTAATTTCTTTATTTTTAACTCTGTTCGCCTGTGTAGGCTCTGATACAGAATTTCTGCCCCAGACTATTTTAGAAGCCCGAAAGAGAAATCTTTTAATAAAAGACTACGATCCGAGTAAAAGAGAGGTGATAATAAATCAGACAAAATATTTAATTTTAGAATCTTTCACCACTTTTAAATATAATTCTAAGCGTGATCAGACGATCAATAAAAGTTTTTTTGCATTTATTGTAAAACTAAAGAATTTAGAAACAAATGAAGAGTTTTTGTCTGAAGCAGAAGCATTCGATTATACAAAATTCATTAATTTTTATTGTGATATGTGTGCCGGTTTAGATACTGATAATATTGCATTATACTATGATGACATCAGTAAAAGAGAAAGTCTGGACAGCATAAAGATTGGTTTTAAAGACCGAAATAAAAATGAGAAGGTTGTTTATTTTGTTCAGAAGAAATAAGAATGGAAAATATTGAGCCTTTATTTAATGTATCTAAAATAAAAAAAACAGTGATCAGCCTGTCTCTTGCAGTGCTGTCTTCCTGTTCAGAAAAGGAACGGCTGGAGGGCAGAGATATTTCTCTTTCAAGGGAGAATACTTTTGTTTCTACAGCTAAAGGAATTGTGGTGTATGAGAGCAACAGTTTTACAGAAGAATCAAAGTCTGACACCTTTAAAATTCGATTTTCCAACCATGATTGGGATATTCTGAGAAAAAGCTTTGATAAAAATCAGATCTATACATTAAATGACGATTCTGACATAGGGGAAAGCACAACTTCCATGTCTCTTCCTAAGACGATCAGCATTAAAACCAACAAAAGAAAACTGTCTATTAATTACCATTATTTTATCGGCGAAAAAGATAAAATAGACCCGGATAAAAGTAAAAAACTAAAAAGGTTTATGAGAACTTTTGATTCGTTGATTTATTATAGAATTGAAAAACGGTAGCTGAGGTTAAACTATTTATTCTGTAATATCTTGGCAGAATATTTTTATTAAACGAATATGTCAATAATGAATAAAGTAGCTGTAAAAAAGACAGTTTTATTGGTAAGCGTATTATTTTTATTAATCGGTTGTAGTAATTCTACAAAAGAAAATGAAATTAAGGTCACCATCAAGGTCGTTGATTCCTATACTCAGAAACCCAGGGTAAATGACAGAGTTGAGGTGAGAATGGGAGCGTGGGGATTTCCAACCAGAAGATATGTAGAAGTCGGACAATATTTTACAGATAGTTTGGGAACAGTATCCATGACTCTTGACAAAAAAGAGAGATATAGTTTTATGACTTTCGGTCCCCAGTATGCGTTTGGTTCTGATGAATATAAAAAAGGGGAATTAAAAGATCAGCAGCAGGTTGTCATAAAGGTAGTTCCGCCGGAGAAGAAGCAATTTAAGATTGAACAATTAAGAAACCATTCTGAATAATCAGGCAGGTTTTCCACTCCAATTAAATTAAATTCTCTCTCTTCCAATAAAAAAACCACCGCACTACACGATGGCCAAAAAAAAAAAAATCAAATCTAAATAAATTACAGGTTCGGATTATTACAAGCCTTTTTCCATGGTATATTTTTCATCCAATCGGAATATTTAATTAAATATTTTCTTTTTTTCTTCATCTTAAAACCCAATAGATTTCTTTTAGATGATATGTATCAAGGTTAGATGGATTTAATGCAGATATTATTTACTTTTGCAAAAAAAAACGCAAATCTCCTCAGTAAGTGAAAAAAGCAAACTGTATACTTAACATTTCTCTTACAGCAAATTTCCATTAAACATTTTTGACCAACTACTATACTGATAGAAATTATGAAACAGTCTTTACTATTTATTCTAAACATTTCGGCTTCTTCTTTTTTTGAAGAAAGCAAGGAAACAGCCAATTAAAGCATTCCCCCCGTCGAACAAACTTATAGAAATAACCTTTAAAATATAAAGGATATACAAATCAAATCCTTTCCGTAAGGATGGACTAATGAAATCAACAGTACCAATCCAAAATTTTAGTACTGTCACTACAAAATTCCCCGAAAAAATATTGGTGAAAGAAGCCTAGCAAAAGGGAAACGTACCTAAAATTTATTTAATTGAACAAACCTATAAAACAACTTTAATATCCTAAACAAATGAAAATTAAATTATTATCATTCGCTTTATTAGCATCAGTTCTTGCTTTTGGACAACAGCAAACATTTTCAGATGTTACTATACAGAGCTATTCGCCCACCTTATTTTTGAAAAGAAATACCAATGATGGAGGCTTTACCCGTGGAATTCAAACTCAATCTCTGAATGGAGATAAAGCTTGGTTTTTTGGAGACTTGCATGGCAGCCAATGGATTGTTTCCAAAGGGGATCATACTGATCCTAAACTTACCATTTTTGACAATGGAAATACTGGAATAGGAACCAGTGATCCCAATGCAAAACTACATGTCGTTAAAGAGAATACAAATAATCAAAATGTAGTCATTGGTAAATTTGTAGCTTCAGGTTCAACTGGAGGTAGCGCAATGATTAGTCTAGGATATCATACTACTGCCAATCTGGAACTGAATTCCGGATATACAGGCAGCGGATTCAGATATGGAAACTATGGTGATTTTAATATCGAAAATGATAATAATAGCGCAAGTTTAGGAGCCATTAATTTTGTTTCCAATAAGAAAATACAAATGGCCATTATGCCTAATGGAAATGCCTCGCTTCAAGGTAAATTTGAAGCAAAAGAGATTAAAGTAACTCTTACACCAACAGCAGATTTTGTTTTTGATGAGAAATATGATCTTCCAAAGCTAGAGGATGTAGAAAAACACATTAAAGAGAAAAAACATCTTCCTGAAATCGCTTCAGCTAATGTAATGGAAAAAGAAGGCGTCAATGTGGGTGAATTTCAAATTAAGTTATTACAAAAAATTGAAGAACTTACTCTCTATTCTATTGAGCAAAACAAACAAATAAAAAATCTTCAAAAAGAAAATGTGCTTCTAAAAGCTCAATCTGAAAAGATAGAGAGACAACTGGAAAAACTACTTTCTGAAAAAAAATAAAACACTTATGAAAACAAAATTACTTTCGATATTTTCTTTGTTTATAGGCTTTTTCGGGTTTTCTCAAACTGAGGTCTATTTCAAATATGACGAAGCCGGAAACCAAAGATACAGAGGGCCAAATGCTGCAGGAAAAACTGCTCCCGCTGAAACAGCAAAAAAAGAAACTACAACCGCTACTTCTTTGCAACAGCCGGCTGCAATGGATGAAAAAACATTTTGGAAACAGATCAGACTGTATCCGGTACCTGTCAATGATGTTCTTACCATCGACTGGACTGAAGAAGCAGATAATCTTATAGAATCCGTCTCGCTCTATCAGCACAGTACAGTACACTGGAAATTCCAGCAACAGAATATCCCGGGGCTGAACCGTCAGCTGAAGATCAATATGACCGGATATGACTGGGGAGTTTATATTCTACGCTTTACATTGAAGGACGGAAGGGTCTTCGGTAGAAATGTTACGAAAAGATAGATTTTTTTGGATTGAAAAATTGAAGCATTGAAAGATTATAAAATTTTCCAATGCTACTACTTTTTCTTTATCAATCAACAATTATCACTTATAATTATATTATAGAAATGAAATTTATTTTATCATTTATACTGTCCTTGTGTTCAGTACTGGGCTTTTCACAGACCATACTTTACCAGACAGAAAATACATCACGGACAGTTCAGGATCCACAGACCGTGGTGCTTGCTCAAGGGTTTCATGCTTCTTCCACAGTAGCTAATCCTTTTGTTGCTAAAATAGGGCCCGGTACAGGAAATCCGGGAGGTGGGCCTGTGGATTCCAATGCAGGAGCGAATAACCCAAGTGGAACGTCTGTTCCGGAGAATCAAAAATTTCATGATACCAAAGGGGATATAGAAGTTTCTGGAAGTGGACAACTACAATTTTCACTTCCTATTGCATTGCCTCCTGGTGTAAAAAGTGTAGCCCCACAGATAAACCTAGTGTATACAAGTGGTTCTGGAAATGGAATTGTAGGTTATGGATGGAACATTTCAGGTGTAACTGCTATTGCAAGAATTGGCAAAAACATTGAACAAGATGGCGAACCCAAAGGAATTCAGCTAGATTATTCAGATTATTACAGTTTTAACGGCCAGAGGTTAATTTTAAAATCTGGGGAATATGGAAAAAATGGAGCTGAATATGTTACAGAAAAATATTCTAATATAAAAATTAAGTCAACTGGAAGCATCAGTGGCAAACCATGGAGCGGTCCCGAATATTGGGAAGTAACCTTTGAAGACGGCTCACAGGCCTGGTATGGAGCAACAGCTTCTGGAGAAAGTAATGCAACCACTCCTATAGAATATAACATTGTTAAATGGAAAGATATAAAAGGGAATTATATCACTTACACGTATATCCAGAATAATAACGTTGCTCTTATTTCCTCAATAATATGGGGAGCGAATGAATTATTAAACACAACGCATTTCAACGAAATAAAATTTACATACGAGGCTCGCCAACTTTCGGAAACATTCTATGTTAACGGCCAACATTTCATTCAAGGAAAACTCCTTAATAATATTGCCGTAAATACTAACAATAATTTGTTTAAGAAATACAATATTAACTATTCCATAGACCCTTCTATTTCAAGTTATCAATTTGTAGAAAGTATAACTGAGCAGGTAGATGAAGACCAATTTGCAACTCCTGTAAAATTTTTTAGCTCGCCAATAGCTCCAGTAGCTGACAAACTTGAACTTAATAGCAACTTAATTTCACAAGACCAAAAATTAGGAGACTTTAATGGAGACGGTAGAGTTGATCTATTATATTACAGTGCAGGAAGTGCAGGATATTATGAATGTTTAGAAACTGACGATTATGGCAACTGTCAAAATCAAGGAAATTATATAGAGCCAACATCAAGCGGTACTTATATTATCTTCAATAAATTAGACGGAGGTTTTACCCCTGTAAAAGTTTCTGATGAAAATTTAAGCACCGGAATTATAGTCGGAGGAATTCTAGATAATGATCATAAACTGGCAACCAGTCAAGGAATTATAACTTATAAAGAAACAAATGATCCATTGCCTTCTAAAAAGCTTATCCTTAAGGCATATATTTTAAAGAATAATATCTTAACTCTTGTTAAACAGAAAGAAATTCTTACAAGTCTTTATGACCAAACCGGTACTTACCCTACAAACCCAGGTTTGTTTGAAGGTTACCAAGAAGTCAGCACTCATTTGGGATCTTTTAAAGAGTCTGATATCAACGGAGATAAAGTTTCTGAACTTGTTTTCTCCGCCGAAAATAGAAGATGTACTACCAGTTTTATATACAACGGTGATGTTGCTCAGATTCCAGTTCAGGAGACCACTTGTGATGAATATTACCGTAATTATGTCATTGATCTATTTTCGGATGCACCATCTTCTAATCAGCTAACCGAACTAAACATTGGAAAAAGTATTAATAATATAGATCTGATAGATATTGATGGAGATGGCACGACGGATTTTATAGATAAAGGAAATGGATATTTTTATATACTCGCAAAAGGAGGAAATCTATCTGGTGGTAGCGCTTTAGTTAATTTCAATGGTGAGAAAGAAGGTTTAATGTATGGTGACTTCAATGGTGATGGGAAAATTGACTTTGCAGTTCCTGAAAAAGATGTTGAAGAAACCAGAAACTGGAGATTGTACACCAATATGGGAAATGACGCTTTTAAGGAGCAAAACATGCCTGACTTCGCCACTTATAGAAAAGTCCCTTACAGTAGTAATACAGGAAAAAGAAGACAAATTATCAATTTTAATATTGTCAAAGATGTTAATGGTGACGGAAAAGATGATTTCATCAGTATACAGTCTGAAACATTTAGAAAACATGACTTAGGCGCAAACAGAGATTCAAAATATAGTTTAAAAACTATTATTAATAATGGTAGTGATAGTAATGGAAATCTGGTATTTATACAAGGCTTTGAGGATAATATTGAGTCTTCCAGTGATGCTCATTTTACACCAATCAATATTTCAGCAAGAATTTATAATATTGACCGATTTATTATGATGAAGCATGGAAATACCTCTCTGTTTACATACGATTATTTCAATCTTTCTCAAAAATATGCCATCAGCAGCATTTTACAAGGAAATACAACAACTGTCATTTCATACAATGATTTAGATTCAGGTAACAGCAATACATCAAATTTTTATCAATCCAATAATGAAAATATTCTTTATCCTTATGCAAATCTAAAAAATCTGCCTTCTAAAACAGTAGTAACTCAGCTTACCCAAAATGGGAAAAAACAAGATTTCAGATACCGAGATCTTGCTGTCCATTTCCAAGGCCGTGGTATCCTTGGGTTTACACAAAGCGCCCGTTCGTCATGGTATAAGGAAGGTTTAGAAAACACAAAAATATGGGCAGGAGCTCAGATAGATCCAATAAATGGTGCCACTCCTATCAAAGAATGGTCAATTAGAACAAGCGATGAATCTAAAGTTTTTCCTAATGACATTTCGGAAAACAATACACAACTTCTTTCGTTCAAATCCAATGTTTACAAGATTGACGAATTATTAAATGGACAGATCATTACCAATGTACAAAATTCTGATAAGTCAAAAATTGTAACAGCTATTACTCCTGTATCATCTTTAAGCAAAGATTTCCTTACAAATACTATCACCAAAAATACGATAACTTATGGGGACTATTATTTTCCCGTACAGACTGTATCCAACATCAACAATGGTTACGCAATAACAACTTCTACTCTTGAATATACTCATAATCCATCAGGTTCAGGTGCTGATTATTACACTGGCCGTCCTAAGTCTAAAATTGATGTTGTACAAGCATATGGAGATACAAAATCCGCCAAAGAAGAATATATCTATGAAAACAATCTCCTTAAAACACTTAAAAGCTGGAACAGAAATAATACTGGATATTTACAGGAGACATACGATTATGACGGTTTTGGAAATGTGACTCAAAAGATTACCAGTAATAGCATTGATTCGCAAACACAAACTACAATAGCTAAGTATGAATCCAAAGGTAGATTTGTGGAAAAGAAAATAGATAATTTAGGTTTAGAGAGCAATATTACTTATAATAATCTGGGGCAAATTCTTACTCAAACAGATCCATTAGGAAATAACATTAAAAACACATATGATAAATGGGGCAAGCTACTGACCTCAAAAAATAATCTCAGCGGAACAACAACTTATCGTTACGAAAAAGATGACAACTATAATGTTATTATGTCCCAGTACGATCCGGATGGCAATATTTCAAAAAAATTCATTAATAAGTTAGGTCAGGAATATAAAACATCAACTAAAGCTTTTGGACAGGGAGAATATATCTCAAAAGAAATACAGTATGATATATTGGGAAGAAAAATCAAAGAAAGTGAATCTTACTTTGAGGGGCAGACTGCTGACCAATGGAATGTCACAGAATATGACGATACGGTATTCCCTGCCAAAGTAAAAATGGTGTTGTTTAATCTGAAAGAAACTGTAGCAACGATTTCAGGGACCACTACTACTCTAAAAGAAATAAATGGCTACCAAAGAACCACATCCAAAACAACTGATGCTTTAGGAAATACTATATCTACCACCGATAAAGGAGGTACAATCAATTTCTCATACAATGCGGCGGGAGAGCAGATTCAGGCTAAATATGCCGAAAACGTTGTAACAACTCAATATGATGCCTGGGGAAGAAAATCAGAATTTAATGACCCTTCTAATGGTACCTATACATATGAATATAATGGATTTGGACAACCCAAAAAGATTATCAGTCCAAAAGGAATAAAAGAATATATTTATAATTCACTGGGACAACTTATCCTTCAAAAGGAAATTTCTACTACCGATGGTGGACAGGCAACAAATAAAACAATTTCTTACACCTATGACAATAAGGGTAGAATAACTTCAAAATCTGGAACATCTAAAGGAAAGGCCTACAGTTCTAACATATCCTACGACCCACAGGGTAGACTGTTATCAACATCTGAAAGCAGTAATGGTAAATATTTCATCCAAAAGGGTGTCACTTATGATGATAAAGCAAGAGTAACTTCTTATGAAAAGCAGCTATATTCTTCCGGTGTCTTCACCAAAGTACAGATAGAAAATATTTACAACACGTGGAATGGAAAGCTCTATCAGGTAAAGGATAAAACTTCAGGAAAGGTATTATGGGAAATTAATCAAATCAATCAAAAAGGTCAGGTCCTTAAAGCAAAGCTAGGTCTGGTAGATATCATCAATGATTATGACATGAGCAATGGTTTTCTTAAAGAAATCAAACATAGCTCAACTTTAAAGCCTAGCCTTTTACACATTCAATATCAATTTGATGCCATAAGGAATGAACTAAAAAGCAGAGTTACAGGAGGAGATTTCAATATTTCAGAGTCCTTTGATTATGATGACAACAATAGACTGGTAAACTGGACAAATCCAGTGACAGGAGTCAAGATACAGGATGCCAAACTTAATGTTTATGATGCAAAGGGCAGAATTCTTGAAAATGACCAAGTAGGAAAGATAAAATTTGAAAATTCCAACAAAATATATCAGCCGACAGGAATGACTCTGAATGCTGCCGGAACTCAAAATTATAACAATGATCTGATACAAAGTATTGCTTATAATGAGAATAATGATCCCGTATTTATTGATGGGGAGAAAGGTGATGTTGCTTTTCAATACGGCTTGACCGGCATGAGGCAAAGGGTAAGTTATGGCGGGAATTTTGATCCTGATCAGGAAGGTAAATTTACAAAATTCTACAGTGAGGATGGCAGTTTTGAGATAGTTAAAGACAATATTACTGGGAAAGAAAAACATTTAATTTATATTGGAGGGACACCTTATGAAAGTAATATTATTTATATTAAAAATTTTGAAGATACCAATGCATCTTACAAATTTTTGCATAAAGATTATTTAGGCAGTATCTTAGCTATTAGTGATGAAGCAGGAAATAAACTGGAACAGAGACATTTTGATGCGTGGGGTAATTTTACCCATCTTCAGATTGGAAACGGATCGATAATCACAGATAAAAATATAATTGACACAACTCCGTTATTAGTAGAAAGAGGATATACCAGTCATGAGCATTTTCCAGAAGTAGGTATTATCCATATGAACGGAAGATTATACGATCCATTACTAAGAAGGTTCTTAAATGCAGATGAGAATATACAGGAACCTACCAATACTCAAAACTATAATAAGTATGGGTATGTAATGAACAACCCTCTCATGTTCAATGATCCTACCGGTGAATTGTTTGGGCTAGGTGAATTTTTAACTGCTGTGATCATTGCTGCTGTTGTTGGAGCAGCAACGTACTCGGTAGGCGTTTTAATTTCAGGAGATTATTGGAATATCGGGAGCTTCCTTAAAGCCACAACCATTGGAGCAGTATCTGGAGCTATTACATTTGGCATAGGTACCGCCTTTTCGACAGCCTATGAAACTATAAAAGCAACAGGATTAGCTGGTTTCTTAGCAAAAACAGGATTAAGTACCGCACAAGCAGTGGTACATGGCTTTGCCCAAGGGGCAATATCTCTAATGCAGGGCGGGAATAGTTTTGAACAGGCATTTGCTTCCGGAGCATTGGGTAGCTTAGGCGCTTCTGCTTTTGGAGCTGTTGCAGGAAATACAGGAGTAGGTAACATTTTATTTGGTGCCTTAGCAGGTGGAGTCGGATCAGAACTAACAGGGGGTAATTTTTGGGATGGAGCTGTTATCGGGGGTATCGTAGCTGGATTAAATCATACAATGCATGAACTATCCAGTTGGCTTGACAAGCCCAAACCAAAAAAGCAAGGAGCAACTTTCAAAATACCAAGAAAAACAGTTAACTTTGAAGTAGAACAAGGCGCAGCCTTATTTATTCAAAAAGATTCTAAAAGTACATTGGACACTGATTTATATACCATAAAAGGCACCATATCTCTCGTTGGTAATGAATTAACAATATCAGCTATTGGTTCTAATATAAATACTCAAATTAATCCTTATTTTTTTGGAGAAGTTAATATCGTTGGAAGTAGTCCTTATGGATTATCCACATTTAATGTTACAATGCCTTTATACAGATCCTATGGTTCTAGGATTATAGAATCCGGCTATAAAGAAATAGGAACAGCGAAATATATTCTTCCTAGAGGAACCAGTAATGTAAATGTTCGAATTAAGGCTGGATATACTTTTAATTTATCCGGCTATGGAGTTGGAACACCTTTCCCAAGAACAACTAACTATGACTATAGTTTTGGAAGCTCAGCAGGACTCAATCAATACCCTATATATAAATGATATACAAAGATTTATTAAAAATAAGCATCTACTTTATTACTGTAAAACTATTTGTAGATTGCGTATCTCAAATTCCAGAAAGAATCTACGAATCCTCTATGACCGGAAACTGGATGACTAACGTATTACTATATCTTTGCTTAAATCTTTCAGTAACTTTTTTACTATTTAGATTTAACAATTATTTGGTAAATTATATTTTTTCAAAAAAGAAGAACTATTTAATTGATGATGCAAATCTTTCATCAGTTATTTGGATTGCAATCATTATTTGCTCTTATTATATTATTATAACTACGGGCTTTTCTCTTATACATAATATGTTTTCCACTTTTAATGTTGATTTCACTATGATAGAGAAAGTAACATCTTTGATTATTTCCGTATTTTTACTTCTTTTTTCCAACACGATAGCCAAAAAATTATCAAATGAGTAAAAAAGATTTTGAAGAAAACAAAGAAAAAGAGAATAATTTCATAGATGATTTTGAGGATTGGCATTCCCGCAAGTATAGTGATGAATATAGATTTAGAAATAAAACACCTTTTTTTATAAAAAAAACAAATCATTTAGTACATGGAATCTTGCTTTTGACTCTTCCTTCTTTAAGTTTAATAATTTCTGCTATTGTGGATTTAGGAGTTGGGTTCTACATATTTTTTTTATTAATGTGTATTCCCGGAAGTTATTTGATTATAAAACACTTTAAGTCCCGCTGAATTAAAGTCCTGAACAAACAGTTCGGGACTTTTTCTTGTACAACGCTCCGAACTGTTGCAGAAACTTACATTACATCTATGTGCAAAAAAACGCTATAATATTGCTCTTGTAAGCAAACAAATCCTCTAATGAAAAGAATCTAGCCACAATAATGGGGCAGGTTTTTTTTATAAAATCAACCGATAGTTCAAAATAGTCTCTAGTCTCTTTTTCAACAAAAAAGCCACCGTACTACACGATGGCAAAAAAAATCAAATCTAAATAAATTACAGGTTCGGATTATTATCCAGCTCCTTCTGAGGAATACTGAATAACAAATACTTGTTGTTGGGTGCAAATGGCACCTGTTCCGGGAATGAGAAAACTGTATGCCCTCTTCCGTTCACTGTTTTTACGGTTCCGTCAGGAGTAGTTACCTGAACTTTTATAGGCTGTCCGCTGGTATCTACGAATGGTTTTCTTACCACGGTTCCCTGCGTTCTGATAATATCTGAAAGGGAGAATCCTTCCCCGAAAAGTTCTTTTCTTCTCTCAATCAGGATTTCTTTGATGACATCATTCTGAGCAAGAGATCCTGTGTAAGGATTGGCATTTCTGGCCGCTTTCAATTGGTTTAATACTGTAACCGCATTGGCAACATTTCCGTTTCTTGCTTCAGCTTCAGCTTCGATCAGGTACATTTCTGCCGCTCTCATTAATACGATATCTGCAATAAGTCCGGTTTTAAATTTAAACTTAGAATATCTTAGCAGACCTTCTCTTCCCGGAAGACCATCCCACTGAAATAGCTGAGATCTGGTATCATTGGTATCGAAAAGATCTTTGAAAAACGGATCTGCCATAAAGCTATAGTAATAACTTCCGGAAGAAGACACATCCAGAAAATGGAAAGCATAGCTCGCTCCCGACTGTTCCTGAGTTTGCCCGTGTCCCCAGATCCATTCACCGTTATTGATGTCATTGAAACCTTCTTTGTATTTTTCAGCGATCATTAAAGGATATCCTGTTCTGGCTATTTTGGCTGCAGATGCAGCTTTGCTCCACTCACCGGTATTCAGGTAGGTTCTCGCTAAAAGTCCGTTGACAACAGCTTTGTTGATTTTGTCTTTATTATTTCTCGTATAATCGGTCAAAAGATTATCCGCTTCCGTAAGATCACTTTTGATCAGCGTATAAATTTCTTCGAGACTTGCTTTTTTCTTCGGTACAGAACTGATTGTAGATGGTTCCGTATAGATCGGAGCCGTGAGCGCCGTTTTGTCTTTCAGATAACTGAACTGGTAAAAACTCGCCAGATTCAGATAACAGAAAGCACGCAATGCTTTGGCCTGACCTTTGACCTGATCTTTTTTCGTCTGGCTTCCTTCTGTCTGATCAATACGGGCAATCACATTATTCATATTGTTAATTGTGGAATAAAGTGTAGTCCATATAAACTGCGGACGAGAGAGGGTATTGTTGATTAACTCTGTAAAAGCGTACGCAGACGGGAAACCATATTTGTTGGTCAGAACCGCCACATCACTTCCCATCGCATCACTCGTTCTCAAAACGGTTGAATATCCGCTATTCGCGTAGTTCGGGCCGTCATCATTAAGTTTAGCCCAGGCTCCATTAATCACGGTTTCTGCACTTTCCGCTGTTTTAAAAACCTCTGCACCGTTGGCCTGATCCGTAGGAGCCGTTTCCAGCTCGCTTTCACAGCTTGTCAGTGACCATAAAGCAATCAGGGCAAAAGATATATATTTTAATTTTTTCATTGTTTCGATTTTAAAAGGTTAAAGAGTTGCCTGAAGACCGAAAGTTATCGTTCTCATCGCAGGATATCTGTAATACGTAGTTCCGTCCAGAGCCTGTTCCGGGTCCATTCCTTTATGCTTGTAGAATGTCAGAAGGTTTTCAGCCTGAACATAGATTCTGAATTTCTTCAGTCCCAGTTTTTCAAAATAATCAGAAGGCAGCGTATATCCCAGACTCACATTTTTAAGTCTTGCATATGTTCCAGAGTATAAAAATCTTGAAGAAGAAGAATTCCAGTTATTCGTCGTGGTGCTCAATCCAGGAACATCCGTGTTAGGATTGTCCGGAGTCCATCTGTTCAGCATTTCCGCACTCCATGAGCGTCCTGCAGAGTTTCCGTTGGACATCAATGATGTATAATCCGTATCCAGAATCTTTCCTCCGATACTGAAGGTCAGCAATCCTGAAAAGTCGAAATTTTTATAAGCCACACTTGTGCTGATCCCACCTGTTACTTTAGGCAGTGCCGATCCCTGAAGGGTTCTTGTCGCTTTTGCATATTCAGAAGTGGTTCCGTCTACGGTATTCCCGTTCGCATCCTGATAGATGTATCTCCATAAAGGTTTTCCGTTCGAAGGATCTACTCCTTTCCATTCCTGAAGATAAAAATCATAAACAGACCCACCTACTTCCAGACGTTTCGTTCCGGATATCACAGCTCCTTTTGGCAGCTTGGTGATTTTATTACGTAAAGTACTCAGATTCACATCCACGTTCCACTGGAAGTTATCATTCTTGATCGGTGTTGTGAATAATGAGAATTCAAAACCGGTATTCTGCAATGTTCCGACGTTAAAAGGGAAGTCACTGATCCCAAGGGATGGCGCAACCGGCATATTAAACAAAAGATCCTGGCTTTTACGTTTAAAATATTCTACATTCCCTTTAACCCTGTTATTAAGAATAGCGAACTCCAGACCTACGTTTAAATTAAGATTGGTCTCCCATTTCACATCATTGGTCTGTATTTTTTCCAGAACAGTTCCCGCCTCACCAAGGTTATTATAAAACTTGTATAATTCCTGATAAGCGTAATAAAGTGAAGATCCGTTAGGTCTCCTTAATTTATCATTTCCCTGTCCACCGTAACTCGCACGTAATGTCAGCTGGTTGAAGAAACTCAGATCTTTAATAAAATTTTCATTCGAAACTTTCCATGAACCTCCCACTGACCAGAATTTACCCCATCGGTTATCCGCAAAGAATCTTGAAGAACCATCTGCTCTTCCTGATACAGATAAGAAGTAAGTATTGTTAAAATCATATTCCGCTCTTCCCAGGAAACTCAACAGAGAGAATTTATCACTGTTTCCACCGAAACTCCCCAACAAAGCAGCCGCATCCGGCTCATAGTAATAAGGAAGTGAAAACTGGCTTCTGGAACCTGAAATCGTTTGAAAATCATATTTGTAAAATTCCTGACCTCCTAAAACATTGATGTGATGTTTCCCGAATTTCTTATCGTACGTCAGAATATTACTGGTGGTATAAGAAAACGTTCTGCTGTTGGATCTCGTCACAGAACCACCGATCTCACTTCCCTCCCCGATAAGTGGATTCGAGTAATAATGTCCGTTGTAATTCACTAAATCAACAGAAAAGCTGCTCTTAAATTTCAATTCCGGAAGGAAAGTAAATTCCAGAAATCCTTTTCCTGAGAAGTTATCCTCTTTATTTTCATTTTTATCCAAAGGCAGCGTTGCAGCAGCATTCTGGTTCTGCAATGCATTGGTAGGTCTGTATTTACCGAAATCATAGATTCTGTTTCCTTCAGCATCCAATCTGTAGGTTCCATCGGCATTCCTTTCGTAATAAGGGTAAAAAGAAGGAACTACCCTCGCAGCCAGAATAATATTGTCCTGTCTGGAGTCTGAAGAAGGCGGTGCATTCTGGATACTGTTGGTGTAGCTTAAATTCACTCCTGCATTCAGCCATTTCTTCACTTCAGTATTTACCTTCAGTCTGGTTGCAAATTTTTGAAAGCCAGATTCGATGGCAATTCCTTTATCATCCAGATAGCCTAATGAAAAGAAATAATTACTCTTCTCGCTTCCTCCGCTGATATCAAAATCCACCTGATTTCTGGAAGCTGTCCTTTGAAGAATATCTCTCCAATCGTCATTCCATAAAGGTTTTGCTCCGGGAAGAAGTTTTCCGTCCGGTCCTACAGGCTGTGGATATCCGGCTCCGTAAGGATTGATTCCAAGAGCAGTCACAAGGTTGTCACTGGCCATCTGACCGGCCTGCTGTGAAGAAATCTGACTGGATTTGTAACCGTTTCTCAAGGCTTCCCAATACAGCTGGAAATACTGATCTGTACTTACCTGCTTATAATCATTTACCGCTCTGCTGGAAAATCCCTGGCTGATATTAAAATTCACCCTTGATTCTCCTTTTTTCCCGGATTTCGTTGTAATGATGATGATTCCGTTAGCACCTCTCGATCCGTATAACGAACTTGCCGTAGCATCTTTCAAAACACTGATGGATTCTATATCATTTGGGCTGATGGAATTGATATTTCCGTCAAAAGGAATTCCATCTACCACGTACAGAGGATCACTGGAAGCACTGATGGAACCGATTCCTCGTATACGTACAGAAGCTGTAGCGCCTGGCTGTCCCGATGCACTTACCGCCTGTACTCCAGGAACCTGCCCCTCCAGAACTTTGGTTATATTGGTAACAGGTCTGTTATTAATCTTATCGCTGGAGATGGTGGCTACTGAACCGGTATAGCTGTTTCTTTTGGCCTTACCATAAGCGATCACTACCACTTCATCAATTTCCTTCTCTTTGATTGTATCTTTTTTCAACTTGGCTTCCTGAGCCTGTACACTCATCATTCCTAAGAAAAATACAGCGATAGGTGGAATCCAAATTTTAGAATTAATTAAATTTTTACTAATCATAATCAATTTTATTTGTCAAATATTAAAAATTAACCCTTTGCAGAAAAGTCAGCAAAGGGCATCGATACATACGATTAACCAAATGCTTATTTTTCCTTTATAGGCTGAATGCAACACCTTGCTCAGGGGCAGGTTGTTAAGATTTCACAGGGTCAGTTCCCTCCATCTTTCTTTATAAGCCGATCGAAATATGTTTGCAAATCTAAAAACAATTAGTCTACAAAACAAGTAGACTTTAAAATTTATTATGAAATATTTTCAAAAATTAACTTAATTATTCATCAAAGCCCGCTACAGTAAACAGTTACAGGATTGCGAAATAACCAAACATGATAAATATCATTACACATAATGTAATTAACCAAAACTATAAAAAAAAGTTCGAAAATAGAGCGAAACTATTTAAATTTATAGAATGAAAGTTTTAATTGTAAACGGCCCCAATCTGAATCTTTTGGGCACAAGAGAACCTGAAATATACGGCAGCACATCCATGGAATCCTGCCTCGAAAAACTGAGATCTGAATTTACATCTTATGACCTGGACTATTACCAGTCCAATATTGAAGGGGAAATTATAAACAGGCTTCAGGAGGATAATTTTGATGCGCTGGTGATTAATCCCGGAGCGTATACGCATTATTCATATGCTATTGCAGACTGTTTAAAGAATATCAGGAAACCTAAAATCGAGGTTCACATCAGTAATATTTACAAAAGGGAAGAATTCCGTCAGAAATCTGTAACGGCCGCAAATACAGATGCTGTTTTGTCAGGTTTTGGAATGGATGGATACAGATTGGCTTTATTGAGTTTAAGATAAAAGTTTATTAACCACTGATTACACAGATTTACACGGATGATTGCGTTTTATTTGAAAGAGAAATCAGTTTAATGAAATAAATACTATAGAATTCTAACTGTTTTTTTTAACATTAAGAAATTAAGATCTTAAAAGGTTGGATGCTTAAAGAGCTTAAAAAAATCAATTTATTGATTTCTTCACTAGTAACAATAAGCGTACTGCTTAAATCCTTAATGTTTAAATTAGAAAATAAACTAAGTTTATTCTGATTAAGGAAATTAAGATCAATTTTAAACAGACACTGAAAAATGATCATAAAAAAAGCCTCATCGATGATGAGGCTTTTGTTGTATTAAGTAGTCTGCTGTTGTAGCTGAGGTCCGGAAGCGATTAACTTTCTTCCTTCCTCAGTATCGCAGTACTGTTCAAAGTTTTTGATATATCTTGCAGCAAGATCTTTTGCTTTTTCTTCCCATTCTGCAGCATTGCTGTACGTTTCTCTTGGATCTAGGATACCTTCAGAAACATTTGGAAGCTGAGTTGGAATCTCAAGGTTCATGATCGGAACCTGAGTTTTAGGAGCGTTTTCGATAGAACCGTCAATGATGGCATCGATAATAGCTCTTGTATCTTTCAGAGAAATTCTCTTTCCTGTTCCGTTCCATCCTGTATTGACTAAATAAGCTTTAGCTCCGTGCTCCTTCATTTTTCCGATCAGTGTTTTAGAATACATGGTTGGGTGAAGGGTAAGGAAAGCTTCTCCGAATGCAGGAGAGAAAGATGGTTCCGGTTCAGTAATTCCTCTTTCGGTACCTGCCAGTTTGGAAGTATATCCGCAAAGGAAGTGGTACTGAGCTTGATTTTCATCTAAGATAGAAACCGGAGGCAATACCCCGAATGCATCAGCAGAAAGATAAACGATCTTCTTAGCATGTCCTGCCTTGGAAGGAAGAACAATCTTGTTGATATGATAAATTGGGTAAGATACTCTTGTATTTTCAGTGATAGATCCGTCAGTATAGTCAGCAACTCCGTTGTGTACCACTACATTTTCAAGAAGCGCATCTCTTTTGATCGCTCTGAAAATATCCGGTTCTTTCTCTTCAGAAAGGTCAATCACTTTAGCATAACATCCACCTTCGTAGTTGAATACACCATTGTTGTCCCAACCGTGCTCATCGTCACCAATCAGGAATCTTTTCGGATCTGCAGATAAAGTTGTTTTTCCAGTTCCGGAAAGACCGAAGAAAAGAGCAACATCTCCTTCTTCACCTACGTTTGCAGAACAGTGCATAGAAGCCATCCCCTTCAATGGAAGGTAATAGTTCATCATCGCAAACATTCCTTTTTTCATTTCACCTCCGTACCAGGTACCTCCGATGATCTGTAGTTTTTCAGTAAGATTGAACATGATGAAGTTCTCAGAATTTAATCCCTGAGCTTCCCAGTTCGGGTTGGTTGTTTTAGAACCGTTGATCACTGTGAAATCCGGCTCTCCGAAGTTTTCAAGCTCGTAGTGAGACGGACGGATAAACATATTAGTAACGAAATGCGCCTGCCACGCTACCTCAACGATGAACCTTACTTTTAGCCTCGTATCTGTATTGGTGCCACAAAAAGCATCCACTACATAAATTTTCTTAGCCTCAGAAAGCTGGTTCAGCACTAATCCTTTACAAGAATCAAAATTTTCCGCTGTAGTAGGAAGGTTTACTTTCCCATCCCAGAAAATTGTATCTCTTGTAACATCATCCTGAACTATGTATCTGTCTTTAGGTGAACGACCTGTGAAAATTCCAGTTTTTACTGATACTGCACCGGATTCCGTAAGTTCAGCTTGCTCAAAGCCTTGATTATCAGAAGCCACTTCAGCCTGATATAACTCTTCGTAAGACGGGTTATAGACTACTTCATAATTTCCTTTAATCCCTAATTTTTCTAAATCCTGGATGATTTTAGCGTGTTTCATTTTACTTATATTTTCTATTTCTTTATTGGGTTCAACAAAATTAATATTAATTATTTGTTAAAGGTGGTTTAAATATAATGATATAAGTCAGAATGACAAATAAAAAAAATGGATTGTAATTTATTGATTATAAATTAATTATATCAGACCATTGAAAAACGGCATTAAAACCTTTTCCCCAAAAATAGTCCTCATAGCCGTCAAATTTAGCACTCATCACAAAATCTCCGCCCCAAGCTCCTAAACTTTTGACAAAAACCGGACAGTCTGCGAAAAACTTCTCTTTAACTGTAGGAATTTCAAGGAATTTTGAGATTTTTTGTTCATGAATCATCATCAGCTGCGAAAAAGTTTCCAATTCACTGCATAACAAAACTTTCTTTGTGATATCCGAAAATTCTTCAACGAGTATTTGAGACTTCGGTTTCGACTTGTAAAAATTGATTCCTTCCCTGCTGTCCTGTTTCTGATTTAGATGAATAAAGATCAATTCATTTTTGAACGGAGGGTTGAAATCTGTCTTTTCATAAAAGATCTCAGGTTTACTTCTGAACAGGATGGCTGATTTTTCTTTGGCAACAGCAATATCGTACCCGCTTCCGCCTAAACTGATGCTGTTTAAATGAAAAGGATCAATAGCTGCCCATTCTGCAAGGTTGTTCATCAGTGTTGAACTGCTTCCGAGCCCATAATCCGCAGGAAACTGAAGATTGGTCTTCAGATGATAAGTAGAATTATTTTTGAATTTAGTTTGAGAAAGCTGCTGAACGTTCTTTAAGGTTTTAAGAATAAAGTCAGCGCTTGAAGGAATATTGGCTTCCAGAATCTGCCAGTTCTTGTATTCTATGACAGCCTTAAACCATAATTTGTCTTGATGATAGGCCTCCCAAAAGATCAGGGATTTTTCATCTTCTTTTTCTTCAAAAAAAAACTCTTGTCCAAGCTTGGTAGGTACCGCCAGGACAAGAGCTCCGTCTATTGCGAAATATTCAGAAGTAAGCATAAGCTTGCCCGGTGAAAATATTACGCTCATATTTTTTTTATTAGATAGCAGAAGCAACTTCCACAGACGGATCAATTTTCTTGATCAGCCCCTGAAGTGTTTTTCCAGGACCTACTTCTACGAAATTAAACGCTCCGTCTTTGATCATATTCTGAACAGACTGCGTCCATTTTACAGGACCTGTAAGCTGAGCGATCAGGTTTTGTTTGATCTCTTCAGGGTTGGTCACTGCTGTAGTGGTGATATTCTGGTATACCGGAATGGTTGCTTTTCTGAATTTTGTATTTTCGATTGCTGCTGCCAGTCTTACCTGTGCAGGCTGCATCAACGGTGAGTGGAACGCTCCGTTTACAGGAAGTAACAACGCTCTTTTTGCTCCCGCTTCTTTAAGCTTTATGCAAGCCTCTTCTACTGCAGCTGTTTCTCCTGAAATAACCAATTGGCCAGGACAGTTGTAGTTAGCCGGAACTACAATACCGCTGATCTGTGCACAGATCTCTTCAACTTTTGCGTCTTCAAGACCTAAGATTGCAGCCATAGAGCTTGGATTGGCATCACAGGCTTCCTGCATTGCTTTTGCTCTTTCGGATACTAATTTCAGACCGTCGTCAAAAGATAAAACGCCATTGGCAACTAAAGCTGAAAATTCTCCTAAAGAATGTCCTGCTACCATTTCGGCTCCAAGACCGTTCACTGCTTTTAAGGCAGCTACTGAATGTATAAATATAGAAGGCTGGGTAACCTCTGTTTTCTTAAGATCTCCATCTGTCCCGTTGAACATCAACGAAAGAATATCGAAACCTAAAATTTCATTGGCAGATTCCATTAAGTCCTTAATGTCTTTTCTAGAATCGTACAATTCTTTTCCCATTCCTACGAACTGAGAACCCTGCCCAGGAAATACAAGTGCTTTCATGTAATGAATTAAATATTATGCAAATATAAAGATAATGTTAAAAATATCCCTTTAAAAAGGCACAAATCAGTTAAGGAACTAATCTAATCACACGGTATCCGGTGTTTACATAAGCTCCGTTTGCTTTTGATTTTACAAACTCAAACTTGGTAGCAAGCTGGGTCTGTACTTTGTTCATCTGCTTAAAAATCTCTCCTTTTTTATTTTCTCTCGTCAGCATATCATTCACGACATCAAAACCAACGATTGCATATTTTGGAGGTGTTTTGCAGTATTTACTTTTATAGGCTGCTAAGATCTCTTTTTCAAAATTCCCGTCTGCATTGATCTTTCTGTCCATCAGATAAACAAGGCTAGCCTGGCTCAACTCATCTACTTTTTTCTCGAATACCGGAGAATAGTACATGCTGAAGGCTTTTACACCCTGCACTTCTTTGGAAAGCGCTATGATTTTATTGGCGAATGCATCACCGGCAGCATCATTGTCACTGGCAAGAATAGCGATAACCGGAGCAGATTGTCCTGTCATCATGTTCTGGTCCAGCTGAATTTCTGCAGGAGAGTTCACGATAATTACATTTGGATTTTTAACAGCTTTTTCCAAACCTCCTTTGATGTAGCCTGCAATTTCTTTTTTGCTGTCTGCTACGACATAAATTTTCTGATCTGAATAAACTCCTTTTACTTCTTCAACGATTTTATCTGCGTACGTCTGGTCATTGGTTTCCACAATGATCAGGTTGCTGTAATTATACAGTTCCGGAGAGTTGGCAAAAGGTGCTACAACCGGGATTTTCTGATTTTTGGTAAAATCAAGAACATCAATTACGTTTGATTTGAAGAACGGGCCAATGATCAGATCCGTATTATCAGGATTGATCTGGGACATAGAGTTTTTAAATGAAGCTTCGTTTCCTGAATCTACAATTTTGATATCAAGTTTCTGTCCGCCTCTTGCATTTCTTTCGATGGCTAATTTAGCTCCGGTAAGGAAATCCAGCGCCATTCCTCTGTACTGAGTTTCGTTGGTACTGTATCCGAAAGGAAGCATCAAAACAACGCTCAATGCATCACCGCTTTTCTTTACATAAGCCGGATCCTGTTTTTTGATCTTTAAGATCATTCCTGATTTCAGACCTTTTGAAAGATCCGGGTTCAGGGCGATCAGTTCATCAATCGAGATTCCGAATTTATTCACGATGGAGAACACAGTGTCTCCCTGTTGAACGGTATAAGTAACGTAGTCATCAGCTGAAGCTGCAGGAGTTACAGTTGATGTTGTAGATTTCTCGTTTCCTGAATCTATTTTGGTTTTCGGATTTACAGGCTCAGTGACTGAAGTGGTATCCGTTTTTACATTTTTTACGATGATGGTTTCGCCCGGCTTCAGTCCTTTTTCTTCCAATCCTGGATTTAAGGCATACAATTCCTGCTGGCTGATTCCAAACTGTTTTGTAATTCTGTAGTAATTATCTTTGGCCTGAATAACATATATTGCTCCGCCTACAGTTGCTGTAGCAGGAATTCCGCTATGCGGTTCTGTAGGTTTAGGATCTATAGTTACAGCAGGAGCTACCTGTTGGTCTCCGCCATATTTTTTAATGCTGTCGAGCGGTAAAGTAATCTCGTCCCCTATTTTCATATGGATGTCGAGTTCAGGATTCAGCTTTCTCAGGTCTGTTTCAGAGATACGGTACTGTTTTGTAATTCCGTAAATCGTCTGTTTAGGCTGAAGGATAATTTTTCCAACCTGCCCATTTGAATGACTTGGTTTTGCTTTTTCAACCACTACAGGCTTAGACACCGGAGCGGCTTGTTTTTCAGCTTTCACTGTAACAACGTCTCCTATGGCCAGCTTACCGTCTTTGAATTTTGGGTTCAGCTTTAACAATTCATCTACAGTTATCCCGTATTTTTTTGCAATATTATAAGGATTGTCTCCTTTTACAACGGTGTGTGAGTTCTGGGCAGATACTCCCAAAACCATACATAAACTGGACAAAATAAAAAACCTCTTTATCATACTCGATAATTATAATTTACAAAAATACTTCTTTAAAATTAAATGGCAACAATTATTAATTTGGATTCTTGAACCACCATTTCTTCCCAACAATTTTCAAGCCATGAATAGCCGTAGTCCGAAAAGAATACACTGAAGTTGTAGACTCTTTCCTGCCATGTTTTGGAAGGGTGAACATCTAAAAATAGTTTCTCCAGTCTTTCGAGCAACTCGCCTTGTTTTATTTTTTCTGCGTGCAGCAAGCGCTTTTTCATTCTTTTAAATGATTTAAGCTGTCTTACTTCTTCCGCCTTCACCATATTTCCGAAAGAAAGTTCTGTAGTTTCCGCTATAGCTTTCAGTTCGGAGAAGCCTTTTTCCAAAAGTATTTCTTTTTCTTCAAGCAACGCTAATACGCTGCTGTCTTTTAAAAGTTTCTGGTTGGTAATCGCCGTAAAGTTTCCAAAGAAGTCTTCGATACTCAGATTTAGTTTTTCGATTTTCCCTACCGTTTTTTCTTTAATGAAAAGCATAGAGTTTCTCGGAATCAAAACAGGGAACGGAATATCGACTGCTACGAAATAATCTTTAAGCTCCAGCCAGTACATGATTTCTGCATTTCCGCCGATGTACGCTAAGTTGGGAAGTACTTTTTCCTGATATACCGGACGCATCAAAGCATTCGGGCTGAATCTTTCGGGATGATTTTCTAACTCCTGAAGGATTTCTTCCTGTGTAAATCTTTTGTCTGTATCGACTGCAATATATTTTTCGCCGTCAAAGTCGATTCTGTCTCTGGTTTCGGAAAGGTAGAAAAGATTGATATCCCTTGGATTCACCTGAACTTTTCCATATTTCTTTGTCAGAAAATCTACTTTTTCTTTTGAGTTTTTCTGTAAACTGAAATGAAGCAATTCGTCTCTGAAAATATCTTTAATCTGGTTTTTTAGCTCTTTTGAATCGCCATCCATAATGAGCAGCCCGAATTCAGAGAAAAGCCTGTTCACTAAAGTTTTGATAGCCTCGGTCAATGTATTTCCTACTTTATAAGCTTCCTTCATCATCAGGATCAATTCTGTCCCGAATACGGAATCTTTAAACTCCTTTTCAAATTCTGAGATGAAAAAGGTATCGCTGATGGTAATTCTTCCTACCGGACCGCCAGATTTTTCATTGATCTCATAATAATTATTCTCTGTCTTAAAATGATTGATCTCTGCAAAATCATGATCTTCCGATGCCATCCAATATACCGGAACGAAATTAAAATCGGGAAAATTCTCCTTCAGATAGGTACAGGTTTTAATGGTCTGTAAAATTTTATAGACAAAGAAAACGGGTCCGGAGAACAGGTTTAACTGATGTCCGGTAGTTATTGTAAAGGTATTTGACTGTCTCAGATTTTCAAGGTTTTCTTTCTGCTTTGAGGAAAGTCTAAGACCTGAATGCTGCTTATCCAGTACATCAGACAAGATCTGCCTTTGATCCGGTGTAAAGGAATTCTGCTTGAGATGAATCTGATCTTTAAAGTGATCTAAAGAAAAGGTATTGTTTTCAAAGCCCTCAATCTGTTGGTTCAGAAAATCTTTTACCAGCTGAGGAATGCTTTCTATATCGTTAAATGATATTTTATTTATTGTTTTCAACTTTGTTTGGCTTTTAGTTGAACAAATACCACACAATCCCAATGTTTAATCTAAAATCATAAACCGGATAATGGGCAAATGCGTATGCTTTATTATTGGAAATAAATGTTCCTATCTGTTGTCCTTCTACGTAAAAGAACATTTTTTTAACCTTCATATTGATATAAAGATCGGCAATAGGCTGTCCTCCGATAGAGAATGAATCTGCTCTGGGCAAAATATATTCGTTGAGAATCGGGAAGTAATCTCTTGATGCAAATTTTGAGAAATAATATACTTTCACTCCCATCTGAAGCTCCGCCGCGTCTTTAAAGGCTTTGCTCTGGAAGAAGAAATTGGCTCTTCCGATGAAACTTGGCATGGGAAGAAGTTCTTTATTCGTCAATGCATTCTGGAAATGAAGTCTTGTATTAAGATGGAATTTTCCGAAACTGAAAGTGGCATCTCCTCCGATCTGAGAAATGTTCAGCGAGGTGCTGCTCTGTTGCGGCGCTCCCTCTGCACTGAAATAAGTGTAATTATCTATTCTGAAATAATTAGCAAAAATTTCGGTCTTGAACCATTTCAGATTAACACTTCCCCCGATTTCCGTCACGGTCTGGTTTTTGGCATTTTCCAGATAATAGTTGTATTTATTGTAAACGGAAGTATTTAAAAGATAATTAAATGAAGGATATGCACTCTGGAAATTCACTTTCGCGTTTACGAAATAATCTTTTATCGGCTCAAACTTGATGCTGTTGGCTGTTCTAAGATAGCTTCCAAACTGGCTTCCATTTGAAAATTCTAAAAATGATTTCAACTGAAACTTGTCCCAAAGTTTAACCTGTAAGTTTCCAACAGCTCCGATCCTGTTTTCTTTAAGCTCACCCGGAAGTGCTGTTCCATTAACCGTGGCAAGATCTCTCACTCCAAATTTAATCATCTGATAACGTACTCCTCCATCAAGCTTGAATTTTTCATTATTAAAAACAAGGCTTACCGTATTGCTGAAGTTGTCTGAATATTTTTTTGTGGTAAGTGGAAAACCACTCGTCAGTTCTGAAACATTGCCGTACCAGTACGGTTCTACAGCTCCCTGGTTATAATAATACTTATTCCCCTGATGAGATAGGGTATGTCTGATGCTGAAAGGAAATTTCTCCGCATTGAACGGCGTAAACTGATGGCTCAGATAATACCTCCTGTAGGAATACTGAGAACTTGATGATGCCAGATTAACCTGGGCATTCTGTCTGTTCTTGTAGTTGCTGTCGCCGTTTTGGAACAAATCATCTTCTGTGATTCCTCCACTTTCCTGGTTGTTGACATTCTGGTGAAGATAGTGGGCAAATAATTCATAATTCCCACTCTTGGAAACATAGTGTCCTGAAAACAAAGTATTGTTATTGGATGCTAATGAATTCCTGTAAAACCCCTGGGAACGAAGACCCATATAGTTAATGGCAAAATTGAATCTTTTTCCGATATTCTGCGTATACGTAGAGTTCAAAGCAGCCCCGTTTTTCATCGCTGTATGATAGATGAAAGTGGCTGTAGGTGTTTTTACATCGTAGTATTTCACATCATTGGCACCGATGATCATATACGATTTATTGGAAGGCAATAGAGACAGGTTCTGTTCCGGATTGACTTCATATACCAAAGGATTGAATCCGGCTCCTATATTGGCAACCTGGGCTTTCCCGAAGTTGTCTGTATTATTATATTGTGAATAGATATGTGTCTTGTCAAAAGTCATCACGGTATCAAAAATCTTCTTTTCAGAAAACTGGGTCTGATACAGATAATCATTAATGGTAGGTTTAAAAATTTTCAGGGAATCTTTTTTCCCATTGTCTACAACAAGGGTGTCTTCTTCTTTCTGCGGACTCTTGATATCTGTTTTATTAACAACTTGAGCCTTCGAGACAAAACCGAAAAAGATTATGATAAAAAGGATGTACTTCATGCGTTTATTTATATGTTCAAAAGAAATATTGCACCCGTGGGCTTCATTGTTCATTTTGTACAGCAAAAATAAGAAATAAAAGGAAACAAAAAACCCTGCGAAATGCAGGGGTTTATATTATGATGTTTACTTGTTTATAAATTCTACCAGTTTTATCATATCCGGTTCTTTGTTGAAATTGATTTTATTGGATTTCACAAAGGTTTCCAGCTCTTTTTTATCTACTGAAAAAAATTCTGATGCTTCTGATACGTTCTTTGGAAATTTGGAAAATTTCTTATTCTTCGCTACAAGATAAAGGTCTTTATCTCTTTCATAATAGTCGTTGGCATCTTTTGTAAAGCCATTGTTACTTCTGGTTCCTGCCATCAGTTCCATTTTTTCTCTTTTGTACAAAGAAAATTTAGGACTGTCTACCAGCAATACCAGATACCCGGAGTTTGTTTTGCTATCATAAGAATAGTTAATAGACTCATACGTTTTTTTCAGTGACGGAAAGTTGACTTTAAGGCCTTCTGTTTTATTCGCGTTATACAATTCATTTCCTATCTCGAATTCCATTTCATCACGGTAAGCATTGTATCGGAGATCCTGTACATTTTTACTGTAATCCTTTATCATTACTTTTTCAAATTTATCACCATTAACGTATGGTGAACCATCAATTTTGCGATCTTCTTTACGTACTCTCCCTGGTTTGCTATAGAAACCATCTGGTGTCGTCACAACATTAAGAATATCGGTTTCCTGAGAAAAAAGGCTCTGCGCTAAAAGCACTCCAGTAATAAAAAGTATTTTTTTCATATCAATATTGGTCTTAAGATTAAAAAAGCCGCTCTAGAGCGGCTTTTTTATTATTTATTTATTATTAAGCACCAAACCCTGGGTTAGGCGTTACTAATGTTCCAGGAACATTAATTTCGTTTCTAGGGATAGGGAATGTTAATAATGGATTTCCAACGTTTCTTACAGTACCATCAGCACCGCTAGAGCTTCTTTGGATAATCGGTTGATTTCTTCTTAGTAAATCCCAATATCCAAATCCTTCTCCTACAAGCTCTCTCTGTCTTTCTTTAACTACCATATCTGGTATAAGTGTTCCTGGTCCTACGGCAGTTAATCCACGGTTAGTCTGGATAAGATTGAAATAAGTTTCCGCTATTGTAGCAGACCCTCCCTGAAGCTCAGCTTCTGCACCATTCAACAATATTTCTTCGTATCTCAAAACGTGAATATTATCATATCCTGTTACATACTTCCCTCTAAGAACATTTCCAGAAATAAGTGTAGTAGTTCCTCTAACATCATTAGCAGTATAAAGAGCTTTTAAAGTAGGAAGAACTTTCATATTTCCGTATCCGTTTGGAGCAAGGTTTAGCTTGTTAGAAATAGAAGTTGTTCCTAAGTCGTTTGTAGCACCTACAGCAATTTCGAAAATTGAATTAACTGCAGAGTTTGGTTTAGAGAAACTTGCAGAAAAATCAGTTGAAGGAATAACAGCATATTTGTTTGCTGCATAAATTTCAGCAACCAAAGCTCTTACTTTTGCAAAATCACCTTTGTATAAATAGTATCTAGACATTAATGCCTTTACTGTATATACGTTCATTTCAACTCTGTTTGTAGTAGCTGCAGCACTTGCAGGTCCCATTAGAGAAAGTGCCTTATCAAAATCAGCTTCAATCTGAGCTCTTGTTTCAGCTACTGTAGAACGGGCTTGTTTAGCTTCAGGATTGTAAATTGTAGGAACAACTACTCCTGTAGTCCCTCCAGAGTACTCTTGTCCATACATTCTCAATACGTCAAATAAAGCTAATGCTCTTGAAGCATAAGACTGACCTTTTAAAAAGTTAGCCTTTGTTTGAATTGCTGCCGGATCCTGAGATGCTTTCCATGTCAATTGTCCTGAAGGTACATTGTTAATTACAATATTAGCTTTTGCAATTACTTTATACATTTCCGCGTATGGCCCCGAAGAATAAGCATCTCCTGCAGTCATAGAATATGAAGCAACTGTTGTAAACCAACCTGCACCGTTAGCAAAATCAGAATACATATTGTTACTTCTAACTTCTCCGATCAGTAGGAAATCACATCCATAATAAGAGGCATTTCTCATTGAAAAATACTGTCCTTTTACAAAAGCATCTAATTCTTCAATGGTATTTAATGGTGACTGCTGAACCTGCTGAAAGAATTCAGTTTCAATGAAGTCATCACCACATGACGTTAACGTTACAGCTGAAAAAGCTGCTAACATTCCATATTTTAAAATATATTTTTTCATTTTTTACTAATTAAAATTGAATATTAAACCCTAGTGAATAAGTCTTTTGAACCGGCAAGTTAAGGTTATTAGTTGTGTTTAAGTTGTTTTCAGGGTCAAACCTAAGGTTTTTATCGTAACGGTGCGTCAGGATATTATTTCCTTGAGCATATACCTCAAACCCTTGAAGACCTGTTCCCTTTAACATTTTAGCATCAAATTTATATCCAACTCTGATGTTGCTTAGTCTTAAATAATCCGTTTTCGCCAAGAACCTTGTTGAATTTCTGTTTGAGTTCGTTGCGTTATTATATATCGGTTTTGGATTGGCTGCGTTTGGATTGGAAGGTGTCCAGAAATCAAGCGCATCTGTTGAACCTGGCTGAGCATAAGTATACTGCCCGTCAGACTGAGTATATGCACCCCAATCGTTAAGTACTCTACCTCCAAATCCGAATGTTCCTAAAGCAGATAGAGTAAAGTTTTTGTAAGAAACATTAAGGTTTACCCCACCGAATACATTTGAGTAAGCTCTTCCTTGTACGGCAAGTGCTGCATCAGCATATTTGTTGGTCGTTTCTCCGTCCATACCGTTTTTATACCATAATGGATCTCCGTTTGTAGGATCTACACCCGCCCATTTTCTGATATAGAAAGTTCCGATTCCTTCACCTTCTCTAAGAATGGTAGAACCAGAAATAACATCCTGTCCACCATACAATGAAGTAATTTCGTTTTTCAGAGTACTTAAGTTACCTCCAATGCTAAGGTTGAAATCTTCTTTTCTGATTACATCATAGTTCACAGTAAATTCGAATCCTTTGTTTACCAATGATCCTACGTTAATATCTTTGAACGGATATGTTGGAGTAGCTTCAGCAGGTAATCCCTGAGATAATTGTAAAGGTACACTGAATACTAAGTCTTCAGTCTTCTTGTTATAATATTCTGCTGTAATGGTAAGTCTGTTTTTGAAGAAGCCCATATCAAGACCAAAACTCAAAGGCTTAACAGTTTCCCATCTCAGATCCGGGTTATAAGTATATCTTGGAGCAGCAGCAGGCTGATCATTATAGTTCCCTGTATATTGGTATAAAGAATATGGAATACTTGAAATAGTGTTACCTACTTTACCGTAAGATCCTCTGAATTTAAACTGAGAAATCTTGTCCCATTCTTTAACGAATTGAAGTCTTGCTAAATCAACTCCAGCCCCGATTGAATAGAAAGTTCCCCATTTCTGACCAGGTACAAAGTTTGATAATGCATCTCTTCTTACGGAAGCATCAATTAAGATCAATTTATCATAGTCATAGTTCAATACAGCAGCATAACCGTTTCTTGAACTTGTAGATCTATCTCCTTGTGCATAGATAGGTTTGATGAAGTTCGTCAATGTTTCCAGCGTTGGAGAACCTACGTTCACCCCTTGTGCTGCAACATTTCTGTAGTTTCTTTGGTAAGCTTCCTGAATAGCTGAGATATTGAATCTGTTTTTGTCACCTAACTTAAAGTTATAGTTAACAATGTTCTGTAAGTTCCAGTTGAAGTATCTCGCAGTCGTTTCAGTTTTTCTACCATTCACCTGATATCCGTCTCCGTGAACAGGGTTATAATATGTATCATTTTCGATGTTGTTGAATTCAGATCCAAAAACTACTCTGTATGATAAGTTCTTTAAGATTTGATATTCTCCGTAAACGTTACCGAAAACTCTTGCAGTAGAAGCTCTGAAATAGTTATGTTCCTGTAAATAACCTGAGTTAAATAGGTTATTACTTAATCTTCCGCTGTTTCCTAAATAATAAGTTCCGTCCGGATTGTAAGCCTGATCCGTAGGTCTTGCAAATAATTCAAATAAGATCGGGTTTGCAAATCCACCTCCGTTTGGAAGTGTATTAATTCTACTGTATGAAAGCTGAACATCTGTTCCAAACTTGAACTTATCTGTCGCTTTGTAATCCACTTTTGTCGTGAAACCTACACGCTTAAAGTCAGATCCTTTTATTTCACTTTCTTGTAGGAAGTAGTTCGCAGAGTTATAATAAGTAATTTTATCATTTCCACCACTGATGGACGCGTTTACCGAGTTTTGATATCCGGCTTTGCTCGTTACATCTCTCCAGTTAGTATCATTAGTAGTTGTAAATATCTGCTTTGGAGTAGCTCCGTACTCACCAGCTACCATGTCTGCATACACCTGTTCAGGAGTAACTCCGTCTGAATTAGCAAAAGCATTGGCTAATAAATATCTGTACTGTGATGTATTTAAGCCTTTCAGTCCTTCAATAGCGCGGGTATTTGTCCCTGATTCGAAGTTTAATGAAATTTTAGGTCTCCCTTTCTTTCCTGATTTTGTGGTAATAACAATTACCCCAGCACCTGCATCCGCTCCATATACTGCCGTTGAAGCAGCATCCTTAAGTACGGTTACACTTTCAATATCATCACTGTTTAAGTTAGCTAAGATGTTGGCAGTTGTAGCACCACTTGTTAAATCTCCACTCATTACCCTGATACCATCAACCACATAAATAGGGTTTACACCACCATTTACAGAAGCGATACCTCTTACACGCACTGATGCAAAACCTCCAGGCTGCCCGGAAGCATTTCCTGTCTGAACACCGGAAACCCTACCTTGAAGCATTTTATCAACTGACGCTACAGGAACATCCTTGATCGCGTCACTCTTCATTGTACCTACAGATCCGGTTAATTCTTGCACCGTCTTCTTCTGTCCGAATCCAACCATTACTACTTCTTCAATCTCAGTAGCAACTGTGTCTTTTTTCGTTGTTTGCGCAAAAGCAACTTGTCCCAAGAAGAACAATGCTCCAGCACTTAATACACGTAGTTTAACATTCATATTAACAAATTTTAATATATTTTAATTCGCAAATATGTTAATAAATATTAACATTCACAAGTATTACACATCTGTAAGCAGAATGTTTTTTTTATATATTGTTTTTAACTAATACGTGAAATAATAAAGATTAAGCAATATATCCAGCTTTATTTGTATAAATATTTTTTTTTCACTATAGTTATTTTTTTTAACAAATTATTACCATTAGGAAAAATATTATTTAGAATCAATACAAATTACATTAAAATATTTTTTAACAAAAATATATCCTATAAAAAAGTGGTTTTCATGTATTTATAACTAAAACATCAATATCCCAATTCCTTTTATAAAGATGCTTTCCAATCACCTTACAGATGATCTTCGGCTTTAATACAAACATGGGCTTTTTGGATTAGCCCTCGTTTTCATCTTAGTTCCAAAAACATTTCCTTTACTTCATTCCTTCTAAAATTTTACAAGCTATCGGTTTATTCATTTTGCTATTAAGCTTCTTATATTTTAACATTTAAGTTGCATCAATTAACAACTCTTTATTGTCTCAAATTATCAATATGAAAAACAGGATGAGGTATTACTAAAAATTAAATAAATAGAACAAAAAAAAACCACTTTCCTAAAAAAGTGGTTTTGTATTTATAGTTAAAAAACTATTATTTCAGTTTCTTCTTAACGGCAACTTGTTCGTAAACCTCAAGAATATCTCCGATCTCAATATCGTTGTATCCTTTCAGGTTCAGACCACATTCGTAACCTTTCGTTACTTCTCTTACATCATCTTTGAAACGTTTCAAGCTTTCCAGCTCTCCATCGAATTTCACGATACCGTCTCTCAGTACTCTTACTTTCGAGCTTCTCGCTACTTTTCCTGAAAGAACCATACAACCTGCAATAGTTCCTACTTTAGAGATTTTGAACACTTCTCTGATCTCCACGTTACCCATCACCTGTTCTTTGATCTCCGGAGAAAGCATACCTTCCATGGCTTCTTTCACCTCATCAATTGCAGCATAAATTACTGAGTAAGTTCTGATCTCGATTTCTTCTTTATCTGCAAGTTCTTTAGCATTAGCACCAGCTCTTACGTTAAATCCGATGATAATAGCATCAGAAGCAGTCGCTAAGTTAACGTCAGATTCAGTGATCTGTCCAACTCCTTTGTGAAGGATGTTTACATTGATCTCTGCTGTAGATAATCTCTGTAACTGATCAGATAATGCTTCTACGGAACCATCCACGTCACCTTTAAGGATAATATTCAATTCCTTGAATTCTCCTAACGCGATTCTTCTTCCAAGTTCTTCAAGCGTAGTATGCTTCTTAGTTCTGATGGAAAGTTCTCTCTGTAGTTGTTCTCTCTTATTGGCAATTGTTTTAGCCTCCCCTTCATCTGCATATACTTTGAACTTATCACCTGCTGTAGGTGCTCCATCTAAACCTAGAATCGTAACAGGAATTGAAGGACCAGCTTCTTTAAGATTTCTTCCTCTTTCATCAAGCATTGCTTTGACCTTACCGTGGTTTTTACCAGCCACTACATAGTCTCCTACTTTTAAAGTACCTGTCTGTACCAACATGGTAGCAACATATCCTCTTCCTTTATCTAATGAAGCTTCAATCACAACACCTTGAGCGGCTCTATCCGGATTAGCTTTAAGATCAAGCATCTCTGCCTGAAGTAATACTTTTTCCAATAGAACATCCATATTGTTACCGAACTTCGCAGAAATCTCCTGCGCCTGAACGTTTCCACCCCACTCTTCTACAAGGATATTCATCCCGGAAAGCTGTTGACGGATATTATCAGGATTAGCACTTGGTCTGTCCACTTTGTTTAAGGCAATAATCATTGGTACTCCTGCAGCCTGTGCGTGAGAAATAGCTTCTCTCGTTTGTGGCATTACATCATCATCCGCTGCAATTACAATAATGGCAATATCGGTGATCTGAGCACCTCTGGCTCTCATCGCGGTAAACGCTTCGTGACCCGGTGTATCTAAGAATGTAATTCTCTGTCCGTTTTCTAATTTTACATTGTATGCTCCAATGTGCTGTGTAATACCTCCTGATTCACCAGCAATAACGTTGGTCTTTCTGACGTAGTCAAGTAGGGACGTTTTACCGTGGTCAACATGACCCATTACGGTTACAATTGGTGCTCTGGAAGAAAGATCTTCCTCAGTATCCATATCTTCTTCAGACTCGACTTCTTCTAAATCAGCATCTGAGAATTCAATTTTAAAACCAAATTCATCGGCAACCAATAATAAGGTATCAGCTTCCAGTCTTTGGTTCATTGTTACCATTACTCCAAGGGAGAAACAAGCAGAGATAACTTCTGTAGGAGAAACGTTCATTAAACTTGCCAATTCACCTACTGTGATGAATTCAGTTACTTTTAATGTTCTGTCCTGAGCATCAATCTCCTGCTGACGTTCATCCTGTTCTCTACGGTACGTTCTCTTGTCTTTTCTGTGTTTAGCAGATTTAGATTTACCTCCTTTGTTGGTAAGTTTCTCAAGAGTTTCCTTGATCTGGTTTTTAACCTGCTCGTCGGTAAGCTCAACAGGCATGGTTCTTTGCCCTGGTCTGTTGTTGTTTCCTCCGCCTGGACCTTTCTTGAATCCGCCTCCCTGACCTGGTGGACGATTTCCCTGGTTATTTCCAAAACGGTTTCCTCCCGGACCTCCTTGTCCCGGTGGACGGTTGCCTCCCGGGCCACCTTGTCCTGGTGGACGGTTACCTCCTGGGCCACCTTGTCCTGGTGGACGGTTGCCTCCTGGGCCTCCCTGGTTATTGTTATTATTTCCTGAGTTTTGATTATTCCCCTGGCCCTGTTGATTCGGACCACCCGGTTTTTCAATTCTCTTTCTTTTCTTTTTAGCGCCTGAACCAGGTTTTGGTGCAAATTGCGTTAAGTCTATCTTTTCACCTACGATCTTAGGACCATCAAGTTTCTGATAAACGGTTTCTATTTTCTGAGGTTCCTGAGATTCAGGCTCAGCTGGTTTTTGAGGCTCTGCTTTCTTTTCAGCAGCAGGCTCTGGCTGCTTTGGAGTTTCTTTCACAGGTTCTGCCGGTTTTTCCTCTTCTTTTTTCTCCTCCATTTTGGGTTTATCTTTTTTTACAGGTCTATTTCTGGATTCTATTTGGGACAGATCAATTTTATCCAGAACTTTGAATTCCTGCTTTTCAGGAGCAGCTTTTACTTCCGGTTCAGCCACAACTTCTTCTTTCTTCTCTTCTACCGGTGCTGCCACAGGTACGGGTGCTGCTACAGGTGCAACAGGCACTTCTTCCACTTCAGGGGCTTTAGGTTCAAGATCTATTTTACCTAAAATCTTAGTTTCTGGTTTGTTTGCTTTAGCTCTTATTACTTCAGGGGTTTTCTTTTCCTCAATTTCCAGTTTTTCTTCCGGAACTTTGGTGATCACCACCTCATGGGAAGCTTTTCTTTGTTCACCGTCTTTGGCAAACTCAGCCTCCAATGCAGAATATGCCGCTTCTTCTAATTGAGCGTTAGGATTGTTTTCAACTTCGAAATCCTTTGACTGTAAAAATTCTACTAATCTGGACATCGAAATATTGAATTCCTTAACCGCTTTATTTAATCTTATTTTTGGCATCTATATTATTTACTATTTTTTTTAATTCTTAAAATTAAAGTATTTCTTTTTTACTGTTTATTAAAATTTATTTAAAAATCTTAATCTTCAAATTCTTCTCTTAGAATACGTTTAACATCTTCAATAGTTTCCTCTTCAAGATCCACCATATTTAAAAGACTCTCTGTATCCTTATCCAGTACTGATTTCGCAGTAGTAAGACCTACTTTCTTAAATTCATCCAAAATCCACTGCTCGATATCATCGTTAAATTCTCTCAAATCAACGTCGTCATCCTCGCTAGCTTCTCTATATACATCAATTTCATATCCTGTCAACCAAGAAGCCAGTCTGATATTCTGACCTTGCTTTCCGATTACTTTAGAAATCTCTTCAACCGGTGTATAAACTAAAGCATAGTTTGAATCCTCGTTGATGTCAATTTTGTTGATGGTAACATTTCCTAAAGCTCTCTTTACCAAAATTTCAGCGTTTTTAGACCACTGAATAACATCGATGTTTTCATTTCTCAACTCTCTTACCACTCCGTGAATTCTTGATCCCTTCACACCCACACAGGCTCCTACAGGATCTATTCTGTCATCGTAAGCATCTACTGCAATCTTCGCCTTCTCACCAGGAATTCTCACTACTTTTTTAAGCATAATCGTTCCATCCTGGATCTCAGGAATTTCCAGCTCTAATAACTTCTCTAAGAATTTAGGTGCAGTTCTGGAAATAATAATTTGTGGCTTTGAACCTTTAAAATCTACTGTTTCAACAATAGCTCTGATATTTTCGCCCTTTTTAAAGAAGTCGGACGGGATCTGGTTTTCTTTTGGCAAAATGAATTCATTCCCTTCATCATCCAATAAGATCACATGCTTGTGACGGATGTGGTGAATTTCTCCAATTACAATCTCCCCGATCTTGTCTCTGAACTGCTCATAAAGCATCGCATTGTTATGCTCCTGAAGTTTTGTAGCCAGGATCTGCTTTAAAGTAAGGATATTTCTTCTTCCCAATTGGGCCACAGGAATTTCCATGGTAAAATCTTCACCCACTTCAAAAGTAGGGTCAATTTTTTTAGCTTCAGAAAGTTCGATTTCCAGATCATCATCTTCAGACATCTCGTCCTCTACAATCGTTTTATTTAAAAATATCTGAAAATCTCCTTTATCAGGGTTCACAATTACATCAAAATGGTCATCTGAATCGAATCTTTTTCTCAAAAGGGTCTTCAGTGAATCTTCAATAATTGCCATAAGATCAATCTTACTGATCCCTTTTTCGTCTTTAAAATCACCAAAGGATTCAATCAACGCTATATTATCCATCTATTCTTTTTTCTTTTAAAATTTAATTACTACTAACGCTTTTTTTATCTCAGAGTAAGGAATTTCTTTTTCCTCCTCCACATCCACTTTCCCTTTTCCGATCTCTTTCGGTTTCCGGTAGCGTAAAATAAGTGTGATCTTCTCATCGTCTACTTTGGCCAGTTCACCTTCTATTTTGGTAGCATCATTCAGCAATACCTCGATCTCTCTTCCAAAATTTTTCTTGAACTGTCTGGGAGCCGAAAGTGGCTCGCTCAGTCCTGCAGACATTACCTGAAGGCTGAAGTCATGCTCTTCACGGTCCATATTAAACTCTATCGCACGGCTTGCATCAAGGCAGTCCTGAAGAGTCACTCCATTATCACCATCCAGGATTACAGTAATATCATCTCCTGTAGAAAATTTAAGATCCACAAGAAACAAATCCTCTCTGCTATCAAGGAATTCGTTTAATAATTCTTCAATTCTTTTTCTAAACTCCATACATTAAATATCTTGATTTACCAGTACGAAAAAAGGCTTTCTTCCGAAGCCTTCCCATTTTTTCCTGTAAATCCACTGCAAATATACGCATTTTTTCTAAAAAAGCAAAATCTACTTAGTTATCAAGTAAATACCTTACAATTTTTCGTTAAAGTTACGAGATATGGGTTGGAGAGTTTCAGCGTTTGAGAGTCAGAGAGTTTCAGCGTTTGAGGGTAAGAGTGTTTGAGTGTAGGAGAGTTTAAGAATTTTATTATTCTCAAATAATCATTTTAATCCCAGTCTGAATCTTTGCCACATCCTCATTCTGAAATCTGAAATCAAATTCTTTACTCTTTTCTCCTTGTTCTTTGTTCTTTATTCTTTGTTCTTCCCTCTTGCAAAGCAAAATTCACCATTCACCTTTCTTAATCTCAATCTCAGCCTCGGTCTAAAGCCTCATGTCTGATGTCTGAAATCTTGCATCTGAAATCTTGTCTCTTATCCCAAACTCAGGTTAAAGTAAATTAAAGAAGCAGGTGAAAGTATTTTTATTATTTTTGTCTTAAAATTTAAAAACAGACATTTTGAATATAACAATTGTAGGAACGGGTTATGTAGGGCTGGTTACAGGTACTACCCTGGCAGAACTTGGCAATTCAGTATACTGTGTTGACATTGATGAAAAAAAAGTAGAAGGTTTGAAAAACGGCATAGTTCCCATCTATGAGCCGAACCTTGAAGAGATGTTCTTAAGAAACATTCAATCCGAGAGATTATTTTTCACCACAAATCTGAAAGAAGCTTTAGACAAAAGCGAAGTGATTTATCTGGCACTGCCTACACCTCCGGGTGAAGACGGCTCTGCAGATCTTTCGTATGTCATTCAGGTAGCCAACAATATTGGAGAAATGATGACTGAGTATAAGGTCATCGTCAATAAAAGTACCGTTCCCGTAGGTACTGCTGACAAAGTAAGAGAAGTAATCGCTTCTAAAACAGACATTCCTTTTGATGTGGTTTCCAACCCGGAATTCTTAAGAGAAGGTTTTGCCGTGGAAGACTCGATGAATCCTTCAAGAGTGGTGGTAGGCGCCAGTTCTGAAAAAGCAAAAAGCATCATGGCTAAAATTTACCAGCCATTTACCAATACCGGAATCCCGATCATCTTTATGGATGAGAAATCATCGGAACTTACGAAATACGCAGCCAATTCATTCCTTGCCGTAAAAATTACGTTCATGAATGAGATCGCCAATTACTGTGAAAAAGTAGGTGCAGATGTAGACAAAGTAAGACTTGGAATGGGTAGTGATGACAGAATCGGACACAGATTCCTGTTCCCTGGAATCGGGTATGGTGGAAGCTGTTTCCCGAAAGATGTAAAAGCGCTCATCAAATCCGGAATCCAGGAAGATTTCAATTTCCAGATCCTTGAAGCGACAGAAAGGGTAAACACGACTCAAAAAGTCATTCTGGTTTCAGAGATTGAGAAATATTTCGGTGGAAGCATCAAAGGAAAGAAAATTGCGATGTGGGGACTTGCTTTTAAAGCTAACACAGACGACATCCGTGAAGCATCATCTTTGGACAATATCGCTCTGCTATTAGAGAAAGGCGCAGAAATTGCTGCCTATGACGCAGTAGCAGAAAATAACGTAACGAGACTTCTCGGTGACAAAATACAGTACGCAAAAGGAATGTATGATGCCCTTGAAGGTGCAGATGCTTTATTCATCGCTACAGAATGGCCTGAGTTTAAAAATCCTAATTTTGAACTGATGGCTAAGAAAATGAAAAACAAAGTCATTTTTGACGGAAGAAATATGTATCCACTGGAAATCCCTGAACAGAATGGATTCCATTATAAAAGTATAGGTAGAAAGACCATAGAAAATAAATAGATGAAAAACATAATTATTACCGGAGGGGCCGGATTTATAGGCTCACATGTCGTTAGAGAATTCGTGAAAAACAATCCGGATACTACGATCATTAATCTTGATGCCCTTACTTACGCAGGAAACCTGGAAAACCTTAAGGACATTGAAAATGAGCCTAATTATGTTTTCGAAAAAGCAGATATTACAAAACCGGAAGAATTAAGAAAGGTCTTCGAAAAATATAATCCGGATGCAATCGTGCATCTTGCAGCAGAAAGTCATGTAGACAGAAGTATTACCGATCCGATGGCATTCATTAATACCAATGTCAACGGAACTGCCAATCTTCTTAACTTGTGTAAAGAATTCTGGACCCTGAATCCTGATCATACCCATGGAAGGTTCCCGGACGAAAAAAGAGCCCATTTATTCTACCACGTTTCTACAGATGAAGTATACGGAAGTCTTGGTGAAACAGGATTCTTCCTGGAAACTACGGCTTATGATCCGCAATCTCCATATTCTGCTTCAAAAGCAGCTTCTGACCATTTGGTAAGAGCATACGGAAATACGTACGGAATGCCGTTCATTGTATCCAACTGTTCCAACAACTACGGACCAAATCATTTCCCTGAGAAACTGATCCCGCTTTGTATTTCAAATATCATCAACGAAAGACCATTGCCGATTTACGGTGACGGAAAATATACCAGAGACTGGCTGTATGTAATAGACCATGCCAGAGCGATCCATCAGATATTCAATGAAGCTAAAACCGGAGAAACGTACAATATCGGAGGTTTCAACGAGTGGCAGAATATTGATCTTGTGAAAGAACTGATCAAACAGATGGATGATAAACTGGGCAAACCGGAAGGCTATTCTGAAAAACTGATCACCTTTGTAAAAGACAGACCTGGACACGATAAACGCTATGCGATCGATGCAGATAAGCTGAATAAAAACTTAGGCTGGAAACCATCTGTAACTTTCGAGGAAGGTTTAGGAAAAACCATCGATTGGTATCTTGAAAACAAGGAATGGCTTGAAAATGTAACCAGTGGAGACTACCAGAAGTATTACGAAAAACAATATGATTAAAACTATCATGAAGCCAATTATTCTGCTGTTTTCGATTGCGATTTCTTCTCTGGCAGGAGCTCAGACCCTCCTTCCGCCTCCGGCTATGGCCAATGTAGCCCAAAAACGTCTTATCGACGAATTTATAGAAGTTTCACATTACAAGGAAGCACTGATCAATTATGCCAAAGAATATATTGAACTTAAAATGTTTGATTATGATGTAGATCCTCCCAAGGAATTGCTGACTAAAGATCAGGCCCGAAGTATCATTAAGAATTTTGATTTTGACGGCTTTAAAGTTTCAATGTACAGTTCATTTTCTTTAATCCCGGAAGAAAACCTAAAAGAACTGATTAAATTTCATAAAACTATCGGAGGTAGCTTGTCCAGAGGAAATTCTGCTCTTTTAATGACTCCGATTATTGATCTGAATATCAAAAATCAAATAGATTACGCCATAGAAAACATAAAAAAATAACTGATGAAAGGAATTATATTGGCCGGAGGATCCGGAACCAGACTTTACCCTCTTACCATCGCCGTAAGTAAGCAGCTGATGCCTGTTTACGACAAACCGATGATCTACTACCCTCTTTCAACACTGCTTCTGGCAGGAATCAAAGACATTCTGATTATCACAACACCCCACGACCAGCCTGGATTTATCAAACTTTTAGGCGACGGTTCCCAAATCGGATGCAATATCGAGTATGTGGTACAGCCAAGCCCGGACGGACTGGCACAAGCCTTTATTTTAGGAGATGCCTTTATTGGCAGTGATCCCGTTGCATTAGTCTTAGGAGATAATATTTTCTATGGCTCTGAAATGGGTACCTTATTGAAAAACAAAACCAATCCCGACGGCGGAGTTGTTTTCGCTTATCACGTTTCTGATCCTGAAAGATATGGTGTGGTAGAATTTGATGATGATTTTAAAGCCGTTTCCATTGAAGAGAAACCTTTAAAACCTAAATCAAATTATGCGGTTCCCGGACTCTATTTTTACGATAATGAAGTCGTGAATATTGCCAAGAACATTAAGCCTTCTGCAAGAGGAGAACTTGAAATTACGGATGTCAACAATGTTTACTTAAGCAAAGGAAAACTTGAAGTGGGTGTTCTGGACAGAGGAACAGCATGGCTTGATACGGGAACTTTTGATTCTCTGAATGACGCTTCTGAATTTGTAAGCGTTATCGAAAAAAGACAGGGTTTCAAAATAGGATGTATTGAGGAAATCGCGTTCAGAAATAAATTCATCAACGAAGAAAAGCTTCTTGAAACAGCTGAAAAATACGGCAAAAGTGGCTATGGTGAATACCTGAAGCAACTTGTAAAAAAGTAATCAAATATTAATGTAAATAACATAACTATTGACTTTACTGCCGATAGTTTTTTTAATGCAAAACCATCTGGTCCTTTTCCTCAATCTGAAGTATATAATTGGATGCAGATTTTTATTGGCAGTTACATAATAATAACAGGCTTCTTTCCGATAGTAATTTTATAATTAACTTTGAGGACTTTAAAGAACTATTTAGAAACATTAATGGAATACAATAAACCACAAATCATCACATTCGATAAGATAGGATCATCACAGCTGGGTTATATCACCATAGCGGAAACCCAGAAGAATGTTCCTTTTGAGATACAACGTGTCTACTGGACCTACTACACTCCTCACGATGTGACAAGAGGCGGACATGCCCATAAAGAACTGCAGCAGATGATATTTGCTGTTTCCGGAACCATTGTCTTTAATACGGAAGATAAGGACGGAAATAAAGAAACTTTCACCTTAGATCATCCTACCAAAGGTTTGTATATCCCAAAACTGGTATGGAGAGATATTCAGTTTTCTCATAATGCTGTGCTCTTGTGCCTGGCTTCGGAAATATATGATGAGGAAGACTATTTCAGAGATTTTGAAAGCTTTAAAGAAGCAATCGATAAAAAATAAATTTTCGCACCTGAACTTCACTCTGGTAAAGAAGATACTAATATAAATAACAAAAGATGACAATTGAATACAAAGGAATTAAACTGAGATTTGTTGAGACTGATGATGCTTCATTTATAATATCGATCAGAAATAATGAAAAAAAGTCGAGGTTTATTTCAAAGACTTCTCCTGATGTAGACGCTCAAAAGCAATGGATACAAAGTTATAAAGAACGTGAACAGCAACAGAAGGAATACTATTTTATTGCCTTTGATGAAAACAATGAAGACTTTGCCACGTACAGAGTTTACAAAATAGATTCCGGACTTCCTGAAATAGGAAGCTGGGTTTCCAAACCTGAGTATTCAAACGTCAAAAACTCAGTAAAAGTGGATATGGCTGTGAAAGATTTCGTTCTGAACGAATTGAATTTCGACACGATTCAGTTTGAAGTAAGAAAGCAGAATACATCCGTCAACAGCTATCACAAAATGTTTAAGCCGGAGCTCATCAGAAGCGACGATGAAAACAACTATTATCTATTAACAAAAGACACTTTCAATACGGTAATTCCGGATATTCTCAAAAAATTTAAAATATAAGCTTATGTCAATCAATGAATTTATCAAAAATTTTCAGTCTCAACTGGAAAACACAGATACCGTAATAGAACCTGAAACTGTATACAGCCAGGAAAGCTACTGGGATTCGCTTACCGCTATGGTGATCAAAGTAATGATCGAAGATGAGTACGGGTTAGATATCGAGCCGGAGCAGATCACTTCGTTCAAAGATATCAACGAACTTTATTCTTTTATTGTTGAGAAAAAACAGTAAATATTAAACAATGGCTTTTATAAAACATATTTCAACCTATATTCCTGAGAAGGTTATTTCCAATGAGGAGATTTCAAAAAAGTTTCCGGACTGGGAAAGTGATAAGATCCTTGAAAAAATAGGCATCAGAAACAGGAACATTACCGGAGATGATGAGTTTACTTCAGATATTGCTGTAAAAGCGCTCAATAAACTCGTTGAAGAATACCAGATCGATAAATCTTCGATAGATTATCTGATCGTCTGTACCCAAAGTCCTGATTATTTCCTTCCTGCAACAGCCTGTATCGTTCAGGCACAAGCCGGGTTAAATACCAGTTGTGGAGCGATAGACATCAATCAGGGATGTTCGGGCTATATTTATGGATTATCTCTGGCCAATGCTCTTGTTGATTCTAAAATGATGAAGAATGTTGTTTTGATCACCGCAGAAACATATTCAAAACATATTCACGAGAACGATAAAGGAAATATCAGCCTTTTCGGAGATGCCGCAGCGGCAACCCTGATCTCTGAAGACGGCGATTTTGAAATCCTGAAGTTTTCTGTAGGTACAGATGGAGAAGGTGCTAAAAACCTGATCGTTAAAAACGGTGCCGTAAGAAACAAAAAAACGGACGACACGCAAGACAAAGACAACTATCTTCACATGAACGGCCCGAAGATCTTTGATTTTACCTCAAAAGCCATTCCCGGACTTGTAGAACAAAACCTGAAAATAAACGGCTTTGAAAAAAGTGATATTGACACCTATATCTTTCACCAAGCCAACACCTTCATGCTCGATTTCTTAAGAAAAAGAATCAATATCCCACAGGAAAATTTCGTCATCGATATGCTAGACTATGGGAATACCGTATCCTCTACCATTCCTATTGCCTTTAAAAATTCATTTGCAACAAGAGATTCCAAAAATGTAATGCTTGTTGGTTTTGGTGTGGGCTATTCCTGGGGAGCAGTTTGTTTAAGAAAAAAATAATTGAGCGTTTAAAATAATAGTATTATGATAAAATTTCTTGATCTTCAAAAGGTCAATTTACAGTATCAGGAAGAGATTGAAAACAAACTTATCAGTGTTTTCCGCAGTGGGTGGTACCTACAGGGCAGTGAGCTTAAAAATTTCGAAACCAATCTGGCATCATACATCGGTTCAGAATATGCTCTGGGCGTAGCCAACGGACTGGATGCGCTGCGTCTGATCTTCCGTGCCTATATTGAATTAGGCTTCATGAAAGCCGGCGACGAAGTTCTTGTTCCCGCTAATACGTATATCGCTTCCGTTCTGGCTTTATCAGACAACGGATTGGTTCCTGTATTTGTAGAACCGGATGCCAATACCTATAATATTGACATCGCCAAAATTGAAGAAAAAATAAGCCCGAAAACAAAGGCTATCCTGATCGTTCACCTTCAGGGAAGAATTGTTTTTTCCGAAGAGCTTAAAAATATAGCGAAAAAGCACAATCTTAAAATCGTAGAAGACAATGCACAGGCCATCGGAGCAGAATGGAATGGTATCAAATCCGGAAACCTCGGTGATGCTGCCGGTTTCAGTTTCTATCCCGGGAAAAACCTAGGCGCTTTAGGTGATGCAGGCGCTGTAACGACTAATGATAAAGAAGTCTTTGAAGCCATCCGTGCTATAGCCAATTACGGTTCAAATCAGAAATATATCAACATCTATAAGGGATTAAATTCAAGACTGGATGAAATTCAGGCTGCCGTTTTAGACATAAAGCTGAAATACATCGGTCACGAAAACGGAACCAGAAGAGAAATCGCTAAAAGGTTTATCTCTGAGATCAACAATCCCAAAATCATCCTTCCTGAAAATCCGGCTGACGAAAATGAGCATGTATGGCACGTTTTTGTAGTCCGAACTGAAAAAAGAGATGAACTTCAGGCCTATTTAACGGAAAAAGGGATCAGTACCATCATCCACTATCCTATCCCGCCTCACAAGCAGGAAGCATACAAGGAATACAATGACCTTTCGTTCCCTATTACCGAAAAAATGCATGAAGAAGTACTGAGTCTTCCGATCTCTTCAGTTTTGGAAGAAGAAGAAATTCAGGTGATCATCGATGCTGTAAACGGGTTTTAGTTAAAAAAATCGAAAGTAAGCCGGCTGAAATCCCATGTTCCAATCCCGGAGAACAGCTATGCCCAATATCATTAATTCCCCGTTATTAAATAAGAATTATTATTATAAATTTTAAGGGCTATTGGCTTTATAGCCGATAGTTCTTTGCTCATACTAACAAATAGTAATATATTAGTTGTTATTTTCCGTTTTATGTGAATAATTATTCACTCATCAGGAAAGTTGGATAAGAATTAAATATTTTAAATTTGCAAAAACCCACACAAATGAATGAACCACAACAGAAGTGGACAGAAACGATTGATGCCGACCATTCTTTATTTGATTTAAGACTTAAAGAAGTCTGGAAATACAAGGATTTAATATACATGTTTGTAAAAAGAGACTTTATTTCAAGTTTTAAGCAAACTATTTTAGGTCCTGTCTGGTTTTTCATTAATCCTATTTTTACGACAATTGTATACCTCGTTGTATTTGGCAAAATAGCCAAACTCCCTACAGACGGGGCTCCACCTATACTGTTTTATCTTTTAGGAGTTACTCTCTGGAATTATTTTTCAGGCTCACTTACGGCCACTTCCAACACCTTTGTAGGGAATGCCAATATATTTGGAAAGGTTTATTTTCCAAGACTTGTCACTCCTATTTCCATTGTCATATCCAATTTAATGCGTCTCGGCGTACAGATTTTATTATTTCTGATAGTCTGGGCGTATTATCTGGCAGAAGGTGAAATTCACCCCAATATATGGGTCCTGGCGACTCCTCTGCTCATTATCCTTATGGTAATTTTCGCCCTAGGGGTAGGAATGATTTTTTCTTCCCTTACCACAAAATACAAAGACCTTGGAATGCTGTTAGGTTTTGGTATAAGTTTATATATGTATGCTACGCCGGTTATTTATCCCGTATCCGCGTTGGTAGGTCCTTTCAAAAAGCTGGCTTACTACAATCCTTTAACCGGTATATTTGAATGCTTCAAATACGGATGGCTTGGCTCCGGAGATTTTTCTCCGCTGATGCTGGGAATAAGCACCGCGATTATTCTTGTACTTTTCGCAATAGGCCTTGTTATTTTCAATAAAGTTGAAAAAACATTTATGGATACTGTATAATTTAAACTTAAAAAAATGCTGGCTTTAAAAGGAGAAAACATATCAAAACAATACCGTTTAGGACAAGTGGGAACAGGAACTCTTTCCCATGATTTAAATAGATTCTGGTATAAAGTAAGAGGAAAAGAAGACCCTTATCTCAAGATCGGGGAATCCAATGACAGAACCACAAAAGGGGAATCGGAATATGTATGGTCACTACAGGACATCAATTTCGAGATCGCTCAGGGTGATGCACTGGGGATTATAGGAAGAAACGGGGCCGGAAAATCTACCCTGCTTAAGCTTTTAAGCAAGGTTACAAAACCTACTACCGGTAAAATTCATACCAACGGAAGAATTGCATCACTGCTGGAGGTGGGAACAGGTTTCCATCCTGAAATGACAGGACGCGAAAATGTCTACCTCAACGGAGCAATTCTGGGGATGACAAGAAAAGAAATCACTAGAAAATTTGATGAAATAGTAGATTTTTCAGGAGTAGAAAGATATATTGATACTCCTGTGAAAAGATATTCTTCAGGAATGTATGTACGTTTGGCTTTTGCTGTAGCAGCCCATCTGGAATCTGAAATCCTTATTATAGATGAAGTACTTGCAGTAGGAGACGCAGAATTTCAGAAGAAATGCCTTGGAAAAATGGGCAATGTTACCAAAGGAGAAGGGAGAACCGTTCTTTTTGTAAGCCATAACATCACGGCAATCAAAGAATTATGCAATACAGGGCTATTGCTGGATAAAGGCCGACTGGTCAGTCAGGGCGATGTGAACAAATGCATCATCGACTATCAGAAAAATGCTGATACAAAACTGTTTTACAACTATATGGATGATCCCGCAGTATTCGAAAATGAGAATATTCTGGTAAAATCCTACAAAGCTGAACCTATAAACGGAGACATTATCACCGTTAAATCCGGTATTCGGGTAACGGTAACCTTTACATCCAAAATGGTCGGGGTAGATCTCGATATGTCATTTTATCTCAGAAATAGCCACGATCTTACGATCATGAGTACCGGTATGATGATCAGCGAGGATAAAAACATAGAAAAAAGAGACTATACGGCGAGCTTCGAAATTCCGCCATATACCATTAATGAAGATTCTTATTATTTCGATTTGTTTTGGGGAATCAACAGAACGAATGTGGCATACAGAACCGAGGCATTTGGTTTTGAGATCCACGGAATACAGAATGAATTTGGAGAAATTGTAAAATCTCCGGGTATTCTGTTTCCAAAAATCACCCATTCAATAGAGAAATTATAACGATTTTCTTTACTGGCATCATCTATATCTACACCTTAAACGCTTATCACTTATGATACTTAATGTAATATTTTCTTACAACCGCGCTGTACAGCTTGACTATCTGCTTCAGTCTTCTCTGAGACATTTTAAAGCAGATGCTAAGCTTGTGATCCTCTACCATACCACCGGCGTTCATCAACAAGGCTATGAGCTGTTGAAAAAAAAATACGCCGGATATCAGCATATATCTTTCGTTGAAAGAAAACATGTCTTTTTTGACTTCTCTTACATTCATGCCCTGAATACGGAAAGAGACTGGGAATTTTTTAAAGAAAAAAATCTATTCAAGAAAAACGGAGATAACTTTAAAGGAGCTCTTCAGAAAATCATCAAAAACAGTGGCTGTGAATTCGTCATGTTCTGTACGGATGACAGTATTTTCTTTAAAGACGTTCATATTCCGGATGAAGTATTAGATATCATAAGAAATAATCCTGAAAATGCTTCTTACAGATTATATGTCGGAGACAATCTTGAAGGACACCCTGACTATCTGGAGAAAAAAGGAGATTACTATCAATGGGATTATTATACAGATACCGAGGTGCATCACTGGTCTTATCCTTTTGCTGTAGATGGCACCATCTATCATTCTGAAGGACTTCTCAAGCACCTGAAGCCACTGAGCTATCACAACCCGGTTACCCTTGAAGACAGAGGTTTCAGTTATATCAGATACCGCAAACTTTTCGGTATCGGAATGAGCCCTATTCACTCGCAATTATTGGCTACCAAGCTGAACAGAGTTTCTGTAGACAGCCTTAACCCCACGCTTCATATCCAGCCGGATTTTCTTAATGAAAAATTCCTTGAAGGATATACCCTGGATCTCGTGATTCCGGAGCATATTGACAACTCCAACATCGTTCCTTCCGAAATTTATCTGGTAAAAGATGGGGTACGTGAACTGATCTATTCAATGGATGAACAGGGAAAAAAAGTACAGGGACTTCTGGGTATTGAAGGATCGAAAGAACAATTAGAATAAATAATGTGCAATAGCAATGGAGCAACCGTTAGTAACAGTCGTTGTCGTTTCCTATAACCATTCAAAGTTTGTTAAGGAAAACCTGGACAGCATAAAAAATCAGACCTACAGCAACATCCAGTTGATTGTAGGTGATGATGCCTCTCCCGACAATTCGGCGGATGTTATTGATCAATGGCTGACAGAAAACAATTATTCTGCAGAAAAAAACATCCACACCAAAAATACAGGCCTGGCTACCATGCTCAATGAATGTGTTGCTCTTGCAAAAGGAAAATATATCAAACTTATCGCAGCTGATGATTTTCTTCATCCTGAAGCTATTGAAAAATCTGTTTCAAAGCTGGAAAGTTTAGGCGATTCCTACGGTATGGTTTTTACGCATACCCACACCATCAATAACGACAGTCAGATCATGGAAGATATGGCTGATTATGATGCCTTAGGAAATATAGATCCTTATGTTTTCAGAAAAGAGCTTATAAAAGGCAACCGGATTGCTGCTTTGACGGTTTTACAGAGGACGGATGTTTTAAGAGAAACCGGAGCTTACGATTCCCGATTGACAGTAGAAGATTATTACCGCTGGCTGAAGATCAACGAGAATTATCTCACCGCTTATGTTCCGGAAAAATTGGCCTATTACCGTTTACATCCGGAAAATATTTCAAAAGTAAAAGAAGAAAAAATACAGATAGAAACCATCCTTCTTCAAATGATGTTTGATAAAGAAGGAGTCGCAAGAGAAAGAATCAACGGACAGACTCAGAAATTTTACCTGACTGGAAAAACGCTGTCACCGGAATATCGTCTGGTCTACAGCAAATATCCTTTTCATATTAAAAGATTAAGTTTTGCCCTTAATAAAAGGCTGCCTGTTCTCCTGTACAAACTTTTAAATAAAATGATTTAAGATGAATCCCAAAATTTCCATCATCGTCCCTTGCTACAATCAAGCCGTCTATCTGGAGGAATGCCTTGGATCTGTCCTGAATCAGACGTATCAAAACTGGGAGTGCATCATTGTCAACGACGGTTCTACAGACCATACCGGGGAAATAGCCCTGCAATGGACCCGGAAAGATGAACGTTTCAAATATATTGATAAGAAAAACGGAGGCTTGTCCGCTGCAAGAAACACTGGAATAGAAAATGCTAAGGGGACTTGGATATTGCCTTTGGATTGTGATGACAGAATCGGTGAGGAGTATCTGAAACTTGCCGAAGAAAAATTCAATGACGGGTATACGGTTATTTACTGTAAAGCAGAATTCTTCGGGACCACCATAGAGCCGTGGAATCTGAATGATTACAATTACGAACAGCTTTTAGTGGAAAACCTTATTTTCTGCTCAGCATTTTTTGAAAAAAGTGAGTGGGAAAAGGCTTCAGGATATGATATCAACTTAATTCACGGGAAAGAAGACTGGGATTTCTGGTTATCCGTTTTAGACGAAAAAAAGAAGGTTCACCGTCTGGATTATTTAGGGTTCTTTTACCGCAGAAAATTAGAATCCATGGATGTTGAGATCAATCAGAACAAGGCTAAAAAAGATTTCACCTTAAATTATATCTATAAAAAACATTTGAATAAATACATTCCCAGGAATTTAAATGCTATTGAATATTACCATCAGCAGAAAACGCTTGGCGTCAATCTTAATTTTTATAATGAAGCCGTTCATAAAAATAAGATGACCCAATTTTTATTTAAATTAATTAACAAACTGTCGTAAAATGCTGTCCATTATAATTTCATCCTACCAGAAAACCTACTATGATGATCTCGTTAAGAATATTAGCGAAACAATCGGTGATGGTTTTCAGTATGAGATTATTCAAATATGGAATCCTAATCTGATGGGGATTACACAAGCCTACAATCAGGGAGCAGAACAATCCGTTTATGGGAATCTTTTATTTATTCATGAAGATATTCTGTTTCACACCAACGATTGGGGAAAGAAATTAATGGCTCATCTTAACCAGCCCAACGTCGGTATTATCGGTTTGGCGGGATCTTCTTATGTCCCTGTGGCACCCAGCAGCTGGACGGTTTCCGAGCAATATAATTTTGTACATATTCTTCAGGGAAATAAAGAAAAATCATCATCCACACTGATCAATACCACCAAAGAACACCTCCATAAAGTATATGCCGTAGACGGCGTTTTTATCGCTGTAAAAAAAGAAGTTTTCAATGCATTTAAATTTAATGAAGAACTTCTCAAAGGGTTTCACGGGTATGATCTCGATTTCAGTTTAAGAGTTTCAAGAACATTCCAAAACTATATTATTGATGATATCCTTATTGAACATTTTTCGCAGGGAAATTTAGATCAGAAATGGCTTGATGCCAACATTCTCATAAAACAAAAACAAGGTTCCGATTTTCAGAAAATACCGGACCCCGAAACAGAAAAAAAAATATTTTTAAGCTTTTTATATAATTACTTTCAGTATTATCCCGTTGATCAAAAAAATATCCTCTTTACGATGAAATTTTATCCGTTTAAAAGGATTAATTTTAAAGATCATTTTTTAATCGCAAAAAAATATTATCATTATCTGAGGTATGCTTCAGAGATTAATAAAAAGCTAAACACTACAAAATAACACAAATGATTGTAGGAAACGGTCTTATCGCAAACTCATTAAAAAATATAGATTCAGAAGACTTATTATTCTTTGCTTCCGGTGTTTCAAACTCCCTCGAAACCAGGAATTCAGAATTTGAAAGAGAATATTCTCTTTTGAAAACGATGATTGAAGAAAATAAGGAAAGAAAACTGATCTATTTTTCTACACTGAGCATTCATGACCAATCTAAACAGAACAGCCCGTACGTGCTGCATAAAAAGGCTCTCGAAGACCATATCAAAAACAGATGTGATCAATTTCTTATTCTGCGCATAGGCAATATCGTGGGAAAAGGAGGAAATCCCAATACCCTTTTTAATTTCCTTTCGGCCCAGATCTCCGGAAATAATGAATTCACACTCCATTTAAAGGCAAGAAGACTGCTTTTGGATATTGACGATATTTCAAAATTCCTGGGTTCACACTGCCTGGATATGAAAAACAAAACCCTCAATCTGGCTTTCCCGTATTATTATGATTTGAAAGAAATCATCAATGCTATTGAAGAAAAGACTCAGAAGAAGGCCCATTTTTCTGAAGTGGAAGAAGGCGATTTTTATAAGGTCGGCTTTGATGAATCAATAGAAACGTTTTTCTCCGGAATACAGCCGGAAGATTATTTGAAAACCTTAACCCAAAAGTATATTTAAGATGAGAATGTCTACTATTCACGTTATCATCGTTACCTACAATGCTATGAAATGGGCAGAAAGATGTTTTACCAGTTTAAGACATTCTTCGGTTCCTGTAAAGTGCATGGTGATCGACAACGGATCTACGGACGGAAGCCAGGAATATATTAAAACCCATTTTCCTGAAATTGATCTGATAGAATCTGGCGAGAATCTGGGTTTTGGAAAAGCCAATAATTTAGGAATAGAAAAAGCCTATCAGGAAGGGGCAGATTTCTTTTATCTGATGAACCAGGATGCCTGGATTTTTCCGGACAGTTTCCAGCATATGCTGGATGTTTATAATAATGCTCCGGACAGGAGCAAAATCGGTATTTTAAGCCCAATGCATCTGGATGGCAGCGAGAAAAAATTTGACATCCATTTTGAGAATTATCTGGCTAAGGATGTCAGGAACAACAGAATGTTTTCCGATGTTTATTTCGGGGAAGCCAAACCTTCTTATGAAATCAGTTTTGTAAATGCTGCCCATTGGTTTATTCCAAGAAATATCATTGAAAAGATAGGAGGATTCAATCCTTACTTCTTTTACGGTGCCGAAGATTATGAGTATGTGAACAGGATTACTTATTTCGGATTAAAGATAATGGTCTGTACAAAAAGTAAAGTCGTACACGATGCCGTACAGTCTTTCCATAAAAAACAGCCGAAAGATAAAGCTGAATTATTGGCCAATACCCGTCTTTCCATGAGAATGCAGCGGGAAACGAAGTATCTGGATCCCAATTATGATTATAATATCAAAAGAGAAAAAACAGCGATCCTTTCCTATATTTTAAAATTAAGTGCTAAAGGAAATATCAACGAATCTAAATTTTATCTGGAACAGTATCAGTACTTTTCAAAAAAATTTAAAGAGATCGAAGCGGCAAGAAAGATTTCAATGACGGGCCAACATCCTTTTCTCAATCTTTAAGGCATTCCTATGGAAAAATTACCAATTAGCATCTGCATCCTCTCCTGGAAAACCGGAGAAACGCTGAAAAACACCTTGAAATCTTATAAAAAACACGGTCTTCTTGAGATGACGGATGATATTCTCATCCTTTTTCAGGAAGTAAGTGAGCAGGATAAAAAGACGGCCGGAAAGTATGGAATCCGGTACATAGGACTGGATGAAAATATCGGGATCGGGAAAGGAATGAAATTACTGGCTGAAAACGCTTCGTCTGAAAACATTCTGTTCCTGGAACACGACTGGGAGCTTATTGAGGATCAGACCACCACCCTTTCACAGCTTAAAAGCGGCATACAACTTCTTGATCAGGGATTTGATGTTATACGCTACCGGAACAGGAAAACACCCGGATATCCGCTGATCTCCATCAGACATAAAGGCAACGAGCTTGACTACTATGACGACTGGCATGAATGTACCTCGCCCCACCTTCTGGAATCGCTGCACTGGCTGGATCCTGCCCAAGAATTTCCGGACAAAATACAGAAGCAGGGAGATTATTTTGTAACGACTTCCCGCTGGGCCAACTGGACGAATAACCCTTATCTCGTCCGAAAAGATTTTCTGCTCGGTACCATCATTCCTTTTTCAGGGGAAACCGCATCACTTGAGAGGAATATTGCCGCGTGGTGGGTAAAACAGGATTTCAAAATTGCACAGGGTGAAGGCCTTTTCAAACACAATGATCTTACGAAGTATCCGAAGAAAAGCATCATTCGGAAAATACTTAGTAAATTGAAAAATAAATTTAAATAAACCGTACAGAATGAAAATTCTTTTCCATGAGAACGAACTCAATTACCGAGGGACTTCCATCGCATTATATGATTATGCAGATTTCAATGAACGATATCTGGGAAACGAATCATTGATTGTATATGATAAAACTTCGACAACCAACCATCCGCTGGGTATCGAGAAATTTTCCAAACGCTTTAATGTGATTGGCTATTCTGACTTTAAAGAAGTAGATGACCTCATCAATAAAAATAATATAGACCTGTTTTATGCCATTAAAAACGGCGATATCGATCATATAGAGACCAAAGAATGCAAAACATGCATCCACAGCGTTTTCAAGCATTTTGAACCTCATGGAGATGTATATGCCTACGTTTCCGAATGGCTGAGCCACGAAATGACTGGTTCAAAGTATCCTTTTGTTCCGCATATGGTTAATTTTGAAGAAGGAACCAATCAGGATCTCAGAAAAGACCTGAATATTCCTCCGCATGCAAAAGTATTCGGTTACTATGGCGGTCATGCCAGCTTTAACATCCTATTTGCGCAGCAGACGATCGAAAAAATAGCCTCAAAATATAAGGATGTTTACTTTATTTTTATGGGCGTAGATTCGTTTGTGAAAAAAAGATGGTGGAAATCTGCTCCTTCGAACATTATTTTCCTGCCACCAAGCTCGGATATTATCATGAAACAAAAATTCATCAATACCTGTAATGCTTTGCTTCATGCCCGTGAAAGAGGAGAAACTTTTGGAATTACGGTTGCAGAATTTGCCATTAAGGGAAAACCGGTGGTTGCTTTTGCAGATCCTCCTGAGAAAGCCCATATCAGCCATCTTGGAGATCAGGCCTATTATTACCGTAATGAAAAAGAGCTTAGAGATATTCTATTAGAGGCGGATCTGAGTGTATCTGCGGAAGAATTATTTCGGAAATTCCTGCCGCATCCCGTGATGGATACCTTTAAGGAGGTTTTTATTGATTAATGTATGAAAACGAAAATAATTAACTATTTCATTGGTTTATTATTAGCCATTTATTATTGCGTATATCTGCAAAATACTTATTTGCAGCTGGTCGTTAATAAAAATGACTGGCATCTTGGAGAATGGCTGATCAATTATCAGGATGGAGGATTTAAACGAAGAGGGCTCCTCGGAAGTGCATTTGTCTTCATCAATGAACTCACCGGAGTTCACCTGGCCAATGTGGTTTTTGTTTTCCTGTTCATCATTTACACGCTTTTCTTTATTCTTCTCATCAAATTCCTTTGGCAGAATAAGAATACCCTATTAATGATCAGCCTTTTACTGCTCCCCACAGGTTTGGGAATGGTTTTAAAGGATTACACCATTATTCCTAAAAAAGAGATTATATTTTTTCTCTTTTATCTCATGTATCTTCTTTGCCTACGGTCTAAAATGGTGATCAAAGATTATGTGATCACTTTGTTTATACTTATGGCTCTGCTCATCCATGAAGCGGCATTTTTTTATCTGCCTTTTGTAAGCCTTGCCTATTTTGTAAAAACGAATGAGCCAACGGTTCACAAAATAAAAAAGATCTTCTTTTACCAGTTACTTCCCGCGACGCTTGCCATGTTTCTGCTGTACCAATTCGGGCTCAACATCAAAACAGACAACACCGTATTATTTTTGAAAGACCATGGCTATTTGTTAAAAGAATTAAAAATCTATGATTATTATGAATCAGATTTTAATGTCTCGGAAATCTATAAAACCCACCTGTATGGCTATGTGACCTACAGCATCAGTATACTCCTGAGTACCGTTACTTTATTCATCTACTGCAGGATGAATAAGATTAAAATCAGTCCCGTTTTCCTGATCATCCAGATTATTTTCCTGATCCCATTATTTGTTAAAGGCTTCGATTGGGGCAGATGGATCAATATTTTCTTTTCTTTGCTGACTCTTTTTATGATTGGAGAAAAGCAATTAGTCAGTAATTGGAAAAAGGACCTTATTGCGGTATTATTAATTATCTTTAATTCTTTTTGGAAGATGATGGCGTTTTATCAGGGGTTCTCAAGCTTTACACTGCTTGATGTTATGATAAAGAAAGTGTACTATTTTTTATATTTTAATCTATTTCGCGGATGAAACCAAAACCAGTTACTTATATAATCAGCATCGTATTAGCAATCTATTATTTTGTTAGTATAAAAACCACCTATTCCCTTATTGTAGTGAATAAAGGAGGCTGGTATCTTGGAGAATGGCTGATCAACTATCAGGATGGAGGATTCAAGCGAAGAGGCTTTTTCGGTTCCCTGTTTATCGCAGTTAATGAGATCACTAAAATTAATCTGGAGCACATCATATTCGCCTTTTTGTTCATAGTCTATACCCTATTCTTTTATTTACTGTTCAAGCTGTTCTGGAAAGAAAAAAACAATCTTCTAGTTCTTGCGCTTATGCTGCTTCCCGCAGGTTTCGGCATGATGGTCAAAGATCCTTCCATTGCATCAAAAAAAGAAATTATATTCTTTCTTTTCTACCTGATGTACATTCTTTGTCTTCGATCCAAAATCGTTGTGAAGGATTTTATCATCACCCTGTTTATTCTTATTGCTATTTTAACCCATGAAGCGGCCTACTTTTATATCCCTTTTGTAAGCTTCACTTATCTTGTGAAGACTAATGGTTTATTAGTGGATAAGATCAAAAAAATAGCCTTTTATCAACTGATTCCAGCGACCATTGTCATGCTCATTCTTTATCAATTCGGGATCAGTATCAATACAGAAAATTCCGTATTATTTTTAAAGAACCACGGATTGATCCTGGATGAATTGGGCATTTATGAGTACGATACAAATTATAATGTTTTAGATTTTTACAAACAAAATATATACAGTTATCAGACCTATATAATTAGCATACTGATTGCTGCCTTTACTTTTTATGTCTACTGCAGACTGAATAAAGTGAAGATCAGCGCTCTGTTTATAGTGATACAAACCGCTTTTTTAATTCCCTTATTTTATCTTGCTCTGGATTGGGGAAGATGGATCAATATCTTCTTTTCCCTGCTGACTATATTTATTGTTACCGACCAGAAATCGATCCTTACCCGGAAACAGGAAATCATGACCTTCCTGTTGATCCTTTTTAATCTTTCGTGGACGATGATGCTGAAGACCGAAGGCTTTTTAACATTCCCAGCTCTTGACGCTTTACTTAAGAAAGTCTATTATTTTATATACTACAAAATTCATAATATATTTATCAATTAATGCCTGTATGAAAATACCTGAAATCCATATCATCATCGTCACCTACAATGCCATGAAATGGGCAGAACGCTGCTTTACGAGCCTAAGAAAATCTTCGGTTCCTGTAAAATGCATCGTGGTAGATAACGGATCTGTGGATGGCACTCAGGAATACATCAGAAATAATTTTCCTGAAGTAGATTTCACCCAGTCTGAAACCAATATGGGTTTTGGAAAAGCCAATAATATAGGCATCGAAAAAGCATACAAAAACGAAGCAGATTTCTTTTACCTGATGAATCAGGACGCTTGGCTGTATGAAGACAGTATGGAAAAAATGCTGGAAGTATTCCACAACCATCCCCATCAGGAAGAAGTGGGAATCATAAGCCCCGTCCATATAGACGGCACAGAAAAATACCTGGATATTTTCCTGGATCAGTATATTGCTAAGAACTACGAAAAGACCAGGATGATCTCAGATCTGTATTTTCAGACGCTGAAGCCCTGGTATGAGATTAATTTCATCAATGCTGCACACTGGCTTCTCCCAAGAAAGACAATAGAATCTGTAGGTGGATTCAATCCCTATTTTTTCCATTACGGAGAAGATGACGAATATGTCAACCGGGTGCATTTTCACAACATGAAAGTGATTTTGGTTCCCGGCAGTAAAGTAGTGCACGACGGTGTTCAACTGCTTCATAAAATAGATTTTACAAAGTTTGAAGATGTAAGAATAGAGATCAATGCTATGAATCCCAACCTTCCCAATGGTCTTCAGCTTGAAAAAAAATCTCTTAAACAGAGCATGCTTAAAAATATCATCACCGGAAACTTTGACACCTATAAAAAGTTGTCAAAAAAGTATAAGAAAATCTCTTCGGACAGTGCAAAATTAAGCAGTTTCAGAAATCAGGTAATGCAGAAAGGTCCGGCTTTTCTTAATCTGTCGTAAATTAGCCTGAACATAAACGAAAAATAAATGATGAAAAATAGAATATTATGTGTGGAATAGCAGGAATCATAAGCAGTAACGCCAGAAACTATCAGGAGGAAATCCGGAAAATGACTGATTCTATGATACATCGCGGTCCCGATTCTTCGCATTATGAATTTTATGACCATGCAGCTTTGGGCCACCGCAGACTTTCCATTATCGATCTTTCTGAAAATGGAAAACAGCCCATGTTCTCAAGCACCAAAAATGAATGTATTGTCCTGAACGGTGAGATCTACGGTTATCAGGATATCAAGAAAAAATACGGGGAATATCCTTTTCACGGAGGTTCAGACACCGAAGTTATCCTGGCCATGTACCAGAGAAAGAAGGAAAACCTCATCCATGATCTTCCGGGAATGTTTGCTTTTGCCATCTGGGATAATCAGCAACAACAACTTTTCTGCGCCAGAGACCGATTCGGAGAAAAACCGTTTTATTATGCAATAGGAAACAATAATGAATTTATTTTTGCATCAGAAATCAAAGCTATTCTGGCCTCAGGATTAATACAGCCTAAAGTAAGTTCCGAAGCCCTCTCCCACTATCTTCAGTACGGATATGTAAGCACCTACCAGAGTATTTACAGTAATATTTTCACCCTTCCGCCTGCTCACCAGCTGGTCTGGAAAGATGGAAAAATTACGGTTTCCCGCTACTACAGTCTTCCGGCAAAAGACAGAACCTTAAGTCTTTCTGATGCTAAAGAAGAATTTCAGTATCTGCTGAAAAATGCAGTAAAAAAACAGCTTATTGCCGATGTAGAAGTCGGAAGTTTCCTGAGCGGAGGCCTGGATTCTTCATCGATAGTCGCTTTGGTAGACGAATTTCTGCCTCATCAGACAACGATCAGCTTTGGATATGACCATAAAGACAATGAGCTGAAATATGCCAAAGAAATTGCCGATAAATACCATACCAACCATATAGAAGTTCACGAAAAAAAAGAAGACCTTGTTGCCTCTCTGCTGAAGATCTCACCGTTTTTTGATGAACCTTTTGCCGATGCCTCATTTATCCCGCATTACGAAATCTGTAAATACGCCAGACAAAATCTGACCGTGGTTTTATCAGGAGATGTAGGCGATGAACTCTTCGGTGGATACCATTTCTATACCGTTGAAAATAAATTAAAAAAGCATTTCAGTTATAAAAATATAGTGGCTCAGTTTGGTCTGAATCTTTATCAAAAACTAAGACAGACGTCCTATCTGACACAGAAAAACTTACAGCATCCCTCAATCATGGACTTTCACCTGAATGAAGTGAGAAATGCATTTAACAAAAAAGAACGCGATCTTCTGGGGGTTAAAGCCAATTATCTTCAGGAATACAGTTTTACCCCTGATTCTGATTCTCTTAATGACATCATGAGAGTGGATCTGGAAAATTATGTTCCCGCCAATATGATGGTAAAATCAGACAGAATGGCGATGGCCAATTCACTGGAAGTAAGAACGCCGTTTCTGGACCTGGATTTTGCAGAATTCTGTATCCAACTTCCGGATCAACTCAAACTGGACGAGAAAAATGACAAAATCATTCTTCGTGAAGCCATGGGATCTTACTGGACGGAAACCATCAGAAAACGTCATAAACAGGGATTTGGATTAGGAGTAAAAAATTGGTTTGCAGAAGAAAACCTGATGAATCTTTCCAACGATCTGCTTCATAACCCCAATCATAAAGTGTTTAATTTCATTGATTATAAAGCCACCCAGCAATTCCTGAATAAGGATGAAAAACACTGGAACCTTTTGCAGCTTGCCCTTTGGGCGGATAATAATCAATCTGTTTTATAATATTTACAATGATTGAAATCTCTGTTATCATACCTGTTTACAACGCTGCCGAATTTTTGGAAAAGGCCGTTCATTCTGCCTCACAATTTGACGAAGTAAAAGAAATCATTCTGGCTGAAGACCAATCTACAGATCATTCATTAGAAATCTGCAGAAGGCTGGCTGCGGAAATCTCTAAAGTAAAACTCTTTCAGCATCCTAATGGAGAAAATCGTGGTGCCGGTGCCTCAAGAAATCTGGGTATCGATCATGCTACCTCTGAATTTATAGCATTCCTCGATGCTGATGATTATTACCTTCCCAATAGATTTGAAGCGGAAAAAGAGCTTTTCAAGGATCCAAAAACTGAAGGCGTTTTTGGCGCGATCGGTACAGAATATTTAACCGAAAAAGGGAAACAGGAATTCGAGTCTAAATTCAAGGAAATTTCTTTAAGTACGGTGGAATATCCGGCGGAAGGAGAAGAGGTTTTCAGGGGACTTTTAAGTTTAACACCTAAAACTTTCGGTACATCATTCCACCTGAATTCACTTACTGTCAGAACAGATTCTCTGAAGCGCAATACTATCCGCTTTAATGAATCTCTCCGTGTTCATCAGGATTCGGAGCTGATCATCAGGTTGGCTTATCATTGCCACCTGAAAACCGGCATTATCGATAAAGCTATTGCCATAAGGGGAATTCATGATGACAACAGAATTACAAAAATCATAAAATACACCCCTCAATATAACCAGAGACAGTTGCTTTTCTGGAAATCCATGAATGACTGGGCTGTTTCTCAACAGATCGCTCCTGAATACAGAAAGAGAATTTATTTAATTTATAAATCATTTGACTTGTCTTTGAAAAAAGGACTGGCCAAATATGGAAGCATTTTTCTGGAAACATTAAAAAACCCGGACATACTAAAGACGAAATACCGCTTCACTTACTACAACAGATAACCATGGAAATCTCAGTAATCATTCCTGTATACAACGCGGAAAAATACATTTCCAAAGCCGTGGAGTCCGCCCTGCAGCTGGAGGAAGTAAAGGAAGTGATCCTTATTGAGGACCAGTCTCCGGACAATGCGCTTTCAGTATGCCGGGAACTTGCTCAGCAATATGAAAGGGTAAAACTTTTCCAGCATCCGGACAAAGGCAACCATGGTGCAGGAGCCAGCAGAAACCTTGGTATTGAAAAAGCGACCGGTGATTTCATTGCATTCCTGGATGCCGATGATTATTTTCTTCCCAACAGGTTCAATGTGGAGGGAGAACTTTTTAACGACCCTAAAGTAGAAGGTATATTCAATGCCATCGGTACTGAATTTTTAACAGATAAAGGCAAAGAAGAATTTCTATCCAATATCAATGACACCTATCTGCTGACCGTCAATTATCCTGCGGAAGGTCCTGAAGTTTTTAAAGGATTATTGGGCCAGACTCCAAAAGTATTCGGCACCTTTTTCACGCTGGATGCCCTTACGGTGAGAGCGTCTGCCCTTGAGAAAAGCGGTTTAAAATTCAACGAAGATTTACGTGTTCATCAGGATTCGGATTTTATTATCAAGCTGGCCTATCACTGCTATTTAAAAGCCGGAACTATAGATAAAGCTGTCGCGATAAGAGGTATTCATGATGACAACAGGATTACCAAGATCAAAAAATATTCACCGCAGTATAATCAGAGACAGTTTCTTTTCTGGAACTCGCTTTATCAGTGGTCTCAGGTCAACGCATTGGACCAGGATGCAAAACAACATATCAGCCTGCAAAAAAAAGCTTTTGAGCTTTCTGTAAAAAAAGGATTTTCCAAAGCGAAGACTCTTTTTGCCGCCATTTTTAAAGATCCCAACATTCTGAAAACCAAATACAGATTTACTTACACGAATCATGAAACTCAATAATTTACAAATATTAAGAGGCATATCTGCTCTGCTGGTGTGCTGTTTTCACTTCAGAGAATATATCAATTTTGAAGATTTTCCCCTTGGTGATATTCTGTTCAGAAAAGGAAGTATTGGGGTGAGTATCTTTTTTGTGATCAGCGGGTTTATCATGGCGTTTACCACCTTAAAAAAAGATTTCAGTATCAATACTTCAAAGGAAATCAAGTTATTCTACAAACGAAGAATCATCAGGATTGTACCCCTTTATTTTCTGCTCTCAGCAGGATGGATGGTCATTGGAGGAACGCTGATGTACTATTTTCATGGTGAAGGTCTAAAAAGGTTTATCCATTCCGTTTTATTTCTTCCCCAAAAGGACACGTTCCCTGTACTCTACCTGGGATGGTCCCTGAATTATGAAATGTTTTTTTACCTGATATTCGGTCTATCCCTGTTCTTCAAAAAAAACAGATATATTTTTATTTCCCTATTCTTCATCGCCACCTATATAGCAGGACTTTTATTCCCCACTGAAAATGCTTATCTGAAGATGGTTTCCAGTCACCTCAACTTATATTTTGTGGTGGGAATTCTGTTTGCCCTTTTACTGGATAAAATTTCTATCAGTAAAATGTGGGCTCTGGTATTGTGTACCGGGGGTATCCTTTTATTTTCAGCATTCTTCTTTGATTTTATAGCCATATCAGACAGTGTATTGGTATTATTTGTTGTATCTTTATTCGTGTTATCGTTTTTACTGTTGGATTACACGCTCCACTTCAAAGGGAACAGATTGCTTATTTTTTTAGGTGATATTTCCTATTCCCTGTATCTTTCACACCCTTTTGTAGAGCTGTTTTTCAGACGATTTAAGGTAGAAGGATATCTCAATATCCCCTATTTTGTATTAAAATTGATTGTTGTCATCGGCGTTGCCGCATTTTTTTATTATTTTGTAGAGAAAAAAATAACTGAGTATTTAAAGCTTAAACTAAAAGCTTAGCATCAAGTAATATCCCAAAAAACACAAATTTTATTTTAACTGTTCCCAATGAAAGTATCAGTAATTATTCCCGTATACAATGCGGAGAAATTTGTGTCTCATGCTGTAGAATCGGCACTTCAGTTTGAAGAAGTTGATGAAGTTATCCTGATTGAGGACCAATCTCCCGACAACGCATTGCAGGTCTGCCAACAACTGGCTGAAAAACACGAAAGAGTCAAGCTTTATCAACATCCGGACAAACGTAATCATGGTGCCTCAAGCAGCAGAAATTTAGGTATCGAAAAAGCTACCGGAGATTTCATCGCTTTTTTAGATGCTGATGACTATTACCTTCCCAACCGTTTCGATGCGGAAAAAGAACTTTTCAAAAATCCCAAAGTGGAAGGTGTTTATGGTGCTCTGGGAGTACACTATTATTCTGAAAAAGCCAAGGAACAATATTACAGGATATTCAGGGACAAACTAACTACGGTTTACAAGAAACACCCCCCGAAAGATCTGTTTTTCGGACAACTCCATATGCTGGGAACATTTGGCCTGTTCAGCATTGATACTTTGACCCTCCGTAGGGAACCTTTAATGAAAAAAATGGAGGTGCTTTTCAAAAGCCATTTAAGACTTCATGAAGATACCGAGTTTCTTTTCCGCCTGTCATACTACCTTGATCTGTATCCCGGAAGCATTGACAAAGCAGTTGCTATACGGGGCGTACACGAACATAACAGAATCACTAAAGTAGATACGCGAGTCATAGATCCTGCTATTTCCAGGGCTTTATTATGGAATGAAATCTACCAGTGGGCTCAAGCAGAAGATACGGTTCCCGAAAAAGCAGTCACTCACATCAGAAGAATGCACCGAAGTTTTGAAATAGCCAAAGCTCCCAGATTAAAAAAATGGGGAATGGTCGCTAAATATCTGGTCACCGATTACAGAAGTATCAGATCGGGGCTATATAATATCAACTTCAAACGCTCTCTAATTTCTTAACATAATAAAAATTCCGTAACTGCATGGAATTAAAACACCTATAAAATTTCAGACTTCACTATATTTGTTGTTGCTTATTTTAAAAACATGAAAATCTCAGTAATCGTGCCTGTTTATAATGCTGAAAGATTTGTTTCCCAAGCCGTAGAATCTGCGCTTCAGTTCGATGATGTGTATGAAGTTATTCTGGTAGAGGATCAATCTCCTGACAATGCCCTGGAGGTATGTCAGCAGCTTGCTGAAAAGCATGACAGGGTGCGTCTTTACCAGCATCCGGACAAAGGCAACCATGGAGCGGGACCCAGCAGAAATCTGGGAATAGAAAAATCTACCGGAGATTTCATTGCGTTCCTTGATGCCGATGACTACTTTCTCCCGAACCGTTTCGATGCAGAAAAGGAACTTTTTAAAAACCCTGATGTAGAAGGTGTTTATGGAGCTCTCGGAGTACATTATTATACCGAAAAAGCTAAAGAACAGTATTATTCGTTGTTTGAAGATAAGCTTGCCACGGTTTACAAAAGACACCCCCCGAAAGATGTTTTTCTCGGCCAGATCCATATGTTGGGAAGCTTTGGACTTTTCAGCATTGATGCGCTTACCATCCGTAGGGAACCGATGATGAGAAAAATGGAGGTCTTATTCCGAACGACTTTAAGGCTTCACCAGGACACTGATTTTCTTTTCCGTCTCTCTTTCTACCTTGACCTCTATCCGGGAATTCTGGATGAGGCTGTAGCCGTAAGAGGCGTGCATGAAAATAACCGCATCACTCTGGTAGATTCAAAGAAAATAAATCCGGCAAGCACAAGGGTTATTTTATGGAAAGAAGTTGAAAACTGGGCCGCCGGTGAAAAAGGAATGCCGGACAATGTCAAACAGCACATCAGCAGAATGCATCGCAGCTTCCAGATTGCGAATGCATCCACCGTCAATAAATGGGGCATGATCCTGAAATATCTGGTAACCGATTACAAAAGCATCCGTTCAGGACTTTATAATATTAATTTCAGGGACCGCTTATTTTAATTTTCTCCGTTCTGATTTGATAGAATCTGCGATCTGAGCAGTAAGCACCTTGCTGGATTCTTTATACATATGATTTCCGTCTGTATAAACAAAATCATCACAGCGTGCGGAAAAGTCGTAAAATTTAACATCCTTCTTCCTGGAGAGATCTCTCATCAGTCCACTAAATTCCGGGAACCTCTGGTTTTCAAGATTCATAATATTTTGAGTAGCCGGAATCCGAACCAGATACACAGTTCCTTTTGGTTGCAAATAGTCTATGATCTCATTAAGCGCTTTCATACGTACCTCAGACAGCTTGTAATCCTTCAGCATAAGTTGATATTCCTGCGTTTTCTTAGCTATTCTGGCGTTTACAGAATCTTTATTCATATCAACAGTTACTTCCATCCACCCGTCTTTATGAAGGAATGATTTGGACCTTACTACCGCTTCCCTATCGAGGTATATTCTAAACCAGCTCTTATTTAAATTTTTAAGAAGGTATTCATAATTGGGAGACATGTTATAAAAGTACATGCTTTTAAATGGCGATTTCTCTTCAGGATAATCTGCTTTAGTGAATACATCATTTTTCAAGGACAGATTCCATGGATTTACGGTGAGAATAAAAATTCCGTTTTTGGTATTGGGGTCCAGTTTTCTTTTCAAAGCATTGAGATAGATCTCACCATAAGGAGACTGGGCAATGTTCAGTGAGAAATTGTCAAAAGGAGTGGAAAGTTTATTTTTCAAAACTTCTGGGACAATTCCCTGTACACTTCTGGAATCCCCTAAAATAATATTCTTCGGTTTCTCTACCGCAAAGTGCATATAGTTATCATCCGTATTGCCGTCTGCATAAGAAGCCAAAAGCATCAGCACAGCCATAATTCCGATGATATAGAATGATATTTTAAATAAAAATTTTCCCATATTAAAACTGTTCGTAAATAAAGCTACCGTTGGAAAATACTCCGTAATACATGATCAGGAAGATCAGAAAAACATACATGGCTCTTCTCACCAAAGGATTCAGTCTTTTGATATCAAGCCCGTGTTCCTGGTCTTTGTTGATCCAGTCAAATAAAATAACGATGGCTATTAAACCTAAAATCTTAATTTTAATGAATTGTGGGATTGAAAAAAGCGATAAACTGAAGATCTTTCCATACATCCCAAAAGCCTCCTTTAGATTGGGAGCTACAAATAAAATTAAAGCAAAACATACCAAAGCCATGGTATATAGAATATTACCTAATTCTTTGAATGTCGGAATAGTTTTAGATAATTTTTTCTTTTTATTAATCTGATTATTAACGACCAAAGGAATATAATACAACCCTTGTAGTGCGCCATAGCAGATAAACGTCCAGTTGGCACCATGCCAGAACCCTATGATGACAAAATTGAGAAATACAGCGAGCAGCAACCCCTTTTTATCGTAATCACGAAAAGCAATGACCAAAGGGGTAAATACATATTCCGTAAGCCATGAGGTCAGAGAAATATGCCATTTTCTCCAGTAGTCAGCGATATTCTGAGCAAAAAGAGGGAAGGCAAAGTTTTTGGTCGTTTTGAAACCTAAAAGTTTGGCAAAACCTATGGCCATATCTGAATATCCTGAAAAATCCGCATACATCTGAAAAAGGAAAAGTATAGCCCCAAAAGCAACAGTACTCCCGGAAAGATATTCGTAATTGGCAAAAATATTTTGAGTTATAGGAGCAATTGTATTGGAAACAACTAATTTTTTAAAGGCTCCCAATAAAATTTGTCTTGCTGCATCCGAGCCGTTTTCTAACGTAAAAACTCTTTCTTTTTTAAGCTGGGGAAGCAGTAATCCACCTTTATCAATAGGTCCGGAGGTCATGCTTGGAAAAAAAGAAATGTAATTAAAGAACGCCAAAGCATCGGTCTCAGCTTTCAGTTTATTATTCTTGATATCAATGAGATAGCTTATCATTCTGAACGTATAAAAACTGATCCCCAGCGGCAGAATGATTTTTAATGTCAGATCATTTTCAATTCCAAACAGGTCGGTAAAAGATTCAATAAAGAAATTAAAATATTTAAAATATAACAATGTTCCGACAGAAAAAATTAAACCGAGATTGACCCAAAGCTTTGTCTTAGGCCCTTTTTCAGCAATTTTTAATCCCAGAAAATAAACGATAGCAGAACTTCCTATCAAAAGTGCGAGAAATCTCCAGTCCCAGTACGCATAAAAGATATAGCTTGCCAGCAACAGAAATATATTTTGTGCTTTAAGATTTTTCCCTAAAACCCACCAATACATGGCGAAAAAAAGTGAGAAGAAAAGCACAAATATTAATGAGGTAAACTGCATCGTCAGTTACTGTTTAAAAGTTCAATAATTCCATAAGAAAGCATTAAAAAAGCGACCTTTCTGTTATTGAAAAGTATGGCTTCTTTAGGCGGTGAGATCAGCATTCCTCCTTTTTCCGTAAGGTCTTCTATTGTGGCTTCAATATCTTCCACTTCATAACAGATGTGGTAGTATGAAATTCTTTTTTTCAAAAGATTTTCTACCGGTTTTCCGGAAACAAGCTCAATATTAAGACCGTCTTCAACCGTAATCATGCATAATTCCGCTTCCTGCTTCGGGTCAAAAACAACCGGAGTTTCTTCTATGATCGTGTGCAGCTTTCTGATATTCTGGAGTTCTGCCTGTATATCCTTACAGGCCACTCCAATGTGGTGAAACTTCATTACAGCTTTGCAGCAACAGAGTCTGCCATTTCTCCTACATTATTCCAGGTCTGGATTTCAGAAGAAGTGAAACGAATTCCAAAAGCTCTTTCCACGGCTACAATGAGTTGGATATGAGAAAGTGAATCCCATTCTTCCACATCATTGGCTGTAGTTTCAGCAGTTAAAGTAATTTCTTCGTTGTCTAATTCTTCACGGAAAATTTCTGACAGTTTTGATAAAATTTCGTTCTTATTCATAGTGCTTAAATATTTTTTATTTTTAAAAATGATGCATACATCGTTGCAATCTTTCTTTTTTCTGCTTTTTCCAGATCGACATCTTCACTTACAAAATAGCTTTCACTAACGATCTCCAAACCTGCTTCATCAATCAAATCTCTGATTTCCTGAATAGTGTTAAACAGATAGATATGATCCATTGAAGGAGCATTGGTAGGCGTTGTAATAAAGATCGTTCCTTCCGGTTTTATTAAGTTTTTGATTTTCTTTAGTAATGATAAAGGATCTTCTACATGCTCCAAAACCTCACCCATCGTAATAAAATCCTTCTTTTCATCATCATTATAATCGAATACATTTTTAAGATGATAAAGAACTTTATCGCTTTTTATAAGACTTTTGGTAAGGGCAAGTGAAGATTCACTGATATCCAGTGCTTCAAAAGTACAGTCGTCCCCAATATTTTCCATCGCTGCCTCAAAATACAAACCGTGTCCAGCACCGATTTCAAGATATGTTTTTATGGGCGTATACTTTCGAATATTGTTTTTAAAATACTGATAAACGGCATAATGATGTCTCCAAAGGAATTGTGAAAGCAATAGCCCGTGCATATGAGAAACCATCACATCAGGATTGTTGTACATGGCCTTATTTACATCATCAAATGAGGTGTTTCTATACTTTCCGGTTCTCACGAAATCCAGCATTTCTTCATTGAAATCACCAATCATTTTAAGATAATAATTGATAGAATCATCAAAAGTGAGGTTTTCTTTTTCAAGAATGCCTTTATACTTATTGATAAAAACAGTATAGTCGGATATATAATTTTCTTCTTCTTTCAGTAAAGAAAAGTTCTTTTGAAGCTTTTTACCATGAATGGCATTTTTAGCTGCAATTTCTTCAATTAGCTGTTCTATTTTCATAGGTTGGGATGTATAAAAACCTCTTTAGTTTGATAGTCATTTACGTTTAAAATCCATTGATCTTCCTTAGCTGAAAACCCCAGTCTTTCATAATGATCTTTTACCATCTGGTTTTTGGCGGTCGGGAGATATTCTCCAACTACATATTGATACCCGTTTTTTCTCGCTGTTTCTACGATCGTGTTCAGGGTAAAGTCTTCCATTCCTCTTTTCAGGACCCGACAGCTCATCAGCCATGTATCGATAAACAGAGTTTCCGGAGTTTTCTTTTCCAGAACGATCACGCAGATCAGGCCGTTGTCTCCATATTTATCTTTCAGGGTGAATGAGATGGTATAATGGTCATCTGAATGGATCACATGGTCTACATCCTGTTCCGTATATCTAATTGTTCTCAGATTAAACTGGTTGGAACGCTGGGTCAGCTGTGAAACTCTTGGTTTTGAAAAATTGTCGAATGCTTTTACATCAGAAGTCATATTCATGCTCTTCAGAAAATCTTCCACATTGGTAAAACTGTCCAGATCCACTGCTCTTTGTGCTTCTACCTGGTATTGTTTCGTTCTTTCGGCATCATTTTCTGAGAAACTTGCTGTTTCGAAAAGATTCAAACCATATAAATACTCGAGATATCCGGCCGGATCTTCCGGTAATTCAGGAACGCAAACCTCAGGAAGGTTTTCTCTTACAATATTTCTTTCAAACGGGTTGTCATCCAGAAAAACCATAGAATCAAATCCTATATTCAGGATGCTTTGGATTTTTCTGATATTATCCGCTTTGTTATCCCAATTGGCCACGAAAACAGCAATATCATCCATTTTAAGAACCATATCCGGATGTTTTTCGAATGGCTCTCTGGCTTTATCTTCATCATTTTTACTGCACACGGCAAGAATCACACCTCTTTTCTGAAGAGCCTTGATCCAGTACTGAAACTCAGTAAATGCTTTTCCAATGCCCAGGCTTCCTATCTGTATTTTTTCCAGTCCGTCATCCCCGATGATTCCACCCCAGGTGGTATTGTCCAGATCCAGGATCAGACATTTCTTAAATTTCCCTTCCAGAGAGGAAATAATTCCGGTAACATGATGCGCTACAATCGGTAGTGCGTCCAGTGAAAGCACCATTTCGGTGTTCACATAGATACTTGGTGAGAACATAAAGTCCCGTCCCCATTTATTTTGAATCGAAAGCAGATCTGCAATAAAGAAATTATCATGATGAACAGCAATCTGTGAAGAAAGCAGATAATTCAGTTTATTCAGTTGGAAAACAAAGGAAGATTCTACCTTACAGGCAAAGTTTCCAAAAACCTGATTGTCTATTCCCGGAAAATTACAGTAGACCACTCTACTTTTGGTTCTGTTTTGAATCGTGCGGTACAGATCCTCAATATAGGAGATTTTCTGTTCTGCGAAAGCAATCTGTGAATCGTATGATTTATAATATTGACTTAATAATTTATGAGTAGATTCAAAGACGATGGTATAATCTGCATTGAACTCATAATACTCTGAGGAAGGATCTAAGATCTGTCTTGAAATTTGTCCGAAATCTGCCTCAAAAATTTCAAATTCAAAACCTTCATGCACAGCGGTTCCTCTCAAAGCTACATTGAGAAACTGTGTGGCGGTGTCGCCCAGTAATGCGATTTTGATCTTCTTAAGCTGAGGAATTTCTCTGCGGAGTACTTTTTTCAGTTCCGAAAACGTTTTGTACATAGATTCTTTTATTTTATTAAAATATGAATGTACCGCCTTCCAATTCTGTCAGTTGTTTATTGTTCGTTTTACAGGTCTCCCGAAGTCCGGGATTTTCACTGTCTCTATAAGTAGTGGGAACGTTTGTCATTTTTTCTTTGTGTTGTTTGGTTACAAAAATAAAGATTTTATCTGATATTTACTTTTTTAAGATAATCTCTGAGCGGTTTTTCGATAAATTGATAAAACACCATCGAAGTAATAATCAAAACGACCAGATAAATCCAGAATACGCTGTTAATATCCAACTTATAATTCTGCCCTTTAAGAACTTCTCTGAGGATATACAGGACAGGAATATGGGTAATATAAACTGCATAGCTCGCTTCGCCCAAATATTCCAGCGGTTTTAATGAAAACAGCCGGGTCACCAATCCGTTATTCCATGAAAGTAAAATAATAAGCGGAATAAACAGTACTGCCATCAATCCGTTGTGATAAAAAAGAGGAACAAAGATCAGGGCGAACATGATGGCTGCAAAGATCAGAATCACCGGAATGTCGTAGTTTTTCTGCTTAAAACGCTTCACAAAAAACAGTCCGGCAAGGTTTCCTACTAAAAATTCACTCACATGCATCAGCGGGAAATAATACAGAAACTCGTGGCTTTCTGTGTGAGGTCCTTTATAAGAAGGTGAACCGACATAAAGATGGGAAAATACCTGCGTAAGGATCCATAAAGCAATACCAGCCACCCAGATACTTTTATTTTTTTTGGAATAGAAATAATTATAAAGCAACGGAAAGATCAGATAAAACAGAAACTCTACAGAGATAGACCATCCCGGAAAATTTAAGATCATCGCTTTCCCTGGAATCCAGCTTTGCAGGCCGAACAGATACAGAAAGCCTTTGTCGATACTGAAATTTGAATATCTGGTCACCAGATAAAGCAGCAATCCCAGCACATAGAGCGGATAGATCCGCGCAAATCTATTTCTGTAATACTCAAGATAACCGATCTTTTCTTTCTTGTGATAAGCCACAATCATGATAAATCCCGAAAGGATAAAAAAGTAACTTACCCCCACATTCGCTTTCAAAAAGATATCTGCGATATAGTCTGTTTTATAAACGAACATATCTTTGTTAAAATGAGAAATAACAATGGCGATGGCTGCAAGAAATCGGGTAAAGGTAATCTGGTTGATCTTCATTCATCAAAGCTGTTCAACAGCGTTTATCGTTTTAGCTTCTATTTTTTTTCCAACACATTTTTCAGAAGAGGAACTAATTCCGTTGAAAGAATTTTTGATCCTTTTTCATTTAAATGTCCATAATCCCATCGGTTTTCATACAGATAAAACTCAGGGTATTCTTCCGGATCGACAAGACTTATAACTGGAACTTTGAATGCGTTCCGGTAGGCCAGAAGCTTTTTAGCATCAGGTTCCGCTGGTCCGGGAATCAACATGATCAGCTCAATATTTCTTTTTGTACACTGATCGGCAAGTTCATTGATTTTTTCAACCAAAGCTTTATTCGGGCTGTGTTTTTTATCATCTGCATAATAGCGATTCAATCTGTCTTTAATGACGTTTTTAAGTGTCTTTTCTTCTGTTCTTGGAACTTTACTGTATTCCAATGCTGAAAAACCCTGGTTTTTGTAGATAGAGCTATTGTAGTTGTCCTCAACAGCTTTTTCGTCACAATGCTTATTAAAACGAAAAACATTCAGAACAAATGAAGCCCACGCCAGACCCACCTGTTTGTAGTTGCCATTGTCTGCCTGAAATTGAGCTGCAAAAAGAGTATTTTCATAATTAAAAGCACCAAAACTCCGTTCTGTTTTCAGATTCAGCTTGGTGATATTGATTTTATCCTGAAGTTCAAGAACAATATATTTCGGTTTAAAAGAAGGATCTTCAAGTACAGATGTAAGGGTTTGGAAATTTTCCAGATTGAAGCTTGCATTAGCGCCTAAATTGTAGGATTTTAAACCTTGAATGTGTTCATCAATCAACTGGCAGTCGATCTGGTTATTGATCTTTGAGCTTCCGATGAAATAAAGATTGTATTCCGGATGTTTTTTTAAATATTCTTTTTTCGCGTTTAAAAACGGATAGGAATAATTGCTGTTTGGGCTCAGAGCAAGCTTTATCAGGCCAATAACAAATAGTATGGCGACAAACAAAGACAATATGGAAAGAAATCTTTTCATTTAAAACTGAAAATATATAAATTCATTACTCCCGAAATTGGCAAAATTCAAAGTAAGATAGGCTACTACAATATAAATAACCGCCTGAATCCACCATTTCCTTTCCTGAATTTTCAATCCGTAATCGTGGGTTCGGTTCATCCATTCCATTCCAAGCATAAAAATAATCAATCCTGCTAAAACAGGGTGAAATGCAGTGGGAAACGAAAATAAACTTTGACTGAAAATTCCTTTAATATATCCTATCGCGTCCGAAACACTGGCTGCGCGGAAGAAAATCCAGGCAAAGCAGGTCAGTGCAAAAGTGATCAGAATGCTGAAAACCTCCCTGAACGAGGGAATGATCTTACCCATCGCTACTACTTCCAGATGATGTCTGTTTTTTTCAGCTATCAGTAACGGAAGGAAAAACAGAGCGTTCAAACCGCCCCAAATAATGAAAGTCCAGTTGGCGCCATGCCAGAAACCGCTTACGAGAAAGATGATAAAAGTATTTCTGATCTTCATCCACAATCCACCCTTGCTTCCTCCTAAAGGGATATACAGATAATCTCTGAACCATGAAGAAAGTGAAATATGCCATCTTCTCCAGAACTCCGCAATGTCTCTCGAAAAATACGGATAAGAAAAGTTTTTTAATAATTCAATACCAAATAATCTGGAGGTTCCCAACGCAATATCTGAATATCCAGAGAAATCCCCATAAATCTGGAATGCAAAAAGAACCGCTCCCAGCACAAGATTGCTGGCACTTTCCGTATGGTAATTGGTAAATATTTCGTTGACAATCGGAGCACAGTTATCAGCAATCACCATCTTCTTAAAAAATCCCCAAAGAATCTGCGCCATCCCGTCTTTTGCTCTTTCATAATCAAAAGATCTTTTACGCTGGATCTGGGGAAGAAGGTGTGTGGCCCTTTCAATAGGTCCAGCAACCAATAACGGGAAATAGCTTACAAAAACCGCATAATCTACATAGTTTCTCTCTGCAGGAATTCTTTTTTTATACACATCAATAACGTAAGACAAGCCATGGAATGTATAGAAGGAAATACCCACCGGTAAAATCACTTTTAGCATCCACATATTGACCCCGAACCCGAATGTTTTCAATAATTCAGCAAAATTCTCAATGAAGAAATTGTAATATTTAAAGAATCCCAGAAATCCGAGATTGATCCCGATACTTAAGACAAGCCAGAAGGTGGCCTGCTTTTTAGTTTTACTGTTTTCAATCTGAATTCCTGAAAAATAATCCAACAAAATGGAAAACACGAGAAGAAACAGAAAGCGCCAGTCCCAACAGCCGTAAAAATAAAAACTGGCTGCCAGTAAAAGCATATTCTGAAATTTATAATTCTTATTAAATACACACCAGTATAAAATAAAAATTATGGGTAGAAAAATGAGAAAGGCAATAGAATTAAAGAGCATAGAGTTTTCTTTAATGGAATAAGTACAGAAATTACTTTATAAAAACTCCAATGTATTTTCCTTCATACTCCACTACTGTTGTTTCTATAGTATTTTTTTCACAGAAATCCTGATAAGCAGAGTTATCACCAATATCATCACTGATGAATACGCCTCCTTTTTTAAGATGTTTGTACAACTCATTGTATGCCCACATCCTTCCGTTGTAACTCTTATCCGAATCATAATGCAGAACATCAAAAACTGAATTTTCAGCAAAAATCTTCGGCAAAGATTCTTTATCCGCAAAACGGTATAATTTCCAGTTGGGTTTCAAACTTTCCGGCACTACATAACCTACATACTGATCACCGTCCTGTGCCAGATATGGCATATCTGAACTGTACAGTGTTCCGTCTCTTTTTGACAGAGACAACAAAGAAGCCAGTGAAGACCATCCATAAGCCACACCAGTTTCTACAACGTTTTGCGCATTGGTAAATTCACATGCATAATACATGAGTTCCAGAGCTCCGGGACCGCCCATTTTTACAGGACATGCTTTTTCTTTTTGTTCAGACGTTTTCAGAACATCTGCGTAGTCCTTACGGAACTCGTCTATTTCAAGATCGAACAGCTTTGAAACGGCTTCCTTTTGGGAGACAGACCTTGCTGCAGCCCATGAGTTGGTTTTATCTTTTCCTTTAAAAGAATTGCTTCTGTTTATTGTGTTTTTGATGATTTTCCGGCCAAGCTCCGGATAGAGATCAGGCCTTTTCAGATACCCGATAAAAGTTTTGAGAACTCTTGCTATTTCACTCACTGTGTTAAAGTTTAGTTCACAAAAATAATTATTTTTCTGTAATGTTTAATTTTTATCTTTGTGAAAATTTATTTATCAAAAAACACCAATATGTCCAATGAAGTTTTCTATCCTGATTGCCAATTACAATAATGGTAAATTTTTCAAAACCTGTTATGATTCCATTATTGCACAAACTTATGACAATTGGGAAGCTGTCATTCTTGATGATTCCTCTGCTGACGATTCTCTGGAAGTCATAAAAACGATCATAGGAAATGATTCCCGCTTCAAAATATACGAGAACGTAGAAAACAGCGGTGTAGGGGTTACAAAAAGCAAACTTATTGAGTTCGCCACCGGAGATATCTGTGGTTTTGTAGATCCCGATGATGCCATTACTCCCAATGCGCTGCTCTCAAGCATTGAGATTTTCGAAAAAAACAAAGAGGTAGTCCTTACCTATTCTAAATTCGTAAAATGTGACGAAAACCTTGTTCCGATAGACATTCCCAAGTTGACTATGAGTGTTCCGAACCATGATCCTTATTTTTTTAATTGTCCCGTTCATATTGTCCATTTTGTCAGCTTCAGAAAAAGCGTTTATGAGCAGACTGAAAAGATCAATACGGTAATGAGAATTGCCGAAGATCAGGATCTGTACTTAAAAATGTACGAAAAAGGTAAAGTCCAATTTATCAATGAAGCCAACTATCTTTACAGAACCCATTCCGGAGGAATTTCTCAGAATGAAAACAGACCGAAATCCCGTGAGTATTTTGCAAAGGTTATTTTCAATGCCATGCATCGCAGAAATCTTAAAACGGTAAATGGGAAGCCTGTTCCGACTGAGTATCACAACTCTGCCGAAATTTATAGTTTACTGGAATATCAGAGTTCTATATCTTTCAGGATAAAGAAAAAGCTAAAAATATTTGCACAACAAATCTTTAGTTAACGATGAAGAATAATAAAATCAATGTCCTTTTCAGACACCGTTCCATGGAGATGGGTGGCGTGGAAAAAGTAATTCTCAGTATCCTCAATAATCTCAATCCTGAAAAATTTGACATTACAGTTTGTCTGAATCTGAATCAGGGTGAGCTGAGAAACGAATTCCCGAAGCACATTAAAAAAGTTTATATCACAGATGGTAAAGAAGATTTTTCTAAAAATCCTCTGATCCATAAACTGCAGCTGTTACGCAGGAGACTTAAGCTTTCCCGTGCCCAGAAAGACCATAAGATTTCTGACCGTCTTTTAGGAAATAAAAAATTTGATATTGAAATTGCTCCCAGCTATTCGACATTTTCATCTGTTATCAATTCAAGCAATGCTGCTTCCAAAAAAATAGGCTGGTTTCACTCTGAAATCAATGTTCCTAAATTACAGCCACTGGTTCCGGATATCCTTAAAAATTTTCCACAATTTGATCATATGATCTACTGTTCTCAGAAAATCAAGGATATGATGCATCAATATTACCCTAAACTAAACTATCCACAGGAAAGTGTAGTGATCAATGCTATCCCTATTGACGAGATCAAAAGAAAAGCAGAGGAAAAAATAGAAGCTCTTCCTGAGGGGCCGGTTTTCGTTTCTGTGGGACGTCTTCACGACAGAAAAGGATACCACAAACTGATTGATGCCCACAAAAAACTGATTGATGAAGGGTTCCACCACACGATTATGATTTTAGGAAGCGGTGAAGAACTGAAAAACCTTACCGAACAGATCCGTCAGAATAATGTTCAGGAGACCTTTATTTTAGCCGGTAACAAAATGAATCCTTATCCGTATGTTAAAAATGCTGATTATTTCATTCTCCCTTCTGAATCTGAAGCCTGGCCACTGGTCATCGCTGAAGCATTAATCCTTCAGAAACCTATTATTGCTACCGATACGGGAGATGTAGGAGTGATGATCAAAGACCGCGAAACCGGTTACCTCATCAATTATGAAACGGAGGAAATGTATTCTGCTATGAAAACTTTTCTTACGGATCCTGAGCTTATTGCAAGAATCAGAAAAAACCTGGAAACCATAGAGGACCAGTTTGACAATCAGAAAATATTTGATGCGGTGGAAGGAATTCTGGAAGACCTTTACCAAAAAAATTAATGGGCGGAATATCCTCCGTCTACCACAAGATTAGATCCCGTAATCCACTTAGCTCCATCTGAAAGCAGGAAAATGCATGCATTGGCCACATCTTCAGGCTGCCCGATTCCGAGCGGATGTTTTTTAAGGATTTCTTCGGCAGCTTCTTCTCCAATGTTTTCAAACATTTTTTCCAGGATCGGTGTATTGACCATGGCCGGGCTCACACTGTTCACCCTGATTCCACTTCTTGAAAGTTCCATAGCCAGAGAACGTGCGCCTGAAACTACGGCTCCTTTACTCGCTGAATAAGCTGCTTTTCCTATTTCGCCCACCATTCCTGCTACTGAGGAAATAAAGACAAAACTGGAAGTTTCGGTTTTATATTTTTTAAGGGATAAAATCTTAGCAATTTCAAAACCTGAAATCACATTGACTGCAAAAATATCGTTGTACAGCTGAGGAGTATGCTTTTTCAACGGCAATGTCTTTTCTATGCCTGCGCAATGAATAAATCCAGAGATCTTTCCTAAAACAGCCACTTTTTCAGCGATCAGCTCTTCAAGGTTTTCAGCTGTGGTGATATCGGCAATAATGGTTTCTGCTTTGGTATCAGGATTCAGCATAGATACTGTTTTCTGAAGTTCGTCTTCGTTTCTTGCCACAAGAATAAGACTGGCTCCGCTCCTGCTGCATTCTACAGAACAGCTTCTCCCGATTCCGGAAGAAGCCCCTGTAATAAGAATTGTTTTATCTTTTAAAGAAAACTGATTCATTAATTCGCAAAATTTTCTTTACCAATTACATTCATAAGATCAGAAACGGTTTCTATATCTTTAAAGTGTCTCGTATCGATTTTCTTATCGAAATTTTCATCAACAAATGCAATCACTGAAAGCAGACTTATGGAGTCATAGCTTTCCAGACTCTTTAAATTGGTGTCCACTGTAAGCGTTTCATCTTCTTCTAATTCTTCCTGTAATTTCTCTAAAAAAACGGATGTCTTCATATCTCTTTTATTTTATGGCTTTTATATTATTTATTAAATTGAAAGCGAGATAAACCAGTGATATCGTTACTGGTGGCTTCGAGTGCCTCAGCCACCAGATACTTGTCGTTTATTGAATATTTCTTTATTCACGGCCATCAACTCTATAAGTCTCCTACCTCAAACTCACATCCCGAAATTCTCAAACCCTCAAACTCTCCGACGCTAAAACCTGTAACTCGTATCCCAAACCCATAAATCAAATGTCCAGCACAGTGGCTCCCCATGAATAGCCTACTCCAAAACCGGCCATTAATACGCGGTCTCCTTCTTTCAGCATCCCTTTATCCATCATATTTTTCAATGCGATCGGAATGGTTGCAGATACCGTATTCCCTGTGTTTTCCATATCAATGTAAAACTTTTCTGCCGGAATTTTAATCTTTTTCCTTAAGTAATTCAGCATAAAAGAATTAGCCTGATGAAAAACAAAATGATCGATATCGTCCATGGTTAAACCATTCTTTTCCAGAGTTTCTTTTACCAGCCCGGGAATATTTTCAATCGTGAAATTAAAAATTTCCGGTCCGTTCATGTACAGATTTTCAGGTTCAAACTCATTTTCAGGATTCAGTTCAAAATCTGTTTTGAAAGCTCCTTTCTTTACAATAAGATTCTCGGCACCGCTTCCGTCTGTTCCAAGACAAAACTGATACTCCCTGGCATTTTCATCTTTCTCTACAATCACAGAGGCCGATGCGTCCCCGAATATGCTCCGGTTCGCTTTATCTTTCGGGTTGATGTGCTTCGAATACGTTTCCGACGTGATCAGTAAAATACTTTTCGCAATCCCGGACATGATTAATCCTTTAGCAAAAGCCAGTCCATAAACGAATCCGGAGCACCCTAAATTAAAATCTGTAGCTCCGATATTCCTTCTGAGTCCCAACCGGTCCTGCAGAATACAGGCAGTCGTAGGAAGGAAATAATCCGGACTTTGGGTACAGAACAGAATAAAATCTACTTTGCTTCTGTCGTAATTTTCGAAAAGCTTTTCGGAAGACTTTACAGCAAGCTCCAGTACGGTCTCGCTATCTGAGGAAATATGGCGCTGTTTAATCCCTATTTTTTCATGAATTCTATCGGAGCTCCATTCCGGAAATTCTTTTTCAAGATCCTCATTGGTCAGAACATTGTCCGGCAAATAATATTCTATTTTGGAAACTTTTATCATAGAAATTCTTTTTCTTTGTAAAAGTAAAAATAAAAAAGCAGATTACTCAAATGATGATTTTCCTATTCCGGATTATATTAAAAATCCACACTACTTATCAGCTGATGATACAAAAAATCTACCTTAAACTCAATATTGCAAAAGGATTGAAAGTAGGAAAAAATGTACGTTTTGTAGATGTCCCGGAATTCGGAACCGAACCTTTTTTAATTGAAATAGGTGACGAAACCACATTTTCAAATAATGTGAGATTTATTAATCATGACGGAGGTTACAACGCCCTTCATTTTTTTGAAAAATATAAAGATGTAAGAGCGTTTGGAAGAATAAAAATCGGCAAGCAATGCTTAATTGGGGCAGATACAATTATTATGCTAGGCGTGGAAATGGGTGATAACTGTGTTTTAGGTGCTGGTTCTATCCTGACCAATTCTATGCCTGCAGGCTCTGTTTTTGCGGGAGTTCCTGCAAAATTCATCTGTACTATTGAAGAATATGGGGACAAGGCCCTTAAAAATAATGTCATGTATCCGCGGGAACTTGAATTAGACCGTCCAAAATTGGAGGCCTACATCAGGGAACATCTTCCACACAGTTATAAACCTGTAAGATAATGGCTGCAAAAAAGAAAATCCTAATACGCATCGGTTCACTCCGACATGGTGGTGCAGAAAAAGTTTTGATCAATTTTCTCAAAAACCTTCCGGAAGATAAATACGAAGTTGATTTACTGATCAACCTTTATACAGGCATGTACATCAAAGAAGTTCCGTCATGGGTGAAACTTCATTATCTTTTGAAAGGCGAAATGATTACCACGAACAAGCCTCACGAAATTCCGGTGAAAGCATTCAGGGTATTGTATCAGAAAATGTTTCTCTGGTTTCCTTCACTGCTTTATAAATTTGTTCTAAAAGATAAAAAATACGACGTAGAAATTGGTGCCATCCACGGGATGTACAGAGAACTGTTATCCAGCCCGCAGAAGGATTCGAAGAAAATTATATGGATTCAAAATGACATTTTCAATCTTAAAGAATATACTCCTGATGTCATCCGACAGCTTTTTCAATTCGACAGAATACTGGTTATTTCCAATAAACTGAAAGAAGAAATGCAGAAAGTCGCACAAAACGACAGAGAGAAGCATGCTGTTGTGAAAATCTTCAATCCGATTGATAAACAGGACACATTAAAAAAGGCAAATACTGCCATTGATGATTATCCTTTTTCCAATGATATTCCCACGTTTATCACCATTGGAACGGTTTATCCACAGAAAGGCTACGACAGACTTTTGGATGTTCATAAAAAACTGATCGATGAAGGATTGAAACATCAGATCATCATCATTGGTGACGGTTTTGAATATGAGAAAACCCAAACCCAGCTCAACGAGCTCGGACTTCAGGAAACGGTAAAAATGCTGGGATTCAGAAGCAATCCTTATCCTTATTTAAAAAAGGCTGATTTTTATGTGATGTCCTCCCGACATGAAGGTTTTCCTACCATCATTGCTGAAGCACTGATCCTGAATAAACCGGTGGTATCTACCGACGTTTCCGGAATTAAAGATCTCTTGCAAGATGGAAAATTAGGATTGATCAGCCCTAATTCGGAGGACGGAATCTACGAGGGGATGAAGAAGTTTCTTATAGACAGGGAACTTGTCAGCCGTTACGAAAACGAAATTAAAGCAGCAGATCTGCCTTTTGTACTGGAGAAGTCTGTGGCACAGCTTCAGGAAATTATTGATGAATTATAAATAGCTTAAGAATGGGTTATACACTTATACAAAAAGATTTTTACAGGGAAAGCGGAAAATGGCTCTCTTCATTTGAGATCTGGAAGAAATGTATCAATCCCAATCTGCATTTTGTATATGTTTTAAGAAAAGCCCAGAAATATCACAACAAGCCTGTTTTGGGAATATTCTGGAAATTGGTTCTCAGACATTATCAAATTAAATACGGGTACCAGATCTATCCTGAAACTGAAATCGGGGAAGGTTTTTATTTGGGACATTGGGGAAGCCTGGTCATCAATCCTAAGGTTAAAATCGGGAAAAACTGCAATATTGCTCAAGGGGTAACTATCGGGCAGCAGAACCGTGGTAAACTTCAGGGCATTCCGACCATCGGTGATGAAGTCTGGATTGGCGCCAATGCTGTTATTGTAGGTGGAATTACAGTCGGAAGCAATGTGTTGATTGCCCCCAATTCATACGTAAATTTTGATGTCCCTGCCAATTCTGTAGTCATGGGAAATCCTGGAACTATTTATCCAAACGAAAGAGCTACAGAAGCTTATATCAATCATAAGGTCTAAAACATCTTTCTATAGATTTATATCGATATAGGTAATTTTTCACTTAAAAAATCAATGTCCCTATTGTGGGAAAAAGTTTTTTTGTCGATTTTTGTTAGAGAATTTTTGAAAATTAAACTTTCTGGTTAAAATTTTTAATCATTTAAAAACAAAACACAATAACTTAAAAACACATCCCATGAAAAAAAGATTACTTCCTAAGGATCACGCATTCTTCTATGATGCCTCCTTTTCCCTCAATACTGGAAACATCACTATTTCAGAAATCCCATCAAGTCACTGATTTATTTTAATTTAAGAAACAGCAATAGCTTTTTAGTTGTAAAATTTCCATCTTCCATTACTCAGGTTGGGATTAAAACCAATATTGATTATAGAAATTTTTACTGCTTTTTATCTACTGATTGTTAACTATTTACAGTGCCTTACTTTCCGTAAAAACACTTTTAATTTTAATACGTATGAAAAAAAAATCAACATTTAAGATTTTTGCTGCAGTCTTTTGTATTGCATCGTCTCATGCATTTTCGAGGACTATCCCTATCCCGAAACCTGATGAGAAACCCAGTGGGTCCAGACTTAAAACGCCAACACCACCCAGCATTTATGATCTGGATCCACTCCTAATCATTTCACAAAATGTGAATGAAAAAGGACTGGTCGTCATGAACGGCCAGCTCTCCAAACCCTTTACCGACAGTAATATCCTCCTTTCGATTATGTATCAGAATACTCAGGGAGAATGGGTGACCGTTTGGTGTAAAACATTATACTCGTACAACCAGTATAACGAAAATTTAAAAGCCACTTTTGAATTGCCCGCTTCGGTAAATCCTAATTACAATGTAAAGGTTGAACTAAGCTCTGATTCAGGTACGGCCAATTTCAGCAGTGTAGTCTGGGGAAAAACAGTAAACCATTACAAGCAGGGAGATTATGCTATTGGCAATTGTGAGCTGGACGAAAATGAATACACCATGCTTTTAACCCCTAAAAAAGCAGGCACATTAATCACCGATGTTAATGGAAAAGTTACAGGAATCAAAGACAGGGTAACTTCAGCCTATTCCTGGAATAAACTGAGTAATGTTTTAATGGATAATAAAAAAAACGATGTTGTTTTTTCTCCAACCAATCCCTCAGACATTATAACGGAAGCCAGTGATACCAAATCTGTAAAACTGATTAATACAGGAGCCATTACCAACGCGCTAGGATCTACTCCCGAATTTATCTACAATGAAGCAGCCGGACACCCGATTCCATATCTGTACAGCTATGATGATCCGGTGTATATTTTTGCCGGTAAATTTTCAGCCAATGGATTTTTCATGAAATTCAGTCAATGGCCGGGAGATGCTGACGGTCCGGGATATTTCAATTTCAAAGATCCGACTCGTTTAGAAAGCAGATATTTCAATCTTTATAACAGAACATGGAAGAACTTATCTGAAATCATTCCTGATCAGGAGCCAGTAGTGATTGTATCAAGTCTTGCGACAGGTTTAAGAGTTTATAAAAATGATGGAACCTATATTGACTTAAATCCAAATACAACCAGCAATTATGGCGGTCCTTATTTTGGCTATACCAATGGTTTGGGAATTCGCAGAGGGCCTGGATCTGAAAATTTAATGATTTCCGACACCTCTGAAATGACATTGTATGGCGTAGGAGCACTAAGAAATGATGTGAATATCTCCTATCAAACCAAAAGATCATTACAGGATATCGAAAGGGAGATTTCAAAGTTCATTAAGTATACCGGTATTTTTGGAAATACTACAGCGTATCAAAATGAAGCATCGGAATGCTCTGTCAACTGCTATACCATTAATCCGGGAGCACAGCCAACGCTTGTTACAGATTGGACCAAAGCGCCAAACAGTTATGTTTTCACAGGAAAGGATAAAAACGGAAGTCAGGTAGACGGTTTGTATATCCCTGTTAAAAAAGCATACGAAATGTGGGCTAAAGGTGGTGATTTCATGAAGAATGATAACGGAACTTACACCAAAATCCCTGATGGCATCGCTAAAGCAGGATTATACTGGGAAGATGAGCCGGGGCTTATCAAATCCGTTACTCTGGAAGGAACCGGAGAAAATGCTAAGATTAAAGTTCTGATCAATAAAATAAAAGAAGGTAACGCTGTAGTATCCTACAAAGTCAATGATCAGATCTACTGGACATGGCACGTATGGGCAACAGATGATCCGTCTGTAAACGGAAGCACTTACCATCACGGTTTCGAAAAAGATAAAGACGGCAATCCTGTTACCAACTGGAAATGGATGGACAGAAACCTGGGTGCCACCAGCGCGAATTTTGTAGGCAATGACTGGCATAAATCTGCCGGGCTTCAATACCAGTGGGGAAGAAAAGACCCGTTCCCATCGTTTGGTCTCAAGGACTTAAGCCTCTACCCGATCAATGGGGAGATCAATTTGTCTTACACAGATCCTGCTTTTCAGTCTAAATTTATAAAAGTAAGGGGAAATAAGTATTCTGCTCAAGTCAATACGGGGACAGATACGCCAAACGGAAATATCAGATTTTCGATACAAAACCCAATTAACTTTATTGCAACACCGGTATTTGTCGCTAAAAAAGGCGAAGCTCTATCAAATGACGGTGAAGATTTCTTAAAACAGAATGACAACAACAGCTGGACACAGGTCGGTATCACCACGTGGTTTTCAAAAGAAAAATACAAGAAATACCTTCCTCCTTACCGCGAAAATATAGCAGCGTGGGATCTTTGGGGAGATACACGTCAGGGGAATTATTCAGATATTGATGATGCTGTGGTGGGAGAAGCCAGTTCAAGATACGCTTTGAAATCTCCGTATGACCCTTGTCCTTGTAACTGGAGAGTTCCTTCAAGTTATTTTTCAGGAGGAAGAAATTCCGGCACTCCAATGCCTAATGAAAACAGATACAGCCCATGGGGAAAACACACGGGAAATACGGTTGATCCTGAATTCAATGCTACGGCTTTAAATGGTGATTATCCGGGGATCAAGGTTTATCCTCAGTTCGGATTTGATTTTTCAGGCGTATCCGGAATGAATCTGGGTAAATTCCCTATCAACGGAAATTATGAAAACTATCCAAATGGTACAAGTCCGTTAAAATACGGAACAGGATGGATCACTCCTGTGGTCAATTTCCAGGATCAGAGTGCAGATGGAGGGCTATTAACGGCTACATTTATGACGGCAACTGAAGTGATCAACCAGGTAAGATATCCTTCATTTGGTGCTGCAGGTTTAACTTTAATTTCAGATCCGTTAAGCGGTTCCAAGCCAAAACCGGGATGGCACAGATTCTCAACAAGTGCTTACACCAGCAGCGGTGGTGTCCGTTGTATATACGATCCTAACAGTGCTTTTATGCCGGCAGCTTTTGAAACGGAATTTGTCGCTTCCACTACGGAAACCTATTCTCCGGAAACTGTAGAATCATGGACTAAACTACCCAACAGCTATGTAGAATATACCAATCCTGCTTTGGTAACTCCTAATCCGAATGGAAATAAAGTAGATTCCAATAAGGATAATGACAGAATTATTGAAATTCCAATAAGAAAAGCTTACGCTATGCACAAGCTGCATTTAAGCACCGATTTTTCTTTCCCGGCAGAAAGCACAAAGTCTTCTTCTGTGGTTTGGACCAGCAATACGAGCCTGATCCAAAAGATGGAAATTGTAGATGGCCCGATAGACACTGCCATCTTAAAGGTTACTTTAAATCCTAATGCTACAGGGAATGCCGTGGTTGCTCTTCACGTAGGCAGCGGCACATGGACAGCTAATAAGCACAATGATCCGGTATTATGGAGTTGGCATATTTGGGCGCCAAGATCAGTTATTGAAACCTACACATTTGATCCGGAAAATGCGACCAACGGCGGAGTTATTCCTGCCAATGATCAGTTTGTAGACCCAATGACCAGTGCGGGTGTTCCTATGAAAACTACCTTTATGGACAGGGATTTAGGAGCAAAACTCCCTTTTATCAGTGAGCATATTTACGGATACAATACAGCAGCTTATACAGGTCCGTTAGGTTCTTACAACAATAATAATCCGGCTGCAGTGGCCAGATTGGATCAAATGCATGACAGCGGTGGCCTTCATTTCCAATGGGGAAGAAAAGATCCGTTGCCTGTATTTTATAATCCGGGAATGTTTTATAATCATTTCGTGAGCGGTAAAAGACCATTCAATGACTATTTTGTGTACAGACAGAATAATCCTGCCAATGCTACTACAGGAGCTATTCCGTATGCGAATAATATGCTGGAACCTGAGTATTTAACGAGCTATACCCAACCTTACGCCACTTATTCTGCAACAGCAAATGTTTCACCATCGGATTCTAAAGCTGATAAACTGAAGAAAGTCGTGAAGTATTCCGTTACCAATCCTTTAAGTTATCTGTATCAGTCTGATGGTACAAAAACAGACTGGGTTTCAGACGAAAACGGCAATATGCCTGAAAGATGGGGACATGCCACTGAAAAATCGGCTTATGATCCTTGTCCGGCAGGCTGGAGAATCGTGGATATGGAAAGTGTATCTACCGGTGTCATCCTTGGAAACCTTATTTCAAAAGGAAATACGCCGTGGTTTTACAATGCAAAATTCACGAATTCTTACGGGATTGATCCGGGTAAGGATAATACCTATGTAAGCAATGAGGCTTATGACATCAATAAAATGAATTATCTGGGCGGTTTTGTGTATGGAAATGCCGCAGGTACAGGCTCATTCAGATATGGATTTATTTTAAACAGACCTGAATACAATATCGGAACATTCCCGAACAACGGAATAAGAGGATTTAACGGAGGAAATACGTTAGACGCTTCCAAACTGGGAGGAAATCCGGATACCTTTATGAAGTCCGGAATCTGGACTGCCGCCAATCAGGGTGGTGCCGGTTCTTCTTTAGGAATGTTCTTTAATGCAGTGATCACCCAAACTGTTGGGGCTACGGATAAATTGTATTATTTAACACCAACATTCGGTTTTCGTCCGCAGGCAGCGATGTCATGCCGTTGTGCAGAAATCAAGTATGACGCCAATGGAAACGAGATCGGAAGATATGAACCTTTCGCTATTCCGGTTCCTAAAAATGCTTTGGCAAAAGCAAAAGGCGTCCTTGCAAAAGCAGTGATTGAGGAAAAAGTAGCTCAGAACAAGCTTGAGTTCTTCCCTAATCCTGTGAAAAGTGTTTTGTATATCAAAGGAAATGACAGAGCAAAAGACTATTACTATCAGATTTATAACCTGTCCGGCCAGCTTGTGAAGTCCGGGAAGTTTGAAAATGACCGTACGGATCTCTCTTCTTTGATATCGGGCGCTTATCTAGTAAGAATCAACAATTCTGAAACGATAGTGAAAATTATCAAGGAATAATATAAAACAAAGTAAAATTTGAACCGTCTCAGTTTTTGAGGCGGTTTTTTTGTAGAATTAATAATATTTTAATCTACATTTTTAATTTTATCGTTTATAGTTTGTAAATTTATATAGCATTTTTGAGTTTAGATTATTAATTTTTCAGGTCAATTCATCCGGAAACTGCATGTATCAGTCGTTTTAAACATGATTTTAAGCATATTTTAATATTAAATATTGTTAAAAGTGATTGCATTTTCCGTAAAAATTATATTTTTGCATGATTATTGATTTGATCTATTGAATTTGAAAATAATTTAAACGAAATAAATAATTATACACCTTTAGTATTTAAAATTATGTCACAATCGTATAAAGATATTTTCGAAAACAACAGACAATGGGTAGAATCTAAAATTTCAAAAGATCCTGAATTTTTCCATGAGCTTTCAAAAACTCAAAACCCCGATTATCTTTATATAGGATGTTCGGATAGCAGGGTTACAGCGGAAGAAATCATGGGAGCAAAGCCGGGAGATGTTTTTGTCCACAGAAATATTGCTAATGTAGTCAACACTTTAGACATGAGTTCCACAGCGGTTATTCAATATGCCGTAGAACATCTTAAAGTAAAACACATTATCGTATGCGGACATTACAACTGCGGTGGCGTAAAAGCAGCGATGACTCCTCAGGATTTAGGATTACTGAATCCATGGTTGAGAAACATTCGTGATGTTTACAGAATTCACCAGGCTGAATTAGATTCTATTGAAGATCAGGGAAAACGCTATGACCGACTTGTTGAACTTAATGTTCAGGAGCAGTGCATCAACGTGATCAAAATGGCTTGCGTACAGGAAAGATATATTTTAGAAGAGTATCCTACTGTTCACGGCTGGGTTTTTGACCTTAGAACCGGTAAAATTATAGATTTGGATATAGATTTCGAGAAAATTCTGAAAGACATCCAAAAAATATACAACCTTACAAGTTCTGATTGGGTAATGAGTAGAAAAACGACATAGTTTTTCTAAAAATGAATGTAAGATGAAATTCTGGAGTATTATTGTATTGACCTTCTTTCTCAACTTCACAGCACTGCCTGGCATTGCTGCGATAGCTGGTTGGGATCTCGTAAGGACCAATGTAATCATCAATGAAGAAGAACCACATTCTCACCCATCAACTTTTATTGTTTATGAAAAGACGCTTCCGAAAACTCTGGACGTATTCGACTACGTGAAGTTTTCCGAGCCTGATCTTCAGGGCGTATCTTTTGAACTGATAGATGATTCCTTTCATCTGTCGCCTTTACTTACCATATTTTCTCCGCCTCCGGAAGCTTAAATTTAAAGTATAGTTAGATTTTTTTAATAGTATTCATATCAAAAACTGATATCGGATACGCGTGCTTTTAAATTTAAATTTCCAATCTTTCATAACTGATTATCTAATTACAGATCAGCCAGTTATAGTATTTTTCAATAAACATTATGAAAAAAACATCATTCATAGGAGGAATCAAGGAGAATTTCCCTTCCGGACTCGTTGTATTCTTAGTCGCGCTTCCATTATGTCTCGGAATCGCTTTAGCATCAGGAGCACCGCCCTTATCTGGAGTAATCTCCGGTATCGTAGGAGGATTAGTCGTAGGGTTTCTAAGTAACTCAAATATATCAGTATCAGGTCCGGCAGCCGGTCTTACCGCTATCGTTTTAACAGCGATCACAGATCTTGGCGCTTTCGAACTTTTCCTTTGCGCAGGAATCATTGCGGGACTTATCCAGTTAATTTTAGGATTTGTCAGAGCAGGAAGTATATCCAATTATTTCCCGAACAACGTCATCGAGGGAATGCTTGCCGCCATTGGTATCATCATTATTTTAAAACAAATTCCTCATGCCATGGGATTCGATAAGGATTACGAAGGGCATGAATCTATATTTGACAACGGACTGAATTTCGGATATTTTACAGAATTATTCGGAGCAATACATACGGGAGCTATTGTGGTAACACTGGTTTCGGTAGGTATTCTTATTGCCTGGGATAAAATTCCGGCTTTAAAAAGAATGAAAATGCTTCCGGGAGCCCTGGTGGCAGTAGCAGCAGGAATACTTCTTAATGAACTGTTCAAACTGTCCGGAAGTTCATTGGCAATCGGTACACAGCATCTGGTTTCACTACCCGTGCCCAAATCATTGGATGACTTCAAAAATCTTGTTACGATGCCTGATTTTGGAGGATTCACTAATCCTAAAGTATGGATAGTAGGAGCAACAATTGCCATTGTAGCTTCTATTGAAACCCTGCTTTGTATCGAAGCTTCCGACCGACTGGATAAGCAGAGAAGAATTACAGATACCAACCTTGAGCTTAAAGCACAGGGAATCGGAAACCTGATCAGCTCATTTATTGGAGGACTGCCAATGACTTCTGTAGTGGTAAGAAGTTCTGCCAATGCTAACGCTGGAGCGACTTCAAAGCTTTCTGCGATGATCCATGGAGTACTTCTATTGGTCTGCGTTCTGACTATTCCATTTATACTTAATCTTATACCATTGGCTACCCTTGCCGCAGTACTGATTCTTGTAGGTTATAAACTGGCAAAACCAGCGACCTTCAAGCATTTCTGGCATTTGGGCAAATTCCAGTTCATTCCGTTTGTTGCGACTGTAGTAGCTGTAGTAGCAACTGACCTTCTGAAAGGGGTAGGTATCGGTCTGGCGATCTCTGTATTCTATATCCTTCAGGGAAATATGAAACGGGCTTATTATCTAAGCAGAGAAAAACTGGATGATGCTGACGGAATTAATATTAAGCTTGCCGAGGAAGTTTCTTTCTTAAATAAGGCAGCGATCAAAAAGACATTGAAAAACATCAAATCTAACTCTACCGTGACCATTGATGCGAGAGGAACTTCATATATTGCCACCGACGTACTGGAGATGATCCAGGATTTCGCTAACATCAGAGCAAAAGAAGAAGACATTAATGTAGAACTATTAGGCTTCAAAACTTCGTACAAAGACTACGAAACTGATGAAGATTCTCACATCCTGATCACGCACAGACGAGCCATGTAAGCTCATTACAATTATTTTTTTTAATTTTAACAAGAATAAATCAATCATATGAAAGCACATACACACGAAACTCAATCTACGATCACCCCTGAAAAAGCATTAACTTTTTTAAAAGACGGAAACCAAAGATTTGTCAATAATCTAAAGGCAAACAGAGATCTTTTAGAACAAGTCAACGCAACACGTGAAGGTCAATGGCCTTTTGCAGTAGTGCTAAGCTGTATAGACAGCCGTACTTCTGCAGAATTAATCTTCGATCAGGGATTAGGAGATGTTTTCAGTATTAGAATTGCCGGTAATTTTGTAAATCAGGATATTTTAGGTTCAATGGAATTTGGCTGTAACGTTGCAGGTTCCAAACTTGTTGTCGTTTTAGGACACACAAAATGCGGTGCATTAAAAGGTGGTCTGGACGCAGCACAAATTCAGGGTATGGGAATGGATAATCTTAATCATCTGATCAATCATTTCGACCCGATCATCAACGAAATCATCGAAGAAGGCGAAGAACGTTCATCAAAAAACGGGGCGCTTTTGGAAAGATTGAATCAGCAAAACGTAAAAAGTGCCATTGAAGATATCCGTACACAAAGCTCAACCCTTAAAAAGCTGGAAGACGAAGGTAAGATTAAAATCGTTGGAGCCAATTATAATGTTGAAACCGGAGCTGTAACCTGGTTATAAGAGCTATCAGTTTACACATTTTTATTACACATACATAAAAAAATCATGTTATAGTTAGATTGGAAATTGATTTTTTAAGCACAAAAAGACCACCGGAATATCGGTGGTCTTTGCTTTATACTGGTATGTAATTATTTTCCATTAAACGCAGACATCGTATTCCCGATTCCGGCAAAAACAAATGACAGGCTGGCTTTAGAGAACTTTTCAATTCTTTCGCCCAGCTTTTCATTTTCTTCTTCATTCCATGTTCCCAACACATAATCTGCCTGACGACCTTCTGAAAAATCGGCAGAGATTCCGAAACGAAGTCTTGCATAATTCTGGGTCTGCAGCATTTCATTGATGCTTTTCAATCCGTTATGACCCGCATCAGAACCTTTCATTTTCATTCTCAGAGTACCGAACGGAAGGACAAGATCATCGGTAATGATCAGCACATTTTCCAAGGGAATATTCTCTTTCTGCATCCAGAATCTCACGGCATTTCCGGAAAGATTCATGTAGGTATCCGGCTTCAGAATCAACACTTTTCTTCCTTTGTACTTTCCTTCTGCCATCCATCCGAAATTGGTGGTATTAAATGAAGTTCCCAGCGTTTCCGCTATTTTCTCCGCTACTTTGAATCCTATATTGTGGCGTGTATTTTCATATTCCGGGCCTTTGTTTCCTAGACCGACTATTAAATATTTCATTGAGAAATTTTTTGCAAAATTAAGAGATAAAAAATAAAAAAGCCCAATCTTGTGAAGATTGGGCCTGTATATTATAAAGATTCTTTTAGAAAGGCTTATAAATGTAGTTTACACCAAACCCTCTTGTCATATACGTCTGAGGATCGTAGTTGTAATTGGTTGTTCTGATAACCGGTGAAGGTATCGGAGGTAAAAGATCTGTTACAGATGCTTTTTTAGGGTTGTTCGGAGATAAGATATGACTTTCTCTGTCATTGATTTCCGTTGATAAAAGTCTTGAAATTTTGTATACTGAAGGAAGCAGTGTAAATGGACTGATCTCGGTATCATAATTAAAGAACTCGTAAGCATATTTATTAATCGGTCTTCCAAACGCACCTCCGGCAATAGGTCCGTAATGTCTTACCACTTTAGAAACATTGTCTCCAAGGTAGGTATATCCTGTTTTGGAATAATCTGTGTAAGCGAAAGGTGTTCCTGACACATCAGGACCGTTTCTCATAATGATGGAATCCATCTTGGCAGTAGACGCGCTATACTTTATATTGTAAAGGGTCTTTGTTTTTCTTAAAAGCGTCTGAGGTCCAGGATTGGTTGCAGGCGGTACAGGCGGAGGTCTTCTGAAAACCGTTCTGTTTTCAGAAACTGTTTCCAGTCTGTCATTAGGTCCGTAAGTAAATAACTGGCTGTAAGACACACTGTCTTTATCCAGTTTTCCGTTAGCATCAAGATCCAAAAATCCGTTGAATGTAACCTGGCTTACTTTGTTTCCGCTGTATGCGATATCCGTGATGGAAGCACTGTCTGTGATCACTTTCGTTACCAAAAGTCCACTGTAGTGATATTCCGCTAATGTATCTTTATTTGTAATTTCTCTGTATAATGCTCTTGGACCATTTAATCCTCCAGTATCATTCAGATCCAATAATGGATCTCCGTCTTCGTCTAACATGTCTTTGCAGGAATGTATTGAAGAAAACCCTGCTATTAATAAAATAAAGTAGAAAAGTCGTTTCATTTCCAGGTGATTGTTTATTTTTTGACAAATATAACTTTTTTCTGAATAAAAGTTATGTTTTTATTTATATTCAAATAAAACCGATAATCAAATACGGTTTATAAAGTTCTGTACGCATATTTAAGCACCTGATTCTTATCAGACACAGGATAATTAAATGCATCATACAGATACGTCATCGGAGTATCTACACCAGGCGCGGGAGCCGGAGGCATTACAAATACCGATGTAGGGTTATTCGGAGAGATTCTGTAGAAGTTCTCAGGACGAATCAGACTCCATGCCGTAAAGAATGATTTTGGAAGCGTAGAGTACGGATTGATCTTTGAATCATAGTTCTGGTAGCTGTAAACCGTTCTCTTAGCCGTAACCATATTGGGATCTCCTGTTCCTGTAAGCGTTCCTTTCGCACAATCTGCCTTGAAGATATTGTCTCCTATATAGGTAAAAGTACTTTCTGTAAATAAGCTGTACGCTGAATTTCCGGCTACTTTTCTTTTCTCCAGGATTTTCACAAGTTTCTTACCGTCTGCATCGTAAGTAAAAATATAATCACTTATAAAAGAATCCAGGGCCACAGCAGCGGTAGCAGTACATGTAGCACTATACACATTGCCCTTGCTGTTTTCACTTACACTGAAGTCATACACCATACTGCCGGTAATGCTTCCGATAAATTTTATTTTCCCGATCTTGTTATTGATGTAGGTTGCGGTACCTGTATAATAATTATTAGTACTTCCGTCTTTTAGCATTCCTTTCTGAAAAGCAGTCCCATTCATGGTATATTCTTCCAGAATGGTAGAGTTAGAAGTGATCTTTTCCAGTACTCTGGCAGGCGGCGGTGTTGTATTCCCGTTATTTCCTCCATTATTCGCACTCGGTTCGAATTGGTCTGAAGAAGAGTTGTCACATGAAACCAGAAGTCCGAAAAACACTCCGGTAATAACTTTAAAAAGATAGTTTTTTCCCATGAAAAAATATTTTAGTGAGTTTACAAATATAATTCATTTTTTCGATGAAAACATTTACTTATTCAACAAATCCGTAATAATCTATATCTTTTTTCAAAAAAAACCTAAAAACATGATGTTTTTAGGTGTTATCTGATCTGAGTCCGGATTAAGAAAATTAAAGTGAAAAGCCAGAAAGATGAAAAATCGACTTTGGAAGTTATAATTGACTTCCCAATTGATTGCAGATTGTAAAATTTGACGAAATACAATTGCAGCTGATCCTTCTTACCTCATGACTTCTCTTTGCGACGTCAGAATTCCTGACCTCCTCCAACCTGTTCCGAATTCAGGTATTTATTTTTATTGTATTAATAAGGCTGCAGTACCGAAGTGGTTAAAACAGACTGTGACATTTCATTATTTAGAAATTCCGTGTTTACCGCCGTTCCGATTCCCAGCGTCCCTGAATTCAGATTCCTCTTTGTACAGGCCACCTTTACAGCATAATTGTTTTTGGGCGTAAGATTGGTAAGGGTAGCATTCAGATTAAAAATCTTATAACTGCCATCAGAACCGATTAACACATCCGTTCTTACTGCTCGCAGGGTATTATCTACAAAAATACCACATGCAAAACCCGAAGAAGCATTCGTATTTCCGGTTTTCTGTGCTGTAGTCTGGAAAGTAAAAGCTACTTTATTTACAGCATTGGTGATGGAAAAAGTATCACTGGTTCCGGGAAGAACAGTCCATGCACTTGTGATGGTCGTCCCTTCCGTATAAGGAGTGGTAGCTCCGTTTGGAGAAGAAAATACAGCACCGCTCTGATCCGCCACCGTATTCAATGAGAATACTGACATACTTCCCTGTCCGTCTGCTATTTTTATACTTTTCCAGTCATTTGCATTCATTTCAGAATTGTTATGAAGAATGGTTCCGGCCGCTCCTGCTGATCCTCTCAACAGATTCGTTCCTCCGGTTCTGAACTCTTTTCTTACATTGATATCCCCGTTTACATCCAGCATATTAACAGGGTTTGGGGTGTTAATTCCCACCTGCGCATTAGCCAAAACAGCCCATAACAAAGATTTTACGATAATAATTTTTTTCATGACTGGATTAATTTATAATAGGGTTAAATACCTGAGGAATCTCGTACACATCCACTTTTAGGGAAGACTGTGCAATAAAGCTGTTAATGTTCGTTTCTGCATTGATTCCTATAGCCAATACAACATCACTTGTCGTTCTGTAAGATCCTAATCTTGAACAGGCAACACTTACCGTATGCTGTCCTTTGGAAAGATTAGCAACAACCCCAATCTGATTATGAGTAATGAAAGTACTGCTTGCGCTACTTGCTTTCAGGTTTCTCTGTCTGAGATTTACCAGCTTGTCATCCACAAAAATACCACATGCGTAATCTATAGAAATATCTGTCGTTCCATTGGAAGGAAGATTGGCCTGTACTACGGTTTCAAACTGAAAATAAGTCTTGCTGTCCGTACTGAATACACTGATAGGCTGTGACAGACCTGAGATCTTCTTAAATCCCGGAAGACTGGAAATATCAGCTCCTTTCGTGAAAGCTGTATTCTTTGCAGCAATAGCAGATTGTTCTGAACTGGTAAACTTCACTCCGGTTCTGTCTGAAAAGGAGTTATTGAATATCAGATAGAATTTATTCGGTTCGTATTCCGGAATACGGAGACTTTTCCAGATCGGTGGATAGCCTTCACCCTGAGAAACAAGGATCTGGTCATTATTCCCATGAGAAAGCGTATTGTCCGGAGCATTCAGAACTACGATTTTATTTCTTAAATTGACATCACCATTGACGTCCAGTTTGGATTTCGGCGAGCCTGTATTGACTCCCACCTGGGCAGAAAGAGACAGTCCTGCTATAAGAAACAGGATTGATATAATATTTTTCATCAATTAATTGCTTTTATAAGTAACGTATTCAATCACATCTATTTTCATGATAGACTCAAGGGTAAATGCATTGGAAACCGTATTGGTATCGGAAACATTACGTCCGACGGTAAACTGTGAGTTTGAATTGGAGGAGTTGATCTTTCTACACGCCACCTCAAGCTTCTGTGCTCCTACAGGAACATTCTGCTCGGTATAGTTTAATGTAAAAATATAATCCTGAATACCGGATTTCTCTGTATTATTGTTTGAAACAACCTTATCCGGACGTACCGCCACCAGTTTTCCGTTTCTGAAAACACCACAGGTGAAGGTGACAGACTGAGAAACATCCGAAGCCGGAGCTTTCATCTCTATACCCGTCTGAAACTGGTAAGTAAGCCTGTTTCTCCCGTTTTTAATGATAAAATTATTTTCAAGGCCGGCTATTTTAGACCACTTCCCTTTTGACACATCGGTGATGTCATCGCCTACATTGTTTTTGTAAACATCATCTGCTGCGATACCGTTTGAAAGTGCTGTAATACCCGTTTGATCTGATGACAAGTACGAATTAATCAATTTGTACTGACCTTCCTCCATGAAGGAAACATTCAATGATTTCCAGACAGGAGATAAACCTTCTCCCTGTGAAACCAAAACCTGGCCGTTCAATCCTGCATTTCCTGCCTGACTTGAAGTGCCGCCTACTCTAAGTTCTTTTCTTAAGGTGATCTTCCCGTTGACATCGAGAGTAGATTTAGGAGAAGTTGTCCCAATTCCCACCTGCGCGTTGACACAAACCGATAAAAGCACGGTTGCGCAACAATAGATAATTTTTTTCATAATATGGGCTGCAAAGGTATGAATTTAATTCATAAAAAACCATTTACTCCATCATAAACATGTAGAAATAAAGCGATTACGATGTAGAATTAATCGCACATAAAAGTAGAATTATTACTACAAAGCAGCACTTTTTTTTATCTTTTAAAAGACCCGTCTTCCCCAAAGTCCGTAACAATGGTAGATACAGCTCTATTTTTTATCATTATATTGTGATTTTAAATTGCATTAAAACATGCCTGCTCCCCTATTTTTTATGGTCTTTAAGTCAAACTTTTTTTGAAAAAAAGACCTGAAAAATTCAATTTCAGATCTCTTTTTAATGGATCGGTAAAAAATGTGGTCCGTTTGTTCTAATTAACCTTAGATTTCAGATGAAGAAATATGAATGGTGAATTTTGCTTCGCAAGTGAATGGTGAATTTTGGGGTAGATTTTAGACATGAGGCTGAGAGAAAGATTCAGACTGAGATTAAGATGATTATTAGAGAACAATCAAATCCTTAATCCCCTACTCTCAAACGCTCAACCCCGAATTCCGTAAACCCGTACCTCGAATCGCGAAACTCTCAAACCCTGAAACTCTCCGACCTTCAAACCCACAACCCCGAATTCCATAAACCCGCACCTCGAAACTCGAAACTCTCAAACCCTGAAACTCTCCGACCTTCAAACCCACAACCCAAATCTTTGCTTACTGATGTCCGATAATGGTCTTTAAAAGAGCATTCACCTCATCTACATTTTTTACTTTTTCTTTTCTCATCATCAATAGGTTTCCTTCTTTCCCGATTTTTTCTTTCAGCTGGGCTTCTGCAGGATTTTGCGTTAAATAATTGATTATATGTCTGAATCTGTCCGTCTGATAAAATTTATCCTGAGGATTAGCCGGGAAATATCCTAAAAAGACCCCATTCTTCATGACGATCTTCTCAAATCCTATTTCTGAAGCCAGCCATTTCAGGGCAACACTTTTTAATAAATTGACAGCCTCTTTCGGCAGTGCCCCAAATCGGTCGATCAGTTCAAGTTCGAATTGATAAAGATCCTTCTCATTATCAATTTCTGCAATTTTCTGATACAGTAAAAGCCTTTCTTCTGTATTTGAAATATAGAAATCAGGAAGCATCAGCTCCAGATCAGTATCAATATTCACATCTTTTACAGATTTGAATAGCTTTTGCCTGTCTTCTTCATTATCGAACAGGTTTTCAAAGTCTGCATCATCTTTTAATTCCTCAAGAGCTTCCTGCATTAGTTTCTGATACGTTTCAAAGCCCATCTCATTGATAAATCCACTTTGCTCCGCACCCAGAAGATCTCCTGCACCACGGATCTCAAGATCCTTCATCGCAATCTGGAAACCGCTTCCGAGATCAGAAAACTGCTCGATAGCTTCGAGACGTTTTCTTGCATCAGAAGTGATCATATCATACGGAGGCGTGATCAGGTAACAGAATGCTTTTCTGTTGCTTCGTCCTACCCTTCCTCTCATCTGGTGAAGATCTGCCATCCCGAATCTTTGGGCATCATTGATAAATATGGTATTGGCATTGGGAACGTCTACACCACTTTCAACAATGGTGGTAGCCACAAGAACGTCATATTTTCCTTCCATGAAATCAAGGACATTTTTTTCCAGCTGCCTGCCTTCCATCTGTCCGTGGCCCGTAATCACTCTGGCATCCGGAACCAGTCTCTGGATAAGTCCTGCTATATCTTTAAGGTTCTCCACCCTGTTATTGATAAAATAAACCTGTCCGTCTCTCTGAAGCTCATAAGAAACAGCATCTCTCAGAATTTCTTCACTAAATCCGATCAGTTGTGTGTCTACAGGCTGCCTGTTCGGTGGTGGTGTTTTGATCACCGAAAGATCTCTCGCCGCCATGAGTGAAAACTGAAGCGTTCTCGGAATCGGGGTAGCCGTTAAGGTAAGTGTATCTACATTATTTTTCAGTGTTTTCAGTTTATCTTTCACAGATACACCGAATTTATGTTCCTCATCAATAATCAACAATCCAAGGTCTTTAAACTTAACAGAGCTGCTTACTAATTGATGGGTTCCTATAATGATATCTACTTTTCCGTTTTTAAGCCCGTCTAAAGCTTCTGTTTTCTGCTTGGCTGTTCTAAATCTGTTGACATAAGCCACATTCACCGGAAAATCTTTCAGTCTTTCTTTGAAACTTCTGAAATGCTGGAACGCCAGAATGGTCGTTGGAACCAGCACTGCAACTTGCTTTCCGTCTGTTGCCGCTTTAAATGCTGCACGAATCGCCACCTCGGTCTTACCGAAACCAACGTCTCCACAGACCAACCGGTCCATCACCGTATCCGCTTCCATGTCTCTTTTTACGTCAATGGTTGCCTTTTCCTGATCCGGAGTATCTTCATAAATAAAGCTGGCCTCCAGTTCATTCTGCAGGTAAGAATCGGGAGTATATGAAAAACCTTTTGCCGTTTTTCTTTCGGCGTACAGTCTTATAAGGTCAAAAGCAATCTGTTTTACTTTGGCTTTTGTTTTCTGTTTTAATGATTTCCAGGCTGGCGAACCAAGTTTGCTCAGAACAATTTCTTTTCCGTCCGGACCATTATATTTTGAAATCTTATGAAGTGAATGAATACTTACATATAATAAGTCCCCGTTTTTATAGGTCAGCTTAAAACATTCCTGAATCTTCCCGTCATTATTTACCTTAACCAGTCCCATGAATTTTCCGATTCCATGATCGATGTGAGCAATATAATCTCCGATTTTCAGGGACATGAGATCTTTCAGGGTAAGCTGCTCGGATTTTGCAAAGGTATTTTTGGCTTTATATCTCTGGTAACGGTCAAAAATCTGGTGATCGGTATACACCAGAATTTTGTGTACATGATCTACAAAACCTTCATGCAGTTCTGATCTGAAGCTTTTAAAAGGAAGTTCATTTTCCAGTTCTTCAAATATGGACTCCAGTCTTTCTTTTTGCTTTTCAGTGGAAAAAGAGATCCAGGTATCAAAACCTTCGTTCTGCTTTTCTTCCAGATCATCAATCAGGAGTTCAAAGTTTTTATGGAAAGAAGGCTGCGGAATCTGTTCCACTTTTATCTCAGTGATCTCTTTAATTCCTTCCATAGAAATACTTGCGAAATCAATGGTTTTAAATTTTTTAAAATCGAACAGAAATTCCTGATCTGAAATAAAAAGCTCCTGAGGCCTTCTGTGGGCAATATCTTTATTTAATGTTTCATATTTTTCCAGTGATCTCTCGTAAAACGTCCTGATCTTCTGCATACCAACCGCTCCGTTTTTGCATACCACAAAACTTTCTTCATGCAGCAGCTGAAGCAGCGAAACTCTGGTTCCCGTCACGGAAAAATTCATATTGGAAACCAACTGAAAATCTTTCACCTTATCTATGGACAGTTGAGTTTCAATATCAAAGGTCTTGATATTTTCCACTTCATTTCCAAAGAAGGTAAGACGGTACGGCTTTTCATATGAATAAGAAAATACATCGACGATTCCACCTCTTACAGAAAATTCTCCAGGTTCGGAAACGAAATCCGCCTGCTGGAAGTTGTAATGATTTAGCAGTTCATCCACAAAATCAAAGTCCAGCTGGTCTCCTACTTTTATATGATGCGAGATTGCTTTAAAATCTTCTTTCTTTAATACCTTTTCAGATAATGCTCCTGCGTAAGCCACAATCACTTTGGGTGATCTCCCGGAATTGATTTTATTTAAAACCTCTGTTCTAAGGACGAGATTGGCATTCTGCGTTTTCTCCACCTGATAAGGTTCAAGATGGGTTGCCGGAAAATACAAAACCTTTTCTTTTCCAAGCAGATCCTCCATTTCCGTATTGGCGTACAGGGCATCTTCTTTGTCATCTACCAGATAGAGAACGGTTTTCTTCTGCGTTAAAAAAAGTTCGGCAACAAAAATAGAAACCGATGAACCTGCACTTCCCTTCACGGAAATATGCTGGCTGCTTTCTAGCTGAGTAAAGATTTCTTTTCCAAATTCTTTCTGAAGAAGGTCGGGAAGAAATTTTTCGTGAATAGGTTTTAGCTGCATAAATAGTAATGGTATAAAACGACAAAAGCGATTTCGGGAGTGTTCCGAAACCGTTTATACTTCACAAAGGTAAGGATAATTTTTTCTTCAGATGACCACGAAAGAATTTCTAAAACTGAATTAAAATCATAAAATACATACCCAAATCTTAATTTTTTACAAACTTGTCTAATAAAAAGTTAAAAAAAACCATGTTTTGTTGCATGGCATGGTGTTTGGCCTTTTCATCTTATCAAACTCTTAAAGAAATAATATTATGAAAAAAGCAATCAGAATCTTAGGCGTGTTTATGCTGGTATTTGTGGCTACATTATCTTTTGCCTCTTGCAGCAGTGACGACGATCCTGTAAACAATGATTTCTTCGCAGGAACTTATAAGGGAAGCATCTCTTATAATGATGGATCAACTAACAACAGTACCGATAACGGAAGTGTTTTTGTAACAAAAATCGCCAGTGGTACAAAGTATAATTTCGGATTCTCGAATGGTATTCCGGATCTTAACGGAGTGGAATTCCAACAGTCGGGTGATCATACCCTTGTGATGGTGGGAGCCAATGCTACTTCTTATATAAGAATTGACAATAATGAATTGAAAATCTTGTATATCAAGGATGGTAAAACCTGGACTGCCAACTGTACACGATAAATCAACATTCATATTTACAATTGAGCCTGTTTTCGTCATGAAAGCAGGCTTATTTTATGTTTAAAACGACTACTTTAAGTTTTTTTTAAGCAGTAATAAACTTTAGTTAAGGTTCTGAATCGCAGTTTTTCCAGCCCGTTTTTTGTATATCTTTACTCAAGAAAAATAAACAATACACCCTCATGAAAAAATTATTAACAGCAATGTCACTAGCACTAGGACTAGGATTTGCAACCGCACAGCAAACGGCTCCTGCCACTACCGCAGCTCCACATCACACAACTAAAACCGTAAAAGCTCCGGCAGCTAAAACAGCTCAGCCAGCAGCAACGGCCAAACCAGCTCAACCTGCTCAACCTGCAGCTAAAATGAAAAAAGATGGAACGCCGGACAAAAGGTATAAAGAAAACAAAAACCTTAAAAAAGACGGCACTCCGGATAAGAGGTACAAAGCCAACAAGTAAACTTTAACATATAGTTGTTATTTTCATAATCAAATTTCGAAGAACCGGTGAAACTCATTCGCCGGTTTTTTTATGCTATATCGTATGAAAATGATTTCATATTCTATACTTATTTATAAATTTGAGGCATGTTAAATTTCTTCAAGAAAAACGCGGCACTTGTCTGGGCAAAAAAGCATGTTCAGAAAACCGGGGAATTCAAAAAAAACTCAGAGAAAAATCAGGAAGTTCTTTTACTGTCTCTTGTAAAGACGGCTCAGAAAACTCTTTTCGGAAGGGAACATGATTTTGAGAATATCCACTCCATCCGGGAATTTCAGGAAAAAGTTCCTGTTGCCGACTATGAAGATCTTAAACCATATATCGAAAGGGTAAAAAAAGGACAGGCTAATATCCTCTGGACAGACACTCCGGAATATTTTGCAAAAACCTCGGGAACCACTTCAGGCTCAAAATACATTCCTATTTCAAAAGAAGGAATGCCATTTCAGATTGCCGGTGCCCAAAGCGCGCTTTTCCATTATATCGCACAGAAAGACAACGCCGATTTCGTGAATGGAAAAATGATTTTTCTTCAGGGAAGTCCCGAAATGGAAGAAGTTTTCGGTATAAAAACCGGAAGACTTTCAGGAATTGTCGCCCATCACATCCCGACCTATCTTCAGAAAAACCGTTTACCAAGCTGGAACACGAATATCATGGAAGACTGGGAAGCGAAAGTAGACAAGATCATTGAAGAAACGGAACATGAAAACATGACCTTGATCTCAGGAATTCCACCCTGGCTGATCATGTATTTTGAAAAACTTAGCGAAAAACACGGTAAAAAGATCAAACAGCTTTTCCCTAATCTGCAGCTTCTGGTGACGGGAGGCGTCAATTATGAACCTTACCGCGATAAAATGGAGGATCTGCTGGGCGGAAAAGTAGATATTATTCAGACATTTCCTGCCTCTGAAGGTTTTTTTGCTTTTCAGGACGACTACACCAAAGAAGGGCTGCTTCTTTTAACCAATCATGGGATTTTCTATGAATTTATTCCATTGGAAGAATATGGTAAACCGAATGCCAGAAGATTAACGCTTAAAGAGATTGAACTTAATAAGGATTATGCACTGATCCTAACGACCAATTCAGGTTTATGGGCGTATTCAATAGGTGATGTGGTAAGATTTATCGATAAGGATCCGTACAGAATTCTGGTAAGCGGACGAACGAAACATTTCACTTCTGCTTTCGGGGAACACGTGATCGCATTTGAGGTGGAGGAAGCTATGAAAGCTGCTTTGGAAAAACATCCTGCCCAGATCACGGAGTTTCATCTTGCTCCACAGGTAAATCCTGCCGAGGGACTTCCTTATCACGAATGGCTGATTGAGTTTGAAAAAGAACCGGATCATTTAGAATTATTCAGAAATCAATTGGATACTGAGCTCCGGAAGCGAAATACGTACTACGATGATCTTATTACCGGAAATATTCTTCAGCCGCTCCATATTCGTCTGCTGAAAAAAAATGCGTTCCATGAATATGCAAAATCTCAGGGTAAACTCGGCGGGCAGAACAAAACACCAAGACTGGCCAATGACAGAAAAATTGCAGATCTATTGGAAATTTACAAACTTTAAAGATATTTTTTCAATTCAAAAAACATATATTCGAAAAAAATTATAAATTTGGAAAAATAAAAAATAATAATGAGAGCATCTGTACTTTTAAAATCATCTTTACTAACATCTTTATTTGTGATTTCATCCTGCGCTACGACAAAGTACAGCGAGGACATTTCAAAAAATAATTATTCTAATCTTCAAGCTGGAAAAGTTTATGTTGTTACCATGAAAGATGGTTCCAAAAAACAGAAGATGCTATTCCGAAACACTGATGCTGAAAACCTTATCGGAACTGCCGGTAAAAAGGACAGTACAGAGGTGATCATTCCTAAATCTAATGTTGCTGCGGTAAAAGACAGAAGCAAAGCAAGAGTGACAGCGGGTGCTACCGTGATTGGAGCAGCGGGTGTTGCAGCCATCGTTATCAGTTCACTGAGAGCGGACTAAAATAGATTTTATCTTTCGGGACCTATTTGATTTATCATTTAAAAAAACAGCATATAAACAGCCTTAAATAAATATTTAGGGCTATTTTTGTGCATGATTTCCTTTACCCCGTTAAAAACATTGCAAAATATTGAATTCAGGAATCTTCTTACGGGAAGATTTTTTATTGTTTTAGCCTTCAGAATGCTTGCTACGTTATTAGGATGGTGGGTGTACCAGTTAACAAAAGATCCGTTTTCAATTGGACTTATTGGTCTCTCGGAAGTCATTCCTGCAGTAAGTTGTGCCCTGTACGCCGGTCATGTGATCGACATGAACGAAAAAAAGAGGCTGCTCCTGATCTGTAATTATTCTTATATTTTCCTGATCGGTCTGCTGCTGATTCCCGCATTTTTCAATGTAGAAATGCATTTCAACGGGCATGAGATCACGTACTATATATATGGTGTCATTTTTTTCACAGGGATTGCCCGCGCTTTTATCGGGCCTATCGTTCCTTCAATGATTCCAAAAATCGTAAAGAAAGAAAACCTTCCGAATGCCGTAACCCTAAATCAGGCTACCTTTCTTATTTCTTCGGTATGCGGACATGCAGCCGGCGGACTTCTTATCGGGTTCTTCGGCGTAAAATGGACGCTGATTGTTATTATTTCATTAATATTTATCGCTTCGTTATTTTTCTGGCAACTGAAGCAGCAACATTCAGAACACAAGAAGGAGGAAGTCAATGTGGCTGAAAGTATGCGTGAAGGTATTTCGTATATTTTTAGAACGAAAGAAATTTTAGGTGCTTTATGTCTGGACATGTTTGCTGTTCTTTTCGGAGGGGCTGTTGCCATGATTCCGGTATTTGCGACTGACATTCTGGATGCCGGAGCGGAAGGTTTCGGACTTCTGAATGCGGCTTCCGATATAGGTTCTATGTGTATCATCACATTGCTGGCTGTGGTTCCGTTAAGAAAAAACCAAGGAAAGATTCTTCTGGTTGTTGTAGCCGGATTCGGGCTGTGCATCATTGGTTTCGGATTATCCAAACTGTACTGGCTTTCATTTATATTCCTTGTCATGAGCGGAATGCTGGACGGGATTTCAGTGGTCATCAGAGGAACGATTGTACAACTGAAAACTCCTGACCACATCAGAGGTCGTGTCCTGAGTGTGAATTCCATATTCATCATGTCCAGCAATGAAATGGGACAGTTTGAAAGTGGGCTGATGGCAAAATTGCTAGGTGTAGTGCGCTCTGTAGTCTTTGGAGGAAGCATGACGGTACTCGTAGCTCTTCTGGTAGCAAGTACAAATCCCAAGCTGAGGAAAATGAAGTATTAGGCAATAATATGCTGATTCTATTAAATATATCACAAAAACTTTAATTTAACTTTAATAATTTTTTATATTTGTTTTTTTTAAATCCCCCTTTATGAAAAAAGCATTACTCGTTTTTCTAATCATCTGTTCGCGCATCTTATATGCTCAATCAGATTGTATTAGCGCAATATCTATCTGTGGAAACTCAGATATCTCTTACACTCCTGCCGGACCTGGAAATATACTGGAAGGCATTGGTATAAATTCATGTCTGAATGACACTGAAAATGAACACTATTCAGTTTGGTATTCATTTACAGCAGCAACTTCCGGAACATTAGCGTTTGTTATCAATCCTAATATGGACATCGACGATTATGACTTTGCGGTGTATGGCCCTACAACAAACGGCTGTACCTCTTTGAATAACAACAACATTTTTGTAACCCCTCTAAGATGTAACTACAATGGTACAGGAGCATCTCAGGGAAATACAGGTTTACTACTAACGATACCTCCACCTCCACCTCCTAACGCCAATGGTAGCGCAGGAAACCAGCTGGAATGGAGCCCCCACATGGTAGTACAGGCCGGTGAAACCTATTATCTAGTGGTAGACAACTTCCTAAGTTCTCCGGATGGATTCTCGCTGACATGGAGCGGTACTGCAAGCTTAAGTTCTGCATTTAATGATCCTGCTTTAGCTCCGTTTCCTTTTGTGACACCTGGACAGCCTGCTGCCAATCCTGCCAATCCGAATGAGATAACAGTATGCTCACTTGCCACACCTTTCAACTTTACGGCACTTAGCACCGGGATTATTAATGGTAACAGTACCAACTTTAAAGTAAGCTACCATAAAAATACCAATGATGCTATTACAGGAGGAAACCCTGTAACTTCAGAGGTAGTCGACCTTGCAGCTACTTACTATTATAGAATTGTGTATCAGGATCCTGCGAACCCAACCAATCCCATGAACGGCTGTTTTATTACAGGTAAATTCAAATTCAGGGACGGCAGCTTTACTTTAAATAATGCCACACTTACCAGCTGTAGTAATAACAACTCGGGAACAGCCATGTTTGATCTTACCACTGCTACAATAGGGGCATTACCTTCTCATACCTTAAAGTATTATCCTACACTGTTTGACCTGAATGCAGGAACCAATGAGATTACCAGCCCTTCTATATATCAGTTTGTATCAGCTGAAGCAAAAATATTTGTAAAAGCCACCAATGAATTCGGATGTACGGCAACTGCTGAAATCGCCCTGAAATTTCATCCATTGGTAGTGGTTACCGATGCTTTCTTAAGAGAATGTTTCATTGAAACCAATCATTCACTGGGAGTATTCAACCTTAACAACGCGCCTGTAACTGCAGGAACCGCAACGAAAAAATATTACCCGTCTGTAGCAGATGCTGTAAACGGAACGAACGAAATTTTAAACTTCCTTACGTACACAGCACCTACTGGTGTAGTATATGCAAAGGTATTCAACGCACAGGGATGTTATAATATTGCAAAAATAACACTGACTGTAATGGGACCTGTTTATTCAAGCGTTTTAAAAGATAAGATCATCTGTATCGAGGATAAAACGACACTGGATGCCGGACCTGGATTCAGCGGTTACGAATGGAGCACGGGAGCTACTACACAGGCTATTAACAATGCAGCTGTAGGAACTTACTGGGTTAAATTAAAAACCGGAACCTGTATCACGCTACAGAAAGTAAAAGTATATGCTTCTGAGCAACCTGTGGTATCAAGCATTGACATTTCAAACACAACGATTACTGTTAATGTTATCGGAGGAGTTCCAGATTATAAATACTCCATGGATAATATCAACTGGCAGGATTCTAATGTATTCACCAATATTTCAAGAGGCGACCACAAAGTATACGTGAAAGATGCTTATGACTGTGAGCCGATAGATATTACAGTTTTAGTTCCGAACCTTATCAACGTGATTACTCCAAACGGAGATGGTGTCAACGATGTGATTGACTATTCAGCCTTATCAGGAAAACAAAGCCTTGTGCTGAGCATCTTTGACAGATATGGTACGAAAATCCATCAGGCAGATAAGTCCAACGGATATAAGTGGGACGGAACCATAGCCGGCAAAAAGATTCCTACGGGAACCTACTGGTATTCTGTAACATGGAATGAAAATGACAAAAAGAATACACCATTCAAGTTTTCAGGATGGGTAATGGTAAAAAACAGAGAATAATCCATTATTAATAATAGAAAACCGCTCTACGGGGCGGTTTTTTTTCAACATAAATGCTGATAACTTTATTTTTCTCAAATCTTGTTTCACAAAAATCATTTTAAACATGAAAAAAACATTACTTCTTTTAATTTTATTTGTAGCGCAGGTGTTTTACGCACAGTCCGACTGCGTTACAGCTATTCCGCTCTGCGGAAACTCGGACATCTCCTACACCCCATCGGGACCGGGTTCTGTCTTAGAAAATACGGCAACCAACGGGTGTCTGGATGATAATGAGAATTTCTCGGTATGGTATACTTTTACCGTAGCAACATCCGGAACACTAACATTTACCATTGATCCCAATGTCAATAGTGATGACTACGATTTTGCGGTCTATGGTCCTACTAACAATGGATGTACTTCTTTAAATACCAACAATGTTTTTGTAACACCTGTAAGATGTAATTATTATGGTGGTATACCTTCCGGAAATACCGGGCTGACTCTTACCTTACCTCCACCTCCACCTCCAAATACAAACGGAAATGCAGGAAACAATAACGAATGGAGCCCTTACATGAATGTGCTGGCCGGAGAAACCTATTACCTGGTAATAGACAATTTCAGAAGTTCTCCGGACGGATTTAAAATGATCTGGGGTGGTACGGCTACCTTAAGCTCTGCTTTCAATGATCCGGTTCTTGCTCCTAACCCTTTTATTCCACCGGGAATTCCTGCAGCTAACCCAACAGATCCTACAACGATCATGGTGTGCGGACTTCCTTCACAATTTAATTTCGACACACTTACTGCCGGTATTATCAATGGAAACAATCCGAACTTTAAGGTGACTTACCATGATAACACCAATGACGTGGTTACAGGAGATGACCCTCTGACTATCGCTACAGTAAATGCAGCCACTACCTATTATTACAGAGTTCGTTATCTGGATCCGGACAACCCGAACAACGTCATCAACAAATGTTTTATATTCGGGAAATTTAAATTTGTAAATGCCAGCATCACAGCAAAGAACGCTACGATTTTTGCGTGTAACAATAACGGCGACGGAACCGGAAAATTTGATCTGACTACAGCAGATGTATTTACCGGAGGTACCATAAAATACTATCCTACGCTTGTTGATTTAAATGCTGACACTAATGAAATCACGAATCCTACCAGCTATATTTCGGCTCAGAAAATAGTCTATGCAAAAGTAATTTCTGTATTCGGATGTACGGCCATAGGAAATATTACATTGTCATTCCATCCGGTAGTGACCTTAAAAGATGCATTGATAGAAGAATGTTATATAGAAAACGATATTCTGCAGGCTAAGTTTGATTTAACAAAAGCAGATGTAGGAGCCATCGCAGGACAAACCAAAAAATTCTATAAAACACTGATTGACGCGAAAGCAGAAACTAACCCTATCGGTAATCCTGATGCTTATGTAACCACTAGCACAGAAGTTTATGTAAGAGTTACCAATTCTAATCAGTGTTATGCGATCTCCAAGATCACATTAAGAGTTCTTCCTCCTGTAAAATCTGCAGTACTAAAAGATAAAACGATCTGTGCTGAAGCTAAAACAACATTGGATGCAGGACCTGGATTTGACGGATACGAATGGAGCACCGGTGCCACTACTCAAACCATCAGCAATGTAGGAATAGGCGTATACTGGGTGAAACTGAAAACAGGAAAATGCTTTACTCTTCAGATGGTAACCGTTTTTGCTTCTTCGCAACCGGTCATCTCTTCTGTAGAAATCAGTAACAATACCATCACTGTGAATGCGTCAGGCGGAACTCCTCCTTACATGTATTCATTAGACGGTATTACATGGCAGGCATCTAACACATTTAGTGGACTTCCTAGGGGAGACAACAAGATCTTCTTAAAGGATTCTTTCAACTGTACGCCTATTCAGATTACAGTGACTGTACCGAATCTGATCAATGCAATCACTCCGAACGGAGATAAGATCAATGACGAGATCGATTATTCTGCTCTGTCTTATAAGAAAAACCTTGTATTCATTGTGTATGATAGATATGGAAACAAACTTTATGAGGCCAACAAAATGAGAGATTACAAATGGGACGGAACGGCTTCAGGCAAGAAGATCCCTACAGGAACTTACTGGTATACGATCTCATGGAACGAAAACGATAAGAACAGTACCGAAACGAAATATTCAGGATGGATACTGCTAAAAAATAAAGAATAGATTTATTCTTATACAAACTCAAAAAAAGACTGTCGGAAATGACAGTCTTTTTTTGTGTTGGAAGTTTCCGGGATGTGAGATTCCGGTTTGAGAGTTTCGGGTTACGGGATGCGCGTTTAGCCGTTCTACTGTCTGATGTCTCACGTCTGAAATCTGACATCTAAAAAAAACACTTATCATTTTCATCTGATTAGGCATTACTTCTTGAAATTTTTCTATTTTTGATCCCCGTTTTTTACTAACATTCTCATACTTCCTGTCCATTGCAACTTACGGAGGAATGCTGATAACTTGTTAGTTACTATTTTTTAATTATTTTTTTTAAATAAACTATCTTTGCATCATGGCGCAAAAAGAAACATTATCATCCCTTACACACGGAAACTTTGCAAGAGAACTGTCTATTGCGGATGGAAAAATGCCACCCAATGCTGTAGATTTTGAAAGACTGGTGATAGGAACTTTTCTTATTGACAAGAAGGGTCTTGACCACTCTATTGACCTTCTTACCTCAGAGGTATTTTATGACCCGAGACATCAGGTTATTTTTGCCGCTATTTTAAAACTTTATGAAGGCAATCACCCTGTGGATCTTATGACGATCATTCAGGAGTTAAAAAAAGAAGACAAATTAAGCCAGGCCGGTGGCGACCATTATATCATTGATCTTACCATGGGGGTAAGTTCATCTGCCCATATTGAATACCATGTACGTGTTATTCTTGAAAAATACATCTTAAGAAGTCTGATCAATGTTTCTGCGAACGTGATTGACTCTTCCTATAAAGAATCTACCGATGTATTTGAACTTTTGGACAAAGCAGAACAGTCATTCTTTGAGATCACAAACGGTACGATCAAAAAAGGATTTGACACGGCCAATTCATTGGTAAAACAAGCCATCGAAACCATTAAATCTTTGAAGGACAAGGAAGGACTTTCCGGTGTTCCTTCAGGATTCAGAGATATCGACAAAGAAACCGGAGGTTGGCAAAATTCCGACCTCATCATTATAGCTGCCCGTCCCGCGATGGGTAAAACAGCATTCCTTCTGTCTATGGCCAGAAATATTGCTGTAGGACACAAAATCCCAATGGTACTTTTCTCTCTCGAGATGGCATCTGTACAGCTGATCACCAGGATGATTGCTTCCGAAACGAAAATTTCTTCCGAAAAACTGAGAAAAGGAACTCTGGACGATGAAGAATGGCAGAGACTATTCTCCAATGTATCGGAACTGGAAAATGCTCCGCTATTTATTGACGAAACCCCTTCCCTTTCTATATTTGACTTCCGTGCCAAATGCCGAAGACTGGTGATGCAACATGGGGTAAGGTTAATCATGGTCGACTACCTTCAGCTGATGACAGCAGGAAGCAGTGGAAAAGGAGTCGGAAACCGTGAACAGGAAATCTCCATGATCTCACGTTCACTGAAGGCGATTGCTAAAGAACTTAATGTACCGGTTATTGCTCTTTCCCAGCTATCCAGAAGTGTGGAAGCCCGTCCCGGAAAAAGACCTCAGCTTTCTGATCTTAGGGAATCCGGAGCGATTGAGCAGGATGCAGATATTGTATCCTTTATCTTCAGACCGGAATACTATAAAATTGCAGTCTGGGATAATGACGAAGAAGGTGCGGAAACGCCAACAGAAAACCAGGCCGAGCTGATCATAGCAAAACACAGGAATGGTGCTACAGCCGATGTGAGATTATCATTCTTAAAGCATTTTGCTAGATTTGGTGATATTGAAGCTGCTTTTGATGGCGGAGCCGGAGCAATTGGTTATCAATCTAATGCTGGATTGTTGGGGGAACCAAGTGGCTTTGATAAAATTAGGACTACAATTCAACCTGGTGCAGCGTTCGATTTACCTGATAGTTCAAAACTGTCAGGATCTTCAATGAATGATTTTGATGATGATGATGATTTTCCATTTTAATTGTTTACAATATGATAAGTAGTGGTTTTCTTGATATAGATGAAGTTATTGGAGGAATTGAAATTCCTGAGTTTATTATTGTTGGAGGAAGTACTTCAAGTGGGAAAACTTCTTTTTTAACTTCTTTAATAAAGAAATTAAGTATTGAGAAGAAGATTCCCAGTACATATTTTAATTTTCAGACAACAAATAAATTACTTTTTAATCGTTTCTTATCAAACATTACTGAAATTCCACTTAAGCAATTTTTAAACTTGAGATTAAATGATTCTGAGAAACATAATATCTTTCATAAAACTCCTGAACTAGAAACGGCACCTATTAGATTTGAGGAAAAATTAAATCAGTCAACTTTAGAATCCTTAAGAAAACAAATTGTTTATTCCATTCAACAAAACCAATCAAATATTTTCGTTATTGATAATATACATTTTCTTCACACAATAATTTATGGCGAAAAAAACAAATCCATCAACAATACAATCAGAGAATTAAAATCAATTTCCAAAGAATTTAACATCACTATTATCGGAGCTTTAGACATTGATGATAATAAGATTTTTGCTAGATCTGATAGAAGGCCAAAACTATTAGATTTTTTAAATTATACTGAAGTCGAAGAAACTGCTGATTTAATTTTTTTAATATACAGACCTGAGTTATACAAAATATATACCTGGGAAAATGATTCCCCATGTTATAATCAAGCAGAAGTTATAATTGCAAAAAATCGAATGGGACCTACTGGAACAAGTATTCTATCTTACTACAGTGATTTTAAAAAATTTGAAAACTTCAATTCAGCAGAGCAATTTGAACAGAGTCCACAATCCTTTCGAGATATAAAAATAATGTCCCAAAACATCAACATTTCAAATTATGAAGACGATGATGATTTCCCGTTCTAAAACCAATATCATTTTAATTTAAATAACAGCTCAGTATTCTGTAAGCTACGTGTTGCGGAATACTGATTTTATATACCCTAACTTTTGAGAATAGAAATATACACTGACGGTGCATGCAGCGGAAATCCCGGAAAAGGAGGCTATGGAATTCTCATGCGTGTTCCTGAGAAAAACTATCAGAAGACATTCTCCAAAGGTTTCAGAAAAACCACCAACAACAGGATGGAACTTTTGGCGGTCATTTCCGCTATGGAAAAACTAAAATCTTCGGAGAACGATATTCACGTTTATACAGACAGCAAATACGTAGCAGATGCTGTGAATCAAAAATGGATCGCGGGATGGATCAAAAGAGGCTGGAAAAATGTAAAAAACCCAGACCTATGGAAAAGATTCATCGAGATGTACAATAAACATACTCCGGAAATGCACTGGGTAAAAGGTCATGCAGGACATTTCGAAAATGAACTCTGCGACAAACTTGCCGTAGCCGCTGCCAACTCCTCTGATCTGGAGATTGACACTTATTTCGAGGGTTTAGAGAGCAACTCTCTTTTTTAACGGATCTAAATTACTACTCATTACATACGACATTCTTTATTTTTCCTTATCATTATTGAAAAATTGCCATCATATTCGGTAAAATTAACATTGAATACATATTAATTAATTGGGATTTAATATATTTACAGCATCTAATTAAAAAGTATCCCAATTCAATGAATAAATCTTTACTGTCTTATATTTCCTTCCTTCTGATTTTACTTTCAGGTGGAATGTTTTCCCAAACCTATCAATTAACAGGAAATCCGGTGACTACCACAGGATGGACGATGGTGAATCCCGCACAGGTAAACGGTGATTTTATTCAGCTTACTCCGGATACGAATAACCAATCCGGATCCATACGTCTGAATGATCAGATCAATCTAAAATACTGTGATAAATGGAGAGTGGAATTCGATTTCAGAATGGATTCCAACCAAACTTCTAACGGAGATGGTATTGCCTTCTGGTATCTTGCCAATCCACCGGTGGCCAGCGTACTGGGATCAGGTCTTGGCGTTTCTCAAAATGCAGTAGGTTTTATTGTAGGATTTGACACGTACAACAATACCACTGCCGCTACGATGAGTAAAGTGCATGTTGCCTATGGACAGGTAGCCAATACATCGGATACCAATAACGTAGAGTTTTTCAACACGGCAGGAAGTTCTTTCCACTCACCGGATCTGAATACAACAATTCCTTTCCAGGGAGCTACTTATAAGCATGTTGAAGTAACGGCTCAGGTAGATCCTGCCAATCCTGTCAACTGGATTGTAAAAATTACCATCGATGGGACCTTGATCTGTAATCAGTCATTCGCACCAGCAGGCACCGCAGCTGCTATGACGATTGGATATTTCGGATTTTCAGCTTCTACAGGAGGTGCGAGATCGAGACATTCCATTAAAAATGTAAAAATTTACACAGATAAAGTTCCTATTTTACAGGCTTCAGCAACACAGTCTTTCTGTCCAAATCCTACGACCGGATTCGGGTCTGTTAATTTAACGACCTTTAATTCTCAATTTGTAAGTAATCCTTCCAACTATACCTTCACCTATTTTCAGGGAGCAACACTAATTACAAATCCTACCAACTTTCAATTCAATGCGAACACTACGGTTACCGTAGTTGTAAAAGATAATGCGGGAATATTGTGTGACAATCCGGACGGGAAAATACAGCTTGTCCTTGCACCTCTTCTGCTTACCGATAAAACTTTACTGGCCTGTAACAACTATAAAGCAGGAAACGGATTATTCAACCTCAACGCAGCGGATGTAGCCGGTGGACTTAGTGTGGTTAAAAAATATTACAGAACACTTGCTGACCTGAATGCGGGTACCAATGAAATTACCAATCCAGCTACCTATACTTCTGCTCCGGGAAGTGTTTATGTAAAAGTAACTACACCACTCGGCTGTACAGGTAATGCAAAAATTACTCTGGCATTTTTGCCGGAAACACCGGTAAGAGAGGTCACGCTTCGCTCATGCTTTTTACAGAATAATATCACCAGTGCCATATTTGACATTACTTCCGCTAATGTAACCACACTGACAAGCGGTTTCACTAAAAAATATTACACTTCCGTAGCAGATGCTTTGGCAGGAACGAATGAAATTGTCAATCCACTTCAGTATATGTCTGTGAGTACTTCGGTTTATGTAAAGGTCACTGACTCCAATGCATGTTTCGCGCTGGCTAAGGTAAATCTGATTGTACTGCCTCCTGTCACTTCTTCTGTTTTAAAAGACAAAATAATCTGTATCGACGGAAGAACCAATCTGGATGCAGGTCCTGGGTTTGATGGCTATGAATGGATCACGGGTGCAACAACTCCTTCTATCCAAAATGTTGGTGTAGGATTGTATTGGGTAAAATTAAAAACAGGAGACTGTATCACGACTCAGACTGTGAAAGTCATTGCTTCTGCGAATCCTGTTGTGACAAGCATTGACATCAATAATACTACAGTAACTGTGAATGTATCGGGAGGAACTCCGCCTTATAAATATTCATTGAATGGTATAGACTGGCAGGATTCAAATACGTTTACAGGACTTCACAGAGGAGAAGCTAAAGTTTTCGTAAAAGATTTTTACAACTGTACACCTGTTGAAGTGCAGATCACAGTTCCTAATCTGATCAATGCCATTACACCGAACGGCGACAATGTAAATGACTTTATTGATTATTCTGCTCTGGCTTATAAGAAAAACCTTGTTTTCATCGTATATGACAGATATGGCAATAAACTTTACGAAGCAGACAAAATCAGAAACTTCAAATGGGACGGAACAGCTTCCGGTAAAAAAATCCTTACAGGAACTTACTGGTACTCCATCTCATGGAATGAAAATGACAAAAACAATACTGCTACCCAATACTCAGGCTGGGTATTAGTAAAAAACAGAGAATAATATTTCTATTATTAAAAAAAAAATCACTCTTTCCCGGAGTGATTTTTTTAATAATATAAACCTCATGTGAACTTACAATGTATTTTTTTACCCAATACAAGAAAAACGCAATATCATTTTAATGTTTATATTATTCATATAAAATTAATTTTAAATTGACAATTTTAACCAAACAATTGACAATTATTCATTATACAGTCACAAACAAAATAAATATATTTATAGCAATAACCTTAAACCAATCGCTTCATGAAAAGAAAACTACTCATTTACTATTTAACCATTCTATTAGGTTTTTCAGGACAGCTGTTTTCCCAGACGTATCAGCTGACTGGAAACCCTGTCAACACTACGGGCTGGGACCTTGTCTCCAACGCAGTTGTTGAAAACGATTTCATCCGTCTTACCACAGATAATACCAGCTTGTTTGGTGCTGTAAAGCTGGCTACTCCCATCACATTAAGCTATTGTGACAAATGGAAGGTAGAATTCGACTTCAGGATCGATGGAAACGGAACCACACAGTTCGGGCGCGGTGATGGATTTACATTCTGGTATCTCGTGAATCCTCCAACAGGATTCGTATCCGGAGGCGGACTTGGAATTCCGGCAAACGCATCAGGACTGATGGTAGGATTTGATATTTTCAACAATTCCACAGAAGGACAGATGAGTAAAATACATTTACTGTATGGAACTAATGATTCTGCCGGAAGTAATATTGAATACAACACAACTCCAAACAGCACATTTCATTCTCCGGACCTTATCACCACCCAGCCGTTCGTAGGACCGGTATACAAACACGTAGAAGTAAACGGGGAGACAGACCTTACCAACCCGACCAACTGGATCATTAAAATTAAACTTGATGGTGTTCTTATCGTTGATCAGTCGTTTGCCCCATCCGGAGGAGCAATAGGAATGTCACAGGGATATTTCGGTTTTTCTGCGGCTACAGGAGGTGCCAGCGCCAGACATTCGATCAAGAATGTAAAAGTTTTTGTAGATAAAGTTCCTATCCTGAACGCTACCGTTACTCCTTTTGTGTGTACCAATCCGGCAACAGGTGCAGGTTCTGTGGATCTGACTTCTTTCAACGCACAATTTGTTAATAATCCGGCAAACTACGTATTCACTTACTATGTTTTAGGAAGTTCAACACCGATTACAAACCCCACCAACTTCCCATACACAGGCGCTACAACGATTAAGGTCGTCATTAAGGATCCAAGCTCTACACTCTGTGACAACGGAGATGGTGTCATACAGTTAAATCCAACGCCATTTGCCGCTACGGATGCCACACTCACGGGCTGTAACAACAATAATGCAGGTACTGCCACATTTGATCTTACAACAGCCGCTCTTACAGGAGTTCCCGGCTGCACTATGCAGTTCTACAATACAATGTTTGATCTGAATGCAGGAATCAATCAGATTCCTAATCCTACTGCTTATGCATCAGGAGCTGCAGTATTATTTGCAAAAGTAACCACTCCTCAAGGGTGCGTCAGTACTGCAAAAGTCACTCTGGCCTTAAACCCGGTTGTAGTTGTTACCGATGCTTTCCTAAGGACATGTTTCCTTGATACTAATCCTTCACTTGGAATATTCAATCTGGCCAATGCTCCAGTAACCGCCGGAACAGCAACTAAAAAATATTATCCATCTCTGGCCGATGCTGTAAGCGGAACCAATGAAATTCTAAATTTCGCCACCTACACTGCCCCATCCGGAGTGATTTATGTAAAAGTATTCAACGCACAGGGTTGTTATGGAATTGCAAAAGTTACCCTTACTGTTATAGCCCCGACACTGTCGGCAGTGTTAAAGGATAAAATCATTTGTATTGAGGATAAAACCACATTGGATGCAGGACCTGGATTCAGTGGATATATCTGGAGTACAGGTGCAACTACACAGGCCATTACGAATGTAGGGGTTGGAACCTACTGGGTAAAATTAAAAACCGGAGATTGTACCATATTACAACCGGTAAAAGTATATGCTTCGGAACAGCCGGTAGTAACCAGCCTTGATATTTCCGGAAGCACAGTCACTGTTTTTGTGAATGGTGGAACTCCCCTCTACAAGTATTCAATGGATAATGTGAACTGGCAGGATTCCAATATCTTCACTAATGTAGCCAGAGGAGAAGCCAAGATCTATGTTAAGGACAGCTACGATTGCGAGCCTATCGAAATTGACATTACGGTTCCAAATCTGATCAACGTGATTACTCCAAACGGAGACGGTGTGAATGATGCTATTGATTATTCAGCACTGGCCAACAAAAAAAATCTGGAAATCGGAATCTTCGACAGATACGGATACAAAATGTTCCAGGCGGACAAGTCCAACAGATACACCTGGGACGGAACCACCAACGGAAGCAAGAAAGTTCCTACCGGAAACTACTGGTATTCTATCACATGGAACGAAAACAACAGCAAGAACACCCCAATCAAATTCTCAGGTTGGATTATGGTAAAAAACAGAGAATAAATAGAAATTGATTATTTTTAAATACCCGGGGATCACGTCAAATTTGGCGTGATTCTTTTTTGTTTTTTCAAACGGGAGATATTTCATTTTAAAGTCTCTTTATTCATATTCAATTCTTAAATTTGTCCTATGAATTATTTGGAAGCTTTAAGCAGAAGATATTCTGTGAAAAAATTTAATCACGAGATCATTCCTCAAGACACATTGTACAACATTCTTGAGTCAGGAAAGCTGTCTGCCAGTTCGCTTGGGCTTCAACCCTACAAGGTACTGGTAGTGGAAAGTGAGGAAATGAAACAGAAATTAATTCCGGCTTTCTATAATCCATCGCAGATCTCCACCTGCTCTCATCTCATTGTCATCATTTCAAAGAAAACCATTGAAGAAAGCTATATTCATGGCTATTTCAACCATATTTCTGAGGTAAGAGAAACGCCTATTGAAAAACTTGATCTGTTCAGAAAAAGCATTAACCAACATATTATTCAAAAAACACAGGATGAAATTTTCAACTGGGCAGAAAAGCAGTCTTATATCGTACTGGCGAATCTGATGTATGCCGCCGCGATTGAAAATATAGACTCATGTCCTATGGAAGGCTTCCGCCAGGATATGATAGAGGAGATTCTCAACATCAATCCGGAGACAGAAAAAGTAACCGTCACCCTCGCTTTAGGTTACCGTTCTGAGGAAGATCATTTCCAGCACATGAAAAAAGTAAGAAAACCAAACGAAAAATTGTTTAAATTTATTTAATATTTAAACGATTGTACCTAAAGCAAGCATATGATAAAAGCGGATGTATTAGTAATTGGTTCCGGCATCTCGGGACTTTCCTATGCCATTAAAGTTTCTGAACAGTTTCCTGATGCCAAGATCATCATCGTAACAAAATCTGACGAAGACGAAAGCAATACTAAATATGCACAGGGCGGACTGGCCGTGGTCACCGATTTTAAAAATGACAACTTCCAGAAACATATCGATGACACCATGCGAGCCGGAGACGGAGAAAACAAACGCGACGTTGTAGAAATGGTCGTAAGAGAAGCTCCCGCAAGATTCAACGAGATCGTAGAATGGGGTGCCAATTTCGACATGAAAAACGGGGAATTCGCTTTAGGAAGAGAAGGTGGTCATACTGAAAACAGAATTGTTCACCATAAAGATATTACAGGATTCGAGATCGAAAGAGCTTTACTGGAAACAGCCAAAAACAGCCCGAATATTGAAATCCTCGATCACCATTACGTTATTGACATCATTACCCAACACCACGTTCCGGGAAAAGAAGTAAATCAAGGCGATATTAATTGCTACGGTGCCTACATCCTTGATGAAAAATCAAAGACCATTAAAAAAATTACTTCGAAAATAACACTGGCAGCTACCGGAGGAGCAGGACACGTTTATAAGAACACCACCAATCCTACCATTGCGACCGGAGACGGAATTGCGTTCGTAGCCCGCGCCAGAGGTAAGGTTTCGAATATGCAGTACTACCAGTTTCATCCGACAGCTCTATACAGTAAGATTAACGGAATGCTTTTCCTTATTTCTGAAGCAGTAAGAGGAGACGGTGCCAAATTAAGAACCAAGAAAGGGGAGAAATTCATGCACAAATATGATGAGCGTGAAGAATTGGCCTCAAGAGATATTGTAGCCAGAGCCATCGACAACGAGATGAAAATTTCCGGAGACGAATATGCCGGACTCGACTGTCGCGATATGGATCACGAAAGATTCCTGGAACATTTCCCGAATATTTATAAAAAATGCAGAGAAGAAGGAATCGATCCTTTTACTCAATTAATACCTGTAGTACCAGCCTGCCATTATCTGATGGGCGGTATCGAAGTAGACAGAGACGGACAGTCTTCCATCAGAAATCTTTTTGCAGTAGGTGAATGTACCAACTCAGGACTTCATGGTGCAAACAGACTTGCTTCCAATTCTTTACTGGAAGGTTTGGTTTTCGGACACAATGCCGCTATTAAAACGGTTGATTTACTTAAAGAAAATAATTTCAATTTCGACGATCTGAAAGCTGTTCCGGAATGGAATGAAGAAGGTATGAAGATTATGGATGAAATGGTAATCGTGAGTTACCTCAGAAAACAGCTTCAAGAAATGATGAGTGATCTGGTAGGTATTGTAAGAAGCAACAGACGTCTGAATATGGCCCTTCAAAAACACCAGGAAATAGCTGCCGCTGTTGATGAGATTTACCACTACTCTATTCTGTCACCACAATTATCTGAATTAAGAAACCTGACCACCGTTGCTCACCTCATCATTACCCAATCTATGGAGATGACGGAAAATAAGGGAGCATTTTATAATAAAGACCTAGTCTAAAAACATCAATAATGAAAAGACCAAGCTACGTAACAGATAAAGCATTAAAAACATTTATTAAAAATGCTTTAGAGGAAGACATCCAGGATGGCGACCATTCTACCCTTTCCACCATTCCGAAAGATCTGGCGCAGAGTGCTAAACTTCTGGTAAAACAGGATTGTATTTTAGCAGGTGTTGAGCTGGCGGAAATTATTTTTAAAACGTTTGATAAGAATTTAAAAGTGGAAATTTTCATTAAAGATGGAGAAACAGCCAAAGTAGGAGACGTCGCAATGATCGTAACCGGAAGCGCAAGATCCATTCTTTCCACGGAAAGACTTATCCTGAACTGTATGCAAAGAATGAGCGGAATCGCTACCCTTACCCACGACTGGGATTCCAGACTGGTAGGGACCAAAACAAAACTTCTGGACACCAGAAAAACAACCCCGAATTTCAGAGTTTGTGAAAAATGGGCAGTGGCTATTGGCGGTGGAACCAACCACAGATACGGTTTATATGACATGATCATGCTGAAAGACAATCACATCGATTATAACGGGAGCATTACGAATGCCGTAAAAATGGCAAAGGATTATGTTAAAAATACCAAGAAAAAGTTAAAGATTGAGGTTGAGACCAGAAATCTGGAAGAAGTGAAGGAAGCCATCAAAGCAAAAGTAGATAGAATCATGCTCGACAATATGACCGTCCCGGTGATGAAGCAGGCAGTAGAGATGATCAACGGCTCTTGTGAGTCTGAAGCTTCAGGTGGAATTACCCGTGAAATGTTAAAAGAAATAGCTTCTACAGGCGTTACTTATATCTCTGCAGGGGCTCTTACACACTCTGCTGAAAATATAGATTTGAGTCTCAAAGCTGTGAAATAGCTTTGTATTTTTAATAAAAACAGCCCCCATTTGTTAAAAACTCAATAATATGATTTTTTTCATGCTAAAATTCAATTTTTATTTAGAATATTGATAATCAGCATTTTAATTCTTATTAAGATTCAGTAAAAATTAACATACAGTTAATATTAGTTAAATTTTATTTCGCGAATTTTGCAGAAAATTAAATCTAACTATTACTAACGATTATGAAATTAATCAACAAATCGATACTGACTGTAGCTATCACTTTATCTACAGCTAGTGTTTATTACGCTCAGCAGGTTCAAGACACTGTAACGAAGTCGAAAGACATTGATGAGGTAATTCTAAGAGGTGTTACTGATATCGCTAAAGATAGAAAAACACCAGTGGCTGCATCTACCATCAAAGCAGCACAGCTTGTAGAAAGATTAGGAAATCAGGAATTACCTGAGATCTTAAACACTACACCATCTGTATATGCTACAAAATCTGGAGGTGGTTTCGGTGATGGAGGTCTTACAATCAGAGGTTTCGAAACAAGAAACATTGCAGTGATGGTAAATGGTATGCCTGTTAACGATATGGAAGGAGGTGCTGTTTATTTTTCAAACTGGACTGGATTAGCTGACGTAACAAGCACACTACAGGTTCAAAGAGGTCTTGGTTCTTCTAAGTTAGCAATTGCATCTGTAGGAGGTACAGTAAACTTCCTTACACGTTCAGCTGACATGAAAAAAGGAGGGGCTATAAGATTAGGAGTTGGTAACGACGGTTATTTAAAAACATCTTTTGCTTACAATACAGGAAAATCTGATAACGGTGTTTCTGCATCATTCTTAATGAGTAGACAGGCAGGAGGTACTTATATTGAAAATACAGATTACGAATCTTATGCATACTTTTTGGCAGTAGGTTATGAAATAAATAAAAAACATAACTTACAGTTTACAATAACTTCTGCTCCTCAATGGCACGATCAAAGAACTTTTGCTCCTACGATTCAAAATTACATCAAATATAATCCTGACCACGATGGAGATCCTTACAGAAAATATAACTCTGATTTTGGATATTATACTGACGCTTCGGGAAATAGAGTACCTTTAGCTAACAGATCTAATTACTACTCAAAACCGGTAATGATGCTAAACTGGGACTGGACAATGAATGAAAAGTCCAAACTAAGTACAGTTTTATATATGTCAAATGGTAGAGGTGGTGGAACTGGCGAACTTGGTAAAATTGGCACTAAGTCAATCACTGATGCAAGTTTCCTCGACACTGAAGGTCATTTCAATTATGATGCAATTTTTGCAGCCAATGCCGCCGTGAATTTAAATACAGCAGGTGCAGGAAGTACTATTGTTCGTAGATCAAATATCAATTCTCACAACTGGTATGGTATCTTGGCTAACTTCCAACATAAAATCAATGACAACTGGAACGTCTCTGTAGGTACAGATGACAGATATTACTATGGATACCACTATCAGGTACTTACTGATTTATATGGTGCTGCAGGATACAAAGACAATGCAAACAAAAATATTGCAACTCCAAGAATCGTAAATACCCTTTATGATTATAAAAACCTTTCATGGAATCCATTCGGAGGAAAATTAGCTCCAGCTCAAGACCAAGTTGGATACAGCAATGACGGAGAAGTTCTTTGGTACAGTGGATTCGCTCAAGTAGAGTATACTAAAGATAAATTATCTGCATTTTTACAAGGTTCCGTATCTAATCAGGGTTATCAGAGAATTGATAATTATGTAGTTGATGGAAGTACTTTAAAAGGACAGACCGTAAACACCAAGACAGGATTCAAAAACCTTTTTGGATATAACGTTAAGGGGGGAGCTAACTATAACATCAATGAAAACCACAATGTTTTTGCTAATTTAGGTTATTATAGCAAACAACCTTTCCTTAATACAGTTTACCCAAGTAATCAACAACTTGTAAACCCAACTTTAACTAACGAAAAAATTTCATCTGCAGAAGTTGGATATGGATTCAGATCTGCGAAATTCAACGCTAATGTTAACGTTTACAGAACTCAGTGGAAAGACAGATGGTTAAGAAAAACCAGCCAAACATTTACACTACCTGATAATACAACAACTACAGGTTATGCAGAGATAAACGGTATTACAGAAGTCCACCAGGGTGTAGAATTCGACGGAGTGTACAAACCTTTCAATTTCTTAGAAATTCAGGGGATGTTCTCTTGGGGAGATTATTATTACAAAGGAAATGCTTCTGTAGCGGCATTTGATGACAACAACAACCCACTTACCTTAGCTGGTTCCGGAGGTAGCGAACTATATCTTGACAAAGTGAAAGTTGGAGGATCGAGCAACAACAGTATTCCTCAAATGACGGCATCATTGGGTCTTACTGTAAAACCAGTAAAAGATCTAAACATTTTCGGAACATGGAGATATGTTGGTAAACTATATTCAACTGTTGATGTAGGATCATTCACTAATATTGCTGCACAAGACAGAGGTGTATTACAGTTACCTGATTTCAATCTATTTGACGTAGGATTCTCTTACAAAATCAGATTGAAAAATGAAGCTCAGTACTTTACTATCGGAGCTAACGTTTATAACTTATTTGATAAGATTTACATCTCTGACTCTGCTACAAGTATATTTGGAACTGATAAAATTACAGCAACAAACGATCCAGACAAAGGAAAGACATATGAAGAAGCAGGAAGAATGTACAACGGAGTTGCAACAGCGAACCGTGCTTACTTCGGATTCGGAACTACATGGGCAGCAACATTGTCATTCAACTTCTAATAAGATCATTATATTAGATTTTATAAATATCTATCCCGGCTTTTAGCCGGGATTTTTGTTATATTTGTACTTAGAAAAATAGAAAAAATTGAATATGGATTTTTACAAGATTTTGCTTAATGCACACAAAGGATTCGGGTATCTTGAACTTCTTTTGGCCTCATTATTTATTATTGCCCTTTTAGCTACTATGTTTGGCTTCAGTGGTAAAGTGAACAAGTTTTTAAAGAAGATCACACTCTTCACGATGATTTTCTTCCATGTTCAGTTTTTACTGGGCGTATGTTTATTGTTCACATCTCCGGGCTTTAAAGCAGCAATAGCAGCCGGAACATTAATGAAAGATGCTTACAGCAGACAGACATTTGTAGAACATCCATTTTCTATGCTGATCGCAGCGGTATTGATGACGATCATCAATAAAAAAGTAAAATCTAATGACACTATTTCTTTAGGAATCGTGATCATGGGTCTTATTGCGGTAGGTTTATTTGCATTCGCGTTCCCTTGGACAAGAGTCTTTGGGGCTTAAAAAATAAAATACTGAGTGATCAATGATGTGTTTATCACTTGGTAATAGTTTAACCTTAAATTTTTAATTAAATCAATGAAAGTAGCTGTAGTCGGTTCAACAGGAATGGTTGGACAAGTTATGCTTAAAGTTTTGGAGGAGAGAAACTTCCCTGTAACAGAATTAATTCCGGTAGCATCCGAAAGATCTGTAGGAAAGAAGGTGAAGTATAAACAGGAGGAATTTACGATTGTAAGCATGAAAGACGCTATAGCTGCCAAACCTGATATCGCTATTTTCTCAGCCGGAGGAGACACTTCTCTTGAATTTGCCCCTCTGTTTGCAGAAGCCGGTACAACAGTCATTGACAATTCTTCTGCATGGAGAATGGATCCTACCAAAAAACTGGTGGTTCCGGAAATCAATGCTAATGTATTGACTAAAGAAGATAAGATCATTGCCAATCCGAACTGTTCGACCATTCAGTTGGTGATGGTATTAGGTCCATTGAATAAAAAATATGATCTGAAAAGAGTGGTTGTTTCTACGTACCAGTCTGTAACAGGAACAGGGAAAGATGCTGTGGATCAGCTTAATGCTGAAATAAACGGAGACGATAGCGTTGCCAAAGTATATCCTTATCAGATCTTTAAAAATGCTCTTCCTCACTGTGATGCATTCAGTGATGATGATTACACTAAAGAAGAAATCAAACTAATGAAAGAGCCTAAGAAAATTTTAGGTGACGACACATTCAACCTTACCGCAACTGCAGTGAGAGTTCCTGTTCAGGGAGGTCACTCAGAAAGTGTAAATATTGAATTTGAAAACGAGTTTGACCTTGACGAAGTAAGAAAGATCTTATCTGAAACACCAGGTGTAGTTGTAATGGATAACGTGAAAAACAACGAATATCCAATGCCACTCTACTCCGAAGGGAAAGACGATGTATTCGTCGGCAGGATAAGACGGGATCTCTCGCAGCCCAAAACGCTGAATCTCTGGATCGTAGCAGACAATCTGCGAAAAGGAGCCGCAACGAACGCTGTACAGATTGCAGAATACTTAGCAGCCAACAACTTAGTTTAAACTAACAAAATAAAAAAGAGTCTCAGAATTGAGATTCTTTTTTTTATCAAACTATGGAAAATAAAAAGACCATTACCCACAAAGACAAAATAGGATTCCAGAAAATTATCGCTGTTTTCGGAGTCATCTTATTTATTGGAAAAATCATCGCATGGAAGCTCACCAATTCCGATGCCGTGTTTTCTGATGCCATGGAAAGTGTCGTGAATGTCATCAGTGCATTTATGGGACTTTACTCTCTTCATCTCGCCGCAAAACCAAAGGACGAAGACCATCCGTACGGCCACGGAAAAGTAGAATTCGTAACATCCGGCATCGAAGGTGCTTTAATCGCCATTGCGGGCATCATGATCATCTATGAAGGCATCAACAGCTTAGTTGTGGGAAAAACTTTAGCAAAACTGGATCTGGGAATCTGGATCATCGCTGCAACAGCGATTGTCAATTATCTTTTAGGCTATATTTCCATTAAAAAAGGTAAAGCTGAAAACTCGCTGGTTCTGGTTTCATCCGGAAAGCACCTTCAGTCCGATACCATCACAACATTAGGGGTGGTGATCAGTTTAGTTGTCGTTTACTTTACAAAAATCTATTGGCTGGATTCCGTAGTAGCCCTTGTTTTTGGTTTTTACATCATTTATGTCGGATATAAGATCGTCAGAAAGTCGTTAAGCGGAATTATGGATGAGCAGGATCCTGACCTTCTGAATCAGATTATCAAGGTACTGGAAGACAACAGAAGAATAGAATGGATCGATGTTCACAATATGAAAATTCAGCAATTCGGTGCCAATCTGCATATTGATGCCCATATTACGTTGCCCTGGTATTATAGCCTTCGGGAAGCGCACAACGAAATGGAAAAAATGATTATCCTTTTAGCTAAAAACACCAAAAGAAGCGTAGAATTCAACTTCCATATGGATGATTGTAAAACCGTTTCATGTTCTGTCTGTCAAATCAAAGACTGCCCTGTCCGCGAAAAAGACTTTGTAAAAAGAGTACAATGGGCTCCGGAAAATGTAACGAGTGTGGATAAACATACGGTAGATTAGGGTTCAAAGTGTTGTCAGTTGCTTGTTAGTTAGTTACTGGTTGCTAGTAATTAAGCTAATGAAGTATCCTGATTATCTTGATTCTTACTTCTACTTTATTATTAACCATTCACTTGCGAAGCAAAATTCACCATTGACCTTCCCCAATATTCCAAAATTTTGAGGCAACTTGTAAGTTAATGAGTTTATCCGCTTATTGCTTGTTCTTTTCCAACTGTTTCCTGTAATAAAACATCGGAACAATCAAAAGCAGCGCTAATGGCTGAATCACAAACCTTCTCATATAAAAAGAAAAAAGATAGCCCACATCAAACCGATCGTAGATACAGTAAAGATAGATCGGAAAAGTAATAACAAAGATAATGGTGATCAGCAATACGCCCTGCACCGTCCACTGTTTATTTTTAAAAAGACAATGAATAATCAGACAGGACAAAGCAAGATTGAGAATAAACCTGAAAACATGGCCTGCTATTAATTTTGCCCACTCAAACTGTGGAAACGCAATATTTTTATTGGCTTCATGAAAATACTCCAGAAAAGGATCATAGAAAATTTTGTCCTCAAACACACGCACGCTGATCAGACCGCAGATTCCTGCTATGACGAGAAGCCAGTTAAGAATTTTCATTTTTTAATGCAAAGAATTTAATCCACACCAACCAAAGAACCACCACCGTTCCATAAATAACCGCCGGAAAAATAAAGTCATGAAACATCTTTCCATATTCTTTATAATCTGACATCACAACATTCAGTCCCACGATTCGGAGAAGATTCATAATATACAGCAGAACAAGTCCGGCAAGGGCAAATACAAAAGTTTTGGACCCTTTATAGAACGCAAATACGAATGCGATAAACAAGATCATCACTGAAATGGCGTTACACCCTTCCACCATTCTGGTTATGTAATTTTTCTTTACATAAAACCAAACCTGCTCGTTTTTCACGTCATCATAAAGCAATGTGGGATATCCTGAAGCTTTCTGAATAGATGCCACCTGGTCCGCGATCATTCTTGAAAAAGGATCCAGTCCGCCTGCTTTACCAGCATTCAGATAAAACTGGTAGGCAAACAGCAACACCAGATAAATGATGATGAACCTCAGCAAAATGTTTAAAACTGGTTTAAAATCCTTTAGCATAGTACAAAGATAAAAATTAGACTGAAATGTAAGCTAATTTAAGACATCAGATTTCAGATACCAGACATCAGATAAGGGTTATTTAGATGCGGGTTCCGGGATGCGAGATCCCAGTTATTACTCTAGAACTTTATTTTCAAAAACACTCAAACACTCAAACTCTAATACCCTCAAACCCCATAACACTCCGAACCCGAACCCCACAACTCTCAAACCCTAAAACTCTCAAACTCTACAAACACCAAACTCCCATTAAATTAGTATATTTGTTTCTATATTATGATTTCCGAAAACGCAAAACGATTTTTTGAAAACTACCTCGGCGAACCATCTTCTGAGTTTGTTACACTGGCTCAAAGCGGTTCTGCGAGAGTGAATTTCTTGGCGAGATCCGGCAACAGAAAATACATTGTTACCAGCAATGAAAATATTCCGGAAAATGATAGTTTCCTGTATTATTCCAAAATCTTTTCTGAACTAAACCTCAATACTCCACAGATTTTTGCAGTCTCTGATGACAGGAAAATGTATGTACAGGAATTTCTGGGAGGACAGACTCTTTCTGAGATTATTACGAAAGAAGGACTTTCTCCTCATGTAAAGGGTTTGGTAAAACAGACCTTAGAAAACCTTTTCCAGCTTCAGATCCGGACGCAGGGAAAAATTGATTTCTCGAAAACTTTTGAATATGAAAGTTATGATGAGCTTCCTGTGATTCATGATCTGTACTATTTTAAAAACTTTGTGGCGGATGTCCTGGAACTGGAATACCGTAAATCAGCTTTGCTGAAGGAATTTAAACAGATCGCTGCGCTTATTGAAAGTCTTGAACCTACAGGAATAATGATCCGCGATTTTCAAGCCAGAAACATTATGGTGAATGAAGAAAGTAAAGTTTCGTTCATCGATTATCAGTCTGCTATGAAAGGGCCATTAATGTATGATGTGATCTCTTTTCTTTTTCAGGCTAAGGCTGACTTCCCGGAAGATTTCAAAAACGAAATGCTTGATTATTACATCGGACAGTTTGACAATGAAGAAGTTAAAAATCAACTAAAAAATTCGGTAAAACCAATCCAAATGATGAGATTTCTGCAGGTACTCGGAGCTTACGGCTTCAGAGGGCTTATCCAAAGGAAGCAGCATTTTATAGCAAGTCTGGAAAAAGGAATTCAAAACATCACGCAGTTTGCATCATCATGGGAACTGATGAACAATTATCCGGAGCTCAAAAAAGTGATAGAACAGCTGAATTCAGAAGAAACAGAATCAAAAATTAATGCTATTTTAAACCATTAAGATTTCTTTGATCTTCTGCAAATTTAAAATATAGATAACCAAATAGTATTAGGAATGTCAGCCTGAGCGGAGTCGAAGGCTTGTAACCAATATAAAAACTCAACAGACCTTAATGGTTCAAATAAAATAAACAACAATGCTACACATCGACATACACAGTTTTTCGTACAAAAAAGGAGGAATTCCCAAGGATAATTCAGGAAACGGCGGAGGTTTTACTTTCGACTGCAGAGGGATTTTAAATCCGGGAAGAATTGAAGAATATAAAATCCAGACAGGAAATGACATCGGCGTTCAGGAATATCTTGAAACCAAAACCGAGATGCCTAAGTTCCTGAAACTGGTAAAATCTATCGTCTCCATCAATATCGACAACTATCTTGAAAGAGGTTTTGAAGACCTTCAGATCAGTTTCGGATGCACCGGCGGACAGCACAGATCTGTGTATTCGGCCATCAAAATTGCTGAATTCATCAAAGAAAAATATCCTGAAGGAATAGAAATAAGTCTTCACCATGACGAACAGCACCAACTGAACGTGAGTAATGGGTAATGAGCAATCGGTAATATTTTACTTGTTCATCAACCCCTGAAATTACTCATTACGTATCACTCATTACTTATACTATATGAAAGCTTTAATTTTCGCTGCCGGAAAAGGCACAAGGCTCAAACCCTTTACGGATCATCATCCGAAAGCACTGGCCAAAGTAAACGGCATTCCTCTTTTGGAAAGAAATATCAAATATCTTAAAGGCTTCGGAATAAAAGATTTTGTGATCAATATCCATCATTTTGGAAACCAGATTGTTGAATTTTTAAATAAAAACAGTAATTTCGGATGCAACATTGAAATCTCAGATGAGACCAATGAACTGCTGGAAACCGGTGGCGGCTTGATTTTTGCTAGAAAATTCCTCGATCACGGGGAAGATTTTCTGATCATGAACGCTGATATTTTAACGAATATCAATATCAATGCTCTGGTGGAATACCACAAAAAGATAAAAGATTTTGCTACTTTAGCGGTTTCAGACAGAGATAGTTCGCGAAAATTACTTTTCAACGACGATATGGTTTTGAGAGGCTGGCTGAATGTACAGTCGGGAGAACAAAGGCTTGCGGAATTCAACAAAGGCTTTAAGGCTCTTGCTTTCAGCGGCGTTCACTGTATCAACCCCACTATCTTTGAAAAAATAAAGAGAACCGGCAAGTTTTCTGTTATGGAGGAATATCTGGATCTGATGCAGACCGAGCATATCCACGGATTTGTGCACGACAGCATTCTGATCGATGTGGGAAGACCCGAATCTGTAATAGAAGCCGAAAAACATTTTAAATAGTTTGTAAATGGAAATGGATGGAACCAGGGATGAAAGTTTAGTCAATCCGGCCCTAGATAGTAATGAAACAAAGCTTCACAACAGTCTCAGACAGAAAACCTGGGACGAAACCATTACCAAAGACAGCTGGATGGTTTTCAAAGTGATGGCTGAATTTGTAGATGGTTATGAAAAATTGGCCAAAATCGGACCATGCGTTTCTATATTTGGATCTGCAAGACTAAAGCCTGAAAGTAAATATTACGCAATGGCAGTGGAAATTGCTGAAAAGATCACTAAACTGGGCTTCGGAATCATTACCGGAGGTGGCCCGGGGATCATGGAAGCGGGAAATAAAGGGGCTTTTAATGCGCAGGGAAGATCTATCGGACTTAATATTGATCTCCCATTTGAACAGCATTTTAATCCCTACATCAACAAATCTTATTCGATGAACTTCGATTACTTTTTTGTACGAAAAGTAATGTTTGTAAAATATTCTCAAGGTTTTGTCGTAATGCCTGGAGGTTTCGGTACATTAGACGAACTTACGGAAGCGATGACGCTAATCCAGACCAATAAAATCGGTAAATTTCCGATTGTTCTTGTAGGAAGTGAATTCTGGGGAGGACTTCTGGAATGGTTCAAGGCAACCCTTTTAAAAGAAGGGATGATCGCAGAAGATGATCTGGACTTATACAGAGTGGTAGACACGGCTGATGAAGCGGTGGCCCACATCAAGGCATTTTACGATAAGTATTCTGTGAATGTAAATTTTTAATTGGCATATTATTTGTGACCTATAATTAGCAAGTATGATTGTAAATCTATTAATTAAGATGAAAAAACTTTTATATATATCAGGAATTTTAACGTTTTTTATGTTAATGAGTTTTATGTATGTAGACTTTTTCTCTTCAATGACTAAAGTTGATTATATAGATGGAAGCAAAACATTGAAGTTTACCACAAAAATGAATACCAACCATATTTCCGAAGCTATTAAAATCAATCCCAATACAGCCGGATTTGAAGCAGAAGTAAAAAAATATGTGAACAATAATTTTGATGTGTATGTCAATGGCTCTCCGAAAACTATAACCTTCACCGGAAGTCAGGTAAGCGGAGAAACAGTATGGGTATATTTTGAAACCGGCGGCGTGTCGGACATCAGTACCATGAAGATTAAAAATACAATCCTTTTAAGTTCTTTTCCTAAGCAGTTCAACATTGTGAGTGTTTCTTACAAAGGAAGCCAGAAGGTAATGAACTTCCAGAGAGGAAAAGAAGTGAATGAGGTTGCTTTCTAAATCGGAATAATTTAAAAAAATAATAAACCACTGCAGATGCGGTGGTTTTTTTGTGTCCTTTCCTCTTTTGTTTTACCAAATAATAGCTATTCAGATCCTTTCTTGAGAGTAGAATCTATGTCATTACATTTTTCCCATTTATGCATTATCACTGTATCTTTCTTATGAATATTAAACGTTAATTCCCCTCTCTTCTTTACAACCGTATCTCCAAGCTCTATTTCATCGGCATATAAATTCCACCATCGGTTGTGTGTTTTGCAAACTTTAGGCTCTTGCGTTATAGGATCATGTCCTTTAATCTCAAACCAGACCGAATTAGCAGGTTCCAGATCTACAATAATGTTACATTCTTCTTTGGAAAGTATCTGACTGTATTTCAAACACTCGTTTTTTTCTCATGAAAAAAGCATCATAAACACAAACAAACAGGTCAAGGTTTTAGTTATTTCGTTCATACAGGATGAGTTTAACTTTTATATATTCCAATATACTCATTCTAAAAAAGACAGTGTAGAAATTTACTTTGAATCGGCCATGACCGGAGGTAATATTAATCTTAAAGAGTTAATGTAATCCTCGTCAAAGTAAATAGCCCGTACTTCTTTGAACAAAAAACTTTCTACTTGCAGCCAGGTTGCATTGGGACTGAATAAATGAACTTTGAATGAATGCTCTCTAACCAGATTAATTTCCCCTATATACGCTTTATTATGATCTTTCAGTTCAATTTTAATAATTCCGATTTTATCCTGTAAGTCTGATAATAATTCCACATGATGATCAATATTTAATACTGTACTTTTTTTAGAAATCATCCTTTTTAGCCTCAATATATTTTCTTTAAATCCATCATCATCAGCTGTTTCAATAGTTACAATATATCTCTGGCTTATCAGAACATAACCATCGACTACATAATCCACAGGAATATACTTTAAATAGCACCATTCATCGGACACGTCAATCAATATCCCTTCAAAGGATGCTTTATTTTTTAATGTGATTAAAACCACTCTGTTGATAAATTCTTTTGCATTCATGGTTTATCATTTAAGTTTTTCAGATTATTCTAAAGTTCTTCATAGGCTCTCTTCAGATCATACTCTATATCGCCCTTATCATATTGAAAAGGAATATTGACCAAAGACCAGGTTTCATCATATATGATATGCTTTGGATACAATAAGCGACCAATCCTGCCGCGATCGCTCCCAATACTATTTTACCTTCCTGCATGGTTTTATGTTTAAAACAAAGTTAAAATAATTATTACATAAAAAAGGCCGTCTCCTAAAAGACGGCCTGTATTTAAAATATCAGATTTCGATTATTGAATCTGAATATTATCTAATTGAAGAGTAGTGGTAACACCTGTTGATGCTCCCGTGTATTCAAACAGGATAAATCCGTTACCTGTTAATCCGGCAGGTAACGTATAAGTTCCCGCAGGAGCTAAAGTACCATAATTAACTGCAGGAGCCTGTGGAATTGTAAACGCAGATGTAATATCTGTTTTAGTGGCCGTTGTAATATCTCCAAGCGGAGTATAATTGGTGGTGTAATATACTTTTAAAGCATTCCCATTCCAGAATCCAACGTTAACATCAAATTTCACGGTATTGGCTGCTGTAAAGTCAACCGGTACGGCAAAATAAGTCAAGTAGTTTCCAGAACCGGAATTAGCTCCCAATTGGATATACTTATTGCTGCTGAAAGTTTTTAACTGCCAGTATCTGTTTCCTAGTACAGCATCATTTACATACTTAGGATATATTTCCAGGTTAGCAGGCGTCAGTGAATAACTTTCAAAATTTTCAAGGAAAGATCCTGAGTAAGCAATTTCAGTTCCTCCTTTCGGTGGGGTTGAATCTACTCTTGGTCCTCCGAAATTAATGTCAGATAAGCTTCTGATCAGCATCTGCCATGTGCTATTGTATCTGCTTACTACAAAAGTAACAGTTCCGCTTCCTTTTGGTACAAGTTCTCCTCCACTCTTGAAGAATCCAGAGTTTCTGATTACTGCAGTACCTCCTAATTTATCTTCAATATTTCTGTCTGTATCCAAGCCTTGGTTTCCAGCATCATAATCAAGATATTTTTTCTGAACCGGGAAGATCTCACCAATACCGAACTGTACATCAGATACGGTAACCAAAGTATTGATTAAATTAGCCTGTTTTGCATCATTCAATGAATTAAGCTTTGTAGGAATAAGAGTCTGGATATCCAAACCGTTTCCTGAGCATACGCCTGACATATATCTTCCTACAAGTGCCTGAGGAATTCTTCCGATGGCAAAGTTCGGATCTTCAGAACCCAGTTTAATAGAACCTCTGTCAAGACCTAAACGTAATCCTTTAGCATTAATTCTGATGTGTGCACCTACTGGAAAATCAGCAAAGTTACTTCCTTTATCTATCTCGATCTGAAGACCTACTGTAGGGTTCACCGTTTTATCCTGGAAAGAGATGGTTTTGTAGAAATTTCCCTGAGCATCAGAAGAAACGATATACCCGTCGAAGATCTGATCTGTAGTGATTAATTTGTATCCTGTAGCAGGAGCCTGAGCCGAAAAATCTGCCATTGAAATGTTCGGTGCTTCGAATTTATTTGAACAAACGATCGGGGGATTTTCCCAATCATCATTCTTTACACAAGAAGACACTGCAGACAGTACACCTACTGCTACGAATGTCGTTTTGAAAAAGTTAGTGAAATTATTCATTGTTATTTTTTTATTTTTTATTAGAATCTGAATTGTAAGTTAACAAAGTACGAACGTCCCTGAGTATACCAGTATTTCGGACCGAAAGAAGGTGCTCCACCATAGTAGTCCTGCGCAAAATCATTAGCTTTCGTTTCTCTGGTCTGCTCGAAACCTCCTGTAATGAATCTTTTGTTATTTAAAATATTATTTACAGAAGCCGTTAATAATATGTAATACTTTCCGATCATGAATGATTTCCCTGCATTCGCATTTAAGAAAAATGCAGAAGGAAGTTGTACAGGCTTCAGCATATCACGTACATCACCATTGGTAAGACCAAGGTAAGGAGTGCTTGAATAAGGGTTCTGAATAAAGTTATTCGTTCTTAAAGCCGGAGCCGGATCCAGATAATTGTTATCAAAATAGTTCCAGTTAGCTCCTACCCACCAGTATTTCGGGTTGTTGTAACGGAAACCTAAAGAGAAAGCACGCTGAGGAGTACCTCCCTGCTTATAATCTTTCAGATATGCTTTTCCGAAAGAAGTCACACTACTTCCAGAGGCATCAGAAACCAGATAAACTTCCGGATTGTTTCTATATGTATACTCCCCTAAACTGGCAAGACCCTGTAAAGATAAAGTTGGTAGAACTTTCAGGTCAACCCCTAGCTCAACTCCCATATTTCTTTTCTCCAGATTGGACATTACCTGAGTAACGAATGCACTTTGTACCTGAGAAACAGATCCGTCCGGATTTGTGCTGCTCAGCTGAATTCCATCTGCAAAGAATCTCTGTACATTCGTTTCATTCTGAGTATCTACAATATATCCCGATGCTCTTAATTTAAGGAAAGGGGTATTGATCACATAACTTAAATCATTGGCTGTATATACGGTACTTCTGATATTAGGATTAACAAGTGCATTGATTCTAGGATTGATGAACAAATCTTCCAGGAATGGCGCCTGATTGTACATCGCTCCGTTATACACCAAGAAGTTACGTCCGTTGATACGGTAAACAACCTGCCCTTTCAGACCAAAGTTCCAGAAATTGTAATCTTTGCTTTTCCCGTATGAGTTGTCATATAAATAATGCTTGAAAAGACCGTCTCTGTTTGAAGAAGAATATCCTGCCATAGCAGAAACAAATACATCAAAATTACCGGTAGAGAATTTCAGTCCCGGATTTACTTTCGCCTCCTGTCTTCTCAAGATATAATTGTAAGTCATACGGTCTCCTTCTCTCAGCTGGACGTTGGAGTCTAAAGTATTATACAATCCTGAAGAACCCGGTTTTGCAGATTCTTTAAATGGATCTACACCAATAGCGTAATCACCTCCTAAAAGATCCTTCATTTCACGGTAAAGCTCAGATTTATAGTTCTGATAAGAAACGTTCATGATAAACTTCGTACGGTCGTTAAAGTTGTACGTGTAATGTGTACCTGCGTTGAAGATCTTATCATCACTTACGTCATCTACCAGATATACTTTAGAACGCTTTCCGGATATTCCGTACAAACGGGCCATTTCAGCCTGGTCTGCAGCATCCACCTTTTGGTTGTTGGCATAGATCTGTCCCCAGTTGAGCTGAGTAACATTAGGATCTCCGTTCTGCCAAGCTGCCAAACTTGTATTGTAAGCATCAATAAGAGTTCCGTACTGTGAGGGATCAACCTGCCCTGTCCCATTGGTTGTATTATAAACAATACTGTTATGATAATAACTTGGCAAGTTTCTGTAATAAGTAGGAGAAGGATTGGTCACCCCGTTCCAGTCTAAACGCGAACCTTTATCTTTTCCAAACTGGTAAGATGCAGTAGTCCAAAGGCTTGATTTCTTATTGATTTTCCAGAAATCCTGGATCTGGAAAAGCGGCTGGAATCCTCTTCGAACTCTTTCGCTTCTCTTTTCTCCATCCTGCCATCCCCAGTAAGAGTTGTAATGTACACCTCTGTAATCATAGACTTCCTGAGTATTTGGACTGGATGTAGATCTTCTGTAAGGCGCACCGATCGCGTTGAATGTAATCGTGTGGCTGTCGCTGAATTTCTTCTCTACACCAAGGTAAGCACCGTAAGCATCATAGAAAGTTCCTTCCTGAATTCCTTCTTCTGCCCATCTTCTGGCTCCCATTGCAGTAAATGCCCATCCTTTTTTGCTCATTCCTGAGGTATATCGTAAAGATGTTCTGTTTCTGTAGTTTCTGTTCGTTAAGGATTGTGTAAACTGAAATCCTTTTCTATACTCACTTGCTTTTGTGTTTTTGTAAACAACAGAGCTGTTTCCACCAAAAGCATATTCAGACGGAGAATGGTTAGACGCGATTTCCGGATATCTCGTGATCTCGTTTAGCCCACCCCAGTTACTGAAGTCAACATTACCATTATCAGATTTTACCATGGAAACACCGTTCAGCATAGACTCCCCTGTTCTTCCATCGATACCTCTTGGGCGGAACCAGTAAAATCCTAAATCAAACGCCGCAATTCTACTGAATACATCCATTGATGATTGTAGCAAACCTACTGTAGAAGCTTGTCCACTGCTGTTGCTGTCATCATCATCACTGTCTATAATAGCTAAACCTTGATCTGCGCTTGTAAGATTAGAATACAGGGTAATTATCCCCAGATCCTTTTTTTTCTCATCGGCTACGTCAAACTCCATCATTTTGGTTTCGAAGTTTGGTTTCGTAATCATAATTTGATAATGGCCCGGCTGCAGGTCTACAAACTGGAAATATCCAATTTTATCAGCCGTTACATCATTCTCACTCCCTTTAAGATCTACTTCTGCCCTTTCAATAGGCTTTCCTTCGGCATCCTTAAGATACGCAAACACAGTGGTCTGCGAAAAATAGAATGAAGCAGGAAGTAAAGTAAATAAAGAGACTAATGATAGTTTTTTAATCATGAGTATATTTATTTTTTTTAATACTTTTCTTCTTAGTTTTCAACAGTTTAAAAGTTGGGGGCACAAATTTAGTCAAAATTTGGAATTTCCAACTTTTTTAACATTATTTTTTCTTAACATTGCAACCTTTTATGATTCATTATGTAAGAGAATTATTTTATATTGTTTTAAATTTACAAATATTTAAAATGAGGTGAATTAAAAAAAGGTAAATTTGTCGTTTAAATAATTTTAATACTCTAGAGGATGAAGAGATTTATGAGTTTTATGACCATCGTTTTTTCGGTGATGGCTTTTGCACAACAGGGGAAACTTAGAAAAGTGGCTGCTGTTGGTTTTTTGAATGTGGAAAACCTTTGGGACACTATACGTTCTGCAGATTATATAGATGGGACTAAAGATATTCATAATCCTGCTTTCCACAGAAGCATCCCACTTGATTCCATCAAATTTCTGGAAGCGGAAAAACATGACGGACCATGGAGTGATGGAGCCTTAAAAGGTAAAAAAGCAGTAAGATACCAAAGCGGTTCTGAGGAATTCACTCCAAGCAGCGGTAAAAACTATAATACTAAAATCTACAAGGCAAAACTAGCCAACGAAGCAAAAGTAATTGCTGAACTGGGTGCTCAGTATACCAAAACAGCTCCTGCAGTGGTAGGACTTATCGAAGTAGAAAACAGACAGGTGATCGAAGATCTTGTGAAACAGCCTGCTCTTGCCAAATATGATTACGGAATCGTACACTATAACTCTTATGATTACAGAGGAATTGACGTAGCGCTGATCTATCAGAAAAGAAGATTTACGGTAACCAACTCTTTAAAGAAAGAACTGAAAGTATTCGGTGATGACGGTAAGAGAGAATATACCAGAGACATCTTGGTAGTAACCGGTTTTCTTGACAATGAAAAAGTGGCATTCTTTATGAATCACTGGCCTTCAAGAAGAGGAGGTGAAGCCGTTTCATTACCAAAGAGAAATGCAGCAGCAGCGTTATTGAAACAACAGATGGACAGCATCAGAACAGCAGATCCTACGACCAAGCTGTTTGCAATGGGTGACTTTAATGATGATCCTGTAAGCTCAAGTTTAAAAAATTATTTAAAAGCAGCAGCAAGCCCTAAAGATTTAAGCGAAACAACGCCTTACCTTAATTTAATGTATCCATTATATAAGAAAGGTATTGCTTCACTGGCTTATCAGGACGCACCTAACCTTTTCGACCAGATTATTGTTTCCAAGAATTTGGTTTCTGATCAGGTAACTAAAGAATATTCAGTGTACAAAGCAGAAATCTTTGCTCCGCCTTATCTGGTGAACAAAGAGGGGAACTATAAAGGCTATCCTTTCAGATCCTGGAACGGAGATCAGTTTACAGGAGGATACAGTGACCACTTCCCGGCATTTGTCATTCTTCAGAAAGAACCATAAAAAATCAACTTAGGCACTCATTTTGAGTGCTTATTTTATATACAATGTTTCTGTTATGAAAAATATAATTAGCATTTTTCTCTTTGCGCTGATTCCTTTCAGCTGTTTTTCTCAGGAGAGTCCTAAGAAAAATGAAGAGAAATCTGAAATAAAGCCTTCTAAGAATGAAGACGGCGAGTGGGACATTACTGTGATCGACACCCAATTCGATTACTTTTTAAATGCGGTAGCCAAACCGATGAACCAATATTCGGAATCTTATCTGAAAACAAAAAACACATTCCTGGTTACTGAATGGAATTCTTACTACACTTCAGGAAAATACCGGAATATTATAGAATCAGGGATTGATTATAGCCCGAGAGAGAACTATGGGATCAAATTTGAATATAAACTGTATCAGGTTTTTGCTTACGTAAGCTGGAAATACGGATTAAAAATGAACGGACTTTCCCCAAGTGATGCTATGAGATAGTTTAAAAAAATTAAAAGGATTAAAATCATTAAGATCACAACAATAAAAAAGGTTCAGAATTTCTTCTGAACCTTTTACTTTTATAATAGCTGAAAATTATTTGTTGAATAATTCCTCTACTTTATCCCAGTTTACTACGCTGAAGAAAGCTGAAACATAGTCAGGTCTTCTGTTTTGGTAGTTTAAATAGTAAGCGTGCTCCCAAACGTCTAATCCAAGAACCGGAGTTCCTTTTACGTCTGCAACAGGCATTAACGGGTTATCCTGGTTTGGAGTAGAAGAAACAGATACGGATCCGTCTGCATTTTTCACTAACCAAGCCCATCCTGAACCGAATCTTGTTTTAGCCGCATCAGAAAAATCATTTTTGAATTTTTCAAGACCTCCGTAAGTTTCGATAGCTGCTTTTACGTTTCCTACAGGCTCATTGCTTCCGCCCGGCGTTAAAATTTCCCAGAATAAAGAGTGGTTGAAGTGTCCTCCTCCATTATTTCTTACTGCTGGTTTGTCAGTTCCTGTCTGGCAGATTTCTTCGATTGTTTTACCTGCTAGTTCAGTTCCTTCGATTGCTTTATTTAAATTGTCAATATAAGCCTGGTGGTGTTTTGTATAATGGATTTCCATAGTTTTTGCATCGATAGTCGGCTCCAATGCATCATAGGCATATCCTAATGTTGGTAATTCAAATGACATAATTTTTATTTTTAATGTTATATCCAAATTTAGCCAATATTTAAGCGATTATCAAATACTGGGCATTACTTTAATAAATCTTTAACATTGATATATTGATTTAGAATGAATTAATTTTTATAGAAAGAAGCAGGAATTCGGAAGATGGAGGTTATCGCAGTATAAAATACATCTTAAGGTCTTATTTAATTAATTAAAAAAAAACGACAACAGAACAAATTTATAATCTCAACCCTCTCAAACCCTATTACACTCAGACTCTCAAACCCAAAACTCTCCAACATCAATAAAAAAGCACGAAAATCCGCTGATTTCCGTGCTTTTTTTTAACAACAATTAAATTAATCTATTTATTCATAGACATCAGGAATTCTTCGTTATTTAAAGTTCCTCTGATGTTTTTGTTTACAAATTCCATGGCTTCTACAGGATTCATCTCAGAAAGATATTTTCTGAAGATCCACATTCTCTGAGAAGTTACTTCGTCTAAGAGAAGGTCATCTCTACGTGTGCTTGAAGAGACAAGATCAATCGCAGGATAAATTCTTCTGTTGGCAATTTTTCTATCTAACTGAAGTTCCATGTTACCCGTTCCTTTGAATTCTTCAAAGATCACTTCGTCCATTTTAGAACCTGTGTCGATAAGTGCCGTAGCAATAATGGTTAATGAACCACCCCCTTCAATTTTTCTGGCTGCCCCAAAAAATCTTTTCGGCTTATGAAGCGCATTGGCATCTACCCCACCGGAAAGTACTTTTCCTGATGCCGGTGTTACCGTATTGTATGCTCTTGCTAATCTTGTAATAGAGTCAAGAAGGATCACTACGTCATGTCCGCATTCTACCATTCTCTGGGCTTTTGCTAAAACAAGGTTCGCTACTTTTACGTGCTTGTCAGCTGCTTCATCAAATGTAGAAGCAATAACCTCTGCATTTACACTTCTTTCCATATCGGTAACTTCTTCCGGACGTTCGTCGATCAGAAGGACCATCATATATACTTCAGGGTGATTGGCTGCAATAGAGTTTGCGATATCTTTTAGCAACATCGTTTTACCCGTTTTAGGCTGGGCAACGATCATGGCTCTCTGTCCTTTTCCGATAGGTGCGAAAAGGTCTACAATTCTTGTTGAAAGTGTAGATCCGTTTCCGGTAAGATTAAATTTCTCTTCAGGGAAAAGCGGCGTTAAATATTCAAATGCCACACGGTCTTTGATGAACGCAAGATCACGTCCGTTTACTTCCGTTGGTTTTAGTAATGAGAAATATTTTTCACCTTCTTTCGGAAGTCTTACAATTCCTTTAACAGTATCTCCGGTTTTCAGACCGAAATTTCTGATCTGTGCCGTAGAAACGTATACGTCATCAGGAGAAGAAATATAACTGAAATCAGATGAACGAAGGAATCCGTAGTTATCCGGAAGGATTTCTAAAACCCCTTCAATACTTACCATCCCATCGAAACTGAATTCTTTTCTGTGTTCAGAATGATGTTCCTCATGTCTGTCAGCGTGTTGTCTTTGCTGATTTTGGTTTGGATTCTGATTAGGATTTTGATTCTGACTCTGATTCTGACTCTGGTTAGGATTCTGGTGTTGATTAGGATTTTGGTTTTGACCCTGGTTTTGGTGCTGATTAGGGTTTTTATTTTGGTTTCCGCTGTTTTGCGGATTGTTGTGTCTTTGTTGGGATCTGGCCTGATTTTGAGGAGTATTAGGCTTTTCTTCAGATGGAGCAGATTCTTGAGGTTCTGCATTTTTAGGAGCTTCTGCTCTTTCCTGTGGAGTTTCTGTATTGCCGGTATTATTGGCTACTACTCTTTTTCTTTTTTTCTTAGCTTGTGCCTGATTGTTGTCTTCAGGAGTGGAAACTGTTTCAGCTTTGGGTTCTTCCTGTTTTGTTTCTTCAGCAGCGGGCACCTTTTCTTCTACTTTCTCTTCAATCTGGGGATTTTCTTCAGTGGGTGCTTTTACTTCTGCTCTCGGTTTGGCAGGTTGTCTTTTAGGCGCTGCTTTTTTTACAGGAGCCTTAGCAGGTTTGTCTGCCGGTTTTTCTTCAGTATCCATGCTGGTTTCTGTGGCGTTGAAATAATCTTTTGCAACTTTAGGGTTAGAAGCCTGAAAGTCAAGAACGGCAAAGATCTTATCATTATCATTGCTGTTTCTAGCAACTTTAACGCCTAAATCTTTTAAGATTTTAGTCAGTTCCGTTACGGATTTTGACCTTAACGTTTCTATGTTAAACATACTTAATGTAAAAATGTAATTAATTGTGAGTAAGAAAAGTAAGTCCGGTGACTTTTGTTTTCAAGTACATATGTATAATGCAAATCTACACTAATTTTTGAATTGTGCAAAATTTATGTTATTTTTGCCAGGTATTTAAGAATCAATGTTACAGAGAATACAGACTATATGGACTCTTTTGGCGGTTTTGGCTGCTGTTTCCCTTTTCGTTACAGGACAGGATGTTGACGTTTTCGGCAATATTCCGGTGATTGATATCAGTTGTATTGCGCTTGTTTTGGCGGGTGCATTAAGTATTTTCAGTTTCAAAAACAGAAAAAGACAAATCATGCTGAATACGTTCAGCATCATTATAAACGCTTTGTTGATTGGTGTATTGGCGTACTGGTTACTAAACTTATCCGGAGGAATTCAGATTCCTGAGAAGGGTATTGAGCCGGTTTTCCCATTGATCGCGATCATATGTCTGCTTATCGCAAACGTATTGATCCGCAGAGATGAGAGGCTCGTAAAATCTGTAGACCGACTTCGATAGCCTTACAACGATTTTTTGAGTGAGAACAGTTCCGAAAGGAGCTGTTTTTTTTATTGTAATGATTGGACTGGATTTAAAACGCAAAGTTCGATCATAATTCTGCATATTAAAAGGTGAGCAAAGGGGGAATCAATTGCATTGATTTGATGAAGCGAATGTTTTATCCATTAGCTTAGTCAGTGACGAAGTCGCAATTCTTTGCCCAACTTAAAACTAAAGCACATCATATTTATCTCTTTGCGTATAAAAGGTGTCACCAAAAAAAACTAGAATAGCTGTGACCTTTTTTTATACCCTTAAGATTGAAGAAGTTTTTAAGAATATTAAGTTTCTTAATGGTTAAAATGCATTCCCATTTGATTAATTTTATACCATTTCGTGCAACATTTCCGTTAAGAATACGACTGATCCTATTAAATTGTATCTATAATGAAAAAACTAACCTACCTTGCCCTGTCCTTCTGCTCCGTATTTACGCTGGCACAGGAAGTTTCAAAAGAAAGAGTAACCACCATCCTTTCCACACTCGCTTCAGACGAAATGAAAGGCCGTGAGATCGGAACTCCGGAAAATGACAAGGCAGCAGAATATATTGCAAAGCTTTTTAAAGAAAACAAACTTGAATACTGTACAGGAAATTCTTACCTGATTCCTTTTGAATATGAAGGAAAGAAAGTTTATAACGTATGCGGGATCAAAAAAGGGAAAACGGACAAGTATCTTGGATTCTCAGGTCATTTCGATCACATCGGGACGAGTGAAAAAACCGGAGACAATATTTACAACGGCGCAGATGATGATGCAAGCGGAATTGCCACTTTAGCAGGTATTGCAGATTATTTTAAAAATAAAAAACCTGAATTCTCAATGGTGTTCATGGCCTTCAACGGGGAAGAAAAAGGAATGCTGGGATCCAAAGCGATTTCTACGGATGCTAATTTGGATAAGATCTATAACAATATGACCGCTCTTTTCAACTTTGAAATGGTAGCCACAGAATCTCAGTTCGGAAAAAATGCTCTTTTTATGACGGGTGACGAGTTCTCAGACTTTGATGAACTTTTTAATACATATGCTGCCAACGGTTTAAAAATAAACCCTGATCCTTATGCAGCGCAAAAATTATTCTACAGATCAGACAATGTAAGTTTTGTGAAGAAGAAAATTATCGCGCATTCATTTTCTACAGTTGATATGACGAAAGCTTCGCATTATCATAATGAAAGTGATGATGTGAGTGTTGTGGATTTTGATAATTTAACGGGTATTATCAACAATGTGGGAAAAACTCTTGAAAAATTAAATCCTAAAAATTTTGCTCCAAAATATAATGACAAAGTAAAATTTTAAATAATTATAATCATAAAAACCGCCGAAATGGCGGTTTTTTCGTTAGTATGCATACCTTTAATGATATAAAATTAAACAAACGTTTGTAACAAAATGGGGCCAATTGAAACATATTAATTAAAGTAAAACAGGATTAAGAACGTCTTTTCCTTTAATTTTACGTAATTTTGCTATCCAATTTTTCATTGAATGAAACCATTACAAAGAATACTTTATTTCGCGAAACCGCATCAAAAATACCTTTTCGGAAGTATGTTTTTCAATATTCTGTACTCCTTACTCAATATCTTATCGGTAGGAACGATGCTTCCTATTTTGGGATTAATGTTCGGTACCATTGAAAAACAGGCTAAAGAACCGGTATGGAGCGGAGCTTTCGGCGACTATTTCAATTATATAAAAGATAAGGCGTACTATTTTGTACAGATACAGATAGACCAGCATGGTGCTGTTTATGTATTGGCTGTTCTTTGTGCTATCACCGGAGTTTCATTTTTATTAAGAAATATTTTCAGATACATCGGATCTTTCCTATTGGTGAATTACCGTGTAGGAATTACAAAGGATCTTCGTACTGCTATGTATAATAAGTTTCTTCAGCTTCCGGTTTCATTCTTTACAGAACAGAGAAAGGGAGATATGATGTCCAGAATTTCCAATGACATCGGAGGTGTGGAAGGTGGAATTATGGGGGTTTTGGTAGATATCATCAATGCTCCATTCATGATCATTTCTTCACTGATCGCGTTATTTTTACTGTCTCCTCAGCTAACCCTTTTTTCACTGATCGTTTTCCCTGTTATGGGCTTACTGATCTCATGGACCGGAAAAAGCTTAAAAAAGCAGGCTCATTTTGCTCAGGCTGAACTAGGGAATCTTTTCTCATTGGTAGACGAGACATTGAAATCTTCTAAGGTTATCAAGATCTTTAATGCCGATAAAATCCTTAAGAACAGATTCAACGAAACAACGACCAACTGGCAGAACTTCGCTATCGATATGAGCAGAAGAAGAGAATTGGCGTCTCCTATGAGCGAATTCCTTGGTTCTATCACCATTCTTATCATTACCTGGTATGCAGGAACGCAGATTTTAGAGGATCAGACGATGAAACCTCAGGCTTTCCTGGTGTTCATCGGAATGTTCTTCCAGATTCTTGACCCGGCGAAAAAGCTTTCCAGTGCGATTTCTTCTATTCAGGGAGGTATGGCAAGTTTGGAAAGAGTAGCTGAAGTTCTTGACTATGATTTAAAAGTAGAAGAAATTGCAGAACCGGTTTCTATCTCTACCTTAAGCAACCAGATTGAATTCAAAAACATTGGATTCTATTACGATAAAGACAATGTTATCCTTAAAAATTTCTCACTGATCATTCCGAAAGGAAAAACCATCGCTCTTGTAGGCCAGAGTGGAAGTGGAAAAACCACGATCGCTAACCTTTTGGCAAGATTTTATGATGTGAATGAAGGGCAAATTTTAATTGACGGAGTAGACATTAAACATTTAAAATTAAAAGAATACCGTCAGCTTCTTGGAATGGTAACTCAGGAATCTGTACTGTTCAATGATTCAGTATACAACAATATCCTGATGGGTAAGCCTGATGCTGCGAAAGAAGAAGTCGTTGAGGCTGCAAAAATTGCCAACGCTGATAACTTTATTTCGAATCTTCCTGAAGGGTACAACGCTAATATCGGTGACGATGGAAATAAACTTTCCGGTGGTCAGAAACAAAGGGTTTCTATTGCCAGAGCGGTATTGAAAAATCCTCCGGTAATGATCCTTGATGAAGCTACTTCTGCACTGGATACGGAATCTGAAAGATTTGTTCAGGATGCTTTGGATAAAATGATGGAAAACAGAACCTCACTGGTGATTGCCCACAGACTTTCCACTATTCAGAAGGCAGACTGGATCGTAGTAATGGAGAAAGGAATTGTAGTGGAACAGGGAACACACCACGACCTTATCGCGAAGAAAGGCATGTACCACAAGCTGGTAGAGCTGCAAAATTTTGACTAATCGTTTATTGAATTAAATTCATTTAAATGAATCCCATACAAGAGTACTTCTACAGAATCGATGAGCCTGAAAGAAGTACTCTTTTGTTTTTACGTAAAAAGATCCTCGAATCTGATACGGAAAACATTACGGAAACACTGAGTTTCGGGTTTCCTTTCTTTAAGTATAAAAAGAAAATGCTGTGCTATCTCTACTACAGCAAAAAATACAAACAACATTATGTAAGCTTTTATCACGGGGACAGACTTGATCATCCACTCCTGATTCAGGATGGCAGAAAGAAGTTTAAAATCCTTCTGATTGATATGGAAGAAGATTTGCCTGTTGAAACTATTTTAGAACTTACAGAAGAGGTTAAAAAGCATATAAAATAAAAACTGCGGCATGGTTTCACCATGCCGCAGCCCTGTTTAAGAATTTCTTTTCATCACTGTGTATTAATTCCGCTGAATTCTGCCTGCTTAACCGCCCATGCAATCATATTCGCAAACAATATGGAATTTTGCACCTGCATTCCTCCTGCCGAATAGCCGTTTCCTGCAGTTCCGTAGGTTGCTTTCTGAACAGGGAAATATCCGCCTGAGCCTGGCGCTACGAAAGGTTCAATGGTATTGCTTGAATAAGGATTTCCGTTTGCATTTTCGTTACTTAAGAAACCACCGTCTCCAAACCATATAAAGTTCAGGCTGCTGCTTCTCAGTCCGGAAATACCGGTTCTTGCTGTAGTACTGTTAATCGGCTGTGCATAGCTGTAAGGTATGAATCCGCTGGTAAGGCCTGATATATTTATAGTGGTAGAAGCATCTTCGCCCCAGTTCTTTCCTCTTACATCTCCGAAAGGACCATTCAATATGGGATCATCCGTATTGGATAGTGCATATACCGATCCTGCCCCTGATCCATTGGATGCTGAAATGGTAGGATCTGAAAATATTCCTCTGAATAAATTCTGTGCGGTTCCCGTATCATCGGTAAGCGCAATCACAATTCCTTTTTTATTGAGATAAGAAGCAATATAACCTGCATCGGTAGCACTGGGTGTATAAGCGTATCCAATAATCACAATATCCGGCTTGGCATTCAGAGCTACCTGAAGTGCTGCAGAAGATGGTGAGTTCCCCAAAGATGTATGGGTAAAGCCTTCATATTTTACAATACTGGAAGCTGTGGTTCCAAAATTCGTAGGAGAATCCATAAGACTTCTGGAAGGTCCTGTAAAAGCACTGTATCCGTAAGCTGTTTCCAACCCTATATGAAGAACTGTTTTTTTAGGAACGACTACAATTATACTCACATTACACGTTGTAGAAACTCCACCCTGACTGTCTGAAGTGATGGTAATGGTTTTCGTCGCTGTGGAAGATGGTGTTCCCGTACCACTCAGAGTTATATTCTGGTTTCCCGTCGACGTAAATGTGCCTGAACCTCTGAATGAAATTCCATCTACGGTATTGGTTGTAATGGTATAACTTCCCAATGCAGAAACATTGATCGGTAATGTAATCGTATTGGAAGAATTAAGAGCTGTTCCCACTTTATATACGCCATTCGCGACAGCGCTTCCACAACTCATGGTGTAACTTCCTGCGGGGCTCAGAACGTTGACAGATACAGCAGGTGTACAAGTCACATCATTTCCGTTAGCCGTCAACGACACATCATCCGTCTGAACATTCTGAGGAGTTCCCTGTCCCGCAATTTGAATAGTCTGCACACCCGTATTCAGAAACGCTCCCGTTCCGTAGAAATTATATCCGTTTATTGTGGTTCCTGAGATGGTGTAGTTTCCTACTTTGGTGACATTAACAGAAATACTCAGATAATTGGAAGTGGTAAGGTCTCTTCCTTTCACATAAGTCCCCATTACTTTCGTGTTGGAACAATCAACCGTAAACACTGCCTTTCCCAGCTGTCCGCAGACACTTTTCCATTCATCATCGGCAAAGCTCCAGTAATTAAAACAGTCTTCAGTAGTATTGTAAATGGTAAGACCGTCATCCTGTGGCCGGTTAATGATCATTGCATTTCTTTGGTTTTCCGTGAGACGGGGAATAAGTATCCCTTTATTGTGGTTTCCTGAGACCACATCCAGCACCGAATTTACATTAGGTAAGGAAGTATTGATCCCTACCGAGCCGTTCTGAATCTGTGAATAGAACTGTCCAAAAACCAAAAGCAGCGCCAGAAGCAAAACTTTGATTTTTGTCGTTGTAGAATTTGTTTTCATCGTTTCGAAATAATTATGTTTGTTATGTTTTAAACTGACTGTTCAGCCAACGCAAAAATATCATCCATAAAGGCATTTCAAATAAAAACAGCCTACGCAATACTACGCGTGAGTAGTAAAACTCACAACCAATCAACACCTTACAAATAAACACTTAGAAAACTCATAAAAAACATCAAAATTTGGAATTGATTTAAAAACAAAAAAACTACAATTTATAAACAGACTTCCATCGAGCAATGGTATTCCGGCTGGTTTTGAAATGATTGGCCGTTTCTGTATTCGTCAGTTTGTTTTTCCTTTGATAATTGAGAATTTCACGGATGGAAGGTTCATCATAAGAACGGAGCCTCTGACTTTTACATCCAACGCTGTATTCAGGCTGCCCAAAGATGAGTGCATTGAATTTTAAAATATTGGATGCCGTATGAAGAGCATTCAGTTTATTCTTTATCCCGGGATTATTTATTTTTTCCGGAAATTTTTCATTGATGATATCTGTATAGATCAGTTTAAAATCGGGCATGGTTATACTTTCTTAATCCATTTATAAAGGGTTGTCTTCGGAATCTTGTATTTTGTAAGAACTTCTGTGGTGGTCATCTGTTTGGACAGGATTTTGTTCAATATAAAAGATTTCACTTCTTCCGTATAGACACTTTTCCTGAATTCCAGTGTAGAACTCTCTATTTTAATGGATCTATCCGTTTTTAAGGGAGGTGAATACAAAATAAGATGTCCCGTATAGATTCTGAAAAAATCAAAGTGCAGAAGCTTACTCCATCTGAGCAGTTTTTTCGTATCCATACTTTCCTGGCCATACATTTCCTGTATTTCGGCCTCGGTACAGTTTAAAAAATTCATGATTCGGGCAACGGGTATTTCAAGTTCTTCAGCTTTCGCTTTCACAAAACTTCCAATATGTATATCTCTTAAATTCATAAGTACAGCAAAAATATTAACAACAGCAATCAATAACAGCTTGTCTTTCTACGTAATACTACGCGCATTGTGGAAAAAATTATATTTTGAGAATAAAACTGTTAATATTCATTTCAGAAGGGATATTCAGTTTTTTTCTGATCCTGTATTTTTTACTTTCTACGGCCCGGATGCTGCTGTTTGTGCACTGTGCAATCTTCTTAGTATCAAAATCAATCTTCATCAACGCACAGAAATACAGTTCCGAATGAATAAGATTTGGGTTTATGATCAAAATCTCCGGAATAAAATGGGGGAAAAACACCTGAAATTTATCGTAAAAAAAGGGTGAATTATTTACAGCAAGCTGATAGATCTCTCTGATATTTTCTTCCGTAAGATGGTTGATCAGCATCTGCTGTTTCAGAAGTCCGGTATTGGTTTTCTGCAGATTTTCTATCGTGGAATTCTTAATTCTTGTATCTTCAATAAGTCCGTAAATCAGGTCATCTTTCTGGGTAATAAAAGAAATATCCATTAGAAATGACCCTACGGAGAACAGAATATTAAGGAGTTTTACTGTTTTGAAATCGCCAGCTTCAAAAAACCTGCTTTTAGGAAGAAAATTGAAATCAAAATAGAGGCAGCCAATAAAATTTAGACTGATTACTAAAGCAATAATCAGAATCATGAAAGATTCTTCTCTATAATTGAAAAAGAAAGGAGTAGCAAATAAGAGGGAGAAATAAAAATACTCTACCCCCGCATTTTTGAACGTATAAATATGAAAGAAGCTGACAATAAAAATCAGCAGGACAAAAACGAAAATTACACTTGTCTTTAAAATCTTCCGGTAACGGGCCGTTTTGCTTTTGATGGCCATTAAAAAAAGCCAAAAAAACGTAATAACTGTAAGAAATGTAGAAATCACGGCATCTCCAAAAAAAATCACAATAAATACAGAATAAAATAAGAACAGTAGAAAAAGAAAAACCAGATATTTATTAATGAGATTCAAATAGCTGCGCTCATATTCGTTATCCCTCTTTTCAGGCTCTTCATTGATTGTTCTGAAGAAAAATTTAAAAATCATCGTATTTGTTTTATGTTTTTTAATAATGATCAGGTTGCTTTTTGTACCAATCAAAACAATCTGAAATCATATCAATACTCAATAAAGCATAACAAAAAATTGCAGAACGCTTAATTCTGCTGTTTTTATATGTTTAGTGAAAAGGTGTATTTTCTTAATAAGATAGTAAGCTGAATGGACTTAAAATCCGTATAATTTTTCAGCATATATACATAAAAAATGAATTGCCGATCATTACAATTGACCAACAGGTTAAAAATTGTTACGTTTTGGATAAAATTTATTAAAAATATATTTCACTCAATGCCAGAGAACCTGTTACAGACAAAAATACAGGACTGATTCAATATACACCATCAAATGACTACTCAATAGCACTCGCATGCATATAAAACTACTGCAAAAGGAATTTATAAATGAAGATGCCGGTTTATAAAAAACAAAAAAGGAGAAAACTTAATTTCTCCTTTCTATATTCTGATGATATTTTGTATTAATCTTTCATTTTGGCGATCACATCCAGACCTCCTTTTGCAATATCTCCGATCTTGCAGGTGATTTCTGTGTCTAAAGGCAAAAATACATCCATTCTTGACCCGAATTTGATAAATCCGAACTCATGTCCGGCTTTAGCCTGATCACCCTCATTACAATAGAAAACAATCCTTCTGGCCACATATCCTGCGATCTGTCTGAATACGACCTTATGATTTGTTGCAGTTTCCACCGCTACCGTTGTTCTTTCGTTCTCTGTAGATGATTTTTCATGCCATGCTACCAGATATTTTCCGGGATGGTATTTTTTGTAGATCACCTTTCCGGATACCGGATATCTACAGATGTGCACATTCAATGGCGACATGAAGATGGAAATCTGAATCGCTTTTCCTTTGATAAATTCAGTTTCTTCCACTTCCTTGATCATCACCACCTTTCCGTCTACCGGTGCAATTACATTTTCTCTGTGCTCCAGAATATCACGTTCCGGAACTCTGAAAAACCAAAATACTAAACAGTAAACAACCAATATTGGCATAATGATCAGTAACGACCACATTTTAAGAAAATAAATAGCCAATACGCTTATGATGATAAACAGTATCGTTGCTACGGTAATCGTTCCTTTTGACTCCTTATGTAGTTTCATGAGATTAAATAAATTTTTCTAAAATAAAGTACAAATATACGACAGGAACGCAAATTAAAAAACTATCCAGTCTGTCCAGCACGCCTCCATGCCCCGGAATGATGTTTCCGCTGTCTTTTACCCCGAAATTTCTTTTCAGCTGGCTTTCCACAAGATCCCCCAACGGAGCGAATGCAGCTACCAGGAAACCAACTACCATCCAGTTCCCGCGCAGTTCAGGCTGATAATGCTCAATAAAGTAAGATAAAACCAACGTTAGCACTACTCCGCCAACATAACCCTCCCAGGTCTTCTTTGGAGAGATTTTAGGGGCCATTTTATGTTTTCCGAAGAATTTTCCGGTAAGGTAAGCGAAGGTATCACTGCTCCAGATCAGAATAAACAGGAAAAGAACTTCCAGTGAGAACGTCCCATCAAAACTGGAAAACTTAGGTAATCCCAATGCAAAACTAAAAGGAAGTGCTACATAGATAACAGTAAATATCAGCTTTCCGATGTCGAAATAAAGTTCGTTTGAATATTTGAATAAGGTAACCACCGCAATTGCGACCAGGGAAATAGCCAGTATTTCATTCAGCCTGAAATCGAAAAAGAAGTCGTGATGGAAATATCTTTTGGAAAAAACATAGTAAGTAAAAATCACCAGAGGGAATACGATCCATTTTTCATAGCCCTTCCCGAATTTCATGATCTTTACGCATTCCCAGGTACCTACCAGCAGCAAAAGAGTGATCAGCCCGTGATACAGGTATTCCTGTCTGATAAGGTCCGGATGGATCTTGTTGATCAGCTGGGCGCCCAGCGGTGTTGTGCAAAGAATGATAACGGCAACGTAAACAAGTCCGGAAATGGTTCTTTGAATAAGGTTTTTGTCCAAGATGTAAAATTTATAAGTTGATGCTTAATCTTCAAGCAGCAATAAAAACAGTTTTGTATTCGTATTGGAGGAAGTATCTAAACTTGATTGTCCTCCACTGATGGAAGTAAGGTTTTTGATATTCCCGTTTCTTTTTATTTTTCCCATCGCATCATTCAGGTTGTTTACAATCTGCGAAACATTGGCCATGATAATGATCTTACCCGGCAGTCTTGAAGAATGGTAATGCAGGATGTTGTTATGCGAAAGCATAATTCTCCCGTCGTAGGCGATAAGATATTCACAGGTGATGAAGGCGGCATCGTTAGAATGCTCCATTTCTGAGGTATATGGTATTTTCACCACATTCAAAAAGTTCTGAAGCTCTTTGTCCCAGCAGAATACATTGTTGACTCCTTCTATTTTGACAATCTGATTTAAAGTCTGTAGAGCTTCCGCTTCATCTGCACAATAATTAAAAAATCCCCCCGAATGCGTAAATAATTGCGCAAACTTATAGTCAAGATCCGCATTTTTCAGCGAATCCCCGAGCTTCTCCAGACTCTGTTTTTCCTCTTCCTCAGGCTGGTTGGTAAGTTTGCTTACAATCCTCTTGAATAAATTCAACTTAATCTATTTTTAGTCAACTTTATACAAAAATAGAAAATAATTACAATAGATTCTAAAAATGTGGCTTTAAATATGAAAAAACCTGACAATTCTAAGATTGTCAGGTTTTTTTTGATATGTTTTGGAAGTATTTTAAAGTTGAGTTGGGCTTTCCGGAGCCTGAATTTCACTTTCTTCTTCCTTGTCTTTAATAATGATTTGCTCATCCGGTTCTTTCGCCGTAGCAATCGTGCTTGTAACAGGTCTTTCTGTTAATTCCGGATCCCATGCTCTTTTACCGAATATATCTTCAAGATCTTCACGGAATATCACTTCTTTTTCCAGAAGCTTATTCGCCAAAGCATCAAGTTTATCTTTGTTCTCAGTAAGAATCTGAACTGCTCTCTCGTATTGATTTTCAATAATTGATTTAATCTCAACATCAATCTTATTAGCTGTTTCCTCAGAATATGGTTTTCCGAAATTATATTCAGACTGCCCTGAGCTGTCATAATAAGAAATATTACCGATCGTAGGGCTCAGACCGTAAACCGTAACCATAGCTTGCGCTCTTTTCGTTACTGATTCAAGATCAGATAATGCACCTGTTGAAATATTGTTAAAAATAACCTGCTCTGCTGCTCTACCTCCAAGGGTTGCACACAATTCGTCCAACATCTGTTCAGTAGTCGTCAATTGTCTTTCCTCCGGAAGGTACCATGCTGCCCCTAAAGAACGTCCTCTCGGAACAATCGTTACTTTTAAAAGCGGTGCTGCATGTTCTACCAACCATGAGATTGTCGCATGACCTGCTTCATGATAAGCAACTCTTCTTTTTTCAGAAGGTTTGATGGCCATATTTTTCTTCTCAAGACCACCGATGATTCTGTCTACCGCATCAAGGAAATCCTGCTTAGTAACTGAGGTATGGCTATTTCTTGCTGCGATCAACGCTGCTTCGTTACAAACATTAGCAATATCAGCTCCACTGAATCCAGGGGTTTGTTTTGCTAAGAAGTCTCTGTCAACGGTATCATCTAATTTGATTTTCAACAAGTGAACATCAAAAATTTCTCTTCTTTCATGTAATTCCGGAAGGTCTACATAAATTGAACGGTCAAAACGTCCTGCTCTCATTAAAGCTTTATCCAAGATATCAGCTCTGTTGGTAGCAGCCATTACAATAACGTTAACGTCTGTTCCGAAACCATCCATTTCTGTAAGAAGCTGGTTCAATGTATTTTCTCTTTCGTCGTTTCCACCAGAGAAGTTATTCTTTCCTCTAGCACGTCCGATAGCGTCAATCTCATCAATAAAGATGATAGCCGGAGATTTAGCTTTTGCCTGAGCAAAAAGGTCTCTAACTCTTGATGCACCAACTCCAACGAACATTTCCACGAAGTCTGAACCTGAAAGTGAGAAGAACGGTACTTTGGCTTCCCCTGCAACAGCTTTTGCCAATAAGGTTTTACCGGTTCCCGGAGGGCCTACAAGAAGGACACCTTTAGGAATCTTACCACCCAGTTTTGTATATTTTTCAGAATTTTTCAAGAAGTCTACCACTTCCTGTACTTCTTCTTTAGCTCCTTCAAGACCTGCAACATCTTTAAATGTCACCTGGATTCTTTCTTTTTCGTCGAAAAGCTTCGCTTTAGATTTCCCGATTGAGAAGATTTGTCCGCCAGGGCCTCCGCCACCGCCCATCTTTCTGAAAAGAAGGAAGTAGAAAAGTCCTAAGATCGCGATCCATATCAATGCTGAAACCAAGATGTCCATGAACGGGTTTTTACCTGCTCCGTAATCTTTCGTCGTTTTGATAGTAGCGTTTGTAGCCTTTACCTGATCAAATTTCTGAAGGAAAAGCTGAAGGTCTCCGTATTTCACAGAAAAATCTGCTTTTGGAGCCATTTCGAACGCAGAAAGAGGATTGCTTTGGTTGGCCGTTTTACTGACCATTGCTGTCTTTGCTGCTTTTGTCAGGAAAACATCAGCTTTCTCTGTGTCTTTGTATATGATAACGTTTTGGACCTTTCCTGCCTGCATTTCCCTGAAGAAAGCATCCTCATCAATAGATTTTGCACTGTCGCCTCCTAAAAAATTGGAACCGAAAAATAACAAAAGAGCCACGATTGCAATTGGAAAAAACCAGTTGAATCCTTTATTGTTCATTTATACTTTTTAAAATTTAAAATTAATTTTCTATTTTGGTAATGGCTGCATCGCCCCAAAGTTCTTCAATATCGTAATATTCACGAACTTCTTTCTGGAAAATATGCACTACCACCGTTACGTAATCTACCAAAACCCACATAGAGTTTTCAGTACCTTCTACATGCCAAGGTCTATCTTTTAGATCGTTTCTTACTTTTTTCTCTACACTTCCTGCCAACGCAGAAACCTGTGTATTTGAGTTTCCGCTACAAATTATAAAAGTTTCCGCTACAGAGTTTTCAATCTTCGAAAGATCGAAAATCATAATATCTTCACCCTTTACGTCCTGGATGGCTTCAACAATTTTATCTATTAGTGCCTGCTTTTCTGCTGTTTTATTCATTAAAATATCTATAATCTGCAAATTTATTGTTTTTCTTTTACTTTAGCCTTATTTTTAGCCCTTTAAAGTCTTAAAGTTTTCTTAAATGGATCAATTATTTTATTTAAAAGAGTGCTCTTCTACTAATGACGAAGTTTCCAAGTTTTTACTTTACGAAAATTCAGATTTTATTGGAGTCTCTACATTCAATCAAACTAAAGGCCGCGGACAATACGGAAATACATGGGCGGCGGCGGCCGGAAAAAATGTGGCGTATACACTGGCTGTTAAGGCCCAGAGCATTCTGCTCTCAGATTTTATATTCAATTACTATACCGCAGTGGTCATCCGGGATTTCCTTGCCAATTTGACTGACAATTTGGTGAACATAAAATGGCCGAATGATATCATCCTTAAAAATAAAAAAATCGTCGGGATTTTAATCGAAAAGAAAAAAATAAATCAAAATAATTATTTCATCATCGGTGCCGGTTTCAATGTTTTGCAGGATCAGTTTGATGAAATATTGCATGCTGGATCACTTCTTACACTGACCGGGCAAGTTTACGACCTTGAAGATTTTGTCTTTAAACTTCATGAATATCTGTCAGAAAGAATGAAAAACATTCCGTCTGAACAGGAGATTATTGATCAGTTTAACATGAATTTATACCGCAAAGATGAGATCTCTGTCTTCGAAATCGGACAAGAGAGACAAAATGGCATTATCCATCATGCAGACGAAAAAGGAGAACTGTGGATAGAGCTTGAAAAAGACGGTTTAAAGCCTTTTTATCACAAGGAGATCAAACTCCTCTACTGATTATTGATTCGCTCTTTTCAGGTACAGATATAAAGTAAGCGGAAAGAATACCATATTCGGAAGCCACATGGCTACAGCCGGTGATAAACTTTTGTTCTCAGAAACTACTTTTAAAGCTTCAAAAGAGAAAACAAAAACAAACGCCAGGGAAATCCCTATCGCCAGATTGACTCCAAGACCTCCCCTTTTCTTCTGGGAAGCCAGAGATAAGGCCAGAAACGTCAGAATAATAATAGCCACCGGCATTGCGGTCCTTTGATGGAACTCATTAAGGTAAGAATTCAGGTTACTGTTTCCTCTGTTTTTTTCCCTTTCAATGAATTTGATCAGTTCGGGAGTGGTTTTATTCTGGCCAAGAAGTTCGTTCGGGAAAAGTTCTTCAGGAGAGTGTCCGTAGCTTTTCCTCATTTCAACTCCGTTGCCGAGTTTTTCTGTATTGTTTTTATTGATGGTTTTTTCGAGATAGTTGGTAAGAATAAACTGTTTTTTAGCTTTATCCCAATATACTTCAGATGCTTTCAGCTCGTAGACCATCTTTCTGGCCTTATCATACTTCTGATAAACGAAACCTGAACCTCTGGTTTCTCTTTTGTTCCAGGAGTTGACGAAGATGTATTCCGTTTTACTAAATTGAGATGATGCAGGACCTGTACCCAAAATCTTTTCTTTATTCGCCGCATTATAGGTATAGGCTTCCAGCTCGTTTTTCTTGATATTGGCCCACGGAAGCACCATATGATTGACCACCAGCGATATCGTAGCAATTAAAACAGAGGTATACAAATAAGGCTTTGCAAATCTGTGAAAACTGGCTCCACTACTGATTACGGCAACAATTTCGGTATTATTTGCCATTCTGGATGTGAAATAAATCACGGAAATAAACACCAGGATAGCCAGGAACGTCACGACAAGGTTAATGATCCAGAACGGATAAAAGTGGATCAGGAAGTACACCAGATCCAGCTTGGGATCAAGTGCTTTCGCATTTTCAATCCTTGGAATCTTCTGCTGTACATCAATCACCAGTACCACTATAGACAACAATATCAGCATGAAACTGAATGTTCCAAGATATTTTTTGATGATATACCCGTCTATAATTTTAATCATGATCGTTCTGTTTTAAAGTCTCTGTCTAAGAACCGGCACTACAGATTTTTTCCACTCATAGAAATCACCTGCCAAAATATGTTCTCTCGCTACTTTCACAAGATCTAAGTAAAAGGCAAGGTTATGTATTGATGCAATCTGCTTTGCAAGATATTCTTTTGATACAAATAAATGACGCAGATAGGCTTTTGAATATTCTCTGTCTACATAGCTGGTTCCAAATTCATCCAAAGGCGAAAAGTCCTGCTTCCATTTTTCATTTTTCATATTCATTACCCCTTGCCATGTGAAAAGCATTGCATTTCTGGCATTTCTTGTAGGCATTACACAGTCCATCATATCAATTCCCAGACCAATGGATTCCAGGATATTCCATGGAGTTCCTACTCCCATCAGGTATCTTGGCTTGTCTTTTGGAAGAATATCGGTAACCTCGTCGGTAATTCTGTACAGCTCTTCTTCAGGCTCACCAACGGAAAGTCCGCCGATTGCGTTTCCTTCAGCACCTGCTTCAGAAATTACTTCCGCTGAAATTTTTCTTAAATCCGAGTAGGTAGAACCTTGAACAATGGGGAAAAATCTTTGTTTGTGACCGTATAATTCAGGATTTGCTTCATTCCAATCGATGCATCTTTTTAACCATCGGTGGGTCATTTCCATAGAAGCTTTTACCTCATTGTATCCACTAGGATAAGCAACGCATTCGTCAAAAGCCATGAAAATATCCGCTCCGATCTGTCTCTGGATTTCCATAGATTTTTCAGGCGTAAACATGTGATAACTTCCATCGATATGGGATTTGAATTTCACTCCTTCCTCAGACATTTTTCTGCTTTTGGAAAGTGAAAACACCTGAAAACCTCCTGAATCGGTAAGGATAGGAAGATCCCAGTTCATGAATTTATGCAGTCCTCCTGCCTGCTCCATAGTGTCCATTGCAGGACGAAGATACAGGTGGTAAGTATTTCCCAAAATAATCTGGGCTTTAATGTCTTCTTTTAATTCTCTCTGATGAACTGTTTTTACACTTGCCACAGTTCCTACAGGCATAAAGATGGGCGTCTGGATCTTCCCGTGATCTGTGGTGATCTCTCCCGCTCTTGCTTTTCCTTCAGAGGTTTTTTCTATATTAAAAAATTTCATTCGTCTATTCTTTTAATTCACCGCTAATAACGGTTCTGCTTTTAAAGACAGAACGCGTTTCCGCATCATATTTATTTGTTTAAAACGGGTGCAGGTACAGTACCTTTCAATTTGTCCTGGACATATTTTTCCGCTTTAGGATCTTTTTTTAATACTATTTTTTGTGCGTCTGCCGCAATATCTTTCATTTTGTCTTTGATGACATAATATTTAAAGCTTTCTACAAAATCTTCAGATTTTACTTTATGGGATTTAAGCACAAATCTTGTTCCCGCTTCCAGGTTTTTATTCTGATAGGTCATGATTGCCTGATCCGTAAGGGCAAGATCAGCCAGGATCTCAGCCATGGCATCCGGCTCGATCAGATTTTTGGGTTTGTCGATATAGTCGCCGCATGAGAACATGCACAGCATAACTAAAATGAAGACCACCTTTTTCATAATCTGTTGATTATTGATTTCCACTTTAAATTTAAAACTCCAAATACAGCTTCATGAATGATGCCACCGTTCATTTTACTTTCTCCTAAAATTCTGTTCGTAAATATAATAGGAACTTCTACAATTTTAAAACCTTTTTTAAAAGCACGGAATTTCATTTCAATCTGAAAGCCGTATCCTTTAAGTTTTACATTATTTAATCCAATTTCTTCAAGAACTTTTCTTGAGAAACAGACAAATCCTGCGGTCGTATCATGAATAGGAAGTCCTAAAATAAATCTAACATATTTGGAAGCAAAATAAGAAAGCAGCACACGACCCATTGGCCAGTTCACTACATTCACTCCTTTTGAATAGCGCGAACCTATCGCCATATCTGCATTCAGACAGGCTTCAAAAAGTTTCGGCAAATCACTTGGATTGTGTGAAAAATCGGCATCCATTTCAAAAATATAGTCATACTTATTTTCTATAGCCCATGTAAATCCATGAATATATGCCTTTCCCAAACCGTCTTTTGTATGCCTTACAGACATATGAAGATGATGGGGAAATCTTTTCTGAAGGCCTCTTACTATTTCTGCTGTTCCGTCCGGGGAAGAGTCATCCACCACCAGAATATGAAAGTCATCTTCCAATGCAAAAACCGCGGAAATAATATTTTCAATATTTTCCTTTTCGTTATAGGTAGGGATGATGACGAGTTTTTTCATTTCAGTTTGCAAAGATAGTTTATTTAACCTTTTTATTTTATACAAAATAATCTATAATTTTGCAAAAAATATTCCTTTGCCGTTATCACAAAACTTTATCAACCACGTAAGAATACCTGAGAACAATGACTGGGTAATCTTTATCCTGATAGGATGCATATTCCTGTATGTTTTTATGATGAATATCATAGAAAGAGATGCAAGCCTGAAAGACTTTCTGCTTCAGAAGTATTTTGATGCCAGCAACAACCTTCCGAGCTGGATTATCACGTCCTGTGTAACGGCTCTGACCCTGTCTGTTCTGCTTTCTCAATATATCCCTATCGTTCCGAAATACATCGCCGATCTTCAGCTTATGGGATATCAGCTTAATAAATTCGGATATACATTATTGGCAGTCATATTTTTTTATGCATCAAAATCTGCATTGGGCTTTTTATTTTTCCAAAGTATAGGTGACGGCAGAAAATGGACTGTTTTTTACTTTACCTCCACTAAATTTTACTTCATTCTGTCATTTTTGTTAATAATTCTTTGTGTAACCCACTATTATTTCCCCGTAGACAGAAATAAAATATTTTTATACTATTTCGGATTCTTCGCATTTGTCGCGGTTTTCAAGATTTTCTTCTATTTGTTTCACAAAAACAACATACTTCCCGAAAAATGGTATTATAAATTTTTGTATATTTGCACCCTCCAAATCGCACCTTTATTGTTGCTATGGAAGTTGTTATTTTTTTAATAAAAGTCAATGATGAGAATAAAGTCTATATTGGTTTCTCAACCAGCGCCTAGTGAGTCTTCTCCATATCTGGATATAGCAAAGAAGGAAAAAATAAAGATTGATTTCCGTCCTTTCATCCACGTCGAAGGAGTTGACAACAAAGAACTCAGAACTCAGAAGATAGATCTGACGCAGTTTACTGGGATTATTTTCACCAGCAAAAATGCAATAGATCATTACTTCAGACTTGCTGAAGAGCTGCGTTTCGCGGTTCCGGATACGATGAGATACATCTGCCAGTCTGAGGCGATTGCCAACTATCTTCAGAAACATATTGTTTATAGAAAGAGAAAGATCAGCTTTGGGGAGAAAAACTTCTCAGATCTTCTGCCTCTGTTCAAGAAATTCCCTGCAGAAAAATACCTTCTGCCTTCTTCAGATGTGCTGAGCCCGGATATCGTGAAAACGATGGAAACAGCCAATGTTGACTGGACGAGAGCCATCATGTACAGAACCGTATGCAGCGATCTTACCGATATCAATGCTAAGGATTATGACATGCTGATCTTTTTCAGCCCTCAGGGAATCAAATCTCTTCAACAGAATTTCCCGGACTTCAAACAGGAGGAAACCAAGATCGGTGTTTTCGGAAACACTACTTTAGCAGCTGCGGAAGAAGCGGGCTTAAAGGTAGATCTGATGGCTCCCACAAAGGAAACTCCATCTATGACCATGGCACTTGAAAAGTATATTAAAGCACTTCACAAATAGTCTTTAATACATAAGATAAAAACAGCCGTCTTTTCAATACAGGAAAGATGGCTTTTTTTTACCTAAATTTGAACAAGAATTAATATTGAATGAAACGTTGCTTTAAATCATTCTCAAAAAAAGAGAAAATGAGTAAGTACGTTCCATCCGGCCCAATAAAAACTTAAAATATTCGGATGAAAGCTCCACAGGCAAAAAAAATAGAAAAAATACTAGAAATACACGGCGACAGAAGAACTGATCATTACTTCTGGCTTAACGAAAGGGAAAACCCCGAAGTCATCAAATACCTTGAGGAAGAAAATGCTTACGAAGAGGTGATGATGAAAGATACTGAAGCTTTTCAGGAAGACCTTTTCGAAGAGATGAAAGCCCGCTACAAAAAAGACGATGAGTCTCTCCCTTATTTCTTTAACGGATACTGGTACATTGTACGCTATGAGGAAGGAAAAGAATATCCCATCTTCTGCAGAAAGCACAAAAGTCTTGACAATGCTGAAGAAATAATAGTTGACGTGAATGTTTTGGCAGAAGGCGAAACTTACTTTGAAGTAGGAAGCGTAGCTGTCTCTCCAAACAATGAGCTTGTTTCTTTTTCATCGGATAATGTCAGCAGAAGAATTTACACGATCAATTTCAAAAACCTTGTAACAGGAGAAGTTTTCGCGGATCAGATTCTGAACACTACAGGAAAAGCTGTTTGGGCGAATGACAATGAACATGTCTTTTACATCAGAAAAGATGAAAGTCTACGTGCGTTTCAGGTATACAGACATAAGCTGGGAACGGATGATTCAGAGGACATCCTGATCTTCCACGAAGAGGATGATACTTTTGATGTGAATGTTTTCAAGACAAAATCGATGGAATATATTTTCATTGCAAGTTCCAGTACGATTTCTGATGAACACAGATTCATTCCTTCCAACAATGTTTTTGCAGATTGGAAAATTATTCAGCCAAGAATAGATGATCTGGAATATTCTGTTGAACATTATGAAGATGAATTTTATATCATCACCAACGCAGACGATGCCACCAATTTCAAGATTGTAAAAACCAAAATCGATAATTGCGGAATGGAAAACTGGACAGACGTTATTCCACACCGCGCTGAAGTTCTGCTGGAAGGTTTTGAAATATTCAGAGATTATCTGGTTCTGGAAGAAAGAGAAGAAGGACTTCTTCAAATCAAGATCATTGACGAAAAAACTCAGGAATCTTACTATCTCCCTTTTTCTGATCCAACATATACCACTTATATCGGAATCAATATGGAATTTGATACCGAAGTTCTCCGATATGGCTACACCTCGCTGACGCAGCCAAGCTCAACCTATGAGTATAATATGAAGGAGAAAACGACTCAGCTTCTGAAACAACAGGAAGTACTGGGTGGAAAATTCCTTCCGGAAAATTATGTATCGGAAAGAATTTGGGCAGAATCAAGAGATGGAGAAACAAGAATCCCTATCTCATTGGTTTATCACAAAGACACGAAAAAAACCGCAGACACCCCATTACTGTTATATGGTTATGGAAGTTACGGACATACGGTGGATGCCAGTTTCTCGAATGTAAGGCTTTCTATTTTGGACAGAGGATTCATTTATGCCATCGCTCACATCCGTGGTGGAGAATATCTGGGAAGAGAATGGTATGAAGATGGAAAAATGCTCTACAAAAAAAATACGTTCTTCGATTTCATCGATGCAGGAAAGCATTTGATTAAGGAAAACTACACATCATCCAACCATATGTATGCAATGGGTGGAAGCGCCGGCGGACTTTTGGTAGGAGCTGTGGTTAATTATGAACCTAAGCTTTTTAACGGAATTGTAGCACAGGTTCCATTTGTAGACGTAGTGACGACGATGCTGGATGAAACCATTCCATTGACAACCGGAGAATACGACGAATGGGGAAATCCAAATGACAAGGAATATTATGAGTATATGAAAGACTATTCGCCTTACGACAATGTAGAAGCGAAAGATTATCCTCATATGCTTATTACCACAGGCCTTCACGATTCTCAGGTACAATATTGGGAACCGGCAAAATGGACGGCAAAAATGAGAGAGTTGAAAACAGATGACAACCTTTTATTATTCAAAACAGATATGAGCTCAGGCCATGGCGGAGCAAGCGGAAGGTTTGAATCATTAAAGGAAGACGCGCTGGAATATGCGTTTCTGTTGAAAATAAATGATAATTTATAAATTATGGTTAACGAAGGAGATTATTGGAAAAAAATAGAACAGTTCTTTATAGATACTTTCGACACTGAAAAAAATCCTCCGATTGAAACCCTTTTGTTTCTGATCGGACTACAGGAACTTGGAAGCGGCCAACAAAAATACACAAAAGAAGACAAAGTAAATTTGATCCACATCGCGGTATGCAGACTGCTGGAACCGTTCGGGTACTACAAATTTACACACTATGAAGACGGATGGCCACAATATGACAAACTGGAAGAACTTCCGGAATTAAGACCCAACGAACAGTCTCTCCTAATGAAAAAAGCGATTATACAGTATTTTCAGGAGGAAGAATTGATTTGATGTGACGATTTGTTGATGAGATGATTAGGATGATGTACATTGGAACAACTCTAAGATTCATAGTAACAATAATATTAAAATCATATAAAAATTCAATAGGGACGGGCTTTAGCCCGTCTTTTCTTTTACAAAAAATCCAAAGGCTTTAGCCAAAACATAAAAAAGATAACATCTCCGGCTTTGTCAAATTTTCAAATTTCCCAATCATCAAATCAAAACATCATCGTATCATCTTATCAACAAATTATCACATCAGCTAATCAACACATCCCTAAGCTGTGTCAGCCCCGTTTTAAATCCCTCTTCAAAACCCATTTCCAGAAGCTGTTTCATCGTTTCCTGAGATGGAAAATGAATATTGACGGTTACTTTTACTCCTTCTTCTATCCCTGTAAATCCGAACAGCCATTTCGATTGTCCAAAATTTTCATTGATGTTTCCTTTCTCATCAGCGAAAGAATCCAGCCCGTCAAAACTTCGGTGTTCCATGATTTCGCCGTATTGAACCTGTGCGTATGATTTCTCACCGTTCGGGCCAACCATTGCGTAATGCCAGATTCCACTTTCTTTAAAGTCCTGGTTTACGGTTTCACATTTCCAGGGTTTTGGGCCCCACCACTGATCCAGTAATTCAGATTGGGTAAAATAATCCCACACTTTTGAAACATCAGAATCATAAACTGTCATGACATAAACTGTGTTCGAGTCAAAATCTTTGTTAAAAACGATATTAGATTCCATAAGTAATTATTTTTACCAAAGCTAGTTAATTTCTCAGTTTGGAGGACTTTCCATAGGACAAGTAATTTAAAATTCATAAATAATTGTTAAAAAACTCCCTTTTAAGAGAAATTAAACAATTTTTTGGCTCGTTTTTTGTTTATGAAGTCTTAAAATAATTAATTTTAACATTCATTTTTCTCAATATATATACAATTAAATAATGAATAATAAATTCATCCCAATAATTTCGGTGTTTATGACAATCTCACTGATTGTCTTTGTTACGCTCCAATTTTATTGGCTGAAAGGTTATTACGGTGCTCTGGAGCAGGAATTCTCAAATAAAGTCTACTCTGTTTTAGAAAATACTTCAAAAAATATTGAGGAAATTGAAGCTGATAAATACCTGAATCAAGGCTATAGTAATTTAAGAAACAATATCACTGCCGGTAAAGACCAACCTTCTTTAACCACCATTCAACAGGTAGAAGATTCCGGAACCCAGCGCCAAATCATCTATTCCAAAAATATTATATCAAAGACACAGCTTCCGATTTCTCAAAAAGGGGACACTCTGAAGCTGACTACTTTATATACGGACAACGCCGCCTACAAGGTAAAAAAGGATACCACCAACCGGGAACTTTTGACTTCAGAGCTTAACACCGATATTGAAAACGGAGATTATGCAGTGAAGGAATTCGTAAAAGTGGTAGGGACCAATCTTCCGATCGCTAAAAGAGTGGATCCAAAAATTCTTGATTCAGTCATCGCAAAAGAGCTGAAAATAAAAGGCATCACTGCCAAGTTCGGGTATGGAGTTATAGACCAGAACAACAAGCTCACCAGTGTTGCCAATAAAGCATACAAAGAGAAAAAAGACAACAGTACCTATACCTACCCTCTTTTTACAGATATAAAAAACCGGACTTTGTACAGTCTGGCTTTGGTATTTCCTAAAAAAGAATACTCGCTAGCCATGAACAACTGGCCGATGCTTCTGGGAACCTTTCTTTCTCTACTGACGATTCTTGGAATTTATATTATTTCCATTAATTATATGATGAGGCAGAAGAAACTGGCAGAAGTAAAGACAGACTTCATCAATAATATGTCTCACGAGTTTAAAACGCCGCTCGCAACCATTTCTGTAGCTACAGATTCTTTGGCCAATGACAAGATCGCGACCAATCCTGAGAAGGTAAAATACTACTCGGAACTGATCAAGCAGGAAAACTTAAGGATGAAGAAGCAGGTGGAAAATGTCCTGAATATGTCTAAACTGGAAAGAAATGAAGTAGAGCTGTTCTTAAGGGAAACCAATGTACGTGAGCTGATCAAGAGAACCACAGAATCTTTCAATCTTATTGTAAAGCAGAGAAACGGATCGCTGACCCAGGAATTCAATGCGTCCAATTACACTTTTAAAATAGACGAATTCCACATCTCCAATATGCTGGTGAACCTGTTGGACAATGCCAATAAATATTCTCCCGAAGCTCCTGAGATCCATGTGAAAACAAGAAATGAAGGAAACTGGTACATCATAGAGATTTCAGATAAAGGAATGGGAATGGAAACGGAGAACAAAACCAAAATCTTTGAAAAGTTCTTCAGAGAAGAAACCGGAAATATCCACAATGTAAAAGGACAGGGACTGGGACTTTCTTATGTAAAGAAAATTGCAGAATTGCACAAAGGGCAAATCATCGTAGATTCCAATAAAGGTAATGGAAGTACGTTTACGATAAAATTGCCAATAACCTAAGTCATGAATGATGAGCGATGAATGATAAGACAGATCAATAATCATTCATCAATTATAAAATATCGAACCAAATAACAAAATATAGAAGATAGAGTGAGAACGTTCATTCTTAATTTTTAATCATTAATTTTTAATTATTAAAATCATGAGCAACAGAATATTATTAGTAGAAGACGATCAGAGTTTCGGGGCAGTGCTGAAGGATTATTTGACCATCAATAACTTTGAGGTTACCCTTGCCACAGATGGAGAACAGGGATTGAAAGAATTTACAGAAAATGAATTTGACATCTGTATTTTTGATGTAATGATGCCTAAAAAAGACGGATTTTCATTAGCGGAAGACGTAAAAAAAATCGATAAAAATACCCCTATCATATTCCTTACAGCAAGAAATATGAGAGAAGATATCCTGAAAGGGTACCAACTGGGAGCGGACGACTATATCACAAAGCCATTTGATACTGAACTTCTTTTATACAAGATCAAAGCGATCCTGCAGAGAAGCTCTACTTTAGAAAATGAAGAACAGGAGCAGTTCAAGATCAGTAACATTTTCTTCGACTCAATGCTGAGACAGCTGAAAGTAGGTGATAAAGAATACAAACTTTCACCAAAAGAAAATGAGCTGTTGAAACTTCTTTGTATCCACAGAAACGACTTCATGCCAAGAGACCTGGCTTTGAGAAAGATCTGGAAAAAGGAAAATTACTTTACCGCAAGAAGTATGGACGTGTATATCGCAAAACTTCGTAAGTTATTAAAAGACGACGAAGGATTGGAAATTATCAACGTTCACGGGGAAGGATTCAGGCTTTTGGTTAAAAATTAGTCCTGAATTCAGATTATAAATATAAAATTAGCAAAACAATTGAAAATGTTTTGCTAATTTTGTTTCATACGATTGGATATGAAAAATACATTCTTAGGCGTTATCGCCATCTCTTTACTGGCCGTTTCATGTAATAAAGACGAAAAGGCGACTTATTTAAAGGAAGAAGCCGCTGTTCAACAGCCCAATGTAACCGTTAACTCAGCTTCTAAAGCTTCTCTGCTGGATCAGGCAGGCGTACAGTCCAATCCAAATCCTGCTCCTATTGCAGCAGCACCGGGAATCAAGAACCCTCCTCACGGACAGCCAGGTCACAGATGTGATATTCCTGTCGGACAGCCGCTTAATGTAAGCCCAACGGCAATACAGACTGCTCCCGGCCAAAACCCAAACAATCCCATTAAAATAGATGCTAACTCGATGTCGGCAGGAAAAGTAGTGGTTGACAATAATGCAAAACAGGTGAAAACTGCTCCAGGCATGAACCCTCCACACGGGCAACCAGGTCACAGATGTGATATCCCTGTCGGACAGCCATTAAGCAGCAAACCTGCACCGGTACCAACCCCAACACCCGCACCACAACCTGTTCAAAGTGCACAAAACGTTCCCGGTCCGGTAACGGCACCAGCGCCAACGGGGCCAAAACCGAAACTGAACCCGGCACACGGAGAACCTTGGCACAATTGTGCTTTAAAAGTTGGTGATCCATTGTCATAATTTTTGTATTTTTGCAGAGATGAAGCTGTTTCACATTCTTGCAGTTATTTTTTGTCTAGGAATTTTTTTAGTTCCTAAAGACAGTTTCTACTCTCAATCTATGCAGGATACCTGCTGTAAAGAAAAGTCCGAAAAGAGCGACTGCTGCAAAAATCATACTTCAAAAGACAGCAAAGACCACAAAAATCACGATACAAAGTCCTCATGCAATGATGACTGCTGTTCAACGTGTGTGGCATGCTACACGTATATAGAAACACCGTTTTCTAAAAATCTACATTTCGAACTGTCTTATTACAAAGCCAATAAGAATCCTCAGTTCCATTATTCACCGCCTCATTTATCAGACCGTTTAAAAGAGATCTGGCAACCGCCTAAGATAGGTTAATTCTCAAACAGTGAGTCCGTTAAGCATTTTAAGGGACCGTTTTTAATTAATCAAAACTTTTAAACAAAATGAAATTATATATTTCCAAGTTTATTCTTGGTCTAATGATCCTGTCTGTACACTTTATATCAGCACAAAATCTTTCAAAAAACCAGTTCAAAGTAAAAGGAAACTGTGAAATGTGCCAGACCAGAATAGAAACTGCGGCCAAAAAAGCAGGTGCTAAAACTGCGGTTTATTCTATTGATCTGCAGACTTTAACCCTTGAAACCGACGGTAAAGTTTCCACAGACGAAATCTTAAAGAAAGTAGCCGATGCAGGTCACGACAATGAAAAATTCAAATCACCGGACAATGCTTATACAGGTCTTCCGGGATGTTGTCATTACAAAAGGGACCTTCAGCCTTCTCCCACAGAAGCTCATCATCAGCAACATGCTAAAAACGAAAATGAGTTTTATGTAAAAGGAAACTGTGCTTCGTGCAAAGCAAGAATCGAAAAAGCAGCTAAAACAGCCGGTGCGGATTCCGCAGAATGGAGTGCAGAAAAGCAAACGGTCACTTTAGATTTTGACCCTTCAAAAACCTCATCAGACCAGGTTTTGAAAGCTATTGCCGATGCAGGTCATGACAATGAAAAATACAAAACAACGGATGCAGTTTACAAAAACCTTCCGGGATGTTGTCTGTATGATAGAGATATTCCACTTGGAGAAGCGAACCCGAATGTTCATTTCGAAGAAGGAACAAAGCAGAACGACCACAAAGAGCATCAGCCGGCTGCTCAGACTGAAGATCATCAACCGTCTGAAAAAAACATTGAAGGCGTTACCATTACCGGTTCAAAAGCGGCTACTGCATTAAGCAAAAAAGAAGCAGGACTTGTCTTTAATATTGATAAAAAGGAATTACTGAAAGCGGCTTGCTGTAATCTGTCAGAAAGCTTTGAAACCAACGCCACAGTTGACGTTTCCTTCAGCAATGCCGTTACTGGAACCAAACAGTTGAAAATGCTGGGTCTGGATCAGAAATACACCAGTTTAACGAAGGAGCTTTTACCTGAGATCAGAGGTTTGGCTTCTGCTTATGGACTGAATTTCATTCCCGGAAGATGGATTGAAAGTATTCAGTTGACAAAAGGTGGAAGTACGGTAACGAATGGTTATGAAAGCATTACAGGACAGATCAATACTGAACTTTTGAAAAATGCTAAAGAACCTGAAACTTCATTAAATATTTTCGCTGATTTCAACGGAAGAGCGGAAGCCAATATCACGAGCGTCTCTCCTATCAACGAAAAATGGTCTCAGACCTTTTTACTGCATGGAAACGGAACTTTCGGAGATACGGATATGAATCATGATACTTTCCTGGACAGACCGAAAGGAACGCAGATTAATGCAGCTTATCTCCTTAATTATAATGATCTTGAAAAATCGGGATTCGGATCTCATTTCGGGATTAATTTCATCAAAGATGAGAGAACAGCCGGACAGATCGGATTTGACAAAAAACTGCCTCAGGACAAGCAAGGTGCCTATGGTGTCGGAATTGATATTTCCAGATTCCAGGTTTGGAATAAAACAGGATATGTATTTAAAGGAAAGCCATACCAGAGCTTAGGCTGGATGAACCAGTATGTGTATCACCAGCAGGACAGCTTTTTCGGACTGAGAAATTATGCCGGAAAACAACATACCTATTATTCAAATTTAATCTTTGAAAGCATCATCGGGAATACAAATCACAAGTATAAAGCCGGAGCCAGCTTTTTGTATGACGGCTACGAGGAAACGTATTTACAGGATGATATGAAGAGAAATGAGATCGTGCCAGGAATTTTTGCAGAGTATACTTTAACAGGATTAAAATATACTTTAGTCGCTGGAGCCAGAGCAGATTTCCACAATCTTGCAGGCACTCAGTTTACGCCACGACTTAATTTTAAATATGACTTCACGCCTCAGACGATTTTAAGGCTTTCTGCGGGTAGAGGATTCAGAACGGCTAATGTTTTTGCAGAAAACCAACAGTATTTTGCATCGAACAGAAGTATTCAAATCCTTCAGAACGGTGGAAATATTTATGGATTAAGACCTGAAATCGCATGGAACTATGGAGCCAGCTTACAGCAGGAATTCAAACTTTTCGGAAGGAAATCATCCATTGTTGCAGATTTTTTCAGAACAGATTTCCAGGATCAGGTGCTTGTTGATCTTGACCGTTCTCCACAGCAGCTGACCTTCTATAATTTGGAAGGAAAATCTTTTGCGAACTCTTTCCAGACGCAGTGGGATTTTACGCCTTTCAAGAACTTTGATGTGAGATTGGCTTATAAATATTATGATGTTCAGGCAGATTATATCGATGGCAGAAGAGAAGTTCCTTTCATGGCCAAGCATAGAGGTTTTGTGAATCTTGCCTATGCAACGAATAAAAATAACAATGGAGGATTCTGGAGTTTCGACACGACCCTGAACTGGGTAGGAAAACAGAGACTTCCGGATACTTCAAGCAATCCAGCTGAATTCCAGTTACCGGTATATTCTGATTCTTATGCCGTATTGAATGCACAGATCTCAAGGAACTTTAATAAAAAGATCAGAGCTTATGTAGGCGGTGAAAACCTTACGTCTTATTATCAGAAAAATGCCATTGTTGATTTCAGAAATCCTTTTGGAAATTATTTTGATGGCGGGATGGTGTATGCGCCTATTATGAAGGCTAATTTTTATGTGGGTCTTGATGTGACTTTCTAATGATTAAACTCTTTTTTAAATACAAAGTTGATTTGATAAAGGAGCCGATATACTTACTACAAACAAACCTTATAGGTTTTCGAAACCTATAAGGTTTATATTTCCTCACAACATAAAAAAACAGCATCAAACCGATGCTGTTTTTACTTTTTATATCATAGAAGATTATCTTCCGAAGTCGTCCTGTACTCTTACAATATCATCTTCATCCGACGGATTGGAAGCATCGGTATGCTGCCAGATTTCAGCTACTACACCCCAACCGTCAAGTCCAATCAGTCTGTGTCTTTCACCCTGCTGAAGTTTGATCTGATCTGTTGGATGGTATTCTTTCAACTCGCCTTCTTCATCGGTATTGCTTGTTTTGATCCCAACCGTACCTTCCACCACCTGCCAGATTTCAGCTCTGCGATGATGATATTGCCAGCTTAGACGGGCATTTGGAGCAACCACGAGGATTTTAGGACTCAGTTTTCCGCCTATTTTCAGACTTTCTACATCGATTCCGTCAAAATACTGATTGGCAAAATCCTGAGCCTGATTTTCATCGATCACAAAAAAGCCACCCCAAGGTCTTGCATCATCTTTTGCCGCCATAGTAAAACCCTGGGTTTCCAGCATTTTTGCTACTTTATCGAATATTTCTGTTTTCTCTGCACTCATAATTTATTCGTGTTCTAAAATTATTTTCAAATATAAAGTTTGTTGATCATTATTCCTTCGACATGGAGTATGGAAAATCCTTTTCCTGTGAGCCTCTCTCTTTATTCGGCTTGCTGTCCATCTGGAATTCCAGTACGGCTCCATTCATCAGTTCTTTGTGACTGAGCCAGTTTTTTGAATAAGACCGAAGATTTACGTTTAACGATTTAACGTATAGATTTTCAGCACTGTTGGCCGGTGCTTTTATTTCAATTTTCTTACCATTTTCAAGGTGAATCACTGCTTCTTTGAAAAGCGGCGCTCCTAAAACATACTGATCTGTGGCTGGTGTTACCGGATAAAACCCTAATGCTGAAAATACATACCATGCAGAAGTCTGGCCGTTATCTTCATCACCGCAATAACCGTCCGGTGTTGCATAATACAACTTATCCATCACCTGTCTCGTCCAGTACTGCGTTTTGTACGGTGCTCCGGCATAGTTGTATAAATAGATCATATGCTGAATCGGCTGATTTCCGTGGGCATACTGTCCCATATTCATGATCTGCATTTCACGGATCTCATGGATAACGCTTCCATAATAACTGTCGTCAAAGACAGGCGGAAGAGAGAAAACCTCATCCAGTTTGGCTTCGAATTTCTTTTTGCCACCCATTAATTTAGACAAACCGTCAATATCCTGGAAAACCGACCAGGTATAATGCCAGCTGTTTCCTTCTGTAAAGGCATCGCCCCATTTAAACGGATTGAATGGTGATTGGAATTTTCCGTCTTTATTTTTACCACGCATTAAACCAGTTTCCGGGTCAAATACATTTTTATAATTGTCTGCTCTTTTCTTATAAATATCAATTTCTGAAGCGGGTTTTCCTAATGCTTTTCCTAACTGATAAATGGCGAAATCATCATATGCATATTCCAGGGTTCTGGCCGCATTTTCATTGATCTTAACATCGTAAGGAACGTAACCTAAAGTATTGTAATATTCTACTCCTCTGCGACCGACTGCATCAATCGGGCCTTCGTTATTCGCTCCATGTTTGACGGCCTGCCAAAGGGTTTCCACATCATATCCTCGAAGTCCTTTGATGTATGCATCTGCTACCACTGAGGCTGAATTGTTCCCGATCATAATGTCAGAATATCCCGGGCTGCTCCACTCCGGAAGAAATCCTCCTTCCTTGAATGTATTACCCAAACCTTCCTGCATTTCAATATTGATACTTGGATAGACCAGATTCAGGAAAGGATATAAAGCTCTGAAAGTATCCCAGAAACCTGTTCCTGCAAACATTTTTCCATCCAGGATTTTTCCGTTGTAAGGGCTCCAGTGTTTTACTTTGTTCTCAGCATCGATTTCGTATAATTTCTGAGGGAAAAACAATGTCCGGTACAGTGAGGAATAAAATGTTCTCATCTGCTGATCTGTTCCGCCTTTCACTTCTATTCTGCCTAAAGTTTTATTCCAGATATTTTTAGCATCTGCTTTTACCTGTTCAAAATTTCTGCCTGCTATTTCTCTTTTCAGATTGAGCTCTGCCTGCTCGAAACTGATGAATGAAGAAGCGGTTCTTGCATAAACGCTTTCTTTATTTTTTAGTTTAAATCCAACAATTGCTCCGGCATGGTCGCTGGTAATTTCCAACTGATTTTTCACAAAAACGCTGTCTTTCCAAGTGGTCGTTAAATCAAAATCTTTATCAAACTGGATGACAAAATAGTTCTTGAAATTATTGTATTTCCCTCTGGAATACTTTGTGGTATAGCCCAGAATTTTTCTTTCTTTGGGAAGGATTTTAATGTAGGATCCTTTGTTTAAAGCATCAATCACTACATACGCACTGTCTGTTTTAGGGAAATCAAATTTGAAAAAAGCGGCTCTTTCCGTTGGAGTAAGCTCTGTCGTCACATTGATATCAGCCAGATAAACGCTGTAGCTGTAAGGCTTTGCGTTCTCTGCTTTATGGCTGAACCAGCTGGCACGTTCTTCTTCCTTAAATTTTAGTTTCCCGACTCCCGGCATGATGGCGAAAGCACCATAATCATTCATCCATGGAGATGGCTGGTGGGTCTGCTTAAAGCCTTTGATCTTATCCGCATCGTAGGTATATGCCCATCCGTCACCCATCTTTCCGGTTTGTGGTGTCCAGAGATTCATTCCCCAGGGAAGTCCTATGGCGGGATAAGTATTCCCGTTGGACAGCGACGGTTTGGATTGGGTTCCCATTAAAGGATTCACATAATCTGCAGGCGATATTCCCTGGCCCAGCGCAAAGATATTGAGTACAATAAAAAAAGTTGAAAATAAAGACTTCATGATATCGTTTTGTTAATTTATCTGTTGCTTTTCTTCAAAGCATAACCTGCAGCACCCAGAATGGCCGCATCTTCAAAAATAGCGGAAATTTTAATAGGAAGGTTGATTTTATGAGCTTCCAGATGTTGATTTAACCTCTTTTTAAAATAAGGATAGACTTTCGCAATATTTCCGCCTATGACCAAAACTTCAGGATTGTAGCTTTTGACATATTGTACAATAAAGTCTGCAAAAGAATCTGCGTAATCATCAAAGATTCTCGTTTGTATGTCTTCCGGCTGATCCAAAAGGTCTTTCGTTCCCGATATTTCTCCACCGGTTAAAGCTTTATAATGATTCACGAACCAACGTGTAGCGAGATAGTCTTCACAGATAGATTCTTTGAAAGGCGAATCCCACAAATCTTCATCTGAGGCTACTTTTCCATCATAAAAAGCTGTCCCCAAGCCTGTTCCCAAGGTAACTCCAAAAATTTTGCTGTACTCCCGTACGCAGCCACCAAAAACTTCTCCTTCAAGAAAAGCTCCAGCATCGTTCACAAAATAAATCTGATCGAGAGAAATGGAAAGTCTTTCAATCAGTTCCTGTTTGATATTGACCTGATACATATCGATAAATTTCCCCTGCTGCATCAGTGAGATCCCGTTTTCATAATCAAAAGGACCGGGCATCGCAATACCGATGAGAAGTTTACTTTTAACCAAATCATGGGTCACTTTTTCAATGGCAGAGACCCAGGCGGAAAAAATAGTTTCCTTTGCCCCGAAAGAATCCACATGTTCTCTCACATATGTAGAACTGATGATTTCGCGCTTCTCCGGATCTACCTGCGCCATGGTAATATGCGAACCGCCAATGTCTATTCCTACTATATTTTGCATTATTCTATGATTTTTTTTCAGATACTAGATTTCAGACGTCAGATATCAGACGAGCATCGTTCTAAGATCCAAAACTATACTTTTTACTATTAAAACAGACAGACAAGAAAGCCGGTTGGCTCCCTGTCTGCCCATAATAAAAATCCCCTAATTTATTTTTACTTTTTATTTACCTAATGAGGATTACTCTTTTATTCTACAATCACTTTTCCGGAAGATGGTGTCTTACTTTCTTTTGAATGTATGGTATAGATATAGGTTCCTGCAGATAAATTCTGGCTGCTGATCACCATATCATTTTTATCTATTTTTTTATTGATTATTAATTTTCCTGCCATATCATACAATGTGATTTCGCTGGCAGATTTGTCTTTGATGACAAAGTGGATGTCATTTCCTTTTTTAACAGGGTTTGGATACACATAACCCACCTGATTTTTTTCCGAAGAAATATCCTGTGTTGACAGCGCAGTACAGGCTACATCTGTTCTCCAGTTGGTATTACTCATCCCGATCAGAGTCGCAAAGTGTGTGTTGGCTGTAGCATCCAAAGCTCCGTTTCCGCTGCCTTCATTCATTCTCCAGTTCGCTTCAAGATTCGGTGAGTTGGCAGGAACACTGCAGTTGTTGGCAAGAAGTTCCGTTGGGGTTAATGCTTTTTTCCACACTCTGAATTCGTCTAAGAATCCATTAAGGGTTCTGCCATTCTCATAATTTCTGGCCAGATAAAGAATACCGTTTGCTGTGAAATTACCGGAGGCGGGAACACTTGCATCCAGAACACCATTGACATATATTTTCATAGCCGAACCATCATAAGTAGCCGCGATATGATACCATGTATTGGTATTGAATGTGCTCACAGAATTCAGCTTTATCTGAGAAGATCCGAAGCTTAATATAAATTGTAGTTTATTATTAGCCAAATTTCCATCGCCAAACCTCAGCATTGCAGAATTACTGTCCCCTACTTCAATACCCATTACCGATGAGATATAGGGAAAATTGGGTTTGAATGCATTCACTTTCACCCATCCTTCGAAGGTTACGGCATTTCCGCTTAGGTTAAACTGCCCTGCATTCAGATAATGCGTGCTACCATTAAACGAAAGTGATCTCGCACCAGGGCTTTGTACAGGAGTAAATCCACTATTGAACGTTGATTCACCAGAATATACGCTGGTATTTGCTCCCCCGCATACGGCCTGTACTTTCCATACGTAGTTTGTATTTTCCGTTAAAGCCGGAAGCGTATAAGAATTTGTTGCAATATTTGGAACATCTGTCCAGGTTGTTGCTGCAGATGTTTTGTACTGTAAATTGTAAGAAGAAGCTGTTGCTACGGCGTCCCAGGATAATTTAGTGGAAGTTCCCAGATAGCTTTCAGACTTCATGCCTGATGGTGTTCCGCATGCACTCCCGGAATTAAAACGGGGCGCAAAAAGATAGGTACTTTTTATGGTGGCAGAACAATTCGACTGTATCCTCCAGTCATATTCAGTATTCAAGGTAAGTCCGCTGATAATGGTATTATTTCCGGACAAATTGGTCGCTGCATTCACCCACGTGGTTGAACTCGCTGGTTTGTAATCAATATTGTAAGTCTGGGAAGCATTGCCTGTCCAGTTTAATTTCGCTGAAGTTCCTGTGGTATTCGTTACTTCAAGTCCTAAAGGCGGGTCACAGGCATCTCCCTGAGTCCAGGAATAAAGCTGGCCGCTAAGCAAAGTATTTTCACCGTACAGAATATTGGATCCCGTACTCAGGTAGCTGGCATTGTTGGCCGCATTAAGATCATACCACATAAACACTCCGTACCCATCATTGATGGTGTTGGTGGCAAGCGTTGTAAGAGTTGCAGGAGACGTTGACTGTGGATTACTGTTCTGTATCCAGGTAGCCGCCGCTGAAAGTTTGGAATTGGCAAGCGGTGGTACTGAAGGAGCATTATATGTCCCATAATACGGATTCCAGGCGTAATTGATATAATTCCCGGCTGCATCGCCATTGTAACTCTGTCTTGATATCGCTGGACCAATGTAATAAAAAGTGATCAGCTTATCCGGCATCGCTAACTTAAGTTCTTGCAGAAGCATAACAAAAGAACTGTTGTTCGGCTGTCCTGTCCCGTTATTTCCATAGCCTGCATATTCGTCATCCAAATCAACACCATCGAGGCCATAGGTGTAAACGGTATGGGCAAGCTGTTGGGCAAAATCACGGGCCGCTTCACGATTCGGGAAATTGGAGATTCCTGCTCCCTGGTGGTTTCCTAAGATATCCAGTAACACTTTAATCCCTTTTTGCTGTAAAGGTCTTACGTACGTATTGACGTCATTCAATACCTTGGTTACGTTATTATTATTGGAAATGTAAGCTCTGCTTTTGGATACATCGTAATTGATGTTCGCAGCAAAAATAATGGCGACATCAAAAAGCTGTCTGTTCGTGTTCTGTAGGGTATAAGATCCTGCATTCAGCATATTGCTGTTATTCACTTCTACATAGCATACGCCCAAAGGATTGAGCTGCTGTGCATGAAGTCCGGATGCCGCTTGAATGACCAGTGCGATCAGGGCAGTAAGAATGGATTTTTTTCTCATAGTCTATTCATTTTAATGGTCGGTAAAATCATCGGGCCGAAGCCCAATGGCTGCTGTTTTATTTTATAATTAGTTTTTCTGTCTGCTTCAAACCTCCGTCCGGAGATTCAAACTGAATGATATAATTACCCATCGAAAGTTTCGACAGATTGTACTGGTGATCTCCGGACTGTAATGCCTGGGTTTCTACAACACCTCCATTAAAATTATAAACCGATAATTTTCCTCTGTTATATTCTTCAGGAACAGAAACCGTAAGCGGTGCAGATGAACCCAAAGGATTAGGGTACAATTTGATCTGCTTTTTGGCGGCTATTTGCTCCGGGCCTGCCTTTTTATTTTTTGCATTCGACGAAGTCTTTTGAGTGCCTGTCGAACATGGGATATCTGTTCCCCAATTGGAGGCATCCACCCCTGTCAATGTTAATGCCAATCCGTTCCCTGAACTGTCCTGAACTGAAGAACCACTCCCTTCATTAAATTTCCAATACGCAGCAAGAGATGTAGCCGGCAGTGTTACATTACACATATTCTGGCTGATTTCTGTCTGGGTCAATGCTCTTTTCCAAACTCTGACTTCATCTACTTTACCACTGAAATTTCTGGATGTATTGTATAAATATCCTACATTGAAAGCTCCGTTGGAAGCAATATTTCCGGTTTGGGATTTGGTTGCATCAAGAACGCCATTGATATAAATCTTCATAGCAGAGCCGTCATACGTTGCAGCAACGTGATACCAGGTGTTGGCATTTAATGCTGTAGCTGATGCCAGTTTTTGCTGAACATTATTGATACTTACCACAAACTGAAGTCTGTTGTTGGCAAGACTTGCATCTCCAAGTCTTAAAAATGCTGAATTACTGTCGCTCACCTCTGTTCCCATTACGGAAGAAATGTAAGGAGCTGCTGATTTGAAAGATGATGGTTTAATCCAACCTTCAAAAGATAATGCTGAACCGTTTAAATTGATACTTCCGGCAGAACCGGATTCACTGGTCCCGTCTAATGAAAGCGATGTTGATCCGGATGGAATTGTTCCGCCCACACTTTTGAATCTCGGAGCGAAAATATAGGTGCTTTTAACGCTGCAATTTGTTCTGACTCTCCAGTCATACTCTGAATTGGCCGTCAATCCTGATATCGTAACGGATGTAGTCGCAGTAGCCGTTGCCGCAGTAGTCCATGTGGTAGCTGAAGATAATTTATAATCTACATCATAGGTATTGGTTCCTACGGCGGACCAGTTTAGTTTTGCGCTTGTTCCGGTAAGGTTGCTGGTGAATAATCCGATTGGGGCATCACAATTGGCTCCGGCCGTCCATGACTGCAAAGGAGTGCTTAAAACCGTTTGCTGTCCATATAAAGTTTGTGTTCCGGCAGAAAGTTGTGCTGTCTCATTGGTTCCGTGAAGATCATACCAAAGGAAAAGTCCGTATCCGCCGGTTTTGGTTTGATTGGCTAAACTTGTTGTTGTAGCATTAGAGGTATTTCCCATCCAGACTGCTGCAGGAGAAATCTGTGCTTTCGTAAGAGGCGGAACATTAGGTGCGGAAAAAGTTCCATATGAGGCATTCCAACTGTAATTGATATAATCGCCCACTCTTAATCCGTTCCAGGAAAGTTTTGAAGCGGCGGGTCCATAATAATAGAATGAGATAATCTTATCCGGAAGCAGCGCTCTTAACTCTTGAACAAGCATCACAAAAGAGCTGTCATTGGGCTGACCTGTTCCGTTTTGCCCGTAATCTGAGTATTCATCATCAAAATCGATTCCGTCCAGACCGTAAGTATTTACCGTATGGGCAAGCTGCTGTGCAAAATCACGCGCTGCTTCACGGGTTGGAAAATTACAGAAACCTGCTCCCTGGTGATTTCCAAGAATGGTTAAAACGACTTTCATCCCTTTATCCTGAAGCGGTTTTATATACGTATTGGCATTGGTGAGCACTTTGGTTACGTTGTTATTATTGCTCAGATAGGCTCTTCCACGGCCTGTATCGTAATTGATATTGGCAGCAAAAATATTCACGACATTAAACAGATAATTACCCGATGTCTGCAACTTATAGGCTCCGGCATTCAGGATGTTATTATTGTTCACCTCTACATAGCATATTCCCGTAGGGTTAAGCTGCTGTGCATTGAGCACAGGCATAGCATGGATGATCATGAGGATCAAAGTAGTAATGGCTTTTTTCATAATGTTTTTTTTAAGTTATTTTGATGTATTTATATCTATTCATTCTCTCTTAAAAAGAAGAAAATGATCAGCTACGGACTGAGAATTTCATAAAGTTTTCCCTCAATGAATTCTTTGTAAAACACTGCAACTAAAAAAACGGGAATAAAGGGCATGCTGCCACCTTCTGCAAATATCGAGTCTAAGTCAGTAAATCTTGATTCTCGTTAAAGGTTTTCCATAACAGTTCTCCGAATAATGTATTGGCCCACGCAAACCATTCTCGGGTAAACTTTTTATCATTGTCTTTATGGAAGGACTCATGCATAAAGCCTGTTCCTCCATGGGTTTTCTGTAAAGTGTCTATACACCACTTGATTTCCTTTCTGTCTTTGGTTGTAAGGGCTTTCATAATGATGCTCATTGGCCAGATCATATCAAGACCGATGTGCGGCCCACCGATTCCTTCTGCCAGTTTTCCTTTGAAAAAGAATGGATTGTCTTCTGACCAAACATAATTTCTGGTATTTATGTAAACCGGATCATCCGCTTTTACAGCGCCCAGATAAGGAAGGCCTAAAAGGCTTGGACAATTCGCATCATCCATTAAATTATAACTCCCAAATCCATTGGTTTCAAAAGCATAGATCTTTCCGTATTGAGGATGATTGTAAATTCCGTATTTCTTGATGGCAGCGTCTACCTCATCAGCAAGGCTATTAAGCTGCTGAGCAAGAGCTTTTTCATTTTTGATCTGCGAAACCATTTCCGCAGCTTGGCGTAAACTCACGACTGCAAATAAATTGGAAGGGATAAGGAAAGCATAGATCGTAGCATCATCACTCGGACGGAACATAGAATTGATCAATCCTACAGGTTTTGTCGGATAACCGTAACCTCCCATTGGAATTCCGTCTGTAGCCCAGGCAGTTGTACGCTCAAATTGGTATGGACCTAAACCTGTTTTTCTCTGCTGCTCTATGAAAGTCTGTAAAGTCAGTTTAATTCCCTTTAACCAATTGTTATCAAAAGGTTTTGTATCTCCCGTTGTCTTCCAGAAGTGGTAAGCTAAACGGATTGGATAGCACAGTGAATCGATCTCCCATTTTCTTTCGTGGGTTCCGGGTTTCATATCGGTATGATCGTATTCTTTCCACTTGCTTATTTTATTGTTATCGTTATAAAAAGCATTGGCATAAGGATCTTTCAGGATGAATTCGGTCTGTTTGTGAATAACTCCGGAGATCAGTTGATGAAGTTTTTCATCTTTTTTCGAGAACTGCAGGTATGGAAAAACCTGTGCAGAACTGTCCCGAAGCCACATGGCATCAATATCTCCTGTAATAACATAGGTATCCGGAGTTCCATTAATTTCTTTATAAAAAACGGTAGTATCTAAAGTATTGGGAAAGCAGTTTTCAAATAGCCATGACAGCTCTTTATTCTTCACTTTCTTTTTAAAAGCTTCAATTGCACTTTCTACCGCTTCACTCGTAAAATGTCTTTTATCTTTCGAAACGCGGACTACAGGGAAATTTTCTACGCTCAACGTTTTTGCGAAAACATTTTGAGTAAACATCAATCCTGCTCCTGCCAGTGCACTTGTCTTTATAAATTTTCTCCTTTCCATTATACTTTTATATTTCGTTATTTTTTTGATCTATTTTACAGGCTTGCTTCCCATGACAAATTTCAGTTCGCCCCCATTCATAATATCACTGTGGTTGATTTCCCAGCTTTTGAATTCTTTTCCGTTCAGGAACATTTTCTGAACGTAGATATTTTTATCCGAGATCTTCTCTGCAATGACCGTAAAGGTTTTTCCATTCTCCAGTTTTAAGGCTACTTTCGGAAACTGTGGTGCACCAATAGCGTATACAGGTTTTCCGGGAGTCACCGGATAGAATCCCAGTGAAGAGAAAATATACCATGCAGACATCTGGCCGCAGTCTTCGTTGTTGACAATGCCGTCCGGTTTTGCTGCGTACATATTATCGCGGATGAACTTGATCATTTTCTGGGTTTTGTAAGGAGCTCCCGCATAATTATACAGATAAGGAACATGATGTCCCGGCTCATCACCGAATCCCAGAGAACCGATGAATCCTGAAATATCCACGTGCTGCTCACCGATCATTTTAAGTTCTTCGGTGAAGGTTTTGTCCAGTTTTTCTTCAAATCCTTTTTTTCCGCCGTATAAATTCATCATTTCATCGATCTGGTGAGGAACGAAGAAATCATACGCCCATATATTTCCGGAAACCCAGTTCGGCTGTAACTTTTTCCAGTCATTTAAAGTGAAATCCGGTAAAAATTCTCCGTTTTTCTGTCTTGGCCAGAAATGTTTATTTTCTTTATTAAAGGTGTTAAGGAAGCTCATAGAACGCTTTTTATACACTTCTGCTTCTTCTTTTTTACCTAATTTTTCAGCAAGCTGCTGAATGCACCAGTCGTCATACGCGTATTCCAGCGTTGCAGAAACTGAAGCTCCGTTTTCTGATGGAGTATAACCTAATTTAATATAATCATTAAGGCCTCCTCCGCCATCGCTGCTGCTCATTTTGTCCGTTAAGGAAGCATCTTTCATTGCTGCAAATGCTTTCTCCTGATCAATTCCTGGCACCCCTTTGGAAATTGCGTCCCAAATCACCGAAACACTGTGGTAACCAAGCATACAGAAATTATCATATCCACACAATTCCCAGATAGGCATGTGGTCTTTACGGTCTGTGTATCTGCTGATCAGAGAGTTGGCAAATTCTTTTGTATGTTTCTGATCCATAATGGTCAGCAAAGGGTGCGTTGCTCTGAAGCCGTCCCAATAGGAATATGTACTGTAGTTCGTAAACCATTTGGTATTCATGTTTTCCTGAGCGGCTATATAATCTCCATTGGTATCCATATACAGATTAGGTGCAATAAATGTATGATACACTCCGGTATAGAAGATTTTTCTCTGGTCATCTGTACCGCCAGTCACCTGGAATCTGTTGATAAGATCTCTCCAGGTATTCTGAGCCGTTTCTTTAGCTTGAGCAAAATTTACGTTCTTAGCTTCTGCATCAAAGTTTTCCTGAGCACCTTCGGTACTTACCGGAGACAGAGAAACTTTTACTTCAATGCTTTCATTTTCTTCAGTTGAAAATCTCACGAAAGCTTTGGCATCTTTAGCAAGAGCAATTTTTTCGTTCTCTTTTATTTTTCCTTCAGAATAAGTTCCATAGGATTTAAACGGTTTTGAAAATTCCATCACGAAATAAGCAAAACGTTTTCCGCCCCAGCCGTTGCTGTAGCAGTATCCTTTGATCTTATTGTTTCCTTCTATGCTTACTAGTGTATGGTAAATATTCCCGAAGATTTTATTGGTTGGATCAATGATGACATTGGACTCTTCACTCTTTGGGAAGGTATATTTATGGAAACCTACTCTCGGAGAAGCGGTCAGTTCAGCTTTAATTCCGTAGCTGTCCAACATCACGGAATAATATCCCGGTGAAGCTGTTTCTTTCTCGTGACTGAATGTCGAACGGTAGCCACTTTCCGGCTTTTCTTCCGAGCCCGGAAGCATCTTTATTTTCCCGACGGTTGGCATTACTAAAATATCTCCAAGATCTGCCCAGCCTGTTCCGCTGAGATGATTATGACTGAATCCCATAATGGTTTTACTGCTATAATGATACCCTGAACACCAGTCCCAGTCGCCACTTTTGGTATTCTGATCCGGACTGAGCTGGATCATTCCAAAAGGGGTAGTCGCTCCGGGAAAGGTATGGCCGTGTCCTTCTGTTCCTATGAAAGGATCTACCCATGAAAGGACATCATCCTTCCGTTGCTGGGCATTTCCCACATGAGAAAACAGGATCATTGATAAAAATATAAGCAGTTCTTTTTTCATAATCATAATAGGGAAATCTTAAAAATTTCTCAAGATAGGAGTTTATTTAACAATATAAAAACCGAAACAATGATTTCAACGAGCAGGAAAATAAAGTTGACCGGCATATTCTTTATATTTTGAATCAGCTTACAGCGAATTCTTTTTCATAAAATCAATAATTTCAGAAATATATCCAAACGCAATGGCCACAACGGTATCCGCTGCTCCATAATATACGGTTACCTTATCTCCTTCCGAAAGGGCAGCACACGGGAATACCACATTGGGAATATCTCCTGTAAGCTCATATAGTTCTGCCGGAGCCAGTAAATAAGGTTTCGTTCTGTACAGTACTTTTGACGGATCTTCAAGATCAAGCAGTGATGCTCCCATAGAGTAACGGAACCCTCTGCAAGTATTGATCACTCCGTGATAGAAAAGCAGCCATCCTTCATCTGTTTTAATCGGAACAGGTCCGGCTCCTATCTTTGTACACTGCCACGCACTGTCTTCAAACGGTGCTACTTTCATTACGCAACGGTGCTCGCCCCAGTATTTCATATCCGGGCTGTAGCTGATGTAGATATCCCCGAAAGGCGTATGTCCGTTATCACTCGGTCTGCTCAGCATGGCATATTTTCCGTCTATTTTCTCAGGGAAAAGAACTCCGTTTCTGTTGAAGGGAAGGAATGCATTTTCGCACTGAAAGAATTCTTTAAAATCAAAAGTATAGGCTATTCCGATAGTCGGGCCATGATATCCGTTACACCATGTAATCCAGTACCGGTCTTCTATAAAGGCAACACGGGGGTCGTATTTATAGTCAGATTCTATCATTTCAGTATTTCCGGCTTTCATATCAATAGGATCATGATTGATCTCCCAATTGATCCCATCCTTACTGAAGCCTGCAAAAATATTCATCTGCACGGCTTTATTATCGCAACGGAAAACTCCCGCGAACCCATCTTCAAAAGGAACCACCGCACTGTTAAAAATGCTGTTGGACGTAGGTATTGCATATCTGTTGATAATAGGATTTGCAGAGTAACGCCACATGATATCCCGGCTGTCTTCCGGACGATCCTGCCAAGGGATCTTTGCTGGTTGAAATGTCATAAAGTATTTTTACTTTTATTTGTATGTTTAATGAATGATTTAGTGTTCTTTCGGCTGATCAGGATAAGAAAACGGAACTAGTAATGTCACGACAAAAGCCGGTATGGTAGCGACGAGTACCCAGATAAAAAACATTTTGTATCCTATCCAGTCGCTGATCATTCCGCTGAACATTCCGGGAAGCATTACTCCCAGATTCATAATTCCTGTTGCAAAAGCATAATGAGCGGTTTTATGTTCGCCCGGTGCAATCTGCTGCATGATGTAAAGCATCAGCCCTACAAAACCGAATCCGTAGCCAAAATATTCCACTACGACGGCAATTCCTACCGGAAGCAGTTCTGTTGGCTGGAAATAGGCCAGTAATGCATAGACTACAAATGGAATATTAAAGGCCGAACACAGCCAGATCAACGATCTTTTCAGTCCTCTGGCGGCAATGAAATAACCGGCCAGTACAGATCCTAAAATAAATGCCGCTGAACCATAAGTCCCATAAATAAGTCCGATATCCGAGGTAGACAATCCTAATCCTCCTGACGTTCTCGGAGCTTTAAAAAATAAAGGGGCAATTTTTATCGCAAATCCTTCCGCAAAACGGTACAGGATAATGAAGAGTACGGCCCACATAATATTTTTCTTTTTGAAGAAAGAGATGATCACTTCCAACAGCTCTTTACGGACATTTCCTGCTTTTCTGGTTTCTTTTTCCTGTTTATTTTCTTTTGGTAAAACAGCGTAATGATAAATAGCCAACACAAAAAACAGAAGGCCATAAATACCCATGATAATCATCCAGGCATTGACAACTCCTTTTGTTTTTTCTAAAACGCCTGCAAAATAAACCAGAACTCCGCTGCTTATGATTTTGGCCAGATTATAGAAAGCTCCCTGCCAGCCAATGTATTTTGCCTGTTCTTTGTTCGTTAAAAAATTGATATAGGTTCCGTCTGCAGCAATGTCATGCGTGGCGCCACAAAATGCAACCACCGCAAATAGAGCAATGCTGTATTTGAAAAAATCCGGCAAAGGAAGCGTTAAGGCAACCAAAGCAAACAGAATTCCTATAGCAAACTGAGTGGCAACAACAAAGAACTTTTTGGTCTTATAGATCTCCAGAAAAGGGCTCCAGAGAGGTTTTAATGTCCAGGAAAACATAATAAGTGCTGTCCAGAATGTAATTTTGGAATCTGAAACACCCATATCCTTATACATAATTCCGGAAACTGCATTGATGGTCACAAAGGGTATTCCCATTGCAAAATATAATGTAGAGATCCAGAAGATCGGCTTTACTGAGCGAGTTTCAGACTTGTTGTTTCCCATATTCAAATTAAAATAGTAAAGAAAAGAGGACCTCTCAAAAGGGTCATTCCGGATTGAAACGAAACTAAAATTGAAGAATTCTGAAACAAACGTTTTAAGAAATTTCTCCTTCCGGAATGAAAAAAACCAAATTAAATCTAACTTTTGAGACGGCCTCTATATCTTTATCATTGATCTGCTTAAAATTATAACTTTTTATCCCACCATAGCTTGGTTCCTCCGTTGTCAGGGCCGCCTAATTGCTGAACTGCCTGTGTGTAATTAAAAGTTGAATTTTTTGTATCATTTGTGAACGGAATTCTCCTAATCATCTGATCTGTATTAATTAATCCGCCACTATCATTTTTTCTGACTTTGAATAAAACCGGATATCCTGTTCTTCTCTGTTCTGCCCATGCTTCAGGACCATCAGGGTAAAGAGCTAACCACTTTTGAGTGATAATTCTTTCCAATTTCTTTTCGTTAGAATCGCTGCTGTTCCAGGCAATTGTAATTGTACTTAATTGTGAATTTCCGGCAGGTACATTATTATCTGCATTTTTAGGGTCAATATAAGGAGCTTCTGTAGAAACACCATCCGCAAGATAAGTAGCTACATCAGAACTTTTACCCCATTCCCCAAAAGACTGACTGATACCAGCCTGATAATTGGCTTGTGCATCACCTGCCCCTGAATAACCTCTCAAGGCTGCCTCAGCTTTTAAAAACCAGGTTTCAGCAGCAGTAAACAATTTGAACTTTCCGCTTACGCCGGAAAAGTAATCACCGCTGGCAGCTCTTGCTGCCGGTTGAGAATAACCGCCATAGGTAGGCTGTCCATTTATTAAATTAATCCCTTGACGTATTCCTATATATTGAGGTTTACCATTGATATAGGTTGCCGGATCAGTTGCCGGGTTGGCATACGCAGGAAGTCTGGGATCTTTGAATCCATTCATATAAGCCATGATGGGTGCTCCTATAGAGCAATCACCCCACGAATAGATAATAAAACTTAATTCGTGCTGCCCAACACTGATCAAAGCATTGTCTGCATTATCAGATATCAATCCAGCGGATGAGGCCAGCGCTTCTTCAGCATACTGTTTTGATTTTGCGGGATCGGCATAGCTCATACGCAATGCAAATCTCAGTTTAAGAGAGTTGGCCAATTTTGCCCATTTGGCTATATCTCCACCATAAATCAAGTCTGATTTTTTCACAACAGCTTTATCTTCTACATTCTGCGTTGCTGGAGTATTTTGTACTTTTTGCAAATCAGCAATGGCAATGGTAAGATCATGAATGAAATTGTTGTAAGCGTCCTGCTGAGAATCGAAATCCGTAATACCGTTTGAATTAGGGGTGTCATACTTGCTGTACACCACGGGTCCGTGACGATCTGAAACTCTTGCTGCCATAAGAACTTTTAATACTTTTTTCATCGCAAAAGTTGCTGTGAAATCTATCCCGGCATAGTAGGATTTTGCAGCATCATCAATGACAATAGAATTATTAAAAGCATCCCTCTGTCTTGCGATGATTCTATTGTTCCAGCCATCCATCATTAAATAAGTAAGATTATTTGTTCCCCCATTAAATTGTGATGCTGTACTGAACATTCCACTAAACATATCTGCATTGAGGTTGGTCGCTAACTGATAATCTGCCTGAAAACCTCTTTGTATGGCTTTCATAGGATCTGTAATAGCTGTAAAATCTGCATAAAAATTTTCCGGCCCTCCCACTTTTTGCTGATTAAACTCTTCAAAGTCTCCGATACAACTGGAGGCAGAAAAAAGCACGGCTACTCCAAGTATATATGTTTTAATATTAATTATTTTCATTTTAGTATTGTATATTTAGAAGTTAGCTTTTAATGATAATCCGATAGATCTGGTAATTGGTATACCAAAAGAATCCACTCCTACACCACCAGGTGTATTTCCTGAAACCTGTTCAGGATCAAACGGTGCTTTTTTATAAAAGAAAAATAGATTTGTTCCCACGATACTTACAGTTGCATTTTTCAGATAACTGGATTTAATATCAAAAGTATATGATATAGACGCCTGACGCAGCCTTACAGTGGTTGCACTGTACATATAAGCTTCATCAATTCCTGCTCCTTCCTGGTTCGCTCCTACAGTTTTGTAATAAGCCTTAGCATCGGTTAGCCCTGTGTATGCAGCTCCTGCATTCGGAGTTCCCGGTGCATATACAGCGTTCGGGATAGCTACTCCGCCTGCATCTCTGGCAGAAGCACTGTTCTGGCTTACCCCAAGCAGATCATTTGCTTTTTCTGTAAGAGACAGAACTTTACCTCCGAATTTCCCATCAATCAGGAAAGAAATCCCTAATTTCCCTATGTTGAAAGAGTTGCCAAACCCTAACATAAATTTAGGATTCGGATTACCTAAATACCCAAGGTTTTTATCTGCCATAGGTTTTCCATCAGCATCAACTAAAATCCTCCCCTGGTCATCTCTTAGAAATTTAATACCATATATGTCTCCGAATGATCCGCCCAATTTAAGTTTCGTATAAGCGCCACCACCTGTAAGTGCAAGAAGTTGATTTTCCGGAACACTTATGCTGGATGGAAATAATTCTACAATTTTATTTTTGTTGGTAGACCCATTTAAATTAGCCGTCCAACCGAATTTTTCCGAATCAAATATTTTATAGGACAGAGAAGATTCAAAACCTTTATTTTGTATTTTTCCAGCGTTTACATAATAGGAACCGGATGGTAAACCTCCTAAGTTAGAAGAAATATCAAGCGCCAAAAGCTGGTTGGAAGCATTTGAATTGTAATACGTAATGTCAAAACTTAAACGGTTTTTGAACAATCTTAACTCAGTTCCGGCTTCAAAAGTTTTATTAAGTTCCGGCTTTACAAATAATTCCTTGAAAGCAGGATCTGTCACAAGTGAGTATTTAGGTTTTACAATCTGACCGGCATCCACGTTATATCCGTAAACAGTATCATATGGATTTGTTGCAGTTGTTAAATTGGCAGGCAATCCTAATCCTACTGTAGCATAAGACCCTCTTATTTTCCAAAAATTAATGGTTTCAGGCAGTTTGAAGATGGAGGATAATACAGCATTAACCCCTACAGATTCATAATCGTACCCGTTAGTTCCTGTTAAAGCCAATGTGGAGTCCCAATCATTTCTAAAGGTCATGTCTACATACACCATATTCTTATAGCCTAATGATGCACTTGCAAAAATCGACTGTATTTGTTTTTTGGTACTGTAGCTTATATTGTGAAACCCATCTCCTACGCTCCTGTCTACATTCCACAGCAGATTACTGTTGGTAAACAAATTCGGAATCGCCAAATAAGCATTATCAATTTCAGTTACTCTATTTCGTGAGGTATTAATACTTCCCCCAACTGTAAAGTCTAATGAAATATCTTCGCTCAGTTTTGGGCTACCTATTAATAAAACATCACCATAAGTAGAAGAGTTTTCGTATTTGTTTTGAAGAAGTCTTCCATTAATTCCGTTGCTAGTTATAAGATTCGGATCTGAATATGCTGCGACCCCTCTCTGACTGTCTGTAATATTCCAGCTATAGTTTCCTCTTACCCTTGCAGATAACCACGGATTGATCTGATAGGCCAGGGATACAGCGGTATACGTGTTTTTGTTATTAACAGTAACTCTATTTCTGTTTAATATCCAGTAAGGATTTTGTGTTGCAGGATTTCCGTTGAATTTCCCGTCTGGTCCTACAGCCCACCAGTTTTGACCAGGTAATAATCTCGATTTGTCTATATAATAGTAGTTGCTATTATTGTATTGGTCAAAATCTACTCCTCTTGGCAGCCAATATAAACTCACTAAAGGTGAAAAAGAAATACCGGGAGTTTGTCTGTTGACACTATTCTGTAAAGAGCCAATAAAATTAGCATCCAACGTTAACTTATCATTCAGATATTTGCTGGAATTTCTAAAAGAAACATTGTATTGATCGAAATAAGAAGAAGGAATAATCCCTTTATTCGTGGTATTTCCTATCGAGAAATAATTCGTTGATTTTTCAGTTCCTGACTGGAAAGAAAGGCTGTTCACCCATGTCGTTCCATTTTGCAGGAAATCTTTCAGGTGATCCTTAGAAGCACCTTTTGCGCCCCAGCTTTCATTGGAAATACCAGGAGCTTGACCAGAAACTGCAGGATCATAAGAAAGATAGCTATGCTGCAGCTTGGGAAGACTATATGCCTGATCTACCGTCAGACTGGTATTGTAAGTTATAGAGCTTCTCCCTAATTTCCCTTTTTTAGTGGTGATCAGTATAACCCCGTTGCCTCCCATAGAGCCATAAAGAGCAGAAGCAGAAGCCCCTTTTAAGAAGTTCATGCTTTCAATGTCATCCGGATTGATGGAGCTTAAAACATCTCCTGCATCCGGCATTGTAGAATACTGGCTGGCTTCCGCGGACTTTCCAACCCCGTTAATAATTGGTATGCCATCTATCACATAAAGTGGCTGGCTACTGTTGGCTGATTTATTTCCTCTCATTAAAACCCTCACCGAACTTCCTACACCATTAGTTCTATTGATCTGTACGTTGGAAACTTTTCCACTGATAGAGTTTAAAAAATTGGGCGTTTTCACTTCCGTCAGTTCATCCCCACCTATCTGTTGGCTGGAGTACGTTAAAGAACGGGCCTGCCTTTTTATCCCCAAAGAGGTCACAACCACCTCTTCGATGTTGGTTGTTTTAGCAGTATCTGCCTTTTTAGCCTCCTGTGCATGGGCAGATAAAGAAATAGCTAATAAAACCGGTATAACAGTTTTTCTCATAAGGTTAGTTTTATTAAGATTTATTTGAGAATCAATCACATCCCTTTAAATGTTATTTACTGGATAAAACAATATTTATCTTATTCTTTTCGCAAGATTATGTTCTACGCACATCAAATAATTAAAGTTTTGTTAAGATTTAATTCATATTAGCAAATCTAAATTTTGTTGACAGCTGGATATAATGTTATTTTATCATAAAACGATATTATTTATTCAGGTCTTTTTTCAACGTTCTATTTACATCCTGATTTGCAGTAAAATAGACCATTTTACAACTTATTCTTTTTCAGTCCTTGATGTGACATTTTTTTAACACTTTTTGATTAAAATGCATCTGATATTCATAAAAAAATCCGGATAAAAGTATCCGGATTTTGAGAATATATAATGTATTTCTTTAATTCAAAATGAGTTACTCAATTTTCTTCACCCCTTTAAAAAGTTCTTTAAACTCTGTAGGTGTTGCTTTTTTAATGGATTTAAAAACCTTGTTGAAATTGGCGATATTATTAAAACCGGCTTCAAAAGCAGTCTCAAAAACTGTCAGATTCTTCTCCATAAGCCATCGGGCGGCATAGCTTATCCTGATTTCATTCAGATAATTCACAAAAGTCTTACCTGTTCTTTTTTTGATGAACCTGTTAAAAGTGACACTGCTCATATTGATCAGTGAAGCCGCGTCATGAAGTGTTATTTTACTTTCAAAATTTTTATGCACAAAATCGTGAACGATCTTCATTTTATCATTATCTGCAAAGGTTTCCGATTCTATACTGTACGAGGACAAAAGCGTTTTATCTTCAGCAATTGCGAGTTCATTCAGAATTTTCATGATCTCAATGAAAGATTCAAAACTGTTCATTTTGGATAAATTGAAAAAGGAATCTTTAAGCTTTTCTGCCGTTTCCTGAGAAAAAAGAATGCCCCGGATGGAGTCCTTCATCAGGTTGCTGATGGGTTTCAGAATATTTTTGTCCATCATCGACTGATTAAAAAAATCCTGATTGAACTGCACGGTGATTTCATGCGTTTTCCGGTTTTTACACTTATGGTTAGCCCAGCAGTGTGGGAGATTCGGACCCACCAACACCAGTTCAATGTCACCAATCTCTCCTGTGTGGTCGCCGATCATCCGGCGGTATCCCTTTCCCTTGCTGATAAAATTGATCTCGATCTCCGGGTGGTAATGGTACGGAAAGTCGAAAGATGCTTTTATCCTGTCAAACACAAGAAAACTGTCCTCGGGAGATAATGGGGTTATTTCTCTCAAAATATTTTCTAGCTTGCTCATCTAATCTTCGAAGAAATTAAAGTTATCATTCAATACAGTACGTTTTTACAAAATTGATAAAAAACCAATCAACTAATATATAATTTTTATTTTTTTTCTGTTTTTAATTTAAAAGCAACACGAAAAATGAAAATGAGGTCCATAATAGATAATAAAAATCATGTAGATTCTGGAAAATCGGGTCATCATGAAAAGAGGTTCCTATTTATTAATACCGTGAAAACCTTCTTTTTTGTATCTTTAAGCTAAAGTAATTGTATGCAGCAGCAGCTTATTTTTGAAGATCACTACAAAAAACTCGGGCTCGAACTATTCTCCCAGGAAAATCTGGAGAAGGTCAATGGAACTCAATTCAGATATGACATCAAAATCCTTTTCATTCCGGAAGGCTATGAACTAACCGTAGATTTCAATCATTATCAGGTATCAAAACCTAGTCTTTTTTTTCTCACCAGCCAACATCTGAAAATAGAAAAAGGAAAAGAGGAATCTATGCTTCTCTATTATAACCGTGATTTTTATTGTATTCAGATTCATGACAAAGAAGTCGCCTGTGACGGACTCCTTTTCCACAATGTATTTGAAATTCCTTTCGTAGAGCTTACCGAGGCGGAAACTTCTGATATTAAAAATTTATTCCAACATATAAAAAACGAGCTTGAATGGAAAGATTCTTCCGCCGAAGAAATGATCCGTACCTATGTAAAACAAATCATCATCCGTGCGACCAGAAACTGGAAAAAACAGCATCTTAATAGTGATACTGTGAAAATTCCAGGAAGTGAATTGGATGTTTTCAGAGATTTCAGCAGGTATCTCGAAATTCATTTCAGGGAAAAACATAATGTAGCAGATTATGCAGAACTCCTTCATATCGCTCCGAAAACATTAACGCATAAATTTAAAAACCTGAATATAGAATCTCCAAACCAGTTGATCATCAACAGAATTTTACTGGAAGCCAAAAGACTTCTTTTTTATACGGACAAGCCCGTAAAAGAAATCGCGTATGATCTTGGCTATGAGGATCCGGCTTATTTCAACCGGCTTTTCACCAATAAAACAGGAAATACACCTGCCAATTTCAAGAAAAACTACTCGTCGGGAAAAAAGTACAATATTTAAGCCTTTTTATCTATTGAATCTGGCTTTCAACCACCCTATCTTTGTATCATCAAAATCAATATATTAAAAACAACAAAAAGCAAACATTATGAGACGTAACGCAACAGCCGTTTGGAACGGTAACATCAAAGAAGGTAAAGGACATTTAACTACTCAAAGTACAACTTTAAACGAAACTCAGTATTCTTTCAACAGCCGTTTCGCAGACGGAGTGGGAACCAATCCTGAAGAATTGCTGGCTGCAGCGCACGCGGGATGTTTCACGATGAAACTAAGTGCTGAACTTTCTCAGGCCGGCTTCACTCCTGAAGAATTAAAAACAACTTCTGTGATCACTCTTGATCCAAGCGTAGGGAAAATTACAAAATCTGAACTGACTTTAACGGCAAAAGTTCCGGGAATTTCAGAAGAAGAATTCCAGAAATTCGCTAAAATTGCTGAGGAAGGATGCCCGGTGAGTGCAGCTTTTAATTTTGAAATTACTTTGAATGCTACTTTAGCTTAATGACAGCAAAATTCTTTTTGAACCATTAAGATTCTATGTTAAGCTTTTAAGGAAGATTAAGGGAATATCAAACGATATTTTTAAGCAGAATGCCTTCTTCTTAATTCTTCTTATCTACTTAAAAGATTCTTAATGGTTTACTTTTTTCCCGCAGATCACTCGGATTACACAGATTTTATTAGAAATCTTAAATGTTAAAAACTCTCGTCTTTATGGTTAAAAAACAGTTTTAATCTGAGTTCGAGGTAAAAATGATGAATAAAGATGTCATTTATATTCAATAGGGGCGGGCTTAAGCCCGCTTACAAGTTATACGCATCGGAAAAGGCTTTAGCCGAAACTTAGCACTAGAATTTTCCTTAGATCTTTTTAAGACGACTTCAATACATTTAAAAGGAGTTGTTAAATACTTAATGTCCAATAGTTACTTCCGTCTTCCAATCTTTTAATCTTAACTTCTTATTTCGAACTCAGGTAGTTTTAAAATAAAATATACCAATCGGTATATTTTTGTATATTTGCATTGAAATTAAACACTTAAATGTCAAAAGCAGAAAAGACCAAACAGTTTATCATTGAGAAAACAGCGTCTTTGTTCAATACAAAAGGCTATACGTCTACGTCTTTATCGGACATCACGGAAGCTACTGGTTTGACCAAAGGAAGCATCTATGGAAACTTCGGCAACAAAGATGAAGTGGCACTGGAAGTTTACAAATATAATTCCAGCCTTTTATCCAAAAACATGGCCAGATCTTTAGGAGAAGAGTTTCCAACTACGATTGATAAATTATATGCATTTGTCAATTTTTACCGGAAAAACTGGAAAACGGTCTTTGAAAACGGAGGCTGCCCTTTGATGAATGCAGCTACAGAAGCTGATGATACTTTTCCCAGCTTGAAAAAGCAGGTTACCCAATCTTTTGAAGGCTGGATCAAAAAGATAGCGTCCGTTATTAAAGATGGGCAAGATAACGGAGAGATCCATCATACAATAGATTCAGACGAATATGGATCCTTATTCATCATGATGGTAGAAGGCGGAATCCTGCTTGCTAAAACTACAGAGGACGAAAAATATCTGCATCTGGCTTTAGACAGGATATTATTCATGATCGACAAAGAATTAAAAATACTTCCCTCATAAATTTTTCAATATGGAAACAAAAAAAGTGGCTATCGTAGGATACAGCAGAATTCCTTTCGCAAGAATCAATACAGCCTATGCGGACCTGGATAATCAGGAACTTTTGGAAGCTGCGCTCAACGGATTGATCAATAAATACCATTTACAGGGGAAACTCCTGGGTGAAGTAGCTGGAGGAGCCGTTATCAAACACATTTCCGAGAGTAACCTCATCAGGGAATCTGTGATGAATACAGCATTGGATCCCGCAACTCCTGCATGCGATCTTCAGCAAGCCTGTGATACAGGAATTGAAGCTGCGGTTTATATTGGAAATAAAATTGCATTAGGACAGATAGAAAGCGGAATTGCCTGTGGTGTTGAAGCCATGAGTAACATCCCGTTTGAATCTGCTCCAAGATTAAGAAAAGCTCTGTTAAAGGCTAATAAAGAAAAATCAGCATTTGGAAAATTAAAACAGCTTTTAAGCCCAAAACTGAAAGACTGGATGCCGATTCCCTACAAAGGACAGGAGCCTAAAACAGGTCTGGTAATGGGCGGACACACAGAAATCACCGCCAAATATTACAATATCTCCCGCGAAGAACAGGATGAATTGGCCTTAAAAAGTCATCAGAATATGTCTAAAGCGTATGATGAAGGATTTTTTGACGATATGATCATTCCTGCTTTCGGTCTGGATAAAGACAATAATCTCCGAAGAGACACCAGTATTGAAAAACTTTCGCAGCTGAAACCCGCCTTTGATAAAGAGAACGGAACATTAACTGCCGGAAATTCCACCCCTTTTACAGATGGAGCTTCAGCCGTTTTAATGGGCAGCGAAGAATGGGCGAACGCCAATGGCCTTCCTATTTTAGCCTACGTAACTTTTTCTGAAGTCGCGGGAATAGAATATGTCGAAAACAAACAGAATCTACTTTTGGCTCCTGTTTTTGCAGCCGATAGAATGCTTAAGAAAGCAGGAATGAGTCTCGAAGATTTTGACTATTATGAAATTCATGAAGCATTTGCTGCACAGGTTCTTGCCACCATCAAGATCTGGGAAAATGATGATCTGGCTAAAAAATTCGGTTTAGAAAAAGCATTGGGGAAAATTGACAGGAATAAACTGAATGTAAAAGGCGGAAGTCTTGCCGTAGCACATCCTTTCGCAGCTACAGGCGGAAGAATTATCGGTACTCTGGCCAAACTGCTCCACGAAAAAGGAAGCGGAAAAGGCTTTATCTCTATCTGCGCAGCACGCGGACAGGGGGTTACTATGATTTTAGAAAAATAAAACAAAAAATATGGACAGATTAGCACAACTGCAGCAATTCATCGGAAAGGAGTTTGACCAGTCACCATCACCGTTTATGAAATGGCTCAATCCTATTGTACTTTCTGTAGAAGAAGGACATCTTGAGTTTCAATATACGGTAAGACCGGAATGGCTGAACCCGATCGGAAATCTTCATGGCGGAGTAACCGCTGCCATCGTTGATGACATTATTGGGGCCACCATGTTCTCCCTGAACGAAAATTCTTTCATAACAACCATCAATAATGTGATTGATTATTTTTCAACTGCAAAAGAAAATGATAATATTGTAGCCGAAACGAAAATTATAAAAAGAGGCCGGCAGTTTGTCAATGCGCAATGCGAAATATGGAACGCAGACAAAACAAGACTGATTGCCAGAGGAACCTCTAATCTATTCAAAATTAATAACTAGATATGAAAAGAGTTGTCATTACAGGACTGGGCGCTGTGACGCCTTTGGGGAACAATGTCGAAGATTTTTGGCAAAATAGCATTAACGGGGTGAGCGGAGCAGGTTTAATTACCCATTTTGATTCAGAAAAATTTAAGGTACACTTCGCCTGTGAAGTGAAAAACTTTGATCCGAAAATTCATCTGACCCACAACGAAATAAAAAGAAGCGACCGGTTTTCACAATATGCCATGTATGCTTCCACAGAAGCTATCCAGGATTCCGGACTGGAGCTGGAAAAAATGGACCCGTTCGATACCGGAGTGATCTGGGGAACCGGACAGGGCGGCATGCTCACCTTTGAAACCGAGGTCATGAATTTTGCAGAAGGCGACGGAACCCCGAGGTTTAATCCTTTCTTTGTTCCTAAGTTCATCGCCAATATGGCTTCGGGAATGATTTCTATGAAGTTTGGTCTTCAGGGAATCAACTATACCACTATTTCAGCTTGTGCAACGGGAAATACAGCATTGATGGATGCTTTCAACTATATCCGTCTTGGAAAAGCAAAAGTAATCATCAGTGGTGGTTCTGAAGCGGCTGTCACACCGGCTTCTGTAGGCGGTTTCTCTATTATGAAGGCCATGTCTACCAGAAATGATGATTTTGCCACCGCAAGCCGTCCTTATGATACAGACAGAGATGGCTTTGTCATGGGCGAAGGTGCCGGAGCTCTGGTCCTTGAAGAATATGAGCACGCCAAAGCCAGAGGCGCTAAAATTTACGCTGAACTAGCAGGTGCTGCCATGACCGCAGATGCTTATCACATGACAGCACCTCATCCGGATGGAGTGAGTGCCATCAAAGCGATGCAGCTGGCCATGAAAGAAGCTGGAGCTAATTTAGAAGATCTTGATTATCTTAACCCTCATGCTACATCTACTCCACTTGGAGATTTGGTCGAATTAAAAGCGATCAGCAAATTATTCGGAGGAAATAAAAACCTTGATATCAGTGCTACAAAATCCATGACCGGACACTTACTGGGTGCGGCAGGTGCGGCTGAAGCTATTTTTTCTATTAAAGCGATAGAAAAAGGAATTATTCCTCCTACCATTAATCTTCACAATATCGACGAAAGCATTCCGAAGGATGTGAATATCGTTTTTGGAGAAGCTAAAGAAAAGAACATCAATTTCGCGCTAAGCAATGCCTTTGGATTCGGGGGACACAATGCGACTTTGGTTTTCAAGAAATTTAATTAATTTCGTACTACAAATACAGTAACATGTCCAAATTGAAAGAAATAAGAGAGAGAAAAAATCTGACTCAGGAAGAGTTGGCCGAGAGCTCTGGTATTTCTGTCAGGACAATACAACGGATAGAAGCAGGAACTCAACCAAAAGGTCATACGCTTCGGGTTTTGGCTAAAGCTTTAGAAACAACAGAAAGCGAGCTTCAAAACATAGAAACCGAAACAAAAGATCTTGAAATTAAAGAAGATCAAATTCCTGCGAATTATTCTTTAATAAAAGTGATCAATCTTTCTTCTATCCCTTGTATGTTGCTACCGCCATTAAATATTTTGGTTCCTCTTCTTCTGATGTTTAAACTAAAACAGAAAAACACCATAGTAAAGCAAATAATTTCTGTTCAGATCATTTGGACCATATTCGCACCCGTTACATTTCTATTGGGAATCTTTTTAAAACCCGGACCTGCGCTTACGATTATCATTATCATATTGATTTTCTTGGCCAATATATTTATTATCCTTAGAAACTCAGCTGAAATAGACAGAAACAAAGAACTTCTTTACAAACTGAATTTCAGCCTCATATAACCTTGTCAGATGATTGTCGGGTTTTTGTCAGGTTCTATTTTTTGTGCTAAAAATAAGAAACCTAATCTTTGTCAAAAAAAATAAGACAATGACAAAACTCTTTTATTTTACACTATTATTTCTCCTTCTGTTTTCCACGAATACCAATGCTCAGGCAGAAAAAGTAAACCGCCATTACATTACAGATTCAATTTTTGATCGTGATAAAGAAATTGAAAACTGGCTCCACGAACTTAAAATTCCCATTCTTGGGCTCGGCATTATAGAAGGCGGCGCATTAAAACAGATTAAGGTATTCGGAAAAATTAAAGACGATATCTCAGCCCCTTACAATACAATTTTTAATGTAGCATCACTTACCAAACCAATTACGGCAATGGTAGCATTACATCTTGTGAATATGGGAAAATGGGATCTTGATGAACCGGTTTATACATATTGGACCGATCCGGATATAGCCAATGACCCAAGGAACAAACAGTTGACGACAAGAATAATTTTAAGTCATCAAACAGGCTTTCCCAACTGGAGATACATGAAAGAAAACAAAAAATTAAGTTTTGATTTTGATCCGGGAACAAAATTTCAATATTCAGGAGAAGGTTTCGAATATTTGAGAAAAGCAATTGAAAACAAGTTCAAAAAACCACTGGAACAATTAGCAACAGAACTGATATTTCAGCCTCTAAAAATGAAGGACACCAATTATATTTGGGATGAAAATACAGATAAAAACAGGTTTGCCGCAGGCTATGACAAAAATGGGAAACCGTATAAAACAGAGGAAAATAAATTAGCAAATGCAGCTGATGATCTTCATACAACAGTAGAAGATTATGGAAACTTTCTCGCTGATATTCTTAACGGAGGACATCTTAACAATGATCTTTATCTGCAGCTGATAAAAAGACAGGTTCAAACAAGGAAAAACAAATACTATGGATTAGGTTTTGTCATTTATGACCTGGGTAATGGAGAATATGCATTGTCACATGGTGGTTCTGATTCAGGAACATTTTGTATTACGATCATTTTTCCGAAAACCAAACAGGGACTTCTGATTTTCACCAATGCAGATGACGGTTATAAAGTATTCGACAAACTACTTCCTCACTACCTGGGAGAAAATGGAAAGAAAATCATCAAAATAGAAACTCAATAAAACAACAAAAAGCAGTCAAAACTGACTGCTTTTTGCTTTTATCTTTCTTACTTTAGATGGCAGATTCTTACTCAGAATCCTGTATAAAAAATTCCTCCGCATTGTCTGCCATTGGAATATATAACCGTTCCCATTGTTCTCCTTCTTCTATTTCCCAACTATGCCCCTCGCCTTCTACATCTTCCGCTAAAAGGATAATTCCCGGTTCGATATGAAATGTGGAACCATTACTTACCTTAAACCTGATCTTGCCTTTCAGCGTTACTACATATTGCTTTCGCGGGGCAGTGTGCACCTCTTTTTCCCACTCTTCAGTAGTAGTACTTATCCAAAAAGTCTTTGTGTTCATCTGCTTCAAAGTAGGAATTTTTCCTATTTCGAAATTACTGGTCCCATCGGGATTATTAAGTAACCTTATGGCAGGTATAGAATCACTTGTGCTTTTCAAATTATACTATTTTTTTATACTATGATTACTCTGAATTAAGATCTCAGCCATTCCGAAGAAGAAAGGTATTTCTGATCGGGGTAATAGATGAAAAGACAGTTACGCCCTTTTATGGTATTAATGATAGGCTGTGTCAATGCTTTCGGTACGGCGGGACATCCCCAGCTTCTTCCGATTCTTTTGTGCATTGATGCAAATTCATCACTTACATAATCCGCTCCGTGCATTACGATAGCTCTTCTGTATGCGGCATCATTAAACCCTTTATCCATTCCCAGCAGTTTCAAAGAATATCCGTTGTCTCCCTGATAAGTGGCATCCGTGATATAAAATCCCAAACTGCTCTGCAGCGAACTTTCCGTGTTAGAAAAATTCGCAGCAAATTCTTCGCCTGTATTTTTTCCGTGTGCTACCAGTGAATTGAACAGTACCTTTTTCTCGTTGGTATCGATAACCCAAAGTCTTTTTGTATTCGAAGACATAGAAAAATCGCAGATAGTCAATAAATGCGAGTCCTGATTCAGCAATCCTGCTTTTTTTAAATTTTCAAATCCTGTTAATGCTTTTGAGAATACTTCATAATTCAATTCATGTTCAGGATCAAATGGAATTGATTTGTACAATTCTTCTGATGAAGATGCTTTAGCGGCAGTCTTCTCAGATTTCGTATCAGCTACTTTTTCAATTTTTGCTGTATTGACATTCTCGCTCTTTGCTGCCTTACCCGGCGAAAGATAGAATGAAGTCGTGACCATATAAACAAGGCCTAATACACTATAAATTCCTCTCATTCAATAATATTAAATTCCAAATTAGTGAGGCAAAATTATAAAAACATAACTACCAGCCTGTTATAAATCCGGAAAGTTTAACTGAATTTAAGAAACTTTAACTTCCTGATTTCGTGAATTAAAAGGGTTTATTTCTCTGAATCTCCAATAAATTCCAGACTCACAGAATTCATACAATACCGCAGTCCCGTAGGTTTTGGACCATCATCGAAAACATGTCCCAGATGGGAATCACAACGTTTGCAGAGCACTTCTACCCTTTCCATTCCGTAGGCTGTATCTCTTTTATAATAAACGCCTTTTTTATCGGCTTCAAAAAAGCTTGGCCATCCGCAGCTGCTGCTGAATTTAGAAGTGGAACGAAACAGATGATTACCGCAAACGGCACAATAATAGTCTCCGATCTCATCAAATTCATTGTATTTCCCGGTAAAAGCTCTTTCCGTGGCAGCTTCTCTGGATATTGCATATAAGTCGGGAGCAAGGATTTTTTTCCATTCTTCGTTGGGAATATCCAGTTTTGAAGTATCGGTTCTGGAGTAGTATGGATTGTTTTTTGCTTCTTTATTTTCCATAGGAACAGTTTTAACAGGCTGAAACTTCTGCGGACACGCCTGCAGAATGATTAATAATATAATGAAAGTTAAACATTTCATGATGAGTTTTACTTTCAATTAAACTCATCTCATGACCAAATTTAGTAAATTTGAGAATATGAATGATGAAGCCAAAAGAAAACAGCTGAGAAAATATAAAGCATTTGCCACGGGATTATTTGTCCTGATGGCCGTTATTTTCATTGTCGCCAGCCTCCTTCAGAAATCGAACCCTTCGCATTGGTTAGGTTATGTAAGGGCTTTTTCTGAGGCTGCAATGGTAGGGGCTCTGGCAGACTGGTTCGCTGTAACCGCTTTATTCCGGCATCCGCTGGGTCTTCCGATTCCACATACGAATCTTATTGAAAACAGTAAACAGAGATTAGGTGATAATCTCGGAAGCTTTGTGGTAAGTAATTTTCTTTCGCCACAGAATATCCGTCCTTACATCCAGAAACTTAAAATTTCAAACTTTGTTGGCGAATGGCTCGCGAAGGAAAAAAGCCAGGACATCCTGATCAGGAATCTTTCAGACATTGTTCTGGACATTCTCAATAAGCTTGATGATACTTCGGTAAGTCAGTTTATCAGCAAGAAAGTTTCTGAAATGACGGATGACATCAAGCTGAATAAAGTGGTTGGAAACGGGATCACCTATATTCTGGAGAAAAATGATCATCAGAGAATCATCACCAATCTTTCCAAACAGATCAAAGAATATATTATCGAGAATGATGAAATGATCAAAGAGCGCGTTGAAAAGGGAAGCTATTCATTTATTCCTTCTTTTGTTGACAATAAAATTGCTGATAAAATTGCCAGCGGACTTTCTGATTTTTTCAAAGAAATTGAAGAAAATCCGGAACATGAAATCCGTAATCTGATTACTCAAAAAATCCATGAATTCTCTGCCGATCTGAAAGAAGATCCGAAATGGGATGATGAATTTAAAACCATCAAAAATGGTCTTCTGAAAAGTGATAAACTGGACGAATATTCCAGTGATATCTGGATTTCCATCAAGAAAACATTAATGAAAGAGCTTCAGGACGATCAGTCTTCATTAAAAGGGTATCTTACTAAAAACCTGAATGAATTTTCCCAAAATTTGAAAACGGACGAAAATCTTCAGAATAAAATCGATCATTGGGTAAGAGTCACCGCATACAAATATATCCTTAAAAACACCCATCAGTTCGGAAACCTCATCAGCTCAACCGTTGGAAACTGGCAGGGAAAAGAACTGAGCGAAAAACTGGAACTGGAAGTGGGAAAAGACCTGCAGTTTATCCGGGTCAACGGAACACTCGTCGGCGGATTGGTAGGACTGATCATCTACACCATTGCCAACTTCTTCATTTAAAAAACTATTCACTACCAAACCATGAAAAAACTCTTTATTACATTATTCCTCCCTCTTTTTGTCCTCTGTTTCTGCCAGAAAGTTGAACTCAAGGCCGTAACAGATTCTTCACAGGTTTTCAAAGGCGAGATTGCAGGAGTTCCCATTACTATGCAGCTTCATTTCGCGGGAATTGCAGATTGCAGCCTGTATCAGTATTTTGTAGATGGCTGGTATTATTACGATAAATATCAGAAAAAGATCCCTCTGACAGGCATTTATGATTATGGGAAACTGTCTTTATATCATTTTGGAAACAAACAGAAGCAGAATTCCCAACTGTTGAAAGATCAGATCACTTCTCCTCAGAAAGTGGAAAAAACTGCAGAAATTGCGGAAGCTCTGAATCCCAAAGAGTCTATTATTTTTATGACAGATAATCCTAAAGAAAATTCTATCACTGGGAACTTTTATGCGGATAAAAAAAACCAACCGGCAAAACTGTTTACCGGGAATGATATGATTTACCGTTATAACAATTATCTGACTTTACCCAACAACAAAAAGATCAATACGTTTGATTTCATTAATAAACATGGAGGAAATCAATTGATTTCCTATGCATCGGGAGACAGTGGGAACCGTATTTTACTATACTTTGAGCATTCCTCCAATTTCAATGCATGCGGAAGATGCGGGGCCAGTGAAGGGGAAAAAGGCTACAGAATTCTGTACTTTACCAAAGACTGGAATTATAAAACCTACGAAGAATTCCTCACTGAAAGCTGCCTGGAAAACATTTACGACACCACAGAAACAAAATCCCAGGACCGGAAAATTTTAAAGTATAAAATTAAAAAGTCCTCATCTACAGCAGCGTACAGTCTTACCGTAGATATAAAAAATGCCTCTGTAATAAGGGCAAAATAAAAAAGAGAACCTTAAGCTCTCTTTTTACATTATCTTGGAAGCCTGCTGGCTCTCTTTAAAATTTCTTTGTTGATCTCATTGATCAGTTCCGGGCCTTCATAAATAAATCCGGTGTAAAGCTGTATCAGACTTGCTCCTGCATCCAGTTTCTCGATCGCATCTTTAGCCGAATGAATTCCTCCTACTCCAATGATCGGGAAAGCTCTGTTGCTTTTATCAGAAAGGTATTTGATCATTTTTGTACTTCTTTCACGGATGGGTTTTCCACTCAGTCCGCCATTTCCTATCTGTTCTAAAACTTCAGGAGAGGTTTCCAGACCTTCCCGATTGACAGAGGTATTGGAAACAATCACTCCATCAATTTTTGTTTCTGCAATCAGCTCGACAATTTCATCTAACTGATCGTTATTAAGATCCGGGGCAATTTTAAGTAGTATAGGTTTCCGTACCGATTTTGACTGATTGATTTTCTTTACTTCCGTAATCAGCTCGCGCAGATAGTCTACATCTTCCAGCTTGGCATGGCTTCCCACATTCGGGCAGCTTACATTCAGTACAAAATAATCTACATGGGGATGAAGTCCTTCAAAACAATCCAGATAATCCTGGGTATAATTTTCCGGGGTTGTATCGGTGTTTTTTCCAATATTTCCTCCGATGATTATTTTTCCTTTGTTGGATTTCAGTTTTTCGATCGCTGCTTCAAGACCATCATTATTGAATCCCATTCTGTTGATAATTCCACCATCTTCAATTAAGCGGAACAGTCTTTTCTTAGGATTTCCTGCCTGAGCTTTTGGTGTTACGGTTCCGATTTCTACAAATCCGAAACCAAGATCTCCCAACTCGTTGAACAGGACGGCATTTTTATCAAAGCCGGCTGCCAATCCTACAGGATTTTTAAATTTTAATCCGAAAACTTCTCTTTCCAAACGTTTGTCTTCAATAGGTTTTGGAAAAAATAGTTGGGTGAGAAATCCAAAATTTTTAAGCATTGAAAATGTAAAATGATGAACTTCTTCGGGATCAAATTTGAAGAGAATGGGTCTGATGATACTTTTGTACATTGAAAAAAAGTTTTACAAAAATACTCATTTTAAATTAAATGAATCTTGATGTAAGATAGTTTTAAACACAAATTGCACTAATGTTTTTCACGAATAGCACAAACTGCTAATCTGTGAGTGTTTTTCACGCAAAGTTTCATACTAAATCTCCTAGCTTCAAGGTGAGCAAAGAGTCGTGGCTACGCCACTGAATAAGCGAAGGCTTTATCCACAAGCTTCATCAAATCAATTAAAAATTGATTCTTTCCTTTGCTTTCCTAAAATAAACGCAACATCATAGAAATCTTTGCGTGAAATTATTACAAATAGGAACTCAAATCGAAATTCAAAATAGCTCCTACTCTTTTAAATTCTTCATTTACCGTAGCGTTTACTGTAATTCTTTCGTTTGTAATGGGATGATTAAACACCAATTGATGAGCATGAAGCATCAGTTTACTCATATTGAAAGTTTCCAGCCACAGTTTATTTTGTTTATTACAGCCATAAGGACGGCATCCCAAAATAGGGTGTAAAATATGTTTAAAATGTTTTCTCAGCTGATGCATTCTGCCTGTTTCCGGAATAGCTTCTACCAAACAGTAGCGGGAAGTCTGATGTTTTCCAAAAGCCAGATCTATTTCCGAAGTCTGTAAACGATGATAATAAGTAATGGCATTCTGCTGAATTTCGTCTTCGTTAGTCAGATCATAATCAATCGTTTCTTCTTCTTTTGCCCAACCGCGAAGAATGGCTAAATATTTTTTCTCCACCGTCCGCGCTGCAAACTGATCACTCATTATTCTCAAAGAATCTTTATCTAAAGTAAACAACAGAACACCCGACGTTTTCCGGTCTAAACGATGTACAGGATAAACATATTGCCCAATCTGATCTCTCAATTCCTGAATGGCATAGGTATCTGCCTCTCCTGCATAATACGATTTATGAACCAGTAATCCGCTTGGTTTATTGATGGCAATAAGATGCTCGTCACGATAAAGAATTTCTAACATGGGACAAAAGTAGATATTTTTGACCGATTTAGCCCTGATTGAGCGGCATGTTTGAGCTCCTTTTAGAGTTTTGGGGGGGGGGGGGGGGGGGGGGGGGGGGGGGGGGGGGGGGGGGGGGGGGGGGGGGGGGGGGGGGGGGGGGGGGGGGG
>NZ_JAOAMU010000014.1 GCF_025154075.1 Chryseobacterium herbae
GTGCGGCTAAAGCAACAACGCGTTGTGGCCTCTCCGTCAGTCAACCCTCGACCGACTAAGCAAAACCCAGTGGGAAAACGCTTAGAAGATGGTCGGGGGCGCGGCGCCGCCCAGGCCGCCGGTGGGGTAGAGCGCGTCGACGCCGAGCAGCTCGTGGATGAGGCAGCCGGTGATGCCCATCATGGCCGCACGGCCGTTCTGGCGCTCGGCGTTCAGCTTGAAGGCCTTGACCTCGGGGTCGTCGTAGCGCACCCACGAGTCGAGGGCGATGTCGCCGGCCTCGGCGTCATCGGTCTGCGGCTTGGAGGCGAAGCCGGTGCCGGCCTCCTGCATGCAGGTGAGGATCATGATCTGCAGCCAGCCCGCGGTGGGCACGGCCTCGAGCGAGGCGAAGCAGCCCGCCGGGACGTCGGAGAACTTGAGGTTCTGCGAGGTCGACAGGTAGCCCGGCACGCGGATGCCCGCCTCGATGGCGATCACGTGGAGGAAGCCGAGCATGGCCGCGCGGCCGTGCTTGATCTCCATGATCTCGTAGCGGCGCATGTCACGGGTCTCGATCAGGCCCAGGGGGTCGAAGACGCCCAGGGGCGGGAGGACACCCAGGTCGCCCTCCGAGAACATGGTGGCGGAGGCGCGCGACACCGAGCGCATGGCGGCGGCCGGGGCCTGGAAGGCCGAGACGGACTCGAGCAGGGCAAGGGCAACGACGGCGACAGACTGCATGGTTTTAGAAGAAAGTTT
>NZ_JAOAMU010000015.1 GCF_025154075.1 Chryseobacterium herbae
ATTTAACTTAAAGTTTACATCCTGTTCATATTGGGGATAACTATATCTATAAACTTTTAATTTATAGATTATTACACGGAAATCATAGTTATCAACAATGAGGAGTGATAAATGCTGGTAGTATAGAAGACTGTTCAATAGCTGGAAAATAGGGTGTGGGTGGATAATACACCTAAGAAGGAATGCTGCAGAGTTTAGAGTATAAACCGCAGTTATAGTCAGGATACTTTTAAATGTAATTGTGGAAAAGTTGTTTGGTAAAACAAAGTTTAGACAATGAGAACAGGATTATCCCAGAGATCCGGAAGATTGAGAGAAGCTGCATGCTTTATTAACTAGACTATAATAAAGCTTAGAATGTTTTGTAAGCAATTTAAATATAAGATACCAGATTCGTATTATATAAAGTATTTAACATCACTGATCCGAAAGATCTTTTTTAATTACAGTGAAATACCTCGCGCAGATCTTCTAGATTAAGCAGATATTTTTAATTGTGGAAAAAGAATAGATGGAAAATCCTGATGTCTAAGTTTTGACTAAAGCCTTTTAGCATTGGATATATATTTGTAAGCGGGCTAAAGCCCGCTCCTATTGAATAAAAGACTCTGAGTAATAATTGTAAATGGATAGATAGATAGATAGATACGGAAGAACCTGGTGAGATTATCATCAGGATCATGCACATCATACAGATGGCTGATT
>NZ_JAOAMU010000005.1:0-367748 GCF_025154075.1 Chryseobacterium herbae
TCCCCCCCCCCCCCCCCCCCCCCCGCCCCCCCCCCCCCCCCCCCCCCCCCCCCCCCCCCCCCCCAAAACTCTAAAAGAGCGAGTAGCGAAAGCAGGTTCCCGGCTCCTAATTATCATACACATAAAAACTTCCATCTTCCCGCTTCCATCTTCCTACATTTTCACTATTTTTGCACATCAGACGTAAAAAAAATTATGGCAAAGCAAGAAGATGTTTTCAAGAAAGTGATTTCTCACGCTAAAGAATATGGTTTTATTTTCCCTTCCAGTGAGATCTATGACGGTTTATCCGCTGTTTATGATTATGGACAGAACGGTGCCGAATTAAAAAACAATATCAAACAGTATTGGTGGAAAGCTATGGTACAGCTTAACGAAAATATTGTGGGTATTGATTCCGCGATCCTTATGCACCCTACCACATGGAAGGCATCAGGCCACGTAGACGCTTTCAACGATCCATTGATTGACAATAAAGATTCTAAAAAACGTTTCAGAGCAGATGTTCTGGTAGAAGACTACTGCGCGAAAATTGAAGATAAAGAGAATAAAGAAATTGAAAAGGCAGCGAAAAGATTCGGTGACTCTTTTGATAAGGCTCAGTTTGTAGCGACAAATCCAAAAATTCTGGAATACCGCGCCAAAAGAGAGGCTATTCTTTCAAGACTGGCAAAATCTCTGGAAAATGAGGACCTTGCTGATGTAAAGGCTTTAATTGAAGAGCTTGAAATCGCTGATCCTGACACGGGTTCTAAAAACTGGACGGAAGTAAGACAGTTCAACCTGATGTTTGGAACTAAACTTGGAGCTTCTGCAGACAGCGCGATGGATCTTTATCTGAGACCGGAAACGGCTCAGGGTATCTTCGTTAACTTCCTGAATGTACAGAAAACGTCACGTCACAGACTTCCTTTCGGTATTGCACAAATCGGTAAAGCGTTCAGAAATGAGATTGTTGCAAGACAGTTTATCTTCAGAATGCGTGAATTTGAGCAAATGGAAATGCAGTTTTTTGTAGCTCCGGGAACTGAACTTGAATTCTACGAACAGTGGAAAACAAAACGTCTGAACTGGCACCTTGCTTTAGGTCTAGGTGGTGACAACTACAGATTCCACGATCATGAGAAATTGGCGCACTATGCGAATGCAGCGGCTGATATTGAATTTAACTTCCCATTTGGTTTCAAAGAACTGGAAGGAATTCACTCAAGAACAGATTTCGACTTAAAAGCGCATGAAGAATTCTCAGGAAGAAAACTTCAGTTCTTCGATCCGGAAAGAAACGAGAACTATGTACCGTACGTAGTGGAAACTTCTGTAGGTCTGGACAGATTATTCCTTTCGATCTTCTCACACTGTCTTAAAGACGAAGTATTGGAAGATGGTTCAGAGAGAACAGTTTTATCTTTACCACCGGCATTGGCACCAATCAAAGCAGCAATTCTTCCGTTAATGAAAAAAGATGGTCTTGCTGAATATGCTGAAAAGATTTTCAATGACCTGAAATATGATTTCAACTTATTCTATGAAGAAAAAGATGCCATCGGAAAACGTTACAGAAGACAGGATGCCATCGGTACGCCTTACTGTATCACCATCGACCACGACTCTCTGACAGATCATACAGTGACGATAAGAGACAGAGATACGATGCAGCAGGAAAGAGTTCCTGTTTCTGAATTAAGAAGAATCATTGACGAGAAAACAAACTTCAGAAATTTACTTTCTAAACTATAGACTAAAGCCCCATTATTTGGGGCTTTTTTATTGCCTAAATGATAAAGTATAAAAAAACTGTGTCATCTGCGAAATCAGTGGGATATTTTTTAATTCGCGCTGATTTTGCAGATAATGCAGATTCTTTCGATTAATATTCATCATACAAACCTTATAGGTCTTCGAGACCTATAAGGTTTTTCATATTTAGAAAAACATATCATATTTGGCTCTACTCGTCAGATAAAATCTTTCCTGCTCAACTGTTTTATTTAGAAAATGAATAAAGAAAATGAAACTTCTCCGGCGTATTCGTTAATTTATTATTTTTGGCAAAATAATAACTATGAAAAAAATAAGTTTACTGGTATTAGGGCTTGTTCAGATGCTGGCTTATTCCCAGACTCAGGACCTTACTGCACTGGCTGCTGGTGATCATGTGGGAATGAATGCTCTCTTCGATGATAAAGACAATCTTTACGGTTATGTATCCCTTTATTCTTACGGAAAGACAGGCGACAGAACCAAGAAATTCGAATATGTAATTCTGGATAAAAACCTTAATCCTGTTGCCAATAAAGAATTTGAAGGCGATATTACAGCAGCTTCCTATCGTGGCTATGTCGATTTTAAGGGACAGATCATCTTAAGACCTTCCATGATGGATTATTCTCTGGTAAAAACAAGAGAGATCTTCACTCCGGTTTCTATGGTCATCGATCCGAAAACCAATACCATCAAAAGAAAAGTATACTACGATTATCTTGAAGATGGAACATTCAAGGAAATCAACGAGCCTAAAAACTGGAAAGCACAGCGCAAGGAAAACCGCGAAGAGAAAAAAGAAAAGGGCTACAACTATGTTTCCGCGGTTGGTGAAGTAAAGGAAGGAGGATATTTTGCGGTAGAATACAAAGACTACGGAAAATATGTGAACAACAACAGCATCATTAAGTTTGATGATAATAAAAAGGAATTGTGGCGCTATAAATACAATACCGACGGTTCTAAAAAAGTTTTCTCCACCTTATCCGTTTTGGACAGAGACGAGAAATACATGTATTGCATCATGAAAAAGGCGGACGATGATAAAAAGTCTTTCAGCATGGTTGCAATCGATATGAAAACCGGAAAAGAAGCCTCCAATAAACCAATCACGGGACTTTCCGACACCACAATAGACCTCATCGACAGTTTCGCTTTGGATTATGATAGCAGCCTTGATAATGATAAAACGTTTGACGACAAAATTGTTCTTCTGGGAAGAAATTTTACAAAGAATGATTATATTGGGTACGCCAGAATGATGATCAATAAATCAGATTTTACTGTAGATACGAAAGAGATCAATTTCAAGCCGGATTTCGCCTCCTATCTTCCGAAGATCAATGCCCATGGTATGGTAGAAAGCGGCTATATGCTTCAAACGAAAGATATGTACTTTATGAATGACGGAAGTGTAGGAATTCTTACAGAAAAATACAAACCGGCGGGACAGTACAATGCTCCTAAAACCACGGACCTGGTGTACGTTTATACGGATAAGGATTTCAAGATTAAAAATATCCAGGTTTTTGAGAAGGAAAAGTCAAAATGGGTAAACAGTGATTACCTTTTCTCCCAATACCTCAACGGTGGAAAAGATGTGGTATTCTTTTATCGCGACTATCAGAAAGATGAAGTCACCAGACAGAAAAAATGGAACCTTTTCATTAATACGGTGATCGATGGCAAATTCAAGCAGGAAATCATTCCTATTTCTGAAAAAGACAATTATGCCGTTACGCCATACGTCGGAAAAGAAGGATACATTCTTCTCCGTGAATACAACGAAAAAGAAAAGTTCAATAAGCTTCGTTTAGAAAAACTGAACTATTAGAATAAACAAGAATCCTGATTATGCATCAGGATTCTTTCATTTGGTAGCTGCTCTGGTAAAAGTCTGCTATATTTTTGATGTCATCAAGGCTCAGATTCCACATAAAGTTCAGAAACTGCTGATAACTTTCACTTTGATTTTTGGGTTCTATCCGATCCAGATAACGATTCAGGTTGTAATTTTTCCGGGCTTCATATATTTTGGAGAAACATTTGCCCAGCCAGCCTTTGTAATACTTTTCCTCTTCACCATCCTGCAGAAACTGCATCGAGGCATAAATTCCCAGTCCGTAATCTTCGGAGTGAAAATAATTGGGAAGAATCTCCATTCTGGCCATTTTTTTCAGGGTTGTAAAAGTTTCAGAAGGCTTTTCCGATTCCACCGAAGGTTTAAGTTCAGGGAATATTTTCTTCAGCTTTTCAATCCTTCTGGACATTTCGGGATGGGAGGCCAGGGAATCTTTATCCAGCTTTTCTTTGTAAAAATTATAATTGTACAGCGAAAAATCTTCCTTCTTCATCCACTTTTCGTTAAAAGTCTGTTTGGGAAGATCAAAAAGTTTTTTGTAGGTTTCTATCTTCAGTTCACGCGGAGAAATGGTGTCAAAATCCTGCAACCGCTGAAGCGCGTTTATATATTCATTCTTTTTAAAATCACTATTCTTAAAAATCACGTAGCCAAGCGAATCTGCCTGCATTTCCTGCTTTCTTCTTTCTATCCCTTTTTTATACGCTCGGTTTTTAAGGATGTCAAAAGCTTTTTTATTCTGAGTCTGGCTGCGGCTTACCGTTGTTTCTTTCAGGTTTTGCACAGTCATTTTATCCAGTTGATCCTGTTCGATGATGTTTAAAAATGTTTTGAGCGAATGTTCATCGATCTTATGGCCTAATTCATGCGTAATCACGGCAGCGATCTGGTCTTCACCGTTAAGCCAGTTGTACAGTCCCATATTGATTACAAAAGTTCCGTCCGCAAGGCAGTAGGCATTGGGTGTATTATCTCTTGCTACCAAAATTTTAAGGTCCTGAGGGATTTTGGGATTATTTTTTTTCAGGCGCTGTATCAGCGTTTTGATTTCCGTTTCAAATTCAGATTTAAAAATAAAATCTTTGTTTTTCACCTGCTTTTCAAAATCTGTTCCGAATTCCTTATAGATTTTAGACAGTTCAGAACCTGTCTTCCCGGAATACTGCGATCTCAATTTTTTTATAAAAATTTCGTTATTTCCGGCAAAACTTTTTAAAAATTCTTTTCTCTGCAAATAGTCTGCGGTGTCTATCATTTTATAGGTCTGGGCGGCTCCCATCACTGAAAAAATGAAAAACACGAATACAATGAGTTTTCTGGTCATATTTTTCATCAATAATCGCAAAAATAGTTTATTTACCGTTTCTTTCTCCTTTTCTTATCAAAATTATTTTAAATTTGTTTGAGACTGATACTCATGATCATATGAAGGCATTAAAATATGTAATAGGCGGAGCAGCCATAGGGGTAGCCGCAGTTTATCTTTTGGGATATGACTATTTATTCAGTGGGATTTCGAAAACGTATCTTAAAGGAAGGTCCAGCGCCTTCATCGATGATGGAAAGTTTTTCCCGGGAAATCTCATCGCTACCGAAGAGCCGGAACTCTGGACGGAAGATCCTGAATACAATAAAAAAGAACTGCCTGAAAATGTAATTGAAAATCTGAAACATTCCAAAACGGCGGCTTTTGTGGTTATAAAAAACGGAAAAATTCTTCATGAGCAGTATTGGGACGGTTACAACCAGCTTTCACAGACCAATTCTTTTTCAATGGCTAAAGCCGTTACCGTAATGCTTCTGGGAAAAGCACTGGAAGAAGGTATCATCAAAGATATCGATGATAAGCTTTCTGATTTTTATCCTGAATTTAAAGAAAAAGAATTCGGAAGTGAGGTTACGCTTAAGAATTTAGCCCGGATGGAAGCCGGACTCGACTGGGATGAAGATTACAATAATCCTTTTCTCCCGAATGCCAAAGCTTATTACGGCAGGAATCTCATCAAAGCCGTATTCTCAAGAAAATTTCAGGAACAACCCGGCAGCCGTTTTCAATACCAAAGCGGGGCCACTCAACTTCTCGGATTTGCTTTAAAAAAGGCTTTGAATCAAACATTATCCAGCTATTTATCTGAAAAATTCTGGATCCCGCTGGGAATGGAACAAAACGCCTCTTGGAGCACTGATAATCACGGGATGGAAAAAACATATTGCTGCATTCACTCGAATGCGAGAGATTATGCAAAACTGGGACAGCTGTTTTTAGATGATGGAAAAGTTGGGGAACAACAAATCCTCGATGTAGATTTTATTGAACAAATGAGAACACCGACTGAAAAATCACAGGAGATCTACGGAATGGGGCTTTGGATCAATTATGACAATCCCATCAAACATTATTATTTCCTTGGATTACAGGGCCAATATATCATCATGGTTCCGGAACACAATATGGTGATCGTAAGAACCGGAAGTTACAGCAATAATCCTAAGAATGACAGAGGAAGACCAGATCAGGTGAAATTCCTTGTCAATGAATCCGTTCAATTATTTCAGTAAAACACATGGAAAAACACAGCCCGAAAATAGACGCTTATATTGAAAAATCCAAGGATTTTGCAAAACCTGTTTTAGAGTATATCCGGGAAACGGTTCATGAATTCTGTCCTGATGCAGAGGAAACCATGAAGTGGAGTTTTCCGCATTTTCTTTATCAGGGAAAGAACCTCTGTGCAATGGCTTCTTTCAAGCAGCACTGTACTTTTGGATTCTGGCTGGAAAAGGAGATGAAAACAATGAAAGAGATTACCCGAGATATTGAAAAGAACTCGATGTTCAGTCTGGGAAAGATCACTAAAATTGAAGATCTTCCATCAAAACCTCAGCTTAAAAAGGCTATCAGGGAAGCAATGGAGCTTACTGATCTGGGCGTGACCCTAAAAAAAGCACCGCCATCCAAAACGGAAACTGAAATTCCTGATTATTTTCAAGATGCTTTGAATGACAATAAAAAAGCTGCAGAAGTTTTTGAAAAAGGATCACCGTCTTTCAGAAAAGAGTATATCAACTGGATCACCGAGGCCAAAACCGAAGCGACCAGAAACAAAAGAATGGAACAGTCTTTGGAATGGATAACCGAAGGAAAAGCCAGACACTGGAAGTATGAGAGGAAATAAAAATAATATAAAAAAATACTATTCTCGGGTATCTCATATCGTCTTTAACCCATGCACTTGCTTCCTGATTTTGTCTTAAAAAAATCATTTCAATGTCCTGGAAAGCTTCTGTCTTTACGACCTCATTAAATCATCTTCAACCTTTCTTCTTCCAGATCAATCTGGTATAAATGCTGACGGATCACTTCTTCATTAATGGTAACATCTTTATTCAGCTCTGAAAGGTACTGTCGCTGGCTTTCCAGCATTTCCACAAAGATGATTTTATTTTTTTCACTCATCCAGCCATCATCGTTGGCTTTTGTTTTTTCTTCCCAATGTTTTAGCATTCTTTCTATTCCTGCGTTACCCTGAAGTTCGTTTTCATGTTTTGTTTTAAGAAATTGATAAACGTGTTCCTTCAGTTCCTTTTTTATTTTCAATCTTGTGAGTTCTTCTTCCTCTTCGTTCATAAAATCCTTCAATGCCCGTACTTTACTGATAATATATGGTAACGTAAGCCCCTGCACCAATAAAGTAAGCAGAATAACCACAAATGTGATGAACAAGATCAAGTTTCTGTTAGGAAAAGGTTCACCATTGCTAAGGGTAATAGGAATAGCTAATGCGGCCGCCAGTGAAACTACACCCCTCATACCCGTCCAGCCCAGAAAAAGAGGCATCAGCAGACTTCGCATTCTCGTAGATGCTCTTGGAGCCACGCTCGGCCGGAATATATATGTAGCCAACATCGCAGCATACGCACTGATAATTCTTGCCAGAATAAGCACAACGGTTACCAGTATTCCATATTTAATGGCGATACCTAAAGGAATTCCTTCGGAACGCAGCCCTCCCACAATTTCAGGAAGCTCGAGACCAATGAGTAAGAAAACGACACCATTCAGGATAAATACAAAGCTTTCCCATACGCTGTGCCCTTTTATTCTGCTCGCACTGTTCAAAAATATAAGACGTCTTGCCGACATAAACAACCCTCCACACACCACGGCAAGCACTCCTGAACTGTGAAACTGTTCTGCCACCCAGTACATAATGTAAGGTTCTATGAGGGTCATTGCTATATCAGAAGATGCATCTGTAGGCAGCCTTTTATGAGCCTGTACGAAGATCCAACCCAGCAGCAGCCCGATTCCGGCACCTCCGATGACCATCCATAAAAAACTCAGGGAGGCTTCCTGCCATACGAATTGCCCTGTTCCTACAGCTATCAGTGCAAAACGGAAAATAATCAGGGAGGAGGCGTCATTTAATAAACTTTCTCCCTCCAGAACAGCGGAAGTGGTTTTCGGGATCTTTACAAATTTCATAATGGCGCCGGTACTTACAGCATCCGGTGGAGAAACAATTCCTCCAAGCAAAAACCCTAAAGCGATTGTAAATCCGGGAATAAAATAATTAGCAGCTACCGCTACTGACAGCGCAGTAAAAAATACCACAAGAAAAGCAAAACTGCCGATAATACGCCACCATCTTTTCATCTCCTTAAAGGAAATAGCCCAGGAAGCTTCAAAAAGAAGGGGTGGTAAAAATATGAAGAAAATAAGGTCCGGATCTACCTTGACAACGGGAAGTCCGGGGACAAAACTTACCAGCAGACCAAAGACGACCAAAAGGATCGGGTAAGCGATTTTCAGCTTGGTGGCCCACATATTCAGCAATACGATAGCGGCTATCATGGCCAGGAAAAAAGGTAAAATAGTATGCATTGAAGTGTTGTGTTTTTATCATTTGCTCATTTCATTTTTTACATCTTAATGAGCGGGTTTTTTACAAATATACAGTCAATTATCTTTTCTTGTATTCATTTTTCTGATCCTATTTAAACTTAATTTGAAAAACTTATAAAATTCTATTTCACTGCTGCTATAACTGTAATTTATTAACAAATAATACATTTTGTATTTAAAAATTTAATTAAACACGTCAAGTTTCGTCGCCCCTGATGTATACTTTTGCATCATAACAATAAGCATTATGGACAAAGTAACCACAGAGAGAATCAACAAACTGCATCCTTTCGTAAGGGATGAAGTAAAACAAATCATCAAAGAATGCGATGAAGCCCTTACCGGAAGAGCAAAAGTCAGAATCACACAGGGCCTGAGATCTTTTGAGGAACAGGAAAAACTGTATGCTATAGGAAGGATAACGGCCGGAAAAAAAGTAACGAATGCCAAAGCCGGCCAAAGCATTCACAATTATGGTCTTGCTGTTGATATCTGCCTCATGATCGATGGAAAAACAGCGAGCTGGGACACGGCAAAAGACTGGGACAATGATCAGGTAGCCGACTGGTACGAATGTGTCAAGATTTTCGCCAGACACGGCTGGGATTGGGGCGGAAACTGGAAGACTTTCAAAGACCTTCCCCACTTCGAAAAAAAGAACATCCAGACTAAAAAAGGGCTTATCAAAACAAGCTGGCGAACACTATCAAAGATGCCGAGGGATAAGCAAAATTATATTCTATTTTAATTCCCTTTTATTTGAAAATAATTATAATACGACAAGTTCTGTCGCTTCCCCGGCCTACCTTTGTTTTATAAGAAAAATGTTAGTAAACTGAGATTTCAATACTAAAACCAGCATCTGTTTTCAAGGGCAGAACGTTGGTTTTAGTTGTCTCAGGACTCTGGTATTATCTTTTAAAAACCAACAAAACATCACATGAAAAAGACAACCATTCTTTCTTTGGACGGGGGCGGAATAAGGGGAATTATTACCTGTATTATTCTCCGCTACATAGAAGAGCAGCTTCAGTATCATGATAATCCGGGCGCCAAACTCGGTGATTATTTTGATCTGGTAGCCGGAAGCAGCACAGGTGGACTGATCGCTTCTATCATTCTATGTCCCGATGAACACCGAAAAGCGAAATATTCTATCCAGAAAGGATTGGAATTATACGCTGAAAGGGGCGGCGACATCTTTCAGGTTTCTTTCTGGGAAAAGCTGGTCAATCCGTTTGGCCTGCTGAATGAAAAAATTTCCCAGGAATCACTTGAAAAAAACTTGAATGACTTTTTTGGACACTTAGAACTTAAAGAATTTATAAAACCATGTTTAATAACCAGTTATGACATAGAAAACAGAAGAGCCAAGCTTTTCAATTCCTGGGAGGCTAATCTGAGCACAGATAATTTTTATGTAAAAGATATCTGCAGAGCGACTTCGGCGGCGCCTACCTATTTCAGTCCTGTACAGATTAAATCTATGTATGGACAGATTTTCAGTCTGATAGACGGCGGTATGTTTGCCAACAATCCTTCTCTCTGTGCTTATGCGGAAGCAAGAAAAATTCCTTTTGCGGAAGTATTGAAAAATCATCAGAAAGCCAATCATCCCGGCGTGAATGACATGATCATGGTTTCTATCGGAACGGGGATTGAGGCAAGACCTTATTCTTTTAAAAAGCTTCAGAAGTCCGGAAAAATCGGTTGGGTAAATCCAATCATTGATATTCTGATGTCTGCTAATGCTGAAACTGTAGATTATCAGTTGTGCCAGATGTTTCAGACTTTGGGACAACGGAATCAGAAAAATTATTATCGCCTGAATCCTTCTTTAAAAAATGCCTCTCCGGGTATGGACAATGTAAGAAGATCCAATATTGAAAATCTGATCCAGGCGGGATTGAGCTATATTGATGATAACCGGGAAACTCTGAACCAGATTGTACAAAAACTGATCAGAAATAAAATATAAGCTTTTTACCTTATAATGACTCAATATAAGCTTAAAAGATAATATTTGAAATTAATAAAAAGTTTTTAAAACACGTCAAGTTTTGTCGTCTTCTCTCACTACTTTTGAAGTATAAACAAAGACAAAAAAAAACAATCATTAAAATTTTAAAAAGCCTTTGAATTCAACATTTATCAATGCTGGACAGCCAGAAATATGTTTAAAACATAACCTCAACTTTAAGACACCCAACATGGAAACACCAGATCACAATCCAGATATACTTTTCGATGAAGATCTCTATACTATTGAATGGAGTGACATTGAACATGCAGAGATGGACTATGAGAACTATCTCAACGACATTGAAAACTTTTTCAGGGAAGATTTCACAGATGGTATTCCTGAAGAAGATATTTACTAAATCCATTCTAACACGACAAGTTCTGACGCTGTCCGGAATTATCTTTGAAACACCAAATCAAGACACCCGACATCATCCCATAATCATTCAAAAACACCTTTGAATCCATCATTCACAAAATGCCGGACAGCCAGAACTATGTCTGAAAATAGATAAAACCCGAAAAATTAAGGACATGTAAACACCAAAAGAGAATCAATAAAAGACTTTCAAATTATAACCAATTTATTAACCCAAAACAAAATCACATCGTTTTTATTATGAAAACAAAACAAGAATTAAGGCTCAAGTTCGAGAACGGAGACAAGCCTACACAAGACCATTTCTGGGAATGGCAGGACTCTTACTGGCATAAGGATGAGAAAATAGAAATGACCAAAATTGCAGGTCTGGAAAACGGATTTCCCCGTTTAAACGACTTTTATGCAGAAACAGATGAAGCAGGAAACGCTTCGCTGGCTTATTTACAGGTCAGAAGGATCTTTATAAAACCCGGAACACTGCATATTCCTGATCTGTTTGCAACTGGAATGGGCATATCCGAATTAACCCTTGCCAGCAGTTTACTCACCATCGGAGCAGATGCTTTCAGCAGCAATGCATTAAAAGCTTTAACCATTCCTGAAAATGTGTCCATTATTGGTCAACGTGCTTTTGCATCTAACCAGCTAATCTCAATAGTAATCCCTGAAAGCGTTAAAGAAATTAAAGATTCTGCCTTTGCTTCTAACAGACTCAGCGGAATATATATCCCTGCAAGTGTCGCAAAGATCGGCCCAAACGCATTTAACTATAACCCCGATGTCAATACTGTAAAACTGGACAGATACACCCAGTATTATCCGGATTCATTTGATCCTAAAACAAGGGTTATCGGAGGAACTCTGATCAGTGACATGTAAACCCAAAGACCACACAATGAAAACAAAACAGGAAATAAAACAATACTTCGAAAATGGAGATGTTCCCACTCAGGAACAGTTCTGGGAATGGCAGGATGCTTACTGGCATAAGGAAGAAAGCATTGCCCAGGATAGCATCAGCGGGCTGAAAGATGCTCTAAATGCCAAACTTAACAGGCCACAGACAGGAACCGGCTTTTATATTATTGCCCATAACGGTGAAACCACCAATTACTCAAAGCTCAATCTGCAGTCTTACAATATCCCTTACTGGAACGGATCCAGTTTTACAAGCAGCAGTATTTATCACAGTAATGATAAAACGGGTATTGGAACGCAGAACCCTTCGGAAGCGCTTGAGGTAGCGGGGAATATCAAAACTTCAGGATTGATTGTTTCTAATCTTCCGGCAGCGAATATCAATTTCACCAGGAATCTTGTGGCAAAAGATGACGGAACCATCGGATGGGAAGGAAAATCTACCTCTTCAGGAACCTACATTCCATTATCAGGAACAGAAGCCAACAAGCCTATTTCTGGAAATCTGGAGCTGATGACGGAGCAGCCTGAAGAAAACAATCTTATCTATAGAAATAACAGAGATACAGGGGTAAAAAATGAAATCGGGTTTTATCCTTCAGGAATGACCCTCGCCTCTGTGAACACTCAACAAAATATCATCATGTCCCGGATAGATCTTTCCAATGAGGCTATTTATGTATCCGGTCCTTCTTCGCAACTGTCTATGGATCAAGCAAGAGCTACTCTGGCTTATTATAATGGCCGGGATATGAAAGGAATTGTAATAGACTCTAATATTGAAGAACCTATTATGATTACCCATATATCATCTTTGGGCAAACCCAGGGGGCTTTCAGGAGCACAATATTACGGTGATTATGCAGAAGCAAACGACTATATCCAAAAGCAGTATGTAGACAAAAAAATGTCCTATACCCGCCAGGAAGTAAGAACGGAAGGAACCTGGATCAATGGCAAACCGGTGTACAGACAGACTCTGTTTTTCGATCAGATTCCAAGAACCGGAGAGATTGATCTCGGAAAGTATATTCCGGACATTGAAACCATCGTTTCCAACGAAATGTTTACCGAATGGTGGGCCTTTGATATGGCATTCGCCGGCAACCAATGGAGAAGCCAGATTTTCATTTCTGTAGAAACAAAACTCATCAAAATTGAATTTCTGAAAGAACCTGATTACGATTACTCTGTCATTAACTCCTTCAGCATCACTCTGGAATACACAAAAAGAACTGATTAATAACAAACACAACAACACAATATTAAAATGGCAACAAACGACACCACCAACAACGCTTCACAGACTCTTTTCAGATTTGTAAGCCTTAGAAATCCACAATTAACGGAAACTAAAGGTAAAAACTTAGGTTTCATCCACAGACCTCAAACAGGTTTAACCAGCTATTTCGATTCTTATATCAATCCTGCTGATTCGGCACTGGCAAAATTCCAGGCTATGGAACGCGCTTCAAAGTCTTTCAATCCTGCCGGCTATGAAACAGAACTTAAAGTAGAGGAAGGAAGCTTCGCGGAAGCTTTGAAAATAGGAAGAAAAATCTCAAAACTGGAAACCCTGACTCCGCAGGAAGAAAGTGCAGCAGTCAACGCTTATGAAACCACAACTAAAGATCAGCTAAGCGCTTTATGGGACAACCTGATGTATCAAACGGCCTCTCAGAATAATTTTTATGTAAAAGAAGCTGTAGCCCACATCTTAAAAGCTCTTCATTTCGGATATGTATGTACTCTGCAATCAACAGACGAATTGGTGAAAATAAACGGTTCTGATCTTAAAGCAAAAGCACTTGAAGCAAGAATTGTTCTTCCAATGAAATTTTTTGGAGACGGCTACGAAGGCGAAGGTTCCGGAACAGGAAATCCTGCTTCACGTCAGCCTTTCACTGTAGGAAAATCTGCGATTGGAGACGATCCTATTAACGAAACCAAAGCCGTTCTTTCTGTTCCTGCTAAAGAACAACTAAAAGCCGAAGGGGAAAAGATTCAGGAACTTACCAATCTTAACTTAGAAAAAGACAGTCTAAATGTGCTGAAATCTGAGCTGGAAAAAGTACAGAAAATTTATCAGAAAGCAAGAAACAAAGCATATGATGAGGCTTACAAAGAATATCTTGCCGCCAATCAGCCGGCACTTGACAGATACAGAGCTCAACTGAAAGAAATTCAGGCCCAGATCACAAAGGAAATGACAGAGCAAGAAATCAATGCTTTGTATGCAAAGCTTGAAGAGCCTTCTATTCCTCCATTCGTTTTCACGTATAAGAATGAGATCAACTTCGGGGATTTTACAGAAATACTTTCATTGAATTCTCTAAAAATCTTCGTTGATAAGTTTACCGCATTAACCAGCGGACAAAAACCTGAGGACGGTTTTGATTTCACCAAAATAAGTGTGGTATCCGACAGAAAGCTTCAGCTTGGAGGAGTGGTAGTTTCCATCACCGATGAGTTTGACACGTATCCTGAAGTTTTTGAAAAAATCGACGAGGAACATGCTGCAAAATCTCAAACCCTGTATAATAAAACACCGGCTCAGGAGCAGACATTTGCCAGCCTTGGAGGAATCCTTGTCCCTGTAGCTGATTCTTTTACACAATATGCAGCTAAGGTAACGCCAAGATCTTATTATTTAAAAGCTACCCCTCAGGGAAGTGTTTTTGCAGGCAGCCCGGCCTATCTTACGTTCTATTATCAGGCAGAAAGCACAGCCTGGGGAATAGCATCCGCCAAATTATCAATGATCTCAGATGTAGGTAATTTTGACGAAAGCTATAACAATATCGAAGTAGTCGACAATAAAGTGACCCTTGCGTCAATTATGGTGGGTAAGTTCAGCAAATACATCCGAAACATTCAGATTAAAATCTACTTTAACAACGGTAAAGAGGCTTCACTGGACCTTTCCGGATTAGAACCTAACAAGGCCTATACTGACGTCTTATATGTTGAAGATATTAAAGATGAAACCGGAAATCCGGGCGGTGGAATTGAAAATCCTAAACCGGGAACTTTCATTCCTAAACATTTTGGTGTAAAGAGATTGGGTATTGCAGATTATCTTAAAGTGGAGCAAAGCGTTCATGCATACGTTCCGGGAGAAGTCTCTAATATTGAAAATGTGATGGCCAGCGAGCTTCGTCATAAGTCTTCTGTAGCGAGAGATTATTCAGAAATCACTGATACGACTTCGGAATCTATTGAAAGTGAGAAGATTTCTGACACTACAAAAGCAGACAGAAATGAAATGCAGACTGAAATTGCTCAGGAACTTAAAAAAGAGCAGGAAATTACTGCCACCACCAAATTTACGTACGATACAAAAGTAATGAAGTACGAGATTGGTGGAAGCTATGCAAACAATACTTCGCAGCAGGACAGTACCAAACAGGCCGTGAAAAAATCTCAGGAGATTACAGAACGTGCTATGGAACGTGTTCTTACGAAAATCAACAAAGAGCGTGTACAGAAGATCATTAAAGAATACACGGAAACCAACGTTCACGAATTTGACAACAGAGGTCAGGCCTCTCAGGAAAATCCTCAGCATATTACGGGAGTATACCGATGGGTAGATAAGAAAATGAAAAACCAGATCTACAACTACGGTAAACGTACGATGTTTGAATTCATGATCCCGGAACCGGCAAGACTTCATACTTTGGCGACTGCAGTATCGAAAGCGGACACACTTACCGCTCCGGCAGATCCAAGAAAAGCTGAAAAACCATGGGGCATGGCGAGTGCTCAGGTTGCCACCAAAGATCAGATTGAATATTGGGCTAATATTTACAACGTGAAACTTACCGAACTTCCAAAGTCTCCTATCAATCTTATTCTGGGAAAACAATGGGAAAAAGTAAACGGAAACGAGGAATACAGACACAGATCTATCGACATTCCTGTGAACTACGAAGCAAGCAGTGTAAAAATGTTCTATGGTTTTGAAAGAAACAGAAAAGGAACCAGTACACTTTATACCAACAACTTTGCGGGAGGAATGGTTCCTTTCTCAAATGGAGGTACTTCTATTGATTCTACCGCGTATTTCACGCCACAGAACGTAGTAGGTTCTTACGATTTTGCCTACAGATGTATCAATATTGACTCGGTGAATATTGCCTTCGAAATTACATGTAAGCTTTCCCAGGCGTTTATGAAATCATGGATTCAGGAAAACTTTACAGCCATCATCAAGGCGTATGACGAAGCGTATGCTATTTTCCTTGAAAAACAGAAGGAACTGCAGGATAAAGCAAAAGAAGAAGAGGCTGAAAACAAAGAAAAGCTTGGGAATTTCTACCGTGAAATGGAATCTGTGATTCTGAAACACAACTGTATCGCTTATCTTCTTCAGGATTATCTGACTACTTTAGGACAGTCGTTCACTTCAGGAAGTCAAATGAGTGATTTCAAAGTCATTCTGAGCGAAAATCTTGAACAGTACACCGCTTTAGCCAAGTTTATGGAACAGGCATTCGAGTGGAGTATTATGGATTATACCTTCTACCCATACTACTGGGCAGACAGAAAGAGATGGCAGGAAATGTATCTTACGCAAAGTGTAGATCCATTATTCAGAAACTTCCTTCAGGCAGGTATGGCAAGGGTAATCGTAACCGTGAAACCTGGTTTTGAAGACGCCGTACAGTTCTTCATGAGTACCGGAAAAATCTGGAGCGGAGGAGAAGTTCCTGTTATCGGAGATCCGTTGTACATGTCTATCGTAGACGAATTGAGAAAGCCAACCGGCGAAGCTCAGGGTAAATTCTGGATCACAAGAATCCCTACTACACTTACGATCCTTCAGGCCAAGTCTGTAGGTCTGGAAGTAGAACAGGCTCTTCCAATGTTCCCTGAAGATGATCCTAAAAACTGTGAGAATCCGAAGGAGCTGGAAACCACGAGTCCATTCAAACTGCTGGATAAAGCGACTCTTGAGGCAGGCACAAAGCCAACCACCTTACCAACCAATATTATCAACAAATAATTTTCATAAATGGCGGCGGAATTTTTTCCGCCGCTTTTTTACCCAAATCAAAAATTTTTAAAATGAAAAATATAGATATACGATACCCGGCCAATATTGGTATTGCTGATATTGATGTTTATAAAGCCCGTAGAAAGAAAACTTTTATAAACACGGCCAATTACTACATCAAAGTAAGAACTACACCTCCTTACAACGGCGAATTCGGCTTTGATTGGATTGATATAGATCCTTCCAGCGGCGACGTACAGAAAATACAAGATGTAAATATCTCGGAACTGGAATATTATTACAAAAAACCTTTTAATGCTAATGATCCCAGGGATTTGGGAAATATAGTACCCGCTACGGACAAAACAGGAGTCAACGACACCATAAAAGAAAACTATCCTATAATAGAATCAGGGAAAAAAGTTGATATCCCCTGGGTTTTAATAAAACCCACTCAATCTATCCAACTTTCTCTTGAAGTAAATCTTACCACTGCCACTGCCATCACATCAGAGGCGATAAGTATTACCGGAGACGAATTCTATGATTTCGAAATTGTAGGAGGTACTAAAACAGGTAATAAGACGGAAAAAAGCTTAACAGCAGACAAAGAAATCTTCATCTTAAAAATAAAATGCCTCAAAGAAAGTCCCGAAAACAATTATTTTATTCTTCAGCAGAGCTCCGGAGACAAACCTATTAAAGTGGGAGGATTTACGATGATGGAAAATAAAATTCAAAAAATAAAGTTCAGAATTATTGCACTGGTATCTTCTGACGGTACCCAAGCGACAAAAGCGAAGAATCTTTTCCAAAAATTTGTAAAGGCTGATATTCTGAAATACCTTAATAACAATTCTTTAAACCAGGCAGGATATGAAGTGGATATTGAAAACCAGGATATGTTTGATAACCTTGCAACGGCTAATCTTGATGATTATTATTACGCATTTGATAAAACAGAATGGACAGCCAAAAAATATTTTGGTAAAAAGGGTACAGACGAAGTGATTGTAGAAAACCAAAAAGACATTGGCGAACCGGATAAAAACAACAATCTGGACACTGTTATTTTTGAGGAATATCAAACTTATTTAGCTTCCCGGAAAAAGAATTATACAGGCGGAATTATTATCCTCAATGATTATTTATCTTCAAACCCTGATTCCGGAGCCTATAGTAAGCCAGATCCTCTCAATTACTATAAACTTATGGTGTTTGTACGAAATATTGATCAAAAATTCACTTATTGTCATGAAATAGGACATATGCTTGGGCTTCAACATTTATTTTTTAATACCGCAGAGCAACAGAGTTATAAAGTTGATCGTGAAAAAATTTTAGGGAATGACCTGCCCGAAAATTCACCAGAATATAAATCTGGCGTTTTAAAGACCATCAGCTTTATGGAGGGTTCTACCGGCGCTATCTTTTTTAATGGTATCACAGTCGGTAAAAAAGAGAACATTCTAGCCGGACTCAACAATCTCATCAAGACCATGCAAAAAAGATATGATGACACCAAAAAGAACCGAGATAATGTAATTTTGAAATATAAAAACTTCCCGAATTCTTATAAAATAAACAGCACACAAACAAAAGGAGAATATATTGCCGCCTGCAATGAAAGTATGAATACGGCACAGGACTATAATAATGCTAACAAAAAAGCAATAAAAGTCCTTAATAAAAACAATGATTATGGTTACCACACTTTAACAGAATTGGCCTACTTCTTAAGAAAAGATGCCATTTCTTTAGCAAAGGAATACTATGAATGTCTTAAAATAGTGATCAAGCAGGATCATGACAACTATTTAATGTTTAAAATAAGAACCACACAGAACATTATGGATTACAATGATCCTGGAATAAGGTATCTCCATAACCAGATAAAAATTATGAGAGATGATTACGGGAATTTTACGGATCTCAAAAAAGGAATTTCCTCACCAAAAGCGCCTCTAAAAAAGAAAAAATAGAAAATCCAATAAACCAGTAGCGTGAAATTATTTCATGCTACTGGCTTAAAAAAAGCCACATAAAATTAAAACACGACACGTTTTGTCGCATTAAGCCTATATATTTGTCTTATAAAATTTTACCATGAAACGCAGCTTGCTGCAGCATAAATTATAGACGAATGAAAAAAGATTTTTATCTGACAAGATATGCCTTAATTATAAAAAGATTAGAAAGTTCTCCTGCTACTTATTCCCAGCTGGAGGACTATCTTCTCAACTCTTTCGAATTTCAGGATGCAGGGATCAAGAGCTACTCGATTCGCACATTGCAGAGGGATATTCGTGAGATTTCCGATCTTTTTAATCTTTCCATTCACAATAAAAAGAAGGGAGATAACCGGTATTACATCGAAAGCCGTCCCATCATGGAAGTGGATGAATACAACCAGAAGCTATTGGAATCTTTTCAGGTAAGTAATGCATTGAACCTTCATCCGAATTTTTCAGATTTTATCTTTTTCGAAAGCAGAAAACCTACCGGAATTGAGCATTTCTATGATCTTTTCTTCGCCATCCGTAATAAAAGAGTGGTAAGCTTTGAACATTACAACTACAAAAATAAAATAATGACTTCCCGGAAAGTACATCCTTTGGCTTTAAAGGAATCCAAAGACAGATGGTACCTCATCGCTATTGACACCAAAGACAAAGTTCTGAAGTCATTTGGTCTGGACAGGGTCAACTATCTGGATGTGAGCGACAATAAATTCCGTGAAAAGTACAATTACAATTTCAGAGAACATTTCAAAAATGCTTTCGGCGTTATGAATCTGGCAGAGCAGAATCCGGAGAAAATCGTCATGAAATGCAGCAGACATCAGGGAGAATACATCAGAAGTTTTCCGCTTCACCAGTCTCAGAAAGAAACCAAAGAAACACCGGAAGAAATCTATTTTGAGTTCTTCCTCCACCCTACTTATGATTTTATGCAGGAAATTCTTTCGTATGGAAAAGAAGTCACGGTCCTGGAACCTAAAGGTTTAGTTGATGACATCCGCACCCATCTTCAGGAGTCCCTAAACCGTTATTTTGAAAGCTAATTAACAAGAACAAAAAGCTCATTTATTTTAATTATATTTACATAAATATACTCTTTTGAAAGCTTTATTTCTTTACCTGTTCTGCCTTATTTCTTCCTTTTGCTTTTCCCAGCAGAAAGAAGAATTCCGGAATGTAAAAAACTATTACAACCAACACCGGAGTATGCTAAATACAGAGTTTAAAAAGAAATTTGACCTGGAACCCGACTCTTTCAGGAAAGCCAATATAAAACTTGATTTTGTTCTTTTCATGAAAAAGATGGACAGCATTGAAAATGTTGCGATGATTGGCGCTCTGCTTAAAGTTAGAAACCTTGAAGATCTGCAATCATTGAAAAACCCAAAAGGCATATCAGAAAACAACACCGGGAAACCGGCCGTTTTTGAGAAGCCCGCTGATTATCCGGGTGGTTTTAATACGTTGAGACAGGAAGTGGCCCATCTTTTTTACACACCCGCTGTTTACACCGAAGCCAAAACCGTAAAAACAGACGTGGCTTTTATTGTGGAAAAAGACGGAAGCATCAGCAATGTCCATGCAAAAGGGGATAATTTCACATTCAACCGACAGGCTGAGATCGCGCTGTACTCTGTTTCGGAAAAATTTTCTCCGGCGATTATCAATGGAGATCCGGTAAGACACAGCCTCAGACTTCCTTTAACATTAACGATTGAAGATTAAATGTTTACCGACGAATATTACATGAAGATGGCCCTGCAGGAAGCAGAAGCTGCATTAGAAAAAGATGAGGTTCCCATCGGATGTATCGTGGTTTCCAATAACCGCATCATTGCAAGAGCCCACAACCTTACCGAAACCCTGAACGACGTGACAGCCCACGCAGAAATGCAGGCAATCACCTCCGCTGCGAATTTTCTTGGTGGCAAATATCTGATCAACTGTACACTTTATGTGACACTAGAACCATGTGTGATGTGCTCGGGTGCACTTTCCTGGTCACAGATTTCCAAAGTGGTGATTGGTGCAAGAGATGAACAGAGAGGATTTATCAACAAACACCTTTCTCTGCATCCAAAAACAGAAATCGTAACCGGAGTGATGGAACATGAATGTTCAACTATCGTCAAGGAATTCTTTAAAAGCAAAAGATAATTGAGTTTGAGAGTCGGAGCGTTTTAGGATTTGAGAGTTTCGAGATGCGGGGTTCGGGTTTTCTAATACCTGAAAACTCATAGTTCCCTAAAAAATTCACTTTTCACTTGCGAAGCAAAATTCACCATTGACAATCTTAAATCTGATGTCTGAAATCTTTTTGCAGTCTATTCCGTATCTTCTATAACCGCATGGAAAAGAGGTTTTAAAGCATTCATCTTTCTCCAGTTCAATTCTTTGGTCTTTATCATGTATTTTCTAAAGCTGAGTGTGAGAAGACTATCTTTTTTCTGGTACACATAATCAACCTTTGTCTTTTTGTTTGTATAATCTTCGAGAATAAGCTGATTCTTTGATCTCTGTACATAATGAAAATCCACCATCTTTTCATTTTTGTCCATGAGAATAAGATAGCTGTTCCGGTGAAAGAAAACATATTGAATATCTGAATCGGCATCTAAATTTTTAAAAGCACCATGAAGCAAAGGTCTATCTGAGGTGTCATCATTAAAATTCCCTGAATTAATAAACGGAAAAAGTATCGCAGCCAGTGAAAGTCCTACAAAAGCCGTCTTGAAAAAGATCCAGACAGGCTGAAACTTTGGATTGATTTCTCTTTTTTCTTCCCGATTCACTTCCTGTTTTAAAATCAAGAAACGATATAGCGGTATCCAGTCATTTTTTAATGCAAAAACAGCCATAGAAAGCAGGATCAGAGAAAAGAATTTAACCGAGATATCAAATCCTATATTAATGAGGAAAATATTAATCAGGATGCCGATGGACACCAACAGTCCCAGCACACGCGTTTTACGGAAAAGAATCAGGAGTGTTGTCAAAATCTCCAAAATTCCCGCAGATACGGAATACAACCGGGAAGTTCCCATTGTACTCCAAAACAAAATGTCTTTATCCAGATTTCCAAAGCGGGAGTACAAAATATTAGGTTCGGGAAGATAGAATTGGGCTTTAAAAACTTTATCAAAACCATATTTCATCAGAATCACAACCAAGTATAAAACGATGATTTCTTTAGACAAATCAAGAATTCTCTGCTGGTATTTCTTTTTGATCAATATAGCTGCTAAAGCCGATACAATCATAAGAATCATGACCAATGCAAACATAGAACTGCTGTCCGAAGAAAAATCTATTCTTGATTGATTGATCTTAAAAATATTTTTCACAATCCAGTCTGCGAGATCTTCCCATAAAAACAATGACCAGCTTTGCTGAAAATCACCCAGAAAAGTTAATGGAAAGAAGAGCAGGAACAGCAGAAAAAAGATTCCGATTCCAGGCAGAAGTCTATTTCTCATTATTTTTTTTGTTCTTTTTCCAGCTGTATAATCCTGAAGCTCCGGAAAACATCAGGATACCCAAAAGAAGACCTCTCGGTATCTTTTCTGACTTTTCTTTTTCAGGTTTAGTAGCGGCAGGTTTAATGACTTTATAGGATTTGTCCTGTTTGTTATACTTCACAACAACAACGCTGTCCATATCATTAACGAACTGATAATTATTTTTCAGAACTGTTTTTACGCTGTCTATATTCTTTTTTGCAAAAAGAGCACGATTATGTACCACCTTTCTTCCTGGCTGCCATTCCTCTTTTTTATCATTAAATAAAATACCGGCAGATCTGGTTACCAGAACACTTTCTCCATCCTCAAGAATAATCACAGAATCTAGTTTCATTTTTTCGTAAAACGGTCTGGAATCACCTAAATTAGAAAAGTTGGCATCAAAAAGATTTTTAGAAACGGCTGTATTGAAATCTGCCGAATGTCCACTGTGGCTTTTAAAAGCAATCAGTTTGGTTTGTGAAAAGATGGAAATACTTATCAGAAAAGCTAGAAATGAATACGATATTTTCATGGGAGTCATTTAAAGTTAAAAAATCATTTTGAGAAGATGCCGATTATTTCTTTTTATTTTTTTTCCAGCTGTAGAATCCTGAAGCTCCGGAAAACATCAGGATACCCAAAAGAAGACCCCTCGGGATTTTTTCTGACTTTTCTTTCTTCGGATTTACTTTTTTTACAGGTTTTACTTCTTTATAGGACTTATTTTGTTGATCATATTCTACAAAAACAACACTGTCCATATCATTGACAAAGTAATAATCTCTCTTCAGTACATTTTTTACACTGTCAATATTTTTCTTTGAGAAAAGGGCATGATTCCGTACCACTTCCCTTCCCGGTTCCCAAACTCTTTTAGTCCCATCGGGAACTATTTTTTTTGCAGAACTGGTCACTAAAACACTTTCTTCATCATTAAGAATGATCACGGAATCCAGTCTCGCATCTCTTACATATCTTTTCGGGACTATACCAAGATTTGACGAATTAGCATCGAAAAGATCTTCAGAAACTGCTGTATTGAAATCTGCCGAATGACCGCTATGGCTTTTGAAAGCGATCAGTTTGGTTTGTGAAAAAAGGAATGTGCTAATGGTTATAGCAAGGAGAGCGTAGATTGTTTTCATGGAAGTATTTGCAGATTTGATAGCTTATTCCACGAAAGGTTAAATCATTATTTATTTTTTAAGACAGAATACATCATCACATCAAAGTATTCGCCGTCTTTTTTGAGATGTTGTTTCAGCAACGCTTCTTCTTCCATACCGGCTTTTTCCATGATTCTTCCGGAAGCGGGGTTGTGGAGAAAATAGGTAGCGTAGATTTTATTAACTTCCAGTTCACGGAATCCAAAATCGATGAGGGCAATGGCAGCTTCAGTGATGTATCCTTGGTTCCAGAATGGTTTTCCCATCCAATAGCCCAGTTCGGCTTTATCATCATCTCTGTCGTGAAGACCGATAGCGCCAATAATTTGTCCTTCTTTGTTGCGAACTGCAAACGTGTATCCTGTATTGTTTTCAAAGGCTTCTCTGGAGATTTTCAACCAGAATTCTGCATGTTCCAGCATATACGGATAAGGAATATTGGAAGTAAGATCTGAGAAAATTTTCTCCTGAAGATAAATTTTTACAGAAGGAATATCCTCCTCTTTCAACTGTGAAAGGATCAGCCTTTCTGTTTCTATGGTCGGAAATTCTTCTAATTTTCTCATATCCCGTTTTTAATATCTTGAAATTTTAAGCCTTAATCTTACGAAGGTTATAAATCTTTTCCCAGGAAATAAAGTCCTTTCAGTGTATGCAATCTGTCCATCACATGAATCTTTTCTGTCAACGGTTTATACACGTGGGAAACTCCACCTGTCGCGACAACAAAACAGTCATCATTCACCTCATCGTTGATACGGTCTACAAAACCTTCTACCATCCCCAAAAATCCGTAAACCATACCACTCTGCATACAGGTTACGGTATCTAATCCAAGGACTGTTTTAGGCTTTTTAAGCTCGATGTCAGGAAGCTGTGCCGTCTGGCTGATCAGTGAATTCAAAGAAGTTACAATTCCCGGCGCGATAATTACACCTAATGTTTCTCCTGTTTCCGTAACACAACTTGCGGTAAGAGCTGTTCCAAAATCAATAACGATTTTCTTACGGTTGGGATACAGATTGTGGGCAGCTACAAGGTTGGCATAAATATCCGTTCCCATCTGCTTAGATTTCGCCTGAACCCCGGAAGGTGTAGATCTGTCGACGATCACCGGTGAAATCTTATGGATCTTTTTAATGGCCGAACTGATCACTTTGGTAAGCTGTGGAACCACAGATCCTATAATGACTTTGCTGATCTCTTCCGGTTCTATTTTGTAGGTCTGATACAGCATCAGCATCTGTACATACAGTTCGTCTACCGTTCTGTACGGCTTGGTATTGATCACCCATGAAATATCACAGTTGTCTCCATTGAAAAGTCCGAATCTGATATTGCTGTTCCCTACGTTGATTACGATTGAATTCATTTGATTTTTTAAGCTAGTCTGGGTTAAAAAACAGGTGTAAAAATAAGGCTTTATCCTCAAAAATAAGCAATATCGGTGTTATTTAGAGTAATTCATGAATCCAGATTTATAACTTTTAATAATTTGTTGATTAAACGTTCTCATTTAAAGCACAAGGAGCATTAAAACCCCCGTATTAACTTTTTAAAAACATTTAATTATATTTATAATTGAAACATTTACCTTTTAAATATGATAGATCATATCATTCAGAATAATCAGAATACACAAAAATCATAGATGAAAAAAATACTATTTCTCATATTACTATCCATTGTTACTTCTTTTAATGCACAGAAAAAAAAGGCTTATTACAACGAAGACATGAAAGAGATAAGTAAAACTGAGTTTTTCAACCAAAGAGATTACAGTAAAAATATAGACTTGTATATCGAAGATCAAGAACAATTTAACAATATATTAGTTCGCCGAAAAAATCATGGAAAACTGAGTGAAATTGAGCTCAAAGAGCTACAAATATCCCTGTCAGGCAAGAAACTTGACAAGAACCTTATTATTATATATTACCCAGGAAAAGACAGCTACAACACTATAGATAAAAATACATCCTGGAATGTGTTTAATAAAAGTAACCTAAAAAAATTAAATAGAAAAGACGATTACGAAGGCTTTTGGATATACAAAGATTATGATGGTCTGCAATACTACTTTCCGGATCGGGTTAATTGGCAGCCCGACAAAGACGGGGTGATCGAAAATTTATTTTTTAAAAACCATTATCCTTTCTTTAGTTTTGTTGTCATTGATAAAAAGGGAAACTATATATCTTATTTCAGTGAATTTGGAAAAGACACGGTCTGGAAATTGGTTAAAGAATTAAAAAGAACAGACTCTAGATGATATTTTAAATTAATATCCTCATGTTTCCAGTCTATAGAAAATTTAAGTGCCAGATTTAGAAAATTGAAAACAATTAATTACCTTTAAAACTCAAAATATTTTAAATCTCATCTTCCATGAAAAACCTGATTTTCCTATTTTTCTTTTGTATCAGTCTGAATACTTTTGCGCAAAATGCGTCTCAGGTTAACAGTGTATTTCAGAAAATAAAAGAAGGGGCAAAGATTGATAAGAATGACCGGGCTGTCTATGATCTTCTGGATGAATTTTACAACAAAAACCTTCAGTCCGAAAAAGATGAAATGACACCAGAAACGGTTGAGAGAATTGAAAAAATGGCCTCAAACCCAGATACAAAAAACCTTCATATCCTTATGCTTTTTTTGATGTATCAGCAACACATCAGCCGTACAGCGATGGTTGGAAAACCATCTGATACGGACTTTCAGATCGAAGCGATGACTTTGCTGGAAAAGGAAACAAGGGATGTTTATGGCAAAGTACCCGCAATCATTTACATCTATAAAGCTGAAGCACTGGACGGAAGCGGAAAGAAAAACGAAGCCAAAACAGCTGTTGATCAGGGATTAAAAGAATATCCGGATTCAGTTCCTTTAAAAGTTTACAGCTACTTGAATACAAAAGATGCGGCCCTAAAAAATGATCTTGTAAAAAATCATACTAATCACTGGATGGTGCAGCAGTTTGAGATAAAATAAGGAGAAAGATTTCAGATGCCAGACATCAGACATCAGATTTTTAAAGAAATGGCAGGATTGTCAATGGTGAATTTTGCTTCGCAAGTGAATGGTGAAGGTTTTTAAGATCTAAGATTTCAGACTTTATTCAAGACAAATAAAAATCCCGCGGAAAATGTTCTGCGGGATTATTTTTTATTAGACTAGGATTAAAAAATGTCAATAGTCAATTTTGCTTCGCAAGTGAATGATGAAGGTTTTCGAAGACATCAGATTTCAGACATGAGATATCAGATTTTTAGGTTGAGGCTAAGATTAAGGAAAGTGAATGGTGAATTTTGCTTCGCAAGTGAAATGTGAAGTCCTCATACTCCAAGACCCGCGTTACATAACTCATCACTCATAATTTATAACTCATAACTTCCGATAACTCTCAAACCCGCATCTCGAAACCCGCACCAAAATTCATCTATTGTTTTACTTCGACAATATTATCCTCCATATTGACATCTGCCAATCTCTGGCTGAAATCTATTCCTAAAACAGACAGTTGAGATTTTGTGTAAGGAATTGTCAATGTATATTCTTTTTGTGTCCATGGCCAGTACGGCATCGTCTTAAAGTCACCGTAGATATCTTTATCCTTCCATGTATGGGTCATGTTTAGAGGAATCTGATAGGTAACCACTTTTTTATCTATCGTCAGTACACTGAAATCCACAGGCATTGGAACCTGACCATTATTGACAAGGGTAATTGTGGTAGATTTTGCATCGTACTTCACATCTTTAATCCCGTAATCAATGGTTTTTGTCGTGTTGATCCAATAGTTATGGAACCATTTCAGATCCATTCCTGATACTTTCTGAGCAATATGAAGGAAATCCCTGTCAGAAGGATGTTTCATATGCCATTGGTCGTAGTACTGCTTTAAGGTTTCGGCAAGTTTCTGCTCACCCATAATATAGCCCAATTCTACAAGATACAGCTCCCCTTTTACGTAAGAAGCATACGTGTAAGCCGTCCCGTTATCGTGGTGATCGCCCAACCATACGGCAGGCTCTTCAATTCCTTTTTTAATAAAATTCCTGTAAGCTTCTACAGTATGTACAAAAGGATTCGGAAGTTCTTCCGGGAATAACTGATGCATCACATAGCCTTCTGCATAGCTTGTAAACCCTTCATCCATCCACGGACGTACGGATTCATTGGTGGCCAGCATCTGTTGATACCATGAGTGCGCACCTTCGTGAGCCATCAGTCCCATCAGTCCTTTCATATCTTTAGCTTCTCCCAGGATCATCGTACACATTCCGTATTCCATACCGCCGTCACCACCTTGAATAAAGGCGTAGGTCGGGTATACATATTTTCCGAAGTGAGCATTCATCAGCTGGAAATATTTGGTCACATAAGGCTGAGCTTCTTCCCAAACTTTTGTTTTGTCGTTCTGCTGATAAACAAGGAATACTTTCGGTCCTTCAGGGACATCAAAACTTTTAATGATATAATCTCTGTCTGCGCTCCATGCAAAGTCCAGAATATTATTGGCTTTCCATTTCCAGACTGCTTTTTTGCTTTTATCTGCTTTAATTTTTGCAGCGCCATCATATCCTTTTACGTCCGCAGGATTTTCAAGAACGCCTCCCGCTCCGATCACATAGTCTTTGTTGATTTTAATGGTAACATCAAAATCCGAGAACGGTGCATGAAATTCCCTTCCGATATAATCAAAAGTTGCCCAACCGTCATAATCGTATTCTGCAACTTTAGGGTACCATTGAGTCATGGTCATATCCACTCCTTCTCTGTTGTTTCTTCCACTTCTTCTGATCTGCTGAGGGATTACAGCATCCCAATCCATGGTAAAAGTCGTGGTAGAATTGGGTTGGATTGGCTCTGCCAGATAAACTTTCATAATGGTTTCCTGAACTTCAAATTTCAGATCTTTTCCGTTTTGCTTAATCCAGTGGATATTTTGAGCGCCCTCCTGATCTTTCGGAATAGCTGCCAATCTTGAAATACCCTCTTTCTGTAACCTGGAATCTCCATTTTTCCCCTGACCGGCAATTCTCTGGTCCATCATTGAATTAGGCTTAAAAGCATTCCAGTACAGATGAAAATACACAACGTTCAACTCATCCGGTGAGTTATTGGTATATTCTAAGGTTTGATTTCCCTGGTAGGTAAATTTTTCAGCATTAACATCAATCTCCATCTTGTACTTTGCAGCCTGCTGATAATAAGCCCCCTGCTGAGCCTGAAATTGTGAAATGATAAACGCAAAAATGATTGCAGCCGATTTTCTCATTTAAAATTTATTTTTTTTAAAGGTAGGTAATTTATGTAAAACCCTCAAATACCTCCATATTTGAGAGGCATTTCCCATTAATTTTTCGCATGGGGAATTTATAACTATTTATACAAGTATTTTAAATACGACAAGTTTTGACGCATTACCTTATTATATTTGCTTTAGGAAAATATTTTACTATTAAAGATAGTATTTGAAAATTTATGCTTATCTTTGCAACAGCTCAGTAACCATTCCTTAATTGGAAGTCAGTGTTAAAGGAGTTTAGAAGCCGTTTAGTTTCACTAAGCGGTTTCGGCGTTTATATAATCTATATATTCTTTTTTCTTTTTACGTAACGTGTGTGAATGTTCAATATAAAAAGCAGTCCAAAGCAAATAATATCCGTCTCTTTCGTTTAAAACAAGCAAATATCTTTCATCTTCATTGAGAATATGTATCCTATTTTCTTTTCGAATTTGTTTAACCCAAATTAAAAGCTCATCGTGAGGACAATTATCAATTATAAATTTTGGAAATCGAATTCGTTCCATTCTATTCAAATCTGGGATTCTATCGTGTTCATTTTCTCCTTCATGCGTAATATGATAAAATGTTCTATGTACACCATCTACCTCTGGAAATCTCTTAGTCCCAACTTTTGCACCTTTATAAAAAGGCTTGTTAGTAATAAAGTGGTCTTTAAAAATGGAGTAAACTTCTTTAAAATATAAACTGAAATTCCCCGAATAATCCGCAAGATAAATAGATTCAGGGAAATTTAATGGCTCTAAATTACTCATATAAAATATGGCTTTTGTGCTTCCCAAACAAAAATATTAAACTTCCTTTCTTTTAATAAGGTTGATTTAGTTAGAGAATATTTTGATCTTTTTTTTATTAATTCAACTAGCTCATTTTTAGGCTTACTTGTATTAAGACCTCTATTTACATAACCTGTCGCACCAACAAGCAAATCAGTTAGCTGTAATATTTCAACTTCATGTGACCGTACTTGTTGTACTTTTTTAATTATTTCTTTTGAATAATCATATTTATCATTTCGAAGAACCTCTTCGAGCTTATGTACTTTTTCTCTACTTCTAGTATCTTTAATGTCTATATATATGTGGTGCGAACACTGTGGTGTAAGGATAGCTTTAAGCATTCCGAAATACATTTTATAATAAAAAGTATCATGAGTATGATTAAATTTCTTATAATCAATTGCCGATTTGTCTGGAATTACTAAAACTCTAAATTGAAGATCTGTATCATCAAAAAAATAGTTTAAAACATCCTTATAATATTCAAGTTTTGTTTTTGACACTTTATTCCATTTTAACTCATAATATTCCCTATTCTCTTTATCATTTTTCTTATTTTTCGGAATTAAATTATGCTTTTCTTTTAATGAATAAAGTCTTTCAAATATTTCTTGTTTTTTTTCAATTGGGCAATAAACCGCTCCAATAGTCATAGTCCGCTCATTGTCATTTTCTAAATGGCAACTTTCATCACAATATATATTAATAGTGGGTCTCATAGTCGAATAAATAATGTAACAAATATATCTATTTAAATCTACTTTTTATTAGGGAATAACTCTTTGTAAACTAATAATTAGGTACAACTAATTTCTATAATAAATGGTTTTTAATTAAAACATTAAATAGTACTTAGATAAAATTAAAATTATTAATTGGATAACATTTTCTTTATTAAAGTGATCTGTCCCAAATGATAGTAGCTATGCTCAATCATACCCTCTATATTTCTTCTGTAGGTTCCGTATTTTTCATCCACGAAAACTTCATCCAGTTTATCATCCGGGATTTGCTCAACTAATGAGGCAAACTTTTCTGAATCTGTCCAAAGCCTGTTTAGCAAATATTTCCACTGTTCTTCAGATTTAATAGGTGGAAGATCAAAGCTGAACTGATCCTTTATTTCAAGATCACCTCCTTCCAGTACATTGACAACTCCCGCTATATAATAATGAATATGATAGGTGAGCATGGCAATGGTATTTAAAGAATCTACCTTTGTGACAGCCTGTTCCCAGGTTACCTCTGAAAGCTGGTCTTTAAAATTCGTATTGGCGATCCACAAGCCGTCCAACAAGACTTCTCTGAACCTTTTTGCTAATTGTGAAGCTGAACTCATTGTTTGAAATTTTATGATTTTTAAAGATAATTATTTTTTTAAGCTTTCGCGGATTGTGCAGATGATCAGATTTTTAACCACAAATAACACTAATAAAACCACAATTTTAAACATTAATCAATTTGTGATATTCGTGAAAAACATTTGTTTCTAAAAGCCGTGTCAAGGTTTAAAACCTTGACACGGCTGCTTCGTGGCATTCGTGAAAAACCTTGTGCCATTTGTGTTTAAAAAAAACAAAAAACCTCAAATGTAAAATACACCTGAGGTTTCAATATGATTTAAAATCAAATTATTTTTTAGCAGGAATTTCTTTTTTTCCGCTTTGTAAGATCTTTTCAAGGATTCTTAAAGTGATGAGATAGGTAGGTTTTACTCCTGTAAGACCAAGACCTCCTGAAGACAGTGTACTTCCTGTTTCCAATGGATTATCCGAAGCATAATAGGCGTAACACACAAACAGATCCGGTGCAATATGATGCCTGATCTTCGAAGCGACCTGAATAGCTTTCTGGTAATGCGCTCCTTCCATTTCAAGACCGATAGCTTTCCATGAAGTGTTCATAAAATAAGAAAGAATATCTCTGTTCTGAAGCGATGTTCCTAATACCGTGATCATCGGGCCTTCAAAAGCTTTCAGTTCCTCATCTTTAAAATCATCAAGTTTCAAGGCATTTTCAAATGGATAGTTATCTGCTGTTCCTTCAAAGATATGAGAAGTAGGAATCATGATATCTCCTTTTCCTCCATCCAGAATTCCGGCTTTACCCATGATGGAAACAGATTTTACTTTCATCATATACACCTCTCCTTTGTGTTCGAAAGGTCTTAACAGCTCATCCATTACCTCAAAAGCCTGCTCTCCGAAAGCATAGTCGAACACCATGATCACATCGTCTCCTCCATATTTTATACCGCTGAATGGGGTGTTTTTAAGATCTGTTTTGCTTAAATCAATGATCTGAACGTCAATATTACTTCCGCTCTTATCATTAATATAGATCAAACCTTCTTCCAAGGCATACTTTGAAACCTTGTCGCGAAGTTCTTTCTTATCCGAAATATCTCCGTACAGTTTATAATCTACTTCTTTGTTGTCTTTTTTCTTTAAGGCATCATTTCCATACAGCATATTTTTCACGGAATGCATGTTGGCTGAAATAATGTGAAGCGGACGCATGTGAAGATCGTTTTCAAATAACACTTCTTTCACTTTGTTGGCCCATTTCTCACCGAAATAATGGTGTCCCACTCTTTCCTTTAATATCGCACTGAAATGAATTTCTCTTTCTCTGGTCTGTTTCGCATCTTCAAGACTTACTTTTCCTAAGTTGTAGATGATTTTGAATAGACGGTCAGGATTCTGATCATCCCCGAAAGAATTATACGCATTCAACGTTTCTTCAAACGTTCTTCCTATTAAAGAAGATAAATGAATCAAAGCCACTTCTTTTTCTTTTCTGCTGAATTTCTTCTCGCCTTTTACTACTTCTTCGATGATTTTAAAAGCACGCGTAGGTTTCCAGTTTTCATCCTGAATGAAAGCCAGATTTCTCACTTTGTCTGCTTCTATAAATAAGAAGGTAAGGTGGGTAAGAATATCATAAATTTCGGAGCGCCCCAAAAGAACTTCAATATTCATCTGGTGCTCGTCTATTCTGTAACAGTTTCTTCTTCTCTTTTTAGGTACAATAGGTTCGAAACTTCCTTTATCAAAACCCTCATCTGATGTAAGATGAATAAAAGCACATTCTTCAATTCCTTCCGGAAGTCTGTCTAAAACGTACATCAAACCATTTAATTCCAATTTATTAGGAATATTCATGGTGCCATAAATCTCTGGATTGATAGTCTTTAACAAACTTCTGATACTTTCTCCAGAAACACCGGCAGGTTTAAAAAAACCTCTGTAGAAGAGGTGTCTCATAGAAATATACAATCTTTCAATTGCTTCCGTTGTTTCTCTAGCTCTAGAATTTGTCATAAAATAAATTTCACACAAATATACAAAATCTCGGCTCAACTTATTTTAAGTATCTTTTAACAAGCAGTTTAAATTTGTATCTTTATCATTCTAAAATGTACTGCGCTAAACGTATCCTTGCAGCCATAACAGGGCTAAGTATTACCTTTCATACGATATGTACCCCCTTCAAAAAAGATTAAACCATCGTTTGATTTAAATAAATTTCACAGACACCCCTAAAAAAAACAGGGGTAAATCGTTTTGAATTCATTTTTTTTGTAAATTTGCCCCACAAAATACAACCTTAATATGTCAACTTTAAGATTCAAAGCGTTAGAAACTTTACCATTTAAGGACTTCAGAAGAGATAATTCTGTTGAGGTTCCCGGAAAATTGTCAGAATTATTCTGCCAGAATGTTTTCTCAGAAGAGACGATGAGAGAATACCTGACAAAGGAAGCATTCCAGTCTATTATGGATGCCATTAAAAAAGGAACAAAGATTCAGAGACACATTGCAGACCAGGTAGCCGTAGCTATGAAAGACTGGGCAATGAGCAAAGGAGCGACTCACTACACGCACTGGTTTCAGCCATTGACAGGAACTACTGCAGAAAAGCATGACTCATTCTTTACTCCTATTGAAGGAGGAAGAGCTATCGAAAGATTCAGCGGAAACCTACTGATTCAGCAGGAGCCTGATGCATCTTCTTTCCCGAACGGAGGAATCAGAAATACTTTCGAAGCAAGAGGTTATACAGCATGGGACCCTACTTCTCCCGCATTCATCATGGGAACTACTTTATGTATTCCTTCTATCTTTATCTCTTATACAGGAGAAACTTTAGATTATAAAGCACCTCTTTTAAGAGCTTTGAATGCTGTAGATGAAGCTGCAACAAACGTGATGCAGTATTTTGACAAAAATGTAACAAAAGTAACTCCTACTTTAGGTTGGGAGCAGGAATATTTCTTAGTTGACTCCGCATTATACCAATCGCGTCCGGATCTTGTTTTAACAGGTAAGACTTTATTAGGTCACTCTCCTGCTAAAGGACAGCAGCTGGATGACCACTATTTCGGTTCTATCCCGACAAGGGTAATGAACTTCATGAAAGAGCTGGAGATTGAATGTATGAAGCTGGGAATTCCTGTAACGACAAGACATAACGAGGTAGCTCCAAATCAGTTTGAGCTTGCTCCAATGTTTGAAGAAGTAAACGTTGCTGTAGACCACAACTCTCTGTTGATGGACATTATGGCAAGAATTGCTCACAAGCACCATTTCCATATTTTATTCCATGAAAAACCATTTGCAGGAGTAAACGGAAGCGGTAAGCACAACAACTGGTCTTTAGCAACGGATACAGGTGAAAACCTTTTAAGCCCTGGAAAAAATCCTAAGAAAAACTTACAGTTCTTAACGTTCTTCGTTAATACTATCAAGGCAGTCTACGAATACGCTGACCTTTTAAGAGCAAGTATCGCTTCTGCAAGTAACGACCACAGATTAGGTGCCAACGAAGCTCCACCAGCAATTATTTCCGTATTTATCGGAAGCCAGCTTTTCAGAGTACTGGAAGAGCTTGAAAAAGTAACGGAAGGAAAACTTTCTCCGGACGAAAAAACAGATCTTAAATTAAACGTAGTTGGAAAAATTCCTGAAATTCTTCTGGATAACACAGATAGAAACAGAACTTCTCCATTTGCATTTACAGGAAATAAATTCGAGATCAGAGCGGTAGGATCTTCTGCAAACTGTGCGGAATCTATGACGGTAATGAACACCATCGCTGCAAAACAATTAATCGATTTCAAAAAAGAAGTTGATGCCCTTATTGAAACAGGTCTTAAGAAAGACGAAGCGATCTTCAATGTATTGAGAGAATACATCAAGCAGTGCAAGAGCATTATGTTTGAAGGTGACGGATATTCTGATGACTGGGCGAAAGAAGCTAAAAAGAGAGGTTTGAATAACTTAAAAACCACTCCGGAAGCGCTTAAGCAGGAAATGGATAAAAAATTCGTTGCTCTTTATGAAGAAATCGGAGTATTTACCCACAGAGAGGTTGAGGCAAGAAACGAAATCAAATTAGAAAAATATTCTACTGTTATTGATATTGAAGCAAGAGTTTTAAGTGATATCGCAAGAAACCACATCATTCCTTCAGCTTTAAATTATCAGAACAGACTGATCGAGAACGTAAAAGGTCTTAAAGAAATATTCCCGGACAAAGAATTCAAAACATTGGCGAAAGAGCAAATGAGCTTAATCACCAATATCTCCGAAAACGTTTCCAAGATCAAACTGGGCGTTGAAGATCTTATTAAAGCAAGAGAAGCAGCGAAAGCTGTATCAAATAGTCAGAAGCAGGCAGAAACGTACTGCAGCAAAGTAATTCCTTTATTTGATGTGATCAGAGAAGCTTCTGATGATCTTGAAATGATGGTGGATGACGAGCTTTGGCCAATGACTAAATATAGAGAAATGTTATTTACAAAATAACATCTGTAAAGTTCCATATTAGTTAAGCTCCCCGGTTTTTCCGGGGAGTTTTTTTTGTTTTATTAACACCGTTGAAAATTAGAGTTTTGAATCTCAGAATCCGATAAACAGAGGAAAGGTCATTTATTTTGTTAAAGAATCATAATAAAAAAAACCGCAGACTCACCAAAAACAGGCGGTTGCGGTTTGTTTTTCTTTAACATACTTAAATAATATGTTAAAATGTGTTAAATAAAGAACCTGACAATAATCATATCGGGGCTCTTTTGCTCGGAATCTCTACTTTTGTAATGCTTTGTGAAAATAAATATTCCTTTTAACACGGATAATCAAATATATATGAAGAAAAGAGTCTTGTTTTATTTAGTTGCTTTAGTGTCTACAGTTTCAGTTCAATCTTGCGCTACAAACTATGTAGTTTCACAGCCAGCAACTTACGCTAAAGAATACAAAACAGATGCCAAACTAGCTTCTATAGATAACAAGAAAATGGAGCAGGATAAGCAAAGACTTATCGATTCTTTTCTGGCTGAAAAGGCCGCATCTATCGCCAACGCGAAAAAAGCGATCAAGAATTCTGAGATTGCAAAAGCAGTCAAATACAATAAAACGATTGATAATATCCTAACAGAAGCTGAAACATACCTTGGAACTCCATACAGATACGGAGGAATGACCAGAAGAGGTATTGATTGTTCAGCTTTCGTTCTTTCTGTATTCGGAGCAGCAGCGGGGCTTAGCTTACCAAGAGTAGCAGCTTCTCAGGCTCAGGAAGGTGAAAGTATTGAAAAAGGAGACCTTCAGAAAGGAGACTTAATCTTCTTTTCACACGGAAGAAGAATCTCTCACGTAGGTATCGTAGAAAGTGTAACTGAAGAAGGTGAAATCAAATTCATCCACGCAGCCACTTCTAAAGGGGTAATGATCTCATCGCTGAATGATTCTTACTGGGGACCAAAATTCAGGTTTGCAAAAAGAGTAATCAACGAGAACGGAGATGCTTATAATAACTTAGCAGCTTCTACTCCATCCACAGCGACAAGTTTTTAATTTTAAATAATTGATTTAAATAATGAAGCCATCAGATATCTGATGGTTTTTTTATTTTGGTGTGGTTTCCCATAAAAGAATAATAGTTCAGCTTGTGAGATGGAAGAAAAGTTGAAAAGAATAAGTTTTGGCTAAAGCCTTATAAAATGGCGGGCTAAAGCCCACCTCTATTGAATTATTGGTTGATAGGTTTTAGAATAGTAGAATAAATAAAATGTTGTTTTTATTCTAACCTATCGAATAAAAATACAAAGACGGGCTAAAGCCCGCCTTTATTGAATATTTAATCATATAAACAGAAGAGGTTTTCGGGCCTCTACCATCTAACTTCTAATATCTAGCTTCTAACCTCTACTCCCTGTCAATTTCAATATCGAGCTTGTAAAGCAGTCCATGCACTTCAGAAAGGGAAAATTTAGCCTTTTTAAGCTTGTTTAAGGCTGGATCTATGGAATAGTTGAAGGAAGTCCTGAAATCTGCTTTTTCAAGGTTTGTACGGTCGAAAATAGCCCCGGACAGGTCACAGTTTTTAAATATTGAACTGGACAGGTCACATTCGGCAAAATCGGTTTTTATTAATTTAGAATTCCTGAATACGGTCTTTTTAACTGAGGTATTATAAAACACCGCATTATTGAGAGCGCATCCGTCAAAAGTAAATGAAAGGCCAAAGCCGTTGCAGTCACTGAACTGGAGCCCGAACATTTTACATTCTTTGAAAAGAACGGTGCGGAACGCTGTTTTGATCAATTTGGCCATACTCAGATTACAACCTATGAACTCACAGTCTGTGAAACTGAAATCCGAGAGATCTGCGTATTCAAAGCTGCAGTTTCTGAAGGTACAGTTTTCGTATTCGCCTGTTTGTAAGGGCTGATCTGCAAAATTGATGTTTTGGAAATCCTGATCGGAGATATATCCGTTTTTCATAATAACGAGTCAAGGGCAAGAAAGTCAAAATTTAAATTTTGACTTTCTGATGTTTTTAAATTATTATTTTATTTGATAATAGAAACATGCTCTTAATTTCTAACTTTCAATGTAGAAACCTTACCGTTATCAAGAGTGACATTCACGATAAAAACTCCATGAACTCCAATATCAAAAGAATATTTCTGGGCATTGGCTTTCGTGTTTAGAATCGCTCTTCCTGAGGCGTCAAGAACTTCTATCTTCGTAATTTTTTCAGTTTTTGATACTACCGAAAAGCCATTGTTATCTTTAAATATAGAAACACCAACATCTTTAACCGTCTCTTTCGTACTCAAAACTGTGGTTCCATATTTAGCCATGTTAATGATTCCTGCAGCATTCTTATAAGGGAAATAAAGATCATTGCCGTAGACTACGAATTTAGAATCCTGAACGCCCTGTCCACTATCCGGATTTGGTAGTACTGTTATATTCTGTCCGTCATATTTCGCCAAAAAGGTTTTTGGTGTAGGAGATATTGTTGTAGTATAAGTAAAATACAACTCCCCATTAAACTCAATAAGAGATTTTCCTATTCCTTGATCAGACGTAGAGGCGTTTGGTATTAAAGAAATACTTGTTCCAGAATACTGTCCTAAAAAGTACTTCATATTACTGTCCTGATATGGAAAATAAATATTGTTCCCAAATAAAACACGGCTTCCTGCAACGCCTTTATCGTTCATATTCAAGTTTGGTATTTCAGTTGTTGTCAGCCCATCAAAAATTGCAAATTTGCCACCTCCACTCGTCATATAAGCCTTCGAATTATACATTAAAGGTTTGCCTCCCCCACTAAGAAACATATTGGGACTCGAAATCATTGACACATCATTTACAGCCGGATCATAAGTTCCCATGCTATAGGCAGCCGGATTACTCATAAAGTACATTTTAAAATATAATGTATTATTAAGAGCAAAAATACCTCCCCAATACTCTTGGTTATTATTTGTAATTTTAGTAATGCTGGTACCATCAAACTTTCCTATCCCATCCCAATTCCCATCACCTACATAGCTAAAATATAAAATATTATTATATACCAAAGCCCAATCTCCCAATTTTATTCTATTACTTGATGAGCTGATATTATATTGATTTGGAATTTTCTTAACCACCTGTCCATCAAAGGTAAACAAATTGCTACCCCCATAATAAGACCCTTTAAAAATAAGTTTCCCATTATACAATACAGGTCCTGCCTCGCCTCCATTATCATGTATAAATATTCCTCCATCGGAACCTGCGTCTGAATTCCAAAAAGCGGTCTGTGTACTTCCATCGTAAGTAATGATATAGTCTTTCGTTCGATACTGAGTAGGAGCTGTACTGAAAAGATATGTATAATCATAATTGTAGCAGAGCTTATTATTATAAATAATCATACTGCCAGTTAGTTTTCCGTCGATAGGCTGACCATTATCATTAGGATTAGGCAGATTTACTACACTAACTCCATTAAATTGAGCCAATTTATTATTCTTAGAAAAAAACAAAGAGTTGTTATAGACAATTCCGTTTGAATCATAATTTTCGGTTGAAGAAACCACTTTCACAGTTTGGCCTAATAATCCTAAAGACATTGCCAAACTAAAGAAGATTAATTTATTTTTCATATTAAAAGTTTTAAATGTACATATTTACAAGTATTCATCTAATAATATTTAATTTCTAACTTTCAATGTAGAAACCTTACCATTTTCAAGAGTGACATTCACGATAAAAACTCCATGAGTTCCAATTTCAAAAGAATATTTCTGGGTATTGGCTTTCCCGTTTAGAATCTCTCTTCCTGAGGCGTCAAGAACTTCTATCTTCGTAATTTTTTCAATTTTTGATACTACCGAAAAACCATTGTTGTCTTTAAATATAGAAACACCAACGTCTTTAACCGTCTCTTTTGTACTCAAAACTGTGGTTCCATACTTAGCCATGTTAATGATTCCTGCAGCATTCTTATAAGGGAAATAAATATCATTTCCATAGACTACAAATTCAGAATCCTGAACACCTTGCCCATTATCAGGGTTTGGCATTACTGTAATGTTTTGTCCATTATATTTTGCCAAGTAATTAATACCTCCGGAGGTGTATGTAAAAAACATATTTCCATTGAATTCTATAAGACTCCTTCCTATACCCTGATCAGCTGTTGAAGGATTAGGAATTAAAGAAATACCAGTCCCGGAATACTTACCCAAAAGGTATTTATTATTACTGTCCAAATATGGAAAGTAAATATCATTTGCAAATAAGACCCTTCTTCCTACAATTCCTCTATCATTTGTTGTAATATTTGCGACCTGATTAACCGTTACCCCATCAAAAACAGAAAGCTTAACATCACCTACGGTTATAAAAGCTTGGGAATTATACACCAAAGGTTTTTGGGCACCACTATAAAGCAAAACAGGTGTAGGAATCTTTGATATTGTATTAGCAGAAGCATCATAGCTTCCAATACCATAGCCTGATGGCGCACTCATAAAATTAATTTTAAAATACAATTGATTATTAAGACTAAAAATACTTCCCCAATATTCTTTATTATTATCAGTATTGAGTCTTACAATACTCGTCCCGTTAAATTTTGCTATACCAGGCCATGTCATATTAGAGTCCTGATAACCAAAGTAAAGCTCATTATTGTAATCCAGTGCCCAGTCTCCCAATTTCACCTGCCCGGTTGCTTGATCGCTTTGATTGCTAACATTATTAATTTTTTTAATAACCTGTCCGTCAAATAAAAACAGGTTGGAATTTACTCCCGAATAATAAGCTCCTTTTAAAAACAATTTACCATTACTTATAATAGGTGCATTTTCGCTGCCATTGTCACCAATGAATATTCCTCCCGAAGAATAAACTGCTTCAGGATTTAAGAAAGTAGTTTGGGACAAACCATCATAAGTAACCAAAAAATCTTTGTTCTGGGATTCATTAGTAGGGCCACCTCCTGCTTTATAATCATAATTATAACACAGTTTGTTGTTATAAATAATCATATTTCCAGTTAAATTTCCAACAATGGGTTGGCTATTATATTCGGGTACAGGAATTGCCGTTACAGAAACTCCATCAAATTTTGACAGTTTAAAACTCTTAGAAAAAAATAGGGAGTTATTGTAAACAATTCCATTTAAATCATAATTTCCAGTACCTGGTACAACTACAACAGATTGTCCCAATAATCCTAATGATAGCATCAAGCTTAAAAAGGGTAATTTATTTTTCATATTAAAAGGATATATACCCTCAAATATACATCATTTTCAAATATGCATTAAAATTACACCAAGCTGTTCTTATCCGAATAATTAAATTTAAAGAAAATAAAAGTCATCATAGAAAAAGAGCTTTCCCTTCCTCAATCATCTAATTTCTGACCTTCAATGTGGAAACCTTACCACTATTGAGAGTAACATTAACAATAAAAACTCCATGAGTTCCAATTTCAAAAGAATATTTCTGAGTATTGGTTTTAGCGTTCAAGATCTTTCTTCCTGAAGCATCAAGGACCTCTATCTTTGCAATTTTTTCAGTTTTTGAAACTATTGAAAACCCACTACCCTCTTTAAATACAGAAACACCAGTCTCTTTAAGTGCTTCGTTCGTATTCAAAACTGTAGTTCCATATTTAGCCAAATTAATAATTCCTGCAGCATTCTTATAAGGGAAATAAAGATCATTTCCATAGACTACAAATTCAGAATCTTGAACACCTTGCCCATTATCAGGGTTTGGCATTACTGTCATATTTTGTCCATCATATTTTGCCAGATAATTAATACTTCCGGATGTATACATAAAAAACAGATTTCCATTGAATTCTATAAAACTCTTTCCTATACCAGTATCAGACGTGGAAAGATTTTGTACCAGAGAAATATTTCCTGCTGAATATTTACCTAACAAATACTTATTATTACTATCTTGATATTGAAAGTAGATATTGTTTCCAAATAATACAGGTCTTCCAACAATTCCTTTATCAGTTACAGCAACTTTATTTATCTGAGTTCCCCCTGTACCATCGAAAATTGAAAGTTTATTATCAATAATTGTATAAGCCTTTGAATTATCAATAACTGGTTTAAATTGAGACCATTCCGCATTATAAGGCTGCATAAAAAAATATGATAAAGTATTAGTTGCGGGAGTATAATTTGCAAGATGATAATATAACCATGGACCTCCCGGAGTACTTTGAGTAGTATACATCAGTTTAAAATATAAAGCATTATTAAGATTAAAAATGCCTCCTTTATAAGGTGAATTTCCATCAAGTACGGTTATATTTGTTCCATCAAATTTCGCAATACGATCAGATGAAATTGGAGTCGTTCCGGTGGCATAACAAAAATAGAGTTCATTATTAAAAACCAAAGCCCAATCACCTAATTTTTGATCATGCCATGTGGGGGTAGAATTATTAATATTTAGATTATTAATTTTAGTAAGCGATTGACCATCAAAAGAATAGATATGAGGAACAGAAGGAAGACTATAGGATTGACCAACACGGGGTGAACTATTAGCTCCTTTCAAAATCAATTTTCCTTGATACAGGACAGGCTCATACTCACTTCCGTTATCCCCAATCTGTATTCCTCTGTATGAAAAAACAAAATCAGGATTTAAAAATACATTTTGGGTAGTCCCGTCATATGTAATGAAATAATCCTGATTTAAGTATTCGAAAAGATGGTTAGGGTTATGAATATAGTCATAGCTATAACACAGTTTATTATTATAAACAAACATACTACCATCTAATTTACCTTCAATAGGTTGGTTATTATACATAGGCACCGGAAGACCTGTAATAGATGTACCATCAAATTTCAACAGTATGCCACTTTTAGAAAAAAATAAAGAATTATTATAGACTATTCCATTCGAACCATAATTTTCAGTGGTAGGAACTATTTCCACAGACTGCCCTAATACTCCTAATGATAGAACTAAACTAAAAAAGGGTAATTTATTTTTCATATCAAAACAATATATATCTTCAAATATACATCATTTTCAAATACATATGAAAATTACACCAAGCTGTTCTTATCCGAATAATTAAGTTTAAAGAAAATAAAAGTCATTATAGAAAAGGCAAGCAGGGAGCTTCCTCCATAACTGAAATAAGGAAGTGGAATACCCACGGTCGGGAAAAGCCCCATAACCATCCCTAAATTGATGGTAAAGTGCATCATCAGGATGGAAGCAAAACAATACCCAAATACCCGGTTAAAGGCTGACTTCTGCTGTTCCGCAAGATAGTAGATCCGTCCGATGTATACCATGTAACATAAGACCAGAACGGCACTTCCAACAAAGCCCCATTCTTCGCCTACCGTACAGAAAATATAATCGGTTTCCTGTTCCGGTACGAATTTCCCTTGGGTTACAGATCCCTCACGGTATCCTTTTCCCAGAAGTCCACCGGATCCAATGGCTGTTTTTGAATATAATAAGTTATACCCGGAGGTATCTCTGAATGCTTTTTCTCCTTTATAAAGAACCTCGATTCTTTCTCTCTGGTGCTTTGGAAGTTTTTCTAAGATATAGGGTGATCCGAAAGCCAGTCCGCACAGTAATATAATTGATCCCGCAATCCCTGAAATAGAGATCACATCCCAGGACATTCTATGGTAATTCATGGCGATCAGTACTCCGGCAATCACAACAACTGTCAATGCTACATACACTGGAGGTATCGCAAGAGAGACTAAAAAGACTCCTGCAAAAACAAATCCTATCCCAAACAAAAGACCACTCAGCCCTTCTCGGTATAAAGCGATAAAGAATGCAATAAATACAAGCATGGAGCCCACATCCGGAATCATCAGAACCACTGCTGCGGGAATTCCGATAATGGCTAAAACAGTCCAGAGTGATTTTTTAACCTTAAGATTAAAATCCGGTCCGGAAACGTAGTTCGCCAGCATGAGTGCTGTTCCTATTTTTGCAAATTCAACAGGCTGCATGGTAAAGCTTCCGAATTTGTACCAGTTTTTCTGGCCCAGGATTTCCTTCCCGAACGGGAAAAGCCCTATCAAAAGTAAGACCCCTCCAATATAGATAATACCTGACATGTTCTCAAAGAACTTGCTTCTTCCCACGAATATAACCAACCCGACAAATAAAGAGATACAGAAGAATACCAACTGTTTCTCCCCTAATTTCTGGTCAACACTGTAAATATTTGCAATCGCAAAAATACAAAGCAGGAAATACAGCCCCAGTCCTAGTTTATCTATTCCTTCTGCCCACTTCATTGCTTTACTTTTTTAGCGTTGTTCTTTGTTTCTTCGTTTATTTTTTTCTGCAGCTTTATTTTCTGCTCTTTGATAAAATTCAGACTGTCCAGTTTTCTTTTCAGCTTAACAGAATCTTCTTTAGGATCTTTGTATAAGCCTTTACGTTTCAGATCTGCTACCCATTGTCTTTTGTACTCCGGCATAAAGGTCGCACCGGTCATCTTCTTGTAAAGGTTTTCTCTTTTCAGATCTCCGGTAATATATTTTTCAGCGATCACTGTACAGGCAGGACCTGCCCATGTGGCACCAAATCCTGCATGTTCCATTACTGCTGCCACCACAATTCTTGGTTTGTCTGCGGGTGCAATTAAAACGAAGATCGAGTTATCCTTTCCCTGAGGCACCTGTGCCGTACCTGTTTTGGCCAGCTGGGTGAAATCATTGGATTTCAAACTTCTTGCCGTACCTCTCAATACTACAGCCTCCATCCCTTTCAGTACAGGTTCGAAGTGTTTTGGGTCTACAAGTGTTTGATGTTTTGTTTTAAATCTTTTATCAGGATTAGGTTTTCCATCGATAGATTTAACGATATGAGGGGTGTAGAACCAGCCTTTATTGGCAATGGCAGCTACGTAGTTTGCTAATTGAAGAGGGGTTACCAAAACATCTCCCTGTCCCATTCCGTTGTAGATGGAACCGTTCATGGTGTATGCTGAGGTCCAGTCTTTTTTACCACTTCTCTTTTCGTAAAATTTCCCGGTAGGAATTCTTCCCGGTGAACCAACGGCAATATCATTATTCAGATATTCTCCGACTCCAAAGCTACTCATAATCTTTTTCCATTCATCAACCCCTTTGGAAGGATCGCCAGGATATTTGTTCATAATGGCAATAAAAGCATGCGAGAAATAACAGTTACTGGAAACCTGAATGGACGGAATCAGAGGATCTGCTCCTCCGTGACCTTTAATCCTTAAACCTCTGTAATAAAATCCGCCACCACAAGGGAAAATGGTATTCTCATCCATTACACCCATCTGCATTCCTGCCAAAGCAGTCAGCAATTTGAAGGTAGATCCCGGAGGATAAGCCGCCTGAACTGATCGGTCAAACGTAGGTTTATTTTCGTATAAGGTATCTTGCGATAATGCGTAAAGATTTTTTGATTTATAAGGTCCTGTAAATAAATTCGGATCAATATCCGGACCGGTTGCCATGGTCAGAATCTCTCCGTTATTAGGATCAATGGCTACGATAGCTCCGTGTTTTCCCACCAGCATTTCTTCTGCCATTCTCTGAAGGTCGTAATCAATGGTGAGGGTGATATCTTTTCCGGTAATAACGTCTTTATCTAAGGTTCCGTTTTTATAGGAACCAATATTTCGAAGTTTAATATCTTTCTGGATATACTTCATACCCTTTACGCCGCGAAGTTCTTTTTCATAAGATTTCTCAACCCCGGTTTTTCCGATAAAATCTCCCGGAAGATAATAGGCTGAATCTTTCTTTATTTCTCTTTCATTTACTTCACTGGTATACCCCAAAAGGTTTCCGGAAGTTCCCACTTCATACTGACGCTGAGGTCTGGATACAATACTAAATGCAGGATATTTGAAAATAATCTCCTGTACTCTCGCAATATCTTCTCTGCTGAGGTCCTTCAGAAAAGTCATTGGGGTCAGCTTGGAATAGTATTTTTCTTTCTTGATGATATCGATTCTTTTGATAAAATCGGGTTTGCTGATCTGCATCAGATTACAGAATCCCAATGTGTCAAAATCCGGTTTCATGAGCGCCTGCGTAAAAGACACTTCGTAGGCTGGCTGGTTTCCCACCAGGATCTTTCCGTTTCTGTCGAAAACGACACCCCTCTGTGGAATGACGTATTCAGTTTTAATGGAGGTGTTGGCCGCATTTAAGGCATAACGGTCTGTAAACATCTGCAAATAAGCAAGCCTCGCCACAAAAATAAGGGCGATGACAACTAAGGCAGAAAAGATTTTTAAATAACGTGTGTTCAAACTTTTTGTTTGATTTTAAATATTAATGCGTAAACAACGATAAATATAAAGGAAATTACACTTGTGATCACTACATTAAATAATATTTCGAAAAATCGGCTAAATTTAAAAAATTCGATGTACTGCACTAAAAGTTGGTGCAGAAAGATACTTGAAAACAGAAACAGTAAAAACTGTGCCCACTGGAGGGACTGAAAAGAGAAAAAGTCTGTGGAAGTATCTGTGGAAGTCCTGAAGATCAACGTTCTGAAATACGCGATCAACGTGGTTGCAAATGCATTGATTCCCCATGAATAAAGGAATGCATCTACAGAAAGTCCTATTAAAAAGCTTAAAGCTAAAAACTGATATTTATTTCTGAAGAAAGGATAAAACATGACGAAAACCGGATAAAGAACCGGTGTATATTTTCCGAAAAGCGTAATCCTGTTGAGTACAAAAATCTGTAATGCAACCAGGAAGATCATGATCAATATATCGGTAAATAAAGTCCTGCTAATCATTTTCTTTTTTTATTACGGTCTGCAATGTATCCTGAATTCTCTGTACTTCGGCTTTCTTAAGATTTTTCACAACGAATACTTTACTCAAAGCACCCATTTTTTCACTCAGTTCCACTGAGATATCCCAGAAACCGGTTTTATTGTCTACAGAATATCCCGCAATGGTTCCTATCATGACACCCTTAGGAAAAATAGCAGATTTACCGTCTGTAACAACTGTATCTCCTACTTTTAAGGCGACATATTTAGGAATATCGGCAAGGTGCATTACTCTGGAATTATCACCATTCCACGTTAAAGTTCCAAAATATCCGGAATTTTTCAACGATGCGTTGATTCTGATTTTATTAACACTAAGAACAGACTGAACCAAAGCATAGCTGTCTGTAGAATTGATGACGATCCCCGCGATTCCTTTGGGAGCCATCACGCCCATCTGAGGAAAAACACCGTCTCTGCGGCCACGGTTGATGGTAAAATAGTTATTTCTTCTGTTGATACTGTTAAACACGATTTCCCCGTCTACAAAAGTATAGATCTGTCCACCGCCTAAAGTATCATGTACTTTTTTGAATACAGGATTCTTGGCTCCCTCTTTTCCATAAAGCTGGAGCATCAGAGATTTATTCTGAGCCACAAGATCTTCATTGATCTGTTTCAGTTTCAGATATGAAACCCCTTCATCTATATACCCCGAAATCCATGAATTCAGCGCAGCCGACTGGCCAGCTACCCATGATTTCTGCATGGCGTTTTTAGAGAATATAAGAACCAGAGCAACAATCTGCAGGAATATAAAGAAGACAAAAAGAGCGTTCTTCGAAAATAGTCTCAGCAAAAATCCCATTCAGATGTATTGTCGTAAAAAGTTAAAATTATTTAATTAAGAAATTGAATTTATCCATATTCTTAAGGGCAATACCGGTTCCGCGAACAACAGCTCTCAACGGATCTTCTGCTACAAATACAGGAAGACCGGTCTTTTTGTGCAATCTGTCTGCAAGACCTCTTAATAAAGCACCTCCTCCAGCAAGATAGATACCTGTTTTATAAATATCGGCAGCCAGTTCCGGTGGCGTAAGAGAAAGCGTTTCCATTACCGCATCTTCAATTCTGATGATGGACTTGTCTAATGCACGCGCAATTTCTTTGTAGCCTACCATGATTTCTTTCGGCTTCCCTGTAATAAGGTCTCTACCCTGTACCGGGATATCTTCAATGTCTACATCTAGATCTTCCACTGCAGAACCTACTTCAATTTTGATTCTTTCAGCAGTTCTCTCTCCGATGTAAAGGTTATGGTGAGTTCTTAGGTAATAAGCGATATCATTGGTAAATACGTCACCTGCAATTTTCACAGATTTGTCACACACGATACCTCCTAAAGCTACCACTGCAATTTCCGTAGTACCACCACCTATATCGATGATCATATTTCCTTCAGGTTTTTGTACATCAATCCCAACTCCTATTGCGGCGGCCATTGGTTCGTAAATCAGTCTTACTTCTTTAGCGTTTACTTTCTGAGCAGAATCTCTTACCGCTCTTTTTTCAACTTCAGTAATACCAGAAGGGATACAGATCACGATTCTCAGTGCCGGCTGTATGAATCTACCTTTAATTCCAGGAATTTTTTTGATAAATTCTTTGATCATGTGTTCAGAAGCGTGGAAATCTGCAATTACCCCGTCTTTTAGCGGACGAATGGTTTTGATATCCTCATGAGTTTTACCCTGCATATGCTTGGCCTGCTCGCCGACCGCAATGGGCCTACCCGTAGAACGTTCAATTGCAACAATTGACGGCTGATCTATAACAATTTTATTATTATGGATGATAAGGGTATTGGCAGTACCAAGGTCTATCGCAATTTCTTGCGTAAACATATCGAATAAACTCATATTTTTCTTCTGATTTTAAGTTTACAAAGATATAAATTTAACACTACTAAAGAAATTTAACCTGCATATAATTTGGTTAAAATTTTATTAAAATTTATAATCTTATATTAACTTTTGCTTTAATCATTTACGGAGTCTGATTTAAACTAAAATTAATGGCAATGACGCCTGAACACGTAAGGTACGAATCTTTGAGTCAAATACAAAGAAATCTCTCTCTTAAAAAATGATAAAATGCTGATTATAAATTATTTTCCCATCGACTGTACCATCATATAACTTCAATCTGCCTTCTTTCAGCGTCTGTTTCACTCCTTCCCCACCATAGTTTTTCACGATAATTATCATATACATTATCAGAAGATGATTAATTAAAAAAACCGTAAATTTGCCGTGCTTATGTTACAGTATTCCAACATCCATCAAACATCGAATTTTGCTGTACTTTCCATCAGCTACGAGAAGGCTGATGTAGAAACGAGAGGAAAATTTGCATTCTTTGATGACAACATCAAGAACTTTGTCACCCGAATCCATAATGTAGATTTAGGGGATGCATTTGTGGTTTCCACGTGTAACAGAACCGAGATCTATACCACTTCACCCAATTATCTTCTGGTCGCAGAGGAATATTGCAAAACCATCGGGGTTCATCTTACCGATTTCCTTCAGTTTGCGAATATCCTGACCAAAGAAGAGGCGCTGATCCACCTGTTCAGAGTAGCAGCAGGACTGGAAAGTCAGATTATCGGGGATTTTGAGATCATCGGACAGATCAAAAAAGCATACAGCCGGTTTAAAAAAGAAAGACAGAATTCAAATCCTTATCTGGAAAGAGCAATCAACGCCGCGATCCAGATTTCGAAAAGAATTAAAAACGAAACCGGAATTTCCAACGGCGCCGCTTCTGTGTCTTATGCTGCCGTACATTACATCTTAAACAGCCAGAAAAAGATAACGGAGAAGAACATTCTTCTTTTGGGTGTAGGTGAAATCGGGCAGAATACGGTTGAAAATCTGGTGAAGCACGTTTACCAGCCTAAAATTAAAATCGCTAACAGAACTCAGGAGAAAGCTGAAAAAATTTCCGAGAAATATAATATTCCTCATGTTGACTATGCTGATTTTGACAAGGAAATAAAAAATACAGACATCCTGATTGTCGCTACCGGAGCTAAACATCCTATCATCAACAAGTCTCACTTTCCAAACGGAAAAGAAACATTAGTGATTGACCTTTCCATTCCCCATAACGTTGAAAAGAACGTTACGGACAATGAAAATGTAACGCTGATTGATGTAGATGAACTTTCAAAACAAATTCAGGAAACCATTCAGCAGCGGGAAAAAGAGATCCCAAAAGCTGAAAAAATCATCAAAGAACTGATGAAAGAGTTTCTGGAATGGGAAAAAAAGAGAAAGCTGGCACCCAATATTCACCATTTCAAAGCGGTTCTGAAGAATATGGAACGCAATGAAATGCATCAATTTTACAGAAAAAATAAATACATAAACATCACGGACATGGAGCTTTCTGACAAAATGATCCAGAAAATCACCAACCGTTTTGCAAAATTTATCATCGATAATCCTTTAAAAGCCGAAGAAATTAGTAAATTAATGCACGAAATATTAGTTGAACAACCAAACAACGAATTCAATGAAAAGCATTAGAATCGGAACAAGAAATTCCGCACTTGCACTTTGGCAGGCAAGAGAGGTTGCGAGGCACCTTCAAAACCGTAATTATTTAACGGAAATCGTTCCTATCATATCTTCGGGCGATAAGAACTTAAATCAACCGCTTTATTCTTTAGGAATCACCGGGGTTTTCACAAGAGACCTTGATGTGGCTTTACTGAATGATGAGATTGACATCGCTGTACACTCTTTAAAAGATGTGCCTACACAGCTTCCTGAAAATATTGAGATCATTGCTTATCTGGAAAGAGATTTCCCGCAGGACGTACTGATCAGAAAAGAATCTTCAAGGAATAAAGAATTCCACGAACTGAAACTGGCAACCAGCAGCCTGAGAAGAAGAGCATTCTGGCTAAAGAATTATCCTCATGCTGAATTTTCAGATATCCGTGGAAATATCCAGACTCGTCTTCAGAAACTGGAGGAGGGAGATTTTGACGCTACGATTTTATCTCTGGCAGGAATTAAAAGAATGAAAATGGACATCGATTATGAGATGCTTCCGTTAATGATCCCGGCAGCTTCCCAGGGAGTAATTGCCGTGGCCGGACATTCTGACAAAACAGAGATCAATGAGATCCTGCGCCAGATCAATCATAAGAAAACCCAGATCTGTGTAGAAATCGAAAGAAACTTCCTGAGCACACTGGAAGGCGGATGTACCGCTCCAATTGGTGCTTATGCAGAAATCTTCGAAAACCAGATCCGTTTCAAAGCGGCATTATGTTCTCTGGATGGCAAAAACTGCATCGCCACCGACGAAAACTTCGAGTACAACGAAACCGAGAATTTTGGAGAAAAGTTCGCTAAGATCGTTCTTGAAAACGGTGGAAAAGAACTGATGACTGAAATCAAGAATTCTTATTAAAACTATTTACATTTATTTTCTTTTTTAAACATTAAGGCATTTAGACTATTCAGTTTAAAGATGGGTTAAGAATATCTTTGATATTTAAGCATGACAGAACTCATAACACTGTCATAATGATGATAAAATTCTCAATTGCGGAACAATGAAAAAGTATCTGTTTTTATTAGCATTCACATGTTTCATGGGTATAGCAAGTGCACAGAATAAATTTGCACTTCAGCTGTCCGATTCCGCTTTGGGATTGGTGGATAAAACGGTTACCTATGACCCCACTTACTTTGTTCTTAAATATCCGAATGGAGATGTTCCGGCAGATAAAGGCGTTTGCACAGATGTTGTGATAAGAGCCTATAGAAAAATGGGGATTGACCTTCAAAAGGAAGTGCATGAGGATATGGCGAAAAATTTCTCAAAATATCCTAAAATCTGGGGTTTGAAGAAACCTGACACGAATATTGATCACCGCAGGGTTCCGAATCTGGCCGTGTTCTTTTCTAAGTATGGGAAAGCAAAATCTATTGAAACCAATCCTGCTTTGTATATTCCGGGAGATATTGTCACATGGCTTCTGCCTGGAAATTTAACACATATCGGAATTGTTGTCAATAAAAAATCTGCTGACGGAAAGAGGTTTCTGATCGTACATAATATAGGAGGCGGACAGGTTGTGGAAGACGTCCTTTTTAAATACACCATTACAGGACATTATCAATACCAGAAATAAGTACCATTGTATGAAAAACCTTATTTATGCTTTCTTTGTATTGATCGCATGTTGTACGAAAGCTCAGACCGGCGAATTTAAAATCGTTAATAAACCTATTGATTATTCTCCGGAAAGAGTAAAACTGAGCCTTGAGTATCTTAAAAGTCATTATAATATGACTCAGAATTCACCGATCATTTCACCTAAAATAATTGTACTCCATTATACCGCAGGTGGAACTGTGGAAACGAATTACAAATATTTCAACAAGACCCATCTGGAATCTGCCCGAAATGTTTTAAAGAAACAAAGCACACTGAATGTTTCCTCCCAATTTATAGTAGACAGAGACGGTACCATTTATCAGCTTATGGAGCCTAATATGTTTGCAAGACATACCATCGGTCTTAACTATTGCGCCATTGGTATTGAAAACATAGGAAGCAAAAAACAGCCGCTGACAGAAAAGCAGGTTTTAGCTAATGTACAATTAATTAAGTCCTTAACTAAAAAATACAATATAGAATATCTGATAGGTCATTCAGAATATGGTATCTTTAGAGGATCAAAACTCTGGAAAGAAACCGACCCGAATTATTTCACAGCAAAAGAAGATCCGGGTAAGGATTTCATGAAGAAAGTACGATTGCTGGTTGATGATTTACACTTAAAAGATAAACCCTAATGAAAATTCTATTCACCAAAACCATAGATGCCGCATTGCTATCCAAAGAATTAGGATCGGATATTTCGGCTGAATGTATTGAGGTGATCAGAACGGAACCTATAAGAATTGCCGCATTCGATTTAAAGAATCACTCCCTGATTTTCACAAGTGTGAATGGAGTGAAATCTTTCTTTACCAATCGGTTTAAACCCAACGAAGATTTTACCGCTAAAAATTATAACAAAATATATTGTGTCGGTGAAAAAACGAAACGCGAACTGAGAAAATATGGTTTCGGGACCTTCAAGGTTCTGAAAAATGCAGAAACCCTTTCAAGGTTTATTATCGGAAACTGCCAGCACGAACAGTTCCTTCACTTCTGTGGCAATCTGGCCATTGATGTTCTGGACAAAGATCTTCCGCTGCAGAATATCCGTTACAAAAAGATCACGGTTTACAACACCGAAGAAATCAATCCTTTGCTACCTGAAAAATATCATGCTACAGTTTTTTTTAGTCCAAGCGGAGTTCGTAGTTTTGCAAAACTCAACTCTTTAGAAGAAATGAAGATTTTTTCCATCGGTGAAACAACCTCTAATGAACTGCGAAAGCACACCACAGCGGAGATATTTACCTCGGAAGAAAATAATCTGGTTTCTATCTTTGAGCTGATAAAAAAAGAACTTTGAAGCAGCCGTAAGTTTGGCTGGTAAAAATAATAAGTGCCGGGAATGGCCATATTAGTTTAAATAAATTATGATTAAAAACGACTTATATTTAAAAGCACTCCGCGGAGAAACGGTAGAAAGACCGCCGGTATGGATGATGAGACAGGCCGGAAGATATCTGCCGGAATTCATTGCTCTTCGGGATAAATATGACTTCTTTACAAGATGTCAGACGCCTGAACTGGCTTCTGAGATTACTGTACAGCCTATCCGTAGGTTTCCTTTGGATGCAGCCATCTTGTTTTCTGACATTTTAGTAGTTCCTCAAGCCATGGGAATCGATTTTAAAATGAAAGAAAATGTAGGTCCGTGGCTGGATAATCCAATCAGAACGATGGAACAGGTTCAGAATGTGATTGTTCCTGACGTGGATGATACTTTAGGATACGTTTTTGATGCTATCGAGCTTACATTAATTAAATTAGATAACGAAATACCGTTGATCGGTTTCGCGGGTTCTCCCTGGACGATCCTATGTTACTGCATTGAAGGAAAAGGAAGTAAAGCTTTTGATATCGCAAAATCATTCTGTTTCCAGCAGCCTGAAGCGGCTCATTTACTGCTTCAGAAAATCACAGATACTACGATTGCCTACTTGAAAAGAAAAGTGGAAAAAGGAGTTTCTGCGGTTCAGGTTTTTGATTCATGGGGTGGAATGCTTTCTCCTACGGATTATCAGGAATTCTCATGGCAGTATATCAATCAGATCGTTGAAGCGTTAAGTCCTCTTACCCATGTGGTGGTATTCGGGAAAGGATGTTGGTTTGCTCTGGAAGATATGACGATGTCTAAAGCATCTGCTTTGGGCGTGGACTGGACCATCACTCCTGAATTCGCAAGAACATTAACGAATCACACGATGACGCTTCAGGGGAATTTTGATCCTGCAAGACTACATTCTACACCGGAAACCATCAAGAAGATGGTGACTGAAATGATCAACCGTTTCGGAAAAGACAGATATATCGCGAATCTTGGCCACGGAATCTTACCTAATATTCCTGTGGAAAATGCGGAGGCGTTCATTAGAGCGGTTGTGGACTGGAAACCGAATAACTAATAATTAATGACATTAAACCTCATAGGTTTTTGAAACCTATGAGGTTTAGATAGAAATATGATTAAGAATACTAATCAAAAAACAAAATCCCTTTCAATTGTCTTGAAAGGGATTTTTTATAAGAAAACAATGAGTCATTAATTGACTTCGGTAATAAAATCTTCTTTAGATTTTCTCACTTTGGCAAGATTCACCAACCAGTCTGATTTAGAGTTTCTGTAACCGATAGGCAGAAGAAGGACACTCTTCAGACCTTTTTCTTTTAAATTTAAAACTTCATCCACAGCGTCAGGAGAAAACCCTTCCATTGGCGTAGAATCTACTTCTTCAAAAGCTGCCGCGATAATGGCTGCACCAAATGAAATGTAAGCCTGTTTTGCTGCGTGTGTAAAGTTTTCTTCAGCAGATCTCTGAGGGTAAGTTCCCAGCAGCATCTGTCTGTAGTTTTCCCAGCCTTCGTTTTCAAAACCTCTGATTTTGTTGGTCAGATCAAACATACCATTGATTCTTTCTTCCGTGTAATTATCCCATGCTGCAAACACCAAAAGATGCGAACAGTCTGTGATCTGCGGCTGATTCCATGCATGAGGCTTAATTTGCTCCTTCACCTCCTGATTCGTGATCACAATGATCTCAAAAGGCTGAAGTCCGCTTGATGTGGGCGCCAGTCTTGCAGCTTCTAATATTTTATCCACTTTTTCCTGTGGCACTTTCTGACCGTTCATTGCTTTGGTAGCAAATCTCCAGTTCAATTTTTCTATTAATTCCATTACGTTAAATTTAGACCAGACAAAATTACTTCAAGAAGCAAGACGCGCATACACAAAAATTGCTATTTGCGCTATTGTCAGAATCTATAGAATTAAGAATGGAAGATCGAAGAAGGAGGCTGGAAGTTACTAGTGAATACTACTTAAAATTTACAGCAAGGTTTATTCTTTTCTGATCTTTTTATTTATGATTTCCTTTTTGTTATTGATCTGAATGAGATAGTTTCCTTTCGGTAAATCAGAAAGATCATATTTTTCATAATGTCCAGTGAAACTTTTGACTTTTCTGCCGGACATATCAAGTACGGTGACCTCAGAATCAGATTTTAAATTATTAGAATGAATGTACACATCATCTTTTACCGGATTTGGGTAGACCTGCATTGTATCCGCCAGAGAAACTTCAGAAGTTCCCAATACTCCTGCTGTAATGGCAATATCATCCACTCCCACTCCAAACGAGTAATCTCCTACATCATCATATACAAATCTCATTTGAAAATTGGCATTGGCATATGGAGCCAGATTGATACTGGTTGCTACACTATACCCTGTAACAATGTAAGTGAGTGTATTAACATCAATCGTCCAGGTTCCGGATTCTCCCGAAGCTGTAAATACCTGTACCCATGAAGTGCCATTAAAAACTTCAACCTTTAACGTCGTATTAAGGGTATAAATCATATTGGCATATTTAAATGAAAGTCTGGGGTTTGAAACACCAGAAAGATTGATAACGGGAGATACTAATCTTGCATTGCTATTGATCCCGCCAGGACCTGCATTATCATCATCAAAAAAAGCTGCCCCATTGGGAAATGAAGCAAAGCCACTCGTTGTACCTACTGCCCAATTGTATACCGTATTTGGATTGTTTGTGGTCCATCCCGGAGGCATTCCAGCTCCGTTAAAATTCTCAGAAAACACCTGTGCATGATAAAATCCACAGGCGATCAGAAAAAAGAGTATTTGTTTTTTCATGATGTATTAATTATTAGTTTGGATAAAATTACTAATTAATATTCATCACAAAATCACTATTTAACATAATATTTACTTCCAAATATCATATTAAATTAAAAAAAGCAGTTGATTAACTGCTTTTTATGTTTTTTATCCCAGCATTTTCTGGGCTTTTTTAACGCCTTCTACAAGCTTATCAACTTCATCAAAAGTATTGTAAACGGCAAAACTTGCTCTTACGGTTCCGGCTATATTAAAGAAATCCATGATCGGCTGTGTACAGTGATGTCCCGTTCTTACGGCGATGCCCATTTTATCGAGGATCATTCCTACATCGGAAGAAATTCCCGTTCCCACTAAATTAAAGGAAACTACACCTACTCTTTTGGCTTTTTCACCGTAGATCTTTATGTTTTCCAGTTCTAGAAGTTGTCTCTGAGCGTATTCAAGCAAAGCATTTTCATGATTCTGAATATTCTGTCTTCCGATTTTCTCAATAAAATCTACAGCAGCACCCAGTGCAATATTTCCTCCTACATTCGGGGTTCCAGCTTCGTATTTAAAAGGAAGCCCTGCGTAAGTAGTCCCATCGAAAGAGCAGGTTGCGATCATCTCTCCTCCTCCATGGAAAGGCGGAAGTTCTTCCAGAAGCTCCTGTTTCCCGTAAAGGATACCAGTTCCCATCGGCGCATACATTTTATGTCCTGAAAAAACAAAGAAATCACAGTCCATCTTTTGTACATCGATTTCGAAGTGAGGAGCAGACTGCGCTCCGTCGATCACAATATAAGCATCTGAATTTTTTCTTGTTTTAGCGATAATCTCTTCAATAGGATTGACAATTCCCAAGGCATTGGAAACCTGATTGACAGAAACTACTTTGGTTTTTTCGCTTAAAAATTCGTCCAGATAATTCAATTGAAGAATACCATTCTCATCGATTGGAATGACTCTCAGTTTTGCTCCGGTTCTTTCACAAAGCAGCTGCCATGGAACTATGTTTGAGTGGTGCTCCAGATAGGAAATGATGATCTCGTCGTCTTTTTTAAGCTTCTGTGTTAAAATATAGGCGATGAGGTTCAGACCTTCTGTAGTTCCTTTTGTAAAAATAACTTCAAAATCATGCTTAGCATTGATGAATTTCTGGATTTTTCTTCTTGAAAGCTCCATTTCTTCGGTAGCCAGCTGACTTAATGTATGAATTCCTCTGTGAACATTAGCATTAAGCTGCGTATAATATTCATTCCAAATCTTCAAAACGGAATCCGGTTTCTGAGATGTGGCTGCATTATCTAAGTAAACCAATGGCTTACCATTCACTTCGCGGTTTAATATCGTAAACTGACTTCTTATTTCCTGAATGTCAAACATTTATTAAAATTTTAAATTAGAGGGTTCTTATTTAGAACACTTCAAATTTACGGCTTTTTTTCTGAAAGGAGGTATCGGATGAGCAGGTGATACTTGTCAGGTGATAGAAAGATTCGATAGACAAGATGGGAAAGAAGGTTGGTTAGGCTAATTTGTTTTACCTTTTAGCCTATACATAAAAAACCTGCCAATACAATTGACAGGTTTTATATGGTTTGTTGAATAATTAAATATTATTCAGCAGATTTTTCTTCTGTTGTTGGAACGTCAGGAGATTGTGTTGCCACTTCTTCTGCTGCTGCTTCATCCTCATCTTCTTCAGCTACTGCACCACCTTTCATTGCATTTCTAGACATCTTAACAGCTACTACAACTGCATTGTCAGGGTGCACGAAAGAGAATCCTTCAGTCTTGATTCCTCCTACATAAAGTTTGTTACCAATTTTCAATGAAGTAACGTCTACAACTACCTCGTCTGGTAAGTTTGCAGGAATAGCTTTCACTTTTAATTTTCTGAAAGACTGACGTAAAACACCACCAGCCACAACACCTTTAGAACGTCCGGTAATTCTTACAGGAACTTCCATTACTACTGGCTTATCCTCAGATAATTGGTAGAAGTCTGCGTGTAAAATTTTGTCCGTAATTGGGTGGAACTGAATATCCTGAAGAACTGCTGGAATTGTTTTTCCGTCTAGTTCAATAGATACCGTGTGTGCTTCAGGAGTATATACTAGACCTTTGAAAGCTCTCTCTTCTGCAGAGAAGTTCAAAGGTGTTTCACCTCCATAAACAACACAAGGAACTAATTCAGCATCACGTAAAGCTTTTGTAGACTTTTTGCCCACGCTTTCTCTTTTTGTACCTTGAATTGTAATAGATTTCATTTTATAAAAAATTTAAAAATTTGTTCAGTTTAATTTTGCAATTCGCTAAAAATCAATTAGATAATAAACTTACTGCTGATTGATTGGTGCTCATGAACCATCTTCATAACGTCTGCAAATAATGGGGCGCAAGATAGCACTTTTATTTTAGATGACAAATTATTTTTAACAGGAATTGAGTCAGTTACAATAACTTCCAGCAATTTAGAGTTCTCAATATTTTCGTATGCTTTTCCGGAAAGTACTCCGTGAGTCGCCATCGCTCTTACTGATTTTGCTCCTTTTTCCATTAAAATATCCGCAGCTTTGCAAAGCGTACCCGCTGTATCGATCATATCATCAATAAGGATTACATTCTTCCCTTCTACATCTCCGATAAGGAACATCTCTTCTACAACATTGGCTTTTTTTCTTTCTTTGTAAGCAATTACTACTTCAGCACCCAGGTGACCTGCATAGTTTTTCGCTCTTTTCGCACCTCCCATATCCGGAGAAGCAATCGTAAGGTTATCCAGGTTCAATGCTCTGATATAATCTACGAAAACACTTGAAGCATAAAGATGATCTACCGGAATTTCAAAGAATCCCTGAATCTGATCTGCATGAAGATCCATCGTCATGATTCTTGTTGCTCCTGCTGCTGTCAAAAGATTAGCTACCAGTTTAGCACCTATCGGAGCTCTTGGCTTGTCTTTTCTGTCCTGTCTTGCAAGTCCGAAATAAGGAATTACAACAGTAATGCTTTTAGCGGAAGCTCTTTTCGCTGCATCAATCATTAGTAGAAGTTCTAAAAGATTGTCTGCTGGCGGGAAGGTAGATCCGATTAGGAAAACTCTTCCTCCTCTTACAGATTCATCCAGAACAGGCTCGAATTCCCCGTCGCTGAACTCCTGAAAGTTGATTTTCCCTAACTCTTTCCCATAATGCTGGGAAATTTTTTCTGCCAAGTCCCTGCTGGTTCTTGTACAAAATAGATAACTTAACTGATCGGCCATTTTTACTTTTTAAAGATTTTGCAAATTTAAAAAAAAACCACAAGAATTACTCTTGTGGTTTCTAACTTTTTATTTTCCTGTATTATTACGGGAATTTTACTCCTGAATATTTATTAGGATCTACCTGTGGTAACGTAGATTTATACTTTCCGTTAATAGATTTGATAAATTCATTGGCAATAACCGCATACCCTCTTCCTGTAAGGTGAACTCCATCAAGAGAGAAAGCTCCTCCAGTCACGAATTTGGCAGTATATTTTACCCCATCGAAAGTAATTCCAGACTTCCCATTAAGCTCAACCATTTTAGCATTCCCGTCTACAAAAGCCAGTCCATAAGAATCAGCAAGTGATTTTATAGAAGTGTTATAAGCATCTACTGCAGTTTTCACATAAGAAGCTTCTGTTTTTGTTAATACATGCTGATTTTGCAGTGGATAAGAAATCCCATACACATTTACAGGTGCCGGTGCTCCAGGTGCAGTAGTTCCGATCAGAGAACTTGTTGTAAGAAGAACATAATCATCTGATGTAGCTTGTCTAGCCTGTCCAAAGATTTGTCCAAATGCCGTTGCCGTAGGTAATCCTAAAGAAGGCGTCAGGGCAGCAGTAAGCTGTGGAGCCAGATCCGTAAGTGCAACATCCTTGATTAAAACAGGGTTGGAAGAAGTAGAAGAAAGTAAATTAATTCTGTCTCCAGCTCCGAAAGCCGTAAGCGCCTGCTTCAATGGTCCGTATAAACTTGCATTAAGAGTTGCTAAATTCGCTCCTAAAGTGGTAGGCGTTAAAGGATTGTAAGGAACCGTCGTAAAGAAAGGAATAGAAGTCACGTAAGGAATATTTCCAATAACCCCTTTTGTTGTTCCTACACTTTTAAGACCATCCAGTACACTTTTAATAGATCCTGCTACAAGATTAGGATCAGAGATGTCATTTGATTTATAAGTTAATGGATTTACATTTCCACTCTGCACTGTTGCCGGAGTGTAAGTAGTAACTCCTCCTACAGTCTGAGAATTCGTTCCTCCATTGGTAGCATAAGATAATACATCATTATTTCCGATCCAAAGAGAGAAGAATGTAGGTTTTTGAGCTTTGGCATCCTCTAAAACAGAAGTTGTTGCAGAAGTAGCAAATCTCACAAAATATGGATTGGCAGCTCCCAAGGCAAGGTTAGCAGCACTTCCGTAACCTGGTGCAACCAAGTGGAAAGATTTCGCTCCCGGAACTCCCATATTCTGGTAAGGTCCACCAGCCGTCACATTATCCAGTGCCGCAGCAGGACTGCTTGGAACCGGACTCAAACTTCCGCTGGCAGTCACCGTAAGATTCAGTTTACCGGGAAAACCAGGTAATCCAATAAATCCACCTACATCATTTGGCATCAAAGGCTGTTTAAATGCACCGCCACCAGCCAGTTTCATCTGCATGGCAATGATACTTGGATATGATTCGTTTTGTCCACTGCTGTAAAGAGCTCCGTCTCTATAACCGGAAGTCAGAGAGTTCCCCAAAGAAACATAATTGGAAAAGTTAGCTTCTCCGCTTGTTACCTGAATATCTTTTACATCAGTATCAAAATCAGTCTCACAGCTTGTTGTAAAAAGAAGTGCGGAAACGGCAAGTGTTGATATTATAATTTTTTTCATAGTCTTTCAATTAAAAAGGGTTGTACGATAAACCTAAACCAAAGTAGAATGCCTGAGCTTTTGCCTGCCCATTAAATCCAATGGCTGCATTTCTTACATCTCTGGACTGAGGCAATGCATATCCACCTGCTAAATCCACTCCAAATTGCTTTAATTTAAACCCAACACCTCCTGTAATTACATAGGTATTGAATGAAGGAGTTTCCGGAATAAAGTGGTCATCCGTATATGGAGACTCGTCATAATAAGCACCCAGACGTCCGAAGATCATATCTGTGAATGCATACTGAGTACCCAATCTGAATGTTTTGGAATTTCTGAAGTTTTTAGGAGCAACCAATACGGTAGGATCCGGCTGATTCCCAACTGGTGCATTAGCAAAATCCAGAGTCAGCTTACTGTATCTTTCCCACCCGTGGTAGTTAAAGTCAGCTGAAATCAACCATTTTGGGGTCACTTTATACGTTAAACCAATGGTATATTCTTCTACCAAAGGAAGTGTTGCTGTAAATTTATCCTGTCCTGTACTTGGATCAAGACCTAACAGAGGATAGATAGCTGCTGAAGGGAACTGAAACGTAGCTGTTCCTTTTTTCGCCTTCATATCTATAGGGGAACGGTAAGCGATACTTACATCTAATTTTGGATCTGGTCTGAAATAGAACCCGAATCCGTACCCGCTTCCGCTTGCTTTTTCGTCTTTAATGTTCAACTCACCACCAAACTGTGTCACGGCTTTGTCCCAGTCTACTTTACCTTTAGCATAAATATAACTTGCCCCAAAAGATACCCAAGGAGCCAGTTTTACAGAGACCATCGGTTGGAAATAGAAACTTTTCAGTTCTAGCTTCTGCACCAGTTCTCTTCCTTCCCAGTCGCTTGGCCACTCGATCGTACTTCCGAAAGGTGTACTGAAACTGAAACCAACAGAAAGGTTCTCTATCGGTCTATAAGCCACTGCAGCGTACAACGGAGTACCCATAGGGTTATCTGTTGACGTACTCTGTAGTGTATTCAAGTTTTGAAAAGTAACTTTATTACTTGCACCAAACCCTCCTGCCACTATACTCAGTTTAGAAGGAATGAATGACATACCCGCTGGGTTAAAGAATGCCACACTTGCATCTTCGGCATGAGCACTAGTATGCGCCATTGCCAATTGTTTCACTCCCTGCAGAGATACCCTGAAGCCTCCTGCGTAAGATAAAACACCCGCCAATAAAGCAGTTGATACTAATATTTTTTTCATAGACTGTTATTATATAACCCAAATATAAAATTATTTTGAATACGCCTGTTAATATTTCTTAATATTTTAAACAATATCCTAAAAGAAAATTATGTTTAAAATAGCACTTTAGAAATACATTCACTTAAACTCATACTCCATAGTAACTTATCAACTTTTTATGGGTCGCATATTTTTCACGTTTAATGTTAAACAACAGCGATATTGAATATTTAAGTATTTTAGAATTGCATAAAGATAAATTTACATAAATTTGCAAGATTATAAAAAATAGTTATATGAGTTGTGGATGCAAAACATCCGGCGATTCTGCCCATTCTTGCGGACCCAAGAAAACCGCGAATGGTTGTGAAAGTGTAAATACCTGTGGTAATAGTTATAAATTAAGTGTTTTCGATTGGCTTTCTAACATCACCAACCCCGCATCGAACAGGTGCGACCTTGTGGAAGTTAGATTTAAAAATGACAGAAAATCGTTTTATAAAAATGTAAATAATATCCCTTTACATATAGGTAGCGTAGTAACAGTAGAATCGAGTCCCGGACACGATGTAGGCGTTGTAAGCCTCACCGGAGAATTAGTAAAGATTCAGATGAAAAAGAAAAAATTTCCTGAAGAATCTATACTCAAAATATACAGACAAGCTAACCAGAAGGACCTTGAGGTCTGGCAGGAAGCGAGAAAAAAAGAAGATGCCGTAAAGCTTGAAGCAAGAAAGATTGCCCATAGAATCGGTCTCGAAATGAAAGTCACTGATGTAGAATATCAGGGAGACTCGTCAAAGATCACCTTCTATTACACTGCTGATAACAGAGTGGATTTCAGACAGTTGATTAAAGAATTTGCCGGTGCTTTCAGAACAAAGATTGATATGAAACAAATCGGCTTCAGGCAGGAAGCTGCAAAAGTTGGAGGTATCGGATCATGCGGAAGAGAACTTTGCTGTTCAACATGGCTTACCGATTTCAGATCTGTAAACACCAATGTCGCCAGATATCAGCAGCTGAGCATTAACCCGCAAAAACTTGCAGGACAGTGCGGTAAGTTGAAATGTTGTCTTAATTACGAACTGGACAGCTACCTTGATGCATTAAGCCATTTCCCTTCTTCATCCACAACATTGGATACGGAAAAAGGAAGAGCATTCTGTATCAAAATAGACGTTTTCAAAAAGAAAATGTGGTTTGCTTATGTAGACAGTTCAATGGCATGGTATGACTTTGACATTGATCTTGTTAAGAAATTAATCGCAAAAAATAAAAAAGGCGAAAGAACTCCTCCTCTGGAGGATCTGAAACAACCTGATACTCCGGCTCCATCCATCGATCTGATCCAGGAAAACAACATGGACAGATTCGAAAAGAAAAACAGGGGAAACAATAGGAACAGAAGCCAAAACCAAAACCAAAGCAGACCGAATAACAACGGGCAAAACCAGGGAGGACAACAGGCACAAGGCCAGGGACCAAAGAAAGGCAGACCGGAAAGGCCTGAAAGATCCGAGCGACCTGACAGACCGGAAAGAACAGAAAACCCTAATGCCAATTCTAACTCCGGAAATCAGCCAAGGCCTCAACAGAAGCCACAGCCTAAACCGCAGCAGCCTAAAGCACAGGCGGAAAAAACAGATGCCTCTTCTGATCCTGATAAAAAACAGCAGAGTCCGAACAAGAAAAATTTTAAAAAGAAATATCCTCCAAAAAAAGATAAAAATGCGTAAAATTTTAGGATTATTACCTCTTATCCTTTTCTTTAGCTGCCAATCTTCCTCGGAAGAAAACATCATCATGAATTCCGTTAACAACAAATGGAATAAGAAAAGTGAGCAAAAATTTAATCTTGAAGTTTCAGATCCGCAGAATCCTAAAAATATTATATTTGTCGTAAGAAATAACAATACGTATCCTTACAGCAATATAAGATTTATTGTAAACTTCACCAATCTACAGAACAAAAAGAAGGAAACAGACACCCTGAATTACGTTCTGGCAAAACCAAACGGCGAATGGCTTGGTACAGGTTTTGGTGATACGAAGGAAGCATTATTTCAGTATAAATTGAACTATAAATTTCCGGGAAAGGGAAAGTATGAAATCAGCCTGACACAGGCGATGAGGAATGACAACCTTCCGGGAATTGAAGATGTTGGAGTAAAACTAGAAACGGCTAAACCGTAACCATCAATGGAAGACAACAGAAAAAACGTAGGAAATAAGGGAAAAACCTTCCCTCTTCCTCCCAAAAAGAACAAAAATACCTCTTGGAAAAGATGGGCTAAATTTATTTGGATTGGACTCATTGCGGTCGTTTTAGGTATTTCAGGACTTTTCTTTGCCGTTTCCCAGGGCTTTCTTGGAGAAATGCCGGATGTAAAGGAATTGGAAAACCCTGATATCTATGTGGCTTCTGAAATCATTTCATCAGACGGAGTTTTGCTTGGAAAATTTGAGAAAGAAAAAACGCAGCCTATCACCTATAAACAGCTTCCGCCTTATCTTATCTATGCTTTACAGGCAAAGGAAGATGAGCGTTTCAAAGAGCACTCGGGAATTGATTTAAAATCTATTTTGAGAGCTGTCCGATACGGAGGAGACAGAGGTGGAGGTTCTACGATCACGCAGCAGCTAGCTAAACTATTATTTACCAAAGAGCCTTCTAAAAACCCGATCAAAAGGGTGATCCAAAAATTAAAGGAATGGTCTGTTGCGGTAAGTTTAGAGAAACGATATACCAAAGAAGAAATCATTACCCTCTATTTCAATAAGTTCGATTTTACTTATAATGCGAACGGTATTGAAATGGCTTCCAAGATTTATTTTAATAAAACCACTTCAGAACTTACTCTTCCGGAAACAGCAGTTTTTGTAGCGATGTTAGAAGCTCCGATAGCCAATAACCCTATGAGAAATCCTGAACGTGCGAAGCGTAGAAGAGATGTCGTTTTACAGCAAATGTTTGAAACCGGGTATATAGATCAGGCGACTTATGACAAAGCAGTAGGGACACCAGTTGAGACAGATTATCACCCAATCAAAAACATTAGTGATGACTACTCTGCTTATTATAAGTTTTATTTAAGAAAAGAAATCGACAAATATCTTGCTGATTACGAAAAAGAAAACGGTAAGAAACTTAATCTTTACAAAGACGGTTTAAAAATATATGTGACTCTTGATTCAAAAATGCAAAAATATGCAGAACAGGCTATCAAGGAGCACTTAACAGACCTTCAAAAAAGATTTGATGCAGAACAAAGAGGCAGAAAAAACAGACCATTCTACTACCTTACAGACAAGCAGGTAACGAGTGTGATGAATCAGGCCATGAAGAGAACCGGCCGTTACAAGCAACTGAAAGCTGCCGGAGTTCCCGAAGATTCTATTTTAATGGAATTCCATAAACCCATCAAAACTTCCCGTTTTACGTGGAGTGGAGAGGAAGAGGTGGAAATGTCACCTTGGGATTCTATCAGATACCACAAACAGATTGCACAGGCAGGCTTAATGTCTATGGTCCCTGGAAGTGGAGAGATCAAAGCATGGGTAGGGGGTATAGACTGGCAACATTTCCAGTATGACCACATCAAACAGGGTAAAAGACAGGTAGGATCTACATTCAAACCTTTCGTTTATGCCACCGCGATTATGAAACTGGGTATGACTCCATGTTCAACAGTTTCCAACGGAACTTACGATCACAAAGGATGGCACGTTCCGGGAAGAGGCGGAATGCTGACGCTAAAAGATGCATTAGCTCACTCTCAAAACCCCGTAGCTGCACGTCTTATTGAAATGACAGGTGTAGATGCCGTTATCCAGACTGCAAGAGATTTGGGAGTAACAGAAGATATTCCAAGAAATAATACCATTGCCTTAGGTTCATCAGATATCACTATCTACGAAATGCTAGGAGCCTACAGTACGTTCGCCAACTATGGAAACCACAACAAACCGGAGATGATCTGGAGAATTGAAGATGCCAACGGAAGAGTGATCAAGGAAGTGAATGTAGAGCCGAAAGAAGTTATGAACCCAATGTATGCATACACCATGATTGAACTGATGAAAGGTGTTGCTCAATATGGTACGGCTTCCGGAGAATTAGGAAGAAGAGGAATTTCGAAAGCTGTGGAAATTGCCGCTAAAACAGGTACTACACAGAACAACTCTGATGGTTGGTTTATGGGAATCACTCCCAAACTGGCAACAGGAGCTTGGGTAGGATGGGAAGACAGGGCAACCCACTTCTTTGGAACCGGCGAGGGTCAGGGTGCGAAAATGGCATTGCCGATCTGGGCGATCTTTATGAAGAAAGTCTGGGCAGACAAGTCGCTGGGAATTAGCCCTGATGACAAGTTTATCAGACCATCGGACTGGAAAGATGGATGTTCAAATCTGAAAGGCCTGGGTGAAGGATATGGAGATGACGGAGGACTTCAGACGATTGACGAGATCAAAAATCCAAAAGCCCCAGATCCTACTCCTAAAAACAATACAGACAAGAAAGAAGAAAACATCAATGACAATCTTCACTCTACCGATGAGGTAGATTTCAATAAATAAATTCTCTTTTAGATATACACAAGACCTTTCAATAATTTGGAAGGTCTTGTCTTTTATAATTAATACCTTTGATCTATGAATATTGAACAGATCAAACAGCCTTTCACCGATATATTTCCAGGGGATCTTTCTGACAACCCAATGCAAAGAAATACCCCAAAAGTTTTATTTGCCAGCGCAAAGCCTGCGGGTTTTGACGGACCGAAACTTATTGCTTTTAATCAAACCCTGTCGGAAGAAATAGGCCTTGGACCTTATGAAGAAAAAGATCTGGATTTTCTCGTAGGAAACAATCTTCCCGACAATGTAAAAACCTATGCCACTGCTTATGCAGGACATCAGTTTGGAAACTGGGCGGGACAGCTTGGAGACGGAAGAGCAATCCTTGCCGGGGAAATCATCAATAAACACGGTAAAAAGACAGAAATCCAATGGAAAGGGGCCGGTGCCACTCCTTATTCAAGACATGCAGACGGAAGAGCCGTGCTGAGGTCTTCCGTACGCGAATACCTTATGAGTGAGGCTATGTTTCACCTTGGAGTTCCTACAACCAGAGCTTTGAGTCTGGCCTTTACCGGGGAAGATGTAGTAAGAGATATCATGTACAGCGGAAATCCGCAACTGGAAAAAGGAGCTGTAGTAGTAAGAACTGCCGAAAGTTTTCTGCGCTTCGGGCATTTTGAACTGATGTCTGCACAAAGAGAATATGATACCCTGCAGGATCTGGTTGATTTCACCATTGATAATTATTATCGGGAAATCAAAGCAGACGGCATTCAGAAATACAAAGAATTCTTTGAAAATATTTGCACCAGAACCGCAGACCTTATGACGGAATGGTTCCGCGTAGGATTCGTTCATGGGGTAATGAATACGGATAATATGTCTGTTTTAGGATTAACGATAGATTACGGTCCATATTCAATGATGGATGAGTACGATCTGAATTTCACCCCAAACACGACTGATCTTCCGGGAAGAAGATATGCTTTTGGGAAACAGGGGCAGATTTCACAGTGGAACCTCTGGCAGCTTGCCAATTCCCTTCACCCCCTGATCAAAGATGAAAAGTTTTTGGAGGATACTTTAAACCATTACGGAACTTACTTCTGGAAGGCTCACGATGAAATGCTCTGTAAAAAATTTGGTTTCGACGAACTCAGAGAGAGTGATGAGGAATTTTTCACCAACTGGCAGGGACTGATGCAGGAACTTCAGCTGGACTATACCCTATTTTTTAACCAGCTTGAAAAACTAAATCCTGAAAGTGACATGAAATCTCTTTTTGAAAATGTCTCCTATGTGATTCTATCAGATCAGAGGGTCAGAAAACTGGAAGATTTCGCTAAAAAATATGAAGAAAGGCTTTTATCAAATACCATTTCAAGGGAAACATCATTATTACTGATGAAACAGTCGAATCCGAAGTTTACGTTAAGAAATTATCTTCTTTATGAATGCATCGAGGAAATCAATATCGGAAATACGGAAATGCTTGAAAAACTAACGCGGGCTTTGGAAAATCCTTATGAAGAATTATATCCGGAATACTCTGTAAAGAGGCCCGCTGCCTATGATGATACAGCGGGATGCTCTACACTTTCCTGCAGCTCGTAATGCATAAAACACAGTATTTATGTTATTTAGCTAAATTATTTTCATCATACTGACGTTTTTTTTATTATTTTTAGAAAAAAAATCATTATGAAAAGAATTCTATTTTCCATTACAGCATTATTAATCAGCTCTGCTTCATTCGCTCAGTATTGGAGCACTCAAAACTCAGGATTTGCCGCCCCTTCAAGAGGAATCAGCGGCATGCAAGTCTATGATGCTAATACTGTTTGGGCTTTTGCCTACAATGGACTAATTACAACCACGAACGTTCAGGAATTTACAAAAACATCTAATGGCGGTACTACCTGGACATCTGGAAGTATCAATGTGGGCAATACCGCTTTGAAAATCACTAACATCTCTGGCGTAAGTGCTACGACAGCATGGGTAGGAGCTTTTGACAATACAGCCGGATTGGGAGGTGTATGGAAAACTTCGGATGGAGGTGCTACATGGACCAACCAGCATATGCTAACCACCGCAGGACAATCCTGGACCAATTACGTTCATTTTTTTGATGCCAATAACGGTATTATCGGTGGTGATCCTGAGAGCGGCGAGTTTGAAATTTATACCACATCCAACGGAGGAACAACATGGACAAGAGTTCCAGGTACCAGCATTCCCGACCCTCTTACAGATGAATATGGCTATAATGGCGGATTTTATGCTGTAGCCAATAATATATTCTTCTATACAGGAAAGGGAAGAATTTATAAATCAACAGATAAAGGTTTAACATGGACGGTATTGGCAACTAACTCCATCATTAGTGATTTTGGAGGAACTACCATAGCCGGAGACATGGCATGGAGTGATGCAAACACAGGAATAATTCTAAGAAAAACTTTTTCAGGTGCAACTCCTACCGGGCTACAGATCCATAGAACAACAGACGGAGGTACAACATGGGCACAAGTTACCTATACCGGAATTACGGCTGCCAATAACATCAGCGATATCACTTATATACCCGGAACCACTATTTTGGTCGCAACAAGCTCAGCCAACACAAGCGGAGGATCGTGGAAAAGCAACAATGGAACAACATGGACTGCCATAGACACCGGAATACAGCATCTAACTGTAAGATGTTCTGACGTGAACACCTGTTATTCAGGAGGGTTCAATACATCTGCTACTGTGGGAGGAATGTTTAAGTCTACGCAGGTTCTTGCAACATCTGAAGCCATAAACAAGGCAAAACAAACCTCAGTTTATCCTAATCCGACAAAAGGTGAAATCAATATTAAAACAGATCAAAAGATAAAAATGATTTCAGTCGTAGACATGTCCGGAAGAACAGTTATTAAGACAGATTCAGGAAAAACGGATTTATCTTCATTACCAAAAGGCATCTACATAATTAAGGCAGAACTTAACGACGGTACATCAATAAATGAAAAAGTGATCAAACAATAATGATCCTATTTTAAATATCTATCTAAAACTCACCACTTCTGGTGAGTTTTTTCTTTTAAAACAAGCCCAACAGCATTTTGAAACAAATATACTCATCCTAAAATCATCTTTAAGACTATTTTCCCTCCCTGATGAATCAAAGAAACAAACAACGGGAGCCTGGAAAACCGGTACGGATTCCTGAAACTCCTTAAGAAGAATTATATTCCGAATATCGCCTAAAGAAGATACCTGCCGATGACTGAATAGCTAAATACTCTACAATTTCATGCAATTATTACCGGATAAATTACAACATTTGCCGAATTTTATTGAATTTTCCACACCGTGTTATTATTTTTTCACTAATTTTAGAAAAAAATAATATTATGAAGAAAGCTCTCTTTTCTCTAAGTTTATTGCTTGGAATAACAGCAACAAATGCCCAGACTTTAATTTCTGAAAGTTTTGAAGGAACAACATTTCCTCCGACAGGATGGACAAAAACCAATACGAATGCTTCCAGAACATGGGACCTTACAGCTAACGTTTTCCCGGGAACAACAGCTCCTTCTCCTGAATTAAAAGCAAGATTTACTCTTGCAGGAAATAACTCAGCTACTATTGATTGGGTCGCAGGAGCCAATACCGCAAACTTAGTAAGTCCCGCATTTAGTCTAGCAGGCACTACGAATCCTGTTTTAAAGTTTAAAGTCAAAGTAGGCTGGTCATACATGATCAGCTCAAACGCTGGAAACCTTTTGACCCAAATCTCAACTGATGGAGGGACAATCTGGACCACATTGTGGAATGAAGATGCAGAGCCAGGATTTACAGATGATAATGACGGTAATACTGAAACAGACCTGTATAATACAGTAAATGTACAAAAATCCCTTACTGCTTATATCGGACAGGCTAACGTTAAAATTAGATTTCAATATGTTGCCACCAATGCAGATGCGGTTTCCGTAGATGACGTTCAAGTTTTGGCAAGCCCTTCATTGTCTACACAAGAAGCGGCCTCCAAATCTAAAGAATCAGTAGCACTTTACCCTAACCCTACAAAAGGAGAAATCAATATCAAAACTGACCAGAAGATTAAATCGACTACAGTTTTTGACATGACAGGTAAATCTCTATTGCAGAACGACACTGAAAAAGCGGATATTTCTTCACTTCCAAAAGGAACTTATTTAGTTAAAATCAGTTTTGCGGACGGAAGTACTTCTACCAGAAAAGTAATCAAGCAATAATCAGATTATCATAAAGATTAAAACTCACCAACCATGGTGAGTTTTTTTATTTTATTTTTGCAAAAAGCTGACACGTGTCTTTTATTAAAACAAAACTCATCTACCTCTTAAAACAGGTCTTCCCTTCTTCTTACACAGAATTAGCAGTATTTATCTTCTTTCTGATCTGTTACGGAACGTTGGGCACTTATATTGCGATTCATTACCGGATTATTTTTGACAGCAGAATTCCCTGGGATGCTTATTTCAGCTTTGACAATAAAGCAATCGTAATGACCGGCGGCAGCTTTGAAAGACATCCGTTAGCCTACTACTTTTTCAACTGGGTCAGAGAGTTCTCACTACTGATCTCAGGAGGAAAAATGGATATGACCTTCAGAATTACCCTTGCCTGGCTCAGCAACACCGCTATAAGCCTGTGTATGGTACAGATTTTCAAATATCTGAAAAACATCATCAGACTTCCGCTAAAGATCAGCCTGCTTATTATTCTGTTCTTCGGTTTGTTCTCTACCAGTATCATTCTATCTTTTACCCCTGAGAATTTCACTTATACCCTACTCTTGCTAAGTATTTACAATTATTATGCAGCTGTAAAACTCAGAAAAGATGAAAAAATACCCGGATCTGCACTTACACTTGCCGGAATTACCATTGGCGGGCTTACCATCACCAACCTTGTCAAGGTTTTTATTCCTGTATTATTTGAGAAGGGACTTTTCAGAAGCTGGAAAAAATTTGGAAATGCAGCTTTCCGAGTGATTCTTACCACTTTCTGTTTTGTCTTTCTTTATTTGCTGAGAATTGATTTTAAGTATGAAAACATCTTCTCAAAAACCAACCAGCAGTATGAAAAATTCTCCAATGTAGAATCTATTCCGGATTGGGACATGATGCTTTCTTACTTTTTTGGTGGCAGTATTCTGTTCCCGAGTTTCATGACAACGGACAAACATAATATGAAGGGTTTTGACTTTAAAGGGCTTTTAATGGAACCTTATTCATCTCCTTTTTGCTATGCTTTTATCACAGTTTTATTAGCATTGGTTTTGTGGAGTTATATTAAAAATTTCAAAAACAAACTGGTCCAGATTGTAGTCATTTCATTTCTTGTTGACATTGTCATTCACTGCGTGATGCGGTTTGGACTCCATACGTCTTACATCTACGGAGGGCACTTTGTTTTTGTCTATCCATTGCTTTTAGGATGGTTGTTTTACGCCTATAAATTACAACCTAAGACCTTATCCTTTTTGACGACAACCATGGTTATTCTGTTTGTTTTTCTTCTAGCCAATAACCTGTTCCGAATGTCAGACTTTTTCCAATTTTTAGAAACGTACTACCAATAAAAAAGCCGGGAAAATTCCCGGCTTTACTTTTATATTTCTTGAAGACTTATCTCGCTTCTGAACAGAAAATTCTATACTGTACCGCAAGAGCCGATTTAAAGTATTCTCTGATTTTTGCAAGATCAGATGATGCACTTTGTTTAGTGAAATAGCTTCCCGCTAAAATTTTATAATTCGGTCTTAAAGAAGCATCCGTTTCCACTTTCAGGTTCGGGAATCTTTTTCTGAAGTAAGATTTCACCTCGTTGGCCTCTTCATTACTTTTAACGGTAGTGATCTGAATTTTGAAACCTAAGATCCTCGGATTCTTTCTGCAAATCTCCGCATTGCTCAATTCTCTGCTCGGAATATAGATTTTGGGAGGTTTTGTGGTATTTACCATTCCACTATCGGTATTATTTTCTCTTACGGAAGAACCCGAAGGACCTCCAGTAGTTCGGGAACACTTATCTTCAATTCCTCCCAAAGCAGCACTTACTTTGGAATCCATGGTCATAATTAGCTCTGTACCGGACAGCGTATCTTTTTGAACAACCTGTTGGGCTTCAATACTATAAAACCCAAATAAAGATATTATTGAAAATATTTTGATTAAATTTCTCATTTAAACTTGTTTCTGCAAATCTATTAAAATTAAAAAATTATACCAAACAACACTATTTAGAATCAATACAAATTAAACGTAAATGATATTTTCCCTTTTCCATATACCGTTAAATTCCTGTTAAAAATATTATTTTTGCGGAATTGATTGGTTCAATATTTTACTAACATAAGATAATTTAAATGATTAGTTGGAGAAAGCATTATAAACAAACGTTGATCGCAATAGGCTTATTGCTATCGACAAGTGCTTCAATTTACGGGCAAGACGGCGATCCTAAAAACGGAGAGAAACTTTTCAAAGCAAATTGTACTGCATGTCACGCGCTGGACAAACAGGTAATAGGACCACCTCTAAAGGGTGTTGTAGAACGTGTAAAGACAGAGGGTGGTGTAGACAAAGATTGGCTTCACAAGTGGATCAAAGACAACAAAGCTCTAAGAGCTTCTGGGGATAAATACGCCAATGAGATTTTCGAAAAATTTAATAAGACTGAAATGTTGCAGTTTCCTAATCTTACGGATAAGGACATTGATGACATTTTAGCATTCACAACTAATCCGCCGGCGCCAGAACCGCCAAAAGCAGATAAGGCTACCGCTACAGATGGAGCAGCAGCTCCAGCAGATAAGACCACTTCCAGTGTTGTTATTATCTCGCTTCTTGCCATAGCAGCTCTATTGGTTTGGATCTTAATTAAACTGAGACAATTGGTTAAATTAGGTCAATCTGAAGACTTAGCGGGACTTAACGCAACAAGAGTTAAATCTTTCAGCGAAATTTATGAGAAGTACCACTACGTAGGTAAAGCAGTATTGGGTATCCTTGCCCTTCTTGCCGCTTACGGAGTTTGGAACTGGATCATGTGGATCGGTGTTTACAAAGGGTACAAGCCTGAGCAGCCTATCTACTTCTCTCACAAAATTCACGCGGGAGAACAAAAAATCGACTGTCAGTTATGTCACTCTAGTGCCAAGTATGGTAAAGTATCTGAGATTCCATCGATGAACGTTTGTATGAACTGTCACAGAACAATTTCTGAGTACAATGCAGACCACTACATGGAGCCAGGAAAAGATAAAGCATTCTACGACGGTGAAATCCAGAAGATCTATGCCGCTACAGGCTGGGATCCTGCCAAACAGGTATACACTGGAAAAACACAGCCGGTAGAATGGACCAGAATCCACAACATGCCAGACTTCGTGTACTTCAACCACTCTCAACACGTAGTAGCGGGTGAACAAGCGATCATTAATTCTTTCAACAAAAAGAATCCTAACAACAAAATTGATGTTGTATGTAAAGCTTGTCACGGAAAAATTGATACAATGAATGTTGTTCAAATGGCTAACGACTTCACCATGGGATGGTGTATCGAATGTCACAGAACTACTGAGGTTGATATGAACAACGGTTATAATAAAGAATACTTCAAGAATCTACATGACAAGTTGAAAAAACAATATCCTCAGGATGGCGGTAAGATCACTGTAGATGCAATTGGAGGTCTTGAGTGTGGTAAATGTCATTATTAATAACTAAAAAATTAGAAGTATAAATGGCTTCAAACAAAATACAATTTAGAAGTATTCATGAACTTAAAGACCCAGCTTTGAATAATAAGCTGGCTCAGAAAGAGTTTCAGGAAGAAATTCCGGTAGAAGATTTCCTTGGAGATGCTGAACAGAACGGATCCAGTACTTCAAGAAGAGATTTCTTAAAAATATTAGGATTCTCTACAGCAGCCGTAACATTGGCTGCCTGTGAAGCACCGGTAATTAAAACGATTCCTTATGTGGTAAAGCCACACGACATTATTCCAGGGGTTCCGAATTATTACGCTTCAACTTATTTTGACGGATTCGACTTCGCCAGTGTTTTAGTAAAGACCCGTGAAGGAAGACCTATCAAAATAGATCCGAACCCGGCAGCAGGTGATTTAGGAACAACTAATGCAAGAGCTCAGGCAAGTGTACTTTCTCTTTATGATAACGATAAAGTAAAGCAGCCTAAACTGGACGGTAAAGACGAAACTTTCGATAAAGTAGATAGTTTTGTTCTTAAAGGTCTGGCAGATGCAAGTGCAGCAGGTAAAAAGATCGTGCTTTTGTCACACTCTTTCCCTTCTCCTACTTTCAAAAAGCTATTTGCAGAATTCAAAGCTAAATATCCAACTGCGGAACTGGTAACGTATGATGCGTATCCTCACTCTGCAGCTTTAGATGCCGCTCAGGAAGTATTCGGACAGAGAGCATTGCCGGTTTATGACCTTAAAGGTTCAGAATTGGTCGTTTCTTTCCAGGCTGATTTCTTAGGAGATTACAACGGAGCAAGTTTAGAAACATCTTTCGCAGCAGCAAGAAAGCCAGGACCCAACATGTTGAGACACATTCAGGTGGAATCAAACATGTCATTAACTGGTGCTAATGCTGACTCAAGATACAGATTAAAGCCAAGTGCAGTAAACAAAACTCTAGTTGAAGTTTACAATGCAATCGTAGGTGGTGGTACTTCTGATAAGACCGCTACTGAAATTGCAACAGAACTTAAAGCGAAAGGCAGCAAAGCTGTTGTTTTAGCTGACGGTTCTAAAGGAGCACAGGTTTTAGCACACTTAATCAACCAAAAATTAGGTTCAGTAGCTTTCACAGGTAAAGCGAACTTCCTGAAAGAATTTGATAAAGCAAGATACCAGGAATTCTTAGGATGGGTAAATGCAGGTCAGGTTGGCGTATTGATCGCAAACAACGTAGACCCTATCTACTCTCATCCGAAAGGAGAAGATTTCAAAAAATCTTTAGCTAAAGTTGCTTGTGTAGTAGCCGTAGCGGATAAGAAAAATGAAATGTACAAAGCAGCGAAAGCTGTAATCCCGGTAGCAAACTGGCTGGAGTCTTGGGGTGATATCGAACCTCAGACCGGCGTATATTCATTAATGCAGCCTACGATCCAGAAGATCTACAAATCAAGACAGATTGAAGAATCTCTATTGGTTTGGAAAAATGGTAAAAACAACGCTGCAAACAATTACTACGACTATCTGAAAGGAAGTGCAGCATCTATCTTAGGCGCTACTTCATTCAACAAAGCTTTATATAACGGTATCACGACTTCCAATAATGCCACTGCATTATCTTATTCAGGAGGAAATGCTACTCAGGCTATTGCTGAATTAGGAAACTTCAAGGCTTCCGAATTAGAATTAGTATTATATACCAAGCCTTCAATGGGTGACGGTACTCAGGCCAACAACCCTTGGCTTCAGGAATTACCGGATCCTATCACAAGAATGTCTTGGGATAACTATCTGACTATTTCTCCAAAAGATGCAGAAAAATTTGCGATTGATAACGATCTTAATGCAAGAATGCAGCTGGATGGTTCTATTGTAAACCTTACTGTAAACGGAGTAACAATAAAAGACGTTCCTGTATTCGTTCAACCGGGACAGGCAGAAGGATCAGTAGGTCTTGCGCTTGGATACGGTAAAAAAGATTCCGGAACGACTGCTGATACTGGGGTAAACGCTTATCCATTATTCGACGGTACTAACTTAACTGTTTCAGGAGTTAAGATCGAAAAAACAGGAGAAGATCACGAATTCGCAGGTATCCAGCTTCAGAATACATTAATGGGACGTTACGAAATCGCTAAGGAAGTTCCTTTGGCTGAATTCATCAACGTAGCTTTCGATGACGAACATAAAGGATGGAACAAGCCTTTGGAATATCACACGATCAGTGGAGCTCTTCCAGCAAGAAAGATTGACCTTTGGGATGCTTTCGATGATACAGACGGACCTCACTTCAACTTATCAATCGACTTGAACTCTTGTACTGGTTGTGGAGCATGTATCATTGCTTGTCAGGCAGAAAACAACGTTCCTGTAGTAGGTAAAGAAGAGATCAGAATGTCCAGAGATATGTATTGGTTAAGAATTGACCGTTACTATTCTTCTAGACAGAAAGTAGAAGTATACGAAGGATTGAAAGAAGGAATGGCAGTACCTGAATTGTACGGTACAGCATTCGGAGACGGAGGTGCATTAAACCACCCTGCAGACAATCCAGATGTAATCTTCCAGCCGGTGATGTGCCAGCACTGTAACCACGCTCCTTGTGAAACTGTATGTCCGGTAGCGGCTACTTCACACGGTAAGCAAGGTCAGAACCATATGGCTTACAACAGATGTATCGGTACCAGATATTGTGCAAACAACTGTCCATACAAAGTAAGACGTTTCAACTGGTTTACTTATAACCTGAATGATAAATTCGACTTTAATCAAAATAACGATTTAGGAAGAATGGTGCTTAACCCGGATGTTGTGGTAAGAACGAGAGGGGTAATGGAGAAATGTTCAATGTGTATCCAGGAAACTCAAGCTACAATCTTAGCTGCTAAGAGAGAAAACAGAAAAGTATCTGACACTGAATTTAAAAATTCTTGTGCTTGTGCTGCTGCTTGTTCTACTGGAGCAATGACGTTTGGAGACATGAATGACAAAGAATCTGAAGTGAGAGAATTATATTCTAGCAACAGAAGATATTATTTACTAGAGGAGATCGGCACAAAACCAAACGTGTTCTATCACACTAAAGTAAGAAACAGAGTAGAAAAATAAAGTTTAAATAATAAATAGGTAAAAAATGTCAGGACATTACGAAGCTCCGATAAGGGAACCTCTAATTATTGGTCACAAAACTTATCACGATATTACGGAAGATATCGCACGACCTATCGAAGAAAGAGCAGGTAAATTATGGTGGATCTCACTATACGCAGCCTTAGTTCTATTTCTATACGGATTCGGCTGTATCGCCTACACTATCGGGACAGGTATTGGAGCATGGGGGCTTAACAGAACTATTAACTGGGGTTGGGATATTACCAACTTCGTATGGTGGGTAGGTATCGGTCACGCCGGAACACTTATCTCCGCAGTATTATTATTATTTAGACAGCGTTGGAGAATGTCTGTAAACAGATCTGCAGAGGCGATGACGATCTTTGCGGTTGTACAGGCAGCGATCTTCCCTGTAATCCACATGGGTAGAGTTTGGGTAGGATACTGGGTATTCCCATTACCGAACCAGTTCGGTTCTCTTTGGGGGAACTTTAACTCTCCTCTACTTTGGGACGTATTTGCGATCTCAACGTATTTCTCAGTATCAACTGTATTCTGGTTCATGGGACTTATCCCTGACTTTGCAATGATCAGAGATAGAGCTAAAACACCTTGGACTAAGAAAATTTATACATTCCTAGCATTTGGATGGGGTGGTAAAGCAAAACACTGGCAGAGATTCGAAGAACTTTCTTTGGTTCTTGCAGGTTTAGCGACTCCACTTGTATTCTCGGTACACACCACGGTATCATTTGACTTCGCAACGTCGGTTATTAAAGGATGGCACTCTACAATCTACCCTCCTTACTTCGTAGCCGGTGCGATCTTCTCAGGGTTCGCGATGGTACAGACACTATTGTTGATTGCCAGAAAAGTATGTCACTTAGAAGAATACATCACAATGTATCATATTGAAATTATGAACATCGTAATCGTTCTTACAGGGGGTATGGTAACGGTAGCTTATGCTACTGAATATTTCATCGGATGGTATTCAGGATCAAGATTTGAAGACTTTACATATCTTTCTCCGGGTGCTGCAGTAGGACCTTACTGGTGGGCATTCTGGGCGCTAATTACTTGTAACTTGATTGTTCCGGCATTATTCTGGTTCAAGAGAGTAAGAACAAACATTATTGCAACATTTGTTATTGCATTAATTATCAACATCGGTATGTGGTTTGAGCGTTTTGATATCATCGTTATCAACCTTTCAAGAGATTACTTACCAGGATCTTGGACTATGTTTAAGCCAACGATCATTGATGTGGGTGTATATTTAGGAACAATCGGATTCTTCTCTGTTTTATTCTTACTATACGCAAGAACGTTCCCTGTAATTGCACAGGCTGAATTAAAATCGATTCTGAAAATTTCAGGTGAAACTTATAAATCAAAAGAAGGAGATGAGCACCACTAAAATTGTATACGGACTTTATGCCGATGACGACGATTTAATGAACGGCGTTAAGGCATTCAACGATAAAGGAATTGCGATCAACGAAGTGTATACTCCGTTTCCGGTTCACGGACTTGACAAAGCTCTAGGTTTAAAGAAAACCAGAATTTCGGATGCTGCATTCTTCTATGCTCTTTATGGAGTGACCATCGGTGCTACGGTAACGTGGTATGTGATGAATCATGACTGGCCTCAGAATATTGGTGGTAAACCAGCTTTTGACTGGGCACACAACATGCCTGCATTCGTGGTACCTATGTTCGAATTAATGGTATTCTGTGCCGCTCACATGATGTCTTTAACTTTCTTGGTTAAAAACAAAATGTATCCGGGAGCTCCGGCTCAGAACCCAGATCCAAGAACTACTGATGATAAATTCCTTATGGAATTTGTAACTGAAGACGTAGAGTCTGTAAAGCAGTTACTTATTGAAACTGGAGTTGAAGAAATAACTGTTAAAGACGCTTAAAATGAAAAAGAATGTATTAAAAATTACAGCTATTTTAGGTTTAGCAACGGTTTTACTTAATTCTTGCGGACCAAAAGAAAATACACCATTGGTATATTTCCCGGATATGTATTTTCCGGTAGCTTACGATCCATTGATGAAAGCTCAGGATGCTTATTCAGATCATGAAAATGAAATCCCCGCTTTCGTTAAAAATAGTTTTGCAACAGGTCTTGCTCCTGTAGAAGGTTCAGTTGCTCAGAATAAAGACGGAATTTTCGAAGAAAGTCTTCTTCCTAAAAATGTAGACGAATATAACGCTGGTTACGATGCATCCAAAAAGATGACAGGATCACCTCTTAATCCGGCTAATGCAGCTAAGGATATTGAAAGAGGAAAAATGTTGTTCGATCATACTTGTGCTGCATGCCACGGAACTGGTGGTGATGGGCAAGGTCCAATTGTACAAAGCGGAGCTTTCTCTGGTGTACCTAACTATGCTGACAGAGAAATTACTGTAGGATCTGTTCATTATGTATTAACTAACGGTAGAAATGCAATGGGATCTTATGCTGGTCAGCTTAATGCTGGTGACAGATGGAGAGTAGCAATGTATGTGATGAGCGCCTTCAAAAAAGGAGCAGCAGCACCCGCAGCAGCTACAACAGCTACAGCTACACCCGCTGCAGCAGCAACAGAGACGACTACCGAAACTAAAAAATAAGAAAAGAAATGTATAGTTTTTCACCAAAATTAAAATCAACTTCTCTAATACTTCTTGTTGCAGGTTTAGTTCTGTTTGGTATTGGTTATTTCATGAATCATGGAATCAGTACAGAGAGAATTAAAGAAATGATGGAGGCAGTTCACTCTGCAGGTCACACAGCACCTACTCACTCTAGTGAAATGGTAGGACCTCAGGATGAAGCTTCTCATTTAGAGCATGCGACAATGCAGATTCATAATTCGCCTTTAGCATCAATACATTTCGTAGCTGTATTTTTCTTCGGAGTAAGTTGTGCAGTATTATTTTTCTACTGTATTCAGCATGCAGCTCATGCAGGATGGCCAATCATTATTACAAGAGTAATGGAAGCTATTGCTTCTTATATTCCTTATGGAGGTGCTATTTTAGTAATATTAATGTTACTGAATATCTTCCACCAGGGTCATATTTTCCACTGGATGGATCCGGATTTGACAGATCCTAATTCTGCACATTTCGACGTGATCTTATTCGAAAAGAAAAGATTCTTAAACATCCCTTTCTATGCGATCAGAACATTAATCTATGTAGTAGGAGCTTCATTCTTTGCATGGAAACTGAAAGCACAGTCTAAAAAAGTGGACGATACAAAATCTTTGGTTGAGTATCAGTTCCTTTACAGATGGGCAGTAGGATATATCGCATTCTTCGGATTTGCTTCTGCAGCCTGGGCTTGGGACTGGTTGATGTCTATTGACCCTCACTGGTATTCTACAATGTATATCTGGTATTCAATGGTAAGCTGTCTTTCAAGTGGAATCGCTGTGATTATCCTTCTAAGTGTTTACCTGAAGAAAAACGGATTCCTACCTCAGTTCAATGACAACCACTTACACGATTTAGGAGTATTCCTTTTCGCTACAAGTATGCTTTGGACATATACATGGTTTGCTCAGTTCATGCTTTACTGGTATGCGAACGTTCCGGAAGAGGTGAACTACTTCTTCGGAAGATTCCAACACTACGGAATTACTTTCTTACCAATGCTGATCGTAAACTTCTTATTACCACTATTGGTATTAGTGAGCAGCAGCATCAAGAGAAATTACAAAGTAGTAACCGTTATGGCTGTTGTGGTTATTTTAGGACACATCTTAGACTACTTCAACATGGTAATGCCGGGAACGGTAGGTCCATACTGGAAAACTCCTGAAGTATTCATCTTAATATTAGGTGCGCTTCTTTTTGTAGTTGGATTATTCATGTTCACAGTACTGACAGCATTGTCTAAACTGAAACTGATCCCTACAGGTAACCCTTACCTTCACGAATCTGAAATTTATGAGTATCCTTTCTAAGAACTTGTAACAGAAATAAAATAAAAAAGACTGATTGTAATGATCAGTCTTTTTTTATGCAGACAACTGAACATTTTAATCTGCTCAGGCAACCATTTTGAATTTTGTGTGTCTATATAATGAGATTGATGTATGATTTCAATAAACCAACAAAACAAAATATCATTATGAAACGAAATTATCTGCTCTTCACGTTGTTCATTTTTCTGTTCAGCTTTATTCAGGCACAAACTATAACTTTTATTTCTGAACGCACGAACAAGCCTCTCCCTAAAGTTTCCGTTTTCGGAAAAGATGGAAGTATCCTGGCTTTTTCTGATATTGACGGAAAAATAGACAAACAGGCCATCATCCCTTCTCAGGAAAAATTCCAGCTGGTTTACAATAACTTTTCTGTAGCTACACTCTCTTACTCCGACTTCAACCAGGACGTAATTAAAATAAACGATCAGGTAAAGGAAATAGAAACGGTTGTCATTAAAAATTCAAAACCGGCAAAATACATCTTCATTAAAGGAAATTTCAATGCTTATGTAACCGTCAATAATAAACTGAATGCTTATACTGACGGAATAGTAACTTACATTTTCGACAATAAATCCAAAAAACTGAAAAGCACCAACGTGGAACAATACAGAGTTTTCAGAATCGCGGAACAGAAAATTGAGAAAAAAGAAACTTCATCATGGAATTATGGTAATTCTTTACAGCTTCCCAAACTTAAAAATGTCGGAAATCCAGAAGAATACAAAACAAAAAGAAACACGATCAAAGAATTAAAAGGAGACCGCAAAGATCAGATAGAAGTAACCGGTGCTGCTCTTCAGGAGAAAGAGTTTTCACTATTTGGGTTTAGATTCTTTGATATCAGAACCATTCTGAATATGTCTTTTGAAAAAGGATCAGACAAAACCCTGAAAGACTTCCTTGAATACAATGAAGTAGCATTCGTAAAACTGAAACACAAAAGTGAACCGGAGTACAATCAGATTATCCTCTACAATAATTTTTATCCTACAGAATTCAACTTCAGCAATGACAACGATATTGAAAAAGTAAAATTTGACAAGGATAACAGCAATTATACCACAAAATATTGGCAAGACTCTTCATTTCCTAATATGCAAACCATTTTCAGCTCGTTTTTCAAAGATGATCTGAAGGAACAGGAAAATAAGAAATAAGATGTGATCAATAAAATTAAGAATTAAATGATATGAAAAACATAAAACAACCCTTTAACAATACTTTACCCTCATTTGAATTTTTCTAAACCATAAATAATAAAAAAACACACTTATGAAATCTAAATTTATTATCCTTTATTTTTTGCTACTTGGTAGCATTGGATTGTCTGCTCAACAGGAAGGGAGCGCAAAAAAAACCTTATTGGATCTGTTACAAATCCCAGCAGAAAGTATTAAAAAAGATCAGAAAGGAAATGTTCTTACCACTGCACAATTTACAGATTCTTTGTACACCTTAAAATACATCTTCGATCCGGTCATCAAGAATGACCAAATAACAGAAGTTAAACTTAAACCCATGGGTCCAGAAGAAATTGCCTATAAAGTTCCCGAGGGAATACAACAGCTGATTGAAACTCTGGATTATAAGCCAAGACCGGCCATCGATTTTACAGTCACTGATATCAAAGGAAAAAAACATCAGTTATCCAAACTTAAAAATAAAACTGTAGTATTAAATTTCTGGTTTACCAACTGCCTGCCTTGTGTCAAAGAAATTCCGGAGCTCAACGAACTCGTTAAAGCGAATCCTGATGTCGTTTTTATTGCATTTGCTACAGACAAAGCAGACAAGCTGAAGAAGTTCCTCGGAAAACATCAGTTTTCTTATCATATTGTTCCAAATGCTTTGGATATCTCAAAAAAATACAATATTGCGGCATACCCCACTCATTTCGTGATTAAAAACGGGATTATTACCCATAAACTCATTGATGGAGAAAATTCAAAACAGAAACTACAGAAAGCAATTAACGAGAAATAAGAAAAATTTCCTAAAACAAGCAGCTTTCTCCTATTAAGCTTCTGAACAAGACATTAAAGTGAGTCCTATAGATCATAATTCTGATGAAAGACCATCATGAATACTTATTTACAGGACTCCTATTTTAATTTTATAAAAAGAAAAATCTTCTGAAAAAAAAGTAAAATTCTAAAAAACACAAAATAAAAATAAAAACCAGCTATTATTAAAGGTTTTACTAAATTTGCAGTAAACAAAATAAAATGAAAAAGTTTTCTTTTCTACTTGTTCTCAGTCTGTTGCTTTTTACGGCATGCAGGAAGGATCACGTAGATGCTACGAATACTAAAACGCTGCAGTCCAGTATCAACGATATGACTTCCAGCCTTTCAACAATTAAACAGATCAAATTCAGTGAAGCTCTTTATATCCTAAAGACTTTTGGTGTGGATGCAGAAGGTGATGTAGAAGAACTGAAAGCCCTTGGAAAGCTTATCGACGGAAAAAAAGTTCCTGAGATCCTTACCCTTGCCGATCAGGTGGCACAGAAAAACGGAATCGAATGGGCCAGTACATCTCCCCCTTCTCTTGGAGAAATGAACATTTTCGGGGATGACAAAGCCAAAGAAACCGATGCCAATGATGTAAAAGCAAACTCATTAAGCATTGTTACCAGACCTACAGGCGACGATGGAAATGGCGCTCCTACTTCTATTCAGATCGTTCCGAGACTTGTAGATGCTGCAGGAAATCCTGTTTCATTTACCGGTGCAGGTCTGGAAGCTACTTTGGAGGTCTTCAGCAACGGAGTAAAACTTTCTACCGCAAAAAACCTGATGCAGGATAATAATTTCAAAGGATTTAATTTAAAATTCTCTTCTATTCCTGCGGCAAAAGTGGTAGACAACAAAATCGATATTACGGTTTCAGTAAAAACGACAGCAAAGACATTCAAAATGTCTAAAATCGGACTTGATGTAAACCCATCAGCTCTGAAAGTTCCTGCTCCACCAAAAACGGATTCCACATCTGTAACACAGGATCCAAGTGCTGCCATCGATCCAAATAATCCTGCAGCAACACCAACGCCTACAGATCCAAACGCAACGACAACTACTCCGGCTGGACCAAAACAACCGGCTGCAGATCCAAAAAATACAGTGAGTAAGTTTTTAAGCAGTGTAAGCTCTCAGAACCTTAAAGCGGCGTACGATAATTCAAGTAATCCAAGCTGGGGAAGCTATGAATCATTCTCCAACCCTACTTCAGGTTTTGGATCGGTGAAAAATGTAAGTGTAAAAAACATTACAACCAATGCGACCAACTCCAGCGGTGCCAGCGTAAACGCAACGTATGATGTAACGGATAAGAACGGAAAAACAACTTCTTTAAAAGTAACCTTCGGACTTAAAAATGTAAATGGAGACTGGAAAATTTCCAGCTATAAAATAAACCCTTAATGGCTTCACAAGAACTGATCAAAAGACTCGAACAAACTATTGAAAATATTCCTGATTTTCCCATCCCGGGAATCCAATTCAAGGATATTTCACCTATTTTCCTGGACCCGAAGCTTTATGAGGACGTCATCACAGAACTGGCCGCTTTCAGCAAAGGGAAAATAGATGCCGTATGCGGAATAGAAAGCCGTGGTTATCTCTTCGGGATTGCCATCGCTGTTGCTTTGGAGGTTCCGTTTATTTTAATCAGAAAAGCAGGAAAACTTCCCCCACCGGTCATTTCAGAAAAATATGATCTTGAATACGGAAGTGCCATCATAGAAACCCGTGACGGACAGATCAAAAAAGGACAGAGAATCCTCATTCATGACGATCTTCTGGCAACCGGAGGAACTACAGAAGCTGCTGCTAAATTGGTAGAAAAACAAGGCGCAACCGTTTCACAGTTCAGCTTCCTTATCGGATTAAAAGATCTTAACGGAACGGAAAAGCTTAGTAAATTCGGGGCAGAAGTTTACAGCATCCTGGAATATTAAACTCTGATCTAAAACTAAAAAAGATTGGTATTAGAGATGTCACGCTGAGCGGAGTCGAAGCGTTTTTACCATTAACATCTGACAATTCACAACATTTTCACAATAATACTTCAAAGTATTTTGTAAATCATTCAGAAACAATTAAATTTGCAGTTCAATTTTTAAGAATTTATGGCAAAATTGGGAAACAATGCTCAGAACGAGCAAGAAGGTAAAGAAACAGTTGAGTTCTTTAAAGACCTTGACAGAGAGGCTTTAAACACTGAGAGATTCCTTGAGAAATATTCAAAACAATTGGGTATTGTATTCGGGGTATTGGTTTTGGGTGTTTTAGGATTCTTTGCTTACAAACAGTTTGTAGTGGCTCCTAAGAACGTTGAAGCCGTAAAAGGTTTCCTTGCTGCTCAGAAGAACCAAACATCTGGTAAAGATAAAGAAGCCTTAGGTGGAAATTCTGCAGCTAATCCAGGTTTTGTAGGAACATATAACGAATATTCAAGTACGAAGATTGGTGAACTTTCTGCTTACAATGCAGGTTTACTGAAATTCAAAGCAGGAAAATTCCAGGAAGCTTACGATCTTTTAGACAAATTTTCATCTGACAACAAAACATTAATGGCATTGAAATTCGGTGCTATGGCAGATGCAAAATCAGGTCTTAACAAAAACGATGAAGCGTTGTCTTTATTAGACAAAGCATCAACTGCTTCTAACGATGCTTACACCACTTACTATTTCACAAGAAAAGCAGGTCTAGTAGCATTAGGTTTAAAGAAAAATGCAGAAGCTAAGAAATACTTCTCAGCAATTGACGAGAAATATCAGGACTACGATAACGGAATGTCTGATTCTTATATTGAAATGACTAAATATTTTTAAAAAATGGCAACAGTTAATCTATCCGATTACAAGCCACTTCATATAACAAATGCCGAAGATTTTTCTATCGGCATTGTTTTTTCTGAGTGGAATGATTTTGTAACTTACAATCTTCGTGATGCAGCCCTGGAAATTCTTGAAAAAGAAGGGGTAAAACCAGAAAACATCAGACTATTCCCGGTTCCGGGTGCATTTGAGCTGAACTACGCAAGCATGCAGCTTTGCAAAGAAAGAAAATATGATGCAGTGATTGCTATCGGATGCGTAATCCGTGGTGAGACTCCTCACTTCGACTTTGTATGCTCAGCAGTAGCACAGGGAATCAAAGACTGCAATATCTTAACGGACACGCCCACTATTTTCTGCGTTTTGACAGATGATACCAAGGAACAGTCTATTGCCAGAAGCGGCGGTGATTTAGGAAACAAAGGTGTAGAAGCAGCCGTAACCGCTTTGAGAATGATTGATTTTAAAAAGAATCTTTCTGACAAAAAAGGAAACATCGGTTTCGGACACTCTTAATTTTAATACATCTTAACAATATACAGGACTATTTTTTAATAGTCCTTTTTTATGAACATCCTTTTTCTATTATTCTTTTTATGCATTCTTTTAACTATATAATAAGTTAATCCTTCATTAATAATTCAAAAAAACGATAAGAAATGTCATGTTTCTATTTTTTTTAACTGTAAGTTATATACAAAAACTATCTTTGCGGAAATTAACTTATACATTACGTGCATGTTTCCAAGTAAAATAAAACCATTCTTGTATCTAGGGATTTTTTATCTGATTATCTCACTGATCATCCGGATTGTATTCTTTTTTCATCCGATCACTACGGCCAGCTTTGGATTTTTTGAAGTCATCAAAGTTCTGTCTATCGGTCTTTTGAATGACATTTTTGCTTTTACGCTAGCCAGTACCCTTTTGGCGGTGTACTTTTTATTTCTCTCAAATTCTAAATACAAAAAGCCCTACGGCTCTATTATTTTTGGAGCGCTGGTATTGTTTTTCCTGTACATTCTGCTCATTCCGAATAATATCTTTAACCAATATGGAGGTTCCATTTCTGAAGTGGCACTTGCATTCGTAGGAATCAAGACTATTTTCTTTGGATTAATGCTTTTCCTTCCTTCAAAAAGGATCAAAATCAGAAATATACTGTACTTCATTACGTTATTGTTATATGTCCTTCTGATCATCTTCAATGCGGTAAGTGAGTATTTCTTCTATAATGAATTTGGAGTGCGCTACAACTTTATCGCTGTAGATTATCTGATCTATACCAATGAGGTCATCGGAAACATTATGGAAAGCTATCCGGTTGTTCCTTTATTTTCGGCAATCCTTATCGTTACGTTAGCCGTGACATGGTTTATCTATAAAAAAACAAAAGACGAGCTTTTAGAGCTTCCGAATTTCAAACAGAAAATGATCCTTCTGGGATCTTTCGTGGTTCTTGCGGGCATCAGTCTTTTCGGGTTATCTTCATTAATGCAGCTCAGATCGGACAATGTTTTTGCCGACGAAATTGAAAACAACGGACTTCCTAAATTCTACTGGGCTTTTACTCACAATGAACTGGATTATTTCCAGTTTTATCCGCAGATCGGGCAGCAGGAAGCTGAAAAGAAATTTCTAAGCCAGTATTCTGAACCTTCATTATCCAGAAATATTGTTTCAGAACAGCCTGAACTGAAGAAAAATGTAGTTCTCATCTCTATTGAAAGCTTATCCGCAGACTTCATGGCACATTATGGGGGAACTTTAAAGATTACTCCTTTCCTGGATAGTCTTGCTGATCGTTCCATGATGTTCACAAATCTTTATGCGACCGGAAACAGAACCGTAAGAGGATTGGAGGCATTAACGCTTTGTATTCCTCCTACTGCAGGGGAAAGCGTGATCAAAAGAGATGACAATAAAAATAAATTCACAACAGGAAGTGTATTTAAATCTAAAGGATACGATGTGAAATTCCTGTACGGAGGCTACAGCTATTTCGATAATATGCAGGACTTTTTCGCTGGAAACGGCTACGGAATTGTTGACAGAAATAATTTCAAACCTGAAGAAATCACTTTCGCTAATGTTTGGGGCGTTGCCGATGAAGATATGGCTAAAAAAGCGATCCAGACGATGAATGCTGAAGCTAAATCCGGGAAACCGTTTTTCAACCATTGGATGACTGTTTCCAACCACAGACCTTTTACTTATCCTGACGGAAGGATTGATATTCCGGGAACAGCAAAATCACGTGATGGCGGTGTAAAATACACCGATTATTCACTCAGAATGTTCTTTGAAATGGCTAAAAAACAGGATTGGTACAAAAATACAGTCTTCGTCATCATTGCCGATCACTGCGCATCCAGTGCAGGGAAAACAGAGCTTCCAATGGACAAATACAGAATTCCTGCGATGATCTTCTCTGAAGGATTTATTGAGCCTCAGAAATTTGATAAGCTGATGTCACAGATCGATTTGATGCCTACCCTGTTCGGACTATTGAATTTCAATTATCAATCTAAATTCCTTGGCCAGGATGTCTTCAAAAAAGAATTCCAGCCAAAAGCTTATATCGCAACTTACCAGGACCTTGGATTGGTAAAAGACGGACGTCTGACGATCATTTCACCTGTTAAAAAGGTAAAACAGTATTCTTTACAGCTGGAATCCAGCAGCCTGGCTCCTGAATTCAAACTGCATTATGATGAAAAACTGATGAAGGATCCTGATCAGAAACTGGTCAATGACGCTGTTTCTGCCTATCAGTCCACTTCATTCTGGTTAAAAGAAAAGAAACTTAACCGATAAGGTGAGGAACAAAACGGCTCTGGTTATTGGTGATCAGGTGAACACTCTCTCTGATCCCAATGCCCGCAGGCTCCTGCCCGATAACCCAGCTGCCTATGACTGGATAATTCCCGTTAAAATTGGGAAGGTCAAATAACTGCTGATAAATAAAACCCTCTTTCCCATATATGCCATCGTTCTGCTCAACCGGAATATTATTTTTGTGAAGGATCACATTTGCTCCCTCTCTCGAATAAATTGGTTTTTTAGCAAAATCTTTCAGGTGTCTGGGGTCAAAATAAGATTCCAGCAGATACGGATGATTAGGATACATTTCCCAAAGGATCGGCAGAAGCGCTTTGGATGAAAGTAAAATTTTCCACGCAGGTTCTATCCATTGAGATCTGAAGCCGTTTTTCACAAGTTTTTCTCCAAAACCGTCTGCAAGAATCCATTCATAAGGATACAACTTGAAAATATATTCCATCACCGAGCGGTCTCCAGCCACAAACTCTGAAATATCCTCCGCCCAGCCGATGTCCTGAACGGGAATAAATTCCGTATCAAAACCCGCCTGTGAAGCACAATCACGCATATATTCCACATTGGTGACATCTTCAATATTGGTAAGGGATGCAAAATAAATATGATGCGGATTCATATAATTTTTCAGATGTTTCCAGTAGCCCACCAGTTTCTCGTGGATCGAATTAAACTGATCTTTATAAGGATACAATTCCTGAAGCCAATACCATTGAATGACAGACCCTTCGTAAAGCGATGTCGGTGTATCAGCATTAAATTCAAGTAACTTCAGGTTTTTACCATCAAAACCGAAATCAAATCTTCCGTAAATAGAAGGATGATCTTCTTCCCAGCTTGTGATGATATAATTCCTAAACCATTCAGGAATATTAAATTTATCCCAAAGATTTTTTGCAATAATATAATCTACCGCTTCCAGACACATCTGCCAAAGCTCGGCAGTGGCTGTTTCTATAGTATTAATCTCTTCTGTGGTAAATTGGTAATAATGGCTTTCATCCCAATAAAGCCCATCCAGAGAATGATATCCGAACCCTAGATTTTCAAGCTTATGCTGCCAGTCCTTCCTGAACTGTGATTGAATTCTTTCCATAGCTTATGATGATGCACTGAAACCGCTTCTTCCCAATTGGCCTCTTACTACATTTCCTTTGTAATTATTTCTTCCGACATTGGATTTGGTGCTTATCGCATCACTGTAATAGCCGGCTTTCTGATAAGATCCATAGCTGTAAGCCCCATATGGTCTGAAGGCATGGTAGAGGAGAATTCCTGCCATAAAACCATGCGACCTGGAATAAGAAGCCGTAGTATCCGACCTCATATAGACTTTCTTTTCGGCTTTATCTTTAGGTTTTTCCTGAGAGCAGGCAGCCAATATACTTGTGACGAAAAGTAATTTGATAGAACTGGACTTTTTCATTATTGAACCGTTATAAAAAATTGATAGTCTTTTTTCGTTTTGGCAATATGGTCGTTGCCATCACTGTCTTCTCCACCTACAAGAGTATCTCCAAGACTTGGAATGGTATCCTTTTTTACAATTTCTTTGAACAGCTGTTTATCCTTCCATATCTTGTGTTTGGTAATAAGAATATCAGCGTTATCGATATGTTCAACGGAAAGTTCTGTTTCAATAGAACCAGTCTTGTCTACGCTGTTTACTTCATCTTCTTTTTCTTTTTTACAGGCTGTAAATGCCATTATCCCAACTGATAACAGGCAAAGTTTAATTTTTTTCACGCGGGCAGTAATTTTTCACAAAAGTAGTAATTTAGTAATGATATTATTTTAAATTTACAAGGCAAAAATTTTTATTATGAAATGGACAGACGATAGAAGCGACAATGTAGATGACAGACGTGGATCTGGCGGAGGCGGAGCTATTGTAGGTGGCGGGTTGGGAACACTGATCATCGCCGCAATCATATTTTTTTTAGGAGGCGACCCGTCATCACTACTTTCTTCTTCGGGCGGAAACAGTTCTGCTCAAACTGAACAGAGAGAGTTAAGTCCCGGTGAGCTTAAAATACGTGAGTTTGTGCGAATGGTGACCGCCGAAAATGAGCAGACCTGGACTAAAATTTTTGCTGAAAATGGAATGCAGTATCAGCCTGCAGAGGTTGTTTTATTTGACAATACCACACACTCCGACTGCGGAACAGCACAATCTGCTATGGGTCCTTTTTACTGCCCTGCAGATCATAAGGTATATATGGACATGAGTTTCTTTAAAGAGCTGGAACAGCAATTTGGAGCAAAAGTGACAGAATTTTCAATTGCTTATGTCATGGCCCACGAAATGGGACACCATGTGCAGACTCTTTTGGGAACTACCCAGAAAGTAGATGCTTTAAGAAGAAGCGGAAGATATTCCGAAGCAGATATGAACCGTGTTTCTGTAGCTACAGAATTACAGGCGGATTTCTACGCCGGGGTTTGGGCTAAACAGACCGACAGCAGAGAACAGATTCTGGAACCCGGCGATATTCAGTCAGCGATAGAAGCGGCTGAAGCTGTAGGCGATGACAATATTCAAAAAAGATCGCAAGGCTATGTTAATCAGGAAAGCTTTACTCATGGCTCCTCTGCCCAGCGTAAGGAATGGTTTATGAAAGGCTATAATACAGGAGATATTAAGCAGGGAGATACGTTCAACCAGCTTTTGAAATAAACAAGTCTTATAAAACAAAAATAAACCCTGAAGAGCTTCTTCAGGGTTTATTTTTTATTGTAATTCGATAGGATTGCTGTTTCTTTTAGCTTCCTCTTTTGCTCTCTCTTCCATTCTCTTTCTCATGTCTGCCGGATTTTGATTTCCTCCACCACCGGATGATCTGGGTGGGCTCGGGAAACCTCCTCCCCCGCCACTCTGCATAAATGACATCGGATCTTTTTTAAATTTTTCCTGCTGCTTTACATAATCTGCCCTTTTTACTTTTATCGTATTTCCAAACTGGTTTAAAGTAACGAGTTCAGCAATTTTATAATTTTTCATCAGGTCAAAAGAATATTCTCCCTTATCATCTTCTACTTTAACGATCAGGCCTGGAAGTCCTCCAAATTTATACGGTCCGTCCTGGTAAGGAAGATCCGTTGTAAACCACGCGGTCCATTTCCTTCCTGCAAAATCCGTTGTCGCCTTTTGAACCTTATACTCTCCTATCTTCGTTGTTTCAGAAGACATTTTCCAATTCAGAGGACGATCTTCCTCATACACATAAATATCTCTTCCGATCCTGTCTTTAAAGGAGATGGCCTGACTGGATTTATCTTTTTCCACCGAATAATTGATATTGCTCCTCAATCCTTCCATCTGTTCTCTATTGATTGAAGCTCTTCCAACGCCCCCCTGAAAGGCCTTTTGCAGGATAGAATCTCTCTTGTATCTGTTTTCGGAATAAAAAAGAGACTTTTCACCGGAAATATCTAAATATGCATTTTCAGTTTTAATATCCGTTTTATTTTCCGCATCAGGTTTCATGGTTACCTGGTACACAAATCTGTTGTTTTGTGCGGAAATATGCTGCATCAACAGCGCTAAAGCAAGAATGCCTATTTTTTTCATTTTTAAATTTTATTTTAATTCAATTGGGTTCTGACTGACTTCATTTTTAAAAGAAGAATTACTGCTCATTCCGGAACTTGGCCCAGACATATCAATTCCATCCATTCCTCTGGGCGACATCCCGTTGCCTGAGTGATTTCCTCCTCTCATTCCGCCCATTCCGCCACCATGTTTTCCACCACTGCCAAAATTCTGCATTCCTCCATCACTGCCCGGTGCTATTCTCCGGTTTTTTGAAAACTCCAGTTCAAGGGCTACTTTATCTCCATTAAAATTAACTCTCGTGCTTTGCCTTGCATCGGAGTTGATTGGTTCTTCAAAAGAATTTTTAATCATCATTTGTTTTACAAGATCAAACTTATAATCTCCTTTATCATCTTCCAGCTTTACAATAAGCCCCGGTAATCCTGAGAATTTATAAGGTCCGTCAGAAACATTAATATCTTTTGTAAACCATGCGGTCCAGATTCTGCCTCCAAAATTTGTAAGAGCCTTTTGAGCCTTATAACCATTTTGCACTTCAGTAACATCTGTTATTTCCCACTTCACTGGCCTGTCTTCCTGATAGTAAATCTGTTTTCCAAATACTCTGTCATAAAAATAAACTTTCTGCTCAGGAATGTTTTTAGTGATATAATAGTCAAAAAAAGTAGGTTCGGGATGTTTTCTTATGCCTGACTTTGAAATATCTTTTTTTTCTTTTTTTATTTCTTCTCCTTTATTCGCACTCCATAAAGAATCTTTAATTAATTTATTTTCACTGATGAATAAAGACTGCTTTCCTCGGACATCCAAAAAAGTTTTTTCACTTTTCATGCTTACCAGATTAATTGAATCCGGATTTACTGAAGTCTGATAAATGTATCTTATCGTCTGCCCATGGTACATTGTTAATAAAAACAATCCAAAAAAAATAAGAAATTTGTTTCTCATTATTATTTCTTTTATAGATCATAAAACCTGCTCAAAGTTAAACCAAAAACAGAATTTTAGAATTTACAGGGTCGAATTTATCTAAATTTAACATTCACAATCATATCGATAATGACGTTAATAACATCGGAATCATTAAAATAGATATCTTCAATTTGAGATTGCGGAAATTAGTTCGTATTTTTGCATCATTAAATCATTCTAAATAAATACAATGATAAAAGTATCGGACCAAGCAAAGGCAAAAGCCATCCAACTTATGTCGGAAGATGGCTTCAACCCTGCTGAAGATTATATAAGAGTAGGGGTAAAAAGTGGAGGATGTTCTGGTTTAGAGTATGTTTTGGGGTTTGACAATCAAAAAACAGACACAGATCAAGTTTTTGAAGACAATAATGTGAAAATTATTGTTGAGAAAAAATCTATCCTTTATTTAGCAGGAACAGTCCTTGAATATTCAGGAGGATTAAACGGAAAGGGGTTTGTTTTCAACAATCCTAATGCATCCAGAACGTGTGGTTGTGGAGAGAGTTTTTCTTTATAGAAAAGACATTAGATAGTAGATGTCAGATCTGTTTCTGAGATCTGTAGTCTGATATCTGAAATCAAAAAAAACAATGAGTAAATATACTGAAGACGATTTAAGAGTCGATCTAGAAAATAAAAAATATGAATTCGGGTGGGAAACGAAACTAGAATATGAAGAGTTTCCAATCGGTTTAAATGAAGATATCGTTCGTGCGATCTCTGCTAAAAAAGAGGAGCCGGAATGGATGACAGAATGGCGTTTGGAATCTTTCAGAATCTGGCTGAAAATGACAGAACCTACCTGGGCTAACATTAAATATCAAAAGCCTGATTTTCAAGCGATCCGTTACTATGCTGCGCCAAAAACGAAGCCGGAACTGGAAAGCCTTGACGAGGTAGACCCTGAATTATTAAAGACTTTTGCAAAACTGGGAATCAATATCGAGGAGCAGAAAAGACTTTCAGGAGTTGCTGTAGACATCGTAATAGATTCGGTTTCCGTAAAAACAACTTTTCAGGATACCTTAATGGAGAAAGGAATTATTTTCTGTTCTATTTCGGAGGCGATTAAAAACCATCCTGATTTGGTAAGAAAATATCTTGGAAAAGTAGTTCCGAGAGGAGATAATTTTTATTCAGCACTGAATTCCGCAGTATTTTCTGACGGAAGTTTCTGCTATATTCCAAAAGGCGTAAGATGCCCGATGGAACTTTCCACTTACTTCCGTATCAATCAGGCAGGAACAGGACAGTTTGAAAGAACGCTTGTGATCGCAGATGAAGGAAGTTATGTATCTTATCTTGAGGGATGTACAGCCCCTTCAAGAGATGAAAATCAGCTTCACGCAGCTGTTGTGGAACTGATTGCCATGGACAACGCTGAGATTAAATACTCAACTGTTCAGAACTGGTATCCGGGAAATGAAGAAGGAAAAGGAGGCGTTTTCAATTTCGTAACCAAAAGAGGATTATGTGAAAAGAAAGCAAAAATCTCATGGACACAGGTGGAAACAGGTTCTGCAGTAACATGGAAATATCCTTCTTGTATCTTAAAAGGTGACGGATCAATCGGAGAGTTCTACTCTATCGCAGTGACCAACAATCACCAATATGCAGATACAGGGACAAAAATGATCCACATCGGAAAGAATACAAGATCAACGATTATTTCAAAAGGTATTTCCGCAGGAAAATCTCAGAATTCATACAGAGGTCAGGTGAAAGTAATGCCTTCTGCAAAGGGAGCAAGAAACTTTTCACAGTGTGACTCTCTGTTGATGGGTAATGAATGTGGTGCACATACCTTCCCATATATTGAAATCAAAGATCCAACTGCTCAGCTGGAGCACGAAGCAACGACTTCAAAAATCGGGGAAGATCAGATCTTCTACTGTAACCAGAGAGGGATCAGTACAGAAAAAGCAATTGCTTTAATCGTGAACGGTTTCAGTAAAGAAGTATTGAATAAACTTCCAATGGAATTTGCCATTGAAGCTCAAAAATTATTGGAGATCTCTCTTGAGGGAAGTGTAGGATAATAATTTAAACATTAAGAAGTTAAGTATTTTGCTTTCTTAAAATCTTAATGTTAAAGAATTAAGGAATTGATAAATCAATTTTTGAAGAAAATTAAAGATGACCAAAGCAGAAGTAACACAGCTTTCTTATGACATCATAGGATGTGCAATCAAAGTCCACAAAGAATTGGGGCCTGGTCTGCTGGAGAGTGTTTACGAATTGTGTTTGGCTTATGAATTAAAAGAAAGGGGATTTTTAGTTGATCAGCAAATTAGTGCCAAAATCAATTATGGAAAAATTGAGATTGAAACTCCATTGAAAGTTGATCTGCTTGTGAATAACACAATTATTATAGAAATCAAAACGGTTGAAAGTTTATTACCGGTTCATCAGGCTCAATTGATGACTTATATGAAAATTTTGAAAAAGCCTCAAGGTCTTCTAATTAATTTTTATACGGATAATATTACCAAATCTATGGTTCCTTTAATAAATGAATATTTTACAAAACTTGCAGAATAAGAATAAAGCATTGTGGAATTAAGTAGATTTGCAAACCTTAAAGTCCTTCATTCAAATCAATTGTATTGGTTTGCTTAAAAAAAATAATACATTAAGAAAAACTTAACTTCTTAATGTTTAAAATAAATTAAAAATAGTATTTCATTCGCGGGCCCCGGAACATTTGTGATTAGTGGTTTAGGATTACAAAAGACAAAAATGTCAGTCTGATCTTGCGATAAACTAAAATATATGTTAGAGATAAAAAACTTGCACGCCAAAATTGAAGACGGCGCAGAAATTTTAAAAGGTATTAATCTTGAAATAAAGCCGGGCGAAGTTCATGCTATCATGGGACCGAACGGAGCTGGAAAATCTACTCTTTCTTCTGTAATTGCAGGAAAAGAAGATTATGAAGTAACGGACGGAGAAATTCTTTTCCAGGGGGAAAACATCAGTGAAGATACTCCTGAAGAAAGAGCACATAAAGGAATATTCCTTTCTTTCCAGTACCCAGTGGAAATTCCGGGAGTTTCTGTAACCAACTTTATTAAAGCTGCTTTAAACGAAACAAGAAAAGCAAACGGACTTGAGGAAATGCCGGCAAAAGAAATGCTTGCCCTTATCCGTGAAAAGTCTGAGCAATTAGGTATAAAAAAAGACTTCCTCTCAAGATCACTGAACGAAGGATTCTCCGGAGGTGAAAAGAAAAGAAACGAGATCTTCCAGATGATGATGCTTAATCCGAAACTGGCTATTCTTGATGAAACCGATTCAGGTCTTGATATCGATGCCCTAAGAATTGTTGCAGACGGTGTGAACCATTTTAAAAACGAAGGGAATGCAGTACTTCTGATTACTCACTATCAGAGATTGCTTAACTATATTCAGCCTGACTTTGTTCACGTTCTTGCTAATGGAAAAATCATCAAAACAGGTGATAAATCTCTTGCTTTAGAACTGGAAGCAAAAGGATACGACTGGCTTCTTAACTAAGAAGAAACTATTTCAGCAGGGATTTTATCAATCCTTTCTGAAGATGCGGAAAACCCGCAATACATAATATTATTTTTAAATATATAAAATAAGGTGTGATGGCCGAAATATCAGTAATGGCTTTATACGATCAGATTATTGACAATCACGGTGAATTTTTGGAGAGCCTTCGTCACAGATTTCTGGATGAAGAAAGAAAATCTGCTCTTCAGAATTTCGAAAACTTAGGTTTTCCGACAAAAAAAGACGAAGAATATAAATATACCAGCATCAAAGAAATCACGGAGAAAAACTATAATTTTTTTCCGAAAGAAAGTCATAATATCACCAAAGAACAGCTGGATCAGTTGCACTTAGGGGAAGAAAATTTTGACTGGATCGTTTTTGTGAATGGTAAACTTCATAAAGAACTTTCAAAAGTTTCTATTGAAAACGTAGAATTTCTTTCATTCAACTATGCTTTGAATGATGAGAAACACAAAGAAGTATTTGAAAAGTATTTCAATACCATTGCTTCTAAAGATACTGCTTTCACGAACTTAAACCTTGCTTACTGCAAATACGGTTTCTTTCTGAAAGTTCCTAAAAATGTAGTGATCGAGAAACCGATTCACGTTTTTTATATTTCTCAGAATCAGGAAGAAAATACATTCTACAATACAAGAAATTTGCTGATTGTAGAGGAAGGAGCAAAAGTAGAGGTTATAGAAAGTCACCACAATTTCGACAGTACTTATGTGCTGACGAATTCTGTAACGGAGATCTTTACTTATCCAAATGCAAAGGCAGACTGGCATAAACTTCAGAACGACAACAACACGTCGTATCTTATCGACAGTACTTTCGCAAGACAGGAAAAAGACAGTTTAACGACTGTAAACACCTTCTCTTTTGGAGGAAAACTGATAAGAAACAACCTGGACTTCATTCATAATGGAAGCAATATCAATTCGTTTATGAACGGAATCACAATTATTGGAAAAGATCAGCTGGTAGACCACCACACGGCGGTTCACCACAATTTCCCTAACTGTGAAAGCTACCAGAACTACAAAGGTATTTTCGATGGAAATGCTCATGGTGTTTTCAACGGGAAGGTTTTCGTAGATAAAATTGCCCAGAAAACAAATGCTTACCAGCAGAACAATAATGTATTGCTAAGTGAGGGTGCCAGCATTGATACCAAACCTCAGTTGGAAATCTTTGCTGATGATGTAAAATGTTCTCACGGCTGTACCGTAGGTCAGCTGAATGAAGATGCGCTGTTTTATCTAAGAGCAAGAGGTATTTCTAAGAAAAAAGCTCAGGCTTTGCTTTTATATGCTTTTGCTAATGATGCGATGCAGAACATCGATATTGAACCGCTTAAAGAAAAAATTTCGAAACTTTTAGCTGAAAAGCTACAGGTGGATTTAGAATTTTAAGACTAATATAAATTGATACCAAAAAAAGCACTTCTTCTCGAAGTGCTTTTTTATTGATATCCTATCAGGAATGGAAGCCCGAAGCTGGAAGAAGAAACTTATTGAGTCCAAATCTAGACTCTATTGTTTTTTGAGACGACTTCTTACTATAACTGTCAGAAATCATAGGTCTACTAGTAACTTCCAGCCTCCCTCTTCCAGCTTCCAGCCTTATAACTATTTCAACCAGGATTGATTCTCCTTCTTATCGGAACGCTTCTTACCGTTATCGATATTATACGCGAATCCTACTCCCAGAGTCTGTTTAAGCTGTGTTTTCTGAATCTGGTTATGGTCATACATCAGATCCAGTGTAATATTTGTTGAGATAAACTTATTGATCTTCATATTAAGAATTCCGCTGTATCCAAGCACCAGATGGTCAGGTTTATCAAGATAGTTTGAAAATACGGAAGCCGTATTCGTCAGGTTGATGTTATCCATGATCTTGATTTTGTATATCGCCGTCCCCAGGAAACCGAACTGGAACAGAGAAGAATCTCCGTTATTTTTCAGTCCATAAGTTCCTGCCGTCTGAAGAGCTTCATCCAGAACAAAGGTCACTCTGGCATTAGCTGGGCGCAGCGTCGCTGTAAAATTGTCATTTGGACGATAAGTAACACCCACACCCACATTAAGGTATCCAGGAGCCATAAAATTGGAAATCTTCTTGGCATCAGGATTATTGCCATCCTCATAACCGCCGGCAAACTGGGTCTGAAGACCTATACCTCCGGAAAGATACCAGTTCTTGGCAAATTCACGTCCGTAGTTCGTAGAAATGTTGATCACATCCTGTGTTTTTCTGGTTCCGATCCCTTTTGTATTATTCTGTCCATAGCCCAGAATAATGACATTTTCCCAAAGGTCTTTCCCTTTTTCATAGGTAAGGTTGTAATTCACTCCGGCAAGCCATCCTACATTATTGGCTCCACCTCCGACCCAGTTCGAGAACGCGGCCTGATTGAGCATTAATGTATTTTGCCCCTGAATAGACCAGGCTTTTACAGTATCCGTCGTAGCAGCGTCTGCTTTGGCCTCCTGAGCCACCGTGCTTATTCCAATAGATATGGAAAAGGCTAATAAAAGTTTTTTCATAAGTAAGGATTTTTCGTTACAAAAATATACATATATTTTTTGGTAAAAAACTAATCACTCATTTATGAAATATGTTAATTGTTATTTAATGCATTAAACAGTCACTTAAATCCCCAAAATAAAAGAATAAAAACCGTCAAATAAGAAAATGCTGTTTAAAATATTTATCCAAATTACTCAAAACGAAAAAATCACCTCGGATGGAAGTGATTTTATATTGCTATTATAATTGAGTCTTTATTTTTTGATCCACCATTGGCTGTCTTTACGGTCGGAGCGTTTCACCCCATTATTCAGCGTATAGGCAAATCCTATTCCAAGGGTCTGTTTAAGCTGCGTTTTCTGGATCTGGTTATGATCATACAGAAGATCCACCGTGATATTGGATGAAATAAATTTATTCACTTTAAAGTTGATCAAAGCTCCGTAAGCAAGTACCAGTCTTTCAGGATGATCCAGATAATTCGAAAATACAGAAGCGGTATTGGTGATGTGAACATTGTCCATTAATTTCACTTTGTACTGTGCCGTTCCCAGAAAACCAAACTGTAATAGTGAAGTGTCCCCATCATTTTTAAGACCATAGCTTCCTGCAAACTGAAGATCTTTATCTAAGACAAAAGTCCACCTGCCGTTGGTAGGGCGAAGTGTAACCGTCAGATTATCATTAGGCCTGTACGTGATACCCATACCGAGATTGAGGTACCCGGGAGCCATGAAATTGGAGATCTTTTTGGCAGCAGGATTATTTCCGTCCTCGTATCCGGCTGCAAACTGCGACTGTAGGCCTGCTCCTAGTGAGAAATACCAGCTTTTGGAAAATTTACGCCCGTAATTGGTAGAAACATTGATAACGTCCTGTGTTTTCCTTATACCAAGACCTTTGGTGTCATTCTGCCCATAATCCAGGACAATAATGTTTTCCCAAAGATCATTGTCTTTTTCATAAGTAAGGTTGTAATTCACTCCGGCAAGCCATCCCACATTGTTGGCTCCTCCACCAACCCAGTTTGAAAAGGCCGCCTGATTGATCATTAAACTGTTTTTTCCTAATACCGCCCAGTATTTTACCGTATCCACGACTACTGAATCTCTTTTCAATTCTTCTTGTGCACTTGCATAAATCCCTATAGAAAAGGAAAGAATCAATAAAAACTTCTTCATTCTTTTACATGATTTTCATTACAAAAATATTAATATAATTTTTTTTAAAGCAAATCTTACCCCATAAAAAGCCTTAAACACGCTAAATTCTCTTCAAGCAACCAAAAACAGGCCAGTTTAATACGTTCAATGTCAAAATATTAAGCTTAACATTTTAAAATTGAAACCTTTTGTCTGAAAATAAACAGATCTCCACACCATACATCGCCAAATTTTCCGAAATTTATCATTGGCTTTTGATTTGACGTACCCTCCACATGTTTAAAAATATAATTTCCAAAAGGGCTGTTATCACCCCATTGCTGATGCTTTCGGCTATGTGGTTCGGCTACTTTCTGCAGATGCAGGGCTTTTTCCAAAGCTGTTTTGGGGCCATTATACCGTTATTGCCGGAAGGTTTGCTGGGAATCATCACCGCTCCTCTTCTGCATGGAAATATTGATCATATTGTAGGGAACTCTATTCCGATAGCGATTCTTCTTTTTCTTTTATACCAATTCTATCCTTTAGTCGCCAATAAAGTATTTATTATTGGATGGCTCGCAACCGGTCTTTTAGTCTGGATGCTGCCCCCTATAGACATTCTCACCGGCGATTATATGTACACCTGTACCATTGGTGCCAGTGGTGTAGTCTACGTCCTCGCCTTCTTCCTGTTCTTCAGCGGTGTTTTCAAATGGAATATGAAGCTGCTGACGATATCACTCCTTGTCGTTCTATATTATGGAAGTTTAATTTGGGGGATGTTTCCTGAGGAACTCTTCTATAATCTTCAGGAGCCAAGTAAAATCTCATGGCAAGCCCATCTTTCAGGAGCTGTCGTAGGAAGTATCATTGCTTTTGCGTTTAAAAATGTAGGCGAAAGAAAAAAAAAGTATATCTGGGAATTTCCAAATTACTACAGCGAAAAAGACGATAAACTGTGGCAGGAATACAAGGAAAACCATCCTGATGACTTTCTGGAGCTGCCCTATAAAAAGAGAGATGATATCTGGGATCATCTGGAGGAATTGAGAAGGAAATAAAATTCCGGGATGCGGGTTTCGTGGTTAGAACCGGCAACCCAACTCTAAAACTCTCAAACTCAATTACTCTCCAACACAAACAACTCAGGTTATTTTATTACATTTGGGGAAAAACACACAATGATTTCTGAAGAATATCTCTATGCCATCGCCTTGCGCGAGTGCAGCCTGGTAGGCGACATTAATTTTCACAAACTTGTAAGAACCTTTGGAAGTGCTGAAGAAGCCTGGAAAAGAGCAAAAAAAGAGTACAGCAAAGCCGACGGCGTTGGAAGAAAAACAGTCGCCGATATCGGAAATGAAGATTATCTGAAATTTGCGGAAAAGGAAATAAAATTCTGTGAAAAGAATCAGATTATGGTCAGACTGAGACACCTTAATGAACTTCCCTATTTGCTCAACGAATGTGATGACGCACCAGCCATTCTTTATCAGAAAGGAAGTTTTGAGGATGCATTACCGAAGATCAGTCTTGTCGGAACGCGGAATATGACTTCTTATGGGAAGCAGTTTATCAGTGACTTCTTCGAGGTAACAAAAGGCTACAAATGCGTATCTGTCAGTGGATTAGCACTTGGAGTTGATAAAGAAATTCATGAACAATCAATTCAACATAAAATTCCGACAATTGCTGTTCTTGCCCACGGATTTCATACCCTGTACCCTTCCAAAAATAAAAAACTGTCCGAGAAAATTCTGGAAGATAACGGCGCATTGGTTACCGAATTCAATTCTTCCAGAAAACCTGACCGTGAAAACTTCATTCAGAGAAACAGAATTATAGCCGGACTTTCTCCCTCAACCATTGTCGTGGAGACCGGATTTGGTGGCGGATCTGTAAGTACTGCTTCATTTGCCAACGACTATAACCGTGAAGTTTTTGCATTGCCGGGAAAGATCACAGATCCATACAGCCAAGGGTGTAATCAGCTGATTTTCCAGAATAAAGCATCATCCATTTCCACGATAAAAGACCTCATGGATTCATTGGGATTCAACGCTTCCAAAGAGAAAGCGGCAGAACTGTTCCCGTATAGTGAATTAAATATCCAACTTACTGACAGTCAGGAAACGGTTTACCAATCGATCAAGGCCCATCCGCAGGTATCTCTGGACGATCTTGCGCAGATGATTTCAATGGCCTCTTACAAAATTCTTCCTATAATTTTAGAATTGGAGCTTTTGGGGAAAGTAAAATCATTTTCCGGGAGGCAATTTAGGGCAATTTGAGAATTAACGATTTCTTAATATTGCATTATTTGAGACGTTACTTTTAATTTTCAACAAAATTTGAACATAAATTATCAATTTAATAATATTTCGGGACATTATTATTTAATTTTTAACAATGTTGAAATAGAGTATTGTGAATCTTGAAAAAAAAATTAAATTTGTTGACAATAATATTCAACCCTAATATATGGAACAATATAATATTGACCAGAAAATCCAGGAGTTTATTGCCAAGATTGAAGCAAAAAATCCTAATGAACCAGAATTTTTACAAGCCGTAAAAGAAGTAGCTGTGACTGTAATTCCGTTTATTATGACCAAAAAGGAATACACAGGAATGAAGCTTCTAGAGAGAATGGCTGAACCTGAAAGAGTTATAATTTTCAGAGTTCCATGGGTTGATGATAAAGGAGAGATCCAGGTAAACAGAGGTTTCAGAATCCAAATGAACTCTGCGATCGGACCATACAAAGGAGGAATTCGTTTCCATCCTACTGTAAACCTTTCAGTTCTTAAGTTCCTAGCTTTCGAGCAGGTATTTAAAAACTCATTGACTACTCTTCCAATGGGAGGAGGTAAAGGAGGATCAGATTTTGACCCACAAGGAAAATCTGACATGGAAGTAATGCGTTTCTGCCAGGCATTCATGACTGAATTATGCAAGCATATCGGTCCTGAAACAGACGTCCCTGCAGGAGACATCGGTGTAGGAGCAAGAGAAATCGGATATCTTTTCGGACAGTACAAAAAAGTAAGAAACGAATTTACCGGAGTACTTACAGGAAAAGGTCTTGCTTATGGTGGTTCACTCATCCGTCCTGAAGCTACAGGATACGGTGTAGTTTACTTCGCCGAGCAGATGCTTAAGACGATCAACGAAACTTTCAAAGGCAAAACGGTAAGTGTATCAGGTTTCGGAAACGTAGCCTGGGGAGTAATCAAAAAGGCAACTGAGCTTGGCGCTAAAGTAGTGACAATCTCTGGTCCGGACGGTTATATCTATGATAAAGATGGTATCAGTGGAGACAAAATCGATTATTTATTAGAACTTAGATCTTCTGGAAACAACAGAGCTGAAGACTATGCTAAAAAATATCCTTCTGCTGAATTCCACGCTGGAAAACGTCCTTGGGAAATCAAATGTGATGTAGCATTCCCATCTGCAACTCAAAACGAACTGGATCTTGAAGATGCTAAAGTTTTGGTAGGAAACGGATGTCTTTGCGTTACTGAGGCTGCGAATATGCCTTCTACTTTAGATGCAATTAACTATTTCTTAGACAATAAAATCTTATTCTCACCTGGTAAGGCTTCCAATGCAGGAGGTGTTGCCACTTCAGGTCTTGAGATGACACAGAACTCTATCCGTCTTAACTGGACTTCTGAGGAAGTTGACGCAAGACTGAAAGAAATTATGATCGGAATCCACAAGGCTTGTAGAGACTACGGAAAAGATGAAGATGGCTACGTAAACTACGTGAAAGGGGCAAACATTGCCGGCTTCGTGAAAGTAGCGGAAGCAATGCTAGCTCAGGGAGTGGTATAAAAATAAACAAAGGTTGGGTAAATTCCCAGCCTTTTTTGATACAGCCTGTTCCCGGGATAATGGGAAAAAAGTAAAAAGTGAAAGGAGAAAGCGCTGTACCTGTACAGCGCTTTTTTATTTTAATAGAATAAAATTTCGCCATAAATATTAACGAGTAACTTCTTTTTGTTTCCTGCACAAAAAGCTATTCCGTTGGAACCGCTGATGAAAATGCTACAGTTCAGAAGCCTTGAAATAGATCAAAAAAATCCTGAAACATGATGTCTCAGGATTTCCTTTCTGCTTTGTTCAATATTTACTTAGATGACTTTGCTTTTTTCTTAGCTTTTTTTTCTGCCTTTGTTACCTCTGATGGTTTCGTAGCATCGGCGGTGGTCTCCGCATTTACGGTGGCTGCATCAACTGTTGCAGCCGGAGTGGCAGCTGCATCTACCGTAGCTGTAGTCGTTGTCGTTACCGGAGTATTTTGTTTTTGGGTTGAATTTCCCGGTGTAGTCTGCTGTTTGGTTTGAGTGGTCTGGTTATTAGGTGTCTCGGCTGGCTTCTGCTGTTGGGTCTGGGTCTGTGCCGATACTGCGATTACGCCGACTAAAGTAAACGCTGCTGTTAAAACTAACTTTTTCATAATACAATATTTTAAATGGTTGTTTAAATTAAACGACTCATAGGATATTAAATTATGCGTAATAGTCTTATTTAACGTACTTTATCATTATTTAAGAGTTTTTACAAGGTTTGCCTTACCTTGTGATATTCTTCATCATCCTTTCCACGAATTCAAATGCAGCGGGACAGATAACGGTATTTTTCAACATCAAATCATTGATCTGATAGATCTTTTTACGGTCTGTGTGTGGATATTCCCGGCAGGCTTTTGGCCTTACTTCATAAATGGAGCAGGTATTGTCATTATTCAGGAAATAACACGGAAGATTCTGTAGCACCTTATCGTTATCTTCATCTACCCTTAGAAATTTAGCTTCAAAATCGGCCTGCTTCATCCTCAGATGCTTTGAAATACGCTCGATGTCTTTCTCGGTGTATAAAGGTCCTGTAGTTTTGCAGCAGTTGGCGCACTGAAGGCAGTCTACTTCATCAAAAACTTCATCATGAGTCTCCTGAACGACATAATCGAGGTTTTTGGGCGGTTTCTTTTTCAATCCGTCCAGAAACTTTTTGTGTTCCTTTTGCTTCTGTAAAGCCTGCTTTTTATAGAGGTCTAAATTCATTTATTCGTTATTTCCAGCCGTAGCCGGAAGATCTGTTTTTTGATATTCGTTAATTTTATCCAGATCCAGTATCGTGGTCAGATCATGCTGGTCGGGATAGTACATCGGGGCAAATTTAGCTCCGTACACAATTTCTGCCGAGACATATGAAGATCTCTGAACCACCGTATTGGAAAAGACTTCGTCAAATGCACGCACCTGAACAATAATCTCAATATCCGTATTCTTAAAATCATCCTCAGAAAAGCCGTAAAACGGTGAATCCTCCTTGATTTCATGAACAACTGTCCAGTTCAGTGCCAGTGTATTGATCTTACTTAAATGGGTCTTTAAAGAGTAGAAATTACTTTTCGGAACTCCATTCTCGATCACTTCAATCGCTGTAGAAACAATGACATCCGCATCTGTTAAAGCATTATTTTTAAAAGGTGCCAGTCTGAACATCAGGGCCCGTGAATGTTTAAACGGAGCAATTACAGCGATATCCGAAAATCTGAGATAAGCTCTCGGCCTTGAAAATCTTCCGTAAAAAAGACCGGTTGCAATGGCAAAGGTAAGCAATCCCAGAAAAGCCTCAAAAGTAGCCACAAGACTTGCTGTAAATCCTACAGGTGCAATTCTTCCGTAACCTACAGTCGTAAAGGTCTGCGAACTGAAGAAAAATACATCAATGAACTCGTTCAGAGGATCACTTTTATCAATTCCGGTAAGATGCTCTACTCCGATCAGATAATAAATCATTGCGAATACGAGATTGATCAGAATATAGGCGACCACCAGATAGGTTAAGAACCGGAAAGTCGACAGGTTCAACATGGTGTGATACCAGCTAAGTCTGTTGAAAACATTCACGCCTCTCCGCTTTACATTCGGAAGTCCGTCTTTATTGATGAACCTTCCGGATGAATTGCTTCCAAAACCGCTGTTTTCGGTGTTTTTCTGACGGATTTTCTGTCCGAAGCCTCTTGCCATTTTTATACTATTTATCTTTTAAAAGTAAGCGAATTAAATGATTTTTCAATCTCTTATTTCACCGTTCCCACTGCAAAGATAAAATATTGTTTTTATGAAATTTATCAAGCTGCCTATTCAGTTTTTAATTTGATTTTACAGTACATTTGAAATATGAAAAAATTGGAATCAAGAGAGGATATTGAGCATCTTGTGAATTCATTTTACGCAAAAGTCGTTAAAGATGAGACGATTGGTTTTTTCTTTACTGATGTAGCGAAAGTAGACTGGAACAAACACCTTCCTAAAATGTATTCATTCTGGGAGTCTATTCTGTTTGGGCAGATGAGCTACAAAGGAAACCCGATGGGCGTTCATTTTCCAATCAATGAAATCCAGGCCATGGAACAGCAACACTTTGACCGCTGGCTTAAGCTCTGGAGCACTACCATTGAAGAAAATTTCGTCGGAGAAAATGCGGACATGGCTATTTATAAGTCTGAAAATATCGCTAAGCTGATGGCTTTTAAAATGGAGCTGGCGAGGAGGCTGTGAGACAAGTTTGAGAGTCGGAGCGTTTTGGGTTTGAGAGTTTCGGAATGTGGGTTTTCGAGGTGCGGGATACGATATTTTTGGATTCGAGTTATAGATTTTGGATTAAAAAAACGAAAACTCCAGAAAACCTGACTTTTTCTAAACTCTAATTTCTAACCTCTAATTATGGAACAATGACCGTAAAGATGTAGGCGGCAAGATTCACTAATAAAACTGTTCCGTACAGGACATTCGTTTTTCCCCGGCTTAAAGAAAGCATCACAATAAATACAGATAATGAAAGAAGGATAATATCTTTTTTATCAAGTCCCAATACCAAAGGAATATCATACATGATACAAACGGCAGATACCGCCGGAATCGTAAGTCCGATACTAGCCAATGCAGATCCCAACGCCAGATTTAAACTGGACTGTATCTGATTGCTTCTCGCCGCACGGATGGCAGCCACGCCTTCAGGAAGAAGTACTACGCCCGCAATAATCACCCCAACCAAAGATTTCGGAGCCCCTATGCTCTGTACCATGCCTTCAATGGTTCCGGAAAGCCCTTTCGCCATCAACACTACAATCACAAGGCATACCACCAGGAAACCGAAGCTGATCAGCGTTTTGTTCAGGGAAGGAATATAATGTCCTTCCGGATGTTCATCGGGAACGATAAAGTAGCTTCTGTGACGCACCGTCTGTACCATCAGGAAGACTCCATAAATCACGAGACAGGCAATGGAAATAAATATAAGTTGAGCTTCGTTATAGAAAGGTCCGTTGACACTTGAAGTAAAATTAGGAAGAACAAGAGTAAGCACCAGAATGGAAACAATACTGACCAGATAAGTGGTTGCAGAAGTTCTTGCAAAGAACTGTTCGTGGTATTTCACACCACCCACAAGGATACAAATCCCCAGAATTCCGTTAAGAATAATCATGACGGCCGCAAAAACGGTATCTCTGGCCAGCGTGATCGCCTGATCTCCGCCGGCCACCATGAGCGAGATGATAAGCGCGACTTCAATAATGGTAATACAAAGAGCAAGGATAATGGTTCCGAACGGCTCTCCTACTTTATGAGCTACCACTTCTGCGTGATGTACTGCGGATAACACACTTCCGGTAAGCAGAAGTCCTGCAATGATGTCATTGATAACTCCACCTCCCATCAGGCCGGAAAAGTAATACCCCACCGCCAGAACAGGGAAAATATACGTATAATGTAAAAGTTCTTTTAATCTCATAAAGTGTCTACAAAATACAAAAAATCTATCAAATTTGAAATACCAAAAGAAAATATTAATCATATTTTAATGTAATAAAGAGGGAAGTCAGAAGCTCGATGAAGGAAGTTATCGAAGTCATCAACGACGAAGACCACCACTCTTAATCTTATAAATCCTACTTTATTACTTTATTACAACACGATTGATATTGAAGCCAGACATTAACTTCCAGCCTCCCTCTTCCATCTTTCTTCCTCTTAGTGCATCCACAGGTTAAAATCCAGAAAGTCCGTCAGCATATGAAACAGAAGACCGATGGCAATAATTCTGATATTTCCTTTGAAAAATAGCAGCAAAAAATACACCGCAATGGCATAATAGGAATGTAAAAAGTGAAAACCAATGCTATTTCTTGATGGATCAAAAACAGGATTGGCAAAAAGATGGTCCAGATCTACCAGCATAGTAGCCAGCATAATGCAGTACGCCTTTTTCCAGTTTTTGCGAAAAAAGATCAGGGCAATAAAAACCGGAAAAACCAGATGTAAAAAATAATGGGTACAAGTTTTCAGCAGTGCAATGTCAGATGGGTTCATGAATATTTTTTATATTTAAAACTGAAGAATTTCTACCATCTTAAAATTAAAGGCAGTTTTCCTTTCTTCGCTTTGATCTTCACCCAATAGTTTTGTGCTTTATTCCCATAGAATATATACTCTAGGTCTGAAAGTACATCCTTTTCCTTAGGCGTTAAAGTACTTAATGAAGAGAGCAGCAACGGACTGTTTCTGATGAAGATATAGTTTTCTTTGAGTTTTGGGGATAAGTGTATCGGTTTTCTGGTAGACTTTATAATAAGTCCGTCATTATTTCTTGCGATATGATTGGGCTGAAATGGAATGGCCGTAAACTGATCCTGAGCATTGATCCATTTTTTATGCTGAAAGTATTCCCAGATCTTTTCAGATGTTGGGCTTTGAAGATCCATCACATAATTGGGCTGAATAATTTTCTGAAAGGTCTTTTTCTCCACTTCATTAAAATTATCGTCATATTCATAGCTGATGATGGTATCATTCACCTGTTCAAGATCGGCAGTTGCTTTAAAATAACTGATCTGAGCCGAATCTGCGAGGTTTTTATCGAAAAGGCGGGCGTAATGTTTCACATTCCGGGCATCCAGTTCAACGTCTAAAAAGTGATTATTTTTCTGAATATCGGCTATGATAGAAGCTAAAGTTCCTGTTTCTGAAGTGTTCTTTATCTCAATTTCATATGCTTTTAATTCAATGGAAAAGTTCTGGATTTTCGGTCCTGAAATGAATGAGATACTTCCTACACCATGATTGATCAACTGATCTGCTGTCAGCGTATTTTTTTCGGAAGACTGAAAAAGGAGCTTATTAATAGCGGGAAAAGCCTGATCGGAAGTTCCTATGAGTGCATTTTTACCTTCTATTTTAATGAAAACCTGATCTTTGCGGAAGAGATCTTTTCCTTTGCTGATAAACTGATGGCTCTTTAAAAAAGCTGAGAATTGTTGCGGGTCTTTGAGTTCAACCACACTGTACCATTCTGAAAATCTGGTGTCTTTGAGATGGAAAATCTGTAAAAAATCCGGAATCCTGATCCCTGAGTCTTTTAATGAAATCTCCTTTTTATCTTTGGTTTTGCTTCCTGACCATTTTGAGGGATGGACAATAAAGCTTGAAATATACTGTCCCGTTAATTTTTTCACATCGATTAAAACGACTGCATCTGCATTTTTAGGGACAAATTTTAATGTTTTGTCTTTATAAAAACACACAAAATAGAGCGCAACTGCGAGTACAAGAATTAACGGGACAATAAGTTTCTTTTTATTCATCTATAATATTTGAGGCTTTTTGTCTGCTTCTTTAATTTTATAAATCTCATCAAACAAATCGAAGAAATACATCAGGCTGTTTTCTGAAGAATTTTTAATCTTATAATCCATTTCTGTTTCTATACTTTCTCCTTTTACTTCAGTCTTAAAATACATTTCACCCACATTTTTTCTGAACAAATCCAATGTTTTTCTTTCGGAAGGGGTTTTAAATTCTTTCTCCAAACCGGTTACCAATCTCTGAATATCCAATCTTCCGGATAACGGATATTTAGAAGAATCTTTGGCCCACTGCTTAGAAATATCAGACTGACTTTGAGGATTGACATTCTCTGTAGCGCTCGTCAGATAAACGATTCCGTCTTTTACTGTCATATACAGCTGATCCATATATCCGTCCCCTTTTTCATCCTTAAATGAGTAGAAATTTCCAATTTTTGAGAATTTTTTAGACAGATGTTTATTGGTAGCCATTACATTGAAAACACGGTTCCAATAGCCTTCATTCTCTGTTGCAAAAGCAAACGTAAAATTAGGAACAGCTACATCTTTGGTTTTCTTCACTTCCTTTTCATTGTAATCAGCATCATATTCGTAGTCTGTGTAGTCTACTTTTTTAGATTTTAATTCATTCAGAACAAAAATTCCGTTCCCCGGGGCAATTTTGGTGATGGCTTCTTCATCCAGAACAATTTTCATCGTTTCCATCATCAGCTCCATTTCCTTTTTGTATTCACCATCTCCCGTATCCTGAAGCAGGTCGTACATCATATCAAAAGATTTCGCTCCATTGACATTCATTACGTAATAACCGATGCTTTTGTCATTGATAAGCTCTGCCAGTTTTTTGTTTTTCTTCCCCTTATAAACAGATGAAATAGTCTTCTGAATACCAGGATTTTTATGCTGATAATTGTTCACCAGCCTTACTTTGTCTTTATCAAAATATAAGTTGTAGTACGAATTGGAATCGTATGCATTTCTGAAAAACTGTCCAAATTCAAAACGCTTCATCATTTTCCCATAGATTCCGTCATTCACCATTTTTCCATAATCTGTGTAGACGTATGCATCCGAATTGGGATCTCTGAAGCTCAGCATCGCTTTAGGAACTTCAAGCTCTAAGTTAGAACTGAAATACAGATCGAAACGGTCTTCCGCAATTTTCTTGACTATTTTGAAATTCTCAATATTCATAGAATCCAGCTCTTTCTGATATGCAGAATCTATTGCAGGCGCCTCATACTCCTCCTCTTTCGGGTACACTTCAGCTTCCCCTTCAGAATGCTGGGTATCTACGTTTTCTTTCGGATATTTATGATTCTTTTCCAGATATTTGATATCCTTCTGAATTCTGGTGATCTCCTTATTATTTTCTCTGATATTCTCTTTTAAATATTTGATATCTCCTTTCAGACTGATTATTTCTTCCTTGTAATCGAAAGGTTTCTCCGGCTCTATGGCGTAAGCAGTATCCACAACTACGGCAGCGCTGTCCGCAACAGTTGCAGCACTGTCCACAGCAGTATCAGCCCAGATATCTTTATAAGGTTTGGTATAGTTCACCATACTCAAAACAGCACGGTCATTGCTCCAGGCTACAAAAATATTATCATCTATGTCTACATAGGAATAATTCTTTTTCTTAGAAATTTCCAGTCCTTTTTTCTTGGTAGAATTGATGAATTCCTGAAACTTCTCTTTATTATCTACAATAAAATGAGTCGTGTAGGTTTGTATAGAGTCATTAAAACTGGCATAATGATACTGGGTAGCATCATATTTAATTCCCGTTTTGGAATAGTCGTTCCACGAAAACTTTTCTTTGTCCTTCTTGCTTAGTTCGTGCAACAATGGATTAAGCTTCTGCCAATTGATTTTCTGATTAAGTTGCTTTCCGTTGATTTCCATATAAAATACGGCATCACTTGGAAGTTTCATGCTTTTCTGTCCGAAAACAAGCATAAAACCAAAAAGTACGGAAGTAATTATCTGTGTTTTTAATACTATCGATTTCATGGTTGAATGTTAGAGTTTATTGAAATAATATCGTGTTTTGTAATTGTTTCTTTTGAAAAATAAGGTCTAAAATATCCGCTTCCAGCTTCACCGCTTTTTTGTTCGGCGCCAATACATAAGAAGAATTGGTTTGAGATTTTACCATATTTTCAAACTGCATGATGGAAGTATATTTTGCATCATTGAAGACTTCCCTGTCTGCCTTGCCCATCTTGTCGTAATCTGCTTTGAAGGTATTCACCTTGTTTCTGGTCAGTGATTTTTTCTCAAGGCTATGGCTGTAAATTTGGCTAGGAATCATCTTGCCGAGGATCTTTTTAGCTTTCAGCTGTTCCAGTCCGGCATTGATATTTTCAATTTTTTTAAAATTACAGCTTAATTTGATGATGTAATTATCGAAATCCATGGAAGTTTTTACATTGCTGATTCCAGGCGTTCCTTTAAAAATTTTAGCCGCTTCATTGATTTTATTCTCAATTTCAGACTTTTTTGGAACTTTTTTTCCGTTAATGGTTTCCATTTTAGAGATGGAAGCTAACCTTGTTTTGCTTTTACTGGCATTAAGAATGATGGTGTATTCCCCGGTTCCATCGGCCTTGACATTCACTTTATCCAGAATATCAAAACAACTGCTCAGGAATAATAAAGGCAGAAGCAGCGCCAACAGCTTCAGAAAATTTTTCATAATTGAGTTTTAAAACACAAAACTACTTAATTCCGTTTGAAAATACTTTATAGACGCTCTTATTTCACTGAAAACAACCATTTTTTTTAAATTCTGCCTTTCAGATAGTCTTGTCTCAGGTCTTCATCAAGCTTTTCAATGGCGTATCTCAGGCAGGTTCTCGGCATCTCCTGATAGTGTTTGTTCAAAAAAGAAATCAGCTCCGTTTCATTTTTCTGACCCATTTCGCGTAGCAGCCAACCGTTGGCTTTGTGCATCAGATCATGGGGATGTTTCAGATTTTTGGTCACGAATTCTTTCGTCAGTTCAAAAGATCCTTTTTTCACGTAATGCATCGTCCCTACTACAGCGATTCTCTTATGCCACATTTCATCAGAGTCTGAAAGGTTTCTCAACAGGTCTTCCTTTCCGTTTTCAAAGGCATATCGGCCCAGGATTTTATAACAGCTTGAATCTACAAGATCCCAGTTATTGACATACGGAAGATGATTCAGATAAAATTGAATAATTTCTTCTTGGAGAGCTTTATCCTTTGTTTTTTCAAACTTGGAGATCAGCATGAAAAGCGCGGTAAGTCTGTGTTCGTGGAATTTTGAAGACAGTATAATACTTAAGTCTTCTAAGTTTATTTTGGAATAATATGCTTTGGCTACCGATCTCTGATCCGGAACGGTTACGCCCAGAAACAAATCTCCCTCGCCATATTCTCCTTTTCCCGTTTTGAAGAACCTTGGAAAGAATTCAGCTTTTTCAGGAATGGACAGTACGGCCAGAGCTTCCTGTATTTCTTTGATGATATTGCCCATATGATGCAACCTGGTTGGATGGAAGTTAATTAAATTTTAAACAAATATAAATAATCTTCCATTACGCATGCTCATCCAAAGCAACGGTCTCCTGCGCCTCCTCTTCTTTTGCAATCGCTTTCGGATTGGCGACTTTAGCAATGGTAAGTCCCTGAACAATAATGGAGAATACAACAACACAATAGGTGATGCTTAAGATAATTTCGCTGTATTCACTTTTTGGGATAGACATCGCCAGTGCAATGGAAACTCCTCCACGGATTCCTCCCCAAACCAGAACTTTAATCGTCTGCGGACTAAATCTTGTTCTTAAAGACATGAATCTTGTAGGTACCCAGATCGAAATCAATCGGGCAATCAGAACGACTGCGATGGCCAAAAGACCTGGAACCATAAAGTGCTTTAAGTCTTTGATCATCAATAATTCAAATCCAATGAACAGGAATAAAACGGCATTCAGAATTTCGTCAATCAGCTCCCAGAATTTAATAAGATAATCCTGAGTGACAGACTTCATTTTAAACCTGACATTAAAATTACCCATAAATAAACCTGCGGCAACCATCGTCAACGGTCCGGAAATATGCATCTGTCTGGCGATAAGATAACCTCCCATCACCACAGAAAGCGTTACCAGAACGGAAATAATATAATCATCCACCTCACGCATCAGTCTGGAAGTAATCCAACCCAATACGACACCGAGAAGAATCCCTCCACCGGCTTCTTTCATCAGGAGTAATCCTATGCTTTCAACACCAAGATCCACTTCTTTTCCGATGGCCAGCTGCAGCACTACGGTAAACACCACTACGGCCATCCCATCGTTGAACAGAGATTCTCCGGCTACTTTTGTTTCCAGCGATTTGGATACATTCGCTTGCTTCAGGATACTTAAAACCGCAACCGGATCGGTAGGCGAGATAAGTGCTCCAAAAACCAGACAGTAAATAAATGGCAACTGAATTCCTAAAAACGGCAGCAAATAAAACATCCCGAACCCTACAACAAAAGTGGAAATAACCACGCCCGCCGTAGAAAATATAAGGACCGGCCGGAACTGTTCCTTGAGATCGTTGATATTGATATGGATTCCTCCCGCAAAGAGCAGGAAATTAAGCATGGCGCCCATCAGAACTTCCGTGAAGTCAATACTATTCATTAAATTATTAAGATGCCCGAAAGTACGTGGAAGCACGGCTTCTCCAAACATAACCAGAAAAATAGAAACGACAATGGCAATCACCATAATCCCGATCGTGCTCGGAAGTTTCAGAAATCTGTAATTAAGATAGGCGAAAATTGATGCTAATACTATTAAGGCTGAAAATGAATAATATAACTCCACTAAGTGTTTTTTTTAATTAATTTATAGGTCTAAATAAAGTATTTTAATAAATAACTGATGTCCATCTTTCTCCCAGATATCAAACATCCCTTCCTTGGTTGACTTTGATCCTCTTACATAATCTTTCCCGATATTCAGGATATTCAGAAGGATGTATTCGTCTCCTACGGAATTCACCAGATAGGCCGTTTTTTCAGAAGTTCCGTCTCCGGAATTCTTCATGCCTTCCGTCAATGAACGGAACTGGTTCAGGTGATGGATGAAATTGCTCCCGTCTTTCTGAGAATCATATGCCCTGAGAAGGACAAGAAGGATATCCAGATTCGTAGGATCTTGATTATAGAGAACCTTTCCCTGCTTGATGCATTCTTCAAAATTACTTTCTTTAAAAGCATCCGCAAGACTCTTAAACCGGTCATCAGACGTCGAAATTTTATCATTTCTGAAGTTTCTGCCATAGTACAGGTACTGGGCTTCAATGCTGTCCAGAGATTTCGGATATCCTTTGTATTTAAAAATCAGTTTCTCGTAATTGTAGGGAGAATCCTTTTTTGTAAGGCTTTTTTCAATGTCTTTCAAATCAACTTTCGATTTCTGGCTGAATCCAAAAACCGAAAACAAAACGAATAACAGGAAAAAGTGACACTTCATTAATCGTTGTTTTCTTCTACCTCGTCGTTGTCGAAATATTCGAAAAGGAAATCATTGTATGGGAATCTGGAGATATGAATCTTCATCACCTCATCGTAGATCATTTTTTTCATTTCCGGGAAATTTTCTTTCGTCAGGGCCGAGATGAAAACTGTAGGATATTTAGATTTACCCATCCATGTTTTAGTCCATTCCTCTAAAGAAACATTCTTTTTCGTAGATGGCGTAAGGTCATCCTCATCTTTTTTATCGTAGCTGAAATCATCGATTTTATTGAACACCATGATCATCGGTTTCTGATGAGCATCGATCTCCATTAAAATATTATTCACAGATTCTACCTGGTCTTCAAAGCTTTCATGGGAAATATCCACCACATGAATGAGCAGATCCGCCTCGCGAACCTCATCCAAAGTAGATTTAAAAGATTCTACAAGCTGAGTCGGAAGTTTTCTGATAAATCCTACCGTATCCGTAAGCAGGAACGGTAAATTTCCGATCACCACTTTTCTTACCGTAGTATCCAGCGTCGCAAATAATTTGTTCTCTGCAAAAACGTCGGACTTTGAAAGGGCATTCATCAGCGTAGATTTTCCTACGTTGGTATACCCTACCAAAGCTGCACGCACCACTTTTCCGCGGTTGTTACGCTGGGTAGCCATCTGTCTGTCGATGGTTTTGAGTTTATCTTTTAACAGGGAAATTCTGTCACGAATGATACGACGGTCAGTTTCAATCTCCGTTTCTCCGGGACCTCTCATCCCGATTCCCCCTTTCTGACGCTCCAAGTGAGTCCACATCCTTGTCAGACGTGGTAAAAGATATTGGTATTGGGCCAGTTCTACCTGAGTTCTCGCATAGGAAGTCTGTGCTCTCTGTGCAAAAATATCGAGGATCAAATTGGTTCTGTCCAGAATTTTTACTTCTATTTCTCTTTCAAGGTTTTTAAGCTGGGAAGGAGATAATTCGTCATCAAAAATGACTGTTCCGATCTCGTTTTCCTTTACATATTCTTTTATTTCCTGAGCTTTTCCACTTCCGATAAAAGTTTTGGAATCCGGCTGGGTTAATTTTTGTGTAAATCGTTTATGGACCGTTGCACCTGCTGTGAACGCCAAAAACTCCAATTCATCCATATATTCCGTAAGCTTGTCTTCATCCTGATTTTGGGTGACAACCCCTACCAAAATAGCCTTCTCGTAATGATGTTCTTTCTTATCTAGCATTAATTTCTGTCTATGTTTGTGATTTTCACAAGATACCAATTTTCAGGAAAAAAAACAAAATCAATTTTAAGTATTCCCCATTTTTTAATGTTAATTTAAGTTTACAATAACTTTCTTTTGCAAAAAATCAATAACTTTATAAAGCTGATTTATAATTGATAAACATAAAAAATTGTAAATCTTATAAAAACTAACATCCAAATCATGATTACGCGTATTAACTGTATGATCATTGATGATGATGAACTGGACAGACTGGTTCTTCAGCATCACATCAGACAATATGACAACATAGAAATTATTGCGTCTTTTAATTCGGCGGAAAAGGCTGTTCCCTATCTGGAGTTCCCGATAGATCTTCTGATCTGCGAAACCCGGCTTTCCGGCATGAGCGGTCTGGATTTCAGGAAACTGGCTCATAAAATCCCAGCCTGCATCTTTGTAAGTTCCCACGCAGAAATGGCTGCAGAAGCTTTTGAAATTGATGCCCTTGACTTCGTCACAAAACCTCTTAAACCCGAACGTTTTCACACTTCAATGCAGAAAGTCTTCCATTTTTTTGAAACAAAAGAAAAATGTGACTGCTTCGATGCTCTTCTTGGTGAAAATTGTATCAAAATAAAAGAAGGTGGCCATATTTCTCAGATCAAGCTTACTGACATTCTCTACCTTGAAGCCCTAAAAGATTACACCCTACTCGTTACTCATGATAAGAAACACTGCATCCTGGATTCCCTGGGAAATCTGCTCCATAAAAGCTTTTTCGACTCCTTTGTAAGGATACACCGCAGCTATGCCGTCCCCCTTCATTTCATCCGCGGAAAAAACAGCCATGAAATTGAACTGATCCATCAGATTAAGCTTCCTATAGGCAGAACTTACAAAGAAAGCCTCTCTTTTCTCGATCCTTAACCCCTGAATACCAACATTTTTGCAACAAAGTGCCGTTGGTCGATTTTTTTTACCGTTAGTCTATTTTCCTCCTATCCGGTTGTGATATGTGGTAATTTAGTGTCTACAAATTTTCTTTTGAAAACTTGGAAAACCAATTAATAACCACAAAACCATTTACATGAAAAGAACATCTATTCACTGCTTCTTTCTCATCCTGTTCTCCTTTTCCGTCAGTATGTTACAAGCCCAATCTGTGGTGCTGGCTACGGGAACAAATGCATCGGGAAGCAACGGCTCGGTTTCTTACAGTGTCGGCCAAACCACCTATCTGTACAAGGGGATCAATTCCCAGGTAACGGAAGGGGTACAACAGGCCTACGAAATCACGACACTCTCTGCCAGTGAAACCGCATCAAAGCAAGAAGGCATTCTACTCTATCCTAATCCTGTCAGAGATTATCTGTACATCGATTTTAATTCAGCTCCGTACAAAGGATCCGAATACCAGGTGTTCGATGCTCAGGGTAAGCTGATCAAAAAGGACATGATCTCACAGTCAAAATCCGAACTCGATTTTTCCTCTCTTCCTTCGGCAGTATATATTATCCGGATCAATCAGAGTGGAGAAAACCTAAAAACATTTAAAGTCATAAAAAAATAACGCCATGAAAAAAATATTACTCTCGCTGGGGATCATGCTGGGTCTCTTTATGGGGCATGCACAGGCTCCGGAAAAAATGAGCTACCAGGCTATCATGAGAAACGGATCCGGCCAGCTTCTGGTCAATCAAAATATCGCTGTTAAAGTAAGTGTGTTACAGGGCTCTCCTGCCGGGACACTGGTCTATTCTGAAAGATTAACCGGACTTACCAACGCGAATGGACTTATCAGCATGGAAATAGGAACAGGGACGGTGCTTTCCGGAACATTTTCTACCATTAACTGGCCTTCAGGCAGCTATTATCTAAAAACAGAAACTGATCCGGCCGGTGGTACGAACTACACCATAGCAGGAACAAGCCAACTATTAAGTGTGCCTTATGCTATGTACGCCAAATCTGCAGGCGGAACCGGTGGAACCTTTGCCATCCCCTACACTAATACGGTCAACAATGCTTCCACTCTATTCTCCCTTACCAATGACGGGGATGGAACTTCTGTGGAAGGCATCAGCAATACAACATCTTCCAGCATAGCTGCTGTACGTGGAATTGTAAATAATGTAGCACCGGGAGGATTCTCCAGTGCAGTAAGAGGTATCAATAACGGAACCGGCGGACTTGGAATAGGAATCTGGGGAAGCCAGGCCGGAAGCGGATGGGGAATATATGGAGTGACTCCTACAGGTCTTGGAGTTTACGGAAATTCGTCAGGTTCCGGAACAGGTGTTTACGCCAACAGTAATACCGGAACAGGTCTTACTGCTACCAGTAACAATGGAATTGCAGCCAGCCTATCTATTTTCAACAATGCCAACAGTAATAATGTGCTTAATGCCAATACGCTTGGAAACGGAACAGTCATCAATGTTTCCTCATCAGGAAACGGCACAGGGGTTTTCAGTTCAACAGGAAGCGGATTTGCGGTACATGGTATCACAAGTGCACAGACTTCAGCAGGTATTATCGGAGACAATACCGGAGCCGGTGAAGCGGTAGTGGGTAGAACAACCAGTGATATTGCCGGAGCAGTAGTAGGAAGAAACGATGGTGGAGGTTATGGGGTAAGAGGTTTTATCTCTACAAATACTACAGGAACAGCTGTCGGGGTTTTAGGACAGGTAGGATCGAATAACAGTAAAGGACGTGCTGGGCGTTTTGAAAATTTTAATGCTTCCAATGAACTCAATAATGTATTTGAAGTGGAAACCAACGGTAACGGAAATATTCCGGATAACACTCAGGGTAATGCTGCTTCTTTCTTAGTTGATAATACCAACAGTGTCGGAGCAGCGGTAAGAGGTGAAGTAAATACTATTTTCGGAAACTTCGGTGCCGCAGCTATTTTTGGGATTTCTTCAGGAACAGGAGGTCGCGCAGGATTATTCTATGCGTCAAATCCTTCCGGAAACGGAGCTGCATTAATTTCTTTAACTGATGGAAACGGAAATGCCATCACCGCCAATGCCGGTAAAGACGGAAACGGTGTTGAAACCAATATCGACGGTGCAGGAAATGCTCTTTATGCATGGGTGCCAACTTTTGCTACAGGCCGGGCTGGAAAGTTTAATATCTTCAATGACGCCAATACGAGCGATGTAATAACGGTAACCACTGTGGGTAACGGTACTGCCGGAAACTTTAAGGTTGACCGGGTAACTGGTACCTCTCCCGCTGTAAAAGGAGAAGTAAATTCACAATTTTCCAATTTTGGAACTGCCGGGATCTACGGTATTTCTTCAGGAACCGGTGGTTTTGCCGGATTATTTCACGCCAGCAACCCGGCTGGAAACGGTCCTGCCCTGATCGCTATCGCTGACGGTAATGGCAATGGTATAACAGCTAATGCCACAAACACAGGAGATGGTATAGAAACCACTGCAGACGGAACAGGAAACGCAATTTTTGCATGGACTCCTAATTTCAGTAATGGTAAAGCGGCAAGGTTTGTTAATTTTAATGATGCCAACACGAATGCTGTGCTTACTGTGGAAACGCACAGTACTGGTAATTTGGCCATATTTAAGTCCGGAACTCCGGGAACAGTCAATGTCGCGAGAATCAATTCTGCAGGACGTGGATTTTTCAATGGAGGAACCCAAAGCAGTGGAGCCGACGTTGCTGAAGCATTTGATGTAGAAGGCCATACTTCGGAATATGAACCGGGAGATATCTTAATCATCTCAACAGATTCCGACCGTACCGTAGAAAAATCATCAAAACCCTATTCTACGCTTGTTGCCGGAGTTTATGCAACAAAACCGGGTGTTCTTTTAACGGAAGAAAATATAGATTCTGAATTAACAGGAAAAGTTCCGATGGGTGTCATCGGCGTCATTCCTACGAAAGTCTGTCTGGAAGGCGGAAAAATTAAGAGAGGAGATCTTTTGGTGACCTCTTCAATATCCGGAACTGCCATGAAAGCAAATCCCAAAAAGGTAAAAATCGGCCAGGTGATAGGAAAAGCACTTCAGGATTATGACCAAAACTCGGTTGGTAAAATTAAAGTACTGGTAAACATTAAATAAAATATCATGAAATCACTATATATCATCGCATTTTTAGCATTAAGCGCAAGTGTTTATGCTCAGGAAAATAAGAAAGCTGCCGAACCTGAAGATCAAGCTCAAGTTGTCAAACAGCTTAGGGATCAGGAAGCTCAAGTGGCCAAATCGGCTCAGGAAAATGCTCCAAAAAAGCAGACTGTAACTACTCTGGCTTCGGAACAGGGACTTGAAGTGAAGAAGCAGGAGACAAAACCTCAGGCCGCTCCATCCAATAATTCAGGGAAACTATTGCCCAATACGGCAAGTCTCGCTGAAATTAAAGCTTCAATTTCCAACAGACAGGCATCACATCCGATTTCTAATAACACAAATAAAAACGTGCAAGGTTTGCCCAATACAGCAACTTTGGAAGAAATAAAAAAAACAATCCCAAAAAACTGATAACCAACCAGATTTCAAAAAGAAAGTCCGCCTAGTGCGGACTTTTTATATATTATTTATTGAAACCTTTCAAACCTTATAGGTTTCGCTTTCAAAATCTTTACTTTATTAATTCAAAACTTCTTCCTTAATCCCAATCTGCTGCTACAAATTTCATTACATTTCCGCTGTCATCCGATAAGGTCAGAAAATGTCCTTCTACGGAATATTGGGTCATTTTATCGAACTTTTGAATAAATGCGGTTTCCAGATCCATATTCTGGCAGGCTTTCATGGTACTTCCTACTCCTGAAATCTTCAATTTTCCTCCGCTTTTAAATTCAGAAGTAAAGAACATTCCGTTGCATCCCATATGAGCACTCCCTTTTATTTTCCCTTTCTCCATTGTCCCTGTCAGATTGATTTCTGCTCTGTTTTTAATCAGTTCATCCCTGGAAAATTGACCGAAAGAAACGAGCATCCACTGTCTTTGGAGACTTGGATTTTTTTCCGGGACCACAGAGCAACTGGCAATGGCTCCGAGAAGTAAAACAGCAAAAAATGATAGGAGTATTTTTTTCATGCGCATTATCCTTCCATTTTCATACCATTCCGGGACAGAATATCGTAAAAATTAGTAAATTAGCGACACAAAAATTATTTTATAAAATGAAAAGACTATTTCTACTGTTCACTTTCTTATTGGGCTTTGCTCAGATGAGAGCGGATGAGGGGATGTGGCTGTTAATGCTCATCAAAAGACTTAACGGGGTCGATATGCAAAAAGAAGGACTGCATTTGACACCTGAAGAAATTTATTCGGTAAACAATTCAAGCTTAAAAGATGCTATCGTAAGCTTCGGAGGCTTCTGTACCGGGGAAATTGTTTCTGACAAAGGACTAATTTTTACCAATCACCACTGTGGTTACGGTGCGGTAGCTGCCGCTTCTACTCCGGAAAAAGATTATCTGAAAAACGGATTCTGGGCAATGAAGCAGAAGGATGAATTTAATGCAAAAGATCTTTATGTAAGATTTTTAGTAAGAATGGATGATGCAACGCAGAGAATCAATTCTAAGCTAAATAACAATATGACCGGGGCAGAGAGAAAAGCAGTTATTGATGCTGAAACAAAGGTAATCCAGACTGAAAACTCTGAAAACGGGAAATATACTGTAGTGGTAAGAGATTTCTTCAACGGAAATGAATTCTACTATTTCGTTTACCAGGATTACAAAGACATCAGACTGGTAGGTGCACCACCATCATCATTAGGAAAATTCGGAGGTGATACAGATAACTGGGAATGGCCAAGACATACGGCTGACTTCACAGTATTCAGAGTATATGGAGATGCAGCAGGAAACCCTGCAGAATTTGCTCCAACCAACGTTCCATTGAAGCCTAAGCACTTCCTTCCGGTTTCTCTTAAAGGAATTAAGCCTGGAGATTTCTCTATGATTCTTGGATATCCTGGCAGAACCAACCGTTACCTTACTTCTTACGGAATCCAGCAGATGGTAAACAAAGACTATCCGGCTTGGGTAGAATCTTCTAAACTGGCTATGGACGTTATGAAAAAGTATATGGACAAAGATAAAGCGACTCAGCTTAACTATGCGTCTCAATATGCTTCTGTAGCGAACTACTGGAAAAACAGACAGGGAACTATCGATGCCGTAGATAAAAACGGAACGATCTCTGACAAACAAAAAATTGAGGATACTTACAGAAAATGGTCTGCAATGCCAGGAAATACGGCTTATGACGGTATCTTAGAAGATATTGAAACGTATTACAAGCAGGTTTCTGAAAGAAATGTTGAAAGAAACTATGCTTCCCAGTTCTCAAGAAATGCAAAATATATCACGCTTGCTTTGCAGGTAGGATCTGTCCTTAAAGCTTACGCAGCTCAGGACATGCAGGGAAGACTTGCGATGAAAGCTAAGACTGAAGCAGCACTTAAAGGAGCTTACGAAAACTTCAACCCATCTCTGGAAGGAGAAATGCTTGCTTCTATGGCTAACCTTTACCAAACCAGAGTAAAGAACAAGGAAGTGGCATCTGCTACTATTTTAGGATTAGATGCTAAAACGCTTTCTAACGTAGCTTATTCTTCAATCTTCGCGAATAAGACTTCTGCTACAAACTTCTTACTGAACCCGGATGCATTGAAACTGGATGCTGATCCACTTTGGAAAATCGCAAACGGAATCGTTGCTGACCAAAAAATGAGCACTGAGAAATATGCTAAAGTTGATGACAATTTCAGCAAAAACAACCGTCTTTTCTTAGCTGGATTAATGAAAGCTATGCCTGAAAAGAAATTCTACCCGGATGCTAACTCTACGATGAGATTAACATACGGAACTGTAGATAAACTTCCGGTAAGAGAAGACAGAAACTACTTCGGTGTTACGGATAATTATTATACTGATATGACTGGTCTTGTTGGAAAATACAAGAAAGGTGATGAGGAATTCGACCTTCCACAAAGAGTGATCGATCTTTATAACCTTAAAGATTTCGGACAGTATGCTGATGCTGCAGGATATATGCCTGTCAACTTCCTTTCTAACAATGATATTACTGGTGGTAACTCTGGTTCTCCTGTAATTGACGGAGACGGAAACCTTATCGGTATTGCATTCGATGGAAACAGCGAAGCATTAAGCGGAGATATCGTATTTGAACAGGAGTGGCAGAAAACGATCAACGTAGATGTACGTTTCGTTCTTTGGACTATCGACAAATATGCCGGTGCAAGAAGATTGGTTGACGAATTAAAGCTTGTAAGAGGAGAAAACACTCCTGCTGATACCAAGACTAAAAATTCTGGGACTACTCAAATGCCTAAGAAAACAAAGGTCAAAAAATAATCTTTTTTGATTTGGATATAAAACCGTGAATGTATGTTCACGGTTTTTTTATTTTTGAACTATAAATCTTTCCCTATGAAACCTACAGAATTTACAGCAGTTATACAGCAAAACGGTGAAATCAACGCTGCTTTTGTGGAATTTCCTTTTTCTACGGAGGAATTATTCAGCAAAAAAGGACAAATTAGGATTAAAGCTACATTTGATCATAAAGTGGAATACCGCGGAAGCCTTGTTAAAATGAATACCGATTGTCATATTTTAGGACTTACACAAGAAGTACGAAAGCAACTTGGAAAAAGTTTCGGAGATGAGGTTTCTGTTTCCTTAATTGAAGATAAGGAGGAAAGAACAGTGGAAATCGCTGATGATATTGCTTCTGTCTTTAATGAAAATCGTGATGCGAAAACCCTGTTTGACAAGATGAGCTATACGCACCGGAAAGAATATATCCGCTGGATTGAAGAAGCTAAGAAACCGGAAACAAGAGAGAACAGAAAAATTAAAATGATAGAAATGATTCTGGAGGGGAAGAAAGGCATATAAAAAGAGCTCAGGATTTCCTGAACTCTTTGGGTTTATTTTGAATGAATTGGTTTAGTAACTATCAAAAGTACAGATCGGAAAAGTAATATCCGCATCAGTCACTGTGACGTGAGAAGGAATATTAGCGGTGATCACATTTCCTGCTTTTGATGCAATTTTAAAACGAACAGTTCCTCCGGCTGTATTGATGTAGAATATTGTTCCAAGAGACAGTTTAGTCATATCTCCTGTCTTTACTATAAATGATCTTGATCCAACAGCAGCATCTACCGTATATCCTGACAATGCACTTCCCACTCCGGATTCTTTAATGACCGTAGTTTTATGGGTATTAAAATTGTAGAATTTCTCGCCGGTATTGAAGTTGAATCCAACCATACTTGAATCTGAAGGATCATTAACCGTTGAATAGGTTTCCGAAGGAATCTGAAGGAATTTCACCTTCTCAATTTTTCCTCTGTCCGCTCTGTTGATCATCACCTTCAGTCTTGCATTTTCAAAAGGACTCTGAATAATTCCTACATACTTTGCCTCCGGAATAAAATACATATTATTTACATAGTCACCTTCATCTTTGGCCCCGATTCTGATTATTCTCACCTCCGGACTTGGACCATTCTCATCGATCCAATAATCCTGAGGTCTAAAATCAAGTAAATTTTTTTGAGCCTGCAATAAGGTAATATCCGTTATAATCTGTCTATTTTCATCAAAAAGAACAAACTGCGGATAACGGTGCCATTGTACCCATAAGTTGGTATTGTGATCATTGATTTTAAAAACCTGACAGAATTGATTATCATAATCAGCATTTGGGAACAAGCCTGTAAGTTCATTAAACGGCTCCAGGTTCTTTACATAAAAATGACTGTCTGAACCATTGGTCTTTAAGTCTTCACTTAAGTCTTCGTCTAATAAAACAACAGGTTTTTCTCCAATGTATTTAACACCGTCCTGATCCGTAAAATAAGTAAGGTAATGAATTTGACTTGAATTAAAATTAAACTCAGAACCTCTGTGGAAAATACCAATTCTTTCTCCTGTTTTAATTTCAATTCTTGGTTCTGAAATAGAAATTCCATAGCATGGAGCTGCTGAAAAGTCAAAACAAAGGGTTTCCCAAGGATCTAAGTCATGTCCCCATTCAAAAGCCTGATTAAGGAAAAGCCAGGAATTACATCCTTTAGACGCTGCATCTTTCTCAAACTTCACAAATGTTCTTCTGCGGGTCACCGTACTGGCATCGAGTAATCCTGTAAAAGATCCAAACTCACCACCAATAACACGGTTTGCATTGGCCCAGCCATCATTACTATTTCTGATTACAAATGCATCAAGATTAGACTGCATTGATTTTAGCTGAATTTCATTCCAGGCAAAACCGGAAAATATGCCTGGTGAATTATTGGCATCACAAACAATTCCTTTGGTAAAGAAAGAAGCTCCCAGGTACATTTTAGAATGCTGTGAACCCTGAAGTAAAATCCCTACATAATTATCAGAAGAAGCATTGGCTACAGGAGTTCCTGAAATATTAGTTGTAATTGTATTTTTAAAACTATTCTGAAAGATCAGTGCTGTTTTATCACTTGTTCCTCTATAGAATATTCTATCTACAATGAAGTTTACCGGCTTTTTAAATAAGACCGTATTTGTGATTTTATATCCAACCGGGCTGTTTCCAACTAAAGTAACAGACTGCAGTTCAAGAGAAAACCGCTCACTTGGATTACTCGGATCCACAGACACAAAATCATAAAGTCTGTTGACAAAATCTGCGGCTTTTAAGAATGCCTGCGTATCATCCGTTGTAGAATCTCCTTTTGCTCCAAAAAGTTCAATATTAATAGGTTTTCCGGCCAGGAAACTTGTCAGTGCATAGTATTCACTGTTTCTTTTTCTATAAATAATACCGTCACATAAAGCGTCTGTCATAGCAACCGGATTAGCTTCGTGATACCAGTGAGTCACTTTCTGATAGTTTACATTTTCTAAAGAATAACTGTCTACCAGCTGTACCAAATCATCTGCCGGATCTGTAGAGGTAGGTGAAAAAAAATCGTTCGTAAATTTCATTTTGTTAATATTTTTTGATTAAAGTGAATGATCAGAACAAAGATGATATGGCCATATTCTCTTTTTGTCTGATGCAAATATCGTCACGCACAGCGACAGAACTCGGCGTGTTATATTTTAAAAATTAAAAAAAACAAATACACTGATTTTCAATACATTAAAAACAAATAAATAAAATCCCTGTCAGGATTCACCCACCGCCCCGACAGTATTTGTGTAACAAATAATAATAACAAAAATTTTATTTATGAAAAAAAACCTATTCAAAACAGCGTCGTTAGCAGCGGGAATACTGACAGCGTTTATTCTTACCTCTTGTGATGACAATGACAATATGATGATGGACAACAATGCTGTCCAAAGAACCATCACCTTTGAAAATGTGGTCACACCAAAAGATTTTGTGGAAAGTGGAAGTTTTCAGGGAACAGGTAGCCCAGTGATTTTGCCTGGACAGTCGGTTTCCTTTACATTCAGTGCGGGAAAAACACAGGCTCTGATGTTGGCAACGATGTATGGCGCCTCTAAAGATTGGTTTTTTGCTTCAAAGCAGCCTGGAATCAAACTTTTTGATGACAATGGAAATGCAGTCACTGGAGACGTTTCTTCACAGGTTCTCTTGTGGGACAACGGAACAAAAAATGATACTTCGGGACAGATGGAAAGCAAACCTATTGCTCAGGTTCCAAATGTAAATGCCTCGCAACTGATGAAACTTAATCTCATGTACAACGACGTTTCTTCTGAATTTACCCTGACCATCAGCAACAATTCCGGAGGAACAGCTAATGAAACTCCATTTTCACCAGGCGTATGGGCGGTTTCAAATTACAACGGATCTCAGCTTCTTAACAGTGCTCCATTTTTCACCGCAAATGCTTTATCAAATCCTGAAATTACAGATATAGCGCAGATGGGAAATATCAGTAAAATGATGATGAAACTTAATGTAAACACGGGAATTATGACGGGACTCTCCCCAGCTTTGGTAGTTGTTTACACCGGTGATAAAAATCCTGTCTATGAATTAGGGCAGACGGATGCCGGAAAAGGTTTGAAAGAGGTTTCACAGTCTGGAAATGTTTCAAAACTTCAGACCAGCCTAAAAGCTTTACCGAACGTCAAAGGTGTTTATGTGGCAGGAACTGCACCTGTAGCTCCCGGCAGTAAGGTGATGACTCAATTTACAGCCTCTCCCGGAGATAAAATTGCTTATGTTACTATGTTTGGTTTCTCTAATGACTGGTTTTATGCTAATGAACAAAGCATTGATGCCAATGCAAAAGGTGATCTTACTTCAAAAACCACCTTATTTGATTCCGGAACGGGAGTAGATCAATATCCCGGTGCAGGAAACAGACAGTCTTTATTCGGAGGAACACCGCAAAGCGAAAGCAAACCTATTGCAAAAGTGGGAAGTATCTTCCCGGTTACTGCAGTGCAGAATGTTATCAAAGTGACGATCGATTAACGATTTAAAGACTTTTAAATTCAACTCATAAAAAATACCAGACAGTCTTGCTATCTGGTATTTTATGTTAAATAATAGAATAACTATGAGATAGGAATTCCTAAATATGTAAGGTAAGCATCAAGCATATTCTTATCAAATGCAGGTTCCTCAATTCCGGAATTTTCCAAGAACTTTATCACATTTGAGCAATCCCAGACGTAAGTATTCTGATACAGCTCCACGGTGGAAAGTCCTTCATGCATATTGTCCTTAAAGAGGCTGGTCAATGGGTACAATCTGTTTTTGCTGTCATCTTCCCACTGTTTTCTCCATTCTTTATAAGGAAGCCCTTCGAGGGTCAGCGGATAATATTTCTTCAGCAGAGCAAAGAAACTTTCCAGGGTAAGATTGGTTTCAGGTCTGGCGATCAGATTGAACTTTTTCCCTACTGCTTCTTTATTTTTTGTGATATGCGCCATGGCTTTGGTCATATAATCTACTGTGATCAATCCTTCTCTCAACTCGGTCAACAAAGGATAGGATTTAAATTCCACACAGTTTTTCACCAAACCGGACCACCACTGATAAGGGGCACTTGCACCTGTTTCACTGTGACACATGGCATACCCAAGACGGTAAGTGATCAACGGAAGACCGTCTTTAGCAGCCAGATCAGCTACGGCTTCCATCACCCATTTGCTTCTTACATAGCCAATATCTTTGCTTACCGACATCAGATTCTGGGCAATATCATCGCTTTCCAGCATCACTGTTTTACCGGTGAATACATGTCCCCAGCTGTAAACAGAAATAGTGGACAGCAGCGCAAGACATTTGGTCTTTTCTGCACCTGCGAGTTTAATAATCTCTCTTAATCCTTCTACATTAGGCGCTTTCATATAGGAATAAGGCTCAATAAAATTCACAGAACTTCCGGAGTGATAAATAAGATCCAGCATCCCCGCAAGACTTTTGAACACCTCATCAGAAAGACCCAGTAACGGAAGAGAAAGGTCGCCTATTACCGGAATGATTCTCGGTTTCTGTTCTTCTTTTCGGCCAATATGATATTGCTTAAAACATCGGTCTATTTTCTCCACCGCATAAAATTCATCCTGAGCTCTTACCAAACAGTAAATATCCGCATCAGTCGTGTCTAAAAGTTCCTGCAGCAGATGAATGCCTACAAATCCGGTGACTCCTGTTAAAAAGATCGTCTTTGGATTTTCCAGTTGTTTCGGATCAAAGCCGCCTGCAAAAACAGTTCCTGGAGCCAGGTAGACATCCTGCTGAAGAGCGACGTATGGCTCAACATCCTCTACAGGAATGGCTTCACGGGCTTCTTTGGCCCTGGTAATCAATTCATCTGCTAACTGCTTCAGCACTGGAAACTGATAAATATCCCGCATATAGACTTTGGTGTCAATTTTTGAATTCAGCGCAGTAGCAACAATGGCCACAAGCAGAGAATTTCCACCTATATCAAAGAAATTATCCGTAATATTAATCACCGGACGTTCCAGTTCTTCTGCCCAGATATCTGCGATAATTTTCTCGGTCTCATTGGTAGGAGGTTCAGTGGAAATAAGTTCTTTTGCTTCTTTATCTGCAAGTTCTTTCAGGAAATGGGTGTCGGTTTTTCCATTGGCGGTCAATGGTATTTTATCTACCCTTACGATTTGTGCAGGGATCATATATCCGGGCAATTCTTCTTTCAGTTGTTGTCTTATCCATGCAGCATCTGCTTTTAAATCAGATTTAAATACAATAAAAGCAACGATGTATTTATTGCTTCCCGCATTATCTTTGGTGATCACTGCCGCTTCCTGTATCCCTTCCAAACGGGCTAGTGTACGTTCTATTTCCCCAAGTTCCACACGGAATCCACGAATTTTCACCTGATTGTCTATTCTTCCCAAAAATTCAATATCTCCATCTGGTTTCCAACGGGCAAGATCTCCGGTTCGGTACAGTTTTTCGTTTCCGCGGAATGGGCTGACAATGAATTTGGAGGCGGTCATCTCTTCATTATTAAGATAGCCTTTGGCAAGAATATTTCCTCCGATGTATAATTCTCCGACTGCTCCAACAGGCAGAAGTTCGTTATTTCCCCCTAAAATATACACCTTTGCATTGGCAACCGGTTTTCCGATTGAAGAAACATAGGCTCCATTGATATCTTTTACTTTTTTAAAGGTTGCATAAACCGTACATTCCGTTGGGCCGTAATAATCGATCAGTTCATAACTCAATTCACTTGTGAGAACAGGCTTTAATTTTTCTCCACCTGTAAAAAGATATTTAAGTTCCAGACCCGTATACTTTCTGGTTTCAGCAACGACAGAGGGAGCAAGAACAGATGGCACGAATCCGTGTGTAATGCGGTTTTTGCGGTAATAATTCACCAATTCTGAAGCTTCTACCCGATCTTCATTGTCTGCGATAAAGATCACAGCACCGGCCGTAAGTGCAGACCAGGTTTCCCATACAGAGATATCAAATGCCAATCCGGCAACTAGGGTAAGGTGTGAGGCATGATCAACATGAAAATAATGATTGTGCCACGTCACAAGATGCTGAATGCTGTGATGAGAAATCATTACCCCTTTTGGATTTCCTGTGGAACCGGAGGTGTAGATCGTATAGGCTAAAGCATCCTGATGAAGATTAATTTTTGGCTGCTCTGCAGATAAATGAGCAAAATTTTCCATTTGATCCAGATAAAGAACTTCAATGTTTATTCCTTTTTTCAGCAGATTTCCCCGTGGTTGATCGGTAATTATTATTTTTGCTGAAGTGTCCGTAAGAATATATTCAACCCGTTTTACAGGATAGGCCGGATCTACGGGTACATATGCGGCTCCGGTTTTCAGGACTCCCAGAATAGCGACAAGCCATTCTAATGATCGATCCAGCCATACCGGAACATACATTCCCTCTTTTACTCCTTTTTCCAGAAGGGCGTTGGCCAATTGGTTGCTTTTCTGATCCAGTTCCCGATACGAGATCTGTCCGTCCTGATAGGCAGCAGCGGTATTTTCAGGATGAAGGGATACCTGCTTTCTGAAAAGGGAAACCAATGTTTCTTCCTTAGGATAATCCCAGCTTGTCGTATTGAAATCGTTGAGAAGGTTTTCAGGGTCTTCTGAAGATAAAAGAACCGGCGCACCAGCGGGTTGGCCCGATGGTGTTGATAGGGTATTTGGCATATTAGTTTTTGTTTTGGTTGATGATAAGTGGTCGGAGTGATCTGTTTGTATAGCAGAACCTTAAACATGTTAAAAAAACAGTTTATTATAATTCAATCGATAAAGAATATGATTAATTCTTCAGGACTATTATTTAGCTTATGTCATCTTAAGTCCCGTTAATTGATTTTTCTTCCATAATGCAATATTTTTAAAAATTTGGTAATCAAATTTAACATAATATTTTACATCACAGATTAAATAAAGATAAATTTTCCCAAATATGAGAATTAAACTAAAATATTAAAATCATTCATTTAAAAAGATATAAACAAGAAAATTAAATCAAACTATCAAAACTAAACAGGATTAAAATCTTTAAAATAATGGAAATTAAAAAGAAAATAAAATTTTCCAGATTAGCTATTTATTGCAAAATTCAGAATTATATATTCCAAAATTCCCGATCCAGGCTTCTGTATTGGATGGCTTCAGAAATGTGATGGGAAAGTATCTGTTCAGATCCTTCCAGATCAGCGGCGGTTCTGGCCACTTTCAGGATCCTGTCGTAAGCTCTGGCAGAAAGATTCAGCTTTTCCATTGCCATCTTGATGAGGTGAAGTGAGGTTTCATCCAGGCTACAGAATGCCTCAATTTCTTTTGGCCCTATTTGAGCATTATAGCTGATATTAAGATCATTATAGCGTTCATTCTGAATACTGCGTGCTTTCATAACCCGGTCCCGGATATCTGAACTCTTCTCTCCTTTTCTTTTTTCGGCCAGCTGTTCAAATTCAACTTTCTGTACTTCAATGTGGATATCGATCCTGTCTAATAAAGGTCCAGACAGTTTATTCATATACCGCTGCATTTCGTAAACGGACGAAGTATTTCCCGGATCATCGGGAAAAAAGCCGCTGGGACTAGGATTCATGGATGCAATGAGCATAAAACTCGCAGGATAGTTGACGGTAAATCTGGCTCGTGAAATGGTTACTTCACGATCTTCAAGCGGCTGCCTCATTACTTCTAAAACAGTTCTTTTAAACTCAGGCATTTCATCCAGAAATAAAACTCCGTTGTGCGCCAATGAAATTTCTCCGGGCTGAGGATAACTTCCGCCTCCAACCAGCGCCACATCAGATATCGTGTGATGAGGTGAGCGGAAAGGGCGAACGGTCATGAGTGAAGTTTCTGTTCCTATTTTGCCCGCCACAGAATGTATTTTAGTGGTTTCCAAAGCTTCCTTCAAGGTAAGAGGAGGCAGAATCCCAGGAACTCTTTTGGCCAGCATTGTCTTTCCACTGCCCGGTGGACCAATGAGGATGATGTTATGTCCTCCTGCCGCGGCGACTTCCATGGCTCTTTTTGCAGTTTCCTGTCCTTTAACTTCAGAAAAATCGAACGGGAAATCGTTGATTTTTTCCTGAAATTCTTTTCGCGTGTCTAATACAACTCTTTTAATCGGTTTTCCTTCATTAAAGAAATCAATTACTTCTTTAATATTTTCAGCGCCGTATACTTCAAGACTATCTACAATAGCCGCTTCCCGTGTATTCTGCATGGGAAGGATAATTCCTTTGAAACCTTCTTCCCTAGCCTGTATAGCGATAGGAAGCACTCCTTTGATCGGCTGCAGGCTTCCGTCTAATGACAACTCGCCCATGATGATGTAGTCCTGAATATGTTCGGCAAGGATCTGGTCTGAGGCGGCCAGAATTCCAATGGCTATGCTGAGGTCGTACGCGGCACCTTCTTTCCTGAGATCTGCGGGAGCCATATTGATGGTAATTTTCTTTCCGGGGATTTTGTACCCTACATTTCTTAAGGCAGCGGAGATCCTGTAACTGCTTTCTTTAATGGCATTATCGGGAAGGCCAACCAGATGGTAGCCTACTCCTCCGGTGTCTACATTCACTTCAATAGTAATGGTCTGCGCCGCAACTCCATGGATGGCACTTCCATAAATTTTTACCAGCATGATTGTGTTTTTTGTAAAAATAAATAATATAATTTTTCAAAATTTCTTCTTTCAAATTGACAGATTTAAGCTTCTTCATCCATTTTATAAAAAATTTCAACAAAAAAGACAAACCGGTACAGACTGTCTCTATACCGGCTTATCAGCGATTAACAAAAAACTAACTCATGATTTGCACTACTTTATGAACCAGCGCATTTATTGTTCACAGGGCATCAACAGATTATTACTTATTTTACAGATCGTCAGACTTGAAAAATAAAAGTCTTTTTCGGGTACATTGATCTCTAGCAATCTATTGCACTTCCTGTCTAATGCAACCACTAAAATTTCACCATCCGGATTTTTTAAAAGCTTCCATTTTTGATATTTAATTTCACTCACCATGATGCAGTTCTGAACCATAATATCCAAAAACCAATGACATTCCTCCTGTTCTGCAACATATAATATTCCTTCGCTAACGTTGATCTTTTTAGCGTATTTAATGAATACTTCAGCTTTCGGAAATTCATTATATAGGTTATTTGCACAGTTTTCTATTTTGCTGTTTTTTTTCATCACGCTCTCATTTAGTTCGGAAGAAACTTTTTTGGGTAAAAAGAGCCACTTCAAAAAGGAATGAAATGGCTCAAAAAAAAATAAATCCTTAAATACTTAACTTCATTTAATTACATATGGGTTTAATTAACTATAATTTTACAGCTCAGCGATGTGATCTGAGATTGGCTAGATCAAAGGCATTTCGGTTGATTTTTTATCATTTCTTTTGTTCATAATTGCATCATGCTCAATAGTTTATGTTTATTGAATAGAATATCTTACTCCAAATTCTAAGTTCAGATTCAGTGGTTTTTCCCTGTAGAGGGTTCTGATCTCGCTTCCGTCCTTAAAGTTATACCTCAGGCTGGGTTCAAAATAGATCCCAAAGTTTCTGAATATCTTATATTGAACTCCTCCACCTGCATTCAAAGAAATTTGTAATGAGTTTACTTTAAAACTCTCTGAAAAACTCTCCTTTACTTCATGGTTGACTATATAATTTGTTTTCATTTTTCCGGAGATTGGTTTTTCAATCTGAGCACCGGCACCGGCATACACAGATGTATTTCCTTTCTGCCATATTTTATAATGGATCTGAACAGGAACTCCTACATATTTCACGGTTTGCTCACCTCTGATCATATTCGCTTCAGTCCCTGATAACAGATCTGAAGAAAGCCTCGCATATGTTATTCCTGTACTGACAGACCATTGGTCATCCAGCTGATAAAAAACGGATAATCCGAGTTTTACAGGAAGCCGATGCCTGATGTCTGTTTTTACATCTTCGTCCCTGTTGCCTGCAAAGATTGCCCCTAATGGACCATCTTCCGTTTCTTCTTCACTGCCAGCCGGAATTTCCAGCTGATTTCCGTTCATCATTACATAACCTTCCTGCTGATGGGAAGAAGGGGAAGAGCTGGATATGGGCGGCCCTGAAATAAGGCCTAGAGACCACTTGCGATCAGCATTCAATCTTTCACTTTTCTTATAAATATCAATTTGAGCCAGGTTTTCTCCTGAATATGCTAGTGCGGCTATAGAATCAGAGTTGTTGCTATTTTTTTCTGAAGCAGCAAGCATTCCGGCCATTAAGCTGTTGCCTACACTGTTTTGAAGCTCATATCGATTCTCAGTTTCGATCCCTTTAGTCTGTATTTTTAAATAGTCATGAAGTTCATTGTGCGATACATTTGTTGTATTGGCTTTAATGACATTAAACAACTCATTTCCAAGAGCGGCCTGACTTTTATTCAAAACAATAGAGTTTGTATCTACGCTATCCGGTGAAGAAGATGACAGCAAATTATCTTTAGTTATTTTCTGTTGTCTGCTTTCTGTAAGATTTTTAACAGCATCAGCTTTCGTTTCGTGAAAAAATATTACAGAAACCAAAACTGCAATTCCAGCTGCGATACTAAATGTCCCTATTATACGGCCTAACTTCTTTTTATTGTGCTTTTTATCATCATTGTTTTCTATAATGTCAGCAGCAGGCAGCAACGGAAAAACATTGCCTTCTTCTTCCGGAAACAATTCTTTTTCAATACTCATCCAAACGCCATCCGGTGGATCATCCTCATGACCTTCAAACTTATTTTTCAGGTCGGCTAACCATTTATCTTTCATAGGGCCTCCTTTTTAAATTGTTTGTATATATTAATTTCATGTACAAGTTTCCGTTTAGCTTTATGCAGTTGAGACGCTGAAGAACCTTCACTTATGGAAAGCAATTGCGAAATCTCTTTATGAGACTTATTCTCAAACACATAGAGATTAAAAACAATCCTGTATCCATCCGGAAGCATTTTTATCATGGTCATAAGTTCCTCCAGGGGAATATCTGACAGCTCCGGCTCTTCTTCATCTTCCTTAACTATTATTTCTTCTTCCATTGTTGAAAACTCCATCTTTGAAAAGCGTCTTATGTATTGCAGGACTTCATTAATCACAATACGTACAATCCATGCTTTTAAGGAGCCTTGTCCCATATAATTAAAAGAATCTATATGGTGAAACATTTTAATAAAGCTGTTTTGAAGTATATCATGAATGTCATCATCTCCTTTCAGGTATCTTCTGCATATAGACGTAAGCTCTCTTGAATAAGAATTATAGAATTCTTTCCAAGCCGATTGTTCCTTTTTAACCAAACGTGTCACCAGTTTTATCTCTGGATTATCTTTTTCAGGCATTTACCGTATCCCAAATTTAATATGAGTAAAAAGGTGTGCTCTCTCAAGCACACCTGAACAATTCTTTCTTACGGCTATTTCTTCAGCATTGGAAAATTATATTTTATTTTTTCGAATGGGGTTATTACCGTTCCCTCAACTGTTATTTTAGTTGCTTCCAGTTCGAAGTTTAGATTTTGCGTTGTTCCTTTTTTAAACACTCCTTTCTTTGTCGGGACAAATGTTACTACTACTTTTTTATTGACCCCATCTACCGGAACCTGAATTGTCAATTCCTTTGGAGAAAAAGTAAGTTCAACTTCTTTTTTTTCTTTATTCAAAGCAGACGTATAATTCAGCTCATATTTAATCTTCCCAATAGCTGTTAATGCTTGATTTGCTTTCACAGGATCGGTGATCACCGTTGTAATGATCTCTTTTATCGGAAATTCCGTAAAGGATATTATATTATTCTGGGCACTGAAAACCAGATTGGTTTCACCGGTAACAGTTCCTTTTGATATAACCACTTTACCTGAATAATCTCCATTTACGTCTTGAACTTTAAGGGTGTCAGGATTAGGTTTTGGTTTTTTATCATCATCATCCCTACAGCTTGTGACACTAAAAGTAAAACTTAGCAAGATTAATAACATGGATAAAGTTTTGAAGTGTATGAACTTTTTCATTTTAAATTTGAATTAATTGTTGATTAAAAAATATTTTCTTTGAGTACTCATTTATATAAATGCAGCAAATTCAAATCCTTGCCTGAAAAATTTAACAAAACACATAACACACTGATTATCAATTTAATTATTTAATAGAATAAAAACAAAATATGAGTAATAAAGCAGAATTAATATGTATTTATCTCAATATCTTATAAGACATTTTTTCTAAAATTTTGTAATCCATAAAAAGACAAACCGGTACAGACTGTCTCTATACCGGCTTATCAGCGATTAAAAAAACTAACTCTCAGGATGTGTACTATTTATTTTTTTATGAATTTGTTCTTGTAAGTGTTTCCTTCCGTGTCTTTGGAAAGAATAATATAATTTCCTGGAACCAATCTGCTTACGTCAATGGGTTCACTAAAGCGATGGCTGTTTTTCTGCAGGGCCACTTTTCCGGACATATCAATAATTGTGATCTCCTTATACGTTTTGTCGGAGTCTTTCCCGATATAAAGGAACTGTGCCGTAGGATTGGGGTATATTTTCAGGCTGTTGTCTTTATGTTTTGTTTCGCCTGTTGCCAGCGTACAGAACTCAAAGTTTCCGAAATTCAGCTTTACAAAATTTCCTGTTCCTAAAAATTCACACTGATCCGGGCAATACTCGGTACAGGCATAGAACCCGAATGATCCGGAATCTACCGCTGTATAGGAATCTCCGGTTATTCCATTCACCACACAAGGATCTCCCGGTGAAGGCGGCGGGCTGCTGGGAATGCATCTGTACCAAACATGGTTCCCGTAAAGATCAGGAAATACATCATCAAATCTCACGGATGCTCCCGCACAAATATTGTACTCGCCTTCTCCCAAATCCTCGTATGTTCCGGGGGTAAATGTGCTTAGCATCGCGGGAAGAGCATAGGCAAATCCATCAGCCATCACAGCCGGGCTTTGTGCCATACAGTCAACTTCCGTAACCTGCACTTTAAAATAATAGAGCTGATCATCGTTTCCATTGATCGTCAATGTTTGTGAAGTTGCTCCGGGAATTGCCGTCCATGGGTTGTTGTTGGGGGTCTGCCACGTCCATTCCTGTTTGTACCATTGATAATTCCCGAATGTCTGGGTAGAAAGTGTCTCTGTTTCGGTATTACAGAACACGATTTTATCCGGGAATTTTACGCCCAGTCTCGGGCTTGTAATGGTAGGATTACACTGTGCTTTCATATTCATTAGGGTCAAGAATAGTAAAGCCAAAAAAATCAGTTTGGTTTTCATATTTAAATATTTAATGGTTGGATTTAGTTTTTTTATAGCGGTCAGTTCAGTAATAGCCTGATTCCGAACTTCATATTAAAGTTTAAAGGTTTTTCTTTGTAAATGGTATTCAGCTGGCTGTCGTTTTTGAAATGATACCCGATTCCCGGCTCAGCATAGATTCCGATTTTATCAATAATTTTCACCTGAAGACCTACCGCAGAATTCACTGAAAACTGTACGGGTTTAACATCGAGGCGTTCTTCCTGAGTTTCCGTCACTTCATCATTAACTATATATTTTGTCCTAAGCTTTCCTGCCACGGCTTTTTCTGCAAGTACTCCGCCAGTTACATAACCCGTAAAACGTCCTTTCTGAATCACATTATAATTGACCTGAACAGGAATACCGATATAGTGGACACTTTGTTCGCCTTTTATATAATTGGAATTGCTTCCGGAGTGAAGCTCTGAGGTAAGCTTCGTATAATTGACACCGGTTCCGATTCCCCATCTTTTCCCGATATTGTAATACATTGACAATCCAAATGTCACAGGGATTTTATGTCTGATTCTTGCTTCAACTTCTTTACTCTGATTGGCCAGCAGAAGTTCCGTAAGCGGATCCGTTTCTGTACCTGACATCCATACATCACTAAAAGTCATCGGGCTTCCGCTGATGGAAGCGTATCCCGGAAACTTCTGTTCGGAAGAGTTTGAGGAAACATTTCCGGTAAGCATACTCAGCATCCATTTTTTGGACTGGCGGCCTTTAAGTTTAGGTTTTTCTGTAGCAGCTATCTTTTCATGAAGTTCATTTTCAGTCGTATTAAAGATTTCCTCAACCTCTTTTTTCTCTTTCAGTACAGGATTCTCATTGGATGAAGGAAAGATATTCGTGGGTTGGGTTTCTTTCGTTAAAAGTTCGGCTCCTTTTTCTTTTTCCTGAGATTCTGAAATCACTTTATCATGATCAATTCCTTGTCCTAATATATTTTTTAAAATTTGCTCAGTGTTTGTTTTACCAGTCAGTATATTTCCGATAGTACTGTATTTTTCAACTTGATCCGCTTTTGTTTTATCTTGGGTATCTGCCAATACAGGATCTGTAGTTTCCTCTCCGGTTTTCTTAGTATTATCCACGTTTTCAGATCTTTTTGTGACCTGAGGATTGGCTTTCTCTGCATTCATGTCCAGTAATAATTTTCCGGTAAAGAACAGCATGGCAATAGCGGCCGCAATTCCTCCAACACGGTACCACAGGGATCTTCTACCTGGAGTAGAAGGATTTATATTTTCTTTTTCTTCATCATCTCCAAATATCATAGCTCCAGCTATTCCGTTTTCTTCCTCTTCAGAAAAAAGCTCGTCTTTTATATCTTCCCACAGCCCATCCGGAATATCCTCTTCGTGGTCTTCCATTTTCCTGTGAAGGTCATTTAGCCACTGATTATTCATATTGTGCTTTTTTTGACATTTTATATTCTTTAATTTTCTGGACAAGCAGCCCTTTCGCCCGGTGAAACTGGGAGGCGGACGAATTTTCTGCTATACCTAAAAGCCCTGCAATCTCCTTATGGCTTTTCTTCTCAAAAACAAACAGGTTGAAAACGGTTCTGTAACCATCAGGGAGCGACCTGATCATTTTCATAATGACAGCCTGCGGAATTTCCTCCAGATCGGGTTCTTCATCATTGGGGATATCGGGAAACTCAGCCATATCCGTCTCTGTTGTCATACCGGAATGCTGCTTGATATGTTTTAAAGCTTCATTGACTGTGATCCTCATCATCCATGCTTTAAGGGAACCGCTGCCTCTGTATTCGAATGTTTCAATGGACCGGAACATTTTGATAAAACTGTTCTGAAGAACGTCATGAACATCATCCTTTCCCGGAATATAACGAGCGCAGACCCCGGCAAGGTTTCCGGAATAGGTTCCGAAAAGTTCTTTCCAGGCAGCTTCTTCCTTCGTGAGAAGGCGTCTTATCAAAATCTGCTCTTTGTTTTCTTCCATGTATGGGTCAGGTCCGGTTTAGCAGCCGGTTAAAATTTTAAGCAAAAATAGACTGCATCCGGCAAAACACAATCTATTGTTCATATAATCTATCTATTAATTAATCTTTATACAGTATGGAAAATTATAATAAATCGCTTCAAAAGGAGCCAGTTCCGTTCCGTTTACTGTGATTTTTTCTGCCGCAAGAACGAATCTCAGTGTATAATCCAATCCTATAAAATAACCTTTCTGCTTGCTCGCAAGGGTTACTACTGCCTTTTTATTGACACCGTCTACCGGGATCTGAAGCTCAAGCTCCTTGGGTGCAAAAGTAAGTTCTACCCAGTTTTTATCAGCATTTAATACCGAGGTATAATTCAGTTTATATTTCACTTTTCCCATAGCAGCCAATGCAGTTTCTGTTTTTATCGGATCTTTCACTACCGCTTTCACAATTTCTTTGATAGGAAACTCCGGAAATGTAAGGGTGTCTTTCTTTATTTTAAAATCCACAACTCTTTCACCCCTGATCTCTCCCTGCGCGGTAATTAGCCTTCCTTTATAATCTCCGTTGACATGTTCCAGTTTTACCGGTGGTACTTCTATCCTGTCCTCATTCATGCATGAGAACAGGGAGAAGATGATGGATATGATCAAAACGGCGGTAATAACCTTAAGTACTATTAAATTCTTCATTTCATTATTTTTTTAACATTAAACATTTATTGTATTGAGTACTCATCTATAAAATCCGTTTTTTGGAAAACCTTGCGTGGGATTTTGAAAAAAGGATGAAATTTTATTATAACACATTGATTTACTGTGAACAAAATTTCATGATTTTTTTTTGAAAATGAAAAACCAGCGTGGGATGCACGCTGGTTTGGGGTATTTAGTATGAATAAATTATTTTTAACCTTTCTTTAGCCCAAAAGAATTGTTTCCTTGGAAGCATTTACTACTTTAAGGTTGCCAATCAATGTAATATTTTTCTTCATTACTTTTCTTAATAAATCCCACGCAAGATCTTCCACCTGTGCTATTTATAAAATATATAGGCTGTTGTGTTTCATCATTTATCGTAATTGAATAAAAACCCTCATCATTTTGGAACTGAAAATTATACGCAGGAAAAATGATATCCCATCCTCTCTCAATATTAAACTTTTTCCACTCTAAAAGATTTTCAGAATATTCAACTAAAATCTCTTTATTTTCCAGTATCTCTAAATTTAGTTTTTTAGATATATATTTCATTACTCCATTTGCAATATGTAATGCTTGTTCTTTCGTTAAGATCATAACTTTAATATTTAATTTGTTCTAACTCTTTTTTAATATCCCAATTCTTGAAATAATCTTTTCTTTTCAAGCACCTCTCTACATTATCAGCCTCTTCATCTACAAAACCAAAAACCTCATCTAAAATTTTCTCTAATTTAGAAAGAAAAAACCGCCCTTTAAAAGGCGGTACTTGCTATGATTTTCTTCCGTAACTATGCCTGATAATCTTATAATTTTCATCTACATAATCTAAAATCTCCTGTCTTTCTTCATCAGTCAAGGAAGAGTTAAAATAAATTTTATCATTTTTAAGCTCATAAAGCTCATAAAGCTCAGAACAATTCTCAAATAAAATTTTATATTTTGCTTGCATTAACTCAGAAAGCTGGAGATAATCATTTTGATATTGTGCAAAGGGAAATCCTTTTTTTATCTTTTTATGCCATTGCATAAGCAAGTTTGTAAGTGAGACAGTGTCACTTATTCCCATCTTTTCATCAGCCTTAACTAATATTTTATACTGAAATTGTTGTTTGCCATTCAAAGTTAATTCTACTAACAAATCCTTTATATCTGTTTTCATCTTATAATTTTTAATATTCATCATAGTTTGTAAAAATGTTATCTAACATTTCTTCTATTGTATCGAAATCTTTTGTTCTTCCAGTAGCTTCCTGCCAAGCGTGTTCATGAAAAAATGCACGTTTTTCTGAGGACCAGTTATTTCCAAAAATACTTCTAATTTCCGTCTCAGTTTTACCACTTTTAATCATTTTAATAATTTCAAACGCCTCTTTAGCATGAGTTCCTTCGTGCATAAGTTCACTTAAGAATATATCTGGTTTTCGTGAAGATCTGAAATACATATCTACACCATCAGCAAAAGCATGAGTATTAGTCGCCTGTTTCAAAGTGTCTCCATATTCTTCCATACATAATTTAATGTAATCATCATCATCTAAAATATGAATAATTATTTTTTCTTCTTCAATAAGCTTTGCAATTTTATTCCCTTGCTCGGTAAATCCTTTCAGAGCGTTTGCTATTTCAGTTTTGGCAAGAGCATTTATTGGTTTTCCAGACCATTTTTTGATAAAATCTTCGTGTTGCTTAGTCCTCTTCCTTTTTGTTGGATCATTCTTTCTATCAAGTTTTTCCTGTCTTCTCCCATTCTTCTCCTTCACCCTTTTCTCCGCAGGCGTCACTGCATGATCCGCCACTTCATCCCCAAAACCAAAAACTTCATCTAAAAATTTCTCTAATTTAGAAAAAATTTCTTTTGTTCCTTTTTTAAATTCACGAAGGAGCATACTGATAAACTCCATAATTCTTGTCAGAAAGTTTTCAGCCTGTGTAATCGCTTTGGAGATTTTTCCTAATGGGTTTAAGATAAAACTTTCCACTGTTTTAGCCAACTTCGCCACAGCTGCCGCTCCACCAGTAAGAAGTGTTTCAACGATAATGTCTATAATGATCCCAATGATATAGCCATAATAATAAGCCGCTTTCTCTAAAGTAAACTGAGGTACTTTTTGATCAACCCACATCACAAGACGAATAATAGTTCTTATCTGAAATGTGATGCATTGCTTAAAGAAATCAAGATAATCAAATTTCATGATTCCTTCCATCAGATCTTCCATCAGTTCAAGAAACATCTCACCATATTCAACTTTATGGTCATTCACTTTATCCATGGCAGCCACCGCTTTGAAGATAAAGCCTATAATTGAAAAAATCCCGGCAATAATATCAATCAGACTGTTATAAATTCCACAAAGAAAAGCATTCGCTATCTGATGGCTCCTATAGATGATATGTTGCATTCCCGTAAGCGGATCAATAAGAAATTCTTCCATCTTATCTATCTGCTTGAAAAATAAATTCAAAGACTGTTTTATTTTCTTAAAGATAAAAGCAGGGAAGAAATCCTCCGCATTATTCAGGAGGTTATTAAAATCTGCTTTAACTCCGTTTATCCTTTCAAATAAGGATTTAACTAGTTTGGAATTTATTTTCTTCTGGCCTTCCAAATTTTCATATGGATTACTAGAACTCTTGTGTTCATAGAATTTTTTAAGTTCTTCATAAAGTACATCAGGGATAAATGCAGGATCGTATTCCCCTTCTTTCACATCCGGGTTCCAGCCATCTTCCGAAATTCTTAACTTAGCAACGTTATCTGCGATACCCTCAATAAAAAAATGAGCAGCTCCCTCCAGGATTTCCTGTTTAAAAAAACTGAAGATCTCTCCTACACTGGCATCTTTTAAACCTAAAAGCCAGCTGACGAAACCCACTTTATTTCGGTATATCCCGTTCTTTATCAGGTCTTCAAGTGCTTTTGGAGAAACAGTAACTTCATGCTTTCTTGTAAAAGTAAGTATATCATTGAACAGTAAGTCTTTATTCTTTGTAACATCTGCTCCAGCCACAACGCGCATTACTGTATTGAAATTATATTCATCATTGATTTCAAGAAAAAGAATCAGCTGTTTACTGCCAGGTAAGGCTTCCATATAGCGCTGAAGAAGGAATGCCCCATTTTTGCTAGCGAAAAGAACAACATCAATTCCTCCGATCATTTGACTGAACCTGCTTTTATACACAACTACTTCTTCTATATTTCCTCCGAATACAGGTTCGTCTGAATAAATCTGAAAACCATTGCCCTCCATTACAGGTTTGCCACTATAATAGGTATTAGCAATCTGTTTTGCTGTGAGCTGTTTAAGCTCGGGAGGAGAGACCAAAACTGGAAAAGAAGAATCATCATTTTCAAAAAAGGAATTCTGTGAATTCCTTAATGAAGGATTGCTTAATATTTCTAAACTCATGGTTTCATTTTTAACTTATTCTCCGGAAAAACCATCATCAGTCTATCCTCAGAATAATATTTCTTGATCTGTTCTTCATCCAGCACAAGAAGATCCAGATAATAGTCTTTGTCTACCAGTACATGGGCATTTTTAAGTTTACATTTTGCCTGAACCAAAACATCCCAGTCTTTTCCTTCCAGATCCTTCCATTGTTCAAAAGGAGTCCGGCCTCTGCTTCCAAAAAGAAAAATCTTTTCTACGGCAGTAATCTCGCTGATCTTATCTTTTAAGGTCGTGAGGATATAAGGCAGCACTTTTTCGTGCTGCCAAATAGCCTCGAGTTTTACTCGGCTCATTTTTAAAATTTAAGGGTTAAACTAAAAATTTGGAAAGAGGAGCTCTGCTTGTAAAGTCGGCTTGAGAAAGAGCCTTTCCGTCTTTATCTCGAATTCTATCCGCAGTATTATATTCTGTTGGATTATGAATTTTCACATATGTTTCCGCGTCGGTTGATATTTTTAGTAATTCAAAGTCATCTACTCCACCCGGCTTTCTGAATGTGAATGTTTTAAATTTAGAAATATTGATTCTAAAAGTAAGTCCATTCTCTCCCGTAGGTATTGCCTGTACTCCTTCAACCGAAGAGATTTCGTCTGCAAGAGCCTTATAGAAGATAGTAGAATGTTCTGTTCCGGACCATGAAGCATCTCTATCTACTTTAATAGTATTTCCTAAACATTCATAAATTCTAGGGAAAATTTTTTCATAATCCATATCAGAAATTGATCGATATGAATCCATATGATTGAAACTTAATTCAATCCATTTTTCTGCTGTACCACCACCTAATAAACTGCTGTCTTTCTCAAAATTGAATTTCTCCTCAGTAATCACTTCTGAAGGCACTTCAAAATCATCCGGATTTTCTGTACTGAACGGCAGCGCATGTCTTACTTTTAGCCCGATGCTTTCTGCCTGCAGAATATTCAGAGCAGTAGGAAGTCTTGTGATCCATGCTTTTCCTTGTTTCGGACCCTTTGGCTCTTTCATTTCATCAGCAATAGATAGATAAAGCTCGTCTCCAATGACAGGAACTTCTCCTCCATTCCAGATCTTTCCTGTTGCCAAATAGAACTGTACTGTTTCTTCAAATCCCGGACGTACCGTTACCACTACTCTGGCCATACCACTTTGCATGAAGGCTCTGAATAAAGGATCCGTATCTTCTGACTGGTAAAGGTTCAGCCAGTTCTGCTTATTGCCCCAGTAGTATGGATATAGGTTGTATGAAAGGTTTTCCCATTCAAAGGCCTGTTCCATAAATTTAACAAAAGCCGTGTATTTATCCAGACTGCCATTTAAAACGGTTTCATAGTTGCTGAAAGCAGAACCACTGGTCAGTCCTTCCAAACCATATCCGTGAGTAGATCCTGAGGCTCTGTCTGCCATATAAGAAATACAGTTTTTACGTAAAATCGTATTTTCAATCTGACGGTAGAATGTTGGGTTTGAACCTTTGATTTCTACGGCCTTACTCTTTTCTTCCGCAAGCTTATTGTTATATTCTATCAACGCATCTTCGTAAGCGTCAATAATGGCTTTAAAGACTTTCTCATACCAAGCATTTTTAGCATCCTGTGTCAATTTAAGATCAACAACACAATTAGCTGTTCCCGAAAAAATTTCATAAAAAGTAGCTGAAATAGGAACTGTTTTGGAATAAGGCTTGTCAAAAGTTTCTCTTTGACGTACTTCAAGCTGAGACCAACGACCACGCATATAGAATGGGATATCTCCTATCAGAATACACATTGCAGACTCACTGCTGTCGCCCACGGCACTATACCCTACTCTGCAGCTTACCGCAATATAATTTTCAGGAATCTGAATTTCATCTTTAACAGCTACATTCTGGATCGAATTATTTTCATTGGTATATTGTCCACTTAATGGTTTTCCTATGCTGTAGTTTTCTACTGGTTTTTCAGGAACTTCCACATTGTATTTTGATACCCAGTATTTTAAAACGGCATCTGTCGTGAGCGCGTCATAGTTTTTCATGGGCATGACAACCGATGTTCTCGGATCTTCCGGCTTGATCAGGTCGATCTGATCAGGGGCTTTCTGAGACGTCATTCCCAATAAATGTAATTTAGCCGGTTCAGGAACCATAAATTCAAACATCATTCGCTTACCGTAGTTGTAGATCTGATTTTTCATCAGTTTATCTACCCATCGGTAAACGCCTACTACATTTTTGTCACCTTTTCGGTTATCAAATCCGTGAGAATTGTTTTCCTCAAATTCATCAATAATTTTTTCGATTCTTTCCTCATGGATTTTTGTTACGATCCTGTCCATGGCTCTTGCTGTAATATCCTGAGCCTGGGTAACAGCCTGCCTCGTACTTTCATCTTTCGAACGGTGGTTGGCATAATTTGCGCCAGCGCTCACGGAAAACATTTTACCACCATAGCTTGCATTGACAAAGCCCGCAAAATCATTGGATTCCTGTAAGACCTTGGAAACTTCAGACTGCATTTCAAAACGGTTAGCCGTCGTAGTATCTGAAAGCTGTTCTCTTTCGGTATCAGAAGATGAAGTGGTCGTATTTTCGCTTCGTCTTAATTTTCGGGTAGATTTCTCACGGTATTCTCTTGCCATGATATTCTCAATATGAGCCACTTCCCCCTCTACATAAGCATGGGTGCTCTGCTCAACTTTCAGATAATCTGCAATTCCTATCTGTTTGAAGCCAAATCCTGAAGGAATAAAATTCTCTTCCTCCTTAATGGGCTCAACAGGATTGTCTGTCTCTTCAACTTCCAGTTCAAACTTGGAAGAAATACAGCCTCTTATAGTAATTCCGGGTGTCTTAAACTGAGCTACACGACCATTGGTGAAAGATATTCTAAGATCAAAAGAAGCGCCCTCAAACATGGCAAATTCTACACCCTGTCCTAAAAGATCATTTAAGAAAATAGTATTACCGTTTCTGGATTTTACAAAATTAGATCCTGTTTGAGTGGGTAGGCTTCCGCTAACTAATTCATAATATACGTCTGAAACATCCCAGGAAGCATCAGGAACATTTAATGCCATGGTAAGTCCAAATAGCTTATAGATTCCTTTGGGACACAGCTGGAAAGTAAATGGCACAGCAGCAGCTTTTGCCATTGGAACAATAACACCTCCGATACTCGTATACACTTCTGTATTTGCTTCTGTATTTTCAGCAATCATTTTGTTGCTCTTTTCTCCGGATTCTGTGATCAGAGAATTGATTTCTGAAAACGTATTTCTACCTTCCAGTAACTGATTCAGATCAGGTGCCCTACTTATTTCCGCACGTTCTTTGTCTGTAGATTCGGGTTGAAAATCGTGGCCTAAAATATCCAATAAAGTATCCATATTTTCAGGTTTCAATGCCCTTGTAAGATATTCTGCTTCAATTTCAGAACGGAATTGAAAATTAAATTTAGGTAATACGGGTTCGGGAACACCAGGAATTTGCTGGCAAGGATCTTTCGGATCATAGGGCATCCCTGGAGTTCTTGTCGGGCAGTATTTTTCTCTGTTTTCTGCAACTTTTGCATTATACTCTTCGATGGCTTTTGCGATCTCCTCCTGATATTTTTGGTGCTGAATTTCATATTCTCTCTGATAATCATCACGGTACTGCTTCTCCAAAAGAATAAAGTTCTTGGTCAGTTTTTCATATCTGCCAAGCTTTAGCTTTCCTTCAGAGATCAGTTGCTGTTTCTTCATTTCCTCATTAGGAAGAGTTGCCCTAAACTCATTGTCTGCTATTTTTGAAAGCCTTTGAGATCCTGAAACGGTATTTTCATCCAACATTAAATTTTTAGGAAGAACGATTCTTGCACCAAGAAGAATTTTATTGCGCTCTTCCGTTCCTTTATTATTAAGGATATGCTTTGCAAGAAGCATCTGCATAACTGTTTCTTTGATATAAAAATCTTTCTGAGCAACGACTTGATAAATAAGATTATTCCACAACTGCATAATATCACCCGTAAAAGCTAAGTGGACATCAATCTTTGCTAATAATTCATCATTTGTACACGTCTCTTTGTTTTTTGCAATCCATGAAGCTAATTCATACAAATTTGTATAGTTTTCTTTAAAAAAATCCTTTTCGGAAACATAATCCGGACTTTGCTGAAAAATCCCGGCATACTCTCTTAATAATCTTTGCTTAGGCTGCCCCGGATTATCTAAAATATGTTTATAAAAGTGACTGCTTTTTAATTCTTCAGGAGCAAGTACAAATCTTTTATCCTGTTCATTTTCATCAGACAGTTGTGGGCTTCTTAAGCTTACGAATCTGAAAAGCGTCTGCGTGGGTGTGTTTTCCACCGGCAATCCGGCAGCATTGTTTTCAATGTTGTTCATTTTGTAATTTGATTTTGGTTGTATTAATTGATAAGATTGAATGTCATTTGCATCATAATGACTTCTTAAGTGAGCCTTATTTTTTTAGGTGGTATCCGGCAGGAGATGTCCACCCTGTGTTTTAAAGTCTGTTTTCATTTGTGTGTTTTTCTGAAGCAAATATCAGAACCGGAAGCGACAGAACTTGACGTGTTGAAAAAAAAATTAAATTAAGAGTCAGATTTTTAAGTTGAGTCTAAGGTTAAGGTTGAGAAACGTCAATGGTGAATTTTGCTTCGCAAGTGAATAGTGAATTTCTGAGCAGACATCAGATTTCAGACAATTCAAAACCTACATCCTAAAACTCATCACTCATAATTTATAACTCATAAACTCTCAAAACTCTCAAACACTACGACTCTCAAACCCGCACCCCGCATCCCGCATCCCGAAACTCATAACTTCTAAAATATTCCCTATATTTATTCCATGTCTGTGCAAATACAATCTTATCCCGCGTCCGGTTTTCCTTCAGATTTTAATACTGAGAATTATGGTGTGGTTTTATTGAAAGGAACTGGTGTTTTTTCCGTGGATCAGATTAATTATTCTTATGAAGGCTGTACTGTTCTTTTTCTCACTCCTTATCAGAAATTAAAGCTGGCTTCAGAAACTGATGATCCAATTTTTATTCTCTTCTTTCACGGCGATTATTACTGCATAGAGTATCATAAAGAGGAAGTCGCCTGCAATGGACTTCTGTTCAATAATATTTATCTCAATCCAGGTATTAAGCTGGCCTCAGATAGCTATCAATATATTCTTGGGATTTTTGAACATATTCAACATGAGCTTTCTGAAAAACATCTTTTCTCGGAATCAATCATTAAAACATACATACAACTCATCCTGGCGATCTGCAGCAAACAGAAAAGCGGTCGTATGGAGGAAAAAATTTCTAGCGGAAGACTTCCCAATAAAAACGCAACTGAGTTTCAAAAATTACTGGAACTTCATTTTAAGGACGAAAAAGAACTGTCATTCTACAGCGAAAAGCTGAATATTACCAACAGCACCCTGAGCAAAGCCGTTAAGAAAGAATTTGATAAAAGTCCCAGTAAGCTTATCAATGAAAGAATCACCCTGGAAGCCAAAAGACTTCTTCATTTGACCTACCGTTCAGTAAAGGAGATCGCTTCAGACTTAGGATTTAGTGATGAATTTTATTTCAGTCGGTATTTCAAGAAATCGGTGGGTTGCTCACCCAAAAAGTACCGGGAGAAAGTAGGTATTTCCATTGTGGCTAAAATGTCCATGTAATGTCCTGATATCTCTATTTTTATACATTCTGCAGCGATATACCTTTGTCAAAAAGTAAATCAGATGCGAACCAATACACTTTACACCCGGCTTCTTAGATTAGATTCTTATTTCCTTAATTTTTTAAGAATTTCCATATTCATCGTGATGGCCTGGATCGGAGGGCTTAAAGCTTTTCAGTATGAAGCTGACGGAATTGTTCCTTTCGTGGCCAACAGTCCTTTTATGAGTTTCTTTTATAAAAATGCTGGCCATAAAGTACTTAACGAAGACCAAAAACTGGTCTCAGAGTATACATTGTACAAAAATCCGGAAGGGAAAACGGTAAAGAAAAACATCAACTGGCACACTAAAAATGGAACTTATATATTTTCATACGGATTGGGAACAATGATTGTCATTATTGCTATTCTCGTCCTACTAGGCATATGGTATCCCAAGATTGGAGCTTTGAGTGGAGCTTTAACGTTCATCATGTCTTTTGTGACGCTATCATTTCTTGTGACAACTCCGGAGGTCTATGTTCCTGATCTGGGTGGAGATTTTCCTACTCCACAATTCGGGTTTCCTTATTTATCAGGAGCAGGACGATTGGTTGTAAAAGATATTATCATGATGGCTGCCGGGCTGGTGCTGTTTTCAGACAGTTTAAAGAAAGTTCTCAAAGATTCAGGCATGACAACAGCCACTCAAAACTAAACACTTCGTTTTTAAACATTTAAAGTATAAAAAATAAAAAAGAAGCTACATTTTGCAGCTTCTTTTTTGTTTGTATTTATTTAAAAGTAAAATTAATGAGTTCCTCCTCCTAATGCTCTGTATAAATCAACTTCGGCATTGAGTTTTTCCAGAGTAACATTCACGGCTTCCAGATCATTCTGAAGTTTGTTATTCTGTGCTGTGATGACTTCCAGATAGGTGGCCATCCCGCTTTTATACAGTTTCAGCGCATCGTTGATGCCTTTATCTAAAATAGCCGTTCTCTGCTCCAGCAATTCCAGCCTTTCGGAAGACCCTCTGGATTTAGCCATAGCATCTGAAACTTCTCCCACAGCGGTCATGACGGATTGCTTAAAGGTGATTACAGCCTTTTCCTGTTCTATCACCGCCGTTTCGTAGGCCGTTTTCATCTCTTTTTTTTGAAAAATAGGAACGGCAAGATTGGCTGCCAGCGTTTTGGTAATCGATCCCGGCAGATCAAACCAGGTATTAAATTTATTCGAATTCAGCCCGATTTGTGGGGAAAGGCTAATGCTTGGGTACATCGCTACTTTTGCCAGTCCTGTTTTTGAATTCAGACTGATTACATTGAATTCTGCAGCTTTCAAATCCGGACGACGGCTCAATAATTGGGCAGGAATGCCTTCTGACAGATTGTTTTCAGGAATCATTTCTACTAAATTACCTTCTCTTTCAATGCTTCCGGGATATTCGCCGCAAAGAATACTCAATGCATTTTCCTGAACGGAAATATTCTGTTTGGCCAATGGAATCAATAGCTCAGCCGTTTTCTTCTGCGCTTCGGATTGCTGTACCGCCAATGAATTGATCTGCCCCGCCTTGAACTGAAGATTCATCATCTGAAGCGTGTTATTGCTTAATTCAATATTTCTCTCCGCTATTTTCAGCTGTTCATCCAGACTTATTAAATTGTAATAGGCCTGTGCCACCTGAACAATAATCCTGCTTTTTAAGGCATCCAGATTTTCTTTCTGTGCAAAATATCCAGCTGCAGCCGATTCTTTCTGCATTTTGGATTTCCCCCAGATATCTACTTCCCAGGACAGTTTCAGTGAGGCGCTGAAATCATCGATGTATTTATTGCCGGTGAACTGTTCATTAAGCGATCCATTAAGGCTGTTTTTCGAGGCCCAGCTTCGGTTGGCTCCCGCACTAAAATCAAGGGTTGGTAGCAATGCATTTTTTGCCTGTTTATAGGCAAGATCCAGCTGTTCCATATTCTTAAGCGCTATGGAGACTTCATTATTTTTAGTCAGTGCTTTTTCTATTAATCCCTGAAGTTTCTGATCTTTGAAGAACGTTTTCCAGGGAAGTACGATGGTATCTCCGGTTAATTTTACGGGATCTCTGTATGCTGCCGGGATATTGGCATCCGTTCCGGCATAAGGTTTTCTTACAGCGCAGGATGTCAATACAGATACCATTGCGCCGTAAAAAAATATTTTATTGATGTTAAATCGTTTCATTTGATGGTTGATTTTCCGGTTTCTCATTATATTTCTTTGATGAAAACTTCTCATCCAGATATTGAAAAAACATGTACAATACTGGAATTACAAAAACACCCAGTACCACGCCGCTCAACATTCCCATGGCCGCACTTGTACTAATGGATCTGTTTCCTGAAGCCATTCCTCCTGACGAGATCATCAAGGGGATCATTCCTACAATAAATGCCAGGGAAGTCATAATGATCGGTCGTAGCCTTGCTTTTGCTCCGTCTAATGCAGATTCCAGAATAGATAACCCGGATTTTCTTCTCTGCACCGCAAATTCTACGATAAGGATGGCATTTTTCGCCAGAAGCCCAATCAGCATGATCAATCCTACCTGCACGTAAATGTTATTGTCCAGTCCAATTGCTTTTATTCCCAGAAACGCTCCTACAACTCCTGTGGGAATGGACAGCATAACTGCCAGAGGAAGGATGTAGCTCTCGTACTGTGCGGCAAGCAGCAGATACACAAACAGCAGACACAATCCAAATATGGCAATCGTTTGGTTTCCGGCTGATTTTTCTTCCAGACTTAATCCGGTCCATTCATAGCTGTAATCAGAAGGAAGTTTATCCAGTGTTTTTTCCAGTTTTCCCATCAGTTCTCCGTTACTTACGCCTGGTTTTGGAGACACATTGATGTTCAGTGAATTATAAAGATTGTATCGTTGCGTGGATTCAGGTCCGTAGACTTTATGCAAGGTGATCATGGTGTTGGCCGGAACCATCTGACCTTGGTTATTTTTTACAAAAATATCGTTGAAAGCCTGCTCATCCATTCGGAACATACCATCCGCCTTGATATTGACTCTGTAAAATTTCCCGAATCTTGAAAAATTCTGAGACTGATCTCCTGAAAAGTACGTCTGAACGGTTCCCAAAAGGTTAGAAATGCTTACTCCCAACTGTTTGGCTTTATCTTCATCCACTTCAAGTTCCATCTGCGGATAATCTGCCCTGAACATGGTATACGCGAAGCCTACTTCCGGTACCTTCATCAGCTGCCCAATGACCTCATCCGCTTTTGCTTTCAGTGCCTGTGGATCTCTTCCCATTCGGTCCTGAAGCACAATTTCCGCATCATTGGTCATCCCGTATCCTTCTACAGGCGGCATTCTGAAGGTCATTACACTTCCTTCTTTAATGGAAGCCAGCTTTTCATTCACTCTGTTTAAGATTTCATCAATATCCTGGACTTTTCCTCTTTCTTTTTTAGGTTTAAGTTTCACAAATCCCATCGCATAAGCAGGACCGGCACTGTTACTTAATAAATTGTATCCTGTGATGGATGTATTTTCGTGAATTCCTTCTACATTTTTCAGGATAGCATTGATCTTGGCTGCTGTTTCCGTGGTTTTGGTCAAACCTGTTCCCGGCGGCATGCTTAACGTGTACATGAAAAGCCCGTCATCCTCCATTGGAACGAAACTTTTTGGGGTACTGGTCATCAGCCATGCTGCTACACCGATTACGCCTACTACCAAACCTCCTGCTATCCATTTACGTCCGATCAGAAATCTTACACCGTTTACATATCGGTTGGTCATATTATTAAAACCGGCATTGAATGCTACTGCAAATCTTTTCCCAAATCCCTTCGGATGTTCTCCGCCCTCTGAATGGTTGTTTTTAAGGAATACAGCGCATAAAGCAGGTGTTAAAGTCAAGGCATTCACTGCTGAAATAATGATGGCAATGGCCAATGTATAGGCAAACTGCTTATAAAACATTCCCGCTGATCCGGACATAAACCCAATCGGAATAAATACAGCAGACATCACCAGTGTAATGGAAATAACTGCTCCAGTAATTTCACTCATCGCTTTATGTGTCGCTTCTCTTCCGGAAAGATCTGTCCCTTCCATATTGGAATGAACGGCTTCTACGACGACAATGGCATCATCCACCACGATACCGATGGCCAGTACCAAAGCGAAGAGCGTCAGTACATTGATCGTAAATCCTAATACCAGAAGGAAAAAGAAGGTTCCTATAATGGCAACAGGAACCGCTATTGCCGGAATGATGGTAGATCTGAAGTCCTGCAGAAAGAGAAATACCACAATAAACACGAGAATAAATGCTTCGATCAAAGTAGATTTTACCTGTCCGGTGGCTTCATCCAGTCTTTCTTTTGTACTCATCACCTTGGAATATTTTATCCCGGGAGGAAATGATTTCGAAAGCTGTTCTATAGATTTGTCGATCCCTACTTCAATGGCGTTGGCATTAGAACCTGTCGTCTGCATAATCGCTACGGTCACCGCATTTTTCCCATTGGAAAGATTGTCTCCACTGTAAGAAAGCGACCCGAATTCTACGCGGGCGACATCTTTCAGGCGTATAAGCTTGGTGCCGTCGTTTTTAACGATGATATTTTCATACTGTTCCGGTTTGTTCTTTTTTCCTTTATAGCGGATCACATATTCCAGTGCTGCATCAGATTCCTCGCCCAGCTTTCCGGGAGCGGATTCTAAACTGTGATCTGCAATGGCATTGGAAACATCAGCAGGATCAAGGCCATACGAGGCCATTTTTTGAGGATTCAGCCAGATTCTCATGGAGTAATCTTTAATTCCGAATACCTGCGCCTGTCCTACTCCTTTTACTCTTTTGACCTGTGGAATCAGGTTGATATTGGCATAATTCTGCAGAAACGTTTCGTCATATTTGCTGTTATCATCGGTATAAATATTGAAAAGCATCACCATGCTGTTCTGCTGCTTGGAAGTCGTCAGTCCCATTCTTACCACTTCCTGAGGAAGTATCGGTGTGGCCTGCTGAACCCTGTTTTGTACGTTGACGGCCGCCTGATCTGCATTAACGCCCTGTTTAAATATGATAGAAATGGAGAAACTTCCGTCGTTACTGGCAGTCGATTTCATGTATTCCATGTCTTCCACTCCATTGATCTGCTCTTCCAGAGGCGTTACCACGGAACGTATTACAGTTTCACTGTTTCCACCCGGATAAGAACCCATAACGGTAATGGTGGGTGGCGAAATGTCCGGAAATCTGGTCACCGCCAGCTGGTTCAGTCCTATAATCCCCAATATGACAATGATCAGAGATATTACCGTTGCCAGTACCGGACGGTCTATTATCTTTTTTAACATGTTAAATTTTCTAAGAATGAATGATTATCTATTATTTCACATCCGCTGACACCAGCGCTCCGTCTGTAAGCACGTCAATCCTGTTCACGGCGATTTTATCACCGGCTTTGACTCCGTTTTTCACGAAATAATCCTGAGATGTGCTTCCTGAAATTTCAATCGGGGACATTTTTACTTTATCCTTCCCTTCCAGTTTGTATACGAAGAATTTATCCTGAATATCTTTGACTGCCGTTTTGGGAAGTTTTACAATTCCGTCCAGAGACTGATGTAATAAAACTCTTGCTGTTCCTCCTGCTCTCAATAATTTATCCGGATTCTGGAAAATGGCTTTCATCTGGATGCTTCCCGTATTTTTGTCAAAATTCCCGCTGGCATTTTCCACTTTTCCTTTGTAGGAATATTTTGAACCATCAGCAAGGATCAGTTCTACATTTTCTGTCTCTTCTCCTGATACTGTTTTTCTGGTGTAGGTTATAAAATCAGCTTCATTCATTGAGAAGTAGACATTCACCGTATTGATATTCGAAAGTGATGTCAACGGAGCTGCATCTGAAGGACTGATGAGGTTTCCTACCCTGTTCGGGATTCTCCCGATATAACCGGTTACCGGCGCTTTGATGTAAGTGAAATTGGCATTGATTCGTGATGAGCCTAATGAAGATCTGGCCTGTGCCGCCTGTGCCGCTGCTGCATTATAATTCGCCTGAGCGGTTTTGAGCTGCATATCGGAAACTACTTTTCCTTCTACCAGAGGTTTTAGCTTTTCTACCTCCAATCTTGCAGTTTCCTGAGCGGCTATTGCGGCTTTCAAAGCAGCTTCATTATTATTCACCTGCTCATTATACACGGAAGGATTGATTCTGAAAAGGGTCTGACCTTTATTCACATACTGACCTTCTTTTACATAAACGGCTTCCAGATATCCTGTGACCTGAGCTTTAATATCTACATTATCCTGCCCTTCAATACTTCCCGGATATCCCGCAGAAACATCTGCATCACCGGATTTCAACTGAATAAAACCTGTAGGTACCGCACTCATCTGCTGAGCTGTTTCCTGACCGTTTCCTGAGCTGCAGGAGCTAAGCCCGACAACAGCGGCTAACGACAGCACCCAATATCCTTTTTTATAATTCATAATGATCTGTTTTTAAATTTTACACTTGCAAAATAAGCGCACAGAATAAGGATCCAGATGAAGAAATCCGGTGAAACGTAATTAATCGCAGGTGAAACGTAGGCTAAGGAAAATGAAAAAATCTCTCAGGAGAAGATTTCAGATATGAGATTTTTAGGTTGAGGCAGAGATTGGGGAAAGTGAATGGTCAATTTTGCTTCGCAAGTGAATGGTGAATTTTTGGAGGAGATATCAGATACTAGATGTCAGACATCAGATTTCAGACCAGCCAAAAACCCGTATACTGAAACGCTCAAACGCTCCGACTCTCAAACTTCCTGACCTGAAACTCTCAAACCTGTATCTCGGAACCCGAACCCCGAAACTCTCAAACCCGTATCCCGTACCTGCTTTAATAATCCATCCAGGACTTGAAGACAGAGGCTTTTTCTCTGCTGACGATGATTTCAATGTCAGGTTGTTGTTTTCGGAGTTCCAGTTTTAATTTTCCGTTGAAGTGATTCAAGACCTGCTTTACAGAGTCTATGTGAATAATGAACTGCCTGTTCGCACGGAAAAAGAATTTCGGATCCAACTGTCTTTCCAGTTCTTCGAGAGTTTGAGGAACATTTTCGATGGTGCCCGTATTCAATACTGCTTTGCTTATTCCGAGTTCTGTGTAGAAATAGAGAATGTCTTCCGCCAAAACGGTTTTATAGCCGTCGCGGTGGGCAAGAAGGAAGCGTTTTCTGTAGTCTTTGGGTTGGATATAATTCAATAACCCCTCAATCGCTGTTCCTACGAACGGAACGGTTTCTATAAAGGTTTCATAGCGTCTCAGTGCAGCTTCCAGCTCATCTTCGTCTATGGGTTTCAGAAGATAATCTATGCTGTTATATTTAAAGGCCTGAACGGCATATTCGTCATAAGCTGTTGTAAAAATCACCGGACTGCGGATCTCAAATTTATTAAAGATTTCAAAGCTAAGGCCGTCTGCCAGACGCACATCCATCATGATCATATCGGGAGCCGGATTATGATTCAGCCATTCTACTGCTGAGGTAATGGATTCTTCTACCGACATAATTTCCACGTGGACCCTCAGTTTTAAAAGAAGCCTTTTTAATCGGTCTGCATTCAATTTTTCATCTTCGATGATTAAAATCTTATTAATCTTCATATCAGGGGAAGTTTTACAATGAATTTGTTTTCTGTCTTTTCTATTTCCGGCTTTCCGTAGCCTAGAATCTCATATCTGGCTTTGATATTTCTCAACCCGACCCCCGAAGAATCCGGTTTATTGATCAGTGGCAGGAAGGTATTCGCAACCACCAGTTCTCCGGTTGGAAGCGTGTAGACTTCTATTTCCAGCGGATTTGTTTTTGAGGTTTGATTATGTTTAATAGCATTTTCAACCAACAGTTGAAGAGATAACGGAACGGTGTACATTTTCCGATGTTCTTCGCGGACATCAATCTTAAATATAACACCGTCGCCGATTCTCTTTTCAATCAGAAAAATATAGGATTCCAGAAATTTCAATTCTTCTTCTACAGCGATGACATCTTTCCCGGAATTGACGAGAAGATAGCGATAGACTCTGGCAAATTTCTCAGAATATTCATAGCCAAGCTGCTGATCTTCCAAAATGAGTTCAGAAAGTACACTGAGATTATTGAAAATAAAATGGGGATCTATCTGTAGTTTAAGCGCCTGAAGTTCTGCAGCCATTGCGGCCTGCTTATGTTTTGAAGCCCTGAGTTTATGCTGGGCAGCTTCTTCTGCGGTTTTTTTCCAGTTTTCCAGCAAATACTCAACGGTATTAAAAGCACTGATAATAAGTGATATCATGATATTCGTCGCGACCCATTGACCTAAAAGTGTGAATTCCTTACGATAATCCAGTTTGGACAGGTTTTCTGTGGTGCTTTCTATGATAAAATTGACGATGATGATGATCAGTACACTTCCTACAATCTGGATAACGCATTGGATCAGAAGTCTTTTAACCGTCCTGTTGCTCCAGGGAAGGAGTTTATTAAGGGTCCTGTCGATGAATATACTCACCTCTGACAGAAGAACAGAGAAAAGAAATACCCACAGCAAATCTTCTACCATAAGCTGCCACGGCCCGTTTAGATAATCCATCCACGCAGGATCAAACGGGTCGATCAGATAGGAAAAAATATAGAAGGTAATGATGGCCACCAGCCAGATCACCAGCCTCCTTTTTGCGGTGGAAATAATTTTCCTGTTTCGGGTTATTTTTTTTCTGATTGTGGCAATCCTGTTCATATTCGGGACTTTGTAAGTGTAAATATAAAAATTGATTTGATAGGAAATCTTTCTATTTTGAACGAGCCCGCGAAAAGAGCCAGTGAAACGTACAATAAGCCGTTTAGAATGACCTCAACGTTTCATCATCAAAAAAATACATTTCATCACCTTATTCAGTCACATCACCCGCTTTTTTATAAAGAAGTGAACCCTGTTATCCTACTTTTGCCGTATTGAATTTGAAGGATGAAAAATTTTCACCTCATCAAAAAATATCAAATAATAAATGCCTCATACTATCAATCCCCGAACATAGATTAAGTTCAATAGAAATCTGAAAATATTTGAATTATCCTTTTGCCTTAACGGCTAAATTTTACACTTAATCTTGTTAGTAAGGCCCGGCAAATTGCCGGGCCTTTATCTGGTATAATAACCTGAGTCTGGGATAAGAAGGAGATAAAAAGGATGGAAGATGGAGGATGGAAGTTACTATTGGACAGTAAGTTTTGGCTAAAGCCTTTTGCAGTGCGTATATCCTGTAAGCGGGCTGAAGCCCGCCCCTATTGAATATAAAAAGTCATCCGAAAATATCTACCAGTATATCACGGTGATGAGCATTGTCGCAAGGAAAAAAATAATTCCAATCCGCATTTTTTCAATCTTATCATCTCAATGTTCTTATCCCAATTAATGTATAGATGGAATTTTTAATCTTTACCCCAATCTCAGGTTACAATATTAAAAAGTTTTAACAAGTCCTATTCCAAAGCTTTTATCCTGATAGAAAGGCATGACCATGGTCGCCGTATTTTTGTTTTTACCTTTTAACAGGGTATCGATTTTAGGAAAAAGCCAGTAAGCCAGTTCTGTGGAAAGAATACCAAATCCTGCTCCTGCAACGACATCTCCTACCCAGTGTTTATCATTCAGCATTCGGTAGGCTCCTGTAAAAACAGCAATGGGATAACCTGATAAACTCAGCCAGAAATTGGTGTCTTTATACTCCCGGAACATAAACTGGGCGGAAGAAAAAGCGGCCGCCGTGTGCCCGGACGGAAAAGAAAGATTATTAGACTGATCGGGTCTTTCTTCTTTCACAATATGTTTCAGAGGAAGCGTAATGGCTGCTGATATGATCTGCGATGTAGCATAAATAATGGTCCGGTCTCTGAAATTATGTTTCCCCTTAATTCCAGCTGCATTTAAGCCATAGACCAGAACTACGGGTGCATATTGTGTATAATTATCCAACCTGATATGATCCGGCTTATGCTCATTGATCTCGTCTCTGGTAGAAAAGTTGAGCTGCTTCAGGTCTTTTACCGTTAAACTGGCCACTCCATAACTGATAAAAGCGGCAGGGATGATCAAGCTTTTGTAATTTAAAGCGGGCTTTTTATTCAGTGTAACCGCACTGTCCTGTTGAGGCTTCTGCACCTGAACCGAATCATTTTGAGCGGCGAGTCTGCCACATGCTGACAATAAAACAATACAGCAGACAGTTATTTTCTGATGAACAATTGACATTTTGATAGTAGTATTAGTTGGTTATTAAAATTTATAGCTGTACCCCAGCCTTACGACTTGCGTTTCGTAATGATCATAGCTAGTGTACTTAAATCCTGAGCCCTGAATCTGTTTCTTAGTCACCATCGTATTCAAAAGATCCGATGCGTTCAGGAATAGTTCTCCTTTTCCGTTCTGAATAGATTTTTTCACGCCCATATCTATTGAAAATCTTGATTTTATCTTCCCCTGCGGAATAATATCCGGAGCTAAATAAACAGCAGTAACCTGAGCATCAAATCCTTTAGAAAATTTGAATGTATTGTTGAATTTTAAGTTTCCGGAAACCGCCGTCTGTCTGTCCGCTGAGAAAACAACAGGCTGTGGATAGAGATTTTCCACCGAAAAAGCATTGATCTGATTACGATACAGATTTCCATTGACATTGAATGAATACACCTTCGACACTTTCTGATTCCAGATCATTTCCAAACCTGAATTGTAGCTTTTTCCTGCATTCTGAAATACAGCATAGATTAAATTACTTTGTGGTGCCGTACTGGAAATCCTGGTAATCGTTCCATCTGCAAAACGATGGTACAAAGCTGAGTACAGATAACCGTTATCCCAATTGTATTTGTGCCCCATCTCTATTGAGTTGGTAAACTGGGGCCTCAGACCTGGATTTCCTACTTTAATAATTTCGGCATCGTCGTATTTCGGGAAAATCCTGATATCTACTTCGTTCGGGCGATCTACTCTTCTGTTATAAAATATAGACAGTTTATTATGATCATTTAGTTTATAGGCTAATCTCAAATTGGGGAATGGCTGTGTATAATTATAACTGTCGCTTTTGTAAGTAGGATGGTTTGGATTGACATCATACTGAACTTTTACATATTCCAGTCGTACACCAAGTTCCGCTTCCCATTTTTCATTTTCGAAAATATAATTTCCATAGACCGCGGGAATTAATTCTTTATAAGCTGCTTTTCCTCCTGCATTGACATCCAGAACGGAGTTGGTTCCCGGCATAAAATTCATATCGGTAGGAATGCTTCTGTTTCTAAGTTTGACTCCTGCCTCAATGCGTCCATATTTCAAAGGTTTTACATAATCTACATTGAAATCATAGACTTGTTCATCGGATAACAGTTTAAAAGCATCCGTTCCCGTAGAAGCCGGCAGATAATTGTCATAAAAGTATTTTTCATCTTCCCTGTGGAACGTATAATTGAATCCTACGTTTAACAAATGTCCTGCTTCTTTAAATTTATGCTGATAGGCTGCCGTAGCCATCACCGTCGTTTTCAATTCATCTTCCAAAAACTGCCAAAGGCGTAGGCGTTGAGTATAATCGCCATTGAAAAAAGGCTGATCTCCACGGTCTATAATCTTTTCACTTCCGTAAAGCCCGGAAACCGTCAATGTATTTTGAGTGTCAATATTCCAGTCTATTCCTGCTTTGGTGGTAAGATAATTCGTGTTCCTGTTTCTTTTTAACTGTGAATTAATAACAGTTCCATCATCATAAGTTCTGGTTACAAATTCATTTTTATTAAGGGTTTGGGTATATAAATTATCTGCCTGCAAAAAGACATTCACCTTATCTTTTCTGTAGTTAAGCGAAACCGACGGATTGATTTTCGGCGTTAAAGTATATTGTGGTCTGATGGTTGGCAGATTCTGCTTTCTTTCCCAAAGCGAGCCCAGTCCGGCGGTAAATCCTACTTTACCGTTCCAGCCATTCTGCTTGTTTTTCTTCATGATAATGTTGATGATTCCCGCATTACCGTTCGCATCATATTTTGAAGACGGATTGTTGATGATCTCTATTTTATCAATGGCCGAGGATGGAATATTATCCAGCCCTGTCTGACTTCCGAAACCCGTTAATGCCGTTTGTTTGCCATCAATTAAAACCGTGACCTTATCATTTCCGCGTAGCTGTACTTTCCCGTCCTGAACGGTAATTCCCGGTAAATTCTGCATGCTCTGCAACACAGATCCTCCACTCTGGCTGATATTATCCGCAACGGAATAGGTCTTTTTATCAAGCTGGTTGCTTATTTCGTTCTTTTTCGAAGCTGACACCACCACTTCTTCGATTTTCGTTTCCGTTCCTCCCTGATTCTGATCAAGTTCAATGGGCGGAATTTCCAAAAATCCAGAAAGACTTCCGATAAAAAGAGGCTGATTCTGTGTGTGATATCCGGAAATCGATATTTCCAGTTTGTAATTTCCCGGTTTTATATTGGCCAAGGAAAATCGGCCTTCTTCATTAGTGATCGTTCCCGCCACAAATGCGGTGTCTTTTTCAGTTTTTGCCAATATATTTACATAGGCCAAAGCCGATTTGTTTGTTTTATCTTTAATGATACCTGAAATAGTGACAGAAGATATCTGTGCAAAAGAAAAATTGATAAACAGTAGTGAAATAAAAAGTGTAAAAACTAAACTCTTTTTTTGCATGAGTGGATGTCTTTAAGATTAATTAATGACACAAAATTCCAACCCGATTTAGAAGAAATTTAGAATTTTACAGAAAAAACATGGTGACCATTTTCAAATCTGTAGGATACTTTCCATCCGTGGAATGTAGAAATTTCTTTGATAATGGCCAATCCTAAGCCGCTTCCCCCACTTTCCGAAGATAATTTTGAAAATCTTTTGAACAAAAGATCTGCATTCAATGGTTCTGTCCCGGAATTGGCTACTTCAAAAACGGAGCTGGTCAGTTTCACGGAAATTGAACCATGAACCGGCGTATGACGGATGGCATTCAACAGTAAATTATTGATCAGGATTTCAATAAGGCTGCTGTTTCCATTCACCTGTACTTGTGATGAATTGTCTTCCTCAACCGAAATATTTTTCTGTTCAAAGTGTTCCTGTACCGCCTCCATACTTTGGTCTAAGATGGCATCAAACCGAATTTTCTCCGAGTTATCAAACTGGTTGTTTTCTATCTTGGCAAGGAGTAAAAGATTTTTGTTGATCCGGGAACTTCTCGTTAAAGCTTTATTCATTTCCTCAGCAATCCGGTATTGTTTTTCTGTAAGATCTTCGCTCTGAAGTAAAATATCTAATTTATTTTTCAGAATGGCTAATGGGGTCTGTAATTCGTGAGAAGCATTTTCTGTAAATTCTTTCTGGGTTTTGTACGCCGAAATAGTATGCTCTATCAATTTGCTCAATGACTGATTTAATTCTTCAAATTCAGTAGTATCACTAGGATTAAATTCAATTTTGGTTTGACTGTTCAGGTTAAATTTCTTTAATTTCTCCAAAGTATCCCTGAACGGTTTCCATACCGAATCCGAAAGCTTTCTGTTGATGAACAAAAGTCCTAAAACAATCATGATAAAGAAGAAAACGGTAGTTATGGCAATGACCACAATGGTTTCCTGAGATTCTTCGATATTGGTTTCAACGGTAAAACGGAATGGTTTGTTATTGACGTAAATAACGGTTGAAAGTGTTCTGAAACGGTCAATATTAGGTTCTTTGGTATAGGATTTCTGTTTTTCAAAAGTATAAATACTGTCTTTTAACAGGTCTTCTTTTTTTATATTTTGAATATCCGTTCCGGGTTGGATACTGTTCCAGAGTTTTATACTTTCAGCAAGTTTCTGATCTGTCAGTTTTAAACGGTTCAGTTCATAGGCTGTTTTCTCAGCGATAATTTTATTGTGTTCATCCAGTTCTGCTTTCCAGATGGTATCCACCACCAGATAATACACAGGAATACTGATGACCAGTACACAAAGTACATAGATCAGAAATGGTTTCGTGATTTTGCTTAATAATGGTTTCATGTGTCCGTTATTTAATTACTTTCCCATTTATATCCTGTTCCGTACACCGTTTTCAGATAATGGTCGCAGCCCGCGTCATATAATTTCTTCTTCAGATTTTTCACATGGGCGTATACAAAATCATGATTGTCCAGCATATCTGCAAAATCCCCTGAAAGATTTTCTGCTAAAGTACTTTTAGAAATCACCCTGTTTTTGTTTCCAATAAAATAGATGAGTAAATCAAATTCTTTTTTAGTGAGAATAATGGTCTGATCATTCACGGAAACTGTTTTCGCCAGAAGATCGATCTGTAATTCATTCTGCTTGATAATATTGGAGTTGCTGAATTGCTTCCTGCGGATAATAGAGTAAATCCTGGCCATCAATTCTGAGAGATGAAAGGGTTTCGTGAGATAATCATCTGCTCCCAGCTGCAGCCCTTTTATTTTGTCGTCCAAAGCATTTTTAGCAGAGATAATGATTACTCCGTCTTGCTTATTCTGCTTTTTGAGTTCTTCTAAAATAGTAAGCCCGTTACCATCCGGTAATGTGATATCCAACAGAATGCAATCGTAATGAAAGGCTTCAATTTTACTCATCGCCTCACTGAATGTGGATGCAAATTCGCACAAATAGTTTTCTTCCGAAAGGTATTCGGAGATACTTTTCGCCAGCTCGGTTTCGTCTTCTATGATCAGTAACTTCATGATGCAAATCTAAATACTCAATTCTGAAGAAATTTTGAATTAATATAGAAAGAATATTTTATTTTGTCTCTATCTTACTGAAAAAGACCCGACAATTGTCAGGTCTTTATATTAAACATCAAAACAGGTCAGATTATGGGCAGCCGTATATCGTTTGCTTGAAACTTCCGTTTACCCCATCCGATGTTCCTACTTCATGCTGTACCGTAAAGGAAGACAATGCTGCTGTTGCGTAGGTATTCGTATTGTACATTCCCATATGTCTCTCTACCCTCTTCTGATTGGTATTTGATCTGCATTCGTACTCATTCGGCAGATAAATAGGATCCAAACAAAAACTGGAACTGAACGAAGAATTGAATTGTCCCTGATACAGTGTACCCTCTACAAATTTGACACAAAGAGTTGTGCTTTTATCCTTTCTTCTGTTCCAGTTGCCATTACCGTCAATATGATGCAATTCCGTCCAGCCAGCCAGGGATGACCTGTTTCCACCAATAGGAAAAGGATGCCAGTTGTAATAATCTATTTTTCCTCTCAATACATTCGATTGGTTAATGATCATATCCTGTAATCCTCCCTTTGTAGCCATAGAACAGGATTGATCCATCGCCCTCACATAAACGTTATAGGTCTGAACCACATTCCATGCGCTTGCGTTACTGTATGGGCTGATTGACTTTACTTTCACTGTAGGATGGTAAGTAGTATTTGTAGCTGGATAAACGTGCTCGATAACCGGTAAAATATACTGATTAGGAAAGAGCATAAATTCCTCTGCAGCATTCGTCCCATCATTAAATTCAATCCTGTATCTGGCCTGTTGGGGAACCGACAGACGGCTTAATGTAAATCCTTCAAATCTTACTTTCCCGGGACTTCCGCAGGTAAAATTTTCATAAACGGTACCGCTTAATCTGAAAATCTGAATAGGAATGGGTGTCCCTCTTATCCCTTTGGCATCTGCAAAATCAACGGTTCCGAACTCCCTTTGTACATTTTTAGCCGAGGATACTGATATAATTTCTCTGGCCAGATCGAGCTCTAATAGCTGTTCCAATGAAGGATTATCCCCCAGTGCTTCTACTTTTTTCAGTACTTCTGGATGATCTGCCTTTACAGAAACTATAAATTCAGGATTGATATACCTCAATACATAGTTCCCTACTTTTACTTCTCTGTTTACATTTAAAATAGAGCGGAGGATATTGGAAGTAATCCAATGTTCTTCAGGAATTTCCTTATAAGAACTCCAACCGATCGCATTTTTCTGTTCAAATTTTGTAAAAGCATCTGCTCTAAGGGAGTTCAGTCCCAAAACTTGTTCTACTTCCAGTAAAAAATCATTTTCACTCATGTCTTCACTGGGTGTGGCAGCTACATCTACCAGATAGTCGTAGTAACAATTGAATTGCTTTTCATCGTTAAACTCCAGCATCCCGTTGTATATGGATGGGCTGGAACAGGGTAATGATACCTTTGATGAGGTGTTTTTTAATAATAGCTCATTGTCTGTTTTCTTATTTTGTTGAAGCTCATCTTCACAACTCCAGAGAAAAAACAGCGAACACAGTATCATCATATACTGCTTTTTGAAAATTGGTTTCATATACATATTCTTTGTCTGAAATTACTTCTTGCTATAAAATCCCACAATCAGGACTTATTAAGTGTGTCATGATTTTAATTAAGTGTAGAAGAAATGGGGCTAGCTGTTTTGAGTGAACGGAATCATTACACTTGGAGAAATTCTTTTGAGAAAGCGATACCATATAAACCGTTTATTCTCTTCTTATAGAATTAAAAATTTATTAAAACAACAATGGATCAGCGTTGGGTTTTTCTTAATACATTAGCATAAAATAATCCTATATAAGAAAGCTTTAAAACGAGATAAAAAACTGAGCGACCATGTTCATATCCTCATTTTAATCATTAATATTTTGACTTTAAATTTAAACACCTAATCAAAAAATATTAAATTTTCTTATGAAAAAACTAAGGTTTATCGCTGCCGTAATGGCCGTTTTTATATTAACCAATTCCTGTGAAGACGAAAACACATCCGTCCCATCTGTTACAACCCCATCGAATTCTGATCAGTATCAGAAAATTGTAGATCAGTTTATGGCTGCAGGAGCTGTAGGCGTAAGCATCGCTGTCATTTCACCTGAAGGAACCTGGGCAGGAACCGGAGGAAAGGCAGACCGGGAAAAAAATATCGCCATGAGCCCCGACAGGAAACTACGGATCGGGAGTATGACCAAGATGTTTGCTGCAACCACAATTCTGAAATTACAGGAGGAAGGTCTGCTCAACATCAAGGATAAAATTAATAAATACCTTCCCAAAAGTATCACGGACCATATTACAAATGCTAATGAAGTGACCATCGAGCAATGTCTCAATCACAGATCAGGTATCCGAAATTATCTGCAGGATATTTCAGCCGGTGTTTTTGATGGCAGTATTGCGAATTATTCAGCAGCACAAACGCTTAGTCTTATTTACGATAAACCGGCGGATGACCCTGTTGGAAGCGGATATTACAGCAACTCCAATTATCTTCTGCTCTCTTTAATTATCACGAAGGTCACGGGCAAATCCTCTTACGAGGTCGTAAATCAGAAGATTATCAATCCACTTGGTTTGCTTGATACCTCTGCCAGTACTGTACTTCCGGAAAAACTGACCCGATCATATTATACAGATGATCCTACAGGAAACAGCCTGAATGACGTCACTCAAATAGACAATAACGGAATTGGTGGCCAGGATGCCTTAGATGGCGGAATGATCTCTACGGCATCGGACATCACCAGATTTGTAGAAGCTTTGATCACCGGCAAACTCCTTTCTCCGGCATCCATGCAGCAGCTGGAAACTTTCGTTGATAATGATCCTACCCACCTTGAACCTGATCTGAAGTATAATAAACAGTATGGCCTTGGCCTGATGAAGCTGGAAACTGATCAGGGAGTTGCCCTTGGACATGATGGCCATGTATTCGGATTTGGAGGTAGAGCATACTACTTCCCTAAACAAAAAACCACGGTTTGTATTTTGCTGAATACCTGGTCTCCAAAGGTGGTAGCGCTACTAAATGCAAAGGCTACTTTGAATTTGTTTTTTAAGAACTAAAAGATAAGATTCAGAATAAGATATTAAAAAAACCGGAGCATATAATGACTCCGGTTTTTATGTTTTTAATCACCATCCATTTTAAAACAAATCTGTGATCCGCTTTATCAATTCTGTATAATCTGCGGATTGTTATTAATCTCTTTGTTAGGAATCTGAAATATAAATTTGTCCGGTGAAAGGTTCAGCCTTCCGAAAGTATGGTTGGTTCCCGGATATATTCTTTCCAGTGGTGTTCCCAGTCTTTTCATATCAAACCAGGCGTAACCTTCGCCCCAAAGCTCAATTCTTTTTTGGAGAAGAATCTCGTTGATCAGCTCGTTTCCTGTCTTGATGGATAAGGTATATGCACTGTTTCTTTTAGAAGTGATTTCATATAAAACCTGTCTCGCTTCTACTTCTTTTCCCTGTCTGGCCAATGCTTCCGCCTCTATATAATAAAGCGAGGACGCCCTGATGTAAATATAATCTCCTTCAAAAAGCGTAGGATCTTTAAATTTCCAGTTCACATAAGCTGGATAGTTTTTCGTCTTGGCATTGAAAGTATATGCAGCCCCTTGGCTTCCATTAAACACTTTTTTACGGTAATCGGTGGTGGGTATCGCATCATAAAGACGTTTGTCGATCAGCTTGTAAATTTTTGCAGCACCGGCATAACCTTCATTGGTATTATCAAACATAGAGAAGAAGGAAGCATAGTAGTTTCCGATGCTCATGGTAGATACCGTGTTATGGAAACCCCATAAAACCTCAGGGTTATTGATATTTGAGAATCCGGTTGTGGTATAATCATTTTCAGTCATCAACGCAATTCCCTGCTTGCTTTCATTCGCGTATTTTCCTGCTCTGGTGTAATCTCCCGTTTCCAGGTATATTTCAGAGGCAATGGCTTTCGCTGTTCTTTGATCAATCTGAGCTCTGGACGGACGTGCATACGTATCCAAAAGGACGATAGATTCTTCAATATCTCTTTTAATCTGCTGATAAACATCTGACACCGATGATCTTGCAAGACCCTGACTTTGGTTACTACTCGTCAGCACCAGCGGAAGTCCCGGAGCCGACTGATTGTCTTTGTAGCTTTTAGCATAGAAACGAACCAGATAAAAATAAGAATATGCTCTCAGTGCCAATAACTGCCCTTTGATGGCTGCATTATTGTTTTTAGTGTCGCTTTTTAAATCATCAAGGAGTTTATTGATCACAAATATCCTTGCATAAAAAGTAGTCCATACAAATTCTGATGCAGAATTACTCGCATTGGTTGCTTCATAATTGTAAAACATTCCCAGATGCTGATTGGTGGCCTGTATCACATCATTCGACATCAGATCAGAACCTCCTTTTATCGCCATAATTCCGAAGTCAGAATGCGCTGTAGAACCTCCGGCCCCGTTGCTACGGAGATCCAGATAGATTCCGCCTAATATTTTTTCGGGTTTGGACTGGTCGTTACTTAACTGTTCACCGGAAATATCGCCTTCCGGTAGTGTATTTAAATCATTGGCACAGCTGTTTGTGATCACGCTGATGGATAGAGCTGCTATAAAATATTTTATTGTTTTCATCTGTTTTTTAAAAGTTTAATTTGAAGCCTAAAGAAACGCTTGACAGCAGTGAATATCTGTATGCATCTGATACTCCGGTTAATGAAGCTCTCGGATCATATCCTTTTCTTTTAGACCATAAGTAAAGATTGTTTCCTGTGACATATACTTTCAGACCTGATAAGCCAGCCTGTTGTGCAAAACTCTCCGGCAACTGATAGGATAAAGTAACATCCTGAAGGCTGATGTAATCAGATTTGATCAGATAAAGCGTAGAATTCCCGTTCTGATTGGTTGAGGTCAGATCTACTCTTGGCAAGGCTGCATTCGGGTTTTCCGGGGTCCATGTATTGCTTAAATCCGTTGAATAATTGGAAGCATACGTATCGGAATGGAATAAAGATCTGTAGATATCATCATATCCATAGCCTCCAAATTGATAGGCAAAATTAACGGCCAGACTGATTCCTTTATACGCGAAATCGGTCCCGAAACCACCATATACTTTAGGAATCGCTGATTTTCCGGTGTTATAATCTGTTGCCTCTTTATAATTATTGGTAATCGTTCTTTCCTCTTTCTGTGTGGCTGGGTTAAAAGCAGTTTTATACCATTGTGCATCCCCGTTTTCAGGATTTACGCCTGCAAATTCTTTCAGATAGTAGGTATATCTGTCGCCGCCTTCCGACAGAATAAACAGACCGCTTACAAGACCTGTATTTCTTTGTTCGGCAGGCAGTTTGGTGATTTTGTTTTTGTAATGGGTTGCATTTCCGTATACATTCCACTGGAGCTGATCTGAACGGAGAATTTCCAGACTCAGATTGGCCTGAACCCCTTTGTTGATCATATCTCCTATGTTTCCGTATTTTATAAACGAACCGGCGTTGGACGGTGGCAAAGGAAGCGCATAGATCATATCTGATACTTTCCTTTCAAAATAATCGGCATTCAGATTAATCCTGTTTTTTAAAAGAGAGATTTCAAATCCGGCATTCAGGTTTTTGGAAGTTTCCCATTTCAGATCTTTATTTCCCTGTTTTTTAAGGGACAGAACAGGTTTGTCATCTCCAAAATTGTTGATTCCGTAGATATCCTGATAGGCGTAATAGTCTCTTGTAGAACCATCCAGCAAAATATTATCATTTCCTTGCTGCCCGTAAGAAGCTTTTAGTCTTAATGAATTGATGACTGTATTATCTTTAAGGAAATCTTCCTTAGCCACATTCCATGCTACGCCCAAACCATAAAAATTACCCCATCTGCTCTCCGGAGAAAACACCGAAGAACCATCTCTTCTGATATTGGCATTAAAGAAATATTTACTGTCATAATTATAGAGCAATCTCGTAAAATAACCTTCCACAGCATATTCATAGCCGTTTCCGGATAAGTCGGTGATTCTTACAGCATTATCAAAAGACAACGAATTGGGTAATAAAAGCTGTTGTTTGGTTCCTGAAAAGCCATCACTTTTTATTTTATTCAGTTCATGTCCCGCCAGAATATTGAAGCTGTGTTTATCAAATTTTTTCTGATAAGTCAACAATTGCTGATGGTTTAAGGTATATTTAAAAACAGATCCCATGCTGATATTCCCTCCTACCGATGAAGAAGTTCCTCCCAATGTGTTTCCAAACTGAAGGTTTTTTGTGTTTTCCAGATAGCCTCCGAAATTATACGTGAAATCTAATCCTTTAATAATTTCATAATTCAGACCTAAATTAATATTCGTTATATTATTGGTTGTCTGAGATTTATCATACTGAAGATTCCCAACAGGATTTTCAAAAACCGCATAAGATCTTGTGGCTCCGTTGGGTCCCTGACCATCTCCGTAATCATACAATACTTGCCCGCTGTTGTCATAAAGAACATTATAACTGTCATCCCTCAGAAAAACAGGATAAAAAGGCGCTATATTTCTCGCAAACTGAAACGGATTGGAAAATCCTCCCGTTTCACCGAAATCCTGTTTGCTGTAAGTATAGGAAAGACTGCTGGTTAGTTTTAATTTTGGGGTAATCGCATAATCAAGATTGGATCTTATTCCAAATCTTTCAAACCCGGACCCGATAAGATATCCCTTATCATCCAGGTAATTTAATGAGGTATAAGATTTTACCTGATCCCCATTTGCTGTGATTCCTACACTGGCTTCTCTTCGTAGTCCAGATTTAAAAATCAGTTTTTTCCAGTTGTCCTGGTATAATAATTTAGCATCAGGATTAAAAACGCCATCCTTTCCTATCAGTTGGCTAAAAGGCACGCTAAAAGCATTATACCCCAATTTATTCAAAGCTGTAAGACCTACATCATGAGGGCTGGCTCCGGAAGGGACTGCTCCCGGCTGCGTTAATCTTGCCACTTCACCCACTCTTGCGCGGTTATAATACGCCATATAATAATCCTGTGGCGATGTATACACCGAATAATCTTCAATGGATCTGAAATTCACCCCTGTTTTCACATCTGCCTCGATGTGAAGGCCTTTGGATTTTCCTCTTTTCGTATTCACGATGATGACACCGTTTGCCCCTCTGGAACCATACAGGGCATTGGAAGACGCATCTTCAAGAAAAGAAATACTCTCGATATCCGACCCTGGAATGCTGTTCAGGTTTCCGTTGTAAGGAATTCCATCAAGAACAATGAGTGGGTCACTTGATGCATTGATGGAACCTATTCCCCTCATTCTAATGACAGGCTGCGATCCCGGTTGACCGGATGATATCACCTGTACTCCAGCTACTTTCCCTCCAAGCCCCTGAAGAATATTTCCGTTTTGAAGATTGGCCAGATCCTTGGTTTTCAGGGATTGTACTGATCCTGTTATTTCTTCTTTTTTCTGCTTTCCAAAAGCAACAACTACCACTTCCTTGATGGCTTGTTCTTTCGAAATACTGTCTTTTTCCTGTGCAAAGCCCAATTCTGCCAATAGAATCATGGCCAATGCACCAATTTTACATTGTGTTCTCCTCATTATATGAATTTTAGATTTAAAGTTGAATGGCTGCACTACTGTTTTTTCCTTCCGATCAAGGAACAAGAATCCTCTTCTCCCTTTTCGGGGAGATTGTCAGATAGAAAATGTTGAAACTGACAGGAGAATTCCCTGTCTTAAAGAAATTTTGAAATTACTTCGTTTTAATTCCTACAGTAATGTCTGTGTTTTGAAGCTTATGCCTTGGTCATCATTCTGTCCATCATCAGGTCAAAACACATATCGTGAATGATAAGTTGATGTTGTGAAAGGCATACACTTCCACAACAATTCTGTTGAATGGATGCAGCTCTGTTGATGCATAAGTAAGGATTAAACGAATTTTTATTCATGAGAATAAATTTTAACTTTTTTTAACTGTGTCAAAAGTATTTAATTATTCACGAACTCAATCAAGTGAGCGTATGAGATAAATCATATAAGCCTACTAATCTAGTAGACTATTAAAAATATTTAAACAATCTGTGAATTAATTAAACATTTAATTCCTCAATAAATCTGTAAGATCGTCCTAATCTTGTTCCCGTTTCATAAATTATCGTCTGAAAACCGCACTGGGCCGCCATTGTTTATAAATGATTTATCTTACTGAAAGTCAAAACAAAATGTTGTAAATTTATTAAGCGTAAAAACAGTGTTTTCCCTCTTTTGTAAAGTTAAGCAGTTCCCTAATTTTGTTTTATAAAATTAAAAACCATAAAAAATGAAAACTCCTTTTCTATTCAAAAATCTAAGACCGCTCCTGGCTGTTCTTATTTTAAGTTTTTGCACGTTAAGCTGCACCCGCTGCTCCAACCCGCCCACAGAACCTGTAAGTGACAGTTATAAAAAGAAACTGATCAGCTACAAAGAAGGCCGGGTACTTTATGATGAATATACCGTAACCAACAATGCCGTTCTCACCAAATATCGAAACGGAGAGCCCGATTCACGCTGGTATTGGTTTTCTGTAGAAGATATGGAAGGCTACCTAAAGTATGTAAAAGAAACTGCCAAAAAACAGCACCTTAAAAATCCGGGAATCAGAATTTATATGGGAAAATATCCATTAAATCATCCTAAAAACAAAATGGCAAAACCGGAATATGCCGGCTATCAGACTATATTTCTGGTACCCACTGCGCAAAAACGCAAAAACGGCAACACAATGGCCAGATCAACAACAGAGACATCATCAGATGAAAATACAAACATCAAAGAAATGCAGGTCCTGAATATGACCAATCTGGCGCCTCCACCTAAAGTGTCCACCGCAGATATGCCATAAAAAAAATAAAGTCATGAACTGGAATATAGAAATCGGGAAGCAAATATCTATAGTTTTATCCGTTGTAGTGATGGCCTTAATGATCGTCAAATACAGGAAAATCGGGAAAGAGAATTTATTTTTTATCGTAGGATATATATTATTTTCCCTTATTGATATTTTTTGCTACTTCTACTTTAAAGCTACGAATTGGTCTACTGAAATATTTTTTGTGATTGGCTTTTTAATGATTGTTTTTTTCCTCTATTTGCTGTATTATTTTCAATTGCTGTATTGGCCGGTTCTGAAAAAGATTCAGTTAATCCTGTTGATCCTTTTTGTAATCAATATTATAGTGATGTTTTATATAGAAGAAGATCTCCTGCATCATTTTTCATTTAATATGCTGTATACGGATATCCTTTTACTGATGTTTTCCATTATTTTATTTTTATATCAGACTTTTAATTCCGATAAAATACTGGATCTTAATAATTATCTGCCTTTCTGGATTTCGGTTTCTTTACTGATTTTATTTATTGGAAGTATTCCTATTTTATATTTCAGAACAACGGTTTCAGAGCATATCTACTTTTTTATTTTATTCATGTTGAATCTGATCAGTAATGGAATACTGATGTTAGGATTATTTTTAAACAAACAGGACAAAGTCGGATAATCACCTATTGAAGTATGGAAGAAAATAATTTGGTCATTACCTTTACCATTACTTTACTGATCGTCGTTTTGACGATGATCTTCATCTATGTGGTCTTTATCAAAAAGAAAACGACCCTCCTGCTCGAGCAGAAAGAAAAAGACATGCGGTTTGAAAAAGAACTGGCGACTTCACAGGTTGAAATAAAAGAGCAGACTCTAAATTATATCGGGCAGGAACTCCATGACGACGTAGGGCAAAAGCTTTCTGTAGTTCGTTTACGGCAAAACCAGCTTATTTCCAAACTGAAAAATGCTGAAAAAGAAGAACTGAACGAGCTGAGTGAATTGTTGGGTGAATGCATTCAGGATATCAGAAATTTATCCAAAACGCTGATCACCGAGCAGATTATTCATTTCGGACTGACGGAATCTATAGAAAGAGAAGTAAAACGGATACAGAAATTGAAATTATTAAAAATAGAATTCATTACCCAGAAACAGGATATTGATATCTCTCCCAAACACGGATTAATCCTATTCCGCATCATTCAGGAAAGCATCAATAATATTTTGAAACATTCCAGGGCCAAAAATGTATCCATACAACTGGAAGATGACCATAACACCCTACGAATCAACATCTCTGATAATGGAAAAGGGTTTAACACCACCAAAATACAGGACGGTTCGGGATTGAAAAATATGGAACTCAGAGCCAAACTTATTCACGCAGAATTTTCCATACAGTCGGAGCTTGATAAAGGAACACAGACCTCAGTAACCTATTACAAACACATCATATGAAAACCATTCCCATAGCCATTGTAGATGATCATACTTTAATGTCCAAAGCATTGGAAAATATGATCATGGAAAATCCTCAGTACAGCGTGATCATGAATCATCCCAACGGAGAAGATTTTATTGCTGCCATAGAAAAAGCCCCGGAATTACCCGCCGTAGTGCTGATGGACATTAATATGCCCTACAAAAACGGCATAGAAACTACGGAATGGCTTACCGAACATCATCCGAACATCAAAGTAATTGCCCTTACCATGGAAGATGACGAAAAAGTTCTCATCAAAATGCTGAAGGCCGGAGCAAAAGGCTACCTGTTGAAAGATATGCAGCCATCCATTCTCTTTCAGGCTATAGACACGGTATTCGATAAAGGAAGTTTCTATACTGATTTTGTTGCTCAGAAATTATTGAAAGTACGAACGGAAGATCTAAAAACAGCTTCTCTTTTATCTGAATTAAAAGACCGGGAAAAAGAATTTATCAAATGGGCCTGCAGCGAGCTTACCTATAAAGAGATAGCTGATAAAATGTTTCTTAGTCCCAAAACCATAGATGGCTACAGAGATTCCGTTTTCACAAAACTGGAAATCAAAAACAGAGTCGGCCTGGTTCTTTTTGCTTTAAAACATGACTTATGCTGATCTGATTTTTCCTTTTAAATCAACATAGTCCAAAACCATTATAACTCAATCACTCATCCGGTAGATTTTTACAATTTACCGGATTTTTCAATTTTCCTGCATTCTAATCATCCATAAAATAATTCAGTTTTAAAAAAGGATTCTTATTTCCCCCCAAATACCCGCAATCATCTGTGTAAATCCGTGCAATCTGTGGTTAATTTTTCCAATTTTCTGATTTTCCAATTTTCCTTTAATTGGTATCCTTCTAAAGAGGATCGGTTGTAAAAAAGAAGGCTTATTTTTTTAACGCAAAGTTCGATTTTAATGCTGCATAGGATTAGGAGTGCAAAGGAGGAATCAATTTCATTGATTCGACTAAGCACACGTTTTTATCCACCAGCTTCATCAGCGACGGAGTCGAACTCTTTGCCTACCTCAAAACTCAACGCTTCTTAGATGAATCTTTGCGTAAAAAAAGAATTTCTACCCTCCAAATACCTAGAATCATCAACACAGTCATCTGTGTAAATCCGTACAATCTGTGGTTGAAAAAAATCATCCAAATCAAAAAAAGGTGTTTTACCTACCACACAATCAGTCCTTTCCCTCTGTTTTCACTCCCTAGAATAATGGAATTTTGTCCTGTAAAACTAATCCATGAAGGCCGAACCCGAAAAGCCGAAACAGAGTAGGGGAAATTTTAAAAACTAATCGAAATGAAAAAAGCACTTGTCGTAGGAATCAATGACTATGCACCTATAGGATCAGGAGGACCGGACTTAAACGGTTGTGTAAATGATGCCAGAGATATGGCCAACACTTTGGTGATTTGTGGTTTTGCTCCGGGAAATATTAAAATTCTCACCAATCAGAATGCCAAAAGAGCCAATATATTAAATTACCTTAAAACATTGGTGAACAGCAGTGTAAAAGGAGATTCACTGGTCTTTTATTATTCAGGACATGGAACAAGAGTCGCCAATATCGGAGCAGATCTGGAAATAGACGGACTGGACGAAGCCATTTGTCCACACGATTATGCAAGTGCCGGAGTGATCCGTGATGACGATTTTAAAGCCATACTCAGCAAACTGAAAGCAGGAGTCAATCTGGAAGTTATTTTTGACTGCTGTCATTCAGGAACCGGAACCAGAAAAATAGATCTCGGACTGGATCTGGAACTTACATATGAAGCGCCCCGTTTCATTCCGCCCATGCTCGAAGACGAATTTTATATGACTTATGCCAGCGAACTGCAATCTTCCAAAAATTCAAAAAAAGTAACGACCATGACTAAAGCTCTGGTTCCTGTAGCCGGCCTGAATCATACGTTGTGGGCTGCCTGTAAAGACAATCAGGTATCTATGGAAGGAAATATGAGTGGGCAGATAAGAGGCTATTTCACTTATCATTTCTGTAAAATCCTTCGTGCTACCAACGGTAATATTGTCAGAAAGATACTCGACAAACAGGTTGCGATGGCCTTAGCCGCAATGGGAGCTGCACAAATTAATCAGACAGAAAGCATCACTGCAGAATTTTCTCAAAAAATATTCTCATAAAAACCATTGGCGGAATCCGAAAAGCCATCCAAAGAGTAGGAAAAAACTGATTAAAAACTCAATAATCATGTCTAAAACTGAAAATACCAAACCAATGACGGCGGAAGAAGTGTCAAGACTTAAAACCGTTAAAGCAAAATCAGCTGAAAAACTGGCGAATGCCGAAAAACTAACTAACCAGGGACCTGCCATGGAAACCATTGACGGACGGTCTTACCCAAAAGGAATGAAATCCATAGGAATGCCTGCCAATGAAAAAGCAGCAGAAGGAAAAGACCTTGAGACCGATCACTTCTATCCTACCCATTCAGATTTTGAATATCAGCCAAAACTGGAAGCTAAAAAAGACCGTAAACCAAAATTCATTGAAAGAGAATCTTTCCTAACCACAGAAGGGGTAAAAACTATATTCGGTCCCGATCAGAGAAAAGTATATAATTCTACAGCTTACCCATGGCGATGCGTGGGAAAAGTAGAAAGCGCATTAGGCTCAGGAAGCGGAGTAATGATTGGTCCGAGACATCTCCTTACCTGTGCCCATATTGTAGACTGGAAGCCTAACAACAGCACAGGCTGGTTAAAATTTACCCCAATGTATTATAACGGAAGTGCTCCTTACGGAAGTGCGTGGGGAACACTAACTTATTACAAATACAAAGTAGCCGGACCTACCATTGATTCTACGGAAATTCAATATGATTATGTGGTAATTGTCTTAGACAGACCTATCGGAAACAGCACAGGCTGGATGGGTGCAAAATCATATACCGATGCATGGGACGGGAAACCCTATTGGACTCATGCGGGTTATCCAGGAGATTTAACTGGCGGACAGAGACCTACTTATCAAACAGACATTGCTTTAGATGGTGATTTCTGGAGTGCTGATGACAATGAAAGCATGAGCCACAAAGCCGATATCTGGCCGGGACAAAGCGGCGGCCCGTTCTGGGGATACTGGGATGGTGCTCCTTACGCTGTAGCGACTCAAAGTGCCCATAACCCAAGTGAAAACTTTGCAAGTGGCGGTTCAGATCTCGTGAATCTCGTGATCAAAGCCCGAAACGAACATCCTTAACCAATTTTTTTTCTTTATACGAAGAGCCTGATCCCAAGTCAGGGCTCTTTTTTATATTCTTATGTATTCAAAACAAGTTGAATTCCTTTAATTAAAGAATTGAAATAAAATACATAATACAAATATTATCAATTCATTAATCAATTATAAAATTACTTTTCTAATCATACTTGCCTCATCAAAACTTCTTTCAAAATTTTTGAAAACATCAATTTCACCTGATACCATTTTTTCAATATTTAATTCAAACCCTTCATGAAGATAATCCCGGGTTTTAATTAATTCATACCATTTTTGAGGCAAAACAAAATTATCATACTGTATATATTCTTGTAACAAGTTGGTAAAAATAAAATCCCCATCTGCAAAATAGGTTAAAGAGAAGGTGGGCTCAAGCGTGTAAGCATTCAATCGTCTGTAAGAAGTTGAAACAATCGCCGGACAATTCTCCAGATAATCACACAACTTTTCTCTAATTTCTGGTGTATAGAATCCGTTTTGCTGAAAGGCTTTTATTGATGGATAACTATTTATTTTTTCATCAGAAAGGTCGATAATTTCCTCTTTAAAAAAGGAAATCCCTCTAAGATTCCATGATGTATAATCCATGTTACTGTTTTATAATGATTTTTAAAAATATAAAAAAAGGAACATCTTCTAAGAAAAAAACAAAAATTTAGATTTTATTAAAAATCTCTCCTGTTCTTTCATTCCAAAACAAACTGAAAACAAATTTTAAATGGTCCTTTATTTTAACATAATAAAAAAAAAATCAAGTGATTCACTTATTTATTTATATTTGGTCCTTAATTAAAAAATTAATTTAAATCATGAAAAAATTACTTATTTTCGGAGCACTTTCAATAGGAGCTCTTGTAAGTGCAAAATTTAATTTTAGAACTTCTTGCGGACAAATTGTTGCTGTAAGTGGAGAAGAGGGGATGAGCACAACCCATCTTACAAACATTTTAGAGTCAATGAACTATGCAGTTTGTGGTGAAACAGCGCAAATAGTCCTATACACTCACTAATTAATAAATATTAATTAAATATAAATCCATAATTAGTTTTATGGATTTTTTACTTTTACTATATGAAAGAACTTACCCTATTATTTATCATTTTATCTGCAAAAATATTCTCACAAACGAGTTTCAATGTTGTCTATGAGGCGGACTATAAATTACAGTATAAAAGTCAGAAAGGAAATACAATAGCTAAGGAAGATGCATTTGCATTATTAATTAATGAAAAAGAATCTTACTTCAAGAATATGAACAAATACGTAGGGGATTCTTTACGGTATGAAAATAAGTTGAATGATAAAAGTGACATCAATGAACATTCTAAATACTATACATTCTTTCGCGAAAATATTGGCACAACCAATGGAAAAATTTATGTTACTGCTCCTATATCAAATAAAAATTTCAAATATGAAGAAACCAACGATATAGATTGGAAGCTTCAAAACGAATATAAGAAGATAGGTAATTATAAATGTCAAAAAGCAATAACAAAAAAGTATGGAAGAACGTGGATTGCTTATTTCACTAAAGATATTCCTTTTCCATTTGGTCCCTATAAATTCAATAAATTACCCGGTCTTATTCTTGAAGTTTATGATGAAAATAATGACTACCATTATACATTATATAAATTTGGAAAAAGAAAATATACAAGCAAATCTGCTAACATGAATACAGATGCTAAACTTGTTGATAAATCCAAAATTTTTGATTACCAGCGTAAAGAAATAGGAGATCAAAATCAATTTAATGACGTTATTGAAGATAAAGAAACTTTAAATATGCTGAGAAAAAAGTCGGCTGATAAAGCAAAGAATTATAATCCTATAGAATTATCTATTTACTAACTGTCAAAATTTCGGAATAATTTTCAATCATTTGAGGAGGAGTCCTGAAGATCTATATCCAATCTCAGCACCCACCATTCTCTATTTTATCCCAAGACACTACCAAGTTTTTCAATATTTTAATACATTTGTTTAAAACATATTCTGAATGAATTTCGAGCAGATCAATTTACATCTTGAAGCTTACAAAGAACACGACCAAATTCTGGATGCCGCGAAATTTCTAATCCATTCTTTCAGTCTGGAGCATGAAAACTTTGCCGGCTTTGGTTTTAGGGAAGAACTTTCGCCTACTTCTATGCTTTTAACGGCAGAAGGAGAATTAGGAGGACCTCAAAAAGTAATGATCCCCAGGAATTTATTTGATTTTGATCTGAATCTCGTCCTGAATATGGTTGCCCACGAAATGCTTCATGTACGGCAGAAAGCTCCCGGTCAAGTAGTTGAAGACAAAAACGAGCGCGAATTTCAAGCGTACTATGAAATGCTTTTCCATAAAGTCTTTCCGCAGGTTCCGGAAGTCTCGGATTTTCACAAAAAATTCTTTGGAAATAAAGCACTGGAATATTACAGAAGAATGGGCGAAGGATCAGAGCTGCAACAAAAATATACTGGAGAAAAAACAGACGTAGAACATTTAATCCATTCATTATCATGACGCTAAAACCGGAAATTTCCTGGACAGACTTTGAGAAAATAGATATAAGATGCGGAACTATATTGGCCGTCAATGATTTTGAGAAAGCAAGAAATCCTTCTTATCAATTGGAAATCGATTTTGGAGATCTTGGCATTAAACAATCTTCCGCGCAGATTACTTCCCTTTATCAGAAAGAAGAACTCGTAGGAAAACAGGTGATGGCCGTCGTGAATTTTCCCAGAAAACAGATTGCTAACTTCTTCAGCGAATGTCTGGTATTGGGCGTTTATGGAGAAGATAAGAAAGATGTTACCCTTTTAGCACCATCCCTTCCGGTAAAAAACGGAATGCAGGTAGGATAAAAAACACAAACACATATGATACAGCACATTCCATTAGAAAAAGTTTTGTTCCTTGATATTGAGACCGTTCCGGGATCCGGTTCGTGGGAAGAACTTCCTGAAACCGAACAGAAACTTTGGGACAAGAAAACCAGATTTCAGAGAAAAGAAGAGATGACCGCTGCAGAATTCTATGACCGGGCAGGAATTATGGCCGAGTTTGGAAAGATCATCTGCATCACCATCGGAATGGTAGAAAAGAATGACACGTTAAAAATTAAAAGCTTTTCAGGTCATGATGAGAAAAAAATGCTTCAGGAATTCGGAGAGCTCTTCAACAGCCCAAGACTGAACAATATCATTCTCTGCGCCCACAACGGAAAAGAATTTGATTTTCCATGGATCGCCAGACGTTTCCTGATCAATGGCATGCAGCCGCCGGTTCCGTTTCAGATGTTTGGAAAAAAGCCCTGGGAAATCCCACATATCGACACAATGGAGCTTTGGAAATTCGGTGATTATAAAAGTTTTGTTTCCCTGGAATTACTGGCTCATGTCTTCGGAATTCCTACGCCCAAAGATGATATAGACGGTTCAATGGTTTCATCAATCTACTACATAGAGAAAGACTTGGAACGAATTGTGAACTATTGTGAAAAAGATGTCTTAACTTTGGCAAATGTTTTCCGGCGTATGCGTCAGGAAGATTTGTTGAAAAGGAATATCAATCTAGATTAAAAAATGAAATTTACAGACGATCAAATTGCTGACATTGGTGAGGAAATCATCAGGGTCTTAAAATCCGTATACGACCCAGAAATTCCGGTAGACATTTACGAATTAGGCCTCATATATGATGTACAGATCTCCGAAGATGGCGATGTAAAAATTATAATGACCCTTACTACCCCGAACTGCCCGGTTGCAGAATCCCTGCCACAGGAAGTAAAAGACAAAGTAGCAGAAGTGGAGGGCGTGAAAAGCGTGGATTTGGAGCTTACTTTCGAGCCTAGCTGGAACAAGGATATGATGAGTGAAGAAGCGAAGTTTGAATTAGGAATGCTTTAAAATGAAGTAAGGAAGATGGAAGCGGGAGGATGGAGGTTTTTGGATCTCATAAAATCAATCTCTTTCCATGTAAAGCTTGTTTTCTTGCGTCAGATACAATACAAAACCCGGAAAATTTCCGGGTTTTTCTGTTTTATATAAACCCCTTTTCTTTTTAATAATGGAATCATGCGTTAAATTTGAGAGAATACTCTTAATTTTTTACGCAAAGAAAATTATTGTAATGTTTTATAAAGGGAGGCAAAGGCGGAATCAATTTCATTGATTCTGATGAAGGAAATGAATACACCTCACGTATTTTAAAATTTCACGCAGATGAATCAGATGGTGCAGATTTTATATTACTAATCAGCTCTATTTGCATAATCTGCGAGAGCAAAAAGAAGTTATTCAATAAATGAGAGGCTTTTTAAAATCAAGCTGCCAGAAATGATAGAACTAACAGTAACTTCCAGGCTCCCTCTTCCTGCTTCCAAACTTTAAATCTCTCTCGCAATCTCCTTTCCTTCCCTCCTGCTCCATTCGCTCCACGAACCTACATAAAGATCCGGAACAGGAAAACCTGCATAATTCAGGGCTAAAATAGTATGACACGCCGTCACACCGGACCCGCAATGGATAATAAGATGCTGAGGTTTATCTTTTAAAAGTTCTGTATATTTTTGTTTTAAAACTTCAGGTTTCAGAAAGTTTCCGTTCTCATTCAGGTTTTCAGAAAAAGGAATATTAATGGCTCCCGGAATGTGTCCGGCTACGAGATCAATAGGTTCAGACTCACCATTATAACGGTAAGCATCTCTTACATCGACAACTGTTGAAGAATGGCTTAATAGTTCATTTTCAACATTTTCTAACGCTTTAACCGGAAGAAGCCAACCCTCTTTTTTAATGATAGAAGATTTCTCAAAAGTTTCCTCGCCGGACGAAAATTCTAGTCCGCTTTTCTCTGCAGCCTGAAATCCTCCATCCAGAACCTGAACATTTTCAAATCCGAAAGATTTTAACATCCACCAGACTCTTGCTGCTGCATTGGCTCCGTTTTTATCATCATAGATCACAACATGAGCATCTTCAGAGATTCCAAGATTTGAAAGCGTTTCAGCAAATTTTGTGATGCCCGGAAGTGGATGTCTCCCTCCAAAAGCGGCATCTTCACCAATCTCAGCCAAATCTTTATCCAGATCAATAAAACGGGCTCCTTTGATGTGTTTTTCAAGATATGTTTGGTGTAAGTCTTTTCCTACTCTGGCATCAAGGATGATGAGGTTTTCTGCTGAAAGGTTTTTTAATTCGGATGATGAGATGATGGGTGACATTGTTGGTGATTTTGGGGTTAAAATGATAGGTTTTGGCTAAAGCCAATTGAATTTTTAATAAAGGAAAGCGGGTTAAAACCCGCTCCTATTGATTTATTTTGTCTCGCAGATTGCACAGATTATGCAGATTTTTTATGTTTTAAAAACAAGTCTATCTGCTCTATCTGCCTGATTTGCGCGAGCTTTATTTCTTATTTAAAAATGAAAAATATCCTTCGCCTTATTGTAAGAGCTCTCAAAATTCAGCAGATTCAGTTTATGTTCTACTTTTTCTACACTCATAAAGTTGATCACCTGTTCTGTAGGCATATTTCCTACCAGATCATCTTTAGCCATAGGACAACCTCCGATTCCTTTGATGGCACTGTCAAATCTTCTGCAGCCTTTATCGTAAGCCGCTTTTAGTTTTGAGTAAGAATCTTCGTAACGGTTATGGAAATGCCCTCCGAAATTGATCTCAGGGTATTTTCCTGGAATTTTTTCGAATAAAAGCGCAATGGTTTCAGGAGTTGCAACCCCTGTCGTATCGGACAAAAGCACATCTTTGATTCCGATTTCTGAAAACCTTTTAGCCCAGAAATCTACATCTTCCCATTTCCACATTTCGCCGTACGGATTTCCAAAAGCCATGGAGAAATAGATATTCAGCTGTTTTCCCTCACTTTTAACCAGTTCAAGCATTTTAATGATCTCATTAAAAGCTTCTTCCTGGCTTTTATTCGTATTTCTGTGCTGAAAAGTTTCTGAAATAGAAAATGGAAACCCCAGAATATCCACAGACTGATGTTTCAATGCTTTTTCGGCACCTCTGTAATTTCCGATGATTGCAGAAACTTTTGTATTAGATAAAGTTTTATCTATATTTTCGGCAACTTCATCAGAATCGGCAAGCTGAGGAATTGCCTTTGGAGATACGAAGCTGAGACAATCCAATATATCATACCCAACTTCCATTAAAGAGTTGATGTAATCTATTTTTTTGTTTGTGGGGATAAATTCTCCCCAACCCTGCATTGCATCTCTCGGACATTCAGTTAGAAACATTGGTACTTTGATTTTCTCAAATATAATAAAAGTTAACAAGTTTATGTTAGCCTATTACAAAGCTAACATATTTTTGATTTTCAAGCTTTTATATATAATTTAAAATTTCGATAACTGATATTCAATTCCAGATAAGCTATTCAAGACATGGAAACCTTTGCTTTATCCATCATCATCTTCTCCCAAAAAACTTAGATGAATGATTTTACAATGGTGATCAAGCTCATCACAATTACCACAACACCCACCATAGCAAACATTTTTTTAGCTGGAAGCCGTGACGTAAACATCGCTGAAAAAGGCGCCGTGAAAACGCCTCCCAGAAGAAGACCCAGCACAATGTTCCAGTGATGGATTCCGATGGTGAAAATAAAGGTTAAAGCACTTACAACCGTCAGTAAAAATTTAGCCAGCGTCGAACTGCCCACTACATACCTCGGTGTTCTTCCCTCTTTGATTAAGGTTCCGGTAACTAATGGGCCCCAACCGCCTCCTGCAAAAGAATCAATAAATCCTCCTGCTAATCCCAATGCTCTGAGATTGGTCCTCTTTTTCCTTATGCTTTTTCCTGATTTTTTATCCTTTCCTTTAAAAGCATTTCTAAGAATATTGATTCCTAAATACAAAGTATAGCAGGCGATGACCGGTTTTACAATATGAGCATATTTCTCTCCGAAATGAGACAATGCAAATGCCCCGATAAAAGCACCCACAGCCGCTACAGGAAATAAAATCCACACCATTTTTTTGTTGACATTCCCCAATTTGTAATGGCTGATGCTTCCGGCAGCTGACGTAAACGACTCCGCAGAATGAATACTTGCACTGACCACCGGAGGCGGAACATTCAGAAGCAATAGAATAGTGGTACATATCACTCCATAGCCCATTCCCATTGATCCTGCCACAACTTCAGCCAGAAAACCGGCCAGCAGCATCCAGTAGAAAATATGCCCGTCCTGACTCAGAAAACTCTGAATATCTCCGGACAAATTGAACTGATAAATAATCAGAGCCAATACCGCAACAAGAATGAAAACGCCTATAATCCCAAGATAGATATTCGCTCTTCTCTGAACTGTTTTGGTTATGTTGATCAGTTTTTCCATCTCCAGTTTTGTTTCTTCGGGCTGAATGATTTTTTCACCTAAATAATCCGTGGTCAGCCGGTTCAGTTCTTTGACTTTGTAGGTAAAATCACCTTTTAACTGATTCCGGATGTTCTGCATATTGTCCAGTAGCCCCTCCATATCTTCATCAGGAATGGTTTCCGTTAAGATTTCCCGTAACCGTTTGGCTACCGTCGGAGATTTTCCGTTGGTTGAAACGGCAATTTTAAGATCTCCTTTTCTGACAATTGAACCCAGATAGAAATCGCACAAGCCCGGTTTATCAGCAATATTTACCAATGTATTATTCTGATGAGCCCTACTCCGGATCTGCTCAGCCAGAATAATATCATTAACGGCTACTATAGCAATATCAGCGCTGTTAAAGTCATTATCCGTATATGATCTTTCATGCAGGGTAAGATTGGGATAATCCTGCTTCAGTTCTTTAACCTGATCATTGATTTCTTTGGCGACCAGTTTAATACGTGCCTTGGGAGAATTGGCCAGAACGGACTGCAATTTTTCCAGAGCAACGTTTCCGCCGCCAATGATAAGCAGTGATAATTCCTCTAGCTTTAAGAATATGGGATATAAAGAGTTACTCATCATATTTAAAGTTTTAGATCATAAGTAAATGCCAGATAATACAGCCCTCCTATTTCAGGTCCTGCGGCATATTGAAGGTATCTGCGGTTAAGGAGATTGGTTGCTCCGATTTTAACGCTCGCCTTTATTTCAGGAATTCTCCATGTTGCCTGAGCATCAATGGTATAATAGGAAGGAATATTTCCGGAAGCCAGCGGACTTTCCCATAAAAAACTGTCCTGCCATCTTGCAGCCACTGTAAATCCGATGTTTTTGATAATTTCCCTGTTTCCAATGCTTAGATTAACCGCCCATTTAGGAGTATTGAAAGCCGTAATAAAAAGATCTGAAGTATGGGTTGAAATAAGGTCGTTATAAGATACGTTTACATTGACATTATAATTTCTCACGAGGTTATAGCGTATACCCAAAGAAGTACCAAAACTTTTGTACTTACTGGTACTGTTGGTATAAACCCTGTATCGGTCCTGCTTACTTCTGTCCAGCATCGCTAAGACAGCATTATCGCTTCCTATATTTTCATTTTTGGGCACCGCTACTTCTACCTGTCCCAGAAAACCTTCGTAGATGTTGTAGTAAAAATCCCAATCGATGACCAGTCTGCTGTTGAATAAGGCTGATTTATACCCTATTTCAAAAGACGTCACCTTTTCCGGCTGTAATTTGGGCAGATTGGCCGCCGTTAAAATATTTCTGTTTTTCAATGCGGACTGATTTTGGTTTGTTCCTCCATCTACTTCTTTATTCACGGCAGAAATAAACTGATCGATAGAAGCCAGCGTGTAAGAGTTTTCAAGATAACCCAATCCATCATTAGCTTTGGTGAGCCCGCCTACTCTTCTCACATTTCCGTTATTAACGAAGGATAATGCTTCAAATAAAGAAGGAAAACGGTAGCCATTTTGGAAAGAAGCTCTGAAATTATGCTGGTTAACCGGAGAATAAACCACGCTCAGTCTTGGGTTTAATTTTGTTTCAAACTCAGGATTTCTGTCAGCACGAAGGGCCAGATTCACTTTTAATTTGTCCTGGAAAAAAAGTTTGGTAAGCTGGACAAATGCACCGTATTTCTGATAAATAACATTGTTTCCGAAAGTTCCGTCAGACAGAGGAATATTTCTTTCGCTGACCGGTCTGTTAAAATCAACGAAGTTATTCCCATCGGGTGTGATGCTGTAAAGGCGGTAATCTGCTCCTGCAAGAAGGCTGAAAACCTTTACAAATCGGGTGAAATCGTAAGTAATTTCGCCCTGATAAAAACGGGATTTCTGTTCAAGCTTGGCACCTCCGGTGGCTGGTGCTCCTGCAATGCCGGAATTGGCTGAATCCCAGTTATTAATGCCAATAATGGTATTTTTTAACTGCTCAAAGGCTGCTGTTCCTGGAATCACCCGGTTTTTATCTGCTTGCTGTCTTGCTAAAATAAAAGCATCATTCAGATTGACTCCTGAATTAAGTCTGTCCTGCAAAGTCGTCTGAAAAATGTTTTTCCAGTTGGTATTGGAAAGATTCGTAAGGTCCAGATTATCAGCCAAAGGCTTCAAATTATAAGAATCTCCGGTATTCTCTATGGACACATAGGCTCTGAATGTCAATTCTTTACCCGTCAATTCCACTTTATGGTTCTGAACCGTTGCATTCTGAAGACGGATCTTGTTTCCCCGCTGAAAAGTGCCGTCCAGCAATCCATAACGGTAAACATAGGATGTTTTCCACTGATCTCCAAAACGGTAGTATAATCCGGCATCAAATTTTATGTTCTTCACTTCAGGACTTATCAGATCTTTTTCGTAATACCCTGTTCTTGATACATTAAAAGTGGTTGGTTTTCCATTGTAATTCACTTTTACCGATGTCCTGTTGTTTCTTTCGTCTCCATATTTATTCCAGAGATCTTCTGCCGGATTATTGATGAGAGAAAAATTAGGATTGGCGGTAATGAATGAATTGGGGTTCTGATCTGTTCGGTTGTCCGAGATCCAGTCTACGCCGCTGAAATAGGAAGCATTAACCTTTATAGCAAAGTTTTTATTGAGGACTTTTGCAATTCTGACGGCACTTTCACCGAGAGCAGCCGTTTTGTGATTAACGTTATCCACATGATTCACTCCGCCTCTGAAATACAGACTTACGCCTTCTGAGGTAAATGGATCTTTGGTCTGAAGACTCGCTAATCCGTTGACAGCATTCATTCCATACAAAGCGGAAGCTGCTCCGGGCGTAATCTCCATAGACTGGATATCTAATTCTGTGGGACCTATGGCATTTCCCAGCGGAACACCAAGTGTAGCTGACTGTACATCTACTCCATCCACCAGCTGCATGAAACGGAAGTTATTCGGAGAATTGAATCCTCTTGAATTGGGAACTTTTAAAGTAAGACTTGAGGTTAAAAGCTGTAAACCCTTCACATTCTCTAATGTTTCGTAGAATGAAGCTGCGGGACTTTCCCGGATGGTTTTAATATCAATTTTTTCAATCGCGATCGGTGATCTCAGAATTTTTTCCGGAACACGGGAAGCTGAAATAACGACTTCGTTGATGATGGTGTTCTGAGGATTTAACTCGATGGCAATTTTACTGGACAATGAAAGTATCTCGGCAGTATGAGCTGCGAATCCTTCCTTGGTCACTACAATTCTGAAAGGAATTTTCACCCTTGTTCTCAGGTTAAAATTTCCTTCCTGATCGGTTACTGCCGTATCCTGGGTATGTTCTACCTGGACCTGTACTCCGGCAATGCCTTTATGGGTGTCCGTATGTTTAATGATTCCGCTTACTTCGATAAGCTGTTGTGCCTGTAAAACGGCAGTAAAAGAAAGGGTCAGGAATAAGATCAGACTTATTCTCTGCTTAAGATATTGATGGGATATGGATTTCACTTGTTTAAAATTTTAGGGTTAAAAATGATTTATGCGTCGTCAATTAATGAACAGCACATACACATTCGGATCCCTAAAAGATGATGGTAGTGTTTTCTGGCCTTTTTCTGCCGGTAAAGAAGGTTGATCATATATTTATTGTATTGTTTGTAAATAGCGGTAAGAAAAGTCTCCAAAGGTTTCCTTCGAATGTCTTCCTTTCAAGTAGATTCCGAAAAGTTCATCCAGAGTTTGAAGGATTTCTTCTTCGCCGATGTTTTCTTTAAATTTTGTATTGAGACGCATTCCAAGCCTGTCGCCGCCGATATGAAGATTGTATTTTCCGTAAGCCGTTCCTACAAATCCTATTTCGGCATTGGGTGATCTTCCGCAACCGTTTGGACAACCTGTCATTCTGATGGTAATATCTTCGTCCTGAAGTCCGTATTTTTCAAGAACAGGTTCTATTTTAGTGACTAAAACAGGTAGATAACGCTGCCCTTCCGCCAAAGCCAGTGAACAGGTATTCAATGCAACACAGGCCACGGAATTTTTGCGCAATGCGCTGGCTTTTTCCGTATAATCTGAAATTCCGTGTTCTTTAAGGAGGGTTTCAATTTCAGCTTTATCCTCTTCCCGGATATCCGAAAGAATCAGATTCTGATTACAGGTGAACCTGAAATTCACGTTTCCTGTCTTCGCAATTTTCAACAACCCAGATTTTAAAGAATATTCCTCTATATCCAGAACCCTTCCATGCTCTACAAATAAGGTGTAAAACCATTTCCCTTCATGATTCCGGGTCCAGCCGTAACGGTCTTTTCTCTGTTCAAACTTAAATTCACGGGCTGGTTCTAAGGCAAAGCCGCATCTTTTTTCAACTTCATTTCTATAGCCTTCAATGCCCAGTTGATCGATTGTATATTTTAATCTGGATAATTTTCTGTCACTTCTGTTCCCGAAATCACGCTGTACTGTGATAATTTCATGCACCGCCTTCAGCAGCTTTTCTTCTGTATCTACAAAACCTAAAAGGGAAGCCAGACGTGCATAGGTCGCATCATTTCCGTGAGTAGCACCAAGTCCGCCGCCGGCCGCGATATTGTAACCTACAATTCTGTCATTTTCAACAATGGCAATCAGGGCAATATCATTAATAAAAACATCCACATCGTTGTTGGGAGGAATGGCAATTCCAATTTTCAGTTTTCTCGGCAGATATCTGTCCTGATACAATGGATCTTCCTCTGTTTTCCTGTCGATTAACAACTCATCATCGATCCACAGGTCATAATAGGATTTTGTTTTCGGAAGACACATCTCACTAATTTTTCCGGCCAGTTCATACACCACCTGATGCAATGGTGATTCAGAAGGATTTGAAGTACAGGTTACATTTCTGTTCACATCGCCACAAGCCGCAATCGAATCCAAGTGTTGTAAATTGAAATTCTGGATGGTAGGTTTTACATGAGATTTTAAAATCCCATGCAGCTGAATGGTCTGGCGCGTCGTAATTTTAATCACTCCCGTGGAATGGTTTTCTGCAATTTCATGAAGTCCGGCCCATTGCTCAGAAGTTAAAAATCCCCCTGGAAGTCTTAGCCTGATCATGTAGGAATACAGCCACTCCAGTTTTTTAGCGACTCTTTCTTCACGCCGGTCCCGGTCATCCTGCTGGTACATTCCATGGAATTTGATGAGGGTTTGGTCATCTTCTCTGATGGCTCCGGTAAAATCGTCCAAAAGGCTTTCCTTTAAGGTTCCCCTGAGCCCGTTGCTGCCGGTTTTTATCCTTTCTACCGGCGAAAGGTTATTCTTATCTGTCATATCGTATCCGTTTATGATTTAATACACATCTTTCACATATCTGCCGCTGAGTTCCAGCTCTTCCAGATAATTCTGCGCTTCTTCAGGGCTGTGTTTTCCCTTATCCTGAATGATGTTCAGAATGGTTTTTTCAACGTCTTTACTCATGGGTTCTCTGGCTCCGCAAACGTAAAGAGATGCTCCTCCTTCCAGCCAGTGATAGACTTCCTGTGCTTTTTGTTCCAGTTTGTGCTGAACATATATTTTTTCTGCGGTGTCTCTGGAAAAGGCAAGATCAAGATGGGTCAATGTTCCTGTTTTCAGAAAGTCCTGAAGTTCGGCCTGGTAAAGGAAGTCTGAAACGAAAGTCCGGTCTCCGAAAAAGAGCCAGTTTCTTCCCTCTGCTCCTACAGCATCCCTTTCGTAAAGAAAAGACCTGAAAGGCGCAATACCCGTTCCCGGACCAATCATAATGATATCTTTTTCCGGTTTGGGAAGTCTGAAATGTTTGGCTTCCTGGATATAAAATTCAATATCTTCTCCTTCCTTAAATTCTGCCAGAAAACCGCTACACAGTCCGTTTTGTTTTTTGTCATTGATGAAAAACTCAGACTTGGCGACTGTGATATGAATTTCAGTATCTCCGTGGGCTTCCAGTGAGGAAGAAACAGAATATAACCGCGGCGACTGGCCGGTTAAAACAGGGATCAACTGTTCAAATTCATCCGCATTTTTTACAGGATAAATTCTCAGCAAATCGAGAAGACTTAATCGTACTTCCGGAATAGAATGTCCCGTAATTTGTGCATATTGAGCAACTGTTGTTTTAAGCAGATAGCTAATATTAAGATGTTTGCAGAGCAATTCTTTTGTGCTGGCTGTAATTTTTGCCGTTTTAATCTGCTTTTCAGGATCAATTCCTGTTAAGCTAATTATTTCTTCAACCTCATCTTTTGAATTGAAAGCGATCACGCCCAATGCATCACCGGGACTGTACACCAGAGGTTCTTCAGTTTCTATTTCTATGTGGTAGGTTTCTTTATCAGAACCTATATCATTAAGGTTGATGATGGTTGAAATCTTCCCCTGATATTTTTTTCTTCCTGTTGATGTTTTTATAGCAACTGTAGTTTTCTGGCTGCTTTCTATCGTTTTATTGGCAACATCCAGAATATGTTCGGCCCAGGCATGAGCTTCCTGTTCATAATCGATATCACATCTTTTTAAAGGAAGAATGCGCTGTGCACCCAGTATTTCAAAACGGGAATCGATGTCCTCTCCTGTTTTGCAAAACAAAGGATAGCTGCTGTCTCCCAGGGCAAGTACACCAAATTTCAAATGACTGATATTCAAATCGTTTTCATGAATATGGTCATAAAATTTCTTCGCCAAAGCAGGCGGATCTCCTTCTCCCTGAGTGCTGATAATGATGAAAAACAAATCTTCTTTGGCAAGATCTTTCGGTTTGTACTGGGAAAGGTCTGACAGTTTTACCTGCACCCCTTTTTTCTTAATAACTCCCGCAAGTTCTACTGCGAGTTTCTTACTGTTTCCGGTTTCAGTGCCATACGCAAGGGTAATTTTCTTCGGAGAAACGGTATCGGTATCAAGGTCCGAGGTAACCTGATGTTGTACGGCGGCAGATACCCCGGCAATTCCAGCGAGAAAACCGCTTGCCCAGACCGCTTCATCTCTTGAAAAATCTCCTGATATTTCTTTAAGGGCTTTTAATTTAGTTTCAGACAGCATATTCCAGTATATTTTGATGGTTTGAGACTAAGGTTCCGTTGGTTACAGATTTAAAGTAAATCCCTTCCTGTATAGGTGATTCCAGCCACGAAAATTCTTCATGCAGATTCACCACCTTCCCTATCACCACCAATGATGGAGATACAAAATCTTTATTTCCAAAGTTTTGCTGAAAATCTTCCAGAGAAGAGGTGTAGACTTTCTGATAAGGTGTGGTCGCCTGCTCTATGATGGCAATTTTTTTATCTTCTGTTTTGCCCAAGGCAACAAATTTCTCTACCAGACTGTTCAGATTTCCTTTAGACATATAAAATACAAAGGTATCATCGGATGTTCCAAGCTCTTTCCAATAGGTATCGCTTAGAATTTCTTTTTTATAATAGGTCAGAAAACGGACGGATGTCGCATATCCTCTGGCTGTTAACGGTATCCCCGCATAAGCAGCTGCTCCGGATGCTGCTGTGATTCCCGGGATTATTTCATAAGCTATATGATGCTCTTTCAATGCTTTCAGTTCGTCTAAAACATTGGAAAAAAAGGAGATGTCTCCACCTTTGAGTCTGACTACTGTTTTCCCCTGTAAAGCATATTCTACAATCAGGGTATTGATATGGGTCTGAGGCGTAGAAGCATTTTTGCTGCATTCTTTTCCTACGTAGATGATTTCGGTATTCTTATTCGCGTAACGGTCTATTATTTCAGGACTTACGAGACGGTCACACAGGATGACATCGGCTGAGGCAATGGCTTTTACGGCCTTTACAGTGATCAGATCAGGGTCGCCGGGTCCTGCACCCACAAGGTAAACCTTTGGTGTCGTATTCAGTTTTTTCATTTTAAATCTTCTTATGGATGTTATCTAGAAAAGTCCTTCGATGGATAGGTATCTTTCGCCCGTGTCATAATTCACGGTGAGTATAGTGGCTCCTGCAGGGATCTGAGGAAGTTTTTTCGCAACCGCAGCTAAAGCGGCTCCTGTAGAAATTCCTACAAAAAGTCCTTCTTTTTTGGCGGCTTCTTTGGTAAATTCAAAAGCTTCGTCTTTATTGATCTGTACAATTTCGTCCAGCAGTCCGGTATCAAGGATTGAAGGAACAAATCCTGCTCCCAAGCCCTGAAGCGGATGCGGCGCCGGAGCTCCTCCACTAAGAACCGGGGATAATTCGGGTTCTACAGCAATCACTTTGATATTAGCAAATTTCTGTTTCAATACCTGTGCAAGTCCGGTGATATGGCCGCCGGTTCCTACGCCTGTGATCAGGTAGTCCAGTCCTTCCGGAAAGTCCTTCAGAATTTCCTGGGCAGTGGTTTCAATATGAACTTTAACGTTAGCAGGATTGTCAAACTGTCTTGGGATCCATGAATTTGGAGTTTCTTTTGCTAGCTCTTCCGCTTTCTCAATGGCACCTTTCATTCCTTTTTCTCTTGGAGTCAGAACGAACTCGGCTCCGTAAGATTCCATAATTTTCCGGCGTTCCAAACTCATGCTTTCGGGCATCACCAGAATAAGCTTATAGTTTTTTACAGCGGCTACCAGGGCAAGTCCGATGCCTGTATTTCCGCTGGTAGGTTCTATAATGACACTGTTTTCATTCAGCAATCCTTTAGCTTCAGCATCTTCTATCATGGATAAAGCTATTCTGTCTTTAATGCTTCCTCCGGGATTGGCTTTTTCCAGTTTGATCCAGACTTCATGTCCGGTATCGAAAAGCTTATTAATTTTTACGACCGGGGTATTTCCGATGGTTTCTAGTGTGTTTTGGAACTTCATACCGATTCAATTTTATATTGTTTTTTGTTGTTTTTATATCACAAATGTTAAAGATTCGGGAAGGGTTCCGTTATCTTTTATTTTTATTTCACTTTTATGATAGACCATAGAGCCGGAAGGAACGTTTTGTGTGATCCATACATTTCCTCCGATGATGCTGTCTCTGCCTATGGTTGTATTCCCTCCTAAAATAGTGGCTCCGGAATAAATAATGACATGGTCTTCGATATTGGGATGCCTTTTCTCATTGGCTTTATCCTTTGAAACATTTAAAGCTCCGAGCGTTACGCCCTGGTACAGTTTCACATGATTTCCGATCTCAGTTGTTTCTCCAATCACGATTCCGGTTCCGTGGTCGATAAAGAAATATTTTCCAATCACCGCACCCGGATGAATGTCTATTCCGGTTTTGCTGTGGCCATATTCTGAGATTACTCGGGGCAATATTTTTACCTTTTGAATCCAAAGCTGATGAGAGATCCGATATACATACGTGGCAAAAAAGCCGGGATATGAGAGGAGGATTTCTTCCAGTGATTCTGTAGCGGGATCAAATTCTAAAATAGATTCGGCATCCAGAATCAGTGTGCTGTAGATATCAGGTAATGCGAGAAACAACTTGTCAGTCTGTTCTTTAGCAAAAACCTCATCTTCTGAAGCATTCTTTATTAGATCAAAAAGAATTTTCTGTAAATCCTCAAACTTCTCATGAAGCTGATCTTCCGTATTATTTTTTTCAGGAAGGAAGAGTGCATTATACAGGTCTGTAACAAAAATTTCCATCTTCCTTTTGTCAAAGAATCTCTGAGAACCACCCTGTTTTTTTTCAAGGATTTTCTTAATAAAATGCTCTGAAACTTTCATGTCTTACTGAATTATACATGCCGCAACCGTCGCATTGGAAGTTTCATCTACCAAAATTGCCGATCCTGTTTTCTTATTGCTTATAAAATCATCAAAAACCAAAGGCTGTGCAGTTTTAATGGTTACTTTCGCGATTTCGTTAAGTTTTATTTCTCCTTCTGAGGCTTCCTGCTCCAGCGTATTGACATTAATTTTGTAGTCTACGTGTTTTACCACCGCTTTCAACTGTCTGCTGTGATGCTGTATCAGGTATTTATTCCCCGGCTGCAGGCTTTTATGATCGAGCCAGCACAGCAATACTTCCACTTCTTTTTCAACATTGGGAAGCTCTTCTGCGGAGGCAAAGAAATCTCCACGGCTCACATCGATGTCTTCTGTAATCTGGATGACAGCAGGCTGCCCTTCAAATGCTTCCTGAACTTCAGCACCATTCACTTCTATGGTTGCTATTTCAGTAATAATTCCTGCCGGAAGTATCGCTATTTTATCTCCTTTCTTAAAACTTCCGCTGATGATCTGTCCCGCATATCCACGGTAATCGTGAAGCTCTTCTGTCTGTGGACGGATGACGTACTGCACCTGGAAACGGCTTCCGCTGTTATGCACATCATCAAGTTCTACCTCCTCCAGATAATCGAGCAGTGAACTTCCATGATACCAATCTGTTGTGGATGAAAGAGAAACAATATTATCTCCTTTCAGTGCGGAAATCGGGAAATAGGTGACATCATTTAAACCCAGACCTTCTGCAATCTTAGAATAATCTGCTTTAATGGTTTCAAAAACTTCTTCCGAATAGTCCACCATATCCATTTTATTGATCGCAACAGCTACTTTTTTCAATTTAAGTAACGAAGCGATGATGGAATGTCTTCTGGTCTGCTCAATAACTCCTTTTCTGGCGTCGATCAGAATCACCATCAGATCTGAGTTGGAAGCTCCAGTAATCATATTTCTGGTATACTGAACGTGTCCCGGAGCATCTGCGATGATAAATTTTCTTTTTGAAGTCGAAAAGTATCGGTAGGCCACATCAATGGTGATTCCCTGTTCCCTTTCTGCCCGAAGCCCATCCGTTAAAAGCGCCAGATCTACGCCGTCTTCATTTTTATTTTTAGAATGTTTTTCAAGGACTTCCAGCTGATCCTGCAAAATACTTTTGCTATCGTAAAGCAGTCTGCCGATGAGGGTGCTTTTCCCGTCATCCACACTTCCTGCTGTTATAAATCTTAATATATCCACGTTTGTCTTTTTAAAAATGATTAATGATGAGCGATACACTCGCTGTGAATTACTGTTGTGCTGCTATTATGCTGCTTATTATTTATAGCTTAAAAGTACCCTCCTTTCTTTCGGTCTTCCATGGCCGCTTCCGTCACACGGTCGTCAATTCTGGTTTCTCCTCTTTCGGAAATTCTGGTGGCAACGATTTCTTCAATCACAGTGTCTACTGTAACAGCGTCAGATTCTACTGCCGCAGTACACGTCATATCTCCTACGGTGCGGTAACGTATTCTTTTGGTGGTAACCCTGTCACTTTCATCAAGAACTGCAAACTCAGAATTTGCAATCCACTGTCCGTTGAGATCTACCACTTCTCTTTCATGCGAAAAGTAAATAGATGGTAAGCTAATATTTTCTCTCCGGATATAATTCCAGACATCAAGTTCTGTCCAGTTGCTGATTGGAAATACTCTTACATTTTCTCCTTTCTGAATTTTTCCATTGAAAATATTCCACAACTCCGGTCGCTGAAGTTTAGGATCCCATTGTCCAAACTCATCCCGAACTGAGAATATCCTTTCTTTGGCTCTGGCTTTTTCCTCATCTCTTCTTGCTCCTCCTATGCATGCATCAAATTCGAATTCTTCAATCGTGTCAAGAAGGGTAAAGGTCTGCAGCCAGTTTCTGCTGGGGAATTTCCCTTTGGGTTCCGTCAGCTTTCTTTTATGGATGGTGTCTTCTACTTTTCTTACGATCAAATCTACATTGATCTCTGTGGTCAGCTGATCCCTGAAGTCTAAAACTTCCTGAAAATTGTGTCCTGTATCCACATGAACAAAAGTGAAAGGAATTTTTCCGTGAGGAAATGCTTTGGCAGCCAAGTGAGCCAGTACAATACTGTCTTTTCCGCCACTGAAAAGTAAAGCCGGACGCTCAAACTGTCCCGCCACTTCCCGTAAAATATAGATGGATTCAGCTTCTAACTGATCTAAATAATTCAAATGATATAATGACATATTTTATTTTTTTATTGATGAACATGTAAGCCACATTCCTTTTTATCAGCATCTTCCCACCACCATCTTCCGGCTCTGAAATCTTCCCCTTCTTTGATCGCTCTGGTGCAGGGTTCACATCCGATGCTTACAAATCCTTTTTTGTGAAGGTGATTATAAGGAAGATGATTAGCTTGTACATAATCTGTCACCTGTTCTGTCGTCCAGTGAAGGATGGGATGAAACTTGATGATCTGGTGATCCGGGTCCCATTCCAGCTGTGGCATTTCTTTTCTGCCTGCTGAATGCTCGGATCTTAAACCTGTGATCCAGACCTTGTATCCCTGAAGTGCTCTTTTTAGAGGAATAACCTTCCGGATATTACAACAGGCTTTTCTCTTTTCTACAGATTGATAAAAGGAATCCGGTCCGTTTTCTGAAACAAACTGTTGCAGCGATTCCGGGTCCGGATAATACGCTTTAATATTTTTTTTGAAGAAAGCTCTGGAGGAAGTCCAGGTTTCGTAAGTCTGCTCAAAAAGTCTTCCCGTATCCAGTGTGAAAATATCAATATTCAGGTTTTTTATCAGATGAGTCACTACCTGATCTTCGTAACTGAAGCTGGTAGAAAAGATGACCTGCCCAGAAAACCTGTTGGCAAGAATTTCTAAAAAATCATCATTGAAAGCACCTGAAGAGGCCTTTTCCAGTAATTGATTGAATTCTATTTTCAGGGTATTTTCCATTTTGAATTGAAATTAACTCCTGCAAATATATATAAATCCTATTTATCCTACCAAATTAGTAGGATATAAAAATTAAAAAAAATTTCAGCTGTTTTTTATAAAGGAAGTAAGAGTCGCTTCCATCATGCTTTTTCTTGTTTTTTCCCTTACGATCATCAGTTCATTTCTGAGATAGCAAGTGGCCTCATCGATACAGTCATCGCAAGGTTCGTAGAAATTCAATGAAATACAAGGCGTTAAGGCAATCGGGCCTTCGAAAATTCGGTAGATATCTGCCAACGAAACGTCGTCTGGAGACTTTAGCAGATAATATCCACCTGCGTTTCCCTGCTTGCTGTTGACTAGTTTGGCTCTTTTGAGTTCGAGAAGAATCTGCTCTAAAAATTTTTTGGAAATGTTCTCATCCTGTGCAATAATACCCGTTGACAAAAATCCCTGGTTGTAGTTTCTTGCCAATCTAACCATCGCTTTCAAAGCATATTTGCAACGTTTGGACATCATAATTGATGCAAGTTATAACAATTTATTTGATTATCGAAATGGATGCCTGAGATTAAAAAAATCAATCCCCACAACCTTCTGAAAATATCCCTCAAAGTTCAGTTTTGAAAAATTTACATTGTATATTTGTTGGAAATTTATGATCGATGAGTATAATAGAATTCAATCCATTGTGGAAAGAGAAATTACTGAACCGTTTTCTCGCCTATGTAAAAATATATTCAACCAGTGATGCGGAAAGCGAAGCAACCCCTTCTACCCCGCGACAGTGGGACATTGCAAAGTATATTGCAGAGGAATTGAAAACGATCGGCCTGGCAGATGTTTCCATTGACGACAACGGGTATATTATGGGATATGTTCCTTCTAACCTTGACAATGACAACACGCCTACCATAGGATTTATTTCGCATTACGATACGTCTCCGGATTTCAGCGGGGAAAATGTAAAACCTCAGATTTGGGAAAACTATGACGGAGGAGATCTTCTTTTGAATGAAACTACAGGATTTACGCTGTCTTCTTCAAAATTTGAAAGCTTAAAAAAATATATCGGGCAAACGCTTATTACAACAGACGGAAATACCCTTCTTGGAGCTGATGATAAAGCAGGATGTGCAGAAATTGTAACCGCTGCTGAATACCTCATCGCTCACCCGGAAATCAAGCACGGAAGAATCGCCGTAGGATTTACACCGGATGAAGAAATCGGAAGAGGCGCTCATAAGTTTGATGTCGCTAAATTCGGTGCAGAATGGGCTTATACGATGGATGGAAGTGAAGTTGGAGAACTGGAATACGAAAACTTTAATGCTGCAGGAGCTGTCGTAAAAATCCACGGATTGAGCGTTCACCCAGGTTATGCTTACGGAAAAATGATTAATGCAGCTCTTTTAGCCGCTGAATTTATCCAGTTGCTTCCTGCCAATGAAACTCCGGCTACCACTAAAGGATTTGATGGTTTCTATCACTTAATGGACATCACCGCTGATATTTCTGAGGCTAAGCTTCAATACATCATTCGTGATCATGATGAAGAAAAGTATGAGGCCAGAAAAAAATTCATGGAGGAAAAAGTAGCTGAATTCAACCAAAAACATGGTGAAGGAACTGCTGAAGTTGAAATCAAAGAGCAGTACCGTAATATGAAGCAGCAGTTTGAAGGAAAAATGCACATCATTGATCTTGCTGCAAAAGCGATGAAAGAAGCTGATATTGAGCCTAAAATCAAGGCTATAAGAGGAGGAACAGACGGAGCTCAGCTGTCTTATATGGGACTTCCTTGTCCTAATATTTTTGCGGGAGGGATGAACTTCCACGGACCTTATGAATATGTGGCGCTGGAAAGCATGGAAAAAGCAGTTGAAGTGATTATTAATATCGTAAAAGCTTAATACTGATGAAGAAACTTTCAGCATTAGCCTTCCTGTTCATTTTTGCATTCAGCAGTGCGCAGGTCTCTGAATTTGAGAAGGCTGATTCAAAATATGACAGAAAAATAAAGTCTCTGTACAAGAAATATCCGAAGCCTAATGATGAAAGAACCAAGCAGGAGTGGCTCCTTACGGAAGCAAAAATAGCGTCCTATCAAAATGCCTTAGAGAAGATTTCTGAGGAGGAAAAGAAAATGATAACGGATGTTCCGCCTCCCATGGCACCTAAAATTACCAAAGAAGCGGAATATGAAACCGGAAAGGCTGCTTTCCAAAAGCTTTTAAATGAAGCTGTAGATCTCACTTTCCTGAATTTCGCAGTCAATCCCTATAAAGTAACCCTAAAATTTATTTTAGATTCCAAAGGGAATGCCTACAATGTGAAAGTAAAAGGGAATAATGAAGATGTGAACGCTTTTATAGAAGCCGGTTTTTACCGTATCAAGGATAAGGGCAAATGGAAACCTGCAGAATCTAATGGACGGCCAGTCCTTTCTGTGGTGAGCCTTCCTTTACAGTTAAACTTCAGTAAATAATACAGATCAACCCATTGCAAATGCAGTGGGTTGTTTCTTTTGCATTATAATCAGTTTTTATCTATTATTTCTCCGATTGATGAAAAGAATTTAATTTTTTGATTATATTTACTTAAACATCAGACTATTAACTTTAAAAATCAATTTACTATGAAAAAAATCAAAAAATTTTCAAGAAAAGATCTGTCGACTATCCTTGGAGGAGGCGTAAACGGCTGTCACATGAACGGTGATTCTGCCTACTGCTGGACAGACTGTGAATGTACTTTCGGAAAAGCCTGTGAGATGGATGATGACGGAAACCCTGGAAGATGTGTTTCCGTAGGCGGAGGAAATCCTGGCGGCGGCGGTACCGGAGGATGTATTCCACCATCCAATTGTGAAGATTTAGAACCATTTTAAAAAGATATCTATCGGAAGTACCCTCTTCCGATTTTTTTTTTGCTTTTTCCGTTAAAAACAGATCCTTGTCAAAGCATCCCTGCCGTTCATCAAATAAAGTTTCATTCCACTTTCCATAGCTGTTGCTTTGCATCAAATTATTAAAAGCAATTTATGAAACAGCAGTTTTTAGCACTAAGCACATTTTTATTATGCATCATCGGTTTTATAGAGACCAAGGCACAACAGACTCCAGCTTTCCACATCGGGATCAAAGGTGGGGCAAATTTTACAAAAACCTCTTCGGGGTCCTCCACATTGGAAGGGAAATACGGGTTCGGCTATCAGGGAGGAATCATGACAAGAATGGATTTCGGAAGCCTTTATGTACAAGGAGAAGCCTTATTCAACAAAAGAAAAACGTCTTTCAACACTAACGACGGAAGCTCAGCAAAATTAAGCTGGAATTCTATTGACATACCGGTTGTAGTTGGTTATAAGATAATCAACAAAAAGGATTTTAACGTAAGAGCATTTGCCGGAGGAGTTTACAGCTATGCTTTTAAGAATAATTTATCAACGTCCAAAGCATTACAGGATGGCTTTAAAAACTTTGACAAATCCAATATCGGAATCACGGGAGGTGTCGGTGTGGATTATAAAAATTTTACTGCCGACCTAAGGTATGAAACAGGGCTTTCAAGCATCAGCAAAGATTTCAAATCTAAGCCGCATAGCTTTACGCTCGGAATAGGATATTTCTTATTCTAAAAACTTAAATTATCTTTACGTATTAGAAACTGCGCCCTGCAGTTTCTAATTTTTTATAAACCAACTTGATCCTCTTCCATGACAAAACCTTTTATTTTAAGAGAATATATTTTTGTTACGATGTTCTGGCTCGTTTTTGCAGCGGCTGTGTACATCAACTTTCAGGCTAATTCTGACAAACCTTCTGCTGTATTCCAGACTATTGCCCTTGTCATTACTTCATTTTTTTTCACTCACTTTCTCACCACAAGGCTTCTTCCCAGTGCTTTGCGGGCAAAAAGGATGAAATTATTTCTGGTTCAGGCAACCGCAGTTATCCTTTTTCTGAGTTTTATTTATTCTCTGATCTTCACATATATTGAAGTCAATTCAAAGAATGAACTTCCGCAGGATTTTGTTGATCATCTTCCCTTTTTATGGAAAGGGTTCTATCTGGCGCTGCCTGCTTCTTTTCTGATTAACGGATCAGCCTGTGGAATTAAATTTTATCAGGAACACGGAAGAATAGAACGGGATCATATCCTTCTTCAACAGGCACATCTGGAGAATCAACTGAAATTATTGCAAGATCAGATCAATCCTCATGTGGTTTTCAATATTCTGAATCATATTCATATTCTGATGAAAAATGACACGAAACTTGCAGATTATCTGTTGCTTAAATTTTCGGATATTTTACGGTATCAGCTTTATCACTGCAGCCAGAGTCTGGTTCCTTTGGGTCAGGATATTGAACATCTACAAAATCTGGTAGAAGTGGAAAAATTAAGATGGGGCAATGAGCTGGAAGTGACTGCAGACTGGGGTCTCGGAAATAAGAAATCATTCATTGCACCTCTCCTGCTGGTTCCATTCATCGAAAATGCATTTAAATATGTATGCAGACTGCCCGGACATAAGGGTTATGTAAAGATTTCCTGCATGGAGAAAGACGGTTTTCTTTTATTTTATATCGAAAACTGTTATTCAGAGCTGGCCACTCACAAAAAGAAAGAAGGTTCCGGCGGAATCGGCCTTCAGAATGTACAAAAACGTTTAAAATTACAGTATCCGGGTGCTCACGAGCTTACCATTGTGGCGGCCGATAATGTATATAAAGTAACTTTAACCTTACAATTATCCGACAACAATGAGCAGTAATATTCCCAAAATGAAATGCCTTATCATCGATGATGAGCCTTTGGCGAGATTCCACCTTAAAGAACTGGCAGACCAGATCGACTTTTTATCCGTGGAAGGCACTTGCGCCACCGCACTGGAAGCCGATACCATTGTAAAGGAAAAAGAAATTGATCTTCTATTTCTGGATATCAATATGCCTTATTTAACGGGTCTTGAATTTCTGGAGCAGCTTGAAAATCCACCTTTAGCCATTCTTACGACCGCTTATTCAGAATATGCGTTGGAAGGGTATCGTCTGCAGGTGGTGGATTATCTTTTGAAACCTATTGCGTTCAACCGTTTTTACCAGGCCGTGAACAAAGCGCAGCAGCAGTTTATTGTCTCTGAAAAGATGAAGAAAAACTCTCCTTTTGATGATCCTTTTCTCTATGTAAGGCAGTCCGACAGCTTCATCAAAGTATCCTGGGTGGATATTCTGTATATCGAAAGCATGCAGAATTATACAAAACTGCATTTTAAAGATAAATCCCTGGTGATCCATCAGACGATGAAAGCCATCGAGGAATCTCTGCCATCAGAACATTTTTTCAGAATCCATAAATCGTTTCTGATCAACATCACCCATATTGATATGATCTCCGGCGGCCGTCTGTTCATCAATAAAACAGAGCTTCCCATTTCGCGTACCAGAAAAGAGGAGCTGCTGAATCAGGTGGTGTATAAGAAGCTTATTAGTAAATAGTTTAGAAGGGAAGATGGAAGCAGGGAGCAGGAAGAGGGAGGTTATTGAAGTTGTTAAAAACAATTTTATGCCTTTTTTATTTAAATCTATAAGACATTTATAATCAATTGTCTATAAGCTAATAATTGTCGAATAGTAACTTCCATTTCCCCGCTTCCATCTTTGTCCTATGGCAAATTCCACCTCAGCGATACCGCTACATACAATGTGCTGGCGAACTTCGGATCCATCATTTTTTTGTCTTTGAAAATATTCTTGATCTTTCTGTCGTTTTCATTAAAACTTCTCAACAGAGCTGTTCCACCTGTTAAACCGAGACTAAGTTTGTCATTCAACTTAAGCTCTGGTCTGATTCCGGCAGTTATTTGCTGGTAGCCTAGCAGCATAGATTTTCCGTCTTTTTTCCTTTCCACCGTCATACCGCTAAGGTTGACAACTGCCTTCAAAGCAAATTTATCGGTAAACATATAACCGGCTTCCATTCCTTCGGGGAAATTGATCTTCAATTTAATTTTTCCGTTTGTTTTCCAATCGAAGTAAATCCAAGGCAGAATCATAGGAACCCCGAAAGCTGTTGTAAGTACAGGACCTGCTCCAAGTGCCAGATTAGGATTAAAATGTCTGATAAACAACACTCCACCCTGTCCCAGAATATCATCGGAACTTATTTGTTCAAGATCAGTATAGACTCCCACTGAAGCCATCATCATCAGACTCCATTTTTTCCCTAAAGGCCTGATATGCTGGATTCCGACCTGTGCATTCAGCATCTGATCAGGAAACAGCTGCTTTTCATAGTCTTTATGCTTCATTTTTGCATAAGAGCTACTCAAAAGAAGTGACCACGCTTTTACTCTTCCACTGCTGTCTTTTTTCATTGACAATGGAATGCTGAGATTGAGGTCTACTCTTTTAAAATCGCTCTTAGAATTGGTTTTCGTACTGTCTTCCGGACGAATGTAATTGGAAAAAGGGATATATTCCGTTTTAAGTTCACCGGATATTCCGGTTTGAGCACTGGCCCAATAGCCCAACAGGCAGCTGGCAGCGGCCAAAAGATTTCTCTTCATAATTTAAATTTTATGCAAAGAGATACTTTTGGAGGTCGGTTACAAAAATTACTTGATTAAGTGTCCGAATGGTATGACCAAGCGGAAAAATGGCAGGATGATGTATAAACTGGATGACATAAAAGAACGGTGACATAAAATAGGACTTCATCCTATTTTTTGGCTAAATCGCCCCCTTGGGGCTCTCCAATCCTGCAATCCAAACTGCAATAAATACAATGCCAGCCAGCATGAAAACCATCGGCATGATCAAATCTACTTCTAGAAGCCGAGCAAATCCTGAACGTAATTTATTTGGTTAAATCGCCCCTTTGGGGCTCTCCAGTTCTATAGGAACTTTCTTGCTCTTAAATGAACGATACGCAAACCAAACGGCGATTAATGCGATCCCTGCACGCATGAAAACCATCGGCATTATGGAGTCTGCTTCTAAAAACCCAGCCAATCCTGAGAGTAAAAAAGTAACCATCAGCTGCATAAATCCCATCACGGCAGCCGCTGTTCCACGTCCTTCCTTAAAGGGAGATAAAGCATGCGCGGAAGTAATGGGAAAAAGAACTCCTATCGCCAGCAGTGATAGATACAGCAGCATAATTTCCAGTGCGACAGAAAGGTTTCCGGCGGCAATCAGGATATGAAGACTGCATACAATCAGCAGTAAAAGAGTTGCTGCTAATAGAAGCTTTGTATCGCTTATTCTTTTAATCAATTTAGGCGTAAGGTACGCTGCTGTTATTAAGGCCAATGAATTAAAACCAAATATAAAACTGAAAACACCGCTGGAGAATCCGTGAAGCTCCATAAATAAAAACGGGGCATTGGAAATATAGATGATCAGAGAGGCAAAAGCAATGCTCCCGATCATTGTACTGCTGATAAATTCTTTATTGGAAAGTATCGTTTTCAGGTGATCTTTTAATCCTTTTTCATCTTCTGTATGGTCCGGAAGTGTCATTTTCGAATTGGTTTCCGGAACGTATTTGTATACCATGAATAGGGTTATAAGGCCAAGAATCATTAAAAAAGCAAACGAACTGTTCCATCCCCAGAATTTAAGAAACACACTTCCCAGCAATGGAGCTACAATGGGGGCAATTCCGCTTATCTGGGATTGTTGTGAAAAGATGGCTACAGATTTCTGCCTGTCGTAAAGATCAATAACTATAGCACGGCCAATGACTATTCCGGCACTTCCACCGAAAGCCTGTAAGAAACGCATCGCCCATAATACGTAAATGTTTTCTGTGAAAAATATCGCAGTCGCTCCTATAATAAAAAGTAAAAGTCCACAATAGAGCATCGGTTTACGGCCAGTTTTGTCAGATAAAGGGCCCCAAAGCAGCTGTCCGAAGGCAAATCCTGCAAAAAACACAGAAATAGAAATCTGAATATGTCCGATATCGGTCTGGAAAATCTGGGCCATGCTTGGGAAGGCCGGCAGATAAAGGTCTATACTCAGTGATTCAAGGGTGTTGAGGAGTGCCAGAACAAACACTACGATACTTAAATTTCTCATAAAGGGATCAGTCAATCATTAAAGGTTCCGCAGAGGCGGTTTTTCTTCCTGCAAAATTCCTCTAAAAAACAAAGCACTTCAATACAGGAACTGAAGGAAGACCAGCACAAACTGAGGATGCGCGGTAAGAGTTTGAGAGTCGGAGGGTTTGAGGGTTTAAGAGTTTCGGGAAGTGATGAGTTATGAGTCATGTAACAAGGGTTTTGGAGTTGGAGGGTTATGGGCTGTCTGAAATCTGATGTCTTGTGTCTAATATCTACCCAAAAATTCACCATTCACTTGCGCAGCAAAATTGACCATTGACGTTTCTCAATCTCAGCCTTAGCCTCAACCTAGAAATCTGATATCTGATGTCTTGTGTCTTGTGTCTGATATATAACTACTCTTTTCCGCCTTTAAATCCATCAGGGTTCTGGCCTGTATGTTTTTTGAAAAAGCGGGAGAAATAAGAGGCATCACTGAACCCCAGTTTAAAAGCAATTTCTTTAACGGTTAAAGCCCCAAAACTGAGTTCTCTTTTGGCTTCGAGTACCAATCGTTGGGCGATCATCTTTTTCACCGTCGTTCCTCTCGAAAGGCGGACAATATCATTCAGATGATGGGCACTTACTTTTATCTGATCCGCATAGAAGCCTGTATCTCTCTCAACGGTATAATGCTCTTCGATCAGACTTATCAGCTTTTGAATGCGTTGTCTGTCATTAATTGAAGAATCCTGCTGATTGATCTGCTCTGTGATAATGATACAGAATGCTCTCAGGTAGGTTTTTAATAAGTCCATCCTTGATGTCGCATTATATTCCTTTTCCATCAGCGAAATAATGGTGCTGCAGGTTTCTGCGCTTTGAGGATCTAAAGAAAAAGGGCACGTTCCTCCTGTGAGAATCGTTTCTATATCGCAGGCTTCTTTAAATATTTCCCGGCTTATGGCCAGCACATAGCCTTTTTCACCTCTCAGTTTCATATTGAAAACCTGTCCGGGTGCGATGATACAAATCTGGTTATTTTTGAGAGAGTGATGTTCAAAATCCAGTTCTAAACTGCTGTTGTCCTTCACTTGTCTGAACCAGATGATTTCAAAGAAATTATGCCGGTGAACATCATTAAAGTTCTCCGGATGTCCGCTATCCAGAGTCGTTAGCTGAAATTGCTCAGAGGTGAGGTGATGGACGGGAATGTTTTTTTCTGATGAATTCATCGGTGTCTTTCTTTAATGTTGTTCAGGTAAACAAAAACCACAGCAAAAAAAGTGCTGCGGTTTTCTACAATATTCAAAATTAAATATAATCTGTGTATGCTACCAGCTTATTATCTTCCGTATTGATCTATTCTTCTCTTTTTTCAACTAAAAATTAAATAATAAATCAAGCTCCAAACCAATACAAAAACTAAAACAAAGCCCAATGATCCCTTAAGATCCTGTGGTCGTTTTTTTACATAATGTTTATAAAGGGTTACAATGATAAATGTAACAATAACTAAGCTTGGCAGTAATGTAATGGTAAACATCTTACTTATTTAAAAAAGCATCCCATCCCTGCGCCGTAAGTGGAACAAGCTGATTGGAGCCTCTTGCAACCATATAATTCCCTTCTTCATTATCTACTGCATGACCAATGATTGTAAAATCAGGGTGGTTTTTAATTTTATCAAAATCATTCGGAGAAATGGTGAACAGTAATTCATAATCTTCCCCACCACTTAATGCTGTCATGACAGGATTAAGGTTCAATTCATCCGCTGTGGAGATCGTCAGGCTGTCCATCGGAACCTTTTCTTCATACAGTCTGAATCCTGTTTTGGACTGATCAGAAAGATGAAGGATTTCGGAAGCCAGACCGTCCGAAATATCGATCATTGAAGTCGGTTTGATATCCAATTCTTCTAAGATTGTTTTCACGTCTGTTCTCGCTTCAGGTTTAAGCTGTCTTTCCAGAATATAGTCGTAACCTTCCATTTGCGGCTGCATATTTGGATCTGCAAGGAAAACAGCGTGTTCTCTTTCAAGGATCTGAAGCCCCATATAAGCACCGCCAAGATCTCCACTTACCACCAGAAGGTCATTCGGTTTTGCCCCGCTTCTTTTTACAATATTCTCATCATCCTCAATTCCTACAGCCGTGATGCTCATCACCAATCCGGAATTGGAGCTTGTGGTATCTCCTCCAATCAGATCAACCTTATATCTTGTACATGCTGCCTGGATCCCGGAATAAATCTCTTCCAAAGCCTCCACCGGAAAACGGTTGGAAACGGCAAGAGAAACCAAAATTTGTGTAGGCACCGCATTCATGGCTGCAATATCGCTAAGATTCACGACAACCGCTTTGTACCCTAAATGCTTTAAAGGAACGTAGCCTAAGTTAAAGTGAACACCCTCTGCAAGGACATCTGTTGTAAGAACAACTTTTTTATTTCCAGGATTGATAACAGCTGCATCATCTCCCACTCCAAGTTGCGAAGACTCGTTGGACAGTGGAAAATGTTCTGTCAAGTGCTTTATAAGACCGAATTCTCCTAATTTGGAAATCGGGGTCAGTTCCTGTGATTTATCTTCAAACATAATTTTTTCTTTTTTAAATGTCCATGACTTTGAACATTAACCTTGAATACTATTTCGTGAATTCTGCCGGATCCACATTATCAGGACGGAATGGAAGTTTTTTGAAATCTTCTCTGCTCATCACGATGGTTTCAGGGCTTTTGTATTTATTCATTGCTTCTACCACATCATCCGGTGGAGTCGTCATTTTTCTCAGCATCATATCAATCCATACTCCTGTAGCTTCCGCAGTAGCACAATGCACTCCGTCCGGCGTATAGAATTTATGGACAAATCTGTAGATTGAAGAGTCTTCTGAGCATCCATCGATCTCCAGACTTACAATAACCGTTTGGTCTGCATAGATCTCTTTGAAGAAAGAATATCTTTCATGCATGATCACCGGCCCGATTCCCCATCGGCTCAATTGGGTAACTCCCATTTTTTCTTTGGTCATAAAGGCCATTCTGGACTGCGCACAGTACTGTACATATGATGAATTGGCTAAGTGCTTATTGGCATCAAGATCACTCCAGCGTACTTCGAATTTATGGTAAAAAATCATGTAAAAGTTGTTTTTAGTATGATTAAATTATATTCTTCAAAATTACTCAAATAAGATGGTTTATAAAAATTGTACTTTTGAAAAAATAATCTTCAGCATAAGATTACCCATACATGAAACAGATCATCATTATCGGAGGCGGTGCAGCAGGCTTTTTCTGTGCATCGAATCTTGACGAAAAAAAATACAGCATTACCATCCTGGAGCAGAACTCGGATGTACTTCAGAAGGTAAAAATCTCTGGCGGCGGACGTTGCAACGTCACCCATGCCTGTTTTGATCCCCGGGAACTGGTTCAGTTTTACCCGAGGGGTAACAAGGAATTGTTAAGTGTTTTCACTAAATTTCAACCAGGGGATACGATGGATTGGTTTGACCAACGCAGTGTTCCTTTGAAAATAGAGAATGACAACCGGGTATTTCCGGAAAGCAATTCTTCACAGACCATTATCAATACTTTCCAGACTGAAATTCAGAATAAAAAAGTAGAGGTTAAAACAAAATGTTCCGTTAAGGAAATTGAAAAACAGGGTGAAAAATATCTTGTCAAGACCAGTTTGGGAGATTTTCAGGCGGATTATGTCGTTTATACGACCGGAAGTTCTCCGAAATCATTGAAGATCATTGAAAATCTGGGTCATAAGATCGTGGATCTTGTTCCATCTCTTTTTACATTCAATATTAAAGATGAGCTGTTACAGGATATTCCCGGAACCAGCTTTGAAAATGCCGAAATTTCAATTCCTGCTTTAAAAACTGAGGAAAGCGGACCTTTATTGATTACCCATTGGGGCCTTTCCGGACCAGCTGTTCTGAAAATTTCAGCGTGGGAAGCGATAAGTCTGGCCAAATCAAAGTATCATTTTGAGATCGAAGTGAATTTTATTTCAAAATCTATGGATGAAGCAGAAGAAAGTTTCCATAATTTTAAACAGTCCAATCCGAAAAAGACAATTGGGCAGGCAAAGATCTTTGATGTCACCAACAGGTTCTGGCAAAAAGTACTTGATGTTTCAAAAGTTGACCTTAATAAGCAAGTTTCCCAAATTTCTGGAAAAGAAATGCAAAAGATCCTTGAAAACCTTTGCAGAAAAAAGCTTAAGGTTACAGGAAAATCTACGTTTAAAGATGAGTTTGTGACCGCCGGAGGTGTTGATTTAAAGGAAATTAACTTCAAAAACATGACTTCAAAACTTCTTCCCAATTTCCATATTGCCGGTGAAGTTCTGAATATTGATGCGGTGACGGGAGGTTTTAATTTTCAGGCTTGCTGGAGTGAAGGATGGCTTATTTCACAACATTTAAATCATTTGGAGATATGAAAAAAATAACAGTATTAGCTCTGATTTTCTTATCAGTGACTGCATTTTCACAGGTTCAGGAAACAAAGGCTCCTGCTACAGATTCTTCCAGCGATCGTCGTGATCCAGAAGATCAGAAACCAGCGGAATACCCGGGAGGAATCAGACAGTTTATGACCATCGTGAGTCAAAAAATAAGAGTAAACCGTATAAAAGGAGGTAAAGGAGAATTACGGTCCAAAGCAAAATTTGCAGTTAACATTAATGGAGAAATAGAAAAAGTGACTGTAACCGGAAGTAATGAAGATCTTAACCGGGAAGTAGAAAGAACCATCAACTCTATAAAGACTAAATGGGCACCTGCAACCTACAAAGGATCTCCCATATTGACATGGTACAATCTTCCTTTTGTCGTTAATTTCGACTAAATATAATATGCTTCCCGCCAGGAAATATATCCCTTCTATCTTGAAAACCCTTTTGATTGTGGGGTTTGGATATTTTTTTTGGCTGATGCTTAAAATTACCCTCGAATATATTCCCTTCAATCCGAATGTAAGCTTTCTGATGATCAAGCAGACGGAAGTTCAGGACAGGCCGGAATATCTTTCGTTTTTCTACACCCACGTGTATACCAGTATTTTTGTGCTGTTTTCCGGATTTCTGGCTATTCTCAGAAAGGATTTCGGGATTAAAAACTTTCATAGGAATATTGGAAAAGTCTACATTTTTTTAATTCTAATTCTAGCCGCACCCTCTGGAATCTACATGGGATTTTTTGCCAACGGAGGCTACCTTTCCAAAATGTCATTCGTTATTTTAGGCTCTCTATGGTGGTTTTCTACGTATAAAGCCTATCAAGCTGCAAGACAGAAAAGGTTTAAGGAACATAAGCAGTGGATGTGGCGTAGTTTTGCACTCACTTTATCTGCCCTCACTTTACGAATCTGGAAAGTAATTATTGTATATTTATTCCACCCAAATCCTATGGATGTCTACCAGATTATCGCATGGCTGGGCTGGATTCCCAATATCCTTTTAATTGAATACCTAATAACAAAAAAACATATATGAAAATTTTAAATTACACCCTTATCTCTTTGCTGGCAGTCTCTCTGCTGAGCTGTAAGAAAGATGGGAAAATAACCGAAACAGGAAAAGATTCTGTGATTGCTAAAAAGGATTCCGTTGTGGTTCCTGAAATTTATAAAGAATATTACGGAATTTATACCGGAGATTTTGCCGGAAAAGAAATGATTACTTCTGACGATGGCGAAAAATATGAAGATTTCGTGAATAAGAAAATTTCTTTGAAGATCAACAGGATCACCAAGGACAGTGTTTACGGACAAAGTATTGTCAATGGTAATCAGCGTCCTTTCAGGGGTGTTTTTAATGAAAGTATGAAATCTTTTGTCCTGGATGAGCCCGGAAATGATAAAACCGACGGTAGATTTGAAATAAAATTAAGCGGCGACAGCATCACCGGAAAATGGAATGCTTTCAATAAAACAGCGGTAAAATCGCCTTTAAAAACCATTAAACTTTCCAAGAAAGACTTTGTCTACAACCCAAACTTTATGCTGGATCAGGATTCCGATCTCGTAGACTGGTCTAATCCGAAGGATTTTGTAGAAAAATACACCAATGAAGAAACCGGAAAAACAGAAAGCTATACGACCTCCAAAAACAGAATGGCTTCTGAAGCTATTTTTAAACTGAATGCTTCCAAACAGAAACTGACGGAGAAGGAACTTAAAAATTTAAGAAAAATAGATCTTGAGATCATTAAAAATTCTGTTTTTGCCAGACATGGCTATTCTTTCAAAAAGGAAACGTACAGATATTTCTTTGAACAGACTGATTGGTATATTCCTGTGTCCAATAATGTAGATAAAGAGCTTTCTCCAATGGAAAAGGACAATGTAGCATTGCTGAACCGTTTCATCAAGTATGCGGAAGATAAATACGACAGTTTCGGAAGATAGGAAACGTGAATGGTCAATTTTGCTTCGCAAGTGAATGGTGAGTTTTTTGGGGAGATATCAGATTTCAGACAACCCAATAACTTCCAACGAACATGAATCGATAAGAAATGAGTTTATTAAAGAGCATAAGATGAGAAATGGATCCCTGCTGAAGAAAACGGCACAAAAGTAAGGGACAGAATACGACAGTCTTTAATTTTCATCCTTGAATAACAGGAAAAAAACCAGGTTTACAGGCTAAGTTCTTCTTCCTTTTTTGGATTTAATTTTACAAAAAGATACAGCATTAGGCATCCGGCAGCATAACACAGAATATCTACCCACGAGAAAGAATTTCCAATGACGGTATACATAAAGTCTCCAGGGCGGAAGCCTAGTTTTTCTGCCACCGTAAAGTATTGTGCAAATTCTACAATACATGAAAAAACAAAAATCCCAAGAATAAGTTTCTCATTGTTTATTTTCACTAAACTCTTTACGAAAGTGTAGAGAAGCATCACGACAATAACATCTCCGAGATAAGCTCTTACAAAGAAGATATCTGCCAGCTTGGTGGCAATCAAGACTTCTATGAGAAAGATCAATATGGTGAGAAGAAGATATTTCAGACTGAATTTTAACTCCATGTTTGTTTTAAGTTTTTGCTAAAGCCTTTCTATGGTTCGTTATTGTTTAAGCGGGCTAAAGCCCGCTCCTATTGAATAAATACAACCTCATTCAATTTTCGGTCATAAAAAATCGGTATTCAAAGAACACCGATCTTATGTTAAATTGCTAAAGCAAATATATTATTTCTTTACTTTGATTGTACATCCAATGGCAACTGTTTTGTCCATTTTTACAGATTCTCCCTTGATCAGGGCATTCACCGCATCTTGAACATAATATTCCGATACATCATTCGGATTTTCGTAGTTGTTGTCGATGGCACCGATATATTTCACGATATTCTTTCCGTTTTCTTTCTTCAGGACGAAAACGTGGGGTGTTTTTGTGGCTCCATAAAGCGGATATACCTTCTGTCCTTCATCCACAAGATATGGGAAGGTAAAGCCCTTCTCTTTGGCTCTGTCGATCATCTGTTTGTAGCCGTCTTCAGGCTGTACATTCGGATCGTTGGGATTAACAGCAATAACCGGATACCCCTGATTTTTGAATTTCTTATCCAGCTCTACAATTCTGTCCTCATATTTTTTGGCATACGGGCAATGGTTGCAGGTGAAAACGACTATAAATCCTTTTGCGCTTTTAAAATCACTTAAAGAAACCATTTTCCCGTCAATATTTTTCAGCTTAAAATCAGCCGCTGCATCTCCTACTTCATAGCCTTTTGAAGAGGCCGGTGAATTCACTTTCTGAGATCCCTCCTTTTCATGATCTGCAGCTGTAAAGCTTAGCAATCCAAGCCCGGCAATGAATGCCGCCATTAAAATTTTCAGGTTTTTCATATTTATTTTATTGTAAGTTATCGTTAATTGTTTTTTCGAGATCTTCTTTGCTCATTTCGCCATCGTTGAAATGTACTTTTTGGCCGTTTTTATAGAAAATGGTTACGGGAATGTTTCCGTCCCAGTTCTTTTCAAACCTTGGAATCCAGGTATTCATTCTTTTGATGTCGTCCAGCAGGATTACTTCGGCGGTAAGATTTTTATTTTTGATGAACTTAATGACTCTTTCCTTATCTACCAATCTGTCTAACGAAACCAGGATCATTTTAAATTTTGGGTTATCCTTCAACTTATTGTTGACCTCCATAAAATCAGGCAGTTCCTTTACACAAGGAGCACAAGTTGTGGCCCAGAAATTGACCACCAAAAGCTTATCATTCTCCTTCTGAATGCGTTTTTCAAGGTCTTCATATTTCATGGAGGGGACATCTGTCTGCTGGGCATTAAAAGCTGTAATACACAGAAAAACAGTTAATAAGGTTAATAAATTCTTCATATTCAAAAATAGTCATTAATTATCATTTAAATCCAGGGTGATCTTTATCTGCTTTGTGGTTGGATAAAAAGCTGGAGAAATAGTTAAATGGGTCTTTTATATTAGATACTTTTAAATTCCTCTGATCAATTAGTTTTTAAATAAGGCTGTTTTAACCGTGTCAAGGTTTTGAACCTTGACACGGTTAACTGGATTACGAAGATCTAAGCCGATTCAGGCTTCCTGACTATAATTAAAATAAAAAACTCTTATCCCGAACACACATTATTTAAATAAGGTTGAGAATGCAGTAAAAGAAGCATTTATTGATTTTTCATTGATAATTTTAACATTATTTTTTTAATCACAACCCATTGAATTAAAAGAAATTAAATGTAAATTAGCATACAATCAAAACAAAAATATTATGAAAAAATCAAATTTTCAGCCTAAAAAGCTGACCAAAAAAGAGCTTAAGAAAATTAGCGGTGGAGTAAGACCGATTTGTCCACTGGTGGTGAGCTGCTTTGATCCGGCAACGGGTGAAGAACAATACGGAGTATATGGAATTCAGGACGGACCATGCTGCTAAGTATTGATCATCATTAGATCAAGATGTATGAAAAACTCAAACATTCAAAGCAGAAAGCTCACGAAAAAGGAGCTGAAAGAGATCAGCGGAGGCGCTTCATGTGCTGAAGGCCTGTGTAAACTCAGGGGTGTACCGAGTCATTTCATGATTATCGGCCCGAGAGGCAAAGATGGATACTGCTGTTAATCTTCAGATAGGATAAAAAAATGATTGGACTAACCTCCAATCATTTTTTTTATCGAATTCAGCTTCATTAAAGCTTCAATAGGTGTCAGTGTATTGATATCTATTTTCGTCAGTTCTTCGCGGATATTTTCCAGAACCGGATCATCCAGCTGGAAGAACGAAAGCTGCATATTTTCTTCTGTGACTCTTTTGATGCTTTCAGAAGTACTGGTGCTTTGTGTACGGCTTGCTTCAAGGGTTTTCAGGATCTCATTGGCCCTGTTGACTACCTTTGCCGGCATTCCCGCCAGTTTAGCCACATGGATACCAAAACTGTGCTCGCTACCTCCCGGAACCAGCTTTCTTAAGAAGATGATATTTCCTTTGTTTTCCTGAATGGAAACGTGGAAATTTTTCACTCTCTCAAAATTCACGGTCATTTCATTCAGCTCATGATAATGCGTTGCAAACAGGGTTTTAGCCTGTGTAGGATGCTGGTGAAGGTATTCTGCAATAGCCCATGCGATGGAAACCCCGTCATAGGTAGAGGTTCCACGTCCGATCTCATCTAAAAGAATCAGACTTCGCTCCGAGATATTATTCAGGATATTCGCTGCCTCGTTCATCTCCACCATGAACGTAGATTCACCGGCAGAAATATTGTCGGTAGCTCCTACCCTTGTGAAAATTTTATCTAACACCCCGATCTCAGCATGTTTTGCAGGCACAAAACTTCCGATCTGAGCCAAAAGACATACAATCGCAGTCTGGCGAAGGATCGCTGATTTACCGGCCATGTTCGGACCTGTAACCATAATGATCTGCTGGGAGTCTTTATCTAAAAAGATATCATTCGGAATATATTTTTCCCCTAAAGGAAGTGCGTTTTCAATAATCGGGTGTCTTGCTTCTTTTAAATCTATAGCATAGCCCTGGTTCAGAACCGGCTTTGTATAACTTTCTGAAACAGCCAGTTCCGATAATCCTGCCGCTACATCAAGCTGCGCAATAATATTAGAATTCCCCTGAATCTGATCCATATAGACCATGGTTTCGGCACATACATTTCTGTACAGCTGATTTTCCAGAACGCCTATTTTTTCTTCGGCACCAAGGATCTGGCTTTCATATTCTTTCAGTTCTTCGGTGATGTAGCGTTCTGCATTCACAAGCGTCTGCTTTCTTAACCATTCACCCGGAACTTTATCTTTATGGGCATTTCTTACTTCTATATAATATCCGAAAACATTATTAAAATCTATTTTAAGGCTTGAAATTCCCGTTCTTTCAATTTCTCTCTGGCACATATCATCCAGAAAACCGCGGCCTTTGTTCTGCAGGTTTCTCAATCTGTCGAGTTCTTCGGATATGTTTGCTTTGATTACATTTCCTTTTGAAATATTCACCGGAAGCTCTTCATTCAGATGATTTTGTAAAAACTTGATCAGCTCTTCCATATCAAACAAAGGTTCCAGCCAGGCCAGAACATCTGCATGCGGATGAAGCAAAGCTTTTATCTCATGAATATTGATCAAACTCTGACGCAGATAGCCCAGTTCTTTCGGAGATATCTTTTCTGCAGCCAGTTTTCCCATCAGTCGGTCAAGATCCGAAATGGATTTCAACAGCTGACAGATTTCGTATTTCAGATGATCTTTTTCGTTCAGAAAATCAATCAGAGAAAGCCTTCTCATGATCTCCTCTACAGATTTTAACGGAAGAATAATCCTTCTTCTCAGTAATCTTCCTCCCATGGGAGTAGACGTTTTATCAATAATATCCAGCAACGACTTCCCTTGTGGATTACTCGGATATACAATTTCAAGGTTTCTTAATGTAAAATTGTCCATCATCAGATAATCTTCCTGCGGAATAATCTGAAGTTTCGTAATATGGGCAAGCAGATTGTGGTGGGTATCTTCCACCAGGTAAGCAAAAATGGCTCCTGCCGCTGTAATGGCAAGCGGAAGATTTTCAATACCAAAACCTTTTAGAGACTTCGTTTTAAAATGGGAAGTCAGTTTTTCGTAGGCAAAATTATATTGGAAAGCCCAGTCTTCAAGTTTAAAGGCACTTTTATTTTTAAGCTGTTCTGGCAATTGAACACTTCTCTGATAAACAATCTCGCTCGGATCAAAAGTATTGATGATATGAAGAATTTTTTCTAAATTTCCTTCACTCACCAAAAACTCACCGGTAGAAACATCTACCATGGCAATTCCGAACTTTTCTTTTTCTTTATGCAGGGAAAGCAGGAAGTTGTTCTTTTTTGAATTTAAAACCTGATCATTGAACGTCACTCCGGGTGTCACAAGCTCTGTAACGCCTCTTTTAACAATTCCTTTGACGGTTTTCGGATCTTCCAGCTGATCGCAGATAGCGACTCTCATTCCGGCTCGTACCAGTTTCGGCAAATAAGAATCCACAGAATGATGCGGAAATCCGGCAAGCTCTATATGACCATCTCCATTCGCTCTTTTGGTAAGCACAATTCCGAGGATCTGAGAGGTTCTCACAGCATCCTGCCCGAAAGTTTCATAAAAGTCTCCTACTCTGAACAGCAGCAGTGCATCAGGGTATTTTGCCTTAATGGTATTGTACTGCGTCATGAGCGGAGTTTCCTTCTTCGTTTTTGCCATAATTAAAAATGAGCCCCAAATTTAATTAAAATTACCTGAGTTCGGGTTAAGAAAATTAAGATTGAGGGGTTCGAAGTTTCGGGATGCGGGTTTTGGGGTTCGAGATGCGGGGTACTACAGGTTGGAGAGTCGGAGCGTTTTAGAGTGAGAGGGTTTTGGAAAGTGATGAATTATAAATGATGAGTGATGAGTTTTGTACCGCGAGTCTTTGAGTTGGAAGCTTTTCACCATTGACTTGCGAAGCAAAATTGACCATTGACCATTCTCAATCTTAGCCTCAGCCTAAAAACCTCACATCGACTCAAAAAATTCACCTTTCACTTGCGAAGCAAAATTTACCATTCACACTTCTTAACTTTAGCTCAGATAATTTATCCATTTCAGAATAAAATATTTGTCGTATTTTTCAAGTAAAATAAGTGATATGATCTATCCGGTTTTAGAAACTGAAAGACTCCTTTTAAGACAGCTTACTCCCCATGACGCAGAAGATCTCTTCGAATATTTTTCTCTGGATGAAGTCATGGAATATTATGATCTGGACACCTTCAAAACCCTGGAGGATGCCCAAAATATCATCACCTATTTTAATAATGAATTCGAGAAAGGCAAAGGTTTCCGATGGGCTTTGGAATTGAAATCAGAAAAGAAAGTTATTGGAACATGCGGTTATCACAACTGGTATCCTGAGCATTTCCGGGCTGAGATCGGCTATGAACTGAATCCTAAATTCTGGAAAAAATCTTATATGAAAGAAGCCATCCTTCCTATCCTTATCTATGGATTCGAAAGCATGAGACTTCACCGCATCGATGCCTTCACAGATCCCGCGAACATTGCTTCGGAGAAACTTTTACATTCTTTAAATTTTAAAGATGAAGGAATTCTGCGCGATTACTTTTTTGAAAAAGGGAAATTTGTGGATGCTAAGATCTTTGGACTTATTAATGAGTAAAGATGGGAGATGGGTGTCGGAAGATGGAAGTTTCTAAAGTTCTACAGAACTACTGAATATTTTTTTATTAATTTTTTGATCATTTATCTTCGACATTGACCTTCTTGAATTACAACCACAACAAGAAGTATCAGGAGAAACAGTAACTTCCAGCCTCCCTCTTCAGGCTTCCATCCCTTTACTTTAACTCCTTCCCCACTTACTCTTCTTTTCAAATACTTCCGTCCCTTTCTCATACGCCCGCTTCTGTTTGTAATTCACCCATTTAGCCTTAAAAATTTTACGCAGAAGTTTATCTGTATACCTCATGATAAAAACATGGTACATCATATTGGCGAAAACACCAGGTTTATTGGGAAGCGCCCTGAGTGACATTGAAAACCCAGGTTCCAGATATCTGTTAAAATGCCAGAATGCACCCGGAATAAAGAGGGCATCACCGTGCTCCATGAAAATCTCGTAACCTTTGGCATATTGCAAGGCGGGAAACTTTTCGTAATCGGGGTTTTCATAATCTATATCGTAGACGGTATGAACAGATAGCGGTACTTTATATAAGAAGGCAGATTGTTTCTGGTCAAATAACAGAATCCTTTTTTTTCCTTCGAAATGAATATGGAGAAAGTCTCCGAGATCCACATCGTAATGCATCAAAACATGCGCTTCGCTTCCACCGAAGAAAAGTGTAGGCAGTCGCTTAAAAAACTTGATTCCCAGGTCGGGATAGGTGAAGTTTTTCAGTAATTCCGGGAGTCTGTCTGTGATGATATAGAAAAAGATTCGCAGATCTGAAGGTCCGCTTTTGATCCTGTCGATATAATCTTTCATCTTCATATTCGCCACCGGTGCATTTGAACTTTTGGAGGCATCAGCCGGTTTATTGTCATACAGCGGAACGTCCTGATCACCTGCTTTTTCACGGATATAAGCGAGATTCCATTGGTCAAAAGCATCCCATCTGGCCGCAAAATTTTTGATCAAAAGCGGCTTATGTTTTTTGAAATAATTCTTCTGAAAATCTTCTTTACTGATATCGTTGACTACATCTACGTTTTCGAGGATCATCTTATTTTGTTATTTAATGCGAAATAAAAATAGTCTTTTTTTGAAATCTGTGAAAATTAAAAAATGGTATTGGAGACTTTGGGAGCCTGATTTAAACCACAAAATGAACAAAATATTTTAAACACTTTAGTTTTTTTAAGTAAAATATATTAAGGATAAAAGTGCACTTAAGCTTGAAAAAATCAGAGTTTTTTATAATTGAACCATTATTTTAAGATCACAAAGGGAACTTCGCTTTAAGGACTACAGCTCAAAAAATTTTGAGATTTTTTCTTAACTTTTCTTACCTCCTTCAATGCTCTTAATGTTTCAAAAACTATTCACAATCATCTGTAAAAATCCGACAATTCACCCCTTGCCTTTTTAAACTTATTTTAAGGTTACCGACAAAGCAGAGCTCAAATGAAAAAATTATATTTGTAAGACTAAGTGAATTTATGAGAGCCTACAACACCAAGCATTTCCTGAAAATCCTTTTCAGCATGCATAAAAGTGATACCATGAAGATCCTTTTTCCAACGATGATCCTTGTGGGACTCTATTCGTGGGGCATTCAGTATCTGGAAGTGGAATATCTGCATCTTACCACAAAATCCGGGGTGAGCAATATAGGAATGATTCATTCTCTGCTGGGCTTTGTACTCTCTTTACTATTGGTTTTCAGAACCAATACCGCTTACGACCGATGGTGGGAAGGCAGAAAACTTTGGGGAAAACTTGTGAATGATACCAGAAATTTTGCAGTGAAAATCAATGCCATTTTAGAGAATGACCGTCAGGATGCAGAGCAAATCTCGAGATATTTAAAATATTTTCCGCATTTCCTGGCTAAACATTTATCTAAGGAATCTACAAGACTCGCTTTGGATGAAGATTATTCCGAAATTGAAAATTCGCTGAAGCATCATGGTCCCAGCGAAATTATTATTCTTTTAACCCATAAACTGAATCAGCTGAAAAAAGAAGGCAAGATCTCGGATATTGAAATGCTGTATCTCGACACTCAGCTTTCGGGGTTTCTCGATGTTTGCGGTGGCTGTGAAAGAATTAAAAACACGCCCATTCCCTACTCTTATTCTTCGTTTGTTAAGAAATTTATCATCTTATATGTACTGGCTCTGCCTGTTGCCTACGTCATTACCATTGGGCTTCTGATGATTCCGTTGACGGTATTTGTCTATTATGTATTGATGAGCCTCGAGCTTATTGCTGAGGAAATTGAAGATCCTTTCAATAATGATGAAAACGATATTCCGATGGAAGCATTAGCACAAAGTATAGAAAAAAGTGTTCATCAGATTATGGGGCTGAAAAAGTAAAAAATCAACCTTAAAGTTTGATCTCCTTTATTTCTCCGTCCTCTTTTATTTCTACAAATTTGCTTTCTCTGTTTGCTGCAGAATAGCCATAGAAAAAAGTTTGGTATATCGGTGAAGAATACAAGTATCCTCCATATACGTTATAAGAATCTGTTCTGCCGGTCTGTTCCTGATAACTGCCTGTCGCCGTAAAGTTGACGATGGTTTCCAGATAGTATTTTCCGGGTTTTAATTTTTCAAACTTAAACCTTCCGTAATCATCTGTCAAAGCTTCAAGTTTATATTTAAAAGCATCTTCGGACATGTATACAGTGGTCTTTTTGTTTTCATATTTTCTTCTCATGCTGTAAAACTCATCAAAATAAGGTGTTACAGGAAAAAGCATCACCACGGTTCCTTTGGGTGCATAATGTTTCGCTCCAAGCAGAGGTTTGATCCCGAATTGTCCCTTTTGTTTTGTGGAAGCTACTCCTTCAATCGTTGAATTTCCGAAACTAAGCATCTCTCTGGCCATTTTTTTATCGAAAAAAGCCTGCGGATAATAGGTATTCTGTGCCTGTACAGATAGAAAAGCGAATACCAACAGCAATAAAGCGGATATTTTTTTCATGTTAATATTTTAATTCAAATATAAGTATTTTGCTATTTTTGAAATAAAAAAATCTATGAAATACTTTTTTCTGCTAATAATGACTGCATCATCGTGGGCACTAGCACAAAAACCATGTGGATTTAAAGATGGACTTCAGGAAGGATCCTGCAAAGATTTCTTTGAAAACGGACAGGTAAAACAGATTCTTGAATGGAAAAAAGGCAAAGTGGAAGGCGATGCCATTTATTATCACGATAACGGAAAGGTTCAGGCTAAAGGAGAATACAAAAAAGACTATAAGGTGAAAGAATGGTCTTATTTCGATAAGAATGGTGTTCTGACCTCGAAGGAAGTTTTTAGAAATGGCGACAAAAATGTTTATGATAACAGCTTTACAGCTACTTTTTATACGCCCGCTGGTGTAATTGCTGAAATTTCTAATTATAAATTCGCTAAATTACATGGTGAAAGTAAAATCTTTTATGAAAACGGAAAATCTGTAAAGCAAATCGGGCAGTATGAAAACGGAATCGCTACCGGAAAATGGAAAGCACTTTATCCATCAGGAAAACTGCAGCGTGAAACAGAATTCGTCAACGATAAATGGAATGGCAACAGAGTTCATTACCGTGAAGACGGAAGCGTTGAAAAGACGGAGGTCTACAGAGACGGAAAATTAATCTCAACAAAATAAAACAATTGGCACAGAAATTAAAACTGGAAGAACTGAACAGAATCGATGTAGAAACATTTAAGAAGGTTGAGAAAATTCCATTAGTCATTATTTTAGACAATCTCAGAAGCATGCACAATGTAGGTGCATCATTCAGAACGGCAGATGCTTTTCTGATCGAAAAAATTATTCTTTGCGGCATTACGCCACAACCGCCTCATCGTGAGATCCATAAGGCAGCACTGGGAGCTACAGAAAGTGTGGACTGGGGGCATGAAAGCGATATTAATACGGCTATCAGTGATTATAAAAGCCGCGGCTATGAAATCATCGGGATCGAGCAGACCACAGACAGCATGATGATCACTGATTTCAGCATAGACAAATCAAAGAAATATGCATTGATTTTAGGAAATGAAGTAGAGGGAATAAGTGATGAGGCGCTACCCAATATTGACACATTCCTGGAAATCCCTCAGCTGGGAACCAAGCATTCTTTAAATGTAAGTGTATGCGGTGGAATTGTGATGTGGGAGTTTGCAAAAGCCCTAAAATAAAAAAACTGCATATGTCCTTAAAAGACAGTGCAGTTTGAAATAAATCTAATAAAAAGTAAAAATGAAAGGCGACAAAGGTACTTTTTTTTTCTTTACAAACAAATTTTGATGTCAATTTTTTCAATTTTTCTGAAAAAAAGTGATGTTTTCAGAAATAGTTTCATTTAATTTTTTATAAATTAGCACAATGTTTATCAAGGATTATATCTCAAAAGACTTTCCGTGTTTTAGCCTGACTGACTCAATAGAATCAGCAAGGAACACATTAGACGATTTCGGATATTCTCATATTTTCATCAAAAAATCTCACCACTTCTACGGCGCTATCGCAGAAGACTTTCTTTATGAAGGTGATGGAACTTTGAAAGATCTTGAACATCAGATCGAGCGTTTTGCGATTCTGGAAGACAATAATATCATGGACAGCATCCGTCTGTTTTATACTTTCAGCGCTAATGTAATTCCGGTGATCAATAAGAATGAAAAGTACCTCGGGTATATCACCTGTGAAGATATTTTTCAGAATCTTTCCCGCTATCCCCTGTTTTCAGAGACCGGAGCTATCCTTACGATAGAAACACCGGCCAGAAAATATTCGATGACGGAGATCGCCAATATTGTGGAAAGCAATAACTCGAAGTTTTATGGTGGATTTATCACCTTTATGTCCGATGAAGTGATTCATGTGACGATAAAGATCAGCAATGAAAATCTCTCCTCGATAGACGCTACTTTTGACAGGTACGATTACAGAATTGTTGAAAAATACTATTCTGATGAGAAATCTGATCTGTTTAAAGACCGGTTCGGATTTTTCCAAAAATTCATAGAAATATAACATGAAGGCAGCCATATATTCTCAGAAAAAAGACCTCGATACTTTTTTATATTTAAGCAAGTTTATTTCAGAACTTGAAACCAGAGGCGTAAAATCTGTTTTGTACGATGAAATGGCTGAAGCGCTTCAGTTCTCAAAGATATTTGAAACATTCAACAGCAAACAGGACCTTCTGGATAAGGAGGTAGACCTTTTCTTTACTTTCGGGGGTGACGGAACTATCGTGAATTCCCTTACTTTTATCGAAGACCTGGAAATCCCTATCGTAGGTGTCAATACCGGAAGATTAGGATTTCTGGCGAGTTTTACCAAGGAAGAAGCATTCAAAGAACTTGATGCCATCTTAAAAGGTGATGTAAAAACCAGCCGCCGTGCTGTGATTGAAGTGGTTTCTCCAAGATCTGACGATTTTTTCCCGTATGCATTGAATGACGTTACCGTTTCGAGAAAGGAAACAACCTCTATGATCACGGTAGATTCATATATCAACGATGAATTTTTAAATGTTTTCTGGGGTGACGGGGTTATCGTTTCCACGCCTACAGGATCTACGGCTTATTCGTTAAGCTGTGGCGGACCGATCATCTCTCCGAACAACGAAAATTTTGTCATTACGCCTATCGCTCCACACAATCTGAATGTAAGACCTTTGGTCGTGAATGACAGAGTGGAAATCAAATTTAGAGTGGAAAGCAGAGTGCCCCAGTATTCTCTTTCGCTGGACTCGAGACTGGTTCATATAGAAACCGACAAAGAAATTATCATCAAAAAGGCAGATTTCCAGATCCTTCTGGTACAGCCCAACCATTTAAGTTTCTACGAAACAATCCGTCAGAAGCTGCTTTGGGGCAGGGACAAAAGAAATTAGTAATTCCTCAAAAATGATTACCTTTACAGGAATTTTAAAAACGCCTAATAATTTAAAATAAAAAGTAAAACATGAGCAGAATTTTTCCGGCAGGAGTTGCCACAGGTCAATTAGTTACTGATATTTTTCAGTACGCTAAAGAAAACAAATTTGCACTGCCTGCAGTAAACGTAATTGGTTCAAGCAATGTAAATGCTGTTATGGAAACCGCAGCAAAACTAAACTCTCCTGTAATTATCCAGTTTTCAAACGGTGGAGCCGCTTTCAACGCAGGAAAAGGATTAAATAATGACGGTCAGAAAGCAGCTATTTTAGGATCTATCGCCGGAGCAAAACATATTCATACTCTTGCAGAAGCTTACGGAGCAACTGTAATTTTACACACCGACCACTGTGCTAAGAAATTATTGCCTTGGATCGACGGATTATTAGATGCAAGTGAAGTGCATTATAAGCAGACCGGAAAATCTCTTTATTCTTCTCACATGCTGGATCTTTCTGAAGAATCTCTGGAAGAAAATCTGGAAACTTCAGCTCAATATTTCGAAAGAATGGCTAAAATGCAGATGACTCTGGAAGTGGAGATCGGTGTTACAGGCGGAGAAGAAGACGGTGTAGACAATTCTGATGTTGACAACTCTAAATTATACACTCAACCGGAAGATATCGCTTATACTTACGAAAAATTAAAAGCAATTTCTGACAACTTTACCATTGCTGCCGCTTTCGGTAACGTACACGGAGTTTACAAGCCAGGAAACGTGGTTCTTACCCCAAAAATCCTTGACAACTCTCAAAAATATGTTCAGGAGAAATTCGGAACAGCTGACAAGCCGATTAACTTTGTATTCCACGGAGGTTCAGGATCTACTTTAGAAGAGATCAGAGAAGCTATCGACTACGGAGTTATCAAAATGAATATTGACACTGACCTTCAATTCGCTTACACGGAAGGGGTTAGAGATTATATGGTTAACAACATCGATTATTTAAGAGCTCAGATCGGAAACCCTGAAGGAGAAGAAAAGCCTAACAAAAAATTCTATGACCCAAGAGTTTGGGTAAGAAAAGGGGAGGAAACTTTCTCTACAAGACTGGTTCAGGCGTTTGAAGACTTAAATAACGTAAATACTTTAAAATAAGAACTGTACATTTGTATTAATGTAAATAGTATCCCTGATGGATGCGGTTTACATTAATACATTTTACATTTATACCCTAATACAATCAAAATGGCATTCGACTGGTTTAAAAGAAAAGCAAAAAACATTACCACTTCTACTGATGAAAAAAAGGATGTTCCCAAAGGCCTTTGGCATCAGACTCCATCAGGAAAAATAGTAGAGCATGATGAACTGAGAAGAAACAACTACGTTTCTCCTGAAGACGGATTTCACGTAAGAATTGGAAGTGCAGAATTTTTTGAGATCCTTTTTGACGAAGGGAAGTTCACTGAACTCGATGCTAATGTTGAAAGTATTGATATCTTAAACTTCAAGGATACAAAACCTTATAAAGACCGTTTAAAAGAAGTAAGAGCAAAAACAAAGCTTACAGATTCTATCAGAAATGCAGTAGGAACCGTAAAAGGAACTCAAATGGTGGTTTCCTGTATGGATTTTGCTTTTATTGGAGGATCTTTAGGTTCTGTAATGGGAGAAAAGATCAGAAGAGCAGTAGATTACTGTATCGCCAACAAACTTCCGTACATGATCATCTGTCAGTCCGGAGGAGCGAGAATGCAGGAAGCAACCTACTCTCTTATGCAGCTTGCCAAAGTACAGGCTAAGCTTGCTCAGCTTTCTGAAGCAGGACTTTTATACATCGCTTACCTTTGTGATCCTACTTTTGGAGGCATCACAGCTTCTTTCGCTATGACCGCTGATATTATCATGGCTGAACCGAAAGCGCTGATCGGGTTTGCAGGTCCAAGAGTAATCCGTGAAACGATCGGAAGAGATCTTCCGGAAGGTTTCCAGACCTCTGAATTCTTACAGGAAAAAGGATTTGTAGATTTCATCGTAAAAAGAACAGAAATTAGAGATACGGTAGCAAAAACAGTGAATTTATTAGCTGCAAAAGCTTAAGATCTGTAACAAAAACTATACAATCTCTCTCTAATTAGGGAGAGATTTTTATTTATGAGGACTTTTAAGATATTTTTTAATACCATCCGAAGCATGAGCCTGAAAAAGATCATGCGTCTTTTATCACTTCTTCTTCCCCATCCTCTTTTTGCATTATTAAGCTTTCATGCAACGGTACAGGCTTTCGCCATTGCTCAGAAAAAGTTTCCGAAAACGGCATCTAACAACGGTATCGGAAATGCTTTCAGACACGCGCTTTGGTGCTGTTTCATCATGATGTACTGCTGCAAGGTCTCTTCACCGGAAAAAGCACTGAATTTCTGCAAGAGAATAACCGATATGCATGAAGAACTCTTTCCCAATCAACCTTTGGAAACGAAAATGGATCTTCACAACAACAAAATCGGTATGGATTATTTCATGGAACTGCTTCCGGGAATTCACCGCCAGTTTTTTGAAAAGAATTTTTTCATCGACAGTCTTGCCAAGAAAATGGATGATGCGAAGGTTTTGAAAAATTTAGATGATGACTTTGAGGGATATCTGGTTTATCTTGATGAGAAATAATAACTAAATTTTTCACGGTTTACTAAAGAGAATTTCTGCCTTTATGATGTTTATATCAAAAAAACATTTACATTTAGCACTAATTCACAATTCCATGAAGAATACTCTATTATTAATCATTATATTTTGTGTTTCATTTTGTAAATCTCAAAATGTAAGACCTGACAAAGAAGTAAATGTTCTTTTTATTGGAAATAGTTTAACCTATTTTCATGATATGCCGAAAATGCTTCAGGCCATGTTGAACGAAACCGATCAAAATTTTAAAATCTATCAAAGTACTTTTCCTGGTATGTCTTTGTCTGATCATCTTGACAATATTATTGTCGCCCAGACTGAAAACATGATAAATACCCGAAAAAAGACCGACTCCGAAACTACGGAGACAGAGAAAATGATTGCCGAAAGAAATTGGGATGTCATTATTATGCAGACCGGACAAGTGAGTATTTTAATTCCTGAAGATAGAGATCTGGATATTGACCATTCCATAAAGGCAATAAAGAAAATGGTTTCTAATCCGGATTGTAAATTCATATTATTCACAACATGGGCAGGAAAGGAGAATTATCCCCAAAAATACTGCTATCCATCTAAAATAATCCTTGCCCCGGCATCCTGCTCGCCGCTGATTAAAGATTTTGAGCAACATCAAAAATTACTTTCGGAGGGCCACAGTTTACTGGCGTCCAAAAATGATTTAATTCAATCTAAAAACGGTGAAAAGTTTTATGAAGTCATGACGAAACATCCAGATATTGAACTGTTAGAAGATGAAATTCATCCCAATAAAACGGGTTCATTTTTCAATGCATGCATTTTCTATAGTCTTCTCACCAATAAAGATGCATCACAGCTAAAATATTTAGGGGAAATTAAACCGGAAACAGCCAATACATTAAAGAGAATGGCAAAGTAAAATGTATCACTGTAGGATGGCAAAATTGGTGAGGAAATCTTAATTAAAAATCTTGCCTTTTCGGCAATACTGCTTTTTCAATTTCTCTTTTTAGTAATTTTCACTACATTTAAAATCCAAAATAAAATTAAATGGTCCTCAGCAGAATTTGGTCGGCTTTCATTATCATTGCCATTGGCATCGCCAGTATAAAATACATTTCGTCTGGCCACTACAAAACCATCTTCAATGATATGGTGGTAGGAAAAGGCGGTGATACGGTTCAGATCGCTTCACAACCGATGAATGCGCTTACCCCCGTTGTCAGAGATAGCCTGATGAAAAAGAATGATTTTGCGGACAGCAGAATTCATTACAAAACAGATTCTCTTAAACAGAATGTAAAGGTCTACAGGGTTCAGGAAGCAGATGGCGTGATCGGAACCTCCGAAACGGCCGTTAAGATCTGTATCGGTCTAATCGGGATTATGACCCTGTTCATGGGATTCATGAGTATTGCTGAAAAAGCAGGAGGAATTAATCTGTTGAGCCGGTTAATTCAACCTTTTTTCTCAAAATTATTTCCTGATATTCCTAAGAACCACCCGGCTTTCGGGCATATGCTGATGAATTTCAGCGCGAATCTTCTGGGATTGGACAATGCCGCCACTCCATTCGGTTTAAAAGCGATGGAAAGCCTCCAGACATTAAACCCCAATAAAGACACTGCCAGCAATTCACAGATCATGTTTCTGTGTCTTCATGCAGGCGGTATGACCTTGATTCCGGTTTCTATCATTGCCTTAAGAGCTTCTGCCGGCTCCAAAAACCCCACGGACATCTTCCTTTACTGCATGATCGCCACTTTTGCAGCGACATTAGCAGCCATGATCATTGTTTCAATTTATCAAAAAATCAATTTATTAAAACCTACTGTTATTGCATACATAGGCGGAGTTTCGGTACTTATCGGACTTCTTGTATGGTATTTGACCGGTCTTAATAAAACCGAGCTGGATACTTTCAGCCAGGTTTTAAGTAACGGGCTTATCCTCTTCATTTTCCTTGCGATAGTTCTGGGGGCAGTTTATAAAAAAATCAATGTTTTTGATGCGTTTATTGAAGGCGCTAAAGAAGGATTTACAACCTGTGTCAAAATTATCCCTTATCTGGTAGGAATGCTGATTGCTATTTCCTTACTGAGGACTTCAGGGGTTTTTGACGTAATTATCGACGGAATGAAATGGCTAGCGAATACCGCAGGTGCCGATCCGAGATTTGTAGACGGACTTCCCACTGCATTGATCAAACCTCTTTCAGGATCTGGAGCCAGAGGAATGATGGTAGATACGATGGCAACTTTCGGAGCAGACAGTTTCCAAGGAAAACTAGCCGCAGTTCTTCAGGGAAGCTCAGATACGACGTTTTACGTGATTGCGGTATATTTTGGAGCCGTAGCCGTAAAGAACACAAGATACACGGTAATTGCTATGCTTTTGGCGGATCTGGTGGGGGTTATTACTTCGATTGTGCTGGCGTATTTGTTTTTCGCGTAAAAAGAATGGTGGCTTCGAGAGCCTCAGCCACCGACAATCCGTATCAATCTAAGTTAAATAAAGATTTCAAATCATAAACATCAACAAAAAACACACTCTTGTGTAGATGACTTCCGATTAGGGCAAATCAGTTAAAAATATTTAATAATAAAACATCATCAAAAAGTCACGATTAAATCTTCTGGGTGGCTGAGGCACTCGAAGCCACCGTTCAGCATTTATCAGAAGCCATCATTAACTTTAAAATATAAACTTCAAATTTATGATCACAGATAAAGAATTCACCTTAAGATTAATACGTCAGTTAACCCAAGCACTGGAAAAACTGATTTTAGACAAGCCTGAAGAAAGTTTAATGCAGAAAGAATTAGACTTTGAGTCTTTAATGAGAGACATTTTCAAATTTGATTTTACTACACTTGCCTCAAAAACAAAAGAGGAAATTATAGAAATCGTCAACGAAAGACAGGAAAGAGATCATAAAGATTATTACGAAATGCTGGGGAATCTTTTCTATTTTAAAGGCAGAGGAGAAAAAAATAATGAGTTTTTAGATAAAGCAAAAACGTTCTACGAGTTGTATCTTCAAACTAGCGGAATTTTTGCACTTCCTGTTATTAACAGAATCAACGAAATAAAAAAAAGCACTTGAATAAAGTGCTTTTGTATTTTAGAATGTAATTTTATAAGATCCGGTGGAGGATGTGCTTGCCTTTTCCGCTTTTACATATTTCTTAACCCAGGAAACTCCTGTAGAAGATATACAGGGATCCGATGTTCCTCCCGATCTTTTGGCAGAGACTACATTTCCAGCTTTATCCACCGTATAGGCAATGGTGATGGTTCCGCTTGCCGTACAACTGTTACTAGGCTGTGCACCCCCTCTTCCCATGGTTCCGGGAATATAACCAATCAGCTTTCTGTCGATTCCTACTTTACTGTCTCCGTTTCCGTCTCCTCCTAATGGATCTCCTGCATTTCCGATTCCTTCACCAGTTCCCTGACTTCCGGCTTTTGTTCCTCTTCCTCTGATCAGGTTTCCGATGGCTGCTGTTCCTTTTCCATCCCCGTTTCCGGTTTTAGAATTGGCGGTTGTGGCTCCGGATTTCTTAGTATTTTTTGAAGCGCTTGCACTCGTGGCGGTCTTCTTATCGGCTTTCTTGGATTCTTCTTTCTTAGGAATGCTTACCTTCGAATTACTTCCTGTAATCACCTTTTCCTTCACCTCTGCTTTCTTGGGTTCAGGTGCTGGTTCAGGTTTTATGACCGTTTTCGTTTCAGGCACGGCCGTTTCAACAGGTTCAGGAGTTACTTCTTCAGTGGCTGCAGCAAGACTTCCCGGCTGATCTGCCGGCTCTTCAATCCCTTTCCCATTTCTGTTATCACCGAAATTAACGAGCATCGTTGTAACGACTTCATCAGACTGCTTATCCAGTTCCGGCTTTAGTTTATAAAGAAAAACAAAAAGCAGGATTCCAGACCAGATAAGGATAGAAAGTACTGCACTTTTTATCCTGTCTTTGTTTTGCTCGTTTTTGTTTACCGTGTAACTTTTCATTTTAAATGATTCTTTCCGACTGTTTCGGAGTCACTATTTATCTTTAACGGTTGCAATCGCAATGTTAAATTTATTTTTTTCAGCAATTTCCATCACAAAGACAACATCTTTGTGCATCGTATTTTCATCCGCCCGAATAGTAAAAGATCTATTCGTTTGATCTGTTAATTTACTGACAATGACAGATTCCAGCTGGTCTCTTGTCACAGGATTATCATCTACAAAATACGTTCCGTCCGGTTTAATACTTACCGTCAAAGGATTAGGAATATTATCTTCAACCGCTCCCGCTTTAGGCAACTTTACATCAATCGCACTTTGATTGGCGGCGGATGAAGTGATCATAAAGAATATCAGCATCAGCAAGATAACATCGGTCATCGCTGCCAAACTGAATTCGGGATTCGCTTTATTTCTTCTCTGAATTTTCATCTTTTTACTTTTCTTTTTTTAACGGTCAGATGGAATCGCTACTGTTTGAAAACATTCTAGGAAGCGATTTCATAAGAAAGATTTATAAAGGTTTGTTGATAAGGTCTAAAAATTCTCCGGACATATTCTGTGCTTTCAATACAAATCTGTCAATTCTCGTTAAAAGAATATTGTAGAAAAAGTTAGCTGGAATGGCTACCGCCAAACCTACCGCCGTCTGTCCCAATGCCGTATAAATACCTTCAGACAATGTTTTTGGCGAGAAAGATCCCGTTGCATGAGAAAGGTTGAAGAATGCTATAATCATCCCTATAACCGTTCCCAAAAGTCCCAGCATCGGCGCGATACTTGGTACCACAGCTAGAAGGTTCAGATTCCTTTCCATATTGGCTACCTCTATCTGTGCCTGGGATTCCATGGCACTTACAATGTCAGAAACAGGACGTCCCAGTCTTGAAATTCCTTTTTCCAGAATTCTGCCTTCAGGAGAGTTCTGCTTTTTTGCATAATCTGCAGCCGACTCTATCTTTCCTTCTTTGATAAAATCTTCAATATTCTCCATGAAATTAGCATCTGTTTTTGAAGTCAGCCTTTTAATAAAGAAGAAACGTTCAAAAAACAGGTATAGCGAAAACACACCTAAAGCCAGAACGACAAACATCACTATTTTAGCGAAAGCCCCTCCGTGGAACATGATCTTCCAAAATGAAAATTCTAAATCGTCTGTTGCAACTGCAGGAGCAGTAATCTGTGCAAATAAAATCTGAGTAAGTTCCGTTAACAGCATTAATGTGAATTTTTATAAAAATTTAACGACAAATGTAGTGGAATATTATGAATTGCTCTCTTAAAAAATGCTTAAAAACAACTTAAAGTTTGTTATGATTTAGAGACAGCAAATTTCTCTCCAAAAGAAAATTTGAAAAGAAATTTGATATAAAAAGGATGAAAAAGTGGCTATTCCTCGCCTACATCAATGTCATCCTGTGTAAATTCGCATTTTAAACGGAATGGGATCGGTGTATCAGATCCCGTATAGAAATCGTCGATAGTACCCTTCCATATGACCTGAAGTTCACCTTCTTCATTTTTCTCAAACTGAAGCTCATTATCGTAGATAAAGGCATCATCGTCGTCGAATAAATCCACTTCCGTGTAGGTTTCTTCTTCAGAATCATTAATCCTGATCACTTTTCCTTCAATTTCCTTCGATTCGATAGGAAAATCGAAAATTTCAAGTGAAAGCTGCGGAAAGTTGTACTGTAATGAATCATCATCTACATGATCCAAACTGTCATCCGTTATAATTTCAACCTCTAATAAATGTTGTTGGTTGCTGTAGACCGCTTTACAATAAGTGTTTCTAATATTGTATTTTAGAGTCTCCTCCGGATGGTAAATTTTTAAAATCCCTTTCATTATTTCTTAAAAAGAGCTGTAATAATATGATTGTTAAACGTTTTAGACAAAGATAAAAAATTGATTCAAAGTTGAAAATATTTTGAAAATTATTTTTTTAAATCATTATGATTGATCATTCCGTATATGTCAATAATACTTACTTTTGCTGCATAAAGATTCTGAAAATGAAAAACATTTTATCAAAAGGTATTGTAGGACTTGGACTGGTGATCAGCCTTGCTTCCTGCAAAAAATCCGATTCTCCCCTGACGAAGGTGACACCTACGAATATGGATTCCATTGCATCCAGGTATTATGAGCAGTATCTGAAATTATATCCTTTAGAAGCTACTTCTCAGGGAGATACAAGATACAACGACCAGCTTCCGATCAATATTGACAAGGATTTTATTTCCGGAGAGGTTGCTTTTTACAATTCTGTACAAAAACAGCTGGAAAGCGTTGATTACAAAGGACTTTCGGATGAAGAAAAAGTAGTTTACGATGTCCTGGATTATACTTTAAAAGATAAAATCGAGGCCTATGCCTATCACCCGGAATATATTCCTTTCACGCAGTTTGGAGGACTTCCCCTGAATTTTCCTCTGTATGGAAGCGGCGAAGGAAGTCAGCCTTTTAAAACAGAAAAAGACTACATCGACTGGCTGAAAAGAATGGAAAAATTCCCGGAATGGATGAATGCAGCTGCTGACAATTTCCGTGAAGGAATCACCAATAAAGTGGTCCTTCCTAAAAAACTGGTCGTTAAAATGATCCCTCAGATGAGAGCAGAAGAGATCACAACGGCTGATATGGATAAAAATATTTTCTACGGCCCGGTAAAAAATTTCCCGAAAAGCTTTACCCAGGCTCAGAAAGATAAATATTCCGCGCTTTATGCAGAAGCGATCACCAAAAAGATCATTCCGGCTTATACCAAAATGGGCACATTCCTGGAGAAGGAATATCTGCCAAAAGCAAGAGACACGGATGGCTACAACAGTCTTCCGAACGGAAATGAGATCTACAGGTATTATGCTAAAAGCTGGACGACAACCAAGAAATCACCAGAGGAAATCAATAAAATCGGGCTTCAACAGGTCGCTATGCTTCGTGCTGAAATGGAGAAAGTAAAACAGCAGGTCGGTTTTTCCGGAACACTGGAAGAGTTTATCAATTTTGTAAAAACAGATCCTAAAGCGATGCCGTATAAGACATCTAAGGAGGTTTTAAATGGATTTAACGGTATTTTAGCGAAGATTACTCCTAAGCTGAAAACAATGTTCAGCGTATCGCCGAAAACGAAGTTTGAGATCAGACAAACGGAAAAATTCAGGGAAGCAAGTGCCAGCGCAGAGTATATCCAGGGAACTCCGGATGGAAAAAGACCGGGAATATTTTATATGCCGCTTCCTGACCCAACTAAATTCAATGTGACTTCAGGGATGGAATCTCTTTTCCTTCACGAAGCGATACCGGGACACCATTATCAGGTTTCTCTTCAGCAGGAAAACACCAAGCTTCCTAAATTCATGAGATTTGGATGGTTTGGAGCGTATGGAGAAGGCTGGGCGCACTATTGTGAGACTCTTGGACCTGAATTTGGTCTTTACACAGACCCTTACCAGAAAATGGGTTACCTGAGCGATCAGATGCTGAGAGCGGTAAGATTGGTCGTAGATACCGGAATTCATACCGGAACTATGACTAGAGAGGAAGCTATTAAATATTTCCTGAGCAATATTTCTTATGATGAAGCCAGCGCTACGGCAGAGGTGGAAAGATATATGGCAATGCCGGGACAGGCGTTAGGTTACAAAATCGGATCGTTGAGAATCCGTGAGCTTAGAGAAAAGTATCAGAAAGAGCTTGGCAAGAAGTTTAATTTAGCAAGCTTCCATGATGAGATCTTAAGTCAGGGATGTCTTCCATTGGATGTTTTAAACAGGAAGATGGATCTTTGGGCTAAGAAGCAGCAATAGATTTATATAAAAAAATAAAAATAATAGAGATGGGATGATTAATTTTAATGTCCCATCTTTTTTAATTTAACTTTATTACAATGATCATAGAAAGCCTGAGATCTCTTTATAACAGAGATTTGAATAAACTAAAAACTGAAATAGAATCCTATCAGAATGAAGCTTCGATCTGGAAAACCGACCAAAACATTACCAATTCAGCCGGAAATCTATGCCTCCATCTGGTTGGAAACCTTAACAACTTCATTGGTGCTGAGCTTGGAAAAACCGGCTATGTCAGAAACCGGGAGCTGGAATTTTCACTGAAAGATATTCCTCAGACAGAACTTTTAGCAATGGCAGAAGCCACTACAGCCATGGTTGATCAAGTCCTCAGCCAGTTGACTCCGGAAGACCTTGAAAAGGAATATCCTCTTGTCGTTTTTGAAGATAAAATGACTACAGGATACTTTCTCATCCACCTGATTACCCATCTGGACTATCATCTGGGCCAGATCAATTATCACAGAAGACTGCTTGATCTATAAAATACAAAAAAGCTTATAGAAGAAATACATTTCTACTTTTCAAACATCATTTTCGTAAGAAAGTCCTTCTCCCCTTTTCCTCTGGCGGGTGAATACTCTCTTCCGTAGAAAATAATCTGCAGGTGAAGCTTATTCCATGCTTCTTCAGGAAATATAGACTTCGCATCTTTCTCCGTTTCTACAACGTTTTTCCCTGAAGTAAGTTTCCATTGCGTCATCAGCCTGTGAATATGGGTGTCCACCGGAAAAGCAGGAAATCCGAAAGCCTGGCTCATCACCACAGAAGCGGTTTTATGCCCTACTCCGGGAAGTGCTTCCAGCTCTTCATAAGTTTGAGGAACGATACCATCATGTCTTTCCAGTAAAAGCTCGGCCATTCTTTTCAGGTTTTTTGCTTTTGTATTGGACAATCCTATTTCTTTGATGAGTTCTTTAATTTCAAATTCTTCCAGTCTCGCCATCCTTTGCGGAGTTCCGGCTACCTCGAAAAGATGGGGAGTCACTTGATTCACTTTTTTATCGGTTGTCTGTGCAGAAAGTGCTACAGCAACCATTAAGGTGTAAGGATCGGTATGATCCAAAGGAACAGGTGTGGTGGGATATAATTTCTCCAGTTCGTTCTGAACGAGCTCAGCTCTTTGCTTTTTTGTCATTTAACCATTAAATTTGAACAAAATTAATTCATTATGCTGAAAGTTGGAGATAAATTACCTGAATTTGAAGGAACAAATCAGGATGGTGAACCCATAACCTCATCAAAACTGATCGGAAAGAAATTAGTCGTTTTCTTTTATCCTCAGGCCAGCACACCAACGTGTACCGTGGAAGCCTGCAACCTGAGTGACAATTACTCAAAGCTTAAAAAAGCCGGATTTCAATTATTGGGTATAAGCAGAGACAGTGTAAAAAAGCAGAAAAACTTCCACAGTAAATTTGCTTTTCCATATGATCTTCTCGCCGATGAGAATCACGATGCTATCGAAAAATTCGGGGTTTGGCAGGAAAAGAAAACATTCGGAAAAACATATATGGGGATTGTAAGAACCACATTTATTTTTGATGAAAACGGAATCTGCACAAGAGTAATTGAGAAAGTTACGTCTAAAACTGCGGCTGACCAGATTCTGGAAGGATAGAAATTACAGGATTGGAAGCTGGAAGAGGGATGATGGAAGTAGTATTGGGCATTATTTTAAACAGTCATCGTAAAATTTGATGACATCGTTTAAAAAAATAATAAAGTTTATGATGCAATTATGCTTCAGATCTCAATAACTTCCCTCTTCCAGCTTCAGACTTCCTGATATTACAATTTATTTGGTTTCGAAGTACATCAACTCTTCATCGTCATTGGGAAGAGTTACATAGTTTTTGAATTCCAGGCCCAGTTTTTTAATGAGGCTTTGTGATGAAAAATTATCTTTTGAAGTGATCGCAGAGATTTTCGTCAGACCAAAGATATCCATCCCGATCGATTTTACCTTCTGAGCCGCTTCATAGGCATATCCCTTCCCTTCAAATTCTTCCAGCAGGGAAAATCCTATATCTACGACATCAAGTCCTTCTCTTTCAAAAATTCCTACTGCGCCTATTTTTTCGCCTTTATCTTTTGTCAGCACCAAATAATTTCCGAAGCCGCATTTTTCAAACTGGGGAAGAAACCTGTTTTTAATATAGTTTTCAGCATCAGCAAGGCTGTTTACCCCGCGATCGCCGATATACTGAATAAACTTCGGTCTGTTGTAAAGTTCAAAAATAAATTCTCTGTCATCCACCGATACAGGCTGGATAATCAGTCTTTCTGTTTCGTAAACGCTATTTTCGTTTGGTAGATTTCTTTGGGTCATCTTTGGGTTCTTCTTTTTTCTGAATTTTTAAAAGCCTTGGATTATTCGCACACTTTTTATTGTAAAGTTCAATATAAGTTCCGTTGTCTTTCACGTTGGAAACAGTTCCTGAAGACTTATTGACGGTCAGCGTATAATGTGTTTTCTGGTAAGGACATTCTTTTGAGGTAAGTTTCCCTAGATCGAGATAATAACTGGCAGCATCTTCATAATAATTGCCCGCAACGTCTTTAAATTCCTCGTCTACCATGTATCCATCAGCTGTCAGAATGATAGCCGCTTCTTCTGCATTGTCAATTTTCCCGACGAACTTCCTCAAACCTTCAAGATCCGTGATGTAATTCATTTTTCCGCCTGTAGCATAAACGATATAGTAAAAGCTGTCTTCTGTAGGGAATAAATTAAAGCCGGAAAATTGTGGTGTATAGTCTTTTTTTCCGCCTGAAGTTCTGATCTCCTGATTTTTCCCATAACTGTTGTATACCAAAACCCAGGAATCTATCCTTTCATTCGGAATGATCTGTTGCAAAATATTCGGGATACTGGAAAAATTTTTCTTGTTCTGAGAAAATCCCAGAAACCCAAGAAGCAGAAACAAAAAAATGGTTGATCGTGTTGCGGTTTTTATCATAATTCAAAAATCAGCAGAAAGTTAGCCATTATTTTTACATGAACTTATCTCCTTTCTTGAAACTTTTCAGATCAAGAACGTAGTCTTTAATCAATTGATCATTGTCTCTTGGACAGATCAGCAATGCTTTATCTGTATCAACGATAATAAAATCTTCAAGGCCATCGATGATTACGGCTTTGTTGTTGTTCTTCAGTCTGATGATATTCCTTTTGGAATTATAATTGAGGAAATGCTTCAGTTTCACCGCGTTTCCGTTTTTATCTTTTTCAGTGTTTTCGTATACGGAAGTCCAGGTTCCAAGGTCACTCCAGCCCAGATCCGATGGAATTACATATACATTTTTCGCCTTTTCCAGAATTCCGTTATCGATAGAAATTTTCTGTACTTTCGGGTAAATGGTCTCAATGCAGCTGTCTTCTTTTTCGGAATTGTATTCGCAAGCCATAAAGTGCTGCATCATTTCTGGAAGATAGAGTTCAAATGCATGATGAATGCTTTTCACATTCCAGATAAATATCCCTGCGTTCCATAGAAAATCTCCGCTTTCAAGGAAGCTTTGGGCAATTTCAAGAATAGGTTTTTCCGTAAATGTTTTTACTTTGAAATAATCTGAACTTTTCTTTTCTACAAACTGAATATATCCGTATCCGGTATCCGGTCTGGTAGGCGTAATCCCTAAAGTGACCAGATAGTCATGCTTTGCAGCAAGATCAAAAGCCAGTTCTACTTTCTCCAGAAATACTTCTTCTTTTAAGATCAAATGATCCGCCGGAAGTACGATCATCGTGGCATCAGGATTTATCTCAGCAATCTTGTTCGCCATGTACAGGTTGCATGCCGCTGTATTTTTCATCAGAGGTTCGCCCACAATATTTTCTTCAGGAATTTCCGGAAGCTGCTGGTGGGAAAGCGCAACGTATTCTTTATTCGTGATTACGAATATCTGTTCCTTAGGAATGATACGGCTGATTCTGTCATACGTCTGCTGAATCATAGTACGCCCGATTCCTAAAATATCCTGAAACTGTTTTGGAAATTTCTGTGTACTCATAGGCCAGAACCGGCTCCCGATTCCTCCCGCCATGATGACACAGTATCTATCTGATTTTAACATTCTTGCCTACATTTTTCGACCCTTGCCAGAGGCTTGAAAGAATACTTCCTTCCCGTAGCCAGGTTCTTACAAAGATAGTTTTTTTTAATCAGACCTTCTAATAAATACTTTTCGTTCCGGTAGATAAAATATTCTCCTTTTTGAAGTTCTTCTATAAAGTGCAGCCTATCATCTTGTTTTTCAGTATGAAAATATCTTACAAGATCCGGGCTAGCCATAAAATTGGCTTTTGGAGATTTTGAAAATCGGATGATAATGGGCTTCAGATCTTCATCATAGACTTCAAGGCTTTCGAGAAGCATGTTTTTGAACGTTTCTTTCCACTCAATGCCGTGTGGCGATATTCTGCGTCCATATTTCTCAAAAGCGATCAGATGGGCCAGTTCGTGGGTAAGCACAAAGAAAAAAAGCGGTGGAGTCAATGTTGAATTCACCGTTATTTCATGGGATTTATCCGGAAGTTTTCTGTAATCTCCCAGTTTGGAGTTCCGGCTGCGTGTAACTTTTATGTGAATAAAGTAATCTGCAAACCAAACCCTTAAGTATTTTAGTGTATTTTGAGGTAAATATTTTTCTAATGACTGGATAGACATTTTACAAAGTTAATGGAATTCCTGCATAGAAATTCAGCAATTTAAGACTGAAAAGATAATTGTACTTCGCCTGTGCCACGGATCCCTGTGCGTTTGCATAGTTATTTCTCGCAACATTAACATCGTAAATAGTGGTTCTTCCTGCGGTGTAACTTTTGTCAGCAAATTCTAAAGCAAGTTTTGTACTCTTCTCTGTTTCTACTGCCGAAAGGAAGGTCTCATAATTGGCATCCACGTCAAACTGGGCCTTTTGTACATTCTGTCTTACCGTCTGCTTCTGCTGCTCCAGCGTGATCTTAGCTACGCTTTCATTGATTTTAGACTGTTCTACCTGCAGCTTGGTGTTTCCTTTATTGAAAATCGGAACATTCAATGAAATACTGGCATTCTGTCCAAAGTTATCTTTATACTGACCGAATAAATTTCTTTCCATCACAAGATTCCCTGTCGCATCAACACCTGTGGTATTAGTGGTTAAAAGATTGTTGTAAAAACTTCCTATTCCCACACTTCCTGTAAGCGTAGGCCAGAAAGCCGTTTTACTTACTTCTGTTTGTGCTAAGGCAGAATTGATCCTGCTTTGTGCGGCTTTAACCTGAGGTTGATTTTCAAAAGCCGTGGTAAGAACTTCATCCACTGATTTTAATGGTTGTTCCAGTTGATCAGGAACCTCCACATATTCAATATCAAAATCTTTATAATCGGGAAGCTGTAAGAGCTGTGCCATGGCAAAAAGACTTCTGCCAACGTTAATTTCAGCAGTCTTGCGGTTTTGCTTCTCTCTCGCCAATGCTGCTTCTGCTTCCGCAAGAATGGTCTGAGCTGTAGTTCCAACCTGAGTTGTAATTTTTGCTCTGTCGTATTGCTTTTGGGCATTTTCAACAGCGCTCTCCGAGATCTTTACGATTTCTCTATTCAGGAGGGTGGTAAGATATTGTTGTGCAATCTGAAGGGAAATATCATTTTTGATCGTTTCCACATCATATTGGCTGGCTTCTACATCAAACTGGGTTTTTCTGACAGTTTTCTCCAGTCTCCCATTGTTATACAGTAAAATATCCGCTCCCAGATTAGCACTGTTACTGAACCTGTCATTCCTCAAACTTCCTGTTCCAAATGAAGTCTGCCCGAAACTCACATTGTTAGACATACTTGCGGATACTGAGGGCAGATACTGATTTTTGGCCATTTTAAGGTTTGAATCCTGGATCTGTTTAGAATATTGATTTTGGATAACCTGAAGATTATGCTCTACGGCATAGTCTACACATTCTCTTAAGGACCATTTCTTCTGAGCACTCAGGCCCAGACAGCTTAATCCAAAAACGATAATCCAAACTTTTTTCATATTAATAATTTTCAATATTAGACGAGCCAAATATAAAAAAGTTACAGTTTTAATAATTAATATTTTATTTTAAAAAAACTTTTGTGAATTTTGCATCATGACAAACGGACAATATCAGGAAGCTGTAGACTGGCTTTTCGTACAGGCTCCCAACTATCAGATCGACGGGCTGAAGGCCTATAAACCTGGGTTAGAAAATATTACAAAGCTGTGTGATTTTTTCGGCAATCCTCAGGAAAAGATAAAATGCATCCATATCGGAGGGACCAATGGTAAAGGATCTTCGAGTAATATGCTGGCTTCTGTTTTACAGGATGCCGGTTATAAAGTAGGTTTATACAACTCTCCGCACCTTATCGACTTCACGGAACGCATCAAAGTCAACGGGAAAAACTGCGATAAAAAGTTTATCTATGATTTCATTCAAAAACTGAAAACCCTTCCCGAAGATATCCTTCCCTCCTTTTTTGAATTTACCACCATTATGGCTTTTGAATACTTTTATCAGCAAGGGGTAGATTTTGCCATTATTGAAGTTGGGCTTGGCGGAAGACTGGATTCCACGAATATCATTCAGCCTCTTCTCGCTGCTATTACCAATGTACAATTGGATCACCAGAACATTTTAGGAGACACAATCGAAGAGATCGCATCAGAAAAAGCAGGCATTATCAAGACTCATATTCCCATTATTTCCGGAGAAGAAACGGATACGGTTAAAAATATCATCAGACAGAAGGCTAAACTTGAAAATGCACCGTTTATTGACGCTACAACCTTACAAACGGACCTTGCTTCTGATCTTAAAGGGAATTATCAGAAGAAAAACATCCGCGTTGTTCTTGCCCTGGTTGAAGAATTAAAAAAGCTGAATATCAGTATTTCTGATGAAAATATAGAGAACGGACTGCTTCATGTGCATCAAAATACGGGGTTTATTGGTCGCTGGTTTGAGTTTTCTCAAGATCCGCTTACCATTTGTGATACTGGCCACAACCAGGCCGGACTGGAGTATGTTTTTTCTCAGCTTAATTCTATAGATCGGCACAAGCACGTGATTCTGGGCTTTGTCATTGACAAAAAAATAGATGAAGTGATGGCTCTTCTTCCTGAAAATTCTGAGTTTTATTTTGCAAAACCATCCATCAACAGGGGAAGACATCCCGAAGACTATGAAAATTTGCTGCAGGAGTCCAAAATTTCTTATAAAATTTTTGATTCTGTGCAGGAAGCGTATCTTTCTGCAAAAGAGCAATGTACAAAAGAAGAAATGATTTTTATCGGCGGAAGTAACTTTGTAGTAGGAGAATTTTTAGAAAAAAATTTGGAGATTTCCGAATAAGTCGTATATTTGCACCACTCTAAACGAGGAAACAAGTATAGGGGCTCTTAGCTCAGTTGGTTCAGAGCATCTGGTTTACACCCAGAGGGTCGGGGGTTCGAATCCCTCAGGGCCCACACAAAGGTAACTGAAGCCTTTCAAAAAAAGTTCAGGGCTCTTAGCTCAGTTGGTTCAGAGCATCTGGTTTACACCCAGAGGGTCGGGGGTTCGAATCCCTCAGGGCCCACAAAATCTCTCAGGAAACTGGGAGATTTTTTTAATACCTAATCTTAAGATCTGAAGAGATTATTTCATGCTTTTCATGAGAAGTCCTAATTTATACAGATCAAGATATCGCAGATTAACATTTCCTTTTAAAAGCTTTTTCTTTACTCCCAACAGCATTTTATCGCTTAAAAAGAATCTGATACAAGATTTAAAAGGCAGCTGACTGTACAATCTGACTAATTTTACTTCAGCCAATTTTGCATTAAGCCTTTCATCTTTGAGCATTTTAGCTAAACTGTCCACAGATTCTACCACTTTTTCCAGATAGACTGCATTGCTTTCCAGATCATTATTAAGGATCGTGTTGTTAATATGATCAATTTTTACGTTCTCAGATTTTAAATCCATTGCAAAAAGAAGGTCTTCATACCCGTATTTCTGAAAATCAGGATTGAAATACACCTTTTCAAACGTATCTTTTTTGATGATAAAATTATTGGTCTGAAAACTTAAATAAGGTTTACCCAAACGAAGCTCTACAGCCAGGTTTTCTCTTTCTACGGCAAATTTCCACCTTAAATAATTTTCACGATCCGGAGCGGCCTCTAAAACACTTCTTCCTCCGTAAATAACTTCGGTCTCCGGGTTCTTTTGGATAAAATCAGTATATTTTTTTAAGAAATTTTCCTCTGTTATTTTTCCGTCGCAATCCAGAAAGAGCAGATACTCCCCTGCCGCATATTTTTGGAAGAGATTCCTTATTCTGGACCGTCCTATATTTTTTTCAAGGAAAATAAATTGATTGACTTCGTTTTGAAGTATATGATTCATTTTTTTACAGCTTTCGTCTGATGCGTCATCGATCAGGATAATCTCTGCGCTGATTCCATCGGCTTCAATCTGTTTTTTTAAAGCTGATACCAAATCACGGACATCAAAATTAAATACAGGAATACAGACCGACAGCACCATTATAACTGGATTTTTTCAACAATCTTCTGAACATTGAGCTCTTCAAGACAAGCCCAGTCGCCACGGTAGCATTCTTTATCCCCAAAAACGGAACAGGGCCTGCAGGTAAGATCTTTCACCTGAACCACATCATTTTCACTCTGTCCAAAGCCTAAAAACCCCGCATAAGGATGCGTTGAGCCCCAAATAGAAACACATCTGGTTCCCATAAGACTCGCCAGGTGCATATTGGCAGAATCCATGGAAATCATGAGCTCAAGTTCTGAGATCTTGCGAAGTTCTTCCGAGAGATTTAATTTTCCTGAAAGACTTTTTGTGTTCGGGATTTCTCTTTCCCATTTTTCGAGGGTTTCGGTTTCTTTTTCCCCGCCACCGAAGAAATAGATCTTATATTTTTGCGCCAGAATCCTGGCCAGTTCGTATGATTTTTCTAAAGGAAGCATCTTTCCTTTATGTTGCGCGAAAGGAGCTAAACCTATTCCGGATTTTTCTCCCGGTGCCGGCCTCAGTTTATTAGACAGTTCCACTTTAAAACCCATTGCACGGAAAACATCAGCATAGCGCTCCACCGTCTTTTTTAACTGCACTTTCTTCAGATTCCAGACATCGGTGAGCTCTTCCTTTTCTTCCTTTCCTTTATTGATTTTAAAGACTTTAAGTCCTTTTCTCCTGTAGATCTTATCCAGGATTTTGGTTCGGATTACATCATGAAGATTGGCGATAAAATCAGGATTAAATTCTTTGATCAGCTCATTAGCGAGTCTCCTCAATCCAAAGAAACCTTTGTATTCATCAAGATTAATCCCTTTAAATGTAACGTTCGGAATATCAGAAAATAAACTTTCGAAATTCTTTCTGGAAACCATGATAATTTCCACGTCAGGATTCTGCTCCAGAAACTCCCTGAAGACAGGTGCTGTCATCGCGACATCACCGAAAGCGGAAAAACGATATGCTAGAATTCTGGTCAAAGGCTAAGATTTTAGCTGGTAGGCAACTGCGTAAAATTTAATTTGTTTGGTCATCGCCATTAATCCGTTTGCTCTGGATGGCGAAAGAAATTCCTGAAGTCCGATCTCTGCAATGAATTCAAAATCAGAATCTAAAATTTCCTGTGTAGAATGACCGCTGTAAATACTTACCAAAAGAGAAACAATTCCCTTTGGAAGAATCCCGTCTGAATCAGCATCGAAAAAAAGCTTGCCTTCTTTGAATTCAGCATCGATCCACACCTTACTCTGACAGCCCTTGATGAGATTATCATCCGTCTTTCTGTCTTCGGGCAAACCTTTTAGCTCTTTTCCAAGATCAATAATGTACTCATATTTCTGTTCCCAGTCATCAAGAAACGCGAATTCGTCAATTATTTCCTGCTGTTTTTCTTTAATGGTCATGTTTTAACAATTATCTTTTGCAAAGATAGCCAATTTTATAAAGATAATTTGTGAGATGCTTTTTCAAAAAGCTGTAAAATTTTCATTTCCTCATTTTCCCAGCAAAATACATCTGCTGCTTTATCAAGTTCTTTTCCATAATCCTTCCTCCCTCTTTTAAGCACTCTGTTAATTGCTTTTTCAATAGTGTCGGGTTCGTGATCAGTAACCATTTCTCCTATGTCAAACTGGTTTTTAATGCGCTGCATTTCAGGGAAATTGATCATCACAAGCGGTACCCGGGACTGAATATAATCACATACTTTATTGGGAAGGGAGTAAAAATAGCTCACTCCATTATTTTCTTCAAGACTGAACCCTACATCTGCCGTTTTTGTCACTTCTCTCAGGTTTTCCGGTTTTAATTTTCCTAGAAAAATTACTTTTTCCTGTAGTTTTTCCTGAACAACAAGATTTTCATAGGTCTTTTTCAAAGGACCGTCTCCGGCAATTTTTAAAACGGCATCGTGAATGGAATGCATGGCAAGAATCACTTTATCTATTCCTCTGGATTGGTTTACGGCGCCCTGATATAGTATTATTTTAGGATGATTGTCAGGAATTTCAGGAGCAGACAGAATTTTTCTGGGAATATTCCTGACCACGACAGCATCTACCTTATACTTTTCATGAAACCATTCGGCATAGCTCTGACTTTCCGTCATCATGAATTCTATTTTGGGAAGGATATTTCCCTCCAGCACTCTCCAGAATTTCTGCGAAAACCTGTTTTGTATTGCCGGCATTTCTGTAAAAATCTCATGGCTGTCAAAAACCAAAGGAATATTCAGTTTTTTTGCAATCAGGTAATTGGGAAGAAGCGCATCAATATCATTGGCGTGAAGAATAGTATTTTGATCGGCTTTTATCTTTAGCTGCTTAAATAATTTCCAGTTGAACTCAAAATAGGCCGTTTTTAAACTTGTCGATTTTAATTCTATCCTTGAAAAAGGATAAGGACGTTCCATTTTTTCGCTGCCACCCCAGTCGTTTCCGATGACTTCTACGGGATAGCCGTTGTCATAAAGGGTCTTGCAAACCTTCTCAATTCTTTGGTCCGTATATAGATTACTGAAAGCAGAGGTCAATATTTTCTTCTTCATTATTTTTTCCCGCCAAATATTAAATAATAGACCTGAATAAAGCAAATCAGTCCGTTTGGAATGATAACCGGCCAAAGCAAACCATTAAAAATACCATAAATGACAAAACAGATACAGCCTATCATATTGACAATTCTAATTTTTCTTACATCTTTCAGTATGAAACTCAATACTATAAAAACTGATGCAGAATATCCGATATAAGTAGTAATTTCGGGATTCATGGGGAAATTTTAAAGGATAACAAACTTAATCATTTTCAATAAGATAATAAAATTTTTTCTGCCATAAAGTCATTAATTGATTTTTGGTAAAATATTTGTAATTTAGATAATGAATAATTGGCACTGTTGCTATTATTCTAATGAGATATATTATGGATTATAAGTTTTCACAAGGTTTGAGCCAAGTGTTCAAACAAAGCAAAAGCGAAGCTAAACGGCTGAAAAGTGAATTTCTTAATACAGAACATCTACTTTTAGGTATTATAAAAACGGAAAACTCTGCAAAAGAAATCCTTCAAAACCTTAATGCGGATTTAACACAAATCAGAAGAAAAATTGAAACTTTAAATACAGCAAGTCTTAATCCTATTTCTGAGGAGGTTACTAATATTTCTTTCACCAAGATGGCAGACCATGCGATCAAACGTGCAGAGTTAGAATGCAGACAGTATAAAAGCAATGAAATTAATACCGTTCATTTGCTTTTAGGCATTCTTTATAAATATGAGGACCCTACTTCAAACATTTTAGGAGCTTATGACATCGACTATGAAGGAGTTTCAAAGGAATACCAGACGATGCTTAAAAATTCCGGACAGGCACCACAGATGAGTGCTTATGACGATGATGATGACCGCGAGGAATTTGAGCAGATGAGAAAGCCTTCAGGAAATTTAGGCTCTGCAAAAAGTAAAACCCCTACATTGGATAACTTTGGTAGAGATCTTACTTCTTTGGCAAGAGACGGAAAATTGGACCCTGTAATTGGTCGTGAAAAAGAAATTGAGCGTGTTTCTCAGATCTTATCGAGAAGAAAGAAAAACAACCCTCTTCTTATTGGTGAACCGGGAGTTGGTAAATCTGCGATTGCAGAAGGACTGGCTTTGAGAATTCAGCAGAAGAAAGTGTCTAGAGTTCTTTACGGAAAACGTGTCATTACTTTGGATCTGGCGAGTTTAGTAGCCGGAACAAAATACCGTGGCCAGTTTGAAGAAAGAATGAAAGCGATCATGACTGAGCTGGAAAAGAACAGAGACGTCATCCTATTTATCGATGAGCTTCACACTATTGTAGGTGCAGGAAGTTCTACGGGAAGTCTGGATGCATCCAATATGTTCAAACCGGCTTTGGCAAGGGGAGAAATTCAATGTATCGGTGCTACAACTCTGGATGAGTACCGTCAGTATATTGAAAAAGATGGTGCTTTGGAAAGAAGATTCCAGAAAGTAATGGTGGAACCTACCAATATTGAGGAAACCATTCAGATCCTGAATCAGATTAAAGATAAGTACGAAGAACATCATAATGTAGTGTATACTCCTGAAGCGATTCTAGCTTGTGTCAATTTGACAGCAAGATATATTACAGACCGTTTCTTACCGGATAAAGCTATTGATGCATTGGATGAAGCTGGTTCACGTGTTTATATTAAAAACATGAAAGTTCCGACTGAAATCATTGATTTTGAAAAGAAAATTGAGGACATCAAAGAAATGAAGCAGAAAGCGGTTAAGGCTCAGGATTATCTTGAGGCGAGAAAGCTTAAAGATGAGGAGGAACGTCTACAGATGGAACTGAATTCAGCTCAGGACAAGTGGGACAAAGATGTAAAAGAGAAAAAAGAAACCGTAACGGAAGAAAATGTTGCTGAAGTGGTTTCTATGATGAGTGGTGTTCCTGTAACGAAAGTCGGTAAAAATGAGCTTGACAAATTAGCTCAGATGGATGACAAACTGAACGGAAAAGTGATCGGCCAGGAAGAAGCTGTGAAAAAAGTCGTTAAGGCAATTCAGAGAAACAGAGCTGGTCTTAAAGATCCGAACCGACCTATTGGTACGTTTATATTCCTTGGAACAACAGGTGTTGGTAAAACTGAGCTTGCTAAAGTAATGGCAAGAGAGCTTTTCGAATCCGATGAATCTCTGATCCGAATCGACATGAGTGAATACATGGAAAAATTTGCGGTTTCAAGATTGGTTGGAGCTCCTCCGGGATACGTTGGGTATGAAGAAGGTGGACAATTGACTGAAGCGGTAAGAAGAAAACCTTATGCTGTGATTCTTCTGGATGAGATTGAAAAAGCTCACCCTGATGTATTCAATATTCTATTACAGATCTTAGATGAAGGTCACGTTACGGACAGTTTAGGTAGAAAAATTGATTTTAGAAATACAATCATTATCCTTACTTCAAACATCGGAACAAGAGATCTTAAAGATTTCGGGGATGGTGTAGGATTCGGAACTTCTGCTAAAAAGACCGGTTCAGATACAAGAGCGAGAAGTACGATTGAAAATGCCCTTAAAAAAGCATTTGCTCCGGAATTCCTAAACAGAATTGATGACATTGTAATCTTCAACTCTCTGGTACAGGATGATATCAAAAAAATTATCGATATCGAGCTGAACAAACTATATGGCAGACTTGAAAAACTAGGCTATAAAGTAGAGCTAACGGAAGATGCGAAAAACTTTATTTCTGAAAAAGGATGGGATAAAGATTTCGGTGCGAGACCATTGAAACGTGCGATCCAGAAATATATTGAAGATCTATTGGCAGAAATGCTGGTAAACAAGCAATTAAATGAAGGAGAAACCGTAGTTCTTGAGGTAAATGAAGCTAAAGACGCGTTGACCGGAAAGACTTCAAAACCGAAAAAGACGACTGAAAAGTCTTCTCAACCGTAAACAAATAATATCATTATAATGAAAAGCACCGGAATGTTCCGGTGCTTTTTGTTTTCTTAGGTTTTGGCTAAAGCCGTTCTCAAATATGGGTAAAAATAAAACGGGCTAAAGCCCGTTCCTATTGATGTTTTTTATTTCAACCAAAAAAGAAAAATATGCACAATTATCCGTGCAAATCCTTGAGATCCGTGGGAAATAAAAATTAAAGTCCTACCACAAATCCTATATTCGGGACAAGACCACTCGAAAATATGCTTGAATTCTCTTTCCAAAGTACGTTATACATTACTCCCAGCTGCATAAAAGAGTTCCCTCCTATCCTCTGCATATAGCCGCCTCCGAGATATAGAGCCGTTTCCTGTTCATTGGATTTATAATCATACAGTTTGTCTTTATAATTAATAAAATACTGCTGAAGATTCGCGCCTACATAAAAGGATCTTGCGAAATAGTAATTGGCAAAAGGGCCGACTCCAAACATCGTGGATTTGTAAGAATTGGAAGTCTGCCAGGAAACACTTCCTATCACTCCCGCCTCAAGATCATCGGTCAGTCTGTATCCCACTCTTGGTGAGGCCTGCAGATAAAAAGCACTGTTGCTTCCAAACCCTAAACCGATTCCTCCTCCGAAGGTCCATTTATTATTGTCCTGAGACTCTGTGCCTACTGAAACCTGGGAAAACATTGATCCTGAAATTATTATAAATAAAGGAATAATGAGTTTTTTCATATTAATATTGTTTTTATCGATGTTTAAAATTATGGTTTTTTTGCGAATTTTTTTAATTGTATTTTTGCCGGGTCAAACTAAGAACTCCCGTTAAGAGTTTCGTAAAATTGAAATACAATGAAAGTAGTAGTAGGATTATCTGGAGGTGTAGATTCCAGTGTAACAGCGTATTTGCTGCAACAACAAGGTCATGAAGTCGTGGCTTTGTTTATGAGAAACTGGAATGATGCTTCGGTAACACTGGAGGATGAATGTCCATGGATAGAAGACAGTAATGATGCCCTGATGGTGGCTCAGAAATTAGGAATCCCTTTTCAGGTGATTGATATGAGTGACCTTTACAAAGAGCGCATCGTAGATTATATGTTCGATGAATACCAGAAAGGTAGAACTCCGAATCCGGATGTTTTGTGCAACAGAGAAGTAAAATTTGATGTTTTCATGAAAACCGCAATGTCTTTAGGTGCTGATAAAGTGGCAACAGGACATTATGCGCAGGTAAATTCCACTTTTGATGAGAATGGAAAGGAAATATTCCATCTTTTAGCCGGAAAGGATAACAATAAAGACCAGTCTTATTTTCTGTGTCAGCTGAGTCAGGATCAGCTTTCAAAAGCATTGTTCCCAATCGGAGAGCTGACAAAACCGGAAGTAAGAGAAATTGCCAAAGAAATCGGTCTTGTGACTGCTGATAAAAAAGATTCTCAGGGATTGTGTTTTATCGGAAAGGTAAGTCTTCCTCAGTTTTTACAGCAACAGCTGGTTCCTAAAGAAGGGGAAATTGTGGAAATATTCAAAGATTCACCATTATTCTCGGTAGAAAAACCTGAATTTTCTTCAAAAGAGGAAGAGCTGGAATTTTTAACCCAGAAAATCAACTATAAAAAAGCTGACGGTAAAGTAATCGGAAAGCATCAGGGAGCTCAGTTTTTCACGATCGGACAAAGCAAAGGACTTGGTATCGGCGGCCATAAAGAAAGCTGTTTTATCATCTCCAGAGACATGGAAAACAATATTATTTTTGTGGGCGAAGGCCACAGTTCTCCGGGATTGCACAAAAAAGCATTGAAAATCGATAATTCGGAGCTGCATTGGGTTCGTGAGGATATGAAGCTGGAGAATGGGGCATCTATGGAAGTAATGGCGAGATTCAGATACAGACAGACATTGCAGAAAGCAGTACTTTATCAGTTTGAGGATGCATTGTATGTTGAATTTGAAGAGCCACAGTCGGCGATTGCGGAAGGTCAGTTTGCAGCGTGGTATATTGATGAAGAGCTGATTGGAAGCGGTGTTATTGCCTAAAGAAAAAGTTTTTGAAAATTTTCTGTAACGAATTTTGAGTTGTTAGACTTACTCAGTAAATAACAATAAAAAATATCACTATGAAAACGACTTCAAAAAACCAGTATTCTTTTGTCAACTTTTTTTTAATTCCTGTTGTAAGTGCCGTTTTTGGGTATAATCTTTATCAGATGATTGTACACACGGAAGCTTCAAATATAGCGTCCACCCTTATTCTTGCAGTGATCACTTCTGTCATGGTACGTAAATATGGTTACAAACCGACAAAGGAAAAACAAGACATTTAAATCATCTTAATTGATATCTATAAAACCCCGAAACACTTTGTTTTGGGGTTCTTTTTTATCTTTCTGGGTTTGAACAGCCAAATACAACTCCATCTAAAGCAAATAATCTTCAACAAAATAGTAAGTTATTTTACTTTCTACATTCTTCATTGTAAAATTGATTTCTTTTTCAAAAGGATCTCCGTAGAAATTGATAAAAAGAGGTTCTTTTGTTTTGAAACTGGAGATTACTTTATATTTTGTTTTGAAAAAAACATCGTAAGAATAAATCAGCTGGCTGGAATCCAGTTTCATACCGGTGGAAAAATCACTTAATCTTAGATGTATCATTCCTGAAAAAGGTTTCGTTTCAAGGATACGCAGGATTTTCATAAACGGAATATTGATGTTTTCAGAATCTTTAACTTTGTATTTTTCAATTGCTTTGAGAAAATTACCTTTTAAAGAGGATTCTACGGCTATTTTCAGATCGATTTTTATTTCTGTTTTCCCTCCTCCGGTATTGAAAATCCGGATGATAAAATCTTCGGATCCTTTCCCCTGAATAATCTGAGTGTCTGCCACATCAAATGATTTTTCTACTGCATATTTTCCATACTTCGGATACAAAATCATATTTTTCACGAGCGTAAATAAAATGGCAACGCCTACAAAAGCCCCTGCACCGATCGGAATAAACGCCATCATAAAATAAAGAAAAGAGCCCAAAGTCTCTTTTTCATCATCAAAAAACGGATTATAATCAAACAAGATTATTTTAATTCCAAACATAAACAGGAGTATGGTCAGGATAATAAACAAAACCGGTTCCCATCCCACGCCATGACCCTGCTTCTGCAAAGGCATATTTTTGTACAGAATATTTTTCTCAACTTCCGTGAATTTCCTGGTCATGATATTGGTTTTAAATGTGCTTCTGTTTGATATTGGATCGTAAACCTGGCTGACACAGGATGATCACCCCTTCGACAATCAATATCACAACAAGATATCCGACTGGTTTTTCCAGCATTAATCCTTTTATCAGCTTCACAATTCCTATCAGGAAAATAATGATCATAAAGTAAAATGCTATTTTTGAATTTCCTTTTTTAAAGAACTTCAGGAACATTGCGAAAGCATAAAAGCCAAGCAAAAGAATTAAATAAAACTTTAGGAATTCAGGGCCTTTCATAAAGATTGGATTATAGATTTGATGTGTAAAAACAAGCCAAACCAGGCTTATCACTACCGGGATTGAGTACAATAGTGTCTTTTTCATAGCTCTCTGTTTCGTTTAACCTCCACAACCTCCTCCACAGCCGCCGCTACAACCGCTTCCTCCTCCATCACCACTGCAGCTGGAACCACCCCCTTCGCTACTTCCGCCTGTGCTGCCATCATCTTTCTTTTTACCGGTGATATTTTCGCTGTTACTATGGTATGAAGCGACTGCACGAAAGAAGATAAAGATCCCTATAATCGGCAATGCTACTGCTGTTAATGTTCCCATCACTTCTCCCAGGCACGAAGACAGCATGAAAAGGGCAATAAATAAAGGGATAATCCTTAACCTTTTCAGCCAAATTGTCCTGCTCTGGATTTTTTCTTTTTCATACCAGATTTCTCTCGGAGCTTCCTGCTGAAAGATCTCCTGATAGCTTTTCATGGTCTCTGAAAACCAGTTCCGGTGTTTACCGTTTTCTTTAAATCCTCCTTTTGAGGGATGATGATGGAGCTTTCTTTTTAAGATATTGGGGCAAAATTCCTCCCAGTAGTTCTGGGTGTAAATCAGGTGCATGTGCCATACTTTGTCTACCGTTTCGCTTGGAGATGCTCCATTGGGAAGGACGCAGCAGAGATAAACAAATTTTTTATATTCCTTAATGGCTTTTTGGGTAAAATCTAAGGTCCAGCGCTCTTCTTTGGCCAGCTTTTTCGAAAAAGGAAAATCAGCATCCGAAGCATCGAGTGAAAAACTCTGTATCCTGCCCCAAAGGGTTTCGTCTTTTAATAAGATTGTAGTTTCCATTGTGTTATCATTTATTTTTCTACTCAAATATCAATGGATAAAAAAATATAAAAGTCTTTCACAAATCTTATTCGGATGTATAAAAATCTTATATTAGTCTTATCAATTAATAACAAAATGAAAAAAGAGGATATTCAGCATCTTGAGAAATTAATGAATTTCCTGAGTCAGCATTTTTTAAAGAAAAATCAATGGGAAGATGTCACCAAAACAGAATGGACATACATCAGTGCAGAATTAAACGATCTGATTCTCAATGATCATTCAGAAAAAGAAATTAAGAAAGAACCTGATCTTCTGGGCTCCAATTATCTTTACGAACATCTGATCATCAATAAATTAAAGAAGTATCATCAAAACAACAATGCGGTTTTAAGCCGGCCGAATCTCGCCAAATTAAGCCAGATTGTGAAAGTTCTGGGTTATTCAAATTATATTGATTTCGTTAATTCAAACACGGAAGCATTCAATTTCAATGATCTCAGGATCGATATGAATAATGTGAAACAGAATACAGCTCTTTTAGACCGCCTCGTGGGCTGTTGGTATTCATATAACAGAAATCTTCCCGAGAATCCTCTACAGGCAAGAGATGAGCGTATATGGCGCTCTGCCATGGAGATCTACAAATCCGAAACTACCGGTGAATATTTCATCGAGCGAAGCGGCGGCGACCATCATAAATACTTCGGAAAAGTGACGGCCTACTCCGATTACGTATTCATCATCATGAACAGCAATACGTTTATCCGCCAGCGACATTTTATCTCAAGGATAAAAGATATCAAGGAAAAGCTTAAAAATCCAGAATACAAGCTCCATGAAGTTCATTTTATAAGTACATGCATCAGTTTTAATCAAGAGCCGATAGCCCTGTTTGAAATATTCCAGAAAGCAGACCGAAAGACCTTTATTTCCGATTCTATAAGCTTCCCGATTGACAGTGATGAAATCCCAAAATCTATTCTAAAACAGCTTGAGGATACGGAGTCTAACAGGATAGATTACAGGTAGTCGGGGTTTTGAGTTTGAGCGTTTGAGGGTATTAGAGTGAGAGGGTTTTGGGTGGGTTTCGAGATTCGGGTTCTGGAGTTATGAAATGTCGCCACAATGGCTTCAATCTAAGCCTAAACCTAAAAATCTGATGTCTGATGTCTGATGTCTAGTATCTAACCACTCTACCCCACCAGCCATTCTTTAAAATCCTTCACGCGGTCCCGGCTTACTGTGATTTCTTCCTGTGGCTGAAATTCCATATCCACTTTGTAGTATGGAGAGGTGTGGATGTTTTTTATATAATCCGAATTGATGATAAACTGCCTGTTGACCCGGAAAAATTTCTTTTCTTCCAGAATATCTTCCAATTCATCGAGTGTAAAATCGGACGGGTACACACGTTCTTCCGTTTGAAGGTAAACAATCTTGTTTTCACTGAAAAAGCAGCTTATCTCCTGAGTCTGAACAATTTTCAGATTATATCCGATCTTCACCAAAACCCTGGACAGTGTAGACTTCTCCTTTCGGATCAGCTGTTTGATATCTTCAGAACCCGTCGTATTATTGGCCGGAATGAATGATTTAAACTTCTCCACGGCTCCGGAAAGATCTTCTTCCAGAATAGGTTTTAAAAGATAATCGATGCTGTTGAGTTTAAATGCCTTCAAAGTATACTGATCAAAAGCTGTCGTATAAATGATAAACCCTTTGGTAGGTACTTTTTCAAAAATATCGAAAGACAGGCCATCTCCAAGAACAATGTCTGAAAAGATCAGCTGCGGGTGCTCGTTTTCAGAAAACCAGGCTACCCCTTCCTCTACCGATTCTATTTTAGCAACCACTTCTATTTCTGGGAAATTACTCAGCATTCTTTCCAATTTCCTTGAAGCAGGTTTTTCGTCTTCGATAATGACAGTCTTGATCATTGAGTTCCAGTTTTTAGTTTAAATCGGGATAAAATTAGATAAAAAATAAACAGCTTAAAAATCCAGGTTCTTTTTATTTTTCTTCATCTCTTTTTCTATGATATCCCTTTCCCATTCTCCGTCTAAAAGGAATAGTTTCACAGCTTTTACCGTTAAGAAAATCCCCCAGATCACGAGAATAACAGATCCGTCAAATAAAGAAAAATCGAACGTTCCGTTTTCAAAAATATCATCAAAAAAGATAATTCCTGCTACTATTCCAAACCAAAGTAAGCTCTTGTAAAATTTTTTAAGCTGAGTGACTCTCTCGTATGCGCTATCGTAATCCATGATTGTAAAGTTTTAATGATTAATTATAATGTTTTTATGTTTCCCGTTTCCTGATCCATCAATTCTTTGATCTTTTTTTCTTCCCATTCTTTTCCTATCCCGAAAACACTCACAGCGTGCGCTACAATTCCGATTCCCCATCCGAGCATTGGCCAGTAAAACCATAGATGACCTGGAGATGTAAGAAGATTCAGTGCCAGTAAGAAAGGAATAACAAGGCAGTATGAGGTAAGATTTCCGTAGAATCCTTTCAGGTCCTTTACTCTTCTTGCCGCTTTTTTGTAAGCCCGTGTTTCTTTTGTGTATCCTATTGTTTCCATAATTTTTATTTTAAAAAGGTGAATTTGTTTTTTGTTGAATCAAAGGTAGGTCGGAAATGGGGCTTCATTCAACTTTATATGACTGAGTGGTAGAATATGCTTTCTGAATCGTAAAAAGGTGGGTTTGGTTTAAAGGTTTTGTTTTTGGATAAGCGCAAAGGCGCAAGGTTTTTCCAGAATTGAGAATATTTAAGGTGCTAGAAAATCAAAGATTTTCAGCAAGTTATCGGATTAATATAAATGGATTTTTGTGTTTCTAATTTATCTCTCGCAGATCTGGCCAATTAGGCAGATACTTATTTCGAATAATAGATCAGTAAACAAAAGGGATGAGTTTTTTTGTCTTTTTCCGGTATTCCAAATATTCTTCTCCGAACTGTTCTACAAGAGCCTGCTCTTCGATCTTGATCCGGTAAGCGAAAGCGATAAATGGTGGCAGGAATGCCAGAACAAGTGAAAACCAGTTATTAAGATACAAACCTAATCCTAAGGAAGTTAATAGAGAAAATGCATACGAAGGATGTCTCAGATACTTATAAAACCCTTCTTTTTTGATCTGATGATCTTCTCTTATCGTTACATCTACTGTAAAGTATTTCCCTAAGGATCTTATAATGATAAATCTGAATATAATTCCGATCAGAATACATGCTTCACCCACATACAAGATCCAGACTCCTTCTGAGATTGGAAATCTTGTCATATACGAAGCGGCTACTGAAGTGGCTATGGAAAACGGAATGGCCATCCACAAGATGTTCAGTGTGGATTTATCCTTGTCTTTCTTGTCCTCTTTGCCGGATTTCAGCACATTTTTGTAGAGAAACTCAGTGATAAACCAGGCAGCCATTGAAATGGAAAACAAGATTTGTAGAGGATGCATATTTGTATTGTTAAAGTTAAGGTTAAGATTTAGGCTTAGACTTAGGTTAAGGCATTTGTTTTTATACTGATTTCAGGATATCTCAAGTATAAATCTTAGCACTTCATGATGTTTCGGATGCGGGTTTCGTGGTTCAAATCAGTAACAGCCTTTTACACCGATATACTGGATCAACTTCAAAACTGGAGAGCTTTTTATACGCAACGTTTTATCTCTTCTCCAGTTCCATATCTCTTACCCCTGAAACTCATAACTTAAAACTCATAACTCGTAACCCGCTTTATTTAACCCAAATTAAGGTAAGGTTAAGATTCAGTTTGATTTTAGCTCAATCATTCGTCACGATTTACTTTTTCTTTTTCTCCATCAGTTTCCTGATTTGCTTTTCTTCCCAGTCTCTGATAAAACCGATATTAGGCAAATAAACAGCTATAGCATGAGCTACCAGCCCAATCCCCCAGAAGGTCGCCGTAAAGAAGTTTTTAAACTGAAAATAGCTCTCTCCCGGCTCTAAATGCTTAATATTATACACCACAATCATGGCATTAATCGCGATATAGGCGAATAAGTGCCCGTAAAATCCTCTTAACCGCTCCACCTGCCTTCTGGCTTGCTCATAGCGGATGTTGTCTTCATCATAGGTTTCCATTATTTCTATTTTTTTGTTTATTCATGATTTCCCGGATCTTCTTTTCCTTCCAGGATTCACCGACTCCAAAAACCTGGAATGCGTGCGAAACTACCCCAACTCCCCATCCTAACATGGGAAAGAAGAACCAAAGGTTTTTAGGAGAAACAATCAGGTTGATGATAATCAGAAAAGGGATGATGGTACAGTAGGAAATAAGGTTTCCGTAGAAGCCTTTTAATTCCTTTACCCGTTTCTTTGCTTTTTCGTAAGATCCGTTATCATCTTCCGTTTTTACACTGATTGTGTTAGGCTTATTGGAAAGTATCGGAACTTTTACTTTAAAATAATCCTGCGATTTTTCAATGAAAACATTCTTCTTCGTAAGCAATGCATAACGCTGAACAATATTGGCCAGTCCTATTCCTGCGCTTTCCTTCATCTGTTCTCTTGCCTGCAGGTTGTTTTCAATGCAGAGCGTATCATTTTCCGAAAATATTTTAATGACTAAAGGTTTCGAAGAGGTCGCAAAATTATGTTTGATACAGTTTTCGAGCAAAAGCTGAAGTGAAAGCGGTACTACATATCTCCGGTATTCCTCTTTTTTAACATCAAAAATAAAATCCACACTGTCTTCAAATCTGGTTTTTAAAAGATCACAATAGGTTTTTGCAAATTCAATTTCGTCTTCCACCGTCACCAGCTCTTTATCTTTCTGTTCAAGTACATACCGGTAAATCTTTGACATTGAAGCCGTAAACTTCTGCGCCTGATGGGGGTTCTCATCGATCAGAGCACTCAATACGTTTAAAGAATTAAAGAGAAAATGCGGATCCAGCTGGTTTTTCAAACTTTCAAACTGTGCGTTGGCCGACTTTGCGATCAGCTTCTGTTCCACCACTTCTTTTCTGGATGTTTTCTTCATTTCTTCCATGAAACTTTTGGCATGGAGAAAAGCGGAGATCAGAAGCGCGATATTGATCATAAACCAGTTAGTGGTTGCATATTCTTTGGAAAAAAAAGATTCTGTTGTTGCTACCTCCTGAATCTGTACATAGTTGATATAATTACAGAAATAGACCAGAATGAAATTTCCGATGATGATGGAGACCACACTTAATGCTGCTCTTATTCTGGTAGTTTCAGACCACGGAAATCTCTTGTTGAGAAAGTCGTTGATAAAAGCATTTCCAAACCCAAGAACAAAGGAATACATCGTAGAGATGAGCAGCGTAATCAAAAAATTGTGGAAACTCTTCTCTTTTGTAAAAAATAAGAAGAAAAATAGTGCTGTCCCCAGCGAGACCCAAAATAATATGATAAATCCTTTTCGTTTCATGAGCGGTTTTCCTGATTCAAAATTAGTCTTTAATAAAGGTATCAAAAATTATTATTTACCGAAGGGCAGATTTTCCTTCCCGAATGGAATTAAAAAAGCCTTCCGTGTCAGGAAGGCTTTAATTTCAGTGTTATTTTGCCGGCATACTCAGAAAGTACTCCGCTTCTGTTTTCCCCCAGTTCGGATCTAGGCTTGTTTTCGGCTTATAGGCATTAAATTTTGTCACTGCTTCTTTGAACATTTCCAGACCTTTGGTTTTGCTTCCCCCATACTGTTCAGGCGTGAAATAAACGTCTTCTGCTTTGATAAGAGCTACTCTTGGGTTTGACGGATCCAGTTTTTCTGCAATCCCCATTTCTTCAGTGGCTTTCGCTCCGTCCGTCATATAGCGCTGTGCCGGATTAACCATCATTCTTAAGGATGCTGCCATTTTTCTCAGCAAATGAATTTCTGCATTGTCTGCTCCTGCAAGGTTTTGGGCCATTGCCAGATATTTGTCTGCCTCTCCGGCTGTTTCATCCAGCCCCTGCATATTTCCGTTTCTCATCATCAGTCTTCCTTTTTGAATCTGGGAAAATGCAGCGTAATAAGGAGGAAGCCATTTTGAGCTTTCCTTACTCCCGATTCTCTGGAAATCATTAGCCAATGTCTGGAAATCTTCCGCGGTTTTACAGGTCTCTGTTTTCGCGATTTTTTCAGTCATTATTTTTTCGTAATCTGCCTGTGCAAAAGCTGTTAAACTCATAAAAGCTAAAGCAAAGCTTAATAGGTATTTTTTCATTTTATCAATTTTTTTAAGTGAACTAATTGTCTATCCGAAGTTATGTATTTTGCAACGATTGTGATATCTGTCGCGGTTATTTTTTATAAATTATTGTTAATGGCATCCTGCGTTCTGTCTACTCCAAAACTAATGAAAGCACCTATAAACACAAAGGTATTGACCGGGGGAACTACCGATGAGCTTCTGGATCCGTCAAGAGAGAAATTATAGCCATAGACGTTTTTAGATCCTAATACATTGGAAACACTCAATACAAATACTGTAAATGCTTTGGCATCTTTCTTTCCTAAATTAGGAAGATAATTAAAGCTGATATTCAAGGCATTGTAGTCTTTCAGCTTTCCTTCATTTCTGATGTAATTGACCACATTACTGTTCTCAGTTTTCGTTGCAATATCATAATAAGGCCGTCCTTTTGCGTAGGTGTAGGATAAATTCACGCCCAGCTTCCATTCCGGGATAAATCTTTTAGCTACAGCAGAAAGCGTATGTGCGGAAGCGAAATTCGGTTTTAAGCTCATCGGATAATTGATAAAATCTCTTTGAGAATCAAGGAAGGAGTAACTCAGCCAGTAATCAATGTTCTTGAAAGTCTTTTTGTCTCTCCAAAAAAGCTCCAGTCCTTTGGCATAGCCGTAACCATTATTGTTCAAAGCCGTTTGTACCTGTTGATTCTGCTCATTGTCCGGTGTAACATTAAATGTTTTGATCAATTGGTCATATTTCTTATAAAAGGCTTCAAACCGCAGACTTCTTCCCTCTGATGCCCTCTGAACCTGGAAAATATAATGCTGTGATTTCTGGAAATCCAGATCCGATGGTCCGTTGATGTATCTGCTTTCAGGGTTCTGATAAAATAATCCGTAGGCAAAGGAAGTCGTCCAGTCTTTTGCCAGACGGTAAGCCAGTGCGAAACGGGGGGCAAAATTGGTTTTCCCCAGGAATGAAGAGTTTTCGGCTCTTACACCTATTTTGGCTGACAAAGCATTACTGAACCCAAGATCAGTTTCCGCAAAAACGGCAGAGATCAGATCGGTATAATGTTTCTGTACTTCACCAAAATTGAGTTTTTCATCTGTATTATTCAATTCAAAACCAGCTCTTACAGCACTGATTTTATTAATTTTTCTTTCAACGACCGCTTTGAAATTGATGTAATTTCCATTGGTTAAAAGCTTTGATGGATCTGATTCCAAATTATTGGTTTCCGTAGAAAAATTAAGATCAGATTTGTTGTACGAGTAAGAAGTGGCAGCATTCAGGAGGTATTTTCCGAATTTCTGTTTAAAAGAAAGATTATGATAGGTATTATTTCCCTTCAGTCTTACGAGGGCAAAATCATATCCCGGTTCTAAGCTTTCCGTCTTCACCCCCATTTTATTGGAGTCATACATTCCGTAATATTTCAGAAAACCGCCTGATTTCGTTTTGATTCTAAAATTAAAATCACCGTTTAAGCCCTGCGGAGCATCGATAAAATCTGTATTAAAATTGAAAACATTCTGCATAAGACTCAGCAGTGAGTATCCCAAAGTAGCTCCAAAAGAATGGGTTTTATCTTCTCCCAGCTTTTGAAATCCTGCACTCAAAAATATGGGTGAAATTCCAAAATCTACAGAACTCTGGTCCGGAAGATCTACACTTTCCAGCATCAGTGCCCCGGAAAGAGCCTGTCCATATAAGGCAGAATAACCACCGCTTGAAAAGACATTCCCTTTAAACAGAGAAGTATTGAAACGGTCTCTTCCGGCGATCCCGGGAACTGAGTTCGAGAAATAATTGTTGATTAAACTTCCATCCATAAAAATCTTGGATTCTGTTCCCGTCCCTCCTCTGATGAAAAGGCCTTCTGATTCTCCCACTTTCTGAACGCCGGGAAGATAGTTTAAAGCCGAAGAAATCTGTCCGTCTGCACCAGCTGTGGTATAGATGTCAATAGGTGTCAAAAGTGCTGTGGCTCTCTTTTTATCACTGGCCTCGATAGAACCTGCAGAAACCACCACCGCATCGATCTCGCTGATCTCTTCCTTAAGCTCTGCATTGACAGAAACATCCTGATTATCAATAACAATTGCTTTTTCTATATTCTGATACTTCGGATGGGTAAATGTCAGAATATGATTTCCTTTTTCTGAGGTTTCAAAGGAGAAATTACCTTGTGCATCCGTGGTCGCACCATCATAGGTGTCTTTCAAGGTGACATTGATTTCATTGACTCCTTTATTTTTAAAAGTAACTTTTCCTGAGATCCTGACTTGTGCATATCCTGCGACAAAGGACAGAAAAGCGATCAGTAATAAAAGTTTTGTTCCCTGTGTTTTCATGGTTTTTATTTTCGGATCAAAAATAATACGGAATATGTCTTCTTTTAAAATAAATTTTACTGAAAGGCATACTTTGACTACTGAATGGGAAATTAGTGAATCGGGATACAGAAATCCACGATCATTTTGCCCTCCGGATGTTCTTTAAAGTTCGAATGATAGATCTCAAACGGGAACGCTTTTCTCATGGAATAATGGTTTTCATTCATCCATAAAAACAAGGATACCCAGCACTGTTCAAAGTCCTGAAGGGTAAATTCTCCGCTTCCTAAAATAAATTTGCCCGCCTCGATGGTTTCTGAAAAAACCAGTCCGCTCTGTTCCTCTAGTCTTTCATCAAGAAGCATACATGCATGAATTCGAACTTTATCCGGCGGAGTCACTTTAAAGCTATCATGATAAACGGAGATCATTTTGACTTTTTCCCGGGGGAATAACTGCTTCTTTTTTGCCCATTCAATAAGGACATTATAGGAAGGTTCCACATTGGCAATTCCTAAGCTCATTACTGCAGCCAGATTCATTTCCGGCAGTTCTTTTACTTCAATTTTTAAATTCATTTTTGTCCAGTTTAACAGGTTTTCTACATGGCAAATGTACTGGCTGAAAACGGTATCTACTTGTCCCTTCTTGCTTTCTATTTGTAAAATCTTGTGAAAGGTTTCCGGAGCAGAATTTCTGAAAGCTGATGGCGATATCCCGTAATACTTTTTAAAAGTCTTACTGAAAACGGAATGATTGGAAAATCCAAGATCGAGATAAATCTCTTTTATTTCCAAATTCTTCTTTGCCGCCAGGTAAAAGGCACTTTTTTCAATTTTCTTCCTGCTGATATAGTTCTGTAGAGTTTCACCGGTAATGAGCTTAAATATCCTGTGAAAATGAAAGGAGGAATACATGGCTATCTCTGCAATTTTTTCCAGAGAAAGATCAGCATCAAGGTGATTATCAATGTATCTGATGGCTTTTATGATTCTTTTTTTATGTTCTTCCATTTTATCCAATGCTGATCCGTAAAGATATCTAGATACGCTGTATTTCACTTGTCATATATTGCTATTTTCGAAAAAAGGATTGAAATCATAAAGTCTTTCGGAAAATGTTTTATAAATTTAACGGTATAATCACTTTAAATCATTTAAAAATGAAAGTACAAACAATAGCATTACTGGCGGGCTGTGCATTTTTAGCGGCTTCATGCTGCACGACAAAAACGTACACAGTTAACGCTAAGAGCGGAACCCAGACTGGCGGAACGGCAAAGTTCACCCAGAAAGGAGACGAGGTTGTTATGAAACTTGAAGTAACGAATCTTACTCCCGGTATCCATGCAGTACATATCCACGAAAAAGGCGACTGTTCTGCAGCCGATGGAACGTCTACCGGCGGACACTGGAACCCGGCTAAAGACGATCACGGAAAATGGGGTGCCGATCATTTCCACATGGGAGATATCGGAAATCTAACCGCTGACCAAACCGGAAAAGCCGTTCTGACTTTCAAAACGACTAAATGGTGCCTTACCTGTACAGATGAATCTAAAAATATCATTGGAAAAGGGCTTATCGTACATGCTGCAGCTGATGATTTCCATACTCAGCCTACAGGAAATGCAGGCGGAAGAGTGGGTTGTGTAGAAATAAAGTAATTCTCTATTGCAATAAAAAAGGCGCTGATCGAAGATCAGCGCCTTTTTTGTTTTATGATTTAGTTCCCATATCGGAAACGATATTCATTGCTTCCTGCAGATATGGATCTTTCTTAAGATTTTTGATCCACATTTCGGATTTCTTTTTGAAAGCTTCGTCTTTTTTCTCTCTTTCAATTTCGTTTGGATACATCATGAACTTAAGACCGTTCTCAAACTTGCTTAAAGCTTTGAATTTCTCGATCTGAGCTTTTCTCTGCTTCATCAGTTCATTGAACTTATTGATATTAAGGGTGATGTTTTCTTCTTTATCCAGTTTTTCTCTCCACTGAGCAGATTCCAACAATAGCTGATAGTTGTTGTTTTTAGCCATTCTGTCTGCACTTGCTTTTTCAAGAGCCTGAATGTTGAAATAATTAAGTTTCTGGAATTTTGTCCCAGGAATCTTATCCCAAGCCAAAGCATAGTCATCATAACGCTCTCCTACTTCTGCATAGGTAAAGAAGTCTTTCATCTGAATATCAGAAACGATTCCTTTTCTCTGTGTAGATTCTCCTGTGATTCTGTAGAACTTCTGGATGGTCAGTTTTAAAGATCCGAAATCATCTTCCGTATTTAAGAATCTGTTCAGGTCTACAAAAGTCTGCACTGTTCCTTTTCCGAAAGACTGCGGAGAACCAACAATCATTGCTCTTCCGTAATCCTGCATTACACCCGCAAGGATCTCTGAAGCTGAAGCTGAAAGCTCGTTCTGCATGATCACTAAAGGTCCGGTCCAAATAGGAGTTTCATTTTTATTTTTTAGGGTCTGGATCTTTCCGTTTCCGTCTTTCACCTGAACATATGGTCCTGCTTCCATGAAAAGTCCCATGATATCCCCTACTTCAGTTAATGATCCTCCCCCGTTATTTCTAAGGTCAAGAACAATTCCTTCAATGTTTTGTTCTTTAAGTTTAATGATCTCATTTTTGATGTCATCAGAAGCGTTTCTTCCTTTAGCATTCTCAAAATCAGCATTAAAGCTTGGAAGGTTGATAAATCCGTATTTCTTTCCGTTTGGAGAATTCACTACGATACTTCTTGCAAAAGTATCTTCAATAGCTACTTCTTCACGGATCATCGTTACATCTTTAATCGTTCCGTCTTTTTTCTGAACTGTCAACGTTACAGGTGTTCCTTTCTCCCCTCTGATCAGTCTTACGGCTTCATCAGAAAGCATTCCTACTACATTTACGGCATCTTCTTTCGGTTTGGATTTTACTTTTAAGATCTTATCTCCTTCTGAAAGCTGCTTAGACTTCCATGCCGGTGCACCAATCGTTAAAGCTCCTAAGAACAGGTTTCCTTTTTTCTCCTGAATAAGCGCTCCGATACCAATCACTTTTCCAGTGAACTGAGTATCAAAATCTTCCTTATCTTTTGGAGAATAATAATTGGTATGTGGATCAAATACTTCGGTATATGCATTCATATACACGGTAAACCAATCCATTTTCTTTCTCTTCTTAAATCTTGTAAACGTATCTTTTACAAGGTCTTTTACTTCATCCGTTGCTTTTTTGATCTTCTGATCCTGGTTTAACGGCTGATATTTGATCGTGTCTTTCAAATTATATTTCTGAACAGAATCTTTCTTCTCTTTCTGAGCTTCCTCTTTACTGTTCATAGACTCAATCTCCTGAAGAATATTGTATTTGATATACTTTCTCCACTCGTTATACTGTTCCTGCTTGTTAGCCGGTACTTTTTTAAGCTTCGGCTCCAGCGTCAATGATTCCTCTTCCTGAAGATTGATCGGCTTGCTGAAAATATCCTGAGTGATCTTATCGATCTCGTCTACTCTCTGATACAGTCTGTCGATCGTAAGTTTGTAAAATATCAGATCACCCTGGCTGATATAGTCATCAAGCTTTGTTTCATGCTTGTTGAATTCATCCATATCAGACTGCAGGAAATATCTTTTTGCAGGATCTACCAGTTCGAAATAATGTTTATAAACGTCCTTGGAATAGGCATCATTGATGGGTTTCGGGCTGTAATGTAAATAAGAAAGTGTATTCTTTACGCTCACCATGATCGTCTGCATCTTTTCGTCGTCGTTCTTTGGCGAGTTGAAACAAAACATTAGACTTGTCAATGGAATTAGGAGTAAAAATTTATTCAGTTTGAAATTTTTCCACATAAACTGTCTTTATTTATTGATTTTTTTTAAAATATATACTACAATTAGTAGCAGCAATTAATTCGCTGTTACAAACTATCAAATTTAATACCTTATTTACAATTATCGGATAGTTTTGAATGTTTTTTACTAAAAGCATTATAGCCTATTTCTTACCTATTCTCTTACATTAAATTAAACCATTAATAATCAGAATATTAAAATAAATTTTTAAGATATTTATTCTGTATTGGTAAAATGTTTTTATCTGACATTTTTCCACCACTGTTTAAAGACCTGTGTGCTGTCGTTCAGGTCTACCAATTCCCCAATCATTGGTGTAGCAAGTCTGTAATTCTTATTCTGAGAATATTTTGTAATCTCTTTTAATGGTTCATTCCAAGGATGTTTTGCAAGTGTGAATTTCGAATGATGCACCGGAATCATGTTCTTTGCATTTAGTTCCGCAGTTGCCTGTGCTACTTCCTGTGGGAGCTCATGAACTGATTGCCATGCTTTATTATACTGACCACATTCCATAACAGCCCAATCAATCTGAGGATGTTTTTTAGCAATATCATTAAAACGGCTGCTGTATCCGCCATCACCACTGTAATAAATATTCATAGCCGGTGACTCTATAAAAAACGAAAGCCACAAAGCCTGAGAACTTTTAAATCCTCTACCGCCATCGTGATGGGTATTCTCAGCAAAAATGGAAAATCCGGGCTTCACATCTACCCGATCACCCCAGTCTTTCTCTAAAATTTGTTGTGCAGTATAGCCCCATCTTTCGTAATGTGCCCCGGCTCCTAAACCACAGATCACATGCTTTACTTTTGGTTGCAATGCTTTGACTGTTTCATAGTCCAGATGATCATAATGGTCGTGAGAAAGAAGCATATAATCGATTTCAGGCATATCATTAACGGAATAAATATCACTTCCTTTGTAGGCATCAGCCTTTCCGGGAAATGGTGTCATTTTTCCACTGAAAACCGGATCTACCAAAATTTTAACGCCATCCACCTGCAAAAAGAAGGATGAATGTCCAAACCAAACGATGACATTGCGGTCTGCTGGAATTGTTTTAAGATTTGTTTTTACAGAAGGCAATACATCAATGGGCTCAGTGTGTGGATACTTTTTCGTGAGTCCTTTCCAGATTTCTCCGGTAAAGCTATATCCTGCCGACAGGGTGGGTTTTTCTACCAGGTTTCTGAATTTTCCGTCTTTATAATGAGGAGATTTTTTTATCATTTCCAGCCTTTTTCCTTCCGGCAGAGCTCCGAATTGTGGTTGTTTCATATAAAAATACGTTGCAATTCCCAATACAACAATTACACATAAAATAAAGATCAGTGTACGCCTAAGTATTCTTAAAAATCGCTTCATTGGGTTAAAGTTTCACTGTTTTTAATGTCCAATATTTCCATGTTCTAAAATTTGATAAAGCAAATTTCGGGAATGTAATATAATCATACTTTGCTGAAAAGCTCAATTTTCATTGTTAAAAGGTTCAGTATTGATAATAATTGTAGTTAATTTTCAAGATCAAGTCCCGATAAAAGCTTTGATACTATATTAAATTCTGTTGTTACGGAAACAACACAATCATACGAATCATAGCGTTTTAATAGTTCAATTCTGTCTCCTACGCCTAAACTTATATTTTTTGAATTGCATTTATCTTCAAAAGTTTTTAGCTAAATTTGAAGGATGAGAACTTTTTCCTGATGTCCATAATGACAAAAGACGAGTTTTCAAACTGGCAATTAATGCCTTATACCTTCTTAAATTAAACTGATTTTATGGAAAGACCGCTTATTCTGGTTACTAATGATGATGGAATCACCGCACCTGGTATCAGAAACCTTATACAATTTATGAACGAAATCGGAGACGTTATTGTAGTAGCTCCGAACTCTCCCCAAAGTGGAAAAGGCCACGCCATTACCATTAATTCTACCTTAAGCTACGAAGAAGTTAAACTTGATGGACCGCAGACTGATTTTTCATGCAGCGGAACACCTGTAGACTGCGTAAAAATGGCGCTTGACAAAATTCTGACAAGAAGACCGGATATCGTAGTTTCAGGGATCAATCATGGAGCCAATTCTTCAATCAATGTGATCTATTCCGGAACGATGTCTGCAGCTGTAGAAGCAGGTGTGGAAGGAATTCCTGCTATCGGATTTTCATTGATGGATTTTAGCTGGGAAGCCGATTTTACACAAGCCAAAGAATATATCCAGAATATTGTCAAAAGAACACTGGAAAACCCGATGCCTAAAGGAATTGTTCTGAACGTAAATATCCCGAAACTGACTGCCGGAGAAATCAAAGGCGTAAAAGTTTGCAAGCAGGCTAATGCGAAATGGGAAGAAAGCTTTGACGAAAGAGTAAACCCTCACGGAAAGAAATACTACTGGCTGACCGGCTATTTCAACAATATGGATGATTCTGAAGATGCTGATGAAACGGCATTGGCGAACGGATACATTTCCATCGTTCCTGTTAAGTTCGATCTTACAGCTTATGAATATATGAAGACGCTGGAGGAAGTAATGAATTTCGACTGATGTACGGAAAGCTAGACAATCCTGTTTACCATTCACTTAATGAATACCATGAAAAGTTCTGCTTTAATTTTGGGGACACGAAGTTTTATAACCCTGAAGTAGCCTCTTTTGGAGGTGCAGCACAGCTTTCACGAGAAAAAGACATCACAGACTATGCAAAGATCTGTGATGATTTTTTGATTTTCGGAGCCCAACCTGATTTGGGGAATTTAAAGACTGAACTGTCACGGCTTGTCTGTGACCAGTATGTTCTGGAAAACCCTATTCAAACTGATCTGACTGAGGAAATTATTGAGCTGAAACAAGAACACTATGAAGAGCTTCTGGCTTTTGTGATGAAGTTCTATCCCTATTATTTTAAAGCAAGGACGCCCGAACTGGGACGCTACTTTGGTGTTTTTAAGGATCATAAACTTGTTGCCGTAACGGGTGAAAGAATGCAGATGAATGATATGACGGAGGTAAGCGCTGTGATCACAGATACGGATTATCTGGGAAAAGGTTTAGCCAAACAATTGGTGACTTTTGTTTCGGGAAAAATATTTGATGACGGAAAAACACCTTTTCTGCATGTCGCGGAAAGCAATACAGGTGCGAAAAGACTGTATGAAAAGCTTGGCTTTATGCATCGGGGAACTATAAACTTATGGGGCGTGAAAAGATGATTTTCCGCCCTTTTTTATTTTGCTTTTTTAACCACTGATTGCACAGATTTACACAGATGATTGTGTTATTTGTGGAAAAGATTTGTGGTATTTGTGTTTAAATTTAAGGTTTGGCTAAAGCCAAATGAATGCGGATTCTTATGTAAGCGGGCTAAAGCCCGCTCCTATTGAATAAACAGATCGTTTTATCAATTATCTCAGATTTTCGCAGACGTGTGTGTCATTTTTTTTCTTTTGAGCGTCTTCTGATGCCGATAGTTTCTTCTAGTTCTTCATCTCCGCGATTTCATCTATAATTAGTTTAATTTTATTAACCACGGATTGCACAGATTTACACAGATGATTGTGCTATTTGTGGAAAAGATTTGTAGCGTTTGTGTTTAAATTTAAGGTTTGGCTAAAGCCTGATAAATACAGATTCTTATGTAAGCGGGCTAAAGCCCGCTCCTATTGAATAAACAGATCGTTTTATAAATTATCCCAGATTTTCGCAGGATACACCTTTCGCGTTTAGAATGGTAACTCGGCTCTAAAAATTTTAAAACGCTCAAACCCAAAAACTCTCTGACTCTCAAACTCGTATCTTGTAATTTCAAGCGCCCGGAACTTCCTTCTCCTTGCTTCCATCTTCCAACCGCTTTACGCCTCTTCCAGGTTAAAAAATCTATAAAACCCTCTCTTTTCAATTTTTCCTTAAAAGTTTTCGTTACATTTATTCTTATTAATTTTTTCCAGATTATGAGAATAGAATATGATATAAAGCTTGGATTCAAGGATGTAATGTTCCGTCCTAAACGGTCTACATTAAAATCCCGTTCAGACGTCAATCTCGAAAGAGAATTCACATTCAAGCATACTAAAAAGAAATGGAGAGGCGTTCCTCTTATCGCAGCCAATATGGACACGGTGGGAACTTTTGAAATGGCGGTAGAACTGGCGAAAGACAAGATTATTACAGCCGTTCATAAGCACTATACTCCTGAAGAGTGGAGTCAGTTTCTGGACAGTCAGCCGGAAAGCATCCATCAATATATTGCCTTAAGTACCGGTACCGGAAAAGCAGATGAGGAAAAACTCAGACTGATTCTCGAAAAGCATCCAAAAATCGAGTTTCTATGCATCGATGTAGCTAATGGTTATTCTGAGCATTTCGTTGGATTTGTGAAGAAGGCAAGGGCTAATTTTCCTGATAAGATCATCATGGCAGGAAATGTAGTGACCGGAGAAATGGTGGAGGAACTTCTTCTCGTAGGAGCAGACATTATCAAAGTTGGTATCGGGCCTGGTTCAGTGTGTACGACCAGAGTGAAAACCGGCGTTGGTTATCCTCAGCTTTCTGCTATTATTGAGTGTTCTGATGCTGCCCATGGCCTTGGAGGACACATTATTGCTGACGGAGGCTGCAAAGTTCCTGGTGATGTAGCTAAAGCTTTTGGTGGAGGTGCAGATTTCGTGATGCTGGGTGGTATGTTTGCCGGCCATGATGAAAGCGGCGGTGAGATCATTGAAGAAAACGGAAAAAAATACCGGTTGTTTTATGGAATGAGCTCGAAAACGGCTATGGATAAACATTCCGGAGGCGTTGCAGAATACCGAGCTTCTGAAGGAAAAACTGTAAAAGCGGTTTATAAAGGTCCTGTTTCGGAGACTGTAAAAGATATTTTAGGTGGCGTGCGTTCTACCTGTACGTATGTAGGAGCTTCCAAACTTAAAGAATTGTCCAAGAGAACTACTTTTATAAGGGTTCAGGAGCAGGAGAATCAGGTTTTTAAAGATTAAAAAATCTCCGCTTGATGTAATACATAATAAAACCGGCTGTACAAGTGATGTACAGCCGGTTATTTTTTTATGATTAAGTCAGCATTCCGCCGTCTACGTTCAGGGTTTGTCCTGTGATGTAAGAAGACATTTCGCTTCCTAAGAAGATACAGGCATTGGCAACATCTTTTGTCTGCCCTGCTCTCTTCATTGGAATTCTGTCTCTCCATGCCTGAAGGGTTTTCTCATCCAGATCTGCTGTCATTTCAGTTTCAGTAAATCCAGGAGCCACCGCATTACATCTGATGTTTCTTGATCCTAATTCCAGTGCAATAGATTTAGTAAATCCGATTACTCCGGCTTTAGAAGCTGCATAGTTGGACTGTCCTGCATTTCCGCTGATTCCAACTACAGAAGTCATATTGATAATAGATCCTGCTTTAGCCTTCATCATCGGCTTGATCACCGCTTTTGTAAGGTTGAATACTGAATCCAAATTGATTCTCATTACCTGATCCCAGTCTTCTTTAGACATTCTCAACAGCAGGTTATCTCTTGTAACTCCTGCATTGTTGATCAGAATATCGATTTTTCCGAACTCTTCCATTACATCATCGATTAACTTTTGAGCTGCATCATAATCTGATGCGTCAGACTGATATCCTTTGATCTGGGTTACAGAACTTAAAGCTGCCTCTAATGCTTGAGCTTTGTCTACAGAACCGGCATAGGTAAATGCTACTTTTGCACCCTGTTCAGCATACATTTCAGCAATTTTCTTTCCGATTCCTCTTGTAGCTCCGGTGATTAGCGCTACTTTTCCTTCTAATAGTTTCATCATATCTCTTGATAATTATATTCTTAGTAAAACTTCCGTCTTTGAAAAAACGGCAATTTAGCATATTTAATTTTATACGAATTAAACAGTCCGCAAAGATATTATAAATTGTTATTCAATGCATTCCAAATCATCAAATTACTTAAAATTTTTGTCTGTTTTTTATCATATTCTAAAGACGGCTGCCGCTGTTTTTGAACCTTGTAAAATAAAGAATATCAGATTTTTTGTCTTTATCCAGTCTCAAAACTTCCTTCTGCCAATAGTATTTATCATAAATAATATCCTTCAGTGGTTCATTTTGAAAATTCACAACACCATATTTATCCTGTTTCTTCACGACAATTTCATTCTCAGAATTTTCAAATGCAATAATGTCGTCATACATAAAAGGAACGATCTCCTTCCCTTTTTCATCAATGATTCCGTATAAATTACTGGAATTTTTACAAACTACCGGTTTTGAATACAGATTAAAAATATTGAAGAAATCCGGCTCCTGTTCTTTAATAGCAACAATGTCTTTGAGTAAAAAAACAGATCCGTTGAGAACAGAAAATGTATAGTAGCTGTCTTGTTTTTTGATGATCAGCTGATCAGGATAGAAAGCAATAACCTGGGTATTTTCATCCAGAATATTCTTCAGATCTTTATCCAGAAACTGTTCTTCCTGTCCTTTTTTAAGGTAAATAAAATCTTTTCCCGAAATACTGAAGCTCTGTATAAAATCATATTCCTGAGGAACAACAATCTCTCCATTAAGGTTCACCACTCCGGTTTTCTTTGATTTATCACTGTAAACACTGAACAGATTATTGAATAGCGGCGTTAAATACTTGAAACTGTTTGGATAAAGCTTTTTGTCTTTTTTATTGAAAACGGTTGCTTTTCCTTTTTTTCTGAGATAAACATATTCTTTTGCGCCAAAATATTCCGGTGAAGCATCATCATAGATTTCTTCAGCGAGGATATTTTCTTCAGCATCCACTAAACCATATTTTCCCGTCGTTCTGTTTTTTGTAATCAGATATGGATAAGAAGCCAAACTGTAGATATGTGCTGAGAACTTATGCAGAGTCTGACCGTTTTTTCCAATGATTTCGCTCTGATTATCGTCATTAATGATCAATACTTTACCATTTTCAAAGTGATAATCTTCTTTGAATTCACGGGGACTCACCTGTTTTCCTTCCAGATCATATAAAAACCATACTTTATCCTTTTGCACGAAAAAACGGTCTTCTGCCACAAACAGGATTCTCTCTGAATATGGAATGATTTCTTTTCCCTGATAGTCATAAACCGCTTCTTTTCCCTCTTTTGAAGAAATGATACGCTTTTTGCTTAACCAGGGTGTATTGAAGCTCTGATCGTCTAAAGGAAGTAATTCGTTTCCTTTTTCATCAATGATGGCAGATTTGGTTTTATAACCGGATTCTCCTGAAGTAAGAATGAAACGGTTTTTAAATATATGTGAAATACTGTGAGGCGATTCAAACGTAATATTTCCCAAAGAATCTACAATGCTTTCTTTTTTATTTTTCGAATCGTACACCGTTCCGTAGCCTTCTGAGTAGGAATGAACTTCCATCCCTATCTTCTTAGACAAAAGGATCTTGGTATACTGATTGGTCTGGGCCATACACACCGACGAGCACAGTGCGAAAACTAAGTTTTTCAATGAATTTAAATAGAATTGTTGACAATAAGAACGATCTCTCCTTTTAAAGTTTTGCTTTTGGAAAATTCAATTAATTCATTGATTGTTCCGCGTTTGGTTTCTTCAAATTTTTTGGAAATTTCCCTGCTCAGGCTGGCTTTTGTTTCTTCACCAAAGAATTCTTTGATCTGCTCCAGAGTGGTATTGATCTTATGCGGGCTTTCGTATAAAACAATCGTCTTTTTCTCTTCTGCCAGTTGCTTCAGCTTCGTCTGTCTTCCTTTTTTCTGAGGCAGAAATCCTGCAAACAGAAATTCGTTATTCGGAAGTCCGGATACTACAAGTGCCGGAATTAAAGCTGTCGCTCCGGGAAGACAAATCATTTCGATATTATTGTCTGATCCAGCTTTTGCTAATAAATAGCCCGGATCGGATATTCCGGGAGTTCCGGCATCGGTAATGATCGCGATATCCTGACCGCTTTTAAGATCGGCAATCACTTTTTCAGTGGCCTGATGCTCGTTGTGAAGGTGATAAGATTTTAAAGGTTTGGAGATCTCGTAATGCTTTAAAAGTATTCCTGATGTCCTTGTGTCTTCACATAAAATATAGTCAACTTCCTTGAGGACTTTTACAGCCCTGAAGGTCATATCTTCAAGGTTCCCAACGGGTGTGGGAACAAAATATAAGATTCCGCTCAAAATTATAAGAATTTATTTTCTACCAATATCCAGAGTCTCTGGGCATATTCATCTACTTTACTCCACTTTCTTTCGTAATAAAGATCGCTGAGATATTCTTTTGCTTCTTCCAGGTTTCTGAATCCGTTCAAACGGGCTACCGTTTCATTCAGATCCGTCTGGCTTCCGTCAAACAGCATTTTTGAAAAAGCAATTCTGTCGTTCAGATCCAGTCTGAATTCAGGTTTTACCTTATCCGCCTCCATAAATTGGGTAGGAATGTTGGTTTTCAGAATACCTGCCTGCTCTTCTTTTACTTCAGGTGCTGGTTTTTCATTTGGGATTTCCCTTTCCAGCGGATCGTCGTCAAATAGAGTCTGTACAGCTTTCAATCCTTTGATATTGGCCAGTTTTATTTTTTTCTCCTGCTGATAGGCATCGAGGTCTTCGAAGCTCTCATCAGAGGCAAGTTTTTGATTTTCTGTTTCCGGAAACGGTTTATCTATATCGACAATTTTTCTTCTGTCGTAGACTTCCGCAAGGATGTTTTCTTCCTTTTCTTCCAAAGGAAAATCATTTTTTATTTCGCTTAAGATACCTTCCACATTAGAAGTTTCCGTAAGCATTTCTCCCTGTTCGATGGTAACATTCGACGCAATGAACTGCTCTTCGTTTTCCTCGATCAGAATTTCGTCTTCCAGCATTTCAGTATCGAAAATACTTGGAATCCTTTCCGTCTGTTCTTTATTTTTTTCCGGAGTAGAATGATCCGGTTGTTCATTTTCAGGGTGGTTTGAAGCATTTGTTTCATGTGAAACGTTGTCTTCATCTTCGTCTATTTCATTCAGTTGATTATTGAAAATCGCCTCTTCTTCCGTCGTTTCAGTGATGAATAAATCTTCATTGAGATCTTCATCATTATCAGGTTTCGCATCGGCAAGGATTCTTTCTTCATCCACAAAGCTTAATACTTTCTCATTAGGATTGAAAGATTCATTTTCATCAATTTCGTTCAGCTGATTATTGAAAACAGCTTCCTCTTCTGTAAGATCTTGGTGAGAAACCTTTTCCTGAGCACCTTCGGATGACGCCTGTCCGTTGTTTTCTTCCGCAAAGCTGACGATATTCTCATGGAATTCATTTTCTACGATTTCGTCAAGCTGGTGATTAAATATTTCCTCATCATCAATTGATGTTGCTGAATAATTTTCACCTTCGTTTTCATCTATTTCATTGAACTCATTATTGAAGATCGCCTCTTCTTCCGTCACCTCATGATTAGACTCATGCCCCTCATCAGAGTGGGATGAAACGTACTGGCTCTCGGCATTCTGCTGATAATGATCGGTAATAAAGTACTCGATATTTTTTTCCAGCAACCTTAAAAAAGAGATCCTGTTCGCAAGCTCATCTACAAGATCCTGCTTGGAAAGTAATTCGTCTACGTTGTTTATTTTCTCCAAAATATCGATGATATTCTTGGATTCAAAAAAAATTTTTTCCTTTAAATCTTGGATGTTCTGCATAATAAGAATCTTATTAAAATTGCTTACTTTTGATCTTAAAAATATACGGCTAATTTAACAAATGTTTTTAGAAAATACAATTAATCATTCCAAACAAAGTGGTTGGATGGAAGTTATTTGTGGCTCTATGTTTTCGGGGAAAACCGAAGAGCTGATCCGAAGATTGCGAAGAGCAGAAATGGCGGGTCAGAACGTGGAAATTTTTAAACCGAGACTGGATACACGATATTCTGAAGAGGACGTTGTTTCTCACAATCAGAATAAAATCCGCAGTACAGCAGTAGATAATCCCAATGAAATTCTTCTGCTGGCTTCTAACTGTGATGTGGTGGGAATAGATGAAGCACAGTTTTTTGATGAAAGCATTGTAGATATTGCCAATCAGCTTGCCAACAGCGGCGTAAGAGTGGTTGTGGCAGGGCTTGATATGGATTTCCTGGGACGTCCGTTCGGACCGATGCCTAATTTGATGGCTACGGCAGAATACGTCACAAAAGTGCATGCTATTTGCAAGAGAACGGGGAATCTGGCCAACTACTCGATGAGAATTTCTCAGGGAAATAATCTGGTAGAGCTTGGCGAAACGGAAAGTTACGAAGCAGTAAGCCGGCGTGTTTTTATTGACGAAGTACTTTTAAGAAAGAAAAAATAATACCGCACAGCGGATGGATGATTTCGAAGGCGCAAAGTTATTCCTGCATATACAAAAGTATCTGTATTAATTATTTTGCGCCTTTGCAGTGGTCCAGAAAAAATAAATTAACTTGTAAAGGTAATAGGGCAAAGCTTTTAAATGGATATGATCTAAACAAAGTATTCAGCTTCCCAAAAATTTACCATCAGTGAGCTCAAAATAAAGCAGAAGGGGTACCAATGAACTATACAGTAAAACAAATTGCAGACATCACCAATGCACAGATCATTGGAGATCAGGATTTAGTGATCAGAAATATAGCGTTTGACAGCAGAATTATTTATTCAACGAAAAATACGGCATTTGTGGCGATCAATACGCACAAAAATTCCGGGGAAAAATTCATTGAATCTGCCATAGATCGCGGTATTGCTGTGATTATTTCTGAACATCAATATCCGCAGTTTGACAATATTACATGGATCATTGTTGAAAATTCGGTGGATTTTCTTCAGAAACTGGCGAAATACCATTTCGAAAATTCTCACCTTAAGTCTATTGGAATTACTGGAAGCAACGGGAAAACTATTTTAAAGGAATGGCTTTACCAGTGTCTCTGGAATGAATTCCCAACGGTAAAAAGTCCGAAAAGTTTTAATTCTCAGATCGGCCTCCCACTTTCCCTGCTTCAAATCAACAACTCGTATGAATTTGGAATTTTTGAAGTAGGAATTTCAAAGCCGCACGAGATGGAAAAGCTGGAAAATATATTCCATCCACAGATCGGATTGCTTACCCATATCGGAAATGCCCACGCAGCCAATTTTCAATCTGAAGAAGAGCTCATCGATGAAAAGATCATGCTTTTTAAAGGTTCTGAAGTCATTATTTACAATGGCGATCATGCATTGGTTGACCAAAAAATAAAGGAATTATATTCTGATAAAAAATTAATTTCTTACGGATTTAAAAACAACAACCAGGTTTTCATCAAAGAAGGTATTTCGAAGGATGAAAAAATTACGGTTGTTTATTTCGATGAAGAAATCTCCTTCCCTGTTCATCAGAGAGACGAAGCTACCTTAACGAATGCTCTGGCTCTGATCACCGTTTTAAAAGAACTGAATATCGATAATCAAAAGATCATCGAAAAGATCAATACTTTAAAAGCTGTGGAAATGCGTCTGGAAGCTATTGAAGGCATTAAAAATAATATCGTCATCAACGATTCTTTTAATCTGGATCTGGATTCTCTCAAGACAGCGCTTCAGTTTTTGAATGAATATAAGAAATCTAAAAAATCCTTGGTTTTAACGGATATTGTAGGGGTTAATTCCAATTCACAGGAACTTTATGAAGAAGTTTCCGAACTGGTGAATGATCAGAATTTCGATTCTGTTTTCTTAATCGGGGATGAAATTTCAAAGTTCAGTGAATTATTTAAAGCTAAAACTTCTACTTTCGTCAGTACTCAGGAATTAATTGAAAGTAAGCATCTTACAGAACTCGAAAATCAGATTATTCTGCTAAAAGGAGCGAGAAAATTTGAAATCGAAAAGCTTAAGGATATCCTTGAACTCAGAAAGCATGATACCGTTCTGGAGATCAATCTGAATGCTATTCTTCATAATATCAACTATCACAAATCGCTACTGAAACCAGGAACAAAAATGATGGCGATGGTAAAGGCGAATGCTTATGGATTGGGAAGTTATGAAATTTCGGAATTCCTTCAGCACCATCATATTGATTATCTGGGCGTTGCTTATGCAGACGAAGGTGTAGAACTGCGTAAAAAAGGGATTACCACTCCTATTATCGTGATGAATCCTGAACAGCACAGTTATGAAGCCATCATTGAATATAATCTGGAGCCTGAAATTTACAGTTTCAGAGTTTTGGAATTGTTCTATGAAGCGGTTCAGAAATCCGGGTATGACAAAAAATATCCTATTCATATCAAGCTTGAGACGGGAATGCACCGTCTTGGTTTTAAAGATTTTGAATTGGATCAGCTCAGTGAAACTTTAAGTCATAAAAACGTAAAGGTCCAGAGTATGTTCAGTCACCTGTCTTCATCAGACATGCCTGAAGAGAAGGAATTTACCTTCAGACAGTTTGAAGTTTTTGAAAAGAACTCCAGTTATCTGATTCAAAAGCTGGGATACGCTCCTATCCGACATATTCTGAATTCTTCCGGAATTACAAGTTATACAGAACATCAGTATGACATGGTAAGAATCGGAATAGGAATGATCGGTGAATCACCATGTAGTGAAATACAGAAACAACTTCAGTCTGTGGTAAGCTTTAAAACGGTAATTTCACAGATATCAACCGTAGACACCGGAGAATCTGTAGGTTACAGCAGAAAATACAAACCGGATCATGCCGCAAAGATCGCTACCATTCCTGTAGGATATGCAGACGGAATTCCCAGACTGATCGGCAATCAGATAGGTAATGTAGGGGTGAATAAGATCCTGGCTCCTATTGTAGGAAATCTCTGTATGGACATGATGATGATCAATGTAGATCAAATCCCCAATGTAAAGGAAGGTGATACAATCACCATCTTTAATGCAAAACCAAGTTTAAAAGAATTCGCAGGCTACTGCAAAACAATAACCTATGAAGTATTAACATCCATTTCGCCCCGGGTGAAACGGATATATATAAAAGACTAATTATGAGAAAACTCCTGATCCTTCTCTTCGTATTCCAACTCCTGATGATCCATTCTCAAGTGAAAAAGGATCTCGTCATTCCCAAAAATCCCAGAATAGGACTTTCCCTTGCCGGTGGCGGCGCCAAAGGTTTTTCACATGTCGGAGTACTGAAAGTATTAGATTCATTGGGAGTAAAAGTAGATTATATTTCCGGAACCAGTATGGGTGCCATTGTAGGTGGTCTGTACGCTTCGGGATATTCCGGAAAAGAAATAGAGAAAATCGTCATGGATACCGATTTCTATTCTCTGATCATGGATCCAAAATCCAGACAGGAATCTTCTTTCTTTAACAAAACTGTCGATAAATATCTTTTATCCATTCCTTTAAAAAATGGGAAAATATCCCTTCCCTCTTCTATAAGCTCCGGGCAGAGAAATGTATATCTTCTCAAGGAACTTTTTAAAAACGTCTCCAATATAGACGATTTCTCAAAACTCCCGATTCCTTTTATGTGTGTTGCCACCAATCTTGAAAGTGGGAATATGCAGATCTTTGAGAAAGGAGATCTGGTACAATCCATTATGGCTAGCTCAGCTTTTCCTTCTCTTATGGATCCGGTAAAAATCGGAGACAGCATTTATATTGATGGCGCGATGTCAGTCAATTATCCTTCAAAGCCGTTAAAGGACAAAGGAATCGATATCGTGATCGGTGTGGACCTAAATCAGGATTTATCGTCACGAGAGGATTTAAGCAATATTATATCGATCCTCAATCAGGTTATTGATTTCGGAATTAAAAAAGATACCAGAAAACAGTACAAGTACACCGATATTAATATAAAGCCTAATCTTAAAGGGATGACGGCCACCAGCTACGACGATAAAAAGAAAATTCTGGATAGCGGATATGCAGAAGGCAGGAAGTATACCGCGGTATTGGATCAGCTCCCAAAACGTTCATTTGACCGCCTTAGAGAGCGCGTAAATCCAATATATTCCAATGTATACAAGATAGACAGCATTTCACTGGATGGAGGCCGTATTTACGGTAAAAACTATGTTTTGGGGAAAATGGGGCTCCGTCTTCCTTCTATGCAGACGTATGGAAGCATTAATAAGAAAATTGACAAACTGGTTGCCACCAACAATTACCGTTTTATCAATTATGATATCATCCCGGAAAATGATGCGAATTATCTGAAACTGTACGTTACAGAAGATGAAGCCCGCCACTTTTTGAAAGTGGGACTGCATTACGACGAAGTTTTCAAAACAGGACTTCTTCTGAATTACTCCGGAAAACGTCTTCTGTTTAAAAACTCAAATCTTTCACTAGATGTAGTGGTAGGTGACAAACCGAGATATTATCTTAATTATTTTATTGATAACGGATATATCCCCGGTTTTGGTATCTACTCTTCCGGAATGAGCTTTGACCTGAAAAATATAGACAACAATATTGTAGATAAATGGGAATGGTTCAGGAATGAGGCCTATATACAGTCCGTTTGGAAGGATAAATTTGCAATTGGTGGTGGAATAAGCCATGATTATTTTGGTGCAGAAATAAATGGCGTACACGAAAGATATATGCGCTTTTTAAACCCGTATGTATTCCTGAAAAGTGACACCCAGAACGATAAAGACTTCCCTTCCAGAGGTATTTACATTAATGCTGAAGGTAAGGTGATTGATCTTTTAAAATCCGAAGTCGAAAAAAGAATCATTCAGGTTAAAGCAGATATCAGGCTTAATATTCCGTTATCCAAACAATTCTCATACCGTCTGAATCTTTACGGTGGAATTACGATCGGGGACAATCTTCCTGAATTTTATCAATACAGACTTGGGGGAATCTTTGAGCAGAATCTGATCAACTTTAAGAATTTTGGAGGCTTTTATTTTGCTCAGCTTAATGCAAATAATGTCATTCTTATTTCAAATGATCTGCAGTTTAAATTCAATAAAAACTACTTTATCAGCGGGAATTTCAGCTTTGCGAATCTTTCAGATGATATAAAATTTGAAGATGCAGTTAAAGTAAATTATAGTTCACTGGGACTTACGGCTGGTTATAAATCTCCTTTCGGGCAGATTAAAGTTAATTTTAGCCATTCACTTAAAAACAATCAAAAAGGCATATTCAGTGTTATTTTAGGACACTGGTTTTAATACAATGATACAATTTTTTTACGAAAACTTACAGGAATCTGTCAGTACAGATTATCAAAAATGGCTGGAAGATATCATTCTTTCAGAAGGAAAAAAACCAGGAGAAATCAATTATATTTTCTGCGATGACGAGTATCTGCTTAAGATCAATCAGGATTATCTGCAGCATGATTATTATACCGATATCATCACTTTCGATTATGTAAAAGGCAAAACAATAAGCGCAGAGATTTTCGTATCTTTGCAGCGAATTTCAGACAACGCTTCTACTCTATCCAGAGATTACGAAGAAGAATTAAAAAGGGTACTTGCCCATGGCATTCTTCACCTCGCAGGCTACAAGGATAAGACCGAAGAAGAGGAGAAAGAGATGCGCAGAATGGAAGATCTTTATCTGGCTAAATTCAGAGATTTAAATCCTGAATAAATTGAAGAATCACTTAAGAAGCAATTCGTAAAGTGCTTAAAGCTAGGTAGAATTACAACTCACCTGGAGTGCATTCTCTAAAAATGTTTCACGTGAAACATTCATAGAAAATATTAAAATTAAAGGCTTTAAATAAGCAATATAAAATGATTTCAGATACATATGACGTAATTGTAGTAGGTGCCGGACATGCAGGTTGTGAAGCTGCTGCAGCGGCCGCGAACCTGGGTTCAAAGACCCTACTTGTTACCATGAATATGCAGACCATCGGACAGATGAGCTGCAACCCGGCAATGGGAGGAATCGCAAAAGGACAGATCGTAAGAGAGATTGATGCTATGGGAGGATACTCCGGAATTATAGCAGATAAATCTGCCATTCAGTTCAAAATGCTGAACCTTTCAAAAGGCCCCGCGATGTGGTCACCAAGAACTCAAAATGACAGAATGCTTTTTGCAGAAGAATGGAGACTCGCTTTAGAAAATACACCCAATCTTGATTTTTTTCAGGACATGGTGAAACAGCTTATTGTAGAAAATAATAAGGTAACCGGAGTTATTACTTCTTTAGGAATTGAGATAAAAAGTAAATCAGTTGTTCTCACCAACGGAACATTTCTTAACGGTTTGATTCATGTTGGAGATAAACAATTAGGTGGAGGAAGAATGGGCGAACCAAGAGCCTACGGAATTACCGAACAATTGGTAAGCTTAGGTTTCGAAGCCGGAAGAATGAAAACAGGAACTCCTCCCCGAGTAGACGGAAGAAGTCTTGATTATTCTAAAATGGAAGAACAGAAAGGAGATGAAAAACCTCAGAAGTTCAGCTATACGGACACTCCGAAATTAACAAAACAATTAAGCTGTCATATCGTTTATACGAATGAAACCGTACATGATATTCTTCGTGAAGGTTTCGACAGAAGCCCAATGTTTAATGGTACGATTCAAAGTTTAGGCCCAAGATACTGCCCAAGTATTGAAGATAAGATCAATCGTTTTGCAGAAAGAACAAGACACCAGCTTTTCGTAGAACCGGAAGGATGGAGAACTGTGGAAATCTACGTAAACGGATTCAGCTCTTCTCTTCCTGAGGATGTACAGATCAAAGCAATGAAACATATTCCTGGTTTTGAAAATGTAAAAGTTTTTCGTCCGGGTTATGCTATTGAGTATGACTACTTCCCTCCTACCCAACTAAAACATACTTTAGAAACAAAACTTATTGACAATTTATATTTTGCAGGCCAGATCAACGGAACTACGGGATATGAAGAAGCGGCAGGCCAGGGATTAATTGCCGGAATCAACGCCCATAATAAAGTACACGATAAAGAAGATTTCATCCTAAACAGAGATGAAGCGTATATCGGCGTATTGATTGACGATTTAATTACGAAAGGAACTGAAGAACCTTATAGAATGTTTACTTCCCGTGCAGAATACAGACTTCTGCTAAGACAGGATAATGCAGACATCAGATTAACTGAGAAAGCATACCATTTAGGCCTTGCAAAAGAAGACAGATTAAGAAAAGTTGAAACGAAAGTAACTAAGAGTCAGGAACTTGAAATATTTTTAAGAGAAACTTCTTTAAAACCGGGTATTATCAATCCTATTTTAGAATCTATCGACAGTAACCCTGTAGATCAGGCTTACAGAGCTGCTCAATTCCTTACCAGACCCAATATTACTCTGGACAAGCTCGATGCAATCGATACCATCAGTGAGTTTACTTCTCAATATGAAGATGAAATAAGAGAGCAGGCAGAGATCAATATCAAATACAAAGGTTATATCGAAAAAGAAAAGGAGAACGTAGCCAAGCTTAACCGTTTGGAAAATATAAAAATTCCGGAAGATTTTGATTATAAGAGTCTTTCAAGCCTTTCTTCAGAAGCAAAACAGAAAATGTCTAATGTAAGACCGAAAACTATTGCACAAGCAGGAAGAATCAGTGGTGTTTCTCCGGCCGATATAAACGTTTTACTAGTCTATTTAGGACGTTAAATCAAAAATGTTTCACGTGAAACATTTGTAAATTAAAAGCAAAAATTAAGGTATTTACATGCGTTAAATCGGATTCTTAAATACCTTAATTTTAAAATATCAAGATATCAATTCAATGAGAATAAAGGATCATTTTCTTTCACAGGAAATATTTGAAATTAAAGAGACAGAAACAATAGGAGTTTTCAAGACCACTCCTATTCCATCCAATATTTCCAAATATTATGAAAGCGAAGATTATATTTCCCACCACCAGGATTCAGGAAGTTTTAAAGAAAAGCTATACAAATTTCTTCAGTCTTTTAATCTTCAATACAAAAAAAATATTCTTGCAGACCGAATAAAAAAAGGATCAAAAGTTTTGGATTATGGATGTGGAGCCGGAGAATTTGTCAAGTACATAGAAGAAGATTTTGAAACTTTTGGCTTCGAACCTGATGCTGATGCCAGAAAAGCCGCACTCAACAAAATCTCCAATGCAACAGTCATTGATAATATTCAAACCATTCCTGAACAAAGCTTAGACGCTATCACTTTATGGCATGTTTTTGAACATGTAGAGAACCAGGATGAAATGCTGAAAATATTTCACGGGAAATTAAAAGACAAAGGACTTTTAATTATTGCTGTCCCCAACCCTACTTCCTATGATGCAAAACATTATAAAGAATATTGGGCAGCGTACGATGTACCGCGACATATTTATCATTTTTCTAAAAACGGTATGGAAAATTTAATTTCCAAGAAACCTGATTGGAAAATGAGAAAAATCAAACCCTTAGTGCTTGATTCCTTTTACATCTCAATGTTGAGCGAAAAATACAAAAAATCACCTCTTTTTTGGCTAAAAGCAATCATCTACGGAACGATTTCTAACGTAAAGGCTCTTTTTTCAAACGAATTTTCAAGTTTGATATACATTATCGAAAAAAGATAGAAAATCGATTTTTGAGCCATTTCTGAAGGCCAATTTTCACCTATTTTGACTTAAAAAACAAAAACCCGGACAATTTTCCGGGTTTTACTTTTGATGTCTAAACTGAATTTAAAATCGAAAAGTAAAAAATTAAAACTCCCCTACTCCATTCTGTAAAAATTGAAAAAAAATAAAGACTACCCAATTTATACAGAGTCATATATTTTTAACCAAATTTATTTTTTATTACAAAAATTAAAATGGATCGAAAAATCCGAATTAGTGTATTTACAACTACCCTTCACAAATACAGAACCATATTGCCACACTAATCAATAAATTGATCAGTTCTGTTCATCCCTTCATAGCACAGTGAAATATTTATTTCAAAAAATAAAAGGCAACTGAAAAAAATAATCATAATACATAAAAATGGATAAAATAATAAATATATAATGTTAAAATTGTATTTTTACCATTAAATAAACAAAATAAATTAACTTTATATATGAATAATTTATAAATTAGCATCGTTAACTAATAAAAATTCAATGTATGAAAAATTTAAAAATTATTTCTATGGCAATTGCCATTCTGTCCGTGGCATCATGTGACAAATCTGATGAAGAGCTAAACACTCAAGCACCCCAAAAGCAGGATCAATCCATCCATGCAATGGGAGCTAAATTTGTTGATGAAGCTACTTATAATTCATTTGAAAAGGCTGATATCAATGAATTAAGTCTTAAATTCAAAGGGAAAGACGCTTTATCAGCAAAGAAAGTATTGCCTGCGAGCTACTTAATTAATGGCTCTGTTATCGGCGATCAGGGTAATGAAGGTTCCTGTGTAGGCTGGGCTACAGCATATGCTGCTACCAGTATACTTGAATACAATTTTAAAGGAGTTACACAGCCAAGAAGCCCCGAATATGTTTACAATCAAATTAAAGCAGGAACCGATTGTAATTCAGGATCTTACACAAGTAATGCTTTAAAACTAATAAAAAACCAAGGGGTGTGTAGTTTCACAGAAATGCCTTACAACGATACAGATTGTTCAACACAGCCTACTACCACTCAGAAAACAGCAGCAGCCAGTCACAAATTTATGAGTTGGGCAACTGTTTCCAATACAGATATTCCCGGAATTAAAAACCTGATTAGCATGAACTTGCCTGTCATAGTAGGGATGACAGTGGATGAAGAATTTAAAAATCTTAAAAACACAGGTTGGATATTAAATAAGCGCTCCGGTAAAGTGTTAGGCGGACATGCAGTTTGTATTGTAGGTTATGATGATGCCAAACAAGCTTTCAAAATTCAAAACTCATGGGGAACATCCTGGGGAGACAACGGATATTTCTGGATAGATTATAATTTCTTCAAGAAAAATTCATTCTTTGGTGGAGGAGTAATAACTGAGACATATGTAGCCTACGTACAATAAAAATATTCACATAAAAAAACAACCATCTCTTTTTGAGATGGTTGTTCTATTATAAGATCTATAACTATTTATTAATTGCAGCAACACCAGGAAGTTCCAAACCTTCGAGACTTTCAAGCATCGCTCCGCCACCGGTAGAAACATAACTCACTTTTTCACCGTAACCGAACTGCTTTACAAAGGCAACACTGTCACCTCCTCCAACTAGAGAGAATGCTCCCAATTTTGTAGCTTCAGCAATACTGTCTCCAAGAGCAATAGTTCCTCCCGCAAAGTTGGACATTTCAAAAACTCCGATCGGCCCGTTCCAAAGAATTGTTCTCGAATTAAGAAGAACATCATTAAACTGATCTCTCGATTTATGACCGGCATCAAGTCCCATCCATCCTTCAGGGATTGCATAAATATCGGCTTCTTTTCTTTCCGCATCATTATTGAAACCTTCAGCAATGATAGCATCCGAAGGAAGATATACTTTTACCTTATGTTCTTTAGCTTTTCCTAAGATCTCAAGAGCTAAAGGAAGTTTATCCTCTTCCACCAATGAGTTTCCTATTTTTCCACCCAAAGCTTTAATAAAAGTAAACGCCATACCTCCTCCAATGATCAAATTATCTATTGCAGGAAGGATATTTTCTATAATGGTAATTTTAGTTGAAACCTTAGAACCACCCAATATGGCAGTTATAGGTCTTTCTCCTTTTCTTAAAACTTTATCAATGGCCTGAAGCTCTTTAGCCATCAGTAAACCGAAAAATTTAGTTGATTCAAAATATTCTGCAATGACAGCTGTGGAAGCATGTGCTCTGTGCGCAGTTCCGAATGCATCATTTACAAAAGCATCGCCTAACTTAGAAAGCTTTTCAGCAAATCCTTCATCCCCTTTCTCCTCCTCAGTGTGGAAACGCAGGTTTTCCAACAACAGGATCTCTCCCGGCTGAAGCTCAGAAGCGGCCTTTTCAGCCCTTTCTCCTATACATTCATCCACAAACTTCACTTCCTTCCCAAGAACGCTGGAAACTTCATCTACGATATGCTTAAGAGAAAACTCATCCTTCACTTCCCCTTTTGGTCTTCCAAGGTGAGTCATCAGGATCACAGAACCTCCATCATTAAGAATTTTTTCAACCGTCGGTTTTACAGCCGTGATTCTTGTATTGTCTGTCACTTTCAGCTGATCATCCTGCGGAACATTAAAGTCCACTCTCACCAGAGCCTTCTTGTCTTTAAAATTGAAATCATTGATTGTTTTCATAAGTATCGTTGAATTTTCGTTTCACAAATGTAAGCTTTTAAACTTTTTCAACAGATCCCAAAAAACAAAACTTTTGGAAAACTTCCCCCCAACCCAATCACCCACTAATCAACAATTTTTTTCTCTTTAAAGAAAAGAATAATGTAGTTGTTGTTGAGTGTTGTTAGTTTAGGGGATAAGTTTTATTAAAATAATTGGTAACAAATAATTTTTATTCAATTCATATTTAATTCACATTGTAATATCTTGTAAATGTGATTTTTCACACACTTATTAACAGATGTGAATAACTTCCCCACAAATCCATTATTAGTTATTTAATTATGGAAAAACTCGGGAGTAAGTGAAGAAAAGAATTTGAAAGTTGTGGTTAAAATTTTCAAATACATTTCCCATTACGAAATAAAATCATCTTTAAAAATAGAAAGTTGGGAAAAGTTTTCCACAGTTATTCACAGACCTTTTAACAAATTACCCCCGATTAACTAACAGACTTTGTTATTATTCTTACCTTTGTCATGAAATAAAATCTAAAAAGACTTAATACAGGTATTATGAAAAGAAAAATAGCTATTGCTGCAGACCATGCAGGCTATGAATACAAGGAGATTGTTAAGAACTTTCTTTCTGAACGATTTGAAGTTCAGGATTTTGGAACGTTCTCCACAGACAGTGTGGATTATCCGGACTTTGTACACCCTGCTGCAACCTCTGTTGAAAACGGAGAAAATGAACTGGGAATTTTGATCTGCGGAAGCGGAAACGGAGTACAGATCACGGCAAACAAACATCAGAAGATCAGATGTGCGCTTTGCTGGATGCCGGAGATTGCAGTGCTTGCCAGACAGCATAATGATGCGAATATGATCTCAATGCCTGCGAGATTTATCTCTAAGGAAGTGGCGATAGAAATTGCAGAGAAGTTTCTATCCACAGACTTTGAAGGTGGAAGACATCAAAACAGAGTTGACAAAATTGCTGTTTGCTAAAAATATAAAGGCCTGTAAATCAAATTGCAGGCCTTATTTATTATTTATTTTGTACATTTGCAACAGCTAATAGAAATTACCCGTCTATTATTTCCATACCGAACCTTACATATTTAAAAGATATTAATCAAAGGTTTTTCTCCCCTCTTCTCCATATTTGTAGTAATTTTATACAAACTAAAGTTTCCATTGTAAAAAATTTGGAAGGAAAATTGATGCTGTTGGACTAATAAAAAAATTTAAAACTGAATGAAGATCAAAGCATCTGCGGTACTCTTTTTTGTAATAAGTTGTTTCCATGCCCAGGAAATAACGGATACAGATGGTGACGGGACGACAAATAAAGATGATGCCTGTCCCACAGTAAACGGACCTGTAGAAAATAATGGCTGCCCATGGCCGGATACGGATGGTGATGGTATCTGGGATAAAGATGATGCATGCCCTATGGGAAATACCAATGGTTGCTATGATAATAATTGCTCGGAAGTTTATAAAAAGGAACAACAGAAACTTGAGAATTTTAAAATTGAATCTAAAGATGTCAATTTTGATAAGCTCACCAATAAGATTGTTTCGGGGATAGATAAAGGTTTTTACCCGGATAAAAAACTTATCGTTCTTACTAGTCATGTTCTGGCTATTGAATCTAGAGTTGGAGACTGCAGACGTGAAAATCCGGCGCTCATTTATAATGATAAAAATTTTTGGACAATTGGCACCATAAACCAAATTTCAGTTCTCTTAAAAAAAGATATCTCAGTAGGCTCAGCCTACCAAAGTTTTTCTTCACCGGATATAGATATTGAATATAATCCTGACTTCGGTTTAAAAAATGTATCAAAATTTGCTTATAAAAAGAAGATTAAACATCTTGAAACTTTGAACAAAAGAAAGCTTGGTGAGAATCCTGTAGATAATTATGGAATGCTGATGATTAGGTTTACTAATGATTTTGGGAACATTGTAAAAGCTGAATATACGTATACGAATCTGCAGGCTGGTAAACCCTTTAGTAAAAAAGAAATTGATGTCACTTATCAGTATATTAGTAATGACTGGAAAGTTATAGAAACAAAGGAAGAAAAAAGAAAAGTACATGAAGATTAAGATATCTGGAGTATTATTTTTTATATTAAGTTATTTTCATGCTCAGGAAATATCGGATAAGGTTGCTTTTGAAAAATGCAGAAAGGAAAACAGCCGAAAAGTCTGTTTATCTGATAATGATAAGGACGGGACTTTGTTTTATCTTGACCAGTGTCCTGATGAGACTGGGATTTTAGAAAATAATGGATGTCCTTGGCCCGATACAGACAATGATGGTATACTTGATAAAGATGATGCCTGTCCCACAGTAAACGGACCTGTAGAAAATAATGGATGTCCGTGGCAAGATATGGATGGTGACGGTATCTGGGATAAAGATGATGCATGCCCTACGATAGCGGGAAAAGTTGAATTGAATGGATGCCCTCCTATTATAAGACATCAGTATTCAGTGGAAGCATTAAAAAAAGTGGAAGACGATTTTGTAGCGCGAACGAAGAATTATAATTACCACGCGCTGGCCGATCAGATTTTTAAAAAGATAGGAAAAAAATATTATAAGCATAAAATACTGTACATCTCTGTTTTGGATGTTTTCTCAGCCGGGTGTGGAATGGATAGAACCGACTATTCAGCAGATAATGTAGTAAACAGGTTAAAGTACAAATCATTTTGGGATGACAGAAATTTCAAAAAGTTTGTGAATATTTTCCCGGAAAAAACTATTATTCCAGTATCGCGAGGTTCAGATTATGCGTACAAATCTTTTTTGGAACATATCGATTTTAAAGGGATTCCAAAATCAAAACTTGATTACAGAACGGTTTTTAACGCTAAGGGTAATTTTGTAAAAACAGTAAAAAGCAAAGAAGTAATAATCCCTGAAAGTGATTTTATTCAGATATCTCTTAATATGGAGGAAAAAAATAATAAAGCAGAAATCCTGATGGGTGATCTTATTTATTATTTTGAATTTAAAAATTCTGAAGTAAAAGAAATTTCAAAGTCGGATTATTACCAATAATAACAATTAAATAAAATTAAAAATGCCAAGAAAAGGTAAATATATAAGCCATAAAAACGAACAGAAACTCATAGAGATCGGAAGACTGATCCTGCGTTTCATGAATACCAATTCCACGAAGATCTATAATTATAAGCAGATCTCAGACGGAATAGATTATAAAAATCCACGCCAGAGAGAGCTGGTCATTCAGGCCCTTCACAAACTTCAGGGTTCTGAGAAGGTCAAAGAAGTGGAAAAAGGAAAGTACATCGTTAATCTGAAGATTGCGGGAACTTTGAGTGGGACTATTGATTTCAACCAGTCCGGAAACGCGTATGTAAGCGTAGAAGGAATGGAAGATGATGTCTTTATCCATTCTAAAAATGTGAAAGATGCATTGCAGGGCGATAAAGTTCTGATCGTGACCTATCATTTCAAAGGTAAAAAGCTGGAAGGCTCCGTACTGGAAGTTCTGGAAAGAACAAGAACTGAATTTGTAGGAACATTCCAGATGGTCGCTCATAAAGACTTTGGTTTTGTCGTGTGTGATAAAAAAACAATCAATACCGATATTTTTATTCCAAGAGCAAAATTCGGAGGCGCTGAAAACGGTGATAAGGTCGTTGTAAAAATGACAGAATGGAGACCGGGCGACAAAAATCCTCAGGGAGAAATCACTCAGGTATTGGGTGCTCCGGGTGAGCATGAAACTGAGATCCACTCTATCCTTGCAGAATACGGTCTTCCGTATGAATTTCCGCAAGAAGTTGAGCTCGATGCTGATAAAATCGACAGAACAATTACCGATGAAGAAGCTGCGAAGCGTTGGGATATGCGTAATATCTGTACCTTCACGATTGACCCTAAGGATGCAAAAGATTTTGATGATGCCCTTTCCATAAGAAAACTGGAAAACGGAAACTGGGAGATCGGGGTGCACATTGCAGACGTTTCTCATTATGTAGTTCCTGGAACCATGCTGGATGATGAAGCTTACAAAAGAGCGACTTCGGTATATCTTGTAGACCGTGTAGTTCCTATGCTTCCAGAGGTTTTGAGTAACGATGTATGCTCGCTTCGTCCAAATGAAGATAAATATACTTTCTCAGCAGTTTTTGAACTTAATGATAACGCAGAAATTCAAAAACAGTGGTTTGGAAGAACGGTGATTCACTCAGACAGAAGGTTTACCTATGAAGAAGCTCAGGAACGTATAGAAACGGGCCAGGGAGATCTTGCAGAAGAAATCAATACACTGGACAGACTTGCTAAAATCATGCGTGATGAACGTGTGAGAAATGGAGCGATCACATTTGACAGAAGTGAAGTAAGATTCAATCTGGATGAAAATAACTCGCCGATTGGAGTGTACTTTAAAGTAAGCAAGGATTCCAATCACCTGATCGAAGAATTCATGCTTTTAGCGAATAAAAAAGTGTCCGAATTTGTATCACTGAACACTAAAGGAGGTGTAACGAATAATACCTTTATCTACAGAGTCCATGATGATCCGAATCCGGCAAAACTGGAAGCATTGAGAGATTTCGTCTCTACTTTCGGATATAAAATGAATCTTGACAATACCAAAAAGGTAGCAGAATCACTGAATAAACTTCTTTTCGATGTCAAAGGAAAAGGAGAAGAAAATATGATCGAAACGCTGGCCATGAGAAGTATGAGCAAAGCGGTATATTCTACAGAACCTATCGGACACTACGGTTTAGGTTTCGAGTACTACAGCCACTTCACCTCTCCTATCCGTCGTTATCCTGACCTTTTGGCCCACCGTCTTTTACAGCATTATCTTGATGGAGGTAAATCGCCAAGCAAGCAGGAGCTGGAAGACAAAGCAAAACACTGCAGTTCTATGGAAAGACTGGCTGCCGATGCAGAAAGAGATTCTATCAAGTTCATGCAGGTGAAATTTATGGAAAAACACCTTGGAGAAACCTTTACAGGTGTTATTTCCGGTGTTGCGGAATTCGGTTTCTGGGTAGAAATCCCTGAAAACGGTGCCGAAGGTTTAATCAAATTGAGAGATCTGGTAGATGATTCCTATTCTTACGATGCGAAAACCCACGCTGTTTATGGTAACAAAACCGGTAAAAGGCATCAGTTAGGAGACGAAGTTCAGATCCAGCTAGTAAAAGCCAACCTTATTCAAAAGCAGTTAGACTTTAAGATTGTTGATTAATTAAATCATAAAGTATAACTTTGTATTAATGGGATGAAATTTTTTTTCATTTAAAATACTATTGAATGTTTGAACTTGTACTTTCTGCCGTTGTCTTAGGATTTATGCTGAGCCTGGTTTTTATAGGACCTATTTTTTTCCTTTTAATTGAAACCAGTTTTTCCAGAGGACCAAGACATGCTCTGGCACTGGATCTCGGAGTTATTACGGCAGATATATTATGCATTGTTGCTGCTTATTATGCAAGTGCAGATATTGTCACTTTAATAGATAAACATCCCGGTTTTTACAGGATCACATCTATACTTATTTTTGTATACGGGATCGTCATGATGGTCACCAAGACCAAAATGCATATGCCCGGTGAAGAAAGGATCATTGGCCAAAACTATTTTAAAACGTTTTTCAATGGTTTTTTCTTCAATCTTTTGAATGTAGGGGTTATTCTTTTCTGGCTGGTTACGGTGATCTCCGTAAGAAACCAGTATCCTGATACCAGTAGTTTTATTCTCTACGTGGGCATCGTCATTGGCACCTATTTGTGCATTGACCTGGCCAAAATATTCTTAGCAAAACAATTTCACGATAAACTTACCCAGAAACTCGCCAACCAGATCAGAAGGATCGTGGGCGGGATTCTTATTGTTTTCAGTTTCTTTATCTTTCTTCAGAGTTTTAAGAAATTCAATCAGTTCGACAGGCGTTTAGAAGAAGCTGAGAAAAAAGAAATCAAATACCAAAAAACAGAACAAAAGACAGAATGAAAAAAATAATCTTTCCAAAAGCCCTTAAAAAAGGCGCTAAAATAGCTGTAATCTCCCCTGCCGGAGCTGTAGATGTTTCCCAACTTGAAAAGGGAATAGAATTAATTAAAAGCAGAGGTTTTGAACCTGTATTGGGAGAACATCTCTACACTAAATTTGCAAACGGATACAATTACGCAGGAACAGAAAAGGAAAGGTTAAGCGATATCAACTGGGCTTTAAACGATAAAGAAATTTCAGCAGTCTGGGCTTCAAGAGGCGGCTACGGATGCCAGCATCTGGTTCAGCATTTAAAGCTTAAAAACTTTACAGAAAATCCGAAATGGTATATCGGGTACTCGGATAATACCGTTATTCAAAGCTATTTATTAAAGAAAGGTTTTGCATCTATTCACGGACAGACCATGAAAACATCCAGTTTTGGAGTGACCGATGAAAGCTACGACCTGATTTTTGATATTTTAAAAGGGAAAACCCTTAAATATGCTTTACAACCAAATCAATTTAATAAACTGGGGAATATTGAAGGTGAATTGATTGGAGGTAATTTAGCCTTGATCTATGCCCTTCTGGGAACTCCATTTTCTTTTGATTTCAAAGATAAAATTCTATTCATTGAAGATATCGGGGAAAATTTTTATGCCCTTGACCGAATGATCATGAGCCTGGAATTAGCCGGTGTTTTCAAAAAAATAAAAGGACTGATCATTGGCGGAATGACCAATATGGGCGATGAAAAAGAGAATAAAAGCTATGAAGAAAGCTTTGATGAATTTGCCTATAAACTGATTTCAGACAGGATTTCAAAGTATAAATTCCCAACTGTTTTCGGATTCCCGAATGGACATATTAAAGATAACAGACCTTTAATTATTGGTGGAAAGGTTACCATGAAGATTGGAGATAAGGTTAAGATTGAGTTTTAAGAAATACCAGTCTCAATAACGCTTCTACCCTCAAACCCTCAAACTTGAAAGATGGCAACTCATAATGATTTCGGTAAAATAGTAGAAGATCTTGCAGCTGAATATCTGCAGAAGAACGGCTATAAAGTTCTTGCGAGGAATTTCAGGTTTCAGAAAGCTGAGATCGATATCATTGCTGAAAAAGAAGATTTAATTATTATCATAGAAGTAAAGGCACGTTCTACAGATGCTTTTATGCTCCCTCAGGAGGCTGTTACCAAAACAAAGATCAAGTCTATTGTTACTGCCGCGAATCATTATCTTGAAGAATTTAAGAGGAATAATGAAGTGAGATTTGATATTATTTCTGTCCTTCCGGATGAAAAAAAGAAACTCACAATCGAGCATATAACCGACGCTTTTGAAGCATTTGATGCCAACTGATTATAATAATTAATCTAACAATCTAACAATGTACCAGTGTAACAATGTTGAATACAGGAGCGTGTTTATTGTTACATTGGTAGACTGATACATTGTTACATTGATATACTTATACATTGCTACATTAAAAAAGAAATTATGAAAACAATACTCATCACCGGAGCTACTTCCGGAATAGGAAAATCTACTGCAGAGCTTCTTGCCAGACAGGAAAACAGAATCATTATCTGTGGAAGGAGAAAAGAAGTCTTAGAATCTTTAAATGCTGAGCTTTCTCAATTTACCGAAATATTTAGTTTAATGTTTGACGTAAGAAATCTGGAAGAAGTTGAAAAAGCAATCAATTCTCTTCCTGAAGAATGGAAAAACATTGATGTATTGATCAATAATGCAGGAAATGCGCACGGTTTGGATCCTCTTTCTGCCGGAAAGACAGATGATTGGGATTCTATGATTGATGGTAATGTAAAAGGACTTTTATACGTTTCCAAAACAATCATCCCTTCTATGAAAGACCGTAATTCAGGGCATATTGTAAACATTAGTTCAGTGGCAGCAAGACAAACTTATGGCAATGGAACAGTATACTGTGCAACTAAAAAAGCAGTTGACGTAATTTCTGAAGGAATGCGTCTGGAACTGACGGAATTTGGAATCAAGGTGACCAATATTCAGCCAGGTGCTGTGGAAACTGATTTCTCTCTGATAAGATTCAAAGGAGACAGTGAAAAAGCAGCGACGGTATACGCGGGCTATGAAGCGCTGAAAGCTGAAGATATTGCTGACGCTATTGCTTATTGTGTCAATGCTCCAAAACACGTGATGGTTTCAGATATGACCATCTATCCGAGTGCACAGAGTGAACCTAGAACGATTTACAGAAAATAAGGTGAAAAGTAGATTTCTTTTTATTCTGCTCTTTTCATTTGCTTTTTGGAACTGCCAGAATGTGAACATCTCCCAGAAAGATGAGACGCTCATTGAACATATAAAACTGCTGGATACCTATTTGCAGAATAATGATGCGAAGATCATTGATATTTTGCGTCAGGATGTGTCTTTTGGTCATTCCAACGGCTGGATACAGAACTTTGAAGATTTCAAGAAAGATTTTTCGTCAAAAAAAGTGATGTATAAAGATATTCAGCAGACAGAACTTTCTGAGATCAAGAGGTATAAAAATACTGCAAGCATCAGAAGAAAAATAAAAGTTTCAGGAACGTATAAAAACCAGGATTTTGAAATGAAACTGGCTTTGCTGGAGATCTGGATAAAAAAGAATACGGTATGGAAACTCTGGAGTCGGCAGAGTGTCGAAATAAAGCCATAAATTTGCACGAATTTGAAGCAATTTTGCCCTTTTTGCGATTTTGCCACCTAGATTAAAATTAAAAAGATGAAAATTCTATATCTGGAAACCTCTTCCAAAAACTGTTCTGTAGCTATTTCAGATGATGAAAAGCTCCTATGTCTATGTGAAGAAGTTTCGGAAAACTATAAACAGTCTGAAAGCCTTCACACGTATGTAGAATGGGCATTGGAAGGCGCGGGTCTCAGCATGAAAGATATTGAGGCGGTATCATTGGGTAAAGGACCGGGTTCTTATACCGGATTAAGGATCGGGGCATCGTCTGCAAAAGGATTCTGCTACGGACTGAAAATACCGCTTACCGCTGTGAATTCTTTAGAAAGCATGATAGAGCCTTTTTTAGGCAAGAACTATGATTATATAGTGCCATTGATCGATGCGAGGAGAATGGAGGTTTATACGGCCGTTTATGATGGCAAAACCGGAAAAGAATTATCTCCTACCGAAGCGAAAATTTTAGATGAAACTTCTTTTGATGAATTTAAAGATAAAAAAGTCATTTTTGTAGGGGATGGCGCAAAGAAAGCCAAAGACATTCTGAATCTTCCCGATGCGGAATTCAGAGATGACATCTACCCTTCTGCGCAATACCTGATTAAAAGAACGCTGGAGAAAATAGAAAATAAGGAATTTGAAGATATTGCCTACTTTGAACCCTTCTATCTTAAAGATTTCCACGGCGTAAAGAAAAAGAAAAGCGAAGATTAGTTCTTCGCTTTTTTTTGTGTATTTGTAATAATATTCTTTTAGATATCAGATTTCAGACACGAGATTTCAGATCTTTAGGTTGAGGCTAAGGCTAAGATTGAGAATGGTCAATGGTCAATTTTGCTTTGCGAGTCAATGGTGAAAAGGCTCCAAATCTAAGACCCACATTATACAACTCATAACTCATCATTTATAACTCATCACACCCCAAAACTCTCCGACCCCTCAAACTTTCCACCCTATTTAGGCATGGCCGGAATATCATTCGGAACACTATCTTTCTTCTCTTGTTTCTCCTTTTGTTCTTTCTGTTCCTGTTTCTTCGGTTTCTTTTTGTTGTCAGATTTCCCAGATTCAGGACCTTGTACAGATGGCTGCATCATTAAGGTGTTATCAGGATTCTGAGGGATATTTTGATTCTGTACAGGCTGCGGAGATGTACCCGGCTGCTGGGGAAGCGCATTTCCTTTGTTATCAGTCGCCTGGAAGGAAAGTTCACTTTTCAGATAGTTCAGCATTTCCTTAGCTTTTATACCTTCCGGTGTTTTGGAATAATTGAGTGCGATCTGTTCCAATTGAAGAATCATGACTTCCTTTCCACTTGTTTTTCCCGAGTTGAACGCATTCAAAAGATGAAATTTAGGAATAAGGGCATCTTTCGGAAATTTCTGGATCGTCTGGTCTATAACCTCCTTACTTTCCACGAATTTCTCCGATTCATAAAGAGCATATGCTTTTTTGTATTCATTTTCAACCTCTTCTGAAGATTTTACAAACGAAATGTTTTTAGGATTTCTTGCGAATTCCGCGTAAGAAGTATACGGATAATCGGTCAATAGGATCTGTTTTGCTCTCTCTGAAGCCTGAGGATTTTTCAGGTAATTCATGGCAAAGATTTCGTAAAGGGCCTGTAGCATTACTTTTTCTTCAGGTTTTACGTCTACAAGATCATATAACGTCTTGGTTGCTAAAGGCGTGTTGGTAAAATAATTCTGATACATCACACCCAGGCCTAAAGAAGCAGTGTCCCTGTCTTTCTTTAATTGGCCTAATTTTCCTTGATCCGTAGGGATCTGTTCGATATAGTAGGTTGTTTCAAAACGTCTCGGATTTGGTGCTGAAGTTACTCCAAGCGCATCATTCTTCATATCTTCAATAGATGCCATTTTTTTAGAATAACGCCAGTTATCGGACAATGCTCTTTCACCCCAAACCTGCTTAAACGACGATGTTCCTTTGCTTATGGTTCCTATATTACTGAAATAAAAACCTTTGGTCGTTACTCCGAAATCCTCAAAAGAATTGGAGTTTTTAGCAAATATAGAGTTGGCACTGTAGTCTCCCCCGTCAAAACCTTTGCTCCTTTCAGCACGTATTCTTTCCTGTTCTTCTTTTTCCTCTTTAGCCTTAAGTTTAGCGATATACTTGGTGAAAAAATCAGATTTCTGTGCATCACTCATCTTAGCTAAAGAAAGAATACTGTCATTCTTTTTGATCAGATAATAGTTTTTGGAAATCTTCTTGATATATTCGGATTGGTCCTTTAAAAGAATCCTGGAAGGCTCGTAAGTCATCACTGTAAGCGCTGAATCATAGTACGTTCCGGCACCGATATAGTCATTCTTTTCAAGATAACTCTTCCCTATTTCATAATACGTAAGACCTCTTACCTGCGGGTCGGAAACCTTTTCAAACAAAGATTTTTTGAAGAACTGCTGCGCTTCATCTTTCTTCCCTGCCTTGTTGGCCATTAAACCTAAAGCATAGTAGAATTCGTTCTTTCTGGAACCGTAAGTTCCTTTTTTACTGATCCCTTCCAGATAGTTTTTAGCACCATTGTAATCCCCTTTTCCATTGAAAGTCTTGGCAATAGCAATTTGGGACTTCACTTCAAACTCAAAGTCATTGGCATATTTATAAGCCTGAGTAAAGCTTTCACGTGCTTTATCATTCTGCCCAAGATTTTCAGCAACCTGTCCTCTCAGATAGGCTATTCTGCTTTTTAATTTTCTGTTTGAATTCAGTTCAAAAGCTCTGTCTAATTCAACAGATGCTTCTTCTGTTTTTCCGGCATCCAGCAAAGCTTCAGAATAATAGATGCTCATCAGTTTTGCATAGCTTTTATTGATGTCCTCTCCTTTCAGCTTAGCAAAAGTTTCATTGGCTCTGTGATAATCTTTGATCTTTGCATACGCTACACCCTGATAAATTCTTGCCAGAGGAAGCCTTTTATCATCCTTCATATGCGTAAAAACATAGTTGAGGGCATCCAGGGCCTGTACAGCCTTATTCTGGTAGATTCTTGACTGTACAAGGATCATATAAGCATCAAAAATTTTCTTGTTTTTTTCTTCCCCGCTTCTGATCACGGAATATTTGGTGATGGCTTTCTGAGCCTTTGCTTCAGCAATTTCTAAAGTAGTTGCACCCTTATTTTGCAGCTCATCAGGCTTACCGGGTGTTGTTCCCTGCGCGCCCGGCATTCCCGGAGGCATCCCCGGAGCTCCTCTTTCAGAAGAAGGTCTGTTCACTTCCGCCATTTTCATGGAGTTTTCAGCGAATGCAGCGGACTGCCCGAGATCACTTCCCAACGGTTGGTCTTCGAAGGTAAGAATAGGAATATAAGGCGCATAGAAATTGTCCTTATGCCCCTTGTCCCTGCTCGTAAATTCGCTGTTCAATGCGTCTTTAGCATTAAAAAGGGTATTATAATATGTGTTAAATCCTTTCATGAATTTTGAACGCTGCTCCGGCTTTTTGGACTTGGTAGCACAGGAGGCAACGATACACATGATCAAAAGGAATAAAATATTCTTTTTCATTATTCAATATAACTCTCTTATCTGCTTTTTATTATAAGCAGCTGGTGATTTTGTAAAAATAATAAAATTTTATAATGAATAATATTTATATTTCATTCAAAATTTTGTAAACCAAATGAGTAGGAAGTCCCATAATGGTATAAAAACTTCCGTTTAGCCTTGTTATTTTGGCCATACCCAGCCATTCCTGGATGCCATAACTCCCTGCTTTATCGAAAGGTTTATAATTCTGAATGTAATAGTTTATTTCATCATCTGTCATTTCATCAAGCTCTACGTCAGCCACGTCGGTTTCTGTACATGTTTTGTTCGCAGATTTTATGGTAATTCCCGTATAAACCTGGTGCGTTTTTCCGGAAAGCATACGGAGCATCTGTCGGGCATCATTTTCATCCTTTGGTTTTCCAAGGATCTGTCCTTCTGCGGCAACTACAGTGTCTGCGGTCAGTAAGACTTCATCATCTGTTAAATTTCGGAACGCTTTTGCTTTTAATTCAGACAGATAGGCTGCGGCCTCTCCTATTTCAATAGATTCAGGAAGAATTTCTTCACAGTCTATTTTCACCACTTCGAAATCAAATCCAAGGCTTGAAAGCAGTTCTTTTCTTCTGGGTGACTGGGATGCTAAAAGTAATTTCATAGTGAGATTTAAACAGATTGGGTATTATCATCATGCCAGTTTCCCTGGACCTTCATTACCTGCTCTATCACATCGCGTACAGCACCGCTTCCTCCCTTTTTTGTGGAAATATAGTCAGATATTCCTTTCACTTCAGGAACCGCATTTTCAGGGCATGCCGCAATCGCAGAATTTTCCATGATGTGGATATCCGGCAGGTCATCTCCCATCGTCAGGATCTCTTCGTTTTTAAGATTGTATTTCTTTTTAAAATCTTCAAAATCAACCATTTTATCATGTGATTTCGGATAATAGTCGTCTATTCCAAGATAGTTGATCCTGTGCTTGACCATATCATCGTTTCCACCTGTAATAACGCCTATTAAATAATTGTTTTTTAATGCTTTAACGACTGCATATCCGTCCAGGACATTCATGACCCTGCACATATTTCCACCTGGCATCAGATAAACGCTTCCATCGGTAAAAACTCCGTCTACATCAAATACAAATGCCTTAATATCTTTTAATTTCTCTTTATAACTCATACATTTTCTGAATAGAATGATTCATTGTCTTATAAATTGCAAGACTTTCGTCTTTTAATAACTGCTCATGTAATTCCAATACCCTTACATCATTTCGTACTGCAGGTCCAGTCTGGGCTGCTTTAGGTTCAATTTCATGGATCTTCTTCACTGTTTCGTCAATAAGCGGCAGAAAATAATCAAACGGAATGTCCTGCGAATCTGAAACTTCTTTTGCTCTTGCGAAAAGATGATTCACAAAATTACAGGCAAACACTGCCGTAAGATGAATGTATTTTCTCTTTTCATGACTGCTTTCCATTACATTTTCTGAAATCTGGGAAGCAAGGTCAAAAAGTAGCTGCTTATCCTCTTCAGTTTCTGTTTCAATGAAAAACGGGATCTTTTCATACTCCAGTTCTTTTGATTTTGAAAAAGTCTGCAATGGATAAAAGCTTGATTTTCTGTACTCCCCTGCCAGAATTTCTTTAGGAAGAGATCCTGAAGTATGGGCCACCAGAACATCTTTTTTAGTGATGATCTTAGAAACATTTTCCACGGAATTGTCACTCACACAGATGATATACAGATCTGCATCCTCCAGATGTTCCGTAGAATATGGGACATCCAGTTCTTCAGAGATTTTCTTCAGTTCTTCCCCATTTCTTCCAAAAATCTGCAGTAATGGAATTTTTTTCAGCCTGAAAGCTTTTGCCATGTGGTAGGCCACATTTCCGGAACCTATGATTACAATTTGCATCTAACAAAGATAAGATTTTAAAGGAAGATGAATGCGGGCCGCCGTAAGTTTATCATGAATCTCCGGATTGCCCGTTGCCTAAAGCTCAGAGTGTTTCGGGATGCGGGTTTCGAGGGTCAAATCAGGAGCTATCTTTATATGTATATACTTCTGGATCAATTTTAAAACTTAGGAAGCAGATACGTTTTTTTTCACGCAAAGTTGGATTTTAATGCTGTATAGTATAAGTTGAGCAAAGAAGGAATCAATTTCATTGATTCGATGAAGCGGACGTTTTTATTCAGACGCTTAATCAGCGACCTAGTCGAAGCCTTTGCCTTCCTCAAAACTCAACGCTTCCTAAATAAACTTTTGCGTTAAAAAAATATTTTTTACTCAAGTTTTGGAGGTGATCCAAAATTCCGTGGGTCTTACCCTTGAAACTTATAATTCAAAACTTATAACTCATAACTCGCTCAAACCCAAACTCAAATTATTTTAAATATTTGGACTGAAAATTGAATAAGTAATTTAACTTTCGGCTATTTTTGTAATCCAAAACAGTGAAAGCATCTTATGAAGATTAAGGACGCGGAAATTATTTCGTTGATGCAGAATCCACGGACCCAGGAGAAAGGTGTCCGGGCCTTGATGGATGCTTATCAAAGCAGATTGTACTGGCACATCAGAAGAATTATTGTGGATGGTGACCTGGCTCAGGATACGCTGCAGGAGACTTTTATTAAAGCCTATCAGAATTTTCACCAGTTCAAAAATGACAGCCAGTTGTATACCTGGTTGTACAGGATTGCCACCAACGAGGCGCTACAGCAGGTCAATAAGATGAAGAAAATGCAGAAGACGGATGAAGATCCGGAGTATTATATGCAGAACCTGGTGGCCGATAATACGGAAGGAGATGCTGAAGAAATCCAGCTGCTGCTCCAGAACGCTATACAAAGCCTGCCCGAAAAGCAGAAACTGGTATTTATGATGCGGTATTATGATGATTTGCCCTATGAAGAGATATCTAAAATTGTAGATATGTCTGTAGGGACTTTAAAAACGAATTATCATTATGCCAAACAAAAAATAGAAGAATTTATTAAAGAAAATTACGAGAGATAATTTTTTGACCCCAACAAAGATGAAAGAGTTCGACATAGAAAAACTAGAACGCAAGAATATTTACAAAGTTCCGGATGATTTGTTTCAAAATATCCAGAACAGTGTAATGAACGAAGTGAAAGCGAATAAGAAAGCACCGGTTTTTAAACTGAACTGGATGTATGCCGCAGCGGCATCAGTGGCTTTGATATTCGGGGTAACGTATGTTTTCAATTCTGACAACGATCCGGCAAAAGATGTGTTGAATTCAAATGCATATGCCGTAAACAAACAAGCGCCTAAAACAGAAGGCGAGCGTGCTTATGAAACGCTGGAGGCAGATTTAACTTCTGTTGAAAATAATAATCAAACAGTTAGCAATCAGGGAAATAAAACAGTTTCATATACTGCAAAAGAAGGAGCTGACCATGTAAGGACTGTTCAACCTGTAAAAGCTACCGCAAAAAAAGAAGAAACTAAAATGAATGAATACCTGGATTCTTTTTCCAATTCCGAAATTTCAGAACTGGCAAGCAATTCTACTCAGGACGTTTATTTAGATCTATATAATTAAGAAAGATGAAAAAGATATTATTTACACTTTTTATTATGTATGGTTTTGGTCTGAATGCACAAAATGCACAGACTACAGATTATGACTGGAAAAAGATGGATCCTAAACAAAGAAAGGAGGTAATAAACAATCTTTCTCCGGAAGAAAGAAAAGAACTGCTCAAGAAGTTCAGAAATAATATGGTGCTGGAAAATCTGGAGATTGATGCCGGCGATAAAACAGAATTTACTCAGCTTTATAATGAGTATCTTGAGAATCAGAAACAGATAAAAGGTCAGTTTAATCCTAATTTTAACCCCGAAACTTTATCTGATGATGAAGCCAAAGCAAAACTTCAGCAGAGTTTCGAAGTAGGGCAGAAGTTACTGGATAACAGAAAGAAATATGCTGATAAAATGCAGCAGGTGATTCCTTGTCAAAAAGTATTGAAACTATTCCAGTCTGAGGGCATGATGAGAGATAAAATGAATGAAAGAAAACCTCACAGCGGGCATGACAATACGGCAAGGCCCAAACAAAACCCATAATAGTTTATTTTTTTAATGTTGGACGGCTCTCACAAAATTTTTTTGTGAGAGCCGTTTAGTGTTTACGAATTGCTATTTTTGCGCAAAAAAAATATATCTAATGAGAAAACTGATGCAGCTGGCATTTATTTTTGGAGCTATTATCGCTTTTGCGCAAACGAAAGAAGTCATAAAATTCAGAGGGAACATTTTGAATTATACCGAAAATCCTTATGCATTTTTCAAGGTGATTGATCAGAGAGAGGATAAGCAGATCGGTACGTTGCCTTTCGGAGAGCAGAAAGAAATGAAGGAGGTTGTTTTTCCTTCAACACCAGATGCTGATTTTTCCGCCTGGTATTTAAAAAGCAATCAACCCGGTAAATTAACTGATTTTTTTTTGGTTTTAAAAAAACTGAAACTTTCAACAGGAGAGTCCGACGGTAAGAAGACAGAAGGGAAGATGGATTTTTCTGCCCAGACCTTTGCTAAAACGGGAGATAAATACCAATTCCTGTATAAAAAAGATACCGTGTTTACTTTTTATGATAAAGAGGTCTCCGAATTAATGGTGAAAAATATTCCGGCGGTTTTTTCTGCTTTCATCAAAAAAGCATATTCATTAAATCCTGCAGGAAATAAAGTGGGGTTAAACGGTCTCGAAGATTACAGTACACTTGTGAAAAATAATTATGCTGCTTTAAAAGGGAAACCATTAAAAGACGGAATTTATCTGGATTATATTTCTTTCTTTAATCAGACTCCGGAACCGGGAGATTATGTTTTGGAGAGCAACAGTAAAGGAGACATCACAAAAGCAGTCAAGGAGGAAAATGGAAAAAAGACTAAGATTTCCGCTTATAAAATGTTTGCATACGTGGAGAAAGGGAAGGTCCGCAAAAGCACCTTCTCGGGATTTATGGATCTTGATCAGGACGAAAACGGATTTTATGTTTTAGGCAATCGTGGCCATATTTTTCCTGTACAATCCAACAGTGCTTATGGGATGTTTGGCCTCATTGGAGGAGTTGCCGGTGCTATTGAGCAGAGAGCAAGACAGAAGAAAATGAAGAGCGGCGATGTGCAGAAAATTTACATTGATCCATTGACCGGAGAATACGACTTTTCCGAAGAATAGTAAATTATTTAATACAATGAATATAAGAGAGATAAAATGTCTCGCTTTTTTTTATCTTTGCAAATTACAACGTTCTTAAATGAAAAACATACGAAATTTTTGCATAATCGCTCATATTGACCACGGTAAAAGTACTTTGGCAGACCGTCTTTTGGAGTATACCAATACAGTTACTCAGAGAGAACTGCAGTCTCAGACCCTGGATGATATGGATTTGGAGAAAGAACGTGGGATCACCATCAAGTCTCACGCGATCCAGATGGATTATGAGTTTAAAGGAGAAAAATATATCTTAAACCTTATTGATACCCCGGGACACGTAGACTTTTCTTACGAAGTTTCCCGTTCTATCGCTGCCTGTGAAGGTGCTCTTCTTATTGTAGATGCGGCACAGAGTATCCAGGCGCAGACCATCAGTAATCTTTATCTGGCATTAGAAAATGATTTGGAAATTATTCCAATTCTGAATAAAATAGATCTTCCATCCGCAAACCCTGAAGAAGTTACCGACGAAATTATGGGACTTTTAGGATGTAAATACGAAGATGTTCTTAGAGTTTCAGGGAAAACAGGTGAGGGCGTTCATGATTTGCTTGAGCAGATTGTACACCGAATTCCTGCGCCGGTTGGAGATCCGGATGCTCCGTTACAGGCATTGATCTTTGACTCTGTTTACAACCCGTTCAGAGGGATTGAAGCATATTTCAAAGTGGTAAACGGAAGTATTTCTAAAAACGAGAAAATTAAATTTTTCGCGACAGGAAAAGAGTATGGCGCTGATGAAGTAGGAACTTTGAAACTAAAGCAGGTGCCGAAAAAGACGATCGAATGTGGTGATGTAGGCTATATTATTTCAGGGATTAAAGATGCAAGAGAAGTAAAAGTGGGTGATACCATTACCTCTTTTGTGAATCCTGCCGCTGCTGCGATTGACGGTTTTGAAGAAGTAAAACCAATGGTTTTTGCCGGAATTTATCCTATTGAATCTGAAGATTTTGAAGAATTGAGATTCTCATTGGAAAAATTAAGACTGAATGATGCTTCTCTGGTTTTCGAACCGGAAAGTTCTGCAGCACTTGGTTTTGGTTTCCGTTGCGGATTCTTAGGAATGCTTCACATGGAAATCGTACAGGAACGTCTTGAAAGAGAATTTGATATGAACGTTATTACTACGGTTCCCAACGTTTCATACCACGGATATTCTAAAAAAGAACCTGAAATTACAATTCTGATCAACAACCCGTCGGAAATGATTGATCCCAATCTTCTGGATAGAGTTGAAGAACCTTATATTAAAGCTTCTATTATTACTAAATCCGACTTCGTTGGTGCTGTAATGACGCTTTGTATTGAAAAAAGAGGGGAGATCGTTAACCAGAGTTATTTAACGGCGGATAGAGTAGAATTAACATTTAATATGCCTTTGGCAGAAGTTGTTTTCGACTTTTATGACCGTCTGAAATCTATTTCTAAAGGATATGCATCATTCGATTATTCTCCAATCGGAATGCGTTCTTCTAAATTGGTTAAAATGGATATTCTGATCAATGGAGATATGGTAGATGCCCTTTCTTCACTGATTCACGACAGTAATGCCTATTATATTGGTAAAAAGATGTGTGAAAAACTTCGTGAACTGATTCCTAGACAGCAGTTTGATATTGCAGTTCAGGCAGCATTGGGAGCGAAAGTGATCGCCAGAGAAACCATCAAAGCATTAAGAAAAGACGTTACCGCAAAATGTTACGGAGGAGATATCTCCAGAAAACGTAAACTTCTTGAAAAGCAGAAAGAAGGTAAAAAGAAAATGAAGCAGATTGGTAGAGTAGAAGTACCGCAATCAGCGTTCATGGCAGTATTAAAACTAAACGATTAATATAAAAAGACCGGTAAGAAATTACCGGTCTTTTATTTTTTAGAAAGTTCGTTGTTTCTCTGTAAGATTGGCTTGTATCACCAATGCTCCGAGACCAAGAATCACTTCGGCAATGCCTAATGTTCTGATAAGATTGATCCCGCATACGAGACATTCAGGTTCCGGGAAAGGCTTTTTCCCCACAACGATGATCAAAACTCCTCCTATGATAATAATGACCACGATAAAGGCTCTTAATAATGTTTTCATGATGGTATAAATTTTTATTTTCTATACCAAAGTTGAGCATATCTGCCTTGAAATCTACAAGGGAAATCACTGTTTCATGGAAGAGGTTTCTCCGGTTTTTATTTCTTTCTGGTGAATTTTATTTCCATGCTTTTGTGTTCTTTTCCTGTTTTAGAGTCAGGGCCGTACATTTCCATGGTGTGGTTATTATCGTCAGTAAATATATATACTTCTCTGAAATCACATTCTTTTCCGGGTCTTGCAGGATCAGCCATTTTTCCTTTGAATTCAAGGGATTTTTTAGCAGCATCCCATTCACCCTCTGCGTGCATAATACCTGTTCCCATATTATCTATCCAGGTGCTTACAAATTTTTTCTTTGCATTGTCATAGCCCATCAGGCTCATCCCTTCAAATGGCATTCCCATAAAGCTTCCTTTGTAATTGCTTTGCTGATAACGTCCTCCAAAAATCATTTTATTGGTAGATTCAGCCTGGCTCGTAATAGGTTTTCCACCGGCTTCCATCCACATGGTTGAAGCTCCTGTCCAGTTTCCGTCGTATTTTGCCAGCATTTTGTGAAGCTCTCCAGGTGTAGCATAGTCCATCCAGGCCTTCATAGCGGTTACAGAATCTACAGGTTTCCATTCCGTAGAATCCGTTTTGGATGAACTTTTTTCTGTCACGGGTTTCCCTTTCTCACAGGCGGTCAGAAGAAAAGTGACTGAAAATAATAACAATAGATTTTTCATAATTAGTTAATTTTAAGTGGGTTAATGTGAAATAAAGTTAGTTAATTTTATTATGCAGTCAATTGTTTTTTTGATGTCATTTATAAATTGTACCTTTGTGTATTCATAACGCAAATTAACTATGCAGGCAATAAAAGTTGCGGTAGACGCCGTCATTTTCGGGTACTTTGATAAGCAGGATCTTCAGCTCCTATTAATCAAAAGAAAGATCGAGCCATTCAAAGGTGGCTGGGCGCTTCCAGGAGGTCTCGTGCTGGATGATGAAAACCTGGATGATGCGGTTAAAAGAGAATTACACGAAGAAGCAGGCATAAAGCCCGATTTTCTGGAACAACTCTATACTTTTGGCAACGTAGGCCGCGACCCAAGGAATAGGGTGGTTTCAGTGGCTTATTTGGGCCTTGTGAACCCATCTTATCATGAACTCTTTGCCGATTCTGATGCGGAAGATGCACAGTGGTTCAGTGTGAATAAACTTCCCAAATTGGCTTTTGACCACCAGAGCATCATTGATATTGCGTTAAAAAGACTTCGTACCAAGATCCAGTACCAGCCGATCGGTTTTAATCTTCTCAATGAAGAATTTCCTTTTTCAGACCTTGAAAATCTATACAGAACCATCGTCGGACGTGAAATTGACCGTAGAAACTTCCGTAAAAAAATCATGAGCTATGGCCTGCTTAACGAAACCAACAACGTTAAAAAAGAAGGCAGCGGCAGACCCGGAAAATTGTTTACATTCAATCAGGAGAAGTATGAAGAATTCGAAAAAGAAGGCTTCTATTTCGAAATCAAATAACCCGTGTTCCAGACTTATTCAGTTTACATTTACCTCAAAAATCTCTTAATTTTATCATTTAAAACAAATAAACTAAAACTTTAGTTTATTATGTGTTAGTGCTATTTGTGAAAACATTTGTGTCATTTGTGTTTCAAATACATTTCAAAATATTCAATTTTTTATATTGATAATCAATAAGTTAATTAGTTAGTGTTAAAATAACGCAAATATATTTTGGCTATAAAATGATATTGTTTTACATTTGTGTAAGAATAACACAATCATGGATTATACATTACAACATATTATTGATAAATTTCAGAGAAAAGAGAGACTTGAATTTCTGTTCTTCTGGGGACACACGGTAAAAGATGAGATCACCAAATCATGCTTCAGCCAATGGTTTCCCATTCAGTTTGAAGAAAACGGAATCGTTTATAAAACTGCTGAACATTATATGATGGCCGGAAAAGCTAGACTGTTTAATGATCAGGAAATCCTACAGGAAGTTTTAAAATCCGAAACACCTAATGAAGCCAAAAGCTTAGGAAGAAAAGTGAAGAATTTTGATCCGAAACTCTGGGACGAGCATAAATATGAAATCGTAAAGAGAGCCAATCTTTTGAAATTCTCCCAAAACCTAAAGTTTCAGAATTTTCTGTTGGCAACTGACGATAAAATTTTAGTAGAAGCCAGTCCTTATGACAAAATCTGGGGAATCGGAATGCTGGAAACAGATGCCAGAGCCAATGATCCAAAACTTTGGGATGGGGAAAACCTGCTGGGGTTTGCTTTGATGGAGGTAAGAGACGAATTAAGAAGGTAAAAACACAATCACTAAACACAAAATAATACTATGGAAAAGACAGAACTTCACTCACAGATATTTCTGATAGAAGATTTCCTGACTTCTGCTGCCTGTGATGAATATATTGCAATGGCCCAGAAAAAAGTGTTTGAAGAAGCAAAGATCAATATGAATGGGCGCCAGATGATGAGCAAAGGAATTAGGAATAATGATCGACTGATGGTTTTTGATAACGATTTAGCAGAAGATCTTTTTAGAAAAGCCGCAGAATTTCTTCCTCAGGAACATGAGAACTATAAGCTTCAGAATTTTAATGAAATGTTCAGAGTGTATAAATATTCTCCCGGACAGCAGTTCAAAATGCACAGGGACGGAAGCTATATCCGGAATGAAAATGAAAAAAGTTTCTACACATTCCTGATCTATCTGAATGATGATTTTGAAGGCGGAGAAACCGAATTTGAAAACCTGTTCACCGTCGCTCCGAAAAAAGGATCTGCATTGGTTTTCTATCATCCGGTAAGACACGAAGGGAAAATCCTGATAAGCGGAAAGAAATACGTTTTGAGAACCGACGTGATGTATTCCAATAAGTAATCATCTGTAAAAAGATAAGCATTTTTATGCTCTTTTTAATTAGCGTAAAAACAACACAAAAAAATAAAAAGATGGAAGACGAACTAAAACCAAGATTCATCGAGTCATTACAGAGAAACAATGACCAGATCAGAGAAGACCGTGCACGCACCATCGGAGCAGATTCCGAATTGATCTACAGGCGCAGGGTGGAAGACATTGAACTGAAAATAAAGCGACTGGAGCGAGAGCAGGAAGGGCTCATTGATATCAGTCCTTTAGACAGAAACAGCTTGACATTTGCTGATTTTCAGCCGGAAGCATTTGTTCAGAAAGATATAGAATATTCATTAACCATCAGAAATTTAAATATTCAATTAGAAGTCGCTGTTAAGAGATTTGAATATTTATTCGGTAAAACATTTTAATTATGGGAAGTACAAGATACGATATGGATGCTCGTTTTGACAGAGCAAGAAAAGCAGGTTACGGATCTAAATCCGCAGGTGAAATTTTCACTCAGAATGCAGAAAGAAGAGCTCATGAATCTATGAACCCTAAAGGAATTTCTTTCAGAGAATCGAGAGATTCTTCCGTACACCCGAACTCTGTTCCTATCATTTTAGGATTGGATGTGACGGGAAGTATGGGACATATTCCGCACGAACTTATCAAAGAAGGGCTTCCGAAGTTAATGGGAGGAATTATCCAGGGAGGCGTTCCGGATCCGGCGCTTTTATTTTTAGGAATCGGGGACCATGAATGTGATGCTTTTCCTTTACAGGTAGGGCAGTTTGAATCAGGCGATGAGGAATTGGATATGTGGCTGACCCGTACTTATATTGAATCCGGTGGTGGTGGAAATGCAGGAGAAAGTTATCTGTTGGCATGGTATTTTGCCGCTTTTCATACCAGAACGGATGCATTTGAAAAGAGAAATCAGAAAGGAATTTTGTTTACGGTAGGTGATGAGCCCTGTTTAAAAACACTTCCGGCATTCGCCATTAGAGAAATTATGGGAGCGGGACAGCATACTTACACACATTTTGAGTTACTGGAAGAAGCGAAAAAACGATACGAGGTGTATCACATCAATGTTCTGCATTCTGATCAGGCAATGAGAGCAGATATTGGCTGGAAGGAATTATTAGGACAAAACTGTTTATCAATAGCTGATCACAGAGACATTCCGAATGTTATAAAAGGGGTCATCTGCGACAGGTTTAAAAATGAAACGTTCAGACCAACAGAAGGAGGAGAATTTGATCATATTCAAATGTTTTAAGTCATGAAAAAGGCACAAATAGTAATAGGCCTGGGTTTTGGTGATGAAGGAAAGGGAATCACTACAGATTTTCTTGCGCAGCAAAACCCGGAGTCTGTTGTCATCAGGTTTTCAGGAGGGCAGCAGGCAGCGCATACGGTAATGATTGATGGTAAAAAGCATATTCATTCTAGTTTTGCGAGTGGAGCATTGCGTGGATTGCCGTCTTATTTTACGGAGCACTGTACCATTCATCCTGTATTTTTATTCAATGAAAGAAAGGAATTAATGGAGAAAAACGGAAATATAGAACTGCATATTCATCCGCTGGCGAAAGTCACCACTCCGTTTGATGTCTGGCAAAACAGGACCAATGCGAAAAATCTGGAACACGGAACCTGTGGAAAAGGAATCGGAGCGACGATGAAAAGACACGAAAGCCCGTACAAACTATTTGCGGCCGATTTAGTGGCTCCAAGATCAATGTTGATAGAAAAATTAAAAGGAATAGCCTATTACTACGGCTTTATAGATGGAGATCAATTGGAAGAAGCGATGCGTTATTTTTTGAATGCGGTAGACCAGATAGAGTGGAAAATAGATGATTATACCTTTCTGAATTCATTTGAAAACCTCATTTTTGAAGGCAGCCAGGGAATTCTTCTGGATATGGATCACGGCGTATTTCCGAATGTAACCTACGCGAATACGACTTCAAAAAATGCTTTTGAGATCTGCCGGTTTTTGGAAATAAAGGATATTGAGATGTATTATGTGACCAGAAATTACTCAACCCGTCATGGAAGTGGCTGGATGAGCAATGAAAAGGAATTACTATTGAAAAACAATGAAGAGGAAACCTGTGTTTTTAATGATTATCAGAAGGAACTGCGTTTTGGAGAACTGGATTATGATCTACTGAATTATGCCCTTCTTTTGGATGGCGCCTATGTTTCAGCAACTCAAAAGAACCTGATTATTACGTGTCTTGATCAGACCGAAGCGCAATTTAAAATAGAAAATTTAAAAACAAAATTTGATACAGTCTACGGATCCTATTCTCCGTTTTCAAAAGACTTTAAACCAATTTTTTAAATCAAATAATGGTTTTATATTTAATGGCAGAAAGGAGCCGAATACCAATACAATGATGAAAGAATTTGAAATAAGAGCAGATTACAGCAGAGATACGATTGTGATATACCAGTCATACAATGAGCAGATTGCAAAATCTGCCGTGATGAACCAGAAGTTTTCTGCTCCTTTTTCATTCAACAGGATGACGTGGATCAAGCCTTCTTTTCTCTGGATGATGGAACGGAGTAATTACGGACAAAAATCCGGACAGGAATGTACGCTGGCCATCCATATCAAAAGAGAAGCGTGGGAAAGGGCGCTCAACAAAGCCATTTTAACTTCTCCTGAAAAAAGGGTATATCCTAATCCGGGAACCTGGGAAAAAGACTTTGAGAATGCTGAGGTTTATGTACAGTGGGATCCCGAAAGGAATATTAAAGGGAATAAATTGGAGTGCCGTTCCATTCAGGTAGGCATCAGCCGGTATCTGATTGAAGAATTTAATAATGAATGGATCGTTAAAATTGAAGATTATACACCTTTGGTCAAAAAGATCTTAAATTTTACCAAATCAGGAGCATATGATAAAGCAAAAAAATTATTACCCATTGAAAAATTGTATCCATTATCGGCTGAATTGGCTCACAAAATAGGAGCGATTATTTAAAAATAGAAACTATGAAAACAATACCTCTTTACAGACCGGTTGGAGAAAAAGAAATGATTCTGATCTTAGAGAGCAGATACAAAAAATTTCCCCCAAGATTGGAGTGGCAGCCCATTTTCTATCCGGTACTGAATGAAAGCTATGCCTCAGAAATTGCAGAAAAATGGAATACAAGAGACGAAGCCGGAAATTATCTCGGCTTTGTAACCAAATTTGAAGTCCCTGAAGAAGTTTTGAATCAATACCCAACGCAGAATGTAGGTGCCGGAAATCATAATGAATTGTGGGTTCCGTCGGAAGAGCTGGAAGGTTTTAATGATGCGATTATTGGAGGTGTTGAGGTGATCAAAGTTTTTGTGGGAAATGAATTCAAAGGATCTGGAAATACTGGAATTAATAATCTTGTTTCAAAGCTGAAGAACGAATGAAAGAGATAAACTATTTAAAAGGAGATGCGACAAACCCTCAATACAAAGGAAATAAGATTATCATTCATATCTGTAATGATATAGGAGGTTGGGGAAAAGGTTTTGTAATGGCGATTTCTAAAAGGTGGAAACAGCCAGAGAAAGGGTATCGGGAATGGTTTAAAAGTGGCCAAGAGTTTAATCTTGGAGAAATCCAGATGGTCCAAGTTGAAAAGGATATTTGGGTTTGCAATATGATTGGTCAGCATAAAATTATAACCAATTCCACTGGAATCCCACCAATCAGATACGAAGCTGTAGAAAAATGTTTAGAAAAACTAACTTTTGAAGCTTTAAAACTTAATGCAGAAGTACATATGCCGAGAATTGGATGTGGCCTGGCAGGAGGAAAATGGGACGAGATAGAACCCATTATTGAAAAAACATTAGTCAGAAATAATATCGAGGTATATGTTTATGACTTTGAATAATATAAAAACAAATTATAAGAGTAGTTCTTGCGGTCTTGACTAAAAATGAAGAGATGCTAAAGCTGTTCGAAACAATATCATGAAACTTAAATTAAAAAAATATAAAGAACAACTACAGGATTGGCCTCAAAAAGGCTATCACATCATGGCTCAATATGATGAAGATAAAATCATTGTCTATCAGTCTTACCGAAAGGAAATTGGAGATTTTGCTTTTGAAAATCAATATTTTGGAGGAAAATTTAGTCTGGAAAGAATGACATGGATAAAACCTAATTTCCTTTGGATGATGTATCGAAACGGCTGGGGAACTAAAGAGGGCCAAGAATATGTTTTGGCGATTCATCTAAAAATGTCTGCTTTTAAAAATTACCTGGAAAATGCAGTCTATTCCACTTATCATGATAGATTAGGAATTTCTCGTGAAGAATGGCAGGATCAGGTGAAAGAATCCTCTGTGCGATTACAATGGGACCCGGATCATGATCCTTTTGGGAATAAGCTGGAAAGAAGAGCAATCCAGATTGGTTTAAGAAATGGATTTACCCGTTCTTTTGCTCAGGAAGATATCCTTTTAATTGAAGATATCTCAGATTTTGTAAAAGAGCAGTATCGGTTTGTATTGAAGGATGATTTGGATAATCTGATTATTCCGGAAGAAAAACCTCTGTTATTCGATCAGGAAAGTTTAAATAAAAAGTTAAGACTAGATCTTAACTAATTACCATGAAAACTGAATTAATAAAAGGAGACATCACAAAAATACCCGCAGACGCTATCATAAACGCTGCCAATTCATCACTGCTTGGAGGTGGTGGAGTAGATGGAGCTATTCATCGTGCTGGGGGGAAGCAGATCCTTGAAGAATGTATCCAGATCCGGAACAGACAGGGAAAATGTAAGACCGGACAGGCTGTGGTAACATCAGCGGGAAATCTTCCTGCAAAATATGTGATTCATACCGTAGGACCCGTTTGGAATGGAGAAGAAGATAAAAGCTCAAAGCTTCTGGAAGACTGTTATAAAAATTCCTTACAATTGGCGGAAAGTTTGGGGATTAAAACCATTGCTTTTCCAGATATCAGTACGGGAATTTATAAGTTTCCAAAAGAACTGGCCGGAAAAATTGCCGTAGAAACAGTACAGAATTTTCAGTCAGATAGCATTGAGAAAGTTATTTTTGTCTGCTTTGATGATGACAATGAAAAGATTTACAAAAAATTATTAGATTAAAACAATGAAAAAACTAACCATATTAAGCGGTGCAGGAATCAGCGCCGAAAGTGGAATAAAAACATTCAGGGACGGAGATGGTCTCTGGGAAAACCATAATATAACCGATGTAGCAAGTCCGGAAGGATGGAGAAAAGACAGAGAGCTTGTGCTGGAGTTTTACAACCAGAGAAGAAGACAGCTTCATGAAGTTGAACCCAATGAAGCCCATCAATTGGTCGCAGAACTGGAAAAACATTTTGACGTTCAGATCATTACCCAAAATATAGATGACCTGCATGAAAGAGCGGGATCTACTAATATTCTTCATATTCACGGAGAATTGTTCAAGTCATGCTCCTGCAACAATAAAAACCTGGTTTATGAGGAAAAAGGAGACATCAAGATCGGAGATAAAGCAGAAGATGGCGCTCAGTTAAGACCATTTATCGTGTGGTTTGGTGAAGATGTTCCTTTGTACAAAACGGCGCAGGAAAAGGTAAAAGAAGCAGATATTCTTGTGGTGATCGGAACTTCCCTGCAGGTATATCCTGCGGCAGGACTGATCCATGAGATCAAAGACGATTGTCTTCTGGTAGTCATCAATCCCAACGAAACAGGATTCGGATACGGACAAAGAGCCGTAGTGATGAAAGAATCCGCCACCAAAGGAATGAAATTGCTGTTTGATAAACTTGTCAATTTAGCATAATGGAAAACGCAGTCAAAGCCGGAATTTTTGGTGTGTGTATCGGTGATGCGCTTGGAGTTCCGGTGGAATTTAGGAGCCGTGAACAGCTGAAACGTTCACCTGTAACAAAAATGAGAGCATTAGGAACCCATCACCAACCTGCAGGAACTTGGAGTGATGATGGTTCTCTAACTTTGTGTCTTGCAGAAAGCCTTTGCAGCGGATATAATTTGGAAGATATGGCTCTGAAATTCCTTCAATGGTACAATGCTGAAATCTGGACTCCTCATGGAAGGGTTTTTGACATTGGTATTGCTACCTCACAAGCCATTCACAGAATTAGTAAAGGCATGTCGCCTACTTTATGTGGTGGAAATTCAGAGTTTGATAATGGAAACGGTTCTTTAATGCGGATCATGCCATTATTATTTTATATCACGGATTTCCCTATTGAGAAACGGTTTGATATTATAAAGGATGTTTCCTCTATCACTCATGGACACATCCGCTCTGCTTTAGCTTGTTTTATTTATTTGGAATTGGCCTTAGAAATTCTGAAAGGAAAAGATAAATGGGATGCGTGTAGAACAATGCAGGAAAATGTTAGAAATTTTTTAGATCACAATCCTATTTGTTCCCAAAATGAGATGGATAAATTCCATCGGATTTTAGAATTAAAAGTAGGAGAATATGATCTGGTCCAACTATATAAATTACAGGAAGAGGAAATAAGCTCTTCCGGCTATGTCCTCCACAGCTTAGAAGCCTCCCTTTGGTGTTTTCTCAACTCTCAAACCTATGCCGAAGCAGTATTAAAAGCAGTGAATTTAGGAGAAGATACAGATACAACCGGAGCTATCACAGGTGGAATTGCAGGCATCTACTACGGATTTGAAAATATTCCGGAAGAATGGATAACCGAACTTGTGAGGAAAAGCGATATTGAAGTTTTATGTGAAAAACTTCAGAAAAAATTAATGAATTAAAGACAAAAACCATGAACGAAATACAAACCAAAAGAATAAGCAAATTTCTGAGCCTTATTCTGAGACATCAACCCGAGACCATTCAGCTGAGGCTGGATGAAAACGGGTGGGCAGAAGTGGATGAACTCATTACAAAATCAGCAAAAGGCAGAATGCATTTCAGTTTTGAAGAGCTGGAAGAAGTCGTAGAAACCAATAATAAAAAACGCTTCGCTTTTAATGAAGACAAAACCAGGATCAGAGCCAGTCAGGGACATTCCATTGATGTAGATCTGGCCTTGAAAGCGGTGCAGCCACCTGATTTCCTGTATCACGGAACAGCAGAATCGAATATTTCTTCAATCCTGGACAACGGAATTGAAAAAAGAGCCCGACAGCATGTTCATCTAAGTGCGGACAAAGAAACTGCGACAAAAGTGGGAATGCGTCACGGGAAACCTGTTATTCTGACGATTAGAACTAAAGAAATGCATGAAGACGGAATTCTTTTCTATCTTTCGGCAAATAAGGTCTGGTTGACAGACTTTGTGGATGCAAAATATATTTCAAAGTAGATGGGAAGAACATTAGTAATCGGTGACATTCACGGAGGTTTTAAAGCCTTACAACAGGTTTTTGAACGGGCAGAAGTTACAGTAGAAGATCAGTTTATTTTTCTCGGGGATTATGTTGATGGCTGGAGCGAATCTTCAGAGGTCATACAGTTCTTGATAGAGCTTTCAGAAAAGCATGAATGCATCTTCATCAAAGGGAACCATGATACCTGGTGTGAAGACTGGCTGTCACTGGGAGAAGGCCCTGATGTATGGCTGTTCAATGGCGGTAAAAGTACGGTAGAAAGCTACAATGACTATTCACTGGAAGATCTGGAACGCCATCTTGAGTTTTTCCAAAGGATGAAAAGTTATTATGTGGATGATGAAAACCGTCTGTTTATTCATGCAGGATATTCATCTATGCATGGCCCTGAAAAAGAAGTCTATTCCAGCAATTACCGTTGGGACAGAACTCTTTGGGAAACAGCAGTTGCCATGGATACAAAATTGGAAAGAAACTCAGAGCTCTACCCGAAAAGACTGCTTTTATACAACGAAATATTTATTGGACACACCCCAACAATAGACATAGGAATTAAGCATCCTGCCCATAAAGCCAACATCTGGAATATGGATACCGGAGCAGCTTTTACCGGAGCTTTATCAATGATGGATGTCAACACTAAAGAATTCTGGCAGAGCGACCCGCTACCGTCCCTATATCCCGATGAAAAGGGCAGAAATAATGATATCATAGGAAATAAAACCTTATGAAAATAGATCAGAACTTATCAACATACCCCAACCTTATAGGTTTCTATCCATAACCAAACCCTCGTCCAACCTCACAAAGGACAACCCAATAAATCCACCATTTCCCTTTCCCACCCAAATCATATTAAGTAATTTTGAAGTTCAAAAACTGCTTCAATGAAACTGAAATACTTCTTAATTTTCCTAAGCACATCCTTATTTTTAGCTCAAAACTCATTTCAGACCCCTTTTGAAAAAGGAAACGGAAACCAAACAGTGACCTACGATGAAATGAATGCCTATTATCAGGATCTGGCTCAGCATTTCAACACCATTCAGTACCTTAAAAAAGGAGAAGATGACAATGGAAAACCCATTTACGTTGTTATTTACAATCCTTTCCCTGAAAAAGATCTCGATAAACTGAGAAAAAATAAAGCTGTTTTATTCGTGAACAACGGAATTCATCCCGGCGAACCGGATGGAATAGATGCTACGATGATGCTCATGCGGGATCTTGCTACCGGAAAGGTAAAAACACCTCAGAATTTTATTGTTGCCGCTATTTCTGCCTATAATGTGAGCGGAATGCTGAATAGAGGGTCTTTCTCCAGAGCCAATCAAAATGGTCCGGAACAGTATGGTTTCAGAGGAAATGCCAGGAACTATGACCTGAACAGAGATTTCATTAAAGCAGATTCAAAAAACGCCAGAAGTTTTCAGAGTATTTATCAGTGGCTGCAGCCGGATGTTTTTATAGATAATCATGTGAGCAATGGAGCTGATTACCAATATACTTTCACCTACATTTCTACCTTTAAAGAACGTCTTGGAAATACATTGGGCGCTTACTTTTACAATGATTATCAGGTCAAAAACCTTGATGCGATGAAGAAGTTGGGCTACGAAAGCACGCCTTATGTAAATATCCATGGTGATATCCCTGATGAAGGATTTGCTGCTTTTGAAGATTCTCCGCGATATTCTACAGGATATACTTCTCTGTTTAATTCTTTGGGAACGGTTCCTGAAACGCATATGCTGAAGCCTTATGACAAAAGGGTAGATGCAACGTACAAATACATGCTGGTGAACCTCCAGAATCTGGACAATGATTACAAAAAAGTAAAGCAGCTTCGCATCGACAATTTGAAACAGTACAAAGCCGGAATGCAATATGGAATCCGTTGGAAAATAGATTCTACACAGTTTTCTACCATGGATTTCAAAGGCTACGAGGGAAGTTATAAACCAAGTGAAATTTCCGATAAACCGAGGCTGTATTACGATATAAATAAACCTTTTACCAAGAAGATCAAACTCTTCATGACAGCCGTTCCTACAGGATACATCACGATTCCTAGATATTATGTTGTTCCACAATCCCAGTACCGTGTGATTGAAGAGCTGAAAAGAAATAAAATTCTGATGACTGCTCTTAAAAAGGACAGCACAACAGCGGTTGAGTCTTATAAGATCAAAGATTTCAAAACGGTGAAAAACCCATACGAAGGACATTATCTTCATTACGATACAAGTGTGGAAGTAGCCAAAAGAAACCAGACTTTCTTGGCCGGAGATTATTTAATTCCAACCGATCAGCCTGGTGTTAAATATATTATTGAAACACTTGAACCTGAAGCTTTAGACTCATTTTTTAACTGGAATTTATTTGATGGAATTCTGGCTCAAAAAGAATATTATTCAGCCTATATTTTTGAAGATACCGCTTCAGAATTATTGAAGACCGATAAAAAATTAAAAGACGCTTTTGAGGCGAAAAAAGCATCAGATAAAAAATTTGCTGATGACGGAACAGCCCAGCTGGACTGGATCTACAGAAATTCTCCTTACTTCGAAGAAAAAACATTCAGACAGTATCCGGTTTACAGAATATTATAAAATTTTTATAGATGAAATCTGTTGGATTCAACATGATACTCCACATGTCCTATCATATTCTTTTGTCTTGAAACAAAAGAATCAAAAATTCAAGACCTGGAAACTTCCGCTAAAAATAAATACTGTTCTCTAAAAATTCTAAAACTTGCGCGGAGTTACTATTTCTGCTTCGTTTCGGGGACGGTCCCGCGCTTCGGACAGTAGAATTTTCTTAACGTTCACAGCATTTATTTTCTTAACGCTCCACTTTCCTATGTCAAATTGTAACGGTTGTAAAATCGATTCTCCCCAAACTTTGTATTATATCAGCAGCTTTAAATTTTATCGCAGGTAAAATCCTCGCGCCTTAACAACGCATTGGATGAAAAAGAATAGCGTCCTTGCGATTTTGTAACAAAAAAATATGATTAATATATTGACAATCAGTGATTAATTTCCAGGTTTTTCACGCGTGCATAAAGGGTGTTTTTCCTTGTAAATTTAATACATACTCTGCCGAAATTTGCTTTATAAAACCAATAAAAACTATAGTTATGGCCACTAAAAAGCAATTTTTCGTTTCACTGGAAGGCGTAGATCTTACAGATGAGCAGTTGAAAAACATCGACAGAGGAATTCAGAGTGTAGTTCTTTCCGAACTTTCGAAGATTGACAATACCCAGGCTTTCGGAGCTCACAGAGACTTCAAAGGATTGGTTCGACCCTTGAAAATTAAAGACTGGTTTCCATGGGGAATCATTATTTTCAAACCGGGAATTGATATTCAGAGCCAGTTGAAAGACATCCAGGTTCAAATAAAAAGCTATGGAGGCTAATTCCAATTCTTCAAAAAAGAGGTGTCCCAGTTATGTAGGAAAAGTTGGGGCACAGCTTTTTGGAGTGGTTGACAAAGACGGGAAGGTACACTTCATAACACCGCTCACCGTCACAGAAGAGTTCCTGGAGCTGAATAAGGATCAAAACAGTCTCGAACAGAGATTCCGGTTTACAGGAAAATGCGTTGAAAAAGGCTGCGGCCAATGGAACGCCGAAGAATCCAAATGTTCTTTATCTCAGAAAGTTCAGAATCTGGATACACATAAAGAAAAGGAGCTGTTCTTCTGCCCGATCCGGTCTCAGTGCAGATGGTTTTCACAGGACGGAAAAGAAGCCTGTTTTTCATGCAACGAAGTCACGAGAAATATGGAGGAACTGCTGGTCAATACACAACAATAAAAAAAGACGCTTCTCATTGAAACGTCTTTTTGTTTTATTTTGGTAAGCCTCTTTTCAGGGCCGATTCTGCGATTTTGACGGCTGCTTTTTCTTTCCAGTCCATGTATGTATTTTTAAAATTGGACTTCATAATATCATCAAACTTACGCTGTACGGTCAGATTCCAGATGGAGTGAACTTTCACGGCCCAGGACTTGTCCCATGCCCTTAAAGAAATAGAGAAACTTCCGTCCAGATACTTCATCCAGTGCCACCATCCCGTAGGCATAAAAAGCGTATCACCATGTTCCAGGAAACATTCAATTCCCTCTATACCATCTAAGGCAGGATATTTCTCAAAATCAGGATTGTCGATATCATAATCTTCCAGTGCATAGGTGGCGTATGGAAGTCTGTATAGTCTTTCTTTCCATTTATGTTCAAACAGTTTCACGTGCTTTCTTCCATTAAAGTGCGTGTGAAATATATGCGCCATATCAATATCGAAATGAAGGAATGTTACTGAGCTTTTCCCACCAAAAAACATAGATGGATATTTATCCAAGAAACCACCCATAAGTTCTTTTGGCGCAATAAAATCGTCCATCAATTTATTGGCGTGTTTGATCGGGTCAAAAAAGAAAATTCTAAGATCGGTAGGCTCTCTCTGAATAAGATCTATATAATCTCCGAACATCATTTTTGTAGTGGGCGTATTAATGGGAGCACCAGGATCGGCTTTTTTAGAATTGTAAAGAGGAACTTCTACATCACCTACCACTTCCTTTACATAATCCATAGTCCACTTCTGATAAGCAGGCCATTTTCTTGCCATATTTTTAATGACAACGGGCCTTCTGGGCTTTAGATATTTTTCCATAAACTCTTCCTGAGTAATATCATCTACAACATCTATAGGCTTTAAAATAATTCCCATTCTATAAATTTTATGTTACAAAATTATTAAATAAATATATATGAATCAGTGTTTAAGTTTTTTTTAATCTATGATTCAAATCACTTTTAACTATTTAGACTAAATAAAAATATTAAAAATTATTCTTTTGTTGAAACTCCTTGCTTATTCCCTATTATAAGACAATCTTTTTTCGGAAAATGTTACGCAGAAGTAAAATAAAATGAATTGATTCGATATAAATTTAATGATAAGATTTTAAAGAATTGATATACCAAACGAATTTTAAGAATAAAATTCACAGACTTCTTTTTAAAACGCATGGGCCCTGATCTTTAATTCAATAACCTTCTGTCTACACTATTTTTTTAAAATTTCCACCAAAAGATTGGCGATATGAAAAATATAACTATGTTTGTAGTGATAAAGCGTTTAACTTTTATCTTTAAAATACATCTTTATAAAAAGTGTAACAAAAAACATAAGCTACGAACTAATTAGGCAAATAATAAATTATGAAAAGAAAGATATCTTTATTTCTGATGCTTTTTTTTACAGTGCTCACTTTTGCACAGAAAACAGTTTCAGGAAAAATAACCGATGAAGACGGATCCCCTGTTGCAAGCGCCAGCGTTACCATAGAAGAACCGGGTAAAGATGCTATTCTGGCTTATGGAATCACCAATTCTAAAGGGGAATATAAAGTTACCTTTACTTCCGCAGAATCTAATGTAGATCTGAAAGTAAAGGCTTTCAACCAAAAACCCCTGACAAAACAGATCAGCAACAGCGATCAGAGCCTGACTTTCAAAATGCAGTCTGAAGCTACAGAAATAAAGGAAGTACAGCTGAAAACCAAGATGATCACCGCAAGAGGAGATACCATTTCCTATGATCTGAAGGCTTTTGACCACAAAAATGACCGGACACTTGCCGATGTAATGCGAAAAATTCCGGGCATCGAAGTCAATAAAGACGGAACCATTCTTTATCAGGGAAATGCCATCAACAAATTCTATGTGAATGGGAAAGACCTTATGGAAGGCGGCTACGGAACGATCAATAACTCGCTTCCAAAAGATGCGGTGCAGAAAGTGGAGGTTCTTGAAAACCACCAACCGGTAAAAATATTACAGGATAAAGTACCTTCTGATCAGGCAGCCATCAATATCAAACTGAAAAATTCCGTTACCATGACCGGAAGAGGTGAAGTGGGAACCGGTTTTGGAGATCCATGGCTATGGAATGTTAAGCTTACTCCAATGTTTTTCGGACAGAAAAGCCAGTGGGTGGTGAACTACAAGACCAATAATATGGGTGAACAGGTGGAAAATGAAGGAAATATTCTTGCTTTTGGAAACAGATTCGAAGGACGAAGAATTAATGCTTCTCAAAATGACTGGCTGAATGTAGAAAATGCAAGCACACCAAGTCTTCCGGTAAAAAGATATTTAATGAACAACGTGCATTATCTGTCTGCAAACTATCTGACCAACATTGATAAAAAGAAAGAATGGGAGCTTAAAGCCAATGCAAACTACACCAATAATGCAGTGGAGAGAGAATCTTACAGCCAGACTGATTATTTCGGAGGAAGCTCTAATTACATCAATATTCTTAATAATTTTTATACCGATAAAGCAAAAGGAGAATTGATATTTACAAAAAATGCCAAGAAGGGATTCTTTAAAAATACAACAAGTTTCTCTCAGTATTGGAATGCAGACCGGGGGATTGTTGACAGAACAGACGTGAAAAATGGCAAACTGAGACAAGCGGATGAGGCGGTAGAATCTCCTACCACATCATTTCAAAACTCATTGAGTACGATCATCCCGTGGAAAGAAAAGATGGTGAATGTATTATCTTATGTGAGTTATCAGACAGACAAACAAAATCTGGAAGTTTCCCCTTCTTCTTATTTAGGAATTCCGGGATTTACACCTTCAGCAAGTAGTGATTTTGTTCGTCAGAATCTAAGACTTAAAACTTTAGAAGCCAATCATTCTGCAAATATTAGTTTTTCAGCGAAAGGATGGACATTTACTCCGGAAGTCGGGTTTAATTTTAAAACAACAGATCTGGTTTCAGACCTGTCAAATATTACAACAACAGGAGTGCTTCCATCACAATATAGTAATGATCTGAAATATACCACGGCAACACCTTATGGAAGCTTAGGGTTAAACTATAAGAGCGAATCCTGGATGTTGTATGCCAACGTTCCTGTAAATTCTAATAACATTAAAGCAGAAGACCCGTTAAGAAATGTTTCAAAAACAGTAAATAAAGTTACTTTTGAACCCAATATCTTTGCACAGTACTCTTTTGCTTCTTTCTGGAAAGCGTCGGTGAGTGCTAATATCAATAATAATTTTGGAGAAATAAACACAGCTTACTCAGGATTTCTGATGACTTCACCAAGCGGAATTAACGCGATGGACATCAATAATCCAATTCCTCAGAATAACAATAAATCCGCAGGAACAAGAATAGAGTACAGAAATCCATTGAATAATTTATTCTTTAATGTGAGTTATAGATTTTCTGATGCCAAAAGAAACCTGATCTCTAACCCTATAATCAATGAAGCGGGATACAGCATTATGCAATATATAGAGCAGGATAACCATATTTTAAATAATGGATACAATGCCGAAGTAGGAAAATATTTTCCGAAATTTAAGACCAATGCTTCATTAAGCTACAGCAACAATACGGCAAAGTCTGATGCTTTTTTAAATAATGAATCTTATACGAATAACAACAATGGCCAGTCTTATGGTGTTAAATTCAACAATACCTATTTCAGCTGGATGAGCGTAGATTATAATGCAAGTATTTCCAGAACAAAACAAACCAGTACAGGAAGGATCAACTCAAGCGCTATCAGAACAGGATTTACACATAATCTTGGAGTGTTTTTCTACCCTGTTGAAAATCATACGATTGGGTTTAATTGGGATCAGATCAATACCAATGCCGCTGATCAGAAATACCGCAATGGATTCTACGATGTTTCTTATCAGTTTACATGGTCTAAAAAGAAAATTGATTTCGAGCTTAAATGGATGAATATTGCGAACAAAAAAGTATTCGAAACCTATGATATCAATACCACAAATATTACGTTTACAAGATATCAGCTACGTCCAAGCCAGGTGATGTTTACCGTAAAATTCAACTTTAAGTAATAATAAAGAAAACCATAAAATAGAAAAACCAATCTCTGCACGAGATTGGTTTTTTGTTTGAGATATATTCTGTTTTCTAAAAGCTTTGCTGATCAGCTGTAGGACCGTAGCTTCCTGGAAGAGCGATGTCGTTCAGCCTGTAATAAACACCCAACTGTGCCCTGTGATGCGTGATCTGGTTCAACGAGTGACGAATGGAGCCATACTTCGTCCATTTGGCCACTTCATGACCGTTATTTTTTAAAGCCCAGTATTCGTTGAGGTCTTCTTCTTTAGCATTACCAAGAGACTCCTGTGCCGATTTAAAATTCTCATCAAGTGTCTGCAAAAGATCTTCTTTGGTAGAAAGATTTTTAGGCTGAAAATCTCCATTGGCAAAATCAACCTCCGAAGTTTTCAGTATCGTGTCCGGCCATCCGAAAATCTCAGAAATGTGAGTGGCCAGAGGCATTAGTTTCATGCTTTTGTCATGAGGAGCATAGTCGTTTTTTCCTTCAGGATAAGCCTCTAAGAACTTTCTGGTCGTCTGATACTCGGTTTCAAACTCGTCTTTAAATTGTGATAAAGTGTCCATACTGTTTTGTTTTTTAAGTACTTAAAGATAAGTCTTTTGGGGCGTAAAATGTTTTAACGGAATGATAATTTTAAGACGGACTCAGTGAGTGGAGTATTATAATCACAGGAACATTAAAATTGAACCTGAATAAATTAGTCCCGGTACGGTGTTGATATTCAGTGATTTACAAAGCGCCGGATGAATTTTTGAAAAAAAACTGTAACATATTTCATCAAATGATAACTAATTAGTAAACATTATCACAATGAAAAATCTATTTTCTGTATTCTTTATTGCTCTTTTTGCCCTGGCATCTGCGCAGGATTCAAAAGAATCAAAAGAAACAGCAAACCGTTTCTTTTACGAACTTACTTTTAAGCCGAAGAAAGATTCTGCAAAGCTTGATAAAGTAGTTGCTATTTTGGATATTACAGGTAAGAAATCTATTTATCAGGATTATACGATTCCGGCTCAGGACTCAATTATTAAAATTGCAGTTGAAGAAATGGAAAAAACAAAAAGCTGGAAAGATGTAACAAAATTGATCAAGATGCCTAAGTTTGCTTATAAAATCGTTAAGACTTATCCGGAAATGAAGGAGCAATATCTCGACAGAGTGGGTATGAATCTATTTGGATATGATGATGATGTCAAATTCAACTGGAATATTTTATCAGAAAAAGAAAAAGTAGGAGAATATAATACGCAAAAAGCGACTACCGAATTTGGAGGAAGAAAGTGGACCGCGTGGTTTAGTACGGATATTCCTTTTCAGGATGGACCTTACAAATTTTATGGACTTCCAGGCTTAATTGTTAAAATTGAAGACTCAGAGAAGAACTATTCCTGGAAACTAAGTGGTAATAAAAAGATGGCAAATTATGAGGAAATGACATATTCAGATAAAATAAATTCAAAATATGGAGTATCTCATAATGTAACGCCAACTACAAAAGAGAAATTTGAAAAGGCTTATGCAAGCTTTAAACAGGATCCACTGGCAGAAACACGTCAGAGAGTTACACCGGAAATGATGAGTATGAAAATGCCAGGATCAGATGTGACAATTGGCGAGATGATGAAGAAGCAGGAAAAAATTGCTAAAGATTTTTTTAAATCAAATGATAATCCAATAGAAATCTCTTCTCAAACTCCCGAGAAAAAGAAAAAATAGAACATTCATATCAACTAAATTATATTTTTGAATCAACCCAGATACAGTCATGTATTTGGGTTGATTTCTTTCATGCCTGTCGTTATTTAGATTAAATTTAAATAGCGTATATTTGCCCTTACAAAAAAGCAGGTTTTGAAAGAGAAGGACTTACATAAATTAAGCACATTCCCTAAAAACAAAATGGGGAAGATTTTGGGCTATGATAACGATCACCTGAAAATGCCTAACAAGATTATAGAAATGGGGCTTCTGCCGGAAACAATTTTCAGAATATTGTACCAGGCGCCGTTCAATGGTCCTATGTATGTAGAATTTGGAGAGGAAAAAAGCCGAATCGCTCTACGTGAAGAAGAGGGAAATTATATCATTGTTGAAGAATTGAATTAATGCAGGAAAATAAGAAAAAGCAGGTCCTTTTAGTCGGGAATCCCAATGTAGGAAAGTCTACGGTTTTCAATGCTCTGTGCAACAAAAAGCAGAAAACCGGAAATTATGCAGGAGTTACCGTAGCGAGCCATTCAGGAAAATACACCTATAAAAACGAGGAAGTTGAGGTGATCGACCTGCCGGGTTCATACAGTGTTTATCCAAGCTCCGAAGATGAAGCTATTTTTTCCAAATTTCTTATTGACGAGCAAAAAAATTATGCAGGCGTTATCTATATTCTTGAAGCACTAAGCCTGAAAAGAGGATTGCTTCTGTTTCAGCAGATACAGGACCTCGGTATTCCGATGATTCTAGTGGTGAACCAAATCGACCAGGCGGAAAGAAGAGGAATCAGCATTGATATTCAAAAATTTTCAGATGCTTTGGGCATCAAAATCATCCAGACCAATGCCAAAGAGCAGCTGGGAATAGATGAGATCAGACAAGCTGTTCTCAACGATGGTTTTGTAAAAGCAGAAAAAAATTCTTTCGAAACACCAAACGAACATAAAGACTTTATTCAAAAATTAGCAGCCCACAAAGGCATCGACAACGAATATAAAGCATGGATGAGCCTTTCCTTAGGCACTGACCTTGGAAGAATTGGATCCATCAAAGACCAGATGAACGAACCTGATTCTAAAAGTCTGGTTCCAAAAAGACTTCAGGTGCAGGAAACCGTAAGAAGATATCAGAATGTTGATAAAATATTAGCAGATGTGATCTCTAAAAAAGCTCAGTTCAAGGAGCTTCTAACCGAAAAACTGGATAAAGTACTGGTTCACAAATTCTGGGGCTATGTCGTGTTCCTCATGATCCTGTTAATTATTTTCCAAAGTGTATTCTTCCTGGCCGAGTATCCAATGAACTGGATTGAGAGTTTCTTCTCATGGCTGGCTGCCTTTACAGGAGAACATCTGCCGGCAGGACCCATCAACTCATTAATTTCAAACGGAATTGTTCCCGGAATCGGAGGCATTGTAGTATTTGCCCCTCAGATCGGAATTTTATTATACTTTCTTTATTTGTTGGAAGACTCAGGATATATGGCGAGAGTGGTCTTTCTGATGGACCGGCTTTTACGACCGTTCGGATTGAATGGAAAAAGTATTGTTCCATTGGTATCAGGGACAGCCTGTGCTATTCCTGCCGTGATCTCCACAAGAAATATTGAGAATGTAAGAGAAAGGTTATTGACTATATTGGTTACCCCTTTCATGACCTGTTCCGCAAGGCTTCCCGTGTACAGTATCATTATCGGGCTGATTATTTCAGAAGGCTCTTTCCTTGGAATTAAATATAAAGCACTCGTGCTGATGGGAATGTACCTTTTAGGGTTCGCTGTTGCTTTACTTTCTGCAGCTATTCTTAAAGGATTTATCAAGAATGAAGGGAAAACCTATCTTGTCATGGATCTTCCAACCTATAAAAAACCACTTTTCGGATACGATTTTAAAATGGTTTTGGGAAAGGTCTGGGAATTCATTACAGGAGCAGGAAAAATCATATTTATTGTAAGTATCATCATCTGGTTCCTGAGTTATTTCGGCCCCAAACAGAAGCCTGATCAGTTTGTAGCGACAAACGTTGAACTGGATCATTCTTATCTGGCTAAAATGGGGAAAGGAATTGAACCTCTTATCGAACCTCTTGGCTACGACTGGAAAATGGGTGTGGGAATTCTGACAAGTTTTGTAGCGAGAGAAGTTTTCGTGGGAACCATGTCTACGCTGTACAGCCTTGAAGATGATGCTCCCGAAGTAAAAGTAATTGATAAAATGAGAAGAGATGTAAAACCTGATGGCGGAAAAGTCTTCAGTTTTGCAACCGGAATTTCCGTACTTTTATTCTACGCGTTTGCAATGCAGTGTGTTTCTACACTGGCAGTAGTCTACAGAGAAACCAAAAGCTGGAAATGGACCGGCTTTCAGGTAGCGATGATGACAGGTTTGGCATATTTTGTGTCGTTGATAGCATATCAGATTTTAAAATAATGGATACTTCATTGATTTTTCAGTACGTTATTATCGTATTGATCGTTGCATTTGCCTGCTACTCTTTATTTAAAGTGCTCAGAAAGAATTTTGCGCCGAAAAAGTTCAGTTCCAAAAGAACCGGCTGCGACAAAGATTGCGGCTGTTCATAGTCCTGTTTTAAGCTTATAATTGAAAAAATTGTAGTAATTTCATTTTCTGAAACTAAAACCTTTTCGATTTGAGCCCGAAATCAGCAACAATCCTTCTATTTTTCCTTATAACGGTTATGGCAAAAGCCCAGATCGATACGACCAAAATCAAATCTTACGCAGATCAGGTGATGGTCCGGATTAACCTTGATACCAATATTGAAAAATATGTTTACACGGAAGGTCCGGAAGATAAGGCTATAGAAACAAGCTATACAATCAATAACAAAACAAGAGCTTCTTTTTCTATCGATTACAGGATTATAAGTGCCACCGTATCATTTACACCGAATTTTCTTCCGGGTAACAATGATAATGATCTTAAAGGTAGCAGTTCCTATGCGGACTTCAGATTCCGCTTTTTCCCGAAAAAATTTATCCAGACCGTTTACTATAAGAATGTAAAAGGCTTTTATATGGAGAATATGAAAGACTTCTTTCCGGAATGGAGAGAAGGAAAAGACCCCTATCTTCAGTTTCCCGATCTTAGAATCCAGAGTTTTGGAGGATCTACAGCCTATGTCATGAAGAATGATTTTTCCCTGAAAAGCATTTATACCCAGGGTGAATGGCAGAAGGAAAGCCGGGGAAGCTGGGTTCCTTTTGTAGATTATGATCTATCTATATTCAGGGATATTTTAAATGAACAGAAAAGTAAGGAGACTCAATACAGTTTCGGGGCCAATATGGGCTATTTCTATAACTGGGTACTGGGCGCTAAAAAAAGAGTCAATATCTCACCCAATGTCTCACTGGGACTAGGCGGCATGTTTTCCAGCAGTTGGGATATCCGTGGTGATGGGACAAAGTTTAATAAAGAAAATACGCAGTACCTAACCATCAGGTTTGCTACAGGGCTTCATATCGGATACAATACAGACCGGATCCTGTTCGGAGGAAAATTCAATGTCAATGCCTCTGCCTATAATGAAAAAAGTGATCAGGCTGTGCAGAACAATAACCTGTACGGACTGCTTTATATAGGGTACCGTTTCCCTCCTCCGAAAGTGGTGGAAAGAAATTATGATAAGATCCAGAAAAAGATTCCTGTTTTATAACTTAAAGGTCTTTTAAGTATCTTTGTCCGGAATAAAAAACAACTTAAAAAATAAAAACAGAATGTCGTTAATAAAATCTATTTCAGGGATCCGCGGAACCATCGGTGGAAAAGTAAATGATAACCTGACTCCTCTGGACGTGGTGAAATTTGCCTCTGCATTCGGGACCTGGCTTCAGAATACGCAGAATAAAAAGAATTTAACCCTTGTGATAGGAAGAGACGCCAGAATTTCAGGAGAAATGGTTTCTTCACTGGTAACCGCTACCCTTCAGGGATTAGGAATCAATGTAGTAGATTTAGGACTTTCCACAACGCCAACCGTGGAAATTATGGTCCCTGAACTCAATGCAGACGGAGGAATCATCCTTACTGCTTCTCATAATCCAAAACAATGGAACGCTCTTAAGCTCTTAAATGGCAAAGGAGAATTCATCAGCGGAGACGATGGGGCAAAAGTACTTGCCCTGGCTGAAAATGAAGATTTCAACTACGCTGAAGTAGATGATCTTGGGAAATATGAAACAAGAAATGATGCTTTTGACATTCATATCCAGCAGATTTTAGATCTTCCGATGGTAGATGTTGAGGCTATTAAAGCGAAGAAATTCAAAATCGTTCTTGATGCCGTAAACTCTACAGGAGGAATTGCTATTCCAATGCTATTGGACAAACTAGGCTGTGAGACGGTAAAATTATACTGTGAACCAAACGGACAGTTTCCACACAATCCAGAGCCTCTAAAAGAACATTTGGGAGACATCTGCGAACTGGTAAAAAAAGAAAACGCAGACCTTGGAATTGTTGTAGATCCGGACGTTGACCGATTAGCATTAATTGATGAAAAAGGGGAAATGTTCGGAGAAGAATATACTCTGGTTGCCGTAGCAGATTATTTATTGAAACATAAAAAAGGCGCTGCTATTTCAAACCTTTCTTCAAGCCGTGCTTTGAGGGATGTTGCCAGAAGCCACGATTCAGAATACTTTGCTAGTGCTGTAGGAGAGGTGAACGTCGTGAACTTAATGAAAGAGAAAAATGCCGTGATCGGAGGAGAAGGAAATGGAGGAATTATCTATCCTGATCTTCATTACGGAAGAGACTCTTTGGTTGGAGCTGCATTGTTTTTAACGCATCTGGCTAAAGAAGGTAAAAAAGTTTCCGAATTAAGAGCAGGCTATCCAAGCTACTTTATGGGGAAAAAGAAAATAGAACTGACTCCGGAGATCAATGTAGATGATATTTTAGCCAAAATGGAAAAAGAATATCAGAATGAAGAAGTTTCTACGGTAGATGGTGTTAAAATTGACTTTGAAAACAATTGGGTACACCTTAGAAAATCCAATACAGAACCGATTATCAGAATCTACACTGAAGCTTACACTCAAGAAGAAGCCGATAAACTTGGAGATGACATCATCGCTAAAATTAAAAGTTTAATTTAAAATAAATCAGGAACGGAACAGAAATGCTCCGTTCTTTTTTCTTGTCAAATGTTTGAGCATATACAAAACAGATTTCTCTTCCCGAAAGGAAAATGGCGGAAATTTCTAAGCTGCTTTGAGCGCATGGAAGTTCCCGCTAAAACTTTGCTTTTAAAGGAAAATGAGGTTTCAGACAGCGCTTACTATATTGAAAAAGGAGTCGTAAGGGCTTGGTACAACAATGACGGGAAAGATGTGACCTTCCAGTTCTTTATGGAAAACACCATGTTCTCATCCCTTGAAAGTTTCAGGAAAGGCCTGCCAAGTATGGTCTCTTTTGAAACCATAGAGGCCTGCACTCTATGGAAGATCCGTAAAACCGATGCAGATGCTGTTTTGGCTGAGGTATACGAAGATCCCGAGCTGAGGACTCAATTCATGGATTCTCTTTTTGAAAGGATCTTCGATTACATGAAACATTTTTTCTCATTCATAAAAGACACCCCGAAACAACGGTATCTCAGTCTTGCCAAAGAACGTCCGGAAATCATCAGAAGAATTCCTCAGCACTATATCGCTTCCTATCTGGGAATTACTACCGTGCATCTGAGCAGGATCAAAAGCGCGATCTTAAAAGAAGATGCTTTAAAAAAATAACCAACAGGACAACTGATAACAAATGTTATTGCACTGCAGACTGCTCTCATCCTAATTTTGCGTAAAAATTTAATATAATGAAAGCAGCAGTCGTATTTGAAAAAGGAAGTATTCCTCAATATGCAGATTTTCCGGATCCGGAAACCTCTAAGGAAAATGAAGTGCAGATATCGGTGAAAGCAGCATCGATCAAAAATCTTGACAGAGCTATCGCGGGTGGAAGTCATTATTCCGTCAGCAGCGAAGTACATCAGCCAAGAATTATCGGAACAGATGGGGCCGGATATCTTGACAATGGTCAAAAAGTATATTTTTTCAGTAAAAAAGGAACAACAGCTGAGAAAGTCAATGCTGAAAAAGGATTTGTCATTCCCGTACCGGAAGAACTGGACTTCACTATCGCCGCTGCACTGCCCAATGCCGTAATGGGATCTGCGATGGGACTTAAGTTTAAAGCAGAGATGAAACCCGGCGACACCGTTCTGATCAATGGAGCAACTGGTGTTACAGGAAAAATTGCAGTTCAGGTGGCCAAATTATACGGAGCCAAAAAAATCATTGCTACAGGCAGAAATGAAGAATCTTTACAGTCACTTCTTACGCTGGGAGCAGATGAAGTGATTTCTTTAAAACAGCCTGACGAAGATTTTAATGCAAAAATTAAAGCAATTCACAGCGAAACACCCATTGATATTATCTTAGATTATCTCTGGGGGCATTCTATAGAGATGCTGCTGTACGCTCTTAAAGGAAACGGAACATTTTCTCACAAGACCAGATTGGTTTCTGTAGGAGGAATGAGTGGCGATACCATTCAGTTGTCTTCGCAGATTCTGAGGGGAACAGATATTCAGATTTCAGGATCAGGATTGGGAAGCTGGACAAAAGAAGAGACTCATCTGCTGTTTACGGAAATCATTCCTGAAATGTTTCAGGCAGCTGTAGATGGTAAAATTAAAATAGACACACAGACAGCAGAAATAAAGGATATAGAATCAGTCTGGAACACTGAAATTCCGGCTGGAAAAAGACTTGTTCTTACTATTTAACCACAATTTGCGTTTTTTATCCACAATCCTTTTATCTGTTTTCTTTTTTTCCTATCTTTAAAATAGAAATTTATGAAAAATTAATTCAAAAAAAAGTTGCAACTTTGCATAAACATTTGAATTTCAGTTTCAGAAGTTATTATTAATTAATAAAGTTTGCCGAGGTTTGTAAGCATATTCAGACATCGGACTGACAAAGACGACACTATTGGAAGAGTATTTTGGAAATGAACTTGTTAAAAAGTTCGAGGAAATGATGGAAAATAATGATGAATTCTACTTCGATACCGAAGAGTTGGAAGATATCATTGTTTATTATTTGGAGCTGGGAGATTTTAATTACGCAGACAATGCTGTTAATTATGGCCTTAAGCTTCACCCGAATTCATTAGATATCAAGATCAAAAGACTTGAAATTCTCTTGGAATGGGAAGATTATAATACCGCAAAAGAACTCATCGACGAACTGAAAGGGTCATCGATGGAAAACACAGACTTTATGGTCTGCTATGCGAAGTATTATTCGAACCTGGGAAACCCCAGAAAAGCCATTGACATCTGCAAAAAAGCCTTAGAACTGCAGGAAGAAGAGAACTTCCTTCACAACTTTATTGCAGACGAATATGTAAATTTGGGAGATCCCTTTAACGCTCTTAAGCACTACAGAAAAGCCCTGAAAGAAGATCCTACGGACGAGTATTCGCTTGAAAACTGTATGATCTGCTTCAGCGACCTGAATAAGAGCGAGGAGGCTATTGCCTTTCTTAATGAATACTTAGATGAATTTGCTTATTCCGAAACTGCATGGTTTGAATACGGACAGTTTTACTTCAACAGAAAGAATTTTGAAGAAGCCATTAAAGGGTATGACTACCTGTTGGCGATCAATTCAAGCTCTGTAGGAGTATATGCCAATAAAGCAGCATGTTATGAAGCTTTAGGACAATATCAGAAAGCGGTGGCAGTATATGAGGAAATGCTTGAGCTCGAATATACCAAAGCATTTACTTTTTATAAAATAGGATTATGCTATAAAGCGCAGAAACAGTCGATTATGGCTCTTAATGCGTTCCAGAAATCATTGAGAGAAGACCCGCAGTTTTATCTTGCGATGATGGAGCAGTCTTATTTGTACGAAGAAATGGGAGGAATGAAAGAAGCGTTGCATTTTGCACAGGAAGCTACTCACCTGAACGACACCAATCTTGACTATCAGAAAAGACTGGCGTTCCTGTTCATTGATTCCGGAAAATTTGAAGAAAGCCTTAGCTGCCTGAAAAGGCTGGTAGATGCTGAACCTTCAAGATTTTATAACTGGTATGCCTATTCAGAAGTTTTGATGCTTCTTGGAGAATATGAAGAAGCAGTGACTATCCTGGACAAAGCGATTAAGGTACATGACAGAGCAGAGCTGTATTATCAGCTAAGCAACTGTTATTTCAACCTGAAAAGGCCGGAAATCGGAACAGAATCACTTCAGAAGGCATTGAGCAAAGATTCATCACTGGCTACGGATATGCAGAAAAAATATCCTTTCATTAAAGATGAGGTGAAGAAGGTCAAAGCAAAAGTGAAAAAGAAGAATTCTTAGGAAGATGGAAGAGGAGAGATGGAAGAAAGAAGTTTCTGAAAGTCTTTGGATCAATGATCTGCCTCACTTATACTTAAGATTCTTAAAGATTTTAAAACAATCCAAATAAATAAATCCTGCAGCAATGCGGGATTTTTGTTTTTAATTCTTTAAACTCTTTAGGGCACTTTAGTTTCAAAGCTTTATATTTTTTTATCTCTCACAGATTTCTCAGATAAAACAGATTTTAATGGGAGCTTTTTAAAACATTAAGATCAATGAAGACGGTAAGATGAGTTAAGAAAAAGTCAAATGATTGTGTCTTAAGCGAAGCTAAAACTTAATATTCTTAAAAGCTTAACAGAGTCTTAATGGTTTGAATTTTTTCTCTCAAATTAGGCAAATTACGCAGATTATATTTTAATTGAGATCAATTTTAAAATCATTAAAAAGTATACTCAAACATCTGTGCAATCTGCATGATCTGCGAGAGATTTTTAAAAGTAATTGAAATAGAAGTTGAAATGATTATTTTTTCACCCAAAGTTCGATTATAACGCCGTCCAGTATAAGGAGAGCAAAGAAGGAATCAATTCATTGTTCAATTAAGCGTGTGTCATATCCGTCAGCTACATCATCGACGCAGTCGAAGTCTTTGCCTTGCTCAAAAATCAAGTGCTTCATAAATGAACCTTTGCGTCAAAATGAATTAAAAGCAAATATTTTGTCGGTATAGAAGCGAATTTACTTTTTGACAACGCCAGATTTAGACCTTAAGAAGATCAGCCCGCCAATAATGATTCCCGCTCCCACAAACTGTAATACACTCAGTTTTTCGCCATCCAGAAAGCCCCAGACAATAGCAACGATCGGCATTAGCAGCGTTACTGTTGAAGCAAAAAGAGGAGTAGAAACTTTCAGCAACCGATAATTCAGCGTCATGGCCAATCCCGTTCCGAAAATGGATAAAAGGCACACAAACATCAGACCCAGCATATTATCTTCACTAAAACTGAATGTCGAAAAGAATCCCGTGAATGTTAAAGCAATAAGAGAAGGGAAAAATAAAACGAAGGAAAAAACAAATGCGGATAAAATCGTGGAAGAAACATCCATAAGCTTAGATTTTACCGTTGTTGTGCTTAAAGCGTAACATAAAGTGGCCAGTAATAACAGCAGGATCGGGATCAGTTTAAATTTTCCGCCTTCACCATCCCCACCGAATGCCAGCAAACAGACCCCGGCGAAACTGATCATCGTTCCTACAATCTGCCTTTTGGTGGTTTCAAATTTCCAGACCAGCGCTCCTACAATGATCACAAATATCGGCATCATAGAATTGATGATTCCTGCAATACTGCTACTCACTTCCGTTTCTGCAATCGGAAACAGGAACATAGGGATAAAATTTCCCGTGAATGCAGCCAGAATAAGCCATTTTAAATGCTTTTTCGGAAACAGTTTATACTTGGAAATCGCAATAGGCATCAGAATAATTCCTGCGATCAAAACCCTAAGCGCACCTACCTGATAGGGGCTGAAATGTTCAAGCGATTTTTTGATCAAAATAAATGAGGATCCCCAGATAACAGTTAATATAATCAGAAGAATCCATTTTTCTTTATCTGCGTTCATTATTTTTGTGTAAGGTTTTTAAAAATTCTTTTTTAGGAATCATTTTCGCACCTAAGCTTTCCAGGTGCTCAGTATGAGATTGGCAGTCAATGAGATCGAGGATTTCTTTATTGCTTTCTACAAAATGTATAAAGCCGGCTTTAGAGGCATTGCTCACCTTTGCAAACATACTCTCACCACAGAAAACACTTCCAATCTGAAGGCCGTAAAATCCACCAACCAATTCTTCATCCTGCCATACTTCAATACTTTTGGCAAGACCATAATCGTGGAGCTTGATAAAAGACTCCATCAGTTCGTCGGAAAGCCAGGTTCCCGATTGCCCTTTTCTGCTCGTCTGCTGGCAGTTTCGGATGACTTCCCTGAAGCTTTTATTCTCTGAATAGGTAAAAACATCCCTGTTCAGGATCTTTCGCATCGATTTGGACACTTTCAGTTCCTCAGGATACAGGACAAATCTGGGATCGGGACTCCACCATAATATTTCCTCCCCGGGATTGTACCACGGAAAAATTCCCAGCTGATAAGCGAACCAGATACGCTCTATGGACAGATCGCCACCAAAAGCAATCAGGCCTTCATGACCGTCATAAAGTTCAGGATCGGGGAATGAAATCTCATTTTCGTCTAGTCGGACCATTATTTTGGAAAAAAAATCCCACTTGAGCAAGCAGGATTTATATTTGATCTTTTTCTTTTAATTAAAAAGGTAAATCGTCGTCATCGTCGCCAGCGAAAGGGTTTTCGTTGGAAACAGGAGATGCAGATTGGGAAGGAGACGCCTGAGTTGGCTCAGATCCGTTGTCCATCACTTTTTCAATTTTCCATCCTGTGATAGAATTGAAATATTTAGTTTCGCCCTGAGGAGAAACCCATTCTCTTCCTCTGATGTTGATTCCCACCTTTACAGTTTCACCTTCTTTAAGGTTATCTAATAAACTGATCTTATCAGACAAAAATTCTATGTTTATCGGCTGTGGATACTGTTCCTGAGTTAAAATAACCATTTCTCTCTTTTGAAAACCACTTGCAAATGTCTGAGCATCAAAAAGTTTCTTTACCGTTCCTTGTAATTCCATATTGTAATTATTAACGTTGTAAAAGTAAGAAAATGAAATGTAATAATAGGTGAGGCAGAAAAAAAATATGAGAATTTTAATTTTTTTTTCTGAAAAGTTTGGAGGTAAAGGAAAATGTCCTATATTTGCACTCACAAAAACGAAGCAAGCTCTTTAAAATAAACAAACCAGCGGATGTGGTGTAATTGGTAGCCATGCCAGACTTAGGATCTGGTGCCGTGAGGCGTGGGGGTTCGAGTCCCTTCATCCGCACTATGCGAAAATAGCTCAGCTGGTAGAGCACAACCTTGCCAAGGTTGGGGTCGCGGGTTCGAGTCCCGTTTTTCGCTCCACACCTGCCCTGGTGGTGGAACTGGTAGACACGCAGGACTTAAAATCCTGTGTTCGTAAGAACGTGCGGGTTCAAGTCCCGCCCGGGGTACTAAAACTCTCTGTAGATTTTTTCGACAGAGAGTTTTTTAGTTTTAAGAAGGGTTTGTAAGAAATATATTTATTCATTTTTTGTTAGTATTTATATTTTTTAGTTCTTATTTTAAGACAAAATGTTTTATATTTGTAGTCTCGTAAGAGGAAAAGGTTCTTTAAACAAAGAAAAATCAGCGGATGTGGTGTAATTGGTAGCCACGCCAGACTTAGGATCTGGTGCTGTGAGGCGTGGGGGTTCGAGTCCCTTCATCCGCACCACACAAAAAAACTCTCTGTATAGTATGTACAGAGAGTTTTTTGTTTTATACCAAATAATAACTTCCTCCCTCCATCTTCCATCTTTACAATCTGTATCCAATATAATAGTAACTTCTGTATCTGTATCCAGAATCGTATACTCCATAACTTTGCTTAAGTAAATCAGAACACTATGGAAACCTTACGACAATCCCGCGATCAGCTTCTTTATGCTGAAGTCTATATTTCAGATATGCTGTCCCTGAAAAATATTTTTCTACAGACCCAGACGCTAAAAAAACTCAATCAGAATTTCGGTGTCCCTTTTCTTTTGGTCAAAAAGAAAGATCGAGTAGTGGCATTTGCAAGTCTGGTGATCAACGAAAAAGGAGAGATTGCTTTTAAGATCTATGAAGATAGCCTTTCCGATGTTGAGAAAAGAAATTTCACCCTGCTCGCAGAAAGCTATTTTAGAAAAAACAATACCGCCAATTTCCGTAATCCTGAGCAGCTGAAAAGCAGCATCAGCAGAATGGTTGGCTGGTTGAACATTGGATAAAACTGAAGGAAATTTGTACATTTACTATAAAACCCAGATCACATGTCCAAAGACGTTCTCTACCTTAAAATAGCAAAATCTGTCACTGAGCAGATCAAAAGTGATACCCTGCAATTCGGCGATAGACTCCCTTCACTCAGAAGTGCTCAGAAACTTTATAATGTCAGTCTGAATACGGTGAAACAGGCCTACATGGAACTGGAAAGCCGTTCGTTGGTAGAATCACGTCCGAAATACGGCTATTTTGTGAGCCAGAGTTCCCAAAGAAAGCTTGCGCTACCATCAGTAGCGCCTATGAAAGTAGCGGAAAGAGAAAATACAGCTGAAGTTCTTATCGATAAGGTATTCGGAACCATTGATGGATCCGATGATGTTACCCAGTTTGCGTTAGGTATTCCGGGTAAAAGCTTCCTTCCATTAGCCAAGCTGAAGAAATCGATGATCAATGTGATCAACAGAAAGACTGACAGCGGAACAGATTACGAACCGGTTCAGGGAAACGAATATCTTCGTCGCGAATCTGCCAAATGGGCTCTGGTGCTGGAAGGGAAGATCTCGGAAGATGACCTGGTGATCACCTCAGGAGCGATGAATGCGGTCTACACCTGTCTGATGGCGGTAACGAAACCGGGAGATTCTGTAGCCGTGGAAAGTCCTGTTTATTTCGGCGTTCTTCAGGCCATCCAGCAACTGGGACTGAAAGTGGTAGAAATTCCTACTCATCCTATTTACGGAGTTGATCTTGATGCTTTGAAAAAAGTACTGCCTACACTTTCCGCATGTTGTTTTGTGACGAATTTCAACAATCCGTTAGGCTTTCAGATGCCGGATGAGAACAAAAAAGAGCTGGTAAAGCTGATCACATACTATAATGTTCCCCTTATTGAGGACGATATTTACGGAAACCTGTATTTTGGAGCAGAGAGACCAAAACCGTGTAAATTCTATGATGAATCAGGGCTTGTGATGTGGATAGGATCGGTTTCCAAGACGCTTGCTCCCGGGTATCGGGTAGGTTGGGTGGCTCCCGGAAAATTTAAAGAACAGGTGATCCGGCAGAAACTGGTGCAGACGGTATGCAGCCCGTCCATATATCCGGATGTGATTGCAGATTTCCTGGAACACGGAAGGTATGACCATCATTTGAGAACCTTCAGAAAAAAATTATACGCAAATTATCTCCAGATTCAGAAGTCGGTAACAGAATATTTTCCCGATAACACCAAAATCTCAGAACCAAAAGGAGGCTTTATGCTATGGCTGGAGCTGGACAAAAAAATATGTACGGAAGATTTATTTGATGAAGCGATGAGTCAGAAAATCAATTTTGCTCCGGGAAGAATGTTTTCGCAGTACAATCAATACCAGAATTGTATGCGTCTGAACTATGCCCTGGAATGGACAGACAGAGTAGAAAGCGATCTGGAGAAATTAGCAAAAATGGTAAAAAAAAGAATTTAATTTTCGGTAACTGGGTCATTATAAACCACAAAAGTCACAAAAGATTTTAAACACTTTAGTTATTTTTTAAGTTCAATATATTGAGCATAAAAAGAACACTTAAGATTTAAAAAAATCAGAGATTTTTATTGATATGATTTAAACCATTAAGTGGAATTAAGTTTTTAAGATCATTAAGGGAGCTTCGTTTTGAGGATTGCAGCTTAAAAAAATCTTTAGATTTTTTCTTAATTCTTCTTACCTCCTTCACAGATCTTAATGTTTCAAAAAAAGATCCATAATCTCTGTGAAAATCTGTGGTGAAAAAAAATATAAACCACAAAAGGCAAAAAAGATTTTAAACACTTTAGTTATTTTTTAAATTCAATGTACTGAGCATAAAAAGTGGACTTAAGTTTAAAAAATCAGCGATTTTTAGTGAGACTCTGATTCTGAGTGAAACCTTGGAAATATAAATAGTAATATCAATTAAACCCTATAGCGATGAATGAAATGAATAATGAAGTAACCATTATCAACTACGAACCTCAATACAAAGAAGCTTTTAAAACATTAAATGAAGAATGGATCAAAACATTTTTTACCATGGAAGCTGGCGATTATAAACTGCTGGACAATCCGGTAGAACATATTATAGAAAAAGGAGGACATATCGTCTTTGCGCTTTTGGATAATGAAGCTGTAGGAACCTGTGCATTGGTGAAACTTTCCGATGAGCCGCTTCGATTTGAACTTTCCAAGATGGCAGTAAGCCCTAAAGCACAAGGCAAGAAAATAGGTTATCTGGTAGGACGGGCTTTAGTGGATAAAGCAAGAGAATTGAAAGCACAAAGCATTTTTCTGGAAACGAATTCCGTGTTGGTTCCTGCGATCAAACTGTATGAAAAGTTAGGCTTCAAACATATGCCGATTTCAGATTCTGCCTATGACCGGTGTGATACCCAAATGCTGCTGGAAATCAATGATTAAGCAAAAAAAAGATATTAGAACTCGGATTGGAATATCCTTGTTCTAATATCAAAAAAATTAAATCTAATGCGTTGTTATAGTTAGGAAGCCTGAAGTTCGAAGATGGAAGTTATCTTAGCCTAAAGCCAAAATTGCAGTGGATTTTAATCACTTTTTATGGAAACTGTTGAAATTGAATGTCCAACGGTAACTTCCATCCTCCTCTTCCAGCTTCCAATCTCCTCTTATTTCTTAATGAAAGTCTTCGTCAGCGACTTTGTACTTCCCGTGATCTTGATGAAATACACTCCCGCAGATAGGCTCTGGATGTTTAATGTTTCGTTAAACAAACCGTTCGAAGGCTTTAAATTTTTTGTTGAAATCACGGATCCTTTGGCGTCAATGATTTCTGATTTAATCTCTTTATCTTCAGACTGATACTGGATACTGATGCTTTCTGAAGCAGGATTTGGATAAAGCTTGAAATCATCAGTTTTTGTTTTGGTATCCTTCACAGCCAAAGCACCGTTAGCACATACCGGAATACGATTCACCCCATCGATTCCCCATGATGGCTGTACCGGAATACACATCCAGTTCAGAACGGTAGGGAAATGATCCGTTTCTCTTGTTGTTGAGGAGTAATCATGAATTTTAAATATATTGGTAGTCCCTGCAGCATAAGCAGGAGATCCTGTTACTGCAAGATGGTTGGCATTCGGACTTGAATCGGTCAGCGTGTTTCCTGAAGTTCCGTTGCATTTCCAGTCTGCCAGTAGTTGAGCATAATAAGGATGCGAAGACGTAATATCCTGATTCGCCCAATTGACGATCACATCATTCGGAAGAGCAGATTTCCAGATTCTGATGTCTTTATAGGATGCTGCAAGATTCTCACCATATACATTTGTCCCGTCTTGATTGATGGTAAATGGAAGACCTGAATCTATATTTCCAATGGTATTCATTTTAGCAAAAGTCACAGGAACACCATCTTCATACATCGTTACAAGTCCATCTCTGTCGAAACTTACGGCAATATGTTTCCATTTTCCTGTTTCTACTTTTCCTCCAGTCATGTCAATTCTGTTGGTTCCGTCACCGATATTCATTTTGAAATTTTGTCCTGAGCTTCCGGAGATGACAAAACCTTTATTCTTTCCATTCGCCCAGTTTTTATTACTGACCATCACGGGATCGCTTGAATAGGCTGCATTTGGTTTTACCCAGAATTCAATCGTAAAATCCTGAGTGGCTCCGAAATTAAAAGGAGTCTGGTTAGCCGGTTTTGCATACGTACCAGCCGGAAAGCTAAGCTGATTAAAAGTTTTATTGGACTCCAGAATCGTTTTACTGATCTGCTGAGGAGTAAATCCAGGATTGGAATAGATATTAAAGATATTTCGTTCCGAAAGGTTTCCACCACCATGGCCGCTTTGTACAGCCCCATGATCTGTCGTTAATACCACCAGCCATTCTTCATTGTTGTAGGTTGGTCTGTTTTTCATAGCATTGACGATCTCTCCGATATAAGCATCGGTAGTTTGAATTGAAGAAACATACTGAGGAACTGTACCAGCGAATCCATAAGAATGTCCGGCATGGTCTACATCGTCAAAATCTACAAAAAGAATATCGGGATTATCATTCTGCATAGCATTCACGGCTGCATTTTTTACCGCAAGATCTGAACCTAAATTGCTTTGTACATCGGCATTTTGTACGATCTTATCATTGATAGGCGCCCAGTTAACCAGAGACATTGTTCTTAAATTAGGGTTATAAGTTTCTGCTCTTGTTAAAAAATCATGATAGTTTGCATAGTTCGGGCTGGTGAAATTGTTGTCCTGAACGTTGTGCTTCGTATGCCATACACCGGTAAGCATGGTGCTCCAGCCATTTCCGCTCAAGGTTATGGCGGCGCACAGACCATCAAGGGAGTAAATGGATTGATTGACAAGGTTTTGGATGTTCGGAATGTTGCTGGACATCATCACGTCTGCACGGCATCCGTCAATACCGATAAATAGAACTTTCTTGGTCTGAGCTTGAAAGAAACAGCTCATAAGAACGGCCATTGAGAATAGTTTTGTTTTCATGGGGATAAAGGGTTTTGAAAAAGAAATGTTTACAAATAGTAATTTTATTTTTAACTATTGTAAAATTAATTTACTATTTGTAAACATGTGTAAATTTAAAGTTAATAAATTGATAACTAAACGATTATGTTTTTAAACACAAATGGCACCCATCTTTTTCACGAATGACACAATGAGTTTATCTGTGAACATTAGTGAATCTATTAGTGCCATTAGTGTTTAAGTCTTAAAAATGAGGCTGAAAAAAGTAAGTATGATTTGAAAGAAGAGTTTAAAGTATATCTTCAGCCTCAGAAATCGTATTAAAAATATAATCAGGATGTGCCTTTTCCAGCTCTGTTCTGCTTTGTGCTCCTGAAAGAACAGCGATAGTCAGTCCGCAGCCTGCATTTTTCCCTTCTTCAATATCAATCACAGAATCACCAGCTTTTAAAACCTTTTCCGGTTCAGTGATATTGAATTTTTTCATCGCAAGATTGATCATGTCAGGGCTTGGGCGGCTTTCTGAAACATCGTCAGCAGTGATCAGTGCATCGAAATGGATATTTTCTTTCCATTGTAATTTATCCAAAAGCTGATGGGCAATCTCGGAAGTATAACCGGTGTTGAGAACCACTTTTTTATGCTGAGCTTTCATCTTTAAAAGAAAGTTTTCGGTCCCGTTGATAGGCTTCACTTCAAGTTTGTGGTAAGCTTCTTTTAACTGTTCTGAAAAGTTCTGGAAAATAACGGCAGCATCTTCTTCATTGCCCTCGATTTCCTTCAGTAAACTGGTGATCGCTTCCAGCTTTTCCATGCCGGCGCAGCTTGAAAGCACCTTTTCTAAAGTCACATGATAACCGTGATTATTCACAGCCTGCGTTAAAGTTTTGTACACTACATTGTCTTCGTCAATCGTTGTTCCGGCCATATCCAGAACCAGTAATTCTATATTCTTCATTGAAATTTATGCGTAAATTTTATCTATATTAAATTTGGAAAAGCCCCCGCTTCCTGTCATTCCTTTTCCTCCGATAGCGGTCACAATGTGAACATTCGGAGAAGGGTTGTGCTCGAAAATATCTTTTGTTTTGCACTGGGCATACACCCCAAACCATCTCCTCTGAATTTCATAGGTAGGAAGGTCAATAATTTTTTTAGCTTCGTGAATCATGAACTCGTCAATTTCCATATTCAGATCATACCCAAGATCATCAGCGTTTTTAGCATCAGCATATTCATGAGAGTCTCCCAGAATGATAGATCCGTCCAGTGCCTGTTTGAATAAAATATGAACACCAAACTTTTTTTCAAAAGATTTTGGATCTTCTAACGATTTGATTTTCTGATAAGAAGCGCATTCGCTGAAGGATTCGTACCTTCTGATGGAAAGTCCCGTCAAGATATTTCCGGGAAGAGAATAAATACCCTGAGGTTTTGTCTGCAGCATCTGTAGCTTGCTTACTTCAATGTCGCTTTCATCGAATAACTTAGGATATAATGTTTTAAATTCATGTCCACTACAAATGATAATTTTTGATGCTGTGAATTCCGTTCTGTCTGACGTTATTGCCGTGCAGTTCTGTCCGTTTTCTCCAGTTTCAATAACCATAGTATTATAGAAGATCTGAAGTCCCAGTTTTTCCTGTAATAGTTTGTGAAGTTTAACGATCATATCGGCAGAATCCACCGACAGTTCCTGCGGGAAAAAGAGTCCCCCTTTACAGTAATCCGAACGGAGACCGTCAAATTTCTTGATACAGTCGTTTTTTGATAACAGAACAGATTCATAATCATTGTTCTTGTTGATCTCATACAGTTCTTCGATGAGCTGAATTTCTTCATCATTCGAAGCGATATATACAGAACCGTTTTTTCTTATGGTAAGATCTGCCTGGGTGTGAAGTTCATTATAAATAGCCAGACTTTCTCTTCCATAATTCTGCCATGTAAGATCCATTCCGGAGGGAACTACCTGTCCGAAATTTCTCACCGTTGCGCCCTGAGGAACAGAATTCCTTTCCAGTAAAGCGACCTTAAGGCCTTTTTTTAGAGCATGATAGGCGTGGAATGTTCCCAAAATGCCACCTCCCACAACGATTAAATCAAATTTTGCTGTCATTGTTACTTTAATTTATAAAATTTTCGACGTGTCGAAATTGATGAATTGATTAGAATTTGAATTTGAGTTTGAATTTGGTTTTGCCTTTTTTTTGAATGCTAAAAAAGCAATGACCGAAAGAATAAAAACGACGGCTGTAATGATATAATTCAGATGAATATAAAAATTAAGCCACGACATCTTTGATGAACCAAAGTTCTTGTACAACAGGATCAAAACACTTCCAAGGTAGCCGAAAGAATCTACAGTATAAATCAGAAACCCTACATTTCCTTTGATATCAAAAGCGCCGATCATCCGGTCAAAATAAACTCCATTGAAAGGAATATAGCAGATATACATTCCAAAACCGGAGATGACCATCCATACAAATGGAGATAAAGCTCCGTTCTGAAATAAATAGGTTGACAATCCTACCGTAAGAATTCCTGCAAAAAGAATATAGTGGTAATAAGCAAATGCTTTTTTATTGTTTTTTACCTTGACCATGAAACTTAAGATCAGAAGAACCATTACTGCAATGGGAATTTCTGTCAGGGTGAAAATGGAACTGTCAAAACCAACATGCAGGCTGTCCCAGATCTCGCGGTTGAAATTATCTCTGAAATCCCTTAAAACCGTTAAACCGATATACAGAAAAATAATACATACGATAGGAATGAAAAACTGACGGATCAGTTCTTTCCTTTCTGCACGGACTAAAGGCTGTCTTTTGTTTTTAAGCAGAATATCTTCTTCCGTAGGTTTCGGAATTCTTTCCAAAAGAAAAGCGAAAATAATTAACGGAATAATAAAAATCAATCCGGTGCAAAATGGCATCCAGAATTCTGAAACAGGAAAGGTATCCATAACGGATTTTCCGACCGATTTTGTAAATCCTGAAGAAACCACAAAGCTTGTACACAGGAAAAGTCCGATGATCTCTGTCGTTTTCCTTCCTTCAATATAGGAAAAAACAATTCCCCAGATCATTCCCAACGGAATCCCATTGATAAACATGAAGACGATATTGTAAGGAGCAGGAACAACTGCAAATCCTAATAAAGCAAGCTCGGCCACTCCAATGAACGCCAGTAAATAGACGATTCTTTTTTCAGGTTTCAGCTCTGAAATAAACTTGATCCCAATGAATTTAGAAATGAAATAACCCACCGCCTGAGCGATGATGATCAGGATTTTATAATCAACTCCAAAATAGGCGAGTCCTTCAAAAGAAGCTACGGTAAAAGGTTTCCTGAAACCGTACATGCAGAAGTAGACACCGAAAGCAGCCAGTGCAGCTTTCAGTGTTACTAATGTATTTTTGTTGATACTTTGAGCCATTATGATGGTTTAGAAGTTTAGTTTTATTCCCAGATTACATCTTACCCCGTAGTATTCTACCTGTTCAGGACGGCCTTCATCCTTTCCGAAATGATAGATCAACGGTTTGTTCAGCATGTTGTTGACGTCTGCATACAGCATAATGTGTTTGCTAAACTGGTATGATCCTCCGAAATCCAAGCTGCTGTATTTCCCGTAATAAGAATCATTGATATCGTCTTCCGCATATTCTACGGCGTATTTTCCTTTGTAATTGTAAGCCAGTCTTGCATTGAATCCTTTTTCCTCAAAGAAAACCTGTACATTATACAGCTGTTTGGCCTGATAAGGAAGAGCTACCTTTCTGCCGCTTGGTTTTTCCATTTCCGAAGTCATGAACGTCGCATTTAACTGGGTTCCGAAGTACTGCAGGAATCCTGGTAAAAAGTCGAATCTCTTAGTAATTCCAAGCTCAATACCGCCCAACCATGCTGCTTTTCCGTTATTCGGTGCTGTGAACTGTACGCCAGTCATTCCGTTGTAATTTCCAATAAAAGAATCCTGGAAAACAGGGTCTGTAATGGATTTATAGAATACACCACCACTCAAGATCCCTACATTCGAGAAATAGTATTCTCCCATCAGGTCAAAGTTTAATGAATACGTTGGATTCAGGTTAGGGTTTCCACCCTTGAATTCATTGTCCGCTTCAATATAGCTTCCACCGGGTGTCAAATCCCCGAAGTTCGGTCTTGAAAAGGTTCTCGTTGCGGCAAAACGAAGATTGGTTTTATCGTCTAAGGCATATTTGATGTGGAGCATCGGAAGAACGGCCAGATAATTTTTGGTGTGTTCAACGGGTGTTAAAACATCATCGATCACATTATATCCTTTTACTTTGGTATTTGTATTGGATAATCTGATTCCTCCTAAAACAGTGATCTTATCATTTATTTTATAGGTTCCCATTCCATAGGCATCTGCATGCTTTTCAAGAACGTCGAAGTTTCTTCCCAATGCTTTGTTGTATTCCAATGCTTCAGAATCAGTAGTGTTGATCTTTAGATTTCCCTGGTTCTGGATCCAGAACTGATCCATACCTGTTGTAGAAAGGACCGGTCCGAATGTGGTTCCGATATGGGAATGCATTTCATTTAAATATTTTGGTCCGTTTGGCTGTGCGGTGATGTATGGCCCGTAATCGGACAGAAGAGGAGCTGTTCCTCCGTTCCAATTATAGAAAATATCCGAGAATCTGGCATTTCTTTCCTTGTCTCTGTATTTAAAACCATATTTTAAAGTCAGTTTATCTGATGCATTGATTTCATGATTGAACCCGGCTACGATCTTGTCTTTTTCCTCAACAAAAACTTTGTATAATTCAAGGTCTGTAAATCTCATCTGTGATGCATCCATTTTAAAGTCCGGATCCCTGTAAAATCCAAATAAAGCATCCGCATTTTTATAATCTAATTTTCCACCATCTGCTTTCCAGTAAGCTCTAGGTCCGTTTCCGTGGTTGGAAATATAATCAGGGTTGATGCCCACTCCAGATTGTGTGTATTTGATCACATAATAAGCATTGTTCTGTTTGTCAGGAATATTTCCGTACTTGAAACGGTTATCATAATAGGATAGATCCCAGTCGATTTTTCCTTTATTTAAAGTATGAACCCCACCCAGAGAAACAGAAGTAAGCTCCGTGATCAGCAAATTGTGAATATTCTGAAGCTCTACTCTTGCGGTATTATTCGTTGAGCTGAATTTATCAAACCTAATCCTGTGTTTGTAATGCGTTTCGTCATCAGAAAGCGTTCCATACATTCCTTTTAAATAAAATGTATTCTTTGGAGACAGTACATACTCAAAAGCAGTATTGATTCCCGTTGTTTTTCTTACGCCGCTGTAATCGCGGAGTTCCAGTCTGAAAACACCTTCGTCACCGCTTCTTCTCGCTTCAAAATTATCCGTAGACCAGTTTCTGATAAAGTGCGCCACATTAAATAGGTATCCGAATTTTTTATCCTTAGTTCTGCCTCCGTAAAGAAGTCCAAGATTGTAAACCCCTTTGTCAGCTTTAGCATTGTAGCCGCTTCCTAAAGTGGCTTTGAACTCTGTTTTCATGGGTGGAGTCTTCGTAATAAAGTTTACACCACCTCCGATTCCGTCAGCTTCCATATCAGGGGTAAACGACTTATTCACATGGACATATGAGATCAGTTCGGTAGGGAAGAAGTCAAATGCTGTCGCTCTGGAAGTGGTTTCTTCCTCAGCAGTAGGCAACCTGTTTCCATTAATGGTTGTTGATGCCCAAAACGGCGGAAGTCCTCTTAAAGAAACAAATCTTCCTTCACCCTGGTCTCTCTCGATGGATACACCCTGAACACGCTGAACGGTTTCTGCCGCATTTCTGTCCGGAAGTTTTCCGATTCCGTCAGAGGCAATGACATTGGTAATATTCACCGCGTTTTTCTGAAGGTTTAAAGCTCTAGCTTCTGTATTTTTTAAAGTTCCGGTTACCACAACTTCGTCGATGCTCTTTCTCTGCTGGGATAATTTGATAGAACTTAAGTCTACGGTTTCTCCGGATTTCACATCTACATTAATATCTGCTGTTTCATAACCGATATAGCTGATCTGTAGATTATACTGGCCTTCTTTGATATCATTTATAATGAATTTTCCATCGATATCAGTAGCGGTATTTTTTGACAAACCTTTTATTTTGACCGACGCGCCGGGAAGGGGTTGGCTGTCGTCAAAAACAGTTCCTATAATTAACTGCTTCTGCGCTGACACAAAAAAGATCAAACAGACAAAAGCAAGGGTAAGTAATTTCTCTAATTGGGTCCTCATTTTTACATATATTAAATTTTCACTGCAAATCAAGCTAATAATTTTAATATATATAAATATTTCGTATTAAGTATTATTTAACAAATCAGGGTAATTTGTTACTTATATTTTACTTAATTTACCTTTTGGTGAACGAAAAATAAAATGATGAATAGTTCTTAAATTCCTTTATTACAGGGCGTTTTAGTTTAATTAATGAAATGTTTCCTAAGTGAGAATTTTAGATACATATAGTCCTGTGGGTTAACATAACGTTAATTTTAGAGGTAAACAGAAAATCCGAAAGTTTACTATTTGTAAACTTTTTATTTAAATAAATAAGAAAAGCTTATAAAAGGATGAGCTTAAAAGCGGAAAGTTTTTACGTTTTTTATTAACGCAAAGTAAAACAAAGAATTAACTTTAATTACTTTAAAATAAGATAAACAAAGGCGTTTCACTTATTTCCGAAATGCGATTTTTAGAACTAATTAAAGCCTGAAATTTTTGATGTTTTGTTTTACTTTTGTTAAATGAAATGCCTTTGTTTATCTTTATTAAAATTGTTTCATTTCAAAAAACTTTGTTTATCCTTGCGATTATTAAACGTTTAAATGATATCAAAGTATCAGCGCATAAAACTATCTTTTTTCTATTCCTTATTTTCCAATAATTTAAATGAATATTTTTATTCGAAATTTAAAGCGGATTTTTTTATTGCAATTTACCACGCAAAGATTAATTCTCAAAGAGTAATATTTGAGACTGCAAAGAAAGAATCAATCTTTGATTGATTTGACTAAGGTGGTGAATAAAGAGTCTGCTTAATCAACAGCGCAGCCGGAATTCTTTGCTTTCTTTAAAGTTATAGATTCTTAAATGTAAAACTTTACGTTTTAAAAATAGGCAGTACTAGGCGGTATAAAAGTAAAGAACAAGCATAATACAGCTTTCATCGCTGATGCTTACCGGAACGTGCGGAAATTTTCCGTTAAAATAAAGAGAGTCGCCTTCTTTTAAGATGATTTCTTCGTTGTCGATGATATATTTTACTTCGCCTTTCAGAATATATTTAAATTCCCAGGCATCAGTGATCACTTTTTCTCTTTTGGAATTGGGCTCAATAGTCAGTAATACGGCTTCAAAGCCTAAAGAGTGCAGGCTTTTGCTGAAGATATGCATATACTTGAATCCTTCCGCTTCCACTTCTTTTTCGATAACCTGCTGGCTGTCTTTGGGAAGATAAATGAATTTGGCACTGGATTTTTTTTCCACGCCTTCAAAGAAATAGCTGGCATCGATCTCCAGAGATTGTATCATATCCAATAGTACAGGAAGTGAAGGAATGGTTCTTCCGTTCTCGATCCTGGATACAAGGCCGTTGCTTACATTGGCTTTGGAAGCCAGCTCATTGATGGTTAAATTATTCTTTTTTCTGATATCCTTCAATCTTTTACCGATACCTATTAAAAAATCATTCATAGTGTTTGCAATTTAACCTAAATTATGTTCCGTCATTAGAGGGATGAAAAGCAAAGTTAATATTATTCTATATAGCTTTGGTCAACTCCCATATCAATTCACCGAAAATTGTTATTGAAATTTTTCCCTATTTTTGTGAAATTCCTTATTTCAATGAAAAAGATTATCCTCATCGAAGACGAAACCAGTGTTGTCTCTTTTATAAAGAAAGGACTTCAGGAAAGCGGTTACGAAGTTTCCGTAGCTTTTGACGGTCGTACCGGCGTGCAGTTGGTGCAGGCCAACGATTTCGATCTGGTGGTTCTGGATATTATGCTGCCGGAAATGAATGGTCTGGATGTCTGTAAAGAGATCAGGAAAACCAATCAGCATGTTCCGATTTTGTTTTTGACCGCACTGGGAACTTCTGAGAATATTGTTCTTGGGCTGGAAAGTGGAGGGGATGATTATCTGGTTAAGCCATTTAAATTTATTGAACTGGTAGCGAGAGTAAAATCTCTGCTGAGAAGAAGTAATGGAGTTAGCCCTCAGGAAATTGCCGAGCCGGAACCGGACAATGAGCACGTATTTCAGTTTTTAGACCTAATCGTTAATGATTATACGAAGAAGGTGACGCGAGCCGGAGATGAAATCTCACTGACGTCTACTGAATATAAGCTTCTGCTGTATTTTCTTAATAATCCTGAAAAAGTAATTTCCAGAGCCGAGATTCTGGATGCGGTTTGGGGCGTGAACTATGAATTGGGAACCAATGTAGTAGATGTTTACGTAAATTATTTACGAAAAAAACTGGACAGTCAGGATGATAATAAATTGATTCATACAGTGATAGGAATGGGGTATGTACTGAAAAAATCTTAATGGATGTTTAATAAAGTTGTCACAAATCAAACCAAAACAATGGTGCTTTTAATGTTGGTATTTACTGCCATCATTCTGCTTTTCAGTGGGTTGGTTTATTTTTCGATTGTCAACTTTTCGCATCAGAGATTTTATGAACTACTCAAAATCCGTACAACGACGATTGTTCAGATTGAGAAAAGCAAAGACCATCTGGATCTTCCCGAAAACTATATCCTCAACAGCCTGAATGATGAGGAGCTTCCGATGGAAAGAGATTATGTTTTCGCGGTTCCTGCAGATTCCAATTTCAAAAAGATCTCACAGGAAGTTCATATTCCGGATTATTTTTTCAAAAGTATTGTCAGAAAAGGGGAGTCTAATTATAATGATAAAGAATTCTATTATATTGGGCAGACCTTTAAATATGATGATAAAGATTATATCGCCATCGCTTCTGCAAAAAACCATTATGTAATCTATTATCTCGGGTTTTTAAAAAGAACACTGATCACCTGTATCGTACTTTCCCTGTTCTTCAGTATGATCTTTTCTTTTTATCTCTCTAAAACTTTATTCAGACCGATTCTTAAAATTACTGGAAAAGTAAAGGAGATCAGTTCAGAAAATCTTCACCTTAGATTGGAGGCTCAACCGGACAATAAAGAACTGAATGAGCTGGTAGACACCTTCAACGGAATGCTGAACCGTATCGAAACTTCATTTGAAACCCAGAATCATCTGATCGGAAATGTATCTCATGAACTGAGAACACCTCTGACATCGATTATGGGTGAAGCGGATGTTGCTCTTTCGATCAACAGGACGGCGGATGAATATAAGGATACCTTAGAAATTATTCTCGACGAAGCTGAAAAGCTGGATAAAAAGATCAAAGCCTTACTGATGATCGCTCAAACCGGTTTTGACGGAAAGATCCAGAAAATGGACAAGGTAAGAATTGATCAGCTACTTTGGGATGTCATCGAAACGCTCAGAAAGATTGATTCCAGAAATAATATCTACTTAGATATCAGTATGCTTCCGGATAATCCTAAAAAATTAAAAGTTCAGGGTAACGAGCAGCTGCTGCATCTTGCCGTAGCCAATATCATTAACAACGGCTGTAAATATTCTAATTTCCAGCAGGTGAAAGTTTCGCTGGGCGCTACAGATACCGATGTTTATATCATTGTAAAAGATTTCGGGATCGGAATTCCGGAGGTGGAGATGAACAAAATCTACGATCCGTTTTTCAGAGCTTCCAATACCAAAAACTACGAAGGCTACGGAATCGGACTTCCACTGGCGAGAAACATCGTAAGAATGCACTACGGTGAACTAATCGTAAGTTCTCACGAAAACCAGGGAACCACAGTACAAATGCGTTTTCCTAATTTCTACAGTACGAGGCCGGAAAGTTAGAGCACTGGTTTGAGAGTAGGAGCGTTTTAGGGGTTTGAGAGTTTCGGGAAGTGATGAGTTATAAATGATGAGTTATGAGTGATGTAACGTAGGTCTTTGAGTTGGAAGCTTTTCACCATTCACTTGCGAAGCAAAATTGACCATTGACCATTCTCAACCTTAGCCTTAAGCTCAACCTAAAAATCTGATATCTCGCGTCTGAAATCTCCTATTTACGCAAGAAATTCACCATTCACTTGCGAAGCAAAATTCACCATTCACGTTCTTAATCTCAGTCTTACGCTTAAAGCCTTTTGTCTGAAATCTGAAATCTGACATCTGAAGTCTCTTTATTAACAGGCATTAACAATATTCTAATCTCATTTTAATCTCTTTAATCACATTTTAATTCCATTCCAAAGGGCTTCTAATCTTGCTGCTTTAGTTTTGTATCATCAAAATATGACAACAAACCTAAATCTAAAAGATATGACCAAAACAATTTTAATCGCCACGGATTACTCTCTTGAGTCACTGAACATATTAAAAAAAGTACTGAAAGAGAAAGAAGCATCGGAAGACCAGAATCAGTATAATATTCTTTTGGTTTCAGGATATGAAGCAGGAGATTCTATCAGAGATCTTCTTTTCAATACCAAAAACACGGTCTTCAATAAAATCAGACCCCAGGAGTTCTGTGATGCTTACGGAATCATCAGAAACAAATATCCTCACTTAGTCAATAAGATCGTCTGCGATATTTTCACGGGAAGCTTTCAAAGGACTTTCAACAATTACGTAAGCGCAGAGCATATAGAAGAAGCCTACTATTCTCCATCTATTAAAAGTAAGGGCAAAGGAAAATTTGATATTGCCCCTTATATCAAAAAATGCAAAGACCTTAAAGTTCAGGAAATCAAAGTGGAAATGCCTGAGAGACTTCCGGAAAGAGGAAGACTGGCTCAGATCTTTGTAGAGGTCTAAAAAAAATACATCAACACCATAAAAAAGAATAAAAATGTTAAGAAATTATAGTAACAGCCGAACGTTGGGAGACAATATCAGATTGGGGACGCTAACTGCATTCACTGCAGGTACTATAAATATTGCCTCCCTGTTAATTTTCCTCTCTTTTACATCGAACGTAACAGGACACTACGCTATATTGGCAGCGGAAATCAGCAAAGGAAACTGGACGCAGGTGGCTGTGGTAGGAGCATGGATCTTCCTGTTCTTCTTCGGAAGCTTTGTGTCTAACTTCATCGTGATCAACTTCAATAAAAAGAGTAAGTATTTTGCCCACTCTATGCCGATTGCGCTGGAAATCATATGTTTATTGTTTGTAGGGATATATGGACAATTTTATTATCAGAAAACACTGGAAGAAACAGAATATCTGGTAGCCCTGATGCTTTTTGCCACCGGACTTCAGAACGGGCTTACCGCGAGTATCTCCAACTTCTCGGTGAAAACAACCCACCTTACGGGTACTACCACCGATCTTGGAATCCTGCTTTCCATGTTTACGAAAAAGAAATATAGAAAGAGCGCTGAACTGATTGCAAGGGCAAAACTGCTGACGAGTATTATGGCGGCCTATGTTTTAGGAGCTGTGTTCTCAGGATTGACATATTATTATCTTGAATTCAGGGTGTTTTATGTGATCAGTTTGTGTCTTTTAATTGTGATCGGGTATGATGCCTACAAAATTCATATCAGACACTTTAATACCAGATACCGCTACAGCAGGATTTATAAGAAACCGAATATATTGGCTTCTCTGTATGATAAAGTACACGGAATTCCGAAAAGAAAAGAAAAAAGAACGCTTGTTTTTGACGAATGAGCCGTGAAGAGATAAAGTAAATATCAGTATTATTTTTGTGTAAACTAGCTGTGAAGCACCCCTTTTCGATGGTAGAGAAGGGGTGTTCTTCTTTAAATTAGAAATTTCCGTAAGTTCTTTTTTTAGAACCTGTTTAATTAACTTGAATTTGGGTTAAGAACAAAGAATAAAGAACGAAGATGACAGACATTAGATCGGGATAAGAACATTTAGATAATAAGATTGAAAAAAGAAAGATTGGAATTACTATTTATCCTTATGATAAGGCTCAAAACCTTGATGTACTGATCAGGTATTTCTGATAGCCTCCTATATATTCAATAGGAGCGGGCTTCAGCCCGCTTACAAAATATATGCAATGAAGAGGGCTTTAGCCAAAACTTGTTACTATTAACCGTGACAAGGTTAACAGGGCTGCCAATACTTAAGTAAGCTCAGACTTTCTGACCGTAATTAAAATAAATCGTTCTTATCCCAAACTCAGGTTATTTCACGCAAAGTTCGATTCTAATACCGTACAGTATAAGGAGAGCAAAGAAGAAATCAATTTCATTGATTTGACTAAGCAAGCGTTATATCCGGTAGCTTCATCAGCGACGTAGTCGAACTCTTTGCTTAAAACTAAGCGCTATCAAAAAAAATCTTTACGTTAAAAAAAAGAACATCCTCTTTTCAATATTTTTTCCTCCACGAGGGATAAAAACAGAACTGCACGGCAAATTGTGATTAAAATGTTGATAATTAAATTTTAATTCACGGTTTTATTGTTTTAATTCCCGTTTCCATTGACTATTTTTGTAAGTTGATTAAACGTTTTATGTCAGATATTATTCAGCTTTTACCGGATCATGTAGCTAACCAAATTGCGGCAGGAGAAGTGGTGCAGAGACCTGCGTCCATTGTGAAAGAACTTTTGGAAAATGCTATTGATGCAGACGCGTCCAAGATAGAATTGATTATCAGGGATGCCGGAAAAAACCTGATCCAGGTGGTGGACGACGGCAAAGGAATGTCCGAGACCGATGCTCGGATGGCGTTTGAAAGACATGCTACGTCAAAAATCAAAGGAACGGAAGATATCTTTAAGATCTCTACTAAAGGATTCAGAGGTGAGGCGTTGGCTTCTATCGCTGCGGTTTCCCAGGTTGAACTGAGAACAAAGCAGAATGATGCCAAGATCGGAACCAATATCTACATTGAAGGTGGAGTATTTCAGTTTCAGGACCCGATTCAGACGGTGGAAGGATCCAATTTTCTGGTGAAAAATCTGTTTTACAACGTTCCGGCCAGAAGAAAATTCCTTAAAAATAATAATGTTGAATTCAGACATGTCATTGATGAATTCCAGCGAGTTGCTTTAGCTCATGAAAATCTGGAGTTTTCTCTTTTTCATGATGATGAAGCCGTTTTTAGACTGAGAAAAGGAAGTCAGATGCAGCGTATTGTAGATGTTTTCGGACGTAAACTGCAGCCACAACTGATTCCGATCAAAGAAGATATTATCTGGTGTAAACTTCACGGATTTGTTGCTAAGCCTGAAGGTGCTAAAAAATCGAGAGGGGAACAGTTTCTTTTCGTTAATGGGAGGTATTTCAGAAGTCCGTATTTCAATAAGGCAGTTCAGGAAGCTTTTGAAGGACTGCTTCTACCTGGATATGTTCCTACATTTTTCCTATATCTTGAAATGGATCCGGAAAAGATCGATGTGAATATCCATCCTCAGAAAACAGAGGTGAAATTTGAAGACGAGCACCTGATTTTTGCTCTTCTTCGTTCTACCATCAAAAGATCTCTGGGAATTTATAACGTTTCTCCAAGCCTAGATTTTGATAAAGATCCGGAAATGGACGCGATGATGAATAAACCTTTTCCAAGCAAAGGAAATGGTGGCGGAGGTGTCATCAAGATGCCGGAAATTATTGTAGACAAAGACTACAATCCGTTTATTGAAGAGCGAAATGTGCGTCCTGAAGAAATTCAGAACCTTACGGAAATGTACCATCAGAATATGACAGCAGAACCTTCGAAGATCAATTTATTTGAAGATGAAGATTTCGATGAAGACCTGATGAGGTTGCCGAACGGTTACTGGCTGTTCAATAAAGGAGATGTCACCCTGATGCTGGATCTTGGAAGAATGCACAGACTGGTTGTTTCCGAAAACAATAAAACATCAAGGAAAAACAATATCAATGTCAACCCCAACAGCCATGCGTTGCTGTTTTCTCTCGAGTATCATATGAACGAAATTGAGAAGAGTAAATATAATTCTTTCAAAAAATTTCTTCCCGAACTCGGGTTTGACATGAAAATTGCACATGAAAGCGTACTGAGAATAGATGCGCTTCCCGAAGGACTGAAAGAAACTCAGGCGATGAAGTTTCTGGAGAACCTTTTTGAGATCCTGGAATATAAGACTGAAGAGGAATTTATGCAGTTTTATCTCAATCAGTGGAACAAAATGCATTCGAAATCAAGGTTCGATTTTATTTATAAGAAAGATGCGGAACAGGTCATCAAAGACTTTACAGCTTTAGGCTTCCCGGAGTTTTTGCCGGATGGCAAAAGATGTTTTTATGAAGTTCCGTTTAATGATTTTAAAAACAAATTTTAAAAAATGTTTAACAATATACCGCCCATCACAAGGAATATTATCATTATTAATGTGATCGTATTCATTGGGACTTATTTTCTTGGAAATCAGGTCATCGGTTATCTTGCCGGCTTTTATCCTTTTTCTCCGTTTTTCCATTCATGGCAAATCATTACACATATGTTTATGCATGGAAGTATTATGCATATTTTATTTAATGTGCTGACACTGTACAGTTTCGGACCTATTCTGGAGCAGACACTAGGAGAAAAAAAATATCTGATTCTCTATTTTTTAAGCGGACTAGGAGCTTTTTTCCTTTTTAACTTATGGAATTTTGTTGAAGCTCAGCAGCTAATGAGTGAATTGCAGCAACTTGGGTTCAATGTGAATGCCTATCTGTCCGGAGCAAGTGTAGGATTTAGTGGAGATGCAGCATCGGTTTTAAAACAGAAGGAACTGTTGGAGAGCTTTAAAGCGATTGTAGCTACACCAATGGTCGGTGCTTCCGGAGCTATTTTCGGAGTGGTAGCTGCCTTTGCTACTCTTTATCCTGATTCAAAGATAATGATGATGTTTATTCCGATTCCGATCAAAGTTAAATATCTGATGCCTATCGTCATCGTAGTTTCTATATACCTTGGAGTTTCCGGAAACGGAGGCGGTATTGCTCACCTGGCGCACGTTGGAGGCGCACTGGTTGGCTGGATTCTTGCTAGGATATGGAAAAAACATCTGTATAGATTCAATTAGAAAAAGTCTGTGAAAGTTTTCCGTCTTATCATATTAATTCTGCACGTAGGCATATTGTTCCTGCTGTTGGGTACGTTGTTAAATGCATACGTTCCGCCTAAGATATTTCCGTGGTTCAATCTGCTTTCTTTAGGATTTCCTGTACTGATTATTATTTATGGAGTATTCACTGTTTTCTGGCTTTTTAGCTGGAAAAAAAGAACTTTTGCATTTATGCTGGCAGGACTTCTCTTGATGAATCCCGTACAGAGATGGATCAATTTCACTTCTGACCAAAAAGAGACGGCAGATCTGAAAGTGATTTCCTTTAATATCAAATCTGGTTCTTTAGGTGCAGACAATATTGAAAAATATCTGAATGATGCCAATGCTGATGTTGTTATGCTTCAGGAGGCCGGAGGAAAAGTTTCTGTAAAAGGAATGGACGTAGTGCATAACAACGGAATCCTCAAAGTCTTCACAAAACATAAAATAATAGACTCCAAAGAGCTGATAAAGAGTGATTATAAGAGCAATAATGGCTATGCTTCCCAGGCGGATATTGAAATTAAAGGGAAAACATACCGGTTTATCAATGTATATCTCGAGCCTTTTAAATTTGAAAAAGGGATGATCAAAATGGATGGGGTCAAAGAAGAGGATGAAAGGAAGATGAAAAATATCGTCAAAAGACTGATTCCGGTTTTTAAAAAACATCAGGATCAGGTCGATATTATTCAGGAAAGCATTGAAACATCACCTTATCCCGTTATTCTTGCCGGAGACTTTAATTCTGTTCCCAATTCTTACGAATATTATCACTTATCCGATGGGCTCGAAGACGCTTTTGTAAAAGCAGGAAAGGGGAGCGCAACCAGCTTCCATGACTACAAATTTCCGATCAGGATTGATTATATTTTTACCTCAAAAACAATACATCCGGTGACTTATAAAGTAGACCGAACTGTAAAGCTTTCAGATCATTATCCGGTGATAGGAACATTTTCACTAACACATTAATAATCATAAAATTAGTTAAAACTTTTGTGCTTGGTAGGGTTTTTGATGAAGAGAAGCGTACCCTAGTCCGTTATTTCATGAAGCCGAGCCAGTTATTACTATTTATTCATATTCTTGTTGCCGTGTTGCTCTTATGCACATTGGGAAACGCATGGATTCCACCTAATTTTTTGGGCTCCCTAAACCTACTTTCCCTTGGTTTCCCCTATCTGATTATCGTATATGTCCTTCTTACACTGGTTTGGATCGTTAAAAGAAAGAAAATAGCCATTGCATTTTTATTGGGAACATTTCTTTTCTACAACCCTGTGAGACGGTGGGTGAATTTTTCACCAAAAACAGAAAATTTTAAGTCCATCAGAGATATCAAAGTGATTACGTTTAATGTAAAATATGGAGATTTCGGCTGGGATAAAGTGAAAAAATACATCGCAGATCAGGATGCAGATATTATTCTGGTTCAGGAGAAAGACACCAATAGGGCCATCAGAAAGGATATGATAAAATATCCTTCCGTGATTCTGAAGACAAAACATAAAATTGTAAGACAGGAAAAACTGATTGAAGAAAGTGCGAGAGGAAACTCTTTTTATGCCGATGTAGATATCAACGGAAAGATCATAAGAGTGGTGAATGTATATCTGGAACCTTTCAGACTGCACAAATCCATGCTTAAATTTGATGGTTTTGCCAAAGAAGGCGGGAAGATAGCAAACCTTATTTCCCATATGACGCCTACCTTTAAAGCCCATGAAGACCAGATCAGAAAGATCCGTAAAGTAATCGATTTTTCACCTTATCCGGTGATTCTGGCTGGAGATTTTAACTCGGTCCCCAATTCTTATGAATATTATAATCTGGGGAAAGATCTTCAGGACGCCTTCCTTACCGTAGGAAACGGAGCATCTACCAGTTTTCATGATTATAAAGTACCTCTTAGAATCGACTATATCTTTACTTCAAAGTCTATCGTTCCTTTAAGCTATAAAGTAGATCATGCTGTAAAATTATCGGATCACTATCCTGTAATTGCAGAATTTCTGCTAAATTAGTTCCATGAAAAATTTACTCTCTGCGGTTTTTGTGATTCTGCTTTTGCTATCGGCCTGTTCAAAGAAAGAAACACCGGGTTTTGCAGCAGACGAGCAGGTGAAAGTTCATTATGATACCGCTGCTGTTGATTCATTTTCAACAGGCGCCACATCGGTAGATATTGTCCGCCAGATCAGAATGTCATCGCAGAAATACCAGGATTCTATAAAACAGGCTGAAAAACTTCAGAAAGAAGAGCAGAAGCTGAAAGAAGAGCTCGAAAAAGAAAATAAAAAGAAACTGGAAGAGGAAAAAAAGAAGACGGACGCAGAGAAGAAACAGAAATCATCAGACACTCCACCCGCCAATGGAGCAAAGACAGAATAAAATTCACCAAATATTAAAAACCTTTTAAAAAATATAAAATATGAAAAAACAAATCTTAGTAGCAGCTGCCATCGCAGTATTTGCTGTATCATGCACAAAATCTACCACTAAAACAGAACAGGTTGAAGGTACTGACGGATCTGTAACGACCACCACGACTACTGTTTCTGAAACATCTCCTCACGTAGATACCGCTAAAATAGACAAGGCGAAGGAAGATGTAAAATCTAAAGTAGATGCAGCAGGAAACAAAATAGACGAAGCTGCCCAAAAAACGAAGGAAGATCTTAATAAAGCAGGAAAAGACATCAAAGCAGGAGCGAAAGAAGTTGGTCAGGATGTAAAAGATGCCGCTGCAAAAGGCGCTGCCAAAGTAGAAGAGGGAGCGAAGAAATTGAAAGAAGACTTAAAGAAATAGTAAATACTAAAAATACAGAAAACGCAGTCAAATTTTGGCTGCGTTTTTTATGTGTTGTTTTTAGGGATCAGGGATCAGGGAGAAGTTGTCTTTAATAATAAATAAGTATCCAAATATTTTTTTGGATCTTCATAACTTCCATCTTCCTGCTTCAGGCTTCCTTTCCTTCTTCTCACTACCTGTTAAGTTCCAGTAAAGGATCTATATATTCCCTGTCGTTGCTCAGTCTAGGGACTTTATTCTGGCCGCCTAGTTTTCCTTTGGACTCTAGCCATTGGTAGAAAAGATCGGGTTTTGCGATGTGAACAATCGGTCTTTTCAAGGTAAGATTGTTGTATCTTTTAGCTTCGTAATCCGAATTGATCGTTTTTAAATGATGATCAAAAGCATCCGTAAAACGTTCCAGATCATCCGGATGATGACTGAATTCGAAGATCCATTCATGGGCACCACCTTCGTTCTCTTTCATAAAAACAGGGGCGCCGGTGAAGTCTGTAATACTTGCTCCGGTCACTTCGCAGGCCTTTGAAAGGGCAGATTCCACATTCGTGATCATAAGCTCTTCCCCGAAAGCATTGATATAATGTTTGGTTCTTCCCGTAATTTTTATTCTGAAAGGATTGATGGAGGTAAATACCACGGTGTCACCGATCAGGTATCTCCACAGTCCGCCATTGGTCGTGATCACCATCGCATAGTTTTTTCCAACTTCAACATCTTCCAGACTCACTACTTTCGGATTAGAAAAATGAAACTGATCCATTGGAATGAATTCGTAAAAAATACCATAATCCAGCATCAGCAGCATTTCGTCGCTGTCCGATCTGTCCTGGATTCCGAAGAAGCCTTCAGAAGCATTGTAAATTTCGTAGTAATTGATCTTTTTCCCAATGATCTGTCTGTATTGGTCCTTGTAGGGCTTGAAACTAATTCCGCCGTGAAAAAAGACCTCTAAATTAGGCCATAGCTCAGAAATACTTCCACTGTCGGTTTCTTTTAAAACCCTTTGAAGAAGTACCATCATCCAGCTAGGCACCCCAAGGATACTTCCTACATCTTCATTTTTTACTTCTGAGGTGATGGCTTTAAGCTTGCTCTCCCACTCAGACATTAAGGAAACCTTTTTGCTTGGTGTTGTGGTGATTTCTACCCAAAAAGGAAGATTATCAATTAAGATAGCAGACAAATCCCCGAATTTGGTATTAAAATCTGCGTGGAGCTCAGAGCTGCCGCCCAAACGTAGGTTTTTATTGGTGAAAAGCTGATTATCAGGATGGTTGTTGGCATAGATAGATACCATATCTTTTCCTGCTTTCATGTGGCAGTATTCCAGACTTTCCGTGGAAATAGGGATGAACTTGCTTTTTGCATTGGTCGTTCCTGAGGATTTTGCAAAATGCTTGATGTATCCCGGCCAGCTTACGTCCTTGTGTCCCTGTCTTGCTCTTTCGATAAAAGGCTCAAAATCTTCATAAGTAACGATCGGGACCTTGTTTTTAAAGTCCTGGTAGCTTGAAATTGAATTGAAGCCATATGCTTTGCCGTATTCAGTGTCTTCAGCATGAAATAGCTGGGAAAAGAGTATACCTTTCTGAGTTTCAATGGGATGGTCCATGAAATTCTGAATCTGATCTATTCTTTGACGGATAAACCAGTTGACTACAGTATTGAAAAGTGCCTTTGTTGCCATTCCAACAAATATAATAATATTTGGATTTTTAGAGAATTTTTATCACGTTAAATAAAATAACCCTGAAAATTAGCAAAGACCTCCGTGAGATCTTAGTCATGTTTACAGGAAAGACTCAGCTACTTTTAGTATTTCTTGGGACATCTGTTTCAGGAGAATTAAAGGAATATTTTTCAATTTTTTGAATTATTTTTTGAAAAATTTATTTAAAAATAGAAGTATCTGTTTATAAGCATAATTTTTTATATTTTATTGGTTTTCAGTAATTTATTCTTTTGTATTTCAACCTTATCGCCCCCTTAATCACGTAGGTATTAAGTGAAATAAAATGGGGATTTTACATTTTTTTATTTTTTTCACGTTTGTGTGATATTTTTGTTTAATATTGCTGCAGTCAAAATTTTTAAAATTTCCTCAGGGAAATATTTAATTTGTTATTTACAAATTATACGAAAATTTTAAAGGAATATTAGAGGTCTCTCAAAATATTAAAAACTAATAAAATGGCAACCAACCAGAATGGAAATTCGTCTTTAATAACTGCTTTAGCTTCTATATTGGGCTGGGGAATGGTAGGCGTGTTTATAAGACTTTCTTCCCTGAAGTCTCCATTGCTTATTATTTCCCTAAGATTTATTATCACTTGTTTGGCTTTGTTTCTGGTTTTATTCTTTCAAAGAAAAACCAAACAGGTTTTCAAGGATTTATTTTCGAATAAAATAATTGTTATTCTGAGCTTGGTTTTATTTCTGACTTATTTCTTTGGAACAATGGCTTTTATGCTTGCTCCTATTGGAGAAGTAACACTATTAATAAGCATCTCTCCTTTTTTTGTGATTTTATTCAGGATATTGAAGGGTAATTCTATTTCAAAAAATGAATATATAGGAACCATAGTGGCCGTTTTGGGAGTGGCTGTTATCATGTATCCACATTTTGGCGCTCCGTTAAATGTTTCTTCGTCGTCAGTATTGGGGCATATATTCGCCATAACAGGGGCGTTATTATTTGCTGTTTTTGTGATGATTTCCAACAGACAAAATCTTTTAAACAAACAAATAAATACTTTAAGTGTAACCCTCGGAACCTGTTTTTTTGGAGGTTTGGTATTTCTTTACATTCTGGTATTTGACAAGGTAGGGATTCATTTGGAAGGCTTGAGTAGTTCTAACATACTAAGCATCATTGCTCTGGGGATCTTCTCAACAGCAATTCCCACTTTTGGATTTGCGTATGCCTCTAAAAAATTACCGCCTTTATTATTATCAAACCTTCTGTTGCTGGAGCCCGTTTTTGCTATTGTTTTTGCTTATTTATTCCTGTCTGAGGCGCCCAGTATGTATATATATCCAGGTATTCTATTAATTTTTATAGGTCTTTCAAAAGTATCAAAAAAGTGATATGCTAAGAAATTAAGAAGTTATGAAAACAGATTTTTCAATTTTGGATGTTTCGGGTGAAACATGTCCAATCCCGGTATTAAGATTAAAAAAGATCTTAAAAACAACGTTAGCAGGTGATAAGATCAAGCTTATAGCCACTGATCCTAATACGAAGACGGATGTTCAGAGGTTTTGTCAAAATGGTAAAAGTAACCTGCTGGAATACACTGAACTTGCAGGCGTTTACTCTTTTTTAATTTTAAAGGTATAATATATAGTTGCTATGAACTCAACCAAAAGTGCTTTTAGTGTTATTGAAAAGGAATTAAGAGATATTAAAGGGAAAAATCAATCAATTATTGCAGGGCATTACTGTATTGCAGATGGATTGGAAGATCTTTCTAATGAAGGAGAGTCGGAAGTACATTCTTTCGAACTGGGTCTTGAATCTTTTAAGTATTTAAAAAATAAAGGAAATAAAGTTTCATTTAACTTATGGATTAATGATATAGGGGTGGATATTTCTTTTAGAAAAGAGTTTAAGGAACTTTATAAAATCCCGGAAAACTATTTGATGATTCTGGATCAATATGATGTAAAAAGTTCAGAATTAGATATTTATTTTGAAAGCTCAGTAAGAAATAGAGCGATGCTGGAATTTCGAAAAAGATATAAGGTGTCGCCTGAGAAATATACCTTATTTAATAGTAATGAGCAATCACTCGTGAGATGTATTAATAATGATCAATGCGAAATAAGTGAGTCTAAAACAGCGTATACTATTATGGGTCCGGACGGAAATCCGATCGTAATGAGAGAGGGAGCCAGTGTAAAGTGTAATTTGATTTTAGCCACGCTGTTGCATTTGGTTTATAATAAACATAAGTCAGAAGATATTATTCATATATCAAATGACATATATGTTGATCGTGTTCGATTGGGAGAATATGTAGCCTCAGAAGTCTATAACCTGAAAAGCTATTGTCATAGTTTTTTTTGTGATGAAGAAAATTCATACAAGAAAGATTGGTCGTAATCCTGTAAAAGAAGTAGGGCAATAATAAAAATGTCTGCCATCAAATATTTACATCTAAAAACTTTATTAAATTTTTCACAAAACTTCTTTTATGAATTATAAAGAGCTATTTATAGGAACAGATCTGTACATCAACACTTCTGATCAGAAAAAAACTGAACGCATCTATTTAGATTCGGCAGCAAGTAATCTGGCTTTGAGGTCTTCACAGGAAATCTCTCAGGAATATTTAAACTATTATGCTAACGCACACACGAAAGTACATGCAGCGGCTAAATTTACTACCGAGCTTATTGTGTGGGCAGAAAATACAATCAAAAATTTCTTAGGAGCAGATGATACATATAGTGTTGTATTCCTTGGAAACGGGGTTACTTTTCCGTTAAATAGACTCGCGCTGGGGTTAAGTAAACTGAGACCTGAAAAAGACACCGTTATGATATCTTCTATGGAGCATCATTCTAATGATCTTCCTCATCGTGTTAACCATGAAAAAGTAATGTATATTTCAGGGTTTGATGAAAAAGGGGACTATATAGGCTTTGATTTAGCTGAAATTGAACAGCAGCTCGAAAGCTCAAATGGAAAAGTAAACTATGTGGCCATTACCGGCGCAAGTAATGTTTCCGGTGAAATCTCTCCTTACCATGAAATTGCCAAACTGGCGCATCAATATGATGCTTACATTATCGTGGATGGGGCACAGCTGGTAGCGCACGCATCTGTTTCATTAGTCAATAAGGAAGATCCTCTTTCTTCTGTTGATTTTTTTGTTTTTTCGGGACACAAAATATACACTCCGGGATCTCCGGGAGTACTGATTGGAAAGAAAGAAATCCTAGCTCAGATGGAACCCATATTTTATGGCGGAGGAATGGTAAGCTCGGTTACATTAAAAGATTTTACAGTAGCCGAACATCTATCGGATAAAGAACATGCGGGAACATTAAATATTCCGGGAATCATATCTCTTGGCTGCACGATCAATTTTATGCAACATGTAGAAATGGAGAAAGTCTATGCTAAAGAACAGCATTTGATCAATTATTTATATGCTGAGCTAAGCCAGATTCCGGAAGTAATTCTTTACCCCAATGCTAATATTACAAACAAAGTTGGTGTCATCTGTCTGAACTTACAGAACATTCCTCACGAACTGACTTCTTTGATTTTAAATGATTATTTCGGAATTGCTGTTAGAAATGAATGTTTTTGTTCCCATCCTTTTGTAAAAGATTGTTTAGTAGAGGAATTGTGGGATATTGAAGATGAATCAGCCGTTAATCTTTATAGAGGAATGGTTAGAGTGAGTTTAGGTCTTTACACAACGGAAAAAGATTTGGAATTCTTCGTACAATCCATCAAGAAAATCATCGGGAATATTGATTTTTACCGCATGCAGTATGAGCTGATTGATAAAACTAATTATAAGCATAAAGATTTCGATAATGATCTCAAAGATTACTTTGATATAGAGAAAAAAATAAAAAATTACTATGAAAAATCATATTCTTCATAAATAAATCTTTCAAAGAGAGATGGCTGAGTGGCTTAAGGCGTATTGTCTTCGTGACAATATATGCGTTCTTCGCATCAAAGGTTCGAATCCTTTTCTCTCTTCATTTGTTGGATGTTTGCGGTTGTATTTGCCGCAAAACTTCTGATCATTTATTTTACATAAAGAGAGATGGCTGAGTGGCTTAAGGCGTATTGTCTTCGTGAC
>NZ_JAOAMU010000005.1:367758-416734 GCF_025154075.1 Chryseobacterium herbae
TTGCCGCAAAACTTCTGATCATTTATTTTACATAAAGAGAGATGGCTGAGTGGCTTAAGGCGTATTGTCTTCGTGACGATATATGCGTTCTTCGCATCAAAGGTTCGAATCCTTTTCTCTCTTCATTTGTTGGATGTTTACGGTTGCATTTGCCGCAAAACTTCTGATCATTTATTTTATACAAAGAGAGATGGCTGAGTGGCTTAAGGCGTATTGTCTTCGTGACGGTATATACGTTCTTCGCATCAAAGGTTCGAATCCTTTTCTCTCTTCATTTATTGGGTATTGGCGGTAGTACTTACTGTTAAAATTTGTTTTATTACAGATAGCCCGAATTCATCATAAAAAACCCGCTACAGATCATGTAGCGGGTTCATATTTGTTTGATTGTTTCTCTTAGCAGTACTCGTCAAAAGCAGCTTGAAGATTTGCTGCAATAGCGCCTGCAGGGTTTCCTTCGATGTGGTGTCTTTCCAGCATGTGAACCAATTCACCATCCTTGAAAAGTGCGACACATGGAGAGCTTGGAGGGAATGGTGCAAGATGCTTTCTAGCTTCTGCTACAGCTTCCGTATCAAATCCTGCAAAAACAGTTGTTAAATGATCAGGTTTTTTATCACCCGTCAAAGAATATACAACTCCCGGTCTTGCCGCACCTGCTGCACATCCACAAACTGAATTGATGACCAATAGAGTAGTTCCTGACTGCTTTAAAGCCTCTTCTACCTGTGCTGGAGATGTTAAATCCTGGAAACCTTTATCTGTAAGTTCTGCCTTCATAGGCATTACTAAATCTGTTGGATACATATATTTTGTTTTTTATCGATACAAAGTTAATGATTTCTTAGCTTTTCTTCAATATATAAAAACTATCAATGGTTTAGGCAGATAAAATTAATATAATATTAATATATCAACAATATTCAAAAAAATGTGAAATAAAATTATGAATAATGAGAAATATTTACTAAATTTGAAATGATTCTGAAAAACAAACGACCATGAAAAAAACATTTACTGCTTTCCCTCGAGCATTCAAATTATTCAATACGGCATGAATCAGTCGTTAAGTAACACCAGTTCAGTTTGAAACATGATAACTGAATTAATAATTATGAATATCCAAAAAATGAATCCCGGAACGCTAGCGTTCCGGGATTCTTTAATCAAATCGATATGCAAAGGTTGGATATCCTGGTGTGTTGCGAGGTACGTGTTACGGATACAAGCGTTAAAACATTAAGAAAAAAAACTCGAAACCCGAAACCCGAAAACTCATTTATGAAAGCAGTTTCTTAGCCATTTCGGAAATACTTTTTCCGTCTGACTTCCCTGCCAACGCTTTTGAAGCAGCTCCCATTACCTTTCCTAAGTCTTTTGCAGACTCAGCTCCGGTTTCTGAGATAATTTTCTTAATTTCTGCTTCCAATTCTTCCGGACTCAGCTGTTTAGGCAGAAACTGCTCAATCACTTTCATCTGGGCATCTTCTACTTCGGCAAGATCATTTCTTCCCTGCGCCGAAAACTGTTCGAAGGAATCCTTACGCTGCTTGATCATTCTTTGCAGAATAGCAATTTCCTGCTCCGGAGAAACTTCAACACCTCTCGCTTCAGTGTGTAGATTTAAAATTTGAGCTTTTACAGCTCTCAGAGAATCCAGAGCAACTCTGTCTTTAGCTCTCATAGCTGTTTTAATAGCTTCGCTTATGATATTTTCTAAACTCATGGTATTTAATTTATCAATGTAAAAGTGTACCAATGTACCAATTTTGAACAAGCAATTGTTACACTGTTAAATTGATACATTGTTACATTATTTAGTCAACGTCTTTATTTAAAAATCTGTTCTCTCTCACTTGCATAGATCCATTGTTGTCAGACAGATAAGTATTGATATTCTGGTCTGAAGCATTGGTTCCGTCTATAGCAATATTCTTTCTTTTGAAAGCCGGTACAGATTCGAATTCGCTTGAGCTGTCAAAGCTTTGATAGCGTGAATTGAATTCTTTTAATTTATTTCTTCTCTCCACAATCCTTTCCTGGTCAACCGCTTTATTCACAAACGTGAATTCTGATTCTGCAGGTTTTGGAGTTTCAATTTCTATCTTTTCTTCAAAAGCAGGTTTTGTTTCTGCTTTCGGCTCTTCATATCTTGTCTGGAAGATCGCTTCAACCGCCTGAACCGGAATTTCAGTTACTGCACTTGCAGGCGCTGTAAACTCAGCTTTTGGCTGACCATAGTCAGTTTTAGGCTCATTGGATGAAGGCTGATTGTTCACAAAGAAACTGAACTCAACAGGTTTCTCATCTGAAAAAGCACTGGTGGCTGGTGTAGATGGAGTTTCGTCTTTTCTGGAATCAAAGTCAAATTTAAAAGACTCAATTTCCAGATCATTCGGATCTTCTCCTTCTTCATCATGCGAGAATAAGCTGTAAGACTCCTCTTCTGATTCTTCATCATTTCTCCAGTCACGGGAAGCGCTGTTCTGCGTATCTTCCTCTTTATCAAAGAATCTTATTTCTGTTTTGATTTCTTCTTCCTCAATAATCATTTTTTTTTCAGAAGAGGTCATTCCGAACTGTGGAGCGTCATTGTCCTCATCATCCAGTCTGAAAGTGTGTTTTCCTCCGAAATCACGTGTTGTTTCAGAAGGGGTTTCTCTTTCTTCCCTTGTTTTAAAAGGAGAGGCTTTTGGGTTCTCAAAACTGTCATTAAGACTGATTCTGATCTTTTCTGTAGGACCGGCGAATCTTTTGCTGTCATTTGAAAAACCTGTAGCGATTACAAGAACGCTTACAGAATCTCCCAATTCTTCATCAGCACCCACCCCGAAAATAATATCAGCGGTATTTCCAGCTTCTTTCTGAATGTGGTCCATAATGACCCCAATCTCATCCATGGTCACTTCTTCCGCACCACTTCTGATCAATAGAAGGACGTTTTTAGCACCGGTGATTTTGTTGTCGTTCAACAACGGAGAGTCTAATGCTTTTTTAACGGCTTCTTCCGCTTTGTTTTCTCCTGAAGCAATTCCGGTAGACATCAGAGCCGTACCAGAGTTCTGAAGGACAGATTTAGCATCTCTAAAGTCAATGTTTACATCGAAGTAACCGGTAATAACTTCTGCCATTCCTTTCGCGGCATTAGTTAAAACTTCATCGGCTTTTGAGAATCCCTGTTTGAATCCAAGGTTTCCGAATTGTTGTCTCAGTTTATCATTATTGATCACGATAAGTGAATCAACATTATTTCTTAGCTTTTCAAGACCTATTTCGGCCTGTTCAAGTCTTCTTTTGCCTTCAAAGCTGAAAGGAACGGTAACAATACCTACGGTAAGAATTCCCATATCTTTAGCTACCTTGGCAATCACAGGAGCTGCTCCGGTACCTGTACCACCGCCCATTCCGGCAGTGATGAACACCATTTTGGTATTCTGGCCCATACAAGCTTTAATTTCTTCGATGCTTTCAATAGCGGATTTTTCCCCCACCTCAGGATCAGCACCGGCACCAAGGCCTTCTGTGATGGTAGTACCAAGCTGTACTTTATTGGCAACGGGGTTATTATCTAAAGTCTGGGCATCTGTATTACAGACTACGAAATCTACTCCGTAAATTCCTTTCTCGTACATGTGCTTCAATGCGTTGTTTCCACCGCCTCCTACACCGATTACTTTTATAATGGATGAATTTCCTTTTGGCAAATCAAATGAAAATCCTTGTGTATCTATATTTTCCATAACTATGCTTTTTATAATTGATGAGTGATGAATGATAACTGATGAGTGATAAATGGCGTTGGGCAAAAAGCTTTTTATTTATCAATTATCAATGATCTTCTATCATTTATATTTTACTCTACTTCTTCAAAGAATTTTTTTACTTTTTCCATAAGCGACTGTCCGAAGGTCAATTTCGCTCTTCTGTTTTCCTGCTGCTCATTAACAACGGGTTGTTCCTGAACTATTGCTGTCGACTGAACCGCCTGAACTGTTTCGGTCTGTGCCACAGCAGTTTCTGCATTGGCTATTTCCTCTTCCACGAGTTCTTCTGTTTCAGCGCCCTGCTTTTTGTCCCGAATCTTCAAACTCTCCATCAGCAAGCCGATTGAAGTAGCAAATTCCGGGCCTTTCAGGTACTGATTTTTGTCGTTGGCAATATATTCATTAGCAAATCCTATTCTGCTGTCAAAACCTGTTGTATAGTTGGCAAGCTGGCGAAGGTGCTTCAAGTTGGATCCACCTCCCGTAAGGACAATCCCTGCGATCAGTTTCTTCTTTTGCTCGAATGCTCCGTAAGCTTTTAATTCTGTATTCACCATTTCCAGGATTTCTTCCACTCTCGCATTGATGATCTGCGCTAAAGTTTTAAGGGAAATCTCTTTATCCGGTCTTCCGTGAAGTCCGGGAATGGTTACAAATGTGCTGTCTTTTTCCAGTTCCGGAACAGCAGAACCGAATTTTACTTTCAGCTGTTCTGCATGTTTCTCGATAATGGAGCAGCCTTCTTTGATATCTTCCGTAATGATACCGCCTCCGTAAGGAATGACGCAGGTATGACGGATGATATTATCTTTGAAAATTGCTATATCTGTAGTACCGCCGCCTATATCTACAATAGCAACGCCAGCTTCTTTTTCTTCTTTCGTTAATACAGCTTCTGAAGACGCCAAAGGTTCCAGGGTAAGGGCTTCCATTTCAAGGCCTGCTTCTCTTACACATCTTGCGATGTTTCTGATGCTGCCCATCTGTCCTACTACCACGTGGAAATTAGCTTCTAAACGCTTTCCATGCATTCCTACAGGCTCCTGAATTTCACCTTCGGAATCCACTTTATATTCCTGGGGAAGAACATGGATGATTTCTTCTCCGGGAAGCATGACCAGCTTTTTTACCTGATCTTTCAGGGCTTCAATGTCGTCGTCTGTAATAAATTTGTCCGGATGCTCACGCATGATATAGTCGGAATGCTGAAGAGAACGGATATGTTTTCCTGCAATACCTACTGTGACCTTACGGATAGGAACTCCTGCGCTGGATTGTGCTTCAGAAACGGCCGCCTTGATTGAATTAATGGTTTGTGAAATATTATTCACAATACCTTTATGAACTCCAAGACTTTTGGCTTTCCCAACGCCGAGAACTTCTATCTTCCCGTGTGCATTCCTCCGTCCGACAATCGCGACAATCTTCGTTGTCCCGATGTCCAGACCTACTGAATACTCTTGATTTTCCATTTTATGTCGATTTGATTTTTTTCCTTTTATCCATTGATAGGATTTTATCCTATCTTTTGTTAAATTGTCCCTTTGGGACTCTGTGTTATTCTATTTTTACCTTTGCTTTTGCTTTGGGCTTTGCTGCCGTGGGCTTTTTCTCTGTCTTTTTCGTTTCCTTTGGTTTGGCGGTCGTTTTTGGCTTTGCTTTTTCCTTAGGCTTAGCTGCAGGTGTTTTTGCTTTCTTAGTTTCTGTTTTAGGCATTACATCTGGTTTCTTTGCTGCTACCAGTGCCGGGGCTTTGGCCAGTTCCAGATTTCCTGCTTTCAGAATACTGTCGTTTTCTTTGAAATAAGGATTTAAGGTCGTTACAATCTGGTTCTGGTATTTCACAGAAACCATGCTGTACTTTTGTGGATCCTGGAATACCAGGTATTTTTCCACGAAAGTTTTTAGTCCTTTAACTTTAAATTCAATATTATCAAGATCTCCTATTTCTACTTTATAATTTCCGTCACTTGTGAGAAGATTATAATCGCCTTTGCTTTTTGAAATTCCGATAAAGAATTTTTTACTGAAATCATCTTTATCAATCTTTTCTACTAATTCTGCCAGCTTCTCATATTCATCCGGACTTACATTTCCTGTTACCAGCATGCATGGATGCGAGTAGGTTTTGGAAATAGGAAACTCGGTTCCTTTTTCATCTACATAGAAGTCTCTTCCGTCTTTATTCAATCTGAAAACAGGAACTCTCTGTTTGATATCCAGATAGAGTTTTCCGTTCAGATTCAGATAAACATTGGCGCTGTCTACAGCTGGAAGTGAGTTGATCTTCTTCTCAAGCACCGGAATATTCAGGTCGCCTACTTTTCCGGAAGGGTTTTCTTTTTTTACAATTTCCCGGATATCTTTTTCATCAATGAAGTATACCGGAGTTTTTTCATTCATTTTTACAGAAATCTTATTGTCCGTGATCTTCTGGCCGCTGAATCTCTTCAATGAGAAACTCAGCAGTAATCCAAGGATGATCACTGTGACAGCAATTTTTAATATTCTGTATTTATTTTTCATAATTCTAAGATGTCAGATTTCAGATGTCAGACATCAGAACTGATTCATTTTCCATTATTAATTTTCACTATTATTTTTTTACAATCCATTCAGCAATAGGATCATACAGGGTGTCAATATTCCCTGCGCCTACCGTGAGGAGAATGTCAAAATCTTTTTCTTTTATTTTTTCAAAAGCACCGGACAGATCCGATTTTTCTTTTTTATCTAAATTCACTTTTTCCAATAACCAGCCGGATGTTATTCCTTCGAAATTTTCCTGAAGTTCTCTTGCCGGATAAATATCGAGAAGGATGAGTTCATCTGCTTTGCTTAAACTTTCTGCAAACGCGTCAGCGAAGTCTCTTGTTCTGCTGAAAAGATGCGGCTGGAAAACCACCAACAGTTTTTTCTCCGGATAAAATGTTCTGATTGAGCTCACTACCGCATTGATCTCTGTCGGATGGTGGGCATAATCATCGATATAAATTTTACCGTTGGGATAAATATGCTTGGTATATCTTCTTTTAATTCCTTTAAAATTGGCAATAGCCTTTTTCAGCGTTTCAAAATCCACGCCTAAATTGTGAAGGATAGCCAGTGCTGCTGTAGCATTTTCCACATTATGAATGCCCGGAATTTCCCAAACAAAATCTTTTACGGTTTCAGACGGAGTGTGGAAATCAAAATAGATCTTATCATGATCCATACGCAGGTTGTCTGAGTAGTAATCTGCTTTTTCATTGACGGCATAAGTCTGATGGTCTCTGCCGATGTCGAGTCCTTTTCTTACAAATAACTGTCTGTCATTCGGAACAAGTGCTGCAAACTGCTTGAAACCTTCTTCAATATGGCTTTTATCGCCGTAAATATCCAGGTGATCAGCATCGGTGGAAGTGACCACAGCCCAGTCAGGAGAAAGAGCCAGGAAGCTTCTGTCATATTCATCTGCTTCTACTACCGAATACTGTGTCCCGTTATACAAAAAGTTTGATTTGAAATTTTCAGAAATTCCGCCTAAAAAGCATGAAAACGGAAGGTCAGCTTCTTTGCACAGGTGAGATACCAGTGTGGAAGTTGTTGTTTTTCCGTGGGTTCCAGCGATAGCGATGCAATCTGTGTTTTCTGTGATCAAACCTAACACTTTGGCGCGTTTTAAAACTTCAAACTGATTCTGGTTGAAATAATCTAAAATTCCTAACGTTTTGATCGCAGGAGTATAGATCACCAGCGTATTTTCTTTTTGAAGTGTGGTTATTTTTTCGTCAATGCTATCTTCGAAAACAATATCAATTCCTTCTTTCATCAGTTGGGCCGTAAGCTTGGTGTTGGTCTTGTCATAGCCCAGCACTTTTTTGCCCGAAGCATTGAAATAACGCGCCAAAGCACTCATTCCAATACCTCCGATTCCTACGAAGTAATAATTTTGATATGTTTCTAAAATGTTCATTCTTTTTGTATTAATGTATGATGTACAATGTATTGATGTATGTTTTTGTGGTTAATACATTTTACACTGTACTTTTTACAGTTTTAAATATCTCATCTACAATCTCTTTTGCTGCATTGGGCTTGGCAAAATATTCCAGATTCTGAGACATTTCATTTCTTAAACTTTCACTGCTGCAGATTTCTTCCAGTGTATTCCAGAATTTTTCCTGCATTTCAGAGTCTTTTACCATTCTGGCTGCATTTTTTTCAACCAGATTCATGGCGTTTTTGGTCTGATGATCTTCCGCTGCAAAAGGGAAAGGTACCAGAAGAACCGGTTTCTTTGCTACTGCCAATTCTGAAATAGCAATGGCACCCGCTCTTGAAACAATGATGTCTGCCGCAGAATAAGCTGTTTCCATGTCTTTTATGAATTCATTGATGTGGATATTTCTGCGTTCGGTATCCTTTGTTTCTTCTAAAATATCTTGATAATCAAGCTTTCCTGTTTGCCAGATCAGCTGATAGTCTTTATTGACAAGTTCATTTAAATGAGATCTCCATGCATTATTTAATGTTCTGGAGCCCAAAGAGCCACCTACTGAAAGAATGGTAAGCTTGTCTTTACTCAGTCCCATTTTTTCTTTTGCAAGGGCTGTTTCCGTCATTCCTGTGATGATATTCTCACGAATTGGATTTCCCAGGAATTTTATCTTTTCAGAAGGAAAGCCTTCCACTTTAGGATAAGCCGTGAAAACAGCTTTGGCTTTCTTACTTAAGATTTTATTGGTTACTCCTGCGTGGGCATTCTGCTCCTGAATAAAGATGGGAATTCCCATTTTACTGGCTTCGTACAAAGCCGGGCCGCTTGCAAAACCTCCGGTTCCAACTGCAAAATCGGGAGCGAAATTTTTAATGATCTTCTTTGATCTGGATAAGCTTTTCAAAATTTTGAAAGGCAGTCCCAAATTCGAGAGCATGTTTCCTCTGTCGATTCCGGCAATATCAATTCCTTCAATTTTATAACCTGCCTGCGGAACTTTTTCCATTTCCATTTTTCCGTTGGCACCGATGAACAAAAATTCCGTATCAGGAAATCTCTTTCTGATTTCGTCTGCAATAGCGATAGCCGGGAAGATGTGTCCTCCTGTTCCGCCGCCTGATAGTAATACTTTTAGTTTTTTGTTCATTTCTTTTTATAATATGATAGGACTGCGTCCTATCTTTTGTTAAATCGTCCCGTTGGGACTCTTTATCATTTCTTTTTTTGATAGGATTTTATCCTATCCTCCTATAAGTCGTCCCGTTGGGACTCTTTATGCTATATCATTAATTTCTGCTACGCTTTGTTTTTTGCCCATTCCTTCTTCATCGTATATCTGGATCCTTGAGCTTATATTTAAAATAATTCCAAGCTGGAGGTAGGTCACCAGCATGGAGGTTCCTCCGTAACTTATCAGTGGCAGCGGCTGTCCTGTTACCGGGATCAGATTGACTGCTACAGCAATATTCACTGCAAGCTGGATAAAGATCATTACCCCGAGACTGAGCACGAGCAGGGACCCGAAAAAGGCGGGCATTTTGCTGGCGATCATCACGATTCTGATCATCATAATGAGGTACAGACATATCAGGAAAGCGGCCCCAATCAGTCCGTATTCTTCTACGATTACAGCAAAAATAAAGTCGGAGGCAGACTGTGGAAGCATTTGTTTCAATGCACTTTTTCCTGGTCCCATTCCGGTAATTCCACCATGAACGATCGCAGCTTTGGCCTGCATGACCTGATAGTTTTTAGCTTTTACGCTTTCATCATCTACATCAGTGGTTTTTGCTTTGCTGGAAGTAAATGTTTCAATACGGCTCATCCATGTATGCACACGGTTTCCGCCGATCAGATTGGTGTTTAATGCGATAATCAGAAAGAAAACAATGGCTACAAACGAGGAAGAGATGAATCCGGCAATGTATTTCCAGTGGAGCTGTCCTATAATCAGAACAATCACGGAAACCAATAAGATCATCAATGCTGTAGAACCGTTGTCTTTTGCAACCAGCACAAATACCAGCAGGATAGGTCCGAAGATGTACATAATGTTCTCTATCGGAAGTCTTTCCCGCGTTATTTTCTTGGTCAGATATCTGCAGAGATAAATGACCAGCATTAAAAACGCAAATGACGATGGCTGGAATGAGATAGGGGTTCCGGGGATTTTCAACCATCTTGAAGCGCTGGCTCCATCAATGGTCTGACCTGTAAACATGGTGACCACAAGAAGAACGATCATTAGACCGAGCAGAATACTGCTGAGCTTTCCGATGTACTCGTATTTCACCATTCCCACCACTCTCATGATCACAAGACCTAAGACCACAAAGAACATATGTTTGATAACGTGACCGGTTGTGGTCCCGTTATTAACGATATATTCCAGATTTGAACTTGCAGAGTATACCGGGAAGATAGAGAAAATGGAGATCACAAGGATGACCATCCAAAGTACTTTATCGCCCTTTAGAAATTCAATTCTGCTTTCTGTGTTCTGTTCGTCCATATTTTTTTGTATTCATGTATGATGTACAAAGTAAAATGTACTTTTTACACCCGACATTTTACATTTACTTTAATACTTGCTCTTTAAACTGTTTTCCTCTGTCCTCATAGCTTTTGAACAGGTCAAAACTTGCACAGCATGGGGAAAGTAAAACGGTATCTCCGCTTTTGGCCAGTGATTTTGATATTTTCACGGCTTCTTCCATGCTTGATGTATCATAGATGAATTCTTTTTTGTCTTTAAAGAAGTCTATAATCTTTGTATTGTCTATTCCAAGACATACAATGGCTTTTACTTTTCTTTTAACAAGCTCCTCAATTTCTGAGTAGTCGTTTCCTTTATCTAATCCTCCTACGATCCAGACCGTTGGGGTTTTCATGCTTTCTAAAGCATAGTAGGTCGCGTTTACATTCGTTGCTTTACTGTCATTGATGTATTTTACACCATTGGTCTCTGTTACGAATTCAAGTCTGTGCTCTACCGCCTGGAAAGTCATCAGTGAGTTTCTGATACTTTCATTGTTGATTTCTAATATTTTACCGGCTATTGATGCGGCTAAGCTGTTGGCAACATTGTGATTTCCAAGAAGAGACAGTTTATCCATCTTCATAGAAAACTCATCCTCCATTTTTACTACAATCTGATCGCCATCAATGAAACCCCCTTCAGATAATTTTTCTTTTGTAGAGAAGGGAATCATTTTCGCTTTTATTTCCAGCTTCTCAAGAATGGTTTTGCTCATTTCGTCATCTTTGTTGTAGATGAAGAAATTGTCATTCTCCTGATTTTCAGCAATTCTGAATTTAGCTAAAGCATATTCTTCATAATTGTAGTTGTACTGATCCAGATGATCCTTGGACAGATTCAACAGCAAAGAAATGTAAGGTCTGAAGTTTTGAATATCATCCAATTGGAACGAACTCACCTCCAGAACATAATATTCATGGTTTTCATCAGCCACCTGTTTGGCAAAGCTGTATCCTATATTTCCTCCTAATCCTACATTTAATCCGTCATTTTTCAGGATGTGGTAGATCAGGGAAGTGGTTGTTGTTTTTCCGTTGCTTCCTGTGATGGCAATGATTTTGGCATCTGTAAATTCTGAAGCGAACTCAATTTCAGAGGAAAGTCTGATTCCTTTCTCATGAATTTTGTGAACGATCTCCGCCTTTTTGGGAATTCCCGGGCTTTTTACGATCCAGTCGGCATTTAAAATTCTTTCTTCGTTGTGGTTTCCTTCTTCAAATTCAATTTCATTTTCGGCTAAAAACTGCTTGTAGTTATCCTTAATAGCTCCTTTGTCTGAAAGGAAAACCTCCAGACCCTGTTTTTTCGCTAAATAAGCAGCTCCGCATCCGCTCTCTCCACCTCCTAAAACAACTATTTTCATATCTATTCTTTTGTAAAATGTATACTGTAAAATGTATTAATGTAATTTGGTTTTGTATTAATACTTCATACTTTACACAAGGTTTTATCTCATTTTTAATGTGATCAGGCATACAATAGCCAGCATTACTCCGATGATGATCATTCTGTTGACGATCTTACTCTCATGGAAACCTCCTTTCTGATAATGGTGGTGTAATGGTGACATTCTAAAAAATCTATTATTCTGAGCGTAATCCAGTCCATATTTTCTTTTTCTGTATTTGAAAACAACGACCTGTAGCATTACCGATACGTTTTCAATCAGGAAGATTCCGCATAATACCGGAATCAGAAGTTCTTTTCTCAGGATGATCGCTAAAACGGCAATCACTCCTCCCAGCATCAGACTTCCTGTGTCTCCCATAAAAACCTGGGCAGGATAGGTATTGTACCAGAAGAATCCGATTACAGCACCTACCATGGCTACTGCGAAAATCGTGGTTTCCCCCATATTCGGGAGGAACATAATATTGAGATAATCTGCAAAAATAATGTTCCCGGAAAGGTAGGCGAACAGGGCGAGGGTGAGCAATATAATAGCACTGGTTCCTGCCGCGAGCCCATCAATTCCATCCGTAATATTGGCTCCGTTTGAAACGGCGGTCACAATGAAAATAACAATCGGGATAAAGACAATCCATGCCCACTCATGGGCATCTTTATCATTCATCCAGAAAAGTATTCCGCTGTAATCAAACTCGTTGTTCTTAGCAAATGGAACGGTAGAAACGGTGATCTTTTCTGTTGGCATAAAGTTCTGCTCTACATTGTTTCGGTTCACCACTTTTGCATCCGCATACTTTCTTTTAACCGTAATGTCCGGGTGGAAATACATTGTAACTCCGACAATTAGCCCTAAACCAACCTGGCCGACAATTTTGAATTTCCCACTCAGTCCGTCTTTATTTTTCTTTACTTTCTTTAAATAATCATCTACGAAACCTATGGCACCCATCCACAACATGGAAACCAGCAGAAGAACGATATACACATTGGTAATTCTCGTAAAGAGCAGCACCGGGATGATCGTGGCAATAATAATGATAAGGCCTCCCATTGTAGGTGTTCCTTCTTTCTGCTTTTGTCCGTCTAATCCAAGATCACGTACCAATTCGCCCATCTGTTTTGCTCTCAGATAATTGATGATCCTTTTTCCGTAGACCAAGGCAATGACCAAAGAAAACAGCACCGCTATTCCGGCACGGAAAGAAATGTATTTCAGCATTCCCAATCCCGGTATGTGGATTCCCTGGCTGGTTAGGTATTCGTATAGATAGTATAGCATAGTTTCAATTATTAATAAATGATAAGTGATTATTGATGAATGATAAATTAAGTGCTTTCAATAATCGATTATAAATTTATTTACTCATTAACTTCCAAAGCTCGTTGATCGTTTCTTTGTCGTCAAAATGATGTTTAACACCATTGATGTCCTGATAGGTTTCGTGGCCTTTTCCGGCTACTAAAACAATATCTTTAGGCTCTGCAAACTTAATCGCCATTTTAATGGCTTCTTTTCTGTCCGGAATTGAAGTGTATTTGCTGAAGTTTTGAGATTCAACACCTGCTTCAATTTCTTTGATGATCTGTGCAGGATCTTCTGTTCTCGGATTGTCTGAGGTGATGATTGCCAAGGTTGATTTTCTGGTGGCAATATTTCCCATTTCAGGTCTTTTGGAGTGATCTCTGTCGCCTCCGCATCCGAAAACGGTGATCAGTCTTTCGTTTTTGGTTCTGATGTCATTAATGCTGTCCAGAATGTTTTCCAAAGCATCCGGCGTATGAGCATAATCTACGATGAAGAAAATTCCACCATCTGATTTGAAGGTTTCAAACCTTCCGGAAACTCTCTTCAGCTTGCTGATCGCCTGCAAAATTTCATCCTGCTCAAAACCAAGTTCTGTTGCGATTCCGAAAACCAGTAATAAGTTGTACACATTGAATCGTCCTGTCAGTGTCGTCCAGAATTCTTTTCCATTGAAGTTCAGCAGCATTCCATTGAAATCAATTTCTAAAGATTTTCCGTGGTAATCTGCCATGGTTTTCAGGGCGTAAGACTTTTTCTTAGCCTTCGTATTCTGAAGCATCACCATTCCGTTTTTGTCGTCAACGTTTGTGATGGCTACAGCAGTATCTTCAAGTCCATCGAAAAACCTCTTCTTGGTTTTAAGATATTCGTCGAATGTTTTATGGTAATCCAGGTGGTCGTGGGTAAGGTTGGTGAATCCTGCAATTTTGAAATACAGGCCTTCAATTCTGTTTTGTGCAATTCCATGGGAGCTAACTTCCATGAAAGCAAATTCACAACCTTTTTCAACGGCCTCGGCTAAAATTTTATTGATGGTAATGACATCCGGAGTCGTATGTGTTGCAGGAATGATTTCATCCGCAATTCTGATCTCCACCGTGGAAAGAAGGGCAGAATCATATCCCAGATTTTTGAATACATCAAAAAGAAGGGTAGATACTGATGTTTTTCCATTGGTTCCCGTAACTCCGATTAATTTAAGTTTCTGAGATGGATTTCCGTAAAAGTTGGATGCCAGATGTCCCAAAGTCTGAGATGAATCTTTCACCTTAATGTAGGTTACCTCTTCATTCAATGTTTCAGGGAATTCTTCGCACACCACTGCTTTTGCACCTTTTTCAACAGATGATGCAATGTATGAATGTCCGTCTGCAACGGTTCCTCTCACTGCAACGTACAATGAGTTTTCCGTAATCTTTCTGCTGTCGAAAACCAATTCTGAGATCTCACGGGCGTCGTCGCCGTGAATTTCTAAAACTGGGATTCTTTTTAATAATTCTGTTATTATCATTTTTTATTAATAGGATTTCATCCTATTCTTTGTTAAATCGTCCCTTTAGGACTGGGTTTTCTATTTTAATTCTGCAGAGATAAATAAATTCTCTGGTTCTTGCTGATTATGGTGCCTTCCTGAGAAAACTTTTTTTAATCCTTCCAACGTCATTGTAGTCAATCCGTAACCTTTAAATCGTCCCTTTGGGACTGGGTTTTCTATTTTAATTCTGCAGAGATAAATAAATTCTCTGGTTCTTACTGATTATGGTGCCTTCCAGAGGAAACTGCTCTTTAATCCTTCCTACACCTTTGTAATCAATACGGTAGCCTAAGTTTTCCAATTGAGGAATTACATTTTTACCAATGAGACCGACTACATTTGGCATCTGTTTATTGTTGACTGCTACTTTGACATTAGGTTCTACCATTTTGCTTAGATTCACCTTTCTGTCTACCAGCATTTCTTTTTCTATATTCTGAGGTGTTTTCAGGAATGTTTTCCCTGCAATTTCCTTAAATACGGGAGCTGAAACGGGCCCTCCATAAAAACCGATCGCTGTATTAGGCTCACTGATCATCACATAACACGTATATTTTGGATGATCTGCGGGGTAGAACCCTGCGAATGATGCGCGGTATTTCATTGGACCAGGAAGCCAGTATTCAAATCTTGCAGTTCCTGTTTTCCCTGCCATTTTAAGGTTTGGTGTGAAGATGCTTCGTCCGGTTCCTTTTTCTACGGCTTTCGTCAGTGCGCTGGTCATCATTTTGATGGCTTTTTCTGAGGCCATTTTGTTCACCATGACTTCCGGTTTTGCGCTGTACATTACTTTACCGTCTTTCATGATCTTATCGATGAATAATGGTTTCAGCATTTTACCGCCGTTAGCAACCCCGTTATAGAAAGTTGTTAACTGTAACAGGTTGATGTTCGATGAATATCCGTAAGAAATAGAAGCAAGCGTTGCAGCATTCCACCTCCTGTGCTGTGGAGTCAGAATCTTGGGTTTTGTGATTCCCGGAAGTTCTATATCCATCTTATCGAATAATTTCCATCTTTTCAGGTGATCAAGGAAAATCTGTGGTTTGTCTGCGTAATATTTTGTGATCAGTTTTGAAGTTCCTACGTTGCTTGATTTCGCTAAAACGTCACTGATATCATAAATTCCTCCACCGTGGCCGTCAGAAATTCTCTGTTTTGCATAAGTCCAAACACCGTTTCCTACATCTACCGTTGTATTTTCATCGATAAACCCGTCGTCCATTGCTGCCAAAAGAGAAATGGTCTTAAAAGTAGACCCCGGTTCGATATTATCTTTTAAAGCGTAGTTGTAAGAATCTTCGTATTCTCCTTCGTCTGTTCTTCTTAGGTTAACTAGAGCACGCACTTTCCCGGTTTCTGTTTCCATGACGATCACTGTTCCGTGTTTGGCTTCATAGGTGATCAGCTGCTTCTCTAATGCAGAGTGCGCAATGTCCTGAATTCTAAGGTCTAAAGTGGTATATACGTCTTCACCATCTACCGGTTCTTTTACTTTCCAGTAATCGATAGGCTTCCATTGTGATGAATTGATTCTCTGTTCCAATCTTCTTCCGTCGGTTCCGGTAAGGTATTTTGAGAAGGCTCCTTCCAGACCGGCTTTTACTTCACCATTATCGATACCAATGGTTCCGGCACCAATTTCTGAAGTGGCGAGTTCTCTCTTATAATTTCGGTCTACGATGAAACCTCCTTTGTTTTTTCCTTTTTTGAAGACCGGAAAGTTTCTGATTCTGTCGTATTGGTCAAAATCAAGGCCTTTAACCAATGTGTAGTACTGGTTTTTCTTTTTTTTCTGCTCGTCAAATTTCTGTCTGAATTCTCCTCTGGATTTTCCGAACATTTTGCTTAGAGAATCTGTCAGCGCTCCGATATTATTGCTGTAGATTGTATCTTTCATTGTTTTAAAATCAAGATAGATGTCATAGCGCATTACGGTGGTGGCCAGAATGGATCCGTCTGAAGCAAACAGATTTCCGCGGGCAGCTTTTAAAGTGGCTTCGCGGTAGTTCTTATTAATGTAATCATCTTTAATCTCCTGAACATTAGTGTTTTGCAGGATTACAATTCTCGCAAGAAACAGCACAAATACACACAGGACTCCTACTGCGAACAAGTAGCCCCATCTTAACGTCTTTTTACGTTTGTTATCGTATTCATTTTGTTTTTGCATCTGTACTGTCTAGTTTTATTAGCAGTTTATGAGGATGGTTTTCCAAAGTCATCAGTGAGTCCTTTGCTACTTCCTTCCCCAGTTGCGATTCCATTTTTACTTTGATCAGCTTACTCTGGGCATAAGCGTTTCTCGATTTGTATTCTTCAGTCTCTTCTTTTAAAGCATTGACAATTTTGATCTTTTTGTTGACAAGGTGATTGCTATAAATCATTGCCATCATCAGAATGAACAACAGTAAAAAATACTTGTAATGAGTTTTGATCTCATCACGGTTCAGAAAGTTTCCTTTTATAATGTCTATAAAAGTGAGTCTTTTCTGAGGGCGGTTTGTTGTTCTTTTTGCCAAAATTCTGTGTTAAATTATTTTACAGTGAATTCGCTTTGCTTGTCAATGGTCAATTTTTCACAATTAACAATTGACAATTCACTTTTACACTTTAATTCCTGTTCTCATTTTTGCACTTCTTGCTCTTGAGTTTTCCTCAATCTCCTTATCATCCGGGATGATCGCTTTACTCTTAAGCAATTCAAAGACCTTTTTATAATTTCCGTAGATATCTCTCTGTTGCTCGCCTTCAAACATTCCGTTTTTCAGGAATCTTTTTACGAGACGGTCTTCCAGTGAATGGTAAGAGATCACAACAAGTCTTCCTTCCGGTCTTAGGACATTCAGTGCCTGAACCAGCATTTCTTTCAGTGCTTCCAACTCTTGATTAACTTCTATTCTGATCGCCTGGAAAAGCTGAGCATAGAATTTATTCACTTTATGAGGCGGAAGATAGCTGAAAAGCTTTTTCAGATCCTCGGTCGTATTTATGATTTTTGTTTTTCTGTGATGAACGATGTCTCTTGCCAATTTTCGGGCTTCTCTCAATTCGCCGTAATAATAAAATATATCGGCAAGCTCAGTTTCTTCATATTCATTGATCACTCTTTTGGCATCAAGACTCTGCATAACGTTCATTCTCATGTCCAGCGGTGCATTGTTTCTGGTAGAGAAACCTCTTTCCGCCTCATCAAACTGATGAGATGAAACACCAAGATCGGCCAATACGCCGTCTACATGAGAAACCCCATACATCAGCATGGAATTTTCCAGAAACCTGAAATTCTGATTCACCAGCGTAAATCTGGGATCATCGATCGTATTTTTAAGGGCATCCAGATCCTGGTCGAAACTGAAAAGTTTTCCCTTCTCTGAAAGTCTGCTCAGAATTTCTCTTGAGTGGCCTCCTCCTCCAAAAGTGCAGTCCACGTATATTCCGTCAGGATTCGTCACCAAATCATCAACGCTCTGCTTCAATAAAACGGGGTTGTGGTACATACTTAATTGTGTTTTTTACCTTGCCTTTTACAGCAAGCGCGGTTTATTCTTCATCGAAAGCGCCCATCACATCTTCGGCCAGGCTCGCAAAATCAGCTTCGTTGGTAGAGATCACCTTTTCATAGGCTTCTTTATCCCAAATTTCAAAAAGCTCTCCTGCGCTGGTAATCACCGTGTCTTTCTGAAGGTTTGCAAAATTCACCAGATCTTTTGAGATCTGAAGTCTTCCTGCATTGTCCAGCTCTACTGTTTTTACCCCTGCCGTAAACATTCGAATGAAATCAGCATTCTTTTTAATGAATCTGTTTAGCTTATTAATTTTGCCCATCAGTTGGTCCCACGCATTCATGGGATAAACTTCTAGGCAAGGTTGGAACACAGATCTCTTGACTACAAACGCCTTATCGTCGAAGTTTTCCATCTGTTTGATCAGGGAGGAGGGAACTTTTAACCGGCCTTTGTCGTCAATTTTACACTCATATGTTCCAATGAAACTTTTCATTTGGGACAAATTTATATAATAATTTCCAAAATTTCCCACTTTTTCCCACTTTTTGACTTAATGTTAATAAGTTTTATTAATGATTCAATTTCATGGGTGTAAGTATTTGATATGTTGCCTGTTGTAAAAACTATTATTCAGGCCATAATAAAGAGGTTTTGAAAAAAGTCAACAAAAAGGGGGATATTATATTATTTTTACTTTAAATTAGGGTAATCAAAAATTTTTTGAGGTTTAATTTGTATTTTTGCAGAGCTTTATTAAGGCATTTTATGATATTTAGTACAAAAAAAGAAAAGAAATATACTTTTATAGAGGCGGGAGAAGGACATCCATTGGTGCTGTTGCACGGTTTAATGGGTGGTTTGAGTAATTTCGATAAGATGGTAGATTTTTTTTCGGAAAGGGGGTTCAAGGTTTATGTTCCTCAGTTGCCTATCTACGATCTGCCGGTACTCAATACGAATCTTACCACTATTGCAAAATATATTATCAAGTTTATAGAGAGTAACATCTCCGCACCTGTCACCATTGTAGGAAACTCTATGGGCGGTCATGTGGGACTTATCATGACTTTGGCAAGACCGGATCTGGTAAAGAATCTTGTTTTAACAGGAAGCTCGGGATTGTATGAAAGAACTTTCGGGGACAGTTTTCCGAGAAAAAATGACCGTTCCTATATAAGGAAGAAGACGGAAGAGGTTTTTTATGACCCTGCTATCGCTACAGAAGATCTTGTAGACGAGGTTTTCTCTGTGGTGAACGACAGAATGAAAGGAATAAAAACGGTAATGCTGGCCAGAAGCGCCATCAAACACAATATGCTGAATGATCTTCCGAAGATTTTGACACCTACATGTCTGATCTGGGGAAGACAGGATAACGTAACGCCTCCTGATGTAGCTGAAGATATGCATAAGTTTATCCCAAATTCAGATCTCTTCTGGATTGAGAAATGCGGACATGCCGCGATGATGGAAAAACCGGACGAATTCAATGAAATTCTGTACAACTGGTTAAAAGATAAAGTTTAAAACAAATAATAATAAACCATTAAGAGCTTTTCTTAATGGTTTGTTTTTCTAAAAAATATTCAAAAATGGTTATAAAAACGGCAGAATTTGTAAAAAGTAGCGGGAAATGGCAGGAATGTCCTGAACCTACGATGCCTGAGTATGCTTTTATCGGAAGGTCTAATGTTGGAAAATCCTCATTGATCAATGCAATGATGAATCACAAAGACCTGGCAAAGACTTCCGGAACTCCAGGGAAAACTCAGCTGATCAATCATTTTTTAGTGAATGAAAACTGGTATCTGACAGATTTACCAGGGTACGGATATGCAAAAGTTTCGAAATCTATCAGAAAGGATTTTGAAAAATTGATCACCAATTACATCCTTAACAGAAGAAATCTGGTGAATCTTTTTGTTTTGGTAGATTCCAGACATACGCCACAAAAGATCGATTTAGAATTTATCCAGTGGTGCGGAGAAAGCGGAATTCCTTTTTCGATTGTTTTCACAAAAGCAGATAAGCTGAAGCCGAATGTTACCATTCAAAATGTGGAAAATTATAAAAATGAACTGCATAAAACGTGGGATGATCTTCCTGAGTTGTATGTGACTTCTGCGGAAAAGAAAACCGGCGGCGACGAAATCCTGAACTTCATTCAGATCACGAATGAATTCCTGAAAAATAATAGTGTAAATTTTGAGGATGAGTAATATAATCTGGAAAATTAAAACCTTCGATGAGTTTACGGTTCCTGAACTGTATGCCATCCTGAAAGCACGGATCGATGTTTTTGTGATCGAGCAAAACTGCCCGTACCCTGATCTGGATAATAATGACCAAAAGGGAATTCACATCTGGGCGGAAGAAGATGAGCAAATTCTGGCTTATTGCCGTGTTTTTGATAAGGGAATCAAATTTGATGAAACTTCTTTCGGAAGGGTTCTCACAACAGAGCAGGCGAGAGGTAAAAACCTTGGCAGACAGCTGATCAGATATGCTGTAGAAACGATAGAAAACCGTTTCCATACTTCTGAGATTAAGATTTCAGCACAGGATTATTTATTGAGATTTTATTCCGAATTCGGATTTGTAGATACCGGGAAGAAATACCTGGAAGACGATATTCCGCATACGGAAATGATAAGAAAATAAAAAGCGAAGATCTCTCTTCGCTTTTTTTATATGGTGAGTATTTTTTTAGTTAGGAAGTTCGAAGCTGGAGGAGGGAAGTTATTGAGGTCAGAGGTTCAATATAATTCTCCACCATGACTTTAGATTAGTTGCATCCGGAACAGTATGATCTGTCTACATATTGTTTGCTGCTTCCGGTATAATAATAGCAGCCTCCTCTTTTCCCAACATACAGCTGACTTCCATTGTAAGTACAGTTTTTGTTCTGTGAATAATACGATTTTGATCTTTTAGAACCGGAGCTGGAACTGCCTTTGCTCTTTTTCGCCTTTTTCTTTTGTTTTTTAGAGGATAGTTCTGTTTTGGAAATAACAGTGTTTCCTGTTGCTGTAAAGCTCGCCGGAAGAAGTAAACCTGTCGCCAAAAGGGCTGTGAATAGTAGTTTTTTCATGGGTATTAGTTTTTATATGGTAATGGTTTTCGTGGTTATTAGTTTTTTTATTTTAGCCTCTATGAATGATTGCATCATTTAATGCATTAACAATTTTTTGAATGTAATCTTTGTTTTTTGAAATGATGCTGTTAGCTTCTCCTGCGTTAGTACTTATTCTCACTGCATATTCATTTTTAATAGAAAACAGCCACAAGATTCCTAAGACAATGATTATGAGTCCTATCCAAAAAATGTCTTTTGAAAAAAGAAAAAGTAGTCCGAAAACAACCATTAAAATTGCTTTTGTTTTGCTCTTTATGATTTCAAAAACATGAACAGAAGAGATGTTTCTCATTGCATATGTTTTTGATTGAGTAACAAATCGAGACTGTGTTACTGTAACAGCACTGTCTTGGTAAAATTTAGTTTCATTTTGAGTTTCCATATGTTATCTTATTTTTCTTGAATATTTATTTTTTACATATCTGTTTATGAATCCGTTTAATCCACTCCCTGATCTGGCTAAGTCTATCATCATTTCGATATTAGCTTTTCCGGCACTGGAATAGGTATATTCGTAAATACTGCCAGTTGAAAATTCTACCTCTATGTAATCCGACCCGATAGAGTAACCTGAAACGCCTGAATCACCATTGTTGTTTGAATATCTTTCCATTATTTTAAAGTTTTATTTATTACAAAAATATAAAGCCTTTAAGCTCTATCCTTACGGGAATCCGTAAAAGAAAAAACCTTCCAACTAGTTGAAAGGTTTTATACAATATGTAGACAAGATTAAATAATTCCGAGGTCTTTGCAGAATGCTACCAGATGTTCATTGCTGGAAACCTCAAGATCTTCTTTCAGGCTGTTCAGTTTTTTTTCTACGCTGCTTAAGCTGTAGGGTTTAATGTCTTTCTCCTGGAGATGCAAAGGAATGTTTTTCTGTAAAATTCCTTTTGACAGAAGAGAAACCAAAGCAATGTCATAAGCAGAGAACTCATAACTATTCAGTTTTTTGACGTCATGTTTCAAATCGAGGGATAAATAATTTTCATTAATAAAAACGGAGGCAATAGATTTTTTCAACTCTTTGGAGTCGTTTCTTGCCTTACGGACATAGCCGTTGATTTTAAACTTATTAAACAAAGAATCAATAATTCCTGATTTATGTTCTGCAGAAAAGACAATCACTTTTAAAGAAGGCTGCAATTCTTTTACCTTCTGTATTAAATCTCTACCGTCTTTAAGTTTCTGGTCCCGGTGATCCTCTTCATAGTAAAGATCTGTGATCAGCAGATCATAAGGTTTTTCCTCACGGAGGGCTTTTTGAACTTTGGCTAATGCATCATCACAATAATACACATAATCTACATTCGGAATGTTGAGCTCTTCCAATGTTTTCTGGATAGAAATACTGATGCTCTCGTGGTCTTCGGCTATTAAAATTTTTTTGAACATTCGTTTAGGTCTTTTTTAAGAAACAGGAAATGAGATCGTAATCTTCAGCCCCTGTTCAGATTTATTGTCAAAAATAATAGCTCCATTGATAGCGGCAATACGGGTTCCCGTATTTGTAAGACCATTTTTATAGATCATATCACCGGGAATTCCGATTCCGTCGTCTGTATATTGGATTTTGACTGAATCATCAATTCTTTCAAACTTAAAAATAACACGCGAAGCCTGACTGTGTTTTTTCATATTCACCAGCATTTCCCGTACGACTTGATAGACTTCATCAAAAGAAGATTGGGAAACACAAGCCCAGATTTCGGCATCATTTCCTACCGTATAGGTTTCTGTATTTTCGTTCTTGAAAGAAGCGATCAGGGTTGATATTTTTTCTTTGAAATCTTTTTTATCATTTTCATGATCCGGTTTTTCGTATGAAATGTCCCTTGATTTCTCGTAAACAAATTCAAGTTCATCTAGTGCATGTTCCTTATCAAAATCTTCCTGGTTTTCTATTTTGGTCATCACCTGGTAGATGCCGTTGGCTACGACGTCGTGGATTTTTTTGGAGATTCTTAGCTGGTTTTCTTTGATCTTTAGCTCATTCTCTTGTTCAAGCCTTTTTTTTCTTTTTCTATACCAAAAGAACCCTCCGATTACTAATAATGATAACCCTCCTAATCCGACATTTCGTATTATAATTTTTATTTTATCTTCTGCTGTTTTAAGTTTTAATTGTTGATTTTCTGTTTCTTTTTTTTCCACATCATATTCTATAAGGGCAAAACTGTTTTTTGCTTCATCTTTAGAAGATTGTATGCTGTCATTTAGATATTTATATTCTTGAAAGTGCTTTTTTGTGTTTTGTGTTTTGTCTAGTTCAATTAAGCTTTGCAAGGATTCTAATTTATCGATTGGGTTCTTAATGATATCTGATAGTTTATACTTTTCATAGGTATGATATAAAGCTTTATCAGTATTCAATAAGGCATAATATTCTGCTAAATGAGAATGTGTGGATATTTGTCCTGGGACATCCTTCAGTTCTTTTTTTACATCTAAAATATATAATAGATTATTTTCAGGATTGTATGTATTATTTTCGAGCCACTTGGAATAATTGTAGTTATCAAATATTCGGGCATAATTTATTGTGTTTTTTTGCAGATTTTTATCATTAAGAAGGGAATCATAAATTTTGACACTCTTTGAATATTGTTTCAACTTTGTATAAAGATCTGCAATATTATTCTCGAGTGTAAATTGATGTTGTTTATCTGAATTTAAGTTTAAAGCTTTATTATACCACTTAAGCGACTCTGAATAACGCTTTAGATTTTTTTCAGAAATAGCTAAGTTATTATAGATTGAAGGTAAGTATGCACTGTCTTTAGGCTCAGACAATAAACTAAGAGCTTCTACAGATCTTTCATTGCTTGAATAATAATCGCCAATATTATTTAAGATAAAAGCTTTATAAATTAAGGATGATGCTATGTTAAGGGTATCCTTGTTCTGCTTGTAAATGTTTTCTGCCTTGGAGAATGATAAAAATGCTTTTTTATTCTCAGACTCGTTATATTGATTTTTGGCTTCTTCAAAAATTTTGTCAGCTTCTACTGTGGTGGGTGTTTTTTGTTTTTTTATATTTTTTTCTGAATCATTACAATTGATCATGAAGAAAAATAAAAATAAAATTATAAACTTGAGATTTGCCATGGATTACAGTTAATTAGTAGCTAAATATAAAAAAAGGGCGATAAACATCGCCCTTCTATTTTAATTATTTCTTAGGAGGAGGAATTTGCCCAGTTTCTCCGCTGGTGTCTCCTTCCGAACCTCCCGGGTTTACTCCGTCTCCGTCTGAACTCGTCTGCATAGTTACCGGAATAGGTTGGTCGTTATTATTTGTTGCTGTATTAGCGTTATTATTTGAAAATGCTAAACCTATTAGCATTAATATAAACTGGATCATTTCCTTAAAATTTTGAAGTTTTTAGACTGTTTTTCTTCCTCTCATGATTTTTGATCACGAGCAGTACACGTTTAAAATTTCGAAGCGCTTCTAATTTTTTTTGGGAAGTGAACCTTCAAAAACGGAGGAGAAACATCTGCTTCCCAACCCGGAGTTTTCCTCCGTTTTATCTGGTGAGTTTGAAATCAGTTTTGTAAATTTGTTTTTGTAATGTTTTGTTTGTCACTGATTTCTGAAGCAAAGATGCGGCAAATGATGACGCAGATGTTAGACACGTTTTGGACATCTGTGGACACGTTTTGGACAACGGAGGCCTTATGGGAATCCGTAATGTGGTATGATAGATAATCACCTATTTTGTAAAGACTGAAAAAACTATATATGTCCAAGAAAAAACTACTAATTCATGAGGTATTTGAGAAGGCAAGAAAGGATTTTCCTGCTGAAAGCACTAAGAATGGTTGGTGTAAAGAACTTGTTGATTATTTTGAGAAAAAGCTAAAGTTTATAATTAACGAAAAGACCTTCGTTAGGTACTATGATGCTTGTGTACGGGATAATAAAGAACCCAATATAAAAGACATAAAAATTCTGAATAAGCTTAGTGAATACTTAGGTTATACAGACTTCACAGATTTTTCCGGAACTTTTATTAAGAAAGATGAAACAATCAATAAAACGACCGTTAAAATAAAAGTAGATGAAGATGAAGAGTCTTTATCTGAGAAGTTTTCGAATCTGAATATCAATATTACCAATGAGCAGCATTTCAAACTACCTGATTTTATGAAACAGAATGGTTTAGGGATCATGGAGATTGCATTGCTTTTATGTCTCGTCACAGGAAATGTAGTTTTCTCTAATAATAAGAAGATATCTAATGGCTCTTCGTTTCCATTAAGCCTTATGTCGGGTTTACAAGTGGCTACAGATAAAAAATATATGTATTGGGGTGGGGAAAGATATATTGCTACGGACAGTAGCTTTATAAGACCTGGACTGGAAGTAAAGGCTATGAACGAGCATGTATTTCTGCATTTTAGAAAGATCAAAAGAAAAGATACCCTGACAGAGGCTAATGCTCTTGGAAAAACATGGTATTCAAAGTTTTATGGAAATGTTGAATTTTTTACAGATGATGGAGTAGATCCGGAAAATGGGAGGGAATTGAGAAAATCAACCTCTACTATTATTTATAAATATGCAGGAAAGCCAAAAGATTCAATAGAGGTTGAAGAATAATTTAGACATAAAAAAAGCGAACATCTACTAGATATTCGCTTTTATATTTTTTACGCCTCATTCAGCATTCCCAATTCTCCAAAATGTTTTTTAAACTTCTGGATCTTCGGGCCTACTACGGCGCTACAATACGGTTGGTTGGGATTGACGTTGTAATACCCCTGGTGATACTGTTCTGCCGGCCAGAACTTCTCAAATTGGGTAACTTCCGTTACGTAGGTTCCCTGCCATTTTCCTGATGCTTCAGATTTTTTAAGGGCTTCTTCAGCTTTCACCTTTTCAGCCTCGTCTTTATAATAGATCACAGAACGGTATTGTGTTCCGATATCATTGCCCTGTCTGTTCAGTTGGGTAGGATCATGAAGGAAGAAGAATACATCCATCAGCTGTGCATAAGAAATGATGTTTGGATCAAATGTAATCTGCACCACTTCCGCATGCCCGGTTTCTCCTGTACATACTTCCTCATAGGTCGGATTGTCTTTGTGACCTCCCGAATATCCTGATATGGCAGAATGAACGCCTTTAAGCATATTGAAACAGCTTTCCACACACCAGAAGCATCCGCCTCCGAAAGTGATCTGTTCTAAATTATTGTTATCCATTGTCTGTTGATTATTTTATTTACGGTTTTTCCTGTTCAGCGATGACACAAAATCAGTAAAAAACCAATCAAAAGTAAGAAAAAAGTTTTTCATTTTGGATGAGAAATCCGATGATTTAAAACAGAATTGATATGCTATTTTTTAGGTATTGGGGAATATAGAGTTTTATAAGTTGGATAAACGCAAAGGCGCAAGGCTGTACGTTAAAGAGCCTTTTTAAGGTGCAAGAAAATCAAAGATTATCAGCAATGTGATGATGAGATTGCTTCGTCGCTTTGCTCCTCGCAATGACAGCGGTATACAATTTTATCGCAGATAAAATCCTTGCGCCTTAAAGCATTCGAATAGGGAAAAGATTTGCGCCTTTGCGTTTATCAAAAAAAATTGCCGGATTAGCAGAGTTTGTTGGAAAATAGCAGCCTGCTTCAAACAAAAAAAGCACCCCAAAGGATGCTTTCATTATTATTTTAAAATCGTTTTTCAGTTATTTTTCCCAAACCAAAGCACTTGCTCCAAGAATGGCAGCATCGGCTTCGTCCAGCTCACTGAAAACCAATTTTACTTTATTTCTAAAGATCGGAAGAAGATTTCTCTCCATATGAAGTTTGGCAGGCTTTAAAATGAAATCACCGGCCTTGATGACACCTCCAAATAGAAGAATCGCTTCAGGTGAAGAAAACATCACGAAATTCGCTAATGCCTCACCCAGCTTTTGTCCTGTATATCTGAATACTTCAGTCGCGATAAGGTCGCCTTTCAACGCACACTCGTGTACCGTTTTTGAATTGATCGTTTCTTCAGGATATTGATTCAGCATAGATTCAGGAAACTCTGCTCTCATCTTTTTAGCGGTGATCGCAATTCCTGTTGCGGATGCATACGCTTCCAGACTTCCCTCAGATCCTGTACTCCAGTGCTTTCTTCCCCCAGGTTTTACAATGGTGTGACCCAATTCTCCTGCAAATCCGTCATGTCCGTAAATCAGGCTTCCGTTGGAAATAATTCCGCTGCCTACACCGGTTCCCAAAGTGATCATGATGAAATCTTTCATCCCGCGTGCAGCTCCGAAAAGCATTTCTCCAAGGGCTGCCGCATTGGCATCATTGGTAATGGTACACGGAAGATCGAATTTGGCTTTCATCAGCTCACTGAAAGGAACGAGTCCTTTCCATGGTAAATTGGGTGCCTGTTCAATGGTTCCTTTATAATAGTTGGCATTAGGAGCGCCTACTCCGATACCGTCAAAGTTTTTTTCTGTACCGTATTTATCGATCAGGGGTTTAACCTGTTCGTATAAAGCATCGATAAAGTCTTCTACCTGCTCGTATTCATCAGTTCTCAGATTTCCTTTTTCCAGAACTTCACCTCGGTGGTTCACCACTCCGAATTTTGTATTGGTTCCGCCAATATCAATTCCGAGAGCAACCTGTTTTGATAAATCTATTAATGACATTTCTATTTATAAATTCTAAAGGGTTAAAATTATAAAAAAGATTGTATTAATGGATTATTAACAAAACTTTTATTTAAAAAACTTTTACGCCGTTTTTACCGGTTTCTTTTTTCTTCTTCCCCACCAAATCATGAATCCTGTCACAGGCAGTGATGCGCAGATCAGGCTGACAACAAATGCAATGATCTTTGTAGGAAGCCCTAAAATAGCTCCAACGTGGATGTCGTAGTTGGCATTGACGGTTTTCTCACCAAAGTTTTTGTCCTTTGGATCGTGGGTGTGAAGAAGCTCTCCTGAGTTTTCATCAAAGATCAGACTGCTGCTTTTGTGATAAGAGTAAGAAAGATGTTTTACATAGACTTCAAAGTTCGGATGCTCATGATCGTCCATATGCTCATGGCCAAGATCAATGGCAAAACCGAATGCATCCGGGTATTTCAGAATAACGGTATTGATGACTTTATCCAGTGTTCCTTCAGTTCTTAATTCTATCGGAGCTTTGGTTTTAATGTGGGAGAAATCCGGATATTTCGTTTCTCCGCCGGAGAAGATCACGTAGATCATCGCCTGTACCACAAAGTAGGCATAAAATAATCCTGTGATCGTGAAGACTAAAGCAAAGATAGATGAATAGAATCCTAAGATATTGTGAAGGTCATAATTCTTTCGTTTCCAGCTTTTGATATTTTTCCATTTGAATGAGAAGCGTTGTTTTCTTGCTGCCTTGTTTTTAGGCCACCAAAGTACAATTCCGGAGATAAGCATAATCAGGAAGATGATCACGGGGATTCCCACTACATAAGGTCCCCAGTCCTGCTTCAACAGGAAGCTCCAGTGAATCATTTTTACGATATTGAAAAATCCGTTCTTTTCATCATAGACTCTTAGAACTTTTCCGTTATAAGGATTTACATAGGCGGCTTTATAGACCGGAAGTTCTTCAAAGTAATTCCAGGCTTTCGTGTTGTGCTCATACCAGTAAAATACATAGGATCTCTTTTTGTCGATGGGAATGTTCACCCAGTGTACAGGGTATTTTTCTTTTACCTGCTCCACCACGGTCTTTTCCATCAGTCGGATAGGAAGAACCTTTTTCTGATCTATATTTTGTTCATTGTGAAAGATCACATCCTTTCTGGTGAGGTTTTCTATTTCGTCTTTAAAAACATAGAGTGCTCCTGTAATGGAAATGATAAAGATCAGAAAGCCAATCCCCAGACCAAACCACAGATGCAGTTTGGCAGACCATTTTTTAAAGAATCCAGGCTTATTTTTATGATGATGTTTTTTCTTCATATCGCAGTTCAAAGTATCACAAAGATAAGTTTTACTTTTTATTTAGTTTAATTAAAATTTATATTCAAGCATTGCCGTACCTCTTGTTCCCAATGAATTTACGAACTCACTGTCACGTGCAGACCACCAGGCAATAGCAGGCTGATACATTTTGTTGAACACGTTTTCTACCCCTAAAGAGACCTTCCAGTTTCTATTGACTTCGTAGCTTGCTTTAAAGTTGAAAACGGTATAATCAGGAACATAACCTTCTCCGTATACATACAGTCCTGTTTTTGCATTAGGCTGGAATCTGTCCTGCTCAAAGGCATGCAGCATATCAACACCAAGAGATAATGTTGGGATAGGTCTGAACTGAACATAGGCCAGCACTTTAGGTGCAGAAATTCTGCTGTTGTTAATCTTTGCTGAGTAATCTCCGTCATCTTTTACGGAAGTAATTCCTTCCATCCAGCTGTAGCTTCCTCCGAAATTGACCCATTTGGCTGGTGTGAAATGAAGGAATCCTTCAACTCCGTACACAATTTCCGGTGATCTCTGAATGGTTAATGCTCTGTCTGCACTTTGCACAAATGATGCGCCCAGCTTTGAAGTACTTACATAAGAGGTGATCTCATAGTTGACCCATTTTGAAATCTGTCCTGTAGCACCAAATTCATAATTATTCACGATGATCGGTTTGGTTTCAAGATTCTGAATGGTTCCCTGAGTAGATGTTCTCAGAATTCTTCCCAGCTCGTTGATAGAATAGGATTGTGAAAAACTTCCGAACAGGTTTAGGAAAGGTTCAACGTTGTAACGTACCCCTAAATTGGCTACCAATGCATTATATTTTAGCTTTCCTCTGGTCACAAAAATGCTTGTTGTAAAAGTTCCGTCACTTTTAATGGAAGAAAGGGTATTAAAGTCACCTGCTTTCACGCTCATGTTTTCGTAGCGAAGACCTCCTTTGATGGTCAGTTTCTTTAATAAATCAACTTTAACCAATAGGAAAGGGGCCAGGTTGGTCATATTCATGTCCGGTGTCCAGTAGCGGCCGTCTTCCAGTTTCTGAACGGTCTGGTCATTCAGGATATCCATTCCGTACATGATTTCAGCCTGCGAATTTTGAGCGCTCCAAAGTTTGGTGTCAAAGTTAATTCTGGCTCCGTATTTTTTAGAGATCACATTGGACTGTCCTCCTCCGAAGAACGTGTCGCTGTATCCATATACGGTTTTGAAATCCTGCATGTAGGCATTGAAATTCAGTGAAGTAGTTCCCCAGAATAGATTTTGGTTATCATAGTTAATTCTGAAATTGTGGTTTTTAGGAGTTCCCTGAGGAGTCGTTTCCAGATTTTTTCCTACGCCTTCTCCAATGGTTGGTTTAATGCCATATTTCCCGGTTGCCAATCCTAAGCTGAGGTCAGATCTGGAGGAATATCCGATGTAGGAAGCTTCAATCCTTTGATCTTTGTTGATATCATACCCTATTTTAAGCATCCCGTTGTAGTTGTCCATTTTTGCGGTGCTGTAAGTAGGAGAGAGGCTTACTCCATCTGCATCCTTCATGTAGCCCGTTCTTTCGTAGGCAAGAGAGAAAACATAATCGAATTTATTCACCTTTCCGGATAAAAGCTGGCTGGCTCTTACTCCTAGTGTTCCGCCATAAGCCTGGCCTGTAAAGCCTATCTGGCTCAATCCTGAAATCTTTTTATCGGACTTGCTTCTTCTCGTGATATAGTTGATGATCCCACCATCTGCACCGTTTCCGTAGATAGATGATGCTCCTTTGATGACTTCGATTCTTTCAATCACTGAAGGATCGATAGACCTGATGTCTCTTGCTCCGTTTCTGAGTGGAGTAGACTGGGGAATTCCGTCGATAAGGACAAGAACCTGACGCCCTCTTAAAGTCTGTCCTGTGTTGGAAGTCTGTCCGGAGTTGGTTCCTAAACTGGGAACCGTATATTGAAGAATACTGGTGATGTCTGAATTAACAGTCAGCTGAGATTGGATCTGCTTTTCGGCAACGATCGTTACTGAGCTTGGTATTTCTTTGATACTTTCTTTTTTTCTGGAAGCAGTCATCACGACTTCATCCACGCTGTTGGTCTGGACACTGTCTTTAACCTGTGCAAAAACAGTTGCCGACCCTAAGCATGCGGCTGATAAAAGCGCTTTTTTCATTATATTTTCTTTCCTTGTTTTTTTTGTTTTCCCCACCATACCAGAAATCCTGTCACAGGAAGTGAAGTACAGATGAGTCCGGTAATGAACCATAAAATTTTTCCAAACAGCCCAAAGTAAGAACCTGTATGGATGTCGTAATTGGCATTGGCGTATTTTTCTGCATTGTTCAGTTTCTGATGAGGTTTTTCCGCCAGCAGTTTTCCTGAATATTTGTCAAAGACCAATGAATTCCTTTCGCTGAAACGTCCCTCTTCTCCGTATATGGTCACCGGAATGTTCTTTAATTCTTTTCCTTTTTTATTTTTTCCGTTCAGTGGAATTCTGAAACTGGAAGAGTGGGCATAAAGTTTTCTTGTTTCCTGAGCCGTAAGGTCATAGACCGAAGGGTTTTTAGCCATCAGAGAGTCGGGAGATTTGATTTCCTTTTCTTTCGGCTGTTCCAAAGATCCTGACAGGGCAAGATTGAACGTGTTTTTTACATACGGATATGCAAAATAGATTCCTGTAATGCTGATCAGTAAAGCGAAAAATGAGGCATAGAAGCCTAGTACATTATGAAGATCATAGTTTTTACGTTTCCAGGTTTTTACATTTTCCCAGCTGAACCAGAAGCGTCCTTTTCTTGCTTTTTTGTTCTTTGGCCACCATAATACAATTCCGGTGATGAGCATGAAAATAAACAGGACGGTAGGAATTCCTATGACATATTTCCCCCAATCTGCTTTTAATAATAAACTCCAGTGAATGGATTTTAAAATAGGAAAAAGGTCATATTTTTCATTGTAAACCGCTAAAATTTTTCCGGTATACTGATCTACATAGACGAGCTTATTGATTTTAACTTCTTCAAAATAATTCCAGCCTTTTTTGTTTTTTTCATAGTAAGAAAAACGGTAAGATCTATTTTTGTCCAAAGAAATTTCCACGGCATTCACCGGAAATTTTTCATTGAGTTCGAGACTGACTTTTTCCTTCAGGATGGCAATAGAAAGGGGCGAGGTTGTTGTTTCCTTTACATACATCGCTTCTTTTCGGAGGATGTTCTGTATTTCGTCTTTAAAAACATACAGAGTTCCGGTAAGCGAAACGATGAAAACAATGATACCAACGGACAAACCAAACCACAAATGCAGTTTGGCAGACCATTTTTTTGTAAAAGAAATTTTCTTTTTATGGGGGTGCCTTTTCTTCATAGCAAAAAGTTAACCTCCGAAGAGGCTAACTTTTGATTCTTTAAAATTTATATCCTATTGATAGTCTCCAGTTACGTGGAGCATTGTAGATCCAAGCGTAAGAACCGTCATCTGATCTGTAACCGCTGTAAAGCTTTCTGTTCAGAACATTGTTCAGCAATAGATTAACATCGAATTTTTTAGCCACATAAGAGATCCCGAAGTTGGTGTCAAAGTAATCTTCCAGACTCTGGTCATATTTTGCGGTGGTTCCGAACCAAGACTGTCTTCCTCCCTGATACTGATATCCAGCAGAAATACCGAATCCTTTTAGATTCCCATGTTCAAACCTGTAGCTTAACCAGGTGTTCTGTACGTTTTTAGCATTTCCGGGAGATTGCTGACCAATTTTTGAAGCATCACTGTCTTTGTTTGTTTTGGCATCTGTATAAGCATAGTTTACCACAATGTTTAATCCTCTTACAATTTCTCCTTTGATATCGGCTTCAAAACCACGAGATCTTTGTTCCCCAGTTGGAATCATAAAAGCATTTCCGCTGTTATCATTTATATTTCCGGCAACCAAAATGTTTTTTCTTCGGATTTCATATACTGCGACGGTAGAGTTCCATTTTCCTCCCATCCAGTCTTTTTTTAGTCCAAATTCAATATTCTGCCCTTTTAAAGGATCTGTAATTGAAGATCCGTTAATCCCCATTGCAGACTGAGGCGCGAACGTTTTATCAAAAACTCCATACACAGAGAAATCATCTTTAATAGAGTAGCTGGCACCCACTCTTGGAGTGAATTCTCCTGCCTGGTCAGCTTTTATAGGCGCTGAATTAGGATATCCAGAAAATGTTGTTCCACTTGTATATCTTCCTGCCAGTGTAATACGTAACTTATTATTAAGCATTCCTATTTGATCCTGAGCATAATAAGAAGTATATTTTACGCCCTGATCATTATAATAATTAGCATTTCTGTTTAGATAATAAGCGCTTTCAGGAGGCAGTGTATTTGGATTTACACCGTAAGCAATATTATAAATATCAATTGATCCTCCATCGCCTAAATAAGAGAAGTCAGCCTGGTATTTTCTATTTCCGTAATCGAATCCGGCAATGATTTTATGCGTAATATTTCCTGTTTCTAAACTTCCTCTCACGTAGGTCTGGAATATATTGTTTTTTCCGAGAGCCTGCCAGTTGCTTAAAGATCTGCTGAGAATATTTGGGTTTGAACCAGAGAATCCTCCCCACCATGAACCACCGTCATAGTTCATATCCATATAAGCATATTGTGTACTCCACACCCAGTCTTTGAATAATTTCTGATCCAGGGTTAAGAATAAGCTTTGATCCTTCACTTCTGTTTTCTTGAAGTTTGGGTCATTAAAGTTGGTATGAACATTCAATGAAGCATAGCCGTCATTAGACATTAAATAAGCTCCCGGCTGATTGAATTTTAAGAATTGGTAGTTATATTGTGCTGTAAATGTCGTAGTTTTTGTAGGTCTGAAAGTAATAGACGGAGCAATGATTATTTTGCTGGTCTTATCATTTTTTGACCATGATTTGTTGGAGCTACCCATCAGGTTTAAACGGTAATCCAAAACGCCATCCTTCACGATAACGCCATCAAGATCTGCTTCTCCTCTGAAAAGATTGTAGCTTCCCGTTGTGAATCTTACACTGTTGGCAAATTTTCCTGTTGGTTTTTTTGTTACCACATTATAAAATCCTGCCGGATCACCCATAGATCCCATGAATCCTGCGGGTCCTTTTACGAACTCTATCCTGTCAATAATAGACGCATCCGGGTTGATAGGCCCCCATGTGGAAGAAACATTCATTCCGTTCATATAAGTAGCAATACTTGCTCCTCTCATGAAAACGTTGGAATACACATTGTCCCAGTGTTCTACTTTTCTGGCACCACTTACGTTACGGACAATTCCTTCAGACATATTTAAAGTGATCTGGTCATTCAAAACCTGGCCGCTGATAGACTGTACGTTTTGTGGAAGTTCAATAATCGGGGTTTGCAGTCTTAATGATCCGGAAACCTCGTTAAGTTTATATTTCTGATAATATCTTCCGTTGACCACAACTTCTTCGATATCATTTGATTTAATAGTATCTTTTTCCTGAGCTAAAGCTAATATGGATGTTAATAATGCTGCTCCTATCGTTATTCTTTTCATTGTTTAAGTAGTGTCTGAATTAGAATTTGTAAGTGAAACTTCCTACCACATTAGCAAGAGGCTGTGCATTTGCCGTTGTAAATCCGTTCCAGTAATGTTCGCTGGTGAAGTTGTCTACTTTTACCCCGATTCTGAATTTTTTGGTATCATAGAAGGCATTCGCATTCAGGACCAGATATTTTGGAAGGATGAAAGTTCCCATCGTTGTAGAGTTGACAATTTTGTTGTCACTCGCATAGTTTCCTCCAACTCCGAATCCTAAGCCTTTTAAGTTTCCATCAAGAAACTGATAACTGGCGTTAAAGTTAACTAACCACGGAGATGAAGCTGTTGCTGGTCTTTTCCCTATTATGGTAGCATCTGCTTCGGTGTATTTCATATCATTGTAACTCACCCCTGCAATTACAGAGAATCCTTTTACCAGATATGCATTGGCTTCTAATTCCACTCCCTGGCTTCTTAATAAACCTGCCTGATTTTGGATTGCCTTTCCTGTAGACTGAACAAATTCTCCGGTATTGAGAAGGGTATTTTTAACTTTGATATTATAGTAGCTCAATGTCGTTGTAATCCTTCCTTTTAAAAGATTGGTTTTAAGCCCTCCTTCAAACTGATTAGCTCTTTCAGGGTCTGACAATTTCAGGTTTGAGGCAGCATCAGCAATGTAATATCCATTGCTTGTGAAACTGTTTTGGTAATTTCCAAAAACTGATACCTGTTCGGGAATGATCTGATAGACGATTCCGAATTTTGGAGACCACGCGGCCTGGGTATATGCACCTGCTATATTCTGTCCTATTTGTCCTCCTTTAAAATTAGAGCTTTCATATCTTAAAGATGTTAAAATATTAAGCCCTTGTACTGGAGTAATTACGTTGGAAATATAACCACTGTACGTATCTTTCTTTCCTGTACTGATATAGGTATTGTTTTTTGCAAAATCAGGCTGGTTTTGAAGATTGCTGTACATGGCAGACAATGTCTGTCCGTTCATATTGGAATAATCAGGAGCATTAAATGGAACCCAGTCAAAATTAGTAAACATAAAATACTGATTGTCATTCATTCTCATATAATCGAATCCTGCAACCGTTCTGTTTCTTACACTTCCGATATTAAAATCGAAATTGAAATTCTGCTGAAGCTGGAAGTAAGTTCTTTTACTGTCTCTGGTAGACTGGTCTGCTCTAACTATGCCCAATTCTGTATCATTTGGGTTTAGAGTGACCGCTGCTTTAGGTGCAAAGTAGAAGTAAGGGTTGAAGCCATCTGAATTGGAATAAGAAGTACTTACATTCGTAGATGATTTGGTGTGCTCATTAATTTTATAGTTAACCTGTCCGAAAAAGTTTCTGGCTTTTCCAGTGGTTTTCAGCCCATCACCTAAATAAGTCTGCTTATAATTATAACCTAATTTTTCAATTTTGTCCATGCTGTCTGCTCCTAGCTGTGCACTTGGTACATAGAAGAAAAAAGCAGTTTCAGGATAGGAATTTGTTTCAAACATTTCCAGTTCTGCATTGATCTCTAAATTGTCGGTAGGACGATACGTAATGGAAGGAGTGAATGCATAAAACTCATTTTTAGCATTTGTTTTCTGGAAAGTCCCCTGATTGGTATACGCCGTATTTAATCTGAATAATATTTTTTTATCTTTAGTTACCGGAGCATTAACATCAGCCTGAACTCTGTAATAGTTATAGCTTCCTCCTGCTAATGAAACAGCTCCCGCAAATGTTTCGAAAGGCTTTTTGGTGACTCTGTTTACAACTCCTCCATACGAAGTTACATTGCTTCCAAATAGAGTAGCAGAAGGCCCTTTTAATACTTCTATCCTTTCTACATTAATTGCATCCATAGAAGTTGTTATTGGTGCAACCATGCCATTTCTGATAGAATTTCCTGCCACAAAACCTCTTAAGTTCAGGTAGATTCCACCATCTCCAGCTCTGTTGGTAGCGCTCCACATTTTCTGTGCTCCGGCCACGTTTCTGAAAGCATCATCGACAGTAAACAGTAATTGGTTCTCTAAAATACCCTTATCAATTGAAGAATATACCTGTGGATCTTCTATAGCTTTTAAAGGCATTTTGTTAGAATATTCACTGTCCTTTTTTACGTAGGTGGTGAGGATTACTTCATCAATACTTTTAGTTCTATTTACCGTATCTTTCTGCTGGGCAACAGCTACAATGCTTGAAAGCACGGATATACTAAGGATTAGTTTCTTCATTATGATAAGTTTATTTTAAGTAATGTTTTATAATTAAAAAGAGCGGAACAGATAAAGTAAGCCATCCTAATACATCCCATATACCGTCGCCCAGTAATGCCGCGATCAATCCGAATAGAGAGAGAAAAGCCAGCAATAAGGGCATTCCCCAAAGTTTTAGAAAGGTGTTTTTCATCTTTATTCGTCTTTTGAAATGAGTTTCCACTGTTGTTTCTCTGATTTTCGTCTCGCAATCCACAAATACAGTCCTGTAATAAGTACCAGAATGGTGAAGACATCAAAGATTGTCCATACAATTTTCAGTACCATACCTCCATAGTTTCCAAAGTGGAGTGGCTCGGAGATGAAAAGAGCATTGACATACCAGGGCATATCTCTTGACTCTGTGACATCACCCGTTTTAGCATCGATTAAGACCGGTTTCAGTAATTTGGAAGTAAGTTCTGTATTACCACGCATAAAAACGGCGTAGTGGTGTTTGCTTGTAAAAGGAGTGCCTGGAAAAACAATCACAGACACTTTCATGTCACTGATTGTTTTCTCAGCAGATTTTTTAGCATCTTCAAGAGAGCTGAAATCTCCTGTCAACGGTTTTTGATTTTTGTAAGGAGCCGTCATTTCTGCAAGCTGTCCCTGCTGCCAAAGCCCTAAGATAACATCTGAAAGCGTGTTGATTACGCCCGTAAATCCTACAACAGCCATCCACGCTGTAATGGCAATTCCCAATAAATTGTGGGTATCCAGCCATTTAAGCCTTTTTGATCTGTTTTTGCGGACCATTCCAAAATCAAATTTTTTCATAATAGGACCATATAAAACAATCCCTGAAAGAATGGAGATCATGAAAAGCATTCCCATCAGACCTAAAAAAAGTTTTCCCGGAATTCCGAGAAACATATCTGTGTGAAGCTTTAGGATGATGTTCATAAGACCATCTGTTTTAGGAGCCCCTAAAACTTCGCCGGTATATTCATTTAAAACTAAATATTTGCTTTTTTCGTAAGGCGCATCAGGTTTGTCAACAACGTCAAAAAGAACTTTATTTTTATCATTTTCATCCCAAAAGACATATCTTACCTTTTCTCCGGGATATTTTGACTCTGCAATGGTAGCCAGTTTATCAAGACTTAATTTCTGCTGACCTTTGGACACAGCTTCCTTATTATCTTCTAAAAGATGTTCAATTTCCTCATGAAAAATCAACGGTAACCCTGTGATACAGAGATACAGCAAGAAAACGGTACAGATGAGGCTCGTCCATTTATGCCAATTAAACCAACGTTTTGCAGTTTTTAGCTTCATGAAGCAGTCAAATTTTTTGCAAATATATTGTTTTTAATTGTTCTAAATAAATAACAGGATTGATATTTATCATGAATTCATTAAGCACTGAATAACAAAACCCCGCTTCAGTCTGTGCTGAAGCGGGGTTTTTATGAGATTTTATTATTAATTCCTTAAGCGGGGATTTCTCCTTTGTATAGGAAAGAAATTATTTCTTTGTTCATTTTGTCTACCATTTCACTGAATAAGTGGAATGATTCCTGTTTGTAAATCACCAATGGATCTTTCTGTTCGTAAACGGCACCTTGAGAAGATCTTCTCAGGTCATCCATTTCACGAAGGTGAAGTTTCCAGTTTTCATCGATGATGGATAAAGTGATGTTCTTTTCAAAATCGTTGATCAAACTTTCACACTGAGTATCATAAGCTTCTTTCAGGTCAGCCACAATAGTCATTGTTTTGTGTCCGTCTGAGAAAGGAACCTGGATCATTTTAAACATTGAACCCTGATTCTGATATACATTCTCAATGATCGGGAATGATTTCTCTTTCAGTAAGTTCAGTTTCATTTTATAATCTTCCTGAGCCGCTTTGAAAACAAAATCTGTCAATTCAGGAATCTGCTTGCTCTTGAAATCATTTTCAGAAACCGGAGATTCCATCGTGAAGAACTTAATGATATCGAATTCGAAATCTTTATAGTTTCCTGTCGCTTTTCCTTTGGTAACAATTGAATTTGAAACATCGAAGATCATGTTCGTAATGTCATACTTAAGGTGATCTCCAAAAAGAGCATTCTTTCTTCTCTTATAGATTACGTCACGTTGTTTGTTCATAACGTCATCATATTCAAGAAGTCTCTTTCTGATCCCGAAGTTGTTTTCCTCTACTTTCTTCTGTGCTCTTTCAATAGACTTGCTGATCATAGAATGCTGAATCACTTCGCCCTCTTTATGACCCATTCTGTCCATCATTTTCGCGATTCTCTCAGAACCGAAAAGACGCATTAAGTTATCTTCAAGAGATACATAGAACTGAGAACTTCCAGGATCTCCCTGACGTCCCGCTCTACCTCTAAGCTGTCTGTCTACACGTCTTGAATCGTGTCTTTCAGTACCGATAATGGCCAAACCACCTGCTTCTTTTACTTCTTTAGTAAGCTTGATATCCGTACCACGACCTGCCATGTTCGTTGCAATGGTTACAACGCCCGGCTGTCCTGCTCCGGCAACGATCTCAGCTTCTTTCTTGTGAAGCTTCGCGTTCAATACCTGGTGTGGGATTTTTCTTAATTGAAGGGCCTTAGAAAGTAATTGAGAGATTTCAACAGAAGTCGTACCTACAAGTACAGGTCTTTTTGCTGCTGTTAATTTTTCAATTTCTTCAATAACGGCGTTATATTTTTCACGGTTAGTTTTGAAAACTAAATCCTGTCTGTCATGTCTTAAAATAGCACGGTTGGTAGGAATTACCACAACATCTAATTTGTAGATCTCCCAAAGCTCTCCTGCTTCTGTTTCAGCAGTACCGGTCATTCCCGCAAGCTTGTTGTACATACGGAAATAGTTCTGAAGCGTTACTGTTGCAAACGTCTGCGTAGCAGCTTCAATTTTCACATTTTCCTTAGCTTCGATCGCCTGGTGAAGACCGTCTGAATAACGTCTTCCTTCCATGATACGGCCTGTCTGCTCGTCAACGATTTTTACTTCACCGTCAATTACTACATATTCATCATCTTTTTCGAATAATGTATATGCTTTTAACAGCTGGCTCATCGTGTGTACACGCTCAGACTTTTCAGCGAACTCAGAGAAAAGTTTTTCTTTAGCTTCGAATTCTTCTTCTTTAGTCAGGTTTTTTGCTTCAACTTCAGCGATTTCTGTTCCGATATCCGGAAGAACGAAGAAGTTATTGTCAGAATTCCCCTGAGACATATATTCTACTCCTTTATCGGTAAGATCAACCTGATTGTTTTTCTCTTCGATAACGAAATAAAGATCTTTATCTACGATCGGCATGTCACGGTTGTTGTCCTGCATGTATTGCGCTTCAACTTTCTGAAGCAATGCTCTGTTTCCGCTTTCCGATAAGAATTTGATTAACTGTCTGTTTTTAGGAAGACCTCTGTAAGATTGTAGTAATTTGAATCCTCCTTCTTTTGTGTTTCCTGCCGCGATTAATTTTTTCGCTTCATTAAAGAGTGCGGAAACCGTTTTTTTCTGAACTTCAACGATTCTGTCGATAGAAGGCTTAAGAACATCGAATTCCTGTCTGTCTCCCTGAGGAACCGGACCCGAAATGATCAATGGTGTTCTGGCGTCATCTACCAATACGGAATCCACTTCATCCACAATCGCAAAGTTTAATTCTCTCTGCACAAGTTCTGAAGGTGAAGTTACCATGTTATCTCTTAGATAATCGAAACCGAATTCGTTATTCGTTCCGTATGTAATATCCGAGTTGTATGCTTTTCTTCTTCCGTCTGAGTTCGGCTGGTGGTTATCGATACAGTCGATAGACATTCCATGGAACTGATAAAGAGGGCCCATCCAGGCGGAGTCTCTTTTAGCAAGATAGTCATTCACCGTTACTACGTGAACACCTCTTTCAGAAAGTGCATTTAAGTAAATAGGTAATGTTCCTACCAAAGTTTTACCTTCACCGGTTGCCATTTCGGTAATTTTACCGCTGTGAAGAATAACCCCTCCGATAAACTGAACATCATAATGGACCATATCCCAGACTACAGGAGTTCCGGCAGCGTCCCAAGAGCTTTTCCAGATGGCAGTATCGCCCTGAATCTCTACGAAATCTTTACCCGCTCCGGCCAATTGTCTGTCCCAGTCTGTTGCTGTAGTACGGATTTCTCCATTCTGAGCCCATCTTCTAGCTGTTTCTTTTACCAATGCAAAAGCTTCAGGAAGAATTTGACCAAGAACTTTTTCTTCGATGTCGTATGATTCTTTTTTAAGAGCCTCAATTTTTGTGAAAAGAGCTTCCTTTTCATCTACATTAGGTGAATTTTTCACCTGCTCCTTTATCTGTTCTATCTGCGCTGTAATTTTGCTGGTTGCAGATTTAATATTTTCTTTAAATTCAGCAGTTTTTTCTCTCAGTCCATCATCAGTCAACTGTTGAATGGCTGGTTCTACAGCTTTGATTTTTGTTACAACTTTTTTTACTTCTTTTAGGTCCTGCGCTTTTTTGTCTCCCAAAAACCCTTTAAGAACTTTGTTTAAAAAACTCATAAATTTTTTGCTTTATGCTTAAAGTAATATGCTTTAAGCGTTTTACTGACACGCTTATCGTGTGAATTTTATATATAAAAAAGGGCAAAAAAGCTCTAAGCGCGCTGCTTAAAGCTTATTGCTTTAATTAATATTCGTCTTCGTTCCAAAGGAAATCCTCGTCGGTAGGATAATCACTCCATACCTCTTCGATAGATTCGTAGATCTCTCCTTCGTCTTCAATAGCCTGAAGGTTTTCTACAACTTCCATTGGTGCACCAGTTCTGATTGCATAGTCAATAAGTTCTGCTTTTGTCATTGGCCAAGGTGCGTCACTTAAGTAGGAGGCTAGTTCTAATGTCCAGTACATAATTTTCTAATTTTTTTGCAAAAGTATAAAATTAGCTTATATTATACGCTTTTTTATACTTGATTTTCAATTCTTTTTGATTAATTTTTGTTCATTGTCCGTCATAGACCGCATTACAGCTGTGCCAGCAACTTACATGATGTCATTTTCTCAAAAACCATTCCACAAATTTTTTTATGCCATTTTGGAAGTCCGTGTCTGGTTTGTAGTGTATTAATGTCTTAGCTTTTGTAATATCTGCATTGGTTTTCAGGACATCTCCCGGCTGCATTGGCAGAATTTTCCGTGTGGCAGAAATTCCCAGAGCATTTTCTATGGCAGCCAGCATTTCAGATAAAGTGACCACCTCGTTTTCACCCAGATTAATAATTTCATAAACCCCGGAATGATTTTCAAGATAAACAATGGACTTCATGATTCCATCGATGATGTCATCAATATAAGTATAGTCTCTGGCTGTATTTCCGTCGCCGTAGAATGGGATTTCCTGTCCCTCTGAGATTAGTTTTGTAAATTTGTGGATGGCCAGATCCGGCCTTTGCCTCGGTCCATATACTGTGAAAAAACGAAGCTGAATCATATCGATATGATACAGATTGTGGTAAACATGTCCTAAAACTTCACCACTCTTTTTAGTGGCGGCATACGGGGAGATCGGATGGTCTACATTGTCAGTTTCTGCAAATGGGGTCTTTTCGTTATTTCCATAAACACTTGATGAAGATGCACATATGAATTTGCTGACGTTGAATTCTTTACAAAGCTCCCAGAGATTCATCGTGCCGCGAACATTCACTTCTTCATATTCAAGGGGTCTTTCAATGGAAGGACGTACACCTGCAAGGGCAGCAAGATGGATAACAAGATCAATACTGTGGTTTTTAAAAATATGTTCAAGCCCTTTTTTATCACGAATATCCTGATAATACATCTGATAGGAGTCTGACCGGGAAATGTCAGCTAAATGTCTGATGTCTGTCTCTTTGTCCGAAAAATCAAAATCATAATTTTTACCGATAGACGCTAAAGTATTTTTAATTTTTATCTGATAATTGTAGAAATCATCAAAATTGTCAACGTTTATGACAGAATGTCCATTTCGTAATAATTTTTCTATTAAATGGGAACCTATAAACCCGCTTCCTCCAGTTACAAGATAAGTCATTTGTGATTTTTTAATGTCGCAAAAATATAAATTTACTTTTTGAAAATATAATCATTAAATTTACTTAAAAAAGTAATATAAACAGTATGCAGTTTCAAGGGCAAATTTTAAAAATGACGAGCTTCGACGCACAGCCGATACAATATTATCTAAATCTTTCAGGGGATCTTATCCATATGAATGAGCTTTTCGGAAAGGAGCTGCGTATAAAGCATACCGGATTTCAGTGTGTCAACTGCGGAGAAAATAAGCCTATTTACAGAATGGGATTCTGCAAGAGCTGTTTCTTTGAAAGCCCTTATGCCAGTGATACCATTATTCGTCCGGAATTATCCACAGCCCATTTGGGCGTTGCTGAGCGTGACCTGGAAGTTGAAAAACAAATCCAGTTGCAGCCTCACACCGTCTATCTTGCATACACCGGAGATGTAAAAGTAGGAGTGACCAGAAATACCCAGATTCCAACAAGATGGATCGATCAGGGGGCCACTTTTGCGCTGCCGATTGCCAGAACAGAAAACCGTTACGAAGCAGGAATGATAGAAGTTGCCTTAAAAGAACATCTTCCTGACAAGACCAACTGGAGAAAAATGCTTCAGGACAATTTCGAAGGAGAAATTGATCTGGCTGACTTCCAGCAGAAAATCAGACAGTACTTCCCTGATGACTTCCAAAAGTTCTACAGTGAGGGAGAAGATCTGTGGAGATTCGATTATCCTTTTGAAAAACCTGCGAAAGTAACATCATTCACCCTGGATAAAAAACCTGAGTTCACAGGAAAGCTTACGGGAATAAAAGGACAGTATCTGAGTTTTGATGGAGCAGATTTTATGAATGTAAGAGGTCATGAAGGCTATGTCATCGAGCTGGAGATAAAAAATTAATCTTATATTTAAGATGACAAACACCAAATCACAATATGAGAAAATGGGTCAAAAAGTTATTAATAAGCCTGGGAATTCTGCTGCTCATTCTTTTAGCTGCAAATTTCGGACTGAATATATGGCTTAAAACCCAACTTCCGGACTATATAAAGAAGAATACAGATTATAAGGTATCCTACAAAACACTGGATGTAGATCTGGGGTCAGGAAATATTTTTGCTGCAGGAATTACGGTAAACAGCAAAGACCCTCAAAATACTAACGTCATTGGCCTCCAGGGAACAATTGATACATTAAAAATCAGTCGTTTTGGGATCTATGATGCCATTTTTAATAAAAGAATCAGCTCATCTGATCTGTTGCTGGCTAGACCTAACTTAAATATCAGTCTTGCAAAACCCGTAGACCGTAAAACCGGAAAAAAAACAAATCCTGTCCTATTTGAAAATATCAGGATTAATAAAGGAACGATCAATATTTTCAAGCATACAAAACAGAAATTTTTATCGGTTCAGCAATTGGATCTGGTGGTGGAAAATCTTCAGATGACCGAAGAATCAGTAGAAGACAAGCTTCCGGTAGTTTTTGATCGTTATACGATTAAAGGAAAGGAGTTCTTCTTTCGCCCGGATAATATATATGCGATAACCATTAGTACTATCACGACTTCAGACGGACAGATGTCAATTGATAATTTCAGATTGATTCCACTGTTGTCTTTTAATCAGTTTAAAAGATTTTTTCCTCAAAAACCGAAACTTTTTGAATTTTCTATTCCCAAAATGGATTTTAAAGATGTGGTTTTGGCTAAAAACAAAATTTCGCTGGCCACTGCTGATTTCCAAAATCCCGTCCTTACCGTTTACAATACCGGAGTAAAACCTAAAAAGACAGAGAAAAAACTGAATTTTGAAGTTAATTTAGAAGATATAAAACTCAATAACGCTTCCATACTCATCAATAAACCTGATGGCAGCAGATTACTTTCCGCAAAAACATTAAATATAAAAGTCAACCAGTTAAAATTTGACAAGATTACCGCAGAAGAGGTGATTCCTGTCGGATATAAAGATTTTCATGTTTCAGGAAGAGATATTCAGTATTCAAATCACCAGAATTTCACGGTTGAAAGCATTGCATTGAATCCAAAAAGCGGTGAAATCAGAAATCTGGTATTGTCTCCCGGAGTTCCGGAGGCAGGAAAAGGTTCAATGGATCTGAAAACCGGACATATCGCTTTTAACATTAATAAGTTTGAATTTATTGAAAAGAAACTGAATCTGGATCTCAAAGATGTCCTGGTTGAAAATGTAAGCGGAACAGTTAAGGCGGGGGTGAATAAGCCCAAGAAGAATCCAGGACCGACAATCATCAATTCGATCATCGTCCGGAAAATGTCTCTTAAGAATTCTGATGTTGTATATGATAAAGGAATGCAGCCGCTTGCCTTTCATGATCTGAATGCTACGGTTAACACCATTGAAATAGCACCTAAACCAAATAATCAGGGACTTTCCTTTAAAGTGAAAGACTATTTCCTGACCACAAGGAATTTTGCGTACCGAACAAAGTTTTATAATTTAAGCGCCGGTCTCTTAAAATTAAATAAAAATAGGATTCAGGTTAATAATTTTATCATGAAACCCCTCGTTTCGAGGGCGCAGTTTATCAAAATGATCCCTGTAGAGCGCGACCTGTATGATATCAAAGTTTCTCAGATTGCAGCAGATGGGCATTGGGATTTGTTTTCAGATAATAAATCAATCAATGCTTCCAATGTAGCGGTTCTTGGGGCAGATGCCAATATTTTCAGAAGTAAGATCCCAAATGATGATCCGAAAGTGAAGCCATTGTATTCCAAATTGCTCCGTTCCATAAAAATTCCAATGACAGTCAATAACCTTGATCTGAAAAATTCCGTTTTGGTTTACGAAGAAGATACACCGGAAAGTGCCGGCCCGGGAAAACTGACTTTTGCTAATTTTAATATGAACGTTAAAAACCTGAATTCTGCCAAAACAAAAGGAAAGCCTACAAAAGTGGATATCAGGATCAACTGCTCGTTCATGAATCTTGCCCCTCTCTCGGTGAACTGGAATTTTGATGTCGCAGATCATAATGACGGTTTTGCCATTTCAGGAAAGACATCCAATCTTCCGGCAAGTGGAATCAATCCATTTATCAGACCATATCTTCATGTAACAGCCACTTCTGGAACGATTCAGGAAATGCTGTTCAATTTTAAAGGAAACCCGGCTGGACTGAATGGAACATTCAATCTGAAACATAAGGATCTTAAAATTGCCGTCTTAAATAAAAATAATCAGGAGAAAAAAGGAGTACTCACCGCTGTTGCAAATCTTTTTATCAGATCCGATTCTGGAAAGTATCCTGAAGCTGTGGCCGTGGAAAATGTTGAACGGGATCCTACAAAATCATTTTTCAATCTTTTCTGGAAAGGAATTGAACAAGGTTTAAAGAAAACACTTATCGGAAAAAACATCGAGAAAACAGAAAAAACGGTAAAAAGTGCTGTTTCTTCTGTAAAGGAAGTGAAACAAACGGTCAAAGAGCTGAAGAAGGAGATTAAAGCCAAAAAGGAAGACCCTAAACCAAAGGAAGAGAAAAAAGAAAAGAAAGGATTTCTAAAGAATATTTTCAAGAAAAAAGAAACCCCGGTAACTGAATAGTTCCGGGGATATATATGTATTCTGGTTGAAGAAAGGATTAGAAATTAAATTCTTCACTTTCCTGAACAGGAATATCTCTCAAAAATTCATCAAACTTTTCGCCGGGATAATTGCTGTCGGCTCCGTAAGAATCTATGATCATACCACGGTTTCCGGCGTTATCTTTCAGTACATATAAAACCGCATTATCATCGGGGTTGCTGTCACCTTCAAAACGATAGGTCTTTAAAATGATAAGTTCAGAAGGTTGATATACCTTATCTGAATTCTCAAACTTCATTTCACATTTGTCGTTCATTCTGAATTCACGGTGAATTCCTCTTTCTGAAAGGGTTTTCATAACCTGGCTTAAGGTGGTCATTCTATCGGTATATTCTGAATTATCCATAATATTATTTTTTTAGGTAAGTACAATAATTAAACCATTGATTTGCTAAATTTAATAAAAAAGGGAATTACATTTTTAGGTGAAATAAAGTTTAATGTTAACAAAATTTATAATTTAAAACAGAAAATTAGGTACACTTTTTGCAGTAGGTACCATATTAAATCGGACGAAATATGAAAAAAGAAGTTGGCGTTTTACTGGCAGGAGGTGTTGGTCTTTTGGCTGTATTAGGTTTTATTGGATTAAAGAAAATATTGACTAAAAAAGATAAAAAATATAGTGATACCTATTCGGATTATCACAGACATTTTGATGACAAAAACCACGAAGATGAATATCACGGAGTGGAATTTTATGCGCTGAAGTAGTAAAAGAATATATTTAATTATGTGAAATCCGGCTCCTTTTTAAGGGTCGGATTTTTTCTGTGGATAACTTTAATGTTAAAACTCATTATTTAATAAGAAATCCATTCTAATTTTACATCATAATGCAGAACGAAAATTTCAAAAAAGGACAAGGCGCACAGTCGAACGTTATCAATCGTTTCGACCGGTATACCTATGAGCCGGAAGAAGAAGATTTCGAAGCGGTAAAAACCACTTTTACGGAAGTTTTCCCAAAAAGCATTGTGAATCAGGTAAAAAGTGAAGATCTCCCCATGGAATATTCCATGAATCCTTATCAGGGCTGTGAACATGGCTGTTCCTATTGCTTTGCAAGACCTACCCATGAGTATTGGGGCTACAGCGCAGGAATTGATTTTGAAAGGAAAATCATGGTGAAGAAAAATGCTCCTGAACTTTTGGAAAAATTTTTTCAGAAAAGAGGTTACAAACCGGCACCAATTCTCCTCTCAGGAAACACCGATTGCTATCAGCCTGCGGAAAGACAGTTTGAGATCACCCGAAAACTTCTTCAGGTTTGTCTGGATTACAGACATCCTGTCAATGTTCTGACAAAAAATGCACTTGTGCTGAGGGATCTTGATATTTTAAAACCGATGGCGGAACAGAATCTGGTTTCAGTTTCACTTAGTATTCCTACTATTAATGAAGAGTTGAGACGGAAAATGGAACCGCGTACTAGTTCAGCTCCAAATAAATTGAAGGCCATAGAAGTTCTTACAGAGAATAAAATTCCTGTTCATGTTATGGTGGCACCTATTATTCCTGGTCTGAACAGTGATGAGCCGTTGAACATTTTGAAATCTATTTCAGATGCAGGCGCATTGAGCTTCGGATACACCTTGGTAAGATTGAATGATACCGTAGAACCTGTTTTTGTTAATTGGATCGAGTCACATTTTCCGGACAGGGCGCAAAAGGTTTTAAATCTTATCCGTTCTATGCGCGGTGGAAAACTGGGAGACAAAAGATATTTTGAAAGACAGAGAGGAGAGGGCAACATCGCAGACATGATTCATACTACATTTAAGATCGGAAGAAAGAAGTTTTTTGAAGGCAAAGAATTTCCTAAGCTTTCCACTGCGAATTTTACCGGAGCAAAAGATCAGCAGCTAAGACTGTTTGATTGATAGATCTTATACCTTATATATATGATGAAACCAGATGTATGATGACAAGTATATAATTAATATATATAGTATAAGATTCAATAGAAGCGGGCTTTAGCCCGCTTACAATATATGTTCATTCTAAAAGGCTTTAGCCAAAACTTACAAACTAATCCTCTATTTCCGGTTTTCCTCATTAAAAGTAAAATCCGATACATCCGGAAACGGCGGTTTAAATCTCAAATCCGGTGATATCATAGGTCTGGAAAAGTCTTATGCCGAGTTTTTGAGCCTGATCTATGAACATACTAAAAGGTAGAATCACTACTAAAGAAAAGGAGAGCGGTAAAATTAAACATTAGTTTAAAATTTTTCTCTCTGCATACCAGTGTTTTATGATTTAAAGGGGCTTGTTCGTGAATTTTAAGTTAAATAAATTTGTTTTGCGTTTGAATAAGTTGTTATCTTTGCCCCACTGAAAAACGAGAGTATTTCGGTAGCACAGAAGAGCTTTTAGATAAGCATAATA
>NZ_JAOAMU010000006.1 GCF_025154075.1 Chryseobacterium herbae
TTTTAAGTTTTTGGTATTTTTTTTTTATTGTTAACTTTATTAATTATTTCAATTATTTTGTGGGGTTTTTTTGGGGGGGTCAATTGGGCCCGCCCGAAACCTCTATAAAGGTCCGGAATCCAGTATTTCCAGCAAATCATGCTTTGAAAACTTCTGAATACCGGTTCCATCAGTCTGAAGCAGGTTTTGAGCCAGTTCATTCTTCTTTTTCTGAAGACTTAAGATTTTCTCTTCAACGGTATTTGAGCAAATCAGTCGTACAGCGATTACGTTTTTAGTCTGTCCGATACGGTAGCTTCGGTCAATCGCTTGATTTTCAGCTGCTGGATTCCACCACGGATCTACCAGATAAATATAATCTGCCTGCGTAAGATTTAAGCCTACACCGCCGGCTTTTAAACTGATCAGAAATACACGGATTTCTTCATTTTCCTGAAAATTATTAACGGCTTTACCTCTGTTTTTGGTCTGCCCGGTAAGGTATTCAAACGGTATTTTTTTACGTTCAAGTTCTACTTTAAGTAAATCCAACATCTCTACAAATTGTGAGAACACTAATATTTTATGACCTTTAGATTTACTTTGGATCTGTTCCATCAGTATTTCTATTTTTACAGCATGTTCACCGGAGTATCCTTCTTTTAAAAGTAAAGGAGAATTGCAGATCTGTCTGAGCCTCGTTAATCCTGTCAAAACGTGCATACTGTTTTTATTCAGATCGTCATCATCATTGGCGGCGATAAATTCACGAAGTTCTTTTTCATAGGCATCATAGATCTTGCGCTGTTCAGTATCCATTTCGCAGTAGATCACCATTTCGGTTTTTTCAGGAAGCTCTTTGGCGACCTGTTTCTTCGTTCTGCGGAGAATGAAAGGTCTTATTTTGTCCTGGAGTTCCTGAGCCCGTTTTCCATATTCAAATTTATCGATAGGAATGGCGTAAATATCTTTAAAATACTGCTTGCTTCCCAAAAGTCCCGGACAGGCAAAAGAAAGTTGGCTGTAAAGATCAAACGTATTATTTTCAATGGGAGTTCCGGTCAGGACAATCCTGTTTCTCGACTGCAGAAGTCGCGCTGCTTTATATCGTTCCGAATTGGGATTTTTAATCGTTTGTGATTCATCGAGAAAAACATAATTAAAGCGGAAGTTTTTCAGAAAACGAATATCCGAAAGAAGCATTCCGTAGCTGGTAAGCACTACTTCATATTCTGACATATGCTCTGATGCTTTTAATCGGTCTGCTCCATAATGCGTCATCACTTTTAAAGATGGGGCGAACTTATTAATTTCTTCCTGCCAGTTGAAGAGCAAGGAAGTCGGTACGACCACAAGATTAGTCGTATGTCCGTGTTTTTCTCTTTGAGACAGAATAAATGCAATGATTTGAAGCGTTTTTCCAAGTCCCATATCATCTGCCAGACAGCCTCCGAAATTGAATCGGTCTAAGAAGTCCAGCCAGTTCAGGCCATCGTGCTGATAGTCTCTTAAAACGGCGTTTAATCCTTTAGGAATACTCACTTGTGGAATGTTCCTGACAGACGAGAACTGAAGAGAATAAGAAGCAATTTCTTCCTGTAATTCCTCACTTAAAACCTCTTTCTCAAATAAAGAAGAGACCTCAGTAAAACTGATCTTCGGAATTTTAAGATCTTCAGCATCAATTTCCCCGATCCGGAAAAACTCATTCATCCTGCCGATCCATTCTTCCGGAAGTAGCCCGAGGGTACCATCATCCAACTGTACAAATTTACTTCGGTTCCGGATGGCGCGGTGAAGCTGTTTCAAAGCGGCATCTTTCTGCCCGAAACTTACTTTCAGTTTAGCATTGAACCAATCCAGGCCGCTGGTAATCTGAATATTGATTTTAGCTTTGTGGGAATTCAGTTTATTATTTTTGAGTTCATTGAATCCCAATAGGATAATTCCTTCGTTTCTCCAGGTTTCAAAAGCATGCAGGAACCAGTCTTCATCCAGAAATTTATCCTTGTGCAGATAAAAATAATCGTAGCCGTCCATTTGTCCTTCAAAATCCGGATGCTGTTTCATGATGAGAGACGTAAAGCGGGCTTCTTCAGCATCACTTCTGTTGATTTTAAATACGTTTCCGTTCTGATCCGTACCGAAAAGCTGCTTTCTGGAATACACAGGAACTTCGGCCTGACCATACTTCATGACCGGAGTGATGGCGATATAATTTCCCTGCTGACGAAGATAAATGATCCTCTCGTTCCGGTGTGTTTTTTCTTCAAGCTGAACCGGAGTTGCAGGCTGTATGTAACTATAGTTGATATGAATGCGTTCTTCAATAGACGCAAGAACATTCTGCATGAATGCTTCATATTTTGAGGCATGAACAAGCAGGATTTCGTTATTGGTTTTAAAGAATTTCAGGACCCTCAGCATATCAGGATCGTCTACAAAACTGAGTGTATTCCGGCTGTAAACAAAATATTCATTCCTGATCGTGACATTTTTGAAGGGAATAGAAATATCGTTGAATTCAAGTTCACCTGTCACTTCGTAGAAAGGTTCTTTTTTGAACACATTAAGCTTTAGTTCTGCCTTTAAAACTTCAAGATGTACAGGTACAAGGGATTTTGCTGAAACGGTTTCCGAAAGTTCACGGTCATGATAATACGTTTCCAGCCCAAGCGGATTCTGTACAATCAGTTTTAGGGCTTCGAGTTCTGCCGGATTGTACTCTTCATTGTAATTGTTCTGGAAGGCTGAAACAGCGGTATAAAATTTAATATGTAATGGTTCTTCGGCTTTCCAGATCAGCTGCATGGCATCAACCGGATTGACCGGGTTTTTGATCTTTCCCGTTTGCGTGGTTTCAGATTCCATCAGTGAAAAGTTCAGATGGCTGTAATAGCGGTGCTTGCCGATGACCAGTATTTTTCTCTTTCCATTTTCCTGTAAAGCCAGTTCCTCAATCACGGAAGAGCGCTGTGGAATAAGCTGTTGTTTAAAAACATCTTCATCGATGGATAATAGCTCTTTGATCTTAGGTTTTACTTCAATTTTACCGTCAGCGTATTCCAGTTCAAAATAAATATCAAGATCAGACTCATTTTCTAAGCCGTAGCTTTTGGCTTTAGCAATAAACAGCTTCTTGCGAAGATAAGGTTCAAAAAAAGTTCTGAAATTTTTATCCTCTAAAATACAGTGAATAATTTCTGTCTGATGCTCACAAAGTTTGTCTTTGGGATGAGCGCAGGAGCAGGTGCTTACGATGGAACTCCCGATCTGGCTTACGGAAACATCCGGAAAATCCTGTAACGGAGACCTTTTCGTAAAAATTCCATGGTTATTTTCAATGGCAGCAGGGTAGATTCCGTGGAAATCTCTGATCTCCAGAAATGCGCTGCCGGAGGTGTGTTTCAGAAGATCATAAACAGAAAGGGTAGTGAAGCTTGTATTTTCAAGAATATATGCTGCCATAAGCATGCGAATTTACAAAAAAGGATGACAAGATTCATGGCTATTGAGGATGAAGTGAAAAACCTGTGATAGAGAGCGATTTGACGGAAGAAGAGGTTCCATTGTATGCGCTGAATACCAATATAAATATTCAATTATAATTTATCATACGATTAATAAATATTTTATCGTTATTATTGTACAATATTTGAATTCATGAAAAATATGAAATGAATTTAAGAAGATCATAATTTTTTTTTAATGACAAGCAAGATTATAGGCGTCGGCAATTATATTCCGCCGGAAACAATTACAAATTTATTTTTTGACCAGCATCATTTTATTAATAAAAACGGAGAGTCATTAAAGGAAGCGAATGATATTATTGCCAGAAAGCTAAAGGAAATTACCGGCATCGAAGAAAGAAGGTACGCATCTGAGCATCAGGTGACCTCGGATCTGGGGCTTATAGCAGCACAGAGAGCGATAGAAAATTCAAAAATAGATCCTGAAACATTGGACTATATCATATTTGCCCATAATTTTGGCGATGTTCGGTTCGGTACTGTTCAGTCGGACAGTGTTCCGAGTCTGGCCTCAAGGGTAAAACATCTGCTGAAAATCAAAAATAATTTTTGTGTGGCCTACGATGTCCTTTTCGGATGTCCGGGCTGGATTGAGGGTGTCATACAGGCCAATGCTTTCATCAGATCAGGCATTGCAAAACGTTGCCTGGTTATTGGGGCAGAAACGCTTTCAAGAGTTGTGGATATCCACGACAGAGACAGCATGATCTATGCAGACGGAGCGGGAGCGGCTATTCTTGAAATCAGTGATGATAACAGCGGAATACAGTCTCATTTATCGGCTTCATATACGTTAAACGAAAAAGATTTCCTGTATTTTGGAAAATCATACAACAACGAAAGCTGTCAGGATACAAAATACATCAAAATGGATGGCCGTAAAATCTATGAATTTGCCCTGGTGAATGTAGCAGATGCCATGAAAAAATGTATGGATGCCAGCGGATATTCCATAGATCAGCTTGATAAGATCATTATTCATCAGGCCAATGAAAAAATGGACGAGGCTATCGTAAAACGTTTTTATCAGCTTTACGATCTTCCGATGCCGGAAAATATTATGCCGATGGTCATCAATAAATTAGGGAACAGCAGTGTGGCTACTATTCCTACTTTACTTGCAATGATCTTAGATGGAGAACTTCCTTCCCACGAGATCAAAGAAGGACACGTTGTACTGTTCGCTTCTGTAGGGGCAGGGATGAATATCAATTCATTTGTTTATAAATTTTAACTTATACACGATCAGAGAGGAATAGTGATGGTAGCCATCATATTTTGATCTCTTATATTGAAAAAAGGCTCAGATTATAAAATCTGAGCCTTAATTTTTGAAAAGGATGAAATTTCACCTTATCTATGAATAGACATCTGCTGTTTTTTTTCTTTTTATGGAGTTGAATTACTGAAGATTATCGGCAATCGGGTTTCTTACCACTCTGTAAGGATGAATTCCCTGAAGAAACTGTGAATCTGATTTTAGCTTATAGTTTGGTCCGACGAAATAAGCTTTCGCGTCTGCATCATTGTAACCCGTATATTTCAACCAGGCCACACTGATTCCTGCAAATTCATTTTTAGAAATCTCCATGGTAGGACTGAAATGAGTCGCAGTAGTGGCCGTCGCTGCCCATGCCGGAGACTGGTTGAGAAGATGACTCTGATGAAGTTTCGTATACCACGGCATAACTACAATATCAAGCCTTCCCGTTAAAATAAGAGTAGGCGCCTTTACCGTAAAGCTTACTGCGGCAGGTCCCGGTTCAATAGGCAGGGATCCTACAACTTTCAGGGCAGGATCAATCAGTTTCATAGCGTGCTCAGGAATACTTGAGGTAAGAAGCGATGCTCCACCGCCTGCTGAATGGCCTGCTATGATCATCCTGGACATATCAATTTTCCCGTACAATGGAGATTGGGTATCCTTGTTAAGCTTTGATGCTTTTAAAGCCCCGAGAATATGCATTTCCGGCATTGAATTAATAAAATCTGAAGAAACCACGACCACGAAGCCATGGCTTGCCCATAGCTTAAGCATTTGTGCGTAATTCCCCTCGTTGGATAATATACCACCTACAAAATTCACAACAGGAAGCTTATCCATATTAGCAATATTTGTGGGATAATACACCGATGTCATAATGGGAGATCCGTTCCCAAAAGGAAAATTGTTGGTACATTGAATGGTATGATCCAGCACATTAATGGACTGAAGGACATCTACAATGATACCGCCTATATTTCCACAGTCTCCGAGCACTGCATCTGTGCTCACCGCGTAAGGGCCAATGCTTCCGTATTGCTCATTGGCCAAACCTGTAGCAGGGAAAAAATTAGATTTTGATGCTGTCTGATTTTCACTCGTCAAATTATTTTCCGATGTATTTTCTAATAGTTCATCAGTGTTTTGACAGGATACCAACGATAGGGATATTGTCAGTACCGAAAATATTATTTTTTTCATAAGCTTATTTTTAAATGGTTTAATTTTCTTGAATTATAAATATCTGTAGTAAAGTTATTTGATTATTGAGTTAGAATAATATTTTATCATTATTAAGTGATTTATTTGAGCAAAGTAAATGTTTTAACTAACTTTATATCTCATCCAGTTTTTTATTTTTTGTAAATACAGTTTGTATTTTTTTTTAACCATATTTTTTTTAAAGGGATGAATAGTAGAGTTAATGTATTTTTCAATGATTCAAAATGAAGCATTGGTGATAAGATGTAGTTGATTATGTATTTGATATTCAACTTATTATTGTTTTGTGTTAATTGTTAAAAAGGAAACCTTCCGGCTATTCGAATCTGTTTTTTAAAGAAACTGGCTTCTGTAAAATTTTAAAACTGGCCTAGCAAGATGATACTAAAATAATTTTTCTTTGACTATCAATAAATTATCTGCTTAAAACTCAATTAGATTTATTTAGAGAGAGATTGTAATTAAACAGCCTATAAAATGTTAAGACCCTGGAATCTAGATCTGAAAATTGATGAAAAATATTTTCAGCTGCCTGTTTATCAACAGATTGTTGAAACTCTTATAGATGCTGTACATTCAGGGAAACTGAGAAGAGGAAATGTTCTTCCAGGTACCAGAAAACTTGCAGACATTTTGCAGGTGAACAGAAATACGGTAATTGAGGCTTATAATCAATTGGAATACCAGGGTTGGGTGATCTCTAAACAGAGATCCGGGACATTTGTTTCCTATAATCTTCCGGAAAAAGAAGTAAAAGAAATTGTTCCCGATCATATCAAAAGTGCCTCTGCTATTAATAAAATTGTTTTTGACCAAGGCCTTCCGGACACCAACCTCTCTCCAATGGAAGATATCATCCGGGAATACAAACTGGTCCTCAAAAAAATACAGAAACAAAAGCTGCATACTTTTAACGATCCCGCTGGATACAGAAAACTGAGGTTGGCCCTATCTCAGATGCTGAATCATCAGAGAAGAATCTTAGGAGACGAAAATAATATATGCATTACAAGAGGCAGCCAGATGGCTTTGTTTATGATCTCTCAGTGCTTATTACAGAGCGGTGACTGCGTTATTGTAGAACATCCGGGGTACAGGCTTGCCTGGGAGGCATTTGAGTATTCTGGGGCAACGGTGTTATATGCAGAGGTGGATTCAGAAGGAATTGTTATTGCAGATATCAGGAAGTATATCGAAATGGGGATGAATATAAAAGCGGTTTATGTATCTCCGAATGCCCAGTTTCCTACAACTGCCATATTAAGTGAATCAAGACGCAAAGAGCTCATCGAATTATCAAATACCCATGACTTTTACATCATAGAAGATGATTACTGTATTGATCTTAATTACAGCCAAAACAGGCTTCTGCCTTTATGCAGCGATGAAAATTTGAAAAGCTATATCTATGTGGGAACATTTAGCAGATCGGTAAGTCCCTTCCTGAAAATCGGATATGTAGCAAGCAGTCAAACTTTTATTAAAAAGCTGGTGGCGCTTAGAAGAATCATAGACATTAATGGTGATTCTATTATGGAAAGGGCATTTTTCAATTTAATAAGAGACGGACTTTATACCAAGCATTTAAAAAAATCGGTCCGGCATTATAAAAATAAACGGGATTTTCTGGATGAAGTTTTGAATAAATACCTCAATGGGAAAATAAAGTACACGAAACCGGAGCTGGGACTTGGCTATTGGGTTGTGCCGGTAAATCCTATGGTAGAAGAATTCAACAGATTTTTAAAAGACGAATTAGCTTCCAGAGGAATAAGATCAATCATTAGCCACGATTATTATAAAAACGAAGGCGAGGGTGTTCTCGTCAGCTTTGGTTCCGTATCTGAAAAGAATCTTGAGGAAGCGGTAAGGATCATGGCAGAATACTTTTAGAACTTTTGAAGAGAACATTTTATTAACAGATTATATTTTAACCAAAGAAGGGAGCTGTAGTAGGCTTCCTTCTTTAATGATACAAATGGTTGCTCATGATTTATGACCAACCGGAATTTGAGAGATTGATTAAAAAATTATGAAAGGAATCACTGAAGAGTATGCAACCTACGGTTCTTTATTTCTGGTGGATGAAGAGCACTATGTAGAATTATGCCGCTATTTAAATAAAGTAATTTTTAAAAAAGCAGATTTCTTTTTAAGAGAAGGGGAATGCTGTGAGTATTTAGGATTCTTAAAATCCGGATTGATGCGAAGTTTCTACGACAAAGATATCAACGTTAATTTTCACCTGGAAAACAGTCTTATCACAGATTATGACAGCATTCTGTTTGGAGTGAAATCCAGGATCAGTATCAAGGCTATTGAAGATTCCGAAGTATTCCTTCTGCATAAAGATCATCTTCAAAATCTGTATGATAAAGATGTGTACTGGCAGGAATTCGGGAGAAGAATAGCCGAAGCGGTGTATCTCCACGCCAAAAGAAGAATCGAAGGTTTATTATGTATCTCTCCTGAGCAGCGCTATCACCAATTGTTGCTTGAAAACCCTAAAATTCTTCAGCTTATCCCCCAAAAACATATTGCCGGATATCTGGGTATACAGCCTCAGTCTTTAAGCAGGATCAGAAAGAGATTGCTCAACCGTTAAAATATTTATATTTAATTTTTTTAATACCAAAAGCGGTACCGTATATCTAGATGGTGCCGCTTTTTTTGAATTTAATTGAGAAATCCATTTTGGCTACACGTTAGTCCAATTTGGCAACTCCGGCCTTTATTCTAATTCTGACCTTTGTCTTGTTAATTTAATACAGAACAAAATGAAAACAATTTTTATAACAGGCGCTTCAACAGGATTAGGAAAAGCGGCTGCCCAATTATTTCAAAGCAGAGGATGGAACGTTATCGCTACCATGAGAAACCCTGAAGCGGCTGCGGAACTTAAAGATCTTGAAAATGTAACCTTGCTTCCGCTGGATGTCACCAATCTGGAACAGATCAAATCAACTGTGAAAAAGACAATTGAACTGGGTCAGGTGGATGTGGTTTTCAATAATGCAGGGTACGGACTTATTGGTCCTTTGGAAGCTTTATCTGACGAACAGATCTTAAGACAGCTGGATACAAACCTTCTGGGTGTGATCCGCGTGACGCAGGCATTCATCCCTTATTTCAGAGAAAAACAGAGCGGAATGTTTATTTCTACTACCTCAATAGGTGGATTGGTTGCTTTCCCATTAGGGTCTACTTATCATGCCACCAAATGGGCGCTGGAGGGCTGGAGCGAAAGTTTAGCGTATGAACTGAACCGATTTGGAATTGATGTTAAAACCGTTTCTCCGGGTGGAATTAAAACCGATTTTGTAAGCCGGTCTTTAGATGCTGCTACAAGTCCTGCTTATGATGAAATGACGAATTCTCTATTCTCGAAAATGGAAGGAATGATGGAAGCTGCTTCCGAGCCGGTACAGATTGCTGAAGTCGTTTATGAAGCCGCTACAGACGGTAAAAAACAATTAAGATATGTAGCCGGAGAAGATGCCAAAGCGATTTATGCACAGCGTCTTGAGCTGGGAGATGAGCTTTTCAGAGAGCAGTTCGGAAAACAGTTTATCTAAGAAATTTAAATATTGAGACAGTATAAATACGTGCTTTATACTGTCTTTTCAACCAAATATTTAATACATTTATATCATGGAAAAGAAAGATAATACCCCAATGAAAATTTCCTCCATATCGGAACTTCACAATCTGCTGAGTGTTCCCAAACCCCTACATCCATTAGTAAGTCTGATAGACAATACCAAGATGAGTGTGGATAAAGAAATGCTGAACAAAAGCTTCCTGATGGATTTTTATAAGATCTCCTATAAATTTTCCGAACACGGAAAGATGGGCTACGGGCAGGGATATTACGATTTTAATGAAGGCGGAATGATGTTCACATCGCCGGGACAGATCCTATCTACAGATGTGGATGCACAATACTGCGGGTACACACTTTTGGTTCATCCTGATTTTATACGGACTTATCCTTTGGGAAAGAACATTAAGAAATTTGGGTTCTTTTCTTATGATACAAATGAAGCTCTGCATTTATCCGATCAGGAGAAAACGGTGATCACCGGACTGCTGGACAATATCAGGAATGAGCTGAATACGGCCATCGATGAGGTTAGCCAGGACGTCATTATTTCCTATATCGAAGTTTTGCTGAATTACAGCAACCGTTTTTATAAAAGACAATTTATTACCAGGAAATCAGTCAACAGTGATCTTTTGTCCAAAATGGATACGGTACTGGAAGATTATTTTAATAAAGAACAGACCCTGAACCACGGTATTCCCACCGTAGAATTTCTGGCCTCTGAGCTTAATCTCTCACCTCATTATCTGAGTGATATGCTTCGGAATCTTACCGGACAAAATGCCCAGCAGCATATTCACGAAAAACTGATCGAAAAGGCCAAAGAATACCTTACAGCAACGAGTTTTTCCGTATCGGAAGTAGCTTATGCTTTGGGTTTTGAGCATCCGCAGTCATTCAATAAACTGTTTAAAAAGAAAACGGATAAAACCCCTTTAAGCTACAGACAGTCATTCAATTAATCTTGTTAAATAAATTATATAGTACGGGTCATTCACTTTCCAAAATTGAAATTATTTTAAGATTATGTAATTCAATTTCATTAATTCCGCCGGGACTGTACCCTGAAAATAGTTTAAAATCACGTATCAGGTGCATCTGATCATAATATCCGGATTCGTGTGCAATCGTAATCCAGCTTAGCCCGGAACAGCGTTCTTTAAGGGTATAAGCATTAGAAAATCGTGTCAGTCTTGAAAAAAGCTTCGGTGAGATACCTAAACTTTCCTTGCATCTCCTTTCAAACTGTCTTGTACTTAATGCAGCTGTGGAAGCAAGTTTTTCTATGGACATATTTCCTCTGCTTTTAACGCATTGCTCAATAGACAAGTCAAACAAGGAGAAGTCACGGATGGAATATATTCTTTTCAGAAGAAAATTCTCTATAATTCTTAATATTTCGTTATTTCCTTTTGCTTCTTTAAGCTTTTCCTGAATCTCCTCCGTTTCTTTTCCAAAGATCTGGTGCAGATCTATATTTTCTTTTGTCAATATATCAACAGGGATCCCCATAAGGCGCTGAAAACCTCCGGCTTTAAACGTAATGCCTACTGTACGTCTCCTTTTACCAAAATTTACAGTATCATTAACGAGTCTGGGACCCACTACATAACAGAGAGGAACACGGATATATTCTTCATTCCGCTTTAATAAGAGTGGTTCATCATCGAGGGTGAAAAAAATACTTGTTCTGTTCATCCAGGGATACCGATATTCAGCATTCAGGGACAATTTGGTGAAGTTGATGTCTGCAACAACAATAGACTGCACGATCGGTTTTAATGCCCTATGAATTGGTAAGGAAATAATAGGTTCCATAGCTGATTCTGTGATTTGGTTGGTGTAAAAATATCATTTATTTTAAAGTGATAAAATTCATTATACCAATTAAATACAGAATATTAATAGTGATTATCATTTGAAAGTGTCGTGTTTGTACTATGTTATGATTTAAAATGGAGATTACTTTTATCTTATAGTTTAATTGTATGATGAACCTGTAAATAGTTTCGTTGTACTGAATCTGAAAATAAGATTAAAAGTAATAAAGTATATACGCTGAACAACTACCTCAAGGCGGAAAAACAGGGGTAAAAACTAAATATCAACAACATGAAACTAGAACGTTTAAAATCAAAAAAGTTTGAAGAGCTGAATGACCATCAGATGAATAAAATTAGAGGCGGAGAAGTCAAGCAGACCGGCGGCGGGTATATTTATCTGGAGGGAAAAACACAGTCTTATTCTGAAGATCGTTTTGTGGTACTCAGAGATGGTACCTATGGCAATATGGCTTACAATGTTAGTGGGGTGTGGCACATCATATAACCTGTCCGGATTAAAGAAATTAAGGCAAGCTGCTGGACCCTGTAAGAGATGACCTTATTAAAAAAACTGGGTAAGAAAGAAAATTGCCTTTCTTGCTTTTCTCCTTTCAATTATTAGATTTCGAAACAGATGATGAAACATCATATTTATGCATAGTTTGTCATTTCAAAAAACAGGAATACACCGCTAAACCTACAAAAAATAATATACGCTGAACAACGACCTCAAGGCGGTAAGACAGAGGTAACACCAAAATATTAATATCATGAAATTAGAAAGTTTACAATCAGAAAAATTTACAACACTCAACATCAATCAAATGAGTACAATAAAAGCAGGCCAAAATGTAGCTACCAATGGACATATGTTCATGAACAACGGAGCTCCGGACTTTACAAACAAGGACATCAATGTATATAATGACACTACAGGTAAGCTTGTAACCCAAATTTATTGGACTGCAGACGGAACAAAGCATGTAGTGTCTGTTACTCTATAATATACGCTGAACAACGACCTCAAGGCGGTAAGACAGAGGTAAAAACCAAAATATTAATATCATGAAATTAGAAAGTTTAAAGTCTTCAAGATTTGAAGCAATGTCTAGCGACACAATGAGCAAAATTAAAGGAGGAGAAATGGTTACTACAAATTATTCTAGAGATGCCATTACAAAACAGCCTATTCCAGACAGGCAAAATGTAATATATAGTAGAGATAAGAGAGGAAATATTACTGGTGTTTTATCCGAAGGATGTATAGAATACTGTTACAATGGGGTTTGGAAATAAATTTTCGTGAAACATTGAACTTTATTGCCGGAACAATATGATTTGTTTCGGCAATCTTTATAGAGAAAAAATGAACGCAAGGATGTTTTTAATTCAAAGCAATTGCAGTGACAAATCTACCAATGATGTATTAGATTGGTTCTTCTTCTTTGGAATAAAAGAAGAGGAACTAAATCGCTTTAATGATGCAACTGTTATACATAATCTCACCTATACACTTAGCAATAAGGACGGTGAAGTTATCAATATCAACAATGGCGATTTCAAAAGCCAAAATACACAATCTTTTTGGTACAGAAGGGGAGGATTTAGTTTTACCAAACCATTATCGAATACTGATTCTTCATTGTTGCAGCCATTAGTACAAGGTATATCAGGGAACCTTTCCCGGGAGCAAAAATATATTGATAATAGTATATACACTACTTTAAATAAGAAGCGCAGTATTAATACATTTCAAGAAAACTTTACCAATAAAATCACCAATTTGACACAGGCGATGGAATCCCGATTAAATATTCCTGATGTTTTAGTCACCAATGATTTCAACCAGGTAATTCACTTCTCTTCCTTGTACAAAAAGATTATTACAAAAGATATTGAGATGAATGAAATAAATGCATCTTACGACGATAATTACAATTTTATTATTGGTGCAGGTGTACAAGTTTTAACGAACGAAGAGGTAACAGAAATAAGTAAAAAGTATCAAAATAGATCAATAGCCAAATTTGCATTTTACCAGCAGTACATCGAAAAAAAATATGAACTCCGCATATTTTATTTGAAAGGTAAGTTCTACACAATGGCCATCTTTTCTCAGTCCAATGAAAAAACAAAAATTGATTTCAGAAACTATGATACCGAAAGACCAAACCGCTGTGTGCCTTATCAATTGCCTGGAGAAATAGAAGAAAAACTGCACTGTTTTATGCAGACTATTGATATGAACTGCGGCTCCATTGATATGATCTATACGCCGGAAGGAGAATATGTCTTTTTAGAAGTAAATCCTGTAGGACAGTTTCAATGGGTATCGGTGAACTGTAATTATGATATAGAAAGACAGATCGCACTTGATTTAATAAATACCTAAGCATGAAAGAAGAAGAAAAAATAAAAGAAGAAATAAAAAACTGGATCGAGGATAACAGAGATGAATTGCCGCTGAATGTAGACAGCTGGAATATACAGGTATTCAAAAACGATAAAGGCATTGAATCTGCTAAACCTGTAAAATTGGGAAAATACAATGCAGAAATCTTATTTTCCGATCCTTTCTACAAACCTTATTCTAAAACATTTATATTGTGATTGCCGATCAGTTATTGCTCCTGTACAGCCATTGCATTATTGTAAAGGGAGTTTCTCGTTCCACTATTTGCGATCTGCAGCGTAAAAAGATTTATCCCATTCCTAATGCTTTTGGTGATTTGTTTAAAGAAGGAAGATATATTGATATCCCTGAAACAATCCGGCAATTAGATCATGAAGGAAAAGAAATATTACAGGAGTATTTTGACTTCCTGGAAGAAAATGAACTTGCATTTTGCTGCTCTGTCGATGAACTGCATCTTTTTCCAAAAATGAATGAAGAATGGCTGTTTCCTGCACATATTTCTCATGCTGTTTTAGATGCATGGCAAAACTTACATTATTTTGATGAAAAATTCCTTAAAGAGCTTGAAATGCTGTGCTGCAATTTTATTCAGTTCCGTTTTTTCAGAGAAGTTTCCTGGGAAGAACTGGGCAGGGTAACAGCACTTATCAATCCATCACAGATCAAATCAATAGAGATCATACTGCCTATTCATAAAGAAGATGAAAAATTTTATGAAAAAGTAGATTCTTTTGTCAGTGAAAATAGAAAAATAAGTAACCTGACTATAACCGGAGCTCCGGAAAAAAAAATATACAAAGAAGGGATTTATGGGATGGGATTTATAATACAGACTGAAAAGGAGATTACTAGCCAGCATCATTGCGGTATAGTGGACAGCAGCCTTTTTTCAATCAATATTTCAACATATACGGAGGCTTTACAATTTAATTCTTGCCTGAATCGTAAGATAAGTATCGATGCAGAAGGCAATATTAAGAATTGTCCGAGTATGAAGGACAGTTATGGAAATATAAAAGACACCACACTCCGGGAAGCTATTGAAAAGGAAGGATTTAAAAAATACTGGAATATCACCAAGGATCAGATTACAAAATGTAAGGACTGTGAATTCCGCTACATATGTACCGATTGTCGTGCCTACATTGATCATCCTGAGGATATCTATTCAGCGCCTCTTAAATGTGGTTATAATCCTTATACCTGTGAATGGGAGGAATGGAGTATGCATCCTATGAAGCAAAAGACAGTGGAATACTATCAAATGGGAATACTGTGATCATTATTCGATAGACAGCGAAAAACGGATAAAACCCATTTAAGCTACAGACAGTCATTTAATTAACGATCCAATCAATAGATTTAATATAAGCTCGGCACATGCCGGGCTTTTTTATTTTGAATTCAAACGTAGAAAAATAATGATTTTAATAGTCATATGAAATACCTAATAATAGGTAGAAAAAAATACTTTTTTTTCAGGATTGATGCTTTGTCAGCCTAAGGATACATTTGTAATAAAAAAACACTCCATATAAATCACTTTACCAAACCCATCAGAACAAATGAAAAAAATTAACTTTCTTTTATCCGTTACCGTAGGAATTATGGCTTATGCGCAGCCTACGGTAACAAGATCAGGTATTGACAGAATCAATGTTCCTGTTACATTCAGATCGGGTGATGTCACATCTACATCTATTACTGCTGGAGCAGCCGGTGCTAATGTTACCTGGGATTTTTCTGCTTATACAGGAGCCAATGCAATAACAGCCACTACCAATACATGTCCAGGACAGACCAACTGTTTCAGGTTTCCTACGGCCAACAGAATTACGAATCCCATTGCACTCGACACGTATGATTTTAGTAACGTGACTGATTCGGAAGCCACTATGATAGGATCTTATTTCGGACCGAGTCTGGGTAATGGAACCGTAACCTATACAGATCCTCTGATCATGTACAAGTTCCCGGTAACGTATCTGCAGCAGTTTAATGAAACGTATCAGTTTAATACAGTTTCGGGCGCAGGAAATACCAGTGAAGCAGGACAGGAATCTTTTATAGCAGATGGTTACGGAACAGTTATTACGGCCACAGGAACGTATACCAATGTTCTTAGAGTAAAGAGAATGAGAACTGCCACTCAGAGCATTCCGGGGCAGCCGCCACTGGCATATACCAATGAATCTTACCAATGGATCAATCAAACTTCGGGGCTGGTTTTCTCCTTTGGAATCAATACGTTCACTTTGAACGGAAATACCAATGTTTCGAAGATGGTTTCTTACCTTGTTCCGGGTGCTTTATCAACCTCTGATTTAACCATCAACAAGACCGATATTTCAATATATCCGAATCCAAGTTCAGACAGGATTACCCTACAATCCGAGGAAGATATTAAAAAGGTCAGTATTACTTCTTTAGATGGAAAATCTGTTTTAAAAACCGGAAATATGAAGAATATTGACATTTCAAAACTTCCGAAAGGAGTTTATATTCTTCAGGGAGAACTAAAAAATGGCCGTATCGTGTCAAAAAAAATAATAAAGAAATAATTTTAAATTCTACTTTTTACAGTAAAAACTGCTAAATACTGAAAGCCGGAAAAATTGTTATAGGTTGTGGATCAGGAATGAACATATGAATTAAATGGTTTGTTCATGCCTGAGTAATAAATTTTCAGGTCTCATAATCAGACTTTCGGTAAGTGGTTTTTATAGGAATAGAGCTTTCAGGATACTGAGAGCTCTATCCGTTTTTAACGTGAATCTGTAGACTCTCTTGTGTAAATTTCGATTTTGTGTTATCCTTTTTCTTAGATCAGGAAACAATCTGCGCTTATCTGCTGTTATTTTTCGTTCATGTACTTTTATTTGCTCAATCTGTGGTAGAGGAATACCTTTACTAAAGAATTAAAAATTTATGTATTGAAAATAATCAGAAGAATATCGGTCTATTGGAAGATTCAGCTCATTGGATGGTTTTTGACTTCCTTTTATTGGGGATTTTCAGCATTTTTAACCGGCAATTTTAGTTGGAAAATTGGAATAGCAGATTTGATATTGGATGTATTTATCGGTATTGGATTGACCCATATTTACAGAAATTTTGCCATAAGAAAAGGCTGGAATAAATTAAATCTGAAAAAGTTAGCCCCAAAAATTGCCATCAGTGTTTTGATACTTTCTTTATTATATATGTTTTTGATTGTCAGTAAACTTTATCTGGTACGGCTGTTTATCTTAGACAATACTATGGTTTCATTCATCTCGTTTTTCAAATCTATGCAACTACAGGTTTTTATTACGGGTACCAGATTAATGTCTATTTGGTTGTTGGCCTATCACCTTTTCCATTATTCAAGACTTGAAATTGAATCTGCACAATTGTCGCTTAAAATAAAAGAGGTACAATTGAATAATCTAAGTGCGCAGCTTAACCCACATTTCTTTTTTAACTCATTGAATAATATAAAATTTTTGGTATTAGAAAACCCAAATTCGGCAAGACGGGCCATTGATCTTTTGTCTGAGCTGTTAAGAAATTCCTTGCAAAGCAATGTAGGGAGATTAGTGTCCTTAAGTGATGAAATTAATCTTGTGAACGATTATCTTGAATTAGAAAAGATGCGGTTTGAGGAAAGGCTGCAAATAAAAATGGAGATCAAGGTAGAAGTGTCAAAACATCAGATTCCTCCTTTGAGTATTCAGTCTCTGGTTGAAAATGCCATAAAACATGGAATTGAAAAAAGAAAAAGTGGTGGACTTATTATTATTAAAATTGAAGAGGAAAGCAATTGGCTAAAAATCAGCGCCCAAAATCCGGGGAAACTGAGTCAGGAGATTAAAGATTCCGGTATTGGACTGAATAATCTAAAAGAGAGACTGTTATTGCAATACAATGGAAATGCCTTTTTTGAGATTACAGAGAGCAAAGACGAAACGGTTTTAGCAACCATTTTACTCCCATTCAAATGAAAAAGATAAAAGTTATAATAGTGGATGACGAACGTTTATCCCGGGAAGAACTGAAAAAAACATTAAAAGGATATGAAGATTTTATTCTGATTGGTGAGGCTGAAAATGCCGACGACGCGAAGCATTTGATTGAAACAGAAATGCCTGATTTGATTTTTTTAGATATTCAGATGCCGGAGAAATCCGGTTTCGATTTGTTGGAGTCTTTAGATCATGTGCCTGCCGTGCTTTTTATTACGGCTTATGATCAATATGCGGTACAGGCATTTGAAGTAAATGCGTTAGATTATCTCATGAAGCCCATAAGAGAGGAGCGTTTTGCAAAAGCAATTGAAAAAATAAGAGATTCTATAAACCGGAAGGTAACCAAAGACCGGAATATTTTTATTAAGGATGGAGAGAAACGATTCTTTATCCAGCTGGATGAAATTTATTTAATTGAATCACTTGAAAATTATACCAGACTTTTTTTTCAAGGAAAAAAAGCACTTCAAAGACGATCACTTCGTCAATGGGAAGAAATGCTTGATGAACATATATTTTTTAGAATAAACAGAACTGAGATTATCAATATTGAATACATCCAGGAAGTAAAACGAATAACCGGTGGCAGGTTAGAGGTAAAACTAAAAACAGGAGAACTATTAGAAGTTTCAAGCCGCCAATCTGTTAAATTCAAAAATATAAATAAGATCTGATAGAAAACGACCTAAACAAAACCAACCAATGAAAGTATTTTTGAACTTCATCATTCTGTTTCTGGCATTTTTCTATTGTCCGGCCCAACAAACAAGAAAAGCAAAAACGGAAGACTTACAAAGTATGTATAATATTCAGGATAGTGTTTCTGTAAAAACCAGAGATGGAGCCACCTTATCTTTAATGGTGGTGCGTAAAAAAGGAAATGAAATACCTGCACCTGTAATCCTTCAGTCAACAATTTATGTTAGGGATACGGGCCGGGATATGGTATCATTAAAGAGAGCTGTAGATAATGGTTATGTAGGAGTTATAGCGTATGCAAGGGGAAAAAGATTCAGTCAGGATGAAATATTTCCCTATGAGAATGACGCCAATGACACCTATGATGTCATAGATTGGATCAGTAAACAAAAATGGTGTAATGGAAGTGTTGGAATGTATGGAGGAAGTTATAATGGATTTACACAATGGGCAGCCTGTAAAAATCTGCATCCGGCCCTTAAAACAATTGTACCTTATGTAGCAGCCAGACCGGGACAGGGTTTGCCCGTAGAAAATAATATCTTCGTTAACCCCAATTATGAATGGGCATTTTACGTTGGAAATAATAAATACCTGGACACCATAGCTGGAAATGACAGACAGCGTTTTAGAAAAATGCAAAATAAATGGTGGGAAACAGGAGTTGCCTATAAGAAATTAGACAGTATAGATGGTGTAGCCAACAAATGGTTTCAACGATGGATCAGCCATCCTTCTTTTGATCATTATTGGCAAAAAATGACTCCTTATGAAAAAGATTTCGCACAAATTAAAATACCTGTTTTGGCATTTGACGGTTACTACAATGACGGGCAGAGTTCGGGTTTGTATTATTTGAGAGAACTTCAAAAGTATAGCCCTCGGACACCGGCGTATTTAATTATAGGACCTTATGGGCATTTTGGCACTCAAAGTGGAGGAGAAGCTACTTTGTACGGATATAAAGTAGACCCTGTTGCGTTATTTGATATCAATACCATTACGTATCAATGGTTTGACTATATTTTAAAGAAGGGGCCTAAACCCGAAATTTTAAAAGATAAAATTAACTATCAGGTAATGGGTGCCAATGAATGGCGCAGTGCTCCATCTATTGATAAAATGAATAATGGTTTTTTAACCTTGTATCTGACTGATAATAAGTCAGGTAAATTCTATTCTTTAAATTCAAAAAAACCTGTTAAAAAAAGGTATTTGGAACAACAAATAGATTTTGCAAACAGAGAAATAACAAACAATGATTACTACCCGGAACCTATTATTCGCAAGGAAATAGATACCACTAACGGATTTAATTTCATTAGTGAACCTTTGGAAGAACCACTATTAATCAATGGTTCCTTTTTAGGAGAAATTAAAGCCAGCATCAATAAAAAGGATATGGATATCGGTGTGACATTGTATGAATTAATGCCAAATGGAGAATATTTTCATCTGTCTTATTTTATTGGGAGGGCAAGTTACTCAACGGATATTACAAAAAGAAAACTGCTGAAACCTAATGAAATTGAGACTATTCCGTTCTCCAATACACATTTGGTAAGTAAGCAGTTAAGGAAGGGGAGCCGGCTGGTTATCTATCTGAATGTAAATAAAAATCCGTTTTCTGAACTCAACTATGGAACAGGAAAAACAGTCAGTGAAGAAACCATTAAAGATGCCAAAGAACCCTTAAAAGTGAAATGGTACAACGATAGCTTTGTAAAGATTCCGGTATTAAGACATTGAGTTGACTCATTTTAAATGAAGCGCCGTCACGCCTAAAGTAAATATGGAAATATTGGGGAGTTGTTTAATCACCAGATACATATTATGAATTAAAATATTAAAAAAGATAATGTACTGCGACCCATTTAAATAAAAAAATATAACCATTTAGTTGTGGTAACTAATTATTTAGCTGATATTTGATAAAAAAAATAGACGATGGATATAAAAGATCTGACCAAAGTTGAGAGCCAGCTCATGCAGGTTCTTTGGAAATTGAACCGAGCATTTGTAAAGGAAATCATTCATGAACTTCCTGATCCTAAGCCCGCATACAGTACGGTGTCCACCATAATTAAGATTTTAGAAAAGAAAGGGGTGGTAGGTTATGAGGCTTTCGGAAAGACACATCGCTATTATCCCTTGATTTCAAAAGAAGACTACATGCGCCATGAGGCAGATAAATTCCTTGGCAATTATTTTTCTAATTCGGTACAGGATATGTTTTCTTTTTTTGTCAGTGAGAAAAAAATAGACCTCAAAGATGCGGAACAGCTGCTTAAGATGATTGACAAAATAAAAGACTAAGTGTATGGAAATCCAGCATTATTTTTTCTGGTCAAGTGTTTCGTTGGCGATATTTTACCTTTTTTATCTGGTATTTCTCAGGCGCGAGACATTTTTTGTATTGAACAGGATTTATTTACTAACCGCACTGTGTCTTTCCGTAGTAATTCCTCTGTTGGATTTTCCTTCATATGTTGTGCTACCGGAAATAGGGCTAATGGTTGAGGTCCGCAATAATGTAATGGCAATAGGAGTAGAAAAAGAAACAGATTGGCTGCTGATCGTCTACTGGATGGGCGTATTATTCTCTGGGTATCTACTCATGGTTAAGCTCTGTCGAGTTAAAGAACAAATAAAAGTACCAGAGAAGGATAGTGCCTTTTCATTTTGGAAGACAAAGGTGATAGGCAAAGATCTTGTTGATTTTGTAGTGATCGATGCGCATGAGGAGGTGCATGTAAGACAGTTTCATACACTTGATATCTTATTGGTTGAACTGTTTGGCGTTTTTTTCTGGTTCAATCCATTTGTTTATTGTTACCGTTACAGTTTGAAGTCTATCCATGAGTATCTTGCTGACCAACATGCTGTGCGCTTTGCAGAAAGCAGAAAGCACTATGCCCAGTTGCTGTTTTTACAGAATTTCAAAGTCGGTGGGGCTATGATGAATACTTTTAACCATCCTTCACTGCTGAAAGCGCGGATCAAGATGCTACAACGTAATAGATCCAATGCTTTTCATTTGTTGAAATATTTCGCTTTTGCGCCGTTACTTATGGTAGTTATGATGTTATGCTCATTTGATACATCTGATTTTGACAGGAATGGAGGAGAAAAAAATGATCGGGCGGCTCGTTTTCCAGGGGGATTTGAAGCCTTCAGTAAATATCTGGTTATGTCTGCTCATAAAGTTTCAACTCAGGATGGAAAGGTACAGGTAAGTTTCATCGTAGCATCTGATGGAAAAATAACGGATGCAAAAATTAAACAAAGTTTAGATGATGCGAGCGACAGTGAAGCATTAAGAATAATTACTTCTAGTCCAAAGTGGCAGCCTGCTTTGCGGAAGGGCAAAAAAGTAAGATCTGCTTATCAGATAGGGGTGAATTTTAAAAGTAGCAAAGTCAAAAAAAACTAAATAATTAAAACATTAGTCAATTCATCTAATTTTATAGTTGTGTAACTAATAAATTAGTTGCATATTTGGATAACACTTATCCAAAGACATGAATATTCCAATTTTTAGTTTCGTTCGCTTTGATTATTTCTTAGCCCTGCTTTTTTTATTGAGTTCACTACATATTACTGCACAGCAAAATCCCGGCAAGGTCATCGGTAGCGTTGCAGATGAGAATGGGACTGCGCTTCCATTTGCGATGGTAGCATTACAAAACAGCAAAGATTCTACAACTGTTAAGGCTGTTATGGCGGACGACAAAGGATCTTTCACTTTCGAAATTCCATCCGGAAGGTATCAGATTGTGTTTAAGATGATGGGTTATGATACAGTAATCTCGAAAACCTTTGATGTTACTATCGGAAAGACCGTGACGTTGGGTGTCATCCAACTAATGCCGTCCACAACGCAATTGGCTGCGGTAAATATTTCTGCCACTCTTCCTTTTGTCCAGCGACGGGCAGATAAGCTTATCGTGAACTTAAATGGTTTGGGTTCTGGTGCGCCAATAATGGAGGTAATGAACCAACTGCCAGGCGTCAACGTTACACCTGATGACCGTATCAGCCTGAATGGAAAATCTGTTCAGATCTATATCGATGGTAAGGCTACCACGTTATCTTCTGAGGCACTGGCAGGAATGCTAAAGGGTATTTCTTCTTCCGCTATTCAAAAAGTTGAGCTGATTGCACAGCCATCGGCAAAGTATGATGCTGCAGGAAATGGTGCCATTATTAATATTATCCGCAAACGTAATTATGAAGCAGGAATGCATGGTAATATTTATGCCGGTGGAGGGCAAGGGACATTTGGAAAGGCAAATGGTGGACTTAATCTGAACTATAAGGGAAAGACTTACAATCTCCTTTTAAACCTCGACTATAATTACAACAAGTATTTTTACGATAGCTATATTGCTTCCCGCTTTCTTGATGCTACCGGAGGAGCCATGGAGCAATCAACTTCCGATATTAAAAGTACCAGAACAAATACTAATTATACCCCGAACTTAGGCATCGATTTATATCTTTCCAAACGGACGACGTTATCTGCTTCGGTAAAGCCTGGTTTCCAGATATTTAAACGGAATGGCGCTGCTGATATCAATTCCGTAGAGAATAATTTTTCCCAATCGCAATTTGTCAATCGGGCTGATATACGAGCAACCAACTTCTCATCTGGATTGCGTCTCCAGCATAAGATTGATACATTGGGAAGAGAACTCACCATTGATTTAGATTACTACCGTTATGCCAACTACAATAATCAGAATAATCGGACTATCACCTTCAATCCTGATTCAGATCTTCCCAGTGAAATAGCGCAAGACCGTGTTTTTGATGTGTATGCACTCAAAACGGATTATACTTTTCCGTTAAGCAAGAGCAGTCAAGTAGAGATGGGATTGAAGACAAGCTATGTGAATTCTGTGAATTCTAATTTTTATAAGGACGCTTCCTCCCAACAAGAAGACCTGTTCGACTATAAAGAAAGTATTTCAGCACTTTATGTAACCTATAGCGACAACACCGAAAAGCTGTCTTATCAATTAGGAATAAGAGGAGAATATACTTATGGACAGGGACAGCAACAATTTGGAACAAACCGTTTTACCAGAAACTACTTGCAACCTTTTCCCTCTATTCATGTAGATTATAAACTGACTAAAAATCATTCCCTGAGCTTGGGTCTTAACAAAAGGATAGAACGTCCGGGTTATGAAAGCATGAATCCATTGATACGTATCATCAGCAACAGTAATTTGCAGCAGGGTAATCCAGCTCTCCGGCCGGTCATCGCTTATAATGCAGACCTATGGTATGGTTATAAAAACGCATTTTTTGCGGGTCTCACCTATAGCTACAGTATTGATGATTTTACAAGTCTTTCTCTTCCTCTTAATAATGGTATTACGACTACAATGCCTGGCAATGCGGATCATTCAGGTTATTTCACAATGCAGGTCATGTACGGAAAGCAAGTATTTCCTTGGTGGTACACAAGCACGAACGCTATTGTATCGAAAAGATCTTTCAAAGGTGATTTTAATGGGACTATGCTTCGTAGTGAAGGTATTTACAGCCTCTCAGCGACTTCATATAATAATTTTTCACTGAGCAGCAACCTGTCAGTGATGTTTCTTTTTAATTATCGTGGCAAAAGTATCGACCGCACCATCAGTAATCAGGCCTTTGCCTATTTAACAGCAGGTGCCAGAATGCAGTTTTTGGACAAACGAGCGTCTGTTCAGCTCACCTTTACTGATATCTTCCGGTCATATCGAAACTATTACCAGCAGGACAGCGGATTGTTGAAGCAGGAGTGGAGAAACCAATTCGAAACCAGGATGGTTAAATTAGCCTTAAGCTATAATTTTGGCGGTACCATAAAGAGTACAAAAAAAAGCAACGGTACAGATGAGGAAAGGAAGCGGAGTATGTTAAACGAAAACTAAACATCCGTTGCCGGAGTATGCTTTGGTCAATGTTCCTATTCTTTAATAGGTATCGGAACGAGAAAATATTTATGTTGTAATACATCCCTTTATCTAGCAAGCCAGAATCATTGGAGGAGACCTATTCGCTTGGAGCAATGACTTAATTTCATTGGAAAAAGAAATGCAGGATGACGAAGGTCTGAACCTGGTACTCGTAATTCTGAATGAAAGGAAATGCTCAATAGAAGATGCTTTTGATGAAGCTGTACAAATGTATAACGCACGTGTTGAGGAATTTGTAAACTTATATAATGACATTCCGGATTTTGGGATATATACACCGGTTGTTAAAAAATTTCTGGAAGGTCAGGGCGGCTATCTAAAATGGTTTGAAGAGATCAAAAGGTATAATACAATAGACTCCGTTAGTTAGATAGTCGGGATTTTAGGTTAGGAAATGAAACTTATGATAAATTGCATTCACACAATGTAAGTCGAACAAATCAAAAGCTGTAATATTGTAACTCAAATTATACTAATGAAGACTAAGTTTCAGCTTCCACCGATTCCGGCGGTATTATTATCTATTGTCAGTGTGCAATGTGGTGCCGCAATTGCGAAAGGACTTTTCCCTGAAATTGGAGCAGCGGCTACTGCTACTTTAAGGATTGGGTTATCTGCAATTATCTTATGGATTGCTTTCCGTCCTAACCTATCCAAACTCAATGGGAAACAATGGAAATATGTAACACTTTACGGCTTATCGTTAGGTGCAATGAATTTAATTTTCTACATGGCTATTGAGCGCATCCCAATTGGGCTGGGGGTGACTTTAGAATTTGTCGGACCGTTGGTTCTGGCAATTTTCAGCTCAAAAAAAATCACAGATTTTATATGGATCATTTTAGCCGTCGCTGGTATTGCATTAATTGCGCCGTGGTCGAGTAACGGATTAAACTTAGTTGGCGTTTTATTAGCCTTACTTGCTGGTGGTTTTTGGGCAGCATATATTATTCTTGGAGGAAGAATATCTAAAATAATGAAAGGTGGTGATGCGGTTACTATCGGGATGCTCATTGCAACAATCTTTATATTGCCATTTGGAATTTTTGATGGACGGCTTGTTAACCTTAATCCACAATTGATAGGTTTAGGGGCGGCACTCGCTCTGCTTTCCAGTGCCATTCCTTTTACGCTTGAAATAAATGCCCTTAAACAATTACCGGCACGAACTTTTAGTATTTTAATGAGCCTTGAGCCTGCAATGGCCTCTTTAGCCGCTTTCGTATTTTTACAGGAATATTTATCAGTTACCGAATGTATTGCCGTAGCCTGTGTGATCATTGCATCAGCGGGTTCTGCAATAACTTCCAAAGGCACAGAAGCTAAGTAGAATATTATTTTGAAAAATTAATAGGAAAACATATTAGGCGTGATGTGTAGCCCCACCAGGAATTGAACCTGGATCTAAAGTTTAGGAAACTTCTATTCTATCCATTGAACTATGAGGCCGTTGAACAGAATAAAAATACTAATTAATTTAAATAAAAAAAGACCTTGCCGAAGCAAAGTCCTTTAACTGGATGAAAAAAATACCGTTTTCGGTTTAGTCTTTTATAATTTTTAGCCTTTCGGAATTACCGTTTTCAAAAAGCACATTAAGGATGTAGATTCCTTTACCATAGGATGAGAAATCAATTTTCACATCATTCACTTTTGCATACTGCAGCGTTTTGATTTTCCTTCCGTCAATACTATAGATTTCAATTTCTTTAATAAATTCCTCTGTCTTTAAGACACCAGTATCTGAAACAGGATTCGGATAAAACTGGAAATTCCGTACAGCATTATCAGAAACTGAAAGCTGGTTGGTATTCACAGTTTGAGTGAAAGTTTCGGAACAGGAATTTTTGTTTACCGTAAGAGTTACGGTATACGTTCCGGATGCTGTATAGAGATGCGTAGGATTGACAGAAGTCGAAGTAGCTCCATCTCCGAATGTCCACAACAAGGTATCGTAATTGGTAGAGCGGTTGGTGAAAGTAACATTTTGTCCGTTGCCACCTGCTGAAAAACCTGCATGGAGGTGAAAAACATTCGAATTCCATTGGGCAGGATTGTTAAAAAAAGTTCCGTCCGCCAGTTGCTGGTAATATTCAGCCTTGTTTTGTGTCATCCCACTGAGGAAAGAAGACGGGAAGATCCTGTCCTGAAAAAGTGCAGTATATACGGAAGCAGCCACAAGATAACTGCCCTGAGGGCCGGGATGGACATCATTGTAAGAACCGTGAAGCGCCAGATCCTGAGTCGCTGTATAGTGAGCTCTTGCAGATTCTCCCGCAGGAATCATTTCTGTCTGCATAAGGCTGGACATTTTCGTGATGGAATCCTTGATGGTTTTCTGAAGATTGAAATAGGTGGCATATTCATTTTGAGAAGGAACTCCATAAGGAATTTCGTATAGGAATATTTTTGAACACGGGCTGTATTTTCTGATCGAATCTCTCAGCTTTCTGCCTCTTTCTGCCGTTACCGAAACAGGGTAGGTGTAGCCTGCAGATTCTCCTGTTCCGGGCTGCATCACGACATATTTGTATGTTTTGGATCGAATGGTCTGGTAAAGAGCATTGTCATTCACGTGATTGACAAATCCGGCGCCACCCACAGTATGGGAGGTAACTTCAACGTTTTTCCCTTTTGAAGCAGCCAGATCTTTAAAAAGAACAGGCATATCATTAAAATATGTCATGCTGTTTCCAATAAATAAAACCTGATCAGCTTGAGCAAAAAGCAAGGTGCAGAGATTAAGCAGAATCAGAGTAAGTATACTTTTAATCATAGTATTCATAAAAATTAATTTTTTAAATAAGCCAAATACCCATGGAAAGCAAAAAAAGCAAATCCATGGGAACTGTAATAACTAGTATGAAATGTTTAGCTTTTTGGTGGGATATAAGGTTCAGGTTTTGGATCAATAAGCAGAACAGAAGCCTGCCATAATAAGGGGTAGTTTTTCTTCATAAAAAATATATTTAATTGATAAAATTGATATCTAGGTTAAAAGTCATATAAAAATTAGTGAAATATTATTAATATTGCATCGGATTTATCTTTGTTGTAAAGATGTCATATTGGCGTTGTGCAAACATCATTGTTTTAATAATCCCCGAAATTAATTATTATTTTCTTTCCGGCATTGATTTTAAAGCTCTGAAACATAACGTGTAGTATCTAATGCGTAGGTGCTTCTTATCTACGACAATGGCTGATAAAATCCTTTAACAGATTAAGAAGACTAAAAAAAATATGGCTAAAAAACTACTTTCTTGTTTATTTTCCTTCTCACTGATTTTCTTTTCATATGCCCAAAAGGTGACTGAAGAAAAGCTTAAAAGTATCATTTTTGATATCGGATTTTCCACCGCCGGCGACCGTGAGATTAAAAAAATAGACAGTATTATTTCAATATGCCATCAGAACAACTATAGCGACTGTGAAGTATTCGGGTATCTTAAAATTGCCAATATTTATAATAAGAATAATGATATTAAAAAAGCCTTTCACTATACCGACCTTATTGAAAAGAAAAACCTCATCACTCCCGATACAGATTTTGAAGCCGTTTTTTATTTTTATACCATCCGGTCTCTCTTGCATCAGAAGCTCGGTGAAAGAGTAGCAGCCCTTAAGTTATTGGATGAAATAGCAGATCAGGTAAAAGAAAACCCTTATTACGAATATCTCTTGGATTGGCAGTATGCCGGTATCTACACTGAAATGAATGAAAATAATAAAGCACTAAAAGCATATAAAAAGGCCTATCTGAACGCAAAAGAATATAGAAAACAGCGTGGGCGAAATACAGACAAAAGTAAAAACAAAATAAGCAACAGCTACAAAACTACCGCTTATCTCGCGGGAGCTTACCAGAAGCTGGGAAAGATGGATTCTGCAAAGATATATATTGAAGAAACATTGAAGGATGCCCGCACTATGGATGAGATAGGGTTTCAGTACATTGCGTCCATCTATGCCGCTGAATATTATCTGAAAGCAGAAGATTTCAAAAAAGCACAGCAACACCTTTGGATCTGCAAAAACATAGCAATGCACCACTATAAAAGTGAAAACTACCAGGAAGGGGTGATTACTGATCTTATCAATCTGTACGAGAAAACGGGGGAGAAAGATAGTGCAGATTATTATTCGAGGCAGCTGCTGGAAATACAGAATCACAATGATGCCCAAAACAAGGTTCAGAAAGACAGGCTTGATAAAAAGCGTCTGGCTGAAGACGGGAGCAAAGCAATGGAAGTAAAAACCCTGATCTATCTCTGCATTGGTCTCCTTGTGGTGCTGATTTGTATTTTTATGTATTTTTTTTATAGAAAGAAAGGAAAAGAAAAAGAGAAAGGAGCTGATCCTATAGAAATTCCGGCCGTACAGGATAATGATCTTTTTGATCAGGTAATTGTGCTGGCCAAAGAAAACAATCCCGAGTTTTTAACGAGATTTAATGATTATTGCCCCGGTTTTTCAGAAAAGCTCGTTGAGGCCGCTCAGCTTAAAAGCTCCGAGATCCGTTTCTGCGCCTACCTGTATCTTAATTTTTCTACAAAAGATATTGCAGCTTATACCTATACCTCGGTAAGGACTGTTCAGACTAAAAAATACCGTCTTCGGAAAAAACTCAACATTCCGAATGATACGGAGATCTATCAGTGGTTCAGGGATTTGTTGAAATAAAGTGATTTTTCTTCTGATTTAATTTCCCAGCTTATGCAGATATAATACAGGTTCAAAAAAAAGCATTCCATAGAATTGTATTAATCTTGTCCATGAAATTAAGCAACATCAAATAATTTTAAAATAATTTACTTAAAATAAGTATCTTATGATTAACTAAAAAACAAAAATATGAGACCCGCCTTTGGAATATTCTGGATGCTTTATATGCTGTTTTTTGCGATCCCGTTTCCCATGATTTTGTATTATAATATCAAAGAAGCGGAGCCGCCTATGCTTAACGAAACCAATCCTTGGCTTGCAGTAGGGCTTTTAGGGCTTTCTGTACTTTTGTGGACCCTGGTTTTATCAAACTGGTTTTACAAATGGATCATTGTGAATTTTGTGGCCAAAAGAAACATAATCCATCTTGCTAAACATGGGGTACGGAGGAAAGCTGAAATTCTGGAAGCAGTAAAAGTGTCTAAGCCCGGCAGTAAATATGATGTCTACGAACTTGTACTTTCTTTCAAAAACCTGGTGAATACAGACATCAGGCAGAAAGCAGCCGTTAATGATTCAAAACCTCAACAGCGTCGTTTCGAAAAAGGGAGAACGGTTGAAATACTTATTGATAAAGACGTAAAAAGCATGCCTTACTTTATTTTTGCAGGAAGTGAAGCCAGGATCAATATTCTGTATATTTTTCTCATTACAATGGGCTGGCTGACAATTGTTAGTATTGTTATCTGGTATTATATCTTTTCGTATCAGATGGAGAGCCATGGAATGGGGTGGAGGTTCATTATCTATTGGCATCCTTTGTTGCTCTGTCCTGCCATATTATTGTTTTACAAAGGTATTTTCTCCTACTTTATAAACAGGATCTTCCATGGTAAAAATGGGGAGCCTGAGCTTATTAAATTTAAAGGAATCAGAACAACAGCCAGATTGATCAGTGCTAATCAAACCGGAACTTATATCAACGCTCAGCCCATGGTTTTATTTAAAGTGGAGTTTGTTGATGAGCAGAACCAAACCCGGAGAGCTGAAATCAAGAAGATCGTAAATCTTATCGACCTGAACACTCTCAGACAGCAGACGATAGATATTTTTTACTTAAAAGAAGATCCGGACCGCATTGCCATTGCCGGGGATTTGGATAATATAAGTTAGAAACCATGAAAAACTTAATCATCATAATAGCCACGGGCATTCTTTTAACCGGCTGCGAAAAGGTTTCCAAAAGTATAAACGAAACTTTTGAGCCTGTAGCAGATACTACGGCTCAACATACAAAGAATGAAGAAATTCCGGTTTCAGTTCCCAGTCCTTACAGTCCGGCTGTAGAAAAACAGATAGAAGAAGCCCAGCGCCTGGTCAGTACCATGCTGGAAAAGCATACCAAAACACGTACTGATACCTATAAAGAAGGTGAAAATACAGATTTTTTAACGAATGAAGAGAAGCTGAAAAGCGCTGAGGAAGCCTTGAGAAAACTTCCTCAGTATGCAGGGAAAGAGATTAGGGTGTATAATATCATTCACTTTAATGATAACGGAAGTATTCGCGCTATGCTTCAGCACCCTACGAATCCTGGGTATATTGATAATTATGAATACAAAGACGGGAAATGGTCTGATCCTACACCTGAGCAGATGTCCGTAAGAGATGATATTGAAAGCCGTTTGGTTCCCCTGGAGAAAATAGATTTCGCCAATGTTGCCAAAGCTGCGAATGTTTACCATCAAAAAATAGAACAGGTAGAAGGCGCAAAACCGATAACCACTATTTATATATCCATCGCAAATAACAACCTTCGGTGGTTCCCGGCAAGTATCAATGGCAGCAGAGAACGGTATTCTATTCAGCTTAATCAAAACGGAACCTTAAAAAAGTTTGAAAGAGAATAATAAGATCGGCTCAATTAGCTTGATCTGCGAGAGTAATCCAGTAATTTAACTGAATATTTTTATTCAAAATTTAAAGAGTATTTTATTATTGCGAATTTACCACGCAAAGCTTTTGCTTGATTACTTTCTATTTAAAAGAAAATAAAGAGATGAGACACGGTCGCTGATTAAGCTGCCGGATAATAAGTGAGCTTAGTCAAATTAATCTTTGATTCCATCTTTGCAGGCTTAAATAAAAGGCTTTAATCTTGACCTTTGCTTTATAAAATATTTCAAAAGGTTTCAAAAATCAGTCATTCCAATTTTCAAAATGCTTCCCAACTCCGTACAAAGGCTGTAAAAGAAAGGACCCGCTCTTTAGAAGCGGATCCAGTAGATAAAAACATCTCATTTTTTTAATTAGACAACAATTAAAAAAGCACAGCCGACAATGCTGTGCTTAAATTTTTATTTCAAATTTAATTGCAATTTCAAAGCTGAAAAAAGCAAAAAAAGATTTCATTTCAGTTGTATTACATAGTAAATGTAGGACTATTTTTAATACGAAACATGAATTAAATGTTAAAATTCACAAGTTATCCACATTTTTTTGTGGATAAGTTTTTAATCGGCTGATAAACAGAGTGTTTTGAAATTTGAATTTTTCTTTTTTTTACGATTATTTCTTTTTAAAATAGAAAATAAATTGTTTTGATAAAAGCTGAAATGTTGTTTTTTGGGATGAAATTACTTTAAAAAAAGAGTTTCTATGCTTGTAATTAATTGACGGTATTTTAAAATAAATATCTATATTTGGCTCATTAATATCTCTTTATAAATATCATTCCCCGTTCAGACACATTTTTAATCGTCTGAAATCCTAAGGTTCAAATTGTCTGGACCTGACCTTACTATTATTTTATTTAACGATAAAGAAAATTGACGGTAAGCGCACGCATTATTCGCTATGCCCATATTTCTTTACAGACAAAAGAGATCATTATGAAAACAACTCCCATTGCCGTAATAGGTGGAACCGGAAAAACCGGACATTATCTGGTTCAGGAACTTCTTAAAAAAGAATATCCTATGAAATTACTTCTCCGGACTCCGGAAAATTTTACCCTTCAGAATCCTTTAATTGAAATTATAAAAGGGGATGCAAGAGATTTCGACGCTATAAATCATCTTATTAAAGGCTGCAGTGCTGTGATCAGTAAGATAGGACAGCCTGTCGGAGAGAAATCAATATTCACGGATGCCACAAACAATATTATAAAGTCTATGAATGGTCATGGAATCAAAAGATATATCGCAATCACCGGCGTGAATGTTGATACTCCTTTTGATCATAAGAATGAAAAGGTAAAAGCCGCCACAGACTGGATGTATCAGAATTATCCCAAAACCACACAGGATAAGCAGGATGAATATGAGATCCTTGTAAACAGTAATCTGGACTGGATATTGGTAAGACTTCCTTTAATCATTCCGACTTCAGAGCATTTCAAAACAGAAACGAATCTGACAGATTGTAAAGGCGAACAGATCAGTGCTGCAGACCTGTCTGAATTTCTGGTTTCCCAGATTGAGGATGAAACTTATACTAAGCAAAGTCCATTTCTGTATAATGTAAAGGAATAAAAGTTCACCTTCCTATAAAAGAATAGAGAGCCATCGGCTCTCTATTTATATTTAGTTTTCAAGTTTTTCCTTAATGTATTTCGCGGTATGCGATTTCTTATCCTTCGCCAGATCTTCCGGGGTACCGGCAAAAACAACTTCGCCGCCATATTTCCCTGCCTCAGGGCCAATATCGATAATATAATCCGCGGATTTGATAATATCCGGCTGATGCTCGATAACGATCACGGAATGTCCAAGATCAATCAAAGCCTGCAACGATTTCAGTAATTTCTGAATATCATGGAAATGCAGTCCTGTAGAAGGCTCATCAAAGATAAATAAGGTTTTATCTGTCGTCACTCCCTTAACAAGGAAAGAAGCCAGTTTTACACGCTGTGCCTCACCTCCCGAAAGGGTAGAAGAGCTCTGTCCCAGCTGTAAGTAACCCAAACCTACTTCCTGAAGCGGTCTCAGTTTGGTCACGATCTTTTCTTCGTTATTATCTTTAAAGAACTCCAGCGATTCATCCACGGTCATATGAAGAATATCAGAAATGCTTTTCTCGTCGAATTTCACTTCCAGGATCTCGCTTTTGAAACGGGTTCCTTTACATACTTCGCATTCCAGCTCAATATCTGCCATGAACTGCATGGAAACATTGATCACTCCTTCACCTTTACATTCGTCGCATCTTCCGCCATCTACGTTAAAAGAGAAATGCTTAGGCTTATAACCCATCATTTTTGATACTTTCTGCTTGGCAAAAAGATCCCTGATGTCGTCATAGGCTTTCAAATAAGTAACCGGGTTGGATCTTGATGATTTCCCGATTGGATTCTGGTCGATCAGCTCGATGTTTTTAATAAGTTTCTTTGGAAATTCTACAGAATCATAATCTCCTTTTTTGCCACCCATTCCAAGCTGGATCTGGATGTCATTGGTTAAAATTTCTTTCATTAACGTAGATTTTCCGCTTCCGGAAACTCCTGAGATCACCGTAAGGCTTTCCAGAGGTACATCTACATCTATATTTTTAAGATTATTCTGTCTTGCTCCTTTGATATGGATCCATTCCTTGGCTTTTCTTCGCTTTTTCGGAACTTCAATTTCCATTCTTCCGGTCAGGTATTTTGAGGTCAGTGTATCTGCATTTTTAAGATCATGATAGTCTCCTGCAAAAACCAGTTCACCTCCAAGATAACCTGCTTCCGGACCGATATCGATAATATAATCTGCGGCTTTCATTACGTCTTCATCGTGTTCCACAACGATTACCGTATTTCCCAGATCACGAAGGTTCTTTAAAACGCCGATCAGATTTTCAGTATCTCTTGAGTGAAGACCAATGGAAGGTTCATCCAGAATATAAATAGATCCAACCAGTGAACTTCCTAAACTTGTAGCAAGGTTGATTCTCTGACTTTCCCCGCCAGAAAGCGTATTGGATGTTCTGTTAATAGTCAAATAACCCAAGCCTACTTTTAATAAAAATTCAATACGTGTTTTGATCTCATACAACAATCTTTTGGCCACATCCTGATCATGCTCAGAAAGTTTCAGTCCTTCTATTAAAGGATGCAATTCATCAAGCGGAAGCTCAATCATCGACTGGATATTGTGTCCGTCTACTTTTACCCACGTCGTTTCTTCACGCAGCCTCAGACCTTCGCAGGTAGAGCAGAGCGTTTTTCCTCTGTATCGGGAAAGCATAACGCGGTACTGGATTTTGTATAGGTTTTCTTCAAGCATTTTGAAGAAATTATTGATGGATGGGAAGCTGCTTTTTCCGTCACCTTTCCAAAGGAAGTTTTTCTGCTCTTTGGTCAGCTGATGATACGGCTTATGGATAGGAAAGTCTTCTGCTTTTTTGATGAATGCCTTTTTCCATTCGCTCATCGTTTCTCCCCTCCAGGATACTACAGCGTCTTCATAAATGGATAAGGTTTTATTGGGAATCACAAGATCTTCATCGATTCCGATCACTTTTCCATAGCCTTCACATGCCGGACATGCTCCGTAAGGGTTATTAAAACTGAAAAAATGAACATTCGGTTCAAGGAATTCCATGCCGTCCAGCTCAAATTTATTGGAAAACTCTTTTGCTTTTCCGGTATCTGCATTTTTCAGTGCACAATAGCCATGACCTTCGTAAAACGCCATCTGAATGGAGTCTGCAAGTCTCTGTAGAAAGCTCTCGTCTTCTTCATAAGAAAAACGGTCGATCACCAGATTAATCACCATTCCTTTTTCAGGGGTGAAACCAAAACTTTCCAGATCTTCAATACCGGCTACGTTACCATTGATTTCAAGTCTTGTGAAACCTGCCAGCTTTAAAACTTTTAATGCCTCTTTAAAATTATCTGCGTCATATTCCAAAGGAGCCGTCAATAAAAATGAAGTCTCTTTTTTGGAAGCCTTGATAAAATCGATGACATCAGAAACGGAATCTTTTTTCACTTCTTCGCCGGAAACCGGAGAATAGGTTTTCCCGATTCTTGCAAAAAGAAGCTTCATATAATCATAGATCTCTGTAGAAGTTCCTACTGTAGAACGCGGATTGGAAGAAATCACTTTCTGCTGAATGGCAATGGAAGGTGCAAGCCCTTTGATATCATCCACTTTTGGTTTTTCAAGTTTACCCAAAAACTGACGTGCATAGGAACTTAAACTCTCTACATATCTTCTCTGTCCCTCAGCATAAATAGTATCAAATGCCAGAGAAGACTTTCCGCTTCCGGAAACTCCTGTGATCACGATGAGTTTATTTTTCGGGATCAGAACATCTATATGCTTCAGATTGTTAAGGTGTGCATTCTTAACGAAGATCTGTTTTTTTATATCTATTTCTATTGTTTTAGCCATGTTTTATCTTTGAAAAAGATTGTTTGCATCTTAAAAAAATAAGACCCACAAAATTACGAAATTTTAGCGGAAATAAGATGCTTAAATATTTCCTGGATATAAATATATTATCCTGAGTCATGCCGGGAAAAGAAGACTGATTTATTGAGGAATAAAAGGGTTATCTGTGAATAAATAATTATCAGTCATAAGGTTATATCAGTGGGGTGTTTTCATGATATTTTTCATCGTTTTATGATTTTCGTTATATTTTTACCATTTACTATTGTTTTGTGTTTTAAAATTATTTAAAATTGTACTCATAAATTTGTAATATAGAAATGATAAAATTATTCAGAGATCTAGTTACACATTTAATGAGAAAAAGATAAAAAAGTCACTTCCCGTAAAAGATGCAGTATAGCCATACTGCATCTTTTTTTTTATGATAACTATCATTTGCCTGTCTTCCGGAACTCTCTTACTTTTGAAGCCATTATTAAAGAAACTGATTACGAACAAAAACGGCAACTATTATGATCAAAAAGATTGGGAGTATATTTTTATTGGGGTCAATGCTCTGCGCCCATGCACAGGAAAAAACAACGGATATTGAAAGCATTGAATTTCAGGGAAAATTTATCTCCACACCTTACAAAAGTGCCAATCAGAATATAACGGTCATTACCAAAGAAGATATTGCCAATTCTCCGGCAAAAAGTATCGATGAAGTTCTTCAGCAGGTTCCGGGAATGGATATCAGAAGGAGAGGAGCCAATGGCGTACAAAGTGATATAGGCTTCAGAGGAAGTTCTTTTGAGCAGGTTTTGTTGTTGCTGAACGGCATCAGAATGAACGATTCCCAAACGGGTCACAATTCAATGAATGTACCCGTAGATATGGATGATGTGGAAAGGATCGAGATCATAAAAGGTCCGGCTGCCAGAAGATTCGGACAGAATGCCTATGCAGGTGTTATCAATATTATTACCAAAACAACTCCTGGAAAAAGAGTGAAAATAAGTGCTGATGGCGGAGATTACGAAACGTACGGATTCGGATTCAATGCGCAGTTGGGCAATGAAAAATTCTCCAATTCTCTTCAGGCTAATTCTGCTTCATCACAAGGTTATATGTACAATACGGATTACGAGATCCGAAATGTTTTCTACCAAAGCAAACTGAACATTAAAAACGGAGATCTGAAGCTGCAGGCCGGTTTTTCTGAAAAGAAATTCGGGGCCAATGGTTTTTATGCGTCTAAAAGCGCGACCGAACAGTATGAAGAAACACAGGCTTCCATAGTAAGCTTAGCGCATCAGCAAACGTTTGGGGCTTTAAAACTTAGCTCCAATGCCTACTGGAGAAGAGGACAGGATATGTATCTGTACGACAGAAATAAGCCTGATGGTTACAGAAATATGCATATCGGGAATAATGTAGGTGGAGAAGTGAATTCCAGTTATCAGTGGGGATTAGGAACGACCGGTGTGGGTGTGGAACTGAGAAAGGAATTTCTGGCGAGTAATAATTTAGGCGAGCGAAATCGCTTTGTTTCACAGGTTTTCTTTGAGCATCATTTTTCATTACTGGATAAAAAACTGAACATCAGCCCGGGAATTTCATGGGCGAATTATTCCAAAGAAGGGAACTTTTTTTACCCCGGATTAGACGTAGGTTATAATTTCAATCAGAATAATAAGATTTACGGAAATATTGCAAAGGTTCACCGTGTTCCGACCTTTACCGACCTTTATTATGTAAGCAAAACCGAGCAGGGAAATCAAGGTCTTCTTCCTGAAAATGCCGTTTCTTCTGAAGTTGGTTACCAATATCAGGATAGCAGGATTCTGGCTAAAGTGAGTGGATTTATGAGAAATTCTAACAATTCTATCGACTGGGTTAAAAAAAGCCTGACAGATCCAATATGGTACGCTCAGAATGTAGGAAAAATTGATACAAAAGGAGTTGAAATTGAATTGAGCCACAGAGCTTTCAGCTGGCTGAAATACACCGTAGGATATACCTATCTGGACAGTAAAATGAAAGAATCCAATGAATTTGTTTCAAGATATATTCTGGACAATCTGAAGCATCAGGTGGTGGCTAAACTGGAGACGAAATTCCTGAACTATTTCACGAACGAATTGGTTTACAGATATAATGAAAGAATGAATCTGGGGACTTATAATCTCCTTGATGAAAAGCTGAGTTTTGTCAAAAAAGACTTTTCGGTGTATGTGCTGATCAATAATTTGACGAACACAAAATATACGGAAGCTTTTGGGGTTGGAATGCCTCAGAGATGGTTCCATTTAGGCTTCTCGTATACGATCAATATTAAGTAAATGTTAATTCGAAATGAATGAAAGTTAACATTAACAAATTGTTAAATAATTTATTTTTGCAAAAATTTTTTATGAAACTTTTTTTAAGTCTGAGTTTACTTTTGAGTATGACCTTTTTAAAAGCACAGGAACACATTTCCAGCTTCAATGCAGTGACTCTAACCTATAAGTTTCATCCGAAATTTTTTCTTTACGCAGAAGGACAGTTAAGAGGTAACGAAGATTACACCTACCCGGATTATTACGAGATCAAAGGAGGAGTTGGTTACAACCTGACCAAAAACCACAAGCCTTTCGTAGGTCTTGGGAGATATGTGAATTACAAGGAACACAGTCTGAGCAGAGAAGAGTTCAGGGTATGGCTGCAGGACGTGATTGATCTCAAAAAAGGAATCGTGAAGTTTGAAAACCGTTTCAGAGCGGAGAAAAGCTGGTTTTACGAGCCGGCAACAGATAAAGCTTCCCAGAGAATGCGTTACAGATACCGCCTGAACATCAGTGTTCCCCTGAATGCAAAAACTGTCAAAAAAGGAACCGTTTTCGCGAATGCTTATGACGAAATCTTTTTGGTAAGCCCGATGAAGCCTACTTTCGCAAGAAACAGGGTGTATGGCGGTTTTGGCTATCAGATCGATGACCATTTCGGAATCCTGACAGGTTATCTCTGGCAGCGTGAATTTGAAGCAAAAGGGAATAAAAACCTACACTTTATCTATCTGGCTTTAAACATCAATATCGACGGTACGGATCATCCTACAAAAACGTATGACTTCCCGGGAGCGGATTAATATTTCTCTATCAGATAATGATACGCTTTCAGGTATTTGTTGAATCTTTTAATATCCTTGGGAGTAAGCTCTCTATTGACTCTTCGGAGATCCATATTGTCACGGAGATCATTTAGTTTTACAGCGACAGCCAAAGGTGATCTTTCCGTTCTTTTAACGAATTCATCATAGTCTTCTTCGGGATCAAATTTGGTAAGGCAGCTGATGGCAAAAATAATGTATTCGGGAAAACCTTCCGTTCTTAAATATTCCAGGCTGAACTCTTCCGGGTGGTCTTCCACTACGTCATGAAGAACGCCAACGATCTTTTCGTCCATTGTTTTACCGTATTCCATGACACGCATTACGTGAGCGATGTAAGGAGCGTGGTATTTATCGGTTTGTCCTTTGTGTGCTTTATCAGCTATCTTTATGGCTCTGTTGAGCATTTCGTCTTTTGTCATTTCAAATAGAAAATAGAATACAAAAATAAAAAATGCCTTAAAAAATAAGACATTTTTATTGAGATTATTTTAAGGAATATCAAATAACCTGATTTCGGGCTAAAAAGTTAAGATTAAAAGGCTGGAAGATGGAAGCTTGAGGATGGAAGTTACTATTGGGCAGTAAGTACTTAACAATTTCTTTTAAATTTATTGAAGTAGTTTTAAGAAGATGAATAAAAACACCCTGTATTTCTATCTTTGGATTTCAATAACTTCCCTCTTCCAGCTTCTGACTTCCTTGCATCAGGATAAAAACTGGAATGTCTTATCCCGAACTCAGTTTAAATAATGGTTTCATCCTCTACAGAAGCCCCTGGTGCATTGTTTTTTACGGATTCTATCCCGTTTTCCATTCCGTTTTCAGATTCGTACATCTGGCTGGTTCCTATCACCTGTCCGTTGCCGGCTTTTAAATTGAAATAGCAGCGGTCGTCTTTTGCTGTATTTCTTTCAAATTTAGAATCATCCTGCGAGTTGGTGCGTACAGATTCTATTCCGTTTTCACATGATGATTTTGAGCCGTATCCCTGGCTGGTTAAAATCACTTGTCCGTTGCCGGCTTTCAGATTGAATTTGAAATCACTGTCTGTTCTCTGCGAGATAATGAATTTTCCCATAGTAATTGGTTTTTGTGGTTTGATTAGTTTTTTTAATTATTTGGAAGGCTGTGCCTTTTTTGTGTCAGGTATTGGTTTTTCAGGAGTTGAGCTGTTAAGTATCCTGTATTTTGAGTTATCCCGTTTGGCTTCTTTTAACGCCATGTACAGCGATGTGTCTTTTGGAGTAGCGACGAGTATTTTATACTGCTGCTTTTCATCTGTTTTGACCTTCGCCTGTGCTTCTTCAAGGCTTTTGTATTTAAGAACCTTTGTGGTGTCAATCTTTGGAAGCAGCTGTTTTTTATCTTCTTTCTGCTGAGCGAAAGCCATTGTACTGAACAAGAATAACAAGCATGATGATGATAACTTCATTTTTTTATCTTTTTTGGACTTATAATTTAGTAAAATTCCATTCAGAGTTTATTATTTTCTTCTTCGGATCGGCAGATAAAAATGATATATGACTATCATAGTAAAGCGACTCGTCTTTATCATTTTGAAAAATTAAATGACTTTTGATCCTATTTAATAATTAAAAGTAACAAAAAAATTGAAAAATAACAAAAAAGCTTCGCGCTGCTTCCCGTACAAAACATTTTATTCCGACCATTTTCGCTTATTAAATAGCGAAAACAACGCTCTGGTGCGAGAAATGCCAAAAAATTCGGATATGGAAGGAGTTGATCGTATAATTACTGAAAAAAGTTATTAAACCTATTTAAACGATTCTGAATCTAATTTTCATCAATTGGTGATATAAACCGCGCTGGGTTCTATGAAATTGGAATTTCCATTATGACTTCTATTGTTTTAAATGTAATTAAGAGGTTTATTTTGTGTTTATGTGAAAATTTTATTTATAAATAGATATATAAGTTTTGTTATTATATATTTGTATTAAATTGTGTTAAAATAATTATAATTCAATAAAAATTACATAATTATTATAGATTATTTTAATTTATTTGATGGATTTTGTTTTTGTTTTTATTTTATTTTTATCAGTATTCGGCAGGAAAAATAAAATTACTGCCAATTCATATCAATCGCATGGATTGAACATCATTTAAGTTTCCTGTGATTTCAAATTCTTTGTCTAATACACTAAAAAACAAAATCAAAATGAAAAAACAACACACAAAACTTCAGATTTTATTAGTAGGAATTTCTCTGTCATTATTTTCATACACTAATGCTCAAAATGCCGCATCTAATGATTCAAGAGATGACCTCATTAATGAACCAGGTTGGTCATGGACTATTGATGATAACAATAACCAAACTGGAGATGGTTTCAGATGGTGGAATAATGGGGGTAACAATAGCACGGATCTTATGATGCAGCTAACTGAGGCGAAAAATTTAAGTCTTTTTGGGAATCTTAATTTTAATAATAGTAAAAATAAGATTGGGATTCATCACAATACGGATGTTTTTAATAGCTATAGTTGGATAGAGTTAATGGGAAATGAACCTAATAGAGTGGGAACATTAGCAATGGGTGGTAAAGCAGTTGAGATATTTGTAAATTCTTCAACTACGGGTTATGGACAACCTGCATTAAGTATTAATAGTGATGGACAAATTACCTTAGGCCACCTGGGAGGGACAATCAAAGAAGCAGATATTGTCAACTTAGATGAATTACTAGGCTACAATGACCTGCGTTTTGATGCAAATGGGGATAGAAAGCATGAGTTGACAATTACTGGTGATACTTTTGAAACAGAAATTAAAAAGGTCATCTTTGATTATGGGGTAGGAAATGACTTGGCCCAGGTCTCCATCAATACGGACAAGCAGGTTACTAACGCAGCTTTAACTATAGCAGGAGCTACTTATATTGGAGCAAAAGCAGAGTTGGCGGCAGCGGGATCATTAGCCAAATTTAAACCTGAATATTTAACCAAATACAGTCTGTGGGTTGAAAAAGGTATTGTTTCAGAAGATTTTGCATTTGCCAGTGTTGCCACATGGAAGGATGAGGTTTTTCATCCGGATTATCATTTAAAAAGTTTAGAGGAAGTAAAAGCCCATATTGAGCAGAACAGACACCTGCCAGACGTACCTTCAGAAAAAAATATAAAGGAAAACGGCTATACGGCGCATCAGATGAATATGATTTTCATGCAGAAAATAGAAGAGCTTACGTTGCATGTGATTTCTTTAAACGAAAGAATAAAAAAGTTGGAAGGGGAAGCAAACGGTTTCAAAAATAAATAATACATTATGAAAAAGTATTTATTATTTGTTCTTATCCTTGCAGGCACAATGCTGCTTTTTTCGCAAGGTGCTACCAGAGCTACATGGCAGGCAAGTAGTGGTGCCAACTATACGACCAATATCAATTTGGCATATGCTTATTCTGATCAGGAATACTCAGATGGGGCTGTAACTTCAATACCTGGAACTTCTTCATTTATTAACATTATTGATTTTTACGGTGAAGGAAGAATTGTTACTGGAAATACGGTATCGGGCTTTAAAAGTGCTTACAATATTAACCATCAATATCAATTGGTAAGTAAAGGTCCGGATGCACAAAAAAAAATACCTAATAGAATTCCGGTTTCGGCGTATAACGGAAATTTAAACCTTGCAAAGTATGTCACGAGTGATAAAGTGAATAATATCACGTTAATGGGATCATCCATTCAGCAAAATACAGCTGAGGAAATAGCCAGAATGATCAGGAAAGACGGGTTAGGGAAAATTATTATCTACGGTTTCAACGGTTCGGAACCGGCTGTTGTTGTATTAGAAAAAGAACTGGCAAAGATTGGTTTTTACCATGTTCCGAAGTATGTTTTGGAAACACCTTTTAGTGAAATTAAAGGTTTTTCAGGTACTCCCAAAGTCTATAAAAACAAAAAGATCAAGGTGGTGGGTGAGAAAGTGTTTTACTCGTTAAATGCAAAAACAAATCCTTCTATTTCTCAAGAAGACATGGCCACTCTTGACTATAGCAGTTTATTAGGATTAAACTCTGATGTGTCTGGAGGTATTAAAGGGACCATTGACAAAGAAGGAGGTAAAATTGAAATTGAAGCTTTTGCATATGATAGCCGGGAGACTGATGGAATTCAAAAATTATATTCAACTGCAGCGGTATCTAAAGATAAGTTAGTATATAGAGCTTATAGCGATATTACTGATGTTAATAATTATATAGAAAAAACAAATAAAGTTCCTTACGGATTTGTAATAAATGAAGCAGGTGTTGCTCAGATATTAGCAGAAACTGAATCGAATAATGTAAAATTATTGGGAGCAACTTCTAAAAGCGGTTGGGAATCGCAGTGTGACTATGCTCCTTTAAGATTTCTTAAATGGCTCCAGTGGAAGTGGTTGGTAAATTTTCCGGGAACTGAACCATGTCAGAAGGTTAAAACTCTTTTAACTACTGGGAGACAGCCGGTGATTGTAAAAGTTAGTATTAAGGACGCTACTTTATATGATTTTAAAATACCCGGAATGGCCAATAATATGATCCATTTTGTGGATACCAGAAAGAATCTTGAAGAATATAAGATCATAAAAAAATTGAAAGTAACTATTTTAGAATCCCCTAATGATCATCAGAATGCCAGCTTTTATAAAGAAAAAATAGGAACTTACATTAAAGAAACCAATACCTTTTATGCGGCAAAAACCGGGAAAACAAAAAGTGCTGAAATAACAGCTGAAATCGGGAACCCTAGATTTTTATTTAAAGATGTTGATTTAATTATAAAAAAAGGCAGCAAAGAAAGCTATAATTATCAGGTAAATGCTGATAACGATGCTTTTAAATCTGAAGCAAGTGTAGATCAGAATAATGGTGAAACCATGCAGTTAATTTACATCCACTCCCTAGCAAGATTTTATCCTGCCAATACTACTAATGTAAGGGTAATCCGGGGAATGTCGCGTAATGGAAGTGCGGTGATAAACACTTCGGATTTTACTGTTTTTTCCTATAGCAGAATGTTCAATGATAGTCCTTCTGTCTATGGAAGCCCGGGAGCAACCCTGGCCCATGAATTTGGTCATTACTTTAATTTAGACCATCCGTTTGAAGGGGGATGTGCCCAGAACAACGGAGGTGATCATGTTTCAGATACACCACCGGCGGAAGGTTCGCTTTGGTATTTAACGGATCCCGGAGGTGCCAATGAGAGCGGTATCACTAATCCATGTCAAAATTTTACGTCATGCAGTGGAACCAGAAGACAGGTAGAAAACATTATGGATTACGGGCCTTGCAGGTGGTTGTTTACTGAAGGGCAGGCTAACCGGATGACTAACAGAATCAATACAAAGCCTGGCTTATTCAATACCGTTTTTACTTCAGATGATATCGATCCGAATGATATAAACATCGTTGTTGATGATCAGAGAAGAGGTGAGCTGAGAAGAAAAAGTACGGGATCTGATGTTTCCAGACTGTCTGTCAGGATGATATATCCAGATTCTAAATATGGGGCTTATCAGGCAGAAGTTATTTCGGATCAATCAGAAAAAGCAAAGATTCAGGTATTTGATCATAACCGGACTTTGGTTTATGAAAAAGATGTTGTAGTGGAAAAAGGGAAAAACTATTTTCAGATAGAACCCCGTTTTTTTGAAAAAAATGGACTTTATATATTATCCTACACCGGAGAACGCGAAACAAAACAAGTAAAAATCTTATCAAATAAGCAGTAAGAATTTCAGATTATAGTAAAGTTATTATGTATGAAAAAAGCTGCGCGAATCCGCGCAGCTTTTACCCTATGTATAAAAGACTAAAGCCACTATATTCGGTTGGTTGGTTTACTTCACGCAGGTTTTCAATAAACAAAAAAATATCCTGAATTATTTCAGTTTTGGTAGCTGATGTGTTTGGGCAATTATATCTTTTAGGGAACGAAATTTTTAGTTGTACCGAATAAAAATAAAAAGTAGTTGGGGATCTGAAAAAAAACTTTATTTTTGGGCCTAACAAAAAAAAACGACAAAACTATGAAATGGTATTTAAAAGTATTAAAACAGTATGCTGATTTTACAGGAAGAGCCAGAAGAACCGAATACTGGATGTACGTATTGTTTAATATGATTTTCGCAATTGTAGCTGCAGTATTAGATAATCTGTTAGGATTGAAATTTAATCAGGAGATCCCTTATGGATTTATCTATTTGATCTATGGACTAGCTACTTTTATTCCGGGACTAGCTGTTATGGTTAGAAGATTACATGATGTCGATAAAAGCGGATGGTGGGTTTTTATCTCTTTGATTCCACTTGTTGGAACTATTTGGTTACTTGTACTTTTAGCAACAGACGGAACTCCGGGAGCTAATCAGTATGGGGTAAATCCTAAAGAAAATTTCAATGAAATAAATGAAATTGGACAAAAACAGATGTAATTTCAAAAGAATTACAACCCATATTAATATAATAAACGCTCCAAAAACTTGGAGCGTTTACTATTATATTTCAAACTGATATTTAGTAATGACCTTTAGCAATATAGTGTGCTGCTACTTTTTCAGTTAAAGCTACTACATTAGGATGATTGGTATACTTTGTAAATCTTCTCAGACCTGACAGCATCATTCTCTGCTCATCACCCTCTGCGAAAGAGATAATTCCTTCTTTAGCTGCTGCGATGACCTTTTCAACAGCTTTGTAAATGTTAAGCTGTGCCATTGCTGCTTCTACAGAATCAGGAGAGAAATGTTTCTCAGCTCTTAGTACAGCAGATTCTGCCATATAAAGCTGGTTAAGGATCTCAGATGCATTCAATAATAAGTGTTGTTGCTTTTCAATATCCATCATGAATTTTTGAAGAGCGGCTCCGGAAACCATAAGGAATACTTTCTTAAGGTTAGCGATAATCGTCTTTTCTTCACTCATGAACGCTGAATAATCAGGTACATCAAATGATGGAATTCCCATTAATTCTTTGCTGATAGCCATTGCCGGAGAAAGCAGATCTAATTCTCCTTTCATCGCTCTCTTAATCAACATTCCTACTGCTAATAATCTGTTGATCTCATTGGTTCCTTCATAGATTCTTGCGATTCTTGAATCTCTCCATGCAGCTTCCATTGGCATATCTTCAGAGAATCCCATTCCTCCGTATACCTGGATTCCTTCGTCAGCAGTATGTTGCGTTAAATCTGAAACAAAAACCTTCAAGATAGAAGCTTCCACAGCAAATTCTTCAACCCCTTTCAATTCAGCCTGCTGATGATTCATTCCACCAGCTACCAATTCATTGATTTTATCTTCAACGTCTTTTGCAGCTCTGTAAGAACCTGCCTCAGCAACGAAAATTCCTGTTGCCATTTCTGCAAGTTTCTTTCTGATCGCTCCGAAAGTTGAAATAGAAACGCCAAACTGCTTTCTTTCATTAGAATACTGAAGAGAGTGGTTTAAGATTCTTCTCTGTCCGTCAAGGTTGGCAGCTGCCAATTTAATTCTTCCTACATTCAAAGCATTCAAAGCGATTTTGAAACCATTGTTTCTTTCGCCTAAAAGATTCTCAGCAGGAACTTTCATATCATTAAAGAAAACCTGTCTTGTAGAAGACGAACGGATTCCCAGTTTATGCTCTTCTTCACCGAAAGTAAGCCCTTCAGTTCCTCCTTTTTCTACGATGAAACCAGTAATGTTTTTATCATCATCAATTTTAGCAAACACAATGAAGATTTCTGCAAAACCTGCATTGGAGATCCACATTTTCTGTCCGTTGATCACATAATGTTTCCCATCCTCAGAAAGTTTAGCTCTTGTTTTTCCTGAGTTGGCATCAGAACCAGCATCAGGTTCAGTTAGACAATATGCTCCGAATTTTGTCCCTGTTGCCAGATCCGGAAGGTATTTTTTCTTTTGCTCTTCTGTACCGTACAACAGGATAGGAAGGGTTCCGATTCCCGTGTGCGCTCCATAAGCTGTAGCCAATGAACCATTCGCACCTGAACAGTAATCACATGCCAGCATAGTATTTACGAAGCCCATTCCAAGACCACCGTATTCCTCAGGAACAGCAACTCCTAAAAGTCCCATTTCGCCCAACTGACGCATTTTTTCTTCAGTTAAAGCATAATCTTTTTTCTCAAATCTTTCTTTTTGAGGAATTACTTCTCTGTCGATAAATTCTTTCGCAGAATCACGAAGCATTTTTTGTTCTTCACTCAGTTCTTCAAGAGTGAAAATATCATTTGCAGGAATTTCCTTGATCAGGAATTCACCTCCTTTTAATGTAGCCATATGTTTTTTTGTTTTTTGATAGATTAAAGAATAAAGAGAAAAGAATAAAGACTTACAACATTAAGTTCTTTTGAAAGCCCGAGATCATTCTCTGTAATTCTGTGATTTTATTTTCTATAATTTCATTTTTAGATGACTCAAAATAATTTCTGTTATTTGAAATTATTATTTGAGTCTGCAATTCATAAAGAGAACCAAGACTTATTTCTAAAAAACGATTAAAATCTTTATTAGAAGTTCTGCTTGAGCCTTCTGCAATATTTGAGGCAACAGAAACTGCGCACCTTCTAAGCTGGGATTTCAATCCGAATTCTTCGCTTTTGGGAAAACTGTCAGTAACTGTATAAATTTCATCGGCCAGTTCAATAGATAGTTTCCAAATATTGAGGTTTTTGAAATTATGCTTCATCCTGGTCTTTGCTCTTTTAGTCTATTTTATTAAAGCAGCTCGAAGATACTTGCCGCTCCCTGTCCCGTACCCACGCACATAGAAACCATTCCGTACTTGTTGCCACGTCTTCTCATTTCGTCAAGAAGCTGAACGGTTAGTTTTGTTCCGGTACATCCAAGCGGGTGGCCAAGAGCGATCGCGCCTCCGTTGACGTTAAGAATATCAGGGTTTAATCCCAATTCATTTTTGATCGCCACAGATTGTGATGCAAAGGCTTCGTTCAATTCAATTAATTCAATATCTTTTAATTCAAGACCTGCTTGTTTTAAAGCTTTTGGTATCGCATAAATCGGGCCCATACCCATAATTCTAGGCTCAAGACCTGCAGCAGCATAAGCCACTAATCTCGCTTCCGGCTCAAGACCTAATTCTTTCACCATTTCTTCACTCATCACCATTACAAAGGCAGCTCCGTCGCTCATCTGAGATGAATTTCCAGCGGTTACACTTCCTCCGTTTGCGAATACAGGTCTCAATTTAGCAAGACCTTCCAGGGAAGTATCTTTTCTAGGTCCTTCGTCTATTGAGAAATCAAACTTTTTAGACTGCATTTTCTGGTTATCATCCAGGAAATTATATTCTACAGGAATAGAAACGATCTGGCTTGCAAATTTCCCTTCTGCATTAGCTTTTAAAGCTTTCATATGTGATTCAAATGCAAACTGATCCTGTTCTTCTCTTGTAATATTATATTGTTTGGCTACTTCTTCAGCCGTGTAACCCATTCCCCAGTAATAATCAGGGTTTGTTTTTGCGATATCCGTTTCCGGAACCGGCTTGTAACCACCCATCGGAATATAAGACATGGATTCTGTACCTCCTGCGATGATACAGTCAGCCATTCCCGCCTGGATTTTTGCAGAAGCAATAGCAATCGCTTCACTTCCTGATGCGCAATATCTGTTTACGGTAACTCCCGGAACTTTATCGGTATTCAATCCCATTAAAGAAATCAGACGGGCTACATTCAGTCCCTGTTCTGCTTCAGGCATTGCATTTCCTACGATAAGGTCGTCAATTCTGTTTTTATCTAATTGTGGTAGCTCAGCCATTAATTTTTCAATCACTGTAGCGGCGATCACGTCGGGTCTTGTGAATCTTAAACTTCCTTTTGGAGCTTTTCCAACGGCAGTTCTGAAACCCTTTACTATATATGCTTGTTTCATTAGATTAGAGATTTTTAGACAAGAGATTTGAGACTCTTGTCACTTAAATTATTCTTTTATTGATATTTTCTTTAAAAACATAAATCATTTTTTGAACATCGTTGAGCTTATCTAGCAATGGCTTATTTACTTCTTCAGAAATAAAGTTTAGCTTTTCGCATAAGATTAGCTGAGTTTGAAGTTCATAAGAGGAACCGTATGCAATATTTAAAAAATAGTAAAATTCTTTTTCTCTTTCTCTTCCGGCACCTTCTGCTATATTGGAAGAAATTGAAACAGCCGATCTTTTGATTTGTGAAGAAAGTCCATACTTTTCATCATTTGGCATATTTGCTAATGCTTGATAGACGTCAACACATAAATCAATTGAATCATTCCAGATTTTCAATTTTTTAATATTATGCATAATCTTACTCTCAATTTAGTTTCTTATTGGTCTCCTAGTCTCGAGTCTTTAAGTCTCAAGTCTAATTCCTAAGTGGCTTCCCATTCTGCAACATATACTGAATTCTCTCCAATGTTTTTCTTTCCCCACAAAGCTGCAGGAACGTTTCTCTTTCAAGATTCAATAAGTATTGTTCGGTAACTACGGTTGGTTCAGAAAGGTTTCCTCCGACCATTACGTTGGCTAATTTGTCAGCAATTTTCTTGTCGTGTGCAGAGATGAAGTTTCCGGTAAGCATCTGGTCTGTTCCTACATAGAACATTCCTAAGGCATCTCTTCCTAAAACTTTTACTCTTTGCTCGATAGGTTGGGTATAACCTTGTTCTGCCAATAGTTTTGCTACTTTTTTAGCTTCAGCGATCTGTCTGTTTTTGCTTACGGATACAATGTCTTTTCCTTTTTCAAGAATTCCCATATCGTAGGCTTCATAAGCGGAAGTTGCTACTTTACCCATCGCGATATTCATGAATGCTTCACGAAGTCTGTTGTTTTTAACGTCATCGCTGTGGAATTCTCTGGAAGTTCTTAACGTAAGTTCTTTGGTACCACCACCGCCAGGAATTACCCCAACTCCGGTTTCTACCAATCCGATATAAGTTTCTGCTGCTGCAACCACTCTGTCTGCGTGCATCGTCATTTCGCAACCACCACCAAGCGTCATTCCGTGAGGAGCAACGACTACAGGAATAGAGGAGTAACGTACTCTCATCATGGATTTTTGGAAATAAGCGATGGCCATATTCAGATCATCCCAGTCCTGCTCGATAGCCATCATCAGGATCATGGCAAGGTTGGCTCCTACAGAGAAATTGGTTCCCTGGTTTCCAACAACCAATCCGTCGTATTCTTTTTCTGCTAAATCGATAGCTCTGTTTAATCCGTCAAGAACTTCACCTCCAAGAGAATTCATTTTGGAACGGATCTCAAAGTTGATGATACCGTCACCAAGATATTCAATGGCTGCCCCTGAATTGCTCCAAAGTGTTTTGTTCTTTCTGATATTGTCTAAGATAATAAAGGCATCCTGACCAGGAATTTTGTTGTATTCTCCTGAATTTTTATCCACGAAAATACTCTGACCTTCATCATTTACTTTATAGAAAGCCTCTACATTTTTTACCCAGTCTGAAACTTCATAACCAGCATCTTTAGCTAATTCAATACCTTTTTGAACACCTACAGCATCCCAGATTTCAAACGGACCGTTTTCCCATCCGAAACCTGCTCTCATAGCGTCGTCTATTTTGTAAACTTCATCTGAGATTTCAGGAACTTTGTGAGAAACATAAGCGAACAGAGCCCCTAAAGATTTTCTGTATAATTCGCCGGCTTTATCTTTTCCACCAATTAAAACTTTGAATCTGTCAATTGGTTTGTCTATATTTTTCGTTAATTCTAACGTTGGGAAAGAAGATTTTCCCTGAAGTTCATATTCTAATGTATCAAGGTTTAATCCGTGAATTTCAGATTTTCCTTCTGCATTTTTCACTTTTTTGTAGAAACCTTGCTCCGTTTTAGAACCTAACCACTTATTATCCATCATTTTCTGGATATAGTCTGGAAGGGCAAAAACGTCATTAAAGTTGTTGGCTTCAGCACCGCTCTGACGAACGCCATTTGCAACCATGACCAAGGTGTCAAGACCTACCACATCAGCCGTTCTGAATGTCGCTGACTTTGGACGTCCGATAACAGGACCGGTTAATTTATCAACTTCAGAAACAGTCAGTCCTAATTTCTGTACATTGTGAAGGAGATCCATCATGGAGAATACTCCGATTCTGTTAGCGATAAACGCTGGAGTATCTTTTGCTAAAACGGTAGTTTTTCCTAAGAATTTAGCTCCGTAGTTCATGTAGAAATCAACCACTTCAGGAAGTGTCTCAGGCGTAGGGATGATCTCTAAAAGAGGAAGGTATCTCACCGGGTTGAAGAAGTGCGTTCCTGCAAAGTATTGTTTGAAATCATCGCTTCTTCCTTCAATTAGAAAATGAATAGGAATTCCCGATGTATTAGAAGAAATTAATGTTCCCGGTTTTCTGAACTGTTCAATTTTTTCATAAACAGATTTCTTAATATCAAGTCTTTCAACGACTACTTCAATGATCCAGTCTGTGTTTTTGATCTTCTGAAGATCATCATCGAAGTTTCCTACCTTTATTCTATCTGCAAATTTTGGAGAATAGAGAAGGGCAGGACTTGCTTTTTTCAGTTTTTCAAAGTTTTCAGAAGCAATTCTGTTTCTTACCACTTTGTCATCTTTGGTCAAACCTTTTTTCTGCTCAGCTTCTGTCAGTTCAAAAGGAACGATATCCAAAAGGGACACTTCCACGCCAATGTTGGCGAAATGTGCCGCAATACCGCTACCCATAATTCCTGAACCAAGAACCGTTACATGTTTGATTCTTCTTTTCATATGTAAATTTTTATTATTTGCTAAAACCATAGGTTACCATATGGATTTCCTACAATTTATTTTCTGTTATTTAATAATTCGTTTGCAATTTTCATGATTTCGGACATGACCTCCTTGAACGTTTCAATTTTCTCGGGAGCGATCTTCTCCATCACTTTCTTGTTAAAATTAACGACCACTTCTTTTGACATATTCCTTGAATTCAAACCTTTATCCGTAAGTTTAATAATCACTTCCCTTTTATCGGCAGTGGTTTTTTCCTTATAGATATATCCGTTGTCTTCAAGAAGCTTGATGATTCTTGTCAGAGAGGTGGGCTCAATCGCCATTTTAGGACCTAAGTTGGTACTTCGGGTGCCTTCCTTGGGATCAATTTTAAGAAGAGTGAGGGCTTGTACAGCGGTAGAATCATGCTCTTGAGCAAGTTCTGTGTACATTTTAGAAACAGCCAGCCAGGTCTGTTTTAAAACTAAATCTACGTTTTCTATTTTTTCTTTATTATTATCCATCATTTATGTACGAATGGTGTTACCCAAATTTAGTAAATATTATGCATGCATAGTATTTATTAACGTTAAATTTTGTTAATAATCTGATAGTGAATGAGTTAAATTGTATGATTAGCATAATACTATGCATGCATAGTATGTGAAATATTTAACGGAAACGTAGTATTAATGAATGTTTTTAACGGAATCAACTATTTCTTCGAAAGATTCACATTGCTGTTTCGTGGTGTTGGTGAGAATATCCCAAAAACCGTCTTTGTATTCAAAATGCAGGGCAGAAAGGTCTTTTTCGAAATTTTTCTGCAGCAAAGAATAGAGCATTTCTTTATGAACCTGCGGAGCCTGAATGGAAGGCGGAACGAAATTATCATTCACCTGAAATAAGGATACATTCGTCAGTTCATCATGCTGAAGCAATACATCTTCTACAAGCCCGGTGAAAAGCTGGTTATTCTTTACATACCAGATTTTGTCTGCAAACTCTTTGGCCAGTCTCCAGTCGTGAGAGGAAAATAAGATGATTTTATTCTGTTCTTTAGCCAGCCTGCGAAGTGTTTTTAAGATGATAAGCTTGTTTTTCTCATCCAGGTGGGTCGTAGGTTCATCCAGGATAATAACCTGAGAATTTTGGGTGATGGCGCGCCCGATGAATGCTTTCTGCAGATTTCCGTCAGACAGGTTTTTAAGAAGAGTATATTTATATTGTCTGAGATCCAGCTCATCGATGATGTCAGAAACTTCATCCCGGTCTTCTTTCTTTAGTTCAAAATAAAAAGGATAATAAATATATTTCCCCAATGAAATAAGGTCTTCAACGGTATAATGCTGAGGAACATTTGATTTAGAGAAAACGACTGCAATATTTTCGGCAATTTCTTTTACGGAAAGGTCTTTTATATTTTTCTGCTGAATCAAAATTTCTCCGCTTAAAAGAGATATCTGATGCAAAATAGATTTGATCAGTGTGGTTTTCCCAACCCCATTATTTCCAATCAGAAGGCATACGTCGCCCAGTTTCAGATCTGCATGAGCATTTGAAATTAAGGTTTTATCGTAGCCTATATTGGCTTGTCTGATTTCCAGGTGCATGAGTTTGTTGGTTAATCGCAAAGACGCAATTTTTTTACAAAAATAATGTTTTTAAGGCGCAAAGAATTCGACAGAGTCGAATTTTTATACTACTAAATTATAAATGGTTGACAATTCGGGTTACTCCGTTTTTAAAAACATCAGATTGGAAGTTTAATAATAGTCCTAATTTACAATCCGTCATTTTTAAATAGGTCAAGAGCTGAGCTTTATGAATTGAATTGAGATAGTCTACCGTTTTTATTTCTAATATTAATTTATTTTCAAGCATTATATCTAATCTGAACGCATTTTCAATTTTTAAATCTTCATAGATAATGGGAAATAATTTCTGTCTTTCGATTAATAACCCGGTCTTTGAAAGTTCATAGAACAGGCATTCTTCGTAAACATGTTCAAATAATCCGGCGCCTAGTTTTTTGTGGATCTTTAAGCCTGCATCAAAAACTACTTTTGATAATTCATTTTCTGTCATTGTGTTTATGTTTTGCAGATGAATTTACAAATTTGTTGGTTTTACGCAAAGTCGCAAGGCATGATTAAAAATGAGAATATTTTATGACGTAAGAGAATCAAAGATTTTCAGCAAGTACACCGTTTTAGAGTGTGCGGTTTACAATTTTATCGGAGATAAAATCCTAGCGCCTTAAAGCATAATCCTTACGAATTTCTTTGCGACTTCGCGATTAACCAACAAACTAGACAATCTGCAAAATCAGCGAGCAAAAAAAATCTCCCGCAGATTTCTCAAATTACACAGATCCTATTTCCGGTTTAAAAAATTCACCATTGACCATTCACTTATTCACCTTTACACCTTATTCTGCTTCAAAAGCATCAATAAAATCACGGGTATTCCAAATACGGAGCTTATCACATTCAACGGAATCTGTGTTTTTTCTGCTACTACTGAGAAAAGCATCATCACCAGCATTCCGAGAAACATATTCAGGATCCACTGTTGCCATAGTTTGGAAGGATTATAGATCAGTCTGCAAAAATGCGGGACAATAATGCCAATAAATAAAATAGGCCCTAAAAATGCCGTAATGGAAGCCGAAAGTAGGGAAGAAGCTGCAATGATAAGAATCTTCAGCTGACTAAGATTGACTCCCAAGCTCTGAGCATAAGACGTTCCCAATGAATTTCCAATCAATGGTTTTATGGTTTTAAAACAGAAGAAAAGGCCTACGAAAACCAGAATAGATAATACGTAAATCTGGTTTCTGGTCACCATATTATTGGCCCCGAAAGACCATAGAATATAGTTTTTCAGACTCTGATTTTCTGCATAAAACTGTAATAGGGAAACAATTGCTCCGGCAAATGCAGAAACGAGGAACCCGAATATAATGAGATAAGATTTATCCTGAAATTTATTCGACATGGAAAGAAGAACCAGCATCAGGACAAGGCTTCCTGCAATGGCGGAAAGACTGAGGAAACTGTTCTGCAGAAATTCCGGGATCAGAAAATCATGGGAAAAGAAAATATAGAAGGCTACAGATAAACTGGCTACCGATGTGATCCCAAGAATATCCGGACCGGCCAGCGGATTTTGAAAATATTCCTGCATCAGGAAACCTGACGTTGGAATTGAAATTCCGGCTAGCAACATGACCAGGACCCGGTTGACACGGATCTCAGCGATCTGGCTTTGGTCAGAATTCTGAAGAAAATCCTGCAGGTTTAAACTTAAAAATCCCGTGTTCAGATTGATGACCGCAGCAAGAATAATGGCGGCCGTCAGCAGTAAACACAGGATCTTGAATTTTTTTGACATTATTCAGAAAGCATCTGGATGTTTTTATTTTAAAAGGGCTTCGACTTTGGAATTCAATACTTCTTCAGTCATCATACCCAGATATTCATCGGTTTTATCACCTTTTCTCAGGTAGGTAAAAGGAATTGAACCGCCGTCCCACTGTTTGAAATTCGTGGTAAAGAAGGTCTGATCCAGTTTCTGGCCATCTAAAAGTATAATATTGGGAGCAAGGTTGTTTTCCATGGCAAATCTTTTTACAGAACCGTTCCATTCGGATTTGTCATCAAGGTTGATAAACGTAAATTTTACCGGCTTCCCTTTTAGCTCCTCCATTTTGTTTTTAAAGTGAGGAATTTCTCTCATACACGGTCCGCACCAGGTTGCAAAAAAGTTGGTAACGTATAGAGTGTCATTTTTCTGAGCTAAATATCTTCCAAGATTCTCCGGAGAGAGTTCCTTTGATGTATATGAGGCATCCACTGTAGAAGTTGTATGGTCTGTTACGGAAACTGAATCTGCCACAGCGGTATCCTCCATTTTCTGGCCTTCTTTTTTACAACTGTAAAGAGCGGTAAGAATAAGCGTGGATAAAATTATCTTCTTCATAAATTATTTTTTGACTATTTTTGAATTGAAGTATGGAACAACAAATCTATAAAGGGAAACTGATACAGTTTCATCCGTTAAAAATAGCGAAAAAGGTACAACTTACCAAAAATACTTTTTCTCTGGAATTCGATATTACAGAGAATTTACAGGAGAATTTCAAGTTTGAAGCAGGGCAGTTTGTGAGCATAAAATTTATGGCCCATGGAGAGGAAGTGATAAACGATTATTCCATGACATCGGCGCCGTATGAAAAGAAAATCTGCCTCGGAATCAAGGTGAATTCTTCTGAGGGAGCTACTTCAGAGCTATTCAGGAATTATAATATCGGAGATGAACTGATGGTAGGCGAGCCTTCCGGAAGATTTACATTGGTCTCCAAACCAAGCGAGTTCAGAACGATTGTTGCATTTGCTGCAGGTATTGGAATTACTCCGGTCCTGAGCCATTTTAAAAATATTCTGCATACAGAGCCACGCACCAGATTGTTTTTGTTTTTTGGAAATAAAAGTTCGGAAGAAGTTATTTACAGGGAACAATTGGATCATCTTGCCAGAATGCATGGTGACAGACTTCAGATTTTCTACTTTTTTTCAAAAGAGAAAACAGCTGACCAGTTTTTTTACGGCCGACTGGATGAAAAAAAACTGAACTTAATCATCAATCAGATTCTCCATCTGGATGATACAGACGAAGAATCTACCATTTGGGATGCAGTAGATGAAGTACTTATTTGTGGCAAAGGGGAGATGATAAAATCGCTGGCCAATGCTTGCTATCACCATGGAATTCCTAAAAAGAATATCCATTTTGAGCTTTTTGAAGAATATAATGACGATATTTATCCTGTAGAAAAGGAATTTCCTCTGATTGAGAACGTGGAAGTAGCATTCAAAATGCTTGGAAAAGACTATGAAGCCCATCTTCCAGACAATAGAGAAAAGATCCTTCAACAGCTTCTGATTCAGAATTTTCCGGTGCCCTATTCATGTAAATCAGGGATCTGCGGAAGCTGCGAATGTTATCTTGAAGAAGGGGAAGTAGAACTTCTTGAAAATGAATATTTAACGGAAAAAGAAGAGGCCCAGGGAAAAATATTAGCGTGTATGTCTATTATAAAAAGTAAGAAAATAAAGCTTAACTTTGACCTTAGTTGAGAATTATCAGGAACATATTTAACTTAACTTTTATATCAGTAGAAATAGGAATTCTGGTGATATGTCTGTGTAATGCCTGGGTTTTCGGGCTTACCAACGGCCGTACCTATAACAAAATTTCAAAAATTCCGCCGCGTGAAATTGCTTTGGTGCTGGGAACTTCTCCAAAGATGAGATCGGGCATTTCCAATCCGTATTTTACAAAAAGAATGGATGCTGCAGCACTTCTGTATCATCATGGAAAAATCAAAAAAATCATTGTAAGTGGTGAGAAAAGCAGGGGTTATAATGAACCGGCTGCTATGAAAAACTATCTGGTCAATCAGGAAGGAGTGCCGGGTGATATTATTATCGAAGACCCGAAAGGATTTAATACCTATAAAAGCATTCTGCGCTGTAAAGACGTCTATAAAAAGAAGGACGTGATCATTGTATCACAAGGGTTTCATAACCTTCGTGCCTTGTTTTTTGCAAGGAATAATAATATGAACGCATTGGGGTTTGATGCTCAGGATGTCTCAAAACCTGAAAGCTACTACAGAAACCAAGCCCGCGAAGTACTCGCCAGAGTGATTGCTGTAGTCTATTTCATATTGGGAATTTCTCCGGATTAGAAAGGATATCCGAATGCGATATTCAATGTAGGTTTGAAAGGCTGAAAATTCTTAAATCTCCATCGGTCACCATCAGGTTTATTCGGATCATAGATTTTGTAGGCAAGGTCTAGTCTGAATGTGATGTACGCCACATTTACCCTTAAACCAAATCCACTTCCTATTCCCATCTGTCCTAAGAATTTATTGAATTTAAACTCATCTGCGTAACTGTCATTTTCGCCAGGTTTTCTAATGCTCCAGGTATTTCCGATATCGGTAAATATGGCACCCTCATACATTTCATTGAATGGAACCCTGTATTCGATATTCGTGGTCAGCTTTACGTTGTTCGTCATATAGGTACGTACTCTCTCATCAACCTGAGAGTCTGAAGGTCCCAGTCCTCCAAATGCTACCCATGCTCTGATGTCATTGGATCCACCGTTGAAATAAGACTTGATAACAGGCATGTCTTTAGAGTTCCCATAAGGAACACCGACTCCAACAAACTGACGTAAAACCAGGGTCTGGTTGCCATTGAATTTAAAATATTTTCTGGTATCGATGTCAAATTTCACAAACTGAGCATAAGGAATTCCAAAAATGGTTCTTTGTGGGCTTGCCACAACACCTCCGGCATCTCTCTTTTGGTTGAATATACTTAAGATATTACCGGCAAGCTCTACTTTTCCGTTAAAATAAAAGGCGTTAGGATAATCTTTTTTACCAATCTCACTATACACAAAATTATAGATCATAGAAGAGATGATGACATCCTGTGTCTGTCTGTCTTTATTCACAACAGTTCCTTTGAATGCGGTCAGAAGATCAAGTCCTTTCTGGTCAAGTGTTCCCGGATAAGTGGTATCAGTAATGATTTGTCTTGAAATGTAATCAATGGTTAACTGACCAGAGTTAAACTGCTGTTCAAGCTGTGTTGATGGCTGAGTGTCAAAGTAGCTCCTGAATACATCTTTTCTTATAATCTCGTCATTGGCAAAATAATCATAATAGGCATCTTTGTTTTTCGTAAGACTGATCTGGGTATTGAAAAGGGTCAGTCTGTGTGATACCTGATCATTCACATTGGCCTGGTAATTCAATCCTGTATTAAAGTTAACTCTTCCCAAACCTATGTTATTCTGTATCGATGCTCCCAAAAGGATGGAAGAAGTAGGTGTATATCTTTTCGGAAGGAGCTTATAATAATCGAACGGCAGAAGAAGTCTTGGGAAATTTAGGGAAGCCTGTGCGGAAATTTCGTAAGCCAAATCTTTCTTATCAATGTTTTTTGTACTTCTTATGGAACCGAATGTTCCGGAAATGCTGGTAGAAAGGTTTTCTGCTCCTTTGAAAATATTTCTGGTCGTAAGATCCACAGAAGGGGATACCCCAAGATTTAAGAGCTGAGAGTAATTGACATCTGTTCCCACTTTAAGCTCGTATTTCGGAAGGGGTTTCAATAGATAAAGAACGTCTACAATACTGTCATTAGGAGAAGTTCCTCCACCTCTTCTTAAAGAATCTCTGGCCTTCAGAATACTGAAGTTATTCATCGCGATGAAATTTCTTTTCGTAAGATCAAGATTCTTTTGGTCATACACTTTCTTACTGTCTACGATGACGGCTCTCCATAGAGAAGACGTTTTGTAGCTGTTGTCCATTTTATGGAACCTGATTCTTCTTAAACTGTCCTTGATGGTATGTTTGGGAAAGTCACTTGCCTCATTGACAATCGCAACATCAATATTTCCTATTGTGGCCACTTTATAAGGATGATCTGCAGAATCTTTATGGATTTCCAGCGTGAGAGGAACCTGTTTTTTGCTTTTTAGGGAATCTGCTACAAAATAGACCTCTTCATTGGAGTTGTTGAATTTGTAATATCCGTTTTCCCGCATCAGATCAGTAATTCTTATTACTTCTTTTTCAAGAACAGTCTGGTCAAGTCTCTGGCCGGATCTTATAAGGCTCTTATCGAGTTTTTGCCAGTAAAGACCTTTTACGGTAGGATCGGTAATATTGTAATAGTAATCCTTAATATAGGTAGGATCATTATGTTTAACAAAATAATTAACGGCTGCTTTTTTAGACGTTGAATCAATAGAGTGTTTAAGATGTACGTCTGCATCCCAAAAACCTCTGTATATCAATCTCTTTTCGATAGATTCCGTGCTTTTTTCACTTCTGGTCTGATCCAGGATCACCGGTGGCGTTCCCCAGCTGTGAAGCAGACGGTCCAGAAACAGCGTTTTGCCCACACTGTTTTTCATATTGTATTTAAGGAAAAGCGAATCTCTCAGTTTCTGATTTCTCATTTCATCCGGATACGTCATGTATTCGTTGAGTAAAGTATCATACTTTGGATTGGCCATATTATAAAATCCTAAAGTCAAAGGAACAAACAGAAGTTGCTTTTTATTGGGCTTTTGCTGGACGTAATCCTTCAGTTCTTCATCGATGGATTCTTTCTTATCTTCAAACTCAAAAGTGTTCTTAGTAAGCAGATATTCACCGTCCGGAACTTTTTTTGTTGTACTGCAGGCATAAAGGAGACCAACAAATGTTGCAAATGAGATAATTTTATAATATTTTTGAGGAGAATTCTTATAATGCTTACAGCTCATACAATAAAAATTTTACAGTCTTTAGATAAAAAGAAGTTCAGACAAAAATACAATTTGTTTTTGGTTGAAGGTAATAAAATCATTTGTGAACTTCCTCAATCTAATTTTAAAGTTAAAGAAATATTTTCTACCGATCCGCAAAAACTGGACCGTACTGATGTGCCCATTATTCAGATCACTGAAAATGAGCTGAAAAAAATCAGCTTCCTTAAAACGCCTAAAGATTCTGTAGCAGTCTGTTATCTGCCTGAAGATGAAAAAATGGAAGATAAGGATGTTCAGTTGGTTCTGGACGGAATTCAGGATCCCGGTAATCTGGGGACCATTATCCGCCTGGCCGACTGGTTCGGGATAGAACAGATTATCTGCAGCGAAGATACAGTAGATGTTTACAATCCGAAAGTGATTCAGGCCACAATGGGCTCTTTCACAAGGGTGAATATTATTTATACTGATCTTGTGGAATATCTGTCGAAAACGGAGAATGTGAATATCGGAACCGATATGGAAGGAGAAAATATCTATACTTTCGAAAAACCGAAAAAACTGAATCTTATTCTGGGAAATGAAGGAAATGGAATGCGGCCGGAAACAGAAAAACTCCTTAATCAATGCATCACCATTCCAAGATTCGGAAAATCTCAGTCCACAGAAAGCTTAAATGTCTCTATGGCGGCGGGAATTATTCTGGGGCAGTTATTTTCTAGATAGATATCAGATATGAGACATCAGATTTCAGACTGATACATTTTAGATACGGTATGAAATTTTAAATATTACTGGTTAGATCATCGATTTATACATTTGGCTAAGATATCAGATTTCAGACTTTAAATATTATGTGATATATTGATCACCGACTCATATATCTGAAATCTGATATCTGGCATCTGATGTCTTATAAATTTTTATATCAATTGTTCCAGACTCGAAACACTTTTATTTTTCTGATAGACTTCCAGTTTTTTTCTGACATATTTAAGGGCAATAGGAGCGAGGTAGATCATGGCTGCACCAAGAAGTTTTTTCTTCCAGTTCGGGCTTTTCATATTCTTTTTGGCATAGTTTCCCACAACAGCGGTAATGCCTAGCTTGATGAGACTGTCTGTTATATTACCTCCTAACGCAGTACTTGCGATTCCCACAGCAGTTTCTTTATTGATGAACATATCCTTAACTTCGGAGGTCAGATGTCTGGCAATAACGTCTTTTCGCAGAACTACTTTTTCATCACCGTCTTCATCTACTTTTTCTTGCAGATATTGGTCTGTAAGGCCATTTGTGAATGCACTCAGGCTCTCTTTTGTGTTTTTAAAGGTGAGTAGGTTTTCCAGATCATTGATTTCACCCTGGAGCAGCTTTTTCTTTCTTCTCAGTTCTTCGATGCTTTCGTATTTTCTGCCCATAGCTTAATGATTTAAAAATTTAATAACCTGATCTGCGACCATATTGACAAGCTTATTTTTAAAAGAAATAATAAATGCCATTACAATCACATAGAATCCAGCAACAATCAGGAACCCATAAGATGTATTATCCAATGCCTTACCGATAAGAAATGCGATTCCAAAATTAAAAAGGATAATAAAAAAAGTAAAAGCAACTAGCAGCACTACAAAGTAGGTAATGAGCCCTGCAGAAAGAGAAGATTTTTCAGTAGCTTCAATTTTCAGAAGATCTATTCTCTTTGATGCATATTCTTTAATAGTCTCTATCATTGTTTTTTTTTAAAGTTACAAAAAAAGGAACTTTCGCGCAAAAAGTTCCTTCCCATAATTTACTCAAAAAATAAACTATTTATTTTTTAAGATCATTCAGTTCTGCTTCTACATCCTTTACTACGTCTGCAGTTTTTGAAACTATCTGATCTTTGTATTTGTCATATCCGTCTTTTACCGTATGGGCTACATTGCTGGCTGTATCCTTGAAAGTAGAAGAGATATTGCTGTACTGATCTCTTACTTTTTCAGAAACCTCGCCGTATTTGTTTTTAGCCTGGTCCTTTAGGTCACCTGCTTTATCTTTGATTTTTTTTCTTGTTTCTTTACCTTCTTCTGGAGCATAAAGCATTCCTAAGATTACACCTGCTGCAGCACCTGCTAGAAGTCCTGCCAATATACCTGCTGTATTTTTTCCGTTTTTAGACATTTTTAAGCTTTTTTAATAGTTAATAAATATTAGTTTTTACTGGGTCAAAATGTACAATTTGTATACCAAAGGGGGTAGAGTACCTATTAAAAATTGTTAAATCTTTCTGATGTGAGATAGAATCAGATCTATGGTTTCCTCTTTTGTAAGGGCTGTATTATCGATGACGATGGCGTCTTCAGCCTGCTTTAAGGGGGCGATTTCCCTTTCACTGTCGATCTTGTCGCGATCTATAAGGTTTTGTTTTACCTGCTCTCTGTCTGCCTGAATTCCCAGGCCTGCCAATTCAAAATACCTTCTGTTGGTTCTTTCGTCAATACTGGCAGTCAGAAAGAATTTATAGTCCGCATTTGGCAGAACTACTGTCCCTATGTCACGTCCGTCCATAATAATGCCGCCTTTTTCTGCCAGCGAGCGTTGTGAATGGAGCAGGAAATCCCTTACTTCCTTCTGTTTGGCCACAATACTTACATTGTCTGAAACTTCATTGGTACGGATCTGCTTGGAAATATCAATATGGTTGAGATAAAGAACCAGTTCGCCGTCATTGTTCCTGAATTCAAGTTCGATCTGGTCTAAAGAAGAGAACAGTTCCTGAAGATTGATGGAATCACTTCCGTGCATACAGTTCTGTAGGGCAAACCACGTAACTCCCCTGTAAAGCGCGCCGGTATCCAGATGTATAAGCCCCAGTTTATCGGCAATAACTTTAGAGATTGAACTTTTTCCGGTAGACGAGTACCCATCGATAGCTATTACAGGTTTTTTCATACCGCAAATTTCAAGAATTTTTTTAAAAAATCAAGACAACGCAGAAAAAATTTCTTTATTATTCTTAAAGATTGTTTTTATGATTACTCTCCTGCGTGACTGCTAAGGTCCATAGAAACTCCTATCTGGTTCACATTGGAAGAGTTGTGGTAACGGATATGGGCGTAGTCTATACGGAATCTTCTTAATTTAATTCCGAATCCTCCTGAAAGCCCTGAAAAGTTTCTCTGATCTGCCACAGCAAGCTCATTTCCTCTTTTCGCATTATATCCAAGCCTTATATTAAAGCCTTTTTCCGGGAAAAGTTCTGCGCCCACAGAAAAGTGGTCTGCCAGTTTTCTTCCGAAGCCGACTTCCTGTCCATTGACGTTATATTCCTGCGAAATATCGAACTGCTGAAGATCGTGAGCGGTAATAGTGATGGCAAGTGGTATAGCTTTTAGGGTTTTTGTGTAACCCATGTCTATCCTGAAGGGAAGGTTTTCTCTGGTTCCGTTAAAAGATTTCAGCTGAAAACCGAAATTTCTCATCACAAGAGAAAGAGCTTCTTTGTTTTTTTTGTTATGATAGGTGATTCCTGCGGTTCCAGAGACTGCAGAAGAAGTATAGTTGTCAATTTTTGAAGTGATGAAATTGATGCCTCCACCAATAGTCCAGTCTTCTTCAAACTGGTATGCATAGCCTGCACCGACAGATACGTCTGAAGCTTTGAAATCCCCGTTTTGCTCACCGCTTTCGTCGGTTCTGGGAATACTTCCGTAGGTCATGTATCTGGCATTCACAGTGGCCATATGTCCGTTGTCGAAATCTCTGGCATAGGCGATGGTACCATATTTAGAGTCGGCAAGGTAAGTAGCGGCATTCACTGAAAGCTGCTTGTCTGAATCTCTGTTTAAGAGGGACGGGTTTGCAATAGCAAAGGAAACATCATGGTCTCTGATGGAAATTGCATCGCCACCTAAGGCAGCCTGTCTGGCAGATACAGGAATGTTTAAGAAAGTATAAACATTTGTTCCTGTTTGCGCATAAGAAACAATTCCTGACAGAAATAATGAAAAAATGACAATTTTCTTCAATTCAATTTATAATTAATGCAAAAATAATCCTTTTTCGTACTTATCAAAATATTTCTGACATTATTTCTCCGTAAATATTTTTCTTTTTTCAATATTTTTAATGATTATATTTGCAAAATCAAATTTCGGAGAAAACTACTCCGGTAAAGCTTATTAAAAATTAAAGATGAAATATAAAAGAATCCTTCTGAAACTGAGTGGTGAGGCCTTAATGGGGAACAGACAATATGGTATAGACAATGAAAGACTGCAGGAATATGCTGCTGAAATCAAAACTGTAGTAGAAAGAGGCTGCGAAGTAGCAATCGTTATTGGAGGAGGAAACATTTTCCGTGGAGTAGCAGGAGCTGCAAAGGGAATGGATAGAGTGCAGGGAGATTATATGGGAATGCTGGCCACCGTGATCAACGGAATGGCGCTTCAGGGAGCTCTTGAAGATGCAGGAATCAAAACAAGACTTCAGTCTGCGATCGAAATGGATAAAGTAGCTGAGCCTTTCATCAAAAGAAGAGCCGTAAGACACCTTGAAAAAGGAAGAGTAGTAATCTTCGGAGCAGGAACAGGAAACCCTTATTTTACAACGGATACGGCAGCAACTTTGAGAGCGATCGAAATCGGAGCGGATGTGATCTTAAAAGGAACCAGAGTAGACGGTATCTACGACAGCGATCCTGAAAAGAATGCAGATGCTGTAAAATACAACTCATTATCATTCGACGAGGTTTATGCTAAAAACCTTAAAGTAATGGATATGACTGCCTTTACATTAAGCCACGAGAATAAATTGCCGATCATTGTATTCGATATGAATAAAGACGGGAACTTACTGAAGATTGTAGAAGGAGAAAATGTAGGAACTTTAGTGGATTTATAGGGAGCAGGTGACAGATAGTAGGTGGCAGGTGATTTGAAAATTTAATGATTTAAAAATTAAAAGATTCAGCAATTACTCATCGCTTATTACTCATTACCCATTACTTATTATTCATCATTTATAAAAATGTGTAACTTATCAAATTTTAACTATATAATGGAAGAATTAGATCTTATATTAGAATCTGTAAAGCAAGACATGGATGGAGCTATTAAGCACTTGGATCATGCATTTCAAAGAATTAGAGCAGGGCGTGCATCTACGTCTATGGTTCAGGATGTAATGGTAGAATATTACGGAGCGCCAACTCCTATCAACCAGGTTGCCAATGTTTCTGTACCGGATGCCATGACCATCTCTATTCAACCTTGGGACAGAACGGCTATCGGGGCTATTGAAAAAGCAATCATCAATTCAAACCTTGGTTTTGCACCTTCTAATAACGGGGAAAATATTATTCTTAATGTTCCACCTTTAACAGAGGAAAGAAGAAGAGAATTGGCAAAACAGGCTAAAGTAGAAGCTGAAAATACAAAAATAACAATAAGAAATGCAAGACAGGAAGGTTTGAAAGAACTTAAAAAACTGGAAGGTGTTTCTGAAGACGTAGTAAAAGGCGTGGAAGACGAGATCCAGGGTTTTACGGACAAATATGTAAAGCTTTGCGACGAGCATCTTAAGACAAAAGAGGCTGAAATTATGAAAGTATAATTTTCAACCTATCAATTATAAAAAAGCACCTGCCACTAGAGTGCACCCAAAAGTTTAGACAAAATTAAATAATCTTTTGATAATAAAGAGTTCGATATTCTATCGGACTCTTTCCTTTTAAATTAAGTCTTATCCTGTCATTATTATAATAGTTAATATATTGATGGATATCTTCTTTTAATTCCTGTATTGATTTGAATTTTTTCAGATAAAACATTTCAGATTTTAATGTTCCAAAGAAATTCTCTATTACCGCATTATCTAAACAATTTCCTTTTCGTGACATACTTTGGATAATTCCTTTTTGTTTCAAAATATTTTGATACGCTTTCATTTGATATTGCCAGCCTTGGTCTGAGTGGAGGATCAGGTTCTGCACATTCCTTATTTTTCTAAAACTCTTTTTCAACATATTCATAACTTGTGCAAAAACAGGTTTTTCTGAAAGTTCATAACTTATAATCTCTCCGTTAAATAAGTCGATGATAGGAGACAGATATAGCTTGTTCCCAGAAACGTTGAACTCTGTAATATCGGTAGCCCATTTTTGGTTCGGATGGTTAGCTTTAAAGTTTCTTTCCAGAATATTTGATGCTATTTTACCTTGTTCTCCACGGTAAGATTTATATTTTTTTACCCAAATTAAGCTTCTCAATCCCAAGCTTTTCATTAATCGTAAAACTGTTTTATGATTGATAATTATACCCCGATTTTTAAGCTCCAGAGTTATTCTTCTATATCCAAATATTCCTTTATGCTTTTGATAAATTAATTTTATTAAGCCTTTAATATTATCATATTTATCTCCAGCGTTACCCCGGACCAGATGATAATAAAAACTGCTTTTTGCCATACCTGAACAATTCAGTAATATTGCTAAATTATACTTTGGCCTTAACTCCTCGATGGCTTTTGCTTTTTGCTGGCTAGAGCTAAGGCGTCTAACTTTTTTAGATAATCGATCTCAGCACGGAGCCTTTCATTTTCAAGTAAAAGTTCTTGCTCTCTTGTCAAAGATTTATCTGATTTCTTTTTTTTACCTTTATTATTATTCATTATTTTAGGTCTTCCTTTAGGCTTATTTTCTAACCCTAAAATACCACTTTTCTCATAAGCATGTTGCCAATTCAGAATACTGGACTCTGCACCGATATTAAACTTTAAGCATGCCTGTTTAACTGAAAGATGGCTTTCTGATATTGATTGTAAAACCTTCAGCTTAAACCTGGCATCGTAAACTCTGTTATTGGTGCGAAGAAGACCACCAGATCCATGTTGAACATAATATTTAATCCATTGTTTCACCAAAGATTTACTGATCTCTAATTCTTTGGCAACTGAGGATATGGAATTACACCCTTGTAAAACCTTAACAACACAAGCAGTTTTAAATTCTAAACTATATTTTGATTTTCCCATAAAAAATGCCCCTAAAAAGTGTCTAACTTTTTGGGGGCAGTCTACACAGGTGCTTTTACTTTTTATAATAACAGAGTGGTTTTAAAAATAGCCACCGCGTTGCCTTTGATTTGTACCCGTTCCGGTTTTCCATTATTCACCGTTACTTTCACATTCACTGTTCCCAGACGGTTCATCTGCTCACCCTGCCTGCCGTTAAACTCAAAATAATCATTCTGATAATTTACCAACTTGTTTTGAACCAGATATCCGCCCAAAGGACCATTTGCATTGCCGGTCACAGGATCTTCTGTAATTCCTATGGCGGGAGCAAACATTCGTCCATACGTCAGGATATCTTCGTGGTCAGAATCAAATGTAAATACAAAATAGCCATTGCATCCGATTTCAGTACTTAACTTAGTCAGAGCGCTCATATCCGGCTGAAGTTCATTCAGGGTCTTTCGGCTTTTAATGCCAATCATCACTTTTGAATGACCGGTAGACGCAATTTGGATCGGGCAGTTTTCTTCAAGGTCGGAAGCATTTAGGTTTAATGCAGAAAGCAATTTTTGAGTTGTGATATCATCAAATTCCGGACTTAATGTAAAAGCTCCCTGCGTCATCGTGATCTGGTAATCGTCGTCTGATTTTTCAATTTCGATGGGAAGGATTCCAATCTGAGTATTGATCTTTAAAACACAGGATTCAAGATGATCTTCGAGTGCTTTGGCATATAGTGCAGCAATCGTCGCATGTCCACATGAAGGAACTTCTATGGATGGAGTGAAATAACGGACAGTATAATCACTTTCAGTATCTGCAGGAGAAAAAATAAAAGCGGTTTCTGAATTATTGAGTTCTCTTGCTATGGCCTGCATGTTTTCATCATTAAGTCCGTCTGCGTTCAGGACTACACCGGCTGGGTTTCCTTTGAACTTTTCCGTGGTAAAAGAGTCTATCTGATAAATTAGTATTTCCTTCATTTCTAAGATTAAAATTGAAGTATAAATATAGCTAAGACTTTCTGTTCCTGAATTGACATTTGACAATTTCAGAAATAATTTTTTTTAGGATAAGTTTGAGAAAATAATCGATTTAAATTAATGTTTTGAAAGGATGATGAGTTTTTTAGAGACATTTTATTTCACCTTTCTTATCTCTGTTTTTTAGCAAAGACTGGTAGGTTTTCATTAGCTCATCCGTATTGCATTGTGTTTCTTTACTCGGAATTTTGTCAGGAGAGGGTTTTTCTGTCGCATTGGATCTTATGGAATACTGCTTTTCCAGACACTTGATGGCTTTGTTATTTTGAATATAGAGGCGACTTTCCGTAATGTCATCTTTTGTGATAGGTTTTTCCGGGGTACCTCCGTCAAAATTCCAACCCGTATCTTCCTTGAAAATGAAGAACAGATTTCCGTCTTTGATAAAATACTGTTCCGTTGAACCGAAATGGCTATATTCATCGTAGGAATGCTCGATGATCCGGATTTCTTTCTGATCAGAATAGAACGTCACTTTTCCTGATCTTTCGTTGTTGCAGTTGTAGGTAAAACCGGTGGATGTCAATTTTTTTGATTTCAGCTGTTTCTGAAGATTGCTGTATTCGCTTTTAATCTGCTCTATAGGATCTGTTGTAGAATTCTTTTTTACAGTAAGACTGTCTTTTGAAACTGGTGCTGATGTCTGAAGAGCGGTTTTATCCTTGTCATTTTTACATGAAAAGATAAAAGCCAATCCGGCGGCGAGGAACAGGGTTTTCATATCATACTTTTTGGTGAACCCTAAAACTACAAAATTATCTGCAAAACCTTTTTCTCAATACCATTCCTCTTCCAAAACTAATATCGCCGGGCTTTACGTCTGAAAAAGCAAAAATTCTGGACGTTATTTTTACAGGACGCAGTTTGTAATTTCCATTTAGAGAAGCTTTATGGAACAGCATCAGAAAAGCCCCATTGTGTTCCTTCAATATTCCCCAAAGTTCTTTTTTATCATTATCACGAATTAAGAATACACTGTCTTTTTCCACAGAAACAGGACTAATGAATTCAGAATTTCCTTTGGAACAGTAAACGGCGGCCTGCTGCTGTCCTTTAGAGAAAGTGAATAAGAAAAATAAAAAGACAGACGATAAAACGGTGTTTCTCACAATGAAAATATATAAAATTATTAGAATATGAAAAAAAGATTCAGAATTTCTGAATCTTTTTGTTTTGTATAAAGCAAAGTTTTATTTACAGTTTTCGTTGTAATCCGTGATCACTTCTTCCACAATTTGCGGAACATTGGACATCACATCATCGATCTGGCTTTTGATCAGTTTCCCAAGTCCTGATCTTTTCTTCTCGTCATTTTTAAGAGAAGCATAAGAACCGCTGGTCAGTTTACCCTTTGCATAGCTGCAGTCTGAAATGATGATTTTAGCTTTTGCTAAAGTAAGTTCCTCTATTTTTCCTCCTTTTTTGGAATAGATATAAGACGGAGAATTTCTCATTCTTTCCGTTTCCTTTTCAGCTACTGCAATTTGACCTCCAGCAGAGAATGTAGTAGGGTAGCCGTACAGTTTATAAACCTTGATTTTGCCATCCATTACCACTTCTGCAAACTGGGTGCTTTTGGTAAGGTTATTAAAAGCTTTTAAATTACCGCTTAAACCTCCGGTTGCTGTATTGAAGCCTTCTTTGGTATTGGTGTATTTAATCATTTCAAAATGTCTTTCCTCATTGTTTTCATCAATGGCAACATATTCTTTGATGTCATCCGGATCAAGGGTTTTGAATTTCTGCTTCTTTTTAGATTTGTCGATGTCGGATACAGCCACGAATTTTACCTTTTTCTGGTTGCTCCATGGATTCATGGCATCTCCGTTCAGTCTTACGATTCCTTCGATCTTTTTTCCGCCTTTGTCGATGATATAACCGTATTTTTCATCGGTTCTCAATTCGTAATCAGTGTTGTCTTCCTGTGCATAAGCGTTGAAAGAAATCAATGTAAACAAACTCAATAGTAGTACTTTCTTCATGTAATTATCGTTTTTAACAATTTTTTGTAAATATAGCTTTTTATCACTGAGTACAAAACGCTATAACATACCACAACTCCAAATAAAAAGACCCGAAAAACTCCGGGCCTGATCATCTTTAAATCATAAAATTCTTAAATCTTTACATAAAAGAATTACTGATATCTCTTATGTTCCTTATTCTTCGAGAATCTCTTCACAATAGGTTTAAACAGTGCTTTGTATTTTTCAGCATCAAACAGTTGTGAGTCGGTAAGCGCTTTATACGTCATCCATATTCCAAATGGAAGAAGGATCAGGTTCGGAAGCCATGCTGCTAAATAAGGACTCATTCCGCCTCCCCATGAAATATTTTCAATCCCAAGATTCATAACGTAGAAAACAATGAAAATGATAATCGCAATGATCACCGGAAGTCCCATTCCTCCTTTTCTGATAATGGATCCTAAACTGGCCCCGATCAGGAAGAAGATGATACACGTTACAGAATATGAAATGATTCTCTGTTGGTAAATAACTACTTTACTGAAATATTTTATATTGGAGCTGAACTCATTCTTTTTTCCTTCGGCCGTTGTTTTTAGATTTTCAAGCCTGCTATAGGAATTATAGATGATTTGCAATTTCTTTTCTCCTTTTACCGTGTCCAGTTTTACCTGCTGTTTGGCCACTGCTTTGGTCTTGTTCTTGTCCATATAGGTCACCACAGAATTGGTCTGGCTGAGCACATCGGAGCTGATGGAGGTGAAAAAGTCATTGTTATCTTTTTTACTTTTAGCAACGGTGGCATTAAGCTGTCCATACGTCTGAAAACGGTAGTCATCCGTGATTTGCTCCTTTTCAATAGCTTTGTTAATGATCTCACTGATGTCAAAGTGTGAAACCAGCGTGTCAAATTTGATGGCCTGGTCCGGCTGTTTCAGTCTTACATTTTCATTTTGACCGGCGAAATTATCTTCAAATATATATCCGTTATACAGCTCCAGCTTCAGGAAGTTCTTGTTGGCGGCAGGAACGAATTTTCCTTTTTCCGCTACAATAGACTGCTGGTTTTCATAAGTGCTGGCTTTTCTGTGGACAAAAACCCCTTCAATGCTTTCTCCATTTTCCCCGTAGATCTTATCAAACTTCACCATATATCCTGGAATCTGGTCGATGAATTGTCCCGGCGTAAAATTTAAGGCAGGCTTGGTCTGTGCAATGTTGAAAAGCATATTTTTGGCCTTTTTCTGGAAATCCGGAATGATGTTATTGGAGAAAAAGAAAAGCATGACTGCGAGTACTGTTGCAACTCCCAACAGAGGAGCCATGACTCTGGTCAGGGAAATTCCCGCCGCCTTCATGGCTGCGAGCTCATACCGTTCTCCAAATTCACCGAAGGACATGATACTCGCCAGAAGAATCGTAAGCGGAAGTACCATACTGATCACACTTACCCCAAGGTAAAAAAGAAGTTTCAGGATCTGCCAGTAGCTTAATCCTTTTCCCATGAACTGCCCCAGCTGAACCCAGATAATGTTTACAATAAAGATGAAAAACAAAACGCTGAATATAAAGAAAAACGGTCCAAAGAAGGTTTTTATGATATATCGGTCTAGTATTTTTAACATGCGCCAAAATTAATCAAAAAGCCACAAAGTTTACTTGTGGCTTGTATAATTTTTATTACTTTTTATTTAACTGCAAAAAGAAAAAAGGTGAATAAGTGAATTTGTCCATTGAGCCTTTCTCTATTTCACTTTTTTAAAGTTCTGTGATCACGTAGTTTTTGAATTTATTTTTGTCAAAAACAAACATATTTGGATCCAGTTCCTGGTTTTCCTTGTATTCTTTGATAGCAATTACAGCTACGTCTTTATTGTTTCCGTGCTGCTCAAGTTTTACCATCTGCTTTTTCGCTGAATCTACAAAAATGTATACATATTGAATTCCGTTGGATTTTACTGGAGTCAGTTTAATGAAATCAGCATTCACGCCGTTTACATTTTTCTTTCCGTTGTATGTTACGTTGTAGTCATTTCTGTACGTTGAAAGATAGTTGATAGGGGAGAACATGCTGCTGCTTCCGTTTGGCTTTGCAACTGTTACTTCCATATCGTCTGCATTGATGTTGTAGATTTTGCTTCCGTCGAAGATCTGTTCTGTGTCCATGATCTTCAATTTATACTTTTCTCCTGCGGAGTAATAAATACCGGGTTCTGTTTTGGTCACCTGTCCGTTCAAGCCGGTCCCGAAAGAAAATTTGAAATAAGAATTCTTTTTAGACTTGTAGTTGGCCGTGATATCATCCAGAATCTTTTTAGCTTTCGCATCAATTTTCTGTGCCTGGGCAAATCCTACAGCACCGATAACAAAACTTCCGACTATAACTTTTGAAATAATATTTTTCATTTTTTTATTTAATATACTTTAAACATTCTAATGCTTCCCGATTCACTCTGTAAAGCATTTTTCCCTTTAACTACGCAAATCTTCCAAAAACTGTTCCAAAGAATGTAGGTCACTGATAATGACCTCTCTCGCTTTTGCTCCGTTAAATCCACCTACAATACCGGTTGCTTCAAGCTGGTCCATGATTCTTCCCGCTCTGTTGTAACCCAGTTTCAGTTGTCTCTGAAGCATGGAAGTAGAACCCTGTTGGGTAGAAACGATAATTCTTGCCGCTTCTTCAAATAAAGCATCTTTTTCGTTCGGGTCGAAAGTTCCTACTGTACTTGTCGAGTCTTCAGAAACAAATTCAGGGAGTAAGAATGCTGATGAATACCCTTTCTGTTCACCGATGTATTCTGCCAGTCTTTCCACTTCCGGTGTATCTACGAAAGCACACTGAAGTCTTAAGATCTCGTTTCCGTTGAAATAAAGCATATCTCCTTTACCGATCAGCTGATCTGCACCCGGAGAATCCAGGATCGTTCTTGAATCCACACTGGAAATTACTCTGAAGGCAACTCTTGCCGGGAAGTTGGCCTTGATCATACCCGTAATTACATTTACGGAAGGTCTCTGTGTCGCTACAATCAGGTGAATCCCTACGGCTCTTGCAAGCTGTGCCAGTCTGGCGATTGGAAGTTCAACTTCTTTTCCTGCAGTCATGATAAGGTCTGCAAACTCGTCTACAACCAGTACGATATAAGGAAGAAAACGGTGACCGTTCTCAGGATTCAGTTTTCGCTCTGTGAATTTTTTGTTGTATTCCTTTAAGTTTTTACAAAATGCATTTTTAAGAAGATCATATCTCGTGTCCATCTCTATACAAAGAGAGTTCAGAGTATTGATTACTTTATTGGTATCCGTGATGATCGCTTCTTCAGCATCCGGAAGTTTAGCCAGATAATGTCTTTCAATTTTTGAATATAATGAAAGTTCCACCTTTTTAGGATCCACCATGACGAATTTCAGTTCGCTCGGGTGTTTTTTGTAAAGAAGGGAAGTAAGGATCGCATTGATTCCAACAGATTTACCCTGTCCTGTAGCACCCGCCATCAGTAAGTGAGGCATTTTCGCAAGATCGGCCATAAAGACTTCGTTGGAAATTGTTTTTCCGAAAACCACCGGAAGATCCATATCCGTATTCTGGAATTTATGAGAAGCAATCACGGAACGCATGGAAACCATGGTAGGGTTTTTTCTCGGAACCTCAATTCCGATGGTTCCTTTTCCTGGCATTGGTGCAATAATCCTGATTCCAAGAGCAGAAAGATTCAGTGCAATATCATCCTGAAGCTTTTTAATGGCAGCTACTCTGATTCCAGCTTCCGGAACAATTTCATATAAAGTAACGGTTGGTCCGATCGTCGCTTTGATCTCGGAAATACCAACGTTGAAGTTTTTTAAAAGACCTACAATTTTATTTTTGTTTTCTTCTAATTCCTCTTGGTTAATGGAGATTTCTTCATTGCCATAATCCTTCAGGAGTTCTACTGTCGGCATCTGGAATCCTGCCAGATCAAGTTTATGATCATATAAGCCGTGTTTTTCTACCAGTTCCTGAGATTTTCTGTCTGTATCATCCAAAATATCAATGACCGGAGCCACTTCCACATTAAATTTGATATTATCCTGAGCTGGTATCGAGATAGGAGGGACCGGACTGATAGCCGGACTTACCGGTGTTATGTCAAATGCCTGTTCCGGAGTTGAAGTAGGAACAGAAGGTTTCGTGTTCAGATTTAAGCTGACAGGTTTTTCCTCTTCCTCAAAAGAAGTGTGGTTAGGCGTTACAATGGTTTCTATATCTGTTGAAGGCTGAACTTCAGGAAATCCTTTCGGAACGCTTACGGGTTCCTGTTCTTTCGTTTTAGTTTTATTGGAAAGATCGGTAACCGTAACATTGGAAACTGATTGTTCAGCTGCTTCTTCAAGTTCTTCATCTGCTTCAAAGTTTTCCTCTGAGCTAGGCATCATAGATTTTACTCTCCCGATCGTATTGTCATTGATCTTGTCCAATTTGGATTTGATAGAGCTTGGGTGAAGATTGAATTCCAGAATGAAGTATAAAAGGATACTCGCCGCCAATACCACCCAAAGTCCTACAGATCCGATAATGGCGTTAAGATAATCCATGATCTGGTATCCGTACACACCACCCAATACTCCTTGACCTTTAGTCACTGCTCCCATAAAGATAGGTAACCAGCAGATAAAAAACAGAGAATGACCGATGGTTTTCCATGGTTTGAAGGTTCTTTTTTTAAGGATAAGGGTACCCACCACCAAAAATAAGAAGGCAATAATAAATGAGGCAATTCCTATACTTTCGAATATGAAAATGTTCCCCAGCCAGTCGCCGACTTTACCAAAGACATTTGAAGATTGTATTGTTTTGTCTGTCATTGTTCCTGCCTGGCTCTGATCCGCTTTCCAGTTCATCAGATAAGAGACGAACGAAAGGGTCAGAACGACAGAAAAAAGAATGAAGGTAAGCCCGAAAAATATGCGGGGCTTAGATAAGATTTTGCCTTTATCAGGCGATTCAGTCGGTTTTGTCTGTGTCTTTTTATCCATAATATCAATGTGGGCAAATTTAATGTTTTTTCAACATTAATAGAATCTTTTTTTGTTCAAAAGATAGCGTAATTTAGGTTTATTTTTTAAAATTACACTGCGTTTTTGAGATATTTTTTTTCATTAAAATCTAATACGACAGGTGTTTTTTGAACTAGTTCAAATGCTATTGCTTACAGCTGCACTAATTTTGTTCCATAAATTTTAAAAATAAGAAAAACATGAAAATTTTATTCAAAAGTAAGATGGTACTATGCCTGACTTTATTTTCATTCCTATTCATTAACGCACAACAAAAAAGAAACATGGAAAACACCGCTTTATTAATGATCGATATACAGAATGATTATTTCCCGGGAGGGAAAATGGAGCTGGCCGGAGCAGAATCGGCTGCCAACAATGCAAAGAAGGTATTGGAGAATTTTAGAAAAAACAATCTTCCCGTCATTCACATCAAGCATATTGCAACGAATGAAGGTGCCGGATTTTTTCTTTCGGATACTTCAGGTGTTGAAATTAATTCACTGGTTTCGCCGAAAAGCAATGAAAAAATAATCATCAAACATTTTCCGAACAGCTTCCGGGAGACAGATCTTTTAAAATATTTACAGAAAAAGGGAATTAAGAATCTTGTGATTACAGGAATGATGACTGATGTCTGCGTGGATTCTACTGTCAGAGCCGCCTTTGATCTTGGATTTAAAAATACTGTAGTCGGAAATGCTACGGCAACCAGAGACAGAACGTTGAATGGGCAGACCATAAAAGCAGCCGAAGTACAGAGATCTTTTCTGGCAGGAATGTCTGCTTTGGGAAATATGTATGCTGAGATTGTAAGTGATATCGAAAGTTTTTGATATCTCTTTCTTCTTTAAATCTTTTTTTTCATCCTGAATTTAGCTTAAAAGAAGTGATGATTATATCCTATTTTGCGGCGTCAAATTAAATTCTGTAATTTTCGCCAAACTAATAATTGTTTTTATGCAAAACCAAAATAACACTGAAATCTTTTCTCTGGGTATTACAATGGCAGGAGCTGTATCTGCCGGATGCTACACAGCCGGAGTTATGGATTACCTTTTTGAAATCCTTGATCTTTGGGAAAGGGCGAAAGAAGGGAAAGTGTTAGAAGAGTACGCCGACAAAATCCCAAAACATAAGGTAAGAATTGATGCAATGGGCGGTGCCTCAGCTGGTGGAATGACTACAACAATGTCAGCAATTTATGCATTAAACGGAACCATAAATCCGGTAAAAGAAGCTGTTAATTTAGATGAATCGAAAAATAACATTCTGTATGATAGTTGGGTTTTGATGGGTGAAAATGATACCGATGACAAAAGATCTCTGCTTGAAAAACTTTTAGATACGAAAGATCTGGAAAAAGGAAAATTCAATTCCCTATTAAATTCCGAATTTGTTGATTCCATTGCAGATCAGGCGTTTTTGGTGGATAAAGATGTTGTGTTAAAACAAAAGGTTGACCAGCTTCCGTCTTACATTTCTAAAGATTTGCAATTATTATTTTCCCATTGCTTTTTGAGAGGTATTCCTCTCGATGTGAATTTCGAAACCTCAATTTCTAAGTTTGGAAGAAAAAGTGTCATTCCTAATCATAGTACTTTTGAGCACTATATTGTCACACAGTACAGATTAAATAACGGATTACAACCGGATAAAGAAAAATATCTGTGGTTAAATCCGTATGACAAACCCTATGCAGATACATTAAAGCTTTCTACAATTGCTACCGGAGCTTTTCCTATTGGTTTGGCTTTTCGGGAATTTAAAACGGAAGATCTGGGAGATGCCTATTTAAAAACGACCATAAAACGGATTATCACAGGTGAATTTGGAGATGATAATCCTTCAGCTAAGAATATTAAATTAAAGTTTTTTCCTAAAAATTATTCATCTGTTGTCATTGACGGTGGAGCCATCAATAATGAGCCGTATAGGGAAGTTCTTAGTGTCCTTCAACATCAAAACAGCAAGGCTCCGGATGATGGGTATCCGCGTTACGGGATCATTATGATCGATCCTTTTCCTGACAGAGCTCAGTCGCAGAAGCCTTATTCAAGGCCCAACGATGCTATTGACGTGGCACAGGGTATTATCGGAACCCTATTAGATCAGTCCAGAATAAAAAGGAGGGAGATGCTGGAGACAGACTCCAATAAGTATTTTAAGAGTATTGTATTCCCCCGAAAATGGAAAACCAATACGGAAAATAAAATTATTGGACCGCCGGATACCGTGACTTGCGCTTCGGCAATGGCATTTGGTGGCTTTTTAGATAAAAGTTTCAGGCAGCATGATTTTTTCCTTGGCCGTAATAACGCTAGAAATTTTTTACGTTATTTCTTTTCATTTCCTTATGATAAACTTAATAATGATATTCATCCTATTCACCAAACCTGGACAGACTCCATGATTGATGCTTTCAAATTTGAAAAAGTTAAGGACAGCGGTAAGTTCTATCTGCCCATCATTCCCGATCTTTATCTTTTATCAGAAAGCGAGGAAACAAAATTGAGCAGGAGAACTCAATATGATATTCCCAAAACACCACGTTATCGTCCTGAAGAATTGTTTAAGCTGGAAAAGAAACTGAAACAAAGGGTTAGAAAAATTTTCAATGTAATCCAGTCCCGTGATTCCGGTGAAAATATAAATAAGAAGAATGTAAAAAACGCAGTAGCAGAAAAATGGATAAAGAAAAAATATGGCAAAAACTGGCTAGATAAAACTGGTGATTTCATCATGAGTCCCATATATGATTTAGGGATGTTTTTCGGAAAACGTGTCGTGGCAAAAAAAGTGACCCGGATGATTATATCAGAGATTTTGAAGGATCTTGGGAAAAAAGGACTTTTGGAAGATGATGAGAAATAGCGCTCGGGTTTCATTCTCTTTCCGGGTTATGAGTTATAAATTATGAGTTGTGAGTTGTGAGCAGAGGCGGGAGATCTTAGATCCGGATAAGAGAATTTAGATGATAAGACTGAAAAAAGGGAGATTGGAATTACTATCTATCTTTGTAAGGCTCAAAATATCGATAAACTGACCATTTATTTCCGGACAGCTTCCACATATTCAATAGGAGTGGGCTTCAGCCCACTTACAGGATTTGCGTATTATAAAAAGGCTTTAGCCAAAACTTAAACACCAGAATTTTCCTTTGGATCTTTCCACAATTAAATAAACCCCGAAACGCTAAGATCTGAAAAACGCTATCTCTAATTTTAGAGAAATATCCTAGGCCTGAGCAGGGATCACCTATGAGTTTTTAAGTAAGATCAGAAAAAAGACTCCTTTAAATAAGTAGTTCGCTGAATATCATTAATTTAAGTGATAGTAAGGCTTGTTAGGAAATAGAAGACTTCAATAACATGGATAGGTTTATTATATCCTGAATTTTATGATATTAAAAATTGAATTTTCCTTAATAAACTTCACGTTATTAAGAATGGTTCAAAATAACCGAAATAGGCCTCAAAGTGACAAAAAACAGCTTTTTTTAGCCCCTTTGTGGTTTATCATTCTTATTTTTGCATGTCAAGTAAAATAAATCATGAAGAAGCTCCAAGATATTCTTATCTCAACCAGAACAATGGCTGTGCTGTTACTGGTGTATGCATTTGCGATGGCTTATGCAACGTTCTTAGAAAACGACTACGGAACTCCTACAGCTAAGGCTCTAATTTATGAAGCAAAATGGTTTGAATTAATCATGTTTCTGCTCATTCTCAACTTTGTAGGAAATATCGCCAGATATCGACTGTGGAGAAGAGAAAAATGGCCGGTTCTGGTCTTTCACCTTGCCTTTATCCTTATTTTTATAGGGGGTGCTATCACAAGATACATCAGTTTTGAAGGGACTATGCACATCAGAGAAGGTGAAACTTCCAACGAGATTGTGACCGACAAAAATTTCTTTAAAATCCAGATCGAGGATAAAGGAGATGTTCTTAACTATCAGGACGTTCCTTATCTGATGTCTCCTCTACACAAAGACTTTAAAGCAACTTACGATTTCCACGGAAAAGAAGTAAAAGTTTTTACCAAAGACTATATCCAGAGAAAAAAAGACAGCTTAATTGCTGAGCCCAACGGTACAGAATATCTTCACCTGGTTTCAACAGGAACTACAGGAAGACAGAATATCTACATCAAACCGGGTGAAACAAAATCCATCAACGGAACTTTGGTAACGTTCAACAGAGCGATCGAAGGCGCTGTGGAATTTAAAAAAGAGGACGGAAAAATATTCATCAAAACACCTGTTGATGCTGCCTTTATGACCATGGCAACGCAGGCGACGGGAAGTACCAAGAAAGATGAATTCCAGCCGTTGGTATTGAGAAGTTTATATACCATCAACGAATTGAAACTAGTTGTTCCTGAAGGTCTTAAAAAAGGAAGACTGATGGCTTTCGAAGGGGATAAAAAGAAAGATGCGATGGTACCTGATGTGCTTAGAATAGAGCTTCAGGGGCCAAAAACAAAACAATTGGTTGATCTTTCTGTTGAAAAGGGAAATCCAAATGCATTCAAGCAGGTAACCATGGACGGGCTGAATATTATGGTAGGTTTCGGACCTAAAGTATATAATACGCCTTTCGCATTGAAACTGGATGATTTCGTGATGGAAACTTACCCTGGAAGTACCTCTCCAAGTGCTTATGAAAGTCACATAAAAATCATTGACGAAGGAAAAGAAACGCCTTATAAAATCTACATGAACCACGTTCTGAACCATAAAGGATACCGTTTCTTCCAGTCAAGCTTTGACCCGGACAGAATGGGAACTGTACTTTCTGTAAACCACGATTTCTGGGGAACCATTATCTCTTACATCGGATACGGACTTCTGTTCTTAGGAATGTTTGTGATCTTCTTCTGGAAAGGAACTCACTTCTGGAAACTGAACAAAATGCTGACAGATATCAACAAAAAGAAAAGCGCTGCAGTTCTTTTAGTGTTGTTAAGTTTAGGCTTAGATGCACAAAAAATTGAAACTCACGGAACGACTGACGGAAGCAGAGAACATATTCATGTGGAAGGAGACGATCATTCTCACGCTCCGGCTCCGGCTGCCCAACCGCTTGATGGTGCTGCTCCAAAGCAGAATTCACTGGCAGCTCCTTTAAGTAGAATGAAATCTATATCCCCGGATGAGATTATTGCAAGAAACAGAATCAGCAAAGAGCATGCAGATAAATTCGGATACCTTTTGGTACAGAATTTCGACGGAAGAATTGTTCCGATCAATACAGAAGCTCTGGATGTTTTAAGAAAACTATACAAAAAAGACAAATTCGAAGGAACAGACGGAAAGTCGCTTACGGCTAACCAATGGTTCCTGTCTATCAATACAGATACACCAAGCTGGACCATGGTTCCTATGATCAAAGTAGGAACGAAAGGAGGCGATGAGTTGAAAAATAAAACAAAGGCTGACGAGGAAGGCTACACTTCACTGATGAACCTTTTCCCTGCAGATGCCAACGGTAACCTGACTTATCTTCTTGAGCATGATTATAACACTGCATTCCGTAAAAAGCCTTCTGAGCAGACCAATTACGATAAAGAAGTAATTTCTGTAAACGAAAGAGTACAGATCTTTAATGAATTCTTCAGCGGTCAGTTTATGAGAATTGTTCCCGTAAAAAATGATGCAAACCACACTTGGCATTCCTGGCTTGACCAGAAATTCGAGCCGGATATGGAATCGCAGCAGGTAATGGGACCTTATTTTGCAGAAGCTCTTACCGCTCAGAAAACAGGAAACTGGAGCAAGGCAGATGCTGAATTGGCAAAACTGTCAGACTATCAGCAGAAATGGGGTAAAGCAGTAGTTCCTGCAAAATCTAAAGTAGATCTTGAGGTGTTCATGAACGAAGTGAATATCAACTTCAAATTATTGATTTTCTATACCATAATAGGTGGATTATTATTGATTTTTGGTTTTGTTGAATTGTTTAAATCCAGTAAAGTTTTAAATAGAGTTATCAGAATAATTATCTATGTGGGACTTGTAGGATATATTTTACATTTCCTTGGTCTTGTTGCAAGATGGTATATTTCCGGACACGCACCATGGAGTAATGGCTACGAAGCAATTATCTTTATTTCTTGGGTAGGTATTTCTGCGGGACTCATGTTCTATTTTGGTTTCGGAAGACTTTCTTTAGCTGATAAAGCTGTATTGGCTGCAAAGCAATTAATCACTAAAAATAAATCTAACGCACTAATTCCTGCATCAGGATTTATGGTGGCCGTTATTATGATGGGATTTGCGCACGGAGGTTCAGCGCTTGATCCTCAGATTACACCGCTTGTTCCGGTATTGAAATCTTACTGGTTGATTGTTCACGTAGCAATCATTACATCAAGTTACGGTTTCTTCGCCCTGTCAATGATCATTGCAGTGATTTCTCTGGTATTTTATATTATTTCCAATAAAGATACCTACAAACTTCATCACGATTCGACATTAAAAGAATTGGTTATCGTTTCTGAAATGTCTCTTACTATTGGTCTTTTTGCCTTAACGGTAGGAAACTTCTTAGGAGGGATCTGGGCTAATGAATCATGGGGAAGATACTGGAGCTGGGACCCTAAAGAAACATGGGCATTCATCTCCATCATGGTATATGCTTTTGTATTGCACATGAGATTGGTTCCCGGATTGAGAAGCAGATGGGCATTCCACGTAGCAACGATGTTTGCATTCTGTTCTATGGTAATGACTTATTTCGGAGTAAATTACTATCTGAGCGGGCTTCACTCATACGCGGCAGGAGATCCGGTTCCGGTTCCGGCTTGGGTATACATCGGATTAGGAACAATGCTTCTTTTATCAGCTGTTTCTTACTTCAAATTTAAAACCTTAACGAAGAAATAAAACGTTAACAACATAACAACTGAAATCCTGGAATTCATTTTCCGGGATTTTTTTGTGCGGGTTTGGGGATGCGGGGTTCGGGTTTTCAGTTTTGAGTTATGAATAATGAGTTTGTTGTGAGATGCGGGTTTCGGGATTCGGGATGTTGCCTGCAATTTCTATGGATCACCAATTGATCTAGACCCTCATTCCTATTCCCTGAAGAGGTGGATTTTGAAAAGTAAAAAGCTGGGGTGGTTAAAAAGATTCTCAACCAGCATTCGGATTGTCCCACTCATCACGTCCCAAACCCGCACCTCGCATCCCGAAACCCGCACCAAAAAAAACTCACCACCCATCACTTAAAACTCAAAACTATTCCATATCTTTATGATATCAAAATAATATCACATTAAAAATTACAATCATGGAAAAAGTATTAAAGCCCATGTCGGGTTATCTGGCATTAGTCTTCTGTCTTATTTTATTTGCAGGAGCCGTCTTTTTTTTTATTTCCGGAGTTGAGCAGAGTATCACGTTTGTGATCATTGCGATGCTTTGTTTTCTGCTGTTCTGTTTCTTTCTGAAGGGACTGATGATCATTCAGCCGAACCACTCAAGAGTACTGAATTTCTTTGGAAAGTATGTGGGAACGGTAAAGGACAATGGATTATTTTTTATCAATCCTTTGTATTCGTCTCAGAAAATGTCATTGCGTTCGGAAAACCTGCAGGGACAGACTTTGAAAGTAAACGATAAAATGGGTAACCCTATTGAAATCGGGGTAGTGATGGTTTGGAAAGTAGGAGATACGTATAAAGCAGCATTCGATGTTGAGCGTTATTCAGACTTTGTGAAGATGCAGAGTGAAGCGGCAGTACGTCATTTGGCGATGAGTTTTCCTTATGACAATTTAGAAGATGATCATGCACCGATTACTTTGAGAGAAGGAGGTGATAAAATCAATTCTATTTTGGAGCAGGAGCTTACAGACCGTCTTTCAAAAGCGGGAATTATCATTCAGGAAGCAAGAATTTCTCACCTGGCGTATGCTTCAGAAATTGCAGGAGCGATGCTTCAGAGACAGCAGGCCACAGCTATTGTAGCAGCAAGAACCAAAATTGTAGAAGGCGCCGTAGGAATGGTAGACCTGGCATTGAAAAAATTGTCTGAGGAGAATATCGTAGAGCTTGATGATGAAAGAAAAGCAGCTATGGTGAGCAATTTAATGGTGGTACTTTGCGGTGAAAAAGCAGCCCAGCCTATATTAAATACCGGAACTCTCTATTAATAGGAGGAGCATAAGTGAAAAATGAATTCTTAGATTTTATGACAGCTCAGGCATAAAGTGTATTTAAACGAAGTCTTTGCATCTTATGCATTAATGAAAAGAATTATTAAACAGGCAAAGAGAAAAAATGAAATCGGAAAAAACTTCAAAACCCTCTGAAAATAAAGGCAAGAAATCCTTCGTCATAAGAATCGATGAATCTACCTATAAAATGGTGGAGAAGTGGGCGAATGACGAGTTCAGGAGCGTAAACGGACAGATCGAGTATCTGTTGCATCAAAGCCTGGTCAATTCAGGGAGGAAAAAGAAAGACGAGGATGAGTAAACCTTTGTAGGTATTCTTCCAAAAATCATAATCCAATTAACCTTAACTCAATAAAAAAGCAGAGAAATTTTCTCTGCTTTTTATATTTTTAATAAATCAAGTGTTATTCAAATAAAGTGGTAAAGTAATTGCTGATTACAGTCCAGAAATTTTTACCCAGGAAATAGATCAGGGTAGAAGTGATAATTCCTTTTACCGTGAAGAATATAATCCCGCCTATCCCAAATTTTTTCACTAGACTTTTCCATTTGGAAGTCTTCTTTTCCTCTGCTGTATGAGTATCCTCTACGGTCTTGTTATTTTCCATTCCTGAAATTCAAAAGATTACGCTACAAAGATAAGCATGTTTATAATTAGTCCAAATAAAAAGCAGCTTAAAAATTAAAATTTTGAGGTTCGCATAATATTTCTATCTTTAGAGGAAACGAAAAGTAAACATTTTATGTCTAAAAAAGTAAAGGATTTCGGAATCGAAAAAACACTCAAAAACCTTGGTATTAAAGAAGAAAATAAGGGGACTTCAGTGGGTGGAAAATATTTTGCTTCGGGGAAAACGATAGAAAGTTTTTCTCCCGTAGACGGCAGATTAATCGCCAAAATTAAGACTTCCGGAGAAAGTGATTATGATAAAGTAATTGAGACGGCTCAGAATGCGTTTCAGGAGTTTAGATCCATCCCTGCTCCTAAAAGAGGTGAGATCGTTAGGCAGCTTGGCCAGAAATTAAGAACATATAAAGACGACCTTGGAAAACTGGTTTCTTATGAAATGGGTAAATCCCTTCAGGAAGGTCTTGGAGAAGTTCAGGAAATGATTGATATCTGTGATTTCGCAGTTGGGGTTTCAAGACAGCTTCACGGCTATACGATGCATTCGGAAAGACCTGGTCACAGAATGTATGAGCAGTATCATCCGCTTGGAGTAGTGGGAATCATCACCGCATTCAACTTCCCGGTTGCTGTATGGGCTTGGAACACCGCTTTAGCATGGATCTGCGGAAACGTGACGATCTGGAAGCCATCAGAAAAAACACCATTGTGTGCCATCGCATGTCAGAACATTATGGCTGAAGTAATAAAGGAAAACAATCTTCCTGAAGGTATTTCAAGTGTATTGGTTGCTGACCATGAGATCGGACAGAAATTGGTAGATGATAAAAGAGTTTCATTGGTTTCTTTCACAGGTTCTACAAGAGTAGGAAGAATGGTTTCTTCTAAAGTGGCAGAAAGATTCGGGAAATCTATCCTTGAATTAGGTGGAAACAATGCCATTATCATCTCTAAAGATGCAGATATTGACATGTCTATCATCGGAGCTGTTTTCGGAGCTGTAGGTACGGCCGGACAGAGATGTACGTCTACCAGAAGACTGATCATCCACGAAAGCGTATACAACGAAGTGAAGACCAGATTGGTAAAAGCTTACGGACAGTTGAAAATCGGAAATCCGTTGGATGAAAATAACCACGTAGGACCGCTTATCGATGTTGATGCTGTTAATCAGTACGAAGAGGCTATCAAAAAATGTAAAAAAGAAGGTGGAAAATTTGCAGTTGAAGGTGGCGTACTAAGCGGAAAAGATTACGAATCAGGATGCTATGTAAAGCCATGTATTGCAGAAGTTAAAAACTCTTATGAGATCGTTCAGCACGAGACTTTCGCGCCGATCTTATATCTGATCAAATACAAAACATTGGAGGAAGCTATTGCGATCCAGAACGATGTTCCTCAGGGATTGTCATCTGCTATCATGACTCAGAATCTTAGAGAAGCAGAATTATTCCTTTCTCATGCAGGTTCAGACTGCGGTATTGCGAACGTAAACATCGGAACTTCTGGTGCGGAAATCGGAGGTGCTTTCGGTGGTGAAAAAGAAACCGGAGGCGGAAGAGAATCCGGATCTGACGTTTGGAAATACTATATGAGAAGACAAACCAACACAATAAATTATACAGCTCAACTTCCTTTGGCACAAGGGATTAAATTTGACCTGTAAAAATTCTAATTTAAATCATTTAACGATTTAAAAATTTAAAAATTAATAACCTGGAATGTTTAAATCTTTTTAATCATTCAATTTTTAAATCAAACACAGTTAATTATGGAACAAACAATTGATATAAAAGCAAATAAAGTAAAAGAAACAGTAGGAAGACACGTTTTGGCAGACGGCTTTGATTTTGTGATGGATATTGAAAGATCCCACGGTTCATGGCTATATGACAAGCTTACAGACAAAGAGTATCTGGATATGTTCTCTATGTTTGGATCAGCTTCTATAGGGTACAATCACCCTTATCTGGTAGAAAGATCAGAATGGCTGGGAAGAATGGCTGTGAACAAGCCTACTTTAGCAGACGTGTACTCAGAAGAATATGCTCACTTTCTGGAAGTTTTTGAAAGAGTAGTGATTCCTGAAGAACTGCAGTATGCTTTCTTTATTGAAGGTGGAAGTTTAGGGGTAGAAAATGCAATGAAGGCGTGCTTCGACTGGAAAACGCGTAAGAATTTTGAAAAAGGACTTCAGACGGAAGCCGGGATCTGTATTCATTTCAGACAGGCATTCCACGGAAGAAGCGGCTATACATTGAGCTTAACCAATACTTCTGACCCAAGAAAATATCAGTATTTCCCGATGTTTGAATGGCCAAGAATCTTAAATCCTAAATTATCTTTCCCTATCACGGAAGAGAACTTAGAGGAAACTATTAAGAATGAAAGATTAGCTCTTCTTCAGATTGAGGAAGCTATTCTGATGAATCCTGATAAAGTGGCATGTATCATTATTGAGCCTATCCAGGCTGAAGGTGGTGACAATCACTTCAGAGACGAGTTCTTAATGGGATTGAGAAAACTGTGTGATCAGAATGAGATCTTACTGATCTTTGATGAAGTTCAGACAGGTATTGCCATCACAGGGAAAATGTGGGCGTTCCAGCATTTTACAGCAAAACCGGATATTATTTCTTTCGGTAAAAAAGCTCAGGTTTGTGGGGTTTTAGCGAATAAAGAAAAATTTGATCAGGTTCCGAACAATGTTTTCAGAGAAAGTTCAAGAATTAACTCTACTTTCGGAGGGAACTTTATCGACATGCTTCGTTTCCAGTTGGTGATGGAAGTAATCGAAAAAGAAAACCTTGTGGAAAACGCAAGAGTGGTTGGAGATTATCTGTTGGAAAGATTAAAAGAACTGGCTCTGAAATATCCTGAGAAAATTTCAAATGCAAGAGGAAGAGGCCTGATGTGCGCTATTGATCTTCCTTCAGGAGAAGCCAGAAACCATTTAATGAACGAGCTTTTCAAAGACGGATTGATCATTCTTCCGTGTGGAGATCAGTCACTTCGTTTCAGACCACATCTTAATGTGACACAGGAAGAAATTCAGTTAGCGTTAGATAAAATCGAGAACAATCTTAACAAAATTTAAAATCAAAGATTTGTAATTTTCAAAAAAACATTGTACATTTAGATACTCAAACGATATAGAATATGGAAAGAAGTACGAGAGTATCGGTTTTTGAAAGTGATAAGCCTTCAGAAATCCAGTTAATAAAGTCTAAATTGGATGATGCACAAATTACAAACAGCGTCGAAAACAGTTATCTTACATTCACGACTACGCCTACCGCAACGTCGCTGAAAGTGATGGTAAATCTGGAAGACGAGAAGAATGCATTCGAAATTATAGATGCTTATCTTCAACAAAGTGAAAATCAATAAAACAATTTCATAATTTTAAATTTTACTACTTCGAACCGAAAATTAATTTTAATTAGTTTTCGGTTTTTTGATTCAAATAAGGACCGTTATTTAAATATTTAAAAATTCAAATATTTAAGAATTTAAAGATTTGGAAATTAAAGAATTAAGAAATTATGATCTTTTATTTTGTGAATAAAATATTCAATAGAGGTGGGCTTTAGCCCGCCCTGATCCGAAAAAAAAGTAAAATGTTAAAGAATTAAGAAATGACAATCTTGTATTTCGTGGGATAAGATATTCAGTAGCGGTGGGCTTTAGCCCGCCGAGATCAGATTAAAAACTAAGACGCTGAATAATTCAGATAGTATTACTTCTTGTTTCGTGGAATAAAATATTCAATAGCGGTGGGTTTTAACCCGCCTTAATTCAAATTAAAAAATAAGAGGTTAAAAAAATTAGAATTGTGATTTCGTGGAATAAAATATTCAATAGCGGTGGGCTTTAGCCCGCCTACTTCAAAATAAAAAAAATTCAAATCCGGCTTTAGCCAAAATATAAAATACCGAATCTCTTAATTCTCAATATAAAATAAACAACAATGAATGCAGAAACTAAGCTGAGAAAAGCTGAAATTGAAGACAGAAACGCCATTTGGGCTATTATCCAACAATCCATTGAAAGGAGAAAACAGGACGGAAGCACCCAGTGGCAGAATGGTTATCCTAATATGGGAACGGTAGAAAGTGACATTGCAAAAGGCTTTGGATATGTGATGACGGTAGACGGAGAAATTGCTGTATATGCCGCTTTGATCTTAAATGATGAACCGGCTTACAGTACGATTGAAGGAGCGTGGCTGAGCGATGGGGAATTCGTTGTTGTGCACAGAGTGGCGGTTGATGGAAAATTTGCCGGCCAGGGAATGGTGAAAAAATTATTTGACCATATTGAAGATTTTACAAAATCCCAGGAAATCCAAAGTATAAAAGTAGACACAAATTACGATAATATCGCCATGCTGAAAATCCTTGAAAGCAAGGGTTATTCCTATTGTGGTGAAGTTCTTTTGGCAGACGGAATGAGAAAGGCCTATGAGAAGATTATAATTTAAGCAAAAAGTTAAATCAACTTTCATTGAATTTTTAAAAGAAGTTGTATTTATAAACTCTATCATGTTTGTTCGTTTAGTTCTGAACTAATTTCTACTTTTGTCAAAATTTTTATATTATGCACCAAAGTATAGAAATTGATGAAAAAATTTTTCAAGATGCCGTAAAGTTTTATGGCACCGTTTTCAACCTACCGCCTTTAGCGTCAAAAATCTATGCCTACCTGCTTTTCGATTACGAGAAAGTAGGTATTACTTTTGACGAATTTGTCGAAGTGCTTTCCGCGAGCAAAAGCTCTGTTTCCACCAGTATTTCACTACTGTTGAATGCACAGCTCATCATCGACCACAACAAAATGGATGAGCGAAAACGGTATTTTTTCATCAATGATGAGTACAAGAAGATCAGATTTGAAAAAATTGTTCAAAAAATGGAGGACGAACTCAAACTGCTGGATGACCTAAACAACTTTAAAAAAAATCATGACAATGAATACAACGAACGGGTAGAAGCCTACAAAGCACTCTTACATAAAAACATAGAAAATATTCAGGAATCTCTTAATAAACTTTAAAATGAATAATAAGCTAGTTATACTTTCTATTGCAGCGTTTTCACTGACAGCCTGCAAAAAAGAAGCTCCAAAACAGGATGGCCCAAAACCTTATCCCGTTGTCAATGTGGAGTCCAAAAATATAGTGGGCTATCAGACCTTCCCGGCTACCATACAAGGAAGGGTCAACAATGATGTCCGCGCAAAAATACAGGGATATATCACTCAGGTTTTAGTAGACGAAGGACAGTATGTGACAAAAGGACAGCCGTTGTTCCGTCTGGAGACCAATATCCTGACCGAAAATGCAGCAGCTTCCAAAGCTGGTATTGGTGCAGCCGAATCTACTATTGCAGCGGCACAGGCTTCTGTAAATGCAGCTCAGGTGGAAGTCAACAAACTGAAACCTCTCGTTCAGAAAAATATCATCAGCAATGTACAATTGCAGACGGCTCAGGCTAATCTTGCCCAGGCTCAGGCGCAGTTGCAACAGGCTACAGCAGCCAAAAGACAGGCCGTTGCCAATTATAAAGGGGTAGAAGCCAATATCGAGTACTCTGTCATTCGTGCCCCTATTTCAGGAGTTATTGGAAGACTTCCTTTAAAAGTAGGGAGTTTAGTAGGGCCGAGCGATCAAACTGCCTTAACGACTATTTCGGATACTTCTGAATTGTTTGTCTATTTTTCCATGAATGAAAAAGAATATTTTGATTTCCTTGAAAAATCTCCGGGAGCCAGTATGTCAGAGAAGATCAAAAATCTTCCCATGGTTGAGCTTCAGTTGGCCAACGGCAGTATTTATTCTGAAAAAGGCAGAATTGAAGCCATTACAGGACAAATTGATGCAACTACAGGAACCATTCAGTTCAGAGTTGCCTTTGCCAATCCACAGAAATTGCTGAGCAATGGGAACAGTGGATCCATCAGACTTCCAAAAACATATGATAATGTATTGGTCGTTCCTGAAAGTGCAACGTACGAACAGCAGGGTATTGTTTACGTTTATAAAGTGGATAAAGGAGATACGGCAAGAAATGTAGTGATTAATGTGATCGACAGAATTGACAATATGGCCTTAATAAAAACAGGTATCAATAAAGGTGAAATGATTGTTGCTGCAGGAATCGGAGGACTGAAAACAGGAACTGCTGTGAAGCCGAAACCAGTAAAAATGGATAGCCTTGTACAATCTATAAAACCGAAATTCTAAAATGATTAAAAATTTTATAAACCGACCGGTTTTATCCACCGTAATCTCAATCTTAATTGTGATTCTCGGGGTTTTGGGGTTGATTGCCCTGCCAGTCACACAGTATCCGGATATTGCACCTCCCACTGTAAGCGTTTCAGCGAACTATACGGGAGCCAATGCGGAAACGGTTATGAAAAGTGTTGTAGTACCTCTGGAAGAACAGATTAACGGGGTGGAAGGAATGGATTACATTACTTCCAGTGCAGGAAATGACGGTTCAGCACAAATTCAGGTATTCTTTAAACAGGGAATTGATCCGGATATTGCTGCGGTAAACGTACAGAACCGTGTGACCAGAGCAACACCGCTACTTCCAAGTGAGGTGACCCGTTCAGGAGTTGTCACGCAGAAACAGCAGACCAGTGCATTGATGTACATGTCTTTCTATTCTGAAAACAAAGACCTGGATGATGTATATCTTCAGAACTTTTTGAATATCAACATTATTCCGAACTTAAAAAGAATTAATGGAGTAGGTGATGCCAACGTTTTCGGGGGTAAAAATTATTCCATGAGAGTCTGGCTTGATCCTTCAAAAATGGCAGCTTACGGATTAACTCCGGATGATGTTACGGCGGCGATCAATGAGCAGAGTAGAGAAGCAGCTGCCGGTTCTATCGGACAAAACAGCGGGAGCTCTTTTGAATATATCATTAAATATGTCGGGAAATTCAACGAAAAGGAACAATATGACAATATCATCATTAAAGCGCTTCCAAGTGGACAGAATTTAATGCTGAAAGATGTGGCTAAAGTTGAATTGGCAGGACAGTCCTACACAGGAGTCGGAGAAAACGGAAACAACCCGTCCATCAGTATGGGGATCTTTCAGACGCCCGGTTCCAATGCCCAGGAAATTATTAAAAATATCAAAACCTATCTGAAATCAGCGGAAGGAAGCTTCCCTAAAGGCGTAAAATATACATTTAACTTTGATACCAACGAATTTCTTGAGGCATCGATTGAAAAGGTAGTTCATACCTTAATTGAAGCCTTTATTCTGGTATTTATCGTGGTATATATTTTCTTACAGGACTTCAGATCTACATTAATTCCGGCCATTGCGGTTCCGGTATCTATTGTAGGTGCATTCTTCTTCCTGAATTTATTTGGATATTCATTAAACCTTTTAACCTTATTTGCACTAGTTCTTGCGATTGGTATTGTGGTGGATGACGCGATTGTCGTCGTCGAGGCCGTTCACGCCAAGATGGAACACGGTATTGCCGATGCTAAAAAAGCAACCGTAGAGGCGATGGATGAAATCACAGGAGCTATTATCTCCATTACTTTGGTGATGGCTGCGGTATTCGTTCCGGTGACATTTATTACAGGTCCAACGGGGGTTTTCTATCAGCAGTTTGGTATTACACTGATCATAGCGATTATCATTTCTGCAATTAATGCATTAACGTTGAGCCCGGTTTTATGTTCATTATTCTTAAAACCTCACTCAGAGCATCATTCAGAATATAAAAACTTAAACCTGTTACAGAAATTTTTCTACAAGTTTAACATTGCTTTCAAAACGGCAACCGACCGCTATGGAAGAGGATTTGTATTCTTATTAAGACATAAATGGGTTACATTGGTCATCTTTGCGGTTACCGGAAGTATTTTATTCTGGGCAAGCAGCAGCATGAAGAAAGGTTTCGTGCCTACAGAAGACAGGGGGATCATCTTTACAGACGTACAGCTTCCTCCGGGCGCTTCCATGGAAAGAACATACAATGCTTTGAAAACCCTTCAAGCGAATGCTTTAAAAGTTCCTGGAGTACAAAACGTAACGATTTCCACCGGTAGAGGTTTCTTATCCGGAAACGGGAGTAATAACGGTCTTGCTTTCGTTAAGCTGAAACCATTTGACGAAAGGAAAAAAGACGGGCAGACCTCTGAAGATATTACTAAAAAACTATTTGGTATTTCAGGAAAAGTTCCGGATGCAAAAATCGTATTCTTCCAGCCGCCAAGTGTACCAGGTTTTGGTAACAGTGCCGGTTTTGAAATGGTACTGTTAGACAAATCAGGAGGAGATTATGCTGATCTTGATAACAAAACCAACGAGTTTATCGGAAAGCTGATGCAGAGACCCGAGATTGAATTTGCCCAATCATCATTTAATACAAAATATCCTCAGTATCAAATGGACATCAATGTTCCTTTGGCCAAGCAGGTAGGCGTTTCTGTCAATACGATTTTAAGTACGATGCAGGGATATATCGGAGGGGTTTACACCGCAGACTTTACAAAATACGGGAAACAGTTCAGGGTAATGGTTCAGGCACTTCCTGAAAACAGACAGAACATCAATAACTTAAATGAATTGTATGTGAGAACTGCTTCCGGAGTCATGTCGCCAATTTCTCAGTTTGTAACGCTGAAAAAAGCATACGGACCACAGTCAGTAAGCCGATATAACCTGTTTACTTCCGTGAAGATTACAGGGGCCAACTCCGCAGGATTCAGTTCAGGGGATGCAATTACAGCGGTACAGGATGTTGCCAAAGAAACTTTAAATCAAAATTACGATGTAGAGTTTACAGGATTAACAAGAGAAGAATTAAATTCAGGATCTCAGACCCTTTTGATCTTTGGATTAAGTTTAATTTTCGTTTACTTCATTCTTTCTGCTCAGTATGAGAGTTATATCCTTCCGTTGGTCGTGGTAATTTCTCTTCCTCTTGGGGTAATGGGAGCCTATTTCGGACAAAAAATAATGGGCTTGGAAAACAATATTTATTTCCAGATTGCTTTGATTATGTTGGTTGGATTGCTCGCGAAAAACGCCATTTTGATCATTGAATTTGCTGTTCAGAGAAGGCATCACGGAGAAACCATTGTCATGTCTGCGATCAATGCTGCAAAAGCCAGGTTAAGACCGATTTTGATGACCTCATTTGCGTTCATCTTCGGACTATTGCCATTGGTTCTTGCCAGCGGAATTGGAGCAGTAGGTAACCGATCTATTGCAACAGGTGCGGCGATAGGATTATTAATAGGGACCATTTTAGGACTTTTTGTAATTCCTGTTTTGTATGTGATTTTCCAGACTTTACAAGAGAAAGTGAAGCCGATTAAAAGAGAAGATATCAATTTAGCAGAATAAAATTAAGGTTTAAGATATTAGAAGTTAGAAATTAGAAACGAATCTAAAAACTAACTTCTAACTTCTAATTTCTAAACTCTAACTTCTAATTAACAAAAATGAAGAGTTTATTAAACATCATAAAAGGAATAACTTTTTCAGCTGTCATACTGGGAGCCATTACATCATGTATGGCCAGAAAAGACTATGAGAGACCGAAAAACGTTGTAGACGAAAAGCTTTTCCGTACAGATATGCTTCCTTCGGACAGTGTCAGTGTAGGAACTGTTTCGTGGAAGGAAATTTTTACAGATCCCATATTGCAGGGGCATATTTCCAAAGCTTTAGAAAACAACTTAGATATCAGGATTGCACTGCAGAGCATTGGTTCCGCAGAGGCTTACCTGAAACAGAGTAAAGCAGCCTACCAGCCAACCCTTTCTGTAGGACCGAACTATACGTTCCAGACGCAGTCTATCAATACACAGTTTGGGCAGATCATCGGAGAAAGACGTTATGTCAATCAGTTTGATATTACAGCGACTATCGGATGGGAAGCAGATCTTTGGGGAAAATTAAAAGCTCAGGAAAAAGCTCAGCTCGCGACGTATCTTGGAACTGTTGCTGCTCATAAAGCGGTTAAGAGTGATCTTGTAGCTTCTATTGCTTCGGCTTATTACCAGCTTCTGACCTTTGATGCTCAAAAAAGAATCATCAATGAAACCATTGCGGTAAGAGAAAAGAACCTAGAAACAACAAAAGCGTTAAAAATCTCAGGAAATGTTACAGAAGTAGCGGTACAGCAGAGTGAGGCGCTTGTTTTCAATGCCAAGTCCCTGCTGATCGATATTGAAACGCAGACTCAGTTGCTTGAAAACACGATGAGTCTTCTTCTGGGAGAACCTTCTCATTCGATTGCAAGATCTACGCTGGAAACACAAAAGCTTCCGATAGATCTTAAATTGGGTTATCCTGCACAGCTATTGGCTAACCGTCCGGATGTGATGAGAGCGGAGTATAGTCTGATGAATGCTTTCGAGCTTACCAAATCAGCAAAAGCTCAGTTTTATCCTACATTAAAGCTTACAGGAAGCGGAGGATTGCAGTCGGTGGACCTTGACCATTTGTTCAGTGTAAATTCACTGTTTGCGAATGTTGTTGCTGGTTTGGCTCAGCCGATCTTAAATAAAAGACAGATCCAGACGAACTACGACGTAAGTCTTGCGAATCAGGAAACGGCTTATCTGAACTTTAGAAAGACTGTTCTTACAGCTGGAAAAGAAGTTTCGGACGCGATCAGAGTATTTTCTGTTCAGGATTCTTTTATTGAATTAAAACAGAAAGAACTGGATGCTTACAAAAAATCTGTTGATTACTCTCAGGAACTGGTTACCTACGGGATGGCCAATTACCTTGAAGTATTGAATGCAAGTGTGAATTCATTAAACGCAGAGTTGAATATCTCCAATGCGGAATACAATAAAATGAAAGCTGCTGTAGAGCTGTATCAGGCGCTTGGTGGTGGATGGAAATAATCATTTTCATTCGATCAGTAATAAAAACGTACGTCATTTCTGGCGTACGTTTTTTTATTTTTTTTTGGAAAACGCTAAAGATTTTATCTGCAATAAAATTGATGAAAACTGTCATTGCGAGGAGTGTAACGACGAAGCAATCTCATCATTCTCCTTGGCTGAAAATCTTTGCGCTTTTTCAACAACAAAAATTACTAGTAATGAAGCCTTATGTAGGAGCTAGTTAAACTTTAGAAACAGCAAAAAAAATAATTTTATTTGCATATATGTAGTAAACTACGTAGTTTTGTAATGTAAAATAACAAAGACATGAAAGTACATATTCAACAACTAAATAATACCTATTCCGATCAGCTGATTGACATGATTCTGAATATCCAGCAAAAAGAATTTAACGTACCTATTACCATTGAAGATCAGCCTGATCTTAAACAAATTGAAAGCTTTTATACGGAAGCAGGTGGAAACTTCTGGGGTGCTTTTATTGATGGTGAACTTGTAGGTTCAATCGCATTGGTTAAATTTGATGAAAGGGAAGGAGCGGTCAGAAAGATGTTTGTCAAAAAGGAATTCAGAGGAAAGGAACTGAATATTGCGCAGGAGCTTCTGGAAGTTTTAATTGCTTTCTGTCGCGAAAGTGGAATAGATGCTATTTACCTTGGAACGGTTAATATATTGAAAGCAGCCATCCGTTTTTACGAACGAAACCATTTTGTACAGGTTGAAAAAGAAAACCTGCCGGCCCGTTTTCCATTGATGAGTGCGGATAATGTTTTTTATTCTTTAATCATAAACCAGACGGTATGAATATAATAGATGAATCGGGGATTCTTGCGATATCCACCAGACTTCAGCGTCTCAGTGAGCAGCTCAGAAAAGATGGAGCTTTGATCTACAAATCCTTTGGGATTGATTTTGAACCTAAATGGTTTCCTGTCATCTTTACGTTACACCATAAAAAAATGCTGAGCGTTGTAGAAATCGCGAACGAAATAGGATACACCCATCCTTCAACCATAAGTCTGCTCAAAGAACTGGAAAAACAAAAGCTTATCCAGTCAAAAAAAGATAAACAGGATGAGCGGAGAAGGCTGATTGTACTGTCTCCAAAAGGCATTGAATTGATTGAGAAAATGAAACCTGTCTGGGACTTAGTCTCAAAAGTACTGGGTGAGATTGCTGACAATGAAAATCATCTTCTAAAGGCTATTGATGAAGCGGAAGCGAAAATTGCTGAGCAGTCGTTTTATCAGAGGGCATTGCAATTAAAGAATTCAAAGTAAATATATTGATTGCCAGTTATTTGATTGATAACACAATCAAGGGATTTTCTACGAATCACTTTAAATCCCTAGCAGCAGCGGAAAGTTTACTGTAAATTCTGATAAAAAAAGTGCTAAAATATTTGGATATGCAGTTTAAATACTTACTTTTGTACCGCTTTAAGAAAGTAGGGGAATTAGCTCATCTGGCTAGAGCGTTAGACTGGCAGTCTAAAGGTGGTGGGTTCGATCCCCATATTCTCCACGGAGCAGATGATGTAAATCTCATCAAAAACGCTTGAAAAGCTTATTAATCCTGTAATTCTTCGGAAATACAGGATTTTTATTTTTAGATCTAGTCATTCATTTCTTTTAAGATGACTCTATCCATGATATTTTACTGACAAATGGATAAGCCCGGAAAAGAAAATTAAGAAACACTCATTCAACCTGTCGTTCGTAATGCTCAGTCAATCATTGAGTACTGAATCTGTTTTTTCGTTGTTCAATAGAAAGAAAAAGTATAGTTTTACGTATTCCTGCTTTATGAAAAAAATATATCTCTTTTTTTCTATATTGTATGTTACCGCTTTATTTTCTCAAAAGGAAGATTCGGCAACCCTTGTATCAGAAGTTAAAATTGATGCTTACAAGAAACCGTCAGGCTTTATGTCTTCCACAAAATCAGTTTCTGTAGTCTCAGAAAATGTACTTCATCAGAATACCCCCGAAAGAATGCTGGAATCCATCAATCAGACCGCTGGTGTCAGGATGGAAGAACGCTCTCCGGGAAGTTACAGGCTTTCTGTTCGCGGAAGCACTTTGAGATCTCCTTTTGGTGTTCGTAATGTAAAAGTGTATCTCGATGATTTTATTCTATCCGATGCTTCCGGAAATACATATTTGAATGTGATTTCTCCTGATCTGATCGACAGAATGGAAATTTACAAAGGTCCGGAAAGCGGAGATTATGGAGCCGTTACGGGAGGTACTGTTCTTCTTAAAACCAAAGATTCGGAAAACCTTTCTGCCCGCCTTTCCATTGGAAGCTATGGAACTTTTAATGAGAGTTTTAATCTGTCAAAACAACTTGGAAAACATTTTGTTGAAATTTTTCAGAGTCACTACCAGACAGATGCCTACAGACAGCAGTCTGAAATGCTCAGGAAGCAGATCTTCATCAAAGATCATTTTCAGTATTCAGAAAAAGGATTGCTCCAGGCTATGCTCATGTACACCGATCTGGATTACCGGACTCCTGGTGGATTAACGCTTGGACAAATGCAGGTTGATAGAAAACTGGCAAGACCTGCGACTTCTGCGCTGCCAGGTGCTTTGGAACAAAATGCAGGAATCCGCAATAAAATGGTTTTGGCAGGTCTTTCAAACGAATATAATTTTACCCCCGCTTTTTCCCATTTTATTTTAGTTCAAGGATCATATGTTGATTTTAAAAATCCGTTCATTACCAATTTTGAGAACCGTTTTGAAAAGAATTTTGCTTTACGAACTCATTTAAATTATGAGAAAAACTGGACGAAAATTTCACTAGCCTGGCGGTTTGGCTTCGAGGGAGGCATCAACGATATTTTGGTAAAAAACTACGATAATAATAAAGGATATCAAGGCAATCCACAGAATTTTGACTGGATCAGAAATACTTCAGGTTTTTATTTTCTGTCGCAGAAACTGAATTTTAATTCCAAACTTTTTACTGATATTTCTGTGAGTCTCAATTCAAATTCTTATAAAGGGGAGAGACTTTATCCTCAGTCACAGAGTCACAAAGTACATTTTAAAGAGCAATGGCTTCCGAATTTTGGGCTGACCTATCTGCTGGCAAAAGGTTTTTCAGTCAGAGGAAAAATAGGTAAGGGAAATTCTGCTCCCACCAATGAAGAAATACGGTCATCTACTCAGGAATTTAATGTTACGCTAAGTCCTGAATTCGGATGGAATAAAGAGGCTGGCATCAGAATGCAGTTTGGAAATTATATGTTTATAGAAGGGAGTTATTTTGACTTCCGTATGAAGGATGCGATTGTGAGAAGGCAAAATGAAGCGGGTCAGGAATATTTTGTCAATGCAGGAGAAACGGTTCAGAAAGGTTGGGAATTTCTTTTGGAAACTAAAGATTTTGATTTGAAAAATAATGTTTTCAGTAAAATAAAATTTCGGTTTTCAGGGGCATTTTACCACTTTAAATTTCAAAACTACCGGCAAAACGAAAATGATTTCTCGGGGAATGATCTTACAGGGGTTCCGGGAACAACACTTAACAGTTTACTGAATTTTACTTTTTTCAAAAAACTGTCTGTCGATTATTCCCATTTTTACACTTCAAAAATACCTTTGAATGACGCCAATTCTGTTTGGTCAGAGCCGAGTTTAATCGGAAATATTCAATTAAGATTTCCGGTCAGTTTGGATAAAACAAGGTTAAATCTATCCCTGCAGCTTCAGAATCTTTACAATGAGAACTATGTCTCCGGCTTTGATAGTAATGCGTTTGGAAACCGGTATTTTAATCCTGCTCCGAAAAGAAATTTTGTGCTGGGTATTAAAGCGGATTTTTAATCTCCGAAGCTAAAAAAGTACCTTGTCAGGTCTGATATGGGTATTCATCACCACAATGAGTTTGAAGAAAATTTCAAAAAATCAGAAGTTGTAAAAATTATGTAAAAGTCTTCAATTGAATTCTGTATTCCTCCACCAGACTGCATTTGTTTTATAAACTGATCTTTCCAGGGCCGGTTATCATTTCGTTAAAATAGAATTAAATAAAGGAGAATAGGGCCGCCTATTTTATCCGTTAGAACGTTGCAGGGAGATTGTAACGATTCTGGTTTTGTCTTATTAAAAACTTAACAAATAGATTATTTAAGAATATAATATATTAAAAACTAGTGTATTTGATTAATTTTATATATTTGTGATGAAAAATCACAGTTAATAGAATAATGGTGCTGTTATCATTTTAATCAACTTGAGAGTTAATCGATCAAACTGAAAAAAATAAAGCAATGCTAGAGTCGTTGTGATATACACCAGAAACTTTTTAAAAAAAATATTATGAAAAAAAAACTATTATTTTGCATGTCTTTACTGGCGGCCACATTGGCATACGCCCAAAATGATGATTGTTCAGGAGCAACATCATTAACTGTAGGTGCCGATTTTGCAGCAGGCGCCATTACTTCCACCAATACAAATGCTACTACTGACGGTTCTGTTCCATCGTGTAATTCAGATGCAGTGGAGAATGTCTGGTTCAGCGTAGTTGTTCCGGCAAGTGGAAACCTTAAGATAGAAACCCAGGAAGTTTCCGGGTCTTTATTTGATGATTCAGTACTTACTGTATACAGTGGAACCTGTGGATCTTTAACAGAGATTGACTGTAATGACGATGCTGGAGGACTTTTTTCGCTGATTTCATTAACCGGACAGACCCCGGGAACAACACTTTATGTAAGTGTATGGAAATATGATTCCGATACAGATAACGGAGAGTTCCAGATTTCGGCGTTTGATCCTCTACCACCTTCTAATGATAATTGCTCAGGGGCTACACCATTAACGGTAGGAACAGATTTCGCTTCAGGAACAACCACTTCTAACAATTCAGGAGCTACAACAGACGGGACAATTCCTTCGTGTAATTCTGATGCTGTTGAGAATATCTGGTTTAGTGTAGTGGTTCCACAGAGTGGTAATCTTACAATAGAGACCAAAGGAGCTTCCGGGTCTTCATTTGGAGACTCAACCGTTTCTGTCTATAGCGGAACTTGTGGTTCTTTAACAGAAGTCGGCTGTAATGATGATGGGGGTGATGGCCTTTTTTCGCTGGTCTCATTAACCGGACAGACCCCAGGAGCAACATTGTATGTAAGTGCGTGGAAATATGATGGAGGTGCAGGAAATGGAGAATTCCAGATTTCAGCATACGACAGTACAGCGCTGTCTACTCAGGAAGTAGCTGAAAACACAAAAAAGATCAGCGTATCACCCAATCCGTTCACTGATCAGCTTACGATTTCTGATATATCTGAAGTGAAATCAGTTAGCGTTACAGATGCATTAGGAAGATGGGTTAAAACTATTGAAAAACCATCTGCATCTATTTATCTGGGCGATTTAAAAGCTGGAATTTATTTTATGACCTTAAAAATGAATGATGGCAGTATCAAAACTTTGAAAACGATAAAAAAATAATCAATTTTTTAGTATTAATAACAACAAAGGCTGCCATTGGCTGCCTTTGTTGTTTACATCTCTAAGCAATTAGTCAACTCAATTTTGTTACTTTAAAAAAACAGTACGACAATGGATAATAGCAATACCATCAATTTTCCCAATCAAATAAAGCGCAATGCTGTAATACGTTTCCTGCACTTGTATGTTATTTCTTATGTGTATCTTTTTATATTCACGTCACAGGTTTCGCCTTTACAGGGAATCAATAAAACCGGAGTGTTGTGGCTGTGTAAAAATATTTTCCAGCAGAAGCAGGTGGAGTATATTATGATGACTGGCAGTGGCGATACAACCTTAGATTATTGGGTCGTGGTTGTCAATATGAGCTTAGCTGCAGTGGCTGCCCTCGTTGTACTTCTTATCGATAAAAAACAGCGTACATTTAAAGATCTTCATTGGTTTACGGTAGTCGTAGTGCGCTATTATGTAGCCATGATCATGCTTTCGTATGGTTTTGCAAAACTTCACAACGGGCAGTTTCCCGCCAACACAATTGGGCGGCTGGAAGAAAAAGTGGGTGATATGTCGCCCATGGGTGTGATATGGTCCATGATGGGCGCTTCTACAGGTTATACATTTGTTTCCGGATTGTTGGAAGCTACGGGTGGGCTTTTGCTCCTTTTCAGACGGACCAAAACTTTTGGTGCGCTTTTTTCCATGACGGTGATGATCAATGTAGCTCTGCTGAATTTTTTCTATGATGTGCCGGTAAAAATATTTTCCAGCCATATTGTTTTGTTTTGTCTATTTATTGTAAGTGGTGATGCCATTGCATTGTATCGTTTTTTTATTTTGCATCAGCCATCGCAATTGCGCTTTCAAAAACGCACCTCCGACAAAAGATGGAAGCGTATTACACTTATTAGCGCGAAGTGGCTTGTAGTGGCTATTTTTATATTCAGTTCTTCGACAACACTGTTCTATACACCTCCGGCCGTACCCATGGAGGGCGCTTATAATGTTGAAAAATTTATAATAAACAATCAGGAAGTGCCGTCGTGCAGCAACGATTCTGTTGGCTGGAAAAAGATATTAATCAGTTACCCTGGTCGGACAGGTGTAATTCTTAACAATGACAGCACCAAGGCGTTTCAGGGGGTTGTAGACACAGCAAAAAAAACACTTACTATTCGTAAAAAGGAACGGGACAATATCTACGCTTATCTGCATTACAATGTTCAAAAAGACAGCATCATGTTTACAGGAAATATTGGCCGCGACTCTGTAAGAATAAAAACAACAAGAAAGAACAAGGAAGATTATCGGCTAAACAAGCGTGGTTTTCACTGGATTAATGAATATCCGTTTAACAAGTAAGTGATACATGTAAAAATGGGTCGTGGGTATTAATAAAAAATGAAAAGCTCTTTATAATTTTTTTTACCTGAAAAGAACGCAATTCATTATCAGGATATTTTAAATCATAATGTATTAACTTTCAGTGGTCTTTAAAACATTTAAATTATGGCAAAAAGTAAATTACTGCGAATGGACAATGTCGGTATTGTCGTAGAATCACTGGATGAAGCCATTGCCTTTTTCGAAGAAATCGGACTGAAACTGGAAGGACGCGCAACCATTGAGGGAGAATGGGCCGGCCGGGTTACCGGGCTGGGATCACAAAACGTAGAGATTGCTATGATGGTTACTCCGGATGGATACAGTAGACTTGAGATTTCTAAATTTATACATCCAGCCACAATTTCAGACCATCGGACTGCCCCTGTGAATTCGCTTGGCTATCTTCGGGTGATGTTTACGGTGGAGGATATTGATGAGCTGGTATCCAGACTTCTGAAATACGGTGCGACGTTAGTAGGCGAGCTGGTTCAGTATGAAAACTCCTACCGGTTATGCTATATTCGTGCAAAGGACGGACTGCTGATTGGTTTGGCTGAACAATTAAATAATAGATAGGATCTTAAATTTTCAACGATGAGTCTGTTCATAAAAAAAGAAAGAAGATTAATTGTTAATCTTCTTTCTCTCACTTTTTTAGAATCATATATTAGATATTGATTGCAATTCCAACTTATCAAAATTACCACTAAAGACTACCTCTTTAATAGGGCCGTCCAGTTCTTCATACACTTCCGTATCGAAGACTCTGTTTGATGTAATATAGATATGATCAAAATCTATATGCCCGCTCGGATCGTTCGGGGATGATGATTTTTTAGCTGAACCACCACCGCCAAAAGATTTTTTAGTAGTTACCGTTGTGGTTGTTTTTCCATCAGGTCCGGTTGTCACTGTGGTAGTTTTCTCATAATCAATGGCTGAAATTACAGCGGTTGCTACAGAAGCTACCAGGCTAAGGTGTTGATCGAGTCTCAAAAACGTTTTAAACAGCTATTAAGATTTGTAATTATAATGGCAGGTTTTATATTTTGTTAATGAATAATCTGACAGTCAAATCAGATCTTACCATCTTATATATTTTAATATTATGATTTATTTATATTCTAATATTTTAATAATTGGTATATTTGTATTCTATTTTAATCAAAAAATGAACTATCCCATCATAAAAGACGTACTTACTTTACTTGAAGAATTTGAATCGGAAAATGCTTCCGGCTCTTATAGTTCAGACATTGAAGGGTTTAAGGCTTGGGTATCTTCAAAAAATACTTCACTTGAAATCAATGAACCTTATTGGGAAGGGAAGGAAAACGGAAGAACGCCTGAAAGCGCCATAAGCACTTTGCTGGTACACCTCAACAGGTATGCAAAAACCTATTCCAAATCTGCTATTTCGGACTCCCATTTCACGACACAGGAAGATTTTATTTATCTGATCAATTTAAAAGCCTTTGGTAAAATGACCAAAATGGAGCTTATTAAAAAAAATATTCAGGATAAACCTGTGGGAATGCTGATTATCGCAAGACTATTGAAGCAGGGCTGGATCGAGCAGGCAGATTCTGATATTGACAAAAGAAATAAAGTGATCAGTATTACCCAGGCAGGACTTGATGCATTGGATCGTCAGATGGATAAGATCCGGAACGCTACAGATATTGTGGCAGGAAACCTCAGTTATCAGGATAAAATGGAGCTTATCAGGATTCTCAATAAGCTGGATCGTTTTCATTACCCTATTTTCTGCAGGAATATTGATACTAAAGAATTGATCCGAACAGTATTTGACGAATATTCGTTTGAAAAAAACTGATTACAGCTTTCAAAAATTGAGAAAATGAGCAAAATTAATATTTTCTGGTTCAGAAGGGAGTTAAGGCTTGAAGACAATGCAGGTCTGTATCATGCTCTTAATTCCGGCTTGAAAGTGATCCCGATTTTTATATTTGACACAGAAATTCTGGACCATCTTGAGGACAAGTCGGACAGAAGGGTAGATTATATCCATCAAGCGCTAGATACCATTAATAAAGAACTGAAAGATTATAAAAGCGGTCTGAAGACCTATTATGGAAAGCCGATTGATATTTTTACAAATCTGATGAATGAATTTGAAATTGATACGGTCTTCTGCAACAGGGATTATGAACCACAGGCTATAAAAAGAGATCATGAAATCGCCGGTTTCCTTGAAAAAAATGGAATAAAATTTTCCCACTTCAAAGATCAGGTAGTATTTGAAAAAAATGATATTCTTAAAAGTGATCAGTCTCCTTATACCGTCTTTACGCCTTATTCAAAAAAGTGGAAAGAGAATTTAGGAAGTATTGAAATTTATCCTACTGATTTCAGTCAATTTGCTGTATTAAAAGAACATAAAAACATTCTCAGTCTTGAAGACATCGGATTTAAAAAGACAGAAATAGAATTTGCAAAACCTTCTCTTGACAAAAAAATCATAGCATCTTATCAAAACTACAGGGATTTTCCGGCGATGGATCATACCACACACCTTGGAATAGCGCTGCGTTTCGGGACTATTTCTGTGAGGAAATGTGTACAATTTGCTCTTGAACATAGCGAAACATGGCTTAATGAACTGATCTGGAGAGAGTTTTTTATGCAGATTCTGTTTCATTTTCCTCACGTCGTGAACCATTGTTTCAAGAAAAAATATGAAGATATTCCGTGGAGAAATAATGAACAGGAATTCAAGGCGTGGTGTGAAGGTAAAACAGGATATCCCATTGTAGATGCAGGAATGCGGGAACTCAATGAAACCGGTTTTATGCACAATAGAGTGCGGATGATTACGGCTAGCTTCCTTACCAAACATCTTCTGATCGACTGGAGGTGGGGAGAAGCTTACTTTGCCACAAAACTGCTGGATTATGATCTTTCCGCTAACAATGGGAACTGGCAATGGGCTGCAGGTTGTGGTTGTGATGCAGCGCCTTATTTCAGAATATTCAATCCTGAGGAACAGACTAAAAAATTTGATAAAGATTTGAAATACATCAGAAAATGGCTGCCCGAATCTTATGATCAAGAACCATTGGTTGAACACAAATTCGCCAGGGAAAGAGCATTGGAGACGTATAAAAAAGCATTGACTTAGATATTTGATCGGATAGTAATAAAATGATTCATAACTAAAATAAAGAACATTGATTAAAAAAGGAATTTTATTGGTAAATCTTGGGTCGCCAAGATCCACAGCGGTAAAGGATGTAAAGGAATATCTTGATGAATTCCTGATGGATGAGAGGGTGATAGATTATCGTTGGATTTTCCGTGCCCTTCTTGTTAAAGGTATTATTTTAAATACAAGACCTGCAAAATCTGCGGAAGCGTATAAAACAGTGTGGACGGATAAAGGTTCTCCACTCATCGTTATTACTGAAAAAGTGCAGAAAAAGCTTCAGAAATTGGTAGATGTGCCTGTGGAAATAGGCATGAGATATGCTCAGCCCAGCATTGAAAGCGGAATTCGGAAACTGGTGAATCAAGGCGTTTCTGAAATCGTACTTTTTCCATTGTATCCGCAATATGCGATGAGTACAACGGAGTCTGTCATAGAAAAAGCGGAAGAAGTCAGAAAAAAGGAATTTCCGGAGGTGAAGATCAATTATATTCAGCCATTTTATAACAGGGATATTTACATCAATTGCCTGGCAGAAAGCATCAGAGAAAAGCTTCCTGAAAACTTTGACGCATTACAGTTTTCCTACCACGGCGTTCCCGAAAGACATATCTACAAAACAGATCCTACCAAAACCTGTAATCTCAATGACTGCTGCTCAAGAGAAACTAACCCGAGCCACCAGTTCTGTTACCGTCATCAGTGTTTTGATACCACTAAAAAAGTGATCGAAAAACTCAATCTGAACAGAGAAAAAACAATCGTTTCTTTCCAGTCAAGGCTGGGGAAGGACAAATGGATGGAGCCGTATACAGATGAAACTTTAGAAACAATTCCTGCAAAAGGAGTAAAAAATCTGGCTATCGTCTGTCCGGCTTTTGTTTCAGACTGTCTTGAAACGCTGGAAGAAATTTCAGTGGAAGGAAAAGAGCAGTTCCTGCATGCGGGAGGTGAGAACTTCCATTATATTCCCTGCCTGAATGATGAGGGCCGCTGGATAGATGTTGTAAAAGAACTTTGTGAGGAAAAACTTCAGGAGTTTTATTTGGTTTAATCACTTTTAAGTAAAAAACAGAGTTAAAACTTATATAGCTGCAACAAGTGTTGGAGGGTTTTACACAGACATTCCAAAATTCCATATAATGCCAAATGACAACAAAAAGTCATTTGGCTTTTTTATGAAAATACATCATATGATTTTGTTTAATGCATATTCCTTGTTGTAATGATTGAAACGATCGGAATGCCATAATATCGCTTTCATTGAAGCATTTAATAGTATTGCAATGTTGTTTTGGTTTTTATTTAAACAAATTAATAATTGAGGCTTGGTGATCTTATTTTTGTCCCTAAATGATACAATATGATAAATTTCACATAAAATTGATCTTTTACATATTTCCCCGGTGCTGGGAAAAGACTATATTCGGGCAAAATTTCAACAAAAAATAAACAACTAATAACCCATGCGAAAACTTTACACAGGTGCATTATTCCTATGCACAATCTTGTGCACATCTGCTCAGGAAGTAGTCTGGCAGAAAGATATAAAATCCTCGACCCAGGATTTTTTAAGCCAGGTTATCACAACCATTGATCAGCAATATCTTATTTCGGGAAGCTCGATTCAGGGAAGTTCCCTTCGAGAGCCTCAGGGAACAGGGAAACAAAACAATGGCTACGATTTCCATTTAATCAAACTGAACCAACAGGGTGAAGAGGTCTGGGAAAAATATTTCTCCGGGCAGAACCACGATTATCTTTCTGCTTCTGTAGCAACACAGGAAGGCGGATTTCTTTTGGCCGGAACTTCTTATTCCGGGAAAGGAGCGGACAAAAAAGAAGATTCCAAAGGCGGGTCCGATATCTGGCTGATCAGGATCAACGAATTTGGAGATGAACTGTGGCAAAAAACAATCGGTTCAGGTTCGGATGAAGAAGCCCGATCAGTTATTCAGACAATCGATTTAGGATTTTTTGTTGCAGGAAACAGACAAAGTTCCCTTCCCTTCGACTCCGCTCAGGGTAAACTACCTCAGGGAACCAGTGGGTATGGATCAAAAGATGTTTGGATCTCAAGATTGGATAAAAATGGAAAAGTTCTCTCTGAAACCATTTTGGGTGGAAAAGGTCTTGATGAAGTCGAGAAAATGATTCCTACGAAAGATGGAGGTGCATTGGTGGGCATTTACTCGAGGAGTTCCGAGATCCGGGTTTCGGGTTCTACAGATAAGTCGTCTTCGGCAACCCCATATCCCGTATCCCGAACTGCTAAGTCTACAGATAATTTCGGCGAAGGAGATTATTGGATCGTTAAGCTGGATAAAACCGGAAAAGTAGAATGGGAAAAAAACTATGGCGGGAAAGCGGATGATCATGTAAGAACTTTAGTATTAACATCAGCGGGATATTTAATTGGTGGAGAATCAAGGTCTGAAAGATCGGGAAATAAAACGGTGGGTATTGAAGAAGGAACAGATTTATGGCTTATATCATTAAACGAAAGAGGCGAAGAAATCTGGCAAAAATCCTACAATTTCAAAAACAGAGATATTCTGATGGGAATGAGTGTGCTGCATGCTGCAGATGATAAAGGCTCAAAAGGAATTCTTCTGGGAGGCTACACTCAGGCAGAAGGAAAAATTGAAAAAGATGATGAAACGTTCTGGATGCTGTATCTGAATATGGATGGCAATGAGCAATGGAGAAAGTATGTGAAAGGTGAATCCGGAAAGAAAGAAGAACGGCTTTCTGATCTGAAACTGAACAAAGACGGTTCCATCATTTTAGCAGGAACCAGCGCACAGGAATTCGGAAAAGAAAACTGGAAGATTGTGAAACTGGGTGACCGCCAGCTGGATAAGCTCATCGAAAAACAGGATATTAGAATTTATCCGAATCCTGTATCAGATTATACCTATGTAGAAATAGGCTTTGACTTTAAAGAAGCAGATATTATCCTGTATGATATGGGCGGTAGACAGCTTCAGGCTGTGAAAACTAAAAATAAGGTCACCAAGATGAATACGCAGAACCTGATCCAAGGGGCCTATCTGATTACCATTAAAACTGATGACAATAAAACGGCTAATGCCAAACTGATTAAAAAATAACCATGAAGAAAACTACAATAGCCATTATACTACTGGCTTCACTAAACAATATATTCGGACAAGGGAATCAGAACCAGTATGATCCCAGTGTCAGAAATGTTCCTACTTCTCCTGAAGTAGCCTTATTAGGAAGATTTGGAGATATTCCTGTGGGACATTATACGGGAACTGCTGAGGTATCTGTCCCATTATATACATTAAAGGTAGATGATATAGAGATACCGTTGGCATTAAGCTACCATACATCAGGGATTAAGGTCGCAGATGAGGCTACATGGGTAGGTCTGGGCTGGAATTTTATGCCGGAGGGTACTGTTATTCAGGAGATCAGAGGAAAAGAAGATTATTGGCTGTCCGGCGGAGATGGTTTTAACAATAATGGAGGCTACACTATTTTTAAAAGCTATTTTCCAACGCTTTACGCGCATAGTCAAATATCAAGACTTCAGGTAGGATACAACGGGTATAATGGTGGCGGTATGGTGATCACCAATCCGGCCGTAGATGATTCTCCGTTTATTATCAATGATTTGCAAGAACAGAAGGGACAGCCGGATATTTTTATCTATAACTTTTATGGATATTCCGGGAAATTTTTCTTCAATCCTGAAAACAACAGTGAAATCCTGTTTATGGAAAGCAATGCGGATGTTAAATTTTCCAAAAACGGACAGGGATGGATTGCGACCACAAACAAAGGAGATAAATTTTATTTTTATGCCATAGAAAAATCCAAAACTAATCTGACAAGCTATACGGATATAGGCTATACTTTTAAAGTCACTAAAATTGAGCTGGTAAGTGGTAAAGTCATCAACTTCATGTATCAGGACGAAAGTACCAACCAGTTATACCCTTCACAAACAGCGCGTATTACAAGTTTTGACGGTCCGATAAGTGCGAATGTAATTACCAATAACAACTCTACAACGAATGACAAAAAGACATTAATCGGGATTGAAACGGATGACACTAAAATAGATTTCAATCTGGATAACAGGGAAGATATCCGCCCGCAGCAGTTATCGGTTCCCATTAAAAAACTGGCCTCCATTGATATTAAATCAAAATATCCGAATAAGAAAATTAAAAGCTTTGTATTCGGGACTACCTATTTTAACCCTGTAGCCATGAATACGGAAGAAGGCTATAAGAATAAAAGGTTGAAACTGAATTCAATTCAGGAAGTGAATTATAATGAAGCGGGAAATCCTCTTCAGAATATACCTCCCTATACTTTTGAGTATGACATGGCCAAGACGATGCCCTCTAAGATGTCCAGCTCAGATTTTTATGGATATAATAACGGTTCAAACAGTACGACTCTTCTTCCTGACCTGTCGTTTTTCGATTATCTGAATAAAGTTCCCTACAAGAATTACGGAATGACTGTCAGCTATCCTTATTATGGAACTATGCGATTCACAGACAAGAATTTCGTTACCACCAATATTCTTACAAAAGTAGCATATCCCACCGGAGCACGTACTGAGTTTGAGTACGAATCCAATACATTTTCCAATCAGTTTATTCCTACACCGGAGCAGGCATGGTCTGCCTTTAAAAACTTCAGTGTAACCCACAGGGGAGCTTCTACCGTACCTGGAGGTTATACTTTCCTTGAAAGCCCAGTTTTTAAGCTCTCACAGACTCAGATCATAAAATTCAATAATACCATTTATGACGGATTTTCGGGACCCAATTATCCGGAGTCTCATTATGAACCTTATGGAATGTGGGACAGCAGAATAAAATTTTTCAAAAGAAAAATGGTCAACGGGCAGCCTGTTAATACAATTATTAAGGAATGGTCAATTGATGTGGGAGGGCCCACTTTTGAACAGACGCATCAACGTGTATGGGATGAAGAATTGACAGTGGCTTATGACAGCGATCCTACCACAGAGTATTATGTACGTGTGGAAAACCCTCTGCAATACCGAAGTAGTGACGGATCACATCGTGCTGTAGTATCTGCCCAGGTCAGATATTATGATGATACGGATGTTGACAAATCCATCTCTTATGGAAGTGGTGTGAGAGTGAAATCGATCAAAAATTTCGAAAACAGCACTTTATTATCTCATAAACAGTACAGCTATAAGCAAGGAAAATTAATCTACAAGTTCGAACCGTTAAATCTGATCATTGGGGCAACTTATAAAAGTCAGCCTACTGTTCAGACGGGTGGCTGCTATGTGGAATCCGTTTCCATTTTTAATGACCTGTCAGTGAATTCAAGTGATTTTGGGATAAGCGGAAACAAACCTTTTGGTTACAGTGAGGTTACAGAAAAAGACATCAATATTCTGGACGGAACAGCAAAAGGTTCAACCGTGTATTATTTTACCAATAATGAATTTACGAATTCACTGATAAAGGGAGTTCCTAAGATTGATATTCCTTCCAACGGGGAAAATACACTGATCGAAAAATATGACCAGAATCAAAACAAAGTCACGTCCAAGATGTTTATCTACGATGATTTGCCCAATACCTCCAGTGTTTATCCTTCATTTAGCATGATAAATTCATCTACTGGGCCATTGGATCCTAATAAAAATTTCTACCCGTATGCTGTCAGCGGGTGTGGCATAACAGGATTGTCTTATACCGGTCATACCTATCAGAATCCACTACCCACCACTAAATACCGTTTTATCTTTAATCCTTTAATTACCGGTAAAAGGAGATTAAAAGTCACATCTGACACTTCCTATTTTGGAAATAAGACCCTGGTTGAAAAAACAGATCTGAACTATACAGCCTCAGGTGATCTGGATACGAGTATTGTAACGACCAGTGAGGGGAAAATAATCACGACCAGTTATGATTATGCGTCTGATGTAAACAACACCCGCTTAGTGAATAAAGGGATGACAGGAGTCCCTCTGAATATAGAAGTCAGGTCGGGTGATGCTGGTTCAAGCACACAGATCAGTCGTGTAGAAACTAAGTTCGATCAGCAGGATAATTTCCTTCCTTCATCGGTTTTAAGCGGTAATCTTTCTGTAGTCAATATGGATACTGAAGTTACTTACAATAAGTATGATGCGAAAGGGAATTTATTGCAGTATACGAAAAAGGATGGTATTCCTGTATCACTTATCTGGGGCTATAACAGCACGAAACTCATTGCAAAGGTAGAAGGTGTCAATTATACTCAGGCTATGGGACTTGCTGGAGTTTCTGATATTATTACCAGGTCTGGTGAAGATGTGAATGGAAGTACAGAAAATATATTTATAGGAGCTTTGGATACTTTCCGTAAAAATAATGCGGGTCTCATTATGACCACCTATACTTATGATCCGTTGATTGGAGTAACAAGTATAACGCCTCCCTCAGGGATCAGAGAGGTTTATATTTATGATCCAGCCAACAGGCTTAAACAGGTGATAGATGTTAACGGAAATATCCTGAAAGAATTCAATTATAATTATAAAAACTAACACACGATGAAAAAACTCATAATTCCAATAGGTACTTTACTGCTATCCGGTTTAGTCCACGCACAGGTGAGTACAACTGAAAACTATGTACAAAGCAAAACGTATTTAGAACCAGTCACCAGCAGCAATTCTACAGTTAAACAACTTGAAACGATACAGTATGTTGATGGCTTAGGCAGACCCAAGCAGATCGTGAATGTAAAAGCTTCCCCAAGCGGAAAAGATCTGGTAACTACCATTCCTTATGATGGCTTTGGCAGACCCGTAGATTCCTGGCTTCCGGTTCCTATGGCAACTCTTAATGGCGGTATTCAGTCAGGAGTAAATACAGTGGGAACTGCATTTTATGGTGACAGTAACCCTTTCGGACATAAAAATCTCGAAAGCTCTCCGCTAGACAGAGTATTGACTCAGGTGCAGTCCGGATCAGATTGGCAGGGGCATGCAGTTCAGTTTCAGTATGATGCTAATAATGACGGGGAAGTCTATAAATTTGTTACCACCACAACTTTTCCCAATGGAGCTACTTCTTCTGTTTTAAAAACTTCAGGCAATTCAGTTCATGCATCTTCAGGTTTTTATAAAGCCAATAAGCTGTATAAAAATATCGTTATAGACGAAGATGGGAATAAAACCACAGAGTTTAAAAATGGCGAAGGTCAGGTTTTAATGGTAAGAAAATTCATCAGCGCTACAGAAAGTGCAGATACTTATTATGTTTATAATGAATATAATTTACTGGCTTTTGTTATTCCTCCCAAGGCTGTAGGGCTTTTAAAAAGTAGTGGTCTTGCCGATGGACAAACAGTAGATAATCCTATATTGAAAGACCTTTGCTACCAGTATCGTTATGATGCCAGAAGGAGATTGGTAGAAAAAAAGATTCCCGGCAAAGAATGGGAATATATGGTGTATGATAAACAGGACAGACCTGTGCTGACTCAGGATGCCAATATGGGAATATTGAAACAATGGCTCTTTACCAAGTACGATCAATATGGAAGAATCGCATATACGGGAATGTACACAAGTTCCCAAAACTATGGAAGTACTGGAAGACTGGCTGAACAGGTTAATGTAGATTCCAAAGGCAGCAACAATGTGCTGAGGTCCGGTACCGTAGGTTTTACACAGAACGGGATGGATGTATATTATGACAATGGATCCGGCAGTTTTCCAAGTTCTATCACCAAGCTGTTGAGTATCAATTATTATGATAGCTATGCTTCTTATACCTTTAATCCTTCTTTTACCGATATTTTAGGAGAACCTGTTTTAACGGATGCTTCTTCTTTGGAATCAAGAAGTACGAAAAGTCTTCCGGTAATGAGCCTGATAAAAAATATAGAAGATGATCAATGGACTAAAAATTATACTTTTTATGATAAAAAAGGAAGAGCGATAGGCTCTTACTCTATTAATCATCTGGGAGGACGTACCAAAACAGACTCCAAATTGGATTTTGCAGGAACCGTTCAGCAGACGGTTACCAGACATAAACGACTTGATAGTGATGCTGATAAGGTAATTACAGAGAATTTCACGTATGATGTCAAAAACAGATTGTTGACCCACACCCATCAGGTAGATAATAATTTTGTGGAAGTATTATCTCAAAATTCCTATAACGATATTTCTCAGTTGATCAATAAAAAAGTAGGAGGATATCCGTCGCTGGGAGGCGGGGGCTTTATCCAGAGTATCGATTATCAGTATAATATCCGGGGTTGGATGACCAAGGTTAATGATCCTTCAAACCTTGGCGGGAAGCTGTTTGGCTATGAAATGAGATACCATAATCCATTATCTGTTTCACAGACTACCGGGAAGTATAATGGCAATATTGCAGAAATTGACTGGAAGACCTCCAAAGACGGTGTTTTAAAAAGATATTCATATCAGTATGATGTTTTAAACCGTCTTAAAAAAGGAATATATTCGGAACCTGGTACTTCAATTCCTCAGAATAATTACTTCAATGAAAGTGTAGGATATGATCTCAATGGCAATATCACGGAGCTTCAAAGGAACAGAAATGCAGCGAATATAGGAGCAGAACTCATAGATAACCTGACCTATGTATACACAGGAAACAGACTTGATACCGTTACAGATTCCAGTCAGAACCATTTTGGCTATCCGGATACTTCAGGGACATTAATTCATTATGATGACAATGGTAATATGACGGATCATAAAGACAAAAGAATTCCTGGAATTGTTTATAATCATCTTAATCTACCTAACAGAATTCGGAAAGAAACTTTAATAAGCGGAGGTTTTGGTACCAATCTGGAAGAAAGTACCAGATATATTTACAGAGCCGATGGAGCCAAACTGCATAAAGATTATAACTATTATGCAGGAAGAAATAATAATCCTGTAACTTCAACAGTTGATTACCTGGATGGCTTTCAGTATACGGGAGAAATTTCCGGAGGTATTCTGGATCCATGGGGAACAGTAGGGGCTAATATGCAGCTTCAGTTTGTTCCGACTTCTGAAGGTTATTACGACTTTGTTCAAAATAAATATATTTACCAGTACAAAGATCATTTAGGAAATATCAGACTATCATTCTATAAAGACAGTAACAATGCTGCAATGATAGACAGAACGACTGATTATTATCCATTTGGATTAACTTTTGGAGATAACGGATTAAACAACAATGGATCTTTATCACCGAATTACACATATGGTTACAATGGCAAGGAGTTTCAGAGCGAGACTAAAATGTACGATTACGGAGCAAGGATGTATATGCCGGAATTGGGCAGATGGGGAGTAACAGACCCACTGGCGGAGAAATATTTTAATATATCACCTTATGTCTATGCAGCTAATAATCCTATGATTTACGTAGATCCAAACGGAATGGATGTCATACTTTACGGGGAAGAAGCACAACAACTATTCGAAAGATTAAAAAATGCGACATCCTTAAAGCTAACCTACGATAAAGAATCTAAAAAATTAGGAATTGAGGGAGCTGTCAATGTAAAGAAACTTAAAGGTTATGACAAAACCCTATACGATGCTATTACAAATGACAAAAAAGTGATCAATATTAAAACCGATAGTGATGTCTTACAGGAAACACTGCAATTATTCCATGGAACAGGTGCAGGGTTTTACGGAACTTTTGATAATGATGGAAAGAGACAATCCCTGAATATTGTTAACTTTGATATTATTTCAATGTATGAAGATGCCAATGGTAAAAAATATGAAGGTGTTGCCTTTTTACATGAAATACTGGAAGGATATTTTGCTACTGAAGAAAAAGGTACACTAAAGGCTGCCAGAAATGATGAGACTTCATATGTTAAAATCCACAATAAGGCCCAAAAGGATTCAGATGGTGGAGACAGCAGAAGCCTTGAACTTTGGAAGAATAATGTCAATTTTAAAAGCAAAATAAGTGGAGACACAAAATCGGTAGATGGAAATAAATTGCAATTCAAGTACTGGAACAACGAGAAATCAATCCAATTCAACTATATATATAGAAAAACATGGAGAACTTTATAAAAATTTTTGTCATTATCTTTATTGTCACATCTTGTTCTGCAAGGAGTATTTATATCGATAAAATTGAAACTTACCCTTCTTTTTATAAGATTTATTTTAAGGAAAATGATAAAAAAGGTTTTTTTATTTCGACCAAAAATCAGTGCGAGTACTTTAAAACGAAAGACAGTATAATTGCCGGAAAAAAAATGAACATCCGAAAAGATGCTATTTGGTGGGAAGATCCTAAAGCAGTCATGTATCAGGATGAAATTTTAGTCTGGGATAGCAAAAGCGAATATATGATGTACAATAGCAATGGCTTTTGCGGTTTACATACAATTAAAGTTGAAAAGACCAAAGTGGTTCGAAAAAAAGACCTGCTGGAGTTGCTTAAGTAAAGCTTTAATTCATCAATCATAAGCCACTGCTAACAACAGTGGCTTACTTATTTTTTGGAGTATTAATTCAAAGATTTTCGTAAAACAGTACACGTGCTTCATATAGGTAGTTTTTTAACCTAAAAATTGATTAAACGTAAAAAAAATAAGTATCCTTTGCGATAGAAAAATTCAGCAGTCATCGGCCTTTGCACATACTTTAACTTAAGTTTAACTCTAATTATAATTTCTGCTGCCACCGATTTCCTCAGTAATAGCGTACTTTTGCGGTCAATAAAATAATGGAATATGGGATTGTTTGATATGTTTACACGGGAGATTGCGATTGATCTTGGAACTGCTAATACCCTGATCATATACAACAATAAGATTGTCATAGACGAACCCTCTATTGTTGCTATTGATCGGACAACGGGAAAGCCTATTGCAGTAGGGACACAGGCAAAGCTTATGCAGGGGAAAACCCACGAAAATATTAAAACCGTACGTCCCTTAAAAGACGGGGTTATCGCAGATTTTCATGCATCTGAACATATGATTAAGGAATTTATTAAGCAGATTCCGGATATTGGAGGAAAGTTTATGCAGCCGGCCCTTAGAATTGTTATCTGTATTCCATCCGGAATTACGGAAGTAGAGAAAAGAGCGGTTAAAGATTCGGCATTGAAAGTAAATGCGAAAGAAGTAAAACTGATCTATGAACCTATGGCAGCCGCTATCGGAGCAGGGATCGATGTTGAAAATCCTGAAGGAAACATGATTGTTGATATAGGTGGAGGAACTACTGAAATTGCAGTTATAGCACTGGGCGGGATTGTATGCGACAGGTCGTTAAAGATAGCCGGTGATGTTTTCACCAATGATATTGCCTACTTTATCAGATCTCAGTATAATCTGGATATTGGGGAGAGAACAGCGGAAAGAATTAAAATTGAAATAGGTTCGGCACTGGAAGAACTGGATTTTCCTCTTGAAGATATTCCGGTACAAGGTAGAGACCTGATCACCGGTAAGCCAAAAGAAATTATGGTCAGCTACAAGGAAGTGTTCAAAGCCATTGATAAATCTATTATGAGAATAGAAGATGCGATCATGGAAACGCTTGCTATAACTCCGCCAGAATTGGCATCGGATATCTATAAAACGGGTATTTTCCTTGCCGGAGGAGGCGCATTGCTGAATGGTCTGGCAGACAGAATTCACCTGAAAACAGGATTGCCGGTTTGTGTTGCAGAAGATCCGCTAAGGGCTGTTGTTCGTGGAACCGGGATTGCTCTTAAAAATATTAATAAGTTCAGATTTCTTATCAAGTAGCATTTCAATGTAAATACTCATGGAAATTTGTTGAATAAAGCCCGTCATTATAAAAATCACGGGCTTTATTTTATTATTTGGATATAAAAATATTCATTGGGTCTAATTACCCAGCTCGAGTTGATTTCTGACGAGATTGAAGTATTCATTTTTTGTATCCACCAGTTTATAATGATTGCCTACTTCTGCAATCTTTCCGTTTTTCAGGACGATAATCTGGTCCGCATTCTTAACGGTTGATAGCCTGTGTGCTATTACAACAACGGTTCTTCCTTCAAAAAAAGACTGAAGATTATTATAAATCTGTTTTTCGTTTTCGGCGTCGAGCGCTGAGGTAGCCTCGTCAAGAAATAAGAATTCGGGATCTTTATATACGGCTCTGGCAATTAAAATACGCTGTTTCTGCCCGCCGCTTAACTGAATCCCAATATTTCCGACTTTGGTATTGTAACCCATAGGAAGTGATTCTATAAACGAATCAATGCATGCAATTCGTGCGGCCTCGGCTAATCGGTCATAATCAATCTTATCTTCAGTGAAAGCAATGTTTTCAGCGAGCGTACCACTGAATATATGTCCGTCCTGAAGAACAATTCCGCATCTTTTTCGCCATTGATCTGCGTAGATATCATTAAGATTCATTCCGTTTAACAATACTTTTCCGGAGGTGACAGGGTAGTAGGCCAGTAATATTTTAAGCAGGGTGGTTTTACCGCTTCCACTGGAGCCTACGATGGCTGTAACCTTGTTGGGAAGGACTTTGAAATTGATATCATTCAATACAAAGGGATTGAAATTTCCTGCATATTTGAAAGAGATATTATTGATAGAAAGTGTGTTAACCTGTGTCGTAAGATTCACGGTTCTGGCTACGTTTTCCTCCTGCTCATTATAAATTTCACCTATTCTTTTAGAGGCAATTTCGGCATCTTGGGTATCCTTTACCAGGCTTACTAGTCTGTTGATCGGGGAAGAGAGCTGGCCGATAACGTAGGAAATACTCATCAGAACGCCTAAACTCATTTTCCCATCCATGATCAGAATCGCACAAATACCGATAGCTGTGATCTCTTTAAGTTTGGATAAAAAATTCACACCTACCAGCTGGTACATATTCAGAAACAGGGAATTGAGTTCTATGGTATTGAGTTTTTCCTGGATCGCCAGGATTTTATTGATGGAAAAATTTTGAGCATTATTTACTTTTATCTCAGGCATATTCATGATGAATTCATAAATATGGTTGCTGTTTTCAGATTGTCTCAGAAATAAAGCATATTCAAGAATGGCCCGTTTTTTAAGAAACAGGAAAATCCATGCAACGCTCATGACAGAGAGGATGAGATAAACAATAAACACCCATTGACTGAAATAAAACAGGATACCTCCAAATAATAAAATGTTCAGGATGCTGATTAAAAAGTCAACGCCTTTCCACGTAACATAGTTCTGGATTTTCTGCTGGTCATTGATCCGCTGCAGGGTTTCTGTATTTAACCTTGTATCGAAATACCGGATGGGCAGATTCATCAGTTTTTTCAGGAGATTGCTTTTAAGCGAAATACTTAAATTAAAATTGATTTTGGTCAGTAAAAGGTTGCTGAAAAAATCACTGAGAAAGCTGGAAATAAAGAGGACAAGTTGCGATGCAAGCAACAAAAGGATAAGGTTGGAGTTTTTCTGAAGTATACCTTCATCAATAATATTTTTAAAAACAAAAGGAATACAGCTGTTGATGACCAATCCGACAATGATTAAAAGGATGGCCAGAAGATAGCTTCCTTTACGGGCTTTGATATAATTAATCGCTTCCTGGAAAAAGCCGGATTTTAGAAAACTTTCAGGTTGGTCTACCGGAATTTTTCCTTCCCAGTCCGGATTTTTTTCAGAATAAATAAGGATACCTTTTTCTCCGGTTCCGCGCCATTCATTGGAAAAACCTTCTTCATCCAGTTTAATTCTTCCGTAGGCAGGATCCGCCAGAAAATAAGTGCTTTGATTGTTTTTATCTGTAATATTTTCCAGTACCACAAAGTGATCCTGTTTCCAGAATAAGATGACGGGCAGCGGAATTTCCTTTAAATTAGAAATAGTTACCTGTACAGGAGTGGAGTGGAGTCCGGCTTTGCTTGAAGCAGCCACCAGGTCATCCACGGAAACTCCGATCCGGGTAAATTCAAATAAAGATTTTACAAAAGTAAAGGAATATTTTTTTTTACCATGATAACTAAGAATCATGGCAAGACATGCTGCTGCGCAATCTGTGCTTTGCAGCTGATGGTAAAATGCAAATTTATTTCTAGGCCAGCGCATTCACTATTTCTTCTATTTTACTGAGTACTACTTTATCTTTTTCGTTTTCGTCACCATTATAAATACAGTATTCGTCACCTGTTTCCTGGTGTTCTACTGCATGTTGGCTGCATCCGCCGTTACATAATGGCAATAATCTGCATTGCAGACAGGGCTTATTTTTAAATTTAGCCTCCATCCGGTGCTCAAGATGATTGTTTTCCCAAACAAGATCTCCGTCCTGGGTAAGATATCCGACTCTGTTTTTAGACAGGAAATCTCTGGCGGTACATTTATATAAATCACCATTATAATTGATGGTTGCACTGTTTCTTTTATCAGCGTAACAAGGATCCTGAACGTTGTTGATGGAGTACATCACTTTGGTATTAAACCCTTTGGTTTGCATTTTTTCGGCATTCTCATCCGCGACTACATTGGTGTTATCAGTCTCATCATCCTGCCAGACTCTGTGAAAGTCAAAAAGCAATTTTGTTTTTTTCTCTTCTTCAGTTAAGTAAGAAAACTCGTCAACGATTTTAAAGCAGTTGTGGATATTTTCGTGGGTATAATTAATTCTTGCGCGAACGAAAAAGTTATCATATTTGAGTAAGTTTTTAATATTACTTACAATTTCATGGTAGCTGCCTCTTGTCTTGTTCACAAAGCGTACTTTATCATGTTCTTCGCCGTATCCGTCAAATGTGATCTGAAGACCCGCTTCAAGGTTTCTGTCAACAAAATAGTTGATGAATTCATCATTCAGGAGATACCCGTTGGTGGTAAAGGCAATATTAAAAGTGGTATCATATTTTCTACATTCTTGTACAAGATGATCAATCATTGGGGTTACATTCCTGCCAAAATATAACAGAGGCTCACCACCAAAAAAAGACAGTGTGAAATCCTTTATAGATTCCTGAGAAACGGTTTTTGTGATAAACTTATTGACCGAGTCCAGTACTGTTTCCTCTAACCTTGATTTTTTGATATGGGTTTCATAGCAATACCAGCATTTGAAATTGCAATTCATGGTAGGGTTTACAATCAAAAAAAACATATTGGGATTATTGTCAATTTTTTTTGATACCTCTTTTACCTTTTGAACTTCGTTGGTATGTTCATCGATAAGAAAATATTCTTCTTTCAGATAATCATAGAAATCGGGATGTATTTCAGAAAGTTCATCGATACCGTCTCTTTTTCCGGCTTCCAGAAGTTCCCTCAGTTCAGGCTCTAAAAAAATAACTTTTTTCTCAAATGAATTAAATAAGGCGTACTGATTATTGAAGGGTACAATTGAGTTGAATTGGCTATATTTCATAGTTAGTTAGGTTTTTGATTAAAAACTAAAGGGCACTAATGCCCTTTAGTCTACAGAAAGTATTACTTACTATAAAGATGTAGTTGGAAGCGTTGGATGAGTTGGCTGAGTAGTTCCGCCACATCCTGCTACGCAGTTTCCACTGTTTGTTACTGGACAGTTTCCAAGGTTTGTTCCAGCGTTGGCAAATCCTGCATTAGTACCTCCTAATGCTTTTGAGAAGCCTCCTTTTGCTGTTTCGTTTTCCTGAGTAAATTTTGCAATGTCAAATTTGTTTTCGTTTGTTGATTTCATGATAATAATATTTGTAATTAGTATGCGGTAAATATTTAAAGTCATTAACCGTTTATTGGACTTTGCTTGCAAGCATATTTATAATTCATTCAGCGTATGGCCATTACCCTGATGAATGACAAATCAGTTGGTTCTACTTCGCTCTTCCTGATTTCTGAAGCTTCTCTGATTGACATTGAGCTGCCCTCCAAAGGAGTAGTTGAGCGATAATCTGAAATATCTTGAATCGTAATACCCGTTTGTATAAGTGGTATTGCCGCTTCGTTCAGAGGTAGAATTAAATTGATATTCTTTAAGTATGTTATTAATTGATAATACAAGTCCCAGCTTATTCCAGAGTTTAGCTTTAAAATAAAAATCTAAAAGAGTATTGGTCTTATTTTCAACCAGATCTATAGATTTATTTGGGAATCTATGCAGTAAATTAAAGCCTGTACTAATGGTTTTACTGATTAAAAAATTTCCGGAAAGAGAGATCATACTGAAAAATCCTTCCATTTCCTTCGGGGTTAAAGGATAGATGTTTGATTTTGCTTTTTGATACCCCAGATACCCTGTGATATAACTTTCAAGCCATTTCTTTTTTTTATAAACGTAGGTTTGTCTCAGTCCGTAAGTCTGTCCCTCTGCATAATTAAGCTGCGTGATGCGCTGGGTAACATTATCGTTGTTTAATAAGACAATACCCCCAAACATATTGTCAATCTTTTCATAGTATACAACACTTTGCAGATAATCTTTATAGATATAGTTCAGTTCAACATTATGAGTGTAGGACGGCATTAATGATGGATTCCCTTCCCAATAGCTAAACGGGCTGCCGTAGATCCGAAAAGGATTCAGATTCGTGAATGAAGGTCTGGAAATTCTCTTGCCATAATCCAGCGAAATGGTATTATTCTCAGTAGGTTTATACTGAAGGTATGCCGTTGGAAAGAATTTCAGATAGTCTGTATTATTTTTATTCTGAATAAAAACATTTTCAGATTCCAGTTGTGTATTTTCAATCCTCAGGCCTACTTTGGCAGACCAGTTCTTTTTCTTACCCATTTCCTTTTCACCGGAAAAGAAAAGAGCCTGTGTATTTTCCTGATACGTAAAACGATCCTGCTGTACAAAACCTACCTGCTGCAGATCTGAATAAAGATCATTAACCGTTTTCGAAAAGGAAAATCTTGCGCCATAGTTCAGTTTGATGAATTTTAGCGGATGATCCATATCAAGATTTACAGAATAGTTCTCTATATTTTGAAAAGCATTGTTTTGATTTCTGCTCTCAGAATTGTCATCAGTATTTGAGGACAGGTTAAAATTTCTGTCACTGTTGTCTCTATAAGTGAAAAAATCAAAGTCCGCATTCAGCTGTTTTCCTAAAGTATCTATCTTGTACACCGTATGAAAATTAACCGTGTGTAACTGTCTTTTTCTCTCCGTTCTGCCCACAGTATAATACTGGTTGGCTGAAGCCGAAGTCTTTTGCAGAGACGAATCAAAATCTTCCGTGATTGGCAGGCTTAAACTTCCGTTGTACATCGCACCGATCTGAAGACGCTTCGAGATATCATAATCAAGAGCAATTCGTCCGGACAGGGCATTTATTTTATATTGATACTGCTTGTCAGAATGCCAGTAGGTTTCGGGATATTTTATTTCCAGTTCCTCCTGACCGTAATATTTGCCATAGCTGTAATTCAGGTTTGAAAATAAAGAAAGCTTATTCTTTTTATAATTAAGATTGGCCGAGGAAGACTGCTGTGCATATTTCCCTTGCTGATAACTGGTTGTAACCGTGGACGACCAATTATCTGTTCTTGATTTTTTTAAAACGATATTAACCAATCCGCTGTTACCTTCAGCACTGTATTTAGACGGGGGATTGGTAATGACTTCAATACTCTTAATATCACTGCTGGGAATGCTTTTTAAATAACTGATGAGCGCATCACCTGCCATATTCATGATTCTGCCGTCAACCATTACTCCCATTCCGCTTTTTCCGAGCATGGTGATGGTTTCATTGGTCACCTGAAGACCCGGTGTTACAGTGATCGCATCCAGTCCGTTTCCACCGGTGGCAAATGCGGATTTTTCAACATTAAAGATTAAACGGTCTGTTTTTCTTTCAATAAGTTGTTTTTGTCCGTTAAGCACCACACCTTCCAGTAAAATGTCATTGTTGATGGTAATGATACCCAAATCAAGATCCCCGTTCAGTTCAATTGATTTTTCGTAATATTTTTTTCCTAGCTGAGTAATCAAAAGAGTGTAGGCTCCCTTGTCTAAACGTATTTTAAATTTACCTGAAGTATCAGTCTGTGCATTGATGATACTTTGATTTTGTTTATTCTTTAACAGTAAATCTGTATTTCGGAGCTGTTCATGAAAACCATTCATTACACTTCCGCTCAGTGTAAATTGTTGCGCAGTTACCGTGCCGGATAGCATACCGAAGGCAAGTGCCGTAAGCAGAAGTTTTGTATTGGTCATTTCTAGTTTTTTCTCCGACTAAGGAAATAATATTTTTTAAATTTTCAAATAAAAAATAATTTTTATTTAGGGTTAATAGTATAATTATTTAATTATCAATAGTTTAAAATGGTGTTGAAATTTATTTTTTTTTAGTGCTGTGACTTTCAATATCACTTCGTGGTGATTTTGTTTTGTTGATGTCGGTTTAAAAAAAGTTTTTATTAATGATTTATCTTGACGAAAATCAAAAACGAGTACAATATTCTGACTGAAAATTTGAAGCCGAATATTTTTAAAGCTGTAAGAGAACCTCTTACGAACGGAAATGAGAAATTTAATTGCTTTTATTTTAAGATTTATTGGAAATTAACATATTTTTAATATATATTAGTCGCTATTAAGTGATTTAATGTAAAGAAACAAACCTAACTATGAAAACAACTAATTATGAATGTCAGACTTCTTTCTCTGATTGAGCGAAGAGTCAATAGGGCTGTAAAATTATTGTCTGAATTTTTATCCAATCATAAAACCCTTGGAGATTTACCTGAAAAGCAGATTACTCATTATACTCAGTTGGTAATGGATACCTATATTGCCCTATTCAAGGCTCTTGAAATTGTGCCCAGTGATTATTTATACTCTGTACGGGAAATACAGGTTCATCATGGTAATGGAGGTGAAATAGTCTGTAATGAACAATTGAACAGGAAAACTCTGTCTTATCTTCGTGAGAGCATAAAATCTGCATCTGATCATACTTCAGATTCCGGGTATACTGTTGTGCCCTTGCACCTGCAATATTTTCAGGGTTTTTCAGATTTTTCGGCTTTGTTTGGAATCTGTGTCATTGATCATTCAACACAGACCGCTCAAAGTTTTTTTCATGAATTTATAATGAATGCGCGCCAGATGAATTTTTCCGATCACACTTTAAGTTATCTGGATGATATTCTTCTGAAATTCAGGGCAGATCCTTCCGTTAATATCAGGGACCTGAGCAAAATAAACAATCTAAGCTATCTGCAGTTTCAAAAAGATTGCAGACGGTATTTTGGGACTACCTTTTACGATTTTACCATTAAGCTTAAAATGATGGATGTCGTTGAGGATTTGATGTTTTCAAATCTGATGACGAAAGAAATTGTTTACAAATATAAATTTGCCGAGTATAGTAATATGTATAAATTTTTTCACAGAACTTACGATTTTCCATTTAAAAATATCACCAGACTGTATTCAATGGAAAAGGTTTGATGATTCATTTTCAGTGGATTATAGCCATGAAATGGATAGTAGTGGATATAAAGAAGCCGGAAAGATGATCCCATAAAAAATAGCTGCATGTTTATGATACAGCTATGATGATTTAAATGAAAAAGAAGGGTTTCCAGTGACTTCCTGAGCGATAAATAATGAAATGATTCCGATTCGGTAATCCTAATAAAAAACGGTTCTCCGATTAAATCAACTTTCCGGTGAATACCAGATCTGTGATCATTACATTATCTTTATCATAGGAAGTAAAGCGTTGCATATTGATGATCTCAAAATGATTCGTCTGAAAAGCTTCGGTTAAATAATCCTCCTGGTGATAGTTCACATACACCTGATCACCGGTACTGGAAGTTTGAAATCTGGATTTTGCATAATCATCTTCCATAGTGCTCAGATAAAATATACCTCCTGGTTTTAACAGTTCTGCTACCCGTGCGATCAAATCAACAGCTTCCTCACGAACCAAATAGGGCAGACAAAAGCCGCAAATGATTCCGTCAAACCGTTTTTCAATCTGTCCGATGTCCCGGCAATCCATGAGTTCAAATGCTGCAGTAGGATTATTAGCCTGAGCGAGATCCAGCATCTTGGGTGACAGATCAATTCCTAATACTTTATAATCCGGTTTTCTGTCCAGTACATACTTCGTAATATTTCCCGGACCGCAGGCTATATCCAAGATCTCAGCATCATCTGCTTGTATATGATCACAGAAAAAATTGAAAGTGTCTGCAAACAAACTTACATCCATAAATTTATCCTGATAGATTTTTGCTGACTTGTCAAACGCATCAGCAGCATTTAATATTTTCATAGTATTACTTTTTTAATGAGATGGATTGAGATTTGAATGATTATAGATCGTATTTACCTGATAATCATTAGTCAAATATAAAAAAAGACAGGAGATTCTGTGATGAATTGACTGAAATATTGATTACTGATAAAAAAAATAGCTGCATCATAACAATGCAGCTATCTTATATTTGAAAAAGATTGGTTTCTAGTTACTTCTTGAGCGCGAAATAGACAGAAGATATACCAAATGCGCAAACATACTTCTCTTCACAGATTCTATCTTAACATCTCCGGTGGTCTGGTTAATCGTCGTTACCAGATCTGCATTACATTGCCCTGAGAAACTGCCACTTCCTAAATAGTTGGAAGAATTGGCAGTAGGATAGGAGATTCTTGGATAATCGGGAGCTATCTGCTCAGCGGCTGTTATACCTCCTACGTAGCCTTTGTGATCGATAAATCTAGATGCCCAGGTTCCCAAAAACTGTCCGTTAACCGTATTGATGGTTTGTCCTACTACGATCTGGGTATCTACTGCACGAACAAAACCTGCACATGAACTGTAATGATTGACTCTCACCGTACAGGAAGAAGCGTTGTCAGTAGGCTGAAAACATTGTCCTTCATAGATCGTCAGCCTTTGTTCCGCAGCTGATGTAGAAGTGTTCAGGAATGCTTTTGGAGAAAAAATTTCTTCAGGAGAGAGAAGGGTTAAAACGCCCTGTGAATTGGCTGCAACAATTTTATTCTCAGCGTTGGCTAGGCCTCTTACTCGCACCAATCCGTTTACATCCAAAGTATGGGAAGGTGTTTCTGTATTAATCCCTACCTGAGATTGCAAGCTGCTGAAAAAAATGACTGCAACAAAAAAGATTATTCTTGTTTTCATGTTATTTATTGGGTTTTAATGAGTTTTTAGATTTTTCACTAAATTAAGAAATATTTGTTATCATGAAAACAAATTTCATTTAAATTATAAATATTAGAATAAAAATAATTTATAATGAAAAATTAATGTAAAATAAACATATTATTTTGAAATATTACTAATGTCGATATTGGTGCATATTTTTGAAAGTTTGCCGTCTGATTGCGTCTTTCCATTTGGGAAATAATCGTATTTTAGCCAAAATAAGAGCCGAATTCATAAAAATATAAACAGCTGATTAAAATTCAGATAATCTGAATAAAAAAATTAGTAGATTTGCACGGAACAAGGCGGAAAAATAATGAATATTAATTCAGTTCTCTGTTTCAGGAACAGAATTTAAACAGATAATAATAAATTTGATTAGGTTATAAAACTATTAGAAACTATGAAGAAACTTTTTTTACTTCTTTTTACAGCTTTTTTATTTATCGGATGCAGTTCTGATGACGATACTATTTATGATTATATAGGAACGTGGGCAGGAAAGTATACGGGAAGCGATGACGGAACCTGGAACCTTGTAGTTGCCAGCGATGGAAAAGTAACCGGAACGATGCATTCTACAGTAAATGATGAAAATTATAACATTTCCGGACGCCTAACTGAAACCGGCGATCTTACTGCTGTAATCGGGCTTCCTTCAGATGGAGAATTCAATGGAACCCTTTCAAGAGAGAAAAAAGGCAACGGAAGCTGGACAAACGCTGTTCCCACACCGGCAAGATCCGGTACCTGGACAGGAGACAAAAAATAAAACAGAAAGCCTGCAGATCATTCTGCAGGCTTTTTATTTCTCTTTAATCGGGATAAGAATATTAAGATTTATAGATAGCGGGTTCCGTGATACGCGTTTTAACATCAGAGGATTTGAGTAATTTAGAATTTCGGATCTGTGTAGAGTGGCTGGTAAAAAACGTTCCTTAATCTTAACAAATTCAGTCTGATGTCTGATGTCTGAAATTCTAAATCCCAACAAATCCCATTTGGGTAATTTCTTCTTTATATCTAATAACTAAAAAGTAGAGTATGAGCGTGGCTTCTGAAAAATGCTTTTCAAAACCAAGCTCTTTACTTAGTGCTTTTACCGGAAGTTTCTCTTCAAAATATTCCGCAGCATAAGCGTCAAAATCAGGTTGTATCGTCACGATAATGATTTCCTCACCTGAAAATTTTTCACCCAAATTGAGAATCCTGTTTTCTTTATCACCTGAAATATACATTTCCGGATGGATATTTTCTTTTTCTCCAAAGCTGAATGTTCTCAGCAACTTTAATCCTTCGGGAGTCAAAAGACCATTCTGTACCGTTCTTTTTCCCCGTGCTGAAACCGTATCCAAATCTTTGATTGCGGTCATCAGCTTGGCAAACTTCTGATAGAGTAGTGGATCACCAGCTTCTTTCGTATAGCTTTCAATGCAGCTTCGTATCGTTTTTCCAGCTTTGGAGCAGTGCCCGAATTCAGAGCTGTTCTGCCTTACTTTCTCATAAGAAGGGCTTTTCTTGAAGGCCGTTTTATTAAATCCGCTTTTTTTCCGCACGACGTTTTTACCGTTCAGATTATAAAAAACCAGATCGCCTATACTCCCGTTGATCTTTATTAAACTTTCGTACGTTGCCATATCGCAAAATTGAATTCAAATATACTAATAAATAAGAGAAATTAAAATTTTAACATATATTTATCATATAGTTGTAGTATACTTATCCTATAATTTAAATATAAAATGTATATTTGTATATAATTAGTTACTTCATTTAAAATCAGATGACTATGAAACCGGGATTATTTGAAAAAAACTTAAGAATAAAGCAGATTTCTGTTCTGCTGATTGCCTCTGCCATTGTCGTTTCGTGTGGATCGTCTAAAAATGTATCTTCCAAGAAAAATACAGGCACCAAAACCGTTGCGAAAGCTGAAAATCTCAGAAAACTGGATTCCAAATTTGATGGAAAAATTTCCAGATCCGTTGGTGATATTCTGAAAGATGCTGAAAAATATATTGGAACCCCATACAAATTTGGGGGAAATACCTCTTCAGGTTTTGACTGTTCCGGATTTACCGTAAAGGTGTTTGAGGAAAATGATTTCTCTCTGCCACGCAGATCTACAGATCAGGCTGATGCCGGTCAGAAAATTGACATCAAAGAAGTAAAACCAGGCGATCTATTGTTTTTTGCAACAGCCGGAGGAAGCAGAGTTTCTCATGTGGGAATCGTTCATGATATCGGTGCTGACGGAGAAGTGAAGTTTATCCACGCTTCCACCTCAAAAGGAGTGATGATTTCTTCATTAAATGAAAAATACTGGAACAAAGCTTATCTCCACGCTCAAAGAGTTTTATAGACATTACTTAAACTGATTATTGATATGGAGAACCGGACTTTTGCTTTTATTAAAACAGATAAAAAACTGGTAAAACTGTTCTTTAAAGACATAACCATTATCAAAGGTTTGGGTAATTACGTGGAAATCAATACCACCTCCAATAAAAAATACATCTACTACAAAGCCCTTAAAGATTTAATTGAAAGTCTTCCGGACGAATTCATGAGGGTTCACAATTCCTATATTGTCAATTTAACGAATATCGAATACTTCGAAGACAATCAGCTTGTATGGCAGGATCAGAAAATTGCCGTGGCGAAAAGCTATAAAGACTGTCTGATTACGGCACTTAATAAAATGATGCTTTGAAAAAATAATCGAAAAAAAAATACTATTTTAAATCATTCGTCGTTAAAAACCGTGACATGGTTTCAGAACTTGAATTTAGCGACTTCAAAAAATAGAAAACATCAGAAAATCACCAATCCACATCATATTTCCTTCAGGCCAAATAATAAATTGGTTAAACTGCTGTATTCATTTTACATTCGTGAAAAAATAGCAATGAATAAAGACAAAGCACTGCATTACATCAATAGTCATAATCTTACCGAAATAAAAGCAGGCAATCACAGAACCACTTTCCTTGAAATCTGGATGGTGACCGTTAACGACAGAATTTTCGCCAGATCATGGGGCCTCGCAGAAAAGAGCTGGTACAATACATTTTTGAAAGATCCGGAAGGGCAGATCAGATGTGGAGACGAGATTTTCAATATAAAAGCACTCGTTCCTGATAACCTCAAAGAACTTACGCCCGACATTAATACAGCTTATTTAACAAAATATAATACAGCCGTTAATCTTAAATATTCGAAAGGGATTGTTGAACAAAAACACGTTGAGAAGACCATAGAGTTCGTTATTTGCGAATAATGAAGCTGTAGATAACCGTAAATAATTCCCATCGAAGACTTGTTTCCGAACTTGTATACTAGAACAATCTTTTGTACTTTTGACCTTCGGAACTGCGGGAAGCTGCAGGGATAATTTATACTAAAATCAAATAAGAAACATGTCGTTACAACAAACAATTGAAAACATTTGGGATCATAGAGATTTATTACAAAACGAAGACAGCCAGAAGGCGATAAGAGAGGTTATTTCTTTATTGGATTCCGGGGAACTTCGTGTTGCTCAGCCTACGGAAAACGGATGGCAGGTGAATGAGTGGGTGAAGAAAGCCGTAGTAATGTATTTCCCGATCCAGAAGATGGAAACTATTGAAGTAGGTCCGTTTGAATTTCATGACAAAATTCCTTTGAAGAGAAATTATGCTGAAAAAGGAGTAAGAGTTGTACCGCATGCGATCGCCAGAGAAGGATCTTTCGTAGCTTCAGGCGTGATCTTGATGCCTTCTTATGTGAATATCGGAGCTTATGTAGATTCAGGAACAATGGTAGACACTTGGGCTACAGTGGGAAGCTGTGCACAGATCGGTAAAAACGTTCACCTGAGTGGTGGTGTAGGTATCGGTGGTGTATTGGAGCCGTTACAGGCAGCTCCTGTGATCATTGAGGACGACTGTTTCATTGGTTCAAGATGTATCGTGGTAGAAGGAGTTCACGTAGAAAAAGAAGCCGTATTGGGTGCTAATGTAGTATTGACAGCTTCTACAAAAATCATTGATGTTACAGGCGACCAACCTATTGAAATCAAGGGAAGAGTTCCTGCACGTTCAGTAGTAATCCCGGGAAGTTATACAAAACAGTATCCTGCAGGAGAATACCAGGTTCCTTGTGCATTGATCATCGGTCAGAGAAAAGAATCAACAGATAAAAAAACATCTCTTAATGATGCTTTAAGAGAGAACAATGTAGCCGTATAAGCTGTGTTTTCTCTAAATTTTGAAGATTGATTTTTAAAATTTATACAATAAACCCTGAATAGTCATTTAGGGTTTATTTTATTTATACCTTTAAACCGCTTAAAAAAGCTTACTAAAAACATTGATATGAAGATTGCCTTCGACGCAAAACGTTTTTTTCATAATACGTCCGGATTGGGCAATTATTCAAGAGACCTGGTCAGGATTCTTTCTCAGTACTATCCTGAAAATGAATACCTGCTGCTGAACAAAAACCGTTCAGAAAGAGGAAAAGAGATCCTCGAAAGACCTGATGTCCGTTTTGTGGAAACCTCAAAAGGAAATCTTTCCCGCCAGTTTAAAATGGGTAAAGATGCCCAAAAAGAAGGCGCACAGATATTTCATGGCTTGTCCGGTGAGCTGCCGTTGAAGTGGGGAAAAGAACCCATCAAAAAAATAGTGACCATCCATGACTTGATTTTTATGAGATATCCTCAGTATTATTCTTTCTTTGACAGGAAAATACATCTGTGGAAATTTAAAAAGGCGGCTGTTTCTGCAGATAAGATCATCGCCATTTCTGAGCAGACTAAAAGAGATATCATCACTTATTTAAAAGTTCCCGAAACCAAAATTGAAGTCATTTATCAGGGCTGTCACAAAGCATTTAAAGAACAGCAGTCTGAGGAGTTTATTCAGCTTACCAAAGAGAAATTCAACCTTCCTGAACGATTTATCTTAAATGTCGGAACCATTGAAGACCGTAAAAATCTTTTAAGCATTGTCAAAGGTATCAGCGGAACCGAAATTCCATTGGTTGTCGTTGGAAGAAAGACGAATTACTATAAAAAAGTAGAAGCTTTCATCAAAAAAAACAAGATAGAAAAGCAGATCCTCTTTCTGGAAGGTGTTTCCATGGATGAACTGGCTGTGATCTATAAACTGGCCGATATTTTTGTCTATCCGAGCTTTTTTGAAGGCTTCGGAATCCCTGTTATAGAAGCGATTTTCTCAAAAACGGCAGTTATTACCAGCAACATCAGCTGTCTTCCGGAAGCGGGAGGAGAAGATTCTGTTTACGTAGATCCGGGAAGTTATGAAGATATCGGAGCCAAAATCAAATTTTTATGGGAAAATGAATCCGAGAGAAAACGCCGTGCAGAAAAGAGTTTTATGTTTGTTCAGAAATTTAATGATGAACCCATTGGAGCTCAATTGATAGATCTTTACAAAAAAATTCTGTAAAAAAAACTTTGCAGTTTAAAAATAAGTCCTACATTTGTACCACAATTCAAAACAATGAAACCGAATTTTTTAACACTTCATCATTATTATCATCATCTCTGCTAAGACGGAATTGGTTGATATAAACATGTGTTAAAATCAAAAATAATTAAAACCGTCTGAGTAAACAGACGGTTTTTTTGTTTCCGAATTCTCCCGGAAATATCCAACAGATCAGTTTTCATTTACTCAGACCCCAAAACAATACAATGAGTAAATTAAAAATTGCGATCCAGAAAAGCGGCCGGCTCTACGAAGAATCTTTACAGCTCCTGAAAGACTGCGGGATCTTCGTCAACAACGGAAAAGACCAGCTGAAAGTCTCTGTAGACAACTTTCCCATGGAGATCATGTATCTCAGAAATTCAGACATTCCCCAATACCTTGAAGACGGAGTGGTAGACATCGCCATTGTGGGCGAAAATCTATTGGCTGAAAAACAAAAGAATATCCAGATCGTTGAGAAGCTTGGATTCTCAAAATGCAGGGTTTCGCTGGCTGTACCCAAAGAAGTGGAAACAGATGATCTTTCCTATTTTCAAGGTAAAAAAATTGCTACTTCTTACCCCAATACCCTTAAAAATTTTCTTGATCGTGAAGGAATCACTTCCGACATTCACATCATTTCCGGCTCCGTTGAAATCGCCCCGAATATTGGTTTGGCAGATGGAATCTGTGATATTGTAAGCTCCGGAAGTACCTTATTTAAAAACGGTTTGAGAGAAACTGTGACCCTTTTGAAATCTGAAGCAGTTTTAGCAAAAACATCCGTACTCAATCCTGAAAAAGAAATTATTCTTAATAAATTTCTGTTCCGCATACAATCCGTTTTAAGAGCAAAAAATTCAAAATACATCCTGATGAATGTTCCCAATGACAAAATCAGTGATATTGCATCGGTCCTTCCTGTATTGAAGAGTCCTACGGTTATTCCTTTGGCGGAAAAAGGCTGGAGCAGCATTCATTCGGTGATTGATGAAGAAAGATTCTGGGACGTCATTGATGAGTTGAAAGAAAACGGAGCTCAGGATATTCTTATTATTCCAATCGATAAAATGGTTATTTAATGATGAAAATATACAGATATCCGGAACAAAAGACCTGGCCAGACCTTGTAAAACGGCCGGTATTGAAGCGTGAAGAAATCTCAGAATTGATCACGCAAATATTTGAAACAGTAGAAAAAGACGGTGATAAAGCGCTTATTGAGTTCAATAAAAAATTTGATAAAGCAGCAACTTTGGAAATTCTGGTTTCAGAAGCAGAAGTTGAGAATGCTGAAAACGAAGTTTCAGAAGACTTAAAGAAAGCCATCAGACAGGCCGAGGAAAATATTTCAAAATTCCACGCGGCTCAGATAACGGAAACAGAGAAAATTGAAAGCGTAAAAGGAGTAATCTGCTGGAGAGAAAACCGCGCTGTAGAAAAGGTAGGCATCTATATTCCCGGTGGAACAGCCCCTTTATTTTCAACAGTTCTCATGCTTGCTGTACCTGCCAATCTCGCTGGATGTAAGGAAATTATTCTTTGCACGCCTCCTGACAGTAACGGGAATATTAACCCGGCTATTCTGTTCACGGCGAAACTTTGCGGGATCACCAAAATATTCAAAACAGGTGGCGCACAGGCTATCGCTGCCATGACGTTAGGAACAGAAAGTATTCCGAAGGTGTATAAAATTTTCGGACCGGGAAACCAGTTTGTAGTAGCTGCCAAAGAATATGCGCAGCGTTTTGGTGTGGCTATTGATATGCCGGCAGGTCCCAGTGAAGTTTTGGTTATTGCAGACAGTAAAGCTGTTCCTGAATTTTGTGCAGCAGATCTTCTTTCCCAAGCGGAGCACGGAAGCGACAGTCAGGTAGTTTTTATCACTACAGATTTGGAAATTTTTGAAAAAACCATTGAAGAAGTAGAAGAGCAGATCAAGAAACTTCCCAGAAATGAAATGGCTCAACAGGCACTGAATCACAGTCTTTTTATGGTGACCCAATCTATCGAGGAAGCTTTGGAATTCAGTAATCTATACGCTCCGGAACATCTTATTCTGGCTTTGGAAGATTTTGAACAATATATTCCGATGATCAGCAATGCAGGATCCGTTTTTCTTGGAAATTATTCCTGTGAAAGTGCCGGTGATTATGCCAGCGGAACCAATCACACGCTTCCTACGAATGCCTATGCAAAGAACTACAGCGGGGTTTCTCTGGACAGTTTTGTTAAGAAAATTACATTCCAGCACCTTTCCAAAGAAGGTCTTAAAAATATAGGAAAAACCATCGAACTTATGGCAGAGGCAGAAGGTCTTATCGCCCACAAAAATGCAGTATCTATCAGATTAAAATAATACAATGAAAGAATTCAATACCAACAGTTTAGTAAGAGAAAATATATTAAAATTACAGCCTTATATCAGTTTCAGGGATCACAATGAGTTCAATGCTCCGGTGTTGCTGGATGCTAATGAATGTCCGTTCGGAGAATTCAACAGGTACCCGGATTCGTCTCAAAAAAAGCTTAAAAGTAAATTAGCCGGCCTTAAAGGTCTTTCACCGGCGCAGATCGCCATAGGAAACGGAAGTGATGAACTGATCGACCTGATCATTAAAATCTTCTGTGAACCTAAAAAAGATGCCATTCTGATGATGAATCCTTCTTTTGCGATGTACGGTTTCTATGCTACAGTGAATGAAAATGATGTTTTGAAATTGGATCTGGATGAGAATTTTGAAATTGTAAAAGACGATTTCCTAAAAATCACTCAGGAAAAGGAGATTAAAATTTTCTTCCTGTGTTCCCCGAATAACCCAACCGGAAACAGTGTAGAAGACATCGAATTTTTCATCCAAAATTTTAACGGTATCGTTGTTATTGATGAAGCGTATATCGAATTTTCAGGAAACAGATCAGGGATTGAACTGCTGGCTCAATATCCTAATCTAATTGTGCTTCAGACTTTTTCAAAAGCCTGGGGAACGGCAGGAGCAAGGGTAGGAACAGCTTATGCTTCCGAAGAGATCATCCGTTTTATCAATACAGTAAAAGCGCCTTATAACGTCAATTCTCTAAGCCAGGAGCTTGTTCTAAGCATCTTGGATGATGAAAACAGGCTTAAAGAAAATGTTGAAAATGTTTTACAGGAAAGAGCGTGGCTGGAAGAACAGTTTAAAACCATTTCATGCATAGAAAAAGTATTTCCTACGGATGCCAATTTCTTCCTGATTAAAATGAGAGATGGGAAAAAAGTGTATGAGAAAATGCTTGAAGAAGAAGTTTTGACCAGCCAGAGAGCGCCCGCCATTCCAGATTGCATCAGAATCAATGTAGGAAACCGGGAAGAAAATGAAAAACTGATTAACGTTTTAAAAGGAATACCATCATGAAAAAAGTATTGTTCATAGACCGCGACGGAACCCTGATCGTAGAACCGCCGGAAGATTTTCAGGTAGATGCTCTGGAGAAGCTGGAATTTTATCCGGGAGTTTTTCAGAATCTTGCCAGAATTGTAAGAGAAATGGATTACGAACTGGTGATGGTGACCAATCAGGATGGCTTGGGCACTGACAGTTTTCCCTTTGAAGACTTTATAAAACCTCACGAAAAAATGTTGAAAGCTTTCGAAAATGAAGGAATTATTTTCAGCGACATTCTGATTGATAAAAGCTTTGAACATGAAAATCTCCCTACCAGAAAACCGGGAATCGGGATGCTTTCAAAATACATCTATGGATCTTATGATCTTGAAAATTCATATGTAATTGGTGATCGAAGTACGGATGTCCAACTGGCTGTCAATTTGGGGACTAAATCTATTTTTCTCAATGAAAACTTTAATGAAGAAGCAACGCTCAGTACAGACAGCTGGAACGGGATTTATTCATTTTTAAAACAGGAATCCAGAAAGGCAAAAGTCTATAGAAAAACGAATGAAACTGAGATTGATATTGAAATAGATCTTAACGGAAAAGGAGTTTCTGAAATTTCAACAGGACTTCATTTTTTTGATCATATGTTGGACCAAATTGCCAGACACGGAAATTTAGACCTTACAATCAAAGTGAATGGTGATCTTCAGGTCGATGAGCACCACACGATTGAAGATACAGGAATTGCATTGGGAGAAGCCTTCTTAAAAGCTCTGGGAAACAAGAAAGGAATCGAGAGGTATGGCTTTCTGCTTCCGATGGACGACTGTCTGGCTCAGGCGGCTATAGATTTCGGAGGCAGACCATGGCTGGTTTGGGATGTTGATTTCAAAAGGGAAAAAATTGGGGATGTGCCTACAGAAATGTTTGTTCACTTTTTTAAATCCTTTACAGATTCTTCCCGTTCCAATCTGAATATCAAGGCAGAAGGAGGCAATGAGCACCACAAAATAGAAGCGGTATTCAAAGCATTTGCAAAAGCTGTTAAAATGGCGGTGAATCAGTCCGATAGCAGTTATAATTTACCATCAACCAAAGGAAGTTTATAGATGATTGCACTAATAAAATACAACGGAGGAAATGTCAGTTCAGTCCAGAACGCGCTGTCCCGGCTGAACATTGAATCGATAGTGACCGATGATCCGGAATTGATACTGAAGGCAAATAAAGTGATTTTTCCAGGCGTAGGAGAAGCTTCTTCCACTATGAAGGTGTTAAAAGAAAAAGGCCTTGATACGCTTATTCCTTCTTTGAAACAGCCTGTTCTGGGGATTTGTCTGGGTATGCAGCTGATGTGTGGCGATAATGAAGAAGGGAATGTAAGAGGTATGGGAATATTTGATGTTGATGTTAAACGATTTCCGCCGGAAGATCTGGTTCCCCATATGGGCTGGAATACGCTTTCGGATCTTAAAAGTCCCATATTTTCAGGGATTGAAGAAAGTAATGATGTCTATTTTGTGCACAGTTATTATTGTGGACTGGTAGATTCTACGGTTGCCGTTTGCGATTATATTCTGCCGTTCAGTGCAGCGCTGCAGAAGGATAATTTCTTTGCGGTACAGTTTCACCCGGAGAAATCAGGAATTGCAGGCAGTAGAATATTAAACAACTTTATAAAACTGTAAATGATGAAAATTATTCCAGCTATTGATATTATCGACGGAAAATGTGTCCGTCTTTCAAAGGGAGATTATTCTACAAAAAAAATATATAGTGAAGATCCGGTAGAAACGGCCAAAGAATTTGAAAGCTATGGAATTCAGTTTCTACATCTTGTAGATCTGGATGGGGCAAGATCTAAACACATTGTCAATCAGAAGGTATTGGAAAATATTGCCAGGGAAACATCGCTTCACATTGATTTCGGAGGCGGATTGAAAACCGGGACTGATATAGAAACCGCTTTTAATTCAGGGGCAAAACAGATCACCCTTGGTAGTATTGCGGTCCAGGATCCGGGATTCTGTATTGAAATGATCAAAAAATACGGCAGTGAAAATATTATTTTAGGCGCAGACTGTGAAAACAGGAAAATAAAGACTTCCGGATGGGAAGAGGAAAGTAATTTGGATATCATTGATTTTCTATTGGATTACAAAGAAAAAGGAATCATTCAGACCATTTGCACAGATATTTCAAAAGACGGAATGCTGGAAGGCCCTTCTACAGATCTGTATAAAGAAATTCTGGAGAAAACATCGATAAAACTTACAGCAAGCGGAGGGATTTCGTGTATCGAAGATGTTTACAGAATGAAAGAAATCGGATGTTCGGGAACAATTATCGGAAAGGCGATTTACGAGGGAAAAATAACATTACAACAACTTCAGGACTTTATTGAAAATGCTTAAAAAAAGAATTATTCCATGTCTCGATATCAAAGACGGGACAACGGTAAAAGGTGTGAATTTTGAAGGCTTACGCAATGCAGGAGATCCTATTGAGCTCGCTGTGAGATATGAGCAGGAAGGCGCTGATGAACTGGTTTTTCTGGATATTACTGCAACGGTGGAAGACCGGAAAACATTTGCCGGACTGGTGAAAGATATTGCAGCACAGCTAAGCATCCCTTTTACAGTAGGAGGCGGAATTTCTTCTATTCAAGATGTCAGAACACTTTTGGAAGCAGGCGCAGACAAGATCAGCATCAATTCTTCTGCCGTTAAAAATCCAAAACTCATCGAGGAGTTATCGAAAGAATTTGGAAGCCAGTGCATCGTTGTAGCAATAGACACAAAACTGACCAATGGATCAGATCTGGTGTATGTCAGAGGAGGAAAACTGGCCACCAACTTAAATACTGTAGAATGGGCAAAAGAAGCGGTATCTTTAGGGGCCGGCGAAATTCTTCTGACCTCAATGGATGGCGACGGAACAAAAAACGGCTTCGATATTCGTATCACAAAGCTGGTTTCCGAGGCGGTCGGTATTCCTGTAATTGCTTCCGGAGGGGCTGGAAATGCAGATGACTTTGTTAAAGTATTTAATGAAACAAAAGCTACAGGTGCATTGGCAGCCAGTATTTTCCACTTTAATGAAGTACCTATTCAAGAATTAAAAAGACAATTAAAAACTCAAAAAATTCCCGTACGATGAAAATAGATTTTAATAAAGATAACGGCCTGGTTCCGGTGATCATTCAGGACAGCAGAACTCAACAGGTATTGATGCTGGGCTACATGAATGAAGAGGCTTTTGAAAAAACAGAAAAAGAAGGCATTGTCACTTTTTTCAGCCGATCCAAAAATCGACTTTGGACAAAGGGCGAAGAATCCGGGAATTTCCTGACTGTAAAAAATATTAGTATAGACTGTGATCAGGATACGGTATTAATTCAGGCAGTTCCTACAAATACGGTTTGTCACACCGGAAGTTTCAGCTGTTTCGGAGAAAAACAATCGAAAGGATTTCTGTACGAACTGGAAGCGAAAATAAGTGACAGAATAGACGGTAAGGCCGAAGATTCGTACACGTATTCGCTGTATCAGAGAGGAATCAATAAAATGGCTCAGAAAGTAGGAGAGGAAGCTGTAGAGCTGGTTATTGAAGCTAAAGACAGTAATGATGATCTTTTTAAAAATGAAGCCGCAGATTTGATGTACCACTTTTTGATTTTGCTTAAGGCGAAAGGGTTTTCTATGGAGGATATTGAGGGGATTCTTCAGAATAGGGATCGGTAAGTCTCAATATATTTGAAATAGGAAGGCAGGGAAGCTTATTTGTGTATATTTTCAATAAGAAAAAGTATTACATTTATAATTACTAAAATCAAATTAGGTTAAGAACAACTATGGAGGGTATAAAGGGAATATTGAAGGCAATAAAGAATAATTATCATATCATCTTAGGTTTGGCTACATTGATAATTATTATCACAACACTTTTTTTATCCCGTCATGACTTGAAAAATGCCAAAAAAAATTCAAAGTATACCATAGCTTATATAACCAGCAATTGGCATCAGAAAAACAATAATGGGGTTGGAACTGATTTCACATACGAAGTAAATGGAGAGAAAATAGAAAAAACCTGTGCCAATAATTTAGAAAAAGGAACACGGTATATCGTTCTTTATGATTCTATAGCTCCAAAGAATTATATAATGCTGTATAATCATCCACTGCCGGATTCCATTAAAAGGCCTTTAAATGGATGGAAATTTAATGAAGTCCCTGTAAAGCTAGACTCCAGCGATTTGAAACAGTATTTTCAAGTTTTGAAATTAGATTAGAATTTAACTGAAATATTTGAAGGAAGATGCCCTGACTGATTTTTAGTGAAAATTGAAAGGCCTTTTTAAATAATAAAAGCAGAAAGAAATTCTTCCTGCCCTATATCTAAGCTGAGCCGCGTTAAAATCTGGTGATGAAATCTTGAAAATCAATTATCTTCGGACTTCAATATCTTCCTTCTTCCGGCTCTCAACTTCCTTATCTTTCAATCAAAATTTTTCTCACAGCCGTCTGACCATCAGCTTTTATCACACTGATGTACGCTCCTGCAGCAAGTTCTGAAATATTGACTTTCGTTTCATTGTTCTTTTTTAAAAGTACTTTTCCGGACAGTTCAGTAATTTCAAAGCTGAAATCTTTACTGGCGGTGCGCGGAAGTTCAATATTGATGATGTCTTTAGAAGGATTAGGATAAATGGAAACCTCTTCAAGGGAATTATTCGAAATAGTTTCCTTTGTATTCATAACCAAAGAACTGGCAAAAGTGGCCACTGCAAAATGCTGCAAAGCCCCAACTGTTGCTTTTCCAATTTTGAAAATATACACAGGATCTGTATTCGCAAACGTATCATTGGAGGTATGCGGATAGGTACTTCTTATTCTTTCAAAAAAACCGGTAATGATTTCCCCTTTTCTTTCAAAAGGAATGTAATCCGTATCTTCTGCGGGATCTACAGCTGTTTGAAGAGGAGAATATAATGTTGTGCAGTTTCTGAGCTGCTGTGTCACCGCTGCGGCAGCTGCATTATTGCTCGTTGGCCCGGCCTGATCCTGGTCGCAGTAGACCGTATTGTTATTATTTCCCATAACGCCGCCTACCTGGTCAAGATTGAATACCAACTTGATATCCAGAACACGTACGCCATTCTGATAAGCTACATTATTGACGTAATGGGTACTCCCTCTCAATCCCTGTTCTTCTCCGGAGAAATGGATGAACTTGATGGAATAGTCTGTAGGGATATTTCTTAAAATTCTTGCCGCCTCCAGGATAATGGACGTTCCGCTGCCGTTGTCATTCACTCCGGGACCGTTGATGCTGTCAAAATGCCCGCAAATAATGACGTATTTATTAGGATAAAGTGTTCCCGTTTTGGTAATCACAAGGTTTTTTGAACTTGTACTTCCGAAAGTGAAAGGATCTTCCACGATCTGGCTGGCAGAGTATCCGAAAGCAGTGTATTTGTTTTTCAGCCAGGTTAATGCATTGGCATTATTGATAGAGCCGGTTGTTTTGATACCGAGGTTCGCAAACTGCTGTAAATTCGTTGTAATATTGGTCTGTGATACCAGGTTTGCCCTGTCCTGATAAGCCTGAATAAAGCTCTGAGCCTTACCGCCGAATGTTGCTAAACAAACCGACAGAATAGTAATGGTCTTTTTCATATTAATTATTTTATGGTGTGGTGATTGGTGATGAAACTAAAGGCTAAAAAGTCCCGGATTAAAATCCAGGACTTAAGAGTTACAATTATTTTTCAATAATGATTTTTTTGGTAACGCTGGAGCCTTCGGCATTTATTGTGCATAAATAAATCCCTTTCGCTAAACGTGAAATATTAAGCTGAGCCTGGTTTTCTTCCTTTAAAAAAGACTGTCCGGACAGATCAGTGATTTCAACTGTAAAGTTTTTCGTGGTTGAATCCGGAAGCTCAATCGTCAGAACATCCTTAGCCGGATTAGGATATATTTTTACAGCTTCTAATGACTTCACTTGTTTTTCTTTAGCAACGGGCGCCGGTGCAACAGTAGATGCCGTCGCAAAGTGCTGCATAGCGCCTACAGCAGCTTTTCCAACTTTAAATACATACACCGGATCTACATTGGCAAATGTATCATTAACAGTGTGTTCATTATAACTTCTGGTATATTCATAAAACCCGGTGATCACATATCCTTTCTTCTCAAAAGGCATATAATCTGAGGAATAGGCATTGGAAATACTGGTCTGAAGAGGAGAGTACAAGGTAGTGCATGTAGCCAGCTGCTGTGTGATTGTTTCGGAAGCCGCATTGTTTCCTGACTGTCCACCCGTATCCTTTTCACAAATGATCGTATTATTCACGTTGCCAATCTTACCGCCTACCTGATCAAGATTGAATACCAATTTGATATCAAGTTTTTTCACGCCATTTTGGAACGCAACCTTATTGGCATAATGGGAGCTTCCATATAAGCCATCTTCCTCTCCGGAGAAATGAATAAACTTGATAGAGTATTCTGTAGGAACATCTTTTAAAATTCTGGCCACTTCTAAAATTACCGAAGTTCCACTGCCATTATCGCTGGTACCAGGACCTGTGATGGTATCAAAATGTCCGCAGATAATTACATATTTGTCAGGATAAAGCGTTCCTGTTTTGGTAATCACTAAATTCTTAGAACTTATACCCCCGAAAGTAAAGGGGTTTTCTACAATCTGGCTGGCAGAATATCCGTATGAAGTGTACTTGTTTTTGATCCACGCCAGAGTATTGGCATTATTAACAGAACCGGTGGCCTTGATCCCAAAATTAGAGAACTCTTGAAGATTGTTGGTAATGTTGGTTTGCGAGACCAGATCGGCTCTGTCTTTATAGGTCTGGATGAGGGTTTGGGCACTGAGGCTTCCCACCGCTAATGCAGTGCATAAAAAGGGTGTTATTTTTTTCATATTAATTTATATTTTGGATGGATGTGTTTTACTTTTCAATAATGATTTTTCGGGTGACGCTCTTCTGATCAGATTTTACAGTCACCATATACGTTCCGTTGGTGAGACCGGAAGTATTCATTTTCTTTTCGTTGTCTGCATTTAAAATCAATCGGCCATTCATATCACTGATCTCTACTTTGAATTCTTTGTGATCTTTCGGAAGTTCAATATGAAGCACATCATGCGCCGGATTAGGATAGATTTTGATGGTTTCCAATGAATTTGCAGCCTGTACATCATCTGTTGCTAACGTCGTAACGGATGCTACGGCAAAATGCTGCAATGCCCCTAAGGCTGCTTTTCCTACATTGAAAACATATACGGGATCTACATTGGCGAAAGTGTCATTTACCGTATGTTCATTATGACTTCTTGTCGTTTCATAAAAACCGGTAATGATATCCCCTTTGTTTTCAAATGGCATGTAGTCTGAATTATACGCATTGGACATCGTAGGCTGAAGCGGGGAGTATAAGCTGGTACAGGCCGCTAACTGCTGGGTCATGGTTAATGAAGTGGCATTATTTCCTGACTGACCGCTCTGATCGCTTTCACAGTTGATATTCGTGTTGGCATTGCCTATTTTTCCACCTACCTGATCGATATTGAAAACAACTTTCAGGTTGAGCTGACGTGCATTATTTTGGAAAACAACATTATTGACGTAATGGGAGCTTCCCAGATAACCCTGTTCTTCTCCGGAAAAGTGAATGAATTTTATGGAATATTCTGTAGGGACATCTTTCAAAATTCTAGCTACTTCCAGCAAAATAGAAGTTCCACTGCCATTGTCACTTACTCCGGGACCTACTACAGTATCGTAATGACCACAAATGATCACATACGTGTTAGGGTAGACGGTTCCTGTTTTGGTTATAATTAAATTTTTGGATGTATTGCCGTTATAGGTAAAGCTGTCTTCGGTGATCTGACTTGCGCTATATCCAAAGGTCTGATATTGTGCTTTAAGCCAGTTCAGTGCATCGGTATTCTCAGCAGAGCCTGTAGTTTTTATGCCGAGGTTGGCAAAACTCTGCAGATTGGCTGTAATAGTGGTTTGAGATATTTTATCAACTCTGGTTTGGTAAGCCTGTATAAAATTCTGGCCCTGAAGACTATAAGCTGATAAAGAAAGGAGTAAAATAGTCGTTATTTTTTTCACTTTTCGCTGAAGTTTTAAAGATTTAATAATTCAGCAAATGTAGATAATAAAAACCAATTTTATTTTATGCGAAAAGGAAAAATTCACTTATTGGACTTTATTTTTTTTTATAGGTTTAAAATGATGAAATTTAATCTATTATATGTGTTTTTTAATGAAAAATAATAATTGTAATGAATGGGCAAAAAAAAATCCCGAGCAAAGCCCGGGATTATATTGATAACAAAAAATTCTACATTATTTTACTTGATCTACAACTGCTTTGAAAGCTTCAGGGTGATTCATTGCTAAATCAGCTAAAACTTTTCTGTTAAGCTCAACGTTGTTCTTTTTAAGAGCTCCCATAAATTGAGAGTAAGACATTCCATGCTCTCTGGCACCCGCGTTGATACGAGTAATCCAAAGTGATCTGAAGTTTCTTTTTTTCTCTTTTCTTCCACGGTAAGCATATTGCATTGCTTTTTCTACCGCGTTTTTAGCTACAGTCCAAACGTTCTTTCTTCTACCGAAAAAACCTTTAGCTTGCTTAATAATTTTCTTTCTGCGAGCTCTTGAAGCTACTGCATTTACTGATCTTGGCATAATTTAAATTGTTTTTTTGAAATGTGCGGTAATTGTTTCATTACTCTTAGTGGCTCCATTTCAGGGTTAAATTGTTGAATTTGTTTGAATTCTTATAAACCGAATATAGATTTATAAAAACTACTTAATTGCTAATTGACGTAGAACGCTTTTTGTGTCCACAGCCGAAACATAAGAAGTCTGCGTAAGATTTCTCTTCTGCTTAGTTTCTTTCTTAGTTAAGATGTGACTTTTGAAAGCATTTTTTCTTTTAATCTTCCCAGTTCCGGTAAGTTTAAAACGCTTTTTAGCACCTGATTTCGTTTTTAATTTTGGCATTGTTCTGCTTTTTTATTGTTTTGTTATCAATATCTTGTCCTTGATTCCTTTGTATTACTCAGGAATTACAGTTGGCAAAGATACAAAAAAAACATCAATCTTTTCCTGACACAATAGATTTTATCATAATTTCTCCAATAATAAGGACTCTGATATATTCACTCTTAATCGGAGTGTCAGATTCCTAAAAGCAAAACTGCAGATATAATTACCTGCAGTTCTCTCTATATACTGTTCAAGTATAAAATTCTATGATTTAAAAAAGGCCAATAAGTCTTTATTAATAGTTTCTGCTTCCGTGGTAGGCATTCCATGCGGAAACCCGGGATAAGAAATTAATTTTCCGTTTTTAAGAAGGGTAGCGGCTATTTTACCGGTAGTTTCAAAAGGAACAATCTGGTCATCTTCACCATGAAGAACCAAAACAGGAACGTCAGTGTTCTTAAGATCTTCTGTGAAGTCTGTTTCAGAGAAAGCTTTGATACAGTCATAATGAGCTTTGATAGATCCCATCATTCCTTGTCTCCACCAGTTTCTCTGGATGCCTTCGGAAATTGTAGCACCTTCTCTGTTGTATCCGTAAAAAGGGAAGGTAAGATCGATATAGAATTGTTGTCTGTGATGAGCGGTATTATTACGGATATCATCGAAAACAGAAATCGAGACACCATTCGGATTGTTTTCGTTTTTAACCATAATTGGAGTCACGGCACTTATTAAAACTGCTTTTGCCACTCTTCCTTTACCGTGTTGTGCTACATAACGGATCACTTCACCGCCTCCTGTAGAATGTCCTACGTGGATGACGTTGGTAAGATTTAATGCAGTTACAATTTCGTCAACATCTGATGCATAAGTATCCATATTGTGTCCTTCCGGAGTCTGTTCGGATCTTCCGTGTCCCCTTCTGTCATGAGCAATTACTCTGTAACCCTGCTCTAAAAAGAATAGCATCTGCGCATCCCAGTCATCACTGGATAATGGCCATCCGTGGTGAAAAAATACAGGTTGTCCTTTCCCCCAATCTTTGTAATAAATCTCCGTTCCGTCTTTTAATGTAAGTGTGCTCATTATTTTTCCTATTTTAAATTATTAATAATATAATAAATATTGTTGTTTGTTAATTACAATACAAATGTATACTTATATCTTTCATTGGATATTGATATAGGATAATATTTAATACTAACTTAATAAATTTTAAAAAATAAAAAACCTCAAATTACTTTGAGGTTTTATATATAGGAAACAGACATTCCGTCTGTTAAAACTATTTAGCTGGTTTTTTAGGACTCATCATCATGATCATTCTTTTTCCTTCAAGCTTAGGCAGCTGATCTACTTTTCCAACGTGCTCCAATTCCTGAGCAAGTTTTAGAAGCAAAATTTCTCCCTGGTCTTTAAAGATAATTGAACGTCCCTTAAAAAATACGTAGGTTTTCAATTTTGACCCTTCTTCAAGGAATTTCTCAGCATGTTTCTTCTTAAATTCATAATCATGATCATCTGTCTGAGGTCCGAAACGGATCTCCTTGACAACCACTTTTATTTGCTTAGCTTTTAGTTCCTTCTGCTTTTTCTTTTGCTCGTATAAAAACTTTTTATAGTCTAATATCCTTGCAATGAAAGGTTCAGCCTTATCCGAAATTACCACTAAATCCAATTCTTGTTCCGTAGCAAGTTGTCTTGCTTTGTCGATTGGAAAAATTCCCGGCTCTACGTTATCGCCCACTAAACGAAGCTCTCTCACACGAATTTTATCGTTGATCAAGTGTAAGTCCTCCTGTACAGGACGTCTCTGTGGGCCCCTGTTGTTAAATCTTTGTGCTATTGTATTATAATTTTATTGGTTAATTACTTATCTATCTTTCTAAATTTAAGGATTAAAAATTTAAATCATTTAAAGATTAATCTAAACTCAATAATCTTTCAATTTTTTTAATTCTTAAATCTTTTAATATTTTTTATATCGCTGCTTCTTTCTTAAAGTAAGAAACAAAGTCCTCCATATTCATCACTCCAAGGTCACCTTCACCACGTCTTCTTACAGAAATTGTACCTTCAGCCTCTTCATTTTCACCTACAACCAGCATGAATGGGATTTTATTCAATTCCGCATCACGGATCTTTTTCCCTGTTTTCTCATTTCTGTCATCAATCAGACCGCTAATATCGTGATTTTCCAAAAATTGTGAAACTTTTTTTGCATAATCTACGTATTTTTCACTGATCGGGAGAATAATAAACTGATCCGGGCTCAGCCATAACGGGAAATCACCTGCAGTATTCTCCAGCAAGATCGCGATAAAACGCTCCATAGATCCGAATGGCGCTCTGTGGATCATCACCGGTCTGTGCTTCTCATTATCGCTTCCGATATAGTGAAGATCAAATCTTTCCGGTAAGTTATAATCTACCTGGATCGTTCCTAACTGCCATTTTCTTCCCAACGCATCTTTCACCATGAAATCCAGTTTCGGACCATAGAATGCAGCTTCACCGTATTCCACAATAGTCTTCAATCCTTTTTTCTCTGCCGCATTAATAATAGCGTTTTCGGCTTTTTCCCAATTTTCATCGGAACCGATATATTTTTCTTTGTTATCAGGATCTCTCAAGGAAACCTGAGTCACAAAATCTTCAAAACCTAATGATTTGAACACGTAAAGCGTTAAATCGATTACTTTTTCAAATTCCTCTGAAAGCTGATCCGGAGTACAGAAAAGGTGAGCATCATCCTGAGTAAACCCACGCACTCTTGTCAGTCCGTGAAGCTCTCCACTTTGCTCATATCTGTAAACCGTACCGAATTCTGCATATCTCTTTGGAAGATCTCTGTAGCTCCATTGTGAAGTTTTGTAGATCTCACAGTGGTGAGGGCAGTTCATAGGTTTCAGCATGAATTCTTCTCCTTCATTTGGAGTTTTAATCGGCTGGAAGCTGTCTGCTCCATATTTATCCCAGTGTCCGGAAGTTACATACAATTCTTTTGATCCGATATGCGGAGACATTACGAATTCATAACCTCCTTTTTTCTGAGCGTCAGAAAGGAAATTCTCTAATTTTCTTCTTAAAGCAGTCCCTTTTGGTAACCATAACGGAAGACCTGCACCTACCTTTTCAGAGAAAGCAAAAATTCCAAGTTCTTTACCCAGTTTTCTGTGGTCTCTTCTTTTGGCTTCTTCCAGCCTTTCAAGATATTCAGTAAGTTCTTTCTGTTTAGGGAAAGAAATACCGTAAACTCTTGTCAGCTGAGGATTTTTTTCATTTCCTCTCCAGTAAGCTCCGGCTGCATTTAAAATTTTAACCGCTTTCACGATTCCTGTATTAGGAATGTGACCTCCACGACATAAATCGGTGAAGTTATCGTGGGTTACAAAAGTGATCTCTCCATCATTAAGATTAGAGATAAGCTCTACTTTGTAAGGATTATCTGCGTACGTTTTTAATGCTTCTTCTTTAGAAACAGGATATAGAGCGAATGTTGAACCTTTCTTGGCATTTTCCAGAACTTTCTTTTCAATCTTCTCGAAATCCTTTTCGGATAAATTCTCGTCTCCGAAATCTACATCATAATAGAATCCACTATCAATAGCAGGTCCTATCGTCAGCTTAGCATCAGGATAAAATTCAAGGATAGCCTGCGCCAGCAAGTGGGCAGAAGAGTGCCAGAAGGCTTTCTTTCCAAGATCATCATTCCATGTTAACAATTGTACCGTTGAATCCGTGGTTATAGGTGTGGTCGTTTCTACTTGTTTGCCGTTTACAACTGCGGAAATGGTATTTCTAGCCAATCCCTCACTGATAGATTTTGCCACATCTAAAGGAGTAACTTCTCCTTCGAATTCTTTGACACTATTGTCTGGAAGTGTAATTTTTATCATTGTTTACTAAGAAATTTTAAGATGCAAAAATACGCATTTTTTAAATAATATGCTATTTTTAAAGTATATTTGAAATAAGAATTACTGATGAATCTCCAAATTTCGATTCATGATTTTAAATGTATTCCTCCCTAATCCAATTTTTTCATACAAAGGCACTCTGTAATTTTCGTTATTCATAAGTAATAATGATTTGAAAATGAAGGTAGTACGCTTTAAAATTCTATAGTGATTTGAGAAAAAGAAATGATAAAATGAACGATGATATGAAAAACTTTAATATTGATCTGCACTGCGATCTGTTATGCCATTTATTAAGCCCGGGCGCTACAATTGATGATAAAGAGCTGGGATGTTCGCTTCCTTATTTAAAAGAAGGCCATGTAAAACTCCAGGTGATGGCTATTTATTCAGCGACCGGAGCGAATAGTACCGCTGATGGAGCGAGGCAAAGTGAACTGTTTTCTGATCTGTTGAAAAATGAAAATTTCTTCCTGTTTGAAGGGGAAAACTATAAAAACCCTGAGAATGAAAATAGGGTGGGAGTGATTGCTTCTATTGAAAATGCATCAGGGTTTTGTGGAGAAGATGATTCTTTAGATTCCGGGTTTAAAAATCTGGATGCGATGATTGAAAAAACACAGAAAATTATTTATCTGGGAATTACCCACCACACCGAAAACCGTTTTGGAGGCGGAAACAATACTGATGTAGGATTGAAAGAGGACGGAAAAGTACTGATCGACTATATTTCAGACAAAAGAATTCCTATTGATCTTGCCCATACAAGCGATCAGCTGGCTTACGGCATTCTTAATTATATAGACCAGAAGAATTATAATATTCCTATTCTGGCAAGTCATTCCAATTACCGTGTGGTTCATGATAAGAACAGAAACCTTCCTGATGAACTGGCGAAAGAAGTGATTAAAAGAAAAGGTTTGATAGGTTTGAACTTCATCCGAAACTGTGTAGATGAAACGAATCCTGAGGTGTTGTATGAACATGTTCAGTACGGACTGGATTTGGGAGCAGAAGATGCCATTTCTTATGGTGCCGATTTCTTCTTTTGCAAAGACCATCCTGATAAATCACGTTTTCCGTTTTTCTTTGAAGGATATGATGATGCTTCAGCTTTGAATTCAATTAATGCGAGACTGGAAAAGGATTTCTCCACGGAACTCATGGAAAAAATCAGCTATAAAAATGCTTTGAATTTTATTGAAAGAATATAGGATATAAGGAAATGGTGGCTTCGAGTCCCTCAGCTACCAATAGACTTTACTATGAACTAATTCTACTTTGGATAAAATAAAAAAAAACGGTTGGTGACTGAGGTTCTCGAAGCCACCATTATGCTGCATTTCAAATGAATATTCCAACTAATAACTGGGATTCCAATTGGTGGCTGAGGCCCTCGAAGCCATCATAATACTCCAGCGAAGCTCTAGTTTTTCAACTCTTCCTCTTATACTTTACTTTCTGCTTAATAATCTCAATCACATCCATATTTTTCACCTTAGACTGCACCCATCCATGGATGTCAATATAAAACAGGGATCTCCTGTAATATTCATTTTGAGAAAATCCGTTAAGTACTTCATCAAAAGCCTCAAAAGCTTTCTGGTGCTGATCTAATACCAGGTTGTTAATATTTTTGAAAAACTCAATGCTTTCAAAATGAAATGCTTCCGGCTTTTTCATTTTTCGGGCAAATTTCCGGGTAGAATTGATGAATTCATCATAGTCTTCATCATTTCCGGATTCGTATTTTGCCATTAAGATCAGGATCCTTGTATGGAACAGAAGATCTTCCTGAACGTTGCCTTTACACTCGACAACCTTCATGGAATATTCAATCGATTTTTTAAATTTTTTGCTTCCGAAAAACATCGCTGCCATTTTCAGATAAAGGATCATAAAATGGTGCTCATCAATTCTTTCCCGAAGTCTTTCCATTTTCAGCTCTATCTCAGGAATAAGTTTTGTGCCTGTAAAAAATTCACCTTTTACAAAATGAATGTTCATTAAAGTATTGTAATGGGTAAGAAAGATCAGTGCCTGCAGATTTTCATTCTGAGCAAAATTCTGGGAATTCACCATAGTTTTGAAATTCTCAAAATGCTCCTCCAGAATATCAATATTTCCATACATGAAAAGGATTTTCAACAAGTAAGTATTTCCTTTGATATACCACACCGGATGATTGATGATCATCTCCGGTTTTTTATGAAACAGATCTACCCACTGATAGGCGTATTTCAGTGTGTATTTGTAATCCTGCAGCAGTTGGTTTTTCCAGACATGGGCCTTAAAATACCAAAGTTTTTCTGTGAAATTCAGTTGATCAAGTTTAATTTTCTGAATCTGATCATTGAAAAGGTTTAATACTTTTTCCCGGTCCGTATCATTTTTTACATAACCGTACGTCAGCATTTCACTGTATAATTTCAGAGAAAGATTGGACAGTTCCGTTGCATAATGATTCTGCCTGCTGATTTCGGTCGATTGCTCGATCAGTTCATAGGCACGACCTTCAATACTTCTGGTAATGAATTGTGATTCAATTACTTTTTCAAGGTTGATGATCTCTGATGCAATGCTTTTTTCATCCAGTTCCAGAGCAGATTGTTTGGTTTTGTCCAATATTTTTAAAGCCTGTTTATAAAGTCCTTTCTGGTAAAGGATATTGGCAAAATCAAGCTGCTCACGAAGCTGTATTCTGTAGTTCTGATGACTTGGATTCATTCGTAAGCTCACCAGAATCTGTTTGTACAAATGAGCTTTCAGGTTGGAAAGCTGCTGTTTTGTGGAAATTTTTTTCTCAATGATGATCTGTTCATCATATTCTTTCATCTTATCCAGTTCCGAAAAAAGGAGCAGAAATTTAGCATCGACATTGATTCCGAGACGGTTCACGTACAGCCTGAACTGACGTTTTTCAGAAGTGGTTAATGACTTAATCAGGACAAACAAAAAATCTTTCTGCAATTCTGCCATTGTAAATTTGTAAAATGTAATAAATTGATTATTAAATAAATGCGGCTATTTGGTCGGCTGTTGAATATTGTAATTTTCAGAAAAGATGAAAACGCAAAAATATTGTAAGCTGTAGTTTTGATCAAAATTAAGTAAAAAACTTCATTATGAATTCCGAAAAAATCGAAATTTTTGATACTACGCTGAGGGATGGGGAACAGGTTCCCGGATGTAAACTGAATACAAAACAAAAACTGCTGATAGCAGAAAGGCTCGATAAGCTAGGGATTGATGTAATAGAAGCTGGTTTCCCAATTTCAAGTCCAGGAGATTTTGAGTCGGTATCAGAAATTTCAAAGCTTGTTAAAAATGCTAAAGTCTGCGGACTGACAAGAGCGAATAAAAAAGATATAGATGTAGCTGCGGAAGCATTACGATATGCTAAAAGGCCACGCATCCATACAGGAATCGGAACTTCTGATTCTCATATTCAATTTAAATTTAATTCAACCCGTGAAGATATTCTGGAACGCGCCGTTGAAGCTGTAAAATATGCCAAGAGCTATGTAGAAGATGTGGAATTTTATGCAGAAGATGCCGGAAGAACAGACAATGCCTATTTAGCAAGGGTCTGTGAAGAAGTGATCAAAGCAGGAGCTACTGTTTTAAATATTCCGGATACTACAGGATATTGTCTTCCGGAAGAATACGGTCAGAAAATTAAATATTTGAGAGAAAATGTAAAAGGCATTGAAAAAGCAATTATTTCCTGCCATTGCCATAATGATCTGGGACTCGCTACAGCCAATTCCATTGCAGGAGCGGTCAACGGAGCCCGTCAGATCGAATGTACCATCAACGGATTGGGGGAAAGAGCCGGAAATACAGCCTTGGAAGAAGTAGTGATGATCTTAAAGCAGCATAAAGATTTAAATCTTCACACCGATATCAATTCAAAGATGCTGAATGAGATGAGTGTGATGGTTTCTGATTTGATGGGAATGCCGGTTCAGCCCAACAAAGCTATTGTCGGAGCCAATGCTTTTGCCCACAGTTCAGGAATTCACCAGGATGGGGTAATTAAAAACAGAGAAACATACGAAATTATAGATCCTGCGGAAGTAGGCGTGAATGCTTCATCAATTATACTTACGGCGAGGAGCGGACGCTCAGCATTAGCTTACCGTTTCAAACACATCGGTTTTGATATCACAAAAAACGAACTTGATTTCTTATATCAGGAATTTTTAAAAGTTGCTGATATGAAAAAAGAAGTGAAAAACGACGATCTGTATATGATCATGGAAGTCTGCAGCCGTAAAATAGTATAGAGATTGATTTTAATATTGAATATGGATAATAATAGAAAGACACTTTTTGATAAAGTTTGGGATGCTCACGTTGTGGAAACGGTCCCGGACGGTCCTCAAATCATTTACATAGACAAACATCTGATCCATGAGGTAACCAGTCCTCAGGCTTTTGCCGAACTTGAAGCAAGAAATCTTGAAGTTTTCAGACCCAGACAGATTGTTGCTACGGCAGATCACAATGTTCCGACTCTGAATCAGGAGGAACCGATTCGGGATGAATTATCAAGAAATCAGGTGGAACAGCTTACGGAAAACTGTAAAAAAAATAATGTTGAATTATTCGGATTGGGTCATCAGTACCAGGGAATTGTGCACATTATCGCTCCTGAGCTGGGCATTACCCAGCCGGGAATGAGTATCGTTTGCGGAGACAGTCATACTTCAACGCATGGTGCATTTGGTGCCATTGCTTTCGGGATCGGAACCAGCCAGGTGGCGCAGGTTTTTGCCAGTCAGTGTCTGTTACTCAATAAACCTAAATCTATGAGAATCACTGTCAATGGAAAGCTGAATGATCATGTTCAGTCAAAAGACGTGATTCTGTACATCATTTCTAAAATCGGAACCGATGGCGGCACAGGATATTTCTGTGAATATGCCGGAAATGTTTTCGAAGAAATGTCCATGGAAGGAAGAATGACGGTTTGTAATATGAGTATTGAAATGGGAGCCAGAGGCGGAATGATTGCTCCGGATGAAACCACATTTGAATACGTAAAAGGAAGAACATTTGCCCCAAAAGGTGATGAATGGATTGATAAACTAGAGTATTGGAAAACCCTGAAAACCAATGACGGAGCCCTTTTTGATAAAGAATTAACCTTTGATGCCTCAGAAATATTCCCGATGGTCACTTACGGGACCAACCCGGGAATGGGAATTTCAGTGCATGAAGTTATTCCTGTCCCACAGAATGAATCTGAAGAAAAAGCACTTCAGTATATGGGACTGAAAGCCGGACAGGAAGTTTCAGGTATTAAAGTCCATTATGTATTTATCGGAAGCTGTACCAATGCCAGGATAGAAGATTTCCGTTCTGCCGCTCAGTATATTAAAGGAAAAAATAAATCAGACAATGTAAAAGCTCTGATCGTTCCGGGTTCTCAGCAGGTCGTTAAACAGATTTATGAAGAAGGTTTGGATAAAATCTTCAACGATGCAGGATTTCAGATCCGTCAGCCGGGATGTTCAGCCTGTTTGGCCATGAATGATGATAAGATACCGGAAGGTGAATATTGTGTTTCCACCTCCAACCGGAATTTTGAAGGCAGGCAGGGACAAGGAGCAAGAACAATTCTCGCTAGTCCGCTTACTGCAGCCAAAGCAGCGATAGAAGGTAGAATTTCAGCTTTTGAAAGCTTAAACTAAAAGATCAAACAGACGTAATGCAAAAATTAAAACGTATAAAATCCCGCGCCGTACCATTACCGGCAGAAAATATAGATACAGACCAGGTTATTCCAGCAAGATTCTTGAAAAGCATCGACAGAAAGGGCTTTGGAGAGAATCTTTTCAGAGACTGGAGGTTTAATATCCATACCGGAGAACCTAATCCTGATTTTGTGTTAAACAACACCAAATACAGCGGAGAAATTCTGGTTGCCGGCAACAACTTCGGTTGTGGCAGCAGCAGAGAGCATGCTGCGTGGTCTTTGACGGATTATGGATTTAAAGTCATTGTATCAAGTTATTTTGCGGATATTTTTAAAGGAAATGCCTTAAATAATGGGCTTCTTCCTGTAAAAGTTTCAGAAGAATTTTTAAAGGAAATTTTAAAAAATAGTACAGAAAACCCTGAGTCAGAAATTGATGTGGATGTAGAGCAGCAGACGATCAGCTTTAACGGAAAAACGGAAACTTTTGAACTTGATTCCTATAAAAAAATATGCCTTCTCAATGGCTATGACGATATTGATTTTTTAATCAGCAAAAAACAGGCGATAAAACAGTTTGAACTAAAAACACAAAAGTATGAGCAACAGTTATTTTAAAATTGCGGTCCTTCCCGGAGATGGGATTGGGCCAGAAGTAGTCGGCGAAAGCATTAAAATACTGGATGCTGTGGCGGAAGTTTTTAAATGTAATTTTCAGTTTTCCTATGGATTAATGGGTGCTGAAGCTATTTTTAAAACAGGTGATCCGTTGCCTGATGAAACATTGAAGATCTGCAAAGATTCTGATGCAGTGCTGTTCGGGGCCATCGGAGATCCGGTTTTCGACAATAATCCCGAAGCTAAAGTAAGACCAGAACAAGGTTTGTTGAAGCTTCGTAAAGAACTGGGATTGTATGCGAATATCAGACCTTTGAAAACGTATGCTTCACTGATTGACAAAAGCCCTTTAAAAAGGGAGATTATTGAAGGAACGGATATTCAGATCTTCAGGGAGTTGGTGAGCGGGATTTATTTCGGAGAAAAATTTACAGATCCCGATGGAAAATATGCTTACGATGTCTGCAAATACAGCACAGAAGATATTATTCCTATCGCGCACATGGCCTTTAGAGAAGCAGAAAAAAGAAAGAAAAAACTGACGCTCATTGACAAAGCGAATGTTTTGGACACTTCCAGACTCTGGAGAAAAACCTGCCAGAAAATTGCTGTTCAATATCCTGATGTGGAGCTGAATTATATGTTTGTAGATAATGCAGCGATGCAGCTGGTCCTCAATCCGAAACAGTTTGATGTCATCCTTACTGAAAATATGTTCGGGGACATTATTTCTGACGAGGCGAGCGTTATCGGTGGTTCTATCGGGCTTCTGCCTTCTGCATCAATTGGCGAGGAAAATGCACTGTTTGAGCCTATTCACGGTTCTTATCCACAGGCGAAGGGGAAAGGTATTGCCAATCCTATAGCCTCAATCTTAAGTACTGCGATGATGCTTGATTATCTCGAACTTCCTGAAGCGGCAGAAAAATTGAGAAGAGCGGTGGAGCACGCTATAGAGAACAGGTATGTCACAATAGATCTAAATACGGAGCAGTATTATTCTACAAGTGAAGTGGGAAGTTTTATCGCGGATTATATTAAGTACTCTGAGAAATCCTATTACAATTTTGAAAATATCAAAATAGGAAAATCCACCATCGTATGATCATTTAAGTCCATATAATAATAGATTAGAAAGAAAGGTTCTGTTCATTCATTTGAGCGGAATCTTTCTGTTTCTGGCTGCTTAGTATTTTACTTTTTTTTAACCACAAAAGTCACAAAAGCTTTTGTTTTTTTATCTCCCGCAGATTTCTCAGATGACACAGATTTTAATGTACGCTTTTTAAAACATTAAGATCAATGAAGGATGTAAGGTGAGTTAAGAAAAAATCATTTGATTTTTTAAGTTGTACGTCCTCAAGCGAAACTAAACCATAATATTCTTACAAGCTTAATAAGCCTTAATGGTTTAAAGTTTTCTTTCTACCAGATTAAACGATCATTTATTTTTTTGACATCATCAATAAAAATCTTTGATTTTTTATAAAACTTAAGTGCTCTTCTCTGCAGCTTGAATTTAAACTTGAAATCAACTTAAGTGTTCAAAAAGCTTTTGTGACTTTTGTGGTTTAAAATTTTCAATAACGAAAGGGGTTTGGTTACTCATAAAAAAGGTTCCACTCAAGCGAGCAGAACCTTCTGGTTTATTTTTTAGTATTATCCGTTTTTCCTGATTTGTTTTTAGAAGACTTCTGAACATCTTCTTTGTCAATATCAGGTGGATTACTTTTTTCTGAGGAAGCAGGAATATTTTGAAAATCCTCATTCTGTTTTTTTGTTTCTGCTGAATTGGCAGATTCCTTCTTTTTGTGGTCTTCTGAATCCATAGCTTTAAATTTTTAGAGTCCTAAAACACCGAGCTTGCCGGTTTCATCTTCTATAGTATAATTCAAAGCTTTTGCCAAAACGAAAATATTATTCAGATTTTCCATTAATTGTTTCCGTCCTTCGTTTCTCAGCTGGTTCTGATTAACAGAATTAATGGCTGTTTCCTTCGCTTTCTGGGTTACATTTTTAATATCCTTTTCCGAAATTCTGTTGAAGAAAGAATCATCCAATGACTGAATCTCAACACTTGGTGTAATTCTGATATCTGCGTCAGGAAGTGCTGTAATCACCAGTTTCTTGTTGATAGAATCTACTTGGATCTTCATTTTGTTAAGATCATACGAAACCTGCGCATTGGTTTTGGTGTACGTGATAATGCTGTTGTTGGAAACCTCTTTTCCAAACACTTCGTAGCCCATTTTCGTCTTCTGCATGCTGGAGATGTCCTGTTCCATGACTACCATTTTGTTCATCTTGGAAATCTGGTTGGTCAGGATATAATAATCTGACTTTTCCGTTTTTTCGGTGAGATTAAAACATGATTTTAGCCCGAAAAACAGAATCAGCATAACGAGAATTCCCGCTGCGAATGATATAATTACTTTATAATTTCTCAACACTATTTGCCAAAGATTTCTTTGATTACAGAACTGTCATCTTTTTTCACAATTTCAACCAGATCTCTTTCAATATATCCGGAGGTAGGCATTTCTATGATTCTTCCGATTTCCTTACCATATTTTTCTACGATAATAGTCGGAACCTTCTGAATATTGTAACGCACTTCATCTCCCGTGGGAGATTCTTTTTTGCGGTTCACAGCAATGATTGTGACTTTGTTATCAGGATATTTTAAATCTTCCAGGATCTTCATCAGTCTCGGGAAATCTCTGTGACTGTCCTCACACCAGGTTCCCATAAAAACAACCAGTGAATAGCTATTGAACTTAGCTTTTCTCAGTTGATCTACAGCTTTCTGATCTACAGCATATTCATCATGCTCTTTCACGTACCAGTCTGCATAGGGAGCTTTTAAAAACTGCTCTTTGAATTGGTTTCCCAAAAGCATTTTGCCATCATTCTGAGTCTCTACTTCACGGTTCATCACCACTTTTTGGGCGCTGAACTGCTGCGAAGCCAGAAAAAGACTTGAAACGGCAACAATATTGGTAATAAATTTCTTCATATTATTTTTCGATGATTGTTTTTAAATCTGCAGGGGAGTAGTACTTATTCTTAAGAACTTTATGGTCTGCTTTTCTGTAGACATTAAATTTCTCTCCTGATTTCTCATAAAAAGATTCTACTCCTTTTTCTTTATAAAATGCTACAGTTTCCTCTGCCTGCTCTTCATTATCGCAAGCTTTAGACATATTGGAGCGCTGTACTTCGTTGAATAGCTCTACAAATTTACTGCCAAGTCCGAATTCCAGAACAGCACCGCTTAATACATACTGAAGATCACATAGAGCATCAGCAATTTCTACGATATCATTGTCAGCAATAGCCTGCTTCAGTTCATTTAATTCTTCCTGCAAAAGTTCAACTCTAAGATTGCATCTTTCCTGAGAAGGGATCTGTGGTGTATCTAAAATAGGGGCTTTAAAAGTGGTGTGGAATTCTGCAACTTGGTTCAGACTATCAATTTTATCCATGAATTTTATTATTTACAGCAAAGATAGAAAACGATTTCGGAAAATTTGTAATGGAGACTGCATATTGTGGCCCATATGTCCATGAAAAATCCACAGCATGAAAACTGTGGATTTGTTATGAATGATCTTCTGAATTCTGAGTTTTCAAGAAGAATGTTTATATATTGTATTCAAAATGAATTATTCCGAATCCTCATATTTCCAGACACCTGAAATGTTTAATAGGGTTAGTCCCGGTTGCTTTTCGCCATAACTGAATACAACGATGTAGTTTGAATGACAGGATTCACATTCAGTTCCAAAGTATAATGTGGGTAAATCAGTAACCGTTAATGCTCCGAAATGAATCATCCTGGCTGAAGTTTCGGTGACCATTTTGTTTTTTAATAATTCTGTTTTTGACAACACTTTGTCCTCATTGTAAATCTGAAAGATCGGAAATCCGGTTTCGTAAGGTATTATTGTAATGGTGTTTGTATGGCCACAGTCACAACAGGTGAATGTCGTTACGGCAGATGGAATAATCTCATCATTGCTGAAAAAATTCTTTGCAATAAGAGCTTGTTGGCCAATTGTTATTTTTTTTGAGATTGAATACATATAAGTTTATTTATTGCTGAATAACTGTGCCCACTAAGTTATTATATTTTCCGCTTGGACTTCTTTTAATGGTGATTTTTATATATCCTTCCTGTGCTAATTTATTCCATGTTTTCTGATAACCTGTTGTGATATCAATCGGAATTTTCCACATAGTCTGTTTCCCGCCACCAGCTTGATTAAACCATGGAATCACGTCTCCTACCTGAGATTTGAAAGGCAGTAGATTATTCAGAACATCTATTTCATAATAGAAATCATATTTGTTTTCAGCTTGATTTAAAGCTCTTTGGGTAAAAGTGTAAACATATCCATTGATAATCGGACTGGTGAAACTTCCTCCTAAAGTAGGGACTCCAGTTCCGTTATAGTTGCCGACAGCCCCGCTGTATCGGTCAAATTTTTGCCCTGTCTGGAAAGGAACATCATCATAGATATTGTATCCGCCGTTTGCCGGTGGCCAGCCTCCATTCAGGTTATTGGCATTAAAAAGCGCTTCCAGTTCAGTCCATTTGCCAAGCTTGTACAGATCAAAGGCCTGGTTTCTGATTGTTGGACTTACAGTTCCAGCCGTATCATAGGTTAAAGCAAACTCGTCCGCATTTTTATAAAATACGTGGGTAACGGCTCCCGGATCAATGATGATCTCCTCATCGTTATCGGAGCTACAGGCAATTGAAAAAGAAGCAATTGCAAAAAAGAAAATGTACTTAAATAAGTGTTTCATGGTAAAAGTTTTTATGGTTTTAGTTTTTTTGAAGAAGTATATTATTCACCCTTCCGGTTCCTGTTGGAAGTAGTGATAAGATATATAAAAGGCCAGCATAGAAGGAGTAAGTTGATTGAATTTATTATACCTGTCAGAAATTGCAAATGCAGTGACTGAAGAAAATTCAGTTTCATAAATTTCCTTATATAAAAGCGAGTTCAATGGTACAATTGAGGAATAATTTTGAGTGATAAATTTAAATCAAAAAATCAAATTGTGGTGAATATTTTTAAATAAAATATTATTAATGAATTAAATTTGTTAATTGACTCATTTTTAACAATAAATATTTATCTATTGTTATTGATGAGTATGAAGATGAAATAGCATCATTCATCAATCATCATTTTCATTCATGCAAAAAAGACCGCTCATTACGAACGGCCTTTCAAATGATAATTAAAGTGTAGTTAGTTTTTAATAAATCTCTTCGTGGTTTCTCCAATCTGGATCACATAAGCCCCTTTGATTAGTTTACTTACATTCACACTGCCTCTTTCCAGTTTTCCTGAACTGATGATTTTTCCGGACATATCGAAGATCTTATACTCTTCAGAGATGGTGTTGGAAATGTTCAGAACATCTTTTACAGGATTAGGATATACTCTAATATCTGTAAGTACTTCTTTGGTTTCCTGAACGGCTTTTGCGACACTTGCATTCACTTTAATATTCGCGTTGTTGACATCAAAGAAAATATGATTGGAACCCTTTACCATAATTCTTCCCGTCGTAGTTGATAAATTAGGAATGGTTACTGCCTGAGATCCATCGTTTGGTGTTGCTGCAAGTAGAGTAGTCCAGGTGTTTCCGCTGTCTGTTGACCATAGGATATCAACGTTGGCAGTATTTACTCCATTGGCAGTTGTTCCTGCAATATTCCAGCTTACCGTTTGAGAACTTCCTCCGGTATAGGTAGTTGCTGAGTTTTGTGAGCTTACGCTGAATGGCCCTGCTGTTCCGTTTACTGTGATTAATGCATCATCAGAATTATTTCCTGCACCTCCGGCTCTGTTATCGCGAACGGTAAATCTGAAATTTAATGATCTTGCTACGTTTGATAAAGCCTCCACTGTGATCTCTGTACCTGCAGTTGTGGTAGCACCTGTCAGAATAGAGGCCATTCTTGGGAAATATCTTTTAGGAGAAGTTAAAGGAGTCCACGATCTGAAAGTAGGACCGGTTGTTTTTGTGGCATTCGCTGCAGAACTTGTTCCGGTTTGAGAAGATGGTGCACTATCAATCTGTTCCCATATATACGTCAAAGAATCTCCGTTCGCATCGGTTCCTGTTCCTGTCAGCATAAATGGGGTTCCTTTCGGAATGGTATAATCCAGACCGGCATTGGCAGTAGGAATAGCATTTCCTGTATTGGTAGCAACTGCACAAGTTGTAGTCTTGATATAATTGGTAACCTGTTGGATACTGATTGCATGAAAAAATGCATCTGCGTTTGGCTGAACATCCTGATTTGTAATTCCGGCGTAGCTCATAATGGTAGATCCCGAGCCGGGTTCCATTCTGAAATTGGTTCCGTCGTTTCCATGAGAATAGGTATGGTTCGCGCCAAACTGATGTCCAATTTCGTGAGCAACAAAATCTATATCGAAGGTGTCTCCGGAAGGAATGGCATCAAGTGGCGAAGTGACTGCGCTTCCTTTATTTTCATCAACAGTGGATGCTGTATCATCTCTACAGACGCAGGCAAGGCAGCCTGAATTTCCGCCGCCACCGGTAGCTCCGAATAAATGTCCAATATCGTACGCTGAATTCCCAATGGTATTGGTCAGGTTATTCTGTAATTCTAAATTCCAGTTATCAATTGAAGAAGAGGGAGAATATGGATCTGTGGAAGCGTTGGTGTAAATAAGAGCATCATTGTTAGCAATCAATACCATTCTCAGGGCCATATCTTTTTCAAAAACACCATTGACGCGGGTCATGGTATTATTCATGGCCGCTAGAGCATTCGCTTTAGTTCCTCCGAAATAAGCAGTGTATTCTCCCGTACAGGATAATGCCATGCGATATGTTCTTAATTTGGCATCATCAGCATTGGGTCTTCCGGTGGTATTCGGAGCTGCTTTATGTACTTCATCTACAACCTTGCATTCAAATGCACTCAGATCTTCTTTTTTATCCGATTTTTTGTAAATCACATACGTTGAAAGATCTTTTGTGTAGGGCTCAATGAAAACCGCAGATTTGTCCCCATAAATTTCCATAGATGACAGTCCTAATTGGGAAAGACTGAAAAAGATCGTGGAACTTGCATCTTTTACATTTTGTCCTATATAAGATTTGATATCCGGGTATTTTGCGGCAAGCTCAGGGGCCAGATTTGAATTCTCAGTCACATTGAAATATTCCATCTTTCCTTCAGAATCAGGAAAAGAAATGATGGTCTCTGATTTTTCTCCCGCAGCCAATCTTTTGGGAGCTTTTGCAAGTGCGTTTTTTAATCCCGCAATGTCAAGACTGAAGACTTTTGGTTCTTCAATTCCTGTTTTGTTTCCAAATACTTCAGCTGATTTTTTGAGTGAAGCAACAGACCATAATTGATTAGTCTGTGCGAAAGTGATGCCTGTAATCATGAGCATCCCGATCATCGATAATTGTTTTTTCATATGATGTTTTAAAATTGGTTTACTCCAAATCTAGTGAATAATTTATTTCAAAACATACTCATTATTAATGTTTTACGGAGTCGTTAATGAACTTTTTATTTTTAACATTAAATAATAATTCAATTTTTAGTTCGCTATAAAAAAATACAATTGAAAGGAAAATAAGGTGTAAAAAAAATACTGCCTCAAAAGAGGCAGTATTGAATAAATAGGTCTGAGGTTATTAGTTTTTAATGAATCTCTTGGCATGGTCTCCAATCTGGATCATATAAGCTCCTTTGATAAGTCCGCTTACATTTACGCTGCCTCTTTCCAGTTTTCCTGAATTGATTAGTTTTCCACCCATATCGAAGATCTTGTAATCTTCAGATGTCGTGTTTGAAATATGTAATACGTCTTTTACCGGGTTTGGATACAGTCTGAATCCGGCGATTAAATCTTTGGTATCAGAAAGTTCTCCTCTGCCTGAAGAAACGATATTAAGGGTATAGTCTTCAACCTGACCGTACGTAAACGCTTCACATGAAGAAGTAGGAATGGAGCTGTACTTCATCATCACTCTCATTCTTGTAGACCCGACGGTAGCAGTAGCAGGAATCGTAATGCTTCCTGTTACCGGAGTCGTAGTAGAGCCGGCTTTAGTCCATGCTAATTCTCCGCTGTCTGTGAAGTCGCCATCGCCGTTATAGTCGATATAGACTGCGTAAGCTTCGCTGTAAACCGTTGAAGTCCATGTTGGAGTTACTGAGACCGTATAAGCGGTTCCTCTCGTTACATTGGTAGAAACAGACGTGAAGTTTTCATATCCGGCAGTACCTGTTGAAGTATTGTTGATCGTTCCGAATTTCACGTTTCCGATTCTTTCGTCTGCTGTATTGCTTGCAGAAGATGAACAGTAGGTTACAGTTCCTCCTGTAAGTGTTGTCACGCTCACTGTATTGCTTGAAGGAGATATATTTCCTGCTGCATCTTTAGATTTAACAGTGAAGCTGTAAGTGGTTGCAGGTGTTAAGCTGGTTACAGTATAAGTCGTAGATGCAATATTACCGATCACAGATCCGTTCATATATACATCATATCCTGTAACACCCACGTTGTCGGTAGCGCCGCTCCAGGAAAGGTTGGTCGTGGTAGCTGTAGTTCCGGAAGCTGCAAGGGTAGGAGCTGTAGGAGCCAGGGTATCTGTACCTGAACCTGCATTGACTGTGATATTGGCATTGTTCACATCAAAGAAGATGTGATTGGAACCTTTTACCATAATTCTTCCTGTTGTCGTAGATGAATTTGGAATGGTTACCGCTTGAGATCCGTCATTAGGCGTTCCGGCAAGAAGAGTAGACCAGGTGTTTCCGCTGTCTGTTGACCAAAGGATGTCTACATTAGCAGCATTTACGCTGTTGGCAGTAGTTCCTGCTACATCCCAGGTAACAGTTTGAGAGGTCCCTCCCGTATAAGATATTGCTGAGTTTTGTGAAGATACACTGAATGGTCCTGCTGTTCCGTTTACGGTGATCAAAGCATCATCAGAATTGTTTCCTGAACCTCCGGCTCTGTTGTCACGAACAGTGAATCTGAAATTTAATGATCTTGCAACATTTGATAAGGCTTCTACTGTGATTTCTGTACCCGCTGTAGTAGTACCTCCCGTTAGTATGGATGCCATTCTTGGGAAGTATCTCGTTGGAGAAGTAGTAGGTGTCCATGATCTGAAAGTAGGACCGGATGCTTTGGTCGCGCTAGCTGCAGAGTTTGCTCCTGTTTGGGAAGATGTAGCACTGTCCATCTGTTCCCAGATATAAGTTAATGAATCTCCATTGGTGTCGGTTCCGGCACCTGTAAGCATGAATGGTGTGCCTTTAGGAATGGTATAGTCAAGGCCGGCATTGGCTGTAGGAATGGCATTTCCTGTAGCAGTGCTTACCGGGCATGTTTTGGCTTTAATATTATTGGTGATCTGCTGGATACTTACCGCATGGAAGAACGCATCTGAATGAGGCTGAACATCCTGTCCTGTAATCCCTGCATATCCCATAATGGTAGATCCTGATCCCGGCTCCATATTATTTCCGGATCTTTCCGTGCTGTGAGACATGGTGTGATTTCCTCCGAACTGATGACCCATTTCGTGAGCTACAAAATCAATATCAAAATTATCTCCTGAAGGAATGGCGTCCAGTGGTGAAGTATATCCGCTTCCTTTTGAGCCGTTTGTGCAGACGCAGCCTATACATCCGGCATTTCCGCCTCCTCCGGAAGCTCCGAATAAATGGCCGATATCATAATTGGCTTCCCCGATTACCGAAGTAAGGGTACTTTGAAGCTGGGAGTTCCAGTTGCTCATTGAAGCAGCAGCAGAGTATGGGTCTGTAGAGGCATTTGTATAAATTACAGCATCATTGTTGGCAATAAGTACCATTCTGGCTGCAAAATCCTTTTCAAAGACACCGTTTACCCGGGTCATCGTGTTGTTCATTGCTGCGAGAGCGTTGGCTTTCGTACCACCGAAATAGGTTGTGTATTCCCCGGTACTGGAAAGTGCCAGTCTGAATGTTCTTAATTTAGCATCGTCTGCGTTGGGTCTTGCAGCGATATTGCTGTTGGATACTCCTTTTTGAGCGACATCAATAACGGTACACTCAAATTTACTCAGATCATCTTTTTTGTCTGATTTTCTGTAAACGATGTAAGAAGAAAGATCTTTAGCGTAGGGTTCAATGAAAACAGCAGATTTGTCACCATAAATCTCCATGGAAGAAAGTCCGAGTGAAGAAATACTGAAATAAACTGTTGAATTAGGGTCGTTGAGGCCTTCGCCTACATAAGATTTGATATCCGGATATTTCGCGGCAAGCTGAGGGTCGAAGTTTGAATTTTCCCTTACTTTGAAATTTTCCATCTTCCCTTCAGAATTGGGAAAAGAAATGATGGTTTCTGATTTTTCTCCCGCGGCTAATCTTTTGGGAGCTTTGGAAAGTGCATTCTTTAATCCGGCGAAATCTAAGCTGTAAATCTTCGGATTAGTGATTTGGGTTTTGTTTTCAAAAATGTCTGAAGGTGCTTTTTTTGAACCTTCACTCCAGAGACGATCAGTCTGCGCGAAAGAAATGCCTGTAATCAGAAGCATTCCAATCATGGATAGTTGTTTTTTCATATTAATTATTTGTTTTGGTTGTGGAATATCAAAGCTAATAAAAATTATATTACGAAAAACAAAATTATTTAAGAAAAATTTAGAGTGTCTGTTTAATATATTATGCAATACATTAAATATTATTAAAAATATATTATCTCATAAAAAGAAAATAGCATACGCAAAATACGTATGCTATTGGTTTATTAATGAAATAATTCTCAATCTGATTTTTAGGTCAGTATTTGAAAATGATCAATTATTTTGTAATGTCTCTTCCGATTACCATTCTCTGGATTTCTGAAGTTCCTTCACCGATGGTGCATAATTTAGAATCTCTGTAGAATTTCTCAGCAGGGAAGTCCTTTGTATACCCGTAACCTCCGAAGATCTGAACGGCATTGTTGGAAATTCTTACACAAGCCTCAGAAGCATACAATTTAGCCATTGCGCCTTCTTTGGTCATTTTTTGCTTGGCATTTTTCAATGTGGATGCTCTTTGGATCAGAAGCTCAGCGGCATCAATTTCTGTTGCCATATCAGCAAGCATAAAGTTGATGGCCTGGAATTCAGCGATTGCTTTTCCAAACTGATGTCTTTCTTTAGCATATTTTAAAGCAGCTTTGTAAGCACCTCTAGCTGTTCCTAAACTTAAAGCAGCGATAGAAATTCTACCACCATCTAAGATTTTCATAGCCTGCTTGAAACCTTCACCTACTTCTCCTAAACGGTGTGAATCCGGTACACGAACGCTGTCGAAAATAAGCTCAGCCGTTTCAGAAGCACGCATTCCCAGTTTATTTTCTTTCTTTCCTGACGTGAATCCCGCCATTCCTTTTTCCAAAACAAAAGCGGTAGAGTTATTTTTAGCTCCTATTTCACCAGTTCTGGTCATCACTACGGCAATATCTCCTGAAATCGCGTGCGTGATGAAGTTTTTAGCTCCATTGATGATCCACTCATCGCCGTCTTTTACAGCAGTTGTAGACATACCTCCTGAATCAGAACCTGTATTGTGCTCTGTAAGTCCCCATGCGCCAATTACTTTTCCAGAAGCAAGCTGTGGAAGCCACTTATGTCTCTGCTCTTCATTTCCGAACTCATAGATATGATTGGTACAAAGTGAATTGTGTGCTGCTACAGAAAGACCGATAGAAGGGTCTACCTGAGAGATTTCATCCAGAATGGTAACATATTCATGATAACCCAGACCTGAACCTCCGTACTGCTCAGGAACTACGATCCCCATAAATCCCATTTCTCCTAACTGGTGAAATAAGTCTTTTGGAAATGTTTGGCTCTCGTCCCACTCCATAATATTAGGTCTGATATTTTTCTCAGCAAATTCTTTTGCTGTTTCCGCTATCATTTTAATGTTGTCAATAGTCTCTGTGTTCATATAGATAAAATAGTTAGTTCCCAAAGATAATTAAATTGCGGGAAAGCGAAAAATAATTGTTTAGCTCATAAGATCGTTTACGCAATATTTTAATAATCAATTTTTTATATTATCATAATTAATGATTTTTTAATAAATTATTCAGAACTTTAAGTGTTTTAATTTACTATTTTAGCCTCCCAATTTTTAAGGAATGAAAAAACTTCTACTACCTATTATTTTAATCTCTTCATTTGTTTCCGCCCAGATTCCGGCGGGATATTATGACGGAGCAGTAGGACTTACGGGCTACGCCCTGAAGTCTAAGTTGCATGATATTATTGCTGAAAAGAATGTCAATTGGCACTATGGCGATTTGCAGGAATATTATAAACAGACAGATTTAGATGTTTATTATGATCATAATAACACCAACAATCCTTCCAATGGGAACTATATATTATTGGATATTTACTCAGAAATTCCGGGTGGAGCAGATTCGTATGAGTATAATTCCACACAATTGCAGGGATCTGGTTCCATTACAGGCGAAGGGCTGGCGTGGAACCGGGAGCATATGGTTCCCCAAAGTACATTCAGTACAGGAAGCATCAGTAATTATCCTATGTATTCTGATCTGTTTTATGTAGTACCGGTTGATGCATGGATCAATCAGAGAAGGTCCAATTACCCTTATGGTGTAGCGGGATCAACAGTTTATTATAATTTTACGAATGGTTCAAAGATAGCCAACGATGCGACTCCGGGTTTGGCGTATACAGGACGTGTTTATGAACCAATCAATGAATTTAAAGGAGATGTTGCCAGAGCATTACTGTATTTTGCGGTAAGATATGAAGGAAAGCTGAACGGTTTTAATCATAATGCAGGAACCACTCCGGCCAATGACGAATCCCAGTTCGATGGAACGGAAGAACGTGCCTTTGAACCCGCTTATATTACGATGTTAAAACAATGGAATGCTTTGGATCCTGTTTCACAAAGGGAAATAGACAGAAATAATGCGGTGTACAGTATTCAGAAAAATAGAAATCCATTTATTGATAACCCGGGTTGGGTTGATTCAATCTGGTCTGAAGCACCCGATACAACGGCACCTTCTGCACCGATAAACCTGTCGGTGGCTCAACAGAATGCCAATTTTGTCAATTTAAGCTGGACTCCAAGCACAGATACGGATGTTTTAGGATACAAAATTTATATGAATGGTGCTGCAACGCCTATTGCTACGACCAAAAGCCCCAATATCACCATTGATCGGCTGACTCCATCAACAACTTATACTTTTACCGTAAAATCCTATGATAAGGGATATCTGGAATCTCCAATGAGTAACGTCGCAACGGCAGCCACCATTGCTTCAGACGGTTTCTCAAAGGATTTAATGATTACCAAATATATTGAAGGAAGTGGCAATAATAAAGCTATAGAAATTACCAATAAAACAGGACATGAAGTTAATCTGAATAATTACAATCTGAATATTCAGTTTAGCAGTGGAACCAGTTATTATTTCTCAGATAGTTTTCAGCTTGAGGGTAAAATTGCCAATAATCAAACATTTGTCGTTTTAAATCCCAACGCTGCATTCACGTGTTATACTAATTCACAAGCTAAATTTGTTACGGCTTCTACTCCTATGACGTATACAGGAAGTCAATATGTAGAATTGGCCTATAAGGGTTTTGGTACTGTAGATGGAGTCGGTGTGAAAAGTACGGCGAATGCAAATGGTAATATTTCTCTTTACAGAAAAAGCACAGTCAACCAGCCGACAAGCACATTTACTTTAAGTGAATGGGATTCTTATGCTATAAACTACTGCCAGAATCTTGGGGGAACTTTATCTACGACTGATCTTATCACTTCAAACAAAGAATTTAAGATTTATCCGAACCCGGTTCATGATGATCTTTTTGTAAGCGGAGAAACTCAGGATATTAAAATGGCTCAGGTACTGGATGTTTCAGGAAAAGTGATTTATACGGAGAAGGATCCGTTCAGAAACAAGAAGAATATTTCTCTTCAGAATCTTTCTACCGGTTTCTATTTTTTAAAGCTTGATGAAAAAGTGTATCAGTTTATTAAAAAATAAAAAATATACCTAACAGTCATTGCAAACGGAGCAAAGCAATCTTACATATAATGGCAATTAATTTTTATTCATTTCGCTAAAAAGCTTATAAACAATACATAATTGATATAAGCAGATTCACTAATAATCAATATCTATAAGTGTTTCTGCTTATATTTTTTATTTATAAGTAATTATGCTTATATTTGCATAATGATAGCGGTCATAACCGGTGATATTATAAATTCACAGCATGCAGACACGGAAGTTTGGATCACCAGACTCAAGAATCTCCTGGAAAACTGGGGAAGTTCACCGCTCGCATGGGAAATCTACAGAGGAGACGAGTTCCAGTTTAAGTGTAGCATTGATGAAGTGTTCTGGCGTTTTCTAGCCATAAAGTCTCTCATAAGAAGTCAGGAAAATTTAGATGTAAGAATTGCTATAGGCATTGGTGAAGAGAATTTTTCCTCTGAAAAAATCACAGAATCCAATGGAACGGCTTATGTACATTCCGGACGACTGCTCAACGACCTTAAAAGCGACGGACACACCGTTTCTATAAAAACCTCCAACGAAGCCGTAGACCGGGATTTAAACATCCTCCTGAAATGGTCTTCCAAAGATTTCGACAGCTGGACGGTAGCCACGGCAGAGATCATTCACGAAATGATCATGAACCAGGATATCACACAGGAAGATCTCGCCAAGAAATTTGCCATCTCACAGTCCTCCGTAAGTCAGAGGCTGAAACGCGCCAACTACGAACTTATCGTAGAAACTAATCAATATTTTAGAAAGAAAATCTCAGAACTGTAAGCATGATCTTTACTAAACTCATATTGGCACATCTATTCGGAGATTTTATTCTTCAGCCAGATTCTTGGGTTGCAGATAAGGAACGCCGTAAGCTGAAAAGCCCGTATTTGTACCTGCATGTTCTGATCCATACTGTTTTAAGTTTTATTTTCCTCTGGAACGCAGATCTGTGGTGGGTTTCCATTTTGGTTGGGATCACGCATCTTATCATTGATGCTTCAAAACTGATCTTTCAAAACGTAAAGAATAAGAAAAGATGGTTTTTCATTGACCAGATGCTGCATATTCTTGTGATTCTGGGAATTTCATTTTATTTCAAAGAATTCAATTTTGATTTTCTGAGCAATCAGGAAACTTTAAAAATAGCGATGGCAGCATTGTTTCTGTCAACACCTGCCTCCATTTTTATTAAAATATTATTGTCTTCATGGACACCGGTTCCGGAAACGCAAAGCAGTTTGCAGACCGAATCGCTGTCGAGTGCAGGAAAATATATTGGAATTTTAGAACGTCTTCTGGTTTTCACTTTTATTATGGTGAACCACTGGGAAGGCGTAGGTTTTATGGTGGCTGCCAAATCGGTTTTCAGATTCAGTGATCTGGCGCAGGCTAAACAGAGAAAACTCACGGAATATGTACTGATCGGAACGTTGTTGAGTTTCGGATTGGCTGTATTAACAGGAATTTTAATAAAGTAATATAAAATAAATCTAACTAATAAGAATTTAGAAATGGAAAAGAAAGAAATGTTGTACGAAGGTAAAGCAAAACAGGTATTTGCTACCGATAATCCTAATGAAGTAGTGGTACGTTTTAAAGACGACGCTACAGCATTTAACGCTCAAAAAAGAGGGTCTGTTGATTTGAAAGGCGAAATGAACAACGCGATCACCACTCTGATTTTTGAATACTTAAATGAAAAAGGGATTAAAACTCATTTCATCAAACAATTAGACGAGAGAGAGCAGCTGGTAAAAAAAGTATCCATCATTCCATTGGAAATGGTGGTAAGAAATTACTCTGCAGGAAGTATGGCTCAGAGATTAGGAGTGGAAGAAGGAATTAAATCTCCGGTGACCATCTTCGATATCTGCTACAAAAAAGACGAGTTGGGAGATCCGCTTATCAACGATCACCATGCCGTTTTCTTAGGAGCAGCAACTTATGAGGAATTGGATGAAATGTATGAGCTTACTTCTGATATCAACGAAATCCTGATCGATCTTTTTGATAAAATGAACATCATCCTGGTTGATTTCAAAATTGAATTAGGAAAAACTGCAGACGGGGAAATTATCCTTGCTGACGAAATTTCTCCTGATACATGCAGACTTTGGGATAAAGATACCATGAAGAAACTGGATAAAGACAGATTCAGAAGAGATCTTGGAGAAGTGACGGAAGCTTACGTAGAGATCTACAACCGACTGAAAAATTTACTTGGTAAGTAAATTGGAGAAGTTAGAAGTTAGATATTAGAAATTAGTATGAAATCGCACCGGATAGAAGATTTGAAGGTCTGGAAGAAATCGATGGCTTTGGTAAAAGAAGTTTATTTGGTTTCTGCAGAACTGCCAGTTGAAGAAAAATTTGGCTTACTTTCTCAAATAAGAAGATGTGCCGTTTCAATACCCTCTAATATTGCTGAAGGAGCTGGAAGAAATAATAAAAATGAGTTCTATCAATTTCTTGGAATTGCATTTGGTTCTACCTATGAACTGCAAACCCAATTACAGTTATTAATAGATCTGGGTTTTATTTCTGAAGCTAAAGTAGTACCTTTAAAAGAACTTTTAGCTGAAATTCAGAAGATGATATACTCATTAAAAGAAAGTTTAAAATTATAATTGAAGTTGACTTAGACTAATTTCTAACATCTAATATCTAACTTCTAATTTAGAAAAAATAGAAATGAAAAGTTTAGACATTCATAAAAGTGAATATTTAAAACAGTTTAAAGGCCAGACCTACGGGAGGAATCTTTTCAGAACGCAGGAAGAAGAAAGACTGGATGCTCCCAATGAGGAGTGCGGAATCTTCGGACTGTATTCTGACAATGATCTCGATACGTTTTCGCTTTCACAGTTCGGCCTTTTTGCCCTCCAGCACAGAGGACAGGAAGCGTGTGGTATTTCCGTTTTAAAAGATGGAAGAATCACCAACATGAAAGATGAAGGACTGGTTTTAGACGTTTATAAAGAAATTCAGGAACCTGAGGCTTTTATGGGAAATTCTGCAATCGGGCATACCCGTTATACCACTGCAGGAGACAAAAAGAAGTATAATTTCCAGCCGTTCTTCGCGAAAAACGAGTACGACCAGATTATTCTTTCTATAGCGCATAATGGTAACCTTACCAATGCGAGAGAATTAAAAAATGAACTGGAAGCTGAAGGCGTTGTCTTCAGGGCTACTTCCGATTCTGAGGTTATTTTAAGATTGATCCAGAAAAATCTTGATTTAGGACTTCGTGGAGCCATCAAAGCCACCATGGAGAAAATTGAAGGCGCTTATTCCGTAGTAGGGATGACGAGAAATAAATTCTTTGCATTCAGAGATTTCAACGGAATCCGTCCATTGGTTTTAGGTGCTGTTAACGAAAATACTTACGTTGTGGCTTCTGAATCTGTGGCTTTGGATGCAGTAGGCGCCCAGTATGTACGTGATATCCTTCCGGGAGAGATCATTTATACCAACGAAAATGAGCCTGGAAAACTTCAGTCTTATATGGTGAATGAAGCAAGAGGGAAGCAGAGAATCTGTTCTTTTGAATACATCTACTTCGCAAGACCTGACTCTACGCTGGAAAATATCAATGTATATGAAATCAGAGAAAAGTCCGGGGAAAAGATCTGGGAGCAGGCACCTGTAGAAGCTGATATCGTGATCGGGGTTCCTGATTCGGGAGTTCCGGCTGCCATAGGGTTCTCAAAAGCCTCCGGAATACCTTTCCGTCCGGTTCTGATCAAAAACAGATACATCGGAAGAAGTTTCATTGTTCCGACTCAGGAAATGAGAGAAAGGGTAGTGAATCTTAAGCTTAACCCGATTATTTCAGAGATCAAGGATAAAAGAGTAGTGATCATCGACGATTCTATCGTAAGAGGAACTACTTCCAAAAGATTGGTGAAAATACTAAAGGATGCAGGCGTAAAAGAGATCCACTTCAGAAGTGTTTCTCCACCTATTATTGCTCCGTGCTACTTAGGAATCGATACTCCTTCAAAAGATGATTTGATTTCAGCCAACATGACCACCGAAGAGCTTAGAGATTATCTGGGTGTAGACTCTTTAGAGTTCTTAAGCACAGAAAACCTGAAAGAAATTTTAGGATCTTCCAACCACTGTTTCGGATGTTTCACAGAAGAATACCCTGTAGAAAAAGGAGAGGAGGTAGAATTATTTAATTAATATTCTACCATTCAAAATAAAAGAAGGAGCCAGGCATTGAGTCTGGCTTCTTTTTGTTCTTATAAATGTATCAAAAGCTTAATATTCCTTTATTATACAGTACATGGGCAAATTCTAAATTTGTTCTCTTAAACTGTAGCGAAATGAAGAACGTATTTTTAACGGGTGCTTTTCTGGTATTGGCCCAATGGTATTCCTCTCAGTCTTTCGATAATCAGGCGCATCGCGGAGGAAAGTCCTTATATCCCGAAAATACAATTCCGGCCATGAAGAATGCCCTGAAAATGAATGTGACGACGCTGGAAATGGACCTTGCGATCACGAAAGACAAAAAAGTAATCCTTTCCCATGATGCTTTCCTTTCCCCTGAATTAATAACAAAACCTGATGGAACCTATATTCCTAAAGACTCAGGGTTTTACTATAAAATTTATGATATGTCCTATGCAAAGATTCAAACCTTTGATGTAGGCTCAAAGAAACTTGACCGCTATCCTGACCAGAAGAAGATGAAGGTTCAGAAGCCGCTCTTCGCAGATGTAATAGATGCCTGTGAGGCTTATTCCCGTGAACTGAAAAGACCCTTGCCTTTTTATAATATAGAAACTAAAACACGTCCGTTTTCTGACAACATATTTCATCCGGAACCTAAGGAATTTGTAAAGCTGATGATGGAAATTATTGTCAAAAAAGGTATTCAGGACCGGGTAATTATTCAGTCGTTTGACCCCAGAACACTGGAAATCATTCATAAGGAATATCCTAAGATCATGACTGCTTTACTGGTAGAAAAAGTGGATGATAAAAAGATAGTTCAACAGCAGGCTCATTTCGAAAATATACCCACCGAAAAATTCAAAGAATATCCGAATCATTTGAATGGTGTAGCCGGAGATATGAAATTTCTAAGTTTTACCCCAACTATTTACAGTCCTGATCACACCCTCGTTACTTCAAAATTGGTACAGGAATGCCATGCATTGGGTATGAAAGTGATCCCATGGACCGTCAACACGAAAGAAAGATTAAAAGAATTAAAAGATATGGGAATAGACGGTGTAATCAGCGATGATCCGAGAATATTTGAATAACCGGTAAAGAGGTTTGAGAGTTTGAGCGTTTTAGAGCTAGAGTGTTTCAGGATGCGAGGTACGGGTTTGAGAGTGGGAGTGTTTTAGGGTTTGAGCGTTTCAAGATACGTAAATCCAATACATCGAAAAGCATTCAAAGAGTGACAAATATCTGGTGGCTGAGGCACTCGAAGCCACCAGAGCCAAAAAACGAAAGTCCGGACTTAAAAAAATTAAATCCGGGCTTTACTATAGGTTAAATAATTGATTGTCTCTTATTAGAACTTGTAATTCAGACCTAACTGAAACGCTCTGTGGTTCAATGGTTCTGTACCTTCAGGCTTTTGGTTTCTCATATCCGTAAGACTGTTGATGTATCTTGCGTTGATCCCCAGGTTTTGAGTAACATCATATCCAAGACCTAAACCTAAACCTAGGTTAAACTTGTTAACGTTATCTTTGTTAATGTCTTCAGAGTTAGATACAGACTGAGTTGTGGTAACACCACCTGTTGTCGTAGAAATCGTGCTGTCTCCGGAGTTTTTCCCGTTGATGAAATAGCTGAATTCAGGACCTGCCTCTACATAAAATCTTTCAGTAGGTCTCATTTGTACCATTAAAGGAACTGAAATATAGTTCATGGTAGTTTTGTATTCGCTCTTCGTTTTAACGTTCGTAGCACCCGTAGTTACATCCGTAGATGAGATCACGCTTCTTGCTCCTAACTGATTGTATAAAACCTCTGGTTGTAAGCTGAATTTTTGAGAAATTGGAATATTAACTAAAACCCCAGCATGGAATCCGACTTTCTGGTTATTTAGGCTTAATTTCTGCTCACTGAAGTAAGAAGAGTTTCCCCCTGCTTTGATACCAAATCTGATCGGTTGTTTTTCTTTTTTGATGGGTTCCGGAGTTACTGTTTTTGTTTCTTGAGCAAATGTCATCATGCCAGCAGTAACTGCCAACCCTAGAAATAACTTCTTCATAATTTTATTTTTTAATTTTACTGTTGTACTTCGTGTCTGGTTTTTCAATCAGACTTGAATTATTTTGCAAAATGCTTGCCAAACTCGGAAAACCCTTACCTGAAGGGCTTTTGTGAAGGTTTTCCGGATTCTGTTTTCCGCTGTTTTAACGAAATTTTATGAAAAATTATGTTATGGAATTTTGTTTTTTGGAAACGATTTTATACTAAAATGCATTTATGTTGATGATTTAATATAGAATTAAACCTGAAAAAATAAGACGAAAGCAGATAAGATAATTGATACCCTTGGCAAAATACATATCCATAAAAAATGCCGGATCTCCGAAAAGACCCGACATTAACTTGAAAATAATATATCTCTATTTGAATTTGTAAGCTAAACCAACTTGGAATGCATTATTTCTAACTGCATTTCCATTGTCGTGCTTATAGATATCTGTAATACCTGCTGTAAACCTAGCTGTCACTGCAAGATTTTGAGTGAAATAATATCCGGCTCCAATCCCGATTCCAAAATTGAATTTATTGAATAAACCGTTTGAAAGTTTATCAGAATAGCTTGTTGTAGTCTTGATATTATCTGTAGTGTCAGTCCATTCTCCCTTAGATCTTCCGCCTAGAAGAAACCCAAATTCAGGTCCGGCCTCTACATATAAATCAGGAATGATATTATATTGAAACATTACAGGTACGGATAGGTAACTTAACGAAAGAGTTTCCTTTCCTTCTAATTTGGTCATAGGGCCGAGATCAAACATTCTGCTGGTTTCTATTTTTGCACCCAGTCCGCTGTATAATATTTCCGGCTGAAGACTGAATTTTTCTGAGATTGGAATGTTGGCAAAAACTCCGGCATTAAAACCAATTTTTGCTTTTTGGTCAGAATACATCCAACCATTGTCATATACTTCGCTAACGGTAGAGATGTTCATACCCCCTTTTACTCCAAAAGTAATGGGAGATTTAGATTTAGCTTCTGTTTTTTCCTGTGCAAATGCAAGCGAACCCAACGAAATGGTCAATCCTAAAATGAGTTTTTTCATGATTATAAAGTTTAAATTATTTTCTCAGCCTTTGGTGAAATTCCCATCAAAGTGAGTAATTAAAAAAAGTCGTATTATAAACAGAAGACCAGACTTAAATGAATAAGCCTGATCTTTTGTAATGCTTTGATCGATACTGAATTAAATAAAATTCAGACATCTTATGATCTAAAATACTGATTATTTGAATTTGTAAGCTACACCCACCTGAAATGCATTGTTTCTAACCGCATCTCCAGTGTTATGCTTATAAATATCTGTAATACCCGCTGTAAATCTAGCTGTTACCCCAAAGTTCTGAGTAAAGTAATATCCTGCGCCGATACCGATTCCAAAATTGAATTTATTGTGAAGATCTTTAACAATGTTGTTGGAAAAGCTTGTCGTTTGTGTGGTCGTAGTACTTCCTGAAGTTTGTGTAAGAGTAAAATCTCCTTTGTCTTTTCCTCCTAGAAGAAATCCGAATTCTGGTCCTGCTTCTACATAAAGCTGAGGAAGGATATTATACTGCACCATTACAGGAACGGTAAGATAATTCAGTGTTTTTTTGTAATCAGATTCTCTTCTGAATTTATCAGAATTATTGTAGTACACCTCTCTTTCTTCAGTTTTTGAACCTAATTGGCTAAAAAGAACTTCCGGCTGAACGCTGAATTTCTCTGCTACCGGAATATTTACAAATACTCCTGCATTAAAACCTGGCTTCAGTTTCTGGTCATTATCATACCCGTCATACCCATCATATTTGGTAAGCGTAGAAGCGTTCAATCCTGCCTTAACCCCGAAAGTAATCGGTGATGCAGATGCAGATTTAGTTTTTTCCTGTGCATTCACCAAAAGGCTTCCAGCAAATGCCAATCCTAAAATTAGTTTTTTCATGATTTTTAAAGTTTATACTTATGCTTTCACACTGCATCAAAATTCCCGCCAAAGGGATTAAACTGATAAATATCATGTTTTACGCGAAAAGGTCAGGCTTAAATGAATAAACCTGACCTTTTCTATTGAAATCAATTTGTATATGAAGAAACTTTTTTTGCTGTCTTACGTTGATTGAAATATCATGTTTTCCAGCTTCTCAGATATACGCAAACTTCTTGCCAAAAATGCTGAATGGAGAAAATTTAAACACAAAAAAACCGGACTAAATAAATAGGCCGGCTTTCTATTGAATATAAAATTTGTTATCTGAATGTTAAAGCTTATTATTTGAATTTATAAGCTAATCCTACCTGGAATGTATTGTTTTTTACAGCATCAGATCCATTAGGTCTGTCTTTAGCTACGTCTGTTAAACCAGCAACGTATCTCGCTGTAATTCCGAAGTTATCTGTGAAGTAATATCCTGCTCCAAGACCGATACCAAAGTTGAAAGATTTTAAATCATCTTTGTAGTTATCAGAAGTTGAAGAGTTTCCGTTACTTTCGTTTTTGATTTTGTTTTTTGCACTTACCAGGAATCCGAATTCAGGACCTGCTTCTACAAAAAGATTAGGGATCAGGTTGTACTGGAACATTACCGGTACTGCGATATAATCTAATTTAGTTGAAGAAGAAAACTTGTTTCCTAATACAGTATAATCTGCTTTTGCTCCATACTGAGAGTATAAAACCTCCGGCTGAATGCTGAATGATTCTGCAACTGGAATGTTAGCAAATACACCTGCATTGAAACCGATTTTAGATTTTTGATCATCTAAACCTTCGTCTTTAGAAAGAGAAGATACGTTCATCCCACCTTTCACACCGAATGTTACAGGGTTAGAAGAAGATTTTGGAGTCTGTTGTGCGAATGCCAGTGAACTTGCAGTTACTGCTAATCCTAAAATTAACTTTTTCATAACTTTAATTTTTTTAATATTTTACTATTCTTAATTTTAAATTTTACTACTGTTCAATTTTTTGGTTGAACGCAGAGTATCTTTCAAATTGCTTGCCAAAAATAATTTACATGACAAAAGTCAGTATAAAAAGGCGTAGTGATTTTGCTTGTAATGCATTTAAATGGTTGGATGTTAGTATTTTAACTATCCTATTAAACGTTTGTTTAGACATGATCTAAATTGCAAACCCTTAAAAACTGTTCTATATTCTATTAAAATAAGTTAAAAACAGTGTTATTTCATAATTAACTGTAATATTGTAAATTAAGCTTTTAAAACTTAGGATAGGATCGTTTTTGAATTCTCAACAAGACAGGTTATAAAAAAGAAAGCTGCGATTATGGAACATAAAAAGATTATAAAATTTACGGTTTCCATTGCTGTGTTGATGATGATAGCCATGTTTGTCATGCTTTCAGGCATGGTTGAATATCCTTTTACTATTTATATGATGGCAGGTGTGGGTACTGTGATCCTGTTTTTGACTGTAAAATTTATTTATACTGCATTTACAACAGATCCTGTGCCTGTGACGACGGATTGTCGGGATACTCCCGGACAGAAATTGTTTTTTATTTCGTCCTACAGAAGCACCACGTTCAGTGTTGTAATGATCGTAATGCCGGCATTTTTTATTTATTTTTTGCTTCCCTCAGTTCCTGGGATTATGAAAGAAATTCAAACCGGAAAGTCTGCTGCGCTTATAATGATGCTGGTTTTGTTGATCATTTTATTCCTGGCATCACTGTACAGTATTTTCATGGGAATCAAATTATTTATCCGGAGGAAAAAGATTGTCCAACTTATTATAAACGATGACAGTTTTGAGTTTTTCCCGATCTATGACTTTGGGACCGGAACACGAAACTTCCATGCAGTCTCTATGTTTTTTCGTACAAAAATGGAGAAAGCTTATTTTACGGATCAGCTGACAGTCGAGATAATCATTGATAAATGGCTGGGAAATAAGATAAGAGTTAAAGTAGAGGGAGTCGGTTTTTACCTTCCTTATTTATATAATGATACCCATGAGCTGGAAGAGGTTTATCAGACGATAAAACAGCGTTTACAGCGAAAAATATCGGGGAATTAGGAATGGAAGCTGAGAGAGAGTATGAGTCAGTAATTTTTAATAGTTCCCGTTAATTAGAACCATGTCAAGATTCAAAACCTTGACATGGTTAGTTGGCATATCTTAATGATTTCCGGCTTCAAAATTCCGGGTAGTATTTAAACAGTATCCAGTTTTCTGTAAAATTCTAAAGATTTCAAAATATTTTCCTGACTGCACTGGTAATCATAAGTACATGATCCTATTCCCGTAAGCAGGGAGAAATTGATTTTGCTGTCTGTATTCTTTTTATCGTTAAGCAGAAGTTCCGTAATACTCTCGTCCGTAAAGTCGCTGATATCAAGGTAAGAGTAATACCTCTGAATGTTTTCAATGATGAAAGTGGCATCTTCTTCAGTGATAAGGTTTTCAAGATTAGCCAGGTGTGCTTCACAAATCATTCCCATAGCTACAGCCTCACCATGAAGAATAGGATTTCCCCGGCTCAGACAAAGACTTTCCACTGAATGTCCTATGGTATGCCCGAAATTCAGGGTTTTTCTGATATTTTTTTCATGGAAGTCCTTTTCTACAACGTCCTGTTTGATGTCCATGGAAGTCTGAATATGAGGAACCACCGTTTCCACATCCAGCTTGTGAATTTGAATCAAACTATCCCAATGGGCTTTATCAGCAATAAGACCGTGTTTCAGCATTTCTGCAAAACCGCTTCGCAGTTCTTTAAAAGGAAGTGTTTCTAAAAATTTAGGATAAATAAAAATCTGTTCCGGGAAGGCAAAAGTTCCCACCATATTTTTATAATGCATCAGATCTATTCCTGTTTTTCCGCCTATAGAAGCATCACACATGGATAAAAGGGTAGTAGGGATATTGATGAACTGAATGCCTCTTTTATAGGTAGATGCGATAAAACCGCCCATATCTGTGATCACCCCGCCACCAAGATTGATGACCAGTGCTTTTCTGTCCGCCTGCATTTCGGTAAGAATTTCCCAAAGCTGATTGGCCGTTTGGATATTTTTCATTTCCTCACCGGCTTCAATCTCTAAAATTTCAAAACCTAAATCTGTTTCCATGTTGCCTAAAAGAACCGGAAGACAATATTCATGGGTGTTTTCATCAACTAAAATAAAGATTTTACTGAAAGATTTTCCGTGTAGAAAATTGTTTAATTGAGAAAAATCATCGTTTAATATTGTTATCATTATTGGGGTTTCTTTAAAATTAAAATAAAACTATTCTGCAAAGTTATGATTCTTAATTTTTAACTCGTAACTAAATTACTATCTTTGCAGAAATTTTTAGAAATGAGCAGAGATAATAATAATTCAGAAAGACCAAAAAGACCAAGAACTTCAACAAGAAACAATTCTGATGATTCTCGTGCTTCCAGATCTGGAAATTCTTCAGGATCAAAACCTTTTAAGAAACCTTTTCCTAAAGCAGGCGAAAGAAATTTTGACAACAAAGGCAGTAATTCAAAGTTTGGACAGAAACCTTTCAAAAGAAGTGATGACAGTGCCAAAAGCAGCGATGAAGAGGCAGGTGAAAAAACGGCAAGCAGAGCTTTCATTACCAATTCAAGTGAAGGACGTGAAAGAAAGACTTTCGGTAAACCAGCTGCAAAAAGAGGAGGTACAAAAAGTTTTGATACCAGAGACAAGTATGAAAGAGGCAGCCTGAAATATGGAAGAAGACCATCTGCCGGCGATGACAAAGATGAAGACAAGGCAAGATCTTTTGTACAGAAAAGAAGGTTAAACAAGATTGAAAAAGATGTTCATAAAGACACCATCCGTCTTAACAAGTATATCGCCAACTCCGGGATCTGCAGCAGAAGAGAAGCTGACGAACTGATCACGCAGGGGCTGGTAGAAGTAAACGGAGTAGTGGTGAGTGAAATGGGCTATCAGGTTCAGAAGACCGATAAAGTAGTTTTTGACGGACAGGGTATCACTCCTGAAAAACCGGTATATGTGCTTTTAAATAAACCGAAAGGATATATTTCTACCACTAAAGATGACAAAGCCAGAAAAACCGTAATGGATCTGGTAGCGAATGCATCACCGTACCGTCTTTTCCCTGTTGGAAGACTTGACCGTTCTACAACCGGAGTTATTCTTTTAACGAATGACGGACACATGACGAAAAAACTGACGCATCCATCTTTTGATGCTAAAAAGATCTATCATGTGACGCTGGATAAAAAACTGACCAATGAAGACATGAGACTTATCGTAGAAGGAATTCGTCTTGACGAAGGAATAGCGGTAGTAGATCAGATTTCATTCATTGAAGGGAAACCTAAAAATGAAATCGGAATTGAAATTCATATCGGATGGAATCGTGTTATCAGAAGAATTTTCCAAAGACTTGGATACGAAGTGGAAGCTTTAGACAGAGTAATGTTTGCTGGAATGACCAAGAAAAACATCAAACGTGGACACTGGAGAATCCTTACAGAACTGGAAGTTAATAATCTTAAAATGCTTTAATAGCGTGTTGCTGGATTCGTGGTACGGGTTTCGAGATTCGAGATTCGGGTTATGGTCGCAAAGCAGAACTTTTTCAGTTTCATAATTGAAAGCTGAATTCTAAGCATTAGAAGAGAATTATAAAGTATAAAAAGCGCGGAAATTTTATTTCCGCGCTTTTTTTTTGGGGGGAGCAGATAAGCTTTTTTTAACGCAAAGCTTCATCTTGTTAACGTTTAGTTTTGAGGAAGGCAAAGACTGTGACTACGTCACTGATGATGCTATAGGTGTAAAACATCCGCTTAATCGAATCAATGAAATTGATTCCGCCTTTGCTTCCCTTTTATCAGTAGGATAATCAATTTCTTTGCGTCAAAAAAAATATCCTCTCCTCAAGTTTTTAAATTGATCCAATTAAACTTTAAGTTGAACTAAAATCCCATCTTCTCAAAACCCGAATCTCGAAACCTCGCAACTCGTATCCCGGACCCCGTTATTCCTTCAAAAACTGCGGAACCTTCCTCTGCGGATTCGTCTGCTCAAAAGTATAAGCCATATTAATCAGTTTTCCTTCACTCCACTTTTCAGCAGAAAATAAGATTCCAACAGGAAGTCCATTGATATAGCCCATCGTCAGCGTAATGCTTGGATATCCTGCGATGGCTGCTGCATCTGCGCTTCCGAAAGAATAATGGTCTCCATTTTCTAAATCTGTTTTCCAGGCTTCCGTTGTGGTAGGGGAAATAATCGCATCCAGATTATATTTTTTCATGGCGAGATCTATCCCTTTCTCACGGCTGCCTTCCTGTGCTGTTTTTACGGCTTTAGCATAGCCTTCTTCTTTGGTGCCTTTGCTTTTAGCTGCTATTTCAAGATATTCCTGTCCGAAATATTTCAGTTCTTCTTTATTGTTTTTATTGAAAGCGATCAGTTCGTCTATATTTTTCACCGGTGCGTTTTTGCCCAGTGAGGCAAGATAATCGTTGATCCCATCTTTGTACTCATCAATCATCAGTTCCAGAGACTTTTCATGGACTTCTTCGGAAAGCAGATCTTTTTCTATTTCAACGATAACAGCTCCCTGACTTTCCAGAACTTTTAAGGTCTGTAAAAAGAGATCATCTACTTTTTTGCTGGCGCCGTGGGTGATTCCTTTTACATATCCTAATCTTTTGCCATTCAATCCTTTTAAATTGAGAAATCGGGTGTAATCTTTATGGAGAAATGGAGTATTACCAAAGGTTTTTACATCATTTTTATCTTCGCCTACCATAGTTCCCAAACTTATCGCAACGTCTTTCACCGTTCTAGCCATAGGTCCAGGCGTGTCCTGTGTGCTTGAAATAGGGATGATTCCCTGTCTTGAAATTAATCCAACCGTTGGTTTTAACCCTACAATTCCATTGATACTGGAAGGACAGACGATAGATCCGTTGGTTTCCGTACCAATAGCTACAATGCCCAGATTGGCAGAGATGGCCGCTCCGGAACCGGCACTGGATCCGCAGGTATTCCTGTCTAAAATATAGGGGTTTTTTGTCAGGCCACCGAGTCCGCTCCAGCCGCTGGTAGATTTCATTCCCCGGAAGTTGGCCCATTCGCTGAGATTGGTTTTCCCGATGATGACGGCGCCGGCTTCTCTTAATTTTTTCACCAGATAACTGTCCTGCAACGGAAAAGAATTCTTCAATGCCAGAGATCCTGCAGTATTCGGCATTTTATCTCGGGTGTCTATATTGTCTTTCAATAAAACAGGAATTCCAAACAGCGGTTTATCTTTAAATTTTGAACTGATATGATCCAAAGAGTCTGCAATTCTGACCGCATCCGGATTGACCGTGATAATTGAATTAAGCTTAATTCCGTTTTTATCAACATCATTGATGCGCTTCAGATAGGCTTCCACCACTTCTTTTACCGATGTTTTTTTGTTTTTGTAAAGACTTTGAATTTTCTGGATGTCATATTCCAGATATTTGAATGTGGGATCTGCTGTATTTTGAGCGTTCCCAAGAACAGCAGTGAAAAATGCTGCCAATACAATGCTTTTTTTCATTCAGCGTATTTCTTTCAAATATAGATAATTATCTGAGAAGTGGGGCTGAAATTATATGGTATGAGCTTGGTGCGAGATTCGGGTTCCGGGATGATGCGTGGAAATATTTATGTTTATGGGAAATGGTTTTCATCCCTTCGCTGAATGGGTGGTTTTTTTGGAGCAAAAAGAAGTGGTAGTCAAAAAGTTATACACAACAAAAAAGACGCAGAAAAACCGCGTCTTAATTATGTATAGACCATTATAAACTGAAAATTAATTTGTAGCACGATCCCGGAACCCGAATCTCGCACCCAATTAATTCCTTCTCATTAAATTACCCCAAAATCGTAACCCCCTTCTGGATCATTTCATAAATAGCATCTCTGCCATTCTCCGGCTTCACATTAACCGCTTTTGTTCCGTTGAAGTGAAGACATGTGATATATCCGTTGGCCACCGCATCTGTACAGGTGAATTTCACACAGTAATCCATCGCAAGACCCACGACTTCAAGCAACTGGATTTCATGGTATTTAAGGAAATCATCAAGTCCTGTTTTCATAAAGTGATTGTTGTCCTGAAATCCACTGTAGCTGTCGATTTCAGTATTTTTTCCTTTTTGAATGATATGGGTGACTTTATCTCTGTTTAAATCTTTATGGAATTCTGCCCCGAAAGTTCCCTGGATACAGTGATCAGGCCACATAAACTGTGGGACACCGTTCAGGATAATGCTTTCACCGACTTTTCTGTTGTTATTGCTGGCAAAACTTTTATGATCGGCAGGATGCCAGTCCTGGGTGAGAACAATTTGGTCATATTCATTTTCCTCCATCAGAAGATTGATGTATGGAATCACTTCATTCGCTTCCGGAACTGCTAATGCGCCGCCTTCACAGAAATCATTCTGTACATCTACGATTATTAACGCTTTTTTCATATTTAGATTTCTCGAATTTTGGATAAAAATACTCAAAAAATTGTCCAAAACTGAATTATCGGACAAATCGGCAATATAAATTTTTCGTCTAAAAAGAAAATAATTGCAATCAGCATTCGGTTTCTGGATATAAACCAAATATCAATAGCTTATCTTTGCAGGAAATAAGTATTTTATGTCATTTGAGTCGTTAGGATTATCACACAATATTATTCGTTCTGTCAATAAATTAGGCTATCTGAAGCCGTTCCCGATTCAGGAGCAGGCTATTCCTGTTATTTTGGAGGGAAAAGATCTGATGGGAATTGCAGAGACCGGTTCCGGAAAAACAGCTTGTTTTGTGATGCCTATTTTAGAGAAATTACAAAACGCAGAAGTTAAAAAAGACCGTAATGTTCAGGTATTAATATTGGTTCCTACCCGTGAACTGGCGATTCAGATTGATGAAGTTTTCAGAGCTTTTACAGAAAACCTGAAGCGCGAGATCCGTACGATGGCTGTTTATGGGGGAGTTTCTATTAATCCGCAGATGAAAGGAATGTTTGGAGTAGAAGTTCTTATTGCAACACCGGGCCGTTTATTGGATTTGATTGATCATAATGCTTTAAGTATTTCAGGAATTCAGCATTTGGTCATTGATGAAGCGGATAAAATGTTTCAGTTAGGTTTTGGAGAAGAAATGAATAAACTTTTCGCTCTGATGCCTGTCGGAAGGCAAACGACTTTGTTTTCGGCGACTTTAAATGATAAAGTGTCTGAAATGAAGGAGCGTTTGTCCATTAATCCTACGATGATTGAGATTAAAAAGGAAGAAGTTGAAATTGATAATATCGAACAATTGGCTTATCATGTTTCTCCTGAAAACAAAGGACCTTTCTTACGCTATTTAATTAAAGAAAAGAAAGTGGAAAAAGCATTGATCTTTGTTTCCTCTACAAGATCTGCCGATAATCTGGTTGAAAAACTTAAAAAGAATAAAATTAAGGCAGTAGCCATTCACAGTCAGAAATCACAGGGTGCCCGAAGAAATAATCTGGAAGAGTTTAAAGTAAACGGAGCTCAGATTTTAGTCGCTACAGACCTTATTGGCCGTGGTATTCACATTGAGTCTTTACCATGTGTGATCAATTATGAGCTGCCACGTTCGCCTTTGGATTATATTCACCGAATTGGTAGAACCGGTCGTGCCAATGAAAAAGGAACGGCTATCAATATTCTGACGGATGATGAATTACAACACTTCAGAGTGATTCAAAAGAAAATGGGTAAGAAAATAACGTTACAGAGAACCGAGGGCATTGATTTGCATGGTTACTAGCACAGCGATTTAAATAATAAGCTTCAATTTTAATAGAATTGGAGCTTTTTTATTAGTAAATTCTATGTAATGAAGACTTAGTTTCGAAACTTTGGGAATAAAATAAGTATAGTCAAAAACTATAAGAGTCTGTTTAAATTTGAACTTAATTTTCTTAACCTCAATAAACTTTAGTTTATTTCTTAATTTAAACATTAAGGATTTAAGCAGTATGCTTATTGTTATGAATGAAGAAATCAATAAATTGATTTTTTAAGTTCTTTAAGCACCCCATATTTTAAGATCTTAATTTCTTAATGTTATAATTTTTTTTGTTAGCAAAACAAATCGGATCATCTGCTACTTAAGTTTTGAGACTAATTCACTTTTTGCCTAGCCACCAAGTTTTGAAATTGATCCGTAATAAATACAATTAACGTATTTTTCATTTTAGATTCTTGAATTTTTGATAAATTTACGCCCACTTCTATTTAAAAAAAACGTCCAAAAATTAATGACCGGACACAGCTGAGACTTTAAAAAATAAAATTAATAAAATGAGCAACTTAGACCAGAAGAGGTTTCCAATAGGTGAGTACCAGCAACCTGAGAGCATCTGTGATATTAAACTTGATGAATACATTAAAGTCATCAAAAACTTTCCTGAAAAACTGAAAAACTCAATAGAGAATCTCTCTGATGATCAGTTGGACACGCCTTACAGAGAAGGAGGATGGACGGTAAGACAGCTTGTGAACCATATTGCAGACAGTCATATCAACAGTTTTATCCGTTTGAAACTGGCATTAACGGAAGATAACCCAACCATAAGACCTTATGATGAGGCCAAATGGGCAGAACTTCAGGACAGTGTCAATATGCCGATAAAACCTGCTATGAGAATGATAAAAGGGACTCACCAACGATGGACTGCTTTGCTTAAAACCCTTACTAATAAGCAATTCGAGAGAACTTTTCATCATCCCGAGCAAAACCAGAATTATGATCTGAGAAATTATCTTGCTTTATATGTCTGGCATTGCAACCATCATTTTGCCCACATCGAAAATCTGAAGAAGGAAAAAGGGTGGTAAAAAAGAGTCTGCACAATCCGGTTTATTTTGAAGAGATCATTCAAAGGATTTCCCTGCTCAATGAAAATTCTCCACGAAAATGGGGAAAAATGAGTATTTCCCAGATGTTAACACACTGTGAGCTTGTTCTTAAGGTACCATTGAGGAAAATTGAACTTCCCAAGATTAACATCCTTTTTGAAACCATAGGAGCGGCAACCAAAATAGAAATGCAGGTCTTTAACAACGGAATTCCCCGAAACATGCCCACTTTTCAAAAACTAATCGTTAATTTTGAATGTGATTTTGATGAATCAAAAACCAATCTGCTGAATACACTGAAGGATTTCCGGACGGCATCTGAACATAAAGAGCTTCCGGACCGCCACAGATTATTCGGTACAATGACTGAAAAGGACTGGGGATTTTTAGAGTACAAACATCTTGATCATCATTTAAAACAATTTAATGTATGAGTTTTTTTGATAAAATATTCGGAGGAAAAGAAAACACCCCTGAACGTAAATCTTTCTGGAAAAAAATAGAATCTGAGGAAGATCTGGCTAAAGCAATTGAAAGTTCGTATCATCATAGAATAGCTATTTTCAAACATTCTACACGCTGCTTCATCAGCAAAACGGTATTGAATAACTTTGAAAGAGAAATAGATAATTTAGATCATCAACTGGATTTATATTACCTAGATTTGCTGGAACACAGAGCGATTTCAAATAAAATATCTAAGGATCTTGAAATCAGGCATGAAAGCCCGCAGCTGATCATCATCGAAGACGGGAAAGTGATCAACAGCGCTTCGCACGAAGATATATCTATAAGCCAGATTATATAATGAAGAATATTAACACGTATTTAGCTAAAGTACTCAATGTTCCCATAGAAAAAGTGAACATGTGCAGCTTACACTACGAAGTAAAGAAAATACCTAAAAACCAGTTTCTTTTACAGTATGGTGAAATATGCAGGCATATATTCTTTGTAGAAAAAGGGCTTTTAAAGATGTATTCCATCGATAAAAACGGTAAAGAACACATCATACAATTCGCTCCTGAAAGCTGGCTGATTTCTGACCGAAGCAGTCTTTATTTTAACGAAAAATCCATTTACTATATAGAAGCGGTGGAAGACACGGAAGTTCTGTTTCTACATCCCGATTTCTTCAACAAACTGGTAGAACAGTTCCCGAACAGTATCGAAAGGAGTGATTTCCTGCTGCAGAAACACATCCGAAGTCTGCAGAACAGAATCAATTCTCTGCTGGGCGAAACGGCCGAAGAAAGATACATGAAGTTCATCAAAATGTACCCGGATCTTCTTCTGAGAGTCCCGCAGTGGATGATCGCTTCCTACCTTGGAATCACGCCTGAGAGCTTAAGCAGGGTAAGAAAAGAACTGGCCAGGAAAAATTTCGTTCCGGACAAATAATATCAGATCCTTTTTGCAAGATTACCGACCTGCTGCAGGCACAGCTTGGTTTCTTCCGTCCATGGAAGGCCGATACAGAGACGCATGCAGTTTTCAAACTGATCCTGAAGGGTAAACATCCTGCCGGGAGCAATACTGATGTTCTGTTTAATCGCGAGATCGTACAGTTCAGTGGTCCGGATCTTTTTATCAAATTCGACCCAAAGTGAGAGACCTCCCTGAGGACGGCTGGTTTTTGTGCCTTCCGGAAAATAATCAACGATGGTCTGTACATAATTCTGATAATTATTCTGAAGTGCCCTTCTCATCTGCTGGAGGTGCTTTTCATAGCGTCCTGATTTGAGAAAATTGGCAACCGCTTCATTCACAATCGAAATAGAAGACGTGGAATGAAGCAGTTTAAGCTTCATGATCTTGTCTTTATACCGGCCTGGAGCAATCCAGCCTACACGGTATCCGGGCGCTAAAGTCTTTGAAATAGAACTGCAATACAATACATTTCCATCCTTATCAAAAGATTTACAGCATTTCGGACGGGTGGAACCGAAATAAAGATCGCCATACACATCATCTTCAATCAGGGGAATATGATGTTCGGACAGAAGTCTTACAATCTCTTTCTTATTTTCATCCGGCATACAGCTTCCCAGCGGTGAATTGAAATTCGGGATTAATAAACACAGATTGATTTGGGAAATTACTTTTCTCAAAGCATCAATTTCAATACCTGTCGTCGGGTGCGTGGGAAGTTCAAGTACATTTAAGCCCAAGCCGTTTGCCAACTGAAGAATTCCGGGATAACAAGGGCTTTCAATGGCTATCGTATCGCCGGGTTTTCCCAAAGCCATAAGGCAGAAGGAGAGGGCATTCATCCCACCGTTTGTGGTAACGAGATCATTTTCACTGAGGTTTCCGCCCCATTGAAGGGAACGGACTGCAATCATTCTCCGCAGTTTTAAATTCCCCTGAAGTTCTTCATATCCCGTTCCTCCGTCTTTTAATTCCCGGGTTGCATTGATGATCTCTTTCTTTAATTTAGCCTGCGGCAGAAGGTCTCCCGAAGGAATTCCGATAGAAAAGAAAGTGAGTCCTTTTTTACCCATATTTTCATACACCTTGCTGATCAGTTCATCCGGTTCATTATTATTGGCCATCAGTGATGGGCTGCTCACTTCAGGAAGAGGGAGTTTTACAGACATCAGTCTGCTGACAAAATAACCGGATTGCGGCTTGGATTCAATTAATGACTGTGACTCAAGTTCCAGGAAGACCCGTTTGGCTGTATTCATGCTCACCTGGTGCTCCTGACACATCATTCTTACCGAAGGAAGCTTATCTCCGGCTTTCAATACGCCATTTCTGATCTGGGATGCTATTCCGTCTGCAATCTCATTATAGATAAATTCTCTGTTCATATTTTTTGCAACTGTGCTCATGCAAATATACAAAACTGAGACTGTGTTTATTCGTTTCAGCTTTCTAATTTTGAACTATTAAAAAAGATAATAAAATGATGACTGATAAAATATCAAAAGACGAAAGTGTAAGCGGATGGATCAATGGTTTCATAGGGGTGCTGCTATTCAGCGGATCAATGCCGGCCACTAAATTAGCCGTAATGGAAATGAGCCCGATCTTTGTTACCATAGCCCGTGCAGCCATTGCAGGAATTCTGGCCCTCTCTGTCCTGATGATCTATAAAGAAAAGCGTCCTGAAAAAAGACAGATATTTCCTCTTCTACTGGTTTCTATAGGTTGTGTGGTGGGGTTTCCGCTGCTTTCTGCACTGGCACTTCAATATCTGACCTCGGCACATTCTATTGTGTTTTTGGGAATGCTTCCTCTGGCAACCGCTATATTCGGGGTTCTTCGTGGTGGGGAACGGCCGCATCCTATATTTTGGCTCTTCTCAATTATTGGAAGCCTTTTGGTAATGGGATATGCCGTTTCACAGGGAATTTCAGCATCACCCATCGGCGATATCCTGATGTTGCTGGCTGTTATCTTATGTGGAATGGGCTACGCAGAAGGTGCAAAACTTTCAAAAACATTAGGCGGCTGGCAGGTGATTTCGTGGGCGCTGGTATTGGCTTTGCCGGTGATGATTCCTTTGTTTTTTATCTATTTTCCTGAACATATTGAGACCGTAAGTTTTCAGGGCTGGTTTGGAATGGCTTATATTTCTCTTTTCAGTATGTTCATCGGATTTATATTCTGGTACAAAGGTCTGGCGCAGGGTGGCATTGCTACTGTAGGGCAACTCCAGCTGTTGCAGCCTTTTTTCGGACTGGGACTTGCAGCCTATTTTCTTCATGAACAGGTGAGTATAGGAATGCTTGGCGTTACCATTGGGGTTATTTTATGTGTGGCAGGAACCAAAAAGTTTGCGAAATAATCGAAAATAAAACATTATGATTCTAATCATAAAATAGCGTTTTGTAATTAAATTATCTTTAGGCATATCCTACAAAATATAATGATTATGAAATTCTCCGTTTTACTTATGGTTTTAGGCTTAACTGTATTGAGCTGCAAAAAAGAAACTAAAGCGAATCCTTCTACAAAATCAGACAGTGTGGTTATTGATACCATACCTTCTGATATGTTACCTACAATGGATAGTGATGCCACTAAAAAAATGGACACTGTAAAAGCCATCAAAAAATAATTTTACCCTCATAGATTTTAAAACCCGTTTTTGTACTAAAGCGGGTTTTAATACCCTCAGGTTGGCTGTGAGGATCAATTTCTCGAACGATAATTTTATCTTTGATAATATCTTAATTTATGAGTATAATTATTGTTTAAAATTCAAATAATAAATTAATTATATTAAATTTTAATAATTAATTTAACTTTATTTAACGTTTTATTCAATCGATAAGGTTCGATATTTGCATGCGCTATACAGAACGAAGTTCCCATGAAATTTTTGGTAAGGGGATTATTGTGCATAAAGAGAGACAAAATTGTTCAGATTAAAGATTGAAAAATTTTATACTAAAACGCGGTTTCAATAATATAATTTCCCTATTTTTTATTGAAAATATTTTAAAGACATACGTATGAAAACAATAAGCTGTATGAATATTGACGAAGAGCAGTTATATTCATCGGGAGGAGACGTAAAACAGTATAAAAAAGGTGAACTTGTATACAGAGAAGGAGACCATGCGCTTTATTATTTCCAGATCAGAGAAGGAAAGGTGAAACTCAATAATTATGATGATGAAGGAAAAGAATTTATACATAATATTTTTGGAGTAAAACAGAGCTTTGGGGATTCAATGCTTTTTTTAGATAAATTCTATCCAACGAATTCAGTCTGTATTGCCCCTGCGGAGATTATAAGAGTACCGAAGGACCGGTTTCTGGAGCTGATAAAGAAGCATCATCATCTTTCTCTGGAAATGAATGCCTGTCTTTCTCAAAGACTGTATTTTAAAGCGATTATGCTGCAGAACATCGCATCCCTGAACCCGATTTCCCGACTAAAAGGGCTTCTGGATTATCTTAAAAGTTATCATGACGACAGCTGTGGAAGTTGTTTTCAGATCGAACTCACCAGACAGCAGATTGCAAATCTTGTAGGGCTGAGGGTAGAAACTGTAATCAGGGCTTTAAAAAAGATGGAGAAAGAAGGAAATATTACAATTGAAAACAGGAAAATTGTGTATTAAAAGGACTCCATTATGATCAAGGTCATAAAAAAGTGAATTATTCCCCTGTATATTTGAGATATCAAGTTTCAATACATTTCATAAGACCTCAGTAAGGGCAGCATGGAAGCTTTAGGCTTTCCGGATAGGATGATCAGATTCCAAACTGTTGCCGGGTTTCAAACATCATTATAGTAAGTTATACAATTCAGTTGAGCATACTGGAGATTTTGACGACCGCAGTTCAGAGGCTTGATTGAAATGAATAACCGGCTCATAATAAGTTATATAGGCTTATTGGAAGCTCAATATAACCACGATACTCAGATATATGGACTGTCAGAAAATAGTAAAGACCCTGAAGCACAAAGACTTTATCAAAGTGCCCTATAAAGGAAACTGGTTTGAGGACGGTGCAACTGTTTATGCAAAAGAGATCAGGGATAATATATTTTTACTGTTCGTTATTTTAAAGGACATAGAAATTGAAAATATCCAGGCACTGATCGCCCATTTTGACAGTTTCAGCAGTATCGGAATGAAAGAGCCGGAACAGATCATGTTTTATCTTTCAATCAAGAACAAGGAAGACCTTCATTATTTTGAAAAATATTTAAAAGTTTCCGATAACTAATAACCGATGAGCATATGATATTTGAAAATGACACTTTAAAACACTCCGGACTGAATGATAAAAACAATATGATAGAGAATGAATCTTTATTCCCGAGTGTTATCAATTCATACGGAGTAACCGCTTTTCTGATCAAGTCATTGGAAAAGATAAAGAACAATTCCAAATGCGATATTCTGAAAAATGTGATCGATAATTACATGAACGAATACATCCTGAATATCCGCGAATATCACGGCGAGAGAACTGAATCTGCAGCCCCTGTGGATACCGAAATAAAAATTGAGAACTCTTCTTTCACTTTATATGCTAAAACAGCGTATTACAAAGTATTAAAAGAAGAAGAATACCTGAATAAACTCCTGAGTACTTTGGAAAAAGACAGGATAAGTACAGAATAATCTTATCATCGATATTGTTTGACTTTTTACCCTTCACACCACCAAAAAAATTGATATGAAAAACGACACCCAAAAGAATAAAAAGTTAGACCAGCTGAATACGCATAGTACCTCTAATGAAAACGAGAAACTAACAACTGATCAAGGACTTAAAATCAATAATAACCAGGACTCACTAAAGGCCGGCGACAGAGGTCCTACACTCCTGGAAGATTTTATTCTAAGAGAAAAGATTACCCACTTTGATCATGAAAGAATTCCCGAAAGGGTAGTTCATGCAAGAGGTTCTGGGGCCCATGGCGTTTTTAAATTAAACAAAAGTCTCAAAGCGTATACAAAAGCAAAATTTTTGGATAATGTAGGAGACGAAACGCCTGTTTTTGTAAGATTTTCAACCGTTGCCGGAAGTAAAGGAAGTACCGACCTGGCCCGGGATGTAAGAGGTTTTGCCATAAAATTTTATACTGATGAAGGCAATTATGACCTTGTAGGAAATAATGTACCTGTCTTTTTTATACAGGATGCTCTAAAATTTCCTGATCTTATCCATGCGGTAAAACCGGAGCCTGACAATGAAATACCACAGGCAGCTTCCGCACATGACACGTTCTGGGACTTTATCTCACTGATGCCTGAAAGTATGCATATGATCATGTGGGTGATGAGCGACAGAGCCATTCCAAGAAGTTTAAGGATGATGGAAGGTTTCGGGGTACATTCCTTTAAATTTATTAATGAAGAAGGCAAGGTACATTTCGTTAAATTTCACTTCAAACCGAAATTAGGAGTGCATTCTGTAGCATGGGATGAAGCTCAGAGAATATCCGGGGTAGATCCCGACTTTCACAAAAGAGATTTATGGGAAGCCATTGAAAGCGGTGCTTTTCCGGAATGGGACTTCGGTGTACAGTTGATCCCGGAAGAAGACGAGCATAAATTCGATTTTGATCTTCTGGATCCTACCAAACTAATTCCCGAAGAAGAAGTTCCTGTAGAGATCTTTGGAACTTTGACACTGAATAAAAATCCGGACAACTTTTTTGCTGAAACAGAGCAGGTCGCATTTCATCCCGGACACCTGGTTCCCGGCATTGATTTTACCAATGACCCTCTGCTTCAGGGAAGACTGTTCTCTTATACGGACACCCAGTTATCCAGATTAGGATCGCCGAATTTCCATGAAATTCCAATTAACAGATCTGTGAATACCGTTCACAACAATCAGCGTGACGGACATATGAGACAGCAAATAGTAAAAGGAAAAGTAAGCTATGAGCCCAATTCCATCGGAGGAGGATGTCCTTATCAGGCCATGATGTCGGAAGGAGGATTTGTTTCTCAGGAAGAAAGGGTTTCCGGCGAAAAGGTCAGAAGAAGAAGCGAGAGTTTTGTAGATCATTATTCACAGGCAAAATTGTTTTATAACAGCCAGTCAGCACCTGAACAGACCCACCTTCAGAATGCTCTTATTTTTGAACTTTCAAAAGTAACGATTCCCGGGATCCGTGAAAGAATGGTAGGACAGCTTGCATTTATTGATAAGACTCTGGCTCAAAAAGTAGCTGATAAAGTAGGCGTGAAAGTGAAAAAGCTCGTAGAACCCAACCAAAGTATACCGGCAGACGGAAATGCATCAGAACTTCAGAGCAAAGAAAAAGAGCCTAAAACCAAGGTTTCTGATGCGCTGAGCATGAAAGATACCATAAAAGATACCATTAAAAGCAGAAAGATCGGCTTTATCATCGCTAATGGTACAGATGGAAAAGCACTCAATGATTTAAAATCAAAGCTTGAATCGGAAGGGGCAAAAGTAGAACTTATCGCACCCAGTGTAGCTCCCGTTAAAACCAAAGACGGATCAGCTCTTATGCCAAAACATTCTCTGACGAGCATTGCCAGTGTCTGCTTTGATGCTTTATACATCAGTGCCGGAGAAAAATCAACGAAAGAACTTATGGCTCCGGAAAATAAACATCATGTGCTGCAGTTCATCAATGAAGCTTACAAACACTGTAAAGCCGTTTATTTTGGAGCAGAAACGGAAGAACTTTATAACAACAGCAATATTGCTGCAAAAAAGCATGAAGATCCGGCAGTAGTGATCTGGAAAGACAGCAGTTCTGATAAGCAGTTTATCACAGCAGTTTCCAAACACAGAGTTTGGGATCTTGAACCGGAAAGAAACGCGTAAACCCACGAATACCCTTCACACCACACTAAATATTTAAAATTATGGAATTTCAAAAAAATCTTTTAGAATATATCAGCCAGTCTATCATGACTGCAGGTGAAACAATTGCGGTGGCGGAGAGCGTTACCTCAGGATGCCTGCAACTGGCTTTTTCACAGATGCCTAATGCTACTCTTTTTTACAAAGGAGGCATGACAGCCTATACACTCCCTCAAAAGGTAAAACTATTGCAGGTAGACAGAGCAGAAGCCGAAGAATGTGACTGCGTATCTGAAAATGTAGTACGAACCATGGCACTGAACGTAGCAAAACTATTTGAATCAGACTGGTCAATTGCGACCACTGGCTATTTCACTCCGATAAGAAACTCCATGTACAAGATTTTCGCCTATTTTTCATTTTCTTATAAAGGGGAGATCATTCTTACCAAAAAACTGGAACTACATCCTAAAACACAGGCTTTAAACGCTCAGATGTATTATACGGAATTTATTTTAGGATGTTTTAAAAGTGAAATAAACCAGTTATTGATTTTAAAATAATTTCATTGAGAAAGTAGATTAGATCAGTCTCAAAATTCTGAGATCTGCATCTTGAAATTTAATAGTAAACTTTAAGCTCGTTACCATGTCCAAAAAAAGTTTCTTCTATCGTAACAGTTTAAGTATTGTTGTACTCGGATTAATGCTTGTTTGTCTTTTGGGGCAGTTCTTAACGGGATGGAAAACATTAAATAAAGAACTGGCAGAACAGGGAAGTTCTGTACTGTCTCTGGGATCTTATATTCACAGCGGACATTTTATACAGGCAACATTTGAAAACTGGGAAAGTGAATTTCTTCAGATGATGCTGTATATCGTTCTGACCGTTTCTTTAAGGCAGAAGGGCTCCAGTGAATCAAAATCTCTGGAAGAAAAAGAGGAGGTGGACAAAGAACCGAAATTTCATGCAAAAGCCCCGTGGCCTGTTAAGAAAGGCGGAATATGGCTTGCCTTGTACAAACATTCCTTATCCTTAGTTTTTGCTCTTCTGTTTCTGGCAAGTTTTGGAATGCATTTTTACGGCAGTCTCAAAGATTATAATGAGGAACTGATGGTAAAGCACGAGCCTACCGTTACAGCTATGCATTATATATCCGACTCCAGATTCTGGTTTGAATCTTTTCAGAACTGGCAGAGTGAATTTTTAGCTGTTTTCTCTATAGTGGTACTGTCGATCTGGCTCCGTGAAAAAGGCTCCCCCGAATCCAAGCCGGTAGACATGGCACACGACGAAACACCTTAGCTGAGTTTTTTCACCTTAGGTTTCGATTTCATAATCGAATCATAAGAAGACGTAAAAGCCGATAAGCTCTGGTAGCCGACTTTGTAGGCGATCTGGCTTAAGGTAAACTGCCCTATATCGATCAATTCTATACTTTTCAAGATTCTTACGAGCTGATGGTATTTTTGAAGCGTAATTCCGGTTTCACTCTTAAATATTCTCTGCAGACTGCGGACGGACATCTGTGCTTTTTCTGCCAGTTCATCAGCATTCAGGCTGTATTTAAAATTGGTATTGATAGATGTACAGACAGGAATAAGTCTGGCATCCGACGGAACGGGAATTTCAAGATAACTGCTTTCTCTGCAGAAATTCGGCAGACTTTTTAAAATAGCCTTAAAAAACAAATCCTGCTCCTCATCTTCTTCCGTTAACTGGTTCCATTTCGAAGCATACAAAAGCATTTCCTTTAAAACAGGAGGAACTGCAAAAACGTGAACATCTTTATAAAAATCATCATTAAAAACGTTTTTAAATAAAAAGACCATCAAATTGACCGTTTTTGCTTCAGAAGTAATCCTGTGCGCCTTTCCCGAAGGAACCCAAATTACATGATACTGTGGCACAAGATAGATCTTCTGGTCAATATGAAAATACTGATAGCCCTCTTCCACAAAGGTAAGTTGGGCACGGTGATGGGCATGCTCATGATCATCATGTTTCCAATCTTTTTCACACCAGACATAGGCTTCTTTTCCGATGGTGTCTACAAAACGGCTATCCTTTTGTTCCTTTAAACCGCATTTTACGATGTCGTTCTGCATAGAATTTTTGGCAAATTTAATAAAAACGACAATACTAATTTTGTATGGTAATTATTTATCTATTAAAAATGAAAAAACTAAGTACGGTTTTTGTATTAATTTTATTATTAAAAATCACCACAATCATGGCACAAGACAACAAAGCTAAAATACTGGTCCTCATTCATTCTGATAATGGCGGAACCTACGAATTGGCTAAAGAAATAGCAACCGGCATCGAAAGCAGCAAAAATGCTACAGCCGTCATCAAACAGGTAAAAGAATCTCAAAACACAAAACTGAAAAATATTCCTGTCGCATCCGTGGAAGAACTGCCTTCTTACGACGGAATCGCGTTTGGATCGCCTGTTTATTTCGGGAATATCAGTACTGGGATGAGTGAATTCTTATCGAAGACCGTTAATTTATGGACAAATCATTCACTAGAAGGAATGCCTGCCACTGTTTTTATGTCTGCAGGAAGTGGTGCGGGAAAAGAACTGGCTCTTAATGCGTTCTGGAATACTTTAGCCGTTCACGGAATGGTATTGGTTTCCAACGGAATCAGAGGAACTGAAGGTATCAATAAAACCATTCCTCAGGGAAATACCGTTTTAGGCGTTACAAGTATGGCCTCACTGAAAGATGTGGAAAGACCTACCAAAGATGAGCGTGCGCTGGCAGAACTTCAGGGAAGTAATTTTGCTAAAACGGCTTTAGCTTTGAAAGGAACATTCAGCAAAAAAATGACAGCAGCAGTTTCTGTAGAAAAATCCGAAGATATCAATGCTGTTTTGAAACAGAAAAATATAACCCTTCCAAAAGTTCCTCAACCAGCCGGAAATTATAAGCCGTATGTACGTTCAGGAAATCTGGTATTCATCAATCAGGTGGCTTTGAAAGACGGGAAAATTTTAAACCCGGGAAAATTAGGCGTTAGTGTGAATGAAGAACAGGTAAAAGAGGCTACAAAAGCGACGATGCTTAACGTTATTGCGGTTTTAAAAGAAGCAGTAGGCGGTGATCTTAATAAAGTAAAGCAATGTGTGCAACTTACCGGAATCTTCAATACAAAAGATGATTACACAAAGCATGCAGACCTCATGAATACAGCTTCAGATCTGACGGTAGAAATTCTGGGTGAAAAAGGAAAACATGCGAGAGCCACTCTGGGAGCTTCCTCTATTCCTGTGAATTCTTCTGTGGAAATTCAGGCTATTTTTGAAGTGGAATAATTCACTTATTAACCCTATACAAATCTGCTTTATTTGCTCAATCTGCGGAAAAAATGAACTGCGAATTTCATTTTAATCTCTCGCGGATCCGGCAGATAGAGCAGATTTTTTTATTTCTGATTATGCTTCTGGATATCCATTCAATAGGGATGGGCTTTAGCCCATCTGAACAAGGAAAAAAAATTCAACGGCTTTAGCCAAAATATAGAATTATAAAATTATTTTACCCTGCTGATATGAAATTCCAAAACCTTGGAAATGATTTTTATACTATCCTCCAACTGTTCTTCGGAAAGAGATCCATAACTGAGTCTGAATCCGTTGATAATACGATCAGAACTGTATTGTTTCGGATGAATGATATTGATGCTTTTTTCAAGCAGTGAAGCCGTTACAGCATCCCAATCCAGATTTTCTTTCGGAACGATCCAGAAAGCAAGACCGCCTTCAGGAAGTGTAAAATCGGCGACATCTTTCAAATGCTTTTCCAAAAGGCTGTACACAAGATCTCTTTTGTTTTTATAATGGATGGTCGCTTTTTTGATATGTTTTTTCACCGTGCCCTCCTTGATTAATTGGAGGACAGCCTGTTCCATAATCACATCACCCTGAACATCAATGATCTTGCGCAAATCTCCTATTTTTTTGATCAGGTTGGGATCTTTGGATGCCAGATAGCCGATCCGTAGGGCAGGAGCGACCACTTTGCTCAATGTTCCCACGTAGACATAGCTGTTGAGTTCAGCAAAACTGGAAACGGGAAGAATAGGGCGGTACCCAAAATGGAACTCATTGTCATAATCATCTTCAATGATGGTTATTTCATTTTTGTTTGATAATTCAATTAATTCAAGTCTTCTTGCTAAACTTAAAGTAACCGTTGTAGGATACTGTCTGTGAGGGGTAATGTAGATCGCTTTTATATTTTTATTTTCTGCTAAAAGCTTTTCAATGTCTTTGATCATAATCCCTTCATCATCTATTGCTGCAGGCAGAAGCTCAGCTCCGGCGTATTCAAAGGCTTTCCATGCGGGTTTGTAACCGGGATTTTCCACAATCACCTGATCTCCGGGTTTTAGCAGGCATTGAGCGGTCAGAAACATCGCCATCTGGCTTCCTCTCGTGATCGAAACTTCATTTTCATTGATATGCATTCCGCGCTGGTGGTTCAGCATCTGGGAGATGGTTTTCCGGAATTCAATATCGCCGTGTTCATCGCTGTAACCCATCATCTGCCATTTTGCTTTCCTGTTAAAGATCTGGCGGTAGGCGCGGGCAAGTTCTGTCACCGGAGCTATTTTGCTGTCAGGATGGCCATCATCAAAATTGATTATGGGTCTGTTTAAAACGGATAAATCCTTTTCAGCTTCCGGACCTCTTGTATTGATTCTTTCCTGTAAAACCGGAAGTTTATCGGATACAAAGATTCCTTTTCTTTCTTTGGAAACGACCCATTCTTCATTAATAAGCACCTGATAGGCCTCCACTCCTGTATTTCTGTTGATTTTCAGCATCAACGCAAGATTTCTGCTTCCGGGAAGTGCATCCCCGGCATTGAGCCTTCCGGAACGTATATCCGCAATAATCGTATCCGCGATCTGCAGATAGACGGCTTTTTCAAGTTCTTTATCTATTTCAAATTCTAATTTCCAAGGACGAAGCATCTGGACTACCTATTTATGTAAAAACTGAATCATTTAAACAGTCCAAATATAAGGTAATTTTGTCATGCAATAACGCACAAACAATTAAAATTTAAAACATCATGGACAAAAAAGATTTCAGTTCAAAAGACTTTCACGAAACATTTGCAAGACCAAAGTACGTAAAACCTAGCCATTTAATTCATAAAAATGTAGAAAATGCAGGCGTGCACAATCAATTTTCAACAGAAAGAAAGCACCCGGTTTTCTTTGTAGATCTTCCAAGTAAAAACGTCAGCATGACTATCGGTGGATTAACTCCGGGTCAGCAAACCAACAGACACCGTCACACGTATGAAACCGTATTGTATGTGATCGAAGGAAAAGGATGGACAGAAGTAGAGGACGAGAGAGTACATTGGGAAGCAGGAGACGCGGTTTATATTCCTTCTTGGGCTTGGCACAAACATCAGAATCTCAGTGACACAGAGCCTGCCAAATATCTGGCTTGCGAAAATGCACCACAGCTTCAGAACTTAGGTGTGGCGTTGAGAGAAGAGGAAGGAAGAGATCTTTAGGGTTCAAAGGTTAAGGTTAAGGTTAAGGTTAAGGTTAAGGTTAAGCGATTCATTTGTAAAGATTTAGAGGAGAGCCTTTCTAACTAAATTCCAGAAAAACATCAAACCGAACACTTTTTTAAATATAAAATAAAGGATTTTTTCCCTAAACCCTAAACCCTAAACCCTAAACCCTAAACCCTAAACCCTAAACCCTAAACCCTAAACCCTAAACCCTAAACTCTAATTTATCATTTAATTAAAAAAAATAAAACATGAAAAATGTTCCATTCAAAGGCATCATTGCTTATCCCATTACGCCTTTTGACCAGAATGAGAAAGTAGATATTCCTCTTTTTAAAAAGCTGGTGGAAAGACTCATCGTTTCGGGAAGCCACGGAATTGCCCCATTAGGAAGTACAGGCGTGATGCCCTATCTGTCTGATGACGAAAAGGAAGCGATCACAGAAGCCTCTATACAACAGACCAACGGAAGGATTCCAACATTGGTAGGGGTATCAAACCTTACCACAGAAAAGACCGTTCATCATGCTCAATTTGCAGAAAAAGCAGGTGCGGATGCCGTGATGATCATTCCTATGAGCTACTGGAAACTGACGGATGATGAGATCGTAGCCCATTATGATGCAGTGGCCAGCAAGATTTCAATTCCTATCATGGCTTATAATAATCCGGCAACCAGTGGAGTAGATATGTCTCCGACACTTTTGAAAAGGCTTTTGGAGATCCCGAATATTACGATGATCAAGGAAAGTACGGGAGATATCCAGAGAATGCATTATCTGAGAAAAGAACTCGGCGAGGAAACGGCTTTCTACAACGGATCCAATCCATTGGCACTGGCTGCATTTACGGCCGGAGCAAGAGGATGGTGTACCGCAGCCCCCAATTTAATTCCTGAACTTAATGTGGGTTTGTACAAAGCCATTGAAGAAGGAAATTTAGAGAAAGCAAAAGAAGTGTTCTACAGACAGTTTGACCTGTTGAAATTCATTGTGAATAAAGGTCTGCCCAGAGCAGTCAAAGCAGGCCTGAATATTCTCGGTGAGGAAGGTGGAAGCTTAAGAAGTCCGCTAAAACCTCTGACCGAAAAAGAAACAGAAGAACTTAGAAATATTATTAAAACCCTTGTAAATTAATTTAAATTATGAAAAAACCAGTTTTTTATCACGCAGGATGTTCAGTATGTGTAAGTGCAGAACATGACATCATTAACCTTATCGGTGCTGACAACGTAGAGATTGTTCATTTAGGAAATGACAGGAATAAGATTACAGAAGCTGAAAATGCAGGTGTAAAGTCGGTTCCTGCTTTGGTAACGCCGAACGGAAATGTTCTCCATATCAATTTTGGAGCATCCATGGAGGATGTGAAGAAATAAAAAAACTGATGGCTTCGAAAGCTTCAGCCACCAGTTTTTTTTGATATCAGTTTAATATTTATGTTGTAGAAAAGGTGGTTTCGGAATCCGAAGCCCCCTTTATCTTATACGATGGCATTGCCTTCTACGCCGTCGGAGTTATTGGTTTTAATGCCCGTCAGAGCCGAAGCTACAAAACTGAAAAGGCTCACCAGTTTTCCGGCTTTCGTATCCCAGTAATAGGTTTCTTTAGGTTCCACGCGAATGATGCTTACATCCGGATCATCTTTTTCCGTCAAACCATGCCTTGGCCATCGGCGACCATTTTTCTTCTATGGTAGCTTTATCCTTATAAACAGAAGCTTGTCCAAAGACCGAAAGATATTGTGAATCACCATTATTCATAAAGAAAAGCTGAACTCTGCGGTCATCCTTGATCTCAAAATTCTTATTGCTGGTTGCGCTGCTGATGAACCATAAATTTCCGCTGTCATCTGTTTCCTGAAGAGTCATTGGCCGGGAATTCAAAGGTGTGGTTTCGAGTTCGGTACAGAACATACAGATTCTTGCTTTTTCCGACAGTTCCTGAATTTTTTTAATGGCTTCGAGGTGGGTTAAATTTTTTGTTGACATAATATTATATTTTAAGTGATTGGAATTTTAGAATATACAATACAGTATTTGTTGTTCCGTATAGTTCAAAAATCTAACCAAAAGGATATGACACCAAAGTATTGTCCATTAAATATCCCCGTTTTTCCGGTTTTTTTGTCAACAAAACAATTGGATTAAAAAGAGAATAGATTTAAGACTTAAAAAAAATACCTGTGCTCATCAGAAATATTTATTTTTGTTGATAGAACCTTATTTCAAAAGGGAATTCGAATCATTTCAATACGATAAAATCTGATGGAAAACTATGCGGTCATTTTAGTGATCATGGCCTTAATGATCGGTGTATCCGGTTTGGCAAGTAAAATAAAGATTCCGGTACCAATGCTGCTTTTAATTGTCGGCATTTTGATCGGCTTTGTCCCTGCAATGCCCGAAATTGAGATCAATCCCGAGATCATTATGCTGCTTTTTCTGCCACCGCTTTTGTATGATGCGGCTTTTAATATTTCTTTTCAGCAGTTTAAAGCCAATATCAATACCATAGGAACATTGGCTATAGGACTGGTGTTTTTAACGACGGCCGGAATTGCAGTTATCGCTTATTATTTAATTCCGGGCATGACCTGGCCACTGGCTTTTGTATTGGGATCTATTTTGTCCGCCACGGATGCTGTAGCTGCTGTTGGGGTCACAAAAGGATTAGGCCTGTCTCAAAGAACCATGACGATTCTGGAAGGAGAAAGCCTGATCAATGATGCTTCAGCTTTGGTTGCGTATCGTTTTGCGGTGGCTGCGGTCACGGGAATTACCTTTGTTACGTGGAAAGCCTCACGGGAATTTTTTGTTGTTTTAGGAGGTGGTCTTTTGGTAGGTTGGATTATTTTTAAAGCATTGTCGCTGACGATTGGTTTGTTTCGTAAAGATGCCATGGTGGTGAACAGTTTAATTCTTCTCATGCCATTCGTTACTTATCTTATTGCAGAACACTTCGGGGTATCAGGAGTCATTGCGGTGGTTGTGCTCGGTTTGGGAATGTCTAAACTGAGCAGGAATAAATTTCCGGATCACGTGAAAGAACAGTCCAGAAATTTCTGGGACATTATTATTTTCCTTCTGAATGGGCTGATATTTCTATTAATCGGTCTTGAGTTTCCGATCATCCTTAAGAAAATGCCTCATATTCAGGTTTGGACTTATGCCGGGTATGCCGTAATCATTGTGCTGGTTACTTTACTGATCAGAATGGCAAGGGTTTATTTGCAGCAGTTCAACCTTCAGAAAGCTTTTCAGGGGAAAAGAAAAATCAGTGAAGATGCCTTATTTGATTCCAAAACAAGCTTTATCATTACCTGGTCGGGAATGCGTGGAATTGTTTCATTAGCCATTGCGCTGGGTCTTCCGGCAACATTAAATGACGGCGAGCCTTTTCCCTTACGGAGTGAAATCGTTTTCCTCTCCATAGCAGTTGTCTTAATTTCACTTTTAGGACAGGGACTCACGTTGCCATGGATTATAAAAAAGCTTAAATTGTAGCCATGCAGATCTCTCCTCCCAAACAGCTGGCCAACTACATCAAGCACTATATCTTCTTAGAAAATCCGGAAGATATGATTAAAAATCTCCGCTTATTTGCTGATGGAAATACGGGTTTAATCATCTCCGCGGATATGAATATGCGTGACAGACAAGATAGCAATCTACCATTATCTTTTTTTTACGGACAACCTACCCAATATAAAGATCTGAGTACAAAAGGAAAATTTTCCTTACTGGCAGTCGTTTTTCAGCCCTATTTTTTCAATCTGCTGTTTGATGTGGCTGCTAAAGACATTAAAAATGAAATCGTTTCGGCTTCGGATATTTTAAAAGATCAGTTGCTGCCATTTCAGGAAAAGCTGGATAACAAAGAAGATCCGCAATCCATAATAGCAGCACTGAATACGTATTTCATGAAGCTGATCTCAACCAAAAATAATCCGGATTCATGGCTCATGAAGGTTCAGCAATATATGCTTCAAAATAAAGGAGCTTTGTCTCTGAAAGAACTGGAACATTTTACAGGATATTCTGAACGTCATATTGAACGGAAGTTTGAAGAAAATATCGGTATATCGCCCAAGAAATACAGTACCATCATCCGACTTCATCATTTTTTAAGTCTGATGAAAAACAGTACGGATCAAAACAGCATCGCCAGTCTTTCCTACGAAGCGGGATATTCGGATCAATCCCACCTGATCAGGGAATTTAAAAATACAATCGGATTGACACCCGGTCAGTATCTGAAAACTGAAAATAAACTGGCGGTCAATTTTATCGAAATTCCGTTTACCTAGCCAATGTCGGTTTTGTACAATCTTTGGATGTTTGTGACTGCTAGCTTTGCAGAAAAAAAGAATGGACAATCTCAAAGTTTCAACCGCCCAGTTCGAAAATAAAAGCGGTGACAAAGAATATAATCTATCAGTTATAGAAAAATTAGCTGCAGAAGCCGCTTCAAAAGGATCACAAGTCATTGTTTTTCATGAGTGTTCAATTACAGGCTACACTTTTGCCCGAAATCTGACCAAAGAACAGCTTCTGGATGTCGCAGAATTCATTCCTGATGGAAAAAGCATTCAAAAATTGCAGCAAATTGCGGTCACGCATGATATTACTATTTTGGCAGGATTGTTTGAAAAAGATGAAAATGATCATATTTTCAAGGCTTACGTTTGTGTAGATAAAACCGGACTGAAAGCCAAATACAGAAAACTTCATCCTTTTATCAATCCAAATCTGACACCCGGAAACGAATACTGTGTTTTTGAAATTCATGGCTGGACATGTGGAATTCTGATCTGCTATGATAACAATATCGTTGAAAATGTAAGAGCTACGAGGCTTTTAGGGGCAGATATTATTTTTATGCCGCATGTGACGATGTGTACGCCTTCCACAAGGCCGGGTGCCGGTTTTGTAGATCCTGAATTATGGAAGAACAGAGTAGCTGATCCTACATCGCTCCGTTTTGAATTTGACGGAATGAAAGGAAGAGACTGGCTGATGAAATGGCTGCCTGCCAGAGCTTATGACAACGGAATTTATGCTGTTTTCTCCAATCCGATCGGGATGGATGATGATCAGTTGAAAAACGGATGCTCGATGATTATTGATCCTTTTGGAGATATCATTGCGGAATGTCGTTCATTTGAGGACAGTTTTGAAACGGCTGTTTTTACTCCTGAAAAGCTTACCCAGGCCGGCGGAAGCAGATATGTAAAAGCAAGAAGGCCGGAACTGTATCGTGACATCATTGGTATGGAACATCATTCTGAGCAGAAAGTGGTTTGGATGAAGGACAGTACTATTTAGTCTGGCTTAAGAGGATGGAAATTAGCCATGTCAAGGTTTTAAACATTGACATGGCTATTGCTCGAAATCAATCTCAATAATGACCAACTTCCTTACTTTATCAATCCCTGAAGATCAGTCCAGGCACCACCATTATGCACATGCTTAAATCCTCTTTGTTTTAAAATATTTTCAGCTTTTACGCTTCGAAGTCCGTGAGAGCATACTGTGATATAAGTTTTTTCACGATCCAGTTCAACATATCTTTCTCTGATGGTTCCCAAAGAAATATTTACTGAACCTTCAATATGTCCCATTTTATATTCTTTCTCGGTTCTTACATCGAGAATGACAGCCCCCTTTTTTAATCAATTGATCTAAGCCGTCATCTAAAGTCTGATATTTGTAAACCCGGTATAGAACATAAATTGTAAGTGCTGCTCCGCAAAATATCAGCACCGTTTTCATAATTTGCTCAGAATTTTGTTATCAATATAAAAGGTCCCGAAAGGAATAAAACATGCCAGAATCACTTTCCAGGTGGTTTCCTTAAACTTCCACTGCTGCTCAACGCCTACGCTTAAAGTATTAAACAGGAAAAGAAGGAATAAAGTTCCGTGAATTGGTCCCATCATCTTAACAAGTGCAGGGTTTCCAAGCCAGTACTTCATTGGAACGGCGATGAATACAAGAGTAAGCAGAGAGATTCCTTCCAGAATAGCCAGAATTCTCAGGCGTCCGATTTTTGTTTTTAATAAATGTCTCATAATTATCTGAAATAAGGTCTGTTAACAAAAGGGGAGAACGGCCATGGAATCGCTATAAAAATAACGGCAAGTGCAGTTGCGAACCAAAGGAGCATCGTTTTAAATTTTTCTCTGTCTGTAGGTTTTCTTTTCGCTAAAGCGGAACCAATCGTAATCAGTGCAATAGCCGTAATCATAAGGGAAATGTGGATCAGTCCGAAGAAAAGCAGATCCAGAGATTCTTTCGCCTCGTTGAAATTCTTCCAGAAATATTTAACAATCGGACTTTTAACATAGAGAATAATTCCTAAGATCAACTGGATATGAGCAATAGTTGCCGTCCAGTGCCTGACTGAATCATCTGTTTTGGAAAATACTTTATGATGAAAATATCCTCTGTAGGATCTCCATAAGGCATAAATAAGACTGAATAAAACGATCCAGCGGAATGTGGAGTGCAAAAAGGTAAGGGTCTGGTACATGGATGACTTTTTTGAACGCACCAAAGATATAATAAAAACATACTAACTAGTATGTTTTTTAAGAAAAAATTATTCCAATGAATTAAAATAATTCTTAAGTCCTTTTAAATAAATAAGATATACAGATTTTGAATTCTCCAGTTTCCCTAAATTCCTTACGCCCCAATACCCGGACATCACAAAAACCGCAATTTCTTTGGCATCCACATGTTCTTTTATGGAACCTTTCTTTTTCCCGTTTTCGATACAGGTGATCATTGCATTTTCCCAACGTTCTGCAAGCTCGTTCAGTGCTCTGGTGAAATCCATATGCCAGGGAGCCATTTCCTGGGTTAAATTGGAAGTAGGACATCCATATTCAACCTTCAGAAGCTCGTTTTCCATTAAGATTCCGTACACCAGCTGATAAATACTTTCCAACGGATGATCCGTGTTTTCAAGAGGTTCAATAAAAGTACTTCTGAAGTTGGTTTTCAAAAGTTCATTGATGATGGCAAGCCCCATTTCATCTTTCGTTTTAAAATGATAATAGAAGGCCCCTTTCGTCACTTGTGTAGTGGCAATGATCTCATCAACGCTGGTGGTTTTATACCCTTTTACATAGATCAGTTCAAAGGCTTTCTGGAGAATATTCAGGCGGGTGGCTTCCGATTTTTTCATTAGGATAACTGGCTTTATTGCAAAGGAACGGAATTTTTGTTCAAAAAAACAAACTATCATTATTCTGATACTTAAGTAGAATTTAAGTTATTTTTATAATACGATAATTCGTCGGAAATTTGTCCTGTCAAAACTCAACAAAATTATAACGCAATGAATTATCAAAAAGAAATACAGATCAAAACGGAGCCTGCTGTTAAAAGTAAAGGTCTTCCGGCAGCATTGTGGGCATTAACCATCAGTGCATTTGGAATTGGAACCACAGAATTCGTGATTGTAGGACTTCTTCCCACGGTGGCGGGAGATCTGGGAATCAGCATTCCCTCAGCAGGACTTCTGGTAAGTCTCTATGCCATTGGAGTAGCGATAGGTGCTCCGATACTGACAGCATTAACGGGAAAAATTCCAAGAAAAGTATTACTCGTATCCATCATGCTTTTATTTGTGATCGGGAACGGACTGGCTTCTATTGCTCCTGGGTTCATCACATTGGTTATGGCCAGGATTCTGACAGGATTTGCTCACGGGGTTTATTTCTCCATCGGCTCAACTATTGCAGCCTCACTGGTTCCTGAGGAGAAGAGGGCAACAGCGATTTCAATCATGTTTGCCGGACTTACCCTTGCAATTGTCACCGGAGTTCCACTGGGAACTTTTATAGGACAGCATTTCGGATGGAGAGCCACTTTCATAGGAGTTTCTATTCTTGGAATCATAGGTTTATTAGCGAGTATGCTGTTGGTTCCGAAAAACCTTAAAAGCGACCAGACGGCCTCTTTAAAAAGTCTTCCCAAGGTATTTGGAAACAGACGTATGATCTTTGCTTTTTTAATGACAGCTATGGGATACGGAGGAACCTTTGTGGTATTTACATACTTATCTCCGATCTTACAGCAGATCACAGGATTTCAGGAATCTACAGTGACTTTTATCCTTCTGATTTACGGAATTGCGATTGCTTTAGGAAATCTTTTGGGCGGAAAGATTGCGAATAAAAATCCTTTACAAGCACTTCTCTGGATGTTTGCAGCGCAGGGACTGGTACTGCTGGCATTTTATTTCACGGCCGGGAATCAGATCTTAAGTATTATTACCCTTTTTCTTTTAGGAGGTTTGTCGTTTGCATCTGTACCGGGACTTCAGCTTTTGGTGGTGCAGATTGCAGAAAAAGAACTTCCGGGAACTGAAGATGTAGCTTCAGGGATCAATATTGCGGCATTCAATATAGGAATTGCTATTGGGTCTTATACTGGAGGTCTTATTGTAACATCTTCATTGGGGTTGGCAAGCACACCATGGATCGGAGCCTTATTTTTAGTGGCAACCGTATTGATCACGCTTTACAGCATCAGTTTAAGTAAAAATCAAAAATAATTTTTCCTGTTTTTATATTTTCAAGGACTGTCCGTCATTGGGCAGTCTTTTTATTTTACGTATTCATCCTTAATCAGACATAAAAAATCTGCTCTATACGCCAGATCAGCGGGAAATCAAAATGAAATAAATTCTATATTTTTCAGGTTTTGGCTAAAGCCGTTGAAATGTTTTTTCTTGTTCAGATGGGCTAAAGCCCATCCCTATTGAATGGATATCTGGAACCTATATTTCATGAATCTCAGAATCCGTAAATACAAAGAATTTCCCACCTTTAGGAATGTTTTTCGTATCCAGTCCTGTAAACTCGCTGAATGCGGGAAGTAATAATTGTTTCTCAGTCTGAACAAAACACGGAAGCCTGATGTTCTTTACAGAAGAATTCAGGACAACGCCCGGGTGAATATGTCCAGTAATTTGAAATTTCGGGAGTGTTTGGTCAAAATCATGAATAAAAGTAAAGCCTTCGATGGTCAGAATTTTGGATTTAAAATTTAAACATAATTTCTTTTCCAGGGCAGCGGATAAACGGTCATGATTTCCTTTAATCAGATAAAACTGAAGATCCGGATACTGGTTTCTCCAGTTGCAGAATTCATCCACATCCGAGTTGTCTCCTGCATGAAGCAGATCCCCAACAACAATAAATTTTTCGGGCTGAAAATATTCAATCAGAAAAGAAAGTCTCTCCAGATCACTTTTCATAATATGATTGGCCAAAGCAATTCCATTTTTCCTGAAATGAGCGGTTTTCCCAATGTGAAGATCAGACAAAATCAATGCTTTCTCTTTTTTCCAAAAGGCTACACGCTGATTGGTCAAAGTAAAAACTTCATTGTTGAGGGTGATATTTTTAACGGCGATATTCAATTTTTTTTGTAAAATGTATTATTGAGTTTGGAAGCTGGAAGAGGGAAGTTGTTATATTGCGACATAGAACCCGAAACCCGTATCCCGAAACAAACCCATCACTCATAATTTATAACTCTAAAACTAAAACCCTCTTTTCCTCGCCTGTTCCACCATTCGTTTAATTCTCGCATCCAAACTTTCGCTTGAAAGCGTCTGTCTTAGGCTGTCTACTTTGATAGGAAAACTCAATGGAGTAAAGGTATGGGAATATTTTAAAATGATTTTTGATTTTTCAATTCTTTTAAAAGCTTCTACCAGTCGTGGTTCCTGAAGCTGCATATTGAAAACTTCGGTATAGGCTTGTCTGACAAGGAAATGATTTGGGTCGTAATCTTCCAGCACTTTAAAAATAAGACCCGCAGAACTTTGTAATGATTTATTGGAGCGTTGTTTTCCGGCGTAATTTTGAATCACCATTCCTGAAATGACGGCTATATCTCGGAATTTTCTTCTTGCCATTTCTGCTGAATTGATGCTGGCAATGACATCGTTCATGAGGTTGTCGCGGGTTAGAATTTTATCTAAATTGTCTTCATTCAGAGGAATTTCCTTGTCGCTGAAAAGTTCAAAACCATAATCATTCATGGCCATTGAAAAAGAAATCGGGGCCAGTTTTGAAATACGGTAAGCGATGAGTGCGGCCATCACTTCATGAACCAAACGTCCTTCGAAAGGATACATGAAAAGGTGGTAACCTTCACGGTTTTTAATGAGCTCAACGAGAAATTCGTCTTCTTTAGGAATGTGGGAATTTTTTTCCTGATTGACCAGCAATGGATGTAAAAATTTAAGTTCCTTTTCAGAAGCTTTCGGGTTTAAGGCATGAGAGAGTTTTTCTCTTAAAAAATGTCCTAAATTGGAGCTCAAAGGCAGTCTTCCGCCCAGATAACTCGGAGCTATTGCTTTTCCTTTTGCAGCGCGGACGTAGACGGTCATATCTTTGATCATGGCGACTTCAAGCGTTCGTCCAGCCAGAATGAATTTTTCTTCTTTTTTTAATTTTGAAATAAAATATTCTTCTACCATTCCGATATAACCGCCTGAAATAAATTTCACTTTCAGCATGGCATCACTTACTATAACGCCCATATTCATACGGTGGAGCATGGCAATTTTCCGTGAGGTTACTTTATATAAACCGTCTTCCATGACTACGATCTTATGGAATTCTTCATAGCTTTTTAACACGCTTCCACCAATTGTCAGAAAATCAAGAATACTTTTCCATTCTTCATTGGTCATTTCCTGGAAAGCAAATACTTTTTTGATTCTTTCAAAGGTTTCTTCGGGATAAAATCCGTCACCGACCGCCAAAGTCATCAGAAACTGAACCAATACATCGAAACACAACACCTGAGGTTCTCGCGGCTCGATTACTTTCTGTTTCACGGCTTCTTTTAAAGCAGCCACTTCGATCAGTTCAAGAGAATGGGTGGGAACACAGTAGATTTTAGAGGTTTCAAAAGGGGAATGGCCACTTCGCCCAGCCCGCTGCAAAAATCTGGCGACACCTTTAGCAGAACCGATTTGAATCACCATATCAACAGGTTTAAAGTCAATTCCAAGATCTAACGAAGAAGTGGAAACGACAGCTTTCAGTTTTCCGGCACTTAAATTTTCTTCGATCCAGATCCGGAGATGAGCATCAATGGAACTGTGGTGAATGGCGATCTGGCCTGCAAAATCAGGATAAGCATCAAGTAAAAGCTGGTACCACATTTCACTTTGACTTCGTGTATTGGTAAAAACGATCGTAGATTTTGAATCCAAAATGATGGGAACTATTTTATCGGCTAATTTGGCTCCCAAATGTCCAGCCCACGGCAGAATGTCCAGCTCATCCGGAATAACCGGCAGGATGTCTATTTTCTTATGTTCTTTAGCTGTAATCTTTGTCCTTTTGATGTCGTAGGGAATTAAAACATCCATTGCTTCATCCAGATTTCCTATCGTAGCTGTGATTCCCCATATTTTTATTTTCGGAACATATTTTCTTAACTGTGAAATGGCCAGTTCGACCATAACACCGCGTTTTGAACCCAAGAGTTCATGCCATTCATCAACGGCCACACATTTCATTTCCTGTAAGAATCTCGTGTGATTTTTCTGGCCTAAAAGCAGATGAAGACTTTCAGGAGTGACGACCAGAATTTCAGGCATATTCCTGATCTGCTGTTGTCTTACTTTCTGTTCCGTATCTCCATTTCTGACGCCAACGGTCCAATCCAAACCGATTTCATCCATGGCTTCCTGCATCGCTTTGGCAATATCTTTGGACAGAGAACGCAGCGGAGTGATCCAGATCATTTTCAACCCTTTTTTATACTGTTCAGGATGATTCATAAAGTCTGAAACCAGTGCAAGGAAAACAGAAAATGTTTTCCCGAATCCGGTAGGTGCCACTACCATTCCGCTGTATCCGCTTCCGAATTTCTGCCAGGTGTCAATCTGAAATTTGAAAGGGGAAATGGCTTTATCAGCCATCCATTGCTGAATGACTTTGAATCCGTCGCTATTTTCAAATGCTTTCAAATTATTGGATCAGTTTTTTTATTTCTTCAAGTTCGTCTATTTCTTCTACGGTTTTGTCTTTCCGCCATCTTACAATCCTTGGGAATCTCAGGGCCACACCACTTTTATGCCTGCTGCTGAATCCGATACCTTCAAAAGCAATTTCAAAGACCAGTTCAGCTTTCACCGTGCGCACCGGACCGAATTTTTCAATGGCATTTTTATTAACAAACCGGCTCACCTCCATGATTTCTTTATCCGTCAGTCCCGAATAGGCCTTTGCAATCGTCACCAGTGTATCACCATTTTTTACGGCGAATGTGTAATCTGTGTAGTAGGCACTTCGTCGGCCGCTTCCTTTCTGGGCATAGATCAGGACTGCATCAATGGTTAGCGGACTTACTTTCCACTTCCACCAGTCGCCTTTTTTTCTTCCGGAATGGTAGGGGGAGTTTCTCTGTTTCAGCATAAGACCTTCACTGTTGATATCTCTGGATCCTTCCCGTATTGCATTCAGGTCTTCCCATTTTTCAAACTCAATGACTTCAGAAAGTTTAATATTTTGAGGAGTTTCATTCAGCAGTAATTCTTCCAGCATGGCGCGTCTGACGGCGATGGATTTTTCGCGGAGATCGGTTCCTTCCAGCTCCAGAAGATCATAAACAAAGACTTCAATCGGAATATCCGCGAGCATTTTTTTAGTTAAAGTTTTCCTGTTTAATCTTTTCTGTAATTCATTAAAATTTAAAACATTAGAATCCTTTACCGCAAGTATCTCTCCATCTAAAACAAAGTTCCCTTTCATTGCCAGTACGGCATCCCTGATTTCCGGAAACTGATCGGTGACCAACTCTTCACCTCTCGACCAGATAAAGACTTCATCATTCCTTTTGATGATCTGCCCTCGGATTCCGTCCCACTTATATTCAATCTGCCAGCCTTCAGGATTTCCGAGTTCTTCCAGTTCTTTTTCAAGCGGATAAGCCAGGCAGAAGGGATAGGGTTTTGAATTATCCGGATTGATATTCTCAGCCGAAATCAGTTCATGATATGAAACTTCCCCGGGAAGCCATTTTCCCATCAGACTATGCATCAAAGTACTGGATTCCTGAGATGAAAATTTAGTAAGTGCATTGATCAGCGTTTTATCCGAAACCCCGATTCTGAAACTTCCGCCCAATAATTTATTAAAGATGAGACGTTCTGTGTAATCCAGTCCGTTCCACGATTGCAATACAAAAGCTTTTTTTTCTGTTTCTGATTTGTCTTTTAAACTGACAATATCCAACATCCATTGCGAAAGAGTACGCTCAATTTTTTCCGAAGGCGGAGGAAGAATCAGGGAAATGGTTTCGCCCAGATCTCCCACCGAAGAATAGCTTTCCTGAAATAACCAAAACGGTAGTTTTGTAATCTCCAGGGCCCATTCTTTCATATAATTGGTGTTGACATTTCTTTTAGGTCTTTTACCTGTAAACAGTGCAATAAACCACACTTTATCCTCATCAGGAGCACGTTCCAGATAATCGATGATGGCATCTATTTTAGCATTGGTCTTATTGGTCGTTTCCAAAGCATTAATCAGATCTGCAAAATGTTTCATGGCTCAGGATTTTCAGTGATTTCTTTTTCAGATTCTTCTTCGTCTTCACCAAACAGGGTTTCTACAACGTCTGCTTTAATACCGATTTCATTTAAATATTTTGAGAAAATTTCGGTCTGTCCGTGGGTGACATGTACAATTTCGGCTTCTGTAGCTTTTACGGCTTGCAGAAGTCCTTTCCAGTCGGCGTGATCACTCATGGCAAATCCGGCATCCGCGCTGCGCCATCTTCTGGCTCCGCGTACCTGCATCCATCCTGAACAGATCGCGGTTGCGGCATCCGGTATTTTTTTAATGATACTGCTATCAAGCAGAGCAGGAGGAACAATGACGATTTCGTGCTGTACTTCTTTTGGATTCTCCTTAAAATCAGCGATTTTGTAATCCGGAAGAGTAATGCCCACGGATTCAAAGGCTTCATTCAACCTTCCAATGGAATTATGAACATAGATTTTCCCGAAACCTTCCACAGCTTTCATAATTCGCTGAGCCTTTCCCAACGAATACCCTATAAATACTGAAGTTTTTGAGTTTTCCTGATTTTTAAGTACCCAGGATTGAAGTTTTTTATTGAGATCGGGAACTTCCAGCCAGTTGTAAATGGGTAATCCGAAAGTACTTTCCGTCACAAATTCATTACATTTTACCAGCTCAAATGGAGTACTCAGTCCATCTTCCTGCACCTTATAATCTCCCGAAATAACGGTAATATATCCTTTGTATTCTAATCTGATCTGAGCTGATCCGATGATATGTCCGGCAGGATGCAGCGAAACTTTCACTCCGTTCAAAATAACCGTTTCACCATATTCAACACTCTGACATTCAATATCTATCCCAATCCTTTGATACAGAATCGGCTTTGTATAATGGTGACAAAGGTATTTTTTCATTCCCCATCGGGCGTGATCGGCATGTCCGTGTGTGATGACTGCGAGATCAACGGGCCTCCAGGGATCGATATAGAATTTCCCCTGCGGACAATAAATGCCTTTTTTTGTGAATGTGATTAATTTCAATGGTGTGATTGGTTTGTATTTAATCTTCAAAAACCTAACCAATCCTTGTTTTTCTTTAAAATTTGTAGACTGCTTTTAAATTAAATCTCGACAATCAATTTTATTTTGTATTTTTATCTACCTACTAATAGATAGATTTATGAATACGAAAGATAAAATTATTGAAATCGGAAATAAATTTCTAATTGAAAAGGGGTATAATGCCTTTAGTTATGCTGATATTTCGAAAAGTATCGACATAAAAACATCATCTATACATTATCACTTTCCATCTAAAGTTGATCTTTGTCTGGCCATTATCGAAGTACATCAACAGCGTATCTTTAATCTGAAACATGCCCAAAATGGACTTTCAGCAACGGAAAAATTGCAAGGTCTTTTTAATTACTATCTATCACTTATTGATAAACAGCAGATCTGTCTGACCGGAACTTTAGCCTCTGATTATAATTCATTGGATGAAAAGATAACCGAAAAGCTAAAGGATTTTAATGAAATCATTCTGTCTCATACCACAGCAATCTTAGAATCCGGTATTGATAAAAAAGAATTCCATATGATTAAGAATTGTCAGTTAAAGGCAATGGAAATTTTATCTCTGTTAGTTGGGTTGGCACAAATAGGAAGGTTGTATACCAAAAATGAAATTCAGCTTTTAATGGATGAAATTATTAACAATCTAAAACTTTAACAATGACTTTTTACCAAAATGTAAGCAAATACGGAGCAAAAATTATTGGACTGCCAAAACTATTCAAATGGGCATTCAACTTATCTCCTATGTACCGCAGAAGTACTGCCCGGATAGAATTTGTATCTAAAGATTTGTCCCAGATTTGCATTAAGCTCCCTATCAGTTATAGAAACAAAAATTATATGGGAAGTATTTTTGGTGGCAGTATGTTTTCTTCAGTCGATCCAATACCTATGGTTCAGCTGATCTATCTTACGGATCACAAATATGTTATTTGGGATAAATCTGCAGAAATCTATTTTAAACGTCCTGCTCATATTGATCTCCATGCTGAATTCATTTATACAAAAGAAGAACTCAATGAAATAGAGGAGCGGATAAAAACGGAAAAGGAAATTGTCATTGTTAAAACAACACAGCTTACAGATAAAAATAAGGAAACCCTTTATTGTGAAATAAAGAAGACCATTTACATTGCTGATAAAAACTTTTATAAACAAAAAAGGGAATTAAAAAAAAGCACATCTGAATGACAGAACATTTTCATATCAATAAATAATTTTCCTCTTATCATCATGGGTTGCTCCATGATCATCTCTTCATATTCACCAAAGTTTGTTTTCCATACAGAAATAGGTGTGAACCAATTTTATATTGAACTTTCCACCAATAAAACTTTGAACCATCCACCAATAATCTTCCTTTCAAAATCCTTGAAATTTGTATCTGTAACAATAAGAAATACAAAATGAGCAAAACTATTTTAATTACAGGTGCAGCAAGCGGTTTCGGGAAGATAGCCGCATTTGATCTGGCTAAAAAAGGACACAAAGTAATCGCTACGGCACAGGTTTATCCACAGGTAAGTGATTTAATCCGTGAGGCGGGCGAATTGGGAATTGAACTGATAGCTGATAAACTGGACGTAACCAATTCCAGAGATATCGCTTATATCCATCAAAAGTATGATATTGATATTTTAATCAGTAATGCCGGTATTATGGAAGGTGGTCCTATTGCAGAACAGCCATTGGAATTTATCCGTTCCATGTTTGATGTGAATGTTTTCGGTGCATTGGAACTTACGCAGGGTTTCGTTAAGAAATTTATTGAGCAGAAGAAGCCGGGTAAAATTGTATTCACGACTTCTATGGGAGGTTTATGGACGGTTCCTTATGTTGCGGCTTACTGCGCTTCGAAACACGCTATGGAATCTATTGCAGAAGGTTTAAAAACTGAACTGGCTCCATTCAATATCAAGATCGCAACCTGCAATCCAGGCGTTTTCGGAACAGGATTCAATGACAGAGGAGTAGATTCTATCTTCCGATGGTATGATCCTAAAGTGAATTTCACACCGGAATCTTCTTTTGATGGCGTTGCTGAATCTCTGGCGCATCAGCTGGATCCTCAGTCTATGGCCGATGTGATTGTGAATGTAGCACTGGATGAAAATTCCAATTTCAGAAACGTACATCCTAAAGAAACGGAAGATTTTGTAAAACAGCTTCAGGCGGATGCATGGACGGCAAAAAGTTAAATCATGAACATTACTTATAAACAGGCTGAAAAAGCACTACATGCAGCCATAGAAAAAGCTGGATCCATCAATATTCCAGTAAGTATTGTGGTGGTAGATAATGGCGGACATTTGATGACATTAGCAAGACTGGACAGCGTTTACGGGGTCATAGATTTTGCCCTTAAAAAAGCGAAAACCGCAGTGATGTTCGGGGTTAACAGCGATGTCATGGGAACAATCATTGCCGGAGCAGATATGCACGGATATGGTATGCTGAATTCCAATGGCGGACTTTTAACGATTGCCGGTGGAGTAGTGATCAAAGATGCTGAGGGGAAAATCATCGGAGCCATAGGATCTTCCGGGGGAACTCCTGAGCAGGACAAAGAGATTGCAGAGGCCGGTGCTTCTGTTGTGGGTTAAATTTCAGATATTTGTATTATGGAGAGAACTTCTGAGATCATATTCGACAAACTGGTGTATTCATGTGCTTTTGAAACGTACAGGGGACATGAGGAATTTATTCCGGATCATTTTCTAGGTTTTCAGCTGTCCGGGGAAACGCATGCTTTTCATGACAAAGGAAAGACGATCATAAAAGAGAATACAGTAGTTCTGGTGCGGAAAAATCAATTGATCCGTACGGTAAAACAGCCTTCAAAAAATGAAAAATACCAGTTTCTTTCTATAACGCTTGATCAGGAAACGCTTCGGCAATATGCTGCGGAAAATAAAATGACGGCTGCGGAAAGATTTCCCAATACTGAAAAGTTGTTTTTTGAACCGGATGAGTTCTTCAGAGGATATTTTGTTTCGCTGCTGCCGTATGTTGATAAGACAAAAACAGCAACTTCGAGATTAGTTATTTTAAAGATCAAAGAAGCGATAGAACTCATTCTTCAGAGTAATCCTGATTTTAAAAACCTTCTTTTTGACTTTTCGGAACCACATAAGATTGATCTGAAAGAATACATGAATAAGAACTTCATGTTTAATGTATCGGTGGAAACTTTCGCCAGGCTCACAGGCCGCAGTTTGTCGGGGTTTAAGCGTGATTTTAACAAAGCATTCAATACAACACCCAAACAGTGGCTTAAAGAAAAAAGACTGGAAGAAGCGTATTATCTGATCCGGCACAGGGATAAAAAACCGTCAGATATTTATCTTGAGCTGGGATTTGAAAATCTTTCCCATTTCTACTATTCGTTCAAACAGAAGTTCGGAATGACAACCAGCGAGATTTAACTAAAAAACACATCAATAATAAAAAAGGAGCAGCGATAAACTGCTCCTTTTTTATTTTGAGGTCGGGAAGTTTGAAGCTGGAAGAGGGAAGATATTCGTATCCCAAAGAACAGCTAAATCGCAGTTTTATTAATTTTTCAGGACTATTCGAATTTGATGAGAACAGTTAAATATGAATGTCTAATAGTAACTTCCAGCCTCCCCAGCTTCCAAACTCAGATTAAGGAATCAATCTTTCCGCCTTCAGTTTTTCAAACAGTTCCTTGAAAGAATCTTCTGTATTCTGATACGCTGTAAATCCAAGTTTTCTGCTTTTAGCCATATCACACATCACTTCCAAAGGTCTTCCAAGATCGAGATCGGTATGCCATGCAGAAGCCAGTCTGTCGAGATTATTTTCTTTCAAACCATATTTTTCTGCTATTTCTTTCCAGGTTTTGCCTTCCGTACTCAATGTATTTTCAAGCGGTCTTACTGTTCCGTCAAAATCTTCTGCTTCAATACCAAACCAGTCTGCGAGCCTTTTCCAAAGCCATTTCCATCGGAATACATCTCCGTTTACAATATTGAAAGCCTGATTTCTTGCAGATTCTGTAGTAGAAGCCCAGACAAGTTGTTTGGCTAAGATTCTGGCATCCGTCACGTCAGAAACACCATTCCATTGCTCTGCAGAACCCGGCCATATCATTTTCTGTCCTTTTTCTTTGCAGATACTGGCATACGCCGCAAGAGTAGTTCCCATATTCATCAGATTGCCCACTGCATAACCGATCACAGTATGGGGCCTGTGAATACTCCACGTAAATCCGTCTCTTTCCGAAGCTTTATACACCTCGTCTTCTTGCGCATAATAAAAATTGGGGAGAGGAAGTCGCGGATGTTCTTCTCTGACCGGAGTTTCAGGAAGTTTTCCTTCTTTGGCATATGCTTCAAAAGGTCCTAAATAATGTTTCAGACCTGTCACCAAAGCCACATGTTTTACCGATTTTTTCGGAGCCAAAACATCCAGTAGATTCCTTACCAATGCACTGTTCACACGGATGTTTTCTTCTTCCGTATCGTTTCGCATCCATGTTGTGAAATACACATGAGTAGGTGAGATCCCATCCAGTGCTTTATTTAAGCTGTCGATATCCAGAAGATCAGCTTTTACCGGAATCAGTTCCGGAATGTTGTTATTTGTATTTCTGGAAAGTCCATAAACCGTCCATCCCTGTGAAATAAGCTCTTCAGCAAGATTGCTGCCAGTAATTCCTGTCGCACCGACTACCAGTACTATGTTTTTTGTATTGTCCATTTCTGTAAAATTTCTTTTACAAAATTATGAACAGGAGAAGGATGAAACACTTGACTTGCGTCATGCATTAGTGTTGATCCAGATCAAGTATTCAGGGACCATTTTTTTCGTATCCTGCTTACAGTTTCGGGAGCAAGGCCTAAATAAGAAGCGATAAGATTATGGGGAACCCTTTTGATGATGTCCGGACTTCTTTGAGCAAAATGCATGTATTTTTCTTCTGCTGTAAAGCTGTTGGAAACCATCAATCTGTAATCTTTTGTGACCAGACTGTTTTGATACAAAATCCTGAAATAACGGTCCATGACGGGAATCTCCAGCATCAATCTTTCATAATTTTCCAATGTAATCATCAATACTTCGGTTTCTTCTACAGCATCGATATTCAAAACTGCTTTTTCCTGATGAATAAAGCTGTTAAAATCAGAGATCCACCATCCTTCGAATGCAAACATATTGATCCGTTCGTTTCCTTTTTCATCCAACACATAGGATTTAAGCAAGCCTTTACTGACGAATGAAAGACATTTGCAAATATCATTTTCCTGTAACAGATATTGCTTTTTACGTAATTTTTTGAACGTAAAAAAAGATGGAATCTTATGGCTCTGTTCTTCAGAAAGCTCAACTTTGTTTTGGATATGGGAAAGCAGGATGTCAAACATCAGGAAAATATTTAGTCAAAAATACTACTTTCAAAGCAGTTTGCCATTTCATTTTTCAAAATCATAGAAATTGATTCCCACTTCTTCATTCTTCACTTTTACAACTCTTGTATCTAACGGATAGAAAATAAATTCACCTGCACCACGAATCTTTGCGTCCAGAAGATGCCCTGCCAAAGCGGTATAATCCTCTCTTCCCAAAGTAATATGCATATGAAGCATCGGTTTCCCATCGATCTCGGAAACATTTCCGGAAATATTGGTCATTTCCATCTGCTCATGAAAAGTTTTATCGACATACTTTTTATCGGAAGGTTTAAAAAATCGAAGGGTGGCTTCGCTGACAGCACCAATACCTGTGATTTCTCCGGCCTGTATATTCTGGCTTTTAACAAAATCAGTCAAAGCCTCAACTATACTTGATTGGTCTTTGATACTGACAATATAAATTGGCCCTGTTTTTCTTGCAGACCAGTGAGTTCCTTTGAAATTTTGTGTATCCATCATGTTTACCGTTAAATGTTATTTCTGAGATCAAGAACATTTCGTGTTTTATTTTTTCAGATAATTGATAATGCCAATCACATCATCTTTCCCGAAGCCTTTATCATGAGCTGCCTGATACGTTTCGCTTAAAACCTTTGATAGTGGAAAATCTGCACCTGCATTTTGAGCCAGGAGAATATCTTTCAACATCAGGTCCAAAGCAAAAGCAGGATCGTAATGATTATTGATTAATAGAGGTGTTTTCACTTTTGTAGCACCGCTTCCGCTTGCACTTTCATTAATGATTTCTAACATCGAAGTGCGTTCAATCCCCAATTGATCTGCAAACAAAACGGTTTCTGCCAAACCCTGATAAATAGCGGAAAGGAAATAGTTGATCGACAGTTTTCCGGCAATTCCTTTTCCATTTTCGCCCAGATGTTTGACTGCTTTTCCAAGTTTTTCCAGATAAGGCATGGCTCTCTGAAGATCTTTTTCTTCACCACCAGCCATAATGATCAGCGTCCCTTCTGCAGCCGGCGTGGTACTTCCTGCTACCGGGGCATCAATGAATGATCCTTCCTTTATTTTAACAGCTCCGGAAATTTCACCGGTTGCTTGCGGAGAAATAGTACTCATATCGATAAAGAGTTTTCCGCTGATATCTGATTTTAAAACTTCTTCATAAACCGCTTTTGCGGCACGATCATCGGTAAGCATAGTAAATATGATGTTGTTGTTCTGAACCAGCTCCGGAATTTGAGTATAAACGATTGATTTTTCTTTAAAACCTTCAGTTTTTTCAGGTGATCTGTTGTAAACTGAGAGCGGAAATCCAGCTTTTTCAAGGTTTTTAGCCATAGGATGGCCCATATTTCCTAATCCGATGAATCCTATTTTTTCTGTCTCCATATTGTATGTGTTCAATTATTATTAAGTACAGCTTCTTTAGTAAGTAAGCCAAAAGAATGTTAGTGAGAAATTTACAGTACAGAATAAAGATCTGATAGTGTAAACCTGTTCTGTTTGCATCAAAAAACCGACCAAAATCAACCACAGATAGTAAGTTTTCATTCTATCTCCGATGTTTTATTTCTATAATTTTTTTCATGATAAACTTTTAAAACCGGGAAAACTTACGGAAATTTGCAGCAAATAAAATCAATGAAGATCATAGACATCGAAAACTGGAACCGAAAAGAACATTTTGAATTTTTCTCCAAAATGGCAAGCCCCTACTTTGGCTTTACCACTGAAGTGGACTGTACAAAAGCTTATGCTTATGCAAAGGAAAACGGACATTCTTTTTTCGCAACCTATCTTCACCGGTCGATGGTGGCTGTCAATGCTGTAGATGAATTAAAATTGAGAATCGTAGATGGTCAGGTGGTTTTGTATGATGCTATTCACGCCGGAACTACGATTGGCAGAGCAGACGGTACTTTCGGTTTTGCATTTATCCCTTTTTCCAAAGATTTTAACGTGTTTAATGCAGTGATGCAGGAAGAAATAGCAGATGTACAGCGAACATCCGGGATCAGAATGAATAATGGTGAACTTGGAAAAGATCTCATCAGACACTCAACCATTCCATGGAATTCTTTCAGCGCGCTGCTGCATCCTACCAGCTTTAATAATTCAGAATCTGTCCCAAAGATCACATTCGGAAAGTTTAGCATTCGTGATGGTAAAAAGTACCTTCCGGTTTCTGTGGAAGCCCATCACGGACTGGCAGACGGATTGCATCTTGCGAAATATCTGGAGGAGTTTCAGAGACAGCTTGATGGAGAGGTGTAAGTTTATTTCGGGATACGGGTTTCGAGATTCAGGATGCTACCTGGAATTTATATAGATGACCAATTTGTATTGGCACAAATTTTCCTTCTATGAAGGGGTGGATTTTTACCTAGCAAAAAGACGGGGTAGTTTTAAAATAGAAGATGAATGATAATTGATAAACGATAAGTTGTCTTACAGAACCTTCATACTCTAACTTCTAATCTCTAAAATCTAAAATCTAACTTCTTCTTTTACGGAAAACCGTAAGGCTTTTTTTTCAATTCTGAATATTTTTGAATCTATAATATTGCTATATTAGGAAGTTGATTTTACCATCAATACAAACTAATTAACCAATCAACTCAAATTATTTAAGATGACGAATTTTGAAAATCCGGACTTACAGGTTGTGACGACCAAATCCAGAGCAGATAAAGCAATTAATTCATTAAAAGGCATTCTTCTGGGGATAATTTCAGATGATGTAATTGATGCCAGAGAAATGGAAGAACTCAGATTATGGGCCAAAGAGCATTATGATCTGGTCAACAGAAATCCGTTCAGGGAATTTATGCTTTTGATTGAAAATACGGCAACCAACGGAATACCAGCCAAAGAAGCCGTGGAAGATCTGTACTGGCTGTGTCAGAAATACGAACACGGCAGTATTTATTATAATGGAATCACATCTGATCTTCAGCTATTACAGGGGATTTTTCATGGAATTCTAGCGGATGGAATTTTAAATGACCATGAAATATTCAAACTTCACGAATGGCTTTCCGAAAATGAACATTTAAGTTCCTATTATCCTTATGATGAGATCAGAAGTCTGGTGTTGTCTATTGTTGCGGATAAAATCATTGAAGAAGAAGAACGAACGATACTTACAGCTTTTATCAAACAGTTTGTAGAGCTGAAAAACTCTGATACAGCGGCTAAAATAGAAAGGGATACTGCGGATGTAAATATTTCAGGAATCTGTGCGCTAGATCCCGAAATTATATTTGAAAACAAAACATTCTGTATTACAGGAATATTGAGCCGGGGAAATCGCAGTGAACTGCAGAAAGCGATTCAGGACAAAGGTGGAATTGCTGTCAATACTATTTCTAAAAAAACGGATTATCTCATTATTGGCGACACCAATAATGCGTGCTGGAGTTATTCTTGTTATGGAAGAAAGGTAGAAAAAGCCTTGGATCTTAGAAAATCAGGACATACCATTGTCCTGGTTCATGAGTTTGATGTTTTTGATGCCATCTGAAGAGAAAATTTATCCGAAAATATCACCTTAAATACGAATACAACTATGCAGAATGAACATTATGATGACTCTATCATTGATGTGTCCGGAAGCGCGGATATTCCAATAGATTTTGGAACGGCTTTACACGTGCAGGAACCTGCAGGTGAAAATATACAACAGCCTCAATATGATCCTGAAGGCTGGAAAATAGGAAAAAAATACCTCAGAAAACTCAGTTTAAATGATGAACAGGCTGCAATGCTGGACAGATTATGGTTTGCAGACAATGTTTTCAATGAAATTGAATACTGCAGAGTACAAATTTTAAAACAGTTTTTAAGAGCCATAAATTATCTCCAAACCGATTGTATTCCGGTCAATAAATCCTATACGACGGTTATTGAAGAACTGTCTGAAATCATTGTCTGCCTGCAATATAATTACAGAAAAGAAAGCCTTAATTACCGCTATACCTATGATGCGGTACAAACTGAAATTTTCAACCAAATATTAAAATTATGCGAAAATAACGTCAGGGAAGTTTATGGAATTAAAAGAAAAATCAATACGGATTTTAACTATACCCATCCGGATATTCTGCACCAGTACAGCAGAAAGATCGTTTCAAAACTTGAGGCTTTTCTGATAGAAAACCAGCATCAGATTCTGGATGCAGATCACAGAACAAATATCATCCTGAATGAAAACAATACCGGCCGGTGGAAAGCAAAATTTGAAACCATTAAAGAAGATTTTTCCAATGCTCTTGCTTTTGAAAGGGAAGTCTTCAGGCTGGCGGATGTAAACATTAAAAATCCTTCTCAGGACTTGATTTTTTTCGAAGCTTCAAAATTTGTATCAAAGCATGACAGGATCAGTGCTTTAAAGCTTTATCTCCATTATTTTGAAAAAGATATGAACTCTTCTCAATTTGACAGAAAACAGCTTACAAAAAACATTCAGAAGAGCCTGTTCTCTACAAATGAACAGCTTACAGATTTTGAAAAGATAGTCAATGAGCTCATTACAACAAAGGATCTTAAAGCAGCCATTGAAAAAGCTTCTCAGCTGTATCTTCCAAAAAGAAAAAAAATCGTGATCGACAGAGATGCGGTTGAAAATGTACAAAGGCAGCATTCAGGAACTGTAGTTTTGCTGGAAGAATATCTCAGAGATGATGATGAGGAAGAAAATATAACTGAAAAACCAGCAGAGCCGGAAGAAGAGGACGAACTGACAATTAACATCACCCATCAGAATTCTGAAACCGAGACTCAGAAATATGTTGAACAACTGAATTTATCAGAAATCCAGCAGGAAATTTTAGACTTATTTGAAAAGCAGAGTTTTAATATTCCTCAAAGTGAAATGGCAACCTATTTACAGTCTAAAAACCTGTTTATGGGATCTACCATCGATTCAATTAATGATCTCTGTTTTGAAATCCTAGACGATATCATTATTGAAGAAGAGGATGAATATTTTACAATTAATACTGATTATTATAAAAAACTTTTAAACAATGATTGACAATATTAAACCCAAAGAAGCTACTTCTATTATCAACTCACTGGTGAGCGGAGTAGTCCCAAAAATAGGGGTGCAGCATATAACCGTTGGAAGATCGGAAGAGATTAATGCATTTATAAGTTCTCTGGATGATGTGAAAAACGGTCACAGCATGGCGAAATTCTGGATCGGTGATTTTGGAAGCGGAAAATCATTTATGCTTCATTTACTGAACACCGTTGCCCTGAAACAGAAATTCGTTGTTTCCAATGCAGATTTTACTCCGGACAACCGACTGTATTCCAACGACGGAAAAAGTGTAATTTTATATTCTGCGATTATGGACAATATTGCGATCCAGACCAAGCCGGAAGGGGGTGCATTACAGACTTTACTGGAGAAATGGATTGAGCAGGTGATTACGAAAACAGCCGAAGAAAACCATATTTCACTGTCGGAAATCAGAAACGATCAATACTTGGGTTTGATCCAGAATTCTATTATGAAAACGGTGAATGAAATCACGGAAGTCGGCGGTTTCGATTTCGGTTCTGTGATCGTTAAATACTACGAAGGTTACATCAAAGGAGATGAATTGCTTCGCAGAAATGCCCTGAAATGGCTCAAAGGCGAATATAAAACCAAAACGGAAGCAAGACAGGACCTGGGTGTCAGAGAAATCATCAATGATTCTAATTTTTATGATATGCTTAAGAATTTCTGTAAATTCTTTGTAAGCATGGGCTACAGTGGGTTTATGATTAATCTGGATGAAGCCATCAACCTCTACAAAATCTCTACGGCAGCGGCTCGGGAAAAGAATTACGAGAAAATTTTATCCATTTACAACGACTGTTTTCAGGGGAAAATATCGAATCTCTTCATCAATTTTGCAGGAACAAAAGAATTTCTGGAAAACGAAAGGAGAGGACTGTTCAGCTATCAGGCTTTAAAATCCAGGCTGGAAACCAATAAATTTGAAACACTTGAGATCAGAGATTTTGCCCAGCCGGTGATCAAATTAACGCCATTGGACCACAATGAAATCTTTGTTTTGCTGAAGAAATTGAAGCTGATCTTTGATCTTAATTATAAAACGGAACTGAATATCACCGATGATGAAATCTTCACTTTCATGGAAGAAATGTTCAACAAACCGGGAGCTTCGGAATTTCTGACTCCCAGAGAAGTCATCAGGGATTTTCTGAATATTCTGAACATTATCCGACAGAATCCGGCGGTGGACAAGAAGCAGCTTTTCGGAGAAATTGAGATTTCAGACGAAAGACCGAACGATTTGGTTCTCTTAGACAACATTGAGGAAATATGACAGCATTCGACATGCTTTCTGAGCCGATCAGAAAATACATCCGTGATCAGAGATGGGAAAGTCTGAGGCCTATTCAGGAGGCTGCTATTCAGAGGATTATTCCGACCGATAATAATTATGTTTTAATTTCCAGAACAGCTTCAGGTAAAACTGAGGCTGCCTTTCTGCCAATCCTTTCAAAAGTTAATTTTAAAGAGCAAGGGGTAAAAGTTCTATATCTCTCACCTTTAATTGCTTTGATCAACGATCAGTTTATGCGGGTAGAAAAGCTCTGTGCCTATCTGGATGTTCCGGTAACGAAATGGCACGGAGAAGCTTCAAAAGGAGCAAAAGATCACCTTATCAAAGCTCCGGAAGGAATTGTCCTGATCACTCCGGAGTCTCTGGAAGCGATGTTTGTAAATAAGCCACACAATATTCATCATCTTTTTTCAACATTGGAGTATGTGGTTATAGATGAAATTCATTCTTTTTTAGGCTCAGACCGAGGGATTCATCTGCAGTCTTTGTTGCAGCGTCTTCAGAAAGTCAACCAAAAGAAATTCAGTACTGTGGCACTTTCGGCAACGGTAAGTGATGAAAATAAATACGCTGAACTCAAAAATTTTCTGGGAGATCCCGAACATACGAAAGTCATCAGAGATACCACACCGAAGCCTATTAATGCTGTTTTTAAATATTTTGAAGGAACAACGAGTGAACTTCCTGTAGAGTTGATTGAGGATCTTTATGAACAGACTAAAAATAGTAAAGTTTTGATATTTCCTAACTTTAGAGGGAGAGTAGAAGAAGTTGCTGTGAAACTTAAAAGAGAATCTGAAAGAAAAAGCGGGCATAAAAATTATTTTTCGCATCATTCTTCTGTAGATAAAGAAGTAAGAGAGGATATAGAAAAATTTGCGAAAGAAGACAATAAGAACCGAAAATTTTGTATTTCCTGTACTTCTACGCTGGAATTGGGGATTGATATAGGCAACGTTGATGAAGTTGTGCAGATTGATTCTACCAACAGTATTGCTTCTTTGATACAGAGAGTCGGGCGGAGCGGAAGAAGAGAGGATAAAGCAAGTAATTTATTTTTATATGCAACGGAAGAATGGAGCTTATTGCAGTCACTAGCTTGCTGGCAGTTATATCAGGAACATTATATAGAACCGGTATCTGTTAGCCAGAAGCCTTATGATATTCTTGTTCATCAGCTTCTTTCAATAGTTAAAGGAACCTCAGGAATCACTTTAGATAAACTTCTTCATGAGATTAAGTTAAACAGAACATTTGCTAATATTACAGAAGAAGAAACTGTAGAGATAATTAATTATCTTATAAAAATTGATTTTTTTGAAAAATTAGGAAAAGAACTTATCATTGGAATAGAAGGAGAAAAGGTAGTTAACAATAAGGATTTTTATAGCGTGTTTAAAACGGAAACCTTTTTTAAAGTTTCTCATAACGGCAATAAAATAGGTGAACTGCCCTTGTCTTTCCAGCTAAAAGAGGATGAAAATATATTTCTTGCAGCAAGAATATGGAAGATTGTAGAAGTAGATCTCCATTCAAAAAAGATAGAAGTTATTCCTACTAAAGATGGAAAAAAGCCTGTATTTTTTGGTGGTGGTGGAGATACGGATCACAGGATCAGAGAAAAAATGCTTAGCATTTTAAAAGTAAAAAATAAGATAGAATCTATTAATGAAAATGGGGAGAACGTAATACATGATCTTCGTAAGAAATTTTCAATTTTTGATCTTAAGAATATCCAGAGTGAACGTCCTTTATTATTAAGTAACAGCAATATCAGATTCTATTCATTTGCTGATTCCAGAATTAACAGAACAATAAGGTTTCTTCTTGAGATTAAAGGAATAACATGCCATTATTCTGAGTTAGAAAGCTCTTTTAGTATAAAGACAAATGAGGATGAAAACAAAAAGAAAATGAATAGAGAAATCTTCAAATCAGCCATTAAAGAAATATCCAAAACATCTTCTGATTTAGACTTAGAATTGTCTATAACACTAGAAAAGAGTCCGGGAATTTTAGATTTTTCAAAATGGGGAATATACCTGCCGGTACACTATCAAATCCAGCTTCTGAAAAACCGTTATTTCGATTTTGAAGGCTGCACTGAATTTCTTCGGAATTTGGTTTTTGTAGAAAATCAGTAGGAAGCAGCGAAGAGTTGAGACTTAAGGGATCACCTAAAACTTGGAGAAAAGATAAAATTTTTCCACGCAAAGTTCTATTATAATACCGTACAGTACGAGGAGAGCAAAGAGCATAATCAATTTCATTGATCCGATTAAGCGGATGTTTTATACCCAGAGCTTCATCAGTGACGCAGTCACAGTCTTTGCCTTCCTCAAAACTAAACATTAACAAGATGAAGCTTTGCGTCAAAAAAGCTTACCTGCTCCCTAGGTTTTGAAATTGATACGAATAAAGAATAGTGGAACTCTATAATAACTTCCATTTTCCTTTTCCAAACTAAAAAAATACCAATTGAAAGACTTCTGTTTTCTTCACAGGCTTCATAGAACTTCCATCTTCCATCACCCCTCTTCCTAGCTAATACAAAATCTTTCTCTTTTCAATCTTTAGAATCTTCTCTTTCTCCATTGTTTTTATGGATCTGATAACGGTTTCCACTCTGACACCGGTAAGGGAAGCCAGTTGCTGCCGTGTAAGGGGAATCTGAAAAGAGTAAGGACTCTTGTCCTCGTAGTAACTTTTAAGATAATCCATGAGCTGTTTCAGTTTCAGTATCGGATTCTGGAAAGAGAGGTTGTACAGCATCAGATATTTGTAGTACATTCTTTCTGCCATACATTGATAGACATTAAGCGAGATCTCCTGATTTTCCTTAATCAGATTCAAAAAAACAGATTTGGGAAGCCTTAGAATATGAGAATCCTTTATCGCGATCGCATTCATGGGATATGGACGGTCTACAAACAGCAGGGATTCTGCAAAACTGTGTCCTCCCGAAAATATATTCTGAATAAATTCTTTTCCGTCTTCCGTATAATTATTGAGTTTGATCTGTCCTTTCCCAATTTGGTAATAAAATGTAGCAAATTCGCCTTCCCGGAAAATAATTTCCTCCGATTTATACGCTTTGGTTTCAGCTCCATATGAAATTAATACATCTTCAGCGATCATGGTGTGATAGGTTTTTAATTGAAACGGTAAACAGCTGTTTAACCATTAATGTCTTTCATTATGCGGTAAACAAAAAAGTCTCTGATTTCAATAATGTAAAGAAAGTTCAATTTCAATGCGTTTCTTCAAAACTGCGTACCATATACATACCACAGAATAAAACCGTAAGTCCCGTTTGAAAATCCCGTTAAATCTTATTGCACGCATACAATGAAATCCTTGAAATATTGATTAGGATCATAAAAACAAGGTTTACAATCGTCTAAATTTGTTTAAAATAAATAAATGAGCAGTTCAATTTCAAAACCCGGTTTAAAATAGAACAAAATACACTGTTTATAGGCATGGCGTGGTATGTATGTGGTATTTTAATTCTGTAAAATTTTAATCATTTTTTATTTCTTTGTTTGTTTTAAAAATAATTGAAAAGATGAACTTCAGTTAGAGAATTTTTAAGAATAAATGTCGAAACTGTAAATATGTATTGATTAAAAAATAATGGAATTGAAGCATACAAAGTGAAGCCACCATATAAAAAATAGCTGTTATAAAATAGCCGGAGATGAAGAATTTGTACTGATGCTGCCCGTTTAAAGGCATCAGAAATAAGTAGAGATGAGAAAAATATTATGAAAAACGAAAAACCGCAATCCAATTTAGAAGATTTGAACCAAAAAATTTTAGTACAGGACGATATCATGGCATTGGCGAAAGAAAATTCTCCACGCCTGCTGAATAAATTCAGATTAGTATATCCTGATTTTTTTGATAAGATCACGAAAGTACATCCCAATCTCAAAAATTCTGAACTGATTTTCTGCATTTACCTAAAACTCAACTTTACCACCAAGGAAATTGCGACCTATACTTTTGTGACCCCAAAAGCCATTCAGAACAGAAAAAACAGAATTCGGAAGAAGCTCAGTATTCCTTCCGATCTGGATATTTACAAGTGGTTTAATGATCTTTAAACCTATTTTTGCGTCAGATTATATTTGGATTACTGCTTTATCCAGATCGTGATAAAGCAGTATTTTCCATTGCGCTTCGGCGGCTTTTTTCTGCCACTCCATCCTTAGTTCCATTGCTTTTCTCCCGTCGAAATCACTTTTATACGCCAGATGGTATTTCAGGTAAGATTCCTGAGGAAGGTCATCAGCCCCATAAAAAACGGTTTCACCATTTTCCCGGATCCAGAATGCCTGCATAAAAGGGGTGTGACCGCCCACCACTTCAAAAGAAATCTCATCACTGATTTCTCCCTGATCTTCATTCATCCAGACGATATTCGGCAGGGTGATCAGCTTTTCCAGAATATCAAAATCAAAAGAAGGATTGCCTCTATTTTCCAGGGCAAAAGCCAGTTCGCGCTTCTGGATATAAATTTTGGCATTTGGAAACGTTGGGACAAAACCATTGTCAGTCTTTTGTATACTGCCATCGATATGGTCTTTATGAAGATGCGAAAGTAGAAGTTTGCTAATTTGTTCCGGCTTGATATTTTCTTTTTCCAGTAATTCGGAAATAACGGTTTTTCCGGCAGTACTTTTCCATCCGATACCGGCATCAAGAAGGATATAATCGTGATCCGTAATGACCAGAAAAGGCTGCACAGACATTCTGATTCCTTTTATGGTATCAAAGTTTTCATCTGTTAAAAGCGTAAAATCTTTTGTTTTGCTGGCCGAGAAATTGCCTTCTTTAAGCGGAATAATTTTCATTCTGCAAATTTCCCTATTATTTCTAAAACCTGAAAACCTTTTTCTCAATAGAACACATCGGAAAAAACAATGAAGTTACCAGCTGTTGAGTCCGTTTTCCATAGCTTTGACGTAATTTTCTTCGTCAAAAGAGTAGAGGTCAGGCGCTTTGTGAGCACCGCCGCGTCTTTGTTCTTCAAGCTTTTTAAGAATACCCAGATTCTTTATTTTCCTGTAAAAATTTCCGCGATTCAGCTCTTTTCCTAAAACGGCTTCATATAATTTCTGCAATTCCGGAAGTGTAAATTTTTCAGGAAGAAGGTTCCTACCGATAGGTTTTGTAGATATTTTCTGTCTCAGGGTAAATAAAGCTTTCTGAATGATCTCATAATGATCCATTCCAAACTCGATCTCCGGTAATTGACTGATAAATACCCATTCGCAGGTCTCGCTGAACTCATCGGGAATCAGGTGAAATCTTGAAGGACTGTACAATGCGTAATATCCCACGGTAACAAAGCGCTGTTTCTGGAAAAGCGTATCATCAAAATCCTCAAAATGAAATTCACTTCTGTTTTTCTTTCCAAATACCCCGAATTCCTCGAGATAAACATCCGTTACTCCGGATCTTTCTTTCAAAATTCTTTTGACTGCGTCATCCAGATCTTCATCTTTTTTTACGTAACCACCCGGAAGCAGCCATTTTTGTCTGTAATTGGTTTTTAAAAGAAGAACTTTAAGTTCATTATGCTCAAATCCGAAAATAACCGGATCAGCTGAAATATGCGGCAGGAAAATATCTTTGGCCGCGATTGACTGCTGTAAAAGCTGTTGTTTGGAATCCATGGAACTAGTGTGAAATGTGTATTAGTACAAATGTGCTAAAAAAAAATGAATTTCCATCAAAAATCCTTTATATAAAGGTATTTAGAATCATTCGGTTCAAATAAACAGAACAAAAAAATACTGTGACAAAATATTAACAGTTATTTTTCCGTTACAGATATACACAAAATAGATAGCTGACTTTCTTTAAAGCTATTGCAAACGAAAAAACAATCTCCCTCTTTTCCTGCCTGTAAATTATTTTAAGATTAAATGCCATAGTTGATTGAAAGAGGTCGTTTCCAAACGGTCTCTTTTTTTAATTTGATTATCTTTGACGATCTTAAGAACGATATAGTATTTAGTACCGATATTACCTATTTTATTTCTAATTATACTTAATCAATAGTTCAAAAGGTGTCAAAATTGACCTAAGAAACTGTAACGTAAAAAAAATGAATTCTGTGAACGTTAAAAAAACTCTCCTGTCTGAGTGCGGGACAAATTTTGATTCTAAACATAGAGTGCTGCCGCACGAGTTTAGAGTTTTTAGAGAACAGATTTCATTTTTAGTGGAAGTTTCTAGTCTTGAACTTTTGGTTCATTTTGCTTCAAGGCAAAAGAACAAAAAATCATAAATACTACATCAGGGGTTTTATACTATTCAAGTATTTTCTGGCTATATAACAGATGGACATTAACCAGCTAAAATACTTTTTTCTTCAAGTAATTTTAAAATAAATTCTATTCGTATCATGCAGGCAAGCTCATCCCCCCGCATTTCCCGTACCGTGATTTGGCTAATGGCCATTATTTCAGGACTTGTGGTAGCCAACAACTATTATAACCAGCCTTTACTGGCCCTTATTTCCGACGATCTACATGTTTCCGAAAGTGCAGCAAGCCGGATTTCTGTACTCACCCAGATAGGATATGCATTGGGCCTTTTACTTCTCGTGCCTTTAGGAGATAAATTTTTCCGTAAAAAACTTATTTTGATCGATTTGTTTTTAGTTTTTGGATCATTATTGTGGATGACATTCGCTACTCAACTATGGATGTTGTATGCAGCCAGCCTGTTGATTGGGGCCACTTCCGTGATTCCACAATTATTTATACCAATCGCTGCTGAACTATCCTCTGACAAAGAGAAATCTTCCAATATCGGAGTCGTAATGTCTGGATTGTTGCTAGGAATTCTTCTATCCCGGTTTATTGGTGGAATTGTCGGAGATGTATGGGGCTGGAGAGCGATGTTCGGCATTGCGGCAGGGCTGATGATTTTGGTTTGGATTGCGGTGTACAAAATGTTACCTGAAATGCAGCCTAATTTCAAAGGAACTTATAAAGAATTAATGAAATCCGTTGCTCATCTGGCTAAAACACAGCCTATTTTACAGCTGGCTTCATTCCGTGGGGCGATGGCGTTCGGATCTATGTGTGCTTTATTCACGACATTGGTCTTTCATATGGAAAAGCCACCTTTCAATGCGGGATCTTCTGTAGTGGGAAGTTTCGGACTGGCTGGAGCTGTGGGCGCTTTGGCGGCCGCAAAAGTAGGAAAACTTCAGAAATACCTGGATATCAACAGGATTATATTGTATTCACTTTTTATTGTGGTGGGAAGCTGGGCTTTCACTTATTTTGCGGGTGAAACGTATTGGGGATTGATCGTTGGCGTTATCCTGGTCGATCTTGGGGTACAGTCGAGTCACATCATGAACCAGACCAATTATTTTTTAATTAAATCCAATGCTGTAAATAGATTGAACACCGTTTATATGGTTTCCTATTTCATTGGCGGATCACTCGGAACATGGCTGGCTTCAATGGCCTGGCAATATGCTCAATGGTCTGGGGTCTGCTTTGTAGGAGCGTCTTTCGGACTGTTTGCGATCATCGCTCATGTCTTGTTTTGCAACAAAGTCAATGCATCTCAACCTAAATCTTAGCCTCAATTTCACTGCTTTGAACTAAGTCTTTGTGCTTATTTCCCCATTTTTCGAGCTCTTCCCAGATCGGGATCAGCTCTCGTGCTATATTCGTAAGTTCATAGTCTACTCTGGGCGGAACTTCGGCATGTACGGTCCGTTTGACCAACCCTTCTTTTTCAAGTTCTCTCAACTGTAAGGTAAGCATCCGTTCAGTGATTCCGCAGATCCTGTCCCGGACTTCACTAAAACGTAGTTTTCCGTCTTTTAATCTGTTTAAAATCAGAAGCTTCCATCTTCCACCAATTTTACAGACAGCATAAGACAGATCACATTCCTGTATGTACTTTTTATTGATGTTATTCGTCGAATTTTCCTTTATTTTCCCCATAGCTTACAAATTTGTTAGTACCATACAATTCGCTGTATACAGTGCAAATGTAAGGTTTGAAATTTAATTTTGTCCTCAGAAACTGAAAATAAACATCAGTTCGGGAACAATAGCGCTCAGGTTCCTTTGAAAATAGTATTAACAGGAAAATTTAAAAAAATGGAATTTACATCACCCATCACCCAAATCATCAGTCATTTAGAAAAAATACAGTCATTCAATGCACAGGATCCATTAGATGATACCCGAAAATACCTTGAAACGATGTCGCTTCAGCTTGACAGAAAAAAAGAATCCGTTACGATGATCGAAGAGCTGAATATTCCGATGGAAAGCTACCAGATCCCGATCCGTATCTGCCGCCCGAAAGGAAAAACTACTCAGAAATCATCAGCTATTGTCTACATACACGGTGGATGGTTTATTGCCGGAGGTTTTGAAACCCACGATGCTATAGTACGGAAATTGGCCAATAAAACAGGATCAGCAGTGATATTCGTAGATTATCGTTTAGCTCCTGAACATCCTTTTCCTGCGGGATTAAATGACTGCATTGATACCGTAAAATGGGTTGTTGACCATGCAGAAGCCTTAGGGATTGATAAAGATCAGATTGGAATTATTGGTGACAGTGCCGGTGGAGCCCTTGCAGCAAGTGTTTCCACACAGGTTGGAGAACTTCTGAAGTTTCAGATACTGATCTATCCGGCAGCTGATAATCAACTTAATACAAACTCATGGAAAATCTATGAAACAGGACCGGTTTTAAACAAAGAAGGCGGTATTCAGGCCTGGAACTGGTATTATCCTGAAGGTGAAAACAATCCGGATCCGTTGGCAGTTCCTATATTGATAAAAGATTTCAAAAATACACCATCTACATTGGTTTTTATTGCTGAACATGATGCTTTAAGGGATGAAGGAGAAGCACTTGCCCAACATATGAAAGAGGCAGGAGTTTCCGTGAATACCAGCTTTTACAAAGATATGGTTCATGGTTTTATGCATATGGGGGAAGTATTGAATGAAGCGGAGCAGGCAGCAAATGAAATGGCAGCTTTTGCCCATCAACACCTTGAAATAGCTGTAGAAAAAGAAGCATGAAAAAGTACGCCTACATCGGATGTTTGGGATTCATTGCGGTCATTACTACAGAATTCGGAGTGATAGGAATCCTGCCGCAGATTGCAGAACATTATCAGATTGGAATTGACAAAGCCGGTTGGCTGCTCAGTGCTTTTGCGTTGATTATTGCATTAACAGGGCCTTTTATGACCTTGCTGATGTCCGGATTTGACCGTAAGAAAGTAATGTTGACAGCGATTGCTATCTTCCTTTTTACCGCTGTGATTTCCGCGATGTCGCCACCGTTTTGGCTTCTGATGCTGGTGAGGATACTTCCCGCATTTTTACAGCCGGTCTATATCGCAACAGCGCTGTCAGTCGCAGTCTCCGGTGCGGATCAAAAACAGGCGAATAAGCTGATGGGCATTGTCTTTATCGGGGTGGCTCTGGCCATGGTGACTACAGTTCCTTTTGCGACGTGGTTGGCCAGTGTATGGATATGGGAATCTTCATTCATCGTGCAAGGGATTGTGAGTACAATAGCTTTAACCGTGATCTATTTTGTACTTCCTCCAATGCCGGTACAGGAGAAAAAATCTTACAAAAGCCAGCTCACCATTTTAACTAAACCCACGTTTATCATCAGTACAGCCATGAATTTTTTCATGATCACTGCCTGGTTTTCTACCTACAGTTATTTTGCCGACTATCTGAATAAAGCAAAAGGGATGGACGGAACTATGGTAAGCTATATGCTTTTCCTGTTCGGGATTATTGGCGTATTTTCAAACTGGATCGCAGGAAAAATGCTGAGCTGGAATGTCCCGAAAACGACCGCTCTGTTCCTTTCCGGGACTGTCATTATGCCGTTCCTACTGTATTTCTCAGGAGACAGTCTGCCTGCCAATATCATCAGTATTGCGGTTTGGGGCTTTCTGTATTCTCCGAGCTTTCAGAATGCTTCCACGTATATGATTTCCTCCGTCCCGGATTCTCTTGAATTTGCCAACAGTTTAGCCACTTCTTTTGGAAACCTGGGCGTGACTCTGGGAACGACCCTGGGTGGATGGATGATCGTTGCTAAAGGAGCTTCATACAATCCATGGATAGGTCTTGTGTTTGGGATTTTAGCTTTTCTCATGATCATCCTGAGAAGTATTCTGGAGAAAAGAGCTGAAAAAGAGAAGGTCATTATTCCCTGTTCGTAATATATTGTAACAAATTTTGTTACATTGATAAAATGCAGTAATTTTGATGGATTAATAATTTCATCAAGAATTAAAACGAAAAAAATGAAAATAGAAATATGGTCGGATGTCATGTGTCCGTTCTGCTATATCGGAAAGCATAATTTTGAGCACGCTCTTGAAAAACTGCCGTTTAAAGACGAAATCGAACTAGAGTGGAAGAGTTTCCAGTTGGACCCGGGTTTAGATGCCTCAAAGCCTCAGAATACCGTTGAATATTTTAAAGAAAAAAAGGGTTTTCCGGCAGAGCAGGCATCCCAGATGATTGGTCAGGTTGCCCAGATGGGGAAAAATGTTGGAATTGATTTTAATTTTGAAAAAGCTTTGATCATCAATACATTCACAGCGCACAAGCTGCTTCATCTTGCTAAAAAATACGGTAAGGCCAATGAAATGGAGGAAGCTCTTTTTATAGCCCATTTTACCGACGGAAAAAATGTTGGGGATATAAAAGAACTTGTTGCTCTTGCTGAGAATTTAGGGATTGATAAAGATGAGGCGAGACAGGCTTTGACGTCCAATGAGTTCGATTCTGAAATTAACCAGGATATTCAGGAGGCTAAAAACAATAGTATTTCCAGCGTTCCTTTTTTTGTTTTGAATGGGAAATATGCCGTATCCGGCGCACAACCTGCTGAAGTTTTTGCAGATGCGCTTCAACAGGCTTACAAAGAAACGGTAAGCCCGTTTAAGGATCTTTCCAAAGAAGGCGGTACATCTTGTGATACTGATGGATGCACTATTTAATAATGTGAGGAAGTTTGAGGGTTGATCATAATATCTTTAATTTATCAGATTTTAGACTGTTTATTAATTTTAGTTGAATAGTAAATAATTATGGTTAAAAGTAACTTTCAACCTTCTTCTTCCAGTTTCCTGACTGTTCTAATTTTTTAACCACAAATATTCCCGAATGTCAATGTTGAAAGGCCGTGACATTCGTGGAATTGGTGGAGAAAGATTAATTTTGTGGAGTTTTAAATACTAAAAAAACAATTCTAACCATGAAAAAAATTCTATTATCGCTAGCTGTAATAGCTACAAGCTGTGTATTTGGTCAAATCAACCTTCAGCATTCTTTTGCTGATAATGAAGATGTTTTTGTCTATAATAAAGACAATTCTACTCTGTATGTATCAAAAACCTCCGATAACAAGATTAAAATTTACAATTCAAATTATACCTTACAAAAAACTGTAAATGTTCCTATGCCTGCTAATCATGGGTTGTTTTATTCAGGATATTTTGGAGCGAACTCTTTCTTTATGTCCAAGCATGTTTTCAACACGGATGACAAATATGAATTTATGGTTGAAACCTATTTTCAGGATACGGCGACAGGGAATATAACTTACAAACTTCTGTTAATCAATGAAGACGGTAATTTAATTAAGGATTTCCACCCCAATCCATCAGTTAAACAATCTGCTGAAAATTTTGAAATTTATCACGACAACGTCAATAATACAAACAAATTAATTGTTCATAATTGGGTGAATGGATCTACCAATCAGTTTGATGTTTATGCATTGTCAACTTCTACATTGACATCAAAGGAGATTCAGTTACAAAATAAATTAGCAGCATTTCCCAATCCGGCCAATAAAGTTCTAAATATTATGAATCCCGGAAACGGAGCCAATAAAGTTCAGGTTTATGATACTGCAGGAAAACTTGTCATCAATAAAACGTTCAGTTCTAATGACAGCAAAATTACCGTTGATGTTGAAACCTTAACGAAAGGAGTTTATATCTATAAAATCGGAGATTTCAGTTCTAAATTTATTAAGAATTAAAATTATAATCAATCGACATTCAATATAGAACACCTCAGATCGGGGTGTTTTTTTGTTCAGTACAGATGATAAAAAAACAGAAAAGGATTCCCATTTTAGCTGTTCAATGCTTATTTTTGTTTAAATATTAATGTTCAATGATAAAAATAAATACCGAAGCTCATTATCCGGTTTCTGAAACCTTGTTTGTCTTTGCTTTGGATTCGGAAGCAGGAAAGGCTTTTGAAGGAAAAAATAAGCTGGTAACAGGAATAGGAAAAGTAAATGCAGCGATTGAACTGACCAGAGAAATTCATTTCAGAAAACCCAAACTGATTGTTAATCTGGGCTCTGCAGGAAGCAAAAACTTTGGGAAAGGCGAAGTAGTTTGCTGTACAAAATTTATTCAGCGCGATATGGATGTGAGAGGTCTCGGCTTCAGTCTTTATGAAACCCCTTTATCCGGAATTCCACCTGTTTTGGAATACGGTCTTCAGATGAACGGCCTGGAAGAAGGAATTTGTGGCAGCGGAGACAGTTTTGAGATGAATCATTCCGAAACGGATTATAATATTGTAGATATGGAAGCCTATCCGCTTGCTTTGATCGCCAAAAAAGAGAACATTCCTTTCCTGTGCCTGAAATATATCTCCGATGATGCAGGAAGCGATGCCGCAGACGACTGGGCGGTTCAGGTCCACCTGGCTTCTGAAGCGTTTAAAAAATTATTATTTTAACAAAAAAGAAAAATGGCATCTATAATCATTAATACGGCTTCACTTGAAGATTTGGAAACCATACAGAATCTCGGCAGACAGACTTTCTCTGAAACCTTTGCAGAAAGTAATTCTGAAGAGGCGATGAAAACCTATCTGGAAGAAAGTTTCAATACGGAAAAAGTAAAGTCGGAACTCAATAATCCCGATTCTCATTTCTTTATCGCATGGGAAGAGGATAATCCTGTCGGTTATCTTAAATTGAATTCCGGAGCCGCACAAACTGAACTGAAGAACGATGATACTTCTCTGGAAATAGAGCGTATTTACGTCAAAAAAAGCCATCATGGGCAGAAAGTAGGGCAATTACTGTATGATCAAGCTTTAGAAAGCGCTCAAAGTCTTGGCAAAGATTATCTTTGGCTTGGGGTTTGGGAAAAGAATCTGAGAGCCCTGAATTTTTACAGAAAAAATGGTTTTGAGGAATTCGGAAGTCATACTTTCACATTGGGAGATGATGATCAGACGGATCTGATGATGAAGAAAATTTTAGATTAATAACAATCAGCTTTGAAAGAACTTTTAGAAGAAGTCAATACATATTACCCATTATCAGCAGAAACGGTTGAGGCATTGATGAATATCTGTACAGAAGAAAAATTTCGTAAAAACGATCTTCTTCAGGAGTCCGGAGCTGCGGCCAGATATTATTACTTTATAAAATCGGGGCTGGTAGGGTATTATACGGTGGATGAGCAGGGAGATTCTGTGTATAAAATTTTCTTTGAAGAAAAAAGTTTTGTGGCTTCTACTGCGGCTGTGATCAAGGATGAACCCAGTGAGTTTAATATTGTTGCGCTTGAAGATTGCTCGGTGATCAAATATCCTGCAAAGGCTTTCAGAGAGCTGATCAACCGATATCATGATCTGGCATTATTTCAAATTCATTATCTGGAAAAAAACTGGGTGGTAAAAAAAGAGCCGCTGGAGATTTCTTTAAAACATGAAACAGCCAAACGGCGCTATTTACAGTTATTGCAGAATAAACATCTGCATGACCGTCTTAAACAGCATCACATCGCCTCTTACCTGGGCATTACACCCACTCAGTTGAGCCGCATAAAAAAAGAAATAAACTGACAAAAGCTTCAACATATGTTGAGGCTTTTTTATTTTATCGGCCGCATATTTGTAACGTAATCAAGAACAATTGTATGGTAGCCAGCCACAACGTGGCGATTTAGCCTAAGATAGGATGTAATCCTATCAGATTCCCAAGTTAGCAACAAAATTAAATTATATCCTATGAAAAACTTAATAAGTATTGTCTGTGTACTTACGGTATCTGCACAGCTTTACGCACAGAAAATCATCCATAAAGAAGTGTTCAGTGCCAAAATGAATAAGAACATTAAAACCATTATCATCACGCCGGATGTGCAGCAGGGAACAACCTATCCGTCGGTTTATATTCTTCACGGGTATAGCGGAAATCCCGACAGAACAATCAAGCAGGATATTCCGGATCTGGTTCAGAAAGCGCAGGAATATAAGATGATCTATGTGTTGCCGGACGGAAATTACAATTCATGGTATGTAGACAGTCCGTTGGTTAAGGATTCACAGTATCAGACTTTTATCGGGCAGGAGCTTGTAGATTTTGTCAATAAAAACTATCCTGTGAAAAACGATAGAAAATTTCGCGGTATCCTGGGCTGGAGCATGGGAGGTTATGGTGCTGTGAACATTGGTACGACATACAATAAGACATTTGGCATCGTTGGAAGCTCTTGTGGAGCTCTGGATCTGGCTTCATTTGGAGAAGGGTACACGAAGTATCAGGTAGATAAAATGGCGGGTCCTGTAATCTCGTTAAATCCTAAATTTCTTACAGACAATAAAGTTAAAGCAATGGCTTCAGCAGATCAGCAGTACATCTTCGACTGTGGTACGGAAGATACTCAGATGATCGCCATGAACAGAAATTTTCATAAAAAACTAACCGACCAAAAGATTCCACATCTTTATATGGAGTCCTTAGGAATCCATGATCCTAAATACTGGAGCAGATCTTTATCTGAGCAGCTGACCTTATTTGATCGGTTTTTTAAGCCATAAATTTTACTTTACAATAATTAACGTATCTATAATTGTAATAGCTATTTATAAGGCTTCATTTAAAGCTAAAATCAACATCTCCCTAACCATGTCAAGGTTAAAAACCTTGACATGGTTAACAGGACTTAAATCTTTAAACGATTAAGACGATAAGAATAATTAAGAAAAATCAAATGATTTTTTTAAGCCACATATTAAAAAAAGCGAAGTTCACCTTAATCACCTTAATCACCTTAATCACCTTAATCATCTTAAAAACTTAAATGCTCTTAATGGTTTACATATTTTTTCCAGGTTAAAAAAAATCCTCTTAAGCACAAGGCTTAAAAGGATCCATCATAATTATTATCAAATAAATATCTAATAAAACATTTTAAATATTTTCAAAGTTTTTACCCAAATGTTCTTCAATAACAAAGAACGGGTCTTCTGTAAGCGTGTGGGCTCTCATTTCCATCAGGCTCACTTTGCTCATCATACGTAGCATAATTCTCCTTTGACATTTGTGCTCCACGCCGTCGATATTTCTTACTCCGGCACGGAAAGCGGATCTTCCATGGGCACATAAATGGTTATTCACCAATATGACATCTCCGGCCTGTGGCGTGAAACCTGAATAAATCAGATCTCTTGCCTCTTCCCAGAATTCTGTCAGATGGCTGTGGGCATCATCAGTCTGCTTAATGCTTGGGTTGAATAGCTGTTCTGCAGCATCAAACCTCATAAAAGGCAGTTCATAATTACCGTACAACACGGCATCCAGTTTCTCTTCTTCCTCCATACCGGTCTCTAAATTGGCATCTTTCGGTATTTTATACATGCGCTCGAAAAGAGGTCTGAAATTTTCGCCGATAGCTCCGTGAGAACGGATAGAGTATAGAGTAGAAGGTACCTGCTCTTCATTACGGATATACATAAAGCTTAAAAAGTCTGCCTGGTGTTTCAGGAAGGCATCTTCCGTATGTACATAAAGGTCTGTTGCAGATCCCGATCCTGTCTGTGTTTCTCTCATTTTTTCGTCCGGGATGATGGCATGCATTAATCCTCCGCCTTTACGCTGAGAATAGTATTGTACAGGTTTGGATGGAAGTGCTCCGTGAATCAAGGCACACGCAAAACCATAGATATTGAATTTAGAGTAGTCTGCTGACTGCCAGTTCGGTGGTGTATTTCCGATATTTTCCTGATCTATGTCCATTAACCCTCTGAATACCAGAGCTCCATATTGATGTATTGAGAAGTCGCTGGCAAAATCAGCGGCTATATGTAGAATTCTTTCCGGCAAAAAATAAGAGGCCAGTTGATGAACGTGGGTAATGAAGTCTCTATTTTCATAGTTGCCATACTTTCTCTGAAGATGCACCGCCGCATCTTGTATCATTCTTCTTTCCTGAGAGGTGATCTCAATGACTCTCGGAAGCAGTTTTACCGCAGTAATACTGTCATTATCTAAAATTTCTAGCGAATTCATTAAAAAAATATTTGGTGTGTTAATATAATTTTTATATTTGTTTTTAATTATTCTAAATAACAATAGACGGTTCAAATTTAGGAATAATTTATCAATCATCAAAAAAAAACTTGAAGAAATGCAAAAAATAAAAACTTGACAATCAAGTATATACACCTATATACTATACAGACTTCATACAACTTATTGATTTAAAAAATCACCTTACAAATACCATATGAACAACAATCAAATGCCCGCCGGAGAGATCCTGGGTGCCTCCTTACCTCACATTTCGGGGAATTTTGGAAATATTTTTCATACTGACAACTATGATCATTATCGTTCCGCTGTCGAAGAAACTTTAGATCTTGTAGGAACTTTTCTTCACAGAAATGACAAACCCTTCAGCGGAATAGAAGCCAAAGAAATGAAAGGCATGGTACAGCAGATAGACCTTAATCAAAAACTATCTTCATACCAGGAGCTACTTGAAGAGGTAGATACTATATATGTAAAGCATGCGACTGCTTTTCACCTTCCACAATATGTGGCACACCTTAACTGTCCTATCGTTATTCCTGCATTGGCAGGAGAAATCCTTGTAAGTGCCATCAATTCTTCACAGGATACTTATGACCAGAGTGCAGGAGGAACCTTCATGGAAAGAAAACTGATCGACTGGACCGCAGAGCAGTTAGGATACAATGCAGAAACAAGCGACGGCGTTTTCACAGCAGGTGGATCACAGAGCAATCTGATGGGGCTTGTGATGATGCGTGACTGCTTTTCCCAGAAGAGATATAACCATAATATTAAACTGGATGGTCTTCCACAGGAAGCAAGCAGATTTAGAATTTTTGTTTCAGATAAATCTCACTTCAGCAACTTAAAGAATGCGTCAATCATGGGATTGGGCGAAAAAAGTATCGTGAAAGTTCCTACAGACGAAAGATTCTGCATGGACATCGCTTTACTGAAGAAATATATTAAAAGAGAAGAGCAGATGGGAAATATTCCTATCGGAATTGTAGCTACGGCCGGAACTACAGACTTCGGAAACGTAGATCCACTGGAAGATATCGCCAATGTTGCTGAGCAATACAACATCTGGATGCACGTAGATGCGGCTTACGGATGTGCTTTATTATTAAGCGAAAAGTACCGTTACCTTCTAAACGGTATCGAAAGAGCGGATTCGGTGACGATAGATTATCATAAATCTTTCTTCCAGCCCATCAGCAGCAGTGCATTCATCGTTAAAAACAAAAGGGAATTAAGAATCCTGAAACACCACGCAGACTACCTGAATCCTGCAGAAATGGATGAAGAGGAAATTCCTGCACAGATCAACAAATCCATTATCCAGAGTACGCGTAGATTCGATGCACTGAAACTGTGGTTTACTTTAAGAATGATGGGCAAAGAACAGCTCTCAGAATATACAGACACAGTGATAGACCTTACCAAAGATGTAGCGTCTATGATCACTGAAAATCCTCACTTCGAACTGCTTTCCGACACGGACCTGAGCGTTCTGGTTTTCCGTTATATCAGACCTGATATTGAAGACCTGAATGCTTTGAACCAGCATATCAAAATGAAGCTTTTCTACAGCGGGGAAATTCTGGTGGCAAGTACCAAAGTAGATGGAAATTTCTACCTGAAATTTACTTTCCTGAACCCGATCACCACAACAGAAGATGTTCACCAAATTTTAAATACAATCAAATCGCATGGAGAAGACTTTGATACAGCAAACTAAGCTTACGGAAAAAGCACAGGAAATTACGATCAGAATCCTGCTCAACGGAATGCTTCGTGAGCTTGGAAACGGAAAGTTTTATCAGGGAGTTCCGAAATATGACATGCTTACGGCTCAGGTGCTGGAAAACAGTACATATCCATTGCATATCAGATTTGAATTAAAGAAAAGCGAGATCTTTTTATTCGCTCCGGTTTCTTACCGTTCCGAAAGTGCTTTCCACAATTATGGATCGTATTTATGGGTGGTTGATCATAAAAGCCAGAAGGTTTTTGAACCGGATGTTGATCAGCTTACTGAATTGGTATACCGCGAACTTTCTGAGCAGTTCAGCGAAAAAGGCCTTGAATTATTTACGAAAAGAATTCACAGCAGCTTAAGAAATCTGGAAATGATCATGGAAGAAGGTTTACAGGATCAAGATGCTTTGACATATTCTTTCCTGGAATCTGAACAACAGCTTCCTGTAGGACACAATCTTCATCCTTTCACAAAAGCGAGAATGGGATTCTCCAGAGAAGAACAGCTTCTGTACGGTCCGGAATTCAATAAAGGGATTCAGCTGGAGTATTTTCTGGTGCACAAAAGCTGTGTTCAGGAGCAGTCGGTTTTAGAACAGCCTTACAGCGAATTTCTGAAGAGTATGGTTTCATTCCCGGAAGATCTTGAACAGAAATATCTTAACGAAGGCGAAAAACTTTCTGATTTCTATACGGTTCCTTGTCATCCATGGGAAGCGACTTATCTTTTGTCCATCGAAGAAGGGGCGGAAATGATCAAAGACCGTACTTTAATCCATATCGGGACTTTTGGGGAAGAATTTTATTCAACCTCTTCCATCAGAAGTATGTACAGTCCTCATATTCCGTGGATGCCTAAGTTTTCTTTAAATGTTCTTTTAACAGGATCGATAAGGATCAACACGGAGAAAGATTTAAAAAGAGGCTATGCATCAGCTTTATGGAGAAAACATGCAGGCGCAGCATTTGAAAAGGATTTCAATCAGTTCAAACTGCTTTTGGAACCTGTAACATTAGGTGTTTATCATCAGGATAAAAATATTGAAAGCCTTAATCTTTTGGTCCGCGAAAATCCATTCCAGCCGGAAGATAAGATACTTCTTTTAGCAAGACTGTGCCAGGATGAGCCTGCAGACGGGCAGAATTTTATCCAGAAATTCTTTACAGATGTTTCTGAGAAAATGGGAACAAGTCCGGAAGAATCGGTTACCATTTGGTTTGCAAAATATATTCACCTGCTGATTGCTCCTTTAAACCATTTATACAGCCAATACGGCATGGCTCCTGAAGCACACCAACAGAATCTTTTAATCCAACTGGATGATCAGTTGCTGCCAAAGACTCTTTTTGTAAGAGATGCACAGGGATATTTGCTAAGAGAAAGTGCAAGAGAACAGTATGCGGAGCTTTCCAAAACGTATCCTGAGATTGAAGATCTTTTCATCAGGGATGAACGTCTTTTAGATATTATCTCTTACCATGTTCTGGTGAGTAATCTTTCAGCATTGGTGGCGTCATTAGGAAAAACGGGATGGGTGAAAGAAAGAACACTGATTAATATTCTGCATAACCAGTTTGAGCAGATTCATCAGGAAATGCCTTCAGATTTTACGCGTTATGCACTTGAAAACCGTCATTGGGGAACAAAAACCAATTTTAAGGCGGTTGCTAATGAAATCGATGGAATCACCAGTGCAGCAGCGATTTCTTACGCTAAAGTTCCGAATCTTCTTCATTATCATTATTTCTCAGATCAACTGATTCAGCCTAAAGGAAAGAAAGCTTTCTTTAAGCGCTATTTCCAGAAAGATGATGTCACGGTTACCATGAGACCTGTTGATCTGGATGAAGATCTGGAAATGCTTCATGAGTGGTTTAATCGTGAACACGCAATCAAAATCTGGCAAATGAACTGGCCGATTGACGAGCTGGAAACCTATTACCGTTTAATGTTACCAGGTGATGAAGCACACAGCTACATCGTCATGAGCAATGGCGAACCTACATGTAATATTGAGGTATACTGGCCATGCAGAGATATTGTAGGCGATTACTATGATGTACTGCCTACCGATTACGGAACCCACCAATTTATTGCTCCTACAGATCCGAAGAAGAAATACGTTTCTCCTTCCACACAGTCTATGGTAGATTATGTATTTGCCCAGCCTGAGGTTGGAAAAATGGTAGGGGAAGGCTCGGTAGATTCTCTGGCTTCTATGATGAACAAGGCGCATGTCGGATTCAAAGTAGATAAAGTCATTGAAATGCCTCATAAAAAAGCCAACCTTAATTTCTGCTATAGAGAATGGTATTGGGAAAAATTCCCGCAAAACAAAGATGTAGAATTCACCGTAAAAACCACTGAACATGAATAACGACACTATATATAACGTGATCGGAATAGGTATTGGTCCTTTTAATTTGGGACTTGCCGCTTTATCCAATCCGATTTCTGAATTAAGAACCCTTTTCCTTGACCAAAGAGATGGTTTCGACTGGCATCCGGGATTAATGATCGACCATGTAACATTACAGACGCCTTTTCTGTGCGACTGTGTATCCATGGCAGATCCTACGAATCCTTTAAGCCTTCTGAACTATCTGAAAGAAACGAACAGACTATACAAATTCTTTATCAGGGAAGATTTTTTCATTCCGCGCAAAGAATATAACCGTTACTGCCAATGGGTGGTGAGCCAGCTTCCACAGTGCCGTTTTTCAACGCAGGTGGTTGATATCGTGTATGAAGACGGACTGTATTTAATCACAACCATTCACACCAAAACTAAAGAAACAGAAGTTTTCAGAACAGAAAGACTGATTCTCGGAACAGGGACACAGCCTCACATTCCTTCGTTTATTCCGAAAGATGATTCCCGAATTCTTCATACAAGCTCTTATCTGTACCGTAAGGAAGAACTTTTAGCTCAGGGTAAAAAAATTGCCGTGATCGGTTCAGGACAAAGTGCTGCTGAGGTTTTCTATGATTTATTGCAAAGCCGTGATGAAAATACCCAATTGGGCTGGTATTCACGTCCAGACCGTTTCTTCCCGATGGAATACTCAAAACTGACGCTGGAATTAACTTCTCCTGATTATGTAGATTATTTCTACAGCCGGGATGAAGCAGCCAGAAAATCAATATTAAGCAAGCAGCAGGCTCAGTTTAAAGGAATCAATTACGACCTCATCAACCAGATCTATGATTTCATCTACGACCTGAATATTGATAATGCTGATCCAAACCTTACGATCATACCAAATAGTCAGTTGGATAGAGTAGACAACAGCAATCCGGGTAATTTAACCCTTGAGTTCACCCAATTAGAGCAGGAGATTCCTTACGAACAGGAAGCTGATTATCTGGTGGTAGGAACGGGATACCGTTATCATGAACCTGCTTTCTTAAAAAATATTCAGTCCAGAATTAAAAGAGATTCCACAGGATTATTTGCGGTCAACAGAAATTATTCCATAGACCATAACGGCGGCGAAATCTATGTGCTTCATGCAGAGGTACATACCCATAGCTATATTTCTACGGATCTTGGAATGGCGGCCTACCGTAATTCCTATATCATCAATGACATTTTGGGAAGAGAACATTACAAAATCGAAAAGAAAATTGCTTTCCAGGATTTTGATGTAGAGAAACATGCTGCTGTATCAACTGTCAAAATATAACAGAACAATGAACACCCACTTAAAAAATAATACAATCAGCCAGGAAATCTGGCTACAGGCCAACAGAGACCTTATGGCCAAGACGATTGCGGAGTTAATGCATGAAGAACGGTTAAAACCTGTTGCTGTTACTGAGGATGAAGCCGGATTTACGGTCTTCAAACTGGAAACGGGGATCGAAACTATAGAATACGTTTTCCGCGGACAGGAAAGAATGATGGACTACTGGCATATTGATACGGAAAGTATCGTGAAAATAGAGGATGGAGTACCCACCTCAGCGCTGAATATTCCCCAATTCTTCCTTGAAATGCAGACCGTATTCGATTTAGATGCTAATACGTTAGCAAGATATACCGAGGAATTGCTGCATACGTTATATTGTGATGCACTGATCTTATCTAGAGGCGTTATGTCTTCAAAAGAATTGGCCTCAAGTAACTATCAAACGGTAGAGCATCAGATGACGGGCCATCCTTGGGTGATCGTAAATAAAAGCAGGTTAGGATTTTCTCCTACCGATCTTGAAACGTTTGCTCCGGAAGCGGGAGAGGATTTAAAAGTGTTGTGGCTGGCTGCTCATAAGGACAGGTCAGCGTTCCAGTCGCTGGACCCTATAGATCAGGAAGGATTTTACCGTTCTGAAATTGGAGACGAATTGTATCAGGCTTTTCAACAAAGGTTGATTGATTCCGGAAAATCTCCTGATGATTATAATTTAATTCCCGTGCATCCGTGGCAGTGGGAACATAAGCTGAAAATTCACTTTGCAGGTGATATCGCATCTGATATTCTAATACTCTTAGGAGAAGGAAATGATATCTACAGTCCACAACAGAGCATCAGGACTTTATTCAATACAGATCATCCTGAAAAAAGATACTTGAAAACTGCTGTTTCTATTTTAAGCACAGGAAATATCAGAGGACTGTCGCCTAAGCAGATGAAAATTGCGCCTTCCATTACAGACTGGGTAAAAGGGTTGATCAAAGGCGATACTTATCTTGAAACAAAAGGAACCATATTTTTAGGCGAAGAAGCTTCTATTGCTTATTTGCACCCTCAGTACAGCGCAATTGCCGGTGTTCCTTATCAGTATAATGAATTTCTTGGGGCTTTATGGCGCGAGAGTGCGTCCAATTATTTACAGGAAGACGAAGAAATGTTTACAATGGCTTCCCTGCTTTTTGTAGATCAGAATGGAGTTCCATTGGTACAGGCTTTTGCAGAACAGGCAGGAATCAGTATCCAACAGTGGATCACGGATTATCTGGATGCTTATCTTACGCCATTGCTTCACATTTATTACACTCATTCTCTTTGTGTAACGCCTCATGGAGAAAACATTATGGTCGTATTGAAAAACGGAGTGCCACAGAGAATTGTGATCAAAGATTTTGTGGATGATATTGTCCTGACTACAGAAGCAAGGGAAAAACTTCCTGATCATCTGGCAGACGGACTGATCCAGTCTTCCAACAAGGAAAATGTTCCGTTGTCTATTCTTTTGGGTGTTTTTGATGCATTCTTCAGATATTTATCCAATGTTCTGCATACCCATTCCAACTTTGAGGAAGAGACCTTCTGGACGCTTGTTCACGACTGTATAGAAAACTACAAAAACCATAATCCTCATCTGAATGAGCGTTATGAAAAATATGACCTGTATGTTCCTACCTTCAAAAGGTTCTACATCAACAGTCTTCGTTTGAAAAACAACGGCTACAGTGAAAATAAAGCATTTGCTATTCCAAAAAAAGACGGTGCACTGCCGAATCCTTTGTATCAGATTGCGAATAAAAACTCTGTAGCGACGGTATGAGAAAGTTTCTGCATCTTGTAAAAGAAGGATCTGTATTTGCGTACGGAGCTTTAGCGGGAAAAAAAGTAGAACTTACCTCAGGGAGTATCAACCGTTCTATCTTCAGTCTTGCCATTCCGATGGTGATGGAGCTCGTGATGGAATCTGTTTTTGTCAGTATCAATCTTTTAATTATTGCAAGATTAGGAGATAAGGTCCTTGGACTCGTGGGAATTGCAGATAACTATATCAATTTTGCCAATGCGATTGCCATTGGTTTGGGTATCGCTGCTGCAACACTGACGGCCAGGAGAGCCGGAGAAAAAGACCAGGAAGGTATGAGCCGGACAGCACATTATATCATACTGCTGGCTGCTGCTTTTGCATTACTGATTGGTGGTCTGTCATTCCTTTTTGCGGGTGAGATCATCAGTTTCCTTGGATTCAATACAGGGATTGTAGATAACGGACTCCCTTTTTCCAAACTGGTCTTTCTGAGTATCGGTCTGGTGATTTTGCGTCTGTCTATCAATGGTCTTTTCAGAGGAGCAGGTGATGCGGATCTGGCGATGAAGTCGCTTTGGCTTTGTCATATCTCCAGTATGGTCTTTGCCGTAATTCTTGTTTTCGGACTTGGTTTTATTCCCGCTTACGGATTAATGGGACTGGCTTATGCTACCATATTATCCCGGTTACTGGCGGTTTTATATCAATTCTTTATTCTTCTTACACGCAAAACCAGTGTGAATATCCTCGTGAAATTTCATCTTGATCTGCCTTTAATTAAGAAAATACTGAAAATTACTTTTGGCGGGCTTGTTCAGTATATTATTCCTGCTTCAAGCTGGCTGATTATGGTTAAAATCATCGCCACCTTCGGGACAACTGCTCTTGCTGGATATATTATCGCGCAGAGAATTGCTTCTGTTGCGACGATGCCTGCCTGGGGAATAGGAAATGCTGCAGGCGTTCTTACAGGACAGAATTTAGGAGCCGGAAATCCGGACCGCGCAGAGAAAACGGTATGGAGAGCCGGAGGAATTAATATGACCTATCTGATAGCCGTAGCTATATTCTGGCAGTTCGCTGCGGAATATGTCGTGACGTTCTTCACCAAGGAAGCCGAGGTAGCCAGATACGCCGTACAGTACATCCATGTGGTGTCTATGGCTTATCTCTTACTCGGTTTTACAATGGTGATCAGCCGTGCGCTTAATGCGGCCGGTAATATTATGCAGGTAACGCTGCTGTATATGATCATGTTCTATGTGATTCAGCTTCCTTTGGCTTACCTCCTTGGGGTAAGGCTTCAATGGGAACTGAAAGGAATATTTACGGCTATTGTTTCCTCGGAAATCGTACTGGCTGTACTGTTCCTCATGATATTCAAAAATGGTAAATGGAAAACTATAAAAATTTAAAATGCACACAACAGACGAATTTTATGAAATTATCGCATCAGCAATCGCTGTGAAAAAAGAATTGGTAGACGAAAACCTTACGTATCAGGAAATTCCTGAGTGGGACTCTATGTCGCATCTGCTTATTGTAGAAGCTTTGGAGCAGTTCTACCGTGTCAAGTTTGACTTTAACGACATCCTTGAAATGGGAACCGTCGGAAAGATCCGCGAAAAAATGAAAAAATACGATGTACTCGTAGAAAACTAAGTATATGAAAATTTTAGAAAATGTAATTGCCAACAAGAACTTGTTGTTTACAGATGCTTCCACCGGTGCTTCCACGCCGGTTGGAACCCTGTACCGGTCTTTAGGTCTCAATCCTGTAGAAAAAGGATTGATCTTTTTGTACAATGACAATCAGGTACCCAGCATTGAAGTGCTTCTCAATTTCTATGGAACCGCGCATGCCATTGCTGTTTTAGGACAGAAACTGCATCCGGAATTTAAAGAACGTCTGGAAGCAGAATACCGTCCCAAATATATCTTTGATCCCTCAAGAGATGAGGTTCAGGGATATTCGTTAAAGGAGTTTTCGGAAACGGTAAAAATCTTTGCTAAGGAAGATTACCAGCCGGAAGTGACCATTCATCCTGATATCAAGATCCTGTTGAGTACTTCCGGAACCACCGGAGTTCCGAAGCTGGTGAAGCTTTCAGATGAAAATCTTTATCAGAACGCCGTGAGCATCCTTCAATACATGCCTATCCTGGAATCTGATGTAGTTCCGCTCAACGTACCGATTAATTTCGTGTACGGTTTTTCTATTTTTACCACCAACTGTATGCGTGCGGGAAGAATAGTCTGTACGGACAAAGACATCATGCAGAAAGCATTCTGGGATGAAATGGAAGAGTATGGGTACAGCACGCTGGGAGGCGTTCCGTATCTGTATGAAAACCTGAACAGAATCGGATTCTTCAGAAAAGACAGCACCAGTCTGAGATACATGACCCATACGGGAGGGGTGATTAATGCTGAATTGAGAAAAACCCTCTTCAATTACTGCCTTGAGTTCGATAAACAGTTCTTTGCCCAGTACGGACAAACTGAAGCAGGCGGAAGAATGGCTTATCTTACGACAGACGGACTTCTTGAAGAAGAAACCTCTATCGGAACTCCTGTACACGGAGGAAGCCTCCAGATCGATTCTGAAACGGATGAATTGCTCTTTTTGCATTCAAGTATCAGCGGTGGATATGCCAACAAGCTTGAAGATCTTTCTACTTACGAACAGCCTAAGCTTCTTCATACAGGAGATACAGGCAGAAGAGGCGAGAACGGATTGTATTACATCACAGGAAGAATCAAACGCATCATGAAACTTTTCGGAATCCGTCTCAATCTGGATGAGGTAGAGTTTATCCTTAAGAATGAACTGGAAGGAAATACGGTAGTCTGTCTGAACGGCAATGACAAAAAAATCATTGTTCTGTATAACAATGCCGAGATTGATCCCGAGATCATTAAGGAAACCATTAAGAATAAACTACGCATCAATCCGCAGTATGTACACACCGAACACATAGAATCATTTCCATTATCACAAAACGGCAAAATAAACTACCCACTGTTACAAAACTTACAGCATGAAAATATTTAAAACCCCTATATTACTTTTATTCCTTGTCGGTCTTCCTCTTTTTGTTTCTGCTCAGCAGAACGAACGCGTTAACGGAAAGATCATGTTGTCTGAAAAAGTGCCCGTGAAGAATGCGCTTTTAAGATTAGTCAACACGCCGTATCAGGCTAAGACCAACAGTTTAGGAGAATACTATTTTGATAATGTGCCGCCAGGAGAATATACGCTTCAGGTGGTTTTAAATGACATTGAATTGATGCGTGAGCAGATCCGTATTGAAAAAGATGTCTTTGAAATTCCGGTGATTTATCCTGAGACAGAAAATAATGTCATTGAAGGAATTACGGTATATGCGTTCAGCAGAAATAAATTTCTGGACAGAGACAGTACTTCAATCTCTAAAATGCCTTTGAGAAACATTGAAAATCCTCAAATGTATACAAGTATCAACCAGCAGATCCTGAAAGAGCAGTTGGTGTATGATATGTCAGACGCTTTAAAAAACGTTCCGGGTATTGTGAAAATGCAGGGAAGTGCAGGTAGAGCGGGAGACGGAAGTTTCTACTACAATTTAAGAGGTTTTCCTACCAGAGTTTCTATGGTAGATGGTGTTCCTGCGACCACCAATTCAGAAATTGATCCTGCGGATATTGAGCGTATCGACGTAATCAAAGGACCTTCCGGAACACTTTACGGTGGTGCGGTTAATTCCTTTGGTGGATTGATTAATGTGGTGACGAAAAAACCTAAAGATTATTTCGGCGGAGAAGCTTCTTATCTTTTGGGAAGTTATAACCTGAACCGTGTGACGGCTGATGTTTACGGTCCGATTACGGATTCAAGGAAGACTTTATTCCGTTTGAATGCCGCGTATCAGTACCAGAACGGATTCAGAGATTCAGAGTTCAGAAGATCTATGTTTGTAGCTCCAACATTCAGCTACCAGGTGGATGACCGGTTAAAGTTTAATTTGGGAGCTCAGATTTACACCTATGAAGGAACGAATACACCGATTATCTTTTTGCCCAGAACAAGAAAATTTTTCGCTACGACGCCTGATGAACTTGGATTTGACTGGAAAAAGTCTTATTCCAATAACGATATGAGCTTAAAAGCACCTTCCATCAATGTAAAAGCTGAGGTTAATTACAAAATTTCAGATCAGTGGAGTTCACAGACTTTAATCTCAAGAAACTATAGGAAAACGGAGGGATTGTACCAGTATCAGTTTATCAGAGGAAATGATAATGATGCTATATTGGAACGTAATGTACAGTGGCAGAATGGCGAGGGAGCCTCTACCAGTTTTCAGCAGAACTTTAACGGGGAATTTAAAATTGGGAAAATCAAAAATAAACTTCTTATCGGGTTAGATTATTTAAACCAGTCTTTGAATAATAACCTTTCTCCAATTGTTGCATTTGACAAGATTGATGGTACGAACCTTACAGCTCCAGTAGGAGGAGCGGTGACAGGGACATATGGAGCCATATCCAAAGACCTGGCGCTTAAAAGAATCCAAGAGGCTACTGAGCTTGCAATCAAAGCGAATAAAAATCCCTTCGTAAGAAATACAGCATCAAGCAACATATATGGAGCTTATATTTCTGATGCGATCTATATTACAGACCGTTTGGTTGCGTTACTTAGTTTACGTTTTGATCATTATGAAAGTAAGGGTCAGCTTGACCTAAACACTAATGTGAATACCGGAACCTTCAATCAGAATGCGTTATCTCCAAAATTTGGTTTATCCTATCAGATCTTAAAAGATCATTTGTCAGCATATGCCAACTATATGAATGGCTTCAGTAATGTGGTTCCGGTTGCGCAGCCACTTGCAGACTACAGTGGAGATTTCAAACCGCAGAGGTCTAATCAGTGGGAAGTAGGATTCAAAGGAAATCTTTGGAGAAACAGAGTGAATTTCACAGTAGGATATTACGATATTTTGGTTGACAATATGTTAAGAGCAGATATTGTGAATCGCGACGGAAAACCCTATAATGTAACGATTCAGGACGGAGAACAGAGAAGTAAAGGGATCGAAATTGAAACCATCCTTAACCCTATTCAAGGTCTGAACATTATGGCAGGATATTCTTATAACGACAGTAAGTTTGTAAAAGCTGCTGCTGCTGTAGATGGCCGTCGCCCGTCTTCTTCAGGTCCTGCTAATGTATTCAATTCATGGGTGAGCTACATATTGCCAATCAAAGGACTTTCAGGTCTCGGGTTAGGTTTTGGTGTGAACCGCGTTGGTGAACAGATTAGTGTTGACAACGTGGCTACCGGACAGTTTATATTCCCGGCCTATACTTTAGTGAATGCTTCCGTATCTCTTGAAAAAGAAAGATACAGGCTAGGATTTAAAATGAATAATTTAGGAAATGCACAGTATTTCGCTGGGCAGGGTGTTGTAGTAGCCCAAATGCCTCGTAACTTTGTTGCGGAGGTTACTCTTAAGTTTTAATATGAATTCTATACTCAGAAAGACAGCATATCAATTACATCTATGGCTCGGACTAACGTCCGGGCTTATAGTTGTTATAATGGCGGTGACAGGATGTATTCTCGCTTTTGAAAAAGAACTGAAACATGCCATACACCCTGAAAAATATTTCGTCAAAAACATAAAAAAAGAAAAACTGCAATTTTCTGATCTTAAGCTAAAAGCTGAGCAGGCACTTCCGGACAGTTTAAAGGTAAGCAGGGTAGAAATATCCTCAGATCCATCCAGAAGCTATGCTTTCCGGTCTTTGAAAATGAACAAAGAGGCTTTGACCTATTGGGGTTCTTATATTCATTATTACAGAGTGTATGTAGATCCTTACACTGGACAGGTTCTTGAGGTAGAAAATGCAAAAAATGATTTTTTTGAGATCGTGATGGATCTTCACCGCAGACTTTTATTGGGTGAAAAGATTGGGAAAACCATTACCGGTTATTCTACACTGATACTGGCTGTTATGCTTTTTTCAGGACTGGTCATCTGGTTTCCACGCAAAATGAATAAGAAGGCATTGAAAGGGATGTTTATGATCAAGACATCAGCCAAATGGAAAAGGCTTAATTACGACATGCACAATGTTTTAGGATTTTATGCCGTTATTCCTTTATGTCTTATTTCTTACGCTGCCTTGATATGGAACTTTGAAGACGTAGATCAATGGGTTAAAAAAACACTGAACGGAAAGACGAAAACCGAACAGAAGGCTAAAAGCACAATTCCTTCCGAAGAATATTCAGACAAGAAAAACATCTTGAATATGGTCGGAAACAGGGTAGAACAGAGCCTGGTTGATAAAAAATCCGCACTTATCAGCTTTCCAAAAACAGAAGAAGGAACGTATTATGCTGAGGTAACCTACGGTGATAAGCAATACCAGAATGAGCAGTTTAGTTTTGATCAATACTCAGGGAAAATCCTAAAACATCAATCTTACAAAGACAAAAATATCGGTTATGGAACTGCGCTAAGAGAAAGAAATTATGACCTTCATACAGGAAGCATCTTTGGAATGACCGGCCGGATTTTATACCTTTTTGCTGGCATGATTGCTGCTTCACTTCCCATCACTGGATTCATTATCTATATCAACAGAAAAAAGAAGAAACCAAAGAAAAAGAAAGTGAAGATAGGGGTCCTCACAAATTAAAAAAAAAACAAAAATTTAGATAAGTGTAACGTAGCTGTTACACTTTTTTATTCCCAAAATCTCTCTACATTTCACAGATTCATACAACGCAAACATCTGCGTAAATCCGTGTCATCCGTGATTAATTTCAATGGTTTAAAATATTATCTCTCGCAGATTAAAAAGATCAGGCGGATCTTTCTGTTATGGTAAAGAAAATCAGAGATTTACACAAAAAATGAAGTGTACTTTTTTATGATAAGCTTTTAAACTTTAAATAAACTTAAGTGTTTCAAGAAAACTTTTGTCACTGATGTTTTTTGTTTACATACGGCTTCATAAAACGCAATTATCTGTGTAAATCCGTGTCATCCGTGGTTAATTTTACACTGTTGTTTAAAATCAATTTCCGCTGAATACTAATATGGCCGCCGATTCTCATTCTGAGCTTTTTAAAACATTAAGATCAATGAAGATAGTAAGGTGAGTTAAGAAAAAAATCAAATGATTTTTTTAAGCTCTACGCCTTAAAGCAAAGCTCAAACATAATATTCTTAAAAGCTTAATAATCCTTAATGGTTTAAAATTTTTCTTTCTCGCAGATTAAAAAGATAAGGCAGATCTTCCACTTATACTAAAGAAAATCACAGAGTTTCATAAAAACTTAAGTGTACTATTTTACGTTAAGCTTTTACTTTAAATAAACTTAAGTGTTTTAAGAAAGCTTTTGTGCCTTTTGTGGTTTATTACTATGGGCTTTCGGACAGCAAATTTTACAAATTCATAAAACATAATCATCTGTATTGTTCTTACAATCTGTAGGGATTCATTAAAATTTACCTTTTGTGCACTGAGTATCAGAATTATAAATAACTGAATATTAAAAAAGTCTTCGACTCCGCTCAGACTGACACCATTCCAAAAGCGGCTTATTATTAGTAATGTCACACTGAGCGAAGTCGAAGTGTATACGATTGTTGGTAATATTGAATAGAATTTCTAAATGCACAAAAGGTTACAGTTTATGTTATAGCAGCTTTTTCGCATGATCAGAAAGAATGTCAATACTCTTCTCCATTTCTTCAAAGTTAAGATTTCCAAAACCCAGTCTCATCGCCGTAAGATCTTTTGTCTGATAAAGCAATGTTTTAGGAATAAACAGATTATTCTGTGCACAGTTCCGGCTCAGTTGCATCAGATTGACGGGAACTTTCCATTCCAGCCAGAAAGCAAGACCTCCCGAAGGCTTTTGAAACTGTATAAATTCGTCCAGATTTTCCTTAAGAAGTTCTGCAAAGTGATTCCGTCTCTCCTGATAAACTTTTAAAGATTTTTTCAGATACCGGTGTATTTCTCCCTCCTCAATCATTTCACCCAAAGCTCTTTCCATTAAAATATCACCCTGACGGTCTATGATTCCGAGATATTTCCTCATTTCAACCATCAGATTTTCCGGAGCGACAATAAAACCGGTTCGAAATCCCGGAGCCAGCGATTTTCCAAAAGATCCGATATAAATAACCATTCCTTTCGTATCCGCACTTGCTAACGGAAGAATGGGACTTTTGTCATAATGAAATTCATAATCGTAATCATCTTCGAGAATGATAAAACCGTACTCGTGGGCAAGATCCAGCAACTCAAGTCTTCGTTGTACACTTAAAGCAACGGTAGTAGGATAGTGGTGATGCGGGGTGAGATAGAGCATCCTGATCTTCTGTTTTTTACAGGCTTCCCGGACATTTTCTACGATAATTCCTTCTTCATCAATCGGCAGAGATACAATATTGACACCTGCTTTCTGGAAAATCATATTGACGGAAAAATAACTCAAAGCGCCTACCAATACAGTATCTCCTGCGGAAAGTAAAATTTCAGAAACAATATAAATACTCATTTCTGTGCTTCTGGTAATGAGAAGATTGTTCTTGGAAATAGGTAACCCTCGGGACAGATTAAGGTAATGGGATAAATGTTCTTTAAAAAATTCACTGCCATCGTGATTGTAATGCCCCAACATTTTCTGGTTGGATTTTCTTCTAAGAATAGAACTGTAAAATCTGGAATGCTGTCCGATCTGAGTCAGTCTGATATCCGGAACTCCGTCATTAAAAACATATTCGCAGTCTGAATGTTCAAATGGATTATCTAAAATATTCGAAGTTTTAAATGAAAAACCCGTTGTCTCAGGATAATTCTGAAGGTTATCTTTTTCAAAATCTTTAACCTTTACAGGTTTTTCCTGGTTTTCCCCAATGATAAAAGTTCCTTTATTGGGAAGGCTTTCAACCCAACCCTGCGCTGATAATTCATCATAAACAGCAACTGCGGTATTCCTGTGGATTTCCAGAACATCACTGAAGGCCCTGGTTCCCGGGAGCTTGGTGCCATACGGAAGAAAATCTCTCTGAATTGCATTGATCAATTGATTGGCAATCTGCATATAGATGGAAGTCTCTGAATTTCTGTCAATTTCTATAAAACTTTCATAAGGAATTTTAACCGGACTATCCATAATATTAAAACTGGCACCTTTTAATGGTCCGGCAATATACTAATTTTGGTTCAAAATAAAATAAGAAGTTACGAGTTGCGGGTTACAAAATAATAATTCGAGTTAATATAGAAGACTAAATTATAAAACCCGAACTCAAACCTCGAATCACGTAACCCGAAACAATAAATTTATGGAATTTCATCAACTGCTAGAAAAAATCGTCCAGGACGGCGGAACTCACGCCAAATGGCTGAATACGCTTTCGTTCATGGAAAATGCCGGTGCCAGAAAGATCTCTAAGTGTGAGCATCCGGTTTCTGTCACGCTGATCCAGCTGAAACACGCTGCTGAAGAGCATCGTCACGCTTATTATCTAAAAAAACAGATTTTAAAGATAGATCCCGAATTGTGTAAAACCTATGAAGCAAACGAACTTCTGGCTCCGGTCGCTACCCGACAGTATCTTCATTCGCTGGATGTAAAAGCCTGTAGATACCTTCAGACGGTATTTAACCTGAATAAAGAAGAATTGAAATATGCAGCTTATCTTTTTGTGACGTATGCAATTGAAGTCCGTGCAGATGAATTGTATCCGGTTTATCAGGATATTCTGACCAAAGAATCTTCGAAAATTATGGTGAAATCTATTATTCTGGAAGAGGAAGGACATCTTGAAGAAATGATTAATCAGTTAAATGAATTTTCTCCAGATTGGAATCAGCATGCAGAAAATATTCTGACGATAGAAAAAGAACTGCATGATCAATGGATTAATGCCATTGCAGAGGAAGTTTCACAGTTAGATTATGCTTAAAAAATTTGAGGAAGTGCTTGACAAAAGAAAAGAAGCGGGCATATTAAGAACTTTAAAACCCAAATCAGCTGGTGTAGACTTTTATTCCAACGATTACCTTGGCTTGGCAGGAAATGAAGAACTTCAGGAACAACTGCTTCAGAAAGTTCAGGAAAAGCCTAAACTTCTTTCAGGAAGCTCCGGTTCAAGACTGATCAGCGGAAACAGCAATACAACTGATGAAACGGAAAGGTACATTGCTGAACAGCATAAATATCCTGCAGCGTTGCTTTTTTCTTCCGGCTACAATGCGAATCTTGCTTTATTTTCAACGCTGCCGGACCGTCACGACACGATTATTGTTGATGAACAGATTCATCGTTCGGTTCATGATGCGTGCAGGATGTCTCATGCCAGGAAATTAAAATTCCGTCACAATGATCCGGAAGATTTGGAAAGTATCCTGAAAAAGCAGACCGGACCTTGTTATATCGCTATAGAAAGTCTTTATTCCATGGATGGAGACCTTGCGCCTCTTCAGGAAATTTCATCTTTAGCAAAAAGGTATAATGCTGCACTGATTATAGACGAAGCCCATGCTTTCGGAGTTTTCGGATTTGGTTTGATTGAGAAATACCAGTTGCAAAATGATGTTTTTGTCACCGTAATAACCTATGGAAAAGCTTTAGGAGCCCATGGAGCGGCTATCCTTTGTGATGAAACCGTAAAGTCCTATTTAGTGAATTTTGCGTCTCCTTTCATCTATACGACAGCGGCACAGGATTTTTTATGGATGGCTATTAAAACTGGCTATGAATTTTTAAAACAAAAACCGGAACTGTCAAAAAAGCTTCACAAAAACATAGAAATTTTTAGAAATCAAAATATAGACACACCTTCTTCAGAAATGAGCCCGATACAGGCTGTATTAGTTCCAGACAATCAGCAATTAAGAAGCTTACAGAAAACATTATCTGACAATGATTTCTTAACCTACGCCGTCTACAGTCCAACGGTAAAAATAGGAACCGAAAGACTCAGAATATGCCTCCATAGCTTCAATACCGAAAAAGAAATTGAAAAACTCACCGGAATCATCAAAGCATTCATTTAAACCAAACTTAAGACCCGAATCACGTATCTCGCACCTCGAAACACACATCCGAATGACCCAACTATTTATCACCGGCATTGGCACCGAAGTAGGAAAAACAATCTGCTCTGCCGTTTTAACGCAATATTTTAAAGCTGATTACTGGAAACCTGTGCAATCCGGAGATCTCGACTACACGGACAGCCATAAAATAGCTTCATGGACAGAAAATACGGTCTGTCATCTGGAAACCTACCGTTTTAAGCTGGCTGCATCACCGCATCAATCGGCACGGGAAGAAAATGTACATATCGATCTTTATCAGTTTCATCTGCCTGAAACACAGAACAGCCTTATTGTAGAAGGGGCCGGAGGATTGATGGTACCCCTTACAGACGATATTTTCATGATTGATCTCATTGAAAAACTGAATCTTCCGGTGGCATTGGTAGTGAGGAATTATTTAGGATGTATTAATCATACTTTGCTTTCCATCATGGCATTAGAACAGAAAAAACTTAAACTGGAATATCTCATCCTCAACGGAGTTTTTCCTCCGGATACCGAAAGAGTGATTAGAAACTTTATTAAAAAAGAAACAAGGATCATCCGTATTCCTGAAATTGACCAAACCACAAAAGACAGTATTCAAAATGCTGCAGAACAATTAACAAAAACAAAATTATGATAATGGACAAAAAAACAACCGTAAGAAACAACTGGACAAAAGAAGAAATAGAAGAAATTTATCACCAGCCTTTGCTGGAACTGATTTATAAGGCATCCACCATTCACCGTGAATGGCATGATCCGTCAGAAGTACAGATCTCCACCTTATTATCCATCAAAACAGGAGGATGTCCTGAAGACTGCTCGTACTGTGGTCAGGCTGCCCGTTATCACACCAATATTAAAGTGCAGGCATTGCTACCTACGGAAACCGTTATTGCCCACGCTCAAAAAGCAAAAGACAGCGGTTCATCCCGTTTCTGTATGGCTGCCGCCTGGCGTGAAGTCCGAAACAACCGTGATTTTGACCGGGTAATCGATATGGTAAAAGGAGTGAATGAGCTGGGACTTGAAGTGTGCTGTACTTTGGGAATGCTTACCGAAGAGCAGGCTATTCGTCTTCAGGAAGCAGGTTTATATGCTTACAACCACAATCTGGATACTTCTGAGCAGTATTACGAAGAAATCATTTCAACAAGAACCTTCGATAACAGAATCAATACAATCAATAACGTAAGAAATGCCGGAATAACGGTATGTTCAGGAGGAATTATAGGTCTTGGAGAAACGCATAGGGATAGAATTTCGATGCTTTTAACTTTAGCAACCATGCCAAAGCATCCGGAATCAGTTCCCATTAACGCTTTAGCCCGAGTTGCAGGAACGCCCCTTGAAGACAACGAAAAAGTAGACGCTTGGGAAATGGTGAGAATGATCGCTACCGCAAGGATTGTTATGCCATCCTCAATGGTCAGATTAAGCGCAGGACGTATCGAAATGAACGAAACAGAACAGGCGTGGTGCTTTATGGCCGGAGCTAATTCTATCTTTACGGGAGAAAGAGAAACCTTACTGGTAACACCAAATCCGGGCGTTTCCGAAGATATGCAGATGCTGGAAAAGCTGGGTCTGAAACCGATGAAAATGAAGGAGACTAATTGTTGTTAACGAGGTTCGGGATGCGGGGTACGGGTTGGTTTATAGAACTATCATCTCTACTAACTTCCAGCCTCTAATTTCTAACTTCTAATTCAAAAAAAATGAAAACATTAATACAAACCCAACTTGCCGAAAGGGATAAAGCCGTCAACTGGCATCCTTACACGCAGATGAAAACGGCTGGTGATGCAGTGCCCATTGTAAAAGGGAAGGGTGTTTATTTATATGATGAGGATGGGAAAAAGTATATCGATGCGGTTTCGTCATGGTGGGTGACATTGCACGGCCATGCCCATCCTTATATTGCAGAACGTGTTTTTCAGCAGCTGAATACGCTGGAGCAGGTTATTTTTGCAGGTTTTACGCATGAACCGGCTGTTCAGTTGTCAGAAAACTTGCTAAAACTGCTTCCCGAGAATCAGAAAAAGGTTTTTTATTCGGATAATGGCTCAACGGCGGTGGAAGCGGCACTGAAAATGTGCATTCAATATGCCTATAATTCAGGGAAAGAAAAGACTAAAATCCTGGCTTTTAAAAATGCTTATCACGGTGATACGTTCGGGGCCATGTCTGTGAGCGGAAGAAGTGTCTGGACAAAACCTTTCGGAAGCATGTTGTTTGAAGTCGTATTTATTGATACACCCAACGCTGAAAACCTGGAAAGCTTAAAAATTCAGATCCGTGAACTTGCAGAAGAAACGGCCTGTTTTATTTACGAACCTCTGGTACAAGGTGCTGCAGGTATGTTGATGTACGAAGCTAAACATTTGGATGAACTGATGAAGTTCTGCAGAGCTGAAGAAATTCTGATGATTCAGGACGAAGTATTTACAGGTTTCGGAAGAACCGGGAAACTTTTTGCAGCTAATCATCTGACAGAAATGCCGGATATTATGTGCTTTTCAAAAGGCCTTACCGGTGGAACAATGCCTATGGGAATTACCACCTGTTCTCAGGATATCTTCAATGCGTTTTTATCTGATGACAAGTACAAAACCCTGTTTCACGGACATTCTTTTACGGCCAATCCTCTAGCATGTACAGCAGCGTTGGCCAGCATGGAACTTCTATTACAGGAGGAAACATTAGCCGCCATTGACCGTATCAGCAGACAGCATTCAGATTTTTCTAAAATTCTTTCAAAGCACTCAAATGTTGAAAATGTACGTCAGACCGGAACTATTCTGGCTTTTGAGTATAAAACAGACCAAAATACTTCTTATTTTAATCAGATTGGAAAGGTTCTCTATGATGAATTTCTGGAACGCGGGATCATTATGCGTCCGCTCGGAAATGTTATGTATTTGGTTCCGCCGTATTGCATTACATCAGAAGAACTGAATTTTATTTATCAAAATATACTAGAGGTGCTGGATGCCTTTAAGAATCCAGATCATTGCCCCATTGATGCAGCTGATCAAGAATAGGGTCTAATTTCCGGGCTTTATCTGTCAACTTATAATAAACTTCAGGAGGAAAATTGTAGACTTCAATCCGTTGAATCATATAATTTTCCTCCATTTGTTTTAGCCGTTCCGAAAGCACTTTTCTTTGAAACTCTGGGCATTTTACATAATTTAGCCTATTAAAATTTTGATACAATGACTCTTGAAACAGAAAGACTCCTTCTCCGAGATCTTCATATGGATGATAAGGAAGCTATTTTCGGATACCGTTCTGATGCGGAAACGAATAAATTTCAAAGCTGGATTCCGAAAACATTAGAAGAAGTGGAAGCATTTATAACCAGAAATTTTAAGGAATTCAATCAGCCGGAAACATGGTATCAGTTGCTGATTACAGATAAGGAAACGAAAGAAATCATCGGTGATGTCGGCGTACATTTTATCGACGGTGATCAGGTGGAATTTGGAATCACACTAAGCAAGAAATACCATCATAAAGGATATGCTTCAGAAGCGCTTAAAGGCTTGACTGATCTGATGTTTAAAGATCTTAAAAAGCACAGAATCACCACCTCCATTGATCCTGATAATGCAAGTTCATTGCAGTTGATGGAACGCATAGGTTTCAGAAAGGAAGGGCATTTTATTAAAAGCCTTTACATCAATGGTCTTTGGGTAGATGATGTGATTTATGCAATCCTTGCTGAGGAATGGATGAACAAGTAAGAGGCGGCTGAGGCACTCGAAGCCACCTTTCCAAACAGGCTATGGCTCATTTTTTGGATGCTCTTTCTAAATTAATATCTATGCTGGCTTTATTTCTCTTAGAACTTAACTGGAAAGAATTATTGATGGGACATGAAGAATGGTCTTTCCTTCTGGAAATCATTCTCCGGACTGCCATTATGTTTCTGGCTATTATCATTGGCTTAAGGGTTTTGGGTAAAAGAGGCGTGAAGCAGCTTTCTATTTTCGAACTGGTCGTTATTATCGGTTTAGGTTCTGCGGCTGGTGATCCTATGTTCAACAAAGATGTGGGAATTGTCTCTTCAATCCTGGTTTTTGTTGTTATTATTCTTTTATATACGATTATTACTTTTTTCATTGCCAAGAGCAAACGTTTTGAAAAGCTGGTGGAAGGTGCTTCGGCCTGCCTGATTCGTGATGGAGAATTTGCTATAGATAATTTTAAAAAGGAAAATCTCGGCAGCGATGAGTTCTTTGCTGAGCTCAGACTAAAAGGTGTTTCACAACTCGGACAGATTGAAATAGCTATTGTAGAAAGCTCCGGAGAGATCAGCCTATTTTTTCATGAAGATCAGGCAGTGAAATATGGGCTTCCGATTATGCCTGATTCATTAGAAAATCCACTAAAAATAATCCCTAAAGAAAGCCGTTATTCCTGTATATTCTGTGGACATACAGAATTTAAAACAGAAGGAAATGCAGGAAACTGCTCAAAATGTCAAAAAGATGAATGGGTGGAAGCAAGCAATAAAAGAAGAGTGACGTAGGTCAATACATGAGTAATGAGTGATAGTGCTCAGATTTAATAGTTTTCCTTATTTCTTCACCTTAATCTGACATCTCTTGTCTCGCGTCTGAAATCTGAAATCTGAAATCTAATATCTTGCACTAATCCTCCACACATCTATTCCTTGCTGCTTTCATTCCAAAGTAAAACATCAGGATAACGGCGAAACTTAAAAAATAGAAAGAGCTTTTCCATGAAGTATCCCAATCATGAAGTTTTCCAAAGACCGGAGGACCGAATGCGGCGATCAGATACCCTACAGACTGTGCCATTCCGGATATTTTTACTGCATTGGCGCTGTTTTTTGTTCTTGTTGAAAAGAAAAGAATGGATAAGCTGAAAGACAAACCATTGGAAAGACCAATAATAATAGCATTCGCGTAAATCCATTGAGACTGTAGCCAGACAAACATCATCGTGCTGCCGAACATTAAAACACAGATAAGGACGATCAAAATCCGTTGATCTTTCATTTTCCCTGCAATGATCGGGGCACAGAAAGTAACAGGAATCATGGTGATTTGAATGACAAACAATACCCACCCGGTACTTTCGCCCTGCATATTGTAATCGGTCAAAAATGACGGTAGCCAGGCCATCATACAGTAATAAAACAACGACTGCAGCCCCATAAAGATGCTGATATTCCATGCTTGGGAAGATTTAAACATATTGAAATCAGAAATCTTCAAGGCCGCTTTTGACTGACCCGGATTTTTTTTATTGAATATCAACTCCAGAATCAGAACCAACAACCCCAAAGCGGCAATCACCAACCAAATCCCCAGCGAACCACGCCATCCGAATCCCGTCCATTCACCAATTCTTACACTGAAACCTGATGCCAAAGCTGCGGTAAGATTCATAGATACTGCAAAAATTCCTGTCATCAATCCGATCTGTTTTGGGAAATTATTTTTAATATACCCCGGTGTCACCACATTTCCGATACAAATTCCAAGTCCTATAAACACAGATCCTGCGAAAAGCATCCAAAGAGATCCTGTAATTCGTAGAAATAGTCCGAAACTCAAAATAATCAGAGAATACATCAGGAATCTGCTGATGCTGAATTTATGCGAAAATCTGCTGACCAATACGGAACAGGTCGCAAACATAAACAGTGGGATAGAAGTAAGCAGGCTGACCTGAAAACTATCCAGTTTCAAAGCATTCCGGATATCGGACAGTACCGGAGATACGGAAATAATAGGAGATCGCAGATTGCTGGAGACGAGGATGACAACCAGTACATTGATCAGCATCAGAATGTAGGAAGCACTCTTTCTTGTTTCATTTTTCATCATACAATATATATTTAATGCAAAATTAATTCAGTTGTTTTGTTTAATTTTGCCAAAGTTTTAACCCGAAACGACATGAATCCTCACGATACTATTGCGATTGATGAACTGGATAAACCTTATTTTGTATGGTTTGAAGACAACTGGAGCCATGATGATATCCTTCATTCTCATGAAAAAGGCCAGCTGGTCTATGTAGAAAGCGGATTTCAATATATTACCATAGAAGGAAAAATCTATCTGCTTCCGCAAAACCATGCAGCGTGGATTCCTCCCGGTTCTATCCATAAAACCAATACACATTCTGAGAAAATTAAGCTGATGATCATGTTTGCTGATGTAGATCCGGATATTTCCTTTCATCACGAAATCAATGTATTTTCTGTTCCTCCCGTCTTAAAGGAAATGATAAAGTATTCGGAAAGATGGTCAAAAAACACCTTAAAAGATCCGGATGAGATGTTTTTCTTAAAGGCACTTTTCAATGAGCTTCCCCGTTTTGTGGAACATTCCCTGAAGCTGTACATCAGTCTCCCTGAAGATAAACGTCTGTCTAAGCCTATTGAATACCTGCACCATCATTATCAGGAAGATATCAGAATAGAAGATCTGAGTGAACTTTCCCTGCTTTCCTTACGAACGCTGGAACGTATTTTTAAGAAAGAAACAGGAATGACTCTGAGCAAATACCAACAGATATTGAGGATCATTAAAAGTCTGGAACTGCTGAGCTCCGGTGATCTTACCATATCGGAAACGGCGTATCGGGTAGGGTACAAGAGTGTGCAGGCTTTTACCAGAAGTTTCCAGTCTGTGATGCAGTCTAAACCGACTGATTTTATCAAAACAACTCAATAATTGGTCATAAAAACAAAAAAATCTCCAGGCTGCCCCGGAGATTAATCTATTATGAATTTAAATAGTTCCTAAAATTTAAATAAGCATTCGCAAACGCTCATTTTACCTTCAACAACTGTTGACCAGGCTCCTGTCCATGTACCTCCGTAAGAAGCGCATATTGCAGGACATACTTCCTTTGCATCTTCATTGCTCCAGATAGGTCCGGCAAGGACATTCAATTTATATTCCGTGCTTCCAGATGGTTCTGTATCGTATTCAACTTCGATAACGCTCATCTGACCTTCGACAATAGTGCTCCATTGTCCAGTGAATTTTCCTAAATGGGCCGCAGCAATACGACCTCCGATTTTTTGTGCTTCGTCATTGCTCCAAAGCGGACCAGCAACGATGTTGATTTTGAATTTTGACATGGTGTAATGTTTTAAGTTGTTTAACATTACAAAGTTGTCACTTTAAAGGGATATATGTCAGCGTATAAAGTACCAAATTCATCATTCCGTATTTACACCTAACCTGCATATTCATCATTTTTAATTTCCACATACACATCATATAAACAATTACGCATGCATATAATGAAAAAGGTCTCCTAAATCAGGAGACCTTAAAAAAACACAAATGATGAAAAAAAATTATTTCGAAGCTCAAATATAAACAAAATTTACATTATGAAAAACATCATATTAGCATAAATGTTAAAAAATTATGAATTCTAGTTAAAAATAGCCTATGCTTTTAATGAGCTCTTTCTTTCAGTTTTTTGCAATTCTTTCCTACTGCATAGATGACCAGTCCAAAAATAATCCAGTCAATGACAGCACTCGCGGTATATATGCCACTTATTCCGTAAATCATAGGAATAATTAAGAGTGCGGGAATATAGAAAATAACCTGTCTTAAGATACTGATCACCGTAGCCGGTTTTGCATAATCTACAGAAGGAAACCAAACCATCGCCATGAAAACAAAAGGCAGAGCAGGCAGAATACTCATGTAAATTCTGAAATCAGTCAATTGGGTACTGCTGAAAAAATCCACGCCACTTTTCTACAGCTTTCAAAAAGAAATTCGGAATGGGCCCGAGTCAGTTGAAAAAAAATTCTGATCAGTAAAATATTTTACCGTTTTCTATTTTAACCATTTCTTCTCTTTCCATTTTTTTAACGACCCGGATAACAGTTTCTACACATAAACCGGTAAGGGAAGCCAGTTGCTGGCGTGTAAACGGAAACTGATAGGAATATTTGTCGGTGTACTGATTATAAGATTTCAGGCATTCCATCACCCGTTTTACTTTGGTTCCCGGATCGGGTGCCGAAATATTATTCAGCATTACATGTCTGAAATACATCCTTTCCGCTGTATAGCTATACAATTTTGCAAGAAGATCAGGCGAGCTGCCCATAAGCGCTAAAAATTTAACTTTGTCCAGTCTGATAATCTCGCAGGCGGTCATCGCCATGGCATTAACAGGGTAGGCTTTATCAATGAACAGAGAGCTCTCTACAAGGCAATGCCCGTCAAAAGGGATGCTGTGAATGACTTCCCGCCCGTCTTCATGGTAATTATTGATCTTTACAGTTCCGGTTTTGATCTGGAAATAATACTTCGGTACATCACCTTCTTTAAAAATAACATCGTTCACCACATAACGGACCAGTTCGGCTCCTGAGGACAATAAAAGTTCTTCATCGATTATCATAGGCATATTGGACATACAGACTGTGAGATTGAATTATTCAGGTCAATATCAGGTCTGTTGTTTTTAAATTTTCACCCAAAAATAAATATTAGTTTACAAAAAGCGCATAGAATAAGCAAACTTTAACAAATTCACAATGAAATTATCGCAACATGACTCCAATCATAAAATGCATCACCCATTCTTTATATTTTTGGCTTGCATTATAAAATTCCATATATCTTAATACATTACGTTTTAACATTGGCCTCTCACTTGAGAGGTTTTTATATTTCCATTATTAAATAAACGTGTTTATCTGCACCAATCTGATGATGTGATTCTGCTCATAAAGAAATCCTCCAGTTTTGTATACCTTAGTAGAAATTCCATCTCATGAAACCAAAGCAGATTCCAAGAGTTCCCCAACAGATATCCGGTGGATTTCACGATACAGAAAGCGAAAAACAGTTTGAGCCGGTACTTCTTCCGGTAAAGTTTGACCTGTTGAAAGAAAAATTTTTTGCTGTAGATAAATGGAAAAGCTACTGTGGAGAAGGGTTTGCAAACTTTAGACTTTATGATTCCGGAGGAAATGGAGTGGTAAGAACTCCTCAGATGGGAGATTTCATGAGAATTGATATTCCCGGTCCGGGAGAACAGGAGGCGAAAGGCTATGATTGGGTAGAAATAACTGATATCTGTTTTCAGGAGGATAATATCTCGGAAAGTATTATGATCACATGTACGCCATCCAGAGATCCAAAGCATTCACAAAGCAATCATATTGCCCATTTTTACAGTTCTAAAGCCACATCCACGTTTATGATTTCCAGAACACCCACTCACTTAAAGGCAGCAGTCTACGGACGGAATGAGACTCCCAATTTCAACGCAGGATTTATCGATATTGTTAGAAATCTTATGGTAGCCGCTGGGGGAATGGTAGGCATTTCCAAGATTCAGTGGAAAAAACTTTCTGACGGTTTTCTGGATTTTAAATAAAGGAGTTCCTTTTTTTCCTTTTTTGACCTAAGTCAAAGTTTTTTTTCTGTCGTACCATGACATTTGCACCGAATATTTAAACAAAAATTATGAGTGCAACATTAGCAAAGGGACAGACTATTAATTTCTATCAGGCAACCATGCCTATTATCCTGTCGGTTTTTGCCATATACCTGACGATAGGAATTGCCTTAGGGGTGCTTCCTAAATTTGTCCAGAACAATTTAGGATTTAACAGCCTTATCATCGGACTGGTGATTGGACTCCAGTCGCTGGCCACCCTTGTAACCCGGGCTTATTCCGGAAAAATAACAGATACGAAAGGGGCTAAAAAAAGCAAAATATCAGGAATTATATTATCTGTCATTGCCGGAGTGGCCTATATTCTTGCGGTATCCTGCCAGTCAACGCCCTTACTTGCTCTTGTTTTTCTGCTGTTAGCGCGAATTATTCATGGAGTAGGTGAAAGTTTTCTGGTTACGGGAGCTTTAACCTGGGGAATAGGGCTTGTAGGCCACGAAAAATCAGGAAAAGTAATGACCTGGAATGGTATCGCCATGTATGCGGGGATTGCCATCGGAGCTCCGTTAAGCATTTGGCTGAGTAAAGGCTTTGGAAACCTTCCTGCATTTATGCTCATCATGCTGTTGCCGCTTATTAGCTGGATTTCTACAGCAAAGCTTCCGGCAATTCCGGTGGATAAAGACCACATCAGAACTCCTTTTTACAAGGTGATCAAAACAGTAGCAGGACAAGGATTAAGCCTTGCATTTTCCTCTATCGCATTCGGATGTATTGCTTCTTTTGTCGGGCTTTTCTTTATGGAGAAAAACTGGGGCGATGCATCGCTGGCTTTTATGACTTTCGGGGCATGTTATGTTTTGACCAGAATCTTCTTTGCCTCTTTTCCGGACAAATTTGGAGGTTTCAAAGTCGCTTTTATCTCGCTGATCATTGAAGCAGCCGGACAGATTATGATCTGGAATTCGGCCTCAAAAGCAGTGGCCATTATCGGATGCGGACTGACGGGAGTAGGTTTTTCCCTTATTTTCCCAGCCCTTGGCGTACTGGCCATTCAGAAAGTAAAACCACAGATGAGAGGAACGGCTTTAGGAGCCTATGTCGCTTTTGTAGATCTTTCGTTGGGGTTGGCTGGTCCGGCTGCAGGCCTTGCTGCGGGATGGTTTAATTATCAGGCGGTGTATCTTTTCGGAGCCATTAGCTGTGTTCTTTCTATGATTATTCTGTTATTCAACAAAAAATAATTCTTTAAAACAATGACAACAAGTCTAACAACAACGCGAAAAATACGCTCTGTATTTACCGTTAAAGATAAAAAATACCTTACGCCGCATCTTATCCGGGTTGTATTTAAAATTAATGAAGATCAAATTGAATGGTTAACCAATGTTCAATCCGGATCCAATAACAAAATATTTATTCCTGTTCATACAGAAGATCAAAGTTCGGAACCGATAATAATAACCAGGACCTATACCAACCGTAAGATCGATCTGGAAAACCGTGAACTGACCATTGATTTTGTTGCTCATGGGGAAAGCAGTCCGGCATCGGCATGGGCAGTGAATGCAAAGCCAGGTGATCCGCTTGAAATAAGCATGAAGGAAAGCACACGGCCATTGGTTCCGGATGCAGATTTTTATTTACTCGTAGGCGATGCTACAGCGTTACCCGTTGTCACCGCGATTGTAGAACAGCTGCCTTCTTTTGTTACGGCAAAAGTGTTTTTAGAGGTATTTGGAAAAGAAGACGAAATGATGTTATGTTCAGCTGCAGATATATCCGTGGAATGGCTTTATAACCCACATCCGGAACAGGGAAGCCGACTGGCAGATCTTGTCAAAAGTTTTGTCTTTCCAAAAGGAATACTGAAAGAATATGTTTATGCCGCTACCGAATATACAACAGCAAAAGAAATCCGCAATTATTTCAAAACAGAATTAAACTGGGATTCACACGGAATCCATGCCGTTTCTTATTGGAGAGCAGGTCAATCGGAAGACGAAACATCCAGAGACAGGCAGAATCAGAGAGATTGAGCATTTATTGCTACATTTGCTGACGACTGATTTTACATCAATGGAAGAACTATTAGCTTCATATATCAAAAGCAAAATATCGGTAACGGATGAAGAGCTGGACATTATTCTTTCGCATTTCAAACCTATGAAACTGAAAAAGAATGAGCTGCTGCTCGCCAACGGACAATCCAGCCAGAGAACATTTTTTGTGGTGAAAGGCTGTCTCCGAATCTTCTTTATCAATGAGGAAGGGCAGGACTCTACCCGGTACTTTGCTTTTGAAAATCAGTTTGCAACTGCTTTGGTCAGTTTTATCACCTCGGAACCGTCAGATGAATTTATTCAGGCTGTGGAAGATTCAGAAATATATTATATCACCCACGGCAGCTTTTATCATCTGCTGGAACAGATTCCGCAGTGGGAAAAATTTTACAGAATCTACCTTGAAGGAGCTTATGTCAACAATACGCGCAGACTCATGTCTTTTCTGGTACAGGACGCCCTTGAAAAGTACCGACAATTACTGGATGAAAACCCGATTATTGTACGCAGGCTTTCCAACAAAATGGTGGCTTCTTACCTCAATATTTCCCAGGAAACATTAAGCAGATTAAAATCAAAACTCTGATTTTGTAATCCTGTCACTTTCTCCGTCTAACTTCTAACCTCTAATTTCTAGCATCTTATGAATAGCCAGACCCAATCTTCTGATTTTTTTTCAGCCATCATCCTTTCAAAAAATAAAATTGCTGAAAATACTTTTCACATCAGGATTCAGAGCAGGGATTTCTCACAGATTCAATATGCAGCAGGATATACGGCAGAAATTTTCCTTTCTGATCCTCATTACAATCCGGACAGCGAAATCCGTGAGTATGCGTTCTGGAATTACGAACCGGTTTTTCATACCGCTGATTTTGCGATCCATACAGATCCGATGGATCAGGCTGTAGCATGGATAGAAACTGTTCAGGAAGGCGACAGTATATTTTTCAGGAAACTTTCTGATGAACTTACTTTGGATGATTCGGGAAGTCATTATTTCCTGATCGGAGATGTTAAAGCACTGGCTTATTTGTATGAAATCAACAGAGCTTTAGCCGTAAGTAAAAAAGTGGACAGTCTCATTTATGCTGAACGAAACGAAGAGGTGTTTCCCGATCTTGATCACAGTTTTCCTTTAATATCGCATGTCATTAATCCATTAAAACCGGAAAAAATTGGGCAAATTATAAAGAAAAAATTCCCTGCGAGTACTGAAAATACAATTGTTTATATGGTAGGAAATTCTGAAATCAGTTTGCAAATTTCAAACTATATACAGGGTAATCCCGCTTTTGAAATCAGAAAAATATACATGAAAAAATTCTGACAGAGAAAAATAGAAGCTAAAAAATAATGATATTTAACATATTTCGGATATTATAAGTGTTATTTAATGCATAGCTAATATTAAAATGATAAATTTAGGTAAATAAAGCCCGGATTAAGGTGCTCAGTTCAATAGAAATGAGGGAGTCCGAGGGTTTAATCCATTCTTAAAGAAAGAACTTTTATCAACATAAAATGACACATAAACCGTTACACAATTTCCATATTCCGGTGATGGGTCTGGCGTATACCATAGACAGCCCGATCCGTGTAGCCCAATATGGAATTTCTTCCGTTATTTCCATTATCGATGATGAGATCCTGGAAAAAATGAAAGGCTTTTATAACAGGAAATTCAATCTGGATTATTTAGGAATTTCAACAAAAACAGAAGATTACAGGGCGAAAAGAATCACAGCTTATCTGGATATGGTAGATGATATCGTGAATGAAAAATTTGAATCTTTCAAACAGGAGATCACTAAAAACAGGGAAGCATTAAAGAATTTCATGGCCATACTGCCCAATACTTCAGATCTGAAAAGCGGGCTTCAGAATTTGGTCAGCCAAAAGGACAATTTAGGATCAAGCATTAAAAATTTCATTGAATCCAATTTAAAACCGGGAAGTATCGATGTCAATATCATGACGAAAGTTGACAAAGACAACTATAAAAAAGACGAGCAGCTTCCTGTCATGTTCAATGATGCGCATGCTTCACTTCGTGGTTTTGCTCAAAGTAAATTATCTTCTTCCATGGTGCTTTCTGCAGGGATGAATCCGCGTCTGTACAGTTATATTGAAGAGTTTGATGATTTCTTTCCTGATCAGAATGGGGTTTTGAAAAAGAAGATCATTCTTAAGGTAAGCGATTTCCGCTCAGCGATGATTCAAGGAAATTTTCTGGCTAAAAAAGGTCTGTGGATCTCAGAATACAGAATAGAATCCGGACTGAACTGCGGAGGTCATGCATTTGCTACGGAAGGGATGCTGCTGGGACCTATCATGGAAGAATTCAAGCAGAAAAAGAATGATCTGATCCAGTCTGCCCATTCATTAATGACCGCTGCATTGGAACAGAAAGAAAAACATACCGTTTCTAAGCCGCTGGAAATGAAAATTACCGTTCAGGGCGGGGTGGGAACTTCCGAAGAACATGAGTTCCTGCTTGAAAATTATCAGGTAGACAGCGTAGGATGGGGATCACCGTTTTTATTGGTTCCTGAAGCCACTTCTGTAGATACTGAAACCAGAAACCTGCTTGTAAAATCAAAAGAAGAGGACTTTTATCTGAGTAATATTTCACCTCTGGGCGTTCCTTTCAATACGGTTAAAGGAACCTCCAATGAGCTGCTGAAAGAAAAAAAGGAAGCCGCCGGAAAATACGGAAGCTCGTGTCCGAAAAAACTACTGGCATTAAGCAAAGAATTTTCACCTCAGGGAACATGTACTGCTTCTAAAAAGTATCAGGATATCAAGTTAAAAGAACTTGAGTCTGATTGCGAATTAACAACTGAAGAGTTTAACAAAATGAAAACCGAAATCACAGATAAAGCCTGTCTGTGTGTAGGTTTGGTGAATGCTGCCTACATGGAACAGGATCTGGAAATTAAAGGAGAGAAACAAGGCGTAGTGATATGTCCGGGACCTAATCTTGCTTTCTTTGATAAGGAAGTTTCGCTTTCAGAAATGGTGCAGCATATTTATGGAAACACCAACATTCTTCCGGATAACCAGCGCCCGAATATGTTCATCAATGAACTGAAAATGTACGTTGATTATCTTAGAAAAGAAATCTCGAATTCTTCAGCACAAATTACCCATTCCCAAACCAAAAAATGGAATGCGTTCCAGAAAAATGTGCTGGAAGGTATTGAATATTACCATCAACTGTTTCATACATCAACTTTCTTTAAAAGCGGGTTGAAAACCATAGACCTGCAGCTGCAGGAATACAAACTGATGCTGACAGCCATTGAGGTTCCTCAGGTTGAAAAGTAACAGTATTTTTTTTAATTGATAGATCAAACAGCTTTCATCGTGGAAGCTGTTTTTTTTGGCTGATTTTGATGCTGTAAAACCTCTTTATTAGCGATAAAAAAGTAGAAATAATCAGCTTTTCCATTTATACTAACTATAAACGGTATGTTTATTTTGAATCTGAAATCCTCTCTGATATTCCTTACCTTAGATCCTTCTTAAATTTTTAATTACAATTCATTTTTATGGAAAAAAGAAACATAAAAAACACTGATCTCTCAGTAGCACCTGTTAATTTTGGAGGAAATGTTTTCGGATGGACGCTTGATGAGAAACAGTCTTTTGATATATTGGATCAATTCACAGAGGCCGGATTCAACTTTATAGACACTGCTGACACCTATTCATGGTGGGTGAACGGAAAAGGAGGCCAGTCTGAGGAAATCATCGGAAAGTGGATGAAAAGCCGTGGTAACCGTCAGGATATTGTATTGGCTACAAAAGTGGGATCAGAGACTAAAGAACATGGTTTTGATATCAGCAAAAAACATATTCTGAAATCAGTAGATGAATCGTTACAGAGACTTCGGACCGATCATATTGATCTTTATTACACGCATTTTGATGATCATACGACGCCTGTGGAAGAAACACTTTCGGCGTACGATGAAATCATTAAAGCTGGAAAAGTACGTTATATTGCAGCATCCAATCTTTCTCCCGAGCGTCTGAAAGCATCATTTGAAGCGGCAGAAAAAAATAATCTTCCTAGATATGTGGCATTGCAGCCTCATTATAATTTAATGGAAAGAGAAGGTTTTGAAAAGAATTATGCTCCGCTGGTGGAAGAATTTGATTTAAGCGTATTTCCTTATTGGTCGTTGGCTGCAGGTTTCCTTACCGGAAAATACCGTACAGAAGCTGATCTGGGAAAAAGCCAGCGAGGTGAAGGCGTGAGAAAATATCTTAATGATAAAGGTCTTGAAGTATTAAAAGCTTTGGATCAGGTGAGTGAAAAGCATCAGACGACGCAAGGAACCACTGCTTTAGCATGGCTTTTGGCTAATCCATTGATTACAGCACCGATTGTAAGTGCCACGAGCGCATCTCAGCTTGATACTTTATTCAAGGCACCGAAACTTATTCTTGATCAGGAAGATATTGAACTGCTTCATCAGGCGAGTAACTAGCTTCAACTCAGGAACTTTATTTTAACTCCATAAAAAGATCCGTTCGGTAGGTACTGAGCGGATCTTTTATTTGTGGAGATATCATGACAAAAATAAAACTGACTGCATCTATGAATATTGCATGAATGCACTGTTAAATCTGGAAAAATTAATTATTTTTTATTTCTCATTAATTGGATTTATTAATATATTTGCGCCCTTTAAATACTAAAAACTATGAAGAAAAAACTGCTGCCGCTTATCCTGTTGGGAAGCATGCTGGCCTTATTCTCACTGCAAGGGTGTGTTCATGATGCCATGGAGGGGGAAACTGAAACTGTACAGCTTCAGGAAAATCCACTCTCTTACATCAGAAAAAACTATGTAAAGGATATGGCTGTTATTTCGGGAAAGCAGATCGAATGGGAAAATGCCAGAACTTTCAAACATGAGAACAATGTTATTCTGATCTCAGTTCCGGTAAAAAATGAAAGTGAAAAACTGATTGAGGAACTTACTTTCAGGATTGATGGCGACAAGGTTTCCGGGCATTTGTGGAAATTTGAAGCCACAGGAAATTTTTCTGCCGAGGATCACAGACTCGGAGCTCACGAGATCATGAAAAAGATGACGGGAAATGTTACCTATATCGCATTGGAAGGCTCTATGAGATACCAGATCCAGGTGGTTGATGGAAAAATTATTTCAGATATTTCCTCGAAATTTTCAGGCGATGGAGATATGGATTCCTGTGGTAAAAAATGCCATGGTTCCATTGAAGAGGTCGTGATCACAGTCCCAAATCCGCCAACCAATCCACAGCCCCCGACAGGTCCGCCAATTCCTCCCATCGTTATCATTCCGCCTACCAATAATCCGAATGATCCGTGTACAAAGGCTCAGGCAGGTTCACAAAAAGCTACGGATAATTCTAAAACACAGAAATTTAATGACGCCAAGCAGGGAATTCTTAACAATTTCAACCAAAACGGAAAAGAAAACGGAGTAGGTATGGGACGAGATACTCCGAACGGCGAGCTCAAGGCAACCGGAGTTCAGGAATTAAATGCCAGCAACGGAAGTGTTAGTAATCCTTACAATTATCCTGAAGCTGATATCCATAATCATCCAGGAAATACACCACCCTCTGCAGGAGATGTCTACAGTATGATCCAATATTACAACAGCCACCCAAGTTTTAATACAAGGTATGTAGTCACTCCAAACGGTACTGTATACGCACTGGTCATTACAAATTCTAATTTATTTGCGTCATTCGTTGCCAATGTTCCACCGTTTCAAATTCCTGGTAATGCCCCTAATTTTTCCGGAGATATGTTTGCAGATTATGCAGATATTTCAAACAGAGAAACAGGAATGGCTTATGTTCTGGATAAATACAATACGGGGATTGCTTTAACAAAAATGGATGCCAATGGTAACTTTAAAAAGATTAATGTAAAGCCCAACAGTAGTGGTAATGGGTATACTCAGACACCATGTCCTTAATTTTTACAATGTAATTGATAATAAAAAGCGGCCTTTTTGAGGCCGCTTTTGCTATTTTTAATGATCTTTTTGTGGTTAAAAAATCAATCAGAATATTCTTTTAAAAGCTGTCTGTAGCTCATCAGGATAGAAGATTTTGAGATAAATCCGATAAAATCATTATTTTCACTGGTTACGGGAAGATTCCATACAGCCGTATCATCAAAAATCTGAAGGATTTCCAAAGGCTGGTTTTCACGGTAAATGACTGCCGGTGGAGCTTTCATAATCTGAGCTACGGTTTGCAAATTGTCTATTTCTTTGTTAAATAGATACGGCCTGATATCATCCAAAGTAAGAATTCCTTTCAGTTTTCCAGCTTCATCCGTGGCTGCGAAAATATTTTTGTTTCCGTTTTTCACCAATTCAAATAAATCATTAACTGAAGCATTTTCATTGATCGTCTCTGAATATTTATCGATAAAATCTTCCGTTCTTAAAGCAAAAAGAAGGTTTTTATCATGCTTGTTGGTGAAAATTTTCCCCTGGTCGGCCAGAGATTTTAATTCCGGAGAAATAGGGGAGAACCATTTGGCGATAAGGTAAGAAATAATAGAAACAATCATTAACGGAATAAAAAGATCATACCCGAAACTGGATTCGGCGATCAGGAATATGGCTGTGAGAGGAGCATACAATACGCCGCTCATGGCTCCGGCCATTCCTACCAGAACAAGATTCGTTACAGGAACTTCCGTAAACCCGATGTGCTGACAAACCAATGCAAATAAATATCCCACGGTACCGCCCGCAAAAAGTGACGGAGCAAAGTTTCCTCCGTTTCCTCCGCTGAAAATCGTAAAAGATGTTGCAAAAGCCTTCAAAAGACACACCAGCACCAAAAATATAATAATGGTCCAGTCGCCGATCTCAAAATATCTGAAAAAACTGTTTCTGATAATAGAGTGGGTACTTCCGTTGGTAAATGCTTTTACCGTTTCATATCCTTCCCCGAATAATGGTGGAAAAAGAACACACAACAGCGACAGCACCAAACCTCCAAACATCGCCTTTCTCATCCTCGAAAGCTTTAGACCTTTGATAAAATGCTCGACTTTCTGAGAAATTACCACAAAATAACGTGCATACAGTCCGGTTACAATTCCTAGAATAAGGTAATAAGGAACATTTTTATAATTAAAAGCCTCTCTCGCATAAAATCTAAAAAGGATATCTTCCTGAAGCAAAACCCGCGATAAAAGACTTCCACAAACCGCCGCCACAACCAGCGGAATAAAGTCTGTAAAAACCACACCCGTCAGAAGAATTTCAAAAGCAAACATTATTCCCGCAATAGGAGCATTGAATGCTGAAGCAATTCCAGCCGTAGCGCCCGCTGCCAATAAAAGTGTCCTTTCTTTATAACTGAGTCGGTAAGTTTGTGCATAATTGGAACCGATAGCCGCGCCCGTAACTGCAATAGGACTCTCTAATCCCGCAGAACCTCCGAGCCCAACGGTCACCGCACTCTGAATGACCTGTGAATACATTTTTACAGAAGCCACAATACTTGAATTTTGAGCAATTTCATACAAAATAGCACCAATTCCTTTTCTATCCTGACCTTTAAATAGAGTAATCACGATCGCGGTTGTCAATATAATTCCCAAAAAAGGAAAGACAATATAAAACAGGATCTGATATTCAAAATGGATGTGAGTAATAAAATTGTGAATGGTATGAACAAGCGTTTTCAGGATCACTCCGGCCAAACCTGCAGTACAGCCCACAAGGATTCCCGAAAGCACCAGAAACTGATTCCTGCTAAGTCTGTTATTCAGCCAATGCAAGATAAGCTCATAGCTGCGCGCCTTTTCCAGTCCGTACTTCTGAAAGTCTCGTTTAAATTTTAGAAAGCTTAAATACTTTTTTTTATTGTGAATTTTCACCTGGGAACCAATTTTAAAACCGTAATGGTTCTGTAAATTTATGAAATATCTTTATAAAAAATTTGGATAAAACAGGCTTAAAACAGTGATTCAACTATTTAATTAACTATTAAACAGATTATTACTGAATTTTAATTTTTTCTTCTTAATTTTTAACAAGTTTTGAATCAGTTAAAATCACAAGACATTAAGATGCCGATTCCAGACTGTCTTTTCTCAGGTTATTAATGAAATAGGAGGGACTTACTCCGGTTTCTTTCTTAAAGATCACCGCAAAAACTTCCCTTGATGAAAACCCACAGGCTTCTGCCAGATAGCTGATTTTGTATTCTCTGTAAATTGGGTTTTCATACAGTTTATTGGTGATATAATTGATCCGGAGACCATTGATGTAATTGTTATAATTGTTTTCTTTATACAGCTTAATGATTTCAGAAAGGTATCTGGTATTGGTATTCAGATCATTGGCCAAAGACGTGAGACTCAGATCTTTTTTAATGAATTTTTGAGATTTTTCAAACTTTTCAAGCTTAGCCAGAATCATTTTAACAGTTTCATCAGTGATATTAATGCTTTTCTCTGAAGGTATTTCCTGCGGTATATTTTCCAAAGGAGCTTGTTGATGAACATTTTTCAGGTTTTGAATAACGGCAGCGTATCTGTCATGCAGATTTTTCTGATTTCTCTTCCATAAAAGCAATCCACCCACGAGCAGAATTATAATGCATCCAAAGCTGAGCATTAGGATTTTCTGAATATTCCCGGAATGGGTTTTCCCCTGTTCATCCATGATCTTTTTGACAGGTGTATTGATCGTTTTTTTTTCTTCGTTAACGAGGCTGTCATTAAGCTTGGTATACAGGTTCATATATTTTTTTGAAGCCTCTTTTTCTCCCAGTTCCACATAGGATTTGAAATACACTTCATAAATATCTCTGCGGATATAAGGAATCTTTATGGCTTTCTCCAGCTGCTCGGCCTTTTTTGCATAATAAACAGCCTGACTGTATTTTTTCTGATCATGATATAACCAGGCATATTCGTTCAGGATGGTGACTTCGAGGTTTTTAGAGACGGGATATGTTTTATTCTGAGCTATTTCTAAAGCTTTTCCAAAATAATTTTCAGCATCTTTTATCCGGTTGGAAGCCACACTGGTCATTCCCAGATTCATATTAGACAAGGCCAGGAGATGATATTTCCTGGCCATAAAATCCTTAGTGTTTTCTATATGAACAGCACTTTCCAAAGCTTTTTTCTGATAATAAATCACTGAATCCAGCGGGGCATTCACATGCGCCGCATGCAATCCAATTCCGGTATAGATTAGAGATTTTAAATAATTCTTTTTGTCTTCGGACAATACTTTTTCTGCTATTTCCAATGCGTTTCTAAATTCTGCGATGCTTTCATTATTAAACCCTAATTCTGTGTAGGAGGAAGCCTTTAACCGGTAAATATTGGCCAGTTTTGCATCATCTTTTGCTTCCAGCGCCTGTTTTTCTGCTTCTGTACTCAGATCGATTACTTTTTTGTGATTTCCTGCATCAAAATACCGGGCCATAAGGATGGTGATGGTTTCCAGCATTCCTTTTTTATAGCCTGTTTTTTTGGAAATACCATAGATCTCGTTCGCCAGTTCTATGGATTGGGCAGGATTACTTTTAGACAACTCTTCAGCGCGGGTAATTTCTATGTCAACTTGGGCGTTTGTAGGAAATTCAGAATTGAATTGAGCCTGAAAGAATCCGGAGACCAAACAGAAGAGAAGTAAAATGGTGTTTTTCATTATGTGCTTTTTGAAGGAGCAAATTAAGTACAATATTAATTATTATAACCTAATATACGTGTAATATTTTCCGAATTAACAGTATTCATTAAAATTATTAACACATTGATTGTAAATTATTTAAATTCAAATTTCCAGTCGGAAAGCGTACGTACTGAAAACTTCCTGAAAAGTCCACTTATTTCAGAAATCATGTCATCTTATTCTTTTTGATACCTGTTCAAAGACTTAATATTGCTACTCTTTTAAACGGAAAGGCATTAGTTTAAACAAGACACAAATGATGAAAAACTATTGCTTTTCTGTTTAAACAAAAAGAAATTAGTATAAATAAAAACACAAATGATGAAAAGTATTTCCTCCTTCGTGAGGTTTCAAAATGTTTGACACCGGTTCGAAAGTAACCAATGCATCGCTATTCAACAGTAATGCACGGGATAAACTTTTAACCTTGTTCCCAAAATCAGGCTGAACATTCTAAAACACAATTATGAAAAGCAATAATACGGTCAGGATTTCTAATCTCCTCAATTAGGGATTTTGTCCTATTGCTTTTCCTTTATTCAGCCTTCATTTTATTCAACTTAAAGAATAAAAATTTAATCCTAAGATATTTAAACACAAATAGTAAAAAAAATATGGATCTGAAAAATCTCAATATTGGATCAATGATCAAAGACAGAGTTGCTGAAAACGACATTGAAATGAAGCGTATCTGTAAATTTTTAAACACGTCCGAAAATGAAGTCCTAAACATGTACCAGTCTTCATCTGTGGATACGGAATTGCTTCTGCGATGGGCCAAACTGCTGGAATACGACTTCTTCAGGCTTTATTCCCAGCATCTGATTCTTTATTCTCCCCAATCTTCCATGGATTATGTACAGAAAAAGAAATTACCGGCTTCACTTCCTGCTTTCCGCAAAAGTCTTTATAATAAGGAAATCATAGAATTTATACTGGACAAGATCAGAAAAGGGGAGATGACCAAATCAAAAGTGATCACTGAATATAAAATTCCAAAAAGTACCCTCTACAAATGGCTCCATAAATACAATCTGATAGAAAAATAAAAACTCAAAATAGACCACACACGATGAAAAATATCCCAGATTACAAAAAGATTTACACAGATCTGATCAATGAAAGGTACCCTGAGAAAAAAGAGGCCTTTAAAATGGTACTTTCCAAAAAGAATTTCTCCGTACTCGATGTAATAGAGTGTAACAGTATTCTTGAGAACAGAGAAGATAAGAGCACTTTTACTTTTAATCAGAAACACCGCTCTTTCGATCAACAGTCGATCCTTGAAATACTGGATTATCAGAAGAAACACAGTTGGAACAATTCCCAACTGAGTGAGCATTTTAAACTGAGCAGAAATACCATTGCAAAATGGAAGAAGAAATTCCTGTAAAAGATTTAAAAACAGAAGATTAAAATTCTTTTTCAGTGTGGTTTTTTCTGAAAATATCACATCTGATATTTCCAGTTATGAAATAATTTGTCAAATTTTGTATTCATGCTATAATATTAGTTTTCAATTTTAAAAATAATTTCAAAAAGAATACTTTACTTTGCAGTCTGGAATTCAACAATTAATGAATTATCTAAAAATAATTTAGATTTCATTAAAATAAGAACCATTAAAAAACACAACACAATGAAAAAAAATCTGCTATCACTGGCTCTGGTGACGTCATGTCTTATGAGCGCACAGATAGGAATTAATACCAGTTACCCGCTGGGAAATCTGCACATAGACGGTGCAAAAGACAATACAGCTTCAGCGACTCCCGCACAGATCAGCAACGACCTTATCATTACCAACACAGGCTTTATAGGAGCGGGTGTTTCCAATCCTGTTGTAAAACTTGATATGAGATCTGCAGGCCTGCAGAATGCAGTAGGACTGGGCTCCACGACCATGACAGCCAATGCTGCCGGTGCCGGTGCCGTAAGATATGAACCGACCCAGTCCAAAATTCAGGTCTCTGACGGAAGTGTGTGGGAAACCACATTGATCCTACCTACCAAAGCTGTAGTCGTTGCCAGAATGACAAGCGCGTTCTCAGTAGCCTACAATTCCGATGTCAATATTACCGGATGGGACGAAGTGAGAGATCTGTCCAACAGTTTTGATCCTCTCACAGGAATTTTCACTGCACCAAGAGCAGGAGTTTATACATTTCTGATGACGTATAATTTTGTTTCCGGCTCGGTGGCCAATTCTTCTGAAGTGACAAGTCAGTTTTACAGCCCCACTACAAGTTCTATTCTTGCACGTTCCTACAAGGCATTTGCCCGTGCCAATGAAGATGCCCAGGTCGGCGGTTCTGCTGCGATTACGGTAAGCTTAACGGCCAATCAGACGGTACGCCCACAGCTTAATCAAAATATTACAGGATCAGCAGCGAGAGCTTTAAGGGTAAATGCGGACTGGTCTAATCCGGATGCCGGCTTTAACAATCTGACAATTATTGAACACTAAAAAACACAAAAATGAAAATGAAGACTTTCCATAAAGTATTGATCTTTTTTCTTCCCTTCTTTATACAGGCACAAACCGGGGTATTCACGAAAGACCCCATGCAGACCTTTCATGTAGATGCAGCTAAAGACAATAGTAGCGTACCCCCTTCGGCAACTCAGATATTAAATGATGTGGTGGTGACGTCCGAAGGCAAGTTGGGCGTGGGACTGTTAAATCCCAAAACAAAAGTAGATGTCCGCTCTGCGGATCAGAAAGGCATCATCGGATTGGGGACCAGTACACAGACTGCTGCCGTTGCCGGTGGTGGAGCTATACGATACAATACAGGAAATATTATCCAGTACTCCGACGGTGTGGCCTGGCATAATCTTCCCATGACATTACCCCCAAAAGCATTGGTGCTGGCCAATAAAAGCAGCGCCCTTACTTTTACAAATAACGCGATAACACAAGTGGATGGATGGTCTGTACTTACCGATGCCCAGTCTAATTTCACGGCCAGCTCAGGAACTTTTACGGCACCGAGAAATGGATTTTATATCGTTTCTTTTAATGTTACACTGGCTGATGCCAATATTGGACAAAACTCGAGGATAGAGACCATTATTGAAAGCAATACGGCCACGAATAATATCCAGACCTACAGAAGCGTCAACTCCTATCCGGCCTGGGATGTTTCTACAGTCAGCAATATTGTAGGTGGTAACTGTACCGCTATTTTTAATTTGTCAACAGGCAATACGATTCAATTTAAAGTGTTTCACAATTTCGGAGGCAACAGAAGTATAAACACAGCCAACAGTGGTACCAATAACAGTATCAGCATTTACGAACTATAAACAAAGGATGATGAAATTAAATAAAAAAATGATGCTGTTCGTGGGCCTTGTAGTCCTTTCCAATGCAGTATCAGCACAGATAGGTATCGGTATTAATAATCCAAGCTCAGCCAATGCTATTGAGATCAATGCGACTGAAAAAGTAGTTATTGACAAAACCGGAAAAATAGGAGCAGGAGTAGCTGCTCCCAAAACGGCTATTGATCTTAGAAATGGAGTTAATGGTTCTATGGCCATAGGAATGACCAATCAAACCGCTGCTGAAGCCGGCGCCGGCGCTGTACGTTACAATCCGAACCCAGCCATCGGTGTGCAGGGATATATAGAGTATTCTGACGGAACGGTTTGGGTTCCTATTCTTCCATACGGAAAACCGAGAATCGTGGTGATGGCAGAGAAAACAAATAATAATTCCACCGTTTTTGAAACCGGCCTCTGGCCGATAGGTGATTATACAGATGGAATTGCCGGAAGATCTTCTGCTTACCTTACGTCATGGACGGAAAAGCTGGATTCGGATTCAGGGCAACCAAGAACGAATTTTAATCCTTCTACTGGAGAATTTATCGCTCCGAGAGCAGGAGTTTATTTTGTGACTTTTACTTTCGCTCTTGCACCAAGCCAGGTGAACACCAGTTTCGGACAAAACCAAACCGAAGCGATCTGGGAAGTAAGAAATCCTTCAAATGCCGTTATACAGAGGATTAAAACCAACAACGGTTACCCACAGGATACAGGAAATGCTCCCAATGCTGTGATTGTAGGATCGGCAAGTACCGCAAGTTTATATCTGAATGCGGGCGATAAACTAAGACCTTTCGTATGGATCAATGTATCCTGGGATCCGGATAAGCGGCCTCTTTTGAATACGGGAGGGTACAATGTTTTGACAGTTGTTGAACTGTAATTATCAAGGCTTTTGAATTTCAATTGCTCAACTAATTAATTTAATGGATAGGTTAAAAAATCTGTAAGACAGCGATTTAACCTATCTGTTTAAAAGAATATTCCTGATTCGTTTTGGTTTTAATTATAAAATCCTGCACGATGTTTACATCTTGTTTATAATCTACATTTCTTGGTACAATCTTACAATTACCCTAGACGGACAGAGCATTTTTTGATTGCTTTTCCGTCTTTTTATTTTCATAGACTGCCCTTGCAATAAGGGTCAATCATTTTCCTTCACTTAATTATCTTATATATAATATTGAATACGAACAAAATTAATCACCTGTATTAACTATTTAATGCATATAATTTAATTTTTAAGATAGATCGAAACTGCGTGAAAAATTGTAATATTACTATACAAATCAAAAAAAATCACATATGAAAACAATTTACTTCACTTTACTTTTTGGGGCACTTACATTTATCAAGGGCCAAGTTGGGATTAATACCACGGCTCCTTCAAGGACTTTAGACCTTAATGGAACTTTAAGAGTCAGAACACAAACCGATCAATCAGCGAATACTGGGTATACTAATGTTTTAATTGCAGATAATAACGGGAACGTTGATTATGTTAAAAAAAATACGCTTAATCAGCAGATGGTTCAATTATTTAACCTTACTATTTTACCTTCTGTAAACGCTGGAGGAAGTGGAACTGTTGTACCGGTAAGTATCAGCAATCAATCTATAACTTTAACAAAGCCTGCCTTTATCTTAATCACCTACTCAGTGCCTATCACATTAGCTGCAGGTGCTTCAGATGGTAGAATGAAATTACTGAGAACCCACTTAAGTGTCAATGGAACAAACGTTGTGCGCTCCTCTAATGCCTACACTAACAGTATCGCTACAGGAACTAATTTAACCGGGATTTTTTATAACACAGGCAGTTACATAACCTTACTGGCTGCAGGAACACACAGTATTGAGGTTTTGGGAACATGTTTTGATTTTACCGCAGCCAATCAATGCATTCAGGGGGGAAGTCTTCCGGCTACTTCATTCCAGGCATTTGCCCTGTATAATGATTTTTAATTTTCAACAATTTATTTTCTTAAATTCTCTTGATTAATTTGAGGGAATTTTTTTATTTCAAACTTAAAAATAAAAACTCGGATCAAACCACTTTAGCCTTACGCACAATCCTGGCAAGCAGAGCAGGAAAAAATCTCTTCAGATAAGTTCCCATCACTTCCTGACCTCCAATAGCAGCCTGATTTTTCTTTTTTTCTATCGCAGCAAGCATTTTTTTCGCAAAAACATCAGCAGGCATTCCTTTTCCTGTAGCATCATCCATTGTTCCCTGCAGAGAGCCGTCACCAGTGACTGCGTTAATAGAAATATTGGTCTGTATAAAACCGGGGCAGATCAGTGTCACCAGAATTTTCTTTGTGTATAATTCCGCACGCAACGCATCAAAAAAGCCGTGAAGGGCATGTTTTGCGGCGGCATAGCTGCTTCTCATCGGAGCTCCAAAAATGCCCATAAGACTGGTCACGACAGCAATCTGACCACCACCATCCCTTATCATATAGGGAAGAACCGCTTTGGTAAGGGCTACAGTGCCTAAAAAATCAACATCCATGAGACGTTTGTCTACTTCAATATCCGTTTCCATAGCAAGAGATCGCTGTGACAGTCCTGCATTATTGATCAGGATATCAATTTTTCCAAATTTTTCTATGGCTTCTGCCACGAGATCCGGCATCTTTTTATAGTCTTCCAGATCCAATGGCAGTACAGCAAAACGGGAAGCATCCAATCCGGCCTTTTTCGCAACGGCATGCAATTGCTCCTTATTTCTTGAAGAAAGAATAATTTTCGCACTGCTTTTGGCAGCCAGTTCATTCACCAGCGCTTCTCCAATTCCCGATGAAGCTCCCGTAACCCATATCACTTTATGATCAAAATATCTGCTCATTGTATTGGTATCTTAAATCTTGTTTCTTGGCTCTTATTTCTTAAATCTATCATTCACCCTTCACTTGCAAAGCAAAATTCACTATTCACTATTCACAATTGACATTCTTTACAGTCCTGCAATATATTTCCCGGCTGTCATCCCCGAGAAGATACATCCGCCCAGAAATGTTCCTTCCAGTGCTCTGTAACCATGCATTCCGCCACCGCCAAAGCCTGCCGCTTCTCCTGCTGCATAAAGCCCTTCAATAGCACTATCGTCTTCCCTTAAGACCTGTCCGTTTAAATTCGTCTTAATTCCGCCCAGTGTTTTCCGGGTCAGAATATTGAGGCGAACAGCGATGAGTGGGCCGTTTTCAGGGGCTAATATTTTATGTGGAGCGGCTACACGGCCTAATTTATCACCTAAATAATTTCTTGTATTTCTGATATAATTAACCTGAGTGTCTTTCGAATACTTATTATCCAGTTCACGGTCTCTGGCTTCGATCTGTTCTTTAATTTTTTCATAGTTTAAAAGATGCTCACCGGACAGCTCGTTCATCCTTTCTACAAGATCTTTCAGGTCATTGGAGACAATAAAATCTTTTCCGTGTTCCTTAAAGGCTTCCACGGGTCCGGGTGCTTTTTTTCCAAAGATCCTTTTTAGGAAAAGTCCGTAATCTTTATTCGTAATATCCGGGTTCTGCTCTGATCCGGAAAGGGCAAATTCTTTCTTGATGATCTTTTGTGTCAGAATAAACCAGGAATATGAAAACCCTGTATCCTGTATATGTTTTAATGTTCCCAACGTATCAAATCCGGGCAGAAAAGGGGCAGGGAGACGGTTTCCTTTAGCATCAAACCATAATGAAGACGGGCCGGGCAATATTCTTATGCCGTGTTTGGGCCATATCGGGTTCCAGTTCTGTATGCCTTCCGTATAATGCCACATTCTGTCGGGATTGATAATATGCGCTCCGGAATTTTCTGTAATCCCGATCATTTTGCCATCCACATATGCAGGAACACCACAAACCATATTTTCAGGAGCTTTTCCTAATCTTTCCGGCCAGTTTTTCCTTACCAGCTCATGATTGGCACCTATTCCTCCGGATGCAACAATGACGTGAGGAGCATAGTATTCAAATGGAGCGATCACATTTCTGTTGGTCGCAACGCCTCTTTCTTTGTCATCATTTTCAAGGATATCACCTTTAAGGCCTTTAATTTTATTATCTTCCATGATCAGTTCAGTCACTCTGTGTCTGAATTTCATTTGTAAAAGACCTTTTTCTTTAGCCTCGTAAGCTTTATCTACGAATGGTTTTATAACGCCTGTTCCGGTTCCCCAACTGACATGAAACCGGGGTACAGAATTGCCATGGCCGGTTGCTGATCCGTCACCACGTTCTGCCCAGCCTACCATAAACATAAGCTTGATCCCCAGTTTAGAAATATAAGCGTACTTCTCATTGGCTGCGAATTTCAAATAAGCTTCTGCCCATTTTCGGGGCCAATAATCTTCTTCACGGTCAAAACCGGCAGTGCCTTTCCAGTCCTGAAGTGCCAGTTCATAAGAATCTTTAATTCCCACCCTGCGCTGTTGGGGTGAATTGATCAGAAACAGTCCTCCGAATGACCAGAATGCCTGTCCACCGATGTTCTGTTCCGTTTCCTGATCCAGAAGAAGTACTTTTTTTCCGACATTGGTAATTTCCATAGCAGCAGTAAGCCCTGCTAATCCGGTTCCTATAATAATAACATCAGGCTGGAATTTTTCTTCCATGGTATCGATTGGGTTTTGTTTGTTCTTTCATGATATATCCTACAATAAATATATAAAATTTTTACGCTCAGATCGATTAAAACAGATCAAACATAGTTATGCTTGTCATAGAGCTGCCGGCTAATTTCATATCTTTGTTAAAAATAGAAGAATGAAATATTTGTTTATCATGGCATTCATGGTCTGTTCCATGTTCAGCCAGTTTTCCGCACAGCAGAAACAGGATCCGTGGAATGAAAGCCAACTGATGGATCCGGCACTTTTAGCCGCAAGAATCACAGAAAACAAAACAAAAGATGTCGTGATCATCTCTGTAGGCCCGGAAGCTATTATCAAAGGATCTGTAGATATTGGCCCAACTCATGAACCTGAAAATCTCGAAAAATTAAGAAATTATCTTAAAAACATTCCTAAGGGAAAAGAAGTAGTGATTTACTGCGGATGCTGTCCTTTTGTGAAATGCCCAAACATCCGTCCTGCATTTAAATTACTACAGGAATTGGGATTCAAAAATGCCAAACTTTTAAACCTACCAAAAAACATCAAAGTAGACTGGTTGGACAAAGATTATCCTACAAATGATTAATATGAAAGGTTTTCTTACTTTGTTTTCTGTCCTCATTCTTACAGGATATACCGCTGCACAGCAGGCTAAAATAGAGATTGGCCAGCAGGCTCCTGAAATTACCTTATCAAAACCAGATGGCAGTTCGTTTTCTCTTTCATCATTAAAGGGAAAAGCAGTTCTTATCGATTTCTGGGCTACCTGGTGTGCTCCGTGTGTTGGTGAGCAGCCGGAACTGAAAACTTTATACAATACTTTCTTAGATCAGGTTAAAGGGCAGCAATTTGAAATATTGGGTGTTTCTTTAGATAAAAATAAAGAGAGCTGGCAAAAAGCCATAGACCGTTTCGGGATCAACTGGATTCAGGTGAGTGATTTGAAATTCTGGAAAAGCCCGGTAGCTAAAGCATATACTATTGAGGAGCTTCCTTTTAATGTTATTATTGATGGCGAAGGGAAAATTATTGCTAAAAATCTTCATGGGAAGGAGCTGGAGGAGTTTATTAGAATTTTTTTTAATCAGAAAAAATAAATATGTTCTTTTGCCTTGAAGCAAAATGAACCAAAAGTTCAAGACTGGAAACTTTCGCTAAAAATGAAACCTGTTCACTAAAAACTCTAAAACTCGTGCGGCAACAATCTATGTTAAGAATCTATTTTTGTCCCGCACTCAGACATAAGAGTTTTTTTAACGTTCATAGAATTCATTTTCTTAACGCTACAGTTTCCTAGGTCGCCTTTATTAGTAATACCCTGATATCTTATAAAATTTATATCATCACAGAGCGGTCATTGTACCGCTCTTTTCTATTCAGGAAAGAATATGTGTTTATACTTTTTGTTTGATTTTTATGGATTCACGAAAATATTCCAGCAATATTGGTTTATATTTATTATTCAATAATTACAAAATGGATAGTCCAATATTTAAGCAGATTCTGAATGATTTTGAACTGAACCGCAGTTTAGAAAATCCTGTTTACCTGCAGCTCGCAGATCGTATTCTTTCTCTGATCAAAACCGGAAAAATTCAGACCGGACAGAAGCTGCCGAGTTCAAGACAACTGGCTGACATATTAACGATTAACAGGATTACCGTTTCCAAAGCGTATGAAGAATTACAAACCCAGGGCTGGCTGGAAAGCTTTGTCGGAAAGGGAACATTTATTTCCTCCTATCTTCCTGAATACAAACCCGAATCCCTTCAGGACTCACATCAGTTTATTTCACAAAAACAGGCAGGATTTAAGATTGATTCAAAAGATTATCTTGTATCTTTCTCTCCGGTCACGGCAAAACTTCATCTGGACGATGGATTTCCCGATCCTAAACTGGCTCCGCTTCATGAATTATACCGAGCTTACAGAAATCAACTGACCAGAAGCGGGTTGTATGACAAATTTGGGAGCTACAGCTATCCGGATGGTTCCGTTTATTACAGAGAAGCCATTTCAAAATATCTGAATGAAACCAGAGGGCTGAAAACCACTTTACAAAATATTCTTTCTGTCCGGGGTACATTAATGGGCCTAAACACCGTCTGTAATGGACTTATAGAACCTGGAGACATTATTGTTTCCGGTTATCCGGGATGGGCAAGGGCTGAAGCAAATTTCGCCCACGCCAAAGCCAATCACATTATGATTCCTGTAGATGAAGATGGCCTCGTCGTAGATGAGCTGAAAAAAGTATGCGAAAAACAACGGGTGAGAATGGTTTATGTAACACCACATCATCATTTTCCAACGACGGTTCCGCTCCGGATCGACAGAAGACTTGAGTTATTGAGATTGGCTAAGGAATATGAATTCATCATATTTGAGGATGATTACGATTTTGATTTTCATTACAGTCACCGCCCATTGCTTCCATTAGCAAGTGCAGATGAAAATGGAATGGTGATTTACTGTGGCTCATTCAGCAAAACCCTTTCTCCTGCTTTCAGAATGGGTTATCTCGTAGCTTCTGAAAATGTGATTGAATATCTTTCTAAAATACGCCTTCTGCTGGACCGCCAGGGAGATCACATTCTTGATAATGCAATGGGCGAAATTTTGAATGACGGAACGATACAGCGATACCTCAGAAAAACTTTAGTAGTCTATGAAGAAAGAAGAAATTTTTTCTGTCAACAATTAAGCGATAAACTGAAAGATGTTGTGGAATTTACAGCACCTGCCGGAGGAATGTCTGTCTGGACAAAATTCGACAGGTCTATTGATCTTGAAAAGTTAGCAAAAAAAGCTCTGGCAAAAGGCTTATATGTTTCGGACGGAAAAGCTCACCGCTATCCTCAGTTTGATGAAAATGCCTTAAGATTGGGGTTTGCATCACCTTCTCTTGAAGAACTGGAAAAAAGCGTGGCTATTTTGAAGGAAGTCTTGTAAAATAAAATTGGTCTACCTGTTTTATTCATAATGGCTTATTTTGGATATCCAATGCAGGTTTAATTTTGTATAAGTTAAACAACATTAGTTATGATCAATTTTAATATTCAACCTATTTTAGAGAATGAAAAAGTACGTCTTTTGCCGTTGGAACAAGAAGATTTCGAAGTATTGTATTCCTTAGCTTCAGATCCCAAAATATGGGAGCAGCATCCGCAGAAAAATCGCTGGAAGAAAGAAGAATTCAACAAGTTCTTTGAAGGAGCTATGGTAAGTAAAGGTGCTTTTAAAATTATTGATAAAGAGACCAGCCATATCATCGGAAGTACCCGTTTTTATGATTATAATGAAGAGGAAGGAATTATATTCATCGGCTATACTTTTTTCACAAGAGAGTATTGGGGAACAGGGATCAATCCTTCTGTAAAATCATTGATGATGAATTATATTTTACAATTTGTCTCAAAGGTGGGGTTCCATGTAGGCGCCCATAATATACGCTCTCAGATAGCGGTAGGCCGCATTGGCGGGGAGAAAACAGCAGAGCAGGAAATAGCCTATTTTGGAGAAAGTCCCCAGATTAATTTCATTTTTGAAATTACCAGAAGCAAGTGGGAATCTATGAGTTTATAAAACGTAATGATATAATTTCCAGTTTCCAAATGTTCCGGCTAAAAGCTATTTCCAGCTCTTTACTGCTATTTTTAAGGATTAAAATAATAGATTAAAGTGGTTTTTTACCCGAAATAATATTGTAAAGAACGACAATAATGGCAATAACCAATAAAACGTGAACTAAATATCCGGTACTGATTCCCGGCACGATATTTAACATTCCAAGAAGCCAAACGACAATACAAATGACAGCGACTAACCATAATACATTTCTCATGACTTTAAATTTTTAATGTTATTTGCTTAATTTAATACACATTCTATGCCTTTATAGATGAAAAGATTAAAATGTGGTACTTATAATATTTTATTGATTAAAATTAAACAGATGATTTTCTTTTTTAATAAATCATTAAAACAGTAATGAGCAGCTTATTATGGTTGGTTAATTAAAAAACTTAAAGGGACAGAAATGAATATCTGCCTTTTTTTCAAATTAGTTCTTTTGATCCAGAGCATAGCGGTTGTCTTCCCATTCTGTAACAATGAAAAACGGTCTGATCATTGATAAGTCTTTTAAAATAGTGTATCTTAAAACAATGAAAACAAGTGCTGGTATTTTGCTTTTTAAAAGAGATCAGACTCATTTATATTATTTTCTGGTGCATCCGGGAGGGCCTTTTTGGAAGCATAAAGATGAAGGCGCCTGGTCTGTTCCAAAAGGGGAGATCTCACTTGGTGAAGATCCACTCGAACGTGCGCTTATCGAGTTTCAGGAAGAAACCGGTCAGGCAGTGGAAGGGGAGTTTATCCCATTACAGCCTGTTAAGCAGCGAGGAGGAAAAACAGTTTATGCCTGGGCCTTGGAAAGAGATATTGAAACCTCCGGACTTTATAGCAATACCGTAGAAATAGAATGGCCTCCAAGATCCTCTACAATGATCGAAATTACTGAAGTAGATCAATGGGAATGGTTCGAGTCGGAAGAAGCGCAAAAAAGGATCAATATAGCACAAGCTGCCTTTATTACAGAGCTGGAAAAAATACTGAAGGAAAAGGAGTAAGATTTTTATTTTTTAATCCCGATCGTTTTTAAAGCTTTAGCCGTCAGCAAAATAGCATCAAAGACAGTAAGTGATTCCACATCGGGAAAAGCAGGTGATATCAGATCGCTTTTATTGAAAGACAGTTCAATACTTTGATTATAGGAAGCTTCAATCCTCACCACAGAATATCCGTTGTAGGCTACGATAAAGCCATCAAACATGCAGTTTTGCTCTGCTTTCTGGTATTGGATATTCTCTTCAAATCCGGGGGCATTATTTCTTTTTCCGTCATTATGTGCAAGAGATTTCCAAGCGGTATAATTTTTCGGTTCTTTTAGTGCGTTTCCTTGTGCATCTATGGGAACAAACATGCCAAGAGTTAAAGGTTTTCTAAGAAATTGGGCATAGTTTTTCATCAGGCTCAAGGTCTGAAGATCGGCGTATCCTTCGTTGGAGTAATACTCGATAACAAAATCCGTCATCGGAATCAGCTTATGGGAAGCTTCGGTGGGCATATTGGGTGTTTTCTTTTGTGAAAATAAAATTAGCATTTTTATTGGGTTCAAACAAGACTAAGGGTTAGATTAAAGCAGTGTTTCAACCAAATAAGGCTAATTTGTTTTGATTATTAATTGCAACAAAGTTGCGTTATTTAGTTTTTATCTCTACTTTTGCCATAGAATTACAATAAGAAATTTAAATCCCTTTATTTTATGAAATCGAAAATTCTTGATGCAGTTGGAATTTCTGCGGCAGTTCTGTGTCTTATTCATTGTATTGCTTTTCCTTTGTTAATGATCATTCCCCTGGGAATATCGCACAATCCTTATATTGATCTGGCTTTCCTTGTTATTGGTTCTATAGTGGTTTACAGAGTAACCAAACCCATGACCAACCGGTGGCTGAAGCTGTTGTTCTGGGCTTCCATTTTCCTGATCTCCGTTTCCGTTTTAGCAGATTTTATCTTTGAAGTTCATATTCCTTTGATTTATGCAGGGGCAGCAGGATTAATTATAGGACATATCATCAATTTTAAAAACCATAAACACTGATTGTGAACGGCAGGAAGTTATTGAAGCGTTATAATTACCGGAAATTATTCAAAATTATTGCCCAACAGTAACTTCCATCCTCCCTCTTCCAGCCCTCATTTTAAAATTCACAAATAATTAACGCAACAATATTTCAATAAATGAAATTACTCCCTAACTTACTCTACGAAATTGCATGATCATGAACAGACGTAAATTTTTAAAAGGCTCAGCATTACTGTCAGGCCTGCTCACTTTAAATCCGATTGATTTCTTTGCCAACAATGGGAAAGATATTCCGGGTGCTAACAAAAAGGCAAAGAATATTATTTTTATGGTCAGTGACGGGATGAGTTCAGGAACGTTAGCCATGGCCAATCTGTATTCTCAGAATATTTTGGGTAAAAACGGAAACTGGATGAATCTGTATCATGAAAATAAAGTTTCACGGGCGCTTATGGATACAGCTTCAGCCAGTTCTATCGTTACGGATTCGGCAGCGGCAAGCTCTTCTTTCGGAGGAGGGTTTAGGGTGAAAAATGGTGTCTTGAATGTGGGAGTCAACGGTGAAAAATATGTTCCCATCTGGCAAAAATTCAAAAAGGCAGGAAAAAAGACAGGCTGCGTAACAACGGTAACGATTACGCATGCAACTCCGGCAGGTTTTTGTGTGAATTCAGACAGCAGAAATGCAGAAAGTGAAATTGCGGAAATGTATGCAGAAATAGGTTTTGACGTGATGATGGGTGGCGGTGATGAATTTTTTAATTCTTTAAAAAGAGAAGACAAAAAAGATGTGTATGCTCTGTACAAACAGAAAGGATATCAGGTTCTGAAAAACAAAACGGATCTTAAAAACACAGAAAAAGGGAAGAAGATTTTAGGGGTCTTCAATTCCGGAGCTTTGCCCTATTCCATCGACAGAGCTCATATTTCCGAACTGCAGGTTACACCTTCTCTGGCTGAAATGGCGCAGACAGCCATCGATCAGATGAAAGATCATAAGGACGGTTTCGTTCTACAAATTGAAGGCGGAAAAGTAGACTGGGCCGCTCATGCCAATGATATTGCCGCTTTGATTCATGATCAGCTTGCTTTTGACGAAGCCGTAAAAACAGCCATTGACTTCGCAGAGAAAGATGGAAATACCCTGGTCATTATCACTACAGACCATGGAAATGCCAATCCGGGAACTATTTATGGTGCTGATGCAACGAAAAATTTTAACAGCATTTCGAATTATCAATACACCAATGAATATATTCTGAATGCCATTCATCCGGATTTTAATCTTCAGAAAATGAAAGACTGGATCTACGAAACCAATACAATAAGTCTTACCGATGATGAAGCCAAACATTTGCTGAGCTTTTATTCAGGGCTGGAAAAGCAGGAAGCGGGACTTTACAATTATAAAAAACTGCCATTCAAGGCCTATTCAGATATTCAGAAGAAACATAATTCTATCGGCTGGATCAGTATGGATCATTCGGGAGATTATGTTGAAGTTGCGGTGTATGGGCCGGGAAGAGAGCTTTTGCCGGCGTTTATCAAAAATACGGATTTGCATTATCTGATGTTGAAAGCCGCGCAGGTGTAGATTGTGTAATCTGAATTTCGGTTATTTTAGGAGAGCGGAAGTTACGGGATACGCGTTGAACATCTAAAATATGGGTTTTGTGTAAGGAAGGAGTTAAGATTTGGGTTTGCTTACGTATTTATTTCCTTTGACATAAAACCGCCATGGCAGTAATGCATCTTCCTGGGCATAAGCAACTCCAATGCGCGGCCCTGCAATAATGTCTTCGGGAGCATACCTGATTCCGTGATCTTCAATCCAAATTTCGTTTTCAGTCAGATCTTTTTTGTTAAAAGAACGGTCGATACCCAAAGCCTTAGCCGCTGAACCGGGACCGGACGAAATAGCAGCTTTATCAGCCGGCATATTTCTTCTGAGCTCCATGATGTCGTGACCGATTAAAGGCTCTACAGCACGTACTAGGACAGCATGAGGTTCACCTTCAACAGAAGTTACAATATTAAAGAGATGATGAATTCCGTAACACAGATAGACATAAGAAACACCACCTTGACTGTATAATGTCTCAGTACGTTGCGTTCGGCGACCTCCATAAGCATGAGAAGCTTTATCTACTACACCGAAATAGGCTTCAGTTTCTATAATGACACCTGCGGTAATGTCACCATTTATTTCCGTAAAAAGTACTTTTCCCAAAAGATCTTTGGCCAGAAAAATAACATCCTGATTCAGGTAATAGGAAAGAGGCAGCTTCAAATCCATAGTTTTAAACTTAAACAAAAATAAACATCTGAAACCTATTATCAAAGTATTTAATGTCCTACAGAGGGCTCAGGTTTTTGCAGATCATTTAAAAATAGAATGGCACAAAAACTTTTAGCTAAAATTATCAATTTCAAGCCCGAATGATTTATCTTAGATACCTTATTGATATTTAAAAATAATTTGAACTTATGGGCAATTATCATTTTTCAGACACACCGGAACCGGACACCAGTCCTTTTGGAGACAGGCTCGCCAATCTTGTCGCTGATAAACTACAGATCGGGGAGATTCTGGCCTACGGTCACCGGGATTATTGCGGAATGGGTATGAAAGTGAATGAAGATCAGAAGTTTATATACGGAGAAGTATATGACGGGGATTTTGATCCTCCGAGAATTTTTGAAACGCGGGATTTATTTGTTTCGTGGCTTTCCGCACAATCTACAGCATCACTGGCACGATTGGATGATGAAGTGTTTTTCCAGGGGAATCAGGTTATTACAAAAAAACGCCTGCTCGATTTTATAAACTGATCAATAATGTATAATGATCTAAATTTCTGTTATGGAAAAATTCAATATTTCAACAACAAGCAACTATAGAAAAAGATTGAAAACCCGGGTTAATTTTTTGAAATGTATTCCTGCGGTATTATTAACAATAACTTTTGCTATCACTTCCTGTACTCCGGATGGTGCAAAAAAAGCTACACAAAAAACAGAACCTCTTTGCTGGAAAGATATCCGGGTCGGCGAACTTCCTCCGGAAGGAGCCTATGATGGCATCGACAGTCTGGTGAAAAAATGGAATTTATGTTATGAACGGATAGAAACCGGATGTGAAGTCACCGACAGTATTACCCAATTACAGAAACAATACGACAGTTCCAATACGATGTATTTTAAAAGCCTTGAGAAAAAATTGGGCAAAAACTGGAAAAAGCAATTTGACCATGAACTCCAGATCGCAGACAGCATCAACTGGATTAAAATCAATAGGGAAATAGATAGTTTGAATCAATAAAAAGTGAACTTAACCTGTTTTTTATTTATAATCAATTTTATGGTTTAGCTCCACAGGGTTATTTCTCGCCCGCAGGGTTATTCTCATTTTCTCTGACATATCATCATAATTTCTGTCCAGTTTATTGCCTTTGTCATCAGTTACAATCATTTTCGTATTTCTCGCTTTCAGCTCAGCGAATGGCTCTGAATAAAAATTTCGCTGTATCTTTTCGAACATAGCCCAGTCTATCAATTTTCCTTTTCTTATTCTAAAAAGATTGCTTTGTTCAGATTTATGAGATTCAACAAGGCTGAAACTATAATTTTTTTTCTCATCAGAAATTTTCACAATTAATCCAGGGAGTCCATAAAATACATAAGGTCCTTCCTGAATAGGTATCCTGACCGTAAACCATGCTTCCCAATTTCTACCGCCATATTCCAATACTGCTTTCTGACAGTTCATATCTGCAATCATCATTGTTTCTGGTAATACTTTCCAATTAATATCTTCTGCCAGGATATCAAAAACATCATTGTAAAGAGGAGTTGTTACCGTTTTGTAGACCTTCTTTGTATTTATATTTTTCCTGCAATACAGCTGATTGAAGTCAATATAATTGGCAAAAGCGCGTCCATTATTGTAAACTATAGAATCTGTTTGTCTGTCATTCTCTGATCGGAAAACGGATTCTGAACCAAATAGGTCCAAATAATAATTCTCCGTTTTTGAAATAGATTCATTGGGACTGGATTTATAGGATACTTCATATAAAAAAGTCATATTCTGACAACATATAAAGTTCATCTGCAGAACCGCCCAAAAAGTAAATAATAACCGCATTGCTATAAAAAATTAATTAAAAGAAATAATTTCCGATCGTTTATAATGTAAAAAGTCAAATCTTTCGTATTGCAAAAAGATTTGACTTGATTTATTTATTGCCTACTTATGAGCATTTCCAGCAAGTACTTGTTATTTGACCATTATCACCGCTTTCGATAACATGGATATAACAAGAAAGCCCAAATTGTTCACAAAAACCATCACCGGAAGAGCATGCATTACCACAGTTACCGATACCTACTGCCGGTCTTTTTCCACCATTAACAGATTTTAAATCTTCTCTTGAAATTTTTTTTAAATGTTTCATAATTATTTGTTATTAATTTCCTACTCATGAGCTTTTCGGATTCCGCTGTACATAGACGGGTAAATATAATATTTTTTCACTTGCTGATGAAATTTTATTTATGTACTAGAATAACCGATAGATAGGATAAAAAGTGTAAAAAAAGAGGCCCGTTTCCAGACCTCTTTTATATGTATAAAATGATGATGTTATTTTGCTTTACTGTTAATAGCAGTATCTGCTATTTTTGTCAGCAATGCATCACATTTTTTCTCTTCGGAAAGGGTAGCTAAAAGATTATTAAGACAATCTTTTTCTTTCAGGACTTTGGCATAAGCAGCCAGTGATCCGTAGGTGGCAATTTCGTAATGTTCTACCTTCTGAGCCGCAGCAATGATACCCGCATCTCTTACAGCTCCCGGTTCGGTTTCCTCCATAATGCTTTTTCCTTCATCTAATAGTCCCTGCATGGCATCACATTTTTTAGCCTGAGCTTTTTTTCCAAGGGCAGTAAAACACTCTTCCAGTCTTTTTACATGAATCTGAGTTTCATTAAAATGTTTTTCAATAGCCGTTTTCAGTTTTTTATCTGTAGCATTTTTATGCATTTTCGGAAGCGCTTTTACAAGAGCTTTTTCTGCCCAGTAAATATCTTTCAGTGAATCCTCAAACAAATCTTTCAGCTGTTTGGCAGCATCTTTTTTAGCCGGAGTTTTCCCTGCTTTTTTCGCCACAGTTTTCGACGTCGTCTTTTTTGCTGTTGTTTTAGTTGCCATAATAATTATAATTTAGTGATTAATACTTAATGTGTACAATTATAAGACCACCCTTTATTTCCGGGTATTGATGTGGTATCCGGTGTACTGTTGTTTTGAACGACAGGTAAATTATATAATTTTTAAAATATGAATGCGTAGACTATTAGCTTTCGTCCTCCTTACTGAAGCTAACGACCTCGTACTCGTCATTTGAGCAGTATTTTTTGCAGCTGTTGTCATTAAAATCATCGGGATTTTTAGAAAAAGCTTCAATGTATTGCGCACTTTCTTCTGTATCAGCAGGGACAATAATAATGTGATAGCTTTTCAGTACAGATTCATCTGCCTTTTTCAAAGCTTCTTTTTTATAGGTTAAGGCTTCGCTGTATTTCATAAGATATTTTTTAATTTTCAAAAATAAGTCTGCCGTCAAATGGTTCGCTCCATTTTATAAAAATCTGGTCATTCAGTCTGGTGATCATGGCCTGTATGGTTTCGAATTCTCCATTTTCTTTTTTTCTTTCAACGGTTAAATTTGATCCCTGACCGATTTCTTCAATGCTGTATTCCAGCTGATATTGATTGTCATTATTCAATACGAATTCTGTTTTTGTGAAATTTTTACTTAACATGGGATAATGTTTTATTTTTTAAGCTAATGAATAAACTATGCCAACATGGGTCTGGCCCTTCGCTGAACGAAGAATAAGTTCCTTAAAAAATACCTTGCTGTTTCTCAAGGGGATGGAATAATTATTGCCGTTTGAAAGGAATCATCAGTCTTTTAATCACCTCAAATATGAAAATAGCAACCTATAATGTGAACGGGATCAATGCCCGTCTTCCGGTACTCCTGCAGTGGCTGAAAGAAGCCAGTCCGGATATTGTCTGTCTTCAGGAATTAAAAGCACCCCAGGAACGTTTTCCTCTTCAGGAGATCAATGCTGCGGGATACCAGGCTTTATGGAAGGGGCAGAAAAGCTGGAATGGAGTAGCCATACTTACAAAAGACCTCGAAATGACCGAAGTTCAGGATACTTTGCCCGGAGATCCGGAAGATCTGCAGAGCCGTTATATTGAAGCTATTATTGATCAGATAGTGATATGCTGCATGTATCTTCCCAATGGAAACCCTTATCCGGGTCCAAAATTTGACTATAAATTAGACTGGCTCAAACGTTTAAAAAAACGGACCAATGAATTGATCAAAATGAAACTTCCCGCCATACTCATCGGTGATTTCAACATTATTCCGGAACCGATAGACGTCCACAAGCCTGAACACTGGGAAAATGACGCATTATACAGAACAGAAGTCAGAAAGGCTTTCCGGGAACTGAAGAATAAAGGCTGGCTGGATTCTATCCGTACGCTCTATCCCGATGAAATGATTTACACCTTCTGGGATTATCTTTACAAAGCCTACGACCGAAATGCAGGGATAAGACTGGATCATATCCTGCTGAGTCCTTATCTGCGTTCAAGCTTAAAGTCGGGTGGGGTAGACCGTCATGTCCGGGGATGGACGAAAAGCAGTGATCATGCACCGGTATGGATTCAGTTGGAAAAATAAAATAATTTCAGGATCAGGTGAATCACGATATTTCATGAACAAGCCTGAACGTAAGATTGATCCGCGGTTTCATAGGCTGTACAGACTTTGCAATGCGGTGTTCCCAATTCAGCTGAAGATCTCCTTTCATAATCAGTAGAGAACCGTGCTGAAGCGGTAAACTGTATTTATTCCGGTGGTCATCTGCTTTCCGAAAATCAAAATTCCTGACCTGTCCGAGACTCACGGAAGCAATGACCGGGCGTTTTCCCAGTTCACTGTCTTTATCCCGATGCCAGGCAACCGAATCATTCCCGTCACGGTATAGATTCAGCAACACAGAATTAAACTTATATCCCGATGATTTTTCTATTTTCTGTTTTAAAGAAAGGAGTTCAGGCAACCAGGGATTAACATTAAAATCATTTCCACCCAGTTTGTAGGTTTTGCTTTCGTCTCCGTACCAGGCTGTCAGTCGCGGCGTAAGAACCATTTTATCATACATTTTCTGGGTTCTCTGTTTCCAGGGAGCAGTACGAATCAGAAGCTCCTCAAGCTGAGAAGCTTCATTGTCCGGCAAAAAATGTTCTGTATATTCCAGCAGCTCTTTCGGAAACCGGAAAAATTCTTCTGAATCAAATAAACTCAGCTGATCCATGACATGCTGTATATTAGAGTTATGAAGACTTTCTACGCCCTGAAACCTTACGGTCCAGATCTTTAATATCCTGTTTCAGTTCACGGAACATTTCTTTAAAATTATAGCTTTCGTAATCCCCCGGTTCAAAGTCTTCCGGGAAAATTCCTGAAGCATATTGCCAGATTTCTACAATCTCGTTAAACGGAATGTCATACGGCTCATAAAACGAATTATCAGCACTTACACAAACTGTATTTCCTTTTGTTTCTTTAAAACGTTTGTAGGTAATTCCATCATTTAACGTGATAAAGACATACGTTTTCCCCGGTTTCAGCTCACTGATTCCTTCTACATATTTTCCTACGATATACGACCCGTTTCTGAATGGCGGCATAGAGTCTCCATCTGCCGGAAAAGCCCTATATTTGCCGTTCGTAAGGAAGGGAAGGGCAATTCTCTGCAGGCTTTCGATATAGCCGATGTCGCTGTACCCTTCAAGGTATCCCATGGATGCTTTCTGCGGAATGATCTCAATGGTATCATTGCCAAGATGATCTACAGCTACCGGCAGGACAATTCTGTTGTCCGGAAGTTTCAGCATTTCTTCCATCGGGTATTTGCGGATATCTACAGAGACCAGCAGATCGATGCTGACGTGAAAATATTTGGACATCTTGACAAGCAGCTCGATAGGTGGTTCAGATACTCCGTTCTCATATTTGGAATAGCGTACGCGTGAAATCACCAGTTCAGTGGCTACAGCCTGTTGGGAAAGGCTTCTCTTGCCTCTCAGAAAACGAATATTATTTGAAAAAATTGACATTGATACAAAATATATCAACAAAAGTACAAATTTTGATTCAAAACATTCCCCTATTCATCAAATAAACTCAGCTATTCCACGGTTAATCCTGAAAATTAAATACTTCCGGAAATGTATTTTTAGAATAATTCCATCACAAAAATCTTAGGATCATTCATCCCATCATTTTAATGTGATTTTTTGATTTTTCATTAATTGATTTCTGACAGATTTCGCAGATTTCTTTGGAACTTATCTGATCCTCTTTTTCAAAGGAAGGAAACCCCTATGATCCCTCAAAAAATAAATATTGATACAAAATATATCATTTAAAATGCAAAGTTTGATTCAAAACATATCTAATTTTGTATCATGGAACGTGCGATTGTACATATGGACCTGGATACATTCTTTGTATCCTGTGAGCGTCTTATCAATTCTAAATTTAACGGAATCCCCCTGATCATCGGAGGTGGAGACAGGGGCGTTGTGGCCTCATGTTCCTATGAAGCACGTCATTTCGGAGTGCGTTCTGCCATGCCAATCAGGATGGCACTCAGACTTTGTCCGGATGCAAAAGTCGTTCGTGGAGACCATGAAATGTACTCCAGACTTTCACATACGGTCACCGATATTATTCAGCAGAAGGTACCTTTAATGGAAAAAGCAAGTATCGATGAGTTTTATCTGGACCTCTCCGGAATGGATAAATTTTTCGGATGCTATAAGTGGACTGAGGAAATTGCTTTTGCTATAAAAAAAGAAACAGGACTTCCGATAAGTTTTGCCCTGTCTACGAATAAAACAGTCTCTAAAATCGGAACAGGGGAAGCCAAACCCGGAAAAATGGAAATCAAACTTCAGGAAGTCAAACCTTTTCTGGATCCTCTGTCCATAAAAAAAATCCCGATGGTAGGAGATAAAACCTTTCAGCTGCTTTCTCGGGTAGGAATCCGTACCATCCAGACCTTATCTGAAATGCCGGTATTAGTTCTTCAGCAGATGATTGGACAAAACGGGAGTGAACTGTGGAAAAAAGCGAACGGAATCGATGAAAATCCCGTGATTCCTTATTCTGAAAGAAAATCAATATCTACAGAAAGGACCTTCAGTTCAGATACTATGGATATTCCGGAACTCAGGCGGCTGATCTCCGGAATGGCTGAGCAGCTGGCCTATCAACTGAGAAAAGAAAAATGGCTGACATCTACCGTGGCCGTGAAGATCCGCTATGCTAATTTTGATACGGAAACCAAACAGTCCAGAGTGGCATATACTTCTGCAGATCACACTTTATCACGGGTTGCTTTGGATCTGTTTAATAAAGCATATACCAGAAGAATGAGGCTCCGTCTGGTAGGATTACGTTTTACCGGGCTGGTTCATGGCAGCCATCAGATGAATCTTTTTGAAGATACCGAAGAACAGATGAGTCTTTATCAGGCCATGGATGATCTCAAAAACCGCTTTGGATCCGATGCGGTAGGCAGGGCTTCCGGGTTCGATTTCGGAAAATAAAAATCAATAAAACTCAGATTATGTTTCTCAACTGTCATTCCTATCACAGCCTCCGTTACGGAACTTTATCCGTGAAAGAACTGGTGACCCAGGCCCACGCACTGGGGATCAGGAAACTCGTGCTTACGGATATCAATACGGTTACCGGTATTTATGAGTTTAAAAAAGAATGCGAGGATCAGGGGATCCAGCCTGTTGCCGGTGTTGAGATCAGGAAAGAAGGCAGACTTCTTTATATTGCTGTGGCAAAAGAATTCAGTGGCATAGGAGAGGTGAACAAAATGATCACAGAGCATCATTGTGACGGTAAGGAGTTGTCTGAAACAGCTCCGGAATTCGAGAATGTATTCGTGATTTATCCGTTGGAAAATATACCGGAAATACTGAAAGACCATGAGTTTATTGGCATCCGGGAAGAGGAACTTACGCTTCTTATCCGGCCTGAACTTCAGAAAATGATCCCCAAAATGGTTGTTCTTCAGCCTGTCACCTTCAGCACCAAACAGGAATATCATCTTCACCGAATTCTCAGAGCTATCGATAACAATACCCTGCTCAGCAAGCTTGAAGAAACCGATATATGTAGAAAATCTGAATATTTGAGAGCTGAACAAAATATTCTTGACGCATTTCAGAGATATCCAGAGATCATTCGGAATACAAAAAACATTTTCAGCAGCTGCAGTTTTGAATTTGATTTTAAAAAGGTCAGAAATAAACTGCATTTTACAAAATCTAAAGAAAGCGATCTGAAATTTCTGAGCAGACTTGCTTATTTAGGACTGAAAAAACGATATGGCCTGGATCATGAGGAAGCCAATAAAAGGGTAGAGAAGGAGCTGAAAGTGATTGATGAACTTAATTTCTGTTCTTACTTTCTGATCACTTGGGATATTGTGCGATACAGCAACAGGATGGGATTTATGCATGTAGGACGGGGAAGCGGGGCCAACAGTATGGTAAGCTACTGCCTGGGAATTACGGATATCTGTCCGCTGGAACTGGATCTTTATTTTGAACGTTTTCTGAATCTTAACCGCCTCAGACCTCCTGATTTTGATGTCGACTGGAGCTGGCAGGAAAGAGATACAATGATTCAATACATCTTTGACCGTTATGGCAAAGAGCATGTGGCTTTCTGTGGAACCAATGTAGAATTCAAATACAGATCGATATTCCGGGAAGTGGGAAAAGCTTTTGGACTGCCTAAGGAAGAGCTGGACAGCCTTGCCACACAATCTGTGGAAACCCATGACCGGAATAAGGTAGTGGATATGGTTGCCAAATATGGTAAACTGCTGGAAAAATTTCCGAATCAGAGAAGTATGCATTCCTGCGGGATTCTGGTCTCTGAAGAGCCGATCACTCACTTTACAGCACTGGAAATGCCCCCGAAAGGATTTCCTATTGTACAATTTGATATGTATACCGCGGAAGATATAGGACTGGAAAAATTCGATATTCTTTCCCAGAGAGGCCTCGGGACCATTAATGATACCGTAAAATTAATCAAGGAAACCAGAGGTATTACCGTGGATATCCGGGATACAAGCATTTCTAAAGATGAACCTGTTTCCAATGAACATCTGGCTCAGGGAAAAACGATAGGCTGTTTTTATATCGAATCTCCTGCAATGCGCGGACTTTTAAGGCGATTAAAATGCGGCGATTACAGAACACTGGTCGCCGCGTCATCCATCATCAGGCCCGGAGTAGCGCAAAGCGGAATGATGCGTGAATATATTTTCCGGCATAATCATCCGGACAGGTTTGAGTATTTCCATGATATTTTTAAAGAACATTTGGGAGAGACTTACGGTATTATGGTGTATCAGGAAGATGTGATCAAAATTGCACAGTATTTTGGCGGGCTGTCACTGGCTGATGGAGATATTTTACGGCGTGCTATGAGCGGAAAAGGACGTTCGCTGTCTAAACTTCAGGAAGTAAGAACCAACTTTTTCAATTCCTGCAGGGGCCTGGGACATCCGGAAGAGCTATCTGCTGAAGTTTACCGGCAGATCGAGTCATTTGCAGGTTATTCTTTCTGTAAGGCCCACTCAGCTTCATATGCCGTGGAAAGCTATCAGAGCCTTTATCTGAAAGTTTATTATCCGCTGGAATTCATGGTTTCGGTTATTAATAATCAAGGGGGATTCTACCGGACTGAGGTATATATTCATGAGGCCAGAATGTCCGGGGCAGCTGTTCAGACTCCCTGCGTTAATACCAGTGGGTTTCAGACCGTATTGAGAGGAAAGGACATTTACCTTGGTTTTATGCTTTTGCAGGGCCTTGAAACCAGATTAGCCCACGGAATTGCTGAAGAAAGGGAGAAAAACGGACACTATAAATCGTTGGAGGATTTTATCCGCCGCATTCCCCTGGGTATTGAAACCATACAGACCCTTATTTTTATCGGAGCATTCCGTTTTACAGGAAAGCCGAAGAATGAACTTTTGGTGGAAGCCCGATTGCTGCTGATCAATTTTAAGCCTGAAAACAGAGGACTGATGCTGATTGAGGAACCTGTTCAGGAATACAAGCTGCCACAGCTGAAACGGGAACATTTTGAGGATGCTTTTGATGAAATCGAGATCATAGGATTTCCGGTATCATGCAGTCCGTTTGACCTGCTGAAAACCCGATACAGAGGGTCCGTTTTTGTAAAAGATCTTATCATATACCATAAGAAACAGGTGAAAATGCTGGCCTATCTGATCTCCAGAAAGCATGTCCCGACCAAAAAGGGAACCATGTATTTCGGAACCTGGATAGATGTGAACGGAGATTATTTTGACACCGCTCATTTTCCGGACAGCCTGAATGAATATCCGTTTCAGGGTGGCGGATGCTATCTGCTGCTGGGAACCGTGGAAGTGGATTATCATTTTCCGACCGTCACCATTCATAAGATGGCAAAAATGCAGATGATCCCTGATCCGAGGTATGCGTACGATAAAGATAAACAGTATGATATCCACAGGCAGATCAAAGAAGATGTGAGTATGACCTCTAGAAAGCCTTATCCACAGGCGCACGAGATCGGGCTGCCGAGACAGAAGTTCCAATAGAAAAGACTGCCACGAACGACAGTCTTTCTTTTTATTTTTCCTTAAGATCTTTGTTGATCTGCTTTTCCACATTTTTAGCCCATTCTTCCTGGGCTTCTTTTTCTTTTCGCTGTTATCAGTAAAGTATCGTTCTGAAAAGGTTTTGAACCCTGTAAAACCAGGTTGTCCACAGAAACCGTAAGAGAAGGGAAGTGCCGGAAGAACGTAAGATGCGTTTTTTATAGTCGAGTTTTCCTGCAAGGTGTTGATTCGCAAATATTTTTACCTGCTGAGAAATCGTTCCCGGAAAGAATATGGGAATGATAAACATTAAAAATAAGATAGCTGCTATTGAAATTCCTGTCCATTTTAGAATTTTCAAAATTATTTTTTTAAATTTTTCCATAAATCCATAATTTTGATGAATATTGACAATGATAATTAGTTATTTATAATCTAAAATTAAGCCATTTATCAATTCTCTTTTTCTGTAATACTATTTTTTGTAAGTTCGCGCCGCGGTAAAATAGAGCAAAAGAGTGCCTGTTCACCGTCATTTAACGTTAAAATCTATGAGAAAAAAATTATTGACTGTATTGTCTTTTGGTGTTATCCTTTCAACAACTTCATGCGCAAGTATTTTTACGGGAACTAAAGATTCAATATCATTTACATCATCGCCTGAAGGGGCCAAAGTCTTCCATAAGGGTGTGGAAAAATGTACTACACCGTGTACTGCTGATATCTCAAGGTCACTGAGCAAACAGACCGTTACCTTTGAAAAAGAAGGATACAATACAAAGGAGGTGAAGCTGGTGAAAAACTTTAATGCAGTAACCTTGCTGAATATTCTCCTTGGAGGAGCCATCGGTGTAGGAATTGATGCTGCAACAGGTTCTCTGACTAAGTATTCTCCAAAGGAATACACTGTTGAATTAGAAAGCAAATAGACTGAATTATCCAAGCATAAAAAAGCATCTGTAAATTTTACAGATGCTTTTGTTTTATAGTAAAAAAGAAGTGAATTAATAAAAGATTCAATAAGAACTTCCAATCTCTAATTCAATATCTCATTCATTTCAGTTAAAATGATGGGTTTTCCATCGATTACTACAATGGTATGTTCGTGCTGTGCCATATAGCCGCCTTTGTTGCCTACCATCGTCCATCCGTCATTCAGTTCTACGGCAATATTGGAGGATGTGGAAATAAATGTTTCAATAGCGACTACAGAATTTTTTTTAAACCTTCTGGAATCATAACGGTTTCTGTAATTCATGAGCTCATCCGGCTGCTCATGCAGGCTTCTTCCGATGCCATGTCCGGCAAGGTTTCTGATGACTTTAAAACCTCTTTTTTTAGCTTCGGTTTCCATGAGAAATCCGATGTCTGCTATTTTGACACCGCCTTTTATATTGCTGATGGCTTTCTGTAAAATTTCTTTGGAAGCATTCACGAGTTTCTGATGCTGATGAATGTCTTTTCCGATCACAAAAGAACCGCCATTATCAGACCAGTATCCGTCGAGTTCGGCTGAAACGTCTATGTTGATGAGATCTCCTTCCTTCAAAACTCTTTTATCAGTAGGAATACCGTGACAGAACTCATTGTCTACACTGATACAGGTCCAGCCGGGAAATCCATACGTCAGATGCGGCGCAGATTTCGCCCCAAAGTCGGAGAGGATCTTTGCTCCATATTCATCAAGATCTTTCGTGGTCATGCCGGGTTTAGCATACTGAATCATCTCTTTTAAAGTATGGGCAACGGCTTCACTCGCTTTTTGCATTCCTGCCAATTCCTGTTCATTGGTTATAGACATAGTCTTTTATTTACGGTTAAATAATTATTTAGAAACGACAAAGTTAGCAAATAAAAAATATTTCAATCCGACAAAAAGGAACTGTTAAATTACTGTTCTTAATATTTCAAGTGATTTCATGATCTCCGTTTCATTGAGTGAAGCAAAACCCAGCCTGAGACCATTCGGGACAAAAACTTCGTTATTGTAAAAAGATCCGTCCGCAATCTTAAGTCCTTTTTTTTCTGCATCTAAAGAAAGTTTTGGGAGGCTTATTGATTGATCAAAAACTGACCAGACTGCCATTCCGCCTTCGGGAATTTTAAAATCAATCACGTCACTGAAATTGCTTTGGAGGATTTCACAAAACAGGTCTCTGCGATTTTTATATATTTTCAGGGATTTTCTAAAATGTCTTTCCATTTCTCCATTGTCAAACAGAGAAGAGAAAGCTTCCTCCAGAAGTGAATCTCCCTGCTTATCTATCAGCTGACGTAACGAAGCTGATGCCCGCACAAATTCAGGCTGGGCAATCATGAATCCTATGCGTAAAGCAGGAGCAAAGGTCTTGGTAATGGATCCTATATAAATCACATTCCGGTTATGATCAATACTGGCAAGAGGAATATAGGGCTTAGCATTGTAATGGAAATCAAAGTCATAATCGTCTTCAATAATGGCAAAACGGTATTCCTTAGCGAGATTTAACAGCTTTAATCTGCGCTCCATACTCATGGTTACCGTAGTAGGAAAATGATGGTGCGGGATGATATACACTGCTTTGATGGACTGTTTCTTTAACGTATCCTCCAAAAAATCAATATCCATTCCATGTTCATCTACCGGAATACGCAACAGATGAGCTCCAACATATCTGAATATTTCATCGGCAGAACGGTAATTGGAGACGCCTACCGCAATATTGTCGGATTGGGTGAGTAAAAGCTGTGCAGCAAGATAGATCCCCATCTGACTTCCTTTTGTAATAAGCAGATTTTCCGGATTTACAGCCAGTCCGCGGGTATTGGATAAATAACGGGACAGTGCTGAACGGAGGTTTTCTGAACCTTTTGGAAATCCATACTTAAGAAAATTTTTTCCGTAGAATTTTTTTGAAATGCTGCGGTATTCTCTCATCAGAAGATCAACCGGCGTTAAGCGGACATCCGGAAAACCGTCATCAATAGCAAGGACAGACTGCTGGTAGTTTTCATCGATTTGTATTTCTGTAAAGGGATTGGTCCATGAAAATGCTTCTTCAAGCATATTTATTTTTTGCTCAGAATCTGTTTTTTTCTTTTCGGAAAAAGTTGGAAGTTTAGACAAAACAAAGATGCCTTTTCTTTCTACAGACTCAGCCCAGCCCTGACTGATCAGTTCTTCATAGGCAAGCTTTATGGTATTGCGGTTAAGGCCCGTCAATTCTGACAGCAAACGGGTACTGGGAAGCACATCCGACGGCTGAAGCGTTCCATTCGTGATGAGAGTGATAAAACTGTTACAGAGCTGAACATACAGCGCAACACTCGAGTCTCTGTTCAATTGTATTAGTGATTTGTAAGGCAGCATTCCGGATTGTGTATTTTAATGTACATGCGTTTCATTAAATCTATAACAAAATTAAATAACAATCAAGAGGGGGTCCTGAAAAAACAGGAAGGAAGCCTGAGGCTGGAGGAGGGAAGTTCTTAAAGATCAAAAACAGGACTGTAATGTAGTTTTATTATTACTTCATTAAATTTTATAATAACTATTAAAAATGATGTCCAATAGTAACTTCCAGCCTCCCTCTTCCAGCTTCCAGCTCTGATAACCTTGTTATTGATCCTGTGCGGGAACCAACATCGTCGTAATCCCGATTCTGTTCCATGCGTTGATCGTGATGATAGCCATAATAACCTGGGCTAAATAGGTTTCTCCCAACAGCCTTTCTGCAGCGGCATAGGTTTCATCCTTGACATGATTGCTGATCAGCGTTACTTCTTCTGTGAGGGCTAAAACAGCGCGTTCTTCTTCTGTGAAAAAAGGAGTGTCTCTCCATGCATTCAGTGCGTAGATCCGCTGTTCTGTTTCACCGGCTTTTCGGGCTTCCTTCGTGTGCATATCAATACAGAATGCACAGCCATTGATTTGTGATGCTCTGATCTTGATCAGGTCTTTGTGTATTCTGGTAAGCGGTGTGCTTTCTATGAATCTTTCAAGGCTGAGGATCGCTTTATAACCATTGGGTTCTGCCTGATCCATTTTAATTCTTGTTGTCATTGTATGATGTGTTTGTTTTGAGAAATAATTACTTTGTCTTATTATTTAAAAAATTGTCGATGCTCCATTTATAAGAAGGAATAAAGGAGAGCAGGAAACCTGCAGCTGAAGCTGTAAATACACCGTAATTGATTGGTTTTTGAATTCCTACCGAAAGGGTCATAAATACAATAAAGGTAAGGGTGATCAGTGAGGCGCCGATTGCAGCATATTTGGTTTTAAACCCTATGATAAGGCAAATACCTACCAATAATTCAGCGACTGTCGCGATACTTCCCATGACATTGACCATGGGTCTTTCAAATATTGGCATTAAGGTCGTGGTATAATCTATAAAGTTATTCCAGTTTCCCCATTCAATATTTCCGGTTCCGGGAGCTCCCAGTATTCCCAGGCGGTCTGCAACAGGTGTTAAGAACGTAATCCCTAATGCATATCTTAAAAGTAACTGCGGGATCTTCAATGAATCTTCCATAAATCTTGTTTTTCTGAGCACAAAATTAGGAAGACTCTGAGCCACTTTAGTCACCCAGTTTTATAAAACAAGATGGCCCAGATAAAAGGGATTTTATTAAGGACGTTTATGGAGAAGGGTTGCAAAAAGCCCCACTGCCGCCAGAAGAAAACCTATTGAAATAATCAGAAAAATGAATAATAGAAGGAACCTGTTCGGAATTTTCAGGGAAGTTTTTCTTTTAAACATCTGGGGGTTTGTAAATCCTGTCAAACTCACAAAAAAGAATATTACACTTAATAATAAAGAAACCATCATAAAAAGTCTGGTAAAATCTAAGCTCATTGGAAATATTTTTTACTTTTCAATTATTTTAGTATTGATTAACAGAGCTTCTCAATAAACCCATCACACTCTCTAAGCTGTATATAGCAAACGAATCTACATAAATTTATCATACGTTTTACTCTATATTTTCAACACTTCTGCATTTTAATCGTTCTCATGTTAATAAATAAAAGTCTTGACATTTATCAAGTAGCTATTCGTTCTTATTTAATAGTTTTGCAGAAACAAAAGGAAAAAAGATTCTGCACTCAAAAGAATTTCATACATGATGAAAAACAAATTATTTCGATTATTATTGATGGTATCAGGTTGCATCTTGTCAGCACAGGAAGCAGACAATTCTTTTCATGGCTATTACAAATCCGATAATGCTGAAACCCTTTATGATGGCTTTAGCTTCGAAGGAAATGGAAAAGTTTTAATAGCGGACATGAATTATGGTGACTATTTTACCAGAAATGACAGCCTGATTGTTTACCCGGATAAAAGTATTTTTATTTTCAAAATTAAAAATGATAAACTCATCGGTCTTTCAAATTGGGTAGAAAAAGGAAGCTGGACTCATCAAAAAGATGCACCGGAGATAGGAAAATTCTACGATTCGATTAAGGCTAAAAAAAAGGCTGAACTTTTAGCCGAATATTATGATCAGACAAAAACATCATCCAAATCCGGCCTTAACTTAGATGCTTTGGTTTCCGGTAAAATCAATGATATTAATGAAAACCTTTGTGGAAAAGGTTTAGCTAAGGCCTGTATGAATCTTTTTGGATTGAAGATGATGGAATATACGCCGGATCTTCTGACTGATCCCGGAAAAATTGCTTCGAAGAAACTGAAACCCCATCCTGAATTAATTTTGCTGTCCCAAAGAATTATAGAACTTGGAGAACCTGAGGGATATACGGTATTAGGCAGTTATTATTATACATTAGGTCTGAAAGAAAAAGCCTTTAAAACCTGGGATGAGGGAGAAAAAAATGGAAGTTTAAAATCTCCCCAAGCCAAAGCTTTAATTGAAATTCAGGAAGAACTGGACCGGGAAGATGAGAAAAAATAATTGAAGAATTGATACAAATACTAAACTTTTAACTGATGTATTTAAATAAAATATATTTTCCATTACTGCTTGCTACAATAGGCATAAGCTGCAGCCCTAATGAAAAGACAACTCTAAAAAATAAGAAGATCAACGATACCGTTCATACCCATCATATCGCCGAAAAAAAAGAGAAGGAGACTCCTGTAATAGATAAGAAGGAGTCTATTATTGATGCTGATGCCGTATTGGTCGCTTTTAATAAAGCCATTAGAACAGATGTCTTCAGCAAAGAATTGGATTTCAATTATAAAAATAAGCTGGACGGATCTATTTTTGATCTGGAGCGGCCTATTCTTATCGGAGATTTAAATGATGATCATTTAGATGATGCCATGATGCCTTTTTCTATAGAGGGGCGTGAAGGCGGAAATAACTGGGATGCTTATTATGCAGTTTTCATCAACAATGGGGGAGTTCTCGAGTATCAATATTCCTTTTCAAGAGGCGGTGATCTTTCTGAAACCCTGATTAATTTTACAAGTATAAAAGATGGATTCATAAAAGGGATGGAAGTACCCGGAAACAATTCGTCCAAAGAAGAAAGTACCCCTGTAGATTATATGTACAGGAATACTGACCTTTCGGAAGTGGCTACCGCTTCAGAGTAAAAACCAAACGGTGTTGATTGACCTATGAAGCGTTTCTAATGAAGAATTTTAGTTTAAATGGTTGAAATTTTTGCTGATATCTTTTATATCATTTATTTTTATTAATGTTTTAAAAGGTTCGTCGTATTGAATTTTAATCGAATCAATAATTTGATTATCCACATTGTCATCAAATTTCCGTGCAAAAAGATGGTTTCCGGTTTGCAGAAAATCCAGATCCGTTTCCGTGAATGTTTTTGGACGTAATTTAATATCACCATCAGGAATCCAGATGATGGCTCTTTTGTCGTCATCTACCAGAATACCGTCGAAAGAAGTATTCATTAAAACCGTCTGGAAGAAAGACTCATCCGCAATTAAGGTATTCAGATAATAATCTTCAAACTTTTTCACTTCGGTACTGTTGCAGATAAATTCACAGCAATTTCTGGTAAGGATCATCCACTGTCCGCCTATATAAGGAATGACATCTTTCATAAAACCTCTTGCATGCGTTTTCTCGGAAATCTTATCTTCAGATTCTTCAAAGTAGTTTTCGATCCTGTTCATGGTTTCAGGTCTGCTTTTTTCCTGATCAGCAATTTTTATGTAGCTCTTCCCATTGTTCTTTGAAAGAAAGTCTTTAATGATTTCCTGTGATTTTAAAGGATAATCCTGACCACTTAAATTGATGAAGTAGTCCCATTTCATCTTCATCTCCAGAAGATATTTCATTCCATCCAGTTCAGCCTGCACCATGCTGTAACCTCCCCAAACGACATTTTTACTCTTAAGAATATGCACATTCGGATATTTCTGCAAAAAGACACCTACCTCTTCACCAATTTCCTGATGGGCTTTTTTATCGATATGAATAAGATAAAAATTGGAAGGATCGTAGATGGCTTCGAAAAGTCTTTTGAATTGATCGGGTAAACGATGTACCAGGATCAGGTACGCAATATTGACAGATTTCACCGGAATATTACCGATACTATGGCCATTGCTATCGTTTGGGTAAACATTATTCATTTTATATTATTTAAAAATTATGAATGTTTACAACTTATTTTATAAAGTATTAATAGACATTTCCGTAAATATACAAAAAATAAATAACATTTTTTGATAAAAATACAATTTAGAAAGAGCAAATAGGGCATGGATGAATTTTTCCAGCAATTGATTTTTAAAGAAGCAGAATGCATAATTGGTGATCTAATTTCATTTTATTTTTTAAAAGAAATAAGCAATAATTCAAGGAATCAGTAAGAAATTAAAATTCCGGGGGAAAATTTATTTTCATAAAAAGACCATGTATAATCGCGAAAATCAAATGCCCAAAGATTTAAAACCAAATGCCCAAAAAAAGTAAAACTTATTTAATTTAAACAGTGTTTAAAAGCTCTTTAAACAGTTAATCTTTGATACTCTTAATAATTCTATTACCTAAACTAATAAAAGGTTTTTCTACATACGTATTCAGAAGCTTTGAGATCACGTAAGATGACGTAACAATAATCACGTAAGCCATTATAAAATTGACATAACCTTCCATCTTGGGAAGTATGAAAAATGGCAATACAAAATGAATTATGTAGATTGAATAAGAATTTATTCCAATTTTCTGGAAAACTATATTATTTACAATATTAAAACTTTCTGCAATAACAAAAAGGCTGCAAAATGAAATTGCTGAAATAATTGGTAAGATTCGAAATGCATACCTGTAGCCTTTAATTTTAAAAAGATCTTGATTTCCGGAAACAAAAAGCGCAATAGCAGTAAAAATAACAAAAATGATAATAGCGTTCCTTTCATTTGTTAAGTACTTTTTATGCAAAAAGAAAAAGATCCCAATCACAAAGACAGAGATTTGATTCAGTATATTGAAATAAAAAAATTCATAATTAAAACTTGGTTTCCTTTGGAAATAAAAGATCACTAATTCAGCAACAAAAATTATTATCGCCCCTTTAATAAATGAATTTCCGGACTTTAAAAACCGGAATAAGAAAGGAAAAATTAAATAAAACAGCATTTCTGTTCCAATCGACCACCCACCGGGCACAATGCTGTTATTAGCTGATGGAATAAGCCCATGAATGAAAAACAAATTTGATAGTACATTCTTAAATGTATATGCACCATAGGTTCCAGAGTAATAATTCAGGATAAAATATAGAATAATCCCCAAATAGTATATAGGAAATATCCTGAAAAACCGACGGATATAGAACTTTATTAAATGTTGTCCCTCCTTTTTGCGACTATCTTCTGAGAGACACAATGTATATGCCGATGCTATAAAAAACAATTGCACACCCATTTTTCCATAGTCAAATATTACTTCTTCTACTCTTGTATTAAATGTAAATAATTGTGAAGTATGAACCAGTACAACCATTAAAATAGCTATACCACGTAAACTATTGATGTGGGAAAAATGCATGTACAAATGTAATAAAATCGGCTTTGAAATTATTTTTTTATGTATCCAAATTTTTCGATGATGCCAGATATCATTTCTTTGAACGCATTAATTACAAACTTTTTGCCTTCTTTACTCAGAAACATCCAATCTGTAAGATCTTTTGAAAGTACAATTGCTACAGCAAACGGTAGAAAGAAAATTTTCATTGGCCACTGTTTGTAAATTGCAAGCTCATAAAGGCCGATTGTGCAGATCATCACCAGAACAGCCATACCAATCCAATCTTTAACCTCCGGGCTCTTTACATCAGGCGTTTTATGCCAGAGATACATTCGGTAAATATACCCTGCAAGTGCTAAAACAATAATAATCCAATCATGTGCGCTATATGGCCAGTCAAAGAGGCCATCAATTTCTACGATTATTTTGTTTTGCTGCATATCGTTGGTTTTTTCGTTTTTGTCTTAATAGGTTTAAATGAAAGCAACGCAGTTTTCTACGGATGAAAGTGTATATTTGATGTATTCCTTTCAATGTAAGAATAAAGCATAAAATTATGATTAAAAACCAACCGGGTGAGCCTTCACGAATGTGAATATTAAGCCCCTCCGAATAAGTGATAATTATTCCTATATATGATAATATTAGAAGGATAATGCCTTTAAATAAGGAAATTATATTAGTAGTCATTTTATAATCAATTATATATTAATCCGGAACCAAACCAAATAACTCTTCTTTGGTTCCATTAAATTTCACAGACCTAATCTGGCAGTGCAACGTTGGACTATTTTGAGCCAACACATAGTTCATATATGTGACACCATTTTCTTCAATAATGCCAGGAGTTGCAACCTGATCGCAGTTGAATGCGTTATAATACTCCAGCTCATCATTGATAGCCAAAACACGTCCTTTTTTAATCCAGTTTATTGGTTCTAGATCTTTACATTCAGCATAGAAAATATCAGTCGGAGCAAAAGCGGTCCCTGATGTATTATGACATGCATGATAAACACAGATCCATCTGTCATCATTGACTGATCTCATCAGATCAGGTCCGCCACTTGAACCGAATATGTTTAAACTTGGAAGGTTCTGTACAACTGTATAAGGGCCTTCAAAATTTTCTGACTTGACTAAAAATAAACTCCATGGAGCACTACCTGATAGCTTTCCTTCAATTATTCCGTAATAAAATCCATCAACTTTAGTAGTACACATTCCTACATTCGCCAAATAAGGAATATCTCCTTCCTCCGTTGTAATATTTCTTACAAATGTAAAGTTAACGCCATCGGAAGATTTAAAAATTTTCCCGCCCTCACTTGGAGAATTGTAATCCATAGCAGCGAATACGTATACATAATCATTAACAACGCCAGCCCAGGCAGCCATCGCACTGGGGACTCCTGCTGTATTATGTTCTGCATGTTCCAGACCGCCAATAACAACATAGTTAGAGTGCATCATAAAGCCTCCATCAGGCCGCCCTGATATAGCAACAGCGATACCTGCTTCAATAAATACATCTGGGGTCCCATTTGCTGCTGTGAAGTACATGAAATATTTTCCTTTGAATTTAACAACTGTTTGTTCTCCGGGAATGAAAAATTTAGTATTTCCTTCAAGTAGGTGATTACTCATCTGTATACCTTGTGCCGGAAAAAATTTATCTTGAGGTGAAGACAATTTAAAGGGATTTAAAGAAGCCATCCAATCTGTTAACCTTTCTTTAGATATTTCTCTATCCCATAGTGTAATATTTTTTAACACTTGATTATCAGGTACAGGAAAATTACAATTAATACTCGAAACCTTCTTGCCTTTATTAAAAAATCCAATTTCCCTTCCATCTACCCAAATAGCAATAAAATAAGCGTTACCCTTCACTACAAAATACACATCTTTATTACCATAGTCATAAGCAATACCATTTGATTCACCATCTTTAAAAACCCCTATCCCGGATGTCCCAGCATAGATCGTAAGTGCAAATGATCCACAATTAATGATTGATATATTCTTATTTGAAGTGTATTTATTGGGGAACCTTACAATAAAACCTAATGAGAAATTATATCCTTCATTAATTGAAAAATTACCAGAAACAGAACCATTCACATTAATTTTATTATTACTCATCAAATCTTCTGTAGCGGGTAAATTAAAAACTGATACAACACCATGGTCACTTTCCTGTAAGACAGGTTTTGATAAACGCTTTAGTCGATTAAAATCATTTGTTCCTACAGGCTTTATTCCTATAATATCTTTAAATTTATTTCCATCATAGATACCGTTAAACACTTCTAATCCAATATTCCCCGGATGCTCTACAATTTGATTAGATCCATTTACTGTGTAGTAGGTACCATTTCCGGCGTCTGTATATGTAAGATCGGATGTTGAATTTAGTGTGGAGTAGCCGATATAATCAGAACTTAATGCTTCAAAATCAACAGTTACATTATTCCATCCTGCATTTAAAGGCACATCGGATTTTATTGTTAATGTGGAAGTACCTCTGCGGCATGTGAATTTTCCTAGACCAGTAGTAGCAACTTTAATTCTTAATAACCTTATTTTTTGTGGTGAGTTTAATTGCATTGTAAATATTGATGTTCCAATGCCTGAAGCCACAGAACTGGGTAAATTTACATCAGCCAAGTTTTTAGAAATTAACGAAACTTTAATTTCCCCCAAATCTTCAGCCAGGCTATTAAACTCATTTTCCGAAAACCCAACTGCTGGCCGTAGTTTTTTAACCTTCTTTGCTATATTGTCATTAATCTCCAAGCTGACATCATAATAATTATCATTTACATCCTTAAAGTCTGTGGCAACCGTCTGAATTGCCACGCCTGAAGAGTTCAGAAAGTGTGTAAAAGTCGTAGAATTTCCATCTTCTACACGGTACCAGAATACACCTATTGCCGGAGGTGTTGTGGAAGCTTCCGCAATTCCTTTATAGGCACTTTGGGCGAGTTCGGTCATATTCTCCACGGCTTGATCAAAAGCAGCAATTAATGTATCCTTTGCACCTGTATCTAATTTGTTTGAAAGTTCGGACTGCAAATTTTTTACCGATGCAATTTCAATCAGCTCATCTTTATGCCAGAAGCTGTCAAAAAAATTATAAAAAGCTTCTTGGGCTGGTTTTAACCCCCTAGCAAATAATTGTCTTAGATTTAATTTTGATATTTTTGCCATTATCCTACGTACTTAATGTAAATTACAATTCTGTAAGGCGACATGTTGTTATGTGGCATGCCAGCCCCTAATTCGTTTGTATTTCCTATGCCTGCATCCCCTGAAGCGGAAGTAATTGAATAATTCCAGTCTTCATTATCTATTGGGGAATCTCCTACAACAGACGCAACACCGTTCGGGTTGTCAATCAATCGCGGAGAATTAATTCCTCCATACCCGAAAAGCTTAAATCTATGCTGAGGTAATTCACCGATAGTCAAAGTGTGTTTTTCCTCTCCCCCTATTTTTCCTACTTCATCAAATGCAGGATTTAATGGATCTAAACCAACAGGTGCTAATTTTTCCCATCCATCATCAGCAACCCAACCTGGAGGGATTAAGTTTGCAGGTTTACACCACAACATTCGACCGCCTCCGGATCGAATTGGAGCAGTCATTTTTTCCAAAGCTGTAATTCGATCTTCTAGAGCATTAAGAGGTGTGACCCTTTTAAAATCTGCCCAATTAAAAGCAGTTCCAGAGTAACCAAACGTTGCATAGCGATATTTTTCAAAAGGCTTTATGCTGCCATCTTCAAACGTGGCACCTGTATTTTCCTCTTTTATAATGACAGTGTTTTGCTTTACACCTCCTTTAAACTCTAGGGTTTCACCACCGATGACGACAAGACCGTCTCCAACAGTAACGCCAAGATCTTCACAACCCGAAACGATCGCTTTTTCGCCGGCCATTTTAGCAACACCTGAAAATATGGAATATGCGTCCTGAAGTCCTGAAAGGACCTCTGTAATAAGCTTAAAACCTCCCGTTTGGTTAAAATTAAATGTTTTCATCTATAACAATTTTGTAGCGTTTCCCCGCTAATTTGTAAAAGTCTATTAATGCTTTCAGTTCAATCTGATAATTTTTAAGTTCCCCCGGAACTACAACCGTAAAATCAACACCATTTCCTTCCGTCTCCTCTTTGGAATAAATAATCATTTCTCCTAACCATTTAGGTCGCTGTTCCCCGTCAGTATAGATATATTTCGGTTTTTTTAAAATACCTTCTACAATCTTTATTCTACGTTGGTAATCAAATGTATCATTCAAAATCTTTCGCAGAAAACAAGTCTGTGAGTTATGTTTTATTTTTGTGATGTTCGATGATCTATTGACAGTAAACATATTGTTTAGGTCTGAAATTTCATCTGAGACAAGTGATAAAAATGAACTAATAACAGGTGTCCTTAATATTGAAGGCCAAGCTTGTAATATCAATCGTTGAGCGTCTAATTTATACCACATATGTAAACTCACTATTTTCAAAATCTATTGTAAAATACCCACTGATTGGAATTTTTGAAATTTCTACATTTTCAAAAACTCCATAATCTCCAATAACAGGATCTATCCATGAGGTTTTCGCATTTATAAGATGAGGATTTATTACTCCATCAATTTCCTGTAATTTGTCCACCAGTTTGTTTAGGATCAGTTCACCATTAAATGGAAGTTCTTTCCTAAATTTTAATAAGGCATCTTTAACTGGCTCGTTTCCGTACAAAATTGAAACACCATTTGAGTCGATAACATTCGGATCACGTTTTATTTTAATAAATAGCTGTAGCTTATCTGGTAAATAATTAACAACTGTCGTCTGTACTCCGGCATCCCTCACTTCTGAAATATAGTATTCAAATGATGCCTTCTGCTCATTCGTAATGGGTTGTAAAACTCCATCCGTTTCAGTTGCAATTTTGATAATTAGACGGCTTTCTATTAAAGATTCAGTTACAGCACAATACTTAATTATTTTTGAGCTTTCAACTTTATCTTCCATCCCAATATTGTTAAATTGGTCTGAATCCGTCATCAATGAGAAACCATATTGAAAAGCCATTGCTTTTTTCCTGTACCATCTTGATGTATGTGATTTTTCTTCGTCAATCATCTTAGATAGTTCCTTTTTGTGTTCCTCAAAAATATTCTCATGAATCCAAGTCACAAAAGCAAATACCCAAAGTAGATTGACCCATATTGCCGTTTTAGAAGTGGAAGTAAGCTCATCCAAAGCTGTGTAAGTTCCTTTTCTTTCTACCAAACTATTATAAATTTCTTCTACAGATCTCATTTTATTGTATTTCAAAAGTTTCTTCTATAGCCCAATAATTTACTCCTCCTAAAGGTTTTATTTCAATCAAATTTTCTGTTATGCCTGTAGCAGGTTGTATTTTTTTTGCCTTGAAATAAAATTGGATATCCTCATCAACAACAGCTATTTTTGCGCCTTCCAAGTTAGATCCGGTTGTTAACGCATCAGTCACCGAAATGCCATTTGCTAAAGCTATTTGAAAACAGTTTTGGACACTTCCTGTATTTTGTATAGAAATATCTAAAAGTGTTTGATTGTGCAATACCTTATTTTTCATTATGTGATTTTTCCTAGCGTTAGTGGACCTCCTCCTGAAGGACAAACACCGATAACAGTCGCATCCGTTTGTAACATTTTGACAATCTCATAAAGAGCGTCAACCAAACCATCCAGTGCTTCATCCGGATCAGTTACATTGTCACGAACTGTTTTCAGTTTTAATTTTAATTTTGCCTTGGCTTGTGCTTCTGTAATTGGCATTTAAACTTATTTTAAAAATTGATTAAATCTGTTTTCTACAATAATAAAGTCCTGTAAATTCAATAACTTAATTGTGACACCTGTATTAGTTTGAAACTTTAAATTTTTACAGGCTTTGATCAGGTCTGACATTAATTCTTTCAATGTTTCGTTTTCTTTCTTAAGAAGAAAACCTTCACTATCTATCTGCAATTCTGTAACACCAATTTTCAAATCAAAATCTTCGATTTCACTGAAAAATTCAACGTATAGTCTGTGCAGATCTTCATTAATTGGAGAGACTAAAACATAACTTCCAATTTTAGGAAACAGGTAAAACCTTTTTCCATTTTCTTCAACCGTCGCTGATAATTGAACCTCATCATATTCCAGTTGACCGTCTGAAACTTTGCAAACACCGTTTACTTTATCCACGGAAACCACTTCTGCCGGAAAAGTGTCAACACTCCTTTTTCCCAGCTTTGCAAAAGCAGTTTGTAAATCCTTCGTCATAGTTTGTTACTTAATGTTGCCTTCCTTCTGGCTCCATTGGTTCCAAAAGTCGTGATGACTGATTTAATAAAATAATTTCCTTCGCGGTTTTTATGTTCAATATCCCGGATTTCTGCTGCCATCCCTCGCGTAACATATGGAATTAAAAAACTGGTTACATCGCCTTCAAAACCATCATACTTTAGTTTTTTGATTTCAGCTTTTGCCATCTCTTCAAGTTTTTTTTCGTCAGAAACTACAGAGGTGTGATAGGTTCTCAATTCTCCGTCTTTATCTCCAAACTCGTAGCTTTTACGCTGATTTTTATTATCTATGTAGGTGTATTTTACCTTTATTCTTTTGTCCTCAGAAGTTTTAAATTCTAAGTTATTTTCTACCAAATTATAATTGAGATCGTAGATCACTATTTGCCCGATATTAGTTGCCTGTTGAAGACCACAATACAAGCTTCCGTCATCTTCCAGAAAAACTGTCATTGCCAAATTTTCCTTCAATCCCTGTAATACCTGTGTCCCGTTTGCATCTTTTATTATGTACTTCTCCAGTGCAACGCTTGGGATTCTCTTTGACAGTTTTATTGGAGTGTCTTTTACAACCTCTTCCAATATTTCTTTCATGGTTGTTTTTCCGAAAGCTTTAGTGATGTTTTTTCTGCGTAAAATCCACATAGCGTCTTCACAATGAATTTCTAAAGGAATTTTAGTTTTTACACGGGCCACATAGCCTTCAAATTCAACTCCCTCATATTTTCCCTCGTATGCCAATGTAATTTTAACAGGATCACCAACTTTTATTACCTCTTCCGTAAATTTTTGTTCATTATTGTCCCGTACTTTAAACCGCAATGGCATTTTAATAATTGCTGTGTCAACCAGTTCTTCGACTGTCTTTGTAATTTCGACTTCGTTTATTGAATTGAAAATATAGTTGCCTATCTCAATTTTTGCAGATAAAATGTACATTAGCCTAATGTGTTTAAGAGTTTATTTGTCTTCTCTTTTTCTTTCAAATCAGCGTAAAAATCCTGATCAGATACAGCCGTAATTGAGTACTTTTGCAATCCCTGTTCACCTGCCATTTCATCAAACTGGATGTCTTTCATTACAATGTTTCTAATTCCAAAAAGTTCAAGGAAAGGATTGGCATAAACTTCAAGAGAATCATTTATTTCAAACATACTGTGTAGTTCCCGGACTTGCTCTGTCGGATATTCGTCCAAATTGTCAGGGATCATACAGACTCCTTTTATAGAAATTTGATAATCTTCCGTACAGATATATTCTTTTACAGTTCCTTTCCTTTCTTTACCCACAGTTGCTGTTTCAACAATCGTTTTCGCCAAGCTTACAGAAATTAGTGGTTCATTCGGAAATGTATATTCGTTTCCTTCTTTGTCCATCACCTTAAGTGTTAGGAAATATTTTTGTCCCAATGAAACACCGGAAACAGAACCATTTAAAGAGGGTAAAGTGTGTTTTTGTTTATTCTTTGCCCACCAGTTTGGAAAAACAGGACCGATATAGTCAAAGTGTGCCCTGGCAACCAATTCTTTTAAATCAAAAGTATAGCTCATTAGTTTGTTTGCATTTGGTTTGCGCTGTTAACAGCTCTTAATAAGATTTCCTGAACCTGATCACCTAAACCGCTTAATCCTTGCTCTGTTTTGCTGACATTAATGACGGTCTGATCTTGCAACTTATTTATGTTGATGGTGATGTTGGTTAAGCGGGAACCACCCCCGGTGATGCCGTCTCCTGCTTTCTTCTTCTTTTTATCTTTTTCATCTTTGCCGTCCTCCTTTTTTGCCCCGCCTTTCAATCCGGGGATGGCATTTAGATAATCGTTTTTATTACCTTGCTTTTCCCCCTGTAAACCTTTGAAAGAATCTTTAAGCTTGCTAAAGTCTTTTTGGATGCCATCTGTGTCAAACGTAATCCCGATACCTTTAGCAGCATTTTGACCAGCTTTTAAATTTTCTCTTGTTTGTTTTCCGTGATCTGCTAGCTTTTTGGCAAAGTCACTATTTAGCTTTGCAATTTCACCTTCTGCCTCTGTTTTGACTTTTTCCGTGATCTTAGAAAATGCACCTGAAAAATCTCCTTGCATAGCCAGTTTTATTGCGTCCCCAACTTTTGAGAACACCCCAACAATATTTTGGGCAGAATCTTTAGCGTAAAGGAAAATCAGATTAAAACCGAACTTAAATGCTTCCACACCTATATTGAGTGTGCCTTTTATTTGGTTCCATATAGCTTCAAAGAGTATTTTCATATTCATCCAGCTTTCAGACCAACCATCACTGTATTTTATCAGTATTCCAATCAGGGTTATTAATGTGACAATTCCGACTACAATCCATCCAACTGGTGTCATTGCCATTACTAGATTGAAAATTCCCCAGGCAATTGCAGCATCACGGATTAATGGAGCAAAAGGCTTTATAATACTTATCAGCCAAAGCATTCCTTCTTTAAACCAATTTATCACAAGTAAAACACTGATCATAACGTTGCTAAATGTTTGGAGCGCGTCCCCTGATCCTTTTATACCAATAATTGCTTTTATCAGATCCCATAAGGCTAATGCTACAGGTTGTAAATTCTGCCACACGATATCAAACCAATGGGCAATTTGTGGAAGATATTGTTGAAGGAATTCCAAGCCGTCTGCCATTCCTCCCAGCACCTGCCCAAAGATCCCGCCACCGAAACTACCAACAGCAACCAAGAATCCCCAAAACTGGTCTTCAAGATTTGAAATTTTACCGCCCAATGTTTCAGCAACTACCTCCATTGATCCAGCCACACCTTTCATACCTCCAAATTCAAGGATAGCATCCCGGATTGCAGTCTCATTGTTTTTTACTTCTTTGGTAATTCCTTTGAAGGAAAGTTTGACTTTATCACCCTCCTTTTGGGCTTTAATACCAAATTCTTTCATTCTTTCAAATTCACCACTTTGAGCATCCAAAATACCTTCAACCAACTGGTCAAATGATTTCCCTTGTGAAGAAGCTAAGTCACCGAGTTTTGTTAGTTCCTGATAGGTAGGATAGACACCACGGTTTACCAGTTTAATGAAACCGCCTGTCAGCTCATTAAGCTGGTAAGGGGTTTTCTGTGCAAATTCAGTTAGTAAGGCCATTGCGCCTTGACCTATGGCTTTGTTCTGAAAAGTGTTAGTAAGTACAGCGTCAAATTTTTCATATTCCTGCCGGGCTTCAATCACCTTATTGGTAAAACTCATAATACTTGCAAATGCAAAAGCACCTGCAAGCATAGTTTTAAGTTTACCCAGCGAACCTGTCACAGCATTTGATTGCTGATTCATGTTCTGCATGGATGATATCACACTACGAATCCGGTTATTTGCCACCCCGGCACTACTTGCAATACTTTGCAGTGCAGAACTGGCGTGATTATTAATTCGTACTATGTATTGATAAACATTCATTAGCTGGATTCAGAAGCTTCTTTTTCCTTCTGACGTATAAAGTGTAAATCCTGTAGCTTTTCTGCCCAATCTTCATCAGACAGCACGCCCGGTTCAGGAATATGCATGTAATAGGTTAGTAAAGCGTTGTATATTCTTATTGCAGTTTGAAGGACATAAGAATCTTGGAGAAGTACCAAATCATCAGCAAGATCTTTGGCCGAGGTAATTGTTTTGTCAACAATTGCCCCGTTTAAAGCTTTTTTAGCTGACCAATTTTCTTGTTTTGCAGGCTTTCGATTGCCTGATATAGAGGAAATCTTATTTCGGCTCTTTTCACATCCTCAAACCCTTCTGTTTTATCCTCGCAAACCATATTAAACAGTGCTTCTTGAGTTACAAAAGGTTTACCGGTAGGGTTTCTTTTTTCTGAAAGTTTCAGATCTTCACGTGTAATAACACGGATCACACATCTTTCATCCCCAATAAGGATTTCAGTTTTTCCTTTTGCTATATTGTTGATGATAGCATCAGGATAATTGAAAAAGTCGATCAGAACCTTCTTAGCAGTTAAAAAGTATTCATCCTGCGTTTTTATGGCTTCATCACCGCCCAGCCAAAGTGCAGACAAAAGTTCTTCACCAAAAGCAATATCACCATTTTTTTGCATGGCAGAAAAAGCTCTTTTATAATCGTTCATGTTTGGTTCACGTAGATATCCTGTTTTATCTTCAACCGGAAGGGCGTAAACTCCACCATGTTTTTCCTTCCATTCGTTAATTTGCTCTTGTGTAACTGACATTGTTTTGTTGTTTTTAATTGTTAGAAAAAACCCACCCAATCAGAGTGGGTTTTAAAAAAAAATTGATATGTAAAAATTTATTGATCCTCTTTAAGGTCTAAAAAGATGATAGGACATTCAATTTCCATATTGGTATCGCCTTGATTCATTTCCTTTTTATACTCAGTAAATTCACAGCTAACCAATATGTCTGTGGTGTTCTGTCCTCCATCAGCTGGAGTATAAGCAACAACCAGATCAAAATTGAGGCTTAAAACATCTTTACCCGGTGCAGATTTTATCATTGCTTGCAGTTCAGATTGCCATATTTTGATTGATCCTTCAAATTCCTTATCACCACGTAAGATTTTATGTCCTTTGTTGCCTCTGCCTTTTAAAACACTTTTGGCCTGTTTTACTGTGTATGAAACACTGGTAAGTCCTGTGACAATTCGGCCTCCCATCGAAACTGAAACATCAGCCCATGAATACTGGGCACTGTCAAATTTTGTGTTTTCTGCCATTTTATTCAATATTTGTTGTGAAACCTATGTTAACAATGATATACTTTGCATATCCTACAGGTTGTAATGCAATTCTTATATTAAGAATCCCGGTTGTAAGGATGTTTTGATTTTCATCAATAAAAACCTGACATCCGTTTAATTCTCCTGTGGAAACCATGAGCCCTGTTAATTGACTTTCCACATTTGCCTGCCAATTTTTAATAATTGCCGGGTGTATTGTTCCTGTCTTAGTAACCGGAACCTCATCAAGTAACTCATTGACTAAAGTGTTATAAGCAATTAGAATCGCTTTGTCCATGACAAAACCATTAGCTAATGACTTAAAGTCATCTTCCACCTTTGTCAGCGTTGGATCATCTGAAAAGAAAAATCCTACACGGCCAACATAATTTCTTAAAATAATGAAGCCTTTACTGTGCATAGTTTCCCAAGCGGTGGAGCTACTTTCAACTTTGACCCCATTGGTAAAGAAAGCTTGAACCTCTTCTACAGGTCCGTCCTTCACTCTTCCAATATTTCTTTGTACTGGAATAAGCGCCAGCCTTGCTAAGGCTAAACCAATTGAAGCTTCTTTGCTTCCGTCTGTATTGGCAAGAAAAACAGAAACACGGTTATAGTTAGCAGTTGAATAATCTTTAAGTTCAGTTGCAGATCCGGAAAAATTGTTCCCCGAAATAATTACCCTGAATGGATAATACTTTTCTGCAAAATAATCTGCTAAAGCCTGTGAAGCAATCACGGTTGTGTCAACATCTGCATCAAGTCCGTTTGCTGATGTTTCAGTTCCGGCTGATTCCCTGATCACTCCAAGCACTCTGATTTTACCGCCTGCATCCTGAATTAATTTTGTTGCAATAACGCCTGTTTTATCGACCATCTGCGCCATAGTTGTGGCATCAGATACCAGCATGATCCATAATTCGGCACGCTCACCGGAATAATCATAAAAGTGTTTGATATGTTTGTAGGCAAAAGGATTTTGCGTTTCATCAATTCCAAGACTTTCGGCTTCATCCAACGAAAACAGCTGATAGGATTTGCCAATTGTAACTTTATTGACAACACTCTTTCCGGTAATAACCAGCCCTGGGATTTTTTGGATATCAGCAGGTAATCTACCTAAACCAGTTGTTGAGATGTTAAATTTAATATTAGGTAACATTTTTAATAGATTTTTGAGGTTATAAAACCAGCGATAAAAGCAATTACAATCAGTGATCCCCACATCCAATAATTAGCTTTTTGCTTTTCCTTTTCTTCTTTACTTTCGGCTGTAGCAATATTTTTATAATAACTTTCAAACTCTTGCCGGATTTTAGCCTTTAAAGCGAGGCTGTCACATTCAGCAGTAGCATAAAAATATAAGCTGTCATGTACAACCTTGACTGTAGCATTACCCGTCTTTTTCTCGTAAATAATAGGCTTTAAATTAGATTTCAACGTTGTTGAAACACTGTTTAAACGAGTGTCCGGAAAGTCAAAATCTTTGATTGGAATTCTGAGAGTTGCGGTTGCTTTTTCTGTGTAAAAAACTGTGTCTTTGTAAGACGTTTTCTTTATGGTGCTGCTTTCGCTTAAAGTCTCCTTTGTTTGTGAAACCTGCCGAACTGTTCGGCAGGATTCCAAAACAAGAAAAACACTAGAGACGAGAAGCAAGGTTTTAAATATTTTCATACTCTTTTTTGGCGTTGAAAGACGGGCAATCTTTCTTAACACCTTTGAAATCCCGGTGTCCTTGAATAATTGCATTCGGGAATTGCTTTTTAAGCTCTTTAAGCTTTGTCAGCATTGTTGCTTTTTGTGAATCAGTCCTGTTATCAATGGCTTTGTTGTTTTTGTCAACACCACCTATGTAGGAAATATTGATAATCTCGTGATTATGGCCAAAAACACCATTTGAAACTTTGCTAATATCCAAAAGCTGGACAATCTCTCCGTCAGGTTTTATTATAAAATGATAGCCGGGCATTTTCCATTTCAGATTTGTTTTCCAGTAATTTCTTATTGAATCAATAGATGTCGTCTGAGGTGTTGCAGTGCAATGCACGGCTATGTAATTAATTTTCCTCATCGTCGGGATTTTCATTTGCTAATTCAGTCTTTTTAGCGTCATTCAATTCCTGAATTTTAGCACCTGAAAGCTTACTGTCAGGAGCAGAACCAAATAATTCGGTATATTCCTGTGTAGCTTTATCTTTTAAAGCTTTAAGCTCTGCCACGCTAAGTTTTACAGTACCTTCTTTTTTGTCCTCCACTGGCTGTTCTTCATTTTTGATAGGTTCAACCTCTGGACTATCCGGATTTAAAGTTTTTGCGTGATTTGTCGCATCAAGTTTTTTTACAAAAACATATCCGTCTGTAGTAGCGAAAACCTCATTTACATTGGGGTTTGTCTTGAAAAAATCTAATGCATTTTTATTTATTGTAGACATTTTAAAAAAAATTAATGGTTAAAGAATAGTTCCCAGGTACTTTGGATTGTTTGCGCGAATCTTCCCGGTTAAAGCTCTCTGAGCAAAAGAAATCAAATCAGCTTGCCAACCTGAATGACCAAGAGTTGCAAACATATCTGTAGAACCAAAGCATCTGAACACCTCATCTGAATTCCAAATGATAGAAGATTTTTTGTCAGTACCCGCGATAGTAGAGCCCCAAGGCTTCTTAACTCCGGCATCTGTATAGAATGGGGTTTTAGAATAGAAGAAAATTTTGAAATCGTACAATTCAGCACCCTTTTCAGCGGTGATTTCTTTGTACAGTTTTTTATTCTCTTTTTCTATTCTTGAACCATGATCAGAGTTTAAAACGATATTCATTTTACTCATGTCAAGGTCCAAATCACGGAAAAACCTTTGCATATCAATCAGACCATCAATTACAGAATCTGTTGGTCCAAGATTTAAAATTTTATTAAATGCATCATTTGTCGAAGCGCCCCAGCCGTGGGCTGTTCTTTGTGCCATATTCTTGGCAATAGCATTACGGTGTCTGTTAATTACAGATGCTCTTTTATTGTATGCCAGTTCCATGTCAGCTAATTTTGAGTGTCTTGTTTGATTAGTTGAATAATCCTTTAACAAAACTCTGTGAGGAATGTCATCAATTGCCTGAATCGGTAATTCACCGCTATTGGTTGCAAAATAATCTTCATGGACATCCGGCTCAACACCCGCTTCAGCAAGATTTAGAGCGTCATTTTCCACAAATGCTGACATATCGACGGACTGATTAATAAAGCTCATATCCGGTATTGGATTCTCTTTAATATCTGCAATCCAAACTTCTTTTTGCAAACCCTCTTGTAAAATTCCTACTTGCATTGGCTTGAAATAAGTGACAACGGCATGTGTAATGACAATACCAGCGGTCAGCAAAAAAGGGTTAACACCAAGCATCGGAGACGCTACAAATGAGAATGCAAAAGCTAAAATAAAGTTGATGGCTAATGCTGTTAATGAAAGTCTTCTTTTCATAATTTTATTTAGATTAAATTTTTTAGTTCGTTTTGTGTCTCACACCGTTTGAGTAAGCCAAACTTAATTTTCGGTACTGTTCAGGTTCATTTTCCCTGATCAAAGCAAGCTTGGCAGGATCATGTTTTTGTAGGTAGTCAAATGATTCATCAGCAGAATTTTCAGAGCTTGTTTTCTTGTTTAACTGGATCACTCCTTCCACAACCTCTTTTTTGCCGTTCTTTTCGTGTTCGGTTTCTTTATTTTCTATCAGTTTGCTTAATTTCTGATGCTGGTTATCAAAATCAGTTTCAAATAAAGAAATCTGACCATCTTTCAAGTCTTCCGGGAACAATCCAAGCTTTACGGCTTTATCAACTAAAGCTGTCGCTTCCGCTTTTTGTAGCTGGATATATTTATTTTTCCATTCCTCGGTTTTACCTTTTTCGGTTTCCAAAGACAGCTTCATTTCAGTAACTGCCGATAGAATTGTGCTTTCTGTGCTGTTTGCGTCTTTACCTAATGCAAGCGCAATCACTTTTAATTCTGACATTGTATTTTGATTTAATAATTGTAGTTTATGTTTAGATTTCCCACCGGAAAGGCGTAAAGCATCATCATTCCCGCCAATGTCAACAATAGAAATTTCTATCAGTTTACATTTTGTTACAGTTTCGTACTGCTGTCCCGGAAGCGCAAGTTTTGGATCTAATGTTGTGGTGATTGGATCAGCCCACATTGAACACATATTTATAAAACCGCCAGCGACCTTTTTTTCTATTTTGGAAGCAAATTCGTTCTCAGAATCAAAGGTTATGTAAGCTAAAAGAATATCATTTTCTTTTGCTAGTCTCGCTTTTCCAATTACCTCGTCGCCGGACGGTTTATAATCTCCACGATCATGCATAAACAATACAACCGGGTTTCTTTCGTACTGATCTGTGTCAATGCCTTCTGTGAGAATCCTATACCCGTAAGAGTTTACATTTTCCGTATTTACTATGAATTTATATTCTGCCATTGTTTTTGTAAATCAACAAGGCAAAATTGGGGGCTTTACGATCTAAAAAAAAGTTACAGAACAATGGTTGCCAGTATTTTGGCAATGATTGCCGACGTTTTGGCAATGGTTGATTATAGAATTTCGTGCATGTATTATATAGATGAAATTTGCCTTCATGAAAGACTTTTTATTTAACGATGACTTACAAATCAGCAATGGTGATTTTGTGATTGGAGAAAGTGACAATCAGCATCAAAAACACATTTTACAGGCCTTCAAAGGAGAATTTAAAAAAACACCTGAAATAGGTGTTGGAATCGAACAGATTTTGAATGAAGACAGCTTTATCCCGGTTATGATTGAAGCTAAAAAAATGCTCGAATATGATGGAATGACTATTAACAACATCTATTTCGCAGATAATGACAAACTGGTAATTGACGGTAAATACAAGCAATCATGAATAAAAGAGTTAAAAAAATTGAAACCACCGACACAGAAGAGGTGAAGCAACAAGGCCGGATGCGAAATGCAGAACGTGATAAGAAAATGAAAGACGCTTTAGGCTTATATATTCGTGGGTACACTTTGCAGTCCATTTCAGAAATGGAAACCATCAAGGTGGGTGTTAAAACTCTTACTGACTGGAAAAAAAGACATAATTGGGATGATGAAAAGCAACTTCATAACATTTCACCTAATGAAATAAAAGCAATGATCAGATCAAATATTGCTTCTATAAAGTCAGGAAAACAGATGCCTTACAAACCTGATGACATTTCTAAGCTTGCATCTGCATGGGATAAAATGGATGATATAAAAAAGAAGGCTGTTTATTCAATGGAATCCTTTGATGCTCTCATAGATTGGTTCACTGACATAACGGCAAAATCAAGTGGGAAAAAGCGTGAAGACAACCTTTTGCTTCTTAAGAAAATACGAACTCTACAGGAGAATTACATTGAAACCTTAATTTAATGACAGCAACAGATTACAAAACAGCCCTAGATAAATTCAGGCTCAAATCAAAGATCATTAAGGAACTTACTTATAATTCTATTGTTAAAGAAACAACAGAGGACCAAGAGAAAAGAATTAATGACCTATTGAAGCCGGAGAATTATACCAAATTTTTTGATTATTATTTTGGTGTAGGTGTATCACTGTCACTGGCAGATGCTCCATGTGCTGATTTTCATCAAAGCTCTTATGAAAAAGTGTTTGATGATCCTTTTATAATTCAAATGAGAAAATGGTTTCGTGGTTCGGCAAAATCTATTCATACAAATGTTGGAAATATCTGTCATTTAAAAGAAAACAATGAGATATTTTTCGGGTTACTTATTGGCAGAAATCAAGATTTTTCAAACTTATTATTATCTGACTTACAAACTCACTTGCAATTTAATGAGAGATACATTAAAGATTTTGGAATTCAGATGAATTATGGAAATTGGGCTGATGGTGAATTTCAAACAAATGATGGGAGAATTTTCAAAGCACTTGGATTAAACCAACCTTTTAGGGGTTTAAGATTAGGAGCAAACAGAATTGATTTTGCATCAATAGACGACTGTGAAGATAGAAAACAAGCAAAAAATCAAATCTTAGTACAAGAAAATGTAGAAAAAATCACTGGTGACTTAGGAAAAGCGTTTCATCTTAGAAGAGGACGTATGATTGTACCAAACAATTACATAGTAAAAAAAGGAATTCTTGATGGGATAAAAGAAGCTTATAAAAAATCAAAACATTTTGATGAACATATAGTGAATATTGCAGATGAAAAAGACAACCCTTCCTGGCATCAACGCTACACTAAAAAAGACATTAAAGATATCAAGTCAAAGACTGACTATCACACCTCTCAACGTGAGGACTACAACAATCCTATTGAAAAAGGAAAAAGAATTAAGGCTGAATGGATAAAATATAAATCAACAAATCCAAATAAAATTTTTTCGGGGTTAATTGAGTTTTGGGATTTATCATACACCAAAAATGGAAATTTTAAAGCAGGTGGAATAATATCAATGGCAAATGGAAGGGCACATGTTTTAGAATTATTTAACAGACAATGTGAACGGTCTGATGCTATGGATAAGCATTATGAGTGGCAAAAAAGATACAACAGCTTAGGCATGTCCATAATTTCCTATTATGATGCCACAGCTTCACAAAAAATTGTATATGAGCCTGAATGGTTAATTGCCTGTGAAGATAACAACGCAGCAGACATTCCGATATGTGATCATGCATCAGGGGACAAACATGATAAGATTGATGCAACATTAACAGGAACTTTTATGAAAGGTTTAATAACATTTGATGAAAGATTAAAGGGCACGATTGATATGGATAATACCTTTGAACACATTACAGCATTTGAAAAAGGTACTACCAGTCCTGATGATGTATTAGACGTTCTTGAACAATGTGTCAGAAAAGGGCGCTTGTTATTTGGTTACTCCCAAAAGGAAGACAGCAATACAAGACCCGTTATAGGCAAAAATAAAAAACGCAGATTATGACACCACGAAAGGAACTCTTCATTGTAATAAAAAACAAGCTTAAAGAAATCCAGCAACTTGAATATATAGACCTATTCCGGGACCAGTTCAGAGAAACTGAAGATGGTTTTCCGTCTTACTGGACCGCTGTTTTAATCCGTATTCACAAAATCACTTATGAAACAATGACTGAGCAGAATCAAGAAGGAACTTGTACACTGGATGTGATCTTATACTGTAAAGACGGATGGATGTCTCAGCACAATAACACAAGTGATCCGGAAGAAGGCTTAATGGAAATTGATTTGCTCGACGCGATTGCGGAAAAACTTCAATTTCTATGTGGTGAACAGTTTAAACCATTACAGCAAACTGATGACGAAACAGAAGAAGCAACAATGGAAGCAATCATGAGCTACCGTCAAAGTTTCAAAACTAAAATCTACAGAACACTTGCTCCAAAGTATCAATCTAAAAAAATATCAATCTGATGGCTTTCCTTACAAAAGAAGAACTTAAAACAATAACCACTATAGAAATAATTGACCTCATTACTAACAAAGATGATGATATAGTTGGCGAAATCATTAAAGAGGATATCAGCCTTATGGAAACATACCTTGGCAGTTATTATGACATGAACGAAGTATTTTCTAAAACTGGAGATGATAGAAATAGAACAGTAGTTAAGTATCTAAAAGCAATCATTTCCCATGATTTGCCAAAAAGAAGAAAAAAACCAGTTCCGGCTGATGCTGATGCTGACTACCAAGAAGCAATGAACTGGCTTGAAAAAATTGCTTCAGGAGAATGGAAAGCAAATCTCCCAAGGAAAAAAGAAGATCTTGACGGGGATGGAATACCTGATGAAATACCTTTTTTAAAATTGGGTAGTAAAAAATCATATAAAAATCATTGGTAATGTCTGATTTAGGAGATTTACAAAGAATACTCGACAGAGCAAGCCAGGCACTCCCTGAGAAGCTCCCCCGGATCATAGAAGTTGAAGGTCTGAATTTCATAAAAATGAACTTTAGAAAACAGGGCTATACAGATACAAGTTTTACAAAGTGGCAGGATAGAAAAAAAGATGATACACGTGGAAGAGATAAAACAAGATATAGGACCAACAGAGTGGGATCACGTGGCGAACTCACAAAGTTTGGACAAAGAGAACAAGGCCGGGCAATCTTGGTAGGTCACAGAACTGGTGGAAACAAATTAATAAATTCTTTCAGAGCTAGAAGATCAAGGCAAAGAGTAGTTTTTTATACTTATAAGGATTATGCCAGTGATCATAATGAAGGATCTGGAAACCTACCAAAGCGTCAATTTTTTGGAAAGTCCCAATATCTTGACAGAAAAATCCAAGACAAAGTAACAAGAGAAATGGACCGAATAATGAGGGGCTAAAAAATACAATTATGAAATTTCATCAAACATCAACCGCCACCATTGGCGGTAACGCTTTTAATAAAGAAGTAAAACTTTCAAAAGTAACACCTAATAATATTGAATCAGTCACCAAAACAATGGTGGATGTTCTACGACGACAAAAAAAGATTTGGCGTAAGGAATTAAATGACTGGCAGGCTGCAAGAAATCGCAGGTATAGTATTGATAATCCTAGCAATTTTTATTTGCAGGAAGTGTATGACGATGCTATGATGGACGGACACTTGACAGCTGTCACCGGAAACAGGACTTTAAGATCAACTCTAAAAACCTATGTTTTTGCCATTGATGATAAAAGGGATGATAAATTAACAAACTTTATAAGAAATAAACAGTGGTTTGAAAAGGCTATTGAAGAAGCTCATACTTCAACCTATAGGGGTGGAATCTGTTTATTTATTAATGACTTTCACAAAGGTGAGATATTAAATATTGAGCCTATTCCATATGGCTTATATGTGCCGGAAAAAAAGCAGATAATTAATGATTTCACCAGTATGGGGCTGGACATCACAAAATTTGAAGATATCCTCTTGCACACACAACTATATGACCATATTGGCATATTGGAAAAAGCATTTCCATATACTTGTCTAAAACGTCACTCATGGGGTTCATGGGATGAATTTGAGGAATTATTTGGAATTCCTATCAGGATTGCAAAAGTAGCTTCACAAAGTGATGCTGTTAAAAATGAGGTTGCTGGATGGTTGCAGGAAATGGGATCTGCTGCTTATGGAGTATTTCCAACAGGAACAGAAATTGAGATAAAAGAAAACACAAAAGGTGATGCCTTCAATGTATTTTTTCAAAAGATCAAAGCTTTAGATGCTGAAATGTCAAAACTGGTTGTACACCAAACCATGACAACGGACAACGGAGCATCAAAAGCGCAGGGAAATGTACACGAAAACACTTTATTGGCATTAGTTCAGGCAGATGAAAAAAAGATGCTGAGTTGGCTTAATGATGTGTTAGTTCCGGCAATGAGAAATATTGGCTACAACATACCCGAAAATGCGAGAATCATTATTGAACAAACAAAAGATGCAGGTGAACAAATTAAAATTGACGGTGTTCTTTTAGGTTCCGGTTATATTCTTAAAAAAGACTACATAGAACAAGTATATGGTGTTGAAATTGAAACCATGCCAAGTGGAAACCAATTACCAGCAATCATCAAAAATGAAGATCCGGGAAAGGAATAGGCCCGCTTAGATTATTCTACCGCTCAAAATGTTGTGATCATGAACCAAAAAAACTGGTTGCTGATTTTACTTTAAGCGGGCTTATTAAAAAATACATCCGGGAAGCTTTTGAGGAAAGAAATGTTTCAGAAGAACTCAGAACCAGCCTTTGGAATCAATATTTCAAAAAGCTTTCATCCGGTGTAGATAAAGCCGTACCGGATAATTTTGAATTTTCAGATAAAGAGCTGGTCCAAAAATTAAAAACAAATCTTGCAGAATTTTCTGCTTTTAAGGAAGAATCTTTTAACAGAAACCTAAAAAGCCTTTTGTTTAAAAATGGCCATTTACAATCTTGGAAAGACTTTGAATTGGATGCCTATTTATTGGATAGTGAATATAATAATCGTTGGTTAGAAACTGAATTTAATCAAACTATTGCCACAGTGAATATGGCTAATAAATTTGCAGATTTTCAAAAAAACACAGACTTATATCCCAACTTAAAATTTGTTACTATAAATGATGCCAGGGTACGTCCGGAACATAAAGCATTTGACGGAATTATCAAACCTGTTAATGATGCCTTTTGGAACACACACATGCCACCACTGGATTGGGGGTGCAGATGTGATCTGGAACAAACTGACGAAGAGCCGACAGAAGGTTTGCCTGCAGATGACATCGTAAAAGAAGAGTTTAAAAACAATCCTCTTAAAACAGGAAAAGTATTTACTTCCGAAGCTTACAGCGTTGATTTTACTAATTTGGAAAAGGACCGAACGTCAATAAAATCACTAAAATTACTTGCTCATAATTCAGACAGTTCCTTACAGCAGTTTGCCAAACAAAAGATATATGAACTTCCTGTAGATAAGCAGTTTGAGATCGTAAAAGAATTTAAGGGTGGTGGTTCAGTGCAAAAACATCTTTTAGTAAATACAAATGCAGAAGATTATAATGACATTCTTAATGTATCTAACGCTTTTGCAAAGCAGGGTAAAAAAGTTGAAATATTACCTGAAATCCATATTTCAGAACCCAATGCAAGAAAAAAAATATTGTCTAAATTAGACCATAAAAGCTCTAATCCTGATTTAAAAGTTGATGGTGTTTATATGGACGTTAAGCGTCCAAAAGCAATAAAAAACATCACAGGAAACGCAAATCAAGCATCAAAGCAAAGTGCAGTTGCTGTAATTTCAGATTCCCAACTTGATAAAAAAATGAATAAAGAAATTATGACAAAAAGGGCAGAGGCAATTTTAAATGAAAAGAATAAAGAAAACTATTCATCTGATGAAATTTATTTCTTCAATGATGGTGATCTTTTTAAATACCCCTAAAAATACAATGAGGGATAAACTTCTTTAAAAATTTATCCCTCAAGGGTTGCCCGACTCGCAAGCCTGACAATGCAAATATACAAATATTTTTAATATGCAAAAAAAAAGCGTTTAAATGTGATTTAAACGCTTTTTAATTCTAAATATATTCCTTCCTGTTTTACAATAGCCCGCACCGTTCGCTCGCTTATGAAAAACCTGTCTGCTGTCTCCCTTTCGAGTGCTTCAATTCTCCAATTGGGATTTTTACTTTCCAATTGTGAAAAAAAGCTTCTTACAGCTATATTTCGTTCCAAAAATCTGTTATTCGGCTTAGACATAGCACAAAAATACAGAACAGATTTTTATTATACAAGCTGGCGTTTATCCTTATGGCTTTTCCAGTAAAGTATTGAAAAAGTTTTCAAAGTCAGAAGTGCTTTTGTAAGTACCATTTGTTATGGTAATATAAGGTTTCCCTCCATTAAAATGAAGTCTTATGACATCTTGCATGTGTGTTCTTTCAACATCTGCTTTTTTAGCACCCCAATCAATTGTTGTTCCCCAATATTCAACGAAGAATGTATATACTTTGTCTTTGTCACCTGAAATTTTAATACTGATTACAATCTCCGGAACCGCAACATTTGATTTGATCTTTTCCTGCTTTAAAGCAATATTTAATTTACCGGTGGAAAACTTGTCTTGAAAATGATATGTTGAAGCGTCTGATCCAGTCACCACCATTGCCATACGATCTGTTACAAAGTTTTGCAAAGCTCCGGCAACAAACATTGCATCATAAAAAGTTAATTGTGTAGGCTCATAACCTCGCCAAGCGTTATCTTGTTTTGCTGGATGGTAAGGTGAAATTTCCTGACCAAATGTAAAAACTGAAAGCAAGATGAATAATAATATTTTTTTCATGATATAATTTTAAGTGATAATAATAGTTTCAAAATCTATTTCCAAATGACTTTTTATTTTCACATCCTGTACAATTAGCCTATCTTCATTTAAAGCATCTTTAAGAGTAGAAAGCAGGCTGTATTCAAGTTCCTTTGTGTCTTTGGTAGTAGGAAATTTATCATTTTCAAAAGTAAGTTCTATATTTATTTTTCTCTTTGACCTTTCTTTGTTCATATCCTGATAGTCTCGCCCTATGATAATACCAAAACTAAAAAATTCCATTGGATTAATAGGTTTTTCACTTTTGTTTTTAAAAACAATTGTAGAGTAGTTTTCATCTTTTCTTATGACTATAATATCAAATAAAAAAGAAAGTCCTTCACCCATAACACACGTTTTAAGTGCATATTTTATCCGATTGATGTCTGTGTTGTTCGCGGTATATCTGTATTCGTTCATGTTGTGTGTTTAATTGTCAAATTTATGGTTTGTAAATAAAAAAAGGCTACGGGTATCCGTAACCATTATATTAATGGAGGCTTTTTATTAAACTCTTTTAAAGCAATGCTTTTGGCAGTATTTAAAACAGTGGCCTCTTCACCATTCTTAAGAGCGTACGTCTCGTATAATGGGAAATCTCGTTTCTCTGTACTTATCTCTAAAGTAACAACAGAATATCCTTTTTTTTCAAGGGCTTCCTTTATTTCTTCGCTGGTGTACCAGTGGCAGTTTATTTTTACCATTTCCTTTTATTTTTAAAATGTCGTTCGTTGGGATTAACCGAATGTATTTCATTAATAATAACTTTATGTCTGCCTGCACTTAAAGCTGTCATTGCAGTTGCCAGTCTTTCGAATTCTTCTCTCGCTTCTTTGATTGGCTCAGGAATAGTTCTAACAAATTCGTGTAATTGAAGCAGGTCTTCATACGTCAATTGTTTTCGCTGATCTAAAACATTATTTTCCTTTTCTTGTAAAGAGCTGAAACCAGCTAACCCAACTACTAATTTTTTTTCCATTATTTCCAGTGCTTTTTATTTAAGTATGTTGCAGGGTATGGGAATGCTGTTCCGTCACTTTTAAGTTTGATCAATCCTTCGATATAAAGAATCGCTTCCATTTTATCCACTTCACCTAATTTTTCAAAGGCCTTCTGTGTTTCTTCCTTTCTTCCTACTTTTCTTGGATAACGTTTATAAAACGCCTCAAAAGAAATGTCCGTGAGTTCGGCAAATATCCAAGGGCTGGTTAGTTTTTGATTTTCGATTTCAAACAACATTTTTTCAGTACTGGCAGGGAAAATTGTTTTTACCTTTTCTATCCGCTCAACATTCCAGTCACCATCAAACTCCAATATTTTTAAAACACCGTTTAAATCATATTTAAATGTCATTTTAAGCCCCGTTTTTTGATTCTTTGCTATAAATGTTCTCATAATAATTGCTTGTGTAGTTCATTCTTCATTATTAAAACAGCGTTTTTTTCGTAGCTTCCGAAATCATCAGGAAAATAGATTTCGTATTCTGTCAGAAATTGCCAAAGGGCATCTGCTTTATAGTAACTCATTTTCAGAGTAAAGGCCTTATCTTTCTGCCTTCTTTTGATTGCTCTCTGTAATAGCTCTGTTCTAAGCTCTGTGCATATCGAAATACTGCTTTTTAGCTGTCTTGGTTGGCTTTGTAGGTTTATAGTGTCTAAGGCCAACATGCTATTGTTTAAAACTAACAATTTGCTATTATCTAAATTCAGAAGTATATTCATCTCATTGTCTTTTAATTTTTTTACTACTAAAACTTTTTTCTTGAAGTTTTCATCATACAGAAAGCGTGCTTCATAATTGTTGAAATTCCACATGATAGTTGAATAATCCCGGTGGAGTACTTCACCAATACGAGCGTAGGTATAACCGCCTTGTCTCATTTCATAAATCAAAATCATTCTTATATCGCATAATTCCGCTTTTCTGCATTTAGACCGTATATCATCCATCGAAACCCCGAAAGCGGAAATTACAGTACTTATAAAGCTTTTTAAAAGGGCTTTAGTTTCCATATGATTTAATTTAAATTCACAAGTTCATCACCTTTTTTCCACCACGCTTTATTCATTGGCTTTTTTGCACTTTGAGCGTTATTATACTTAACTCCCTGCAACTGTTTATGAACATATTTCAATTCTTCAATGGAATGTGCATTTAAATGCTTCTTAAACACGCTTTTGGTCAGCATCCAATTATTAAACCTGTTGAAATCACCTTTGTCTTTTATCCCGGTGGATTCGGCCAGTTTCAAAATTTTTCCTTTCCATCCTTTCTTAAATAATTCTTCTTTCAAAGCGTTATATTCTTCCTCCAAATTTTCTTCGTTCGGGGTATGGATCGACAGAAGCATTGAAGCTTCCTCTTCTGTGAGGTCATCAATAATAGTAGTCCTTCTTCCTGAAAAACCGAAAACCTCCATTGCCACTTCTAAATTTGGTCTGTGGGCAAATAATACTTTTAATTCTTCTTTTGGGTTCATATCTTAATTTTTTATTTCCATTTATTATTAACAAGATTGAAATCACGGCCTGCGTTATGGGAAAACATTGAGAAAATTCGAGTCTCTGAGACTTTGACAATTGCGATGAAATACTGTTTTCGTTCAAATAAATCAGATGTATCTCCCAAATAAAATATCATTTCATTTTCTAACATTCCTATGTACATTGCAGGACTTATATCAAAATATCCTATCAAAGTTGTTTTAGCTTGTGGCTGTATTGTTTCGTTTCCAATTTTAACCGGAATACGATTAATAAACGAGTTAATATCAATGGGATCAGGTATTATATATCCCATTCCCATTTTATTACTATATATTACACTGTATTGGCTTAAATTTTCCATATCAATTCTTTGTTGCTCCCAATGGCGGAATCGAACCGCCATATAAAACCGTTTGGGATGTTATATTGTAAATCTGAATTCCAGTTTCTTTGACAAACCATCAATTATTACGAACTTCCAACCGCTTACATACATACTATTTTGACGACGTTGTTGCGCGCTCATAATAATTTCAAGACCTTCATCAAAGCGATCGTCATTGAATTCAGATTTAAGCTTTGATAGTTCAATGATTTTTGAAGGGTTCAGCATTCCTGTTTTTACATTTGGCTTTAAGAATGTATTGACAGCAGCTGACAATTTTTTCACATTATCTGCGTCACTGGAAAGAGATTTTAAAAACTCCTTTATTTTTTCTACTCCTGCGCTTTCTGTACCATCAAAACCGATTGTCACATTGTAGCCAACTGTAATACTTGAAGAGCCATCTTTTGAGCTTACAGTGTAGCTGTCCTGATCATTTATTTTAACTCCATACACGCCCGCTTTCAGATCACGAAGCGGTTTAAAATCATTCCAAAGCTTCTCAATCATCATTCCTGTTATTTCGTGGTGATGTACTAAAGAATCAATGTGCTTTTCAATGTAGGATTCTGATAAATCTTTAAAGGCCGTCAGGTCATTGGCTCTTTTTGCTTTAGCTTCTCTTTTGTCTGCTTTCAGCTGGTTTTCTAAGCTTTTCTTTTGCTCAGGTGATAGTGTATTGATATCTATTGCATTCATAATGTGTTATTTTTATTATTGAAATTCTTATTTGTTATTTCTTTTATTTTCTGTGTTAATTCAGGGTAATACTTTGCATATTCTTCGATTTGTAGCCATTCATTTGGAAGGTCTAAAAATTCGTATTCCCTGTACTCCTGTAAATAATACTTTAACCTATCTTGGCCATATTTCATTTGTGGCGGGACAATGTTGTTTTCCTTTACAACAGATGCTAACACTGTGACTTTTTCCGGCATATCTTCCGGGGAAATCTTATTGTTTAAATACTGATGTATTGCAGTTCTTTCATACCATGACAAAACACCAAAAATGCTGTCTATCGTCAGTGTATTTATTAAGTCAATTGCTGTTATTTCCATATTAGTTTTGTTTTCCATTTAGTTCTTCATATTTCTCTGGCCAAATGATAAAGTGTCCGCCATTTCTTCCGATGCTCCGGCCTTTACAGTGTACTGCGTAAGCATCAACGTGTAATTTCATATAGGCGTGGTACATTATACTTTTTTCAAGTTCCGTTCTTGGGTTCTTGCCATCTGCATGGCCAGTAATTATGAATGTTTTATTGTGTTTTTTGTTGCAGTACTTCTTTTCTAATTCTAAAACCTGCTCAAAGGTTTGAAAGAAGTATTTAGCAGAATCAATTATTGTGTATTTTGGAGAGCCTTTTTTATCTAAATACTCATTAAGTTCTGTGTAATCAAAACTCTGAACTCCAAAATTCTTTTCCACCTGGTCCATTTCAAATAATTCAACTCTTTGTAAGAAGGAATCATCATCAGGACTTTCTTCTAAGAGGTTATAAAATGTTTTATCATCCCTTGCAAGTTCTTTGGCCAACTGCATTACAAAACTTGATTTTCCGCTTCCTGAGTTACCCCATAAAAACCAAATACCCCGGCTTTGCGGTGTTCCAAATGCTTCTTCAAATTCGTAACTAAGTTTTAATCTTTCAACCTTGATTTGCTTTAACCTCTGTACTGAATAAACCTGTTTCATCAGACCGTGGCAATGTTTAAGGCCCTTCTTACTAAATTCAATGTCAACGGCTCCTGTAATCTGTCAGCCTCTCTCATTGCAGGTACTAAAACGTCATGTAGTTCTCCGTAATTCTCGCAGTTCTGCTGTAGGAACTTTACTAAATCTTTGTCTTGAACATCAAGTTCAGTCAGAAAATCTTTGAATGAAGTATCAATATTGATAAGACGTCTGATCCCGAACTTTATGCGACGATAAAACTGCGGAACCCCATCACGGTTTTTCTTTCTCAGTTTATCCAATTTCGCCTCCAGCTGATCAGTTCCGATAAGGACTAAAGCACAATGCTTGTTTAAATGATCATGAAGCTCTTTAGTGTTACACAGGGTTGCCTGCTTCATATATTCAGCCTCGTCTAAAATTAAAGCTGGTTTTAAGCCGTTTTCACGCTTTGTTTTAAGTGCCTTGATTATTGATGTGATCTTCTTAGATTTAGAATGATTCAGAGGCAGTTTTAACACTTCACATATCTTATCTAAAAGATCATTTATAGTGTCGGTTGAACCTACGGTAACTTTGAAAGATGCTCGCGGGTCTTGCGCAACAAACAAATCAGAAATCCAAGTTTTTCCACATCCAGTTTCACCGATAATAATATTGGTATACCCGAATTCTTTTGCATCTTCCAAGGTTGCCAATATTTGCTTCATTTGCGGGGTAATGATTGTTTTCCAGTAAGCTTTTTTTACTGCGAAGCCAATTGTATCAGCTATTTTTAAAAAATATTTTTCGCCAATTTCAACTTCCTTGCCTCCGCCAGCTGGAACAGTATATTTTCCGGCACGCATAAGAGACAGGTAATTTGCAGGCACTCCTGATAAATCAGCGAATTCATTTGCTGATAAATCCTTTTCATCTAAGTAAAATTCAAAATTTGTTAAGATATTTTCTTTAGTTTGCTTATTCATCTTGTAAGTATTTTTCGAGGTTGAGTTTATTATTTAAATATTCGTTTTGTTCTTGTAGCCAACTATTATTATTTATAGTTTCTTCTTGTTTCTTTATTTTTCTGTTGACCTTTTCTGTTTGTACTTCGATCTGCAGGCGTTCTTTTGATTTTTGGTTTTTGTGTTGGCCCAAACTATCAGTAAGAAGCATTTTTGCAAGGGTGTCATTTAGTTCCGGGCGGTCTTCAAATAAGTTTTGTAATACATTGGCATTTTTTGCTCGCTCTTCAATGATATAGTCTTCTGCGTATTTATTGAAGTCCTTAACTTTTTTCAGTTGTGCTGAATCCTCTGTCATTCTATCTGCAAGTGCCATTGATGGCATATATTTTTCTTGTAGTAAGAACTTATGTTTTCCATCTTCCGAAACAGCAAGAACATTGTTGAGATTATGAGGGTCAAATTTGACAGTCCAGTTTATGTGGGACAGCATTCGGAAATTAAGGTCAAAACTGTCGTAACATTTTTCTTCTCCCAAAATTGTAGGTGTCACACCGTCCGGCTGTAGTTTATTTGTATATCCTGTAGTGTTCCCTAAAGCATCTAAGAAATATTCTTTTGACATGGTAGAAAGGAACTCCTGAGGTATCTTATCAAAGCCGTTCATAAAATCAATAAGCGTTTCTTTCCTGTCAGCTTCAATCATATTTTCAATTTGCCTGATACACCCTTTTAAATCAGGGAATGAATGTTTGATTTTATTTAAGAATTCCGCATTTGGCTGATTTTTACTACCAGTGGTTACATTGTAACCGGACCAATTAGACTGCATCTTGCAATACTTGTTATTAAATCTTGAAAACCATGGTTCAATAACTTTTGATTTTGCGTTCTTAACTTGTGCAGGAGTATAGACAGTACAAACACTTTCATAAGTTGGCTTTAATGCGCCTCTTCCGTAATTATCAGTTTGAATTTGGTAAGGTTTATAGTAATCTCCGAATAATTTGCAAATGTGATTTTGTGCATTTTGCAATGCTGACTTTATCAGCTCCGGGGTTTCATGGGTTCCGATTGCATAGCCTACAATGTGATAATTATAAGGGTCTAAAACTATTACAGCATTTAATCTGTTGTTATAAGTGGTCACTGAGTGCCCATTTTTGTTAGTGTCGGTTTTTTGATATAGTAATTCTACGTCCCATCCATCCAGTGTCCAAAATAAAAGCGGTGCAGATGGTTTACGTCTCTTATTCTGCATTAGAATTGTATTCCTTAATGCAGAAACTCCATTTCTTCCAGCGAACACGACCAAATCCCTTTCTTTTTTGCGGTTTGCTATTGTGCCGGATGTAATGTTTTTCCAGTTCAACTGCTTTGCGACTGCATTATACATTGTGCAGATAATTTCATTATCGAAATTGTTGTGTTTTGATAATAACTCGTCAATTAGGGCTGTTTGTTCGTCAGTAGCAACTTTACGAGCGTTATTGTTTTGTAATTTTCCAGAGATCAACGAAGTAAAGCCGTTTTTTTGATACTCATTTGTTTTCCTACGTAAAGCATCTTTATTTTTTGGTAAATTATGGTGTACTAGGGTGAAGGAGTTAACATCACGGCTTAAAGAATCCCAAATGTCCATTGTTGTCGAGCCTAAAGCTTTTTTCATCCCTTTGCGGTCTGCTTTAAGTTTTAGAACTGTATTTAAAATACTTGCATTATAGGTATATAGCAAAACGGTTTCATCATCAAGGTATTTTTCGTTTCTTTCTCCGTAACGATGTGTTTTGAAAAACGATAAAGCTTCATTATCTGTGAAATAGTGTTTGGCAAAAAAATTTTCCTTTACTTTTTCAGGAGGATTTCCGAAAGTAACGGTAATAAGATCCTGCCATTCCTGAGATAAACTACGGAAATCAACTAATGCTTCATAACCTATAGAAGCACGTCTTAATTGCTTTTCTCCGCTAGTCAAAGAATCCATACGTTTTTTAAATGCTCTATAAGACAATAGACACAAGCTATGCTCATGTTTATTGCAATCAGAGATCAAGTATTTAATCTTGATACCTAATTTGTCATTATAAAATTCGTATGGAGTTTCTTTGATCATGTTTATTTATCCTAAGAGTGGTTTGTAGACAATTTTGCAAGTGATCCCAAAGATTTGGTAACAGGTTGCAATTTGTTTTTCGCGAGTTCTAACATCTTCAACCGGGTTAGAATCGTAAGTGATCTTGCAAAAGATTGCGTGTAGTACTTTTTTCATATCTATTGGATTTTATTAATTTTCTAAAATCTTGTTTAGTGCAGATTCAGTTGCTTTATAATCGGCAACAATCTTGTCAGGTGTTTCGCCTTTTCTTTCCCCGGTAAGACAGTATCTTACATATCGAGTTGATACAGAATACTTGTCAGCAATTTTTTTAAGGATTCCCGTATTGCACTTCTTCCTAATTTGATTACTTTTGTCCATGTGCTTCTTTGTTCAAATTATGTGAACAAATATATACACAAAATGTGAACAAATCCAAATAAAAATTCACAAAATGGGAATTGAAGTAGATAACTCATTGATTATCGACAAGATAAAAACGCGACTTGGCTTTGAAAAGGACAAGGAACTTGCTGATTTTTTAGATATAAAACCTAATACCTTAGCCAATTGGCGTAAAAGGAATATGTTAGACTATCAGCTGATATTCACAAAATGTGAATGGATTGACGGGAACTTTCTTTTTACTGGATCAGGTTCGATAGAAAGGCAAACGAAGATTAATAACTATAAAGACATTGATATTACGACCTCATTTGAGCATAAAGTTCCGCAGGTGGTCACAATTGACAGTAACCAAAAAGATAATGTTGTTTTAGTACCTGTAAAAGCGCGTGCAGGATATTTGACAGGTTATCATAAACCTGAATTTATTCAAAATCTACCAACATACAGACTTCCAAACTTAAACAATGGTATTTTCAGAATGTTTGAGGTTAAAGGAGAATCAATGAACCAAACATTACCCAATAAAAGTATTGCCGTTGGTGAATGGGTCGAAAATTGGGTTGAAAATATCAAAGACGGTCGTATCTACATAATAGTGTATGACGATGGTGATAAATTTGAAGATGGGCTAATCATTAAACGTTGTCTGAATAGAATTAAAAAATATAATAACCTGATCTGTAAATCTGATACTTTGGATAGAGCAGATTACCCCAATATAAGCATTGATCCAAGGTACATAAAGGAAGTATGGGAGCTTAAAGGGGCTTTTAAATTTGAATTCCCGGACCCTTCAAATCTGTTTAAAAGAATTGATGACCTAGAAGCTAACTTTCAGCAATTATTCAATCTAATGCCCAAAAACAAGCTGGAAAAGTAGCTGTAAAGAAAATTAAATTCATATATTATTGATAATCAATAATATACATTTACGTATAAGCTTTTTCACGGCTGTTTTGGGTTGTTATTCTACAGTAAAACATTGTTTTTGTACCTTTTATAGTATGTTTTGATATAGGTTACTGCGTATTTTACATATAAAAAAGTACATGCATTAGTACATCCATTGGTACACCCATTTAAAAAAATCGCCTATTTTGGGCTACTATTACAGGGCTCTTTTCTTTGTGTTATTAGCTAAGTTTTGGCTTATTTAAAGAACATTTCTAGGGTCTCAAATCCTTTGTTTTACGGCTATTTGCTGAAATAAGGTAATTGATACACCTATATAAACGAGAAAAGCCCCATTAGGGGCTGTAAATCGTAATTAAAGAACATTTAAACAGTAATTAAATGGTATTTAATGTACATTTCGTATCAATTCGTAATATAGGGCTTACCATAGCTAAAACCCTTTATTAATGGGCTTTTTTGGCTTTTTGGCTTTTTATTATTTATGTACTTTTCATATTAATGCCCATACATGTAAATTGTTCATTTTCATGAAAATAAGAAAGATAATTCAAATAATGATATATTCATCAAATACCATTTATATTAATCAAATATTAATTTATAAATATATTTAATTATTTTTTTCGAAATAATATAAACATATTGTAATTATTCTTATCTTAGTGATGTAATAACAATATAAAATTATACTCATGAAAAATTTTAAAAAATTGAACAGAAACGAATTGAAAACTATTTCAGGTGACGGAATCTTTGATAACATCGGAGGTGTTATCGGAGGACTAGGTGGAGTAGTTGGCGGAGTAGTAGGTGGTGTAGGTACTATCGTAGGTGGCGTTGTAGGTGGCGTTACCAGTACAGTAGGAGGTGCTGTAAACGGTGTAGGTGTTCTTGTAGGGAATACATTATGCCAGGTACAGTGCGTTGTAAACGGTGTTGTACACATCCAGATCCTTTCTTGTGGATCTACTTGCTAAGACAAGCCATTAAAATTAAAAAAGTATACCGCTCTGAAAAGGGCGGTTTTTTTATGCAAATTATTGAATATCAGTAAGTATTTCAAATCCGGAACGCCGGGCAAAATATTCTTTTTACAAATTCTTGATTTTTGTCAAGCCCAAACTGCCAATTAAGACAGTTCTTTGTCTTCTTTTTATAGAAAAAAACAAAATGGGCGTTCAAAAATTATGAAAAACAAATTATTAACAGCATTCTTTTTATCAGTATGCTTTGCTACACATGCACAAATAGGAATCAATACTCAAAACCCTCAGGGTGCATTTCACATCGATGGAGGGAAAGATAACAATGCAAACAGTCTTCCTACACTTGTGCAACAGGCCAATGATGTTGTCCTGACTCCAGGCGGAAATCTGGGCATTGGCACTACAATTCCGAACAGTGTTTTACAGGTAAACGGATCATTATCAATGCCTGTAGTCACTACAGACACTAACTATACTCTTACCGACAGAGATTATTCTGTCATTTTTACCGGGATATCAAAAGACGAAGCGAGTCATGTCACTTTTACGATACCAGATCCGGCTAGCTGCAAAGGACGTATCTACAAGATCACCTCTCTGAACGGCGGAACCAACGGTCATGGCGAATGGAATAGTGATTTCACCGCTTTTAAAGAATATGGTTTAACCTTAAGCCAACCTGTTATTTATGCAAAGGATGATGATGGTTCAGTATTATCCTCTACACAGGTCTATGTACTTGGAAACAGCGCTGCCGGAACCAAAGGCCCGGGTGACAGAATCACCATACAAAGTGACGGAAAAAGGTGGTACTGTATTGATTACTGATCAAGTATAAATTCCTCCATAATCACTACATTGCATCACAATAAATCAACCTAAAAAGATGAACAAAATTATCATCACAGCTATCGTTCTATCATTAAGCGCACTTAATCATGCTCATGCACAAAAAAAGATAACAGATAATAAGCCTGCTGCTCAGCAAAATACAACTAAAGAAGCTAAAGAAACTGAAAAAGCTAAAATCTGGATCACTCGCACCGTTGCCAATACTTTAAATAAAGCCAACGGCATGGCAGAAAATACCAATGAAGAGGCAGAGGGAAAACATAAACAAATCTATACCACTCAATATATGGCTTATAAAGATGATGCAGCAGAAACAGGTATGGATGGCGGTATGACGCGGAAAGCTTTCGAAAAGAAATGGGCTAAAGATTTTAACGTTCAATATGCAGGCGTAGGTAAAGGCTATCTGGTTTCCAATGCGTATTATGGGTTCATCGAAGTGACGCAATGTGTTTTCATAAAGAAGACCGGCAATGCTTATCTATTTGAAACCGTTATTACAGATACGGAAGCTAAGATTAATTATAAAAGAGATATCAAAGTAATTCCTTCCGGAAATTCTTTTCTGATTGCGGATGTGCTGGAATACAATCAATAACCTGAATTCACGATGCCTACAATTCCTTTTTTAATCCTGTTCAAACTGTTTTATCTGGGAAGTTTTCCTGATCAGACAGGGGTTATTTATTTCGACGAAAACTGGCAGCCTGTATCCAAAAAGGAAATGGTCTACTATACACCGGTGCCTAAGCCCGTTGGGAAAAAGTATTTATTTAAAGATTATTACAAATCCGGAAAGCTTTATTTTGAAGCCTTATCCAATTCTAAAACGGAGAGAAAGTTTGATGGTGTGGCTAAATTTTATGCAGAAAACGGGCGCCTGATAGAATCTGCGGAACTTAAAAGCGGAGTTCTGAATGGTAAAGTTCATTCCTTTGATGAGACCGGCAGAAAAAAAGGAACTGCTTTTTATATCAATGGCAAACAGATGGTCTCAGATATGTATTATTATAAAGGTGATCCTGAAGGCTCTCCAGATTATGACGTCATTTTGATCAGGCAGGAAGATGAATTATTCGCGGAAATTATTTATGATGGTATGAGGTATGGGATTCGACAGGAGACTTATTTTATGGCCAAAGTAGTAGAAAGTTATGATGCTAACGGCAAACTGATAGGTATCGCTAAATTAAATCAGGCAGATCCTAATGGCAATGTCCTGGATTATTTAAAAGAACACAACCAGCCAGTTGAAGGAACTGTGGTAGAATACCTTTATCATCCCATGAGAGTTAATAAAATCATTCATCTCAAAAAACAAAAGTAACCGTATCCATCATGCTTACACACATCAGAAAAGAGCCCCTTACCGCCGAAGAAAAGAAAAAACTAAAGTTTGTCCTAAAAACAAGAGTGATTATGGGATTGATTTTCATCCCTATTCTTCTTCCGGCTTTCATACTCATGGGTTACGCCGCCATTCAGGATATAATAAGCGGTACCACTGACGGAGGTACTTATTTTTGCATTGCTATGATCTTTTTTTGTACATTTCTGCTTATTCGGTTTGTGATTCCTTTTTATAAAAATTCTTTTAAAAATCTAAAGCGGGAAGATAAACTGGTTGTTGATACCGTTATTTTGTCCATCTCTAAAAACTGGACCAATAAAGGATTTAAATACAACATCCAGACAGAATACAGATTCATAGATTCGTGGTCTATAACGACTGTCATAAAACCCAGTCTTCCTTATCATGAAATGTACGTTAACATGCCTATCACTATCCATTGTTTTGAAGATAACAGTATAGATATACTTTATATTGAGAAAACAAATGTAAAATAGAGTAGTAGCCACAATTGTTAAACTTTAATCTTTAAACTTCCGATGGTTATAGCGTGATGTATTCCGAAAACAGCGCCGAAAAATACCAATCCAGATCATTTTTCAGGATAATCGAAAATGAGTAAAAAATTTAAATTAAAATAAAACTGAAAACAAATGAATTAAATACAAGAGAATAATTTTTTTATAATTTAAAATTCATGCTTTCAAAAAATCGGTAGAATAAATCACATAACACTCTGTTAATCAGCATTTAAATAAATAAAAAGAATCCAATTTGTATACTTTTTTTTCTAAATTTGAATGATAAATATTTAAAATGATGATAAAAATTTATACTCTCGCTATTGCTGTATTTATTAATGTTCAACTTTTTGCACAAGCAAACGATTATTCTGTAAGAGAAGTTAAAAGTGGATTATACATTCCCTGGGAAATGGTTAGTGCACCAGATGGTACTATTTGGTTTACACAAAGGCATGGTTCAATTTCGAGACTCAACCCGGTTACCGGTGCAATAAAGCAGCTTATCTTTGAACAAAACGTGTCCATCAATAACGGTGAAGGGGGAATGCTTGGTTTGGCTCTGCATCCTGATTTTCCTAACACCCCTGAAGTATTTTGCTCTTACAATTATTTGGCCAACGGGAACGACTACCGGGAAAAATTAGTGGTGTACGAATATAACGCGACTACAGATGCACTTACCTATAAAAGATTAATAGTAGATTTTATAGATGCCGCCGTCATCCATAATGGCAGCCGTTTGCTCATTAACAATAATATGCTGTATATGACTACAGGTGATGCAGCAGATCAAAGTCTTCCTCAAAATACATCATCACTGAACGGTAAAATTCTCCGCTACAACCTGGATGGTACGATCCCCAGCGACAATCCTATCCCTGGCTCTGCGGTATGGAGCTATGGTCACCGTAATCCACAAGGGCTAACTATGATGGGGACTAAACTCGTTAGCAGTGAACACGGTCCCAGTAACGATGACGAGATTAACATCATAGAAGCTGGCAGGAACTATGGCTGGCCCAATGTCGAAGGCTATTGTAATTTACCGGCGGAGATTACTTTCTGCAACGCCAACAATGTTTATGAACCTGCTAAATCCTGGACCCCAACGATTGCCGTATGCGGTATTGATTTTTATACTCATTCGCTCTTCCCACAATGGCAAAATAAATTACTCCTGGCTTCATTGAAAAATCAGGCCATATATGTGCTGACATTCGATGCTAATCAAAACACTATCATTTCAGAAGTGGATATACCTCAGGTAAGTTTTGGAAGAATAAGGGATGTGTTAGCGGCACCTAATGGAAAAATTTATGTCAGCACGAGTAACTCAAATAGTGTGAACAACAAGATTGATAAAATTTACGAAATATATGATCCTACACCCAACAATTTAGATACAGATGAAACCCCTAATTTAAAAAATAATTGGACGGCAAGTCCCGTTCCTGCCAATAATACCATCACCATACAAAACAAATCGAATAGGGGCATCGCAGAGATTGATCTGGTAGACATGAGTGGAAAACTCATAAAACAACTGCATTCTCAAGGAAAACAAATGCAGATAGATATTACCGGCCTGGCAGCAGGTTTCTATTACCTGAAAATTAAAGAAAATGGTTCTGTATCACAAATTTTAAAAATTCAGAAACTGTAAAGATATTTTTTAGGCTTCAAACCAAAAATGGGACAAATGTTCATTTGGTAACTACGAATATTCAGATAAAAGGTCAACACCCACATTAAAAAACATTTTGAACTAAAATTATGATAAAACAATTAAAAAAGCTAGCTGCAATTTCCAGTATCATTTTTCTGCTAGGGGCTTGTCAAGACGAAAGTATGCAACTATATTCTCCCTCACAGGAGGAAAATGTAAAAGCAAGTGCATTAAATCTTCGGAAAGGGGTTTTGGATTGTTCTGGGCAGGAGGAGCTTTTTACATCTCAGAAAAATTCTACAATAATACCTTGGGGAGGAGGGCTGATTCCCTATCGGTTTCCCTCTGATTATACCACATCCGAACGAACAATGATTCGGACTGCAATGGAAGACTGGGAAAATAAAACAGGTGCTGTAGTATTCATTAACGTAGACGATCCAAAGTCCAGTATCTTGCCCAAAATTGGATACAGTGAAGCTATTTATCAGGATATGCTAAGCTATTCTGGTCTTATTATGAAGCGTGTTGATAAGGGCTGTAGTGTGACAGATCAGGGTATTCCTATCACGAATAATTCTGGCACGACGACTATGAGACTTAGCCCTACCTGCGATCTGATAAGTATCAAACATGAACTTGGACATGTTTTAGGTTTGATACATGAACACCAGCGAAGCATTCGTAACAATTTTATACGATTTCCCAAAAGTACTTACGATGATATCCGTGTGCATTTTCCAAATAATATTCCGCAACTTATAAATGCATTATCTGTCGAAGTTCCTTCTTATGAAGATCCATTTCCCTTCGATTTTACATCTATTATGATGTATGGATCTTATCCTCGAAATAATATAGAGTTAAAAGACAGGCTAGAGCAGGAAAGTAAACCGCTTTATATGTCCAAAAGTAACTGTAGTTTGATTCAAAGACCTCAGGGTATATCTGAAAAGGATATTAAACTGATACGAAAGCTATATCCAAGGAAGCTCAGTATCTACAATATGACAAATACAACAATGCCTATAACTGTTAGTTTTGGCGTCAATATGTACGCAGAGGAACAATATAATATTTTTCCGGGTACGAGTTTGGAATTGATTTACGATGTGGAAACGGGATTCTGGTATTATGGAAGTATAGGCTCTTCTTCACGTGCTGTACTAGCACTAGATTTGGATGGAACCCATCTTGTAAGCCAAAACAATATTGTCACCTTCCCAGAATCCATCGGGGCTCCAGCAATCATAAAATACCGGGCAGGAGTCGGTAATAATCACACTTTGGTAACTAACATCAAAACGGCTTCCAAAATGACCGTTCAGACTCGGCGGGTGAATGACTTTCAGCCAGTATCAAACCATTTTAAAGTAGAAACTTCCGTTACAGGAAATTCTATTCGCATGGCTATACTTCCAAAAAATAGATAAAACATATCTAAAGTTAGTATAGTTAAAAAAATATAACAAACAACAAGATAGACATGTTTGCAGATTATAAATATTAGGTAGGGAATTCCTATCTAATATTTTATTTAGTTTACACATGCAGATATCATTTTGAGAGCTTTTTTTTCAATTTCTTTTTAAGCTATTTATTTTATAATCATAAATCAGGTAAAATATTAAATTTAACATAATATAAATTATAGGCAAAATATAACTACAGAATCTTACCTTAAAAAGACAGCCATATCAACTACTTTCCGAATTTCTCTTCCAGATACTCTTTGACAACGCCTACAAAAGCTTCCTTTGTCATATACCTGTCCAGAAAGTCTTCCAGGCTTCCTTCATTCTCAATTTTCTGAAAATAAACTTCATGATCTGTACTGTAAACCGTTGGGTTTATAGGATTCGGATCTGTTAAGCATACAAAATAATGATCAGGATATCCGTACGAATAAATAATACAGATAAAATCCATTTCTGTTCCCTGTACAGTTTTCCTGAGCTCATCTTCTTCTACAAAGCCGTCAAGCTCACCATCATCTTTTGAATCTTTTTTAAATGGCGTAAACAGCCAGTCTTTATAAAAATCCTGTCCATACGTTTGCTCATGTTCTGAAAAATAATGCTCAATCAAATCTTCGTAGAATTTTTCATTATGATCGACGTACGTCTCTTTATTCTTTTCGTAAAATGCATCAATCCCGTACACATCCCATTCTTTATCATACAGATAACCGCTGAATTGGATGCTTTGCCAGTTTTCGGCAAAGGTTTTGTCTGCACTGATATGATCTGTATTTCCGCCTAAAGCATTTAGTTTTTCTACTATTTTCGTATACATTATGTTAAATTGATATTATAACAGGTTTAAAATCAAATTAATATTTTCCGTTATTCCGCAACTTTTCCGTTGTTTCTTCCTGACTGTACTCAAAATAATTCCCATTTTTATCCTTATTTCTCTGGAACAGCTTTATATGATACTTTTTGAAATTCAGCTTCAAAAACTGATGAAAATAACCATTTCCAAAGCATACATAGTTGTAAAATTGTGCTATAAAGCCCTCTGTGTAAGGGTTTTCAAATGTTTTCAACCGCCTTACGATCTCAGAAAGTTCAGTTTTTGTGATGTCTTCTACGATAATAGGTTCCGGTAAAGCAATATCAAAGGCCAGATTCTCCGCTCCATCCTCTTCCCACCACTCCCAAAGATTAAATCCGGACATCTCCTTCCCTGTCATTTCATGCAGCGTATTCTCAAGTTTTTGATAGGCTGAATGATCTTCATCTCCATGCTCATCACAGTAATCTGTATATTCTAAAATAAGCCGCAGTACCTCAGGGTAAAGCTTTTCAGCAGTAGTAAAATCAGGTTCAATTTCCCTTCGTAATTCCATATCATCTAAGTAAAATTCCTTTCTCTACTAAATTACATAATTTTTAACGCCTTAATCATTTTGTTTCAGTCTCTTTTTACCTATATTTGATCTCAATACAATAAATATGAACCACGCGAGCTGTTTGCCTCCTCCAGGATTTTAATATTTTCAAATTCATTTGAAGTCTGTTCATGCCGTTAAATTTTTATCGGCTTAAATATCAGTACTTCAAATTCTGATAAAAAATAATATTACAAATCTTTACAGTTCATTCTCAATGAAAAAATCATATTTATTATTGCATCTGGCCGTGATACTGGCCGGCTTTACAGGCATTTTCGGAAAATTAATATCCCTTAATGAAGGATTACTGGTCTGGTACAGGCTTTTCTTTTCGTCCATCATTTTATTTGTTATTTTAAAACTGCTGAGAATCCCCTATAGCATTTCTTCACGGGAAAAAGTCCGTATAATGAAAGCTGGGCTGCTCATCACGCTTCACTGGCTTTTTTTCTATGCCAGTATTAAATACTCCAATATTTCAATCGGCGTGGTTTGTTATTGTCTGACCAGTTTTTTCACCGCGGTATTCAAACCTTTAATTGATAAGGAGAAATTCAAAATCTCAGAGCTGCTTCTCAGTATATTTACTTTGTTCGGTATCAGTCTGATCTTTCATTTTGATACTTCTTATCAGCTTGGAATTATTTTAGGGGTAATTTCTTCTGCTTTTGGTGCGCTCTATACCATTTATAATAACCGGCTGGTGAGGCATTTTGACACCAAAGTCATCAACTTTTATCAGATGATTGGCGGAACTTTAGGCCTCGGAGCAATTTTGCCCATATACCTCTTCATTTTCCCGGCAGATAGCATAGTTCCTGACTTAAAAAACACCGCTTATTTGGGTGTTTTAGCACTTTTTTGCACGGTGGGATTATATGTGACCTTTGCAGAGGTTTTAAAGAAAATTCCGGCCTTCACCGTGAATTTAACGTTCAATCTGGAACCGGTTTATGCGATCATTATGGCATTTCTATTTTTCGGGGAAAGCAAAGAAGTTGGTTCGGCATTCTATATAGGAATTTCCTTGATCATTACATCGGTTGTTTTGCAGACGCTGATTTCAATTCGGAAAAAAGTATAATTCATTCATTCAAACAAAGCGCAGAGATTTTATATTCTCTGCGTTTTGTTTAATAATGTAAATCACAATTTGGAGATCTGTTATAAAATATCCTTACCTCCAATTTTATTTAGTAGTTTTAAAGCTAATTGATGAAAAATAAATGATTTAACAATGAACTATCAAACCTTCCAACCACGTCCTGAACTCTCCGCTCTTATCAAGTGCTATTGGACTTTGGAAGGCCCTGAGGAAGAAGTTCCTCAACAGCAAACCATTGTTCCAGACGGTTGTATGGAAATGATCTTTCATTATGGCGATCTTTACAAACAGTATATGGATGATGGCCAGGCGGTAGTTCAGCCCAGAAGCTGTGTTTTTGGCCAGCTGACTAAACCATTGGTTATAGAATCCACAGGGACTACAGGAATGTTCTCTGTCCGTTTTCAGTATGAAGGATTTATTCCATTTGCTACGATTCCGATTAAAGAAATGGATGATAAAGCGGTTCCGCTCGATCAACTCTTCGGAGAAAATGGAAGTGAGCTGGAGAAAAATATGCTGACATCCAAAACAACTGAAGAAAAAATACAGATTGTTGAAGAATTTTTACTCAGAAAACTGGATGCCAATGCCATTGACAAAATTGTACGATCTACGATAGATACCATTATTACCGCTAATGGTCAGATTTCAATCGGTGAACTTTCTAAGCAGACCAACATCAACCGTCGGCAGCTGGAACGAAAGTTTTCCTCTGCCATAGGTTTAAGTCCTAAGCAACTTTCAAAAACAATAAGACTGCAAACCACACTAAAACTCTTGCTTAATAAGGAATTTACAACCCTTACCGCCTTAGCACATGAATCCGAATACTATGACCAGGCCCATTTTATAAAAGATTTCAAAGAATTTACCGGATTGACTCCGAAAGAATTTTATGGCGAAAATCTGAAAATGTCTTTCCTTTTTTTCGGAACAGATTAACCTTGTCGCATTTTTACAATTTTAACCTTAATCATATGTTGAACTTTGTCTTCATAACAAAATATAAGACAATGAAAACAAAACTGATTCTCTCCGCCATCGTACTGGCTATTCTCTCTGCCTGGACCATCCAACCAAATGAACTTCAAAAACTGGAATGGCTCATCGGTACCTGGGAAACCAAAACGCCCAAAGGAAGCCTCTATGAAACCTGGACTAGAAAAAGCGACACCGAATTCCAGGGAAAAAGCTACTTCCTGAATAAAAAAGACACCATTATGTTTGAATTTGTAAGGCTGGTAGAAAAGGATAAAAAGCTACATTATATGGTATCCGTAAAGGGTCAGCATGATGAAGTTCCCGTTGATTTTGTCTCAACATCCGATTCAAATCCTACCTCTCTTATCTTTGAAAACCTACAGAATGATTTCCCACAAATCATTACCTATAAAAAAATTAGTAAGAATTCTCTAATTGCCGAAATCTCAGGCACCCTCAAAGGCAAAAAAAAGAATGAAATATTTGCAATGAAAAAGATAAAATAACAACACTGAATTTTAACAGAGCATTCTTAACGAAAGAAAAGATATTTAAATTTAAAGAGAAGGCTCGGCCGCCGAAGGCGGCCAGCTAAACTTTCGCTTCATCAGGACGTATATTTATAGTTTCCCGCAGATCACACAAATTACACAGATTATATTTTAATTGAAATACATCAAATTATTAAAAGTATAAGCAAACATCTGTTCAATCTGTTTAATCTGCGAGAGATAAAGATATAGGTTTCATCAATAAGCTCTCGAATCAACTATTCAGGAGCTTTTCTATTTAAAATCAACAATTTATCAAAAAAAACTTGCGTAGTCAAATAACTTCATTTAAATTTGTAGTCAAATAACTACACAATGAATTTAAGAAGAGATGTATTCCAGGCTATAGCAGACCCTACCAGAAGATCTATCCTGATGCTGGTGGCCGCACAATCCATGACGGCCGGAGCCATCGCTTCCAACTTCGATACCGCCAGACCTACCGTTTCCAAACACCTTCAGATCCTTACAGAATGTGAGCTCCTAAGATCTGAACAGAACGGCCGTGAAATTATCTATCACCTAAATCCCAATAAAATGAAAGAAATAGCCGATTTTATAGAACCCTTCCGCCAAATGTGGGACGACAGGTTCAACAAGCTGGAAAATGTAATGAAAGCCTATCAGAAAAAGATAAGTAATGAGTAATGGGCAATGAGTAATATTATACACGCTATCCCCGAAACTCTCCCACTCTAATACTCTCAAACCCTCAAACCCTCAAACTCAAAATATGGAACTCAAAACAAAAATCCACGCCGAAGACGGCAAACAGGAAATATTTATCACAAGGGAATTTGATCTTCCGGTAGAATTGCTTTTCAAAGCCTACACCGAAGCTGAAATTGTTGAACAATGGATGAACACCAAAGTTCTGAAGCTTGAAAACAAACCACATGGCGGCTATCAGTTTGAAACATCCAATCCTCAGGGTGATGTCGTTTTCCGTGCCAATGGAACCATCCACGAATTTGTTCCGGAGCAGAAAATCACAAGAACTTTCCAGATGGAAAATACACCTTTCCCTATTCAGCTTGATTTTTTGGAATTTGAAAAACTGACTGATCATACCAGTAAACTTACCATCCAAACCATCTACAAATCTGTTGATTTCAGAGACCAAATGTTGAAATTGCCTTTTGCACAAGGGCTTAATATGGCGCATAACAGATTGGAAGAAATTTTTAGAAAATAGAAATTAGATGTTAGATGTTAGATGTTAGAAGGTCGCAGTTTTAAATCATCCCCCAAAATCTAATATATTCAAACTCAAAACCCCTCAAACCCTCCCACTCTAATACTCTCAAACACACAAACCCTCAAACCCAACACCACCATGAATCCAAAAGTTGATTTTTTCTTCGATAAAGCCGATCAATGGCAGAAAGAATTTGAAAAGCTAAGAGCTATCCTTCTCGAAACAGGGCTGGAAGAAGAACTAAAATGGGGCAATCCATGCTATACCTATCACGGCAGAAATGTCGTTCTGATCCATGGATTTAAAGAATACTGCGCCCTACTCTTTTTTAAAGGTGCTTTACTCAATGACACCCATCATGTTTTGATCCAACAGTCCGAAAATGTTCAGGCAGCACGGCAGATCCGTTTTACAACACTTAAAGAAATCACTGATCTTGAAAAGGTGATCCCAACTTACGTTTACGAAGCTGTAGAAGCTGAAAAATCAGGGATAAAAGTTCCGATGAAGAAGACTAAGGAATTTGAAATGACTGAAGAATTCCAAAGTAAACTGGATGAAAATTCTGAATTAAAAGAAGCTTTCGAAGCCCTTACTCCCGGGAGACAGAGAGCGTACTTGCTGCATTTTTCGTCGGCAAAACAATCCAAAACAAGAGAAGAAAGAATTCAAAAATATATTCCTCAAATCCTTACCGGAAAAGGTCTGAAAGATTAACTTAATAAAAACTATTATGGAAACACAGAACAAATCACAAAAAAGAAACAGAATCATTTACTGGATTTTCACAATCTGGATGGCATTGGGAATGGTATCTACTGCCATTGTCCAGCTCATGAAAAACAAAGATGAGCTCGCCAATTTCACCACTCTTGGCTACCCAGCCTACCTGATGACGATCATCGGAGTTTGGAAAATTCTGGGCGTAATCGCAGTATTGATCCCGAAACGTCCGTTATTGAAAGAATGGGCATACGCGGGATTTTTCTTCGTCATGTCGGGCGCCTTTGTCTCTCACATCATTGTGGGTGATACTTTGGGACGAACTTTTCCGGCCCTACTGTTGCTGATTTTAGTCGGTATTTCGTGGTATTTCAGACCGGCAGACCGAAAAACATCTGCATCTAATTAAGACCGTATAAAAAATTAAATAACAACCACTTAAACAAATTAATATGAGCAAAAAGAAACTAACAACCGAACAGAGCGGAGAACTTTTAAAAGTTTTAAAGACCCGTTTTGATAAAAATATGAACCGTCATAAAGGCCTGAACTGGGAAAAGATACAGTCAAAGCTGGAAGCTGCTCCTGAAAAGCTCTGGTCATTGAACGAAATGGAAGAAACAGAAGGCGAACCTGACGTGGTAGATTACGACAAAAAAACAGACGAATACATCTTCTTCGACTGTTCCCCGGAAAGCCCGAAACGCAGAAGCCTCTGCTACGATTATCAATCCTGGGAAGCCCGTAAAGCCAACAAACCCGAAAGCAATGTCATTGATAAAGCCACAGAAATGGGAATTGAACTTCTGACAGAAGAACAATACCGCCAACTTCAAGAACTGGGAAAATTTGATTTAAAAACATCCAGCTGGGTGAAAACGCCTGCAAACATCAGAGAACTTGGAGGCGCTATCTTCTGTGACCGCAGGTATAATACGGTTTTCATGTATCACAATGGTGCAGATTCTTATTATGCGGCGAGGGGATTTAGAGGGATGTTGAAAGTTTAGTTTTTGGGTTGCGAGGTATCGGTTTCGAGTTCAACGTATTCCTCAAAACTTTCATTTTAAAATATTGATTTTAAGATCTCGCAAATCTCGCTGATTATATAGATTCTCATTTCACGCTTTCTTTTAAACATTAAGATCAATGAAGGATGTAAGGTGAGTTAAGAAAAAATCAAATGATTTTTTAAGTTGTACATCTTAAAGCGAAGCTAAAACTTAATATTCTTAAAAACTTAACACAGAATCTTAATGGTTTAAATTTTTCCTCCCGCAGATCAAGCTGATTATGCAGATTTTTATTTCACGCTTTCTTTTAACATTAAGATCAATGAAAGTTGTAAGGTTAGTTAAGAAAAAATCAAATGATTTTTTAAGCTGTACATCTTAAAGCGAAGCTAAAACTTAATATTCTTAAAAACTTAACACAGAATCTTAATGGTTTAAATTTTTTCTCTCGCAGATCAAGCTGATTATGCAGATTCTTTTAGTGCTATTAAGTTTATTAAGCACAAACATCTGTTTAATCTGTTTAATCTGTGGGAGCTTAAAAACATATTTATATCCATACGATCTGTGAGAGGCCAATCCAACTAATCGTTTTTGAGCCAGGGCGATTCCACACTCCAAAAAATAATATTCACACCCAAATAATGTTCAGCATAGTCCACAAATTCTTCCTTGGTAAAAGGTTTCTTCGTTTTTGGGTTTTTATATGTTAGAGTCGGTTCCTGCACCGCCATAGCTACTAAAGGCAGTTTTCCTTTATATTGATTGAAAAACGGATAAGAATTTTTCATCTGAGCATTTTTGTTGGGAACAATGTCCGGTCCGCCCAACGCGATGTTATTTTTATGGGCAAATTCAAATAACCTCGACATATATTTATGATCGTTCTCCCATTCACACGGAAAAAAATTCACATATTGCAAAACATAAGAAGTTTTAAAAGCGTTTCTGGCGTACTGTAAATTATCCAGTTCAGCCTGAAAATATCTATCACAGCTGAAGCCTGTTTTATCCCTTTTCATATCAATATCTATGGAGGTTTCAGGCAAATTGATTCCCTGTATTTTTCCGTCAAAATTTTTCGCCAGTGCTCCTATCAATTTCTGATATCTCTCTTGAACCGCAGGATTCCATTGTTGCGTTACCCATCCATTTCCTACAGGCTTATTTTCACCTGGATTATCATATTGAGGAACCAAACCTCCGTTATATTCTTTTTCGTTTAAAATATAATCCGGGACATATCTGGCTTCCGGCTCAAAGAAACGGTCCTGAAGCTGGATGAATAATTTTCTGTTCAGACCTGATAAATAGTTCAGATCATTTTCAATTCGTGAAAAATCATATACATCTTTCGCGGTTTCTAATGCTCTCCAGTTATACACGATCTGTACTCCGCCTATATCTTTCCTGGTAATCATTTTTTCAATGTTTTTCAGGTCTCCCGATGAAGTGTAAATATAATTCTGAGGAGTTTGCGCTGTGAAAAGCTGTAAAGCAAAAGTCAAAAAGCCCAAAACGGCCATCTTAAATAATCGTGTCATAACTATGAAATTAAAAGATTAATAATCATCATTTTTCGTGCCCAAATTGGTTTTAGACTTAAAGAAAGCTTTTAATTAAAATGATCATTCCTTTTTATTTTGAAGAAATTACAGATTATTTTTATGACGAATCATTTCTATTTGTATCTAATTTCCTTTCATATTTAAATACTATTACTAATTTAGTAGATTGAAATTTGAATTTAATATAACAACATTGGGTATGAAAAAATTAATCTTACTGGCTTCAGTATTGGTTTTACTTATTAACTGTAATAAAAAAACGGAAACTCCGGCTCCGGCAGCTAAAACGGACACAGCCGCGGTGATTGAACCTGTCGTAGATACACTGGGACCGAAATCATTCTGTTATATGGCCGTTACAGGAAAAGACAGTGTCTTTGCATCCATCGATGATAATCTGGGAACCATTACCGGCAAACTAGCCTACAAAAACAATGAAAAAGACAGTTCAAAAGGAGATGTAACCGGCTTTAAATCCGGAGACACATTGAAACTGACGTATGAATTTCAGGCTGAAGGGACAAAAAGCAAGAGAGATATCTTCTTTATTCAGAAAGACAATACTTTAACCGAAGGAATCGGTGATCACAAGGAAGAAGACGGGCAGTCTAAATATGCCGATGAAAAAAATATCAGCTACAAAGACGGACAAAAACTGGAGCCTGCAGACTGCAAAGTGGTTACGAAAGCTTTAAAATAATATAAAAATCATTTATTCTCCATTATTTGAAATATTCTGCATGGTATTTGCTATAAAAGTGGCTCATTAGAAACAACAATAAAGTAGTATTATGCAGCATTTTCAATTCAGCCATTTTCAAAAAGTGAATTTATAGAGCGCTTAAAGAAAACCTTTCCTCAATATAAAATTCAGACCGGTTTTGGAGCACTTCAGGTGAGAACCAGCGGATTTACCTTAACCGGCAACGTGAAAATCACTACCAATCCTGAAATAGGAAAAGTAAGCACGGAAACCTGCCTGGACTCAGCGGTCCTTTACCTGATTTTCTGTTTTCCGATCGGCATTTATATGATGATGAAAAAACAGAAAGTGAAAAAGTTTGAAAGCGAGATCATTGCGGGAATTAAAAATATACTGACTGAAGACCAATAATCAATGTCAAGCAAGATAAAAAGGTGGCTGAGAAAAACTCGAAGCCACCTTTTTATTATCTTTTACTAAAGTTCTTTTTGAATCAGTTCTATAAAACGTTCTACCGCTTCATCACCCGTATTCCACGAGGTAATAAGGCGGATCGCAGAAGATTGTTCATCTATCTTTTTCCAGACGTAAAATTCAAAATGTTCTGATAGAATTTCAATCAGTTCATTGCTGATAATTGGGAAAATCTGGTTGGTGTAGGTATCAGACAGAAACTGTACGCCCCTTTCCTTCATTGCATTTTTGATCTTCATCGCCTGAATATTGGCATGTTTCGCCAGATCAAAATACAGATCGTCTTTCATCAACTCCATAAACTGGATTCCCAAAAGACGTCCTTTAGCCAGTAAAGCTCCTTTCTGCTTGATATTGAAGGCGAAATCCGGCTGTAGATCTTTATTATTAATTACGATAGCTTCTCCTATCACTGCTCCGTTTTTTGTACCGCCCAGATAAAATATATCCGTCAGTTCCGCTACTCTTTCCAGGGTCAGATCACTGATTTCCGAGGTAAGTCCATGTCCTAATCTGGCACCATCCATAAACAGATAAAGCCCATTCTGACGGCAAAATACTGAAAGCTCTTCCAGTTCATGAGCTAAATAAATGGTTCCCAACTCCGTAGAATTTGATATATACACCAACTTCGGCATGACCTGATGCGGAACATTGCTGTGACTTTCCAGAACCGGAATAATGTCAGCAGGTCTCAGTTTACCGTCTTCAGTTTCAATGCTTAACACTTTATGGCCTGTTGCTTCAATAGCTCCGGTTTCATTATTTAAAATATGGCCCGGCGCGGCGGAGATCACACATTGATAAGGTCTCAGAATGGATGAAATCACAATCAGGTTCGCCTGTGTCCCTCCGGAAACCAAATAAACATCAGAATCCTGATTCTTAATTTTATCTTTAATCAGTTTTTTGGCTTGAGCAGAATATTCATCTTCGCCATATCCGGCCTGCTGATTCAAATTAGTTTGTACAAGTGCTTGTAGAATATTCGGGTGACACCCCTCAGAATAGTCGTTTTTAAAAGAAAATTTCATAGAGTAAAATTAAAAAAAGTTAAAATAACAAGAGCAGATTTTACATAATATTTTGTTAGATTTGTAGTGAAAATCATCTAACATTTTGAGAACAACATTAACAGAAGAAAATTATCTGAAGGCTTTGTTTCATTTAGTTGACAATGAAGGGAAAGTAACGATCAATGAGCTCAGCAAATTTTTAAACGTAAAAATGCCGAGTGTGAATAACATGATGAAGAAGTTTGCCGACAAAAAATGGGTCATTTATGAAACATACAAGCCGCTGGTAGTTACAGAAAGCGGAAAGCGTGAAGCCGCACTGGTCGTCCGTAAACACAGGCTAACCGAAATGTTTCTAGTGAAAAAAATGAATTTCGGCTGGGAAAATGTCCACGAGATTGCAGAACAGCTGGAACACGTCCATTCACAGATCTTTTTTGACAAAATGGACGAAATCCTGGATTATCCTAAATTTGATCCGCACGGAGAACCTATTCCCGACAAAGACGGAAATATTATTTCGCAGGATCTTCTTAAACTGAGCGCATGCAAACCCGGAGAAACTGTAGTTTTCGCTTCCGTTACACTCTCCGACGACGGGTTTCTGAGCTATTTAACTGAAAGAAAACTCCTCCTGAATACGAAGATCAAGGTTATTAAAATTGAAGACTTTGATAAATCAATGACCATAGAAATTGGGGATAATAAGGAAATTCTGAGCAGGAAAGCTACGGAGAAGATATTAGTGAAGAAATAAGGTTCATTGGTGGCTTCGGGAGCCTCTGCCACCAATGCTCCGGTTAAGCTATGAAATGAACGATTATTCTATTTCTACTATCTCAACAATTACTGGGTGGCAGAGGCTCCCGAAGCCACCAGATCCTAAAGTTCAAGCATTTTAATAACTTCCTCAATTTCCTCAGAAGTATTAAAATAATGCGGCGACAGACGAATAGCGCTATTGATATTTTTTAACGTAAAATCAATCAGAGCATTGCTTTTATTGCTTACGGAAAAATAGACATTATTCTCTTTCAGTACTTTATAAATCCTGTCGATGCTTCCGTCAGAGGCACAGAAAGTAACGTTACTTCCTAAATTCCTTCCTTCGTCTAATGTCCTTAAACCATTGTTCTGCAGGCCGATCCTTAGCTTTTCTGCTAATTTTCTATTATAAATTTCAATATTCTGAAGGCCAATTCTATTCGCGTATTTTGCAGCTTCTGTAAATCCTAAAATCGAACTGATAGAAGTTTCCCAATGCTCAAATCTTTTTGCGGTTTTCAGGAGTTTATAATCATCGAATTCTGTCCATTCTGCGCCATTCATATCCAAAAAAACCGGAGCAAGCTCTCTTTCTAAGACCTTATCCGAAACGTATAGAAATCCGGTTCCTCTGGGTCCTCGCATAAATTTACGTCCTGTAGCCGTGAGAAAATCGCAGCCTATTTTATCAACATCTACCGCCAATTGTCCTACCGACTGACAGGCATCAACAAGATACAACACATCATAGCGGCGGCAGATTTCTCCGGCGCCTTCCACATTCTGGATAAGCCCGGAATTTGTTGGAATATGGGTGACTGCAACAAGTTTTGGATGATGCTTTTTAACCAGATCTTCCAAATCTTCTAAATCCAGTTCATGATCAGGATGATTTTTAACTCTTACAATCTTAATACCCAGCTTTTTCTGCAGCGAAAAAAAAGCAATTTGATTGGAAATATAGTCATCATTCGTTGTAATAATAACATCTTCATTTACAAATTGAATACTGGACAAAGCTTTAGCATAGGCATCGGTAGAGCTTACTGTAAAAGCCATGTTTTCCGGCTTAGCATTAATTAATTTAGCTGCTTCTTTATAAAACTTATTGATCTTTTTTGCATTCCTGTCAGCTGCTTCATACGCTCCGTATTCTTGTTCTAGATAAATGTGATCGATCATTGTCTTAACCACAATTTCCGGCATCAAAGACCCTCCGGCACTGTTTAAAAATATTTTATCTGCACAGCCGACGGTATCCTGTCTGATAGTATGTAGGTCCATGTTCTATTTATTTTTCAAATTGATTGATAATTTCCCGCTTTAATTTAGTTTTTACGCATAAAAAATCCCGAAAATTGATCTCCGGGATTTATATTTTTAAATGTTTCCATTAATCTAAAACGCTCCAACCTCTCTTCGGATTGGTGTTTGAAGAAACTTCCTGTTCGTTAACAATGATGTTTTCTTTTCTCTGACCGATGTAATCAAGCTCGCTCAGTTTAGAGAAAATAATTTCTAAGCTGCGAAGCATTTGCTGGATGTACAATAACGGTTCTCCACAATTGTGGTGATCATAATTGGTTTCTGCTACGATAGAAAGCTGATTCAATAAAGTATGAGGTGCAATTTCACTCCATTCTAAGCTGTAGTTCAGCATTTCTTCCAGTTCCGCAGGTACCAGAAGCTGGGTAGAATTATACAGATGAAGGGCTAATTTTGCAAAATTCTCTATCAAAAATACAGGCGGTTGCCAAGGAATAATATTTCTGAACTGGAAATACATATCTCCAAAAGTATTTACCATGGTGGTACACAGGAACTTTACATTCTGTGCCAAAGCCGTATTCTGGTTTTTATGAGAAGCTTTTTGAATGATCTTAAACGCGTACTGCTGCAGGTTTCCTATGGATTTTGCATAGCTACCATAATAATCCAGCAAAACAGGATGACTTTGAATAGAAGTACACGGCGGAATAAAATTAGAATCTACCTGTGCGATATTGGCTTTCAGGTCTACTTTTCCGATGATCAGATAATTGCCTCCGGAATAGCTGCTGTTCAGGGAAGTGACAGGAAGCAACTCGATGTGGTGATTCGGCTGTGCGCTTGGATGACGGGGCGGAATTTCCTCCGGGTCAATATCTCCGAAAGGCACTTTATCAAAAGGATTCACAGAGATCAGGATGTAATAATCCCCATCTGCCTGCTCTTCACTCATAGATCTGGCCAGAGATTTTACACTGACTCTCCTATCCGTTAAATCAATACGATAACCGGCCATGGTAATAGCGCTGCATCTTTTGATCACAAGCTGTACATCATTGGTAGCGGTATTATGGACGTCAAAGATGGTTTTGTCTGTAAATTCGTTTGAAATAGGCAGAAGTCCGTAATTATATATGTTGATCCCAAGCGAACTGGAATCTCTGATCGTATCAATTAAAAAATTATCCTGATCATTAAGGTGTCTCTGGGAAACTTTCATCCCATCTACCCAATTGATCGCAAAATGTTTAATAGGCTGTATCATATGTAATACTTTTTAAATTTTCTGTGATTATGATTTTTTCAATACTCCTTCTTCCTCATGCTGGATCACTCTTTTGCAGATTACCACTTCATTTTCTGAAATGCCGTTCGTAGAGATATCCTGGTCGAAATCAATATATTTTCTAAAACTGAAAAACGATTTTTTGGTGTAAAAAATCCAGTAATAAGGTTCTTTTTCTATATCCGAAAGGTTAATGATAGAGTTGGGATTCTTATGGTTATAATCGTCCACTACTCTATAAAACCAGTCTCCGAAAGTTACTCCGGTCGGCAGCGTTTTAGCTTTGATCCTGAATCGGTTGGTATCTTCAAGGTTTTTGCTCAATTCAACATTCAGTACCATTAATCGGTCAAAATCAGCCCCTTCAAAATCCGGAAGTTTCTGATCCGGAGAATATCTCCACGTTTTATAAATATCAAAAGGAATGCTGATAAACTGAACATAGCAGTAATAAAATACCATCGGAACGACAAAGATGACCATACTTGTGGCAGCCATTACGGCATATCCCGTTCCTTTGCTGATCCAATTGAATATTAATGTAAATAAAAACCCTCCGAAAGCAATACACGTCAATGAAAGTATCGACTCAAACAGGATACTCATCCCTACGGAATCAATATGCTTTCTGAAATATCTGTGCAGTAAATTGACATGAATGATCCCAAAAATAAGATAGAAAATCTGGGCAATAAGGTACCAGTACGGATTAAAAAGACTTCCTGCAAAACCGAAAATCCCCGGCAATGCAAGGCATAAGCTGCAAAGGAGGACGTATATAATAATTACCTTAATTTTGATAGCAGGCTTGTTTCTTCTGATTATCCCCAGAATAAACATCATGATTACTGCGATTAAAGGCATTAAAATATACCTTAAAAAAATACCTTTTACTGAAGAAATTTCCATTAGTTTTTTTTCAAATTTATACTTGGTAGGTCGTTGTAAATATAATAAATTATTTTAGAGGAATGTAGAGTATCCGAGACGGCTGGCATTTCTTTCATCATCTTCCAGACTGAATGAATATTCCAGTTTCTCTGTGATAAAATTCTCCTCCACATCTACCGTTACGGGAAGAAAATAATCATATAAAGCCTGCAGTACATTTCTGAACGGGCTTCCGGGAATATACTTTTTCATATCCTCATAAGGAATCGGGCCAATATTTACCACCCAGTTCCGCTGTCCGTCCATATGTCTTCCGCTTGGAATATAGGTAACTCCCAACTTTGAATTCCCCAATAACATAGAATCGTCATTCCTTTCTATCTTATCAATAATATTAGGTGTAAAAGTAACTTCTACCGGTACCTGCAGAAAAGCAGTCATGCATCTTTCAAACCACCTCTTGTCGCCTCTGATCTGGTGAAAAAACGGCAATATATAGATGAAAATATAGGCGCTCTGCTCATCAAGCATTTTAATAAGCGGCCAAAGTTCACTCACCGTATCCAAAAGCGTGTCTGTGCTGCTTGAAATATCAAACTCCGATTCCTTAAGCAGGGAACTGATCTCTGTAAAAAAAATCTCAAGCTCAAAAGGCCGGAAAAATTTCCGGGCATCCTCTTCTACTCTCTTCTGCTTCCGGATCTCGCGGACTACGGTATCTACATTTTTTCGGGAAGCTCCCAAAGACGGCGGATGGAAAAGCCCTTCCGGGAGATAGTCATAAATGCCTTCTCTATACGTTTCAATGGTGAAGACTTCTTCATCAAATCCCAAATAACTGCTCGAAATACTTTTGATATCTTTGAGATACGCACGGTCGTTGATCCCGATCCGCTCTATAAATATATTACTTACCGCCCGCTGATATTTCAAAAGATTCACCGCTACAGCTTCAGCTTTGAAGTCGGTCTGCAGTTTATTGTAATACATGTCTACAATATTATTCTCATACATAGTGTTTCCTGTGATTATGACTTGTAAAGATAATATATCTCATAAGTTTGAAAAAATAATTTGCTAATAATTTTATTTTAAAAATACTAATTTATCTGCATTAAAAGGAATTATCTATGACAAATTCCGTAAAAATACGGTAATACTGCGCTTTACAGGGTTTAAGGGCCAATATTAAAAAAATAAAGGTTATAATTGACGTATAGGTATTTATAGTATAAAACAGGCTTGATTTTCAGTATTTAGAGAATTTTATACCATACTTTTTTTATTTAGATTAATTTTTATTAACATCTCACAGGCAAGAAATTGATCATAATTGATTCAGGTTCCGAAACCGGGACGTATCTTTGCAGCTTGTAAAATGTTATTTATAATGAAAAGTATTTATTCTAAAATTCTGATTTTAGCATTCATTTCATCTTCACTTTATTCGTATGCATGGGGATTAACGGGGCACCGTGTGATCGCAGAGATCGCAGAAAACCATCTGTCGGGCAAAGCAAGAAGAGAGATCAAAAAAATAATGGGTAAAGAACGCCTTGCGTACTGGGCCAACTGGCCGGATTTTATCAAGTCTGACACCACCGGAGCATGGAAGCAGGCTTCATCATGGCATTATGTAAACGTTGATCCAATGGCTGATTTTAAAACGTTTGACCAGAACCTTAAAATGCAGGCAGGTCCAAGTCTTTACACGCAGGTGAACACTTTGTCCAGCCAGATCAAAGACGAAAAAACCTCTGCAAAAGACAGAAAAATTGCTCTAATCTTCCTTATTCATATTATGGGAGACCTTGCACAGCCTCTTCACGTAGGTAGAGCGGAAGATCTTGGAGGAAACAAAATCAATGTCACCTATTTCGGAGATAAAACCAATCTTCATTCTGTATGGGACGGAAAGCTGGTAGATTCACAGAAATACAGCTACACGGAATATGCTAACCTTTTAGATATCAAATCTAAGGAAGAAGTAGCACAAATCCAGACTGGAACGCTGGAAGACTGGTTATATGATTCTCATAAAATCGCCAACAAGATTTATGCACAGACTCCAAATGATTCAAAATTATCGTACGATTATCAGTACAAATTCAATGATACGCTTGAAAGACAGCTTCTTTACGGAGGTCTCAGACTGGCAAAAGTATTGAACGAATTATTTTAAGGGTTGTTAGTTGCTGATTACTATTAATCGTACTAACCATAAAAAAGAATTTTTAATTTTTAATTATTTATTCTTCACAATATAAGCGGAACTTCGGTTTCGCTTTTTTTATTAAGTCTGAGATTTAGGCTAAGGCTAAGATAAAGATTAAAAAAAACTCCCTTCCCATCTTTATCCCTACATACCCCCGTCTGAAATCTGATGTCTGACATCTCCCATCTTAATTCTACCCTTCCACCCCTAAATTTAAAAAATAATTAAAACTGGTGTAACCTTTTTACCACTTCATACGTATAATATATAGTAACTCTTTTTTGAGGATAAAAATAGATGAGACAATTAAAAATCACTAAGCAGGTTACCAACAGGGAAACTGCTTCATTAGACAAGTATTTGCAGGAAATTGGTAAAGTGGAACTGATCACTGCGGACGAAGAAGTAGAATTGGCACAAAGAATACGTGCGGGCGACAGAGCAGCACTGGAGAAATTAATCAAGGCCAACCTTCGTTTCGTAGTTTCCGTATCTAAGCAATACCAAAATCAAGGTCTTTCTTTACCCGATTTGATTAATGAAGGTAACTTAGGATTGATGAAAGCAGCAAAAAGGTACGATGAAACTAGAGGTTTCAAATTTATCTCTTATGCGGTATGGTGGATTCGTCAGTCAATTTTACAGGCATTAGCTGAGCAGTCAAGAATTGTAAGGCTTCCGTTGAATAAAATCGGCTCCATCAACAAAATTAATAAGGCATACGCTCACCTTGAACAGGAAAATGAAAGACCACCTTCTCCGGAAGAATTGGCTGAAGTTCTTGACATGAGCGAGGAAGATATTAAAGAATCTATGAAAAACTCCGGAAGACACCTGTCTATGGATGCACCTTTAGTAGAAGGTGAAGATTCTAATCTTTATGATGTATTGCGTTCAGGAGAATCTCCAAGCCCGGACAAAGATTTGATGCTTGAATCTCTTCAGATTGAAATCGAGAGAGCATTGAACACTTTGACTCCAAGAGAGGCTGATCTGGTAAGATTATACTTCGGACTGAACGGAAAACATCCTATGACTTTAGAAGAAATCGGTGAAACTTTCGATCTTACAAGAGAGAGAGTACGTCAGATTAAAGAAAAAGCAATTAAGAGACTAAAACATAATACCAGAAGCAAGATCCTAAAATCTTACCTAGGTAAATAATTTTTAGCGTAAAAACAATGTATGCGGAGTCTGTTTTCAGGCTCCGTTTTTTTATATCGTCTATTAAGAATGTAAGGATCAATAGACAAGGATGCAAATCAAATACTATAAATTTACCTTGTATTACTTTTATGAGTGAAACGCCTTTGTTTATCTTAAAACTAAAGCGTTATTAATTTCCTTGTCTACCTTTACGGTAAAAAAAATCAGTAATATTATATTTAAAATTTAAATCAGCAAAGGTTAATATTTTTCAAAGACAAGACTGAAAATTAGGAAAATACAAATTTTAAGATTAAGCTGTAACAATTTTTAGACTATCTTCAACTAATAAGGAACACCCAATCAAAAAAAAAATATGAAAAAAATACTTTTCGCTTCCGCTTTGGCTTTATTCATGCTTTCCTGTAAAGAAAACAAACCCGGAAATGTTCCGGCTGTGGAAAATGCCGTCGATAACGCAGAATCTTCTGTTTCAGGTTCTTTAAAAAGTTATCGTAAAGATAATATGATCGATAAAATTTATTTCGAACTGATCAAAAATGATAAAAATCTGAAAGCTCTGGACGACAGACTGACCCATTTATATGAAGAAAACGGAAAGGTCTTGGAAATCTATGGAGAAACACTTCATAAATCTGAATCTTATTATTCCGATGCCTATCTGCAGGCCGGTACTATTAAGGATTCCCTTCTAAAGCAGCAACTGGAAAAAGAGATTAAAGTAAACGACGAAGCTTACAACCAGAAAATAAGTAAAGTAAAAGAATTGATCGCGAAAGTGAATAAAAATGGTGATGACATCAATAATCTGTACACCGCTTTTAAGATCAGAAAGACACTTCCTGAAATCGGAAAATACCAGAATGCACATCCCATGAAAACGGATAGCCTGGAAAACTTTATCAAAAAGCAGAATCAACTTCTTGACGAATTGAAAAAAATTGAAATAAAATAATGAACTACACCACAAAATGGCTTACTGAACCTACCCGCACCGAAGAATTGGTTGATTTTTTCATCAAACATAAGACAGACTCTTATATTTCCCACGGCGAGATTATTTCCGGGCGGGCTTTAGATTCAAACCACTGGAATCCTGACCTTAAAGCCATATTAACGGCACAATTCAACTCCGGCTTTGACGCTGATCAAAATTCAAAATTAAATATCCTGATTGCTGAAAATGAGGAAGGAAAAATCATCGGAATGTTGGTTTTTAATGTAATCAGCGGGTTTAAGAACTATGCGGTGCTGGAAGATATGCTTCTGGATCATTCTCTGCGAGGACAATCGCTTGGAAGTACACTTCTGAAAAAGGCTGTAGAAGAATCTAAAAACTGGAAAATCAGCTTTATAATGCTGGAAAGTGGGCTTGATAATACCGGAGCTCATCATTTTTTCAATAAGTATGGATTTAAAAAAGTATCTGAAAATTATATTTTAACTTTTTAGCAAGATTAAAACCTTTGCTCATGAACAGCATTTCAATTATAGGAGCCGGAATCGGCGGACTGGCTCTGGGAAATATTCTGAAACAGCAACAACTTGACTTTACCATATACGAGTCAGCTCCGGAAATAAAACCTGTGGGAGCCGGAATTATGATGGCCGTTAATGCCATGCAGATCTTTGACAGATTAGGATTAAAAGAAAAAATTGAGAATGCAGGCAATAGAATTCACGGAATTTCCATAACGGATGAATCGTTGAAACCTATCACAAAAACCGGTATTCTTGTGCTTGAAAAGAAATACAATTCCTGTAATGTAGCGATCCACAGGGCTGAACTGCAGAAAATCCTGGCAGAAAACATGGGTTACAAACATATTCAACTCAATCATTCTTTAAGCAAAATCGAAAAGAAAGAGAACTATGTTTTAAATTTTGAAAACGGGATTCAGGCAGAAAGCGAGATTGTCTTTGGAGCCGACGGCATCAGATCCAGGATCCGAAACCAGATTCTAGAAACCGGAAATATCAGAAACGCAGGCCAGAAATGCTGGCGTGGATTGGCAGAATTTGATTTACCTGAACAATTTAATCAGGAGGCCATTGAAATGTGGGGAAAAGGAAGGCGCTTCGGTTTTGTGAAAATTTCAGAGAAAAAAGTGTATTGGTATGCAGTCGCCAATGAACAAAAACATAACCGGTATTCGACTCTTTCTGAAATTTTCAGCGAATTTCATCCCCTTATTTTAAATATTCTTGATGCGACCTTAAAAGAAAATATTATTCTTAATGACATAATTGACCTCTCTCCTATTCCAACTTGGTATTCCGACAACCTATGTCTGATCGGAGATGCTGCTCACGCGACCACTCCCAATATGGGTCAGGGAGCTTGTCAGGCTATTGAAGACGCATATATCATCGGAAGATTATTGGAAAACAGCAGGAATTTCAACAGGGTTTTCGAGGATTTTCAGAAGATCAGAAGGAAAAAAGTAGATTATATTGTCAATACCAGCTGGAAAATAGGAAAGATTTCGCAGTGGGAAAAAGGCAATACATTACGCAATTTTTTCATGCGACTAATTCCGGAAAGTACCCATCAAAAGCTGGCAGAAAAGATCATTCAACTTGAAATGTAATTGATTACAAATTAAATCAACAGAATTTTTGACCGATTAAGAATCATTAGGTTTTCAAGGATATCAAGATGAACTTCATTTAAACACCTTTATTTTTATTTTTAGAATTATACTCTTCAAATTCTATTAAATAAGGGATTATATACGCACTATTTTAAAATAATTGAATAAATAAAATAAATGCAACAATGTTGCTTTTGTTAAAAAAAACAAACAAAATTTTTATTTAAGTTAATAATTTTCAACAACTTAAATCAAAAGCATACTTTTATTTAAAATTTCACCAATAAGTGTTTTTTTCATATATTTAAATAAAAAATGAAAAAAATCTTTTATTTACTACTCATAATGATAGGATCTCATACAACATACGCGCAGGAAGTTCCATTGCTGGACAGAGAATTATTTTATGGTAATCCTGAAATTTCAGGCGGACAGTTGAGTCCGGATGGAAAATGGATCTCTTTTATGAAACAATACGAAGGGATCATGAATATCTGGGTGAAAAAAGCGGACGAACCTTTTGATAAAGCCCGCCCATTAACTGATAGCAAACGTCCTATGGCAGGATATTTCTGGTCAGAAAACGGAAAATACATCTTATACGTAAAAGACAAAAACGGGGATGAAAATATGAATATTTTCGCAGTAGATCCTACCGCAACCGTAGCCAAAGGCGTTCCTGAATCAAGAAATTTAACGCCGCTTAATGAGGTAACCGCTCAGATTCAGATGGTCAGTAAAAAAGATCCTGATTTGATGATGATCGGGCTGAACAACCGTGATAAAGCATGGCATGATCTGTATTCACTGAAAATTTCTACCGGTGAACTGAAAAAGATTTACGAAAATAAAGACCGCATCACAGGATATGAATTCGACTGGGATGAAAAATTGAGAGTTCTGTCCAAAACAGACGAAAAAGGAACCACTCAATTCCTGTACAAAGAAGGTGATAAACTGACCCCCATCTATGAGACATTAGTAACGGAAGGCGCTTATATTGCCAACTGGAATGAAGATAATTCAAAATTCTATCTGGTAACGGATAAGGGTGATCTCGACAAATCTACTTTATTTCTGATGGATCCGAAAACCAAACAAACAACGAAAGTCGAAAGCGATCCGAAAGGAAAAGTTGATTTCGGAGGGTTATTTATGGACCGAAATACAAGAAAAATCATTTCAACATCCTATACCGGAGATAAAACTGAAAACTACTGGAAAGACAAAACATGGGAAGCTAATTATCAATTTCTACAAAGTAAATTCCCGGGAAGAGAAGTTGACTTTGCAAGCTCTACAAAAGATTATTCGAAGTTTCTAATCTCCGTTTGGGGCGACAAATATGCTTCCGAAGCTTATTTCTTCGATGCAAAAACCAAAGAGCTGATTTTCCAGTATACCCCAAGAATCGAATTAAAAAAAGTTGAAAAGTACTTAGCTTCCATGACCCCTGTCACTTACAAAAGCAGTGACGGCCTGGAAATTCCTGCTTATCTGACGGTGCCAACAGGATCAACGGGAAAAAATCTGCCTGTCGTTGTTTTGGTACATGGCGGACCAAAGGGGCCAAGAGATTACTGGGGCTATAATTCAACAGTTCAATTTTTAGCTAATAGAGGTTATGCCGTACTACAGCCCAACTTCAGAGCAAGCGGAGGTTATGGTAAAAAATTCAAAAACGGTGGCGATTTACAATGGGGAAAACTCATGCAGGATGATGTGACCTGGGGCGTAAAATACCTTATTGACAACGGAATTGCTGACAAAAATAAAGTAGTCATTATGGGAGGAAGCTACGGTGGCTATGCAACATTGGCAGGTTTGGCTTTTACCCCTGATCTGTATGCCGGAGGAGTGGACATCGTTGGACCTAGTAATATTTTTACGCTATTGGATTCTGTTCCCGCTTATTGGGAATCCGGACGTGCCTTCCTGTATGGAATGGTGGGTGATCCGAAAACGGAAGAAGGTAAAAAGCTGATTAAGGAAGCAAGCCCGTTATTTAGCGTTGATAAAATTGTAAAACCTTTATTAATTATTCAGGGAGCAAATGATCCAAGAGTAAAACAAGCTGAAGCAGACCAAATTGTGATTGCTCTTCGTGAAAAAGGGAAAAAAGTAAATTATATTCTGGCAGATGATGAAGGACACGGATTCAGAAAACCGGTTAATAATATGGCAATGTATGCTGAAACGGAGAAATTTCTTTCAGAAGTTATCGGAGGAAGATACCAGAAAGAGATGCCGGAAGCGGTAGCCAAGCGTTTAAAGGAAATGACGGTTGATATCAAAAATGTTACCTATAAACCAGCTGAAAAAGCAAAAGAAGCCGCACCGAAAGCTGCGAAGTAAAATGATAAAATTACTGATTATATTCAGTGGTGAAATAAAGAGAGCCGGTTCATTTAATCATGAACCGGCTTTTTATTTTTAGTTTTAAACACAAATAGCACTAATGATTTCACAAATAACACGATTCCGACAAAGATATTTATGCTGCTTGTGTTTGAAATAAGCAGAATAAAAAAGGCTGCCATTTATCTGGCAGCCCTCTCTTTAGTAGGTTAAAGTAAGTCCGGCTCCCCAGCCCATTTCATTATCATAGTTCCCGGATACTGACACCCATTTTTGTAGAATATATCTCAATCCTGTTGAAAATTCTCCGTCAGAGTTGAGGGTAAAATTTCCTCTTATTCTTCTGGAAATCGGAATATCTTCTCTGCTCAATTCCAGCAATACTTTCCCGTTCTGGTCTACACTTGCATCCGCAGTGACCAACATCGGTAAAAGATACTGCACACCGACCATGAAGGCATATTGATTTTTTGAAGCTTTCTCCTGTCCGAACCATGTCTTTTTGCCCCGGAACTTCATGCCCATATCTTCTGTCATCTGTCGCTCCATAATCTCGTGGTTTTTCTGAATTCTAAAACCTGCATAAGGAAGTGCCCATTGGAATTTCCCTAAGAATCTTCCTACTTTTACATTTCCTTCAAAGTGATCAAAATCCCAGTTAGAGTGAAACTGATTCAGATTTGCCCATCTTGGTCCGAACATCGTCATACTTTCGGCATGCACTTTATTGCTTGCAATATCCAGCATTCCCATAGAGCTGATCATTTTATTATCCTTCAGGAAATTTTTCCAGGCCAGTTTTCTGTTCGGCAGCTGTGGATTCGGTTTTGAATTTTCATAGCTGAATATCCTTCCCATTCCGGCCATCATATGATATAAAATATGACAGTGGAAAAACCAGTCGCCATCCTGGTTGGCGGCAAATTCAATGGTATTGGTTTCCATCGGCATAATATCGACTACGTTTTTCAAAGGGGAATATTCTCCTTTTGAATTGATCAGTCTGAAATCATGGCCGTGAAGGTGCATCGGGTGGCGCATCATTGAATTATTATACATCGTAATTCTCAGGATCTCCCCTTTTTTCACTAGGATCTTATCTGTTTCTGTAACCGTTTTATTATCCAGCGTCCACAGGTATTGATTCATATTTCCTTCCAGCGTAAATTTCAGTTCTCTTACATTTTCATCCGAAAGAATCGTCTTTTCAGGAGATTTTAAAATATTATAGGATAGCCTTTTGATCGTTTTCTCTTCCTTCATATCCATCCCGGAATGATTTTCATGTCCCGAAACTACCTTTGAATGGTCTTCTTCCTTGGTCTTAATCCCCATCATTTCATTCATGTGCTTCATCGTCATTTTTCGCTGGCTTTCGGAAAGTTCAGGATACATCACTTCATTCATATCCATCATCTGATTGCCCATCGTCATATTCATCGGCTTCATGTTACCGCTCATTTCCATCATACCATTCATCATTTTCATTCCTTCAAAAAGCAATAATCTCGGTAAATTTGGTGCTTCTACTTTTTCACCGGAACCCAGCCAAAGTGAAGCATGTCCTACCCTGTCTTCCGATGTGGAACGGAATTCAAAGCTTTTGTTTTCGGGAATCGTAACTTCAATATCATAGGTCTCAGAAACCCCTATAATCAGACGGTCCACTTCCACCGGGACCACATCATTTCCGTCATTTCCAATCACTTTTATTTTTCCGCCTCCATAATTCAGCCAGAAATAAGTGGATGATCCACCGTTGGCGACTCTCAACCTGACTTTATCACCGGCTTTCAGATTAGCATAATCAGAGCTTGGAAGTCCGTTGATCAGGAATTTATCGTAGTAAACGTCACTTACATCCATCGCCTCCATTCTTTTCCACTCATTCAGAGCTTTTGTCCCGAAATTTCCGGATTTAATGGCCTCCCAGTAGCTTTGTACCGCATTCTTTTTAATCGCATACCAATCTGTATTGGCCATATGAAGCCTTCTTGCAATCTGAATCGGATCTTCATCACTCCAGTCTCCGAGTAACACCGGAATTTCTTTTGTATAAGCTATTTTAGGCTCACCTTCTCTTTTATTGAACACCAGAATTCCATTCATTCCGATCTGTTCCTGTAATGCTTCATGTGAATGATACCAGTACGTTCCGTTTTGTGATACTCTAAATTTATATAAATGTGTTTCACCTGGTGTTACGGGCTTTGTGGTAAGGTATGGAACGCCATCCTGCTCATTGGGAAGGATTACACCATGCCAGTGAAGTCCTGTATTTTCCTTCAGCATATTGTGAAGATAGATTTCCGCTGTATCTCCTTCCGTGAAATATAGAGTCGGAGACTGTAATTTTCCATTGATGGCAATCGCTCTTCGGTTTTTCCCGGTGAAATTGACGATCGTATCTTTTACATACAGGTCATATCTCACCGTCTTTCCACCAAACGTTACTTTTCCATTTTCAGAATTTCTTTTGAATACCGATGATTCCGTTTTTGGTTCTTCTGTAGCAACGTGCTGATGGCTCTCTTTTTCTACCAGTTCCATTCCGCATTTCGGGCATTTCCCGGGCTTGTCTGAAGTGACTTCAGGATGCATCGGACAATTGTAGATAGAATGAGACTGAGATTGAGATTGGGTTTTAGGCTGAGGATTAGATTTTACCAAGGTTTTAACTTTGGGGGTTGTATTAACCTTTACCTTAGCTTTAGTCTTTTTCTCAACCTGAACTTTATTTTTAGTTTCTGTTGGCTTCTGTATTGCTTTCTGTTCCGGTTGTGCCGTAACTTTTGGTTTCATCACAACAGTTTTCTTTACCAGTGTCATTTTGCATTTCGGGCAGTCTCCAGGTTTTGAAGATACTACTTCGGCATGCATCGGACATGTATAATAGGTTTTCGTTGTTTGAGCGAATGTAAAAACAGAGAACAAAAGCACCAGAAACAAGATGAATTTTTTCATAATATTTCGAACTTTTTAAAAGCTGCAAAGATTAAAGTCAAATATAACCTAGGCTATGCAACTTGTTATTTTAAAACTAAATACGATAATTAGTTGATCTCTGACTTTACACTTCCGCAAGAAAGCATAGATTTTCCGTAGTAAGGATTAGCGATCTGTTTTTCGTTGCTTAACCAGCTTGAATCAGCCATTGGGCAGTACTGTATATAAACTGGTTTTTCAGAAAGTTTAAACTCTTTTGTTAAGCCAATCATATTTTCAGAAAGGTTGGAAAATGTTTCTCTTTGGGCAGAAATATTTCTTGCATCGGAAATAACAGTGGCATCTTTTCTCAGAATATTCAGATTCCCTTCCGAAACCAATTTATAATCAACCGTTGAAGCTGTTTTGATGAATTCTGCAGCTGCTTTTGAGGTTTTATCTGCATCATCTGAAGCTAAAGCTGCTTTAATAGCAATATAGTTCTGGTACAGTTTTGAAACCTGAGCGTCTTTTTTAGACTGTGCGGAAAGTGAAATAACTGAAAATAAAGATAGGGCTGCTGTAATGATATACTTTTTCATTGTTTTAAATTTTAGAATTAATTTTTAATAAAGAATAATTGAGACGCATGATGCGTTGAGCCGTGTTGTCAGCGAAGGAATGATCATCTGAACAATACCAGACAACAGACGGATCTTAAATTCTAAAATTACAATGATTGAGATAAATGGGAACCGGCCTGTATTCGGGTGGTCCGTTGATTCTTATTTGGGTAAATTTCGTAGCGGAAAAAGATCTGTCGGTAAAGAAAAAATCCTGCTGTGTAAGGGTTGGAGCGATCTGACTTAAAAAGTCGATCATCAGCAGATCAGATTTTTGGGAATCATCTACTTTTACTACCTTAATTTCAGTCTTACAACATCCTTTTTTTTCTTTGACCCCACATTTACCACAGATATCCGTGGTTTTCTGGCTTACGGAAACAAGTTCTTCCATACAAAAATGTACGCTGAACGCTGCTCCGGAAGAAAACCCGAAGTAGAAAACAGAGAATAATATGGCGAGAATCTTTTTCATTGATAAGACAAAGGTAAAAATATCCGTGAAACCCCTGTTATAAAATTGTGTATACTTGTTATAAAATTCTGCCCAACGAAAAAGCTCCTGAAAGATTCAGAAGCTTTTCTTTATTTTTTATCCAGATGATTTTTATGGATGATTTTTTATTTTAAATGTATTATTTTAAACATTAAGACATTGAGTTTATTAAGTTTTAAAGAGGAATTAAGAAATATCTCCGATATTTTTAAGCGCATTGTTTAACTTTTAACGCTCCTAATTACTTAATTTCAAATACCACTAATCGCTAACTTCTAATATCTGGCTTCTAATTTCTATAATTTAAATTCCAGTTTCACATTGAAGAAACGTCCCGTAAGACGTACAGGCACCGCATACATTGAGCTTGTATTGTAATCTGTGATCCATTGGTTAGCTACTGTATTATTGATGTTAAATGCATTGAAAACCTGAACCCCTAAAGTCAATTCATCAAAATTACCCCAGAAACCAGAACGGTTTTTCTTGTTTTTAGAATCGATAAATACTTTTGAAAGCCCTAAATCTACCCTTTTATAAGAAGGCAGCGTTCTTTGGTACTGATAAGGATCCGTGAAAACTGGCGCTCCGTTCGGAAGTCCCATCGCATATACCAACGTAAGATTCACACGCATTGACGGGAATTTCGGCATATAATCCTGATAGAACATCGCAAATTTGAACCTCTGATCCGTAGGTCTTGGAATATTTCCTTTTCCATCAATATTTTCGTACACTCTGGCATAACTCGCAGACAACCAAGAATCTACTCCAGGAACAAATTCCCCGAATAATCTGGTGTCAATTCCGTACGCGTAACCTGATGCATTATTTTTACCGGAATAGCGGATTCTCACATTATCCATATAGTAAGGAATCAGATCATCCATTTTCTTGTAATACGCTTCTGTAGTCAGCTTAAACGGTCTGTCATACATATAAAATTCATAGTCGTTGGCAAGAATGACCTGCATGGAACGCTGAGATTTTATATTCGTATTAAAGTTTCCGTCCAAATCCTTGATCTCTTTGTAGAAAGGTGCCTGGTAATAGACCCCTCCGGAAAGTTTGAAGAGCATATCCGTATCCCAGTCGGGTTTGATCGCAAACTGAACTCTTGGAGAAAAGATAGTTTCTTTGTTAAAGCTCCAGTTGGAAACTCTGGCTCCGGCATTCACAAAAACTTTGCTCGCTCCCCAGTAAAATTTCTGAGAATACTGAGCATAGGCAGAAAGCCTTGAAGGTTCTATTTTATTCCTACCTGCAATATGATAGAACAGCTTTAAATCTCCTGAAGTTCCGGTTCTCGGATCATCAACAGGTAACGGAATACTGTATCCTGCAGCATCTACCAACTTCCATTCATTGGTATTGTCATTGAGGTTCTCTTTTTCGTATTTGAAACCGACTTCTATATCGGTATTGATATTAGGTGAAAACTTGGCTCTGAACTGTGTTCCATACGTCCTTACAAACAGATCGTTTCTGGCATGTTCTATCTGTCCGCCCCCATCAAAAGACGGATTGGGTGATTGAGTTACAGGATCAAAAGTCTGGATTTCATAGCCCGAAGCAATAGAATAATACTCTTTTTCTCTGTTCTGATAAGAGAAACTATCCAATGTAAGCTTCCATTTATCGGACGGCTTATAATTCATTGATAAAGTCCCCATCATATTTTTATACATATCCTGCTCCTGGCCGTTATATCCTATATTTACGGTAATAGGCTGCTGAAGGCTTCCGAAAGTGACAGTCTTCGCCTTGGGAACCATTTCATAGTCGTTCTTGGAATAATACCCAATGAAGGACATAGAGAATTTATCGCTGAAATGGTAGTTGATGTATGACTGGAAATCCCAATACGTAGGGTTAAAATCCGTATCCTCATTCAGGGTATTCAGAACAAGATTGGTATTTCTGTATCTCCCTGAAAATAAGGCGGTCAGTTTTTTATTTTTTGAAGCCAGACCAGTTGTCAATCTTCCCCCGATTAAACTCGCTTCTCCGGAAAGTTCAAATTTTTCTGGTTCACGGTAGTAAATATTCAGGGCTGAAGACATTTTGTCGCCATATTTGGGTTCAAAACCTCCGGCTGAAAAGTTCACTGAAGAAACCATATCAGGATTGATGATACTCATCCCTTCCTGCTGTGAGTTTCTGATCAGGAAAGGTCTGTAGATCTCAATATCATTGATGTAGATAAGGTTTTCGTCATAGTTTCCACCACGCACCATATATTGGGAAGACAGCTCGGTGTTGGAGTTTACAGAAGGAAGTGTTTTAAGAAGTCCTTCAATTCCTCCACTTATAGAGGCTACATTTTTAGCATCTTTTGCTGAAATCTTGACATTGGTAATGTCGTTCGTTCTTCCGACTACTTTTTTCTGGAAAACGACTTCCTCAATATCGGTTACTTTATCTGCTGTATCTCTTTTTCTATTTTGAGAGAAAATAAGCATAGGAACCATAAGGCTCAACGGTAAAACTAGTTTTTTCAAAAGAAATGTTTTAAGAATTTCTAAAAATAGGGATTTTTTAACAATTACAAAATTGATTCTCTGATTCTTGTTAATTTTTGTAACAAATCTTCCAATAAATCCAATCTTAACATGTTGGCTCCGTCTGACAAAGCGGTTTCCGGCGTTGGATGCGTTTCGATGAAAAGTCCATCTGCTCCTACCGCAATTCCTGCTTTTGCCACTGTTTCTATAAGGTCTGGTCTTCCACCAGTCACCCCGGAACTCTGGTTAGGCTGCTGTAATGAATGGGTAACATCCAAAATCACCGGCGCATATGCTCTCATCGTAGGAATACCTCTGTAATCTACGATCAGATCCGTATATCCGAAAGAATTTCCTCTTTCAATGATCGCTACCTTCTGGTTATTGGAATCTGTAATTTTCTGAACCGCAAATTTCATTGATTCCGGAGAAAGAAATTGTCCTTTTTTCAACGTTACACATTTTCCGGTTTCAGCCGCAGCTACCAAAAGGTCGGTCTGGCGTACTAAAAATGCAGGAATCTGTAACACATCCACGTATTGTGCAGCCAGCGCCGCATGATCATTTTCGTGGATATCCGTTGTGGTAGGAATATTAAAGGTCTCGCCTACTTTTCTAAGAATTTCAAGAGATTTTTCCTCGCCAATAGTTGTAAAAGAATCTACACGGCTTCTGTTGGCCTTTTTAAAGCTTCCTTTGAAAATATAAGGAATATTATATTTATCTGTGATCTGAATTACTTTTTCCGCAATTCTTAACGCCATATCTTCCCCTTCAATGATGCACGGACCGGCAATCAGGAAAAAGTTTTTTGAATCTTTGTGTTGGATATTATCTAAATACTGGATCATTTTTATTTGAATTAAAAAGTTCAGTAAAAATACTTATAAAGTTTCAGAATCGGAAATTATTTCAGGGGTTTGATTGGAGGAAGGGTTTCGAGGTTCGGGATACGGGTTTTAGAGTTTTAGAGTTTTAGAGTTTTAGAGTTTTAGAGTTTTAGAGTTTTAGAGTTTTAGAGTTTTAGAGTTTT
>NZ_JAOAMU010000007.1:0-120811 GCF_025154075.1 Chryseobacterium herbae
AACTCTAAAACTCTAAAACTCTAAAACTCTAAAACTCTAAAACTCTAAAACTCTAAAACTCTAAAACTCTAAAACTCAAACTCCGCCCTCATTCCAATAAAAACTATCCGGATACACCCTAGCTCCAAATACCGCTGTTCCAACCCGTACGATAGTAGAACCTTCCTCAATCGCCGTTTCCAGATCGCCGCTCATGCCCATAGAAAGCTCCTTCATTTCTACATTGGGAATATTCTGACTGATGATTTCCTGTTGCAGGTTTTTCAGGATTTTAAAGCAAGGTCTTACTTTTTCTGTTTCTGCACTGAAAAGACCGATCGTCATAAGTCCTTTAATCTTCAATGTGCCGAATTCGGAAACTTTTCTGGTCAGTTCAATAGCTTTATCAGGATGGACTCCAAATTTACTTTCCTCAGCGGATGTATTCACCTGGATCAGAACATCTATTGTTTTTCCTTCCGATAAAAGCCTTTGGTGAAGTTTCTCTGCAAGATCCAGGCGGTCCAGAGACTGTACACAAACCACCTCATATTTTAAAATATCCTTGATCTTATTGGTTTGCAAGTGTCCTATAAAATGATTTTCATGGGTCGTATTTTTCAGGTCTTCATATTTCTCTTTTAACTCCTGAACTTTATTTTCAGCAATTAAGGTCTGGCCGTTTTCTAAAGCTGTTTTAATATGTGTTGCAGAAACCGTTTTCGTTGCCAGCAGCAATCTGACTTCATCAGGATTTCTGCCTGATTTTTCGCAGGCTTTCTTTATTCTGTCATTGATGATCTCAAGGTTGTGGATGATGTCTTCTTTCATGGCTGTGTGATTTCCCGGGATTCCAGTTTTTTGATCAGTGCCGATTTTACGGAGGTCAATGCATGGTCTTTCGCCTCAGCAAAAGAAATGTTGTGCTTTCTGTCTATATTTCTCAGATCTTCCGGGAATTTAGACAGTAGATTATCGTAAAAGGTGTCCAGGAATTCAGCAGATGGCATCTCGTAGTTAATCTTCAGCTGGAAGCGTCTCAATAGGGCCGTGTCTATGATCTCCGCATGATTGGTGGCGCATAGCAGCAAGGCATTTTCGGGATAATAGTCAATCAGCTGAATCAGTGTATTGACGAGCCTTCTCATTTCACCTACATCCTTATCGTCGCTTCCACGCGCTTTTCCGATCTGATCGAGTTCATCCAGAAAAAGGACAGACCTTTCCCTGGCAGCTTTATCAAAAATCATTTTAATATTCTGTGAAGTTTCCCCAATCCGCGAAGAAACAATATTGCTGAGATTTAAGATCAGGATACTCTTACCTAAAGCGTTAGCGACGGCTTTTGCAGTCATGGTCTTCCCACAACCGGAATTTCCCTGGAGAAGAATCTTATTGTTCACAGGAAGTCCGTATTCCTGCAGTTCTTTGACATAGTTGTGTTCCTTAATAAGCTGCACCAGTTGGTCCCGGTTATTGCTGCCGAGAAATACGTCGTTGAGGGTTACTTCCTCTTTATCCTGAATGATGAGATTGTACAGATTCATGCTAAAAACTAAAAAATGATTCTTATCCGTACAAAGATAAAGTTTTATGGAATTATTTTCAGGGACCTGAAATAGAATAAGCGGGTAGGCCAGTGAAGGAACATTGAACAAAAACGCTTTCATTGAATGTTAAGGCGGAAATCGCGGCCTGGGAAGCTGGAGCGTTAAAAAAATAAATATTGTAAATGTTAAAAAAATCTTCTGTTCGAAGCGTGAAACTGTTTTCTAATAGAATAACCCATATTGAATTCGCGCAAGTTTAGAATTTTTAGAGAACACCATTTATTTTTAGCGAAGGATTCCAGCCTTGAATTTTTGGTTCATTTTGTTTCAAGACAAAAGAACAGAATGAAATATAAATCATCAATAAAGTTAAATGATTCATCAAATCATATTCAATAGGAACGGGCTTTAGCCCGTTTATAAAATAACCATGATTCATCAGGCTTTAGCCAAAATTTAAATTGCAAGATGATATTGACAAGAAAAGCCGAACAATCTGTTCGGCTTGACTATTTGGATATATAAAATTTGCTATGAAATTCAGTTAAGGGGTTATGTTTTTGGGCCCTTTTACTCCAGTGAGTAAAAGAGCAGAATCTGAGTATTCAGATTGAAAAACATAAACAATACAATTAATATAGATGTTCTATAAAATTTCTTTTAATAGAACTTAGTTTCTTTGTTCTCTTTTTACTGTCATGAAATAAGAAGTGAACACTACTAAACATGTTGCGATACCGATGTAAGTTACCATTTTTGTTTTATTTAATTATTTGACTTTATTTTATCAATTTTCTAATTGCAATATTACAACTTTCAAATCACGTGCCAAAGCAAATAATCATGATGTATATCAGTGTGTTATATGTTTGTAAACTTAATTTATATTGAATTTTTGTTTACAAAAAATTAATATGTTTTTAAGAAATTATTAATATATTTATTGTCTTATCTGTAAAAAAATAAAAAGTTGACAATGGTTTGAACACTTCTATATTGGACTTGATAAAACAAAAAATAAGAAATGCGATGCATAATATTCACTTTTAACTTTGTTTTTGAACGTCAGATTTTGGGAAGTGGAAGAAATATTATGTTAAGTAAACTTATTATTTGCAACTCATTTTTATCATGAAATTTTTAAAAGCCGTCAGATTATGTGACATCAATTGGAAACATTTGTCACATCTATATGAAATACTGACAGGTTGAAACTCTCACTGTCAGACTTTTTTGTGACAGATTATTTTATTCCATGTAAATGTTTTATAATAAATTGACTGGATAAATATCACCAGTTAGTGTATTGATGTGGATCTTTTTAACACCCTGATTTTCATATTAAAATGCCCAGGAAAGGATTGGTACATAAAGCGAATTAGGTACCTGTTTTGAATCTAAGAATTTGCTGTTTCCGGAGATTTTAATAGAGATTTTTCCGTGAAAAGAGACCGCTTTTCCCTATTTTTGTAGAAAACGAGTCATATGGGACGCAGTTATATTTTTCTTGCATTGGCGATCATATTCGAGATCATCGCGACTACTTTTCTGAAAAAATCTGAAGAATTTTCAAAACTCTTGCCATCTGTAGTGACCGTAATAGGATATGCCGCAGCATTTTACTTTCTAAGCATTACATTGCGTCACATTCCTGTAGGAATCACCTATGCGATATGGTCGGGTGTAGGAATTGTCTTTATCACGATGATTGGAATCATTGCTTTTAAGCAGGTTCCGGATCTGCCGGCCATCATAGGAATTGCACTGATTGTTATTGGGGTAATCGTCATTAATGTGTTTTCAAAAATGGGGACGCATTGAGGTGGTTTGATTTAAAGATTAAAATGATTAAATCTACCTTACTAAAATTCAATGGTGGGCTTTAGCCCGCTCACCCGGAAAATAGATAACAGCCACAGGCTTTAGTCCAAACATATTAAAATTCAATAGGAGTGGGCTTTAGCCCACTTAAAAAAATAAACACAACCAACGGCTTTAGCCAAAATCTAAAATCATCCTAAAAACCTTCAAAAATTCCGGTCTTGGTTTTTCCAAAGCTCTTTAAAGGTTTCCAGAAAATTGAAATCATTTTGCTCGAGGCTTTCCAAAAGGATTATAAGATATTCCGACATTGAAATAGAATGAGGGTTTATAACTGGCTTCAAAAATATAGTCTCTAAAAGATTCCTCCTTATCAAAAACCCTGGCGCGCGGCACCGCTCTGATTCCTGTTTTTAAAGTTCCAATAAAATTACTGCCTAAATTGTGTTCATAAATAGCTCCGGAATTGATCTCCAGTTGCCGGAATTCAAATGTTCTGTTATTCTTGTACATATAAAAGGAAGTATTATCCATCTCCGTTCCCAGGGAAATTCTGCCGTTGGCGAAAATATCCTTTCTTACCAATATCTTTTTAGGAAGAAGAATATCCAGCATCCAGCCGTTATTGAACCTGTTTTCATACGTAAAGATTGGGAGGATGGGAACCTGTGCACTCGGATCAATAAAACCGGCAATACCGATGAGCATTTTTGTTTTTGGAGTAGCCTTCAAAACAACGGAAGCCGTCACCATTCCTCTTATTCTTTCAAAATGTTGATTACTTCCGTCTACAGATGCAGAGGCTGTATATATCGCGACTTTATTGAATAGCTTTGAAAAATAACTGAAATTAATCGCCTCAGAATGGTAATGAAAATCATTCTTTTTATCTGTTTCCGGGATAATAGGTTCTTCGGTATTGAAGGCTATATAGCGATAATTTAAAGAAGTGCTGAGAAGCCAGGTTTTCTTTTTCACCAGATAAATATTGGCACCGGCATTCAGTTGCTGAAAACTTTTCACTTTGTTGTCAGGCAGGTCTTTTCCATCAAGCTTTGATGAAAACTGAAAAGGCGCCGTTTGGGTAAACTCAATATTCAGATCCCGGTTCTGGGGAAATTTATCTGCAAAATAAGCTCTTACTTTCAGTGGAATACTGTCTCTTTTTTGGGCATAGACAATATTCTTTAACGGGAACATGGCAAGGGGAATAAGAGCTCTTCTCAGTGTTTTCATGGTTTTATTTTAAAGATTGAATGGCAGATTGAAAAAAATTGAACACAAATATTTTATCATAAAAGATTTCTAAACTGTTTTCGATGATAAAATCGGTATGACGGAGGGTATCAGGAATCGGATCTTCTTCTACAAAGACAAACCAGAGCTCCTTGATATGATTTCGTCTTTTAAACTCTTCAAAAGCATTCCAGTCGAAGGGAGCAAAATGTTTAATATCAAAAAATAAAATTCCTTTTTTAACCCCATTTTCTTCTACAATATTAATAGGATGTTGGATGTAGCTTAAAATCCTGATCTCCGAATGGTAGCATTCCACAAAATGGTGCAGGTCAATCAGCTGTATTACTTTCTCCTCTTGCTGGGATTCTGTCATATAAAAACATTCTAAGGTTATTTCTTCTGTAAGTTCCTGAAAAACGGCTAATTCCATAAGCATAAAAAAATTGGACAGGACAAAGGAAAAGAGAATTAAGTTGCGGAAATTTGTTTTTATACCAAACCACTTCTAATTTATACGAAATCCACCTCTTTTAAAATTCGTATAAAAAAAAGCAGGGTTTGTATAATATTATAGATATTCTTTACGTTATTCTCTATTTTTGTTTTGTATTAAAACTGACAGAATATTATGAACGGTACGCCAAAATTTAAGGAAACGCTTGTCATGGACTTTTTGGTGGAAGACCGCTTCAGGCTTCGCAGGCATGTGCTGTTCCTTATTTTCTTTTTCTTTCTGCTGTACAGCGCAAGATTCTGGCATTGGTATTCCGGGATCTATCAGTATTACGTCCTATTCTTTGTGTATAGTGTACTGATTGGAATGGTGTATATCAATATTTATGTTCTCGTACCCAGGTTTTTCTTTAAAACAAAATATGTAACGTATCTGGTCCTGTTGATCATGATGGGAGTTGCCGGACTGAATATGATAGGCTATAGTTTTAAATTTTTCTTTGAAGATTTCAGGGTGGAAAATATAAAAAAGGAAGGGGATAGAGGCAGCATCTATGAGGGAATATTGATGTGTGTTCCTATTATTCTGACTACCACTACTGTGAAACTGCTACAGAAATGGATCAGTGATACCAAAAGAATCACGGAACTTAAAAATCTGACGTTGCAGATGGAACTGAATGAGCTTCGTAATCAGATCAATCCGCATTTTCTGTTTAATATGCTGAATAATGTCAAAGCGCTCACCAGAACAGATCCGGAAAAAGCATCTGTGGTTATCGTCAAGCTTTCGGAATTCTTAAGATATCAGCTGTATGAGAACGGTGAGGAGAAAACACTGCTCGTTTCAGAAATAGATTTTCTGTCTAATTTTCTTAACCTTGAAAAAATAAGAAGGGATAATTTCTACTTTACAATCAATGCAAATCTGAATGACAGAACTATCAAGACGACTTTTATTCCCCCGAATTTATTCACCACCTTCGTTGAGAATGCAGTGAAGCATAGTGTAGATATTAGCAGTATAGAATCTTATGTAAAAATAGATATTAGAGTAGAAAATAAAACCCTTCACTTTATCTGCACCAATTCTATGAACCCGGGTCTGACCATCTCTAATGCCAATTATGGCGGACTGGGGCTAGCCAATATCAAAAGAAGACTTGAACTGCTGTATGGTAACGCATTCGAGCTGGATATTATTTCCGGAGACAAAGAATATACCGTCAATTTAAAAACACCTGTATGAATTGTATAATTGTAGATGATGAACCTCTGGCAAGAGCAGAAATGCGCTCGCTGATCAATGAAACTTCAAAGACTGAAATTCTTGGAGAGTTTTCCAATGCACCTTCCGCCCTTGATTTCCTTAAAACCAATGACGTAGACCTTATTTTCCTGGATATTGAAATGCCCATGGTCACGGGGCTGGAATTCGCAGAAATGCTGCCGGAACAGAGCCTGATCATTTTCACAACAGCGTATTCGCAGTATGCCTTGAAAAGCTATGAGCTTGATGCTATAGATTATTTATTGAAACCCATTGACAAACAACGGTTAGAAAAAGCGATCAATAAAGCCGTTTTGTATAAAGAACTACTGTCTAAGAATACCGTGAAAAATACGGTAGAATCCAATACTCTTGAATTTTTATTCATTAAGGCAGACCGTAGATTTTATAAAGTCAACATTTCAGATATAAAATTTATTGAAGCTTTAAAAGACTATGTAGTTATTCATACCCGCCAGCAGAAGCTTATTACAGCCATGAACCTGAAAACTATTCACCAGAAAATTCCAGTGGAACTGTTTCTGCGTGTAAGTAAATCCTATGTGGTCAATATGGATTTCATCGATTCATTTGACAATCATAATATCTATATAGACGAATCAGAAATTCCTCTGGGTGAAGTATATAGATCTGACTTTTTTGCAAAATATGCCGGCGGGTTCCTTAATCCTGAAGCGTAAACTTAGCGTTTTCTCCCTGTAAAACGGATCACCGAACCAGTTCCGTTGTGAAATAAACCTTCATTAAGTTCAATTTCTTTTTCCACCAGTTCAATACTATCGTAATTAGGAAAATCAGCTTTGATTTCATCAATGGAGAATAAAGATCCGATATCTTTTGGTCCACCCACTTTTTCGTTTTTCAAAACATAATCCAGATGGCTTTTACTGAAAGCTTCAAAAATAATCAGGCCTCCTTTACGAAGATATTGGTCAAGTGCTTTATGAATAGAGGATTTGATATCCGCTGGAAAATGAGCATAGATAAGCGCAATCACATCAAACTGTTCCTCTCTAAAATTCAAAGTCTGAAGTTCTCCGACTTGATAATCAATGCTCACATTATTATTTTTAGCAAGCTGTAAAGCTTTAGTTTTTCCTTCACTGCTGATATCAAAAGCTGAGACTTTCCATCCTTTTATAGCCGCAAAAACCGCATTCCGTCCTTCTCCTTCGGCGGGAAACAGGATAGAGCCCGGTTCCAGTTTTTCAAGCTGTTCTTTTAAATATGTGTTAGGTTCGGTTCCATAAGCGAATTCTTCGCTGCTGTATCGGTCATTCCATCGGTCTAGCCATGTGTTGTCGGTCATTGTTTAAGAATTTAAGTTTTTAAGGTTATTGTTGCTCATTGAATCAGAATGTTTAGAATTTTCCCAAATATAGGATGTTTCCAGCCTTTTCCGTAAATGGAAAAAGCATTCTTCAAAATAGATTTTGTAAATAAGGATCTGAATGAATTGGAGATAAAAGACAGTTTAATACAATTTCTGATCTTTTTCACAGTAAAAACTCCGTCTTTTCCCAAGTCCTGTCTGCTTTTTTACAAGCTTCTGACCGCATATCGGGCAAATGGTTTTTGTATGAACGAGCCAGTGTTGTTTTAAAGTAAATTCCCGTTTCCATTTAAGAAAATCAAAGCTGTAATTTCTGGCTTCAGCAATCAGTTCCTTTAATTTTTTGGAAGGAAGATTTCCCACCAGACTTTCAGGCTGAACTCCGATTCTAAAAAGCACTTCATTCTTAATGATATTTCCAACACCTGAAAAGATATCCTGATTCATCAACGCGTCACAGACCATCATCTCAGGTTTGGATTTCAGTTTCTTTTCCGCTTTTTCAGGACTCCAGGCCTCACTCATAATGTCAGCTTCCCAGTCAATCGTTGACAGAAATTCCAGATCTACCGCCTTTACGGAGCAGGTGTAGAAATACAGACTGCCTTTTTTTAAATGAAGAGACAGACGAAGACTTTTATCCGGTTTCGTTTGTTCATCCACACTGTATGATCCGAACATCAATAGATGAATCCGAACCGCCATCGTATCAAAAACAAGATAGGTCTGTTTTCCGAAAGTACGGATCTCCTTAAGCGTTTGTCCGATCAGCGGTTCTTTATCAAATTGAGCATTACCCGAAGCTTCTGTCACGGTGTTTCCGACAAAAGGCAGCAGGTTTTCTTTCATTAAAAGTATGGATGGACCTTCAGGCATAGCTTTGGTTTTCAAGAAAAGTTCAAATACTATTCCGTAAAAATAAAATTTGGAGTAATTTTGAAAAATGATGAATTTAAACCAGATTTTCACGAATCAGCGTACAGGAAACAACCCGCATACTAAAGCTTCAAGAACTGATTTTCAGAGAGATTTCGACAGAATTATCTTCTCTTCTGCGTTCAGAAGACTGCAAAATAAGACCCAGGTTTTTCCTCTTCCCGGAAGTGTTTTTGTACACAACAGGCTGACGCACTCGCTGGAAGTCTCGTCTGTAGGCCGTAGTTTGGGAAGTATTATCGGAGAATTTATCTTTGATGCCTATAAAAATGAGCTTACCGAAGACTCAAAAAACTTTTATCTTCATAATTTAGGAAACGTGATTGCCGCTGCCTGTTTATGTCATGATGTAGGAAACCCGGCATTCGGACATTCTGGAGAAGATGCCATTGCAAGTTATTTTGAAAGAAATGAAAAAGATCTGAAGCAAAAGTTTAATAAAAAGGAATGGGCAGATCTGGTGAACTTTGAAGGAAATGCCAATGCGATAAGAGTTCTGGCACAGCGTCAGCAGGGGAAAGATGATGGTGGAATTCAGCTGACTTTTTCTACACTCGCCAGTATTGCCAAATATCCTTGTGAAGCCGTTGCCAAGAAAAAAGGAATTATTCACAGAAAAAAATTCGGGTTTTTCCAGAATGAGAAAGATATTTTCCTTGAAATCGCCAAGGCAACGAATTTAATTTTAGAAAACGAAGAACCTTATATTTTCAAAAGACATCCTTTCGTATGGTTGGTAGAAGCTGCGGATGATATCTGCTACAATATCATTGATATGGAAGATGCTCACAGACTGGGAATTGTATCCACGTCAGACTGTGAAAACCTGTTTTTTGAGCTGATCAAATCTGAAAGCAGCGATATGGACAAAGTAAAAAATAAGCTGGCCTCCATTTCCAATGAAAACGAGAAGATCTCTTATCTGCGTGCTAAAGCCATCAATGCTTTAATCAATAAATCGCTTGAGATCTATAAACATAATTTTGAAACTATTCTCCAGGGAAATCTGGACAACGGACTTCTTGATATTTATAAATCTGAAAACCGTGCGCTACAGGACATCGAAGCATTCTCTATAGAAAAAATCTACAACCATAAAGCTGTCGTAGAGATTGAGAATGCAGGGTACAACGTTATGTATGAACTTCTTGATCACTTCATTCCTTCTATTCTGAAGCCTGAAGATGAGCGAAAATCTTATGATAAAAAAGCATTGAAACTTCTTCCGAGACAGTTCGTTTATGAAGAAGGGACAGACTATCAGAAAGTGCTGGGTGTAGTCGATTTTGTTTCAGGAATGACGGATAATTTCGCCACCGATCTTTACAGAAAAATCAAAGGAATTGATATTGGAATGACGGTGTGATTTTCGATTTTTTTAACCACAAATACCACAAATGTGTTTCACAAATACCACTAATTTACGGCCAGTATATTTGGTGTTATTAGTGAAAAATATTAGTGTAATTCGTGTTTTAATAAACGCAAAGTTTTAGCATAACATCGTATAGTTTCAGCAAAGCAAAGAGAAAAATCAATTTGCAATTGATTCGATGAAGCGCTTGGATAAAACGTCTGCTTAGTCAATGGCGAAGCCATAACCCTTTGCTCCCCTTGAAGTCAAAAGCTTTTTAGATAAAGCTTTGCGTCAAATAAATTATAAGATTTTAAATACTTTTTTTTAACCACAAATACCACAAATAGTTTTCACGAATAACACTATTACGTCTTGTATATTTGTGTCATTTGTGAAAACTATTTGTGCAATTCGTGTTTTAATAATTCAAAGTAAAATACTGATAATTACTGGCAGTTCGGACAGATTCCCGATACCGTCAGATTTATTTTATGAACCTTGTAGCTTACCGGTAATTTAATTTTTGGCTCCACATCTTCTACACACGTCACTGTTTTGCACTGCTCACAACTGAAATGCAGATGATCGTGATGATGAATTTCCGTTGTACAGGTATGACATTCCGCGTACTTGATGGTACCGTCAATATCCACCACTTTATGGATGATGCCTTCATCCATTAATCTTTCCAGTACTCTGTAAGTAGTTACACGATCGCAGAGTCCATCCAATAGACCCTGCAATTCCGCATGGGACAAAGCGACTCCGGATTCGTGGATGAGCCTTGTGATTTCTTTTCTTGCTATTGTATTTCTAGACTGTTTCATGATTTCTGAATAAATTTCAATATAATTAATGCCATATTGTTGCAGTAACAAATATAATCTTTATTTTTGAAACATTATTGCATTAAAGATGACGATAGAGCATTTAAATCAAACACAATATAGATTATGATCAGGATTGAAAATACAAGGAAATCATACAATGGAAAAGAAGCGGTAAAAGGACTTTCTTTATCCGTAGCAGAAGGAGAAATCTATGGTTTACTGGGTCCGAATGGTGCCGGAAAATCTACCACCTTGAATATGTTGTTGGGATTTTTAAAACCCGATTCCGGGACTACACTTCTTAATGGGATTGACACAAGTACATCTGCAAAAGAGGCGAGAGCAATCATTGGGTATATTCCTGAAAATGTCAATCTCTATCCGTATTTAACAGGTATTGAAAATCTGTACTATTTCTGCAAACTGGCTGGAAAGAATTACAGTACGGAAGAACTTTCCGGTATTTTGACATCATGTGGACTGCAAAGGGATTCGCACAACAAAAAAACAGGAGCCTATTCCAAAGGGATGAGGCAGAAAGTAGGTATTGCCATTGCTTATGCGAAAAAAGCTAAGGTTTATTTACTGGATGAACCGGCTAGTGGTCTGGATCCGCTGGCTAGTAATGAACTTTCTGCTTTGCTTAAAAAACTGGCTGATGAAGGAGCTGCGATACTCATGGCTTCTCATGATATTTTCCGGGTAAGAGAAACATGCAGCCGTATTGGAATTCTTAAAAGTGGAGTACTGGTTAAAGAAATGAAAACCTCAGGAGTCACCGCCAATGGACTGGAGGAAATATACATGGATTATATGCAGAGATAATTCAGATTGATCGTAATTAATACTTCTGCCAGATTCACAGGCAAATTCCATATTTAAATTAAGGATTAAAAATTTTGCCGAATAATTTATTGCAACAATAGTGCATTATTGAAATTAATTGTTACTTTTGCTACAATGTTGCAATAGTGGTTTAGTGAAACCGATTGATTCTAATTAGGTATTGCAAATGAAATTGTTTCAGAAGTTTCATATCAGAGATTACTCAAAGGTGAAACAGTCAAATATAAATGAATGACGGATTTAAAGATAACATTTTTAGTGGCTAAACATGAGTTTAGGGTATTTCAGGAAAATGGACTGAAAATATTTGTATTGTTTTATATTTTGATTTTGCTTGGGGTTTGGGGAAGCAATTATACGCAACTCAGTGCCACTTCTCTTAAAAATAAGGAAGCTAAAGAAGTTATAGACAGCGAATGGAAGGATCAGGACCGCAGCAATCACAGCGCGGCGCATTGGGGAACTTTCCTTTTTAAGCCTGTAAGTTATTTGTCCCTTTTGGAATCGGGGACGGCTGTTTATTCTGAAAATTATTATAGAGTTGAGGCGCACAAACGCCCACAGATACATTCTAACAGACTGCCGGATCTGGAGGCCTTTATGAGAATACCGGATCTTAATTCTGCGTTTTTTTTTCAGTGGCTGATGCCGTTATTTGTTATTGGTTTGGGATTTTCGTGCATCTCCTCCGAACGTGAGAAAGGTTTTTTAAAACTTCTGTCTGTGCAGGGCGCTACGTTTGGACATCTGGCTACCGGAAAATTCATGGCCCTTTATCTGGCAGTTCTGTTATTTACCGTTCCTCCGTTTGCCGTCATTGTAGCAGGCCTGTTTTTTGAAAACGAACCTTTCAGTCATTTGGTAAGAGCGTTTTGCTGGTTCGGTTTATATACGGTTTATTTCTTTCTGATTTCCGGTGTTGTTCTGCTGATCTCCGCATTCAGCCGGTCTTCATGGTCTTCATTGATGACCAGTATTACGCTTTGGATCCTTTGTGTTCTGCTTATTCCAAAATTCAGCAGTTCGGCAGCTGACGGTCAATATCCGCTTCCTTCTTACCACGAATTTGAGCATAATATAAAAACAGGATTTGATAAAGGGCTTGGTCAAGATGGTCCTTATACCGAAAGATCTGAAGCTAATCTGAAACAACATCTCAATCAGTTTAATGTAAATAATATCAGTCAATTACCGGAGAAAATTCGTTTTGCCCTCGATCTTATACAGGCCGAAGCCTATGAAAATAAAGTGAACAGGTTTTATTCAAAAAAGGTGGAAGATCAATTTGAACAGCAACAAAATTTTATGGACAATATGGGACTCATCAATCCCTTTATTGCGGTACGCCAATTATCCATGGGCCTTGCCGGAACAGATGTCTACCATCACATTGATTTTTTCAATAAAGCTGAACATTACAGAAATGACATGATGGACAGGCTCAACAGAAGAGAGCTGCAGCTTGCCATCTCTGAGAAAAATCAAAAAAATAACAGGGATTTCTACAGCAGTCTTCCGGATTTTCAATATGAATATCCGTCTGTCGGGTCTGTGATCTCACATCATATGACGGCGGTTTGGTCCTTGCTGTTTTGGAGCTTAGTATTGATCGTTTCCTTCGGACTCATTATTAAACTAAATTATTTTGTAAACTATGAAGGATAAGATCATGTTGCTGTTATACGAGTGGAAACACATTGCCCGACAGTCTGCTGTATGGATACTGTTCTTTTTCTTCTTTGTCATTGCTGGTTATGCGATTTATTCAGGGAATATTTTGACCAAAAACAAATTGTCAGCCATTGAAGAAGCGAAAAAAGAATCTGTTAAAGACTATCATAATACACTCCTGGCCTTTACAGATACAGCCAGCATTGAGAAAAAACAACAGGCGGAAAATGCTGGAAATCCTTATGTGATCGATTACAGATATCCACGTATTACTTTTGATCAACCTTATCCGCTGGCGGGTTTAGCTTCGGGAATAAAAGATATTACTCCGGTTACTGAAAAGGTGAATTATTACACGGATTATGCTGCTGTTGACCGGGAAATGATCAATCCTTCTATACTTTTCGAAGGACGACTGGATCTTTTGTATGTCAATCTGTATTTAATTCCGCTTCTGATCATTGTCTTGGTGTACAATGTCATCTCTTCCGAAAAAGAAAAGGGAATCAGTAATCTTCTGATTGTTCAGGGTGGAACCTTAAAAAGGGTATTATTCGGGAAACTTCTGACCCGTTTCATCATTGTTTTTTTAGCTGCTTTCATGGTGAATATTTTAGGAATGTTGCTCTCACCATCGGGGTTTCCGTCGGTTAAGGATGCTTTTCTCTGGATCTTTTTACTGTTTTCCTATTGTGTACTCTGGATATCCCTATGTTTTGTCATTATTGCTCTGGATGGAAACAGTGTGTTCAACCTGTTCACCTGTATTGCACTCTGGGTTTTCCTGATGTTTTTGCTGCCTCTGGCGATCAATAAGACCGCACAAATGCAACATCCTTCCGATCTGAAACTTCTTGATCTTGAAGAGAAAGACAGGCAGATCAGTGATGAAGTCTGGGCCATGAAGCCTAAGATGGTGGTCGATAGCTTTTACAAAAACTTTCCGAGGTATGCTTCGGCTTATATTCCTTCGGATACTATTGACAATCAAAATGATGCCTTTTTCGCAGGCTATTATTATATCAAGCAAAACCGTATGAAGGCAATCATTGATTCTTTATGGGAAGGAGATCAAAAGGCGAATCAGACCGCCTATAAATTAATCAGATATAATCCTGTTCAGAGTACGGAGCATCTTTTTACCCTTTTAGCCAGAACAAGCCGGGCAGATTATCAGGGATATAAACAGGATGTCAAAGACTTCCAACATGAATGGCAAACCTACTTCTATGACAGGGTTTTCTCCATGAAAGACGGAATACGGACCATATCTAAGTTCACACCTGAAGAACTTAAGAAGCTACCCACTTTTAAAATAAAACATCACGAGGTAAGCATATCAGAATTCATATCAGGAACACTGTTTTTATGGATCATAAGTCTGGTTTGCTTTATCGGAGGATTGATCATGATCAGAAAATTTAAACAATAAATATTGACGAAATGAAGAAAAATAACGTCCTATTGACAGCTGCCCTTTTGGGGACGTTTTCTTTAGTATGTGCGCAGGAAAAGAAAGATTCCCTGTCTGCAAAGAACATCGATGAAGTAGTATTAACGGCTATGAAGCAGATTAAAACAGACAGTCTTTCAGGAACTCTGAAACGAAATGACAGGCTGCTGGAAATCCCACAGAATATTGTGAGTATCAAAAGCAACCTGTTGAATCTTCAGGGCGCCTTTGATGTGCAGGACGCGCTTAGAAATGTGAGCGGAATCTATATTGGTGATGCTACCGGAGCGGGAAATGTTTTTGCCGGAACGTACAATGCCCAGTTACGGGGTTTCAGTCCTGTGAGCACTTTCAGGAACGGACTTCCTTCTTTCGCTGGAGGGCTTTCGCAGGAAGATGTGTCCTTAATAGAGCAGGTGGATGTGATTAAAGGACCTGCCGGTTTTGTCAATTCAATGGGGACCGGAGGAGGTTCTTTAAATATCAATACCAAAGCTCCGCGAGCGAACAGGATCGGGGAGGCCAATATCGCTGCCGGCAGTTTTGGCTTCTACCGGGCTGCAGTGGATCTGGGAAGTGCTGTAAAGGAAAAAGGATTTTCTTTTCGGTTTAATGCGGCTTATGAGTCTCAGGGCTATTATGCAGAATATGCAAAACGACGAAAATTCGTTGTGGCACCTGTCGTTCAGTACAATATCAGTAAAAATACATTCTTTATTGCCGAATGGAATATGATTCAGGGAAGAGCTTTGGAATCGAGCAATTTTATTCAGTATGAAACAGAGAAAACGGTTCAAAAGCATCCATGGAAAGCCAATTATCAGGGTGATCCGAATTTACCAACCTCAAAACTTGATGAACATTACGGAAGATTGGTATTCAATCATAATTTTAGTGATAAGTGGAAAATAGTTTCTCAATCTTCTATTAAAAGTACACCGTTGGATCAGTGGAGCCTTCTGGGAGGAACAGCCAGCTACACGCCGCCGATGTTTGATGATGAAGGAAATGCACTTCGTTCCAGCTTCAGAAATAAACAGAAATACCTGACTTATAATACGCAGCTATTTGTAAGCGGCAGCTACAATATCAGTCCGAATATCGTTCATACCGTACTTGCCGGTGTTGATTTTAACAGCAGTAAAAGCAATACGGAACATATTCAGGGCGCTAATGAATTTATTTTTAACCGAAACCTTCTGAATTATGGGATAGACCGTGATCTGCTGACACAGCCTGAAGCAGATGATCAGATTGATTACACCACATCCAAAGACAAAACAGTGGGTGGTTATGTGTACAATACTTTTAAATTCTGGGATAAGTTATTTGTAGATGCAGGATTCCGATACAGTAAAAATACAAGGGACCGCTATATTAAAGGGCCTTATACTTTGGATGGGGAAAGCAAAACCTTTAGACATCATGCATTCAATCCACGAGTTGGCGTGACGTATATGATTCAAAAGAATTTTGCCGCTTTCTTCTCTTATGATCAGAGTTTTGACCCGATGGCAGGGACAGATCCACAGGGAAAAGAGTGGAAACCTCTGGAAAGTTATAATACTGAAATCGGATTAAAAAAGGATTGGTTTGATGGTCTCTTGTCCACTTCTGTGAGTGCTTACAGAATTATCAGGAACAATTCATTCTCTCAAAATCCGGCTACCGGAATCATGACTCAGCTTAATCAGGTAAGGAATAAAGGAATCGAGATCGATGTGATCGGTTCCATTTATCCCAATATTACGCTGACAGCGAACTACTCATACATTAATTCCGTGTATTCAAAAGATCCGTATGCTTCAGAACTGGTTGGAAAGAGATTTTCAAGTGTACCGAGACATCAGATCAATACCTGGGTGATGTACAAATTCCAGAAAGGAAAACTTCACGGGCTTTCTTTAGCGTTGGGTGAAACCGCTGCATTGGTTCGTGAAACCGATGTACCGGGAGTCCGTATTCCTGATTTTATAAAACTGGATGCCAGTATTATGTATCAGTATAAAAAATGGTTTGTCCGCGGAATATTGGATAACCTACTGAATAAAAGATACATCACCGACGGAAATGTACAGCCAAGATACAATTCCGACTGGACTGCTGTGGTAGGAGAGGCATGGATGTATAAGGAAAGTAATCCGTTCAATTTTAAATTACAGTTTGGGGTGAAATTTTAACATTTAAACGCAACTATGTTGCAATAAAATGAGTATCTTTACAACAAGGGAAAGCCGAAACCCTTTAAAGAGTAGGCCAAATTAAAAAAATGTTTTATTATGGAAAACAACAAAAAGATGAAGCTAAACATCGACGATCTTAAGATCGAAAGCTTCGTAACAGCTTTGGACAAAGATCTGTCTAAAAAATTACAAGGTGGTTTAGGAATTGCTCCTGCAGGAGATCATGATCACCCGACTCATACGATTAAAACTCAGGACAGACTTCACGTTTGTGGAACTGTTCAGTGCTAATTTGAGCGAAAAACAATTTCAGGGCTGCTTTATCCGTAAAGCAGCCCTTTTTTATTTTACAGGAATCTTTAAATGCTTAAATCTTTGAATGTTTAAATTTTTTTTTAAACACAAATGCCACAAATAGATTCACGAATATCACTATAATGACAAAGATATTCGTGTCATTAGTGCAAAAAATTGGAGCTATTCGTTTTTTAAAACGCAAAGATTTATTTTCATAGCGGATAGTCTAAGGAATGCAAAGGAGAGAATCAATCTTTGATTGATTCGATGAAGCTGCCGGATAAATGCGTGCCGGGCTAGTTGGGTGGGGGTGTCCGGCCTCGGAAGCTGTAGCGTTAAAAAAATAAATATTGTGAACGTTAAAAAAATTCTTCTGTTTGAAGCGCGAGACTATCCTCGAATCGAATAACTCATATTGAATTCGCGCAAGTTTAGAATTTTTAGAGAACAAAATTTATTTTTAGCGGAAGATTCCAGCCTTGAACTTTTCGTTCTTTTGTTTCAAGACAAAAGGACATTTAGAAAAAAAAACTTTGTGCTTGTGAAATTCCGTGTTTAGATTTTTAACCACAAATGCTACTAATACATTCACAAATATCACTATCATAGCATGAAAATTCGTGTCATTAGTGTAAAATATTCGTGCTATTCGTGTTTAAACTATTCTTATAAAAAAGCTCTTCAGCAACTCCACAATCTGCTCCGATAACTTTTTCTTCATCACCTCCTTTTCACCCTCTGAATACTGAAAACATTCCACCAATTCATCAATACTTAATGGGTTTTCCAATAGCTGAAGAACCACAGCAGGAAAAGGTTCTACCAAAAGATGAAACATTTCCTGATCCGTACTGTAGAAAACATTGTTATATTTTCCAGCTTTGGACGTTTTGTTATTATCTTCCTTCCAGTTCCATTGGGTTTCATGCACATCGATAAAAGGATTATGAACGAAACGTTTTTTCGGAAGTTCTGTTTCATCATTTTTCAGAAATTCTGCCAATTCTTCTTTTAGAATCATCAGTCGGGTTTGAAAACACAAAGCTCCTTTCTGCCTTTTCCGGATGTTGATTTGTTTGGTTTCCAATTGATGGATGTCTGAAATATAAATAATATCTTCTTCCGGTAAGCGGCCGATGATATTTGTTAAGTTATTTCCAAATTCTTCAATGGTCTGAGAATGATGGAGGGATTCATTAAGTGGAACAAAAGCCTTTAAAATCTCAAGTGTTTTAGGATAAAACCGTTCAAAAAATGCTTTTTTAAGTTTAAAATTTTTCAGAACCGTATTATTCTTAGTTTCATTGACAGGAAGTTCAGGATGAAGAATAGAATTCAAAGATTTACCCTTAATGATTGCCAATACAGAAAGTCCGATTCCTGCTGTACCGGTCATCAGTCCGAGGTCTTCACTGTTTTGAATTCCCCATTCGGAATGATTGTGCAATCTGCTTTTCTGTAACCCTTCCAGAACAATTTCTGTAGCAAGTTCCGAAGCTTCTTTGTAGTCAAATACTTCGTTATACTGTAGCAGAAAATCGGAAAGTCCGCCATAGCCACTGAACAGGATATGATTCCGTTTAGATCTTGTCCTTATGTCATGCTTACATCGTTCAAATACTTTTTTACAGTCTTCTTTGTATACAGGATCAGCAGTAATTGTGAATGCCCGAATCCTCGCGTTTCCAATTCCACACGCCCCGTGCGCCCATGCATTGAGATCAAAATCTTCCTGAAGAAAAGTGTTTTTATTCCAATCAAACAGATCGGGAAGATGATTTTTGGATTCTTCCCACCTTAAATCCATCCAGTTGTTTTGGGAAGGATTATAGTACAAGTCTTCGTAATGAAATGCCTGTTTGGCCAGCCAAATGAATTCCTCATTATTGAAATATTTTCCAAGCTGGAGCAGACAGAATGCGATCCCTGAATTACCATGCGAAAAACCGCACAGAGAATCCATTGAAAGAAGATTGTTTCCCCATTTAATTCCAGCTTCTGCAACAAGTGATTTTTCCAAAAGGGTAGTGATCAATGCTTCAATATCGTTAACTAATTTCTGATCCTTTGTATAATGATAAAGACTAACCATCATCATTAAGATCCCTGAAATCCCAATCAGCATATCTTCAGACTGTTCTGTCAGTATTTTCTGTCTGTACATTTCATACAGATTCAAAGTTTGCTGGAGATACAGTTCTTTTCCAGTCACTCTGAATAGTTCTAAACCTAAGTAAATAATCCCGCTTATTCCATCGTAAAGACTGGGGTTTAACAAAACTTGATGCGTAGAACAACTGTATACTTTTGAAAAAGCTTTTTCTGCCGTTTCCAGATGGTTTTCATTTTTGGTATGTTCATAAAGTGCCAGAAAAAACCAGGCAATACCACCGGTTCCATTCCATAAAGAGGGATTGAAAGTGAAAGAAAGTGCCGCTGTTTTAGAATCTCGGGAGATTGTTTCCCAATAGAAGCCCTCTTTGTCCTGTTTCATTTTTGACAGAAGGAATTCACTGATTTCATCCAGTCCGGATTGCAGGTCATTAAGTTCTTGGTTGCTGATCATAGTCTTTTATTAGAGGGATGGTTTGCAAGATTAAAAAAAGTAGATAGGATTCTTCAGCATTGACAATCCCCAACCGGTTATTGGTCATATGAATAAAACTGAGAAGCGCTTCATCTAAGGCTTCAGAAGATAATTGAGCCTCAGTATAGTTTTTCCAAACCTTTTCATTCATTTCCAGAAACTGCTGTAGAAAAGGATCGGTGGTGGTATTCAGAGAATTCCAGAATTCCTCAATACTATCCTGTAATAGAGTTTGGTAAGATTCAAACTGTTGTTGAAAAGCAGATAACACCGTCTTTCGGTTTTGCTTCTGTTCATCCGGATCGTCGGAAAAAGGTACTGGAAGCCAGCTTTGAACAAATTTGTCACAGAGCTGTTGGCTATCGTTTCGCGACAATCCCATGCCTTTAAAAAATGCGAAGTGCGTTTTCAGGGCGAGAAGATATCTTTCTGAGACTGTTAATGGATCGTTTTGTACCAAATGATGCAGAACAAACCTTGATGACGCCCAGAACTGATCTTCAGCATGTGTGATGGTATTGGAATTGCCATATCTTTCTGTTTCCGGAATATATTCTGCCTGTTTCAATTTCAGATGTACTTGGTTAAGATGTTCATAGACTGAAATGTGTTTCTTTAAAACCGGAAAAAACATCGTTGATTCTTCAGTATTTAAAAGCAATCGTAAGCGGATATGATACCCGTTTTCAAAATATCGGATAAAGAAAAACTTGACTCCTTTACCTACTTTTTTGTTGATATCCAAAACAGACAGGTGTACGATATCCTTCAGGAGATCATCTGCATTACCGGTATGATAGATGTAATAGGTATTCCAGTGTTTTTGCATTATTCTAAAAATTATACCATTGGATTAAATGTTCAGCGACTCTTTCCTGGGACCCATTGACAGAGGGCAGGGATTCTTCCATATAAATATGGGATCCGGCTCTGTTTAGAAGCTTGATGAACAGATGAAACAGCAAAGGCTGTTCAAAATCGATACACTGAGGTTTGTAATCATCTCTTGTTCCCGTAGCTTTTTCCGGTGATTGATCTTCAGGGATGTAGGAGGACTGCAAATAAAGAAATACAGAGGAAGGCAGATTGTTTTGCGAAAGCCATTGATGAAAACGTAAAAAATAGATGCTATGAGGTTCATCTTTGCTTTGATGGGGAATGCTATTGAGATTGATCAGCCATCCCTTACGCCGGAGTATAAGCTTCTCCTCAAAGACAATTCGCGGAAATATCTGAATATCCTGACTTTTAAACTGTTTGGAATAATGATTATCAATTGTTTTGATCAATGGAAAAAAGCTCACATAGGTACAGGGATTGAACAGAGACATCAGCTGATAAAGATTGGATCTGTTGGTGATGGTTTCCAGGCACAGATCAAATGCGTAGATTTCTTTTTTTAGAACAGTATCCATCAGAAAAATCGAATCATGATCTGCATTATACCCAACAGTTATCCTGTCCAAAGGAATCTGCTGAGACTTTTTCATCTGTGTATTGGAAGCCGGCATTTTCACTTCATGATCAAGTAACGACGGATGGATATTGGCATTAAAACTGGAATCATCATTCAGTTCGATAAGCAACTGATCTGGAAATGATTGATTGTTGTAATTTCTATGTGTTTCGGAAATTTCAGAATCAAATAAATGAAGAAAACGACCACTCATCTTGCCCATTCCCTGCATCAGTCCGTTCACTACAGCTTTAGTTCCTGTTTCAGACTGTTGATCAAAAAACTGAAGAAATCCTGAGCCTGTCGGAGCAGAGTTGTTGGATAAAGAAAGCTGTTCTAAATTTTTCCTTTTAATCTGTATTTCGTCAGACTGCTGTTCTTCCAATCGGAGATCTTTGCAGAAAAGTTCAGACCATATGTTTTCCTGCTTTGGGCTGTCTTCCGTTTCATATTCATTTTTATAGCGATAATATTCATGATAAAAAGTCACCAGAGGAACCTGCTGATCTTTGCTGTAGGTTGAGAGAAAGAATTCTTTAACGTTCTTTTTTTCCGTACCCCGGATGTCGAAAGCAGTTAAACGGCTGGTCAGATCAGATAATAATTGGCCCAATTCATGGACTGTACTTTCATCGACCGTGTTGATTTGATCTGTGTAAGCGTCTTCGTAAATAAAACCTTCCTGCCGATAATCGACCGGGATGTAGGGAAGCTTTTCAAAACCTTCTCCGTTTCTGTATTTTTCAAGAATATCGTCAAGTACATTTTTGATTTCCTCTTTTGGAAGTTTGACAATTCCGGCCTGAGTTTCAAGCTCTGAAATGGTCCGTTCAAAAATATTTGAGGTATTGTTCAAAAGGATCTCACGCAAAAAAAGATCCGCGGTCTCAAATTTATTTTTTGCCTGTTGAAGAGTGCTGACAAGCTCGTAAACCTGTGCTGCTGCTTCATTTGTTTTTTTGTGCTGCTTAAGAAATGTTAAAAGATGATTATCCCAGTCCGGATCAATCTCGGAACATTCCAAAGTCAGTTCCAGAAATCCTGAATCAATCAGTTTTAAGATATAATGCCGTAGTTCTGAAACATCCGCTTCAATTTGATTGGAAAGAAGTTCGATGAATGACGACAGAGAGATATTTTCTTCTGAATGATGGATCAGATCTTTGATATACTGATTGACAGGTGTCGCCTGAATTTCCTGGAAAACCTCAATATTAGCACAATTCATCAGAAAGCTGAAACGGCCGTCATGTTCTGTAATGCTGCTGTTGGTATTCACAAACAATAAGTCCTGAAGATCGGGATGTCTTTCCATGAGCTTTTTGATGCGTTTTAACAGTTTATTGTTCAGTCTTATTTTACAATTTACAATGTCCGGAGCTGATGAAATAGGTGTTTGATCATCCGGAACCATTTTGGTAAGGCCTAAATACGTAAATGTGCTGAATGGAGACGTTTTATAGGCCATCCGGGTAAGATAACGCAGCACACTGAATTCAATGCGTTCAGTATCTTTATTGAGTGATTTTACATCTGCATTGGTAAAACTATCCAGCTGCTCATACAGATCTTTGCTCGAAAGCAAAACTCCGTTTCTGAACGCACATTCTTCAGTCAGCTTTTGAATATTTTGCCTGTGAGTCCATCGATAATTATTGAACCTTTTATCCCAATATTGTTCGAATTCTCTGATTTTTTCACCTGCATTCAGCCATTCTTCCCAGCTCCCTTTGAAAGCGTTAAAAGTTTCTGTTGGTATTTTCTGTAGTAAAGCATTTGCATTGGACCGTCTGTTGTACACCGACCGTTTCAGATTGAGGAGCAGCTTTCGTTCCTGATCATCATATGACTGTTGAATAATCGTATACATTTCGTCACACAGCTTTTCATTGTAATGTTGATCATGCTCAAGAGCCGTTTGCCATTGCTGCCATTGATCTTTGATTTCCGGGATTTTCAGTGCATTCAAGCTTTGTACGGGTAAAGCGGCATACCGTGTAAAAATATGGGGTAAAATAGTCAGGCTCATGTTCAAAATTTATTTTCCGAGTTCAAGTTGATTTTTAACTAAATGATAGTAAGCTCCTTTTGATTTTGTTAAGGTTTCATGCGTGCCCTGCTCAACAATATGTCCTTTATCCAGCACGATGATATTGTCTGCATGAACTACCGTACTTAGTCTGTGGGCAACAATCACGACTGTTTTGCCCTGAAAAAAAAGGTTCAGGTTTTCAACAATCAGTCTTTCATTATTGGCATCAAGAGAATTGGTGGCTTCATCCATGAATATATAGTCCGGCTGGCGATAAATGAGGCGTGCGATAAGGAGCCGCTGTTTCTGGCCTTCACTAAGTCCGGTTCCTTCACTTCCGATCTGGGTTTCGTAGGAAAAGGGAAGGCTTTCAATAAATTCTTGCATATTGACCATTTTACAAGCATTTTTTACCTTGATCAAATCTTTTTCCGGACTTCCCACCCAGATATTTCCGGCTATGGTATCTGTAAAGAGGAAAGAATCCTGCATGACGGCTCCACATTGCCTCCGCAAACTTCTGGCATTAATGATTTTGAGATCCTGTCCACAGAAAGTGATGATTCCCTGTGTGGTATGAAAAAATTTAAGAAGCAGTTTCAACAAGGTTGTTTTTCCACTTCCGCTCATTCCTACAATAGCGGTTACCTTTCCGGCAGGAATCGTTAATGATACGTTTTGCAGTACATCGGGGGATAATTTCCCATATCGGAAACTGACATCCATTAACTCAATGGAGCCTGAATTTCCTTTAGGTAAATCCAAGGTAGAATGGGCATCTTCGGTCTCTTCATATTCCACTTCTGAAATACGCTGCAGACTGAATTTTGCGGTTTGCATGGAACGTATAAAATCTGAAAGCTGATTGACCGTACCATTCAATGAACCGTACATATAGGTGATGGCAAGCATGGCTCCCAGCGTCAGACTTCCATTAATGACCAGGGAAGCGGTTAAAAAAGTGGTTAATACACCTGTAGTTTCGTTGATGAAAAGAGCTACACCCTGTATCCGCTGATCCAGTTTAAGGTTTTCCATTTTGACTTTGTAGGTTTCTTCCTGCATGGTTTTCCATAACTGGTTTTTTTCCTGCTCTGCTCCGGTTAGCCTTATTTCTGTCATTGCTTCGAAGGTTTCTATCTGATGGCGCTGAGCGTTGGCAAGAAGGCTGAAAGTCCGCTGATCCAGACGTCTTCTTTTTTCTTCAAAGAGATTCGTCCAAAGCACGCTTATCGTACTGGCCACCAGAAAAAGGATGAAAAGTTTATAGTTATAATAACACAGCAAAGCGCCATTCACGATAAGAATGATAATGGAAAGTCCTGCACTGACACAGTTTTTGGTCAGAAATTCCTCTACACGCTGGTTATCGTAGATCCGCTGCAAATTATCTCCGCTGCTTCTGTATTCAAAGAAAGAAAGCTTAAGCTGCATCAATTTGTCTACGAATTCATAGATAAGTTTGATACTGATATTCATGCCCAACTTAAAAAGAATCCGGCTCCGAAAGAAATCAGTTAAAATTCTTCCAGTAAACAAGAGAAGCTGTCCTGCACAGATCAGAGATAATATTCCGATGTCTTTTTTAGAAACAGCCTGATCTACCACAGCCTGGGTTAACAATGGAATCGCGAGTGTCAAAAGAGTAGCTGCCAAAAGTGCGGCGATCACATAAGAAATGCTCCTGTGGTCATCTATCTTTTTCAAAAGTGAAAACAGGCTGACCGATGGATCCGGCTGTTCTTTAATTTGGTTAAAGGCTTCTGTCTGTTCCACAAAGATAGCGATGCCTTTATTTTCCTGTCCGGGACCAATCCAGTGCTCCATAAAATCATGGATGGTGTAACGCATATTCTTTCCCAGTGCAGGATTTCCGACGTAAGCATATTTCTCAGTAAGATACCACAGCACTACGAAATGATTATGATCCCAGTGCAGAATGCAGGGCAAAGGTGCTTTTTCAGATAAGATCTCCAGATTGAGTTCAGCAGCTAATGTTTTGAGTCCAAGCTGTTCTGTCGCATGGGTGATCCCGGAGACGGAAGTTCCCTGGCTTCGTACATCGCAAAGATCCCGCAGATGATTTAGTGACAGTTCTTTTCCGTGATAGGAGGTAATCATTTTTAGGCAGGTCGGTCCGCAGTCCATAGTGTCCAGCTGCCGGAAAAAAGGGTAATGTTTTCCTTTAAAATAAGAGGAAATTAGTCTCAGTACTTTATTCTCCATTGTCATTCATCCTACGTTGGGTTGTGGTTTAGTATAAATTTTTAAATCGCAACAATGTTACTAATGCAATTGTGTTGCAATTTATAAAAAATAACAGTACACAGCGTTTATTTCTTCAATTAAATCTGAAGATTGTGGGTAATTGGATGTTGAACTTTATTTAAAAAGCTTTAAAAGAATAAGTTTGAGTGGAATTTTGAAGGAAGAAAATTGCGAGTGTCAGGAATGAGAAATTTCGAAAGATTGGATCACGTGGTAAACTTGCGGAGCTGATCAGGTTTACTTTTCTAACGCAAAGAAAATAATTATACTATTTACAAAGGGAAGCAAAGATGGAATCAATTTCATTGATTCTGATGAAGGGAATAGATATGTAATGAGTTAAATATTTCTCGCGAATTAATCAGATGATGCAGATTTTCCCTTTTTTTAATCTGCTTTATCCGTACTATCTGCGAGAGCATATTATTTTTGCTCAGTTCAAATTTTGCGTCTGATTTGAAAGGCATGAAATATCTTTAAGAACACAGACTCTGTAGATATGAAGGAGTAGAAAATAAAAACTCCCGAAATTTTCGGGAGTTTTTGGTCTTATTTTTTGGTTTTGGAAACCTCTTTGATCAGTGTGTATTTTATAGATGATCCGTCAGCTGGCGGATTGGCAATCTTTTCCGTTTTTACTTTCAAAACATATTCATACCCTGGCTCATACGTAAATCCTTCAATGTTTGTATAGAAATTGGTCCAGCTTTCTGAAGCTTTTTCTTTTACCTGCAAACACTTCATAGGCGCTACTCCGGTACAGTCTGCAGTTTCAGGTCCTACGATGAACGTTTTTTCGTTAGCTCCGGCAGTATTGGCCGTAGTGGTACATTGTGTCATTGCGAATAGTGCTGCTGCAGGAAGAGCTCCTTTTAGAATGGTTGCTATAATTTTCATAAACTTTATTTTAAACCTTAGTTGGCAATTACTGTGCCGAAGTTTTTGCCGCAGTTTTTCTATTTTTTTTTAGTTTATAATTATTTAATTTGAGCGCTTATAAAAATTTAACCAAAGAACACAAATACCACATTATACTATGAATAATCCGATTCAGATTGAAAATTACAAAATTCAAAAGTATGAAACGTAGACAGGAAATATCACGTATGAATAGCTGAGTAACAAAATAAAAAATTCTGAATTGGCCACAAAACAGATTGATGAAGGAAGAGATTACCGATATTATCTGGACAAAAATATTATACCAGGAATAAAGAAAACAGCGAATATGTCCGTATGACCACAATCTGAGTGAGCCGGGAAATCTGGAGTGGGCTTCCGCTTTCCAGATTGTCTTGGAGGAAAATAAAGAGGACTGTATCCCATAGAATACAATCCTCTCATGAATCTGGAAATTTCATAAGATCAGTTCGCAGACTTCAGAGAAGATCATTATACTTTAGCCGATAGCAACTTCAGATTAGGTATTGATATAATAGAATTGGGTTTAATGAATATGATTAAGTTTAACTTTAATAAAGTATTTAAATTAATCTGATATTCAGTTTTTTGTGTAAAATATTTAAAGTTTAAATTCAAGATGGGGGTTTTAGATTTCGGCGGCCGGAGGCCGCCGAAATCTAAAACTCTATATCCTCCATATTAAGATGAATAGAACCTTCAAAAGAATTCACTTTCTATAAAAACAAACCATAAAAATCTTAGATTTTTAAAAACTTAAGTGCATTTCTGATCCCCAAACAGTAAGCTTATAAAACTTAAGTGTTTAAAAAAATCTTTGTCTATGATTATGATTAGACGAGAATATTTGAACCATTAAGAGCATTAAGTGTTTAAGAATAGTAAGCCAATTTTCCCTCTAAGAAACGCTGCTAAAAAAATCAAATGATTTTTTCTTAACTCATCTTATCGTCTTCATTGATCTTAATGTTTTAAAAAGCACACAATGATAATCTCTAGGAAACAAAAGTACAAGCATATGAAGTCATAAAATTCTTTTAAACACTTAAGTTATTTTAGAGTTAAGTATACTGCATATATAAAGTACACTTAAGTTTTATGAAAATCTTGGATTTTCTGCTTATGTGGTCTATTTGTTTTCAGCATAGCAAGATTTTAAAACTAAAGTGTTTAAAAAACTTTTGTGTCTTTTGTGGTAAAAAAAATTAATGCAAATCCTCAGAAGTATCAGTGTTCTTCGGTTTGGGAGCTATCCCTCTGAATTTCTGCTTACCGATCAGCAGCTCAAAAAACAACCTGAAATCCGAGACCAGTGACCAGATAGGATATTTAAAAGTAGCAGGTTTATTTCTCTCAATAACGGCATGGCTGAACCATGCGAAGCCATATCCAAAGATCGGAATGTACCATAGAAACCTTTCTTTCCCTGAACTGATGACATACCAGATCACAAGAAATACCAGAAGTGTTCCGATAAAATGAAAGATTCTGGTTCCCGTTTTACTGTGCTCGGTAAGATAGAACTGATAAAATTCTCCGTACGTTTTTATTCTGTCTGACATGGCCAATTAGTTTATAGTTTGTGTGGGAATCTATGCAATAATTCTGCCGATTTAATGAAAAAGACCAAATGTGAAAAAAGAAAAAAGGCAAATCTGCTGGTATGCAAATTTGCCTTTTATTATATTTTATAATTTGTAAATCAGTATTTTAAACTGTTTCTTTTCTAAGCTTACTGTGTTTATAACCGTAGCAGAAATAGATCACCAGACCCAGCGCAAACCAAAGGCCGAACCAGAACCAGTTCTCATGGCTCATTCCCGTAAGAAGGTATAAACATGAGCTTAAACCGATCAAAGGAATTAAAGAGAAATTCTTAATAAAGGTAAAAACACAAAGTACCAGATTGATCAGAATGAAAACGAAAATGGATGCTCTGAATTCCCCTTCTTTAGGATCACTCCAGTCCATCAAATCAGTGAAAAATTCCGGTTGCCAGATATAGAAACCTATTAATCCTCCGATAATGATAACCGGGAATATGATCTTACCATTAATATAAGGAAGGTGGAATCTGCCTTTGATCTTTTCTTTCGCTGGAAGCATTAAAACTCCGGCGCATACCAGTACGAAAGCGAAAATGGTCCCAATACTTGTAAAATCCAGGATGAATGTTTTATCCGTAAACAGGATAGGAATTCCTACGGCAATACCTGTAATAATGGTAGCAAATGAAGGGGTTTTATATTTTGGATGTACCGTCTTGAATTTTTCAGGCATCAGTCCGTCACGGCTCATCGCATACCAGATTCTCGGTTGTCCCATTTGGAATACCAATAATACCGTGGTGATGGCGACAATAGCTACGAAAGAAACCACAAGTTCCATCCAGGCTACATTGGCGTTAGATTTTTCGAATATGAATGAAAGCGGATCTCCGATACCGTCGAACTTCCTGTAATCAACCATTCCTGTCAGTACTAGTGTTAAAGCAATATAAATTACTGTACAAAGCACCAGAGAGATGATCATCCCTTTCGGAAGTGTTTTCTGAGGATCTTTGGTCTCTTCGGAAAGAACGCTTAATGCATCAAAACCGATATAGGCAAAGAAAACGCCCGACACCGCACTCATGACTCCGGCAAAACCGTTGGGCATGAAGGAAGCGACGTGTGTTTCCGGATTGACAGGGGTCCAGTTTTCTGTATTGATGTAAGAAAAGCCTACCAAAATTACTAAAACAATGACAGCCAGTTTTAAAATAACCAGAGAATTATTAAAGTTCTTACTTTCTTTCACTCCTACATAACAAAGCCATGTGATAAGGCCATTGATGACCAGTGCAGGAAGGTCTAGAATGAATTTTAAATTACCGATCAGCGGGGCTGTATTCCATGCACTTAACAGCTCCTTATTCTCAGAACCGTTCTGGAAAGCTTTTCGGGCTTCGGTGTAGCTGCAGGTAAGGTAGTCGGGAATATGCATGCCCAGACGCTCTAAGAAGCTGGTGAAATAGTCGGACCAGGAAAAAGCCACATAAATATTCCCGAAAGAATATTCCATGATCAATGCCCATCCGATCACCCAGGCAATCAATTCCCCAAAACTGGCGTAAGCATAAGTATATGCGGAACCGGCTGTAGGAATTCTGCTGGCAAATTCAGCATAACACAAGGCAGTAAATCCACAGGCAAAACCACAAATTAAATATAGTAGAATAACTCCGGGGCCACCTCTGAAAACTGCTTCACCTAAGCTGCTGAAACTTCCTGCTCCTATAATGGCCGCAATACCAAAAAAAACGATATCCCAAACACCTAAAACCCTTAAAAGACTGGTAGATGTATCTGTTTCTGAATAGTTTTTCCTTCTGAAAAGTTGATTCATTCAATATTTATATTTGAGTTTGAAAAAAAGCAAATGTAATCATTTTTTATTTTGGTGTTGGCTGTAATCATAATATTTCGTTAAAAAGGCTGAGGTTCTCACGGCTAAACTCCTTTATTCTTGGTAAATAGGTATTTCCACATAGCTGTCGTTATACCACTTTATTTCCAGCGGTTCGCCGGAATCTTTGATCGTTTCATCACTTACATCTTTTCCGGATCCGTAATTAATCTGCCAGCTTGGGTTTTTATTGACGCCCACCAGTAGAACCAATTTGCTTCCCTTTTCTAATTTTTTACTCATAAATATTGAGTTTTTTATAGGGATCTGTTCTTCTTTACCCGGTTTAAGGAGCTGACGCATAGCATTGTTTTTTGCATAGCTCGCTCTTACCATATGAGTGGATAATAAAAAGGTCTTTCCATCAGGCTTGATCTGATACAGGTACATATCCGTATCAAAATCTTTTTTATTAATGGAAACATTGAAGAATCCAGCCGGATTTCCACTGAAGATAAGGTCTTTGTCTAAAACTTCACTCTCGAAATACACGGAGTTCGTAGTTTTCACACTGTCAATCTTACTTACCGCGTGATAAGTGTCCTTTTGATCCCGATTCTTGAAATCAACCGTTTGTTTAACGAAGCTTTTCTCTGCGGGCTGAGTGAAAACCGATGCGGTACCTTTACGATCCTGAAGATAAAATTTAAGCGTTGAAGTATGCATCTTATCCAGAGTAGGAGCGTGTTTCCATGTATTGGTATTCATCACCTGAAAATTAATCCTGTCTTTTAGAATCTCTGGTTTTTTACCGTCTTTCATGATATAATCAAACCAGGAAAAAGCAAGGTCGTCAATACTTATTCTGGCTACAGGATCTATCGGATTTCCGCCGACGTGAGTATATCCAAAGCTTTGTGCTCCGCCATGATCATAAGGACCAATCACGATATAATGATTAGCATTTTTGTTATACTGATGATGTTCTTTAAAATAGTATAGCGCTCCGATCTGATCATCGTCATAATAGCCTGTCGTCGTCAGAATAGGAATATTGATTTTGGCGAAATCCTCTTTGTAAGGCACCATTTTCTGATAATATTGGTCGTAACCGGGATGATCCAGCCATCTTTGAAATATCTTGCTTGGCTTACCGCTGATTGTATCCAGAGCTCTGAATGATTTTCCGCTTTTGTACCAGGCCGTATTAATAGAATCCCATTTTTTAGCATTGTTGAAATCTGCTTCATCCGTAAGCTTATTATTCGTCACATACTGGATCCATTGCAGCATATAACTCATGAAAATATTATTTTGGGCAGGATAGTCTATTCCGATTCCTACCGCAACCTGTGGAACAATTGTTTTTAATGCAGGGTGTAATTTTTTAACAGCGGCCCATTGGCTGAAGCCCAGATAACTTCCACCGATCATTCCGACTTTACCGTTACACCAGGGCTGCTTGCTGATCCAGTCGATCACTTCGTAAATATCCTGAGATTCGTGTTCGAAAGGATTGTTCACGTCATTGCTGTTTCTTTTGCCACGGGTATTCACAACAGCACCTACATAGTCATAAACGGCAGCTCTTTTTCCGAAATAAGCATCGATCGGTCCTGCATAAATATTATTGCTGAGAACAACAGGAAGAGGCGAGGTATTTGTTTTTTTTCTGACAATCGTGATCGTCAGGGTACTTCCGTTTTTTGTTTTAATATCCTTAGTTTCGGTAATGAACTTTTCCTCGTCTTTTGAGGTAACCAATTGCATGATCTGAGGTTTAGTGATGGAGAAAGTTTTATAATTCAGATAACTTCTGCATAAAGCCACAGCCGATCCGTAATCTATACTGTCTTTATCTTTTTGTTTGTCCAGCGTTTCTTTGAGGACTTTTCGTGCGACCATGACATCACCATCTACTGCAATACTTAGTTTCGTGATCAGTTTATCAGGGAGGCTTGCATATTTTGTGTCGAATGCTTTTTGGAAGGCATTCGGGAAAGAAATTTTTTCTTTTGCCTCGATTATTTTTGCCATGCTGTAAAATTCGTAGGCAATATATTTATTCCCTACCATGTCATGATCTGCAAATTCCTTGCGGTAATCTGCTAAAGTGGCATTGGATTTTTTGTAATCTTTAGCAAGCAATTCTAAACGCAGGAGAATATCCAGATAAGCCAGTTTATTGGTTTGTTTAAGCTTCAGAAGTGGAGCCTGAGTCATTAGTTTTGATGCCAACTGGGGCATTTGTTTTTCCAAAATAACACTGTCAGTGATGGCTGTTTTCGGAAAATAAAATTTTTGAGCCTGCAGAAGGTTGACAAATATTAATGCTAAAAGTATTTTAATTTTCATGTAATGGTATGTTTTTAGCTGGTGTAGATTGAGGATTCCATCAGAAATTTTTTTTGAAGGTTCCGAATTGATATCCATTTTGTTTTTACGATACTAAAGTAATCATTTTTTATCATCAAATAGTGAAATGTAATCAATTGTTAATTTATGTTATAAAACCTTTAAAACTTGCTTAAACAATAAGTTTTTAATATTTTCGTTAACTTATATAGCTAATCTTTTTATTCAGAAAAAGAATGAATTCAAAAAAAATACTTCTCTCAGCTGCCGTGTTTTATTTCGGAATTTCCGGAGCACAACAGTCACAGTACTTTACCCAGAAAGAAAATTACAGGTTCAATCTCGCAGAAAATCTTTATCAGACCAAAATATACAATGCTTCTCAATTCGAATATGCTAGGCAATATTTCTATAATCAGAATTTGTCCAGATCGAGAAAAGAAGCAGCGCAGTTTTTTGATAATGTGATCGGCGTGATCCTACAGAAAAACCATGCAGAGGAAGGACTGACCGCCTTTATGAAAGAATATCCGAATTCTGCGTATTTTGCTCAGGCCAATCTTCCGCTGGCAGATTATTATCTGGCTAAAAAAGATTTTGACAAAGCCCTGGAGACCCTGAAAAAAGTAAACCAGTATCAGCTTTCAAAAGAAGAAAATACACAGTATATTCTGAAACTGGGCTATGCTAAATTCATGACTGGTGATACCAAAGGAGCCACCGATGCATTGGAAGAAGCCTATAAAACAGCTGATGAATCTCAAAAAGGAGATATCGCTTATATGCTGGGACACCTGTATTATTCGGGTGGACAGAATGATAAAGCTTTCCAGTACTTCGATTCTGTAAAAGATCAGCCTAAATTCTCTAAGCTGGTTCGTCCTTATTATGTACAGATGTACTACAATGATAAGAACTATGATCAGGCAATTTCTGAAGGAACAGCTTTATTGAGCGAAAGTATTTCGGATGCTTATAAAGCAGAGGTTCATAAGATCATCGGGGAGAGTTATTTCATGAAAAATGATTATACTTCGGCGTATCCGCACCTTAAAGATTATCTGAGTGTACAGCAGAATCCGTCTGAAAATGACCTTTATGAAATGGGATTTGTGGCCGCTCAGCTTAAAAAATATGATGAAGCGGTTTCTTATTACAACCAGCTTGTCAACAGCAATTCAGCATTGGCACAGAATGCTTACTATCAGTTAGGAAATGCCTATCTGGCAGTAGATAAAAAGCAGGAAGCCCTTTCGGCATTCCGTTCTTCTTATCAGATGAATTACGATGCTAAGGTTAAAAAATTAGCCCACGAGCAGTACGCGAAATTAAGTTACGATATCGGAAATCCGTTTGAAAGCCCTTCTGCGGTGATCCAAAGCTATATCAACGATAATCAGAATGATGCGAATGCGCCTGAAATGAGATCACTTCTTGTGAAATCATATCTGTATTCCGGAAACTATAAAGAAACGCTGAACGCGATTGACAGACTTCAGAATTCTACACCAGAGATCAATAAAGTAGACCAGGAGGTTTCTTATTTATTGGGAACAGAGGAATTCAACAAAGGAAATTATGACGAAGCAGAAAGGTATTTCCTGAGAAGCTTAGGATTCAATATCAATAAAGAATTTTACAACAGAGCATTGTATTGGTTGGGACAGGTGTATTACCAGAAAGGGAATTATCCGTCTGCCATTGCCCGTTACGAGAAGCTTCTTACTGAAACCTTCCCTGAAAAGCAACAGCTGCCATATGACTTAGGATATGCTTATTTTAAAGCTAAAAAATTCGATCAGGCACAGACCTATTTCAAACAGTATCTGAGCAATCCGAAGCCTGAATTTAAAAATGATGCAGAACTTCGTTTGGCAGATATTCATTATGCCAACAATGATCTGAATGAGGCGATTGCGATTTATGATAAAAATGAAGATGCCACCGACTATACTTTATACCAGAAAGCGATGGCTTTAGGATTTAAAGGTGATACACAGGCGAAGATCACCAATCTGAAAAATCTTCTATCCAAATACCCGGATTCTGAATATTATGACGATGCCCAGTATGAAATGGGAACAGCGTATTCCGCACAGGATGATTTTGCGAATTCCAATGATTATTTTGCGAAAGTGATCAAGACCTCTTCGGATAAAGATCTTATTGCCAATGCATCTATTTACAGAGCACAGAATTATATTGACCAGAACCAGAGCGATAAAGCACTTTCTGAACTTAAATCTTTAGGCGAGCAGTATAAAAATACGGCGTACGCTGAGAAGATCGTTCAGGCAGCAAAACCTATTTTCACGAAAAACGGTGACGTTTCCGGATATGAAACTTTTGCGAAAAATATCGGGGTAAATGTAGATGCTTCTGAGATCGATGAGATCAACCTTTCTACCGGGAAACAGTATTTCACCAAGAAAGACTATAAAAATGCTATTTCTTACTACGAAAAATATTTAACACAGAATCCTACCGGAGAAGGCCTTTATCAGGCTAAATACGAGCTGGGAGAAAGCTACTATCAAACTAATAACGCGACGAAAGCGCTTCTTGTTCTTCAGGAAGTAGCCTCGGTACAGAACGACTATCAGGATGATGCACAGACCCGTCTGGCACAGATTTTTGTGGCTCAGGGGAATACGGCAGAAGCCAAAAAATATCTTGAGAATATCAAAAACTCTTCAGACATCAGTATTAAAAACTATGCGAATGTTGAGTTGATGAAGGTATATGCCAGCGAGAAAAACTTCTCTCAGGCGGAAAAACTGGCTGATGCAGTGATCGCGAATACGAAAAACTCGGCAGCGGTTATTGAAACAGCGAAAGTGATCAAAGCGAGAAGCCTTATGAATTCAGGGAAAGATAAAGATGCACAGTCAGCGTACACTTCTCTTGAAAAATCATCCAATACATCGGTGGCGGCGGAAGCTATTTATGCAAAAGCTTACTATCAGAATAAAGGAAAGGCATTCAAATCTTCCAATGAGACGATCTTTAAACTGGCCAACAATTATGCATCAGAAGATTATTGGGGTGCAAAAGCTTTGGTCCTGATGGCTAAAAACTATGTAGGACTGAAAGACAATTACCAGGCAAGTTATACCTGCGACCAGATCATCGAGAATTATAAAGATTTCCCGGAGATCGTAGCAGAAGCAAAAGAGGTTAAAAAGCAGATTAAAAAGTAAAGTGTATAAAGTATAATGTAAAAAGTAAAATGTACAAAGTACAATTCGATAGATACATTATACATCCGACATTATACATTAATACAAATATTGAGCAATGAACAGAAAAATTCAATTATTATCCATATTATTTTTAGGGTTTTCGCAGTTTGCGTTTTCCCAGATCAAGGAGGAAAAACTGATTCTTAATAAGAAGCGGGAGCCGGAGGTGAAGAAGATCGAGAAGAAGAAAACCTCTGTGGAGACCATCAAAAATTATCCGCCGGAAGAGAAATCCCAAAACCCTGTGAAATATACCATCACAGATGTGCCTGCGGTTTCGGATTTTAAAACATCTACCATTCAGGGGCAGGATGTCACTCCGAAATTTGAAGGAACAGCTCAGAACAACTATGTGCAGTTTGGAATGGGGAATTTTGGGAAGATTTTGGGTGATGCCAATATTTCCAAAACCCTTGACAATAAACTGGAAGTAGGGGCGGATTTCCATTTTCTTTCCACTTTGGGTCTGAAAAAAGAATATGCCTGGGATTCCAAGCAGAGTTCTACGGCGATTGGGGCGTATTTAAATTCATACGGTGAAAAAGGAAAATTCAATCTGAATGCTGAGTATGGACTGGATAATAACAGATATTACGGAATTTATGCCATGGAGCCTTCTGCAGACGTTGATCTGAAGCAAAGGGTAAGTCAGTTTAAGGTGAACGGATATTATGATTTTTATTCTAATGAAATCTTAAATGATGTAAGGGTAAAATCTTCTTTCCTGAAAGATCATTTTGATGCACAGGAAAACCAGGTTTCCATTTTGGCGAATCTTTCCAAGCATGCGGTGGAGATCGGTAAGTCGGGAATTGTTTTAAATGCTGACTTAGGCGTTGGGCTAGAAGCTGTGAAAGCAGATTTTGGGATTGTCAACAAAAATTCATCCAATTTCTTTAAAACAAGCCTTACCCCGAAAGTAACCTTCAGAAAAGGAGATTCCTACTTAATGCTAGGTTCCGGATTCTCTTTCCTGAATGCTAAGAATTCAAATGATGCCCTTGGAGGAGAAGTGAAAAATAATAAAACGTACTGGTTTCCACAGGCTGAGTTCCAGGTGGCTGCTGCTAAAGAATTTAAATTCTACGGTGGGGTAGACGGCGGATTGAAGCTGAATACCTACGGGGATCTTCTGCAAGCGAATCCATTCGTGCTTTCTGACCAGTTTTTGAAGCCAACAGAGACACAATATCATTTTTATGTAGGTTTACGTGGAGACATCGACGAAACATTTAAATATGACTTCTCTGCAGGGTACGGAAAAATGAGGAATATTATGTTCTTCCAGGGGAATAGTATTTTGGATAATGCCTATAGCCTGAACCGTTCTGCCTACAATTTTGCGAACACATTCTCGGCCGTATATGATGACGGAAATGTAAGTGATATCAAGGGGAGTGTACAGTATTTCCCACTTGAAAATCTGATTTTAGACGGAGAAGTAAGGTTTACAAAGTATGATCTGAAGAATTATGCAGATATTTATAACGTTCCTTTAGTGAATGCAAGCATCGGAGCAAAATATACCATGCTTGATAAAAAGCTATTGTTAGGATTCAAAGGAATCTTCGCAAGTGACAGAACCACAAACTCTTTCGCGATCGAAGGAGTGGCCAATCCGAACATGGTTTACCAGTCTACAGAGAACAAAAATGATAAAGTTGGGGGCTATGCAGATTTAAATCTTTCCGCAGAGTACAAATTTTACAAAAATTTCAGTATTTTCGCACTCGGAAATAATCTTCTGAACTCAAACTACCAAACGTATAAAGGCTATAAAGTCTTAGGCGCGCAGGTTGTGGGAGGAGTGAAAATTACATTCTAATACAAGTAATGAGTGATTGGTAATCGGTAATGTTTACACAATTGATTACCAATTACTCATACAAAAGGCTGCGTAGTTCAACTGGATAGAATATCAGATTTCGGCTCTGAGGGTTGGGGGTTCGAATCCCTCCGTGGTCACAAACGCCCAAATGGCTCTAATTTAATCCAAATTGAGCCATTTTTTTTGTTTTTGATTCCAGAATAATCCAGATTAATCTTTTTTAGTTTTTTAGTAAATTTAGGTTCGAAATAAAAACTAATAATTTTTAGTAATGATACCTCTTACAAATTACTAAGATTCTCTTGGAACATTAAAATGTATTGTTGCCGATGATAAAATGATACGGAAAATGCTCAGAGATGGAGATGGGCCCACTGTTATAATGAATAAAAGTATACAACATTTGGCGCAATTTGATCGAGAGAATCCCGATGTTATTACAATAGATTCTGGCGTAGTAAATACGGTTTCAAAAAATATAGGAAATAAAAAGTATATTGATAATTTAGCAGAAATAATAATTCATGAAGGTGGTCATTGGGCAGACTATACAATTGACCATGCTTCCAAGGAATCTGAACCACTTTTTAAGACGAGTTTTAAATCAAAAAGTGGTATTGGAGATGCAGGAGATAATTGGGAAGCTGTTTATTTTGGAACAGATACTCAATTTTCTGCTTCTGATCGTGATATAATTAGTGAAAAGTTTGATGGAATTAGGAGGAATAATGCTGCAAAAGATTTTAGGCAACAACGTGAAATCGGGGACTTGAAATCACAAAAAAAGCCATCTATTTTAGATATTTATAAAAAACCAAAAGATAATTTGCGAGTAAGACCATGTTATTAACCCAAAATCCCTAAATAATATGAATTTTAAAACTAAAATAGTTATGATTTTATTATCCTCTTTATTACTTACGAATTGTAAGGAGGAATTGAAAAAATGTGTAAGCCAATCTACCGATACTAATGTAAAACTATATAATGATTTAACAGATCAGTTGATATTTTATTATTTTGGAGATAATTATTTAGGTGAAAAAAAATATTTTGATAGTTTAAGAGTAGCTTGGCTTAAAAATAGTGATGATAAATATGGCGAAGAGAGGACAAAAGCTCATAACAACCTTTTTAATAATCCTGAAAAATTTTGCAATTTGTATATAGATTCTACTAAAAATAAAAATATATATTTCTGGACAGATAATACCGAAGTTTATTTAAAACGCATAAAAAGAACGAAGGATTCTTTTAAAGACTTTTCTAATAGTCCAGATATTAAAAATTTAAGCATACGAAGTTCTATAAAAGCAAATCAATTTAATTTGTGTACCGCAAAAGTCCTAGATCTGGCAGAGTATGATAAACATACAAATGAATGTGAGATAGGAGTAGTATATTTTTCAGAGATTGTATTTGATCCTTCTAAAAAAAGAGCATTAGTATTTGTTGAACATTATTTAAAAAATTATCTGCATAGAGCCTTTGTATTTGAACTAATATTGCATGATAATTATTGGGAAATAGAAGATTCTATGTTAGTGTCAACTTCCTAATTTCTGGCTCTTTTCTTTTTTCTCATGAAATTTAGAAGAAGAACAACACAAAAGCCAACTTTTTAGGAGTTGGCTTTTTATATATCATTGTATTTTTGGTCGTCTTGCGAAGTGTTGAAAACCGCTTTAATAAAGATGATTTTCAAGTTTTCATCTATGGTATAGAAAACAATATAGGGAAATTTTTTCATTGGTTTTCCTCGGAACTCTTGAAAGAAAAATCTAAAATACCTAGTTTTTAAGATGTCTTTGAAAGTTTTTTTGTAATCATCAATAAAAAGCTTTGCTACTTTTGGAGAAATCCCGATGTCGCGGATTTGTAATCCGTGACAACTCATAACAATACCCACGCAATTTAAGTAGGTAAAGTCTGTAGCGATACGTTTTTTTACAGATCATTATTTTGATATGTTCAAAAAATTAATATATCGCCTATAATAGCTCTCAGAATATTATTATACACAGTGTTTCATGCTGTCCAATGATATGGTAGTAAAAAAAATTTGTCACAATAGTAGTTAATTATTCCGGAATCAGAGTTTTGGCTCGCAGTGGGGAAAATGATAAACAAGTTTATGATGATATTGTAAAGGCTGTGTTATCGATTTTGTAAAAAATATTCTAAATATCTAAAATTACAAGGTTTTTAAAATAAAAATCATAATCTATAAGATGTGTAGTGACGCAAGCTTATTCAAATCTTCTACAAAAGTGTTCGAAAAATGTACCTCTGCGGTCACAGTTTTAAATAAATAACCTGCTGTTTTTTACAGCAGGTTGTTTTGTTTTTTGCCTTCTCTTCTATACAGCGATGCCCCTCACTACTGCACAATTATGTCAAAGGGTTATCTTTCTCAAAGAATAATTGATGGGTCGTCAATTACAAATTCCATAATCCTGAAGGATTATGTTTCATAAGTTTTGCTGTTAGAGGCTGTATCCGGTTTTCCAGTTCTTCTCTGTCCATGGTATAAAGCTCCTACCCGTTGAATATGTAAATTAAATCAATTTCAACTTAGGACTCTTCATTTTTTGGCTTAAAGTTTCTTCCGGCGCCTTGTCTTAGGAATGTGATTTTTCCTTGTGTTTGCTTAGCTTTTTCAAGAACTTCCATAGCTCTTGTTCGTTCGTTCATTTTACCGGCATGTGTTATACTGCCTTGATTTTCACTTTTTTTCATACATCAATATAGTGAAAATAATTGACAAACACAAATATTAAACATTCCCCCTCACTTCCGGGTAGCGATTTGTTGTGGGTTGTGGTAATTGTTTTGTTGGTTACACTTATTGTTTTTGCAACAGTTATCCAAAGGACTTTAACTGGTCTTCATGGCTTTCAGAAAAATCGTGAGAGTTTGGAGAAACGAAAAAGTAAGCCTTATTTCTTAGAGGAAAATAAAAAGTAAGTAGAGTAAAAATCCCCGATATTATTCGGGGATTTGTTTTATTAAAAATTTAAGTTTTTCTTATTGGTAAATATATTGTGTCATGAACCCCATGTCTATAAATGTTAGACTTTGTAAACCTGGCATTGTTATTTTCCATCCGTTAGGTGTTGGAACCTGAGTAAAATTTGTACAACTTGTTCCTGCCATCCCGGCAAAATTACTTACTGTAGTATAAAATCTCATGCCTCTAAATATTACATCCGTTGTAGTACTGCATACCGGAGTTGGAGATGCACCACATACATAGGCGTGTGTAAGTTGGTTAGCTGGAACTACAACGCCGGTATTCATAATTGTAAGAACATTTGAACTTGTCAGTTTCAACGGAATCATGTCTCCATCGTAACAACCCATTCCATTAGCTGGACTTGAATAATAAACATATAAACCTTCTACGTTGTAACTTCCAAAATTATAATAAAAGGTTGGGACTGCCGTTGCAAAATTAACTGCGCCAAATACAAGCGCAAGTGATAAAAGGATCTTTTTCATGATTATTTTTTTAAGTTAAATGCTGTAAGTATAATAGTTTTGTAATCGTCGCCAAATTTATTAATGGCATCTTCCGTATATCCATTTTCTATAAGAAGTTGTTTGCATTTTGGCAGTAATTTCATTGCCATATCTTTTTGCACTTCCTCCTTAGTTAAGCCGGAAACAGAGGAATGATAATCGTTTGTTGTAAAATGTTTGAGAAGATTATCGATTTCTTGCTGAGTTTTGCTTACAGACTTTTTCGCTGTTACCACCTGATTCTGGTCTTGAACTTCCTTTTCTTGATGAGAATCGTCTGAGCAACTAGTAAAAACTAGTGTAATTGCACAAATTAATGTAAAAAGTGATTTTTTCATAAAAATATATAATTTGGTGTTAATAAAGTGAAGATAATGTATATAATCGAAATATAAACATTGTTTATTAACTTTATTTTTAATATTGCGCAAAAATAATATCATGTCAAAGTTGGTTGTTTTAAAATTATTTGACTATCAAATGAAAAGGAGATTGAAGAGGGCAGGCGATGGAAGTATTATCAAAGACTCTCATTTTGAAGAAGTTCATTTGAAGCTTCGGGAATCTCATTAAAACAAAAAAAAACCAACTCTCGTCAGGATTTACTCATCAATTTTATATTTTTCTACGTCAAAATCAAAAAGCTCTTTTGGATGAATTTGTAATGCTACAGCAAATTTTGTCATACTTTTTAAAGTTAGATTTCTTTTCCCTTTTTCATATTTAGCACCTTACTCAAAATTCAATTAAGTAAAATATCATTTCTTTTGTGGTACCTCGTTTATTTTTTACGTTAAAACCTCATTTTTCGCCTCTATTGGCTTGTAAATTGATATCACAAGCTTTATCGAATTCTTTGATTATGATAAATAAACTGCCTGTAATTTTAATTTTCTTTTTAAGTGGCTTTTCCCTTCTGAACGCGCAGGAGAAAAAGGATTCGCTTTATTATAAAATAGAGAACTTTTCAGATAAAACAAAAGTCACCAAGTTCATTCACCGGTTCATATTTCGCAGACAGGCGGATTCGGCATCTGTTAGAACAACAACTGAGAAATTGTTGCAGGAAACTCATAACGGGAAATACATCAGAAATATCCGGATAGAAACCATTGACCCCTTTGGATACGGCTCGAAAGAGAAAAAAGAAAAAACCAAATGGTACGACTGGTTTACCAATCATCTTCATGCCAATACAAGAGATAATACCATTAATAACTATTTGCTTTTTAAGGAAGGTGAGGAATATAATGCCCAGAAACTTTACGAATCCGAGCGTTTACTGAGAACAATGCCTTTTATTAACAGAGTAAATATCAGTGTTTCCGACAGCACATCCGGCAAGGATTCTATCGATGTTGTGGTAAAAGTCCTTGACTCCTGGAGTTTAAAGCCAAGAGTTAGTTATTCAGGAAGTAAAATTGGTTTGGGAGTTACCGAAGAAAATATGCTGGGATTAGGACACGAATTGAATTTGCTGTATAGAAACGATTCCAAAGAAAAGCAGGATTATCTTTTAGGAAGTTACACTGCATATAACCTTTGGGGGTCTTATATCAACGCTCAGGTCCTGGGAGAAAGAGATTTTTTGAGAAATGAAAGAATCAATTTCAATGTCAGAAGGGATTTCTTCTCACCGCTGACAAAATGGGCCGGTGGTTTTACTTTCGAGTATTTTATGCGAAATGTAGCACTTCCGACCGCTACGGATACTAAATTTCCGGAAGTTCAAATCAAGGTGTACAGTCAGGATTTGTGGGGTGGTTATCAGATTCCAGTTTCAGCTGATTCTAAGGAAAGAGTCAACAGTAATATTGCCTTAATAGGAAGATTCCAGAATTATCAATACAAAGACAGTCCCGGAATCGATCAGTATCAGTATTTCAGCTCGTACAGCAGTTTTCTGATGTCTTTAGGGTTTATTCGCCGAAATTTCTCGGTTCAGAAGAATATTTTTCAATATGATTTGCCGGAGGATATTGCGTATGGAAATACCGTTAATTTGACTGCCGGAGCTTTATCAAGAAGTAAAGACGTGATGCCTTATGTAGGCGTTTCTGCATCTTATGGTAATTTTATAAAAATCGGTTATTTCAATGTGAAAGCTGAGTTTGGACGGTTTTTTAATGAAAACAGTCAAAATCGCGAATCTTTCCGTTTGGATGGAACCTATTTTACCAATCTCATGGACTGGAAATTTGCCAAAGCAAGACATTTCTTTTCCCCGACTTTAGCATTGGGAAATCCTCAGCATAATTATTCTTACAAAGACAGGATTAATATTTCTGCTGCTGACGAATTTCCTGTTTACAATTCGGATTTTATCGGAACTAAAAAATTGGTTTTAAGATATCAGCTTCAGCTTTTTGTCAATAAAACATGGAAGAACTTCCACTTCAGCCCGTACTTAACTGCCGCAGTCGGCTGGTTGGGAATGCCGGATGACAGACTGCTTAAAACTACAGCCAATACAAAAATAGGCGTGGGTGTATTGATCAATAATCCGTTTTTGGTTTTCAACAGAATTCAGATTTCTTTTACGTATTATCCACGTGTTCCTTTCGATAATAACTCTGTTTTTGATTTTAACAGCAACCGGAATAATATTCTGCCGATGAACGGTTTTACAACAGATATTCCGCACTTCGTCAATTTTGGAAACTGATCATCAGTTCTTTGAAATTGTATTTAATCTGAATGCAGCTAAGAAAAATGATGACTGATATATCGGTTTATGTTTTCCGATCCTAATAAAAAACGATTTATAAAGATAAAAAAGCTAAACAACACATTGTTTGGCTTTTGTTTTACTCATGATTTTGATGAAGAAGCTTTCATTACTGTTTTTTGGGTTGAATGAATAGTGATTTTTGATAATTTAGAGGATATTAATTATAAATCCTCATATAGTGACTTGTGTAGGTTTATTTTATTTTAAATATTTGATATTTAGTGCTTTGCAAGCTTTAAAGAGTGCGATTTTAATTCATGAATTTTCGTTATTGTATTTTGAGAAACTTTTTTCTACCCTTTTATTTTTTTCCTGATAGGCATTTACGTAATTTTATTCTCTGTATAACAGAATTCATATTAAAAAGTAAATGGAAAGATACGATTACGGAATGATTGGCCTTGGAGTAATGGGGCGCAATCTTCTTTATAATATTGCCGATAACGGCTTTTCAATCGCCGGATTTGATCTTGATGGAGAGAAAGTAAAAGAATTACAGGACGGCGCCACTTCAGAAATGAAAGTAAAAGGAACGGGTACCATGGAAGATTTTGTATCTGCATTGGAAACTCCCAGGAAAATCATTCTTATGGTTCCTGCAGGAAAACCCGTTGATGCGGTTCTGGAAAGCATTACGCCACTTTTAAGCAAGGGAGATATCGTCATTGATGCCGGTAATTCTTATTTCAAAGATACCAACAGACGGGTTGCTGATCTAGCCTCAAAAAATCTTCACTTTATGGGAATGGGAGTTTCCGGAGGTGAAAAGGGAGCCAGAACAGGACCAAGTATCATGCCGGGTGGAGATCTGGAAGCTTTCCATCTGATTCAGCCTATGCTGGAAGCTATTTCAGCTAAAGTAGGTAATGAAGCATGTACAGCTTATATGGGAAAAGATTCCGCAGGAAACTATGTGAAAATGGTTCACAACGGAATTGAATATGCCATTATGCAGCTCATCAGCGAAGCTTACGATTTGTTGAAAAGAGGAGCGAATTTAAACAACGATCAGCTATACAACGTTTTCAAAGAATGGAATAATGGCGAAATGAATTCATTCCTGATCGAGATTACCAGAGATATTTTTCAGCAGAAAGATTCACTGACAGACGGTTATCTTGTTGATCAGATTTTAGATAAAGCCGGAGCCAAAGGAACCGGAAAATGGACTTCTGAGCAGGCCATGGAAATTGGGGTTTCTATCCCAACTATTGATATTGCAGTGACTTCAAGAATTTTATCAGCCTATAAAGAAGAGAGAGTTCAGGCTTCTCAACTGTACGCTGAAAAAGAAATTGCAAGCCCGGAAAATACAGAATTATTCATTAAAGAAGTGGGTGATGCTTTATATTTAGCAACATTGATCAGCTATGCACAAGGTTTGGCTTTACTGGTAAAAGCTTCTGAAGAATATAATTTCCAGATTCCATTGAAAGATGTGGTAAAAATCTGGAGAGGAGGATGTATTATCCGTTCGGTGCTGTTGGAAAAGTTTTATTCTGCATATACCAAAGATCCTCTTCTGTCCAATATTTTACTGGATCAGGATATTTCTGTCATCGTTAAAGAAAAAATTAAATCATTGCGAAAAACGGCCGCTTATGCTGCTTCAAACGGAATTTCAAGTTTAGGAATTCAAACTGCTCTAGGGTATTTTGATGCATACACTACAGAATCTCTGCCGGTTAACCTGATTCAGGCTCAGCGTGATTATTTCGGAGCACATACGTATCAGCGTACGGACCGGGAAGGTGTTTTTCACACGTCATGGCAAACTGCAAACGATTAAAATTGGGAAAAATGAATGAAAATAAAGTCCTGAAACCAACTACAATTATTATTTTTGGTGCTACAGGAGATCTGGCGAAAAGAAAACTTTTTCCGGCGTTTTATAATCTCTACATCGATGGCAGAATGCCTAAAGGCTTTAATATTCTGGCACTGGGAAGAGCAGATAATACCAACGAATATTTTAAAAATTACATCAAAGAAAATCTTGAAAATTTCTCAAGAAAGAAGATAACTACAGAAGATTGGGCAGGTTTTCAGGCTCATATTACCTATTTTCAGCATCAGCTGGATGAGGAAAATTCTTACAAAAATCTGCACCAGAAATTAGCGGATTTTGATGCAGTTTACGGAACGAGAGGGAACAGATTGTTTTATCTATCAATCGGACCTGATTTTGTTTCCACCATTTCCAATCATATCAAAAATTCATCATTGGCTTCTGATGCTAAAAAAGACCGCATCATTATCGAGAAGCCATTCGGTCATGATAAACAGTCGGCGATCGAGCTGAACAGTTTGTTGGCCGAGACTTTTGAAGAAGAACAGATCTACCGTATCGATCATTATCTGGGGAAAGAAACCGTACAGAATATATTGGCGTTCAGATTTGGAAATTCTATTTTTGAGCCGTTATGGGATTGTAAACATATAGAATCAGTGCAAATTACGGTTGCCGAAGAGGTAGGTGTTGAAACCAGAGGTGCTTTCTATGAGCAGACGGGAGCGCTTAAGGATATGATTCAGAATCATTTGTTGCAGATTCTGTGTATGGTCGCTATGGAACCACCGGCTTCACTGGAATCAGGTGAGATCAGAGACCGTAAAGTAGATGTCCTGAAGTCGATTCGCAGAATTTCTGCTGATCAGGTTGATCATTATGCCGTAAGAGGCCAGTACGGGAAAGGTGTCGTGAATGGAGTAGAGGCTAAAGGCTACCGTCAGGAAGATGGCATTGCCAGAGATTCCAATACAGAGACTTTTGCCGCTGTAAAATTCTATCTGGATAATGAAAGATGGCAGGATGTTCCTTTCTACGTTCGTACAGGGAAAAAAATGAAGGAAAAACATTCGTACATAACGATTCAGTTTAAACCGCTTCCGCATTCCACATTTTCAGAAAGCTCACAGCATTTATCAGCCAACAGGTTGATTATCAATATTCAGCCATTGATGGATATCCGACTGCAGTTTATGGCAAAAAAACCGGGACTTTCATTGGTTTTAAAGCCTGTTGAAATGATCTTTGACAATTTCGCCTGTCAGGAAGATACACCTGAAGCCTACGAAACATTATTGCTGGATGCACTTATAGGAGACCTTACTTTATTTATGCGTTCCGATCAGGTGGAAGAAGCCTGGGATGTTGTAAAAACCATTCAGGAAGCTTGGGCAAGCAATAAAGATGCATCATTTCCAAACTATGAAGCAGGAAGTTGGGGCCCGAAAGAAAGTATTGCATTGGTTGAAAGACAGGGACATAATTGGGTGTAAAATATAAATTTAAATTAGACAAAAAATGAATATCACAGTATTTGACGATCTGGATAAACTATATAAAAAAGCAGCGGATACGTTTGTGGATCTTTCCAAAAAATCGATTCAGAAAAATGACCGTTTTGTAGTGGCATTAAGTGGAGGTTCTTCTCCTAAAGCTATTTTTAATTTGCTGGCGACTGAGGAATATGCTGGTAAAATTGAATGGAACAAAGTGTACTTTTTCTGGGTAGATGAACGATGGGTTCCTTTAGATGATGATAAAAGCAATGCAAAAATGACCTTCGAGACGCTTCTGAACAAGGTTCCTGTCAATAAAGATCAGATTTTCCCAATGTATGAAGACGGAATACTTCCGGAAGATTATGCTGCTGAATACGAACAACAGATTAAAAATATTCTCGGAAATAAAGGGATTTTTGATTTTATCCTTTTGGGAATGGGAGACGACGGCCATACGGCTTCTCTGTTTCCGGGTGAGGCTGTTTTAGATGAAAATGAAAAGTGGGTGTCTGCTTATTACCTGAAACCTCAGGAAATGTTCAGAATTACTCTGACTTCACCACTGATTAATAAAGCTGAAAATATACTGGTTATTGCATTCGGGGAATCGAAAAAACATGCCCTGAACGAAGTACTAAACGGGGAATACAATCCAAAACTATATCCGTTACAGCTTATTGATAGAAAAGAAGGCCTTCAGTTGTTCACCGATGAAAAAGCGAAAGGCTAAAAAAAATACATTTTAAATAAGACCGCACCATTAGATTTCTAGTGGTGCGGTCTTATTTTTAGATTGAAACGGAAAATTATAAGTCATTTTAAATATAGTACGATATATTTAAAGTGTATTTGTAATTTATTATTAAAAAAATCACCATATATTGAAATAATAATTAAATTTGTTCCATACAGGCCGCGGTTTTAGATTTGTTATTCCTTTTCGGATCACGGTATGAACAATTTTATTTTTTTTAAATATCACTAGTGTGTGAAAATTTAAGACTTAAATAAAGAAATTAAAAAATAATATGAAATTGAATTAAAAGAGATAGGGGTAAAATACCCAGTCCACAATAAACTAATAACAGATAACCTTTATTATGAATGCTTTAATTATTATCGATGTACAGTATGATTTTTTGCCGGGAGGCTCTTTAGCCGTTAATCAGGGCGATGAAATTGTACAAACAATCAACGACTTACAATCAAAATATGATCTGGTGGTAGCCACGCAAGACTGGCACCCGAGAGGTCACAAAAGTTTCGTTACGTCTCACCCGGGAAAAGAACCGTTTGAAGAAATATCATTAAACGGACTCAATCAGGTGCTGTGGCCGGAGCACTGCATACAGGGAACAAAAGGAGCAGAGCTGGTTCCGGAACTTTTAACGGATGCTGTTGAAGCTATTTTTAGAAAAGGAATGGATAAAGAAATTGACAGCTACAGCGGTTTTTTTGATAATGGCAGAAAGAAATCTACAGGTATGGCCGATTATCTTAAGGGACGGGGAGTTACTGAGGTAGCGGTTTGTGGAGTAGCGGCCGATTATTGTGTGTATTATACAGCCAATGATGCCTTAGATTTAGGCTTTAAGTCAAGTATTATAGAAAGCGCTTCCAAGCCCATAGATTTAGAAAGATATGCACGCATGAAGAAAGACTTTCAGGCAAAAGGAGGAACTGTTATTTAACGGTTTATATTTTCCTGAATATTTTTAGAATGCGGGATAAAGAATGTGGTGAATCAGTTTTGGCTGATCCTTCATGCTCCGCTAAAAAATGAAACCTTCGAATTGATTTGGAGGTTTTTTTATTTTCATCATCCAGATCGGCCGGTCTTCATTTCCGTTTTTGTAATCACCATGAAAAAATTAAACAAATATATGGTCAATAAAAAGTAAAAACGTCAACATATGTTGAAGGTTTTAAAGATGTTGAAATCTACATTTGTTCTATTAATTCAATATAAAAATATTATGAAGCGTATAGTATTCAGTCTGTCGGCATTCTGCATAGGATGCCTTGTCTTTTCACAAAACAAAGTTCAAAACAAAATCATAGAGCAAACGGGTACATTATCTGTCATCAGCAAAAATCCCAAAACTCTTTTTGATCCCACTCCGTTTGCTTTTTCTCATGCGACCAGCCATGAAGGAGATGGCAAATATGTATTTATATCCGGGCAAAGCGGTGGAGAAGATTTGAAACATAGTCTTTCTGCAGATTTCAGAACGCAGGTGAGCTATTCTCTGAAGAATTTGGAGACAGTCCTGGCGGAATATGGATTAGGAGTTAAGGATGTTCTTAAAATCACGATACTCATTGTTGATCATGATCAGGAAAAACTTAAAATATGGACCGAAGAAATGCATAAAACATGGGGCAACCATACCTTCCCGGCAAGTACTCTGATTCCGGTGCCTAAATTAGCACTGGATCATATGCTGATCGAAGTGGATGCTATTGCTTTCAGTAAAAAATAAAATACTTTGAATGATTTAGACAATAAAATGATTCCAGTCTTCTTTCATTCAGGGGCTACTTTTTTTCTATGACAAAAGCTTTCAGTTCAGCCATTTGGCCGTTTTCAAATCTCCAGATGTCACAATAGTCATAGTCGATCCATTGCTCGTCTTTATCCATCAGACTTATGGTACCTACTGCCGTTACATAATCACCTTCACCCATCATATGTTCTACATAAAATCGGGGAGGTTTTTTGTAGGTATTAGCCATATAGCCACGTATTTCGTCTTTTCCTGAAAGTACTGTGTCGCCTACGAATGTCCATTTTATATCCCCGGTGCAATACGCGAGGAAGGTTTCGTGATCACCTTCCGCGATGGCAGCATTGGCCTTTCCCAAAATTGTTTTATGATCCATAAGGTATCTGTTGTTTTCTGTTTGAAATGAATAATTAACCTAAGTTTATGGGCCGAAAGATGACTCTTAGCTTCCTTCTTTCGAATATCAAGTTGGGTGATCAATAAAACGGTTAGGTCAGCTGATAATTGGTAAGCACCAGGCTCAGAATGAAGTGAACATAATCCTGATCGGCCTCTTTTCGGTTGATCAGCTTGTTTTTATAATCATATGAATTCAGGACTCTTACCAGCCTCTGGTACGTTTCAAAATGATCTCCTTTAATTTTTACCCTTCCATTGCCCTCTCTTGTTTTAATGATTTCATTATCCAGAGTTCTGATTTTAAATAAGACGTAAGATAATTTAGGATGGAAATTCATCTTTCCCACATATCTTTCAATTATATTAACCTTGAACGGATCAAATACGATTGTGTTAAATACAATATTGGAACCACGTTCCTGTGTATTGAGCTCAAGTGTATAGTTCATGAATTTTATTTTTATACAAATTTACCCATAAGCTAAAATAAATCAAAGGAAAATAAAGATTAAAGCGCAAAAGAAATTATTTTGTTCAGATTTATTATTATTTTTTTTGAAATCTTATATCATTTTTTCGATGCCTGATTCATATTTCACATTTGGAATATCCTGATCATCAGCTAGAAATGGATATTCTTTCTGTGTTGTCCGTAAAAAATGAAACGGTATAAATTAATGGTAATTTTATGTAAATAATTTATGCTCAAGAATGAAAAAATTAAGATTAAAGACCTGAAATCGGAAGTTATAAGCCGAAAGTTCGTGTTGAGCTTCTTAAAATCCGAGGTAACAGATGCTTTTTCTCACCATCAAATTTAAAATAGATGGTCAGGAATATTTTTTAATTAATTATATTAGATCCGTAACATAATTAATAGTTATCGGGATAAAATATGAAAAAAATATTAGTGCTGCTTTGTATTTGTGGGCTATCATTCCATTTGAATGCACAAAAAGTAATGACCTCACAGGATAGTATAAAAGTATTCTATGACAAACTACTGATCATGCTAAAGTCTGATTATCTTCTGAGGAAAGATGTAGACTGGAAAACTGTAGGAGCTGAAACGAATCAGAATTTAACGAAGTACAGTGATTTTAAAAGTTCATTAAAGGAAACAGAAGTGTTATTTGGTAAAATAGGGGCCACACACTGCAAGGTTTTTTATAAAAATAAGCCTTACGGAACAACTGTAAAAGCATCAACGGATAATTTAAGCTCGCAATGGAAAGAAAAATTTGCGACCAAACCTGGCTTCGAAGTGAAATCTCTGAGCGGAAATATTGGATATATCTTAATGCCGAATATCACATTCTTAGATTTCAGTCCTGAAAATGTTCATAAAATAGCTCAGCCTATGTATGATCAGATTGCTGATTTTAAAACCAAAAATAAAACAGAAGGCTGGATTCTTGATTTACGCTTTAATACAGGTGGAAATTCTGCTGCAATGTTGCTCGCTTTATATGATTTGTTGGGTGATAATGATATTTGGGGGACCGTAGACCGTAATAAAAAACAGAATTCTAAAGTAAAACTGGAAAAAGGGAATTATTTAAGTAACTCTAAAAAATCGTCTTATATAAACCCTAAAGGAGAACTGCTTGACAAAGCGAAAGTAGCTGTCATTACAGGCCCGTTAACCGCCAGTTCCGGAGAAGTAACGGCATTGGCATTTAAAGGCAGACCCAATACCATTTTGATTGGAGAGCCCACCTTTGGAATGACCACATCTAATGTTGATATCGGATTGCCGTTTGATACCGTGTTAATTTTAAGTGTAGCTTATGACAGCGACCGAAATGGCAATTACTATGAACATATCGTTCCTGATATCACCGTTTCAAAACAGGACAATTTCAATGACCTGCTGGCAGATAAAAATATTCAGGAAGCGATCGGTTTTATAGCAAAAAAATAGAGAAGCTGGGTTTGAGAGAGTCAATGGTGAGTTTTGCTTCGCAAGTGAATGGTGAGTGAGAACCAGGATGCAAGATTTCAGACATCCGACATTCCAGAACCCGCATCCCTAAACTCTCAAACCCTCAAACCCTCCGACTCTCAAACTCTCAAACTCGAAACTAAATCAGATACTTCTTCAGTCCCTCCATAATTCCCTGCCAAAGCGTATTAAAGAAACTTTTATTGGGATCGCGTTTTACATCCACTTCCACATGATTGGGTTCACCTTTTGAATCATTTTTAACAAAAATATTGGCAACAGCACTAAGCAGTTTTCTCTCCTTACCCGTATTTTTATTTAAAAAGTTAACTTCCATATTGGTATATTTAAAATAAAAGTTACCTCCGATTTCCTTGCTGCTCCCTTTATAATCAAATTTCAGATAATGAATCTGCCCATCGAGGCTTACATTAAGATAGGGTCTTACAAATAAGTTGGCATTTTGTACAGAAAGATTTTGAATGGTTCCATTGATGGCGTAATCATCATTTTTGTTGGCCACATCAAACTGCCAGTGCACATCTGTAGGGGCATCACCAAAAAAGTCAAAATTTGAATCTACTTTCACCAGTGTCGGTTTCCCTGTCATTTTCGCACTGTTTACATCTCTGATTTTCGCATTAAAATGGGCAAAAGTAAGCTTGCCGGGGATTTTTGCTTTTTCTGCAACCTCTTCATAGGTAAGGTGTGAGTTTTTGATATCAATCTGTCTGATATAAAGTGGGAATTTCACATCCCGAAGCTTTTTGCTGAACATATATCTTACACCGATATCATCAGGCGGCGCAAGATCATGATAGATATTACAGTCGATGCCGTCAAAAATAATCTGATCCAGGTCTATACTAGTTTTTGATCCTAGTTTTGAATTTTTATCAGTGATCATCACAGATTTTGCCTTTATCGTATACAGATCCTCTTCAACGGCGATTAAACGGTTAAATTGGGATCTTGAATATTTAGGAAGGAACGCAAAGTTGTTAAGAATTGTCTCTTTTCCTGTATTTTTGATCTGATCCACTTTCAGATGATAGTATTTTCCGGCATCAACATCGATTTTTCTGGCTGTAATAAGCTGGCTTTTACTATGAAAAGGGATGGATTCTTTCAGGATGTCCTTATTGGTCGTGACTGATTGAAGCTGTACATTAAAATTCTCAACCTTCATTTTATCCTGACCCGCTTTTTTCTGAACAAAAGTACCGTCTATGATATGAAGCGCTCCCAGATTGGCCAGCAGATCCGGTGCGGCAGTATTGCTTTTTTTAGTAACCTTCGGTTTATGAGTGGCAGCAATGATTTCTACATGGGGCCGATACACATTAATTTTTCCAAGTTGGAGCTGAAGCTGCTGTCCTGCAAATTTTGAGGTGTTATTCAGGATTTCAACTTTCTCGGTTTTAATGTTGAAAACGTCTTTCACAGCGCTTTTTCCAAGGGCTGTAAACGCGATATCATTAATGAAAATATTAGAATCATTTGAGGTGATTTTTTTAATGTTCACCGCCTGCAGAGGATCGGTTTTGAAATAGATGTTTTCAAACTCAATATTGTGGGTGGAAAAAGCAAAAGGAATTTTCTCTTTCACTGTTTTTTTATCGAAAACAATATCCTTCAGATTCAGATGGAAATTATCCACAGAAGCGACTTTTGTTTTATCCCTTTGCTGAATAAGAACGGAACCTTGCCCAAAATCAAGATTTTTGATACCGATCTTCAGGTTGATTTCTTTAGGATTTTCTTTGACCTCTTTTTTATGGGTTGAAGTAACGGTCAGTTGAGGTTTTACAAATTTTGCATTTTCAATAATCAGAGAATCTTTATTAACCGTGAAATTGTCTGCTGCTAGCTGATTGATTTTCAGGTCAAATACATTTTTAGCGTTGTAGAGTGCGGGACTTTCAATAGGTTTCAGATGGAATTCGGAAATATGAAGCTGCTTATTTTTTGCATCAATTTTTGTGGCAGAGATCTGATAAAAATCGTTTACGGTGATCAGTACATCATGGGCATCAACCTTAAAATTTTTAAACTCAACGGGGATTTTTGATGCATTTTCGCTCAGTTTAATTTCCGTAAGATTAATATTTATATTTTTTCCTGTAGCGAGATCTTTTTTGTTATTGTCCTTCACAGAAATATTTCCGTTGGTCACCAGAATATTTTCAATTCCAAAATTGATCTTCTTTTGGGGTGATTTTTTTTTCTCCTTTGATTTTCCCAGCACGACTTTTACATCAGGATCAATCAGCTGCACTTCTTTAATATGATAAGATTTGTTGAATAGGGCCTTCCAGATCCCAACATTCTGTATGCGGAGACTTTTAATATTTCCGTTAATCTGAGTGACAGTAGGATCTTTTGTCTGTTTAGTGGTAATGTTTATGGAGTTCGCCGAAATATCACCTTTAAAAAGATTAAGATTGAAATCTTTAAGACGGATTTGATACGGTGTTTTTTCATTCACCAGTTCCGGCAATTTATTCTTGAGATACACATTCAGAGCAAATGGAAAAATAAGCCCTAAAACAAGCAAAGCCCCAATGATGATTAATACGACTCTCTTTCTTCTTCCGGTTTTTTTCGAAATTATTTTTTTTTCCATTGTATTGTTTTTATGGGTGTTTATTTCTTAGGCAAGGAAGTCGGAAGCTGCTAGAGGGAACTTATTGAGGTCAATTCCTGCTTCAAGTTCCTTGATCCTGATTCTTTAATCCAAGCTAAGCTTAAATTACTTTCCAATCCTGTTCCAATGTACACTATAATTCAAATTATTTTACAAATTCGGCCGATTAAACTTTTTATGTATATGAAAGTGGAATTGAAATGTGGTACTAAAAAGCGAAAGATCTGGATATCTGGAGAAATGGAATCTTTATTTTTTATCGCAAAGTTCGATCTTAATGCTGCGTATTTAAAGTTAAGCAAAGAGAGAATCAATCACACTGATTTGATGAAGCGGTCGTTTTATCGGTGAGTTTCATTAACGACGTAAAATAAAACATCAGAAATTTTAGGGCTTTAATTTATTCTAAAAATCGTATTTCGGAAATAAGTGAAACGCCTTTGTTTATCTTATTTTAAAGTGATCAAAATCAATTATTTGTTTTTCTTTGCGTTAAAATAAATATTTACAAAGGCTTAAAACCCAGTCAAAAAAACAGATTAATAAAAAAAAGACTCAGATTATAAAATCTAAGCCTTCTATTTAAACGATACTTTTTGCTCTGTCGATTGCGTTATTCCTGCTTCGTTGCAAATTTTTCTACCGATTCTTTTGTGATGGGAGCAAAGAAATTGACCAGGTTGCCATCAGGATCCCTGAACAGCATCGATTTGTTACCCCACGGCATGGTTGTCGGTTCCTGTACGATATAAGGAGACAGGACGTTTTTTAAGCGGTCAAATTCCTGATCTACGTCATCTACTAAAAATTCTATAATCGCACTACGGTTTTGAGCAGCCTGTGCCACACTTTCCCCACCAAAAAACTGCAGTGTCCTTGTGCTTCCGATCGCAAGGGTTGTGGTTGATGTTTTCAGTTCAGCAAAATCGGGGGTGTACTGTATGGCGGTAATGCCAGTGATCTGCTCGTAAAATTTCACAAGGCTTTCGGTATTGGCCGTGATAATTCGTATGGATACTAAATTCATTTTTTGAATATTTTAAATTATTCAACAAAAATAGGGTGGAGGTGTGACAAGAGGGTGTCAGTAGAAAATAACATCTTTATTTTTTTTACCTAAATATTCACCCGGATAAACGGATCGTTTTAGAAAAAAAGTGTTTCGTATGCCTCAAAAATATGATCATGTATTAAAAGAAAGATTCCGGAAAATAAAAACAGCACCATTAGGGTTCTAATGCTGCTGCTTACATTGCGTGTTTTTACCTTAGTAAATTGGTTCGAAATTGTCTTTATGTTACGGGTACAACCACATTTTCGCTATTTCAAAATCTCATTTCTCAATGGCTTCATTCAATGGTCATGGATGAAGCATTCTTAAACTGAGAGTGCCATTTAACGATAGGATCATTCAGTTTTACTTGATTCACTTTGCAGCAGTTGGGATTGATGCTGTAAAAGTGATACTGACTGATCCTGCTCGAAATTTGGAATTCAGATCGTTATTTTTTTAGTAATCAGCATGGGTACAACCTTCGGAACCGGAATAAAAGATGGAATCTTTAAAAGAAACCGCTATACTTTCCATAAACATTTATCCAGGGATAAATGACAGGAGTAAGGATCTTGCTCTCCTTGCACCTGAAGGCTGTTTCGTACTGACCTACGCAAATAATGCGATCGGAATTGTCTTTAGTTTTTTCAACTTAATAAGTGTTTAAAATATATATAGAATGGCTTAGTTTGTGCAAATATACAAAATAAGACACTACGTAGTGTCTAAAATAATAAAAAATTTCATAAACTTGTATCATCGAATGTTTAATCATGGAAAGAAAATCAGCAGCAGGCAGTATCCGAAACAAGGAACGCAGTAAAAAGAAATTTTTGGATGCGGTTGGAAAAATCCTGAAAACAAAAGGATACGCGGGACTCAAGGTTAATGATATCGCCACCGTTGCCGGAGTAGATAAAAAAATGATCTATACCTATTTTGGCGGAATGAATGGTCTGATTGACGAATACATCAGATCCCAGGATTATTGGAGTAATGTGACGACTGAAAAAATGATGCCTGATTTAGAAAGCGGAGGGAGATTATTTACGGAAGCCATGTTACTGGAACAGTATGATTATGTATTTAAAAATAAGGAACTGCAGAAACTGTTAATTTGGCGCTTATCTGAACCCAGAAAAGCATTACACAACATGACCAATGCACAGGAGGAAAACGGAGAAAGTCTTTTTAAATTCATTATCGAGCCTCATTTTGGAGAAAAGACCCAGGATTTCCGTGCCATAACGGCTATTGTCATTTCAGGACTTTATTATCTTAATATGTATTCTGCTTTAAATGGCAGTGTTTTTTGTGGGATAGACCTCAGTACGGATGAGGGTCGCGAGAAAATTAAGAAAGCGGTATCTTTCTTGGTGGATCAGACGTATGAGAATCTGTAATATTTGTTTAAAGCAATGGTGATTCGTAGAGCCATTCCACAAATGTTTCAGTTCCATCGATTTTTCCTCTGAATGAACCTTTTGCTTTCATCGTTGGAGAATTAGCACTTAAGTAATCATTAAAAACAAGCTGATTTTGGTAATTCTGTTCGGCTTTGGTACATTCTTCAGAATTTAGGTCTATACTTGATAAATTTTCAAAAGATTTATTTTTTCTCTGGTCTGCATATTCAGAGGGGTGGGTGATTTTTGTCTCTTTAGCTGTTGCTAGCCAGTAAAGCCAGTACATCCAGATTTCTTGACCCAGTAGCAAAATATTTTCAGGTAATAAGGTGAGAAGATACTCATCTGTCCAATCGTTTTGATCTTCTGAGAAAATATTTACAAAATAACAGGGTTTCCCATTAAAGTCTGCCATGCCTTCAATAACAGTCATGTCCCAGTAATTATCAATGCTATATACTTTTTCTTTCATCACTAAAGGTTAAATTTTAAGCTGGTCATATGGAGCTATTTGAGCGTATAATAGCTTCATATTAAGCATTCTATTTTTTATAAATATAGCTACAAAATATAAATCCACGGCATTTAAAAACACCGTGGAAATTTTTTAATAAAACGATAAGCAGCTATCTGCTCCTCATTTTTAAAGTAATTCTATCCTTTATGATAAGGACATCCCGAAGCCGCATTGGCTGTTTCAACAGCGTCGCCTGCAGTGGTAGGTTTACAGTCAAAGAACTGCTCTTCTATCACACGTCTTTGGTCTTCAGGGATATCTTCTAATTTACGAAGTGTATTGACCTGGATGTGGGGCCAGCTTGTCGTTCCACCATCATTTCCGAAATCAAATTCGAAAAATACAATTTGCTCATATTGCAGCTGAAGAATTTCTTTTCCATCTTCAATCACGGTTTCGATCCACAGACGGAAATCCACTTCAACGGTAGGAACAAAACGGTTGACAAACGGAACATTTAAAATTCCTCCCTGAGCACCGGTCTTCATTTTTGAGGACATCTGAACAAGGACGTAGTTGGTCACATTTTGTCCGCTTAAAGTATCTCTAAGACGTAAATCCGGTCGTACGGAATATGGATATAAATCATTGGCAAGGATTCGTTGTGTGTAAATTTTATTGGAACCTTTGTCATTGTGATCATTTAGTTTTTCATGAACCCACGCTGGTGCCGGCTGATCCAGATCGATGGGGTGTGTAGCACTTGCACCCGCTCCGCCCATGGTTTGTGAAATCGCAAGATGATCAGTCTGCCAGGCAGCATTGCCGTATGGGAACTTTGGAGAACCATTGATTAAGTAATTGTTACCGTCCGGTGCAATATCTCCCAGTAAAGTAATGGTGCTGCCATGAGGAATAACACCGCTTCTTGAAATAGAGTAGTCAGGAATAAAATAAGGACCTTTTATACCGTCTCCCGGCTTGAGTTCCTGAGCAGGAATAATCTCATAATATTCCTGTCCCGGTTGCAGTTCACTTAAAAGGATATACTTTTTATGATTCTCATCTGCAGATATCTGAACCAAAGGCTCATCTCTGTATTCTCCAGTATATCCGTAATTTTTAAAGTCCTCGTCAGAAAATGCGTGAATACCACGGTCTTTCTCAATCGATTCTTTGGTAGCAGCATGATTGTAGACATCACTCAGCCATAAATACATTCCGTTTTCCTCATGAATAGAGGCATACTGTAAATCCGGTTTTCCTGCATCTTTATTGACACTTTTAATGGTCTGCTCATATTTTACAGCTCCACAGAATAACTCACTGGCGCCACCACGGTTACGGACACCGCCGGGAACCAGAGAAAATGTCAGCTTTTCGATATATTCTTCACAGTCGAAGCTGAATTTTCCGGGAATCGTTCCGGAATTCGTGCCGGGTGAAGGCATAATCGTTGTATGGATTCCGCCTGCCAATGATGGTTTCCCTATATTTTGATTGTAATTGGCGTTATAGCTTACCCATGTGCCATCCAGCGCTGCCAGCACTCCATAATCCACATTGTTGGCTATTTCCTGCAGGTTTTCTTCCTTAAAAGGCAAGACAGGATCATCGATGAGAAGTTTGGAGTATCCGTCCATCACTTGTGCCAGACTACCCTGGTTGTCACCTGAACTCTTGCGGAGTAATTCACTTCCTTTTTCAGAACTTTCTTTTTTACGTTTAAGCATGATATATCGTTTTTATGGTTATTAATAAATGGGTTCGAAAATTGGATCCGGTAAGCATTTTTGAGGCAGAGGCAGACACGTCGAAATAATAATCGTCGTTGTTGATTATACTCATCATAATCATTTCGTTAAAACTTGAAGGTTTAAGTATCTTCAGTGTTTCATCACGGAGAAGTAATTATACCGGGAGAGCTGTACCTGTCAGACTTTTCGGGATACCGTTTTAGAATCCATCTCCTTTTTCAGAAATGGCTGATTGTTTTCTAAGCGATCCATAATTTTCAGTTTTTGTTTACTCAAAATTACTCAGAATGTGGTACATGTCATTCAGTATTTCTACTTAATTTAAATTTGAATATGTTGAAATATTTTAAAAAAAAGCTATTGTTTGAAGTGATTTTGGCGCTTTTTGTTTTCACATAATTTAGAATTATTTTAAATAGAAGAACTTGGATTTGGAATATGTTTCTTCAGTTTTCCTTTGTTTAGATGAACTATTCTCTGCATTAGCTATTCAAAAATGACACATTGAATTGCCATTAAACAAAAAAGAGAAAACGTAAATTACATTTTCTCTTTTTTGGGTGTCAATTTATTTCAGGTTTACAGCCAATAGAAGATTGGTTTTGTATCAGACTGTCATGTTAATCCGTGGCTATTGTCCATTATTTTTAATGCGAAGTAAAATTTCATCTGCCATTATTTTGTTTGCCTTGGGAGTCCAGTGGGTGTCATCATAATAGTAAATATCCTTTATTCCGCTGTTTATTTTCTCAGTTAATATTTTTTTACTTTCTATATAGATGTATTTTTTCTCCTGTTTTTGCATAAGTGAGAAAAACACTGGGTTTATCAGATCATTTTTATCTTTAATAAAGTTATAGTAAAGGTCATACTTATCCGGTGCTATCAAAACAATAAGTTTAATATTTTTTTTGCTCAGTTTATCACTTAAGGTATTTAAAGCATGATTGAGAAGCTGTATGCTGCCTTCGTTGTTGTTCGCCGTTAAAGCATTGTAATCATCATCGTAAAACAATAATCGATTGCTACCATTGGAAAAAAGCTGGTCGTTTGTCATAGGATAGCTATAGACATTTTTTATATGCTTTTTACCTGAAAGAAAAGCTCCTGCATTCAGTAGAAATGACAGAGATTGGTTTGAAAAGAAAGTGTGACTGGGTCCTTTTTGCTCTTCCTTTGCCCCGTGTACCGCTGTTTTCTTCTGGTTTAATTCCTTATTTATTTCGGTTAATGTAGTCTTTTCAATAGGTGCGGTGGGTAAAACTCTTTCAACAATTTCTCTTTCAACACTTTCCAGGACTACATATTCTATTTTATATTCATCAAAAAAGCCATCATCAACAAACTCCGACAAAGTTTGAAAAGGATTTTTGGAAAAGTGTCTGTCGATATGCAATGTTGATGCTTCCTGGGCAATATAATTGTTGTATCCAAGGGGACCAAATTCTGAAAAAGAATCTCCTATCGTTAATACTTTAAATGATTTATTTTGAGGGTTCTCCGAAAGAGTCACATATTTTTTTTCAGGAGCCGTTATTTCTTTATCCAGATTCTTTCTATAATTTGGATAAAGGTCAGGAATATAGGCTAATCTCAATAAATCTCCTTTGTGCAGTGGATAAAAAGCTACTGAAATGAAAAATATAATAAAATAAGGTATAACGAATTTTGCTACACTGTAAATCAACTGTTTCATAACTTCTAAAATTCAAAATAAATAAATTGCTGCTCCTTTCCGGCAAAACAAAAAATAGATATGGCAATGATGTGGTAAAAGATATATCGCCATTTGCTGTTCCAGTTGCTCCCTATTGTCTTTATAGCAAAGTTCTCTTCACGGCCTAACCATTCGATCCAGACGAAAAACACAATAAGAATAGCGATTTTTCCGGCGGAAATGGTAGGAATTGCAAAAAGAGAATAGGAAAACATATGATAGAGGTACGAAAAAGCATCACCAACATTTTCTGCTCTGAAGAAAACCCAGGCTAAAACCGTTAATCCAAAAGTCACCAACATGCCTGTAAGTTCCCGTAGGCTCGGAAAACGCCTTCCTTTAGCAACGATATCTAAATTGTTCCTGTTGGAATTGGTTAATAAAAGAGGAAGAAAATAGATGGCATTAAGAGCACCCCAAACGATGAAAGTCCAATTGGCGCCATGCCAGAAACCACTCAGAAGAAATATGATGAATGTATTTCGTATTTTCATACCAATGCCTTGCTTGCTTCCTCCCAGCGGAATATATACATAGTCTTTAAACCAGGACGATAAAGAAATATGCCATCTTCTCCAGAATTCTGCAATATCTCTTGAAAAATAAGGATATGAGAAATTCTTCAAAAGTTCAATGCCAAATAATCTGGCTGTTCCCAGTGCGATGTCTGAATAACCGGAAAAATCACAGTAGATCTGAAATGCAAAAAGTACAGCGGCTACTGCAAGATCACTTCCTGTATGCGCCTGGGGAGAGCTGAACACTTCATTCACCAATACGGCACAGTTATCGGCTATGACAATTTTTTTAAATAATCCCCATAAAATTTGCTTCAGCCCGTCAATACTTTGTTCGTAATTCAACACTCTGGTTTTTTTTATCTGGGGAAGCAGGTGGGTGGCTCTTTCAATGGGTCCGGCTACTAACAATGGGAAGAAGCTTACAAAAAGAGCATAGTTTGAAAAGTTTTTTTCAGGTTCTATTCGTCCTTTATATACATCTACCACATAGGATACTCCATGGAAGGTATAGAATGATATTCCAACAGGCAGAATGACATTAATCGTCATGGGGTTTACTTTAAACCCAAATTCAGAAAGGGCCTGTACAAAACTTTCAGTAAAGAAATTATAATATTTAAATACACCTAAAAGCCCTACATTGATAATAATACTTATCCAAAGCCATAGTTTTTTGCGTTTTGTCTGATGAATTTTAATTCCGGAAAAAAAATCCAGTAATGTAGAAAACAGAAGTAAAAATAAAAAGCGCCAATCCCAACATGCATAGAAAAAATAACTGGCAACCAAAAGTAAAAGATTCTGAGTAGACAACTTTCTGGGCGATAAATACCAATATAAAAGATATACAATAGGTAAAAATATTGCAAAACTGAAAGAATTAAATAACATTTTTTATATGATTTATTTAAATTTAAAGAGTGTTTTTACTCCATTTAAAGCAACAAAACTGTAAGGATTAAAAATTAAAAAAGTTCCCTAAATAGAGAACTATAAATTCGAGTGCGAATATATAAAATAAATGGCAAAAACAGGAATTCGAAAGGCTAATTTTCTATGTTTTATGTAATGTAGGTGCGGTTTTTTAACCATCAATACAAATAGAACGAATGGAATTACTGATCATTTGGTGGGCTGCTATTCCTTGCAAAAAGACCAAGTATTTAAATGTGAAATTCTTCCTGTTCATTGGATGGAAAGCTGTAAGCTGTTTTGATAAAAAATCCGGAGCTACAAAGACTCCGGATCAAAAAAACATTGGATAAAAAGGATAAAACGACTATTTTGTGAGTAAGCATGAATCATGAATCTAGACATCAGACATCAGGGGTCAGATTTCAGATCTGTTTTGGGATACGAGTTCCGAGATTCAAAACAGCAATTGTCAACTAGCAACTATGTTACTCTAAAACTCTAAAACTCTAAAACTCTAAAACTCTCCGACTCTCAAACCCAAACCCGTACCCCATAACAATATTCAACCCTTCCGGCTGCATCGTACAGCGGTTTATGGTATTGAAAATGATAAAGAATGATAGGATTTATGGGTAGGTTCCTGCATTAGTTTGCAGGGGAATCATCAGTTGAGAAAGCTGATGAATAGGGTAGTGGCTTATTTATATTTAATAAAAGTAGCCAGTACTTTTTTAGTTTTGATGTTGGTGCTTATAGATCCGCCGCTGTACATATTATTTTTACTGCCGTTTTTCGTGCTTCCGAAATCACTTTTCTGACTTCCAGTAACTTCTTCCGTCAGTTTCATGATAACGCCGTCTGCCCCTTGCGCTTTCCCCAGTTCAATGACTTTTTGCTGTATGGAATTTAGGGAATTAAATCCCTGACCTACATCTGTTGTTCCCATTACTTCATGCTCTTTTTTTACATCGGCGGCATCGAAATACACATCTACATTCTGCGTCGGTGAATATGTTTTTCCGAAATAAGAAGGGGTACATGAGGTAGCAGCAGCCAGCGCGAAGATTCCAATAGATTGGATGAATAATTTTTTCATTGTTTTGAATTGTAAATTAAAATTGTTAGATTTTTATGTTGTTGGTTATTAATTTGTTTATCGAATGGGGTCAATGGGTCCGGGCTCTTCTCTGCCTTTATTGGTGAGTACTTTGTCCATCATCTGGGTCATAAAAGTATCGCGGTACGTTTGTCCGATCGGGATCTGGTTTTTCGTAAACTCCAGCTGTACCGTATTCCCCTGGATCATGATGATAAATGGAACCGCAATAATAAAGGATTTATGGATCCGTTTGAAACGGTCAGTCGGCAGTTTTTCTTCCAGGCCTCCGATATTCAGAAGAGCCATAATCTGTTCACCGTCCTTCGTGTGGAAGCAGACATATTTTCCCTTTCCTTCAATATAGACCATGTCATTGATTTTAATCTTCAAAAGCTTGCCTTTGTACTCCGTTTTAACAAGGATGAAATCTTCCGTTTCTGTTTTAGGAGCTGAAACTGTTTCCTGTGCACGCTGTACAGCCATAAGAAATCTTGGGAAAAAGATAGGCTTCAGCAGATAATCCACTACATGATGATCAAATCCGTCAAGAGCATATTCTCTGAAAGCGGTGGTAAGGATGACTTTGTACCGGCCGTTCAAAACCTTAAGTAATTCTATTCCCGACAAACCCGGCATCTGGATATCCAGAAAAATAAGGTCAACTTCCGTGCTGTTCAGCAATTGTAATGCTTCTGCAGGATTGGTGGCGGTGCCTGCAAGTTTCAGAAATGGAGTCTGTTCAATATGCAGGGTGAGCAGTTCGATGGCATGAGCCTCGTCGTCTACAACAATACAGTTCATCATAATTTATAGATTAATGATAATTTCGTTTAAATAATAATTTTCATCTTCCTTGATGGTAAAAGTATGCTTGATCCCGTACATCAGTTGCAGTCGCTGTTGTACATTGTTCAGACCTATTCCCTTGGAAGGTTCTTTAGGGCCTGTTTTCTTTTTATTGCTCACGAGGAAGCATATTTTACTTTTCGTAGCAATCAGTTCAATAGATACCTGGTTTTTCTCATCGTTCAGATCACCATGTTTAAACGCATTTTCGACAAGGGTGACAAAGGCCAGAACCGGAATGTAAGCATCATTCGCCTGGATATCCTCGTAATATTTAATCTTCAGATTATGACTAAATCTGATCTGGTTCATCTCAATCACTTTTTTCATATGTTCCACTTCCAGCGCCAGCGGAACCGTTCCCAATTCTCCCCAGTCGTCAAGGGCATAGCTCATAATTTCAGAAAGCAGGTGTACAGCATGAGCGGCTTCAGGGCTGCTTCTAAGGGTTTTAGTATAAATAAAACTCAGTGAGTTAAAAAGAAAATGAGGATTGATCTGATATTTGATTGCAGCAAGCTCTGCCCTGAGTTTTTCCTTTTCCAGTTCCTCTTTATGCTTGCGCATTTCATTGGATGTAATGAGTGTAGCCACGAAATACGATATTAATATAATAAAGCAGTCCAGAACCGCAGCCGTGATAAAAAACGTTTTTGGAGAAACATAATTGGTGCTTTTGGGATCAGGTTTTATAATCGCGAAATTCCAAACATATTCATAGGCAGTAAGCACTATAAAAAGCAGCAGGCACTGTGGAATGATTTTTTTCCAGTTTCTGCTCCTGATCAGCGGAATAATCAGATGATAAATCAGGATATAGTAAACAATGGTTCCCTTAATGATGGTAAGAATAAAATTGACATACAACTGAGTTCCGATTCCAAACTGTTTCATCGTGGTCTCAAGTCCCTGAAGTCTGACGAGAAACAGAAATACTGCGATATTCCATGCTGTGTACAACATAAGGATGACCAGAATCTGTTTCCATTGCTTTTTGACCGTCTCTAACATTTAATTCCTTCTTTTATTTAATGGTTTGGTTTGGTTGAATTTTTGAGTAAAAAATTTTATATAAATAATACTTAATCGATTATTAAAATTACAACAATTCTCTTTTTGACACTGCAATATTAGTTCTTATCATAGCAATGCTAAAATATATTCCACCAATAGCTTTATTAGCGGCATCAATCATGGGATTGTAGCAACTTTATGGATTTAATGAGGAAATGAACTCAGATGTTGAGAAAAAGTCAAGACATAAAAAAAGCAGAGATCAACTCTCTGCCTGTTCTTTTTTAACCGCCTGGTGCATGACGAGAATAATTCCCAAAAGCACAATGGCAATTGCCAGATAACGCCAGGCCAGACCATCCTGTTCTGTGACGTTTCCACTCACCGATATAATAAAACTCGTAATAGAGGTGATCACATACACCAAACCTCCCATCAGTCCGCCTGCTGTACCAGCATTTTTAGGGAAATACAGCATACTCGTTGTAAAAAACGAAGTAAACAGAATTCCGGAACAGATGTGAATGAAAAACGCAAAAGGCACCATGATAAACAGGCTTTCTGCGTAGAAGCTGGTGGCGATCAATCCGGCAATTAAAATCAGCTGAAAAATAATAGGCTGAAGAATTCTTGCTTTAAAGTCCAGTTTAAGTCTGCGTTTTCCTATAAATCCTCCGATCATCCATGAAAACCCTAAGATCAATGTACAGTATCCTATGACTACAGGTGTAAAGTGAAAGGTGTTCTCAATAATAAAAGGTCCCGTCAGATTGAAAAGCATAACAATAGAGTAGCTTAGTCCTAAAATAAAGATCCCAAGCATAAAGATTCTGTTTTTCAGCATCATTTTGTACAGGCTGATGTTCTCGGAAAGGTTAAGTTTCTTCTTTTCCGGTAAGCTTTCACCACTGAAAAACCATTCAAACAGGAATAAAGCACCTGCATAAAAAGCCAGGAAATAAAAGTTAGCATGCCAGTTAAACAGCTTTTCAAGATACCCGCCCAGGAAAGGAGCCAAAATAGGCCCGCACGACCAGACAATCGTGAAATAGCTCAGATAATGCTTCACTTTTTCCGAGTCGTAAAGGTCTACAAAAATAGCACGGGTAGCCACAACCAGTATAGAAACCGCGGCTCCCTGAAGGATACGCAACAGACAGATCAATAGAATACTATCCGTCATGGTAATCAGAATACTGCTGATAATCAATAAAAACAGGGCAATCAGCTTAGGACGATAGCGTCCGATGCTGTCCAGAATTCCTCCTACAAAGAGTTGAGAGATCCCGTAACTCAGCAGATAAGACGTTAAAGTAATCTGGATGTCCTTTTCAGAAACCTGCATTTCCTTGGCCATCGAGGGAAATGAAGGCAAATAAATATCCGTGACAAACCCGGAAAGCGGGATCGACACAAAAGCCATAATGGTGATTAATCTGATTCTTTTTTCAGATGCTTCTTTCAACAACATATTCGTTCGTTATTTTACTATGCAAAAATAGACTAAGAAATAAGCGTTTCAATTTAAAAAGACAAAGTAAAAATTACAAAAATCAAAGATTTAGTATGCGTTTTTAAATTTCAACGGAGAAACCTCAGCATGTTTTTTAAAGAAGTTATTAAAATGAGAAGGCTGATCAAATCCCAGCGTGTATCCAATCTCAGCAATATCCCAGTTAGTATATTTCAGTAAGTTTTTAGATTCTTCAAACACTCTTTCTTTAATGATCTGCGTTGTGGTCAACTGCGTCACTGATTTTACCGATGAATTCAAATGGTTAACGTGTACATTAAGATGTTCTGCAAAGTCTGAAGCCGTTTTCAAACCCAAAGGATAAGCCGGGGAGTCCAATGGGAATTGTTTATTCAGAAGCTCATCAAATAAGCGGTACAGGCGGATATTCGCCGGAAGTTCATTGGGATTAATATCATCTACACGGATCTCCAGAGCGAGATGCATCAGAGAAGCGAGATGACTCTTAATACTTCCACAACGGAAAGGATATGCCGAATTATTAAGTTTGTACATCTGCTGAAAATAAAGCGTCGCCAGCTGAGTCTGCTCATCCGTTAAAAAAATAATAGGCTTGCTCCATTCTTTGAATAATGAAGTCTTTTTAAACAGATTGAATTCAGAATTTTCATTAAAAAATTCCTGATTGAACAGGCAGAAATAGCCTTCCTGAAGATCTCCGTCACATTCCCAGGAATAAGGAATATTAGGTGACGGGAAAAAGAGAGCAGGGCGGTCAATATATAGCTCATGGGATCCATACTGGAAAGTGCCATTTCCCAGAATAAAGCTTACTTTATAGTAGTCACGGCGGTTGTAGGGGCTTTTAAAGCTGCAGTATTTCCGCATGGAAACATTGAAATGCGATTTTCCGGTTTCAAAATCATCGGAATCGAACATTTTCATCTGATTCTTTCTGAGACGTCTGTAATAATCTTCAATGGTTTCCAGCTGATCACTCATAATCTGTAAATTATAAAAATCAAAGATACGTAAACTGTAGTGAATCCTGATTCATTTTCTGTGATGTAATGATAATCGACAAAATAGTTTTTCTCAATTTTGTTAAATCTGTGGAAAATTAAGATATAAACCAAAAAAGGCACAAAAGCTTATTTAAAGTTTAAAATCCTACTGCAAAGAAGTTCACTTAAGTTTTGTGAAAAATCTGAGATTTTTATACTGACAAGTAGAAAATATGCTCAAACATCTGTGAAAATCTGAGCAATCTGAGGTTTAAAAAAACACAAAGTCACAAAATCGTTCTTGATTCGTTTGGTCCGCGAGAGATTAAAAAATTGAACCATTAAGGTCTTTTAAGTTTTTAAGAATATTAAGTTTGAGCGTTGCTTTAAGGAAACAGCTTATAAAAATCATTTGATTTTTCCTTAACTATTCTTATCATCTTATTAATCTTAATGGTAAAAAAATGTTGAATCAAATTTGTATGATCTGATCAATCCACGAGAATTAAAAAATAAAACCACAAAAGTCATAAAAGCTTGTAAACACTTTAGTTTTTATGAAGTTAAAATTTGCTGCTAAGAAGTTCACTTAAATGGTATGAAAATCTTTGATTTTCTTCTTATGTGCACTCCTTATTTTTGGGATTGTAAAACTTTTTAAACTAAAGTGCTCTAAAGTGTTTAAAAAATCAAAAACTTTTGCACCTTTTGTGGTTAAAAAAATAATAGTGTCAAAATATTTAAAGTAAAAAATGATCTAACCTCTACTGATTTCAAATTTTAATATTTGAGACGGAAGTTTAAAAGGCCCCGCCACAGAATCTTCTACAACTGCAAACCCTGATTCTTTTAAAAACGGTAAAAGTGGATCATTTGTCATCATATTCATCCAGATCATATCTGTAAAACTGGCTGCAGATCTGCTTTTTTTCCAAAGTGATTCTCTGATTTCCGGTGAATCGAATTCCAGGAGTATCACAAAACTCATTTCTGTTGCTTTTTTATCTTCTGGCAGGGCAGGGTGGCTCAATCCGCTTCTGATAATGCTGTAACCTACAGGTTTGTCGTCTGCATACGTTATGATCAACTGATTGGAAAGATCATTCAGGTCATTGATCATTTTTCTGGGATCAATATCGGTTTTAATATATTTTTTGATGTCTTCCTCAGGAATTAATCCTTTGTGCAGGGCATAAACAGAAGAATCGATAATGGTTATAAGATCAGAAATTCCCTCTTCAGAACCCACTGTAAATTTTGAAATTATATTCATGAATCTTTTTTATTCAAAATTAGAAGATTATTGGATGTAAAAGGGATACAGTTTTTATTAATTTAATCGGTACAGTTATTTATTTTATAAATTTACACAGTACAGTTGAATAAAGTAATGATGCGAGCCTATAAATATGAAATTTTTACATCCGTTATTGAAGAGCAGATCAGGAATAGGATTTTGCTGAAAGGAGAACGTCTGCCTTCAGTAAGAGAGATTAAAAGCAGATATCAACTGAGTACAAGCTCTGTTCAAAGTGGTTTTGAGTATCTGATGATGAAAGGACTGATAGAAAGCAGCCCACGCTCGGGATATTTCGTAGCCTATATTGAAGACAGCCATATTTCACAAGTCAGAGCAGATCTGATTCCAGTTGTGAGAGATGCGGTGTTTGCAAAAAATGTAATGCTGACTTCTGCCAGAAACAAACCTTCGGAATCCAGTTCTTTCCATATGGCAGCGCCTGGAGATCTTCTGATCCCACAAAAACTCATTCTCAGAACGATGCAGGAAGTAATCCGCGAAAAAGGAGCGGCCCTGTTACGGTATTATCCTTCAAACGGTTTGTATGAATTAAGAAAACAGATTTCCCTACAGATGGCAACTCATGGGTGTTTACTCAATCCTGATGAACTCATCATTACAGACGGTGCACTGCAGGCATTGACCATTGCTTTAAGGGCGGTAACCGATCCTGGAGATATTGTAGCCGTTGAAAGTCCGTGTGTGTTTTCAGTTTTGGAGGCTGTAGCCAATTTGGGACTAAAAATAATCGAGATTCCTGTGCATTACGAAAACGGTTTTGATACAGACTATTTCAGGGAAGTTTGTACTTCGAATACAATAAATGCCGTGGTCGTTACACCCAATTTTCACAATCCGACAGGTATCGTCATGAGTGATGATGCTAAAAAAGAACTTTTGTCTGTCGCATCTCTCTATCAGATTCCGGTTATTGAAAACGATATCTACGGCGATCTTTATTTTGGTGCTAAAAGGCCACGTTGCATTAAAAGTTTTGACGATTCAGGATTGGTGATGACGTATTCTTCATTTTCAAAAACGCTAGCGCCGGGCATTCGTTTGGGCTGGTTGCATACCGGACGTTTCTATTCCCGCTCTGAAAGGGCAAGATTTGTACTGGGGAGATCAGTTTCTCCTATTTATCAGGAATTGATGCTGAAACTTCTTCAGGGAACCAGCTATGAACGGCATCTGCGGTCATTCCGCAAGCAGCTGAACAGACAGGCTGTTGAGCTAGTGGACGCTTTACGCCATTACTTTCCTGAAGACTCCTATTTTCATAGTCCTGAAGGAGGTTACAGCATTTGGGGGAAGCTACCTGAAGGAACTGATATGAAGACATTTTTTGATTATTGTGACAAGAACAGAATTCTGTTCACGCCCGGAAATATATTTTCATTAACTGATGAATACAGTCACCATTTCCGAATCGTTTTTGCAGACCGGATTACAGCGGAAAGTCTTACCATGCTGGAAAATGCGGGTAGAAAAGCAAAGGAGCTGCTTTAGGAAAGGAATCTACACCCGCCAGCAACTTCCATCTCCCATCTTCGGACTTCCTGACCATCATAGAGCATACTTCACTTCCTTATCCTTCTGAAGCTGTGGAATTCCATCTATTATTTTAAACTGGAAACCATCGATCCATTTTTCATTGACCAGATCAATATCTTCACCGCTCAGGATATGTTTCTGGAAAAAGTAAGACAGGTCCTTATCCAGATATTTTTGGACAAGATCAAGAAACAGTTCGTCCATAAACTTCAGTTTTTTCTCCATACAGGTTTTTAAAAGTTCCTGCACCAGGTCGTCCAGAGATTTTTTATGACCGCTTTTGATCATGATCTGATTATCCAGCCAGAAAGCGAAGATAGAACCTCTTCTGTACGGAACTTTTTCTACGGTCCGGCTTTTCCAGAATTCATCTTTTATTTTGTAATTCGGGATGTTTCGCTGTGGGTTTTTCCAGTGACTTTTAATCACTTCTTCATTGAAAAGTTTCAGCCATTCTTCGGATGAAATATCCTTGATTCTAAGCCTGTTTTTATAGGTGTAATAATCTGTAAAACCTTCACTGAACCAGTAATTAAGTTCTTCATGTTGGTTTTTGATCCTGTTTCCGATCCAGTCGTGCATCAGCTCGTGGTGAAGAAGATAGAGGTAAGAATTTTTATTATTAAACGGATTGTTGGTTCCCTGGATCATAAAAGCATTTTTTATCGCTGAACCATTGGAACTATATCCTTTAAATAAGCTGTCTTTTCATATTTCATGATGATTAAAAGGGTGTCTAAGAATAGGACAATCCAAATATATTATTTCTTACATCAATTGCCATTTTTGGAACTATAAAGAGATCAATCAATTTCATTTCCGGAAAAATTTTGAAATTGATCCCGGTAAAACCTGATGTTAATTAAATATTTTTTAATTTCGCAGTATTCAAGTTCAATCAGCAAATCTATCCATTGAGAGTCACGAGGCATTTTAAAAACTTTCTGACGGCAATTTTTATTGCTGTGTATGCCTTTGCTGTTTCTCCGGCGGAATATCTCCATCATCATTTTCTTCACAGTCAGAATGCAGGAAATTCTTTTCAGCAGACAAAAGGAGAGAATGGAAAAATTTTCAAAAAGGCATTTTCATCATGTGATACCAAGTGCCCCATCTGCCATCATAAATTGTTGGGTGAAGGTGGAATCGGAAAGATTTACACCGCTGTTTTTTCTGTATCAAAAATCACGGGAAAGATCTTTTCTTCTCCTGAATTTCTATTTTCGTACACTCTTTTTTCCCTTTCGGACAGAGGCCCACCAGCTGTATTATAATTTTTAAATATCCCATGCCTGCTTTCGCGGGCTGAACTTTTTTTAATTAATTGTTTAATTACATAATACATTTTCATGTCAATATTACAAGCTATTGAGCTTAGTAAGCAGTACAATAATGTCACTGCGCTAAGCGGACTCAATATATCCGTACAAAAAGGAGAAATTTTCTGTCTGCTCGGACAAAACGGAGCCGGCAAAACCACAACCATCAATATATTCTTAGGTTTCTTAAAAGCGAGTTCCGGGCAGGCTCTCATTAAAGGGGTTCCGGTGGAAGTTAATGGAGAAACGACCAAAAAGTTTACGGCCTATATTCCGGAAGTGGTGCAGCTGTATCCTAATCTTACAGGAATTGAAAACTTAGATTTCTTCAGTCAGATGGCGGGTTTCAGGTATTCCAAAGAAGAGCTGGGAATGTTGTTGGAAAAGACAAGTCTTCAGAAGGAAGCCCATCACAAAAAACTTGCTGCCTATTCCAAAGGGATGCGTCAGAAAGTAGCTATTGCCATCGCTATTGCAAAAAGTGCAGATCTCATCTTAATGGACGAACCCACTTCAGGACTGGATCCGAAAGCCACCGCAGAATTCACCAGAATCTGTAAAGAACTTGCAGCAAAAGGGAAAACCATCATGATGGCCACCCACGATATTTTTAATGCAGTGAACGTGGGAACGCGGATCGGCATTATGAAAGAAGGAAGATTAGTTCACACCCTTGATGCTAAATCGGTAACGGCGGATGAGCTACAGAAGATTTATCTGGAAACCATTTAAGAACCGGGAATGAAATATTTATATATCACAGCAGCACTGGCCGTCGCCAGTGTGAAGGTCTGTGCGCAGGAGACATTGTCCGGGGAAGTGATTGGCGATCATCATCAGAGGCTTAAAAATGCCAGAATCATTATTAAAAACAACGAAAACAGATATGAAACGACATCCAATGACGGAAATTTCAGCATACCGGATGTCAGAAAAGGAACTTATGAAATCAGTGTCAATGCTGAATCTTATGATACCTATACCGAACAGATTGAAGCGGACAGTACGTTTTTAACCAAAAAACTGGTTATTCATCTGTATAAGGTCGGAACGATTCAGGAAGTAGAAATTTTAGGCAGAGCAGCAAAAAAATACCAGAGTGATTATTCTTTCTCAGCCACTAAAATTGGAGTTCAGAACAAAGATATTCCCTTTTCAATATCTACGGTGAGTAAGGAACTGATCAAAGACCGGCAGGCTTTTCAGCTGGGTGATGCTGTAAAAATGGCGAGCAGCGTAACGCCTGTGAGCTATTACAACCAATTCAGCATCCGTGGAATTGCACAAAACGAAGAAGGAACGATCATCAACGGAATGCGGACCCGGCAGTATTATTTTATGCAGCCGATTACGACTAATCTTGAAAAGATAGAAGTTATAAAAGGCCCTGCAAGTGCCGTTCTTTCCAGTGTTGATCCGGGAGGAAGTATTGTTTTGGTGACTAAAAAGCCTTTGAAAACCCCAAGCCGGGAAGTGACCATGAGTGTGGGAAGCTTTAGCACGATAAGAAGCTCACTCGATTTTACAGGACCATTGAACAAAGAGAAAACACTTTTATACAGGTTTAATGCAGGGTATGCGCAGGCTCAGAGTTTCAGGGATATTCAGTCCCAGAAGAGTATTCTACTGTCTCCTTCAATTTCCTATATCCCGAATGACAGGACGGCAATCAACGTAGAAATGATCTACAGCGATCTGAACGGTAAAATAGACAGGGGACAACCTATTTTCGGTGCGGTGGACGGAATGACGGATCTTCGGAGCACTCCGATAAGCTTTAATCTTGGGGCTATTAATGATTATTTTAAATCAAAGGAACTAATCATTATGTCCAATTTTACACACCGGATTTCTGATAAAATCAGTATCAATGCATCGTATATGAAGCAGACCTGGAAGGAAGATCTTCAGGAACACAGAACCACGAATGCTTTTGCTGTAGATGCGAATAACAAGCCTATTCCAACGCTGGCGGGAATGCAGATGGTTCAGAGAAACCAGTTCTGGAATACGGATAATCTCAATGCTTATCTGGTGTTTAATCTTAAATCAGGACCTATTGAGCACAAAGTTCTGGCAGGCTATGATCTGATCAGCACGCATAAGTACAAAGGAGGAGCGCAGAACACAGCAAGAGGATATCTTCTGACCAACGGGAAAACAGCTTCTTCCTATAATCCACAGAATGCTGGCGACTACCAAATGGTGACGGTCAACGGGATTACGATGCCTAAACCGAATGTAGAGCACTTCAATCTGGCTAATCCTGTCTACAGTATCAAAAATCCTGATGAGTATGTATTTTCAAAGGCTGCACTGCCGCCGGCTCTGATACGTTCTCATGGAATTTACATTCAGGATCAGATGAAATGGAACCGTTTTAATTTATTTGTAAGCCTCAGACAGGAGTGGTTTCAGGATATTACCCGCTATAAGGAGAATAATGAAATTGTGGTCAAAGACAGCAAACTGATCCCAAGAATAGGCCTTACCTACAATGTGAATGATTGGATCAATGTTTATGCTTCTTATATCGAAGGATTTCAGCCACAGTCGAATACGGCTTCACTGGCTCCCGTGGTTATTCCTGAAGGCAGGGCTTTTGAACCTTTGAGAAGCCAGTCCAAAGAAGTTGGAATGAAGGCAGATTTCTTTAATAAAAAAATTCATGTTGATGTTGCTGTCTATGAGATTCGTCAGCGCAATATTCTTTTGAATGCTAATGATCCCGCGGAACCGGACCGTTTGATAACCAGAGGACAGGAGCGCAGCCGCGGTTTTGAGATGGACATTATCGGGAATATATCCCGGGCGTGGCAGGTTTTTGCCTCTTACGGATACAATGATGCGAGAATTATTGACGATATCAATCCCGCATTGATAGGCGCCAGAAAACAGAACACCCCATTCCACAGTGCCAATATCTGGCAGAAATACAGCTTTAGCGAGACTTCTTTTCTGAAGGATATCGCGGTAGGATTAGGCGTTCAGTACAGCGGAAATAAAGTGCCAATGTACAACCGCTCCTTTCTGGTTCCTGGATATACAGTCTTTGATGCCGCAGTTTACTACACTCCAAAACAGGGGCCTGTGAGAATTTCACTCAATATCAATAACCTTTTTAACACAACTTACTGGCTGGGCGCACAGAATTATCTCCGTCTGTTTCCTGGAGCTCCAAGAAACGCAGTGCTCACAGCAGTTTATAAATTTTAAATCTTAAGATTATGAGAATACATATTATCCGTCTGATTTCAATACAGCTTTGGAAACAGTCATTACAGAATAAGGCGGTCATTGTTCTTCTGATGATTCTGAGTCTCCTGTTTGTATTTGCTGCCTACACGGGCTGGCAGGACTATAAAGTGCAGGAAGATACCAGGGTAAAACATCAGGTGGATGTTCGCCATCAATGGGAAAACAAACCTGATAAACATCCCCACAGAATGGCGCATTACGGGTATCTGATCTTCAGGGCAAGATATCCTCTGAGCTTTTTTGATTACGGTCTGGAACGTTATATGGGAAATTCAGTATTTCTGGAAGCGCACAAGCAGAATACCGTTAATTTTTCAGAAGCCGGATTTTCATCAGGAATGCTGCGTTTCGGAGAGGTAAGTACAGCCATGATCTTACAAACCCTGATTCCTCTGTTTATATTTTTCCTGGGATTCAGCTGCATTTCTGCCGAACGGGAAAATAATACCTTGAAAGTACTGATCAGCCAGGGCGTACGGTGGAAAGAACTGCTGGCCGGGAAAATACTGGGATTGCTTTGTCTGGTAGGGCTGGTTTTTGTTCCGGTCATGATCCTGTCTGCGGTCATGTGGTTTTCTCTGACTGGTTTTAAAGGTTCGGTTGATGAATTTCTTCGCCTGTTCTGGATCGGCGGAGCGTATCTGATCTACTTTTTTATTATTTGCAGCGTTTGTGTCATGGTATCTGCTGTAAGCAAAACTTCAAGATCTTCTTTAGTCAAGCTGATCGGTTTGTGGCTGCTGTTTATCGTGATTATTCCCAGAACGGCACAAGCTTTCGGGGCGTATCTGCATCCGGCGCCATCGAAAATAGATTTTGACACCAAAGTGGAAAACGAACTGGTGAAAACCGGAGACAGCCATAATCCGAATGACAGCTATTACAAAGGAATAAAAGATTCTCTTCTGCAGGCTTATCAGGTGAAAACGGTAGAAGAACTGCCTTTCAACTACAGCGGATACATCATGGCGGAAGGAGAAAAGATCAGCTCAGGAATTTACAACAGACACTGGCAAAAACAACTTGATATTTATGAAGATCAGAACAGTATTAACCGTTCCCTGGCTTTTGTAAATCCTTTTCAGGCGGTTAAAGACCTGTCTACAGCATTGACCGGTTCAGATTTTAATTCCTATATCTATTATCAGGAGCAAGTAGAGGAGTATAGATACCAACTGGCACAGCTGATGAATAAACTGCAGATGGAAAACATCAGCAATAAAAAGCAGCAGGAAAATGATAAACCCTACACAATCAGCAAAGATCACTGGAAAGAACTTCCTGATTTTCAATACAGGTTTATAGGGCAAAGCGTTTTGTTCCAGAATGAGCTGGCTTCTGTGCTTTCTCTTCTGGTGTGGGCATTGGGTCTTCTTTTTGTCCTTCATTTTATGTCTAAAACAATAAAAATAAATTAATCATGTATCTTTTATTATTTAAGAACTTCATCCGTTCCCAGTCTGCCTATCTGGGAATGCTGTTCCTGCTTTTGTCAGGACTGGTGAGTATTTTTGTGGGAAGGCAATTTATAGAGAAGCAGAAAGCCAATATTGAGCACACGGCTATCTATCAGAAAGAACATATTGAAAGATATACAGGCTATATAGAAAAGGACCTCGGACTCTTATTATATTATCTGAAATTTGGATTGGTTAATACAACAGACAACCTGAATGCGCTTTCAATAGGGCAAAGAGATGTCAATCCTTCCATACAGAGCTTAACGATCAGGAATCTGGAGGGACAGAAATATGATACGGATCTTCAGAATCCTGTAAGTCTGCTTCTGGGCAGCCTGGATCTGGGGTTTGTGATTATTTTCCTTTTTCCGCTGGTGATTATTTCCTACTGTTATAATCTTCTGTCCGAAGAAAAAGAGGAAAGCACATGGATTCTGCTGTCTGTGCAATCTCAAACACCTTTCAGGATTTTGTTTAAAAAATTCATGGTGCGTTTTGCTGTGATTACCGGTGTTTTACTATTTCTGATTGTTCTGGCGATCCCCATTCTGGATTTGAGGATTAATGGAGCATTGGCGGGTTTTGTTCTCGTCTCACTCTTTTATATTATTGTTTGGTTTGCATTAAGTTTCTGGGTCGTTTCCTGGAATAAAAGTTCCAGAGCAGGTGCTGCAGGGCTTTTGTGTTTCTGGATTGTGCTTACGATTATTCTTCCTGCGGTTCTCAATCATTTTATCTTAAGCAGATATCCTTTACCGGAAGCATTGGATACGGCCATTGAGCAGAGAGAGGCGTATCACGAAAAATGGGATACGGATCAGAAACCGACGATAGACAAATTTTACAGACATTACCCGCAGTTCAGATCGTATGGCTATCCAAAAGAAACTTTTAACTGGCTCTGGTATTATGCGATGCAGCAGATGGGAGATGATGAGTCTAAAAACCAATCGGATCAGTTGAAAGCAAAACTTTGGAAAAGAGAGGAAATGAGCCGCACGCTTTCTTATTTTGTTCCCGGACTTCATGTGCAGTTTCAGGTGAGTGATCTTACAGGATCAGGATTGGCTGATCAGCTGAGGTTTACACAGGCCGCAGAACATTTCCATGAAGGAAAAAGGCTTTTGTTTTATCCTAAAATTTTCGCGAACGAACCAACGGGAAGTATCAACTGGAAACAGTTTAAGCTGGAATACTACAATGAACGCAGTAAAATCAACTGGTTAGCCATGCTGGGGCCGTTATTGCTATTTAGTTTACTGTTTTATTATCTGGGAAGTGTCAATTTCAGGAAGCAGACGGTTTTATAACACTTGATGAATTAAAATAGACTCAGTTTTTTGACGTTAAATGATATGAAGGGCTCAGGAGCCCCATAGAATTTTGGAATAAGAATAAATGTACAGCGGGAAGAGATAATATAATACTCGGATAATCCTTTTACAGGCACAATAGACTTAATAAAAGCCCTGAATTTTTAGCATAAACATAAAAAATGGCAGTTCGATGGATGAAAAGAAGAAAAAAATAGCATTTTGGGCCAAAATTTTTTAGTCGGAGCTAGGCTGGAATGACCATAAAACCTATATTTGCACCCTAAATTTTAAAAATAATGAAAGAACTAATTGAAAAAATCAACGCTGAATTCGAAGCGTTTGCAGGTGAGGCTAACCAACAAGCAGAAAAAGGAAACAAAGCTGCAGGTACAAGAGCTCGTAAATCAGCTTTAGAACTTAGCAAATTGTTCAAAGAATTCAGAAAAGTTTCTGTTGACGAAGCTAAAAAATAATTCGTTCCCAAACCGGCTCACTGAGCCGGTTTTTTTATGCCCTGATTTTTTCATTCATCAGGTTTTCAAAGTTCATAAAATCTTAAGATTAGAAAAAACATTTTGCTTCTCTTTATTTTCACGCAAAGATTTATGAAAAGTGCTTTTTAGTTTGAGGAAAACAAAGGGGCAGACTGCGTCGCTGATGAAGTGTGTGTTATTCAGCAACTTCATAGAATCAATCGAAGATTGATTTTTATCTTTGTCTTCCTTAAAATATCCGATGCTATAATAAAACTTTGCGTCAAAAAACAAGCATACTATTCTCTCCCCAACCTTTACATCCGATCAGTTTCATACTTTAAATTTTCCTGGTTTTTATTTGTTTCTGCTAAAGTTTAGTTTTTAAAAGTTAAATACTATTAAATTTTATTAAAGCATTATTTCATTTGCCAGGCTGCATTTATATTTGTGTTATTAATTTTTTAAGTTAATAGTACTCACACCATGAAGCACTCTTATATTTTTATGATTCTCTTTTTTGGACTTTTCTCGGCCCAAAAATTAAAAGTAGTCGATTCGGAAAACGGAAAACCAATATCCCACGCAAGAGTAATCCTGAGCAATCAGATTGTTTATACCAATGAAGATGGTTTTGCACCCGTTGCAGAAGATGTCAAAGACTTTGAAATCTCAGCGTCCGGTTATCAGAAAAAGAAGGTCAGCAATTTTAATTCCCTGATTAAACTGATACCCGCTTACAAGAAGATTGAGGAGATAAAAATAGTCAGTATAGATATACGAAAACTTCTGAAAGACGTCAGCAAGAACTATCATAAAAGATACTATAACGAACCTTCTCTTTATGATGCCATCTACAAAGAAAGAAGGGTAGATAACAATAAACTTTATTTTCTGGCGATTGCTGAAACTAAATTATGGAGCAAAAGCAATCAATATAATTATAAAGACGGGATTCGTAAAAACTATGATGATATCCTCCAGATGCAGTTGAATAATGTAAAATATCTGAAAAATATTACAGCAGATAGTATTCTCGTAACGAATACCAATGATTTTTCCCACGAACATATGGGAAACTATTTCCTGAATTTTGAGCTCAATCGTACTTTGAATCATGTAACAAGTATCAATTCTAAATATTCAGGAAAAATAATCTCTGAAGAAGGTGATGAGCAGCTGATTACCTTTAAGATCAAATCCGGGGCAGGTATTGAGCTGAAAGGCGAGTTTAAATATAATAAAGCGGATAAAGTGATCACCTATTTTGAAGTACATTATCTGCAGACTGATTATCCACCAATCAGAAGGAAAACACCGGAAGGGGTAGAATACGACTATCAGCTTGGAGATGCTTCCCTTATTTTTGATTTTTATAAAAAAGACGGGGTGTACCTGCCTGCCTTAACCAGACTGGAAGGAGATAAATTTTCTGCTTTCTATCTTGGAAAGAAACATGAAAGGAGATTCAGCAGGGAAATTATTTATAATACTTTTGAGAAATCCAATAACGAAGGTTTAACCCAAAAAGTAGATTTCAGTAAAAGCATCTGGGAAAATGTGCCCGTAAAGGAAGATAAAGAAGACGCAATCCTTCTTTCCGCCGAAGAACAGGCTTTTCTCAACGAAAAATAATCGTTTTTACATCAACAAGACAGACCGTCCCATTGGAGATGGTCTTTTTATTTCTTATCCGGTTATCAAATCGCCACATCATCTCATTACCACATTGTCAAATCATCCCACCAACACATGAAATTCCCTTCGCCATTCCCGTAAATTCCTTTATCTTTAAGCATTCAATATATGTTATGAAGATAAATAAATTTTTTGCTGTACCGGCAGTTGTGCTGGCTGCCCAATTTTCATGGGCTCAGGTGAAGGTAGATCCGAAAGAGAAACTTGATCCTATTGTAAAAAGCTTTGTAGATGAAATTAACAACAGTTCTCAGCTGGAAAACATGGCCTATGAGCTTTTGGACGGTATCGGACCACGACTTGTAGGAACCCCTGAAATGCTGGCTGCCAATGAATGGTCTGTGGCTAAACTCCGTTCATGGGGAATAGAGTCCAACCTTCAGCAGTTCGGAACATGGAAAGGATGGCAGCGTGGGATTACGCATGTCGATATGACCTATCCACGTGTGAAATCATTAGCGGCAACACAGCTTGCATGGAGTCCGGCGACGAAAAAAGCCGTTGAAGCTGAGGTGATTGTACTTCCAAAGGTTTCTTCTAAAGCTGAATTTGATGCATGGCTTCCTTCCGCAAAAGGTAAAATAGTGCTCATGGCGCAATACCAGAAAATCGGACGTTCTGATGAGCAGATCAAAGAATTTGCAACTCCCGAACTGTACGAAAAACTGAAAGCAGAAAAAGAACAGGCCGGAAAAGACTTCCGTGACTATGTGAAAAATATTGGGTATGACAACAATACGCTTCCGGAAGCTTTAGAAAAAGCAGGCGCAGCAGGAATTGCTATTTCCAACTGGACCGGAATTATGGGAGCAAACAGGATTTTCGGAGCGAAGACTTCAAAGATTCCAATGATCGACATTGATGTGGAAGATTACGGAATGCTTTATAGAATGGCAGAAAAAGGAGCAAAACCTAAGATCAAGGTAGAAGCTCAGTCTAAAATCCTTCCTGATGCGAAAAATTTCAATACAATCGGGATGATCAAAGGAAAAGAAAAGCCTGAAGAATATGTAATCCTTTCTGCTCACCTTGATTCATGGGACGGAGCACAGGGAGCGACAGACAACGGAACAGGTACGCTTACGATGCTTGAAACCATGAGAATCCTGAAGAAATATTACCCGAATAATAAAAGAACCATTGTTTTAGGACTTTGGGGGAGCGAGGAGCAGGGATTGAACGGTTCAAGAGGCTTTGTAGCCGATAATCCACAGATTATGAAAGGAACACAGGCGGTATTCAACCAGGATAACGGAACGGGACGCGTGATTAATATCAGTGGCCAGGGATTCGTAGATTCTTACAGCTATATCGGAAAATGGCTGAATGGGGTTCCTAAAACCGTGAGAGATCAGATTAAAACAGATTTCCCGGGAATGCCTGGAGGCGGTGGTTCTGATCATGCGTCATTCGTAGCGGCAGGAGTTCCTGGATTTTCTTTAAGTTCTCTGAACTGGGGGTATTTCGGATACACATGGCACACGACGAAAGATACGTATGACAAAATCGTTTTTGATGAGGTGAAAAACAATGTGGTTTTAACGGCTGCATTAGCTTATATGGCATCAGAAGACCCTGAATTTACCAGCAGAGAAAGGAGAGTAATGCTTCAGGACGATAAAGGTGAAACTGTAAAATGGCCGGAAGCTAAGGAGCCGAGGAGAGATTCTAAGGAGTATAAATAAAGATACTAGATTTCAGACATCAGACATCAGACATCAGACATCAGATTTCAGACTTTATTCTGGAAATATAAAAAGGCTGTACAGATTATTGTGCAGCCTTTGTTTTTTGCGGATGGAGAAGGGTTCTTATTTCGTGAATTTTATTTCCCTTAAAGATGTAGGTTTCTGATTTTTTTCTGATCATTCAAAAATAACAATAATAGTTCAATAAAACACGTCAACTTCTGTCGTATCGTGCATCTACATTTGCATTAGTAAAATTAATGAAAGAATATTTTACCATTTAATTTAAACCAAAAACAAAATTTTATGATTTACGCAAATGCTTTTTTTACAGCGGGTAATGGTTATCCTAACGAAGACATTGTGCAGCTGGTAGATAATTATACCCACGAGGCTGTTGTTTATAAAAAAATTGGGACTGCCGTTGAGGATGGAGTTATCTACCGAAAAAAAGACAATGATTTTTATGAAAGACAATGGTCCGGATATGTCAATGTATTATGGTGGAATATCAAAGAAACCGGAATCCTGGCACCAACAGTTACAGAACGTATCAACAAAGCCTTAGCTCTGGGATATAATACATTTTTTGATGAAATGTCCATTGAAATTAAAGGGACGCTTTACCTTCAGGACAACCAAAAAATCCTTTCAAACAAGTGTACGATAAAACAGACCGAAGTCAAAGCGGAAATTTTCAACTGTGAGCAAAAGAAAAATATTTCCATTACAGGATTTATGTTAAAAGGAGAAGGAGTTGATTATGTTGTTAATGCCAGTTCCCGGAATGTAGGAATTCTTTGTACCCAGGCAAAAAATTTAATTATTGAAAAAAATGTATTTGAAAATTTCACCTATTCTGCGGTATCAGGACTGAATGGTGTAGAGTATTTAACCTTTAGATTCAATAAAGTTAAAAACTTATTTACCAAGACATGGGCAGGAGAAATTGTCGGTGGAAGGAAAGATAATATGGGTATTGTAGTAGGAGGTAAAAATATTACCATTTTTAAAAACTACTTTGAAAATTCGTCGCAAGGTATTTATATTGCTGAAAATTCCAATTTTGTCAGTATTTCAGATAATGACGTAGAAAATACGATCCTGGAGCATGGAATGTACCTTGATTCCGGTATTTCAAATCTTACGGTGATAGGAAACAGAGTGAGGAATACCATGAAAGTAGGGATTAAGCTTCAAAACTCGGATAAGGCAGGTTATGTCAGTAATAATGTAGTGATCTCCAATAATATTGTTGAAAATACAGGTGCAGGAGGAGATGGTATTTTGATTAATAATACAACAGTGGGAACTCCACAGCTTTATGCAAAAAATGTAGTAGTTTCCGGAAATGTAGTGAGAAATGCGGGCCAGCACGGGATTAATGTAAGATTTGTAGATCTGGGAGTTGTTTCCAATAATGTGATCAATGATATCCGTTATGCAGGAATCTATATTTCTGATACTAAAGGAGTGGAAGTCTGCAATAACAATATTAAAACAACACAGGAAACCGGAATTATGATTGAAGCTAATAATTATTTATTGTCAGCCAATTTTAATACTATTGAAAATCCTGGAATGAAGAATTCAGGGTTGGAAGATCTTTTAACCGGTATTACCATTCGTGGAACACTAAATAAAGAAATCTCTGTAAGAAACAATAAGATGGTAGGCAGCAGTAATGCTATGAGATATGGTGTTTTTGTAGAGTTTGTAACCCCTCCTGAAAACAATCCGGTGAAACAGACTTTCCAGGAAACTTATGAAATCGTAGGAAATACGGTACTGAATGCGGTTACTCCATACAGATTTAATAGTTCTGTAGCTTTACGACTTTTGAATAACAATTATAAAAATCTATTAACAAGTCCTGTGCAGGAAGCATAAAGAAATCCCTTAAAGATTATTTTAAACGATTAAAAGTGATAAGGCTGTCAATTTTGACAGCCTTATTATTTATATAGTACTAATTTTATTTAAATAAAATCCTTTAGATCCGAAAACATCGAAACAGAAGGCTTATAATCATCTGGACTCAGCTTTCCAAAACCATATTCACAGAAAATAAAAGATAAATTATTGGAGGTTGCAGAATCATAATCAGTCTGCGTATCACCAATATAAACTGAGTTTTCAACGCTTAAGTTATTTCTTTCCATAATCAGTTGAATATTCTCCGATTTCGGTTTTTTAGTGCGGCCGTGAGATTCAATATCTACAAATAGATCGTTAAATTGATAATGTTCTAAAAATGCTTCAATATAACCGTCCTGACAGTTGCTGACGATAAAAAGGCTGTGGGTTTTCGCTAAAGTCCTTAACGTTTCAGCTACTCCTTCATACAGAATGCCGCCTTGGGTATGCAGTACCTTATTTTCCTTTTGTACAATTTCCAAAAGAATATCCTGAATCTGCTCATCGGAAATTCCAGGAATAATGTCTTTTAAAATGTCGGCAAATAACAGACCCATATATTGGTCCATATCTTCGGGCTTCAATTCCCTTTTTATCAGTTGATGTTTGGTTAAAACCTCATTCCATATTTTGATGATCGTGGCTCTGGGGTCCCAAAGCGTTCCGTCTAAATCGAAAATTAAATTTTTATAGCTCAAAATGCAGTGTTATTGTGTTTGATTAATAGTGTTGAACAGATTTCAGCATCATTATAAAATCATGCTTAACTGAACTCTTTTTCTGGCTTCATCTACTTCCGTTACTTTTACGCGGACGTGCTGGTGAAGTTTTACCACCTCATTCACGTCAGATACAAAACCTTCTTTCAGCTGGGAAATATGAACCAGTCCGCTTTCCTTGATTCCCATGTCTACAAAACATCCGAAAGCCGTAATATTATTGACAATTCCGGGAAGAATCATTCCGGGTTTTAAATCTCTGATGCTTTTTACATTAGGATCAAATTCAAATACTTTGGCGGCTTTTCTTGGATCTAATCCAGGTTTTTCAAGCTCTTTTAAAATATCTTTGATTCCTAAAATTCCTATTTCTTCCGTAACATAATTTTCGGGTTTTACCAAAGCTGTTTTCTCTTTGCTGGCAATCAGTTCATTGGTTTTAATGCCTAAATCTTTTGCCATTTTTTCTACAATTCCATAAGCTTCCGGATGCACAGCAGAATTATCAAGCGGGTTTTTAGCATTGGTAATTCTTACAAAAGCTGCAGCTTGTTGATAAGCTTTTTCTCCAAGTCTCGGAACTTTTTTGAGTTGTTTTCTGTCTTCAAAAGCGCCGTTTTCCATTCGGTAATTAACGATGTTCTCCGCCATTTTCTCACCGATTCCTGAAACGTAGCTTAACAAAGATTTACTGGCCGTATTTAAATTGATTCCAACAGAATTCACACATTTCGTCACCGTTGAATCAAGTTCATTTTTCAATTGAGTCTGGTCCACATCATGCTGATACTGTCCCACACCGATAGATTTCGCATCAATTTTCACCAATTCGGCCAATGGATCCGCGAGTCTTCTTCCGATAGAAACTGCACCACGAACCGTGACATCATAAGACGGAAATTCATCCCTCGCAATTTTACTTGCAGAATACACCGATGCTCCAGCTTCAGAGACTACAAAAACCTGCAGCGGCTTATCAAAAGCAATTTTCTTAATGAAAAACTCCGTTTCCCTGCTTGCGGTTCCGTTTCCTATAGAGATTGCTTCAATATTGTAGGCGTTCACCATAGAACGGATCTTTTTCATCGCCATTCCACTTTCGTTTTGGGGAGCGTGAGGGTAGAGGGTTTCATTATGCAGCAGGTCACCTTTTTCATCAATACAGACCACTTTGCATCCGCTTTTGTATCCGGGATCAATAGCCAGAATTCTTTTTTCGCCCAAAGGTGGCGCAAGAAGCAGCTGACTCAGGTTGTCAGAAAATATTTCAATGGCTTTTTTATCTGCCTTTTCTTTTGCTTCCTGCAGAGCTTCGTTGGAAATTGCAGGTTCCAGAAGACGTTTGTAACTGTCTTTAATAGCCAAAGCGATCTGGTCTGAACTTTCGTTATTGGATTTTATGATGGCTTTTTCGATGAAATCAACCGCTTCATCTTTATCAATGCCGATATTTACCTTTACAAAACCTTCCGATTCAGCTCTGAGCATCGCCAGAAGTCTGTGAGAAGGCGTTCTGTTAAGATTTTCTTCCCATTCGAAATACTGAGAGAATTTTTGTGCATCTACTTCATCCTTTTTGGCTTTGATCGCTTTGGAAGTGATCACTGCTTTGCGCTGAAACAGACGACGAAGGTTTTTACGGACGTACATATTTTCATTGATCCATTCCGCCATGATATCTCTGGCACCCTGAAGTGCTTCTTCCTCGGAAGGAACGTCGCTGTTAAGATATTTGGAAGCCACAAACTGCAGATCATTGCTTTTCTGACTCATAATGATTCTGGCTAAAGGTTCCAGCCCTTTTTCTTTGGCTGTATCCGCCTTCGTTTTTCTACGTTTTTTAAATGGCAGGTATAAATCTTCCAGCTCAAGCAGATCAAAGCTTTCTTCAATTCTCTGTTTCATTTCAGGAGTTAATGCATTTTGTTCTTCAATAGATTTCAAAATACTTTCCTTCCGTTTTACAATTTCTTCAAACTGTTTGCTGATTTTTGAGATCTGCTCAATCTGAACTTCATCCAGATTTCCGGTCCTGTCCTTTCTGTAACGGGAAATAAACGGAATGGTACAGTCTTCTGCGAGTAATTGTAGGGTATTGTTGATGCTCTTTTCTGATATATCGAGCTGTTGCTGTATAAATGTTACGATCGTCATTATCTTGGTTTCGGAAGGCTAAAATAAGGCTTTAGAATGAAAAAAAGGCGAGTTGCCCCGCCTTAAATGTTTATTCTTCGTTAAAGAAAATGAACTGACTTAAATTTAATTGACTATAGCGATTGCCATTCCATCATGTTCTTTCGCACCAACAGTTTGCATAATCGTAGCGGTAACTTTTGGGTTGTTGGCCAGCATTTGATTAAATCGTTGCACTCCTTTCACTCTTTCGTCGGTGGTATCTTCATCAAGGACTTTGCCTTCCCGGATGACATTGTCACAGATAATAATCGTTCCCGGATGTGAAAGCTTCAACGCTAATTCAAAGTATTCGGTATACGGAGGTTTATCAGCATCAATAAAAATAAAGTCAAAAGCTTCTTCGTTTGTGGAAATAAGTTCGTTTAATACATCCATCGCCTTACCTGTCCGCAGATCTATTTTATCTGAAAGCCCGGCTTTTGCGATATTCTGGCTGGCAACGTTGGCATGATGAGGATCAAATTCTACAGTAATTATTTTACCATCTGCGGGAATTGCCCTCGCAATCCAGATCGTGCTGTAGGCTCCTAAAGTACCCAGTTCCAGGACACGTTTGGCTTTACAGCTAAGCAGCATCAACTGCAGAAACTTGCCCTGAGTGGGGGTTACACTGATTTGGGGGATAGAAGCATCATCCAAAGACTGGATAGTTTCCTGAAGAACGCTGTCTTCCGGGGCTAGCAAATTGCCAATGTAGGTGTCTACTTTTTCAAATACCTGTTGATTCATATGGTTGATTGATTTAATGGGGAGTAATTTCTCCATCAACTCTTTCGATAGGTCACTGACAAACCGAAACCTACTAAAAGCTGTAATCTTTTTGTGAGCTGTCATGAGAATTTTACCTGCATAAAGTTAGTGAATTTTGAAATCTGAAACAGGTTATTTCACCTTCATATGATGACTAAAAATAATAAAGCCTGGAATATTTCATTTCTTGATGTATGTTAAGATGATAATTAATATGCTTTTCTATATTTGAAATTCTTAAATTTAAAGTTTTAAACAATTTTCTAAACAAACAAACAATATGAAAAAACTTAGTGTAATTGCATTAGTAGGAGTTGGATTGCTTGCAGCATCATGTAATAAAGGAAAATCTGCAGATACTGCGGCTACGGCTACAGAGCAGAAAGTAGCAGAAAGCAAAGGTGAAGTTTTGCCGGTTGATGTTGCTACTTCTGTAGTAAACTGGAAAGCTTTCCACAAAGGTGGTATGGCACCTCGTTGGGGAACTCTTAGCGTAAAATCAGGAGATCTTAGCACTGAAGGAGGTCAGTTAACTGCCGGAAACTTTGTGATCGATATGAATTCTATCAAGGTAGATCCTGCTTCAGTAACAGAAAAAGATAAAAAACCAGCAGATCTTGAAGCTCACTTAAAAAATCCTGATTTCTTTGATACGGCAAAGAACCCTACTTCAGATTTCAAAATTACAAGCGTAACAGATTTGAAAGATGCACCTAAAGATGCTGTTGCAGGAGCAAACAAAACAGTAAGCGGAAACCTTACACTATCAGGAAAAACAGTCAATGTAACTTTCCCTGCTAAAGTAGATGTAACGGAAAATTCAGCAGCTGTGAATGCTAAATTTACTGTAAACAGAGCAGATTGGGGAATAAAATTCGGTACTTCAGAAGCAGATCCTGCAGAATGGATGATCAGCAAAGATATCGAGATCACTGTTGACGTGAAAGCTAAAAAATAATTGTTAGATACAATATAGATAGGAGAGCTGCTTTTTTATGAAAGCAGCTTTTTTTTATTATGTGAGGTGTCAAAATTTTATGGTGGCTGAGGCACTCGAAGCCACAGGAATAATATTTTTTTATATTTATGAAAACACAAATATGAAAGAGAAAGTCAAAGGTTGGATGTACATTTTATTATGTGCAGACGGCAGTTATTATACGGGAAGTACCAATAATCTTGAACGCAGAATTCTTCAGCACCAATCGGGTGAAGGCTCTAATCATACCAAAAAAAGACTTCCCGTCAAGCTGATCTATTTTGAGGAATATGATCGAATTGATCTCGCTTTTTACAGGGAGAAGCAGATCCAAGGATGGAGCCGAAAGAAAAAAGAAGCACTTATCAATGGACATCCTGAGTTGCTTCCTCAATTGGCTGTGGCATATAGGGATTTACTTTCTGAGGAGTGATGTGTTGAGGGAAAGGTGGCTTCGAGTGCCTCAGCCACCTTTTGGAAATACAGTCTGGGATAATGTTATTTACGGTCATTATACAGTGAAAAAGGTAGGATAAGGTTGCTTCGAGCGCCTCAGTCACCTTTGGCAAATGCAGCCAGAAATAATGCAGATCAGATTAATGATGAAGAAATAGAAAGACAAATTTCTCATCAAAAGACAAATGCAAGGTGGCTGAGGCACTCGAAGCCACCGCCCAATTCACTACTTTTGCACCCATGATATACATTCTACTCATCATAAGCCTGGCTACTTTCATCATTTTTGGTTGGGACAAAAGACTTTCCATTAAACATAAAAGGAGAATTCCGGAGACTACACTTTTAGGATTGACATTTCTTGGTGGAACAGTTGGAGCAATTTTAGGAATGCTTGTTTTCAGGCACAAAATTTCGAAAAAATCTTTTTTACTGAAAATGGGCGGAATTATTTTAATTCAGGCCATATGTATTTATTTTTTGGAAAAATATTCATAAGATTAATCGTTTAAACCTAATGGTAGATTCTTAATCTTCAATTTAAATGGAATTCTAAAATCTTCAATTTTAAAGCTTTAACAGGGCAAACTGGTGAACTTGCTCATTATGAATTTGTTAATTAATTTATATTCTTGCTTATTATTCATTAGAAATCACTATTTTTGCACCCGTAAAAATCATTCATGCAAAACATTAGAAATATTGCGATTATCGCACACGTTGACCACGGGAAGACGACTTTGGTTGACAAGATTATTCATGCTACAAACATTTTCAGAGAAAATCAGGAAAGTGGAGAATTAATAATGGATAATAACGATCTTGAAAGAGAAAGAGGTATTACCATTCTATCTAAAAATATTTCTGTTACTTATAAAGACGTTAAAATTAACGTAATCGATACTCCCGGTCACGCCGATTTCGGTGGGGAAGTAGAGAGAGTTTTAAAAATGGCGGATGGAGTTATTTTGTTGGTGGATGCCTTTGAAGGGCCGATGCCTCAAACAAGATTCGTACTTCAGAAAGCTTTGGAATTAGGACTTAGACCATTGGTAGTAATCAACAAAGTAGATAAACCAAACTGTCGTCCTGAAGAAGTTCATGATAAAGTATTTGATTTATTCTTTGCCCTTGAAGCGACTGAAGAGCAGTTGGATTTCCCAACATTCTACGGTTCTTCTAAGCAAGGTTGGTTCAATACTTCATTAGAACAAACAGAAGATATTTTCCCATTATTAGATGGTATCTTACAGTATGTTCCTGAACCGAAAGTGGCAGAAGGAAGCTTACAGATGCAGATTGTTTCTCTTGACTTTTCTTCTTTCCTGGGAAGAATTGCGATTGGAAAAGTAATCAGAGGAGAGATCAAAGAATCTCAGTGGATTGGTTTAGCTCAGGCAGACGGTAAGATTTTGAAAGGAAAAGTAAAAGAACTTTACGTTTTTGAAGGCTTAGGAAAGAAAAAAGTTACAGAAGTAAAAGCAGGTGATATCTGTGCTGTTGTAGGTTTTGATGCTTTCCAGATCGGTGATTCATTCGTAGATCTTGAAACTCCTGAACCATTGCCAAGAACTGCAATTGATGAGCCTACATTGAACATGACGTTCTCTATCAACAATTCACCTTTCTTCGGTAAAGACGGTAAATATGTTACTTCAAACCACCTGAAAGAAAGATTAACTAAAGAATTAGAGAAAAACTTAGCATTAAGAGTTGAACAGACTGCTGATGCCAACACTTTCCTTGTATTCGGTAGAGGTATTCTTCACTTGTCCGTTTTAATTGAAACAATGAGAAGAGAAGGGTATGAAATGACGATTGGTCAGCCACAGGTTATCCTTAGAGAAATCGATGGAGAAAAATGTGAGCCTTATGAATCTTTAGTAGTAGACGTTCCTGAAGAATATGCTTCCAGAGTAATCGACTTGGCTACTCAGAGAAAAGGTGACCTTCACATTATGGAAACTAAAGGAGAAATGCAGCATATGGAATTCGAAATTCCTTCAAGAGGTTTGATCGGATTGCGTTCTCAAATGTTGACTGCAACTGCTGGTGAGGCTATTATGGCGCACCGTTTTACAGAATATAAGCCTTTCAAAGGTGCTATTCCTGGAAGAAGTAATGGAGTATTGGTTAGCAAAACTCAAGGTCCTGCTACAGAATATTCTATCGCAAAACTACAGGATAGAGGTAAGTTCTATGTAGATCCGGGTGAGGAAATCTACGGAGGTATGATTATCGGTGAGCAGAACAAGCCTGGTGACTTAGTGATAAACATCGTTGAAGCAAAACAATTGAACAACATGCGTGCTTCAGGTAAAGATAAAGATACTGGCGTTGCTCCAAAAATCTTATTCTCTCTTGAAGAATGTATGGAATATATCCAGGGTGATGAAGCGATCGAGGTAACTCCAAACTTTATCCGTATGAGAAAGAAAATCCTTTCTGAAGAAGAAAGAAAAAGAGTGGAAAGATCAGCGAAAGCGTAAGAAATTCTTATATATTAGAAAAGCCTCGAATTTTTCGGGGCTTTTTTTATGAGACTATGTCTTAAAATGTTTATTTTGGCATAATAATCTCTTAGAAAAAATAAATTTTAAAAGTAGTTTGCAGACGATGAGAATGAATATCATAAAGCTTACTGTTTTAGCCGGAGTTTTTGCATCATATGCCAGCTGCTCCGTCCAGAACAATACCGTAAAAGCAACCCCGACAAAAAATACAGCAAAGCCCAATACGAATATATCAAAACCAAAAGAGCCAGTTGCCACAGTAAAACCCGGAACACCAATGCCTCCCGCGGATGAAAACTTCAGAACAGTTCTTCCTGAAGTGAAAAGAGAATTCCGTGGAGCCTGGATTGCAAGTGTAGCCAATATCAACTGGCCATCAAGAAATGACTTAACGGTTGATCAGCAAAAAGCGGAAGCCATAAGCATGCTGGATATGCTGAAAGACAACAATTTCAACGCTGCAATCTTCCAGATCAGACCTTCTGCAGATGCACTTTATACAAGTAATATTGAGCCTTGGTCGTATTTTTTGACCGGACAGACCGGAACTGCTCCTTATCCAAATTATGATCCTCTTCAGTTTTGGATTGAAGAAGCCCATAAAAGAGGTCTGGAACTGCATGTCTGGTTAAATCCTTACCGTGCGCACCATTCAAACGGAGGTGCTGTCAACAGCCTTTCTATGGCGAACAAGCTTTCCGATGTCGTTATTAAATTAAAGAACGGAATGTACTGGTTCGATCCTGCCAATCCAAAAACGCAGGGCCACGTTTCCAATGTCGTAAAAGATATTGTGAAAAGATATGACATTGATGCCGTTCATTTTGACGATTATTTTTATCCATATGCTACTTACAACAGAGGTGCAGACTTTCCGGATAATGCAAGCTGGAATGAATATCTGAGAAACGGCGGAACCTTGTCCAGAGCAGACTGGAGAAGAGACAATGTAAATAAATTCGTTGAAAGGATTTACAAAGAGATCCATGCAGAGAAAAACTATGTAAGATTCGGGATCAGTCCGTTTGGAATCTGGAAGCCGGGATATCCTGAAGGAATCGTAGGTTCATCTCAGTACGACGAATTGTATGCTGATGCTAAATTATGGCTGAACAAAGGTTGGGTAGATTATTTCTCACCGCAGCTGTATTGGCCAATTGATTCAAAAGGGCAGGGCTTTGAAGCTTTATTAAACTGGTGGAAATCTGAAAATACAATGAACCGCCACTTGTGGCCGGGACTCAATACGGTGGAGATTAAAGTATCAGATCGTCCTACGGAAATCAAAAATCAGATTGAGGTTTCCAGACAGATTTTAAAGAATGACGCCGGAGAAATCCATTGGAGTATTGCAGGGCTTACAAAAAATCCCAATATGCTTCCTGTCCTGAAAAACGGACCTTACAAAGAAAAAGCACTTGTTCCGAAAACAGGATGGATCAAAGCTGCTCCATTGCAGACTCCTACCATATTTGTTACAGATAACGGAAGTTCAGCCAGAACAAGCTGGAGCACCAAAAATATCGGTGATGTATTCCAATGGGTACTTTTCACCCAATACAACGGAGTTTGGGAAACGGAAATCCTTACTCTAGAAAACCTTTCAAAAGACATCCCGAAATTTAAAGACGGCAAAAAACTCAATGCTGTCGCTATCAAAGCAGTCGACAGACTCGGAAATGAAAGTGATTATATGGCGAAGAAGCTAAAATAATCTTAGCAGGTTGGAAGAGGGAAGATGGAGGCTGGAAGTTAATATTAGCCTTGACATTGCTCACGATTGTCATTGAATTTAGCAGCTTTGAAAAAACGAATAAAAACCTTTTACGTTTAATAAAACAACAAAAAAACCAGTTCAAAAAAGGACTGGTTTTTTTCTTAAATATAACACCCAACCAGCAGCATGAAATTTTATCGGAGATAAAATCCTTGCGCCTTAAAACAGTCGAATCAGAAAATAATTTGCGCCCTTGCGTTCATCAAAAAAATACAAAACCAATTCAAAAAATGAGATCAATTTATTTTAGAATAACTATAAATTAAATATTTAAAACTATTTAAATCAGAGGGTTGGAGATTGTACTCTAAGTTAGCTACATGAAAATAAAATACCCGCGGACCCATATTTGCATTATTATTTCCATAATCACAAAAATATAGCATTATGAATACCAACAGACTTTCCGCGACTATTGAAAAAGCACTTAGTGATCAGATGAACAAAGAAATTCACGCATCACACATTTTTCTGTCTTATGGAGTATGGGCAGATGACAAAGGCTATCAGGGGATTGCCAACTTCCTTTACAGACATTCGCAGGAAGAGAGAAACCATTCCATCAAATTCATGGAATATGTACTGAACAGAGGCGGAAAACCGAAAGTAGATACTATTCCGGCTCCTCCGGCTGATCCGGATTCCTTAACGGCCTGTTTCGATGGGGTCTTTAAGCATGAAGTAGACAATACGACTGCAATTTATAAAATTGTAGATATGGCACTGGAAGAAAAAGACTGGGCAACCTGGAATTTTATGCAGTGGTTTGTTCAGGAACAGATTGAAGAAGAAACGCTGGCGGCCAACCTGATTGATAAATTGAAAATTGCAGGTGGGGACAGAGCTACGGATGAATCATTATTTACTTTAGATAAAACATTACAGAATACACCGAATGACGTTCCTTTGGCTCAGGAAGCTACCGGGGAGAATCCATAAAAAACCAATTGGTGAACGAAAATTATTAAAAATCTGTCAGAATTACTGGCAGATTTTTTTATTATGAATCTCCCCATAAATTTACTACCTTTGCAGGCTGAAAGTTCAATGGTCCAAAGTTGATAAGGGAAACCTAAGCATAAGACCGGAACCTTGAACTGAAATCGTATCATTGAACATTAAACTTTGAATTTTACAATATGAAATGTGGAATTGTAGGCCTTCCGAATGTAGGTAAATCAACTCTTTTTAACTGCTTAAGCAATGCTAAAGCACAATCTGCGAACTATCCTTTCTGTACTATAGAACCGAACTTAGGAACGGTATCGGTGCCGGATCAGAGATTATTCGAGCTTGAAAAATTAGTTAATCCGGAGAGAGTACTGCCTGCGGTAGTTGAAATCGTTGACATTGCAGGTCTTGTAAAAGGGGCTAGCAAAGGAGAAGGATTAGGAAACCAGTTTCTGGCGAATATCCGCGAGTGTGAAGCGATTATCCACGTTTTAAGATGTTTTGACAACGGTAATATCATCCACGTTGAAGGTTCTGTAGATCCGATGAGAGATAAGGAAATCATCGACATCGAGTTACAGTTGAAAGACCTTGAAACAGTAGGAAAAGCTGTTGATAAAGCTAAAAAATTCATCAAGTCAGGAAAGAAAGACGATATCCTTGTCTATGAAACACTTCAAAACCTGGAGAAGTTTATTGAGGATGGAAAAAATGCAAGAGAATTTCCTGTTAATGATTTAACGCAGCCTATCATTGAAGAAATCCAGCTTTTAACTAAAAAGCCGGTTTTATATGTATGCAACGTAGACGAGAATTCTATCAAAAACGGAAACGAATGGATAGGAAAAATCGAAACGATGGCTAAAAATGAAGGTGCGGAGGTTGTTGTATTGGCAGCACAGATCGAGGCTGACATCAATGAACTTGAAACATTTGAGGAAAGAGAGATCTTCCTTGAAGAATTAGGTCTTGAAGAGCCTGGAGTAAACCGTTTGATCAGAAAAGCTTACGATCTATTGAAGCTTCAGACGTATTTTACGGCTGGTGTAAAAGAAGTAAGAGCCTGGACAATTGGTCAGGGATGGACAGCTCCACAGGCTGCCGGAGTGATCCACACGGACTTCGAAAAAGGATTCATTCGTGCGGAAGTAATCAAGTACAATGATTATTTAACGTACGGTTCTGAAGTGAAAATTAAAGAAGCCGGAAAACTTTCTGTAGAAGGTAAAGAGTACATCGTACAGGATGGCGACATCATGCACTTCAGATTCAACGTATAAGAATATATTAAAGTTAGTTATAAATGAAAAACGCTTCCACGAAATATGGGGAGCGTTTTTTGCATAAAAAACCACCCTGCAGGAGAGTGGTTCTTTAAAAATATTTCTTGATTTTAGAATATTCGCTCGATAGGATCTATGATGATCAGCTGGCACTGCTGTTCAGCGCATCCTCTTCCATATTTTCTGCATTCTCCTGTAAAAGGATCAATGCACATTTCCTTTCCGCCAACGATTGTTCTTAGTTCTCTTTTGTTTAGTTTTTTTCCGTTGCTCAAATTTTGATTTTTCATAGTCTTTGATTTATTTTAATTAGTTTTTTGTAAACGGGATACTAAAATTAAGGCTCAAATACAGGTTCCGGTTGTGGTCTGCATATTTTTTGTGCACAGCCTACAGAGATTTTTGTACACGCTCTTGGATCATCCGCTGGAATGGGTTCACATGGAAATTCTGTACAAAGAATAGGTTCCATACAATTCATCATACCTCCGGAAATAGTTTTAAGCTCTTTTTTACTGAGCTTTTTTCCGCTGTTTAAAATTAAATTTTTCATAGTTTTCAATTGGCTTAATTCGTGATTAATTTTAAACTAATGGTTGTGGTCTGCATTCTTTTTGTGCACAAACCTTCGAAATGATGGTGCATCCATTAGGATCTGAAGAAGGTTCGCATGGCTGATTTGGGCAAAGAACCGGTTGCACACAGTTCAGTAGGCCTCCTGCGATCGTTTTTAATTGTTTTTTGCTTAGTTTTTTCCCACTTGTTAAAAATAGGTTTTTCATTGTTTTGATTTTTAATGTGTTAGTTGAAAACTAAGATATGAAAAATATTCACATATATCACTTGGTAAAGAAAAAATATTCAAAAATTGTATTGAATACCTGAAAAGGCAAAAAAAACCGTTCAGGAATTGAACGGCTTTTTTCGTTTTCTATAAAGGATCTATGATTGGTCTGCATTGTAATTGTGCGCAGCCCATTGAGATTTTTCTGCATCCTCCGGTCATGGGATCAATGCAGTCCATTAATCCACCTGTGATACTTCTTAATTGCTTTTTGTTTAGCTTTTTTCCCTTTGGTAAGTTTTGATTTTTCATTGTTTTGATTTTTAGTGTATTAGCTGTAACTAAAATAAAAAAAATAATTGATAGTATATCACAATATTATGAGAAATATTTAAATAATCAGCAAGAATACTGGTGTAATTAAGGTTTATTACCGATTAGGTTATGCTATTCATAAAAAATACCACTCTATTGGAATGGCATTTTGTTTCATCATCTAATCCAATATGGATGGACGGCATTGAGGATCGGCGCAGCCTTTTGAGAAAATCCGGCACTGATTGGTTTTAGGATCAAGACACATCATCAATCCACCCGTAATGCTTCTTAATTCTTTTTTGTTTAATTTTTTTCCTTTTTCTAAATTTTGATTTTTCATAATACTGTAGGTTGTTGTTTGGTGGAACCAAGGTATAAAAAATACTTATTGAATGGTATTTTAAAATTTCAGTTGTATTTAATTTTCATATAACGGCAACTTTGTATATTTGAATTTTACAAATCGTAGCTATGGAAAAGATCACTCATGCATCTCTTGAAGATTTTTATAAAGAGATGGCCGCCAAGCTGGGAAAAGACCTTGAAAGTATTTTTCCGAAAGGACTTCATAAAGATATCGGACACTTTAATGTCTTCGATATCAGGCAGACGATAGAAAAGATAAAGATGACTTCGGAAATGCCTTACAACAGACGGAAGTACTATAAAATCAGTCTGATCAGAGGCAGGAACAGGGCAGAATATGCTGATAAAATTATAACAATAAAGAAGAATGCCTTGCTGTTTGCCACTCCAAAAGTTCCGTATCATTGGGTTCCGGAAGACCCTGACCAGTCGGGGAGTTTCTGTGTATTTACTGAAGACTTTTTCATTAAGGCACAATCACGGTTTTCATTGGAAGAACTGCCGATATTTCAACCCGGAAATGTTCCGTTATTTGAAATTGAGGATGAACTGGCAGACGAAATAGAAGTGCTTTTTACGAAAATAAAAAAAGAAATTGACTCAGATTATGTATTCAAATATGATCTGATCAGGAACTATGTTCTGGAGCTGATCCATTATGGACAAAAGCTACAACCGGCCGCCAAGCTGTCGGCTTCCAATGATGCTTCATTGCGGGTGGTTTCATTATTCATAGAACTTCTGGAAAGACAATTTCCTATTGAATCTTCGGAACAAAGATTGCAATTAAAAACAGCCAAAGATTACGCAGACCGTCTTGCAGTGCATGTCAATTACTTAAATAAAAAATTAAAAGAAAGCACAGGAAAAACTACCACTGAATTGATCGCAGACCGAATGGTGCAGGAAGCCAAAATCCTTTTAAGACAGACCAAATGGAATGTTTCTGAGGTTTCCTATGCCCTGGGCTTTGAAGAAATAGCTCACTTTTCCAACTTTTTCAAAAGAAAAACATCCTTCACACCCATGGAATTTCGCTCATGATTTGAATTTTGCAAATTTCAGATTGATTCGGGCAACCACATCTTCTCCATAATTTTCCAACTTTGTACCATTAAATATTAAAACAAATCATATAAAAAGATGAATACAAAAACAAAAATTGCACTAATTACAGGAGGAAGCCGCGGACTTGGAAAAAATGCAGCGCTAAAGATCGCTCAGAAAGGATTAAACGTTATTATTACGTATAAAAACAGTAAGGAAGAAGCAGATGCCGTGGTGAATGAGATAAAAGCATTGGGTCAAAAGGCCATCGCTTACCAGCTGGACACCAGAGATGTGAAAAGCTTTGATGCATTTGTGAAAAATATCACCGATCATCTTGAAACTGAAACCGGAAGTTCAAACATTGATTTCCTGATCAATAATGCAGGAACAGCTTTATATGCTCCGATCACGGAAACGACGGAAGAACAACTGGATGATATGGTGAATGTCCATTTTAAAGGCGTTTTCTTTCTGACACAGAAAATGCTTCCTTTCATCAATGATGGCGGAGGAATTGTGAATATTTCATCAGGACTCGCCAGATTTGCCCTTCCGGGATCGTCCGTTTATGGTTCCATGAAAGCAGGAGTGGAGATGATGACCAAATACATGGCAAAAGAATTAGGCCCTCGTAAAATCAAAGCCAATGTCATTGCGCCGGGAGCGATTGAAACAGATTTCGGAGGCGGAAGAACCAGAGACGATCAGAATGTGAATTCAATGATCTCCAATATTACGGCCTTGGGAAGAGCCGGGCTTCCGGATGATATCGGAGGAGTAGTCGCTTTTCTTTGTACTGAAGATGCAGGCTGGATTACCGGACAGAGAATCGAGGCTTCAGGAGGAATGTTTTTATAGTGGAAAACAGATCAATTCACGTGCTCCTGTCATTGCGAGGCGCGAAGCAACGAAGCAATCTTATAATAGCAATAGAACCAGTTCTGAAAAGGACTGGTTTTATTTTTTTATCACAGATTCAGAGGATAAAGAAATTTTTAACAAATTTACCTACCTTTAATAGCAATAATAAACTTCATTTCTATGATTAAAGAATTTTTCAACCAGTTTCCCTACGTCCTGGTAGGGCTTGAAGTTCTTTATCTTGCCGCGATTATTTTTCTGGCCGGAAAAATTATTATGGATACGAAGAATACCAGTAAGACCCTGGCTTATCTCATGCTGATCATTTTCCTCCCGGTGCTGGGGATTATCATCTACTTTGTTTTTGGGGTGAACTACCGGAAAAATAAGTTCTATACTTTTAAAATAGAGCGGAACGAGCAGGTTTATGAGACTGTAAGCTCTTTTATCAGGGAAACACATCATAAAACGTTGGAAAATCACAAAGAAGATGTAGATCAGTTTCTGACAACTATTAATTTTCTTTATAATGCCGGCCATTCTCCTTTATCACAGGGGAATTACGCGGAAGTCCTGATCAACGGAGAAGGTAAATTTGATAAGGTTTTTGAAGTTCTTGAAAAAGCAGCTCACCACATTCATCTGGAATATTATATTTATGATAATGATGATATAGGGAACAGACTTGCCAATTTACTGATCAGAAAGGCAGAACAGGGCGTGATCGTACGATTTCTGTATGATGATATGGGCAGCGGGAAAATAGGGGAAAAGCTTTTGAAAAGGTTGAAAGAAGGCGGAGTACAGGTGTCTCCGGTTAATAAAATCACGTTCAGGCTTCTGGCGAATCGGGTCAATTACAGGGATCACCGGAAAATTATTATTGTAGATGGAGCGGAAGTTTTTACAGGCGGAATTAATGTTTCGGATAAATATATTAACCCTAATCCCAAGCAGTATTGGAGAGATGTTCATCTGTATATGAAGGGAGAGGCCGCGTTTTATTTTCAGTTTCTGTTTTTCAGCAACTGGATTTTTGCAACGGAAAAAATTCCTGAGATCTCCCAACTCTATTTTACAAAAAACGAAGGTGAAGGAACTTCACTGATTCAGACTGCGGCCAGCGGACCGGATACCAAACCTTCCATAATGCTGAGTACAACTTCCACAGTACTTTCTGCGAAAAAAAGAATCTATATTGTTACCCCTTATTTTATTCCGGTTGAAACCGTGCTGAATGCTATTAAACAGGCCGCCCTTTCTGGAGTTGATGTAAGACTGATGGTTCCCAAATCCGGTGATTCCGTCATCGTAAACGCAGCGGCTTATTCTTACTATGAAGAACTTTTAGAGAATAATGTGAGGATTTTCTTTTACAAAAAAGGCTTTATTCATGCGAAAACGATGCTTATAGACGATATGTTTTCATCGGTAGGTACAGCGAATATGGATGTGCGAAGCCAGGAACTGAATTTCGAGGTGAATGCATTGGTTTTTGATCAGAAGATCAATGGGAAACTTCAGGATCTCTTTCATGAAGATATGAATGACTGTGAAGAAATTTCCCTTGAATCCTGGAGAAAAAGGCCAAAATCCAAAGTTTTCTTTGAGCATCTGGCCAGACTGCTTTCTCCACTGATATAAATTTTAAAGCCTGGAAAGATTTTCTATCGCTCTTTCTAATGTCTCCTGCTTTTTCGCAAAACATAGTCTGATGACGTGATCATTTCTTTTGTTTTTATAAAACGATGAAAAAGGAACACTTGCCACTTTATGAGTAATCGTCAGTTCAGAGGCAAAATCAAAATCGTTTTTATCAGAAATTTTATCATAGGTAAGCGCCTGGAAATATGTTCCCTCACAGTCCAGAAGTCCAAAAGAGGTTCCCGAAAGTCCTTTTCTCAGAAAATCTCTCTTTTCCTGGAAGAATGTATTTAAGTGATTATAATGATCATCATTTTTCATGTATTCTGCCAAAGCCAGCTGGATGGGTGTATTCACACAGAAAACATTGAACTGATGCACCTTTCTGAATTCGTCGGTAAGGTTTTTAGGGGCTGCGCAATATCCCGTTTTCCAGCCTGTAACATGGAACAGCTTTCCGAAAGAAGCAACCAGAAGACTTCTCTCTTTAAGTTCCGGATATTGACAGATGCTTAAATGCTGCTTTCCGTCAAATACAATATTTTCATACACTTCGTCGCTCAGAATAAGGATAGGAGTATCTTTCACGATGCTAACCAGCTCCTGCAGGTCGTTTTCTTTTAAAATCTTTCCAGAAGGGTTATTCGGATTGTTCAGAATGATCATCTTCGTTTTGTCATTCACAAGGCCTTTTACAGTATTCCAGTCGATCTCATAATCCGGAGCTTTCATCTCAAAACGTTTAACAATTCCTCCGAAAAGCTCTACGGTAGGCTCATAACAGTCATAAGCCGGTTCAAAAATAATGACTTCATCATCCTTTTTTACAAATGCTGCAATAGCTGTGAAAATAGCCTGAGTACCTCCTGCAGTAACCGTTATTTCAGAATCCGGGTGATAAACCGCCTGATGGCTGTTCTCAATTTTTCTGGCGATCTCTTCCTTCAATGGCATCATACCTCCCAGCGGAGCATATTGGTTGAAGCCTTTTTTAATGAAATGGTCTACATGATCCAGCAGTTCAGAATCCGGCATAAAATCAGGAAATCCCTGTGAAAGGTTGATGGCCTCATTTTCGTTGGCGAGCTGTGTCATCTGGCTGAAAATGGTAGTTCCTACATTAGAAAGTTTGGATAAAGGAAGTTGTATCATGAAGATCAATTTTGTTGATCCCAATTTAATTTATTTTTTGCAACCATGAAACAGGACGAGACAAAAAAGCTGCTTCTTTTGAAACAAACGGTATTATTTTGCTTTATTTAAAACAGGATCATAGTATTCCAATCTGTTGTTGACATAATCAAGGATTCTCCAGGACATCACGGTAGATCCTAAATGATTTCTGAAAAACTTTTAAAAGAATAATCCGGAATATATTTTAGCGTAAAACTGAGATTGCTCATCTCTTTTTCATTGCAGGCCTCTTACATTTGTTATGATAGAAACTAAATCACCAAAAAGCCAGTACCATGAAAATTGAAAAGACCGAATTACCCGAAGCATCTGTTTTGTCAAAAGAAAAAGCATTTTTTGACTATACGGACAGTTTCAGAGGAGAAGTGTTGAATAGAGAACGAAATTTCAGTATAGCAGAGATCGGCAATACTTTTTTCACCAGCATTCCTCAATGGGGAAAGAAAATGTTCGCTTTCAGGAACAGCATCGTTAAAATGTTCGGTCTGAAAACCGGAGCAGACAAAAGCAAACCTTTAGAGCCGAAGAATCTTAAGCTTGAAGTAGGAGAGCAGGTCGGAATACTCACCATATTTGATAAGACTGATTGTGAAATTATCATGGGTGAGAATGATAAACACCTGGATTTTCGGGTTTCTCTTCTTTACGATAAAGCAAAGAATAATAGCGAAGAAAATTCTTTAACAATTTCAACCACTGTCAAATACCACAACTGGTTGGGAATATTGTATTTTCTGCCGGTACGCCCATTTCATCAGCTGATTGTTCCTGTAATGCTGAAAAAGATGATTACAAAACTGGAATATCCTTCTGCACCTTAATTTTCACTCTAAATTTTCAATTTTATGCAAGAAATCATTCTTTTTGCGAACGGAAACGTCCAGAACAGAATGGTCTGCCATCACTACCTGACCGCCTTTGCCTTTGATGTATTCCTTAAGGTGAAAAAGATTGATCAGATGCTTGTGGTGGATCCTGAAAAAATTATATTTCGAAAGCTGTTCTTCAAACTCATGCAGGGTTTTGGAAACAATGATCTTTGTTTTATCCGTTAAATAAAATGTCGTATAGCTGGAATCTGCTTCACAACGGATAATATCACTGATGTTGGTCAATCTGAAACCCTGAAGCGTCGGAAGGCTGATCTTGTTTTCATTCAGAGAAACGGCTGAAGAATTTTTACTTTTCTTCATGTTTTCCAAAACTTTAGTAACGGCGATAATGAAATCCAATTTTTTGATCGGCTTCAGTAAATAATCAGCTGCACTGTTTTTGATGGCCTGGATCGCAAAATTTTCAAATGCGGTAATGAAAATAATCTGGGCATCTACTTCCCGGAATTTGGAAAGAAGATCGAAAGCGGTACCGTCTTTCAGCTGCACATCCAGAAAAATAATGTCCGGAACGTTTTTAGAAAGATAAATATAGGCTTCCTCCACGCTTGATGCCTGAAATGCCGTCTGGATCTCAGGGAATTCATTCTCCAGCAGAAGGGCGATATAATCTCTTCCGTCCTGTTCGTCATCAATGATGCATGCTTGTATTTTGGTTTTCATAAGGCTTTATATAAAGTTTAATCTGCGTTCCCGGTCTTTGTTCTTTTTCGTAAAGATCATAAATTTCTAACAGGATATGAGTCTCAAAAAGCTGCCGGAATGTTTCAATTCTTTTCTGAGATAATTTAACCCCGAAAGAATCAGCTTTCTTTTGTTTTCCTTTACCGATGCCAATCCCGTTGTCTTCAATGATGACACTAAGTGAAGTTCCCGTATGGTCAAATGAAACCTGAATGTTTCCTTTTCTATCCGTTAATCCGGCAATTCCGTGTTTGATGGCATTTTCCACAAAAGGCTGGATCAAGAGAGATGGGACGACCCAATTTTCATTCACTTTTTCAGATATCGTGATAGAGTAGTCAAACTGATCTTTCAATCTCAGTTTTTCCATATTCAGATACAGGGTAAGATATTCTGCTTCCTCTTTGATCGGCATAAATGTCTTCTCCGAATAATGCAGGGTTTTTCTGATCATCTGAGCGAATATTTCCAGATAGTTTTCCGTTTCCTGATAATCCTTTTTGTACAGAAGAAACTGAATGGAATTGAGACAATTGTAGATAAAATGCGGATTGATCTGTGCTTTAATGGCCTGTAGTTCCAGCTCAGCGATCTTCTTTTCATAATACAGCGTCTCCAGTTTTTTATTTCTTTTTTTCTGAAAATAGACGGTGATAAGAATAAACAATGCAGCAGCACCCAGACTGATGATCATAGTCTTGAACCACCAGGCCTGCCAGAATTTGGGTCGAATCTCAAAATGGACTTCAGTAGGTGCATAAGAACGCTTCCCGTTGTATCCGATCCCGAAAACTTTAAATGTATAATTGCCGGGCGGCAGAGAATAGAATGCAATTTTCTGTGAGCTGCTGGTCTGCCAGCCTGTACTGAGCCCCTCAATGGTATATCGGTAGCTTATTTTCCCCTGAGAGGTAAAGTCGGGGAAACTTACATTGAATATGATATCGTTTTCAGGAGTTTGTCCTATTAATGGCTGGTGGGTATCAAAAATTTCTTTTCCTCCGGCTATCACAGAGTTAATGATCACTTTTTTGTCGATAAAATTCTTCTGTGTCATCAGATTTTTAATGGAAAGAATTCCCAGACCCTTGGATGTTCCTACAAAGATGGTATCACCGGATATCACACATCCGGCCACCGTATTGGATGGAAGACCGTCTGTCTGTGTGAAATTATTGATCTTTACATCATCGCCTTTAAGTTCTATTCTGCTAAGCCCGTAATTGGTGCTTGCCCAGAATGTATTTTTATTTTCTACTTCTATTTTTTTGATCTGACCGTTAGTCAATCCTGTACTTTCCGTAATTTTTCTGATGATCCGGGTATTATCAAAAAGAACAATCCCATTCAGATTAGTGGCTCCGGCGTACAGATTATCTCTGAGTTTCTTGATATCTGTGAAATAATATCCTTCCAGAAACAGGGTTTTCTTTTTTGTGACTGTGCTCACTTTGTAAAGGTCTTTAAAATTTCCTGCAAACAGACTGTCATTGGTGTAAGGCAGGGCAGTATAGATTCTTTCCTTACTCAGAACATCCATGTATTTTCTTGTGTGATAATTGTAGGAAATAATACCGTCTGATGTACACAGGAGAATAGATCCCGGTGTATAAGGGACTATATTCTTCAGAACAAAACTGTTTAGCATGTGCTTTTCTTTGATTTTTGTATTGTACTGGAAAAGCATTCTGGTAAGCCCGAATATAACGGTATTTCCTTCTGCAAAAATAGCTTTATGCTCTATTTTAATATTTTTTTCGAAAACAAGGTCAGTAACTCTTCCGTTATGATAAATACCGCTTTTCGCTTCATTGTATCCCAGATAGATGTCGTGATTATTTCTGGCAATGACTGTGATGTATGACGAATTATTCTTGATAGGAAGCTGCATATAGTTTTTAAAGAATCGATCGGCAATGAAAAAAAGACCATTGTTGCGGGTAGAAAACCAGGTATTGTTGTCCTTATCTATCAGAATGTCACTGATGATGTAGTTTTCCATCATTTTTACAGGGTTGGAGAGTTCACCATCTTCCAGCAGTGACTCTTTGAAGTAAAGAATTCCGCCTTCTTCCAGACATAGCCAGAGCCGGTATTTACTGTCTATAATATGCCTGTCTACATTTTGCTGTGCCTTATAACTTTTAATTTTTTTAAAATAAAATTGATGATGTAGTTTATAGACATCAATATTTCTTTTATTTCTGAAAACAAAAATATCCCCCTTTCTAAGGATGAATGTGCTTTTACTGACAGAAATATTGCAATCCGTTTTCTTTTTACTGATGATGTCATAGGCCATTACTTTTCCGCCATGATACTGGTTAAAAAGGTAAAAAACGTGATCAGGTATGTTCAGACCAAAAGAATAATATTCATCTCCTGATTTTACATTAAGGTTCACAGGAATTCTGTTTATTTTCCCATTTTTGTAGAAATAGATCTGGTTAGGATTGTAAGTCGAGTATAAATACAGGGAGCTACCATCAATATAGTAGTCAGGATTATGAGTGAGCTGTATTTTTTTCAGTTCGCTATTCATATCCGAATTGATGACCTTCCCGTTTTTCAGGTACGCAAAGTCATTCAGAAAAGGAGCAACAAAAATTTCCCCGTTGGATAAAGGAACGCAGGATAAAGCTTCTATATTTTTGAGACCATGTTTATTGTTAAAATGTTTAAATTCCTTTCCGTCAAAGCGGAACAATCCGTTATCACTTCCTATCCAGATAAGTCCGGAGGGATCCTGACTGAGCGAGTAGGTATATGAGTTGTTCAGGCCATCTTCTTCATTATAGTTGACCATTCCGGGAATCTGCGCAAAAAATAATGATGAGGATAACAAAATGAAAGAAAATAAGTGGAAAATGATTATTTTTTTCACATGATATTGAATAATATTGTAAATATATAATTTGATTAATAATAATGCAAAGTTTAAGGTTGAATATTAGAAAAAATCGAATTGAAAAAATTCGGATAATTTTGTACAATTTCGTACTTTTGTATGTTTGCTGAAATCATATATGTCACAAGAAATAAATCCAATCTACTCCGAAGATAATATCAGAACCCTCGACTGGCAGGAACACATCCGTCTGCGCCCCGGAATGTACATCGGGAAACTCGGAGACGGCTCCTCTGCGGACGACGGTATTTACATTTTGCTGAAAGAAATTCTGGACAACTCCATTGATGAGTTCAGAATGAAATCAGGGAAAAGAATTGAAATAAAAGTGGACGACGGGAAAGTCAGTATCCGTGACTTTGGCCGTGGAATCCCGCTGGGAAAGGTAGTAGATGCCGTTTCTAAAATGAATACGGGAGGAAAGTATGATAGCAAAGCCTTCAAGAAATCTGTAGGATTAAACGGGGTGGGTACCAAAGCTGTGAATGCTCTTTCAGAATATTTCCGTGTACGATCTTTTCGTGAAGGAAAAATGAAGATGGCGGAGTTTTGCAGAGGAATCATCACGGAAGATTATGAAGAAAAAGATACTTCAGACCGCAATGGTACGGAGATCTCCTTCGTTCCTGACGGAGAAATCTTCCTTCATTTCAAATACAGAAAAGAGTATATAGAAAAGATGCTGCGTAACTACGCATATCTGAATCCCGGACTGAAAATTATTTTCAACGGCGAGACCTATTATTCTGAAAACGGATTGAAAGACCTTTTGGAAGAAGAGATGGAAAACGAAATTCTGTACTCCATCATTCACCTGAAAGATACGGATATAGAACTGGCGATCACCCATTCAGACAAATCGCAGACGGAAACGTATTTCTCTTTCGTTAACGGACAGAATACCACGCAGGGAGGAACACACCTTAATGCTTTCCGTGAAGCGTATGTAAAGACGATCCGCGAATTTTTCAATAAAAACTTTGATGCTTCAGACATCAGAAAATCAATTATAGCAGCTATTTCCATCAACGTGGAAGAACCTGTATTTGAATCCCAGACCAAAACAAAACTGGGATCTAATGATATGGGCCCGAACGGACCTACCGTAAGGACTTTTATCATTGATTTCCTGAAAAGCAAGCTGGATAATTTCCTTCATAAAAATCCTGAAATAGCTGAAGCGATCCAGAGAAAGATCATGATCTCCGAGAGAGAACGTAAAGAACTTTCGGGAATCCAAAAGCTGGCCAGGGAAAGAGCTAAAAAAGTATCTCTGCACAACAAAAAATTAAGGGACTGCAGACAGCATTATAACGATCAGAAAAACGAAAGAAAAGGAGAAACCCAGATCTTCATTACCGAGGGAGATTCCGCATCCGGATCCATCACAAAATCCAGGGACGTAGAAACTCAGGCTGTATTCTCACTGAAAGGAAAGCCCTTGAACTGCTACGGACTGACAAAAAAGGTGGTGTACGAGAATGAAGAATTCAATCTTCTGCAGGCCGCTTTGAATATTGAAGAAAGCCTTGAAGACTTAAGGTACAACCAGGTTATTATCTCTACCGATGCCGATGTGGATGGTATGCACATCCGTCTTCTGATGATCACATTCTTCCTTCAGTTCTTCCCGGATCTGATCAAGAATGGTCACCTTTATATCCTTCAGACCCCATTGTTCAGGGTAAGAAATAAAAAGGAAACGAGATACTGCTACAGCGAAGCAGAAAGGATCAAAGCGCTGAATGAGCTTGGAAAAAATCCGGAGATTACCCGATTTAAAGGACTGGGAGAGATTTCTCCTGATGAGTTTAAACATTTCATCGGAAAAGATATCCGTCTGGAACCTGTGGTGATAGGTAAAGACCAGACGATAGACCAGCTGCTGGAATTCTATATGGGGAAAAATACGCCGGACAGACAAGTATTTATCCTTGAAAACCTGGTGGTGGAAGATACAGATATTGAGAAGAAGGAGGTGTTGGATGAGGCTGCAGGTTAAAAAAAACTAAACTAATAAACATAAAAACCTAAAATGAGACTTAGCAACCGCAATAAAGCTTCAGTTTACAATTTTGTACACACGGTACTGCTGATGATGGTCATATTTGGGATTGCCGCATTTTTGCTGAATGAGTACAGATTTCATGCTGTAGGAAAGGAAAGTTATATCCTTCTTATGCTTCCGATCTTACTGCTGGTGACTTTTCACCTGAACGGCAGACAGATCTTCGAATATGATAGTGACGGAGAAGCACTGAATTTTAAAAACAGGAACATCATTCCTTTTTTGGACAGGCCTCTTCATGACGAATTTCCGAAGTATAAATTAATGAGGTACGAGATCATAAGGGTATTCTTTATCAAAAGATTATACATCACTATCTCAAGTAAAAACAGCGGTTCTACCATACTTAAATATGAAATATCTTATTTGAGCCAAAAAGAAGTTAACGATTTAAAACTCTCTCTGAATAAAGTAGTGAAAGCTAATGAAGAGAAAAATGATTAAAAACAGATGACGACAGAAGAAAACTCGCACGAAGGTGAGAGCTTGAAAAAAGTCTCAGGACTTTATAAAGACTGGTTTCTGGATTATGCTTCCTATGTAATTCTGGATAGAGCAATCCCTTCCGTTTATGATGGGCTCAAGCCCGTTCAGAGAAGGATCATGCACTCTATGCGGGAACTGGAAGATGGCCGTTACAACAAAGTAGCCAATATCGTAGGGAATACCATGAAGTATCACCCTCACGGAGATGCTTCCATTACTGATGCCATGGTACAGATCGGGCAGAAAGAACTTCTGATAGATACTCAGGGAAACTGGGGGAATATCTATACGGGAGACTCTGCGGCGGCGGCAAGATATATCGAAGCCAGGCTGACGCCTTTTGCACTGGAAGTGGTCTTTAATCCAAAAACTACGGAATGGTCAAAATCCTATGACGGCAGAAATAACGAACCGATTGATCTTCCCGTTAAATTCCCATTACTTCTTGCACAGGGAGTGGAAGGGATTGGGGTAGGACTTTCCACAAAAATCCTTCCGCATAATTTTAATGAACTGATCAATGCATCCGTTGCCCATCTGAAAGGAAAGAAATTTGAGCTCTTTCCGGATTTTCTGACGGCGGGATATCTTGATGTTTCAGAATATAATGACGGACATAGAGGCGGTAAAGTAAGAGCGAGAGCCCGAATTACCCACACCGACAAACACATGCTGGTGATCTCTGAACTTCCTTTCTCAAAAAACACAAGCGACCTGATCGATTCTATCCTGAAGGCCAACGAAAAGGGAAAAATCAAGATCAAAAAGATTGAAGATAATACTTCAGATACCGTAGAGATCCTGGTTCATCTTCATAACGATGTGTCGCCGGATAAAACCATTGATGCACTGTATGCATTTACAGACTGTCAGGTGACGATTTCTCCGAATGCGTGTGTCATCGTAGGTGACAAACCGATGTTCATGAATGTTTCCGATATCCTGATAATGAATACGGAGCATACGGTTTCTTTACTTAAAAAAGAACTTGAAATTGAACTTCACGAGCTTCAGGAGAGCTGGCATTTTTCTTCCCTGGAAAGAATCTTTATCGAGAACAGGATCTATCATGATATTGAAGAAGTAAAGACTTGGGAAGATGTTATTAAGACGATTGATAAAGGTTTAGAACCACATACCAAGCATCTTTTAAGAGCAGTAACGGAGGAAGATATTTTAAAACTGACCGAGATCAGGATCAAGAGAATTTCAAGATTCGATTTAGATAAATTTAAAGAAAATATTGCTGCCCTTGAAGGCAAAATAGAACAGGTAAAATACAACCTTGTCCATCTGATTCCTTACGCGATTGATTACTATTTAAATATTCAGAAGAAATACGGAAAAGACAGACAGAGAAAAACTGAGCTTAGAATTTTTGATACCATTGATGCAACAAAAGTAGCCGTGGCCAATGAAAAGTTCTATGCCAATTTCGAGGAAGGCTTTATCGGAACATCGCTGAAAAAAGATCAGTATCTGTTTGACTGTTCGGATATTGACGATATCGTTATATTCAGAAAAGACGGAACCATGAAGGTGGTCAAGGTGGATGCGAAAACATTCGTCGGAAAAGACCTTCTGAGCGTAGCCATATGGAAGAAAAACGACAAAAGGACGGTCTACAATATGATCTACCGCGAAGGCAGCGCCGGACCTTACTATATGAAGCGTTTCTCTGTAACGGCGGTAACCCGAAACACAGATTATCCGCTGGCTTCCGATAAAAAAGGCTCTGAAGTCCTGTATTTCTCTGCCAATCCTAATGGTGAAGCAGAAACCGTAACGGTGCTTTTAAAACCGAATCCAAGGATCAGGAAAAACAAAATGGAAATCGATTTCTCCGATCTTGCGATCAAAGGAAGAGATTCCAAAGGAAATCTGGTGACCAAATATTCTGTGAAAAAGGTGGATATGAAAGAGGAAGGCGTTTCTACACTGGCCCCAAGAAGAATCTGGTTTGATGATACCGTGAGAAGACTGAATGCAGATGGAAGAGGAACTCTTTTAGGAAACTTCAAAGGAGACGACAGAATCCTTACCATCAATACAAACGGCGAAGTAAAACTCGTTTCTTTCGATCTAGGAAACCGTTTCGATGATGAATATCTGGTTCTGGAAAAGTGGAAGCCGCAACAGCCGGTGTCCTGCATCTATTACGATGGAGAAAAAGACATGTATTTCATCAAGAGGTTCCTGCTGGAAAATACGGTGAATCTGCAGACTTTTATGCCTTCGGAACACCCGAAATCATTCATTGAAAACGTAATTGTAGCGAATGGTGCATCCGCAGAAATTATTTTTGCTAAAGATAAAGGCAAGGACCGCGATTCTGAAATCATACATCTGGATGAATTCATTACTGTAAAAGGAATCAAAGCGATCGGAAATCAGTTTACTAAATTTAAAGTAAAAACCATTAATATAAGTATCCCGGAGCCCGTAGAAGAGGAGCCGGAAGTATATGAAGAGCCGGAAACCGGGGACGGTATTGTGGATGACGACCGGACTGTAATCGGGGATCTGTTTGAAAGCGGTGAACCAGAAAATTAAGCATTAAACCTATGAATATTCTAATCGTATTTATCATCATTACGGCCATTATCAGTTTTGTTGCCTTCAACAATCCGGGTATTACCGAAAAATATAAATTCAGTGTAGGACCTATTCTGCATAGAAAAGAGTACATCCGTCTGATTTCATCAGGATTTTTGCATGCGGACATCATGCACCTGGTGTTTAATATGATGACACTGTATTTCTTTGGACCTATTGTTATTCAGGCTTTCGGAAATATAGGTTTCGCGATTGTCTATCTGGGGTCTATATTGCTGGGGAATTTTCTCTCACTTTATATTTACCAGAAACAACCTTGGTATTCCGCAGTAGGAGCGAGTGGAGGCGTTTCAGGGATATTATTTGCTTCCATAGCAATGATTCCTGATATCGGAATCTACATCTTCTTTATTCCAATTCCGATTAAAGGATATATTTTCGGACTGTTGTATTTCGGATATTCCGTATATATGATGATGAATCCGAGACAGCAGGATAATATCGGCCATGCGGCACACCTTGGAGGAGCATTCTTCGGATTAGTGTATGCGGTAGTTATGGCTCCGGATACGGCGATGCACAATGCGCTTTATCTGGGAATTATGTCGCTGCCGTTGATTTATCTGGGCTACGAAATTTTTGTAAGAAAGAGAATAGGATAAAAGCTATCTTTACTTAAAATATCAAAACCAATGAACACATCAGAATTAAACCGTTTCATCGTTGTATTAATCTATGGTTCATTGGTTTTGCTTTCTTTACTGAAACTGTCCAATCCTTTGCGGGTCAACAGAAAAGCCAATTTCTGGTTCGGCATATTTCTTTTTTTATGGTCAAGTTTCTGGCTGGATGAAGTCCTGACGCTTGTCACAGATTCACAAGTGGAGGTTCATTCCATCATTTCTGTCCAGATTATACAGTTTCTGACACCGATCATGTTCTATTTCAGCGTGCTATTTTACACAAATCCTTCATTTAAATTTAAAATTACAGATCTTAAATATCTGATTCTGCCTGTCATCTTTTGGATCAATATTCTGCTACAGCGGTTCGGCGGATTTAAGGATAATACCATTTTTAATGTTATCTTTATCGGATTAATCCTTTTCCAGGCCTTATTCTATACCGGTCTTTCCTACTTCACCATCCGGAAACACAAGAAAAGAATTCAGCAGTTTTCCGCCAATACGGAAGGGATCAATCTGAACTGGCTGGAATATATCACGATTATTATTTTCATTATCAATATTGCCTACGTAGTTTATAATTTATCGTATGATTCCACGGCCTTAAATTTTTTCATTAACGGAGCTTTTCTGCTGGTTATTTATTTTGTGGGATATTATTCTTTAAAACAGAAAGAAATTTATCCTTTGGAAGAAAAACAGCGTGAAGAATTGATATCAATCGATGAAGATCCGGATACGGAAGAAGTGAAGAAAAAACTGATCTCTGATGAAGAACTGCTCAAGATCAAAAGCCAGCTTGAAGAAATAATGGGTAAACAAAAACCTTATCTTGACAGCGAACTGAACCTGATCCGTCTTTCAGAACTTCTGTCTATTTCCACACATCATCTGTCTTACGTGATCAATACCGGATTTAAAAAAAATTTTTTCCAGTATGTGAATGAATACAGAATTGCGTATGCCAAGAACCTACTGAAAGATACTCAGAGCAAACTTTCGATTTTGGGCATCGCTTACGAATCCGGCTTCAATTCCAAAACTTCTTTCAACACCACGTTTAAAAAACTGACCGATCAGACTCCTTCCGAGTATAAAAATGGTTCGGGTTTATAAATTTTAACGTCCTGATTTAAATAACTACCTGTATTTCATATGGTTGTGTTAATTTATTTTTGATTTAAAAATAGGTTCACTCAGATAATCCTGAACATTGGGAGGGGCATTTCAGGATAGCTTTGTACCATAAAATTGTTTTATGGACACCAAAGAATCATATGCTGTAGTGACGGGAGCAAGTCAGGGACTGGGAAAAGCATTTGCTGAAAACCTGGCCAGTAAAAATATCAATGTCGTTCTGGTAAGTCTTCCCGGACAACATTTAAGAGAACTGGCTCACCGGCTTGAAGAGACTTATCAGATCAAAGCCCATTTCTATGAAGTAGACCTTTCCGTGAATGAAAATGTCATGAAACTTACAGAATGGCTGAATCAGTCTTTTGAGATTCATATATTAATCAATAATGCCGGACTTGGCGGGACCAAAAAGTTTGTAGATGCATCGCCATCTTATATCAACACGATTTTACAGGTGAATGTAGCCGCCACCTCACTGATCACTCATCAGCTGTTGCCAAATTTATTAAGACAGCCGAAAGCCTATATTTTAAATGTATCCAGCATGGCTGCGTTTTCTCCGATAGGCTTCAAAACAGTGTATCCGGCCTCCAAAACCTTTATCCATTCGTTCTCAAGAGGGCTGCATGAAGAGCTGAAAGATACCAACGTTTTTGTAAGCGTTGTGAATCCCGGTGCGATGAAAACGAACATCGACGTTTGCAAAAGAATAGAAAAGCAGGGTATTTTAGGAAAACTTACCCTACTGGATCCGAATAAAGTGGCAGCTTACTGCATCAGGCAACTTTTCAAAAAAGATTCCGTTATTATGGTGAATCCCATAAGCTGGCTGATCATGAAGATCCTGCCGATATGGATCAAGCTGCCTCTGATGACCAGTGCCATAAAAAAAGAAATTGAAGCATGAAAAAAGTTTTCGTGACCGGAGCCACAGGGCTTCTGGGTGCCAATACCGTTATTAAATTACTACAATATGATTATACTGTTACTGCTCTGGTGCGCAAGAAAAGCAGCTGGATGGGCGAAGAAAATGAAAATCTCAGACTCGTAGAAGGAGACCTGTTCTCGGATATTTCAGACTATCTGCAGGATGTGGATGCTGTGATTCATATTGCTGCGGAAACCAGTCAGGATCTGCTGTATTATGAAGATTACAAAAAAACGAATTACGACGCTGCTGTTCATCTGTTTGCGCAGGCTGCAGCGGCTGGAGCGGAGAAATTTCTGTTTGTGAGTACAGCGAATACTTTGGGATATGGGAGTTCTGCCGTCTGGGGAAGTGAAAAAGCACCTCAGATTTATCCGTTTACCCATTCGTATTACGCTCAAAGCAAACTGGAAACCGAGAATTACCTTCTTCAGCAGAACCGGGGAACAAAAGTGGTTATTGTAAACCCGACTTTCATGATCGGGGCCTACGACCGCAAGCCAAGCTCTGGGAAAATCATTTTTTGGACTTGGAGAAAGAAGCTTGTTTTCTATCCGAAAGGCGGAAAAAACTTTGTTCATGCTGAAGATGCTGCCGAAGGAATTATCAAAGCCGTTGAAATAGGGAAAAACGGTGAAAAATATCTGCTGGCCAATGAAAACCTCACCTACAAAGAGTTTTTTGGAAAAATAAATACCATCACGGGACAGACTCCCATCATGATTCCAATTCCGGATGCCGGGCTGGCGATGCTGGGAATGATCGGAGACTTCCTGAGAAAACTGAAGATAAAAACGAGCCTGAGTTCTCCCAATATGAAAGCTTTGAGAATCAATAATTTTTACTCGAACCGAAAATCCTCAGAAGAATTGGGAATCCGGTATCAGCCTATTGATAAAGCCGTTGAAGATGCGATCCGCTTTTTTGAAAGGAAAAATAACGAAGTTAAGATAGGCCGAGAGATATAAAATGTGCTGTCTATCTATGTTCTCTTAGCCGATGACAAAAGAAATTTTATACATCAAAATTTCACAGGTTTAATTTGTGAAAATATCTTTGAAAATTGGTGTTGTCCGTGGTTAATTTTTCTCTACAGAAACATAAATAAGAAAATATTTCTTAGATTTTTTCCGGTTTAATTTGATCCGCAAGATATTTGGGAAGCTTTTGTACAGCGCTCATCAGCTTTATATTGTTGATCTTTTTCTCTCTTTCATTTTTAATGTAATGATTGCAGTTCACATAGAAAAAATAGGATATGATCCTGTTATAATCATCCAGCGTTTCATCGCCCATCATAGAAAGAAGCTGAGATAGAAACAGTTTCCGGTCTTTAGATTCGGCAACCGCTCTTCCTGATCTTGAAATACTGGCATAATAATGATTGTTGGCGGGGTTTTCCATTCTGAAGGAGGTCCCTAAAATAAGATCGGGAACATTGATGTTAAGTGTTTCAAGTTCTTTGATGTAGGTCTGCCGTCTTTCTCTGGCGTAGCCAGCATCTGATGCTCTTTCAAACCTGTCGTTCATAATATCCAGATGAGATTTAAGGAAAACCGGCCAGTTAGCCGTTTCTGCAGATAGCAAAGCCAGATATACGCCCTGAACTCTTGGAGATTCATCCTGACTGCATGATCCTACAACCTGCACAGACCTAAGCTCATCAAGCAGTTTTTCTTTCTCAGTTTTAGATAGTTTTCTCCAGTTTTTGGGAATCTCATTGGGAAATTCTCCTCGTTTGGCGTCTTTTTTAAATTTGGAAGAAGAAGTATCAATGAGACAGTCGGAATAGATGATCTGTCTTGAATATTTTGGAGCCAGGGGAATACTTTTAAAATTATCCAAAAAGTAAAAAGCTTCAATAGATTCTCCGGAATATGATTTTTTTTCGCTGTAAGAATACACCCATTTATTTTTTACAGGCTTGGTGTCCAGTTCTTTTTTATATGGAGTTTCTATTTCCATCTCGTCATCATCATTAACAGACAATTCTCTTATTTCTGTTATCTCCTTATCTCTGTAATTTATTGTTTTGGACTTGATCAGTAAAAGATCCTTTTTAACTACTGCTTCCGGATATTTCTTAATAAAATCATCAAATGAAATATTCAGATCCATATCTTTTTTAGCCTGGGTAATAGAGCCGGACTTTAGCTTGACAGAATAACCTTTGGTTTGTAGTTTGGAATAAAAAACCTGGTTCAGATCACAGGTTTTGTATTTTAGATTGAGTGAATCAACAATTTTCCCCAGCTTATTCATCGTTTCTTCACCATAAATGAAACCATTTTTATAAGTGGCGAATTCCTGAGCAGTAAGAGAACAGCTTAATGCAGTGGCAGCGGCGAGAACAATTTTTCTGATCATTTTGTTAATAAAATCTTAAATTGAATGTATAACGCAAATGATCCCACAATTATTTCAGGGATGAAAATTTAATTTTTTATTCACCTTCCCAGCCTTTCCAAAGCCTCTTCCAGCGTTCCCGTAAAGCTGATGTGTCTCGTTTTATTGCTTTCAAAAATGAAATCCCTGATGCTTTTTCCCGGATACTTTTCAAAATCTCCTACAATGGCAAGGCTTATGCGGTAATTGGAAAATTTTTGCAGGATATCTCCGGCTATCTTTGTTTTCAGGTCAAAGAATTCGGGGATGATGTTTTCCTCATAAATAATCACCTTATCAAAACCCTGATAATAAATGTCTCCGAGAAGATCTAGCCCATCCTGAGCGGATTTGATAATGATTTCGCCAGAAACAACTTCTGCGATTTTAATACTATTAATGTCGTGAGATTTGATCTGCATACGGTTTTATTGTAGGGTTCTTTTCAGATCTTTTAAAAAATCAGCCAGTGGAAATGCATCCCCCTGATTGGTCAATGCTATGATGCAGCTGTTACTATTCAGATCTCTCCAGAATATCGCTCGGAAACCGCTCAGACCACCCGTGTGACTTACGGTTTTTCCTCTATCAGATTCTTCAATAAACCATCCGAAACCGTAGTTGGAAATTTTTCCGTCGGACAGTTTAGCGGGAGTGTACATAAGATCCGTATTGCTTTTATTAATCAGTTTGAAACTCCTTAATGCCTGATCAAATAGGTACAAATCTTCGGGAGTGGAGTAGATACCGCCATCTCCGGTCGTTAGAATTGAATAATCATCCAGCCGTTTTTCTTTACTGTAGCCTGTGGCTCTGTTTTTATCGGCAGTTGAGGAATCATATACCCAGGTATTTTTCATTCCCAGCGGAACAAAAATATGTTCACTGAGAAAGGTTCCATAAGACTGTTTTGAAACTTTTTCAATGATCAATGACAGGATAATGAAACCGCTGTTGCTGTATTCAAACCTGCTTCCTGATGGAAATTGCAGTTTGTCGAGACCATTCAGCCAGCTCAACACATCCAGATTGGTCAGTCCTTTTTTGCTGAAAATAATCGATTCGCAATCTTTTATTCCTGAAGTATGATTTAAAAGCTGTCTGATGCTTACATTTTGGGCATATGCAGGCAGCTCAATGTATTTTGATGCTTTATCTTCATAATTCAGCAGTCCTTTCTGTTGCAGAATCATAACCGAAGCTGCGGTAAAAGGCTTGCTTAATGAGGCAATATAAATCGGAGTCGTTTTTTCCAACTTTATATTTTTCTTCATATTGCTGAGTCCTAACGCGGTATCATAAACTGTTTTACCATTTTTTACAGCTAAAACAGAACCGTTGAATTCTCCTTTGTCATAATAACTTTTGACCGTATTATTTAGGGCTTTCTCACACGATGAAAGCTGCACAATAAAGATAAAGCCGAGCAGTAGACTGAATAGGGAGGTCCGCATAGAGGTATGGATTAAGTAGATAAAATTACTTATTTCTTTCCAACAACAAAGCGGTCGTTTTCAGATAAATCTTTGATGAGTTCGGCTTCAGAAAAATAATCAGCATATAATTCAAGGGTTTCAGGACCGAGCTTTTGATTGATTTCCAAAAATAAAAGGCCATTATCTTTCAAATATTGCTGAGCATCTTCCGCAATTTTCCGATAGAAGATCAAGGCATCCTGAACAGGGGAGAAAAGTGCCATTTTAGGCTCAAATTCCTTGACAGAATCAGCTATATCGGTTTCTTCTTCAATTCCTATGTACGGCGGATTGGAGATAATAATATCATAACTTTCCACTAATTTGAAGTTGAGATAATCACCAAGAATAAAATTGATTTCCAGCTGATGATGTTCCGCGTTTCGCCTAGCCGTTTCCAAAGCTTTTTCAGAAAAATCAATGGAAGAAATTTCCGCTTCCGGGAAATGCTTTTTTAAAACTAACGGAATGACACCGCTTCCGGTTCCGATATCCAAAATTCTTAAACCCTGAACAGGAAGTTCTGAATCATGAATCTTTTGAATCGCAATTTCAAGGAGTTCCTCTGTTTCAGGACGTGGAATCAGGACATGTTCATCCACGAAAAAATGCATACCGTAAAATTCAGTTTCTCCCAGAATCTGCTGATAAGGTCTGCCTGTTTTTAAATCGGAAACAATTTGAATTAGCTGCTTTTCATCATCAATAAGAAGTTCCTGCTCCGAAAATCTTCTCTGATGAAATGAATCGAAACCCACTATTTTCTGTATAAAAACGGCAGATAAAAAAGCACTTTCCGAATCAGTATACAGTTCGGAAAGTTCAGTTTTAAAATGTTTTTTAAATGCTGATATTGTCATTTATCTTGTGAAAACCAGTTTTGTGTCCGTAGATTTTCCCTCATCGATCCTGTATCTATCGTAGTTGAATGCTTTTACGTCATTCAGGGTCTTGGCATTGGTTTCTGCACAGAATCTTACCACAAGACCTCTTGCGTGTTTGGTATAAACAACGATGGTTTTCAGTTTTCCTTCTTTCAGTTCGTAAAATTCAAAATCAATTACCTGATGATTCAGTTTTTTTCTGTCAATTACTTTTCCGTACTCGTTACTGGCCAGGTGAAGAAGGAGTTCGCCTTTTTTCATTTCAGAATTCAGCTGTTCCGTGATCTTTTCTCTCCAGAATTCGTACAGGTTTTTGTATTGATCAAACTCGAAATGACGTCCCATCTCCAATCGGTAAAGCATCACTTTATCAGATGGTTTCAGCAGACCATACAGTCCGGAAAGCATTCTGTAGTTTTTCTGTAAGTAGTCTACAGCATTTTTGTCCAGGGTTTTGGCATCCAGTCCTCTGTAGACTTCCCCGGTAAAGGTGAACATCGCAGGAGCGGATTCTTTTGCTGTAGGTTTATTTTTCCATCTTTGGTTTCTTTCCCAGTTTTCATCAGCCAGTTTTGGCGATATTTCCATGAGTTCGGAAAGATATTTCGGTGATTTATGTTTTAAATAGGATTGTATAAATGCAGCTTCTTCGATGAATTTCGGAGTTGTAGATCTCAGTAAGTCGGTTGAATTCTCAACGTTCATCAGTTTCGCTGGAGAAGTTATAATTTTCATAATGTTTAGAATGCAGATAAATGTTTAATGTCAATAAAATTCAGAATCATCATAGACACCAAGTCATACATACAGTGGCAGATGATCAGAATCTTAATATTTGAATATTTTTTATAAAACAAAGCAAAAACGGTTCCGATAAAGAAAGGAATGACTACCTGTCCGATCGTTCCGTATGTGCTGTGCAAAATCCCGAATAAGGCGGCAGAACCAATAATGCCAACGTACGGGCTATTGTATATTTTTTCAATTCTCGGCTGAATATATCCCCGCATCAGAAATTCTTCCACAGCGCCTGCAGTAAAGCAGGTAAAGATGATCAACAGATAATTATTTTTAAAAACCAAAGAGATCTGGGCCAGTTTGTTGCTCATCCCTTCCCGGGTCAAAAGCTGAATGATAAGATTCAGAAAAGAACTACCGAAAGCACAAATCAGATACAAGGCAATGACTGCTTTGATGTAAAATAGGGTTGAGTATTTTTTATCTTTCCATAGCAGAAAAGTATTTTTTTCGATGAAAAGACTGTAAAGAAAAACCAATCCCAACACGGTCCAGAGCGCGATTCTTGTATAAAAGAAATTAGCAGCGTTAAATGCCTTTATTCCCGTGATGAAATAAATGAGCGGAAAAACATACAGCATCACCGCGGCAAGAAGCACAAAGGTCAAAAGAATTCCTAGTGCATATTTTCCGTTTAAATTCATGTTCCGAATGATCAGCAGTTAACTCTCTACAATTAATACTTCGATTAAATAATTCCTTTCCCCTGACGGATAATCTCCGGTTCTCCGGAAGTAAGATCCACAATAGTAGAAGCTATATTATCTCCATACCCGGAATCGATGACAATATCTACCAGATGATCGTATTTTTCTGCGATCAGTTCAGGATCTGTAGAATATTCAATGATTTCATCATCATCCTTTATAGACGTTGAAGCGATGGGGTGGCCCAGTTTTTCAACAATAAGCTGTGGAATCGGGTGGTCAGGAACACGGATACCGATTGTTTTATGATTTTTATAGGCTAAAGGAAGACTCTTATTGGCATCAAGAATAAAGGTAAACGGTCCCGGAAGATGGCTTTTCAGAAACCTGAAAACAGAAGTGTCAACAGGTCTTGTAAAATCAGAAAGATGGCTTAAATCATTACAGATAATAGAGAATTTAGACTTTTCCAGCTTTACTTTCTTTATCTGGGCGAGCTTTTCCATGGCTTTTATATCAAAAATATTACATCCTAAGGCATAAATCGTGTCAGAAGGATAGATAATCAATCCGCCATTTTTTAAGGTTTTAATAACCTCATTCACAAGATTTTCCTGAGGGTTGTCAGGGTAAATTTTAAGTATTTTTGCCATAAAACAAAGATACAAATAATAAAATAGTTTTCATAAAAGTCCTTTATTTAAAAGAAAAATTAGGGTTTTTAAAAAATAGTCGTATATTTGCAATCCAATATCGCGGGATGGAGCAGTAGGTAGCTCGTCGGGCTCATAACCCGAAGGTCATCGGTTCGAGTCCGGTTCCCGCTACTAAGTT
>NZ_JAOAMU010000007.1:120821-355000 GCF_025154075.1 Chryseobacterium herbae
GGGATGGAGCAGTAGGTAGCTCGTCGGGCTCATAACCCGAAGGTCATCGGTTCGAGTCCGGTTCCCGCTACTAAGTTAAGTGCTTTCGGTAAGCACTCTAAAGATACACCGCGGGATGGAGCAGTAGGTAGCTCGTCGGGCTCATAACCCGAAGGTCATCGGTTCGAGTCCGGTTCCCGCTACTAAGTTTCATAAACTATAAATATCGGTCTAACAACTAGTTACACCGATTTTTTTATGTTATCATTACTTGAAATTTTAAAGACTGAATACAGTAACGAATACAGTATTATAATGCCTAACGTACCGTACAAATTACCAAAAATATATCACGGAGGAGATGACTATGATCTTTCTCAAAGATGGTATGTCTACTATTCATATATAGATCCGGAAACAGGTAAAATGAAGCAACAACCTCCAATATACATGAATGTAAATCGAGATTAAAATACAGTTAGTGAGAGGATGACCAGATTAAAGGCGATTAAAAAGAATCTGGGAGAATTATTGAAAAAAAGAATACTCTCCATATCCGGATACTGAGTTAAAAGAAAGATCTACAATTAAAAGCGCATTAGAATGGGCCTATGAAATGAAAGTTGCCACACTTTCTGAGACATCAATCCCAGATTATCGATCTAAGAAAAGAAAGGACGGAGCTGGAGACATTTGATTTGCTGATGAAAGTCACAGGCCATTCTACATTAAAAGCTTTAAAAGCATATTTGAGGGATATCGATGCAGAATTAGCTGAAGATTACTCGAAATATTTTGAAGATAAAGATATATCGTCATAACGCACAAAAAAATAGCTTCCTAAATTAGGAAGCTATTCACATTTGTACTTGATTATTTTTTTAACAATTTGCGTAACCATCATTTACCGCAAAGGCAAGTTCACGAATAAATGGCTGACTGCCGTCTTCGTGTTCTGATTGAAAGAATACAGTACTTGTGTTTCCACAAGAGTTCTGAAAAGATACTTGGTACCATAAAAAGTATAGCGCTAGTGCTTCTTTTTGTTCCTGGGTAAGCTCTTTTGCCTCGGCCGTTTTCTCTTGTTTAACTTCTTGTTTGTTTTCTTTTACTTCTTCCTTGGTATTAGCAAAAGTGAATGTGGAAAGAGCCATTGCTCCGATAAATAATAATTTTTTCATAGTAGAAATTTTTATATTTTTTTATAAAATTGTTTTAGTCGAGAAATACATTTATCTTCTTTAATCTTTCAGAAATTCCTTTGGTTCTATCATTACCATTTGAATCCACTATTTTTAAATTACCGTTGTACATTGAAGGATTTTCTGCATAATTTTTACGAGCTTCAAGAAATTGCATCTTAGATTTAGTGTTCACTAAATTATCATACGTTATAGCCTCTATAGTTTCCTCCGATTTTTTCACATCAGTAGCATATATCTCTATAGTCCTATTTCTATTATATACTTCAAGGATCAGTCCGGATAAGCCTTTAAAACGGAAAGGTCCATCGGGTATTGAAATATCTTCTGTATACCATGCGTAAAACTCACCTCCAGTATCGGTGGTCGTTTTTGCAAGACGACATTTATATCCTTTTATTTCTTTTATTTCAGATAAAGTCTCCCATACAAGTTTAGGCTCATCATAGGAGAAAATATATTTCCCTACTGGAAGATATGCTGTGAGCTTCCCCCCAATTTTTAAAAAGCTTGCAACTGATTTAGGATATTTTGGAATTAATCCTGCACTTGTACTTATAGAATTGGCGCTAGGGATTTTTACATCATTATTGTAAAAAGACTTAGCTTCTCTACTGAAGTAAGCAGATTCGTTATTATTTAATAATAATACTGATTGGAAAAAATTGACTTTTTCCTTAGCAAGACTATCTGTAATTATCTTAGTTTCATAATTTATTTCCATCATTGCTTTACTTTGAGAAAATACTAAAATGGAACTTGAAATAAATAACGTTGATAATATCGTTTTTATATTCATTCTTAATTTATGTACTGCAATTATACAAATTGTTTTTTTATTCACAATTAAGGGAATCCGTATTTTTTATAACTTTTTTATTATGTAAAATAGAGCCGGAGAGGATCATTAATTTAATTTCAGTGATCTGATGTCCCTATAATCGTCTTCGATAGGGTTATAACCCATGAATACGCATATTTCTTTGCCCACGATATGCCATTGTATATCTTATTAATCTGACTTTTATTACTACTGTCCTGGATAATTTTAGTCTCATAATTGATCTCCACCACTGCCTTTTGAGCACTGACAAATAGGGAACCAAGGATAAGAAATACAGAGGCTTTAATTCTCATATAGTTCAAAGCTATTCATTTTACAATGGTATTAAAAAAAATGATATTTTCAATAATGGGATTTAACATTATTTTATTTTTCAAACGACTTATTCTTCCAAAGTTGATATTCTTCCTTCATACAATGTCCGCAGGGACGGTATTTGTTTTCCAATGCATCCTTTTCTGATATAAAGAAGATCCTGTTTTCCCTTTTCATTTTTTTACCGGAAGAACAGGTGAGTAATCCGTAAATTTTCAGTTTTCGGTTGCCTGCAAAATTAATTTCCTTGTGTCTGATTTTACGTCTTAAATCAATATCAGATATCTCAGTATGCTTTTCCATTAGATAAAGATCTTAAGTTGTCTGCAAGTATACAATCCGGAATATGTGTATTTGCTGGCAGATGATCAAAGAAGGGAAAATTATACATCATCACATTATCAAATCATCAAATCGTCACATCACCATATTGTCTCAAAAGTAGTACTACTTCTACACGGCTATCGATTTAATTCTACAAAATATTTTTTAACGGGACCGATCGGAAGCTTACTTTTGTACCGCTCTTACTGGCCGGGAGACCGGTTGTAGAGTTTATTTATGTTTATTGATCTCCGCCTTCATTTTCTACTTTTTCCCGAATGTTTTTATGATTAGTACATAACTGCTTTCATGGCGGGGATCTTTTTCTTACCTGCTTTTAAAAACCTTTCATCGAATATATGAATGATGAATTGTACATATTCTAACGATAAAGAGAACTGCATTTGTGGCGCTCTTTTTTTATTCAAGACAGAGGATAATGGTTTTTTAGACTAACTTGGTACAGCAAGATGTAAGGTTAATTTTTTACCTCATTTTACCATCAAAATCCCGGCTTATGGAAACTATCATCATCACAGAAAGGAAAAAATCAATCATCACGGATTCGATCTTATTGACCTTATTCGGTGCTGTGCCCTTATTTTTCTTAGTGAAATGGTTGATTTTAGCTGATGAAGGGAAAATATTTATTATTTTCTTGATTATCGTTACGCTGTTTTTTCCTGTAGTTGTCGTTTCCGGCTATATTTGGGATGTAAAACAAAGAATCATTTTATCAGAAGACAGTATAAAACTCTCCTATGGACGGAATTTCGTTGACATCATGCACTTTGAAGGCGGTTTTTCCATACCCGATGATCACGAAATTCCATGGTCAAAGGTTACAGGATTTCATATCGATGCTTACGAACGTCAGGAACCGACTGAAGGCGGCGGTTATACAACCATCACCAGGTACAGTCTTATTGTTACATTAAAAAATAAAGAGAAAGGTGAAGCTGATTTTGAGAAATTCAGCCCTAATTACTATGCGATCAGGCTAGGTAAATTTGAAGAACATCCCAATACGATAGCATTGATTTGTGAAGATTATCGAAATAAAATAGAGGAGAACAAACGATAAAATAAAATCCCACTTAAAAAAAGCGGGACCTATTATAATTAAATGATGATTGGTGGTTTTTAAATGATGGAGAAAGATGGTTATTCAATGATTATCTTTTTAACTGTTACATTATTTTCGTTATTTGCCTTTACAGATAATAAATAAACACCATGAGAAAGATGGGCTGATTTTAAATGGAGCATGTAGCGATTACTGTTGTCTAAAGTTACTTTTTCAGACAGAACTTTTCTTCCGTTAAAATCCGTTATTTCTAACTCTATATTGGAGTAGTTCTTTGGAAAACTCAGGGTGATAAAATCTTTCGCAGGAACGGGAGATACCGAGAATGTAACAGGAGAAGGCACATCCGAAACCGCCAGGCTGCTGTTCTGAGTGAAAAACTCCCAGATCTTTTGGGTATAAGAAATATCATTTTGTGAATTAAGCCAGGTATGACCGGCATTATTAACTTTAAAAAGCTCAATTACGGAACTGTTAACAGGGCTGGTATAGCGGTAGTGATCTACTGTATATCCGTCATTGGCCGTGTTAGCCAGCGCTGTATATACCGGACTGCTGTTTGATGAATTATTGGTTTTCCAGTAACTGATCAACTGATCTACAGAATTTCCAAAATTATTGTTGGTATAACCGATAGTGGCATCAGTGGTACCGTGAAAATGCGCAATCGACACCGGACGTCCTGGAGTTCCCTGAGCGACAGGAAGGATTGCGTTTCCGAAAGTTCCTGCCACAGAAGCAAATACCTTTATTTTATCATTCAAAACCAGAGCCAGCCGTTCCGTCATAAATCCTCCCATAGAAAACCCACAGGCAAATACTTTATTGTTGTTGATGCTGTAATCCTGCTTTACTTTATCAATCAGTGCGCTTATAAAACCGATATCATCCACACTGGCATTAGGTGTATAAATAGCATAGCCAGCGCCTGAATTCCAGGCTGTTCCCAATAAAGGATCACTTATTGCCTGCGGACAGATGACAATGATATTTTGGGTTTCGGCAAGATCAGCAAAACCGATATTTCTGAAATTTGCCATGGTATCTCCCAATCCGTGCAGGGTGATAACCAGCGAAGCGGGATTTTGAGAATTATAATTGGAAGGGACGTAAATAGAATATTCCCGGAGCCCGGAAGCGTGCTGAAAGGTTGCAGTCTGCCACTGTTGGCCGTAAAAAATGCTCGTAATTAGCAAGAATAGAAACAGAATCGATTTTTTGGTCATATCTTTTTTTTCAAAGATATTAACCGGACTTGTATAGTCAATTTGACAAAAATCAAATTAAAAAATAAATGTTTTGACATTTGTCAAATATTACTTTTTCGAACGAATCCTGCTTAGTGTTTCCTGTGTTATTCCTAAGAAAGAAGCAATCATACCCAAGTTGAGAAGTTCAGCTGCCCTCGGATGTGATTTTACAAAATCATCATATCGTTCTTCTGCGGTCTGAAAAAGCATCCGGTCTATTCTGTTTTGGGTCATGATTAAAACACTGCTCATGATCATCCTGTATAAATACTGAATATCCGGATAGGTGGCAGAAAGCTCTTCCAGATCTTTATAGCTAAGCTTCCATAAAATACAATCATCTAAAAGCTCGATTCCTCTTTTGTCCGGTTTCTGACGGATAAAACTTATGATAGAGAGCAGCAATGTTTCTTCTCCTCTGAAACCGTCCGTTACATCTTTTTCATCCTTGTAATAGAAGATTCTGGCCGCTCCTTTTTCAATAAAATAGATATGTTCACAAGTCTGATTGGGCTTTACCACAATACTGTTCCGGGGAAGTTCTTCTTTTTTCAGTTTTGTGAAAATAGCCATCATCGCTTCAAGAGATAAAGAAACGGGTGACATATCGTCATTATCGATCATTGAGCTGATGTAGGAATTAATCGCAGTAAAAATAGTGAGCATTGGATGAAAAATTGAATGGAGTAGAGGCTTAAAAAAATCCCACTTAAAAAAAAGCGGGATTCAATATGGTATAGGTTAATATTATTGAGGTAATTGACCGAAAGGGGTAAGCTTGTTGTCATCAGACATGGTCTGTCCCAAAAAGTCTTTTTTCTGATCACCTTTCATTCTGCCCGCTGCATCATTCGCGTTGAAATAAGCTTCGCTCAGCTTTGTGGTAATATCAGCCGGTTTGAAATCAAATTTTGTATCACCTTCCACACCCAGATATCCGTTCTTTCTGGTAAGGTTTGAGATATAGTTCCCGTAGTTGATGAATGTATTTCTCAGGTATTGCGTATGGTATTCCATACATTTTTTAGCTTTTTTGGAAGAATTGTTCAGGATACAGTTCTTCATATTATTTCTGTACAGGAACCATTCAGATTCCAGAATGCCATATTCTTTTCCTAAACCAGCCTTTCCGTTGGTGACAATGTTGTTGTCTCCTTCTTTATCAGCGATAGCCTGAAGATGTTTGATGACCAGTGGAACCGTATTTTCGATTTTCGTTTTGGTTTCCTTTAAGATACTGAGATCTGCCGCTGGAGAATTTTTCTTTTGGGCCGCAGTCACGTTAAAAATAAGAAGTAATAGTACAATCAATAAGTTATATCTTTTCATGAGAAATTTTTAAAGCACTAAAATAAATATATTTTCTCACTTTAAACAAGTTCATTTTAATTTTCTTTAATAAATTTTAACAAATCTTTAATATAATGAGTTCATCATTGTACAAATGATGACTATGGGATGTTTATTAATGCTATTTTTAAACTGAATGAGCTGCTTAATCAAAAATTAAAGTTTCATTTATTGTTCGACTTATTTAAATCTGAATCATATTTATTTAGAAACAATCTTCGCCATTATCCTTGTCAAGGTTCAAAACCTTGACAAGGATAAAAAGTCAAAATTATTCATCCAGTCTTATATGCGAAAAACAAAAGTGGAAGATGTGATTTCAGAAAAAATAACACCGGATAACAATCTCCAGCTTCAATTTATGAAATCAAAGCCATTAATGCCTGATAATAGTTTTCCAGTAAATCCATGTTGCCATTAAGGAATAAATAAGGCTCTATAAGTTCCAGTTCCATTAATGTAAATGTATTGTTGATGAGAACACCGTCCACTCGTGCATAAAGCGTAGGTTGCGGCAGACTCTTTAAATAAGCTCCTGCCTGTTCTATGTGGAGCGTATCAGGAGCAGGATAACTGATACTGCCACCGTGATAGTGCTGTACTCTGAAATCATCCTGTTTAGGTGTTTTTAACGAACAATGACTGTATTTACCATTGAAGAACAGAAACGACCATTCGCCATTTTTTATTTCCTCCACAAAAGGCTGTACCATATAATCTTCCGTTTTTAAAAGCTGCCCGATTTCCTCTGTGCGTTCTTTAAGATTGTTTTTGGTCACAATGATCGTATTTTGAGCGCCTGCACTTACACAAGGTTTCACAACCAATTGATCTGTACCGAATAAATCAAAGAAATGATCATCAAAATCAGAACCTTTGTCCATATATTCTGCAGCAATTACCGGAAGTCCATTTTGAGCAATGTCTTTAAGATATTTTTTATGGCTGTTCCATTGGATGATCTCTACGGGGTTTAATACCTTGACATTTAATTGTTCCAGTTGATTCAGCCAATTCAAAAATTCTGATAAATGATTGTGGTAATCCCACGGGGATTTAATGACGGCTACATTAAAACCGGTCCAGTCTACATTTTCATCGTTCCAGATGACAGGAATAACATTGAGCCCTTTCCCTTTCAAAAAATTGAAAAGATCTGTATCCTCATCATTAGCAACTCCCTGTGTAAACTTTTCCTGTTTTTTATAACCAACCAGTGCGATTTTCATACTTATTTTTTTTCGTTGAATACAAATATCATCAAATAGGGTCAATGCAAACAGTTACAGTTTGGGCTATTTGGATAGATACAGATCATTTTTGTCCCATTCAAACATCCGGTTCATTGGATGAAAATGAAAAATGCTTAACTCATATCTGTTTTTAACATTTTTTAAGGATTTACCGGGTGATCTAGCTCTTTTTCTGCAAATTAAACAGGGCATAAATAAGCGAATTAAAAATTTAACATATTTTAATAAAATTTATATCATTGATTTTCAGTGATTTATATTTTGTAATCTTTTATCACTAGAAAATTAGTTGTTTGATTCATATTTATTTCTACATTTGTATAACTAATTTCTTAGTGATATAGAATTCTATGAAAATTCTACATTATTATAATGATAAATGGAAAGGATATGAAAATTCAGAATTTAACGAAAGCGGAAGAGCAGGTGATGCAGTATTTATGGAAACTGGAAAAAGGATTTCTGAAAGATGTTCTGGATTTATTTCCCGAACCAAAACCCCATACCAATACAGTCTCTACAATTTTAAAGGTATTGAAGGATAAAGAATTCGTAGATTATCATGTATACGGAAGACAGCATGAGTATTTTCCACTGGTCACTCAAGAACAGTATTCAGGGAAAACAATGAAAAGCCTCGTGAAAAATTATTTCAAAGGTTCCTATAAAAGTGCGGTTTCTTTCCTGGTGGAAAAGAATGAAATGACCGTAGAGGACCTTGAAATGCTCCTGGATGAACTCAAAAAGAAAAATTAGCAGACTATGGAAACTGTACTTCTATACTTTGGAAAAGTAATTCTAAGCTCCGGTGTAATGTTTTTGTACTATCAGTTGTCTTTAAAAGACAAGACATTCCATCATTATAACAGATTTTATCTGTTGGGTGCGATGGTGATATCGCTGCTGCTGCCCCTCATCAGGGTGGATGATTTTACGATAGAAGTGAATGGTAACCTCTATATGCTTCTTGATAAGATACAGAATTTTAATTCAGAAAAAAACATAGACAATGGCCACACTTATTTTAGAATTATTTTTTCAGCTTTGGGACTGGTTTCTCTCTATTTTTTAGGAAAGTTGACTTTTGGGGTCATCAAGATCCAGCAGCTTAAGAAACAGTTTCAAAAAGAAAGTTTTGACGGGATCAATTTTTACCGTACAGACCTGAATGAAGCTCCGTTTTCATACTTTAAAAATCTATTCTGGAAAAATACCATCACATTGAATTCTGAGGTAGGAGAACAGATTTTAAAACATGAGATGGTCCATATTGAGCAGAAACACTCTTTCGATAAGATATTTATTGAGATCATCACCTCTGTTTTCTGGTTCAATCCGTTTTTTCATATCATTAAAAAAGAAATCAGCCTGATCCACGAATACCTGGCGGATAAAAAAGCCGTCAGACAATCGGACACCAAAGCATTTGCGCAGATGCTTTTAGCAAGCCACTTTTCCGGAACACAGTTGCCTGCAGCCAGTCCGTTTCTAAGTTCAAATCTAAAAAAACGACTCAAAATGTTACAAAAACCCAAAACCCAATTCGGATATGCGCGTAGAATTTTTGCATTACCGGTTTTATTTTCAGTAGCCTTTGCCTATATGGTGAATGCCAAGAATAAAGAAATTAAGGAAACCAATATAGCGATTGAGGATGCCGTTTCCCAGATCAAAAAAGATACGGTAAGACCAGAAAAAATCGAAAGAAAAGAAGTTATAGTGCCTAAATATTCCAGACAGTCTGCCAACGAGAAAAAATTGACAGAGCTTGGAAAACAAATTGAAGAAAAAAGCAAGGCTTTAAAAAATCTGAAACCTGAAAGCAAAGAATTTCAGCAAAAGATCGATGAGATCAGTGACCTTTCGGGAGAATTAGGAGCGATTACCAGTTCTGATGATTTTAAAATGGCGATGACATTTTCTACAGCAGAAGCGAAAAAAGTAAATGATTTTTTCAAATCAGACGAATGGAAAAACAAAACTAAAGCGCTTGAGGATATGGGCGTAGAAATCCCGGACTTATCCAAACTGAATATTGATTTCCCTGAAGCACCTCCTACACCTCCAAATGCTAATGGAGTAAGAGTTCTTAGATTTAATAATGATATCGGTTACCAAAACCTGGGTCCGCTTACAGAAAAGGAAGCCCGGAAAGCTATGAAAGAAAGGAAAGCAGCCAGAAAAGTAGCTGAAAAAGCAAGAGCTGAGGCCATAAAAGCAGGTGAAAAAGCCAGAATAATGGGTGAAGAAGCCAGACAGCAAGGTCAAATTGCAAGAATAGCCGGCGAGAAAGCAAGGATTGAAGGAATGAAAGCTGGCGAGATCGGAAGGTTAGCTGGAGATAAAGCCCGAATCGAAGCCATGAAAGCTGGCGAAATCGGAAGACTGGCGGGAGAAAGAGCTCGTATAGCAGGAGAAAAAGCAAGAATTGATGGCGAGAAAGCCAGACAGATGGGTGAAAAAATCAGACTGGAAGTGACTAAAAGACTTTCTGAAAATGGAGACGCAAACGTTTATGTTTATAATGGGACAAACTTTGATAAGCTCAGTGAGAAAGCAAGAACAATCGTAATGCAGGCTGATTATATCAAGAGAGATGGCAACGGAAACATTTCGATGAATGGTGTGAAAAAAATTAATGTCAACGGATGGGATAATTTAAAAGTTTATATAGACGGAAAAGAAGTTTCCAAAGAAGAGGCTCAGGCACTGAAACCGGAAAAAATTTCAAGCGTTATTGTGAACAAACAAAGTACGGATGACAATAAAAGCGGCGAGATAAGAATTCAGACAAAGAAATAAAGTATCCTTAAGCTTTGTCAATGATTGATTGACAAAGCTTTTTTTAATTACAGGAAAAAACATAAATTATGAAAAGAAATTATTTTATTGTATTGGCATTTCTGAGCGTGTTCGCCAATGCACAGGTCAACAGATTCTTCTATGACTACAAATATATCGCGGATTCTACGAATAAGGCAGACGTGAAAAGTGATATTATGCTTTTAGATATTGACAAAAGCGGATCGAAATATTACAGCCGTGAAAAGTTTATTTCAGATTCCGCCACAAAAGCAGATATCGCCAAGCAGATGAAAGGCGGATTTGGCGGGAGTATTAATATCAAGAAAAATATAAAGCCGGGAACCATTTTTTCAAGTGTTACCAAAAAATATCCTGACTACAGCATGTCGTTTTCCGAAAAAGTAGGAAATACCACTTACAAAGTAGCAGAAGATCAGAAACCGGAATGGAAAATCCTGCCGGATAAAGAGAAAATCGGAGAATACAATACACAAAAAGCCACGACTAACTATGGAGGAAGAAGCTGGACTGCATGGTTTGCAACAGATATTCCCATTCAGGACGGACCATATAAATTTTATGGACTTCCGGGGCTTATCGTAAAAATTGAAGATAAAACCGGATCTCACATTATGACTTTAATCGGTAATAAGAAAACGGAAGCAGCATCTGAAGAAGATCTTCAGATACCGGGTCTTACCATGATCGGTTTAGGAGGAAAAGAAATTGAGGTAAATAAAAAACAGTTCAAAAAAGCCTGGAAAGACTACGTGACAGATCCTACAAAAGATATGAAGCAAACCATGAGTACGCTTCCTGAAGGTGCAGTAGTCAATATGAAAAATAAGGATGGAAAAAGTATTGATATGAACGAAATGTACAGGAATATTGAAAAAAGAGCTAAGGAGGAAATAGTAAAAAACAACAATAAAATAGAACCGGCACTGTATAAGTAACCAATCGGTTTCCACGTGATAAATAACAGGATGATTTTCTAAGTCATCCTGTTTTGTTTAATAATGGGTCAAAAAAATAATGTCAAAAGATAGGAGTACCTTTAAACTTTTTCACTGATTGATTGCAAAAGCTTTTTATATTGAAACAGACGAAGAAAAATATAAACTATGAAAAAAAAATATTTTATTTTACTGGCATTTCTGAGTGTATTCGTGAATGCACAAATCAACAGATTTTTTTATGAATACAAGTTTATTCCGGATTCTGACAATAAAGAAGAAGTGAAGAAGGAAATGATGATTCTGGACATTCAGAAAAACGGATCAGACTACTATTACAGTCACGACAAATTTTTTACAGACTCTACTTCAAAGGCAGATATCCAAAAACAGATTAGTTCGGGTAACGGAATTATTAATGTAAAAAAAAGGGTTAATAGGCCAGGCCAGATTCACAAAGTAACTAAAGACTATCCGGATTTTAAAACTTATTTTTTTACAAGCATCAACGCAGATAGATATAAAATAAAGGAAGATAAAAAACCGGAATGGACCATTTTTCCGGACACACAGAAGATAGGAGAGTACCATACACAAAAAGCAGTAATGAGTTATGGCGGAAGAGACTGGATAGCCTGGTTTTCCTCAGATATTCCTTTTCAGGACGGACCTTATAAGTTCTGTGGCCTTCCGGGACTGATCGTAAAGATTGAGGATACAACAGGTTCACACATCATGACTCTTGTTGGAAATAAGATGATAAAGAATCCTTCAGAAGAAAAAGAAAACCGGATTCCGGACAACGTCAGAATATTGGGATTGGGCGGAAAAGATGTGGAGATTACAAAAGATCAATATAAAAAAGTATGGAAAGCTTACGTGAATGATCCTGCCAAAGAGATGAGAGAAATGAGAATGAAAAACGGAGGTGATTCCAATGCCAAGGCACCCTTTCTTATATTTAGAACTTTGGACGGGAATGAGATCTCAGATCCTGATAAAGTATTAAAAGAAGTAGAAGGGAGAATTAAGAACTGGTTTCAGAAGAACAATAATCCGATGGAGCCGGATCTGATAAAGTAGTATCCATAATTGTTAATATAGAACAGGATGGTTATTAATGACTATCCTGTTTTTTTTTGTATTATCGTATCTTCAAACCCTAAACTTTGAATCCTAATACTATGACGGAAAAGGAAAAATGCGAGGCGGGACTTTTATATAATGCTAATTATGATCAGGAACTTATCAACGAAAGAATTGCCGTTAAAGATCTGTGCCTGGAATATAACCAGCTGAAGAACTCTGATGCAGAAAACAGGAGTAGATTAATCAGGAAAATTCTGGGAAAAGCGAGAGAACACGTTTGTATTGAACCTAATTTTTGGTGCGATTACGGCTATAATATTGAAGTAGGAGAAAGTTTTTATGCCAATCATAATCTGACTATTTTAGACTGCGCAAAAGTGACTTTCGGAGATAATGTCTTCATCGGACCCAACTGCAGTTTTTATACGGCCGGACATCCACTTGACGCTAAACAAAGAAACGAAGGCCTTGAATACGCTCATCCCATCATCGTCGGAGATAATGTTTGGCTGGGAGGAAATGTAGTGGTCCTGCCGGGAGTTTCGATCGGAAATAATTCGGTGATAGGAGCGGGAAGTGTAGTCACCAAAGACATTCCCGATAATGCTGTCGCTGTGGGGAATCCATGTAAAGTCATTAAAAATATTGAAGAAAACTAAAAATATCATTTAAACCAGACCATGAAGAAAACCTTTTTTATATTTTTCCTGTTATCAGGATTACTTTTCCAGGCGCAAAGCCAGCGTTTTACTTACGAGTATAAATACAGAATAGATTCTACAGCTAAAGATAAAACAGAAACCGAGCTGATGATTCTGGATATGACACCCAAAGGATCCAAGTTCTACAGTAAAGATTATTTTGAATCGGATTCTTTGATGACGGCCGCCATTCAAAAACAGGCTAAAAGCGGAAATACAGACTTTAATTTTTCAGGATTCAAATTCAGAGGAAAAGTAAGATACAGTGTTGAAAAGGCGTATCCAGCTTATTCCGTGAATTTCTTCACCACGCTCGGTTCCGACGAATATCTGGTACAGGATGGCAGAACACAAAACTGGAAAATACTCCCGGAGAAAGAAAAAGTAGAAAATTTTATCACACAGAAAGCAACCTGTATTTTCGCTGGCAGAAAGTGGACTGCATGGTTTACAACAGATCTTCCGATTCAGGACGGACCGTATAAATTTCATGGCTTACCGGGATTGATTGTGAAAATTGAAGATGAAAATCTTACCCACACATTCGAATTAAAAGGAATTAAAAAACTTCCTGATACCTACGACTGGAAAAGTAAAAAAGATAAAGAGCGCTACAATCCTCTCATTACGTTGAATGAGACCAAGTATAAAAAAGCGTTTAATGATTTCCGCGCTGATCCTATGAAAAGTGAAAGACAGATGATGGCACAAGGAGTTATTATTGAAGAAAGAGATGATTCAGGAAAATTGGTAGATCCGGAGAAATCCAGACGGGAACAGGAAAAAAAGATGAAGGATAGGATCAAAAAAGAAAACAATCCTATTGAACTTGATCTTTTAAAATAAAAATAAAATCCCGAAACGAAAAGAGTTTCGGGATTTTTATATCTGAATAACCAAAGTTATTAAGCCAGTTTCTGAGAATCTGCAATAAACTGAGCCAGTCCGCTGTCCGTTAATGGATGCTTTAATAAGCTCAAGATCGGAGGAAGTGGAGAAGTGATGACATCTGCCCCGATTTTAGCACAGTCGATGATGTGCATAGAATGGCGGATAGATGCTGCCAGGATTTCAGTTTCATACATGTAATTATCAAAAATTAATCTGATCTCCTGAATAAGACCCAGTCCATCTGTAGAGATATCATCCAGTCTTCCTAGGAAAGGAGAAACGTAAGTAGCTCCTGCTTTAGCGGCTAAAAGCGCCTGTCCTGCAGAGAAAATAAGCGTACAGTTTGTTCTGATCCCTTTATCAGAGAAATATTTTAATGCTTTGATTCCATCTTTGATCATCGGGATTTTTACCACGATATTCGGGTGGATCGCTGCCAATTCTTCACCTTCCTTGATCATTTCTTCGTACGTAGTAGAAAGTACTTCAGCAGAAATATCTCCGTCTACAATCTCGCAGATCGCCTTATAATGGTTCTTGATCGCTTCATTTCCCTGAATTCCTTCTTTAGCCATTAATGAAGGATTAGTGGTTACACCATCTAAAATTCCAAGGTCTCTTGCTTCTTTGATCTGTTCCAGATTAGCTGTGTCAATAAAAAATTTCATTTCGTTGATAGATTTATTCCTGCAAAGATAATGATTCCCTTCGTGAGTGGAAAATTTTAATTTTGTCAGATGTCAGATGTCAGATGTCAGATGTCAGACACAAGACATCAGACATGAGACATGAGACTTTTCTAGTAACCCCTTAAAAACAACTGATGTCCCAAGACCCTCAAACTCTAAAACTCTCCGACTCTCAAACTCGCAACCCGAACCTCGCAACTCGTAACCCGTACCCCACAACTCATTCACCATAAAATATTATCTTTGTTAAACATGAAAAACAGCAGCTTTACAGCCACATTGGAAATTATCGGTATTAATCCTTTTGTTTTCGTTCCTGATGAGATTTTGAATGAAATTTTCAAGGCGGCGGGGAAGGATAAAAGCCCGATTCCAGTGAAGGGAACAGTGAATGGAAAAGAATTTCAGCAGAACCTGATGAAGTATTTAGGGGAGTGGAGGCTGTATGTCAATTTGCTGATGCTGAAAAACTCTCCTAAAAGAATTGGTGAAACCCTTGAAATTGTGGTAGAATTTGATGACTCGGACAGAAGTATTTCCATTCATCCCAGGCTGGATGAGGCGATTAAAGGAAGTCCCGTAGCAACCTATAATTTTGAAAGCCTGATTCCGTCAAGAAGAAATGAGCTGATCCGCTACATCAACAATCTGAAAACGGAAGCCAGCATCGAAAGGAATATTGAAAAAATTATACGGCACCTCCATGGCGAAACGGATTTCTTTGGTAAAAGAATTGATTAAAATAAATCACCAGTCTCAAAAACTGAGAAGAAAACTACAGATTACATAAAGAGGATAAAGCAGTATGAACTGTTTTCAAGTTTCTTCATACGCTTCATCGAATCAATGAAATTGATTCTTCCTTTTGCCTTCCTGAAATATAAAGCATAATTGTAAAACTTTGCGTTTAAAAAGATGTTGACTGACTTAATCTATGAAAATGTACAGTCCGCTAGAGTTTAAACGCAAAGTCTGATTTTTGAAACCGTTTATTGTAAGGTGTGCAAAGAGAAATCAATTTCATTGATTTGATTAAGCGGCCGCTTTACTATATATTTAAATAAAAATGCCCCTAAAAAGCTTGACTTTTCAGGGGCAACCCACATATTTGGGATTTTGTTTTTATTATGAGTTTAAAACTTTACTAAGTTTTATAGCATCCTGATTGGTTGGATCATACTGTATGGATTTAGCAATATGCTCTTTTGCTTTGGCAGGATCATTTTTCTGTTCTGCAAAGGCAATATAGAAGTAAGCGTAGGCTAGATTTTTCTTATTCTGATCTACTTCTGCCGGTTTTACAGTGGCAATATATTTCTCATAAGCAAGTTTTGCATTGGCATCGTCTTTAGCAGACTGATAAGCATAGGCTTGGCTGTAATAGGATGGAGCCCAATCCGGTAATAAAGCAGATATTTTTTTCCAGGTGTCTACTGCATTGGTCCAATCTGATGCATCCTGATAAGCTGTTGCTAATTTGGCTAAAGCATCCGTATCTTTTGGATTGGTCTCGATTTGCTTTTTAAGGGCATCAATAGCCGGGTTTGATTGAGTCGTGGTCGTTGTAGCAGCTGTGGCAGTTGTCGTAGTTGCTGTATCTGTCTGAGTGGTTTGCGCATTTACAAAACTTGCACCTCCTGCAAGGATCAATCCTAAAAATAGGTTTTTGATATTGATTTTAGTCATTTTCATAATCTTACATTTTTAAATTCTACATTCTAAAATTCAATAATAATTCCACAAAGGCTCAAATTTTAGAAGCTTTAAGGTTTTTTGGAAAATATTAACGGATAAATGTTTTTTTTTAGCTTAATTTTTGATTCGTTGGGGATTGAGTTTATCTTTGTCATTCAAACATTTTTTAATAATCACTATAATTTTCTTACTTCAATGAATATCATATTAGCCTCAACATCCACTATTTTCGGTGGCGAATATCTGGAATACTTAAGAGAAGAATTAATACAGCTGTATCAAGGAATAGATGAGATTATTTTCGTTCCTTTTGCCAGACCCGGTGGGATTTCCCATGATGATTACACGGCAAAAGCCCAATCTTTTTTTGAAACTATTCATATTAAAGTAAAAGGGCTTCACGAATTTGAAAATAAAACAGAAGCTTTAAATAATGCTCAAGGGTATTTTACAGGAGGTGGAAACACATTCTTACTGGTGAAAACTTTGCATGAAGAAGGCTTCATGTCTGTCCTTAAAGATAACATAGAAAGCGGAAAAGCCTACTTAGGATGCAGCGCCGGAAGCAATATCGGAGGTCAGAATATGAAGACCACGAATGATATGCCTATCGTTTATCCGCCAAGCTTTGAATGTATGGGGTTGGTTCCGTTTAATCTCAATCCACATTATCTGGACCCAAATCCTGAATTGAAACACAATGGGGAAACCAGAGAAACAAGAATCAGAGAATTCCTGACTCAAAATGATCTGAAGGTTGTTGGTCTTCGTGAAGGAAACTGGATCAGAAGAATAGGAGATACTATCACCGTAGAAGGCAGCGAACTGACAAGAATCTTTGAAAAAGGAAAAGAACCTTATGAAATAGAAGCGGGAAGTACGTTGTAAGTCATAAAAACAAGCTCTTATTTTTATTATATTTGATCAGTAATTGAATAACTTATGGGTAACTTCATTCATCAGGAGATTCAAATGCTGAATTGTGCTAATGCTGTCATGCTGAGCGGAGTCGAAGCATGCCTATAAATTTTAGATCTATAAAAACCTTGCAATGAAAAAACCACTTGCAGTTCTTATACTGTCGGTTCAGATATTATCTGCCCAGAATATGGCGCAGAAACTGGATAAAGCTACCAAAGATCTGATGGATTCTTCGGGGGCATTGTCATCCGGTTTATCGTTTTACGTCACAGATGAAAGCGGTACTTTGATCTACGAATATCAAGGGAATAAAGGGCTTTCAACCGCTTCTACCCAGAAAATATTTACGGCTGGAGCTGCCCTTGAAACATTGGGAAAAAATTACACCTATAAAACAACGGCCGGCTACTCAGGAAATCTTTCTTCAGGGACTTTGAATGGAGACCTGATCATTGGTTCAAATGGTGATCCAACCCTTGGAAGCTGGCGGTATGATGCTTATAAACCGGAAAGTTTTAAAAAGAAATTCATTGAAGCGCTTCAAAATTCAGGAATAAAAAAGATCTCAGGAAATCTGGTGATTGATGATTCCTATTTTGACCATCAGACGATTCCGGGAGGATGGCCCTGGGACGACCTTGGTAACTATTATGGAGCAGGGGTCTGGGGAATCAACTGGAGAGAAAATCAGTTTGACATTAATATTAACGGTACGGAATTCAAAGGATTCTCTTATCCGATGGACAATATAAAATGGCTGAATGACCTGAAAGCAGGTGGAAGCTCAGATCAAAGTCTCATTTTTACGGCCCCTCATTCCGAAGTAGCTTTGATCAATGGAACGCTTCCGGCTGGAAAAACAGTTACCGTTTCCGGTGCTTTGCCCAATCCACCCCTGCAACTAGGAACTGAAGCACTTCAATGGTTGAAAGAATCAGGTATTGAAATTTCCGGAAAAGTAATCACAGGTTCACAATTAGAAATAGAAGGAAAAACGGTCCCAGGAATGCCCAAAAATGTAATTCTTACCTACGAATCGCCAACTCTGGATAAAATGGTCTATTGGTTTTTGAGAAAAAGTGTCAATCTTTATGGCGAAACTTTCATTAAAACCTTAGGAAAAGAAAAGAAAGGGAATCCCAGCTTTAAAAGCGGAATCGCTTATCTGAAAGAATTCTGGAAATCAAAAGGGATTAATCCGAATATGATCAATTTTGCAGACGGAAGCGGACTTTCTCCTCAAAATTACGTAGCGGCCAAAGCTGAAGTTCAGGCCTTGATTTATGCCAAAAAACAAAGCTGGTTCGATGTCTATTATGACGGTTTTCCGGTTCAGGACAACGGAATGAAGATGAAAAGCGGAACGATGAGAGATACTAAATCTTTTGCAGGATACCATACCGCGAAAGATGGCAAAAAATATGTATTTTCAATCATTATTAATAACTATCAGGGAAGCGGAGGTGCAGAACTGCAGAAAATTCTGAATGTCTTAAAATAAAAAGCTTTGAGGAAATCCATACTGGCCAGACTGAATAACTGGATTATATTTTTACTGATGACCATTGTGGTGGTGACTATTGTGGTGGCCTCAACGATTCTGATCAATTTTCTGAGAAAGGAAGAGATCAAGCGGGTGGATATTCTGGTAAGTGCCCTGAAATTTCAACAGGAAGTAACACCCAGTCTTGAAGTTCAGGAATTGATCCTCAAAATATACAGTTCCAATACCACGATTCCAATGGTAGTACTGGACAGGGATGACCGACCAATGGTTCATAAAAATATTCCGCAGGAGATTGAAAGTGATCCGGTGCAGGTCACCATTCTGGCTAAAAAAATGGCGAAAAGCTATCCGCCTATTGAAATTAAAGTACCCGACGGGAATAATCAGTTCGTGTATTATGACAACTCGCAGATCCTTAATAATTTACGTTATTCCCCTTATTTGCTAGGATTTTTTATTCTATGCTATTTCCTGTTTTCATTTTGGTTTTTAAGGACGATTAAAAAAACGGATGAAGGCTATCTCTGGGCCGGACTGGCAAAAGAAACGGCCCATCAGATTGGAACTCCACTCTCCTCAATGATAGGCTGGATGGAGATCATGAAACTGGATAATCCTGAATCAGAAGGCATACACGAAATTGAAAGAGATATTGAAAGACTCAGAACAATTTCCGAACGTTTCTCAAAAATTGGTTCGATTCCTGAGCTCAACGATCTGAATTTTAATGAAACCATTTCCGAAAATTATGATTATCTGAAGACAAGAATCTCAAAGAAAATAAATTTCACGCTGCATCTTCCCACTTATACCATTCTGGTTCCCCACAACAAAATCCTGATGAGTTGGGTGATCGAAAACCTGGTGAAAAATGCGGTAGATGCCATGAAAGGAGAAGGAACGCTGGATATGTATGTCTTCGAAAGAAACAAAAATATTCTGATCGAAGTCAAAGATACCGGAAGCGGAATGACCAAGCAGCAGGCTAGAAACGCCTTTAAACCAGGCTATTCAACGAAGAAGAGAGGTTGGGGATTAGGCCTCTCCCTGGCGAGAAGAGTAATTCATGAATACCATAACGGAGATATTAAAATTTCCCAGACTGAGATAGGAAAGGGGAGTACTTTTAGAATAACGGTGAAAAAAGCATAAAACAATTATCAATGTTGGGAGGTTGAAGCTAATCTTATTAGCGATCTGTAAATTTAACCGACATTGATAAACACGATCAAACCTTATAGGTTTTTAAAACCTATAAGGTTTCGCTGCACATAGAATCATATTTCTCAGTCCATAAGAGGAAAGGACAGCAAGTTTAAAGAATAAAAATCTTCTTGGTCTATCATCTTCTTCTCTCATAGTCTTCTATTAAAAAAAAGTTAAACTCCTTTTGATCATCTTCATTTTATCCAAATTATAAGTAGTTTCGCGGCTCTTCCGATTCGAGGTTCGGGATGAGGGGTTTTGGTTTGAGGGTCGAAGCGTTTTAGGGTTTGAAAGTGATATAGTTGCTGGTTGAAATCTCGGAACCCGTATCCCGAAACATATCTGAAATCTAACATCTCAGATCACATTACAATTCAATTTAATACAATAAAAAATTATGAAGAAAAGTGTTAAGGTTTTTACAATGTTGTTTTTATTCTTAATTAATTTTTTTAATGCGCAGGTGCGTGATTTTGAGATCGAGCCGCCTCTGAGTCCAAACCTGTATTTATACAAAACATTCGGTGTTTTTGGGGGTAAAGAATACTCAACCAATGCGCTTTACCTGATTACGAAGAAAGGAGTGGTGTTATTCGATGTTCCATGGCAGAAATCCCAGTATCAAAGCCTTATGGATACGATCAAAAAGCGTCATGATTTACCGGTGATTGCGGTATTTGCAACCCATTCCCATTCTGACAGAGCAGGAGATCTGAGCTTTTACAATAATAAAGGAATCAGTACGTATGCAACGGCAAAAACGAATGAATTACTAAAGAAAGAAGGCAAAGCCACATCCAGTAAGATCATAAAAACTGGCAAGAAATATAAAATCGGAGGAGAGGAATTTACAGTAGATTTCCTTGGAGAAGGACATACCGCGGATAATGTTGTGGTATGGTTTCCAAAATATAATGTTTTGGATGGCGGGTGCTTAGTGAAAAGCAGTTCAGCGGTTGATCTTGGGTACACAGGAGAAGCCAATGTTCAGCAATGGCCATCGACGATGCAAAATCTTAAAGCCAAATACCCGGCCAGTGCCAAAGTAATTCCGGGTCATGATGAATGGAAAGGCAACGACCATGTAAAACATACGCTGGAACTTTTAGAAAAACAAAGCGGTAAATAAGAAATACAAAAAGCGGAGAAATTTTCTCCGCTTTTTTATTAACCATCCTGAGTTCAGGTAAGCCATTTGTTTTTATGATTCCGGAATGTTTGCCCAGAATCAGGATTTTAGTAACTCATGGCGTTTCGGGATGCGGGTTTCGTAGTTCAACTCGCAACTTCTCAAGCAGCAACGTAACTCTCAAACCCGTATTTCGTAACGTTCATTACCACAATCTATTATTTCTTCCCAGTCAGCCACTGAGTTTGCAGTTTCAGTTCTGCTGGAGTAGGATTGGCTTTATACTGAAGACTTTCAATCGTCATTTTATCTAAAATAGCTTTTCCTTTAAGTTCTATTTTATCAGTCTTATCACCATTTTTTCTAAGGATGGTAACGGTAACGTTCTGTCCTTCCTTAATTGATTTGGAATAATTGATAAAATCCTGCATTTTCTGAATATCAATTGTTTTCCCATCCAGAGCAAGAATTTCATCTGTAATCTTGAACCCTACGCTTTTCGCAAAAGGGGATAATGCTGAGCTTTCATCAAATATAAACGTATTGTTCTTATCGTTATAACCTGTCTGATTCGGGTCTTTAATAAACCAGAACAATGGAGGTGTATCTTTCTTTTTCGCTTCTACGCCTACCATATTCAGATATTCTGCATAAGGGGTCGGCTGGTTTCCTGCGATATATTTGTTATAGAAATCCTTTACCTGAGGATATCCGGTTACAGTTACCAATTCGTCGATCAGTTTGTCATCTTTGAAAGGTTTGTTTTCCCCGAATCTTTGAGACAGCTTTCTGATCATATCACGGTAGCCCATTTCCCCGTTAGACAGTTTTCTCAGTTCAATATCCAAGCACATAGCCAGCAAAGCTCCTTTTTCGTAAACGTTTCTGTACTGATCTTTGTACGCGTCTTGCAGAACATTTTTACTCATCACCGTAAATGGCATGGTATCATCATAATTCTTGGAATTGGTGATCTTCTCATTCATTCTCTGAAGGAATTCATCTTTGTTGATCAGACCTTCCTGGATTTGGAAAAGGTTTGCAAAATATTCTGTTCCTCCTTCATACATCCAAAGGTGCTGAGACATTTTCGGATCTGCATAATCAAAATAATGGATCTCTTCAGAATGCGTCTTTAAAGGATTCACCGTGTGGAAGAATTCGTGCGAAACGACATCTGTAATGGTTTTGTCAATCGCTTCCTTCGGCATCATTTCAGGAAGTACCACACTGGTAGATTCATGGTGCTCCAACGCTCCGAAACCTTTAATCTTTGGCCCATCACCTCCTGAAAGGTAAAGCATGATTGCATATTTTTTATTGGTATTCATGTCACCCAGGAATTTCTTCTGAGCCAGTACCATTTTTTCAAGATTCTCTTTAAAGTCTGCCGCTTTATATTTTCCGGTTGGAGAATAAACGCCCAGTACCAGATCCATTCCTCCTGCATTGAAGGTGATAAAATCCGGTTTGGTGTACATTAGCGGTGAATCCGTTACTTTAGCATAATTAGCAAGGGTAAACGTATCTGTAGCATCAGATTTATCCTGGTCTACCAAAGCCGTTGTCCCATAAAAACCTGCAGGTTTCTGAACGATCAGCTGATACGGAACATCCTGCATATTGTCAATATATCCGATGAAACCATGGGTATTGATCATAAATATTTTTCCTTCCTCGATATCAGTTCCTGAAGGGGAAAACACAGCTTTATGCTTTGAACTGTCCATTTCATCATCAAAACTGTCATTCACCAGGTAGGTTACTTTGGTTAAATCTTTAGCGTTTTTTAATGAATAGGTATTGTCATTTACTTTGGTGTACGCAATTTCTCTTCCTTTGTTGTCAGTAAACTTGATGCCTTCCACAAATCTTCCGTAGTCATCTACAGAATAGGTACCTGGAACGGTTTTCGGAAAATGAAACTTGATGTCTCCGGATTTCATTTTCGGAAATTCCATGGTAACGGCTACCTTGTCGTCTTTTACATTCACAAGATCAATCGTCGTTTTTATGGATTGGGCATTGGCCAGAAATGCGGCGAATAGACCCAGGCTGATTGCTGTTTTTCTCATTAGGTTTAAATTTTATAGTTAAATAGTAGTTTTTTTAATCGTTTTGTTACGGGATGTCTTATTAAACTTTTCTTAAAATTTTAAAAGACGAAAATAAAGGAAACAAAAAAGACAAATCCGGGAGTAACGAATTTGCCTTTTTTATAATGTAATTACTGAACGTTTTTATAATTGATATAATAGTTCTTGTTGAATTCTATCGGGGTAGATTTTTTCAATTTTATGGTCTGCCAGGTTTCTGTTGGGTTAATGGTTTGGTCTCCATTAATGATAACCGGAAGTTTAAGATCCTTTACTCCATTGGTATATCTGAATTTTAAAGATTCTCCGTTTTGCGAATACTCAAGCGTAGGGATTTTGACTGTTCTTAAATATTGATCGAAAATACTGGACAAATCCATTCCTGATTTTGAAGACATATAATCTTCGATCTGTTTGGTGGTAACGGTCTGATGATAGAAATCCTTATTCATTCCTCTTAGAATCTGTCTGAATTTTTCATCATTGTTGATCACCTGCCTAATGGTATGGATCATGCTGGCTCCTTTTGGATACATATCGCCGCTGCCTTCGTTTCTCACGCCGTATTTTCCGATGATAGGAACATCATTCTGGATATTTCCACGGATTCCTATCGCATACTGGTCAGCCGACTTCTTATCCATGTATTTTTCTGTAAAAAGAACCTCGGAATACATCGTGAAGCTTTCATGAATCCACATATCCGCCTGATCTTTTGCTGTAATATTATTGGCATACCATTCATGTCCGCTTTCGTGGATGATGATATAATCCCAGTTAAGACCTACGCCCGTTCCCGAAAGATCAGAACCTCTGTAACCGTTCATATAGCCGTTTCCATACGCAACATTGCTTTGGTGCTCCATTCCCAGATATGGGGAATCAACCAGTTTATAAGAGTCTTCATAAAAAGGATAAGGTCCGAACCAGTATTCAAATGCAGACATCATCGGTTTTACCTGCTGGAACTGTTTTTTTGCTTTTTCAAGGTTGTAATCCAATACCCAGTAATCCAGATCCAGTTTTCCTTTTTCACCGGTAAATATTTCTTTAAAATTGACGTATTTACCAATATTCGGGATGATAGAATAGGCATTGATAGCATTTTTTACTTCCCAGGTATAAGCTGTTTTACTGCCCTCTGCTTTTTTGCTGATCAGTCTTCCGTTTCCTACACCCACAAGGTCATTTGGTGTAATAATCTTCATGATGATCCCGTTTTCAGGCTCATCACTCCAGATATCTTTTGTAGGAAGCCAGATGGATGCCCCGATTCCTTCATCGGCAACACTCATCCATGGATTTCCTTTTTCATCCTTAGCGAAAACCCAGCCTCCGTCCCACGGTGCATTTTTTGCAATCACAGGATTTCCGGAATAGGTAACGTCCAGGGTGTATTTTTCTCCTTTTTTGAATTTCTTTTTTGCCGTAACGAAAATAAAATCACCGTCCTGCTTATAATTGGCAACCGGGAAATTCGCGTTTACTTTATCCGCTTTCATCGGTTGTTGCAGGTCGATCTGGAAAACAGGATCCGTAATGTCTTTGGTGATCTCAAAGCTGATTTTATTATATCCTTTAATGCTTTTTTGTGCAAAATCCGGTTCTACGGAAAGGTCATATTTTTTGACATCCCAAAAATTTCTGAATGGGGTATCTGAACCTTTCAGTGTATCCTGTTTGGTGAAAACCTTATCTTTTTCGAAAAACTGCCCGAAGACCAGCCCCGAAGCGAATAAAAGTGTATATGTCAGCTTTTTCATTTAAAATCAAATTAAATTCTACCAAAAATAGAAAAATTAATGTCAATAATTTAAATTTTAAGACAAATAATTTTATTCTACTTACTGAAACAGATGATCCAAAACAAAGCACTTATGTAGACCCAAAGAAGGGAAAAAATAATATGAATAACCGTTTCAAAAGCTTTTCCTTTCCATAATTCTGAGGAATATCCGAAAAACTGAATGAATAACCGGGTGGTCCAGAAGATAGCCATTCCAAGGGCAATTTTTTTACCCAAACCGGGTTCTGTCAACTCTTGCGGAGAGGTTAGACAAAGCAAACCCATAAGAAATACCGTTAAAGCAATGAAGATGGTATGAACCCTCATCATTTCCCGGTTCATCAGGCTTAATGATTGAAGTTCCTTTTCCCAGTTAAAATATTTAGGAAAAATAATATGCACAAATGCTAAAGCGATTAAAAGCATTCCGATAATTTGTAAATGAAGTTCCATAGGATGAGATGATTATGGGGTACAGATAAAAATTGACATAAAAGGGGTGAATTTTACCTCTTTGAATGATGCAAAACCTGCCTGACTAAAAGCATTTTTCCATACAGATTTTGAAAAAAAGTGGGTGAAGCCTACAGAAAAAGCCAGAAAATTCGGGAAATCTCTAAGGTGTTCCACCATAATAATTTTTCCATCAGGTTTGCATAAGCGGTGACATTCTTTTAAAAACAGGATTTTTTCCTCATGTGACCTTATTTCGTGTACGGCAGAAAGCAGGAAAATTAGCTCAGCAGACTGATCAACTAAAGGAATTGAATTGGACTGCATCTGTTGTGTATCTGGATATACGATACTCACTTTTCTAGCTCTTACTATGGCCGGTTCTGTATGTCGTTTTGCATCATAAAAATCAAATACTTTCAAATCGGCTTGTGGAAAGTGGTCTTTGATAATGTAACTCGTTTCATCAAAGCCGGCATTGATATTTAAAATCTGTTGTACTTTGGATTCATCAATGGAACAGTCTTTCAGCCATTGAAAATCATAATATCCCGAAAAATCGTAAACATAGGCTGATACGATTAAAGGCATGATCAATCCGTAAAGAAATGCAGCGATGATGATCCAATATAGAAGATCTGACCATTCAAATACTTGGTGACTGATGGTAATTAAAGCTAAAATCCCTATTCCTATGATATAAAAATGGCGGTTAAAGCTTAAAATATTTAAGACGCCTTGAAATTTCCTTCTTGTTGTTTCCATGGTTCAATTTTTCCTTTTTTCCAGTAGTATGGAATGTTTTTAATGATAAAAGCATTGGCTAAAACAGGGTTTTCCAGTTTAAGCGTATCTAAAAATCCGAAATGATAATCAAGAATCTCTACCGTTTGTGGAGTCCAGTTTTGCCTTACGCCTTCAATGATAAGAACTTCCCGGGTTTCTTTATTGTAGGTAAAAGTAAAAGGTAATGGGCCTGCAAATCTTCTTGCTTCTTTCCAGTCTGCAAAGGGAGAATGGGGAGGTAGAGCTATATTTTCTTCTTGTTTGCTGATGCTAACTTTAAAGCTAGACTTCAAAGATTGTATCTCTTTTCCGTTTCCCTTTTCCGTTTGCTGAATATCTGTCGTAGAATAATTATAATGAGTGAATATATTCCCCATGAATTCCATCTTCTTTTTATCCGTTTCAGATTTAAGAATATACAATCCGCGCAATCTTTTGCCGCTATTGCTTCTGTATCTTACAAATACCCGATAGCCGATCAGGAAAAAATCATTTCCCATGAATTTTGGAAAGCCTTTTGGACGTAAATCTTTTGTCTGAACCATGGCTGCCGCTACAAAAGCCCATTGATCCTGGAAAGTGTCAAGCTCCAGACATTCCGGAATAAGGTGCTGTAACTGTTCTTTCGGAACGGCAAAGGTCAAAACCAGTGAACTTTCGAAAAAAGCTTCAACAGCGAACGGGTGGTTTTTTAAAAAGTCAAACATGATGATTTAGTTTTTTTGGATTCAAATGAAACTCATTGAAATAAATAAGTAAAATAAAGAGAAAAGCAAAAAGTGAATTGAATCTGCCCCAAAGAAGCAAATCCGGAGCTACTATAAATTCAAGCAGATTCATCGCCGCAATGATTGTGATTTGGGCGATAGCAGTGAATTTGGAATGAAGTCCAGATAAGATCCATACCGCCATGATAATTTCCGAGCATCCAATCAGTACGGTCAGTGTTCTTGAATAACTACTACCTAAAATTCTGGCAACAATCTCTTCATGTCGTGGTACAAAATTCAATACTTTACAGAAAAGACCATTGATCATCCAGACTGTGGCAATACCGTAATTGATTATGTTATAGATGCTTTTCATGGGATAAAGAATTTACCGTATTAATTTTTATTCAAAGATAGAAATATTTTTGAACTTTCAGTAATTATTGAAAATAAAGTATCAAAAAAAACAACTCTTTTGGTGTAAAGAGTTGTTTAATAGTATTTTGTAGTTTTAATTTAATTTTGCATTATTAAATAGTCGGAAGGTTGGTAGCATTTTTCTGAACCTTTTTGTAAGTGAAAGAGCACATCACAATACTGAATTCATACAGAATAAGTAATGGGAAAGCAGCCATTATCATACTTAAAACATCGGCTGGGGTAATAATCGCGGCCACAACCATGATCAATACGATAGCGTGACGACGGTAAGTCTTCATAAACATAGGCGTTAGAATCCCTATACTCGTAAGGAAATAGATCAGAATAGGGAAGAGGAAGATAATTCCCATTCCTAAAATCACCTGTAAAAACAGAGTGGTATAATCGCTTAAGTCGTAAAGCGGTATAATAATATCTGAGATCTTGAAAATAACTCCAAAATTAACAGCAAATGGAAGGATTAGGAAATAACCGCATAAAACTCCGGTCATAAATAAGATCCAAACGGCGTTGATAATAAAGATAGAATTTTTTCTCTCCTTCGGATGAAGAGCAGGTCCGATAAATCTCCACAATTCCCACACAATATAAGGAAAAGCCCCTACGAGACCTCCGAAAACAGAAACAGCCATCATCACGTTGAACTGCTGGTAAAGTCTCTGTACACGAACCGGAAATTCTTTCGGAAGATGAATACTGTCTTCCCCTAAAAGCATTCTTGAAAAGTGATTGACTACCCTGAAAGTTGGAAAATCATTTCTTGTTGGTCCAAAAAAGATATGGTCCATGATCCAGTTGATGTTAAATCCTACGGCAAAAGCTACAACTATAATAGCAATAATTGAGCGGACAAGATGACCTCTTAATTCTCCAATATGCCCCAGAAAGGACATGTCTTTTTTTTCGTCCATATAGTACAGTCTATCTAAAATAGTAAACTCGTCAGAGTTATGCTGTTTAAGTCTGCGAAATTATGAAATAATAATCAGTATTCAGAATTATTGGGAAGGATTTTATACAAGTTTATAGGGACAATACCTTGATGTTTGATTTTCAGAAAAAAAACAGGCGGTATGATGAATACCGCCTGATGATTTATTATGGTTGAAGATAACTTCAGTAAGAATTAATTGATCCCCTCATCTAAGAGCTTATGCAAATCAATAATCCCGAAATATTTTCCGTTTTCTGTGACAATCAATTGGCCTATGTTGTTTTCTTTCAGGATTTTCATGGCATCTTTGGCCAGCGTATCTCTTTCAATGGTTTTAGGATGGGCAGACATGATGTCTCTGGCCTGAACTTTAGAAATATCGTCTCCCTTCATCAGCATTCTTCTTAAATCGCCATCCGTAATCACGCCGATGATCTTTTCGTCATGAGTGACCACCGTAATTCCGTGGCTGGATGCGCTGATGGAGATAATGACGTCTCTTACCGGTGCGTTTTCCTCTACCTGAGGCTTTTGTGGGGATAAAAACTGATCTACCTTTGAAACCAGATTCTTTCCTAAGCTACCTCCCGGATGGAATTTAGCAAAATCATTCTCTCTGAAATCATTAAGTTCCATTAAAGCAACAGCCATCGCATCCCCAAGAGCCATCTGAATGGTGGTAGAACTTGTAGGAGCCAGCTTATTCGGGCAGGCTTCCACATCCACGTGGGTATCCAGAACGATTTCAGAAAATTCTGCAAGTTTACTTTTTTTATTTCCGGTCATTCCGATAAGTGCAGAGGAATAATCTTTCAGAAAAGGAACAAGATTCGCTATTTCCGGTGAGTTTCCGGAGTTGGAGATGCATAAAACGACATCCTGCTTCTGAATCACACCCAGATCTCCGTGGATCGCTTCGGAAGCGTGGAGGAATTGTGACGGTGTTCCCGTAGAATTTAAAGTGGCTACTATTTTATTGCCTACATGGGCAGATTTCCCGATTCCCACAACAATTAATTTCCCTTTTGCCGAGTGAATAATCTCCACTGCTTTGGCAAAATCTTCATCTATCCTGTTCTTTAATTTTTCAAGTTCTGAAATTTCTATCTCTAATGTGCTCTTGGCAATTGAAATAATGTCGCTTCTTTCCATTTTATAAGTATAAGGTATACAAAAAATCCAATGAAAAACGTTATATTTAAAAAAGAATATTTAATATAAGTTTTATTTTTTATAAATTCGTTCGCTTTTATTTTAAGCAGAATTTTTATAACTTTGGGTTGGATGCAAATTTAGCAATAGAAAATTAGATGAGCGCAAAAAAAGCCAATTTATCAGGCGAATTGAAAAAGTATTTCGGGTTTTCTACATTTAAAGGCCAGCAGGAAGAAATTATAGAAAACCTACTTAGTGGGAAGGATATATTTGTCTTAATGCCAACAGGGGGTGGTAAATCATTATGTTACCAGCTTCCGGCACTTATATCAGAGGGCACGGCAATAGTTGTTTCGCCTTTAATAGCGTTAATGAAGAATCAGGTAGATGCGGTAAACGGTCTTTCATCTGATGACGGGGTGGCACACGTTTTAAATTCATCATTAAACAAAACACAGACAAAACAGGTCTTTGATGATATCAGAGGCGGTAAAACCAAGCTTTTGTATGTAGCTCCGGAATCATTGATCAAAGATGATTATCTGGATTTTCTGAAAGATGTAAAAATTTCTTTCGTAGCCATAGATGAAGCTCACTGTATTTCTGAGTGGGGACACGATTTCAGACCTGAATACCGGAACCTGAAATCTATTATTGACAGGATTGCCGATGTTCCGGTGATCGCTTTGACCGCAACAGCAACACCAAAAGTTCAGGATGACATCCAGAAAACGTTGGGAATGTCCGATGCACTGGTTTTTAAGGAAAGTTTCAACCGTCCCAATCTATATTATGAGGTACGCCCGAAAGTCAATGTAGATAAGGAGATCGTGAGATTTATCAATCATCACAAAGGGAAATCGGGAATTATATACTGTTTGAGCCGAAGAAAGGTGGAAGAATTTGCCCAACTGTTACAGGTAAACGGCATTAATGCGCTTCCTTACCATGCCGGTCTTGATCAGAAAGTAAGAGTTACCAATCAGGATAAATTTCTGATGGAAGAAGTAGATGTGATCGTAGCAACCATCGCATTCGGGATGGGAATTGATAAACCGGATGTGCGTTTTGTGATCCATTATGATTTTCCGAAATCTCTGGAAAGTTATTACCAGGAAACCGGAAGAGCAGGAAGAGATGGCGGCGAAGGCTATTGTCTTGCATTTTATGATCCTAAGGATATCGAAAAGCTGGAAAAGTTTCTTGCCCAGAAACCAGTTTCCGAAAGAGAAATCGGGCTTCAGCTTTTAAATGAAGTAGTAGGCTATGCCGAAACTTCCATGAGCCGGAGACAGTATATTCTGTATTATTTCGGGGAAAATTTCGATCCGGTGAAAGGAGATGGTGCAGATATGTGCGACAATTCCTCCGATCCTCCAAAATTAAAAGAAGCGACCGCAGATCTGAGAAAAATGCTGGAACTGATCCGGGATACCCAGGAAAAATTCAAGTCTAAAGATCTGATATCCGTGGTGGTTGGAAAAGAAAATGCCGTTACAAAATCCTATAAACTGGAGCAGACTTCTCATTTCGGCTTCGGAAAAGAGAAAAACGATAATTACTGGAAAACCATTTTAAGACAGGCTACCGTTCAGGGTTTCCTACAGAAAGATATTGAGACCTATGGCGTTTTAAAAATGTCAGACAAAGCGAGAAACTTCCTGGACAATCAGCCTAAAGAACCATTCTTAATCGCTGAAGACCGTGAATTCGATCTTTCCCAGACCAAAGCGGAGAGCGAACAGGTACAAATGCAGGCCAGCAGCGGACTCGATCAGAATTTATTCGCTCAGTTAAAGGATCTTAGAAAGAAAGTGGCCAAGAAACATGGAATTCCGCCTTATACGGTTTTCATGGACCCGAGTCTGGAAGACATGACGGTTCAGTATCCTGTTTCGGTGGATGAGATTGCAAAAATTTATGGAGTTGGAGAAGGAAAAGCCAAAAAATATGGTAAAGAATTCGCAGACTTCATTAAAACTTACGTTGAAGCTAATAATATCGAGCGTACCCAGGATATGGTGCTTAAACAGGTGGCTAATAAATCCAGTCACAAGGTTTTCATCATCCAGAGTACCGATAAAAAGATAGATCTTGAAGATATTGCAAGGGCGAAAAACCTTTCGATGACCGAACTTTTAAAAGAAATGGAAAGCATCGTTTATCAGGGAACAAAGCTGAATATCGATTATTATATTGAAGATAATTTCGATGAAGATATTGTAGACGGCTTCATAGAATTCATGACCGAATCTGAAAGCGACAGCATGAAAGTGCTTCTCGATGAATTTGGAGACGAATTGTCTGATGAAGAAGTGAGAATGCTGAGAATAAAATTTATCAGTGACGTAGCTAATTAAGAATGAATTTACACGATAACGAAATAATTTTAAAAGAAATTCTTCCAAAGAAGGGTTTCTTTTTTAATATGACAGAAAAAATAAGAGCAGTGTTTTTCTTCATTTTTTTAGTGCTGTCCACTATGTTTCTTATAAACACGATAACATCCATACTCTTCTTTTTTGTAGTAATCGTAGTGGGAATCGTATTTTTTACCACTTTTTTCAATTGGATTTTGAACTATTTTAAGGTGAAAAATAATTATTATCTCATCACCAATGAAAGGATTATTGTGGCTCAACAGTCTGATAAGGAAATTATAAAAGAGAAAAAACTTTCAGAAATAAAGAAGGTTCATATTGAGATGAATGATAAGTTTTTCGGAAATATTATTTTTGGGGAACCGGAAGCCGCTTTTGGCGAAAATAATCCACGTTTTATTATTTCTAAAAGAATGGAAATGAATTTTAAGCCAGATGAATATGCCTTTTTAAGTGTTGAAAATATAAGCGAGATTATTCCTGTCTTCGAAAACTTAAAATTAAAGGTTAATAAAACTTTTTACTAACTTTAACTGATGAAAAAGATTTCTGTCATATTTATTCTGCCGGATCTGGAAACCGGTGGTGCAGAAAGGATTGTGACCACCATTGCGAATCACCTGTCCAGAGATCGCTTCGAACCCAAAATCCTGCTGCTCCGCAAACAGGGCGGATATCTTAATTTTCTGAAAAAAGATGTTGAAATCATCGACATCAATACGGAGCGGATCAGACATTCATTAAAACCTATTCTGGGTGAAATCTACAGACGGAAACCGGATATTGTATTTTCAGGTTTTGGTGAGGTGAATGCTTATCTGGCCTTATTTATCAGGCTTTTCCCGAGAACGAAATTCATTGCCAGGGAAACCAATGTGGTGACGCAACATGTGACCAGAAAAGAGATTAAATTTTTCTATAATTTTTACAATAACTATCAGAAGATCATTGCGCAAAGTGATGATATGATGAATGATCTTGTCGATAATTTCAATATTAAGAAAAAGAAAATTGTCAAAATAAATAATCCTGTTGATTTTGATTTTATCAATGAAAAACTAGCCATTTCTACCAAGCCGGATTGTTTTAAATACAATTACAAAAACGTAGTAGCGATCGGGAATCTGTCGCCCCGAAAAGGATTCGACAATCTTCTGAAAGTGTTTTCAAGACTTAAAAACGAAAATATCCTGCTTCATATTCTGGGTGACGGTAGAGACAAAGATGTTTTGCTGCAGACGAAAGATTTTCTGGGATTAAAAAATGTAATTTTTCACGGCAGGAAAGACAATCCTTACCAGTATCTAAAGTATGCCGATCTTTTTATCCTTTCTTCAAGGTATGAAGGTTTCCCGAATGTCCTTCTGGAAGCAGGAGCGTGCGGAACCTATTCTCTTGCCAATAATTGTCCCGGTGGCATCAATGAAATCATTCAGCATCAGATCAATGGGGAAGTTTCCAATATCGAAGATTACGAAGGTTTCTCCCAAAAAATAATGAAGGTTCTTCAGGGTAATTATAACCGTGATGCTATAAAAAACTCTATCAGATCAAGATTCTCAAAGAATATCATTCTCGATAAATATGAAAAGGTTCTGATGGATCTGGTGAAGAAATAAGGCACGGATTTGCGTTATGACTTCATATTTCTTTACATTTGACCTTCATTAATTTTATTTAAAATCAATATTCATCAATGAATAAAATCCCCAAAATTGGATGTGCTTGTGAAAAACCGAGTTCGGACTATACTGAATACAGAAGTTCTGAATTAGGAATAGACCATACCAACGGAAGATATGCAGAAGTAACGATTCAACAGTGCAAACTTTGTCAAAGAATATGGATTCGTTATTTCGTTGAATTTGAGCATTTTTCTAAATCGGGAAGATGGTACAAAGGAATCGTTTCGAAAAAAGATCGCTTACAAATAACCCCGGAAAATGCAGCGGAGTATCTGGAAAATATTGAATGGTATGTCTATGGAGGCTCGTTTTTTGAAAGTGCGGGAATGTTCGGATCTGGAAAAATGAACGTAGATGCGTGAGTTTTGGTATAAATTAAAGATATAGGTAAGAATATAAGCTCTGTTAATCATTTCAGGATTAATTTTTTGAATTATAAAAGTCTTTACTACAAGAAAAAAATAGGATTAATATCCATAAAAAGGATTGAAATTTTTTAACCATGACTAGCGAATTAAAACAAGAAATATACAATAAGTACAGAAGCTATCTTGCTAAAAATTATAATGAAAAATACATCTATCGACTCATCATTCAGGAGGGTTATGATCAAAAAGACGTAGATGAAGTAATGAAAGACATCCATGCTGAAAAGCAGAAAGCCATAAAACAAAAAAATAAGTACCGTTATATTATAAGCATCGTATTATATTTAGTAGGTACTGCTGTTCTTTTGACAGGAATAGTAGTGATTACTTTAGGTGGAATTAAAATTGGAATCCCTTTGGTTATTCTTGCCGTCATTATATGGATCAATGCAAACAGATAACAACTGTTTTTTTTTAAATCTCAAATTCATCCATAAACTTGACAAAACTCACTTGGGGGTGTGGCAATTAATCAGTAAATTTGTGATCATTAAGTAAGATAATAACAAACAAATTCATACAATAACATGAGTCAATTCGATGTTACCGTAATCGGTTCTGGTCCTGGAGGTTATGTAGCTGCTATCCGTGCAGCACAGTTAGGTTTCAAAACAGCAATTATTGAAAAATATTCAACTTTAGGCGGGACTTGTCTTAACGTTGGATGTATTCCGTCAAAAGCGCTTTTAGACAGCTCTGAGCATTTCGAAAACGCAAAACATAATTTTGCAGGTCACGGAATCATTATCAATGAGCCACAGGCTGATATTGCAAGAATGGTTGCCCGTAAAAACGAGGTGGTAGATCAGACTACTAAAGGAATTCAGTTTTTGATGGACAAAAACAAAATCACTGTTTTTGAAGGTTTGGGAAGCTTTGAATCTGCTACTCAGATCAAAATCACGAAAAACGATGGTTCTTCTGAAACCATTGAATCTAAATATACAATCATTGCAACAGGTTCTAAACCGTCTTCACTTCCTTTCATTAGTCTTGATAAAGAAAGAGTGATCACTTCTACAGAAGCTTTAAACCTTAAAGAAATTCCTAAACACCTGGTCGTAATCGGTGGAGGAGTTATCGGTCTTGAGCTAGGTTCTGTATATTTAAGATTAGGAGCTCAGGTAACCGTTGTTGAATTCATGGATAAAATTATTCCAGGAATGGACGGTGCATTGAGTAAAGAATTAACTAAAGTTCTTAAAAAGCAGGGAATGAAGTTCATGCTTTCTACTGCTGTATCTGCCGTGGAAAGAAATGGAGACACTGTAAAAGTGACTGCTAAAGATAAAAAAGGTGAAGAGGTAGTTGTAGAAGGAGATTACTGTTTAGTTTCAGTAGGAAGAAAACCTTATACAGATGGTCTTGGTCTTGAAAAAGCAGGGGTAGAACTTGATGAAAGAGGAAGAGTAAAAACAAACGATCATTTACAGACTAACGTTGCAAACATCTACGCAATCGGAGATGTAATCAAAGGAGCAATGCTTGCTCACAAAGCTAGTGAAGAAGGAACTTTGGTTGCTGAAATCATTGCTGGTCAAAAACCACATATCAACTATAACTTAATCCCGGGTGTTGTGTACACTTGGCCTGAAGTTGCCGGAGTAGGTAAAACAGAAGAGCAATTGAAGGAAGAAGGAGTTGCCATTAAGGTAGGTTCTTTCCCAATGAGAGCTTTAGGAAGAAGCCGCGCAAGTGGTGATGTTGATGGTTTGGTTAAAATTATCGCTGACGAGAAAACAGACGAAATTTTAGGAATGCACATCATTGGAGCAAGAGCAGCTGACCTTATCGCTGAAGGAGTTATTGCAATGGAATTCCGTGCAAGTGCTGAAGATGTGGCAAGAAGTTCTCATGCACACCCGACTTATGCAGAAGCTATTAAAGAAGCTGCATTGGATGCGACAGGTAAGAGACCTATTCATATCTAATTTTTAATTGAAAGATTTAAAAATTTAAATATTAAAAGAGAAGTTTTTTACTTCTCTTTTTTTTGGCATAAAAATGGAGATCGACAAAGCAAATTTATTTTATGAAGAAATTTTTTATAGGTTTAGCGTTTTTTGCAGCAATACATTCGTTTGCTCAGGAAGCAGGAAAGGCGGGTGAGTTGTTAAAGAATGAAGCTTCCACAGCAGAAATGCAGGTTTCCGGGAATGTAAAGACAAAGGCCAAAACCTTTGATCAGTCAAAATATAATCAGACAGATAATTCAAACAATATATCAAAAAATCCAAACTATCAGTGGAATAAAAACTATGGATATGCAGAGGTTTTTCTGAGAATCCCTGAGCAAGGCTTTTTCACAGTTGAAGTTGGTGACCAGATGATTTCAAATGGTTCTGGAAAATATCGTTTTTTTGACTTGCAATCCGGTAAAATGCCTGTGTCGATCTATGAAAATGGATTTTTGCTGTACAGAACAACTCTAATGCTGCGTAACAACAACAGAATGGTTCTGGATTTCTTCACCAATGAAGGCCTTTACTTACTGGATCTTTACCCTGTTAAAAGCCAGTCTTATGGTTTTAATGATTGGAATGATGTCTGGAATGATCCTTATGGAAATCATCCGGGAGATGGATATAATTCAGGAAATGTGATGGATAATAATACGTTCCGTCAGTTTTTTGATATGTTGCAGAAAAACGAAAAGTTCGATGATGGTAAACTGGCTCTGATCAATCAGCAGATGCGCACTTCTATGTTTAGTTCGGCGCAAATCAGAGATCTGGTAAAATATATCAGTTTTGATAACAATAAACTGGCACTGGCTAAATCGATGTACAAAAGATGTGCAGATAAAAACAGGTATTTCTTAGTCTATGATGCATTTGATTTTGAAAACAGCAAGAGGGAACTCATGGAGTTTATCGCAAAATATTAAAATATAAAAGAGAGACAGTGATGTTTCTCTTTTTTGTTTAAAATTCAGATTGAGACTAAAAGCAAATTATGATCCCCATTAACTTTTGTACCTTTACATACGTTTAGAAAAATCATATTTCATTTAATTTGTTACTGAATGATCATGGATAAAAAACAGATCGTACCTGAATATAAACCGGAAAATTTTTCAGCATTCATTGAAACCGATGAGAAACACTGGAAGGATAAAACAATTAATGATTTTTTTATTTCAAAACTATCCACGACAAAAGTGAAGCTCCGGACTCCTTTTCTGCCTCACCGGAAAACAGTGAATGATTTTGTATGGGTGACCAAAGGCAGATTAGAGCAGACCGTATACAACGAACACTATCATCTTTCTGCCGGATCTGTTTTATTGCTAGCCCCGGAAAAAATAAGAACCATCGATCTGCTTTCTGAAGATATTGAAGGTTTTTACTGTCATTTTTCTGATGATTTTATTGCAAAAAATGATCAGATCAAATACCTCCTTGAAATTTTAAATTATCTGGAATTCCATGATCAATATGTCATTCCGGTAGATTCGGCGGAAACTTTATTACCGCTTCTCAGTAGGATGGAGCGTTTAAATGATCAGGAGAAAAGCGAAAGAAATACCCAGCTCATCAGCTTTTATCTGATGTGTTTTCTGGGTGAACTGAAAGAAATTATTAAAACATTACCGGAGATTAAATGGACAGCTAATGAAAAACTGGTCCTGAAATTTAAAAAAGCAGTAACGAAAAATATTCATAAGATCCACAACGTTCATGAATATGCTGTAATGCTAAATGTTACCCCGAATCACCTGAATAAATGTGTCAAAGATTTCACCGGTTCTACTGCTTTAGAGTTGATCAATAAGTTGATTATGATCGAAGCCAAAGCGCTTTTATCGATCTTTGAAATGAGTATCAGTGAAGTGGCTTATGCAGTAGGCATCAGTGATCCTTCATACTTTGCCCGCTTTTTTAAAAAGCAATCCGGAATGACTCCCCGTGAATACCGGAAAATGATTGATTTGTCCTCGTAATTCTCTCTTTTGACCTATTTTTGAGACCCGAACAATCCCGATATTTGAATCAGAATAAATTTAAAATATCAGCATTATGGAAAACCAGCAACTGGATCTGTACCTAAAGAGAATACAGGCAGAACAACCAGCAGAAAATACAGGAAAACTGGAGCTTTTGAAAAGACTTCATCAGCTGCATCCTAAAAACATCACTTTTGAAAATATAGAAACATTTACCGGAGAAGCACCTTCATTACAGTTGAATGCTGTTTTCAATAAATTGGTTACGCTTGAGAGAGGAGGGTATTGTTATGAGCAGAATTCATTATTCAAAGATGTTTTGGAAACTGTTGGCTTTACTATTAAAATGCACTTAGCAAGAGTCGTGTGGGGCAGTAAAGACGGAACCGGAACCGCCCGCTCTCATATGATGCTTACCACAGATATAGACGGCGTGAAATACCTTGTAGATGTGGGATTCGGATCTATGACTCTTACTTCTCCGATTATATTGAATACGGATATCGAGCAGGAAACACCAAATGGTCTGTTTCGACTAATAAAAACAGAAGATTTTTACAGATTGGAAGTTTTAAAGGAAGAATGGCTTCCCATTTACAAATTTTCGCTGGAAGAAGTGGAATTTTCAGATCTGGAAATGGCCAACTGGTATATTGCGACCGGTCCGGGTTCTGTGTTTAGCCAGTTTTTAATGATCACCAGAGTGAATGAAGAGGCGAGATATGCCCTTTTTAACAATACATTTAATATCCGCTGGAACGACGGAAGAAAAGAGAGTTCAGAGATTACAGAGCTGGATCAGCTGGCTTTTATCCTCAAAACGTATTTTAATCTGCATCATCTTTCTGATGAGTTACTGGAAAAAGTATATGGAAAACTGAGAGAAATAAAGACTTATTTCAGTGTGACACAATAGAAGTAGATCCCAAAATTAAAAGAGAAGTTGAGGCTTCTCTTTTTTATTGAATTAAGTTATTTTGTAATGTAAGGAAGTTGGAAATGAAAAGTTAAGGAAATCATTAAAAATGGACGACTAATAGTAACTTCCAGCCTCCCTGTTCCGGCTTCCAAGCCCCATAACCTTAATTTTCTTGACCTAAGTTCAGGTTAAGCAGCATATGTAGTTTTAAAATCTTCAATTTTCCGTACCTTTGTGGCTAATTTTATATTCAATGCAACTCGGAAAAACCCAGACTTTAAAAATTTCAGACAAAAACTATTCAGGATGGATCCTTAAGGATGAATCAGGAGAAAAGGCTTTCCTGCCTAAGGTTTTCACCAGCGATGAAAAAGAAATTGATGATGACGTTGAAGTTTTTGTCTATCAGGACGACGGCAAATTAAAGGCTACCACAGAAATTCCATTAGCGGAAGTAGGTGAGTATGCTGTAATGAGCTGTGTGCAGAGTCTTCCGAGCGGGGCATTTATGGATTGGGGAATCATTAAAGACCTTTTTATTCCTTACAAACAGCAGAAATCCAAAATTATTGAAGGAAAAAGATACCTCGTTTACCTTTACGTAGATGAAGCTCTTGATCTGATTACAGGAACTACAAAATTCAAAAGAAATCCGCAATATCAGGATCTTCCTTTGCAAAAAGGAGAGAAAGTAGACCTGATCATGATGAATGAAAGTGAGTTGGGCTGGAATGTGGTGATCAATAAGCAATATATCGGACTTATTTACGCGTCTGATGTGTTCAAAAAATTGTATCCTTTATCAGAAGAAGGTGGTTATATCAAGGATATCCGTGAAGATGGTAAGATCGATGTATCCTTACAGCCCGAAGGTTTTGAAAACATAGACGAATTCAAACAGAAAATTCTGGACAAACTGGATGATAACTACGGACTTCTTTATCTTTCAGACAAGTCTTCTCCAGAGGAAATCAAAGCTGAACTTCAGATGAGTAAAAAGAACTTTAAAAAAGCACTCGGTGGACTTTATAAAGATAAGATCGTTGATATTTCAGATGATAAAATCAAATTAGTATAAAAATAAAAAACGGGCAGAATTTTCTGCCCGTTTTGTTTTAATCTCTGTTCTTCACCAGAAGCCATCCGCTGTAGGTTCTTCCGTCTGAAACTTTAATGGTGTACCAATAGTTTCCTGTAGCTACGGGCTGTTGATGGTATTTTCCATCCCATACGAAAGGTTTCTTCGTAATAACTTCTTTTACTATAACAAATCCTTTTCTGTCATATAAATAGATTTCAGTTCCCGGATAGTTTTCCAGTCCGGCAATTTTCCAGGTATCATTATTTCCGTCGCCATTCGGAGTTATCGCATTTTGGATATTGAAAATAGAGAACTTTTTCTGTCCGATGATACAGCCTGATTTGGTTCTGACGTAAACCGTATATTCTCCTGAACCTAAATTGGTGAAAATATTGGAATCCTGCCAGATGAAATTATCTAAGGAATATTCATAGCTACCAGTTGCAGAAAGAACCACAGTTGCTGTATTGTTATTGATATTGACGGCGACAATTGTAGCCAGCACAGAATACGTCACCTGAACAGATTTTGTATTCTCACATCCAAAAGCATTTTTCACAGTCACAGTATGCGTTCCCGGCGTAGAAACTGTAATGGTTTGGCTGGTTGCTCCGGTGCTCCAGAGATAAGAAGCAAAGCCAGGTCCGGCATTCAATGTAACGGTTTTACCTTCACAGAAATCAGCTTGATCAGAAAGTTCAATAATAGGCTTGGGATTTAATGTCAAAGTAAGTCTTACGGTATTAAAACATCCGTCAGCAGTTGCCACTTTTACTATGATAACCGTGGTTCCATTGTTTAAAGTATAGTTGGCCGGATTGGGAATGACATTTCCAGCACTGTCTGTATAGGTGAAAAAATAACTTCCCGGATTATTGATGATATTACTTTCATACGAATGAAGGTTTACATTCATCGAATTTGCGATGGTGTTGTTACATAATACAGCCGTATAATTGGTTGCAGGAACATTATTGACTGAAAGCGTAACGGCTATAGCCAATTTCTCAGATTCACATCCGTTAATGGTTTGGGTCATATAATAAGTCTGTCCGTGAACAAGAGGCGTAGTAAGCGGAAGAATACTTCCTGAGGCATTGTAAAATATAAGAGATGTTCCAGTTACAATCAGCTTGACCAATGTAGGAGATGCCGATGCACAGAAGTCTTGGGCAGTATTAGCAGTTGGTTTTGGCGTACTGTTTACGGTTACCTGAACAGCTGTTTTACCACTTTCGCAGCCGTTAATTGTTTGGGATGCATGGTAAGTCTGTCCATTCACAAGTGGAGTTGTGGCAGTTAGTAAATTTCCCGTCGCATCATACCACTTGATATTTTGGCCTGTACTCTGAAGATCGGAAACCTTTGGATTATTGGAGGCGCAGAAAGTTTGTGTAATGTTTGCTGTAGGAGTTTGAACAGCGTTTACAATAACGGTTTGGTTTTGCGTGGTAATATTTCCGTTTCCATCATTGTAATTCCAGTGAATGGTATACGTTCCCGGAACTGAATAGGAAAGAGGGTCTGTAGTTGTAGCTATAATGGTTCCGGCGCAGTTGTCTGTTGCCGTTGGGATATTGGTAATGACAGTATGGCAATCTCCAGTGATACTTGGTAAGGTAGCTGTATTTGGAATGGGAGCCACATTATCTCCAACCACAACATTGACGGTAAAACTGCCATCACAGGCTCCGGAACCTGAAACCTGACAGGTATAAATTCCCGAATTGGAGGTTGTAGCATTTGGAATAGTGGGATTCTGTAGGTTTGAAGTGAATCCGTTTGGCCCTGTCCAGTTGTAAATTGTTCCTCCGGTGGCATTTAATTGGAGAGTAGAGTTGGTGCAGACTGGTGAGTTGGAAGTGACTGAAATCCCGGTAGTACAATCATAAAATTTTGCAAGATTATTAGTTGTATTAGCCCCTCCTAAAGTGTAAATGTTATTACTTTTTGCATAAATTGTGTTTATTGTACGGTAAAAATATGATCCCCATATTTGATTTCCTGTTGTGCTGAATTTAGTGAAAAACCCGGAATGACCTCCTGTGTTATTGGGAAGAAAACCATTAGGAGTGGCTATCTGGATATTATTTGATGTCTGTCCTGCAAATACAAGATTATTGCTGTCATCTACTGAAAGACCGAAAGATAAATCATCACTAACGGCATTAGTAGTGGTAGCCCCAAAATAGGTGCCCCAAATCTGATTTCCTGATGAATTAAATTTTGCTAAAAAAATATCGTTGCCAAGATTAGAAGTACGGACCGTCTGATGCGTTCCGGGAGTTGAAATTTTCTCATTAGAATCCGTATCTCCTAAAAGTATGACATTATTATCCTTATCTATTTTTAAATCGCTGACTGTGGTTCTTCCTTCATTGTAATTATGTAGAAGACCGTATGCATTTTTTCCACCGTAGTAAGTGGCCCACAAAAACTGAAAATTGCTGTCCAGCTTTGCTAAATAAGCATTTCCGTTACCAATGATGGTTTGCTGATGAGTACCTGCTGTTCCCTGTCCGGAAGTGTTATAGCTCCTATCAACGTCTCCGGCTATATAGATGTTATTGGCATTATCTCTGTCGAGTTTTTTGATGCCTCCTGTTAAATTGAAATACGATCCATAAATCTGGCTGCCATTTGGAGAAAATTTTGCGATAAATGACGCTCCATTGTAGATATTCAAATTATTCGGAACGGCAGCATTCGGAGTGGCAATTCCATTATTGCCGTTAGCTTGACCTCCAAAAATTAAATTCTCATTAGAGTCCAGAACCAGAGAATTGATTGTTTCGCTTTCCTCTCCTCCGAAATAAGTGCCCCAAACCCTTGTACCACTATCATTTAATTTGATAATAAAAGCATCCATATTCGCATAGGTGGCGAATGGTCCCATATAGGTAGAGTGTTCTTTGTGTGCACCAGGAGTTGTGATTGTATTGACACCACCTTGAGAATCTCTGGCATGTCCCACTACATATATTTCGTTACTGTTGTTGATGGCCATATCTTTTAGCACATTAGATTCGTCACCACTAGAGTGATGATTACCTAAAAATACTCCCCAGATTTTATTTCCTGATGAATCAAATTTAGAAACATAACCATAGTTTTGGGAATTAGAGTCCATTACAGTATAAGTGCTTGTAGCTACGTTGTATCTTGCTATCGTAGTTAAACTTGTGTAAACTTCCTGATTTGCATTGGCAAAGATTTTATAATATGAATTATCTGAATGCCAAACCCAGTTAGGTAAATTTTTGATCCACAAAGGTGTTGGTACAGGATCTATAATTAGTGTTTTGTCATATGAATTCTGTGTCCCGACGAATCCATACATATCTTTTTCTACTTCTCTGAATTTTATGCTGGTTTCCTGTTTAGAGTTCCCATCAAAAAGCCATGAAAGAGGAATGTTTTCCTGCATTGCTCCAAAACGGAGATTCATCACTATTTTATTGTCTTTTAACGATGTCTTAGTGCCATTAAATTTCATTTTAATATCTGAAACTTTCCCGCCAGGTTTTACAATGAAATTGTATTCTATTGGTTTTAAAGTATCTGCCGGCTTAAAAAATACCAGATCTATGTTACTGTAAATGTTTTTATAAGTAACTTTTTTAAATCTGTAAACATGGGTTACTCCGTTGGGCTTACCTGGAATATTATAAAAGTTTTCATAATCCGGAGATTGGTCTTCAGGAGCAATCTCAGCATTGGGGTTTGAGTTAACTAAATCGATATCAACTCTGTGGTACTTATATTTTATTTTTTCAAGCTTTTGATCAGATAAATTTTGTTTTTTACCGGAATTGCTTTCCTTTAGCTTTTCTATCTGGTAAACATCGTAAGAAAATCCGGCTTTCTTTAGCTGAACATTAAGGCCATTTGAAAGGAAAAGGTATTTCACTCCAGGATTATCCTTTCCTTCCTGATCAATGATCTGACCTTTATTTTCGTAAAAATAGTAATCGTTGTTTTGAGTTCTGTTTTGAGAATATGACAGTGCACAGTAGAGTACCGTGTACAGAAATAAAATCTTTCGCATCAGTTATTATTTTTTTTGCGGCAAAGATATAAAAATGCCGTTCCCAGCCAAGATTAATTCATAATAATCTCAAACTGAACATCGAAAACATGATGCAAATCATAACAAATTTGTTTAATTATTTTGTTTAACAATTTTGTCAAAAACAGAATTTGATTTACATTTGCACAAAATTGTTTAACAATAATGTCAAATCAAGCGAAAAAAGACCAAACACAGGAATTGATCAAGGAGACAGCGAAGAATTTATTCTTTGTGAAGGGGAAGTTTGATGCTACTACCCAGGAGATTGCCGATGAAGCCGGAGTGAACAGAACATTAATCAACTATTATTTCCGTTCAAGAGATAATCTGATTCAGATCATTTTTGACGAAGCTCAGAGAGTGGAACAGGAAAAATCTAAGATCATTCAGGATGCAGATCTTCCTTTCAAAGTAAAGATTAGCAAGTTTATAGAAAGCAGTCTTTCTACCAGCCTTCAATATCCGTATCTGGAAACCTACATTGTTTCACAGATTAATAAGGGAAACTGCCATCAGAGAGAAATTGAAGAAGATGTACTGGAAACGATGTATAAAGACATCGAAAAAGAAATGGAATTGGGAAATATAGAAAAAATGGCGCCCGTTCAGTTTATTCTGAATATGGTTTCGCTACTCGTATTCCCAAGTGCTGTAAGGCCTTTGTTTATGGAGAATCTGATGATCAGTGATCAAGAATATGACCAGATTATTTCCGAAAGAAAAGAGATCATTATCAACATGCTTTTTAAAAATTAAAAAAATGTTAAAGTATTTTGGGAAATGATACGTCCTTTAGAAACAAAAACCTTGACGAGAAAAATTAAATTAAAAAAATAAACGAAGTATACAATTATGAAAAGAAAACGTATAACTGCTAAAAAGCTAAAAATTGGGATAGCTGCAGCATTTATGATTTTCGGCTTTTCATCGGTATCTGCCCAGCAGCAGGTTTCTTTACAGGAAGCCATCAAGCAGGCACTGCAGAATAAAGCAGAAGCTAAAAAAGCAGCATTACAGATCAAAAAGGCTGAATATAAGATTGACGAGGCCAGAGCCGGTGCTTTACCTCAGATAACGGCCACAGCAGGTTTAACTTATAATCCTGTTATTCAGGAGTCTTTGCTTGAATTTGGTGGAGAAAGAATCAGAGCACAGCTGGGACAGCCTTGGAGCTCAACAGCTTCGGTGCAGCTTCAGCAGGCTTTATTTGACCAGAGAGTTTTCACAGGTCTTAAAGCAGCAAAGTCTACCAGAGAATTCTATGTTCTGAATGCTCAGCTTACGAACGAACAGATCATTGAAAATGTAGCTACAGCTTATTATCAGGTATTTGTACAGGTGGAAAATCTGAAAACGGTAGAAGCTAGCTACGCCAATACGGAAAGAGTAAGAAATGTGATTAAAAGTTTAGTCGATAATGGTCTTGCAAAAGCCATCGATTTAGACCGTACCAATGTACAGCTTACCAATATCGGTTCCAACAAGCAACAGCTGATCAATTCTGTAGAACTTTCAAAAAATTCTTTGAAATTTTATATGGGAGTTCCGATCGGGACAGATATCGAGCTTGAAGAAAAAACTATCGAGCCAAAACCTGAACTTATTGCCAGTACAATAAACCTGGATGATCGTACAGAGATCAAAGTTTTAAATAAAAACAGAGAACTTCTTCAGTTTAACAAAAAAGCAACGGAAGCTTATCTTTATCCTACCGTTAGCCTTACTGCCAACTATGGCTGGGCCGGGATGGGGAAGAAATTTCCTTTGACCAACGGTCTTAATAATGGAGTTCTTTGGAGCGACTATTCTGCGATAGGGTTGAACATTAATGTTCCGATTTTCACCGGTGGTGCTACAAAAGCTAAAATTCAGCAGGCAGAAATTGATATTCAGGATCTTGATCAGGATATCCAAAATAAACAGTTGACTTTAGATTTGGATCATAAAAATGCCGTTACCAATATGGAAAATGCCATTATCAATATCCAAAGCATGAAAGATAACGTTGAGCTTGCGGAAAGAGTACAGAAGAATACACAGTCCAATTACCAATACGGTTTGGCAACACTTACCGAAGTGCTGGATTCTGAAAACGCTTTAACACAGGCAAAACAGAACTATTCAAACGCATTATTGGACTACAAACAGGCTGAGATTAAACTCATAAAAGCTAAAGGGGAACTGAACACACTACAAAACTTATAATAAACTAAAATGAAAAAAACTTTAATATACATCATCGTAGCAGCGGTCCTAATCGGTTTAGCGGCTTACAAGATTGCAGATAATAAAGAGAAACAGACGAAAGAAGTAAAGGAAGTTGCTAAACAGGTTGACAAAATCAACGTGAATATAGTAACTGTTTCCAGAGAAAATATCAATACAGATTACTCAGCTAACGGAACTTTCATTCCAAAACAGGAAATGAACCAGTCTTCTGAAATCGCAGGACGTATCGTAAGCGTTTTGGTAAAAGAAGGATCAAGAGTTTCTGCAGGACAGACTTTGGCCGTGATCAAAAAAGACGCCATCGAGGTTGATGTTTCTCAGGCTCAGAATAATTTACAGAATGCAATTATTGACAATCAGCGTTACGAAAGCGCCTTCAAAACGGGAGGAGTTACGAAGCAGCAGGTTGATAATTCAAGACTACAGCTGAAAAATGCACAGGCAGCCGTAAGAGCTCAGGGGGTAAGAGTGAATGATACCAGCATCCGTGCAGGAATCAGTGGTACAGTCAATAAAAAAATGGTAGAGCCGGGAACTGTAGTTTCTGTAGGAACTTCTATGTTTGAAATTGTAAATATCAACAGCCTTAAATTGTCTGTATTAGTAGACGAAAGTCAGGTAGGAAGAATTGCTTTAGGTCAGGAAGTTCCGATCAATGTTAATGTTTTACCTGAAGATTCATTCAGCGGTAGAATTACATTTATTGCTCCTAAAAGTGATGCCTCTTTAAATTTCCCGGTTGAAATTGAAGTTCAAAACAGAGGAAACTTAAAAGCGGGTATGTACGCAACAGCTTTATTTAAAACCAATCACGGTACTGAAACTCAGAATATGCTGACCGTTCCTGCAGAAGCTTTTGTGAACGGAGTAAGCTCAGGGCAACTATTCGTCGTAAGCAATGGAACGGCTAAACTGATCAAAGTACAAACCGGAAAAGTATACGGTGACAAAGTTCAAATCTTAAGCGGACTGAATGGCGGAGAACAGGTAATTACCAGCGGACAGATCAACCTTGATAACGGTTCGAAAATCAACATCGTAAAGTAACAGAAGATGAAGTTAGCAGAAATATCCATTAAAAGGCCGTCCCTGGTTATCGTATTGTTTACGATACTTACATTGGGTGGTTTATTAAGTTACTCCATGATGGGGTACGAGTTGATTCCGAAGTTTGAAACCAATATGGTAACCATTTCTACGGTATATCCGGGAGCTTCGCCTGCTGAGGTGGAAACTTCGGTAACCCGAAAAATTGAAGATGCCGTAGGTTCCCTGGAAAACGTAAAGAAAGTAGAATCTTCATCATACGAAAGTTTATCGGTAATCATGGTTCAGTTGAATACCGGTGCCGATGTAAACTACGCTTTGAATGATGCACAGAGAAAGGTAAATGCTATTCTGGCAGACCTTCCGGACGATGCAGATCCTCCTTCTCTGCAAAAATTCTCATTGGATGATCTTCCGATCATGACTTTGAGTATTTCCAGTAACAAGCTGAATAATAAAGATCTTTATGACCTTTTAGATAAAAAAATAGAACCTATTTTCTCCCGTGTAAACGGTGTAGCTCAGGTGGACCTTGTAGGTGGACAGGAGAGAGAGATTCAGGTGAATTTAGATGAAAAGAAAATGCAGGGGTATGGTATTGCCATCGCAGATGTACAGCAGGCCATTCTTTCATCCAACCTGGATTTCCCGACGGGAGCTTTGAAGACAAGAACTTCGAGATCTACGATCAGACTTTCCGGTAAGTATAAAAGTGTAGATGAGATGAATAACCTTGTAGTTTCCAATAAAAATGGAGCTCAGGTTCGTTTGTCTGATATTGCAACCGTTTTCGATACCCAGAAAGATGTGGAGAAAGTGGCAAGATACAACCAGAATTCTACGATTTTACTTCAGGTTAAAAAACAATCTGACGCCAATGCAGTTTCCGTTTCAGAAGCTATTCAGAAAACAATTGATAATGTTCAGAAAGATTATAAAACGCAGGCGATTAAAATCAATATCGTAGATGACTCAACAGACTTTACACTTGAAGCTGCTGACCACGTAATTTTCGATTTATTCCTGGCGATTATCCTGGTAGCAGTAGTAATGCTATTGTTCCTTCATAACATCAGAAACGCATTTATTGTAATGGTTTCTATTCCGATGTCATTGATTGCAACGGTAATTGGAATGTATCTGATGGGATATACCTTGAATCTAATGAGTTTACTTGGACTTTCATTGGTTGTGGGTATTCTTGTGGATGACGCGATTGTAGTACTGGAGAACGTTTACCGTCACATGGAGATGGGGAAAAGCAGAATTCGTGCAGCGTACGATGGAGCTTCGGAAATTGGATTTACGGTAACGGCTATTACCCTGGTAATTGTGGTGGTATTCTTACCGATTGCGATGAGTTCTGGGTTGGTTGCTGATATCCTGGCGCAGTTCTGTGTCACGGTAGTTATTGCGACATTATTCTCGTTATTGGCTTCATTTACCATTATTCCTTGGTTATCTTCAAGATATGGTAAACTGGTGCATCTGACAGGTAAAAATCCTTTTGAGAAATTTATCCTTTGGTTTGAAAAGCAGTTGGAAAAATTCACGCACTGGATTACAGGAATTCTGGAGTGGGCTTTAAAATCAACATTGAGAAGAATTATGACAGTGGTTATAACATTTATTATCCTGATTTCTTCATTCATGTTGGTGGCTTTCGGATTTATCGGTGGTGAATTCTTCCCTAAAATGGACAGAGGTCAATTCCTTGTTCAGATGGAATTACCAAAAGATGCTTCCGTAGAAAAAACCAATCAGATTACTTTAGCTGTTGAAAGATACCTTAGAAATGATAAAGATGTCGTGGATATGATCACGACAGTGGGTCAGCAGTCATCTGGTTTTGGTGGGGCACAGGCTACATTGTATCAGTCAGAGATTCAGGTGATTCTGGTAGATAAATCTGAGCGTAATGAAAGCACGGATATCAAGTCTGCAAAAATCAAGAGAGCTTTAGAAGAAAAATTCACAGGAGTTGAATTTAAAACGGCACCAATCGGATTAATGGGAGCAGATAATGCACCGATTGAAATGGTAGTGACGGCTCAGGATAACGAAACGGCCAATAAAGAAGCGAACAGAATTCTTGAATTACTTAAGAAAGTTCCCGGTTCTGTAGATGCAGAATTATCTACGGATTCTGGAAGTCCTGAAGTACAAGTGAATATCGACAGAGATAAAATGGCATCTTTAGGCTTAAATCTTTCCAGTGTAGGACAAACGATGCAGACTGCATTCAGTGGAAATACAGACGGAAAATTCAGAGCCGGAGAATATGAATATGATATCAACATCCGTTTTGGTGATGCCAACAGACAGTCTATTGATGATGTAAGAAACCTGATGTTTACAAATCCTCAGGGTGAGCAGATCAGACTGAGCCAGTTTGCAGATGTAAAAATGGGTTCAGGACCTAGTTTGCTTGAACGTAGAGATAAAGCACCTTCTGTAAAGGTAAAATCTAAAGTGGTAGGTCGTCCTGTAGGAGATGTTGCCAACGAATGGGCCGCTCAGTTTATGGATAACGAGAAAACCAAACCGGCGGGTGTAAGCTATATCTGGAGTGGTGATATGGAAAACCAGACTGAAGGTTTCGGTACGTTAGGTATTGCATTGATGGCAGCTATCGTATTGGTTTATCTGGTAATGGTTTCACTGTATGACTCATTTGTATATCCGTTCGTGGTATTGTTCTCTATTCCTCTGGCATTGATCGGGGTAATGGTTATTCTTGCCATCACCGGAAATTCATTAAACATCTTTACGATGCTGGGGATGATCATGTTGATTGGTTTGGTAGCGAAGAACGCGATTATGATTGTCGACTTTGCGAATATGAGAAAAGCAGCGGGTGCCAATACCCATGACGCTTTGATTCAGGCCAACCACGCCCGTCTTCGTCCGATCCTGATGACCACGATTGCGATGATCTTCGGTATGATCCCGATTGCAATTGCAAAAGGAGCAGGAGCAGAGATGAACAACGGACTGGCCTGGGTAATTATCGGTGGTTTGACATCATCATTATTCCTGACGCTGATCATTGTACCGGTAGTATATTCATTATTTGATTCAATTCTAAGAAGAATGGGTAAAGGTGAAAAAGTAGACTACGAAGCTGAAATGAAAGCTGAATACGACCATAAAGAACTAAGTGAAGACGGATACACTCCGAAACACGTAGAATAATATAATAACCTTAATTAACCTAAAAGCGCATCAGAAATCTGATGCGCTTTTTTTGATTTTTGAAGTATTTTCATCTTTTTTTTTAACGCAAAGAAAAACAAAGAATTGACTTTAATTACTTTAAAATAAGATAAGCAAAGGCGTTTCACTCATTTCCGAAATACGATTTTTAGAATAAGTTAAAGCCTAAAATTACTGATGTTTTGTTTTACTTTTGTTAAATGAAATGCCTTTGTTTATCTTTATTCGTTTTGTTTCATTTCAAAAAACCTTTGTTTCTCCTTGCGATTATTAAACATTTAAAACGATATCAAAATTATCAGCGCAAAACCTATCTTTTTTCGAATAATTTAAATGAATATTTTTATTCGAAATTTAAAGAGTATTTTATTATTACGAATTTACCACGCAAAGTATAATTCTGATATCGCATATTATAAGAAATACAAAGAGAGAATTAATCTAATTGATTCTGATGAAGCCAATACAGATTGCTTGATTTTAAAATCTCACGCAGATTCATCAGATAATACAGATTTCTAGGTTTACTAATCTGCTATATCAGAATCATCTGCGAGAGCAAAAAATAATGTTTAAGCATAAAAAAAGCTTCCAGAATGAACTGAAAGCCTTTGTTTATATTGTATGTGGAGAATTAATCTACCATCGCCTCACCGGCTTTTCTGTAGACGAAACTTCCGTAAATGTGTCTTCTTGCAAAACGGCTTGGCGAATCAGCGTTCACCATTTTGATATACGTGTTTTTTGGAACCCCAATGTATTCGTACATATTTCCGTTCAGGTGTTGAACTTTCAAAACTGCCTTTTCAAGATAAAAATCCTGAATATTAGATTTTGTAATCGTTTCCGTATATTCCTCTTTATATTTTTCCTGTGTTTCCTGGTTGATGCTGACTAAGAAATGGTATGCTTCAATTACAGCTTTACTTTTTTCTTCTGCTTCCAGTTTCCCGGCTTCGTCGTCAATAAATTTATCAGGATGCGAATCTTTCATCGTATTTCTGTAAATTGTCTTTAATTCCTTTAAAGTAACGGTCTTATCAACATTAAGAAGCTTTCTGTATTCGCCTAATTTTTTCATAACTGTAAATCCTTATTTCGGGGTGCAAAATTAAGCTTTTTAATTGACAAACTGTAAGTTATTCAGTGTTAATTTATTTAATGGATTTATTAGAATTAAAAACTACCCGTTATCTCCATGAAAGTATTCATAAGCATAGCCTTCCAAATCTCCACTTTCAGAGATTAAGTTATCTTCTTCATCATAAATTTTAAAACTTTCTTGTGAACCTCCAATGTTTGCAGATCCATCCAAGCCTAATAAGATAGTATAAAAACTATCTGTCAAAATACTAGAAACTATCTCTTTTAATTTTTCAGTTTGTACTTTATTTAAGTTTAATTTTTCAATTTTTACCGAAACTAGAGTTCTGTATTCTGATTGAGTTTCAAAACTTGAATTTAGAATATTTTGTTTTTCTTGGTAGAAATTTTTTACGAATTCTTTAGTAGTCATTATTGATTTTTTTTCATTTCATTTAAAAACCAGTCAGATAAATGATTTAAGAAATCTTTTAAATTACTTATGGGAATTTCTGCTTCAAAAGTAATTTCTGTTCTATTTTTTTTATCGGTAAATTTGATGCTTTTTATCACATGATTTTGGTTATTGAATGTTTTAAAACTATAGTGTGCAACAGAATTTCTTAAATGTCTTGTTACTTGTCGTAAATCTAACAGCTCATTTCCACTAGTATCCTTACAAACTCTGAAATATTCTTTTTTTAATCCCCATTCTTTATTTCTAATTAATGTCTGTGGAATTTGATCTATCCAATACTGTTGCGGAGTCATTAGTAAGCCTACAAAACAATTGATTAATAATGTAACTTCAAATTTTTCTTTTTCATTAATAATAATGCTATCATATTGATTAATTATTTTTTTGGTTCTTTGTACAAAATCATATTCTTGATGTTTATAATAACTCATAATTTAATACTTAAGTTTTTAAGCAATCTATAAATTTTATTTTTCTTTGACAAATAAAAAAAACAGGAAAATATCCTGTTTAATCAAATTTGAAGAACTTCTACCACGCAATTTCCAATCCATCACCGAAAAATTTTCCGGATGGGCCATTCTGATCAATAGTAGCATATTTTACAATGGCTTTAGTTCCCTGTTCTACGGTCTGATATCCTGTGTATCCATTAAGATCCGTTGCCGTAAATCCTGGATTCACACTGTTGATTTTGAAATGGGTATCTTTCAGTTCATAGGCGAGCATTACAGTAAAAGTATTGACAGCCGTTTTTGAACTGCAATAGGCCGTAAGTTTTACGTCATAAAATTCATAATCAGGATTACTGTGATTGGTCAGAGAGCCAAGGTCGCTCGAAACATTGACGATTCTGGGCTCGTCAGATTTTTTCATCAGATCCAGAAAATGCTGTGTCACCTGAATAACGCCAAAGAAGTTGGTTTCATAAACGGTACGCAGATTGTCCAATGATATACTGGACGCATTTTGAGGCATTTCTCCCGTAATTCCGGCATTATTGATAAGCACATCTAGCTTTGAAATTTTGAACCCAAGTTCTTCTCTGGCACGTTGAACCGAGAGTAAATTGGTGACATCAATCTCCAGCAGGTCAATATCATTAAATCCTGTATTTTTAAGCTCTTCTACAGCTTTTAAACCTCTTTCTCTATCTCTGCTACCGATGAAAACGAAATACCCAAGCTGTAAAAGCTGTTTAGCCGTTTCAAAACCTATTCCTTTATTGGCTCCTGTAATTAAAGCCGTTTTCTTTGTTGTCATAATTTCTGTCGTTAAATGATACAGCAAAAATAGAAAGTGTATGACAGGGAAAATGGTGACCTTTTCTGTTTAAATGGTAACCTTTTCTGTTTTTTTAACCCGCATGGTTTTCATTTCTGAATTCTTTGGGCGTTTTACCTGTAAATCGTTTGAAAAATTTCGTGAAATTGGATGGGTCATAATCTAAAATTCTTGCAATTTCACTAATGGGTTTGTTGGTGTTCACAATGAGGTCCTTGGAAATAATAACCAGTTTTTCTTCATATACGGCACAAGGTGATTTTCCCAGAACATCTTTAATGGTGTCACTTAAATGATTGGGATTGATAAACAGTAAGTCTGCAAACTCATTGATTTCATAAGCCGTTTCAACCTGTCCTGCCAGAAGTTCGTCTAAATGTTTATCCAGTTTAGAAACAAATTGATTGGCTATTTCTGCCTGTCTCAAAGAAATACTTTTATCCTGCTTTTTCATTAAAAATGGTGAAAAAATAATATTCAAAATTATTGAATTAAATTGATTTTCTAACTTAAATAGCTGAGTTTGTCTTCCTATTCTGAAATCTGAGATTTAAAATTATTGTATAGGTGTTTGTGAAAAATTCAATAGGAGCGGGCTTTAGCCCGCTCACTCACCATCATTAATTCAGGCAAACGGCTTTAGCCAAAACATAAAAAAGCAGGAGCAAAAACTCCTGCTCAAAAATTATAATAATTAATTCTTTAGCTTTCCTGCAACACAAAATCTGCAGCTGCTTCTCTTGAGGCTTTCACCATCGCAATCAACGCCTTCTCCGTTTCATCCCAATGCCGAGTCTTCAAACCACAATCCGGATTCACCCAAAGCTGCTGAGCCGGAATAACAGCCTGCGCCTTTCTTAACAGATGAATCATTTCTTCTTTCGAAGGAACCCTTGGTGAGTGAATATCGTAAACTCCCGGACCAATCTCATTCGGATATTTGAAATCGGCAAAGGCCTGAAGCAGTTCCATCTGGCTTCTGGAACATTCTATAGTGATCACATCGGCATCCATATCTGCAATATTCTGGATGATATCATTGAATTCGGAATAGCACATATGGGTATGAATCTGCGTTGTATCTTCAACACCTGAAGCGGAAATCCTGAAGGCTTCTACTGCCCATTCCAGATACTGCTGCCATTCGGATCTTCTAAGTGGAAGTCCTTCTCTGATTGCCGGTTCATCAATCTGAATAATTCTGATTCCTGCTTTTTCCAGATCGTTGACCTCATCGCGGATCGCTAACGCAATCTGTTTACAGGTTACAGATCTTGGTTGATCATCTCGTACAAAAGACCATTGCAGGATCGTTACCGGACCGGTAAGCATTCCTTTTACCCATTTTTGAGTAAGAGATTGAGCATAGTGAGACCAATAAACGGTCATGGGATGCGGTCGGTGAACATCACCATAGATTACCGGAGGTTTTACACAGCGGCTTCCATAGCTCTGAACCCATCCGTTTTGGGTAAAAGCAAATCCGGCAAGCTGTTCCCCGAAATATTCCACCATATCATTTCGTTCAAATTCACCATGAACCAATACATCGATGCCGATTTCTTCCTGCCAGCGGATGGTTCTTTCCGTTTCTTTTTTTAGCAAATCATCATATTGTTCGGCTGTCAGTTCACCTTTTTTGAATTTCGATCTCCAGGCTCTTACTTCTTTAGTTTGAGGAAACGAACCGATAGTGGTTGTTGGGAATAAAGGAAGCTGAAGAACATTCTGCTGATTTTCTTTTCTCATGCTGAACGGACTTTTTCTCTGCGCATCATTTTCAGTGGTGATATCAACACGGTCTTTTACGGCCTGATTGTGGATCAGGGATGAAATTTTACGGTTGTCAATGGCTTTTTTATTTTCGGCATATTGCTGTAAGACCTGATAATCTGCCTTTCCGGCTGCCAGTTTTTTTAAAGCAACCACTTCATGGATCTTTTGTTTGGCGAAAGCCATCCATTGTTTGATCTCAGGAGATAACGTGTTTTCATTCGTTTCAAGGTCAAGGTCGAAAGGAGAGTGGAGCAGGGAGCATGACGGAGCGATGAAAACCCTGTCAGATCCGATGGTATTGACAGCTTTCTCAATGAATCCCAGTGATCTTTCAAAATCATTTTTCCAGATGTTCCTTCCGTCTACAATGCCTAAGGATAAACTCAGTGTCTGCGGAATAGCATTTAAAACCTCATCCAACTGCTCAGGAGAACGAACTAAGTCAATGTGTAAGACATCAACCGGAAGCGAAGATGCCAATGAAAGATTATCTTTTAAACCTTCAAAATAAGTAGCAACGATGATTTTAAGCTCCGGAAACTGGTTTCTGATTTCGCTGTAAACCGATTGATAGATTTCTTTTGCTTTTTCAGTAAGATCCAGTCCTAAAAACGGTTCATCAAACTGTATCCATTGAGCACCGTGGTTCTCAAGTTCTTTTAAAATTTCAATATATACCGGAAGAAGATTATGGATTAAATCCAGTTTATCAAACCCTTCTTCTTTCTCTTTTCCCAGGAGGAGATAAGTAAGCGGTCCGATGATTACCGGTTTTGCATTCACTCCGGCTTGTTTTGCACTGATGAATTCAGTAATGATCTTTTGGGAAAACAATCTGAACGGTTGGTCCTTTTGAAACTCGGGAACAATGTAATGGTAATTAGTATCGAACCATTTCGTCATTTCCATGGCGGTAATATCCAGATCGTCTTTCTGATAGCCTCTTGCCATTGCAAAATACAGATCATGCTCTGAGGCAGATTTTCTGGCTGCAATTTCCTGATAACGCTCCGGAATGGCTCCAACACTTAGCGTCATATCCAAAACCTGATCATAATACGAAAAGTCATTGCATGGAATAAGATCGATTCCTGCTTCTTGCTGAAGTTTCCAGTTTTGCAGGCTGATGTTTTTCCCGGTTTCCAAAAGTTCATTCAGTGACGTTTTGCCTGACCAATATTGCTCGCAGGCTTTTTTGAGTTCTCTGTGGCGGCCAATACGCGGGCTGCCAAGTAGGTGCGTTTGCATGTTCTTAAACTTTTAAATTAAACAATAATGATGGTAAAAGCTCTTTTAGAATGCTTCGCAATGCTGCCGGGAAAGAATGTTGAGGATAAAGAGATACAATAAGGACGTAGTTTTCCTGCTAACAGGAACGTTCAAAAAAAGTATCATCTGTATGACCCAAAGCTTCAGACCGCGAAAGCATTGTCAATTCAGATTAGGCAGGTCTCCTGGCTTATAACGGCTTTCATCATCCTTCCCGCTTTCGCAGTGGATATTCACGGATAAAAACCTTTGGTGTGTTACTTACAGTTGCGCGACAGCTCGTGATTCTCACACGATTCCCTATTAATCTACGTTATGTAAAACCTCTTCTGTTTGATGAAGGATGTTAAAGAACAAAATCTGGGCTAAAGGTATGATTAAAGTGAATTGATTGGTTGAATTGAATAAAATAAGAATATAATTTCGTTTTTGATTAATTTAAAAGCGAATTATTCTGTAAATTTGAAAAACATAATCCCAAAAAGAATATTATTCTGTGGAAAGACTTGACGAAAAGGATCTTCAGCTGCTTAGAATCCTTCAAAAGAATGCTAAACTGACGGTAAAGGAACTTGCGAAAGAAATTAATCTGTCACCTTCACCTGTTTTCGAGCGGATGAAAAGGCTCGAACAGGCTGGATATATCAAGCATTATGCAGCCGTTTTGGAGGCAGAAAAACTCAATCGGGGATTTACTGTTTTTTGTCAGGTCAAACTTAAAATGCATGATCGTTCTGTAGGCAACCAGTTTGTTGAAGATATTTTACAGATCAATGAAGTTGCCGAGTGTTATAATATTTCCGGAGATTTTGATTTCCTGCTCAAAGTTCAGGTAAGAGATATGAAGCATTATCAGGACTTTGTCTTCAATAAGCTGGGTTCATTGGATACTATTGGCAGTGCGCACAGTACTTTTGTCATGGCGGAAGTGAAAAATATTCATGGGGTAAGTATTTAAAAATAAAAACAGCACCCGAAAACGAATGCTGCTATACTTTCTGAATTTTTAAATCATTAAATTTTTAAATGATTCAATCTTTAAATCACGTCTACGGCTGATCACAATCCTGCTTCAGCTTTACAAAGGTCTTGTCAAATTTCTTATACAATATTCCTTCATCATCGGGTTCAGCTCTGAAACTGGCGTTCGCACAGTTGTGAAACCCCATTCCCATCAGGTCAATGAGTGCATAATCATCTTTCTGGAGATCATTAAGCTGATCATTAAACCTGGTCATCACCGACTGTGGATCAGCATTGTTTTTGCTTTTTTCCTGTGCAAACTTTTCCCATACGGCATACATTTTCTCTTTGTCCGGAGAAGAAACGGCATCAATATATTCTTTGCAGGTATTGTAAAACTGACTGTTTTTCAGTGATACAGGATTAGAATATGCATTAAGCTCTTCTTTTTTGAGCTGGTATTCGCCTTCAAAAGCCTGAATGGCTTCCTGATGAAGTTTTTTCCACTCCGGAAGATTGATCACTTTAAGATTGTACAATTCTGCCTTCTTTTGTTGATATTGTTTATCCAGTTGCTGCAGATAGGTGTTTTTATTTTTTCTGATATCTTCAAGATCTGAAAGTTTAAAAACCGTATGATTATCAAAAGCACCTCCGTTGAGTGTGTACAGAAGTTTAAAAACTCCGTCTATTTCCTCTTTTTTGTATTTCCCCGGATCGTAATATCCTTTATTCTCGCAGTTGTAGGTCTGGTAAGCATAAAGAGCCAGATTGTTGGTCTTACCAGTCGTTTTCTGTCCAAAGGCTGCTACAGAAAGAGCTACTGAAAGTGTAAGTATTAATTTTTTCATATAATTTGTTGTGTGATGTATTTCCGAAAAGACTTTCTGAATGTGATTGTAAAATTAATATTTTGAATTTTCAAACACAAATCACACGAGTGTTTTTCACTGATGACACAAATGGAGGAGTTGCATTCGTGAGAATTCGTGTTTTAAATTTGTGTTATTCGTGGTTTATGAAGCATTTCGGTTTCTATTTTTAAACACAAATTACACGAGTGTTTTTCACTGATGACACAAATGGAGGAGTTGCATTCGTGATAATTCGTGTTTTAAATTTGTGTTATTCGTGGTTTATGACGCATTTCTGTTTCTATTTTTAAACACAAATTGCACGAATATTTTTCACTAATGACACAAATGGAGGAGTTGCATTTGTGAGAATTTGTGTTTTAAATTTGTGTTTTAAATTTGTGATATTCGTGTTTATAGTATGTTTAATCAAGATAATTTACATTAAAAACACCTCTTTTAAATTCTACTTTTACCTTATCACCAGTTTTATATTCAAAAATTGATTTTAAACCTTTCGCTTTTCTTTTTTTGTCAATCAATTCTATTGCATTATCGTCATGGATGGAGTTTTCTTTCCCCCCGTCCAGCCAAAAGACCATCGCTTCTTTATGGTTGATGACTTCATAAGTATTAATTATACGTTCTTTTTCGGTTTGAAAATTGGTGAGTAATAAGATATGGATAAATAATGTTCTAAATGCGAACAAAGCAAAAAAAGCAGAATATAAACATACACTAATGATTTCAAGAATTTTTTTAGCTTTTATACAGATAGACACAACTATGGCGATAACAACGGCTATCACCAATAAATATCTCCACGAGAAGTCCTTAAAACTTTGCAGATCCTGATCTAAATAATGTTCTTTGATGAATGGTTTTAAGACAAAAGTATCAAGACAGAAGAGTAGGACTAATATAATGAATAGAATGAAGTAAGGTTTTGAGATTAATTTTTTTATTTGTTCAGAACGTGTCATTTTTAATATTTGTCAGTAGATTATTGTTTTTTAATTTTAAAATAATAGTTTTGATATAAATTAAAATCTATGAGTTCGCTTGTCATTTTTGGACTGTTTGTTGTATTGATATTTGCCGGAATAGCTTTTCTTATGATGCGGTTCTTTGAAAAATGGACATCGAAAAGCCAGTACAGAAACCTTTGGAATACTTTAATTTTTATTGGTCTTTTTGCGGCACTGTTGTTCGGTTCCTTTTTTATTTTTATCATGAATCTCAATTTTGAAAGGTAAGTCGTTAAACCTTTTAATGATCACAAGAGCCACAGAAAGATTGACAAGCAGTGATACCCAGACATTCAGTCCATAAAACAGCTCATAATCATATAGATCTTCCCGATAGAAAAGGTTTTTAATAACCCTGAAAGTAATGGCTGTAGTGGTAACGGCATAGCTTAAGATCATGTATTTTTTGTGGCTTGCAATATTTCCTTTTTTAACTAAAATAACAGCATTAACCGTACAGTATGCCCACAGAATGTCCTGAAGCAGAAAGCCTGTAACCCCAATGATTCCACCGTTTGAAAATAATCCCAGTACAAAACATGCCGGTACATTGATGATCAGGATATTATAAACATACATCCTTCCGATCCACCGGTGAAGCGTCCTGTTTTCCGTTAAAAAACGATTTGAAAACTGGGTGAGTCCTGTGAGAAGACACAGGGTGACTGAAAAGATATGAATGTAAAAAAACGCCATCCAGTACGGATTATCCACAACCTTCTGTTTAAACATCAGGAAGCCTATATTTTTATCAAGACCTGTGTATTGGGAAATCGTTTTCAGCATGAGAATACTGAAAATCAGAATGGCAGAGATAGCAAGTGCTCCGCTAACCTTTATTCCAAGAGATTTGTTCATCTCGTTTAGCTGCTCAAAACTTCTCGGATTTGTGTTTCCATTTCTTCGATGCTTCTAAACTTCCTCAATGTTATGTTTTTGCCAGTCTTTTTAAGTTCTTCAATAATATCGAGCACCAGCTCCAAAGGTTCTGCTTCACAACCAAATAAATTACTGTCGAAATTGGTTCCTACAACCAGACCATCATTATTCATTCCGAGACACCAGTTTTCTACAAAATCATTCAGGGGAACAGATGAAACTTCATAATGACTCCACTCATCACCGATACACGATTTTGCCCTTGCCTGATCAGACCAGAAACAAATAATCTGTACTGGCTCCCCATCTTCATATTCCAGTTCGTTGGAATAGGAGACTGAATAACCGTTTTCATCCTTTAAGGCGTAGATGATTTCTGTTTCGCTAACCTTTTTTATAAAATCTTTATGGCGGTTTTCTACCGTGATATGATCCTGTATCATTCCGTTTTTCTTTAAGGTGTTTTGGAAACCTTCATTAACCCTCCATCATAAAACTATTTATATAATTTTAGTGATTTATAATCATACACATATTTCACATCATTGTTTTTGATGGTCATATCTTCACTTCCCGGCTTCAAAACTAAGGAATCTGAATCAAAAGTGAAAGTGATTCTATCTCCTGATTCTTTGATTCGTAAGATATCCGTCAGTTTTTTTTCCTCATTTTTGGGTTCAATATCCAGGTTTCCGAGATATTTTATCTTTCCTTTTTCTAATAAATAAGCATCACCACCGAAAAAATATTCATACGCTTGCTGACAGACGATAATAATATTTCCATTTTGGCTGTTCTTATAAAAATAGGGTTCATAAAGATAGGCTTCTCCGGAACCTTGAGATTGATAAATGATTTCGTTTTTATGATTCAGCAATAAAAGTCTCTTTCCAAAGTCTTCTTCAGTATCGGGCAAAGTAATTTTACCATCAGTAAATTGAAAATTTCCTGCTACAATCTTGTTTCCTTCCACAGAAAAAGCCTGCTCAATATCGAATCCTTTAATTTTTAAATCAGAAATTTTGTCAGGTTTAAATTCAGTATATGGAGCATCTTTTACAACCTCAGCTTTAATTGATACTGGTGTTTCCTTTTTTACTGTTGCTTTATTTTCCTTTTTAGGTTCTTCCTTGCAGCAGACCAAAGTAAATAGAACGAATACAGGTAATAGTTTTTTCATCTTATTCTCTATACAATGTTTTTAATACGCAAATGTTGCAAAAGCATGATGGTCTTGGCATCCATGATCTCTTCGTTGTCTATCATCGAAAGAGCATCCTCAAATGAAAATTCCAGAACTTCAATGTTTTCACCTTCTTCTTCAAGTCCGCCACCGTCTGCGATTTTCATCTCAGAAGAGTATTCTGCAATGAAAAAATGAAGGATCTCCGTTACAGAGCCCGGCGACATATAGGCTTCAAATACTTTTTCTACTTTTGAGATTTTGTACCCGGTTTCTTCTTCCGTTTCTCTTTTGATACATTCCTCCGGATTATCATTATCCAGCAGGCCGGCACAGGCTTCGATAAGCATCCCTGTGGTATTTCCGTTGATGAAAGTAGGCAATCTGAACTGTCTGGTCAAAATTACAGTGCCTGAAGTTTTGTTATAAAGCAGGATCACCGCTCCGTTTCCTCTGTCATAGGCTTCTCTGCTTTGGGTTTCTGTAGTTCCGTCTTTTTTGGCGATGGTGTAGGTGACTTTGTTTAAAGTGTACCAGTTGTCAGAAAGAATTTCTGTTTTAATGATGTTGATGTTAGGATTCTGCATTGGGAATATCTTCTATATTATAATAAATGGTAAGGCCTCTTTCTCGGGCTATTTTTAAATCTTCGTCTGCTCCTTTAGAATGACCTTCGATACGGAGTACGGCATCACATTTTTCAAGAATGCGATGGGCAATGGGATATTGTATTTCCTGCCATGCCTCGTCTCCGATTTGAGAAGAACCAGCCAGATGGATGAGCGGAAGAGCCAGCCATTCTCCAATCATAGGAATGTGGCCTTTTCTGAAAATTGGCAGTGCCGCAGCTTCAAGGTTGTTCAGATTTTTTCGGATCAATTCCGGATCGTCATTGGTACCGCTTCTGTAAGGACCTGCAATAAGTATTAGCATATTTTTTTTTTGAGTAAATTAAAGGAACTTATCTTCTACAAAAAATAAGATAGATTAAGACTCATGATTTTTTTTGTTTGTTGGTTTTAATTGAGCTTAGGAATTCGGGAGTAACTCCCAGATAGGATGCAATCTGTTTCTGGGTAATCCGTTCTGCGGCCAAAGGATATTTTTTTAGAAAAGTATAATACCGCTCTTCAGCAGGCAGAGAAAGGTTTTCTATGGTTCGTAGCTGTTCCCTGATATACGCATTCTGCATCATGATTCTGAAAAATTTTTCGAATTTGGGAACTTCAGAATACAGTTCATCCAGACTGTCCTTTTTCAATTGAAGTAATGAACTTTCCTCAAGGGCTTCAATAGTCAGCATAGCTGGTTTCTGATTAATAAAACAATACATGTCTGTGATCCACCAGTCCGGGAGAGCAAACATAATGGTAGATTCTTTCCCCGAAGGATCAAGATAAAAAGCCCTTAGAACACCCGACTGGACAAAGCTGATTTCCTTACATACTTGTTGCTGTTTTAAGATCAATTCTTTCTTTTGAACCTTTTTCTCTGTTAATAAAGAAAGAAAGAATGAGGTCTCTCGGCTGTCAAGGGAAATATGCCGGGAAATATGCTTTAAAACTAAACTTTCATCCATATTTGGGTTTAATTTTTTTCTTTTAATAAATTTTCAAGCGCTCCTTTAAGCTCCGGGAATTTAAACTGAAATCCAGTATCCTGAATCTTTTGTGAAGAAGCCCTTGAACCTTCCAGTAAAGCATCTGCCAACTCTCCAAATATCAGTTTTAAAACGAAAGTTGGAACATTCGGCATAAACAAAGGTTTGTTAAGGACTTCAGCGATTTTCTTCGTTAAATTTTCATTAGTGGTATGCTGAGGAGAAACGGCATTATAAGGTCCATTCATAGCTGAATCATTCAAAGTAGCCTCATAGATTGAACAGATATCCTCGATGTGAATCCACGGCATGTATTGTTTTCCGCTTCCTAAAGCTGATCCGATGCCATATTGTATAGTGGGAAGCATTTTTTTCAATGCTCCGTCTTCTTTGGAAAGTACAACGGCTGTTCGTATTTTCACGACTCTTTCAGCCAGATTCTGCTCTTTAAAATCATCTGCGGCTCTTTCCCATAAAACCACCACTTCACTGAGGAAATCATTGCCCGGTGCATCATCTTCCGTATAAATTTTATCAGTTGTTACGGTACCATAATAATTGATCCCTGATGCGGAAATAAAGGATTTTAACTTTATATTTTTCTTTCGTACAGTTTCCAAAAGAAGGCCCGCAGAATCTACACGACTGGAGATCAGTTCCTGTTTTCTTTCTTTGGTCCAGCGTTTTTCAGAAATATTGGCTCCGGCCAGGTGAATGATGTGGGAAACATTTTCAAGTGCAGATTCATCCATCGTTCCTTTTTTGATGTCCCATTCAAAATCATTCTCATGTTTTTTCTTTCGGGTAAGGAAGCGAATGGCATAATCTTTTTCTATCTTTTTAGACAGCTCACGGGCGATCATGCCGCCGGCACCGGTTATCAGAACGATTTCTTTCATAATACGATATTTAGGAATGGTGTGAGATTAAGACTGACTTTTAACAATCAGAACAAAATCTTCCTCTAAAAGTTTATAGCCATAATCATAAATAAATCTATATTCAGAACCATTTTTATACACTTTCAGGTTGGTGAAATAATCGAAATCAAAACCCAAGCCATCCATCCTGGATTTTGCAATTTTTGCTTTACCGTCCGTATTCAGTTCCATCATAATGCGGTAGTTTTTACGAAGTTTGTTGTTCACATTCCGCATCAGATTGGTAGAATCTTTATTCTGCTTATTATTATAGGCGTTGCGGCAGGCATCATTGCAGAATTTTTTATCAGACCTTCCGAGAATTTTTTCGCCACATTCAAGACATTCCATGTTTTTATTTTTTCATTTTGTGAGTGTGCTCGTGTTTTTTTCTTAAAAGTCTTTTGAATCTGGTATGGGTAGGATAACTTCTGTTCGGTGTCATATTGTTGAATAAAAGGGCTGCAAGAAGGAGAATAATACAGCCAGACAAAACAGGCGAAATAACGTACCAGTAGCCTAATTCCGGAATCTTACCCACAGAACTCACAGCAATAAGAGCCGTAGCGCCTCCGGGTGGATGAAGGGTTTTGGTATACTGCATCAGCACAATGGAAAATGCCACAGCCAGCGGGGCAGAAAGCCAGATAATATCGGGAACAATTTTATAAACGGTAACGCCTACAATAGCTGAGAGCACATGTCCTCCCACAAGATTTCTTGGCTGAGCCAAAGGACTCTGGATCGCTCCATAGATCAGAACACTGGAGGCCCCGAAAGACCCAATCAGGAATATATTTTCGGTAGCTGAAACAGAATGAGACTGGATAAATGCAATAAGTCCAATGCCTACAAATGCTCCCAGAAACGACCAGAAATGTTCTTTATAATCAACCAGAGTTTCTTTGTAGATCACATATTTTGATACCCTGAACGTTCTTTTTATCGTCTTCTTCATTAATCTTCTTTATTTTTTTATGAGTTGAATTAAATGCTTTATGAAAGGTTTTGTATAGGTCCCGTTTTCATCATAATCTGGATCCAGAACGGTAATTTGTATTCCGAAGCAAAGGGGAGAATGAATCAGAGGTTTCAGCATATCTCTTAGATTTTCATAATCAATTCCATCTTCCATTCTGCTGTCTACGGCAGGCATCAGTTCGTCTTTCAGAACATCAACGTCAAGGTGGATGAAAAATCCATCCAAAGCTTTGCTGCTAACCATCTTTAGAAAATCTTCTGCAGTTTTTCTAAAACCATTTTTTCTCAATTTATACAAATCAAAATAATGGATGTCAGAATTGATAATCTGTCCCACATACTCTTCATCATCTGTTTCTGCATTTCCGACACAGAAAATATTTTCCTCCAAAAAATAAGGTCTGAGTCCCTGAATATTGGTCAATTTTTCATGCCCCATTCCGGTAATGATGGCAAGGTCAAGTCCTGCAGCGGCAGCCGTTTCAGAAAGACTGACAGGAATAAAATCAGTATGCCCGTCCAGATAAAAAAGTCCGTAATTCCCAAGCTTCTTTAAAGCCAGAGCAGTTCCTATCAAAATACTGCAATCACCTCCTAGCATAATATTGAAAGTGCCTTCTGTATGGTTTTCTGAGATGAAATTTGCCTGTTTTTGAGCATACTCAATAATGCTACCTGCATTTAAAACACCGGATTCCTGATCAAGTTCCATCGAATAATCTGGTGCCTCCAGTCTGAAAATATGTTGAGGATTGATTTCTTGATGAAAATCAAATTTTCTGAACCAATCCGGAAGCTTTCTGACACCGGGCTCAGTTTCGTGGTCTTTTTTCTTTAATCCCAAATTGAGAGGAAACTCAAAAATATTGATGTCCCTTTTCATAAATGATATTTCCTCAAAGATACGGAATTATCCGTTTGAAAACGGGTAAAACGATACATTTCACTCTTTTTTAAATGTTTTTTGATCATTGCTATGATGATAATAATTAAAGAAAATGACGATAACATTTTAAAAATTTAATCACTGGAAATAGATCGTAAATTTTTATCTCTGAATTAAAAAATAATAACAATTTTTTTCAATTTCAAACAAAATGGATTTTTATCAAATGATATTGATTTCAATTACATACGTAATGGAATAAATTTTAAAAATCAGAAAGAAAATTATTCGACAACAAACGGATACAAATGAATTTAAATAGTTTATAACCGATTAAGCTACTGCGATGTGACAATCTTTGCAACAGAGATTTGAGAAAGAAAGTGAACGTCTCTCATCTGAATTATTAATCATAAAAATTTTAAAGCTATGTCACTAAGAAACAAAGTAACATTAATTGGTTACACAGGAAAAGAAGTTGAAACCGTAAACTTCGAAAGCGGAAGCGTAAAAGCAAGCGTGTCTTTAGCCACCAGCGATCATTACACGAATGCAAAAGGCGAAAAAGTAGAAGAAACACAATGGCACAATCTGATTGCTTTTGGAAAAACAGCTGAGATCCTTCAGAAATATGTGCCTAAGGGAAAGGAAATTGCTATTGAAGGAAAAATTACGTACAGATCGTACGATGATAAAGATGGCGTGAAACGATATATTACGGAGATCAGAATCGATGAGATTCTATTGCTGGGAAGTAAATAATTTTAAAAACACAGATGATGAAAGTGAAAGTTTTTAAAATCAGGCTTCCTGAAGAATTTCTCTATAAAGATCAAAGAATGCTTGATGATTTCCTGGAAGTGAACGAAATTATAAAAGTGGAAACCGCTTTTGTAAATGATGAATGTTATTGGTCCGTGGTTCTGTATTTTGAAGAGGTGAAAACCGCTAAAAATGTAGTGAAAGAAACCAAAACAGTTAAATACTCTGCAGATAATGATGTCTTAAACTCAGATGAAGAAAAAATTTTAGATGCCCTGAAATACTGGAGATCAGAGAAGGCGAAAGAACAGAATCTCCCCACTTATTTTATCGCGAGCAACAAAGAACTGATGTCTGTGGCCAAGTATAAGCCTGTGAAAAAAGAAGAACTGCTTGAAATCAAAGGTTTCGGAAAGCATAAGATTGAAAATTATGGTGAAGAGATTTTAGAAATCCTTGAAAGCGTCTGATTTTTTGGACTTAGTAACGATAATGCATCAGGAGCTGGGGAAGATTTCTTCCTCAGCTTTTTTATCTTTCGGAAAAGTCCTTTCAATTCCTTATTTTTGCACTGCTTATCCATTCAATCTGTTAAAGCGATTATTATCCATTTAAAGTTTGATACTTTACACATTTAAAGTGGTGTAAAGAAGAAAGTCAAAGATTTTCAAAAACTTAAGTGTACTTATAAACCGTTTTTATGATAAACTTCAATGAAGCTTAAGTGTTTGCTTTTGTGTCTTTTGTGGTTTAAAACGTTGAATCAGTTTAAGCATGTTTAATTATTAATATCATTTATCAATTATAAAATGAAACCAAGTTTAGCAAGAGGAACACGTGATTTTTCCGCATTGGAAGTTTCAAGACGAAGATATATTATCAATACACTACAGAAGAATTTTGAATTGTTCGGATTTCAGCCACTAGAAACTCCCAGTTTTGAAAATCTTTCTACATTGACAGGTAAGTATGGAGAAGAAGGAGATCGTCTGATTTTTAAAATATTAAATTCAGGAAATTATCTTGATAAAATTTCTGAAGAAGAACTCAATGTTGACAATCATCAGGCACTGACAAAGAAAATTTCAGAGAAAGCTTTGAGATATGATCTGACCGTTCCTTTCGCACGATATGTGGCTATGAATCAGGGGCAGCTTGTTTTTCCGTTCAAACGATATCAGGTTCAACCCGTTTGGAGAGCAGACAGACCGGCGAAAGGTAGATTCAGAGAGTTTTACCAATGTGATGCTGACGTAGTAGGAAGTGAAAGTCTTTTACAGGAGGTAGATTTGGTTCAACTTTATCTGAAATCATTTGCCGATCTGAAAATTCCTGTTACCATTCATATGAACAACAGAAAGATCCTTTCCGGTTTGGCTGAATATGCTGGTATTACTGATAAGCTGATTGAGTTTACTGTTGCTTTGGACAAACTTGATAAGATCGGGAAAGAAGGTGTGGTGAAGGAGTTATTGGAAAGAGAAATTTCTCAGGAATCTATTGATAAGCTGGAATTCTTATTTAACCAATCGGATGATGCATTGGAAAACCTTCTTCAACTGAAAGAAAAATTTGCAGACAGTGAAATTGGATTGAAAGGAGTAGAAGAATTAGAATTTGTTTTGACACAATCTCTGAATCTTGGTGTAGATATGCAGAATCTTGTATTCAATATTACATTGGCGAGAGGTTTAGATTATTATACCGGAGCTATTTTCGAAGTGAAAGCGGATGAAGTGGCGATGGGATCTATCGGCGGCGGCGGTAGATATGACAACCTTACTGAAGTATTCGGAGTGAAAAACATTCCGGGAATTGGTATTTCGTTCGGTCTGGACAGGGTTTATCTGGTCATGGAAGAGCTTAATCTTTTCCCTGAAGAAGCTACCACTCAGGTAGAGTATCTGTTTGCTAATTTTGGAGCAGAAGGAACTGTAGAAGCCTTAAAATTGATTATGCAGTTGAGACAAAAAGGAGTTTCTGCTGAACTTTACCCTGAAAATTCAAAACTGAACAAACAGTTTACCTATGCAGAGAAGAAGGGAATTAAAAACCTGGTTTTCTTAGGAGAAGAAGAAATCAAAAATGGAACAGTTACTTTCAAAGATCTTACAGCCGGAGAGCAGAAAACGCTTTCCCTGGAAGAATTTTTAAGTTTATAAATAACTTTTAAGATAACAAAGATCCTGTTACAGAAGTTTATTCCGGGCATTCAAAAGCCTAGTCTAACCTTCTGTAACAGGTTTTTTGTGTAAAAATAAAATGATTATTAATTAGTTTTTTCAGGTTTCCTTTAAAGTGTCTTCTGTGAAATAAACTTTTTGAAATATTTTTACGCTCGAAAAGAAAAAATAATTACATTTGCCTCAATCTTATATGTATGAACATACCTACAAAGAATTTCACCATTGACCACAAAAGTAAACTGCCGCTTCATGTACAGGTAGAGGAGCTTTTCCGTAAGCTTATCAAAATGGAACCTTTCAGTAAAGGAGCTCTCCTTCCCAAAGAAGTAGATCTGGCTAATCTTTGGGGTGTTTCCCGAAATACAATCCGCCAGGCAACGAATAAATTGGAACACGAAGGACTAATTGTACGGAAAAAAGGGATCGGTACCCGCGCAGCAGAGAAAAAGAATCTGGTGACAGGCTTAGACCACTGGTACAGTTTTACCAGAGAAATGCAGGAAAAAGGAATTGAGGTTATTAATCTGTTACTAAAAACGGAAACCGAAACTCCAGGTGAAACTATTTGTAATTTTTTCAACGTGACTCCGGATAAAAAGTTATTTAAACTATCAAAGTTAAAAGGAGAAAATTCTGATGAGCCTATCGTTTATTTCGAAAGTTATTTTCATCCGCGAATCGGTATCAGCAAAGAAGATGATTTTAATATTCCTTTGTACACGATGATGCAGGAGCGTTACGGAGTGGTAGTACACCAGTCCCGCGAAAATATTAGTGCCTGTAATGCAGGAACCGTGATAGGAAAAAAATTAAAAGTACCGGCATCTTTCCCGATCCTGAAACGCGAACGTTTTGTATATGATATCAATGGAAAACCGGTAGAATATAATATCGGATATTACAGGTCAGATAAATTCACTTACAGCATAGACATTACAAAATCTGCTGAAATTTAAAAGTGTTTTTCGGATTTTTATATGTTCAAACATTCTTACATATAATTTAAAAATATAACTCTTATGCATAAAAGATATTTTACTTTTTTAATGTTCATTCTCCTATCAGGTCATTTTGTTTACGGACAGAAAAAAGTTCCCTTTTTTGGCACTATAGAAACCGTCAATGGTTATTCCCGTGAAATAAGTGGTGAAAACATCAGCTACTTTTCGGCATTTCCCGATTATGCCAATCAGGCTCTACTTACCCGTACGACGGATGGTGCTAAAGTTATTGAATGGGAAACTGATATGGTGCCAGGAAAAGTATCAGGTCCGTATATCTATTTCAGCTGGCTGGTATCCCATTCTTCAGGAACCAGCGGAGGAATACGTCATTTCGATCTTTCGGTTAATGGAGAAAAGGCGGTAACCCTTGTTACTTATCCCGGAAACCAACGTAAGGACTGGATTTCTAAAGCAGCCGACAGTACAGCTTTTGTATTTCATCAGAAAAAAACAGACGGACTTAAAGATTCTTATGGAATTGCTTATCTGAGAATCCCCATAAACAAAGTGACTCCCGGTAAACCCCTGCGACTGAAAATGACAGGTCAGGCACAAAACAGCAGAGACTGGTTTATGACCTATAAATTTACTTTTCAGGAAAAAATGGATGCAGATATGACTCCTTTTATTCTGAAAGACGGTAAAAGAGTGATCAATCTTACTACGCTTCATTTTGGAAAAGAGCAGAAAATAACCGCTAAAATCAGTAATAAAGAAACATTTTCCTTTACGATGGAAGATGGCATTAAAAGCTTTGAAATACCTGTTTCTGTTTCAGGGAAAGAAAATTCAGTATTGATAACCGTAGCAGCAGACAATAAAGAGCTTTACCGAAAAATACTTCCTATTGAAGCTGTAGTTCCCCGTACATTATATTTCATCCATCATTCCCATACAGATGTAGGATATTCTCATTTGCAGGCAGAAGTTGCGAAAATTCATACCCAAAATATTTACGATGCACTCAAAATGATCGAAGAAACCCGCAATCTGTCTGAAGAAGCCCGTTTTAAATGGAACGTAGAGGCACTCTGGGATGTAGAAAACTTTATGCAGAAAGCAACTCCTGCAGAAATACAGTCTTTCGTTAAAGCTGTAAAGGAAGGAAGTATAGGACTTTCTGCGATGTATGCCAATATTTTGACGGGCTTAAGTCAACCTGAAGAATTATTCCACTATACCGAATATGCCCAAAAACTGGAAAAAGAATACGGTTTATCGATTAAAAGCGCTATGATGTCTGATGTTCCGGGATTTGCATGGTCTTTGGTACCCGCATTAACTTCTTCAGGGGTAAAATACTTTTCAAGCGGACCGAATTATCTGGGTAAAACTAACCCTTATCTTGGAGACCGTGTAGGAAATTTTGTGAAAAGTTGGGGAGACCGTCCGGTATGGTGGCAGTCACCCGCCGGTAAAGATAAAATATTATTCTGGACTGCCGGGAGAGGGTACTCTTCATGGCATGGAACTCATCCGGGGGATGTTTTTGAAAATGGTAAGAAAAAAATAGCTGAATATCTTATTGATCTTACGAAAACCCAATACCCTTACGATATGGTACAGTGGCGTTACAATATAGTCGCTGATAATGGGCCTATTGATACATCTGTGTCAAGATTTGTAGAGGAATGGAATCAAAAATATACTTCCCCGAAAATCATACTGAGTACCAATGAAAAAATGTTTGAAACATTTGAAAAGAAATATGGCGATCAGATTCCTGTGGTGAAGGGAGATATAAGCCCTTATTGGGAAGACGGAGCTATGTCTACCGCTAAAGAGGAAGGGATCAACAGAAACAGTAGTTTAAAACTGCAACAGCTTACAACACTTTATTCTATTCTGAATCCAGAACTGTATAACCGTGATACATTCTATGAAGCCTGGAAAAACGTGATTCTTTTTCACGAACATACCTGGGGAGCGTTCAATAGCATTACGGCTCCTGATCTTCCGTTCGTAACCGATCAGTGGAAGGTGAAAAAACAGTTTTCTGCCGATGGAAATGCAATTGCCAACAAACTGGAAGAAGACTTGCTAAAACCGATCATTAACTCAAGCTCAAAAACAATAGCAGTGTTCAATACCTCATCCTGGAAACGCAGCGGGACAGTAATTATGAAAAACAAAGTGGATGGAAATGGTCTGGTAGATGCTACAGGTCATAAAATTCCGTTACAGAAGCTTAATGACGGGGCGGTAGCATTTGTAGCCAATGATGTTCCTGCTCTGGGATATACGTCGTACAAAGTGATTAAAGATGTGGTAAAAGTAAAAAATCCTTTTTCTCTATCTGGGAATGAAATCTCTAATGGAAAAGTGACAGTTACATGGGATGCAAAAACAGGAAGTATTACCCGGATTAAAGATCAAAGTGAAGTGAATCATGCCGGAAGTTTTAATCAGCAGGGACTAAACAGTTATTGGTATGTACCCGGATCTGATCCTCAGGAAGCTCTGTCCAATTCAGATGTTAAAGTAAAGATCCTGGAAAACGGTCCCCTGGTCGCTAAAGTTTCCTTATTATCAGAAGCGCCGGGAGCCAACAGCCTTGAACGTATCATTACTCTGTTTTCAGATAGTGATGAAATTTCCCTGGAAAATATTGTAGATAAAAAGCCTGTCCGTACCAAAGAATCTGTGCATTTCGGTTTTCCGTTTAATTCAGGATTTAAAGATATAACGGTAGATGCAGGCTATGGAATCATGAAATACCTTACCGACCAGCTTCCGGGATCCAATATGGATTATTGGTACAGCCGCCGTTGGGTGGATGCCTCTTCAGGAAAAAAAGGAATACAATGGATGATGCTGGAAACTCCGTTAACCGAAGCCTCTGAAATGATAGATGAAAGAATGGTCATAGACAATAGCCATAAAAAATGGAAAGATAAAGGAACCCCGGGTACAACCAATTGGTTCAGTTACGCCATGAATAATTACTGGCATACCAACTACAAAGCAGATCAGGAAGGTCCGGTGCATTATCACTATGCACTCCGTCCGCACAATGGTTTTGATGCGGTGGAGAATGAAAAATCAGCGGCAGCATTTACACAGCCTTTGATAGCTGTTTCTGTTAATGAAAAATTACCTGAAGGAGGAAGCCTGTTTCAAATGAGCAATGATAAGATTGTCGTTACGACGATTACACCGGAGAAGGATCAGAGCTTTGTGATTAGGCTTTATAATTCTGATGAAAAGGAACAATCAACTGCCTTGCTGTGGGAAAGATTGAAACCTAAAAAAATGATAAACATTAAAACAGGAAAAGCTTTTTCTCCTGATGAAAAAATTACAGTTGCCGGAATGGACGTTGTGGAAATAAAAATCTTGCCTTAAAAGCTATGTCAAAACCAGTTATCGCAATAGACATGGGCGGAACCATGATCAAAATCGGAATTGTAAAAGAAGACATCATAATGTCGTCCACATCCATCAGTGCTGATTCCGGGAATGGGCTCAGGCAGAGGCTGCCTCATATAGAAGGGGCTGTAAAAGACTTAATGGCTCAAGAAAACCTTTCCTGTAAAGACATTGCAGGATTGGGAATTGCTTCTCCGGGTATCATCGACAGCAACCGGAAGAAAATACTTTCTATTGATAAAAAATTTGGCGATGCTCCGGGTATTGATCTTGAGGACTGGTGCAGACGGACTTTTGACCTTTCTTTTTGTATTGAAAATGATGCCCGAGCAGCATTATTGGGAGAATGGAAATATGGCAGAGCAACAGATCTGGATAATGTTGTTTTAATGAGTCTGGGTACAGGAGTAGGAAGTGCCGCTATTGTAGAAGGTCAGCTGCTGAGAGGCAAGCACTTCACAGCCGGAATATTGGGCGGACATTTTGTAATCAATTATAAAGGAGAAGTTTGTAATTGTGGAAATAAAGGCTGCGTAGAAACGGAAGCCTCAACATGGAAGCTTAATTCAAATCATAAACTCCCGTTATCAGATTATAAAGCTGTGTTTCAGTTAGCAGAAGAAGGAGATTCGGCTGCATTGGCAATACGTGATCAGAGTTTAGAGGTGTGGGCGGCCTGTGCCATCAATCTTATTCACGCCTATGATCCCGAAATAATCATCCTTACCGGAGGCATTATGGGAAGTGGCTCTCACATTATACCGTACATCAGACAACAGACAGAAAAACATGCCTGGACTCCATGGGGAAACGTCAAAATTGAAGCGGCTGCTTTTCCATCTTCTTCAGCTTTGTACGGAATGAACTATCTCGTAAACAGCCAGAACAAGTGAAATAAATTAATGAAATAGAATAATAATGAAATCGAATTACAATAAATTTCCCGTTACACCCATAAAAGGGCATAGCTGTATTGCAGGCTGGAAAAATATCATCAGTCAATTAAAAGAACAATCACCGAAGGTCATTGCTATTGAATGTTATCCGGGTGTTTTTGTGGAAGAAATGATAGCTGAGGTAAAAGAATTTTTGAATCCTGGTTTGATCATCAATACCTCTGATGCTATGAAGTCCGAAGCAGAAATCAGCGCATTGGTTCAGCCTTATGTCACGGATGATCCGGTGTTTGGATACATGACCTCTCTTGAACTGGAAGATTATTTTGATGAGGTGAAAATTGAAGCTCTTAAGACAAAGATAAATTCTGCGAATGGTTGTGTTGTCATTATAGGACCGGGAGCTCTTTTATTAAACAGTCAGCCGCAACTGATCCTTTATGCAGATATGCCCCGCTGGGAAATACAGATGCGTTACCGTAAGAACAAAACCTGCAATCTGGGGAAAACAAATTATACCGACTCTTTTTCTTATCAGTACAAGCATGCCTATTTTGTAGACTGGCGTGTCTGTGATCGTTACAAAAAAAGAATACTGGAAAGTTGTCATTTTATTCTGGATACTACAAAGCCTCATCAGCCGAAATTGATCAGTGTAAATGCTCTGTATGATGCTTTAAATCAAATTGTAAATTCACCTTTCAGAGTTGTTCCTTTTTTCGATCCGGGACCATGGGGCGGGCAATGGCTGAAGGAAGTCTGTGACCTCGACAGAAATGTCCCGAATTACGCCTGGGGATTTGACTGCGTTCCTGAAGAAAATAGTCTGCTCTTAGGATTCGGGGATGAGGTGGTAGAGATACCATCGATAAATCTGGTGTTTTTTCAGCCTGAAGCTTTACTGGGAAAACAGGTATATGAAGGCTTTGGAGATGAGTTTCCCATCCGTTTTGACTTTCTGGATACCATGGAAGGAGGAAATCTGAGCCTTCAGGTGCATCCGTTAAAAGAGTATATAAAGGAAAAATTCGGAATGCCATATACGCAGGATGAAAGTTACTATATGCTGGACGCCGGAGAAGATGCTTTCGTGTACCTCGGGCTGAATGAGAATATCAATCCTGAAAGTATGATGAGTGATTTGGTAGAAGCGCAAAAAGGCAATGTCCCTTTCAATGCAGATCAATATGTAAAGAAATGGCCTGTCCGCAAACATGATCATGTATCCATTCCTGCTGGGACAGTCCACTGTTCAGGAGCGAATTCTGTAGTACTGGAAATAAGTGCTACTCCTTATATTTTTACATTTAAGCTTTGGGACTGGGAGCGAATGGGGCTGGATGGAAAACCTAGACCCATATCTCTGGAACACGGAAAAAAGAACATACAGTGGAACCGTGATACCTCATGGACAAAAGAAAATATACTGAATCTGACGGAACCTGTTGCAGAAGGCGACGGATGGCGGGAAGAACGAACCGGTCTGGATGCGTTATCATTTATTGAGACCAGACGACATTGGTTTAGCAAAAAAGTGGTACATCATACGGAAGGTGTTGTGAACGTTTTAAACCTGGTTGAAGGTCGGGAGGTCATTGTAGAAAGCCCGGAGAATAGTTTTGAACCTTATATCATCCATTATGCAGAAACCTTTATAGTACCGGCATCTGTAGGAGCTTATACCATCAGTCCTTACGGTGAAAGTGAAGGACAGGAATGTGTCACCATAAAAGCATCTGTCCGTACGGATAGGATGAAAGAGAAAATCTTAAAATAATCGATATGCAGCAGACTGAAAATTCTCACATTATTTACAAAGCTGTCCTGGTAGCATCGGTGGGCGGTTTATTATTCGGATATGATACCGCAGTGATTTCCGGATCTATCGGTTTTATGCGGACTTACTATCATTTGTCTGATGCCATGACTGGATGGACGGCTTCATGTGCGCTGCTGGGATGTCTCGTAGGAGCTATGTATTCGGGAATGCTGAGCGATCGGATAGGACGGAAAAAAGTGTTGATGATTTCTGCGCTGCTGTTTACCATTTCTTCTGTAGGAACGGCATTGGCTCCAAGTCTCTTGATTTTTGTAGTATTTCGTATTGTGGGTGGGATGGGAATTGGGATTGCATCCATCCTTTCTCCGATGTATATTTCAGAAATGGCCCCTGCTGCTATACGGGGCCGTCTGGTTTCAATTTTTCAGCTGGGTATCGTTACCGGTATCTTGGTTATTTATTTTGTGAATGCTTACATAGCGGGAATTTATGATGAAAGCTGGAATGTGTCTTACGGTTGGAGATGGATGTTCGGTTCAGGCGTAATTCCTTCATTAATTTTTATACTGCTGCTCTTTACTGTTCCGGAAAGTCCACGGTGGCTGGCCGAAAAAAAGAAATACACAGAAGCCTTATCTATATTGAATCTGATTCACGGAGAAAAAAAAGCAGCTGCAGAACTCGATTCTATTAAAACATCATTGAAAGATACACTCCCTTTTGCATGGTCCCAACTGAAAGATTCAAAACTTAAAAAAGCCCTTGTCATAGGGATTATGCTGGCGATATTTTCACAGATTACAGGGATCAATGCAATTATGTATTATGCGCCTGAGATATTTAAGTCAGCAGGAGTGGGTTCAGGATCTGCATTATTGCAGACTATTATTGTAGGTATAATTAATGTCATATTTACTTTTGTAGCGATCAAATATGTAGATAACTGGGGAAGAAAAACGCTGCTGATGTATGGCATTGCAGGCATGATTATTTGTCTGGGCATCGTAGGGATTGCTTTTTTTATGCATTGGCAGGGATATTTCATTCTTATAGCGATACTTGGATATATTGCCAGTTTTGCGATGTCACTAGGGCCGCTTACTTTTGTCGTTATTTCTGAAATATTTCCTAACAGGGCCCGCGGTACCGCTATGTCTATTGCCACATTCTTTCTCTGGCTTGCTGTTTTTGCCGTTTCGCAGACTTTTCCCGTGCTGATGGGATCTTTGGGACCAGCATATACATTCTGGTTATACATGGCCGCTGCTTTCATGGCGTTAATCTTCGTATGGAAAAAAGTTCCGGAAACAAAGGGGAAAACATTGGAAGAGATCGAAGAAGGATGGGTTCAGAAATAAAGATTATAGCCGAAACTAAATAAATTTTTCATCGTAAAAAACAGGCCTGCTTTCCACCAAAAGCAGGCTTCTTATTTCATAGTGTTTTTTAAGATAAAAACGAGTTTTTTGTGGTTTTTAATATTTACTTTCATTCCAGTTATCATGAATCCAATTTCGGATATTCAATTGACTGTGTAGGTCTGTTGGAACTTCGTCTCTTACCATTCTTTCAATTTTCATGGCTGATGATTTGTTTTTCAAACTCCAGATATCACTGAGTTTATTGATGAAATAGAGAATTTCATAGCCTTCTTTTCTGTTTAACAAAGTGCTGTCGGGTTCACCCGTTACTTTAGGATCATCAGGATGTATGGCACTCCAGGAATAGTCTGTAAAATAAAGATCTGTTTTTGTAATTAATGACATGATAATAATTTTATTCAAAAATAATTAGGGGTAAAATAATAGCCTTATGGTTTTCCGTATTTTAAAAAAAATTAAATTTGTAATATGTCCTATTTTAAAAAAATGAATCATGAGCGAAAAATCAAGACTTGATCAAATAAAAGATGAGCTGGAAACCTTAGATATCAATCCTACCATTTTTGCCAGAAAAGAAATTCACGCATTGCCGGAAGTGCTTTCGGAGAATGAAAAACTGGTGTATCTGATTGAGGGGAGAAATAAACTTACCAATCACCACATTATTTTGGTGGCAACAGAAAGAAGATTGATTTTTGTAGATAAAGAATTCATGTATGGACTGAAAGTAGAAGATTTTTCTTATGATAAAGTAAGTTCCATACAATATGAAAAGTCATTGATGCTGGCTTCCATAGACATTCATATCTCGGATAATGTTCTCGAGATCGATAATGTCGGAAAATATTATGCAGAATTGTTTTGTGAAAAGGTAAGAGACTTTATGGCCCGCCCTAAAGAATATTTCCAAAATAAATCCGAGCCTACTGTTTTAGATCAATTGGAACAGTTGGGAAGAATCCGGGAAACTGGTGTTTTGACGGAAGAAGAATTTGAATCGCAGAAGAAAAAACTGATGGAAAGATTGTAATATTATCTTTACTTTAAACACAAATTTGTAATTTGGGTTAATGCAAATATTACTGAGCATTAATCTTTAAACTATTAAACATAAAACCAAATGAACATCGAATGCGCTTTATGCGGAAGTCCGCTCACATCCATGGATACAATTTTAGGAGAAAATAAACTTTCCGACGGCGGAATTCTCTGCAATAAATGCCTTAATAAAGCCACAAATGTTAATACAGATCTTGTATCAAACCTTGCCAATTACAGCATTATCCAGATAAAAAGCATGGTCCTGAACGGAGGTGCTGAACAGGAATTAGCTATAGAAACTGAACCATTTGAAACCATACAGATAGCCCAACCCAGGATTGTTGAAACCCCATCTCAAAGTATTCAATTTACGTATACTCCGGATGAGCCGAGCAGATTGGATGAAATCAAAGATCAGATCGTAGCAACCGGTGCAAAGCTTAGTCTTTTTGTGGACAGCGAGGTAGAAGAGCTGGTGAATGTCCTTGATGAAAACGAAAAACTTATTGCCATTGCAGAAGGAAAATACCTTCACAATAATCTGGAAGGAATTGTAGTTTCCACGGAGAGAAGAATCATCTTCGTCGATAAGAAGTTTTTCGGAGGCGTTTTTGAAAACGAATTTCCACTGCAAAAAGTAAGTTCAGTACAGCACGATACAAGCCTGATATCTTCAACACTGAAGGTGTATACATCAGGTTTTACTGCCGAATTTAAGTTGTATATAAAAAGTGCTGCAAAAAATTTCTCCGATGCCGTACAGGATTATATCGGACGTTCCGAAGATCAGATCAGATTACAGCAGATGCAGGCAAAACAACAACAACAACAACAACAACAAGTTGTACAGCAGTCTCCTAAACCCCAGCAGAATTCTGAACAGAAAGCAGCTCCTTCCTTGATTTTTGAACAGCTCGAAAGACTGGGCAAACTCCGGGAAATGGGTGTTCTGACGGAAGAAGAATTTGCAGAGCAGAAGAAAAAGCTTCTGGCTAAACTTTAAAAAAAGACCATACAATGAGTAATATCTGTGCATTATGCAGCACTGAACTGACGTCAATAGACACACTTCTCGGCGAAAATAAACTTTCGGACGGCGGAAATCTCTGCAACAAATGTCTGGATAAAGTAAGCAGTATCCATCAGGAACTTCTGTACAATCTCAATACATTCAGCATCCGGGATATTAAAAATCTTGTAGAAACGGGAAAAATACAGCCGGAAACAGTTGAACAACCCGAGGAAAATAAAATAGAAAGTATGGTGGTTTTCGCCTCTAATGAAATGCCCCGGGATCTTTACAAAAGAAGATTGAAAGAAATAAAATACCAATTGGAGCAGGTAGGCGCCAATCTCTCCATGTTTGCAAAAGGCGAAATCAAAGAACTGCCTCACATACTTGCCGTAGATGAGGTTATTCTGGCCGCTACTGATGCTCAGTTTATAAAGACTGTAGATGCAGGAATGCTATTGGTGACACCCAAAAGGATCGTTTCTGTGTCGAAGGCTATGTTTGCACCGGTAAAAGTAAATGAATATCTCAATGAAAATATCAATGAAGTAAGTTTTGTCAGTAATTCTATTTCTCCGGTTATTAAACTGCATACCGAAGATAGAGTCGTTGAGTTCGAGTGTTTCTGCGACAGATTGGACGGAGAGCGTTTTTACAACTTTATCAGCAAGATTTATAATCAAAATAAAACACTAAAACAGACACCGGAAACAAAAGAAGTCGCATCCAATCTTATTTTTGAACAGCTTGAAAAACTAGGAAAATTAAGAGAAAACGGAATTCTTACCGAGCAGGAATTTGCAGAGCAGAAAAAGAAGTTGCTGGACCAGATTTCATAAATATAATCAATATGATCATAGCTGGCAGTGTATCTGATGATATCGTGGAAAAATGGCTGAAGGCTTGGTCACTGTCGAGGCAACTTCCTCTTCCGGTACGATATCAATCGGGCTTTAAAGTAGAAGTAGGAGAGGAAAAGCAAAAAAGAAGATATGTTTTTTCTGAGTTGAATAATGATTTTATCGAACTTTCAAAGCAGATCGACGAACCTTGGATCTATCTTAAAGTCTGTGCTTCTCCGGATGAAGTGAAAAACGTTGTGCCTGAAAAGTGGGTCATACAGCCCCCGGGATACATGATGTTCTGTGCCGGATCCATGAAGGCTGCAGCTAAAGATTTGGGTAAAGGCTACAGGATTGAATCTGAAAAATACAATTCCACAACAGTCATTAAAATCATTGCAGAAAACGGTGAACTGGCTTCTGTAGGCCGCATTGTTATAGTGGATGATCTCGCTGTTTATGATAGGATTATAACAGAAGAAAAGCACCAAAGAAAAGGTCTGGCTACTTTTCTGATGCAGCAACTTGAAAAAACAGCATTATCAGAAGGTATTCTTAATAATCTTTTAGTAGCTACAGAAAAGGGGAGAGTCCTCTACCAATCGATGGGATGGGAGCTCTACAGTCCTTATACGTCTATTGTTATTCCCAATATTTAATTTTTCATGACCAGTTGAGAAATGTATTAAAGTTTAAAAAGAAATGAATAAAAAAATACTAACCACTATATCTACTTCCGTGGTATTGATGTACCATGCACAATCTGATGTATATAGTTTTAGAGACCAGGATCTTACTAAAGAAGCTGAAGTGGTATCCCTGGATCATGTAAAAGAGTTTCCAAAACATATTCTGGACTGGAAAAAACTAAAGGTTTTAAGAATTAGCGGTGATAAAGAATTCACGGAACTTCCAAAAGAAATAGACAGGCTGGAAAATATGGAGACGTTTTCAATGACTGGTCGTACAGGGGTTGTCAATTTTCCCAACGCTTTTGCAAAATTAAATAAATTGAAAAAAGTGAGTATTTTTTCCGTTTATATAAAACAGATGCCTCCTCAGATCCTTAAACTGAAGAATTTGGAAGAGCTCAGCTTTTTCTGTCCGTTTTTAGAAAATTACCCCGAAAATATTGGAGATTTGCAGAACCTTAAGACTTTAATTATAAAGAGCAGAGACGAAGAGGCACTGAAAGAAAATGCTCATAAATATTCATCTTTATCAATTCCGAAAAGCATCAGGAAATTAAAAAATGTGGAAACATTTTCTGCTGGAGGGAATATGCTGCAAAATGTGCCTGATGAAATTGGAGAAATGAAAAGTCTGAAAATTCTGGACCTGTCACAAAATCATCTGACGGACCTTCCCGAAAGAGTTTCCCTGCTTAAAAATTTAACGGAAATAAACTTAAGTAAAAACTGGTTCAGCCAATTTCCGGTTGCTGTATATTATATAGAAAATTTAACAAAAATCACGTATAACAATAACACGATTACATCTATTCCTCCGGGAATGGGTAGAATGAAAAATCTGAAGTACTTCTCTGCATCAAACAGTAAAATTACTCCATCAGCACTTAGTGAATTATACAATGCTGCGAACCTGGAAGTTATAGATTTCACAGACTGTCAGCTGGAAAGCTTGCCACCCGGAATAGAGAAACTTAAAAACCTGAAGACCCTATTTTTTCAGGGAAATAAAATACCGGAGGTTGAAATAGAAAAGCTCAGGAGAATATTACCAGGTGTTAAAATTACCTCAATAAATCCCTATAAAAAGATTTAAAAATAGTATTTATATTTGTTGAATATAATAAAACCATGGAAAATTACCTGGAAATCAATAAAAATTCCTGGAATGCCAAAGTAGACCCGCATTTGAAATCGGACTTCTATTTTGTTGATGAATTTTTAAAAGGAAGAACTTCTCTGAATTCCATTGAGCTTGATCTGCTCGGAGATATAAAGGGAAAAAGCATTCTACACCTGCAATGTCATTTTGGACAGGATTCTATTTCACTTTCAAGAATGGGAGCGGAGGTCACCGGAATTGACCTTTCGGATAAAGCCATTGAGGCCGGGAAAGATCTTGCGCAACAATGCGGGACCGATACAAAATTCATTTGCTCGGATGTTTACAGTCTTCCGGATATTCTGGATCAGAAATTTGATATCGTGTATACCAGTTACGGAACCATAGGCTGGCTTCCTGATCTGGATCAATGGGCTGGTGTGATCAGTCATTTTTTAAAGCCTGGCGGGAAATTTATCATGGCAGAATTTCATCCGGCAGTCTGGATGTTCGACGATGATTTTACCAAAGTAGCTTATAATTATTTTAACGAAAAGCCCATCGTAGAAACCTTTGAGGGAACATACGCTGACAGATCTGCCGATATCGTTCAGGAATATGTGATGTGGAACCATTCTCTGGGTGAAGTTTTACAAAATCTGATCAACCATAAAATAGAACTGGAAATTTTTCAGGAGTTTGACTGGTCACCGTATCCGTGTTTCAGCCATGTGGACGAATTTGAAAAAGGAAAATGGAGAATTGCGCACTTAGGAAATAAAATTCCAATGGTGTACAGCTTAAGAGGATGTCAGAAATAAATTTAAAAAGAAGGAAGCGTGAAGAGGGAGGCTCGAAGTACTATTGGACGATGGGATTAACTTCAATCACAAAAAAGCTAAGTTTTTAAAAATAGGAAGAGTATGGATGACTGCTCCGAATGACCTAGGAAGCTGTAACGTTAAGAAAATGAATTCTGTGAACGTTAAAAAAACTCTATTGTTTGAGTGCGGGACAAAATTTGATTCTTAACATCGATTGCTACCGCACGAGTTTAGAGTTTTAGAGAACAGATTTCATTTTTAGTGAAAGTTTCCAGTCTTGAATTTTTCGTTCTTTTGTTTTAAGACAAAAGGACATATAAAACATAAGATAATAGAAAATATTCCTTAGTTTGTAACATAAAAAAGTCATCGTAATCCCGGGATTACGATGACTTTCTATATATGAATGTTAAAAAAACTAATCTGCTTTTAGCTTAAAGAATCTTCTGCTTTTGTCTTAGCTTCATCTACTTTGTTCTGAACCTGGGAAGCCACATCATTAGCTTTGTTTTTCACATCATTTCCCCATTTATTCAGATTGTCCTTAGCGGTATTGATTTTATCTTTTACAGCCTGCTTCTCTTCAGGTGTAGAATTTTTGTATTTCCAATATGCTAAAGCACCAATTCCTAGTAAAGCTAATAAACCTTTTGTCTTGTTTCCCATGATTTCTATTTTTAAAATGTTGTATTAAAATTTGTTATTACTAAACATGTAAAATACGTGCCAAAAAAATAAATCAGATGATAAAAAAATGTTAAAATTATTGAAACACTTTGAAACTTTCGCCATCAAAACTTGCAAAGACCATCGTAGGATAAGAATCCTGATGATAGATATTTCCGTCTTTGTCTATGGCGATGGCTCCCGCGAATCCGTCAATTATTTTTAGTTCCTCAAAAGTCTTGGTAAAAGCCTGTTCAAGACTCATTCCGTCGGTAGTTCTGGTAACGATTTTTGCCGCAGTGGCATTGCTTACAATATCTTCTCCTACGCCCGTACAGCTTACAGCACAAATGGCATTGGCGTAATTTCCTGCCACAGTCGCTGAATCGGAAATCCTTCCGGGAATTTCAAAACCTTTTCCTCCGGTAGAAGTTGCCACAGCCAGTTTGCCATCTTGATCAAGAGCCACGCAGCCTACAGTTCCTTTCCCGCCGTTATTCAGTTTAGCTTCATATTCGCTTCTTCTCTGAGGAATTTCAGTAGAGAAGTTCTCAAAGCCATGTTCAGAAGCGTAGATTTTAGCGCCATTTCCACCTAAAACCCTGTCATCTTCATTGATTAGTTCTTTCGCTACAAAAATCGGATTCTTTACTTCCTGAAGGTTGATCACACCGCTTAACTTCTGCGTTTGTCCATCCATAATGGCAGCACTCATACGGATCACACCATCACTCTGAATCTGGGAACCGATGCCTGCATTATACAGCGGATCGTCTTCCAGAAGCGAAACAGCGTAAGCTACCGTATCAAATGCTGAATGCATCTGAAGATAATCAAAGGCTTTCTGAGCGATCTGTTTTAAAGAATTTTGTTTGGCTGTTTTTACTTCATGGCTTTGGTCACTTTCAGAGAAAAAACCGCCGTGGATTATTATTTTCATAGGAGTTTCGGGTTGTGGGTTTCGAGTTGCGAGATCCGTGTTTCTTATTCACTTTAGTTGTTAAAATTCATCACAGTTAGCGGTACTCATCTTTGTTTTCAAATTATAGACACAAGATAATAATTTTCTTTGTATAAATGGTTGCGGGGTTCGAGGTACGGGTTGCGGTTTGGTTACGCGGTACGGGGTTCGTGTTGATTGAAGTTAGCAGTATTCATTTTTGTTTTAAAATGAATTTTTTTTTTAACTACATAAAAATTCAGCCTTTAAAAAAGGAAAATATAGCGTGTGCAACAATCGCGCATCCAAAACCTTCATCTAAAAACTCAAAACACGCAACTACGAAACTCGCATCCCGAACCCTCGCATCTCGAAACTACTTATCCTGCGGGATCGGATTAAACTGTGAATTCTCTATCGTCAGTTTTTTCGTGGTAAGATCGTAATGGTCATTCATAGACATGACGTGTACGGTAAGATTATCGATAGAAATCGGTTCTCCAAGGTTGATATTGGTAAGATTGGTATCTTTAATGAACCTTCCGTCAACCAGGATCACAAGACCTGAACCTACAGCTGTCATGACATCATCATGAATAAAAAGTCCGGTATCTTCACCCAACCCGATTCCTAATGTTCGTGGATTGTTGACCACGGCCTGGAAAAGACGTCCGATTCTGCCTCTCTGTACAAAATGGGTATCGATAATTACGTTATCTATTAAACCTAATCCTTGGGTAGTTTTAATTTCACCTTTTAGAAGGGATTCAGAGCTGCTCCCCTGATAAATCATATTTTCAGAAGCGGCGGCTGCACCGGCAGAAGTTCCGGAATATATAAAATCCTGTTCCTGATATTTCAGTAAAATAGTATCGTGAAATCTGGTTCCTCCAAGAATAGAGGTCAGTCTTAGCTGATCTCCACCGGTGAACATCACGACATCCGCAGCATTGGCTCTTGCGGCCATAGCATCGGAATTGGCTTCTTCACGGTTGTGGATATCCAGAATGTTTACGTTTTTGGCACCAAGAAACTCAAAAGCTTTCTTATATTCTGTGCCTACAATTTGTGGAATCTGTGAGGCTGTCGTTACGATTTCGATGACAGAATTTTCCTTGAGCTTTGATTCGTTGATGATCTTTCGCAAGATCCCTCTTTCAAAGAAATTAAGGTTTTTTTCAATGTTCTGATCGAAATCGGTTTCTGCAAAACTTCCTTTGTTTACAGCTCCTCCGATAATAATTAATTTTCCAACGGGTCTCATCATAGTGTGCAAATTTAAAAAATATTTAACATTTGGCGAAATTCATGCCACATTTAAATGGTTTTTAATGTTTTAGGATTGTTAATTTATTTTAATTCTTTTTTGAGAAATGTTTAAATGTGGTATAGTTTCGTTTAGGGTTTTACATTATCTTTGATTTTTGAAGGAGTTATTGTTAACTGATAAAAATGCAAATAGATTATGAAAATTGAGAAGATACAGGCATTACGCGGCCCAAATATCTGGAGTATCAGAAGAAAGAAGCTGATACAGATGAGATTGGACCTTGAAGAAATGGAGAATTCTCCTACGAACAAGATCGACGGTTTCAGGGAAAGAATTCAAAAACTGATTCCGTCTCTCATCACTCACAGATGCTCAGAAGGAGTAGAGGGCGGATTTTTTCACCGGATAGAAACAGGAACCTGGATGGGGCATGTCATTGAACATATTGCCCTGGAAATACAGACTCTGGCGGGTATGGATGTAGGTTTCGGAAGAACACGTGAAACAAAATCACCGGGGATATATAATGTGGTCTTTAATTATATTGAAGAAAATGCTGGGATTTATGCTGCTGAAGAAGCGGTAAAAATCGCAGAGGCTCTTATTGAAGACAAAGAATATGATATCCACGCCTGTATCCACAGATTAAAAGAGATCAGAGAACGTGTACGCCTGGGCCCTTCTACGGGAAGTATCGTAGAGGAAGCCGTTACCAGAAGAATTCCCTGGATCAGATTAGGGACAAATTCTCTGGTACAGCTTGGTTATGGAGTGAATCAGCAGCGTTTTCAGGCTACGATTACAGGAAAAACAAGCTCCATTGCGGTAGATATCGCATGCAATAAAGAATTGACCAAAAAGATGCTTCATGATGCAGCTATTCCGGTTCCTATCGGGGATCTGATTGTGGATGAAGAAGGCTTAACGGATGTCATCAGAAGAATTGGTTATCCTATCGTTCTGAAACCACTGGACGGAAACCATGGAAAAGGTTCTTCCATTAATGTAAACGATTGGGAAGCTGCAAAAATAGGTTTGGAACATGCCCAAAAATATTCCAGAAAAGTAATTGTTGAAAAATATATTACAGGCTATGACTTCAGGGTTTTAGTCATTAATAATAAAATGGTGGCTGCGGCAAGAAGAGTTCCTGCTCACGTGGTGGGTGATGGCGAACTGAATCTTCAACAGCTGATCGACAAAGAAAATAAAGATCCGAGAAGAGGCTACGGTCATGAAAATGTCCTTACGGAAATAGCAGTAGATAAGGATACTTTAGAACTTCTTGAAAAACTTCATTATACTCTTGAAACAGTTCCTCACAAGGGAGAAATAGTGTATTTAAAGTCCACAGCGAATCTTTCTACCGGTGGAACATCCATAGACGTTACAGATATGGTACACCCGGAAAATATTACGATGGCTGAAAGAGTTTCCAAAATCATTGGCTTGGACGTCTGCGGGATTGATATTATGGCAGAAAACCTTACCCAGCCATTGAAAGAAAGTGGAGCTGCGATCATAGAAGTGAATGCTGCACCGGGATTCAGAATGCATTTAGCGCCAAGCGAAGGCCTTCCGAGAAACGTAGCTGCACCGGTTGTTGATATGCTGTATCCTCCGGGGAAACCTTTCACAATTCCAATTATTGCAGTAACAGGAACCAATGGAAAAACAACGACTACGAGACTGATCTCGCATATTGTAAAAAGCAACGGCTACAGAGTCGGTTTTACGACTTCTGACGGTATTTATATTCAGAATACGATGCTTACAAAAGGAGATACTACAGGACCGCTTTCTGCTGAATTTGTTTTAAAAGATCCGACGGTTGAATTTGCTGTGCTGGAAACGGCCAGAGGAGGAATTCTTCGTTCAGGCTTAGGGTTTTCGCAGTGTGATATCGGGGTTTTAACCAATATTGAGGAAGATCATTTGGGAATGAATGATATTCACAACCTGAAAGATCTTACGAAAGTAAAAAGAGTCGTTCTGGACAGTGTAAAGAAAAACGGCTGGAGCGTGCTGAATGCAGACAACGAATATTCTATGAAGATCATTAATGATCTTGACAGTAAAGTTGCCATTTTCAGTATGAATGAAAATAATCCTCACATTGTAAAATTTGCTAAAGAAGGAAAGATTACCTGTATTTATGAAGAAGGTTTTGTAACGATTAAAAAAGGGGACTGGAAGATCAGAATAGGAAAAGCCAAGGACTTCCCGATTACGATGGAAGGTAAGGCCAAGTTTATGATCGAAAACGTTCTGGCAGCCAGTTTGGCAAGTTATCTTTACGGTTTTGCCATTGAGGATATCTCTAATTCTCTGAGAACTTTTATTCCGAGTGCCCAGCTTACACCGGGAAGACTGAATGTATTTAAATTCAAAAGTTTCAAGGTGCTGATTGATTTTGCTCACAATCCTTCAGGGTATGAAGCGATCGAAGATTATCTTAAAAACGTAGAATCTACCAAGAAGATAGGTATTATTTCCGGGGTAGGTGACAGACGTGACAGTGATATCAGAGAGTGCGGAAAAATCGCCGGAAGAATGTTTGATTATATTATTATCAGAAATGAAAAACATCTCAGAGGAAGAACCGAAGAAGAGATCAATGGACTGATCATCGATGGCATCAATGAAGCCGGAAGAGATGTAAGTTATGAGATCATTCCTAAGGAAATCGAAGCCTTAAAACATGCCATGGGAATGGCTGAGGATGGAACTTTTATTACTGCTTTAAGTGATGTTATTTCAAACGCAATCGACCTTGTACAGGAGTATCAGGCACGGGAGCTACTGGAAGACGATAAAAATTCATAAAATAGGAAATAATTTATACTAAAACGGCTGAATTTTCAGCCGTTTTTATTGTAAACAAAAGCTCATAATATCTGCAAAATCAGTTTAATCTGCGAGAATTTTTTTAAACGTAAAGTTTTTTCAAAAAATACGTTCTACTTTAGTAATGCAAAGGAGGAGGCGAAGCCGCTGATGAAGTTATATGGATAAAACGCTGGCTTAATCGAATCGATCAGGGATCGATTCCGTCTTTGCAACCTTTAAAATATGCGTAATTAATGTAAATCTTTGCGTTAAGAAAACGACTTTTATTTCAAATCAAACAATACTTTAGCTTTATGAAGATATGATTCTTTATGCTCCGAAAAATCCAGAAAATATTCGATCTGCCATTTTTGAGTCGCTTTGGCCTGTTTGCTTTCTGTAAGATCCCAAATTGGATAAACTCTGATTCCTCTTTTTCCAACCTTTTTCCCATGGGAAACAATTCCTTTGTTCATAAGAATTTCTTTCGGGAAAATAAAAATCCCTTTGTTATGATCTTTGGAAGCAGAGATTAGATAGAAATCAAAAATATCATCTGAATCAAACGGAGCTGTTTCTCCCTTTACATTCCGTTTCCAAATGGTTACAAACTGACCTGTTTTCGTGGGTGTTATTTTAGCTGTTCGAAATTTAACATGCAAACGATTCAATGTGAAACTGCAACCGAAATAGTCTTTAGCTTCTCTATCTTCTTCCGTATGTAAAAGTTTCAGTCCAAGGGGTTGAAAAATCAGCTCATCAACATGTTCAAGATTCATTCGTGTTATTTTTATTGTTTGCTCTTTTTCTATTCAGATATAGAAATTGTTATTGAAAATCCGGCTACAAAAGTAGCAAATCCCTCTGAATTCAGAAGGATTTGTCGTATTAATCAAGATTTGATTTATTTCTTATTAGTTTCCAAAAAATGCATTGGAACTTCCAATCCAGATCGCATCTTTCTTATTAAAATCCACATTCACCATAGCGGCTTTAGTCATTCTTCCCAGATTTTCCAGAAGGATAGGGCGGTCTTCATTTTCGTGCCAGATATAAAGAAGTCTTATTTCTGCTTTTGAAAAGTCTCCGTTAATATCTTCGAAAATAGGTTCGTAAGTTACTTTTCTCTGTAAAATATAGTTCTCCTTGTCCTCAATAGCCTCCGTGATTTCTTTTGTAGGATTTAAATTCACCCCGCTTCCTGCAAATGAAAATAAAGGCTTCAGTACGAAATGTTCTAAAGTTTCATGCTCCGGAAATTCGTACAGGAAATAACTTTTAGGAACAAACTGATGCTTCAGCATGGGAAGAAGGAATTTTGATATTTTAAAAAACCAGTTGGGATGTGTGACCCATTGTACATCAATGTCTTCGCGGAAATCGAATCCGGCGTTTAGATCAGGAATTCTGTCGAGTTCATCAAAGATGACGCGGTTATAGATTCTTTTGATTTCAGTCAGTTTTCCGTCGTTTTCGTAAAATAACTTTCTGCCTTCTTTTTTAACTTTGGTCAGACATACTGTTTTTATGCCTAATAGTTTTTCCGTTAATGCAAAATCTATAGCCGTTTTCTGTTTCTCTGGAAATATTTCAAGCAGAATAACATGTTCAGGATGTTCGTCTCCTACAATAAGTTTCTTTAAATGATTTTTAAATTCCTCATTGGGCATTTTATTTTTGATCTCTGACAGAAAAGGATATACCTCACAAAACGTTTCTTCAAAAGTCTTTTGAAAAGCATATAATGAAGGAAACGCCTGTAGCTCGATCAGTTGGGGTTCAATATCTCCGTTTTCGCTTCTGCAGATCCCAAAATCTATTGTGAAAAAGTGAGGCTGTTTGGTATCATTGGGAACTCTGCAGTTATCAGGAACAGCTTTATAAAGGACCTCGGCTGGAAGTGCTTTGATCTGGTCAATAATACTGTCGCTGGCGTCAAGAAGTTTGTTTTTAAATTCATTGGGAAGGAAAATAGGACTTTCTGAGATTCGGAAGGCCGGTGTGATGCCTCCTTTTTCCGTGAGGATAACTTTAAGCTGATCGTATTTTTCCTGTGAAAACTCCTGGTTGAACTGTTTTCTGTATTTTGGGATCATATTTTTTCTTTGTGATTTGATTTTAAAAAATCGAGCATTTCTGCCCGATTTTTAGTTTTATTGTGGTTAATACAATATCTTATTTTTATTAATGATGCTTCGACTCTGCTCAGCGTGACACCTCTAATACTGAGTGTTTTTCAGCATTGTCATGCTGAGCGGAGTCGAAGCATTTATTGTATAAGTTTAAGCTAAAACTTCACTTCCCTTCAAAATGTTTTTTTTTGCAGACTGAAGGAATCTCGGTAAGATCTGGCTTCTGGTAAGGATAATCTTGTCTTCATCATCAATTCTGTCTACGGTTTCAAGATATTTTTCCGTTCCGAAGTTCTCGATCATGGCCGTTTTATTTTTTTCGTCTTTCAGATTTTCAATCATGCCTTTAGGATCAGCTTCCGGGTGGAATTGTGTCCCGAATATTTCATCCGAGAAACGCACAGCCATCACTGCTCTTTCCAGATTGATATGGGGTCTGGATTTTTCGATAGCCATGATTTTCATGCCTAATTCATCAAAACGGTTCATATCCGGCTCAATGAACTGGTATGCTCTTGAATCTACGGCGTAGAAAGGATCCTGAAGGTTTTTGAATAAAAATTCCTGTTCGCCATCCTCTGTTTTGTGAACCGGCATGACCCCGAAAGAATAAGATCTTCTTTTGCAGATATTTCCCAGTTTCCAGTGAATGCTGGCCAGTTGGAATGAATGACAGATCAGGAAAAGATACTTTTTATCTTCATTGTATTGGTTGTGCTCTAACACAGCATCCAAAAAAGCGGCATACCTATCTTCCCATTCCAGACCTTCTCTGTGTGGATTTCCTGGCCCTCCCGAAGAAATAAAGATGTCAAAATCTTCAATATTGGGCATTTCATTCTTAAACCTTACATCAAATGTTTCGATGATGACAGGTTCTTCAGAGCTCTGCTGGAATGCTTCCGAAATCTCTTTAATATTTCTAAAGCCTTGATTGACATGGTTGTTGTTCATATCTATCAATGCGATTCGAATATTTTTCATACTACTTCATATTTTTTACAAAGTTACCGAAAATATTATGAAGCGGTTTCGCCATGTGTTATGCCATATTCTGTTTCGGAGATCATATAGTCTACTACTTTGGTAAGATCGCCGGTCTCATGAAAGACTTTAAGTTGTCTGTCGGCTCCTGTTCCGTTTTCGAGAATAGTCCAGGCGTATTCAACTTCTTTTCTGCAGTCAAGCTCGTCTACGACATCATCAATGAATTCTAGAAGCTCCTTCAACAGATGTGGATAAGGAACGGATTCTTCTTTCCCGAAATCGATCAGATGGGCTTCAATACCGCTTTTGGAGGCTCTCCATTTGTTTTCGTTCAGCAATAATCTTCTGTAACTCCTGAAACTTAAATTTTGTTGATGAAGCTTATAGATTTTTGCTACTAAACTCTGCATAATGGCAGCCATACAAACGGTTTCTTCTATCCTTAAAGGCATGTCACAGATTCTGAACTCAATGGTAGGGTAGAACGGGTGAACACGCAGATCCCACCAGATTTTCTTGGCATTATCTATGGTTCCCGTTTTGACAAGAAGTTCTACGTAGCTGTCAAACTCAGCGAGTGAGTTGAAATAGCTGGGAATCCCAGTTCTCGGGAATTTAACAAAGATTTCCTGTCGGTAAGATTTGAATCCTGTATTTCTTCCGATCCAGAAAGGGGAGTTTGTAGAAAGTGCATAGACGTGCGGCAGAAAATAGCGCATCACATTCTGAATTCTTACGCCTTCTTCACGGTTAGGAATTCCGATATGAACATGGAGTCCGAAAATTAGATTTCCACGGGCCACATCACCCATATCATCTACGATTTTGTTGTAACGTTCACCGTTTGTGATCGTATTGTGCTCCCAGTTTGAAAAAGGGTGAGTTCCACCTCCGGAAACCCGAAGGCCCTGTTCATGAGCTGTGTTGATCAAATGTCTTCTAAGATTGGTCAGTTCAGCTCTGGCTTCTTTGATATTCTGACAGATGCCGGTTTCCATTTCAATCATAGATTCGTGCATCTCGTGTTTTAAATTTTCACTTAAAACCGCTTTTCCACCCTCAATTATTTTCGAAACATGAGATATTAAGTCTCTGCTCTCAACATCAATAATCTGATATTCTTCTTCGATTCCTATAGTAAACTGATGCATTTTTTTTCGTGTTTTTTTATTTTTTTAACGGTTATTTTACGGAGTCTTTTACAAATGTACCCCAGGAGATATTCGGTTTTCCCGGAACGTATTCTTTTGCTTTTTCAATGGCAAGTTTAGCGGAATGCTCTACAATCCATGCAAAGTTTTCTTCACCTACTGAGTTTTTATCGGCATCGGGAGCTGGATTACAGAAATCAATTGCGTATGGAATTCCGTCTCTGATAGCAAATTCTACTGTATTAAAATCATAGCCCAATGCTTCATTCATGGTAATGGTATAATCATGAATGACTTTTAATAGTTTTTCCAGTTCTGCTCCCTGAGTCTGATGCGTGGTAGCATATCTCAGATGATGCGCATTACGCGGCTCATATGGCATAATATGGACGTATTTTTTGCCCAGACAGTACACTCTGTAATAATCGTCGAAAACAATTTCTTCCTGAACCATCATGACCAGCTGTTCTGTCTCGCTTAATTTATCCCACAGATCATCTGGATTTTCCACTCTGTAAACACTTTTCCAACCACCGCCGTCGTGAGGTTTCATATAAGCAGGAAATCCTACATAATCGAAAATATATTCCCAGTCGTGAGGAAACTTCAGATTTCTGAATGAAGTCTCAGACGTATCCGTAGGTCTTTCGTGCGAAGGAAGAAGTACCGTTTTAGGAAGCGGAATTCCCAGTTTTGACATCAGTGCATTATTGAAAAATTTTTCATCTGCACTCCACCAAAATGGGTTATTAATTACATAAGTTCCGTTAAGTGCTGCATTTTTTAAATAAGCTCTGTAAAAAGGAACATCCTGCGAAATTCTGTCGATAATGACTGCATAGCCGTAATCAGCACCTTGTTCCAGTTTGTCGATATTGACCGGTTCAGCAATGATCTCGCCGCCGCCCAGTTCATTTACCTTGTCGATAAACGCCCAAGGAAATGTATCTTCCATACCGAATAGAATTCCCACTTTTTTTGCCATAATTTCTGTTTTTAAATTGGTGTATGAGTTATTTTTATCTTTTTAAATGTACTGCTTTTTACGAAAAAAAAGTACTTATAAATGTTGGAAAGACCATTCTCCATAAAGTCCAGTCATGGTTGATCCATTTTCTCTCGTCATACCAGAAGTCAATGCCTTTCGAGCTTAGGATTTCGGCCATTTCTATATTTTTGTCCCTGCAGATATCCTGATCTGAAGTACTTAGAACGATGTGCATATGCTTATATTTCCAGGCTTCATCGTTCTTGACAAATTCTCTCGGACAGTTAAAATAAACCAGCTCATCAGAATATCCGTCCATGAAATTCCTGATGCTGAAAGCGCCGGAAAGGCAGAACAGATGCGAAACCACATCCGGAAACCTGAAAGCGAAATTCGCGGCATGATACCCTCCGAAACTTGCTCCAGCCACTGCGACACGATGTGTTTTGTGGATCTTCTGAATGTAAGGGACGAACTCCTGAATCAGGAACTGTACATACAGCTCATAATTCTTAATTCTTTTCTGGGGAGAAATTTTTTCATCATAAAAACTCCAGCCATCAATGGTCTGAACATTATAAAGTTTTACTTTCCCCTGTTCTATAAACCAGTTGATGCTTCCGTTAAGATGGAAATCGTGATTTTGGGTATATTGCCCCTGAGAAGTCGGAAACATAATAATCGGATGTCCGTAATGTCCCGTCACTTCTATTTTAAGGCTTGTTCCTAATATATTGGAGTAATAATCCGTATGTTCTATATGCGGCATTGATCAATTTCTTTTGTTATAATTTTAGCTTGTCAGTTTGCTTTTTGGGGGTAAAATATTCAGCATTTCTGCCTGTATCTTTTCCGCAGCGCTGTCTAATCTTTCCTGAATGATATCCGGGTCTGTGGATTTGTAAACAATTCCGACATGGTGATCGATCGGAAGAAACTTAATGGCTTCTTCACTTTCAAAAACCGTGTAGTCCGGCTGTTTATCTTTGATCAGGGCAACAATCAGCCCTGAATAGTAGCCTGTAGGTTTTGAAGCCTTATAGCTTTTTCCCCGCAGCAGAGCATCTTCAATTTTGGCCCATTCCCGCCAGATGTTGATATTGCTTGATGCTTCTACCAGATCCGGAATATGGGCACCTCCAACCCTGGAAGAGGTTTCAAGGAAATACCATTTTCCATCTGCTTTTCCACGGATAAATTCAGTGTGTGTAGCTCCGTTGAGAAGGCCGAAACTGGAAAGAACTTTGGCGTTCACTTCATCAAGGGCTTTAAATTCATCAGAATACCTTCCCAGCGTCTTCGACCTGAACACGCCGCCTTCATGAGAAACCTGCATAGGTGGGGCAAGATATTTTGAGGCAGAGGTGAATACTATTTCTTTATTAAAAGTCAGACTGTCCACATGATATACATCTCCGGGCTTAAAGCTTTCGAGTAAAAACAGATGGCGCTCTTCTCCTAATGCATTCAGTTCCGTCCACAGTTCATCTTTGGAAGAAAATTTTTTGATCCCGGATGCAGAAGCTTCCGAACGTGGTTTTAAAACCCATGGAGCAGGAACTTTCTCTACAAAACTGTTGACTTCATCATTATTAAAAACGGCAGTAAACTCCGGAACACTGATTCCCGAATCTTTTGCCTTCTGACGCATCGCCAGTTTATCTCTGAAATACCGGTGGGTGGTTTGTCCCATCCCGGGAATACGGAATGTTTCTCTGATGAGTGCTGCTTTTTCTACGTCGTAATCATCAAGGGCCACTACAGCATCTATTTTTCTGGTCGTCATAAGATGTGAAAATCCCTGAACCAAATGCTCCAGATTCCAGACGGACGGTCTTAATTCGGACATATAAAATACCTCATCAATCGCATACCAGGGCCAGTTTTTTTCTTTAAGACCCTCGGACGTTACCAGGATTATTTTGTTGCCGAGCTTCTTCATTTCATCCATGAAGTCATAGCCCTTGTAATAGCACGAAATACATACTATAATTTTCTCCTCCATATAATGTTTTTTATTTTTTAGTGGATTATCAAAAATAAAAGCAATTTTTTATTGATTAATTAATGTTAAAAACCTTAATTAAGTGCGTTTTTGAGAATCTATAACCAAGTATACAGAGAAATTTTGAAAAAAACTAATTTTTAATGATAATTTTCAATTAAATCGACCAGTAACTGCACCCCATAGCCGGTTGCCGCTTTTTCCTTTGCATATCCCGTACTTCCGAATGCAACGCCGGCAATATCCAAATGCGCCCATTTCGGATGGTTTTCTATAAACTGCTCTAGAAATTTAGCCGCTATAATACAGTCACCAATAGGTTTCATCGAAATGTTTTTAAGGTCGGCCACATCAGACTGGATGTCGTCTTTCCAGATGTCCCACAAAGGAAGATTCCAAACCCTTTGGTTGGTGCTGTCTCCGGTTTTTATGAGAAGATTTTTTAGATCATCATTGTTGGAGAACATGGCTCCACAGGTATCTCCAAACATTCTTACAGAACTTCCCGTTAATGTAGCAAGATCGATCAGGAAGTCTGTTTTATAGTTTTTAGCCAGATAAGAGAGACCGTCGGCAAGGATCATTCTGCCTTCCGCATCTGTATTCAGAACTTCGATGGTTTTTCCGTTATAAGCTGTAATGACATCGCTCGGAAGGAAAGCCTTTTCAGAAATAGCATTATCCGTAATAGGAAGCACCGCAATAATATTTACCGGAAGTTTCATCTCTGCCGCATAGATAAGGGTTCCGATAACAGCTGTAGCACCGCCCATATCAGATTTCATGTAGTGCATATTGTCCGGATTCTTCAGAGAAACCCCACCGGTATCAAACAGGACGCATTTTCCTACGAGGCCAAATGTTTTGGCATTTTTAACGGTAGTTTTATACTCGATAATCGTGAAAGCAGCATCATAAGCACTTCCCTGATTCACCGATAGATAGGCACCAAGTCCCAGTTCCTCACATTTTTTTCTGTTGAAGACCGTGTATTTTAATTCATGCTTCTTGGCTAAATTTTTAAGATACAGACTCAGCATATCGGGTTTCTTAAGATTGGCAGGTTTATTCAGCCACTCCTGACAAGCCGTTTGTCCATTAGCCAAAGCTTCAGCTTTTGAACCAATAGCATCTAATTTTTTCTGACTTAAATTTTCGAAATGAATCTCAAATTTGGTATTCCAGCAAGCGTGTTTTTTATCAAAAGGGTAGGTGTAGGTTCCGAAAAGTAGGCCTTTTACAAATTCTGCAAACTGCTCTTCTTTCAGGAAATCTGCCAAAACGAGAGTAGGAACAGCCTGAAGCTTGTCTTTTTGCGTCTGGGAGAATTTAACGGCCACTTGCTGAACCTCGAAATTCTGCAGTGTAGATTTTCCCAAACCAATCAGATAGGTGATACTTTCGTCATCAGTATGGATAAAAACCTCATTTTTCTTTCCGGTGAAAAAAGAAGCGACATTTTTATTGAAATTTTTGCCGGATTTTGTCCATTCTTCCTCAGTGAAAAGTTGGAAAATCTGGGTGTAGTTTTTATTTTTTTTGTTGATTAATTTCATAAACTTAATTTTTAATGCTCTGTTGTTGTGGTTTTACTTCTACCGGGTTTTCCGTGTTGTCATAGAACAGCCATTCAATGGCTCTCGGAAACTCCTGTGACCAGTAAAATTCGCTGTGGGTTCCTTCCGGGTTGATGCTAGTCCTGAATTCAAAATCAAAAAGATTTTTCTTTTCCCAGCGTTTTAAATATTCTTCAAAAACATGGATTCTTTTGACCATTTTAGACCCCTCCTGACCACCGCCGTAAAGGTAGATTTTTGTTTTAAACGGAACTCTAAAGCTCATCATCGGGAAATTATTATTGGGCTCCACCCAAAGTGAAGGAGAGAAGATCAGCAACTTGGAATAAACCTCCGGATAAAGGAATCCACTGTAAATACTGATCAGTGCGCCCAAAGAGCTGCCCCCGATTCCGGTATTGTCACGGTCTTTTTTGGTGCGGTAATGTTCGTCCACAAAAGGTTTTAAGGTGTCGGTAATGAAACGGATGTATTTTTTACCTTCTGAGCCGTTGGCCACATTATCGTTGTCGAAAATATATTCTTTGATGCGCTCTTCGCTGCCGTGTTCTATGGCAATGATAATGACGTCGCCACGGCCATATTCCGCAAGAATAGACAGTTTTTTGTCGATTTCCCAGTTTCCGTAGCCGCTTCCTTCATTGAAGAGATTTTGAGCATCCTGAAGATAAAGGACTGGGTAGCTTTTATCGGCTACATAATAATCATAAGGCAGCACTGCCCAGACTTTACGGTAACGTTCCAGCTGCGGAATATAGAATTCCTCGGAAATAACCTCTGCGATCGGGAAAAATTCCTTTTTGAAAGGACCCCAGTTGAGCCTCCATTTTTCAATGGTATCAGATGTTTTCCCTTTTGCCTTGTCAACCTTCCGGTTGGGGGTGATATTTCCGTACTTATCGAGTTCTACGTTTTCCCAGCCGCCCTTGGTGAATTTGTATTCTATGGTGTCGGGAAGGATTTCATTATCGATTTCTATGAAATAATTCTGTGAATCCAGCTGTTTAAGCTGATAACCGGAATCTCTGGGGTTCCAGTTGTTGAAATTTCCGGTGATGTACACCGTTCTGTCATCGCTTTCTTCTGTATAAAGTTCAAACCTCATCCTATGTGTTTAATATAAATTGAAAGCTAAATTTATAAAAAAGATTGTTTTAAAATCATAAAAAATTGAATGTAAAAAATAATATATTTGATCAATGTGCTGAAAAGTTTGAAAGTTACGGGGTGCGGGGTGCGGGGTGTGGGTTTGAGAGTTGGAGAGTTTTTGGGTTTGAGGGTTTCGGGATGTGGGTTTTTTAAAGATGTTTGAGTGTAGAGCTTAGTTGTCTGTTGTTAGTTGTTGGTTCGTAGTAGATAGGTTGATATGATTATTATCCTATGTCTAATATATTGATAGACTGTGTCGAACTAAAGTTGATCGGCTCTTACAACTTAAAATTCACCATTCGTATTTTCTGACATCAATTTCAACCTTAACCTAAAAGTCTGCTATCTGAAATCTGATGTCTGACATCTTAATTCCTGGTTCTTGACTCTTGGCTTCCCAATAAATAGTATCTCATTCCGAACTCTGTTAACATAATAATAAATTGACTAATTATTAACCGTTATTGCAGGGAATTTTCGTAGTTTCAGACAAAAATAAAGTAAGACCATATCTTGATGAATTCTGTAAAAACCTATACGCTGTTCACGGATCATGATGTCTACCTTTTCAAAGAAGGAAGGCATTATAAGCTGTATGGGAAATTTGGAGCACACTCTGTTGAAAAAGATGGTGTAAAAGGCGTTTACTTTTCGGTATGGGCTCCTTATGCCAAAAAAGTTTCCGTCATAGGAAATTTCAATAACTGGAATCATAAAGATCATATTCTGTTCCCGAGATGGGATGGCTCCGGAATCTGGGAAGGTTTTATTGCCGGACTGACTTGGGGGACTTTATACAAATATGCTATAGAAACAGCCAGAGGTGAAATTCTGGAGAAAAGTGACCCTTATGCTTTAAGCTGGGAGCAGAATTTGCAGGCCGCTTCGCTGGTTTCCACGACCTGGTATGAATGGAGTGATGAAGACTGGATGGAAAAGCGATGGAAAAATAACAGTCTGGAGGCACCTATATCCGTTTACGAACTTCATTTGGGTTCCTGGGTAAGACAGGGAGAGGCTCCGGATCAATATTTAAATTATCGTGATATTGCTAAAAAACTTGTCCCCTATGCAAAGGAAATGGGTTTTACGCACGTAGAGTTCATGCCAGTTATGGAATATCCGTATGATCCTAGCTGGGGATATCAGATCACAGGTTTTTTTGCCGCAACTTCTCGTTTCGGTTCTCCGCAGGATCTGATGTTTCTGATTGACGAACTTCATAAAAACAATATCGGGGTTATTTTGGATTGGGTACCATCCCATTTTCCGGGAGATGCCAATGGACTTCACCGTTTCGACGGTTCTTATCTTTATGAGCATGAAGATCCGAGGAAAGGTTTTCATCCCGACTGGAAGTCCTATATTTTCAATTACGGCAGAAATGAGGTTAAATCTTTTCTGATTTCCAATGCCATGTTCTGGCTGGAACGTTATCATGCCGACGGGCTTCGCGTAGATGCAGTAACCTCAATGCTTCACCTCGATTATTCAAGGAATGAAGGCGAGTGGGAGCCTAATATAGAAGGCGGAAATGTAAACCTTGAAGCTAAAGCTTTCCTTCAGGAATTCAATACGGCGGTTTATAAAGAATTTGGCGACAGCATCATGACGATAGCCGAAGAAAGTTCAGATTTTCCTTTGCTCACAAAACCGGTCCATGAAGGTGGCGTAGGTTTTGGAATGAAATGGATGATGGGATGGATGCATGATACGCTGGATTATTTTAAAGAAGCTCCGGAAAACAGGAAATACCATCACCATAAAATCACTTTCGCGTCCGTGTATATGTATAATGAAAATTATATGATGCCACTGTCACATGATGAAGTCGTCCACGGAAAAGCGAGTCTCATCTATAAAATGCCGGGCGATGAATGGCAGAAATTTGCCAATCTTCGTGCGCTTTATGTGTATATGTATACTCATCCGGGAGCTAAGCTTTTGTTTATGGGAGACGAATTTGCACAAACAGGCGAATGGAATTTTACCCGCAGCCTGGACTGGCATTTGCTGGAATACCCTGTTCACAAAGGAATGCAGACGCTTGTAAAAGATCTTAATCATCTTTATCGTGATGAAACCGCTTTGTATGAGAATCAGTTTAATAAAAATGGTTTTGAATGGGTGGAAGCGGATGATCTGGAGAATTCGGTGTATGTGTATTTGAGAAAAGGAAAAAGAAGAGATGACGTTCTGATGGTTGTTTTGAATCTGACACCACAGGTTTTGGAGTATACAATAGGAGTGGATGCAGGAACTCATTGGGAAGTTGTTCTTAATTCTGACGACCACAGATACAGTGGAAGCGGGACAGAGGCAGAAATTCTGAATGAAAAATATGAAGAATGGATGCGGCATCCGAAATCTATTGCCCTTAAACTACCACCGCTGGCCGGAATTGTTTTAAGACAGAAAAAAGATAAAAAGTATAAATTACATAGAATAAAACATAAGAAATAAAGAATGATGATGTTGGGAATTAAAGCAAAATCTGACAAAATACAAATGACATTGAAATTATGGTAATCTATCACTTAAGTACAGAATGTTACCCGATAGCCAAAGTAGGCGGTCTGGCAGATGTTGTAGGCGCATTGCCGAAGTATCAGAACAAAATAAAAGGAATAGACGCTAAGGTGGTGATGCCTTGGTACAACAAGCCTTTTGTCCATAACCATGAATTTGATATCGTTTTTGATGGGTTTATTCATCAGGGCTCGGATATGCTGCAGGTTCAGGTGATGAAGGAGAAAACGGATATTTTGGGATTTGAGCTGTATATGGTAAAGGTTCCGGGACTTTTAGACCGGGAGAATCCTTACGGGTATCAGGATGAAAGTTTTCAGTTTATCGCTTTTCAGCACGCAGTACTGCATTGGCTGTCTGCGATGAAGATTCGTCCGGATGTTCTGCATTGCCACGATTATCATACAGGACTGGTGCCTTTTATGACCCAACACTGTCCTGAATTTGAATTTTTAAAAGGTGTAAAAACAATAGGAACGATCCATAACGGAGAATACCAGGGCATGATGAGCTGGAATATGGCGAATTATATGCCTTCTTTTGATTCCTATAAATGGGGCCTCATGGACTGGAACGGTTACATGAATCCATTGGCAAGTATGATCAAATGTGCCGATGCTTTTACCACCGTTTCTGAAGGTTATCTGGAAGAACTGTTCATCAGCTTCCGCGGACTGGAAAGCCTGGTACGGGAAGAGTTCGGAAAGGCATATGGAATCATCAACGGGATTGATACGGAAGTTTGGGATCCTGAAACAGATCCGATGCTGGATTTTAATTTTAACATTAAAAATGCAGTTGCCCAAAAGAAAAAAAACAAAGAAAAACTCTGCAAAGAATATGGACTGAAGCCTGAACTGCCGCTATTCGCTTTCATAGGAAGATTTGCTACGGAAAAAGGAGCAGATTTTCTTCCGGATGTGGTCTGGAGAAGCATTAAACAGAGTTATGGAGCTTTAAATATGATAATCCTCGGTTCAGGAAATACTTATATTGAAAATAAGCTCAAAGAATATGCTCATACCTACACCAATTTTGCTTTGGATCTGGGGTATAAAGAACATCTTTCCCATAAGATCTATGCTTCGGCGGACTTTCTGCTGATGCCGTCAAGAGTAGAGCCTTGCGGACTGAACCAGATGTATTCCATGAGATATGGGACGGTTCCTGTCGTGAGATATACAGGCGGTTTAAGAGATACGGTAGAAGATATTTCCACCGGTGGAGCGGGTCTGAATTTCACCTATCCGGGCGTAGATGATATTGTCCATGCCATGAACAGGGCGCTGGGAATTTATAATCAGAAAGGAGTGATGAAAGAACTTATCCATGCCAACATGAATTTTGATTTTGCATGGGAGAAATCTGCAGAAAAATATATAGCTTTATATAAAAACTGATAAAACGAAAGCGTGATTTTAAATTCATAATGCAGAAAGGAGGTATTAAACAAGAAAATAAAAGAGCTTAAGATTGTAGAAAAATATACTTTTAATGAATGGTATTTTTATCGCAAAGAAAGACAAGGATTTCATTGATTAAAAATGTCATATTATTAAGATAAACAAAGGCGTAAACTTATCAATGGAATACAATTTTGTATATCAAAAATAAGCGAAGCGGCTTTGTTTATCTTGAAGCAAGGAGGATTTAAAAATCTTTGTCTGCCATTGCGATTTTCAATTATAAAATTGGTTAATGCAGATTGTTTTTTTAGCTCAAATATTAAAAAATAGAAAATTAATTCAATAAAACGCAAGATACTTATGAAACGAAATGTAATCTCCATTGTTTTGGGAGGCGGCAGAGGGACAAGATTATTCCCGTTAACGTATTCAAGATCAAAACCGGCAGTTCCTATTGCAGGAAAATACAGGCTGGTAGATATTCCAATTTCCAACTGTCTGAATTCGGGGCTCAATAAAATCCTGGTTTTAACGCAGTTTAATTCAGCTTCCTTAAATTCACATATCAAGAATTCTTATCACTTTGATATTTTCAGCAAAGGCTTTGTAGATATTCTTGCTGCCGAGCAGAATGTGGAAAATGAAAGCTGGTATCAGGGAACAGCAGATGCAGTGCGCCAGTCGATGAAGCACCTGGAGAAGTATGATTATGATTATATTCTGATCCTTTCCGGTGACCAGCTCTATCAGATGGATTTCAGGGAAATGCTGGATTTTCACATTGAAAACGGAGGTGACGTGACGATTGCGACCATTCCCGTAGTAGCTAAAGATGCAACCGGATTCGGGATTTTAAAGTCTGATGATGACGGAAATATCACTTCTTTCTATGAAAAGCCTGAGTACGACATATTGGACAGCTTAAAATCTGAAGTTTCAGAGGAAAACAAGCATAAAGGAAAAGAATACCTGGCTTCGATGGGAATCTATATTTTCACGAGAACGATCCTTAAGAAAATGTTCGAAGATGGAGCTGGTGATGATTTCGGAAAAGATATCATTCCAAACTCAATCGGAAAGTATAAAACATTAAGCTATCAGTACGAAGGCTACTGGACGGATATCGGAACCATAGAATCATTTTATGAAGCGAATCTGGACCTTTGTCAGGATCTTCCGCAATTCAATCTGTTTTCTTCTTCACCCATCTATACAAGGGCGAGAATGCTTCCGCCGTCTAAGATCAACGGTTCTTACGTAAGCAAGGCTGTTTTCGGAGACGGATGCATCATTATGGCTGATAAAATCGAGAATTCAGTGATCGGAAACAGAACAAGAATAGATAAAGGAAGTACCATCGTGAATTCTTATGTGATGGGTGCCGATTTCTACCAGAATACGACAGAAATTGTCCTCAATGACAGAAACGGCCGTCCAAACATGGGAATCGGGAAATACTGTTACATTGAAAAGGCGATTCTTGATAAAAACTGTTACATCGGTGACAATGTCAAGATCATCGGAGGGAAACACCTTCCGGATGGCGATTACGGAACCCATTCCGTGCAGGATGGAATCGTAGTGGTGAAAAAAGGAGCGGTTCTTCCTTCGGGAACGCACATTGGATAACAAGAAGAAAACTTTTGAAGCGGTTTTCTTTCATGCGATAGATGTAAAAACACCTTGTCATTGCGAACCTTTAGGTGAAGCAATCTCTGATTTATGCTACAAAAAAGTATTTTAGAGATTGCTTCGTCGCATAGCTCCTCGCAATGACATTATACAATTTTATCAGAGATAAATTCCCGCGTCTTTGTGATTTCCAACTATAAAATTGGTTCACACGGATAGAATTTTAAAAAGTTATTAAAAGTATTTTCAGTCATTAAATTCCCGGACAATAACTTCTATCTTCCCACATCCATCTTCCTGTCTTCAACCTCCATCAGGTTAATAAGTGTTAAACATAAAACTAGGGTGATCAACATATTGGTCACTTTTTTTATTTGTCTTACTTTTGTGCGATGCGTTTTTTTAAAATTACAGCCGTGATTCTTGTTTTGTTGGTAGGAGCTTATGCTGCTTCCATGTATTATTTTGTGGATGAAAACAAGGACTTTAAAATAGAAAAAGAGATCGATTATCCCGTTGATAAAGTCTTTGCCCAGTTTAATAATCTTCAGCATTTTACGCGCTGGAACAACTTTTTTACAAGTTCGCAGTCTATCGATATTGATTATTATACGCCGTATGAAGGACAGGGTGGTGCCATCAGTTATGTAGATCCTAAAAATGATACGGACGGTGAAATGTTCATCCGTTACGAAAATCCATTAAATAGCCTTCGGTACCAGCTTTTTGAGGACAGAAACGAAAATCCGACGGTCGTTGACGTTCAGTTTAAAGTAGTTTCGGCGGAAAAGACGAAGATCACCTGGAATGTTCACACGCCAAAACTTTCCGTGTTTAGGAGAGTGGAAAATTTCTGGACAGAAGACCGGTTTGCTGAAAACATCAACAAAAGCATGGTGAATCTGAAAAATGTATTGGGCAATAAAGTGGAAAAAGACAACCAGATGGCTTCCATCAAATATGACAGTCTGATGGTGGAAAATGAAGAAGATAAACTGATTTTGGGGATCAATGTGAGTGCATCCAATAAGAAAGAAGCGCTGTATAAAAATATAGTGATGAATTATAGTAAAATTTACAACTATATCACGATGGATCTCGGTAAAAAAGACGATGAATTCGGCTTTCCGATCCTGATCACCGATGCAGATAACTACAAAGACAAAGAGATTTCTTACTTTCTGGGAATTCCTCTTTCCAAGAAGATCGGAGTTACCGATAATAATTTCAATTTCCGTACAATCAATCCTTCCCAAAACTATGTGATCTACTACAAAGGAAATTACGAAGGCAGAATAAGGGCCGTTCAGCAGCTGATTCAGAAGGCTAAAAAAGACGAGATGCGCTTCGGAGATATCCGTCAAACCTTTATTGAACGTCCGATAGAAGGACAGGAGGTAAACATGAAGCTCTCATTATCAGTGTTTAAGTAATTTTTTTTCATTTATTTTTTTCTTAATTTTTTTTAACGGTCTCAGGCTGTCCTAACTCGGTTTTTTTTATTAAATTTGAAGATTAATTCTACAAATAAATTTTAATAATAGATAAACTGTAATAATGGACAGATTTTCATTCCTAAACGCAGCTCATTCTCAGTTAATTGAGGATTTATACCAACAATACTTAAAATTCCCGGATTCTTTGGAGCCATCATGGAAAGCCTTTTTTCAAGGCTTCGATTTCGCTTTGGAGAACTATGGAGATGATGATAACATTCAATACATTCAGGCTCCGGCCAACGCTGCTCCGGCAGTACAGCAGATCTCTCAGGCAGTAGCCGGTGGAGAAGTTCCGGAACACATCAAAAAAGAGTTCAAGGTAGTAAACCTTATCGAGGCTTACAGAACGAGAGGGCACTTGTTCACAAAAACAAACCCGGTTAGAGAAAGAAGACACTATACGCCTACTTTAGACATCGAGAACTTCGGTCTTAGCAAGGAGGATTTAAATACAAAATTCAACTGTGCTGTTGAAACAGGGATGAAAGAACCTGCAACACTACAGGATCTGATCAAGCATTTAGAAAGTATCTACTGCGGTTCTATCGGAGTAGAGTATACGTATATCAACAACGTTGAAGAAAAAGATTTCATTAAGAAGTGGCTTCAGGTGAACGAAAATCACCCAAGTCTTTCTGCCAACGAAAAAACTGAGATTTTACTAAAATTAAATCAGGCAGTAGCTTTCGAAAACTACCTTCACACTAAATTTGTAGGACAGAAGAGATTCTCTCTGGAAGGAGGGGAAACCTTAATTCCTGCATTGGATCAGCTGATCTCAAGATCTTCTCAATTAGGAGTAGATGAAGTGGTTCTTGGAATGGCGCATAGAGGAAGACTGAACGTGTTGTCAAACATTTTCGGGAAATCTTACAAGCAGATCTTCTCAGAATTTGAAGGAAAAGAATTCGAAGAGGATGTATTCTCAGGTGACGTTAAATATCACTTAGGATCATCTAAAATAGTGAAAACTGCTTCAGGAGAAGAAGTAGCTATCAACCTTACCCCGAATCCATCTCACCTTGAAACCGTAGCGGCTCTTGTAGAAGGGATCTGCCGTGCGAAGATAGATGACAAATACAAAGGAGACGGTTCTAAGATTCTTCCTATCGTAATCCACGGTGACGGTGCTATCGCCGGCCAGGGTATTGCTTATGAAGTAGCTCAGATGATGACGCTGGAAGGTTACAAAACAGGAGGAACGGTTCATATCGTTGTTAACAACCAGGTTTCGTTTACCACCAACTATGCGGATGCAAGATCTTCAACATACTGTACTGACATTGCAAAAGTAACTGAATCTCCGGTAATGCACGTTAATGCTGACGATGCTGAAGCAGTAGTTCATGCAATGCATTTTGCTGCAGACTTCAGAGCGAAGTTCGGTAAAGACGTTTATATCGATTTATTAGGATACAGAAAATATGGTCACAACGAAGGTGATGAGCCTAGATTTACGCAGCCTAATCTTTACAAATTGATTTCAAAACACCCGAACCCAAGAGAAATTTATAAAGATAAATTGCTTAAGGACAGCATCACTTCAAACGATGTGATCGCAAAAATGGAATCAGATTTCAAAGTGCTTTTAGATAAAGACTTTGATGCTTCCAAAGAAATCGAAAAAAATGTAATGGATCTGTTTATGGCAGATGACTGGACCAATTATCCTATCGGAAAAAGAGGTGCAGTTCAGATTCCTGTAGATACAAAATATGACTTAGAGAAGCTTAAAGAGCTGGCGATTAAAATGTCATCTCTTCCTGCAGACAAAAAGTTCATCAATAAAATTACAAGACTGTTTGATAACCGTGTTAAAGCTATTGAAGGAAATTCATTAGACTGGGCTCTTGGAGAATGGTTGGCATATGCTACGCTTCTTGTGGAAGGTCACAATGTAAGAATCTCCGGAGAAGATGTGGAAAGAGGAACATTCTCTCACAGACACGCAGTAGTGAAAACGGAAGATACGGAAGAAGAATATATTCCGTTGAGACATGTATCAGAAAGCAGATTTGATGTATTCAACTCTCACCTTTCAGAATATGGAGTTCTAGGTTTCGACTATGGATATGCAATGGTTTCCCCTAATACTTTAACGATCTGGGAAGCTCAGTTCGGAGACTTTGTAAACGGTGCTCAGATCATCGTTGACCAGTATCTGGCTGCTGCAGAAGAGAAATGGAAGATCCAGGACGGATTGGTGATGCTGTTGCCTCACGGTTCAGAAGGTCAGGGAGCAGAACACTCTTCAGCGAGATTAGAAAGATTCTTAACGCTTTGTGCGAACGAAAATATGGTAGTAGCCAACGTTACTTCACCAGCCAACTATTTCCACTTATTAAGAAGACAGCTTAAATGGACATTCAGAAAGCCACTGATCGTAATGAGCCCTAAATCTCTGTTGAGACACCCTAAAGTGGTTTCTCCACTGGAAGATTTTGCAAACGGTTCATTCCAGCCTATATTGGATGATCCTAAAGCAGATCCTAAAAAAGTAGAAAAATTAGTATTGTGTTCAGGTAAACTGTACTTCGAATTATTAGCGAAGAAAGAAGAACTTAACTGTGAAAATATTGCACTGGTAAGATTCGAGCAGTTATATCCGCTTCAGACAGATGCTATAGAAGCTATCTTCAGCAAGTACGACAGCAGAACACAGCTGATCTGGGCTCAGGAAGAACCTGAAAACATGGGCGCATGGTCTTATATCCTGAGAAACTTCAGAGATACGGGAATCCAGATTGTAGCTCCAGTACCAAGCGGTGCTCCGGCTCCGGGAAGTCACAAAATGTTTGAAAAAAGCCAGAATGCAGTGATCAACAGAGTTTTCGACAGAGATGATGCTCCTGCAAAAAGACCCGTTACCGTGTAATTAAGAATAATATCCAATTAAAAAATAAAAAATACTCAATATGTCAGTTTTAGAAATGAAAGTTCCTTCACCGGGAGAATCCATTACAGAAGTTGAAATTGCAACTTGGCTTGTGAAAGATGGTGATTATGTAGAAAAAGATCAGCCCATCGCAGAAGTAGACTCAGATAAAGCAACTCTTGAATTACCTGCAGAACAAAGCGGTGTGATCACGTTAAAAGCAGAAGAGGGTGATGTAGTACAGGTTGGCCAGGTAGTTTGTTTAATTGATGTGGATGCTCCAAGACCTGCAGGCGGAAGCGCACCTGCTGCTGAAGCTCCAAAACAGGAAGAGGCTCCGAAAGCTGCTGAACCGGCTAAACAAGAAGCTCCAAAACCAGCTGCTCCGGTAGCTGCTCCACAAACGTACGCAACAGGAGCTCCATCTCCTGCCGCTAAAAAAATCCTTGACGAAAAAGGAATTGAGACTGGACAGGTTTCAGGAAGCGGAAGAGACGGAAGAATCACTAAAACAGACGCAGAATTGGCTGCAGTTCCTGCTTTAGGTGGAACACCTTCTACAGCAACTGGTGCACGTACAACTACAACAACTAAACTTTCAGTTCTAAGAAGAAAAATCGCTTCAAGACTTGTTTCTGTAAAGAACGAAACAGCGATGTTGACCACTTTCAACGAAGTTGATATGTCTGAAATTTTCAGATTAAGAAAATTATACAAAGAAGAATTTGCTCAGAAACACGGAGTAGGATTAGGCTTCATGTCTTTCTTTACAAAAGCGGTGACAAGAGCATTACAAATGTACCCGGATGTAAATGCATCTATCGACGGAGATTTCAAAATCAACTATGATTTCTGCGATATTTCAATTGCAGTTTCAGGTCCTAAAGGATTAATGGTTCCGGTATTGAGAAATGCTGAAAACATGTCTTTCAGTGGAGTTGAAGCCAACATCAAAGATCTTGCGACTAAAGTAAGAGACGGTAAAATTACAGTTGATGAAATGACTGGCGGTACATTCACGATTACAAATGGTGGTACTTTCGGATCTATGATGTCTACACCGATTATCAACCCTCCACAGTCTGCTATTCTTGGAATGCACAACATCATCCAGAGACCGGTAGCGGTAGACGGACAGGTAGTGATCAGACCAATGATGTACGTTGCCATGTCTTATGACCACAGAATTATCGATGGAAAAGAATCTGTAGGATTCCTTGTAGCGGTAAAAGAAGGTATCGACAATCCTGTTGAAATTTTAATGGGAGGCGACGAAAGAAAAGGCCTTGGACTATAAAATTTAATAAAATTTTAAGATAACTTACAATCTCGCCTTAAAAAAGGCGAGATTTTTGTATCTGTTATAAAAACTAAGGTGATGTTCTCAAAAATGACTTCCAATATCAAAGTTTCAGTAATACCTGAATATGATAGTAAAAACAGTTATCCTTCCGAAAACCGTTATGTCTTTAAGTACAATATTACAATAGAAAATGACGGAAGCTTTCCCATTAAAGTACTTAAAAGAAAATGGCTCATCTTTGATGTCGGTTTTGGATACACAGAGATTATTGGTGATGGTGTAATCGGATTGACACCGGAAATTCCCACAGGCGAAAATTTCGCTTATTTCTCCAATGTAATGCTTCGGTCCGGCGTAGGTAATATGAGCGGAAAATACCTCGTTAAAAACACGGATACGCAGGAAACCTTTGAGATAGAGATCCCAAAGTTCAACCTGTTGTCTGAAGTGTTAAGCAATTAAGCTGAGTTATGAGTTTCAGGGTAAATTTTGGTTGCTAGTTACTGGTTTATGAGTTGTTGGTTGGTAGTATTTAAGCTAATAAATTATAGTCTTAAATCTGACATTCTGATATCTAATGTCTTGACTCTTATTCTCCAACCTACATTCACGATTCATTTGCGGAGCAAAATTCACCATTGACATTCTTCATCTCAGTTGAAAGTCTGAAATCTTATGTCTGAAATCTGATATCAAAAAAATTAGGATTATTCCCTGATAAACTGATGTCTGCTTATTCCTTTCTGAGATTTGATTTCTAAGAAATAGCCTCCTTTTGAAAGGCCGGAAACATCTATTCTGGAATCTTTAGAATTCTGCTGAACGAGTTTCCCTTCAGCGGTATAAATTTTTGTCCATTCAATGTGATCAATACCCTTGATTTCAAGGAAACTGTCTTTAACAGGATTAGGATAAATCTTTATTGACGCAGTTTTAGATGCCTCCGATTCTTTGGTGGCTAAGAAACCACTTTCATAAAATGCCTTATCTCCCAGATTATTGGTGAGAACTAGATTTCTTGTGTTTCCTGAACTGGTAATTACGTACTGATGATTATCTGAATTAAAGGCGAAATAATGATAATATTGATTCGCAAAATTTACATTTTCAGGGAGTGTACAGGTTTCGTTGGGTCCCGCTCCATAAGTCCAAAATGTAAAATTGGTTGGATGAATGTCCATCTGATAAATCATTGCCCAAACACTCGTCCCACAGAAATGACTGTCCATGGTGACGTATGTTCCCGAAGCTCCGGGAGGAGGAGTGAAGGTTAGTGTGGGAGCTCCTATTTCGCTATTCTGCGGAAGATCATAAGTAATGTTGTTTTTAATTACTTTCTTTAGATTCCATGTTGTACTCAGGAGTTCCGAGCTTTGTGCCTGGAATAGGGTGCTGACAATAATGACAGCCGGAAGTAAAAGTTTTTTCATGGGGTTATAGTTTTTTGATGTATTTATTTAAAAAAGATTCATGGATTTCGTCGTTTTCAGTAATGATTAATTTTTCAAAAGCCAACAGTGCAATTTTTGCGCAAGCCTCTGCATCGTCTCCGGCGCGGTGATGGTTCAGACTGATCTGGTGATGTTCTGCCAGATGTTTTAGTCCGTATTTTGGAAGATAATTCCATGATTTTTTAGCGAGCTGAATACTGCAAAGATAATTCAGCTTTGGGGTAAACATACCGTAATGCTGGAAACAGCCTCTTAAAACCCCCGCATCAAAGCTTGCATTGTGGGCAATCATCAGTGATCCGTACATCATTTCTTCAGCTTCGTACCAGATCTCATCAAAAGTAGGAGCATCCTTTACATCGTCGGGAGTAATCCCATGGACGGCAATATTAAATCTGCTGAAATAGGGAAAGCTTGGCGGTTTGATCAGCCAGGTCTTCGTTTCCACGATTTTGGAATCCTGAACAATACAAATACCCATTTCACACGCTGAATTCTTCTCGTGAGTTGCCGTTTCAAAATCTATTGCGCAGAAATCCATCTTTTTGAATTATAAATTATAAGTTGCTGGTTGGTTAGTTGCCGGTGTTATTTAGCGTTCAGGGTTTTAAATGGAAGGTTTAAAGCTTAACGTTTTTTGAAGTTAAGAATTTTTCCCTTAAAATAAAATAGTCAGATATTTGCACTCTAATACTCTAATACTCTAATACTCTAATACTCTAATACTCTAATACTCTAATACTCTAATGTTTTCCACCCAAAAAATGCCTGAAGATCAGCCATTTTGATTGATAGAAATTGCTCTTCTGATGATTTTGACGGAGTTTCCATGTTCCCGGAAGCTGTCCGTAAAATCCGAAATGCGCTCTTACAACGGCCCACAGATGTGGAAATCCGTTTTTTAATCCGAAATAAATTCCGGCAATTCCGTCTAAACAAAGTCTGAAAAAAATTAACCATATCAGTTTGGGAAACGGAAGGTTTTTCAGCATCATAGAAAGGTTATTGCGGATATTTAAGTATGTTTTTTGAGCGCTTTGTTTGTTGAGTGTTCCTCCACCTACGTGATAGACTTTGGATTTTCCGGTGTAGAAAGTTTTTCTTCCTGAGTTAATCAGCCTCCAGCAAAGATCGATTTCTTCCTGATGGGCAAAAAACCGTTCATCGAAACCTTTCTGTTCCCAGAAATCCTTTGAACGGATAAAGAAACTGCATCCTGAAGCCCAGAAAATCTCTGTTTCATCATCATATTGTCCTAGATCTTCTTCCACATCATCGAAGACACGTCCCCGACAGTAAGGATAGCCCAGATTGTCAATAAGGCCACCACCAGCTCCGGCAAATTCAAAAAATGTTTTATGATTAAAAGAAAGTATTTTCGGTTGTATTGCTGCTATGGAAGCGTCTTTCTCAAATAATTCGAGCACCGGATCTGTCCAGTTTTCAGTAACTTCTACATCAGAGTTGAGAAGACAATAGTATTCATTGTTTATTTCCTTTAAGCCTTCGTTATATCCACCGGCAAAACCGTAGTTTTGAGTGTTTTTAATGATTTTTACGGCAGGAAAATGGGTCTGTACAAACGCTACAGAGTCATCAGTAGAAAGATTGTCGATGACATAAATATCTGCATCTTGGGAAAAACTCACCACGCTTGGAAGGAATTTCTCAAGCCAGTTTTTACCATTCCAGTTTAAGATAGCAACGGCTAATTTTTTAGGCATCAGGATTATTTTTTATCGCCATCAAATGTTTTAATAGCACTTTGATATTTCCATTTTCTATGGGACCAAAGATAGTTGTCAGGATTTTTGTGAAGTGTATTTTCCAGAAGATGATGGAATTTTTTCACCACTTCGTGTTCTGTAAACTTTTCACCGTCCGGATATATTCTGCGGTAGTTCACCTGGTAATAGCCCCGTTTTACTTTCTTCATTTCGCAATAAATAAAGGCAAGGTCCATTCTGGTAGCCAGTTTGTCATACCCTATAAAGGCAGGTGTTCTCTGGTGAAGAAAATCTAATCCGTAATTGACATGAGCAACATGCGGAGTCTGATCTGCCACAAACATATAGGCTGATTCACCATCATTTTTAGACCTGAAGATATTCATGATCACTTCATTCGCCTCCAGCGCTTCATTGCCAAATTTGTTTCTTACTTTTTTCATCTGGTTTTCCCAGAAATCGCTGTTGACCTTTCTGTATACCGGATGACAATGTTTTTGAGGAATAACTCTCGCGAAAGCATTCATCCATTCCCAATTAAAGACATGGCCGGCAAGCATGATGACATTTTTGCCTTCAGCTTTGGCTTCATGAAATACGTCCTGATTGATGTGCTGCATTCTTACTCTGGCTTCCGTTTCAGAAATACTGAAAGATTTAATAGTCTCTACAAGATAATCAGAGAAGTTAAGATAGAATTTCTTTCGGATGATTCTGATCTCTTCTTCCGACTTTTCAGGGAAAGACTTTTGCAGATTTTGGGTAATGACATTCTTTCGGTAGCCTACCAGATAGTAGTTCAGAAAGAACATAACGTCCGAAAAAATATACAATACTTTAAGCGGAAGTTTTGAAATGAAATATAATATTTTGATTAAGAAATTCATAAAACATGCAAATCTAGTGATAATAAAATTATGGTTCTATTTTTGCTTGCAATAAGTATAAATTTTTTTTATTTTTATCTTATGAAAAAATTGTCGATTATAGCCTTTCTGGGACTGAGTATATTTGCTTTTTCACAGGAAACAAAAAATGTACCGGAAGGAAGACAGAAGGATAATGCCCTTTTGGTGAAAACTGATCAGGCTGAACTGGATGCGAAGAAGAAAGCAGGTGAGGAAAAAGCCAAACTTCCTAAACCCTACGATCCGAAAGCCAATGCAGAGGATGATATCAACACATTAATTGCCAAGGCTAAAAAAGAAGGGAAAAATATCATCATTCAGGCGGGTGGAAACTGGTGTATCTGGTGTCTCCGTTTTAATAATTTTGTTCAAAGTACCCCTGAGTTGAAGGAAATTGTAGATAAAAATTATCTTTATTATCACCTGAATTACTCTCCCGAAAATAAAAATGAAAAAGTTTTCAGTCAATACATAAATATAAATGAACAGCAATTTTATCCTTTTTTTATCATATTAGATAAGAATGGAAAAAAATTAAATGTACAACAAAGCGAAGTTTTAGAGGAAGGAAAGGGATATAGTAAAGAAAAAGTAAAAAAGTTTTTGCAAACAGGTAAAGCTTAAGTGATACTATTTAAGATAAGATAAAGAGGCTCTTCCAAAAAGATAGCCTCTTTTTTTAGACTAGCAATTTTCCACATGTATGCTATTATCGTGTGAATTAAAACACGCTACACCTCCTCCCTGATAATCTAAACATGAAGTGCAAGAACTTAAAGATATAAAGGAACCATCTGCACAAGTGCCAGCACACGAACTGCCACCAGAAAGCGTTTTTAGCTGTTTACGAGATAATTTTTTAAAATTTTTCATAATTATATAGATTTAAATGTTCATCTATAAATGTACAAATTATTATATATAAATCTCAGTAATGGGAATAATTATAGTAATTTCTTAATCCAGCTTAATTTTTTTTCAGAATAGGGTGGATATTTAATATTGGGTTCACCCCAGGTTGCTTTTTCAAGGATAGATTTCTGATGTGAAAAAGCTTCGAATCCATATTTTCCATGGTAATTTCCGATACCGGAAGCTCCAACTCCTCCGAACGGTAATCGTTCATTACCTAAATGCATGATGACATCATTGATACATCCGCCACCAAACGATAGTTTCGATGTAAAAGCTTCTTTTTCCTCAGAATTATGGGTGAACAAATAGGCGGCCAATGGTTTTTCATGGTCCAAAATAGTATTTAAAACCGGATTAAAATGAGTAAAGGTGATCACAGGAAGTATCGGACCGAAAATCTCTTCCTGCATGACATCATCTTCCCAGGTTACATTATGCAGAATAGTGGGTTCAATATGCAGTTTTGTTTCATCAAAATTTCCTCCGAAATAAATCTTCTCCTGATCGATAAGCTTTATGAGACGGTCGAAATTTTTACGGTTGATAATTCTTGTATATTGTTCGGAACCAGATTCGTATTTGAATTCTGTGATATATTTTCTCAGCATTTCTAGAAACTGTTCATGAATAGCTTCTTCTACAAGCAGATAATCCGGGGCTACACAGGTTTGTCCCGCATTCAGAAATTTTCCCCAGACGATTCTTTTGGCGGCTACTTCAAGGTCTGCATCTTTAGTGATGATTGCAGGAGACTTTCCTCCCAATTCAAGAACAACGGGTGTTAAATGTTCTGCAGCTGCCTTGTACACGATTTTTCCAACTTTTGTGCTTCCTGTAAAAAATATTTTATCAAATTTCAGTTTTAAAAGCTCTGTAGTTTTATCAATGCCACCTTCGTATACATACAAATATTCGGGCGGAAAGTTCTCATTGATGAGTTTTGCCATCACTTTCATTGTATTTTCTGCTATTTCGCTGGGTTTTAAAATACAGCAGTTTCCCGCAGCCAGTGCGGCGATCATAGGAGAAAGTGACAATTGATAAGGATAATTCCAGGCACCAATAACCAGGACACAGCCCAACGGTTCGGGATGAATACTGCTTTTACCGATCTGATTGGAAAGATTAGTCGTGACTTTTTTAGGCTTTGAAAGTGAATTTAAGTTCTTCAGATAATAATGAATATCATTCAGGACAAAAGAAAGTTCTGTGGTAAAAGTATCAAACTTTGATTTCCCGAAATCCTTGTGAATGGCTTCATATAAAAGATCTTCATTCTTTAGAATAATATCCCGAAGCTTTTCAAGATACATTTTCCTGAATTTGAGGTTCTTTGTCTGCTGGGTTTTGAAAAAAGCCTGTTGATTCGATACAATTTCCTGAATGTCCATAAAATCAAATTTCCTGAAGTACAGCAAATTTTCGGCCTAAATAATCACATAATATTTCTCACTGCAATTTTTACGGGATGATACAGCAGCAAAGCAAAAGCCGTAATCAGTGCCAGCCAGAAAAGTCCGGTGAAAATCTCCATATTGGAAAGAAGAATCGACTGAGCGGTTATTTTTGCTTTAAATGCACCGGCAGTCATAGACAGGGATTCATTAACCGGCAGTTTAGACAGATTAGCTCCGAAAATCTGATTCCACTGGCTGTAGAAAACAGGATTGGAATCGGTCATATTGAAACTTAAAGTGTCAGAATGTTTTAATGTTAAAAACAGCATCAGATTCTGCATCAGGGCATATCCGATTGCAGTGGTCCAGAAACGGGTAGTGGTTCCTAAGGCCGTGGCATTGGCGACATATTGCTCAGGCATCCCGGAAATTAAAAAGAATACAAGTGGCGTAAATAGTAGACCTTGTGCGATTCCTTGTAAAAATAAAGGCGGACAGATCGTGGAAAGGGTCGTATCCGGATAAAAGGTATATGTAAACCATGCACAATCAATGGCCAGCAGCAGAAATCCGGTGAAGAAGACAATTCTTGAAGAAACACCACGCATCAGGCAGATTCCGGATAAAATAACGCCCAATAAAGTCCCTGCCACATTCCAGTATTGAATATTCACAATATAATCCCATGGCCATTTCCAAACGACGGCCATAATGCTGTATACATTATTTAAACCTGATCGGATCAGATAGAAAATAAAGAACATAATCATTCCGGCAATGACATTTTTAGAACTGAACACTTCATAATGAAAAAGAGGTCTTTTGGAATTCCTTTGCTTTAGCATAAATAATCCTCCGGAAAGAAGAAATATGAAAAAACACATGATAATCGTGTCGGACTCCAGCCACATCAGTCTTTTTCCGTAAATAATGGCATAACCTCCTGACTGCAGGCAAGCCCAAAGCAGGAACCAACTGGTAATGTCCAGCTGATATAGAGGCATTTTAGGAAAGAATCTGTTGGTATTAAAAAGAGCAATTCCAATGATCAGGACAAAGATGTGAAAGTAAGCCATCATCAGGATCATATGCTTGAAATCATAATCTTCAATACTGGATTTCAGTAAAGAAGTGGTGATGGTTCCCCCGGTAAGCATGATGCTGTACATGAACAGATAGGCTATTACTTTGGCGTGTTTTGTTTTTAATTCGGCGATAATCAGCGGAAGAAAAATCGCACCTTCGAACAGTCCGAAAATGCCTTCCAGAAAACGGATCACCAGAATAACCTGATAATTATTTGTGATTGATAAAACATACAGGATAATCACCGAAACAGAAGCCATCAGAAGAATATAATACTTCACGCTGAAATAGGCTAAAAACCGTTGTAAAACTAAAAGTGTAACCACAAATGTCCCGTACATCAAAATCATTAAATACTGGATGTCATCCGAATCGACATCCATAAAAGAAGACGTGAAAGCACTATTGGAATGCAAAAGCGACAATAACATCAGGTGTGGAAAAAGAGCAAGTACAAGAAGGGGTAATTTCAGCCATTGTGGGACCCATTTGTGATAAACTGTATGATGCTGCATGGTTGATGTGTTGATTCGTTGATGTGTTGATTTGATGATTAGTTGATTTGGGGGTGGGAGAAAAAAACGCGGAAAGACAAAGAAGCAGGGTGTAAAAGTAAAAGGTAAATTGACAAATACTTAAGAATAATAATAAGTCTGTCGATGCAAATGTGTCTTTCCGCTGAAAAAATCTAAGGCTGTTTATTAAATGATAATATGCGAACTTAAAAATGTGAGGATGTGATCATTATTAAAGTATTCTTCTGCATTACTATCGTTCAGCTCTAATAACTCACACACCCTTACATTCTCTAACATTCACACTAAATCACTATATTTTCTTTGCACTCACCAGAACATTCATCCCGGAAAGTAGTTTTTCGTTATTTTGATTATTATCGAGAATAATTTTCACAGGAAATCGTTGTTCAATTTTCACGAAGTTTCCGGTGGCATTATCCGGCTTTACGAGGGAAAACTGTGAACCGGAAGCAGGAGATACGGAAACCACTTTTCCTTTAAATTCAATATCAGGATAAGCATCTGCCGTGATTGTAACTTCCTGTTTCGGATCGATCTGTCCGAGCTGGGTTTCTTTATAATTCGCGATAATCCATTTTTCTTTGCTCACAATTTGTACCAGAGCCTGGCCTTCTTTAATAAGTTGTCCTTCCTGGATGGTCTTTTTCCCGACCCAGCCATCATAAGGTGCTGTAATCACGGTATAGGAAAGAAAAAGCTTAGCATTATTCAGGCTTGCAGAACTCTGCTGGATCTGACTTTTGACGGGAGCTACTTTTGTCTGCTGCTCATTGGCACCTGCTCTCACCGCATTTTTCTGCTGTTCTAAGGCTAAAAGATTGGCTTTGGCCTGTTCATAGGAAGCTTTTACATTCTCAAATTGCTGTTCTGTGGCTGCATCTTCTGAAACTAAATTTTTATACCGCTTAAAATCCTGTTCCGTTCTCCAGATATCAATTTTGGCTGAAGCAATTTTAGCATCGATGATTTTGGAATCACTTTCTTTGGTATTGACACCGCTTTCAATGGTGGTGATGTTTTCAGCATTTGCATGAAGGCCTGCTTCCGCCATTTTCACCTGGTTGACAAACTCTCTGTTGTCTATGACGATTAATATATCTCCTTTTCGGACGAACTGGTTTTCTTCGAACTGTATCGTTTTAATGAAGCCTGAAACCTTACTGGAAACGGGTGTAATATATTGCTCGATCTGGGCATCATTCGTGGTGACATTTTTTCTTGAGAATAGAAAGAAGCTTACCATTCCTGTAATCCCGCTGATGATCAGGATCCAGGCCAGCAGGGTGATCGTTTTGTTGATTCTTTTTTCCTTTTGTGTCAGTTGTTTCTTTGCCATAGTTTTTATAAGTTTCCAATCGTGTACTGGAGTTGGTAATATTTTAATTGTCGGTTGATTTTTACGGAGATAAGATTGGATTCAGCCTCCAGATAAGCATTGTCTGCGTCGATTAGCTCGGTGATCAGACTTAATTTATTGGCGTATTTTGTCTTTACAATTCTGTAGTTTTCTTTGGCCTGACCAATGGCTTCCTCTGCGATTTTAACCTTCTGATCAGTTTCTTCAAATTTTTTATACGCTTCATACACATGATGCCGCACATTTTCATCGTTTTCTTCGATCTGAAGTTGGGCCAGATCAATATTTTCCCTGGCTTCCTGCATTTTGTATTTGTTTTTATACAGGTTTTCAATCGGATAGGTAAGATTGACACCCAGCATTCCAAGGCGGTAGGCATATGGTTCGGGAGGAAAAAACATCATATTCGGGTACTTTATAAAATATTCTCCACCGGCTGTGATTCTCGGTAAATAATTCGCTTTCGTGATTTTCTGATCCAATTGTTTTAACGAAAGGTTTTTGTGGGTCATTTCTACCGATTCATTTTGATGCAAAGCCGTTTCGGTAAGCTCATCGATATAGGGAACCGAAGCTTTGTCGGAGATCAGATCTTCCGTGTTTGCATGCATTTCCTGGTTTTCCGGAAGCGAAAGAATAGTTTTAAGTTTATGTTCTGCGATCTGAATATCGTTATCCAGCTCTGTCCAGCTCATCGTATGGTTCGAAAGCTGCAAAGACGTTCTCAGGACTTCATTCACCGTGACAACTCCATTGGCTTTTAAAGCTTTTACCTGTTTGATATTAATGGAGTCCTCCTTCATTTTATCATTGATAAGGCTTTGTTGTTCCTTTAAATGATGGATCTGAAGAAAAGCTGTAATGATCTCCATTTTCAGTTGTCTTTCATCCTGATGGGTTTTTAGAGCCGAAATTTCGGTATCAATCGCTGCTTTTTTTTCTGTATTTCTGATTTTTCCACCCATATACACAGGAATCGAGGCTGCAAGGGTAAAATCATACATTCCATTGATGATGTCATATTTAGTAGCTTTGTTGAAAAAGCCATTCTGATGCTGGAAAAGATTGGTCACCTGATTGTAGCTGGTATGAAATTCAATATCTGGCAGTTTTTCCATAGCAAGGTCTTTCTCCTTTGTAACAGACATTTCCTGTTTTAAATGGCTGATGCGGATACTCTTGTTATTTTTCAAACCGGTCTCTATAGCCTGCTGCAAGCTCAGATGCTGGTAATCGGTCATTTGTGAGTGTAAAAAACTGCCTGTCAACAGTAAGGACAACGCCATACACCTGTATTGGAAGGCGTTAAATGTCATATTCATAATTTAAGTAAGGGATTTTTGCTGAAATGATTTTGATGCTGCAAAGTTACGCTGCACAGGATCGGACCCTATTTGTTAAAGCAGAAAAAGATTTGCTCATTTACGCCAATGTGAAAATTTCTTCTTACATTTATTCTATGAATGACAGCCATTTTAAAGCAGTAGAGGAAGATGATGCAGAATTTTATGTCTATAATGTGTTTACAGGAGGCATAACGACAGACATTCATCATCACAGTTCTGCCCAGATGGTTTATGCAGAGGGTGGAATAGTCCATATTTTTACAGATCTCCAACACTGGTACCTTCCGGCAAGATGCTTTATGTGGATCCCGGCGGAAACACCTCATTATATCTTTTCAAGCAGTCCAAATGTAGAATTTTATAATTTTTATTTTAAAAAAGAAGAAAATGAAAATGGCTTCTTTGATGAAATTAATATTTATTCAGTCAGTCATCTTCTCAGGGAAATGATTTTGTATACCAAAGACTGGAATGGAAAAATCACAAAAAATGACGGATCTAGATATTTTTTCCTCAAAGCATTAAAAGGTATTCTTCCCGAAAAAAGAGACAAAAAACTGGCTTTCCCCGTTCAGCATCCGTTTCCAAAGGACGAAACCCTTCTGAAGATTGCCAAGTATATCCATGCTAATCTCGAGAAACCTCTTACCATCGAATCTACGGCAAAAGAATTTGGGATGAGTACCAGAACCCTCTCCAGGAGGTTTAAAGAGATTTTAGGGATGAATTACGTCCGTTTCCTACGTGCTTTAAGGATTACCCGCTCGCTGGAATTAATGATGGAGGGAAAATATAATATGTACGAAATAGCGATGATGGTAGGCTACAACAGCCTGTCTTCATTCAGTAATATCTTTAAAAAAGTAATAGGAATACCGCCTACTGAGTACCAGCAGAAATTGAGAGGAGGGGAGTGATTGTATGGGTGGCTTCGGGAGCCTCAGCCACCAATACAATGACGAATGTTCTGTTAATTGTTGATAGAGTACTGGAAGCGGGTGACTGAGGTTCCCGAAGTCACCCGCTTCCTTAGCCCCGATAGAAACGGTTACCCCGCAGTAAGCGTTGGCTAAGCGGCTGCGCGAGGAGTATGAGTGGATAGCGGGATTAAGCTTCTAATAGATAGAACAAAAAACAAAAAAACCACTTCAAACGAAGTGGTTTATATATTTGAGAAAATCTCTTTAAAGCTTATGCTTCTTCAGAAGGAGTTTCTTCTACTACTACTTTAGCTTTAGGAGCAGCTGGTTTAGGAGCTTCTACCGGAGCATCAGATACGATGTCGAATTCGAAATTGTACTCAACATTTCTGTGAAGTCTGATGTTTGCAGTAACTTTACCAGTTCTTTTAATAGTGTTCCCTGGGATTTTGATGTATTTCTTCTCTACAGAAACTCCAGCTTTAGCAAGAGCGTCAGAAAGATCAGAATTGTTGATAGATCCGAATAACTTGTCACCAGAACCTACTTTTGCAGGAATAGTGATAGAAGTTTTCTTCAATTGATCTACTACACCGTTAGCGGTAGCGATAAGTTTAGCTTCTTCTTCTTTTCTAGCCTCTAAAGTAGCTTCCAGAGCTGCTTTGTTTTTAGGAGTTGCTAAAAGTGCAATTCCTTTTGGAAGTAAGAAGTTTCTTGCATAACCTGGCTTTACGCTTACTGTATCAAACTCAAGTCCTAAGTTTTCTACGTCTTTTTTTAGAATGATATCCATTGTTGTTGTCCGTTTTTAGTTCTAGAGAAAAGAAAAAAGAAAAAAGAAAAAAGACTGATGTCTTAGAAATTATTTCTTTTCTTTAATCTAAAAATCGTTAGAATTAATTATTTATTCAGCAACAAAAGAAGAGGTTACCCTCTTCTTCTATTTATTTTTTTGTCTTATTTCAATAAGTCAGCTACGTAAGGTAGTAAAGAAAGGTGTCTTGCTCTTTTGATAGCAGCAGAAACTTTTCTTTGGTATTTTAAAGAAGTTCCAGTGTATCTTCTTGGTAAGATCTTACCTTGCTCGTTTACGAACTGTAATAAGAAGTCAGCATCTTTGTAATCAACGTGCTTAATTCCGTATTTTTTGAATCTACAATATTTCTTTTCAGATTTTGTATTGATATCAAGTGGAGTAAGGAATTTTACTTCTGATTCTCCTCCAGCTGAGGCTTGTTTAGCCATTTCATCTATTGCCATGTCTTGTCTTTTTTAAAAAATAGGGTTAATAATTAAGCTCTAGCCGCTTTGATTTTAGTTCTTCTAGTTACAGCATACTCAACAGCGTGCTTGTCAAGTTTTGTAGTCAGGTAACGGATTACTCTCTCGTCACGTTTGAATGCTAATTCTAAATCAGCAACTACAGTACCTTCACCTTTAAACTCGATTAAAGTGTAGAATCCATTCTTTTTCAATTGAATTGGATAAGCTAGTTTTTTTAATCCCCAGTTCTCTTTGGCAACGATTTCACAGTTCTTTTCTTTTAAAAGATCTTCAAATTTTTTCACTGCTTCCTCTACCTGAGCATCAGATAGAACGGGAGTTAAAATGAAAACAGTTTCGTAATTGTTCATAATGTTAAATGAATTTGTTAATTATTTCGAGGTGCAAAATTAGAAAATTTATTTGGAATATGCAATGTTTGGAGTGAATATTTGTAGGTGGATTTCAGACATCAGACATTAGACATGAGACATCAGACACGAGATATGAGACTTTAAGGTTAAGGTTGAAATTAATGTTAGAAAATAGTAATGGTGAATTTTAAGTTGTAAGAGTCGGGAAATATCAGTTCGAAGCATTTAATCAATATATTAGAGATAGCACAATAATTGTATCAACCTATTTACTACAAACGAGTAACTAGCAACAAACAACGATGCTACACTCAAACATCTTTAAACAACCTGCATCCCCAAACTCTCAAACCCAAAAACTCTCCGACTCTCAAACCCGAACCCCGTATCCCGAAACTACTCTTTCCCCCTGATCTCCGTCAGAAAATTCACCTTAATCACATCATATAGAGAATGCCTGCTCACGAGAATGGAGGCAATGGATGAAACCATTCCCGCCAGCATCAGATGGAAAATGAGGGAATGTCTGTCCGTCATTTCGAGGACAATAATAGCGGATGTAAACGGAGCTCTTGTGATTCCGGTAAGAAAAGCGACCATTCCTGCAAGGATGACCACATTGGTTTCGTTAGGGGTTAAATGAATGGCTCCTGAAATTACAGAACCAATACTCGCGCCAGCAGTAAGTGCCGGAGCAAAAATTCCGCCTGCACCGCCTGATGTAAAAGAAAGGGCAGGACCCAGCATTCTTAAGATCGGGACATACCATTCTTCATGTTTGTCTTTCGTAAAAAGAACACGTTCCATAATTTCCTTTCCGGAGCCAAGAATCTCTCTGTTGATGAAGTAGGCTATAGAAGCGATAAACAGTGCGCAGATCACCAGAAAAATGACATTAGCCTGATCGGTTTTCAGTTTTCTTTTCTTCCAGTCACTCATTTTGAGCATCAGGACTGAAAGCTGGCTTGCCAGAATTCCGGCAGTTCCTGCTACAAGAATAATAGGAAACATCACCATTAAAGAAACATCATTGGTTTTCGGATATCCTAAATATAAATAGGAGCCCGCCAAAGTCTGAGCTGTTAAACCGGCAATGATGACAGCCGTAAATAATGCCGTCTTAAAATAGTTGATGTGCGTTTTTGAAAGTTCTTCTACGGCAAATACAATTCCTCCTAATGGAGTATTGAATGCTGCCGCAAGACCTGCCGCTGCACCGGTCATGATCATGTTTTTCTTAGAGATTTTAGGCCACCAGTGCGGAAGATATTCATTGACTTTTCTGAATACTGAGCCTGCGATCTGTATCGTGGGTCCTTCACGTCCTACAGCGCCACCGCCGATAACCAGAACAACGGATGAAATGATTTTGAAAACAATGATTTTAAGGCTTAAAAGACTTCTGATTTTGGTATGTTCTTTCGGATTAGCTAGTTCTACAGCTGCCATAACCTGTGGAATTCCACTTCCTTTGGCATTCGGGGCAAATTCTTTGACCAGCCACCACGAAAGCACAAACCCGATCGGAGCAATAATGAAGATCATCCACGCATGCCAGTTCATCATGAAATTCAACAAATGTTCTCCCCATGCAAATATCTTAGCATACATCACCGCAAAAAAGCCAGTGATTACAGAACCAATCCAGAAAGGAATCGCCTGAAGCAGATTGTTCTTCAGTTGTTCGTTTCTTATGTTATCAAAAGACTTTTTAAGGCCTTTTCGTAGGAGGTAGAAAATTTTCAGCATTTGTGGACCGGGACATTTTATTGAACTGAAAAATAGGAAAATTAGATGGTATTTGAAAATATCTGTTGTAAAAAATAAACCGTTTTAATAATGGCTGATTGAAAAAAACAGAATAAAGAGAACGCTATACTCAATGATAGTTAAGCATAACGATCCATTGAGTAGACATAATTTTGTACTCTAAATTAAAAAATATGAAAACAATAAATGGGAATATTCTGGTGATTGGTGGCGGTGGAAAAAATGGCCGCTATGTGGTGAAGAAATTGAAAACTCTCGGATATACCGTCTTTTCTACAGTTCGCGTGAAGGATGAAATGAATGAAGATACCCGTTTCTTCGATTGGAATGATACTGCCACTTATGATCAGGCCTTGAAAAATATAGATAAAGTATACATCGTACATCCGGATACTTCCATTCCGGGCGCGCAGGAACAGCTATCAGAACTGGTCGACAGGATGGTTGAAAATTCCGTATCGAAAACGGTTTTGCTTTCAGGACGTGGTCAGGAATCGGTGGAGAAATGCGAGGATATCCTGATTAATTCTCCGTTGAAATGGTCTATTGTACGTTCGGCGTGGTTTAATCAGAATTTTAGTGAAGGTCATTTTCTGCATGGTGTACAGTCGGGAGAGGTTACTTTCATGGCCGGCTCCGTGAAAGAACCGTTTGTGGATCTGGATGATCTGTCTGATGTAGTCGTTGAATGTCTAACGAATGAAAAGCACGATGGGCAGATTTATGAGATAACGGGAAGTGAATTATTGACCTTTGAAGAAGCTGTTAAAATGATTGGTGCCAAACTTAACCATAATATTCAATACAATTTCCTGGAAAAAGATGAATACAGAGAGTTGCTGATACAGGTTGGTTTACCTCCATTCGTAGCCGGACATATGGCTGTTGCATTTGATGAGATTTTAGACGGCCGAAATGAGAGCACAGGCGATGGTATTCAAAAAGTTTTAGGCAGAAATCCGAAAAAATTCAATGAGTTTGTTCAGGCAAATGAATTTAAGTAAAAGGCTGGAAGATGGGAGAGGGATGATGGAAGTGGCTATTGGATACTTAATTTCGAAATAGTCTAAAATAGTAAAAAGGTTTTCAGTTGTTTCTTCTTCCAGCTTCAGGCTTCCTTAAATTAACTTTTCTTAGTCGGGCAAGTTTCTTACTTTTACTGTATGTTGCAAATGTAGAACTTAAAAGACAAGCTCATGAAAGAAGAACCGGGAAACTCCCAATGTCCGCTAAATTCCTCAAAAGTATTGCTGTCGATCGGTGATGCTTTGGAAGCGGTAAACGGAAAATGGAGGATGAAAATCATTGCTGTTCTTCTGGACGAGCCTAAAAGATTCCGGGAAATATCAGTATTGATCAGTCAAATCACAGACAGAATGCTTTCTATTGAGCTTAAAAAGCTTGAAACAAACCTGCTGATCAGAAGAACTTCAATCTATTCAGCTCAGGCGGAATATGAGCTTACAAACCACGGAAAATCATTAAAACCTTTAATCATGGAACTTATTAATTGGGGCGAAGCACATAGAGGAAAAGTGATAGGTCATCTGAAAGGAGAGTAGGATTAAAAGTGCAAGAGAAAAAGAGATTTTTTTAACGCAATGAAAAACAAAGAATTGATTTTAATTACTTTAAAATTAAGATAAACAAAGGCGTTTCACTTATTTCCGAAATACGATTTTTAGAATAAATTAAAGCCCTAAAATTTCTGATGCTTTGTTTTATTTTGATAAATGAAATGCCTTTGTTTATCCTTGCGATTATTAAATGTTTAAAACGATATCACAAGTATCAGTGCAAAATCCATTTTTCTTCTATTCTTTATAGCTTCATCAGCGATGTAGTCGAACTCTTTGCCTTCTCAAAAATTAAGCGTTCTTTAAATCAGACTTTGCGTGAAACAAAATTTTCAAAAAGCTCCCACTATTTAAAATTGAAAGGTCTTAAACATGATAGTTAAAACAAAAAAGCTTCCCGGAGGAAGCTTTTTACGTTGTATGTAAGTATCAGGCGAATCCGAAAAGGAAAATACCTCCGATACCGTAAATTAATAAGAGTATAAGGATAAAAACAAGATTAATATTCCTGAGAATAAACTCTTTTTTGCTCTGCAGAATCATCGCTTCAATGATGATATAAAGAAGCCAGATGGCGTGGAAAATAGCCATAAATATAAGCAAAGCCACTACTTCCCATCCCTGTGATTCATTGATATTGATTAGAAAAACAAAACCAAGTGTTCCGATGATAACAACAGCAAGACGTATTAAAATATGATTTTTAATGTTTTGATCAGTGGGTTGACTGACCTTTTTCTCTTTGTCTTCCTGCTTGATCTCAAACAGCTCTCTCAGCTCTTTATTCATTCTTTTTGCTTATTGTAAAGTTTCACAAAGAATTGCAATACCCCGACAAAAGCAATCAGGTTTAAAATTCCGAATAATCTAAATAAGCCCATGGAGTAGAACTCAAAAAAACTGGCAATAATTTGAACAAGATCAATAAGGATAATTGTTCCTACTGAAATCATGGCAATTAATGTTGCGTTTTTCATGCTCTTATTTAGATTATGGTTTTTTTTGTTTTTATATTTCTGTGTTCAGATCCCAGTTCTGAAGATAGTCATGAACATGCTTAAGCATCATTCCACCTAAAGATCCGTCTACCACTCTGTGGTCATACGAGTGAGACATAAACATCAGCTGACGGATTGCAATCACGTCACCGTCTTTAGTTTCAAGAACTGCAGGCTTCTTCACGATAGCACCGATTGCTAAAATCGCTACCTGAGGTTGAGGAATAATAGGCGTACCCATCAGGTTTCCAAAACTTCCTACATTAGAAATCGTGTACGTAGCACCTTGTGTATCTTCCGGTCTTAATTTCTTGTTTCTCGCTCTATACGCTAAGTCGTTGATTGCTTTAGCTAAACCTGAAAGGGATAACTGGTCAGCATTTTTAATCACCGGAACGATAAGGTTTCCGTCTGGTAAAGCAGTTGCCATACCGATGTTGATATTTTTCTTCTTAATGATGTTTTCACCACTGATAGAAACATTGATCATTGGGAAATCCTGAATAGCTTTCACAATAGCTTTCACGAAAATAGGCATGAACGTCAATTTTTCACCTTCACGTTTTTCGAAAATATCTTTGTGCTTGTTTCTCCATTTTACAACGTTGGTCACATCTGTTTCAATGAAAGAAGTCACGTGTGGAGCAATATGTTTTGCTTTTACCATGTTCTCAGCAATGATCTTTCTCATTCTGTCCATTGGAATGATCTCATCGCCTGCTGCTGTAGAAACTGTAGAGACAGGTGTTGAAACCGGAGCTTTTACTACTGCCGGAGCCGAAGCCTGTTGTACAGGAGCCGGCTGGCTTCCTCTGTTGGAAACGTATGCTAATATGTCTTCTTTTGTAATTCTTCCTTCTAAACCGCTTCCTTTAATAGTTTTCAGTTCAGTTTCAGAAATGTTTTCCTGTTGTGCAATAGATTTTACTAATGGCGACAGGTAAAGATCTCCTGAGAATTCTACATTAGCTGCAGCCTGTAAAGGCTCTTCAATGGTTTTTAAAGTTTCAGTGTCAGGAGTGGATGCAGGAGCTTCTGTTTTCACTTCTTCTGAAGCTGTATTTCCGCCTTCTCCTTCAATTTCTAAAATGGCAATGGCCTCACCAACTTTAGCAACCTCGTCCTTCTGCTTCAGGATTTTTACAATTTTCCCCGAAACTGGTGTCGGAACGTCTGAATCTACCTTATCTGTTGCAATTTCAACTACGGAATCATCCTCTTTTACATTATCACCTTCATTAAATAACCAAGTGATAATCGTCGCTTCCATAACACCTTCTCCCATGGAAGGAAGCAATAATTTGTATTCTGCCATTTTTAATTTTTAGATTTTGACAAATATATAAAAAAAATCGGTTTTTTTATGAAATATATAATGTTAGACAAATTCAACATAAATATTCTCGCCTACATTAAGCCCAAACAAGCTTTTAGCCCCGTTTTTCTTACTTCCTTTATAGATCGTAAGCTCCAAAAGCTGACTGTCATTGAAGATCGCTGCAGACTGTCCATGGAATTCTGTTTCCCTTTCCCAATCCGAAACCACTTCCGTATGACTTGAAAACACTCTTGAAAGTGTTAAATTTCTGAATTTTATAGTAAAACCTTCGTTGCCTTTTCCGGTGCTTTCAAAAAAGTCTTTACTGATATTTGAGATTATATTTCCGAAATTATCAATATAGGTAACTTCCCCAATAATCATCTTTTCAGATTCATTGAAGACCGGTTTCGGGAAAAGAAGTTCTTTGGCTGAATCTATTTTCCGTCCGATGACTTCGGGGAGCCCGCCATTCGCCAAATGTACTGCCACAGGGACAAAAACGTCTGTTGAAGTGAAATTAACGATGTCGTCAAATCGGGTATTCAGGGTGATTTCATAGATCGCTTCCGGTTTGATGTCGAAAAATACCAGACCCAAAAGTCCGTTATCTGCCGCCAGAAAATACGAGCCGTCCGCTTTATAGAGTATATTTTTTCTTGATTTATGATAAAAGCTGTCTACAGACAGGATATGAATGGTGCCTTTAGGAAAATATTTATATGCATTCCGCACGATATACGAGGTCTGTATAAGGTTGAATGCCTGGATATCGTGGGTTATATCAATAATATTCACCTTAGGGTTTAGAGACAGGACCTTGCCTTTCACAGCGGCGACTCTGTAATCTAAATTTCCGAAATCCGAAGTAAGGGTAATAATTGACATGAATTGGTAGTAGAATAAATAGTGTTTCCTGCAAAGTTATTTAAAATAAAAAGAAAGCCCGAAAGATTGTAGAAAAGAATTGATAGAAATTTGAAAAAAAGCTTTAATTTTAAAATCTAATAAAAATAAAATACTGCATGTTCGAATTAACATATGATTTGGAAGATGTCGATGTAAAGACCTTCTATGGCGTTAATAATCAATATTTCAATTTGTTAAAATCAAGCTTTCCGACGCTTAAGATCACCGGAAGAGATCATTTCATCTTCGCGATGGGGAATCAGGAGGCTTTAGACATACTAAAACTAAAACTGGATGATCTCATAAAATTTATTTCCAAAAACAATTCTATTGCTCTGAAAGACGTTGAAAATGTCCTGAATATCAAAGATGAGAATGAAAAACATTTGGTTTTCGATCAGGATATCATTGTAAAAGGAGTTAACGGTAAGATCATTAAAGCTAAAACCACCAACCTTAAAAGACTGGTAAAAGAAACCGAGAAAAAAGATATGGTTTTTGCCATTGGTCCTGCAGGAACGGGAAAAACGTATACCAGTGTGGCGTTGGCGGCGAGAGCTTTGAGAGATAAGGAAGTGAAAAGAATTGTCCTCACAAGACCTGCCGTGGAAGCAGGTGAGAGTCTTGGGTTCCTTCCGGGAGACCTTAAAGAGAAGCTGGATCCGTATTTACAGCCTTTATATGATGCGCTGAGAGATATGATCCCTCACGAAAAGCTGGAAGGTTTTATGGAGAAAAAAGTGATTGAAGTGGCTCCACTGGCTTTTATGAGAGGACGTACGCTTGATGATGCTTTTGTGATTCTTGATGAAGCACAGAATACAACGCATGCCCAGATGAAGATGTTCCTGACCAGAATGGGGATGAATGCAAAGTTCATTATCACCGGAGATCCTACGCAGATTGATTTACCGCCGAAACAACAATCGGGGCTGAAGGAAGCGATGAGAATTCTGAAAGACGTTAAAGAAATCGGTTTTGTACACCTTACAGAAGAGGATGTAGTAAGGCATCCGGTAGTGAAAAAGATTATTTTAGCATACAACGAGGAAGATAAAAGACTTAAGGATTAAATGGGAATGACTTCAACTCTGTTTTTTTTAAGGTAAGATTTTATTGAATTTTATACCTGGTATTATTTGTTTATGAGAATATTTTTAGCCACTATTTGGTGTTTTAAAAAAAAGGCTTAGTTTTACAGCCGAATACTAACAATAACTCATGAAAAAAATTCTACTTATTGCAGCAGTCGCTGTACTAGGCGCAAACATAAGCGCTCAGGAATTAAGATTCGGTCCAAAAGCCGGCTATTCTTTATCTACCCTTAAATTTAAAAGCAGCGGAGAGTCAGAAAGTACAGATCCGTTACATACTTTCTATGTAGGAGGTATGGTTGAGTATAAAATCAGTGACAAATTTGGTTTACAGGGAGAGGTTTTATATTCTCAATTAGGAGGGAAGGTTTCCGAAAGTGTTGAGAATGAAGATGAAGACTTCGTCAAAGTTCAGAATAAAATGACTTTTGGGACTTTATTGGTTCCTGTTTCTGCTAAATATTTTATTACAGAAGGGTTATCGGTTTCTGCAGGTGCTAGTTTTGGATATATCCTTACGGCAAAATCTAAAACGGTTACCGACTTGAATTTAGGAGGATTAATCCCTGGAATAGAATTGGGGATTGATGATGAAACGGATATTAAAGACCAGACGAATACTTTTAATATTGCTCCTTTCTTAGGTGCTGAGTATGCATTGGAAAACGGATTATTCTTTGATGCCAGATATAATATGGGGGTATCTAATTTAGATAAAAACCCTGTTAATGGTGAGAAAACCACAAACAGCTTCTTACAGGTAGGTATAGGTTTCAAATTCGGAGGGAACTAATTCTTTAGAATCTTATTAAAAAGATATAGAGCGGGACAAAATATTGTCCCGCTTTTTTATTGTTGCCACGAATGAACTTTGTTAATTTTATGTTAATGAAGAAAATAATTACTAATTTTGTGGTATCAATCAAACTATTTAAATAATGAAAAAACTATTTTTACTAGGTGCTTTTGCGCTATTAGGTGGTGCAGCACACGCGCAGGAAGGGTTTAAGCTGGGAGGTCACATCGGTATTCCGGTAAGTGATGCCAGCAATGCATCTTCATTTACATTAGGAGTAGATGCTGCCTATATGTGGAACATTACCAAAGGTCTTGACCTTGGGGTTGCCACAGGATATTCTCATTTCTTCGGAAAAGATAATTTTGATGATTTCGGGTTTATTCCTGTAGCAGTTTCCGGAAAATACAAATTCTCAGGAGCTCCTATCTTTGTAGGTTTAGATCTTGGATATGGAATTTCTGTAAAAGATGGAGTAGACGGTGGTTTCTATGCACAGCCTAAATTTGGTTACCAGATGAAGAAAGGTGAGCTTTACTTAGGATACCAGACGATCAGCAACAGACGTGACTATGGTTGGTATACCGCCAGCTGGAACGTAGGTGCCGTTAATATCGGGTACAACTTCTTCCTTAAATAAGAAATATTAAGAATAATACATCAAACTCCGGCTTTTTGGCTGGAGTTTTCTTTTTTTTACAGGGTCACTCATTGGTGATAAATGTCATATGTTTATCTTTTTTAATCTTTAATTGGTGATGTATTTTTACTGCTTAATAACATTTAAATTTTTAAATTATGAGAAAGCTTAAAGCTGTACTGGCCCTGTCCATTATTTTATCTTCATTATCATGTCAGTCTGATCAATTGAGTGAAGATTTAAATCCTAATGAGAATAAGGAAGTGAAAATTGCCTATAAAATAAATGGTAAAACTGCAACGATGACTTATAATAATAAAAAGGTAGTAGAAGATGATGAATTTTATAGTCTTAAAGATTATCTGGAAAGTACTACCACTTATGATTATTTGCAATTTGCAGGAAGTAAAGAAGTACAGTTGAGAACCAAAATGGCTGCACAGAAACCAGCAGCAAAAGGAGTTATATCAAAAATATGTAGTGGATGGTATAAGCTATATGATAAAGGTGGAAATTTACTGCTTGAAAGACATTTGTCGGAAGGGGACCAATATATGGATGAGATCGGTTTAATTAATAATGAAAACCTTGCACTAAAAAACACCCATTTTATACAGGCTTCCAACTGTATGTTGTATTTAACCGCAGCTAAATATGAAGGATTCCCTCGTGATAAATGGACCTTTGATATTAATGTGAATCAGATTATTGATTCCCGTAAACAGACAGGTTATTACTTCCTTATTCCAGGACCGTCTACAACGGGCCATTATGTACCAGCAGGCGAAGTGTATTCTATTAAAGGAACTTATCATTGCTACATATCTGCTTAATTGCATTATTAATGTATATTGGAAAAGGTTGTTTTAACATATTAAAACAGCCTTTTGCTTTTTTTTAAGACTAATCTCTTAAATGTTAACGTTTTAGACTGTTTTTACTGATGATAATTAGAAATAATTGGCGATTTTAAAGAAAATGAAAAATTTAAAAAATTAAGTATATTTCGCTTCTGATGATAAATTGTAGATTTTTTATTCTAAATATTGTGAAAAAAACAACAGCCTATAATTAGTACGTTTTATTTTCGGAAAACACCAATGTTTATCAATGATATTAATCACGTTAACAAATTTTAATATTAGCGGGACCCACTGTAAATTTGCCCTCAGAAAGTATTAAAATTATTATAAAATGAAAAAATTAGTATTAGCTGGTGCAATTGCACTTTTCGGTTTATCTAATGCACAGATTGCAAAAGGAACTGCATATTTATCTGGATCTGTTGGTTATTCTCAAGTAGAAAGCGATAACGGTAACTACAAGAAAGAAAACTTCAACGTATTACCTACAGTTGGATATTTCGTAGGAACAAACTTAGCAGTTGGAGTTGGAGTTGGATACCAAACTGAAAAAACTACAACTACATCTACTACAACATTGCCTGGTGCAACCCTTGTAAGCGAAGATATCATTAAGAAGCCAGCTTTTGTTGTTGCTCCTTTCGTAAGAAAATACTGGACTTTATCTGACAAGTTATTTATTTTCGGACAATTGGCAGTGCCAATGCAGTTTGGAAAAACTGAAACAGAACAAAATTCAACAGTAACTTCAGGAAGCACTACATCTTCAACTTCAGTTTCTACTGAAGCTAAATATACTCAGATTGGTGTTACTGTGAAGCCAGGTTTAGATTATTTCTTAAACAAAAACTGGTCTATCGAAGCTACAATCGGAGAATTTGGTTACAGCAACTATAAGCCAAAAAATGGTGATGCTACTAACAACTATAACTTCGGTTTGAATTTATCTTCTGTAACTTTCGGAGTTAAATATGTATTTGCTAAGTAATTAACAAAGCATTTGTAAAAATAGAAAGTCCTAAGATTTATTTTAGGGCTTTTTTTATCTCTAAGAATAAAATTTTATACAATAATAATCATGAAAAAAATCTTATTGGCATCAGCGCTTGCTTTTTTTGCAGGCATGAATGCACAGACCAAATTTGGTGTAAAAGCAGGTTATGCATTATCAAAGTTAAATTCTAACGAAGATATTGATGTGCTGGATGGAGTAAACGGAGGTTTGAAATCCAAATCAGGATTCTATGTTGGGGCTTTGGTTGAACATAAATTAAATAACAAATTTGCTTTACAGGGAGAAGTTCAATATGCCAACTTAGGGGGTAAAGTTGAAGTTTCCACAATGGGAGTGACGGTTACAGAGAAATTCAATTTTAATAGAATTGTAGTTCCTGTAACGGCCAGATATTATGCCACTCCTGAGTTAGGATTGTACGCAGGACCTTTTGTAAGTTTCAGAACGAGCACAAAAGTAAATATAGATGTATCCGGAGGAATTGCCAATCAGGAAGTGTTAAACGCTGGCGAAAGAGTTTTGGAGAAAAGTTTTGAGGACAACCTGAAGTCAACAGAATTCGGTTTGCTTTTTGGAGCTGATTACAATGTGTACAAAGGATTATTCGTAGATGCACGTTACAGTTTCGGACTTACTAATATGATCAAAGATCCTGTAAATGACGAAAAATTGAAAATGAATTTCTTCCAGATCGGATTGGGATACAAATTCAAATAAGATAAAATAAAACAAAAAAACTCTCAGAATTTCTGAGAGTTTTTTTATGTCTTGTGGCTGTAAGCTTAATTATTTGCCCATCATTCCGCCCATTCCAGGCATGTTTGGCATTTTGCTCATCATCTGCATCATCTGTTTTCCCTGAGGTCCCTGCATCATCTTCATCATTTTCCCCATTTGCTCAAACTGCTTCATCAGTTGATTTACATCTTCAATTTTTCTTCCCGCTCCTTTTGCAATTCTCTGTTTTCTCTGCGTATTGATGATAGAAGGCGTTCTTCTTTCGTCAGGAGTCATAGAGTAAATGATCGCTTCAATATGTTTGAATGCATCATCACTGATCTCAACATCCTTGATGGCTTTTCCAACCCCTGGAATCATTCCCATAAGGTCTTTCATATTACCCATCTTCTTGATCTGGTTGATCTGCTTAAGGAAGTCATCAAAACCGAATTCGTTTTTAGCGATCTTCTTGTGTAGTTTTTTAGCTTCTTCTTCATCAAACTGCTCCTGAGCTCTTTCTACTAAGGAAACTACGTCTCCCATTCCTAAGATTCTGTCCGCCATTCTTTCCGGGTAGAAAAGATCTAAAGCTTCCATTTTCTCACCGGTAGAGATGAATTTGATTGGTTTTTCCACTACAGAACGGATCGTCAAAGCAGCACCCCCTCTTGTATCACCGTCTAATTTTGTAAGAACAACCCCGTCAAAGTTCAGTGCATCGTTGAATGCTTTAGCTGTATTTACAGCATCCTGACCTGTCATGGAGTCTACTACGAAAAGGGTTTCTTCAGGTTTGATAAAATAATGAACGGATTTGATCTCGTTCATCATCTGCTCGTCAATTGCAAGACGTCCTGCAGTATCCACGATCACAACATCATGACCGTTTGCCTTTGCAAAAGCAATCGCGTTTTCAGCAATGGTAGAAGGATTGGTAGAACCTTCCTCTGTAAATACCGGAACTCCGATCTGGCCGCCCAATACTTTAAGCTGGTCAATCGCAGCTGGACGGTAAACGTCACAGGCAACCAACAAAGGCTTCTTGGTTCTTTTTGTTTTTAAATAATGAGCCAGTTTCCCGGAGAAAGTCGTCTTACCAGAACCCTGAAGACCGGCAATAAGGATCACGGTTGGTTTTCCTGAAAGATTGATTCCCTCCTGAGAACCTCCCATCAGATCTACTAATTCGTCATGAACGATTTTCGTCATCAGCTGTCCCGGTGTAAGGGAAGTAAGAACATTTTGTCCTAAAGCTTTATCCTGAACTCTTTTGGTAAGATCTTTTGCGACTTTATAGTTAACGTCGGCATCTACCAGCGCTCTGCGGATTTCCTTTACGGTTTCCGCCACGTTAATCTCTGTGATTTTTCCGCGTCCGGAAATATTATGTAGAGCCTTGTCTAATTTATCCTGTAAACTATTAAACATATTTATTGTAAATTATAGGTTTGCAAAAATAAGGAATTTTTAGCATATGCAAAGTGTTCGGACACGTAATATTATATATATGGAAAAAATGATAAAAATCAAATCATATGAAAATACGATAGAAAAAGTCTATTTTTGCGATCAGTTAAAATAAACCTCGTAGAAATAGAGGTTGAAAATAAGTTTATAATGAAATTAAATCCTAATATCTTAGTTACGGTATTATTCTTTTTAACATTTCTGATCCATTTTTCCCTTTGGAAATTTGTTTTTCACTTAGATGAGATTATTATTGTTAAATTTTATCTTTTTTTAAGTGTAATGTTCATGCTGATGATTACAATGATTGTTTTAATTAATAGAGTAGTTCCGGAATTTTTGGGACTGGCTGTAATCGGTCTGATCCTTTTAAAATTCGGTTTAATGTATCTAATTAAAGAAAAATTAAACTTTGAAGTGATTCCAGGCTATAAATTTCATTTCATTATCCCTTATTTCGTCCTGACCACGCTGCTTACCTACTATGCGATTAAGCTGATCAATCATGATAAAAAACAGTAAAATTATTTATTGAAAATAGAAAAAATATCATATTTTTGCACAACGAAAAAAACCTATCAATGTTTAAGAAATTCGCAGTTTTATTCTACAGTATTTTTGTATTAAACTTAGTGTCTGCACAGCACGGTGAGGCTGCTGCCGGAACAGTTCCAGCACAGGAGCTTTCAGAAAAAGACAAAGCAAGTAAAGAAAACAAAGAGTTCATCGATCATCACTTGTTGGATGCTCACGACTTTACATTGATGGTGGATAAAGATGGTCACCACATCGGATTCCCTCTTCCGGTTATTTTCTATGACAACGGTATTCATTCTTTCATGAGCAACAGTAAAGAAGGTTTCATGCACGGTGAGCCAACTGAAGTAGACGGTTCTTATTATAAACTGCACCACGAGAAAATTTTCAAAACGGATGCAGCAGGAACTTTAACACTTGGTGAAGATGGTTTTCCTACTAACGAGAGACCTTTAGATCTTTCTATTACGAAAAGTGTACTTATTCTTTTATTAGTATCTGTTTTCATGCTTGCATTATTTGCAGGAATGGCTAAGTCTTACAAGAAATCTGTAGTTCCTACAGGAGCAGCAAGATTCTTAGAGCCGTTAATCATTTTCGTAAGAGACGAAGTAGCAATCCCGAACATCGGTCATAAATATAAAAGATTTATGGGATACTTATTAACCGTATTCTTCTTTATCTTATTCCTTAACGTATTAGGATTAATGCCATTCGGAATCAACGTTACAGGTAACATTACGTTAACGTTCTTCCTTGCTATCCTTACTTATTTAATCACTACGTTCTCTGCTAACAAAGATTACTGGAAACACATCTTCTGGATGCCGGGAGTGCCTGTGCCAATGAAGCTGATCATGTTACCAATCGAATTGTTAGGAACGATCACTAAGCCTTTCGCATTGATGATCCGTCTTTTTGCTAACATGACTGCAGGACACATCGTAGTAATGAGTTTGATCGGATTGATCTATGTATTTAAGAACTTCGCAGCTGGTGTTGCATTCCCGTTCTTAACGTTAGTAATCTATTTATTGGAAGTATTGGTTGCATTCTTACAGGCTTATATCTTTACCATGTTATCAGCTTTGTTCATCGGAATGGCAGTACAGGAGCACGAGCACGAACATCATGCGGCTCACTAATTGAAATTGTAAATTAAAGTAAAACAAATTTTTTAAAATTATATATTATGGAAATCCCTAAAATTGTAGGTGCTGGTATCGTAGTACTAGGTGTAGGTATTGGTCTTGGTAAAATCGGAGCTGCTGCTCTTGAAGCTATCGCTAGACAACCTGAGCAATCTGGAAAAATCCAAACAGCTATGCTTATCGCTGCTGCACTTGTTGAAGGTGTTGCGTTTGCTGCTCTATTCGCAGTAAACTAATTAAAATCAAACCATTACCCGTAACGGTTGGTTACAGGTAATGGTTATTTAAGAAAAAAAGTAATAATTATTTATACATTTATATAATGGAATTAATTCACCAGTTTTCATCAGGATTATTTATTATCCAGTCTGTTATTTTTCTAGCATTATTATTTTTGTTAGGCAAATTTGCCTGGAAGCCTATTTTAAAATCGATCAATGACAGAGAAACTTCTATTGTTGATGCTCTTAATCAGGCTAAATTGGCAAGAAAAGAAATGGAGACTTTAAAAGAGGATAACGAAAGAATTATTCGTGAAGCTAAAGTCGAAAGAGATGCTATCCTTAAAGAAGCGAGAGAAATTAAAGATAGAATCGTAGGTGAGGCTAAAGATGCGGCTAAAAATGAAGGCGACAAAATGATTGAAGCAGCTAAGCAGACGATCCAGACTGAGAAAAATGCTGCTATGGCAGACATCAAAACTCAAATTGGTGTTTTATCTGTAAACATTGCTGAATCTATCCTTAAGCAGAAGTTGGATAACAACGAAGCTCAAAACGAATTAGTTCAAAATTATTTAAACAAATCTAACCTTAACTAAGAATGCTTACATCTAAAGTAGCTAAAAGATACGCACAGGGACTGATTGATTTCACCAATGAATCAGGTCAGACAGCTGCTGTATTTTCTGAAATGAAAGATGTAGTGAAGATCATGTCTCAATCTGTAGATTTGAACAAGTTCTTCCTTACGCCTTACATTGATGCAAAAAAGAAAATAGAGGTAGCAGACCAGATCTTTAAGGATTTTTCAGTTTCTTCGCAGAACCTGATCAGACTAGTGATCAAGCACGGGCGTGAAAACCAACTGAAAAATATTGCTCAGGAGTTCATCAATAAGGTAGAGGATATCAACGGAGTACAGAGAATTACTCTTACTACAGCGACTCAGCTTTCTAAGGAGAACCTTGATCAGATTTTAAGATCTACCAATCTGGTAAAAGCAGATTCAAACTTTGACCTTAAAGTAAACGTGAAGCCTGATATTTTGGGTGGTTACATTTTAAGAGTAGGTGATCAGCAGATCGATGCATCTGTGAAAACCAAATTGAGTCAGATTAAAAAAGATTTTCATTTAAATTAAGAAAAAAACAACCATATAATGGCAGAAATAAATCCGGCAGAAGTATCTGCGATCTTAAAACAACAGTTGGCCAACTTCGACGCTCAATCTAACGTTGAGGAAGTAGGTACAGTTTTAACCATCGGTGATGGTATTGCTCGTGTATACGGGTTAGAAAATGTACAGTACGGTGAGTTGGTTAAATTTGCTAGTGATGTAGAAGGTATTGTACTTAACCTTGAAGAAGACAACGTAGGTGTTGCTTTACTTGGTGAAAGTAAATTAGTAAAAGAAGGAGATACAGTAAGAAGAACAAACAGAATCTCTTCTATCAAAGTAGGAGAAGGTATGTTAGGTAGAGTAGTAGATACTCTTGGTAATCCTATCGATGGTAAAGGACCAATCGAAGGAGAACTTTACGAAATGCCATTGGAAAGAAAAGCTCCTGGAGTTATCTTCAGACAGCCCGTAACTGAGCCTTTACAGACAGGTATCGTTGCGATCGACTCTATGATCCCTGTAGGAAGAGGTCAGAGAGAGCTTATCATTGGTGACAGACAGACAGGTAAAACTACTGTTGCGATCGATACGATCATCAACCAGAGAGAATTTTTTGATGCAGGTCAGCCTGTATATTGTATATATGTTGCGATCGGTCAGAAAGCTTCTACGGTAGCACAAATCGTTAAAACCCTTTCTGATAAAGGAGCTTTAGCATATACGGTAATTGTTGCGGCTAACGCATCAGATCCGGTTCCAATGCAGGTATATTCTGCAATGGCTGGAGCATCTATCGGTGAGTTCTTCAGAGACTCTGGTAGACCAGCATTGATCGTTTATGATGATTTATCCAAACAAGCAGTAGCATACCGTGAGCTTTCTCTACTATTGAGAAGACCACCGGGACGTGAAGCTTATCCTGGAGACGTTTTCTATCTTCACTCTAGATTATTGGAAAGAGCTGCAAAAGTAATCGCTGATGACAAAATTGCTAGCCAAATGAATGATTTACCTGAGTCTTTAAGACCAATCGTAAAAGGAGGAGGTTCATTAACTGCACTTCCGATTATCGAAACTCAGGCTGGTGACGTTTCTGCGTATATTCCAACAAACGTAATCTCTATTACAGACGGACAGATCTTCCTGGAGTCTGATCTATTCAACTCAGGGGTTCGTCCTGCGATCAACGTAGGGATCTCTGTATCAAGAGTAGGAGGTAACGCTCAGATCAAATCAATGAAAAAAGTGTCTGGTACTCTTAAATTAGACCAGGCTCAATATAAAGAATTGGAAGCGTTCGCTAAGTTCGGTTCTGACCTTGATGCTTCTACTTTAGCAGTAATCTCTAAAGGAGAAAGAAACGTAGAGCTTCTTAAGCAGCCGGTAAATTCTCCACTTCCTGTAGACAGTCAGGTAGCAATGATTTATGCAGGTACTGAGAACTTAATGAGAAACGTTCCTATTAAAAAAGTAAAAGAATTCCAATTAGAATATATCGAATTCTTAAGATCTAAGCATCCTGATACAATGGCAGCTCTTAAAGCGGGTAAAATCGACAACGATATTACAAGCGTTCTTAAGCAGGCGGCTAACGACTTGGCATCTAAATATAACTAAAAAATTCAATGTTTAAGGTTTAAAGCTGGCCTTTGAACCTTAAACTTTATACATTGAAAACATAAAATGGCAAACTTAAAAGAAATACGAGGAAGAATCAGTTCAATTTCATCTACGATGCAAATCACACGTGCTATGAAAATGGTTTCCGCTGCGAAACTTAAAAAAGCACAGGATGCAATCGTAATGTTAAGACCTTATTCTGAAAAGCTACAGGAGATCATCCAGAATGTAAATTCTAGTTCAGATCCTGATCAGGTTTCTATTTATGCTCAAAAAAGAGAGGTTAAAAGAGTACTTTTCATCGCTGTAACTTCAAACAGAGGTTTGGCAGGTGCTTTCAACTCTAATGTTGTAAAGGAACTAAACATTCAGTTTCAGAATAAAGCTCAATATGAGTTTGAAGTTCTTACAATTGGTAAAAAAGCTTACGATGCTGTAAGAAAGACTCGTGCAGTGTACTCAAATGAAAGCGCCGTTTTTGATAATCTGAACTTTGAGGCAGTTTCTCACCTTACTGAAGCAGCTATGAGCAGTTTCAAAGAAGGTAAATTTGACGAAGTTTATGTAATCTACAATAAATTTATTAATGCTGCTACCCAGGAAGTAACAACAGAACAAGTTTTGCCTATTTCTATGGCAGAAGTGGATACTACACAGCCTCAGGTAGAAACAGATTATATTTTTGAGCCGAATAGAGCAGAAATTTTAGATAATTTGATTCCAAAGTCTATTAAAACTCAGGTTTTCAAAGCTGTTTTAGATTCTGTAGCGTCTGAGCACGGTGCGAGAATGACAGCAATGCATAAAGCAACTGACAACGCGCAGGAGCTTAAGAATGACCTTGTCATTTTCTACAACAAAGCAAGACAGGCTGCTATTACCAACGAGATCTTAGAGATCGTTTCAGGAGCAGAAGCTTTGAAAAATTCATAAAGAATTATTTTTATATCATATTAAAGCATCGACACTGTCGGTGCTTTTTTTGTGGAATTAAGGTTCGGAAGAAGGAAGATAGAAATTTGACTTTATTTTTAAGGATTTAAGTGTTTTTTGAAGAATGAATAAGCCTTTTATTGTTCTTTAGCCTCTAAAACTTCAGATATTTCCGAATCTATATTCCTTGTTCAAAAAAGATTTTAATTGTTTTTTTAACACTCTGGAGGCTTCCGTTTTTTCGCTTTTATCCTCTATCTTAGAAAATTAGATTCCCAAAATATCTTAACCTCAATGCAGGTTATTTTTATTTTATCTATCTTTGTATCCTAAAAATATACAACTTCTAAATGGACTCGGACATAGTCAGGCTTTTGCTAGCCTTATTTCTTGTTTTACTCAATGGCTTTTTCGTAGCCGCAGAATTTTCAATTGTTAAAGTTCGTTATTCACAAATCCAGTTAAAAGCCGCCGAAGGTAACTCTATGGCCAAGCAGGCAGAACATATTATCAAGCATCTTGATGAGTACCTGTCCGCTACACAGCTTGGTATTACCCTGGCATCTCTTGCATTGGGTTGGGTAGGTGAAAGCGCTTTACATCACGTAGTTGAAAGTATCTTCCACTCTTTGAGCGTTGAACTGACTCAATCTACCATTACTACGATTTCAGTAGTAACCAGTTTTGTACTGATTACGGTGATGCATATTGTATTCGGGGAACTTATTCCTAAATCAATTGCAATCAGAAAATCCGAAGCGACTACAATGGCTACAGCAGTACCGTTGAGAGTTTTTTATACCATCTTCAAACCGTTTATTTGGTTAATGAACCTGATGTCTAATACCTTTTTAAGACTGGTAAAAATACATCCGGCTTCCGAACAGGAAATTCACTCTACCGAAGAGCTTCAGCTTTTGGTAAAACAAAGTGCTGACAGTGGTGAGATTGAAGAGGAGAACTATGAGATTATTAAAAATGCATTTGATTTTACAGATCATTCCGCAAAACAGATCATGGTTCCAAGACAGAATATCACATCAATTGACTTTGAAGAAGATATCACTGAAATCATCAATATGATCATGGACAGCGGTTACTCGCGTATTCCCGTGTATCTTGATTCCATAGACAATGTGATCGGTATTTTCTATACCAAAGAAATTATCAGAGAATATGTTAAAAGAAAAGGGGACCTGAATCATGAGGATCTTAAAGACCTGATGCGTGATGCGTTCTTTGTCGTGGGAAGCAAAAAGATCTCAGACCTTCTTAAGATATTTCAGCAGAAAAAACAGCACCTGGCCATCGTTATCGATGAATTTGGAGGAACTGAAGGTATTATTACCCTGGAAGACATTCTGGAAGAACTGGTAGGGGAGATTCAGGATGAAGAAGATGATGAAGATAAACTGGTAGACAAGATCGGAGATAATATTTATTGGGTTCAGGCTACACAGCCGTTGGATGAAATTAATGAACATCTTCCTAAAAAACTGTCTCTTTCTGAGGAAAGTGAATACAATTCCCTGGCAGGATTTATTCTGCATGAGCTGGAAGATATTCCGGAAGAGAATGATGAATTTGATCTGGAAAACTACCATTTCAAGATTTTGAAAATGAATAATAAGAGCGTAGAGCTCGTAGAATTAGTGTATCAAGGCCCGAATGTACTCAGCGACCTGGCCGATAAATTAGGTGAAGTTTAAAGAGAGAAAGAAAAATGATTTTTTATAACAGCATAAAAGATTACGAAGATCCGAAGCGTCAGTATGAAGAAGAAGTATTGGTTCTGGATGATACGGATGAAGTGTATAAACTGGTTCTTCACAATGATGACATTCACACATTTGATTATGTAATCGACTGTCTTGTTGAGATCTGCAAACATACCCTGGAGCAGGCAGAACAATGTACCATGCTGGTGCACTATAAAGGCAAATGCACCGTCAAAACAGGTTCACTGGATCTTCTGAAACCCATGCATGAAAAACTGCTATCAAGAGAATTAACAAGCGAAATAGTATAAACGAAACCCTGCCATTGGTAGGGTTTTTTATTTAAAATGTATTTTTTTATAATATTTATACACTTATTAGTGAAAAATAAGATTAAATTTATTTATATTCGCAATTAAGACACATCAATTTAAAATATAAGTCAATGAAACAAAAAATTACTTCGCTTATTCTCTGTGGTATATTATGCTGTTCTGCATTAAACGCTCAGGAATCATCTTTTGAAACACCGGCTAAAAGCTGGATCAAAGAAAACACAAGAAATTTAGGAATTCCAGGGTTCAGTGAACTTACACTAAGCTCGGTACGTAAAGGAAATACAGGTGAGACCCTGCGCTTTCAGCAGATGATCAAAGATGTGCCGGTTTTTCAGTCTGTAATTGTTGTTCATTTCAACAAAGAGGGCAGAATAAGCTATACCGGGACAGAAAGTTTGAAAAAAAATCTGAAAGAAGTTGATACCGTTCCTTCTTTTCCTGCATCAGAAGCCGTTCAAAAAGCTCATATAGCTTCTAAAACAAAGGGTGCAGTGACTTTTGAAGAAAATAAACTGGTTGTTTATCTTACCGATTCAGGAGAAACGAAACTGGTTTATAGGGTTGTGACGAGTTCTTTCGACAATCCAGGTAGCTGGGAAACCATTGTAGATGCAAAAACAGGCAGTGTCATAAGCATGCAAGACATTTCTGTAAAGCATCACGATAAAAATGATCCAACTCCAAAGAAAAATAAAAAAGTAACACCAAAGAAAGCTCCCGTAACCGGTAGTGCCTATATTTTTGAACCAGATCCTTTGTCTAAAACAGGATCAGCTTATGCAGGTAACTTTGTAGATAATAACGATGCTACCAATGCCAGTCTTGATGCGGCAAGAACTTTAGTGACCATTCCTGAACTTGATCTTACAGGAGGAGTGTACACACTAAAAGGAACGTATGCAGAGATTAAAGAAATAGAAGCCCCTGCAAAAGGGATTTTTACACAGTCTACGGACCAGTTTTTATTTAACAGAAGTGATGATGGATTTGAAGCAGTTAATGCTTACTGGCACCTTGATAACAGCCTTAGATACATCAACGTAACGTTAGGAATTGTTTGCAAACCTGCACAAAACAACGGAGTATTAAGATTCGATCCTCATGGTTTTAACGGTTCTGATAACTCCCATTATCTGACGGGAAGCGAGTCACTTGGATTTGGAGAAGGCGGTGTAGATGATGCTGAAGATGCCGATGTTATCCTGCATGAACTTGGACACGGAATTCATCACTGGCTTGCTGGAGGAATTTCCAATGCAGACGGTCTGAGCGAAGGATGCGGAGACTACTGGGCACATTCTTACAGCAGAAGCTTAAATCAATGGCCTTCATCTGCTCCTGAGTATCAGTGGATGTTTAACTGGGATGGGCATAATCCTTTCTGGGCAGGAAGAATAACCAATACAACCATGACCTATCCGGGATCAGGATCTTATTATGATAAAGCACAGATCTGGTCTGCTGCATTGATGAGAATCTGGAACAGAATAGGGAAAGAAAAAACAGACAGAGCCTTTTTAGAAGGACTGGACTTAACGACTTCAACGACCAACCAGCAGAATGCCGCTATTGCCGTAAGACAAGCCGGTATAGATATGTTGGGGCAGTTCGGATTTAATTGTAATGATATTACGGCTATGACAGAGGAATTTACTACAGCCGGATATGTACTTCCTGAATACAGTTGTGTACTGAGCACCAAAGAAACTTCGAAAGAAAATCTGATTTCAGTATATCCAAACCCTGTTTCTGATCTGCTGATCGTTTCGTGGAAAGGAAATAAAGAAGAAAAAGCTGAAATCTTCAATATGGAAGGCAGAAAAGTAATGGAAACCACAATAAGTAACAACAGAAACAAAATTGATGTTTCAAACCTTCCGTCCGGAAATTATATCCTGACTGTAAAAGGAATTGAACTGTCTGCAAAATTCATCAAGAAATAAAAATCTTAAATAAAATTTTAAAATCCGGTGTTCAGACATCGGATTTTTTTGTTTTAAATCAATTTGTAGAAGGATTGTTTTACTTGCATTCATCTAAAATAGTATATTTGTACCAACTATAAAGAAACAAAAAAAGAATGCTTGTAATAGGAATTGCTGGAGGTACAGGATCCGGCAAAACTACAGTTGTTGACAAGATACTGCAACAGCTTGATATTGAAGGAATGAATATCCTTTCTCAGGATAATTATTATCACGACAACCCGAATCTGACACTGACCGAAAGAGAGGCGCTCAACTACGACCACCCAAAGTCTATAGATTTCGATTTAATGATAAAACATGTGAAAGCTTTAAAAAACAATGAGCCTATAGAACAGCCCATTTACAGCTTTGTAACGCATTCCAGAACGGGCGACCACGTCACTGTAGAACCTAAAAATGTATTGGTAGTAGAAGGTATTCTGGTACTTACGAACAAAGAACTGCTGAAGGAATTCGATTTAAAAGTATTCGTTCATGCAGATTCAGACGAAAGACTGATCAGGAGAATCAGGCGCGATACCCAGGAAAGGGGAAGAGACCTGAGTGAAGTCCTTCACCGTTATCAGACCACTTTGAAGCCAATGCATCAGGAATTCATTGAACCATCCAAGAATGACGCAGATTTGATCATTCCCAATATGAGACAGAATTCCGTAGCGATTGATTTTTTAACTACTGTTATTAAAAATTCGTTGAGAAAACATTAAAATGGAAGAAAACAAACTTATTAAAGACATCCAGCCGAAGTCTGAAACATTAAAAGTGATTCAGAAATATGTTCTGAATAAATATACCATTACCATCTGTATGTTTCTGGTCTGGATGATATTCTTTGATAAAACCTCTTTCCTTGTTATTAATGAACTGAACGGCGAAATCAGCCGATATGAAGACCAGCTGGAATATTATAAAAAGGAATACGAAAAAAACGACACTTTTTATAAAAAGCTGATGAACAATAAATCGGAAAAAGAAAAATACGCCAGAGAAAACTATTTTATGAAAAAACCGGATGAAGAAATCTTTATCCTGGTAGTAGATAGTGCCAATGAGGCGAAAAAATAATTTGAACTGTAAATAGTCAATTAGCTTCGCAGCGAAGTGTCAATCGTCAATTTTGTAGATTCACCATTGACTTGCGAAGCAAAATTCACCATTCACAAGATAAGCAATATCAATAGTGAATTGTCAATCGTTAATTTTTATAGATTCACCATTGACTTGCGAAGCAAAATTCACCATTCACATAGTAACCAATAGCCAATGTCCAATACAGATATACTTCCAAACTGGGAAGCCTTAGTTAAAAAACAGCTTAAAACAGAAGATATTTATTCTATCCTGAAGAAAGAAAATCTGGAAGGAATAGAGGTAAAACCTTTTTACAGTGAAGTTCAGAAACCGTTGGTCAATCTGCCAAAAGTGGAAGAAAACACTCATTTGGTGGCCAGATATCATGAAAGTCTGGAGGAAGATGTATTTGCATTTATCTTAGACCATAATGTAGAAACACTAGAGCAGAAAACGCTTTTTGTTAATAATAAAGAGCTTGCCGGACATATCAGCCCGCAGGAAGAGGATCAGTATTTTTCTTTAGTTGATGTTTTTAACGAAAACGAAGGAATTATTGATGATCAGTTGGCCAAAGAGCTTTTAGCCAAAGATTTTAAAAGAAATATCTGTGTGAATATTTCCCTTCACCAAAACGCAGGGGCAGCGATTTACCAGCAATTGGGAATAGCTTTGTCAAAAACAAAGGAGCTTGTTGAACTGTATGGACCTGAAATTTTAAATAAACTGATTTTCAGAATAGCCGTCGGAGGAAATTATTTCTTTGAAATGGCCAAACTGAGAGCTTTTAAAATAGTCTTTAACCAGCTTTCCAGGGAATATGGTTTAAATGACACTCCTTATATTTTTGCTGAAACTTCTTTGAGAAATAAAGCTGTGGCAGACAGTGAAAACAATCTGATCCGTTCTACATTGGAACTTGCTGCTGCGATGATCGGAGGAGCAGATGCCGTTTTCAGTACTAATTATCTTGTCAGCAGAAGTACAGACAATTCGGAAGAAATTTCCTTTAAACAGCAGATTGTTTTAGCTTACGAGAGTATCATTAATGTATTTGAAGATGCATCGAACGGGAGTTATTTTGTAGAAGATATTACCCGTCAGATTGCAGAAAAATCATGGGAACTGTTCGTTGAAATGGAAGAGGCAGGTGGCTATCTGGCCCTTTTAAATCAGGGAGTTATTCAGAAAAAAATCTATGATCAGGCTATAGAAGAACAGAAATGGGTGGAAGAAGGTAAAATAAAGCTGATAGGAGTCAATTTATACCCCAAATTAGACGTTAAAAGATCAATTGAAGATCTATACAGCGAAAAAGAAATAAAGGCCGTACGTTGGGCTGAAATGTTTGAGTAATTTCATCTGTTCACAAACTTTACTTTATGCAAATACAGCTTTTTATTTTTTTAAATTAGCATAAACATCCATGTAGATCTGTATAATCTGTGGTTAAAAATAATCCCCAAGCAATGAAAGAAAAGCTGATTGACCTTTTTGAATATACCTATCATTTCAACAAAGAAATGATCAAAGTTATTTCCGAAAACATCACAAAAGTTGATGAGAAAACAATAAGTCTGATCAACCATACGATTAATGCCCAACAAATCTGGAACTCACGTATATTGGGTGAAAAATCATTTGAAGTCTGGCAGATCAATCCGTTTGAATCATTAGAGGAAATCAATCATCAGAATTTCGAGAAAAGCATCAATATCATTCAAGATTTTGATCTTGATAAACGAGCAGAATACCAGAACTCAAGAGGAACAAAGTTTGAAAACAGTATTTTTGAAATGCTGTTCCACGCCATCAACCATTCAACCTATCATCGCGGCCAAATCAATTCCCTATTGAAACAGAATGGTATTGAACCATTGTTGACAGATTATATTTTTTATAAAAGATAAATTTTATTGTTGACAGAGGTTGTTTGAAGTGTGTGTGTTGCTCCCACAGATTTTTCAGATTACGCAGATTTGCACAGATGATGATGCATAAATTAGTTTTCGATTTATAGAAGTATCTATTCCCTAATTTTTAAATATTTAAGAGTATGTATGTATTTGTAATAAAGATTAAGCGTAAACATCTGTGCAAATCTGCGTAATCTGTGGTTTAAGAAATAAAAAACTTTTGTAATGAAAAAAAGCTGATTAACCTTGGAAAATAAATTAATCAACAAAGAAATTCAGAACTACATCAATGCACATCTAAATACAGATCTGCACACACTCTTATTAAAAACATCTCCGTTTCCAGACGTCTCCATGCCGGAAATCGTCCAGCAGATCAAAGGAAAACAAACGGCCCAGAAGAAATTTCCGTTTCTGCTGAAAGAAGGCATTATCTTCCCACCACAGCTTAATCTGGAACAATCCTCATCAGAAAAAACAGCAGATTATAAATCCCAAATTCTTAAAGGAAAGAAATTTATAGATTTGACGAGCGGCTTTGGAATTGATGCCTATTATCTGTCCCAAAATTTTGAGGAAGTCACTTTGGTGGAGCAGAATCAGGAGCTATTGAGCATTGTGGAACATAACTGGGGCATTTTAGAACGAAAAGCGACATTCATCAATCAGAATCTGGAAGAGTTCTTACATACCAATCTGGAACATTTTGATGTCATCTATCTGGATCCTGCGAGAAGAGACCAGAATAAAAATAAAGTCTTTCTTTTGGAAGATCTTTCACCGGATATTCTTCAAATCAGAGAAAAACTACTTGCCACAGCAGCTCAGGTAGTCGTAAAACTCTCTCCATTGATCGATCTGAAATATCTGATTTCTGTTTTACCGGGCATTTTCAGGATCGAAATTATAGCAGTAAGAAATGATGTAAAAGAAGTCGTTATTTTCCTTTCCAAGGAACAAAAAGAAGGAATTACAGTAAACTGTATCAATCTTGAAAGCGGAGAATCTGCCTTTAGTTTTACATTTGGAGAGGAAGAAAAGAGTCAGGCACTGTATTCTGAACCCGAAAAATTCATATATATTCCCAATAATGCTATTTTGAAAGCCGGAGTTTTTAATTTGATCTCAGAAAGGTTTGAATTAAAAAAACTTCATCCCAACACCCATATTTATACATCCTCTCAAAACATTAACGATTTTCCTGGAAGAGTAATGGATATGGAAGTGATTGAATCTAAGCAGATTAAAAAGAAAGAGCAGTTCAATATCATTTCAAAGAATTATCCTCTAAAACCGGAAGATATCAAAAAGAAATACGGACTAAAAGACGGTGGAAAGGACTATCTTATTTTTACACAATCCAAAAAAGGTAAAATTATTTTAAAATCAGTATAAAAATGTTGCCCCAAAAAGCAGGATTTCTTAATTTTGGGCAATCAAAAATTTAAGCATGAAATCGCTTGCTGTCAAAATAATCATAACCGGCTAAAATAATGCGATTCCATATGACCTTTAAAAAATAAATTTTACATATGAAAAAATTAATTATATGTTTAGCCGTTGCAACGGTAGCCGTAAGCTGTAAAAAGATCCAGGCAGGAGGAAACAAAAATACGCTGAAACTGGAAGAAGGAGTAGAAAGATATTCTGACGATGCTCAGGGTGGAGGTGAAGCACACGGTCATGAAGCTGCTGCAGGACACAAAGAAGCGGCTCCTGCTGAAAAGCATGAGGCTGCAGCTCCCAAAACAGACAGTACTGCTGCTGTAAAGCCTGCTGAAGCTGAAAAAGCTCCGAAAGCTGGACACTAATTACTAGTACACGATATAAAAAATGTCCTGCCGAGATGCAGGACATTTTTTGTACGGATTCTAATGTATCAATTTCAAAATTTAAGGATTAGATAAGCTTTTTTATCACTTGGTAAAAGACTTTATCTGTCCCCTAAGTGTTGCAGGTGATCCTATTTATTTCTAACAAAAAAATATTATAAACATTAAGAAATTAAGATCTTAAAAGATAGGGTGCTTAAAGAACTTAAAAAATCAATTTATTGATTTCTTCATTCAAACAGTAAGCGTGCTGCTTAAATTCTTAATGTTTAAATTAAGAAATAAACTAAAGTTTATTGAGGTTAAGAAAAATAAGATCAATCTTAAACAGACTCTGATAGGTTTGATTAAATTTATTTTACTCCCTAAGTTTTGAAACTGAGCCTGAATAATAACAGTTCTTCGGAAAATTATCTGTTTTTGTTTGCTGCTGCAGACCAATTTTTTTACTTTTAACAAAACAAATTTTTAAAATGCAAGAGACATTAAATTACATTAACGAAAACAAACAGCGTTTCGTGGATGAATTATTTGAGTTACTGAGAATTCCTTCTATTTCTGCAGATCCGGCTTATAAAAATGATGTATTGAAATGTGCTGACGTATGTGCAGAACATCTTAGAAATGCAGGAGCAGATCAGGTTGAAGTATGTCAAACAAAAGGCTATCCGATCGTTTTCGGAGAGAAAATATTAGATAAAAACCTTCCTACGGTATTGGTATACGGACATTATGACGTACAGCCTGCAGATCCGTTGGAGTTATGGAAAAAACCACCTTTCGAACCTTATATTGAGAAGACCGAACTTCATCCTGAAGGAGCCATCTTCGCAAGAGGTTCTGCCGATGACAAAGGACAGTTTTTCATGCATGTGAAAGCTTTTGAAGCAATGATGAAGACTAACACACTTCCATGTAACGTTAAATTTATCCTGGAGGGAGAAGAAGAAGTAGGTTCTGTGAGCCTTGGCGACTTCGTTAATGAGAATAAAGAAAAACTTGCTTGCGACTGTATCCTGATCTCCGATACGCATATCTACAGCAACGAACAGCCTACGGTAACAACAGGTTTAAGAGGGTTGAGCTATGTAGAAGTTGAAATCGAAGGACCCAACAGAGACCTTCACTCAGGACTTTACGGAGGAGCGGTTCCAAACCCTATTCACGTACTTTCCAGAATGATCGCTAAGTTGATTGACGAAGATGGACATATTACGATCGATGGATTCTACGACAATGTAGAAACAGTATCTGATGCTGAAAGAGCAGATATGAATAAACTGAAGGATAATCCTGAAGAGTTTAAGAAGTCTATCGGACTAAGTGGAGTGGAAGGCGAAAAAAGCTATACAACACTTGAAAGAACGTCTATCCGTCCTACCTTAGACTGTAATGGTATTTGGGGAGGATACACAGGAGAAGGTGCTAAAACCGTGATTCCTTCTAAAGCTTCTGCTAAGATTTCAATGCGTCTGGTTCCTTATCAGACTCCGGAAGAAATCACTGAGAAGTTCACGAAATATTTCGAAAAGATCGCACCAGATACCGTAAAAGTAAAAGTAACGCCTCACCACGGAGGGATGCCTTATGTATTGCCAAGTGATACCAAAGAATTCCTGGCGGCTAAGCAGGCTATGGAAACAGCGTTCGGTAAAGAAGTTCTTCCGTACAGAAGCGGAGGAAGTATTCCGATTACAGCGATGTTTGAAAAGGTATTGGGAGCTAAGTCCGTATTAATGGGTTTTGGACTTGATTCAGATGCAATTCACTCTCCGAATGAGCATTACGGCTTATTTAATTTCTACAAGGGAATTGAAAGCATTCCATTGTTTTTTGAAAATTATTCGAAATAAATAATATTTTATCAAGATATTTTAGAAAGCGTTCCGGCATCGGAGCGCTTTTTTTTGCGGATTTTTAAAGTATAGATGAAAAATGTTTTGTGTTATAATGATATTTCACGTCATATTGATTGTTTTGTTATTTTTTCTCGTTTTTACTTTTATTTATTTTATCGGAAATGTAATTTGGGCCCTTACAATCAAAAAATAAAATTTATGAAAAAAACATTCCTAATTTTTACATTGGTAGGTGCTTTTCTGCCATTATCTGCACAGACCACCATTTTTGAAGAAACTTTCACAACGTCGTTGGGCATACCAACAGGCTGGGAAGTATTGGACAGAGATTCCGATGGTAAAAAGTGGTTAGTAGACGATATATCAGATCTTGTTGAGGGATATCCGGGAGATGCAGCTTATATTTTTTCCGGACAAGATACTTCTTCAACGGATAATGTACTGGTAACCCCCACCATTAATGTACCCGGTGGCAATCCAAGCTCACTAACGTTTTCCGTACAGGCGTATGTAGATCAGGATTTTTTTACAGCAACTCAAAATCACTATGCTGTCTATGTGCTCCCGGCAGCGTCCTCGTTTACAGGAGCCGAAACACCTGTTTTGGATGAAAATATTACAGCCGGAACTACAACTGTATCAAAGACCGTCAATCTGTCTTCGTATGCGGGACAAGCTGTAAAGATTTATTTCAGGCAGTTTATGAATACTACGCTTGAAGGGTATATAATGATCCTGGACACAGTTAAGGTTACTCAGAGCTCACCACTGGGGATTTCAGAAGTTACCTCCGGCTTTGGAACTGAAATATTCCCAAATCCTGCTTCGGATTATTTATACCTAAAATCATCTATGAAAATTACAGACTTGGAGATTTTTGATTTTTCAGGAAAAAAATTGAATGCTCCATATAAAGGTAATAAAGTAGATATAAGGAAATTTCAGTCCGGAACTTATATAATCGTTTTAACTTGTGGTGATAAAAAATACACCCAAAGATTTATAAAAAACTAAAAAACTGCTGAAAATGAGGATGAATCATCGTTCAGGCTTTTCAATGATGTAAGTTTTCGTTGATCATTTTGGATTTATCATTATTCCGTATAAAAATCTTCAGCCATAAAATAAAAGCATTTCGATATCCGGAATGCTTTATTACTTTTTTAATTGTTTTCCCCTATCAAATGGTATTTTTTTTAATAATGTATGTATTTATTTTTAGTTCAACCTAAAAATAATGCTATGAAAAAAAATTACTCTATCGCATTCTGCTTGTTTTCAGTAATTTCCCTTGCGCAACAGCAGATGATTTCCTTTGAAAATCTGGATGGATTTTATACCGGAGATATCCATGGCCAGGGAACCTGGATCAGTACCCCAACCGGAGATGTGCCTCCCAATGTGCTCAATCAGCTGATTTGTACCGATAATGCGACGGATGGGATGAATTCTCTGAAGATCGTAAAAGAAAACACCTATGGAACCCAATCTGTTCCTATTATCGGGGCATTTGATAACCTTCCGGTTCTGCTTGCTTACGATAACTTTACCGTTTCTTTTGATATCAATATGTCTCAGCTTAATGGTTCAATTTTCAGCTTTCAGGGATTGAGCAGCGCTGATGAAAAATTCGTGGTCAGAGTGGATTTCGATCCCTCAGGAATTGTTAAAATACTGAAAATGTCTTCAGGAATTCCTGTTATGGAAAGTACTTCTGCATCATGGCTGCCTAATCTATGGTACAGAATTACTGTCGTAGGAACGCCTGCAGAAGTTAAATATTTTCTGAATGGTATTTTAATATATTCCGGTACAGCAGCAGAAACAATAGGGATGAACCAGCTACGCTTCGTCCATGATAATACGGCAGGGACCGCTTTTATTGATAATGTAAAGGTGTACACCGAGGCTATGTTATCTGCTGCGAATGTAGCGGCCGTTAAAAATACTTTGACGGTATATCCTAATCCTGCCACAGATTTCATTAAGATCAATTCTTCCGGTAAAATAAAAAGTGTTGAGCTGTTTGATTCTGCCGGAAAGAAAATTCAGGCAAGAGTGGAAAATGACAAAATAGACGTGACAAGCCTGTCTGCCGGGGTGTATCTGGTCAATATAAAAACAGAGAATGGTAATTTTTCAGAAAAATTCATTAAAAAATAGCTTGATTTCTGTATATGATTGATTGTAATTGTTTTAACCTATATTTTTCTCGAAGTAGTGAATTTTAATGCTTTTTATTGATTTTTCAGTTAAAATATTTTTATTATAAAACATTTACAGGAAAATAATTTTAATATTGAAGTTATGCCAAAATGATAAAAATGGTTTATTTTAAATAATTTGATTGAAAAGTTACTGTAAATTACTATTTTTAATTGATATTTTTTTTAATTAGAGTAAATGTTCTATATTTACCGGTGTAATTAATAAAATAAAAAAAATATCATGAAGAGAAATCTACTATTGAGTTTAGCATTACTTTCCGCAGTGTCTTTTTCTGCGCAGGTTCTGGAATCTGACAATTATAATTCTTATACCAATGGAAACGTTGGAACCAATACAACAGGTACAGTGATCGGACAGGGAAGTATGTATCTATCCGGTGGAGCAGCAGCTGACTATCAAATCGTGACCGGAGACGCAGCGCACGGAAAATATCTTCAGATCATCGGAGGTAATGAAGGAACTGCAGTTTCTGCCAGAGCTACTTATAAAGGCAGTTTTGCCACTGCTTGGGCTGCTAGAACTCCCGGTAATAATATCGTTAAAGGAAAAGTGGATATTTTTACAGGAACATCTACAAATCAGCACGCTGCAGGAGTAGGGGTATTTGGTGTTACGGATGGTATCGTGGGTATCAGATATAACTCAGAAACTAAAACAATTAATGGATTGGCTTATCTGAATGTTCCGGGACAAAGCGGTTTTTACAATATAACCGGTATTACAACGAATACTTATCCTGCAAATACATGGGTGACCCTAGCGTATACCTATAATAAGACATCAGGAGAAATTACGTATCAGGTTGGTAATGAAATACCTCTTGTATTGGCTGTAAACGGAGCTGATACCGTAGCCGGTCTTGATCCTGCCAGATTCAGAGTCTTAAGTTCTCCTACAAGAGCTACAGCAACAGGGCCTGTAAATGCAGGACCAACCACTTTCGGAATTGATAATTATGTAGTAACGGCATCTAATTCAATTACACTGGGAACTTCTGATGTTGAAACTAAAAAAGCTTCCGTTATAGCGATCGGACCTAATCCAACGTCTGATTATTTAAATATCCTTACAGATTTAAAGATCAACCATCTTGAGATCTATGATATGGGTGGAAGAAAAATATCTGCTCAACTTGAAGGGAATAAAGTAGATGTAAAAAATCTTAATCCGGGAACTTATCTTGTAAGTTTTGAAACAAAAGAAGGCAGAACTATCGAAAAATTCATCAAAAAATAATACCTGATCAATTTCGTATCAGTAAAAACGCTCCAACTGGAGCGTTTTTTTATTGTACTATGGTCTGATAAAAATAAAATAGAACCAAAGCTCTAAAATACCTGAAATCAGGTAGAAATAATTACTGTTTTTTAAGGATTGATCATTTACTACTCTCAGAATAGCTTTGCATCAACATTGATGAAAAAGAATTATACCGAGAAATAAATAGTATCAATTATAATATCAAATTAAAAAATAGGTTATGAGAAAAGTTTTATCAATGAGCGCGTTTCTATTGGTTTTATGCCATACGTTGAATGCGCAATCTTTAGAAAGCGATAATTTTAATTCCTATACGATAGGAAATGTGGGTACGGATATTACCGCGACTGATCCAGGCCAAGGAGGGTTTTATACGCAATTTGCCAATGGGTCTAATTCGGAAGCACAGATTGTAAGTATAGATGCCGCTCACGACAAATCTTTGCAGCTTACCGGAAGTGCCACTGCAGCCGGAACAAAATATATGTGGAAGAAAGGTTTGGGGACAGCATGGGCAGCAAGAACTGCAGGAAATGACATCCTTAAACTGGAATTTAATTTATACACAGGAAGTGCTACAGGCGGTGCAGGTAGAGCGACGGTTTTAGTTTATGACGAAACCACTCATAAAACCCTGCTTGGCGCTGGCTATGATTATGCTTCGCGAAGAACTGTAGGCATAGCAAACTACACCAATACGACCTCGGGGGTAACAGGGAACATCCTTTTTTATCTGGAACCCAATACCTATACTTATCCCGCCAATACATGGATTACATTAAAGTGTACATTCAATAAAACTACAGGGGCAGTGGTATGGACAAGTCCCGGAGGAATGCTTTATAGCCCTGCCGCAAACTATATACCGGCTGCGGCAGGCGTAGATCCTTTTGAAATGGATTTCGTTTCAGTCGTTAATGCGGGAAATACGGTGGCGCATATCACTTCTTTTGATAACTATACGCTAACTGCTACAAATAATATAGTATTGGGGACAAAAGAGACTGCTGTGAAAGAAAACAGTATTTCAGTTTATCCTAATCCTGCAACTGATTTTATCAATGTGAAGTCCAAATCATTGATCACTAAAATTGAAATCTTTGATACAGCAGGAAGAAAGATGAATGCGAAATTTGATCATGATAAAGTAGAGGTAAGGAATCTGAGTCCGGGAACCTATATTCTTAATATTGAAACCAACGGAAATACATTTTCTGAAAAATTCATTAAAAAATAAAATACTGATAAATCTTAGTAGATATAAAACGCTTCAATTGAAGCGTTTTTGTTATTTTAGAGCATTAAAATTCAAGAATATGTCAGATCAAAAAGTAGCTTATATAACTGGGGGAACGAAAGGAATAGGTTTCGGAATAGCGAAAATATTGTTGGAAAACGGTATTTCAGTGGCATTTTCGGGACGCAAAAGAGATGATGTAGAGAAAGCGGAAGAGGAGCTTAGACAGTATTCGGAGAATGTTCTTGGGGTAGTTTCGGATGTAAGAAGCCTCGAAAGTGAGGAAGAAGCCGTAAAATACGCTGTAGAAAAATTCGGAAGACTGGATTTCGTGATTGCGAATGCAGGCTTAGGAATATTCAAACCTGTAGATGAATTGACAGCCGAAGAATGGAATGACATGATAGAGACCAACCTGACCGGTGCTTTCTATACATTAAAGGCTTCCGTAGAAGAATTAAAGAAAACGGAAGGCTATTATATTACCGTATCAAGTCTGGCAGGAGCCAATTTCTTCGAAAACGGGACAGGCTACAATGCGTCTAAATTCGGAGTCGTAGGATTCACTCAGGCAGCGATGATTGATCTCAGAAAATACAACATCAAATCTACCGTCATTATGCCCGGATCGGTAGCCACCAATTTTAACGGAAATGTTCCTTCAGAAAAAGACAGCTGGAAGATACAGCCTGAAGATATGGGGAATCTGGTACTAGATATTTTAAAAATGAATCCGCGTGTATTGCCCAGCAAGATAGAGTTTAGGGCAACAAAACCAGCTTAGTAAAAGCATTTAATGTATTGAATAGTAAAAAAATAAGTATTATGCATGCATAATATATTTTTTAATTATATTAGCAAAAGTAAAATATAACAAAATCTCAGCATAAAACAGTAAGGTTTTTTATGCATTAATGGGAAAAAATAAAATAGTACACATGAAAATATTAGTTTGTATCAGTAGTGTTCCAGATACTACTTCCAAGATTAACTTTACGGCAGATAAGTCTGCTTTCGACAAAAATGGAATTCAGTGGGTAATCAATCCTTTAGATGAATTTGCATTGACAAAAGCGGTTAAACTTCAGGAATCTCAGGGTGCAACTGTAACAGTGATCAACGTAGGAGATGCTGCTACAGAACCGGTAATCAGAAAAGCATTAGCTATTGGTGCCAATGATGCAGTAAGAGTAAACTTAGACCCTAAAGACAGCTATTCTACAGCAAAAGAAATTGCTGCCGTAGCTCAAAACGGAGGATATGATCTTATCCTTTGTGGAAAAGAATCTATTGACTACAATGGAGGATCTGTTCCGGGAATGGTAGCTCAGTTATTGAACCAGCCTTTCGTAAATGCATCGGTAGGATTAGACGTAAACGGAAGCGAAGCGACTGCAGTAAGAGAAATTGAAGGCGGAAAAGAAACTATATCAGTAAAATTACCTGCTGTCATCGCAGGACAAAAAGGATTGGTAGACGAAAAAGACCTTATCATCCCGAACATGAGAGGAATTATGTCTGCAAGAACGAAGCCTTTACAAGTAGTAGAGCCAACTTCTTCTGAAGTAAAAGTTCAGGGAGTATCTTATGACAGCGTTCCGGCAAGAGCGGCTGTGAAAATGGTTTCTCCTGACAATCTTGATGAATTGGTAAGATTACTTCACGAAGAAGCGAAGGTAATCTAATCTTAATCCTTGAATTTTTTAATCTTTAAATTTTAAAAAAATGGCAGTATTCGTATACGCAGAAAATATAAACGGAGTTTACAAAAAAGCAGCTTTTGAAGCGGTTTCTTATGCTAAATCGGTTGCAGACCAGGCAGGAGACACTGTTACGGCAATCTCTGTAAACCCTACAGATTCTTCAGATTTATTGTACAAATATGGAGCGTCAAACGTGATCAATATCAAAGACGAAGGTCTTAAGAGCTTCTCAGCGAAAGCATTTGCTCAGGCTGTAAGTGAAGTAGCAGAAGGAAATACAATTGTTTTCCCTCACACTACAGATGCTTCTTCTATCGCTCCAATGCTTGCAGTAATGAAGAATTATTCTTTGATTACCAATGTTTTGGAAGCTCCTGAAAGCCTTTCTCCGTTCCAGGTGAAAAGAAGAGCGTTCTCAGGAAAAGGTTTCATGCATGCAAAAGCTGAAGGGACTGGGGTGATCATCACGGTTTCTCAGAATGCTTTCGGAGTAAAGGAAAACGCAGTATCAGGTTCTGAAGAAGTTAAAAATCTTTCAGTAGCCAATGAAGATACTAAAGTGATTTCTCACGAGCAGAGTTCAGGTAAATTAGATCTTAAAGAAGCAGAAGTAGTAGTTTCTGCAGGAAGAGGTATGAAAGGCCCTGAAAACTGGGGAATGGTTGAAGAGCTGGCTAATGTTCTTGGAGCTGCTACAGCTTGTTCTAAGCCTGTTTCAGATATCGGTTGGAGACCTCACACAGAGCACGTAGGACAGACAGGTAAAGCGATTTCACCTAACCTTTATATCGCAATAGGTATTTCAGGAGCGATCCAGCACTTAGCTGGGGTAAACTCTTCTAAAACTATTGTAGTAATCAACAACGACGCTGAAGCACCATTCTTCAAGTCTGCAGATTACGGGGTAGTAGGAGATGCTTTCCAGATTATTCCTGCATTAACAGAGAAAATTAAAGCAATTAAAGGATAAAAAAGTCAATAGTGAATTGTCAATTCGCTACACTGTCAATTGAATAAAATCAATACGTTACAGTATGCATTCACTTACGAAGTAAAATTGACCATTCATTATTCACAATTTTCACACATAAAAAATAAAAGCTCGGGCTTTTCCGGGCTTTTATTTTTGCGTAAAAAACTGAAATCACAATAAAAAATTAATCTATATTTGTAGCTATGGATTATAAGCAGCTAATTATTCGCGGAATATCGTACAGCCAGACACAATCGGGGGCGTACGCTTTGTTACTGGAGCATGAAGAAACACATATAAAATTACCTGTTGTCATAGGAAATTTCGAGGCTCAGTCCATCTCTCTCGGACTGGAAAAAGACATCCATCCGCCTCGTCCGCTTACCCATGATTTATTCACAAAATTTATAGTTTCAGCCAATTATGAATTGGTTTCAGTGATCATTTATCAGATCGTAGACGGCGTATTTTTTTCCAATATTAATTTCAAAAATAAAGCTAACGAAGAAGAACTGATTCTTGATGCAAGAACATCAGATGCCGTGGCCATGGCCGTAAGATTTGACGCGCCTATTTTTACCACTCAGCAAGTCCTGAACGAAGCAGGAATTCTTCTGGAACTGGAAGATGTTTCCAAAGAAGAACAGCCTTTCTCTGAAACGGTACAGTCTGAAGACAATCTGAAAGCCGTATCTATGGAAGAACTTCAAAAATTGCTCGATGAAGCCGTAAAAGAAGAAGACTTTGATACCGCTTTGGAAATTCAGGAAGAAATTAAAAGGAGGAAAAAGAAAATTGACTAAAAGAGACACTTTATACTAAACTATGAATTTAAAATTACGACTGACCATCCTCAGTTTTCTCCAGTTTTTTGTCTGGGGAGCATGGCTGATTACGATGGCTAATTTTTGGTTCGGGACAAAACACTGGGACGGAACCCAGTTTGGAGCCGTTTTCGGAACCATGGGGATAGCTTCTATTTTTATGCCGACCATCACCGGAATTATTGCAGACCGCTGGATAAATGCAGAACGTATCTTTTCGGTACTGCACATCCTGTATGGTGTTGTACTTTTTATACTGCCTCACTCCGCTGATCCTAATTCTTTCTTCTGGCTGATGCTTCTGGCTATGTGTTTTTACATGCCAACCATCGCGCTTGCGAATTCTATCTCCTACACCATTCTGAAAAACAGCAATCTGGATGTAGTGAAAGATTTCCCGCCGATCCGTGTATGGGGAACCATCGGATTTATTGTTGCAATGTGGATTACTAATCTTACAGGAAACAAAGCTACTGAAGGACAATTCTATATTGGTGGTGCTATCGCTATATTTTTAGGAATCTATGCGCTGACCTTACCAAAGTGTCCGCCACAGAAACTCATCGATAAAAGTGCCCCTTTATTTGAACAGCTGGGACTGAACGCATTTAAGCTTTTCGGAAGCTATAAAATGGCTCTGTTCTTTCTGTTTTCAATGCTTTTGGGAGCTGCACTTCAGTTAACGAATGCTTACGGGGATGTATTCTTAAGTGAATTCTCTCATTTTCCAAAATATGCAGATTCTTTCGTAGTTCAGAGATCTACGATTATCATGTCTATTTCTCAGGTTTCAGAGACTTTATTTATTCTGGCGATTCCTTTCTTTCTGAAGAAATTCGGAATTAAAAAAGTAATGCTGATGTCAATGCTGGCCTGGGTACTCAGATTTGGGTTCTTTGCGTATGGTGTTCCGGACGGATTCGGACTTACGCTGATCATCTTCTCATGTATCGTATACGGAATGGCATTTGACTTTTTCAATATTTCAGGTTCTCTTTTTGTGGAAACTACGACAGATAAAAAGATCCGTTCTTCCGCTCAGGGATTATTCATGATGATGACCAACGGTTTTGGAGCTCTTTTTGGGAGTTACATCGCAGGCTGGGCCATCGATAAGTTTTTTACCCACAAGTTTACGAACGTTTCAGACTTAACTGCTTATCTCGATACCACGGCAGATAATCCAACATTCCTGCAGATCCTTAAAAATAGTTTCAATTCAGCGGTCAATGCTGATGGGACGCTTTCTTCTGTGGTCATGGTAAAAGACTGGCAGAATATATGGTTATCTTTTGCAATCTATGCATTGATTCTGGCCATATTTTTCGCCGTTTTATTCAGACATAAACACAATCCGGAAGATGTTTCTTCAGTGAAACATTAATTCTACCGTACTGATTTTTAAAATATTAAATTGCACTTTTGAAAAAAGGTGCAATTTTTTTTTATTTTCAGGCAACCTTTTTAAATAAATTCCGTCTTATAGATAGAAAACGATACATGGAGAATCTCGAAAAGAATTTTTTACTGGCTAAAAAACAGGACCGGAAGGCCCAGAAAGCTCTGTATGAGATGTTTTCAGCTAAAATGCTGGCCATATCAAATTCTTATACGAACAATATCCATGATGCAGAGGATATCCTGATCAGCGCATTTATGAAATGCTTTACCAAGCTGGATGAATGCAGAGACTGGAAAAGTTTTCCGTTCTGGCTGAGGAAGATTGTTGTCAATGACTCCATAAGCTTTGTCAGAAAGAGCAGGAATATCCTGTATGCCGATATAGAAATCGCAGACGATTATTCTGATGAAGATGCGGATGAACGATTGGAGGAAATCAATATTGAGGAAATATTTTCACAGATGCCGGCGGGATACAGATTGATTTTCAATTTATATGTATTTGAAGAGAAAAAGCATCAGGAGATCGCAGAAATTCTGAATATTTCAGAAGGCACCAGCAAAAGTCAGCTGAGCAAAGCAAAAAAATGGCTTACAGAATTTTTAAAAGCAAAAGAAAATGAAAAAAGAGATACTGAAACAGTTAAAGTCTGATTACGAGAGGCTCGAAAGAAGGCCTTCTGAGGATCTTTGGGACAGACTGGACCAGAAGTTGGATGAAACCTCTGATGCGCCGTTAAAACAGTCTTTTCAGTGGTGGAAATATGCTGCCGTGATATTGTTGTTCATCTCTGCAGGAACTTTTATTTATTTTAATAACTACAAAACGAAATTTGATTATAAGGAAACGGATTATGCCGTGAAAAAAGGGCTTGAAAAAACAGTTAATCCAATCAATACTGAATTTGAAAATCCACCTGTTATTTCAAAAGATCAGCCGATCGGGGAAAATGAAGTGAAAATAGTCAATGAAGATCATAAAAAAGATAGCTCTGATAAAGCTTTGCTTCCCACAAAAGAAAAGAAAGTGTCAGAGACTCATGTTACTCAGCATAAAGAGCAGAATCAAATTGTGAATCAACCGGAAAATATTTTCATTAATCCGGGGAAGGTTGAAAATGTTACGCCATCCCATCCTGTAATTGCAGAAGTTAATAAATCAAAACCCAACTACATCAACCCTGATGAACTTCTTCTGGGAAGGGAATTTGATAAAGCCAGAGAAAAATCCAGCAAAGATGAACGGAAATTAGGAGTCTTCAAATTTGATAAAGTTGTTCCGAATGTAGGGAATGTAACTGTTTTGGGAGTGACTGTTTACCTGGAATCCAAATAAATCATCAACTTTTTATAAAATCAAAATACTGTCCTGAAATAGGGATAGCGCTAAAATATTGTCTAAAAATTAAAAAAATAAATATGAGAACAAAACTAATCTTCATGGCTGCTGTAATGGCTTTTACATACGGTACCGCCCAGGAAAAGCAAAACGTGAACCCGCAAATTAAAATGTATTCAAAGAAAATTGACAGCATTGTGGTTTCGGAAAAATCCAAAATGAATGCAGAGCTGGATATGATTGATAAGGATTTTAAAGACAAGAAAATCACATCGGAGGAGAAGCAGAAACAACGTACTGAAATCGCATCAAGATATCAGCAGACCATTAATGAAAAAGTGGATGCCCAGCAAAGTGAACTGCAGTCTGCTACAAAAGAAATGGTTAAAAATGCAGTTTTTATGGACCGGGACAGTATTCATAAAAATGAAATGTGGGTGGGGCTTAATGGACTCAATATGAAATTGGGACAGAAGAGAAGGACAAACCCGAAGCATTCTTTATCGACCGTAGAACTCTCTGTCAGTATGATGGGAACCGGCCTGACTTCTAAAGATCAGCCTTTTAACTTCTATGATAAAAATTCTGACACCAGAAATACCATCGTCAACTCTTCACAGATGGCTTTGAGATATGAAGGTCAGATCGGAGGCTTTAAAAGTCCTGTATTCTACAGAGTTGGTTTAGGGATGAGATTTGATCAGTATGTTCCTAAATACGGAAAGGTGTTCAAGCAGGAAGACCATAATTTATTCGTAGATGACTTTGACCGGGGCAGTTTAAAAAGAACCCAATTCAACAATACATACATCTATGTGCCGGTAGATTTAAGATTTGTATTGAATCCAAAGTATACAGAATACGAAGGGGTTCAGTATCTTGATAACAGAAAAAAACAGCTGAGTATTGTGATGGGAGTATATGGCGGCGTAAAAGTAGGAAGTGTGAATTATGTAAAGTATTCCAATGAAAATTCAAGAAGAATAGTAGAAAGAGAAAGAATTATGCAGGGCGTTAACGATTTTATCGTGGGTGGAAAATTCGGGATCAGTTATGGCAGTCTTAAAGTATTTGTTCAGAAAGATTTTACCCCTGTATTCAATGATAGTGCGCTTCTGAAGAATAAATACGGAGTGCAGATCGGTATAGAATTTGTAAATATCATTTTTTAATTAAATAATAAAAAGCGGTATTTGTTGAAAATAACATATTTTTAATTGATTTTTATTGATACTAACGAATGTTTGTACGCCAATCATCCGTTTTTAAAACACACTGTTTATAAGTGTGTTTTTTTTTGTATTTTGGCACTTTAGTAAATATGAAAAATATTCAGTTATTAGGATTGATTTTAGTAGTTGTAGGGAGCTTTCTCCCTCTCGTACATGTTCCCATTATCGGAAACTGGAACTACTGGAAACTAGATCATTATCTGGCCATTGCATGCTGGATTTTTGCAGCATGTGCCGTTTTTGGGGTGGTGAACCACAATGCGAAAGTGGTAAGATTTTTTGGAGTAATGTTGATTCTGCTATTTGCTTTCACATTGGTGGCTGTAAAGATGCAGTCTCTGGAATATTTCAGCTTTCTGCCGTTTAAATCCTGGAGAGAAGCTTTTGCAGGAGTTGTAAAACTAAAATGGGGCTGGGCTGTAGAATTTTTAGGAGCTTTCCTTATGGTTTTCGCTATAGGAAGTAAAAAAGTAAATCAACGTACACAGATATGAAGCATTTAAAAATAGGAGCAGCAGCTTTATTGATGGTGGTTTCTTCTCAGGCTAAATCTCAAAAGACCGCAGTGGGAAAGTTGGATCAACCGGTGAATTGCAAAAATATCAGAGAGGGAAAATTCCTGCGTCCAAACTATCCAGAGGGAATCTGGTATATGACTATTAAAAATAATGTTCAGACTGAATATTTCAATAATGGGAAAGACTATATCAAATCTACGCTTGTTTTTGTGGATGACTGTAATTATAAAGCGATCGTGCTGGAGAAATCCGATAAAAATGATCCGGTACAGATCGGAGATGTTTTCAATAACCAAATTGTAGAAACTCAGGATAATTTACTGAGAGTACAGTCCAGAATGGAAAAAAACAAGTTCGAGCTGATCTACGTAAAAGTAAAAAAATAGAATAGTATAATGAGGCCGGAAGGCAGCATTGGGTAAAAAAAAATAAAATATAATACACATGAAAGAAGTATTCATCGTTTCCGCAGTAAGAACACCTATCGGGAGTTTTATGGGAAGCCTTTCAACGGTTCCTGCTACGAAGCTGGGATCTGCTGCTGTAAAAGGGGCATTAGATAAAATCAGTCTTGATCCTAAGAATGTTCAGGAGATTTATATGGGAAATGTGCTGCAGGCTGGAGAAGGCCAGGCGCCGGCACGTCAGGTAGCTTTAGGTGCAGGGTTGTCTATCGAGACGCCTTCAACTACTGTAAATAAAGTATGTGCTTCAGGTATGAAAGCCGTGACTATGGCTGCACAGGCTATTAAAGCTGGTGATGCTGATGTAATCGTTGCCGGAGGTATGGAAAACATGTCTTCAGTTCCTCATTACTACAATGCAAGAATCGCTACTAAATTAGGTGATATCAAAATGCAGGACGGAATGGTACTGGATGGTCTTACAGACGTGTACGGTAAAGTTCATATGGGAGTATGTGCTGAGAAATGTGCAGTAGATTACGGTATTTCAAGAGAAGATCAGGATAATTTTGCAATAGAATCTTACAAAAGATCAGCAAAAGCTTGGAGCGAAGGGAAATTTACCGAAGAAGTAGTTCCTGTAGAGATTCCTCAGAGAAAAGGAGAGCCTGTTATCTTTGCTGAAGATGAGGAATATAAAGCTGTAAATTTTGACAGACTTCCTACACTTCCTACCGTATTCAAAAAAGAAAACGGGACAGTGACGGCAGCCAACGCATCTACTTTAAATGACGGTGCTTCTGCTTTGATCCTTGTATCTAAAGAAAAAATGGAAGAACTAGGCCTTAAGCCTTTAGCTAAAATCGTTTCTTATGCAGATGCAGCTCAGGAGCCTGAAAACTTCACGACTGCCCCTGCAAAAGCACTTCCGATTGCTCTTAAAAAAGCAGGTTTAGAGATTTCAGATATCGATTTCTTTGAATTCAACGAAGCCTTCTCTGTAGTTGGTCTTGCCAATAATAAGATCTTAGGACTGGATGCATCAAAAGTAAACGTAAACGGAGGAGCCGTAGCGATCGGACACCCACTGGGAAGTTCAGGATCCAGAATCATCGTAACGCTGATCAATGTATTGAAGCAAAATAATGCTAAATACGGCGCTGCAGCTATCTGTAACGGTGGTGGTGGAGCTTCTGCTATCGTCATTGAAAATATGTAATAAGGCTGTAAAATCAAAATTTACGGTTTCAATATTTAAGGCGGGGTTTTTAAACCTCGCTTTTTTTTGTTTGCGAAATTATAGCTAATAGCTTGCAGGGTTAGTTGTGCGATGTTTTTTAATGGTTAATTCCAGAACTTTGGACTTTTTGTAATCATTAGTTTTATATTTTTTATTGAAATTTTAAGTAAATATGTATTCTTTTGTTTCTATTTTTATGTTGTAAGATAATTGTGGTTAATTTAATCTCATTTGTGTGATTTATTGTTGTTTTTAATTATTTTTCGAAGATTAAAAACAACAAATTATGATTAAAAAACTAGCCCTTCGGTTGGCCATTCTGGCTACCGTAGTCTTTTTCCTTTTTTCTTGTGTGCATGACGATTTCGACAGGGAAAACAATCCTCAGGTATCAACCTTTAATGTATTTCAGAAATCCGCGGACGGAAGAGATCCGGACTATGCAAAAGGGTTTGCGATGCTTTTCAAGAAATACACGAAGCTGCATCCGGAATTTTCTGAAACACAGAAGAGAAAAAAGAAAGAAAACGGAGCTTATATTTACCTGTATATGTCTTCACAGATGATCATCCTGGAAGATGGAAGCAAGACAGTATTCTTCCCGATAATAAAGAAAAATAAAGTAACAGGTATAGCTGCCGGAATACTGAATAAGGAAGAAGATTATGTATCTTATCATGTCCTTTCTGAAGATACAGAAGGATATCACAATATACTGAATACCTTCGATTCCCGGTTCAAAAGCAAATCTTCTTCATTGGCTGCTAAAGCGGATGGTAGTGAGTGCGGAGATGATGGCACCCTGTGCGAAAACATAGATCCCATCATTATAACTCCTCCGCCTAAGAAAGTAAAATCAATAGGTATCAGTAGTGATGGAACAGATAATACCCACAATCCGTGGAACAATAATCCGGGAGGCGGATGTGGAGGATTTGGAGACTGTAATGGAGGGGGAGGTTCTTCCGGACCACAAACTCCCCAGCAAAACCAAGATCCTTGTACAAAAATGAAAGCACAAAATCTGAATGCCGGCTACAAAGAAAAAATAGCGGAACTGGATAAACCTTCGGTTTTAAGCCAGAAAAAAGAAAAAGGCTTTTCCGAGACCAAAAGCGGGGTCTTTACAGTATTGCAGCAGGGTACTTCTACAAATACTAAAGATGCTCTGAAAATTCCTGTTACATCCGATACCAAAGGCTATATTCATACCCATCTGAATGATTATGAAAATGGAAAATATACCGACAATAATGAACCTTTTATAAATGAACCCATCAGAATGTTTTCTCCCGGAGATGTAAATACTTTAATGACTATGGCTGGATTTGTGACTGATGGTAATTACAGTGAACTGTACGGAACAATGGTTTCCAGTTACGGAAACTATACCATCAAGTTTACAGGTACTGCTTCGGATATTAAAACAGGGTTTGATACTGAACAATGGAGATTAGATTATATTGATTATAGAAAAGAAAATAAGTATTGGTCATTTGAAAAATTATTTCTTAATTTCTTAAAAGAGAAAATGAATGTGCAGGGTGTGGCGCTGTATAAGATAAAGAGCAATGGTAAAATCCAGAAAAAAACATTGAATTCAAGTAATAATGTACAATCTGAGGATTGTCCTCAATAGTTAAAAAAAATAAAATGAAAAATACAATATTTATATTTACGTTTTTATGCATGATTTTATCCTGCAAGGCTCAAGTGGTTGGAACTTTGGAACAGTTTGAAGAATGCTCCAATCGCCCCAACAGTGATGATGGCTGTCCAGATTTGGAAAATATTACGTATGTAAAAGATACAAACAACAGGCTTGATCAATTTGTTGGAACATGGAAAGGTTCAGCAAATGGTAAGCAATATGAAATTAAATTAGAGAAGAAGACTAATTATAAATTTTTCCCAGAAAGTGCAACGTCTTGGGATAGAATTATAGGTAGGATATTGATAAAAGACAGTTCTGGAAATATTATTTATAATTCCATGAATAAATCAGATAAAGAAACTTATTTTTCAGGAGATAATTTTCAACATAGAGGTTATGTAATGAGTTTTGTAGGTAATTATAAATGTTTGGAATCTGGAAGTGTTTTTATAGAAACAAGACTTAATAATCCCAACGAAATGAAATTGTTTTATTCTCAAGATAAAGACGGTCTTATAACCAGCTCTTCACAATGCCCAAACTTTGATACTTTTGTACCCTTACTGCCTATTGAAGTAATGATATTAACAAAACAATAATATAAAGCCTCTTCGGAGGCTTTTGTGTTGAACCACAGATTATGAAAATTACATTATTTATATTCATATTATTCTTAAAGGATATTCCGTGCAAATCACAGGTAATTGGATCTTTAGAACAGTTTGAAGAATGTTCAAGGAGACCAAACCATGGTCAAGAAGGTTGTCCAGATTTGGAAAATATTACGTATGTAAAAGATACAAATAACAGGCTTAATCAGTTTGTTGGAATTTGGAAAGGAATCTATAATGGTAAACAATATGAAATACATTTTGAAAAACAACTACAATGGGGGGACGATATAAAATGGGATAGAGTTTTTGGAAGAATGATTATAAAAGATAATTTTGGAAATATTATTTATAATTCCTTGAATAAATCATTATCTGAGACTGGTTTACTTCGAGGAGGTAATTTTCAACATACCGGCTATGTGATGCACTTTGTCGGTAATTATAAATGTTTGGAATCTGGAAGTGTTTTCATTGAGACAAGTCTACATAATCCTAATGAAATGAAATTGTTTTATTCTCAGGATAATGATGGTATTATAACCAGCCCTTCACAATGCCCAAATTTTGAGACTTTCGTACCCTTGCTGCCTACTGAAAAAATGATATTAACAAAACAATAATATAAAGCCTCTGCGAAGAGGCTTTTGTGCTGAATCACAAATTATGAAAAATAGTTTATTTATACTTACGTTTTTATGCATGATTTTATCCTGCAAGGCTCAAGTAATTGGATCTTTAGAACAGTTTGAAGAATGTTCAAGGAGGCCAAACCGTGACCAAGAAGGTTGTCCAGATTTAGAAAATATTACGTATGTAAAAGATGCAAACAACAGGCTTGATCAATTTGTAGGAACCTGGAAAGGAAATTATGGAGGAAAACAGTATGAAATAAAATTGGAAAAAAAGATAAATTATAAAAGTGATCCCAGCGATAATAGATCATTTGATAGACTAATTGGTAGAATTTTAGTAAAGGATAATTCGGGAAATATTATTTATACTTCTATGAGTAAGACTGATAATAAAACATCTTTTTTTGGAGATAATTTTCAACATAGAGGCTATGTAATGTACTTTGTCGGTAACTATAAATGTTTAGAATCTGGAAATGTTTTTATTGAGACAAGACTTAATAATCCTAATGAAATGAAATTGTTTTACTCTCAGGATAAAGATGGTCTTATAACCAGTCCTTCACAATGCCCAAATTTTGAGACTTTTGAACCCTTGCTGCCTACTGAAGTAATGATCCTTACAAAGCAGTAATAAAAGTCTCTTTGGAGACTTTTTGATGATATGCAGATCCCGCAATGTAAGAAGCTAAAGCGTTTTTAAAAAACGATTTTATTGAAGTTCTACATTTATTATTTCAAACTAAAAATAAAACCGTTGAATATTCAGCGGTTTTTCTATTTTTGTGCTACTAATATTTATTTGAAATGTCTGAAATTGAGAATCAACAACCTCAAAACATAAAAAATAATCCACGGATTATGAAAGCCTGGGCCGTATACGACTGGGCGAATTCTGTTTATTCATTGGTTATTACGTCCACTATTTTCCCTATTTATTATTCCATACTCACCACTGCTTACGAGAAAAAGGAGTACGTGGAGGAAACAAAATCCTGGATTGATGTTCCCGTAAGGCATATGATCAAGATTTTCGGGAAAGAATATCAGCCGGATGCGGTCTACGGATATTCACTTACGATATCGTTTTTTATCGTAGTGTTGCTATCTCCGTTCCTGTCTTCACTGGCGGATACCATTGGAAATAAGAAATCATTCCTGCAGTTTTTCTGTTATCTTGGGGCTACCTCATGTATGGGACTGGCCATGTTTACAGGAATGCACAATGTATTTCTGGGGCTCCTTTTCAGTATTACGGCGAGTGTCGGGTTCTGGGGAAGTCTGGTGTTTTACAACTCCTTTCTGCCAGATATTGCGACCCGGGATAAACAGGATGCACTTTCTGCCAAAGGATATGTGTATGGATATTTAGGTTCTGTAGTTCTGGTGGTGATCTGTCTGGTACTGATCCAGGTTTTTGCAAAAGGAGCCGCACAGCAACTTTTATTTACAAGAATCAGCTTTCTGTTGACTGGTGCATGGTGGTTTGGGTTCTCCCAATACACATTCAAGCATCTTCCGCAGTTTGGTGATGTGAAGGAAAAACTTCCAAAAGATTTAGTACTTCTGAATTATAAGAATATCTTCAAAAAGCATGAAGAGCAAGGAGGTTTCTTTGAAGTTCTGAAAGATAATATGAGCTTCTATAAAGACATCGCCAAGGAAAGTTTTCATGAACTGTTCAAAGTAGGTGGCGTATTGTTTAAAGATAAAAATTTGAAGTTCTTCCTTTCCAGTTTCTTCTTTTACAGTGTAGGAATGCAGACCATTTTCTTAATGGCGACCTTATTCGGGAAAAGTGAGATCAACCTGGCTCAGGATAAACTGATAGGAACGCTATTGGTAATTCAGATTGAAGCCATCATCGGGGCAGTGATATTCTCCAGGTTATCAAGGAAAATCGGAAATAGAAATGTGATCTCAATTGCTATTGTATTGTGGATTGTTGCCTGTCTGTGGGCCTACTTCCTGAACAAGGAAAATCCTACGGTAGAATATCAGTTCTATGGAGTAGCAGCGGTAGTAGGATTGGTGATGGGTGGACTTCAGGCGATGTCCAGATCTACCTATTCAAAACTTCTTCCGGAAGACTCTATGGAAAATACAACGTATTTCAGTTTCTATGATGTATTGGAAAAAATAGCGATCATTATAGGAACCTTCATTTTTGCCACATTGATTGAGCACTTCAATAATATGCGTATTGCTGCGCTTTCCATGACTTTATTTTTCGCGACAGGACTTATTCTGATCCGCTTTCTTAAAGTCAATATGTTGAAAGACAAAGATACTTTATAAATAAAATGATATATACTAAGGCGTTATTTGATAACGCCTTTTTTTATGGCTTAAATCTTCAATACTCTTGAAATTAATAAATTCAATGTAAGCAATGTATTTGTTGTTGGTTGATTGAAAAACTATCTTAAAATATTAAATATTTTTCACTGTAGTTTGATTTTTTTTGTTTATTTGTAAATCTAATTAAATGAAAATGACAAGAAAAATCCTATTGCTATGCCTGCTGCAATGCTTTGTTTTTGGCTTTTCCCAAAAGCTAAGACCTATTGCGCAAAAAATTACTGAATTTCATGCAGAAAAAAATACTTTTCAAAAGTATAATCTGTTTGAGGTCAATAAGACTTCTCCCAAGTTTGCTGAATACAAAAGAGCAGCGACAGACATTACAGCCATCACTGTAAAATCTGCCGAACTGAAAAGGCTTGTCAAAGAAAAGCCAGAATACCTTGAAATTAGTTTTCCTTTCGATGGAGACAAGCAGATCACTGTGGAACTTTATAAAAATCAAATTTTCACCACCGATTTTAAGGTCGTTACCAATAAAGGAGAGATCATCAACTATACGCCGGGTGCTTACTACATCGGGATTGTGAAAGGGGATAATACTTCTGTTGCTGCCTTCAGTTTCTTCGATAATGATATTGTAGGAATAGCTTCCACTTCCGAGTTGGGGAATGTTGTACTTGGAAAGGCGAAAAATTCAGAAGACTTTGTAAGCTATTCGGAATCTAAACTGACGGGAGCCAATCCTTTTGTCTGCGGGGTAGATGAGCTGAAAGAAAATCAGACAAAAAATATGTCGTTTGATCCGGCTTCCAACAAAAAAGCAATGACGGAAAACTGTGTGAGAATTTATTATGAAGTATGCTTTAAGCCTTATCAAAATAATAATTCTGATGCCACCACTACGACCAACTGGCTTACTGCTGTTCATAATAATATTGCAGCACTTTACAACAATGATGAGATCAGAATAGCATTGAATGAAATCTATATCTGGACGACTCAGGATCCTTACACAGGAACGCCCAATGCGAATCTTTCCAGCTTTAGAAATAACAGACAGACATTTAACGGTGATCTGGCCCATTTGATCAATGCTCCGGCTACAACAAGTGTGGCATATATCAATTCTCTATGTGGAACCTACAAACACGCATATTCAGGAATTTCTCAGACGTATTCTGAGGTACCTGTTTATTCCTGGACTATCCAGGCGATGACACACGAAATGGGTCACAGCTTAGGATCCCCGCACACCCACGCTTGTGCATGGAACGGAAATAATACAGCCATTGACGGATGCGGAGCTCAGGCCGGTTACAGCGAAGGATGTACAGGCCCGATTCCTTCCACAACGGTTAAAGGTTCAATCATGAGCTACTGTCACCTGGTTTCAGGCGTAGGAATCAGCTTTAGTAATGGTTTTGGACCACAGCCGGCTGCTTTAATCAGAAGTACTATCGATTCAAAGCCTTGTCTGGGGACCAACTGTACGACCGCATGTGGAACTACGATTACACAGATGAACATCTCAAATATTACCCAGATTTCAGCCAATGCAGCATTTACTGATGCGGTTTCTACCACTTGGAAATATAAACTTACCAAAATGGACGGAACGCTTGTAGAGTCAGGTAATACCAGCTCTCAGGCGCTTAATTTCAACAGTCTGCAACCTGCAACTTATTATAATTTGTCGGTAGGTACAAATTGTTCAGCATCCAATGCCTATCAAAGAACTCAGGTATTCCTTACGGATGCTGCATGGTGCGATGGTGCTCAGTTTACAGATACCGGAGGTCAGACGGCTGGTTATGGAAATAATGAAACGATTGTTAAAACATTTTATCCGGCTTCAGGGGCACTTACAATGACCTTTACAGAATTTGCTCTGGAGCAGGCTTACGATTTTATGTATGTATATAATGGTCCTTCCACGGCTTCTCCTTTGTTTGCCAACGGAAATAGCCTGACAGGAAATACGGTGCCGGGTCCATTCACTTCTACTCATTCTTCAGGCGCTATTACGGTTAGGTTTGTATCTGATCCGGGGGTTACAGGAAACGGTTGGAAGGCTGGTTTTTCATGTGCCATTTTAGGGGTTGATGATGTAGTTAAAAACGATAATACAGTAAGTGTCTATCCAAATCCGGCTAAAAATATGATTGTTATTTCATCCAAAGATGCTTTAAAATCGTATAAAATTTATGATGAATCAGGAAGACTGGTTATTTCAGCTTCTTCGCTAAAAGGCAATAAGCAGGAAGTTAATATTTCTTCGATTCAGACAGGAAATTATATTGTAACTATAGAAACGGATAAACAAACAGTGAATAAAAAACTGATTAAACATTAAGAGAACTAAGGAAGCATAATGGAAGAGGAAAGTGATTGAAAACGACAATAGAAATATACATTCTGTTTTTAATCTTCATTGAGGCTACTGATTAAGCTCTACAACTGTTGAATGATAGCTCAATATAACTTCCAGCCTCCTTCTTCCATCTTCCAGTCCATACATAAAAGCCTGATCATTTCAGGCTTTTTTGCTGTACTAAAGCCAAAAACTCTTTTTCTGCATAAATAAATTGGAATTCGGCGTGAGTTTTGCTTATATTCAGCGGAATAATTTTAACTTTGTAAAAAGATTTATTGTCAAAATGACGAATCCTCTATTTTATGCAAAAATAATTCTGTTCGGAGAATATGGGATGATTGAAGACTCTCAGGGGCTTGTAGTACCTTACAGTTTCTATAAAGGAGCCCTTAAATTCTCAGATTTGAGTTCTGAATTTGAACTTAAATCCAACAGACATCTGCAAAAATACGCTGACTTCCTGGCAGCGCTTGACCTTTCTGATGATTTCAGATTGGATATTCAACGCCTTAAAAACGATATTGAATCCGGACTGTTCTTTGATTCTAATATTCCTCAGGGATATGGAGTAGGAAGTTCAGGAGCTTTGGTAGCTGCTATTTTTGAAAAATATGCATTAAGCAAACTGGATCCTGAACAGATTTCCAAAGATAATCTGAAGAAATTAAAAACCGTTTTCGGTGAAATGGAAAGTTATTTCCATGGTAAAAGTTCAGGGATGGATCCTTTGATCTGCTATATGAATCTACCGATCCTTATCGAAAACAAAGACAACCTGGATAGAGTTTCTATTCCCGACGGCGAGGAAGGAAAAGGAGCCATATTCCTTATCGACAGCGGTATTACGGGCGAAACAGGACCAATGATCCAGATCTTCTTTGAAAAAATGAAAACGGAAGGTTTCCGTAAGACATTAAAAGAAGAGTTCATCCGTTACAACAATGCCTGCATCGAATCGTTCCTTAAAAAAGACATGAATCCTTTCTTCAGAAACCTGAAAAAGCTTTCCCACTGGGCGTATGAACATTTCCGTCCGATGATCCCTGAAAGTATTTTCAACATCTGGAAAAAAGGACTTGACTCTAATGCTTATTATCTGAAACTCTGCGGAAGCGGCGGTGGAGGATACATTCTGGGCTTCACCAAAGACTATGCGAAAGCAGAAAAAATGCTTGACGGCTTCCAGAAAGAAGTGATCTACAGATTTTAAATTGGGTGGAATGAATTCTGAAAAAGAAACTTTCCAATCTAAAAACTATATCTCTAAATCTATATTTTACAGATTTTCACAATTCGTGGGCTTTCTGATCGGCGCACGGTTTTTTGTAGCAGTGCTGCTGACTTTTGCACTGTATGTATCTACTTTTTTCCTTTTTAATCAGGATGAAACCTTTAGAAAATTTGTCTTTGATTTTAAAGTTCACGGCATTATTTTTTGTACAGTAATCACTATTCTGGCGGGCGGAATTATCAATCAGTTTTACGATCTGGAAAAAGACCATGTGGTAAAACCTTTCCGGACCAGGATTCAAAGCTTTATCAAGCAGAAATATTTTTTATACGCTTATCTTGCGCTGACGGTTATTTCTCTTGGCGTAGCCTGGATGATTTCCCATAAAGTTTTCGCCTTTTTTCTCGTCTATCAGTTTTTTATGTGGTTTTACAGCCATAAACTGAGCAGAATCTTAATCATCAATAATCTCACTTTTGTTAGCCTGACACTGTATCCTTTTTTCGGAATGATGGTCTATTATGAGACTTTTTCCAGAAAGGTAGTGCTGATGGCTATTTTTCTGTTTCTGATCCTTCTGTGCATTGATATTGTCAAGGATATGCTGACCAAAAGTGTTGACAAAGCATTTGGTTATATAACGATTCCGAACTATTTTAAAACCAGAAATACGCAGATCATCATTATTTTTTTACTGGTAATTACCATGGCTGTTTCTATGAAGCTTATTGCTAAAACCGGTATTTCAGGTTTTATGGCTTACTATTTTACGGGAGGGCTGTTTGTCATGATCCTTTGCATTTATCTGCTGCTGAATTCATCCAGAAGAAGTAAATTCTTCACACTCAATATATTAAGGTTCTGGGTTTTTGTCGGGATTATTGCGATGCTGCTGAACGGAATTGAGAGCAAATTATAGAAAAATTTCTTTAAATAAACTGAGGTTATTATTACCTTTGCAAAACTAAATTTAATAAAAAGGAATGCCCATTTTTAACGATACTAAAGTTGCATTTGCAGACAAGTCTGATGCACAATTGAGAAAGGCGTACTGGATGTTTAAGATGATTGAACAGCCTGCTCTTACCAGCCTTGGAACTTCTGTCCTTAATTTTACGGTACACAACAATTTTCCTTTCGTGACCGGAATTGTGAAAAGCACTTTGTTTGAACAGTTCTGCGGAGGTGAAACCCGTGAAGAAAGTATGAAGGTGGTGAAACAGCTTTTCAAAAGAGGAGTGGGAAGTATTTTCGATTATTCTATTGAAGGTAAGGAAGATGAAGAAACTTTTGATGCGGTGTGCAAAGAGATCAAGGATATCATCAGATTTTCTGTAGGAAACCCTGCGATCCCTTTTATTGTATTTAAACCGACGGCTTTCGGGAGAATTGATCTGTACGAAGCGGTTGGAAAAGGAACAGAGCTTACTTCAAGCCAGAAAGAGGAATGGGCCAGAGTAGTTAAAAGATTTGATGAAATATGCAGTCTGTGCCATGAACACAACAAGAAAGTAATGGTAGATGCTGAAGAAACCTGGATGCAGGATGCAGCAGATCATCTGTGTGAAGAGATGATGGAAAAATACAATCAGGAAAAACCGATTGTTTGGAATACCATCCAGATGTACAGAACCGGAAGACTGGAATACATGGAGGAAAACCTTCAGAGAGCCAGAGAAAAAAATTACTTTATCGGGTATAAAATCGTACGTGGAGCGTATATGGAGAAGGAACGAGCAAGAGCTGCTGAAAAGGGCTATGCAGATCCGATCCAGCCGACTAAGGAAGCTTCAGACCAAAACTATAATGCAGGAATTGATTTTGTTATGAATCATTTGGATAAAGTATCGGCATTTTTCGGTACCCATAATGAGATTTCATCAGAACTGATCATGGATAAAATGAAGGCGAAGTCTCTTGACAATGGAAACCCGCATGTTTATTTTGGACAGCTTTACGGGATGAGTGATAATATTTCCTTCTATTTGTCAGATAAAGGCTATAATGTGGCTAAATATCTGCCTTACGGACCTGTAAAAGATGTTGTCCCTTATCTTACAAGAAGAGCAAGAGAAAACACGTCTGTAGCAGGACAAACAGGAAGAGAGCTTGGGCTTATTAAAAAAGAACTTCAGAGAAGAAGAAAATAATAAATATCCATTTAAGATAGATCAGACCTGCAGCAATGCGGGTCTTTTTGTTTGAAATGTTTATATGGAAAAGTGGCTTTTATTGTTAATTTCAATAGTTTTACTCTATTGATGATAATTTTACAAAATTCATTTTATGTTACGCATGTCTTAAAATTATTAACTTTTTATTGTTTATTTGATTGTAATTTTCTATATTTGATTAAACCATAAAAAACTAATACATGAAAAAAACATTACTCGTTGTTGCCATTATAGCAACTAACTTTATCTTCGCTCAAACCTTCAGCAATGGCGGTCTAAGTACGGGAGCAACTTCTAGCGGCGGTACTGCGGCACCTGCCGGATATACATGGTCTGAACTTCAGAATAATACAGGAAATACTACAGAATCTAATACCAGTTTGGGATTGGGCGGAACTTTCAGTTCGGCAGCAGCAAGTTTTTTTATTGCAGACGACTTTACAGTTCCTGTAGGATCTTCATGGCAGATCACGACCATTGACTTTTTTGCCTATCAAACCAATTATTTGGGAACTACTGCTCCTTTTAATACGGTGAGGGTAAATATATTCAGCTCAGACCCTTCTGTGGCGGGCGCTGTAAGTGTATATGGTGACGATACCACCAACAGATTCAGTGTTGGGGCAGATGCTACTATGTATAGAACAGGAAATACTACGGTACCGCTTGTTGCGGCACCTGGTACTGCAAGAAAGATATGGAAAGTTACAGCAAGTACTCCTAAGACTTTAGGTGCAGGAACCTATTGGATAAAATATCAGCTGCAAAATGTAGTGACTGCGAGTGCTGGCTTTTTACCACCTGTCACGATTGTAGGAAGCAGAGGGCTTCCCACATTTAATGCTAAACAGTTTGATGCTGTTTTGAGTACCTGGGCGCCTATCACAGATTTAGGAAACCCTGCAACAGCTCCGGATGTTCCGTTGGACATGCCATTCGTTATTACATTTACTGCGACCACATTGGGTACACAGGAGACGATGCAGTATGATAACAGGGTTCAGGTTTATCCTAATCCGGCAAAAGATAATTTCAGAATTAATAATCCTGAAAAGCTCAAAATAAGCAGTGTAGAAATTATAGATGCTTCCGGAAAGCTGGTAAGAACATTACAGGGCTCGGAAGAATACAATGTTTCAGATTTGCCGAAAGGAAACTACATTCTTAAGATAAAGAATGAAGGTGGGCATACGAAAATTACAAAACTATTAAAGCAATAGCTTTAGTTTTCTTCTTCAAATATTTTTTATCCTGGCCTTTTTCTTTGGCCAGGTTTTTTATGGCTCAAAACTCTCAAATTTTCCGTTTTCGTAGAACAGAACAATACGTTTTATCTTATTAGATTGATTTCCAATAACTTGATCTAATATTTTTTCAGTGGAATTTTCTAATCGCTGAGAATCTGATATATTTTCCGGAGTCTTATATTGGGGCGGTATAAACGATTCTCGCGGGCTCTCTTTTACGGCCTCAATTTCCTCTTCAGCTCCGAAATCCTCATCATCCTTCATCATGGTAAACAGATCGGGGAGCGGTGTAGGTTTTCCTTTCCCATTCTCTGCTTTTTCTTCAGCTGATAATTCTACTTCCGGTAATTCAGACTTTAGCATTTCACCTTCACCGTTGACCAACCAATCCCAAAGGATCTCTGGAAAACTGGATTTGATCTTAATGATGAATTCAAGAGACGGCTTGTTTCTTCCTGAAGTAATATGGGAAATGGAAGAACGCTGCACATCGATCTCATCTGCAAACTCGGAAGGGCTGAGATTGGAATACTCAATAACTTTGGAAATTCTTTCGTTTAAACTCATAAAAATAAGTTGTCAATTGTTTTACAAATGTAAATAATAAAATTTACATAAACAAATTACATAAGTAAACTAGGTGTAATTTTACTTATATACAAATGTAAATAAATATAATATGCTTAAATACAGTAGTTTATGATGTAAACCTTACTACTATATCTCTATTTAACAAAGTAAACACTATTTTTAAAATTCGGATGCTATATGACTAACTATTGTTAAACCTCTGGCCTCGGTATGATTACACTAATGTTGATTGTACATTAAATTTGGGGTAAATGTCTGATTAATAGAGTTTTCAAATGTAAACTGATAATTACTGCCACTACTAGGAAATAAAAGTTTCTAAGCTATAAAAGACCCATTTTTGCTGTATACAAACGTAAATAATGACCATAACTATCTATTTATAAGCAATTTATTGATGAGTTTACCAATATATGTCTGTAAATAACTCTTTCCTTTTTTTGATGACTGCAGTAGAGTATATACCATGACTAGATTTAGGTCAAAGTTCAGAGGAAGATGAATAAAAGCAAGGATTTACATTTGTATACATAGGTAAACAACTAAGTTTTCCACATTAATCTCGTTTAATAATATTATGCCTATTTACTGATTAACAGGCTTTTCTGTACTTAAAGCAACATTATAAATATGATTGATATAGACCTTGTAAAGTATTGAATTTAAGCTAATTAAATTACATAGGTTAGATTATATTCAATTAACAATTTTATCCACAGACAAAATGGCAGTTGATACTGTTTGGTTAAATTACAAATGTTAACCAATAATTTTTGTCTAAAAATGATTAAATTTGACTCTTGTAAATTATTTATAATGAATTTTGAACAGATCTATTCTCCAAACCCTAATTTCTTAAACCGCTATATTTCCCCTGAAAAATTATTTTCTTACCTACAGGCCAATCTCGGCGGTTACATTCAAGAGATCGGAAGATCATATTTAGATAAACCTATTTACCAGTTGAGCATCGGAACAGGAACCATTAAAGTTCTTGCCTGGTCTCAAATGCACGGGAATGAATCCAACGCGACACACGCCATGCTGGATCTCCTTGAAACTTTAGATAAGGCTCCGGAAATGAAGGAAGATCTTTTCAGTAAGATCAGATTGGATTTTATTTTTATGCTGAACCCTGACGGATCTGAAAAATGGACAAGGCTGAATGCAGCAGATATTGATCTGAACCGTGACTTTCACAACGAGTCCAGTACAGAGATTAAATTCCTTAAAAAAGCTGCTGCTGCAAATACTTATGACTATGCCTTAAATCTTCACGAGCAGAGAACGATTTTCACTACAGATGGAATACATCCTGCTACACTTTCGTTTCTGGCTCCATCAGAAAATGTAGAACGTACCGTGACGGATAACAGGAAAAAATGCATGGCGGTTATAGGAAGGATTTATGATCATTTAAAAGAATTAATCCCGAATCAGATCGGAAGATATTCTGATGAGTTTTATCCGACTTCTACCGGAGACAATTTTATCAAAGGAGGAATGCCCACAATCTTATTTGAAGGGGGACATTTCGCTGACGATTATCCAAGGAAGGGAACAAGAAAATATTATACGGTAGCTTTATATTATGCCCTTAAAGCGATCAGTGAATTGAACTCTGATATTGAAGGCTGGGAAAAGTATCTTGAAATCCCCGAGAACCAGGAAACCCATTACGACATTATTTACAGGAATGTAAGACTGAATACGGATCATGAATGCATTCTGGATGTTGCAGTTCAATACAGGGAAATGATGGAGGAAGGTAAAGACGAAATATCTTTTGTGCCTTTTGTGATGGAAGTAGGTGATGTGAAAAAAAGAAAAGGTTGGATAGAAATAGACTGTACCGGAAAGAAATTTGTAGCCCCGACCAAATATCCTAAACTGGATGCTGTGGCAGAATTTACGATAGAAGACTAGATATAATATTATACACAAAATAAAACGTCCTCAGAAAATAGTATTTCCTGAGGACGTTATTGTATGGTGGAATGAAATTTAGTTGACTACTTTGATTCCATTGGCTACAAATCTGATCTCTTCCTTAGGAGTCGTGATGGCATCAATTTCCGCCTGAGGTTTTTTAGCATCCTCAGCGTAGTGTTTCTGCTCGTCTATAGAAGTTACTTTTCTTTCTGCAGTTCCTTCAAGCACTACCGTTTTACCCTTTAAAGCGGTAGGTACGAAGAAAGCATAATCTTTCATTTTTACGAAAAACTGAGAATTATCTTCAGTCTGGATCGTAAGCCAGCATCCTTTTTTCTCGCATACATCAGTTACTTTTCCTTTCACTGCTACACCTTCCACTTTTTTATTGTCTTTTTTAAGCTTCTTGCTTAATTTATCTACGGTAATGGCTTTAGACTCTGAGGTCGAAACAACTCCAGATCCATAAGTATCACCTACAATAGCATTCCCTTCCGGTGGACCGAATTTTTTCTGCGATGTCTCCTGTGCAAATGCTAAAGTGGAAACACTCACAGCTGCTGCAAATAATATAGCCTTGAATTTCATTTTTAATATTTTTTTCAAAAGTACTAATTAAAATTGAATATTAAATTGGCAAAAGGTTGATAAAAAACAGGTGGTGCAGTAAATTTTAAACAAATTTCAAAACGAAAGACAGATTTGTTTATATTTGACGCCTATACTTGACTATGCAAAAAAAACTGAAACTTTGGGACGCCATTATGCTGGTAATGGGCTCTATGATCGGAAGTGGGATCTTTATTGTAAGTGCCGATATGATGCGGAATCTGGGATCAGGTTACTGGCTGATTGTAGTCTGGGTGATCACCGGAGTGATGACAGTAGCCGCAGCAATAAGCTACGGAGAGCTTTCGGCTCTGTTTCCAAAGGCGGGCGGACAATACACCTATCTTAAGGAGATCTTTGGTAAAAAGATGGGATTCCTTTATGGCTGGGGATTATTTACAGTGATCCAGACTGGAACTATTGCAGCCGTGGCCATGGCTTTTGGTAAATTTACAGCCTATCTCGTTCCTTCATTGAACGATGCGGCCCCTCTTTTCCAGAGTGGAGAATTTAAAATCACCTGGATACAGATTCTGGCAATAGCGGTTATCCTTTTACTGACTTATATTAATACACGCGGTGTTCAAAGTGGGAAAATGCTTCAGAATGTATTTACAGGCTCAAAAATCATAGCGATATTAGGTCTGATTGCAGCCGGATTTATACTGGTTGATTTTTCGCATATGGCTGAAAATTTCAGTTTAGGTTCAGATTCATTTAATAATCTTAAAAAAGACACCAGCGGTAATTTCCTTAAAGAAGGCTGGGAGCCTATCGGGGGAATGACCCTGCTTGGAGGAATTGCAGCGGCAATGGTAGGTTCTGTGTTCAGCTCTGTAGCCTGGGAAAGTGTAACCTTCGTTTCCGGAGAAGTAGAAAATCCGAAGAAAAATATTGTGAAATCCATGATCTACGGAACTTCTGCTGTGATGATCCTTTACATAGCAGTTAATTATGTTTACTTAAACGCTTTGGACAGAGACGGTATTGCTTTCGCTACAAACGACAGGGTAGCTGTAGCCGCATCTCAGAATATTTTCGGAAGTGCGGGGACTGTTATTATTGCTGTTCTTGTGATGGTATCTACATTTGGTTGTAACAACGGATTGATCCTTGCGGGCGCAAGAGTATTTCAAACCATGGCCAAAGACGGAATGTTCTTTAAATCTGCAGAGAAGAACAATAAAAATGAAGTTCCGGAAAATGCTTTATGGACGCAGGGAATCTGGGCTTCGGTATTATGCCTGAGCGGACAGTACGGCAACCTACTGGATATGATCTCTTTTGTGATTGTTTTATTCTATATGATCACCGTTTTCGGGGTTATTTATTTAAGATTTAAAAAACCGGACCTTGAAAGACCGTACAAAACATGGCTGTATCCGGTAACTCCTATTATTTATCTTCTGATTGGAACAGGCTTCTGCGTACTGCTTCTGATCTACAAACAGCAATACACCTGGCCAGGATTTGTATTGGTTCTGCTGGGGCTGCCGGTCTATTATTTCATTAACAGAAAAAAGACGGCAGATCAATCATAAATTTTAACCGTATTAACCCTATTAAAGGCTTCCGTAAAAACCCGGAAGCCTTTATTGTATGCGATATTTTTTGAGGTATTTTCCAATTTATTTCATGAAAATGTGTATTTTGGTAGTTCTTTTTAAGTAAACTAGACCATGAAGTAAAAAATAAGAAGCTGACTATGGATACACCAAATTACAGAATGCCTTTTGTACCTTCAACACTCATGACTGAAGGCGGGAGCATTGATATCTGCGACATGGGCGAAAGCATCGCGCACAATATCATGCTACTGATCACCACCAAAAAAGGCGAGAATAGATATGATGACAACTATGGAAACGACGTCTGGAACCTGGAATTCGACAACGGAGTTACCAGCGCCGTATGGGAAAGCGTTTTCATTAAGAGCCTGAGAAGGCAGATTCAGGAGTATGAACCCCGGATCGTACAGGCACAGGTTGATGCCCATATTCAATTTGTAGAACACAGCTACGATACCAAAGAACACACAGAGATCAAAAAGAAAGTAAGAATTGCCATCAATGCAAAAATGGAGGCAACGGGAGAGCGTTTCAGCTTTTCTACAGAATTATTTTTAAGTCCGATGTCTATTGACTAAATGTTTTTAACTGCAAGAAAAATTTATGAACTTAGATCAAAATATATACTCCAAAGAATCTGTAAAGGCAAGAATGCTTCAGAATGCCACCAAAGTGTGGGGACTGAAAAGCCCGCAATCTCTGGACCCTTTTGTAAAGCTACTGATAGACGCATTCAGTACGGAAGTCTTTAAAGCCAATAACGAGATTCAGACCGTCAATGCCCGTATCCTGGAGAAACTGGCCAAACTTCTGACACCATCCATTTATACCCATCCGATTCCGGCTCATGCGGTGGCTTTTACGCTGCCTTATGATTCCTCGGAAGTATTGTTGGAGCACACGGAATTCTTTTTTCGCAAGCAGATGACCTCTACGGTGAAATCAGAATCGGACAAACAGCTGAATATTCCTTTTACACCGGTAGGAAATGTACGGATCAATAAAGTACAGACGGCCGTGATGTTTGTAGGAAATACCTGCTATAGCATCGACGACAGGCTTAATAAAATTCCGGTAGCCAGATTTCAGGGGAAACCTGAGGATTACAGAAAGATCACCATCGGTGTAGACGTCAGCAGGTATGTGAGCGAGAATTTCCCTAAATATTTAAGCGTATTCTGTTCAAACCCGGCTTTTGAGCATATGGATTTTGTCTACAAGCTTCTTCCTTATATCACGGTGACGAGCAATGGAAATCCTTTATTTGTAAGGGAAGGTCTCAGTTATCTCAACAATAATCAGCCTGAAGGATATGAGCAGATGTTCAGGGAACAGTCTATCCGGAACAAAGCTATTGAAGATATTAAAAGCATTTACCGTCATAAATTCATAGAAATAACAGGACTTTCCAACAGTCTTTTCTCAGAACCCGGAAAATTGCCACAGAACCTGGATTTTCTGGAGGGAAAAGAGGAAATCAAGAAACAGATTGGAGATAAGCGTTATCTATGGCTTACTTTCGAGTTTCCGCCACAGTTTTCTGCCGAGATCTTAGATAATTTTTCATTTGTGATGAATGCTTTCCCGGTTTACAACAGAGGCTGGAAGAAAACAGAATACAGTCTGGATATCATGGGGAACAATATTCCTCTGGTAACAGACGAAGGCGAGCATTTCCTTTATGTGGATGAAGTTCAGGACGGTGACGGAAGAAAATATACCGAGATCCCTTTTACCCCTGCAGATGATCTTAAAAAAGGTTTGTACACCGTAAGAAAAGGCGGAATGGAGCGTTTCACCAACAGAAACGCAGTAGATATGATCGCCAATGTACTGGAACTGACCAGAGATGAGATCGCTGCATTTTCACTTTTAAACAGAGATAATGTTAAAGGAGTCCTCAGCGAAATGTCCGACAAAATGAAGACGATGGTACAAAAGGTGAACAACGCCAAAAGAAATATCAGACAGGAGCTGAATTACGTCATCATGGAGCCTGTAGAGAAAACAGATCATACGTATGCTTCTTTCTGGGTGACACACTGTACTTTGGCCAATCATATGCGTCCGGGAACGGAGCTTTCCAATCAGCTGAAATCGCAGACAGTGGTACTTCTTACTGAAACCATTGGGGGTGCGGAAGAGCAGAAAGGAACAGACAGTATTCAGGCTTATAAATATGCCTTAACCACAAGAGACAAGATCATTTCTCTGGAGGACGTTAAAAACTATTGCAGAATGATCCTTAAAGATGAGGTGAAGGAAGTAAGGGTAAGAAGAGGAACCATGGTCAGTAACCGTCCTAAAGAAGGTTTTGTAAGAACTGTTGAGGTGGAAATTATTCCTCAGAACTATTCTTTTTACGGAAGAGCCTACTGGGAAAATATGGCCAATATCCTCAGAAACCAGATCATTTCAAAAGCTATTGACGGGATCGAATATGTTGTAAAAATAAACAATGAAGACATCGATCTAGATGAAATATAACCAAACAAACTATAAAATATGAGAAAAATTATCGTACTTGCTATGGCCCTGACCTTTACATCGGTGAGTGTCATCAGCTGTAAAAAAGACGTCAGTAAACTGGGGAAATCTGTTTTGAATCTTGGAGGGGCGGATGATGCCAACGCGATCATTGATTTTAACAACAATTTTTTAGATTCGTATAAGAGCACATCCAGACATATCGAAGGTATCCTTAAATATGCTGATGCCGCCGCTGCAAAAGCAAAAGGAGAGAACGTAATGATCATGCCTATCGTGATCAGCTCGATGGACTATTCATTCGGAAAGATCAAAGAAGTGCCGTCGGGATTTGGAAAAGACAAAGCCGCTATAGAAGCAGACTTTAATAGCTATAAAGCCAAAAAGGAAAATATAGAGAAGAAGTTTGAAGAGCTTAAATCTTATATGACTTCTGAAGACTATAAAGATGATAAGGGTGCAAAAGCGGATGCCATTACAAAAGAAATTGAAACCGAGGCGCAGGCTTTATTTATTTCCGGAGAAAATGTGATAGCCAAGATCAAACCGGGAACAGATGCTGCTGAAGAAGTGGTGCTGAAAGATCATCCGATGAAAGAATACATCATCTCTTCGAAGAGTATAATGAATTCCTTGGATGCTAATATTGATCTTCTGGACAAGCAGTATTCAGGAAAATTCAACGAAGCTGAAGCTCAGAAAAAGTATGATGAGCTTGCCAAAACAGTAGAAGCGAATTCAAAATTAGATTTCAATGTGAAAGATCCACAGTATTCTTATAAAAAATCACAGTTTGAAAGCTTCAATAAAACGGCTTCAGGCTTTTTGGATACCTACAGAAAACTGATCCGTGATGCTAAAGGAACAGGAAAAATTTCCGACAGCGATATCCAGCAGATCGATTCTTCTTATGAATCCGTATTGAATTCATACAATTCATTTGTAAAATAAGGATTAGAATATAATTTATAGAAAAAGACTGATACATGTTATCAGTCTTTTTTGTTTTTACTGACTTAAGGAATTTTCAACCTGAGACTTTTAAAGAAAAAATTCAGCGCAGTTTTTAAGGTAATTGTTAAAAATAAGCGTCTACTGGTAACTTCCAACCTTCCTCTTCCAGTTCCCTTAATTTTAATTTTCTTAACCGGAGCCTCAGTTAAATGAGCCCAATTGATTCTGAAGACGGCATCCTGAAAATTTAACTAAAATTAAACTTTAATAAAAACTTTCCGGTTCATACAATTCCATAAAATTCCGTAATTTTGCACATCGTGATTTTCAGGCAGAGTCACTTCAAATTATGAGCAAATCAACAGAATATATAGAAGTTTACGGAGCACGTGAACACAACCTTAAAAATATTAATGTTAAGATCCCGCGAAACGAGCTGGTAGTGATTACCGGGCTTTCCGGAAGCGGAAAATCTTCTTTGGCTTTTGATACGATCTTTGCCGAAGGACAGCGCCGTTATATTGAAACATTTTCAGCGTATGCGCGTCAGTTTTTAGGCGGTTTGGAGCGTCCTGACGTAGACAAAATCGAAGGACTTTCTCCGGTTATTGCCATCGAGCAGAAAACAACCAATAAAAACCCACGTTCCACGGTAGGAACGGTTACTGAGCTTTATGATTACCTGCGTCTTTTATATGCAAGGGTTTCCGATGCCTACTCTCTGTCTACAGGGAAAAGATTGGTAAGCTACACGGAAGACCAGATCCTGGATACGATCAAAGAAAATTATAAAGGCGAAAAAATAATGCTGATGGCTCCTGTGGTACGTTCCAGAAAGGGACATTACCATGAACTTTTCGTGCAGATGGCCAAGAAAGGCTATGGCCAGGCAAGAATCGACGGTGAACTTCAGGATATTGAATACGATCTGAAACTTGACCGTTATAAAACCCACGATATCGATATCGTCATCGACCGTTGGATCATCGGGGAAAACGCCTCTGAAACCAGAATGGAGAAATCTCTGCGTACCGCTATGGAAATGGGTGAAGGGATCATCGGAATTCAGAAACTGGGAAGCACAGACATCGAATATTTCTCGAAAAACCTGATGGATGCCGAAACAGGTCATTCACTGGCGCTTCCGGAACCGAATACATTCTCTTTCAACTCTCCGAAAGGAAGCTGTCCGGATTGTAAAGGATTGGGAACTATTAAAAAGATCAATACAGATTATTTTATTGAAAATTCTAAACTCTCCATTAATCAGGGAGGATTATTGCCGTTGGAAGATATTAAATCCAACAAATGGATCCTGTCTCAGATTAAAAATATCCTTGAGATCTTTGGATTGGGAATGGCCACGCCAATGCAGGATATTCCTGAAGAAGCTCTGGATTACATTTACAACGGATGTCACAAAGAATTTAACAAAGACCTGAAATACGCAGGAATTACCAAAAAGATAAAAATAAGCTTCGATGGTCTGATCACTTTTATGGAAGAGATCATCGACGAAAGAGAATCTTACGAAGCCGTTCTGTTGGAAAGACACTTCACCACTGAAGAAACCTGCCCGGAGTGCGGAGGAACCCGTCTTCAGCCGGCAAGTTTAAGCTTTAAGATAGACGGAATGCATATCGCTGAGGTAAATGCTTTAAGCTTATCCGATTTAAAAGAATGGTTATCCCACATTAAAGATAAGTTCTCAGAGAAAAATAAAATCATCGCCTACGAGATCTTAAAGGAAATTGAAACAAGACTTCAGTTCCTTCTGGATGTAGGTTTGGAGTATCTGAGCTTAAGCAGAAGCTCGAAAACACTTTCCGGAGGAGAATCTCAAAGGATCCGTTTGGCAACACAGATCGGCTCACAGCTTGTGAATGTATTGTATATTCTGGATGAACCGAGTATCGGGCTTCACCAGAGAGATAATGAAAGACTGATCAGTTCATTAAAGAACCTTAGAGACATCGGAAACTCCGTAATTGTTGTTGAACATGACAAAGATATGATCCTGGAAGCCGATGAGGTGCTGGATATCGGTCCGAGAGCGGGAAAATTCGGAGGAGAAATATTGTGGCAGGGCAAACCGAAAGATCTTTTAAAAGCAGATACGATTACTGCGCAATACATCAACGGAAAAAGGAAAATTGAAGTTCCTGCAGAAAGAAGAGCCGGAAACGGAAAAAACATTCTTTTAAAGGGAGCTACAGGAAATAACCTTAAAAATGTCACGCTTGATATTCCATTAGGAAAACTGGTGGTGGTAACCGGAATTTCAGGAAGCGGAAAATCTTCTCTGATCAACGGAACTTTATACCCGATCCTTAACAAACATTTCTACAGAGCCGTTCAGGAACCTCTTCCGTATAAGAAGATTGAAGGACTCGATAATATTGATAAAATTGTAGACGTAGACCAGACGCCGATCGGAAGAACACCCCGTTCAAATCCTGCGACCTACACCGGAATGTTTACAGACATCAGAAATCTTTTTGCAGAACTTCCGGAAAGTAAGATCCGTGGCTACAAGCCGGGAAGATTCTCATTCAACGTAAAAGGCGGAAGATGTGAAACCTGTCAGGGTGGCGGACTGAAAGTGATTGAAATGAATTTCCTTCCGGACGTTTATGTTCACTGCGAAACCTGTAACGGAAAACGTTTCAACAGAGAAACTCTCGAAGTACGTTATAAAGGAAAATCAATCTCCGACGTACTGGATATGACCATTGATGAAGCGGTAGACTTCTTCCAGCCGATTCCTAAGATCTTTGCTAAGGTGAAAACCCTTCAGGATGTAGGATTGGGATATATTACTCTTGGACAACAATCGACGACCCTTTCAGGAGGTGAAGCACAGCGTATCAAGCTTGCTACGGAACTTTCAAAAAGACAGACCGGAAATACGCTTTATATTTTAGATGAGCCTACAACCGGACTCCACTTTGAAGATGTAAAAATCCTGATGGAAGCCATCAATCAGCTGGTAGAACTTGGGAACTCATTCATTATCATTGAACATAATATGGATGTGATCAAACTGGCCGACCATATCATCGACGTAGGACCGGAAGGCGGAAAACACGGCGGACAGATCGTAGCCCAGGGAACTCCTGAAGAGATTGTCAAGTCTAAGAAGAGTTTAACCGGGAAGTTTTTGAAACGGGAACTGGAATAAGAAAATATCTATTTAAGTATATAAAAAAAGAATTTGTGAAAGCAGATTCTTTTTTATTTCCTCTTCATTTCATTGTAGATACTTTCAAGCTTTTCCCAATAATCCTCCTGCATCCACCCATATTTCTTGTAACCGATCCGAATCATCAGATTTTTAAACCTGTTTTTGGTTTCAAGATGAGCGGTAATAGCCTCAACCAGCCATTTTTCATTAAAACAGGCCCATTCACCCGCGGGTTGAAGCAGGTTGGACTGAAGAAGCGGGAAAACTTCATAGGTATTAATGGTTTTCACTTCTTCAAAAGTATATGGACTTTCAAGAATTGTTTTTGCAATATATCGAAAATCGGAATCCTGAAGTTCCGTATCCAAATAAAAATCAGAAAGAGCGATCCATACAGGAGTTCGCTCTTTACTATTGACTGTTTTTAACATTATACTTTTTTGAATAATGAAAATCTTGTTGGAGTCCGGGATTCTATAAAGGAGAGATGTAAACCTCTATTTTAGTTCCGTCGTAATTAAAAGTTCCGTCAGAATTACGCTTACCCAAGACCCATTTCATATCTACGGGCACTGACCAAGCTGTTCCTAAAGAGAAACCGTTCACAGATCTGATCTCCGAACCGCTTCCGGTAGTAACCGCTGAGTGAAACCAGGTCTTATCTCTTACTCTGTAAAAACCGATGGCCTTTCCTTTGGGAAGCACGGAATATCCATCCCATTGTTCTCCTCCGGAATAATCGAATTTGTTAAGCCATCCCTGTGCATGATACTGTACCAGTTCAGTGGGAGATATCGCGGCACCTCTCATATATAAAGCATAAGCGACCACATCATGACATATTCCTTTGTTGTAGTTGCCCATATCATCCTGACCGGAAAGAAGACCGTTAGAAATCAACGTCTTTTTTATGGGATCCAGTTGGCCTGAATAGGCTCCTTTGGCTGTTATAATTTCCATATTTTTAATTGTTTTAGTGTATGTTTTTGGTGTAGTGAAAGATACGCATTAAATATTAAACAATATTTCCCTATTGGTAGATCTACTTTTGATTTAGTATAAATTTTTCATAATGACCTATAAATAATGAAAACTTTAAATATTAAACTGTAATAAACAGATCATGAATTCGTTATAAATTTGTTAAACATAAAATTAAAACGATATGAAAAATTTAAAGAAACTAACAAAAACCGATTTGAAATCTGTGTATGGCGGAGAACCAAAGAAATATTGTGTATTCTGCGAATGGATGAATAAAGTAGTATGCAGCGAGGTTCCGATTTCTCAATGCCCTTAAAAAATTAAAGCTGCTCTTAGGGCAGCTTTTTTTATGATGAGGTTTTACTTATTGGCGTTTTGAGTGAATTCTTTTAGGCTTGCCTTCAGGTCTTTCGTATTTCCAATACTGTCAAAAAGAATATTATCAATTCTCCAGCCTTGACCGGAATTGATCAACTGTACATGATCAGTCCATTTAATTTTCGGTGGCGAAAGGGTGTATTCAAGTTCAATAGCTACATTGGCTGAGGTTCGGGAAGGATCTACCTTGACCGATTTTATTTTATATCCGGTGTATCCTTCATAGAGACTGGAGAAAACAGCTCCTTCGAACAATAGCGGTTTTTCATCGGGATGATCGCTTTTTTTTACCCTTTCAATATCTGCCTCTGATGCGTGAATAGCGTCTTCCAATGTTTTTTTTAGTTCCGGAGAAAACAGACTGTTGGAGAAAGATTGATTGTAAATCGATTTTTTTGAACCGTCATATTCCGTATACAGCTGATTAACCTTTTTGGTAATTTCCGTATCAGCCGATACAGACGGGTGGGTTTCATTGTTTTTACAGCTTACGAGAAACAGAAAGCCGCTTAAGCATAAAAATAATTGTTTGATCATGAATGTGATTTTTTTTCATTGAAGGCTCAAACCCTATGCCGATTTTTCTAATTTATTTCATTGAATAGGTTAAAAATAAATTGAGGAGCCAATCATAAAAATGTATACATTTGAGTATAAAACATGATTTGTGAATCCTATTCTTGATGTTGTCTTACGTTCGTTGTGTGTTTACCTTTTTATGGTAATCGCAATCCGTCTTTTTGGTAAAAACCAGCTTTCCCAGCTCAATGCAGGGGATGTGGTATTGCTGCTCCTTATTTCCAATGCCGTTCAGAATGCCATGGTGGGACCGGATACCTCATTGCAGGGCGGTCTTATTGCTGCGCTTGTTCTTTTTGCGGCCAACTTTATTTTAAAAAGGCTCATGTTTGCCAACCGGAAATTCGAAACCTTCATGGAAGAAGATCCTGTAGTCCTGATCAGAGATGGAGTGATAGATCAACCTGCCTTGAACAGGGTAAAAATCACCCGTGATGAGCTGGAAGAAGCGATAAGGGAACATGGTGTAGAAAAAATACAGAATGTAAAGCTCTCTATTCTTGAAGTGGACGGAAATATCAGCGTTGTTTCTCAGGACGAAACACAGACACAGACCCATTATTCAAGAATAAAAAGAAGGAACAAACGAAAATACCATTAAATAGTATGAATTACGAATTACGGGAAATGCTTCCCAGCGACGAAAAAAGGGTGTTGGAAATATTCAGACAGGGGCTGGAAGGCGGTATGGCTACTTTTGAAACCGAAGTTCCTACGGCCGAAGCCTGGAATATGGAATATTTCAATGACTGCCGCTGGGTATTGGAAAATGAAACGAATGAAATAGTAGGGTGGTGCGCTTTGAAATTGGTAAGCAAAAGAGAATGTTATAAAGGAGTGGCTGAAGTAAGCATTTATTTTGAGAATTCTTATCAAGGGAAAGGTTTAGGGTCAGTGTTGCTGAAAAAGATGATTCTCGACAGCGAAAGCCACGGATTCTGGACATTACAGGCCAGTATTTTCCCGGAAAATGAAGCGTCCATAAGATTTCACCAGAAAAACGGCTTTAGAACCGTAGGTGTCCGCAAGAAAATCGGAAAGCTGAACGGACAGTGGAAAGACGTTATCTTGATGGAAAAGAGAAGCGAAATAATAGAGTAATCAGAAGTTAGAGGTTAGAAATTAGATATTTGTGTGAAACTTTGAAATATATCCCGAAACTAACTTCTAAATTCTCATATCTAACTTCTTTTCAAATTTTGGCATCAACCTTGTTATCTCCCTATTGAAATTTGAAAAAGTAGAAAATGAAAAGTTTGATTAAAATGACGGGAGTTGTAACGGTCCTGTTCATGTTGTCATCATGTGTAGTGCATGATCAACATGTGAGAAGGGTTCCACCGGGACACGCCAAGAAAATGTATGGAGGAAGCGCAAGGTATTATGCTCCGGGACATGTGAAAAAAAGAGTGTATTACTACGACGATGACGACAGAGGCCGCGGCCACAGACACAAAGGAAAGAAACATCACAGAGATTGAGAAAAATAAAAAAGCCCTGATTTTTTCAGGGCTTTTGATTTGTATTTAAAATCTGGATTTTTTAGGATTCAGGAATGTGTTGAAGATCATCACTTCGGTTCCGAATTTTTTCTCGACCCTTTCTGCAATGTTCAGCATTTCACTTTTAATAAAGTCTTCCCTGAGATCTTCATTGTCAAAGATCAAAAGAAGATTATAATTCTTACCTTCGTCTATATAATCCGTGTGTACTTCAGAAAGAATATATTTGTTGACATCCATCAGGTTTTCCGCCATCTGGACCAGTGTTTCGTCAATATAATTTTCCCATTCTTCAATATTGTTTTTCGTGCAGTGGAAAGTTATACTCAATAAGCTCATATTTTATGAATTTTTAAGATTTTGTGGATAAATTCTAGTGCAAAAATCGGTAAAAATTTCGTAAATTAGCCCGTTAATAAAAATTGGAAATAAATAATTTTCAGACGCACAGCTAAAGGTCTGACTGTCATTATAATAAAATTTGTTTATGCAAAAAGAAGGAGAAAGACTGATTCCTATCAACATTGTTGATGAAATGAAATCGTCTTATATCGATTATTCGATGTCGGTTATCGTTTCAAGAGCGTTGCCGGACGTAAGAGACGGCCTTAAACCCGTTCATAGAAGAGTACTTTATGGTATGTATGGATTAGGGGTTTTTTCTAATAGAAAACATTTAAAATCTGCCAGAATTGTTGGGGATGTTTTAGGTAAATACCACCCGCATGGAGACTCGTCTGTTTACGATGCGATGGTAAGAATGGCGCAGCCTTGGAGCTTACGTTATCCACAGGTGGACGGACAGGGTAACTTCGGTTCAATGGACGGTGACCCGCCTGCAGCAATGCGTTATACAGAAGCAAGACTGAAAAAAATATCTGATGATATTCTTTCGGATTTAGATAAGGAAACCGTTGATTTTCAGAATAACTTTGATGATAGTATGACGGAACCAACCGTTATGCCTACAAAAATTCCAACGCTGTTAGTAAACGGAACATCAGGTATCGCTGTAGGTATGGCTACCAATATGGCGCCGCACAATTTATCAGAATCTGTAGATGCTATTACTGCTTATATCGATAATAAAGATATTACGATCGATGAATTGATGCACCACATTACGGCGCCGGATTTCCCTACAGGAGGGATTATCTATGGTTACGACGGAGTGAGAGACGCTTTCCATACCGGAAGAGGAAGAGTAGTGTTGAGAGCAAAAGTGAATTTCGAGGAAATCGGAAACAGAAATGCAATTATCGTTACAGAAGTTCCTTACCAGGTAAATAAGGCGGATATGATCGCCCGAACAGCTGAATTGGTTAAAGATGATAAAATTGTAGGAATTCATGAGATCAGAGACGAATCGGACAGAAATGGTCTGCGTGTCGTTTATGAACTGAAAAATGATGCGATTCCTAATGTTGTCTTAAACCTGTTATATAAGTATACAGCACTTCAGACTTCTTTCAGTGTGAATAATATTGCATTGGTTAAAGGAAGACCGGAACAGCTGAATTTAAAAGATATCATCCATCACTTCGTAGAGCACAGACATGAAGTGATCGTGAGACGAACTCATTTTGAGCTTAAGAAAGCGAGAGAAAGAGCGCATATCTTAGAAGGTTTCATGAAGGTGATCGGTGCTCAGGATTCTCTGGACAGAGCTATCTCGATTATCCGTCACAGTGCTAACCCTCAGGGTGCAAAAGAAGGTTTGATCGAAGCATTTGACCTTTCTGAAATCCAGGCTCAGGCTATTCTTGATCTGAGATTGGCACGTCTTACAGGAATGGAGCTTGATAAGATCCGTGACGAGTACGATGCAATCATGAAAGAGATCATGAACTTGGAAGACATCTTGGCGAATGAGCCGAGAAGATTTGAGATCATCAAAGAAGAGCTTGCTGAAATTAAAGAAAAATATGGTGACGAAAGAAGAACTGCTATTGACTTCTCAGGAGGTGAAATGTCTATCGAAGACATCATCCCGAATGAAGCAGTGGTTCTTACGATTTCGCACGCAGGATATGTTAAGAGAACTTCTCTGTCTGAATACAAAATTCAGAGCAGAGGTGGGGTAGGAAACAGAGCGGCAACCACAAGGGATGAAGATTTCCTTGAGTACATCGTTTCTGCGACCAATCACCAGTATATGTTATTCTTCACAGAAAAAGGTAGATGTTATTGGCTAAGGGTATTTGAAATTCCTGAAGGATCTAAAACTTCAAAAGGAAGGGCAGTACAAAACCTTATCAATATCGAGCAGGATGACAAGATCAAGGCTTATATCAGAACCAACAACCTGAAAGACGCTGAATATGTTAACCAGATGAGCGTAGTAATGGTGACCAAGAACGGGACTATTAAGAAAACGTCTCTTGAAGCGTATTCAAGACCAAGGGTAAATGGTGTGAATGCTATTGAGATCAGAGATAATGACCAGTTATTAGGTGCATATCTTACGAATGGTACTTCTCAGATTATGATCGCTACTAAAAACGGTAAGTGTATCCGTTTCCCTGAAGAAAAAGTAAGAGAAGTAGGTAGAGGATCTATCGGGGTTCGTGGAATCAGCATGGATGAAGATGATGAAGCAATTGGTATGATTGTTGTGAATGATGTGGACAAAGAAACGGTTCTTGTCGTATCTGAAAAAGGATATGGGAAGAGAACTGCTGTAGAAGACTACAGAATTACCAACAGAGGAGGAAAAGGAGTTATCACCCTGAACATTACCGAAAAAACAGGAAATCTGATTGCTATTCAGAATGTGACAGACGAAGACGGATTGATGATCATCAATAAGTCCGGTGTTGCCATCAGAATGAATATGGATGAAATGAGAGTAATGGGTAGAAATACGCAGGGAGTAAGAATGATCAACCTTAAGAAAAATGACGAAATTGCAGCGATTGCAAAAGTAGAAATGGACAAAGATGTTGAAGATGATTCTGAAGAAAATGTAGAAGGGACAGAAATTGTAGCCGATAACCAGGAAAGCAATACAGAACCTCAGGCTGAAAAGGAAAGTCCGGCTGAGGAAAATGAGAATTCTGATTCTGAAGAATAAAAAGTACAATTAATATAATATAGTTATTATGAAGAAACTCATTTTAGGTATAGCCATCGTAGCTTCTGCTTTCGTTTTCGGTCAGAAGAACGATGTAAATGCCAAGTTACAGGAAACGAATAAAGCTGCAATGGATGCATATACTGCAAAAAATTACACCGTTGCTGCACCTAAGTTTATAGAAGTGTATAACTTGCTAAAAACCAACGGACAGGATGATAAGATTTACATGTATTATGCAGGGTTGAGTTATGCGTTAGCCAATAACAATGACGAAGCCATCAAAATATACACAGAGCTTATCAATTCCGGTTTTACAGGTATTCAGACCACGTATACTGCAAAAGAGAAAAAATCCGGTCAGGTAGTTCCCTTAGATAAAACAACCTGGGATCTTATGAAGAATAAGAACAATGACTATTCAGATTTCAAAACTGAACAGACACCAAGTGTTGAGCCGGATCTGTATGAAACATTAACGACATTACTTCTTAATGCAAAGAAACCTAATGAGGCATTAGTAATCATTGAAAAAGGATTGGCTAAATATCCGAATAATGTTAAACTTAAAGACGCTCAGGGTACTGCGTACTACGAGTCAGGAAATACAGAGAAGTTTATCGGAGCTCTTAAAGAGCAGTTAGCTAAAAATCCTAATGATGCGACCAACTGGTACAATCTTGGGGTAATGCAGTCTAAAAATCCTGCTTCTTTAGAAGATGCCATCACATCATTCAAAAAAGCAATCGAGATCAAACCTGACTTCGATAACGCTTACCAGAATCTTGTGTATACAGTGATCGGGGAAGATTCTAAAATCGTAGACCAGATCAATGCGACAAGAAAAGATAAGCCGGATGAAGCGACCAAGCTGATTGATGCAAGAAGAGAGCGATTTGCGAAAGCACTTCCGTATGCTGAAGGATGGTACAAAGCTGCACCTAAGAACATCGATGCTGTTACTGCCTTGAAAGAGATTTATGTAGTGACTAAAAACATGGATAAAGTTAAAGAAATGAAAGCTAAAGAAACTGAGCTTAAAGCACAGGGGAAATAGTTATTCTTTAATTGAATAATAAATGAAAGCCGGAACAGAAATGTTCCGGCTTTTGTTTTTAATGTCCTGAAAAACATATCTGTTTTTTACTGGTATTATCGTTAAATTTCACCTTAAAAATTCTCTGCAATTCCGTATCTTTGAGAAAAATTTTTTACAAGATGATAGAGTGGAAAACCGTCAAAGAATACGAAGATATTACCTATAAAAAATGTAATGGTGTAGCAAGAATTGCTTTCAACAGACCAGAACTTCGAAATGCTTTTCGTCCAAAAACGACTTCCGAACTGTATGATGCTTTTTATGACGCCTCTGAGGATTCCTCAATAGGTGTTGTTTTGCTTACCGGAGAAGGACCAAGTCCTAAAGACGGAGGTTGGGCTTTTTGTAGCGGAGGAGATCAGAAAGCGAGAGGACATCAGGGATACGTAGGAGAAGATGGAAGACATCGTTTGAATATTCTTGAAGTTCAGCGTCTGATCCGTTTCATGCCAAAAGTGGTAATCGCGGTGGTTCCGGGATGGGCTGTGGGCGGCGGACATTCACTTCATGTGGTGTGCGATCTTACTTTAGCGAGTAAAGAACACGCTATTTTCAAGCAGACTGACGCGGATGTGACAAGTTTTGACGGAGGATACGGATCTGCTTACCTGGCCAAAATGGTAGGACAGAAAAAAGCCAGGGAAATATTCTTTTTAGGAAGAAATTATTCTGCTCAGGAAGCGATGGACATGGGAATGGTGAATGCAGTGATTCCACACGCAGAATTAGAAGATACAGCGTACGAATGGGCGCAGGAAATTTTAGCTAAATCTCCATTGTCTATCAGAATGCTGAAATTCGCTATGAACCTTACAGACGACGGAATGGTTGGCCAGCAGGTATTTGCCGGTGAAGCAACCCGTTTAGCGTACATGACGGAAGAAGCGCAGGAAGGAAGAAATGCATTCCTTGAAAAAAGAAAACCGGACTTCGGAGAAAATCAATGGATCTCTTAAAATAAGAAGTTAGAGGTTAGAAATTAGATACTAGACCTATGCGTTTTTTAAATCTAATTTCTAGCTTCTAATATCTAACATCTAAATATTTATGTCGGATTGGATAAAAGCCGCAAGGCTAAGAACTTTGCCGCTATCATTAAGCGGAATTATTATGGGGGCTTTCATTGCAAAATGGAGGCTTTACCGTGAAGGCGGAACGTGGGACTGGAGAATTTTTGCTCTGGCTCTTTTAGTAACGCTGTTGTACCAAATTTTATCAAACTATGCCAATGACTACGGTGACGGCGTAAAAGGAACTGATGCCAAAAGAATCAATGAAGCGGAAGCGAGAGCGGTAGCCTCAGGAAGGATTACGGCCAAGCAGATGAAAAATGCAGTCATTCTTTTTTCTGTCCTGTCATTTGTAGCCACAATTGGGCTTTTATATGTAGCATTTTTCCCTGATTTTATGAAAGAGTTTTATACTTTCATCGGATTGGGTGTTGCTTGTATTTTAGCAGCTATTGGTTATACAGTAGGAAAGAAACCTTATGGATACATGGGATTGGGAGATCTTTTTGTATTTGTATTTTTCGGATTGGTTTCGGTATGCGGAAGTTATTTTCTGTTTACGAAAACCTTCAGCTGGGATATGCTGTTGCCGGGAACAGCCATCGGAATGATGAGTATGGCGGTTTTAAACCTGAATAACATGAGAGATATTGAAAGCGACAGACTTTCCGGGAAAAACAGTTTAGCCTTAAGAATAGGCTTTAAAAATGCAATGATCTATGAAATGGTGTTGTTACAGCTCCCGTTAATCTTAATTCTTGTCTTTTTAGGGGTAAATGGTTTTATCCAGGCGCAGAACTATTACGTTTTTATCGTCATGATCCTTCTGTTGCCATTGATGAAGCTGAGAAGAAATATCATGACTGTAAAGGAGCCAAAAGAACTGGACCAATATCTGAAGCAGGTGGGGATCATGACTTTTATGATGGCCGTTCTTACAGCATTTGGACTTAATTTTTTTAACTAAAATAATACCACTATGAGTACTGATGTTTTTGTTGAAGCTCAGATGTTGATCAGAAAGCCGGTTGCGGACGTTTTTGAAGCATTTATCAATCCTGAGAAGACCACACAGTTCTGGTTTACAAAATCTACCGGGAAACTGGAAGAAGGGAAATCTGTAACGTGGGAATGGGAAATGTATGACATGAAATCCAATGTGAAAGTTCACAATATCATTCCTAATCAACTGATCAAAACAGAGTGGGGCGATCCGGCAGTACAGGTGGATTATGAATTTAAAGAAATGGAGAAAGGAACGCTTGTGATCATTAAAAGCTATGGCTATGCCCAGTCAGGTGAAGACCTGCTGAGAACGGTTAATGATAATGCAGGCGGTTTTACGACAGTTTTAGATGGTTGTAAAGCCTATCTTGAACATGGAATTAAATTAAACCTGATTGAAGATAAATTTCCCCAGAAATAAAGAATGAAAAATACTTTCACCTACAAAATAACTTCTTCTGTATCACTTTTGTTGGCGATCATATATTTGTATGAATTGATGAGTTATTTTGGAGGGGTTAAAAAATTATTTCGGGAAATTAATTTAACGGCCTTAATTTTTACCATTTTCGTCATCTTTAATTTTTTACTTTCCATCTTACTCTTGACGAAAAAGATAAAATCAAAAGTACTTCTTATCATTTTCCAAATTTTGATAATCATAGTAACATCTTGGGTGTTATTTGAAATTTATTCTTGAAAAATAAGTAATCATCAATTCGAAAATGATCTCTTAATTAATAAAATCAATTAAAAATGAAAATACAATTTTTAGGACAAAACTGTTTTTTGTTTACGTACAAAGACAAAACAATTTTAAGTGATCCTTTTTACAATTACAAAAAAGCGGAATCAGGATTTGATATATCGGCACAGAAGATCGATTATATCCTACTGACTCATGCTCACGGTGATCATATTGCTGATGTTGCAGAAGTACTGCAGCACCATCCGGATGCTACTGTAATTGGGGTACCTGAAGTATGTGCCTATTTTAAAACAGCGAAAAATAAAGATGATGTGAACTTAGGAGGATCGGCAAAAATCGACGATCTTAAAATTTCTATGGTACCGGCTCATCATACGAGTTCGTTCCCGGATGGGAGCTACGGAGGTGTTCCTGTAGGCTATATTTTCAGACTTCCTGAAGGAAAGAACATCTATTTGGCCGGAGATACAGGTGTAATGGCTGATATGGAGCTGTTCCCAAGACTTTACGGGAATATTGACCTGTCTATCCTGCCTATCGGAAGCCACTACACGATGTGCCCTAGAAAAGCTTCTTTTGCAGCAGCGGAATTATTGAAAACTCCAAAAGTAATCGGTTGTCACTTTGATACTTTTCCTGCCATTGAGATCAATCACGAAAGTGCACTGAAGCATTTTGCAGATAAAAATGTAGAGCTGGTGCTTCCTAAATTAGGAGAGGAGTTTGAATTTTAAATAAAAAATGAAAGGTAATCCGGAAATTAGAATGGAAATGTTGAAAAGTATAGAAACAAAAAAAGATAATCTTCCAATTACCTTACTTCAACTTAAATTAAAAAAAAATGGCAAGCTACCTAAATCACACCGCTACGACCAATTACCTTTGCTGTGTTCCCACCCTGGAGGGTTCTCAGGAGCTGGTTGTTTAGGACTTGCCGTTGCAAAGGTAGGAATAATTTATAAACTTCAAAATATTATTAAAGAAAATTAGTGGAAAAAATGCAGTATTAAAGCTAAACAGCTGGAATTTAGTGCAATAATTTTTCAACTTTTTTTAAAAAATCTAACATGACGAAAAGTCCATCAACATTAGGAATTATACTTTTTATCGCTACAATGATCATCTTTTTTGTAGCATATTTCTTTTTCTCAGGAATCAATTATTTTGAAACCTCATTGAAAATCAACGCGTTCGTGCTGCCGATCATTTATGCGGGAGCCGCGTTCTGGTCCGTAAAGTCGTTCTGGAACAAAAATAGAGTGGTAAGTTTTAAAGATGCGTTCTCAAGAGCGTTTGTTCCGATGTTCATCGGGGGAATTCTTTCCATCTTCAGTATGTATGCTTTCCTGAATTTCGTAGATACGGATGCGAAAAAGCTTCTTAACTACCAATATGTACAGAGACAGAAAAATGAATTGGATACTGAGTATCAGTCTGCAAGGAAAATTATGAAGCATCAGAAAGATATTGATGAATTAGACAAAAAGTACAAAGAAAGGCTTCCAAGCTTCTCTCCCAAGGCCGTTAAAGGAAAAGATATGCTTACGGCAAGTCATTTTTCAGGATATTTTGCGGCAATTCTTATATTTTACGTAGTTTTGTCAGTGTTTTTTGGAGCGTTTTTCAGAACGAGATCCGTTTACCAGGAAACAGAAAATCAAGAATAATTTTTATTAGAATTAAATGAATTTATCTATAGTTATTCCGTTATTAAACGAAGAAGACTCTCTGGAAGAACTTTTTTCAAGGATTGATAATGTATGTTATACCAACAGCTTATCATATGAAATCTGGTTTGTAGATGACGGAAGTACAGATCTATCATGGAGTATTATCGAAAATATGAAGGTTCAGCACCCTCAGATCCACGCTATAAAATTTTCCAGAAATTACGGTAAATCACAGGCCCTTCATGCCGCTTTTGAAAGATCAAACGGAGATGTGGTGATCACAATGGATGCTGATTTACAGGATTTTCCTGAAGAAATTCCGGAACTTTATAAAATGGTTATTGAAGACAACTACGACATCGTTTCAGGTTGGAAAAAGAAACGTTTTGACAATGTAATGACGAAAAATGTTCCGTCAAAATTGTTCAATGCGGCAGCCAGAAAAGTTTCAGGCGTTTATCTTCACGACTTCAACTGTGGTTTGAAAGCATACAAAAAACAGGTGGTGAAATCAATTGATGTGTACGGAGATATGCACCGTTATATTCCAGTATTGGCTGCCAATGCAGGTTTCAGAAGAATTACGGAAAAAGAAGTACAGCACCAGGCAAGACCTTACGGAACTTCAAAATTCGGAACCGAAAGATTTATCAGAGGATTCCTGGATCTTGTAACACTTTGGTTTGTAAGTCGTTTCGGAGGAAGGCCCATGCATTTCTTTGGTGCGGTGGGAACTGTAATGTTCATCGTAGGTTTCCTATCTGCACTATGGTTAGGTGTTTCAAAACTGATTGATGTAGCGAGAGGAATTTATGGTCATTTGATCACCAACAACCCTTGGTTTTTTATTGCTCTAACGATGATGATGATGGGAACATTGCTTTTCATTGCCGGATTCTTAGGTGAAATGATCATCAGAACGAACAGAGAACATAAGAATTATAATATTGATGAAGTAATTTAATACATTAAATACATCATTAAAAACTCATAAAATCCCCAGGAAGGTCTAGAGCTTTTTGGGGATTTTTTTTTGCAATTTTCTTTATTGGAATAGCATTTAAATATTTTTTTTTGGTAATCGCTAAGGCGCAAAGGCTTTACAATGACGCTGTTGTTAAGGCGCAATAAAATCAAAGATTTTCAGCAAGGTTTACTGAATCAATGTTTTTACAGGAACGGAATGTAGCGGCTCTGCCATAAACCTTATAGGTTTCGAAAACCTATAAGGTTTTATAACGATGGTACTAAGGTTTAAAAAATCAAGATTTTAGAAGTAATCAAATTTTATCGCAGATAAAATCCTTGCGTCTTAAAGCATAAAGAAGGTAAGAATCTTTGCGACTTTGCGGAAAACCAACACATTAAATAAACTAACTTTTTTTTGGTAAACGCCAAGGCGCAAAAGTTTTACAATGATGCTGTAGTTAGGACGCAAAAAAAATCAACGATTTTCAGTAAGGTTTATTGAATTGATGTTTTTACAGGAACGGAATGTAGCAGCTCTGTCATAAACCTTATAGGTTTCGAAAACCTATAAGGTTTGAATAAATACGACCAATTCATCTACAATAATTTTAATCGTTGATAGACTCCTCATAATGACGGTATTAAATTTTATCGCAGATAAAATCCTTGCGTCTTACAACATAAAGCAGGTAAGGATCCTTGCGACTTTGCAAAAAACCAACACATTAAATAAACTAACTTTTTTTTTGGTAAACGCGAAGACGCAAGGGTTTTACAATGATGCTGTTTTAAGACGCAATAAAATCAAAGATTTTCAGCAAGGTTTACTGAATTGATATTTTTATAGTCATAAATCTATAAGGTTTTATTAAGGGCTAAGAAAATCAAGATTTTTCAGTAAGATTTACCGTATAGAGATTTGAGCAGTAATCAATTTTATCTTCGATAAAATCCTTGCGTCTTAAAACATAAAGCAGGTGAGAATCCTTGCGACTTGGCGAAAAACCAACAAATTAACCCAACACATTTCAACAAATCAAAAAATACAAAATATTAGCAGATAACGCAATTACACAACCATTTCCGAAGCCATTTTTCTTTATATTTGTGTGTAATTTATAAAATTGATAACACAGCAAAACAAGCCGGTAAAATTTATTTTCATCATTTTTTCCTTTCTGTCTCTGTCTTCCTGCACCTCTTCCAGACTTCTGGGATCCTGGGAATTCATAGATTTATATGATGGAGTAGTGACTGAAATTGACACATTGAAGTCCAAAGAAAATAATTCCAAATATGGAACAGGAACTTTGACTTTCAATAAAGACAATTTCTTTATTTCAATGGAAGAATCGGGGAGTTATCAAAGAAAAAATAAAACTTTGAAGATGAAATATCCTGCTGTAGATACTGTTGTGATGAATATTTCTTATGAAAGCAAAAATTATTTATTACTGTCAGCGGGGAAGGATCCGAAAACCTGGTTTTACAGGAAAAAATAAAATATACAGATTTTTACAATGAACCCAAAAAGCTGTTTGAACTGCGGTTATGAGATCTCCGGTGAGTTTTGTTCTCATTGCGGACAGAAAGCAGATACAGCAAGAATTACCCCTCATTCATTGATTAAAAGTGATATTTTAGGATCGATCTGGCATATAGAAGAAAGGTTTTTCAGAACATTGAAACACATTTTATTTGGCCCTGGAAGAATGGCGATGGATTATATTTCCGGGAAAAGAATTAAATATTACAATCTGTTTTCATTATTGCTTATTTTGTTCGGATTCAATGTGTTAACAATGCATTTTTACTTAGATCTGAACCCTGCGGAAATTCCGAAAGACAGTGCTAAAATCCTGCACTTTTTTTCCAAATATTCCAAAACCATCCTTTTTGTAATCATCCCAATGTTGGGGGTCAATGCTTTTTTCATTTTCAAAAGGATAAAATTGAATATTGCCGAGCATTTTATCATCGGAACAGTAAGCCTGTTAGGAATTTTAATCCTATTTTTGTTTAATGATATGGTAAGTCTTATCGGTCTGTGGCAACCTGCAGCGAAGATTTTTGCTATTCTGGATAAGGCTTCAGTTGTACTTCTCATTCTCTTTCCGGCAGTTACGTATTGGAATGCATTTAAAAATTCATACTCAAAACCGGGCCTGCTTTGGAGAGTATCGGTACTGTATGTCCTGATGGGAATAGAAAGTCTTGCTATAATTATGATTTTATATAGAATATTTTAAATTGAATATGAAAAAAATATGGTACACATCACTGCTTGTAGCGGCGGTTTCCTGCGGAAAAGTTTCTCCGAAAGGAACTATTGAAAGGAAAGACGTGGATGTTTCAGAATTTGTGAATCTGGATCTGGAAGGTAAGTTCCGTGTATTTTATGCCAGAGGGGATAAGAATTTTGTGGAAATTGAAACCTATCCAAATGTAGCCGGCAATCTGGATGTAGATGTAAAAGACAAGACCCTTTTTATCAAAGAAAAACGGTGTACAAAAGGAGTAGATTTCTATAATGTGACGATTTATTCAAAATATAATCTTGAAAAAGTAGCTGTTGCAGACTCTGTGGAAATGAACATTTCGAGTGAAATTAAGACCGACAATTTTAGGCTTAATTTAAAAAATAATGCTACATTTATGGGTTCAGTGAACACGAGAAGAGCAGAAATTGATATGCAGAATAAAAGCCGGGCCAACTTTTTGGGACTGACTAAAAACGCCGTGATAAAGATCTCAGACACAGCAAGTCTGATCGCTCCTTACTGGAAAATAGAAAACCTGAATATTGATTCTAAAAACGGAAACTACGCAGAAGTTAATGTGAAAGATTCTCTCAAAGGAAATATTCAGAACACTGCAAAATTCATCTATTACAACAACCCGATCCGTGCCTTTAAAATTGATAAGCAGGCTCGTGTGGAAAACAAGAAATTGGATTAATTAAAATAGAAAGGAAGATGGGAGATGGAAGAGGGAAGTTATCATAGGCAAAAAAGAAATGGATGAGTTTCAAATTTGAGAAATTGATTATTTGGCAAAAATCTATGGATTTCGGGGAGATTATCTTTAAATTGTCCCAGGGTTTTCCAAAAGATGAAGCTTTTAATCTGACTTCTCAGATAAGGAGGGCGTCAGATTCAGTAGGACTTAATATTTCAGAAGGAAGTATTTTACAGTCGAAACCGGAATTTAAGAAATTTCTTGGATATGCAATCCGTTCTTTAGCTGAAACCGTGACCTGCCTGTATAAGGCAAAAAATCGAAATTATATTTCAGAAGAAGAATTCAGGACCTTGTATAATGAGAGTTATAATTTAATGAATCAGATTATAGCTTTTAGAAACCAGTTAAAGGATTAAGGAGTAGAAGTCGGATTAATAAAATTAAAAAATAAGTGGAAGTTGGAAATTGAGACAAAAATCTCTCCCATCTTAAAAAGGCTTCATCTTCCAAACAAAAACAAACAGAATAGTAAAACAAAAGCAGGAACTTTGAATTTGGACGTAGAATTTCCTCCATCTTCAAACTTCCAGCTTCCAAACTTAAATACACATATGACAACATTAGAAAAAGCGCAACTTTGGTTAAGTGATACATTCGATAAAGAAACAAGAGATGCTGTACAGGCATTGATCGACAGCAATTCCCCGGATCTGGAAGATTCTTTTTACAGAGAACTTGAATTCGGAACTGGAGGAATGAGAGGTATCATGGGAGTAGGAACCAACCGCTTGAATAAATATACATTGGGACAGGCTACACAGGGACTGGCCAATTATATGCTTCAGCAGTTTAAAGGAGAGGAAATTAAAGTAGCGATTGCTTATGACGTTCGCCATAATTCAAAAGAATTCGGGAAACTTGTTGCTGATGTTTTAACAGCAAACGGAATTAAAGTACTTCTTTTCAAGGATCACAGACCAACTCCTGAATTATCTTTTACCGTAAGAGACAAAAAATGTAACGGAGGAATTGTATTGACCGCATCTCACAATCCACCTGAATACAACGGGTATAAAGTATACTGGAACGATGGCGCACAGATTGTACCGCCCCATGATGAAGCCATTATCAATGAAGTATATTCTGTGAAATTTGACGAAATTAAATTTGATGGAAATGATGATCTGATCGAATGGATCGGGGAAGAGCAGGACGACGTGTATATCGATGCCTGTCTTGAAAATTCTACATACCAGAATGTAGGGAAAGAGAATTTAAATATCGTTTTCACGTCTATTCACGGGACAACATATACTACGATTCCGAAAGCTTTGGAAAAAGCGGGATTCAAAAAAGTGGATCTGGTAAAAGAACAGATGATTCCAAGCGGTAATTTTACGACGGTAGAATCTCCAAACCCGGAAGAACCTGCCGCACTGGAAATGGCGATGGATCTGGCAAGAATTACCAATGCTGATATCGTCATCGGAACAGATCCGGATGGTGACAGATTAGGAATTGCCGTAAGAAATCTGGATGGAGACATGCAGCTTCTGAATGGGAATCAAACCAATACAATCCTTACTTACTATATTTTAAATGAGTGGAGAAAGCAGGGAAGAATCACCGGAAAAGAGTTCATTGGTTCTACGATTGTAACTTCAGATATTTTCTTTGATATTGCTCAGAAATTCGGAGTTGAATGTAAGTCCGGACTGACAGGATTCAAATGGATCGGAAAAATGATCCGTGAAGCGGAAGGAACACAAAAATTTGTCTGCGGTGGTGAAGAAAGTTTCGGTTTTATGACCGGAGATTTTGTTCGCGATAAAGATTCATGCGGAAGTATCCTTGTGGCATGTGAAATTGCTGCATGGTGCAAAGCCAACGGTAGAACAATGTATCAGTACATGATTGAGATCTATGAAGATCTGGGAATGTATTACGAAGGACTGGTGAATATTGTCAGAAAAGGAAAAGAAGGTGCTGAAGAAATTCAGAATATGATGAAAAATTTCCGTGAGAATCCACCAAAAGAACTGGCAGGATCACTGGTAGAAGAAGTGAAAGACTTTAAAGAACAGACCAGTTTCACTGTTTCAAAAAATGAAACAAAAGTAATGAACGACATTCCAAAATCGAATGTACTGATTTATTATACCCAGGACGGAACCAAAGTTTGTGTAAGACCTTCAGGAACAGAACCGAAAATTAAATTTTATATCTCTGTAAAAGACACGGTAACGTCTGAAGCAGATTTTAAAAATAAACTGCAATTATTAGAAGCTAAAATCGAGGATGTAAGAAAAGATTTGAAATTAGATTAATCTTACAAATCGTGAAAAAATGAATGTGGTAAGCAATTATTAGTAAATTTAAATAAAAATAAAGTGAAAGTTTCAAAATTAGCGGCGAACCTGATTGGTTCCGAAATCGTAAAAATTGGTAATGAAGTAAATGATTTAAAAGCAAAAGGAGCGGAGATAGCCAATCTTACTATTGGTGACCTGAATTCTAATCTATATCCTATCCCGGCACTGCTGAAGGAAGAGATTCAGAAAGCATATCAGAATAATCTGACGAATTATCCGCCTGCCAACGGACTTTTATCTTTAAGAACAGAAGTTTCCAAAGACCTGAAAAACAGATGGAACCTGGATTATTCACCGAACGATATTTTAATTACTGCGGGATCAAGACCTTTGATTTATGCAGTTTACAAAACCATTGTAGATGAAGGTGATAAAGTAGTATATCCTACACCGTCTTGGAACAACAACCATTACGCTTACCTTACTTCCGCAGAAGCTGTAGAAGTGAAAACCACTCCTGAAAATAATTTCCTTCCGACAGCAGACGATCTGAGACCTCATTTAGGCGGTGCCGTTCTGTTAGCGCTTTGTTCACCATTAAATCCTACAGGAACAATGTTTACAAGACAGCAGCTTTCAGATATCTGTGAACTGGTTCTTGAAGAAAACAAAAAAAGAAGAGCAGATGAAAAGCCGTTGTACCTGATGTACGACCAGATCTATTCTAACCTTACTTTCGGTGCAGAACATGTAGATCCTGTTTCTCTTTTCCCTGAACTTAAGGAATACACTATTTATATCGATGGAATCTCTAAATGCCTTGCTGCAACAGGTGTACGTGTAGGATGGGGATTCGGTCCTGCTCATATTTTGGATAAAATGAAAGCTCTTCTGACGCACGTTGGAGCATGGGCGCCAAAACCTGAACAGGAAGCTACCGCAAAATTCTATGAAAACCCTGAAAATGTAAATGTTTTCGTGGAAGATTTCAAAGGAAAATTAGAAGAAAGCTTAAAAGTTCTTCACGGTGGAATTCAGGATCTGAAAGCAAAAGGATTGTCAGTAGAAAGCATCGAGCCAATGGGAGCTCTATATCTTACCATCAGACTGGATTATATCGGAAAAACAAAACCTGACGGATCTGTGATTGAAAATTCTTCCGACTTAGTTTTCTATCTGATTAATGATGCCGGTGTTGCTCTTGTACCATTCTCAGCTTTCGGAGAAGCAAAGTCTGAACCTTGGTTCCGTGCTTCCGTAGGAGGTTTGGCTGTGGATGAGATCAAGGTGATGCTTCCGAAGCTTGAAAATGCTTTAAATAATCTTAAATAGTTTTTTAATGTAACAATCTAATAATGTATCAATGTAACAATTCCGGTATTTACAATATTCGTAAACTGTTAGATTGATACATTGTTACATTAAAAATAAAAATAGATGCTTCGACTTCGCTCAGCATGACACCCTTATAGTCAATAGGTAGTATTAGCAGTGTCACGCTGAGCGCAGTCGAAGCGTTTTTGAAAATAAAATATAAATAAATCGGGTTATATTAATGAAATTTCCCAAAAAGCTCTTTCTGGAAACCAAGCTGTTGAGTTATTCAACCTTAGGAATTATAGTTTTGGTAATTCTAAGTGTGTGGCTTTCAGGAAAAGGTTCTCACAGATCTTTATTTCAGAATTCAATCTTATCCACATCCATTTTAGCGGGTACCTTTTTTCTGTTTATCAGCTTAGGATTGTATTATGGTCTGAAATTGAAAGAAAATGTAGGAAGTGTGTTAAATAAACATAGGTTAAAAAAATATTCTGATAATGTTCCGGCAGTGGATGGTTTCGATTTTGACCCTCCTGTTGTTGGTGATGGCATAGCAGCAGCGATACTGTCTGTTATTTTGTGGATTATATTTACCATTGTTTTTGCAGCACTTTTATATTTTTTAGGATTTTTGTTTTGGGCAGCTGTTTTATTTTTTACTGCCATGCTGTATTGGATTTTTTTCAGGGCCTTGCGTCTGGTATTTAAAAATTCAGGAAAATGTAAAGGAAATATACTGAAAAGCCTTACTTTCGGACTGTTTTACTCTTTACTCTATATCTCCTGGATCTACGGAATTATCTTTTTAGCGAATTATATGACTCATTATTCAGAAACCATAACTTTTAATTTATAATCAATGAAAATCATAGCTGTCATTCCTGCACGTTACGAAGCAAGCCGCTTTCCTGCAAAGCTGATGCAGATGCTGGGTGAAAAAACCGTGATCACGACGACCTATCAGAATGTAGCGGAAACAGGACTGTTCGACGAAGTATTTGTAGCGACGGATTCAGAAATTATTTTTGAAGAAATCGTGAAAAACGGAGGAAAAGCCGTGATGACCGGACAGCATGAAACCGGCAGCGACCGTATTGCAGAGGCCGTACAGAACATCGATTGTGATATTGTGATCAATGTTCAGGGTGATGAACCTTTCCTTAAATTAGAGCCTCTGAGACAGCTTATCGACGTTTTTAAAGATGATGACAACCAGGAAATCTCTCTGGCATCCTTAAAAATAAAACTGACGGAAAAAGCAGAAATCGAAAACCCGAATAACGTCAAAGTGATTACCGATAACAATGGATTTGCGCTTTATTTCAGCCGTTCTGTGATTCCTTTTCATAGAGAAGTTTCTTATGATGTGAGTTATTTTAAGCATATCGGAGTCTACGCTTTCAGAAAACATGCGCTGCTTCAGTTCTCCAAACTGGAAATGAAACCGTTGGAAATATCAGAAAAGATAGAATGTATCCGTTATCTTGAATATGGGATGAAAATCAAACTGATAGAAACCAATTTCATCGGAGTAGGGATCGATACACCGGAAGATTTGGAGAAAGCGAGGAAATTAATTTGAAAATGAATTAATTTGGAAATTTGAAATTGCATAAGTGAAAAGCATGACTGATGTTCAACGCTTTTGTTTTTTCGCCCAATTCCTCTTATATTTGAATGAATATACAAGCTGTACATGAGGATTTTATTTTTAATAATATTATTTTGCTGTTCAAATCTGAAATGTCAGAACTTGAATAATAAGAAATTTTATGCCCAAATTAATCATGGCTGTCGAGCAACCACCAATGGAGCGATTGATATCTACAGATTTCTTGTGTTGGAATTTAAAAATAATAAAATTTATCCATCGTATTTGGTCATACCATCTCAACAGCAAAGTGTGAAAGAACCTGTTAATTATAAATTTGAAAATAAAGTAGTATATCTTGCCAAACCATTAGAGTTTGAAGAAGATCTGGGATCCGTTTTCACCTATATCAATGGAAATCTGATCTCCAAAAAGAAACATAATGAATCGAAATTTGTTTTTAGACCTTCTTTAGACCATTATTTTAAAAGAAATAAATGAAAAAAATAATATACTTAGTCCTTTTAACGTTCGCAACTTCATTGTATTCTCAGACTGCAAAGGAAATCATAGACAAAAATATAGAACTGTCCGGAGGACTGACGAATTGGAAACTCTTAAATTCAGTCCTGTTGCAAGGGAAAGTAATCCTGGGAATCAAGGATGAATATCCTATTAAAATTTATCAGCAGCGCCCCAATCTGACCAAAACGGTGATCAGCATCAGTGGAAAAGAGACGGCCATTGAAGGCTTTGACGGAACTAAAGGATATGCAATGAATTACGCCACCAACAAACTTCAGGTATATCCCGAGTATGTGTCAGAAAGCTTTGATAATGATTTCATTGACTGGGAAAGCAAAGGATTTGAAGCCAAATATGTTGGAAAAGAAAAAATAGGGGAGATCTACTGTCATAAAGTGGAACTGACGAAAAATGTCAATAAGAACATCTACTATTTTGACGTGAAAACGTATATGCTTTTAAAAGAGATTAAAAAAGATGATACACTGATCTATTCGGATTATAAAAAAGCAGGAAATCTGGTTATGGCTTTCAGAATAGAATCTTCAAGCACCAAAAAAGACGGTGATTATATGATGATCCTGAACAGAATAGACATCAATAAAGTATTTCCTGCCAATATATTTAAGTTTTAATCAAATAAATCCGGCAAAAATGCCAACTAAATTGTAAAAAATGAAAAATGTTTTCTTATGGCTGCTTTCCTGTGTGGCATTTTTACAGAGCTGTATCAATCAGAAAAGTGAAATTTCTCAAGCTAAAACCAAAGAACTTATGGGAAAAACAATATATGACTACAAAGTTGAAAGCCTTGATGGTAATGAGATCAACTTTGCCGATTTTAAAGGAAAAAAAATCCTGATTGTCAACACCGCATCAGAATGCGGATTTACGCCACAGTACGCAGATCTGGAGAAAGTGTATGAAGAATATAAAGACAAATTGGTCATTATAGGATTTCCTGCCAATAATTTCGGAAGCCAGGAACCCGGAACCAATACGGAAATTGGAGCTTTCTGCGAGAAAAATTATGGCGTAACATTTCCATTGGCAGCAAAAGTTTCTGTAAAAGGAGATGATACAGCGCCTATTTTCAAGTACCTGACTGAGAAAGAATTAAACGGTGTGAAAAATACAACCATCCTGTGGAATTTCACTAAATTCCTGATCGATGAAAACGGAAAACTGGTGGATACCTTCATCAGCACGACAAAACCTACTGACGAGGCTATTACAAAGTATCTGAAATAAGATAAAAGCTTTATAACGCTTCGACTCCGCTCAGCGTGACAGTTTCAAAAATACATTCAGTATTAGATTTGTCACGCTGAGCGGAGTCGAAGCATTTTGATGTAATGGTCTACACCTATTTCAGTTGGTCTTCTTTTTTGATTTTCTCATCCTGTTGTATGATCAGCCTATGTTCATCTGCCATTTTTTTATGGTCAGCCAATATTACCTGATCTTCTTTGATCATCTTATCATGATTGATCATCAATTGCGCTAAATCCAGTTTGCCTTCTTTATGCTTGTGCTCAAGTGCATCATGTTTTGCTATCATTTCTGAATGATTGAGGATAAGAGCTGCATGTTTTTTAAGGATGGCCTGATGAGCAGCTTCTGTTTTATTATGTTCACTTGTTGAGGGCTCTTTTAGTGTGCTGTGCGTCATATTAAATTCTTCATGCTCTTTTTCCATATCGTTGTGGGAATTTTCCAATAGACTGTGATCAGCTTCAAGCCTGGTATGTGCTGCGGATAATTCATTTTTTAATACGGCATTATCATTCTTACATGACCCCAAACTAAGCGCCACAGCTGCACCAGCAGCTGATAATAAATTTTTCATCATTTTGTTTTTTAATTCGAACAAATATACAATATAAAAATAATGTATACTTATTTTGTAATAAAATGATGTATTTATTGATATTTTGTCTTTATTTCAAGTTAAAATAAAGATATTAAAGAAAAAAAAGCACAATTTAATAAGTATAAAGCATTTTTGTTAACCTGCTGCAATCATAACTTCTAATTCCCAACCTTTTTATCCGCAAAGCAGAAAATATTTCCAAGTTTGATACTGGAATAGCCATTGCTTTTTATTTTGGAAGAATTGATCATCGCTTTGGCCAGAATATCCGTAGGTAAAGGCTTCTGACTTTCCAACAGTCCAAGTTTATTGGCAAATTTTATGATTCTGCTGCCCAGAACTTCTCCGGTTCTTCCGGAATCTTTTCTTTCCAGCATTCCGGGCTTAAAAATAGTAATCTTAGTAAAATGCAGCTGTTTAACCGCTTCTTCAAGTTCCCCTTTCATTTTGGAATAGAAAATTTTGGAGGTAGGATTGGCTCCATAGGCTGATACCAGGATATAATCTTCTACATCATTTTCTTTGGCTGCCTTGGCAAATTCATACTGATAACCAAAATCTACTATTCTTTGGGCTTCCTTGCTGCCAGCATCTTTCAGGGTGGTTCCGAGACATGAAAATACTACATCGCCTTTTACTTTGTCTTTCCACTCTTCGGGATGTTCAAAGTTGACTACATGCACTTTCAGCTTGTCATTCTGAACATCTACAGGTTTTCTGACAAAAATATCGACTTCCTCAAATTCCTTATCGTTAAGCAGTTGCTTCACCAGATCTTTTCCTGTAGCGCCCGTAGCACCAATTACCAAAGCTTTCATAATAGTTGTGATTTGTATGGATAGTATTTTCTTTCTTAAATTTACTAAATTTGAAATTAATATCAATACTCATAATCAATTATCATTTATAAAAGCAAAAGCTCACTCAGTATAACTATAACAGTATAAATTACTCATTACTCATAAAAATATGGATGCTAACGAAATTCTAGACTATTGTCTTGCGAAAAAAGGAGTTACTGAAACTTTTCCTTTTGATAATGAAACCCTTGTAATGAAAGTAGGGACGAAAATGTTTTTACTGATGGGACTGGAGAGACAGCCATTAGGAATTAATGTAAAGACCGATCCTGAATGGAGTGCAGAACTTCGCGAACAGCATCCGCAAATCACCGGCGCATTTCACATGAACAAAACCCATTGGAATTCAGTACTGTTAGATGGTTTGAAAAGAGATCTGATCTTTAAAATGATCGATCAGTCCTATGAATTGGTATTTAATTCATTGACGAAAAAAGCGAGAGAAGAAATTGTAAATGCTTAGAATTGAAACTCCTGGGTAAGTTTTTTATCCTCATCCAGTCTCTCGATCAGTTTTTCAAGACCCTCAAATTTGATTTCATCATGAAGAAAATCCCTGAATCTCACTGTGATTCTTTCATCATAAATATCTCCTTCAAAATCAAGGATATAAACTTCTACGGTTAATTTTTCACCGTTGACAGTAGGATTGGTCCCAATGCTCAACATTCCTTTGTATTGCTGGCCTTTTACCTCTGTTTCTACGATATAGGCTCCTTTCTTAGGAAGAAGTTTAATAGATTCTGTATCAATATTGGCAGTAGGATAACCGATGGTTCTTCCGATCTTTTTCCCGTGAACTACCGTTCCGGAGACAGAGTAGGTGTAGCCAAGCATTTCATTGGCTGCTTTAATATTGCCTGTCAGAAGGGCATTACGTACTTTGGTTGAGCTGATATTATTTTCGTGGATATTGATGGCTTCCATCTGTTCTACGTCGAAGTCCAGTTCTTTGGACAGTTTTTGGAGAAGTTCGAAATTCCCGCTTTTATTTTTTCCGAATGAATGGTCATAGCCTATAATAAGGTATTTTACATTCAGTTTATCAATCAGGATCTGGCGTACAAATTCTTCTCCGGTAAGGTTTCTGAACTCATCATCAAATTCTTTCAGAAATAAATGATCGATGTTGTATTTTTCGATCAGTTCTTTCTTTTCATCTACTGTATTGAGAAGCTTCAGATCTTCATTCGGGTTAAAAACAAATCGCGGATGTGGCCAAAAAGTAAGGATAGCTGTCTCCAGATTATTCTCTGTACCTACTTTTATTAGTTCATCGATAATACTTTTGTGCCCGAGATGCACTCCGTCAAACATTCCTAAAGACAGTGCTAAAGGCTTTTGAGAGGAATAATCTTTAAAATTCTTGAAAACTTTCAAAACGGAAAAATTTGACTGCAAATATAAAGATAATGTAGCAATGTACCAATTTACCAGTGTATCAATATTTTCAGTAAAGAACATTGTTATACTGCTAAACTGTTAGATTGATAAATTAATAAAAAGTATGATAAAAATCTTTTTTTTACCAATTGTGGGTTTATCAAGAATCATTATATTTGCACCAAGAAAAAATTTAGCAATGGCAAACCAAATTAAAGGTAAAATTTCTCAAATTATTGGTCCGGTAATCGACGTAGTATTTACAGACGTGGAAGTAATTCCAAGTATTTATGATGCGTTGGAAATTATCAAAACAAACGGTGAAAAAGTAGTCTTAGAAGTAGAGCAACATATTGGTGAAGATACGGTAAGATGTATCGCAATGGATGCTACAGACGGTCTTCAGAGAGGGCAGGAAGTAATTGGATACGGAAATCCTATTACAATGCCAATCGGTGATGCTGTAAACGGAAGACTATTCAACGTTGTTGGGGATGCTATCGATGGACTTCAAAATATATCTAAGGAAGGTGGTCTGCCTATTCACAGACCAGCTCCAAAATTTGATCAACTTTCAACTTCTGCAGAAGTTTTATTCACAGGTATTAAAGTAATCGACTTAGTTGAGCCTTACGCAAAAGGGGGTAAAATTGGTTTGTTCGGTGGTGCCGGTGTAGGTAAAACAGTATTGATCCAGGAGTTGATTAACAATATTGCAAAAGGACACGGAGGTCTTTCAGTTTTCGCCGGAGTAGGTGAAAGAACGAGAGAAGGAAATGACCTTTTGAGAGAGATGTTGGAATCAGGTATTATTAAATACGGTGATGATTTCATGCACTCTATGGAAAACGGAGGTTGGGATCTTTCAAAAGTAGACATGGAAGCTATGAAAGAATCTAAAGCTGCATTCGTTTTCGGACAGATGAACGAGCCACCAGGAGCAAGAGCTAGAGTAGCACTTTCTGGTCTTACATTAGCTGAGTACTACAGAGACGGTGGTGAAAGCGGACAAGGTAGAGACGTACTTTTCTTCGTAGACAACATCTTCCGTTTTACACAGGCTGGTTCTGAGGTATCTGCACTTCTTGGTCGTATGCCATCTGCGGTAGGTTACCAACCAACACTTGCTTCTGAGATGGGAGCGATGCAGGAAAGAATTACTTCAACTAAAAACGGTTCAATTACTTCAGTACAGGCGGTTTACGTACCTGCGGATGACTTAACTGACCCGGCTCCTGCAACAACGTTTGCTCACTTGGATGCAACTACAGTACTAGACAGAAAAATTGCTTCATTAGGTATTTATCCAGCTGTGGATCCATTGGCTTCTACGTCAAGAATCCTTGCTCCGGAAATTATCGGTGCAGAGCATTATGACTGTGCTCAGAGAGTGAAAGAAATTCTTCAGAGATATAAAGCACTTCAGGATATCATCGCGATTCTTGGGATGGAAGAACTTTCAGAAGAAGATAAGTCTGTAGTTTACCGTGCTAGAAAAGTTCAGAGATTCTTATCTCAGCCTTTCCACGTAGCTGAACAGTTTACAGGTATTCCAGGATCATTGGTAGATATCAAAGATACAATCAAAGGATTTACAATGATTATGGATGGTGAATTAGACCATTTACCGGAAGCTGCTTTCAACTTGAAAGGAACTATCGAAGAAGCTATCGAAGCGGGACAAAAAATGTTAGCTGAAAACGCGTAATAAATTAGACATAAGATTTTTAGACCTGAGATGAGAGACATTATTTGTCAAAAATCTTTTAATCTTCAATCTTTTAATCTTTTAATCTAAATTAAAATGAATATAAAAATTTTAACACCAGAGTACGTAGTTTTTGAAGGAGAAGTAGAATCAGTATTATTGCCTGGAAAGAATGGTGAATTTCACATCATGACCAACCACGCAGGAATTGTTTCTTCTTTGATCGGGGGGAAGGTGAAGCTTTTTACCAATTCTGTTGGAGAAGCTTATGCTAAAAACCTTACTAAGGAAAATGATAAAGAGTCAGTTTTCTCTTATCCTATCAAAAGCGGTGTTGTAGAATTTAATCATAATAAAGGAATCATCCTTTGTGAATAATTAAATGAAAAGCTAAATATATTTTCAAGAAAGTGTAACTTTGGTTACACTTTTTTTATGTGTAAAAGTCTGATTTTATGAAGAAAAGTACAATCATATTCTTTACCATTCTGGGGATTTTATCCAACGCCCAGAATTTCAAAACCAAAAGAGGTATTGTAAGCCTGGACGGAATTCATGTCGCCAAGATCGCAAACAAATCCGATACGTATACCTTTATGGACCTCAATGAAACCCCGATGTATACCATCGAGTTCATTGATAAAAGTGTAGTAGATTCTGTGAGAGATAGTTATATTAAACTGAACAGGGTTTACAACAGGGATAAGGTTATAGAGCTGGATTATATTTCTCCGTCTGCATTCTCGGGGGAAGAGAAATCAGCGGTTTATACTTCGATCAAAGGCTTGAAAATCATCGATAATAAAGGGATTAATATAAAGAATTTAGACGAAATCTTTACAAATGTTCCCAAAAGAAAGCTTGATTCTAAGACAAAAGACGCTTATACCACCAGAAGTAAAATCGATAAAATGAATATCGAGGTCAATAAAGTGGGCGAGATCCTGTCTAATGGCGTTCCCGTAGGATATTTCACTAATCTTCCTGTAAGTTTTGGTTCAGAAGATACGATTTCTGAAAAGACACTTGTAGATATTGAGATTTATGATGCTAAAAGCAAATTAATCGGAAGATATATCACCACTACAAAACAACTGAAAACAGCAGGAGGAAAGAGCTTTACGCTTTACAGAGAAATGTCCGGAAGAGCATCCATTTTAAAATATCCCACGTATAAGGCTATTGCAGAACGGATAGCTATGATGGATCCTAATTTTATTAAGGTTCAGGAAAAAGTGACCGTAGGTCCTGTTCAGAAAGAGAGTGGTGAGAAATAAAAATTGAAATAACTATCCCGAATCTACTGGAAATAAAATTTGAACCATTAAGAAAAATGAAGTTTTTAAGAATATTAAGGTGAGCTTTTTAAAATCTTCAGATTTTATCTTAATTATTCTTACCTCCTTTAATGATCTTAATGGTTCAAATCTGATAATTCATAAAAATCCCGGAAAATTCATTTTCCGGGATTTATTTTGTTCAAAAATTAGAGACTCAAAATGACACCATTTTCCTTAAGCTGCTGCATCGGTTTTGAAAACCAAAACAGTTCAAAATCTTCGAAATTTTCTTCAAACTGATTCTTAAGTTGTTGAGCTGTAACTTTTTTCGGATTTTCTATAGAATTTTCTTCCAGAACTTTCATCAGCCATTCGGCCTTATCCTGCTCCAGATCGATCTTTACAATATTCGTTTTTAAGTGGAATGTAAGAAGCGTATATGGCCCGGAGTACTTCTTTTTATTTTTTATTCGATTCTCAGCGATTACATTTTTGGTTAAAAATACCACTTTTGAGTTGCCTTTAAAGCCAAATTGGTTTTCATCCAAAAGACAGTCGTGAATATGATCAGGATGAACCTGTGTTCTTGGAATTTTAAAATCAAACCAATCCTGAAGTGGAAATTCAAAATTGATTCCGTGCATGTAATTGAACAAAGACTTTTTCAGGCCGAAACTGAATTTATTGTGATCAACTCCGGTTTTGTCTTTAAAATCAATATCGTTGTTCGCAAACAGAATTTCTTCCTTTATAGGAGTCACTCCAAATTTCTCAGGATTAATTCCGACAGGCGAGTGGGCAGTCATGGCAAACTGATGCCAGAATCCACTTTGCAGAATTCCCATTTCAAACATCTGTCTTACCATTTCCAAAGAATCCACGGTTTCCTGAACTGTCTGGGTCGGGTAGCCATACATCAGATAAGCATGAACCATGATTCCGGCCTCGGTGAGATTTCTTGTTACCCGGGCAACCTGTTCTACTGAAACTCCTTTATCAATTAATTGCAACAATCGATCACTGGCCACTTCAAGTCCTCCCGAAACCGCAACACATCCTGAAATTTTCAATAGGTAGCATAAATCGCGGCTAAAACTTTTTTCAAAACGGATATTGGTCCACCAGGTAACAACCAGATTTCTCCTTAGAATTTCCAGGGCTACTTCGCGCATCAATGCCGGGGGCGCTGCTTCATCTACAAAATGGAATCCGGTTTCACCCGTTGTTTTGATGAGTTCCTCCATTCTGTCGACCAGAATTTTCGCTGAAATTGGTTCGTAGATTTTAATGTAGTCTAAAGAAATATCACAGAATGTACATTTCCCCCAGTAGCAGCCATGGGCCATCGTCAGCTTGTTCCATCGTCCGTCGCTCCACAAACTGTGCATCGGATTGGCAATTTCTATCACCGAAATATATCGATCCAACTGTAAATCCGTATAATCCGGAGTTCCGATATCTGCCTGCTTATAATCGTGTCTTTTGGAATTGTTTTTATAGGTAACCTTTTGGTTTTCAATTAAAAATGTTCTTTTATACTCAGCTTCTTCTGAAGGATGTAAGACATTGCTGCAGAGAAGTTCAAGAGGAAGTTCACCGTCATCAAGTGTGATAAAATCGAAAAATTCGAAAACCCTTTGGTCTTTTACTTCCCTCAATTCCGTATTGGGAAAACCTCCGCCCATCGCAGTTTTGATGTGAGGATAATGTTTTTTAATGAACTGTGCACACCTGAAACCTGCATATAAATTTCCCGGAAAAGGAATTGAAAAACACACCAATTTGGGTTGAACCAATTCTAATTTTTCCTGAAGAATCTTTAATGTGAAATAATCAATAAATGTCTGATCTCCTGATAGTTTTAAATATAATTCATCAAAAGAATTCGCACTTTTTCCAAGACGTTCCGCGTACCTGCTGAATCCGAAATCTGCATCAATATTCTCAATAATATAATCCGAAATATCCTCCAGATACAGAGTGGCAAGGTGCTTGGCTTTATCCTGAAGTCCCATATTTCCAAATGCAAAATCCATGTCGTCCAACTGATTGAAGCGGGAAGCCTCAGGAAGGAAATTCATGCTGCAAATCTGTCTGGCCAGTGTAGGATTTTTACCTTGTAGAAAATGAATGACCTGATCTATCGTTTTCAGATATTCTTCGCGAAGTGCATATATTCTCTGTGAATTTTCTGAGATCTCCTGAAGATCGATTTCTGTATTGAAAATTTTCTCAATTCCGTTTCTTGAAAATAATTCCAAAATAACATCCAGTCCCAGATCAGTCTGATAGCTGGAAATATCTTTGGTATTCAGAAAGCCTTTTATGTAAGCTGTTGCAGGATAAGGTGTATTGAGCTGGGTAAAAGGCGGAGTGATGAGAAGCAAATCTTTCAACAGGAAATTTTTCAAATTTATTTACATTCAATCGAAGTTTAAAATGTTGTATAACAGTATTTTAATGATATTGTTACAGTTCGTATCTTTCCTCAGATTGCGAATGCAAAGATAGGCAATTTGTAAGGTATGCTGCAAGTGACATTATTGAATAATATAGCTATTGATAGGTTGTAAAATTTGGCCTGTATTTATAGAAATAAATATTCCGGTTCTTTGATTTCAATATACTTCAAGAAAGATACTTCATCAAAATATCCGTTTTCATCAAGGATTTCAGGAATAAGTACCGATGCTTCATTTCCTCTTTCAAGGGCTTTGTTTTCTATTAATCTTCCTGATTTTCCTTCAATTGTATTATGAGTGCTGAGTAAATATTGGGAATATATTTTACCCTCTGAAACTGTGTAGTGTCCATCTTCTGCAATAAGTGAAGTGTTTATGTTTCCTTGAATATAAGTTTGATGATCATTAGCGGAGGCCCCAAACAACACATTGCAGGAGAGACTTCCTGAGGAAAATAATGAACCGTTAACAATAATATTTTTAGCTTTTATATGACCAGTCACAATAAGCGTAACGTATTCTTCAATGAAAAGATTTCCGGTTAAATGAATATCGTCTTCAATAAGAATAATGATAAAGCCGTCAGCCGGTTCAGTAACTAAATTCAGAGAAGTTACACTTTCATTTTTCATAATAAAAATCTCCGGGTCGTCATTGTCAGTGTCCATCTGTAGCGCTGTTTCTCTCATTTTATCTGCCGTTTCTGCATCCATCATTTCAAGAAACTCTGATAGACTGTCTTGATCCCAATCGTCTCCGCTGGTGAACATCAATTCTAATGATTCGTCAATGGTAGCATATAATCTTTCAGAAGTTTTTTTTACCTTCTGATTTAATTGTTCTCTTGTTAGTTTTTCTGTTCTTTTCATTGGTGTTTGGGATAAAATAAGGAAAGTATATCTGTATGGATTAGGATACAAAAATAGGTTAAAAAACCATTTAGGAATTAAAAGTAAGTTTAAAATTAAGTTAAGAACAGTTTCCCCAATTTCTTATTCAGTTTTTTTTGATATATTGTCATAGAGATTGATTTTATTAATCAAACAAACCTATTCACAATGTCGAAAGAAACCGCTCCGCTTATCAGTTATTTTAAAACCTATATTCCTCTGTCAAAGGAAGAAATTGATGTATTGGAAGAAAGAATAACCGAGAGGAGAATCAAAAGAAAACAGTTTATTCTTCAGGAAAATGAGGTGTGCCAATATTATACCTTTGTGGTTTCCGGATGTTTTAAAATGTTCAGCATAGATAAAGACGGAGTAGAGCATAACCTGCAGTTTGCTTCTGAAAATGACTGGATTGTAGATATTGACAGTTTCCACAACAAAAAGCCCAGCAAATTACACATCATAGCCCTTGAAAATTCTGTTGTGCTGCAGATTGAAAAGAATGATCTGTGGTTTTTGTATACCTATTATCCAAAGTTTGACCGGAACTTCAGAGTGATCATTGAACACAAATTTATCGAACTTCAGAACCGTATGCTTCAAAATATCAGTGCAACAGGAGATGAAAAGTATGAATTCTTCCTTAAACAGTATCCGCAGCTGGCCAACCGTCTTTCCAATACACAAATCGCTTCCTATCTGGGAATTACGCCTCAGTTTCTCAGTAAAATCCGCGCGAAAAGAGTAAAGGATTAATCTGTTTTATGAAACTATATTAAGAATTCACCTTACCAATTGGTAAGATGTTTTCTTAAACTTGTTTGCCGGTTTTTCACCATTATCTGTGCTAATTTTGACCCATACAAAAACATTAAAATTTACAAAAATGGAAACACAGAAAAAAGTAGCAGTTATCGGATTGGGAAATATCGGTAAAGCAGTAGCGAATAATTTAGTAAACAATAAGTATAACGTTATCGTAGCCACTAGAAATGCAAACGAAGCGAATGATTTCGCTGCGCAGTCAGGTGGATTTGCAAAAAGCACAACGATTGAAGAGGCAATCAATAAGGCAGATATTATTATACCTGCAATAGGGTTTGGTTCTTTTAAGGATTTCTTTAGTGACAACGGAAGTAGTTTACAAGGTAAAATCATTGTTGATGTTTCTAACCCAATTGCTCCGGACGGAAATGGCGGATTTAAGAAGATCATCGGAGAAATGGAGTCAGCAGGAGAATTGAACAAGGCGATCCTTCCTAAAGGGGCTAAACTGGTTAAAGCCTTCGGAACACTGGGTGCAGGAACACTGGCATCATCGTCCAATCACGAGCCTGAAAAAGATGTATTATTTTATGCTTCTGATGATACGGAAATCAATAATGATATTGAAGAAGTGATCAGAGAAACAGGTTTTGAACCTTTAAGAGTAGGAGGTATTGATCAGTCCATCCGTATTGAAGTTTTCGGAGATCTTCATGAATTCGGGAAACTGGGAAAAACAGTGAACATCGAGGAAGCTAAGTCAAAACTGTAATGATGAAAAAAATCTTCATCGCCGCTCAGGTCATATTTCTATTATCAGCCTGTACCGAAAAAAAGGAAAACAATAGTCCTGCAATTAACAAATCAGCAGAAAAAAATACCACAATGGAAAACGATATAAAAAAGAATATAGAAGAAACTCTTTACGCCTACGAAAATGCCCTTAATGCTTCATCTACTGAACAGGTATTACCCTTGTACACCAAGAACGGGATATTCATGCCTCAGGGAGCGCCAAGTGCAGAGGGACAGGAACAATTGAAAGGAGCTTATGATTTTGTTTTCAAAATGTTACAGCTTAATGTGAAGTTTAGAATTGATGAAATTACTTTAATCAATGAAAACTATGCGATTGCCCGTACCATGTCTAAGGGAACACAGTTGATCCACGCAGAAAATAAAACGACACCGGAAGAAAACCGTGAACTGTTTGTCCTGGAAAAGGAAGACGGGAAATGGAAGATCGCCCGATATATGTTTAACAAAGCGAAATAAAAAAATGCCTGACCAACGTCAGGCATTTTTTAAGGTTTTATATGAATTGCGTTTTGACTTTCGGTTGTCTGCCATCACATTGAGGATCACGCCTAAAAGAATCAGTGTGATGCCGATGAGTAAATTGGTGGTGAACCGTTCATGAAACATAAGAACACTGACCAATACAGCAACTACAGGTTCCAACGCTCCCAAAATAGCCGTGGGTGTAGATCCGATATATTTGATCGCATATACTAAACATAGGCCGGAAATAACCGTCGTCAGGAAGGCAAAAACAATGAAATTTAAAAATACAGATAGGGAAGGAATAGCGAAAGATTCACCTTCGGCCGATGCTTTGATCATAAAAAATGCTGAAGTGAAAAGCATAGAATAGAAAGAAAGCTTGAACCCTGAAACCTTCAGATCAGATTTATTCACGATCACCATATAGAGTGCATAAAACAATGAGCTCAGCATGACAATTCCGAGGCCTGCAAAATTGATTTCGAAACCTTTTCCTTTTAAACATAAAACGATGACCCCTGCAAAAGCAAACAACAGGGATAATACAGATAGTTTGGTCAGTTTTTCCTTGTAAAAAAAGAACATGATCAAAGCGACAATGACCGGATAAATGAACAGCACCGTGGAAGCGATTCCCGGTGTCAGGAAATCATAGCCGATGAACAGAAATTCTGAGGACAAAGCATAGCAGACTCCCAAAACAGACAGAATCAAAGCTTCTTTTTTATTGATCTTCAGACTTTCTTTGGAATACAGCAGATATCCTCCGATCATCAGGGCAGAAAATAAAAACCGGTAGAACAAAGTAATGTCCATTGAAAAATTAGCCTTCTTCAGTGGCAGAATAAAGATCGGGATCAGTCCAAATGAAACCGACGACAAAACTCCCAACAGGTAACCCTTAAATTTCATTTGCTATTTTGTTTTTTTGTATGAGGCTAAGGTTAAGATTAAGGCTGAGCGTGTGTAAGTAGGTTAATTTGAGCCTGTATAAATACTCAACTATTATAACCCAAAACTTTAACTCCCAAAAAAGTATCCCGCAACTTCCATTCTTCAATTTGAGATTATTTTATAAAAAACCACTGAAAATAATTCAGTGGTTTTTAAGATGTATATGATGATATCAATATTACATTTGTTTGTACTCGATATTCATCTGTTTTTCCATTTCCTTGTAATGTCCGGAAGTTAATTTTTCACGGATACCGTCGAAAGCGGCTAATGTTTCATTAATTTCTGAATCTGTATGTGATGCAGTCGGGATCAGTCTTAATAAGATCATTCCCTTAGGAATTACAGGATATACCACTACTGAGGTGAAAACGCCGTAGTTCTCTCTAAGGTCTTTAGCAAGAAGGGTAGCTTCAATCGTAGTTCCTTCAATAAAAACAGGTGTTACACACGTATTGGTGTTTCCAAGGTTGTACCCTCTCTCTTTCAGACCGTTTTGAAGTTTATATACATTCTCCCACAATTTAGCTTTGATTTCGGGACGTGTTCTTAAAAGCTCCAGTCTTTTCAAACCTCCGATTACCATTGGCATGGTCAGAGATTTAGCAAAAATCTGAGAACGAAGATTATATTTTAAAAATCTGATGATCGTTTCATCTCCGGAAAGGAAAGCTCCGAAACCGGCCATAGATTTAGCAAAAGTAGAGAAATAAACATCAATCTGATCCTGACATCCCTGCTCCTCACCAGCTCCCGCTCCGGTTTTACCCAAAGTTCCAAAACCGTGTGCATCATCTACCAGTAGTCTGAAATTGAATTTAGATTTTAAGTCGCATATTTCTTTCAGTTTCCCCTGCATTCCTCTCATTCCGAAAACCCCTTCAGTAATCACTAAAATTCCCCCTCCGTTTTCTTCTGCTACTTTAGTGGCTCTGGCTAAGTTTTTCTCTAAACTTTCTATATCATTATGCTTGAACGTAAAGCTTTTCCCCATGTGAAGACGAACTCCGTCTACGATACATGCGTGAGAATCAGCGTCATATACAATTACATCATGTCTTGTTACCAATGCATCGATAGCTGAAACCATTCCCTGGTAACCGAAATTCAATAAATAAGCAGCTTCTTTCTGAGTGAATTCCGCCAATTCTTTTTCCAATTGCTGATGTTGCTGGGTTTCTCCTGACATCGCTCTTGCGCCCATCGGATAAAACATTCCGAATTCTGCAGCAGCTTTCGCATCAGCTTCTAAAACTTCCGGGTGGTTACAAAGTCCTAAATAATCGTTTGCACTCCAGAAAATTACATCCTTACCTTGAAATTTCATTCTTGGACCAATTGGACCTTCCAGTTTTGGGAAAACAAAATACCCTTCAGCATAATCTGCAAACTGTCCCAATGGACCTGGATTTTGTTTAATACGTTCAAAAATATCTAACATTTTGTATAGTAATTTTTAAGTGAAAAAGTCTTTCCTGTAAAACACAAAAGACTTTATTGGTATCGTGGTTTATATATTTCTATTTGATGAATTCTGTTTTGAAAACTTCATCATAGTTGTGTACGCAGTTATTTACAAAACCCTGTTCGGCCATCCATTTGTCGCTGTATACCTTCGTGATATATCTCGAACCGTGATCCGGGAATATCAGGACAATGATGTCGTCTTTGGTAAGCTCGTGAGACTGTGCATACTGAATCAGGGCCTGGGTTACAGCTCCTGTAGTATATCCACCCATGATAGCTTCCTTAAGCGCTATTTCACGGGTTCTGTAAGCGGACATCTCGTCATTTACTCTTACAAACTCATCTACCTTGTCAAAAAGAAGGGCAGCAGGGATCAAATTTTTCCCCATTCCTTCGATTTGGTAAGGATGTACATCTTCTTTATGGATCTCTCCGGTTTCGTGGTAGCTTTTCAGGATAGACCCGTCAGCATCCACACCGATGATCTTGACAGCAGGATTTTTCTCTTTTAGAAATTTCCCCGAACCGGACAATGTTCCACCTGTTCCAGTGCAGGCAAAAAGGTGTGTGATTTTACCCTCTGTCTGCTCCCAAATTTCAGGACCTGTAGTCTGGTAGTGTGCATCAATATTCAACTCATTAAAATATTGATTGATGTAAACTGAATTTGGTGTCTCTGAAGCTATTCTTTTAGCTACTTCATAATATGATCTCGGATCGTCTGCTGCAACATTAGCCGGGCAAATGTATACAGTAGCCCCTAATGCTTTTAAATAAGCAATTTTCTCAGGCTTTGTTTTGTCGCTTACCGCCAGAATACATTTATATCCCTTGATAATACAGACCATCGCAATAGAAAAACCGGTATTTCCGGAAGTAGTTTCTACAACTACTGAATCTTCCTTTAATAAACCTTTTTGTTCAGCGTTTTCTATAATATGAAGTGCTATTCTATCTTTTGTGGAATGTCCAGGATTATATGATTCTAACTTGGCATAAACGGTTGCAGGAATATCTTTTGTAACAGTATTAAGCTTCACCATAGGAGTATGTCCTATTAGGCCAAGAATATTATCGTAAACATTACTCATTATTTGTTATTTTCAATAAAAATCTGACCGCAAAAATACAAAAAAATAAATAATTACTAAACTTTTGTTTGATTTCAAGCCAGCGATTCAGCAAAATTTATTTTCTGATTTGCAATCTTACGCGAAGTACGATCACAAATACTACGCCAAATTTTTTAAATTTTGTTAAAAACACCACGGAATGCTATAAAAGCCTTATTTTCGCGTAATTGATTTAATACTATGAAAAATTGGACTTTTAAGCAATGGAACACCGTTTTAGGATGGGTGATTTTTGTCATTGCATTTTTCACGTACTTGTCGACCATAGAACCCAATTTCAGTTTCTGGGACTGCGGCGAGTACATTTCCTCAGCTGTAAAACTTGAAGTAACGCACGCTCCCGGAGCGGCTTTATTCCAGATCGTGGGTGCCGTGGCAGCCATTTTTGCTTTAGGAAAAGGAGAAAACTATTCTATCGTCATCAATGCAATGTCTGCATTATTCAGTGCACTGACGATTTTATTCCTATTCTGGACGATTACACATTTTGTAAGAAGACTTTTAAACAAGGATTTTGAAGAAGTAACGAAGCACCAGGAAATTTCTATTCTTTTTGCAGGAGCGGTAGGAGCATTGTGCTTCACGTTCTCAGATACCTTCTGGTTTTCTGCAGTAGAAGGGGAAGTATATTCCATGGCTTCTATGTTTATCGCCTTGTTGGTATGGCTGATTACAAAATGGGAAAACGAGTACCTGGCAAAAGACAGCGAAAGATGGATCATCCTTATTTTCTTTGTATTAGGACTTTCTGTAGGGGTACACATGATGGGGATGCTTGCAGTACCGGCCGTATGTTTGGTATATTATGCAAGAAATTACAAATTTACCTGGAAAAACTTTATCTGGGCGAATGCGATCACACTGGGAATTTTGATCATTGTTTTCAAAATTATCTTCCCATTGATCATGACGATGTTCGGAAGACTTGAAATATTCTTCGTGAACGGACTTGGACTACCTTTCCACTCAGGAACGATCGTCGCATTTATTTTAATGACAGTAGCATGTTTCTTCATCATCAAATATGCAAGAAAAGCTAAGAAAAATATTTATCAGACTGCTGCATTGTCAGTGGTTTTTATGATCATCGGGTTCTCATGCTGGATGGTCATTCCAATCAGAGCGAATGCGAATCCTCCGATGAACCTTAATGATCCGGATACAGCTATTGGTATGCTGGATTACTATAACAGAGAGCAGTACGGTGACTGGCCAACTATTTACGGACAAAACTATACCGCTTTCCTTGATGCCAACGGAATTGAGAAAAATGAAGACGGAAGTTTCAAGACTCAAAAAACAGGTGAGATCTATGAAAAGGATGAGAAAACCGGAACGTACAGAAAAACGGGTGACCGTTTCAACTATGTTTTCAGTAAATCTCAGATCAGCTTAATGCCAAGAATGTTCAATGAAGATAAGGATGTGATGGCAAACTACATTTCAATGTACGGAGCTCCGGATTTCACCTTCAATTACGCCAATGAAGAAGTGGCAGACAATCCTCAGGCGAAGCAGATCTTTGACGAATTAAGAGGGAAATATGAAGATAAATCTATCACAGCGGCCGATTATCTGAAAGTGAAACCTTATAACCTGATCAATGTTCAGAAGCCTTCACTGGCTCAGAATATGGACTATTTCATTACATTCCAGAACGGTTATTATTTCGTAAGATATCTGATGTGGAACTTCGTGGGAAGACAGAACGACCTTGAAGGAAACATGGAAAATACAAAAGGAAACTGGATTTCAGGAATTTCTTTTATAGACAATGCTTTATTAGGAAACCAGGATAAAATGCCTGCAAAATTCCAGAATGAAAGTACAGTGAAGTTCTTCTTTTTACCATTACTATTAGGACTGATCGGATTCTTTTTCCAACTAAACAGAGACTTTGGAAGATTCTATGCGCTTCTTTCCTTATTTGTTTTAACCAGTGTAGGAATTGTTTTCTATACAGGGGTGAAACCATTTGAACCAAGAGAAAGAGATTATGCGATGGTAGGCTCGTTCTATGCATTTGCCATCTGGATCGGAATGGGTGCCGGCGCTATTTTATGGTTGGTCCAGTCCAAAATAAAATCTAACGGAGCGAATATCGCATTTGGTGTAGTTCTATTAGGCGTACCTTTCATGATGGGCTTCCAGAACTATAATGTACATGACAGAAGCAACAGATATACGGCTTACGACTATGCTTATTCCGTATTAAAATCACTTCCTAAAAACGACATCTTATTTGTTTACGGAGATAATGACACGTATCCGGTATGGGCTATCCAGGAAACGGAAAGATTCAGGGATGATGTAAAAGTGGTGAATTTCACGCTTGCTTCTACACCTTGGAATTTAGACCAGATCAAGAGAAAAACATACAACGCGGCAGGAATTCCAAGCCAGTTGACTCATGATGACTACAGAGACGGTGTCAACGACCAGATCTATATGATGAAGAAAGAAGACTGGGAAGGCGTTTTCTCTATGTTAAAAGAACAAGGCGTTGCGGATACACAATTTGCAGGATTCAGAAAATACCTTACTCAGGATTCATTAACGCTGAAAGAGGCGGTGAATTTCATCAAGTTCAAATCTCCTGAAAAAGACGAACTTTTGAAAATGTACTTCGGGGAAGAGAAGTTTGAGAAATACAATATCCTTCCGGTAAATAAATTCATTCTTCCTGTGAATAAGGAAAATGCATTAAAGGCAGGAATCATCAATCAGGCAGATCTTCCAAACGTAGTGAACCAGATTATGATCACTTATAAAGGAAACACGCTTTATAAAAATAACCTGATCATGCTGGATATGTTGGCGAACTTCGACTGGAAACGTCCAATCAACTTCTCATCAGGAGGAATCTACGACAACGAAAATATTTTTTATCTGAATGAATACCTTCAGTTTGACGGATTCAGCTACAGATTGGTTCCTATCCATACGACTCAGAATGTAGATGGAGATATGGGAAGAGTAGATCCAAATTCTTTATATAATGTAGTGAAAAACTTCAGATGGGGTAATTTTAAACATTTAAAAAGCCACTTTGATGAAACCGCTACATCCAATATCATGAGCTACAGAATGTCAGCAAGCAGAGCCGCTTCAGCACTGGCATTAAATGGACAGAAAGCTAAAGCAGTAGAATTACTGGATCTTGCATCAAAAGAAATTCCTGCTGAGAAATTTAATGATCCTCGTTCACTGAGTGCTATGGTAACAGGATATATCATTGCAGGACAGGAGAAAAAAGGTCTTCAGCTGGCAGAAATCCTTAAAAAAGGAATCTTTGAAGAGTATGATTATTATCTAAGCCTTGCTCCGGCAGATCAAAACTTTGCAAGAAGACAGATGAGAACGAAACCTATGGAATATTCTCTTGTTGTTGCAGCCGTTACAGACGCCTATAAGAAGCTTGGACAGGATGATAAAGCATACGAATACCTTGTAAAATCCATAGAGCCGATTGATAAAAAGTTCAATGCTTTCATCAAAGAGCTTCAGGTGATGGGTAAAGAAAAGGCGATAAAGGAATCTGAAAATGTACAGAAGATCACCCCTTTCTACCAATATCTGTTTGATGTGATGCAGCCTTTTGATTCTACTTATTCAAAAGAAAAAGAGGAGCAGATCACCACAGCGATTATCAAAGTAACACAATAAAATACTTAACAAAAACGGAACTTCGGTTCCGTTTTTTTGTTATTGGGATTCATGAATTTTAAGATTATATTTGTCAAACAAAAAATGCGTGATGGCAAAAAATAAAATTAATAGGATCCCTATCTATGCCGTAATTTTTACGGTTGTTTTAAAACTTCTTTTTTTACTGACTCATTATATTCAGGAAGATGCATTCATCACCTGGAGAGTAGCCCAGAATTTACTGGATTATGGAGTGATAGGTTTTAATGGCGAAACTAAGATTTCAGCTTCTACCACCCATCTGTATGTTTTTGTTTCCTATCTGTTCAATCTGATCTTCGGCAAAGAATATTTTATTGAACCTCTTTTAATTTTCAATTCTATCCTTTTTACGATAGGAACCTTATTTCTTGCGAATCTTACCCTTAAAAACCCATGGCATAAAGCTATTTTTATATTTTTAATCGGAATATTACCTCCCGGAGTAAAGATCTCCATTCTCGGAATGGAATATGGAATTCTTTTCTTTCTGGAAATGGCGCTTCTGTATTACGGCTTCAGTAAAGGCAAAAGATGGGCACTTATTTTTCTGCCGGTTCTGATCATGTTTACAAGAATCGATACGGTGATTTTCCTTGGAATTGTATTCCTGGTAGATGTTTTCTGGAACAGAAAGGTAAAATGGAATTACGTTTTCGGAGGAATTCTGGGGCTTTTATCTGTTCTGTCCTTCAACTGGTTGTATTTCGGAGAGCTTGTGAATAATACCATTGTTGCCAAAAAGCTTTTGTACGAGCACAATTTTACTTTTGAGCAAAATCTTAATTATTTCCTCGTGAGTTTCGGTAACTTCTGGGGAATGCTGAAACTTCCCGGAGACTTCAATCCGGTTACAATCATAGTCTTGATTTTTGAACTGCTTTGCTTTATTTATCTTGTCAGACAAAGAGAAAAGAGAAATTATTTTTTATGGATGATTTTTATTTTCGGTTGGGTAAAGCAGATTATTTTTCTCTCTCAAAAAAGCTTATTCGACTGGTATTACTGGGTTCCGCAGCTTCTGCTTTTCGTTCCCGTTCTTATTTTTGTACTGGAGCAGAAGGAGAGGAGAAATCTATGGTTGTCATTATTGGTGGTGTTTTATATCGTTCCGATGCTGGCTTTCCAAACCGTACATGCCATTGCGACAGGAAACGGAGAGTGGAATTACCGCAGAGGAATCGGACTGTTTTTGGACGCTTTCGAGAAAGATAAAAAACAATGGATTCTTTTGGAACCAGCTGGATATGTTCCTTATTTTTCAGGGTTAAAAACCATTGATGAAGTAGGTTTGGTAAACAAACAGATTCAGGCGGAAGTGAAAAAAGATAAGGCCCATTATTGGATCAATACCGTCAAAAACAGGAAACCCAAATATCTTCTGTCCTATAAAAATCTATTTAAAGGAAATGATGCTTTGTATTATCAGACCCACTACAAACTGATGAAAGAATTCAGGATAAAAGATAACCTGAAAAGTGATAACCCCATCCTGGAAAAGATCTATCATCTTAAACCATCGGGAACAGATTATAATTTGTATATTAAAATTGATTAGAGAAGTTAGAAGCTAGAAATTAGAAGTTAGACTGGTACCCTAAAACCCTAATACTCTAATACACTCCAACTCCAAAAAAATCCTTAAAAAAAATGAAATACTGTGCTTTTCTCCGCGGCGTGAACGTAAAAGGAACCAATATGAAAATGGCTGATGTCTGTCAGGTGTTTAAAGAGGCCGGAATGCTGGATGTAAGTTCTATATTGGCTTCCGGAAATATTGTGTTCTCTTCTGATAAAAAAGCTGATGATTTAAAGAAAATTTTAGAAAAAGCGATGTCCGATCATTTTTCTTACGAAGCTTTCTTATTCATAAGGTCTCAGAAAGAAACGGAAATATTCTGGAACAGTATTCCTTTTGAAAAAAATGATGATCTGCATATCTATGGATTTGTAGGGAATCCCGGAGTAGAAAATGTTTTGATGGGAGAATTTGAAGCAGCTTCCAAGACTGAAAACGAAAAGGCTGAAATCATTAACAATTTGTTTTACTGGCAGGTTCCGAAGGGGAATACTTTGGATTCTTCTTTTGGAAAAGTTTTGGGGAAGAAAAGCCTTAAAGACCAGTTTACGAGCAGGAATATCAATACTTTTGAGAAGATTTTGAAGAAAATGAGTTGATCAATGTGTTATTTATTTTAACCACTGATAAGCACACATTAGCACAGATGATTGCATACATCATTATTCTTTTGGATAGGCGAGGATTTTGAAGATCATAAAATAATTCTTTTAAAATTTGATAATTAGATCTGCATAATCTGTAAGATCTGCGGGAGATTATATTTAACCACAGATTTCACGGATTGACACAGATGATTGCGTATATTTTTTTATTTTTTTTGGATATTTCCAGAAATGCTTTTATTTTCTCTAAAACTCTAAAACTCTAAAACTCTAAAACTCTAAAACTCTAAAACTCTAAAACTCTAAAACTCTAAAACTCTA
>NZ_JAOAMU010000008.1 GCF_025154075.1 Chryseobacterium herbae
TTTTAAGAAGCTTTCTCGTCTACATCCCTTAAGCTCGTTTAAATTATTATGCTTATCTAAAAGCTCTTCTGTGCTACCGAAATACTCTCGTTTTTCAGTGGGGCAAAGATAACAACTTATTAAGACGCAAAACAAGTTTATTTAACTTAAAATTCACGAACAAGCCCCATTAAATCATAAAACACTGGTATGCAGAGAGAAAAATTTTAAACTAATGTTTAATTTTTATACTTCCCTTTTCTATAATAGTGATTCTACCTTTTTGAACGTTCATAAATCAGGCTCAAAAACTCGGCATAAGACTTTTCCAAGCCTATGATATCACCGGATTTTAGATTTAAACCGCCGTTTCCGGACGTATCGGATTTTACTTTTAATGAAGAAGCCTGGAAATATAAGTTTTCATCGGCTGTCTTTGGCTGAACCTTAATTGTAGAGCCCAAAAGTTTCTTGGTTGAAATGGTATAGATTTCCCCGGGAACGATATCCAGGGTAAGATAAGATCTTGGTGTCAGTATATAGTCCTTCTTATTGATATTAATCTTCTGATCTTTGTCTGAGGAAGCAAAAACATACAGCATCCCCTTCTGTACAACCAAATTTTCTTTGGGAGTATAGTATAAAGCAATTTTATAGTTTGCCGGATTGAGGGACTGCAGGGTTCCATCTATATTTTCAAAAGGTTTAAATGAAAATGTATTGGCTCCAACTTCTTTTGCCTTCTTATATATTAATGAAAAAATAGCAGCGTCATCATTTGAGAATCCCTGAACTTCGATTTCTCCCAAATATTCGGCATCGACTGTAGATTCTGTTTTTTGATACAGGAACTTGTCTGTGTTGTCGTTTGTTTTTGCCACTTTTGAAAGGTATACATTCTGGGCTGTACACCAATGGGCACAGAATATGGAAAAGGCAACGGCGAGATTCTTTATCATAATTATTGTTGTGTTAGTATTCTGACAGATTCTTCAAGACTATTTTCCCAATGTTTTGGTTCGATTCTGTAAATTTCTTCTATTTTATCCAAAGACATGGTGCTTCTGGCCGGTCTTTTTGCAGGAGTAGGATACTGTTCTGTTGTCAGAGGGTTTAACTGTACTGAAGCGTTTGAAAATTCTGCAATCTTTTTTGCAAACTCAAACCAGCTTGTTTCAGGATAATTTGAAAAATGAAAAACACCAAAGGTCTTATTTGGAGTCTTGATGATATCCATTATCGCTTCTGCAAGATCATTGGCATTGGTAGGCTGACCGAACTGATCGGCAACAATTCCAAGTTCGTCTTTCTGAGAAAAGAGGTTCAGCATTGTTTTAACAAAATTCTTATTGAATTCTGAGTAGAGCCAGGAGGTTCTCAAAACAATGGTTTTTGGGTTGATCTCCAAAGCCAGTTCTTCACCTTTTCTTTTTGACTCTCCATATATTCCTGTCGGACTGGTAAAGTCATCTTCTGAGTACGGAAGATTGGTATCTCCATCAAAGACGTAGTCGGTGGAAATGTGAATCAGGATACTTTTATAATCTACACAAGCCTGAGCGAGATATCCCACTCCGTCAGCATTGACCGCAAAAGCTTTATCACTTTCCTTCTCCGCAAGATCAACCGCTGTATATGCAGAAGCATTGATACAGTAGTCCGGTTTGTTGTCATAAAAAAAACTACTGACCTGATCTTCGTCTGTAATATCTAAGGTCTGTGAATCTGTAAATATGAACTCATATGAATTTTCATAATCAGGGGCAATTTTTCTGATACAGTTCCCCAACTGTCCATTGCTTCCTAATACGGCTATTTTTTTCATCTGTAATTTTATTATTTTACTTATCAAATGTAGTGTTAAAAGAAAATATTCAGTTTTATAATACGCGTTTATTTTCCTTTATCAAGCGTTTTTTGCGTTCTGAGATCTTAAAAACTTCACTCTAGGCTGGAAATCTTTCTGTTCAAGATCTACATAGAACTTATGGAACGTTTCTTTTATATCTTCCGGGTGGATTTCTGATCTTCTTGTTTTGATATTGAAATAGATCACGGTAACCCATAGCACGGCATGAACTGTTTTTTCATCCAGGCTTTTCATTAAAATTTCCACCTTAGCCGTTCTGTCCTGTATTTCGATGGTCTTGCTGCTGATCACAACCTGGGTATTGTATCTTACTTCTTTCAGGTAAGCGATCTCATTTTGAATGGCGATCCATGTACATCCTGTTTTTTTGGTGTATTCTTCATAGGTGAATCCATAAAATGTTTCTACGTGATCTTCTCTGGCATTGAACATATAATCCAGATATTTTACATTATTTAAATGTCCTATCGGATCACAATCGCTGAACCTAACTTTTACGGTTGTTGATACTTCTTTTTCCATAGCGCAAAAATAAAAAAACCACCTCTAAAAGAGGCGGTTAATTTATAAAACTTTGTTAATTTCTTAGTTGATCCCTAATTCTTTCTTAACAGCTGCTGTAGCATCAGCTCCAGATCTGTAAACAAAAGCCGGAGAGTTTGCATCCATGATGAATTCGTATCCGTTAGCTTTAGCTACTTTCTCGATAGCATCATTCAATTTTTTCTCAATTGGTCCGAAAACAACATCTTTCTTAGCCTCTAAGTCTTTTCCAGCTTTTTCCTGCATTTGTCCGATTTCTTCCTGAAGCTTCTGTAATTCTGCTTCTCTAGCTTTGTTCTCGTCAGCTGTTTTCTTAGGAGCTTCGTCCGTATACTGCTTTAATTTAGCCTGACCTGCATCTGCTTTTTTCTTGATCTCAGATTGTTTTGTATCTAAGAAAGTTTTTATATCAGCATCAGCTTTCTTTTTTTCCGGCATTGCATTAAGCACTCCCATTACATCTACAGTAGCAAATTTCTGAGCTTTTGCCATACTTACCGACACAACCATTATTACCGCGGCAAATAATACACTTAATTTTTTCATAATTGGTAAAATAAATAATTTAATTTGTTTTTAGATTGTAAATTTAAGCAAAAGTTAATTGATTTACTTTTTGCTTTTAGATTTTTCTTTTTTATCAGATGTAGATCCTTTTAATAAGATAGTCAATACTTTTTCTGTATAATCATATCTTGGTAAAAGGAAAAGCACATTGTTATCGGTTTTATCAAGAACCGTGCCCAATCCGTTTTTCTCAGCCATCGTTTTGATAGCATTCCAGATCTCATCCTGGAACGGCACTACAAGGTTTGTTCTCAGTTTTGTAATCTCTCCGTTGACTCCAAAACGTAAACTTGTTGTCGTTTTGATATTCTTTTCAAGATCCATTACTTCTTTTTCTCTAAGTTTGAGCTGGTCTCCTATCAACAATACTTTCTCACTTTCAAATGCCGATTTTTTTCTTTCGTACTCGGACTGCAGATTTTGAAGTTCTGACTGCCAGGTATCGATTTGGGAATTTAATCTTGCTTCAGCTTCTTTGTATTGAGGCAGCTTATCCAAGATATAGCCTGTGTCTACCACTCCTACTTTCTGGGCGTTTGAAAACCCGAAAAGAAGGAACAACACAAATGTGAAAATGATTTTAAAGTTCTTCATATCTATGAATTATAATGATTGGTTCATCAGGAAGTGAGTCTTCCATCCAGATGGTTCTGTTCCGGAAACGGTCTTATCGAATCCATAAGCAAAGTCAAATCCGATCAAACCAAAAGCACCCATGTATACTCTTACCCCAACCCCTACTGATCTTTTCAATTGGAATGGATTGTATCCGCTCCAGCTATTCCACACGTTACCACCTTCAGCGAAGGTAAGTGCATAGATCTTAGCAGTTTGGTTCATAGAGATCGGGTATCTTAATTCTAACGTAAATCTGTTATAGATTGTTCCTCCTCCTCTTTGTGTAATATCATCTGCTTCACCTCCATAAGTGGAAGCATTTTCATATCCTCTTAAAGGGATCAATTCACGACCGTCATATCGACCACCAAACAAACCGGTACCCCCTACATAGAATCTTTCGAATGGCGGAGCCCCAAGTTTTTTGTTATATCCGTCCATGAATCCCATTTCAGCAGAAGATCTTAATACAAGTTTTCCAGCTATCTCATTATAGATATCGGCTTTGAACTTGATTTTATAGAATTCCATCCACTTGTACTTATCCACCGGTGACATTGTAGAATAATCTTTATTGCTGAACAATGAGTAAGGTGCAGTCATTTTCGCGGAAAGCTCAATATTTGAACCCATTGTCGGGAAAATAGGGTCAAGACCTGCAGAGTTTCTGCTTAAACCTAAGTTAAGACTTAAGTTATTTGCATCACCATAGTATTCCGTGGTATCTCCAAACTGGAAAGGATAGTTGCTGAATTTATAATTCTGAAACTGAATCCCTGTGTACAGTGAGAAATAATCATCCGGCCAGTTTAACAGTCTGTTCAGACCTACTGATGCGGAGAAAATATTAAGTTTCTGATCATTTCCACTGCTGTCGTTATATTTTACTCTGGAAGTATTTAAACTTACAGAAAGAGCAGTTGGTTTAGTTCCAAATAACCATGGTTCAGTAAATGAAATCCCGTAGTTTTGGAAATATTGTCCAGCCTGTGCCTGAATAGACAAGGTCTGCCCGTCTCCCTGAGGTACCGGTCTGAAGTCTTTAAACTTAAGGAAGTTTTTCAGAGAGAAGTTGTTGAACGTAAGTCCTAAAGTTCCGATAAAGCTGTTACCTCCGTAACCTGCCTGTAACTGAACCTGAGAAGAACCTTTTTCAACTAATTTCCAGTTGATATCTACTGTATTATCTGTCTGGTTCGGCTGGATATCCTGACCTACCTGCTGTGGATCAAAGAATGTCATTCCCGCCAGATCAAAGTAAGTTCTCTTAATCTCTGTCTTTTTGAAAAGCTCTCCCGGTTTTGTTCTAAGAGCTCTAAGTATCACATGGTCATGGGTTGTTGTATTCCCCTGCCATGTTACTTTATTCCAGGTTGCCTGCTCTCCTTCAGTAATTCTGATCTCAAGGTTTACCGCATCTCCTGATACCGATTTTTCTACCGGTGTAACGCTGGAGAAAAGGTAACCGTTATTCATGTACACAGATTTGATATCTGAGTCATCTTCTTTACCTCCGTCTTCTCCTACTTTTTTATTGAAACCTACGGCATCGTAGATATCTCCTTTTTTATATCCTAAAAGTCTTTGTAAATGCTCAGTAGCGTAAACGGTATTTCCAGTGAATGTAATATCTCCGATATAATACTTTTTACCTTCTTTAAGCTTTACATTGATCTCGTAATTGTTTCTTTTATTTCTCCACACAGAATCTGAAACGATGGTAGCATCTCTGTATCCCAAAGAGTTATAATAGCTTACAAGGCCCTGCTTATCTTCCTGGTATTTTTCTTCAATAAATTTTGAAGATTTCAGAATTCCACCGATACTAAATCTTCTCTGCTTGGTTTCTTTGAAAGCTTTATTTCTAAGCTTGGAATCGGTAACGCTTTGATTTCCTTCAAATTCGATATGGTCAATTTTTATTCTTTTCCCTTTCTCTACATTGATGGTCCAGTCTACCATAGACGGATCATTCGCGTTTACTTTATCCTGAATCGTAATTCTAGCGTCAGCAAAACCCTTTTTCACGTAATCCTTCGGGACTTTAGTCTTAAGGCCGGAGATCAGGTTTTGAGTGATCTTTGTTCCAGGCTTCAGATTATTGTCTTTTATCAGTTTTTCGTTTTTAGATTTACCGATCCCTTTCCCTGCGAATTTTACTTCACCAAGTTCTTTAAGGTCTTGCAGGTAGAATTTTAACACTATGGTTTGCCCTTCAATACTCTGAACATACACTTCAACTTCTGAAAAAGACTGGGTATCCCAAAGCTTTTTAACAGCGTTGCTGATTTTTTGTCCAGGAATATCTACAACTTCGCCTTTTGTTAAGCCTGTAAATCTTAAGATCTGAGCCGGCGTATATTTTTTTACCCCATCTACAACAATGTCTTTAAGCGTGTAAGTGCCTGTGCCATTTTCTGCATGTACAGCATTATTTACTTTAGTGCTGTCCTGGGGAGTCACTTGTCCATAAAAATGCGCAGAAGCAGCAAACATTATGATGGGTAATAGTCTAAACTTCATTTTATCGAGTCTTTCTTTTCTTTAAATTTATTGGGCTTTTATCTGATCGCCGGTTAATCCGTATCTTCTTTCTTTGTTTTGATAATCAACAATACATTGGAAGAAAATATCTTTTGTGAAATCGGGCCATAGGACATTTAAAAACTGTAGTTCCGCATAAGCAATCTGCCAGAGGAGGAAGTTACTTACTCTTATTTCTCCGCTGGTTCTTATCAGCAGGTCTACAGGAGGAAAGTCTTTTGTATAAAGGTAACTTTCGAATAATTTTTCATCAATATTCTCCACATCAACTTTTCCTTCTTTCACGTCAGAACTGATGTTTTTTACAGCATCCAGTATTTCGTTCTGTGAGCCGTAGCTTATTGCCAGCACTAAGTTCCCTTTTGTGTTTTCTTTTGTAAGCTCTACTACACGTTCCAGCTGTTCTCTCACCAGGAGAGGGAGCTTTTCGAGATTCCCTATAACATGCATTCTGAGGCCCTTGCTAAAGATTTCTTCAGCTTCCAACAATAAGGTTTCCACCAACAAATTCATCAGTGTACTTACTTCATCTGCCGGACGGCTCCAGTTTTCAGAAGAAAATGTATACAGTGTTAAATAAGGTATATCAATCTCATTACAGGCATTAATGGCATTTCTTACTGCATTAATGGCATTCTTGTGACCGAAGGTTCTTTCTTCGCCACGAGTTTTTGCCCATCTTCCATTGCCATCCATAATGATGGCGACGTGTTTCGGTAAATTCTCAGAATTTATTTTATCTTTAATCAACGACATATTAATTAATCACAATAGCATGGAGGTCTTCCGAATGAATAGGTAAGTCCTAAACTAAAAGTATTCATCCAGTCCTTAGACCTTTCATCACCAATATTTCTTTTGTTAAGAAGTTCTTTCTCTCTTTCTTTAGAGACTGCATAATAGTTTCCGGACTGCAGCAGTGAAGCACCGGTAGCAGGATCCAGAATATCCGCATTAAAGCTGGATGTTACATCTTTTGACATTAATCTGCTATGATCAAGCTGATCCGTCAATGTATATCTGAACGTAGCTTCTGCAAATATAGCCCAATTATGGTTGAACTTATATTTTAAACCTACCCCAAAAGGGATATGCATCGTTACTTTTTTTCCTATTGTATATACCGGAGTACTTTTAAAATCCAGTTCATTAAGAGGAGCCTGTGCCACTCCGTCTGCATCTCTTCTGAAATCATTCACAAGATCAGCCTTCGGAGCATCAAACATCAAAGCACCGATACCTCCAAAGATGTATGGACTTACCATGCTTACCTGCTCATTATTGACAGGGAAAAGATTGTATTCGAACATTAAACTCGCTTCGTATACATTGTTTTTTCCATAAGAGTTTCTATTCACTCTGTATTCTTCTTTCGCAGCTTTATCGCTGAACTGAACCTGATTGTAACCCAAGTCCAATCTCACGGTCTGGTGCGGGTTAAAATTAAATCTATATAATAAACCTCCATAAAACGGGAATCCCCATTCTGACATCCTGTCTAAATCCAACGGCTTTTGTAAAATATAATTGGTCCTTCCGACGTCCCCTACCAGGTTACTCATCCCTAGACGAACTCCCAATTCGTTTCTTTGTGCTTTAACACTTACCATTCCAAGGAAGGCAAGAAAGCTAAACAATAATTTTTTATTCATAAAAGAATATGGATTTATGGTTATTTTAAAATTTAATTTTTGCAAATATAAAACATTTTTATATTAATGATATTCTTAATGTATAGTTAAAAATAAACAAAAAAACATAATTTGTTATAAAGTAAACGGCAAAGTGCCAAAAATATTCTTTTTTCCTTAGATTCCAAATACTGAAAGTATAAAAAAACCCCCATTTGCTGAGGGTTTAAAACGCTATTTTTTATTAAATATTGTTTGTACCTTATTTCGTATTTTAATCAGTAACGGTTCTTTATAATTTTTGTCTTCATCAAAATAGCCATACCCATATCCGTAGCCATATCCGTAGCCATATCCATATCCCTGCTTCGTATTGTAATCATTATATATTAATCCCAGATGATCAATCTCTCCCTGGTGGTATTTCTCCGTGATCATTTTCAGCATATATTTTTCTGTATATTCATGACGTACCACATAAATATTGGCATCAGAATACTTCATCAGTTCATAAGAGTCCGCTACCAGACCTACCGGTGGCGAATCGATGATGATGAAATCATATTTCTCTTTCAGCTCTTCTATAAATTTGATGTTTCTTTCACTCATCAAAAGTTCTGAAGGGTTTGGAGGGATCGGTCCTGAAGTGGCAACATCCAGATTCGGGATCTTGGTCTTGTTGATGATCTGCTCAATATCTACTTCTCCTGTAAGATAATTCGAGATACCATATTTATTATCAATTTTAAAATCGCCGAAGATCTTTGGCTTTCTAAGGTCCATCCCCAGAAGGATTGTTTTTTTATCACTTAGCCCGATTACTGAAGCCAGGTTGATGGAAATATAGGTTTTTCCTTCCCCACCAATGGAGGAGGTTATCAAAATCGTTTTCCCTTTTCCTTCTTCCTTACCGTTCTCCATCAGGAATCTTATGCTGGCACGTATTCCTCTGAAGGCTTCTGATACTGAAGATTTAGGCTGTTCAAGAACAGTAAGCATATTCTCGTTGCTGTTGTTTCCAATCACACCCAGAAGCGGGATCTTCGTTGCACTCAGCAATTCTTTGATATTTCTCATCTTATTATCCAGAACTTCTCCGATCAGGATGAATAATAGCGGCAACAGTAACAGCCCGGAAATGATTCCAAACTTGATTGCTTTCACGTTCGGTCCTATCGCGCCCTGGCCCAGATTCTTGGCAGGGTCAATTACTGTAATATCAGACTGATTGGTCGCTACTTTCATCTGCGCTTCATTCTGTCTGGATAAAAGACTATTGTAGGTGGCTTCTATCATATTGTATCCTCTCTCTGCATCCAGATATCTTCTTTCTTTTTCCGGATATGAGTTCAGATCGGAATTCGCATCTGCTACCTGTCGGTCTATCTTATTGATCTCATCATAATACCTCGTATAATAATTTCTCAAAGTACCGGATGAGCCCGATCTTGCTTCATCTATCAGCCTATTTATTTCTTTCATCGGCTCTGAATTAGCCTTATAAATAGTAGCCATCTCTCTTTTCTTCGTGTACAGCGCCTTAAGTTCGGTAACTGTAGCTGAAAAGAATCCATCCTCAAAACCTGCAGCATTGGTGCTGATCATCTTATCGAAGTCCTGCGTCTGCAACGTTGTTTTGATATTATTCAGAGAACTGATTTTGCTGATAATGTCCGCTTTTTTTCCTTCAAGCTCTTTTATTTTGTCCAAAGACTTTTCGTCTCTGTCTTTAATATTGTACAGCTTTTCCGAAGTTTTTAAATAATTCAGGACCGCCGCACTTGAATCCAGCTTTTTACGGATATTATCTATATTGGCCTGCAGATAGACATCGGTATTCTTATTGACGATATTTTTGTCGGCCAGCCTCTTTTTCTGAAGCTCTGTTACTGATTTGTTTAAGAAATTGACAGTACTGTTAAGATTAAATCCTTTCTTATTAATAATCATGATCGTCCCGATCTCCTTATCAAATTCTACTGCTATGGTAGAAACAATATCATTAACACTCTGGTTTACAGAATTAAGTGTTACAATAATATTATTCACTTTTATTTTAGGGGTCTCCGTATTTTTAACCAGTCTGAATCTCAGATTCGGGGAATTGTACCATTCATTGACCCTGATGATCTTATTGGCAGGTTTGGCATATTCGTTAATAGACTGGAAACCTTCTGATTCATAACTATATAGATTGGTAGATTGACCTTCTTCAGGAAGAACTACTTCATACATGTCTTTCCCTTTGGGAATAAGGGTCACAGGATAATTGATCTGCTGCAGATGTTTTTTATCTACCTGCATAAAGATTGGTGAATCTGTCTTATCAATATAGGTAGATTTGATCACTCCTTTCGTAGAGTAGTTCACGAAAAGATCCAGCTCTTTCACCAAAAACTCGTTATGAGATCTGGATAAAAGCATTTTTTTCAGATAAACTCCGTCCTGATTTCCGTTCTGTCCCCAGATAAAGTTGATAGACTGGGTGGGGGTAAAATAGCTGGAAGTATTGTTGGATACGCTTAAAGAAAGGTTTGAAGCATAAATGTTCTGTGCATAATATTTACTGTATATCCACGAAATAACATATCCGATACACAGCATAAACACAAACCAATACCAGTTTTTGAGTATTCTTCTCAGGAAATGTTCTATGTCAAATAATGCAAACGATCCGTACTTTTCCTTCTGGGGTTCGCTTTTCCCTACTTTGTTGTCTCTTTCTGGAATCATGGTTAAAGATTTTTAAGAAGCAGGTAAATAGATAATGCTGTCGTAATCACCGATACCCCGGTGGTTAGAGTCTGTACCGGATCTTTTCCAAATCCGTTCAAGCTTTTTCCTCTGGTATTCAGATAGATTTCATCCCCATTCTGCACGTAGTAGAAAGGAGAATTCATGATATCTTCACGGGTAAGATCTATTCTTGCCTTTTTGATTCCTTCCGGAAGTTTTCTGTGGATAACGATATTTCTACGGTCAATAGTTCTGTTCAAACCTCCGTTAATAGCTAATGCTTCGGTAATCGTCAGCGTATTTTTATGAACTACTTTTTCACCTGAAAGACCTGTGGTTTCCACATCTCCCAGAATATAATAGGTGATTCCGTTTGTATTCAGTCTTACTTCCGCTTTTCCTTCCTGAAAGTTTTCATTTACTTTTTCCTGAAGCTCCTGGGTAATATCTTCCACTGTTCTCCCTTCTGCTTTCACGTATCCTACTCCGAAAACATTGATATCTCCTTTGGAATCTACCTTCAGCCCATTAAAATAGAAGTTCATATTTCCACCGTTGGCAGAGCCTCCCACTGCTCCTGCAAATGCCGCAGGATTCGCACCCCCTCCTACTCCTCCGGATGTATTCAAAGATGAATAAAACTGAGCAGCATCTCCCTTGGGAGTCGTCACAATGTTGAGATTAAGGATGTCGTTTTTTGTAATTCGGTAAACGGGAATATTGTAGGGAATAAGTCCTTCTTCATTGATAACCAGGCTTTCGCTCGGCTGCATATACCTTACATCTTTTTTGGTGATGCAGGATGTCATAAAAAAGGGCAGTAGTAAAAATAAATACTTTAAGTTCTTCATCATATTTGAATGTTTTGCAAAAGTAAAAATTAAATTGATATTTTCTTATTATTTCGTAAATGATAAATCAAATCTGGTAAATAAGCTCCAAAAAAACCTAATAAAACGATTATCAGAAGCAAAAGATTTATATTAAGGTGCCTTAAGTAATAAGCCACGGTAACGATCATAAGATAATACACAATGATATAAAATGTGGAACGTCTGTGGGTAAGATCCAGTTTCAGTAATTTGTGGTGGATATGGTTTTTGTCAGCATCAAAAGGCGATTTTTTATTGCAAAGCCTTACAATAATCACATTTAAAGTATCCACGATCGGCAGAATAAGAATAGCTACCGCTACCGCAGGGGCCGACTGAAGGTGATACCTGGGAACATTAGGAAGTTCTTTATCAATGAAAATATCGATGAAACAGATGGACGTAAATGCCAGCAGGAATCCCAGAAGCATTGATCCGGTATCTCCCATAAAGATTTTATTGGTCCTGTAATTCGATAAATTATAGTAGAGAAATGCCAGCACGGTGCCTATGATGATTGCGGATAAAACCACCAGCGGATAGTTATATTCCCCTAATCGGTAATAGCTTATTCCGAACATTGCGCTGCAGATCACGGAATATCCTCCGGCAAGCCCGTCGATCCCATCGATCAGGTTGAATGCATTGATCAGAACTATAAAAGTAATAATGCTAAACACCACACTCACGATATAATTCATCTCATATATCCCGAAAATCCCGAATAAACTTCGGATTCTTATGTCTGATCCTATCACAACCAGTGATGAAACAACGATTTGTGCCACAAGTTTCTTATAGGCCCGCATCACGACGATATCATCCATTACCCCGACGTACAACAGGATAATTAATGAGGCGAATAAAAATTTGTAGAGATCAAAGAGTTCATATGCAAAAATTGATGCACTGATTCCGATCGAGTAAAAGATGGCAATCCCGCCAAGGTTGGGGATTTTTCTGAGGTGGGAACTCCTTACCCCGGGTTCATCCATAAGATTCTTTCTTCTGGATATTTTAATGATGGTGGGTATGGAGAAAAAGGTAATTAAAAAAGCAAACAGAAAACCTAATCCTATTTTCACATAAAAAATAGAAATTCCTGATTCGCTTAAGAACAATTCAAAATTCTTCATTTTTTTTTATCAAGCACATCATCAACGTCTTTGATAAAACTTATCCAAATTCCTCATAAAAGGCTTTCTGTCAAAGTTTTAGTGATGACTGAAATAATTGTACTTATCATTTGTGTTATAACATTTTTCTTATCAGCTTCTTTTGTCCGGCAAAAAACAACAGATAAAAAATCTTTTTTTTCACTGGCAAAGATAAAAGATAATTCTTACCAAAACGACTATAGTTCAATATATCTTGAATATTTATTTTCCTTTCACGCTTAAAAACAGCCAGTTCATCAGCCATTTTATTAAAAGTTTCCTCATTTTTTACAAAAGCCACATAAGCCAGAAAAGAATATACCCCTTCAAATATCTGAAAATTTTTCAGTTCCTCTCTTTTATGGGAATATTCGGATTTTTCGAAGGCATCTTCCACATCTTTCACGGCTTTCAGGATATCTAACCCTTTTTCTGTGTGGGTTTTTGTAATGGAATCCGTACGCTCCAGATACTGATAATGAAAATTCTGGGTCTGAGCCACCACTTTACACTCGAGAAGCAACTGCGGGATCAGCTGAATATCTTCAAAATGAACTCCCTTTTTAAATCTTTTATGATCAAAAAGCTCTTTTTTAAACAGTTTATTGCACGCAAAATAACTGAGATCTGAAAAAACGGAAAAATGATCTTTCAGCTCTATCTTTTCAGACATATTGGGAATCTGTGTCAGTTTCTGGGTGACTTTTCCATTCTGATCCACTTTCTGAATATTGCAGATCACCATTTTGGCTTCATGTTTTTCTGCCAGCTGTACCATTTCTTCAAACATGGTCTCTGTTACATAATCATCACTGTCCACAAAACCAATATATTCTCCCGAAGCTCTGTCCAGACCGAAATTCCGGGCATCGCTTAGGCCTCCGTTTTCTTTGCTGAAAGCCTTTATTTTATTCGGGAAATTGCGGGCGTATTCTTCAATGATCAATCCGGAACGGTCTTTACTCCCGTCATCAACAACGAGAATCTCAATATCCTGAAGACTTTGGTTAACCAGAGAATCCAGGCATTTGGCCAGATAATTTTCGACATTATATACGGGAACTATAATTGAAACCCTCATCTTTTGCCTGTTAAATTAACAATTCCTTTTGCTAAAAACTCACTGAACTTTTGGTATCCCAGCTTATTCAAATGCAGAGGATCTCCAAACAAGTTCCGGTCTTTCTCATAATCTTTGGTGACTTCATCAAAATTTAAAATGACTACTTTCTGATCCAGACCATTATGTTTTAAATCTTTCAGGAGCGCATTTCTGTAATCCTGTATTTTAAATGCTGTACCGCCGTTTAAGACCAGTTCAGCACCTTTGTTGCTGAGTCCGCTCAGGACATTTTTATTTTTAAAATCTTCTTCTACTCCAAATTCCGGCATAGAAACCACCACCGGTTTGATGTTGTAATGCAGCAGTGTTTTAATGATCATCATCATGTGATGGGTATAAAAATCCGGTCCTAAGTGCGTTGCCGCATCATTCACGCCTGCAATGACGATACAATAATCCGGTTTTTTCTCAATCACTTTTTTGGAAGAAAATTCTTCGTCATCTTCTTTAAAAAGGTTTTCATAGATCCTTTTGGTCTTCGCACCCGGATTTCCGGATGAGTAGATTTCCGCATGAACGCCCTGATCAGAAATTTTTCTGCTTAAAAGAGAATCCAGGTTCTGCCTTACGACCCAGCTGTCCCCAATGATACCGATCTGCAGACCCTGTTCAGGTTTTGTGTTTGACGAAAAATAATCTTCTTCGCCGGCATACGCATATTTATTCCAGAAATAAACGAAACAGAAGGCTCCGGTTAACAGAACAATACTTAAAACAATATTTTTTTTCATCTTGTGTATACTTAAAAGGTCAGCCTCGGATTAAGCGTTCCTCTTTTTGCCTCTTCGAAATCTTTTTTGGAACATGGGATGCAGTTTTCAATATTGTCATCATCTCCAAAATACCATAAATTGCTGAAAGTATCCCGTTTGAAAGCGTATTGGTCATCATCTATCAAAACATAGAACTGTTCATAATGCCTTTCCCTTGGATGAGACCGCTGGATATTGATCCCTTCGATCAGATACCAGATCATCTGGGCCAGCAGCTGGTGATTCAGCTGGTTTTCCGAATAAATATTGTAATTAAAAATCCCGACAGACTTTAAATTTTCACTCAGTCCTATTTCTTTCATGTAGGCACAAATCTCTCTTCTGTTCAATCCGTTGACCTGAGGATTCATAGAAAACGGTTCACTAAAACTTTCAACCGCATCACAATTCAGCGTTACCAGGTCGGTTTTCCTGAAGAAAGGCTCTGTTTTTTCAGTGGAATTCATCATTTCAGCGAGTCGGACGATGTCAAACTGCACTTCTTTGATCAGCCTGATGGAATCTGCTTCATTTAAATGCTTCTGATAGCCTAAATGATGGTAATTTTTAATGGAGAAATTTTTAGAACCTAATATTTTCCCTAAAAAAGTATGTTCATTAATCTGCTCACCCTGCTGCAGGGAAATAATATTGCTGATCTGGGTATAGTTGATGTTTTTCTTATGAAAATTCAATGTGGAAAACAATGAAAAAGCAAAATCACTGGATCCGCCGATAATCACCGGAAGGGCTCTTTTGTAATGGCATGCCGACAAAACCTCCTGCAGAATATAATGGGAATCCTGAACTGATTTTCCGGATACCAGATCTCCAAGATCTACGACAGGAATTTCAAAATCCAGCTGTGAAAGTTTATAAAACTCCTTCCTTACGGCTGTAAAATCCTGAACTTCCGCATCGCCGCCCGCTCCTCTGTAATCCGAGACAAAGAGAAGAACAATACTGTCTTCTTTTATATCTTTCGTGATCCTGCTGCCTATCTGCCAGCTTTCTGTTTTGAAATTTCTTGGTGAAATGATAAAATCTTCAAAATCCATATTTTTAATTTGAAAACTTGAGAAAATGTTAATTTATTAAATGCTTTACCGAACAAACATACAAAAAAACCACAGCAAGTACATATGCTGTGGCGTTTTTTGTTGATAAAAAAAGCCGTCAACATATATTGTTAACGGCTTTGTATATTTTTTTTACTATTACTTCTTTTTGGCGGCTGGCTTTTTGGCAGCAGTTGTTTTCTTAGCGGCCGGTTTCTTGGCGGCTGGCTTCTTTTTCTCTGCAAAAGCATTTTTATCCTGATCCGTGATCCATTTTTTCACCTCATCAAGTGATACGTCCTTCAGCTCTTCAGCTTCATATTTGGTATCGTCTTTTTTCTTCGGGATCTTGAACATGGCTTTTCCAAACTTTACGAATGGTCCCCATCTTCCGTTTTCAATGGAAATTTTTTCTTTTTCCCACTGCTGGATGTATCGGTTGGCTTCTTTTTCAAGTTTGGTATCAATCAATTCATTGATGTCGTCCTGAGAAAGATTGTCGAAATTATATTTCTTAGGAACATTGATGAACAGATCTTTGTATTTGATAAACGGTCCGAATCTTCCGGTTCCTTTCGTTACAGGATCTCCTTTGTAAGAAGCAATCGGTGCATCGGCTTTTTTCTTTTCGTTGATGATCTCTTCTGCACGCGCCTGGCTTATTGAAAGTGGATCTTCTCCTTTTGGAATACTGATGAATGTTTCGCCCCACTTCACATAAGGTCCGAATCTTCCAACTCCCACGGAAACAGGCTGCCCGTCAAATGCGTCCAGTTCAAACGGCAACTTGAAAAGCTCCAGTGCTTCTGCTAGAGAAATGGTTGCAATATTCTGCCCTGTCATCAGTGAAGCAAAGATTGGTTTTTCTTCATCTTCCGTTTCACCGATCTGGATCATTGCTCCAAATCTTCCGATTCTTGCATGAACATTTTTGCCGGTTTTAGGATCTACCCCAAGAAGTCTGTCACCATTGGCTCTGTCTGCATTTTCTTCTACGTCTTCAATTCTCGGGTGGAATTTTGAGTAGAAATTGGTCATCATTTCTTTCCACTTCTGATCTCCGTTGGCAATTTCGTCAAAACTTTCTTCTACTCTTGCTGTAAATCCGTAGTCCAGAATTTCTTTGAAGTTATCGGTTAGGAAATCATTTACGACCTCACCGATATCTGTAGGAATGAATTTATTTTTGTCGCCCCCGAATTTTTCTTCAAGGACTTCTTTTTTGATTTTATCTTTTGTAAGAGACATTCTCACCACTTCACGGGCCTGAGGATCAATTTCTCTCTTGTCTACATATTCTCTGTTCTGAATGGTCTGGATCGTCGGTGCATATGTAGACGGACGTCCAATTCCCAATTCTTCCAGTTTTTTCACCAAACCGGCTTCCGTGTATCTTGCGCTTGGTCTCGTGAATTTTTCTGAAGCTGTGATTTTTTTATAACTTAAGATTTCACCTACACTTACTTTAGGAAGTAATTTTTCGTTGTTTTCTTCATCATCGTCTTCTGTCTTTACAATTCCGTAAGCTTTAAGGAAACCATCAAAAATGATCACTTCACCTTGCGCTTCAAAATTCTGAGGCAATGATGCATTTCCTATTTCGATCACGGTCTTCTCAATTTTAGCATTAGCCATCTGCGAAGCCAGTGTTCTTCTGTATATTAATTGGTATAGTCTGTTCAGTTGAACATCACCGATACTTTTTACGGCAAAATCAGTTGGACGGATCGCTTCGTGAGCTTCCTGTGCCGATGCAGATTTTGTGGTATAATTTCTTGGTGAAGAATATTCAGATCCGTATTCTGAAGTAATTTGTTTTTTCGCGCCTTCAATAGCTTCCTGGGAAAGGTTCACGGAGTCCGTTCTCATATAGGTTATGTATCCTTCTTCATACAGTCTTTGGGCAAGACGCATGGTGTTGGTTACATTGTATCCTAATCTTGAAGAAGCTTCCTGCTGTAGTGTGGAAGTAGTGAATGGTGCAGATGCAGTACGGGTTCCCGGTCTTGTTTCAACATTCAGAACTTTAAATTCTGTAGTCTTTGCTTTTTCAAGGAATTTTTCTGCGTCTTCTTCTTTCTCGAAGTCTTTTTTAAGTTTAGCAGAAATTTCCTGCTCGGTTTTATTTAAGAAGATCCCGTCCAGTTTAAAGCTCGCTTTCGGAACAAACTCACGGATTTCTTTTTCTCTTTCTACGATTAATCTTACGGCCACAGACTGTACTCTTCCTGCAGACAGACCCGGTTTTACTTTTTTCCAAAGTACCGGAGACATTTCAAAACCTACGATTCTGTCCAGAACTCTTCTTGCCTGCTGGGCATTCACAAGATTCTGATCGATATCTCTTGGATTTTCAATGGCTTTCAGAATGGCATTTTTAGTAATCTCGTGGAAAACAATTCTTTTTCTGTTTTCAGGCTTTAATTTCAGCTCGTCTGCAAGGTGCCATGCAATAGCTTCCCCTTCGCGGTCCTCATCGGACGCCAGCCATACCATTTCTGCTTTCTTTACTGCGGCCTTTAATTCTGCTACCAGTTTCTTTTTATCAGCCGAAACTTCGTAATCAGGGCTGAAGGTGGCAAGATCTATTCCCATTCCTTTTTTTGGAAGGTCACGGATGTGTCCGAAACTCGATTTCACATCGAAATCCTTCCCTAAATATTTCTGAATAGTTTTTGCTTTTGCCGGGGACTCTACGATTACTAAATTTTTCGACATTCTAAAAAAAATTTTTTGCAAAAGTAAAGCTTTTTTATTATATACTTTTTGTTAAAACAGTTTAATTTAATATTTAGATGCGTTTAACAGGCCTTTCCGAGGGCCTTTTTATAGATATCAACTCCTTTAGAGCCTACAGTTTAGGGTAAAATTTAGCTTCAATAAAATAGATGATATAGAATTTTTCACCAATGCTGATAGATGCAACGTATATGAAAGGCATAAAAAAGCAGAACAGGAAACCCTATTCTGCTCTACTATTGCTTTTTTTAGTTTTATTGTTTGATGATTTTCACAATTTTTTCAGAATTATTGATTCTTACTAAATATATTCCTGACGTGAGCGTAGAAAGATCTGTTTTCCCGTTCTCAAATTTACCTGATCTCACCAGCTGTCCGGACATATTATAGAGCTGATAATAATACCCATGTCGTTCCGGTGCAGCGCTATACAGAATATCTTTTACCGGATTCGGGAATAAAGTGATTTTGTTCTCACTTATTTTTTCTTTCACCTCAGCACTGCTTAAAATTTCCGCTCCTTTTCCTGATGCTAAAACTGTAACCTGCAATTTCGGAATAGGTCCGGCTTCATTTCCATCGGAATCATATTTCATTTTTACACATCGGCAGCTCGTTCCGAAATACGGATCATTATTATCATTAAAAGCGATAAAACGGTTGGCTGTAGATGCTGCATCAAATAGAATATTAATGGATCTTCCCAGATAATTGGCAGCCAAAGATCCAGTCCAGACTCCCGGATATTGAAAATTGACTGTATTAAAAGTTCCTTGCGGAGACTGATTCGCCAGAACACTTCTGAAGCCTCGCGAGCCCGAATCCGGAAAATTCCCCACTGTGTAATTAGCACCGTTAAACATATATCCTATCGTAGAAGTGGTAGAAGGATTCCTTACTCTTGTTCCTGAATAATCTGTGGTCACACTGTAAAAGGTGGCAGCCTTTTTATCTTTTTTGTACCATGGCGATTGTCCAAAATCCTGATTCGAGATCAAAGCAGAACTTGTAATATCGGGTATTCTCCAGCCTTCAGGACATGGATCAAAAGGAGACTTCTTCCCACCTCTTCCCCATCGGTCCGGAGCAAGGTTCGGTTCATTAGCCAGCCAGTCTGTTCCATTGGTATAATTCGGCGTTGCACTGTTATACGGGGCAAAAGAACTTGGAATCATATACACCAAAGGGTTTTTAACAGAGTAAGACAGTACTTTCGCTATTTTTTCTGCCGGTCGGTCTGTACTCTGTGTGTTTGAAGCCGCTGCATACGTATTGTATGGAACAATATAATTTCCTGACATATTATTGTAAGTAGCAGGAGTGAGTGTTGTATAACTAACTGTCCCGTTGTCGGCTGCAGCGCCCAGAAATATAGTATAGGAAGCTCTGTTATCTGCGTTTTGAAATGTAGGAATCGGGTCTTTTCTTCCCCATTGATAATGCATTCCTGTCGAAGCTCTGATTTTGGCAAGCTCCGCAGTGGTGGGACTAAGTCCATTGGCCACCATAGGGAGAGCGTCTGTTGCTCCGAGGTTTCTATCCATAAACTCTGTCTGAAGAACGACATCTGCTTTATTTACATAATTCACATAATTTATCGCCTCATTTGCCGGAAGCTCTGTGGTATAATTAAAGGATGCAAGAGCAGAATCCGTGATCCAGATATGCCAGCTCCAGTATACCGGAGATGTAATACTTCCGTTATGAAGCGTTACCACAGCATTTCCGCTTTGATTGGGTCTGATCTCCACTGAAATTTTTGAGCTGCCGATGCTTTGGATTGAAGAAGGTGAAGGATTAACCACACTTATCTTATTAATCAGAGCTGTATTGGTTGTCCACAGCACATTCGCTTTTAAATTGCTGAAACTGGAAGGATCCAGAATCCCCTGGTTATTCAGCAATTGACTCTGTACTGAAAACGCTTTGCTTACAGGAATTTCTACTGTAAAAGGCTGGGTATTCTTAACAGCCTGATAGGTATTGGGATTATTAATTCCCTCTCCGTATTCTAAAGCCGGAGCTAAATATTCAGAAGGGAAATTATATTTATTCACAACATAAAGCGGATCTTTGATGCATCGGCAGCCATTAGCTTCGGAGGTATACATTCCTGACATGGGCATGTAGGTATATCTTCCTTTAATATTGGGATAGGCTGGATCAGGAACATCCGGCTGTCCTTTATCAGGGATCATATAAAGTCCTCTGGTAAGTACGGTGGGTGATCCATCAAAATGTCTGCCCATCGTAGCGGTCCATAAAGCTACATGATGCTGATCGGTATACTGTCCTTCATGTGCATCCCTGATCAACTGTCCTGTTCCCGGAAAAACACCCATATCATTACCTCCCACATTGGAAAGAACAAAACCAAAATTGGGATAAACCCGGAATCCGGTCATGAATGCAGGAATACCGGCATCCGTAGGTTTTATGAAGTGGTATTTATTTGTTTCAAAAACATTTTTAGCCATATTGGTTCTAACACCGAAAGGAGAAAAATCTACTCTTATATCATCTTCGTAAGACTGGGACCCTAAATTGGCAACAAGCATTGAGGGGACTCTCCATCCATTCGGGCACGGGTCGTAAGGTGACTTGTCTCTGTATGGCTGTGCACTGCTGTCATTATTATAATCCGCACTGATCATTCCGCGGGAATTATCAGACCAAAGATTAAGTTCAGAAAGCCTGCCGTCGCCCATTTCCAGGAAGCGGCCAAACCAGTTGACCGGAAGATTCGGATTGTTATTGTAATAGGCCTGATTACTGCTGTCATCTTTATTTACATAAATCAGGCTTAACGGATTTTTCACTGAAAGTCTGATATTCCCGATCACTTCAGCATTTGCTAATGCAACGAACTTCGTAAAGTTATCGATACTTACAGCACCGTTAAAGTTCTTCGCTGCTCTGTGTCTCACTCTCCCCACGGAACCTGATACTTCATAAAAGTCATTTCCTCTTGTCAACAATGGTGGAATCGGGTCTTTCCTTCCCCACTGATAGAGCAATCCGATATTTCTGTTCCAGTCTGAGGAAGTAATGGAGCCACTCAAAGCACCGAGATTACGGTCCATCCACTTCCAGTCGGCATCGGGAACAGGCTCAACAGTTCCGTCAGTCTTCATTCTTGTGATGTTGCTAAAACTTTTGTAAGTTGATCCGTTACCAGGATCGTCAGTTACCCAGATATGCCAGCTCCAATAGATCTCTCCGTTTACCCTGAAGGCGATGACGGCATTTCCTTTTTTGGTTTTATTGATGGGAACTTTTATTTTGGCGTTCTGATTAGAATCCAGAACCTCGAGAGAATAACCCGTTCCTGATTTGATGAGACCGTGGGTATCTTCCCACAATACATCGGCTGTTACTGTACCGGCAGGAATTCCGCCGTCTTTAATGTATTTATCTTCTGCCCACATGGCGTAGGCTTTTCGTACCGGAATCAACAGACCTTCACTGCTTTGACCGGGATCAAAAATATAGCTATTGGGAGCTTTTGTCCAGTCCGGAGCCGCTTCTCTGCTACCAGGTTTACGCAAGGTATCACCTGTTGACACTAATCTTTCCGTATATCTATACGAGGGAGGAATTTCATTTAATTCCCTACTATTCATGGAATAGGTACCAATCGACACTAAGCAAAAAATTGCCGCAAAATTTTTAACTAAATTTTTCATATCCTTAGACTTGTGTGCCCTTCAGGAAATACAACTTTTAATCCTTTGCTAACTATAAACCATTAATAACATAAATAAGAATTCAATATTCAAATTACACTATTAATAATCAATCAGTAAAAGATTATAAATATAAAAACGGCACAACTCGTTTCACAGGATGCAAAAATAAATGATTCAAATGACATATCGGATCCTGAAATTTCAACTTGAATATATCTTAATATTCCCGGGAAATAATACAGAAAAGATCACAAAAAAAGACAGCTCTGCCGCTGTCTTTTGTATGATATGATCAATAGATTACGTACTAAGGAAGAATGTGATTATTATAAAGTTCCGTTGTAAATCTGCCGACTTTGATATTGTTAAAGGAACAGAAAACAATAAAATTAAAAATAACAAGGGCTATGATAAAGGAGTAAATCACTTTTTTCATCCCACTCGAAACCACATACATTGTATTCGGGATAATGATGTAAGAGAACCCAATAAAAGCTCCTACCAACCTGGACGAAAATACCGGATTGTTTCTGAAAATAAAGTAAAAACATATCCCTATTACCGCATAGGCCCTATGGTATTCGTAGTATGGATACAGTTCTTTCATCTTGGTATCGAACGCAAAAAGGAAGAACGTGAGGATCATCATCATGGCCTCCGGGATCCCAAAACCACCATTTAGTCTTTCTATGGATTCGTCCATGTATCCGTTCAGACCTTCTACAAGGATATTGTCCGACGCCATACCACTCAGGAAATCCCCAAAAACCCGGTAGATTTCAAAAGGCGAAAGAAATATTGAAATTATAATCAGCACCAGCATTACGGTTTTGCTCAGAGGAATACGGGCCAGCCAATACAGCGGAAGAAACAGATAACTTACCGTGTGGATTCCGGATGCAATAAATATAAAGAAGAGATAATGCCAGAGTTTCCGCTCTTTGATATACCGTATGGCAAAATAAACAATGAATGTTCCTAAGTTCTGCCTGATCTGCCCACTCTCTCCAACAAAGAAGTAAGGAACAAACATAAACAAGGTAAATGTAAAGGGATAAAAAGTATTGTCTTCCGTATATTTTATCTTAAAAAAGATGGCGCAGATCGCGATCACGAGCGTGAGGACATAAAAAGGAGCATCGAATATATTGAGCAATATTTTATTGATCAAAGTATACAGCCATTCTACATCCAGCTGATCAGAGCCTTCTATATGCAGCATCTTCAGAAAGATACTTTCGTAACTTTTGGTATCGGAATAGATGTACAGTCCTCTGTAACTTCCGTAGTCGGGTCCTACATTATCACGGAAACCAACCAGTATAATAAGATATACTCCCAAAAACCAAAGCCACTTTTTTTCTACTTTTTTTCCAAAAACTTCCATCAGACTGAAAAAAAGCATGTAGACAATTGCAACTAAGAAATATGGATGTAGTATACTCATGCTAGTCTATCGTTTTTTTTAATCGGTGCAGCGCAGGGGGAAAATCCAGATCTGTCACCAGATAGGAAATACAGCAGAAAAGGAAATGCTATGGGGAATAGAAATCCGTCTATTTTTTCATCATTTTTTTTCAACATATCTAAACAGATTCTTATTTCTTTAATAATAATATGGGTTTAAAATATATTTTTTGAAAGGGAACTTTTGCAAAAGTAGAATATTTTTTTATTCTGCCTAGAATATTTTGTTGATTTTCAGACAAAACTTATAGCCTAAATGTTTTGAACTAATGCTGAAAAAATTAAATTTGCAGACTTGATTTCACATTGTAATGCATCGTTTTTTTATATTTTTATATTATCTGATTTCCAAAAATAAGATTCTTTCCGTAATTATTACGCTAGGAATAGCTGTAGTATGCGGTTTTTTTGCTTCAAAAATCAATTTCGAAGAGGATATTAACCAGATTATTCCTAAAAATGAAAAATCAGATCTTACGGCAAAAGTTCTTAAACAGCTGAATTTTTCGGACAAGATCATCGTGATCATAGAAAATAAATCTAAGGAAGATGAATTCCAGCTTTCTGAAACCGCTGACACTTTTCTGCAGAAAGTGGAACCTCTGAAAAAATACATTGGCTCCGTTCAGGGAAAGGTGAATGATAGTGAAATTTCAGAAACATTTGATTTTGTGAACCAGAATCTTCCTTTGTTCCTTGATGAAAACGATTATAAGGAAATTGAACGGAAACTTCAGAAAGACAGCATTTCAAAACGTGTAGAGAACAATTACGTATCTCTGGTTTCTCCAACGAGTCTTGTGACAAAAGAGTTTATCAAAAAAGATCCGCTGGGAATAACCTATTTAGGTATTAAGAAATTAAATGCTTTAAATATCAGCAAAGATTTCAAGCTTGAAGATAATTACATTGTCACCAAAGACGGAAAAAACCTGCTCCTATTCATTGAACCGAAAAATAAAAGCAATGACACCAAGGGCAATGAAGCCTTTGTCAATCAGCTTAATGAAATAAAAGACGGCATCAACAAACAGTTCAAAGGAAAAACAGAGCTCAGCTATTTCGGTTCTCCGGTGATTGCCGTGGCGAATGCCCAACAGATTAAAAAAGACATCCAGAATACAGTCATGATCTCAATGACGGTGCTACTGATCCTGCTTATTTATTATTTCAGGAACTTTTTTACTCCGATTATTGTATTTCTCCCAACTGTATTTTCAGTGCTTCTTGCCCTGCTGATTCTTTACTTCATTAAAGATAAGATTTCCGCTATTTCTTTAAGCGTAGGTGCTATCCTTATTGGAATTACGATAGATTATGCCCTTCATATTCTTACCCATTATAAGCATAATAACAATATAGAAGAGCTTTACAAAGAAATCACACAACCCATCGTACTGAGCAGTGCCACAACGGCCGTCTCTTTTCTGTGTCTGGTATTTGTGCGTTCTGAAGCGTTGAAAGATTTGGGTCTTTTTGCAGCGATTACTGTCATTTTTTCTTCCATCACGGCATTGATCATCGTTCCTCAGCTTTATAAGCCGAAACAGAAAGAAGATCATCAGAGCACCAATTTCATCGATAAGATCGGATCTTATCCTTATGAGAAAAACAAACCTCTGATCATTGGCTGTTCCATTATTATAGTGGCGTGTCTTTTTGGTTTCAGGCATGTAGGATTTAATGAAGATATCGGGGACCTTAATTATATTCCGAAAGATTTAAAAATAAGTGAAGCCAAACTACAGAAGCTTTCCGACATTACTTCAAAATCTATTTATACCATTTCTTATGGAGATTCTGAGGAAGAAGCGCTGGCAAGAAACTCCCGCCTGAGCAATTTCCTTGAAAAAGAAAAGAAGGAAGGAAAAATTCTGAGCTACAGTTCTCTCGGAAACGTTGTCCTTTCTGAAAAAGATCAGAAACAAAGGATTGAAACCTGGAAGAAATTCTGGGATCCGGATAAAAAGAACCGCACGGTTTCTGAGCTCGTGAGCAGCGGAAATCAATTTGGGTTCAACAGCGGTGCTTTTGCTCAATTTAATGAAGTTTTAAATAAAAATTATACGGAATTAAGTCTTAAAGATTACGAGAAAGTAAAGGCATTACAGATCTCCGAATTCCTTAGTAATGAAAACGGTTTTTATACGGTTTCCAATGTAGTCAAGGTAGATGAGAAGAAGAGGGATCACTTTATAAAAGATGTTGAGAAGCATCACGACGCACTGGCCATCGACCGACAGCAGATGAATGAAAACTTTCTGGGACTGCTGAAGAAAGATTTCAGTACTCTCATCAATTACTCTCTTCTCGCCATCGTTCTGACGATCATTGTTTTCTTCAGAAACTTTGAACTTACGGTTCTGACAATGTTTCCGATTGTATTGACCGGAGTCGTAACAGCCGGTATTCTGTATTTTCTTGGATTGGAATTAAATATTTTCAGTACAGTGGTCTGTACACTGGTATTCGGTGTGGGAGATGACTTCAGTATTTTCCTTACAAAGGCCATGCAGAAGGAGCATACAACCGGGAAAAACGAACTTCCGACTTACAGAACTTCTATTATTCTGGCAGTTTTTACAACGATATTATCGATCGGGTCTCTGATCTTTGCCAAACATCCGGCTTTACATTCACTGGCGCTGGTTGCTTTGATCGGAATGTTTTCCGTGATCATTATTACCTCAACGCTTTATCCGTTCTGGTTTAGATTACTGATTACAAACAGAGCTAAGAAAGGACTTTCGCCTATCACTTTCAGACTGTTGTTAAGATGTATCATTTCATTCTTTTACTACGGATTGGGAGGATTGGTCTTTTCACTGATCGGAAGTATATTTATCAAGAGATCAAAAGGGAAAACTTTAGATATTATTAAATTAATTTTAGCTAAATTTTTAACATCGGTATTGCATCTTAGTCCTTTTGTAAGAAAAAGAGTGATAAAAAATCCGGCAGAAGATTTCAGCAGACCAGCCGTGATCATCGCCAACCATACTTCTTTCCTGGACACACTTGCGATCGCCATGGCAACACATAAGATCATTTATCTGGTGAATGACTGGGTGTATGATTCTCCGGTTTTCGGAAAACTGGTAAGAGCACTTGGTTTCTATCCTGTTTCTCAGGGAATAGAGAATGGTATGGAAAAGCTGAAAGAAAAGATTGATCAGGGATATTCGCTGGTTGTTTTTCCGGAAGCGGAACGTTCTTATACGAATGATGTAAAAAGATTCCACAAAGGAGCCTTCTATCTTGCAGAACAGTTCGGATTGGATATTCTGCCCTTATACATTCACGGAAATTCTGAAGTACTGCCGAAGGGGGATTTCATCATCTATGATGGAAGCATTACCGTAAAAGTTGGTGACAGAATCAGCAAGGACGATCTGAGCTTTGGGAAAAACTATTCCGAAAGAACGAAAAAGATCAATGCCTATTTCAGAGAAAAGTTTGCAGAGTTGAGAACTGAACTGGAGGATGAAAATTATTTCAGGAAAAAATTATTTCTGAGCTATTTATTCAAAGACAGTGAGGTGGTAAAAGAAATTAAGAATGATTTCAATGCCCATAAATCGGTTTATTTTGAACTGAATAAGTATATTGCCAGAGATGCATCTATTCTGCACATAGCCGACGATTTTGGACAAAAAGATGTACTTTTAACTCTTTATCAGGCAGAAAGAAGGATCTTCTCACTCATTACCGATGAAGAAAAAAGGCAGGTTGCTATGCAGACTTATCTGGTGAAAAGAAGAAAGATTCATTATATCAAAAGTGTTTCTGAAATCCATAAGACTATTGATACTCTTCTGGTTTCGGATCAGCATTTTGACCTTCATACACTGGAGAAACTTCCTGAGACGATTATCTTCCTGAATACAATTCATTCAGAATTTGATAATTCAGATTATTATGAAGAATTTAATTCAAAAGGAATAAAAATATTCAAAAAACACTAAATAAATATGAAAAGCATATTTTTGTAATCGCTAAAGAATATTAATGAAAAAAAATATACTCGTAATCTATTATTCACAGACAGGACAGCTGGAAGATATTGTGAAGAATATGGCACAGCCTTTTGAAGCCAAAAAGGAGGAATATGACGTTACGTACTATAATATTCAGCTGAAAGAGGATTTTCCTTTCCCTTGGCCTGAAGATGTTTTCTTCAATACTTTCCCTGAATCTTATCTTCAGATCCCGAAAGAGATCTTTCCACCTTCTGAAGAAATTCTGAATAAAAAGTATGACCTCATCTTATTCGGATATCAGGTATGGTACCTTACACCATCTATTCCTATCATCTCCTTTTTAAAAAGTGGTTTTGCGGAAAAGATTCTGAAAGACACGGATGTGGTGACGATCTCCGGAACCAGAAATATGTGGATGCTTTCTCAGGAGAAGCTAAAGGTATATTTAAGAGACCTTGGAGCAAAGCTGGTAGGAAACATCGCTTTAGTGGACAGACATGACAATTATACAAGTGTACTGACGATATTACGCTGGCTGACTACAGGACAGAAAGAAAAATCAGGAATGCTTCCTGCTGCGGGAGTTTCAGATGAAGAAATTTCAGGATCTGTAAAATACGGCCGTATCATAGAAAAGTATTTCAACGGTGGAAATCTTTCCGGTCTCCAACCCGAACTGGTACAGAACGGAGCGATAGAAATCCGCCCTTTTTTGGTAAGGGTAGAAAAAGTAGGAAATAAAATATTCACCATATGGTCTAATCTCATTATAAAGAAAAAAGAGAAACGTCCATTGCTGATAAAATTCTTTAAGGTATATTTGATGGCCGCGATATGGATTATCTCACCTGTCGTCTTAGTGTTACACCTACTGACAACCCCCATATTCTGGTTTAAAAGACAAAAACAAAAAACATATTTACAAGGAATTAATTTAAAATAGAATGTACGACGTATTTATAACAAAAGCATCAACATATTTACCTAATAACCCGGTATCAAATGATGAAATGGAGACTTATCTTGGTCTGATAAATGACGCTCCTTCTAAAGCAAAATCATTGATTTTAAGAAATAACAAGATCACGACAAGATACTATGCTTTGGACAAAGAAGGAAATCCTACTCACACCAATGCACAGCTTACCGCAAAAGCTGTAGAAGGACTATTCGATGAAAATTTCAAAAAGGAAGATATGAAACTGTTGTCCGTAGGAACTACTTCTCCGGATCAGATGCAGCCTTCACACGCTTCTATGGTTCATGGCGAGCTGAATATCGGTAAATCTATTGAAATTAATACCGCTACAGGTCTTTGTAATTCCGGGATGAATGCCCTGAACTACGGATTCCTTTCTGTAAAAGCCGGTGTGAATGAAAATGCCGTATGTGCAGGTTCAGAGAGAATGTCTGCATGGATGACCGCAGATAAATTCAACCATGAAGCCGAAAATTTAAAAGTATTGGAAGAAAGACCTATCGTTGCCTTCAAGAGAGAATTCCTGAGATGGATGCTTTCTGATGGTGCAGGTTCATTCCTTCTTGAAAATAAGCCAAGAGCAACCGGAATTTCTTTAAAAATAGAGTTCATCGATTTTTATTCTTACGCTCACGAGATCGAAGCCTGTATGTATGCTGGATGCGATAAGCAGGAGGACGGAAGCCTTAAATCATGGGCAGACTACCCTTCTGATGAATGGCTGAAGCAGTCTATCTTTGCCATCAAGCAAGACACCAAGATTCTGGACAAATACATCCTGGTAAAAGGGGCGGAAAGCTTAAGATCTTCTTTCGACAAGCATCAATTAGATCCCGCAAAAATCGATCACGTTCTGGCTCATATTTCTTCAGGTTATTTCAAGGACGGCCTGAAAGATGAATTTGCTAAAAAAGGAATGGATTTCCCTGCAGAAAAATGGTTCTACAACCTTTCTGATATTGGAAATATCGGCGCTGGCTCTATCTTCGTTGCCCTGGAAGAATTAATGAATTCCGGGACATTGAAAAAAGGAGAAAAAGTATTGCTTTGTGTTCCTGAAAGCGGAAGATTTGCCTATTCTTGTGCCCTATTAACGGTTTGCTAATGGAGAACCAACTGCCAACATCCGATACAGATTTTGTGGGAAGCCTTATTCCCCAGCGTTTTCCGTTTGTCATGGTTCATGAACTTACGGAATTTTCTGAAAATCATCTGGTATCAGGATTTGAGATCAAAGATGATAACATTTTTATCCAGGACGGAACATTTCAGGCTTCGGGACTTATAGAGCATCAGGCACAGAGTGTGGCTTTACATACCGGTTACAAGTATTATCTTTTAGGAAAAGAAGCGCCTACCGGATATATCGGTGCCATCAAATCTTTTGAAGCGGAAACCCTTCCTAAAACAGGCGACCGTCTGGTATCGGAAGTAACGATCCTGCATGAAGTAATGGGCGTAACGCTGGTAGATATTGTCACGAAACTGAATGGCGGGATCATTGCAAAATCCCAAATGAAAACTGCTGTAAAATAACTGTCATGGAGATCAAAGAAGACCAACTTATCAATATACATAACTTTCTGCCGCACCGCGAACCGATGCTGATGGCAGATTACATTCTGGAATTGACCAAAGAAAAAGTTGTGACTTCCTTTGAAATTAAAGAAGATAATGTTTTCGTACACAATAATGAATTTGTGGAAGCCGGCCTGATTGAAAATCTTGCCCAAACCTGCTCTTCTATTCTGGGACAAAGCTTCTTTGAAAATCCTGAAGCAGATACCAAAGTGATTGGTTTTATCACCAATATTAAAAAGATCGAACTTTTCGGTCTTCCTAAAACAGGGGATAAGATCATTTCAAAAGCCTCGCTGATCTCTCAGTATGAAAATATCTGTAATATCTTTTGCGAGACGTTTAATGATGATGAGCTGCTGATCAGGGCGGAGATCAATCTGTTTATTCAGGAGGTAAAATCTTAAGAATCTATTTTAGTTAAACTATATAACCGTACGATTACCGTGCGGTTTTTTTTGCTACATCGGTGCGAAGGTTAGGTTTTGGCTAAAGCCTTTTGCAAAGCGTATATCTTGTAAGCGGGCTAAAGCCCGCCCCTATTGATGTGGATATTTGTAAAAAGATTGGCTTTATGTTCTTAACCACGGATGGCACGGATTTTCACAGATGATTGTGAAGAGGAGAGCCGGAGGCTGGGAGCGGGAAGTTATTGAAGTCGGAGAACAACTTTAAGCCGGGTTTTATTGTTCTTTTAAAACTATCTCATCAATTGTAAGATAAATTATCAGATATGGAAAGCCTGCCGGTAACTTTCTCCTTCCATCTTCCCTCTTCCTTCCCTAAATATTTAATAACCCTTATTTTTCGATATATTTGATGAAAATAAAAGTATGAGTGTAAAAGTAAGGTTCTATTCGGATAATGTTGAATTTGATTTTGAAAATTCTGTTGAGTTTCCAATCGCTCCGCAAATTGGGGATGAAGTGAATCTTATTTCATTTTTTAAATACAAAACCTCCGAAAGACTGGAATACTATAACAATATGGATGATCTTGATCTGTATAATGATGCTGTGGTTTCACAGCGTACCTGGTGCAATGATCTTGACAAAGAGGAAGTGTATCTGCTGGTAAAACTGAAATACCGTCCAAACAGATAAATGTATTTTCCAAATTAAAATCAGAAAATAAAAAAGCGGAGCATTGCTGCTCCGCTTAAAAAAATTGGTATCATAAAGGGTTAGTACCCGAAGATTTCTTCAAGAGATACCTCCTGGAACGTTCCCATTTTATTGATGGATTCCATATTCAGGTTTTCTTTTTTACCGATGATCGCTGTATTGTATTTTACAGGCTTGATCTCAGTATCATAGAAACTGGTAAGCTGCGGTAAAGTCAGCCCCTGAATCTCAGAATAAATATCTTTTCTGATATCATAATCTACACCCAGCTTTTTCAGCGCCATCTGATTAAAGAAAATATTCGTTCTGTTAATTCTGTTAGATGCAATCTGCTTCAGGGCAGAACCTCTGGAGTTCTCAAACTGTGCAGGAATCTGTGGCAGAGAGACCATAAGATCATTCATTGCATTGACCGCTAACGGAAGCTTGTTGGCCTGAGTTCCGATATAGTTGGTGATGTAGTTTGCATGTCCTTTCTCCGTAGCATTAGCGTAAGAAACATAAGCAGAATAAGCCAGTGACTTACTTTCTCTGATCTCCTGGAAGACAATAGAAGACAATCCTCTTCCGAAATATTCGTTGAAAACATTCGCTTTTCCGAAGTTACTTAAGTTTACGTCACTACCTTTAGCTACTTTAGACATTTCCATCTGAACCATGTCGTAGTTGGTGAAATATACTTTTCCGTCTGCTGCAGGCTCCGTATATTCTTTAGCTTTTGCCGGCTGAACGCTCGTTTCTGCAATATATGGCTTCACTGCTTTTTCTAAACCTGACTGCTCCTGTCCGTACAGGAACACTTCATAAGGAGACTGATTCAGTGCTTTGATTTTCTTAGTCAGTTCATTGGCATCAATGCTCTCAAGACGTTCTTTAGAAACAATGTCCGCCATTCTCGAATTCTTGCCATACTTAGCATAATTCGTCAGAGCAGCCATGATTCTTGTTTTATCCTTTTTACCGGCGGCTCTTGCCTCCAATATGGTTTTCACAGTCTTTGCATAAGTGTCTTTGTCTGCTTTTACATTCGTCACCCAGTGATTCATCAGCTCAGCACCTTTCTTCATATTGGCTTCAAGACCGCTCAATGTGATTATTAACTGATCATTTGAAGTTCTGAAGCTGTACGTGATTCCCAGTTCATAGAACTCACCTTTCAACTGCTCAGGTGTATATTTATCCGTTCCAAGATATTCGAAAAGGGTTACTGCTACTGAAAGCTCCTTATCATTATCTGTTCCGAAAGGGAAGATATAGCTGATCTGTGCTACATCATTATATTTATTCTTTACAAAGCTTACTTTCTTGTCCTTGATCTGAGTCGTCTGGATCGCCGCTTTATAATCGATGAATTCAGGTTTGGCCTCAGCTACCTTAGTGCTTAAAATATCTTTAAGGAAAGGAGATTGTGCTTCTCTGTTCAGTTTAATTGGAGTAATCCCAGGATTCTGTACACGAACCAGTTTATCATTCACTCCTTTTTCTTTGTAAACAACCACATAGTTATTCTTGAAAAATTCGTTCGCAAACTTTACAACATCAGCCTTTGAGATTTTCTCGTATTGGTTGATATCATCCAGTTCCTCCTGCCATGTTTTCTCATTAATATATGTATCATAAAGTGTAGTCGCCAGTCCGTCTGCAGTTTCCCACGACTTCATACGCTGTACCTTTTTATCATTAACGATTGCTTTCAGCATCCAATCCGGGAACTCCCCTTTTTTAACAAGCTCCAACTGATCCAATAACAGTTTTTTAGCATCATCAAAGCTTTGACCGTCTTTCGGAGTTACAGACATTGTAAAAGCACCATACCTTTTAAAAGCAGATTCATAAGCTCCTGCGCTTAATACTTTTTGAGTCTGATTCATATTAAGGTCAATCAATCCTGCATCTCCTCTATTGCTTAGGATTTCCGAAATTACATCAGCTAATCTTGCTTCTTTCGTACCATAAGAATCCGTTCTCCAGGCCATCGTCATTCTAGGCGTACTTGGACTCTTTACCGTTCTCGATACGATATTTGTCATTGGCTCTTCGCTCACCATTTTCTTCATTGGAAGTTCCTTGTATTTGAAAGAACCGAAATTCTGATCAACAAGTTTGATTGTTTTATCAAAATCAAGATCACCTACCAATACGATCGCCATATTATTAGGAACATAATAGGTATCAAAATATTTATGAATAGCAACCATTGAAGGACTCTTCAAATGCTCTGAAGTACCGATAGTGGTCTGCTGCCCGTTTGGATGTTTAGGGAAAAGTGCTTCCAGCATAGCATAGTTTACCAGACGTCCGTCATTATCCTGAGCTCTGTTAAATTCCTCATAAACCGCTTCCAGCTCAGTATGGAAAAGACGAAGTACCAGTTCCGAAAAACGTTCCTTTTCTACTTTAAGCCATTTTTCAAGCTCATTGGCCGGGATATTATTTTTATAAACCGTTTCGTCAAGAGAAGTATGTGCGTTTGTTCCGGTTGCTCCCAAAGAAGAAATCGCTTTATCATATTCATTGGCAATTGCATATTTAGATGCTTCCAATGAAACCTCATCTATTTTCTTATAGAGCAGTTTTTTCTTTTCAGGGTCCTTTTCAGCTTTGTGTTGCTCATAAAGATCAGAGATCTGCTGCAGCACAGCTTTTTCCTTTGCCCAGTCCTGAGTTCCCAAATGAGAAGTTCCCTTGAAAACCATGTGCTCAAGATAATGCGCCAAACCGGTATTGTCGCTAGGGTCATTATTTGACCCTGTTCTTACCGGAATATAGGTCTGAATTCTCGGAGCATCATCATTTTTAGCCAGGTACACCTTCAATCCGTTTTTCAGAGTATACACTCTTACTCCGGACTGATCATTCTTTACCGTTTGATAAGTATAGCCTTGATTATCTGTAAGTGTTTGTGTGTCAAATTTCTGCGCCATCGCACTGATCATACAGAAAAGCGATACAGAAATAAAAAATTTCTTCATAAGTCTTATTTATTTTAATCCAAATTTCTTAGAACCTTATTAGTCTACATTTAATATACACTTGTTACAGCATAAATGTTACAAATTGGGAATTAATATTTTTGTGTTAAAAAACCATTTTACCCCTTAAAAACACGCATTCGGCCCATTATAATTTAATATGATTTACATATAATGTATTTTCACTATTTTAGCCAACTGATTAAAAAGAATTAAAAAGGTGAATGAATTTTCATCTTAAAGTAAAAAAATAATACGGTTTACATGAAAAAACAAGACCTGCCTCAGGATGAAAGCAATCTGAAGTCAGCAAACATGACCGAAGTCTTGTATGTGACGGATGAAAACGATAATTATACGACAGCCAACAGCATCGGCTGGGAAGCTAAAAAAGCAGCCCTGGAAGAATCTCTGGAACTTATTCATGAAAGAATTGAAGAAGCCAGACAGGACGTCGTTAATCAGATATCAAGTCCCATCATGTATTTCATGGAACTGAATAAAATGGATCTGAGTGTCCTCGCTTCCTACGTCGGAATGTGGCAGTGGAGAGTGAAAAGACACGCAAAACCAAGAGTATTTAAAACACTAAACGAATCCGTACTGAAAAAATATGCCGATGCATTCGGGATTTCAGTGGATGAATTAAAGAACTTTGACGGAAAATAATACTGAAATGAAGCATATCATCTTATGCACAATTTCATTTCGCCAATGAAAAAGATAAAAGCAGCAAATGAAACTTAACTTTGAACACCATCAGACCGCACATTGCGAAAACGGTGTTGCCTCCAATCTGTTACTCAACAAAGGCTTAAAACTCAGTGAACCAATGATCTTCGGGATCGGTTCCGGACTGTTTTTTGTCTATCTGCCATTTTTGAAAGTCAATTTTGCTCCAGGCTTCAGCTATCGTCCGATGCCCGGTGCTATTTTCAGCAAAGCAGCCAAAAGATTGGGAATTAAAATCAAAAGAGAAAAATTTTCAAATCCTAAAGAGGCACAGTCCGCTTTAGAAAGAAACTTAAATCAGAATATCCCGACAGGACTTCAGGTAGGCGTTTTCAACCTTACCTATTTCCCTGAAGAATATAAATTCCACTTCAATGCCCACAACCTTGTGGTATACGGAAAAGAAGACGGGAAATTCCTCATCAGCGATCCGGTAATGGATTATACAACTTCCCTGTCCGAAGCTGAATTGGAAAAAGTAAGATATGCCAAAGGCGCACTGCCTCCAAAAGGACATATGTATTACCCGACTTACATCCCGGAAAATGTAAATATTGAAGAAGCCATCAAAAAAGGAATCAAAGACACCTGCAAAAATATGCTGGCTCCGGTTCCTCTTATCGGGGTAAAAGCCATGAGATGGGTCGCCAGAAGCATCCCGAAATGGGCAGCAAAGAAAGGAACTAAAGTTACCAACCATTATCTCGGACAGCTGATCAGAATGCAGGAAGAGATCGGTACCGGCGGCGGCGGTTTCAGGTTTATTTATGGCGCATTTCTTCAGGAAGCAGCTGTTATTCTTAAAAATGATGAATTAAAAGAACTGTCCAAAGAAATCACTGCTATCGGTGATCTGTGGAGAGACTTTGCCGTGGATATTGCCCGTGTTTACAAAAACAGGAATTCAAAAAGCGATATCTACAACAGCCTTTCAAAATCTATGCTTCATATCGCAGACCTGGAAGAAGCTTTCTATAAAAAACTGAGAAAAGCGATCTGATATGGCAGAGAACATGATTGAGATCAAAAATCTATACAAAAAGTACAAAAACTCCGAGGAGTTTTCTGTGAACGATATCTCGCTGAATATTGAGAAAAATGAGATCTATGGTATTCTGGGACCAAACGGTGCCGGGAAAACCACTTTGATTTCTATGCTTTCAGGATTAATCAAACCGACTTCCGGACAATTTACGATCAATGGACTGTCTCCTCAGAAAGACAGTTTTAAGATCAAAGAAATCATCGGAATTGTGCCTCAGGAATACGCGCTCTATCCTACTCTTACGGCTAAAGAAAACTTAATGTTTTATGGAAGCCTGTATGGATTAAAGCATAAAGAACTTAAAAGAACCATCGATGAATCTTTAGAAATCATGGGCCTTTCAAAGTTTGCAAATAAAAAAGTAGAACAGTTTTCAGGAGGAATGAAACGCCGATGCAACCTTATCGCAGGAACGCTTCACAATCCGAAAGTATTGTTCCTCGATGAACCTACGGTAGGTGTTGATGTTCAGTCTAAAAAAGTCATCATTGATTTCCTGCAGGAATTGAATAAAAACGGAACGTGTATCATTTACACCTCTCACCACCTTTCCGAGGCGGAAGAATTCTGTACGAAGATCGCTATTATCGACAGAGGAAGAATTCACGCGGTAGGAACGCCGGAAGAACTGGTGGCACAGATCGCAAACGCTGAAAACCTGGAAGACGTTTTCATATCATTAACAGGAAAAGAACTAAGAGATGTTGTTGTATAAACTTTGGAGAAGCTTCGTGAAGGAAATCCTTCTTCTGAAGAGAGATATTGGGGGAATTGTCATTATTTTCGTCATGCCGTTGCTGTTAATTGTAACGATCACTTTAATTCAGGATTCTACTTTCAAAAATCTGGAAGGTTCAAAAATCCCGATTATTTTCATTGACAATGACAAGTCTGAGGTATCCAAAAATATAAAACTGGAACTTGAAACCGGCAAAACATTCCAGCTGCTGACGAATTACACCGAAAAGTCAGCGCAGAAAGCCGTGTTTTCCGGAGATTACCAGATGGCGATTGTCATTCCTGAAAATTTAACGAAAGATTTAAATTCAAATATAGATTCCAAAGTTCAGACGATCGTAAGTTCGTTCGGACTGGAAGGTGACGCAGCAGCTGTGAAAAAAGCAGCTCCGAAAGCCAAAGAAATTCATCTGTATTTTGATCCGGCGACCAATGCAGGATTCAAAAACTCCGTGATGAATTCCGTGAATAAAATGGTTTTTGAGATCGAAAACAAAAAAATCTACAAAGCCTTTCAGGATCAGCTGGGAACGGAAGAAAACCTTGATGAGAACAAAAACCTCATCAGTTTCAAAGAGATCACCCCGAAAAAAGGAGCCATGGATGTGATGCCGAACTCAGTTCAGCACAATGTTCCGGCCTGGACCCTTTTTGCGATCTTCTTTATTGTCGTTCCGCTTTCTATCAATTTAGTCAAAGAAAAAAGTCAGGGAACAAGCGTAAGAGCAAGGATCAGCCCGACGCCGTACTTTGTTCATATTTTAGGAAAAACATTTACCTATCTGATCATCTGTATCATTCAGTTTTTACTGATGGTCGCTGTAGGAATCTATCTTTTCCCTTATATGGATCTGCCGGCATTTGATGTTTCAGGGAAAATGTTCCAGCTTATTGTGGTGACTTTATTTTCCGGACTGGCAGCCATCGGATTTGGGGTTTTACTGGGAACTATTGCAGATACCCAGGAACAGTCTGCTCCTTTTGGGGCTACTTCAGTAGTGGTTTTGGCCGCTATCGGAGGAATATGGGTTCCTGTATTTTTAATGCCGGAATTTATGCAGACCGTAGCCAAATTCTCCCCGATGAACTGGGGACTGAATGCCTATTATGATATTATTTTAAGAAACAGCGGTATCGGAGGAATTGCTAAAGAACTTGCTTTCCTTTTTGCATTCTATATTGCGATGGTCACTATTTCTATTTTTTACGAACGAAAACAAAATGCAGTCTAAAGAAAACATATTAACCTGTACGGAAGAAGTAAGGGTAAGATTTAACGAAACAGATCCGCTGGGCATCGTCTGGCACGGACATTATATCGTGTATTTCGAAGACGGAAGAGAAGCTTTCGGAAGAGAGCACGGCCTTACTTATCTCGATATTCAGAGAGAAGGCTATGTAACGCCTATTGTAAAAAGCACCTGTGAACATTTCCTTCCGTTAAAATATGGAGAAACATTCAAAATTGTTACCACTTTTGTGAATTCCGTATCTGCCAAACTGATCTATACCTATGAACTTTTCAATCAGGATGATCAGTTGGTATGCAGTGGAGAAACCATTCAGGTTTTCTTAGAAAGTAATGGAAGCTTATGCCTTTATAATCCTGAGTTTTTTCAGGCATGGAAAGATAAAATGGGATTATAATGAAGAAAGAAATTTTTATTACAGACTACAACTGTGTCACTCCTTTAGGTTTTGACGTCACTTCTAACTGGAATCATCTGGTAGAAGGAAAATCAGGCGTGGGTTTGCATCAAGTGATAGAAAATCAGGAAGCTTTTTATGCTTCAGTTATTGATACTGAAAAGCTGGAAGAAGAATTTAAAAGCAATTTTGAAAGTCAGGATTTTACAAGACTGGAGAAAATGTTTGTTCTAAGTTTAAAACCTCTGGTTGACAAGCATGAAATCTCAGAAGACACAGCTTTTATCTTATCAACGACCAAAGGGAATATCACCTTATTAAAAAATCAGACGGAATTACCGGAAGGTGTTTATCTGTCAAAATTAGCACAAAAAATTGCTGATTATTTTGGATTTAAAACAAAACCAATCGTGGTTTCCAATGCCTGCGTTTCAGGAGTAATGGCTATTGCCGTTGCTAAAAACATGATTCAGACCGGAAAATATAAAGATGCTTTCGTGATTGCCGGTGATGAGGTTTCGGAATTTGTGATCTCAGGATTCAATTCGTTCCAGGCCATCGGAACAGAACCGTGCAAGCCTTATGACAAAAACAGAAACGGAATCAATATCGGTGAAGCAACAGCAGCAGTGTATATTACCTCTGCTCCAAGCGAAAACGAAAAACTTAGGTTTAAAATCTCAGGAGACTCCGCAGTGAATGATGCCAATCACATTTCCGGACCTTCCAGAACGGGAGACGGGCTCTACGCAAGCATTAAAAATGCAATGACAGAAGCAAATATCACCTCTGATCAGGTTGATTTTATTTCCGCCCATGGAACCGCCACCATCTACAATGACGAGATGGAAGCCATCGCTTTCAACAGAATGGAACTTCAAAATGCTCCATTAAATAGCATGAAGGGATATTACGGTCACTGTCTTGGCGCATCGGGACTTTTGGAAAGCATTATCTCCATGGAAATCGCCCGTCACGGACTGCTGATTCCTTCTAAAAACTTTGAAGAAACGGGAGTTTCCCAACCTTTGAATATCATTACAGAAAACCAGTCTGCAGCTATTCAGTATATTTTAAAAACAGCTTCAGGTTTTGGCGGATGCAATGCAGCGATTGTTTTAGAAAAATGTTAAAATGAAAGTGATGAAGAAAACGGACAGCTGTACCATAGAACATTCCAAAATAACCGTTAACGGACATCCTGTTTTTGAAAGCGAGACGGAAACATTTCACGATTTTGCGAAAGAAGCTTATAAAAGTTTAGAAATCAATTATCCCAAATTTCACAAGATGGATAATCTGAGTAAGCTTGCTTTTCTCGCCTCTGAAATGATTTTAAAAGATGAAGATCACAGCAGAACAGCAGTGGTTTTTGCTAACCGATCATCCAGCCTGGATACAGATTTCAAATACCAGGAAAGTATCAACTCGGAGGAAAATTACTTCCCGAGTCCGGCCGTGTTTGTCTACACCTTACCTAACATCTGCGTAGGTGAGATCAGCATCAGACATCAAATGCAGACGGAGAATGCTTTTTTCGTTCTGGATGAATTAGATGAACAATTTTTAAATGACTATGCAGAGCAGATCCTGCTGTCCGGGAAAGCAGAAAAAGTTCTCTGCGGCTGGACGGAACTTTATCAGGAAAATTATAAAGCTTTTGTATATTTGCTAACCCTATAAAAATGTAACACTATAACAGTGTAGCAATGTAACAATTATTGGTAAACTGGTACATTGTTAAACTGGTAAATTAAATAATTATGGAAAACTTAAAAACAGAATTAAAGCACAAAATCATTGAAGTTCTAAACCTTGAAGACGTTTCTGTAGAAGAGATTAAAGATACGGATCCTCTGTTCGGAGGCGGATTGGGTCTTGATTCTATCGACGCTCTTGAGCTAATTGTTCTTTTGGATAAAGACTACGGAATAAAATTAGCCGATCCTAAAAAAGGAAAGGAAATTTTCCAGTCTATCGACACAATGGCTCAATTCATTGAAGACAACAGAACGAAATAAATAAATGTACCAATGTAACAGGTTAGCAGTCTAGCAATTATTGGTAAACTGGTACATTGATACATTGGTACATTGGTACACTGTCATATTAAAATAATAAATGAACAAGAAAATTGCCATCACAGGAATGGGCATCATTTCCTCCATCGGAAACAATGTGGAGGAAAATTTTATTTCGTTAAAAACCGGAAAACATGGAATTTCTGACATTCAAATGTTTGAAACCCGCCATGCCGGAACTATAAAAACAGGCGAGATAAAATGGTCTAATGAAGAACTTGTACAACAACTTCAGCTGCCTGAAGACAATAATGTGACAAGAACTTCTTTATTGGGCATGATCGCCGCAAGAGAAGCTGTAGCATCCGCCGGAATTTCAGATATCAATGAATACAAAACCGGGCTGATTTCTTCTACCAGTGTAGCCGGAATGGATATCACTGAAAGGTATTTCTACTCTTACGAAGACTTTCCTGAAAAGCAAAAATACATCGATGCTCATGATGCAGGAAATTCCTCATTGGCCATCGCTGACTATCTTGGGTTAAATGGTATGGTTTCCACCATCAGCACAGCCTGCTCCTCAGCAGCGAATGCTATTATGATGGGCGCTAAACTGATTAAAAACGGAGTTTTGGACCGTGTGATCGTGGGTGGAACTGATTCTCTTTCAAAATTTACTTTGAATGGATTCAATACATTGATGATCCTTACAGATTCTTACAATACGCCATTTGATAACGACAGAAAAGGATTGAATCTTGGTGAAGCAGCCGCTTTTATCGTTCTTGAATCTGATAATGTCGTAAAAAAGGAAAACAAAAAAGTTCTGGCTTATCTTTCCGGCTACGGCAATGCGAATGATGCTCATCATCAAACCGCATCGTCAGAAAACGGACAGGGCGCTTTTCTCGCCATGCAGCAGGCTCTTAAAATATCCGGACTGGAAAAAGAGAATATCGATTATATCAACGTTCACGGAACGGCGACTCCCAATAATGATTTATCAGAAGGAATTGCCATGATCAGAATTTTCGGTGAAGGACAGGTTCCTGAATTCAGTTCTACCAAAGCTTTTACAGGACATACTCTGGCGGCGGCGGCAGGAATTGAAGCGGTATTTTCCATTTTGGCGATGCAGCACAGCGTCATTTTCCCCAATCTGAATTTCAAAACGAAAATGGCAGAATTTGATTTAACTCCGGTTACAGAACTGAAAGAGAAGGATATCAACCATGTTCTTTCCAATTCGTTCGGGTTCGGAGGTAACTGTTCTACCTTAATTTTCTCAAAATCATGACCGCAGTATACATCAACAGTGCGTCCTGCATCTCTGTTCAGGACACTTTAAAAGAAAATTTTTTCCAGGATCTTAAAGCTGACCCATCTGTTCAGATTTTAAAAGCTGTAGATCCCAATTATAAAGAATTCATTCCGCCTGCGATGATCAGGAGGATGTCTAAGACCGTAAAAATGAGTTCCGTAGCTTCCAGCTATGCTTTAAAAGAAGCTGGAATTGAAAAACCGGATGCCATTATTGTAGGAACGGGAATGGGATGTTCCCAGGATTCTGAAAAGTTTCTGAAAAACGTAATCGATAATAACGAAGAGTTCCTGACTCCGACATTTTTCATTCAATCGACCCATAACACCGTTTCAGGGCAGATTGCTCTGGGACTTCAGTGTCATGCGTACAATTTCACGTATGTCAATACGTCTTCCTCACTGGAATTCTCTTTTCTGGATGCTCAGCTTCAGATCAACGACGGAGAAGCTGAAAATGTTCTCGTAGGCGCTGCAGATGAGCAGACGGCCAGAACCATGGAACTTTACCGTCTTAACAATACCATAAAAAAAGAAGAAGATCTTCCGGCTGATTATTTACATTCCAAAACGGATGGCGTGATCTGGGGCGAAGGTGCCGCTTTTTTTGTTTTAGGAAAAAATAAAACTGAAAATTCTTACGCCAAACTTAGAGATATTCAGATCATCAACAGATTGGTTATAGAAGAAACACCCTCTTTTATAAAAGATTTTTTAGCTAAAAACGATTTGAAGCATGAAGATATCGATGCTGTGATTTTAGGATTCAGCGGTGATATAACATCTGATGTTTATTACACAAGAGCAATGAATGCATTTCAGAATTCAGCTTTACTGTATTACAAGCATTTGAGCGGGGAATTCAATACGGCAAGTGGTTTTTCTACATTTATGGCCTGTCATATTTTGAAGGAGCAGCACATTCCGGAAGTTATGATGATCCGTTCAGCGCAAAAGACAGACATTAAAAATATTCTTCTTTATAATCATCTGGCTGGAAATGATCATAGTCTGATGTTGTTGGAAAGAGCTTAATAAAACAGGAAAACATCTAATTTGTGGGTTTTTCGAATGCACAGATCAAAATAAGTACAACTCAAAATACCGGAAGATGAAACATTATCCATTTATTCTATTTTATCTTTTCTGCAACGTATTTATTTATGCGTTTCACGGAAGTATTTGGGTTTATCTGGCTGGTTTTCTGGCTTTTTCTTTCGTAGTGGTCTGGGGATCATTTGATATTACGCTGGGATATTTTGTGAACAGTATTACCCATAAACGAACGAAAATCAATGAAGTCGCTCTGACTTTCGATGACGGACCGACTGAATTTACCCCCCAATTTTTAGATCTGCTTCAGGAACATCAGGTAAAAGCCACTTTTTTCTGTATCGGAAAACAGATCGAGAAATACCCGGAAACCTTTCAGCGGATTATTGCAGAAGGTCATACCATCGGAAATCATACCCTTTCGCATTCAAAAAATACCGGTTTTCTGTCAGCCTCAAAAATGACCGAGGAGATTGAAAAATGTGACAAAATCATCTTAAAAACGGGCAACATTAAAACCAATTTGTACCGACCTCCTTTCGGGGTTACCAATCCGAGCATCGCCAAGGCCATCAAAAGAACTCATAAAAAAAGCATCGGCTGGAATGTCCGCTCACTGGATACGGTTACAGAAAATGAAAAGAAAATCTATAAAAAAGTAACCAAAGGCCTGAAGAAAGGAAGTATTATCCTTCTTCACGATACCTCTGAAAAGACATACAAGGTATTGGTCGATTTATTGTTATTTTTGAAGGATAAAAAATATTCGACGTTTACAGTCGATTCAATTAACAAAATCAAATAAAAATGATTAAAAATATTGTTTTAGGAGCATTTATATTCTTTTCAGGCTTCCTTTCTGCTCAAATGACCGCTATGTCAGTTGCAGAAGCTAAAGCATTTGTAACGAAAGTGTCTTCTGAAACCCAGGAGATCAAAACACTTCAGAGCGATTTTACCCAAACCAAAAAGATGGATTTTCTGGATAAAAGCATCGTTACCTACGGGAAAATGTCTTTGAAATCACCGAATATGCTGAGCTGGAAGTATACAAAACCCTATCAGTATAGCATTGTTTTTAAAGAAGGTAAAATTTTCATCAATGATCAGGGGAAAAAATCGTCTGTAGATGCGAAGAGTAAGACCTTTGAGAAGATCAATAAGCTGATCGTAGGAAGTTCAAACGGAAAAATGTTCAGCGATCCTGAATTTACCGTGTCTTATTATAAAAACGGAAATTTCAATGTGGCCAAATTCACTCCAAAATCTGCCCAGCTTTTGAAATACATCAAACAGATTGAACTTCATTTTCCAAAAAATCAGTCTACGGTTTCACAGGTCAATATGACGGAAGCTTCCGGAGACACGACGAATATTGTATTCAAAAACACCAAAATCAATGCAGCGATTGCAGCTTCAGAGTTTAGTTTATAGTCTGGTTTTCCTGTTGTTTGTTTCCTGTAAAAGTTACCAACTGACAGATGCAAAACCGGTTCAGCGTTCTGAGAAAACGGTTGAAAATTTATATTTTTCTACCGGTGAAGATTATGTGTATAAATGCCAGATGGATATTTATAAAAATCACGTAAGCGGAATTCTGATTATCAAAAAACTGAATGAAACGACTCACCGTGTGGCCATGACTTCAGATTTTGGAAATAAATTAATTGATTTCGAGATTTCCGAGAATGATTTTAAATTGAATTACGTTCTACCGGATCTTGATAAAAAAATTGTCATTAATTTTTTAAAGAACGATTTCCGGGAGCTGTTAAAAAGGAAATTTCCGGTGAATGAATCTTTTGAAAACGATCATTCTAAAATCTATCTGTCAAAAGCCGACAAAAGGGCTTACTATCTCTTTTTCAATAAGAAAGACGGGCTGTTGAAAAACATCATTTACACGAAAAACAATAAGGAGAAAATCGATTTCAGTTTTGCAGCAAAAAAACATATCTTCGCGGATAGCTTAAACCTGCAACATAAGGACTTTAAGATCAATATAAAACTATTTCAAATAACTGAAACCGAACAGAATTAACATGAACAAATTTCTACTATCAGCTGTCCTATTCATTTCAAGTCTGTCTTTTGCACAGGTCACTTTCAATCCCGGAATCAGAGTGGGGGCCAATATTGCCCATTTTTCTGACGGTCCTGCGCACGACTACTGGTACTATGTGGATAGCCAAAACTATTATTATAATGGAAGCAATACATATGATATAAAATCGAAAATTGATTTTTATATCGGTTTTCAGGCGAATATCCGATTTGCTAAATTCTATGCTCTTCAACCGGAAGTTTACTATACGCGTCAGGGAGCGAAATACGAAAGCCAGAACCCGGCTGTAGCTTCAAAGACCGTAAGTGTTTCTTATGTGGGAGCGGCAGTAGTGAATAAATTTTATTTTGATAAATTTAATATTCATTTCGGACCTACTTTAGAACTTCTTACTGATCATAAAAATATTGAATCCCCTACCGATGCGGATTTAGGACTGCTTTTTGGAGCAGGATATGACATTACGAAAAACTTTGGGGTAGAAGCCCGAATTAAAAAAGGTTTTGTACACATCAAGAGCGATCAAACGAATGTGACCTTCCAAACGGGAGTTTATTATACCTTTAACATGAAAAAATAATTTTATGCAGACTATTCTTACAGACTTTTATACTTTAGAATCCTATGAAAAGGGAGACCATGGAAGTTTCACTGCAAACATTCATCTGAATAAAGATCATGATATTTTTAAAGGTCATTTTCCGGGTAATCCCGTGACTCCGGGAGTTTGTATGATGCAGATTGTAAAAGAGCTGACAGAAGAATTCACCGGTTCAAAATTATTTTTAAAAACAGCCTCGAATGTAAAATTCATGGCCATTATCAATCCTTTTGAGACGCCGGATCTGAAACTTCAGCTGGATATTACTGAAAATGAAGAAGATGTTAAAGTAAAAAATATCACTTCTTTTGGCGAGACTATTGCATTAAAAATGTCTGTAAGCTATAAAAAATAATCACATGAAACTTTTCTTATCCCTCATAACTGCTTTTATCTTTTTCTTCCAGACTGATCTTGAGTCTTTAAGAAACAGCTATGCAAAGGCCAATCAGTCTAATGAAAATACGGAAGCATTCATCAATCTTGCAGAAAAACAATCCGGTTCTGATGCCGTAACCACAGGCTATAAAGCTGCTGCACAGATTATGGAAGCGAAGATTGCTAAAAAGAACAGAAAAGCACTTGTAAAAACAGGCGCAACAAGTCTTGAAAGCATTATCAAAAGTAACCCGAATAATATAGAACTGCGACTGATCAGACTGAGCGTTCAGGAAAATATTCCCAAAATAGTAGGTTACAGAGGCAGTATCAAAGATGATAAGGCATTTCTGATCAGTAACTACGGCAAGCAGAACGCAGCCATGAAAAGCTATGTGAAGAAGTTTGCGATGCAGTCCAGATCCTTTTCAGAGGCAGAAAGAGCCACTATAAAATAAAACAATGACCCTTCAAGAAGTACAAAATGCAATGATTGAGAAAAAGATCTGCATTTTAATACCTACTTACAACAATGAAAAAACTCTGAAAAGAGTGATAGACGGTGTTCTGGACTACACCGACGACATTATTGCGGTCAGTGACGGTTCTACTGATTCTACTGCACACATCTTAGCAGATTATTCCCAAATAACAGTTATTTCCCTGCCTGAGAACAAAGGCAAAGGAAACGGATTGAAAATTGGCTTCAGGAAGGCCAAAGAGCTGGGTTATCATTACACCATCACCATCGATTCCGACGGACAGCATTATCCGGATGATATTCCTGTATTTGTAGAGGCTTTAATTCATGAGAAACACGATGTTCTTCTGATTGGAAACCGAAATATGTCTCAGGACGGAATTCCGAAAAAAAGCAGCTTTGGAAACAGGTTTTCCAATTTCTGGTTCTGGTTTGAGACCGGAATCAAGCTGGAAGACACGCAATCCGGCTACAGGTTATATCCGTTATTAAAAATTCCTAAGAAATATTTCACTCCAAAATTTGAATTTGAGATCGAAATTATTGTAAGGACTGCCTGGAGGCACGTTCCTGTAAAAAATGTTCCGATCAAGGTTTTATATGACCCTGCAGAAAGGGTTTCTCATTTCAGACCGTTCAAAGATTTTACGCGGATCAGCATTCTGAATACTATTTTGGTGACGATCACGCTTCTGTACATTATTCCCCGAAATTTCGTGAATAATTTCAAAAAAAAAAGCTTTAAAAGATTCATAAAGGAAGATGTCCTTGAAAGTGATGGCAGCAACCGTACGAAAGCATTTTCTATTGCGCTGGGCGTATTTATAGGGTTTTCTCCGTTCTGGGGATTCCATACGCTTCTTGTGATCTCGCTGTCTGTTCTTTTTAAGTTGAATAAAGTTTTGGCTTTTGTGGCATCCAACGTAAGTCTTCCGCCATTTATTCCTTTTGTCATTGCGGCTTCCCTGTTTTTGGGCTCGCCTTTCGTACACGGCGACAGTAATATTTTAAGTGGTGAGCTCAATTTTGAACTGATCAAAAATAACCTGCTTCAATATGTGATCGGAAGTGCTATTCTGGCCACGTCTATGTCCGCGCTCTCTGGCATTGCAACATTTTTTTTCCTGAATAAACTGAATCCGGAGAATAAGTAGGGAGATTTTAGATTTCAGATTACGGACATTAGATAGTCAATGGTGAATTTTGCTTCGCAAGTGAGAAGTGAATTTTGGGGTAAATAAGAGATTTCAGGTATTAGAAGACCCACATCTCGAAACTCTCAAACCCTAAAACACTCTGACTCTCAAACCTCATCTAAAACTCGGAAACAAATCCTAAAACAAAAAAGCCCTGAAGCTCGGCTCCAGGACTTTCCTCTTTAGATTGCTATTACTCTTATTTTGACACAATAATTTTCTGGCTATAATCAATGGCAGCACCAGTGATTTTGACGATATAGGTTCCGTTCAGCAGATTGTTAACATGTATTGTCGTCTGTTTGTTAAGATTAATTCTTTCTGTAGCAATAAGTTTCCCTGCAAAATCATAAATTGATACGGTAGTAATTCCTGACAGATTCATTCCTGAAGGTGTTTTGATTGTAAATTCTGTCTTCACAGGATTTGGATAAATGGATATTCCTTTTGTGCTGGAAGAAGCTTCATTCACTGCTAATGTGTTACATTCCGCAGGAATTGTAAAATCTTCCACCTGGTCATCGAGATCTTGTCCAGTCCCCAAAATAAGTCCGTTAAGTCCTCCTGGCGCAGCATTAACACCAAGTCCCCTTTTAGCAAAAACTTTCCAGATCATACATTTATCCTGTCCCCCGGTTCTTGCCAGATCTGCTGCTAAGATAGCATCTCTACCCTGCTTGAAATTAGGATTGCATTGCTGAAGTTTAAGGGCATCCACAACCAGCTGCAACACTCTAGCGCTTCCGCTGTTTGGATCGGCCATGACGTCGCTGTTGTATCCATATTTTTCTGCATATTTCCAGTGAAGATCCCAAAGCATTGTAGCCCAGACAAATCCGATACTATGAACATGAGGCTGCACTACAGTTATCCCCAAAAAGCTGCCTGTAATCTTCATTCCGTTTGTTCTTCCGTAAGTATAATTATTAACTGCAAAATCAGGTGAATACTTAGCCGGTCTTATTCCCACTCCGTTGATTGGCTGCTCGGTGGCAAATGTTCCTACTCCTCTGGGCACGGAAGCATTGTCTCCAGGTCTGTTGGTCAGCATTAAAGCAAAAAAGTCCGACCACCCTTCTCCCATCTGCTCATTTGAGGTAGTTCCTGACAAACAGCTGCTGCCTGTACCCGTCAGACGGTTGCTGATCCCATGGCCATACTCATGGATTACAATACCGTTATCCAGGCTTCCGTCTTTGTAAACGTAATTGAGTTTATCATATTTTAAAGTTGAATTGATAACTGCTCCACCCGCAATTTCACCTGCTATAAAAGACCCTTCCGGATTTTCAATGAGAACAGACGGAATTGTTATGGATGAATCACTTCCTCCCATTACACCAAAGCCCACCGATGCCGGGGCATTATATATTACAACTCCTACAGCTCCTTTCAGCTGGGCATTTTTTACTTTAGCTGGAAATCCACACACTCCTCCCCGCTGTATTAAGGCTATCTTTCCCGCAAGATCTTCGTTAATTGCAGTACAGCCGTCTACAGGTGTCGTAAGAGCCAGATTGGCGGTCACCGGCGGTATTGTTTCAAGCTTTGGACCGAAAATGGCAGTTCTGCTTCTGAAAGTTCTTGATGTATAAACAGAAGGAGAGTTATAGAATAGGTTCTGCATATTGTCAGGTTCCCACAGATACATTTGCATCGTTGGCGGAGAGCCGTCAGCAGGAGAATAGAAGTTGGCATTATTATATCCTCCTCCATCCCAGGCCTCTGCTAAAACGGCATCACCCTGAGCACCGCCTTTTCCAAAATTATTGGCCTGAAAATTTCTGGCTGTTTCTGCAAATCCAAGCTTATAAAATACATCATGCACTTTATTATTGACGTAGAATAGATTAGTGACTGATGCAGATTTGTAGTTATGTGCAGGCAGGCTGATATCCATTGGAAAGTCAAAAGCTCTTACTGAGCCGCCGTCCGGAGAAAACTGGGGTGTATTGGTATTATTTTCATCTGTATAAGCATAAACATTGTTTCCTCTCGTATTGGTATAGCTGCTCGTTCCGTCGAAATGCCACCCTTCCGGAGAAGCAGTAGTATCCCATGGATTGTTAAGCAATGCTCTGCTTCCAAAAGTAGGAGCCTCTACAGGAAAGGGCAATACATTGTAAGAGGCATTATCAGGAACCAGGACAAGGTTATTGGTTAACTTACCAATCCCCGAATTTATCTGTACAGGACCAGGGACAGGGTGGATATTGGCAGTTGAATGAGACATTTCATCATGATGTTTATAAGCACCATCATGAAAGCTACATGAAAGAGTCAATTTCTCTGTGTATAAAATGCCACCATCATCTGTACTGATGATTACATTCCACATATTACCTGTTTCTTTTTCTTTTACATCAAACCTGTAGCCAAGGATTAGTTCTCCGTCTTTTGCAAAATAAATCAGCTGAGTTTTTAAAGGTTCTTCTTTTCCTTCACTGTTGCGGGTAGTAGGATACCCTTTGATTTTTTGGACTGCTTCTGTTACCAGCGCATCTTTTCCGGCATTCTGATTACCTTTCACACGGGAGGGGTACATTTTGATAAAAGTATCTGCCAGGTTTAAGACTTTCCCCTCTCTTATCAGAACATTAGCTGAACTTCCAAAAATAGGAATCCCATTGATGGTCTGCTGTATTCCTACAACGTCGCCGTTTAAACTTTTTGAAGGGTCTACATTGACAACGGTAAATGTCTTCAGTTCAGGATTTACTTTCTGAAATGTCTTTTCAGAATGAATGTAGTCTTTTATAACCTGTTCATAGTTTTGAGCATTTGACAAGCCAAAACCGAATAAAGAACAAAGCAGTAAAATTCTAACACTTAGTTGATTTCTTTTCATAATGTCTTTTTATGATGGGTAATGTAAATTCATTTCATAAAAAAACACAGCTAAATCGACATAAAATTAAATAATCAACAAATAAAAACAGAAATAACATAGAATAATTAAATTAATTTACCAAAATACATAAAATATGTTTTTATTATTAACCTTTATTTGGTGAATTGACCGTGAGAAAACCTCTTGACAATATGAAAATTAAACAATTGTTTACTAAATCCGCATGGGATTCCGGGGTGACTGGATTAAATCTTAAAATAATTAACCTCAGTCCATATAAAGAAAATCAGTATTCATAACAAAAAAGCCCTGAAGCTGTGCTCCAGGACTTTCCTCTCTATGTTGTTATTATTCTACTTTTATTTTGAAACAATAATTTTCTGGCTGTAATCAATGGTGTTACCCTTGATCGTCACCATATAAGCTCCGTTCAGTAATTGACTTGCATTCACTGTAGTCTGCTTATTAAGATTGATTTTTTCTGAAGAAACCAGTTTCCCGGTAAAATCATAAATTGAAACTGTAGTGATTCCTGAAAGATCCATTCCTGAAGGTGTTTTGATTGTAAATTCAGTTTTCACCGGATTCGGATAGATGGATATTCCTTTGGTATTAGCAGCAGCTTCATTCACTGCCAATGCATTACAATCTGCAGGAACATCGAAGTTTTCAACCTGGTCGTTCAAATCCGGAGCCGGCTGATTATAATTCTGCCATATTCCAACCAGTCCTCCTGATGCTGCATTGACCCCTAAACCTCTTTTAGCAAACACTTTCCAGATCAAACACTTATCAACTCCATTCGTCTTTGCCAGTTCAGCAGCTAAAATAGCATCTCTTCCCTGTATAAAACTAGGGTTACACTGCTGCAGTTTAAGAGCATCAACTACCAATTGCAGCACTCTTGCGCTTCCACTGTTCGGATCCGCCAGTACATTGCTGTTGTACCCATATTTTTCTACGTATTTCCAGTTAAGATCCCAAAGCATCGTTGCCCATACAAATCCGATACTGTGAACATCTGCTCTGGTGACTGGAATTACAGTACCGTTAGTTAGCCTCACATTATCGTTAATTTTCATACCGTTAGTTCTTGTATAGGTAAAATTATTAACTGCAAAATCAGGTGAATATTTCGCCGGTCTTATCCCAGGTCCATCTGTAGGCTGGCTGGCCGTAAAAGTAGCCATACCTCTGGGAACAGAAGCGTTGTCTCCCGGTTTGTTGGTTAGCATTAAGGCAAAGAAATCAGACCAACCTTCTCCCATCTGCTCATTGGAAGTACCGTAATTTAAACAGTTGTTTCCGGTACCCGTCATACGGTTGGTAATCCCATGTCCGTATTCGTGTGCCATAACCCCATTGTCTAAGCTTCCGTCTTTGTAAACATAATTTAATTTATCATATTTTAATGTTGCGTTAATCGTTGCCCCACCAGTAATTTCAGCCGTTAAAAACTGTCCTTCCGTTTTTCCAATCATAATGGTAGGAATTGTAATTGTAGCATCAACACCTCCTAAAGGTATTGGGGTGTCACTGTTTGGATGATATTGTACAACTCCTATAGCACCGGCATTCTGCAGGTTTTTGGTCTTCACTGCAAAACCACAAGTCGCCGCAGTTACTACCGCTATTTTACCCGTTAAGCTACCCGCTGCTACAGCTGTACATGCATCGGCAGGTACTGAAAGTGCCAGATTTCCGGTTACGGGAGCATTTCCTTCAAGTGCAGGTCCAAACTGTGCCGTCTTACTGATCGGTGTTCTTCCTGTATAAGTTGATGGTGAATTGTAAAAAAGATTCTGCATCTGCGTAGGCTCAAACAGATACATCTGCATTCTAGGTGCAGATCCGTCTGCCGGCGACTGGAAATTTGCATTATTATACGCCCCACCATCTCTGCCTTCTGCTAAAACAGCATCATTTCCTGTCCCTCCTATCCCGAAATTATTGGTTTGAAAGTTTCTTGCCGTCTCCGTAAATCCTAATTTATAAAAAACGTCATGCATTTTATTATTAACGTAAAATAAATTGGTCACAGCCGCAGACGTGTAATTCTGTGGAGGAAGCGTCACATCCATCGGAAAATCAAAAGCTCTTGCTGCTCCGCCATCGGCAGAAAACTGAACCGTATTGGTATTGTTTTCGTCAGTATATGCATACGCATTATTTCCTCTGGTATTGGTATAGTGATTGGTTCCATCTGAATGCCATCCCTCAGGAGAAGCTGTCAGATCCCATGGATTATTAAGCAATGCTCTTGCCCCAAAAGAAGGTCCTTCTACAGGGAAAGGCAGGACATTATAAGAAGCGTTGTCCGGAGCCAGAACAAAATTCTTGTTAAGGCTATTATTTTCTGCCTTTATATAAGCAGGAAGTACAGAAGGCTGATTATTCAGTTCTGACTGATGTAATTCGGTAGGAAGATGCTCGTGGTCACCATCATGGAAATTACATGAAATAGTAAGATTCTCACGGTATAAAACCGAACCATCTTCTGTGCTGATTACCAAGCTCCAAAGATTGCCAGTTCCTTTCTCTTCTACATTAAACAGATTTCCAAGGATCAGTTCTCCACCCTTTGCGAAATAAACAAGCTTGGTTTTTATAGGTTCTTCTTTTCCTTCACTGTTTTTGGTCGTAGCTAATCCGTTCCATTGTTCCGCAGCTTTTGCCACCAGCGCATCTTTTTGTGCACTCTGCTTGCCTTTTACAGCTGAAGGATAGGTTTTAATAAAGGTATCTGCAAAGTTGAGTACTTTATCTTCTCTGATCAGAACATTCGCTGAACTTCCAAAGACAGGAACTCCATTAATAGTCTGCTGTATACCTACGATGTCTCCGTTCAAACTTTTAGAAGGGTCTACATTCACAATGGTAAATGCTTTCAGCTCAGGATTTATTCTTTGAAATGTTTTTTCAGAATTAACGTAGTTTTTAATAACCTGCTCGTGTTTTTGAGCAGACAATGCGCCAAAACCAAAAAAAGAACAAAGCAATAAAAACTTAGCACTTAATCGAATTCTTTTCATATGATTTACTTTTTAACGAAATATTGATTTGATTACTTCCCCAGTTAGTAGTAAAAATATTAAAATGTTACATTATTTACACATTAACCTCAAAAAAAATTATTTTATATTAAGTAAAAAGCGCATTTTGGATGCAAATATCAATTAACTCACGTATCGAAATTAAATTTTATTAAGTGAACCACTATTTAAATACAACACCCGAAAAAGATAGCGGACTCATCACCAGGGTTACGAATATGGCGAGAATGATTAACACCAGCTGATACTGATAATAGGTTTTTTCTTTATCCTCTTCTTTCACTTCAAAAGTAAATTTGATCTTATCCGGTTTTCTGATGATCATCCAGATAAATCCCAAAATGATAAGATTTAAGACGATAGGTGCAAAAAGAAACAGTTTACTCCCGAATCCGTCATTCTTCCCTCCGTATCCGTGAATCGGGATCACATCCGGAATAGTGCTGTATCTAGTAAGCAGATAAGCTGTGTAGCCGATAATGATGATAAAAGGAATGCAGAACAGCAGTTTGATATGTTTGGGTATCATTTTATTTTTTTTAAAGTCTTCTTGAGATATTTTTCCACATTTTTGCGGTCCGGAACTGTAGTAATTTCTTTTGTCAGGGCTTTTTCAAACGCAGTTTTAGCATTGGCAAACTCTTTTTTACTGTAATAATATTGACCTGCCTGGTCATAACCCAACCAGAAATCAGGATTCAAAGACAGATAATGGGGAATGAAGTCATCTGTCAAGAATATATCTTTACTGTTTGTCGCAGCACTCACCTCTTCGCTCATCATTTTATACATTTCATAATTCTCAAATTCCTGAGAATCTGCAAAAGGATCTCTGGCGATATTCAGTGCTGTTTTTGCCTGTAAACTTTCTGCTGCCTTTTTACCTGAAAATATTTCATTGAGATCATAGCATACAAATTCTCCCAGCTGATAAGGATTGGAAGACACCCAGACCAGTCTTTTTTCAGGTGAAAATATAACCGAATGGTGAGCCAATAACTGGTTGATTGCTTTTTCATTTCCGTACCCGATCTTTTGGTCTTTTAAACCTGATTTATCACGTAAAATAGCCGCCATTTTTTCAGGATTGAGTTTTTTCTTTTCCTCAAGAAGTTCCTGAAGTTTCTCGTAACGGTATTCGGAATGGCTTTCTACTATGTGTTTCTGATTTCTCTTATCGTCTTTATAAGCTTCCGACTGAAAATGGTTGGTACAGAAAACTTTGCTAGTATTTTCAACTTTGTAGACTCCAAAATTTTGGGGTGAAACTTCAATGATCACCGCATTTTTATCATGAGCACTTCCTACCAGAATGGATTCGGAGACGAACACTTTTCTTTTTTTTGCAATGGCAATGGCTTCGTCAATATTTTTCGCATATTGTAGAATTTCCCGTGTCACGAGAGAAATTGGAGTTTTGGCAGTCAGGGGAATTTTAGATTTTCCGGCATTGATGGTTACCGTAATTCCTTCTTTATTCATCCCTGAAACGACGCCTATCATTCCCGGCCAGCTTACTGACATGTATGGAATTCCAGTATCGGGTTCCACGAATTCAATCAGTTTATTTTTAGCAAAATCGTCTCCGACATAGAAATCAAAGTTTCTTCCGATCAGCAGCTGACCGTCTTCTGTATTTTCGTTCCAGACTGCGAGTGAAGTACAGCCTACCATCGCCAGATCCTGCATGGCATGGCCAATATCGTGAGCTCCATGAAGATATAAGTTCCGAAGGTATTTGGGTGCAATAAAATTGTATTTATCCGAGGAATACTGCGCCAATCCGTACAATTCAGCCTGATAATCTTCCCTTACATTCAGATACATTTTTCTGTTGTACCATTTCAGAAATCCCCGAAGAAGCTTCTGTTTAAATTTTGAAGGAACAAAACCTTCCACTTTGGAAAAGAAGATCTCTTCCTGCTGCTGCATCAGGTTTTGAGTCAGCGCTCCGTTATTATAGCCCAGCTGTACAGGATTTCCTTTGATATAAAGTTCCCAGAGCTGCTGTTTATTTTTGGTTAAATAATTCTGATTGAAACTGAACGTAGAATCATTGATCTTATTGACTTTCGGAGTTTCCAAGGCATATTTGCTGATATCCGGAATATGATGAATCGATTTCGAAACGCCACACGACATCAGGGAAAAGATCAGGAAAAACTGAATTCCCCGGAATGCTGCAGCGAGCCTGTTATTTGTTTTCATTAATGTTGATCATTTGTTTCAGACGATCGTCTATCGTTTCTTTTCCGAGAATTTCCGCGCAGGTATTGAAAGCACCGATTGTTACTCCCAGAATTCCATGCATATTCACAGACTGTCCGGTGAGGAACAGATTATCGGTCTTTGTGCGGGGCGAAACCATTGTTTTTAACGGGTTATCCGAATTTTTCATGTATCCGTACATATTTCCTTCAAAACTGCCGATATAGTCCCTGTAAGACAGTGGCGATGAAGTATAGATGCTTTTTATGGAATGTCTGAGGTTTGGAATTTTCTTTTCTAATGCCGAGATCATTTTTTCTGCCTTTTCAAGCTTGAACTCTTCATATTTTAATCCTCTTTCATGTTCTTCTGCAACAGTATTGATGGTTTTCTCCCACGATTTCACCTCATCAAAATCCATATAAGAGATCGCTGTAAGGCTTTCTGCATAATCGGGATGATGCTTTGATTGTGTAGAGGAAAGCATATAAGTTTCCGGCCAGCTTTCTTTGCGGTATCGGAATGCATTCCAAACCATTTCTTCTGATGAATAGTGGTAGATATTATAATTAAAATTCGGAAAAGACTGTGGTTTTAAAACCAGATAGACACTGAAGCACGAAGAAACAGGTTCCCAGCTCATCACTCTGTTCGAAAAGGATTTTCTCAATCGGTCTTCCCCCATTAGTTTCATCGCAGAGCGGATTTCTATGTTTGAAATGAATTTTTTCGCTGCATATTCCTTTCCTTCCTTCGTTTTCACGGAAGACAGAACATTATTTTCATTAAAGACAAATTCTGAAACTTCGGAGTGTTTATGAACTTCTGCTCCATACTGGCGAAGTTTTTTAATCAGAAGTTTAGTGATCTGGCTTCCTCCTTTGACACATTTATAGGCACTCTGAATATAGGAATTCACCGTAAGCGCATGAACGTAGAACGGTATATTCTCCGAATCACCGCCGTATAAAAAATTCGACCCGAGCAATACGGCCTGTAGTTTTTTATCCTGAGTCACAGACTCTATGAATCTTTTGGTATTGAGGTGAAGGATCTCTTCATTATAGCTGTCTTTCCCTACGACCTGATATCTCGGAAACTGGGCACAGACATACTGGATCTCTTCGCAATAGCTTTCCAGGTTTTGTTTTTCATTAGGGAAATGTGCGGTGAGCTGTTCAACAAAGTTTTCATAGCCTTGCGCATGAGGATATTCTATGCTTTCTTCTCCAAAAGAAATCCTGTCGTAACCATCTTCATTCATCTTGTGGAGTTCCAGATCATCCATAATCTCAAGATAGGAAAAGAAACGGTGAAGATTCTGTCCTTTTGAAAGGCCTCCAAGGTAATGAACTCCGGTATCAAAGATCAGTTTATCTCGTGAAAAGGTTTGAAGATTTCCGCCATACTGGTTGTTTTTTTCCAGGACACAGACTTTCAGACCTTCTTTCGCCAAAATTAGAGCCGAAACAAGACCTCCCAATCCGCTACCGATTACAAGTATGTCGTATTCTTTTTTCAAAAGGAGAAAAGATGTGTGTTTTTATTTCAAAAATTAAGAAATCCTGAGATTTAGAAATTATATTTAAACCTAAATGAGAGGTTCAGATATCCAATTCCCGAATTTATTTAACGATTTGAGTTTATTAATTAGTTTTCAGGGATAAAATTAGAAAAATTAATCAATATCATCCCAAAAATCGAAATAATTGAACCATTGAAGGGGATATTTTCTGATCATAGATTCCAGATTCTGAACATAAGAATTGAGAAGCCCCTGAGAATCACGGTTTTTAATATTTTTCGCGACCCTTGCATATAAGTGGTAATGAAGATTTTTTTCTTTCATTACGTACACATACACTACGGGAACACCAAGACGGGAAGCAATAAGGAACGGACCGGCCGGAAATTTAGCACTTTTACCCAGCAGATCGGCTTCAAGATATTTAGAACCTTCAAAGTATCGGTCTCCGGTAAAGCAGATCAGTTCATTATTTGACAAAGCCTGATTGATCTCAAAAATATGCGACATATCCTCTTTGACGTAGATGAATTTGATATTGCTCTGTTTTACGGCGACACTTTCGAGATATTCTTTGATCACCGTCACTTCCTGATCTGTAGTCACCAGATTGATCTGACAGTCGAAATCGATATCGGCAAAGAAGTGTTCTGCAATTTCAAAATTCCCGATATGAGCACTGATGAGAACCCCGCCTTTCTTTTCAGCTAAAAGATTCTTAAGATTTTCTACACCATCAAATTCATAGGTATATTTTTCCCTTAAACCGGCAGAAATTGCTGTTTTATCAATCAAAATCTTTCCAAAAGTAAAATAACTTTTAAAGACACAAGCTTTTGATTTCCAATAACTATAATCAAGTCTTTTCTGAAAATAATAAAAGATGTAACGGTTGCTCTTTTTTAGAAACAAAAAGTAATAGGAAGCTACAAAGTAGAGCACAACATATGAACTCCGGATCCCGATATTTCTAATACACCAGACGAATATTTTATATCCCAGTATGGTTCCTTTAGATTTACCTTTCCACTTGTTCATAAGTCTAATTTATCAATGTAACAGTCTACCAATGTAACAATGCTATTGCTGCATCTATACATCATTGGTACACTGTTACACTATTACATTGGTATATTGTTAAAGAGTAAAGTTCGATCGATAGTTATGCGTTTTTTTCAGCAATCTTCTGCTCAATCGTAGTATAGAAATCATCAAACGTGACCATTTTTTTAAAATCTGCCTCTCCTAATTTCACTCCGAAATTAGATTCAATCACTACGACCATATCGATATAGTCCAGACTGTCCAGTCCAAGCGTCTTTTTCAGGTTGGCGTCATTACTGATCTCATCGCCGTCGACCTCGAATTCGTTTACTAAGAAATCATTAACGATGTCAACAATTTTTTCCCTTTCCATGTTTTTAATCAAATTTTTTTACTATTAATGCGGAGTTGGTTCCCCCAAATCCGAAAGAATTCGACAAAAATACGTCAATTTTTTGAGTTTTCGTTTTTGAGATTAAATTTATCTTTTTCGCCTCATCGTCAGGGTTTTCCAGATTGATGTTCGGTGCAACAAAATCATTCTGCATCATCAGAATGGAGTAAACCACTTCACTCGCCCCTGCCATCCAGCATTCATGACCGGTCATAGACTTGGTAGAACTTACCGGAATCTCGCTTCCGAAGATCTCGTGAATGGCTTTGGCTTCATTGGCATCTCCAATAGGTGTGGAAGTCGCATGAGCGTTGATATAATCGATATCTTCAACTTTTAATCCTGACTGTTTCAGAGCTCTTTGCATCGCTAAAGCAGGACCATCAACATTCGGTGTTGAAATATGTCCACCGTTTGATGAGAAACCATATCCTACAATTTCTGCAAGAATAGTTGCTCCTCTTCGCTGTGCAGATTCTAAACTTTCCACCACAAGACTGGCTGCTCCTCCGCTTGGGATCAGTCCGTCTCTTCCGGAATCAAAAGGTCTTGATGCTTTGGTAGGTTCGTCTTCTCTCACAGAAAACACACCCAGTCCGTCAAAACTTGCCATTGAATATTTGTTCGTTTCCTGAGCTCCGCCGCAGATAATCATATCCTGAAAACCATTGCTGATCATCATATGCGCCAGTCCCAAAGAATGCGAGCCGCTGGCACACGCTGCACTAATGGTAAGGTTGATGCCTTTCAGTTTAAAAATAGTCGAAAGGTTCATTGTTACCGTAGAATTCATTGATTTAAAGATCGCTCCGGATCCCATCAATGTTGTATCTTTCTTTTCTCTTGCAATATCGATAGACTCAACAACTGCCTGAGAAACACTGTCGTTTCCGTATAAAATCCCTACTTCATGGCTGTCCATGAAATCCTGGTCTATGCCTGCCTGTTTAAGCGCATCGCTGGTCGCAAGGTAAGCATATTCACTTTCCTCGCCCATGCTTACACGCTGGCGTCTGTTGAGTAGATTTTTGAGGTCCGGTTTCGGCACTACGCCTGTAAGGCCAGACCTGAATCCGAATTCTTTTCTTTCCTGTACTAAAGCAATACCGGATTTTCCTTGATATAGGGATTCTTTGACTTCTTCCAAAGAGGTCCCGATGCAAGAATAAATTCCCATTCCGGTAATTACAACCCTATTTTCCATTTATAATTAAAGGTTTTAGATTGCAGGTTTTAGGTTGCAGCTCTTCACTGCTACCTATGATCTGCTACCTGATTTATGAGTAAATTCCTCCGTTGATGTTCACTATTTCACCGGTAATGTATGATGCTTTTCTTGACGCTAAAAACGCAACCAGATCCGCTACTTCTTCCGCTTCTCCAAATCTGTTAGCCGGAATCATCGCTTTAAGTTCGTCTTCATTGAAATCCTGGGTCATATCTGTTCTGATGAATCCAGGAGCTACTGCATTTACAGTGATATTTCTTTTAGCCACTTCCTGAGCCAAAGCTTTTGTAGCGCCTACCAAAGCTCCTTTTGCTGCAGAATAATTGGTTTGTCCTGCCGTGCCTTTTACTCCGGAAACAGAAACCATATTGATGATTCTTCCGTATTTGTTGCGCAAAAGTTTCTGGATAAAGAAATTGGTCACGTTAAAAAAACCGTTCAGACTTGTGTTGATGACACTGTTCCAGTCTTCACTCTGCATCCACATGAATAATCCGTCTCTTGTGATGCCGGCGTTATTTACGATCACCTCAACGATGGCGTCCGGATTGCTGTCCTGCCATTGGGTCAAAACATTCAGGCTTTCTTCGGCATTGGCTACGTCAAATTTAAGGATCTCTCCTGTAGCACCCAACTCCTGTACTTTAGCTAAAGTTTCCTTTGCTGCCATATCGTTTGAAGTATAATTAATTAAAATATGGTAGTTTTTTTCTTCTGCCAGTTTTAGACAGATTGCCCTTCCAATTCCTCTGGATCCGCCTGTTACGATTGCACATTTCATGTCTTAGTGTTAGTTTTTTTAATTTTGAAAAAGCTCTGCGTTAAAGAACCATTTATCGCCAAGCAGATTTCCGGATGTATCGATGAATCCCCATTTTCCTCCTTTTTTCACTCTTGAAACACCCTGATTAAATCCTTTATTTTTTTCTCCGAAGCCAAAACTTGCAGAGATTTCGTACCCCATTGGAATAACTATTTTTCCTGTCTTGTCAATAAATCCCCAACCTTTTCCTCTTACCGGAGCAAGATTGTCACTGCTGAAAACTTCTGCATCACTGTACTGTGGCTCTATCACAAAGTTTCCTGTGGGATCAATATAGCCCCATTTATTTTTCAGACAAACCGGAGCTAAGTTTTGACTAAAGCTTCTCGCCTTCTCAAACTGAGGTTCAATAATCCATGTTCCCGTTTTATCTACGAAACCGATTTTGCCGTTTTTCTTGGCATAAGTAATCGTTTGATTATCAAAATCCCAGATTTTATCTACTCCATCTAATACTTTAAAGTCTTTTCCATCGATAATTCCAAAAGATTTATCTTTTTGTGCCCATGTAATTCCGTTTGAATATTCTCCAACGTCGTCATATTCAAAAGGAACAATAATTTCACCTTTTGTATTGATGATTCCCCACTTACTGTTTTTTGAGGCTTTTGCAAAACCGTTTTGAAAAGGTTTAATCACGTCATATTCTTCACGGATGACCACTTTTCCTGCTGTATTGAATGCTCCTATTTTATTATTAATTTTAAAAAAAGCTAACCCTTCATTAAAATCATACAGCTTTTCTGAGGAAGGCATCGTCAGTTTCTCCCCTTTTTTATTGATGTACATCCATGCTCCGTCTTTTTCAACGATGCAGATTCCATCATGGAATTCTCTTATATTGGTGAAAGAAGGTTCAATAACCATTTTACCGTCTTTTCCGATGAATCCCCAAAGTTGCTTTATCTTCACAGCAGCTAAGCCATCTGAGAAGCTTTTTGCCGCATCGAAAGTCGGATAGATAATATACTTCCCGGATCTATCGATGTATCCTATTGTTGATTTTTCCTTCACCAAAGCTAATTCCTGGGCAAAAAGTATTTGTCCTATTGCTAACAGAGAAAAAATCAGTGCCTTTTTCATGTCTTACTTTATATTTTTAAGATACTGCTTTACGTTTTCCAAATATGGATACATTACCATATCGTCTGAAAATGCAGGAATAATCTTTCTTATTTCGTCGTACAGTTCTTTGGTAGAAGACGAAACTTTATCCTGGAATCCAAGGTATTCAACAGCCTGAATGATGGTAATCGCTTCAATCGCCAATACTTCAAATGCATTCTCGATCACTTTTCTACAAATCACTGCTGCATTGGTTCCCATGCTTACAATATCCTGATTATCATTATTATTAGGTATACTGTGTACATACATAGAATTGGATAACATCTGGCTTTCCGCCGTAGTAGATGTTGCTGTAAACTGCACCCCTTGCATCCCGAAATTAAACCCTAATTTACCTAAATTTACAAAAGGAGGCAAAATTTCGTTGATCTTTGCATTTAAAAGGTAGTTCAACTGCCTTTCTGCCAGCATCGTCAGCTTGGTAACTACGATTTTCAGCTTGTCCATTTCCAATGAAATATAATCTCCGTGGAAATTTCCTCCGTGATAAACATGCTTGTCTGCAACATTGATAATCGGGTTGTCATTCGCTGAATTGATCTCGTTTTCAAGAACATTCTCAGTATATTCCAAAGTATCTAAAACAGGGCCTAAGATCTGCGGAACACATCTTAATGAATAGTATTCCTGAACTTTTTCCTTAAACACTTTTTCCTGCTCTTCAAAATGGGTATAAAGATGGTCTTCTCTTTTTCTGATCAGTTTACTGTCTGCCAGATGAGTACGCATTCTTTCTGCTACTTTCTGCTGACCGTAATGTTTTTTCGTCCCGTTCAAAGCTTCCGAAAGGTGGTCGTCATACGCCTGAACGATTTCATTGATCGCACATGAAAGCCTGATTGAAATATCAGTTAACTGGTTCGCTTTATAGGCATTAACGATTCCTATCCCGGACATCACAGAAGTTCCGTTCATCAAAGCAAGTCCTTCACGAATCTCTACTTTGATAGGCTCTAATCCTTCCGCTTCAAAAACATCTTTTGTCGCTTTTCTTTCACCATTATAAAAAACTTCCCCTTCTCCTATCAGTACCAAAGCAAGATGGGCAAGCTGTACCAAATCCCCACTTGCTCCTACTCCTCCGTGTTCAAAGATCAAAGGTGTAATATCTCTGTTGATCAATTCTTTAAGTAAATGAACCACAGACTGGTGAACGCCGGAATTCCCAAGTGAAAGGGTATTAAGTCTTGCCAGCATACAGGCTTTTACTTCCTGAGCAGGCAACGGATTTCCGATCCCTGAAGAATGACTCCTGATCAGGTTATACTGAAGCTGATGGGTATCTTCATCGCTGATTTTGAACTGAGCCATAGGCCCAAACCCGGTATTCACACCATATATTACTTTGTTCCGCGAAAATTCCTTTAAAAACTGAAAACTCGTTTCCACTCTATTCAAAAGTGTTTCGTCCAGTTCAATTTTTTCGTTCTCAATGATAATTTTTTGAAAATCCTTCAGTTCTAAAAAGTTATTTATTTTCATCAATTAAAAGTAATAGTTGATAATTTTGTAAAATATTAATTATTTGTCACTAATTTTGCGGCAAAGATAGAAGTTATTATTAAAATAAAAAATCAAGATGAGCAAAGAATTTGTTGATGTTCTTGTAATCGGGGCTGGGCCTTCCGGATGCGTATCTTCTTCATACTTAAAGAAGAACAATATCAACGTAAAAGTGGTCGAAAAGACAAAATTCCCCAGACTTGTAGTAGGTGAAAGCTTAATTCCCAGAGTAATGGATCATTTTGACGAGGCCGGACTTTTCCCCGCTTTGGATAAAATGGGCTTTGAAAAAAAACTGGGCGCCCGTTTTTTACGGGGCGATGAAGTCTGCATTTTTGATTTCAGCGATAAGTTCGGGGAAGGCTGGGACTGGACCTGGCAGGTTCCTAGAGCTGATTTTGATAATACTCTTGCTCAGGAAGTGATCAACAAAGGCATCGATCTTGAATTTGAAACCGAAGTAATCGATATCCAATTTAACGGTACAGATTCTATCACGACTGTAAAAACCAAAGATGGCGAAACGAAAGAAATCCATTCTAAATTCGTTATCGATTCAAGTGGATACGGAAGAGTGCTTCCAAGGCTTCTAGATCTTGAAAAACCTTCCAAACTTTCTCCACATTCTGCGATTTTTGCCCATGTAGAAGATATTAACAGAGAGGAAGGCGAAGAAGGAACGCTGATCTCTTTTGATATTATAGAAACTGAAGTATGGCTTTGGGTGATTCCTTTCTCTAACGGAAATACGAGTGTTGGAATTGTAGGCCCTACAGAATATATCGATAAGCTTTCTGAAAATGGTGATACTGCAGAAGCTCTAAGAAAGGCTATTTCTCTGTCCGATTATTATGTAAAACGTTTCGGGAATGTAGATTTCCTTTTTGAACCAAGACATCTGAAAGATTATTCATGTTCGGTAAAACAATTATTCGGGGACGGATATGCGCTTACCGGAAATGCATCTGAGTTCCTTGATCCTGTGTTCTCATCAGGAATGGCCTTTGCCACGGAATCCGGGATGCTTGCTGCAAAACTGGCTTTACGACAGCTGAACGGCGAGAAAATTAACTGGCAGACGGAATACTCAGATTATATTCTTTACGGGGTGGATGTTTTCACCACTTATGTGAAGGAATGGTATACGGGAAATCTTCAGGAGCTTTTCTTCCACAGACCGGAAAACGAAGATGTGAAGAGAAAAATATGTGCGGTACTCGCAGGATATGTCTGGAATAAGGACAATCCGTTTGTAAAGAAGCACGATACGGTTATTAAAAATCTTGCGAATCTGATTAAGCTTGAAAAACAGCAACAGCAGGAACAATCATAAAAAAACCGGTCTGAATTTCAGACCGGTTTTTGTTTTATCTTAAAGCTTTCTTTATTTCTCTTCCTACATATCTTCCGGCAGATTCATAACCTGCGGCAATTCGACCATACTCCATTACGAACTCTTTATTATTCACAAATTTATCAAATTCATTAAGTTCTATTTCAGCTAAAATAACTGAAGGATTGCCTGTTTCCACCAGTTTTATCTTACCTGTTATTTCTGCAGACATTGCAGTAATTCCTGCGTGCCAGCCGGGGAAGACCCATTTTGTTTCCAGCAACAAGGTATATTTTGCAGAATTGTCCTTTTTAAATGAAATATTTTTATATGATTTGTTTAATCCTTTTATCAAATAATCTGCATAAGTCTCTTTTTTATATTGTTCCCACTCGTCAATCCATTTCTTCCATGCTTCTTCGCCTCTTTTAGGATTTTCCAGAACTTGTTTTTTCCTGTTTTCAAGATATTGAGATTCTGTAATATTTTCTTTCATAAATAATACATTTTCAAACTTCAGTTCTACATTTACTTCAGTCTGATCTTTTAAGGCAAGAAAATTTCCTGACACAACACTGAATTTTTCCTGTGCGAAAGTGGTCGTTGCAACTGCCATAAACAGTAGCAATAATAATTTTTTCATGTTTATAATTTTTTTTAAAATTTAATACGCAAAAAATTTGATTTTTATCTCAAATCTATAAATGTGATCGGTTTTCTGCTGTTTGGATTAAAAACAGTTTTGGACAAAATATCAAAGTCTATGATTTCAATTTTAGGGCTTACTCTGAGCTTTGCACGGAAGTGGTCACGAACTTCATTGACGAAAGTTTCCTGATCCTGATCTGTGCTTAGTTTAATAATAATTTCATCCAGCCCGATTTCATTAGACTGAATAACGATCTGATAGCATAAAATAGTATTGAAATCATTTAAAATATCAGTCATCGCCGGCGGATACAGCGTTGTTCCTTTATATTTGATCATCTGCTGTTTTCTTCCGACAACAGGACCGAGCCTCATTGTGTTTCTTCCACAACCACATGGTTCATTATGAGCTTTGACAATATCCCCCGTCTTGAAACGCAGCAAAGGAATGGCTTCAACACCTAGAGTGGTGATCGTCAATTCACCGTTTTCTCCTTCTGCGACAGCATTTTCGTTATCATCAAGGATTTCAGTGATAATCAATTCCGGATGATGATGTCCTCCAATTTGAAATTCACACTCCGTGAAGGCTGTGCTCATTTCTGTAGAAGCGTATGTGGAGAATAATTTAATATTCCACTTCTCTTTAATCTTCTGCGAAAGAATATTGTCTGTAAAATCCTGGTTCTTGATACTTTCACCGATACAAACGGCTCCGTAAACACTTGAATTTTTGTAATCTACTCCATGTTTTTCAGCATAATCGATCATCTTTAAAAGGAAAGACGGAACGGTGATCAGGTATTTGGGTTTGTATCTGAAAATAGAATCCCATTGCAGCTCCGGAATACCGGGTCCCATTCTGACCACACTGGCACCCATCTTTCTCAATCCCAGAAAATAAGCTAGCCCAGCCATAAATCTTTTATCAATCGTAGTGATCATCTGGACAACATCCCCTTTCTGAATTCCTGCACAGGCAAAGGAAATTGCTTCATTGTAAGCCAGTCTTTCGAGATCACTGTCGGAAAGCCCGAAAGTAACCGGATCGCCCAACGTTCCTGAAGTAGTGCTGTAGTCCACAATTTTATCCGGTGGAATACAGAAAAAGTCGTGATTGTGCTGCTGCAGGTCATCTTTTGTAGTTGTAGGAATTTTCCGCAGGTCTTCCAACGTCTGAATATCCGAAATATTGATCCCGTTTTCCTGAAACAGTTTCTGATAAAAAGGTGATTTTTTTTCAAGATAAGCGAGAAGCTCCTGAAGCTTATGCTCCTGAAACTTTTTGATGTCCTGAAGATTTGATTTCTCGATGGCCGGATAGAATTCCAATGATTTAATTTTAAGGAACAAATTTATTTAATTAAAATTAAAAGATGGAATGATTAAAAAATTAAAAACCTGAAGTCCCAATAATTTTATCGCTCAAAGGTAAAAGTCTGTGTATTTTCATTCCCGGCTGTGTTGATTGTGGTTACTTTTAAAGTATGTGCGCCTGAACCTTTGGGACATTTTTCATCAAAAACATAAACAAAATCATCTTTAACACGGGCGAATCGAAGCCATTTCCCATCCAATTCCGCACGGAATGATATGATGTCTCCAATTTTAGTTTTTCCGCTCAACCTCAAAGTGCTGCCGTTTACAAGAGCTCCATCTTTCCAACCCGTAGAGACAGATGGTAAACTCTGATCCAATAGCAATGTTGCTGTGCCCAATCTGTTGAACTGTGTTTCCATTCTGTCACCACTCCACTTTCCTTTGATTGCCTTTGTATCGCTTCCATAATCAAAGAGAACAATTGTTTTTTCTTTTTCATCACTGTTTAATTTTCTGTTGGGTTTTATTTTTAAGGTGTAATCATCATGCATCGGAATGTAGGAAGATTGCAGAACAATTGTATTTGAAATTCCATCCGCATTGGTCGCCTGCTTTTCAGACATTTGAAAATTCACGGCGTCATACACTGCATTTTTACTGAAACTGATCTCAGCATTTTCACTAGTAATTGTTTTTCCCTGATTCGGCAGTATCGCGTTTCCAATCGGTGAAACTGTCTCTGAATTTTTATTCAACTGTACTTTTGTTTTCAACCGGCTTGTATTTCCGTTGACATCCTTTAAAACAATTTCAATATTGTGAATATCTTCATCCTCAAGCGTGATCAGTCCATTTAAATCCGGTTGACTGTAATTTTTCAATTTCATTCCCGGTAAAGAAGATAAATGCTGAATGCTCATCTTATCTTTTGAAAACTTGGTATAATCGATACAGCCGTTGATATACCGGGTATCATCATAACTTACCTGATCAATGGAAAAACTGTAGATCAGGCGGTCGTCCATTAATAATTCTGCATGATAAATTCCTAGATTAAATCCCTGATTGGCTTTATCTACTGCTTTTATCGCAAAGCTGACTGTTGGTGAACTCACCTGAACCAAATCAGTTGTGTACGTACTGCCAGCTTTTTTTACAGCAATTCCGTTGGCACCGGGTTCATAGGTACTGAAACGTCGGTCATACCAATAAAGTCCGCTGATAATAGGTGCTATACCATCAGGAATATTAAATCCGAAGAGCAAAGGATTGATACATTCTTCCGTTTTTGTATCTCTGATTTCAAAATGCAAATGCGGTCCGGCTGAGCCTCCGGTATTTCCGCTCAAAGCAATGAGCTGTCCTTTGGTTACAGGAAACTGTCCGGGAGAAAATGTGATATCCTGCTCCCATTTTTCGTCTTTATATTGTCTTTCTTTTACAAATTCATCCAGTTTGTCATAATACTTGTTGAGATGCGCATACAGCGTAGTATAACCATTCGGATGAGTAATATAAACGGCATTTCCAAAGCCATATCTTTCCACTTTTATCCTGCTCACATAACCCTCAGCTGCAGCAAGAACCGACAGATTTTCCTGACTGTTAGTCCGTAAATCCAATCCCATGTGAAAATGATTGGAACGAATAGCTCCGAAGTTGGCTGCCAGCTGCATGGGGATATTCAGAGGATTCCGGAAATAATTTTGTGGATAGTTTCTCTGAGCAGATGTGATAATCGTACTGATGAAACAAATAACAAATATAACTTTGGACAGGGCTTTCATGCAGTGGTTGGGTTTGGGAGTTATTTAAATTTACGAAATTTTAAATTATACTACATGGGATTTTTATGATTTTCTGTTCGCCTTTATGGGGAATGATTTTATTTTAACCACAGATCGCACGGATTTACACGGATGATTGCGTGAAATACTGGTGTGTTTGTATACACTGAATATTCTTTGGGCTAAGGTTTGGCTAAAGCCAAGGGTTGGAACGTTATTTTTTAAGCGGGCTAAAGCCCGCTGCTATTGAATAGGATAGTCCGATACATTTCTGCAGATGGGTATAGGTTCGAAAGATCTGCGATATCTTGTAAAAACTGTGAGTTGTATTATTTACCGCTGACTGCACAAATTGGCACAATGCAAATTGTTTTACTGTTTGGATTTGAGCTAAAACTCTATTTTGTTAAGTGAGCTAAAAGCAGTCATTATTGCTGAAAAAATGTTATAAAATTCACAGGAAAAATTGACGTATTCACCATTCACCATCACTTTTTATCTCTTCCCCTATTTATATTTCTGAAATTGAACTTTTTAATAGATATAAGCTAAATAAAACATATATTATAAACCGACAAAATTTAGTAAATTTGCAGACTTAATTAATCAACGATATTGAGATATTTACAATGAGCCAATTTAAAGAATACAAAAACCTCAACCTTATTGACATAGCCGAGAATGTATCGGAGTTTTGGAAACAGAATAAAACGTTCAGTAAAAGTGTTGAGATTCGCGAGGGTAATGCCGAGTTTGTTTTTTATGAAGGTCCGCCTTCGGCAAACGGTATGCCCGGAATTCACCACGTTATGGCCAGAGCACTAAAGGATATTTTTTGTCGTTACCAGACTCAGAACGGAAAACAGGTTTTCCGTAAAGCGGGCTGGGATACACATGGACTTCCTGTAGAACTGGGCGTAGAAAAGGAATTAGGAATTACTAAAGAGGATATTGGCAAAAAAATCTCTATTGAAGACTATAATAAAGCTTGTCGTGAAGCGGTAATGCGATATACAGACGTATGGAACAACCTTACGGAAAAGATCGGATACTGGGTAGATCTTGAAGATCCGTATATCACGTATAAGTCAAAATATATGGAGACGGTTTGGTGGTTGCTGAAGCAGTTGTATAATAAAGAATTATTGTACAAAGGCTATACGATCCAGCCTTATTCTCCGAAAGCAGGAACAGGACTTTCTTCTGCGGAATTAAATATGCCGGGAACTTATCACGATGTTTCTGATACTACAGTTGTAGCTCAGTTCAAAGTCAAAAAAGAATCTTCTGAATTATTTAGTGACGCTGAAGGAGATGTAAGCATTCTTGCATGGACAACAACTCCATGGACCTTACCATCCAACACAGCATTGGCTGTAGGTAGAGATATTGAATATGTTTTAGTTAAAACGTTCAACCAATATACTTTTGAACCCATAACTATTGTTTTATCCAGAGTTCTTTTACCTAAAGTATTCGGTAAGAAATATGCAGAAGGAACCGATGAAGATTTCGCTGGTTATACTGCAGAAAGCAAGGTGATTCCTTTCAAAATCGTAAAAGAATTTACAGGAGAAAAGCTTGCCGGAACTCAATATGAGCAGCTGATTCCTTGGTTTACGCCTAATGATTCCCCTGAAAAAGCTTTCAGAGTGATTTTGGGAGATTTCGTAACCACAGAGGACGGAACCGGTATCGTTCACATCGCTCCTACTTTTGGTGCGGATGATGCAAGAGTGGCAAAAGAAGCCGGAATTCCGCCAATGTTGATAAAAGACGACAATGACAGTCTGGTTCCGCTGGTAGATTTACAGGGAAGATTTATCAAAGGAGAAAATGTTCCTGAATTATTCTCAGGAAAATATATCAAGAACGAATATTATGATGACGGAACTGCGCCAGAGAAATCATGGGATGTGGAACTTGCCATCGTTCTGAAGACTGAAAGCAAAGCCTTCAAAGTAGAGAAATACGTCCACAGTTATCCGCACTGTTGGAGAACTGACAAACCTGTTTTGTACTATCCGCTGGATTCATGGTTTGTGAAAATGACCGCTGTGAAAGACAGATTGGTAGATTTAAACAAAGAAATTAACTGGAAGCCTAAATCTACGGGAGAAGGACGTTTTGCTAACTGGATTGAAAATGTAAACGACTGGAACCTTTCCCGCTCAAGATATTGGGGAATTCCTTTGCCAATCTGGAGAACGGAAGATCTGAAAGAAGAAAAGATCATCGGATCTGTAGAGGAATTATATAATGAGATCGAAAAGTCTGTTGCAGCAGGATTTATGAAAGAAAATCCGTTCCAGGGTTTTATCATAGGAAATATGTCTGAGCAGAACTATGAATTGGTGGATCTTCACAAAAATGTAGTAGACAAAGTGGTTCTGGTTTCAGATTCAGGAAAATCAATGAACCGTGAGAGTGACCTTATCGACGTTTGGTTCGATTCAGGTTCGATGCCTTACGCTCAGTTGCATTATCCTTTTGAGAATAAAGAATTAATTGACAATAATAAAGCATTCCCGGCAGATTTTATCGCAGAAGGCGTTGACCAGACTCGTGGTTGGTTCTACACCCTTCACGCGATCGGAACGGCGGTTTTTGATTCAGTTGCCTATAAAAATGTAATGAGTAATGGGCTTGTTCTGGATAAAAATGGCCTGAAAATGTCAAAATCCAAAGGAAATGCAGTAGATCCGTTCGAAACCCTTTCAGTATACGGTCCGGATGCTACCAGATGGTATATGATCTCGAATGCGAATCCTTGGGAAAACCTGAAATTTGACATCGAAGGAATCGACGAAGTGAGAAGAAAGTTCTTCGGAACACTTTACAATACGTATTCATTCTTTGCCCTGTATGCGAATGTGGATGGATTCAATTATACGGAGAAAGAAGTGGAAAACCGTCCGGAAATAGACCGATGGATCCTTTCTGAGCTTAATCTTTTAATTAAAGAAGTAAAAGCATTCTACGAAGATTACGAACCGACAAGAGTAGCCAGATCAATCAGCACATTTGTGAATGATAACCTGAGCAATTGGTATGTAAGACTGTGCAGAAGACGTTTCTGGAAAGGAGAATATTCTGATGATAAAATCTCGGCTTACCAGACTTTATATACCTGTCTTGAAACGGTTGCGAAACTATCCGCGCCTATTGCTCCGTTCTTTATGGATCAATTGTATCAGGATTTAAATAAAGTAACAGGAAAAGAAAACTGTGAATCTGTGCATTTAACAGATTTCCCTGTCGCTGACGAAAGTCTGATCGATCAGGATCTGGTTGAAAAAACGCACTTGGCTCAGAATATCACGAGCATGGTTTTCTCCCTGAGAAAGAAAGAAAATGTAAAAGTTCGCCAGCCGTTACAGAAAGTATTGGTTCCTGTGTTGGATTCAAAAACGGAAGAGCAGATCTTAGCCGTTGCAGACCTGATCAAACAGGAAGTGAACGTTAAAGAATTACAGTTGATCAATGCTGAGGAAGCCTCTCATTTAATTGTAAAACAAATCAAGCCGAATTTCAAAGCTTTAGGTCCTAAATTAGGAAAAGACATGAAAACGGTAGGAGGAGAAATCGCCAATCTGAATACAGAACAAATCGCCGCTCTTGAAAAAGACGGAAAAGTAGATATTCAGGGATATGAGATCACTCTTGATGATGTGGAAATCTCTACAAAAGATATCCCGGGATGGACGGTAACTTCCGACGGGAAAACAACTGTGGCACTAGATTTGACGTTAACAGAAGAATTAAAATCTGAAGGTATCGCAAGGGAGTTCATTAACAGAATTCAGAACCTGCGAAAAGAGAAGGACTTTGAACTGACAGACAGAATAAAAATATCTCTTGAAGAAAACTCACCATTCCTTGAAGATGTTAGGAAAAATGAGGAATATATTTCTTCAGAGGTCTTGTCAAATAAAATAGAAATTGTATCTTCACTTTCAAATTTTAACGAAATCGAAATAGATGAGGTTAATTTTAAGATAAATGTCGAAAAAAATTAACATATAGTTATTGTATTTCAAATTCCATTTCATAATTTTATTAAAAAAGAGAAAAGAATATGTCAGACGAAAGAGTAAGATACAGCGATGCTGATTTACAGGAATTTAAGGCTATCATAAAAGAAAAAATAGAAAAAGCAGAAAGAGATCTTCAGCTGATCAGAGAAAGCTTCATCAACGACCAGAACAATGGTACGGATGATACTTCTCCTACCTTCAAAGCTTTTGAAGAAGGAGCAGAAACACTGAGCAAGGAGCAGAACTCTATATTGGCCGGGCGCCAGGAAAAATTCGTACGTGATCTTAAGAATGCTTTGATCCGTATCGAAAATAAAACCTACGGTGTATGCAGAGTGACAGGAAAGCTGATTCCTAAGGAAAGACTTTTAGCCGTTCCTCACGCTACGCTGAGCATTGAAGCGAAAAATATGCAGAAATAAACCATTTAGGTTTGTAAAAATAATATTGGGTTTATATCGTATTCGCGGATACTTTATAAACCTAATTTTTAATGTATACCCATGAGCGGAGTATTAATTTTAGGCATCATCGTGGCCGCAGTTTTGCTGTTTGTAAACAGGGCCTGGATCAAAAACAGATTCTTCCCCGATCAGCAGAAGAACTACACCATCGATGATCAGTTTAATTCTGATAAACGGGAAAGGGAAAAAGAAATCGACAGACTTTTGAGTAAGATGGGCAAAAACGGGATCCATGACCTGTCTGCAAAAGACCGGAAAAGACTCGATGAACTGTCCAAAATGTAACATTTAAAACAGAAAAGAAAATGGAATCTATCATAGTACATCCTAAAAATCCTATGGAAATGAGCGCACTGAAAAGTGTTTTAAAAGATATGAACATCAGATATGAGCGTACTCAAACCAAAAATACGTTCCATACGGAAAAGGTGGCGAAGAAAATTTTCGACAAGAAAAACCCGGAGAAACCTTCTAAACCAAAAGGACAGTAATGAAAAAGATCTTAGCTATAACATTTTTAGTATTGTTAATTGATCAGGCTTCAAAAATTTACATCAAAACCCATTTCAATCTGGATGACAGTGTCACTGTTCTTCCGGGCTTTAAACTGACTTTTGTAGAGAATCCGGGAATGGCTTACGGGCTTCATTTCGGAGGAATCATCGGAAAATATTTCCTGGTGATCCTGAGACTTTTCTTAATCGGAGGAATGGTTTATATGTTCAAAAAATGGCTGAAACAGGGAGCTTCCAATTATCTTCTGATCCCAATGGCTATTATTTTTGCCGGTGCTATCGGAAATATCATTGACGGTATGTTCTACGGACTGATCTTCGACAGCGGAACGGTTTACGACCAAAGCATCGACCGATGGATCGGGTACGGCGGCGTTTCCAAGTTTGTTCCAATAGGACAGGGTTATTCTTCCTTTATGAAAGGCTGCGTGGTAGACATGCTTCACTTCCCTTTGGTAGACTGGTACGTTCCTGAAAATATCCCTTTGATCGGTGGTAAGCATCTTGAATTCTTCAAATATATTTTCAATGTAGCTGATTCCGCTATTACGGTAGGAGCAGCTTTACTATTAATATTCAGAAAAAAAGCTTTCCCGAACGGACTTGAGTTTTAAAAAACAGTATTCCGGATGAAAAAAGTAATTAAAAATATTTTTAAAATGTTCCTGCTGCTTCTTGCGGTGGGAATTATTTTTATAGCCTGGGCCAATTACAGCATCAGAAAAGAAAGCAGCGCTTTTGTTTCTTACCGCATTGCCGATGTTCCTGAAACGAAAACGGCTTTACTACTGGGAACCGGCAAAACATTAAGCAACGGAATGCCTAACGCTTATTTCTATAACAGGATTCAGGCAGCCATTGATCTGTACAAAAGCGGGAAAATCAAATACATCATCGTAAGCGGAGATAACAGCACCAAGGATTATAATGAACCTGAAGACATGCAGCTTACTTTGATGAAATATGGCATTCCAAAAGACAAAATCGTGATGGACCATGCCGGATTCCGGACACTGGATTCTGTGGTCAGAGCTAAGGAGATTTTCGGGCAGAATAAACTGGTGATCATTTCACAGAAATTCCACAATGAGAGAGCTGTGTTTCTCGCCAGGGAAAACGGAATGGAAGCTTTCGGGTTCAATGCGGCAGATGTGAACAAATATGCAGGTTTAAAAACCAACCTGAGAGAATACCTTGCGAAAGCAAAAGTGTACTGGGACCTGCTTTTCGGGGTACAGCCGAAATTCGGAGGAGAAAAGATTGAAATAAAATAATTTTCTTACTTTAAAGTCCTAAATTAGGCTATGGTAAAAATTTATTCCACATTCCTCATATTTGGACTTCTGTTCCTGCTTTCGTGTAAGAAAGAAGTAGTAAAAGTTGATGAATATAATGATCAGCTGCTGGGAATTCCTCAGGCTCAGATAGATTCTATCCGCAAGGCTGAAGATCAGAAGCAACTATTCCTGACCAAGGTTTCCTACACTATTGATTCTGCAAATACCATTGATTTAATGCTTCCTGTGAACAATCATGTGAAAGAATATTCATTTTCCAGTTCTAATCTTAATCTCACTGATCCTGAGCAAACGCGGGACGCAGAAGATGAATCTTCGTATCCTCAGGGGATCAGCATTAAGAATGATTTTTCGGAAGATGATTCCGGAGAGCTTCTTTTTGTTGGAAAATCAGACAATCCGGACCTATTTCCGGTTGCAGACATCAAAAAATATAATGACCCGGAAAAAATTCTTTCTGAGGACAAAAATTCTTTACTGTATATCGACTCTTTTGGCCGCAAAAAGCTGTACTTCCGTCAATATAATCCTGCGAGCCAAACTTATTATCTCTATACTGCAGAAGTACCCAAATATAATAACGAAAAGCTTCAGTATGCCGCCCTGTTTTCAATATATAATAAAGCAAAAAACATCCTTTCATTTGATAAGGAAGCTCCGCTCGAAAACTTAACCTGGGAAAAAGTAAAGCCCGGTGTTTCTGAAGCAGAGTTACAAAATTATAGAGTTTATTATATGTCACTTGGAAAAGAACTTAAGTATTTTCTGAAAAACAACGACAGCGCCTATATCAAAAACGATAATTTTGACCTTTATCTTTACCGTGACCAATCCCATACTCAAAATGCACTGGATCAGACTCATCTTATAGCCGACTCCAATTTCTCAGGAACCTTTGATGGACTTCCTTTTGAGAACCGCCTCAGATCCGGATATTTCGTTAACAGATACAGTAATGACGATGAGTTTACATTCGTTAAAAGACTGAGCAGCCATACGATCTTGGTAAGCGCAAAAGAGGATAACGGATATGTAAAGGACAGCACCGAATATTTCACCATCAGTTCCATAAAAACACCTAAAGGACAGTTTTATCTTATCAGCACGACCAATAAAGATGGTAATGATATGACCGCTTTAATGAATGATTACTTCAGTAAACATTTAAAAATCTAATTATGAAGCCATTAGCTCTTATTATATTGTGTTCGCTTTTTGTTCTTTCCTGCAATCCTGTAGGCGAAAAAATAACAGAAGAAACGCCCGCAGACATGCAGCTGGTCAACACCATTGATGGTCTGGATCTTAAAAAAGGGGACGTTATCGTAGTCTGGAGCAAACTGGATGCTTCTTTCGTAAAAAATGGAATGCTTCCATCCTTTGATTTCATCTACAATTTAAGCCTGAACGGAAATACCACAGATAATTCTTCCGTTGCCCTGTTTACTGATAAAAAGAATATCATCCATTCGACTTACACCAAGCAAAAGGAAGAAGAAGAGGAAGAAACGCCAGTGACGGAAGAAACCTCCGAATACAGTGATGATTCCGACACGATAAAAGTGGAAAAACAAAAGGAAGTAACCGCTTCATGGCAATTTGAACAGAAAGTGACTGAAATTCCAATAAAACAAGATGGCAAATATACCCTCGACTATAAAGTAAAAGCCAAGGATGCAGATAGCAACAGTATGTTCAATAAAGTAGCTATTATGATCAGAAAGAAATAGTTCTTATTTTTTGGTATTCAACGCCTGATAAGCGATATAGTATATTCCATAAAAGACAATAACGGTGAGCACAAGCGCAATGGAGAACGTGTGCTTTAAAAGATCTACCACATAGTCCTTGAATACAAACTCCTGAGCATAAACTCCGTTATAAAAAGGGTATACTTTGATCACGGTTACCACCGCTGCTAAGACTACCGGGAAAAGCCATGTGAATTTCTTAATATAAGCCACTATCCAAAAAGCAGCAATGTAGATCACAGCCATCAGAATATCATCCACTTTCTTTTCCATGATCCCATTTCTAAACTGGAATATGACTAAAAGAGAAATAACAGCCAAATGTATTTTTTTGGCTTTTTCAATATTGGAAGGAGCCAGAAATTTAATTTTATCATCAAACCTGATCATTAAAAGCGAGATCATATTGATCAGCGGTACCCAGATCGAAGCACCCACTGCTCCATAATATTTTTGTTTAAGCACACTTCTTTCTTTGAGCAGCTGACCTGTAAATCTTGTCCCGATTATAAAAAAAAAGACAATGACCACCGTATTCATCCATCCGAAAAGCGTAAGATCTTTTCCGAAAAAGTCGAGTTCCAGTGAGAATGCACTTTCCAGAAGACCTCCGAATGAAAAAATGATACAACTGATGACAATAAGCATTGCAGGAACAAAGTACTTATTCCCCGTTTGTAAGGCATCTTTCGAAAAGGTATAAAAACTTTCACGGTTCGCAAGACAGGCCGTTAAAAATAAGAACGCCCCCAGATAAGCCACATTCTTTATACTGGCAAGGGTGTAATAAACGAAATTGACTATGAATTCCGTTGTTTTTGAATCATAAGAAGCAGATCCAATCAGTTTTTCTATAAGGCCAAGATCTGTATTGTACAGAATAAAAACTCCGAGATTTAACAGAAACAACTTAAGTAGCGGTTGTTTAATATTGATCTCCTCTTCCACCAGATATCGCTTTGAAACCACAAAAACAGTGACAAACTGTATGATCAGATAGGTCCATTTTCTTAGTGTATCAGAGTTGATGGTCTCTTCAAAAGGCACATAATAATCCACCATATTCCGGATTCCTTTCATACAGAAGAACAGGATGATAAAAAAAGGAAGGATGATTAATACGGACTTCCAGCGTTTGTTCACGAGGAAATACCAGAGGAAAAACAGGCTGCTTAAAGTATAGGACAGGTAATCCAAAATGGTAGACAGCGCATTATCCTTTTCGGGATAAAAATAATTGCCTGCAAAATCCAATACAACGAAGATCAGTAATAAGATCCATAAGCTTTTAAGCGCATTAAACAGCTTTGGAGACAAAAAATTGTTATTTCCCATGTAGAAGAGGTGTTTCTACAAATATAATTTAAAAACTGTTACTGAGCACCTTAAATCATTCCCCATTAAAAAGGATTTGCCAGCCATCGCAATCTTTCTTATTTTTGTTCTTTATTTTAAACTTAATAATTTAAACAAATGTCAAGAATTCTTACCGGCATTCAAGCCACCGGAACACCCCATCTTGGAAATCTCCTTGGGGCGATCATTCCTGCTATTGAACTTTCCAAGCAGGAAGGAAATGAATCATTTTTATTCATTGCGAATCTTCATTCTCTTACCCAGATTAAAGATGCGAAGGAACTTAAACAAAATACCTACGAGATTGCTGCGGCTTGGCTTGCTTGTGGGCTGGATACAGAAAAAACATATTTTTACAGACAGAGTGATATCCCTGAGACCTGTGAACTTTCTTGGCATTTATCATGTTTTTTTCCTTACCAGAGATTAACGCTTGCCCATTCGTTTAAGGATAAGGCAGACAGACTTCAGGATGTGAACGCCGGACTGTTCACCTACCCTATTCTGATGGCTGCAGATATTTTACTGTATAATGCAGAAATAGTTCCCGTAGGAAAAGACCAGCTTCAGCATCTGGAAATCGCCCGTGATGTAGCCTCAAGGTTCAACAATCAGATGGGAGAAGTTTTTGTACTGCCTCAGTCTGAACTTCAGGAAGACACGAAATATGTTCCCGGAACAGATGGCCGTAAAATGTCTAAATCCATGGGGAATATCATCAACATCTTCTTACCTGAAAAGGAACTGAAAAAGCAGGTGATGAGTATAGAAACCGATTCTAAAGGTCTGGAAGAACCGAAAGACCCTGAAACAGATAAGGTTTTTGCTATTTACGAACTGATCGCCACTCCTGAGCAAACGGAGGAATTAAGAGCGAAATACCTGGCTGGAAACTTCGGGTACGGACACGCCAAATTAGAGCTGTTAAATCTGATCTTAACCCGTTTTGCAAAAGAAAGAGAAATGTTCTCTTATTATATGAACAATCTGGATGAATTGGAAGCAAAACTTCAGGAAGGGGCAGCAAAAACAAGAGTGGTTGCTACCGAAACCATTAAAAAAGTGAGAACAAGCTTAGGAATTTAAACATTAAGATATCAAAGCATTGTTTTTCGAAAGAATAAAACAGTGCATCCCTTTTTCAAACTCATAGACAATATCCCAACCGGGATATTGTTTTGTTATAGTCCTGATGATAGACAGCCCCAAACCGGTTGAACTGTGGTCTGAACCCTGCTTGTAAAAACGGTTGAAGATCTGTGTTTTATCCAATGGAACGCCACTACCGCTATTCTGAAAGATCAGTCTGTTGTCTTCTATGATGATATTGACATCTCCATCCTGACTGTTATACTTCACTGCATTTTTAAGCAGATTGGAAAGCAGAATATCCGCCAGATCAGGGTTAAAGTCTGCTCCAAAGAATCCTTTCTCCATAATGCTGACCTTAATCTTTTTAAACTCGATAAAGTCTTCATAGCTTTTCACCAGTTCCGCAATCATTTCATTAAAATCGACTTTCGAAGTTTTATTGAACTGGCTGTTTTCTATTTTTGAAAGCATCAGAAGGGATTTATTCAGTCCTGCCATTCTTCTCAGATCTCCTTTCACTTCGGTAAGGAAATTCATATTCTTTTTGTCCAAGTCATCATTCTGGATGACAAGATCGATCTTATTAATCACAATAGCCAAAGGGGTCTGAAGTTCATGCGATGCATTTTCAATGAACTGTTTCTGCTGATGGAAGACCAATTCATTACGCTCAATCATTTCCTCTATTTCCACATTCAGTTCTTCAAATTCTTTGATGGAATAATTTTGAGCCTCATTGGAAGCAGAAACCCCGAACTGATATTTTTTAAGCCGATCGAGGATCGTATAGAAAGGGCGCATTGCTTTATTCAGCATATAGCCATTGACCGCCAAAATACTTATCACGAGTAGAATATATAGCACGATCAAAGCGGTAGTCAGATCATATACCAATTCATCCTGCTCTACGGTAGAAGTCCGTATTTCAAGTCTCTGGCGTTTTCCGAACTGATCTATAAAATCGGTTTCAAGTACGCGATACGGCTGGTCTTTATCGTCGTACTCCATATAAAACATCTTGTTATAGAGCCGGTTCTTGTCTTTATACTCAGATTCTGAAATAGGTTTGATTTTAAATTCATTAAATCCAAAATCCTTACTGTCTAGAAGATTTGGATCGTGATAGACGGCTTTAATGATCTGTATTTTTCTGTCTTTCAGTCCGTCATCCACATTATCATACACTTCATCCAGAATATAGGCGTAAAAGAGAGCGGCCCAGACTGCAATGATGAGCAGCAGGATAACGATCATGTATTTGATGGTGTAGTATTTTAACGAAACTTTCATCAGACAAATTTATAACCTATTCCGTAAACAGCCTGGAAATCGGCTTCTGCATTAAGGGTTTTCAGTTTTTTTCGGAGATTTTTGATTTGTGAATAGATAAAATCCAGACTGTCTGCCTGATCTATATAATCTCCCCAAATGGCTTCAGCAAGAGTAGTTTTCTGCAGCGTTTTTTCAGGATGAATCACAAAATAATACAGCAGATCATATTCCTTACGGTTAAGAATCAGATCTTCATTACCTACTTTTACCGTTCTGTTTTCCGGGTCAATGCTGATATTTTTATACGTGATGGTATTTTCTCCATCCTGATTCTTTCTTCTGATCACTGAACGGATTCTCGCCATCAATTCGGCAAGATGAAAAGGTTTTGCCAGATAATCATCAGCGCCGATCTCCAGTCCTGCGACTTTATCATCTACGGAATCCTTCGCCGATAGAATGATCACAGGATCTTTTTTATGCAGATTCTTGATTTCTCTCAGCAGATCCATTCCATTTCCGTCAGGCAGCATGATATCCAGAAGAATACAGTCATATTCATAGGAAATGATCTTTTGCAGCCCGGCACTGTAGGTCAAGGCAAATTCCACAATAAAATGCTCTGCTTCCAGAAAAGTCTGTACAGTGTCTTTCAGTTCCGGCTCATCTTCTACGATTAATATCTTCATTCTGCTATTGGCTTATCAAATATATGAAAATGGGAAGGAAGACGGAGGATAGATGCCTGAACTTATTCCCGGACAATCAATATCCTGTTTCCAAACTTCCATCCTCCGGCTTCCCTTTTCCTATTTAATTACTTCTCGTCTTCACAGCGCCTCCGTCTGCATCAAAAGTAAGGCAAAGGCCGCTCATCAGGTATACTTTATAGACATTGTATTTCTTTTCGATAGCATCTACCACACTGCATGGATAATGCCTTGTCAGGAAAGAAACGATGCTTTTTCTTACACTTTGGGAAGACTGATTTCCTTTGCTGCTGTTTATTATGTTCCAGTTGACCATCATATTAAGATTTTAAGGTGTTTATTTAATTTGAATTAATCGTCGATTTTTTTGAAATTTCCGTTTCTGTCAAATTCAAGATCCAGTCCGTTCGAAAGCTCGGCTTTATAAGACCATCTTTCTTTTTCTATCTTAACGATATAGGTGTTCGGGAAATTTTTAGCCGCGTAATTTCTGATTGATGCCGGAATAAATCCATAAGGCAGTTTCTGATGTTTCCCATCTACTTCTTTCCAGTTTCCTTTGCTGTCGAATTCTACTTTCGTTCCGTTCGCCAGATATACCTGGTATTCATCAACGCCATAGATTTCTCTGTCTTCAATGGCAGATCCTACAGCAATCCCTTTGAAATTAGTGGCAAGAAAATTCTTAGCTGTTTTAGGGAGTTGGTTTACATTGATTGCTTTGTCCTGTGCAAAAATAAATCCGCCCGCCAATAAGAATAATATAACAAGCGCTCCTGTGATTTTTCTAAACTTTTTCATAATGTTAAATTTTTTCTGTCTTTATGATGGAGCAAAGTTCAGAATCAATTTAGGAAAGAATTAGGAAAAACGAAAAGTGGAGAATAAATAGTAAAAAATATTTGAACCATTAAGATCGGATAAGTGATTAAGAATATTAAGAAAGCTACTGCTTAAAAAAAGCATTTGATTTATCTTAATTAAACTTAAAACCGTCAATCATCTTAATGGTTCAAAAAATCAGTTTTAACAGTACTGATAACTGTATATTTTATAAGTATTCTTTAATCTGTAAAAGATGAGTGATAGCCTTCAATCCCTCTTCCTGCTTATTTTCATTATATACATCAAAGAAGATTACATCGAGGCCATAGTTTTGAGAACCTACCACATCTGCGATCCAGTCGTCTCCGATCAGGATGCTTTCTTCCTTAGTGGCTTCTGCCAGTCCGAGAGAATATTCGAAGATCTTCGGGTTGGGTTTTCTCACCCCTATAGAATCGGCGCTGGTAATGGTTTTAAAGTATTTATCAATTCCGGATAGAATACACTTCCTTTCCGTTACTTCCTTGAAGCCGTTGGAAATGACATGCAGCGTGTAGTGTTTGGATTTCAGGTATTCCAGAATATATTCTGCTCCTTCTACCAGCTCGTTGTGATTAAGGATTTTATCAAGAAAATGTTCCTCGAAGAATTGGGAAAGCTCTTCATCGTCCACTCCAAAATGTTTGAATGTATCATAGAAACGGTGCTTCCTCAGATATTCTTTATCGATAAGACCGTCTCTGATTTTCTCCCAAAGACTTTCATTGATGTCGTGATAGATGGTATGGAAGCTTTCAAAGTCAATATGATAATGTAAAGTGATTTCCTGCTTTTCAAAAAGGTCTTTGATGGTAAGATAAGCGTTCTTACGGTGATCCCAGAGAGTATTGTCCAGGTCAAAAAAAATGTGCTGAATTTTCATACAGCACAAAATTACTCAATTTAATTTTTGGAAATCGGGAAATTCTTGTTTTTGGTTTGTACCACTTCAAGACTTTTTGAGTAATTCAGTAAAAAATCAATTGTTTGTTTCTTAGGTTTCAAAGTTTTCACTTTTAAGGAATCATTTTTTTTCATAGGCGAAAGCATGTTTTCCTTTAAACGTGAATTTTTTAAAAATATTATCCTATCGTGTCAATACAATATTATTTTCGTCCATGATTTTTCTCAGGTTGATGAGTGCGTAGCGTACTCTGCCCAATGTGGTATTGATACTCATATTGGTGTGATCCGCAATTTCTTTGAAGCTTAGCCCGTCAAAAAACCTTAGTTTAATAACTTCCTGCTGGTTTTGCGGCAGAAACTGAAGCATCCTCAAAAGATCTTCCTGGATCTGAAGGGTCACCAGCTGATCTTCAATGTTTTCCGATGGTTCTCTGATCAGATCAAAAATAGAATACTCGTCTGTTTCGAAAGTGGTTTCCGAAACTTTAACGTTTTTCGCTTTCAGTCTGAAATGATCGATGATAAGGTTGTGTGCGATTCTTTTTGCCCAAAGAATGAATTTGCCTTCTTCGTTATACCGTCCTTCTTTCAGCATCAGGATGATTTTCATGAATGTATCCTGAAAAACATCATTGGCCAGGTCTTCATCATTAATTTTGTAAAAAATGAATGTAAACAGTTCTCTCTGATGACGATGAATAAGGGCTGATAGGGCTTCTTCGTCTCCTTTCTGGTAAAGGGAAATTAGTAGGCTGTCCGTTTTTGATTTCATAACTCTTCTCAATAATAAAAAATTTGCAGACCAGCAATTCTCCAGATATTCTATCTGGCCCTAGCTGTAAATACAAAACAGTTTTTTGGAGTAAAGTAAAATCAATAGGCGGTACAATTATTATATGGTGTAAATATAATAATTTTTTAATAACTGTTAAGCAATTATTAAATTTTTACGATAAAAATGTAAAAAAACTTATTTAAACATATCATGAATAAAGACAGTAGGGATATTTAATGTTAAATTAATATTTAAACCTTTCATCTCTTTTCCGTTCAAACGAGCCTCTCCGATCGGAAAAGCATAGCCCCCCGCCAGATCCAAAAGCCCGAAAAGTGTAACTCCTATTTTCGGAGCGATATATTTATTGGTTCCCTCCGCACCGATCAGAAGATAGTAGGAGTGATAAAAGTCTACATTTTTCTCAAAATTCAGCATGACATCAGCCTGCAGTTTCGGCATGATCGCAAATTTGGAACCGGCTGAACCCATCAAAGCAGATCCACCCAACCTGTATATCACATCATCATTCTTCAGGAAAAGCAACTTGCCCCCAACTTCTCCAAAGCTCTGGTTCTGGTAGGTATACCCCACAGTAACCATTTTATGCATGGTGTACTGGGCCTTTGTCATTATGCTCAGGAAAAATACAAATAGTATAGCAGCTGCAGTTCTAAAATTCATCATCTCTAAATTATTTAAGGTGTAAAATTAAAAAAAACTGCCTTACCCAAAGATAAAGCAGCCTTATTTATTATTTCTGAAGAAAAATTAAATACCGAAAGCGGCTTTAATTTCTTCTACTTTGTCAAGTTTTTCCCAGGTAAAGAACTCAAGTCCTGTAAGGGTAATTTCATTCTTCTGACCTTTATTGAATGTTTTGTCAGCTGTATAATGCTCTTTCCCCATGTGTCCGTAAGAAGCCGTTTCCAGATAGATAGGGTTTCTTAATTTTAAGTTCTGCTCGATAGCATAAGGTCTTAAATCGAAGATGGTAGACACTTTCTTAGCAATGTCACCGTCGTTAAGATCTACTTTCGCCGTTCCGTAGGTATTGATGTATAGTCCACAAGGTTCAGCAACACCGATCGCGTACGAAACCTGTACCAAAACTTCGTCAGCTACTCCTGCAGCCACTAGGTTTTTAGCAATGTGTCTTGTAGCATAAGCAGCACTTCTGTCTACTTTTGAAGGATCTTTTCCGGAGAAAGCACCACCACCGTGAGCTCCTTTTCCTCCGTATGTATCTACGATGATTTTTCTTCCTGTAAGACCTGTATCTCCGTGAGGACCACCGATCACAAATTTCCCTGTAGGGTTGATGTGATATTTGATCTGATCATTGAATAATGCTTTGATCTCTTCAGTCTGCTGAGCTATTACTCTTGGAACCAGGATACTTTTGATATCTTCACGGATCTTGTTCAGCATTGCTTCTTCAGTTCCGAAATCGTCGTGCTGTGTAGACACTACGATAGAATCAATTCTTACCGGTTTGTGGTCATCAGAATATTCAATAGTCACCTGGCTTTTTGCATCAGGACGCAGGTAAGCGATTTCGCTTCCGTCTCTTCTCAATACAGAAAGTTCTTTAAGGATGGTGTGGGCAAGGTCTAAAGCAAGAGGCATATAATTAGCCGTCTCGTTGGTTGCATAACCGAACATCATCCCCTGATCACCAGCTCCCTGTGCGTTTGCCTTAGCTTCGAAAGATTCGTCGTTTACTGCTCTGTCTACCCCCTGGTTGATATCCGGAGACTGCTCATGGATCGCGGAGATTACTCCACAAGAATCACCATTAAACATATATTCTCCTTTAGTATAGCCTATTCCGTTGATAACGTCTCTTGCAATAGTCTGAACATCAAGATAGGCGTCAGATTTCACTTCACCCGCAAGTACTACCTGTCCTGTAGTTACAAGGGTTTCACAAGCTACCTTAGAGTTTTTATCGTATGCTAAAAAATGATCGATTAATGCATCGGAAATTTGGTCGGCAATTTTATCCGGATGTCCTTCTGAAACGGATTCAGATGTAAATAGATAAGACATATTATTCTTTGTTTTTTAGATTAAAATAAGTGAAGAAAAATAAGAATAAATTGCCCAAAAAAGAATACTGTTTTAGCATATTTTTAGAGAGGTTGCAATCAGGTCAAATTTTTCCTCGTTTATAAACGTCTGCAAATTTAAGTACTATTTTTTTAATACTCAAAATTTTTGCTTATTAATTATAATTTTCTTAAAATTAATGATTTATATCACTTTGCGGACTTCTTAGTTCATTGCGGTTTAATGCTCACAAACTCCTTCGGGTTGATGTGATAATTAAGCTTCTTCTCTAAAGAACTCTTGATAGAATGAGACAATTCATCAATGATCTTCTGCTTAAAAGTTGGCTTATAATAGATGATCTTGATCTCTCTGTAAGGGAAAGGTTTTTTGAATCTGAACACATTCTCCTTCTGATCATCAGAAAGCTGACTCAATGCCAATTCCGGCAGAATACTGATTCCTCCTACCTTATCTACCATGTGCACCAACGTTTGAATATTGGAAGCCAGGAAATCAAGATTTTTAGGCTTCAAAGTATTTTCTTTTAGGTGGCAGATATTCTCGAACTGATTTCTCAGACAGTTTCCTTCCTCCAGAAGCCATACTTTTTCAACGTTCAGCTCTTCAGGAATGATATAAGAATTCTTTTTATTAGCTTCCGTATTGGAGCTGTAGATCATCAGTTCCTCATTGAAAAGGAAATCCTGATAGAATTCATCAGCCGTGTCGTATGGTGTAGAAATAATTCCTGCATCCAGTTCACCGGCTTTTAAGGCCTTGATAATATTATCTGTGGTCATTTCCTTCACATTCATCTGAATTTTCGGATTGTCTTCCAAAAACTTAAAGATCTCTGTTGGTAAAATGAAAGATGAAACGGTAGGAATGATTCCTAAATTGATCGTTCCTCCTAAAATATTATTCAGAAGATTCGCTTTATTTTTCAGCTCATTGACAGATTCTATAATTACCTTTGCCTGATCAATGATCTGAAGCCCTACATCTGTAGTACGGATCGGGTGTGTAGTTCTGTCGAACACCTTCACATCCAGTTCATCCTCAAATTTTTGTATCATCGCACTTAACGTGGGCTGCGTAATAAAGCATGCCTGAGCAGCTTTACCAAAATGTTTGTACTTATCTACAGCGATAAGATACTCCAGTTGCTGAATGTTCATCTGATTAATATTATCTATTACAAAGATAAAATGTTTTTGCTATTAGTAATCAAAAATTCAAGTAAATTTGATATTTCATACGTCTGCATAAGACAGTTTACAAGGTAAATCAATCATACAAATCATAACTCTATGGATTCTAAAAAATTAACGCTAAGCAATGGCGCTCCTTATTTTGAACACCAGGACTCACAAACCGTAGGTCCTAGAGGGCCTGTCCTGCTACAGGATTTTATCCTTCAGGAAAATCTCGCGCACTTTGTTAGGGAAAGAATCCCTGAAAGAATTGTACATGCCAAAGGAAGCGGCGCTTATGGAACATTTACAGTGACTCATGACATCAGCCAGTATACCAAAGCCAAATTATTTTCAAAAGTTGGAAACTCATGCAGGATGTTTGCCCGTTTCTCTACCGTAGGCGGAGAAAAAGGAAGTGCAGACACGGCAAGAGATCCCAGAGGTTTTGCTTTAAAATTTTATACAGAAGACGGAAACTGGGATCTGGTTGGAAATAATACACCGGTATTCTTTATTAAGGATGCTAAAAAATTCCCGGATTTTATTCACACCCAGAAAAGAGTCCCGAAAACCAATTTAAAAAGTGCCACAATGATGTGGGATTTCTGGAGCCACAATCCGGAATCTCTTCACCAGGTTCTTATTTTAATGTCAGACAGAGGAACACCTCACGGCTACAGACATATGCATGGATTCGGATCTCATACTTTCGCGATGATCAATGATAAGAATGAAAGAGTATGGGTGAAATTCCATTTTATAACAAAACAGGGAATTAAAAACTTCACCGATGCTGAAGCGGTAAAAATGGCCGGAGAAAATCCTGACTTTGCACAGGAAGATCTTTGCAACGCCATTGAAAACGGAGACTTCCCAAAATGGACGATGTTTATCCAGGTGATGACAGAAGAGCAGGCAAAAGACTTCAGATGGAATCCTTTTGATGTAACGAAGGTTTGGTTCCATGACGATTTCCCGATGATCGAAGTAGGAGAAATGGAGCTCAATGAAGTGCCTGTTAATTATTTCGCACACGTAGAGCAATCTACTTTTTCACCAAGCAGTCTGATTAACGGAATAAGTTTTTCTCCGGACAAAATGCTTCAGGGAAGATTATTCTCTTATCCTGATGCCCACAGATACAGAGTGGGAGTCAATGCTCACCAGTTGGAAGTGAACCGATGCCCTTTTGCCGTCAACAACTATCAGAGAGATGGTTTCATGGCAGATTCAAGTGAATACCAGGACAAACCGAATTATTTCCCGAACAGTTTTGATGAAGTAAAGCCGGATCCTTCTTATAAGAATTACGAATATGAGCTGGACAGTGCCCATGTTGCCAGCTACAACAGGAACGAAAACGACGACGATCATTATACCCAACCCGGGTTACTGTATACAAAATCTATGACCGCTGAAGACAGAGAACACCTAATCAGCAATATTGTTGGAAGTATGAAAGGAATCACCGGACCGAAAAAAGATGAGATCATCAACCGTCAGTTATGTCACTTTTTCAGGACTAATATTGAACTTGGCATGAAAGTGGCATCTCAGCTTCATGTCAATATAGATGCAAATATGATGAATCATTCGAAATAGTATTTTGAAAGATAAATCAATTAAAAGGAAAAAAAACCAATATTTTTTCCTTTTTTTTGTAAAAAATTTATAATTTGCAGAAAATAATATTTTAAAGTGGAAAAATGAGTTACGAAAATATATTATTAGAAAAAGAAGGCAGGATTGCCGTTATAACGATCAACAGACCACAGAGCTTAAATGCTTTAAATGCGAAAACTATTCAGGAAATTGGTTCGGCCATAGATGAACTGAACGCTGACACTACCTGTAGAGCAATTGTTCTAACAGGAAGCGGAGAAAAATCATTTGTAGCCGGAGCAGATATAAAAGAATTCAGTGATTTTGGACAGGAAAAAGCCGAAGAACTGGCCAGAAACGGGCAAAACAGCCTGTTCAACAAAATTGAAAATACATCTAAACCCGTGATTGCGGCCGTAAACGGTTTTGCATTAGGAGGTGGTTTAGAGCTTGCTATGGCGTGCCACATCAGATATGCATCAGAGAATGCAAGACTGGGGCTTCCGGAAGTAACTTTGGGATTGATTCCGGGTTATGGAGGAACACAGAGACTTCCTAAATTAGTAGGAAAAGGCATCGCCAACGAACTGATCTTCTCTGCCAAAATGATTCCTGCTCAAAGAGCAAAGGAAATCGGATTGGTGAATGAAGTATACCCTATTGAAGAATTATTAACCAAAACAAAAGAATTAGCAAGTATTATAGCCAACAACTCACCAATGGCTATATCAAAGGCCATCCAAGCCGTCAACTTGTCTGATACGGATAAAGGTTTTGAATCTGAAATCAAGTATTTCGGGGAACTTTTTGACCTGGCAGACAAGAAAGAAGGAGTTACCGCTTTCCTAGAGAAAAGAAAGCCCAACTTCTAAGATTTTTAATCCAAATTATTTCGAAAAAAACTAATGCTGCGGTATGAATAAGTTTGATAAAGCTTATCTAAAAATGGCCCAGGAGTGGGCAAAACTATCCTACTGTAAGAGAAAACAGGTAGGAGCACTTATCGTAAAAGATAGGATGATTATTTCAGATGGTTACAACGGAACGCCTTCGGGGTTTGAAAACTGCTGTGAAGATGGAGAGGGGAAAACACACTGGTATGTACTTCATGCGGAAGCCAATGCGATATTAAAGCTGGCCGCTTCCACTCAGTCTGCAAAAGGTGCCACGTTATATTTAACGCTGTCGCCCTGCAAAGAATGCAGCAAACTGATTCTGCAGGCAGGAATTACAAGACTTGTGTATATCAATGAGTATTCAGACGACGATGGGATAGCGTTCTTGAGAAACCATAACATTGAAATAGAACAAATATCGGACTGTGAACTAAAAAAATAAGCACAAATGACTTGGGATGAAAAGATCAAAGATTTTGAAATATTTCTTCGTTTTGAAAGAAATTTTTCAGAAAACACTCTCGATGCCTATATTCGAGACATCAAAAAATTAAAAGATTATGCCATAGTGGATCTGGAAAACGTCGGTCCGGATGCTATAGGCTATGAAAACTTACAGGAATATATCTTCAATCTTTCCAAACAGAAGTTCAGCGAAAGATCTCAGGCAAGATGGATTTCTTCTATAAAAGCTTTCTTCAAGTTTCTTCTTGAGGACGAGTTCAGAGAAGACAATCCTGCATCATTGCTTGAAGGCCCGAAACTGGGATTATATCTTCCTGACACCTTGAGCCTGCTGGATATCAACAAGATTATCGCAGCCATCGAGGCCAATTCTGATCTCGGAAAGAGAAATCATTGTATCATTGAAGTTCTATACGGATGCGGATTACGTGTCTCCGAACTTATTGACCTTAAAATTTCGAACATCAATTTCAAAGAACAGTATATCAAAGTAAACGGAAAAGGCAATAAAACGCGTTTCGTTCCTTTGGCAGATTATACTGCAGAACTTTTGGAAACCTATATCAACGAGGTCCGTTCTACCAATAAGATCAATAAAAAGTATGAGGATACGCTGTTTCTTAACAGCCGTGGAACATCTATGTCCAGAGTGATCGTATTTCTGATCATCAAGGAACTTACAGACAAAGCAGGAGTAAGCAAAAAAATATCTCCACATACGTTCAGACATTCTTTTGCCACACACCTTTTACAGAATGGTGCAGACCTTCGTTATATTCAGGAAATGCTGGGACATTCCAGTATTACCACTACGGAGATTTATACCCATCTGAAGACAGAAGAACTTCGGGATGTGATCCTGAATTATCACCCGAGAAATATTAATATTGCTCAGTGATATGAAGTTCCATCTGGATTTTGAAAAAATAATGATAAACAGATGAAATTATTGAAATATTGCCCAAGCTGTGGCAAAGAAACGCTTCACTGGGACGGTGAAAAGAAATGGAGCTGTCCTGAATGCGGGTTTACCCTTTACAATAACGTAGCCGGCGCAGTAGCCGTTGTTATCCGATGTGGTGACGAAATCTATCTGACCAGAAGAAACAGGGACCCTAAAAAGGGAAAACTGGATCTGGCCGGTGGTTTCGTAGATCCGAAGGAGAGTGCTGAGGAAACCTGCAAAAGAGAGCTTTTCGAAGAACTTCAGCTTGATGTGGATATTTTAAATTTAAAGTACCTGACCAGCCTTCCGAATGTCTATCAGTATAAGGAAATTGATTACAATACCATCGATCTCTTTTACGAATATACAGTTGAGGAAAAGTTTGAGGTCAGTCTTGAGCTTTCTGAAATATCAGAAGCAGTCTGGATTCCTTTGAGTACATTGGATCTTAATGACATTGCTTTTGATTCTCAGAAGAAGTTTTTTGAGGAATATGTGAATAAAAACTTATAATATTTCCCACAGATCTCACAAAAATCACAGCTATTTTTAATAATACGGTGTGGCTTGTGATATCTGTGGGATTTTTTTTGGATAAGAAGTTAAGATTAAAAGGTGGGAAGATGGAGGATGGAAGTCACGGAATTTGGGGGTTGAAAGTATATGGGTGTAACAGTTTGTCCCTGGTATAAACCACGAAACCCGCATCCCGAAACGTACTGAGCTGATAAAATTCCCGGGAAAAATCTCAAATCTCCAATTCACATCTGAAATCTGATGTCTGAAATCTGGTATCTAAAAAAACATTTTAACCCGAACTCAGTTTTTAGTAAGATTTAGATTTCAGCATCTCTTCGAAGTACTGAACCATCAGGCTTCTTTCGGCTTCGGAAAGATTGGCTTCTTTGTGATACACAATATAGCCCGGCATAGGCATCGTTTTACTTTGAACCGTCTGAATCGCCTTGCTCAGCATACTCTCTTTTAATTCCTTGCTATAAGTTCCCCAAACAGAAAAATTGAGGTGTTCTCTGCCTTCATTCACGTGGCTTTTTACAGACCAGGAAATGGGTGCGAGATAAGCATATTTAGGATATACCGTTTCATTGGAATGACAGTCGTAGCAGGCTCCTTTTATCAAATCCCTGATCTTCTCCGGGGTTTTCTTTGCCTCCACAAAATTAGCTGCTTTATCAACAGGTTGATTCACTCTGTCAATAGGAATAAACTGGATCAGCGCAAAAGCAACCAATGTCCAGAACAATACTTTTTTTACCGTTTTCATACGTCTATTTTACCGGTGTCAGTACTGCGTTTCCGGATTCTGATTTCAGTTCTTTTTTTACTTCCTTCTGTACAGTTTCTTTCGGGGTTTCTTCCGTCGGAATATCTGCAGGTTTAGGAACAGTTCCTTTAGGGTTATCCAGTGTTCTGGTGTCTTTAAGATCCCAGTCTTCCTTGGTTTCCCAAAGTGGCCTTACAATGGCTTTTTTGTAGAAGACATAAGAATCTTCCGCAGGGGTTTCCGTTTCGAAATCAGCGACGTCCCAGAATTTATTTCCGTTGTTGTCTACCAGTATCCTGACGACGTATTCATTAGGTTTCAGGATATCAAATTTCACGTTGTTCCCTTTGGTATATCTTGAATAAACGACTTTATCCGAAGCATCCAGAAGCTGAATCCAATAGCTGGCTTCCGGCGCATTCTGAATGGTAAACGCCAGACTTCCGAACTGATCTATCTTTTCTGCTTCAAAATCAAAACGTTTTGACTGTACATTTTTAGCATAATAAGATGAAACGGTTTCTTTCGGAACGGTAAGCTGATATTTTTTACCCGGTACAAAATCTGAATGAATCATGATCTGGTACGGATCTGTTTCTGAAATTTTTGCAGTAAACTCCTGAGTGGTTAAACTATCGCTCTTCAATATCCATTTTTCAGGGCTGATCTTATCAATGATATAACCGGATCTTATCTTAAAATCAGAATTCGGGGCTAAGGCTGGACCACCGTTATCATTCTCAAGATCCATTGCATTTTTCTTATTGTACTTGTAGAAGACGGATACGGTATCCTGTTTAGTGCCGGTATCGTAACTGAATTTAAGGTTCTCAGTGACGGTTTGCCCTACATCGCTTTTCACCGGATCAAACCAAATCCTTACGGTATCTGATTTCGGACGGTGAGTGAATTTTATATCTTTAAGTTTATCGTTTACAGAAGCTACTTTCACACTTTCCGGATTCCCTTCAAATGTCATGACCACTCCGCCTGGGTTTTCTTTCATCTCAACATATTTCAGAGGCTTTTTGGACGGATATACTTTTAATTTTAATCCTGAAATAGATTTCTCAACATCTACAGGGTCTTTTTGGAAACCAATTTTTTCTTTCCCCGGATCATACACGGAATTACTGTTCTCATCTTCAAAGGCGATGATCTTATATTTTCCCTTTGTCAGATAATTGAGCTCGAAATACCCATCTTCATCCACCTTTGAGATGTAATACGGTTTCTGCTTATAATTAATGGTATCCTTTACCTGATAAAGGCCTACTACAAGCTTATTTTCGCCCTGTTTCTTTTTAATCGCCGACGCATCAATGATATCACCACTGATGTATAAATCATCCAATTTATCTCCCGTAGAAAAAGCAAAATTGAAATAGCGGAGAATATTCGCTTCATTATTATCTGCAATAGAGTTTCCGAAGTTGAAATTATAGGTTGTATTCGCCTGAAGCGTATCTTCCCATTGGATCATCACGTATTTATTGGCAATATTGGAAGGAAGAATCCGCTTTATACTTTTGATAGGCGGAGAAATGATCAGGTTTTTATTGATATCCTTTAAGGTAATATATTCGTCAAAATCCAGTCTGAGCTCGTGGATGTCTCTTTTCACATTGACTCTTGTGGTATCAATATTTGAACTTAAAAACTTTGGAGCCAGAGTATCTTTCGGGCCACCAACGGGAGCCCCCACTCTTGCACATGAGTGTACAAGAAAACAGATAACGAATAATAGAAGAAGTCTTTTCATATATGTTTAACAAAATTAAACATTATTCTCCAAAAACTTCATGTCCGGCATTCAAAGTATCTTTATTGTCGTTCATTACACTGTGGAGTTTATCTTTCTGAGCAGGAAAATCCTCAAATAATCCTGACAATGAAAGGGCGGTATATACTTTATTTGAATATCTGTTTCCAATGGCTACGATGGTCACCTTGGATTTCAGAAGATGCGCAAATACAGAATTCGTCCCGTGCCACCAACCGTTGTGATAGGTAAGTTTTTCCCCATTATCAAAAATTTTCATCCTGAAACCGAGTCCGTAATTATTCATTCCTGACTTTTCGTTGCTGTACGGCGTGAAAACCATCTGCATCAAATCAGATTTTAAGAAATCTTTTGAATACATGGCTTTTGAGAAATTATAAAGGTCTCTCGGCGTGGTGTACACATTTTTATCTCCATAAATAAGATCAAGTCTGTCCAATGGATACAATCTGTTTCCGCCGTAATAAAAAGACTGTGCCGCCGTAGGAATATTTTTTTCCTGGAAAATATACGTGTGCTCCATTTTCAGAGGCTGAAATATCATTTCCTTCATCGCCTGTGGAAAAGGAGTTTTTGTAATCTTTTCGATCAGGAGAGCCAGCATCGCAAAATTAGTATTACAGTACATAAAACCGGTATCCGTATCTCTTGCAAGATCCGGTTTGTACTTGATGATCATATCCAGAACATCCTGATTGGTAATGAAAGACTTTGAAAGTTCCGCCGGAGCCGGCTGTATTTTAGGGATAAAATACTCGTATTTCGGAAGACCGCTTCTCTGATCCAGTAAGGTTTGTACGGTAACATTCGGATAAGGAAATCCAGGGAAATACTGGGTAAGGTGGTCCGTTAGTTTAATTTTTCCGGCTTCTACCAGCTTTAACATCGCCATGGCCGTCAAAGTTTTTGAAACGGAAGCCACGTGAAGCGGCGTATTTTTATCGATCGGCATCTGGTTTCCTTCTCTTCCGAAACCTCTGTAGTTTTCATACAGAATTTCGTCTCCTTTTGCTACCAGGATTCCACCACTCAGGTCTCCTCCTTCCCAGATTTTTTTATAATACTGATCAATATACCCCGTGACTATTCCTTTGTCACCAAGCTGGCTGTCAGCTTTGGTAAAAACACTATTCAGATCTACGTTTCCATAGTTCGGAAGGTTGGTTGTATTTTCTGCTGAACTCTTTTTGGAATCAGCATCTTTTTTACAAGAGATAAGGGATAAAAAAACAGTTACAATAAGTAGTAAATTACGCGTCGTCATGAGTATCAAAAAATGAGCAGCAATTTAATAAAACTCAAAATAAATCCTCACTCCGGAACGTACATTATGAATTATTTAACATAAAAGAAGAAAGAGAAAAAAGAAAAAGAGCTGAGCAGGCAAATATTAATTGCCCTTCTCAGCTCTCTTATAATCTAAGTGATTCATGTCAATATTTAAAACCTTGACATGGATAATTTCAAAATTGCTCTTGGTTTAGCAGTATGATGCTACTATTTTATCTACAATCACCTGTGCCAGCTTCTCCTTGCTTTGATGCGTCCAGCCGGCAATGTGCGGGGTTACAATTGTTTTTTCAGATTCCAGAAGGTACTTGAGATCTTCGTTTTCTGTTTCCAGGTTTTCGAAGGATGCTTTCTCATATTCGAGAACATCCAGACAGGCACCTTTTACTTTCCCTGACTTTAAAGCATCAACTAAATATTTAGTTTCTATATTTTTCCCTCTTGCCGTATTGACAAAATAGAAGTCTTTTTTCATTACTGAAATAAACTTTTCATCAACAAGATAGTGGGTTTCAGAAGTAAGCGGAATATGCAGACTTACAATATCTGCAGACTGCTGTAGTTCTTCCAGACTGACCTGAGAAGCATACTCATCAGCAAGACCAGGAAGGATATCATGGAAAACGACTTTACAACCGAATCCTGAGAATCTTTTTGCAGTAGCTTTTCCCATATTTCCGTACCCGATAAGTCCAACCGTTTTTCCAAGCAACTCGTCACCTCTGTTCTCTTCACGTTTCCAGATTCCGTTTTTCACTTCATTGGAAGCGATGAAAAGACGATTCATGAGAATCAGCAACATTCCCACAACATGTTCCGCTACAGAATCTCTGTTGCCTTCAGGAGAATTGATTAACTGTATTCCCAATTGTTCCGCAACAGGAATATCAATATTTTCCATTCCCGCTCCTACTCTGGCAATGAATTTCAGGTTTTTCCCTTTTTCAAGAAAGTTTTTATCCAAAGGGATTCTGCTCCTGATGATGATTCCGTCATAATTTTCAATTTTATGGCAAACCTCATCGTAGGAAGACGTAAAATCCTCTTCCAGCACAAAGTTTTTAGCCAGAAGCTGCTCTGTAATGAGAGGATGGTTTTTATCTAAAAGGAGAATTTTCATTTTTTAAACACGAATGATTATAATAAAAACGTTATTTTATTTCTTATCCTTCTTTGAATCCTTTGTTTCTTCCGGCTCCTGGAACAATTTCTTAAGTTCAATAGAGTCAAGAGGTTTCATTCTTCCGGAAAGAATAAGGGAAAGTTCTTTTCTTCTGATAGCCGCAGCATGTCTCAGTTTTTCTTCTTCTGTTTCCGGGATCATATCCGGGATTGGAATAGGACGGTTGAATTCATCTACCGCAACGAAAGTATAAATTCCTTCATTGGTATGAATTTTCTTCTGATTGATCGGGTCATCCAACCATACATCTACATACACTTCCATTGAAGTTGAAAAAGCTCTGGATACTTTAGATTCCAGGACTACTACTCCACCTTCAGGAATAGGATGATTGAAAGAAACGTGATTTACTGATGCCGTTACTACTCTTCTTTCACAATGTCTGGCTGCAGAAATGGAAGCACAACGGTCCATTTTTGCCAGAAGCTCACCTCCGAAAAGGTTTCTTAAAGAGTTGGTTTCGTTCGGAAGAACAATATTGGTCATGATGGTCAGGGATTCTGACGCTTTTTTTACTTTTGCCATTGAGTCTTAGTGTTGTTTTGAACGGCCGGAACTGGTTTTACAACTTTCCCGGCAGGTTTTGATAATGAATCTTTTTTCAGGGAATCCGAAACTGCTGTTTTAGGAGCAACGATAGCTTTTACAGTATCTTTTGCAATTCTGTGCGTAGAAGTCTGTACAGAAACCTTGTCAAAAGATTTTTTTCCGAAAAGAAGTTCCTGTTGGGTAAAGGCTAAATATATTATTCCCAGAACAGGAATCACAAGAAGGAAAATCCAGAGAATCGTCTTTTTGAATTGATAATCTTTTTCCCTGTTGACTGCGGTGTTTATTTTTTCACCGTTATTGATATCCGAAATCCTGATTTCTTCGAGTCCGTAAAAATCCGGATGTCCCGATTCTATTCTTTTCCCTTTGAAATGGGTATGATTTTCTTCAATATTGATGAATCCAAGGTTTTGAATGTCCAGAACCTGATCTGCCTGAAGTTTTTTCTTCCAAAAATCGGTCTGGATCTTCAGATCACTTTTGGATGCTTCCAGAGACATCTGCTTCTGCGCCGCAATGAAAGCTGCCAGTTCATCAGACTGTATCTCATAATCCACCGCAAAAACAATCTCGCTGGCGGGCGGAAGGATGCTTCCGTTCTCAGAATTAATAATTGCCTTGGAGTTTTTAAGCGAAAACACACCGAAGCCCGGAACCGTCACAGTTCCAAATTGTTTCAGATATTCTAAAATGTAAGCTGAAATATTCATTTGGCAGCAAATTTATAATTTTTTCGTGACTTTTTGAAGAGATTTAACGGATATAAAAAAAGACTGCCGAAACAGTCTTTTGATAAATATGTATAAAATTGAAAGTATTAAAACCTGTTTGGTAAATTATTTTACAGATTATTGAATTTTCCAGCTAATCCCAAACATAAAATTAGTTCCTGCCTGTGAAAAATAATATGGATCGCCACTGTAAACGGCACCATTGTTTACATATTTTTTGTTGAAAAGATTATTCACCAATAATTTTAAAGCGATATCATTATGGGCGATGGTAAAATGATACTGGGCATTAAAATCAGTTAAGAAATAATCTTTCAACTGCAGGTTTTTATCCCCTGTATTATCCAGATACTGCTTTCCAACGTATTGATTCATTAAAGCAAACTGGAAGTTTTTGTTAGGATTGAATTTCAAACCCAGATTGGCGATAACATTCGGGGAGAATGATATTTCGGTATCGCCCAGATTCTGAAGAACTCCTTTATTCTTTATATTAAAATCAAGATTTTCATTCTGGCTAAGGCTGACATTCCCGGTTACTTCCCATTGCTTAGAAAGTTTAGCCAATGCTCCGATCTCAATCCCTCTTCTGTAGCTTTTCCCTGAGTTTGTTCTGATAAATGCTCCTACATTGTTCAATTGGCCGTTCAATACCAATTGATTCAGGTAGTACATATAATATAGATTGGCCGTTACCGATACAATTCCAAACTGCTTTTCAATCCCTGCTTCGAAATCGTGTAGTTTTTCAGCTTTCACGTTGTTGTCACTCATCAGGTCATCTCTGTTGGGCTCACGCTGCGCATGGGCATAGGAAAGAAAGACTTTTCCGTTTCCTATTTTATAATTCACACCAGCTTTTGGATTAAAGAAAAGCCAGTTTTTATCAAGGTTTCCTCCTTCCCCATCTCCTGCTGCCAGAATCTTTGTATCGTAATCAATATTTCTAAGCTGAAGATCTCCAAAGAATTCAAAGTGCTCTCCCGTTCTCCACAACGCTTTTGCAAAACCTGCGAATTCAGTTTTCACAGAACGGTTTCTGTAATATTCATACTCATTGATTTGCGGAAAATAAACTCCGGTCACATTTCCAAAGTGTCTTCCGTAATACTGATTAGCCACCACACCGAAATTAAGATCTACATTCTCCAATTTTCCATACAATGTGGAAACCGCACCGTAAAAATCATTATCCAGCCATTTTTTTCTGATAAAATCAGTTATTTCTACCGGAGCGCCATTCACTATAGGCACCAAGAGGTTATAATTGGAATAATGTGTGGCTTCTACATCCGTTTCATCCACTCTTTTGTAGTTTTCGTAATATCCTCTTCCTTTTGTATAATGAAGTGTGGTTTCTAAACTCCAGTTATCATTAAATTTCTGCTCCCATAAAAGCTGATAATGATTCTGTCTATAATTGTCCGTCTCATTATCATAAAACTTCTCTTCTCCGGTAACCAGATCTGTATATTGTCCTGAATAATTGAACTTTGGATTCGTTTCCCAAGTCGGTCGGTCTATCCCGTTCCAGGCCTGATATGTTTTTTCTTTTCCTCCGAAAGCCATCAGACGAAGCCTTGTTTTTCCTTCTTCAAACAATGCCGTGAAGTTGTAAGAATCCAGATTGGAGGAAGCTCTGTCAATATATCCATCAGAATGAATTTTTGTATATCTACCCATCACCGAAAGTCTGTTTTTCCAGAATTTTCCGGAACCTGCCTCCGCTGAATATTTGTAGGTATTGAATGAGCCATAACTGTCATCCGTCTTGAAATACATTTTCTCATCCGGTTCTTTAGAGATCACATTAATGCTCGCTCCAAACGCAGAAACTCCATTATTGGAAGTTCCCACCCCTCTCTGAATCACGATTTGTGAGGCTGAACTTGTAAGGTCCGGAACATTCACAAAGAAAGTTCCCTGACTTTCAGAATCATTGTACGGAACTCCGTTCATCATCACATTAATCCCTCTTCCGGCTACCCCACGGATCCTAAATCCAGTATAACCCACCCCGTTTCCGGCGTCAGAAGTAGAGATAATGGAAGTTTGATTTTTCAGGAGGATCGGAAGATCCTGGCCCAGATTTCTGCTGTCTACATCTTTCTGTACGTTGATGATTTCCTTAGCAACGGGCAGTCTTTTTGTAAAACTGACCGCTTCAATTTCCCTGATCTTCAGAGAATCCTTATTTTGAGCCTGGATAAAGGCTGCAGAGCCTACGGTAAGCCCTAAAAAAAATAATCCCTTCATTCTATAAATCTTTAAAATTTAATGAATAAAAGGGGCGGATTATAATGAGTCATCAGTAATCGGTAATAAGTAATATGTTGACAATTACTCATTGCTCATTACCTATTGCTCATTTTTAACTTCCCTAAACAGCATTATCCGTTCCAGGTTCATTGGGTATAATCTCAGCCTGTTAAAGCACCCCTTTATTTCAGCCGCGAAATTACAAAAAAAATACGGGTTTTCGGGATACGGGGTTCGGGGTTTTGAGATGCGAGGTTCGGGATTCCGGGTTATAGAGATTAGTTGAACGATACAAATCTGTTTAATTTGCCTGATCTGCGCGAGATTTTTAAACGTTGAAGATTCATTCTCTCCACATTTCAAAAAGCCAGAAGCCAATCGCTAACTGCCTACCACCATTAATACGTTTTATTTCTCACATCAATATAATAATAATTCGTCCCGTCTTTTGTGACTTCAAACATTCTCCCTAGTTTCCAGCTGAAGTTTCTTTTGATATTGGAATATTCGAAAGGAATAATCACTTTATTATTAACATCAATCACTCCGAATCTGTCGTTATGGGAAGCTACGATCATCGGGTTTGAGGTGTCGTCACCTTCCATGATAAATAAATACTGATACTGAGGATAGATCTGATATTGTCTGTAATCCGCTGCGTTCACGAATTTAGCTTTTTCAATGATTCCATAAAAACCATTCAGAACATAGGCTTGATAAACCTGCTGTTTATAGTCTCCAAATTTACATTTACCCAGATCAGCATCTTTGAACTGATACACTCTTTTTCCTGTTTTGTCTACGCGGTAAGAGATCATATCTTTTTCTACTGTTGCATAGTCATCGCTTCCAAATTTTCTTGCTTTGAGGTTCGGAGAGTTCAGCAAATTACAGTCTTCATAAAAAAAGACCGCGATATGATATTCAGGCTTGATGATGAATTTACCATTTTGATTGACGTATCCGAATTTACCATTCTCCTTTTTCGGGATCAGGACAGGAAGATCCTGATGAATCGTTACAAGATCCGGGTTCGGCTTAGTAACCGAAAGCGCCTTTTTTACTGCGGATTTCGTTGCATTTTTAACCGGTAGCTTTTTCACAGATTTCATCTGAGAAAAAATGAAAATCGAAATAAATACGCATAAAAAATTCAGGATATTTTTCATATTCACCATTTGCGTGCAAAACTACGGCCAAAAATAGAAATTATCAAAATCATATTTATAAAGAATCTAAATAATTTAGAGTATAAAAAATATTAAAAATCCGTAAATTTGGGAACACTTTTTAAGTGTTTGATAATTTAAAAACGTTTTGGAGATATAATTTTTGGCAGTCACGCTGTCAAAAAGGTGTATAAATCTTACCCAAAGAGAGTTTTTTCAACAAGACAAACCGCAGGTAAACTACGTACACTTCTATTAGAGATCATCTATATTTCACTTCAAAACTGAACATTATCTCACATTTTTTAAGGAGGTAGATGATGTTGTTTATTACTATAGTCGTTTTGCCGCGGCAACTTTAAATGTTTTATTGTAATTTATAACCCTGTTAAGAATAGCAGTATTGACTCTACTTTTAAAATTTTAAAAGACTTCTATTATTATGAATATGTATCAGGATTACATCCAAGAGATTGAGGAAAGAAAAAACCAGGGGCTTCATCCAAAGCCAATTGACGGTGCCGGATTATTAAGCGAAATCATCGCACAAATTAAAGACTCAGGCAACGAATACCGATCGGATTCTCTTCAATTTTTCATTTACAACACCTTACCGGGAACGACCAGTGCAGCGGGTGTGAAAGCTCAATTTTTAAAGGAGATCATTCTCGGTGAATCCGTAGTAGAAGAAATAACCCCGGCGTATGCTTTTGAGTTATTATCTCATATGAAAGGAGGTCCTTCCATTGAGGTATTACTGGATTTAGCTTTAGGTAATGATATTTCTATTGCTAAACAGGCTGCCAGCGTTCTTAAGACACAGGTTTTCCTTTATGAAGCGGATACAACCCGTCTGAAGGAAGCATTCAATAGCGGTAATGAAATCGCACAGGAAATCGTTGAAAGCTATGCAAAGGCTGAGTTCTTTACTAAACTTCCGGAAGCTGCTGAAGAAATTAAAGTCGTTACATTTATCGCTGGTGAAGGTGATATTTCAACTGATTTGCTTTCTCCGGGTAATCAGGCTCACTCAAGATCAGACCGTGAACTTCACGGAAAATGCATGATCACTCCTCAGGCACAGGAAGAAATCAAAGCTTTACAGGCACAACATCCTGACAAAAGCGTCATGCTTATTGCTGAGAAAGGTACGATGGGTGTAGGTTCATCCAGAATGTCAGGGGTAAACAACGTGGCTTTATGGACTGGAAAACAAGCAAGCCCATACATTCCATTCGTGAATATTGCTCCAATTGTTGGAGGAACAAACGGTATTTCTCCGATTTTCCTTACTACAGTGGATGTTACCGGTGGTATTGGTCTTGACCTTAAAAACTGGGTAAAAAAACTGGATGAGAACGGACAGCCAATCCGTAACGAAGCAGGAGAGCCGATTCTTGAAGAAGCATATTCTGTGGCTACAGGAACTGTTCTTACCATCAATACAAAAACAAAAAAACTTTATAACGGCGATCAGGAGCTGATTGACATTGCTAAGGCATTCACGCCTCAGAAAATGGAATTCATCAAAGCCGGTGGATCTTACGCTATTGTATTCGGTAAAAAGCTTCAGACTTTTGCTGCAAAACTTTTAGGAATAGATACTCCTCTTGTTTTCGCCCCATCTAAAGAGATTTCTCACGAAGGACAAGGTCTTACAGCCGTTGAAAAAATCTTCAACAGAAATGCTGTGGGTTCTACACCAGGAAAAGTATTACACGCAGGTTCTGACGTTCGTGTAGAAGTTAATATCGTTGGATCTCAGGATACAACAGGTCTTATGACTTCTCAGGAACTGGAATCAATGGCAGCAACGGTGATTTCTCCGATTGTTGACGGTGCTTACCAATCCGGATGTCACACCGCTTCAGTATGGGATAAAAAAGCTCAGGCTAATATTCCGAAACTAATGAAATTTATGAACGATTTCGGTTTGATCACAGCCCGTGACCCGAAAGGTGAATACCACGCCATGACTGATGTAATTCACAAAGTTCTTAACGATATTACCATAGACGAGTGGGCGATCATCATTGGTGGTGACTCTCACACGAGAATGTCTAAAGGAGTTGCTTTCGGAGCAGACTCAGGAACTGTAGCACTAGCATTGGCTACGGGTGAAGCATCTATGCCAATCCCTGAATCGGTGAAGGTAACATTCAAAGGAAACATGAAAGAACACATGGATTTCCGTGATGTGGTTCATGCGACTCAAGCTCAGATGCTTAAGCAGTTTGGAGGAGAAAACGTATTCCAGGGTAGAATCATTGAGGTTCACATCGGAACACTTCCTGCTGACCAGGCATTTACTTTTACAGACTGGACTGCAGAAATGAAGGCAAAAGCTTCTATCAACATTTCTGAAGACGAAACCCTGATTGAATCACTGGAAATTGCAAAAGGCAGAATCCAGATTATGATCGATAAGGGTATGGATAATCACAACCAGGTTCTTCAGGGATTGATCAATAAAGCAGATAAGAGAATTGCAGAGATCAGATCAGGTGAGAAACCTGCTTTAACTCCGGATTCTAATGCTAAATATTACGCTGAAGTTGTTGTGGATCTTGATATCATCGTGGAACCAATGATTGCTGACCCGGATGTAAACAATGATGATGTTTCCAAGAGATATACTCACGATACAATCAGAACTCTTTCTTACTACGGTGGAGAGAAAAAAGTAGATCTTGGGTTTGTAGGATCTTGTATGGTTCACAAAGGAGATTTGAAGATTGTTTCTCAAATGCTTAGAAACATCGAAAAGCAGCAAGGGAAGGTAGAATTCAATGCGCCTCTTGTAGTAGCAGCTCCAACGTATAACATCATCGATGAATTAAAAGCAGAAGGAGACTGGGAATTTTTAGAAAAATACTCAGGTTTCGAATTTGATGATAATGCTCCAAAAGGCGAAGCACGTGTTGAATACAAAAACATGATGTATCTAGAGCGTCCTGGCTGTAACCTTTGTATGGGTAACCAGGAGAAAGCGGCTAAAGGAGATACAGTACTAGCAACTTCTACCCGTCTTTTCCAGGGAAGAGTGGTTGAAGATTCTGAACGTAAAAAAGGAGAATCTTTACTGGCTTCAACTCCGGTTGTTGTTCTTTCAGCGATCATCGGAAGAATTCCTAATATCGACGAATACAAAGCAGCTGTTGAAGGTATTGACCTGACTAAGTTTGCTCCACCAATCAAGGAGTTGGTTCAGGTTGGACATTAATAGAATGTAACGAAGTCTCAGGACTTTTTAAAAATAATATAATTGAAAGATTTTAGTCCTGAGGGATTTAAAATCTTTCAATTTTTGTTTAGAACCTTTCCATTTAAGACCGGTTAAGAATTATTTTACATGAAATTGAGACATGAAATTCCATTTTTTCTTAACTTGATAGAAATAAAACATCCCGATTATTGATTAGAAATATCCTTTTTATAAGCCTAAGGAACAGAATTTGATGAATTGTAGTAACGAAAGAATTTTTTCCGTTTTAAGCATTCAGTTAATGACGGAAAAGAGTATTTAAAAAGAAGAAAAATTAAATTAAGATATGACTTTTGATATTGATATGATCAAAAAAGTGTACGAGCGTTACCCTGAGAGAATTGCTGCGGCAAGACAAATCGTGGGAAAACCTCTTACCCTTTCAGAAAAAATCCTTTACACCCATCTTTGGGAAGGAAATGCCACATCAGCGCATGAAAGAGGAAACTCTTATGTAGATTTCGCACCGGACAGAGTAGCCATGCAGGATGCCACTGCACAGATGGCACTTTTACAGTTTATGCAGGCTGGAAAGACCAAAGTAGCGGTACCTTCAACAGCTCACGCCGATCACCTGATCCAGGCAAGAGTAGGTGCAGAAGCAGATTTACAGGAAGGTATCAACAAAAACTCGGAGGTTTTCAACTTTCTGAGTTCTGTTTGTGATAAATATGGAATTGGTTTCTGGAAGCCCGGAGCCGGTATCATTCACCAGGTGGTACTTGAAAATTATGCATTCCCGGGTGGAATGATGATCGGTACCGACTCTCACACGGTAAATGCAGGAGGTCTAGGAATGGTAGCTATCGGTGTAGGGGGTGCAGATGCAGTAGACGTAATGGCCGGAATGGCATGGGAACTTAAAATGCCAAAACTTATCGGAATAAAATTAACCGGTAAAATGAGCGGATGGACATCGGCAAAAGACGTTATCCTGAAAGTAGCAGGTATCCTTACCGTAAAAGGTGGAACGGGATGCATCGTAGAATATTTCGGAGAAGGAGCAGAATCTCTTTCAGCAACAGGTAAAGGAACCATCTGTAACATGGGTGCTGAAATTGGAGCGACAACTTCTACTTTCGGATATGATGATTCCATGAGAAGATATCTGGCAGCAACAGGAAGACAGGATGTAGTAGATGCTGCTGACAAAATAGCAGAACACTTAACGGGTGATGCTGAAGTATATGCCAACCCTGAGCAATATTTTGATCAGGTTATCGAAATCAACCTTTCTGAGCTTACACCACACTTAAACGGACCTTTCACTCCGGACTTAGCTACACCAGTCGCTGAATTCAGAGCTAAAGCTGAAGCGAACGGATGGCCAATAGAAGTAGAATGGGCATTGATCGGTTCTTGTACCAACTCTTCGTATGAAGATTTATCAAGAGCGGCTTCTATCGTAGAAGATGCAGTAGCAAAAGGGGTTAAACCTAAAGCGATCCTTGGAATCAACCCGGGTTCTGAGCAGGTAAAATTCACTGCAGAAAGAGACGGTTTCTTAGATTCTTTCAGAAAATTTGAGAATACGAGAATCTTTACCAACGCTTGTGGACCTTGTATCGGACAGTGGGACAGAGAAGGCGCTGATAAAGGGGAGAAAAACTCTATCATCCACTCTTTCAACAGAAACTTTGCAAAAAGAGCTGACGGTAACCCGAATACCCATGCTTTCGTAGCTTCTCCGGAAATGGTAGCTGCGGTAGCCATTTCAGGAAGATTAGACTTTAACCCGATTACAGATACATTAACCGCTGAAAACGGTGAGCAGGTAAAACTGAATGAGCCTAAAGGTTCTGAATTGCCACCAAGAGGATTCGCGGTAGATGATAACGGATACCAGGCGCCATCTGAAGACGGTTCTTCAGTGGTTGTGAATGTAAGTCCTACTTCAGACAGACTTCAGCTATTGGAAGAATTCCCGGCTTGGGACGGTAAAAACATCGAAGGAGCTAAGGTATTGATCAAAGCTTTCGGAAAATGTACGACTGACCATATTTCTATGGCGGGACCATGGTTGAAATACAGAGGTCACCTTGACAATATTTCAAACAATATGTTGATTGGAGCAGTCAATGCTTACAACATGGAAACGAACCACGTTAAAAATGAAATAACGGGTGAATTTGGTGAAGTTCCGGCTGTACAGAGAGCTTACAAAGCTGCTGGTATTCCTACGATTGTTGTGGGAGACCAGAACTACGGTGAGGGTTCTTCAAGAGAGCACGCCGCTATGGAACCAAGACACCTTGGCGTAAAAGCTGTATTGGTAAAATCATTCGCAAGAATCCATGAAACCAACCTTAAAAAACAAGGGATGCTGGGAATCACTTTCGCTAATGAGACTGATTATGACAAAATCCAGGAAGATGACACGGTTAACTTCTTAGATCTTGACCAGTTTGCTCCAGGAAAACAGCTGACTTTGGAATTCGTTCATGCTGACGGAACTAAAGACATTATTATGGCGAACCATACGTATAATGATCAGCAGATTGATTGGTTTAAGGCAGGTTCTGCGCTTAACCTGATTAAGAGACAAGAAAATTAATTGTTAGATTTAATTAATCATAGAAAAGCGGCTTCCCTTGGAAGCCGCTTTTCATTTGATCTTACTCAGAAGATGGCTGCGGTAGCTTTCTCCGATCGGGATTTCCTGTTCTGAGACTAAAACAATTTTCTTGATCCCAATATTTTTGGTTTGATCCAGATTCACGATGAATGATTTATGAACGCGGACAAATCTGTCAGAAAGCTGGGTTTCCAGAGATTTAAGGGTATCCAGAACAATATATTCGTCATTTGACGTTTTGATGTTTACATAATCCTTGATGCTTTCAATGTAAAGAATATCACTAAAATTGATACGGTGCTGCTGGCCGGAAGATTTCACGAAAAAATAAGATTCTTCATTGTTTTCAGAAAAGGAAAAACGGTCCTGCGCTTTCACTGCACTTTTATAGAAACGGTCAAAAGAAACCGGCTTCAGAAGATAGTCGATAATATTGTGCTCATACCCTTCCAGCGCGTACTCGGAATAGGCTGTCGTCAAAATGTATTTTTTCTTTTCCCCGACAATTTTCATGAAATTAATCCCTGAAAGTTCAGGCATCTGAATATCCAGAAAGATCAGATCCGCCTCATTGTTTTGTATATATTCCAATGCCAGAATAGGATTTTCCGCAGAGAAAACCAGTTCTAAAAAAGGAATTTTTCTTACGTAGTTTTCCAGCAGCGATATCGCCAGTGGCTCGTCATCTACAATGATGCATTTAATCGTTTTCATAAGGGAAAATAATTCTTAAATCTACAATAAATTCAGATTCCAGGTCTTTTATATAGAGCTCATGTTTCTTCGGATACAGAATTTCCAGCCTCTTTTTTACGTTTTCAATTCCAATGCCGGACGCTGTATCTTTCATCCTTTGATTTTTATAATTATGGAGGTAAAAATGAAGAACTTTATTGTCATCCGACACTTTTAATACAAATCCTTTTTCCCTGAAATCTCCGTGTTTAAAAGCATTTTCCACAAACGGAACCAACAGCATGGGTGAAATATTGATTTTAGGATGATTGATATTCTTTTCAATAACCAGAAGCTCTGGATTTTTGATTCTGAGTTTTTCCAGACCGATCAAGCTTTCAATATAACCTATTTCCTTATCCAGACTAATGACATCTTTTTCAAGATCTTTGGTGCTGTACCTCAGCAGTTCGCTCAGTTTTTCAATGGCAGGAAGTGCTTTATCCGAATTCTGATACACCAGGGAATAGATGTTATTCAAAGAATTAAAAATAAAATGAGGATTGATCTGGGTTTTCAGGGCTTGAAGCTGGGCATGTTTTCTTTCTTCAATAAGTCTGGTACGCTCTGCTTCAACTTTAAAATAATACTTAAAGAACCACAAGTTTGTACTCACAAAAACCGTTAAGCTAGAATAATAAATGTTGTCATAAAAATAGTACAGAAAAGTCGTTCCCTCTGCGTAATTTCTCAAGCCTGTCAGCGCCGGAAGCAACAGTTCTTCCGTTGAATATCTGAAAAGCACGAAAATAAATACACCCACAAAAAAACCGATGATCATCATGTAGAACTTCTTGGGATTGAAAAACCTTGGTGCCACGAAAAAATAATTGGCGTAAAAACCAAGGAAATTGGCAATGAAGATGGTGACATCCAAAACATCAAGACCAGATTTACTGTATACTGCCCTGGAAAGGAGGCCATTAAAAATCATCAGTAGCCAATAAAAAACGTGCAGGAGGAGAACTTGTTTTTGCTTCATGTCCAAATTTAAGCTTCATAAGTTTTAAATTCCTATACATTTCCGACGAAACCCGTTTTTTTTCCGATGAAAATATTTTGAGCGGATTAATCTGTGCTGAAATCTAAACGCCATTTCATACAAAGAAGTTTGAAAATACCTTTGGACCAAGATTTTAAACTATGAAACTGAAATATATCCTTATCAGCACTTTCTTATCAGCCGCGTTATCTGCACAGATTCAAAAAGACAGTATCCGGCATGTGGAGCAGATCAATCTTTTGGTCAAGAAAAAACTCCTTGAAAGAAAAGCAGACCGCCTTATCTTTAACGTAGAAGCATCGATAGCTTCTCAGGGAATGGACGCAACAGAAACCCTTGCCAATGTTCCTATGCTGAAAGTAGATGAAAACATGGGTTCTATTTCAATTACCGGAAAAAGCAGTGTGAACGTAATGATCAACGGAAGAATGCTGAACCTTTCGGGAAATGCTCTTTTGAATTATCTGAAATCCATCCGTTCAGAAAATATCTCAAAAATAGAAGTCATCACCACACCTCCTTCGAAATATGAAGCTCAGGGAAACAGCGGACTCATTAATATTATCCTGAAAAAGAATCCGAATTTAGGGTTTAGTGGAAATATCAATTCGAACCTCATCCAAAGAAGTTATTCCGGCTTCAGTTCCAATGGTTCACTTAATTATCAGACCGAAAAATTCAGCAGCAGTTTGAAACTTACCTATTATGATTCAGCCAAGCGTACCGACGAAAATTACAATATTATCGGAGCTTCCCAAAACTACAGCAACTCCATCCGGAAAGATATGTGGAAGGAACTGACTCCAATCCTTAATCTATCTTATAAAATCGGTAAAAACGCTGAGATCGGAATGGAATACATCTATGCTCATCAAAAATCTGGGATGGATATCGTGAATACCACAAAGAATATTGACGCCAATCACAAGGAAGAAAGCCTTTTAACCAACACTTTCCACCGTGAAAAACTTCCTACTCATACCTTAAGCGCGTATTATGACCTAAAGCTGGATTCATTGGGTAAAAAACTGAGCATTGCAGGAAATTTTTATAAGAGCAATTCTGATACGGAAGTGAATTTTTCTACCATTACACTTTCAGATCATTCCGTTCAGGATGTAAAAACAACGTCTCTGATTTCGCCACAGATCTTTTCTGCTCAGGCTGATCTGGAACTTCCATTCTCTTTCGGAACCCTTGAAACCGGACTGAAGTTTAATCAGTTTAAAAACAGTTCGGACATTCAATATTTTAACCTGAATGGCGGACAATATGTTCCGGATCTTTCAAGAGCTAATCTGTTCACGTATCAGGAAGAAAATTATGCCGCATATTTCAGTTATGCCAAAACATTCGGGGAGCACTGGGAAACCAAGGCTAGTCTTCGCTACGAACATACGAATGCAGAAAGTTCCACTCCTTCTTCCAATTCAGAAAATAAGTACAATTATGGCCAATGGTTTCCTTCCGCTTATGTTTCGTATAAAGAAGATAAAAATGTATTCAGTTTTTCCTATTCCAGGAGGATCAACCGCCCGAGTATGGGTAATCTTAACCCATTTCGCTGGTACTCCAATCCATATTCTTATTCTTCAGGAAATCCTTTACTGACACCGGCTTACATCAATAACTGGGAATTGGGATATACCTTTAACAATAAGTTTTCAACCAGTGTTTATTATCTGAGAATGAAAAATGCATTCGGGCAAATCTCTGCCATTGATGATATTTCACAGATTTCAACCTACCTGAACTATTACAACAATAATTTCTGGGGTCTTAATGCCTCTTATACGGATACTTTTTTCAAATTCTGGGAAAGCAGCATCTCGATGAATGCCTCGCTTCAGAATTCATCTGTATTCAATGTTGATGCGGAAACTCAGAAAGGAAGTTCGTTCAGCTATTCCATCAATAATACGTTTACTTTAAACAAAAGCAAGACGCTTGTATTCTTCCTTAACTACAGCCACAGCCTTGCTTACAAAAATGTGAACTCTTACTTCCAGGCTTACCCGGAACTGACTTCAGGGTTAAAGGTTTCACTCATGGAAAAGAAGCTCCAGATCAATGCAACGTTGACCAATATTTTCGCCCAGAGATACCGTGGAGAATTGTATTTCTCTGATAATACGCAATACATGAATAACTATTGGGATGGCAGAAGTTTCCGTTTAAGTGTTAATTATACTTTTGGAAGCAGCAAAAAGAAAATCAATAAAAAAAATATCAAATTTGAGGAAAAAGAAAGAGCTCAGTAATTGTTTTTGTTGGCTCATTATCAAAACTTTGATTGTATAAAATATACCTTTTGATTTTTAACCGTTTTTTTTAACATTAAGATAAATGAAGGACGTAAGGCTAGTTAAGAAAAAATCAAATGATTTTTTAAGTTGCACGTCTTAAAGCGAAGCTAAAAACTTAATGTTCTTAAAAGCTTAACAGAATCTTAATGGTTTAAATTTTTACTCTCGCAGATGAACGAGCAAAAGTGAAAAATCTGCATCATCTGATTAATCTGTGTGAAATTTTAAAATGATGTGATCTCTATCCATTTCCAAGTTTGCAATTAATCCTTTTTGCTATTCACCCAAACAAAAAAAACAGAGAACCATTCTCTGTTTTTTTGTTTTATCTTATTTGTTTTTTAAAATTTAAATTCTACTCTCGCGAAAACAAATCGTCCTCCTATTCCGTATTGCGAAACCTGTCTGGAATACACAAACTGGTTATCCGCCGTCAATGAACTGATGTTGGGACTTTTGGAAGGCAATACATTAAATATATTATTACTTCCCACCGTCGCTGAAATGTTTTTGTTGAAATCATAGCCTACGGAAAGATCTGTCACAAAGCGGTCATTTAAAATGAAATGTTCTCTGCTTTCCTTAATTCCGTCAAAGTTGGCATCCAGTACATCCGCATCCGTCACTTTTCCAAAGTAGGAATTTCTAAGAGCAACCGTAAGCGCGGAGAATTTCAATGTATTGGCTAGCGTAGCTTTGATACGGGGTACGGCTTCTTCAAAATACACTCTGTTAGGTTCGGAGAAGTAATTATCAATCTGGCTTACCAGCTTTGGCGAGGCGTGAATATCTCCCACTCTTCTGGTCTGATTCAGATTAAGTCCTAAATTATTCTCCAAAGATATTCCCTCCGAAATTCTTGTATTCTGCGAAACGGTGATATCCAATCCTTTGGTCTGGGAATCTACTGCATTAGCAAAGAAATTCGCGGCACTGGCTCTCGCAAGATCGAAAGCTCCCTGAAGAACCGCCTGGTCTGATCCCGCTTCAAAATCTCCGTTAGGACGATAGAACAAATCTGTAAGTACCACTCTATCCTTGATCTTTATCAGATAGGCATCCGCTGTAAACACCAGACTTAAAGCCGGAATCTTCCACGTAATTCCCGTACTGTAAGACTGCGAAGTTTCCTGTTTCAGTTTTGGAATTCCCAGTGCTTGAGCTGCTTCGGAATTATTTCTGAAAGTTCCCACCTGCGTAGTCTGCCCCTGCTGGATCAGTGTAGAGGTAGAACTATAATAGATCTGTGCTAAAGAAGGGGCTCTGAATCCTGTGGAAACGGCTCCTCTCCAGTTGAAATTTTTCGCCAGCTTGACATTCGTAGCCAATTTATAATTAAAGGTAGAACCGAAGTCTGAATAATTTTCAAAACGTACCGCTCCTTCCAGCAACCACCAATCCGTTGGTTCAATCTCAACATCTGCGTACGCCGCTACACTGTTTCGGCTTCCTGAAACGGCATTATCCGGGCTAAAACCTGGAAATACCTGCGAACCGGCAGGTCTTGTAACTCCGAAAAAATCCTTAACCAACTCATTCTCTGGGGTAGCAGCAGTTACTACACGTCCGAAAATATCATAGGAAACATAGGAATTTTCATTTCCAGCATTCACTTTATAGTTTTCATGGCGGTATTCTCCTCCGAAAGCTACATTTAACCCGTGAAGGACATCATATTTTTTGGAGAAATCCAGATTCAGGGTATTTTGTGAAAACTCAGATCCTCCTGCTTTAAAAGTTCTCGGTGAATTGTCACCCAGAGATGCATTAAATGTATTAACCACCCCAAAATTAAAAGCATTCTTCCCGAAAATATTACTTAAATCTACATTCCAGCCATTCCATTTTCCTTTGATTCCTCCGGCTAAGGAATAATCATTCACATTGGCTTCTATTTGTGGTAAATATCCATTAGGAGTAATGGCATTGATGTTTCTTTCCGTATTTGGAAGACGGAAAAATCCTCCGGCATTTCCCAAACGGTAGCTGTAGCCTCCAAAGGAATACACTTTCCAGTCTTCATTCACAGGAATTTCAGAGTTGAAAAAAAGCTGTCCCGACTGAAGTTTAGACTGCCCTGCTCTCAGGCTGAAATCTTTTCTTTCTAAGCCTCTGTAATTAAGCTCCTGATCCGTAAAATCTTTTCCTAACAAGCCCTGCAAATCAGCAATACTGCTGGCATTCGATATCTTAGTCTTGAAATCCTGTGAAAAATAATCAACCTGCGATGCGTACTGCTTGACTGTATTAATAATTTGCTGGCTGTTGGCGGTATTGGTAATATTCTTATACAATCCATCGATATTGACACCATCCTGCAATGCCCTGTAATTAATGGCATTATAGGCATTAAAAATATCTCCCTGACGCACACCCGCCCTTGAATACGGATCACGGTATTGTACAGAACCTGTTACATTAATAAATCCTTTCTCCCCAATTTTCGCTCCGTAGTTCAGATCTGCAGAGATGGTCTGTCCGTCTACTCCTCCGGAAAAATTATTGGCAACTGATGAAGCGTATCCGCCCAGGAAAACCTGTCCTGAAAGTCCAAGTCTTCTTTTAAGTCCTAAATTCACGACGCCTGCAATGGCATCGGAACCGTATTGTGCAGAAGCTCCATCTCGTAAGACTTCAATCTTTTCCAATGCAAATGCTGGAATAGCATTAAGATCTGTTCCCACTGAACCTCTTCCCGGAGTCAATGTAACATTGATAAGAGAAGACTGATATCTCCTTTTTCCGTTAAGCAGGACCAGAACCTGATCCGGGCCAAGTCCTCTGAGAAGGGCCGGATCTACAAAATCGGTTCCATCGTTCACGGTATGTGAAGTGGAAGAAAATGACGGCACCACATAGTTGAGGGCCTGACTGATATTGTTAACAGGACTTTGTCTTAAGATTTTTGAGATATTGATGATATCTACCGGTACCGGAGTATCTGTAAGAGATCTTCCTGATCCTCTTGATCCCAGAATTACCACATCATCTATCTTTTTGGATGATGTAGAATCCGACTGTCCAAAGTAAAATGCTGATATAAATGCTGCCGAAGCTATGATTGTTTTTTTCTCGAAATTGCGCATGTGTTTTCTATTTTTTTATTACTGACTGTTGGTTTGATTTCAGGCCATAGTTTTTCCGCAACCTATTTTTTAGGTCACTGTAAAAGCCGGAATATTTAAATTATTTTTTAAAGAAGTCTAGAAACAACAACACATGCGCATGTGAAAATGGCATGAAAAGAGGTCAGAATAACGAAGTGATACTTCATGATCTGAGAAACGAAAATTTAAATTGGTCTTGTGGTTTCCCTTGTCTTTAAACATTGATTTTATTTTTAAAACAAAAATGTCAAGATGGGGAGAAAATAGAGAATAAACATTTTTTCCGGGCATACCGGCTTATCTATTTCAGCACCTTGCTTGTTTTTGCAGGTTGCTATCCCATCTATGAGATTCTTGATAATTACGTGGCAAAGATATAAATATTTCGGAATAAAAAAAATAATTGCCTAAAATTTTAACTTTTCGCAAATTTTCCCGTAACAAATTACTCTTTTTTACGTCTAACAAGAGAGTAGTAAAAAAACATTATGAAAAAAACTATATTAACTTTATCTCTGTTGGGGTCTTTTTTTGCCTATTCACAGGAGAAGCCGAACAGCGGTCCTGAGAAGGAAAAGCAAATTGAAGGAGTAGTTATTACAAAAACTAAAAAAGCCGTTGAACAAAAAGCAGACCGTACTATTTTTGATTTTTCTGAACAGCCACAACTTAATAACGGTAACGTTCTGGAGGGAATTAAAAAACTTCCGGGGCTGGTTTCTACCGATATCGCGGGAATGATGTATCAGGGGAAAATTCTGGATGTATATCTGAACGGAAGACCTTTAAATATTACCTCCAATGAATTGAATTCTTTCCTTGAAGGAATGCCTGCCAACTCGGTAGACAGAATTGAAGTGATAACTCAACCGGGCGCTGAATATCCGGCCACTTCGGGAGGTGCCATCATGAATATCATTACAAACAAGAATGCCAATAAATATTTAACGGCAACGTATTCCGGAAACTACTCATTTACCAATTACGATAAATTCAGAAGCAGAACCACTCATTCCCTGAACCTGAATGCCAGAAATAAGTTATTCGGATGGCAGCTGAATGTAGGCCAGAATTACCGTGAAAGTATGCTGAACGGTGATCAGGATGTTCTTCTGCACAATAATACAGACAGGATCGGACGCGGTTATTTCGCTAAGTCAGGTCTGACTTTTGATCTTGGACAGGACAGATTATTGGTGAACTACGATATTTATCACAACAATAACGACAACTATACCGCGAGTACAGGATTTGCCGACATCCCTGTCAGCCTTAATCCTGTCAAATTCCGTGAAGCTGATTATGAAGCATCGGATGTTGCTCATACCAACAACCTAAGACAGGAGGCGGTTGTAACGTTTCAGAAACGTTTCAGTGACAAGTCTCAAAAACTGGATTTCCAGTTCGGATATACAAAATCTACGTCTAAATTCGCTCAGGATAACTTTTTCCAGAGAGGATTTTATACTGACACTAATCCGTTAGAACCTTTCCTTTTTTATCGCGGAGAAAATGTGCTTGACAACAAATCGGATATGAGGGTCGCGAATTTTAAGGTAGACTACTCACAGCCGATCAAGCTTATGGACGGTGGGAAAGTAAGTTTAGGGGGTTTATATGAAAGACAGGATTATGACACGGAAAACAAAGGTCTTACCAATCTGGAATACCAGAGACAGACGGCTTCCACTTATCTTGAATTCCAGGCAAAACTGAAGAAGTTTGACTTTACTCTAGGGGCCAGAGCTGAAAATTATGATATTTCCGGGATCACAAGAACCATAAAGGACGACGCTGTTCTTGAAAGAGATCTTACTACCTTCAACAGGTTTAAGCTTTTTCCTAATGCAAGTGTTCAATACAGCCTGATGAACCAGGTATATATAGCAGCCAACTATAACAAAAAAATCAGCCTTCCGAGTATTTCTGCCCTAAACCCGAATAACGTAACGTTCGGCAGCCCAAATACACAGGTTACCGGTAACCCGGATCTTCAACCTACGATCTTTGATAATTATGAATTAAAAGTTTCAGCTTTTGATTATGCTTTTATCGGCTATAGCGTAAGTTCTGCTAAAGATCAGGTAGCACAGATCGTCATGAAAGACGGCAAGAACCTTTTCAACAAGCAGGTGAATATTTCGAATATGAGAATTCACAACTTTAACCTGGGTCTTCCGATTCCGTTTATGATTTTCAGCAAACCGATGAGCGAGATTATGAAGTTTAATTTTAATCCTGATAAAATTAATTTCATGTACTTGTACGCAGGCTACCAGAAGCATGAGATCGATAATTTAAATAACAAAGGGTTCTGGATATTTAATATCATGACCCAGTTGCTTTTACCGAAAGATATCAAAATGACGGCTAACTATAGCTATCTGACTCCAAAAGCAGGATATTTCTATTTTACGGCAGATAAACCATTCAACAATAATCTGGATATCACGCTGACGAAGAAGTTTATGAACAACCGTCTTACAGTTTCTGTGTTCGCGAATGATATTTTCAACGGACAGGTGATGCAGGTATATTCCAATCCACCAGAAGGACAGGCTGTGATGATCAGAAGTAAGTATGACACGAGAAATTTCGGAATTTCAATCAACTATAAAATTCCAACGAAAAATAAACTGGCGAAGGAGGATCCAAATATCCTGAACCAGACTAAAAAAGAGGATTCGGGCGTAATGCAAAGTCCACAGTAACTTATCCACATACAATAAGGCAGTAAAGAAATTTTACTGCCTTATTTTTTTCCCGCAAAGCAAGACAAAGGTTTTGTATTTCGTCCTAATTTTAAGATAAACAAAGCCGCTAACGCTTATTATCGAAATACAAGATCGGAGCCGAATACTTTTACTCTATACTCTTCTTTCTTGGTTAAAAATTTATCGTTTGGAATCTCCAGTGCAAAGTATCAATAAGGGTAAGTTGATCCGACTGTATAGAAAGTCCTGTGATGATCTTTAAAACCTGCATAGCCATCATACTTCCAATAATACCTGGCAGTGCTCCCAAAACTCCGAGACTGTCACAATCCGGGATATCTTCATCAAAAGGTGGTTCCGGGAAGAGATCTCTGAGATTTTTACTGCCTTTAAAATTAAATAAAGCAACTTGGCCCGAAAAACCCAGGATACTTCCGTAGACTAAAGGTTTCTCCAATTTCACACAGGTATCATTGATCAGATATCTGGCAGTAAAATTATCAGATCCATCAACAATAATATCGTACTGTGAAAGGGTCTCTTCTGCATTTAAGCTGTCAATCTTTTTATCGATTCCTGTAAATTGAACCTTGTGATTCAGTTTATTGACAAAAGCTTCCGCACTTTTGACTTTTGAAACCCCAACTGTATTTTCGTTATGAATGATCTGGCGGTTCAGGTTGTGAAGTTCCACCTCATCAAAATCTGCCACGCCTAAAGTTCCGACTCCGGCTGCTGCGAGGTATTGAATAACGGGACTTCCTAAACCTCCCGCTCCAATGACAAGAACTTTGGACGACCTGATTCTTTTCTGTCCCTCCAACCCGATTTCTTCTATGAATATCTGCCGGCTGTATCTTTCAAAAACATCTTCGCTTTTCATTTTGCTATAGTTATTTTAAACCATTAAGATTTTTTAAGCTATTAAGGAATATTAAGATGAGCCGTGCTTTAAGATTTAAAATCTATTTGATTTTTTCTTAATTAAACTTAATGACTTCATTCTTCTTAATGGTTTAATTTTTTAAATCCACTGTACGCAGGATCCCAGTCTTTCATTACCGGATCGTAACCTGCTTTTCTGATGCTGGTTTTCACTTCTTCCATGCTTCTTTCGTCACTGGTTTCAAACTGTTCCAAAGATTCTACATCTACGGCATAGCCTCCCGGATTTGTTTTAGAAGCGGCACTCATGGCTGTTGCCCCAAGTGAGATGATATTGTTCCTGAATTTTTCATTTTCTCTGGTAGATATGGAGATTTCCAGGTCTTCGTTCCATATTCTGTAAGCACAGATGAGTTGCAGCAGGTCTTTATCTTCCATGATAAAATTAGGTTCAATGATTCCTTCTGCGGGTCTGAGTCTTGGAAAGGAAACTGAAAAACGGCTTTTCCAGTATTGCTTCTGGAGATAATCAATGTGAAGGGCATTAAAGAAACTATCTACCCGCCAGTCTTCAAGCCCAAGCAGAACGCCAAGTCCGATCTTATGAATTCCCGCTCTGCCGATCCTGTCCGGAGTATCTAAGCGAAAATGAAAGTTTGATTTTTTCCCTTTGGGATGGTATTCTTTATAAACCTCCTGATGATAGGTTTCCTGATACACCAACACCGAATAAACACCTTCCTGATGCAGCTCCAAATACTCCTCTTCTGATAAAGGCTGCACTTCAATCGAGATATTGGCAAAATGAGGTCTCAGCAAACGAACGGCATTCAGAAAGTAAGAAATACCCACTGTTTTATTGGCTTCTCCACTGACCAGCAGAACGTGATTAACGCCCATCGATTTCAAAACGGAAGCTTCTATCATCAGTTCCGTGTCAGAAAGCGTTTTTCTCCGTACGTCATTATCCAGGCTGAAACCGCAATACGTACAGATATTCTGACATTCATTGCTAAGGTACATCGGTGCATACAGCTGAATGGTTTTCCCAAAGCGTTTTTGGGTAAGGCGTTGGGTCATTTTAGCCATCAATTCCAGCTCCTGTGTGGCAACAGGAGAAAGCAGATTCAGAAAATCATCCAATGTTTTATGCTTCTTCTGAAGGCTGCTCAATACATCTGAATGAGTCACTTTTCCGAGTCTGGCTTTTACCTCATCCCATTGATAGCGTTCAAAAACATCTTTAAAGCTGTTCATTATGTATCCGCTGTATTATTCAAATAAAAATGAGGTCAAAGGGCTTGAAGCTTCAGCGTGATCTGCTATAGCTCCCAACCCTGATTCAAAAGCTCTTCTTCCGGCAATAACCCCTTCTTTAAAGGCTAAGGCCATATTGACAGGATTTCTGGCAACGGCAATTGCAGTATTGACAAGAACCGCATCAGCTCCCATTTCCATTGCTTTTGCGGCATCTGAAGGTGCCCCGATTCCGGCATCTACCACAACGGGAACATTGCTCTGACTAATAATGATCTCCAGAAAATCTAATGTCCTCAAACCCTTATTGGTCCCGATTGGAGCTCCCAAAGGCATTACCACAGCAGTTCCGGCATCTTCCAGACGTTTACACAAAACAGGATCGGCATGGATGTAAGGCATTACAATAAATCCCAGTTTGGCTAATTCTTCCGTTGCATAGAGGGTTTCAATAGGATCTGGAAGAAGGTATTTCGGATCGGGATGGATTTCCAGTTTCACCCAGTTTGTTTCCAGCGCTTCTCTTGCAAGCTGAGCGGCCAATACTGCTTCTTTTGCCGTTCTGGCTCCTGAGGTATTGGGAAGAAGATGAACATGGGTTTCTTTTAATGAATCCAGCAATCCGTCTTCTGCTGCACCGGAATCTATTCTTTTCAAGGCCATGGTGACCATATCTGTTCCTGATGCAATTACGGAAGTTGCCATTTCGCTGAGGTTTCCGAACTTTCCGGTTCCGAGGAACAGTCTGGAGTTGAATATTCTGTCTGCTATTATTAATTTCTGATTATTCATATCATTGCTTTTTTAAATTCGCTGATTGCAGCTGGACGGTTGGTGATCTGTCCAGATACCGCAACTCCATAGATTCCGATCTGCTGCAGCTGTTGTATATCTTCAAGCACAACTCCACCAATCGCAAAGATCTTCGGAATGGTGATGGATTTTTCTTTTAAACTGTTAATCATATGCTGATAACCTTCAAACCCCAGCACCGGGCTGAGTTTTTCTTTTGTAGAAGTAAATCTCAATGGTCCGAGGCCGATATAATCACACTGCTCTTCAATTCTTTGAATCACGTCCGACACTGTGTTGGCAGTTCCTCCAATGATCTTACGATCTCCTAAAACAGTTCTTGCTTCTTCAATTGACAAATCATTTAAACCTAAATGAACCCCATCAGCATCAATTTCTTTTGCGATCTGAACATGATCATTGATGATACAGACTACCTGATATTCTGAACAGAGCTTTTTTGACACTTGACAGAGCTCGGTTAAGTCTTTCTCCGAAGCATTTTTCCAGCGGACCTGGACCCATTCTATACCATTGTCCAGCGCAGTTCGGATATTGAGTTCCTGTTCCTCTCTTGTCTGTCCCTGTGATATGTATTGTAATTTTTCCATGATTAATTAAACTGAATGATCTATGACTTTCTCTTTTCCGGATCTGTCTCTATGATAAAAGGACTTTCTCTCTGCACTTTCTGAATGAATGTATTGGGTCATCACTTTCCCATATTCCTCCTAAAAGCGCTGCTCCGTCTGCTCCATTTTCAAAGACCTTACTGATATTATTTTCATTAATTCCACCTAATGCAATCAGTTTGACATCATGATTTGCCCTACTTTTCAAATCGTCCATAACAGTAGACTGCTCACCATATCCCTTTTTAGAAATACTTGGAAAAACAGGACTTACAAATGCATATTCCCATTCTTTTCCCAGCGTATTAAAGGTTTCGATATCATGTACCGAGGTGGAAATACTATATTCGTCTGCATAAGACTTAAAACCTTCGGTTAAACGATCTGCTTCCCTGAAATGAAACCGGGAAATAGGATACTCCATTGCAAGATCATAAAATCCGTGCAATACCAATTGAGGATAAAATGTCTCATCAATACCATTCAGGAAGCTTTTCATTTCTTCCCTACTGATCATAGGTTTTCTGATATGCAGCCAATCCAATCCTTCCTGAAACAGCTGATTAATTATTTCCGTCTCGTTTTGAACAGGAGCCTCAGGAGTGATCACAAGGATCATATATAAATTTCTTTTCCTTTTTCAATAAACTCCTGTGATTTATCGAACATTCCTTTTTCTGCGGAATCACGGATTTCCTGAGTGATTTTCATGGAACAGAATTTTGGACCGCACATGGAACAGAAATGGGCTATTTTAGCACCTTCTGCCGGCAACGTTTCATCATGATAAGCTCTCGCTGTATCGGGATCCAGTGAAAGATTGAACTGATCTTCCCATCTGAATTCAAAGCGGGCTTTGCTTAATGCATTGTCTCTGTACTGGGCACCCGGATGTCCTTTTGCAAGATCTGCAGCATGGGCAGCGAGTTTATAAGTAATTACTCCGACTTTTACATCTTCTTTATTGGGAAGGCCTAAATGTTCTTTTGGCGTTACATAGCACAGCATCGCACAGCCAAACCAACCGATCATAGCCGCTCCGATTCCTGAAGTAATATGATCATAACCTGGCGCAATATCCGTTGTCAATGGGCCCAAAGTATAAAACGGAGCTTCCTGACAAACTTCCAATTGCTTCTCCATATTTTCTTTGATCATATGCATCGGCACGTGACCAGGGCCTTCAACCATCACCTGTACATTATGTTTCCATGCGATCTTGGTGAGTTCACCTAAAGTTTCAAGTTCTGCAAACTGGGCAGCATCATTGGCATCTGCAATAGAACCAGGACGCAGACCGTCTCCCAGTGAGAAAGCCACATCATATTTCTTCATGATCTCGCAAATCTCCTCGAAATGGGTGTACAAAAAGTTTTCTTTATGATGATACAGACACCATTTGGCCATAATAGAACCTCCTCTGGAAACAATTCCCGTGACTCTTTTCGCGGTAAGATGGATGTATCTTAACAATACTCCGGCATGAATGGTAAAATAGGAAACTCCCTGTTCTGCCTGCTCGATCAAAGTATCTTTAAAAACTTCCCATGTCAGATCTTCAGGAACTCCTTTTACTTTTTCCAATGCCTGATAAATGGGAACCGTACCGATAGGCACCGGGCTGTTTCTGATGATCCATTCTCTTGTTTCATGGATGTTTTTTCCTGTGGAAAGATCCATAATGGTGTCTGCACCCCAACGGCAGGCCCAAACCGCCTTTTCTACTTCCTCATCTATACTGGATGAAACGGCACTATTTCCTATATTGGCATTAATCTTAACCAGAAAATTACGTCCAATTATCATCGGTTCACTCTCCGGATGGTTGATATTATTCGGGATGATCGCTCTTCCGGCAGCGATTTCGTCTCTTACAAATTCTGGACTGATTTTACTTTTTGGAGTGTTTGCCCCAAAACTGTTTCCCGGATGCTGAAATGCCATTTCTTTCGGGGCAGTATCCAACTGTTCGATCCGTTGGTTTTCCCTGATCGCTACATATTCCATTTCAGGAGTGATGATTCCCTGTTTTGCATAGTAAAGCTGCGTAAGTTCTGATCCTTCTTTGGCAACCTTTGGCTTATGATCATAGGCAAAACGCAGTTCATCAAGACGGGAATCTGCCAGACGTGCTTTTCCGTATTCTGAGGTGATGCCGTTCAGGATATCTACATCCTTCCTGTCCAGAATCCATTGCTCCCGGATTCTTGGAAGTCCTTTCGTAATATCGATAGATGCATTTTCATCCGTATAAGGACCCGAGGTATCATAAATGGTAACCGGGGGATTTTCTTCCAGACTGCCGTTCGTAAGCCTGGTGGGACTGAGGTGAATTTCACGCATTGCCACGCTGATAGGATGTATTTTTCCTTCAACATAAATTTTCTTGGCGTTCGGAAATGGCGAACATGTGATTGAATGAGCCATAAATTTTTGTTTTATTAAATGAGAATTATCCGCCCTGAGTGGCGGTAATGATTAAAACTGAATCTTTGTCTTTAAGAAAGGTTTCTGCCCAGGCGGACAGTGGAATAATACGATTGTTAACAGCTACGGCAATCCCTTTTTTCTTTCCGGGTATTTCCATAGCCATAAGTGCTTCCAGATTATCGGGAAGTACTTCAAATGTTTTCGTTGTGTGGTTGATTGTAAGTTCCATTCCTAATTATTTTATATAAACTTTAGGAATGGCTCTTATTGTACAATAGAATGTACAGCAAAAGTCATTTACTTTTCCCTACGCTGGTATAATCCAGATCAGGTTCAAAGGGTAAAGTCTCAGTCTGTATGTCTACAGACACCCCTAAAGTTGTGACGAAGGTAGGTATTTTTTAAGAACAGGCAAAATCTAAGTTTCAAAAACAAAAGCCCGGAGCTGCTGAGAACTCCGGGCTTTTTATTTTCTGTTTAAAAATTTTATTTTTTAATCGCTTTTACATGAGTGGTACTTCCATCTTTCATAGCAAGATTCAGAATGTACAAACCTGATTTCAAATCTCCCAGATCTATTTCCTTAGAAGGCTGATCAATCGTTTTTATCATTCTTCCCGCACTGTCAAAGATGTGAATGGATTTTACTTTTTCAATATCTGTAATCGTGATGATATCTTTAAATGGATTAGGATATACTTTCATACGATCTTTAGCATCTACCTCTGCTGTACTTAAGCAAGCACTGTTCACTGTCGCAGTAACTGTAGTTCTTGCGCTTTCACATTTGGTGCTTATCTGCCAGTCATAAAAATAATAATACGATGTTGTGGGTGTGTTTGCAGTAAGATTTCCTGCCGTCACAGATAATGCCCCCGGAATGGTAAATGGATAGGCGCCCCAACTGGATCCCGATTCTCTGATCAATCCGGATACACCTCCTGATCTGGTCAGCATCATGAGTTTATAATTGCTTCCCGGTGGAACCGTAAAGTTTAAAGGAACATAGGTCTTTACATATGGAGCCCCAGAGCCTACAAGATTTACCGTAATCGTCTGTAATGTCACAGCGGGAGAAACATTTCCATCCTGCAAAGCAATTTCTACGGTCCCTGCTCCTGTACCCATTGGGTATACATTCACTCCATTAATAGTCGTTATAGAATAAACATCAAAAAGCAGACCTGCATCCAGAGTATAACCAGAGGTGGATATCGCATTCGGCATTCCGGTCGAAGAGGTCCCTCCTATTGAAGCGGCTACATAATAAGGTGTTGTACTGCTTAATGCAGGTGTTGTAAAACTTGGGCCTGTTCCCACTGCACTCCCTGCCGTAGGAGCGTCATACCACGTGATTGTAGCTCCTGTATCTGCGGTGGCTGACAATGTTGCCGGCTGACCAGGACAGACCGTTGCTCCGGCAGTTGTAATAATTGCCGGCGGCTGGCATTGTGTTATCACCTGTATTGGCTGAACCGACCATATGCTTGCATTTCCTGCTCCGCAATTTGATCTGATCCACACATAATATGCTGTAGAAGGCGCTAGTGGCCCGATTGAAGCTGCAGTTCCCGAAACATTCGGATTGTTAGGGGTTGTCGAAGAGGTAGGCGCTGTACTTGAGGTACTGTAATAAATATCATATCCTGAAGGAGATGACAGAGAAGTGATCCACGATATAGCTGCACTGTTATTGGTAGTTGCCCCTCCCGTCAGACCTGATGGAGCATAACATGTCGGAGGTGTCCACAAATAGGTTAATCCGGCGGCAGGCATACCGGGAACTGAGTTCGTGGTATTAAATGCCTGGGTACTGGTATTTGCTGTTCCCAGAGTAGAATTTATAAACTCCAGCGTCGTCCCGTTATTCCGGGTATTAAAATCAGTGGCTGCACTCCCTCGCAGTCCTATCTGGGAAGTTCCTGAAATAGCCGTGGTTCCCGCTAAATAAGCTCCGCTGCCATAAACCATCTGAATCGTATTGGAGGTTTCCTGCAAGCGGATCTGGAACGAAAAGGCATAAGCCGCCGTGGTGGAAGTACTGCTGTTTGGTCTGAAATTCTTCCATTGGACAACAGCTTCCCGATTGGGAGCTGTCCCGGTTACATCCCAGCTGATATCACCCGTAGCTCCACTGATATCGAAGATACTGCTTAAATCCCTTCCAAAAATGGAAATTGCACCATCATAAGCTGTAGTGCTTGATATAGGCGTAGTTGTCGTCGTTGTCGGAGGTGTTGCTCCAAAAGTTATAAATCCGTTTGTGGACACATTCAATGCATTATACGAAGTTCCGTTAAATACAAAATTGAATGGCAGTGTTAAAGGATAAACATTACTGTTAAGATTTGTTACCGAAGCATTACCTGTAGCTGCACCCAATAGAGTTCCCGATATGGGTGTATAGGTTCCGGTTGATTGTGCAAAGCTGTAAGCACTTACCTGCGCTGATATCACATTACTCCCTGCAAGAAACATACTAAAACAGAATAAAGCACTTTTAAAAGAATTTGCTTTTTCGTTTCGTGGAAAAAAGAATCTGTAAAATTTTTTCATATGGAATGGATTAAATTCCTAACTAAGATATGAATTTTTACAAATAATTAACCTTAAAACAGGTTTTAATGAATTATTATCAATTAAAATGATATAAGATGATTAATTTATCACTAATGTTAGAAAAATACAATGAATAAATCCCCAGCAATATCCGCTCTTGAAAGAGTCTAAAAAGAAAATCCTGCAAAGTATGCAGGATTATTTTTTATTCTTCACAGGCTCTCCATATCGCATCATTCTGCGGAACGGGAGCTATAATTTCAACTTTTTCCTTGGTGACGGGATGAATAAACTCCAGCTTTCTCGCATGAAGATTGATTCCACCATCCGGATTCGAGCGGGGCGCTCCGTATTTCAGATCTCCTTTGATGGGAATTCCGGTTTTAGAGAGCTGAGCACGGATCTGGTGATGTCTTCCGGTTTCCAGATCAATCTCCAGAAGCATGTAATTATCTAATGTTTTAATAATATGATAAGTCAGAATGGCTTCTTTTGCACCTTCGGTTACTTTTGGAAAAACACTCGCCTTATTATTCTTTTCATTTTTCTTTAAGTAATGAACAAGTCGCTGGCTCTGAGGAATCATTTCTTTTCCTACTACAGCCCAATAGGTTTTCTTTACTTCCCTGTTTTTTACCATCTGGGTAAGGCGGGAAAGCGCTTTGGAAGTTTTAGCATAAATAACCAGGCCCGAAGTCGGGCGGTCTATACGATGAACCAAGCCCAGAAAAACATTTCCCGGCTTGTCATCTCTTTTCTTTATAAAATTTTTGATGGACTCCAGCAAAGATTCATCGCCGGTTTTATCGCCCTGAACAAGCTGTCCTACTTTTTTGTTAACCACCAAAAGATGGTTGTCTTCATATGCAATCTGCTCCTCCATAATTCACTATTGACGTCTGTTGGATATCGAAAGGATAACTCCAGCCAGAAGACCAATGGTTTTAAGGTATGAAAGCTTTGAATCTGCCGGCAGAAAAGCCCCCAATACACAAGCTCCAGCGGCCGCATACATTCCGTACATAAAATTTTTATTGGCCATCGTAGGAGCCTGAATAAAGAAACTTGCTCCTATCAATATATAAAATACTTTTCCTGAAAGCAGATGGTTAACTTCAGGTGAAAACAGATTAAACCAGCCTATGGCCATACAGATCAATGCTGCAATTGATAAAATCCCCTGGATAGATCGTTGTTGTTGGTCTTTCATCAATTAATAGCTTTCATTTTCGTTAGGAAACTCTACATTTTTCACGTCTTTTACATACTGGGCTACTGCTCCGGTAATTTCTGTGTACAGATCAAGGTATCTTCTTAAAAACTTCGGACTGAAACCTTTGTTCATTCCAACCATATCGTGATAGACAAGAACCTGTCCGTCACAATCAGAACCGGCTCCGATTCCTATCGTCGGGATTGAAATGGCTTCAGTTACTTTTTTAGCCAAATCAGCCGGGATTTTCTCCAAAACAATGGCGAAGCAACCTAATTCTTCTAAAAGCTGGGCATCAGCAATTAATTTCTCTGCTTCCGCTTCATCTTTTGCTCTTACCTTATAGGTTCCGAATTTATAAATCGACTGTGGAGTCAATCCTAAATGTCCCATCACAGGAATTCCTGCGTTGATGATTTTTTTGATAGATTTTGAGATCTCTTTTCCACCTTCAATTTTTACGGCATGAGCACCTCCTTCTTTCATCATTCTTACTGCAGACTCCAATGCTTTCTCAGGATTACTCTGATACGTTCCGAATGGAAGATCCGCTACTACAAGAGCTCTGTCAGTTCCTCTCACCACACTTTGAGCGTGATAGATCATCTGGTCCAATGTGATAGGAAGGGTTGTTTCAAATCCTGCCATTACATTGGCTGCAGAATCTCCGATCAAAACTGCATCAACTCCTCCTGCGTCTACCATTTTAGCCGTGGTAAAATCATAGGCGGTAAGCATTGTTATTTTTTCCTTGTCGAATTTCATTTTTCGCAAGGTTTCAGTCGTAACTTTTTTAATTTCAGAGTGAACAGACATAATTTATCTATTTTTTAAAAGTTAAAAAGTCGGCTTTCGCCGACTTAAGTTTTTGTATGATGGTTATAAAACTACGTGACCTAGTTTCATCAGTTTGTCGTGGTTGAGAATTTTGATATTTCTTCCGTCTACTTCTATGAGACTGTCCTGTTTGAATTCAGAGATCAAACGGATGGCACTTTCAGTAGCCGTACCAATGATGTTGGCAATTTCTTCTCTGGTAAGCGAGATTTTGATAAATCCTTCAGGATCTACCCCCAGTTTCTGTTCCAGAAGGATCAGAATTTCTGCCAGTCTTTCTCTTACGGTCTTCTGAGCAAGGAAAGTAATTGTGTTTGATGATTCTCCCAGTTCATAAGAGATCTTCTGAAGCATAGCAAAAGAAAGTTGCGGATCTACTTCCAGAAGATACATAAAGATATCAGCAGGAAGGAAAATACATTCAATGTCTGTCATAGCCTCTGCTTTTGCCTGGAAATTTTCCCCGCAAAGCAATGAACGATAGCCAATGATGTCCCCCTCTTTGATAAATCTTAGGATCTGATCTTTTCCAAAAGCTCCCGACTTTGACAGCTTAGCTGCCCCTTTTTCTAAAACAAACACCCCTTTAGGCGTTTCTCCGTCCTCGAAAATAGTATCGTGCTTCTGAAAACTCAATCTTTTCTTGCCGTTAATATATTTTTCAAAATCAATGCTAGAAAGTCTTTCCTTAAATGATTTATCATTAAAAACTCTGGCGAACCTCTCTTCAATTGCAATCTGTTGTTCCTGCGACATTTTATATGACATTTATCACAAAAATAGAACTTTTTAACGCGATAAACAAAAAAAATTGTTATAATTTTGTCGTTCAATATATTATGTGGTGAGCGAGAACTGTTTTCATTGTGGTCAAGGGATAGAAAAAGAGAGAATTTTGTTTGATGAAAAGACTTTCTGTTGCAACGGATGTAAGTCTGTTTATGAAATTCTGAATATCAATAATTTAACTAATTTCTACGAGCTTAACAAAAGGGCCGGAATCCGTCCCAGCGACGAGAGTTCTTCACAGTTCGAATATCTTGATACACCGGAGATCTTCGAAAAGGTCACCGATTTCTCAGAGGGAAAGACCAGTCTCGTTACTTTTAAAATCCCTGTAATACACTGTTCTTCATGCATCTGGCTTCTTGAAAGTCTTCATACTTTGAATGAACATATCAACTACTCTCAGGTGAATTTCACCAGAAAAACCTTACAGATTTCATTCAACCATAACGATCTCAAATTAAGCGAACTAGCTAATTTCTTAACCAATCTTGGCTACAAGCCTGTTATCAGCCTTGAAACTGCCGATAAAAATGTAGATCATCTTGATAAATCTCTCCTTATAAAATTTGCGATCGCAGGTTTTGCATTCGGAAACGGAATGTTCCTGGCTTTCCCGGAATATGTAGGAGGCGAAGATTTCTGGATGGAGCATTATAAGGGGCTTTTCAGAACGCTGATGTTCCTTCTGGCCTGTCCGGTGGTATTTTATTCGGCTTCTGATTACTATAAATCGGCATGGTACGGATTAAAAAATAAGATCGTGAATATTGATGTTCCGATTGTGCTGGGGATTTTTGTTCTTTTCGGACGAAGTATTTATGAAGTAGTCACCGATTACGGTCCCGGATATTTTGACACCCTGTGTGGATTGCTGTTCTTTATGCTAATGGGGAAAATTTTCCAGAAAAGAACATACAGCGCTTTATCTTATGACAGAGATTATAAATCATTCTACCCTATCGCCGTTACCAAAGTAGATTTCGAAGGCAAGCAGGACAACATTCTTCTTTCTGAAATTAAAGTGGGGGACAGAATTCTTGTAAGAAATCAGGAAATCATTCCGGTAGACGCGATTTTGATTAATGGGGAAGGAAATATAGACAACAGTTTCATTACCGGAGAAAGTGAAAGCATCAGCAAGCAGCCGGGCGATAAAATTTTTGCCGGTGGAAAACAAATTGGATCTTCGCTGGAGCTTGAGGTGATCAAAGATGTTGACCAGAGTTATTTAACGCAGCTTTGGAATAAGGAAGCATTCAAAAAACACGAAACAGGCCTTGACACATTGACCAATAATGTCAGCAAATATTTCACATTCATTATTTTAGGTATTGCAGTTGTTTCCGGAACTTATTGGGCATTTATTGACCTGAATGTCATGTTCCAGGTGATTTCAGCGATTCTGATCATTGCATGTCCATGTGCACTGGCATTGTCTGCCCCGTTTACTTTCGGGCATATTATGAGAATTTTAGGACGTAATAAGTTTTACGTAAAAGATACCCTGACGATTGAAAAGATCGCGAAACTGGATACGATTGTTTTTGACAAAACAGGAACCATCACCCACAGAAAAAAATCAAACATCAGATATGACGGGATTGAAATCAATGATTTTGATCTACTGAATATCAAAACGTTATTAAAGAACTCCAATCACCCGCTTTCCAAATCGTTATACGAATTCATTGAGGTGAATGACGATTATTATCCTGTTGAAAAATTCCAGGAAATTTCAGGAAAAGGATACGAAGCCAGCATAAGAGGAAGTCTTTACAAGATTGGTTCAGCCCGCTACAACAATCAGGAACCTAAGAATCTTGAAACAGCGGTTTACATCAGCAAAAACGGTGAATTTGTGGGTAAATTCATTTTCAAAAACGAATACCGTCCGAAATTAAAAGATTTGTTTACGAAGTTAAGCACCTACAAAATATTCATTCTGAGCGGTGATAATTCTTCTGAGGAAAATCAACTTAAAGAACTGATCCCGAACTACAAAGGAATGGCTTTTAACCAAAGCCCCGAAGACAAGCTGAACTACATCAAAAACCTTCAGGATCAGCACATGAAAGTAGCTATGCTGGGAGATGGACTGAATGACGCCGGAGCCCTGAAACAGAGCAACGTAGGAATTGCCATCGCTGATGACACCAACAGCTTCACACCTTCCTCCGATGTGATCATGAACGGGGACAAAGTTGTGACTCTGGATAAGTACCTGAGCGTATGCAAAGGCTCGATCACTATTGTAAAAATGACATTCATAATCAGTTTCTTGTACAATATTGTCGGTTTAAGTTACGCAGTTACAGGCCATATGCATCCGCTCTTCGCAGCAATCATCATGCCAATCAGTTCGATCACGGTGGTCACATTCACTACTCTTTCTACCTGGATTTTGGGCAGAAAACATTTCAAAAAGCAGGCGTAGAAGCCCTTATTTAGACTGATTTTAAATTAGCTGAAATCGGCATTTCGTGACGAATGTCATTATTTTTCACTAAATTTGAACCCCGAAAATAGGTTAATTTTGTTGTCCAATGGATATTCTATATTTAATGATCCTCTGCAGTGTTTCTTTGGCTGCGATTTTCTTGGTCGTATTTATAGTGTATGCCCGAAAAGGACAGTTTGAAGATGACGAATCTCCGGCTGTCAGAATCCTTTTTGATAGTGGAGAAATCAAGGAAAAGGAGGAGGGCAACAAAGATAAAGACGAGAAAAAAATAGGAGAGAATAATAAAATTGAAGAAAAAAGTGAATAGTTGATATGGAAACACAAAAGTTTAGTTATGACAACAGTATTGTCCGTGCGTTCCTTTATGCGACCTTAGTTTTCGGTCTTATAGGATTTACGTTTGGGCTTACGGCGGCATTAATGCTTTTCTACCCTGAATTACCGGAATTTATATTCGGTACTGATGATACAACCATCAAGAGTCTTGCATCGGGCAATATTCAAGGGTTAATAAAAACTCATGGTGCATTTGGTTTTGGTAGAATCAGAATGCTTCATACCAATACCGTGATCTTTGCATTTGTATGTAATATCGTTTATACCGGTATTTATTACTCATTACAGAGATTATTAAAAACAAGAATGTACAGTGATACATTATCCTGGTTACATTTCTGGACTTGGCAGTTTATGATCGTTGCTACGTTCGTTACGTTCTTTATGGGGATCAATACCTCAAAAGAATACGCAGAACACGAGTGGCCGATCGACATATTGATTGCGTTCTCATGGATTATCTTCGGGATCAACATGTTCCTGACGATTGCAAAAAGAAGAGTAAGACACCTTTATGTAGCCATCTGGTTCTATATCGGTACCTGGATTGCAGTAGCAATGCTTCACATCTTCAACAACCTTGAGGTTCCATTATCTTTCACAGGCTGGAAATCTTATTCGGCATATGCAGGGGTAAAAGATGCTATTGTACAGTGGTGGTACGGTCACAATGCGGTTGCATTCGTACTGACGACTCCGGTTCTTGGTCTAATGTATTACTTCCTTCCGAAGGCAGCAGACAGACCGGTTTTCTCTTATAAACTGTCTATTATTCACTTCTGGTCATTAATTTTCGTCTATATCTGGGCTGGTCCTCACCACCTTCAGTATACAGCTCTTCCTGCATGGGCGCAGGCTGTGGGAACTGGTTTCTCTATCATGCTTATCGCACCGTCTTGGGGAGGAATGCTGAACGGACTTCTTACACTGAGAGGAGCGTGGGATAAAGTAAGGGAAAACCCTATCCTAAAGTTCTTTGTAGTGGCGGTTACATGCTACGGTATGGCAACATTTGAAGGTCCGCTTTTAGCAACTAAAAATATTAACAAAATTGGTCACTTTACAGACTGGGTTATCGGTCACGTTCACTTAGGAGCTCTGGGATGGAATGGTTTCATGGCATTCGGGGTTATCTATTACCTGGTACCTATCATGTGGAGAACAAAAATGTGGTCTCTAAAATTAGCTAACTGGCATTTCTGGTTAGGGACATTAGGAATTATTTTCTATGCAGTACCCATGTATATTTCAGGATTTACACAAGGGTTAATGTGGAAGCAGTTCAACCCGGACGGAACTCTATTATGGAAAAACTGGTTGGACACAGTAACTGCGATCATTCCTTATTTCAAAATGAGATTCGTAGGAGGTTTATTCTATATTTCAGGAATGATCTTAATGATCATCAACGTAGTTGCTACGGTAAGACAAGGTTCATTCCAGAAAGAAGTTCCTGCTGAAGCACCAGCGTTGGCCAACATCGGAAACAAACGTAAAGAAGGTGAAGGAACTCACTTATGGCTTGAAAGAATGCCGGTATTATTAGGTATTCTATCTTTCATTACCATCTCAATAGGAAGTTCAATTGAAATCATCCCTACATTATCTTTAAAGAAAAGTGTACCTACGATTTCAGCTGTAAAACCATATTCACCGCTTGAATTAGAAGGTAGAGATCTTTATATCCGTGAAGGATGTAATGCTTGTCACTCTCAGATGGTCAGACCATTCAGGGATGAGATCACGAGATTCAACGGTAAGAACGGACAGTATTCCAAAGCGGGAGAATTCGTTTATGACAGACCATTCTTATGGGGTTCTAAAAGAACAGGACCGGATTTACATAGAGAAGGAGGGAAAAACCCAAGTTCTTGGCACTACAAACACATGTATAACCCAAGATCTACATCTGCCGGTTCTATCATGCCTCGTTACCCTTGGTTAATTGCTACCAACCTGGACAGATCTAAAATGGTAGACAAAATGAAGCTGATGAAGAATGCATTTGACGTTCCTTATACAAAAGCTCAGATAGATTCTGCCAACGCATGGGCAGACAACCAGGCAACGAAAATTGTAAAAGATATCTTCTCTGAAGCAAATGACCTTAAAGTGGCCTATGCTAAGAGACCTCAGGGAGAACTGGAGAAAAAAGAGATTGTAGCTCTAATCTCTTACCTTCAGAGATTAGGAACAGATATCAAGACTACAGAAATAAAAACAGCAAGTACTAACTAAACATTAAAAGGTTCACATGATTCCTCAGAACTTTAAAGATATATTATCCAATACAGAAAACGCTGGTCTATACCAGACGCTGGCTCTGATTTTCTTTATGCTATTCTTCATAGCTCTGGTAATCTATGTTTTTAGCAGGCCTAAAAAATATTACAGAGAAGAAGAACAAGCACCGCTTGGGGATGATGAGGATGACGATTTTAATTTAAAAAATTAAACTATTTATTATGAAACAAAGAACACCTGTTGTTGTAAACATCTTAATAATAACTGGACTTCTAATAGTTTTTTATTATTTGTTTGTACAGAGCTACTCGTTCCTAGCTTCACCTTATTTCTGGGGAACTGTGGTAATCAGTGCTATTTTGGCATACATCCACAGCTCTATCGGAGATTTGATTGAAAACAATAAATTCAAAAAATTATCTCCGGAAGAAAAGGCAGCTTATTTAACAGAAAAGAAAGTGCCTTTCCTGAGAAGAATGTACGATGCTGCATTCAAGAAGCAATCTGAAACGGAAGAAAAGGATATCCTTATCGACCACGGTTTCGATGGGATTATGGAATTGGATAATCAGCTTCCAAAATGGTGGGTAGGATTATTCTATTTTGGGACTGCTTTTTGTATTGTATATATCGCAGCTTATTCTTTCACAGATTTCGCACACCCGTTGAGCGAATATGAGCAGGAATATAAGGAGCAGATGGCTAGTATTGCAGAATACGAAAAGTCTCAGCCTCCTGTAACAATAGAAACTGCAAAATATTCAGCTGATAATATCGCAGACGGAAAAGAACTATTCAAAACCAACTGTTCATCTTGTCACAAAGAAGACGGTAGTGGTGGTATTGGTCCAAACCTTACGGATAACTATTGGATCAACCAGCCTGAGAAGACTTTGTTTAAAACTGTTTTCCACATGGACTGGAATGGTTCTCCTACCAACCCTGCGATGAGAGCCTTCGGTAAAAACGGAGAGGTTTCCGGAGCAGAGATTGAGAAGATTGCAGCCTATGTATATCACATCAATCAGGAACAAACACCAGTGACGCAGGCTCAGGGAGGAGCAGCTCCTCAGGGAACTGAAGCGCATTGGGAAAAAGAATAATTTAAAAAATTAGAAAACATATGAAAAAAACATAATTTGTTATTAATAAAAATAGTAACGAATTATGTTTTTTCTTTTTTAAACCTATTACGAAATGTCAGATATAGAAGAAATAGAAGTACGCGGCGGACAGGGACAGGTTCTGGACCCTGAGACTTACAGAGATTCTATCGGGACAATGGAGCAATCCGGTAAGAGAAAATGGATATTTCCCCGAAAACCAAAAGGGAAATACACCAACTACAGAGACCTTGTAAGCTATTCTTTATTAATCATTTATTTTACAGTGCCATTCCTTAAGATCAATGGCAACCCTTTCTTTTTATTCAATGTTATAGACAGAGAGTTTTTCATTCTTGGACAACCTTTCTATCCACAGGACTTTTTCATCCTGACTTTAGGTGCTATCGCGTCTTTAATTTTTATTATCATTTTTACGATTGCGTTCGGAAGAATTTTCTGCGGGTGGATATGCCCTCAGACAATTTTTATGGAATCTATCTTCCGTAAAATTGAATATCTTATTGAAGGTGACCGAAACAGGCAAATGAAGCTGGACAGACAGGAGTGGAACACCGAAAAGATCTTGAAAAGAAGCTTGAAATGGACGGTTTATATCATTATTTCCCTGATCATCACCCACTTTATGCTGATGTATATTGTAGGTTATCAGGAAATCTTAAGAATCATCTCAGAAGGACCGTTTGCCCATCCGACCAATTTTATTATTATGGTGCTTTTCACCTCTGCATTCTACTTTGTATTTGCATGGTTCAGAGAGCAGGTTTGTACACTGGTTTGTCCATACGGTAGATTACAGGGTGTTTTGATTGATAAAGATACCATCAACGTTTTTTACGATTTTAAAAGAGGGGAAAACAGATCAAAATGGAGAAAAGGAGAAGACCGTAAGGCTGCAGGAAAAGGAGACTGTATCGACTGTCACCAGTGTGTAGTCGTTTGTCCTACAGGAATTGACATCAGAGACGGACAGCAGCTGGAATGCGTGAACTGTACCGCATGTATCGATGCCTGTGACGAGGTCATGGAAAAAGTAGGTCTTCCGAAAGGCCTGGTAAGATATGCTTCCGAGAACGAAATTGAGAATCAGACTCAGTTTAAGTTTACAGGAAGAATGAAAGGTTTTGCGGTGGTACTTGTGTTGTTGGTAGGATTCTTAGGATTCCTTCTTTACAGCAGAGGTGAAATGGAGGCTAAATTCATTAAACCTGCAGGAAGTACATTCTTTGTAAGAGACGGAAAAATTACCAACACATACAATTACACCTTCCTGAACAAGACCAACGACAAAAAAATCGTTACGATAAAAGTTCTGGAACCGGCCCATGGTGAGATCATCTACAGTGCATCCAGCAAAATCCAGGTAGAAAGAGACAAAATTTCGAAAGGAACCATCAATATCAGCTTCCCGGAAGACGATATGAAACTTTCAAAACAAAATATAACCATCGGAGTCTATGATATGAAAGGCAAGCTTGTCGATTCCTATCAAACTTACTTCGAGGGACCATTCAAACTGCAATTCTAATGTTAGGAAGCCTGGATAATTTCAAAAAATTGTGAAGGCTTCTTACGATCATAATAAATAAAAAAATCCGGAAGAAATGAAAAACTTTAGTTGGGGACATGGTGTTGTAATTGCATTATTTGCATTCATTGTTTTTATATTATCCATGATGTTTCTTTTCCCGAACGGGCAGAAGAATTCTGAAATGGTAACCGATAATTATTACGAAGAGGAACTTAAGTATCAGGATGTCATTGATGCTAAAAAAAGAGCGGATGACTTACAGGAAAAACCTGCATACAGCCAGGAAAAAGAAGGAATCAAAATTGTGTTTCCAAAAGACTATAACAATAGCAATACTACGGTAAAATTTGTTTTAAACAGAACCGACGACCAGAATTTGGACATCAAAAAACCTGTTCAGCTTGATGCCGCACAGTCTTTCATGATCCCTGCACAGGTATTAAAAGTAGGAAACTACACCCTGAGACTGATGTGGACAAAAGACAAAACAGACTACAGAATGGATTATGATGTGATATGGAAATAGGACTTATTTTATCGGCAATCGCATTAGGTTTTGCTTCCGGTTTTCACTGTATCGGAATGTGCGGACCTATTGCCTTATCGATGGGATTGACGAAAAAACAAGCTACCAATTTTTATCTTCAGAATCTCACCTATCAGTTCGGCAGAATCTTCACCTATTCTTTATTGGGGGCGATTTTGGGAATTATAGGCGAAGGTTTTGAGATGGCGGGATTTCAGCAGTATCTTACAATCGTTGCAGGAATTCTTCTGATCATTATGGCTTTGTTTTCGTTTGGTGGAAAAGATTTTGCCTCCAAAATTCCTTTTCTTTCTAAATTCCTGTATTCTGTAAAACTGAATTTAGGAAAATTACTACAAAAGGCAGATTACCGTTCAAGATTTTCTACAGGTGTTCTGAATGGCTTTCTACCGTGCGGAATGGTTTATATGGCTCTTACGGCAAGCCTTGCAAGCGGAGGAATGTGGCAGGGAGCTTCATATATGGCTTTATTCGGGCTGGGAACCCTTCCGTTCATGTTTGCAGTAGTTCTGGCCGGAAACCTCATGAATCAGGCTTTCAGAGTAAAGGTTTTAAAAGCAGTTCCTGTCATCATGATTATTTTAGGAGGATTATTTATCCTCAGAGGCCTTGAACTGGGAATTCCTTACATTTCTCCCAGAGCTGAAGCCATGACGATCTCCAAAGATCATAACGGCGCCAACTGTCATATTGAAGGACACGACCACAGTTCCACGAACTGTCATTAATACAACTAACTAATTCCATGAAAAAAATACTCTTCTTACTCACGGCAGCACTCTTTGTTTTGCAGTCGTGTACCATCAATTCTGAAATTGTATACCACAAAGATGCTGCATCTACTTCGGTTACAGATATCGACATGAGACAGTTTATATCCGAAATGAAAGCCATGACTCCAGATTCTCTTAAACAGCAGAAAGAATTCGGATATATGGATCAGCTGCCTACCACATGGACCAGTTTTCTGGATATCCAGAAAAAGGATGGAAAAAAGCAGCCTACAGATCCGGACTCTATCAGGATCATGAAAAAGATCTTTATGAAAATGAATAAAGAAAACAATGAGCCTGCCGGTATGTCTTTAAAAATGGATCACTTCACACAAACTGATTATCAGTTTTTGAGCGATTATAACAAAAAGGAAAAGCTGCCGCTGGATCAGAATATTTTCAATAACTGGAATGGAAAAACGCTGACCATCAACACAGAAAATTTCAACGTTAAAAATATTGAGCAGACCCTCAGAAGCAAAACATCAAAAGAGGAAGCCGAAAAAGTAGAAGGAATGATCACCATGTTCTTCAAAAGCATCGGAACCACCCTGAAATTTGAAAACAAAATAAAATCCATCACCGGAAAACATGACTGGGTAAAGCAGATCGATAATTATACCGTAAAAATAGACTACGATCTCAAAGCCATGTACGATAAAGAGGCTAAACTTAAAAATGCCGATAAGACTATCGTGATTGAGACAGAATAGAAACCGAACTTTAAACAGTATATGGAAAATCCCCTCTCAGTTTTGAAAGGGGATTATTTATGATATAGAAATATATTCTAGCTGATCAGATCGAATCTCGCGTATTCTGCGATTTTCTTAGGAATTCTGATTCCTTCTTCAGTCTGGTTGTTTTCAAGCAAAGCCGCCATAATTCTTGGAAGAGCCATAGCAGAACCGTTTAAAGTATGCACCAGCTGGGATTTTCCATCTGTTTTGAAACGGCATTTCAGACGGTTAGACTGGAAGGTTTCAAAATTGGACACAGAGCTTACTTCCAACCACATTTCCTGAGCCGCACTCCATACTTCAAAATCATAGGTCATTGCAGCTGCAAAACCGGTATCACCACCACAAAGTCTCAATACTCTGAACGGAAGCTCAAGGTCTGTAAGAATTTCTTTGATGTGCTCTACCATTTCTTCTAAGGCAGCATATGAGTTTTCAGGCTTTTCAAGTCTTACGATCTCTACTTTTTCAAACTGGTGAAGACGGTTCAGTCCTCTTACATGTGCCCCGTAACTTCCCGCTTCTCTTCTGTAACACTGAGAGAAAGCCGTATTTTTGATCGGAAGTTCTTTTTCTTCCAGCAATACATCACGGTACAGGTTGGTTACCGGAACTTCTGCTGTAGGAATCAGGTATAAATCATCCAGGCCAATGTGATACATCTGTCCTTCTTTATCAGGAAGCTGTCCTGTTCCGTATCCTGAAGCTTCATTTACAACATGAGGAGGATTCACCTCCATATATCCTTTGTCAATGTTTTTATCCAGGAAATACTGAACCAATGCTCTCTGAAGTCTTGCTCCTTTACCCAGATAAACAGGGAAACCGGCACCGGCAATTTTCACGCCCAGTTCAAAATCAATCAGGTTATATTTTTTAGCAAGCTCCCAGTGAGGAATAGCGCCTTCTCCAAGGCCTTCCACATCGTGAGATTGGTAGATATTTTCGTTGTCTTCTGCAGAAACTCCGCTTTTTACCAATTGGTAAGGAACGTTAGGAATCTGGTATAAGATATCCAGTAATTTTTTTTCCGTTACATCTAATTGGGACTGCAGTTCTTTACTCGATTCTTTGTACTGAAGTGTTTTAGATTTTGCAGATTCCGCTTCTTCTTTTTTACCTTCTTTCATCAAAAGCCCGATCTCTTTCGAGATTTTGTTCATTTCGGAAAGTTGGGAATCTAATTCAAACTGAATTCTTTTTCTTTCGTCGTCGGCAGCAACAGCGTCGTCTACCAACCCAAGATTCTTGAATTGTCTTTTCTTAAGACCTTCTAAAACGCGTTCTTTATCGTCGCGTAAAAAATTGACTTGTAACATTTTATTTAGATGTTAAATATTAGATGGTTAACTTACATATTAAGCTACCCGTTTTACAAATTTAAATTATTTTCTTATAATAAAGGTATTTATCGCATTGGGAGCATCCGCAGATTTAGAAAATACCACCTCGCCATTGTAACGCACCTCTGAAATCTGAAATACGGATGGGGTCCACCGGTAGCGGATTTCCATAGCATCTTTGACACTAACCGTCTGATTATTTACAATTTTGCTCAGTGTAAAAGTCAGATTTGATTTATAGGTTCTGTTGTCAGGGCTGATAGAATCTAAAGTAATCCTTTTCGCTCCTTTAATGTATTCAAAATAATATAGGGAATCCGTCGTCATTCTAAGCGGAACAGCCACGGCAGCCACAGCAGTAGCTCCATTATCGTCATTCACAGAATAACTGGTATAGGATCCTGCCTTTTTAGGGTTCATCAGATCCTGCCCTGCCACATTTTTTATGGAGAAATTCATAATCTGATCAATTCTCTGTAAAGAATCATCATCATTTCCGCATGAAACCATTAAAAAAAGGATAGCTATAAGTTTAAGTATGAAAATATGATTTAGCTTAGATTTCATCTTCCGTTAATTTTCAATAATTTTTTTTATGCAAATGTATAATTATATATTTGTTCTCGTAATATTTTACCATGTTTTTAAACAAACTCAAAAGATTAAACGGCAGCCACATCACCACCATCTTTAAGGGGAACTTTATTTCCAAGTTTGTTTTGGTGATCGGCGGGCTTTTGCTGGCTAAATATTACGGCTCATCTGAATACGGCATTTTCAGTATCTACCTGAGCATCATGAGCATATTTACAGTGGTACTCAGCCTTGCTCAGGAACACATGATTATGCTTGAGGGCGATGCAGATGAAGTGAATAATAATTTCAGTACGGCAGGTATTATTTCAGCAGCGGTCATGATTCTGGCTTTTCTGCTGATTCTTATTCCCTTTGACATTCCTAAAAACATTGTATTTCTTGGGATCTTTTCCGGTTTTTTGTATTTATTCACCAATAATGCCAAGTTTCTGCTGGCCAAAAAGAAGCTATTCAAGCTGGTTTCAGTACTTACCATTGTAGATTCGGTGGTGAGCTTTCTGTTTCAGGTGGTATTTGTCTTTATCAAGATAGAAAATGGTCTTGTGATCGGGAGTCTTATCGGGTATATTGCGGCTTTTCTTGCCGCTCTTTATTGCTCCAGAAAATATTTTGTAAAACCGGATCTGAAAAAATATAAGGCCAATGCGAAAAAACGGCCGGAACTTTTTAAATACTCTTACCCTTCGACACTGATCAATGCGTTGGGGAACAATATTATGCCGATCCTGATTTCGCTTTATTTTGCAGATTCGCTGCTGGGAGAATATTCTTTAGCGGTGAAAATCATGTCTGTTCCGCTTCTTCTGATCTCGTCTTCCATCGCAACCGTGTATTATCCGAGAGCTGCAGAACTTAACAACAGAGGGCGAAGCAGAAGTGAGCTGTTTTCGTATACAAAGAAGATGAGTTTAATGAACTTCTACATTATTTTCGCGTTATACATTCTGATCAACGTGGCCGGAATTCCTCTCCTGGAACTATTTTTCAATAAAAACTGGGAGCATCTCGGACTGTTTATTTTCCTGATGTCTTTCGGATATCTTACCCGGAGTCTTATCAACCCTATTTCCGATATTCTTACAATTTTAAAGAAAAACAATGTAGCCCTGATCTTTAATATTTACCTTTTTCTGGTGAATATAGCCGCCATTTTCATTGGAAAGGAGAAAGGAATCAGTTATCTGGTTGGTATTTTTTCGCTGTTTTTATTTATAGGCTATGGATTTTTGTATTTTTACATCATGTTTATTCTGAAGAAAAATGAATCCGTTTAAAAAATTTATTGAATACCAGATCTTCCATAGAATTAATAATTTTTTCTATCCGGACTATTACCGCCAAAAATACGAGTACATGCTGCCCCATGTTCTTTTTTTCTATTACCTGATCCCTCAAAAATTATTGAGAATAAACGGAAATGTCCCGTGGCCGGTGCATTTTACTTCGGAGGTCAGGAACTATACGAAAATTAAGAAAGGAATTATGTGCGACCCGGGTGATAACCCTAATATTTATATCCAGGCTAATAACGGCATCATTATCGGACACAATGTAGGTTTCGGAGCGGGAACTTCTTTAATTTCGGCCAATCATAATCACAATAATCACAGCATCCATGATGAATGCGGGCCTATTGTCATCGGAAATAATGTTTTTGTGGGAACCAATTCTGTGATCCTTCCAGGGGTACAAATCGGGGACAATGTAGTGATCGGGGCGGGTTCCATCGTTGCGAAAGATATTCCATCCAATTCCATTGCGGTGGGAAATCCATGTAAGGTGATCAAACAAAAAGAACCTTATATTGAAGACTTCACAAAGACTGTTTTTAACAGAAAACTTCCTGAAGGCGTCAATCTAAAGTTCTAGTAGATTGTATTTTATATCGGACTAAGCGATCCCTGCTGCCCAGCTTTTCTCAAATGGCAGAAGAAAGTGACTTAGAAAATCCAGATAGGTATTTTTGGAAAAATCAAAAACCTGGATGTCTTTTGGCAATTCTCCGCTTCTCAACTGAGCTTTAAAGTCCTGAAGTTTCAGGGTCTTTACTTCATTATTCTGTACAAAGCTCGCTTTCATTCTGTCGAAAAGGCCAAGCTGATACTGTTCATCGATCTCGCGCATGATCTTCCCTAAGGCGTCAATGCTGCATCCTGAAGCCATTTCTTTCTCTTCGTCTACACATACCACGATAAACTGATTTTTCTCTATTTTAAAGGATGAATCAAGCGGTTTTCCGTGTGCTGCCCAAGTCGCAAGGAAATCGAACAGTTTTTCGGTGATGGCTTTAGCTTCCTTTGTTTCAAAAGGTCTTGATGCGGGGTATATAATGACTCTGTAGTCGTTGGTTTCTACTATACTGGATTCTTCAATTTTCATATCCTGTCAATTTTAAAGTATAAAATTAAGAAATATTCCTGAGTTTATAATCAACAAAAACCCAAGCCTGTGCTTGAGTTTTTATATATCTTTAATGATGCTGTTATAAATCTTCTGCCTCAGCAAGAAGTTCTACAATATCTTTTACAACTACTTCTTCGTTTTTGTTAAAGTGCTTTACACCGTCTGTCATCATCGTATTACAGAACGGACATCCTGTAGCGATCACTTTTGGCTGGAAAGACAAAGCTTCTTCCGTTCTTTCAATATTGATGTCTTTGTTTCCTTTTTCAGGTTCTTTAAACATCTGTGCACCTCCTGCTCCACAACATAAACCGTTGGTTTTACAACGTTTCATTTCTACAAGCTCAGCGTCCAGTTTTTCAAGAAGAATTCTTGGAGCTTCATACTCATTGTTGGCTCTTCCCAGGTAGCACGGATCGTGGAAAGTGATCTTTTTTCCTTTAAAAGCTCCACCTTCGATCTTCAGCCTGCCTTCTTCCATTAAGGTTTTCAGGAACTGAGTATGGTGTACCACTTCATAATGTCCTCCCAGGCTCGGGTATTCATTTTTAAGGGTATTGAAACAGTGAGGGCATGCCGTAACGATCTTTTTCACTTCGTAAGCATTCAGGACCTCGATATTGGTAAGGGCCATCATCTGGAAAACAAATTCGTTTCCTGCTCTTTTTGCGGGATCTCCGGTACAGCTTTCTTCCTGTCCCAGAACGGCAAATTCAACTTCTATTTTATTTAATATCTTGCAAAATGCTTTCGTGATTTTTTTGGCGCGGTCGTCAAAACTTCCTGCACATCCCACCCAAAATAAAACTTCCGGGGATTTTCCTTCGGCAGCATATTCTGCCATTGTTTTTATATTGAAATCCATTTTTTCAAATTTACCAATATGTCAATGTACCAGTTTACCAATGATTGCTACATTGCTACATTATTTTACATTGTTACATTAATTAATCATTTGCCCAGTTCAAACGGTCTGCCTGGTTATACTGCCAAGGGGCAGCATTGTTTTCTACGTTCGTCATCATCAGATTCAGCTCCTGAGGGGCAGCGGACTGCTCCATCACAAGGAATCTTCTCATTTCGAAAATAATAGAAAGCGGATCCAGCAACACCGGACATGCTTCCGTACATGCATTACACGTTGTACACGCCCAAAGCTCTTCTTTGGTAATATAATCATTCAGAAGTTTCTTACCGTCGTCTTCGAATTTTCCGTTTTTGTCGATGTTTCTGCCTACTTCTTCCAGCCTGTCTCTTGTTTTCATCAGGATCAGTCTCGGAGAAAGTTTTTTCCCGGTGATATTGGCAGGACATACCGAAGTACATCTACCACACTCGGTACAGGAATAGGCATTTAGCAGCTGTATCTGATTAAGGTCAAATACATCCTCTGCCCCAAATTTAGACGGAGCTTCTGCAGCATCTCCTTCAGCCGGTGCGGCGTAAGGGTCAGCATTAGGATCCATCATTAATTTAATTTCCTTGGTTACAGAATCAAGGTTATTGAATTTTCCTTTTTTATCAAGATTCGCAAACCAAGTGCTTGGGAACGCCAAAATGATATGAAGGTGTTTTGAGTAATAAAGATAATTCATGAAGAAAAGAATCCCCACAAAATGGAACCACCAGGCTCCTTTTTCAACAAACATCAGAAATCCGTTGTCAAAACTGAAAACCTCTAAAAATGGAACCAATGTCATTTCACTGATCGGAAAGCTTCCATGTTCCGCAAGAACACCTCTCATCTGCAGAACATAATCTGCAGAATTCATGCTAAAGAACGCGATCATTAGTGCAAATTCAATGATAAGAATCCAGTTGGCATCGTTTTTCGGCCATCCGAAAAGTTCTTTCATGGTCAGTCTCTTAACGCCATAAAAGTTTCTTCTGATGAAAAACACAACCACTCCGATTACCACAAGCAACGCCAGAATTTCTAAAGTCGCTGTAAAGAAATTGTAGAAACTGTGTCCGAGGATAGAAGATAAAAATCTGTGGGTTCCAAAGATTCCGTCAACGATAATTTCGATCAATTCAATATTGATAATCACAAAACCTACGTAGACAAAAAGGTGAAGAATACCGGCTACAGGACGTTTTACCATTTTGCTTTGGCCCATCGCTACTCTGGCCATGGTTTCCCAGCGCTCAGATTTCCTGTCGCTTCTGTTGATTTCTCTTCCCAGCTTGATATTTCTGTAAATCTTTAGCAGGCTTTTTGCAAACAGCCCAAATCCAGCAACTAATAAGATCAGAAAAATAATGTTATCGATGTACTGCATAAGGTGATTAGTCTTTATTGTTCTTACCGAAAACTGAGAAATTAATATATCTCTTAGGATTGGCTTTCATATCTTCAATTAATGAATTCAGGTTGGTGGAAGCAGAGTTCAGATTATTGTAAAGCTGTTCATCTTTCATTAGCTTACCTAAGCTTCCTTGTCCGTTATCAACTCCGGAAATGACCTGATTAAGTTTTCCAACGGTAGCGTCTAAATTTGCTATTGTTGAATTCAGTTTTTTAGTATCAATGCTTTCTGCAAGATTCCCGTATTTATCCAATGTTACTTTACCACTTTGCATGGTAATCGCTGCATCATCAAGTACTTTCTGAAGTTTAGGATCATTATGGCCTACAAGGGTATTTACACTTCCTGCTGTAGTTTGCAAAGCACCTACCGTCTTATTAAGGTTGGAAAGTAACGCTTTGATCTCTGCTCTGTTCTGTGCATCTACCAATAGATTAGCATTAGCCATCAGAGAGTCTACACGATGTAAAACAGTTTGCAGCTGATCTTTCACCGGACCTACCTGAGAAGAAAGACTTCCCAAAGTTCCTAATTTGAAAGAACCCAAAAGCGTATCGCCGTCTTTTGCAGTCTGACCACCGTACATAAGGTTTACTCGCATCTCTTTTCCGGACATAAGACCCGGTTCAAAGATTTCAAGGGTTGAATTTTTCGAAAACTCGAACTTGTCATCCACCGTGATTTTCACAATAAAACTGATTTTTCCGTCTTTTGCCGTTTTAGGGATGATCTTGTCGACCTGTCCTACTTTCAGACCATTGATGGAAACTGCAGACGACTGTGCAAGCCCTTCTACATTATCGTATTTTGCGTAAAATATATTATCGGTGGTAAAAAGGCTTCTGCCTTTCATGAATTGAAACAACACTACAAAACCTACAATAGCCAAAAGTGCGATCACACCAGCTTTTATTTCTTTACTGAACTTCACTTGCTAATTTTTTTCTAATGAGCAAATATAACACATTTTAAATTAATCTTTTTCTTTATTGTTCTGCGTTAAATACAAAAAAGCGGCAGAAAATTCTGCCGCTTTTATATCTGTAAAAATAAATTTCTTACTGTTGTTGGTTTCCGATCTTATTCCAGATCTCGATTCTGTAATCTTCGATATCTGCATTATCCTGAAGACTCTTCATCCAAGCCTGTCCGAACATTCCTGCATTTCTCTGGGTAATAGATTCTGTAAACTGCTTAAGGTCACCCGGCTGCTTGTTTACGGTTTCTGATTTTTTGATCAAAACATAAACGCCTGTTCCGCCTTCGATAGGGTTAGAAAGTTTTCCTTTCGCCACACCGAAAGCTGCACCAGTAACTTTAGGTTCCATAGCACCTGCTACTGAAGGGTTAAGCATATTAACCTGAGCGGCCTGTTTCGTAGAAGCAAATAATTTAGCGATCTGATCTAAGTTGGAAGCTTTAGCTCCTGCAATTTTATCAGAGATCTGTTTTGCTGCTAATTTATTTTTAACAATCACTTCGATCTGGTCTCTTACTGATTCCGGATCTGCAAGACCTGCCTCCTGTTTTCCGTTAAGATATACTACAATCTTATCTCCTGTACCTTCTACAGTAAATAATTCTGAATCTCCTTTTGTTCTTTTCTTATCAAAAGCCCAAGCTAAGATCTCTCCGTCTTTATCGGTACCAAGACCCTGAAGCTGTCCGTCAAATCTTTTGGCTGCTTTAGGATTGGAGAACTGGTAGTTTCCTTTTTTAGCAATATTCACGAAATCGTTGAAAGATTTCCCCTGAACCTGCTGAATGAATCTTCTTGCTTTTTTATCAGACTCTGCTTCTGTAGCGTCTGATGGCTTCACTTCTTTCACAAGGTTAGCTACTTTATAGCTCATAGACCCTGCTTTTTTATCTTCAATATTGATGATATGGTATCCGAACTGTGTTTCTACAACACCTGTAGCACCTTTAGGGTTATTCGCTAAGTAAGTAAGGAATTCCGGTACGAAAGGTGTTTCCGGAGTAGTCCATCCTAAGCTACCTGCCTGAGCTGCTGAACTTGGGTCGTTAGAAAGTTTTAAAAACTCTGTAAATTTAGCCGGAGTGGCTTTAACAATAGCTCCGATAGAGTCTGCCAATTTCTTAGCCTGCTCTTTGGATCTCGTTACCCCTTCTCCTGCCGGGCTTCCTTTGAAAGCGATCAGGATGTGTCTTGACAATGTAGAATCAGAAGTCTTTTTATCCAAAAGTTTTGAAATTACATAGAAGTTCTGCTCCTTGTATGGTCCGAAAGTCTGTCCTACTGCAGCCGTTGCAATCTGTCCCTGGATGCTCTGAGGCAACTGGTTCGGTTTTGCATACTGGTTGTTGAAAGGCATATCAGAATTGGCCATTACAAACATAGAGTCGTTCTTCGTATTCTGGAAGTTTTCTGCTCCTCCGCTTGCGTCTGTACCCCCTGAGAATAGTTTATTGATCTCCTTCTGAGCTGCTGCATCATCTGCAGGGCTAGGTGTAGAAGGGAAATATACGATTCCAACATTTCTGCTAGGTTCTGCTTTAAACATTACAGGGTGTTGCTTGATGTAGTTTTCAAGGTCTGCCGTAGTAACGTTGATCTTCGTTTTCTGAAGATATGCTGCATAGTCGATCTTTACAAAATCGATGTCAGCTAACTGGTCTCTCTGCTTCATCAGCTCTTCAGCTTCTTTCTTGCCAGTAGTGATACCTGCTGAAATATTAGTAAACACCTGTCTTGCCATCAATCTGTATTCTACAGTTTTTCTGGTTTTCAACCACTGGTTGTATTGTTCAGGATTGGTGTTTTTTAATGTTTCAATTTCCTTTTTAAGCTCTTGAGTTTTAAAATTACCTTTCTCATCAAAGAACTGCTGTTGCTGGGCAAACATCTGATCATACTGGATCTGATTCCAGAAATAATCATCAGTCATCTCAAAGCCCAATTTCTCAAACTGCTGCTTGATAAGTTTAGATTGTACAAGTAACTGCCAAGCCTGCTCTTCCAGTCCCGTTTTTGGACGGCTCTGTTGTTCAGCCTGCTGCTGCAGTACGAAAAGCTGATCATTGAACTCTTCGCGGGTGACTTTCTCACCATTTACTTTTCCTAAAACATCAGGATTTTTTCCAAAAACCTTGTCGATGCTATCAGGGTTTACGAGAAACGCTAAAAGCGCCAATGCGATCACTCCCATCAAAAGCCAAGGCTTACTCCTAATCTGTCCTAAAATTGCCATTTTATATATTATAGTTTTTTATCAGTTTGCGAAAATACACATTTTTAAGAAATTAGAGAAGCAGAAGTCCTTTATTTTAATTTTTAAAATGAAAGATTATTGAAAAAAGGAAATTTTGACCATATTTTTCAGCAAAAAACAAATGGCATAGGTATTGTGCAATTTAGAGAACCGTAATACGCTGCACGTTTTCAGCGCATATTGTAAAATATCATTTTAACGATTTAAAACGAAGATGACAATTTGTCATTTCATTAACTATGACAGAATTTGAAGATATCAGTTTAGAGGAAATGATCAGCGATGGGTTTGACATTGTAGCCGAGGAGATCAATCTTTCAGACTTTTCGGAGACTGATAAGAATTCCGAACAGAGAATATTCCCTATACTTCCCGTAAGAAATATGGTCATGTTTCCAAACGTAGTAATTCCTATTACTGCAGGAAGAAAAACATCGATACAGCTGCTTGAAGAAGCACAGAAAAATGGTGATTTCATCGGGATCGTGAGCCAGAAAAACTCAGATCTGGAGCAGCCTGCCGAGAAAGATATGTATCAGACCGGTACGCTTGCCAAGATTATTAAGATCATCAAATTGCCGGAAGGTAACATCACCGCAATCACTAAAGGTTTTCACAGATTTAAGATCAAAAAGATCGTGGAAAATCAGCCTTATTTTAAAGCAGAAATCACCAAATTAAAAGATTCAAAGCCGAAAAACAGGGAAGAATACGACGCTCTTCTTGAAAACATCAAAGATCTTGCATTAAAAATCATTGAACTGGATCCGAATATTCCGAATGCAGCCAATTTTGCGATCAAGAATATCAACAATAATGATGATCTGCTTAATTTCATCTGCACCAATTCCAGCTTCCCTTCCATCGAAAAGCAAAGACTTCTTGAAGAAAAAAGCCTGATGGAAAGAGCCAACAAGTGCTACGAAATGATGCATGAAGATTTCAGAAAGCTGGAACTGAGAAATCAGATCCACCAGAAAACTTCAAAGGATCTTGATAAACAACAAAGAGAATATTTCCTGAACCAACAGATCAGAACCATCCAGGATGAATTGGGAGGCGGTCCGGAAAGCGATGTAGAAGACCTGATCATTAAGGCAAGAAAAAAGAAATGGAACCAGGAAGTGGAAGATCATTTCCAGAAGGAGATCAACAGACTGCAACGTCAGAACCCTAATTCTCCGGATTATAACGTTCAGAGAAATTATCTTGATTTCTTCACGGATCTTCCGTGGGAAACTTATACAAAGGACGTTTTCGATATAGCAAAAGCTGAAAAAACTTTAGATAAAGCGCACTTCGGATTGGAAGATATTAAGAAAAGGATTCTGGAGCACATGGCTGTTCTGAAACTGAAGAACAATATGAAATCCCCTATCCTATTGCTAGTAGGGCCTCCGGGAGTCGGAAAAACGTCTCTAGGAAAATCTGTTGCTGATGCTTTAGGCAGAAAATATGTAAGATTATCTCTGGGTGGACTTCATGACGAAAGTGAGATCCGTGGACACAGAAAAACATATATCGGAGCTATGGCGGGAAGAATTCTTCAATCTATCAAAAAATCAGGGACTTCCAACCCTGTAATCGTTCTTGATGAAATTGATAAAATTGCTCAGGGACTTCACGGTGACCCTAGTTCTGCGCTTTTAGAAGTTCTTGATCCTGAACAGAATAAAGCGTTCTATGATAATTTCTTAGAAATGGGCTATGACCTTTCCAAAGTGATGTTCATTGCTACAGCGAATTCGTTGTCTACGATACAGACTCCTCTTCTGGACAGAACTGAAATCATTCAGATCGCGGGATATACAATGGAAGAGAAAACGGAAATCGCGAAAAGACATTTAATTAAAAAACAACAGGAGGAAAACGGTTTGGATGCGAAATCATTTAAGCTTGGAAATCCTGAACTTAAACATATAATCGAAGCGCACACTTCAGAAAGCGGTGTAAGAACATTAGAGAAAAGAATTGCTTCCATTGCAAGATGGGTGGCTCTTCAGACTGCTCTGGTAAAAGAATACGATCCAAAAATCACTATTGAAAAAATAGATGAGATCCTTGGTGTACCGAGACCTAAAAGTCTTTCTGAAATCACAGGAGTACCTGGTGTTGTAACCGGTTTAGCCTGGACAAGTGTAGGTGGAGACATTTTATACATCGAAAGTATTCTAAGCAACGGAAAAGGAAGTCTTACCATGACCGGAAACTTAGGAACCGTGATGAAAGAATCTGCAACGATTGCTCTGGAATATATCAAAGCAAGACATGATGATCTGGGAATTGCACAGGAAGATCTGGATAAGAAAAATATCCACGTTCACGTTCCGGAAGGGGCAACTCCTAAAGACGGACCATCTGCAGGTATCGCGATGCTAACATCTATGGTTTCTTCATTTAAGAACAAGAAGGTGAAACCTCATCTTGCGATGACGGGAGAAATAACGTTAAGAGGAAAAGTACTTCCTGTAGGCGGAATCAAAGAAAAGCTTCTGGCTGCTACAAGAGCAGGTATCAAAGAGGTGATCCTTTGTGAAGCTAACAGAAAAGATGTGGAGGAGATCAAAAAAGATTATCTTAAAAACCTGACTGTTCATTACGTAAACAGAATGGAAGATGTGATCGATTTTGCAATCGAAAAATAATTCAGAACATATCAACTCTCAATAAGGAAACGCATCTCAGATTATGTCTGGGGTGCGTTTTTTTTTAAAATCCAACCACAAAAGACACAAAAGTTTTTTAACACTTTAGTAAATTTAAGTTACGTACATAGCGCGTAGGAAGAGCACTTAAGTTTTATGAAAATCTAAGAGTTTCTTCGGCAAAACAAACATATCTGTGCAATCTGAGAAATTTGCGCGAGATTTTTAAAATCTACATAGGCCATTAATAATAAAAATCGTTGAAATTATTTTAAAGAAAATACATACCACACGGCTCTGTTCCTACATCATATCATTCAAAAAGAATTATGTTAATTAAACTAAAAGACCCTATTAATTAGTTGTGTTTTCTTATTTTTATCCGACAGATTTGAAAAATTATGAATTTCCTTAGACTCCCGTTTCTTGTTAAATTGACAATGGTTACCATTTCCATCATTGGTCTTGGTTACCTTTTAGCACTCGGACAGAGCATTTTAGCGCCTTTCTTTCTGGCTTTTTTAATGGCTATGCTGTTTCTTCCAGCCGCGACTTTTATGGAGAGAAGGTTAAGATTTCCAAGATCCATCTCGACGATGACTTCGGTTTTTGTGATGCTCGCTATTTTAGCAGGGATTATTTATTTCTTCGGATCACAGCTTTCCGATTTCAGTAAAGATCTGCCGCATCTCAGGGAGCAGGTGACTACCGTTTTTAATAATCTGCAACATTGGATTTCAAAGACATTCAATGTAAAAATTGATGAACAGCTTGATTACATTAATCAAGGATTGAATAAATTATTATCCTCTTCCGGAGTGATTCTTGGTTTCACGTTCGGGATATTTTCAAGTGGATTTGGTTTTATTGTATTTTTCACCCTGTTTTTTATCTTTATCTTAAACTACAGAAGAATTCTTAATAATTTCATTGTAACGGTTTTTAACGAAAAGCATAAAGCCAGCGTACAGGAAGTGGTGACCGAAATCCGGGTAATGACGAAGAAATATATTTTCGGGCTTTGTCTGCAGGTTTTGATCGTTTCTATTCTTTCTTCTATTGTTCTTACCGTTTTAGGCGTAAAGTATGCGATTCTCCTTGCTGTTCTGACAGGGTTACTTAATGTTATTCCTTATCTCGGAATCTGTATCTCCCTATTAATTTCATGTTTCATTGCCTTTGCAACCGGAACACCTTCCACATGTGTGTATGTTGCTATTGGATATATCGCCATTCACATTATTGACGGAAATATCGTTCTCCCATTTGTAGTGGGTTCAAAAGTAAAGATCAATGCCCTCTTTTCTTTTATAGGAATTATTTTAGGGGAACATCTTTGGGGAATTGCAGGCATGTTTCTATGTATTCCGGCTATTGCCATCATTAAGATCATTTTTGAAAGAGTAGAAGGTTTAAAACCTTGGGGTAAACTGCTCGGTGAGGAAGAAAAGCCTAACAAAAAGAAGAAGAGCTACAAGATCTCTAAGAATATTACGCTGAAGGAAATGGACTGATCATAAATGATAAGTAATGGGTAATGAGCAATAAGTAATGACTGCTATTTGTTTCATTTATTACTAATTACTCATTGCTTATTACTTATAAAAAAAGAGGGCTGCCTTAAAAAAGACAGCCATTATTTTTAAACTATAGCAGCGCAGAATGGGCTCATTCCGCTTGGACAGGTTTGGTCACATGGAATATAAGACTGGTTGTCCGGGCAGTATCCTAAATCCGTTCCCGGATTGGTACCTCCACCACCTCCGCCACCTAAACAAGGGTGTCCTGGCGGAATTTTACAAGGACATCCTTCCAATCCGATATCACAGATAGGCTCTCTTCCTCCTCCATTAATTTTCTTTAAATTTTCGCGATCTAATTTTTGAAGTTTTTTCAACATAATACGATTGTTTAGTTTAATTTGAACCACAAATATATTAAATGAAATCAGAATTTACTCACAATACCGAGAGAAACAAATAACATTAACAAATTTTAATAATAATACACAAACGAATATCATTTTTGTTATACATTTGATATAAAATCAACAATCATGAAAATCGTAAAATTTATCCTTTCGTTCATTTTTGCATTGATGTTTATTCATGCCGGACTGAACAAATTCTTCCATTATTCACCTATGCCTAAAATGTCCGATGAGCAGATCAAGATCTTTGCTGCGTTCGGTGAAATCGGCTGGCTGTTACCTTTAGTGGGAGTAGTAGAAATTGTCGGCGGAGTATTATTCATCTTCCAGAAGACCAAAGCTTTGGGCGCTATCATCCTCCTTCCGGTCATGGTAGGAATCGTTATTCACAATATATACAGAGACCCGAATCAGACGGGAATCATCACGGCTGTAGTCATGTTCCTGATCAATATTTGGGCAATTATTGATGACAGAGAGAAATATAAAGCTTTGATTAGTTAAAAAGGTAATAGATAATAGGTTGCAGGTAGCAAGTAACATTGCGGAGATTAACCTGCAACCTATCATCTGCTACCTACCACCTTTTATCTATACAAATGCACTGAATCCGGTGATCGATCTTCCCACAATCAGTGAATTGATCTCTTTTGTTCCTTCGTAAGAGTAGATGGCTTCAGCATCGGCAACGAATCTTGCCACATCATATTCGAGGAGAATCCCATTTCCTCCCAGCACTTCTCTTGCTCTGGAAACAATATCTCTGGTTCTCAGGGTACAGAAAACCTTGGCTAGTGAAGCATGCTCGTCTTTTAAAATTCCTTCATCCTGCATTTCTGACAATCTGAAAACCATGGTCTGCATGGCCGTAAGATTAGAAAGCATTTCCACCAAATGCCCCTGAATCATCTGGAATGAAGCAATCGGTTTCCCGAACTGCTCTCTGGTTCTGGTATATTGTAATGCGCTTTCGTAGGCTCCTCTTGCACAACCTGTGGCCATCCATGCCACTCCGGCTCTGGTCATACGCAGAACTTTTCCGGTATCTTTAAATGAATTGGCATTTTGCAGGCGGTTTTCTTCGGTTACCAGACAATCTGTTAAAGTGATTAATCCGTTTTGCACAATTCTCAATGCCATTTTTCCTTTGATTTTTTCAACGGAATAGCCCGGATTATCTTTTTCTACGATAAATCCTTTGACTTCCCCACTATCAAGATCTCTTGCCCAGATAATGATCAGGTCTGCAAATGTTGCATTTCCGATCCATTTTTTCTGGCCGTTAAGAATCCAGCCCTCTTCAGTTTTTTTACAGGTTACAGTAAGTCCTCCCGCTGCTCCGGATCCTACTTCAGGCTCTGTAAGTCCAAAAGCTCCAATTTTTTCAAATTTCTGCATCTGGGGAAGCCACTTCTGTTTCTGTTCCTCTGATCCGCAGATATAAATAGAGCCCATCGCCAATCCGGACTGAACGCCGAAGAATGTAGCAATAGAAGCATCTATTCTCGCCATTTCCATCGCAATAACGCCTTCCATCAGAAAAGGCATGCCCGGACAGCCATATCCTTCATAGGTTACCCCGCAGATATTCAGTTTCTGGAATTTTGGAATAAGTTCGAAAGGAAATTCGTCTCTGAGCCAATAATGATTCACGAGAGGTTTCACTTCTTTTTCCATGAACGCTCTTACTTTAAGCTGAATCTCACGTTGCTCAGGAGTCAGTGTGTGATAGATATCATAGAAATCACCATCAATAGGCGGAAGTTCACGCTTTTTCTTATTGGGATCAAGCATTTTCATCATTCCGTTCAACTGTTTGTCGTCCAGTTTGGAGAAATTCTGCATCAGCTTGGGGAGGTCAACTTTTTGAGAAATAGTACTCAGCTGATCAAAATCTATGGATCTGAATAATTCTATAGCGTTTCTGATTTTGGAAAAAGTATTTGACATAGTAATGTTTTGTGGGATTGATTTGTAAAAGTTAAGCAAAAACTGCTCCGAAAACAAGTCATTCCATGACCATTTGTTTTACAAAATACTCATTTACAGTAAATTAAAACAGAAATATTTCTTTACAAACTTTTTGCGATTGATTTTCAAATATTACAAAGGATCCTGGCAGAACTTTGACCTAAGAAAACCCACAAAAATCAACGCTATGAAAACGACTTACATTAAATTATCCTTGTCAGCAGTTCTTTTATTAGGAATCTATTCATGTAAAAAAGGAGAAGCAGTCTCCACTGAAAGCTATTCTGCGGATTCTACTGTTGCCATGGTTACAGACAGTGTTTCTTCTGTAGCCACTATGAAAGTAAAGGACAAACAGTTCATTAAAACGGCTGATGTGAATATGGAAGTCAAAGACGTCTATGAAGCAACGGTTTCCATTGAAAAAACGGTTCAGGATCTTGGAGGATTTGTAACCCACAGCAATCTTCAAAGCAATGTCATTTCACAGGACACCTACAATACTTCCGATAATGACGCGATGCTGATCAAAAAATATCAGACGGAAAATACCATGAAGGTACGTGTTCCGACAGAAAAGCTAGGTGAACTGCTTGTAAAAATTAATGACAAAAAACTATTCCTGAATTCCAGAACGATCAACGCGGAAGATGTAACCTCGGGCATCAAGTATGCAGAAATGGAAGGCAAAAGAATTAAAAAGACGGAGGAAAACATCGGTCAACTGAAAACGAATAAAGACAAAGTACAGCTGGACAACGACAATATGGCGGAAGGAAACCTGCAGCAGTTAGCCAATATGGATACTACCGACAATATCAAATACAGCACGATAGACATTTACATTAAAGAACCTAAACTTCGTATTGCTGAAATCGCAGTGACCAATACCCGCAACATCGACAATAAATATAAATTCAATTTTATATATGATGCTAAAAATGCTTTTGTAGAAGGGTTTTACCTGATTCAAAAGATCGCTGTGGGACTTATCACCATATGGCCTTTACTCATACTCTTGGGTGTAGTTGTCTATTTTTTGAGAAAAAGAAAACTTACAAAGTCTGAACACACAAAAATTCAGGAATAATAAAAGCAATCCTAACCAACTGGTTATCATCATAATTTTAGATTTTACAGACCTCCTTTCCGGGAGGTTTTTTATTTTTTTCAAAAAAAACTGTAACGATCATTATACTCCCCTTACCTACTGATTAAAAGAATAAATAATCAAAAACTTTAATCATATGAAAAATTTAGTAAAACTTGGGTTCGCAGTAGTATTATCAGCAACCTTTATGACGGCAAGAGCTCAGAACACGGGCTCGGAAAACAGTACACTCTGGGAAGTTTCCGGAAATGGTCTTACCAAACCTTCTTATATTGCAGGAACCTGTCATGTGATGTGCAGCAAGGATTTTGAGATTAAGCCTAAAGTAATGAAAGCTCTTGAGAAATCTGATCAATTTGTGATGGAGATCAATTATACGGATCCTGCTGAAATGACAGCCATGCAGAAAATGTATCGGACGGATAAAAAACTATCAGATCAGCTTAATCCTGCAGAAGCAAAGGAACTGGATAAAATCCTCGCTGAATATGGAACAGATTTAAAGAAGATGGACAATTCCAGCTCACAGGCATTATATGCATTGATCTCAATGAAAGCCATCCCATGTCCACAGACTGAAATAAAACTGTATGAAATAGAACTTCTTCAAAGTGCGATGAAAAGCAAAAAGAAAGTCTTCGGGCTTGAAAAAGTGGAAGAACAGATGACCTCCATTAATAAAGCTTATGATCTGAAAGCAGTCATTCAGCAGCTAAAAATGGGAAAAGAATATGAAACCCTGCTTAATAAGATGGTCACTGCCTTTAAAAAAGAAGATGTGCAATCCCTTTATACCCTTTTTAAAGATGACAAAATGATGAATCCTACTCAGGAGAAAGCCATGCTTACGGACAGAAATAAAAACTGGGCAGAAAAAATGCCTGAGATGATGAAAAAAGAAAGTTCTTTCTTTGCAGTGGGAGGCGCTCATCTTATGGGTGACAACGGCGTGATCCGTCTCCTGAAAGCGAAAGGATACACCGTGAAACCGGTATCAAGCTTATAACGTATAACCAAACCATGAAATCATCGTGAGCAGTCAAACTGAAACCGCTTTTTTAAAGCTCGTCAACCAGCACAAAGGCATTCTGTACAAGGCCTCCCGTATCTACGCGGATTCTTTGGAAGACCGGGAAGACCTGCAGCAGGAGATCCTTATCCAGCTATGGAAATCTTATCAGAACTTCAAAGGAAACAGTGAATTTTCGACCTGGATGTACCGTGTGGCCATCAACACCGCGATCACTTATCTAAAAAAAGAAAAGCAGCGGACGAATAATCAAACCGAGGTGCCGCATCATTTTGAAGTGCAGAATGAAGACTACAATCCTGCAAAGGACAAGCAGTTAGAAATTTTTTACGCTGCAGTCCAGGAGCTCAAAGCACTGGAAAAAGCCGTCATCTTTTATTTCATGGAAGGAATGTCTCACAAAGAAATCGGTGATAACCTGGGGCTGAGCGAAGGCAACGCCCGTGTAAAACTCAACAGAACCAAAGAAAAAATACAGCAAATCATAAAAAAATCAGGCTATGAATTTTGATCAATTAAAAGAACAGTGGAATAACGAAGACGGCGACAGCGTCAACATTCCCAACACCATAGAACAGTTAAAGAAAAGCAAACATCCTATCGAAAAGATCCAGAAAAGTATGAAAGCGGAATTTCCGATGCAGGTCATAGCAGTAATTCTTATTGCATTTTTCCCACAACAGCTTCGTTTTCCTGAATCTCAGTATATTATTTACTATACCTCGTATGCGATGCTGGTCGTGATATCCTCCTACTATCTGTTCGGATTCTATAAATTTTATAAGCAGACCGAACTGTATGACGGAAACACCAAAAACAGCCTTTGGAAAATATACCATGAACTGAAGCTGAATATGGAAAGATACCAGTCTTTCGGATTTCTCCTGCTTCCGCACTTTATGATCACCTTAGGATTGGAGTTCTATAATATACTGGAGAAAAAAGGAGAATCTTTAGGAGATATGTCGAGTAATTATCAGCAGGCTTTAATCATCAGCGTTCTTATCGGAACGGGAGCCATCGTAGCGAGCATTGTGCTTTGGACAAAATACATCTACGGAAGAAATGCCAAACGTCTTGAAAACATCCTGAACGAAATGGATGAATAACTGCAAAACTTGGGGAAGAGATAAAGATTTTTAACGCAAGCTTCATCTTGCTAATGTTTAGTTTTTAAGGAAAGCAAAGACTGTGACTGCGTCACTGATGAAGTGATAGGCATAAAACACCCGCTTAATCGAATCCATGAAATTGATTCCGCCTTTGCTTCCCTTCATAAATAAGATAATCAATTTCTTTGCGTCCAAAAAGCCTATCTGCTCTATCCGTACAATCTGCAAGAACACATCATTATAACTTTCCCGGCTATCTTTTACAAAACAATAACCATGAAACCTCAGACCTTATCTGGGGTTTGTTTTTTAAAAAAATGTTATTTATCGTGCTCAAATTTATCTGAGGTTTTATTTTTCCTTAAATTTGCACATCAGAAATTAAATGATATGGATTTTAAACATTCTGATCCACACCATCATTTTCTGAATCTACAAAATTCCTAGAGTATGCTATCAAAAATAAATCCTATACAAACCAACAGCTGGAAAGCTCTTGACGAACATTTTGCAGGAAATGACTTTGATTTGAGAAGTCTTTTTCAGTACAATCCTGATCGTTTCAATGAATTTTCTCTACAGAAGGACAACTTCCTTTTTGATTATTCTAAAAACCTGATCGATTCAAGAACAAAAGAGCTTTTACTTCATCTGGCGGAAGAGTGTCAGCTGAAAGACGCTATTTCCAAAATGTTTTCAGGAGACAAGATCAATGAAACAGAGGGAAGAGCAGTTCTGCATACGGCCCTAAGGGATTTTTCAGACAAAGAGATCATCGTAGACGGTGAAAATATAAAGCCTCAGATCAGAAGAGTTCTTGGCCACATGAAAGCGTTCTCTGAAAAAATTATTTCAGGAGAGCACAAAGGATTCAGCGGAAAAGAAATCACTGATGTTGTGAATATAGGAATCGGAGGATCAGATCTTGGACCGGTGATGGTTTGTTCTGCTTTAAAACATTTTAAAACAAGATTAAACGTTCACTTCGTTTCAAACGTTGACGGGAATCACATTGCTGAAACCGTTAAAAAACTGAATCCTGAAACCACTTTATTCATCATTGCTTCCAAGACCTTTACGACTCAGGAAACGATGACGAATGCCAATTCTGCGAAAGACTGGTTCCTGAAAGCAGGAAAAGAAGAAGATGTGGCGAAACATTTTGTGGCTTTATCCACTAATGTTGAAGCCGTTAAAAAGTTCGGAATTGCAGAAGAAAATATTTTTGAGTTCTGGGACTGGGTAGGCGGAAGATACTCTCTATGGAGTGCTATCGGCCTAAGCATTGTTCTGGCAGTTGGTTATGAGAATTTTGAAGAGCTTCTAAAAGGGGCTTCTGACACAGACCAACATTTCCAGACTGCGGATTTCTCAGAAAACATCCCGGTTTTAATGGGACTAATAGGAATCTGGTACCGTAATTTTTATGCTGCCACCACGTACGCGATTCTTCCTTATTCTCAATATCTGGACAGATTTGCAGCTTATCTTCAGCAGGGAGATATGGAAAGTAACGGAAAATGCGTAGACAGAAACGGTGAATTCGTTGAATACGAAACAGGACCCATTATCTGGGGCGAGCCGGGAACAAACGGACAGCACGCCTTCTACCAGCTAATCCACCAGGGAACGGAACTTATTCCTGCCGATTTTATCGCTTATGCGAAAAGCAGCAATGCTGTTTCTGATCACCAACCGAAGCTTTTAGCTAACTTTTTCGCTCAGACTGAAGCACTTGCTTTCGGAAAATCTGAAGAGGAAGTAGAACAGGAATTAAGAAATGAAGGAAAATCTGATGAAGAAATTGACAGACTGTTAAACTACAAAGTCTTCCACGGAAATACGCCTACCAACTCTATACTATTCAAGGAATTAACTCCTTTTTCACTGGGACAGCTGATTGCTATGTACGAGCATAAAATCTTTGTTCAGGGTGTCATCTGGAATATTTTCAGCTTCGATCAGTTCGGAGTGGAGTTAGGAAAAGTTTTAGCCAACAAGATCCTTCCCGAGCTTGAAAGCAATGAGGCCGTAAGTTCTCATGACAGCTCTACCAACGGATTGATCAATTATTATAAAGGAAATAAATAGCAGATGTCTGCATTACGGTCATATTATTATAAACTTCCTCCAGGCCTCAGGCTTTTGGGGAGAAAGATCTATTATTTTCCGATAGACCTCTATGATGGGCTTACCGGAAAAAGATCTAAAAACGAGCCTAAGAAAGGAGATATTTATGTAGGAGGCAGCGACTTTATTCCTCACGGGATCCGTCAGGTGAATGCGTTGAAAAAACACATTGGCTTACAAAATACCGATCGTGTTCTGGATGTAGGATGCGGAATCGGTAGAACGGCTGTAGCCCTTACTGGAACCATTGATAAAGGAACTTATGATGGTTTTGATGCTGTAGAAAAGGGAATTAACTGGTGCAACAAAAATATCGGTCAAAAACATCCGAATTTTAAATTCAAGTTTACCCCGATTTATAACGATTTGTATAATACTTTCAGCCAAAAAGCGGAGAATTTTACATTTCCTTATGATGATGCGCAGTTTGACAAAGCATTTCTGTTCTCCGTATTCACTCACATGCAGATTCCTGAGATCAAAAGATACCTGAGCGAGATCAGCCGGGTTCTGAACAGCGGCGGACAGTGTCTGGCCACATTCTTCCTTTATGATGAGTCTAAAACGGAATTTGGAACCATGCCATTTCCGCATCAGTATGAAGGATACAGACTTATGGATGATAAAGTAACCGCAGCCAATATTGCGGTAAGCATTCCATTGCTGAACCAGATGGCAACAGAAGCCGGATTAAAAGTAACCACCGTAAAAGGAGGATTCTGGAGAACTGATGTAGAAAAGGAAGGTGCCGATGAATTCCAGGATATTGTTGTATTCAATAAAATCTAAATAAAAGTAAAAAAAGTAAAAATGGCAGAAATTCTTGACGGACTTAAAGTATCCAAAGAAATAAAAGCGGAGATCAAGGTTGAAGTGGATAAGATCCTTGAAAGCAAGAAAAGAGCACCGCATTTGGTAGCAATTCTTGTAGGAAACAACGGAGCGAGCAAGGCGTATGTAAACAGTAAAGTAAAAGACTGTGAGGAAGTTGGATTCCGTTCTACACTTGTAAAATTCCCAAGTACGGTTTCTGAATCTGAACTATTGGAAAAAATCGATGAGCTGAATAAATCTAAGTCTGTAGACGGTTTTATCGTACAGCTTCCTTTACCGGACCAGATCGATCAGGAAAAAATCATTATGGCTATTGATCCAAGAAAAGATGTAGATGGTTTCCACCCTGAAAATTTCGGAAAAATGGCTTTGGAAATGGACACTTTCCTTCCTGCTACTCCTTTCGGGATTCTGACATTATTGGAAAGATATAATATTGAAACCAAAGGAAAAGACTGTGTGATCATCGGAAGAAGTAAGATCGTAGGAAGACCTATGAGCATCCTGATGGGAAGAAAAGATTTCCCGGGTAACTCTACCGTGACTTTGACGCACTCTTACACAAAAGACATCGAAGAATATACAAAAAAGGCTGATATCGTTATTACGGCTTTAGGTGATCCTCATTTCCTGAAAGGAGATATGATCAAGGACGGCGCAGTAATCGTGGATGTGGGTATCACAAGAGTAGATGATGATTCTCCAAAAGGATATTACCTTGCAGGTGACGTAGATTTTGACAGCTGTGCAGCCAAAGCAAGCTGGATCACGCCGGTACCTGGAGGTGTAGGCCCAATGACCAGAGCCATGCTGATGAAGAACACCATCATCGCGTACAAAACTTCGGTCTATAACGACTAATTTTAAAATGAACAAAGAAGAAGATATTTTATTAAAAGAAGGTAAAATGCTCCCCGTAATGGAGCATTTTTACACTATTCAGGGAGAAGGTGCACATACCGGAAAAGCAGCTTACTTTATCAGACTGGGAGGTTGCGACGTGGGTTGCCACTGGTGTGATGTGAAAGAAAGTTGGGATCCTACGCTGCATCCCTTGATGAATGCTGAAGAAATTGCAGAAACTGCCGCAAAACATTGTAAAATTGTTGTTTTGACCGGTGGCGAACCATTAATGTGGAATTTAGATATTTTGACTTCTAAATTAAAAGACTTAGGTTGCACCATACATATTGAAACTTCAGGAGCGTATCCTTTGAGCGGACAAATCGACTGGATTACTCTTTCACCAAAGAAAACAGGGCTTCCGAAAGAAGAAATTTATGCTAAAGCTCACGAACTTAAAATGATTGTTTTTAATAATAATGATTTTAAATTTGCCACCGAGCAAGCCGCAAAAGTTTCTGAAAATTGCAGATTATATCTTCAGAGCGAGTGGAGCAAACGTGATGAGATGTATCCAAAGATCACTGATTTTATTCTGGCTCATCCGGAATGGCAGGCTTCAGTTCAGACTCATAAATACCTGAATATACCTTAAAGATCACCTCCTCTGAACTCTACAGAACAAATTTGAATTAAGCTATTTTTTATTCATATGGCTATTTTTCTACTGAAGTATCCAAGTAGTAGGCGGAAAATTTATAATATTCCTCTAAGGCGAGATATACCATAAAAAATATGTACCTTAGCTCTTCGTATCCGTTTAAACACCGATAGATGCAGAGAATTCGATACTCTAGATACCTGAAGTCGATTATTATTTTGCTTGACCTTATGGTTATTGCATCTATTTTCATATTCTTTTTTATAAGCAGAAATGAAAGTTTAAGATACCATAGAGAAACGTGGTATGAGAATATTTTTTCGCTGATATTGCTGTTTTTGTTCTGGATGCTTCTCAGTGGCAGGACAAAAATTTATAATATTCAGAGGAATCTTACATATACTTTATTTTTAGAACGCCTCTTGATTCACTTTCTTTTTTTTATACTGGGAGTTCTGCTGATCGGAAGGGTCAGCAAAAACGTTTTTTTCAATTCAGATATTTACTGGCTTTCGTTTTATCTTTTTTTCTTTATTTTCATGGCGAAATCGGTCATCTATTTTACCATCAAATATTTCCGTTCACTGGGGATCAATTACAGAAATGTAATGTTTCTGGGAGAAACGGGCTCTACCGAGATCTTAAGGAATATATTTAAAGACAGAAAGGATTACGGGTATAGAATATTCGAATACGAAACTATGGCCATCAAGCCTAATGAACTTGTCGGTTTCTGGAAAAAGAACGGAATTCATACCCTGTTTTTATCCACCGAAAATCTGTTCAATGAAGATATAGAAAGAGAAATCTTCAAGCTGGCAGAAGACAATAAAGTACACGTTTCTCTTATTCCCAGTATTACACAGAGTGATTTTTTCCTTTATGATCTTGGATATATCCAGACACAGCCGATTCTTAGCCAGGCAAAATATCCCCTGGACTTCTATTCCAATTTCCTTGTAAAAAGAACTTTCGATATTGCATTTTCAATATCCATATTACTATTTCTCTGCTCATGGTTATTTCCCATAATTGCCCTTCTCATCAAAGCAACCTCCAAAGGCCCTGTCTTTTTTATACAGAAAAGATACGGTTTCCATGAAGAAGTGTTTTCATGTCTGAAATTCAGGACGATGATCGTTAATGATGAATCGGCAACGAAAACTACGGAAGAAAATGATTCAAGAATCACAACAATCGGGAAATTTCTTAGAAAAACCAGTCTTGATGAGCTGCCACAGTTTATCAATGTTCTGAAAGGGGAAATGTCCATTGTAGGTCCCCGTCCACATATGCTGGCCGTAGACAATTACTATAAACCAAAGATCGGAAGATACAGCTTAAGAAGTATGGTTTCTCCCGGTATCACTGGTCTTGCTCAGGTAAGCGGACTTCGTGGTGATTACGGAGATGTGGAAGTGGAAATGAAAAAGCGAATCCTTGCAGATACTTTCTATGTAAGGAACTGGAGTTTTGTTCTAGATCTGGTCATTGTTTTAAAGACCGTTTTACTGGTAATCGGGGGGGATAAAAACGCAAAATAAATCAAACAAAAGGTTAAGATTAAATTTGAGGAATCATATTTGCTTCTAAGGTTAAATAAACCTTAGGCCTTCAATCTGGCCTTACTTAATTAAATAAAAAAGTCTAATTTAGCAGCATGTTAAAAAAGTTTTTTACAGCAGTAGGAGAATACATTATCCTTCTAGGTAAATCCTTGCAGAAACCCCAGAAAATGAGGGTTTTTTGGAAGCTGTTCATGAGAGAAATTAATGATCTCGGCGTCAATTCTTTTGGGCTTGTGATCTTCACTTCTATATTTGTGGGAGCAGTAGTCGCTATCCAGATGTTCAACAACTTTGCTTCTTCCTCTTTTCCTATCCCGCCATCGTTCGTGGGATATGCTACGAAAGCCGTTTTGGTTCTTGAATTTTCACCAACTATTATCAGTCTTATCCTGGCCGGTAAAGTAGGATCATATATTGCATCAAGCATAGGAACCATGAGGGTTTCTGAGCAGATCGATGCACTAGATATTATGGGAGTCAACTCTCCGAATTTCCTGATATTACCTAAAATTTTCGCCTGCGTTATTTTCAATCCTATTCTTATCGCCATCAGTATCGTTTTCGGTATCGGCGGTGGACATCTGGCAGGTATGCTGACCGGAAACTGGACTGAAAACGACTATATCGTAGGAATCCAGATGTATATGCCCAATCTGTTTGTGTATTACGCATTTCTAAAAACTACCGTATTTGCCTTTATTATTGCTACCGTTCCTTCGTACTTTGGATATAATGTAAAAGGAGGATCGCTTGAAGTAGGTAGAGCCAGTACACAGGCCGTAGTATGGACAATGGTATTCATTATCATTTCCGAATTAATTTTAACCCAATTAATATTAAGCTGATGATTGAGGTAAAAGATCTTAAGAAGAGTTTTGGTGATGTTGAAGTACTTAAGGGAATTTCGACTTCCTTCGACAAAGGAAAGGTGAACCTGATCATTGGGCAGAGTGGCTCGGGAAAAACTGTTTTCCTCAAAAGTTTACTGAATGTGTATCAGCCTTCATCGGGAGAGATCCTGTTCGACGGTACGGATATCAATACAATGAGCAGAGATCAGAAACAGCACCTGCGCTCAGAAATTGGAACCGTATTCCAGGGCAGTGCACTTTTTGACTCATTAACGGTGGAAGAAAACATCATGTTTCCGCTGGATATGTTTACCAACCTTACCTTCCGCGAAAAAAAGAAAAGGGTTTTTGAAGTAATAGGAAGGGTACATCTTGACAAAGCCGGCAGAAAATTTCCATCCGAAATCTCAGGAGGAATGCAGAAACGTGTGGCTATCGCAAGAGCCATTGTCAACAACCCGAAGTATCTGTTCTGTGATGAGCCTAACTCCGGTCTTGACCCGTACACTTCCAATATTATTGATGATCTTCTTCTTGAAATCACCCAGGAATATAATACTACCACGATCATCAATACACACGACATGAACTCTGTGATGACGATCGGGGAGAAAATTATATACCTGAGATTGGGAATCAAAGAATGGGAAGGGAACAAAGACGTTCTGATCACGGCAGGCAATAAAAATCTTATTGACTTCGTTTATTCTTCAGAACTATTTAAAGAACTGAGAGAATATTTACTTGAAAATAATAAAACGATTGAAAATACAATCACTAAAATAGACGATAATGAAAAAGATACTTAGTATAGCGTTAATCGGGTTTTCAATGTTCGCTTCTGCGCAGATTTCACTGGCAGCAAAAGCTAACTTAATATTCCCGACAGGCTCTCCTTCATGGAAAAACATTAAAGGAACAGTGAATGACGCCATTGAGGGAACAGGAAAGAACAACGCAGGTTTCAACGCGGGTCTTTCAGTAAAAGTTAAACTTCCAGGTTCATTTTATGTAATGCCGGAATTGTATTACACCCACTTCAAAAATGAATTCACTACGGAGAATACTACTTTTGATGTAAAAAGCAACCGTCTTGATATGCCTGTTCTTTTGGGACATAATGTTCTGGGCGACATGCTTGGGGTTTTCGTAGGACCAGTGGCCAGCTATAACTTAAGCAAGGACAATACCTACAATGATTTTAAGGAAAATGTTAAAAACAATTTCACCGTAGGATATCAGTTCGGAGCACAGCTTGAAATCAAAAAATTGCTTATCAACGCCAGATACGAAGGTTCATTCAGCAAAGACGAAAGAAACTTCATCAATAAGGTTTCCGGTTCTGAGATCAGATACGACAACAGACCTAACCTGTTCTTAGTAGGTATAGGCTATAAGTTTAAATAATTCGAAAATAACATCTATAAAAAACCCTCAAATATTTAAATTTGAGGGTTTTGATTTTGTCGCTGAAGTTCTGCTTCACGTTGGGCAATCTCTGCCGCCTGCTTTTCCAGTTCTTCTTTGTCTTTTTGCAATTGTTTGAATTCTTTCTTTTTCTCTTCAGCTTTCAGCGCACTTCCTTTGCTTACATATCCTACCATTCCGCCGATAATAAGCCCTATTCCTACGCCTGCCATTACACCCATCATATGGGAGATGGTAATTCCACCTACTGTAAAATCAGTAGTCAGATAAAAAAGCAGTGCTGAAACAGCCAGCAGGATAAGTCCGGTAATTGATAAACTTTTCATAAATATTGTGTTTAGTGGTTGGTGTTAAAAAAAAGCCTTACCCAATTGAGTGAAAATTAAATAAGGCTCTATACAAGATTAAAATTCTGACGTATTATATTTTTCCTCCAGCAGCCTTATAATATTCCAGGGCTTTCGGAAGGTCTCTATTGATATCTGATATCCTGCTTTCAGGATTCGGGTGGGTAGACAGGAATTCCGGCTGTCTGGCTCCTGAAGATGCTCCTTCCATTCTGTTCCAGAAAGGAACTGCTTCTCTTGGGTCATATCCTGCCATAGACATCAGGTACAGTCCCATCTGGTCTGCTTCTGATTCCTGGTTTCTTCCGTATTTCAACAGCGCTACCTGAGACCCGATTGGGTATACTTTCTGAAAAATACCGGCCCACTGTGAGTTGGAAATCGTTCCACCTAAGATTGAACCGCCGTATTGTGCTACCATAGCCTGTGAAATTCTCTCATTTCCGTGTCCTGCCAAGGCATGTGAAACTTCGTGTCCCATTACGACTGCAAGACCGTTGTCATTTTTCGTAACCGGAAGAATTCCTGTGTATACAGCAACTTTCCCGCCAGGCATACACCATGCATTCAGTTCATTGCTCTGAATAAGATTAAATTCCCAGCTGTAATTGGCCAGATCTGCTGACCTTCCTATGCTCTGGTAGTATCTCTCTGCCGCACTTTTTATTCTGCTTCCTACACTCACTATTTTTTTAGCGTCCGCAGTTCCTGAGATAATCTTAGATTTAGACAATGTCGTTTTATATTCCTGGGCAGACATTGTCAGGATTTCAGAGTTATTTGCAATCTGTAATGAAGATCTTCCCGTGATCGGGTTAGTCGTACAAGCTGCAATTGACAGGGCAACTGCTCCTATTCCTAATAGATGTGTAAATTTCATAGTTCGAGTGTTAATAATTCAACATTTACAATTTTTATTCCAAAACGGTTGAGAAGGAATATATTTGCATACATTTTGCTATTTAAATTTAACAATTAATATGGTTATGAAAAAGTATATTTCACTTATATTTATTTTTGGATTTCTTTTTTTCTTTCAGAGCTGCTCATCACAGGGCTCATTAGATTCCAAAACAGTAGATGCACTGGTAGATTCTCAGGAGCTTACTTTCTATGCACAGCGCGCCAATCCTACCAACTATGATGTGATCAAAGTTATGAATTCAATGCCGAATTCTACATCAACAAGGATTTTGGAACTTAATGGAGACTACACCATTACCATTACCAAAGACAATCTGGAGGTAGTGCTTCCTTATTTCGGAAGATTATTCAATCCTTCCTTCGGAAATACAGACAAAAACAGCTACAGATTCACGTCAAAGGACTTCAAGATCGATAAATCCCAGAATAAAAAAGGAAAGTGGACTTTAAGAATTAAACCTAATGATGTAAGTAATGTTGATGAAATTAATCTGGAAGTCTTTAAAAACGGAAAAGCATTCGTTTCCATCAGAAGTAGCGACAGACAACCGATTACTTATGATGGTTATGTTTCAAAAAACGAGGAAAAAGCTAAAGAAAAGGAGAAACTTTAATCTTTAGACAGAAATTTTTCAACAAATATTTTTGCTTCAGTACTGGGATTCGAAACCATTTCTGAAGCATTTTTTTTGTGCTGCATATAAGCTTCTTCTGCAGAATTGCTTCTTTTCATCATGGCCAGAATATATTCCTGAACCCAATATTCAAAGCGTTTTTCGGCCTGCTGGGTACGGACCTCGTTAAAACGTCCTGTTTTCTTTTTCAGATCAATGAATTCATAGATTTTATCATAAACCTCATCGAGCCCTTCATTGTAAAGAGCGGAACCCAGTAAAACAGGGATTTTCCAGCCTTTTTCTTTGGGAGGAATAAAATCCAGTGCGCGTTTCAGCTCGAGTCTTGTATTTTTTGCTTTCTGCAGATTGTCCTGATCTACTTTATTGATAAAAATAACGTCTACCATTTCCATGATGCCCCGTTTGATACCCTGTAGCTCATCTCCTCCTCCAATGATCTTAAGGAATAAAAATATATCGGTAATATCTGACACCAGCACTTCAGACTGCCCTACTCCAACCGTTTCGATCAGAATATAATCATATCCCGCGGCTTCGCAGATCATCATCGTTTCAAATGTGGTATTGGCAACGCCACCGAGAAATCCTGAACTTGGAGAAGGGCGGATAAAGGCATTTTCCTCTTTGGCCAATTCTTCCATTCTCGTCTTATCACCCAAAATACTTCCCTTGTTAATAGAAGAACTCGGATCAATAGCCAGAACTGCCACTTTTTTTCCGTTAGCAATCACTAGTCGCCCAAAATTTTCAATGAAAGTGGATTTCCCCGCACCCGGAACCCCTGTGATTCCTACTCTGACAGAATTTCCCGTAAAAGGCATAATCTGCTTCAGAAGCTCTTCTGCCTGGATCCTGTGCTCGGCTTTTTTACTTTCGACTAATGTAATAGCTTTTCCGATCAGGCGTTTATTTCCTGACTGTATTCCTTCGATTAGTTCTTCTGTAGAAAATTTCATTGATTCAAAAGTATAAAAATAACCTTCAAACTCCCATACAAACGGGCATTAATTTTATTTCTTCTAAATTAAAACAAGAGGTCGTCTTATCAACGGGAGAGGGAAATTCCTACATTTGTTATTCATCAAAATTAAGAAACATGAAAAAAATATCCGTTGCTGCATTATGTATCTGCCTATTTATGGCATCCTGTACCCCAAAGGCCTCTACAGCCGGACCTATAGGACCAGCCGTTTCCACTGCAGAACAAATAGCTCAAGGAAAAACAATCTTTGAAAATGCCTGCGGAAGATGCCACAAGCTCCCGGATCCTACGGCGCACACCTCTGTACAATGGGTAGGAATCATGAATTCAATGGCGCCGAAAGCTAAACTGACTGACGAGCAACATCAGTGGGTTTACGATTATATTGTTTCTGTGAAAAAATAATCACCAAATCAAAATATGGGTATGAAAAAAATAATTTTAAGTATGGTGGCAGGTGCCGTGTTTATGGTATCATGCGGCCCTAAAAGTACAGCTGTAGCCGGACCGAAGTATACCGCGTCTGAACAACTCGTTCAAGGGAAAACTATTTTTGAAAATTCATGCGCCAAATGCCACAAACTTCCTGACCCGGCCAAGCATGACGATCAGGGATGGATCAAAACATTAAGCAGAATGGCGCCGAAAGCTAAATTAAGCGATGATCAGCACCAAATGGTTTATGATTATCTGATTTCTGTGAATAAGAAGTAAAGGTTCTGGGTTGGAGGAATTTTGGTCGCAAAATTTATAATTCATATACTCTCCTATCTTTTATTCCAAAATCGTTGTAAGCGACAGAAGCTTTTGCTTATCAAACCTGAACAGCAATAAACAGATTTCCGAGCATTTCTGTTACAGAAATTGTGTTCTTTATTATTCAGTTTATCGCTGCACAGGTAATGAAACAGGTGTTCTTATGTACTGACACATTCTTATTGAGAACTTGTATATTTCAGCTAAGATTTTATCGCTAATTTCGATCACTATCTGAAAAAGTTTTCATGGAATATCTTTTGACCTCAGCAATCATTATCTCGGCCTTTCTGATTCTTTTATTAATTAGAAAACCAGATAAAACTGTATCCGATTATATCCTGATGATTTGGCTGATATCATTAGGCTATGTAACATTTTGCTATGATTTGGTTTATTCACAAAAGTATATTTTATTTCCGTCAGCTGTCATAAGTGGCTTTTGTATCCCTTTGCTACAAGGACCATTTATTTACCTGTATATAAAGTACCAGATAGAACCGATTCGCTTTCAAAGAAAGGATCTCTTCCATTTCTTACCTTTCATTTTTTGCTGTCTACTGTTTGTGGAAGGATATTTTTTGCCCGAAAGCCAGCAAGTGAAGTTGATAGAGGGAAGGCTCTCTGGCTATGACACGGCACAAATAATCAAATTAGCAGGAATTTATCTGTCCGGGATCATTTATTTTTCGCTCGGCCTTGTAAAACTCATCCGCTTTAAAAAAAAACAAAAAGAAGTATTTTCGAATATTGAACAAATCAATTTCAATTGGCTGCTATATCAGATTATTTTTCTTTGTCTAGTTTGGATCATCATCCTTTTTGTGAAAGACGATAAATTTATATTCGGTTCAGGTGCTGTTTTTATACTGTGGTTGGGATATTTTGGAATTTCGCAGGTTAATGTATTTAGCAAACAGGATATAAGACTGGAGAGCTATAATGATTTTTCTGAAATCAGTAATGAACATTTCGAGCCCGTAGAAGAAAACGATATGGGTCCTGCCAGTGCTCGTCTGGCAAAAATCTATCAGCACCTTCTCATCATATTGGAAGAAGAAAAACCTTATTTAAATGCCGAACTAAAGCTTTTGGATCTTGCCCGTCTTTTACAAATCCATACAAATGTTTTATCCAAGGCTATTAATGCAACCTCCAAAAAGAATTTCTATGAATTAATCAATGAAAAAAGGGTTGAAGAATTTATAAGAAAAATCAAAAATGGTGATCATCAAAAATATACAATTATTACCCTTGCCTATGATTCAGGATTTAATTCTAAAGCATCTTTCAACAGGAATTTTAAGCGGATAACAGGAATGTCCCCTACAGAGTTTATGGTACACAAAGAGTTCAAATAACCCGTCTCATCTTTCCTTCTGATGTCTCAATCAATACATTTACTTGATTTACAGTTATTTAATTTTATTTATGAAATAGTCTCAATACATGCATTGATACCGTTGATCATATGAGGATCAATACTTTTGTGATCTAAATTTAAATGAATATGATCACACGTACATCAATTTTCACAACTGCTTTTTCCCTGTTACTTTTACTATTCGCCTGTACAGATGGAATGCATGATGAGGCACTTTTGGTACCAAAGACTGTGGAAGAAGATTCTTCTTTACCCTCTGTTTTTATTAATGGCCGGCATCTTCACGCTGAGGCTTTTGGAAATCCAAACAACACATTAATTGTCTGTGTTCATGGCGGGCCAGGTGCTGACTATCGCTACCTTTTAAATGCCAAAGACCTTGCAAAACATGGATATAGAGTTGTATTTTACGACCAGACAGGTTCTGGCTTATCTCAACGCTATCATAAATCATATTATGACAATTTAGATATTGACGACATTTTTATAACTGAATTGCGAGGCGTTATTGCAAAGTATAAAACAAACCCCAATCAAAAGGTTATTCTTTTGGGGCATTCATGGGGGGCAATGCTGGCAACAGCTTATGCAGGAAAGTATCCTTCTGAAATAGCAGGTTTAGCTCTATTCGAACCGGGTGGTTTACAGTGGGACGATGTGATCACTTATATCATGAATTCTCAGACTTCCGGAGCGGGAGGCGAGTCCCTTGAAGGAAACAGTCATGAAATATTAGATTACAATATGTCATTGGCGGCTTCGGCGGACAATATAAATACCGGCGACCCTGGATTAAAACCGGAAGACTTCTGGAGAATGGGAGCGATCTTGCAAATGGTTGCAATAGAAAAAGGAGAGAAATCAAAACCAGATTTTTCAACGAATATAGGGCAGTTTACAAAACCTGTATTCTTTGGATATGGTGATAATAAAGCATATCCTGATTCCTGGGCGCAAAAAATCTCATCGCCATTTAATAATAAGAATCTTCATAAGTTCAACAACACCGGACATTCAGGGATGTTTACCAATAAGGAAATATGGACTCATTCTACTCTTCCCAAGCTGCTAAATTATTTTAAATCTTTATAAATAGTAATTAATTTAATCAACCCGTTTCAAAAAATAATGGAGGACTTTCACTTTCTGAAGCAGTCCTCCTTATTGTTTTCAACTACATTATTTTATTTTTTCTTCTTCTTTGGTTTTGTCATTTTGCTTTTGACAAATTTGGTTCTGCTTTTCAAAAAATCAGCCATAGCTTGATTATAGCTGTATTTTTTTGCCTCTTTCAAAGGTTCCAAAGCCTTTTTATAGTCACATCTGATCTCCAGCAGCAGCGATTTTTGGATCAATATCCGTGATTTATCTATTCCTTTAATTTTTAAAGCGTAGTTGATGAGTTTTTCGGCTTCATCAAGATCTTCATTGTCCAAAAGACATTTGATATAATGTAAAGGCGTGTTGAGATTGGCCACATTGCACTGCATAGCTTCTTCGAAATACATTTTCGCTCTTTCATAATCGGTGAGCATTTCGCTGTATATTCTACCCATCAGGCACAGGCTGTCTGCATCTTCAGGATCGTAGGACAAGGCATAATTCAACGCTTCCAGGCAATCCGGAAGGCTGTATGGGTAGTTGTCCAGAGCTTCAAAATAATATTTACTTTTAGTTAAGGTCATGTCTGTCGTTTTTTAATTCTTTTTTCAGGATATTTCGCTGTTTTTTAAATGATTTATCCTGATGGATCTTTTTAAAATCTGTTCCTGAAAATGTGCGGACCGGATTTCCTCTCTGCACTTGCAGATGATTGTTCCAGGTATCCTGCATCCTTTTTTCAAGCTGTTTGATATAAAGTGCGGTCACTTTTTCTTTCAGCCGCATAATGGCCAATTTTTTATTCTCCAGCTGTGACCGCGAATCCTGCGCAAATACACTTTCTCCGGTGGGTATGTGAGTTGCCCGGACAGCCGTATTCACTTTATTCACATTCTGGCCGCCGCTTCCCTGGCTTCTTGTGGTCTGAAACTGAATATCTTTTTCATAGAAATTGATCTTCTCCAAGCCTTCCAGCTCGAAAATGCCGATAAACCAGTTGCTTCTTTTATGGAGTTTCCTGAATGTACTCTTCTCGGTCCAGCATATGCTTCCTAACCATGTTTTTAGAAATGCATCCAATTCTTTTGCTTTTAAAAGTATCGTTGCAGACTTCAATGTCAGATTTTCGTCACCATTTTCACGGTGAATAATTTCATAATCGATTGTATTGTTTTTCACTTCCTCAAGGAAGACCTTCAGTACTTTAGCAGTAACCCACTGGCATTCTAAAGGTCCTCTTCCCGAGGTTATTTGTATGAGTTTTTCCATTTTTTTAAAATTTTTAAGACTGCTTCCCTGTTTTTTGCGTCTTTCACAAAAGCCGGCAGTCTTTCTACCATACGCATTCTGTAAGGCAGTGTTCTTAGTTCTGCTGAGACATAAGCTTCCATTTCCAAAAGATGTTCTCTGTTTTTTGCCCAAAATAAATTGCCTTTGCAGTCATCCTGAAAATAAAGCGGACAGCCGAAAACATCATCCTGTTTCAGACCCTGAGCTTTCCGGGAATAATTGCGGAAATACTTTTCATATCTCGGTTTAATATCGAAACGGCTATCACATTCTCCGCACTGAACCGAAATACTGGGATGCTTTTCTTTTTCACACCTTTCAAAACGTATCGGATGTGCACAAACAGGACAATGAAGCTTAATGACAGCTTTATATACCACCATGTCATACCCGGTTTTTTTCAAATTGCAGTGTCTGCATTCCAGAACAGCTTCCTTATAATCGTTTCCATTTTTAACAAGGGCATCTTTCCCGCATTCCGGGCAAACGACCAGACAATTCACATAGTTGGAAGAATATTGTTGTGTATATCTTTTTATATGAGATGTTCCCATTTTTTCTATTTTTTGTTGGTTAATACTGATAAGAATCTATATTAACATCGTTATTTATAAAACCTTATAGGTTTTTTGAAACCTATAAGGTTGAAGCTGTAGGTCTGTAATTGAAAGCAGATTTCTTCTCACTGACAGCTATAGACCAGCAACTTCATTATTTATCCATTCTCACAATTCTAGGCTGAAATGTTCCGAGGATGTCTACCAGTTCACTCTGTGCATTCATCACTTCATGGATGTCTTTGTAAGCCATTGGAGCTTCTTCCGTATTACCGCCCATCAAAGTGACTTTCTTCAGTTTCAGTTCTTTTTTGATGTCATTCTGAGTGAAAAGACTTCTGCATTCGCCTCTCGAATGCGCTCTTCCTGCTCCATGTGATGCTGATTTCAAAGAATCAGGATTTCCTTTTCCACGGACGATAAAACCTTTTGCCGTCATGGATCCCGGAATCATTCCCAATTCATTTTCGTTGGCCGGTGTAGCGCCTTTTCTGTGGACAATCACTTCTTTTCCGTTATGAATTTCCTTCCATGCGAAATTGTGGTGATTTTCTATCCTGGCCCTTACTCTTCCTCCGACAGCTTTTACCAACCTTCTGTGAATATCATCGTGACAGGCAGAAGCATAATCACCGGCAAGATTCATCGCCGTCCAGTATTCCAGACCGAGATGGGTATTCATATCCAGCCAGGCAAACTGTTGCGCTTCTTTTGGCAACGGGCACTGATCTGCAGCTACTCTTGAGTAATATTGTGCAATCTCAGCACCCAGACCTCTGGAACCACTGTGAGAAAGTATTCCCAGGTATTTTCCCTTCGGCAACCCGATCTGATCATCTTCTTCCGTGATCTCCACTTCTCCGAATTCCACGAAATGATTCCCACCTCCGGATGAGCCCATCTGTTTGATCGCTTTTCCTTTTAATCTTCTTAAAATCGGGATCATATCGAATGTATCTCGCTCAAAGATTTCATGATCTATGTGAGATTTGTGGGTTTCGTACATCCCGAATTTGGTGTGTTCAGCAAGAGCTTTTTCATATTTATCTCTTGCTCCGTCAAGATATAAAACCGGTATATCCAAAATACTGAGGCTCATTCTGCAGCCGATATCCATTCCTACTCCGTAAGGGATTACTGCGTTTTCTACCGCCAGAACTCCTCCTATCGGAAGTCCGTAACCGCTGTGTGCATCAGGCATTAGAGCCCCTTGCGTTGAAATCGGCAATTTTAAAGCCGTATACAGCTGGTTTTTGGCTTCTTCAGAAATATTGGTTCCAAAGATCTGGAAGGAAGCCCGTTGGGCATTGAGCATTCTTTTTTCTGTTTTTCTCGATGAAAGCAGCGATTCTGCAATCTGTCCGAAAGTCAGATCTTTTTCAAAGTTCTCCGGATTGAGGAGGATGTCTTTTAAAATAGATTTTACATGGTGAATATTCTTCGTTGCAAAATTTCTTTTCATGACTTCCAAAGCCACGTTGACACTTTGATTATTTGGATATCCCAGTTTTAATATATCTTTTCCTTTTAGTTTTAAATTTCCCATTGTTTTTGTTTCAAATCATATTGGACTTTATAAGTCCTCAAAATAGTCTGCAAGTTCTGTTGCAGACATGATGCAGGCGGTATATTTCCTGCTTTTGATAAGATCAGTTTCATATTTGATGAAACAGAAATTAGAAGTGAGATGTTAGAAATTAGTCCTTACAGGTCACAACAATCCTTATTCAACTAAAATTTAAGTTGATTGATTTTACGATAATGAACAGCATGAAACAGGATCATATGAGATCTTTTCATTTTGTTCTTAAATGACACTAAAAAATTTCGGGTAAACTGGAGTTTGAATATTGCGCAATAAAAAACCCGAAATCTTACGACTTCGGGTTTTGATATTTCGTTGTACTATTATTCTAAGAGTATACCAAACCACGAAGCCTTACCACCATAAGTGGTACTCCAGCTGAAGAATTTTGATTCGTTTTGAACATTGCTTCGTTGTTTTTTTATTGGTTAAACTTTATTTTCAGCTGCAAATATAGTATATTTTCTGAATATCAAAATATTTTTTTTACTTCATGTGGATCAGACTTAGAAAAATACCGTCTATTACTTTGGTCATTCTTGGAAGATCCAACGTTTCCACAGTATCTGTCGTCTGATGGTAATTTTTATTCCTGAAAAACGATGTATCCGTGATCATTAGGGCAGAATAGCCAAATTTCCAATAGTTAAGATGGTCTGAGAAATCTGTTCCTTTTACAAATTTAGGAGCGGTAAAAGTTTCTGTTTTAATCTGATTGGCTTCTTTAAACTGAGTCCTGAAATTATTTACAAAATCTCCGGCTCCAAACTTTTTGACCAATGTTATAAAATCTCCTTTATTGCCATAAACCCACGACAAAATCCCCAATGGGTAGCTTTGTGAGTTCTTTTCGTCCTTGAAATACCCTATCATTTCCACACTTGCCATTCCATATACATCGATATTATGATCTTTTAAATACTGAGCATGAATATGGCTTCCCATATTTTCAGTCCTGAAATAGGGCGGTTCTTCCAATGTATAGGCTACAAGATCTATTCTGTAATTCAGTTTTTGTCCCTTAAGCATTCTGGCGAGCTCCAAAAGGGCGGTGACTCCGGTAGCATTGTCGTCTGCTCCCTGCTGATCTCCGCAAACATCATAATGGGCACCGATAATGATTCTTTTTTTGTTTTCCGTACCGAAAGAAGTGATTACATTTTTATAGATTTTACCCTCAACATTATATTCCTGAAAGGTTGTACTGTCGCCATATTTACTGAAATCCAGTTTAATATAATCTGCAATGGCATTCAGCTGATCTATATTTTTGTGATTTCTGAATTCAGGGATTTGGGTAAGCGCTGTAAGGTGGTTTTTAACCAGGTTGATATCCGCCGGCACGGGAGATTTCTGAACCGGACGATTTCCGGAGCCTGTCGCAAAACAAAAAACAGCTATAAAAATTAAGCCTGCAACAATAATGATCTTACTGGCTGCAGGCTTTGTTATATTTTTAAAATTCATCTCACGGTATGCTTTATGATTGGAAAATTGAAATTAGTACTTTTCCACCAATCTGCACAGCACGTGAAGTTTTATTTTAGTTTTCTAAGAATTTCTGTAAGATTTCTACCGCACATTTCGGTAGATTGGTTCCCGGCCCGAAAATAAAATCGGCACCGTTGGCATACAGGAATTCATAATCCTGCTGCGGAATAACGCCTCCTACTACGATCGTTACGTCATCTGCTCCCAGCTTCTTAAGTTCTTCTACTACCTGTGGAACCAGGGTTTTATGACCCGCTGCGAGAGAAGAAACTCCAAGGATGTGAATATCATTTTCTACGGCCTGTTTCGCTACTTCTTCAGGCGTCTGGAACAATGGCGCCACATCGACGTCAAATCCCATATCTGCAAATGCTGTAGCTACTACTTTGGCACCTCTGTCGTGCCCGTCCTGCCCCATTTTAGCCACCATGATTCTTGGACGACGGCCTTCTGCTTCTTCAAATTTTTGAGTCAGGTGAAGGGCTTTTTCAAAATATTCGTTTTTCCCGGCGTTCATAGCATATACTCCAGAGATTGTTCTGATATTGGCTTTGTATCTTCCAAAAGTTTCCTCCATGGCATCGCTCATTTCACCAAGGGTTACTCTTCTTTTTGCGGCCTCGATGCATAAAGCTAAAAGGTTTCCGTTTCCTGTTTTGGCACTTTCACGGATCTCGTTAAGAATTTCTGTAACGGCTTCAGGATTTCTTTCTGCTTTTATTCGTTCAAGTCTTTCGATCTGTTTTCTGCGGACTTCCGTATTATCGATATCCAGGATCTCAATTCCGTCCTGTTTTAAAGTTGTTCTGAATGAATTCACTCCGATGATGAATTCTTCTCCACTGTCTATTTTAGCCTGTTTTTTGGCTGCAGCTTCTTCTATCCTCATTTTTGGAATTCCGGCCTCAATGGCTTTGGTCATTCCTCCTTCCTGCTCTACCTCATCGATGTATTTCATCGCCTCCTCAATCATCTGCTGGGTAAGGCTTTCCACAAGGTTGCTTCCACCCATTGGATCCACTACATCACAGATCCCGCTTTCCTGCTGAAGGATAATTTGGGTATTTCTTGCGATCTTCGCTGAATAATCGGTAGGAAGGGCAATGGCTTCATCCAGGGCATTCGTATGCAGCGACTGGGTTCCGCCTAAAGCAGAAGAAAGAGCCTCAATTGCGGTTCTTGTAATATTATTAAATGGTTCCTGCTCGGTAAGCGACCATCCTGAGGTTTGAGAGTGGGTTCTTAATGCCAAAGATTTTGCATTCTGTGGGTTGAACTGTTTTAAAAGAGTTGCCCAAATGTACCTTGCGGCGCGCATTTTTGCAATTTCCATGAAGTGGTTCATCCCAATCGCCCAGAAAAATGAAAGTCTCGGGGCAAAATCATCTACATTCATTCCGGCTTTGATTCCTGTTCTTACATATTCAAGCCCGTCTGCCAGCGTGTAAGCCATTTCCAGTACCGGAGTGGCACCTGCTTCCTGCATGTGGTATCCTGAGATCGAGATAGAGTTGAATTTTGGAATATTCTGCGCAGTATATTCAAAGATATCCGCAATGATCTTCATGGAAGGAGCCGGCGGATAGATATAGGTATTTCTTACCATGAACTCTTTCAAAATGTCGTTCTGAATGGTTCCGGAAAGAAGTTCCTGTTTTACACCCTGCTCTTCAGCAGCTACAATATAGAAAGACAAAATAGGAAGTACGGCTCCGTTCATCGTCATGGATACCGAGATCTGATCTAACGGTATCTCATTGAACAAGATCTTCATATCTTCCACAGAATCGATGGCTACGCCGGCTTTACCGACGTCACCTACCACTCTTGAATGATCGGAATCATATCCTCTGTGTGTGGCAAGGTCAAAAGCGACGGATAGTCCTTTTTGCCCTGCTGCAAGATTTCTTCTGTAAAATGCATTGGATTCTTCTGCTGTAGAGAAACCTGCGTACTGTCTTACTGTCCATGGCTTCTGTACATACATGGTAGAATACGGGCCTCTGAGATAGGGAGCAATTCCTGGAGAAGTCTGTGTTAAAGATTCATTTTTAACATCTTTTGGGGTGTAAGATGATTTTAACTCTAAACCGTCTTTTTCAAAATTATAGATCTCTCTTTCCAGAGGGTCTACGCTAAAGTCCGGTTTTTTCACAGAAATTGTCTTTCGCATTCCAATAATTTTTGTCAGCGTAAAGTTAATTTTTTTGAACGAAACATGAAACTTATGTTAACATTCAGTTTTCCTGAATTTTAAGCATAAAAAAAGACCGGACAAATGCCCGGTCTCAGTTATAGATATACTTACTTATTATTTTTTGATAAGTTTAGTATTGTACGTGTTTTTGTCATCTTTAAGAGTGATCACATACATACCTTTGATCAATGATGCAACATTAATTCTGTTGTTACCATCTGTCTGACCTTGCTGAACTAATCTTCCGTCTGCACTGAAGATGCTGTAGTCAGCTTTTCCTTTCAGGTTCTTCACTTCCACGAAAGTATCTGCAGGATTTGGATAGATAGAAATTTCAGATGTTTTTGGTCCGTTTACATCATCAACTGCCAATCCGCCAGTGATTTTTACAGAGAAATCTTTAAATGAACCCTGAGAAATAACTCCTCCTCCAGTTACACCAACAGATGGGAATCCACATGGTCCGGTAGCTTTGTTAAAGAAAGTATTTGCTACTCTCATTCTTAAAAGCTTATCACCTGCATAAGCTGTAGCTGGAACAGTAAATGTAAAGTTTCCTGTATACTGACCATTGCTAGCCGGTGGAACAGTAGCTACAGATCCTACTTTTTCTGAGGCTTCAAAAACTCCGTTTCTGTTATAATCTATCCACACTTCCATATTGTCATTATAAGTAACTGTTCCGTTACCTACATTGAAATAAGACAATGTGTATTGTGTTCCTTTTGTCAAATTGATCACCTTAGTTGCATCTTCAGTATAATCTCTATAAGTGCTGAAAATATTTTTATATGATAAATCTGAATAGGCTAAATTAGATACGTTCATTTGAGCCATACCACTATTATAGGTAAAGCTTGCAAAGCTATTTCCTCCAGTTGTCATTAAACAGTAATCTACTCCTGTCGTAAGACCTTTAGTCTTGAAAGTATAGTTACTTGAGAATGCTCCCGGAACAGTGTTTACTACAGCAGCAACCTGTACTTCGTAATTTGTTTCATCTTCAAGAGTGCTTAGCACCACTGAGTTTGTAGGGCTTGTTGCATTTGACCAGTTTGTTGTTCCTACTTTTCTGTAGTTAACTGAATATGTTGCACCTGGAACACTATTCCAAGCAACTTTGGCAGTAGTTTTGAAAATTTCCGATTTTATTGCGGCAACTCCTGTAGGTGCAGCCGTAGTAGAAGTAGGAGCTGTTCCTACAGTTACTTGCGGAGATACTGCATAGAATACGTTTCCGATAGCAGAAACTCTCAATTTCACAGCACCTGTTAAGGATGCAGGCATTTGACCCGTATAGCTTCCTGTATTTGGAGTAGAAGCTACCAATTCTGTCCACGTTGCTCCGTTTACCAGATCTGTAGTATATTCAATCTTTACATTAGGCGCATTATATGGTGCTGTATTGGTATTGGCAACATCCCATGAAATTGTATTGGATGCATTATTATATAGCACTGTAGAAGCGGTAAGTCCTGAAAATTTAAACGGTCCGTCATTTCCAACGGTAACAGTAGTTTCAGAAGAAGAAAGCATAGGTCTTCCTACATTCTCATCTCTTACAGTCACTGCATAATGTAAAGTTCTAGGAACATAAGATACAGTTTCCCAGTTTGGCGTTGTAGCAGCTCCCGGAACCGTTTTATTAGTTAAAACTCCGCTCATCACTATTGGCAAGCTTGGGAAATATCTTCTTCCGCTTGTTGTTCCGAAATAAGATCTTGTTAAAGCTCCCTGTGCGCTATATCCCCATCCGCTGTCTCCAGAAATGGAATTGTAAGAATCAACGCTGTCATACTGCTCCCAAGAATACTTAATAGCATCAGCATCTGTAGCAGAAGCCTCTAAATAGTAAGCAGTCCCTTTAGGTATATTGTAAACACCAAGAGCTGCAATTACAGGGGCAGTATTGGTTGTAATGGTTTCTGAAGTACCACAAGTAGTCTTACTGTCAAGACTGTTTAATATCTGATTAATAGAAGAATAATGGAAATAAGCATCAGTAGTAGCCTGTACATTATCTCCTGTAATTCCAGCATATCCCATGATCGTTGTACCACCACCAGGTTCAATATTCACTCCCGATCCTTCCGAAACGTGAGAGAATGTATGGTTAGCTCCCAACTGGTGACCCATTTCGTGAGCAGCATAATCAATATCAAAAAGATCCCCAGTAGGGTTTGTATTTTGAGTAAAAGCAGATCCTTTAGCTAAGGTCGTTGCAGTTGCTGGGTTTACACATGTTGATGCAATAGAACCTGCGTTTCCGTTTCCTCCTGCAGCATTGAATACGTGTCCCATGTCGTAATTGGCATTACCAACTACAGAGGTTAAAGTCTGCTGAAGATTTAGGTTTAAGTTTCCAGTATATGGATCCGCTGTAGGATCTGTGTATATGATAGCCGGAATGTCCTGAATGATCGCTTTAATACCGAATTCTTTTTCAAAAATACCGTTTACACGAGTCATAGTAGCATTCATCTGCACCACAGTATTTACAGTTCCTCCCGAAGGGTCAAATTTCTTTGTGTATTCACCTGTAGTAGAAAGTGCCAGTCTGTATGTTCTGTATTTTGTAATGGCAGGTCTGCTGGTAACTCCTAAGTTAGAAAGGTTCTTCTTACCGTTAGCTTCTAACGCCTTAATATCCTTAATAATCTCTTTTTCTTCCGTAGAGCACTCAAATCCGTGATCGCTTGCTGTTCTCTTCGTTTTGTAGAATACTCCGTAAGTCTGCTTATCTGTACTGATAGGCTCAATGAACTGGAATACCCCATCTTTGATGATCATAGACTGCATCTCTGTTGGAGCCGTACTGAATCTTATGTATTTGGAAGGATCATCTACCCCTACCCCTACGTAAGAACCTAACTGGTATCTGTCCGCCATAGACTGTACTACAACCGGGTCACTGTATACCGCAAATTTTTCAATTTTCCCTTCTGCTGTTGGAAGAGAAACAATAACAGCTTTTGCTCCTTTACCTGCTTCTACTGCATCTTTTAACTGATTTCTTAATGATGCAAGATCTACTTTGTAAGAATACTGAACTTCAACTTCTTTTCTGATTTCAGAAGTTTTTTGCGAGGCAGGTACCCACCTCTGTGCATTAAGACTGGCCAAACTACCTGCCAATGCACAAACTAGTAAAATTCTTTTTTTCATAACTGAACTACATGAATAGAATTAATAAATTTTAAATATCCAGAACAAAAATAACAATTTATAACATAGTACAATTAAAAAAAGTGGCTAATTTTAATAAAATTAGCCACTTTGGTTCTTTTTTTGTTATTTATAACTATTTATTAATTCCCATTTCATATAAAGCAAATGAAATAAGGTCCGCATTTTCACTGATGACCTGCTCGGTTGCTCTTCCCGCACCATGACCTGCATTTTTCTCAATTCTTAGTAAAATTGGATTCTTACATCCCTGTTTTTCCTGAAGCTCGGCTCCGAATTTGAATGAGTGCGCCGGAACCACCCTGTCGTCATGATCACTTGTAATGATCATTGTAGAAGGATAGCACGTTCCTTTTTTCACATTATGAACAGGAGAATAAGATTTAAGGTATTCAAACATTTCTTTGCTGTCTTCTGCCGTTCCATAGTCATATGACCAGCCAGCTCCAGCTGTGAACTTGTTGTATCTCAGCATATCCAGAACGCCTACACCAGGGAAAGCGACTTTGGCGAGATCAGGGCGCATCGTCATAGTCGCACCCACAAGAAGTCCTCCGTTTGATCTTCCGGACAGCGCCATATATTCTTTTGAAGTATAGCCTTTCTTCTGTAAATATTCTCCCGCAGCGATGAAGTCTTCGAAAACATTTTTCTTCTGGGTCTTCGTCCCTGCATCATGCCATTTTTTACCATACTCACCGCCACCCCTGATATTCGGTACGGCATAAATTCCTCCGTTTTCCATCCAGATAGCATTGACCACCGAGAATGAAGGCTGAAGGCTGATATTAAACCCACCGTAAGAATACAAAATAGTAGGATTTTTACCGTTAAGCTTGGTTCCTTTTTTATAATTGATCATCATCGGAACTTTCGTCCCGTCTTTTGAAGTATAGAAAACCTGCTCAGAAACATAATCGTCCGGATTGAATTTCACTTTCGGCTTCTGATAAACTTCCCATTTCCCTGAATCTGCATTAAATTTATATGTGGTTCCCGGTGTGATATAGTTGCTGAAAGAGAAATAAAGCTCTTTTTCCTCTTTTTTACCTCCAAAACCACTTACATTTCCTTTTCCCGGAAGTGTAATTTCTCTTACCAGCTTTCCTGTTTTATCGAACTGTTTTACCTGATCGATCGCATCCACCATATACGTTGCAAAAAAGTATCCGCCTCCTGAAGATACTCCTAAAACATTTTCTGTTTGCGGAATAACATCTTTCCAGGTTTCCGGGGAAGGATTGGCAATGCTTGTTTTTACCAGACGCATATTCGGAGCATCTTTATCCGTAAAGATAAACAGATCATCTCCCTGTGTATCCACAATATTGACATTGATATCAAATCCTTTGTTGATTTGCACAAAATCACCGCCTTTCTTAAGATCTTTGATATACAGTTCATTTCCATTCGTTGCATCAGCTGCAGAAATAATCAGGTATCTCTGGTCTTCAGAAACATCTGCCCCAAGGTATCTTCTGGGCGTTTTATCACCTCCGAAGATCAGTTGATCTACAGACTGCTTGGTTCCTAATTTATGGAAATATACTTTATGCTTATCCGTCATTCCTGAAAGTACGGTTCCTTCTTTCGGCTTATCGTAGCTTGAATAGTAGAATCCTTCATCACCCTGCCATGAAATGCCACTGAATTTTACATCCAGAAGTGTTTCGTCGATCTGTTTTTTGGTGATGGCATCGATGATGATGATCTTGTTCCAGTCGCTTCCGCCTTCAGAAATAGAGTAAGCAGCCAGATTTCCTTTTTTGTTGAATGACATATTGGAAAGCGAAGTGGTTCCTTTTTCTGAAAATTTATTAGGATCTAAAAATACTTCTGTTGCTTTGGTTTTATTGTTTGTTCTGTATAGGACAGACTGCGCCTGAAGGCCGTCATTTTTAGAATAGTAGGTATAATCTCCTTCTTTGAAAGGTGCTGAAATTTTTTCGTAATTCCAGATATCTTTCAGCTGATCCTTGATCTTATTTCTGAAAGGAATCTTAGCAAGATAATTCTGGCTGTAGACTACTTCATCGTCTACCCATTTCTTTGTAGCTTCAGAATCATTTTCAAGATCTCTGAAAGGGTCGGCTACAGCAGCACCAAAATAAGTATCTGTCTGGCTTCCCTTTATGGCATTAGGATAATTCATTTTTTGAGCATAAAAAGTTGCTGAAGAGAGGACTCCAGCGGTTAATAAAAGTGGTTTAAAATTCATAATCAAGGGTTTTCTCAAAAATACATAAAGTATATGAAATAAAAAAAGCCCTGATACCAGGGCTTTCTGTCATAAAAATATTTTCTATGAAATTTTATTTCGATCCAAAACTTTCAAAGTAAAAATCAGTCAATCCAGAAACCATTTCGTCAGGACTGCCATTCCAATAGTATGTTTTTCCGCCCTCATTCAACTGATACAGGCTAAATTTTTGTTCAGTAACGACTGTCTTGTCAGCATTTTTAAAATCCTGCACACTTTGTAGCAGGTATTTTTTAAGCTCTTCCGGCTTTACATTTTTAATATCCCCCGCTGGTATGTCGGAAAATTTTGCAGGAACCCTGAAACTCACGGAATAACTTACCTCAGCAATTTTCTGGTCTTCTACATGTTCATTCTGCACTATTTTTACGTCTTTAACGATGAGTTTTCCTTTTTTGAAATTCTCCATCATCGCACTAAAGTATCCTTCTGCTTCTTTTCTGCATGCATCAGCCGTTGCTTTGGGAAAAACGGATAAAAAATGATCCGTGCTTTCTTTCATCATTTCCAGCGATACTGTATTAAAATCAACCTGATAAGCCGTATCACCTTCTACGGTTGGTTTTAAATAATCGTTCAGTTTATTCAGAATAGCGGTATCATTATTAACGAAAGTACCGAAGTACATTTCGAAGACTTCCGAAGGTTTTTTCACCTCGGTCTGGGCCATCAGATTCTGACTTAGAACCGCCAGCATCAGCAATATAATAATCTTAAAATTTTTCATATTGATATTTTATTTTTCTAATGATTTAAGCTTTTAAAATAGGACTCATTCAGTTTCCAGACTAATTCCTGTAGTTTTTTAATATGCCAAATTTAAAGCAAAAAAAAGCTCTTGAAATTCAAGAGCCTGATTGATATATCTGTTTTTAATAGTTTTCTTCTTCTCCTTTCATTTTCTCTGCATTTTCTGCCATGATTACGGCATCAATCATTTCAGAGATGTCTCCGTTCATATAGGCATCCAGATTATACATGGATTTGTTGATTCTGTGATCTGTCACCCTTCCCTGAGGATAGTTGTAGGTTTTGATCTTTGCAGAACGGTCACCGGTAGAAACCATTGATTTACGTTGTGCTGCAATATCACCCTGAACTTTTTGCAATTCGATGTCGTATAGTTTGGTTCTCAACATTTCCATTGCCAATTCACGGTTAGCCAGCTGGGAACGTGCCTGCTGACAAACAACCACCATACCTGAAGGTTTATGCGTCAGCTGAACTTTTGTTTCAACCTTGTTTACGTTCTGACCTCCGGCTCCTCCTGAACGGGATGTCTGCATTTCAATATCGGCAGGATTCAGTTCGAAATCCACTTCTTCTGCTTCCGGTAATACGGCAATTGTGATGGCAGAGGTATGAACTCTACCCTGAGATTCCGTTTCAGGAACACGCTGTACACGGTGAACTCCGGACTCGAATTTCATAATTCCGTAAACACCTTCTCCTTCCACCTTCATAATCAGTTCTTTGTAGCCTTTTGCAGCTTCATTGGAATCGGTTACTTCATGTTTCCAGCCTTTTGTTTTGAAGTACATAGAATACATTCTATAGACGTCTTCCACAAAAATAGCAGCTTCATCACCTCCTGTTCCAGCGCGAAGTTCTACAATAATGTTTTTGTCGTCGGCAGGATCTTTAGGAATCAATAAAACCTTAAGCTCTTCTTCCAATCCCGGAAGTTTAGCCTGAGCTTCTACTTTTTCCTCCTTAGCCATATCTACTAAATCTCTGTCTGAGCCGTCAGCAATGATTTCTTCAGATTCTGCAATATTATCTAAAGCACCTTTATACTGATCGTACACTCTTACAATCTTTCCCAAATCACTGTACTCTTTGTTCAGAGAAGAATATTTTTTTTGATCTGAAATGATATCAGGCTGTATAATAAGGTCTGCAACCTCATTATATCTTTGTTTAATAGCTTCTAGTTTTGGAATTAATGATTTAGACATTCTGCAATTTTTGAGAGTGCAAAGATAAGAATTATTAATTCAAATCTCAATGCCATTTTTATAAAGCATAAGTATTTGGTATATATTCTTTTGTCTTAAAACAAAAGGGGCAAAAATTCCACCCTGCGATTTTAATGAAGATTTGGCCTTACTTATTGTGATGGCTTTTTAAAAAACTTTTTATCAACAACATAAAAGATAAGCCCGAATGCTACAATTCCCAGTCCTATAATGCTCTCTTTAGGATTATGAATGAGGGTAAAATAGAGGATATAAATACTGAAAAGCAGAAAAACTGCCGGAAATACATAGAACAGATTGGATTTAAATATTTTCCGCTGATCTTTTTTAAGAAAGAAAACCGTAGAAATAGAGAGGCTGGCGAATAACTGAAGGATAAATGCGGTATAGACAAATATCTCTTTAAAGCTTCCCGTCAGGATAATCACAGAAGCGATTACTGCATGGGCAAAAATGGCTCTTACCGGAATTCCCTTTTTATTATTGACCGCCAATGACCTCCACAAATGATTTTCTGTGGCAAAAGCCTGCGTCAGTCTTGAACCGACCCATAAATAACCACTGATCGTCGCAATCAGCTGCAGAGCAATAAAAATGTTGACTATTTTTCCAAAACCTATTCCCAGCATATTCCCCGCTGCTTCGCCCATCACATCTTCTTTTCCGGCCATCTGACTTACGGGGGCATGTTTCAGCATGATAAAATTGACCAGAAGATAACTCACCGTTACGAAAACCGTCCCCACAATCAAAGCTCTGGGAAGGTTCTTCTGAACTTCTTTTATTTCTCCCGCAATGTATGATGCGGAATTCCAGCCAGTGTAGGAATAGGTAACAAAAACCAGCGAAGTTGCAAAAGCGGGAAGCATGATTTCATCCTGCCAGCTGTTTCTAAATTCCAGACTGTTTCCTGCCGCGGACCCCGGAAGTACCACGCCAAGGATGACGAGAACAATGATAAAAGCAATTTTGATAAAGGTGAAAAAATTATGAAACCTGCTGGAAGTCTTCAAGCTGAACGATAATGTTGCCGCCACAAGAAATATGAACCCGATCGCAAAACCGTTTCCAAAGGTGTAATTAAAAGCTGAAAGGTATTTTGACATCGCCAGTGCAGCAAGCGCTACCGGTGCAGAAAATCCTATAATCAAAGAGATCCAGCTGACCAGATAACCAAATATAGGATGATAGGTTTCTTTGAGATAGATATAATCCCCACCGTTTCCTTTGAAATAAGATCCAAGCTCCGCGTAGCAAAATGCTCCGAACAAAGCGAGAATCCCACCGATGATCCACAACAGGAAAATGCTGTAGGTATTGGTAATATCAGACAGCTGAAAACCTAAAGTCGTAAATATTCCGGTCCCAATCATATTGGAAACTACGATAGCGGTAGCGGTTTTCCAGCCGATCTGGTGTGTAGCAGTACTCATTGATCTGTTAAAAATTAAAATTAAGTCTTCCGAAGAAGTAATTTCCCAGCGTTCCCATCTGAACCGGAGCGTATTTAAACACTCCATAATAAGAATTCGCATAGATCTGAAGATCCGGGAAAACATCAAATACATTATTCGCGCCCACGGTCAGGTTGATGGTTTTCGTTATATCATATCCTACGCTCACATCTGTTACGACCTTTGGAGAGAAGCTCTGTACTTTTCCGAACGGATAACCGTCTCTGATGACCTGACCAAAATACGTATTTCTTACCATGAAATTGAATTTTCCGATGGCATAATTCAATCCCAGCGAAGCTTTTGTTTTGGGTGAAAGGGTTTCTATGATATTGATCTGATCCGGGCCGAAAAACTGATCCTGTGTAGGCACCAGCTTTTCAGGAAAATGGAAGTCTTTGATCTTCGTTTCCGTATAATTTCCTGCTAAGTTGATATTCAAGTTTCCGCCGCCAAGTTTCCAGTCGTAGGTGACTACGACATCAACTCCTTTTGTCTCGGTATCAATGGCATTGGCGAAAAACCTTCCGCTTTCTACGTTGTACTGAGCCAATCTAGGATCTTCGATATTACTTGTGATTACAATTCTGTCTTTTACTTTAATCCAATATCCATCAACCGTTATAAACAATCTGTTGGCTGGTTTCAGCGTAAATCCTGCACTCGCGTTTACTGAAGTTTCCTGTTTTAATTTATCAAATCCGAGAGCTTTTGCCGCATCACTGTCGTTCCTGAAAATTCCTTTGGTCACAATTCCCAATCCTGAAGTAGAAATATCTGCATAGGAATTATTAAAATACTGCTGCTGAAGTGAAGGAGCTCTGAAACCGGTTCCCACAGCCGCCCGTACTGCATAGTTTTTTACAAACTCATACCTCACGGCAAGTTTTCCGTTGAAGGTATTTCCAAAATCTGAATAATTTTCAAATCTTCCCGCCAGATCTATATTTAACTTTTTAGCGATGTCATAGGAAACATCGGCATATACCGCCGCTGAATGTCTGGATTTCTTCAAAGCATTATCCGGTGAAAAACCGATAAACGACTGTGAACCTCCGTTTCCTTCCACTGTAGAACCCGGAACTGCCGGATTTCCATTGATGTCATAGCGCGTGTAAGATGCTTCATCGCCCGGCTTGATTTCATATTGTTCAAAACGGAATTCTCCACCAAATGCGATATTAAACTTATTCAGGTTTTTAGAAACATCAAGATTCACTGTATTCTGAAGGAAACTGTGCGCTCCGGCATAAAAACTAGTGGGAGATTTTACCCCTAATGAAGCGTTGTTTGTGTTATTAACATGGTAATTGAATGTATTGCTTCCGAATGTGTTGCTTAAATCAATGAACCAGTTATTCACATTATATTTCGCACCTACAGCATATGAAAAATCGTAAACCTGTGAGCCTAAAGAAGCCTGGAAGCCGTTTGGATAAATAGAAGACACCACGTTGGATGTTTCGCTTGGAAGTCTTCTGAAACCAAAACCTTTTCCTTCTTTAACACTGAAACCTCCAAAAGAATACAGTTTCAGGCTTTCACTTAACGGATATTCGGAGTTAAAAAATAACTGCGCTTGTCGGATCTGTGCATCTCCGATCTGAAAATTAAAATCATCACGGGTAAGCCCTCTTTCTCTTAATTTCTGATCATCGGCTGCTCTTGCGGCAAGAGGATCATTGGCAAATTCATAGGCAAAATTATTTCCGAAAATGTCGAGATCATGATTTTGAGTTCTTGTTGTCTTGCCCCGGTGGCTCAACTGTAGTGAAAGATTGACATAGCTGTCTTTTTTACCCAAAGAAGATCCGTAATTGATTCCCGCCTGATAGGTTTCGCCATCATTTCTCCCACTGATTCCATAGGACGCAGAAGCAGATGCTCCGATGTCTTTTTTGAGAATAATATTCACCACTCCTGCGATAGCATCAGAACCGTACTGAGCGGCTGCACCATCTCTTAAAACTTCAATCCTGTCGATAGCGATCACGGGAATGGTGCTCAGATCCGTTCCTACCGATCCGTTTCCTACGGTATTCTGATAATTGACCAATGAAGTGCTGTGCCTTCTTTTACCGTTGATCAGGACCAAAACCTGATCGGGTCCCATTCCTCTTAAAGTCACGGGATCGATATGTTCTGTCCCATCTGAAGCAGACTGTCTCACGGAATTAAATGACGGAATCACATAGTTCAGAAGATCCTGAACCGTAGTTTGCGGAGCAGATCTCTGCAGTTTTTCTATATTGATAATGTCTACGGGAACCGGTGTTTCCAGTTTTGTTCTTTTCGCATTCCGGTTTCCTACGATCACCACATCTTCGATCTGAGTTCCTTTTTCCTGCTCCTGTGCATTCACCAAAACAGCTCCCAGGAGTATCACAGACAGACTTAATTTTTTCATCTTTCGTTATTGTAAATTAATAATAAAATGTTTCCGCAGACCTGATCCGCAGATAACAAAAAGACTTCAAGAAATGGAATTGCTGTCAGAATAGTGACTTTGCTCATCTTCCCCGCAACGGGCTGGAATTAGCACCTTTACACTTTTTAGAGTCGTGCAGGTTGCTAAGGTTTCATAGGGCCAAATCCCTCCACCTTTCTTGATAAATCTACTGCAAAAGTAGACTAATATTTTTAATTGGCAAAAAGCAGATTTACATATTCCTGACGATCTGTAAAAAAGAAGAATAACATCCTAAGCTTTGAGAAAATTAATAAAAAAGACCCATGAAAGATTTCATGAGCCCTTACGATAAAAGTAATTGTAATGAACCTTTTTTAAAATAAATCAATTTATGCTTTTACAACAAAGGGCTTTCCTAAAAAAGCCCCTGCTGATCAATCAAACGTATCGGGACTTAGTTTTTAATAATTTTCTTAGAAAAAATCTGTCCGTTCTTTAACTTTAATTCTACAATATAAATTCCATTCGGAAGTCCGTTCATATTGATCTGGTTATTGGTGAACTGGATATTATTCAGCTTCTGTCCTACCATATTGATTACATTAACGTTTTCGATTATTAAATCTGCTTTGATATTAAGAACACCGTTCGTAGGGTTGGGATAAAACCCTACTGCTGAAGTATTTTTGATGATATCTGATGTTCCTAAAGCAGAACCTGTTTTGATACATCTTACCGCAGATCCCTGTCCTCTCATCGCTCCTGAAGAAGGATTGGCAATGGTAGAACCTATGTACAGGTATTTCCCTCCTGAGTTGGAGGTGTCAGAACTCCAGAAATATCCTCTTTGTCCCGCAAATGTAAGTGCTCCGTTGGAAGAGCTTCTGTACCCTGATGCAGGCAGCTTTAGGTAACTATTATAAGCTGTTCCCGGATTTGCTATATGATCTGACTCCACAGCCGCTGCCCATTCAGCCTGGGAAGGCATTTTCCAACCCGGTCCTGCAGCCATACAAGGATCTGCTCCTACATTTACAGATACATTCGCTGCATTGGAAGCGGTCCATTTATCCGTAGCTGCAAAAGTACCCCACCATGAAGGCGATCCGATGATGAAAGCATTAGAACCAGCCAATCCGTCCGGTGAATTCGGTGTTGTAGGTGCTGCCGTAGCTGAATTTCTCAGCTGGTGACCGTCGTCCCATCTTCCCCACTGGAACAGATCACCGTACGATGTTTCATCACCCAGTGCAGAGGCTACCTGAGAACTTCCGAGGTTCTGCTGCATCCAGATATTTCCATCAGCACCTCTTACCGTTGAATACGTTACCTTCTGTCCACGATAAGTAAAAGTCACACAGCCTGTATCTCCTGCATTGCTTCCCGGATCAGTATTGGTACATCCCGGAGGTGTTCCATTCAGTGGAATTCTTTTCACTTTGGTCACATCTTCGGAATAAGCAAGGACCAGATAATTATTAGCCTTATCAATCGCAAGATCGTTATATTTAGCTTCTCCGCCAGAAATAAAATCTCCTCCGTAGGTTACCCACTTCTGTGTAGCAGTATCGAACTTATAAACTGTATTTCTTAATAAATCGTTATCCTCAAAACGGCTGGCTGCCACAAAGGGCTGTCCGGATGCAGTCACTACAATAGCTACATGCTGTACCCTTCCGTCAGAAAAATCAGCCTGACCAAGCTGTATCCAAGCATTTCCGTTAAATTTCTTTACGTTAAGTTTCTGACCGTTCGCTGAGCTCGCAACATAAGCTACATACAGATTGTTGTTACCATCTATCGCAATATCAGACGTGTACTGTTCTGAAGAAGAAGCCGCATCTACAATCGTTCCTCCTACCAGTGTCCATGTATCTGTAGCTACTGCTGATGTACTGTTCTCATATACTCTCACACCTGATTCGATGTTGCACGTATATATTTTCTGATTGGACCCAATCACCATTTCTGCAAATGATGCTCCGTTTGAAAAGCCTGTATTTCCCACCTGCTCCCAGGCACCGTTTGCGTAACGCTGTACAGTTCCTGAGTCTTGTCCCCCGAATGTAAACAGGACATTGGATGGAGAAACCGCAGAAGCATGATAGTTTGTGGAAGATTCCGTAACTTTTGGAAGCTGTGTCCATGAAGTTCCGCTAAACTGACGAACGGCAATTCCAGATCCCGGATATCCTATCTGATTGGTGTAAAAAACATTTCCTAAACCGTCAAGGGATAATGAATTAAAAGTTGCTGTACCCTCTGTAATTCCTGCTGTACCTCCTACATAAGACCATGAAGTCCCGTTGAATTTCTGCACAGAACCTTTAGCCACAGATGTATCATAATAAGAAAGATAATAGTTTCCAGCCTGATCTACTGCCAGATTGTTATAACTGCTTCCTCCTGCTGAAACTCCCGGTACACCTCCTACATCCTCCCATTGCTGGGCATATAGATAACTTCCTGCGATGGTTAGCAAGGCCAAACCTGCTCCTATTTTACGGATCGCAAAATGTAAATTTTGAAACATATCTAATATTATTTTTAATTATTCTAAATTTAATTTAATTTTGCGCAAAATTACCTTTCATTATTAACGCTGAGTTATCATTTCCAAACTTTTTGTTATCCAATGCAAGGCTTTTATTTCAAATTGTACCCTACCCGTAAAATCATTTCCTATGAAGAATCTCTCCAGGAGCGGATTGCTATTCAGTTCCGACAACATTAAGATCGTCATGCAGGAAGACCCACAGCCTGAAAAGTTTTCAAAATGGCATATGATTGAAAGCAGGGCAAGTTTCAGCCTGCTTTTTCTGCTGAGTCCTAATATTAAACTGGAAGCCAATGACTGTGAGACAAAATTTCTCTTCAGGAAAAACCAGTACATTCTTCATTATTCTTCACAGGAAAGTACAGCCGAACTCTGGACAGAAAGCCAGGAAGCTTTGAAATATTTTCAGATCCAGATTAATTATCAATATATTTTTAACCTCATCGATCCGGAGTCGAGCAAAGAAAATGCGGATATCCTGGAAAACATGATCCGGAACAATTATATTTTCCTTCATAAAAGGACGCCACCTTATATGACTGTGGAAATGCATATGATTCTGAATGAACTGATCAGTTATTCAAAAAAAGGAATGGTACAGAGATTATTTGTGGAAGCCAAGATCATTAAACTTCTGATTCTGATTTTTGAACAGTTCAATGAAAAAAACACCATACAGGCCGAACCAGGAACTTCTTTTGTGATCAAAAAATTCATTGACGAAAATTATCACAAAAATATCCGTGCGGAAGATATCGGAAAACTTACTGGAATCAATCAGAATAAGATCAGGAAAGAATTTAAGGCGCAATACCAGATGACGGTTTCCGATTATATTTCAGAACTGAGAATGCTGAAAGCGAAGAAAATGATCATCGACAAAGGCATTATGATCAAAGAAATTGCAATTGAATGCGGGTATGAATATGTACAGAATTTCACCCGTGCATTTAAAAAGAAATTCGGAGTCTCTCCTGAAAAACTGAGAAACGGATAATAAAAAAACCGCCTAAAAAATTAAGCGGTTTATATATGTTGTTTTGCTATGATATTACTTTTTCAGAATTAAGGTGAAAAAGCAATGACAGTCAATTAATGATGATGTCCGTGATCGTGTAGGAAAGGTCCGTTTCCTTTAGGATTGCTGAAGACTACTTCTACGCCTTCCTGCTCGTTAAGTTCTTTTCTTCTGATATCTTCAGGATCAAAAGGTTTTACTTTTCCGAAATATTCTTTCAGACCTTCAGTTAACCACATTGGAATTACCAAACCGAAGAACATGAAGATACACCAGAATCCTACTAAGAACATAGTTATAAAGAATACAGTCCATAGGAACTGGTAGAACGGCCAAAATGCTGATAAAATCGTTATCATTCTCTTAAAGATTTTAGGCAAAAATAGGACTTTTTTGCGTTGTACACAAAACATACAAGCCCTATTTTCTAATTTATTTTGATTTTAAACTAATTAATGGGCAAGATCTGCGAAGAAATCATTCCCTTTATCGTCCGTAATGATGAACGCCGGGAAGTCTTTTACTTCGATCTTTCTTACCGCTTCCATCCCCAATTCAGGGAAGTCTACGATATCTACAGACACAATATTGTCTTTGGCAAGAATTGCTGCCGGTCCGCCGATAGATCCCAGATAAAAGCCTCCGTATTTACCACAAGCCGTAGTTACATCTTTACTTCTGTTTCCTTTCGCCAACATAATCATGCTTCCGCCGTGGCTCTGGAATTCATCTACATAGACATCCATTCTTCCCGCAGTGGTAGGTCCGAAGCTTCCTGAAGCCATTCCTTCCGGAGTTTTTGCAGGTCCTGCGTAGTAGATCGGGTGATTTTTGAAATATTCAGGCATCGGTTGTCCGCTGTCCAGGATTTCTTTAATTTTTGCGTGGGCAATATCTCTGGCAACGATCAGCGTTCCATTTAATTTTAATCTTGTTTTGATAGGATATTTGGACAGCTCAGCCAGTATTTCGGGCATTGGCTTGTTCAAATTGATGTCAACAGCTTCTTCCAGGTGTGGTGGCGTATCCGGTAAGAATCTCTTTGGATTTTCTTCCAGCTGTTCAAGGAAGATCCCATCTTTTGTGATTTTTCCTTTGATATTTCTGTCTGCAGAACATGAAACTCCCATTCCTACCGGACAAGAAGCAGCATGACGCGGAAGTCTGATCACTCTTACATCATGGGTAAGATATTTCCCTCCAAACTGTGCTCCGATAGCACTTTCCTGGCAGATTTTCTGAACTTTAGCTTCCCATTCAAGATCTCTGAAAGCCTGTCCGCCTTCATTTCCTTCTGTCGGAAGGTGGTCATAATATTTGGCAGATGCTTTTTTCACGGCAGAAAGATTCGCTTCAGCAGAAGTTCCTCCGATCACAAGAGCAAGGTGATAAGGCGGGCACGCAGCCGTTCCAAGGTCTGAGATTCTTTCTTTTACAAATGCTTCAAGAGACTTTTCATTCAATAATGATTTTGTCTTTTGGTATAAGAATGTTTTATTGGCAGATCCTCCTCCTTTCGTTAAAAACAAAAATTCATAATAATCTCCTTTTTTAGCATAAATATCGATCTGTGCCGGAAGATTAGATCCTGAATTTTTTTCATCAAACATCGTCAAAGGTACCACCTGAGAATATCTCAGATTTCTTTTCTGATAGGTATTGTAAATTCCTTTGCTCAGGTATTCTCCGTCATCCACTCCGGTGTAAACACTTTCTCCTTTTTTACCCATAACAATGGCCGTTCCTGTATCCTGGCATGAAGGAAGAGCTCCTTCCACCGCCACAGCAGCATTCTGCAAGAGATTGTAAGCAACGAACCTGTCGTTATCTGTAGCTTCCGGATCGTCGATGATTTTTCTGAGACTTTCAAGGTGAGAAGAACGAAGCATGAAAGAAACATCAGCCATAGCTTCTTCAGCCAAAAGCTCCAATCCTTTCGGATCAATGGTTAAGATTTCTCTTTCTCCTAATTTTTCAACCTTTACATAGTCTGATGTCAATTTTTTATACACCGTATCATCTTTCTGGATCGGATACGGATCCTGATATCTAAAATCCATTCAATTTTTGTTTGTGCAAAAATACGTCATCCTTAAAAAAACATGAGTAAAATCACTCATCCATATTGATATTTATAATGGTTATAAATTGCGGGATTCTGAGTTTATGATTAATTTTATAGAAACTTATTTTTCCCATAAAAGTTTTTAAAAGCAATAATTATTTAAGTTCAATGAAAAATATTTTAATCATACTTTTCTTTCTTGCTATTTGCAATAATAGTTTTGCTCAGAAAAAATCAGATAACATTTCCAAACTTTCAGGAACTTGGGTAGGAAAAATTGGAGAAGATCCAATTCAATTTCAAGTTGTGGAAGACAGTCAAAACTCTGTTACATTTTCATTCATTAATTTTCAAAATGAAAGGTTTACTGTACAAAAATCTGATGTAACAACAAATGAAAAAAATGAATTCATTATTCATATAAAAGAAGCTAAATTTTCTTCAACACGTTTTGAAAAATGTGTCTTTTCTAAAGGAACTATAACAATTTCCGATTTTTCAGAAAACAATATGAAATTAAACTTAAAATCAGTTGGGCCAAATTGTTTTTTAAGTTACGATGTAATAATGAATATGCCAGACATGGATGACACTCTACTAACAAAAGAAAAAATCAAATAAATAATATGAATTACAGAATAGAAAAAGACACCATGGGAGAGGTTCAGGTGCCTGCCGACAAGTTTTGGGGAGCACAGACTGAACGTTCAAGAAACAATTTTAAGATCGGACCTGAGGGTTCTATGCCTCACGAAATCATTGAAGCTTTTGCATTTTTAAAGAAAGCTGCTGCTTATACCAATACGGATCTTGGTGTTCTTCCCGCAGAAAAAAGAGATATGATCGCTAAAGTATGTGAAGAAATCCTGGAAGGAAAGCTTAACGACCAGTTTCCTCTGGTGATCTGGCAGACGGGTTCAGGAACACAATCCAATATGAACATCAATGAAGTGGTTTCCAACAGAGCTCATGTGAACAATGGTGGAACTTTAGGCGATAAATCTGAAATCCATCCGAATGATGATGTGAATAAATCTCAGTCTTCCAATGATACTTACCCAACCGCGATGCATATTGCAGCTTACAAAAAAGTGGTTGAAGTAACAATTCCGGCTGTTGAAAAATTAAAAAATACAATTGCTGCGAAGGCAGAAGCATTTAAAGACATTGTAAAAATCGGGAGAACCCACCTTATGGACGCAACTCCTCTTACGCTTGGACAGGAGTTTTCGGGCTATAAAGCTCAGCTTGAATATGGATTGAAAGCTTTAAAAAACACCCTTCCTCACCTTTCTGAACTTGCTTTGGGTGGAACCGCTGTAGGTACGGGACTAAACACACCCAATGGTTATGATGTAAAAGTAGCTGAATATATCGCGAAGTTTACAAATCATCCTTTCGTTACAGCTGAGAATAAATTTGAAGCTCTGGCTGCTCACGATGCTATTGTAGAATCTCACGGTGCTTTAAAACAACTGGCTGTTTCTTTATTCAAGATAGCTCAGGATATCAGATTGCTGGCTTCCGGGCCACGTTCGGGAATCGGGGAAATTCATATTCCGGAGAACGAACCGGGATCTTCTATTATGCCAGGAAAAGTAAATCCTACGCAGAATGAGGCAATGACCATGGTTTGCGCTCAGGTTCTCGGAAACGACACTACGATCTCTTTTGCGGGAACTCAGGGGAACTACGAACTTAATGTCTTCAAACCTGTTATGGCGTACAACTTCCTTCAGTCTGCCCAGTTAATCGCGGATGCTTGTATTTCATTCAATGATCATTGTGCGGAAGGTATTGAACCGAATCATGAGAGAATTAAAGAATTGGTAGACAAATCATTAATGCTTGTTACCGCTTTAAATACGCACATCGGTTACGAAAATGCAGCAAAAATTGCAAAAACAGCGCACAAGAACGGAACAACTCTAAAAGAAGAAGCTGTAGGCCTTGGCTTTTTAACAGCTGAGCAGTTTGACGAATGGGTGAAGCCGGAAGATATGGTAGGAAGCCTGAAATAAGGTTTGTTACATATAAAACATTGAGGCATTTTAAGCCCTTGTATTTCGGAAATAAGTGAAACGCCTTTGTTTATCTTACTTTAAAGAAATTAAAATCAATTCTTTGTATTTCTTTGCGTTTAATAATCACAAGAGTAAACAAAGGCATCCCATTTGAAAAAGAGTGAAACAAAAAACATTAGAAAAACCTCAGAAATTCTGAGGTTTTTATTTTTATTAAAACACTGACTTACAATTTTTTATCAAAACATATCTTGCAATTCTATTTTTTCATATATTAGTGATATAAATATATTCTAAACTAATCTATGAAAAATCTAAAAAAATTAAACCGAGAGCATCTAAGAGAAGTAATGGGAGGACACACGTGCCCGAATAATCTTGTTCATGTGGAATTCAACGGCTATCATGCGTGCTGCCTGAATATGCCTCCTGAAGGAAATCCGTGCAAAGGAAAATTCTGCTTTATTCCTGAGGGAATGTGTTCCAGTGAACCCATGTAAGATGAAATGCTAACTCAACTATTTTACTATGAAAAATCTAAAAAAATTCAACAGAGCCAATCTGAAACAAGTATTTGGAGGGGTGGTTATTCCACGCTGTCCACTGAACTGGTATCTTGTCCAATACAACGGTTATTATGCTTGCTGCAGTGTTCGCACAGATAATCCCTGCCAGGGGATGTGTATGGTCCATGTTGACATGTGTGGGGTACCGATAGAGGAAGATCCTATTTAAAATAATTGATGGAAAGGCCGGAACTTGTTTCCGGCCTTTTTATTTATCCTGAAAATTCATCCAGCATATTTCTGGTAGGAACAAAGAAAAGCGTTCCGGTAATTGCTGTACTGAAATCCAAAATTCTGTCATAATTGCCCGGCGGATCTCCGATGAACATATTCGTCAGCATTTTTTTCGTTGTGCTGAATGTACTTGAATAGGCAATAAAATAGGTTCCGAATTCATTGGAAGAAGGACTTCCAAAAGGCATATTATCTCTTACAATTTTAAGCTCTTCACCATTTTCACCTTCAATATTAGCCAGAGCAATATGGGAATTGGAGGGTTTTACAGAATCCGACATTTCTATATCTTTTTCCTTGGACCTTCCTATCACTCTTTCCTGCTCTTCTGTGGAAAGTCCTTTCCAGGCATCCATATTATGAAGGTATTTCTGAACAAATAAGTAGCTGCCCCCTTTATACTGAAGATCTTCATCACCGATTTTAGCAAAATAATCGCGATCTTCTCCGTGCGGATTTTCGGTTCCATCTACAAAACCGAGAATGGAACGGGCATCCCAATATTTGAATCCGTGGATTTCAAGAATACTTTCGGCAACGGAGCTCAAAAGTTTTGAAATCTCTATTGCCATATCGAAAATAAGGCTTTTATTATCCGCTCTCAGGTGAAAATGAAGATCTCCGGGCGTAGAAACAGCGGTATGTTTTACTCCTTTAATTTCTTCAAAACTGATCAGCTCTTTTGGTAACGGCTTCGGTAGCTCTAATTTTTCCCAGCCTTCCCCACCAATTCCCATCACACAGCTTGCCCTGCTGTCCGGAAACCTGTTGAAAGCCGAATTATTAAGATTGAGAACCAAAGCGCAAAGCTGCTGGAAAACATCTTTCAGTTGTGGGCTGTCATTCAGTTTCCACACCATAAAAATAGTGTTGCTGTTGGGATAGTCTGTGACGTTTTGGGATTCTATGCTCATTATTTTTTATATCGAAGTTGTTTAAACTTTTATTTTCCTCAAGAGTGAAAATAGAAAAAGAAAGTCATGTACATTGGATCCAATTGATATTCAAAGTTTCAAACCCTCCTAATAAAGTTTTGAAACTATCCAGCCAGACATTTTTATATTCTTTATAGTTGGAAAAACGCAAAGGGACGCAAAGTTTGAACAAAAATAAGAATATTTTAAGGCGCAAGAAAATCAAAGATTTTCAGCAAGTTCGTTAGCATTTATTGAGCGGTCTACAATTTTATCGCAGATAAAATCCTGGCGCCTTAAAGCATCATCTTTTCAAATTTCTTTGCGTCCCCTTGCGTTTTTCCAACAAAAAAAGTTCAAAACAGTTGATCAATTAAACTTCTGCCGGTGTAGAAACCTGATCTGCAAAATATTGTTCCAGATCTTTCAATGTTTCCGGATTGGTTTTGATATCTTTCACAAGCTGTCCTTTGTTCACAACGACAATTCTGTTACAGACTTCTGTGGTATGGGAAAGATCATGGCTGGAGATAAGAAAAGTAACTCCGTCTTGCTTTGAAAGTTCTTTTATTAAATTTTTAAGCTTGATCTGCGTGGAAGGATCCAGATTCGCAAAAGGTTCATCAAGGATTACAATTTCCGGATTTCCGATGACAGCTCCAATGATTCCTACCTTTTTCTGGTTTCCTTTCGATAAATCACGGACATATTTTCCAGAATTAAGAATTTCTCCATTGAAAAAATCATGGAAAGGTTTTAAAAATTCGTCTACAGAAGCTTTATTCTGACCTCTCAGTTCTCCGATGAAATAGAAATATTCTTCAGGCGTCAGATAACCGATCAGGAAAGTATCATCCACAAAAGCAGATACTTTGTTTTTCCAGGCTTCAGATTCATTGACTTTAATATCCTCGATGCTTACAAAACCTGTCGTAGGCTGGATCAGGTCAAGCATAAGACTAAAAAGCGTGGTTTTTCCCGCTCCATTATTTCCTACCAGCCCAAAAGTTTCACCGTTAGGAATTTCAAGATGCTCAATATTAAGAACTGTAGCAGTCCCGTAGGTCTTGGATAAGTTATTGATCGTAATCATAATTTAGTCTTTGTTTTTAAATGCGTCCAGCGTACTGTATTTTTCGCGTTTGTATTGTTTGACGATGATATCGAATATTTTTTCTCTCAGCAGAAATCCTATAAGCCCCAAAATAGCAATACTTACAACGCCTGCCGTGATTCCGAAGAAGTATTTTGACAAGGCAAAAACACCCATTGGAAGTAACATTTTCGGGATCAGAAGAAGCATGGCTTTAAGATTAAAACTGTTTTTCTGTCCTATTCTTTTTTCTTTTGAATTAAGATCAATCTTGGTTTTATTGAATGCCCCGGACCAAAGGGTAAGCTGGGAATTTACTCCGATATTATAAATTCCTGCTGCAAAAAATGTGATATAAAGTTCCCAGCCGAAATAGGCATAAAATAAGGCAATGATGATTGAAGCCGCTGTCATGATGTTGATCAGCCACCATTTTGCTTTGAGATATTCTTTGTAAGGAACGTTCAGCGTCATCATTAACGAGTAATAAGAACTGTCGAAAGATGGAACCCTCTGCCCGAAAAGAAACTGAAACCCTCCGGTCACAAACAGTCCCATAAACATCATCATGGCCGGTTTTTTATAAATAACGGAAGTATACATCAGCAATCCGTAGAAGAGGAAGAAAAAACTTCCAATCAGAATTCCTTTCGTTACTTTATTCCGTCTCAGCATTTTAATATCGTTGTTGATAAATGTTCCAATGACGCCGTATTTATTTAAGAAGGCAATATTTTCGGTTTTCCCAAACTGTTTCTTAGCTTCCAATCCCTGATCCAGATAGAATTCTTTACGAACGTAGCTGAAACAGATTCGCCATAAAGCAAAAAACAGGACAACTGGAATTATAACCCAATAAGGAGTCTGGTAGAAACTATAAATAAATTTTTCCGAGTAAGAAAGTACCGGCACAATATTGTAATAGCCAAGCGCACCCACTCCGGCAAATATACAGCCTATGATAATCGCAATCGTTTCTTTATCATTGAACAGGATATTGATAAAATTATTCAGATAAAATAAGAAGGAAATTCCGATGAACCAGGTTAAAATCCCGACAATGCTGTATCCATTGAACATAGCTATGATCGCAAATGTAATGAAAAACAGGGAATTCAGCCAGCTCAATGCGGAAAGAAAGGTTTTCACGAGCATATAATTGACCAGGGTATTCTTAGGAATATTCTGAGTCAGGAACGGTTTGATATTCTGGGTAGACATTTCCTGCCAGACATACTTTAAAATCAAGTCTGCGGCCCATGCCATCACTAAAAATTTTGAAACTACTTTTAAAGGATCCTGATGCATTTCGTCCCGTACGTAGAAGAACGCCGCAAAAGCTCCTCCTGCCAGACAGGCCATAAAATAAAGGATTCCAATAAAACGAAGGATCTTCATCGCAAGATTCACGCCTACAGAAGTACCGCGGAAAAAGCTCTTGATTTCCAGTCTGAGGAACTTTAGAAACATATTTTAGTTTTTTATATTAGTCAATATAAAGTAAAATATGTTACAGTTTTCTAGCCAATTAATTCTTTCGCCTGTGCCAGTGCAGCCTCAGTAATTTTACTTCCGGACAGAAGCTGGGCGATCTCGTTCAGCTTTTCTTCGTCATTCAGAGGAATGATGGTAGACTGTGTTTTGCCGGAAATGTCACGTTTTACGACTTTGTAATTGTCATTTCCTTTGGCTGCAACCTGAGCGAGGTGGGAAATAACGATGAGCTGCATATCCGTTGACATTTCTCTCATCAGATTTCCGATTTCCTCGGCTACTTTTCCTGAAACGCCGGTATCAATTTCATCCAGAATCAGAGTTGGAAGCTCATCACTTTCAGCAATAATTTTTTTCACCGCAAGCATTACCCTGGACCTTTCACCCCCGGAAATGGCGGTCTGAATTGGTTTTAAAGGGAAACCTGAATTGGCCTGGAAGAGTAATTGTATATTTTCTTTTCCGAATGCGTTAAACTCTGTGGTATCATCAAGTTCAATATCCACTTTCGCTTTTTCAAGACCTAATTTTTTCAGAAGTCCTTCTGCTTTTTTAATGAAGACAGGAACGGATTTTTTTCTGTTTTTTGAAAGCTTTTCGGCAAGAGCCTGAAGTGTTTTTTCTTTTTTAGAAATATTTTCTTCTATCTCTGCAATATGATCTTCAAGTTCTGAAGCGCCTTTCTGCTCACCTGCCAGCTGATCTCTGAGTTCTTTCAGTTCGTTGAGATCAGAAACATTATGTTTGAGAAATAAAGCATTGATCTTGTTATTAAGTTCCACAAGAATCGCCAGATTGGCCGGATTAATTTCTATTCTTTCCGATTCATTTTCAAGTTCGGAAATGATATCTTTCAGTTCTACAAAAGAGGTTTCCAGCCTTTCATCAAGTTCTGAAAAACCGTTGGATACTTCTGCTATTCTGGAAAGTTTGTGTTTAGCTTCGTTAAAAAAAGACAGGATTCCTACTTCTTCCTGATGAAACCTGGAAAGGATCTGTACAAGATTTTCGGAGATCATCTCTGCATTTTCCTGAATAGACAACTGATTCTGAAGGTCTTCATAATCTACATCATCCAGTTTCAATTCTTCCAGTTCGTTCAGGAGAAAATCTTTGTAATCGCTTTCTTTTCTGTTCTCAGAAAGCTGGGCCTGAAGCTTTTTAAGCTGTATTTTTAAACTCTGGTAGTCTGAAAATTCATTCTGATAGTCTTCAATAACCTTCTTGTTTTCAGAAAGTCCATCAATAATTTTAAACTGATATTCTGACGTAAAAAGATTGGAAGTTTCAAACTGGGAATGAATATCAATAAGTTTTGAAGATAGTTCTTTAAGCACATCAAGGGTCACCGGCACATCATTGATGAAAGCCCTGGATTTTCCGGATGGAAGAATTTCCCTTCTAATGATGGTGTGATGCTCATAATCCAGATCATTTTCGATGAAGAATTTTTTGAACTGGTTATTGAGATCAAATTCAGTTTCTACAATGCTTTTCTCCTCCGATTTGGAAATAGATTTTACCTCCGCCCTTTCGCCAAGGATCAATCTTAAAGCTCCTAAAATAATAGATTTACCAGCTCCGGTTTCCCCGGTAATTACCTGCAGACCGTTATTCAGTGATACTTCAAGGGTATCAATCAGGGCAAAATTTTTAATGTAAATTCTCGAAAGCATGGATAATAGCTGATTACTTTAAGTAATGCAAATATAGAATTTAGTATTCGGTATTCAATGACTAAAGCCGGTGGATTTTATTTCCACTTGCTCCATTTATTCTCAGAATATTTGGGCGTAAAGATCATCATCTGCTGCTTAAGGTCATTCATGACAAGTCCACCATTGTTTCCTGAATTGAAAACATTGAAAATTTCATCACTTTTATTGTCCAAAAATAAATTGAAGTAATAGGACTGCTGAAATGAGTTTTCATACATTTTCAGCTGCATAAGCGCATCAAAGATCACCTTTTTTGCGGCCGTCTGATCCTGATTGAACAGATTATCTAAACCTGCCCTGTGATACGTATACATGGTAGATCTTAACTGACTCCAGTTTGGATTGATGATCTCATTGATCAGTATCGTACGGCTTCTGGGTTCATTGATGACATTCCACCCTTCATAGTTCCTGTTCTGCGAATTTTGGGCTATCTGCTGCGCTTTTGAGAACCATTGCGTTCCTCCCATCGACTGGAAGCTGTCTGCGTCATAACCTAAGATCACATAGACATAAAAACTGACCACATCGATCAGGTTTTTTCCTGAAAACTGTCTTTCATTAAACACAAGGTTTTCATTTTCCACATATTCAAATGCAAATCTCTGATCCTGAAGATTGACCAAAGGTGACTCATAGCTGGTATTGTATACCGGACGAACAGCCTGGATCACAATACTTCCTTTGAATCTATTCCCGTCTCTTTCTGCAATTACAACGGCAAAATTACATTTTATCTTTTCGAAATTCTGCAGTTTTTTTCCGGTCCAGCTGGTATTGTTGATAAAGTCTCTAAGACTTTTCTCCAACGCTTTATAGGCCTGCTGGTTACTTCCCCCCAGCTGTTGGGCGTTGATCTGTACTGTTGCAAGCAGTTCCTGGGAAAAACTCAGATTATATATAAAAAGCAGCAAGAATAGGCTTATGATTTTTTTCATTATCTATTAAAAATTGAGAACGGAAATTTATTAAAATTATTTTAAAAGTTGAGACTCAACAAAATCCAGAATATCTACAGCGACTTCATCTTTGGATTTCAGGTCGAATTCCTTTTTTCCTGTTTTGGTAAATATCTTAATTTTATTGGTATCGTTTTTAAAGCCTGCTCCTTCATCACGAAGAGAGTTCAGGACGATCATGTCAAGGTTTTTCTTTTCCAGTTTTCCTTTGGCATTTTCTTCCTCATTCTGGGTTTCAAGCGCAAAACCTACCAGAAACTGATGGGTTTTCTTTTCACCCATCGTTTTAAGAATATCAGGATTTTTCACCAATTCGATGGTTAAATTATCATCATTCTTTTTAATTTTCTCCTTCGCAACCTCTTTTGGAGCGTAGTCTGCCACTGCAGCGCTGGCAATACCAATATCTACGCGGTCATAAAATTCAAAAACTTTATTCAGCATTTCTTTGGCGGAGGTTACTTTATGAAGTTCAATATTCTTATCATCGGTGGTTTGAGAACTTGGTCCGGAGATCAGAATCACTTTAGCACCTCTTTTTGAAGCTTCTTCAGCAAGCGAGAACCCCATTTTTCCAGAGGAATGATTTCCGATAAACCTTACAGGATCAATAGCTTCATAAGTAGGTCCGGCTGTGATCAGCACAGTTTTTCCTTCAAGGCTTCTGCTATGATTTTGAGAAGCAAAGAAATTGTCAACGGTTTTAAAAATCGTCTCCGGTTCCGCCATTCTTCCCTGTCCTATCAGACCGCTTGCCAGCTCACCACTTTCTGCCGGAATAATAAAATGTCCGTAATCTTCCGCCATTTCAAGATTCTGTCTGGTAGAAGGATGCGTATACATATCAAGATCCATAGCAGGAGCAATAAATATGGGGCATTTCGCAGACATATAGGTGGCAATGACCAAATTATCACACATCCCGTGGATCATTTTGGCTAATGTATTGGCCGTGCACGGAGCAACGATGATGACATCTGCCCAAAGGGCCATTTCCACATGACTGTTCCAGGTACCGTTATCACTGTAAAAATCTGAATATACAGGTTTTTTTGAAAGCGTTGAAAGACTTAGTTTCGTTACAAACTGTTCTGCATCGGGCGTCATAATCACCTGAACTTCGGCTCCTTTTTTCACAAAATCCCGGATCAGGAAATGAATTTTATAGGCCGCAATTCCTCCAGAAACAGCGATAAGTATCTTTTTACCGGAAACACTCATTTAGTTTTAATTTTTGAAATACTAAATTACTTATTTTTTCGCACAAAGACGGGTACAAACAGACAAAGGTCATAAAAGAATTGAATTCCTTTATGACCTTCATATGATTAAAAACAAAAATAATTATTTTCTGTCTTCTGTCTTTCTGAAATAGATATCTTCATTCAGCCATTCTTCGATAGCAATAGAAGTAGGCTTAGGAAGTTTTTCGTAATGTTTAGAGATTTCAATCTGTTCTCTGTTTTCGAAAACTTCTTCCAATGTAGAATTGTGCACAGCAAATTCGTCTAATTTATTGTGAAGTTCCGTACGGATCTCCGCGTTGATCTGCTCTGCTCTCTTTCCCATGATAACAATAGCTTCATAGATTGAACCTACTTTATCTTCAATCTTGTCTTTATCGTAAGTAATAGTATTTACTTCTGCTTTTGTATCTTTTACACTCATTTTGAGAAAATTATTTTATTTTAAGATGGCAAATTTACGAATTATCTTTGGATTTTGAAAGTGGCTGCCGGAGGAGGGGTACTAAGTGCCGCACTGTCCCTCTGGATCTGCATTGCCTTCTTTTCGTTGCTGATCTGATCTTTGATCTGCTGCTCCGTTTTATTTTTTTCTGCCGTCTTTTCAGCCTCCTTTTTCTGTTTTGCCGTTAATGTTGCAATTCTTGCTTCCGTTTGTTTTTTTATAACCGCAAAGTTAGCCTTTTCTTTTTCCAGTTTTCCTCTCAGATCTATCGCTGTTTTGGAATATTCTGTATTCGGAAGTTCTTTTTCTACCACTTTGGTATAAGCCAAAGCACTTTCTATACGCTCCCCTTTAAGTTCATACACTGATTTTGAAGCCAGTTCATAACGGGATTTCATGATAAAATCATAGATCTTCGGACGAAGTTTTGTACTTGGAAAATCTTCCAATACATTTTCTAAAGCCACGTTAGCTGCTTTATAATCACCCATCTTGAAATACTGTTTTGCATTTTCGTATGCTTTGAACTCTAATTTATAAGACAGTTCATCAATTAGCTGACTGATATTTTTAGATCGCTCAGAATTAGGATAATTCGTCAGGAAGTCCTGAAGCTCATTGATCGCTGTTTCTGTAGTAGACTGGTCCAAATTATAATCCATAGAACCTTCGTAGTAGCATAATGCAGACATGTATGCAGCTTCTTCAGCTCGAGGGTCTTTCGGGAAGTTTACGGCAAAGTTTTTAAACTGATGTCCTGCCAGTTTATAACTCTTGTCATAATAATTGGCATAAGCAGTATTAAAACCTACGTTAGGAAAATCATCTGTTCCCGCCACAAGGTTAGTCAACCTGTCATATAGAGCCAATGCATTTTTCCACTTCTTTTTGGTAAAATTCTCATTCGCTGCCTTTAAGATTACGTTCTTGTCAGCACTCTTCATTGCTCTTTCCTGCTGGCTTACGCATGAAGAAACAACTGCTACAGCAAAAAGACCTAAAATATATTTTTTCATATAAAAAATTCAACAGTTTTCGGATTCTACAGCCGATTTACTAATTTGCAAAAATATAACTTTTTTGTCAATAGATTTTTTTTTATGAATATTTAACGTAATTTTAGTCTGCAGCGTATCCCAAAATGGCAAAAACACTGAGTAAAAGATTCATTCTTACTTTTTTCTCCGCTTCTTTTGTATAAGCTTCCTCATTTTTACTTGGCACATACAGCTCATAGAAGTTTTTATTCCGAATGACAAATAATGTAGAACCTATGATCATCGTAAGGATATCTTCAGGTTTGGGAGTGAAAGTAAATACGCCCGAAGCCACACCCTTTTTAATCACATCATCCAGTTTTTTTACAAACAGCTGATAGAAGTCCAGCAGCTCGTCTTTTAAATTTTCGGTATGTCTGAGTTCCTGAGTAACGAACCCGTGGAAATAATTGTATTTGAATAATTGGGAAACAATATATTTAATGATTTCTCTCAGCTGCATTTCAGGCTTGCCGTCCTTGATGGTATCTGCAAATTCTGAAAAGTTCTCTCTGGTCTTCAGTACCCGGTACTGATAGAGGTAAGACATCATTTTTTCTTTGGAACCGAAGTAATAGGAAATCATCGCCACATTGATGTTGGCTTTGGAACAGATATCTCTTACAGAAGTCCCCTCATACCCTTTTTTGGCGATAAGTTCCTCTGCAATATCCAGAATATGGATCTGTTTTTCCGTAAATTTTTTTCTCATGAAGTGCACTTTGAGTAAAGTTAAGAAATTTTTAACACATTTATAAACGTTCGTTTAATAATTTTAAATTAATTTTCTGAATAATCGTACTTTTGTTAATGGATCTTTTTGATTTTCACCACCATAAGAAGAATACAGCCTATGGGATTTACAATATAGACTTCGGAACGGCTCCCCCGGAATCGCCCTATTCTATAGGTATACATCCTAAAGATATCGCTGTGGATTCTGTGGAGCAGCAGTTCAGCTGGCTGGAATCAAATATCACCGAAAACTGTCTGGCCATCGGAGAATGCGGGCTAGACTCTATAGTTCAGATTCCTCAAAAGATCCAGGAACAGATTTTTTTAAGACAGGTCCTTATTTCCAACGAGATCAAAAAACCTTTGATCATTCACTGTGTAAGAAAGTTTTATGAAGTGATTTCTTTTAAAAAGAAAGCCACCCAGGCCGTTATTATTCATGGTTTCAACAAAAAGGAACGCATTGCTGAAGACCTGCTGAAAAATAATTTTTATTTGAGTTTTGGAAAAGCTGTTTTGTATCATTTATCTTTGCAGGAAATTGTAAAGAAAACACCCTTAGATAAAATCTTTTTAGAAACTGATAATGAATGCTTTAATATTGAAGAATTGTATTCAAAAGTTTCGGAGTTAAAGGGAATTTCTTTAGAAAAACTGAACGAACAGATTTTAGAAAATTTAGACACGATAAAGAATGGATAAGTACTGGCTGGAGAGAACGGAGCTCCTGATGAAAGAAGAAGGACTGGAAAAGCTTAATAAGGCTAATGTCCTGGTCATAGGTTTAGGAGGCGTAGGTTCTTTCGCTGCGGAATTCTTGGCCAGAGCAGGTGTGGGACACATGACGATTGTAGACGGCGACACCGTAGACATCACGAACATCAACAGGCAGCTTCCGGCATTGCGCTCAACGGTAGGACAGCATAAAGTAGAAGTAGTGGCTGAAAGGCTTCTGGACATCAACCCGGATCTTAAATTAGTCAAGATCAATGAATTCCTGAATCCGGAAAGAATGGATGAAGTTCTCGATTCTGACAAGTTCAATTATATTTTAGACTGTATCGACAGCGTTACCCCAAAACTGTTTTTAATTAAGGCCGCCAAAAGAAGAAAAATAAAACTGGTGAGTTCTATGGGAGCCGGTGGAAAAACAGATCCAAGTAAGGTGATGGTAAGAGATATCAGCAAAACTCAGAACTGTTTCCTTGCAAGACAAATCAGAAAAAGACTTAAAAAAGAAAATATCAACAAAGGTTTCAGATGTGTATTCTCCAATGAACTTCAACAGGAGGAAAGTCTGAAACTAACGGACGGGGCCAATTATAAAAGGTCTTTCTACGGCACTATCAGCTATATTCCTGCGATCTTCGGGTTGTATGCAGCCGCTGAAGTGATAAATTATTTAGTGAAACAAGATTAATGAACTATACGTACTCCAGAGAAGAAAAACTCAAGAAAAACACTGAGATTGCTTTACTTTTTGACAAAGGTAAATGGAGGACCTGTGGAAATCTAAGAATTATCATTCTGAAAGATAAACCTAATCTGCAGGTAGACAGCCATAAATTTGGAGTTTCTGTTTCTAAAAGATATTTTAAGAAAGCCGTGCACAGAAATCGTGTAAAAAGGCTTTTAAGAGAATGTTATCGTCTGAATAAGGATTTATTTAAAGAAGCTTTCGGAGAAAAAACGCTGGCGATGATGTTTTGGGTTTCGCCTGAAATGCCGGCTAAGTTTCAGGATGTAGAGGAGCAGTTTATTAAGCTGTGCCAGATGCAGAAAAGACCCTAATAATGGAGCAATGGAGCAGTGTAACAGTTTACCAATGAAATTAACAATGCGTAAAATGTGAGACTGTTTAATTAGTTGTTCTTTTATTTTTTCCCACGGATTACACAGAATACACAGATGAGGAGTGGGAAATAAATGTTCCTTCTCCAAATATGTCAGCATTCTATTTTTGTTTCGGATGCAAGAAATTTTATCAATGAATGTCGGTATTTGTGTATTAAAAAAATGATAGAGGTTTAAATTTTTATAAAAGGCTTGCATAGTTTTTGTAATTTTAGGGAAAACAATAAATCTGAAAATTAAAATGTTAGATCATATTCCCTACCTCTCTTACGTACTCAGTGCCTTTATCGGTATCGGACTGGCTGCGGCAACAGGCTTCAGAGTTTTTCTGCCGATGTTTGCGGTAAGCCTTGCGTCTTATTTTCACTGGATTCCGATGAATGAGCATTTTGAATGGCTTTCGGGGCTTCCTGTGCTTATTACGACCGGCATTGCCACTATTGCTGAAATTTTAACCTATTATATTCCTTTTGTAGATCATTTGCTGGATACCATCTCGGTCCCTCTGGCTACTGTAGCGGGCTCTGTTTTATTTGCCAGCCAGTTTGCAGATTTGGGAACTTTTCCACAGTGGGGCCTTGCGCTGATTGCCGGCGGAGGAACTGCAGCCACGATAAGTTCGGGTTTTGCGGGGATACGGGCGGCTTCTACCGCTACCACGGGTGGTTTGGGAAATTCGGTGGTGGGAACTACTGAAACGGCTGGAGCAGGCATTATGTCTATACTGGCGATGGTTGCGCCGGTAATTGCCGCAATATTTGCCATTATTCTGATTATTCTTGTGGTTATTTTCGGTAGGAAAGCGTGGCGTAAGTTGCGTAGTCTCAAAAATAAACCTGATCATATATAAAAAAATGAAAGGCCGAACACCTCTGTGATCAGCCTTTTTTATATCTTTTGCATCAGGATTAACCTTTGCTTCTGAAATCTTTTATCTCCTTGATTTTGGTTTGGAAATGTTCTTTTTTCTCAGGATTTTTCTTGATCAGAATTTCAAATGCCTTGATGGCTTTAGTATAGAGTTTCTGCTCAAAATACAGGTTAGCCAGCGTTTCCGTCATTAAATGTGAAATATCATCATTCTTTTCTCTGACAACATACGTGCTTTCATCTCTTAACTGACTAATCTTAGGATTGTTTTCAATAAAGGCTTCGATAACCTTTTCCTGAATAGGTACTACTTCTTTTTTCTCTACAACAACCTCTTCTTCTGTCGGTCTGTCTATTTTAAGCCAGCTCTGCCATGTGTTGATAAACCCGGGAACATTGCTGTCAGATGGTGTCTGTGTAGTATTTTGAGCTTTAACTTCCTGAACGGGCTCTTCTGCTTGTATGTTTTCTTTTTCTCTTTTTTCTACGGATAAACTTGAGATATCTGAACCGAAGAAAGAAACATTCATCACCGGAGCTTCTCCTTTTGATATTTTTATTTCAGTAGCTTCTTCTGCATTCTTTGCCTCTTCATGCTGTTCTTCTGCCGTTTCAGGCGTTTCTTCTGCAACAGGTGCAAGATGCTCTTCCGAAACTATTTCAGATTCTTTTTGAGGCTCTTCGATCGTTTCTACAGCAGGAATCTCTTCCGGTGTCGGAGCTTCAGTTTTTGGAGTGGGAGCTCTTTGTTCTTTGGAGATCATAGAATCCGGTACATTAGATTCCAGGCTCATCGGTTTCCATGCGGAGACTTCCTGAGCGAAGATCTTCTGTTCTTCCGGTTTTTCTTCTTCTATTACTGTCGGCTCTTCGTTTTGTATAGGCTGTTCTGTAGTCTCTACTTCTTTTTCAGGAATAGATTCTTCAGCAGTTTTTGGTTCTTCTTTTTCAGTGGACCAGAAGTGGAAATTCTGTGTTTCGGCAAAACTGATTTCGTGATCGGCAGTTTCAGGCTCCTCATTGTCAACTTTTGGAGCTGACTGAGCTTCTTTCATTTTCTTTTCTACCTCTTCGATCAGGCGTCTCATTTCTTCCTCATGCTTATTGACATTCGGTTTGGAAACTTCCGCAATTACAGCTTCATCATCACTGTTTGCCTGGATTTTAACATCCGGAAGGAATTCATCCATTCCATGGAAACTGATTTCGGCATGCGGTTCATCTGCATTTCCGGTTTCATCAATGATTTCAGAATCCTGCTCTGCTTCAACGGTTACTGGCTCTTCAACAATTGGTTTCTCTTCTTCTTCCTCTGTAACTTCTGTTTCCGGTACTATTGTTTCTACCTCATGGAAACTTACCTCTTCCTCTTTATCGATTTCCTGTTCTTCGGCAGGTTCTTCGATTTGATCTTCATCAATAATCAATTCGGGAGTGAATTCTACTCCGGCTTCTGAATCTTCTGACTGTTCATTCTCTTGTGCTTCCGGCTCCTGTACAGTCTCTTCTTTAAGATCTTCTGTAACAGCTTCCGTTTTTTGGGTCACGATTACGCCTGATTCCATTGTGGATTCAAGGTCTATAATGTCTGAATGGGTTTCATCAAGAAAGTTTTCTTCGCCTTCAAAAAGAATTCTGTTTCTCTCTCCATTCACATGGATATGTCTGATCTCCTGAACAGGCGGGATCATAGATGCCGCTGCCTCATACTGATCCTGCTTTTTATCGGAAGCCTCTTCTCTTTTTATAGGGAAAGCTTTGTCTTTGTAGGAATATTTTACAGCCTTTTCGGTGGTTTTGGAAGACTGTTTTTCTTCTGCCGTTTCAGGCTTTGGTTCGCGCTGGATCTTCCCGTTGATCAGCTGATAAAGAAGTTTTTTATCGGTGGTATAGGCCGCCGTTGTAGAAAGTTCTTTCTGATAGTTTTCTTTATCATAAAGGTGTACCCCAAACAAATGAAGTGCCCTGATGTTCTGAACATAAGGAAAAGCATGGATTTCTTCTTTCAAAAGACCGAGATCTTCTGACTGAATATTTTTGGGGTTCTTTAATAATTCTAAAACTCTGGGATTCATCTTACCAATTGGCTACAATATCGTTAAATATCTTGTTAATAATTCTGTCTGTCACAAGCTTCACCTGGGAAGCTTCTATCTGACTCTGCGTCAGGTCACTGTTGAAAACCGCTTCATCCGTATAGGTCCTGTCGAAACTGGAATCCGGATGTATTTTGTTTTCGTAATGTACTTTTACACTGATCGTCAGTTTGCTCTGTGCCTGCTGTACCACACCACCTGAAGGGTTTGTGGATGTATTGGAACTGATCGTAGTAGGTGAGAAACCGTAGTCGGAAATTTCACCTTCTATCAAAATATCAGGATTTGATTTTGTTCCTTTTAAAGTGGTTCTCTGCAGGAATCTGTTCTGGATATCCGTAGAAAACTGCTGGGAAAGAGTAGGGTTTACAAGTGCTGCATTGTTCGGAAATTCATTGATCTGAACGGTCTTTTCATCCGTCAGTGAAGATCCTGTAAAAGAGTAACACTGATGAAACAGCGAAAGAATGACCAACCCGAATATTATTTTTAATTTACTCATACCATTTTTTGATTTAACGACTCCAAAACATCTTTATAAGCAGCATATTTAATGCAGATCCCCAAAGGTATAGAAAACAGGATTCCTATTCCGCATGCAATAATTCCAAGCTGGGATATGAAGCCTACTACAATGGAGAATAAAAGGATCATAAAAAAGTTTTTCTTGGCAATTTTCCAGGAAAGTCTGTATGCTTCTCTTACGCTTGTGATTCTGTACAGCGAGATCAAAGGCTGTATAAAATACATGGATATAGAAAGAATCATAATAAATATCATGATCATCATCATCCACAATCCCATTCCACCTGCCAATAAAGCTGCCCCGGCATCTGATACCTGTCCGCCTTCAGTGTCAGCAGCAATCAAAAATGGAACCAGCGTAAATTGTATCGGAATCATTGCCACAATACATATGGCGAAAATAAGCAGAAACAATTTCAGATACACTACGAAATCCGTAAAGTCGAAAATATCTCCTGCTGAAACCTGCTGACCTTCATCTACTTTTTTGCAGATCTTATAGAAGTTCCCCAATCCAAGAATACCACAGAAAGGGATAAAGCTGATGACAAATAAGAGTAGCGTAGCCACTATGAACCCACCAATATCTTTTTTGAATAAATCTGTTCCCTGGGATACATATTTCCCGATATTAAAATCATATTCTTTTACATTAAGTCCTTCTAAATTCTTCATTCCTGTTAATTAGTCTTCTAAGTTATATTGTTTTATTTTTCTGTATAATGTTCTCTGTGAAATGCCAAGCTCGTCCGCCGCTCTGTTTCTGCGCCCTTTATGCTTCTCTAACGCTTTGATAATTAAATCTTTTTCATTATTCTGAAGCGATAAAGATTCCGGTCTGTTCTCTTCTATTTCTATCTCTTCAATATCTTCGTAGCTGTCATCAGCATTTGACATAATAGTTGGTGAAGACTGTACCACCGGCGATTTATCTTCGAAATACAGCAGTGAATTCTGTGCTACAGGCTGGCTTTGTTCCGCAGAATAAATCCTGTTGATCAGGTTTTTTTCCTGATTGCTCAGATCAGCTGTTCCTTTGTTTTTGATCAGTTCTGAAGTTAGCGATTTTAAATCATTAAGATCACTTCTCATATCGAAGAGAATTTTATACATGATCTCTCTTTCGCTTCCGAAATCACTCTGCTTCTGAGCGTTCTGATTATTAACCACCATAGGAAGGTGGGTTTCCATAGGAATATATTCAGCGAGTTTCTCCACTGTTATTTCGCGGTTTCTTTCCACCACGGTCATCTGCTCTACCAGATTTCTTAACTGACGGATGTTTCCCGGGAACGTATAATTTTCAATATAATGAACGGCACCAGGTTCAAGCTCCAGTTCCGGCATTCTGTATTTTTCTGCAAAATCTATAGAAAACTTCCTGAACAGTAAGTGAATATCTCCTTTTCTTTCTCTCAAAGGAGGCATATCGATCTGAACGGTATTTAAACGATAGAATAAATCTTCACGGAATCTTCCGTCGTGAATGGCCTTCATCATATTGACGTTGGTAGCTGCCACAATTCTCACATTGGTTTTCTGAACCTGTGAAGAACCTACTTTCATAAATTCACCGCTTTCTAAAACTCTCAAAAGACGAACCTGGGTCTGAAGGGGAAGTTCTCCCACCTCATCTAAGAATATGGTTCCACCGTCTGCCACTTCAAAATATCCTTTTCTTGTGGCTGTAGCTCCGGTAAATGCACCTTTTTCGTGCCCAAAGAGCTCAGAATCTATGGTTCCTTCCGGAATGGCTCCACAGTTGACTACGATATAGGGTTGATGCTTTCTTTTAGATTCTGAATGGATGATTTTCGGAATAAATTCTTTCCCTACCCCACTTTCTCCAATCACCAGAACTGAAATATCTGTGGGTGCCACCTGAATTGATTTTTCCAGGGCCCTGTTCAGTGCAGGAAAGTTTCCGATGATTCCAAAGCGGTTTTTTATGTTTTGTAAGTCGTTGCTCATAAGTAAATTTTTGATTATTGATTTAATAATAATCTACAGGGCCTCAATCTGTTTCCTGTAGACTTTGTTAAAGTGATGAGTGTAGACATCTTTCATGGTCTTACCTTCATCATAAGTCCCTAATGCTAAGGTTTTTAAATCCAAATAATCTTTGTTTCTGATCTTAGAAACTTTACTTTTAAAATATATATTCTCCGCAAAGTCGTATTCTTTGCTCTGTTTTTCGAAATTTTCTGAAGCTTTGTCGTATCTGCCCAACTCGAAATAGGTCACTCCCAGCTGGTAATGGTCATACATTCCTTTGAAGTAGCCTTTTGATACCAGCGCTTTTTCAATAATCGCGGCAGCTTTTTCTTTCTGCCCCAAAGCACTGTAAGCCATGGCTTTCACCACTTCCAGGTGATAATCTCCGTTTAAAGATCTTCCTAAGTCCTCGGGATAGTATTTTTTTAATGCTTCTAAATCCTGAACAGCTCCGTTGTAATCGCGCAGGAACTGGAATTTACACCAGCCTCTGTAGCCCAGGTGCATTTTAGGATCTACGGCAACAGCTTTATCAATAAGAATTTTCCAGGTTACAAAATCTCCGTTCTTAAGATATGGAACGGCTTTTTCCATATATGAATTAGAGAAATCGGGGCACAATCCGATGGCTTTATCAAAAGCTTCCTGAGATTCTCTGCTGCCCTGTCTGTCTGAAGCCCAGTTGTATAACTCACAAGCTTTTTTGCAGTTCTCACCCCCTACTGCGTTACAGTTGACCTGCGCAATAGTATTGGTGTAAACGATAAGCATCAAAAAGCTAAGGTAATACCTCTGAAACTTTTCCATTTTCAATTTTATAGGTTAAATACTGATAATAGCCTACTTTAAAACCTTTTATCTCTTTCGGAATCCAGCCGTCCAGAGATTTTGTAAACCTCAGCAAACGGTCTCCCAGTTCTTTATCTAAAACTGTTTCTTTAAGTTCCGCATTCATTTGCTGAACTCTGAACAGTCCTGTTTTTCCTTCACAATTTACTAAAAATCTTACGGTAATATAACCGTTCGTTTTAGTTTCGGAAGATATTTTTTCTTTTTCAAGTTTTTCTGTAATGGCGATTTTCTCTCCTTTATAGTCAAACTCTTTTGATCCCTGATAATACTGAAGATGAATCAGCTTTTCCGTGGTGCATCTTTTAAATGCAGGATCATCCAGTTTTTCATCAAATTCAATATCTCCAACGGTTAAAGGATATTTGCTCACGCTTTTTTCGGTCTGACATGATATCAGCACAAAAGAAAATAATGCAAAAAAACAAACCGCTTTGATCAAGATCTTAAATTATTCTGCTGTTCTCCCTAAAAGTGTGCCCTGTGTATTGTCATAAACAAAAACGTCCACAATGTCACCTATTTTCTGTCCTTCCAGCACATCAAATACGCAAACCGCGTTCTGCGAATTTCTTCCTTTCCACTGGTTTTCATTTTTTCTGGACGTTCCTTCAATCAGAATCTGGTGCGTTCTTCCTACGTAAGTTTCCATTCTTTTTCTGGATAACTCGCGTTGAAGTTCAATCACTTCATTCAGACGTTTCTGCTTTACTTCAAATGGAATATTATCCTCCATCTTTTTATGCGCAGGCGTTCCTGGTCTTTCTGAGTACGCGAACATATAACCGTAGTCATATTCCACTTCCTTCATAAGACTTAAGGTATCCTGGTGATCTTCTTCCGATTCATTACAGAAACCGATGATCATATCCTGAGAAAAAGAAATATCCGGAACAATCTCCTTGGCTTTTCTTATTAAATCTAAATATTCCTCGCGGGTATGCTGTCTGTTCATCGCAAGAAGCATATTGTTGCTTCCGCTCTGCACAGGAAGATGAACGTATTTACAGATATTGTCGTGTTTTGCAATCATTCTGAATACATCCAGACTCATATCCTGAGGATTGGAAGTAGAGAATCTGACTCTCATTTCAGGAACGGCTTTAGCTACTAAATCAAGCAACTGAGCAAAATCAACTGCCGTGGCCTTCTGCATTTCAGAAGCTTTAACGAAGTCCTTCTTGGGACCTCCTCCATACCATAAGTAAGAGTCTACGTTCTGACCTAAAAGGGTAATTTCTTTATATCCGTTATCTAAAAGATTTTTACATTCTTCAATGATAGAGTGCGGATCACGGCTTCGTTCTCTTCCTCTGGTAAACGGAACCACACAGAATGTGCACATATTATCACATCCTCTGGTAATGGTTACAAATGCGGTAACTCCGTTTCCGCCTAAACGGACCGGGTTGATATCTGCGTACGTTTCTTCTTTTGAAAGGATCACATTGATGGCATCTCTTCCGTCTTCCGTTTCCTTAAGCAGGTTCGGAAGGTCTCTGTACGCATCAGGGCCTACTACAAGATCTACCAACTGCTCTTCTTCTAAGAATTTGGTTTTCAGTCGTTCTGCCATGCATCCTAAAACACCAACCGTCATGCCTGGCTTTTCCTTCTTCAGTCTTTTGAACTGAGCAAGGCGCATTCTTACGGTCTGCTCCGCTTTTTCACGGATAGAACAGGTATTTAAAAGGATAAGGTCTGCTTCTTCTACTTTCAGCGTGGTATTGTACCCCTGCTCATTAAGAATAGATGCAACAATCTCAGAATCAGAAAAATTCATCTGACAGCCGTAGCTTTCCAGAAAGAGCTTTTTAGAATTCTCAGGACGTTCAGCGATGGCAAAAGCTTCTCCCTGTTTTGTTTCGTCTATATATTTTTCCTGCACAATGATCAATTTAAGTTCAATGTTTAAGAGGTAAAGTTCAGTCTTGATCCATGAATTTTCACTCCTAAACAGATTAGTCTGCAAAGATACAAAATATTGTGACAGAATGGCAGGAGATTATTTCGGAGGATGGAAAGTCATCGGAAGTGTATAAAAGGACTCTACAGGCTCTCCGTTTCTTTTTGCAGGAGTCCACCTTTTCTTTCGCATTCTTTTAATACCATCCAGTATCCTTTGGTCAAATTCGGAATTTCCTGAAGATTCTTTCAGTTGTACATTCTCCATTTCTCCTTCATTGCTAACGACAAAAGTTACCACGAGCTTAAAAGGCTTGTTCCACACAAAATCACTGATATCAATCTGCCTTGCCACTTCTGCTCTAAAACTGCTCATTCCTCCCGGCATTTCCAGGATTGTTGCAATGTCCTGTGTAGTATATCCATCTTTATATCTATTGAACATAATATCAGGTGAAATAAGAAAACTTGTTACTGCCGGTTTTTTTATTCCATTAATAACTGCAGGTTTCCATTTGTTCATGTACTCCAGAACTTTTACTCCCAATTCGAAAGCACATTTATTGTTGGATGCGGCTGATGAATTATCTATCCCATATTTTACAGAGGCATCTTCGTATACAACTAACTTAAGATTATACGACTCATTCTTGTCTTTGCAAGGTTTCAATCTTTTATCTATAAGTATTTGGTGAAAGTCACGATAAAACTGTACTTCTCCACCATCGTAGGAATCCATCCCTTTTGGATAATCTACTGCCGCTTCCTGCCCTGATAATTTCAAAGAGAATACAGTCAGCAATAAAAACAGTATTCTAATCATGATCATATCCGTTGGTGCTAAAATTAACCTTCACCATAATTTTAGAATCTACAGGTGTATTTTCTTTCATGGCCGGCTTCCATTTTCCTTTGATCTTTTTCATCGCATACTTTACGTCATCTATAAACATTTCACTGTTTTTGATTTTGGGAAGAACATCCAGACGGTTCATTTTACCATCCGCAGCAATATTGATCACAAAAGTTACTTTTCCGTTGATGGCATAGCTCTGGGCATCTACATACGCATGAAGCATGTCCATGAATTGCTTACGGAAAGCTTCATCACCGCCCGGAAATTCTGCTTTCTGAGTATATGATGGTGTTACTTCAACCTGCGGTGTCTGTTGAGAGAAGCCTTTAATTCCAATGAACAATAAAGGCAGTAATAAAAGGTATTTTTTCATCCGATTGGTTTAGAGATCTGTGGCTATTGAGGAGAAACTCATTTTAAGTTTGATTTGGGAAGAAACGGGCTGCCGGTTGCATGAAGCAGGTACCCAGCTTTTTTTGATACGTCTCACCACATATTTCATATCGTCAAAAAAGTAGGTGCTGTTGGACACTTTAGGACTTCCTTCAATATGGGTTACTTTTCCGGTCTGATCTACGGTAAGGGTGAAGGTAAAATCTCCGTTCAGAACATAAAAATCTGAATTCAGATAATCATACATGAATTTTCGCAGTGTTTCTTTGTAAACCGCGACACCGCCTTCAAATGCGGCAGGTTTAAAATCATTACAGTTTTTCACGGCAACCTGCAAAAGAGGTTCCTTGATATCTATTTTCAAGAGGTTTTTGTTGATCTCCGTGATCGGATTATCATCTCTGTCTTCAACGTCCTGCTGGGCCAATGCAAAATTGGCAACAAGGAGTGCTATAAATAATGTAAAAGCTTTCATAGAACCATATTCATTGGTTATTAATACAAAGTTAATTATTTAAATGCTTTACTAAAAAGAAAAACTTCAGGCTTTCACCTGAAGTTGATTATTTATTTAAATTTCTTTTAAGCATTCAAAGCTTGCGTCTGTGCTTTGCTTCCCGTTTCTTTTAACATGAATGAAATCAAAACAGCCAATACAATTCCTGCGATCCAGAACAATATGGAATACTGAAAATGCAGAGCTCCTGATGAAGCTTCCAGACTTTTCCCGAACCACATACTGAATAGCGGACTCACCAATGTCGTCACTCCAAAAGTGATAAAATTAATAGCACCGGTGGCACTTCCTTTCACATAATCCGGATTGGCCTCTTTAATGATAGAATACGGAATCATTGCTGCTCCGGAACCAAGCCCGAAAATAAACATGCTGATCTTTGCCGGATACAATTCAGGAAAGTAGATCAACTGCAGAAAGCTTAAGATCATCAAAATTGCCCCACCAATCAGGACAGGCTTCCTTCTTCCTATTTTATCTGTAATAAATCCTAAAAGCGGACATCCGAATACCCAACCAAAAGCTACCATAGCACTTGTAATAGCAGCATCATGAAATACAAATCCTTTATCTTTTTCAAAGAAAGCAACGCCCCAGGTCATGGCAAATATCGTTGTTGGTGCAAACAGAAGCCCTGAAATAATGCCGCACAGCCAGGATTGAGGGTTTTTAAAAACGATTTTATACGGTTCTAAATATCCTACTTTTTTAACCGTTTCCCCAGACTGTACTTCAGACTGTTTTTCGCCGGGAATGACCAGAAACAGACCGAATGCTGTAATCACGGTAATAATCCCTGTCCAAAGCCAGAAAGTATCGATATTAATCCCTTCTTCTACCCATGGTCCTACAACAAATTGCCCGGCAGTTCCACCCAGCATTCCGATGCATTGTGTAAATCCAACAGCCGTTGCCAGAGATTTAGAAGAAAAACCTTTGCTTGCCAGATAGACACATCCCGGAAACGCAAAAGCACATCCCGCTCCCTGAAGTAGCCTTCCTGCTACACCACCTGAATAGGCAGATGCTAGAAAAAGCAGACAGCCGATTCCCAGGATTAAAGCTCCGGCAAAAAGAGATCTTTTCCCTCCGAATTTATCCAGAGCTATTCCCGCAATCAGGCTACAGGTAGAATAGGTATAATAATAGGTTCCGATCAGGCTGACCAGCTTCAGCTCTGTTGTACTGAAATTGCTGACCAGTTCCGGAATCATCACTGCCGGCGCTGAACGGACCACATAATCCAGAAAATAAAACACCAGCCCGAATAGCCAGGCGATGATATAGAATCTTTTTAAGGAGGCATTCATTACAGCAGTCCTTTAATATGTTTGTAATTGGTTTTCACCGTATCCAGAACTTCTTCCATTTTGCCACCCAACATGAGCTGAGCCATAGATTTTGTCATCCCCAATACCTGATCGAAATCTATTTTTGGAGGAAGAGCCAGTGCATTCGGATTCGTAAAGATGTTGAGAAGGTAAGGTCCGTTATAGGCCAGACATTCTTTTATAGCATCTTCCACTTCTTCAGGCTTGTGAACGTTTTTCCCGGGATAGCCCATTGCCTGTGCTACCATGGCAAAATCCGGATTGATCATATCGGTTTCATTATCCGGCATTCCGCCTACTTCCATTTCCAGTTTTACCATTCCAAGGGTTCGGTTATTGAAAACAATTAATTTGACCGGAAGTTTATACTGAAATATCGTTGCCATATCTCCGAGAAGCATCGACAATCCGCCATCTCCACACATAGCAATCACTTCTCTGCCCGGATGAGCCAAAGAAGCCCCTATAGCCATCGGCATGGCATTGGCCATTGATCCGTGATTGAAAGATCCCAGCATTTTCCTTTCGCCGGTTCCGGTAATAAATCTGGCTCCCCATACACAGCACATTCCTGTATCTACTGTAAAAATAGCGTCTTTCTTCGCCAGCTGATCTAAAGTATGCGCTACATATTCAGGCTGAATAGCATCTTCTTTTCCGGAATCTTTCACATAGGTAAGCTGATTCTCTTTTACTTTTTCATAAAATGCCAGCTGCTCATTCAGGAAGTGGATATCTGTTTTTTCTTCAAGTAACGGAAGCAAAGCTTTAATGGTTTCTTTGACATCTCCTGCCAGTCCCAGCTCCAGTTTTGCTCTTCTTCCCAATCTTTCAGGACTTTCGTCGATCTGGACAATTTTATTTTTTACCGGCATGAACTTTTGATAGGGGAAATCGGTTCCCAACATGATCAGAAGGTCAGCCTCGTGCATTGCATGATATGCGGATGGAAATCCAAGAAGACCCGTAAGTCCAACTTCATTAGGATTATTAGGCTGAATGGCCATTTTTCCACGGAAAGAATACCCTACCGGAGCTTTTAAAAACTTTGAAAGTTCTACTACCTCAGCATTGGCTTCTCCTGCCCCAATTCCGCAATAAAGCGTTACTTTTTTGCTTTCGTTAATCAACGTTGCCAGACGTTTCAATTCGTCGTCTGAAGGTCTGATTATGGGATTGGTTTTAAATATCTGGGTAGAAGTGGATCCTTCTTCGGCATCAAGTTCTGATACATCGCCCGGAAGTCCGATCACCGCTACTCCTTTTTTTGAAATAGCATGCTGAATCGCGGTCTGTAATGTTCTCTGTACCTGTTCAGGCCTTGTGATCATCTGATTGTAATGGCTGCAGTCATCAAACAACTTTATGGTATTGGTTTCCTGGAAATAATCCATTCCCATTTCGTCGCTCGGAATAGTGGATGCGATGACAAGCATCGGAACGTGAGATTTGTGTGCCTCATAGACTCCATTGATCAAATGCACGTGTCCAGGGCCACAACTTCCCGCACACACCGCAAAACCATCGAGCTCAGCCTCGGCGGCGGCGGCATAGGCACCTACTTCTTCATGTCTAACATGGATCCATTCGATGCTGCTTTTTTTAACGGCAATATTAAGGTGATTAAGACTGTCGCCGGTTACTGCATAAATTCTTTTCACATTGGCATTTTCGAGCATTTCAACAATCTGCTCTGCTATGTTTTTAGCCATAATTGGTATTTTTTGGTGTTTATTTTAGTTATAGAATACTGAAGAAAATATAGATGGGCAGGCATTTGTTAATCATGAAAAAATCCTTCCCTCTCTCAAATTTAGCTAATAAATTATAATTCCTATGCCTATAAACTATTAAAATTTCAACATATTGGAATAGGTATAACCTGAATTCGGGTTAAGAAAATTAAAATCGGAGGGTGAAAGTTACGAGGTGCGGGGTTGAACGTTTCGGGATAGAGGTGAATCCGTTACTGGTTGCTAGTTAATCGCAATTAAGTACAAATTATACCACTAAATTCTAATTTCTAGCTTCTAATTTCTAATAAAAAAAACTCCGCATTAATTTGCGGAGCCTTTATTATGTATAGTTGATATTAAATTACTTCTATCTGATTTCTTAGCAGATCTTCAAACTCATCTCTCTTACGGATCAGGAGCGCTTTTCCATCTAAGAACAATACCTCAGCCGGCTTTAATCTTGAATTGAAATTTGAACTCATTTCAAAACCGTAAGCTCCTGCATTGTGGAAAGCCAGAATATCGCCTTCTCTTACCTCATTCAGCTTTCTGTCCCATGCAAAAGTATCAGTTTCACAGATGTTTCCTACAACCGTATAAATTCTTTCTGCTCCTTTTGGATTGGAAAGGTTTTCGATTTTATGATAAGAGTCATAGAACATCGGACGGATCAGGTGGTTAAATCCTGAATTTACGCCTACAAATACAGTAGCTGTCGTTTGCTTAATGACATTAGCTTTTACTAAAAGATATCCGCTTTTTCCTACTAAGAATTTTCCTGGTTCAAACCAAAGTTCGAATTTTCTTCCTGTAGATTTTGTGAAATCGGATATTACTTTTTCCACTTTCTTACCCAATGTTCTCACGTCCGTTTCTTCTTCACTGTCCTGATAAGGAATTTTGAAACCGCTTCCCATATCCAGATATTTAAGATTAGGGAAATGCTCGGAAAGCTCCAGCATGATATCCAGTGCCTGAAGGAAAACGTCCGGATCCTTGATCTCGCTTCCTGTGTGCATGTGAAGACCTTCCACATTAAGGTTGGTACTTTTCATCACTCTTTCGATATGACGAACCTGGTGGATAGAAATACCGAATTTGCTGTCGATATGTCCCGTTGAAATTTTATAGTTTCCGCCTGCGAAAATATGCGGGTTGATTCTTACAAGAATGGGATAAGTATTTCCATATTTATTCCCGAACTGCTCAAGAATAGAAATGTTATCTATGTTAATATGAACTCCGCAAGCCATTGCTTCTTCTATTTCAGCCAGGTCGACACAATTGGGAGTAAATAATATTTTTTCTTTCGGAAATCCTACTTTTAGTCCAAGTCTGACTTCATTAATAGATACACAATCCAAAGAAGCACCCAAGTTCTTGACGTACTTCAAAATGTTGATGTTTGTCAGCGCCTTTGCCGCATAGAAAAACTTGGTGTGTTTTAAAAAAGAAGATGTAAGTTTCTCGTATTGAACTTTGATGGATTCAGCATCATAAACATACACCGGGGTGCCAAAATCATTGGCAATCTTTAATAACTCTTTTGAATTCATAATTTCATTTTAACATAAAAAAAGGCAGATTCTTAGATAAAGAACCTGCCACATTGATTATTTTTATGCAAGACAAGTCTTTTAAATATTCCAAACCTTAGAGAACTTTACAGTTCCCTTCTTTCCAGTTTTAATTTGTTTAAAATGTTGCATTGCTTCTATTTATTTTTTACAAAAATACTATTTATTTTTTATTTCAGGAAAATTGATTTGAAAGCGTCTTCTTTTGATAAAAATTATTTCGGTAACGGTAATGTCTCAAAATCACCACGAAGCAGCGCCAATTGAAGATCATTATGGAGATCTACAGAAGGCAACGGAAGATCAATTTTCAGTTTCGTGAGCTTGCTCATCGTTTGAATCTGTGTAAAAAGGTCATAAAAACCATAAGACATAACTTTTCCGTTTTCAATGATCAGGAACATTTTTTCTCCTAATTTTTTTCCCTGTCCCAGCCAAAGTTCATTTCTTTTTCTGAAATCAATCTTTTTCATGAAAACATCTACATCATTAAATTCTTCATGCAGATTGATAAACTGAACAGCTTTTGTGCCCTGGGTAAATGATTTGAATTTAAGGATAGGCTTCTCCGCTTTGTTGAGCTTATTTTTCTCAACAATGTATTTATTGTTCTTGAAATACAGTCCGAACTGAAACGCTTCTTTTTTCTTGATATTTTTGGAATTCAGGATCAGCTTGGCAATAATATCTGAACCCGTAAGCTCATAATTGATCTGCTCAACCTCTCTCTGAATCTCTTCCCACCTCTTGGATTTGGAATTAAAGACTTTCTTTGAAAATTTATTGATATCCTGAACATAATCCGATAAAATGATTTTCCCCGCTTCATTCTGGAAGTAGACAAAACCTTTTTCATTCGGAAGATCCTGGGTCAGGATTTTGATTTTATTAATATAGGTCTTCGCATTGGTTTCGTCATGCTGCTTCTGGATGATCTCATTTTCTGTGTCTTTTGAGATCAGGAGTTTGAACAATTCCAGTGTAGCTCTTGCATCACCATCTGCTCTGTGATGATTCGTTAACGGAATTCCAAGCGATTTCACCAGTTTTCCCAATGAGTAACTTACCTCATCCGGGATCATTTTCTTCGCTAAAGGAATGGTATCTAAAGTACTGGTCTGAAAATCATAACCCAGCCTTTTGAAAGACTGACGCAGCATTCTGTAATCAAAATCAATATTATGCCCTACAAGAATCGTATTCTGAGTGATTTCAATAACTCTTTTGGCAATTTCATGAAATTTAGGAGCGGTTTTTACCATTTTAGGCGTAATACTTGTCAGTTTCTGCACAAAAGGGGTAATGTCGCTTTCAGGATTTACGAGAGATATAAACTGGTCAGTAATTTTCTGACCATCGTACCTGTAGATGGCTATATCTATAATGCATTCATTTCTATAACCTGCACCATTACTTTCTATATCTATAATCGAATACATTGAATTGTAGTTATACTGCTATTTTTATGATTAATATTAATAATTTCCGTTATCATCAGCCCGGAGCATAAACTTATGAGCCTTAATACATAACCCATGCCATATGTCCACTCCGACGGCAATTGTATCTGTTGCCATTCTTTGATATTCAATAATAATACCCTAGAAATTACATACAGATGATCCCTGAAATTATTCTTCCAAATAGCTGATACAGCCATTTTTTATCCACCGGCAAAGGCAGTCCTGCTAAAATAACAAAAAATATGTCAAAAAAAGTAAAATGGCCACTGATCCACTTCATCATCAGATTTAAAACAATCAGTACGATCCATTAAAAAGCTGATACTCTTTTCTTAGCAGAATTATTTTTTATAGAATTAATTTTAAAATTCTATCTTTTTCTTCCCCCTAATCCGAACATTCCCAGGATGGCTTTTGCTCCTTCACGCATTAAGGTGCTGGTAAAAGTTCTTCCGGCCTTACTTTGAAGAACCTGCTCAAACATTCCCGGCTCTTCTTTCACTGGCCTGGATTTTTGGGTTGATTCAGGATTCTGAGCGGCCTGCTCCATTCTGTTCGTTAATATTTCGTAAGCTGATTCTTTATCAACAGGTACTTCATATTTCGCAACCAAAGCTGAATTCCCAGTTAATTCCGAAATTTCTGCATCACTTAGAACGTCCATTCTGGATTCCGGAGAGATCAGATACGTATGAACAAGCGGTGTAGGAATTCCTTTTTCATCCAAAGCGGTCACAAATGCTTCCCCGATTCCCAGATTCTGGATCAGGCTTGATGCATTATAAAATTCCGTTGTCGGATAGTTTTCAACAGCTTTCGTGATTTCTTTTTTATCTTTTGCTGTAAATCCTCTCAAAGCGTGCTGGATCTTCAGTCCCAACTGTGACAAAACATTTTCAGGAACGTCACCCGGAATCTGAGTGATAAAGTAAATCCCCACTCCTTTGGAACGGATCAGCTTGACCATCGTTTCAATCTGTGAAAGCAATGCTTTTGAAGCTTCATCAAAAATAAGGTGGGCTTCGTCTATGAAAAGGACCAATTTAGGTTTTCCGCTGTCTCCTTCTTCAGGAAAAGTCATATAAATTTCAGCAAAAAGTGACAACATAAATGTAGAGAACAACTGTGGTTTACTCTGAATCTCGGCCACTCTTAAAATGTTTACCACTCCTTTCCCATCTCTGGTTTCCAGAAGATCATGAACATCAAAGCTTAATTCACCAAAGAAATCAGAGGCTCCCTGTTGCTCAAGGGCAACGATAGACCTTAGAATTGTCCCCAAAGAAGCCGAAGCGATAGATCCGTAGTTGGCCGCTAATTCAGCTTTTCCTTGTGCATTATCTGTTACGTATTGCAGAACTTTCTTTAAATCATTTAAATCAATTAATGGAAGACCTTTATCATCACAATATTTGAAAACGATAGACATAATACTTTGTTGAGTATCATTCAGTTCAAGAATTTTGCTTAATAAAACCGGCCCGAATTCTGTCACGGTCGCTCTCAGCTTCACTCCTTTTCCTCCGGAAATACTCATCAATTCTACCGGAAAGGCCTGTGGATTGTAAGGAAGCTGTGTTTTAGCATACCTTTCTTCAATGATGGGATTCATCTGCCCAGCTTCTGCAATTCCTGAAAAGTCTCCTTTAATATCTAAAACCAAAGATGGAACTCCCGCGTGAGAAAGCTGTTCTGCAAAAACCTGTAGCGTTTTCGTCTTACCTGTTCCTGTAGCTCCTGCAATAAGCCCATGTCGGTTAATGGTTTTCAAAGGAATCGTTACGTTCACTTCCGGAACTACTTCCCCGTCCAGCATTCCTTTTCCCAATATAATGTGTTCTCCTTTCGGAGTATATCTTGCATTCAGTTCTTCAATAAATTGTGTTTTGTCTGCCATCTGATCTTTTTTTAACTTATAAATATAAAATTTTTTGTAAAATATTCGGGTATTAAAGTCATATTCCACAATAATCTTACTTAATACACCGGAAAAAACATTTCAGAACCATCCTCTGCAAATTTTAAACCATGAAGAAAAATATACTTCACACAATGTCCTTTACCAAAGACCTACATAATTATTTTCACTTCCGGAGCATGATAAAAAACAGTCTGCAAAATTGAAGTTCTTTTCTTGATGTTTTTCGTTTGACAACACAGGACTTTAAGGCTTATAGACGCATAATATTGAAATAAACTATCGTCCGGATTTAACATTTCGTTTACAATTCATCTAATACTTTGTATCTTTATCTAAAATTTAAAAAAGACCCCCAATGAAAATTGAACAAATATATACGGGCTGTCTGGCTCAGGGTGCCTATTATATTGTATCAGAAAATGAAGCTGTAATTATTGATCCGTTGAGAGAGGTTAAACCCTATCTGGATCGCCTTGACAAAGACAATGTAACTTTAAAATATATTTTTGAGACCCATTTCCACGCTGATTTTGTTTCAGGACATTTGGATCTGAGTAAAAAGACAGGAGCTCCTATTGTTTACGGACCTACTGCTCAACCCGCATTTGAGGCTATCATCGCCGAAGATAACCAGATCTTTGAGATCGGAAACATAAAAATAAAAGTACTTCACACTCCCGGACATACGATGGAGAGTACTACTTATCTTTTAATCGACGAAAACGGAACTGAAACCGCTATTTTTACCGGTGACACTCTGTTTTTAGGAGATGTTGGAAGACCAGATCTTGCGCAGAAAGCAACCAATCTTACTCAGGAAGATCTTGCGGGAATTCTGTATGAAAGTCTTCATACCAAAATACTTCCACTTGATGATAGCATTACGGTATATCCTGCACACGGTGCCGGTTCAGCATGCGGAAAGAATATGCAGAAGGAAACGGTAGATATTCTGGGAAATCAGAAAAAAACCAATTATGCCCTCAACCAGCCGGACAAAGAATCATTTATCAGAGAAGTTCTTGACGGTCTTACCGCTCCACCGAAATATTTCGGAATGAATGTAGCGATGAACAAAGGCGGATACGAAAGCCTGGATGTGGTGATGAATAAAGGATTAAGTCCTGTTGCTGCAGAAGATTTCGAAGACTTTGCAGAAGAAACAGGTGCATTGATTTTAGATACAAGAAGCCCGGCAGAATTCCACAAAGGATTTATTCCTAATTCTGTAAACATAGGTTTGAAAGGAGATTTCGCGCCGTGGGTTGGAAATATGATCGTAGATGTGAAACACCCTATTCTACTTGTTGCTGATGAAGGAACTGAAGAAGAAGTGATTACCCGATTAAGCAGAGTCGGATTCGACAATGTTGTAGGATATTTAGATGGAAGCTTTGCAGCATGGAAATCTTCAGGAAAAGAAATTGACGAAGTTAAAAGAATATCTCCTGCTGAATTCGCTGAACAGTTTACAGAAAACGCCAAAGTAATCGATGTAAGAAAACTGAGCGAATATTCTGCTGAACACGTTGACAATGCATTCAACAAACCTTTGGACACCATCAGCGACTGGGTAAAAACCATTGATGATTCTGAACATTTCTTCCTGCACTGTGCCGGAGGATACAGAAGTATGATCGCAGCAAGCATCCTTAACGCTCACGGAATCAGAAACTTTACAGAAATAGAAGGCGGTTTTAGCGGCATCAAAAAGACAGAAAAATTACCGACTACAGATTTTGTTTGTCAGTCAAAAACATTATAGCATGCTGAAAGGAAAGATCTTCGGATATATTCTGATTTCTACTTTAGCGTTAACAGCCTGTAAAACAACAACTACAGCGGCCCATCCAAAAGCAGACATCAAACAAATAGTCAACAGTTCTGATGTCACGTTGGTAGATGTACGAATCCCGGAACAGTATGAAGCAGGAACCGCAAAAGGTGCTATCAACATTCCTTTAGCTGAAATACAGAACAATATCGGTTCGCTGAAGGGCAAAAAGGTGGTTGTTTTCTGCAACAAGGGAATTCAGGCTGACCAGGCCATGGAAATCTTAACGAAAAACGGTGTGGAAGCTTACGACGGCACCAGCTGGAAAAATGTAAAAGCTATTCAGGACGAGACCACTTCCGGAAAATAAATATAATGAGCCATCAGGATTGATCTTATGAACCCTGATGGTTTACAAAAAACCATAACTATGTCACAAAAATTTCAGGAAATCATCAATTCGGAAAGACCGGTACTTATTGACTTTTTTGCCACGTGGTGTCAGCCATGTAAAGTACAGTCATCCGTTTTAAATACCGTAAAAGAAAATATAGGCGAAGGAGCCAGAATCATTAAGGTAGATGTAGACCAATATCCGGCTTTGGCTGCTCAATACGGAGTAAGAGGTGTTCCTACCCTTGCTATCTTCAAAAATGGTGAACTCTTATGGAAAGAAAGCGGTGTACATGACGTGAATTCACTTACGGAACTGCTTAAACAATATGCTTAATCAGGCCGAGACTAAGGTTTAGATTCATATTAAAGTCTAAACCTTAGTTTCAATCTGCTACTATAATTCAATTGAAAATTTATCTCTGTCATTCAGAAACTGAAAATGCTGTCTGAAATCTTTTAATTCATCTATATTCAACTCTGCAGAGATTATATTTCCGGTCTTTTGAGAAATTTCTGTCCCATCGGCAAAAAAGCAGTGTGAACTTTCCTGATAAAAAAGATCATTCCCATCTGTTCCAATTCGATTTAAACCAAAAACAAAAGACAGGTTTTCTATTGCTCTTGCTTTTAAAAGATGCTCCCAGGCTCCTACTCTCTTTTCAGGCCAGTTGGCAATATATAAAACCGCATCATAGTCGTCATTATTCCTTGCAAAAACCGGAAAACGAAGATCATAGCACACCTGCAGCAGGATCCTGAATCCTTTATAATTCACAATCATTCTTTTATGTCCCGGACTATACACTTTATCTTCTCCTGAAAAAGAAAACAGATGTCTTTTATCGTAGAAAAAACTTTCAGAATCAGGCTGTACAAAGTACATTCTGTTGTAAAAATGGCCTCCTTGCTCTACTGGAGCACTTCCACAGAACGCTGCATTTTTTTCTTTTGCCATTTTCTTCAGAAACTCCAGAGATTCTTCATGTCTGTCCGAAACTTCAGCCGCATCCATACAAAAACCGGTAGAGAACATTTCAGGAAGAAGGAAAATATCCGCGTCCACATCTTTAAAGTGTTCTTCGATCAATTGAAAATTTTTGTCTTTATTTTTCCAGACAATATCTAAATTAAGTCCTGCTATTCTCATAAACTTTGTTAAATAACTTCAATAAAAATACGATTTTCAAATGATTTCGGTTCTATTTTTGATGAGAATATTTTTCATTATTATCATTTAATAAAAAGTAAAGTTTATGAAGAAATTGTTTTTTGTGTTGATGATCGCTTTTTTCGGAACGGCAGCCAACGCTCAGGCTTATACAGGAAAAGGAGACCAGAAAATTCAGCTGGGACTGAGTGCATGGGGTTATGGAACGGGAGTTACGGGAACTTATGACTATGGGTTGAACAAACTTATTTCGGTTGGCGCCGGGCTTAATGCGTATTTTGGTGACTATAAAGATAATGACAAAGACAACCGTGTTTTTGTTTTCGGAAGACTGAATTTTCACCTTCAGGAAGCTCTTGATCTGCCTTCCAAATGGGACATCTATCCCGGTGTAGACGTAGGAGTGCTGGGCAAGGATTTTGGAATCGGGGCGCACATTGGAGCCCGTTACTTTTTCACAGAGAAAGTGGGCGTTTTTGCAGAAGTAGGCAACAACGGCAGTATCGGTGTTTCTTTCAATCTGTAATATCCGCTAAATATATGACAAAGCTTCTCATTTAGAGGGGCTTTTTTATTTGGCATAGTTTTGATAATTGTTACCTTTGCAAATTAAAATCTAAAATTTATTAATGGAATTAGCAATCAAGATTTTCCAGTTCATACTAAGTATTTCTATTTTAGTGGTTCTTCATGAGCTTGGACACTTTTTACCGGCAAAATGGTTTAAGACCAGAGCTGAGAAATTCTTCCTGTTTTTCGATCCATGGATTTCGATCTTTTCAATGAAGAAGATCAACGGAAAATGGCAGTATAAATTTCTTTCCAAAAACCTTCCGGATACAGAAACTATCGTGGTAGACGGAAAAGAAAAGGAAGTTCCTATCGATATATCAAAACTTCCTGACAACGACTGGAGAAAACATCCGGAGCAGACGAAATACGGAATCGGATGGCTTCCATTCGGTGGTTACGTGAAAATCGCCGGAATGATCGACGAAAGTATGGACACCGAGCAGATGAAAAAGCCTGCAGAGTCTTGGGAATTCAGATCAAAACCGGCATGGCAGAGACTGATCATTATGCTTGGAGGCGTTACGGTTAACTTTTTCCTGGCGTGGATCATTTTCGGATGTCTTTCGTTTTTCAACGGGGAAACCTCTTTTGACACCACAAGAGTTGAGGCACCGATGCATTATACCAGTATTGCAAAAGCAATGGGCTTTGAGGATGGTGATAAGATCTTAAAAGTAGACGGAAAAGTTCAGAACAATCTGGATAAACTGTCTTTAGATATTTTATTGAGCGACCAGGTAACGGTTTTAAGAAAAGGTCAGGATGTTACTTTTAACACGAATGACGACGGAAAAGCACTGGCTTTCAAAGACGAAAACCCAAGAGCATTCCTTACGCCGAGATATGCGCCGGTAATTGACACTATTGTGAATCCTAAAACGGCTGAAGCAGGTTTAAAAATAGGAGATCAGGTAGCCTCAGTAAACGGTCAGAAAATCAGTTATTATGACGAGTTTCAAAGTGCTGTTGTAAAAAATGCAGGAAAGACCATTAATGTGGAGGTAATCAGAGCTGGTGCAGTGCAGCCTCTAAGCCTTGAGGTTTCTAAGGAAGGTACTCTAGGAATTGTTTCTTATAAGCAGCTTCAAAAATATGCCAATACGCAGCATTTCACTTTCGTGCAGTCTATCGGAAGAGGGTTTACGAGAAGTATCGAAAGCTTAACGTATCAGGTAAAGCAGTTTAAACTGGTATTCAACAAAAAAGTTCAGGGATATAAGAAAGTGGGAGGTCCGCTAGCAATCATCAAGAATATGCCGGTAGAGAAGTCGAAAGACGGATCTGTATCAGTGAACTGGAGTATGTTCTGGAGTTTTACAGCGATGTTCTCTGTATGGTTGGCATTCCTAAACCTGATTCCTATCCCGGGTCTTGACGGTGGACATGTATTATTTACGCTATGGGAAGTGATTACGGGGAAACCTGTTCCTCAGAAAGTGTTGGAAAATGCACAAATGATCGGGGTTATCTTCCTGTTAGGATTGATGTTACTGATCTTCGGAAGCGACATTTTCAAAGCAGTGACCGGCAGTTTATAATTTTTTTGAAATTTTTTCTAAAAAATATTTGTAAGGTATAAATATTCGTCCTATATTTGCACCACTTAAAACAAAGGACATTCCTCCTTAGCTCAGTTGGTTAGAGCATCTGACTGTTAATCAGAGGGTCGCTGGTTCGAGCCCAGCAGGAGGAGCCATTAAGGCTAAACACTTACATTCATTTGTAGGTGTTTTTTTTGCTTTAAACTTTTCAGATTTGAGAAATCAATTATATCTTAGCATTAAATAATACTTAAATAGGGTGTAAATCTCAAATTATTTCATGAAAAAACTTTATATATCATTATTAACAGCCTTTTCCATCATTCAGATTTCAGCACAGGAAAAGTCTTATTTCTTATCAAGTCCTTCCCTTAGTCCCGACGGAAAAACAGCCTACTTCGCTTATGACGGAGATATCTGGAAAGTAGACTCTAATGGAGGAAATGCAGCCAGAATCACGGCTTTAGACGGAGAGGAAATTAATCCCCGTATTTCTCCCGACGGAAAATGGCTGGCATTCAGCTCCAATCAGTATGGTAATTATGACGTTTACGTAATGCCTGTAGAAGGTGGAACGATTAAACAACTTACCTTCCACACCGGAAAAGATGAAATAGAAAACTGGGGATGGGATAGTAAAACCATTTATTTTACCTCAAGCAGGAATAATAATTTTGGAAGTTTTAAAACAACTATCGAAGGAAAAACTCCACAAAAGCTTTTCAACAATTACTTTAATAACACCAGCGGGATCGCCGAAACTCCTGCAGGAGAATATCTTTTCACAAGCTCTTCAGAAGCTGCCAATCAAACACACCGTAAGCGTTATAAAGGAGAAAATAACCCTGACATCCTGGGATACAATCCACAGAATAATTCTTTCAAACCATACACGAATTATGAAGGAAAAGATTTCAACCCAAGTGTTGATAAAAACGGCGCTATTTACTTTATCTCCGATGAGAATAACAATGAATACAACCTTTATCAGATTGAAAACGGCAAAAACACACCGCTGACCCAATTTGACACTTCTATAAAAAAACCTTTTGTTTCTGCAAACGGATCCAAAGTCATATTCGAAAAGGATTATCAGCTCTATATTTACGATGTTGCCACTAAAAGCACAAAGACTCTTGACATCAGCCTGAACACCAATAAAACATTGGAAAAAGAGCAAAATTTCAGTGTTGAAAATAACATTTCCTATTATAATGTTTCACCGGATGGTAAAAAGATGGCATTTGTAAGCCGCGGCGTTCTCTTCGTTTCTGATATTGAAGGAAAATTTACGCAACAAATTTCCAATGGAAAGGAACGTGTCATGGAAGTAAAATGGCTGAAAGACAATCGTACTCTACTTTTTAGCCAGACGGACAAAGGCTATCAGAACTGGTTTAGTATTGCAGCAGACGGAAAGGGTCAACCCAAACAATTAACCCATGATTTACGCAATAATCGCAACATTACCCTAAACAATGATCTTTCAAAAGCAGTTTATCTAAGCGGCCGTGATGAAGTAAGAATAATGGATCTGAAAAGTTCCACTTCTACCACTATTGTAAAAGATGAAATCTGGGCTTTCCAAAATTCAAAACCTTCTTTTTCTCCTAATAGCGAATATGTACTATTCTCCGCGAAAAGGAATTTCGAACTGGATATTCTCATTTATAACATCAAAAAAAGCCAGACTATAAATCTTACCAATACCGGTGTTTCGGAAGAAGATCCTTTCTGGTCTCCCAATGGCAAATACATTTACTTCAGCAGCGACAGAACCAATCCGTCTTACCCTTTAGGGATGCAAAAGTCCAATATTTACCGGATGGCCCTGGACTGGTTTGACGAACCTTACAAATCTGAGAAATTCGACAAGCTTTTCATTGAAGAAAAAAAATCCACCGAAACAGCAAAAGACACCAAAGAGAAAAAAGACGAAAAGAAGGACAAAAAGAAAGAAAAAGAGCCCATTATAAAGGAACTGAAGGTTAACCCGGAAAACACGCTGGAAAGAATCGAATTGGTTACCGACAGATACGGATATCAGGATGATCCTACGGTTTTTGTTGACGACAAGAAAGAGATTTTATTGTTTAATTCCAATCAGGATAATGGTAAAAAGCAGCTATTCAAAAAAGTTTTTACTGATTTTGAGCCTGCAAAATCTGAGAAAGTCTTCGATAAAGAAGCTTCCAATATTACCCGAATTGAAAAAAATGTTTTTGCCTTAATAGAAGGTAATATTTACAAAACGACACTGGACGCATTAAAGCCGGAAAAAATTAATATTCAGTATACTTTTGATAAGGATCTGGCATCCGAATTCACTCAAATGTATGATGAAGCCTGGACAGGAGTCGATGAAAATTTTTACGATGAAAATTTTCACGACATTAACTGGAAAGCGAAAAAAGAACAGTATGCTAAATATCTTCCGTACGTAAATAACAGAAACGATCTTCGAATTTTATTGAATGATCTTTTGGGTGAACTTAATTCTTCACACACCGGGTTTTCTTCGTCCGGAAAAGAGGAAACCAGATATCTGAACTATTTTACCAATGAAACCGGAATTATATTTAAAAGAGACCAGCCTTATTCCGTAGAAAGCATTGTACGAAAATCTCCGGCATTCCGCACTGGTGTTGATATTAAACCAGGAGATCAACTTGTTGCCGTGAACGGAAAAAATGTTGATTCCAGCGAAAACCGTGAAGCCTATTTCACAAGTCCTAAAAAACAGGATGAACTTATCCTTACTTTCAGCCGAAACGGGAAAAATATAACTACGAAAGTGCATCCGATTTCAAATATGGATCTAAAAGGACTGCTTTATGATGACTGGATATTCAACAACCGTCAACGTGTGAATAAGCTTGGTGATAATCGTATTGCTTATTCATACATGAAAAACATGACCACTGACGAACTTGACCGCTTCCTTCTGGACATGGTAGAACAGGAAAACAGGAAAGATGCCGTCATCCTCGATCTGCGATATAACACCGGCGGAAATGTTCATGATAAAGTATTGAATTTCCTGGCTCAAAAGCCTTATCTGCAATGGAAATACCGTGAAGGAAAAATGACTGCTCAGCCCAACTTTGCCCCTGCTGGAAAACCTATTGTTTTGCTTATTAACGAAGCCTCATTAAGCGATGCTGAATTGACGGCAGCCGGCTTTAAAGCACTGAAACTGGGGAAAATTATCGGCCAGGATACCTATCGATGGATCATCTTTACTTCAGGGAAAAACCTTGTGGACGGCTCTTATTACAGACTTCCTTCTTGGGGAACCTACACCCTTGATGGACAGAATCTTGAAAAAACGGGTGTAAAACCGGATATTTATGTTAAAAATACTTTTCTGGACCGACAACAGGACAATGATCCCCAACTGGAACGGGCTGTTCAGGAAATACTAAAAGACTTAAAGAAATAAAAGCCTAAATGATAACATTTAAACAGGAATGCCTTACGAGACATTCCCGTTTTTTTGCACATATTTTGCTTCATAAGGATTATAATACCAATCAACTACGCATCATGTCCTATTTATCCCGGATTTATTTAAAAGACGAACACCCTAAGGATTATCCTTTCAATCTCCCTTTTCTCAGCAATGGTTTAGACCTGAAACTTAAAAGCAATGTCACCTTTTTTGTTGGTGAGAATGGAATCGGTAAATCTACCTTACTGGAAGCCATTGCAGAAAAATGCGATTTCAATGCCGCAGGAGGCAGCCGGAATCACCGCTATGATTTTCATAAAACAGAATCCGGACTGTCAGATTATCTTACTCTCTCCTGGAAAACCAAGACCGCTCAGGGATTTTTCATGAGAGCCGAGAGTTTTTTCAACTTCGCCACCTACATTGATGAAGTCGCCAAAGAGGATAGAAGAGTTCTGGACGCATATGGAGGGAAATCCCTACATCAACAGTCTCATGGCGAAGCTTTCCTGTCATTATTCCATAATCACTTCCAGAATGGCCTTTATATCCTTGATGAGCCTGAGTCTGCACTATCCCCACAAAGACAGCTTTCATTATTATCCATCATTCACAAGCTGGAGAAAGCAGGAAAAGCTCAGTTCATTATTTCCACTCATTCACCAATTCTAATGTGTTATCCAGGCTCAGAAATTTATTTACTGGACGATAAAATTCAACAGACAAATTATAAAGAAACCGAACATTATCAGTTAACAAAGAATTTTTTAGAATCTCCGGAACACTATTTCCGTCATTTATTTGAAGATTATTAGAGTTAAATAAAAAAGCGGTTGAAATATTTCTACCTGAAATTCAACATTTTTAGTCAAAATCGGCCGTTAATTAAGGATAAAATTTGCCTGATATTAATATTCCTTTTATATTTGCAGCACCTTAAACAGAGGAAAATTCCTCCTTAGCTCAGTTGGTTAGAGCATCTGACTGTTAATCAGAGGGTCGCTGGTTCGAGCCCAGCAGGAGGAGCTAAAAGACTTACAGAAATGTAGGTCTTTTTTTATGCCCTGAAACCAGCATTCATAGACTGTGGAAAACATCCACTTACTCTAAAAAGATTTCTCATTCCTTCACTTTTCCACAAAACAGCAAAAATGTTAGCTATTTCTTTTTTTTACAATAACTATAAAATCCACAATTCAAGATTTATGACTTGTGGAAAAACATTTCATATACAAATAATAGACTGAAAACAAAACCTTTAGCATTGTTAATAACCTGTGGAAAAATTCTTAAGAAGATATGAGTATATCATGGAGAACACTTTATAAATCCGTGGAAAAAATGTGAATAGCATGTCAGAAACCTGTGAAAAACCCATTAATAAAGGATTTAAAAGCGTTGAAAAATTGTGGAAAAGATGTGAGTAGCCGAAATCAACTGAAATAGTAAATCCACATTTTTATATTCTTCATTTTACTCTTCGGCTGTGTTTATTTTGTTATGAAATGCATTCCTATTAAGTAATTAATTATCACAATCTTTTACTGTTATTTTCGTTACATTTGTAGTTTTGTGATTTTTCATAGAAAACGTTAAAAAAATATAATCTTTTTTAAAAAAACAGCACGCTTTTTGTTTGTGCTAATTGCCTGAAGAACCAAATGATGTTAAATAACAACTCTAAATATTACAACTTTTTTTTCGTGCTTTTTATATCCACTCTTACGTATGCCCAAAACACAGCAAACGGTAGAATTACAGATGCAAAAACGAACAAAGAAATCACGGGTGTAGATATATTTATTAATGACAATACTGAACCTATTCTAAAGACCTCTTTGGGAAGTTTTACAGTTCAGTCCGACAGTCTTATTACTAAACTAAAATTTTCGAAAAAGAACTATTCCACAGAAACAGTTACAGTTACTCCGGAAAATGCCCAAAACATTTTTGTGAAGCTTTCACAGGAAAAGGTTAGTTCCATTGATGAAATTGTGATCCACAACGAAAAACCTAAATATAAAAATAAGAAGGAAAATCCGGCTTACGCGATTATGCAGGAAGTGTGGAAAAGGAAAAGGAATAATGGTTTAGAAAAATTCAACACATATACTTACAAAGAATATGAAAAGATCCAGTTTGACGCCAACAACCTGGACAGCGCTTTCATGAGTAAGAAGATTTTCAATAAACTGGATTTCATTTTTGAGTATGCAGATTCTACAGCCAGCGGAAAAATAGGACTTCCTATCTTCCTGAATGAATCAATCTATGAAAATTTCGGGGAAAACAAACCGGGAAAAAAGACAAAAAGATTACTGGTCGCTCAGAAGACTTCAGGATTTCAGGACAATCAGGTAATCACCATTACTGCCAAAAATCTTTACAGGGATATTAATATTTATGATAATACCCTAAATTATTTTGATATCGGATTTCCAAGTCCTGTAGGTTCAAATGGATTCAGCACCTATGATTATAATTTAACAGACACAATCTCCATTCATGGTGAAAATGCCTATAAAATCAGATATCAGCCCAAAAGAAAAGAAGTTTTAGCTTTCCAGGGCTATCTTTATATAGACACGGACAGTTATGCGGTTTTGGGGGCGACTTTAAAATCTACACAGAAAATCAACGTCAACTTTATCAACAGTATTTCCACAGAGCTGGAATATGATAATCCGGACGAAAACACTTTCCTTCCGAAAAAGTTTATCACAGAAATAGAACTTACCCCTTTCGCTAAAAAGAGAACTTCTAAAAGTATTATCGCGAAACGGTCGGTAGATTATTCCCAATATGAATTCAACAAACCTATCGACGATAAAACCTTTACACGAAAAGCAGAAGAATATGATGCAAAATTCGTGGATAAAGATGATGCCTATTGGGTAAAAGCAAGACCGGATTCATTATCCAAAGCCGAGCAGGGAGTGTATGAGATGCTTGACAGGCTTCAACAGACTCCAAAATTCAACCGTATTGTGAAAATTTACGAAACGTTGGCATCAGGATACTATAATGCTTTTAAAGGTATTGATATCGGTCCAATCTTTTCAATTTACGGTAAGAACGAAGTGGAGGGCGACAGGATAAGACTTGGAGCGAGAACTTATTTCGGGCAAAATGACCCGTGGAGAGTTCAGTTTTATACAGCCTACGGATTCAAGGATCAAAAGGTTAAATATGGAGCTGAAGCGAGATATATGTTCAACAGGGTTAACCGATTTATGATTGGAGCAGGAACTAAACGAGATATTGAACAGCTTGGAGTACAGCTTACCACCGATGACGGAATTATGGCGCGTACCTTTGCCTCTTCTACCCTTTTTGCAAGAGGAGAAAATGCTTCTTTAAGTTCCATTAACAAGACTAATATTTTCGCTGCTATTGAACCATGGAAAAACTTCCAGATCAGAGTGGACGGAACGCTACAAAGCATCAAATCCGCCAATCCGGAGAAATTCAGTCTGATGTACTTCCGTGATGGTGATTTACGAAAAACTCTTAATGACTCTCACGTTACCCTTAGTTTAATCGCAAGACCAGGAGCCAAATTCTCTCAGACCGGCGTAGACCGCTATGAACACGGAACATTGGCACCAACGATCATTCTGAAATATACACGTGGAATTGAGGGCCTTTTCAACGGTGACTTCAATTATAACAGACTTCAGTTCATGTTCTACAAACCTGTATTGATCGGAAGCTGGGGTAAAACTCTTGTAAGCTTTGAGGCAGGAAAAACTTTCGACACTGTTCCTTTGGCTTTGCAGAACGTGGTTCCCGGAAACCAATCTTACAGTTTAGCACAGAATACTTTTGCTCAGCTTAATTATTATGAATTTGTAGCAGATACTTACACAACCCTTCATCTTGAGCACCATTTCAACGGAAAGATTCTATCATACATTCCATTGATCAAAAAATTGAAGCTTAGAGAAATCGCCTTTATCAGAAGTGCGTACGGAACCTTAAGCGATGCTTCCAAAGCGATCAATGTAGATGGATTTAAATATTCCGCGCCAAGCGAGCAAATCTATTTTGAATACGGATTCGGAATTGAAAACATCGGAATCGGAAACCTTAGGATATTTAGAGTAGATTTTAACTGGAGAGGAAATTACCTTGACAGACCGGACATCTCCACATTTGGAGTGAAAGCCGGATTCCAGGTAGGATTTTAATCATAAAATAAGAACGGGCTGCATCATCAAAGACGCAGCCCGTTTTTATTAAAGTTCATGAGCAATGACTATCGTGATGCTATATTGAGCATTCGCAACCCTCATCAACATAAAGCAGACAACGCATTTTCTGCAAAGGCGTCATTCCACACCAGATATCACATGAGGTAATTGGGTTTGGCGGGCACAATCCTCCCCCGTTAATTTGTTTCAGATTATTCTTTGTTAGTTTCTTTAAATTTTTCATAGCTACTGTTTTAATTGGTCTGCCTACTCTATAAGCTTTTCGGCTTTCGCTAGTCAGTTTTTATCTGATCATAAATCAAATATAAAAATATTTCACCATAGTTGGAATATTCGTGAAAATATTTATATTTGAAAAATACCCACAAAAAAACCTCAGCATAAGCTGAGGCCATTTTCAATAACTTTATTTATGTTAACATCCGCATGGATCCGGATCCATAACCATGTTAGGACATCTAAGTCTCTGCTGTGGTGTCCAAGAACACCATTCTCCGCAGGTTGTTGCAGGTGGCGGACAAGCCAAAGCACCTCCTTCTATTGTTCTCAATTGTTTTTTAGATAATTTTCTTAAGTTTTTCATAATAGTTTTGTTTTAAATTGGTCGTGATTTTTTGAAAGAGGATTAGCAATCACAAGGCATATCAAGTACAGCATTTAAGCAATGTGCCTTTTGCCACGCGCTCCATGAGCACCACTCTGAGCACCAGCTGGCCATAGGAGGACATCTTTCCGCACCTCCGTTGATGTCTTTCAGATTCTTCTTCGTTAATTTTTTTAAATTTTTCATAGTAATTTGTTTTAATTTGTTGGCCTACTCTATACGCTTTTCGGCATCCGCAAATGATTTGTTATTTGATAGTTAACAAATATATAAATATTTCACAATAATTGGAATATTAACGAAAATATTTTTGCATTCGGCGCATATGGGCATAAAAAAACCTCAGCTAATGCCGAGGTTTACATTTTTATAAAACGCTTAAAATGATTATGCGTTTGCTTCTACAGATACGAAAGATCTGTTGTTTGCTTTCTTTCTGAAAACTACTTTACCGTCTACTAGTGCAAACAAAGTATGGTCTTTACCCATTCCCACGTTTTCACCTGGGTGGTGCTGAGTACCTCTCTGTCTGATAATAATATTTCCGGCAATAGCTTCTTGTCCACCGAAAATCTTCACACCTAATCTCTTAGAGTGAGACTCTCTACCGTTCTTGGAACTACCGACTCCTTTCTTGTGTGCCATTTTATTACTGGATTATTTGTTAAGTGCTTTAAATGTATCAATATTCTTAACGATAGCAGCATCTACTTCTTCGTGAGTAAGAATAGTTTTTTCTAATTCAACTTTAACTGCTTTACCTAAAGTAATTAAAGTTTCTCTGTTTTCTTTAGACTGAGACAAGTTGTTTTTCTTCAAGTGATAGTTCAGCTCGTGATCTTCACTAAAGTTAACAGTTGCGTTGTCTGAAAGAATTTCAGCTTTCACAGTTTCTTTTTTAGCAGCTTTCTTAGAACCTCCTTCAAAACCAGTGATACCAGTGATTTTAATTTGAGTTAAAGATTGTCTGTGACCGTTCTTAACTTGGTAACCTTTTCTTCTTTTCTTTTTGAAAACGATTACTTTATCAGCTTTTACGTGGTCTAGGATCTCTGCATCTACAGTGATTCCGCTTACAGCTGGGGCGCCAACAGTGATTGAACCGTTTACAGTAAGAAGAATTTTATCAAAAGAAACTTTGTCTCCTTTTTCTCCTTTTAAACGGTTTACAAACAACTTCTGGTCTTGCTCAACTTTATATTGAAGCCCTGCTATTTCTACAATTGCAAACATTGTTTATAAATTTTTAGTTATTTCGAGGTGCAAATATATGAATAATTTTCTAAATAGCTTGCAATCAGATCTGTATTTTTTAAGAAAAACAATTTATGCCCATTTAAAGAATTCCCGGCAGCAAAATATTCAATCGCAGACACAACTTTCTTCTTACAAACAGTTTACAATCACCACTCAATGGTATATTGCCCCCTATTTCTTAGTTATTTCAAAGCCCAAACGAAAATTACATGTATAAATTTCTATACATAATTGCAATTAGGTTTATTTTTTTCATAAAAAGTAATATAAAAATATAAATTCACTATGGTTTGAATAATTTTTGTTGTCAAAGTGCTGATATTTAAAAGATAATTTTATACCTTCGTTATCACCAAAAAATATTTTATATGAAAAGAAACTTCAAATTCTGCCTGTTGGCAGGAGCCATTGCCGCTTTCTCACTATCAGCGTGCCGTGATGACAAAATGGAGGAATCTGTTCTTCCTGAATCTCAATCTGCAAGCACCAAGCTTGAACAACCCGGGGACCTTGAAAAGAGTTGCTCCTATGTAGATCAGTACTGGAGCTCATCTGCAGTTTTGAAAACTACCCTCTCTAATTCTACAGACACCAACTTCATGAATGCTCAAATGACTAAGATTGCAAGTCTTTGGGGAAGAAGCAACCCAACGCTTCGTTTTGTAGACGATCCTTCCAATTTCAATTCCACTTACAATGCAATCTCGTATTCTACTGGGAAAATTTATTATGGTTACGCAATCTACGCGGATGCTAAGAACAAAGGCGGAGATATCGTCAATGCCATGATCCTTGCTCACGAATATGGTCACCAGCTGCAGTACATCTTTAATCTTCCTACTGTAAATGAATCTACAGCAAGACCAAACGAACTGGAAGCAGACGGTTTCGCGGGCTATTACTTAAGAAGACCAAACGGGTACAATAAAACGAATTTCGCGGAAATTGCCGCTGCCTATGAATTCGCACAAAGCATCGGAGATTACCAGACTAACAGTGCCAACCACCACGGAACTCCTCCACAAAGAAGATCTGCTGTGCGTTTAGGTTTCCTTTTGGGACAGTATGACCTGAATGCAGCCAATTTCGATTATAACTTCTTCTATTATTATCAAGGTGTATTAAACGGAACTTATAAAATGGGCAAGAACTCTGCAAATCCGGAGATCGATGCTTATATGAGCCAATACATGGATGAACTTAGAAAAATCCAGACCGGAGAAATTTCTGCAGAAGAATTTAAGCAACTTAAATAATAAACATTCATTTTTAGCATATTTAACAAAGGAGGCAGGCAGCGATGTCCTGTCTCTTTTATTTTTATGAATAAATATCCTAAAGTTTATTTATTTTTGAACCATATCCTACAATAATGAACAGAGACCTCTACATTGATTTTGCCAAGGGAATGGCGACTCTTTCCATCATATTCATCCACACCGCTTTCTGGTCTGGACAGTTCTATATTCCCGCAGAAGTCAGGGTATTTTCTCTGGTATTTGACGTAGCGCTTTTTTATGCTTTAAGCGGAATCACATCCGGATCGAACATAGAAAAAACATTTTACAGGCTCTTAAAACTTCAGATCACTTATATGATCTTTGTGACGTTCCTGTTCTTTATGGATTACTTTTTCAAAGTTTTTGGGTTAACCTTCTTTTCCATGGAATGGCTCCAGAGTTTTTATTCAACCTTTGGATCAAAATATGCTACGACTGGTGTTTCAGATATTCCACAATGGCAGAATCTGGGAAACTGGTACCTTCACCAATACACCAATGCGGATACCTTTCCCGTAGTCATGGGAAGTTTCTGGTATCTGAAAGTCTATTTTATTCTGGCTGTTTTCGGAGTTTTGATTTTAAGATTTTTCCCAAAACACGTCAACTGGTTCATAGGTCTTTGCGTCGCCCTGACTTTAGTATTCAATATTTTCCCGGACATTTACCCGAATGGACAAGTAGGCTACGTCGCTTTCTATCTTGCCATCTTTTTAATTGCCAACAGAATGCGCGGCAAAAAGATTCCCACAAAAATAATTCCTGTTGTGTATGCAGTCGTCGCAGCAGCTTTGATCTGGATGTTCTGGTATTACGGAAGTGAGATATTTTATAAAATCAACAAAAATAAATTCCCTCCTAAAATCCCTTATATCATTTGGTCATTGTTCTCTCTTACCACGCTATTTGTGCTTTATAACAGATTAAAAATCACAAAAGAGAACTTCGTGACCCATATCGGGAAGAATGCCATCTTCTTTTACTTTGCTCAGGGAATAAGCTCATCGCTGGTCTACTTTATTGTCGTTGCGCTAAAAGAAAATATGCCCTGGTGGATGCTGATGATTCTCATTTATGTCATTAATGTTATTCTTGCTTTTATAATCGCGACAGGACTAAAAAAAGTAGATGATCTGGGATGGAAAATTTTAGAGTTTTTGCGAAAAAAAACAGCTTCTTAGCGGATTAACAGCCAATTTGAAATAAAATCTCTTTATTATCGCAATTTATTTTAATTTTACAGAAAATTCAAAACATGTTTAAGTTGAAACTTCCTACCGATCCAAGGTGGGCAAATATTGCAGAAGGAAACATAGGAGAAATTTTAACGGATCATGCGTGGTGCGAGCAGAAGGCCACAACCAATGCCATCAGTTTGATCAATATGCTCCCAGAACACCCGGAAATCATCACAGAACTTATTGCTATCGCGCAAGAAGAGCTTGACCATTTCAGCCAGGTGCACGAAATCATCAAAAAAAGGGGATACGTTTTCGGAAAAGCCAGAAAAGATGATTACGTCAATGAACTGGCTAAGTTTGTTGTTCAGGGAAGCAGAGAAGATCTGATTGTTGATAAACTTCTTTTCGCAGCTATGATTGAAGCAAGAAGCTGCGAAAGATTTAAAGTTTTGACAGAAAATATTAAAGATGAAGAGCTTAAAACTTTTTACAAAGAGTTAATGATCTCTGAAGCCAACCACTATACCACTTTTATTGGTTTCGCAAGACAGTTGGGCGATATTGAAAAAGTCAACAAGCGCTGGGAAGAATGGCTGGAATATGAAGCCAGCATTATCGAGTCTTACGGAAACAAAGAAACCATCCACGGATAAAATAAAAAGTAAAAAATCCACGTTGAAAAAACCGACCTTCGAAAATATTGCCAATTTTTTCCTGAAAAACTTCTTTCAGGGACTGGTTATTATTGGTCCCATCGGGCTTACGATCTTTGTGATCTGGTATATTGTCAGTGCAATCGACAATATTATCCCTTCGGTAGCCAAAGAGATTCCAGGTCTGGTTTTCGTTTCAACGATCCTGATGACCGCTATTCTGGGTTATCTGGGAAATAAATTCGTCGTGGGAAGATTCTTTTTCGACACGATGGACAGCCTGCTGGAGAAAACTCCTGGGGTGAAACATATTTATACCCCTACAAAAGATGTCATGTCTTCATTTGTAGGAGACAAAAAGAAATTCAACGATCCAGTCTGGGTAAAGACCAATGCAAATCCGGAGATCTGGAGAATCGGTTTTCTGACCCAGAAAGAGATGTCAGACGTTGAAAAGCACAATTACGTTGCCGTATATCTGCCCCACTCCTACGCTATTTCAGGATGGGTCATTGTTACTGAAGAAAAAAACATCAAACCTGTTGTGGGAATGACGGCTGCTTCTGCCATGAAGTTTGCTGTGAGCGGCGGTGTAGCCGGATTCCATTCTGACGATAATATATTCAAAGCTCCGGAGTAATCTACTTCGTGATTCTTTCTATAATGCCGACCTGGTTATTATATACCTTTATTCCATTCAAATATTATGTTAACCAAAAAAATATTATTTTGGACATCTTTACCTATATACTTTTATTCTTCAATTTATTAAACTCAAATAAATACAACAATATGAACCAGAATCCTCTTCTAAATTGCGATTACGAAAAAGGAGTATGTGAAATCCGAGAAACACCCAATTCAGAATCTTCAACAGAACAATTGCAGAGCACCAAAGACAAGATCACCATTATTTATTATACGGATCCTATCTGCTCTTCCTGCTGGGGAATTGAGCCCCAATTGAGAAAACTGAAATTAGAATATGGAAACGCTGTAGAGTTAGATTACAGAATGGGTGGACTTTTACCATCCTGGGATATTTACAATTCCGGAGGAATCAGTAAGCCAAGCGATGTGGCTCACCATTGGGAGGAAGTAAGTCCTTACTACAAAATGCCTATTGAAGGAGGAGTGTGGATCACAGACCCTTTAAATTCTTCTTATCCTCCGTCAATTGCTTTTAAAGCGGCACAAATGCAGGATAAAAAGAAAGCCGTGGTTTATATGAGAATTCTCCGTGAAATGGTTTTCCTTGATAAATTAAACATCACAAAGATTGAGCATCTTGAAAAAGCGGCAGAACTTGCCGGATTAAATGTCACTCAGTGGAAAGAAGATTATGAATCCAAAGCTCAGATCGAATTCAAAAAAGACCTTGATCTTGGACGTCAGCTTGGTGTAAGAGGGTTTCCTACTTTGATTTTCACCAAAGACGATGAAATTTTGGATATTCTTTACGGGGTCAAGCCTTATGCAGATTTTGAGCACAGAATAAAAAAAATAAGCGCTGACGTTACCAAAGAAGAATATTCTCTTGAACCTGAACAGCTATTCGCCATTTACCCTACTTTAACGACTCAGGAATTTGCAGTTCTTTCCAATATTTCTTTCGAAAAATCATTTGAAAAACTTCAGAAACTCACAGAAGAAAACAAAGTATCCCGTAAAAAATACAAAAACGGAGATCTTTGGATTTTTAATAAAAACTAATAACACTATTTAAACTAATAAGGATGTACAAAGTTGCAATCATTGGAGCAGGAGTATCGGGGTTAAGCATGGCCAATTATTTGGAAAAGAATAATATTGATTACCATATCTACGAAAGGAGAACCCAAAGTGACCTGAAAGGACACGGATTTATCCTGCCTAAAGAGGGTATAGAATTTCTTTCCAACATCATTGATATCAATGATCTTTACACAAAAGGCCGCTTTTTGAAAAAGTACCTTCATTATCATCAAAATGGTGAGATTCTTTCTGAAAAAGACCTTGAGGATGTTTTTGTGGTTTCAAGAAGCACTTTGATAGAGATTTTAGCTCAAGGTATCCCTGCCGATAAGATTTCATACGACACCACAGTCACCCTTAATGGTTTTTCTGAAAATAAAGCTTGCATCACCATCAATGACAGCAGATCTTTAGAGGCTGATATTGTTGTGGCTTCAGACGGTTCAAGAAGCAGAATCAGGAGAAAAACTTTTGAGGACGAAAAAATGAAAGCCGTCCTTGAAAATGAAGTGGTGAACATCATAGAAAATGAAGAGATCGCTAGTAAACTTGAAAATAATTTCCTGAAGTTTCATCATGAAGATGGTGGTCTGACTTTCGGAGTATTAAAACTTTCCTCTACAAAAGTTCTGTGGTACTGCCAGTTTGACATCACCAGATTCTTCATCAATGAAGACTACACTCCGGATTGCATCAAACAGTTTATCCTGGATAATTTCGGAGACTGGAATCCTTTGGTTACATCGATCATCAATGATTCATCCTACGAAAATGCACACATCTGGAGAGTGTATGAATTGGAAAAACTTAATCCTTTTTATCACGAAAACGTTGTATTCATAGGCGATGCAGCACACCCACTGATTCCTTTTACAAGCCAGGGAGTTACCTCCGCGCTTAAAGATTCTTTTATGCTGACCAATCTCTTAATGGAAGGAAACAGTCTTCCGGAGACTTTTAAAAAGTATAATGATGACAGAAGAGCTGAAATTGACATTCATATCAATAATGGAAGAGCATTATTGAACCAGTTCCTGCTGCCTTTAAGCGAGCAACAAAAAAATACATTACCCATTTCATACAAATAACATGTTTACAAATAAAGATATTAATTTCGACGCTCTGAAAAGAAAAGCCTACAACGGAAGATGGGCAACCCTGGAGGACGGTATCATTCCTTTAACCGCAGCAGACCCGGATTTCAGAATGTCATCCGAGATCGAACAAGGAATTATTGAGTACATAAAGGATGGTTACCTCAGCTATGGCCCATTTTCAGGACTTCCTGAATTCAAAAAAAGTGTAGCAGAACATTTCAACACAGAAAAAAAAGGAAGCTTCACACCGGAAAATATTTTAGCTGTGAACAGTGCAGCCCAGGGGATGTTTCTGATTGCAAAATATGTATTGGGCCCGGGAGATGAAGCCATTATTTTCGATCCTGTTGATTTCCTGTTCAAAAAAACAGTTGAAGCAGCGGGCGGCAATATAAAATTATGCTCTGTGGATTCTAAAACGGGAGAAATTGATTTTGACATGCTGACCTCATTAATCTCACCCAAAACAAAACTGATCAGCATCTGTAATCCCCACAACCCGGTAGGAAGGGTCTATTCAAAAGAAATTTTAAAAAAGATTTCTGAAATAGCCGAAGCTCATGATCTATGGGTAATGAGCGATGAAATCTGGAGTGATATTGTTTTTGACAAAAAAGAATTCAATACCTACTCTTCAGTATCAGAAGCAGCCAAGAAAAAGAGCTTTACCGTTTTTGGATTTTCTAAATCATTCGGAATTGCAGGATTAAGAATTGGAGCCGTTTTATGTAATGATCAGGAACTTTTAGAGGATTTTACAGAGAAATCTCAGTTTAATTCAACCATCGAAGGAGTGTCCACGTTATCACAAATCGCTGCAAGTATGGCCATTGAAAAGGCTAAGCCATGGTTCAATGACTTCCTGACTCATCTTCAGCACAACAGAGACCTTGCCTATAATATCCTAAGTAAATCCGGAATCCTGACACCGAACTTGCCTGAAGCAACTTTTGTGATTTTCCCGAAAATTGAAAATGGTTTTTCAAGTGACAGCTTCACCCAGCATGTTTTAAAAGAAGGAAAAGTAGCCATTGTTCCCGGTTCTGAACGCTGGTTTGGAAAAGGTGCGGAAGGCCATGTAAGAATTTGCTTCTCTACTTCACAGGAAATTTTAGAAGAAGGTCTGAATCGAATTATTACAAGCTTTTAAGATTAAAAAAATTCGCAATTTTTGACCAATCAATTAATATTTTTCTAAAATTAACAAAAAACAACGCTCATTTAAATAATTCATACACAATAGTTCATTTTCCTATTGATTTGAAGATAAAATTCAATATTTTTGAAACAATCACCAAATCCAATATGGAATATGAAAATAATATACACAAGTGTTCTTTTTTTAGGGACAGTATCTATGTTTTATTCGCAAAATACCAATGATACTATTTCCAAAGAATCCAGAATAGAAGAAATATCCGTTACCGGAAGCCGGAATAAAAAAAGAACCGTTACCAATACCCCTGTTCCTGTCGACGTGATTGATATCAAGCAGGTAAGCCAGTCGACGGGACAGATAGAGGTAAATCAACTTCTCCAGTTCAGTGCGCCTTCATTTAATTCCAATAAACAGTCGGGTTCAGATGGAGCTGATGCAGTAGATCCTGCAACGCTTCGTGGGCTTGGACCGGATCAGACGCTTTTGTTACTTAATGGGAAAAGATACCATCAGTCATCACTGATCAATCTCTTTGGCACAAAAGGCAGAGGAAATACCGGATCAGATATGAACACGATCCCAATCGGAGCGATAAAAAGAATTGAAGTGCTCCGCGATGGAGCTTCAGCTCAGTACGGTTCCGATGCAATTGCAGGGGTCATCAATGTAATCCTCAATGACCGTAACCAGGGCTTTGAAGGGAATGCTTTTTACGGAATGAACCTGTTTAAAAGTCCGGGAGACAAAGATGTAGTATCAGAGCGTAAAATAGACGGAACTACATTCAATTTCAACGGAAACCTGGGAACAAAAATCGGGAACAATGGAGGTTTTGGAAATTTCACCGTAGAATTTGTTAATAAAGACCGTACCATACGAAATGCCAATCCGGAAAAATACTCATCTCCCAGAGAGAAGTTTGGAGATGCAAAATCCCAGAATATATATTTCTTCGGAAATATAGAGCTACCTCTATCTGACGGTTTGAAATTCTATTCCCGCCAGGGCTTTTCTCACCGTAAAACCAATGCCTATGCATGGACAAGATCAGCAGATGCAGATGGAAACGTACCGGAAGTTTATCCAAACGGATTTAATCCAATGCAAAACACCAGCATTACGGATTTCACGTTTGACAACGGTCTGAAATTTAAAGTCGCTGATTGGGATGTAGACTTTTACAACGCATTCGGGAGCAATAGATTTACCTATGAGATCGACAATACCATCAATGCTACTTTAGGAATAAAATCACCGACAAGCTTTAATGCAGGTGGCCATTCTCTCCTTCAAAACACAACAGGGTTTAATGCTTCCAAGCAGTTTAAAGTATTAGAAGGATTAAACGTTGCCTTCGGATCTGAATTCAGGTACGAAAAGTTTGAGATTATTAAGGGAGAAGAAGCATCTTATGCGATGTATGATATCAATGGAAATATTGTGACACCCAATACACCTCAAGGTTTACTCGTTACCAATCCGCTTTCAGGAACAACTCCTCTCAGCGTTAGGCCTGGCGGCTCACAGGGTTTCCCAGGTTATTCGCAAGCTGTAGATAAAAACAGGAATAATTTTGCCGCTTATGTAGACACTGAACTTGATATTACCAAAAGTTGGATGATCAGTGTTGCCGGAAGATTTGAAAATTACAATGATTTTGGAAGCACTTTGAATGGTAAATTCGCTACACGATATGCATTTACGCCTCAGTTTGCGTTCAGAGGATCAGTTTCTACAGGATTCAGAGCACCTTCTCTGGCACAGAAATATTACAGCCTTCAGTTTACCAATTTCCAGGGAGGAAATCTGGTGACCATCCAACTGGCATCTAATGACAGTGATTTGGCAAAAACAGTCGGAATCCCACAGCTAAAGCAGGAAACTTCATTAAACGGAAGTGCCGGATTTACGTTTAATACAGGAAAATTTACAGCGACAATCGATGGATATTATATTAAGGTAAAAGACAGAATTGTACTGACCGGCAATTTCTCACAGGATGACGATGCCATCGGTGGAATTCTGGCAGATAACCACATTGACCAGGCGCAGTTTTTCACCAATGCGATAGATACCAGAACGAAAGGAGTTGACGTGATCTTAAACTATACCGAAAATCTAGGTTCCGGAAAACTGACAGCCACTTTAGCCGGAAATTACAATGAAATGGAAATTACCAAAGTCAACACTTCAGAAAAGCTAAAAGGAAAAGAAGAGGTTTATCTGAGCCCGAGAGAAAGAGCGTTCATCTTAGCTTCAGCTCCCAAAACAAAGATCAATCTGAATTTAAATTATAAAATCGATAAGTTCAATGCCAATCTTCAGTTGGTAAGGTTTGACAAAGTAAAACTGATAGGTTACAGCGGTGCAGATGATTACCAGTTGTATGGCGCGAAAGTGACCACTGATATTTCTTTCGGTTATGAATTCTCCAAGAACTTCAACTTAACGATCGGAAGCAAAAATTTATTTAACCGCTACCCGACGCTGCAGACAGCTCATGTAGACGGCAATACTGAATCCGGAGGAATTTTTGATCCGGTACAAATGGGCTTTGCGGGAAGACAGGCTTTCGCAAGACTAAATTTTAAGTTTTAAAAAAAAACATTAAAAATCTCCAGAAGCATTTCTGGAGATTTTTTTTATTTTTTAGAAATTTTATAGAGTTTCCCGCTATCGGTTACAGCATAAAGATTGCCATCCATTCCATCCAGAACATCCCTGAAGCGTTCTTTCTGATCAGCAAGAAGGCGTTCTTCTCCAACCACTTTATTATCCTTCATCACGATTCTGTTGATATGTTCTCCACTCAGACATCCGATGATAAGATTTCCTTTCCATTCTTCCATATTCCCCGTATAGAAAGTGACTCCGCTTGGAGAGATGACAGGATCCCAGTAATAAACGGGTTGTTCTGTTCCGTCTTTCTGAGTAATTCCACTTCCAACTTTTGCTCCTGAGTATTCAATTCCATAGGTTACGTCTCCCCATCCATAATTTTTCCCGGGTTGTATCAGATTGATTTCATCTCCGCCTCTCGGTCCCATTTCAACATCCCAGAGAGTTCCGTTCGCATCTATAGTCATTCCCTGTGGGCTTCTTATCCCGTATGCATAGATTTCAGGTTTATATCCCTGTTTCCCAATGAATGGATTTCCGGGAGCGGGTTTTCCATCTTTGGTAATTTTCAATATTTTTCCTAAATAATTATCTGTTTTCTGAGCATAAACACGGGTTTCCTTATCCGATCTTTCACCGGTGCTTACAAATAAATTCCCGTCTTTGTCAAAGACAAGTCTGCTTCCATAATGTTTATCGCCATCATAAGAAGGTTCCGCACGGAAGATAACTTTTACTTCAGAAATATTTTTCAGATCTGCCGATAATTTTCCTTTGGCAACAGAAGTGAGATTTCCTTCCCCAAAAGGTTCTGAGAAGCTGAAATAAATGATATTATTGGATTTAAAATCCGGATCAAGGGCTACATCAAGCATTCCGCCTTGTCCTTTTGCGTCTACTTTTGGAAATCCTTCAATTTTAGAAACCTGTTTCCCGTCTGTGGAAACTAGGTTCATATGGCCGTTTTTATCGGTTATCAGGAACTTTCCGTCCGGGAGATTGATTATTCCCCAAGGCCTTCCGAGATCCTTATTCAGAACTTCCACTTTATAAGCTGCTGTGGTTTTTACAGCTTTAATTCTGGTTTGTCCTTTAAACGCAGGTTTATAGTTTGTATTGGGCTTTTCTGTTTCGACACTGCCGTCGTTTCCTGTCTGCTGGGCATTTGCACTGTTCTTATTACACGAGGATAAAAGTAAAAAAACACTGAGCGCCGGTACGTAAAGGTGATTGAATTTCATAGGGTTGTGATTAGATGGTAAAAAGATAGATAGAAAAATAATGCCATAAAAATTTGCAGGTATAAATTTTTATTCTACATTTGTAGAACAAATTACAACATTGTAGAATGAAAGAAATAAAATTAACCGATTCCGAGAAAAGTCTTATGGAAATCCTTTGGGAAAAGAAACGCATTTTCATGAAAGATATCCTGGATTCTTATCCGGAACCGAAGCCAGCCCCAACGACCATCGCTACCTTGCTAAAAAGAATGCAGAACAAAGACCTGGTAGGATACAAATTGTATGGAAATTCCCGTGAATACTATCCAAAAGTAGAAAAAGGGGAATATTTCAACGAGGAAATGACCTCTATGATTGACCGTTTTTTCAACAGCTCAGTGACTCAGTTCGCTTCGTTTTTTACTTCTAATGCAAAATTCAGTCAGAAGCAGCTGAAAGAACTCCGAGATATCATTGATGAACAAATAAAAGAATAGAAATGCTTACCATTATTCTAAAACTCATTTTGTGCTCTTCTTTATTTATTGCTGTGTACTATTTGTTTTTGGAAAGGGAAAAAATGTATCGGTTCAACCGGTTCTACTTATTATCTTCCATGATTCTTTCTTATGTGATCCCGTTTATTTCTATCACAGTACAGCTGCCAAAACAAGAGAATAAGTCTCAGATTATCTTTGAAGACACCGCACAGCAAATCATTCTCACCCAATCTGTGCAGGAAAGCTTTGACTGGATGAATGTGGTGTGGATTATCTATGGAGCTATTACGCTTTTCTTTCTGATAAGAAGCATTCTTTCGCTCAGAGCCATCAAACAGATAAACGGAGAAAAACGTATTTACCAGAATTATACGGTTATGGTTACAAAAGAAAATCTGGCCCCTTTCAGCTTTTGGAATACGATTTATTTAGGAGAGCATTATCTAAAAAACAATGTGATTGATCCCAGAATTTTCCTCCATGAGAAGAGCCATCTGGACCAGAAGCATAGTATTGACCTTATTTTAATGGATATTTTAATGGTTTTCACTTGGTTCAATCCCGTTTTATTTCTTTATAAAAAAGCTATTATCACGAATCATGAATTTCTGGCAGATGAAGCTGTACTGGAGAGCAGATGCAATATTAAGGACTATCAAAATTTAATCCTTGAAGAGATTACAGCCAGTCAGAACCTGAATTTTATGCACTCATTTAATTTTAACAACACCAAAAAACGATTTATTATGATGACAGCAAAAAAATCTAAATTCACTCTATTGAAAAAGACGATCGGTCTTACAGCATTGGTTACAGCGGCGGCTTTATTCGCAGAAAGAACCTATGCCATTGATCCTGTTCTTTCTACAGACACCCAAAAGGTCAGCAATACAGAAACCGGAAATTTATCAACTGTGGATCCATATAAGGAATTCCGTGATATCTTAAGCAAATATTCCAATCTTTTAAACAATGGGAGATATGCAGAGTTCTCTAAAAAAGTTTCTGATCATGACAAGAAGAGACTGGAGGAACTTTATCCACAGCTTACTGATGCACAAAAAAGTGAGCAGAAAATCACATTCTTCAGTACACCTGACTTAAAACAAAGGATTCCTACCGAAAATGAATTGAAGTCATTCATCAATAAAAGCAATTATGCCGTCTGGATCGATTCAAAAAAGGTAGATAACAACAGTCTTAACAACTACAAAACATCTGACTTTGCCTATGTTTTCATCAGCGGAGTCGGTAAGAATGCCAGAACAGCAAAAAATCCGCAGCCGTATCAGGTGAGCTTAATGACCCCTGCTTATTTCGAAAAAACAAAGGAAGAGAAGTCTAATACTGCAATGGGAATTAAAACAGAAAACATCCAAGCTGTTACGGATACTATCCGCCCAAAGAAAACAGTGCAGACAGCCAGCAATGAAGGTAAGAACACAAATATCAACACAGACACAAATTTTACGGATGCTGAATACCCCGGCGGACCAGTTGCTCTAAGGAAAAAAATAGGTAATACAATGGATATGAGCCCGTTTAGTTCTAAAAATGGAACACTCAAGTCAATAGCTTATGTTCACATTGATGAGAATGGAAAAGCAACAAAAGTGACAGCCTCAGGTGATAATGAAGCATTTACCAACGAGCTTATAAGAGCAGTCTCGGTAATAAGCAATGAAACAGGATGGAAACCTGCCACCAAAGATGGAAAAGCAATAGCCACCATATACAAAGTTCCAGCAACAATAAGTTTTCAGTAAGATCAATCCATAGAAGCGCTATTATTTTAGCGCTTTTTTTATTTTGTATACAATTCCAAACAGGTGAAAAATTTACTATCAAAATAGTCATCTTCAAATACTTTATGAAGGCTAAAAATTTCTTTCGTATTTTTGTTGTATACATCATTTCCTATGAATTTTAATCTTCAATCAGAATATAAACCAACGGGCGACCAGCCACAAGCTATTGAAAAACTTACCAAAGGAATAGAAATTGGTGAGAAGTATCAAACCTTGCTGGGTGTAACCGGATCCGGGAAAACTTTCACCGTTGCCAATCTTGTGCAAAATGTACAAAGGCCAACGATTGTCATGGCCCACAACAAAACATTGGCGGCACAGCTTTTCATGGAATTTAAAGAATTCTTCCCTGATAATGCCGTAGAATATTTTGTAAGTTACTACGACTATTACCAACCGGAAGCCTACATTGCAACAACCGGAACCTATATTGAGAAAGATCTGAGCATCAATGAAGAGGTTGAAAAACTCCGTCTTTCAGCTATTGCAAGTTTACTTTCGGGAAGGCGAGACGTTTTAATCGTTGCATCCGTATCCTGTATTTACGGTGTGGGAAACCCTGCAGAGTTTCACAAGTCATTAATATCAATTTCTACCGGAGAGAAGGTGACGAGAACCGCCTTTCTTCATTCTTTAGTTAATGCTTTGTATTCAAGAACCTTAAGTGATTTTCAACGAGGTACATTCCGGGTAAAGGGAGATGTGATCGATGTATTTCCTGCCTACGCGGATAATGCCGTCAGAATTCAGTTTTATGGTGATGAGATTGAAAAAATTCAGAGTTTTGATCCGGTTTCGGGAAATGTTACGGCTAATTTTGACCAAATTCAGATCTATCCGGCTAACCTTTTTGTAACTTCAAAAGAAACATTGAACGGCGCGATTAAAAACATTCAGGATGACATGGTAAAGCAGGTGGACTTCTTTAGCGAAATAGGAAAACCACTGGAAGCTAAAAGATTACAGGAAAGGACTGAGCTCGATCTGGAAATGATAAAAGAGCTTGGATATTGCTCCGGCATTGAAAATTATTCACGTTACCTGGATGGCAGACTTCCCGGGTCAAGACCTTTCTGTTTATTGGATTATTTTCCGAAGGATTATTTAATGATTATTGACGAAAGCCATGTTACAGTCCCTCAGGTACATGCGATGTATGGTGGCGATAGAAGCCGAAAAGAAGCTTTGGTAGAATACGGATTCCGACTTCCTGCTGCGATGGACAACAGACCATTGAAATTTGAAGAATATGAATCTATTCAAAACCAGGTTATTTATGTTTCTGCAACGCCTGCCGATTATGAACTGGAGAAAACCGGCGGAGAGTACATAGAACAGATTATTCGTCCGACAGGTCTTCTGGATCCTGTCATTGAGGTGAGACCCAGCTTAAACCAGATCGATGATTTAATGGAAGAGATCCGGAAAAGAGCAGATTTGGACGAAAGGGTTCTGGTAACGACGCTAACAAAAAAAATGGCTGAGGAACTGACCAAATACTTTATGAAGTTCGGGATAAGAACGAGATATATTCACTCGGATGTAGAAACACTGGAGCGTATTCAGATTATGCATGATCTCCGTGTGGGCCTTTTCGACGTATTAATTGGGGTCAATTTATTGAGAGAAGGTTTGGATCTACCTGAAGTTTCTTTGGTCGCCATATTAGATGCAGACAAGGAAGGCATGTTGAGAAGCAGAAGATCAATGATTCAGACGGTGGGTCGTGCTGCGAGAAACCTTAACGGGAAAGCTATTCTATATGCTGATAAAATGACAAAATCTATGCAGGCGACGATAGACGAAACCAACTACCGCCGTGAAAAGCAAATCAAGTATAACACAGACAATAATAAGGTTCCAACCGCTTTAAATAAAAAGATTTCTGAGAATCTTGTGGGAAGAAGCAAGGATTTCCCTGATCCGAAATATACCCAGAAAGAGATCCTTCAGAAAGCAGCGGAAACCAAAGCCAACTATGGAGACGCAGACATTGAAAAAATGATCGGTGTGAAACAGAAAGAAATGGAAGCTGCGGCTAAAAATCTTGACTTTATAAAAGCTGCCAAGCTCAGAGATGAGATTGCGGCTCTGAGAGAATAATTAAATAATTTATTTATAAAAACAGTTTAGGGGCGGCATCTTCGATGCCGCCCCTAAACTTATATTTTCAATCTTTGGAAAAACTCAGTGTCTATCTTAAAGAAGCCCTGATTGGAATCAGAAGTTCCATCAAGCCGTTCAGTTTAATTTCATAAACTGTGGCCAGCTGCATTCCCAGTTTTCCGGGAGGTATTCCCTTTCTGTTAAACCATTCAAGATAGCTGACAGGAAGATCAGCAAGTACTGTTCCCTTGTATTTTCCGAAAGGCATCTTCATGATGCAGATCTCTTTTAATATTTCTGAATTAACTCCTTCCACTTTATACGATTAAATTGATTGTATTTCCCTGATCATTATCCTTGTCCGGCAGTTCGAGCTCTGGTGGCGTATCTTCGTCTGAAAATTCATTTCTGTAGATCTGAATAAGCAGTAAGGTAAACGAGATAAGAATCGGCCCGAAAATAAGCCCCATAAAACCAAATAAATTCATCCCCATGATAATTCCGAATACGGTATTCAGTGGATGTATATTTTCCAGTTTTTTTAAGAGCGTAAAACGAAGCAGATTATCCGTAAGCCCGACAACGACCACACAATAAGCAGCCAGACCAAGTCCTTGACCAGTATTTCCTTCTGCAATCATAAAGATACAGACCGGAACATAAATAATGGCCGCTCCTACGACTGGAATCATGGAAGCAGCTGCCGTTAGAGCAAAAAGAAGAACCGGACTCGGTGCTCCAAAGATGAAGTATCCTACAAGCCCCACAATTCCCTGCCCTAATGCTACAACGGGAATCCCGATGGCATTGGCCATAATCAGTTTTCTAAGCTTTTCGCCAATCAAAGAAATATTCGCTCTCTTCAGAGGAGCAGACGAACTCAGAATTCTCTCAAATAGTCTCGGACTTGCAAGCATAAAATAAAGGATAAAATACATGGACATGACCACCGTAAGCGTATTGAATGTCCCGCTGAGTGCTGATGTGGAAATTCTTCCGGCAGAACTCTTTACTTTATCTATATTTTCTTTGCTAAGAATATTAAAATTGGTTTTTGTGTAAATATAGTCATGGATCTTATCCAGAAAAACATTGAATTTAGCCATGTAAGCTTGAGCATTCCCCAGTTTTTCGATCAGCAGATCCGCAATAAAATAAATGGGAAGAATAAGGATGATAAGACTCGCCAGCATCAGTACAAGCGCTGAAAGCCAGGGTTTCCACTTTTTCTGCTCTTGCAGGTAGAAATTGTACTTTCTGCAGACTACGTAAATCGTGATTGCCCCCAACACCGACGGTATGAATAGCGAAAGGTTAAAGCAGATCAACCCGGTCAGAACCAGAATTATGGCCAGTAGAGCGACTTGTTTTATCGCAACGCTACTTATCTGTTTATCCTTATTTATCATCTATTTTATATTTATTTTTTAAATTCAATCTGTCTCGGCTTGCCTAAGAAAGCACAATATGTAGAATACATCACGATCATCATGAACGGAGCCGTTACAATAATACCGATACCACACAGAATAATTCCTGCTGCAGAAATTAATGCTCCTACTACAGTCGCTCCAAGAAACGTTCCATAATTCTCTTTTGCAATATTGAAAGACTTTCCTAAAGCTTCGGTTGCTGATGCATTTTCAAACAATAAGATTGGATACCCCAGTAAAAGCAGAGGATACACAAAAATAACAGGGAAGAAACACAGTGAAACCGCAACACCGCAAATAACCCAGGAAATAATAGCATAGATCAGAATATTCACAAAATTTTGCTTGTACCCGATGAACAGATCAGCAAAATCGATCTGGATTTTGGAATTGTATTTATTAACAATATAGATCAAACCTACATACAATGGAGCAAGCAAAAGCCCTAAAAGACTGGATAATGAAATATACAATGACAATCCCGGAACATTCCAGTAGCTGAAGTTTGAGTAATCTCCGCCGGCATCTCTCATTTCCTCCATCATGGAAGCAGAATTGAACCCACTGATAAACTGGATCGCAAAACCTGCTATCGTGTAAATTACCATCGCTACGATTCCATAAAGGAATACTCCTTTAAACATTTCAAAGGAATGCGAAATAATAGATCCCGTATCTCTGTTTGGAACGGACCCTTGTTGGTCAAATTCGTTAAATTCTGACATAGTTTAATATTTAATGATTTTTACCAAAATTAACTTTTTTTGGCAGAAAAACATATTAAACCTTTTTAAAGTTTAGCTTTTTTCAGAGAAAACTGTTTTATACAATGAATAAATCATAGCGTTCCAAAAAGGAAATGTGAACAGTCCACCCACAAAAAATAAGGTGAAACCAATATATTTAAAGAAAGCAGCTACGATAACACACACCAATATTTCCAGAAAATATTTTCTTAAAGCCTGAACATTCAATGAAATGGCTTCAAAAATCCTCTTATTGTTAAAAAACATAAGCGGAGCCACGAAGACTGTGACAAAAACCCAGACAATAGCGAGAATTATCGTCTGAAGGGTATATAAATAAACAAATGACCAGAAAATAAAGTATCCGATGTATTTGAAAAAATTAAATCCATTGTAGCCTACAAGAAGATCTCCCAACTCCAACTTTTCGTTCAGATCAATTTTCCTGTAAATCTGGAAAAAACCAATATTTAACGGGTAAAGGAAGATAGATGTTCCCACAATAGCCCATGAAAAATACTGAAATCCAGGTGTGGACTGCATTTTAATAACCTGCGCAGAATAGGCTTCCATGCCGTCTTTTGCATATTTTGCAGCTTCGGCATATTGTCCTAAAATTCCATACCTCCCATCAAAGAAAAAAAGTACGGTGAAAAAAATTCCAAAATAAAAGATGGAAAATATTAACTGGTAAAAAAGGGTCTTATTCCAATAGAAAAAAGCCTGCTTCAATATAAAATCTATTCCCGGTTTCTGTGGATATCTGCTCTGCATTAAAAAAATTTTACACAAAAGTAGTCATCATTAATTATTTTTGCAGAATGTTTTCAATGAATCATCAAAAATTTGTGGAAATGGACGAACTTTCCCTTCAGAAGGTGCCGTTCTTTTTCATGATCGATTTCCTAACGGAAAATGTAGAAGTCTATCAAGAAAATGAAATTGACAAATCAGGTTTGTTAATTGATTTTCAATGCTTTTCGAACTCAAAACAACAACACGTTCTCAATAAAAAAATTGAATGGACTCCTTTCCCCGAATCATTGGAAAGTTTTAAATATGGATTTGACAAGGTTCAGAAAAATATTCGCCTTGGAAATTCATATCTTACCAATTATACCAGAAAAACGGAAGTTCAGACGAATTTAAGCCTGGATGAAATTTTTTATCATTCAATTGCGAAGTACAAAGTGTATTCTAAAGATTTTTTTGTATTTTTTTCTCCTGAAACTTTTGTAAAGATTATAGACGGCAAAATTTTAACCTATCCGATGAAAGGCACTATTGATGCATCTTTGGAAAATGCGGCTGAAGTTTTGAAAAACGACAAAAAGGAAAAAGCGGAGCATTATACGGTAGTGGATCTTCTTCGGAATGATCTCAGCATGGTAGCCAACGATGTGAAAGTGGACCAATTTCAGCATATAGATCTCATCAGGACACAGCAGAAAGACCTGTATGCGATGAGCTCTGAAATTTCAGGAACTGTAAAACCTGAATTTGCACAAAAAATAGGGAGCATAATGAAAAAACTGCTTCCCGCCGGATCAATCCTTGGAGCTCCAAAGCCTAAAACGCTGGAAATAATCTTAGATGCAGAAGGATACGACAGAGGATATTATACCGGAGTATGTGGCTGGTTCGATGGTGAAAACCTGGACAGCTGCGTTATGATCCGTTTTATAGAAAAAGAAGGAGATAAACTTTATTTCAAAAGCGGTGGCGGTATAACACATATGAGCAGGTTAGAAGACGAATATCAGGAAATGAAAAATAAAATCTATGTCCCAATTCATTGAAAGCATAAAGGTAGAAGATAAGGAGATTTTCCTTTTAGAACTACATCAAAAACGCGTCAACCAGACATTTGCCCACTTCGGAAAAGAAGGGTCTATTGATCTTGGTAAGATCTTCAAAAACCTTGATCACGACGAAGACGGTCTGTTTAAGCTGAGACTTTCCTATGATCTTGATAAAAGAATCAGGACTCAGATGATCCCCTATGCCATCCCTGAAATACAAAGTTTTCAGCTGGTGGAAAACAACAGCTTCGACTATTCTTTCAAATTTGAGGACCGCAAGGAACTGGAGAAGATGAAGATGAAATCTAAAGCGGAGGAAATCATTATTGTCAAAAACAATCATATCACCGATACCTCTTTTTCAAACATTCTTTTTCTTAAAGGCAAGGATTGGTTCACCCCGAATACCTATCTTTTGAATGGTGTACAGAGACAGAACCTATTGAAAAACAAGAAAATAAAAGAGGCCGAAGTCACGCTTCAGAACATTAAGCAGTTCTCTCATTTCCAACTGATTAATGCCCTGAATGACTTTGATGATATGTTTATTTATCCGATCGACAGAATTAACAATCTGCCGGGGAATGAAGAATATCTTGATCTTTAAAGATTTATTTCTTTATAATCTTTTTTGAAGTGGCTCCTTTTTCATGAGTCAGATTAATCAGGTAAGCTCCCTGGGCTAAACTAGTAAGATCTATACTGAAATCTTTGGAACCAGATGTCCCTTGTTTCAGCAGACGACCCTGTAAGTCTAAAACCGAGTACTTCAGAACAGTAAAATCTGAAGAAATATACACTATATCTTTTACTATTGTAGGGTATATTTTTATCTGGAAATCATCTTTTTTAGCGGATTCTTTTGTAGCCAGGTGTCCCGAATTTTCCTTCAGATAAGGATAACCATCATTGATCAGAGGGTCGATACTCCATATATTTGAGAAATCCCAATTGACAAAGGTATTCTGATTTTTCATTTCCAGGGTAGTTCTTCCTCCGTCCGTGGTGTTCCAACCTGAAGCATCAGCAATTAAAGTTCCCGTCGTTTGACGATCCCAATATGCTTTACTAAATGTAACATTCAGCCCATATCCAATGAGCCCTCCCGGATTGTTTCCTCCAAGCTGACCTGCTGCATAGCTAGTGGAAATAAATGCTCCACTCTCTTCAAAATATCCAACTAAACCTGCACTCCCCTGAGGTGTATTACTTCTGGAATAACAATTGATAATACTGATTTTTTGTCTGTCTATTCCAAATCCAACCAAACCACCGACGGAAGAGCCCCCTGTAATTGTTCCTGTGGAAAAAGATAGGCTTATACTGGAAAAAGATGATGCTGCAGTACCATGCCCAATAATAGCGATCAACCCTCCTGCAGAATTAGATCCAAAGGTAGAAGCATTCACATTTCCAGTTGCATGGCTTTTAGTTACTGAACTCGTTGTCCATCCTATCAAACCTCCTACAGTGCCTCCACTTACATTCCCGGTCGCATAAGAATTGGAGACCAGTTTTGAAGTAATGCCTACAAGTCCTCCTACCGTACTTCCTCCCATTACAGCACCTGTTGCATAGCTGCTCATTATTTCACTTGATGCACCTCCTATCAATCCTCCTGCAATACCGCCATTCACCTGCCCTGTTGCATAGCAGTTCGATACCATTCCTCCACCTGCCGAAGCGGCTAATCCACCCGCACTACTGGTATAACCTGATGTAACAGTCCCTGTCGCATGGCTATTGGTAATTCCTCTTTTTATAACCCCTATCAGTCCTCCTGCATCTTTTTGAGCCTTTACACTGGCAGAAGAGCTGCAATTGGTAACAGTTCCTGAGGTTTCCCCTGCTAAGCTACCAACGTACATATCTGCATAAAAAGAACCTCCTACTAAATTGATATTTTTAAGTGTTCCAAAAGTTGATACTATACCAAACATCCCTCCATACATAATAGCAGACCGGTTAACGACCAGTCCTGTTATATTATAACCACCTCCGTCATAAGTACCTGAAAAAGATGAAGATGTATTACCTATTGGATTAAATCCTTGTGTATTATTCCAGGTAGAAGAAGTAGTGGCATTGATATCTGAAGTCTGTAAAAAATATTTATCACCCCAATCTGAACTATGTTCACTTAAATACCTTAAATCTTCAAGAGTGGCCATTCTGTAAGGATTGCCAACCGTACCGGCACCTCCGGAATAATTTTGAGAATAAAAGAAAGAACCTGTCAAACTCAAAAAAAGAAGAAAAATTTTATTCATATCTGTATTTCTATTAGCGCGCTAATTTAATTATTTCCTTTCATAAATTCGAAGTAAGCCTTCTGAACATCTGCGCTGTTTTTTCCGTAGGTATTCACTTCCAGGATTTTCGGCTGCAGATCCGGCTTGAAGAAATTCTCCAGAACTCTGTCCAATGTTGGCTCATCTTCCACTTTGATGTAGGAGAACCCGAAGTGTTTGGCTAAATGTTCAGCATGTTTGCGGTGTTTGGTCGCAATAAATTCATCCAATGTATTTGGATTGGCATTTCCAGGTCCCGGAATGATCTTAAAGATATTTCCTTCCCCATTATTGAAAATGATAATCCTTACAAATGGCGGAATATATTGGTTCCAAAGCCCGTTGATATCATAGAAGAAACCTAAATCTCCGGTAATAAGCAAGGTAGGATTCGCATTCTTAATAGCAAAGCCCATTGCTGTAGAAGTAGAACCATCTATCCCACTAGTTCCTCTGTTACAGTAGATTTTTCTCTTTCCGAAATCAAACAGCTGTGCATATCTGATCGCTGAAGAATTACTGAAATGGATATTATAGTTTTCCGGAATGGTTTGCGAAGCTTTATTAAAGAAGTAAAAATCTGAAAACTCAGCTTTATTCAGGAACAATTCGTGCTTAGCATCTTTTTTATCCCTTAAAACATCCCAAAGATTAAAATAAGGTCTCGGTTCAAGATTGATGAACTTCAACAGTTTGGAAAAGAAAACTTCAGGCTTCACCTCGATCTTCTCCGTCAGGGAAAAATACGTATCCGGCTGCCATACTTCATCCAAATGCCAGTGCTGTTTCGGGCGTGCATTTCTCAGAAACTGCTTTACTTTCTTGGAAACTACATTTTGACCTATCGTGATCAGAAGATCCGGAGCATAGGTCTTATAATCTTCCTCTGTAAAATTAAAGATATAGCGGTCAATATGTCTGAAAAACTTTTCATGATACAAATTGGAATTAGCTTCACTCAACACCACCACAGAATGGTTTTTCACCAACTGCGTCAATTGATTTTCCAGTTCCGGGCTGTAATCTCTGGTTCCTACCAAAAGCATGATTCTTTGCGACGTATGCCAGTCTGCAACTAAGTTAGACGGAATCTCGTATTCCTTATGTCTGATTGTTTTTTCAACGGTCGGGAAAGAAGGAAGTTCTGAAACCAACTCATACAATGGTTCTTCTAAAGGAATATTGATATGCACCGGTCCCTGCTTTTCAAAACAGAGCTCGATGGCTTTTTTAATAATGTCAAAATTAATGTCTTCCGCATTCTCTTTGCTGTCTTCTATAAGCTGGAAGTCACCGTAAGAATGCTGATGAAAAATATCCTTTTGCCTGATGGTCTGTCCGTCAAAAATATCTACGAAATCTGTAGGTCGGTCAGCGGTCAGGATTAAAAGCGGAACATTCTGGTAAAAAGCTTCAGTCACCGCAGGGTAATAATTGGCCACGGCAGAACCGCTGGTACAAGTTATTGCCACAGGTTTTTTCTCACTTATAGCCATTCCTATTCCTACAAAAGCTGCGCTTCTTTCATCTACAATGCTGTAACAGTTGAAGGCATCAATTTCTGAAAAATGAATCGCCAGGGGTGCATTTCTGGATCCCGGGGAAATGATGACATCTGAAATTCCGTACTGCTGAAGAAGATGGGCAAGTATCTGAATACTTCTCTTAGAAGAATATTTTTTCATACAGCAAATTTAACGGATAAATACCTATTTTAAAATCATTTCAATCAAAAAATATGTAATTTTGTAATTCGTAAATTTCTAAAAATGGATAAAATACCTAGTGTAGACCTGCGTGATTTCCTTTCGGACAACCCGGAACGCAAACAGAAATTTGTAAATGAAATCGGAAAAGCTTATGAAGAAATTGGTTTTGTAGCCTTAAAAGGCCATTTTCTTGATGACAAACTAGTAGATGAACTCTATGGAGAGGTTAAAAACTTTTTTGACCAGCCTGTAGAAACGAAGCAGAAGTATGAAATTCCAGGAATCGGTGGCCAGAGAGGTTACGTAGGATTCGGTAAAGAAACCGCCAAAGGTTTCAAAAAAGGTGATTTAAAAGAATTTTGGCATTTCGGACAGTATGTGTCTGATGATTCAAAGTACAAATCGGAGTATCCGGACAACGTCATCGTTGATGAACTTCCGAAATTCAACGAAGTAGGTAAAGAAGCCTACCAGATGCTTGAAAAAACAGGCCAATATGTATTAAGAGCTTTGGCGATCTATCTTGGTCTGGATGAGTTTTATTTTGACGATAAAATCGCAGAAGGAAATTCTATTTTAAGACCTATTCACTATCCCCCAATTACTCAGGAGCCTGATGATGCGGTAAGAGCAGCTGCTCACGGAGACATCAACCTGATTACTCTTTTGATGGGATCTCAGGGTAAAGGTTTACAGGTTCAAAACCACAACGGAGACTGGATCGATGCGATTGCAGAACCGGATGAATTAATGATCAATGTTGGAGATATGTTGTCAAGACATACCAACAATAAATTGAAATCTACCATTCACAGAGTGGTTAATCCGCCTAAAGAATCATGGGGAACTTCAAGGTACTCAATTCCTTTCTTTATGCATCCGGTAAGCGGAATGTCGTTAAATGCGCTTGAAAACTGTATTGACGAAAAGAATCCTAAGTTATATGAAGATACAACGGCGGGAGAATTTTTACATGAAAGACTTATTGAATTAGGACTTATCAAAAAGTAATATAAAAAAGTCAATAATTGATCTGTATTCCGGTTATCAGCTTAGTGCTGCAGCCTTCAGATTAATTATTGACTTTTATTTTATAGTGAAAGTTGGTTAAAAACCAAGTCCTCAAGGCATTCTCTCACAGGAAAGACTACAGCTGTTAAAACGGTAATATCCTGTTCCCATACTATTTAATTCTGTACAGGGATCTTCAAATGTATCTCTTATTTCAGAACAATTTCCTGATCCTCCACTGATCTTTTTCAGGTCTTTTCTTTAAATTTCTTTTAAATTTTCCATAGTTGTAGTATTTATTAACTACTGAATACATCGGAAGCCGGTACAGCAAGGCTGAAAAGGTGTTATTCTGACAGTTATTTTAAGTTTTTGAAGCAAGCTTTAAAACACGTATAAAACTGTTTAAAATTATTCTTTATAGCCTCTAACCTCAATTTCCTATCTTAACTTCCATGCATTTTTAAAACCTATCCCGTTATACAATAAAACTCCGGACAAGGAGTCGTTTGCGTAAAGGTTCCCCATGGACAAATGCATGTATAGGTATCACCACCCGATCCAGGGCCTCCTCCACCAGTTCCCGGATCTACATAAGGTACACATTTTCCGCCTGAACAGATCTGTCCTGCCGAACATCCTCCAGTTCCCGGTCCTTCACCTTCAAAACAGAAAGATGGAGTTAGGTCTCCGGCAGAAATTCTCTTCTGATCTCCCCGGGAAAGTCTTTTTAAATTTTTCATGGTTTTTTGTTTTTGATGTTTCCTACTCTATCAGCTTTTCGGATAACGCTTTGATGTAATTAAAATTAATTATTTTTAACTAATAATCAAAGACTTAACTCAATTTATTCACTGCATGATGAAATTTAAATTCTTTTCTTTTAAATTATGCTGATTTGTCTTTTTTACGTCAAAAAATTTAATAGTAAATCCTACCACATTTTATTTTAGTTAATAATATTTTAATTATCTTTACTTTACTATCAAATTTTTAATTAAAACAATATGAAAAATCTAAAAAAACTAGACAAAGGCCAATTAAAAAGCATCTCCGGAGCAGGAGCAATTAAACTTCCTGAACCTGAATTCTGTATGTATTACTGCAGCGGTACCGTAGTTTGCGCAACTTGCAGTGATGATTTCAAATGCCCGGACAACACTATGTAAGATTGAAAAATCAGAAAGAATAAGAAAACCGCCCTTTATAGAGCGGTTTTTTGTTTTTTTGACCATTACCCCTTTTGATGAATAAAACCTTTCATATGGTATTGAAAAATGATCTATCAGAGGGTAAAACATTATAAGAAAGAGATGAAGAATCCTGCAGTATAAGTCTAAGTTTTGGCTAAATCCTTTTGCGATGGATATATATGGTAAGCGGGCTAAAGCCCGCTCCTATTGAATATATAGGAAACATATGGATATCAGTTTATTGGTTCTGATAGTATAAGACTTTAGGACAAAAGCTCAACCAGGATGATATGGGAACAATATTTGGGTAAAAGTTATAAATGATAATCTATAATGGATAAATGATCAACGTCCGCTCAATTACTCATGTCCAGATTGATAACAAAAAATCCCGCACATTTTTGTACAAGACCTTGCTTATGGCTTATGGCTTATGGCTTATGGCTTATGGCTTATGGCTTATGGCTTATGGCTTATGGCTTATGGCTTATGGCTTATG
>NZ_JAOAMU010000009.1 GCF_025154075.1 Chryseobacterium herbae
CCTCTTCCAATCAACTGCGAAATATTACGAATTATTTTGCTAAAAAACACCAACTATTTTTGACCACATTACCTTTTAAAAACGACTTCAATACATTTAAAAGGAATGGTTAAATACTTACTGGCCAATAGTAACTTCCATCCTCCAGCTTCCAATCTTTTAACCTTTTCATCTGAATAAAAACTCCCCGGACATCATATCCGGGGAGTTTCTTTTATTTATCTTTTTTCACAAATACTTTCTGAATGGTCAGAAGTTCTTCTTTATTCATTTTTGAGCTTTTCTCCAGCTTGGCCATGAATGTAGACACTTCATCAGGGGTTGCGGGAGATCCCAGATTATCACCTTTGCTATCGAAAGAATCGGCGAGCACCTCTCCTTTTGGATTTAGGATCAGCCAGAAAGGAAGTCCGGCATTTTCTCCTTTGTATTTATTCATCAGTTCCTGTCCGCCCGGATTTTCAAGTTTTTTCTTTTCTCCTCTTTCCTGCACATCGATGTAAGTGGTTACGAATTTCTTATCGAAGATCGGTTTTGTTTCAGGAAGGTTCATATTTTTCTCCATCAGTTTGCACCAGCCGCACCATGAAGCATGGAATACGAGCAAAACATTTTTCTTTTGAGCTTTAGCTTCTGTAAGCGCTTTGTTCAGTTCTGTATCTGCCTTTTCCTGCGCTGCATTCAGCTGAAACAGAAATAAAGAGGCAACAAGGATTACTTTAAAAAATTTCATTTAAATTTTGTTTTGGATTTACTGATACGAATTTAGCTATTTTTCTTGTGATATCTTTTACTTATCCTTCAATGTCTTACTCTTTTAAAGTACATAAAAGATATAAATCTCATGTCATTCTATTATTAATACTTTGAGCCTTTGTATAAAAAAAAACGACTTCTTTTGTTGAAGTCGTTTTTTATATTTTTCCTGAAAAATTATTTTTTCAAATCTGCTTTTACATCTTTATAACCATCTGCAACTGCATCTGCACCTTTTACAGCGGTCTTTTTAACGCTTTTCGCACCTTTGGTTGCTGTTTTACCAACCCATTTTGTGCCTTTTTTAACCCCTTTTTTTGTAGCTGTTGCTCCTTTTTTAGTTTTGTCTCCAACCCATTCTGCCCCATTTTTAACTCCTTTTTCTGTTGCTTTTGCCCCTTTTTCAATGGCAGTACCTACATTTTTTGCTTCCTGTTTTACCGTTTCCTGAGCATGAACAGCTGTTGCAAATAAACCGAACGCTAATAAGGTCAATACATTCTTTTTCATATTGTCTTTTTTTTTAAGTTAGTTTGATAAATATAACATAAAACAAGCCAAACCTGTATGACATGAAAATAATTTAATCCAATTGAAGAAAAACTATAACCTCGTTTTCCATTCCTTCTTTCTTTATCATCTCCTTCAATATGTTCAAATTGATCACTTCAGGACAGTTTCATCTACTAAAATAGGCTGTTCAAGAACGATCACCGGTTTTTTCTTTTTTAAGAGATCCAGTAATTTCTGAACTGAGAATGTAAGAATCATGTAAAGTAGGATCAACAGTAATACGGATCCGATGCCATGCTGTCTGTATCCGAAAATCCCTTTTCCCCATGAAATTAAGATCCACTGGATCATGTACATTGAAGTTAGATTTCTGCTGCAGTATTTTAAAAGACTTGTGAACTTATTATCTTTCATTTTTGCGGTGATTCTGAAAATAATCCATAGGAAAATCAATGTCCATCCGGCAAAGTAGATAACACCTCCGGGACCCATATGATAAAAACCATTGTAATTATAGGCATCAAATCCAAAAACCAAAGGAGCCCCAATAGCTACGAATATCAGTCCTACATACAGCATATTCCTGAATAACTTCCTGCTGTCATGATTAAGTTCCAGAAACCATTTTCCAAAAAACATCCCGATGATAATAAAAGACATCCACGGAAATACCGGAAAATAGATGTAAGCAGGATAATCATTGCTGAAAAAAAGATCTGTGATATAGTTGATAACGGGATAATCAATTATAGTTCCGCTGACTTCTCTGGATACCAATGCGATCAGCAATCCGATAGCCAGAATAGCATATTTATTTTTCACATATTCGCGGATAAAGCCTACAAACAGTAAAGAAATTCCGGCCAATTGTAAGATATCTCCCAGCATGACCAGATACATATACTGCTGTTCTATCGGGCCGTGCCATCCATATTTCTGAATAAAATTATCGGGAGCGAAACCCAGAACTGCAGGAACAATAAACTTCATAAAGTTCATGAAGAAAGCAGCTAATAAAAGTAAACCGCCCCGTTTAATTGAGCTTTTAAGACTCTGATGACTTGACGTCATAAAGGTGATCCCCATACAGATCAGGAAAATAGAAGTTCCTCTTCCCAGAAAGACAATAAAGCTACCGATAACGGTCTCCGACTGCGACTTTACGTTCGCATAAATAAGTAAAGTGTGAATGATAATCATGCCGATTACACTCATTCCTTTGATTAAATCCAGTGCTGCAATTCTTTTGCTAAGCTTTTCCATAGTTTTTTAAGTTTTTAATAAGGGCTACAAAACGGGTCGTGATTAATTGATTGAGATTATACGATTCCCGTTTTATAGTGTATACATTTTAATTATTAATTTCAATATTTATTTATTCTAAATAAAAACAAATATACATATTTAAAGTAAATTATAATTTATTCATTCTTAAATTATCATGAATATTTATTAATAATAATCAAACTATCATTCTATTACTCCCTATATATTCAGCTCAAATGACTAATATATTTCACAACAAAAAACCGCAGTAAACCAGGTTTACTGCGGTTGTATAATTAAAAGTAAGGTTTACTTACACTTATTTACTTTACTTCTTCGAAGTCTGCATCCTGTACATCATCTGCACTTCCTGCGTTAGCTCCAGCATTTTGAGCACCTGCTCCGGCGTCTCCACCCTGAGCTTGCTGTCCAGCTGCATACATTTCTTCTGAAGCGGCCATCCATGCTGCATCTAAAGCTTCTGTTTTAGCTTTTACATCGTCAACATTTTTAATTTCGAAAGCTGCTTTCAATTCTGTGTGAGCTGCTTCTACTGCTGCTTTTTTGTCAGCAGAAAGTTTATCACCGAATTCTTTCAACTGCTTTTCAGTCTGGAAGATCAATCCGTCAGCTTTGTTTAAGATTTCAACTTCTTCTTTTCTCTTAGCATCAGCTACGGAGTTTTCCTGAGCTTCTTTCTTCATTCTTTCGATTTCTTCGTCAGAAAGACCTGAAGAAGCCTGAATCTTGATCGTTTGCTCTTTTCCGGTTCCTTTATCTTTAGCAGAAACGTTCAAGATACCGTTAGCATCAATATCGAAAGTTACTTCGATCTGAGGAACTCCTCTTGGTGCAGGTGGAATATCAGAAAGATCAAATCTTCCGATTTCTTTGTTATCGTTGAACATTGCTCTTTCTCCCTGTCCTACTCTGATGCTTACAGCCGGCTGGTTGTCAGAAGCTGTAGAGAATACTTCAGATTTTTTAGTTGGGATCGTCGTGTTGGCATCAATCAATTTAGTAAATACTGAACCCATTGTTTCGATACCTAAAGAAAGCGGTGTAACGTCAAGAAGTAATACATCTGTTACGTCTCCTGTCAATACTCCTCCCTGAATAGCAGCTCCTACAGCAACTACCTCATCCGGGTTAACCCCTTTTGAAGGTTTTTTACCGAAGAATTTTTCTACTTCTTCCTGAATGATTGGAATTCTTGTAGAACCTCCTACCAATAATACTTCGTCGATATCAGAAGTGGAAAGACCTGCATCTTTCAACGCTTTTGCTACCGGCTCCATAGATCTTCTTACAAGATCAGCAGCTAACTGCTCGAATTTAGCTTTAGTTAAAGTCTTCACTAAGTGTTTAGGACCTGTAGCTGTAGCTGTGATATAAGGTAAGTTAATCTCAGTCTGAGGAGAAGAAGATAACTCGATTTTTGCTTTTTCAGCAGCTTCTTTTAATCTCTGAAGAGCAATAGCATCAGTTTTTAATTCTACCCCTTCTTCAGCTTTGAATTCATCTGCCATCCAGTTGATGATCACATCATCAAAGTCATCACCTCCTAAGTGGGTATCACCATTTGTAGACAATACTTCGAATACACCGTCTCCTAAATCAAGGATAGAGATATCGAAAGTACCACCTCCAAGGTCATAAACAGCGATCTTCTGATCTTTGTGGCTTTTATCCAAACCGTAAGCTAAAGCTGCAGCGGTAGGTTCGTTGATGATTCTTTCTACTATAAGACCTGCAATTTCTCCAGCTTCTTTAGTAGCTTGTCTCTGTGCATCGTTGAAATAAGCGGGAACAGTGATTACTGCTCTTGTTACTTCCTGACCAAGGTAATCTTCAGCAGTTTTCTTCATTTTCTGAAGTGTCATTGCAGAAATTTCCTGTGGTGTATATTCTCTGTCGTCGATTTTTACTTTTACGGTATCATTGGGTCCTGCTACTACTTCATAAGGTACTCTTGAAATTTCTTTAGCATCTTCCTTAAAATGAGTACCGATAAATCTCTTGATAGAGTATACAGTTTTCTTTGGATTCGTTACAGCCTGTCTTTTTGCAGGATCCCCTACTTTTCTTTCACCATCTTCTGTAAATGCTACAATAGACGGAGTTGTTCTTTTACCTTCAGCGTTAGGGATAACAACAGGGTCTTTCCCCTCCATTACAGCAACACAAGAGTTGGTTGTTCCTAAGTCAATTCCAATTATTTTACTCATAATATTTATATTTTTTCTATTTTTATATTTAATTTACAATCTCAATTTCTCAATATCTGTACCATCTCCTATTTTGTGACAAAATGACATATTAAAAATTAAACCCCGACTGAATCGGGGTTTAATTGAACTAATATTGGAAATATTTTCACTTATTTTTTGATAAACTTCATCGATTTGACAAAATCTTTTCCGTTGTAGGTTCTGACATAATATACTCCGCTGGCAAAATCTTTTACATCAATTTTATCAGTTTCGTTTTTAATGACCGCTTTTTTCATCAATCGTCCTTCAGCGTTGAAAATTTCAACTTCATTGATTTTTGCCAAAGGTGATGCTATCGAAATATACTGTGTAGTAGGGTTCGGGAATAAATTGATAGAATTTGCCTTTTCCACTTCATTCACCGCTAAAAATGCACATCCGTTTGAATTCAGAAGACTTGCTCGCGGGCCAGACATGGTATTGGTTTTAATTGTTTTCTGATCATTGCTGAAAAGTGCCATCTCTGTATCTGTAACATAATCCATAAAATTCATAAACATAGCACCATTATCTGAAGGTGTACATGTATTGGTATTGTCCGGGAAAACATTCCCCCCGAAATAAGGATTATTGGTAGCAGGAGTGTCCGCACATCCGTCATTATTATCAGCTGTTCCGCAAAGACTGTCGTCTTCCCCCCAAGGGTGCAGAAGTCCAAAATAATGACCTATTTCATGAGTCGCAGTTCTTCCTCCATTATATGGAAACTGTGCAGCACCGGTAGTTCCAAAATATTTGTACCCAATAGCTAAACCATCTTCAGGATATCCGGCAGCATCCGGCAAATAAGCCCATCCTAAATACGGATTTGGCATATCTCCTACCCATATATTCAGATATTTTGTAGGATCCCAGGCGGTAAGTCCCGAAGCCTGATAATAATTATCAGCAAAATTAAAATTGGAAGCCACAGATTTTCTTTCAATTCCGTTGGTAGAATTTCCGCTCGGATCTTTTGTAGCCATACAGAACGCAAGCTCCATATCTGCTGCCATAGGCTGAAATACGGCTGGAACTACCGTGTTAAAATCAGCATTCAGTTTTCTGAAGTCATTATTAAGTACGGCGATCTGTGATGCAATCTGAGCTTCAGAAATATTCTGTGTGCCATTTTTATACAAAACGTGCACTACAATAGGAATAGTAATAACGTTCTGTACATTCTTCCCTGTTGTATTTTTACTCGTCAGATAATTTCTCAGGTCCTGTTTCTTTGCCAGAGCCTGTGGATTTCTTGCAAAGAATTCATTCATCTTTTCGGTGGTTCCACATTCCCGCTGTCCGTACACATTAGCCATCAATAAGCCAACTGACAATAGTAAAAGTTTTTTCATGATTATTTAAATTTATATGAAACAAATATAAATATATTATTAAATCTGAATTCGAAATTTTTTCCCTTTTATGTGACTACTAAAGGTAAAACAACAGATTTCATATATGTTTATTGATAATTTTATAAAATTCAAATTTCGATGAAATATTAATAAAAAATTAACAATTAAAAATGACAATATCTTCATTAAAATACATTTTTTGATGATTCCGTTAAAAAATTAATCAAAGTTTAACCTTGAAAATAGAGACCGGAACTTCATGAATTGCTATTTTTGATAAAATATACACTTTAGAATGTCAGTACACTTTAATCCGCGAGATATTACATGGCTTGCTTTCAATGAAAGGGTTTTACAGGAAGCCATGGACGAAAATGTTCCTTTACATTTAAGAATACGTTTCCTTGGAATTTTCTCCAACAATTTAGATGAGTTTTTCAGGGTGCGTGTAGCCGGATTAAAGCGGGCAATGGATTTTAAAGAAAAAGTAATTGCAGAATCTTTCTATCAGCCACCTTCCAAAATTCTTCAGCGGATCAACGAAATCGTGATCAGACAGCAGCAGAATTTCGACAAGACCTGGAAAAACATTCAGGTTGAAATGGCCAGCCTTAAAGTGTCTATTAAAAATGCTAAAAACCTCACTGCCAAGCAAAAGGAATTTGTAAGACAGTATTTTGATGAAGTGGTAGAATCCAATGTGATTCCTATTCTGCTTCATGAAAATACACCGATGCCTTATTTAAGAGATAAAAGTCTCTACCTGGGAGTTGCCATGAGAAAAAAGGACTGGCAGTATTCCAGTAATTATGCGATTATTGAAATTCCATCCCGTTTTGTGGGAAGATTTGTCCTGTTGCCAACGGAAGATCCGGAAGAAAAAAATGTGATGCTGCTGGAAGATGTCATTACGTTCAACCTTCCGCATATTTTCTCCTATTTCGGCTATGACGAATTTGCCGCCAATGCTTTCAAAGTAACCAAAGATGCCGAACTGGAACTGGACAATGACATCCGGACCAACTTCGCAGAAAAAATAGAAAAAGGACTTAAAAACAGAAGAAAGGGAAAACCTACCCGTTTCGTTTTTGATAAAGATATGGATAAAGCTCTGCTGGAACTTCTTATCCGAAAATTAAATTTAACGAAAAAAGACAGTATCATTCCAGGCGGAAAAATCCACAATTTCAAACATTTTATGGATTTCCCGGACGTGTTCGAAACCTACGCAAGACCTGTGGAGAGATCTTCTTTTACCCATCAGGCTTTTGAACACGGCGAAAGAGTGACGGATGTTATCTTAAAACAAGACGTTCTCCTGTCCTTCCCTTACCATAAATACAATCCTGTGATTGATCTTCTCCGTGAAGCAGCCATGGATCCTGATGTAAAATCAATCCAAATTACAGCGTACCGTCTTGCCGGCAACTCAAAGATCAGTAATGCCCTGATTTACGCTGCAAGAAATGGTAAGGAAGTAACGGTTATGCTGGAACTTCAGGCAAGATTTGACGAAGAATCCAATCTGAAGTGGAAAGAAATGTTTGAACCTGAAGGAATTAATGTTCTTGTAGGTTTGCCGAATAAAAAAGTACACGCCAAACTTTGTATCATTAAAAAAAGAGCTCACAATAAAACGCTCCAATATGGTTTTGTAAGTACCGGAAACTTTAACGAAAAAACCGCAAGAATCTACGGCGACCATTTATTGATGACAGCCGACCGTGGCATCATGGCAGATATCAATAAAGTATTTAATGTCCTGAAAAAATCGAAAGAAGATTTTCTACCGGTTTTGAAAACCTGCAAAAACCTGATGATCTGTCCGCAATTTATGCGTGAAAAGATTGTTCACCACATCGATAAGGAGATTGAAGAAGCCAAAGCGGGAAGAAAAGCTGAGATCATCATCAAGGCCAATTCTATGAGTGACAGAGCCCTGATAGAAAAGCTTTACGAAGCTGCCTATGCCGGAGTCATTACAAAAACCATTGTAAGAGGAATCTATTGCCCGGTGAATCAAAAAGAATTTAAAGAAAAAATAAAAGCGATCAGCATCGTGGACGAATACCTGGAACACGCCAGGGTAATGTATTTCTACAATAAAGGCGCAGAAGACATGTACATCTCATCTGCCGACTGGATGACCCGAAATCTGGACTACAGAATTGAGGCTGCCGCGAGGATCACAGACAAGGAACTGAAGAAGGAATTGAAAGATATTCTGGACATTCAGTTGAGAGATAACGTAAAAGCTCGTATTTTAGACAAAAAATTGAGCAACGAGTATGTCAGGAATGATAAAAAGGAATGCCGTTCTCAAATAGAAACCTACAAATATTTAAAAGCTAAAACAAGCAAAAAATGAAGATCGCAGCGATAGATATAGGAAGCAACGCCGCCAGACTTCTGATCAATGAAGTAAAGATCAGCAACAGAAAACCTGAATTTATAAAACTTAATCTTTTAAGAATCCCTCTGAGACTGGGCATGGATGTATTTACCATGGGCATGATCGGTGAGGAAAGGGAAAAAATGGTCATCGATTCGATGAAAATTTTCAGCGACCTTATGAAGATTTATAAAGTGGAGCATTACCGTGCCTGTGCCACCAGCGCCATGCGAGATGCCTCGAACGGAAATGAAATCATCCGACAGGTTAAGGAAACCTCAGGAATCAATATAGAGATCATCTCCGGTGACGAAGAAGCAACACTGATCTATGAAAACCATGTAGCAGAAGGCCTTGATAAAGAATTCGCCTATTTATACATTGACGTTGGAGGAGGTTCTACAGAGCTTACTTTTTACGAAAACGGAAAGATGGTGTACGAAAAATCTTTCAATATCGGAACCATCCGACTTCTGAATAATCTCGTAACTCCTGAAAACTGGCAGGAAATGAAGGATGAGATTAAAGATAATATCGTCAGCAAAAGACCCATCGTGGCTATCGGTTCTGGAGGGAATATCAATAAGGTATTCTCGATGAGCAAAACCAAAGACGGAAAACCGATGACACTTGCCCATCTTAAAAAGGTCTACAAAGAATTCAATGAGCTTTCTGTAGAAGAAAGAATGACCAAGCATAACCTCAGAGAAGACAGGGCGGATGTTCTTGTTCACGCTTTGAGAATTTTCAATAATGTGATGTCATGGTCGGATATCAACAGGATTTTTGTTCCTAAAATCTCCGTAGCAGATGGATTGATCCACAATATTTTCAGTCAGCTGCACGAAAAAAAATAAATTTCTTACACAGTATATTCTAAAAACCGGTCATCATTTGGCTGGTTTTTGCTTTATGTAAAAAACTGTGCTTCAATATATCTTTTAAAATGTAATTTTTTTTCTGTAAATTTAAAGTAATACTATATCTTAGTACGTCTTGCATAATATCAACAATAGAAAATGAATCCGATCAAAATAATTCTTACAGGAGCAACCGGTATGGTAGGTGAAGGTGTTTTAATGGAATGCCTTGAAAATCCTAATGTTTCAGAAATATTAAGCGTAAGCAGAAAACCTTCCGGAAAAACACATCCAAAGCTCAAAGAATATTTAGTTCCTGATTTCCTCACGATAGATCTCAACGATGAAAACCTGAAAGGCTATGATGCCTGCTTTTTCTGTGCAGGAATCAGCAGTGTGGGAATGAGTGAAGAAGATTACACGAAGATCACTTACGATACCACCGTGTATTTTGCGAAGGCCGTTCTGAACCAGAATCCGGACATGGTTTTCAATTATGTCTCAGGAGCTCATACAGACAGTACCGAAAGCGGAAAACAGATGTGGGCAAGGGTAAAAGGCAGAACTGAAAATGCATTGAAAAAATTAGGCTTCAGAAATGCATTTAATTTCCGTCCGGGATTCATGAAACCCGTTGAAGGTCAAATACATGTAAAATGGTTCTTCAAACCCATTATTTGGATTTTTCCTGTTTTTTTACCGTCAAAATCATTAACTTTACACGAAGTGGGCAGAGCAATGATCAATGGCGTGCACAAAGGTTACCCCACATCAGTTTTGGAAATCAGGGACATTAAAAATTTAGCAATATGAGAGATATGGTAAAAAGAATTGTTCTGGTCGTTTTTGTACTTCTGGTCCTGACCGCGGTTTCAGGCTATTTTTATATGCAGAAACATCCGCTAGACGAAAAAACATCTGTAAATAAAACAATGAATATCACGGGAAGCAAAGTCAGCAAGTAAATTAACGAAAGGACGAGTTTTGCTGTTTTTCTTTTTGTTTCAACAGCAACCGTTACCTGTTTGTTAAACATTTATTAAAATTCCATTAAAATACTTGCGGGGTATAAAGTTCATTTTTGCATAAATCTAATGCAAGTAAAAAATGACCAACAACTATCTATTAAAAGGATCTGTCATCGCCGCATTCTTCCTTCAGGGCGGGCTTTTCGGACAGACACTGATCCATTACTGGAATTTTAACACCAATACATCAGCAGCATCCATCACGACACCCTCTTCCACTTTGGTAAGTGGATCTCTTGCTGCCATAGCCGGCGGAACCAGCGAAATAGACTTTGCAGGAGGTACCGGACAAAATTTCAATATTGATAATTTAAATACAAGAAACGGCGATCCGTCCGGAACCCACCTAAGATTCAACAATCCGATTGGGGGCGCTTTACAGTTCAATCTTCCTACGACAGGTTATCAGAATGCTGTTGTCAAATTTACGACAAGACGATCTGGACAGGGCGCAGGAACTCAATCATGGTCTTATTCAACGGATGGAAGTACTTTTGTTCCGTATCAGACCATCAATCCACAAGATGCCAATCCTCAGCTTATCACTTTTGATTTTTCTGCCGTTTCAGGTGTTTCCAATAACCCGAATTTTAAATTAAAAGTAGAATTCTCCGCTACAGGAGGTGGAACGGTTGGTAATAACCGTTTTGATAATTTTACAATGGACGCCACAGCCGCTGGAGGTACTGACACAACTCCTCCTACGACGACTTATCTTCCCGCTAACAACACAAATAATGCTTCTACCACTGTAAATCCAACGATTTCTTTCAATGAGAATGTAAGGCTTACAGACAATTCCGCGATCACCGATTCTAATGCACAAAACCTTGTAGACTTACGTGTAGGAAATTCATCAGGTACTTCAGTTCCCTTCACAACCACTTTCAGTAATAATAAAATAACAATAATTCCTACGGCTGTACTTATTCCGGGACAGACGTATTATCTGGCTCTTAAACCCAATACGGTTGAAGATTTAAGTGATAATGGGGTTACAGCAGTGACATCAACCACCTTTACAACAGCCGGAACAACGGTTTCTTTGGACAAAAACTTCATTAAGGTGAATGAAAATGCAGGAAGTCTGGCCTTCAAGATCAATGTGACCAATCCTTCGGCTGCTACGGTTAATCTTGTGGTAAAACCGGCACCATTCAGTACTGCCGACAACAATGATTTTACATTAGCCAATCAAACCATCAATATCACTCCTTCTACAACAACTTATACGGTTAATATTCCGATCATCGATGATACATTGGAAGAGCAGCAGGCAGAATATTTTGTAGTAAGCCTTGAAAATCCAACCGGGACAACGATTTCCGGAGATAATACAGCTACTGTTTATATTGTGGACAATGATAAACCTGCGCCGGTTCCTTCAGGACAGATTCAGCTGAACTATGTCGGAAGTTTTGATCCTTCCGGAAACAATAACAGTTCTACCGAAATTGTAGTTCATGATCCGGCCAGTCAGAAATTATTTACCATCAGTTCGATCACGGATGTTTTTGATATCATTGATTTCACTAATCCGAATGCTCTTTCTGTGGTTAAAACGGTGAATATGGCATCTTATGGCGGAATCACAAGTATCGCCATTAAAAACGGGATCATTGCAACGGCTTCCCCGAATGCTGATCCGCAGCAGAATGGCTCAGTGGTCTTTTTTGACACTAATGGAAACTTCCTGAAACAGGTGACTGTGGGAGCCCTTCCTGATATGATCACTTTCAGTCCGGACGGAACAAAAGTGATCACAGCCAATGAAGGTGAACCGAATGATGCCTATACGATAGATCCTGAAGGAACCATCAGCATTATTGATATCTCTGGTGGAATTGGAAATCTTACCCAAAGTAATGTCACGACGCTTAATTTTAACAGCTTCGATTCTCAGACCGCTGCTTTAATCGCCACAGGATTGAGAAAAGTAAGAACCAACAATACACTTTCTCAGGATCTTGAACCTGAATATGTGACGGTAAGCTCAGACAGTCAGAAAGCCTGGGTAACCCTTCAGGAAAACAATGCTGTGGCTGAAATCAATTTAGCCACAAAAACAATTTCCGGAATCTGGGGATTGGGCAAAAAAGATATGAGTCTTCCGGGTAATGGTTTTGATGCCTCAGATAACAATGGAGAAATACTGATTGCAAACTGGCCCGTGAAAGCCTACTACATTCCGGATGCCGTTCAGAATTACAAGATAGGAAACACCAATTATATCGTAACGGCTAATGAAGGTGATGAAAAAGATCTTTCAGGATACAGCGAGAGAACCACAGTGGGAGCGAATACCTATACTTTGGATCCTGCTCTCTTTCCTCAGGCGTCTGTTTTAAAGGCATCTTATAACTTAGGCAGATTCAGAGTTTCCAGTGCGACGGGAAATACAGATTCAGATTTTGAAGAAATTTCAGCTTTGGGAGCACGTTCATTCTCTATTTTTAATGCTGATACCAAACAATTGGTTTATGACAGCGGTGACCGGTTTGAAAGATATATCGCAGCCAATCATCCCCTGATCTTTAATGCAGACAATGAAGCCAACGGTGCCAAAAACAGAAGCCGCGCTAAAGGTCCTGAACCGGAAGGAGTAGCTTTGGCGACCATCAATGGGCAGACTTACGCGTTTATCACTTTGGAAAGAACCGGAGGGGTAATGGTTTATAATATTACCGATCCTAACAATCCTACGTTTACGGACTATAAACATTCACGTTCTACCTCAGCTTATGGTGGTGACAACGGTCCTGAAGGGATTACTTATATCGCCCCGGCAAATACGACAACCGGAAAAGGCTATGTCATTATTGCCAACGAGATCAGCGGAACATTATCCATGTATGAAGTGGCTTCTCCTCCAACATTGGGAACCGGTGAAATTAAGACTGAGAAAGCAACCTTCAATGTATTCCCTAACCCTGTCATGAAAGGAAATAAACTGTACTTCAACAGAGCGCAGGACTATGAACTTTATGACCTATCAGGAAAAATGCTTGGAAAAGAGAAAAATGCTTTAACCATAGATACGTCAAAACTTTCTGCGGGTGTTTATCTTGTGAAAACTTCGGAAGGACATGTGAAAAGAGTGATTGTAAAATAGTAGGAGGTTGCGGGATTCGGGGTACGGGTTTGAGAGTCGGAGCGTTTTAGGGTTTGAGAGTGTAAAAGTTAATTGGTATTTAACAGTTACTGATTGGTAGTAATGTCTGAAATCTTTGTTCTTGGCTCTTGTTTCTTGAATCTACCATTCACTTGTATAGCAAAATTGACCATTGACGTTTCTCAATCTCAGCCTTAACCTAAAGTCTCACGTCTCATATCTCGTGTCTGAAATCTGACATCTGACATCTTAATACACCAATAGAAATACTTTAAATATAATTCAGTTGATGAGGTCCCGGATTTTCCGGGGCTTTTTTTGTTTTTTGACCTGTAAATTCAGTAGATTTAGGCTTTTAATCATTTTCATGACAGAACAACTGGAAAGCATTATCGGAGAAGTTTATCACAAAGAAAGAAGAAATCTTTTTACTTTTCTTACCGGTGCCGGAATTTCATCCGACAGTGGAATTCCTACCTATCGGGGAATTGATGGAATCTGGGTGAAAGGAACTCAGTTTCATAAGCCTGAAGAATTCGGAACACTCAGGTATTTTAAAAAACATCCTGAAGAGGTTCTACAGTATTCTCTTTTCCGGAAGAAAATGTTTGAAAGTGCATCGCCTAATGAAAGTCATTTTGAATTATCTGAAATTGAGAATATCCTACAGGACCGTTTTCATCTGATTACTCAAAATATTGACAATCTTCACCATCGTGCCGGAAATCATAGGATTTATGAAATCCATGGAAATAACAGAGAAATCAAGTGCTCAAATGGTTGTAAGGAAATTATAGCTCTTCCTGAAGAAATAAAAGGCAAAAACCTTGAAGAAGATCTCACAGAAAATGATATTTCTCTTCTGACCTGCAAAACCTGTGGCCATTGGATGCGTCCCAATATTCTGTGGTTTGATGAATATTATGATGAAAAAACAAATAAGAGATTCGGTTCCCTGAAAGTAGCCAAAAACAGCGGTATTCTTTTTATTGTCGGAACTTCCGGCGCAACCAGTCTTCCCATAGCTATTGCTGAAACAGCTTTGAAATATGGAGCTTTCATTGTGGACATTAATACTGAAGACAATAATTTCACTGATCTGATCAGGGATAAAAAAAACGCAGTGATCATCAGAGAAAGGTCTACTGATGTCTTAAAAACCATTAAGCAGATTATTAAAAATATTGCCCATTAAAATGTTTGGATTTGCCTTTGATACTAGAACAGAACCTGAGATTATTGCTTATATGGATGATGTCAAAAATATTGAACATAAAGCAGGTATTATTTACCATACCCTACAACTTATTAATGTAGACAATGTTCCTAATTTAATATCAGCAATAGAAAATGCTGCAAGGATCTATGAAAACAATGGTTTCATTTGTTTTCTTGATGATAAATCTATTGTAACCAGAACTTTTATCGGCAATATCAGAGTAATAAAGTCCAAAAAGAATAATATTACTTTATTAGGGCAGGTATGGAGTAATCCTCCAGGCTACCACAAAGCAATGAAAATGAGATTAAATAATGAAATTATCGAAAAGAATATTTGGCAAAACTTTAGGAAAGAAGAATTACAAGGCTGGCTGGTCCATGCACTTCACACTACGAGAATAGATGAAGTGAAAGAAAATATCAGTATTGAGATCGATGGAAATAAATTTCACAATTTGGATGGCTTCTTCTGTACTTTAGGAGAAGAAGTTAATGGTATTGGAGGATACTTTGGAAGAGGGATTTATGCCTTGTCTGACTGCATGCGTGGTGATTTTGGGGTAAAATCTATATCAGAATTAAAATGGCTAAATCATCAGAGAAGCAAAAAATTATTTAAAACTAAATTTGATGAAATACTTCAGGTTTTTGCAGATTACAATATAAAAGTGATTCTGGAATAAAAAGACTCTGGCGGAAAGCTTCGCTTTCCGCCAGAGTCTAAATCTATATCTATAATTTCAATTATGCTTTCGGAGCTTCAGCTTCCGGATTCATATCATCAAAATTCTTTTTCTCTTTCTTTTCAGGAACCATAATAATTTCTTTCTGAACTTCTTCCGGTCTTCCTTTTAAATACTCCGGTAAATTAAGACCGGCCATATTAAACAGATCGTTCAATGGTGGTACTGTTTTCATCATTCCTGAAACAAAATTAGCGGTAGAACCGTTTCCGTCCTGTCCGTTTCCGCTGTCCCAAACCGTAATCTTATCGATTTTAATATTTTTGACAGCTTCCACCTGGGTTTTAACCAATTCAGGAAGTTTTTCAATTAACAGCAACTGGAAGGCACTGTTGGTATCACCACCGGCAGCCTGTACGATCTTATCGTAACCTTGAGCCTGTTTAGTCAGGATCTCATAAAGACCTTTTGCTTCCGCTTCCATTTTAGCGAAAATAGCATCTGCTTCTCCTTTTGCTTGTAGTCTGATTTTCTCAGCTTCTGCCTGTGCATCAATGATGGCTTTTTGTTTTGCAATTTCCGCGTGTACTACAATATTCGCCTGCTGGGTAGAACGTTCTCTTTCTCCCCTCGCAACTTCCGCTTTCTGTTCTGCAAGGTAAGATTCTTCCAAAGATCGTGCAGCCTGTACTTTTTCTGCAGCGGTTGCAATTCTCAATGCTTCCGCTTCTTTTTCTCTTCTTTCTGCATCAGAGTTGGCGATGGTAATTTTGGCTTCGTTTTCCCCTTTTACAGCGATAGAGTTCGCCAGAGAAGTCGCAATTCTTGATTCCTTTGCCGCTTCTGCCTTACCGATGGACTCATCCTTTATGGCTGAAGCAATACTTACTTCTCTATCTTTTTGCGTGATCGCAATTTTTACGTCTCTGTCTCTTTGCGTTTCGGCGATCTGCGTATCCTTTTCTCTGTCGGCAATTGCCTTTCCGGTTTCCCCGATCTTTGTTTGCTCGGCAACACTGATGATGGCTTCATTAATCGCTTTTGCTGCTGCTTCTTTACCTAAAGCTTCAATATATCCGGACTCATCTCTGATATCCGTAACGTTTACGTTGATCAGTTTTAAACCGATTTTCTTTAATTCCGTATCTACGTTTTTAGAAATATTATCTAAGAATTTATCTCTGTCAGAGTTGATCTCTTCAATCGTCATCGTAGCAATAACCAAACGAAGCTGACCGAAAAGGATATCTTTAGAAAGTTCCTGAATCTGCTCCTGAGCCAATCCCAATAATCTCTCTGCCGCATTTCCCATAGAATCCGGTTCTGTAGAAATGGCGATGGTAAATCTACACGGTACATCTACACGGATATTCTGCCTGGATAAGGCATTGGTAAGATTGGCCTCGATAGAAATAGGTTTCAGATCAAGGTACGCAAAATCCTGGATGACCGGCCATACGAAAGCACCGCCTCCATGGATACATTTTGCTGAGCTCCCACCCGTTTTACCGTAAATAACCAAAATTTTATCCGACGGACATCTTTTATACCTCGAAATAAGGGCCAAAAATGTGACGAATAGTACAAGTACAATAACTAATGTTAAAATAAGACTTCCTGGTATTGCCATAAATAGTTTTTATAAAATGGTTGATAATGAATTAAATTTTTGAAACGACAAGAATCTTGTCATAGATGTAAGTGACCCTCACAGAACCACCGGACGGAATACTTTCCTTTTCTTCCGTCATAGCGGGAAGTTCGTGGCTGGTTCCGTTCACAGAGATCGTGATCTTTCCTTTGCCACTCATATCTGCCGGAATGGTAAGATAAACTTCTCCTGCCCTGCCGATAAGGTTTTCCATCTTAAAGGTATTGTCTTCCGTAAGTTTCATGATCTGAAGGATCAGGATAAAAAATAAAAAGATAAATCCTGCCCCTACAAGTGCAGAAACAAAGATCAGCAGCGACTTATTTCCTATGGATCCATAGAATGCCACACCACTCCATCCGAACCCTAAAAGAAAATTAATAAGGTTTCTGAAAGAAAATAACTGAAAAGGACTGTCAGCATGACTGTCTCCGCTAAAATCAGCGTGAACCACATCTCCGTGGCTGCCTCCGACAAAAGTAAGAACCGTTTGAATCAGAAAGATAAAGCTGGCTGCGATGGCCGTATACCAGAACCCCTGCTGAAGCGGTTCGAGGTTTTGCAGAAATTCAAACATAAGATGCGTTTTTCACAAATATAATTAAAAAAAATCAATAAAACCAATAAAAAACGGCATAAAACACACCTATAAAACGTCAATTTGCACAATTCTCACAGAACTTTCAATCAGGATGATAAAATTCCTTTTAAGTATAAACTTCCGCCAGAATTCTATAACACCATATCCCGGATTACCTCTAATTTTATCCCGCGAAATGAAAAGAGTATTCCATTTGTTTTTCCTGCTTCTTTACGTAATAATTTCTTCGGGATTTACTACGAGCAAGCACGCATGTAAGGGAAATTCCAGTGAACTCCACGTGGGACTGAAAAACCTTTCCGATATGGACTGCCCGAAATGCAGTACCAATAAAGAGAAAAACCACGGAAAATGCTGCAAATTAGAAGTCAAGAAGGTTTACAGAGCAGATAACCTCACCTCTTCCCACAAAAACTTACCTGTTAAATTTTTGTCAGCTTCCATTCCCTATCACAATTTAGGAACGGTATTCGAGGTTTCAGCATTATACTCAGAAAAGACTTCCACCCTCTTTGATTTCACCGAAGATCACTTTAATTATCCCTCCCTCTACATTCTCCATTGCGTTTACAGAATTTAGAATCGTATTGAATTTTGTCATCCCGAATCCGGGATCCTATTTTCAATATTCATTCTAAATCAATCTTATGAATTCAAAATATAATACCCTCATCATACTGCTGGGCTGCCCCGCCATTTTCTTTGGGCAGCAGACCGGCTTAGAGGATGTACTGATGAAAGCCGGGAAAAATTATCAATCCATCAAAAAAAAGGAAGTGAATATCGCAGCTTCCCATGAACGGCTCAATCTTCAGAAAACCTATTACCTGCCTGAAGTCACCCTGATGGCGCAACAAAACTTCGGAACCATCAATGCACAGAACGGCCCGATGTACAGTCAGGGCGGTCTCGGGGTAGCTTCTACCTCAATGTCACTCGCAGAGCAGAACTGGAATGCTGCATTCGGAAGTTTATATTTGGCTAATATCAACTGGAATGTCTACACCTTCGGACGTCTGAAAACCAAAGAACGGCTGGAAACCGCTGATGTGGAAGTTCAGAAATCTGATCTCAGCCAGGAAATTTTTCAGCATCAGATCAAAGCAGCCGGTGCCTATTTTAACCTGTTGGTAAGCCAGCGGCTGGAAAATGTACAGCTGGAAAATCATAAACGCACCGAAGTAATCTATACCATTGCCAAGGCGAGGGCCGAAAGCGGATTAATTCCGGAAGTGGATGCCTCACTCGCAAAAGCGGAAATGTCCAATGCACAAACCTCGATTATTAATGCCAATGATCATGTTCTGGAGTACAATAAACAATTGGCAGAGCTTTTAGCTGAAAATTTCACAGATTACCAGCTGGACCATTATTTCAGTGAAAATATTCCTTTAACGACCTCTGAAAATTCTTCATTGGAACAACATCCGAATATGCTCTTCATCACCCAAAAATTGAATAAAAGCAAAGTCCAGGAAGCTCATTTGTTAACTACAGGACTTCCTTCACTTTCTCTTTTCGGGGTTTTTCAGGGACGCGGATCAGGCTTTGGATGGAATTATGTTCAGGATAATTCCGCCTATTCTCCATCTTATTTAAAAGGAGCCGGTGTAGACCGGATGAATTACATCCTCGGATTGAATGTAAGCTGGAACCTTACCGATTTTTACAGGAACAGTTCTAAGGTTAATGAACAAAAACTGATGACTAAAGCTCTGGATTTTGACCATCAGCTGCTTCAACAGGAGCTGACCAATCAACAGAGCCTTGCAGAATCGAAATTCAAAAATGCTTTGGCTAAAGTAATGGAAGCCAAAGTACAGATGGAAGCAGCAACAGATGCTTATCACCAGCAGAAAGCTTTATATGAGAACGGGCTCACCACCATTGTGGATTTTACGCAGGCTTTATACCTGCTGAACCGTGCTGAGATCAATTACGAAATTGCAAAAAACAATTCATGGCAGGTCACCGTACTCATTGCTGCTTCAAAAGGCGACATTTCGATCATCACCAAAGCCATTATTCACTAACCCAAAAACAGAAACATGAACCTTATAAAGTTTGCATTACGCAGACCGATATCTGTAATGGTATTGGTGCTCGGCCTGCTGTTCTTCGGAATCAAGGCAGCCAAAGATGTAAAAGTAGATATTCTTCCGGAAATGGACCTTCCGGTGGTGTATGTAGCCCATTCCTTTAACGGATATACGCCGCAACAGATGGAAGGCTATTTCACCAAAATGTACGTTAATATGCTTTTGTTCACAAACGGAATCAAAAGTATAGAATCTAAAAACACGCAGGGATTGACCCTGATGAAGGTTAATTTTTATGAAGGAACCAATATGGGAGAAGCCATTGCACAGATCAATGCCCTTTCTACCCGTTCCCAGGTATTTCTGCCACCGGGAGCACCGCCTCCTTTTATCATCCGTTTCGACTCGTCCTCGCAGCCTGTAGGACAACTGGTTTTCCGAAGCAGCACGCAAACCAATAACCAGCTTCAGGATATTGCGAATTTCAACGCGAGACCTTTTTTAATTAAAATTCCGGGGCTTACTACTGCTCCACCGTTTGGGGGAAGTCCGCGGACGATAGAGATCAATGTGGATCCTTACAAACTCCGCGCGCACAGCCTGTCCCCTGAACAGGTAGTAGAAGCTATCAGCCGAAACAATATTACATCTCCTTCCGGAAATGTGTACATCGGCGATACCAATTATTTAACCCCAACGAATAACACCGTAAAAAAGGTAGAGGAACTTGGTGACATTCCTCTTTTTAAAGGAACGGCAGATAACGTGTACATCCGGGATGTAGCCACGGTAAAAGACGGCGCCGATATTGCCACCGGATATGCCCTTATCGATGGAAAACGCTCCGTTTATATCAATATTGCAAAAGCCAGCAATGCTTCCACACTGGAAGTCGTGAACAAGCTGAAGGAAGCACTTCCGAAAATTCAGAGAAACATGCCTGAAGGTGTACAGATCTCTTATGAGTTTGACCAGTCGGTTTATATTTCCAATGCTTTAAAAAGTCTCATCATTGAAGGCGTTTTGGGTGCTTTGCTCACAGGATTGATGGTAATACTCTTTCTTAAAGACAGACGTGCAGCCTTGATTGTTATTCTGACCATTCCGATCTCCATTATTTCCGGCGTCCTGTTTTTAAAATTATTCGGACAGTCGATCAATATCATGTCATTATCCGGACTAGCGCTGGCCATTGGAATTCTGGTAGACGAAAGTACGGTCACTATCGAAAATATTCACCAGCATTTTGCGATGGGTAAAACCAGAGCTCAGTCGATTTGGGATGCGTGTAAAGAGATTGCTTTTCCAAAATTGCTGATCATGCTCTGTATTCTGGCGGTATTTGCTCCGGCATTGATGATGAGCGGAATCCCGGGATCTTTATTTATGCCTTTAGCCATGGCGATCGGTTTCTCGATGATTGCATCGTTTGTCCTTTCGCAGACATTTGTTCCGGTGATGGCCAACTGGATGATGAAACACGATCCAAAAACCTGTGAAAATCATAAGCCGGACTGGTTCAGTGGTTTCCGTGACAGGTTTGTCAGGTTTTTATCTTCATTGATGAAAAGCAGGAAAATCATTGTAAGCATAAGTCTTGCTGCTGCTTTATGTGCAGGATTTGGGCTTTATCAGATTACTGGAAAAGATGTCCTTCCATCAGTCAATTCGCGACAGTTTCAGGTTAGAATAAAAGCTGCCGAAGGAACCCGGATTGAAGTCACCGAAATAAAGGTGAAGAAATTTCTGGAACATCTTAAAAACAAAGTGGGAAAAGACAATATTGCGATCTCTTCTGTATTCATTGGTCAGCATCCATCGACGTTCGCAGTGAGTCCTATTTATTTATACAATGCCGGACCACATGAAGCACTAATGCAGGTTGCTTTAAAAGAATTTAAAGGAAATTCAGATGAGTTGAAGGATGAACTACGTGCGTATTACAAAGAAAAAATGCCTGATCTTCACATTTCTTTTGAACCTATAGAACTGACTGAAAAAATTCTTAGTCAGGGTGCCAATAATCCTATTGAAGTAAGGGTTTCAGGAATGATGAAAAAGATGAACCGGATGTATGCCGAAAAACTTTTAGTCACACTGAAAGAGATTAAATACCTGCGTGATCAGCAGATTCCACAATCCATGAACTATCCTGCCCTGCAGATCAATATAGACCGGGTTCGAGCGGCTCAATTGGGACTGGATGCTCAGGATATCGCAAAATCATTAGTGGCAGCCACAGCTTCAACCCGGTATACCAATAAAAATTTCTGGGTTGGAGGTATGATGAGTATTGCCTATGATGTACAGGTGCAGACCCCTCAAAATATCCTGAACAGCAAAGAGGAACTGGCCAACCTTCCTCTGTCTAAGAATTCAGACCGTCCGGTTTTGGGAGATGTCGCTTCCATCACCTCAACAAAAGAGTTGGGAGAAAGTTATAACCTTGGAACGATGGGTTACACAACAGTGACTGCCAATACACACAAAACAGATCTGGAACAGGCTTCCAAAGATGTAAAAAAAGCTATTGAATCATTGGGTGAACTTCCAAAAGGAGTCAATATCGAAGTGGCCGGAATGGCTCCCGTATTGGATGAAACGTTAAGCAGTCTGGCTTCCGGGCTTCTGATTGCTATTGTGGTGATCTTCCTGATGTTATCTGCTACGTTCCAGTCTTTCAGGGTGTCAATTGTTATTTTAACGACGGTTCCGTTTGTAGTCGTTGGCTCATTAGCCCTGCTTAATCTGACGGGTTCAACGCTGAATCTCCAGTCTTATATGGGACTGATTATGTCGATCGGGGTTTCCATTGCCAATGCTGTTCTATTAATCAGTAATGCTGAAACCATCCGGAAATCAACAGGTAATGCCTTGGAAGCCGGACTTGAAGCAGCTAAACTCCGGATACGTCCTATCATTATGACTACACTGGCCATGGCGGCGGGAATGCTTCCGATGGCTATTGGTTTCGGAGAAGGAAGTGACCAGGTTTCTCCTTTAGGCAGAGCGGTTATCGGAGGACTGATTTTCTCCACATTCTCTGTACTCGTTATCCTTCCGCTGGTTTACGGATGGATGCAGAAAAATGCGGGAATTATTTCGCCATCACTGGATCCTGAGGACGAAGAAAGCATTCATTATTTAAATCCTAACTCTTAATTTTTACTTCAATGAAAAACATTATATATACAGCCATTACAATAGGACTTATGAGTATCCCGGCTTCCTGTAAAGAAGAAAAGCCAATGAATATGTCCAAAGAGACCAAACCCATGATGATGCACAGCATGGAAACTGTGGAGATCAAAAAGAGCAATCCTAAAGTTGAATTAAAATTGGCCGGAGAACTGATTCCGGATCAGGAAACCGCTTTATTTGCCAAAATACCTGGATATGTTAAAAAGATCAATGCGGACATCGGTTCGTATGTGAGTGCAGGACAGATTATAATGGTTCTGGATGCTCCTGAGATCCAGTCACAAGCTGCCAACGCCAAATCGAAATGGCAGGCGCAGGAAGCTATTTATGCTGCTACAAGATCCAATTACGACAGAGTCTACCGGGCGAATGAAACCAAAGGGGCTATCGCTAAAGATGCTTTAGATCAGATCACTGCCCGAAAACTGTCAGATAAGGCGCAGGTTAATGCCGCAAAGTCAGCCTATCGGGAACTGCAGGACATCAATCAATATCTGGTTATCCGTGCGCCTTTCAGCGGAATTATTACGGAAAGAAATGTAGACCTTGGCGCTTATGTAGGTCCGAACGGCGGAGCACCATTGATGGTCATTCAAAATACATCCAAACTTCGCTTGAGTCTTTCTGTTCCGGAAGCAAGTGTTCAATACCTGAAAACAGGAGATACCATTGCATTTAGAATCCACGCGATGCCTGAGAAAAGTTTTAAAGCCAGGATTTCAAGGAAGTCGGGATCGTTGGATGTGAAACTGCGTTCGGAGAAAATTGAGGCTGATTTTATTAATCATGCAAGAGAATTAAAGCCTTTTATGATCGCAGAATCTGTCATTCCCCTGCAAAATCAGGAAGCCACTTTCTTTATTCCGAGATCGGCTTTGGTAGAAAGTAATATGGGAATTTACATCATCAGGAATGAAGCGGGCAAAACCAAGTTTGTTCCTGTAAAAAAGGGAAGAGTACTGAATGATATGATTGAAGTTTTCGGGGAACTCACCGAAGGAGATAAGATCATTAAAAAAGGAAATGAAGAAATTTTAGAAGGAAGTTTAATTAAATAACATCAACAATGAAAGCATTATTCAGAAACACAGTCATCATTATTTTCGGATCAGCCGTTTTATACTCGTGTGGTAATGAAAAACAAAAGAACACGCCGAAACCTGAACCTCAACCTGCACAAAAAGTGCAGCCAGTTGCCGCTACCGGAAAATATAAAAAGGGAGATCATGTCCCAAGTGAAACCGTCTGCATGGTGAACAATGCCTATATGGGCAAAAAGCAGATGGAAGTTCCCCACGGTGGAAAGATCTACTACGGCTGCTGCGAGATGTGTGTAGAAAGGATTCCGAATGATCAAAGCGTGAGAGAAGCTGTAGATCCGTTTACCGGAAAAAAAGTGGATAAGGCCAATGCATACATAGTGATGGTCAGCGATGAAGGAGAAGTGGCTTATTTCGAAAACGAGGAAAACTACAAACAGTTTTTAGCACAAAATTCATAATCTATATTTTTTTTATGTTGTTTTTAGGGCCTGGTAATTTATTATCAGGTCTTTTATTTGTGGGAATGTAGAGTGGATTAATTAGATGCGGAAAGTTGATTTCACGCAAAGGCGTAAAAATTCTTAAATTTAATGCTGCTTTAAGGTGCAAAGATTTTATCTCCGATAAAATTGTATACCGCTCTTATTGCACGAGAAAAAACGAAAATCTTTGATTTTCTTGCGTCCTAAATATCCTGCCAAGGAAAACCTTTGCGTCTTTGCGTTTAAAACATACCAGTTCATTTTAGTCTATAATTTATATTAATTGATCATAGACTACCTATTTCCATCATCAAACAACATAAAAATCTGTGAAATTTGTGAGATCTGCGGGAGATTTTCACTCCCAACCATCTGAAATCAGAACAAAAAAAAGACAGGCTGAAAAACCTGTCTTTAAAAAATATTTCGTGTAATTTTTTACTCTACATTGATTACTTTTTGAATCTCCGGAGCATGTTGCTTGATGGTATTTTCTACGCCTAATTTTAGGGTTGAGAAATTCAGCGAACATCCGGAACAGTTACCCAAAAGTTTCACAAAAACCTGGTTATCCTTCACGTCAATAAGCTCGATATCACCTCCATCCTTATTCAGGAACGGCCTGATGCTTTCCAGAGCTTCCATTACTCTCGTTACTGTATCTTCGTGTGTTATATTTGTTTCCATATTTCTTTAGTTCAATTCGGCTTTTTTCAAACTTAATTGAAAATAATTATTTTTTAGCTTTCGGCGAGCAACCCGCCATGGTTGAAATCTTTACAGCTTCTGTAGGCGGAAGATTTTTATTTCTTTCCAGTAGACTTTCTACCATTTTTCTTGCCGTTTCGATGTAGATCTCTTCAATTTTGGAGCCTTCCTGAAGCGCAGCAGGTCTTCCGACATCTCCGGCTTCTCTGATACTCTGAATCAACGGAATCTCTCCAAGTACCGGAATCCCCAGATCTTCAGCAAGATACTGAGCCCCCTGTCTTCCAAAGATGTAGTACTTGTTATCAGGAAGTTCTTCCGGCGAAAAATACGCCATATTTTCGATTAATCCAAGAACCGGAATGTTAATACTTTCCATCTGGAACATCGCGATTCCTTTTCTTACGTCTGCCAAAGCTACGTGTTGAGGGGTACTTACAATCACAGCCCCTGTTACAGGTACTTCCTGAATGATAGATAAGTGAATATCCCCAGTTCCCGGAGGAAGGTCGATTAATAAGAAATCAAGTTCTCCCCACGCTGCATCTCTGATCATCTGGTTCAAAGCTTTTGAAGCCATTGGGCCTCTCCAGACTACTGCCTGATTGGCTCCTGAGAAATAACCGATTGAAAGCATTTTTACCCCGTAGTTTTCAACAGGTTTCATTTTACTTTTTCCATCAACGTCTACAGAAATCGGTTTTTCACCTTCCGTATCGAACATGGTAGGAACAGACGGTCCGTAAATATCAGCATCCAGTAATCCTACTTTGAAACCCATTTTCGCTAAGGTAACTGCCATATTTGCAGCAATCGTAGATTTTCCTACACCACCTTTTCCTGATGCAATAGCAATAATATTCTGAATTCCCGGGATCTGTTTACCTTTGATCTGGCTTTGCTGGATCTCAGTCGGTTCCGGAGAAACAATTTTAAGTTTTAAGTGAACATCCTCTCCAAATTCACTGGCAAAAGCCTGCTTCATCGCTGCTTCGAGCTTTTTCTTTTCGTGCATTGCCGGTGAATGAGCGGTCATGTCTATATACACATCGTTACCCATAACTTGAAAGTTACTCACCAAATCATCTACTTCTATCTCTTTAAGGAAATCTTGAACCTGTTCTTTCGTCAACATACTAAATATAAATTGTTCACAAATTTACGGTTTTTTTTAATAATTTAGAATCAATAAAATCTATAACCCGATGTGATAAATAAGATGATAAAATAGACGTCTTTCATATTTCTTATCTTCATCTTTACCAGACCAATTCACCATTATAAAATATCATCTATGAATTCTACCGCTTATCCTTCTAAATATGCTTCTCCGAAAGGAATTTTCACCGTCGGAAAGACCCGATTCAAATGGTATAACCTCGCAGAAGATCCTGCTGCTGTTTCACCTCAGGATATCAACAATGCCCAATTATGTATTGAAAATGCTGTCGAAAATTTCCAGAACAAAGAAGATCTCGGATTTGTCATCATGCACAGATGCGGTGAAAAATATTTACTTCTGGTCTGTACCTGGAGAAGCGAAAACGAACTTTGGGAAAGTGTTTATTATGATGGTTCCGGAACTTTTGAAGTCTGGGACAGAAATACAATTCATCTTCCAACCTATTGTGTCTGGGAAATGGGTATTGTCTACCACGAATCCCAATCCTGGAAAAAATTCTTAGGAACAGACCGTACAGAAACTCATCAGCAAGATTATTTAAATGATATTTTCGAAGGAGAAGTTTAAGTTTTCTACCACAAAAGGTGCAATAGTTTTTTACACTTAAGTTACTTAAAGCTTAAATACCTTATAAATAATAAGATCACATCAATTTTTAAGAAAAAATCAAAGATTTTATTCAGAATATGATCCATAAACATCCGTGCAAATCTGTGTAATCCATGGTTAAAAAATCATATAAACATTTTCCTTATTAAATCATACAAACCTATCATATTCAATAGGAACGGGCTTTAGCCCGTTTAACAAATACATGATCATTCATCCGGCTTTAGCCAAAACCTAGCTTCATGCCCAAAATATTTTGTAATTTAATTCGCCCTGCTTTTCTCATCAAATTTCACATTACGATCCGCCCCTTTCACTTTTTTATTTCCAAACGTATACGTCGCTGATAAAGTAAGCCTTCTGGCATCATAATAATTATTGTAATAGTGGGTACCTGTTGTATAATAGATTTCTCCTCGGCTTCTCCCTTGTTTGAAGATATCTGAAACCAATAGATTCATCTGCAGAGTTTTCTCCATAAGGCTCAATTTAAGCCCGGCAGTAACAAGTCCTGCGTAATTCATGTAGGAATTTCCTGAATTGGATGGTAATCTGAACCAGTAATTCAAGATCAGTTGCACTGTTTTAGTTTTATTAAGTGAAAGGTTGTTCTGAAAATCAAAACTATAGCTATTCCCTTTTCTCGAAGCGGCATCAGTATCAAAAACTTTCGTTTCCATATAAGAAATGTCTGTAGAATAATTGGCTTCCCAGAATTTAAAGAACGTATCAGAATAATTGACCGTAATTCCCATACTGTTCTGGTTGTAATAATTAGCAAACGTACTGATCCTGTTTTCGCCCTGAAGATTGGCCAGCTGACCAAATGCTTCTACCGTCCTCTGGAAATATGCAGATGTTGAAAGCTTCCCTTTATAAACATGTGAAATTTCAAAATTATGATTGATAGAAGGTGTCAGTAATGGATTTCCGGTAAAGTAAGAATTCACATTGATATACCATCGGTAGGGATTGATCGCGCGAAATCCTGGCCTGTTGATTCTTTTAGAGTAATTTAAATTGAAAGTATTGTTTTCATTGCTTTTATAGCTGATATAAGCGGTAGGAAAGAATTTTCCATAAGAGTTTTCCGTCTGCTGTCCTGAGGTTAAGGAATTACCATTTACCGTGGAATATTCATAGCGTAGTCCTGCTTTTGCCGACCATTTTTCGTTGAATTCTTTTTCAAAGCTGACATACGCTGCGTAGTTTTTTTCATTGTACTCAAATACATTGCTTTTTAAAGGATCTGTGGTAAAATTTCCATTCGTTAGATTCTGGTAAGAAATATCTGAATTGTTATCAAAATTGGTGAACTTAACTCCGGTTTCCATCTTTGCAAACTGGTAGGGCAATGTAAGATCTGCCTGGCCTGAGTAAATTTTATAATCAACAGTAGAAGGTGTTCTCACGACAAAATCGTCTCCAGAGCTTTCCGTGGTGGTAAAATCAATCAGACTTTCCGGGATATTGGAAAAATAATTTCCGGTAATGCTCAGCTTATGAGCCTGCTTTCCAAACTTAAGATCGTAGTAAGCACTTATCGTCTGTTGTTGATTTTTAGCACGGTGTTCTGCATAAGTAGTCAGCGTATTCGTATACATCTCGTTCTGGAAATATCTTGACGTATTCTGAACATCCATATTTGAGTGCCCGAAACCATAATCGTAAATAAATCCTACATTGGATTTAGCATTAATCTGATAATCAACACTTAAATTAGCACCTAGCCCATTTCCGAAATCTCGTCTCTCATCCGAACTTTTAAGACCGTCTGCGCCTTCAATGGTATAGTTTTCATAAGAACGCTTTTGATAATCATAATGCCTTAATTTCAGTGAAGACCTTAGTTTTTCATTTTGATAATTGATCGTTGCATTGTTGGAAAACCCGGTGTAAGTCTGCTGCTGAAGGCTCGTAGTAAGACTTCCACTCCAGCCCAGGTTCTGATTTTTCTTTAAAACGATATTGATAAGCCCGCTGTTTCCCTGCGCTTCATATTTTGCCGGAGGAGTCGTGATCACCTCAATCTTTTCTATATTTTCGGATCTTAAACTTTTAAGATAAGTCACCAGTTCACTTCCTGAAAGGTTCAGCATTCTATCATTGATCATCACAGCGACTCCGCTTTTTCCAACGATTGAAATTCCTGCATTGTCATCCACTTTAATCAATGGGGTCGTTGATAATGCTTCTGCTCCATCCATTCCCTGTGAAGCCACGGAATTGGACACATTAAAGATCAGGCGGTCAGCCTTTCTTTCAATTAATTTTTTCCGTGCGGTAAGTGTGACGCCTTCAATTTGTTTTTCCTGTTTTTTCTCAATGAAAAAATCCTGCTTCGTCTCTCCGTTAACGCTAATCTCTGTGGTGGATACTTCTGCTCCGTCCTGAATCAGTTTTACATTGTAATTTCCGTTATCGGGAAGTTTTAAAGAATAATTTCCTTTTTCATCTGAAATAGCCGTCTGTCTGGTTTTGTCCTTTACTGCTACGATTTCTATGTATGAAACTGAATTCCCCGTCTGCGTTATTTTCCCTGTGATGCGTTGCGAAAAGGCGAGAACCGGCAGTAGCAGGACCACAGAAATTAATGTTTTCTTCATGTATTTTGTAGTAATAGTTTTTAACAAGACAATTCCTCACTTTCTTTTATTACATTCCGTTCTGCTGTTTTTTCAATATATTCGTGGACATAAATTGATGATATGAAAAAAAGACTGGCAGTTTTCTCTTTATGCATTGCCCAGATCATATATTCCCAGAATTATTCCCAGTATGTCAACCCTTTTATAGGAACCGGAGGCCACGGTCACACCTTTCCGGGAGCTATTGTTCCTTTCGGGATGGTACAGCTTTCACCGGATACAAGGATAGACGGAAGCTGGGATGGATGCAGCGGATATCATTATTCAGATTCGGTGATCTATGGTTTTTCACATACGCATCTCAATGGAACCGGAGTTTCGGATTATGGAGATATCATGCTGATGCCTACGATGGGAAATGCAAGCTTAAATCCCAAAGATTACTCTTCTAAGTTTTCACATAAAAATGAAAAAGCTTCAGCCGGATTTTATTCTGTTAAGCTGGACAAAAACAATATCGATGTCCGTCTGACCACCACTCAAAGAGTCGGCTATCACGAATATACTTTTAACAAGTCAGGAACAGCCAATATCGTTCTTGACCTCAACCACAGAGACAAACTCCTGGAAGGTGAAGTCAAGATCATTGATGATAAAACCATTGAGGTTTTCAGAAGAAGTGAAGCATGGGCTACCAATCAACATATCTATGCCAGAATTGAGTTTTCAAAACCGATGAAAATCTCCAAAAAAGAGGTCAACGGAAAACAGGAAGACAGGCTTTTCACCGGAACCAAATTAGCTCTGGCTTTTTCATCCGATGTTAAAAAGGGAGAAAAGATCAGCGTAAAAGTCGCCATTTCTCCAACAGGTTATGAGGGAACGGAAAAAAATATGCTGGCAGAAGGAAAATCCAATGATTTTGAAGCGGTAAGAAAACAGGCCGAAACCGATTGGAATAAAGAGCTTTCAAAAATTGAAGTGAAATCTGATGATAAGGATAAACTTTCTGTTTTTTATACCGCGTTATACCACGTTTTCACCCAGCCGAACATCAATATGGATGTGGATGGAAGATATAGAGGCCGCGATAATAAGCTTTATACCACAAAAGGATTTGACTATTATTCCGTATTCTCGCTTTGGGATACTTTCAGGGCTGCACATCCGCTGATGACTCTGATCGACAGAAAAAGGACGGCAGATTTCATCAATACTTTTATCAGACAGTATGAACAGGGCGGAAAACTTCCGGTGTGGGAACTGGCTTCCAATGAAACAGAATGTATGATCGGCTACCACTCTGTTTCCGTGATTGCGGATGCGATGGCTAAAGGAATTAAAGGCTTTGATTATGAAAAAGCTTTTGAAGCCTCTAAAAACTCTGCCATGCTGGATATTTTCGGTTTAAATGCTTACAAACAGAACAATTACATAAGCATTGACGATGAACATGAAAGTGTTTCCAAAACCGTAGAATATGCCTACGACGACTGGTGTATTGCTCAAATGGCTAAGATTTTAGGCAAAAAAGAAGATTATCAGTATTTCATGAAACGTTCCCAGAACTGGAAAAACCTATATAATCCTAACAGTGGCTTTATGCAGCCGAGAAAGAACGGAAACTGGTATGAACCTTTTGATGCAAGGGAAGTGAACAATAACTATACGGAAGGAAATTCATGGCATTATTCCTATTCTGTACAGCAGGATATTCCAGGACTGATCGCTGCTCACGGTGGAAAGGAAAAATTTGAACAGTTCATTGATGCTATTTTCGCAGCACCGGATAAAACAACCGGCAGAGAGCAGGTAGATATTACGGGTCTGATGGGACAATATGCCCAAGGAAATGAGCCTAGCCATCACATCGCCTATCTGTACGATTATGTAGGAAAACCGGAAAAGACAGATGCCAAGATCAAATATATTCTTGATAACTTTTATAAAAATACACCGGACGGACTTATTGGAAATGAAGACTGCGGGCAGATGAGCGCATGGTATATTCTGAGCTCGATGGGAATTTATTCCGTGACTCCCGGGCTTCCGGAGTGGCAAACAACTACGCCTTACTTTGATGAGGTTAAAATTCATCTGGAAGACGGCACCACAAAAGTGATCACAAAAAATACAAGCAGATCTGAGCTTCAAAAATTAGGATTTGAAAACAGCCAACCGGCAAAAGATTTCAAATATACACAGCTCACGGCATCACCAGTGATTGCCTCCGACAGGATTTTCGATTTTTCAGCCAAAGTACAGATCACTCCACTGAATCCTAGTGATAAAGTCTATTATATGACCATGAATTCGGATGATGCGAATGTAAGAAAGACGTTCACAACATATAAAGGACCTTTTACCATTAGTAAAACGACTCAGGTGCATGCTTATTCGGAAAGAAATGGTGAAAAGAGTTCTGTGACGGTTGCTAGTTTTAACAGAAGACCGAATTACTGGGATATTACCATCCATTCAAAAGTAACTCCGCAATATACCGCTAATGGAAAACTGACACTTATCGATGGGATCAATGGTGATGTGAACTGGAGAAAAGGGGAATGGCATGGTTATCAGGGACAAAATTTTGAAGCTGTGATTGATTTAAAATCACCTCAGCAGATTACAAAATTATCTTCTACCTATCTTCAGGACAGCAGAGCGTGGATTTTAATGCCTAAAAAAGTGGAATACTATGCTTCAATGAATGGGAAAGACTTTATCCTTCTGAAAAGCGTTGACAATACGATTGACGCTAAAGATGAAAAAGTACAGATTCAGGATTTCGGAACAGAAATTCTTCCAACTGAAGCCCGCTACATCAAGGTAAAAGCATATTATTACGGTAAACTTCCGGAATGGCATCAGGGTGCCGGTGGTGAGGCGTATATCTTTATTGATGAGATTTCTGTGAAATAAAAACCTCCTTATAAATGAAAAAACTATTATTACTATTCTTCTTTCTCTCAAGTATCATAAAAGTATCAGCCTGTAAATGTGTAAGAGATCCTTTACCACAGGATTATTTAAATGCCAATGTTGTAGGTGTTATCAAAATTTTAAGAGTTTATGATGAAAATGTTAAACAAAGAACATATAAAGCAGATGTTGAGTTTGAAAGATTATACAAAGGGACAAAATTTAAAACATTAACTGTAAGAGGATTAATCGGGAATTCATCCTCTGGCGCCTGTGAAATAGATATACAGCCCAACGAAAGATATTTGATTTTATTAAGTGGGTCAAGTGGCAACGGCTACACTATTTCTTCTTGCACTCCAAAATCTAATTTAAGCGCTACGTCTTCAAAAGATGAGAATTCAGAGCTTGAAACTTTAAAGGAAACTTTTTCTTATTTAGATCAAAATAGATACAAATTTACAGGCCTTACATTTACCTTTTGTGAAGACGGAACAAGCGACGGTGGTCAAACAGATTTATCAAAAATTGAAGGGTTTCAACCGAAACACTCCTTTGCCATTTACAAAGTAAAGATCAATGAATCGTCTAAAATTGAAAAAATTGTCACCATTACTGGTTTTGGTAGTCAGGACAAGATAATTGAGGATGTCATAAAAAGTAAAATGATCGTTGACAGACCAATGTTTTCAAATAGCTCGGATAAAAAAGAATTTCTCATCTTACTTTTTTATCATAAAGAAAATTCAAAAAACCAATATAAAAATATCATTTCCAATTATTGGTAAACAAATAAACAAAGCCCTTCGAAAAATTCGAAGGGCTTTGTTTATTATTGATGTTTATCAATCTCTCTTTATCTTATACAAATCCAAAACACCGGGGGAAATTTTCAGATCGGGTCTAAAAAAAGCGATTCCTTTTATGAAATGTTTTCTTAATGAATTTCCATTAGTAATTACAGATTGTGCTTCTATGGATAATGCTTTTATCATTACTTTATCTGACTCTTCATCGGATACGTAATAACACAAGTCCATATTGGTATCGGTCTGATCAAGATTGATAAAAACGTCATATTTTCCGTTCTCCGGATGCGGCATCAGTTGGCTGTACTGTACTGATTTTACTAGACCCTGATTGCTGTAATAATGAATTCCTGCTCTGTCCACCATCGTCCGAATTATTTTCGCACTTGGTTTTTCTTTTATTTTTACGATCAGAAGCCATACAAATAATGCTGTAACGAGTATCGCCAATAGAACCATTAAAATTTTCAGTTCAATCTTGATTTTTGAATCTACAGTAAGCCATGCCATTATAATCGTCATCAGAGGTGTCAATACGGCGAATATTGAAAAAACAGTTTTAAAAGCCAAAGTCCAGCCTTTAGAAATTTTTGATTCAATAGCCGGAAATTGATCTTTGTCTGATTCCATTTTAATGCTGGATTTTAATTCAATTTTTCAGACCATTTCAGCTCCTGTGGCAGTTCCATATCAGAAAACTCTATATGGATTACTCTCCTCCTCCTTCCGTCTGTTGTTCTGTTCGAACCGTGAAGTGTTAAAGGCTTCATGATCATAATCCCTCCTTTTTCCACATTACAGATTTCTTCAGTTTCCGTATTCCAATCGATGGTTTCCGGTCTGTAGATTCCTTTGGCATGAGATCCCGGAACTACTTTTAATGCTCCGTTATTTTCATCGGTATCATCCAGATGAATTCTGATGGTCCAGATATTTTCAAGGATGGGCAAAGGTGGCTGTACGGCAAACTGATTTTTCTTGGTTGTCCACGGTCCGAAACCTTGCATTTCCAGTTTTTTATCGACTGAAATGGTCAGATCCTGATGATAGGCGACATACCAGTTTGACGTTTCCGGTTTATCAAAATAAATGCTTTTGACCGCAAAATATCGTTCTCCGAAAAGTTCTTTGACAATGGTTTTAACAGCATCATTGAACACCAGATCTTTCACTTCCGGAACTTCTTTTAAGAACTGTCTTACCGCAAAAAGATCATCAGATTTTCTGAAGTTTTCCTTTGAGGTGTCCACGTTTTGAATAACCTCAGCGATCTGCTCAATCTCTTCATCAGAAAAAACCGAATGAATGACCGTGAAGCCTTTTTCGAAAACATTTTCTTTATGATTCTGCAAAAACTCCTGTGTCATGACTCTTAAACTTCCTGAGGTGTATTTTCAAGTTGCCCTTCCCATTTGGAAACCGCAGAAGTAGCCAGTGCATTTCCTAACACATTCGTCATACTTCTTCCCATATCACAGAAATGGTCGATCGGCAGGATCAATGCGATACCTTCCGGTGGAATTCCAAACATAGAACAAGTTGCCACGATGATCACCAGTGAAGCTCTCGGAACTCCGGCAATCCCTTTCGACGTAAGCATTAACACCAAAAGCATAGTGATCTGCTGACCCAATGACATTTCGATACCGTAGATCTGGGCAATAAAGATGGACGCAAATGTCATGTACATCATACTTCCGTCCAGGTTAAATGAATATCCTAAAGGCAGGATAAAAGAAACCACTCTGTTGTTACAACCGAATTTTTCCAGCTCTTCTACCAGTTTAGGGAAAACAGCTTCTGAACTCGTTGTAGAGAAAGCGATCAGTAACGGTGCTTTAATTCTTCTCAACAATTCGAAAAGACGGTTTCCTAAAATCAGGTAACCTACCAGTAGAAGCACAAGCCAAAGAACGGCTAAAGCAAAGAAAAAGTCTCTCAGATAAACAGCGTAGACTTCAAATATTTTAAACCCATTCATGGCTACTACTGCAGCAATAGATCCTAAAACGCCAAACGGAGCGAACCACATGATGTAGCCTACCATTTTAAGAATCGCATGGGCAATGATGTCAAAAAGTTTAACCACCGGCTTTGAATACTCCTCGCCTAAATTAGCAAGAGCCACTCCAAACATAATGGAAAAAACCACGATCTGAAGTACCTCGTTGGTGGCAAAAGCTTCAAATAAACTTTTAGGGATCATGTGTTTTACAAAGTCTTCCAGAGAAAAACCTTTACTGCTTTTCAGAAGATCTTCTGCAGCAGCGGCATCCTGGATAGGCAGTTTGGTCACATGCCCGGGCTCCAGCCAGTTAACCAGCATCAGTCCTATAAAGAGAGAAACCAGTGAAGCGGAGATAAACCATAACATGGCTTTGGTCCCTACCCTTCCAATCATTTTGATATCACTCATTTTGGCTATTCCTACGACAAGCGTGGTGAAAACCAATGGTGCGATAATCATCTGTACCAGTCTGATAAAAACAGTTCCGAGCAGTTTGATGTTTTTGGAAAAGGGTTCCGCACTTTCAGGATATTGGGTGTGTATCACCCCTCCAATTCCTACTCCCAGGATAAGCGCAACGATAATGGCTATAAAAAGTTTATTTTGTCCTTTCATATATGTAGTTCAATTCCCACAAATATAATAGTTTTTCAATTGGTACAAGATTTTGTATGAATCCGGGTTAAGTTTAGATTAAGTTTATAATACATTAAAATTAAATCGCTGATTCCGAAAATATTGCAAAAAATTTAAGAAACATTTATTGAGTTTTTATTCTTTTGGTACAAATTTTATTATTACATTTGATTGTATTAACAACATTAATAAATATACAATATGAAAAAAACTATCGCAATGGCTGCCTTAGCTGTAGCTGTATCTTTCGGAGCGGTTTCTTGTAAAAAGAAGATTTCTGATGCCGATCTTCAGACTCAGGCTACAACTGTCGTAACTTCTAATCCCAATGCTTCCGTAGAAGTAAAAGAAGGAGTTGCTCATTTAAGCGGAACTTTCGCAGACCAGCAGTCTAAGGATGCTATGATCACTAAATTAAAAGCTATTACCGGAGTAAAAGAAGTAATGGATATGTCTACTGTAGCAGCACCAGTTGCTGTAGCACCAGTAGAAACAACATCTGCTGTAGATCCTGCGGTTCAGAAAAAAGTTCAGGATGCGGTTAAAGATTTCCCTTCTGTAAAAGTTGAGGTTGTGAACGGACAGCTAACGCTTACAGGAAATGTTTCTGGTCTTCAGGCTAGAAAAATCAAAGAATCTGTAGATGCTTTGAAAATCGGAAAGTATAACAATAACCTAGTGGTAAAATAATTTTAAGATGAGTACATTACAAGATAAATATTCAAGTGTAGTTTCAGCGGCTCAGTCTGCAGGAATTTCTAATCTTCAGGTTCAGGAGCAGGACGGTATCCTTTATGTTTCAGGAAGTGCTTCCAACACGGCTGCAAAAGACGCAGTATGGAATGCTTTGGGAACCATCGATTCCACGTATTCAGCTTCAGACATCAATATTGATGTACAGGTTGCAGGATTAACTTCAGGTGCTACTTTAACGGTAGCTACGGAAGATTCTAACCTTAACATCAGACAGGAGCCTTCTACTGAAGCTGCTGTAGTAGGAAAAGCTGCTAAAGGTTCATCGGTAACTTTAATCGAGCAGACTTCTGATGACTGGTGGAAAGTAAAGACTGACGATGGTCAGGAAGGCTATGCTTATTCAAGATATTTAAGAGCATAATTTTTCGGAAATTAATTTTTTGAAAAAAATCAATACAGACATCCCCAAACGGGGATGTTTTTTTATAATTTTGCGCTTTTAAAGAAAGCACTGAATGAAGAAAATCTTATGGCTGCTGGTATTAGCATTCAATAGTATGGTCCTGTACGGGCAAAATTTATACATTAACGGAAAGGTGTCTGATTCTGATAAAAAACCGGTGGAAAACGCCACCATTTATCTTCTTAAAGAAAAAGATTCATCCATTATCAATTATACCGCCACGAATAAAGAAGGTAAATTCTCTCTGAAAACAGACGCTGTGAACGAGCCTTCCATTTTAAGGATCAGTGCTGAAAAACTTTCTCCCTATTCCAAAAAGCTAGAAAAGATAAACCAGTCTCTTACTTTGGAAGACATTGAACTTGGAAAAAGCAATGTTCAGAATATTGACGAAATCAAGATCACGGTATCTCCTGTCAAAATCAAAAAAGACACGATAGAATTTAATGCTTCTTCGATCAAAGTAAGTCCGGACAGCAAAATTGAAGAGCTTCTGAAAAAAATTCCGGGTGTAGAAATCGACAACGACAAAAAGATCACAGTCAACGGAAAGGAAGTGGATCAGATCATGATCAACGGAAAACCTTTCTTTGATAAAGACGGGAAAATTGCGCTTCAGAATCTTCCGGCAGATATCATTAAAAATATCCAGTTCACCACAACCAAGACGAAAGAAGAAGAATTAAGCGGAAAGAAACCTAAGTCTAAGAATACGACCATCAATTTCAATATTGACGAGAAAAAAAATAAAGGACTGTTGTCCCGCTTGATGCTTGGATACGGCTCAGACAAGCGCTATGAAGGCAGCGCATTGTTGAGTTACTTTAAAAATAATACCAAAATCAGCCTTATCGCTTCATCGAATAATATCAATTCTCAGGGTTTCTCCAACGATGATGTATTTGACAGTATGGGAGAAGGCAGGAATTCATCGGGAATGCAGGGCGGAATGTCTTCAGGCAGAGGAAAGGGAATTCAGAAATCCACAACTATCGGAATCAATTATAATGATAAAATCGGGAAAGAAATGGATCTGGACAATTTCAGTTTAAATCATTCCAATTCTGAGACGGAAACGGCCTCCAAATCATCCAGAACGACCCTCCTTCCGGAATACACCCTTACGACGAATTCTGAGAGTAAAGGAGAAAGTGAAACCCGGCAGAATACTGTAGATGCCTCTGCAAAAATTACACTGGATTCTCTGAGTACGATCTATATTTCACCGAGATTTAACAACAGTCAAAGCTCCAGTTTTAGCCGTTCAAAATCTTCTACCTTGAGAGATAACGGACTGCTGAACGAAAGTGATTCTTACACGAGTAATGAGTCTGATAGCAATACCTTTAATCCATATATCTATTTTACTAAACAATTCAAAAAGGAAAGACGTGCCCTGAATGCTAAAATAAACAGTACGATTTCTCAATCTAACCAGAATAACCTTAACAAATCTCAGACTCAATTTTATCAGGGACCTGATCAGAATGACAACAGAAACCAGCTGTCGAGAAGCAGGAACCAAAACAGCATGTATAATTTCAGTGCCGGATATACAGAACCGATCTCTGATTCGGCTTCGGTAAGTTTCGAGATAGCTTATAATTCAAATATTTCGAGTAATTCCAGAGATGCGAATGATTTCAATGCTGCCACAGGACAATATTCTGATTACAATTCACCTTTGTCCAACAGCCTGAGACAAAAGATCAACCAAATTTCTCCCCAGCTTTCTTTTGAACTGAATAAAAAGAAATTCAGCCTGTGGGGAACGATGAATATTGATATTTCGGATATGAGTGTGAATTCTGTGTATAATGGTCAGCAGTATGGTCTTCAGAAAAATTTTGCACTTCCTGCCTATAATTTAAGCTTCAGGTATCAGTTCTCTGAAAATAAAATGCTGAGCCTTTACAATTATTCGGACTTCACTATTCCCGGCGCAGAACAGCTTACGCCTTATGAGGACACTTCAAATCCTTTGGTGACGTCTACCGGAAATCCCAATTTAAGAAATACATGGAGCAACAACTCTTCCTTGTTTTTCAATAATTATAATCTGGTGAAAAATATGAATTATTATGTGAGTCTTAATTTTATGTACAGAAATAATGATGTCGTTAATTATTCAAGATATGATGATGCAGGAAAGCAGCTTGTAACATATGACAACATAAGTGGAAATAAGAATATGAGTCTAGGCGCCGGCTTCAACAAAACTTTTAAATGGAAAGACAATAAATTGACAGTAAGCCCGAGGTTCAATATGCAGTACAGCTATAATAAAGGTTTTATTAATGGACAGTTTTTCACAAATGCCTCTTACAACCTTACTCCCGGGTTGAATGTGATGTATGAACTTAAAGATAAATTCAGCATAAAACCATCCTACCGACTTGGCTATAATTTTTCAAAATACACCAATTATAGCATTGATAATGTGCACACAGCCAATCAGACCCTGAAACTGGAGCTCACCAATTATGTGTTTAAAAGCAGACTGATTTTCGGAAATGATTTTGAATACAATACGAATTCCAATATTGCGCCCGGTTTCAAAAAGGATTTCTATTTCTGGAATACGAGTTTGGGCTATTCATTCTATAAAAAGCAATTCACGGCCAAGATGAAGATTTATGATGTTTTAAACCAAAACCAAAGTGTCAGAAGAACGATCTCGAATTCATATATTGAAGACCGTGAAGATCTTATCCTGAAACGATACATCATGTTCTCCCTGAGTATGAAGCTGAACAAATTTGCAGGAAAAAAAATGCAGTAAGAGAATTCCTTTAATCTATAAAATCGGCAAGCGTAAAAAATCTCCCGCAGATCACACAGATCAAGCAGATGGAAAATAAAGCTGCTTTTTTGGATTCTTCTGTATTTTCAACTGAAAGATTGAGCATAGGTAGTATATCGGAGCTATTTTATTTTTAAATTAGCTGCAAATTTTATTTATGAAGATCCATATTTCAATTTTGTTTATTTTCTTTTTCATCCTTGGAAGTGCGCAGAGTACTGAGCAGAAGGATACTTTTGTAAAAGATAATTTCACCAAAAAGGAATTCTACATTCCGATGCGTGACGGAGTAAAGCTTTTCACAGCGATATACGTTCCGAAAGATATTTCAAACAAAAACAAATATCCTTTCCTGATGCAGAGAACCTGCTACAGCATTGCTCCTTATGGTGAAACTGAGTACAGAGCGAAACTGGGACCTAACAAGTTCCTGATGAAGGATAAATATATTTTTGTATTCCAGGATGTACGCGGAAGGTATATGAGTGAAGGGACTTTCACCAATATGACGCCTCAGGTGGACCGCAAAACAAAAAAAGATGTAGATGAAAGCACGGATACTTATGACACAATAGAATGGCTTTTAAAGAATGTTAAAGACAACAATGGTAAAGCAGGACAATATGGAACTTCGTACCCTGGATTCTATACAGCAGTAGGCATACTGGCACAACACCCTGCTTTGGTAGCTTCCTCTCCTCAGGCTCCTATTTCTGATTTCTGGAATGATGACTTTCTTCACAACGGACGATTTATGCTGGGATATTTCAGAACTTTCCCGGTTTTTGGAATTCAAAAGACAAAACCTGAGAATAAGGCGTGGTATATGGATACTTTCGTAAAGCAGACTTCAGAAGACGGTCTTAAGTTTTACAGAGATATGGGAACTTTAAAGGATGGCTATGAAAAATATTACAAGGATAATTTCTTCATGACCGAGATTATGAATCACCCTAATTATGATGAATATTGGCAGAAAAGAAACCTTCTTCCTCATTTAAAAAATGTAAACCACGCGGTAATGACCGTTGGAGGCTGGTTTGACGCAGAGGATCTTTCAGGTCCACTAAATATTTACAAAACCATAGAAAAGACAAGCCCTAAAGCTAAAAACACAATTGTCATGGGACCTTTCTCTCACGGCGCATGGGCACAGGAGCAAGGAAAACATTTCCATAATCAGATTTATTTCGGGGACAGTATTGCAACGTATTACCAGAAGAATGTTGAAACTAAATTTTTCAATCATTATTTAAAAGGAAATACGAAAGAAGATGCCGGACTTCCGGAAGCGCTTATGTATGACACAGGATCAAAAGAATGGAGAGAATTTGCTTCTTATCCTCCTAAAAATGCTCAGAAGGTTAATTTCTATCTAACGGACGGAACTTTGAAGAACGCAGCAGGCCAAGGTTTCTCAGAATATTACAGCGACCCGAACAATCCGGTTTTAAGCTCTGACAATCTGAAAGATTTCAACGGATTTACGCCTAAAAATTACATGTCGGAAGACCAGAGATTTGCTGTGGGAAGACCGGATGTTTTGACATTTACTACAGATGTTTTAACGGAAGATATGAGTTTCGCGGGAGAGATCATGGCTAAACTGAATATCGCATCCACTTCTACCGATGCAGATTTTGCAGTAAAACTGATCGATGTTTATCCTGAAGATTTTAAACCTCAGGAAAAGAAAGACGGTGTCATCTACCCTAATTACCACCAAATGGTAAGAAGCGAGATCATGCCGGCGAGATTCAGAAATTCAAGAGAAAAAGGGGAAGCATTGGTCCCTAACCAGAAAACAGCCGTGAATTTCAGACTGCAGGATGTAATGCATACCTTCAAAAAAGGACACAAAATCCAGATTCAGATCAGCAGCACATGGTGGCCATTATTTGCGATCAATCCTCAGAAATTCATGGAGAATCAAAACTTTGCTACGAAGGCAGATTATACAAAAGCTTTTATCAAAGTGTATAATGACAGTTCTATTGAAGCTGAGGTATTGAAATAAAAATAATGATGGTGGCTTCGAGAAACCTCAGTCACCACTGGTAATATTCATACCGGTTTATAAAATCTAAAATCCGGTCGCTGCGAGAAATCAGCGACCGGATTTTTTTATAGGCGCTGGTGGCTTCGAGTGCCTCAGCCACCAGTTGTACTATTTCCCTTAAGAAAAAAGGTGATAACCTCATCCTTAACATAAAAAAGGTGGCTGAGGCACTCGAAGCCACCTTTTTTTACTCCTCAATCGTTCTGAAAGTAAGATTCACCCGTGGCATTTTCACTTTCGTGGTGGGTGGCAGCCTATGGAGCCAGTTTTCCTGCGTGGTTCCCTTCATAATCAATAAACTTCCGTCTTCCAGGAATATTTCTACTTTCTCTTTAGTAGTTTTATGTTTAAATAAAAATTTTCTTTCTGCTCCGAATGTTAGGGAAGCTATTGCTCCATGCTTTTTGAGATCCTTTTCACCATCGCTGTGATAAGCCATTCCTTCGCTTCCATCATGGTATAAATTCAGAAGGCAGGAATTGTATGTTTCTCCGGAGACTTCTTCACATTTTTTCTTTAACTCCAATAATTCCGGAGTCCAGAATTTCGCATATTTTGTCCGTTTTGAATAGGTATATTCAAAGGCTTTTTCACCAAACCAGGCTACTTTTCTTTTCGTTAAAATTAATTTCCCAAAAATAACGGCTTCATCGTTTTCCCACGGAATCTGATGGAGCAGATAATCATAAAAGAAATCTGATCTTTCTTTGTCAAAGACTTTTCCGTAATAATGGACCGTTCCGTCATTCGGAAGAATATTTAAAGGATATTCTGATATTTCTTCAAAGAGGCTGTTCATGATTTTGAATTTTTAGAAAATACAGTGTAAAATGTATTGACGACTTTTTATATAGTTTTTTAATCACAAAAGTCGCAAAAGTTTTTAACACTTAAGTTTTTTCAAGATATTATTAAAACGTTGAATAAAGTACACTTAAGTTTTTGAAAAATCGGAGATTTTTATTGGGTAACTATTTCTAAATATACGTATTTGCTGTGTTTACATCAATAGGAACGGACTTTAGTCCGTTTTTTTATAAATAAAAACATTCAATCGGCTTTAGCCAAAACTTAAATCTGATAATTAAAGTAGAATAGAATTTTCAGAGTAAACGTGTGAACTTTCCCAGCCCACCATCATCTGTTTTCTTTCGCTCCCCCATCGGTAACCTCCAATATTTCCCGTCGATTGAATCACACGGTGACATGGAATAAGAAATGCCACAGGATTGCTGCCAATTGCAGTTCCTACTGCTCTTGATGCATTCGGATTTCCGATCTTTCCAGCCAGACTGCCATAAGTAGACAATTTTCCCATTGGGATAGAAAGCAGACTTTCCCAGACTTTAAGCTGAAAATCTGTTCCTTTTAAATGTAACTTTATAGTGCTGAGTTTCGTCCAGTCTTTATCAAATATGGACAGAGCATTTTTCTGAAGAGCATCCTGCCTTTCAAAAAAAGAAGCATTGGGAAATGTATGTTTCAGATTTCCCAATGCTGTTTCTTTATCGTCTTCAAAAGCCATATAGCAGATCCCTTTTTCAGTAGACGCTGCCATTACATATCCAAAAGGACTTTTGGAAAAACTGTAATTGATGATCAGGCTTCTTCCGCCGTTTTTATATTCCGCCGGAGACATTCCTTCTATTTTCACAAAGAGGTCATGAAGCCTGCTTGTGCTGGAAAATCCCGTCTCATAGGCGGTATCAAATAAAGTCGCTTTTTCCTCCTTCAGTAAATTTTTAGCATGTTCAAGACTGATGAACTGCAAAAATTTCTTCGGACTTGTTCCTGCCCAATCCGTAAATATTTTCTGAAAATGAGCGGGACTCAAGTGAATATTCTCTGCCACTTCCTCCAAACTTGGCTGAAGCCTGAAATTGCTTTGGATATATGCTATCGCTTTAGCAATTCTGTTATAATCTATCTGACTTTGTGCGGACATAATATTAGTGTTTTACCTCACAAATTTCCAAAGAATATACGGCAGAAAAAATCTGATTCTTGCGGAATTTTAGTTGTTGTTATAAATATGGTTGTAAGCAAGCATTTTGTAATATAACTTGGCTGCTAAGAAAGCGGTTGGCTTAGCCATTGGAGAATCCATTAATTCTACAATATCAAATGCCACCACATTACATTTTTCAAATACTTTTTTCAATAATTCCAATGTAGGATACCACTGAAGTCCACCTGGCTCTGGAGTCCCTGTAGAAGGTGCAATAGACGGGTCAAAAGCATCAAGGTCAATGGTGATATATACGTTTCCTGAAACTTTTTCCAGAACATCGTTGATCCAGTTGTCATTTACAGCAATTTCATGAGCAAAAAACACTCTCCCTTCTGGTAAATATTCAGCTTCTTCAGCATCCATAGAACGGATTCCCACCTGAACTAAGTTATGCTTCTGATTCGCTTCAAATACTGCACATGCGTGATTGGAAGTAGAACCATGGAATTCAGGACGTAAGTCTGTGTGAGCATCCAGCTGAAGAACAGTAAGATTTTCAAACTTCTCTCCTACCGCACGGATAGAACCGATAGACACAGAGTGTTCCCCTCCGAAAAGGGTAAAAACTTTTCCCTCGTTCTTCAAAAGCTCTTTAGTTTTTTGATAAACCGCTTCCGTCATGGCTTCAGGACTTGAGTTTTCAGAAATTTCTCCTGCCAGATATACACCATCAAGGAAAGGTTCAGTTCCTGTTTCAATATCATAAAGCTCCATGTTTTCTGAAGCATCAAGGAATAATTCCGGACCTTTATCAGCTCCTTTTCCCCATGTTGAAGTTCCATCGTAAGGAACGGTTACCAGCATTACTTTAGCGTTTTCTAACGTTGCATTTTCTTCAGGAATTCCTGCGTATGTTCTCATGTTTTATTTAAAAATTTAAATGATATATTGATCGGGCAAAGATAATAAGATTTTATTTTCTGTATTTTATTGTTTTGTAATTGTTTTGTTGTAGGCAGACCCATCAGAAAATTCTATCTGTAGGATATAATTTCCTGGAGAAAGGTATCTCACATCAGTTTTATTGTTATTTATTTTAAGGTCATTGAGCTTCCGTCCGGAAAAATCAATAACACTAATTCTCTTAATATCCTTTTTCGATTCTACAAAAACATAATCCTTAGAAGGTATCGGGAATACATTAATATCTTTTGACTTTTCTGACACCTCATCTACAGCCAGGACAGCACCTCCTGTTGTAAAGGGATACTTATAACAGTTTGTAACTGCTGGAAATGCATTATAGGCTGTTACAGCCCATTTATAGACTGTGTATGGGGTTAGAGGATTCGTCAATTTGTACTGCAAAGTAAGCCCGACATCTACATTATTTAAAACATTGTTGCCTGCATCATTTGATCCTAAGCTTATTCTATATCCTAATGCACTCGGAATTCCTTCCCAGCTAAAATTTGGCTTTACTGAAACTCCGGAAATACCTTGTTGAGGATAAGACCATGGAGAGCAGCCAGAGTACGTGCTAAAACTTGTTGTTCCACAAGATTGTGTAGCACCAAAGTTATTATATGCCGTTACACTAAAATAATATTGAGTAGAATATGCCAGACCTCCCGGCTGCGTATAATATCTTATATTACCCAAATCTACATTATTTAAAATTTCCCCTCCTGTGGGTGTTGTACCCAAAGTTATTCTGTATCCGGTGGCCCCCACAACTTCATTCCAGGAGAATTGAGCATTGGGGTCAGCAATATTATTCGGAGATGTAATGTATGCACATTGTAATGGCGTTATTTGAAAAGACACATCCATTGAACAAGCTGCATTACCAAATGAATTATAGGGAGTAATAGTGACAAAATACTGACCAAAAAATTCAAAATTTTGCGGTGGTTTATAGTATGTAACGTTTCCAATGTCTAGATTGTCAATTACATTTGTTCCTCCAGGGCTAGTTCCAATACTTAACAAATATCCTGTTGCACCAGCGGAAGGCTGCCATTTTATATTAGTCGCAAAAAACACATCAGTTTGTCCATTGGTTGGCTTGTAAATACCTGAACAAGAGGGAATACTTGTTGGATTTTGTTCAAGCTTAAAATCATCAATACCTATTGAAAAACCATTTGAGGTAGCTGATGATACTCTTTCCATTTTAATTCTAAATTTAAAACTAGTTCCTGAAGGTACCGCTCCTGCTGGTATTACTCCCGATACATCGGTACAAAGAATAATTAAAGAAGGTGATCCTGATATATTAATTAAGTTAGGTAAAGTATTCCAAGTAACCCCATTATCAGTAGAATAATCAGTAGTAATAGTCCCTGCTACACCTGAATCCTGAAACGATGAAGTATATTTAAATGAATAATGAAGATCCGTATTATTAGATTGATTGGTGGAATAAATCAAATACCAACTGGGTTTTGCAACTGTAATATCTTTTTTAACATATCTACTTCCCAAGCAGGCTGGTGCACCATAGAAATTAGAAAAATCCGTACTTTCCAACATTGGATACACGGCACCTGAAGATGTTGTGCTTGACCATCCGTATGGAAATGTACTGTCCTCAAAACTCTCACGAATATTAATCTGTGCTGATATATTCCGGCCCAATATTACCAACAGAATTAGTAAAACACTTCTCATTTTTTTTTAGTTTTTTAATTAAAATTCTCTATATCACAAAGTTAATCAAATTCTAGCATCTTAAAATAAAAGGAGATGAAATAAAGTTACTAGTTGCTAGTAATTAAGTTAATAAGATTATTGTCTGATATTTAGTATCTCGAATCTACGATTCACATTTCACTTGCGGAGCAAAATTCACGATTGACATTTTCTAAACCTTACAAAAAAAAAGTCTCATGTCTCATGTCTCGTGTCTGATGTCTGATGTCTGATGTCTGATGTCTGATGTCTGAAATCTAGCTTCCTCCTTTCAAACCAATTCCCTATTTTTGTAAAAAACAAAATATGTCCTTAAAAGCTGTTCTTTTCGATATGGACGGGGTTATTGTAGATACGGAACCACTTCACAGAAAAGCTTATTTCACAACATTTGACGAACTGGGAATTACTGTTTCCGAAGAATTATACACCTCTTTCACAGGAGCTTCCACGAAAAGAGTTTTTGAAACACTCATTGGGAAATACAATCTGTCTCAGACCTACGAAGCTCTTTCTGCCATCAAAAGAGCTCATTTCAAAGATTATTTCGATAATGATGAAGAGTTTGACCTGATTCCGGGAGTAAAGGAACTCATTAAGCATTACCATGAGAATGGTGTTAAGCTTATTCTGGCCTCTTCAGCAACGATGATCACCATCAATATGGTTTTTGAAAAGTTCGGGCTTGAGCAGTATTTTAGCGGGAAAATAAGCGGTGCAGCTCTGAAAGAATCCAAACCTCACCCTGAGGTATTTCTTTTGGCAGCAGAAATGGCAGAAGAGCCTGGAGCCAACTGTATGGTGATTGAAGATTCTACCAACGGTATTCTTGCCGCACACAGAGCTGAGATTTTCTGTGCTGCCTACAGAAGTCCGCATTCAAAAAATCAGGATTATACTTTAGCGGATATCGTAGTTTCAGATTATGAAGAACTGAAACTGGATAAGCTTTCAAAATATTTTTAAATGAAAAAAGCTCTCAAAATTTGAGAGCTTTACTTTTATATTTTCCTTATCATCTGAAACGAAGAGAAGATTCTTAACTGTTCTTAATTCTTAACAAAAATCTTAATGGTTAAAAATTAAGATGAGATTGCTTCGTCACTTTCGTTCCTCGCAATGACAATAAGTTTATTTGTAGCCTAAGATTTTCAAGATATCTTCCGGTTCCTGTTTTTCACGGAAAACTTCATACTGAAGCTCACCATTTTCATCTTTCTGGATCAGGACGTGTCTCGGCTGAGGCATCAGACAGTGGTGAACACCACCGTATCCTCCGATCGTTTCCTGATATGCTCCTGTATGGAAAAATCCGATGTACAGAGGTTTTGTATCGCTGAAAACCGGCAGGTAGATGGCATTGGTATGCTGCTCAGAATTATAATAATCATCTGAATCACAAGTCAGTCCACCCAGAAATACTCTTTCATAGGTATCTTCCCATCTGTTTAATGGAAGCATGATAAAGTGTCTTGAGATCGCCCATGTATCAGGAAGCGTAGTCATGAATGAAGAATCAATCATATTCCACTTTTCTCTGTCGTTCTGACGTTTCTGAGAGATGATTTTGTAAAGGTTTGCACCACTTTCTCCAACCGTAAAGCTTCCGAATTCCGTATAGATATTAGGTTCTTCCACGCCTTCCTCTTCACAGAATTTTTTGATCTGAGAAACAATTTCCTCTACCATATACTGATAGTCGTATTCGAAGTTTAAAGAAGTCTTGATCGGGAAACCTCCACCGATGTTCAGTGAATCCACTTCCGGAGCTATTTTCTTCAAACGTGCGTATACACGAAGACATTTGTACAATTCGTTCCAGTAATAAGCCGTGTCTTTGATCCCGGTATTAATGAAAAAGTGAAGCATTTTCAGTCTTGCATTCGGATGTTCTGCGATTTTCTGGCTGTAGTAAGGAATGATATCTCTATATCCGATCCCTAACCTTGAGGTATAGAATTCGAATTTAGGTTCTTCCTCCGAAGCAATTCTGATCCCGATATCGAACGTGGTATCAATACTTTCTGTTAGCTTATCCAGCTCACGGTAATTATCCAGGATCGGAGTAATATTTTCAAAACCACTGTTGATCATCTCGGAAATTTTCGCCAGATAATCATCGGTCTTGAATCCATTACAGATGACCTCGATATTTTTATCTACTTTACCTTTCCCATAAAGAGATTTTACAATATCCATGTCGTACGCTGAAGAAGTTTCGATAGAAATATCATTCTTAAGAGCTTCTTCAAGCACAAAATTGAAATGACTGGATTTTGTACAGTAACAGTAGGTATAATTCTTTTTATATTCGGCTTTCTCAAAAGCTTCCCTAAACCAGCTCTTGGCCTTTTGGATATTTTGAGAAATTCTCGGCAGGTAGCTAATTTTTAGCGGGGTGCCAAATTTTTCAACGACTTCCATTAAAGGAACATCGTGAAATAACAAATTGTTCTCAGAAACATTAAATTCCTCTGTAGGAAAGTACAATGTCTGATCAATAAGTTCCGAGTACTTTATTTTCATTTCTTGACAAGTGAATTACGAAATGCAAAATTGCTAAAAAAGTTTGATTTTTAAGCGTTAAATTTATTATAAATTTAAAAATGACCCCGTTTAAAAAGCCTTACAGATTATTAATTTGTGAACTTCTTAACATATTCCTCTCGCTTATTTCCCGAAATACCCAGAACCTTTTGAATATAAGCATCAATTGAACCGTATTTCTTATTGATTTCATCAAAAGCCGCATCGAGGTAAGCGGTTTCCACCCAGCTCAGTTTTTCGAGAACTTTCACGTCCATTTTAGGATACAGAAAATGTAGATTATCAGCAAGATTCAGTCTTTTGAGAACTAATTTTTTACGATAATTATTGGACAGGATATAATCGTTATAAATCGTTTCTTTATCAAATTTTAAAATCGTTAAAATTAAAGCCGTTGTAATTCCGGTTCTGTCCTTTCCCGCGGTACAGTGATAGAGAACCGGCTGGTCTGATTCCAGAATATCCGTAATGATTTTTTTTATGACTTCGGGATTTTCTGTTACATAATCGCGGTAGAAATCGAGCATTCTTTTATCTGCATCGGAACCGTTTACTTTTCCTTTTAAAACAAGCTTTTTTGCTTGGGTTAATTGGTCTCCCTCATCTTCAAAAGCAGAATATTTTTTATAAATAATATCAGTGGGAAGGTTATCCGGCTTATCTGCAATTTCTTTAGAATTTCTAAGATCAATTATCTCTTTTATTCCTAAGCTTTCCAATTCTTTGAACGATTTTTTCTTCAGTTTATGAAGATGTCCGCTTCTGTAGAATTTTCCTTCTTTTAAAGTTCTTCCTTCAGAATTTTTAATATTTCCTACCGTCCTGAAATTGTATACTTTTTTGATTTCAATCGTTTTCCCGGTTTCATTTTTACTGTATTGCGGCGGCGTAAAATCCTGTGTCTTGCATGAAAAAACACAAAATGAAGCGACAAGCAGAACTGATATGTGTATAAATTGTTTCAATATATTGGTGGATATTCTATTTCATTAATGCCAACAAAAAACAACAGATCTCCAGATTCGTATTGAATGGAAATCTCATCTTCAACCGCAAAATTCCTGGTTCCGATTCTCGAAGTGATGCTTAAACTTCCGTTAGTCAATGGCCAGTTCAATCCTGTGGTGGTTATATTTTCAACTGAAGGAAAGGGATACAATGAGATCATTTTATTTTTAACGCCTTTCAGCTTAAAACTTTTCGGGACAAAATAATATTCAGAAAATTCATCATAAAATTTCAGTTTCATTTTATCTTTAAAAGCAAAAGCTACCGTCAGATTTCCTAAAAAATGATCCTGTTCACCGCCACTTCCCCCGAAAACATCAATTTCTGTAAACCCTTTTTCCAGAATAATTTCCAAAGCTTTATGAAAATCTGTCTTATCCTGATCCAGCGTTAAAATAAATTTGTCCTGATAAACACTTTCATCCGATCCTGAATGAGAATCAAAATCACCGGAAATAAAATCCAGTTTATCTAAAGGAAAACCTAATTGCTTCAAATAATGAAAAGCACCGTCTGTACAGGCAATCAAGCTGTATTGATCAGGATTTGGAAAAGCTTTTGGATGATCTCCGTTAATGAAAAGTAATGCTTTATCTTTCATTCGGGTTCCAGTATTCTTCCGGTTCGTTATTGATTTTTGAAATATATCTTGCCAAAACAAAAAGATAATCTGAAAGTCTGTTCAGGTATTTGATCAGTTCAGGACGTACTTCTTCAGATTCATTTAAAAATACCAGAGAACGTTCCGCTCTTCTGCAAATGGTTCTAGCCGCATGTAAAAATGTCGCCGATTTTCCTCCACCGGGAAGAATAAAATACTGAAGTGGCTCCAGTTTATCTTCAAAAGCATCCATCCAATTTTCCAGTTCTTCAATCTCTGTATCTGAAATAATCAATGGCAGACGTGATTTTCCGTTGGCCAACATTAATTTATCAACCGGGGTCGCAGCTTCTGAACCTACTGTAAACAGATCAAACTGAATTTTCTTCAACTGCTTCAAAACCTCTTCATCCTCAATATGACTTTTAGAAATACCAATGAATGAATTAAGCTCGTCTATATTTCCGTAGCTGTCGACTCTTGCACTGGCTTTGGAAACTCTTGTACCGCCGTATAAAGCGGTCTGTCCTTTATCTCCTGTTTTCGTATAAATTTTCATACTACTAAAATACTTTATTTTGTACAATGTGAAAAGTAAAATATGGGAATAGCTTCCTATTCGATCTGAAAAAATAAAACTGACATTAGAAATTAATGTCAGTGAATATTTACGTAGACGGTTTTTTATATCTTTTGGATTACTTTCCCTTTGGTAAGCATGATAAAGCACTGCTAATTTTTTTATTTATAGATTAAAAAGTATAATTAACATTTAGCTGGAAAGTTGTTCCGTTAAATCCGAACTGGTTTACCTCCCAAGGATATTTGAACCTTCCTCCAAGATCTGTTACTACATCTCCTTTACTGTCTATTACATCCGGATAAATATTAAATAAATTATTTACGACTCCGGAAACTTTAAGATCTTTGGTGATTTTATATGTTAAAACGATGTCCGTAATTACCTTACCGGAAAATGTCTGATCTTTGATAGGATCAGTTGCATGTTGCCACGTAACAGAACCAAAATAAGTATTATTAAGATTAAAGTTAAACTTTGAAATGTCATACGAAAGACTAAGAATAGTTTTTGTTTTTGGCCTTGCAGAGGTAATTCTGGATTGTTCTTTTCTATCAAAAAAGTTTTCTGAGTAACCATTTTCAGCCAAAATAGGCGGAACGGCAATATTATCTACTATTTTAGTTTTGTTATAATTGAAAGCAGCAATAACTCCCAATCTTCCTTTGCCAATAGCGGAAGTATAATAATTAGCTACGAAATCTACCCCTTCAGTAACTGTATTTACGGCATTCGTGAAAAACTTCAGAGAGGTAATTTTATTATTGTCTAATATTACTTCCACAGGGTTTGTAATATCCGGACTACCCGGAGCACCAGTCTTGTAACCAATATCTCCTGAGAAAAGCACCCGGTCCTTAATTTTTATTCTATAATAGTCTGCTGTAATCGTCAGGTTCTTAAAAGGTTTTATGGCAAATCCCCCGGTAATGTTAAAGGCTTTTTCAGCATTTAATTTTTGTACCCCAAGATCAGATCTTACAATTTGAGAGTCATTGTTAAAAGTACCCTGATTAGCTACAGTATTCCCTGTAATTTTGGTTTGAACATTGGAATAATAAATTTGATGTAATGAAGGTGCCCGAAATCCTGTAGAAACAGACCCGCGGAAAACTAATTTATCATCTAGCAATTTATATCTTGCATTTCCTTTCCAGGAAACATTATTTCCAAAATCACTAAAGTTTTCATACCTCACAGTTCCTCCAAGTAACAAGTTTTTCGTAACATCCCATTCAGAATTAATATAAGCTCCAATATTCTGACGATTTTTATTGATTTCATTTTGAGGCTGCAGTCCTGGAAATGATTCTGCACCACTTCCTATATAAGATGCCTCTTCTCCTGCCTTTGCCTGATAATTCTCATTACGTACTTCAACGCCAGCCCCTAAAACAAACACACCAAAATTTCGATTGACATCTATGTTTCCTATAATATTACTAAACTGATGACCACCCGCTTTAAAACGGGTTGGTGAATTTCCACCCAAAGATGTATTAATAGTGTTTCCTACAACATAATCTACCGCATTAGAGCCAAAGGCAGCACTACCATCAAAACTCCATTTTCCAAACATACCCTTCCACCCGGAGGTTAAATTATAATCATAAACATCTGTTTTAAATTCCGGTTGAAATCCATTGTAAGGTTGTCCTTTTGGAGTTAATAAACCAAAATCTGAACTTACCCAATACGGTGTTCTATACAAACCATAACTAGTCCCATTCCTGTAAGTTGTACCACCAAAAGCATAAAACTTGCCTGCTTCACCTGTTGGCAATTCAAAATTTACAAACATATTAGCAACTTTTGTCTCCGGTTGTCCTATAATCATTCCTAAACCAGGATTAGCCTGCGTCCAGGCATTATCAACACCAAAAAGTTCATCTTTTGTAACAGAACCAGCACGGTTGGTTTTATTTTGGGAAGAATATCCCAATGTAAGGTTCAAACTTCCATTTTTTGCAACTCTGATTCCTGTATTAAAATCTGCTCCGATATTAAAGCCGTCTCCTTTTGAAGTAATACCTGAAAAAAGATTGACTGTACTTTTTCCAACGCTGTTCTTAAGAATAATATTGATCACTCCTGCAATAGCATCAGAGCCATATTGTGCAGATGCACCATCTCTTAAAACCTCTACATTCTGTAAGGCAGCAGATGGAATACTCTTCAGATCCGTACCTACCTCACCTTTTCCCGGCGTATCATTTACATAAATTAAAGCACTTTGATTTTTTCTTTTACCATTAACCAAAACTAATGTTCTGGAAGGCCCTAATCCCCTTAAATCTGCCGGATCAAAATGAGCCGTTGCATCAGAAACGGTTTGTTGTGATGAATTAAAAGATGGTACCGAGTACGTCAAAGCTTTATCAAAAGTAATTTGTCCTGTGGATTTTAGCTGCGCTGCCGAAATATTATCAATAGGAATTGCTGATGTAATGATGGTTCTAGGCTTAGTTCTACCTGTAGTAACCACCACTTCATCTATATTGTTTTCTTTTACAGTTTCCTGAGCATATACCATAGTACCCGCTCCGCTCAATACTAATACATAGATTTTTTTATTGAATGATTTTCTTTTCATATGTTGTTAATAATTCAATAAATCTAGTAAAAATATAAATATTAAACACAATAAATAAAAATATAATAAAAATCCCTTTCCCATCTTATGCAATGAATATTATTATTATTCTATAAAAAATAAGACTTGATTTATAAAACATGAAGTGGCTTATTAATAATCTGAAAAGAAATAGTAATAACGTCCTATTTTGTCTGACAAAGTGAATAGCAGACAGTAGAATAAAATGATTTCATCCGTTCTAAAACGTATTTTTCAACAGAACTGCTTCACGAATGGTTCTCAATGACTGTGTATAAAAAATGGCCGGATAAATCCGGCCACTCACAAATTATTTATTTACCTCTACATATTGTATGATGGTCTGGGTTTTTGGGTTATAGATTATTGTACTGTTGTTTGGGAACCTTTTCAGTTTGTAATATTCTATATTTTTATCTGTTTTGATATCTTCAAGAAAACTGGTATCTAAAGTATTTTCGGGAAGAAATTTCGAGACAAAACTTATTTTATCGATGATGCTTTGTCCGTCTATTTTACGGGCTGTCTTTTCTGATTTATTTTCGTCGGAAGTAGGCTGCTTTTCAAGGAAAGGAAGCAATACTGCGATGTCTGATTTATATTTAAAGATATAACCTTCGGAACCGTTTGGGAATTTAAATTTCTTTCCGGTTTCTTCTGAAACCACAGACTTTCCTCCATCAGGAAATACCTGATTAAATTTTACATCCTGGGAATTGGTTAAAGAATTAAGGGATTCACTTACGGTCTTCTTGACAGTCTCTTCTACCGCCTGCTGGGCTTTCTGTTGCACAGTTTCAGTGGTTTTCTGAACAGTCTCGTCTATTTTCTCTTCAATTTTATTACATGAGAGGAATAAAAAAAGAGAAACAACAGGCAAAATATACTTCTTCATTTCGAGATTTTAATAACGTGGCATTTATTTATTCATGCAATTTACATCTAAACGGTAAAACATACCCATATATTTTAGTAAAGAAATAAAATATTTTTTTACATTCAAAAATCCTACTGACAAACTGTTGTCATAACCCTATCTTACCTTTGTATCAACAATAACAAACTAAAACAATACAATTATGACAACTACAGCAACAGCCACAAAACAGTTTATGACTTCCGACCAATTATTAGAGCACTGGCAAGGACACAGAAATCTGACAAGAAGAGTCATTGAATCTTTCCCGGAAAAAGAATTATTCGAATTTTCTGTAGGTGGTATGAGACCTTTCGCTAAACTGGCAGTAGAATTGATCAGCATCGGAGGACCTGCTTTAAAGGGAATCATTAACAAAAATATGGAAGCTTACAATGAAGAAGGATTCAACCCAAAAACAAAAGAAGAACTTTTAAACAAATGGGATGAAGAGACCGGAGTGATCAATGAATATTTTAGCCAGATTACGGAAGAGCGTCTTCAGGAAACTTTTAATTTATTCGGACAATACGAATTTCCGGTGTTCCAGAACATTCTTTACTTCGTAGACAATGAAATACACCACAGAGGTCAGGGATACACGTATCTGAGAGCTTTAGGAATTGAGCCCCCTTTTTTTTGGGAGAGATTCTAGGATCATTAATGCCTTTGCTTAAACTAAAATTGATGATTCAATTCAGACAGAAAGATGAAACGGCAGAATCGCCCAACCCATCAATCAGATTATCCATTCATTAAATATAGACACATAGATTTTGTGGTTTCTGATTTTTGTCTTTTAGTTAAAGTAAAAGTTTCTTTTATTCAAATTATATAAATTTCTAAAACCGCGGCTTCACTTTCGTGAAGCCGCGGTTTATTTTTATTCAGATAAAATATTTTTAAAAAATCTTATGATGTTTTCCTTGAGTTTGACAAAGGTTGGTGAAGTCCCGAATTCCTTGTTATCATATCCTATGGGAAATCCTTTCTCTACATATTCATTATTCTTATTCAGTGTCAGCACCTGAAACTGATCATTCACTTTCCCCAGGCTTTCCGTGTGGATATCTAAAAACTTAACCTCAGCATTTTTCGAGAAATCCAGCTTACGAATATCAATGGTTTTAATTTCTTTTTTCAGATCCGAACGGAAATACAGATTCATACTTTTCACGTCGATCACGGTCTGCCATTCTCCTGCATAAATTGAGTTCAGAATATTCCATGCATAATCTACCGGTTTTTTGTCATACTTATAGTTGTTAAGCATATAATAAGCTCTGTTGTAGCGGTCTTCCCATTTTCCGTCTTTTGCAAAATCAAACTTTTCCTGTCCGCCTAGAAAATCAAACTTTTTAGCATTCTCGAAATCTTTTTTATACTGATTGTTGCACAAAAGCGGCATCGGCATGTCTTTATCTGTCAATACTTTATACTTTCCATTGAGCAAAGCGATGGTGGCGGTATTTCCTTTGGCATCACTCAGGAAGAAATGACTTCCCGCAGCATTGGGCCACCAGTCTATATTGGGTCCGTCATTCAGATGATCTACCACGTCCTGCACCGATTGATAATTATCCAGCTGGTATTGAATCCATTGGGCCCAGAACATATTGGCCTGTTTTGGATTGGTTACTTTTGTCGTTTCTTCAAGGTATAATTCAACCAGAAAAAGTCCTTTCTCATTCACTCCATAACATGGAAAGTCGTATCCGAGAAGATTGAAAGTCACCGATCCATATCTGGAAGTCCACTCTTTTGCGGATTTTGAATCATCAGTTGTAAGGTTTTCCCAGCTGATATTTCTTTTCTGAATATCACGCTTGTTCACCACGATCATTCCGGGCATGGTTTTCCAGTTTTCGTTAAAACCTACTACACAATGGTCCTTCCCTTTCAGCAAAAACACCGAGCAGGCAGAAAGAATACCGGAATATATGAGTGCAGCCAGCACAAAACCGCGTAAGAATATAGTTTTCATAATTTTATATTTATTAAAAGTAAGGAAATCTGAGGCTGGAAGATGGAAGCTATTGAAATCAAAAAACAGCTACAGAACGTTTTTTATTATTATTCGTTTAAAAATTATTTCATTAAATTTTATGATGCCCAAAAATTGCAAGACCAATAGTAACTTCGATCATCCCTCCTATTATTCTAGGTTTTTTGAAATACTTTCCGTTAAATGTCTGAGCTTTATTTTCAAAGATTCCGGTTCCAAAACTGTCGCATAATCCGCAAAAGTGATGAGCCAACGTGGAAAACCTTCATCAATCCATTCCGTATCAAAGGTCATTTCAACACCATTTTCGGTTTCTGTTTCTTCAATAAATCCGTAATATCTTTTTGAATTAACGATATGCCCGATTATTTTTTTCTCCACTAAAAGTCTTACTCTTGTTTTCTCCCCATTGGAATACCTTCTGTAATCATTGATCTGCCCATATTCCTGTGAAAAAGGATTTTGAGTTTTGAAAATCTGTAAGATCCTGTCAACCCGAAACTGTCTGAAATCTTTTCTCAACGTACAGAATGCCATAATGTACCAGTAATTGAATTCAAAGAAAACACCAACCGCTTCCACTGTTCTGTTGGTTACCCTTGAATCCACGGTTTTATACTCAATGATCAACTGTGTTTTATCTGCAATACTTTCCAGAATCGTTGGGATCACATTTTTCAGTTCACTGCCGGGCTGGGTATGATGATTAAAAACATCAATCTGTTTTTCAATATTCCGGATCAGGTTTTTATCTGAATGCCGAAGTACCGACCGAACTTTTTCCATCGCGGTCTGGTAATGATCTCCAAGACTTTGGTGGGAAAATTTCTGCATCAGTTTTTCAGCGGTGATAAAGCTCAGCACTTCTTCTTTCGTGAACATAATAGGCGGAAGTTTATAGCCGTCCATCAGGGAATATCCGTTCCCGGCCTCTCCAATAATGGGAATTCCTGCATTCTCAAGCGTTTTCACATCACGGTAAATCGTCCGGATACTGACATCAAATTTAGCAGCAAGGTCCTGTGCCCTTACCGTAGGTTTCGACTGCAATTGAGTGAGAATAGCCGTTACTCTGTCCAGTTTTTTAAGATAGTGATCGTTCATATTGATACAGCAAATCTATCAATCTTTTTTCGTCTGGAAAATATAAATTAGCCTGCTTTTATGATATTTATCTTTTATAAATAGTATTTGGTTGGAATAAAACAGACTGATTGTGAGAAAAGTCGTTTAAATAGATAAGACTTGAAGTTGGAGTCACGCAAGGACGCAATTTTTTTAACAAATTCGAATGCTTTAAGGCGCAATGATTTTATCTCCGATAAAATTGAATACAGCTGTCATTGCGAGGAGTACAGCGACGAAGCAATCTAATCATCACCCTATAGCTGAAAATCTCTGATTTTCTTACGCCTTAAAATATTCTCATTTTTAATCACGCCTTGCGCCCTAGCGTTTAAAACCTTACCAAAAAGTAAATCAATTATCCTTAAAAGAATTCACCAGTTTATCCAGATTTAAACTTCTGGCAGAAGCATCAAAAATTTCACGGTAAGTTCCATTAAGCTGAACCAGATCATCATGAGTTCCGCTTTCCACTACCCTTCCTTTTTTCATCACGTAAATCGTATCCGAATCCAGAATCTGTGACAGCGAGTGGGAAATAATAACCACAGTACGGCCTTCTTTAATGGCATCCAGTGAATTTTTGATCTGCTCAGTAGCAATGGCGTCCAGACTGGCGGTTGGTTCATCAAGGAAAATAATCGGTGGATTTTTCAAGAATAATCTGGCAATGGCAATTCTCTGCTGCTGTCCTCCCGAAAGTTGAGTCGCATCGTGTTGATAACCATCCGGAAGATCCAGAATCTGATCGTGCAGATAAGCTTTTCTTGAAGCTTCCTGAATTTCTTCAAAACTGGCATTCATATCGCCGTAGCGGATATTGTCTTCAATGCTTCCCTGGAAAATATGGTTTCTCTGTAGTACCAAACCGAGATCGTTTCTCAGAAAAGTATTATTAAATTCATTTAAATTGACTCCATCCAACAGAATGTCTCCGGAATTTGGAAGATAGAATTTACAAAGCAGATTGATCACCGTTGATTTTCCAGCTCCGCTCAGTCCGACCAATGCTGTCGTTTTTCCGTTTTCAATCTTCATGGAAACATCGTGTAAGGCTTTTGTTCCGTTCGGATAACTGAAGTCTACGTTTTTTAATTCGAAATTTCCTTTGATCTGCTTTTCTACATAGTTTCCGTTCTGTTCTTTTTCATCATCAGCATTCAGGATCTCAAAATAGCCTTCTGCATAGATCATGGCATCATTCATATCATCATAAATTCTGTGAAGTTGGCGAATAGGCGCTGAAATATTATTGAACAGCATAATGTGAAGCATGATTGCCCCGATAGTCATCTGCTGGTCCAGTACCAAATACACCGTTAAAAGAATGATTAAAACCACTCCAAACTGCTCGATGAATGTTTTTAAACCATCATAAATAAAGTTGGTTTTTCTCGTGAACATCTGACTTTCCATCAACTCCATCTGCAGGTCATACTGTTTTTTACCTTCAAATTTTTCACGGACAAAACTCTTGATCACCATAATAGAATTGATCAGGTTCAATAGTCCGGAAGTTTTTCTCTCCCTTTGATTTCTGAGCTGACGGCGTACTCCACCAAGTTTTTTTGCCTGTAGCGAACTTATATAAAAATAAATCGGAACAATAATCGTGGAGACCATTCCGACATATACATTCTGCATATACATGATGATCAGGGCAATGATAGCATTGGAAAAAAGAGGTAGTATATCGATAAAGAAGTTTTGTACCAACTTGGTCAGGCTTTCAATACCACGGTCTATTCTGATTTGCAGCTTTCCCGACTCATGGTTCTCATCATTGAAATAAGCTACTCTGTACGATAGGATCTTGTCGATAGCAGATTGGGCCAGGACAGAACTTACGTTGATCCTTATTTTTTCTCCATAAAACTTCTGTCCGAAATTGATAAAAATATTGAGCAATTCTTTCCCGAGTAAAATAATCGAGATCACCACCAGGATATGAATCCCTTCTGACATCGGATGCGGAAGATGAGTAAGCGTAGTCACCTCATCCACCGTATATTTTAATACAAGGGGGTTAACCTGCGCAGCAAGGGCGCCTAAAAAAGTAAGAAACAGCGTCCCGTAAATCATTAAACGGTAAGGTCTGATAAATGGAACCAGCTGTTTATAGACTCCAAATAAAGTGACTGTTCTGTTAAAAGGTTTTGCCATGAGAATTCGTTAATCAAAATTTATGCATTTTTTGGGAGAAATGGCAGCCTTTTTCAAATAAATGTTTAAAATCATATTGTTGTATTTAAAATACAACAATTAAAAATCTTTTTGTAGTTTTGTCTCATTATTAAACAAAACGAGATGAATTCAAACCAAAAAAAATTAGTCACATCGACGGTGCCTGTTTTAAAAACGAATGGTACAGATCTTACCAAACACTTTTATGCAAGAATGTTTAAGCATCATCCTGAGCTGAAAAACATTTTCAACATGAGTCATCAGGCCAGTGGAAAACAGCAGCACGCTTTGGCTGGTGCCGTCCTAGCCTATGCAGAACACATTGAAAATCCGGAGGTTCTTATTAATGTTTTAAAGCCTATCGGCAATAAACATGTAAGTCTTAATATCAGCCCGGATCAGTACGATATCGTTGGACATCATTTAATTTCTTCCATTAAAGAAGTTCTGGGAGAAGCCGCCACCGATGAATTGATAGAAGCTTGGACACAGGCTTATAACGAACTTGCCCAGATTATGATTTCTATTGAAGATGACCTTTATCGGTCTACTCTTAAAAAAGAAGGAGGTTGGAAAGGCTGGAGAACCTTTGTGATTGAGGAAATCGTTGAGGAAAGCAGTGAGGTTAAATCTTTCTATTTAAAACCAAAAGATCAGGGCTCCATCGCAGATTATCTTCCCGGACAGTATCTTTCTGTGAAATTATTCATCCCCGGGCTGGGTCATGAACAGGTCAGACAGTACAGTCTTTCATCCGCTTTTAACCCGAAATACTACAGAATATCTGTAAAAAAAGAGGTTAACCCAAACGCTCCGGAAGGTGCAGTTTCCAATGTACTGCATCAGAAAAATACAGGTGATGAAATATGGGTAAGTGCTCCTTCAGGAGTATTCCATGCAGGTGTTGATGGTAATCAGCCATTGGTATTAATCAGTGGTGGTATCGGCGTAACTCCCCTTCTGAGCATGCTTGAAACCAATAAAAACAAGCTTCAGGAAAATACAACGGTATGGCTTCACAGCTGCCGGAATGAAAAAGCTCACGCCTTCAAGGATCAGATTGATCTTCTGAATCAGGACAGCGAGTGGTTAACTACCCATATTTTTTATGAAACGGTTTCAAAAAATGAAAATAATGCTATAAAAGAAGGAAGAATTGATTTAGCGGAACTCAAAGACGAGGTACTGATTGATGATGCAAAGTATTATATTTGTGGTCCGGAAGTCTTTATCAAAGTACAGTATAATTCCCTCATCAAACTTGGAATTGCACAAGAAAATATTTTATTTGAAGAGTTTGGACCTCAATTACTTCATTTTAATTAATTATCAATGAAACTGAACCACTTTACCGATTACAGCCTGCGTGTCTTAATCTATCTAAACAAAAAGGACAAAACCGCTTCATCTTCTTTGGATGAGCTGTCCGGGGAGTTGGATATATTGCGTAATCACCTCATTAAGGTGGTTCAGTTTTTATCTAAAGAGGAACTGGTTATTACGAAAAGAGGGAAAAATGGAGGCATTGTAATATCTGAAAAAGCCCTCAATACAGGACTCGGCACCTTAATTCATCTATTGGAACAGGATGATTCTCCTGTCATCAACTGCCACTCCAAACCGTGTGTTTTTATGCCTTTCAGCTGTCAACTGAAATTCTTTCTGGATACCGCTTATCAGGCGTTTATAGACAGTATGAACCAGCACAGACTGTCTGATATTGTTTTTAATAACTGGGAAAGTATCTTTGCGGGCCGTCAAAATGTTTGATTTTAGATATCAGATTTCAGACATCAGACGTGAGACATTAGGTTAAGAGATGTCAATGGTCAATTTGCTACGCAAGTGAAATGTGAATGCTGGCTTTGAGAAACAAGGGCCTACACTTTAGGTGTCAGATATTACTACTGGTAGCTTCGAGGGCCTCAGCTACCAGATATTTGTCGTTTATTCAACGGCACTCAAACCCGAATCTCGCACCTCGAAACTAGAATTCCGAAACTCTCAAACCCTAAAACTCTCCGACTCTCAAACGCCCTTACTCTCAAACTCACAAACCCGAATCTCGCACCTCGAAACTAGAATTCCGAAACTCTCAAACCCTAAAACTCTCAAACCCTAAAACTCTCCGACTCTCAAACCCTCTTACTCTCAAACTCGAATCCCGCACCATAAAACTCTCCGACTCTCAAACCCGAATTATCCTTCGTAGAAATAGGTTGTAAGGTAATGCAGTTCCGGTCTGCTGGCTGCTTTAGATTCTGCTTCTGCCTGCTCAAGTGTGTACTGAGAGGTCAGTTCTTTTCTTTGAAACACGAAAGAATTATTCGCATTTTTATCTACCACTTCATTGAAGATATGCTCAATTTCAGAATTGGCAAGTGATGCAAAACTGGCGTCCTCAAAACCGTACATCAGTCTCAGATCATCAAACTGCCCGAAGTTTTCATCTACAAATCCCTGAAGCTGTGATTTTGAATCAAAATTGCCTGCCCAGATGTTATAGATATATTTCTTCTTTTTCGGTTTGTCTAAAATACTCTGATACACAAAGTTTTCACCCAGATAAGCCTCTCTTACCTGCGGATCATTGGCAAGATCTTCCGGAAGTCCTTCTTTCAGGATCTTTCCTTCAAACATGATGTATGTTTTATTGGTAATCGCTAAAGTTTGTTGTACGTTGTGGTCGGTGATCAGGATCCCAATGTTTTTGTCTACCAAACTTCTTACAATCTTCTGGATATCTTCTACCGCAATCGGGTCTACTCCTGCGAAAGGCTCATCGAGAAGGATAAAGTTCGGGCTGGTAGCAAGACATCGTGCAATTTCGGTTCTACGTCTTTCTCCACCGGAAAGAAGATCCCCTCGGTTTTTACGAACATGCTGCAATGAAAATTCTTCAATAAGTTCATCACATTTGATCTGCTGCTCACGTCTTGAAAGCTTGGTCAACTGTAAAACACCCATGATGTTTTCTTCTACAGACAGCTTTCTGAAAATCGAAGCTTCCTGCGCCAGATAACCGATTCCTTTCTGAGCCCGGCGGTACATCGCATCCGTAGTGATTTCCTGTTTATCGAGGAAGATTTTTCCTGAAGTAGGCTTAACCAATCCTACAATCATATAAAACGAAGTGGTCTTTCCTGCTCCGTTAGGACCAAGCAAACCAACAATTTCTCCCTGTTGAACCTGTACAGAAACGCCTTTTACTACTTTTTTAGGACCGTATTCTTTGATTAAGTTTTCTCCTCGTAAAATCATAGGAGCAAAGATAAAGTTTTTTTGAATTCAAATTTTAGATTATAGACCGTATCCCCGGTTTTTTGATGGATTGGTTTTAATTTCATTGATCATTCGGGTCAAATCTAATGGAGTAAAATGTTGAGCACCTTAAAAAACTAAAGTATTTAGCTCACTTATTTAAAATTTTTGTTGGAAAAGCGCAAAGGGACGCAAGTTTTTTTTCTAATTCGAATGCTTTAAGGCGCGAGGATTTTATCTTCGATAAAATTGTAGACCGTTCAATAGACCAATTAAAAGTTTAAACAAATGTAACTCTCTCGATTTTTCTTCGACGTATTGGGAAATTATTTTATTCATCACCAAAAAAATTAACAATGGAAAATTACGGTTATACCAAAACAGACGGCACACAAAACCAGCAGCAAAGTAATGTTCCTTACCGCTCGGAAAAGAAAATTCCTGCAGCGATCTTAGGGATTCTTGTAGGCTGGCTGGCTTTAAATAAATTTTATCTGGGCTATACCAAAGAAGGCGTGATTCAGCTTGTTCTGAATATTGTCACTTTAGGGGCAGCTTCCATCATTCCTTTTATTGAGGGGATCTTATACCTGTTCATGAGCGATAAACAGTTTGATGATACTTATGTTCATGGGAAGAAAGGATGGCTTTAATGATTTGACGATTTGATGATGTGGTGATTTGACGATGAGATGATTCATTTTTGTTTTATTTCCTTATTTTTATACCACCAAATCAAGAATTAATTTACTATGGAAAATAATCAAGACCTGACAGATCTGCTTGCGCTGGACCTGGGTGTCAATATTGTAAACAGAAGGCCTTACGCCAAGGAAGTTTTCAAATGGCAGGATATGGACCTTCTTCCCCACTCATCGGCAGACACTTTGCTGTGCGAAATCTTTGAATGGAACGGAAGAAACTGGAGAACGACGGAAAACAACCTTATCGGGTTTCTTTTTTCAGGGGATGTTCTTAGTACGGTAAAAGAACAGCTGATCAATACACCGAAACATCCTGCTCTGATCCCGGATTTTGAATTCACGAAAGACAGCATGGTCGAATATGGTCTCTCGCTGCCTTCGCTTTTCAATATCGGAGTGAATGGAAATATAAAAAATGCGACCAGCTTTTCAGTGCGTGTCAACGGAGTGACCAAATCAAGGGTGACCAATATCGATTCTCCCGGAATTGAAATTCTGAAAAACTACTCCCAGTTTACCCAGGACAAATCCAAAACGTACCGAAAGAATATTAAGTTCAATTATCTGAGTACTTCCCTGTTTTATGCGGAAAGTGTAGAAATTTTTCTTGAAAAAGAATCAGGTGTGGGACTGGATGTCAGCTTCCAAACGACAGATGTGGAAGTGGATGCCAAAATAGATACCGATACGAAGAAACATTTTGTTTTAAAATATTCAGGAAATCAGGCTCCATTCGCGGCTAAATTTACGAAAGGGAAAGATTTTAACATCATGTGATCAATTTTTATTATCCTTATTATTAAAAAACATATTTTGTAAAAACAAAAAACACCTCAAATAAGAATGAGGTGTTTTTCCTTTATCATGATTGATTATTATTTATTTAAAATCATCGCTGCTTCTTTAGCAAAATAGGTAAAAATCAGATCCGCTCCGGCTCTCTTGAAACACGTAAGACTTTCAATGATCGTTTTATCATTATCCAGCCATCCGTTCTGTGCTGCCGCTTTTACCATCGCATATTCTCCGCTTACGTTGTAAACTGCTATCGGAAGATCAATGGCTTCACGTACTTTAGAAACGATGTCCAGATAAGGAAGTCCCGGTTTGATCATGATGATATCCGCGCCTTCATCAATATCTTTAAATACTTCGTTCAAAGCTTCGCGGGAATTATGATAATCCATCTGATAGGTCTTTTTATCTTTTGGAATTTCCATATTGTCTTTCGGTGCGCTGTCCAGAGCACTTCTGAAAGGTCCGTAGAAAGAACTTGCATATTTTGCGGAGTAGCTCAGAATGCCTACATCGGTAAATCCGCTTTCCTCCAACGCTTCACGAATCGCGAGAACTCTTCCGTCCATCATATCGCTTGGTGCCACAATGTCAGCTCCTGCTTCAGCGTGTGATACAGACATTCTTGCCAGTGCATCATTAGTCGCATCATTCACGATTTTTCCATTTTCAATAATTCCGTCGTGTCCGTAGATCGAATAAGGATCCAAAGCTACATCCGGCATTATGATCATTCCCGGAACAGCATCTTTGATCGCTTTGATTGTCTGCTGCATCAGTCCGTCTTTGTTCCATGCTTCTTTTCCGGTATTGTCTTTAAGATGTTCTGACACCTTCATGTACAGATTGACAGATTTTACTCCCAAAGAAAATAATTCCTTACATTCCTTTACGGTTAAATCTATGCTCCTCCTGAAAATTCCCGGCATCGACGGGATTGCTTCCTGCTTGTTTTCGCCCTCCATTACGAAGATAGGCATTACAAAATCATCAGTCGTAAGGATGTTTTCTCTTACTAAACTTCTGATAGATTCATTAACTCTAAGTCTTCTATTTCTTGAATGTATCATTTTGGAATACTTTTTGAATAAGTTTCTACAAATTTACTACAACTTATATAAAAAACTATTGTATAGAATTGTAGAATTGTTTATTTTTGTTTCAATACATTCGAGAAATTATAATTTGATGAAAAAACTTTTACTTTTATTTATATTTATAGGCGCTTTCGTTGGGTTTTCCAACAATATGCAAGCACAGCTGAGAGAGCCGGGTTCCCCTACACAGAAGTCTGATGACGGTGTATTGGTAGCTTACCCAAATCCTGCGAAAGATTTCCTTCTGATCAAAGCAAAAGATTCTGCTTTAAAGATCAAAAGTGTTACTTTCTATTCAATTTTGGGGACGCAGGTAGCCAATTATTCTGTCAACATGAATTCGGGAGAGATCAATATTGAAAAATTAAAACCCGGAAAATACTTGATTCGCTATATTTTAAGCGATAATACACAAAAGGTTACTCAAATCGTAAAACAATAAAAATTAAATCCTGATAATCATCAGGATTTTTTCTTTTACATCCATTCTCCCCTAATATTTCCGTAAATTTAGGGACTTTTTTATACTCATTATAAAAACAATTGAATGCTTAAAGCTGAACATATCAGAAAGACCTATAGTGCCGGGAAGAAAGTAGCATTGGATGATTTCAGCATCCATGTACCCCAGGGCAGTATTTACGGTCTTTTAGGCCCGAACGGAGCCGGAAAAACTTCTTTTATCCGTATCATCAACCAGATTACCCAGGCAGATTCCGGAGACGTATTCATCAACGGTAATAAGCTTAATCCAACGCACATCAGAGATATCGGCTATATGCCTGAAGAAAGAGGCTTGTACAAAAATATGAGCGTGGGCGATCAGATCCTTTATTTCGGGGAACTGAAAGGAATGACTAAAAATGATGCTTTGAATGAAGCCAAAAAATGGTTTGAGAAACTGAACATCGATCAATGGTGGAAAAAGAAACTGTCTGAGCTTTCAAAGGGGATGGCACAGAAGATCCAGTTCGTGGTAACTGTTCTTCACCGTCCGCACCTGCTGATCCTTGATGAACCTTTTTCAGGTTTTGACCCGGTAAACGCCAATTTAATTAAAGACCAGATCATCGATCTTAAAAATAACGGAACTACGATTATCCTTTCTACCCACAGAATGGAAAGTGTCGAGGAAATGTGTGATTATGTTGCACTGATCAACAATTCCAAAAAGATTATTGACGGGAGAGTTTTTGACGTAAGAGAAAAATTTAAGAAGAATATTTTCGGAGTTACTCTTTCTGAGGTGGATGAAACTCAGTTTAACAGTTTCAAAGGCAACCATGAGATTTTTAATTTCACCAATGAAAATAACCTTATTTCTTTTGATCTGAAAAATGAAAGCGGGCAGAACGATATCCTTCTGGATCTTGTGAACATAGGAAAAGTAAGATCATTCGACGAAAGAATTCCGAGCATGAATGAAGTGTTTATTAATGCTGTAAGTAACCATTCTTAATTTTATGAACAATATTTATTTAATTACAAAAAGGGAATTTCTTACGCAGGTTAAGAAAAAATCCTTCATTATATTAACGCTGCTGGCTCCTCTTTTACTGGTTGGTTTTGGAGCGGTAATCGGACTGATGTTTAAAGCCAATGAATCTCACAGCATCATTGAAGTTGTGGATAAAAGCGGACTTTTTAAAGATCAGCTGAAATCGAATGACAAACTGAATTATGTATTTGTTTCCGCAGCAGACGAGAAAGCAAAAATCAATAATCTTAAAGACAATGAATCTCTGGATGGTATTCTGATCCTTCCCGAACTTAAAGGTCAAGATTACACCAGCCTTGAAAACAGCACAAGACTTATTGTCAATGCCAAGATGGGCTTTGATACAAAACAGAAAATCGTTTCGGATATCACAGATGTCATCAAAAAGGAAAAGATCAAACAGCTTGGTATTGAAGAATCCCAACTGAACAGCCTTGATAAAAGCTTTACTCTAAAAACGATTAATGTTTCCGATAACAATAAGGAAGACTCCGACCTGGCTTTCGGCGTAAAGAGCGGCCTGAGCATCCTTCTGATGTATGTGACGTTTATGTTCATCATCATTTACGGAGTAAGGGTAATGAGAAGTGTTCTTGAAGAGAAAAACAACCGTGTAGTGGAGATTATTATTTCATCCGTTAAACCTTTTGAACTGATGATGGGGAAAATATTAGGGGTAACTCTGGTAGCTCTGACTCAGTTTTTGATCTGGATCTCAATGTCTGTAGTTGGTGCTTTGGTACTGAATACCGGATTTGCTTCTTTCCAGAAAAATATTCCCGGAGGTAATGAAGCACTGGCAAGCAAGCTGGACATTGCAAAGATTGCAACACAGATTTCGCACAGTCTTTTAGAACTGAATTTCCCGCTGATCATTTTTGTATTCATTGTATTCTTCCTTTTGGGGTATATTTTCTACAGCTCAATCTATGCAGCTATCGGGTCTGCAGTGGATAATGAAACAGAGACGCAGCAATTCACCTTATTTGCAATTTTACCGCTTACTTTAGGGATGTACGGGAGTTTTTCCCTGATGAACAATCCTGACGGTCCTTTGGGATTCTGGCTGTCCATCATTCCGTTTACTTCACCGGTGGCTATGATTGCGAGAATACCTTTCGGAGTTCCGGCATGGCAGATTGCTTTGTCTATTACCTTACTGCTGGGAACGACTATTTTCATGATATTCTTAGCCGGAAAGATCTACCGTGTAGGGATTTTGATGTATGGGAATAAGGCCACATTGAAGGAGATCTGGAAATGGATCAGAGGATAAATTTAAAAGTTCTTTTGCCTTGAAACAAAATGAACCAAAAGTTCAAGGCTGGAATCTTCCGCTAAAAATTAAAACTTGCTCCTAAAATTCCCAAAACTCGTGCGGATTTACTATTGCTTTTTCAGCTCAGTATTGTGCCCGCACTCAGACAGTGGTAATTTTTTAACGGATCAAGATTTAATTTTTTTAACGCTACAGCTTCCTAGGCCACTATATAGATTTACTGACAAGTTTTAGTCATATAAAACAAAAATCCCGGAAATTGATTTCCGGGATTTTTTATGTCTGAATAACTTATTATTCTATTTGAAGATATAGCTTAAGCTTAGACTGATCACCTGCTCAGACTTGCCTTTGTTGCTACCTCCTTTTTCTTTGGCAAGATCAGGATAAGTATCTGAAAGACCAAGATCATATTTAAGAGCTAATTCCAGCTGTCTTTTATAGCTATAACCTACTCCTAATCCAAGGGCGAAATTAAAGCTTGCTGCTTTTCCGCTAACTCCTGCTGGATATGTAGAGTCTGTAATAACATAATCCGGGTCATAATAAGGTCTTCCTACCGGTGCATTCTTAACATTCTGATTCATCAGGAAGTTAAATCTTGGTCCTATCATTCCAAAGAATTCTGAAGCTGCTTCAGAAAAATATCCTTTAAAATAGATGGGCACACTCAGGTAGTTGTTTCCATATACTGCATCATAACCGTCTTTTCCTTTAGCGTCCTTATCTTTCCCCGTTTCTCCTGCACCGTAGTACACGATTTCCGGCTGGATGTAGAACTGGTTGGCTTTCCCGATCGGGATAAGAGCCAAAGCTCCACCCTGAAAGGCAAATCTGGCACCAGAAGGATTATGGGCATTTCTTACTCTGGAATAGTTACCGCCTGCCGTGACACCAAATCTTGTACTTTTAAAGTCGATCTGGGCAAAAGACAGGGTTGAAAGGGTCAATGCTGAGGTTAATAAAAGTTTTTTCATATGTTTTGTTTTGTATAGCTATTATCCAAGAACTTTAGCAACGGTAACTCCGATATCAGCAGGAGAATCTACCACGTTGATTCCGTTCTCTCTCATGATCTGCATTTTTGCCTGAGCAGTATCTTCATCACCTCCTACGATAGCACCAGCGTGTCCCATAGTTCTTCCTTTAGGAGCTGTTTGTCCAGCGATAAATCCTACAACCGGCTTAGTAGATCCGCTAGCTTTGTACCATCTTGCAGCTTCAGCCTCAAGACCACCACCGATTTCACCGATCATTACTACTGCTTCAGTTTCAGGGTCGTTGATGAATAATTCAAGAGCTTCTCTTGTTGTTGTTCCAATGATTGGGTCACCACCGATACCGATTGCTGTAGAAACACCGAAACCGGCTTTTACTACCTGGTCAGCAGCTTCATAAGTAAGCGTACCTGATTTTGAAACGATACCTACTTTACCTTTTTTGAAAACGAATCCTGGCATGATACCAATTTTAGCTTCTTCAGAAGTAATGATTCCCGGACAGTTTGGACCGATTAATCTACAGTCTCTGTCAGCGATGTAAGATTTTACTTTCACCATATCCGCTACAGGAATACCTTCAGTAATACATACGATAACTTTGATCCCTGCTTCAGCAGCTTCCATGATCGCATCAGCAGCGAATGCAGGTGGTACGAAAATGATACTTACATTAGCTCCAGCTTTTTCAACAGCGTCAGCTACTGTATTAAATACAGGTTTTCCCAAGTGCTCAGATCCTCCTTTTCCTGGAGTTACTCCTCCTACTACGTTGGTTCCGTATTCAATCATCTGACCTGCGTGGAAAGTACCTTCGTTCCCTGTAAATCCTTGTACAATTACTTTAGAATCTTTGTTTACTAAAATTGACATTTTATTGATGTTTTAATTTATTTAAATATTTTATTAATGCTCACAAATTTACTTATTTTTCTTTGATTTTATACAAAACCAAGAGAATAGTTTATTTGAGATTTCTCAGCTTTACTTCTTTTTTCAGATAGCCTTTAAAATCTTCTGCAAACATCCCGATGTAGGTTCCTTTTTTAAGATCTCTGTTCACTCCTGTTTTACCCAGAAGGACAGATCCTGCTTCGATTTTGTTACCAGAAGCAATGCCCACCTGGCCCCAAAGCGTCACCTCATCTCCAATGACACAGCATCCTGCGATTCCCACCTGTGAAGCGATCAGGCATTTTTTCCCGATCACGGTGTCATGTCCGATCTGGATTTGATTATCCAAAACAGATCCTTCCCCGATGACCGTGGAATCTGTCACCCCTCTGTCGATGGTGCAGTTGTTTCCGATCTCTACATTGTTTTCAATAATGACATTTCCAACAGAGATCAGGCGGTCAAAATTTCCGTCCAGTTTTCTGTAGTAAAAAGCATCACCTCCCAATACGGTTCCGGACTGGATGATGACATTATCACCGATTTCGGTTCTGTCACCGATCACCACATTAGGGAAGATAAGGCTATTTTTCCCGATCTTCACATTGTTTCCAATGACTGCAGTAGAGTGGATTCTTGTTCCCTCTCCTATTTCAGCATCGTGAAGTTCTTCGGTGAAATTATATATTCTCGTAAAGTGAGTATTGATTTTATTAAAGTCTCTGAAAGGATCATCAGAAACCAAAAGGGCTTTTCCTTCCGGACATTCTACCTTTTTGTCGATCAAAATAATCGTAGCGGCGGAATTCAGCGCTTTATCGTAATATTTCGGATGGTTGACAAAAACGATTTCACCCGGTTTTATCATATGAATTTCATTGGTTCCTAATACTTCAAAGTCTTCGGGGCCAACAAATTCGGAGCCTATTAAATCGGCAATGGTTTTGAGCTTTTGCGGAGAATGGAATCTCATAACAATAGATTTTCTTATAAAAACAAAATTCGGACTGCTAGTGCAAACCGAATTTATGTAAATTTTATGATTATTTTACTCTTTCTAAGTAGCTACCGTCTTCCGTATTTACTTTGATTTTGTCACCTGGCTCGATGAATAATGGAACCATTACTCTTGCTCCGGTTTCAACGATCGCATTTTTAAGAGCGTTAGTTGCTGTATTTCCTTTGATTCCCGGATCAGCTTCGATTACTTCAAGATAAACCGACTGGGGAAGTTCAGCAGAAAGTGGAGTTTCGTCCACTTCTTTCAAGATAATCGTTACTTCTTCACCAGCTTTCATGAACTGAGAATTTTCGATCATTTCTTTATCCAAGTACAATTGAGAAAAGTCATCATTATTCATGAAGTGGAAACCATTCTCATCATCGTAAAGATACTGGAACTTTCTGGTGATCACTTTTACTTCTTCAATTTTGTGTCCTGCAGAAAAAGTATTATCAAGAACTTTTCCGTTCGTTACCGATTTTAGTTTTGTTCTTACGAAAGCAGGTCCTTTCCCTGGCTTTACGTGCATAAATTCAACTACTTTGAAAATATCATTGCTAAACTCGATGCAAAGTCCTTTTCTTATATCGTTACTTGTTGCCATTAATGTATGTTATCTTTTTTATTTTAGTTTTTATTGCGGTCAATAAATTTGACTTATTATCCGTCTTTTTTTTCGCTATTAGTTGCTATCCTTGGTAGTTCCGTATCCTTTCACAATACCTCTTGGAGAGTTCTGGATAAACTGAAGAATTTCATCTCTTTCAGCAGTGGGAAGCATCTCTTTTTCAATAAATGCCAAAGCCTGAGAAACGTTCATCTTCATCTGGAAGATTGCTCTGTAGATTTTCTGGATTTCAAAGATTTTCTCATTGGAATATCCTCTTCTTCTTAGTCCTACGGAATTGATCCCGGCATAAGAAATCGGGTCTCTTGCTACTTTTACGTAAGGCGGAATATCTTTTCTGATCAAAGATCCTCCGGAGATCATGGTATGTTTTCCGATCTTACCAAACTGTTGTACTGCAGATAATCCTCCCATTACGGTAAAATCACCTATTTCTACGTGTCCTGCAATACCACATCCGTTAGCGATGATCACATTGTCACCGATAATACAGTCATGTGCGATGTGAGAAGTTGCCATAATAAGGCAATTACTGCCGACTTTGGTAAATCCTAACGCTTTGGTTCCTCTGTTGACAGTGACACATTCTCTTAGAGTCGTATTATCTCCAATAATGGTCTGTGTATCTTCACCGTCAAATTTCAGATCCTGAGGGATCGCAGAAATTACAGTTCCCGGAAAAATTTTACAATCCTTTCCTATTCTTGCTCCATCCATGATGGTAACATTCGGTCCGATCCAGGTTCCTTCTCCTATTTCCACGTCCCCTGCAATTGTAGTAAAAGGTTCTACAATAACATTTTTGCTGATTTTTGCGCGTTTATCTACGGCGGCTAATTGATGAATCATTTAATCAACTTTATTTTTTGCAACTTGAGCCATTAACTCTGCTTCTACAACCACGGTACCTCCTACATATCCATATCCTTGCATATGTACGATACCTCTTCGGATAGGCTCTATCAATTCAATTTTGAAAATAATAGTATCACCGGGAACTACTTTTTTCTTGAATTTCACTTTATCGATTTTGATAAAATAAGTAGAATAATTTTCCGGATCCGGAACACTTGCCAATACAAGGATACCTCCTGTCTGGGCCAAAGCTTCTACCTGAAGAACTCCAGGCATCACAGGCTCCTTAGGGAAATGTCCTACGAAGAAAGGTTCGTTCATGGTTACATTTTTCAAACCCACGACATGAGAATCTGAAAGTTCAAGAATTTTATCGATCAATAAGAACGGAGGTCTGTGCGGCATAAGACGCATAATTCCGTTGATATCAAAAACAGGTTCTTTGGTAAGGTCAAAATCAGGCACGTTTTTCTTTTTCTGAAGTTTCCACTGACGGTTCAGTTTTTTTGCAAACTGGGTATTTACATAATGCCCAGGTTTGTTTGCAATGACTTTACCTTTTATTTTTACACCAGCCAAAGCCAGATCACCAATTACATCAAGTAATTTATGTCTTGCCGCTTCGTTCGGATAGTTTAATGTAAGATTGTCCAGAATACCATTCGGTCTGATAGAAACATTGTCCTTTCCGAAGGCTTTTTTCAATTTCTCTGTAGTTTCAGGAGTGAGATCCTTATCTACATAGACAATCGCATTAGAGATATCTCCTCCTCTGATCAATCCGTGATCCAACAACATTTCAAGCTCATGTAAAAAGCTGAATGTTCTTGCAGAAGAAATTTCGTCTTTAAATTCAGAAATATTTTTAAGGGTTGCATTTTGGGTTCCCAATACTTTGGTTCCAAAATCTACCATGGTAGTCACTTCATAAGTATCAGAAGGGATAATCGTAATTTCTGATCCTGATGCAGGGTCTGCATAGCTCAGAACTTCTTTGATCACCAGGTATTCTCTGGCTATATTCTGCTCCAGGATACCTACACTTTCAATAGCTTCAACAAAGAATTTTGAAGATCCATCTAAAATTGGAGGCTCTGAAGCATCCATTTCCAGAATAGCGTTATCTACATCACATCCTACCAACGCAGCCAAAAGGTGCTCACAGGTAGTAATTTTTACGCCCAGTTTTTCTAATGTTGTTCCTCTTTCTGTAGCTACTACATAATTAACGTCAGCTTCTACCTGAGGATGTCCCTCCAGGTCTGTTCTTACGAACACAAAACCGGTATTTTCTTTAGCAGGTTTAATGGTAAGTTTTACTTCTTTACCAGTATGAAGGCCAATTCCAGAAAGCGTTACTTCTTCCTGGAGTGTTTTTTGCATATCACTCATTAGTTTTATCTTTTGAGGTATCCTCAAGATTATTTATTCTTCGTACAATTTCAGTAAAATTTCTGAAATGTACATAGTTTCTAAGATAGTCGTTATAACTTATTGCCGGAGATCCATACAGCGTTTCTCTATCACTAACGCTTGAATTCACCCCACTCTGAGCCTGAATTTTAACCTGGTTGCCAATTTTGATATGGCCTACCACTCCTACCTGTCCTCCGATCTGGTTCCAGTCTCCGATGGTTGTAGAACCTGCGATTCCAGCCTGTGCTGCAATAACGTTGTTCTGACCGATCTTCACATTATGAGCGATCTGGATCAGGTTATCGATCTTCGTTCCTTTTCCGATGATGGTGGAACCGATTGTAGCTCTGTCGATGCTACAGTTTGAACCGATTTCTACGTCGTCTTCAATGATTACATTACCCAGCTGAGGAATTTTTTTGAATCCTTCAGCGGTAGGCTGAAAACCGAATCCGTCGCCACCTACAACCGTGTTGGAATGAATCACACAGTTGTCCCCGATAATACAGTAGTCATAGATTCTGGCACCACTGTCAATTTTACAGTTTTTACCGATCTTTACTCCTTTACCGATATACACATGCGGATAAATCTGCGCCCCTTCTCCGATCTTAGCTTTCTCCGAAACATAAGTAAATGCCCCGATGTAAGCCTTATCACCGATCACAGCAGTTTCATGAATAGAGGAACCGGTTTCGATTCCTTCTTTTCTTCCCTGCATTTCCTGATACAGATTCATTAAGATCTGGAAAGAAAGATATGCATCCTTTACAACAATTAAGGTAGGATTATAATTATTTTTGTCTATAAGTTTTTCCGAAACAATAATAACGGAGCATTTTGAGGTATCTAAAAAATGCGAAAATCGATCTTGTGCTATAAAAGAAAGATGCCCTGATTCACCATTCTCAATTGGTGAAACCCCAGTAATAACCGTACTTTCGTCGCCTATTATTTGTCCGTCAATAAAACTTGCAATTTGCGAAGCTGTAAATTCCATATTCTGCAAAGATAAGAAATTCTGTAATTCGCAAACATTTTTTGATTTTAGGAACGTGAATTTTAATATTATTTAAGAAATTATGTTGGAAATATCCCTTGGAAAAGTGAGAATATATCGGGCCGTCTTATGAACCATAAGGCCCGACAACAATTGGTCCTGGGACTCTTCCAGCCTTATCTTTTTGCCATCTTTCTGAAGAAGGTAAATCGGCTGCTTTTCGGTATCATACGGCAGTAATTTTCTTTTTATTTCATGCACAAGCTCCTTTCCATTATCGATTCCGAAAAATTCATTGGTCTTTTTTATTTTTTCTTCAATAAATTCCGGATCAAAAGGACGAGTAGAAATAACGGTTTTGGGAAGATTTCGCTGAATGACGCACCTACACCAATAAGAAAGGATAAAGTCATCAGAAGTCTGCCAGGATTTCATGGCATGAATTATATCATTATCATCAAGCTGGTTAAACCGATAAATATCCTCATCGGTCGCTGAACTTTTTGCACGGTGCAGAAAATATGTAAGATTCTCCCCTGCCGGCAGATCCATACCCTGCGAAACCAGATATTTTGCTCGCTCCAGGATCTTAACCAAAAGAAACTCAGCCAGTGCCGAGGTTTTATGATAATACACCTGCCAGTACATAAACATTCTGGCCGTCAGAAAATTTTCAATAGAATACACGCCTTTAGCATCAATGACCAATTCGCCTTCACTAGAGACATTCATCATCGAAATAATTCTCTGTGTATTAATATTTCCTTCTGAAACACCCGTAAAAAAGCTGTCTCTATTTAAATAATCCAGTCTGTCGACATCAAGCTGCGACGAAATAAGCTGGTTGAAAAATTTCCTATGGTATTTCCCCTGAAACATTTCGATTGCTACAGAAAGCTGGCCTCCAAACTCTTCATTTAATTTATTCATCAGCAACAGCGAAAGTTTTTCGTGGTGCCAGTCGTCCATCAGCATATTTTCCAGGGCGTGGGAAAACGGTCCGTGTCCGATATCGTGCATCAGAATCGCAAGCATCGCGCCTTTTTCTTCCTCTTCGGTGATCTTAATTCCTTTCTGACGCAGGGTTTCCAATGCTGTAAACATCAGATGCATTGCTCCCAGGGCGTGATGAAATCTTGTGTGCGTAGCTCCGGGAAAGATGAGATTCAACAGTCCGGTTTGCCCTATCCTCCGCAATCTTTGAAAGTAAGGATGTTCGATAACATCAAATAAAATTTCGTGTGGGATTCTGATGAAACCATGAACGGGGTCGTTGATGATCTTTAGCTTGTTCTGCATTGAAAGGTTGATATTAGTAAACAAAGTTAGGGATTTTAAATTTTAGCCTTATTTAATTTTCATTCATAATCATCTAAAAACGAACCGGAATCAAAAAAAACCCGGAATATGTCCGGCCATTTCATTAAATTTAAGTATATTAATTTTTAGAAATTATTCCTCCCATAAATTAATCAGCGCGAATAATTATTTTTCATCCAACACGCAAAACTATGAGTGACAAAAAATTTAATATTGCTATTCTTATTGATGGTGATAATGCTCAGGCCAAACTATTAAAAGAAACCATTGAAGAGGTTTCAAAATATGGCAAAGCTACGATCAGGAGGATTTATGGTGACTGGACTTCCCAAAGTATGAATTCCTGGAAAGATCTTGTTAATCTCTATTCCATCAATCCTATTCAAAAATTTTCATATACCAGCGGGAAAAACTCAACGGATGGAGCCATGATTATTGATGCTATGGATATTTTGCACGGGAAAAGTGTTGAAGGTTTCTGTATCGTGTCAAGTGACAGCGATTATACCGGCCTGGCCAAAAGGATCCGTGAGGAAGGACTTTTCGTCATGGGTATCGGAGAGAAAAAAACGCCTGAAGCTTTTGTGAAATCCTGCGATATATTTACTTATACTGAAAATATTACCCCAAAAATAAAAAAGGAGCCAAAAGCTGAAAACCACAAGATCAAAGAAAACAAAACTGAAGATCCGGTAAAAAAAGAAACTGTTATTTCTAAAATTCCTGACTTTCAAAGCTTTTTATCCCGGAAAGACGAGGAAACGATTTCAAAAGCATTTGAAATTTCAGCCAATGAAAATGACATGGCTTTTATTTCTACGCTTGGTACCAATATCAGAAAGATCGATCCCAGTTTTGACTCAAGAACGTATGGATATTCTACGTTATCGAAATTATTTGATGACCTTCCTCATTTTGAAGTGGTGAGAAATGAGACGAACCATCCTTTAGTGAAAAAAAAATAGTTTTTATCAGCAACTCTCATTAGAATTGAGACTAAAATCCACGAGACTATTTCTGTTTAAAAATATAAGATGTCCTTTCATAAGCTTTTACCATATTTTATGAATCTAACCTACGTTAAGCTTTGCGTGATATTGGTTTTACATTTACCTTTGATCGCTTTAATAAACTAGTATCCCTTCATGAAAAGCTTATTCATTTTCATCCTATCATTTTTAAGTATCCCTTTTTATGCACAAACTTTATCTGAGACCCAAAAACTGGAGTCACTTTGTAAAGTCTGGGGATTTTTAAAATATTACCATCCTCATGTGGCAAAAGGAAATTTTGAATGGGACCGGGAACTTTTAAAGAAAATTGATGAACTTGATCATATCCAGAACAAAGATCAATTGAATGAATTGTATTTTAAATGGATCAACAACCTGGGAAAAGTTGATGAATGTAAAAAATGTTCCACAGAGAATAAGGAGAAGGTTTATTTTTTGAGAAATTTTGATCTGAACTGGATGAATGATCAACATCTGTTCAATGAAAAAGTAAGCCGTCAGCTTTCGTTTATTCAAAACAACAGAAATCTTGGAAGTAATCATTATATCGGAAACGGTGGAAAAAAGGTTTATTTCAAAAATGAGAATTCATACGGTTCAAAATTTACGTCTAAACAGACGAGCCTTTTGGAACTTTTCAGATACTGGAATCTGGTAGAGTATTTTTTTCCTTATAAATATCAGACGGATCAGAACTGGAATGATGTTTTAACTGAGATGATCCCGAAATTCCTTAATGCCAATACTGACGAAAGCTATCATCTTACCCTTGCTGAACTGGTAACCAAAGTGGATGATTCCCATGCTTTTTTGTATTCCCCTTTGATCAATGCCCATCAGTATGGGAGAAGAAAAGTTCCTGTAGAATATACGTATGCGGAAGGAAAATTGGTGGTAACAAAGATTCTTAGCAATAAATTCAACGAAGAAATTCCGTTGAAAAAGGGTGATGTCATTTATGATGTAAATGGCCGGACGATCCCACAAATGGTGAACAGTTTTGGAAAATATGTTCCTGCCTCCAATTCATGGGGGAAAATTACAAAAGTGAAAAGTCTTTTTCTTTTCAGTAATACTGATTCTCTTACGATTAAAATTGAACGGGACGGCCAGAATCTGAGTTTGACAACCAAAACCTATCTTCTCAAAGATATCGTCTGGGAAAAGCCACCAGCTGTGCAAAAATGGAAGTTTCTGGATGCAGAGCAAAAGACAGGGTATGTGAATATGGGGATCATTGAAAAGAGCGATCTGGACGATATGTACAGGGAATTAAAATCCGCAAAGTCCATTATTTTTGATCTGAGAAATTATCCCAAACAGACCATTTTTCCCTTAAGCAAGATGATTCTGCCGGAAAAATCAATTTATTATCAATTTAATTTTCCGGAGACCAATTATTTGAGTAAATTTTATAGCGCAAAAAATACCATCGGCAGAAAGAATCCGGATTATTATAAAGGGAACGTAGTGGTTTTGGCAGATGAGAACACGCAGAGTCAGGCAGAAACTACCACGATGATGTTTAAACAGCATCCGAAAGCCAAAGTTATCGGGAGCAATACTTCAGGGGCAAATGGTGACATTATCAGGTTTAAGATTGCAGACCTGGACACGTGCTTTACAGGATTGGGTGCTTATTATCCGGACGGAAGAGAGACCCAGAGGATAGGAATCATTCCTGATATAATGGTAAAACCTACCGTAAAAGGCGTAAAGGAAGGAAAAGATGAAGTTCTGGAAAGAGCTTTAGAATATATAAAGACCGGTTTTTAAATAGATTAAATAGAAGTAATGATTCACCGGATTTTCATTTAACTAATATTTAACTATTATTCTCTCTAATTTGTGAGAATTTAAAAGGAATTGGTCAACATTTTGATACAATAACCATGTAAAAAATTAAATTATGTCGGAAAAGATATTATGGATAGATGATGAAATAGATTTACTCAAACCCCATATCGTATTTTTAGAAAAAAAAGGTTACCACGTAACCCCTGTTAATAATGTGAACGAGGCTCTGGAACTAATGGATTCAGAAAAGTTTGCATTAACGCTTATCGATGAAAATATGCCCGGCATTTCGGGACTGGAAGCCATTCCCATGATTAAAGAGAAAGACAACTCTTTAAAGATCGTGATGGTTACAAAAAGTGAGGAGGAACATATTATGGAAGAAGCCATCGGATCTCAGATCGCTGACTACATTCTTAAGCCTGTAAATCCTAACCAGATTTTACTCTCATTAAAAAAGAATCTGCAGGAGGACAATCTTGTGGAGCAAAAAACAATTCTTCAGTACCAGCAGGAATTCAGAAACCTGTCTATGGAACTTTCTTATCTGAGAACCTATCAGGAATGGGCAGAATATTATAAGAAAATCTTAAGCTGGGAAATCAAGTTTGATAAAGTAGCGGATAATGAATTTGCAGATCTGTTGCAGTCGCAAAAGGAGGAAGCTAATATTCAGTTCGCTAAATTCATTGAAAAAAATTATGAGGGCTGGCTTACGGATTCCGACAAACCGATGATGAGCCACACGCTTTTCAAAGAAAAAATCAAATCTGAAGTAGAAAAGGACAAAGTTCTTCTTTTGATGGTAGATAACCTTCGTTTTGACCAGTGGAAAGTGATCGAACCTTTATTCACAAAATACTACAATAAAGTTTCTGAAGATTATTATTACAGTATTCTTCCTACAGCTACACAGTACGCAAGAAATTCTTTCTTTGCCGGCCTTATGCCGTCTGAGATAGAAAAACGTTTTCCGGACAAATGGTTCAATGATAATGAAGAAGGAAATAAGAATGAATTTGAGCGTGACTTCCTTGAAGATCAGATGAAGAGAATCGGGCTTGGATCTAAATCAATGAAATATCTTAAAGTTCTGAATGCAGATTTTGAGCGTAAGATCTACGATGATTTTAATCAGCATAAAAACAATGATCTTTTAGTCATTGTTTACAACTTTATCGACATCCTTTCGCATGCCAAGACGGATAATCATATTGTAGATCAGCTGATCCGTGATGATAAAACGTTCAGATCTCTTACCTATAACTGGTTTGAAAATTCATCCATCTTAAAAATCATTAAGTTAGCAGCCGAAAGCGGTTACAAACTGGTGATCACTACAGACCACGGAACCGTGTATGTTAAAAGACCTAGTAAAGTAGTGGGTGACCGTGAAACATCAACGAATATCCGTTATAAAACAGGGAAAAGCTTGACGTATGATGACAGCGATGTATGGGCCATTACCAATCCTGAAAAGCTGTTCCTCCCAAAAGGAAATTTAAGTTCGAAATATATTTTTGCGAAAAACAATATTTTCCTGGCTTATCCTAAGAATTACAATCATTTTGTAAATTACTATAAAGAAACCTACCAGCATGGTGGAATCTCATTGGAGGAATGTATTATTCCTATCAGCATTTTAGAACCCAAGTAGTTTTTTTCATAGTTTATTTAAAATTTTGGGTTTAAGGCGGCAAAAATCATTCGATTTTTGCCGCTTCTTTTTTTCAGCCTCTTTTAAAAATCTCAAAGAGTTCCTATCTTAGCAAAAAAACAATGTTTATTATTTCGCTGACCTACAAAACTTCACTTGAGGATGTGGAACGTTTCATTCCAGAACACAATATTTTTTTAGATCAACAGTACAACGCCGGACATTTTATTGCTTATGGAAGGAAAGAGCCGAGGACGGGAGGAATTATTCTTTCCAATGCGGGTTCTAAGGATAAAGTTGAAGAAATCATCAGAAGAGATCCCTTTTATATTCATCAGGTAGCGGATTATGAAATCATTGAATTTATTCCATCAAAATACAACGAACACTTTAAATTTTTTATAACAAACTCATGAAGTTAATTACCTATAATGTCAACGGAATCAGGGCTGCTTTTACGAAAGATTTTTTAGGCTGGTTAAAGACTGCTGATCCGGACATCGTCTGCATCCAGGAAAGCAAAGCGGGAAACGACCAGATCGATATTGAAAGCCTTCAGAAAATCGGTTATCACAGTCATTGGCATTCTGCCGTAAGAAAAGGCTATAGCGGCGTCGGAATTGCGTCTAAAATCAAACCGAATCATATTGAATACGGATGTGGTATTGAAAGCTATGATAATGAAGGGAGGATCATCCGTGCGGATTTTGATGGATACTCTGTTATTTCCGTCTATGTACCGTCCGCCAGTAATATTGAAAGGCTGGAATTTAAGATGCAGTTTTGCCACGATTTCCTGATTTACATCAAGGAATTACGAAAAACGATCCCTAACCTTATTATTTCGGGAGATTTCAATATCTGTCACCAGGCGATCGATATTCACGATCCGGTCCGTTTAAAGAATGTTTCCGGCTTCCTGCCGATGGAAAGGGAATGGATGACCAGCTTTATCGAAGAATGTGAGCTGATCGACAGTTTCCGTTTTTTCAATAGTGAACCGGATAATTATACGTGGTGGAGCTACAGACAGAATTCAAGAGCGAAGAATAAAGGCTGGAGATTGGATTACAATTTTGCCACTTACCCTCTTAAAGATCAACTCTCAAGAGCGGTGATATTAAAAGAGGCCGTTCATTCCGACCACTGCCCTGCTTTATTGGAATTTAATATATAGAAAGACTATAAAAGTAAAAAGCCAGCTGAATCAGCTGGCTTTTTTAAATTTAAATCATAAATTTAGTCGACAATTTCATATTCAACCGGAATGGTACCATGACTGATATCTCCGATTTCATCGAACGCAGCTTTAGAAATATCTAATGCTCTTGATGCATGGAAAGGTCCTCTATCATTAATCTTCACTATCACCTGTTTTCCATTGTTCAGATTGGTAACTCTAATATTAGTTCCAAACGGAAGCGTTCTGTTTGCAGCGGTGAACTTTGAATTACTAAAGATCTCTCCGCTTGCTGTTTTTCTACCATTAAACTTATCGTGGTAGTACGATGCATAACTTGTTTTCTTCGCATCTAAGGTATTACCTGTAAAAGAATAAACACCTAAGGTTGAAATCATCATTATGATTACGAGAATGAATCTTTTCATCATCTTGAATTTTATTGGTTTTGACGGAGCAAAAGTATAAGGAATGTTGTAAAGTCCCTACTCCATATGTTAAAAACCGTTAACGAAAACAAAATAATATGTTAACAAGGCCTGTAAGTTCCTATTAACAGGGGTTTTAGACCACACTGTTAAAAAACGTTAAAAAAACAGGTCAAAAGTTAACATAATTAACTTATTAACGAAAAAATCCAAAATTCAAAAACAAAAACTAATTGATAATCAAATGATTATGTAATTTGTGAAAATTGAATAAAATCACTTCAGTGATTTTAAAATCTAAAAGTTTTAAGAACTTTAATCTACAGAACCACTTGATAGAAGTCTTTTAAGGCTGATATTGCAATCAGCAGTATTTATTTTAACAATGGTTTTTAACAAGTAAATGAATTATTCTCTAAAAATCATTTATTTAAACTCTTATATTTTGATCTTCTTTTTCAAGGTTCTCTTTTCATATTATCAAATTGGATACCAAATGGATTTTATAATCGACTGTAAATTATTATTCCATCCCAACTACCGAACGAAATCAGGCGCAAAATTCAGAGAGAAAAAGATTATTATCATTTAATCTAAAACGTCTGATTCTGATACCTTATATATAGTATAGAAGAAAATCAATCCGAACTCTTGAATGAAGTTAATTTATATAGTAGTTTGAAAGATAAAAACATTTGCCTGGTCTCCCTATTGAATACTAGCTAGTTTATCTCGCATTAAAGTCAATGAACATCTATACCTCTCCTTAAACAAAAAACCAATGATTGCTCATTGGTTCTATATTTTATACAGTATAAGGGTTAAATCTTATTTTAAATATTCTATTACATAGTCATATGTTCCCGAAGGGTAAACAACTGACATGCTTGGTGAACCTGTAATTGCATTTCCAGCACTTGTTGCCACTGTGAAAGAATACAAGCTTCTGTCATAAACAGTGTTTGTACCAGCTTTATAAATTGTGATACCATATAAAGTAGTCATCCCTGTAGGAGCAGGAATATCTACTGCAGTTGAAGTACCACTAGCGGTGAAAGTTCCTTTTTTAGCAAAAAGTTGTTTGTCAACGCCTACCCCTGTGTTTATAAGAGTATTTGTAGCTGTTTCAGCAGTACCGATAGTTACTTTAGGAGAAGCTCCCATTGCCAACCATCTACCAGATGCTATTGAAAAGTTTCCGGAAGTTGGACCTGCTGTTGGGTTTGAGAAATAATAAAACCCTGGAACGATAGCTTGTGCTCCAATACCAGAACCTGTTGCTGGTGTATTACCAGTACCAGTATTATAAACGATCATACCATCATATGCAGTAGGAAAGTTATCTTCATCACCTGTAGTCGTAGCAAATGTAAAATTCACTAGGTTCGTTCTTGGAAAAACCAAACCTTTTCCATCAGTAGTATTTGTATCTGCACTGAAACCATTTGTTGCACCAGAAGCATCCATAAACGCTGATTGTCCATTGATGTTTCCACTAGCAAAACCATTGGTTCTTAATTGTGCCTTTGAATATTGGGATATTGCCAGCGTAGCGGCAGCGATCAGTAAAAATTTTTTATTCATGACTTAAATGTGTATTAAAGTTATTAATTATTGTGCAGAATATGATTGCCAAGCGGTACCGTCGTATACAAACCCAAGCCCTCTACCATTAACCCCAAGAGAATTAACAGAAGTTGCACTCATACCGTTAACAGTAATCGATGCAGGACCACCCACTTTAACCAGTGTGATGGTTTTACCTTTTGTAGCTGCACTCACAGGTATTGTAGATAAATCAGCATTTGAACTAATAAATACATAACCATTTAAATCAGCTGCAGACAAATCTGTTCCACTTGCTGAAGTTCTAACCGGGATAACAGCATTAGGAGTACTACCACCACCTCCGAAAGGTTTCCATTCAGGAACCGTATTATCAAAGTAGTAGAATCCTGCTCCGGTAATTTTCACTTTTCTTGCACCGGAACCTGTGCCAGAAGTAATATAAACAAGAGCCCCGTTTTGCGGAGCACCATAAGTGCCAGCAGTATCATCTTTGGATGATAATTCTGTTGCTGTCATACGAGGGACTAGTAAGGCATCAGGTCTGGCATTATCTGTAGTATTGGCTACTACGTCTAATGTGGAGGAAGGTGCGGTCGTGTTAATCCCTACACGTCCCTGCTGAGCCTTGGAAACTGCCGAAAGGCCAACGAGCATCGTCGCTGTTAATAAAAATTTTTTCATAAGTTTTTAAAGATTTAAATTACATTATTTTTCATCAATATTTCCAAAATGGAAGATGCATCTCAACTTGTGCTTATCATTCTGGCTGTCTGTGTTTCAGCTTTTTTAAATAGGCAACTGCTTGAAGCATTTGATTTTAAAACATTGCTTATTGCGCAAATTTAAGACATAATTTTCAAATTTATTCATATAATATTAAAAAAATAGAATACTTTTATTTAACAAAACAATAAAGTATTGAAAATCAATATTATCTGAAATTAAGCAATCGTATAAATAGTGTTAAATTTTATTAATATTTTCAATAATATGTAGAAAAAATAAATTTGACATAATCGCTATAACTTGCAAGCTATCAGATCAGTTCACCATACAAGTCAAATTCTTCTGCAGATGTTATTTTGACCTCAGCAAACTCTCCGATGGAGATGTATGTTTCATCTGCCGAAACCAGAACTGTATTGTCTACATCTGGGGAATCATATTCTGTTCTTCCAACGAAATAATTCCCTTCTTTTCTATCAAATACACATCTGAAAATTTTTCCGATTTTTTCCTGATTCTTCTCCCATGAAATCTGCGATTGCAGTTCCATAATCTCTTCCACTCTTGCTTCTTTCACTTCCTGCGAGATATCATCTTCCAGTACATAAGCACCGGTATTTTCTTCGTGAGAATAGGTGAAACATCCTAATCTGTCAAACTTCTGCTCTCTTACCCAGTCTTTCAGCTCCTGGAATCTTTCTTCTGTTTCTCCCGGGTATCCTACGATCAAAGTAGTTCTCACCGCCATATCAGGAACTTTTTCTCTGAATTTGGCTAACAAGGCATTCGTCTTTTCATGTGTTGTTCCACGCTTCATAGATTTCAACAAATCGGAATTGATATGCTGAAGAGGAATATCGATATAATTACAAACTTTAGGTTCTTCACGGATGATATCCAGAACATCTTCAGGAAAACCACTAGGGAAAGCGTAATGAAGACGAATCCACTCGATCCCTTCTACTTTCACCAATTCTTTTAGGAGTTCTCCAAGCGCACGTTTTTTATAAATATCAAGACCGTAATACGTAAGATCCTGTGCGATAAGAATAATTTCTTTAGTTCCTTTTTTTGCTAATTTCTGAGTTTCCAAAACCAATTTTTCAATAGGAGTAGAAATGTGTCCTCCTCTCATTAAAGGGATTGCACAGAAAGAGCACGGCCTGTCACAGCCTTCTGAAATCTTAAGGTATGCGTAATGCTTGGGCGTAGTGGTCAATCTTTCTCCTACCAGCTCGTGCTTGTAATCTGCACCCAAATGCTTTAGCAGGATCGGAAGATCTCTGGTTCCAAAGTACTGATCTACATCCGGAATTTCTTTAATAAGATCCGGCTTGTATCTTTCTGAAAGACAACCGGTCACAAAAACTTTTTCGACCTCGCCTCTGTTTTTTGCTTCTACGTAATCCAAGATGGTATTGATAGATTCCTCCTTAGCATTATCAATAAAACCACATGTGTTGATCACTACGATATCTCCGCGGCCTTCATGAACCACTTCTTTTCCATTAGCTTTCAGCTGGCTCATTAATACTTCAGAATCATATACATTCTTGGAGCATCCCAGTGTAACCACATTGATTTTCTTCTTCCCTACAGATTTTGTGCGCATCGTTTTGATTTTGAGTGTGCAAAGATACGAAATAATAAAAGAGTAGTGATCAAAAAATAAAAACCACTTTAGCAAAGTGGTTTTCAAGGTTTTATTTAAAAATTTTTCTGTCCGAAACTTGGTGCATTCACATCCTTTTCAGAAAGTACCATATCTTTTTCAGTAATCTTCCAGTCTATCATGAGATCCGGATCATTGAATTTGACGCTCCCTTCTGATTCTTTGTTATAAAAATTGTCGCATTTGTAAGAAAAAACGGCTGTTTCACTCAGTACGGAAAATCCGTGACCGAATCCTCTGGGAACATACATCTGTATTTTATTCTCTGCTGTAAGCTCTATTCCGAACCATTTTCCGAAAGTCGGAGACTCTTCTCTAAGATCTACCGCCACATCCCAAACTTTTCCTTCCAGACAGGAAACCAGTTTTGCCTGAGCATGTTCTCCTTTCTGCAGGTGAAGCCCTCTGAGAACGCCATAGGAGGATTTTGAGATATTATCCTGAACAAAATGTCCGTTCATCCCGGTCAGTTCTTCAAATTTTTTCTCATTAAATTTTTCAAAAAAATAACCTCTCTCGTCTTCGAATATAGTGGGTTCTATGATATAACAATCCTTAAGCGGGGTTTCTTTTATTTTCATGGTTATATTTCTATAAATTATACTCCTTTTTCAGGTTCCATTTTAATGCTAAATAAATTCCGCCTGTGGGAATAAATATAATCAAAATAATAACCCAAACAGGAAGTTGCGAATGAATTAAAAATATGTTAATTAACAGTTGACAAATAGCATACACAGAACTTACCACTAAGTGTGAAACTTTTTTCTCGTTGGCAAAAAGCTGATATAAATGCCTTCTGTGTGCTTCAAAAATATTCTCTTTTAAAAGTAATCTTTCTGTGATGGTTAGCACAACCTCGATTCCATAAATTGAAAGAAGCAAAATATACTTGTATTCACTAGTCCTCATGATAAGAAGAGTAATGAGCCCTATCACCCAAAAGCCTATCCCCATACTTCCGACATCGCCGGCAAAACATTTCGCTTTTTTTCTAAAATTAAAAAAAAGAAATACAACACATGCTAAAATGGGATACACTATAAAATTTTCATCTGTAAACGAAATGATCTCTTTATTGATATAAGCTAAGGAACCAAGCGCTATAAGACTGTAGAGTCCCGTCATCCCATTAATACCATCCATAAAGTTGTAAGCATTCAGGGTGCCAATTATTATTACGAACAGTATTGGCCATGTCCAGAAAGGCATTAAAGCAAAAGCTCCGGTAAAATATAAAAGCAGAACAACCGAAACCAAATGAACAGAAAGTCTGATTTTATTCGATAAAGTTCTAACATCATCTACAAAGCTTATGGTACATATCGCCAAAAGCCCAAGTCCGAAAGCCCAGTAATTTTGTATCGCCTCATTAAGATTGAACAGACAAAAAATAATGAAAGCAACGGGAAAAATAATTCCACCACCTCTTAATGTAATCTGTGTATGTGCACTTCTGTGATTGGGCTTATCTATAATATTGTACTTATCAGCAATTCTGAAGTAAGCCAACATTGATATAAAAAGTAAAATTATTACAATTGCAAATTCCATAAATTATAGTTGAAATTTTTCCATTACGTTGGAAGGATTAAAATCTAATTCTCTTTTTATTTTTTCGTTAGAGAAAGTAAGAGAATCTGTAATTTTTCTTAATCTTAAAGAATTAATAGGAGCTTTATTTCCAAGCAAATCACCTACTCTTGCAAGCGATTTAGCTACAAAATAGGGAATACTTGCCGGTGACTTTTTATTTAAAATAGTTGAAATTGTATCCGAAATCTCTTTGAAACTAGGATTCGCATTATCGCAGACATTATAAACGCCTCCATCTCTGCCTATAATACGAGTCGTGATTTCAGCAAAATCTTCTACCCAAAATATACTTTTCTGGGCTGTACCGCCTGCAATATTAAAATATTTCCCATTCCTTACTGCATTAATCATATCTCCTAAATTACCGGGAGGATTAGGTCCAGCGATCAATGAGGGTCTTAGAATAAATAATTTAACATTATTCTTTTTGCACCAACCGGTAAGGAATTCCTCGGCCATAATTTTACTTTTTGCATAGGGAGTATGTCCGTCTAATGCTGTATTTTCATTTATATTTTCGCCAAAATCTCTTCCGTATACGGCAACTGTACTGATGAAGATAAAATAATCCGGCAAATTTTTCTCTAAAGCATTACAAAGATTTTTGGTTCCATCAAAATTTACAGTATAAAAAAGCTTTTCTTCTTCCTGATTTTGAGGGATGGAATGTGCTTTTCCCGCGGCATGAAAAACGATATCAAATTTTTCATCAAATGGAACTATGGTATTGGCAATATTAAATACATAATCTGCATTACTGGTTCCAAAAGTTTTTATCTGGAGATTTTTTTCTTTAAGCAAGGGAATTACATTCCTTCCTAAAAAACCGTTAGCCCCTGTGAATAGTACTTTCATTTAGATCGTATTATAAAATTTGTTCAATATTGTGTTTTCCGAAAATTTTTCTTCAGCGACTTTTCTTGCTTTTTCTTTTTTCAATTTCAAATCCAGAATTGATTTTTCATCAAATGAATTAAAAAAATCCACCAGTTTCTGTTGCTCGAAATGCTGAAATGAATATCCTACATTTTCTTCTTTTACAAGCAAATCGATCTCGCTGTTTTTTTCACCAATATATAAAATGGGTTTTCCTGCAGCCAAAATATTATATGTTTTGGAGGGAACTCCCAGGCCAAACATTTTAGGTGCCAAACTTACAAACGCTACATCTGCCTTGTTTAATACCGAAAGCTGGTCTTCTCTTGAATAGGCTCCGTCGAAATAAACGTTTTGAAGTTGGTTTTCCTGTACATATTCAAGCATCTTTTGTTTCACAGCGCCTTCTCCTACAAAATAAAAAGCAAGTTGGTCATTATTAACTTTTTTAATGACTTCCAATACTTCCAACAGGCCTTGAACCCTACCTATATTTCCTGCATACTGAAAAATAGTTTTATTTTTGAATGGAGAATCGTTATCAAAAACTTTTTCTTTTGAAAGTGGATAAATGTTTTCAACATCACCCCAGTTTTCAATGATCTCAATTTTTGAATTGCTATTGTACTTTCGAATCTTTTTCTCAATAACTTCCTGCATGTCTCGTCCCAATGTGATCAGCTGATCGGCATTTGAGTAAGCTTTATCAAATATCCTTCTCAGGATTTTGTATGCCAATGATTTTTCGGATTTGATAATTCCAGCCGGAATTGTATTTTCCGGAAAAACATCATGGACCAAAATAACCAATTCAATTTTTTTAAATTTCTTGAGTATTGAGATAAGCAGAATTAAAGGAGCCGGATTGGTTACAATAAAAACTTTTTCGCCTTTCTTCACTTTTCTCCAAAGATAGAAGAAGATCGAGAGACTTAAAAAAATAAATCTCAAAGATCTGCTTATCAGACTGTTTTTGTTACCTCCAAAACCTTTTATCCTATGAACAACAACAGCTGAGTTAAGTATAAAATTTTCACTTTTCTTTTGTTTATCGTATACAGGATCTCCACAAACAACTTTTACATTATATTTTTCTGAAAGTTTGTTTGCTATTTTGGTAAGAATGAAAGAGGTTGAAGTTTCCTCAGGATAAAAAAGCTCAGTTGCTATCCAAAGATTCTTCATTATTTTTTGCTCCAAACTACTCTGTTTATGTAATCGGTATAACTCAAAATGATACGTACCATTTTCTCAGAGACATTGGGCATGGAATAATCAGATACCGGTCTATAGTTTCTTTCCTTTCCTGTCTTTTGCTGTTGAAGCTGAGTCAATCCCTGTAAAATTCTCTCAGGAGAAAGTCCCACCATCATCACTGATGCTTCTTCCATGGCTTCAGGTCTTTCATGAGCATCTCTAATGTTAAGCGCTCTGAAGTTTAGAATCGATGATTCCTCTGAAATGGTTCCTGAATCGGATAATACTGCATAACTTCTCATTTGAAGCGCATTATAATCGTGGAAGCCCAATGGCTTTAAGAACTGAATTTCCGGTCTTACTGCGATCTGCATTTTATCGATCATATTTCTTGTTCTTGGGTGTGTAGAAACAATGATAGGATATCCAAATTTTTCTGCAATGGCATTAAGACTCTCCATTAATCCATTAAAATTCTTTTCTGAATTGATGTTTTCTTCTCTGTGTGATGATACCACAAAGTATTTCCCTTCTTCTAAGTCCAGTCTTTTTAAAACATCTGAACTTTCAATCTGTGGCAGATAATGTGTCAAAACCTCGAACATTGGAGAACCTGTTTTGATAATTCTATCAGCAGAAAGACCTTCTCTTAACAAATATTCGCGGGCAATGTCCGAATAGGTAAGATTGATATCTGAAGTATGGTCTACAATTTTACGGTTGGTCTCTTCCGGAACTCTCTGATCAAAGCATCTGTTTCCAGCTTCCATATGGAAAATAGGGATCTGTCTCTTCTTTGCAGGAATCGCACACAGACATGAATTGGTATCTCCCAAAACCAGAAAAGCATCAGGCTGAATCTCTTCAAGAAGAGGATCAATTTTAATCAATATATTCCCAACCGTTTCTGTAGCTGTTTTTCCTGCTGCTTCCAGAAAGTAGTCAGGCTTACGTAATCCCAGATCCTCAAAAAAGATCTGATTCAGTTCATAATCGTAGTTTTGTCCGGTGTGAACGATAATATGTTCTACAGCCTCGGAAGCATCCAAAGCTGATAATACTCTTGATAATCTAATGATCTCCGGTCGTGTTCCCACGACTGTCATAACTTTTAATTTTTTCATCATAACAAAATAAAATTATAGATATAATTACTGCTGAAAAGCACCAAAATTCAATATTGGCAAAGATACAGTAAGAAGTTTGAACAAGAACGAGATACTGAACGAAAAATAAAAAGTACGGTAAATAATAAACATTTTCTTTAATATACTTTAATTTAAATTTCGCGAGATCTTTAAAATATAAGCCAAGCAAAATAAAGCCCACTATTCCCATACTCATCAGTACCTCCACAAAAATATTATGAGGATACATTGCATCTTCAAATAAAGTAGTTCCTCCAAATAGTGGATTATTTTTAAAAACATCCCATCCTTTAGATAAATAATAAGATCTTCCATAGCCGTTACCTTCAAAAATAGCATCGTAAATTCTTACAATATATTCTGTAGAAAAAGCGCTATATCTCAGGTAATAGATACTTATTATAAAAACGATGATAAAAGCTGCCAATGCCAACCAATATTTAATCTTATTGATATAGAAAAACATGATAATAACAAGGACTGCACCCGCCAGCATAGGGCTTCTGGCAGAAGAAATCAGTAAGGTGAATAAACCTAATCCCAATCCTAATGCCGGTTTTATTTTGTTTTGCGGTGATATGAAATAATAAAAGACTGATAATACAATCAATGAAAGCCCATAGTGCCCAGTATTGATATAATAGCTGACGAACAAACCGCTTGATCTTGCAAAAATAGGGTTTACCAGAATAACATATAAAAAACTGCACCCCAGCATTATTAATAGAAAATTGAAAATAATATGGGTCAGCCTTTCAACCATTTCTTTTGAAAAATTAATGCTTAAAAGCGCTACAAAAGGAATCATATTCAGACATACAATCCTTATATAGATCTCATATTCTAGGCTCTGTGTCTGAGCGGAAAAAGTATAGTGATTAAAACTGTAAAAGGTTTTAAATAAATAAAGGAGCCAAAAAAGACAAATAAAAAATATTGTAGATTTTCTTTTTTTTATATTTTCAAAATTCTTATAAATAATATTTAAGGCTAAACAAAATATAATAAAGCGAAAAGGAACAATAAAAAAATGGTTGGATATACGGAAAGGAACAGCAAATGAATAAAAAAAAATATATCCAAATGTGATAAGGAAAACGAAAAAGAACTCTATATTATTCTTTCTTAGTAACTCCATCTTTAAACCTCCAAAAAGTAAGTATCTGCGTCTTCGGCATTAAACGGTTCGTTGATCCAAAAAATGGTGTACAATTCTTCGTCTCCAATATTTTTAATGTTATGGGTATACCAGATGGGCATATCTACATAAGCAGGCTCGTTTCCGTCCAGATAAAAGTCCAGTACTTCATCTGTGTCAATTTTTCTGAGCTGGATTAATGCTTTTCCTTTTATGACAGCAAATCTTTCTATTTTCCTAGTATGGAAATGATTTCCACGGGTGATTCCCGGAACTGTTGTAGAAAAAGAACACTGCCCACCAATTCCAAGTCTGATCACTTCCACAAAAGCTCCTCTTGGGTCAACGTGCTGAGTAAATTTTACAGGATAATGATCCTTGATTTCGAAATAACAACGGAAAGTATTGAAAAGATTTAAGTCAAATGTTGTTGCCAGTTCAGGAATTTCTCCATTTTCAAAATATAGGTTTCTATAATTTTCCAATTTACTTAGAACTTCTGAAACTTTGTTTTCGGATGTATGTGGAACTTCATATAAATCGTGGGTTTCAGCAGCTTCAATTTTACTGATGATTTCCTGAACAAGTTCTCCGACGTAAATAAGTTTTACCTCACCATCATTATCAATTACAGGGCTCTCACCATGCGTAAGTTTATAACAAAAGGTGGCAATAAATGAATTGTAATTAGGTTTTCCAAACGGTCCAAAAACATTGGGAATAATCAATCCGGTAAATTTTCCGCCGGATCTTTCTGCCCATTCTGCAAAAAGCTCTCTTCCTTCTTTTTTAGATTTTCCGTATAAGTTATCCTTTTCTTCCTGAGACGATGATGAAAATAGAATATGTGCTTGAGATCCTGTTCTTTCCAATGAACCCACCAATGTCTTTACAAGATCGATATTATTATTAAAAATCACTTCAGGATCAGGATGACGGTTCATAGCTGCCAGATGTACAATGACATCGCACTGTTTTACAAATTCATCCAGTTTCTCAGAATCTTCAAAAAATGATCTTTCAAAGTTGATTCTTTCAAACTGATCAGGTTTTAAACCTAAAGTATTATATAAATGTGAGCCTACAAACCCATTCTGTCCTGTAATTCCTATTCTTTTCATCTTATATATTTTCAAAATAATCTATAGGGAAACGATAATCATCATCTATCTCTCCTAAAGAGTAATCTGCCATTACCAATAGTTTTGAATTTTCTTTTTGGGCCTGAATTGCGCTTGCATATCCTCTTGGAATATGAAGAACATTTAAATTCTCTGAATCTATTTCAAATCTCAAAACACTTAATTCTTTTAACGGTTTTTCCCAATTGTCTATTTTGATCAATCTAATCAAAAAATGTCCCTGTAGAACCGAAAACCAACGTTGTTCTATCTTGTGCCCCGTCCAGCCTCTAATGAATTTTGTATCTGCATTTTCAATACAGTACATTCTTTTAATTTCAGAAGCATTGAAATTATTATTAAAAGTGAGGCTTCCTCTTTCATCAGAATATTTTCCACCTTCAAAGATTTCAGGGATATCCATGGGCAATAAAGCTACTACAAAAATAATAGTTCCAATTTTAGTTTTGTCCTATTATTTATTAATTATATTTTATTTTAAGTCTTTCAATTACACGGGGATTAATTAGCTGTATTCAGATAATTTTTATACCAATTTATAGTTAATTCAATTCCATTCTCCACATCTACGGCAGGTTCCCAGTTTAATTTCTGTTTAGCTTTTTCATAGCTGATACATCTTCTGGTAATATTATCTATATCTCTTTTGCTCAGTTTCTCAGTTTCCGTATCAGGGATCAAATTTTTAATGATTGACACTATTTTATTAATTGATGTTTCCCGGCCAGTACCTACATTAAATACCTCATTTAATGCATTGTCAGATGTAGACGCCAGAATTGTTGCATTTACAGCATCATCCACAAATGTATAATCTCTGGTTTGCTCTCCATCTCCAATAATTTTGAGATTAACTCCTTTTAAACCATTGTGTATAAACATTCCTAAAACTCCGCAAAAACGATTATCAAAAGACTGGCCATAGCCATAGACATTTGAATATCTAAGAATGGTAACCGGAATATTATTTTTTGTACTATACAGTAAAGCATAATGCTCGCTTAATAGTTTAGTCGCCGCATAATTATTTAAAATATCCGGAGGTGCGCTTTCATCAAACGGAGAATCATGATTGCCCATATTTCCATAAACAGAAGAAGAAGAAGCCGTAATAAACCTCACCAATTTTTCTGAATTATTTTGTTTTAAGTAATTCAGAATTCTCAATGTACTTAAAGCGTTGACATTAAGATCATGTTCCGGATTTTGAGTAGAAGCTGATATATGTGAACAAGCTAAATGAAAAATATAATCACTGTCAATTATATGATCCGAATAATCCTCAACATTTAAAACATCAGCCTGCAAAAATAAAAATCTATCTTTATATTCGTTCAGTACAGTAGGATTACTATTACTGCAGTTATCAATAACGACAACATTGCAGTTAAAACGGTCTATCAGAGCTTTTACGAGATTATGACCGATAAATCCCAATCCTCCAGTTACAATAACTTTTTTTTCATTTAAAAGAACCGACATACATTTGTGAATTTAATTATTTTGAAAAATTATGATCAGAGCCTTCCAGTGTTTTTTTTGCTAATATAGTATAATTAAGATGTTCTTTTGCAGCTTTTGCGGCTCCTTTTTTCATTTTTATAAGATCTTCAGGACTTGAAATAAGCTGATTCACTGCATCAGCAAATTTTATGGGCGTGATATTTTCTTTTTCAATTTTAATAATATTATCATAAAAATTAAGATAAGACATATCCTGCCAGCCTGAATCTCCAGCTATCAGAGGCAGATGCATACCTATTGCCTGCTGCCACAAAACCGATTGGCTAGACGGAAATACAGCGATATCCGAAATTGCCATATACTCATAGAAAGAATCGGGTGATAGCCATCCTGTAAAATGAATATTCACATTCTGTCCTATTTTTTTCAGATGCTCATAATATTCTTCAAATCCATTATCCGGAGTTCCAAAAATAATCAAATGCAGATCTGATTTTTTTAGCATATTAACTGCTTCTATAACAATTTCTGTTTTCTTCTTAGGATTAAGCTTTCCTCCTGTTATCAGGACATGATCTGAGTTATTTATACCCATTTTTTTTCTGAAAGCTACTCTGTCAAATGTATTTCTTACGTTTTCCGAAAGTTCATAGTCACACCCCAAAGGCAGTAATTCAGTCTCGTTATGAGAAATATTATATACATTTTTCAAAAAGTCTGAACTTGCAGGTGTTGCAAAAAATATTTTCGAAATATGTTTTTTATATTTATGAAAAATCGTTTTCCAAATAATTTTATGTAAAACGTTCAATGAGACCCAATTGTTTGCAGAGTTACTATAATCTGTTTCAGAATACAAAATGATATCACAGCCTGTTTCATTTTTATACTTTACAGCCTCTTTGATATCCGGCTGAATACTATTAAAAAAAATAACATCCGGTTTCTCAAGTGTTAGAATCTCATAAACTCCTTTGAATTTTTTTATTCTTTTCTTTATATTGATCTTATAGGGCAGTCTGTATACTTTTATCCCATTACTTATCTGTACAGATTTTTTTTTATGGCTATGGTAGGTGTCATTAAAAAAATCAAAGGGATTATCTGTAAGTGAACAGATAACAAAGACTTCAAGGCCAAATTTCACATATTGTTTAGCCAACTCGTTTTCGATGTAAGTCAAATCGTTTCCAAAAAAATCGGTTACTATTAATACTTTCATTTTATTAAGACAAGTTATGATTTCAAATGACTCCTTTGACTAACTGCTCTGTGTAACCTTTATTCTTTTATAAATTTTATCTGAAAATATGATCGCTTTATTTTGCAATCTTACTCCGGATACTGTAACACATCTTCGCCCAATACTTCTTTTCTTATCAGGGGAAGCTTTAATAGAAGCTGTTTCATTCCTTCAACACCCTGTTGTTCTGTATTATGTGAATGGTAATCTTCTATTTTAGAGATATCTTTTACTCCTTCAGAGAAATACTGCGCATAATTCAGATCTCTGTTATCAGCCGGAATTCTGTAGAAATTATCCATGTCCTCCGCTTTGATCATTTCTTCACGGGTGCATAAAGTCTCATACAGCTTTTCACCGTGTCTGGTTCCAATGATCTTTATAGGATTATCCGCTTTAAACATTTCTTTTAATGCCTGAGCTAAGTCACCTATGGTACCTGCAGGAGCTTTATTAACAAACAAATCTCCAGGATTTCCGTGTTCAAATGCAAACAATACTAAATCTACAGCTTCCTCTAACGACATTAAGAATCGGGTCATATTCGGGTCTGTGATGGTAATCTCATCCCCATTTTTGATTTGTTTGATAAACAAAGGTATTACAGATCCTCTGGAAGCCATTACGTTTCCATATCTGGTAAGGCAAACTACTGTTTCATCTAAATTTCTGGAAGCAGCTACAGCCACTTTTTCCATCATAGCTTTAGAAATACCCATTGCATTGATAGGATAAGCTGCTTTATCTGTGCTTAAACAGATTACTTTTTTAACCTTATTATTAGCTGCTGCATCAATAACATTTTGTGTTCCCTCAACATTGGTTTTTACAGCCTGCATAGGAAAAAACTCACAAGAAGGAACTTGTTTCAATGCTGCTGCATGAAAAACATAATCTACGTTTTTCATTGCTGGTTCAATACTTTTATAGTCTCTCACATCCCCTATATAAAATTTCAGTTTATCATTTCTAAACTGATTTCTCATATCATCCTGCTTCTTCTCATCCCGGGAAAAAATACGAATCTCTTTGAAATGATCTGTATTTATAAATTTTCTCAAGACTGCAGTTCCAAATGAACCTGTTCCTCCTGTAATAAGAAGTATTTTATCTTTAATCTGCATATGCGTTTTTATTATTCTATTTTCATATTATACAATCTTTCCCAGACTGCAATATTGTAAAGTCTCCATTCCAGATCGCGATCTGCAATAAAGGTAAATTTCTTTTTTGAGATTTCCTTTATAATTTTAGAGTTATTAATAACATCCAAAATTTGTTCAGATCTTGGCCACCACTGATCAACGGGAGCTTCGAATCCGATTTTTCGTCTATTATAAGTAATCTGATCCGGTAAATGCTTCTCCATATTTTTCCTTAACAGATATTTGGACCATCCCTTTCTGATTTTATAATGATTATTAATGGAAAGACATGTCTCTACAAAATTATAATCCAAATAAGGAAGTCTGGTCTCAACGGAATAGCTCATTGAATTTTTGTCTTCCCATTTTAGAAGTTCAGGTAACTGGCACCAAAAAATTTCATTTTTCTGGAGTTCAAATATTTTTTTGTAAGATTTTGTCAATCTTTTGGTATTTGAAAAATCAATGATCTTAAAGTATTGATCTTTTAAAATCTGACCTCGTTTTTTTAGCCAGAATTTTCTGACAAAAAAATTGGAAAAATAATAGTAAATCTTTAATCCCTGTAATATGGAAATATCATAGTGACTTTTCACATTACTCAAAAATCTGATATTACTGAAAACACCATGATTTCTCAAATAAGCGGCAGTATATCTATTATAACCCAGCAAAATTTCATCAGCGCCCTGCCCATCAAGTAAAACTTTGATTCCGAGCTTGTTGGTCTCTTTCATCAGGAACTTTTGCATATAAATAGCAATTCCCCCAAAAGGCTCCTCATGTTTAAAAATTACTTCTTCAAAAGTATCTTTAAATTCATCTTGCTTAGGCATGATAATATCATGATTGATTCCTAAAGTTTTAGCTGTAAGTGAAGACAGGCTGCTTTCATCTGTTTTCTCATCAATGGATCCAACTGTGATTGCTGTAAATTTCTCTATTTCATTAGATTCTGTCAAGAATTTTGAAGCTACTGAAACAATATAAGAACTATCTGTTCCACCGCTTAAAGCTGAACCAACTTTCACATCAGAACGGAGTCTTATTTTGATTGAGTTATCAAATTCTTTCTCAAAAATATCAATTGATTCCTGAAGGTTTAATTTATTGATCTCATCTTTAAATTGAATATCATAGTATTTATAGATTTGGTATTTATGAGTATTTAAATCGTAAACAAGATTGTGAGAGCCCGGTAGTTTTAAAATATTCTCAAAAAAACTTTCGTTGGTTTGATCAGAGATATTGATAATGAGGTATTGAAGGAGGACCTGAAGGTTTACTTTTTCAACTTTTTCTATTTCAAGAATTGGCTTTATTTCTGAAGCAAAAATAAATTTATCTTTATCTGTATAATAATAAAATGGTTTTACACCAAATCTGTCTCTTGAGCAAAATAGTTTATTTTTCTCAATATCAAAAATAGCGAAGGACCACATTCCGTTGAATTTATTCACACATTCTTCACCCCAAAAATCATAAGAAATAATCAAAACTTCTGTATCCGAATTGGTTTTAAAAGAATAACCATTTTGTTCTAATTCTTTTCTAATTTCGATATAATTGTATATAGCTCCATTAAAAGCCATCACGTATTTATCTTCTAAAAAAAAAGGTTGATTTGCGGATTCACTGATATCAATAATGGACAATCTTCTATGTCCAAGTCCCAAATTTTGAGACAAATAAAAACCTTCTGCATCAGGGCCCCTGTGTGACATTTTATCTGTCATCTTTTTCAGGTCTTCCTGCTTTACAACATTAGAATTTTTATTTATAATACCAGCAATACCACACATTACTTAAAAGTATTTTTTGATAAGATTTTCCTTATCTGAAAAATTGGGATAATTAATTAACACTGCCTTTAATTTTCCTTTAAAAACAAATAAACTTCCAGCCGCAGCTCCGATTATTCCAAACTTACTGATAAGTTCGCCAACATCTTCTAATTTACCTGCGCCTCCTATTGCTGTAAGCGGCAAAGTTGTTTCATTTCTTGAAGCTTCAATAAGTTTTACATCATACCCTTTCATCTCCCCATCTTTGTCAATAGAATTAATTACTATTTCTCCAGCACCAAGCTGTTCAAACTTTTTAATCAATTCAAATGGTGATTTCCCGGTTGCTTTTTTTCCATTATGGGTATACACCTCATAGCCACCGAATATTTTCTTCTTCACATCCAAAACCACAACAACACTCTGGCTTCCAACTTTTTCAGATATTTCTCTTATAATATCAGGATTATTAATTGCTCCCGCACTAAAAGCTATTTTTTCTACACCTAATGAAAAGATTCTCTGTGCTTGTTCTACAGTTGTTACACCTCCTCCATAACATAAAGGCATTCTGCATTCTTCAGCCCAATGCTCAATCATTCTAAAATCCGGACCTCTTCCTTCTACAGTAGCGTCTATATCTAGAATAATAAGCTCATCAACTTCCTTTTCGTTAAAAATTCTAACCGCATTCATGGGATCACCCAAATATCTTGGATTTTTGAAATGTTCGGTTTTTACCAATCCTTTATCATGAACCAAAAGGCAGGGTATAATTCTTGGTCTTAACATCTTTCAGCAAAGTTCTTTAATAGTTGAATTCCAAAATGGTGACTTTTTTCAGGGTGAAACTGTGCTCCAAAAATGTTGTCGTGATTGACAGCACTTGTAAAGTTTATTCCATATTTTGTTTCTGCAATAGAATCATTCTGATCATTACACTTAAAGTAATAACTGTGAAGGAAATAGTATCTTGGGTCTACCTCCAAATCTTTAAGTAATGGTGTATCTTTTACAATGTCAATATCATTCCATCCCATATGTGGCAATGGTAGTTTGGCAGAAACCTGTGATGCATCAAATTTATGAACATATGCGTCTATCCATCCCAGTCCGGGAAGGGTTCCTTCGTCGCTTCCTTTTGCCATCATCTGCATACCGACACATACACCTACTACAGGTGTTTTTTGATTAACAACAAGGTCGTTTACTTTATCTTTCATTCCTGAATCTGTAAATCTCTGCATGGCATAATCAAAATGCCCTACCCCCGGAAGAATAAGTTTTGTTGCACCATCCAGTCCCTCAACAGTTTTTGCTGTAGTAGCTGGAATATTAAGCTGTTTATATATATTCAGGAAAGCGTTGATATTACCAACGCCATAATCAATAATTGTAACCATATTATTTAAACGCTCTTTTTTCAAGACCTAACAACTGCATCACCTTAGTTCCCAATTGTATTAATTTATAATTATTTTTATAGTCTTTGAAACTTTTATTAGGTCCATTGAAATATCCCCAAAGTTCATCCACTGTAAAATCAAGTTTTTTAGCTACATATTCAAATTCTTTCATTAATTCATCTTCCGGAAGCTCTGACCTTGAAACTCTGTCTAAAGCAGCTTCTCTAGTCAACTGACCTGTAAGAACTAAACTTGACAAATGGTTTTTCCTTTTATCAAATCCAAATTTTCTTGGTAACCAGAAAGCTTCATAGAATCTTGTAAACCTTGATTCGTGGTGCTTGTGCTGGTATCTCTGCCATCCGAACTTTTCTTCTAAAAGATCTTCAGCTTCTTTTTTGATAAATCTTGTATGGTCAAGAGGTTTTACCACTCTTACTCCATTCACCAATCTATATTGAATTTTATATTTAAAAATATCACATCTTGGGAAAGTTTTCAATTTTCTTTCCCCAAACTTTTTATGAATATCATTGACGTACTTCATATCAGTTTGATAATAAGCTCCCCAATGAAGAGGCTCTCTTACACATTCCGTAGAGAAGTTTCCTCCTGTTAAGATATATTTAATTCCGTTTTTCGCACAATAGTTATAAAGTGAAGAGAAGAATACCAAATCCTGAGGTGTATCGATATCAGGAACCTGAGATTTTATAAAAGCTCTTTGAAGATCTTTCATCTCTTCCCAATTGATAACATCTGTATATAGGTCTAAACCTAAACCGTCTACAAGGTTTTTGATGTTATTGGTAGAAACATCTGAATTCCAACCTGCATCTACGTGGTAAAGCATTGGTCTTAAGCCCCATTTTTCCACAGCCAGATACACTAAGTACGAGCTATCCAAGCCACCTGAAATACCTATGATACAATCATAATCTTTTCCTTTTCCTTCGGCTTTAATTTTATCGATAACTTTTTGAATTTCCTGCTCTCCTTCTTCATTAGGATGCCAGTTGGGAAGAATATTGTTATAATAATTTCCACAATAATCGCACACTCCTTTTTCGTCGAATATGATAGTTTCATCCGTAGTGTCCATAATACAATTAACACACACCTGAACAGATTTTTCCGAATTTTTCATCTTTTAATTTTTAATTTGCAAAGATATAATAATATAAGCTATATAAAATTTGAATTTCCTAATTTTTGTCAATACCCTGATATACAAAAACCGTGCTAGTAAAAAATTCCAACTGTTTTCTATATCCTCTTCTGTTTTTATATTAAACGTTATTTCGTAATTTTATTTTTTTGAACTAAATTACTTCCCGTATTTTCTTCTTTAAAGGAAACAATTTCTTCCTGTTTTTTTGTATTTCCAATAATTTCATTACTTTCAAAGACATTTCGTTTTACCTTATTGCCAATATATTTTTTAGCTTTATCTGCTCCTGTACCTGAAAAACAAAGTACATTTCCTTTAGTGTAAAACTTATTATTTTTAATAATAAAATTGTTTCCAGTGTCTAAATTCAAGTATTTATCCGTTTGCATCTGGTCTTTGATGTATTGTAATGATGTGTTTTCAAAATATCCTTTTATAACAACCTCACCTATATTTTGAAAGGTATTTCCCATAACATCAACATCATTCATATTGATAAAATAAGCTCCTGACTTTCGAACATCTCTAATCTGGTTATTAATGAATTTTGAATTAAAACTATAATCACTTACAATTCCATACATATATGAATTTTCAATAACATTATCTGAGATGATTGTCTCAGGAGAAAGGCTTACCGATATTGCTCCCGGACCCAGGGTTTCTTTTTCGTCAGAGCTTTTTAAAACATTATAAATTTTGTTTCCAATAATCTTTGAATTACGGGATTTCATTAAATAAATCCCCATTCCTTTATAAGTTTTAGCACCTTCCCAATTTCCAATATTCTCTACAGTATTATTGGTAATTACAGTACCGGACAAAGACTTGTCAGTATACACAGATTCGTATGCGATAATACCATAATGCCTGAAACCACTTATTTTATTGTTGTTAATGATATTATCTCTTCCGTGGCCAATAATTCCAATTCCAATTTTAGGAATATTATTTCCTTCCAATTGATTATTTTCTATAATGTTATTGGAATTGAAATACCCATCTCCTGAATAGCCCATCAATATGACCGCATCATCTCCTTCATTTTTCGATGTTTCTATTTTGGGATTTGTAAAGACATTATTTCTTATTATATTATCCTGACAACCGATATTTTTATTGGGCACCATCATAATATTCACTCCTGAGATATTATCAAAACGGTTATTTCTAATGATACATTTGGAAGCCCCAAGCATCAGAATACCATACCCGTCATAAAAAGACCGGGTGCTTTTTCCAGTTCCCGAAAAAAATCCGTTTTCAATAATACATGAATTTTTATTGATCAATATCCCGGATGTTTCGTTCACAAAGGAAAGTTTTGATTTTTTGTCAAAAGAAAGAATGGTATTGTCACTAATGGTTGTAACAACTGAACTGATTTGAAAGTTTCCTTTCAAGTATATTTTTAAATAACCCGCTTTAATTTTGGTATTTAGAGCAATCTGCAAATTTTTGGTATCTGTCCCTGAATTGTTGGTTCCCTGCAGTACTACTTTCACAGTATCTGCTGAAAAATTTAGTCCCAAATCTTTTTCTACTGAAACTTTTCCAAATGAAAAATTTGCACAAAATAGCAAAAGTAAAACCAGGTATTTATTCATTGATCTTTTTTATAAATAATTCAACATTATTAAAGTACGGAGCATATTTTTTGATCTTATTATCATCCCAGTTGTACCAATCTGTTTGTAATAACTGGTTCACTTTTTCATCATCAAATCTCTTTCTAATCAGTTTTGCCGGATTGCCTGCCCATATTTCATAAGGTCCAATATCTTTTACTACAACGCTTCCCATCCCGATAACGGCTCCGTTACCAACTTTAACGCCTGCTTTTATTTGCACATTATTAGCAATCCATACGTCATGCCCAATATTTGTTTCTAAATACAAATCAAATTTATGATGGGAAAATTTTTGTTTTAAATGATCTATATTCTCATTAAACACAGGAGAGGTGGAAACCCAATCTATACTGTGGGATAATCCTCCAATAACAATATTGGCTCCCAACGAACAAAACGAACCGATATGGGTATTGATGATCGTACAGTCATACCCTATGTCGGAATGCTTTCCCATAACCACATTTACCAGTTGTGAACCAGAACATACTTTCGAGGTTGAGTGAATTTTACTGTCTACAATCGCTCTAAGTCTGATTTTCTTCAGAATCTTATTCCAGATATATTCTATTTTCTGTAACATATTTTTTAGCTTATTGCCCTTTTTGCTATATTGTTGTATGAAAATTTTTCCAATCCTTTATTTCTGGCATTTTCCAGCATTTTCATATATTCAGACTTATCATTAACCAGTACATTTTTAAACTCCTTATATATTTCATCTGCCGAGTCTTTATATAAAAATCTGCAATTTCCTCCTACATCCACATGAGTCATCCCATCCCAATGTTTGAAAAAGCTTGGTGTTCCGGATCCTACTGCCTGCTCCCACAATACGGAATGTGTACCAGGAAACAAAATAAGATCTGCTAGGATGAAATAATCTAAAATATCTTCCGCCGAAAGCCAATTTACAAAAATAATACCTCCTTTGGATTCTTCCAAAAGCTTTTCAAATACCTCTTTAATTTCGGGATTAACTGTTCCAAAAACAATTAGTTTTATGTTGGGAATTTCTTTATTTAACTGATTAAAAGCCTCCATAACCAAATGAATGTTTTTCAGGAAATCAATTTTCCCACCTGTAACCATTACAAAGTCGTCACCTAAGTTATATTTTGATCTGAGTTTCTCACCAATATTTTCTTTCATTTTTGTTTCAAAAACGACATCATCGATTCCCATTTCCAACAGCTCTATCTTTTCCGGGCTAATTTTATAAGCATCTCTTAAAAAGTCACAACGTAAAGGAGTCACTCCATAAAACTTCGTTACAAAGGGAGACAAAACCTTGCCATAGTATCTCCAGATGATATGGTGGAATATATTTTTAGACAACCAGGTCTTTGCACTGTTGATATAATCTGTATGGCAATCCACATAAACTTTTACGTTTTTATGTTTTTTCAAATATTTCAGGACAACGGTTATATCCAAAAACGAATAATCATGAATAAATAATAAATCAGGTTTTTCCTCATATAAATATTTATTCAGATCTTTATAAATACGTAGAAAGCGGTTAAATTTATAGAAAGGTTTTTTATAGTCTATCCTTACTACTTTATAATTATCCTTACATATTTTAGAAGACTCCTCAGTAAGGAAATCCTGCTGCCCGTTGGAATTAAAGGTAACCAATGAAGCAAGTACAGTGACGTCATGCCCCTGTAAAGTATGGTATTTGGGAAGCATATTCTCCTGATAAGAATAATCATCAATATAAAAACTGGATAGGCACAGGTGGACTATTTTCATCTTATTTACTTGATTTAAAAAATATAAAATATAAATTTAGAAAAATAAAACCTCCACTCAAAAGAGAGGTAAATAACCCTACGTTTAATATAATAAAACAGAAGGGAATAAACAAAAGCCCCAACAGCAATCCATTGCTTGAAGAAATTTGTGACTTTGTAAATGCAAAATACAAGCCTAATATTATACAGATAAAGATAACTCCCGGTAATCCAAAACTGGCAATACCATCTGTAGCAATAAAGTTGGCATTTGCATTGGTTACTCCATCACCTACGAAATATTCTGAAACTTCAATACCTAGACTGTTCTTATATTTGTACCCTCCCGTAATGGCATTGACAATGTTGATGTGAGAAAAATATGTTTTGTCATGTATTTTGAAAAATTCATTGTACTGATAGGTTAGCAAACCTGCGATACCAAAAGTTCTCATCAGTATAACTGCTGAAAGCAGAAAGAAGCTTTTTGAAATTGCCATAAAGAGCAAACAAAGACCACTAAAAGCAAGTCCCAATGCATTAACAATTGAAGTACCCGGATGCTTTTTATATAAATAGTAAATAAGATAAATTACCAGAGGAATGAAAAGTGTGATTTTACTTGCACTTACTCCATATATAAATACCACTGAGAAGAAGCCATATATGATCTGTGCTTTGTTTGATTTTATTAACCCAATAATAAAAATAAGTGGTCCGATAAAATAACTGATCCAGAGAATCAGATACCCACTGAGCACTGATGATTCTTTTGCCACATCTCTCTGATCATATACTTTATCAAAGCTCACAATAGAATATACATCTCTGAACTCAAATAAAATATAAAGAATGATAAAGAACGAGAAGAAGTATAAAACCCTTAGCTTCGGCGCGGGAAATTTTACAGAGGAAGTTACCTTTGGGAAATTAAGGCCTGAAAGTGTAAATATAAGCATAAAGCCTATAAACACAGGTAACTGATTAATCAATCTATCATACCAATCTCCATAATGAAACATAAAGGTAATCATGATTGGAATATACAAAAGGTAATAAAATATAGTAAAAGAGACTTCTATAAATAGATATTTTCTTTTATTGATTAAGGCAATCGGCAGAATAATCATCACATAAGTAATGATTAAGCTGAAAGTATCCACATCCTTCTTCATGTAACCTAAATAGTCAAAATACTTATACAGATAATCGGTGTGGATATACTGATAAATAAAACTAAAAAGGAGTATTGAAAAAAATTCTTTATACCGTTTGAACATTTTTTACTTTTACAATTTTTATAAAACAATAACATGAAATGGCCGAAAAAATCATCATAACTACTGATAAAACGACCAAAAAGGTTTCAAATTGCCATTTAAGCAGATAAGCTCCCAAATATATCATTAATGTTAGAAACAATTGTATAACATTAAGTTTCAAAAGAAGTTTTTTCTTATCAAAAACCAGTGGAATATTGCTTAAAGGAATAAAGAAAAATTGTGATACTGCATAAAAAATAATTAAAACAGAGATGTTCTCTATTCCGCTCCATCTGGAAATATCTACAAAATTTTTAAGCTGGAATACAAAAAACTCCAAAATTGGGAAACAAATCAAGCAGCTTATTAAAAGCCACAAAAGAATTTTATTCACTTCCTTTTTTATGGCCGTATAATCTCCACTAAAATATAATTTCGATAAACTATTCCTTAATAATGCTCCTGTAACAGTTCCAATAATGATAGAGGGTAGCAATAGAATTCTCAACGCAAAAGAAAATAATCCTACGTTTGCACTGTTATAAAGATAAGAAAGTAGTATAGGATGGAAATACATGATGAGAATCGTAGCAATAGAACTCGGAAATATATATTTTACAAAAGATCTATTTTCATGAAAAATTTTCTTTAAAGATGGCAGGGAAAAAACGAAATATTCCTTTCCTTTCTTTAACATCCAAAATATATAAAATAGAGTTACAAGCCAGGAAGAAATGGTGTATGCGAATATAAGTGCATGATCTCCTTTTATCAGTAAAAGAAAAATTAAATTCAGTAAAGCTGTCAAAACCGGTAAAATACCGTTCAGCAAATGGTTTTCTTCAAACAAAATAAATTGCTGAATACTACCATTCATAGCTATGGTTATAGACATTGCAATCAATATAAAAAGATCTATATTGGGTTCAAATGCAAAGTAAAGTACCGACATAATAATATTTGTCAGAAGACTTACAAATATGGTCAGACTCAGTTTTTCAATAGCCGATTTTGAATCTTTTGATATAGCTACAGAAAGCTCAAACTTTAAAGTAGACAATGAGCCAATGATGGAGGTTACTGAAAGAACAAGACTAAAATACCCAAAGCTGTCCGGTGAAAAATGATATAAAATATAAAGCGTAGTAAGCAATGTAATAACCTGAGACAATGCTGTTCCCAAATAATAAACTAAATTGTCCTTATTAATCATTACTAAATTTTTTATTAAAAAACGCTTCGTTCTTTAAAATTTCTGTTTTATCCCATTCCCACCATTTCGAAGCTTCAAGTTCACTGATAGATTCGCTGCTGAATCTTTCTCTTATTTTTTTTGCCGGATTTCCTGCAACAATTGCGTAGGGTTCAACATCTTTTGTGACAACCGATCCTGCGCCAATTATAGCTCCTCTTCCTATTTTAACTCCTGATAATATCACAGAATTCGATCCAATCCAAACGTCATCTTCAATAATGATACTGCCTTTGGAAATTAAATCGCTTTCATGGGAACGAAAAAAATGCGCCTGCATATTGTAAGTTGTTGCCAAGTCATAATTATGGTAAAACTCCTGTATCACAACATTGGATGCGATAGAACAGAATGAACCGATAATTACCTGATTCACTTCGGCACAAATTCTTGTGGATGGACCACTGATACTTGTATATTTTCCAATAATAACCTTTCCAAAAACCTCAGGCTTATTAAAAAAGGTGACACCATCATTTAATGCAACGCCTGTTCCCAGCAAAGCATCTCTAAGGTTCACATCTTTTAATTTGCTTTTAATCAGATAAAAAAATACATTATGAGACATACTCACATTAAAGCTGCACTTTATCCTTTTAAAAATATTAATAAATAATGCAAAAAAAAGGTTGGCAATAAATCTTTTCATACTAATTATTTCTTGAGTGCATATATCCTTTCGATAATATCTACTATCTTCAGTCCCTCAAGGGCATTCGTAGTAATCGCACTTCTATTTTTCAAAACATCTACCACATTATCTATCACATAATGATGATTTGCAGCAGCTCCTTTATAAGCTCCAAAGCTTCGCATTGAATTTACATCAGCCAGTTCCGGCATTACATAGTCCTTTACATTACAAATCTCTACTTTATCCATATACTGACCTCCAATTTTCACAGATCCATTTTCAGCTATTATAGTCATGGAACTTTCCAGGTTTTGGTTCCATACTGAAGTAGAATAATTTAATGTTCCCATTCCACCATCTACAAAATCAAAATTGATAAAACCAGAATCTTCAAAATCTGTTAAATTTTTATGATTAAAATCTGCAAATTTCGCATGAATATTAGTAATATCTCCAAATAGCCAATACAAGATATCAATAAAATGGGAGAACTGTGTAAACAAAGTTCCTCCGTCTAATTTTTCTTTACCATGCCATGATTCTGTTTTGTAATATCTTTCATCCCTGTTCCAGAAACAATTGAGTTGAACCATATATATTTCACCCAATTTTCCACTGTCAATCATTTCTTTGATCCAAGTGGAAGGAGGAGAATATCGATTTTGCATGACAACAAAAATCTGTCTGTGTCTGTTAAGTGATTTAAAGACCAGTTTTTCAGCATCCTGTCTATTAAGAGCCATCGGCTTTTCTATAACTACATGTTTCCCTTCATCCAGAGCATTTGATGCGTGTTCAAAATGCAGCCCGTTTGGTGAAGCAACCACAATAACATCTGATTCAATATTTGAATCTAAAAAATCTTCCCATGATGAAAAAAAAGGAACATTATAGTTTTCTACATCTAATGAGTTACTTTCTTTAAAATCTATCAATGCTACCAATTCACATTCAGGATTTATAGAAATCATATCCGCATGTTTCTTCCCAATGTAACCACACCCTATAATGGCGAATTTAACCTTATCTTTCATATAAAGTAATTTAACTGTACTATTCTGCGGCCTGCAAAACTTCTCAAATAAAGCTTACGCTAGTCAATACCGTTATTTTTTTTCGGTACGATCAAACCAGGATCCTTGAAACTATATTATCTATAAGTTGGTATTTCTGTCCACTTTCCTCACATACTGCTGTTCCTTTTTCATCGAAAATAAGTTGGTGTCCATATTCACTCATCCATCCAATCTGTCTTGCGGGGTTTCCCATTACCAAAGCATAATCGGGTACCTCTTTTGTTACTACAGCACCGGCTCCAATAAAAGCATATCTTCCGATGGTATTTCCGCAAATAATTGTTGCATTGGCACCAATGGTTGCCCCTTTACCTACATGAGTTTTCATGTATTCTTTCTTTCTGCTTACAGCACTCCTGGGATTAATCAAATTGGTAAAAACCATTGAGGGCCCCAAGAAGACATCATCGTCACATGTTACTCCTTCATAGATGGAAACGTTATTTTGAACTTTGACATTATTACCTAAAACTACTTTAGGAGAAATCACCACATTTTGTCCAATATTACATCTTTCACCTAAAATACAGTTGAGCATAATATGAGAAAAAGCCCAAATTTTTGTTCCTTTTCCAATTGTACATTCACCGTCTATAATGGCTGTTTCATGTACAAAAAAATCAGTTTGGTCCATATTACACTTTAAAATATATCAAGAAGGAATTATACAATTGAAGCTTATAACAATGATATTTCGTTTCAACAATAAAGTATTTCGGGGCTTATCTTTCTATAGCCTTCCGTCTACCAAGTTTCTGTCCAGACATGCCTTGGTGTCAAAAACCACTGCATTGTCTTTCTTCAGCTCGTTAAGGTCCATAGTAAGAAATTCATTATGAGAAACAGCTATAATGATGGATTCATACTTTTTGTTTTTCTGAAGAGTATCAAGAATATCAATTCCATATTCATGTTTTACTTCTTCCGTACTTGCCCATGGATCATAGATATCTACATTGATTCCGTAATCTGTAAGTTCTTTATAAATATCAACCACCTTTGTGTTTCTTACGTCAGGACAGTTCTCTTTAAAGGTAACTCCCAAGATCAGTGCATTTGAATCTTTGATTACACCTCCTTTTGCAATAAGAAGTTTTACCACTTTAGAAGCAACAAATTTTGCAATAGAGTCATTGACACGTCTTCCTGACAATATAACATCGGGATGATATCCTAACTGTTCGGCTTTATGAGCCAGATAGTATGGGTCTACCGAGATACAGTGCCCTCCTACTAAACCAGGTTTATACTTAAGAAAGTTATATTTTGTTCCTGCAGCTTCCAATACATCATTGGTATCAATGCCAATTCTGTCAAAAATTAAAGCAAGTTCATTCACAAAAGAAATGTTAACATCACGCTGTGCATTTTCTATTGCCTTTGATGCTTCTGCTACTTTAAGACTTGGTGCTTTATGCGTTCCTGCAGTAATAATTTTTTTATATAGCTGGTCTACTTCTTCAGCAATATCTTCAGTAGATCCTGAAGTTACTTTTTTCACACTGGTAAGGGTGTTTACTTTATCACCCGGATTGATTCTTTCCGGAGAATAGCCTACAAAAAAGTCTTCGTTGAATTTAAGTCCTGAATGTTTTTCCAGAACCGGTACACATTCTTCTTCTGTACAGCCAGGGAAAACCGTAGATTCATAAATAATAATGTCATCTTTCTTAATAATCCCTCCAAGCATTTTAGATGCAGAAATAAGAGGGTTTAAGTCTGGAGCATTATATCTGTCAATAGGTGTTGGAACTGTTACGATAAAAACATTAGCATCCGCAATTTCAGACAATTGGCTGGTTGCTTTATATCCTAAACTCCCGTTGGACTCTTTATATTTTTTTAAACCTTCATTGAGTTTTTCAATTTCAGCTTCAAGTGTTATATCTAACCCATCATTAAGCTGATCCACTCTTAGTACATTAATATCAAATCCTAAAACAGGATAATGACTGGCAAATTCTAAAGATAAAGGCAGCCCTACATAGCCTTGCCCAATAACCGCTATTTTATATGTTTTTATCATTAGCTAAATTTATTTTTAATTTTTTCAAACCATGTCTGTTCTTTGTGGTTATTATATCCATAACCATACTTATTATTGTATCCTAAGTTTTCGCTGCTTACATCATTTAGAACAAATCCAACATTTTTAATCTTACTGGCATCAATATTATTATTGGCGAATTCCAGAAGTGCTTTCTCAGTATATTTAGATCTTGAAACATAAATAGTTACATCAGCAAGCTCAGCAATCAGGAATGTATCTGTTACCAGAAGAAGCGGTGCAGTATCCAAGATAATATATTCGTATTTTTCCTTCAACTCATTTAAAAGTGCTTCATATCGGCCATTAGACAGTAATTCAGTCGGGTTTGGCGGAATCATTCCAGAATAGATAACATCTAAATGAGGATTGAAAGATGATACATGAATAATTTCTTCCAACTTGGTCTGATCACTGTAAAGATACTCAGTAAGCCCAGTAAGCCCTTTTCTAGCAGGATTATATCTCTGAAGCTGTGGGTTTCTAATATCTGAACCTATAATAATGGCTTTTTTCTTAGGATTAGCTAATGTTAAAGCTAAATTCACTGAGGCAAACGTTTTCCCTTCTCCCTTTACCGTTGATGTAACAAATACAACTTTGCTTTTCTTTTCTTTAGGAAGCATAAAGTTCATATTTGTAATAAGAATTCTGAAAGCTTCTGCCATAGGATTAATATCATTCATCTGAACAATATCTGAATCTCCTTTTTCAAGACTTGGCAATTCTGCAATGACAGGGGCATGAACTAATTTCTCCAGGTCATGTTTAGTAACTACCTTATTATTAAGAAGCAGTCTCAGGTAAATAATGATAAAAGGAAGCAATAATCCAAGGGCTAAAGCAGCCATAAGAACTGCACTGCTTTTAGGAGAGACAGGAGCAGGAGATGCATATGCTGCGTCAACTACTTTTGCCTTAGGTGCTACAATAGATTGTGCAATGGCAGTTTCTTCTCTTTTTTGAAGGAGTAAAAGATATAAATTTTCTTTTATCTGCTGTTGTCTTTCTATGCTTCTAAACATTTTTTCGATTGAAGGAAGCTTTGAAATCTTTCCGGAAACGTTATTCTGTTCACCTAAGTATTCGTTTCTTGCAAGTTCAAGACCAACTTTATTTCTCTGAAGGCTTTGCGTAATTGAGCTTCGCACAGAATTGATCTGTTTCGTAACATCCACTACCGTAGGGTTTTCATCAGTAGCAGATTCAAGAAGTCTGTTTCTTTGTAAAATAAGCTGGTTATATGTAGAAATACCATTGGTAGCTTCGGGGTTGTTTAATCCTACATTAGCCGGAAGAATCTGGTATTGTCCTTGTTTTGACACATAACCTATAAGAGCATTTGTAAGCTCCAATTGAGCATCTACATCCAGCTGTTTTGCTCTTGCAGCAGCAGAACTTTCTAAATTAATTTTAGCTTCAGTTTCTAAATCGGTAAGATTATTTTTCGCTTTAAAACTTTCTTTTTGATTCTCAACTTCACCAAGTTCACCTGACAGCTTTTTAATTCTATCTTCAATAAAGTTAAGAGTCTTTCCTGATTCTGAATTTTTATCAGAAATAGCATCGTTATTATAAGCTATTACCAGAGTATTAAGAACATCTTTGGCTTTTGAAATCTGAGGATATTTCAGTCCCAGTTTAACGATAGTTGCATCTTTGGTGGCAAGGGTCACATCAAGAGCACCTTGAAGACTGTTTACTTTTGCTTCCAACGTAGAAATTTGAAGTAACAGGTTTTTTGTGTCTACTCCTTTAATTTCAGCCGGATTAAATTTTGGATTCTTTGTTATAATGATATTAGCAAACGGAAGACCAATTGTTTTTCCATAAGTAGTAACAATTTCCTTATCTAATTTTTCAGAACTAATAATCAGCTTTTCATTATCGATTGTTAATTTTACAGTATTAGTGGGACCTTTACCTTGTTTTTCAGAAATCACCTTTATATCAACAGGAGAAGTTTCTTTATATAATTCTAAAGTAGTAACTCTGCCTTTTGCAATAATATTTGTCTGAAGATTCTGATTGATAACCACCTCCCGCATCATCTTTTTAGACTTTAGTATCTCTACTTCATTGGCGATACTGTTGGTTTTTAATCCACCTAGACCGGATAGGTCGGGCAAAATTCCAAGATCATTAGGTACTGGTGAAGAAGAATTTTTGGCATCTTTTATCAGTATTGTAGACTGTACGTCATATACCGGCACCATGAACTTTAGTGAAATATATCCTATAATAAGTGCTGCAAATGCACTTAGAAAAAACCAAGGCCACTTCCGGAGAAACGGTTTTATGATTTCGTTAATATTAATATTGCTTGAACTGCTTTCTGCTTCTGAAAATTGTGAAGGCTGCTGGTTATCCATCAATTTTTTATTTCTTATTAAATAAACTTACTACTACTGCTACAGCCGTAACTGCAATCGAAACACCTGTTAAGATAAGTCCTGTATTTGGGTTTTGTTTTGCTAAAACGTCTTTTGTATTGTTGGAAGAGATAATAATGGCATCCCCTTGTTTTAGATTATAGTATGGTGAGTTGATTAAATTACCATCACGAAGATTCACACGTCCATGGGAAACAACTCCATTTTCCGTTCTGATCACCAGTACGTCTTCTCTTTTTCCATATGATGTCAAATCACCAGCAAGTCCTAAGGCATTTAATATGGTTGCCTGCCCGTTTGTTATGGTATAGTCTCCTTGTCTGTTAACTTCTCCTAATACAGTTACTTTGAAATTAGCAAGTCTCACATTTAAAGTAGGATTAATCACGTATTTTTCCATTCGCGTTCTAAGTTCCTCTTTAAAATCTACTAAGCTCTTATTGGATGTGTTTATCTTACCTAAAATGGGGAAATCTACGTTTCCATCAGCATCTACAATATACGTAGGGCCTGAAAGAATTGTAGCACCTTGATTAGGTGTATTACTACCCGCGAAACTATTACTCTGTACCAATTCAGAAGAAGAATAATTTTGATTGAACGGTTTTACCACATCCATATCTTTCGCTGTGATCAGAATAATAAGCTGATCCCCTACCTGTATTGTGGGTTTAGAATTTTTTTCCGATGCTTCTATAGCAACCTTCTCTATATTCTGCATATAGTTCAAGTCATTTGGCTTACTTTGGTTTACCTTGCAGGAAACCAGCATCAATGCAAGAGATATTGCTAATATTTTTCCCTTCATATTTTAAAAATTGTACAAATATACATTTATATTTTTGCTATTTATCTAATACTTCGTAGATCGAATTATTACTCTTAAATTCCGGAACAATAATCTTCAGCATCTTTACTACGTCCACTTTTTCTTCCATTACTGAAGCATCTGTAATCAAATTTATCAGGCTTTCTATTTCAGAGAATGATTTCATAGGATCTTTAGAAATCATAATTTTTTCGTTATGAGTAGGAAGTGTTTTTGCATCATCGCTCAACAATTCTTCATATAACTTTTCTCCTGGCCGTAGACCAGTATATATGATTTTTATATCAATATTAGGTTCAAAACCGGATAGCTTTATCATTCTTCTTGCCAAGTCTAAGATCTTTACAGGCTCTCCCATATCGAAAACAAAGATTTCTCCACCTTGCCCCATTGTTCCCGCCTGAAGAACAAGTTCACAGGCTTCTGGAATTGTCATGAAATATCTTACAATATCAGGATGGGTGATCGTAACAGGACCACCTGCCTCAATTTGTTTTTTGAAATGAGGAATAACAGAACCGTTCGATCCTAATACATTTCCAAATCTAGTCGTAATAAATTTTGTTGTATTTCCATCAACATGCTGTAAAGACTGAACAAATAATTCTGCTGCTCTTTTTGAAGCCCCCATCACGTTGGTAGGATTTACAGCCTTATCTGTGGAGATCATTACAAATCTATTCACTTTATAACGGCTGGATAAAACAGCTATATTTTTTGATCCCAAAACATTGACACGAATGGCCTCATTTGGATTTTCTTCCACCAATGGAACGTGCTTATAGGCCGCAGCATGGTAAACCATTGAAAAATTATAGGTTTGAAACAATGGCTCAACCCTGTGTATATTGGAAACGTCTGCTAAAACAAATTTAAATCTGATATGAGGAAACTTCTCTTTAACTTCAAGTTCAATATCATATAGCGGTGTTTCGGCCTGATCCAAAACAACGATCAGTGAAGGATTAAACTGTGCTACCTGTCTTACGATTTCACTTCCTATAGAACCTGCACCACCAGTTACCAGTATATATTTATTAAAGTGTCTGCTTTTAACTTCTTCACTTTCAATTTTAATAGGCTTTCTGTTGAGAAGATCCTCGATTTGAAGGTTTCGTATTGCACCCCCTAAATCACTGTCTCTTAATTTTTGTACAGAAGGAGCTTTGAATATGTTTAAATCTTTTTCCAAGAATAAATTCACCCACGAATTCATCTCATCCTTAGACATCATTTCTTTAACGATAATAACACCATCAATGATAAGGTCTTCTTTTGTAGCCTCCTCTATTCTTCTTTTTTCATAAATAGGTTTTCCTAATAACGACGCCCTTTTGGAATCGGTTCTTTGAGTAAGAAATCCTACTACCTGATAAGGCAGACTGGGATTATCCAAAATGGCACGAGCTATAGCAATAGACTGCTCATCGATACCAAGTACTAATATTCTCTTTTTTAAAGTACTTCTCCTGTATTCTCTCACAATATGAAAAAACTCTTTAACATATAGTCTAAAGAGAAACAGCCCCATGAAGGATATTATAAAATATAGTATAAGAAAAGGAGTTAATATGAACTTTCCTCCTGTAAACCAGAAATAAATAAGATTAACGAGGCCTACTACTGTCATAGTACAAAAGCAGGAGATCAGAAGCTTGAAAAGGTCAATAAAGGTAGAGTGCCTTATAATCCCTGCATAGGTCTTAAAAAAATACATAAACATAGTGTTTATCAGTATAATAAAAGCAAAAACAACACTTTTATCTTCATGATAAATAAACTCTTTCTGAGTAATTTTTTCAATGGTGTAGGTAGATAGAAATAAAGACATTACCAGAATAATAATATCTATTACAAGTATTATCCATCTGGGAAGATATCTTACATCTGAGAGATTGACAACATTATCACCTCCAAATATTTTTTTTCTAAGAGAGCTGTACATTGTCTGTATTTGTGTTCATATTTAAATGGGACTAAACCCGATTTTTATTAATAATAATTTTAAAGTACGATGCAAAATTAAAATAAAATCTCATCTATTACTTAAATTTAAAAAAACAAATTTAGTGAATTTCATTTTCTAAAACTTCAGAAATTCTGGCTCTATTTTCATCCGTTAAATTGGTCCCTGACGGTAAACAAAGTCCTGCGTCAAAAAGTGTACCAGATAAATTATCTCCGAAAAACTTATATCCTTTATATAGGGGTTGCAAGTGCATTGGCTTCCATAGATATCTGGTTTCTATATTATTCCGTGAAAACTCACTCTTTATTTTTTCTTTTGATAAATTATTTTTCAGGATAATAGTATTGAGCCAATAATTAGAATAAAAGTCACTATTTGGTGCAGAAAAAAGTTCAACACTATCATTATTCTTCACCATACCTTGATAAAAATCATGATTTTTTCTCCGTTGATTGATCTTTTCTTCCAATGTTTCCAACTGCCCTCTTCCGATTCCTGCCGCAATATTATCGATCCTGTAGTTATATCCTACCTCAGAATGACTATAGAATTCTTCCTTGTCTTTAGCCTGGGTAGCTAGAAAAAGCGCTCTGTTTTTAACTGAAATATTTTTTGATATTAAAATTCCTCCTCCTCCGGTAGTAATAATTTTGTTTCCGTTAAAACTTATTACAGATATATCCCCAAAAGTTCCGCACAGCTGGCCTTTATACTTACTTCCAAGAGCTTCCGCACTGTCTTCAATGATAGGGATTTCATATTCTCTTGAGATCCGAAATATCTCTTCTACTTTGAAAGGCATTCCATATAAAGATACAGTGATAATCGCTTTTGGCTTTTTCCCTTGCTGAATACAGTATTTTATGGCCTCTTCCAATGCATCCGGGCACATATTCCAGGTCTCGTTTTCGCTATCAACAAATACAGGAATAGCTTTAAGATAGAGAATTGGGTTGGCTGTAGCTACAAAAGTGAAAGACTGGCAAATAACAAAATCACCTTCTTCAACATCAAGTAGTCGCAATGCCAGATGAATGGCTGCAGTTCCGGAGGACAAGGCTGTAACATGAGAATTGTTTCCTAAATAGTTTTCAAGGCTATTCTCAAATTCATCTATATTGGCGCCGTATTGAGAGATCCAGTTGGTATCGAATGCGTTCTGTATATATTTAAGCTCATTTCCGCCCATATGCGGAGGTGACAGCCAAATCTTTTCTTTTTTCAATTATCTGCTGATGTTTCTTCAAAAGTATCATTTATTTTCTCATATTCAAAACCCCGGCTCATTAAATATTTTATCGTTTTGGATTTTTTCTGATATTCCTGCAAACCTTTCTGTTTTGAGGAATAGTCTTCAAATATTTTTCTAATCATTTTTTCGTAATCGTCTTCGTGTATTTCATCAAAACAGCTATTGATGAGCTTTTCGGTGATCTGTTTCTGCTTCAGGTGCATTTTGATCTTATTCCTGCCCCAGTGCTTGATGTAAAATTTGCCTCTGATATAGCTTCTTGTAAATCGTTCCTCATTCAGATAATTTTCCTTCAGAAGGTACAGGATGATCTCATCTTTAGCCTCCTCGATCAGCAGGAATTCCCGCATTTTCTGTTCAACTTCTGCGTGACAACGGTCCTGATAAACACAATAGTTCACCAGTTTCAGTTTTATTTCATCAAAAGTGAAAGACTTTTTCTCCATAATAGATATGAAAAAGAATGGACAAGATGCCCATTCTTTATTATAATGTTACATTAAATTAATAGTTGAACAGAGCCCTGCCTTCCATCAGTTCATTTACTTTCTTTCTTACAGAACCGATAACTTCTTCATTTTTGATATTGTCTACAACATCAGAAATAAGTCCTGCAATCGTATCCATATCATTTTCTTTAAGCCCTCTTGTAGTGATCGCTGCAGTTCCCAGTCTGATACCGGAAGTCGTGAACGGCGATTTATCATCAAAAGGAACCATGTTTTTGTTACATGTAATATCTGCAAGTACTAACGCTTTTTCCGTTTCTTTTCCGTTTACATTCTTATTTCTAAGATCTACCAGCATTAAGTGATTGTCTGTACCTCCACTTACAATATCGAAACCTCTGTCGATCATCGCTTTTGATAATGCTTTTGCATTAGCTTGAACCTGCTTGGCATACGTTTCAAACTGACCGTCGATAGCTTCAGCGAAAGCAACTGCTTTACCAGCAATAACGTGCTCTAATGGACCACCCTGAATTCCTGGAAATACAGCGCCGTCCAATACCTGGCTCATCATCTTCGTTTCTCCTTTCGGGGTTTTGTGCCCGTATGTATTTTCGAAGTCTTTGCCCATCATGATCATTCCTCCTCTCGGACCTCTTAAAGTCTTGTGCGTAGTGGTAGTTACTACATGGCAATGCTCGAATGGAGAGTTTAATAATCCTTTAGCTACTAAACCGGCCGGGTGAGCAATATCTGCCCAAAGCGTTGCTCCGATTTCGTCTGCAACCTCTCTGAATTTAGCATAATCCAAATCTCTTGAATAGGCAGAGAAACCTGCGATCAGCATTTTTGGTCTTTCTCTTAAAGCCACTTCTCTCATCTGATCGTAATCGATAAGTCCGGTTTCTTTCTGAACCCCATAAGAAACCACCTGATACTGAATTCCGGAGAAGTTCACTCCTGAACCGTGAGTAAGGTGTCCTCCCATTGAAAGGTCCATTCCCATGATTTTATCTCCTGCTTTCAAAACTGCAAGATAAACGGCAGCATTAGCCTGAGATCCGGAATGCGGCTGTACGTTGACATAGTCTACACCGAAAAGTTCCTTTGCTCTGTTGATGGCTAATGTTTCAACCTCATCTACTACTTCACAACCTCCGTAATATCTTTTTCCGGGATATCCTTCAGCATATTTGTTGGTCAGTACACTTCCCATTGCTTTCATCACGTTCTCAGAAACAAAGTTTTCTGACGCAATAAGCTCTAATCCATGGGCTTGTCTTTGTCTTTCTTTTTCAATCAGGTCGAAAATAATGTCCATTTTACTTTTAGTTTTTGAAATTTTTCACCCCAAATGTACGGAATTTCCCTTAAGATTTCTGTATCAGAAAGTATGATTTTAGACCAAAATTTTGGGTTTTAAGTTTGAATCTGCTATTATTCGTAATTCCCTTTACTTCAGTTGGTATTTCTTTTTCAGGTATAAACTCGCCTTAACCAAGACAATCAATACAGGAACTTCCACAAGAGGACCAATAACCCCGACAAACGCCTGCGAGGAATGAATTCCAAAAACAGCAATACTCACCGCAATAGCCAATTCAAAATTATTTCCCGTCGCCGTAAACGCAATGGCAGCGTTTTTATCATAAGGTACTTTAATCAATCTGTTAATCGAAAAGCTAATGAAAAACATCAGTACAAAATAGATGATCAGCGGAATGGCAACTTTGACAACATCCATGGGCAGCTCCAGTATTTTATCTCCTTTCAGGCTAAACATTAAGACAATTGTAAACAGTAAAGCATATAAAGTAACAGGCGAGATCATTGGAATAAATTTCCGGCTGTACCATTCTTTTCCTTTCCATTTTGTGAGAAAATAGCGGCTTAAAAAACCTGCTAAAAAAGGAATTCCCAGATAAATCAAAACACTTTCCGTAACATCCCGGATGGGTACTGAAACATTAAAATTACCGAGTCCTAATTTCTGCGGAAGCACATTAATAAACAGCCATACCAGAAAACTATAGGAAACAATCTGAAAAACACTGTTCAAAGCAATCAGCATAGCGGCATATTCCCGGTTTCCCTGAGCCAGATCATTCCAGACAATCACCATCGCAATACATCTTGCCAACCCTATCAGAATTAGCCCTATCATAAAGTCCGGCTCATTTTTAAGAAAAATAACCGCCAATACAAACATTAAAACAGGTCCTACGATCCAATTTAACAGTAACGAAACGGATATTACTTTTTTATCCCTGAATACTTGAGGTAATAAGGCATAATCCACTTTCGCCAACGGCGGATACATCATCAGGATCAGTCCGGCCGCTAAAGGTATATTGGTAGTACCCGAAGAAAATGAATTGGTTATCACAGAAACGCCGGGAAAAAAATATCCCAAACCAATGCCCGTCAGCATGGCCAGAAAGATCCAAAGGGTCAGATATCTGTCGAGAAGTTTTAATTTAGACTTCATTCTGCATTATTTATTTTTGAAAAAACATAAAACATTTCTGCACCAATCTGCCTGCTTCTTTCTTTGTACGTCTCGGTTTGTGTGGGGTGTCCATCTGAAATTTTCGGATCTTCAAATGTAATGGGAATCCGTTTTTCTGCCCCTGAAATAAAGGGACAGCCTCCATCTGCCTGAGAACAGGTCATCACTGCTGCAAAACCGCTGTCCGTATTAAAAATATCATCATACTTTTTAGAAAATCCAATAAGCGGCAAAGCATTTTCGGAATATTTTATTGCATACACAGGATTTTCACTTTCACTTAGTTTCCAGATATGAAAACCGGTTTCTACTAATGTTTCGGCAATTTTAGGAAATAAAGCCGTGGTTTCCGTCCCTCCGGAATAACAGTGTACATCGGAAATGTTAAAATAAGCAGAGGCAGTTTGCGCCCAGATCTGTGCAAGATGGCTTCTCCGTGAATTGTGAGTACAGATAAAATTAATATCTATTGATTCCCGGTTTCTTTTTTTCTTTTCTATAAAATCGATTAGGGGTTGCAATACCGCTTTTCTTTCGTCAGTGATCTCTAGCAAAAGAATTTCTTCTATCTGTTGTAGCAATTTAGGATACATTTCAACTGTAATTAGATTAATATTAGCAACAACCCGAATCTGGTGTACAGCAGGAGTTTTGATCAGCTTTCAACTCGCTCAGGTTTATCTTTTGTTTTTCCTGAGGAATTCCACATGCATCTTTAGCTAAACACGCAGTCAGTTTATTTTTTAACACGAAGTTTTTACCGTTAAATTCCAGATCATATTTTCCAATGGTCTGGTCCTGATATTCCACTTCAATTTCAAAATCTCCGATCCCTAGCTTTTCTTGGGACAGATTGATGATATGAAGCAGTTTTCCAGGTTTCAGACGGTGTTCAAAATCATCTGCGTCCCACAACTGGAAATTCACTCTTTCTTCTTTTCTGATGGTTCCTCCACAGTCGATAAAGTTTTTAATTACCATCCCTACTTCCGTTACATGGAAATGTTCCGGGACTAATTTTCCGTTCTCCAGCTGGAATTCTACATTGTCCAATGCCGGTAAAATGTTTTTAATGTCTGATAATTTCATAGATTTTTGTTTAAATTGTTATAATGCAATATTACGATAATGAAAGTCAAAAAATTTTTAGCAACAGTTCTGCTTTTTCACCGTGGAAATAATGTTTGAAAAGAAAGCATTTAAAATTTCAAAAGCTTTTTCATCAATACAATAACATACGGAATTTCCTTCAATATTTCCTTTGATCAGACCTGCGTTTTTAAGTTCTTTAAGGTGCTGGGAAACGGTAGGCTGTGCAAGAGGAAGTTCATTCACGATATCCCCGCAGATGCATTCATTGACTTTAAGAAGGTATTCAATGATGGCAATTCTCGCCGGATGCCCTAAAGCTTTTGCAATGACCGCTATTTTGTTCTGCTCGTCCGTAAAGAAATCTGTTTTTGTAGCTCCCATAAGATTTAATTATATCGCAATATTACGATAATAAATTTTTACTGCAAAATATTTTAGTCATTTTTATCAGGTCAGGAGGTTTGAAGATCAATGACTAAGCTTGTTTTCATCAAATTTTAAGGTAACTGTTAAAAATGAATGTCTAATAGTAACTTCCAGCCTCCCTCTTCCAACTTCCAACCTGAACCCAGTTCAGACAAACAAAATCCCTGCAGAAAATTTCTACAGGGACCGCACCAATTTATAATATATGAATATGAAATTCCGAAGATGATAAGAAAGGAAGCCAGAGGATGGAAGAAGGAAGTCACTATACTCTAAAAAAACAACTAAGTCCTTTAGTTTGTCAGAAAATTATCCGTCTAAACAAAACTTCCAACCTCTCTTCCCAACTGGATAAATTAAAATATTTCTTCTGTAAGTTCTTTATTGACTACTGCTCCGGCGAAATTTCCCTGCGCTATAGCATTAGCGACAGATCTCATCATGGTTACATTATCTCCGCATGCAAAAACACCCGGAATATTTGTTTTCTGCATCATGTCAACTTTGATAAAACCCTGTTCTGTAAGTTCACAGCCGAGATCTCCGGAAGCATTGATATTCTGCTCAAATGGTATTTTGGCATATAAAGCCTTTAAAGAAATTTCTTTTCCGGTCTTAAAAATAATTTTCCGGATTTGCCCACCTTCATGTTCAATTTTTTCAACTTCATCTTCTACCAGGATGATATTATTCTCGGCCAGTTTATGTTTTTGCTCTTTGGAAAGAACCGATGGGCCATTCGTCAATAAATAAAGATCTTTCGTTAAGTTGTACACCAGTTTTGAAAAGTCATAAGCCATATCACCATCTGAAAGTATTCCGGTTACTTCATTTCTCACTTCATACCCATGGCAGTAAGGGCAATGCAGCACTGAAATTCCCCAACATTCTGCAAATCCGGGAATATTGGGCATGAGATCTTTCACCCCTGAAGCCAGGATTAGTTTTTTAGCATTGAACTTTTCACCACCATGCGTTTCTGCTTCGAAGCCTTCGTCCGTTTTTTTTACTTTAACTACGGAATCTTCATGAAACTCTATGGTATCATATGCGGCAACCTGTTCGCGGGCAAGATCAGAAATTTCCTTTGGTGTTTTTCCGTCGTGGGTAATAAAATTATGTGAATGCGGAGTTTGTCTGTTGCAGGGTTTTCCACTGTCGATGATCAGAACATTTCTTAATGACCTTCCCAAAGACATTCCGGCCGATAATCCGGCATAACTTCCTCCTATGATGATAACGTCGTAGTTTTTCATGAATGATGAATGATGAATGATGATTGCTGTGAGAAGGTTTACCATAAGCCTGTCTCAACTTCTTTGTTTTTCTCTTTTGCTTTGACAAAGTTAATACAAAATTTAATTAAAGTAACAATGTTGCATTAATATTTTCTATCATGATCATTTGATGAAAGAAAGGATAAAGAAAAACAGCTGATTTTAAACCTGTAAAGAATTTAAAATCAGCTGTCAGTTGATATATGATGGAAAAGTTTTGCTTAAAGAAAGGAAGTTTGAGAATGAAAGAAGGAAGTTATGGAAAACCCGAAAAGAGATTTATATTTTTTATCAAATTTAATTTAACTATCAGAGCTAACATGACGGATAGTAACTTCCAGCCTCCCTCTTCCATCTTCCAGCCATATTCTTTAACACGCTCGAATAGTTTAATTCTTAAACAGTTTAATGGTATAGTCTAAAAGTTCCTGCCCTCCTATTTCTCCATGTCCCGGCATTACGATCTTCACGTCGGGATATTGGGCTTTTATTTTTTCAACGGTTTGAGACCAGGCCTGAACATTAGCATCACCCAGATAGCCTTTCGTAGCATCTACTTCTTTGATCAAACAACCTCCGAACATGGCTTTTTCATCAGGAATATAAGCAACAACATTGTCTTTTGTATGTCCTTCTCCAAAGTATTTCAATACAATTTTATGTTTTCCAGCATTCAGAGTTAAGGTGTCATTGAATCCGTGACCGGGAACGTTGGCGCCCGTTTGTTTTGCCAGCTCTATGGTTTTATTATTGGCATAAGACGGAATATTATTTTTATCAAATTCTTTCAGTCCGCCCAGACAGTCATCATGAAAATGGGTCGCAACAACGGCATTCACCTTTGAATGAAGGTTATTTTTGATCCATGAAATCAATTCTTCAGAGCTTTTATCGTTGGTTGGTGTATCCAGAATTACGGTTTCATTACCATCTTTTACAATCATTCCATTGCATTCCACTTTTCCAAATGAATCCGTATTTAAATAGGATATATGCTGATAAATACCATCCGACAGTTGAATGATAGACAAATTATCAGTTTTGTACATCACTTTAGCTTTCTCCTGTTTTTTCTGAGAAGTACAGCTAAAAGCAAACAGCGCTGAGGATAACAGCAAAATTTTAGACAGTGATTTCATAGGTGTATTACATTACAGCTAAATTAGAAAATATTTCTCCCTCTAAGGGGATAAGCCATAGTTAATTAAGTGTTAATATCACCATTTCGCTGTATCAATTTCACTTTGAATTTTCTTCCTGATATCAATTTTAGCTCCTTCAAAACTAAAGATGGTAGTTCCCTTTTCCCTGGCAAACTTATTGACAATGGAATCAGCCGCTTTACCGCTGTTAAAATAATGACCTGTTTCTTTGAGTTCATCTTCATCTTTGGAAAATTCTTTCACGCGAATCAGATTAGCATACTTTTTACTCAGATCAAACCAATTGATGTAATCTGCATTAAAGGAAACCGCTTTTATATCATTTTTTGAATAATAATTGATGGCTCCTGCCTGTCCGTAATTATCACAGAGAACTAGTGTATTTCCGGATTTTGACAGGTGGGCATATTCTTTATCTACTTTTTCAGCAAGCTCTTTCCAGCCCTGCATATCTGCAAAATCCTGAGGTAGCGGATGATCTTCCCCATCTTCCCAACGGAGCAGTCCCATTTTTTTGTACGGTTCGGGATGACTGATAATGTATTCCGTACTTTTATTGGGAAAAGCGACCTGATACAACGGTAGAAATAGCAAAATAGGAAGTACAATAAAGACCGGTTTAAGAAATTTCTTCCAGCCATTCTCAAAAATAGGAGCCAGAAAAACAGCCCCGAATCCTATTAATACAGGATAAAGACCAATGGCATAATAATCTTTAGCCTTAAAAAATACAAACAGGACGATCGTCACGATATACATCCAAAAGAAAGACCTGAATTTCTCAAACGGCTTATAAAACAGCAAGGCATACAATCCTGCTATGATTACTAAAAATGAGCCTATAAAAAACAAAATCTGGGATTTAAAAAAGTCAAATCTATCGACATGTACCAGCTGTCTTTCTGCGAGTTCTTTCATATGGTGGATCACAGGAAAACCGTTACTATATTGCCACAGCAGATTGGGCAGCATAATCATAAGGGCTAATAATCCGGCACCATAAAGATGGGGCTGGAGAAAGATCTTCCTCTGCTTTGTCAGTAGAACAGCGGGGATAATTCCCAATACGGAAAAGACAATATTGTATTTATTCAGGAAACCTATTCCGAAGATCACAGCGGCTATGTAGAGCCATTTTATTTTTTCGGAATTAAAATACCTGGTCAGTACATAATACATAAGTGTCCAAAGAAGAACTTCCAGAGAAGTCGGCTGAAAAAGCATATTGAGCCGGAGCAGTACTGAAAGCAGAATTCCCGTTGAGGCCAGAATTTTGGCATATAAATTACCCTGAAGTTCTTCAATTATTTTCCAAACCACAACAATCGTCAATGCTCCGAAGAGGGCCGGAAAAAATTTAACCCAAAAGACTGAACCTCCGGCTATTTTAACCAGCCAAGCCAGCCATGAATTAACGGGCGGCACAGAAAGGTATCCCCACGCAAGATGCCTGCCCTGATCAAGGTGTAAGTATTCATCCCGGTGCAGTTCATATTCAGGGCTGATGAGGGAATACTGGAGAATGAATTTTGCGATGATAAAGAAAAAGAGAATCAGGTAGTTTTTCTTCATGGGAGGATGATTTTAAGCTGTTTCAAATTTCTGACGGATTATTTCTGCTTTGACATCGGATACTTTTCGTGTCCAAAATTGAATATATTCACGTTTTTCAGGAAATTCCCGGTCCGTTTTATTTTGGCCGCTGAGGACGTTGTCTTTGTACTCTTCCAAAGTATTTTTTAAGTACTCTTCATAGTCTTTAGAGTTTTGGGGAATGTAACCAATCCCGTCACACCCGCAGCTGTGAAAACACCTTCCAATGATAAAGAGGCCTTCTACAATTTTCCATTCTTTAACAGCGGTTTTTTTTGGGGCTTTAAAATCCCATCCCAGGTCTGCCATCAGATTTCCACATTCGGGACATTTGATTTGCCTTGCGTTGATCTCTTCTACCAGTGCATCCAGTTCTTCTTTTTTAGCTTTTGTAAAAACATCGCCCACTTTTCTTATCGTTCCATCCGGCTGGTGATAGACTTTTTCTTTTTCAATTCTTGAAAGGATATCATACGTATCGGTCTGCTTAAATGATTTTCTGCATTTAAAACAGGTGTAATGGGATTTATATGTTTTTCGGGCATACCTGCACATGTCTTTATTTTAGTATCAAATTTACCAATTCCATTTCAGAGATGAACAGACCTTATCCATAAAAAAATCCTGAGAAAAATTTCCCAGGATTTTACAGTTTAAATATATAGTGATTGTTTACTATTTTTTCTTTTCTTTAAGCTCTTCCTTGTCTTTATCGGAAGGGTTCCATACTTTCACTTCAGAGTCTTTGCTGATTCCTGAAAGGATCTGTACATTGATTCCATCGCTGGCCCCTAATTTCACATATACTTTCTTGAACTTTCCATCCTTCTGCTTTACTTCTACGAAAGGTGTGTCTTTACCGTTTTTCTTTTCGTACTGAACCAGTGATTCATCCAACAGCAATGCGTTTTTCTCAGATTTAAGTACAATTTCTCCGTTGGCAGAGAAACCGGCTCTGATATATTCATTGTTAGGATTCGTTACATCTCCTTCTACCGGAAATTTGATGGTTCCCAAGTTGTCTTTTCCTTTAGGCGCGATCATCGTCAGTTTTCCCGGGAATGTTTTGTTCTGAAGGGCACCGATCACGATTTTCATATCCATTCCCTGCTTCAGCTTTCCAGCCTGAGCTTCATCTATTTCTCCCTGAAAGATCAAATAATTAAGGTCTGCAATAGAACAGATCGTTGTACCTGCATTGAACGAGTTGGCCTCGATTACCTGGCTTCCTACTTTCACAGGAACTTCAAGAACGGTACCTGATGCTTTGGAACGGATCTGTGTTGTGGCCAGCCCCTGAAGTTCAGGAGTCGCTCCGGTTTTTACAATCAGTAATCTTTTTTGAGCCGTCGCCAACTGTTGGTTAGCATTTCTAAGACTCTGCTGTTGTGAAAACAATTGCTGCTGTGAGTTTAAATACTCCTGCTTAGAAATTACACCCTGCTTAAACAGTTTTTCCTGCATAGCATACTGCTTCTGCATATTTTCAACATTCATTTGGGCATTACTGATCTGCAGCTGAGAGTTTACCACTTCCTGCTGAGCGTTGTTCACATCAGCAATGTTAGGAATAATTCTCACGGTAGCGATCAGCTGTCCTGCTACCACTTTATCGCCTTCATCTACCAAAATTTTATCAATGATTCCCGCAATGTTCGGCTTGATCTCAATTTCTTCTTTCGGAACAATTTTTCCTGTCGCCATCACCTTATCTTCCATGTTCTGGTACGATGGTTTTCTGGTCAGGAAAGCTTCACTCTCTTTAGAATTTGATTTCACGAGATACCCGATCCCGAAGAACAATGCCACTGCAAATAAAAGCCCCAGTACAATATAAATGGCTTTTTTCCAAGTGAATTTCTTTTTCATATTTCTAGTTTATTTTTTACTATTAAAAGGAGGAAATTGATTGAAAAGATTTAAATATTTAACGATTTAAACATTAAAAAAATCCGTCCCTATTTTCAAATTTCCAAATTATTTCATTTTCAAATTAACACATCAGCATTACTCCGATCTCAATGCTTCAATAGGTCTGATTTTTACGGCTCTCTGTGCCGGGATCATTCCGATAATAAGGCCCAGGATCACCATTACAGCCATAGCTCCGAATACGTTTCCGTAATTGACCGTCGGATTATAGAAAGGGAATTCATCCTGGTTCTGCGTCACTGCATTTAAAATAATGAGGACAAAGATTCCGCACATGAATCCGAGAATCCCCGAGGACAGCGTAATCACTACACTTTCCAACAGAATCTGGTTTCTTACTTCGGCAGGTTTTGCGCCTAAAGCTCTCCGAATACCGATTTCTTTGGTTCTTTCTTTTACGGTGATCAGAAGGATATTCGAGATGGCGATAACTCCTGCAAGAATGGTCAGCGTTCCTACGATAATGGTGAGAAGCTGCATTCCGGTAAGGAATCCCGTCAGTTTTTTAAATTCTTTTCCTAAGTTGAAACTTCCAAAAGCATTGGTGTCTTCGGGAGATACTTTATTTTGAGTTTTCAGTACCTGCTTTACATCTTCCTCTACTCCGTTTACATTGGCATTGGGCTTACTTACAATCGCAAACATGTCAATCTGTTCTCCGGCATTATACATTTTGGTATACGTGGAAAGGGGAATAAATGCAGTCTGGTCATTTTCAAATCCACCCCCTTTTTTCACCCTGAAAACTCCGATCACGTTAAAAAATATTCCTTTTATATTGACCTGTTTTCCTACCGGATTTTCTTTTTTCTTGGCATCAAAGAAGTTCTTGTAGATCTCTTCTCCAATCACCACTACATTTTTATTTCCCATCACATCGGCATCATTGATATAACGTCCGAAAATAAGTTTCTTCTCTGAAATTTTATTTCCCACCGAGTAATCCCCCGTAAGCGAATAAGTCCCGTTTTTTCCGTTTCTGGACATCGATTCGCCAGGTGTTCCGGTAAAGCTTCCTCTTGCATTTTGGGGTGAGATATAATCGATAGCACTTACTTTTCTTTTCAGCATATCCATATCGGATAAGTTGAGATGAACCTGTCTGCCTTTGGGAAATCCATCATAAGGAATGGAAGTTTTCTGAGCCCAAAGAAAAATAGAATTGGTAGCAAATCCGGAAAATAGTTTATCAAAACCATTCTCCATCCCTTTTGCTGCTCCAAGAAGACTCACATACAAAAACATTCCCCAGCCTACACCAATCATGGTAAGGAACGTACGAAGCTTATTATTCCTCAGTGAATAATAAATTTCCTGCCAAGTATCTTTTTTAAATAATATGTTCACTTCTTTGAGTTATAAGTTTAAAATATAATTGATGATTGATAAATGATAATTGATCATCACATCACTATTCGGTTCTTAACGCCTCTATCGGTTTGATTCTCGAAGCTCTGTACGCCGGAACAAATCCTGCAATAAGCCCTGAAAATACCAAAGCAATAAATGCCATAAAGATGGTCACCCAGCCTACGCTAGGACTTTTGATAAAATATTCTTCGAGACTGTCTCCGATTAAGCTGAGTGCCAGAACGCCTATTCCCACTCCAACAATACCTGAAACTACCGTTATTACGACACTTTCCTGCACAATCAGCGCTACAATACTTCTTGGTTTGGCACCGATAGCCTTACGGACACCGATCTCTTTGGTTCTTTCTTTAACGATATACACCATGATGTTACTGATCCCGATGATCCCCGCCAATAATGTTCCCATCCCGATAAAACCTACAATAATGGTCAGTACGGCCATAAACTGGAAGGTTTCATTCATATTCTTGGCATTATTCCAGACACGGACTCCGTTTTCATCGTCTGGAGCAACATTCTTTCTTGATTTTAATCTGTCTTTAAGTTCGTCACCATATTTAATGGCTTGTTCGGGACTCAACTTTTCATTATAGGCGATATATACCGTCGATACCGTATCAGAGCCTTTTTTCATTTGCTGAAGTGTCGTGATAGGAACTGCAATATGTCTTTCGTCCCAGTCTCCTCCGTCATCAGAAAATACGCCTACCACTTTGAACATGGTTCCATTGATGTTCAGGTCTTTTCCTACCGGACTTCCGTTCTTAATCAGGTCACGCTGAACCATTCTTCCGATTACGGCAACGTTTTGCTTTCTCTGAAGATCCATATCCGTCAGATAACGTCCGTCCAGCATTTTTCTGTTCTCAATGACCTTTTCTCCCGGTTCTGCACCATTTACCTGGTAAGTACCGCTTTCTTTGCCGTATTTCACCATTAAACTTGTGGTGTATCTCGGGCTGGCATCGCCTACTTTGTCTTTATCTGCATTGATCAGGAAGTCGTAGTCGTCATTATTCATGGTGACTGTTCTGTCAGACTGAAGCCCTTTATAAGCCATGGTGGTTTTACCCGTATAGATCGTGATCAGATTCTGTGCATCTCTTGCAAAACCTTCGGTAAAAGCATTCTGAAGCCCCTTTCCTATTCCGAAAAGAACCACAAAAATAAACAGCCCCAAAGCCACTGTAAACCCCGAAAGCACCGTCCGCAATACATTACTGCGAATAGAACTGAATATTTCCTGCCAACGATCTAGGTCAAACATAGTTTTATTTTTTACTTTGTAAAAAGTCAATTAACTGCGTTGTAAATTTTCTTCGAAGTCAATTAACCTTGTTGTCAATGATAGAATTGTTTCTAAAATAAATTTTTATCCTCTATTGACAATTCACAATTATTTTTTACACTTTTTTTCAACATCCCACTTAACAAGATAAATGTTGTTTTTATTAAGTTTCCAATTTTTATTAATTCTTCTTTTTTGATATAATTACAATCTATAACGATATCAAAACACGAATCTAGTTCTATCACCGAACCTCTGGCTATTTCAAAATATCTTTTTCTTTCAATTTCCGACTTTCTGGAACACCCTTCTGTTATATTCAATACAACCGAAGTTGAAGCTCTGCGTATCTGATCTGTAAGATTAAATCTCTCACTATCCGGAATCACAGATAAAATTTATAACATTCAATTCTTAACTGTCTGGCCGATTGATAAACATCAAGTTTATAATGGTTCAGATTCAAAAACATGATTACTTTTTTTCATTTGTATTTGTGTGTTCTTTATTACTTAATTAAAATTGATAATTCACCATTCACCATTGTTTACAAAACAACCTGCTTAATAAACTCATCACTTTCAATGATGCCGTCTTTCAGGATAACGTTTCTTTTCGTTTGTGCAGCTACATCCGGTTCGTGGGTGACAACGATAATGGTTCTCCCTTCGTTATTGATGTCCTGAAGAAGTTTCATAATATCATGCGTTGTTTTGGAATCCAATGCTCCGGTTGGCTCATCTGCCAGAACTACCTTAGGATCTGTGATCAGCGCTCTTGCGATAGCTACCCTCTGTTTCTGTCCACCGGAAAGTTCGTTGGGTAAGTGATCTGCCCATTGAGCAAGACCTACTTTCTCCAGATATTCCATTGCTTTTTTGTTACGTTCTTTTCTGGGAACATTCTGATAGTATAAAGGAAGCGCTACATTTTCCAGAGCCGTTTTATAGCTGATCAGGTTGAAAGACTGAAATATAAAGCCCAGAAACTTACTTCTGTACTCTGCCGCTTTCACCTCAGAAAGATGTTCGATAGGAACGTTGTCCAGCTCATAAGTCCCTGAATCTTTTTCATCCAGAATACCGATGATATTAAGAAGCGTGGACTTTCCGGACCCGGAACTTCCCATAATAGAAACAAACTCGCCTTCGGAAATATTAAGATTAATACCCTTAAGAACGTGCAGCTTGCTTTTCCCCGTATCGTATGATTTATGTAAATCCTGAATTACTAACATTAAGTGATGCTTGTTTTATACCCATATAAGTAGACGATACTTTCAATTTGTTACAAGAACAATAATTTATTCGAATATTTTATTGTTTAATTAATTTCACCTTTGTTTATAGTACATTACATTAAACTGTTTAACTGTAAGTGTGTTTTTTCATTTATTTTTTCTTCACAACCCCTTCTAAGCCATTATTCGTGCTGGTTTCATGTAAATGTGGAAAACTTTTAGAGTTAAAACTCAGCCAATTAGTATTTACCCCTTTCAAAATCAGTTCTTTTTTTCGAACTTTGTCATTAGTTCTTTACAAGAAACCTCCAGTCACCAATGTGAATATGTTTCTCACGTAAATACCAAACATACAAGAAGTTAAGCATTACTTCCACGTTATCCACAGTGATGCTGATTATTTAATTTTAAAGATATTTTAATATGGGAATTTTCGATAAGAGAGTAAGTTACAAGCCATTTGAATACCCTGAGGTTCTTCAGTTTGTAGAGGCGATCAACAAATCGTTCTGGGTGCATTCGGAAGTGGATTTTACTGCAGATGTTCAGGATTTTCATTCGCAGTTAGAGCCGAACGAAAAACACGCTGTGAAAAATGCATTGCTTGCCATTGCACAGATCGAGGTGTCTGTAAAGACATTCTGGGGAAACCTATACAACCACTTACCAAAACCTGAACTGAATGGCCTTGGAGCTACTTTTGCAGAATGTGAATTTCGCCATTCCGAAGCCTATTCCCGTTTGGTAGAGGTATTGGGATATAATGAAGAGTTTACCAACGTCATAGAAATTCCTGCCGTAAAAAAGAGAATCGATTTCCTTTCAAACGTCTTGAAACATGCCAATTCCACTACACCGAAAGAATACGTATCTTCCCTTTTATTATTCAGTATCCTGATCGAAAACGTATCGCTTTTCTCACAATTCGCGATCATCCTTTCTTTCACAAGATTCAAAGGATATATGAAGAACGTTTCCAATATCATCGCATGGACTTCTATCGACGAGCAAATTCACGCTAACGCCGGAATCTACCTGATCAACAAAATCCGTGAGGAACAACCTGATCTGTTAACAGATTCTGACATCGAAGACATCTACACCCTGGTAGATCAGTCTATCGAGTTGGAAGGTGAAATTTTAGACTGGATCTTTGAACTGGGAGAATTAACCGTTTTCTCAAAAGAAGATCTTCTGAACTTCATGAAATACCGTGTAGACGACAGCTTGAAGAAAATCGACATGGAAACCCGTTACAACGTTACTCCTGAGCAATACCGTCCAATGAAATGGTTTGAAGAGGAAGTTTTCGCGAACTCTATGGATGACTTCTTTGCAAAAAGACCGGTGGATTATACAAAACACGATAAGAGTATTACGGCGAACGATTTGTTTTAATATCAATGTGGGTGGGCGCGAGTGAAGCGAGCGTCAAAGCAGATAGTATTAGCAATAATATTCAATTTGCATCATCTTAATAAGTTTTCGTTCCCTGGAATAACACGATAATTCAAAGCACAAAAAATGATTAATGTAATCGTAACCTACACCGTAAACCCTGAATACGTTTCAGAAAACAAAATCCATATTCAAAAGTTTCTGGATGATTTTAAAAATCTGGATCAGGAGGCATTTGAGTATAAGGTTTATGTAAAAGAAGACGGTGTTACTTTTTTACATTATTCAAACTATATCAATGAAGAGGTTCAGCATGAGGTTTTAAATGTACCGTCTTTTAAAGAGTTTCAACGATTAAGAGACGAAAGCGGACTGAACGGCACGCACAAAGTGGAAATTTTACAATCAATATAAAAAGCAACAAAATTCCGAAGCATAAAAACTGCCCCGGAATTCGAAAATATAACATCTATGGAAGAGCAAAATTCAAATATATGGTGGCTCAATGAAGAGTCTGAGCAGATGCTGAACAGAGGATATCTCCTAAAGGGAGAAACTGTGGACGGAGCCATCGACAGAATTACAACGGCAGCTGCAAAAAAATTATACAAACCTGAATTACAGGCTGCTTTCAAAGAAATGATCACCAAAGGATGGATCAGTTTCTCATCTCCCGTATGGGCGAATATGGGAACACAGAGAGGTCTTCCTATTTCTTGTTTCAACGTACACATTCCAGATAGCATTGAAGGCATTACCCACAAAATGGGTGAAGTAATCATGCAGACGAAGATCGGAGGTGGAACCTCAGGATATTTCGGGGAATTGAGAAACAGAGGTACTGCCGTAACAGATAACGGAAAATCTTCAGGAGCGGTTTCGTTCATGAAATTATTCGATACCGCAATGGATGTCGTTTCTCAGGGAGGTGTAAGAAGAGGTGCTTTTGCTGCTTATCTGGATATTGACCATGGTGATATTGAAGAATTCTTATCCATCAAAGATATCGGAAGCCCGATCCAGAACTTATTTACAGGAATTTGTGTTCCTGATTACTGGATGCAGGATATGATCGATGGTGATATGGATAAGCGAAAAATCTGGGCAAGAGTTCTTGAAAGCCGCCAGCAGAAAGGTCTTCCATACATTTTCTTTACCGATAACGTTAACAGAAACAAGCCGCAGGTTTATAAAGATCTTGGAATGCCTGTCAATGCTAGTAACCTTTGCTCTGAAATCATGCTTCCTTCTACCAGAGAAGAATCTTTCATCTGCTGTCTGTCTTCCATGAACCTGGAACTGTATGACGAGTGGAAAGATACAGACGCTGTAAAACTGGCTGTTTACTTCCTCGATGCAGTCTTAACTGAATTCATCGAAAAAACAGAAGGAAACTATTATCTACAAGGAGCCAGAAACTTCGCATTACGCCACAGAGCGCTTGGATTGGGAGTTTTAGGATACCACTCTTATTTACAGAAAAATATGATTCCGTTTGAAAGTTTTGAAGCGACTCAGTTCAATGCAAGAGCTTTCAGACACATCAAAGAGCAGGCAGAAACTGCTTCAAGAGAATTAGCAAACATATACGGTGAACCAGAATTATTGAAAGGATACGGATTGAGAAATACCACAACAATGGCTATTGCTCCTACGACTTCAAGTTCTGCGATCCTGGGACAGACTTCTCCGGGAATCGAGCCGTTTGCGTCCAACTATTACAAAGCAGGTCTTGCGAAAGGAAACTTTATGCGTAAGAACAAATATCTGGCTAAATTACTGGAAGAAAAAGGTTTGGACAACGAAGAAACATGGAGAACGATCATGCTGAACCACGGTTCTGTACAGCATTTGAAAGAGCTTACCGATGAGGAGAAAGCAGTATTCAAAACGTTCAAAGAGATCTCTCCGATGGAAATTATCTCTCAGGCTGCCCAAAGACAGCAGTATATCGACCAGGCTCAGTCTCTGAACTTACAGATCCCATCTACAATGCCGGTAAAAGACGTCAACTATCTTTACATCGAAGCATGGAAAAAAGGAGTAAAAACACTTTATTATCAAAGAAGTTCTTCAGTTTCTAAGGAAATGATGGTTAATTTCGTGAGCTGTTCTGCTTGTGAGGCATAAGACTTAATAAATAATAAACATCAGCATATAGTAAAGCACGCTTTTCAGCGTGCTTTTTTTATTTCAAAAAATTTAACATCAGGAATAAATAACACATATTCTGGGAAATGCTAGCTATAAAGTACTATAAAAAAGCTCATAAACAGATGAATATGAATTTTAACAAAAATTTAACATTTACATTTTAAAAAGTTATTTTCCGTTAATCATTCATGAACATTGAAAATATCAGCCTTCCACTCCCCGACCAGTGAATCAAGTCCCTCTACTAAAGGCTTTCCGTTATTAATATCAATCAATTTTATATACATTTGTTTAAAATCTACTAAACAAATTAACTTTTTAATGAAAATATTATTTTAAAATCAGACTTTTCTTGATATTAAATAATAACAGAAACACAATTGAGACTTCTATTTAATACAGGTAATCTGCTATGATTTTTTAGTGAATATCCTATGTTATTAAAATTAAACATTTACAAGCAAAATAGACCCATAAGTGAAAATAATGCATTTTTTAATTATACTGAGAAATTAAACTTTCTTCACTATACAAAATAAAAAGGGAGAATATAGAAATGTATTAAAATAAACAAAAACACACAAAACACTTGTATACAATTCACTAAATGATGAATTTAAACACAACACAAATTTAGAAATTAAAATTAATCATAAACAAATATCAGTTACAATATAAAATACACAAAAACTTCATATTAAACATTTAATTTTCTATTGGCAAGAAGTTTGTTAATAGTACAAAACACACAAAAAAAATTATTTCGAACATGTACAAAATTATTACTTTAGTTTTGGTAATGGCTTTTTGCTCCATTACTGCACAGGTGGGTATCAACACTTCTTCACCTAATCCAAGCTCCGTTTTAGACGTCACAAGTACTTCCAAAGGAGTTTTACTACCAAGAATCAGCAATCTTTCATTAGTCACCAATCCGGCAACAGGCCTCGTTATTTTTGACACAAACAAAAAATGTATCAGTCAGAATGTAGGTACTCCTGCAGCTCCGGACTGGGTATGTCTTTCTCCGTATGTAGCTAAATTTTTCTACATGCCAAGCGTAGTTTTTGATACTACCACTACCGGAACCGGACAAACGAAAGATCTGTACACCATGTATAAAAACCAGTTTTCGAACGTACCGACTAATGCAAGAAGTGCATCAGCGCCTGCTTCGATTCCGTTTTTTCCCAATGCAACAGATCTGTACTATTATGTAACGGGCTATGATACTTCTGTTTTCAAAATCAACAGCATCAGCAGCACGGGCGTATTGAATTACGATGTTTTATCAAATGCTACTTCAGCGTCTTTCATCAACATCGTATTTGTTGTAAAATAAGCAGCTATGAAAAAGAATTATAAAGGGCTGTCCCTGATGAGCCTGGTTTTCGTACTGCTTACCCATTTCGTGTATGCGCAGACAGATAGTACTGAAGTAGCCAGTATTTACGGGTTTTATTCCTATTCGAGTTCGCTGATGAATGCTTCTTCGGCCTCAGAACTTTCAATACAGGGAAATGCCTCACATACGGCTACCGGAGTACAGCTTACGCCCGCCAGTTCGGGGCAGTTTGGAGGATTGTTTATCAACGGAAGAACTTTCACTTCGGTTAACGGACTTCATGTTGAATTTGAATATGAGATGAAAAATGGAACTGCCTTAGGGGGTACTTTTGGAGATGGTTTATCATTCTTCCTTTATGACGGAGCCGTCACCAGCCCTACCATAGGATCACCTGGTGCCGGAATCGGATATTCTTACAACAGAACAAAGGATACTTATGCCAGCCAGAGAAAAGCAGGTTTATCAGGAGCTTATCTGGGTATTGCACTGGATGAGTTCGGGAATTTTAAATCCAAACGTTTTCAGGGCGACTCCAGAGTGAATGGTATTTCAGGCGTAACATGGAGCCAAGCGGCCAGTCATGTCACTTTAAGAGGGGCAAGAGGGGCTGCGATCAATACAACAGGTCTCGGAGCCGGATTTACAGGATATCCTGTTTTGGTAACCCGTTCTACCTTAAGCAACACGGGAGCTGTGGGTAGAATCCTACAGGCTGACAGAAGCTACTTAGCGACTTCCAATACGCTGGCCTCCGTTTTTGACCTCAGAAACAATGCCGGAGAATTCAGAAAAGTCTATCTTGACCTGATTCCGCATTTTACCAGCCCGACAACAACGGATGGATTTGATATCAAAGTGGATATTCAGACCACTCAAAACGGAACTCCTACAAATATTATCAACTATTATCATTATAAAACTTCAGTGCCTTACACTGAAAATGCGAATCCGCAGACTTCTGATTTTAATACTTCAGATACGGAAGGAACCGCCACTTCTCAAACACTGGACGCAACAGTTCCGGCTGTTCTGAAGTTAGGTTTTGCAGCCGCTACAGGAGCCGCGTTTCAGCAGCATATCATCAGAAATGTGAAATTAACGCTTCCTTATGCAGCCGTGACGAACGATGATGTGACTTCTACCTGTAAGTTTCAGCCTGTGAATATTCCGGTTTTCGCTAATGATATAGCCTATAAGGGAGCTATCAGCATTACAACTCCGCCTACGGCAAGCAATACAAATATCGATTATTCAACCTTCAGTTTTACAAAAAGCAGTGATACAGATCTTACGCTGTACCGCAAAAAAGTAACTCCACAGGGAACATGGACTTATAATAAATCGACTGGTATTGTGACTTTCAATCCTTCAAGCGGATTTACGGGAACAGCTACAATGACGTACACCGCAAAAGGAAGAACGGTAAAAGATTCAAACGGAAAGATCATTGAACCTTATGGTGACACCGCTTACCGCTCGGTTCCGGCAACCATCACTGTCAATCTAAAAACCACAGGATGTATCTATTCCGTGATTTCCAACAGAATGGTAACACAGGGTGTAAAATAAGACACAGAAGAAAACACAAATACCATTATAAAAAAGCAGCAAAAAACCATAGACTTTTCTATGGTTTTTGTTTTATAATACCTGGGTTATCAGATTGTTTGAAGATATTCTGTTTGTGTATATTATTTTTAATGTGATGCAAAAAAACTCTATTGATGCTGTTATTTCTTCGATCGCAAAGCGCGCAAGGTTTTTAAACTATATGAATATTTAAGGCGCAAGAAAATCAGAGGTTTTCAGCAAGGGGAATGATGAGATTGCTTCGTCGCTACGCTCCTCGCAATGACGATGTGATCAATTCTGTTACAATTATAAAAAAAACGACCCGGAAAGAAAATCCGGATCGTTGAAAAAATTATAAGTAAAAAAATGAAAGACTAATGATTAAAAATTATATCTCACTCCCAACTGCGCCTGGAATCTCGATGCAAACTGATCAATGGTATAAGGCAGCCCCGGTGTTTTGAAATTATAGGTAGGATCACCTGCAGAAGGCTGACCGGCCGCTACATTTCCAACTTTCGTAAGCCCTACACTGGCGGTAGAGTTAAAGGTATTGGGTACAAAATATACTTTACCCCAATCTTTATTCAGCAAATTGGTAAGATTGATAATGCTTATTGAAATCTGGATATTATTTTTAGATTTTTCGCTGAGTCTGATCTCATCCATAATTTTGAAATCGGCCTGAATATTCCATGGCGTAACATCACCGTTTCTTTCTGTGAATTTTCCTCTTCTGGAGTTCAGATATTTATTTCCACCCACAAAATTCTCATAATCTGCGATTTGCTGTTGGGCAGTTACCAGGACATTTCCTGCTGCATCTTTTATAGGAACGATATATTTGGCGGCTTCTGCAGCATCTTTAAACACATAAGAAAGTCCTGCGGCCTGACCTGTATTCGCAATCGTGCTGTTTACAAATCCCCAGCTGAAAGGGTTTCCGGATTGAGCGTTAAAGTATACGTTAGCAGATAATCTGTTGGATTTTGAAAGTTCAAGACTGTATCCCAGATTGGCTACTACTCTGTTTTTGATGGCAAAATTGGAGGTTGTAAGCTTAGGATCATTCGGAGTCAGAGACTGATTCATCTGCCAGTTGCTCTCCATTGAATTTCTGATTCCGTTGGTAATGTCTTTTGCATCACCATACGTATAGGCTACGAAGAAATTAAACCCGAAATTATAAGATTTGGAAATCTGCGCCGTCAGGTTGTAACGGTATCCTTCCTTGGTGTTGGACAAAAGATAGGCATTCGAGAAATTGCTGTTGATATTGGTTGTATACACCGGCATTTCGTGATTGGTATCATAGCTGAAATACGTCACATTATCCGTTTTATTCACCTGCTGGAATTTCAGGTCATAAAGTACCTTTGTGTAAATCCCTTCCAGCGTAAGTTTGTATCCCGCCAATGTATAATCAAAGGCTAAAGAGCTTCTCCATACTCGCGGCATTTTAAAATTGTTGTCTATAAGGTCTACCTGAACCTTTGAAGAGTTCTGCCATTTCGGGAAATTACCGCTTACCAGAGGATCTCCATTAGCAGACAGCTGAGCAGCAGTCGGAGCATTATAATCGTAGCTTCCGAAACCTACACCATCATTATAATAAGCATACCCTAACCATGCAAAAGGAATTCTGCCCACAAAAATACCCGAACCTCCTCTTAAAACCATAGACCTGTCTTCCGTAAGATCGAGATTAAATCCTAATCTCGGAGAAATTGTAGGTTTATTGAGATAATCATTCGAAAGTTGGCCTAGCGGCGTATAGGTGTAGGTATTTCCAAAATTCGGATCCTGAGGTGAGTTCTGTACCTTCGTACTTAAATTAGGCTTATTAGGAAGATCTGTGTAATCTACTCTTACGCCCGGTGATAATCTTAACCTCCCCCAATTGATCTCATCCTGAAAATACACGGAGAAAAGATTGACTTTATATTGTGCATAAGGATTGTCAAAGAGTGTTTCTCTGCTTTCTCCGTTAAAAGGATATGTCCCTCTGATTCTTGATGGGTTAGAATTATAGAAATCGGTCAGGTTTTTATAGGAGATCCTTCCGTTCAGGGCATTAACAAAGCCGTAATTGATGTTGTACAGCTCATTATGGGTTCCCAGTAAGAACGTGTGGTGTCCGGCTTTATAGGTAAGATTGTCTGTGATCTCAAAGGTTTTCTGTCTCATATTGAAAACAGTGGCTTCCCGATCATTCCCCAGGAGAAGAGTTCCTCCGTTATAGGAAATTTCCACCTGCGGAAACATGGCATTCCCGGAAGTAGGATCTCTGTAATCATGGATGGAAGAATATCCAACGACTAAATTATTATTCCATTTATCATTAAAACGGCTTTTCAACTCCAATGTTGTGGTGGACGCATTATTTTTCTGAATAAAATCCATGCTCGAAAATCTGAAGTTTGCTCCATCTCGTTCAAGATTCGAGGCCTGTGAAAACACCGTATTGTTTTTAATGGATAAGGTGTGTTTGTCATTGATTTTCCAGTCTAATTTATTAAAAAGCTTGGCACTTTCTGAAAAGTTGTTGTAGCTGTCGAAGCTTCCTACATTAAAGCCGTATTTATTTTTTACAAAATCAGAGATCTGTTGAGCTACAGCGTCATTCACTAAAGCATTGGGATCATTGGCGTTATAAAATACAGGATCTGTTCTTTTGGTATATTCAAGATTTGTGAACAGGAAAACTTTGTCTTTTACCACTGGTAGTCCTACTCTTCCTCCATAAATCATATCCTGAAAAGCGCTCGGCATCTTTGAATTGTCTCCCACTCTGTTGTTTCCGGTAATGGAAGCATTTCTTCCGTATCCATAAATAGATCCTGTCACTTCATTGCTTCCGCTTCGGGTTACTGCGTTAATACTTCCCCCCAGGAAATTCCCAAGTTTTACATCATAAGGTGCAATATACACCTGCACATCCTGAATAGCATCCAGACTTATCGAATTCGAACGGGTGCTGCTTCCCGGCATTCCGGAAGTTCCTGTCTGACCTCCCAAAGACGGACTGAAGCCGATTGCATCGTTATTGATAGATCCGTCGATCGTAACGTTGTTGTATCTGAAATTGGTTCCGTTGAAAGAATTATTGGCACTCTGCGGAATAAGTTTGGTCACATCCTGAATTCCCCTGTTGATATTGGGAAGTCCAGAAATCTGAGCCTGGCTGATTCCAACACCATATTTCGCACCGGTCTTTTTAGAAGTGATCTTCACTTCATCAATCGTTTTTTCACCCCTATTGACTTCAACTACCGGCAAATCATTGTTTCCCAGTGAAAGCTGCACATTGGTATTAGAATAAATAATCTGTTTCCCATCCGATATTTCAATGGAATATGGGCCTCCCGGCTGAAGATTGTCTAAACTGAACTGCCCCTTGCTGTTACTTTTGGTTTCGAAAGCACTGTTTGTAGGAATGTGTACGACCTTCACTGTAACCTCGGAAGAGATTCCTTTGAGCCTTCCAAAAATTTTAGAGCTGGTTTCCTGTGAAAATGCAAAGCCAAAGGATAATAGAGCAAAAGCACAGATTATTTTTTTCTTCATGATTTTATTGTTACAAATTCGGGAGTAAAATTAGACCTCAGAAATATCAAGTGTGGTAACATAGAATTAACATTATGTAAATGAATGTTTAATATTTCCTTAAAAAAAACTTAATACAGCCCTCCTCAAAGTGTGAAGAATTTAGACTCTATTCCTGCACAGATCGGCAAAAAATGCTTAATTTTAAAAAAATAAAATCATTTAATATGAAATTCGGACAAGTAGAAGACCCGTCAAAAATAGATTTTACACTTCCTAAAGACCACGCCAGAACCAAGGAAATTTTAAATCAAAATAAAAAAGGACTGGAAAATATTTCCATAGGATGTGCTAAATGGAATAAAACCGACCTTAAAGGATTTTACCCTAAAGGAACCAAAGACGAATTGACATATTACGCGAAGCAGTTTAATTCTATTGAACTGAACGCTACTTTTTATGGCATGCCCACGCCTGAGCAGGTGGAAGTCTGGAAAGAAAAAACACCGGAAAATTTTAAATTCTTCCCAAAAATCACCAATACGGTCTCCCACTTCAGAAGACTGATTGATGTGACTGAACCGGTAACCAACTTTGCATCAGCAGTGATGAATTTTGATAATAAACTGGGAATGGCTTTCCTTCAACTTCATGATAATTTTAAACCTAAAGATTATGACAGACTGGAGAAATTTGTCAAAGACTGGCCTAAAGAAGTTCCATTAGCCATTGAGCTCCGCAACACCGAATGGTTCACCGATGAGGAAATTTTCAATACGACTTGTGAGCTTTTTGAAGCCAACAATATCACCAACATCATCGTAGATACTGCCGGAAGAAGAGATATGCTTCATATGCGTCTTACCACTCCCAATGCATTCATCCGCTATGTAGGTGCCAATGCAGAAAGTGATTATGAAAGACTGGATGACTGGATGAAACACCTGACCAAGTGGAAAAAAGAAGGACTACAAAATGTGTATTTTTTTGTTCATCAGAATATTGAAAAAGCATCCCCACTTCTTTCTGCCTATTTCATTAAAAAGATGAATGAGGACTGGAAAACGGATCTTCCTATTCCACAAATGGCGACTGATAATAATGGAACGTTGTTTTAGATGTTAGATTTCAGATTTCAGACTTCAGACATCAGATTTTAGATATTAGTACTGGTGGCTTCGGGAGCCTCAGCCACCAGGTATTTGTCGTTCTTTTAATATTTCCGGATTTACAATTTCCAACTCTCCAACCCGTATCCCGTACCGCGTACCACGAAATTCCCAACTCTAAAACCCTCAAACCCTCCGACTCTAAAACCCTTACCACGACACTCTAAAACACTCTGACTCCTGAATGCGTATCCCGCAACTTTTCAGCCGGACCTGCAAAAAGATGCTCAAAAATCTGTTTTTGTGGAAAAAAAATAGTAATTTAGGATGTACTGCTGTTCATATAGGGCACAGTATTTTTAAAATACAAAATGTCATGGAAAAAGAAATTTGCACGATAAGCATCACGAGCACCTGGCTCGGCGATGACTATACGTTTTACGAAGATCATAGAATAAAAAGAGTCTACGATAACCACAGCCTGAGCGCCCACCGCACCGAATGGCTCGAACCGCCTCAGATCAGCAAGCAGAATAAAGACAAGCTGGTTAAAAACTGTCCTGAAGAATTTAAGGAACAGGTGATGCAGATTCTGGACTACCCTTAATACAATTCATGGGCAATGAGTAATAAGCAATGAGTAATATTATCAATTGTTTTATATATTACTCATTGCCCATTATTTATTGCTTATTTTTTCTCAATAGAAGTACGAGGTTTAGAAACAGAAGTAAGAAATCTAAGGATACCCAGATTCCCAGCTTTGCATTTTCATAATTGTATGCGTCTACCTCTTTTTTTGCTGCTTCGGAAAGTTTTACACTTTGATTGATGTAATTCTGTACTTCTACAATCTGGTCAATATTTTTGTTGGGAACGGCATGCTGAGAAAAATAGACCATATTCTTTTTTCCTAAATAACCTATGATCCAATATTCATCAGACTTATCCATTTTAAGGTATTCGATTCTGTAATATTCCGGACGTATTTTTCCGATATGCTTCGGTTCCAGATTTCCGTTTTTAGCGCTGTCTACTTTGATGAGATAAAAGTCCAGTGTCTGAGGAAGTTTATTCACTACCTGCAAGCCTACTGAATTGTCTACAAAACTGACTGCACTCTTTTTAATGAACCAGTACGTAAAAGTTGAGATTGAAAAAACCAAAGTGAGGATTCGGAACAATTTTGCCCATTTTGCCACCCTTCCTGATTTTACTTTATACAAAATCAAAGAAAGCACACTGGCCCAGAAGATAACAAAAATGATAAATACCATACTGCAAAGATACTGATTTAAGATTTTTCGGGAGGAAGGTTAATCAACATTCCATTCTTTGAAAAACTGATCAAGAAATCCAAGCATATAATCATGTCTTTGCTGAGCAATCTCCTTCCCTTTCTCAGTATTCATCAGATCCTTCAAAAGCAGAAGTTTTTCGTAGAAATGATTGATGGTGGTACCGTTGGATTTTTTATACTCGTCTTTAGACATATTCAGGCTGGGCTGGATTTCCGGATCATACATCGGATTGTTTTTAAAACCTCCGAAATTAAATGTTCTCCCGATTCCTATAGCTCCTATGGCATCGATACGATCGGCATCCTGTACAATTTTAAGCTCAATCGGCAGTTCAGCCGGAGCCTCGCCTCTGTTTTTAAACGAAATATTTTTAATGATAAATAAAACCTTTTCTATCACCTCTTCCGAAACCTGCTGTCCTTCCAGGAATTCTCTTGCTATTTTGGGAGCAATGGTTTCGTCCCCGTTATGGAACTTTGGATCTGCAATATCATGCAGCAAAGCGGAAAGTTCTACCACTTCCTGATTACAGTTTTCTGTTTCTGCTATTTTTTTGGAAAGCTTCCATACTCTTTCGATGTGGTACCAGTCATGTCCTGCTTCAGCGCCTTCTAATTTTTCTTTTACAAATGCTACGGTGTTTTCGATCGTACTTTTCATTAAGCTTTCAATTCGTTTAAAATAATATTCCAGAGTTTTTTATTATAACTTCTAAAAAAATTGACGTGTCCGATTTCTTTTTTGTCGGATTCAGATGTTTTTACCAGCCTGTAAGAAGGCTTAAGGTTGGGATATGTATTATTCAAAAGACTTAATACTCCTTTTTCAGTCAGCCACACATCATCCTCTGCCCGGATTACAAATACTTTTTGCGTCAGATTTTTAGAATAGTCATCAATTTTCTCCAACAGTCTGTTGGTTGATTTCTTGTTTAAAATTAAGGTTCTCCAGTCATATGCGCAATTTTTTGGAAGACTTTCTCCAAGCCCAAACCAATTGGCGGGAAAATATCCTAATAATCCGGTAGTTAAAGGCTGAACAATTCCAAACCCAAGATAAGCTTCTATTTTTGTCTTGAGTTTCAGGTTTCCGACGAATGCATTCTGGGTTCCCACGAAAATGAATTCGTCAAACATTTCAGAATCTTCATTCATTCCCAGAATCAATGCGCCGACAGAATGTCCCAGACAGTACTTCTTATAGTCTGAAAATTCATTTTTTATATATTCCGTGAGGGTTTTGTAGTCTTCGGAACCCCAGATCCTCATAGAAGCCTTAAAACCCTTCATGTTCTCAGGTTTTGAAAGACCGATTCCTCTGTAATCATAAGTGATGACCGTGAACCCCTGTTCTGAAAAGTACTGGGCAAATGAGAAATACACCTGCTGCTTCACTCCCGTCGCCGAGTTGATCAGCAGCAGTTTTCCATTGCTTTTTTCAGGTCTGAAAAGATGAACTGCCAGCGATGCATGATCTTTTGTAATGAGTTCCAGTTTTTCCATAGGGTAAAAAGAAAAAATCCACTATAAAAGTGGAGATTTTACTTATATTTTTATGTTAAGTTTCAGACTTTCGATATGTGGTAAATAGCTTTAGGAGTAGAAATCGGACATTCTCGGAAGACCGGTCTGTGAACCTTTCCCTCCGGAAACCCTTGAAGAAACTTCATTCCCGAATTTCACACACTCCTCTACAGAGTTTCCATGGCAGAGTGCTACGGCAAATCCTGAAGTAAAAGCATCTCCCATTCCCATTTTATAAACCGTCTCATCTTTGTCATTTCTAAAGTACTTCATTTCCGTACCGTCAAAATAGATGGTAGAATTGGTATCGTCTCTTACAAATACTTTGTTGAAATATTTCTTAAGAATCTCTTCTCTTTTATCCTCTCCGAAAACCGTGTGAAGCTCGCTGCTTTTTGCTACAATGAAGTCTACGTTTTCAATAATTCCTTCACTGATTCTCATAGCCGGTGAGGCATAAAGCCCTACTTTTTTACCGTATTTCTTGGCTTTTCTGATTGTATATTCCACCACTTCCATGGCGACTTCAAGCTGAACCAAAATAAGGTCTACAGTCTGGAAATACCGGTCTGCTTCTTCTATATGCTGTATGCTGAGACGTTTATTGGCCGCCGGAACCACAACAATTGCTGCATTTCCGTGGCTGGTAGTGACATAAGCAGTACCCGTAGATTCGGCATCCGTTTCATGAACGAAACCTACATTCACGTTTTCACCTACCAGATTTCTCATGATCTGCTGTCCCAAAGGATCCATTCCCACACATCCGATAAAATAAACGCTGGCTCCCAATCTTGCAGTTCCTACCGCCTGATTGGCTCCTTTTCCTCCAAAATAGCTATCTGAATTCACGGCTAAAACCGTTTCATTCGGCTGTGGAATTTTTTCGGTCTCTAAAACGAGATCGATGGAAGAGCTGCCTACAACAATAATTTTGGGTTGTTCTGATGAGAATTTCATTGGTGTTTTATGTTAGCTTAATATACTATATTCAGAAAACTAAGTTTCAAAAATAACTAATTTAATTAACTTATCTCAATAAATTCTGTAATTATCTTCACAGGCTTTTGATCTTTATCATATGCAATATAACTTGCATAAAAACCTTCACCGTATCCTGTTTCAAAGGCGAAAATAGTTCCGGGATGTTCATCCGCCGGTTTCAGGAATGCATACTGATCTATAGCTCCTTTTTCGTCAAAGAAATATTCATGGAAAAATTCTTCATAGATTCCCATGAAATCTGCTCCTTTGCTGTGGTAAAGTCTCTTTTCCAGTTCGTTCAGACTGCTTTGGGTATCTACATCCATAAGACATCCCATCCCGCTTTCTACAGGATAGCCGAAAATTTCTTCTTCTCCAAGATCTTTCACGTCCTGTCCTGCAGTCACCGCCATTTTCCATTCTGCAATTTCCGCAGTGCTGAAAATAACTTCTGCATACGCGACACAGTTGCTTTCTCTTTCTTTATGCAGTAAAACAGAAAAATCTCCTTTCGGAAATTCTGTAGTGAAAGCCTGCATATCATTCGTGATCAAAGGATCACAAGCCACGAGCTTTCCACTTGAAAGATAGAGTTTCCCCACTTCGAAGCTTTCCAGTAAAGGGCTTTCTACGAAGTTTTTTGAGAATAGTTTTTTTATGTTGTCTATGTGTGTCATTTAATTTTCGTTGTTTAAACTGTCAGGCTGAGCGGAGTCGAAGCCTTTTTTATCTTGCTCAAAATTATCAGAATGACTTTTATTTTGACAGACCGATAATTCTTTCAACTTCTCCCAATTATCATTAATAATGGCTTCTTTTTTCTTTCGACTCCAGCCTTTTACCTGTTTTTCAAATAAAATAGCCTGAATAATGTCATTAAATTCACAAAAGAAGACTAGTTGAACCGGTCTTCTTTTGTGAGTATAGCTTTCAGGAAATTTTCCAGACTGATGCTGAGCCAATCTAGCTTCAATATCACTGGTAACTCCTGTATAATAAGAGCCGTCGGAACATTTTAAAATATACACAAAATATTGTTTCATTCTAAGATATCAGGCTTCGACTCCGCTCAGCCTGACATTCCGACAAACTTACTGTCTATCTTTTAAATTTACAAACTTTTCAGCTTCTCTTCTAAAATAGCAATTTTATCCTGAGCATCTTTCTGTTTCTGACGCTCTACTTCTACAACTTCAGGCTTGGCGTTGGCTACAAATTTTTCATTGGAAAGCTTTTTGTCCACAGAGATCAGGAATCCTTTTAAATAAGCGACTTCTTCTTCTGTCTTCTTTTTCTCTTCTCCTAAATCTAAATTTTCGCTTAAAGGAATAGAAACCTCAGTTGCACCTACCAGAAATGTAAAACTTGGCTTGTCTGTTTTTTCTCCGAAGTGAATTGCAGTCACGTTAGCCAGTTTTCTAACCACTGCTTCATTTTCAAACTTTGAAGCACTTGTATAAACCTCAACTGCTTCTCTAGGAGAAATTCCTTTGGTCTGACGGTAGTTTCTGATTCCGGAAATGATTTCTTCAGCCGTTTCGAAGTTTTTAATGATTTCCTCATTAAATGCTCCGACTTTCTTCTGCTGAGCGACAATTAATGCTTCTTCAATGCTTCTCTCAGAGATCAATTGCCAGATTTCTTCAGACTGGAACGGCATGAACGGATGCAGGAGTTTCATCAATTCTTCAAAGAAATATATTGTCTTGTTATAAACTTCTTTAGAAATTCCTTCACCATAATTCGGCTTAATTGCTTCCAGATATAAACCACAAAAATCGTCTTTAACTAATTTTTGAAGTAAATGTAAAGCATCAGAAATTCTGAATTTTTCAAACTGCTGCTCAATCTCACCGATTGTTTTATTTAATTTATGCTCAAACCACTCGATTGCATTTTTATCTGAATCATTCAATGGTTTATCTTCTTTGTTCCAACCCTGAGTTAAACGGAATGCACTCCAGATTTTCGTCATAAAGTTTCTTCCCTGAAGCATCAGATCTTCATCAAAAAGAAGGTCATTTCCTGCTGCAGAACTCAATAAGATTCCTACACGAACTCCGTCTGCACCATATTTATCCATCAATTCAAGCGGATCCGGAGAGTTTCCTAAAGATTTTGACATCTTTCTTCTCTGCTTGTCTCTTACAATACCTGTAAAATACACATTTTTGAACGGAACTTCTTTTCTGTATTCCAATCCGGCCATGACCATTCTGGCTACCCAGAAGAAAATAATATCGGGACCTGTTACCAGATCAGATGTTGGATAATAATAGTTAATATCTTTATTTTCAGGATCAAGCAGACCATCAAATACAGACATTGGCCATAACCATGCTGAGAACCAGGTATCAAGAGCATCTTCGTCTTGTTTCAAGTTGTCAGTTGTCAGTTGCTCATTGCCGGTTTTTTGCTTCGCCAATACTAAAGCGTCTTCGATGTTTTCTGCAACTACAAAATCATTTTCTCCATCTCCATAGTAGAATGCCGGAATCTGCTGTCCCCACCAAAGCTGACGGGAAATATTCCAGTCACGGATGTTTTCCATCCAGTGCTTATAGGTATTTTTGAATTTCTCAGGGTAAAATTTAACCTCATCATTCATAACAACCTCCAATGCAGGCTTAGCCATTTCAGACATTTTCAGGAACCACTGAACTGAAACTTTAGGCTCAATAACAGCCCCTGTTCTTTCTGAAGTTCCTACTTTATTTACATAATCTTCTGCTTTCAGTAAAAGATCTTTTTCCTGTAATTCTTTTGCGATCTGCTTTCTTACCTCAAATCTGTTCTGACCTGCATAATGCAGACCATGCTCATTAAGGTTTCCGTCATCATCCAAAGCATCGATCATTTTCAACTGATGCTTCTGTCCGATCTCGTAGTCATTAGTATCATGAGCAGGCGTAATTTTCAACGCTCCGGTTCCGAATTCAATGTCTACATATTCGTCTTCAATGATAGGAATTACTCTGTTAACGATCGGTACGATAACATTTTTACCTTTCAGATGAGCATATCTTTCGTCGTTAGGGTTGATACATACGGCAGTATCCCCAAAAATAGTCTCGGGACGTGTAGTAGCGACAGAAAGAAATTCTTCTGTCCCTTCTATTTTATATTTAAGGAAATATAATTTTCCGTTTTGTTCTTTAAATATGACCTCTTCATCAGAGATATTGGTCTTTGCTTCAGGGTCCCAGTTAACCATTCTGTAGCCTCTGTAGATGAGTCCTTTATTATATAGGTCTACGAAACTCTTGATTACCTGCTGAGACAATTTTTCTTCCAGAGTGAAACGGGTTCTGTCCCAGTCGCATGAACATCCCAGTTTTTTCAGCTGCTCAAGGATAGTTCCTCCATATTTGTCGGTCCATTCCCATGCATGTTTTAAGAATTCTTCACGGGTAATATCTGATTTATTGACCCCTTCAGACTTCAGTTTAGCAACAACTTTGGCTTCAGTGGCAATTGAAGCATGATCTGTGCCCGGAATCCAGCAGGCATTAAAGCCCTGCATCCTTGCACGGCGGACGAGAACATCTTGAATGGTATTGTTCAGCATATGTCCCATGTGTAATATCCCCGTTACGTTTGGCGGAGGAATTACCACGGTATATGGTGGTTTCTCATTAGGCTCCGAATGGAAAAATTTGTTCTCCATCCAGAAGTTGTACCATTTCTGTTCAGTTTCCTGTGGATTGTACTTTTCTGAAATCTGCATAAAATTCTATTTCTTTTGCTTACAATTTGCAAAAATAGTCTAAAGAAAAAAAATTTTAAGTATGAATTAAAATAATTTTTAACTTTGTTTCTCAAAATTTATCTAACAAACATATTAACATTCAAGAATATGAAAAAATTAATTGCAGGAATTGCATTATTTGGGACATTTGCATTAGCTTCTGCACAGACTATTACATTTGATAAAACTACTTTTGACTACGGTACTATCAAACCAAGTGCGGACGGTACAAGATTCTTTACAGTAACGAACACAGGTGACAAGCCTTTGATCCTTTCCAACGTAAAGCCTTCTTGCGGATGTACAACTCCGGAATTCAGCCAGGATCCGATCATGCCAGGGAAATCTGCTAAGATCAAAGTGGGATATAACACGACTCTTAACGGACCTTTCAACAAAATGATCGAGGTTTTCTCTAACGACCCTGCTAACAGCAGAAGTGTAATCTACATCAAAGGTAACGTAGATGCTACCGCTCCTGAACCGAAGCCATTGACAGCTGAAGAACAGAAAGCAGCCGCTAAAGCTGAAAAGAAAGCAGCTAAACTTGCTAAAAAAGCAGCAGCAAAGTAAATCTCTACTAAAAAATAAAGGAACCGTCTCCATTGGAGGCGGTTTTTTTATTACATTTAAATAAGATATTAGAAACTAGAGGTTAGAAGTTAGATGTCAGACATCAGACGTCAGATTTAGAAGCTTGAAATTAGATGTTAATTAGAAGCTCCCCCTTAATTTTTAAATCTTTAAATTTTTCAATCATTAAATATTAAATAAAAAAATATGGACACCAATTTCTCAGATGATTTCCTGGTAAAAGGAAAATTTTCAATAAAAAAAAGCTCAACAGAATATAAAGGAAAGCTGACCAAAGAAGAAGGCGGACAGCTTTTAATCAAGGAAAAAGAAAAACTCCGTGAGCTGCAGGAGAAGCTATATGCAGATGGGAGTAAATCTCTGCTTGTCATCCTTCAGGCTATGGATGCTGCGGGAAAAGACAGTCTGATAGAGCACGTTTTCGGGGGAGTAAATCCGCAGGGTTGTAATGTGACCAGCTTTAAAACACCCAGTTCAAAAGAATATTCCCATGACTTTTTGTGGCGACATTATCTGGCGCTTCCACAGAAAGGAATGATCGGTATCTTCAACAGATCCCATTATGAAAGTGTTCTGGTATGCAAAGTTCATCCTGAATACAATCTTAGTGAGAAAACCTGGTCTTCTGTAAAGGATTTCGATGGTAAATTCTGGGAAAACAGGTATGAAAGTATCCGAAATTTTGAACAGCACCTTGCCCACAACGGAACCACTATTGTAAAAATATTTCTGAATGTTTCCAAAGACGAGCAGAAGAAAAGATTATTGGACAGAATCAACGAACAGGAGAAGAACTGGAAGTTTTCTGCAGCTGATCTTCCAGAGAGAGCTCTTTTCCCACAATATATGGAGGCTTATGAAACGGTTATTAACGAAACTTCAAAAGATCACGCTCCATGGTATGTGCTTCCGGCAGATAATAAATGGTTCGCAAGAGTAGCCGCGATCCAGATCATTATCGACACTTTGGAAAAGATGGATCTTAAGTACCCTCAGGTGGGTGAAAAGGAAAAAAACGAGCTTCTGGAAGCCAAAAAAACACTCGAGAGTGAATAAAACAGAAGCGTAAAATATTACATCATAGCTAAGTAGGTATAAATAAATTTAACCAAGAAGACACCGAAAAGTGAATAATTTATTGTTCATGTGGTTTTTTTTTATACATTTATCAAAAATTAATTTTTTACCCCAAATTATTAAACTTTAGCTATGAAAAAACTTTTATTATTACCGGCAATCGCTGTAATATGCCTTATCTCCTGTACCAGTGAAGGAACTACTCTCAATACTGCACAGAGCATGAAGACTCCACAAATGGAGAATTTCGATAAAGCTTTCAAAAGTCTTAATGACCCACAGAACAGACCTACCGAAGAGGAAAAAAACAGAAATACCTCTGAACTGAGCGACCGAAGAAAGGCTCTTCTTGTTCCTGCATCCAAGGAACTGATCCTTTCTTCCGGCGTTACAGAAGCTGAACTCACCAGAAAAACAGGTGGCGACATAAGCCAGATTATTGTTTGGGCTACCAACATCTACATGCAGAAAAGTGACGAGATCCGTAAGAACCTAAAATCTGAGAAATAAATCATGAAAAAGTTTTTACTGTTACTCGGTATATGTTCCGTTTCTTCGGCATATGCTCAGGGAGGAATGCTGATCATTCAGAATTTCACTACCAATTATGATTTCCATGGAAATCTTTATGCCAATAACAATGCAGGAGGAGGATGCTATCCAATTGTCACCTCCAAGACTCCTGATCCTATTGTAGTCCCGGCAGGCGCTACTGCAAAATATGAAAATTACAGGGACCAATACTCTTCCTCCGGTTTTCCGGTTTCTACCTGGAATGTTTATTTGGGAGCAGGATCTCCTGTCTCGCCAAGACCATGGAACCATCCCAGTCTGATGCCTGGCGGTGTGATTTCCAATAACACCAAATGGTCAATGTCCAAATTCCAGATGTATCATGCGGGAACTTCTGTCCCTGAGACTTACTTTAATGGAGATATAGGAGGAAATACACTTCCCTGCAATACTGCTCCTGATGTGATTAACACAGCCTGGGGAAATGCCAAGTGGTTCACCATCACTGCCGGCACAGACGTTTATACTTATCTAGTCATACAATAAACCACTTACCTTATATTACTATGAAAAAGATACCATTACTTTTATCCGCTCTGGCAGGCGTTCTTGCTTTTGCCCAAACTTCTCCTCTCGTTATTCAGAACTACAGTGCTTATAATGCAGAGGGCAGACTTCGTACCAGTCCAATAAGTGCACCGGGTCCTTATATGTACGCAGCACCCAATATTCCTTACGGATCTTATACGATACCTGCAGGAGGATTTACACAGTATAATACATTCAGTACATCAGGGACAGCTGCTTATCCGATCACATCATGGTACGTTACAGACCCTACTAATCCGGCGAACAACGGAACATATGCCTATACTCATCCTTTTATTGCCAGTGTAATGAATCCTTCCAATGTATGGGCAGGATTTCATTTCGTGCTTAAAGATCCGGTAACCCAAAACGGAGTTGATACTTACCAGATGGGAGATCCCGCTGTTGACCCTTGGTTTGTGAATACCGCAACCGGAAGTGTTTCAAGTGCTGACTGGTTTACCATAACCACGCCTAGCGGCCCGACCACTTATCTGCAGATCTTTTAAATAACCGGCAGCTGTTCTGCAGCTGCCTATTTATTAAAAAACCATGGACACGGAAAGCAGCCGTTTTTGCTTTCTGCGGGATTTTCTATGCCAAAATTCGATATCATTTTAATATTTATTCTAATACAATTTAATTATGAAAAAACTTTTTTTATCGGCTGTAGTAGCCGTTTTAACATTAGGATCGTGCAGCAATGAAAGCGCTGCCGTAAACACTGTGGAAACTATGAAAACGCCACAGATGGAAAAATTTGACAAAGCTTTTAAAAGTCTGGGTGATCCTCAGAACAGACCTACGGAAGAGGAGAAAAAAAGAAACACTTCGGAACTGAGCGACAGAAGAAAAGCACTTCTTGTTCCGGCATCCAAAGAGCTTATCCTGTCAACAGGAGTGAAAGAAGTCGAAATCACAAGAAAAACCGGCGGTGATATGAGCCAGATTATTGTCTGGGCTACTCAAATTTATATGCAGAAAAGTGACGATATCCGTAAAAACCTAAAATCTGATAAGTAATTATGAAAAAGCTTTTAACCATTATGGGATTACTGTCTGTATCTGTGGCCTATGCTCAGGGAGGACCGATTATCATTAATAATTATACGGCTGCTGATTTCCACACAAGACTTACTGCGGCCAATCTTACTACGCCGGGATGTTATTTTTATGTCACCCTGGATAATACTGAACTGGTCATTCCGAGTGGAAGTTCTGTAAGTTATAGCGGGTTCAATATTCCGGGTACGATCTGGAAGGTATCTACATCCCCTTCACCTGCTACTCCAAGACCGGGAAGCCATCCTAGCCTTACCTTAGGCGGAGTGATCTCCAGCAATACCAAATGGGTGATGTCACAATTCCAGTTTCACCAGTCAGGAACGGCTTTATCATCAGGGGGTGTAGGTGACACATCCTATACCTGCAATCCGGTTCCGAGCTCTATGTTTACTACAGAGGGATCTGTAGAATGGTTTACTATAACGAGTGGCGGAACGGTGTATACTTATGTTCAGGCGCTTTAATATTTTTTTTAAACCGGTGGCAATATGAACCAGATCATTATCTGGGCCACTCAGATCTATAAACATTAACCTAATTACATATGAAAAAACTAAGCATTATTCTAGGTATTCTGATGGGAATAGGTATTTCTGCTCAGTCTTCCACACTGGTCATCAATAATTACAGCAGTTATGATGCTGCGGGAAGATTTATGACGGTTGGATCGGCAAGCTCCGGGCCATCACAGCCTTATATGTATGCTCTTGCTAACACTCCCTACAGCATATATACCATTCCTGCAGGAGGCTTCACGAAGTATGATAAATTTGACAATACAGGTGGACCGAATCCGATTCCGATTCCCGGATGGTATTATATTGATCCTTTAAACAGTGCCAATACGGGAAACTATGTCTACAATCATCCTATCATCTCAGCCGTGACTGCCATCGACGAATGGATGGGATTTGCTTTCAACCTTACGGACAGCACGGGATATACTTATGATACTTTTGAGGTAGGAGATCCTGTACTTTCTGGAGGTTTTCTGAACGCAAGTCAAAACGGACCCAATACCGGTTCTTCCGCAGATTGGTTTACGATCTCAACATCCGGAGGGGTGGTTACTTATTTCCAGATCTATTAATTCACCGATTATAATATCAATAACCTTAATACCATAAAAACTGATCATTTAAAAAAAATCTAACTATGAAAAAACAACTGTTATCCGCTGCCTTTGCCATTTTAACTTTGGTATCATGCAGCAATGAAAGCTCTGCCGTGAATACTGTGGAAAGTATGAAAACGCCACAGATGGAAAAATTTGACAAAGCGTTCAAAAGTCTCGGTGATCCTCAAAACAGACCTACGGAAGAGGAGAAAAAAAGAAATACTTCTGAACTGAGCGACAGGAGAAAAGCGCTTCTTGTTCCGGCCTCTAAAGAACTGATTCTTTCTACAGGCGTTACAGAAGCTGAGCTTACTAGAAAAACCGGTGACGATATGAGCCAGATCATTGTCTGGGCGACTCAGATCTACATGCAAAAGAGCGATGAGATTAGAAAAAACATTAAATCCTAAAATTAAGCATCATGAAAAAATTACTAACTGTATTAGGCTTAGCTGCTTTTTCTCTTGGATATTCTCAGGGCGGAACGCTTATTGTGAACAATTATACTCCTTATGATTATTACGGAGCCCTCATTGCCAATAATTTTGCAGGAGGATGCTACCCTCAAGTAAGTCCCAAAACGCCTAACGGTATGATTACCGTTCCTGCCAATGCCAATATGAGTACCGGAACTGAGCTGAGGTTCGACAACTACAGAGACCAATACACCTCATCGCTGTACCCGATATACGAATGGCATGTTAACGTTTCAGCGACCAACGGACAACCACGGTTGTGGAATCACCCTGCAGTAGGGCCTGCTTCTCCCGTTGGTCTCAATACAAGATGGGGGTCTACAAAATTTCAAATGTTTTTCGCAGGTACTATGAATAATGTTCCGGAATACCACGCCAATTTAAGTGTCGCAGGAAACCCATGTAATGGAGCTTCTGACTTTTTTACCACGCCATCCGGAGGTAACAGTGCGGAAATGTTTGTGATCTCAAGCGGGGGAATCAACTACACTTATATCAATCTTTATTAATCTGATTTACTTATGAAAAAATATTTTTTATCGGCTGTTGTAGCCGTTTTAACCTTAGCATCGTGCAGCAATGAAGGAACTGCCGTGAATACTGTGGAAAGTATGAAAACACCACAGATGGAAAAATTTGATAAAGCTTTTAAAAGCCTTGGCGATCCTCAGAACAGACCTACTGAAGAGGAGAAGAAAAGAAACACTTCGGAACTGAGTGACAGAAGGAAAGCTCTTCTTGTTCCGGCCTCCAAAGAACTAATCCTTTCCACCGGTATTACAGAAGCTGAACTTACCCGAAAAACAGGGGACGATATGAGCCAGATCATTGTCTGGGCTACCCAGATCTATATGCAGAAGAGCGATGAAATCAGAAAAAACATTAAATCTTAAAATTAATCATCATGAAAAAATTACTAACTGTACTAGGCCTAGCCGCTTTTTCTCTGGGATATTCCCAAGGAGGAACTCTTATTTTGAATAACTATTCTCAATATGATTTTGTGGGATTCATCGTTGCCAACAATCTTGCCGGTGGATGCTACCCTTATGTAAGCTCCAACAATCCCGATATGGTGAGAGTTCCTGCCGATTCTCATATGGGTAACGGAAATGAGCTGAAATACACCAACTACAAAGACCAATACACTTCTTCATTATATCCAATGACATCATGGCATGTAAGTACATCCAGCGCACTCGGGGTGGTGAGAGCATGGAATCATCCTTCTATAATGCCCGGCGGAGTCATATCTAACAACACCAGATGGGCTACTACAAAATTCGTCATGTATTATCCGGGAACTACAACCTTAGCACCCGACAACTTCAATGGTGCTATAACAATTGCCGGAAATACCTGCTACACGGCCTCTGATAATATGACTTCTTCTACAGGAAATAACAGTGCAGAAATATTTACCCTTGCGAGCGGAGGCACTACATTTACCTATATCCAACTTTATTAATTTGATTAACTATGAAAAAGATTTTAGCCATAATAGCTACAGCAGTCGCATCTTTTGCCTACTCACAGGGCACGATGATCGTTAATAATTATTCGAAATTTGATTATCATGGATTTCTTATCACCTCCAATTTTACAACTGCATGTTATCCGCGTGTTGGAAATGATGGTGAAATTGTAGTCCCTGCGGATTCTCATATGGGTAATGGTAAGGAACTGATGTATAAAGACTTCAACGGTCAGTTCTCATCTTCTTTATATCCTACTGCCAACTGGGCTGTGACATTAAGTCCCACCAATTCTTCTATCATGGCCTGGAATGATCCCAATCTTTTGCCGGGTGGCACTATTTCAACTACGACTAAATGGTTTGCCACCAAATTTGATATGATGGAAGCTGGGACCACGATATCAGTACCGGATTTTCATACCAATATGAATATAGCAACCCCCTGCAACCCCGTTGCTCATGACAATTACGTTACTCCTTCGGGAAGTAACAGTGCGGAAATCTTTACTATAGGAAACGTAACCTATCTGCAGCTTTACTAAAACACAGGGTTTCGAATGCTTAAACCAATAATAAAATCATGAAAAAAATATTCACTATTCTTACCTTATCATTACTGTCATCAGCCTATGCGCAGCACAGTCTTATGATCGTCAATAACTATTCCACCACCTTCGACTTTCAGGGAAAAATAGGTGCTCACAATTTTGCAGGGAGCTGCTATCCTTATGTGACTTCAAGTACTCCGACAGCGATCACAGTACCGGCAGATTCGCATTCGGGTAATGGTAAAGAACTGGCTTACAAAAACTTCAGAGATCAGTTTACAGGTTCTCTGTATCCTACCAGCAACTGGACCTTGCAGGTTTCTCCCACCAATTCTTCGGTAAGATCATGGAATTATCCGAGTATAGCACCCGGTAGTGTTATTTCTGAGAATGTTAAATGGGCTTCTTCGCAGTTTCAGATGTATTATGCGGGAACTTCTACTCCGGAACCGGGTTTCAGCGGACAGATCGGGGAATCTCCTGATCCATGCACAGGTGCCCCGGGATATATTTCTACCCCATACGGAGATGCGGAGTGGTTCAACATTACGATAGCGAATATTACTTATTCTTATTTACAAATTTATTAATCAAAAAATCAAACCTAAATTCTAATTAATTATGAAAAAACTTTTTATATCAGCCGCTTTTGCTACCCTATCCTTAGTATCATGTAATAATGAGGGAAGCGCAGTAAATACTGTAGAAAATATGAAGACTCCACAGATGGAAAAATTTGACAAAGCTTTTAAGAGCCTTGGGAATCCTCAAAACAAACCTACGGAAGAGGAGAAAAAAAGAAATACTTCTGAACTGAGCGACAGAAGAAAAGCGCTTCTGGTTCCGGCATCTAAAGAACTGATCCTTTCCACAGGCGTTACAGAGGCTGAACTGACTAGAAAAACAGGTGACGACATGAGCCAGATCATTGTTTGGGCGACCCAGATTTATATGAAGAAAAGCGAGGAGATCAGAAAAAATATTAAATCTGATCAATAATCAACCCTATGAAAAAAATAGCAGCTTTATTATTGGGCTTAACGGGAATACTTTCTTCTGCACAGACTTCATCTTTTGTATTTAACAACTACAATATTTATGATGCGGTCGGAAGACTGATGACCTGCAGCCCTACCCCGGGAGCGATTCGTTATATGTATGCTTCGCCGAACGGGAATTATGGCTCGTATACCATGCCGGCGGGAATTTCTTCCTCCTATGCCTCATTTGGAACTACAGGTCTGGCCCCTTTTCCTATGAATATGAATCAATGGAATATCACGGATCCTACCAATACAGCGAATAATGTATCCTATCCGTACAACCATAGCTACATCACCTCTACGATGTCTTCTATCAACGAGTGGGCGTCATTTCACTTTTTCCTGAAGGACAGTGCGGGAAATACGATAGATTCTTATCTGGTAGGAGCTCCGAATGTTGCCATTAATGCAGGCGTTACTGCCAATGCCTATCAGATAGGCACCAATAGTGGTATAGAATCCGAGTGGTTTACCATTTCGACATCTACCGGAAAGGTTACTTATTTCAGTATTTATTAAAAGACCGGAGGCTGGAAGTTGCCATTGGACATATCATTTCTGACAGTTGGGTAAAATTGGATGAAATGAATTTTTAAAGGAAAAAGAAAAAAAGGTTTGTGGTTATTTTCTTTTCTTTTGGAACTCAATGGTATTCTTCCGGCCTCAGGCTTTCTTACCTTATAAAAAAGAAAAGCGGAGAAAATTCTCCGCTTTTTATAAGCAATGCGTTGTTTACATAAAATCGCGAGAAGATCTGTAAGCCGGATTTTGTTCTTCCGAAGAAGTGCCTGTTATTTATCTGCGTCTTACATTGCTGCAAAACTTGAGCTGATTACCCCTCGGCTTTCAGGACGAGCCGCCCCTAATTTCCATTACTGAAAAGAACCGATATACTTATCATTGCACCGCAAAGAGTTTACCTGGTTTCACTACAGCCGAACTGTACCTGCTTTCTGTTGCACTTGTCCTACCCTCGCGGGTGACGGATGTTATCCGCTTTGCTGCTCTATGGTGTCCGGACTTTCCTACCCCTGCCGAAACAGGAATCAACAAGCCGATTTTCTCGCGGTTGCAAAGATACGGATTATTTGTGATGATTTGATGATGTGATAATGTGTTGATGAGAGGATAAGACGATGTGTTGATGCGATGATTTGTTGATAGGGACAATGATGAAGGTACCAAATCAATGTGGGGAGTTGTTGAGGAGGTGAATGTTTTTAGGTTTTGGCTGAAGCCAGGGTGTTTTTCTTCTTTTGTTAAATGGGCTAAAGCCCATTCCTATTGAATATTAAATTGATCATTACATTCAGAAAACTCTAATCATCATAAAATCAACAAATTACCACATCGCCATATTATCAAATCATCACATCGCCACATCAACAAATCAACAAATCGCCACATCAACAAATTATCACATCATCATATCAACAAATCACCGCAATATTATTATCTTCGTGCCATTATATATCTATGACTTCCAGAGAAAAAGAATTTGCGCAGCTTATCAAGGATAATCAGGGCCTGATTATCAAAGTTTCGCGTCTGTATACCAATTCTCTTGAAGATGAAGAGGACCTGTTTCAGGAGATCGTACTGCAGCTTTGGAGAAGCTACGATTCTTTTAAAGGGAACTCTAAAATTTCTACGTGGATGTACCGTGTAGCCCTTAATACAGCCATTACTCTTTTCAGAAAAAAAAGCAAAAGCCTTCCTACCAACGAGCTGGATATCAACCACAGAGATTTTGTGGAAGATGATGACGATAAGCAGCAGCAGATCTCGCTTCTGTATACCGTGATCAAAACCCTGCCCAATGTAGAAAGAGCGATTGTCATGATGTATCTTGACGACCTGCCTTATAAGGATATTGCAGAAAACCTTGGGATCACCGAGGTCAATGCCCGTGTGAAAATGAACAGATTAAAGAAAACCCTTAAAGAACAGATGGAAAAATATGCCTGATTTTGATTTAGACAGCTTTAAGAAAACATGGCAGGAGCAGCCTGTTCAACCGAAATACGACAGCACTGAGATTCTTCAGATGCTGAACAGAAAGTCACGCAATTATGTAAAGTATATTTTCTGGATCAGCGTATTCGAATTTTTATTCTTTTCTGTTCTGGGATTATTTTATTTCTTTCAGGGTGATGAATCAGACAGTTTCCGTAAGATATTAGAAAAACTGGGAGCTCAGGAAGCCCCTGAAATAGAAACTAATTTTGACCATGCGTATCTAGCGATCAAAATTATCAGCTTACTGATCACGGCTTATTTTGTCCTGAAATTTTATCAGAAGTACCGCAAAATAAAGATTGAGGAAAACCTTAAAGGCCTGATCATACGAATCATTAAATTCAAAAAGACAGTCAACGCTTTTATCCTGATCAGCATTGCGCTTCTGGTTGCGTTTATGTTTGTCTTTACCGCGTTTATTTTTTATGTATTGAATTCCCAGAATGTACAGCCTTCCAATTCGAACCTGATCATCGTTATTATCGGGATCATTGTCAGTACGGTGCTTTGTGTACTTCTGATCTGGCTTTATTACAGACTTGTATATGGAATCATCATCAGAAAACTGGACAGAAATTTAAAACAGCTTAAAGACATAGATTCTCAGGAAAATTAGTGCAAACAGGCATCAATTCAAGATTTTTCATTATTTTTATTCCACCAAATCTTAAACTATGCCATTATCTTATGTCTATGGAGCTTCCTCTGTTCCATTACTGGGACAAACGATCGGAGGAAATCTTAAAAAGACTGTTGAAAAATACCCCAATCAGGAAGCCTTAGTCTGTGTTCATCAGGATTACAGGGCCACATACCAGGAATTTTATAATCAGACGACTGCTGTTGCAAAAGCCTTAATTTTCTTAGGTGCCAAAGCCGGAGACAGGATCGGAATCTGGTCTTCAAACCGCTATGAATGGGTCTTGCTTCAATATGCAACCGCCCGGATCGGAACCATATTGGTGAATATCAATCCTGCTTACAGAACACATGAACTTACTTACGTCATTAATCAATCCGGTATTCGTTCTATATTTTCTTCGTTAAGCTTTAAAACAAGCAATTATAAGGAAATGGTAGAATATGCCAAGGAAGTCTGCCCCTGTCTCGAACATGAAATTTTCTTTGATGACAACTGGGAAGATTTTCTGAACAATGGACAGGATATTTCAGACGATACACTTCACAGCTTTGAAGAACATGTACAATTTGATGATCCCGTCAACATTCAGTATACTTCAGGAACTACAGGCTTTCCAAAAGGTGTTACCCTTTCCCATCACAATATTTTAAATAACGGATATTTCATCGGTGTACGCTTAAAGTACTCTCAGAACGACCGCGTCTGTATTCCGGTACCTTTTTACCATTGTTTTGGAATGGTGATCGGGAATATATGCTGTACGGCTCACGGTGCCTGTATGGTGATTCCGAATGACAGTTTTAATCCGGATATGACGCTAAAAACTGTTTCTGATGAAAAATGCACTTCTTTATATGGTGTTCCGACGATGTTCATCGCCGAACTGGCTGCCAAGGATTTTGAAACCTATGATTTTTCAAATCTAAGAACGGGGGTCATGGCCGGTTCAGTATGTCCGCCGGAGATCATGAAAAAGGTGGAAAACCTTATGAACATTAAAGAAATGAGTATCTGCTACGGAATGACGGAAACTTCTCCTGTTTCTACCCAGACTTTGATAGGAACACCCCTAGAAAAGCAGGTGAGTACTGTAGGAACTGTTCAGGATCATCTTGAGATCAAGATTATTGATGAAAACGGAAAGACGGTGGAACGCGGCGAGCACGGCGAACTCTGCACCAGAGGTTATTCTGTGATGTTGAAATACTGGAATGATCCGGAAAATACGAAAAAAGTACTGGATGATGCTCGATGGATGCACACCGGCGATCTGGCCGTAATGGATGATGACGGCTACATTACGATCTCCGGAAGGATCAAAGACCTGATCATCCGTGGCGGTGAAAATATTTCGCCCAAAGAGATTGAAGACTTTTTATATACCTATCCGAATATCCTGGATGTACAGATCATTGGAATTCCGAGTGAAAAATACGGCGAAGAAGTGATGGCCTGGGTAAAAGTGAGACAAGGTTTTGATGTATCGGAAACCGAGCTTCTGGACTACTGCAAGGGAAGAATTGCTCATTATAAAGTTCCTAAATACTGGAAATTTGTGGATGAATTCCCGATGACGATCTCAGGAAAAATACGGAAAGTGGAAATGCGCGAAATTTCTATCAAAGAGCTGGAACTGGACAAATTGAAGCAGCGTTCTTAATTTTTTTGTTTTTTGACGCAAAGTTTTACTTAAAACAACGTTGATTTTAAGGAAGATAAAGAGTTCGACTGTGTCGCTGATGAAGCTTATGGATAAAACGACTGCTTATTCATATCAATGAAATTGATCCCTCTTCGCTCACTTGAAATATTCAATATCATAATAAGTCTTTGCGTTAAAAAATAAAGCCTCTCGTAGATTGAGCAAATCAGACTGATTTTATTTTTATATAAATTGTTAATACTCACTAATAATACTGACAGATTTCATCTTTAAAAATAGAAAAGCCCGGAAATTCCGGGCTTTTACTTTTATGGATAACTTTTTAAAGTTCTTTTCTTAATCTTGCTACCGGAATATTCAGCTGTTCACGGTATTTAGCGATTGTTCTTCTTGCAATATTGTAGCCCTGTTCTTTCAGAATTACTACCAGTGCATCATCGGTAAGCGGTTTTCTTTTATTCTCTTTCCCGATCACTTCCTGAAGATGAGTTTTAATCTCTTTGGTAGAAACTTCTTCACCATCATCATTGGTAAGACTGTCTGAGAAAAGGTCTTTCAGATAAAGGATTCCGTTTGATGTATCGGCATATTTGCTTTTTACCACTCTTGAAATCGTAGAAATATCAAATCCTGTGATATCTGCAACATCTTTCAGAATCATAGGCCTCAGGGATTTTTCATCACCCGTGATAAAATAATCCTTCTGGAATTTCACGATAGCCGTAATGGTTTGCAACAGGGTATTCTGACGTTGGTTAATAGCGTCAATATACCATTTTGCAGCATCTAATTTCTGTTTGATAAACAATGCCGCCTGTTTGTGCTCAGAAGAGTTTTTATCGTGAGAATACGTGGTCAAAATGTCCTTATATTCTTCAGAAACTCTTAAAGTCGGAGCATTTTTGCTGTTAAGCATTGGGATCACGATACCGTCTTTTACCTGAATCACAAAATCCGGAATAATTTCCTGGTTGATGGTAATGGTCTGTGTATCAAAGTTCCCTCCTACTTTTGGAGAAAGTTTTGAAATTTCTTCCAGGGCATCTTTAAGATCTTCTTCTTCAATATCATACTTCTGAATGATCTTGTTGTAATGCTTATTGGTAAGAGCGTCGAATTGATGTCTTAAGATATTGGCTGCCAGAGAAACTGCTTTATCAGAACTTACTTTCTTTTCGATCTGAAGCAACAGACACTCCTGAAGACCTCTTGCACCCACTCCCGGCGGATCAAGCTTCTGGATGTAGTTTTCCAGAATGTCATCAACTTTTTCTTTTGTAGTATAAATTCCCTGTGAGAAAGCAAGATCATCTACGATCGCTTTGATTTCTCTTCTCAGATAACCGTCAGTATCAAGGTTTCCGATCACATATTCTGCAATCTTCTCATCTTCGTCACTGATGTTCACCAGGTGAATCTGCTCCAGCAGATAGTCGTATAATGACTGTCCTTCGGTCAGAAGACTTTCGTTATCGAACTCTTCATCGTCCGGAGAATAGTTGCTGGATGCTGTTTTATAGTTGGGTTCGTCATCGTAGATATACTCGTTGACGTCAAAATCTGTTTCAATGCTGGCCGTTCCTTCATCCTGATAAGCATCTTCAAGAGAAGAGAATTCATCTTCTTTCGGATCTTCCTTTACAATTTCCAAAGCAGGATTCTCTTCTAGCTCCCTTTCCAGCTCCTCTTCAAATTCCAGAGTGTGAAGCTGGATAAGCTTCATCAGCTGGATCTGCTGAGGTGCCAGCTTCTGTCCTAACTTGAGTTGTAAGTGTTGTTTAAGCATATTAGTCTTTGTGTTTTAACATAACATATTCTACGAATTTAATAAATTAATTCGACAAAAAACACATTTAGCATGATTTTTGCATTATACTTCTTAACATAATAAACTATTAGAAAATAAAAAAGCCTTAATTTTTACATTAAGGCTTTTTTTATTGATCTAGAATTCAGCGCTTTTCGGTGTTCTAGGGAAAGGAATCACGTCTCTGATATTGGTCATTCCCGTTACGAAAAGAACCAGTCTTTCCAATCCTAAACCGAAGCCTGCATGCGGCACAGAGCCGAACTTTCGGGTATCAAGGTACCACCAAAGCTCTTCTGCATCTACGTGCATATCTTCCATTTTTTGTTTTAATACATCTAATCTTGCTTCTCTTTCAGATCCTCCGATGATCTCCCCGATACCAGGGAAAAGAACGTCCATTGCTGCAACGGTCTTATTGTCATCGTTCAGTTTCATATAGAAAGCTTTGATCTCTTTTGGATAGTCGAACAATACTACCGGGCATTCAAAATGCTTTTCAACCAGGTATCTTTCATGCTCAGACTGAAGATCAGCACCCCAGCTTTCAACCGGATACTGGAATTTTCCTTTTTTATTTTCTTTAGAGTTCAATAAGATCTCGATTGCTTCTGTATAGCTTACACGTTTGAAACGTTTAGCGATAACGTTTTGAAGTTTTTCGATAAGACCTTCTTTTGCTCTGTCTTTTTCAGGTTTTCCTTTTTGTTCTTCTTCAAAACGGGTGTTCAGGAATTCAAGATCATCTTTACAGTTGTCAAGAACGTACTGGATCACATATTTTAAGAAATCTTCCGCAAGGTCGATGTTGTCTTCAAGGTTGTTGAATGCCACTTCCGGCTCTATCATCCAGAACTCTGCAAGGTGTCTTGTCGTGTTTGAATTTTCTGCACGGAAAGTAGGTCCGAACGTATAAATTCTTCCTAATCCCATTGCTGCAGTTTCTCCTTCAAGCTGTCCTGAAACCGTAAGGTTCGTTTTTTTACCGAAGAAATCCTGTGCAAAATCAATTTCACCTTCTTCCGTTCTTGGCATATTGTTCAGGTCAAAGTTGGTTACTCCAAACATTTCACCTGCGCCTTCTGCATCTGCACCCGTAATCACCGGTGTGTTGATATAGAAAAACTGGTTTTGGTTAAAGAATGAATGCACGGCAAAGCTCACCGCGTGACGTACTCTGAAAACAGCTCCAAATACGTTGGTTCTGAATCTTAAGTGTGCCTGCTCACGAAGTTTTTCTAAGCTGTGTTTTTTAGGCTGAAGAATCGTGTTCTGAAGTTCTTCCGTGAAGTTATCTCCTAAGATGATGATTTTTTTAGCAATAATTTCTACTGCCTGTCCAGCTCCCTGGCTTTCCACCACTTCTCCGATTACTTTCAGGGAAGAAGCTGTACTGATCTTCTTAAGGATCTCTTCATCAAAATTTTCAAAATCAACAACTATCTGCAAATTATTAATCGTAGATCCATCATTAAGGGCAATAAAGCGATTGGCACGGAATGATCTTACCCATCCGTAAACTGTAATGTCATGATGTAATACTTTCTTGTAATCCTGTAGGATTTCTTTAATCGTCTGCTTTTTCATTTGTTGATTATAAATTTTCGTATAAAATTAACGTCTGCAAAGTTACAAAAAAACAGCGCAACTTGATGATTACGCTGTATTTTTAAAAAATCATTTATTAAAATATTGAATCTAAAACTATGCTGTAAATATTATTTGAAGTGAATTCGTGAGTTTGGAAGCTGGAGGCTGGAAGTTACTATATGTTGGTGATCCGAATCCATGTCAAGATTTTGAACCTTGGCAAGGATAGAGTCGGGATAGTTTATCAGGATGCAAAAGGCAATAAGACCGTATTACAGTTCTGCTTTTAAACTTCCAGCTTCCCTCTCTTCAAAAACTCAATCTCTAATTGAAAAACACCGTTTTCTTCCTCTCTTTTCCGTTTCTGATTTTCCAGGCGTGATAAGAACTCGGTACGTCGTATTGCCATTTCGGAAGCAGTAAGACAATTAAAATCACGTCGATATGAGAAACAAATCCCAATCCGACTGTGAGATAAAATGCCCATCCTGTTTGCTGAAACCCGATCAGATAGGTAAAGGCAATCAGCAGACTCAAACCCCACATTTTTGACAGAAATGCGTGAGTACAGGTTTCTTTTCCAAATTTCCAGATACTGACAACGTAGCAAAGTGCTTCCATGACGAAGATTAAAAGAATTCCGCGCCATTCATTTTTAATCAGTTCAGGATTCAGGAAATAGGCCGCAAATCCTAAGGAAAGCCAGAAAATCAAATCGGTCTGGCTGTCCAGTCTTCTTAACTTTTCTGATGAAACACCGACTTTTCGGGCAATGATTCCATCGAAAATGTCCGTTAATAAGCCGAAATACATTAATCCTAAAATTAAAGATCCTGCTTCTGTGCCTTTAAAATAAGCTAATAACACTATAATAGGAGCCAAAATGAATCTTGCTGCAATTAAAATATAGGGTAACTTTTTCATGACTTTTTATTTTTAAAATTCCAATTGATCAGGGGAAGTTTTCTTTTTTCATTCTCGTTCCAAAAACCAATCTGTATTCCCCGTGAATCTTTACACACATTGATTAAAGCCACCTGAAGACCTCTGCATTTCTGACTTACGTTCGCAAGAGGAGAAATGACCACACCTTTCGTTGTATGATGAAAATTGTACAATGGTGATATTGCCATTCCATTGGTAACTGATGGCGCACTGATATTGCTGGATAAACTTAATTCTAAACCATTCGTAACAGTAGGTTCCATATTGACTATGGAAAGCTGCATTCCGTTAATCTTATTCATTTTATCCGGTAAAGGTTCCGAACCAATATCCTTAATTCCCCAATTATCGATAGAGGTAATGTTAACAAGGAACAAGACAGGAAAGAAAATTCCTAAACCATTAAATCCCAATCCCACTCCATTGACCTTCTTAGGCTGTATGTCCTGATCAATTTCATCATAATATTTAATAAGCACTCCATTCACATTTTTAGTTGCCTTCGAAGGTGAAAAAGCAATAAACTTTGGCTTATCCAAATTATTATTTAAACTGTCCTGAGCGTTGATGATACATACTATAAAAAGGCTGATCATCATTAAAAATTTTGTTTTCATAATTTTTCATTTTAAAATCCAATTTTCATTTTTCCGTAAGCATTATCGTCACCTGTTAATCTTAATGTTAAACCTATAGTAAAACCTTTAATTGGCATTTTTTCTTTTTGATAGGGTAAAGAATAGCCAATGCCTAAATCCAGAATATTAAGAAATGAAATCCCACCCAAAATATAGGCGTTGAAAAATGAACTTCCTGCTTTAATAAAGTAGCCGGATCCGGTATTATAATTCATATGCAAATCAGGTAAAAGCCGTAATTCCTCATGATGATAAACTGCACCCAAACCTGTTCCCAGGAAAAGCTTGTCATCTTTTTCAGAGCTGTTCAGCAGCCACTCTAATCCTATTCTTATTTGATTCCGATGAGCATAAGAATAGTCTGCATAATAAATTGGCTGCCATTTCTGAGCAAAAAAAAATCCGCAGTATAGTATACCTATCAATAAGGTAATTTTGTTTTTCATCTCTCTAATTTTCACCAAAAGTAATTGTGAAAATCACATTTCCGAATGCGAAAAAAAATTAAAATAAAGAAGTACATTTGTGAAAATCACAAAAGCATGTATCAGGAACTTTTACTTAAGGAAATCCGAAAGAAAATAGGAGACAAATCTTTGAACGATGAAATCGCCAATATTCTCAATATAAGTTATGATGCGTCCCACAGAAGAACTTCCATGAAAGCAAAGTTCAGTTTTGAAGAAGCTCTGGAACTGGCGAAATATTATCAGATTTCCCTCAATCAATTTATCACTTCAGACCTGCAGCTGGTGGTTCAGAAAACTTCAGCTGTGAATAATACAGAAGATTTACAGTCGTTTTTTCAGAATAATCTCAGCATTTTTGAAAATCTTCCGCTGTCTGAAGAGATGACGGTTTATTATTCTGCGAAGGATATTCCTTTTTTCTATACGCTTTCGGATACATTGCTTTCCCGTTTTAAAATTTATGTCTGGATGAATCTGCTTAATGCGAAACAGGTTTTTATTCCTTTTCTGCAGTTTTCACCGCCTTATTTTGAATCCAACACTCAGGAACTGAAGAAAAAATATGAAGCACAAAATATCGTAGAATTGTGGAATGACAGGACTATTTCCAGCATTTTGCAGCAGATTTTATTCTATTATGAAACCGGACTTTTACAGAAAAAAGAAGCTGGAATTATCCTGAAAGAGCTCAAAGAGCTTATTGAATACATCGAGCAGAAGACGGAAAACAATCCCAAGTTTCATTTGTATGAAAACGAGCTGATGCATCTGTCCAATGACATTTTTTTTCATCATCCGCAAAAGTCATTGTTTGCATTACCGGTGAATATGTTTGGGTATATTTTGATTAATGACGAAAAAACCTGTGGTGAAGCACGGAATTATTTTGAACATCAGATTAAAAATTCAAAATCACTGAACACTTCCGGAAACCGGGATAGAAAAATATTTTTCAATAAAATGTATGAACAGATTGAAAATTTAAAACAAAAACTATAATATGAAAAACCTCCATAATGGTGAATTTTTCGGACAGACCAATGAAACGCTGCGTTTCGATGGATTAACCATTACGGATACGGAATACACGCATCCCTACGTCGACTGGCATTATCATGAAAATGCTTATTTCACTTTTCTGCTGCAGGGAAATATGACGGAAGGAAATAAAAAGGAAACTTATGACTGTCCGGCCGGGACTCTGCTTTATCATCATTGGGAAGACGCCCATTACAATATCAAACCGGATATTTTTACCAGAGGATTTCATCTTGAACTTACGGAAGATTGGTTTGAAAAATTTGATGTTTCCAAAGACTCCATCGAAGGCAGCTTTAATCTGAAAGATCCGGCCATAAAACTCTTAATGCACAGGATTTTCAGAGAAACTAAACTGAATGATCCTTCTTTTGAGCTGTCTGTTCATGAGCATCTCCTTAATATTTTCAATCAGTTAACAGAGAAGAGCGGGAATTCTGACAGAAAGCCAACTTGGGTGAGTAAGATTGATGAAATACTTCACGAAAATTTCACAGAAAAATTAAGTCTGACGGGGCTTTCAAAGGCCTTAGATGTTCATCCAGTCCATTTAAGCAGAGACTTTCAGAAACATTTTCACTGTACTTTAGGGACGTACATCAGAAAACTGAAGATCAATAAATCTCTGACACTTCTCAATACCTTTCCGTCTTTAGCTGAAGTGGCCCTGGAATGTGGTTTTGCAGATCAAAGTCATTTTATCAGGTCATTCAGAGAATACACGGGGATTACTCCTTTGCAATACAGAAGTCTTCTGAAGAAATAATAATGTTAATTTTATTCTATTTTTTCTGAAAACCGATTTATACTTTTGTCCAGATAAAATATTAAAATGAAATCTATTCTACTGTTTGTCTTATTTCTTAGTTTCGGTCTTTCTTTAGGCCAGTCCAAAAATCTTACAGATCCTGATCCGATCACCAATCCTCTTCATAAAAAGTATGTTAATACCATTGTTTTCATGGATAAAGCGATCGCTCCGGACCAATTAAAAGAATCTGATTTTCTCAAAACGATGGAATTTCAGGAAGATAAGGATCTGAGTATCCGTATTTTTATGGACAATGCTCTGGTTAATTATTTACATCAGATCGACCCTTCTCTAACCTCCGAGGAGCTTCTGAAAAAAGGAAATTATCAATTCAATTTCTTCGTTGACGGAAAACTGATCTACACCGAAAATCTGAATACAGGAGCGGGAATTGCTGAAGACAAAAAGACGAAAACTACGCTGAGAATTCCTCTGTCAAGCTCAAAAAATGAAGATTCGTGGGGAAGGTATTTGTGGATGAGATTCTATCTTGGCAATGGCGGAATTGATGCACTGGAAGAGGGAAAACATGTTTTGAAAATTGAAATCAAACCTTATTTAAAAACGTCATCATTGAAAGTTGGGAATACGATTGCAGCAGGCGAGATTAACTTAACAATTCCCCGAAAAAATATTCCGGAACAGCAAGTTGCCATTCAAAAAATACAGCCCAACAGCGGATGGAAAGTGTCTGATGAAAAATTGGATCAGGAAAAAATAAAACTTTTAAATACAAAAATTGCTGAAAACAGGTTCAGAGAGATCACCAGTATTGTGGTCATCAAAAATGGAAAGCTTCTTTTGGAGGAATATTTCAACCAATCCGGAAGAGATTCTTTGCAGGATACCCGTTCGGTTGGGAAGTCTTTTGCTTCGGCTTTGATGGGTATCGCGATAAAAGACGGTTATTTTAAAAGTGAAAATCAGATGCTGAAAGATTTTTACGATCTGAAAAAATTCAAAAACTATTCGTCCCGAAAGGATAGTGTTACCATTAAAAGTCTCCTCACCATGAGCTCCGGATTTGACGGTAATGATCAGGATGAAAATTCGCCGGGAAATGAGGAAAATATGTATCCTACTGAAAACTGGGTGAATTTTACACTGGATTTGCCGACAACAGAAAATAAACCTGGAAAAGTCTGGAATTATTTCACCTCAGGTGTTGTGGTGACGGGAGATGTTTTAGACAAAAATGTTCCAAAAGGTCTGGAAAATTATGCTGATAAGAAGTTATTTCAACCTCTTGGAATTACCAACTATAAATGGCAGTTTACGCCACAGCAGAAGCCTTCCCTGGCTGGTGGATTACGCATGAAATCACTGGATTTTGCCAAATTCGGACAGCTTTACAAAAATAATGGAATATGGAACGGACAGAACATCATCGACAAAAACTGGGTAAAGAAATCTTTCACCAATTATTTCAGCAATGATACTGATTCTGAAGGCTATGGCTACTTATTCTGGAGGAAAATCTATAAAGTAGGAAACCGGAATTTTGAAGCGTACCAAGGCAGTGGAAATGGCGGAAACAAAATTATTATGTTCACTGAAATTCCTTTAGTGATTGTAATTACAGCAAAAGCTTACAACAAATCTTATGCGCACGCACAGTCGGAGAAGATTGTGCAGGAGTATTTGTTACCTTCCCTGGGTCATAAATAATGAGCAATGAGTAATGAGCAATGGGTAATCGGTAATGGAGTAATTAGTGATAGATCGAGATATTGTTGAATAGGTAAAAAATGTATCTTTAATAAAAATAAACCATGCGGATTTCACTTGTACTGTCACTTTTAGTTTTATCATCGTGTTATAGTCCCAAAACTGATGTAGAAGAAGACAAATATCCTGAGATCCCTGAATTTCCGCATTTTTCGGATAAAACGGTGGTTTTAGAAAAGGTGATGGAGCTTCCGCTTTCACAGAAGGACAACTGTAACTATCTGGTTAAAGATAATTACCTTTTGGTCTATAATTTCCCGGTCATGGATTCTTACCAAAACAGCACCAACATGATTTTTATAATGAGTGAAGGCAAGCTGACCGTTTCCGAGCACTGGAAAAACAGTCCAAGCATTAACAACCTGGCTTTCATAGATGAAACAGGTAATTTATACGCCAATAACCGGAAATATCTGGCTCCGGATTTCCGTTACAAAAAATTTCTGCCTTTCTATGACCTCAATGATATTAAGAAAAAATATGAACACCTCTTCCATACCGGAGAACCGGAAAAAGACTCTGCCCTGTTCAAAAAAATAGACGAAGAACAGGCTGTTCTTCAGAAAAATGTTCTTGCCAAAGGAGATCAGATTTTAATGGTAGTTGATGCAGTGAACGATGAAATTCCGGATCATGCGATATATGGCGGTAACTACCTGTTTAATCCCGGACAGAAAAATGCTTATTTTGTATCTTACAACCTTTTACAGGAGTTGAAAACAACGGATTCTACCGCGGAAAAGGATCCTCTTTACACCCAACTTCGTCCGAAGATCAAACTTTCTCCAAATGAAAACAGCTTCTCTCCTGAAATCCGTAAGGAGTACAGAGATACAGTGTCGTTCAAAGTAAAGGATAAAATTGTTTCCGGAAACCAATGGTTCAGCACAGGAAATCATTTTGTGGCTTCTTTCGGATATCATCCGGTTTATATGTATTATTATGATATAAAACTCGGCAACAAAACGGTTTCCACCAAAGAAGACCATACGAAAATAATCGCTTCTGATCCTATCAGGACCAAAACGGGAAAATATTTCTTAGTAAGTAATGTGAGAGAGGGTAAGTTTCAGATTTATTATCTGAAAAACTAATTATTCGTCTTTTTTAGAGGACACTAAAAAAACGTCGATAAGTCCTTCCGGAAGCTGCATTTTGATGAATCGTTCTTCTCTGTTCACCTCCAGGATCCAGTCTTTGATGATAGGAATCACCACTTCTTTTCCGTCCAGATTGGTTACGAAGTAGTTTTGAGCAGTCTGATCGTTTACAGATCTTATCACGCCGCATTCTTTATCATTTTCATCAAGAATATCGAAACCGATGATCTCATGATAATAAAACTGTTTTCCGGAAAGTTTCGGAAGTGCAGTAAGCGGTAAATAGACGCTTTTTCCCAAAGATTGGTCGACCAATGTTTCGGAAGAATTTTTAAATGCAATGTTCAGAGCATCATTTTTGCTCCAGGATGTTTTGTCAATAAAAAATGGAACCAATAATCCGTTGATTTCAACGAATATTGATTCCAATTTATTGTAAAGCTCGGGTTGATCGGTATCCAATTTAAGGATAACATTTCCCGCAAGGCCATGTCTGCGTGTGATTTTTCCTAGTAAATAGCAATCTTCTTTACGCATACAGGTTATTTTTAAGCTTCAGTGTTTTCTTCAGTTTCAGCAGCAGGAGCTTCTCCTTCTGTAGCTTCAGCAACAACTTCTTCAGCAGGTGCGTTAGCAGCTTCTTCAGCAGCTTTAGCATCAGCTTCAACTTGTGCAGCAGCAGCAATTCTAGCTTCGTTTACTTTAGCTTCAGCGTCTAAAGCAGCTTTCTTAGCGTCAGCCTGAGCTTTAGTTAAACCTTCTACTTTACCTTGTACTTTTTGATCTTTAGATTCTACCCAAGCATTGAATCTTTTTTCAGCTTCAGCTTCGTCAAAAGCACCTTTAGCTACTCCACCTTGTAAGTGTTTTTTGTAAAGGGCACCTTTATAAGAAAGGATTGCTCTTGCAGTATCAGTTGGCTGAGCACCGTTGTTTAACCACTTTACAGCAGAGTCAACGTTCAAATCGATAGTTGCAGGGTTAGTAATTGGGTTGTAAGTTCCTAGCTTTTCGATGAATCTACCATCTCTTCTAGCTCTAGAATCTGCAACCACGATGTGGAAGAAAGGCTTACCTTTTTTACCGTGTCTTTGTAATCTGATTTTTACTGACATAATGTTGTGAATTTTACGGGAACTCGTCCCAGTTAAATATTTAAGAGTGCAAAGATAATAAAAAAAACTAATCCTCCATATAATAAATTACTTTCTCCGATATTTAACTTAATATTTTTATTTCCTCCCGGAAAATTGCCGGAAAAAAACAGGATATTTGAACAACAAAATTACGAAATGCTTAAGAACTTATTTTTCCTCCTTATTATTTTATCTGCTGCAAAAATTCAAGGCCAGACTCATGAAGAAAAAATCAATACCTTAGTTAATGCCTATACTCATATGGACCGTTTTAACGGAAGTGTTCTGGTTGCCGAAAAAGGAAAAATAATTTTCGAAAAAAGCTTTGGAATTCAGGATTTTCAAACCAAAGAAAAAAACACCAGCCAAAGCATATACCGGATCTATTCTACTACAAAAACATTTACGGCTACAACAGCTCTCCTGTTAAACGAAGAAGGAAAATTATCTCTGAATGATAAACTCTCCAAATATTATCCGGATTTCCCTAAAGGAGACAGCATTACCATAGAGAATTTAATTACCCATACTTCGGGAATTCCTAATGATACCGGCCCCGAGAACACCAAGAATGAAGCCGTTTTTATGAAATCTATTTCCCAGCAGCCTTTTGTTTTTTCTCCGGGAAAAGGCTGGAGCTACAGCAATTCCAATTATTATATTTTAGGATACATTATTACAAAGGTAAGCGGGATGCCGTATCCGAAAGCGATTCAACATTATATTCTCGATCCGTTGGGAATGAAAAATACAGGGTTTGGGTTTAAAGATTTAAAAGATAAAAACAAAACAACCGGCTACGAATATTTGTCTCCCCACAACTACCGTGAAGCTGTGGTTTATGATTATGACCACCCTCATGCGGCAGGCGCCATGTATTCTACCGTTGAAGATTTATACAAATTCGCACAGGGTATCAAAGCTTATAAAATCCTTAAAAAGGAGACTTTGAAAAAAGCACAGACTCCTTTCAAAACTTACGATTTCGGTTACGGCTGGCACCGGCAGATCATAAAAGGAAGAACAAGCATTGGTCATGATGGAGCCGGGCCTGGTTTTATAAGCCGATTCCTAACAATTCCTGATGAAGATATTTCTGTTATTGTTTTGAGTAATAACAGGGATAACAGTGTTTTTGAAATAACCGACAAAATCGTCGCTATTCTTGCCAGCGAGACGTATGATATTCCGAAAAAAGTCAACATTGAAGCAAAATATGAAAAAGACCTGACAGGTTTGTACCAATCAAAAAACTCCTCTTTCTATATTTTAGCCAATGATAATGTGCTGAACTTTAAAGAAACCAATGAAGCAGAAGCTATACTTTTTACAGAAAGCAACACCAAATTTTATGTCAACAATCAAATTGGAGAGCGAATCTATTTTGAATTCAAGCCCGACAGTAATGGTAAAAATACAGTCTTAAACATCGTTACTAAGAATGAAATTGTAAAAGAAGCGAAAAAAATTGACAATAATTTTCTTTGGGGTATTACCGGAAGTGCTACTGCAAACGGTTGGAACGGTCCTGATATACAACTGGTTCCGAATGAAAAGAATAAGGATATTTTAGAAGCCAGAAATATTCCGTTGAAATCCGGCCAGATCAAATTCAGAGGAAATAACGAATGGACCCTGGATCTCGGTATTAATGACAGTAACCAGCTCGTTCAATACGGCAGAAATATCAACGTGGAAGCCGGAACTTACGACATCACTTTTGATACAACCAATCCGATACGCCCGTCTTATCAACTGATTAAAAAGAAATAAATTTAAATCCTGGTATTTCGGAAATAAGTGAAATGCCAGGATTTAAAAATGCTTAAAGAGCCAGTTAAATTAATGACTATTTCCCATATAGAAAAGTCGAAGACATTTCTGGTTTTCTTCAATAGCCGGAGATAGAAATTTTACATCGGAAATGATAAACAAAAGACTGCTTCACAAGTGAAACAGCCTCCCTTTCTGATTAAAAAAAAACGATTATTGATGAATTTTAAGAATCTTATGCTGAGTAGACGTTTTGTCCTGATACAGTATTTCAACAAAATAAACCCCATCGGATAATGAGGTACAGTCCACCTTTTCATTGATTGTAGCATTGACAGCAACTGATTTCACTTTTCTTCCTGAAGCATCAGTCAATGCAATGTCTGTCATATTTTTCATGGTTTTAATACTCAGGAAATCCTTTACAGCATTGGGATAAAGCTGAACAGATCCCTTCTCTGATTTCAGATTATCTGTTCCCAGGGTACTATTCATTTCGATAACGTAAAACAATTGATTTTGCATGCTTATATCATTCCATTGCCCCACACTTCCATTGGGCCACTGCGTTAACCCTAAAGCCACCACGTCTTGCATTCCCTGAAAATTATCCGGTTCCGCACCAACCGGAGGTCCTCCCGGCACGCGTCCCCAATTGGTATAAGCGCTATTGACTGCCTGCCCACCATTAGGCGGCGTCCCACCCTGCCAAAAAGCAGTTTGATTACGGTCCCATACCCATTGGGTAGGACCTCTACGCCCTCCTATCCATACGTAAGAGGCCCCTCCTCCATCTGCTGCTGTGGTTTGTGATAAATTGATTCCCGCTGGTGGATTTTGTAGGGCTTCAAGAACAGCCGTTTGTTCTGCCTGATTATTAATTTCCAGCAGATACCCTCCTAGATCGATGGCACATTGTCTCGCTTGCTGCCAGGTAGCTTTTTCCTTGAACAGCTGATAATTCTTCCCGTTAGAAGCAGTAAATGAATAACCATTTGAAAAATTCATACATTGTCCTTCCAGAAAGCTGAAGGAAATCATAGTACCGAGAAGTACCGTTTTAAGAAAATTGTTTCTTTTCATTACATTTATGTTTTTAAAATTCAGGAACTAAGGTAAGTACTTATTTGCTCAAAATCAAAAACAACAGAGCTTCAAAAACCAATTCAAAATTCTGATTTTCAGTAATTTAAATGTTTAAAATAAAAAACAAAAGTGTTTTGAAAACTTCGTATAATTTTATTTTTTAAAATGATTGAAAAGGATAATAATATTTTTTTCAAAAAAATTAAATAAGGTTTCCCAGATGCACTAATTCCCTACCTTTTTGTTTCTTCAACCCTAAAAAATTCTTTATATTGGAAATGATAAACAAAAAAGACTGCTTCACGAGTGAAACAGTCTCTTCTATTTAAACAAAACGTTTATTAATGAGTTTTAAGAATCTTGTGATTAGATGAAGTTTTGTCCTGATAAATGATCTTAATAAAATAAATCCCGTCAGCTAATGAGGTACAGTCTACTTTTTCATTGATCGTAGCGTTGACAGAAACTGATTTCACTTTTCTTCCGGAAGCATCGGTAAATGCAATACCCGTCATATTTTTTGTGGTTTTAATACTCAGGAAATCCTTTACAGCATTGGGATAAAGCTGAACAGATCCCTTCTCTGATTTCAAATCATCTGTTCCCAATGTAGCATTCATCTCAATAATGTAAAACAATTGATTTATTCCGGATATATCATTCCATTGGCCCGTACTTCCATTAGGCCAGGATGTTAATCCCATAGCCAACACTTCCTGCATTCCCTGAAAATTATCCGGTTCTGCACCCGCCGGCGCTGTCGGCGTACCTCCCCAATTGGTATAGGCACTATTTAAAGGCTGGCCGCCGTTAGCCGGCAGTCCACCCTGCCAAAAAGCAGTTCCTGCACCATCCGCATTACCATCCCATATCCATTGATTATTGGCAGGTGATCTAACTCCTCCCAGCCACACATAAGAGGCTCCTCCTCCATCCGCAGCTGTGGTTTGTGATAAATTGATTCCGGCCTGCGGACTTTGTAACCGTTGAAAAATAGCACCCTCCTCTACGCCACTATTAATTTCCGCCAGGTATCCTCCTCTTTGTACAGCACACTGTGCTGCTGCAAACCAACTCGTTCTCTGTCTTACCAGTTCGTAATTCTTCCCATTGGCAGTAAATGCAAAAATATTGGCAGGAGTTGCACATTGTCCATCCATAAAGCTGAAGGAAATCATAGTACCGAGAAGTACCGTTTTAAGAAAATTGTTTCTTTTCATTACATTTATGTTTTTAAAATTCAGGAACTAAGGTAAGTACTTATTTGCTCAAAATCAAAAAACAAAAGGTCTCAGAAACAGATTCAAAATTCTGATTTTCAGTAATTTAAATGTTTAAAATAAAAAACAAAAGTGTTTTGAAAAATTCGTATAGTTTTATTTTTTAAAATGATTGAAAAGGATAATAATATTTTTTTGAAAAAAAATTAACTAAGGTTTCCCAGATAAAATAATCCCAGACATTTCTGGTTTTCTTCAATCGTAAGAGATTCTTTAAGGTGGTTGACTATCGCAGGAGAACTCCAGTAGCAGCCAATATGATTAGCAGTACAGGTAAGATACATATTCTGAACCGCCATAGAAACGGCAGCAATCTCTTCCCATTCCGGAACCATACCACTGAAATTAACGACAATGGAAATCACGGCATCTGCTTTATTGATCTTAAAACCGATATCCTGGTATTTCTTTTCTAAAAAAGTCTGTTCGGATTGGGTAGCCTTGTAAATGGACTGCATTTCTAAAGCCAGTTTTGCTTTTTCTTCCCCTCTGAAAATCTTAAAACGCCATGGTTTTGTACGCTTGTGATTCGGGGCTAATGTCGCTGAATGTAAGATTTCATCTATGATTTCCTGAGCTATTTCGGTCTCAGAATAATCTTTTGGAAAGATGCTTCTTCTCTGTTCTATGATGTCTTTTAAAATTTCTGCATTATTCATCCTGCAAATTTACAATATGAAATTGAATGCGTTACAGTATTACATTGATTTAACTTTGATTTTTCACCAATAACCGGCGGCTTTTATATGCTTTATACTGAGTTAATAAGAAGGTAAGCATCACAACAACGCCCAATCCTCTTAATATCCATTGTTCCAGGTCATCGTCTACCGGTCCCGGCCATGATAAACCAAGAAGACAGATAGTATACATCATGCCGGCATTGATCCAGATACGTCCCGGATCGGGATAGGATTTCAGGGTCATGGACTGATTATAGCCAAGAATCGGCATCAGCTTATGATGATCCCAGATCAGCAAAACGGTGACCGCAATCATCATGAGAGAAGTAATCACCCATGTTCCGGTAAATGAAAGACTGATGGTAATGATCCATATATTACTCAATATGGCCAAAAACATAAGAGCTCCCAAAAGCGCGAACCGCTGTGTCATCAGTAAAATTCCAGCCACTAGCTGGGAAAGTCCTAAAAAATTCCAGTAAAATCCCGTCTGATACATCGCTTCAAAGAAAGAACCTATTGGTGTATCTGTTGAAAGAACCGTAAATCTGTTTCCTAATAATTTCGTCAGGCCTGAAGGAAAAAATGCAAATCCCACCAGATACCTTAAGTGAATAATGATCCACTGATTCCGTCTGCTGGTTCTTAGTTTTTCAAATGTCATGGCTGGCTTTGGGTTATAGGGTTTGAGAGTTTCGGGGTACGGGATTCGGGATTCGAGTTTTTGAGTTGGAGAGTTTGAGGGTTTGAGAGTAGGTGAGTTTGGTTGGTTGTTGCCAGTTGCTGGTTACTGGTTACTGGTTATATGGTTTACAAAATTTATTGTAAAAAGTCTCATGTCTCTTATCTCATGTCTGAAATCTGACATCTGACATCTTCTCCTCAAATCACCTCCACAATCTCCTGATGAATATTATTCAGGGTAAAGGCATCTCCGGATTTCATTCCCATCATTTTTTTAGCCATGGGGCTTTCGGGGGAAATAGCGTAGAACCGATCGCCTTCAAAAAAGAATTCTCCCAATGAAACCGAAATATAGAAACGAGCCTTGTTGGTGATCACCAGAGAACCCAGCTGTATTTTTTCCGTAGATGTATTCAGAACTTTTGACATATTTCTTTTAAGATCATTCAAAGCTCCCAGCTGGCGCTGCATCTGGTAGATTTCCTCCTGCATTTCCTCTCTCATGCTGTCATACTTCGGGGTCTTTTTTATATCACGACTTGCTTCCAGGGTAAACTCTATAAAATTTTTAAGCTTTTCTATTTTCTCAGAGATAACTGTTTTGACATAATGTCTTATATCACTTTTCACAAATACGATCTTCTCCATAAATCTAATCTTTACATAAAGATAATAATTTTTTAAAATACTCATTACCCTGAGTTCAAGAAACATCATAAAAAAGCCCTGTATTTCTACAAGGCTTATATTTTTACTTTTCGGAAATCTTTTTAAGATCTCCCAACCCCTGATCGAACAGGGTTTCCATATTCATATCCATCATAGGTTTCATGATTTTCATCATCGTATTAAGTTCATTGTCTATCGACCATGTGACTTTTGTGCCGCTTCCTTCCGGGGTCAAAACAAATTTTGCAACCGCATCACCTTCAAAAGGTTGGATAAAATGAAGTTTGGTTACTAATTTATCATTCGGTACAATTTCAGTAACAGACTGCTCGCCCTCTCCTACTTTGCTATTGCCTTTCCAGTGGTAAGAATCTCCTACTTTATCACCGGCTCCGGAATAGGTAATCACAATATCCTTATCCGCTTTTGAAAATGGATCCCAGACGTTGTATTCTTTTAATGAACCTACGTGCTGCCACACTTTCTCTTTTGGTGCATTGATCACCACTGATCTTTCAAGATGATGTTTTTTGTCGAAAGCCAGTATTGCTACCACTGCGTAGATTACGGCCAAAAGGATGATGAAGCCAAGAATTTTTAAGAGTGTTTTCATAGTTTTGATATTTTTGAGTTAGTTGTTTAGTTTTTTTTAACCACAAAAAGTGATGGTTTCTGTTTTCAAAATTAGTCATTCCACCCTCGCCGCCTCTTTTCATATGACAAGATTATTAAAGATAAAGCATTTTTGTCACATCCGGATATCCGGGCATTATTTTTGCGCATTTCACCTGTGATTCCCAATGAATCATTAAATTTACCTTACCTAAAAATTGAAAAATGAATATTTTAACAGAGAAATTTACCACACCATATCACGCCGCACCTTTCAGCGATATTAAAAATGAAGATTTCCTTCCTGCATTTAAAGAACTGATCAAACAGTCTGAGGATGAAATCAATGGTATTGTCGATAATTCTGAAGCCCCGACTTTTGAAAATGTGATTGAAGCATTGGCTTACTCAGGAGATCAGCTGGATGTGGCTTCAAGCATTTTTTTCAATTTAAATTCTGCGGAAACCAGCGATGAGATACAAAAAATAGCTCAGGAAGTTTCCCCTCTTTTAACTGAACATTCATCAAAGATCTCTCAAAACGAAGCTTTATTCAACAAGATCAAAAAAGTATACGACGAAAAGGGAAAATATAATCTGAATGAAGAACAGGAAATGCTGTTGAACGAAACATATAAAGGTTTTGTAAGAAGTGGTGCCCTGCTGAATGAAGAAGACAAGGAAAAACTGCAGAAGATCAATATGGATCTGTCTTTAAAATCCCTGCAGTTCGGGCAAAATGTATTAGCATCTACGAATGCTTATTTTAAACATATCACCCATAAAGAAGATCTGGCAGGAATTCCGGAAGCTATTCTTGACCAATACGCTGAAGAAGCTAAGGAAAGAGAGCTTGATGGCTGGGTGGTTACTTTGCAGTATCCAAGCTATATTCCGTTCATGACCTACGCGGAAAACCGTGAGTTGAGAAAGGAAATCGCTCTGGCCAGCGGGAAAAAATCTTTTGACGCTGGAGAATTTGACAACCAGGAATTGATTAAGGAGCTTCTACAATTAAAACAGCAAAAATCTGAATTATTAGGCTATCAAAACTATGCAGACTATGTTCTGGAGGAAAGAATGGCCAAATCTCCGGTGAAAGTTTTGGATTTTTTGAATGAGCTTTTAACGAAAGCAAAACCTTACGCAGACAAGGAAATCGAAGAATTAAGAACTTTGGCCAAAGCTGACGGAATTGAAGAATTACAGAGTTACGACCATACGTTCTATGCTGAAAAGCTCCGTAAACAGAAATATGATTTTAACGATGAGGAATTGAAGCCTTATTTCCCGCTTGATCAGGTACAGGATGCTGTTTTCGGATTGGCAGGAAAACTTTTCGGACTTCGCTTTCAGGAAAGAAATGATATTCCCAAGTACCATGAAGAGGTGAAGGTGTATGAAGTTTTTGAGTCAGGAAAAGATTCAGCAGAAGAACATTTCAAAGCTTTACTGTATGTAGATTATTTCCCGAGAAAGGGCAAAAGAGCAGGTGCATGGATGACCAGCTATAAAAATCAGTATAAAAAAGCCGGTGAAAATTCCCGTCCGCATATCTCTATTGTCTGCAATTTCAGCAAGCCAACGAAAGATACTCCAAGCTTACTGACTTTTCAGGAAGTAAAGACTTTATTCCACGAATTCGGACATGCGCTTCACGGAATGCTGGCTGAAACCCAATATCCAAGTCTTTCCGGAACTTCCGTGAAATGGGATTTTGTAGAACTTCCGTCTCAGTTTCTGGAGAATTTCTGCTACGAACCTGAGTTCTTAAAAACATTCGCAAAACATTATAAAACCGGTGAAGTGCTTCCGGATGAAAAGATTGAAAAAATTGAGCAGTCTAAAAGCTTTATGGAAGGTTACCAGACAATGAGACAGCTTGGTTTCGGTCTTCTGGATATGAACTACCATACGAAAGTTGGAGAGTTAGAAGGTGAAAGTGTGAAAGCGTTTGAAGATAAGTATACAAAAGCGACCACTCTTTACCCGATCAATCCTGAAACGGCGATGAGTCCTAGTTTTTCCCATATTTTCCAGGGAGGATATTCTGCGGGATATTATTCTTATAAATGGGCGGAAGTTCTGGATGCAGATGCGTTCCAGTATTTTAAGGAAACCGGAATTTTCAATCCTGAAACGGCTGCAAAATACAAGATTCTCCTTTCTTCAGGCGGAACCAAAGATCCGATGGAACTGTATAAAAGCTTCAGAGGAAGTGAACCGAAGGTGGAAAGTTTGTTGAAGAGAGCATTCGGATAATCATCAACTTATTATTGCAATCATAAATATAGAAAGAACAGTCAATAGCTGTTCTTTTTTTTGGTCCGTATTTTAAGAATCAGATTGCTATCCCGATTGAGTCTGTGATACCAGATAAATAAATTTACAAAAACATCCCTTATCACGAAAGATTATTGGCCGTTTTCTATTAAATTTGGAATCAGTTTTTATGATGTCATGTACCGAAGGAAGGTTATAGTTGACCTGATAGAATCCAAACAAAAAAACCATGAAAAAACTCTTCATTCTTGCCTGTATTGTCATCGTTACCATTGGGTTGACATATGCCCTCGTTCATTATATCAGAATGGATGGCTTTTCGTTCGCATTGGCTCTGAATTTCTTGTTGATGGCTTGTGTACTTACTTTTACCGAAACCCTGAAAAGTCCGCTCAATTCTTCTTATTTCAACGAAAAAGTCTGGGAAAAGAGAGGAAAAATATATGAATCTCTCGGCATCAATATTTTCAGGAAATCGTTGGTGAAAATCGGTTGGGAAAAGCTGAACAAAAAAAGCAAGCCGGTAGAAAAAAACACGGAAGCTTTAATGAATCTGCATTACCGCACAAAACAGGATGAGCTGGGTCATCTGATTATTATGTTTATCGTTCTGGGATTTACTATTTTTGTAGCCTGCAAGTTTGGAATTCTTCAATCGTTATGGTTGTTGATCTTGAATATCCTTCTTAATATTTACCCTATTTTTCTTCAGCGGTATAACCGACCGCGAATAGCAAGGGCTGTTATTTTAAGCAGAAGAAGATAAAAACGTCTATGAAAAAGAAATTTAATTCCCAAAAATTTTAGCAAACATTTGCTTATGAAAATATTTATTCATCTTTTTGTTTTGCTCTCCATATTAAATTGCAAACCTGAAAATAATTTTGAGAATGTAAAAATTCAAAATACAGCAATTGAATTTAAACAAATAAAACTCTCAGATATTCGGAAAATTGAAAAGAAAAATAACGGGATTGAGTATACAAAACCATTTAATATTGGTTTATCAAAAGAGTATTTCCCGGATATAGAAAAATATGAATTTGCACAACCTATAATTTTCAGAAGGGATACAGCAAATTTAGACACACAGGTTTCTTATTTTTTCACAAAAAATGATAGCATTCTCCGTTTAATTGAGTATAGCTGGAATCAGGATAAAAAGAAGGTTACTTTTATTGACAATCTGTATAATTTTAATAAAGGATATATATCTAAAAAGTTATCACGAAAAGGCGAAGAAACAAATGAAAAAACTGATGATTGGTGGCAAAAAATTGTTAGGTGGGACAATGATTCTACACACATCTACAGTTTCATTTTTGGAGTTAACGAAGGCCAAAGGACAAGAATAATTGTTAGATTCAAAAATTAAAAAAGCATTAAAGGCATAGATTTGCAAAGTACAGTCAAGTTCAAAATTGAACTTTTCAGATCTTTTATCGAGAATATTTTTTACAAGTAATCAGTTTAAACAGTTACAAAACCACTCCAAAATTTCATGAACATACAGGAACAAATCAAAGAATATATCCACAGCCAGCCAGAATCCAAACGTAACGATATGCAGGATCTGCACCGCATGATTCAGGAAATATCGCCAGGATGTACATTATGGTTTCTGGATGGCAAAAACGAAGACCATAAAACGGTCTCCAATCCCAATATCGGCTATGGATTTCAAATTATGGAATATGCTGGTGGGAAAACCAGAGAATTTTATCAGATTGGGATCAGTGGAAACACCACCGGAATTTCAGTTTATATTCTAACCATCAAGGATAAGACTTATTTATCTGAAATCTACGGAGAAAAAATAGGTAAAGCGAGCGTCACTGGCTATTGTATTAAGTTCAAAAAGCTGAAAGACATCAACACCGATATATTAAAAGCGGCCATACAGGATGGATTTGAGGCGAAGAATTAAACGATAAACCAATGAAGTACTTATCAGCAAACACATATTTTACTATGAAATTCAAAATTTCGGCCCTTATTTTTTCTATATTTTTATTGAGCTGCTCAAAGGAAAAGAGCCAAAGCGAGCGATTACCATTCTCTGTCGATGGAAATCTGAAAAACAACAAAATTTTCAAGCAAATGGAATCTGAAAATGAAATTCAGATGATGATTGATTCAGAGCCTCCCAAAAGCAAGAAGACCACACAACTTATTTTCGATAAAAGCAATGAGTACGTTTGTGAACCCATATTTTGGAAAGACACTGATACCCTCAATGTCAATATCGTGTATCATTCAGGATTCACTTCAGGAGGATTCAATATACAGATTCATGACCATAGATATGAGGTTTCTCCATTTCGGATGAGTGATCATATAACAGATCATGAAAAACCGTCTGCATTTAAAAACCCCAAACAAAAACTGATCCTGGACAAGTCAGCATATAAACCCAATGACAGCATTTACGGTTATGTAGAGTTTGAAAAAACGGAATATGATCAATATGGCAACGTCATCCCACACAAAGGAAAAGGATATTTCAGAGGGAAGATTGAATATATAAAATAATACAGGTTATCATAACCATAAGTTACGATCTCATCATTTGTCAGATTTGCCCGGAAATTATATAATGTTACCCCTATAAACCTTTTTAAAAATTGAAAAAAATACTCAGCTTACTCATCGTCCTTTTAGTATCCATCCATCTGTATTCGCAAAATACGTATGTCTTTATCGGCTCATTTAACCGTGATAAAACCACCGAAGGCATTTACGTATATAAGCTGGATACCCTCAAAGGAAAATTATCCAAAGTAACCTCTCTGAAAGGAATTTTAAACCCTTCATTTCTGACTTTATCCGCGGATGGCCGGTATGTTTTTGCCTGTACCGAAAGTAAAACACCCAATGCAGGAAGTGTCAGCAGTTTTAAATTCAATCCCAAAGATGAGACGCTTACCTATATAAACAGTCAGAAAAGTGGCGGTGAAAACCCGGTTTATCTAAGTGCTCACCGAAATGGCAAATGGCTGGTAAATGCCAATTATACAGAAGGCAGCGCTTCCGTTTACCCTGTTTCTGAAGACGGAACCATACAGCCGGCTGTACAGAATTTTCAGTTTTCAGAAGGAAGTATCAATGAAGGCAGACAGGACAGATCACACGTTCATGCTGCTGTTTTCTCCCCGGACTTTGATCATTTATTCCTAACCGATCTGGGTGCGGATAAAATCAGATCCTATACGTTTGACAGTGATAAAAAGGAGCCTGTACAACCCGGAAAACAACCATATATTCAATCCACTTTAGGTAGTGGACCGAGACATTTTACCTTTCATCCCAATGGAAAATTTGCATACTGTATTGAAGAATTATCAGGAACGGTTAATGAGTATCAATATGAAAATACTATTCTGACCAGTATTCAGAGGGTGAATACCCATACGGATCAATACAAAGAAGATTTTGAAAGTTCGGATATCCACATTTCGCCGGACGGAAAGTTTTTGTATGCTGCTAATCGTGGTGTAGAAAATAATATTGCTATTTTTTCAATTCTTGAAGACGGAACTTTAAAGAACATCGGTTATCAGTCAACGATAGGGAAACACTCGAGGGTATTTGACATTGATGAAACAGGAAAGTTTGTCATTGTGGCGAATGCAGGCAGTGGAAATATTGTTGTATTCAAGCGCGATCCACAAACCGGGTTATTAAAAAAGACCGGAAACAAAGTAAAAGTTAAAAGTGCTTCCAGTGTGAAAATCAGGAAATATTAAATTGTTGAAGTAAAACGATAATTCATCCTTTTTTAAAACTTTAGCCCATATTATTATTCTATTGAAATTTTTTAGTAATTTTCAGATTAAGCTCTATTTAAATGAAATTTTCAATCATTATTGCTGATATGCAAATACTTACTGAGTCTGACACCAAAACGTGGATCGGATTAAGTAAAAAACTGGCTGAACCTAAAACTGAGACAACCTCAGAATTAAAAGAAATCATTAGCCTTATCAAATCCAGATTTCCGGAACTGCCGAACACAATGGTTTGGGGAAATTATTTAATCTTCGAAGAATATGCTGACTTTTTTACCATAGATATCGATTACGATGACATCAAAAGACTGCAAAATGAAATTGTAGATATTGCTCTGGAAAATGGTTTTGCTGTACTCATCGGAAAAGAAAACAAAATATACAAACCAAAAATATAAGACGATGGGATTTAATTTTACAGGGATCTTAATAAACAGCCAGGTTGATGAGCAAAAAATTAAAAATCTTTTTGATGCCGAAATTTCTTACCTAAAAGAGGTAGACTTTGAAGAAGCAACCGATAGTTTCCGGGATGAAAATACGGTTGATATTGTACAAACAGAAACCGGAACACTTATCATCACGGGATTAGGACAGATTTATGATATTTCAGATTTTGACGGAGACATCATTCAATTTATGATTTCCGATATTTCGGATACCTATTATTTTGAGAAGTACAAAGACAAAGTTCTGGAAAGAAAATATATTTACTCTCAGGGCGACATTGCAGAAGATGAAGGGAACGGAATCATAAAAGAGAACGAAGATTTCACCGATCAGATTTGGGAGCTTGCAGACCAATATTTACAAAATAATTTTAAAACAGATATGTTTGATCAGCGGTTCAAACGATACCAACTATAATTTTTTCACGCGCAAGCTTCACTTCCTATGGCTGGAAAATTCAAAAAAATATCGGATATCTTTTTTACGGTTCTAGGATCAATCGCAATTGTAGGCGGAATACTTTTTTTTGTCTTTATAGACAACCCGGTCAGGTATTTTTTTTACGCCTTACTTCTTGTCATTGCTACCAATTTTAAGGGTCTCCGGAATTTCAGAACTGATTTAAAAAAAGGTAATGTGGTCAAAAATAGTTGGTGTTTTTTAGCAAAATAATTCGTAATATTTCGCAGTTGATTGGAAGAGG